>NZ_CP107834.1:0-4800000 GCF_036346595.1 Streptomyces sp. NBC_00525
CAGGCGGACATGAAGGTCACCGGCGGCAACCCTCGCGATGTACAGCACGCCTCCCATCTGCCGGACTGTGATGTGTTCCTGACCGCCGACAAGAACTTCCTCAGAGTGCTTAACCGCATCGCAGAGCAAGCGCCCGTCCCGGTGGGCCGGGGCCTGCGCATCGCTCCGGCAGCGCACGACGACATCGTTGAAGCCATTGAGGCGACGCTCAGTACTCTCTGAGCGGTTGGCACGTGCGCCGGAGCCGGCCTCTGGGGCGCCCTACTCGGCACCAGTTGATCGGCCTCGGCCGTCGGGCTTCTCGGAGAACCCGTTGGCGCGCAAAAGCCTACCTCACGCGATGGCGCCGCCTCACACCTGCCTCATGTGTACACGTCAGGAGACAGGGGACGATCATGGTCTGTCATTTTGCGGCAAGTATCTGCCATGGCACTGGCACCCCGGGCTCGGGCCGACAGCATCGGTCCCATGGACCTGGTAGATCTCGGCACTGTCGCCACCGCGTTCCTCACCCCTCCTATCGCGTTCATTGCCGCCTTGTGGGCCAGGCGCAGCAGCAGGCAATCAGCAGACGCAACTGTCGATTCGAGCGTCAACCAGGTCAATGGCTCCATCGCTGCGGCACGTGTCCAGACGTGTGGTGAGCTCGAGCTGCGCCGGCAGGCCGCGCTAGCCGAAACATCTGCCGCCTTCCTGATGGCCTCTGACGCACTCGCGCGCACCGTCCAGCAGCTTCCCGATCTTGCTCCTGATGAGCGCCAAGATCGGGTCGCCACTCACGGTATGACGGTCGAGACGGCCCTCGGTCCTCTGGAGCTCCTGGGGCCGCCGGAACTTCTGCGGCATGCGAAAGCACTGCGGGACTTTTGTCGGACGCTGGAGAACCTTGCGCTGGACAGAGCGGTGCTCCGTTCGGCTGTACGGGCTTTGGAGTCCGGCTGGTGCCCTTGCAATGCAGAGATCTGCGACAACGATCATCACGGCGCAGCGTTCGTCGCGTGGGAGTTCCTCTTGGAGTGGCCCGGACGGGAGGACGAGGAACGGTGGAGAGACCGGGGCCTCCTGGAGTACTGCCTCCATGAGAGCCAGTGCATGACCGAGAGTGATGTGGTCCGTGTTCTTGCAGTCGTCGACCGCGTGCCGGCTGCCTGGTCCCGGATGATCGGTGGCCCTGTCCGCGATCCGCTCATGGAACGGTTCGCTTCCCTGCGCGCACCCTTCGTCGAAGCTGCCCGCTCGGCACAACCTCTGGTGCCATCGACCGAACCTGATGGATTGAGGGCATGGGCGAGCAACGCTGTCAGCGTGGCAACCCCCTCGGCAGTTTCCGGCTCCTCCTTATCGGCCTGATCTCCCGGACCAACGTCCTGTCGTCGGGGTCCGTTGTTTCCTCAGCCCCGACTCCCCAAGATCGCCGCCACCTCCCTCAGTGGGACAGGGAGCCGGAGTCATTGCCTGAAATTCCGTAGCAGAAAACCTCTTCTGCCTTCGGTTTCAAGACGTAGGGGCCGCAGTGACGGCTTCGATTAGAGGAGGTGCTGTCTATGGACTCACGGGAAGCACTGACGGTGGTCGCCTGGAGGCGTGCGGAACGCCCCGCGTCCGGCTGGCCTGCTGCTCGTCCGCCATCAGGAGATCCACCGCGAAGACGAGGGGCACGGCGCATGGACCTGAGCGCTGGGCAATGTCATGGGGCCGCTGCCCGAATATTCGTCACTCTGACATAAATTTCTCCAGCCCCGGTGGAACTCAGGGCTCGCTCTGCGATGCTGGAGGCCGATCGAGAAGGGCCGGAGTAATGCAGTGGAAGATCCATGGGGAACGTCCGATCTACGAGAACAGCTGGGTAAACCTGTGGCTCACCGACGTCGAGACGCCGGACGGGAACCGCTGGGAGCACCACGTCGTCAAGCTCCGGCACCTGGCCGTGGCCGCCGTTGTCAACGAGCGGCGCGAGGTGCTCATGATGTGGCGGCACCGCTTCATCACGGATGCCTGGGCGCGGGAGCTGCCCATGGGGCTGGTCGAGGAGGGCGAGACGCCTACTGATGCAGCGGCCCGTGAGGTGCTGGAGGAGACCGGCTGGCGGCCCGGCCCGATCAAGCCGCTGATCTACGCCGAGCCGGCCAACGGCATCACCGACTCCCAGCACCACGTCTTCCGGGCCGACGGGGCGACGTACGAGGGTCCGCCGACCGAGAAGAACGAGTCGGACCGGATCAAGTGGATCCCGCTGGCCGACGTCCGGGGCATGATCGACCGCCGCGAGATCGTCAGCAGCGGCTCCCCGGTCGGACTGCTCCACGTCCTCATGGACGAAGCGATCCGCTGACCTGACGGGGCAGCACTTCCCGGAGCCGGAACTCGAGCGTCACCGCGGCCGGTTCCCGGCGGAAGGGCTCCAGCTCCTCGTAGAACTCCCGAAGGTGGCCGGCGACTCGTCGCGAGCTGACGGCCGCCGCCGGGGCCAGGGCGTCCATGGCCGTGTGGCACGCCTCATCGAGTTTGCCGCGCTGGAGCTGGGTGAGGGCGAGCCAGAAGGCGTGGAAGGCGCGGCCCCGGTGATTCGATGCGTGCTCGCGGCGTAGCGCGTCCGCGATGAGGGGTTCGGCGAGGGCGGCTTCGCCCAGGTGGCCGTGCGCGATGCCGGTGTCCGCGATCAGCTTCGTCTCGTCGAAGTAGGCGACTCAGGCCGGGTCCGGATCACCGGTGCCGATCCGTCCGAACTGGGTGTGGGCTTCAGAGATCGCGGTGTGGGTCGCGCCGTGGTTGCCGAGGGTGGCGTGGGCGAAGGCTTCGCGCATCGCGAGCATGGCCAGCACGCGCGGTGTCGTCCCCGCCGCCGCTCGGGTCTGGTCCTGGGCGGCCGTGACGAGCGCGAGGGCGCCGCCCGGCTTGTCCTGGTAGGTGGCCTGGAGGCTCATGCAGGCGAGGACGTTGGCCATGAACTGGCGGTCGTCGATGGCCTTGGCCAGACCGAGGGACTCGGTGAAGTAGGCGCGTGCCTGGTGGTGCTGGCGCGCGTCGAAGTAGGTCCACCCGGTGAGCCGGGCCAACTCGGCCGCGACGCTGTGCAGACCGTTCCGCAGAGGAGCCGGGCGCTGTTGCTTGAGGTGGTCGGCGACGTAGCGGAGCTGCCCGACGACCGCCGGCCGTAAGGTCTCGCCGCCGTGCTCGTCGTCCCGGCGCCAGTAGTCCGCGATCGACGAATGCAGCGCCTCCGGTGTCGAGGCGCTGAGATCCCGCTCGGCCGCCAGGGCGAGGATGCTGTCGACGTCTGCCCCCGATAGTCCGGCGACCAGCGGTTCGACGGTTGAGGCCGGTACTTCGGCCGGTTGGCGGGGCATGACCGTCAGGCTGGGCGGTGTCTCCAGGAACGGCGGGCAAGACCGAGCATGTGCCCGGGGATGCGCAGTCCGTCCGAGATCCGTTCGATCACGTCCATGTGCAGCAGCTGCCGCCGTCCGGCGATCACCTCGCCCACGCGGCTCGGGGTCAGGTCGCAGCGGCGCGCGATCATCGACGGATAGATGCCTGCCCGTGTCTTGACTAGCTGAAAGATGCGGCCGAAGTCTCTGGCCTGGCATGCCTCGATCATCACTGCGTCCGTGAGCAGGCTGACCGGGAGTTCCTTCGAGCGAGATGGCTCGGGCATCGGGCACGCTCCGGCATGAGGACTACGGATCGCTGCACTTGGTCAACCGAGGGCGATGTTACCCAAGTTGGGTAATCCGCCTGGCCTTTCTGGCCGGGCCTGCGGATCGCGATGCTCCTGGCCATGGTGAACGGACAGGACGACGTGCGGATGACGTTGCGGGGTCTCCCGTGACTCCGGCCAGACGTGGGGGCCTCTCACGGAGGTACGCGTGGGCGAGGACCCGGTGGCCCCGGAGAGCCTGGGCCGCTACCCGCCGTGCTTCTGCCCCCCCCGGTGCTCGCAGCAGGCCCGGAACGCCGTCGCGTCCCTCCGGATGGTGTCGTGATGCGGTGCGTGCACTGGCGCCGGGTGCCCCTCGATCTGGCACGGGAAGCGCGGGAGAAGTCGGCCGCCCCGCACGTCGACAGGTCCGTGCAGTGCCAGCTGTCCGCGCACGACGAAGGTGAGCACTTCGGTCTCCTCACCGACGCCGGCGCGTACGGGACCGCACTGTGGCTCCGCTGGCACGGGACGGACGAGGCGGAACTCGTCGTACTGCCGGACTGCCCGGTGGCCGCCCCGGGTCCTGATGGTGAGGGCTGCTGTCTGTTCGCCGACCACACCACACAGCACACCTGGGAAGACGCCCTGGAGGGGGTCTCGTACACCAGCTGATCGCGAGCCTGCGCAAGACCCGGCGCCCTCGCTCGCCTCGCAACGAACAGTGCGGGGAATGCGGTGGCAGCGGCGCCAACTCGTCCGGCAAGACCTGCGGCACCTGCAACGGCTTGGGAGAGATCCACTGCCGCGCCGGCCGGCAGGAGTCCCGTTCGCTGTCCCGCTCCGTGATCCGGAAGGAAGGCCACCGATGGCCCACGCTCTGATCGCCTCCCCGTTCCTCGACGGACACCTTCTTCTCAAACCCGGTGCAAGGGCCGGCGCCCACATCTCCGCCGACCATTACGAGGGCCTGCGCCAGGCCCGCCGCCGACGGTGAGTCGCTCCTCCCCGCCTGGGCGGTGCAGACCGCCACCGGCATGTGGGGCCTGGACCTGGGCGGTTGCCCCGCGCAGGGCACCGTGCTGGTGCGCGAGCCGTCCTTGTATCGCTACTGCCGGGCCTCCTGGGAGATCAACCTCGGCTGCAACTTCGGCTGCAAGCACTGCTACCTCGGCGAGCGCCCCTTCTCCGGCCTCGGCTGGCAGGACAAGGTGTGGCTGCTCGACATCATGCGCGAGGCCGGCGTCCTCTGGCTCCAGATCACCGGCGGCGAACCCACGGACCCCCACTTCCAGGGCGCCTACCGGTACGCCTGGCAGGCCGGGATGATGCTCACCATCTCCACCAACGGCTCGCTGCTCTGGCGGCCGGACCTCCTCAAGCTCTTTCAAAACTGCCCACCTTACCGGCTGGTGGTCAGCATGTACGGGGCGAGTGAGGAGCCCTTCGACACGCTCACCCGGATCAACGTGGTGGTGACCGAGGACACGCCTCCGAGGCCGACGAGATGGCCGCCCTCGCCGGCGAGTGGAACGTCGAGAACCACGCGTACACGAACATGATGCCCACGATCTACGGCGGCGGAGAATCGCTCCTCGCCCAGTCCGCCGCACACCTGCGCCAGCGCAAGCCGTTCGCCGGATGCAACGCGGGACACACCTTCTTCCACGCCGACCCGCACGCCAAGGTCTCGATCTGCA
This sequence comes from Streptomyces sp. NBC_00525, assembly GCF_036346595.1. GTDB lineage: Bacteria > Actinomycetota > Actinomycetes > Streptomycetales > Streptomycetaceae > Streptomyces. The sequence goes on from NZ_CP107834.1 coordinate 5,338, forward strand.
AGGTCGGCTGCGACGACCAGATCGACCTCATGGCCGAGGGCATCAACGGCCTCACCCGGCTCGGCACGATCGCCGACCGCCTCATGCTTCGCACCGGAGGGTGCGAGGGCTGCGCCCTGTCCGGCACATGCCGGGTCTGCCGCCCCCTGGCCAAGCACTACCAGGAGGCGAAGGCGCCGCTGCACAGCTACTGCCAGCACGGAGACAAGGAGAACCCTCATGACCCCGCCCGTACCGGTGACCATCCTCCCCGGCCCGCCCGCCTCGGCCCGCCGCGCCGCCCCGACCGTCGCGACCGCATCGATCACCGCCGTCCAGGACCTCGAAGCGATCGTGGAGAGCGCGGAGTGCTCCTGCGACGCCGGGGACGACAACCCCCACTAACCCACCTGATCCGGTCAACTCCGCTCAGGCCCCGGCGTACTCGCGTCCGGGGCCTGAGCCCTGCCCGGCTTACCGTTAGGGTGCCGCTCATGTTCTTCCGATGGGACTGGCTCCGGCCCCACCTGACCGCGCCGATCGTGCCGACCCTCGGTCCTTGTCCACCCCGATGCCCTGACCGTCAGCGTGTTCGGGGACACCCTGCGAGCGGCCGACACCGGGGGCTTCCTTCCCTACGACAAGGACCGGCGCTGGGGCGGCGAGAAGGATGAGAAAGTCCTCCGCGAGGACGTGGTGCACCAGCCCGAGCACACCCTCATCCCCACCCTGAACCGGCGCGGCCGCGGCACCGTGAAAGTCTTCGCCTACGGCTCCACGACAGCGTCGTGGAGGAGGCTGCCGAACTGGCCGCGAAGCTCGCCGCCGGGTACGACGTGGCAGGTGCCCGGGTCGTATGCCCACTCGGCCCCGAGAGCGCACACCCGCGCGGCACCCGCATCCAGCTCAAGGACTTCACCGGCAGCCCCTGCCCCGACCCGGGCGACCCGGTCCGCCCTGTCACCGACTGGCCGACCGCCGTGCAGGAGACCTTCGCGCCGTTCGCCAAGGCCATGCTCGCCGACGGCCTGGCCTTCCTCCACACCCAGATGCAGGCGGCCGGTGCGGCCCGGTCCTCGCCGCCACCCTCGACGACCGCATCGTGGGGGCGATCGGCCCCATGGAAGTACGCCCCGACGCGATCGGACGCCCCCAGCTCATGCCCCAGTACTTCACCGTCCTCCCCGAGGCCCGAGGCCAGGGCCTCGGACGCGCCCTGTGGCGGGCCGCCATGCACTGGGGACAATCCCACAGCGCCGCCTACCAACTCCTCCAGACCGAAGTCGACGGCCCTTCCGACCGGCTGTGCCAAGCCGAAGGACTCACCTCCCTCGGCTTCACTCACCACACAGGCATAGTCATTGGTTCTCGGGCTGTTGCACGGCCACATCCCGCCCACGCCAGCCGACCTGCCGAAGCCCCGACACTGGTGAGCCTGTCCTCGGCGCATTCCTCATGTGCGAGGCGTGCATGAAGCGGCTTCGCCCTCCGCCAGCTCTTCGAGGTGGACGGCGCCCTCTCGTCCATGCACAGGTGGAGGGCCTGGAGGGTACGGGCATCGATGTCGGCAGGGCCTTGGGAGCCCGATCCATCGAGCACCCTGCGCATGCGCGACAGTGTGGCCGATGGGTGCCGATGGTGACGTACCGAGCTCCACAAGGCCCTACCCCCGTACCTCCTGGGGCCCCGGTCGCATGTGCGATGACGTTCACGGTTTGCTGCGCAGGTCCCGCTGATTGTGTAAGCGCATGACCTGTTGCGTTCATCAGACTGCGGGTGTTTTGCGCCATCCACCTTGAGCCCCGCCCCCGGCGCCGCCCTCAGCCACCGAGGAAACCGATGACCTCTCTCACCGCGCTGACCACGCTGTGCCCGCCTCCTGCCGCCTTTCCCCCTGCTCCGGACTGGCCGCAGGTCGAAAACACGCTGGGTAAGGCCTTGCCTTGCCCCAGGACTACAAGGAGCTCATCACCGCATATGGACCGGGCCAGTTCTGCGGATTCATCACCCTCTACCAGCCACATGCCCCCAGCGAATGGGCCGATCTGACCGGCCCCGTGCCGACGCGTCTGCGGGGGCAGATCGAGGAGGTCCGGCAGGCCGCCCGGCACCCCTTGCAGCTGCCGCACTCCCCCGAGGACCTTTTCGCCATGGGAGTCACCGGCAACGGGGACTACCTCTTCTGGGTCACCCAGCCCGCCGACACCCCGGACGAGTGGACCGTCGCCGTCAACGACGGCCCTGCGCGCGCCCTGGTTCACCTACAACGGCACCTTGACCTCGACCACGGCGCCGCCTTCACCGAAAGCAGCCCACCGGCCGCAGCCGCCAGGACGTCCGTCAGCACACGCACCATCCGTGACTGGGCCAACGCCAACGGATACGACCTGCCCGAACGCGGACGAGTCCCCATCGAAGTCATCGAGGCATGGAAGCAGGAGCATCCCAGCTGACACACGCCAGCCCCTGCCGTTGCCGTGATGACCACTCCCTCTACCTCCCGGATCAATCGGGCAGGAACGTGACTCCGGTGGTGATCTCGTCGACATGATCATGCAGCGGGGCCGCCAGGGCGGGTGGTCGCCACAGGCGAGCTAAGTTCAACAGGGACCACGACGTCGTCAGCTGATCTCGGCAGCCTTCGAGGCAGTGTAGGGACGCGGCGTCCCGCACAAGCAGTACACCGTCTGATCCGCAGTACCGAACAGCTCGCCCATGCCCAAGTCCCCTTCCCCCAGCAACTTGCCCGCCCGCAAGGCCGTCGCCGGACGCCTCCGTGTCGGCCGCTGGATCGAGGTGGGCGTCAGATCACCAGGACCGAATCGTCTCAGGGTCGCCCTGGTGGTGTGTTGATGTGTTCGAAGGCTCAGAGCGACACCCAGGCTCTGAGGCTTCCGGCGCCGATGGCTCCCCGCAGAACGTGGGCGATCTCCTCGGACTTGAGGTCGATGTCATCGAGCCCCTCTGCGGTCAGCGGGACCTCCTCCAGCGCGTATGCGCCGCGGCCCTTGGCGCTGAACTCGGGCCGGTGCGGTCCTCGAAGGACCAGGTCGCGATGCGGCCGAGGTAGAAGAACTGGCGCTCGTCGTCGGACCCCATCGTGTGGAGAAGGCGGACGATGTCGGCCTTCCCCGCGATCTCCTCGTGGATCTCCCGGTGGAGGGCCGCCTCCCGCGACGCGTCGCCGGGCTCGACGCCGCCGCCGGGCAGAACCCAGTACTCGGGGATGCCGGGCCTGGTGCGGCGGATGACCAGCACCGTGTCGTCGGGGGTGACGAGGACGGCACGGACTCGTTCGATCATCTCGGTTCCTCTTCTTGCTCGTTGACGGTCTTCAGTGGAGCAGCCAGCCGCCGTCGACGTGGACGGACTGCCCCGTGATGAACGAGGCGGAGGGTCCCACGAGAAACGCCACCAGGGCCGCGACGCCCTCGGGTCGGCCACGGCGCGGGACGCACTGGTACTTGATCTGGTCCTCCGGCCGCGCACGGTACTGGGCGGGAAGGGTACTCTCGGCCTCGACCTGGATGACCCCGGGCATCACCGTGTTGACGCAGATCCCGTACGGGCCCAGTTCACGGGCGAAGGAGCGGGTCAGGCCCAGCAGCCCGGCTTTCGCAGTGCTGTAGGCGACGAGGTTCGTCCGGCCGGCTTGGGCGTTGATGCTGCCTGCATTGTCCAAGGTCAAGCAGAACAATGTACTCAAAGCGATTCAGAAGCTGCTTCTGTGGACTCGGGCATCCCCCAGCAGTGCAATCGGCGTGAGGAGCAGACGGTTACCTCCGGGCGCATCGTCGGGGCAGCCGCCGCCGGCTCGCTCGCGCACAGCGCGAAGCTGAGCCGCCACCAACGAAAGGGGCCCTGGCCTGCGGAACCTCTGCAGGCCAGGGCCCTTTCGCGTTGCACCTCATGTAAGTCGAGACGTGTCGTGTCGCCCATAGATGAGGTCACGGCTTGCCTCTACGGGATGCGGCTCGTCCAGTTGGTTGTTCGCCCGTTCGAGGCGGGACATAGGATCCATCGCCAGAGGCCCGGCCTGAGAGGGAACCCGCGTGACTGCCCATATCCTCCCCTCCCTTCCCGGGGACCCTGCTCGTGTCGGCCCGTACCGAATAGTGGGCCGTCTGGGAGCGGGAGGGATGGGTACCGTCCACGCCGCCCTGGACTCCAGCGGCAACCGTCTGGCGGTGAAGGTCGTCCATCCGGCTCAGGCCGAGGACGAGGAGTTCCGTGCCAGGTTCCGGCGTGAGGTAGCGCTGACAAGCAGGGTGAGCGGACCGTGTCTCGTGCCTGTAGTCGCGGCCGACTGCGAGGCCGAGCGTCCATGGCTCGCCACACCCTACGTACCGGGCCCGACGCTGCAGCAGCACATCGCCGCGCACGGCCCTCTCCACGGTGCCGTGCTCCACGCGTTCGCCGCGGGCACCGCCACCGCGCTGGCATCGGTCCACGAGGCCGGTGTGATCCACCGTGACATCAAGCCCGGCAATGTGATCCTCTCCCCCAGCGGTCCACGCCTCCTCGACTTCGGGATCGCGCATGCCTTCGACGGGACCTCGGTCACCCGGACGGGCGTCCTGACCGGCACCCCTGGCTGGATCAGCCCCGAGCAGTACCGCACGGGCAGCATCGGTCCTGAGTCCGACGTGTTCGCCTGGGGTGCCCTCGTCTCCTACGCCGGAACCGGGCGCCACCCGTTCGGAACCGGGGCTCCGGACACGGTCGCCTTCCGTGTGATGTCGCAGGACCCCGATCTCGCCGGCCTGCCCGAGGACCTTGCCCGCCTCGTGACGGAAGCGATGTCGAAAGAGGCAGGCGACCGCCCCACGGCGCAGTCTCTGAGCGGCGCGTGCGCAAAGCTGCTCTCAAAGGAAAGCACCCAGGTTCTGCCACAGGACGCTTCGGTGCCCGTGCTGGTCGACGGGCTGGTCTCCGATCACTGGAGTCCGCCGCCCGCTCATGAGACCGTCTGGCCGACCGGCCGGGCCGGCCGGGCACGCAAAGGCAGTTACATCGCTGCGACAGCCGTTGTTGTTGTTCTCGGCGTTGCGGCCACGGCCGTGTACGCATCCACGGCCGTGGGGCGACAGACGCCCTCGGCTGCCGCTGCTCCCGCTCTTCCGGCTGCTTCCCCGTCGGTGTCCTCATCGTCCGCCGCTGCAGTCGCCACTCCTCCTACGAGTTCCGCAGCCCCGGCGCATACCGCATCAGCGGTCACCGCGGCCGGCAGTCCCGCCCCCGCCACGCCGGAGCCCACAGCCACCGCTCCGACGGGCGAGCCTCAGCCCGCCTACACACGCAGCGACTATGCCGAGCCCACCATCGGGGAGTGGTCGGCCGCTCGCGATGCGATGACCGCCTCCGAACGCGGCATCGCCGCTTCCATCAACGAGGAACTCAAGACATTCCTCCGCGACGAGTGGGCGCTGCCCGAAGGGGTGCAGGTGACGTTCAATCCTGAGGCCCAGACCATGTTCCTCACCGTCGGCCCCTCGACAGCGGTGTGGGAGAACGGCGGCGACTACACCGACCTCGCCCGCGGCGGGATGTACACCGGCTGTACCCAGGGCAACGACAAGCTGCGCACTGACATCACCTGGTCCTACGGGCGGGTCGTTGTCATCTACCGGGAGTCCATGGCCAATCCCGTGATCGCCAGCTTCCGCGAAGTCACCAACGGCATGAACTGCCGCGTCTGAGCAGGTCGTATCCGGCGAACACGGACCACGAAAGGCACCCGCAGGACAGCCTGCCAAGGAGCCGAGGCTGATCGTTTCCCTGGTGAACCTGTTACTCCAGGAGACTGACTCACCCCCGGATCATCTCGGCCCTGGCGACCGTGACCGCTATCTCTGCGGTCGTGATCAAGAACATGGTGCGTGGTCTCGCCGTGCTCTCCCTCGCCCTGACTCCGCTTGCTCTCCCCCACCCCGCGGCAGCATAGGCACCAGCTGCTGCCGAGGTGCTGTCTCTCGCCCGCTGTGATCGGGCAGATCCCGGTCGTCGACGAGTCCCGCGACGGCTATGGGCGGACGAAGTTCAAGCACTGGAACTCCGGCCTTGACCCCGCCGACGGCTGTAATACGCGCGCGGAGGTCCTGCTTTCCGAAGCGGTCGAGTCTCCAGTGGTCTCGGCCGGCTGCAAGCTCGCTGGTGGTCGGTGGATCTCCTACTACGACGGCCAGGAGGTCACCGGCCTCGGCAAGCTCGACATCGACCACATGGTCCCGCTCGCCGAGGCCTGGGACTCCGGCGCGAGCTCCTGGACCGCTGCCCGGCGGGAGGCTTACGCCAACGACCAGGACGCGGCCACCAGCCTGGTGGCGGTGACTGCGCGGGCCAACCGTCAAAAGGCCGACCAGGGTGAAGCGGATGCCCTCACCTGTACGCCGACGGGCCGTGCGAGGACACGATCGGCCACTACACCCCCGCCCCGTAACAGTCCTCGTGCTTCTACCTGGAAAGGATCCCCGCACATGGCTTTCGGTAAGACGTTTCTCTCCGCCCTGACCGCCGCCGGCCCTGCGAGCGCGGCCACCTGCCCGTCCTCCGCCTCACCTGTGATCCCTGGCGCAGAAGCGCACTGGACGCTGAGCTGCTCCGGCAACACGCTCAAGGTCTACGGCTGGGTCGAGGACACCCGCGCCGATGGCGACTGCGCCTTCGTCCACGTGCACGCCGGCAACGGCGGGGGTGATAGCGCGGATGCATGCGGCTGGGGAACGCGCACCAATTTCGACATGTCCTTCCCCCCGTACCAAGAAGGCAGAAGCCCGCCTTCAGCTCGAGAACTGATCCGCGCACAGGGGCGTGCGCGATGGCCGTGCACCGGACATGCACGAACACGCTGGGTCCTTCTGACGCGCAACCTGCGCCGGGTCCTTTCCCACAAAGGGGTTGGGGCCCGGCTCCTTGGGACGGCCTTCCTCATGTGCTGCTCTTCCCTCCATCGGCCCCCGGTACCGCCAGCTCGACACGTTGTCATGGGGGGATGCGGGGGAGCAGATCGAGAGGCCGATGCCTGGTTCACTGGTGCGTCCCTGGGCCGGGCGCGGACGGCTGGATGCCCAGTTCTGTGAGTGTCAGGCGGCGTTCTGGTGGGAGGCGGTCCCACCGGCGCCGGGCGTTGGTGAGCCACTGCCCAAGACGTACTGGCCCTTCGGCGAGGTGCTCGATGTGGCGCTGGGGCACGTTCAGGTGGCCTTCTCTGGCGAGGAAGACAGTTGCTGCTTCCAGTCCACGCCGGAAGGACTGTTCTCGTGCGGTGAGCGGGGGCTGTGGCGTCGAGGGCGGTGTGGTGGTGTGCAGCCCCAGGTCTTGCAGGAGGCGGAGCTGGCCAGGGTGGGTGGGTGGTGTGCTGCGCTGGGTGCGGAGCCACTCCCCTAGGCGGATGCCTTCGGGGGTGACGAAGGTCCGCGGGACATCGGTGAGGATGTGACCGGCCTCCTGATGGTGGCGGGCGGCGTGGTAGCTGCGTTGCCATGTCAGGGGCCAGGCCGGGTTCCAGTGCGGGTCGAGGCCTGTCAGGGCGTGGGTGCGGGCAGGAGTGAGCTGGGCTGCCCGTTTGCGTTGGGTGGCGAGCCAGCGGCCGAGGGCGAACCCGGTTTCGGGCTCGTGGTGGTCGACGGGGGCGGCGAGGTGGCCGTGGGCGGAGGCGTAGGCGGCGGCGTGGGCGAGGCCGCGGTCCCAGGCTTGTTGGTGGGGGTTCCAGATGATGCCGAGTTGTTCGAGGGCGTGAGTGCGTGCGGGGTCGAGGGCGTTTTGGTTGTGGAGGTGTCGTTGCCAGGTGAGCCAGCGCCCCAGGGCGAAGCCCGTCGGGTCCTCGTAGATCTGGGGGATGTCGAGGTGGTGATGGGTGCGGTGGTAGCGGCGGGCTGCGCCCAGGCCGCGGCGCCATTCAGCGCTCTTTGGTTTCAGGACGCGCAGGGTGAGGGCGAGGGCGACTTCGTCGGCCTGGGTGGGGCGGTCGAAGTGGAGCCAGTGTCCGGGATCGTCGCCGGTGAGGGTGGGACGGTGGGTGCGGGGGTCGGCGAGGCGTGCTTCGAGGCGGCCGTCGTGGGCGCGGAGGGCTTGGATGGTGCGCCACAGCGGGGTGTAGGCGTCGGCGCCGAGGAGGTCGTCGGGGTTTTCGTCGGGGGTGAGGTAGACGGGGACGATCAGGGTGGCCTTCTTGTTCGCACCGGGTTGCTGGCGTAGGGCGCGGCCGACGGCCTGGACGGTGTCGACGGGGCTGTTCTTGGGGTCGGCAAAGACGACGGCGTCGATGGAGGGGACGTCGATGCCTTCACCGAGGACGCGGGCATTGGCCAGGACCGCAGGTTGCTCGGGGTGGGTGTGGGCGGCGAAGTCGAGGAGAATTCGGCGCCGGACGCGGGGTGGGTGGGTGCCGCTGATCCATTGCGACCACAGGCCGTCGGGCTGCAGGTCGGTGGGGAGGGCGGCTGCGGTGTCGGGGAGGGTGGTGGCGAACGCTCGGGCATCGGCGACGCGGTGGTGGAAGGTCAGGACGCGGCGCAGCTTGTGGTCGTGGATGGCTTTGAGGACGGCGACTTGGCGGCCTGCGAGGCGCAGGCCGTCGACACCGGCGCCGGGGCTGGTGGCAAGCCAGTCGCGCAGGGTGGTGTCGTCGACAACGGGAACGAGAATCTGGTAGTCGGCGAGCAAACCGAGGTCGATGGCGTCGGACAGGGACAGCCGGTAGGCGACAGGGCCGAAGAGGGATTCGTCGTCCATGGAGGCGACGGGGACCTCGGCTCGGTCTTGGTCTGGATCCCAGACGCGGGGCGTGGCGGTGAGATAGAGCCGGCGGGCTGCGGGGACCTGTTCGTCGTGGTGGATACCGGCCCAGGCTTTGCCGAGGCGGCCGGCGGTGCGGTGGGCCTCGTCGACGATCACCAGATCCCATGGGGGCAGGCCGTGGCTCTGATGGGCGGCGATAACCGTGGGCAGGGAGGCGTAGGTGGCGTAGACCGTGACTGGCTCGCCCGTGCTCTGACTGGTCAGGGCGGTGAGCTCGGCGGGGCTGGTGGTCATCGGCAGGTCGCCGGTCGGTGTGCGGTCGATTGCCTGCCGTGCCGAGCAGACGGCGACCGCTGTGCCTTTGCGGCCTGTTGCCTGCCAGGAGCGGGCCGTCTGGGACAGCAGGTCCAGGGTGGGGACGAGCAGCATGACGCGGCCTCGGGGGGTGAGGCGGCTTGCGGTGCGGGCAGCGATGAGGGTCTTGCCGGTGCCGCAGGCGGCGATCACGCTGGCCCTGGGGTGGGTGCGGAGTGTGTTGACGGCTGCTGTGACGGCTTCCTTCTGATGCGGTCGCAGGTCCATGGGGGTGGGCGGCATGTTCTCCTGCCGGTCGTCAGGCTCGGACGCGGTGGTGGGTCAGGTGGGCGAGGACGTGCTGGTTGGCTTCCCAGCCGTCGGGGAATTTCGCGGGGACGCCGAGGTGGACGGGGTCGTTGGAGGGGTGGCTGTCGAGGAGGTCGGCGATGCCGGAGCGGGCGACGACGATGCAGGCGTGCCGGTGGCGTGAGGCGAGCACGCACAGACGTCCGGCTTCGAGGTGGAAGGCGGAGGAGTCGCGGCGCCCGGACAGGGGGTGCAAGACGATGGTGATCGCGTATTCGCGGCCCTGGAGGCGGTTGGCGGTGTCGGCGCGTACGCCGTGGGTGCGGGGGGTGCGGTTGAGGAGTTGCTGGATGAGGCGGGCCTGTTCGCGGTGAGCCGTGCCGATGGCGATGTCCTGGGCTTCGAGTTCGCGTCCGGAGGGATGCTTCTCGCACACGGCTTGGGCGCCGCGGTCCAGCAGCCGGGCGGCCAGGGCGACGGTGGCGCGGGCGGCTTCGGGGTCGGTGCGGGCAGTGTGTCGGGGCGGCAGCTCGTGCAGGGCCCAGCCGGAGCGGGCGGCCTCCTCGATGGTGTCGTCGAGGGTGCTGCGCATGCCGCTGGTGGTGAAGTGCAGGCTGCGTGTCTGGGGGGCGGTGCCGGCTTGGAAAGGGTTGAAGGGGTAGAAGGCGCGGGCGACAAGGCTTGCCGCGGAGGTCGGAAGGCGCCAGGAGACGGGGAGCCTGTGGATGGTGGCGTCGTTGTGGTTCATCAGGACGGTGACGGCACTGTTCATGGGGTCGTGGGGCAGGCCGATCCAGCGGGGGGTGTGGATGGTGGAGAACGGGTCGAGCTGGCCGGGGTCTCCGACGAAGAGGGCTTGTTCGAAGAGCTTGGCGATCAGTAGCAGGGCGTCGGAGCGCATCTGGTAGGCCTCGTCGATGATGGCCCACCGCCAGCGGGGGCCGTCGACGTTCGCCCATTTTTTGGCGGTTGCCACGATGACGTCGCAGGCGAGGACATCTTTGATGTCCGTGCTGATGGTTGTGCCCGTCAGGCCGTAGATACGGTCGGGGACCTGGTAGGTGTGTCCGGTCAGGCGTCCCAGGCGCAGCTGAGGGGTTTGGGGGTCGGCGAGGCGGATGAGAAGGTCGTCGACCTGGTGGTTGGTCTGGGCGATGATGATGCACCGTTCGCCTGCTGCGGCGAGGGTGTGGGCGGCTTGGGCGACCAGAGTGGATTTCCCGGCGCCGGGCGGCGAGTCGACGACGAGGGCCTGGTCGTTGCCGGCGGCGAGCGTGTCAAGGACGCCGTCGACGGCCGCGGCAGCCATCTCGGCGGGTGAGGGTGCGGGCGGGTTCATGGCTGGGTCTCCTCGGCCTCGTCCAGGGCGGCGGGGTGGTCGTGCTGGGGGCCGCCGTGGGTCCAGGGGGTGTTGTCGCGGCTGGGGAAGGGCGGCTGCCGGAAGAACTCAGGTGCGAGGGTGAGCTGGAGGTGGTCGCCGACGGCGGGTACGGACGTGCGGTTGGGTTTGGCGACGGTGCCCTTTTGTGTCGTGACCTCGAGCAGGAGGTCGGTGCCGCCGTCGCGCGGTGTGATGTCCCGGATGGCCAGGTGCACGCGGGGGTTGTGTGGGCTGGTCAGCAGGTGTCCGACGTCCAGGCGTACGGGGTCGGTGGTGTGCAGGGTGAAGCGTGGCCAGAGCTGGAGGCGGCCGGTGGGGCCGGTGATGGTGCGGTCGGGGTCGGTGTCGATGACGATGCCGGCCAGTGCTTCTCCGGTGGTGCGCCGCTCGGCCATGATAAAGGGGTCTTCCAGTGCGCGGCGTGCTTCGAAGGCGCCGGCGGCCTGTTCCAGGCGGGCCAGGCGGCGGGCGGCGGAGACCGCGTCGTCCTTGATGGGCTGGGGGCGGCCGTCGTCGGCGAGGTAGGTGCTGAAGGAGGTGAAGCGGTCGCGGTCGGCGTCCCAGCGCCGGTGGGCGTCCGGGGTCTGGGGCAGGCTGCGCAGCAGGGCCAGAGCGTCCCAGGCGTCGTCCCAGGTGGGGGTCAGATAGGTGTGCAGAAGGTCGTGCAGCCGTTGGGTGTGCCGGGTCATGGCGGCGGTGTTTCCTTCCTCGGCGGCGGTGCCGAAGGCCTTGAGGAGGGGGTCGAGTTCGATGGTGTCGAACGAGGGGTCGGTGGCCGGGCCGGCGGGCTGACGGTGAGGGGCTTCGGCGGCGAGGGCCGCGTGCAGGCCGGTGGTGCCGGGCGGTGGGTTGATCCAGGCCAGGAGGGTGGCGAGGTGTTCGTCCTCCAGGGGGCTTTGGCCGGTGACCCAGTGGGTGGTCAGCAGGTCGGTCAGGGCCAGCAGCAGGGCGGAACCGGGGTGTTCGGCGTGTTCGGCGAAGAAGGTCAACCATTGGCCCAGGCGGCCGACGCTGCGGGCCGGGTCGGCCGTCTCGGGTGTGTCGGTGAAGCGCAGAGCGCGGCCCAGCCGGTCGAGGTAGCGAACGGACTTGCGGTTGGCGACGAGGAGTTGGGGGGCGTGGGTGTGGCGCTGGCGGGCGGGTTTGGCGCCGCGGGCGGGGAGGCGTTCGGTGTCGGGGAAGCTGTCGATGTAGGTGAGAATGCCGGCGGCCAGGTCGTCCAGGAATGCGGTGGGTCTGCCGCGCGGGGGTGCGATGAGCAGGTTCGGGTGGGCCTGGTCGTCGCCGTACATGACGGCCAGCGGGGTTGCTTCGGTGCCGGAGCGGTTGAGCGGCAGGACGATCAGGGGCCGCTCGGTGAGGTGGAAGTGGCGGATGGTGCTGGCGTCCTGGGCCTGTTCGGTTTCGGCTGCCTTGAGGCGCAGCAGGCTGGTGAGCATGCTCATGCGGACTCCCGTAGTTGGGTGTGAACGGCGTGGGCGTGCTGCAGTGCGGCGGCCAGGTCGCTCTGGTCGGGGGAGGGTTCGCGGGTGCCGTCGGACAGGCGCAGAGCGGTGGTGATGTGGTCGATGCCGCCGAGGTCGTCGCGGACGGCGGTGCCCAGGACGTCGATGGAGCCTTCTTCGCGGGCCTCGCTGCGGCACACGTAGGCAAGGTCGCAGAAGTGGCGGCAGGTGGGGGTGTAGCGGGCTGCGGTGCTCTGCAGGGCTTCCGCGAGTGCTTTGGGGTCGCGGGTGGGCCGGTTGTCCTGGTCGGGGGCGAGGTCGAACGTGATGTGGGGCGGCAGCGTGTCCAGGAGGGGTTCGATGCGGGTGAGCCGGCTCAGCTGGCGGGTGAGGGAGGCGACTTTCTTGCGGGCGTCGACCACACTGGCGGTGGCGCGGCGGCTGAAGTTGCGGGGCATGACGAGGATGACGTCGTCGGAGACCTTGTTCTGGTCGATGCCCTCACTGTCCAGCAGTTCTCGCAGGGCGAGGATGTAGGCGGCGGCCTGGGTGACGGCTGCGGCTACTTTGGCCGGGTCGGCTTGGCCGTCGACGACGGCGAAGGACTTGATCTCGACGATGTGAAAGACGCCGTCGACCTGGAAGGCGACGACGTCGGGTTCGAGGTAGACGGGGTTGCCTGCGACGGTCAGCTGCAGGATGGGATGGTCCAGCAGCGTGCGGGCCGGGCTGGTGGAGCGGACGGCTTCCAGGATGGCGGTGCGGGTGTAGGCGTGGCGGACCTGCAGGGAGGCGTCCTGGGTGCCGACGTTGGCGAGGTCGGTGTGGGCGGCCTCGGGCAGCGGCAGGCCGAGGATTTCGCGCAGCAGGCGAAGGAGTTCGGCGCCGCCGTCGGCTTTTACCTGCTGCTCGAAGACGGCCCCGCTCCTGAGGGCGAGAGCGGATTTGGCGAGTGGGCGGGGCTTTCCCAGGTGGACGGCGATGGCGTCCTTGTCGACGCCGGCGGCGTCCAACAGGGCCCGGCGGGTGCAGCCGGGATTGGTGGTCAGGGCCGCGAGGGTGCGGGCGTCGTGTCCTTTGGCGAGGACGGGGCCGCGCAGCGCGTCGAGCCGGTCGTTGAGCAGACTCACGAAGCTTCCTTGCGGGTCGGGTCAAAGGTGGTCAGGGAACGGAGCGCAGCCGGCGGGCGGACTGGAATGAGCCGCCGAACAGCAGTCCTGCGTCGTCGAGTTGATAGCGGGCGCGCTGGGCCGCCTCGGTGCGGGTCGTGGTGTCGGTGTCGGTGTGCAGGGCGAGTTCGTCCTGGGCGGCGCGGCGCAGCAGCGGCAGGTCGATGGGCGGGCCGACGGTGGTGCGTTGCTGTATGGGGGGCTGGGCGCCGGGGATGTTCTGGGCGTAGCGGGTGAGGAGTTGGCGGGCGGCCAGCGGCAAGGTGTCGGTGTCAAGGCGTTCGGCGGCGTCGGCGATGTTCAGGGCGCTGGTGAGGAAGTGGACGCGTGCGCTGAGGGGGCCGACGATGCGCTGCTCCAGGGGCCAGGTGCTGACGGTGAGCAGGCCGCGGGCGGGTGAGAGCAGGTCCGAGGTGAGGGCTGGGCACAGGTAGTAGGGGCGGGCGCCGGGGGCGGAGCGGTAGGAGCGTTCCTCGTCGCGGCGCAGGCTGGTCAGCCGTGAGGGGGCCAAAGCGCCGGCGAAGAAGGCTTCATGGACGGTGCTGATCAGTTTGGGAGCGGCGGGCACCGCGAGGAGGGTCAGGACCTGGTGGACCTGTTCGCGGGCGGGTAGCGGGGTTACCGGCTCCGCCGGTGTGCTGTGCGCGGGGGTGCCGCGTGATGTTTCTTCGCGAGCGGCTGTCTCTTCGGTGTCCTCGGCCTGTTCGAACAGGGCGTCCCAGGCGCGCTGGGCGCGGCGTAGGTCGTCGCGGAGCTGTTTGACCTGGCCGTTGTCACGGGCCAGTTGGGCGCGCCGCATGGCCTGCTGCAGCTGTTGCATGCGTTGTTCGAGTGCGTCCAGATGCTCGTGCATGGCAGCACCCTACCGCATTCCAGCGTTTTCCAGTTTTCTCCTGTAATTGCTGTTGTAGAGTCGTCGGCACTTCGCCGACTGCCTCTGCCGCAGGGGCGTCGGGCAGTCCTATCTGCGCTGAGGAGAGCCGTTCATGAAAGCCCTGCACACATCCGACTGGCATCTGGGCCGAACCCTGCAACGACGCTCCCGTGACGAGGAGTTCGACGCCGTCCTGGCCGAGATCACCGCTATCGCCGAGGCGGCGCAGCCTGATCTCATCGTGCACAGCGGCGACCTGTTCGACTCCTACCGGCCCGCCCACAAGGACGTCCTGCGCGCCCTGCGCTGCCTGAACGCCTTCGCCCGCATCGCGCCCACCGTCGTCCTGGGCGGCAACCACGACTCCCCCGAGCTGTTCGACCTGCTCAACTACGTATGCGCTCTGCGGCCGGACACCGACCAGCACCGCCTGCGTTTCGTCCACAGCCGCGGCGACACAGATCCCGGCACCGTGCTCGACTTCGACAGCCGTGACGGATGTCAGCGCATCCGCCTGGCCGCCCTGCCGTACGTGCACCCCAACCGCTACCTGCACCTCTTCCCCGGATTCGGTACCACCGCGGGCGCCTACGCGACCGGCCTGCGCGAGCTGCAGGAGGGTCTCCTGGCCCGGCTGCACGACGGCTACGACCCCGAACGGGACGTGCTGCTGTTCACCACCCACCAGTACGTGACCAGCGCCATTCCCTCCCGGAGCGAGCGGATGTGGGAGGTGCGCGAGCCCTACGCCACCGACGCCGACGCCCTGCCGCAGGTCGCCTACTGCGCCCTGGGGCACGTCCACAAACCTCAGCCCGTCGGCACCGGGCGGCCGGCCCGCTATGCCGGAAGCCCTTTGCAGATGGACTTCGGCGAGAGCGAGGAGACCAAGAGCGTCACCGTCGTCGAGGCAGGACCGGGCCGACGCACTCTGGTCACCCCGCACACGCTGCACTCGGGACGGCGTCTGGCCCGGTTCCACGGCACCCTGGAGGAACTGGGCGCCGATGCGGCCCAGTACAGCGGCGCCTACCTCAAGGCGGTCATCCGCAGCGACGAACCCATCGCCCGGCTCGGAGACAGGGTCACCGAGCTGGTGCCGCATGCCATCGTCGTGGACGTCGAGGAAGACTGCGCGGCCACCCGGGCCAACGCCCTGACCGGCATCGACGCCGCCGATGACAGCCGGCTCGACATCACCGCGGCCTTCAGTGCCTACCTCGCGGAGGCCGGCACTCCCGGACAGAACGCCGACGAGGTGGTAGCCGCTTTCGCCGACCTGCTGAACGCACCTGATGCAACGCCACCCTCCTCCCCCGCCGAGCATCTGCTCGCCGAGGCCATCGCCACCCCCTGGACCAACGCCGCTCACGGCCGAACGGAGACGGCATCATGAAGATCGTCCGCCTGACCTTCTCGGGAGTCCGCAGCTACCCGGACACCTGCACGATCGACTTCACCGGCAAGACGCTCATCGGCATCCTCGGCGACACCGGCGCGGGCAAGACCAGCATCCTCGAGGCCATCACCGCCGCCCTGTACGGCAGATGCTCCTGGACCGACCGCGTGGCCCAGCTCCGCTCCGACCGCTGCGCGGCCATGATGGTGGAGTTGGAGTTCTCGGTGGAGGGCCAGCACTGGACGGTGTACCGCGTCTTTCACGAATCCCGTCCCACGCAAGCACGTCTGACAGGTCCGGACGGCAAGCGCACCGATGGAGTGCGCCCCGTGGACGATGCGATCAGGAATCTCATCGGGATCGACTACGTCACCTTCAAGTCCTCCGTCCTGGTGCCGCAGGGCCGCTTCGGAGACCTGCTCAACGCCGGCGACGCCGACCGCACCCGCATCCTGAAGTCTCTCTTCGGTGTCGACGAACTGCAGCGCGTTCGTCAGCTCGCCACTGAGTCGGCCGGCCGTCTCAAGGACCTCATCAGCCAGGCCCGGCGCGACGACGCCCGGCTTCACGACGATCCTCGCGCGGAAGCAGAGGCGGCACGGGAACGCCACGACGCGGCTCACGCCGGCGCCGCGGACCTCAGTGGCCGGCTGACCGAGCTGCGCCGACTGCAGACCTCGACGGCACAGGCCCAGCAGCACGCGCGCCGAAGCGCGGATGCCGCCAAGGTGCTCACCGAGCGCAGCATCACGACCTCCGACAGCATCACCGCCTCCGTCCGGCAGGCCCAGGGCGAGATCCAGCAGCTGCAGCGGGTCAACAACGATGCCGAAAGCACCGCCCAAGCCGATCTCGAGGCCGTCACCGCCGAGCGGGCAGCTGCAGCCACGGCAGGTCTGGCGCCCGACGCCCTGGCAGCGGCCTCCCAGGTCCTCAAGGACGCGCCCGGCCGCATCAGCACCCTCACCGACGGGGAAACAGCGCATGCCCAGCTTCTGACCGAGCTCGAGAGGGAAGAGGAAGACCTGGCCACACGTGCCGGCGAACTGGAGGAGGCCGGGCAGAGCGTCGAGGAGACGCGCGGGCAGCTGCAGGGCGCCGAGGAAGAAGCCGCCGATGCAGCCGATGCACTGCAGGCACTGACAGCCTCCGTCCGGCGCGCCGGTGAAGCAGCGAGCGCACTCGCCCAGCAGCGTGCCGCCCAGGCTCTCACGCACGGCAAACTGGCCGCCCTGCTACAGGCGCCTCCCTCCAGCGACCTGCACGCGGCCCGGGCCGCCACGCAGCACGCGCAGGACACGCTGGACGGCATCCGGCGCCAGGAAGCGGCACACACGGCGGGCGACGGCCTGGCCGCCGGCGACGGCTGCCCCGTGTGCATCAGGACCCTGCCCGACGACTACCAGCCGCCGCAGCCGCACAACGCCGAGGCCCTTGCTCTTGCCAAGGACACGGCGGACAAGGCCCTGGCCTCACTGGCCCGCGCCGAACGCGAGCACACCCTGCACGCGCACGAGGTCGGGCAGCTTCAGGCAGCCCAGGACGGACATCACCGCCAAGTGCAGGAAGCCACGCGCGTGCTGGAGGACCAGACGCCCCTCGTACGGCAGCGGGCCCGGGAATTCGCCGTTCGCAGCGCCCATGCCTGCCCCGACGTCTACGCGAAAGAGCTGGAAAGCGCCGCCGCGGCCGCCCTGGCCCACATGGCCGCATCTCCGCCACCGGCCGTTGCCGAGCAGGAGGCCCTCGGCGACGAACTCCTCCGCGACGCCCGCGACCGCCTCGCGCAACTGCAGGAGACAGTCGCCTCCGGCAGAAAAAAGCTGACTCAGGAGGAAACGGCGGCAGAGGTGGCGCGCGCTTCTCTGCAGACGGCCTCGCTCGCCGCGAAGAAGCGGCGCACGCAGGCATCCCGGACCACCGAGCGGCTTCAAGACGAGCAGCGCAGCCTGCTGGCGAGCCTGTCTGCACTGCCCGAGCTCGCACGAGGACGCCTGCCCCAGCAGCCTGCCCTCCCCCACCCCGACCACCTGGAAGCCGCTGCCCGGGCCGTTCGGCACGAGCAGAACCATCAGCACGAGCTCGCCCAGCGGCAGGAGCAACTGAGCGGTCTCGTGCATTCGCTGAAGATCGAGCGGGGCGAACTGGTCGAACGCCTGCAGCGGGAGGTGACCCGGCCTCTGCACGAGCTGGGGGCTCAGCTGCAGCGATGGGCGGACAGCGCTCTCGACGCGACCGCGCTGGTTGAGGAGGCCCGACGCCCCGTGCTGCCCTTGCCGCCCGGGACGGACGACCCCGCGGCCATGGAGGACTACGCCGCCGGCCTGGAGAGCGCCAGCGCCCTCCTGCTCGCCGCCCTGGACGAGCACGGCACCGCAGCACGCGCAGCCCTGGCAGAGCTGACCACGCAGCTGCACGCGCACGCCGAAGTGCTGGCCGCCGCCTACCCCGGCAGCACCGTACTGCAGATGAACCCCGAAACAGATCCGCTGGAGCCCACCCTCCTGGACAGCCTGAGCAGCTACGCCGGCACCCTGCGCAATGAGGCCGCGCGTGCCCTGCAGGAGGAGGAGCGGGCCCTGTCACAGATTCCGCACAAGGACCGGCTGAGGGCAGCCATCAGCGCCGGGGAGCGCCAGCTGGCCGCCTGGCAAGCGGTGAGCGCCCACCTGACGGACGGGAAATTCCTCGGCCATCTCACCGACCTGCGCACCCGCGCTCTGCTCGCCCACGGCAGCGAACTGCTGCGACAGCTCTCCGGCGGACGGCTGGGCTTCGCCGCCGACTTCGACATTGTCAACCTCTCCAGCCACGCCCGCCGCAGCTCGCGCACCCTCTCCGGCGGAGAGACCTTCCAGGCCTCACTCGCTCTGTCCCTCGCGCTGATGGAGATGCACGGCCGCAGCGGCACCCGTCTGGAGAGTCTCTTCCTCGACGAGGGCTTCGGCACCCTGGACGCCGCCCGTCTCGACGGTGCCCTGCAGGTCCTGCGCACCCATGTCGGAGCCGACAAACTGCTGGCCGTCATCAGCCACCTGCGCCCGGTCGCCGAGACCGTGAACGACGTGCTGTGGGTCGAAAAGGACCACCGCGGCTCGAGGGCCCACTGGCTGAGCGCCGCGGAACGCGACACTTTCATCCGCGAGAACCTCCACAACCTGGCGGATCTGACATGACACCAACCGTCCACCACGGCAGGTCCATCCCCCGCGGCAGAGGTGCTCGCCTCGTCTCTCGCCGCCGGAGGCGTCACGCAGGGCTGGCGCGCTCGTTACACACCGTGCACGATGCAGGTGCGTATACCGGAGGGAAGCCCTGCGACCAGGCCGGATCAAGGTTGTGCAGCCGCGATCAATTCGTTGCGATTTTCGCAACTCCTGATTACGGTGGTGTAGTGACTGAATCGTTGAATGCGCGAGTGCGCCGAGTACTCGAAAGCGCCGGCGAGAATCAGGGTGAGTTCGCGCGACGCCTCGGCATGTCCGCCGACAAACTGTCCAAATCACTCAACGGCACCCGCCGCTTCACGTCCCTGGAACTCGCGCTGATCGCCGAGCTGGGGCACACCACTGTCGACTGGCTGCTCAACGGAACCGTGCCGCACGAAGGACTGTCCTCCATGGCGGCGCGGACCAAGCCCTCCACCAGCGCGTCGTGCGAAGACGGCAGGGAGGAAGCCCTCCGCCACGCCGAGATGATCGACGCACTCGCAACCGCCGGCTACACCGTCTCCCGGCCCTCGCTGCCCAAGCCCCCGCAGAGCGGCAGTCTCCTGGAGCAGGGCACCCGCCTCGCCGAAGCAGCACAGGCAGTGATCGGCACAAGCCCGTGCGGCATGCCCGTGCGGGCACTCGCCGAACTGTGGGAGCAGAGATTCGGACTGGTCGCGGCCGCCACCACGCTGCCCGACGGGCTCGACGGTCTGGCGTGGGACAGCGGAACATTCCGGCTCATCCTCGTCGGCCGCACAGATGGGTGGACGCGTCAGCGCTTCACACTCGCCCACGAGCTCGGCCATATCCTCGCCGGCGACGCCGCCGACAAGCCCCTCGCCGAGCACATCGCTCCCAGCCTCGACCGGGGTCAAGCCGAGATCCGGGCCAACGCGTTCGCCGCCGAGCTGCTCATGCCGAGCAAGGAGCTCATGGCCCGTTCAGGCGACGCGGCCGTCACCGACCGCTCGGCGTTCCTGTCCCTGGCCTGGAACTTCCAGGTCTCCCCCAGCGCCATGGCGACCCGGCTGAGAACCCTGGGCATCATTACCGACGAACAGCGCCGCCAGTGGTCCGGCGCCACCACGCGCATCGCTGCAGATCACTGCGGCGATGCCGAAGGCCACATGCAGCACGCCCAGCAGGCCGGCGACGGCTGGTACTCGGCGAGTCTGGCGAAACTGGCCATCGCCGCTTACGCCAAGGGCGACATCAGCATCCGGCCCGTGGCCGCGGTGACAGGCCTGCGCCCCGAACGACTCCTGGATCTCTTCCACCCCCAAGCCGGCCCCGAGGAAGCCCCCGTCCCTCCGCCCGTCGCGACAAGCTCACCAGAACTGGCCTTCCATCCTTGACCCGATGGTGCTTTCCCGACAACACCGTGCTGTGCAATTTCGCCTCCATCGACCGCCTCGACCTGCTCAGAACCGTCCTGGACGGGCGCGGAAGACGGACCGAGGCCGTCGCGTACGAGGCCCGCTCCTCCGCCCTTGCTGCCCACCCGCGGCTCGCCGATGTGCTCCTGGAAGGCTGGCAGGACTTCAAGGAATCGATCTGGCTCAGCGACGACCGGGCCGCCTGCGACTTCGCCGAGCGTCAGGACATCACCACGTGGCGGACCAAGGACGTCATGGCGCACGGATGCAACAGGGGCGACATCTCACCGCTGCAGGCGTTCGCCCTTCTGCAGCAGATTCGAAGCCAGGGCCGGTCTCTCGACGTGCCGCCCAGCACCTCAGATGAGGCCAGACACGGACACGGTCGGAAGCAGTCAGCTTTCGGCGACTATCAGTCATCCCGGCAGGTCACACGTGCCATGTTCCTAGGCTGACCGGCAGGGCGCCTACCGCGCCCCGGTCACGGCGAAGGGGAGACGTCGCAATGGAGGAAGGTCTCGACGCTCACGCGCCGGATCCTGAGCCGGACGAACGTCAGCTGCTCTACCGTCACGTCACGGCCGAGCACTCGACCGAGTACCTGGCCATCATGCGGCTGTTCACCGAGACACTGCTGGCCGACCTGTCCGCCGAGGACGTCAGAACCCGGCTGGCCGAACGCGGTATCCGCCTGTCCCTGGAACAAGCGGAGGACCGCTGCATCAAGCTGGTCGGCTGGAAGAACCTGATGCCGTCCATGCGTGACCCCCGCGTGCCCACCGTGGCGGCGTTCCAGCACGCCAGACGGCGGTTCCAGACCACCAGGCTGGGCAGCGCGGTCCAGCGCCAGATCGACGAAATCCTGCAGACGAGCGACGGCGCGCGGGAGGTCGCCCGCGAACTGCTGGGCAGCATGGTGACGCTGCTGGACCGCATCCTCCGCCAGGCGCGCACGCCGCACACCGCTGATGCCGAGGCCCTGGCCGCTGACGTCACCACTCTCTTCAACAACCAGAAAATCTTCGTCGAGAGCGTTCGCGACTTCTACACCTACCTGTCGTCCGTCCTCTCCCGCTACGACCTCGTCGACGACGAGTACGCGTCGTTCAAGGGACTCCTTCTGGAGTACGTCGATCTGATCGACACAGACGTCAGCCGGCACGCTCCCGCCGTCCTGGACCGGCTCGAGCAGCTCGAACCGATCGTCGGCAGCATCCTTGCCGTCCTGGACAACCTGCCCGGCCTCACCTCCGCAGACCCTGCCCAGGTTCAGCGCCTGCCAGGCCGCCAGCGCACGGACTGGACCGAACTGCTCGCCTGGTACAGCGGGTCGGAGGGCCCCTCCGGACCCTCGCATCT
Source organism: Streptomyces sp. NBC_00525 (assembly GCF_036346595.1). Classification (GTDB taxonomy): domain Bacteria; phylum Actinomycetota; class Actinomycetes; order Streptomycetales; family Streptomycetaceae; genus Streptomyces. Next base: position 26,874 of record NZ_CP107834.1, read on the forward strand.
GCGCTCTGCCGCAGAAGCGGCTCTCAACCAGCTGATCACCAACGCCCGGCGCCTGCTGGCGTCGGCCGGAACCACCGGCACGCGCCGGGCGGATCTTCTGCACCTGGCCGCTCTGTTCACCCAGGCAAGCGCTGAGGAAGCACACCGGGGATTCGCGGCCGCCTACGGCACCTACCCGGCACGGCATATGGGGCTGGGCCCGGACGAGGCGGACCCTCGGGCAACACCGGCCCACTCCTGGTGGGACACCGATCCTGTCGATGTCCCCGTCTCTCTCAGAGAACGGGGCGACCGTGCGGCCCGGGGACGCACGGCACGCATCCCTGATCCAGGACTGGACCGCGAACGCCTGACCGCCCAGTTCGAGGCCGAGCAGGCCGAGCGGCAGGCTGCGGCGGCCGAGCTGGCCGCCGCGGGGCAACTGAACGGCAGGACTCTGACGCCCGCAGCCCGCGACCTCCTGCTCGACCTCGTCTCCCAGGCGCTGGTCCAGCATCCCTCTCTGTCAGAACCCGTCAGCATCACCGGGGCAGACCTCGACGTCACCGTGCACGCCGCTCCCTCGGCCGCCGAGGCAACCCGCGTCCTGGCCCACGACGGCGACACCACCTTCACCGGGCTCGTCCTGCATGCTTCGGCAGCCAAGCCCGCCGGCCCGCCTCTTCCCGCCGAGAAACCGGCCGCCGACGGCACGCTGTCCGGCGTGCCCCGGCGCCATGACGCCGCTGCCTCCCCGGACGGGAGCAGCCAGTGAGCGCTCCCTTGGCATCCCGAGGTACCACCGCACAGCATGAGGCCGCAGAACGACAACTCGCAGCCCGGACCCTGCTCGCGCAGCCAATCCTGACAGCGCACCGGCAGCCCGCCGAGCTGGCACTCGTACGGCGTCACTCCACCGCTCTGCGGTCCATGTTCGCGCAGATCCTGGGCTACCCCCTCATCGTCGAGCATTCCTTCGCCCGGCTCGTCAAAGCACCGCCGAGCAGTGACAGTCCGCAGCGCCACGTCCGGCGGGGCGACAGCCCGGTCTTCACGCCACAGACGTACGCCCTGTTCACCCTCGCCTGCGCCGCTCTGCTTGCGCCTGGTACGGAAGAGCAGCTCTTGATCTCCTCGCTGATCGAGCAGATCCGCGCCGATGCGGCCACCGCCCGTGTCGACCTGCAGGACACACCTGCTGAGAACCGGCGCCTGGTACAGGCCATCGGCCTCCTCATCGACTGGGGCGTGCTGACCGAGACAGACGGCTCGCTCGTGGCCTGGAGCGAAAGGAAGGAGGAAGCTCTGCTGACCATTCACCGCCCTCTGCTCGCTCACGTCCTCCCCCGTCCCCTGCGCGGCGTGAACTCTCTGCGGGATGTGATCGCCCAGGCACCCAGCGAGCTCGCCGAGCCGCGCCGCAGCCTGCGCCGCAAGCTGGTGGAGAACCCGCTGGTCCGACGTGAGGACCTGCCCGCCGACGAGCGGGATGTCCTGTCGCGTGAGCGCTCAGAACTGACACGCCTGCTCGAAGAGCATTTCGGCCTGACACTCGAGGTCCGGGCTGAGGGCGCTGTGGCCTACGACGTCGAGGGAACCCTGAGCGACGTGGAGTTTCCCGGCACGGGAACGGTGCGTCAGGCAGCCCTGCTCCTCGCCGATGCTCTGACCGACCTGGGACGCCCCGCCTCCGGCAACAAGGCGACCGGCAACACCCCTGCCGTCCATGGCCTGCTCACGCCATGGCATGTGGTGGACGAAGAGCTCGCCCACCTTGTCAGCAGGTACGCCAAGGCATGGTCGGCCGCCTACGTCGCTGACCCGGCACGGCTCAGAGGTGACGTCGTCGCTCTCCTGGAGTCGGTCTCCTTGGGCCAGGCGCGGCCCGACGGGCTGGTGCTTCACCCGGCCGTGGCGCGTTACCGGCCTGAACCCCGTATGTCCCTGCGCAGCAAGTCGGCTGTCCGCCCTCCGTCTCCGCAGCAGACCTCTGCGTTCGCTGATACCGCACTGCACACAGACATCCTGTTCGACGCGGCTACTTCCGGGGAGAGTCCATGACCACCGTTCCACTCCCCCGGCAGCGTACGCCCGAACCGGAGCACGACCGCTGGCGGATGAACCGCGCCGGGATCGTCAACGTCTGGTTCTACTACGACCAGCGTTTCGACCTCTCAGGGGGCCGGCTCGTCCTGCGCGGCTCGAACGGGTCGGGCAAGTCCAGGGCACTTGAGATGCTGCTGCCCTTCGTGCTGGACGCCGACAGACGGCGCATGGACGCCACCGGCTCAGGAAAAGTCCGCCTGGAAGACCTCATGCGCGCAGGCGGTGAGGGACAGCCCAACCGCCTGGGATACGTATGGCTGGAGCTCACCAGGACCACCGCGGCAGAGATCGCCGTCGAGTACCTCACCGTGGGTGCGCTGGTGCGCTACTCCCACAGCACAAAGGAGGCCAAAGCGTGGTACTTCCTCACGCCGTTGCGAGTCGACGACGACCTCACCCTGATGGACCCTGGCCGCATTCCGCTTTCCCGGGAAGGCCTTATCGAGGCTATCGGGGCCGACCGCCTCACCGCCTCACCCGAAACCCATCGCGACCGCGTCCGAGCCGCTGTGTTCGGCCTGCACGGCGACCAAGGCCGGGAACGATTCGACGGGCTTTTGCAGCTTCTGCACACACTGCGCTCTCCCGACGTAGGCAACCGCATCGACGAAGGGCGCCTGCCTCAGATCCTCTCCGACGCGCTTCCGCCCCTGTCCGAGTCCGCCATCGCACGCGCGGGTGAGGAACTCGACGGCTTGGAGGAGATGCGCGCCGCACTCGGCCGGCTCGAGACTTCCTACAACCATGTCGCCGACTTCCTGAAGGTCTACGCCCGTTACACGACCGGCGTGTTGTGCGAGGCAGCCGACGACGCCCTCACAGCTGCGTCGACCTCGCAACAGGCGGACCACACGGCCGCAGAGCGCGCAGCAGAGCACGAACGGCTGACCGGCGAGCACGCGGCGAAGCAGGCGCAGGAAGAGGAGCTCCAGGGCCTGTGTGAGGAGCTGCGAGCCACCACCACCGGGATCCGTGAATCCACGCAGTACAAGGCAGCACGCGAGCTCGGCGAGCGCGACAAGACCGTCCAGGCCCTCGCCTCAGCCGCCAACAGCGCCCTTGAAGCCGCCGCATTCGTGCGCCGTGAAGAAGACCGAGCCGCACGCACAAGCAATCAGGTGGCCGGGGACCTGCAGAGCCACGCCCAGGAAACCCAAGAACTCGCGCATCGTGCCACCGCCCTGCTCAAACAAGCCGGCCTGGACACGCCGGTCCCCTCGCGGCTTGCCGTCCGGCTCGGCAAGCCGCCGGCAGTGACCGAGCCGGTGCGCACCGCGCCGGAGTCCGACCCCGAGCCGCACACCCGTCCCATGGTGCTGTGCGTCGAACCCCCCGCTGTCGAGGCGCAGGCCGCTCTGGAAGAGACGGGCCGGGCCGCGGGTGCTGCCAGGGCGGCTGCCTCGACGCGCGCCCAACAGGCTGAGGTCCGCGGCCGTGACGCCCGCCGCCTGCGCTCTGAGCACGAGCAGGTCATGCGTCAGCGCGACCGGGCGGAGGACTGCGCCGCATCCGCTGCCCAGTCAGAGGAACGGGCGCTGACAGCTGCAGGCGAACGGGATGACGAAGCGGTTGCTCTGGCTCTCGCCTGGCGTGAATGGGCCGGCGCCCCTGAAACGGCGCACCTGCTGGGCGACGTCGGCTGGGCCGCAACACCGGTCGGCGAAGCACTGAAGACACTCGAGGCATGGGCGGGCGGGCCCGACGACGGCCGAGGGGCCGAGGAGCAGCTGGCCCGTCTCGACGCCACTGCTTCGCAGGCCGCCTTCCCCGCTCGTACACGGCACGCCCGGCAGTTGTCGGCCCTGCAGACCGAGGCAGAGGCAGACGCGGACCTGCGTAGGGGCCTGCTCGGGGAAGCAAAGGCACTTCAGCAGGAACACGACCCCGCTCCCCCGGGGCCGCCCTGGCTGAACCAGGTCGTGGACGGTGCCGTGCCGCTGTGGCGTGTCCTGGAGTTCGTGCCCGGAACCGATGCGCAGACCCAGGCCGGTGTGGAAGCTGCCTTGCTGGCGTCGGGCCTGCTGCACGCGTCGTTCACTGCGGATGGCGACGTGGTGGCCCTGGACGGTCAGCTGCTCATCAGGGCCCAAGGGCCCACGGTCTTGGAGTCTTTGCGGCGTGTGGTGACGGTGGCAGATGACTGCGGAGTACCGCGTCAGCAGATCGAGGCTGTCCTGCATCGGATCGCCCTATCTCCGGGGCACTCGACCTGGGTGTCGCCCGACGGATCGTGGGGAAACGGGCCTCTGACGGGTCGCCATCAGCTTCCCTGTGCCCGTTTCATCGGAGCTGCGGCGCGGGCTGCCGCGAGGGCGGCACGCCTGGCTGAAATCGGGCAACACCTTGCCCAGCTCGAGCAAGCAGCTCAGCTGCGTAGCGAGAAACGGGAACGGCTGGACTCTTCTCTGAGGCGCCTGGAGGAGTATCTTCTGCTCGCGCCGCAATCCGCCCGGCTGGCGACGCTGCGGCTGCGAGCCTCGTCCGCCAGGCAGGATGCATCCGCCCTGCTGCGCGAGGCGGAGCAGATGCGGGTCAAGGCCGAGGAGGCTGAGCGGGAATGGTCGGCCCGTCAGCACAGCCATCGCGAGGTCTGTGCTGCGCTGGGACTGCCGGATGCCCCGGTGGGGCTGGAGGCCGTGCAGTCCGCTGCGGGCTTTGCCGAGCACGCCTGCACGGAGCTGGAGCGCTCGAGTGAAGCACTGGGCCGGCTCTTCGAGCGCCACCGCCATCTGGTGGGCGAGGGGGCCGAGATGGCTGCGAGCCGCAAGGAAGCAGAGGAGCGGGCCGAGTCAGCCTGTCGGGCCTGGTCCAGGGAGGCGGCAGCGGTGGCGGCGCTACGAGACTCGCTGGGAGCTGACCCTCAAGAGATCCATGACCGTCTCTCGGAAGCTGAGCGAGCTCTTGTGAAGGCGGAGCAGGACCTGCGCCGGATTCAGCAGGCCGTCCATGGGCTCAACGGCAGCAAGGCTGCCGCTGAAGCCCGCACCCGGCAAGCCGACGAGGACTCCCTCCGGGCTCGGCAAGAGCTCCTCCGGTGCACACAGATCCTGCATGGGCGTGTGTCACAGCCGGCCACGGCCGTCGCTCTCACATCCGATCCAAAGGCGCACGGCGCATTGCTGTCGGTCACGGCATCGCCCGGCGACATTTCCTCCGCCGTACAGGCGGTGAAGGCTTGCTTGCGTGCCCCCCAGAGCACCGCAGACGCCACTGCCCTGATCAGGGCCCAGTCCGTGCTGGAACGCAACACCGCCGGCGCCTTCGACGTCATCGTCACGGTCGACGAGGGGTTTCATGTCGTAGAGGTGGCCGACGCCACGGGCCGCCAACACGTCGCCCAGGCAGCCGTCTCGCTCAAAGAGCGCCGTGACCGAGGCCGCAATGCACTCACGCAGCGGGAGCGCACCGCCTTCCACAACTTCGTTCTCGGCGGCATGGCCCAGGAGCTGAGAAGTCGCATCGGGGAGGCCCGCAAGCTGGTTTCAGGCATGGACACTTCCTTGGGCACCATCTCCACCAGCCATGGCATCGGGGTGAACATCCGCTGGCGTCTGGCCGACGGCGCGAATGAGAGAGTCCAGCGTGTACTCGATCTCCTCAAGCGCGACGTCGTCATGCTCAAAGACCGAGAGTCCGAGGAACTCATCGACCTGCTCAAGAACCTGGTGGACGACGCAAATGCCGCGTCGCCCGAAGCCGGGTACGCCGCCCATCTGCGCACGGCCTTGGACTATCGCGTCTGGCACGCCATGGACATCATCATCACCGGCCCCAATCCAGGCCAGGAGCGTAAGATCAGCCGCCGCGCCAAGCTCTCCCAGGGCGAGACCCGGTTCGTGTCTTATGTGACCCTGTTCGCTGCCGCTGATGCCTTCCTGAGCAGTCTGCCCGATGCTGGGCGGGCTCTTCGGCTCATTCTCCTCGACGACGCCTTCGCGAAAGTCGACCACGCCACCGTCGGCGAGTTGATGGCCCTCCTGGTCCGCCTGGACCTGGACTTCGTCATGACCGGCCACGCGCTGTGGGGGTTCTACCCTGAAGTACCGGCAATCGACGCCTACGAGGTACGACGTGCAGAAGGCACGGCTGCGATCACTACGCACGTGCACTGGGACGGCCGCACCCGGCACTTGCGGGCTGCGTGATGCCCTCTCCGCAGTTCCTGCTGCCGGATGCCACCCGCGCCTATCTGAGTCATCCGAGCCTGGAGATGCTGTGGGCAGCCGCACGGAAGCGGCTCGAAGGCAACCGGCTCTCTCCCACAGGTACCGTCCAGGTGTTACTCGACTCGGAAGGCGCAGAGAGGCTGCAAGGCATCCTGGGGCGACCTGTGGAACCGGGGATGCGCCGGGTGAGCCTGGCGGCCCTTGAGACCGCCTTGCGGTCGTCATCGGCCGCATGCGGACTTGTCAGCGCTGTTGCTGACCTCACTGGTCATCCACTTCGCGACCGTGCGGCGGCCAGTGCGGCGCACAGCGCGCAGTGGACCGCGATGTGGCAGAAGGCCGATGAGCAGCTCAGCAAGGAGGGGCTGGCGGACGAGCCGTGGATTGCTCTTTGGCTGCAGGGCATTCGCAACGCGGGAGTTCTGACGCGGGTCGGCGCTGAGGCCGCTGCACGCGCCATGGCGGGTTGCGTCAGGGCATTGTCTGTCTTACGGCCGAACCTCGATCCGGCCTCGGGAGACTTCTTCAGTGGAAGATCCTGGGAGCTGGCTGAACTCGCCGCACTCGCCACCGGTGACGCCCACGGTCTCGATGAGGGCCGGCTCACCGGTGCGCTGGTCCTGCGCGCGGTCGCGTCGGCGATTTCCGAGCCGCACGCCCGGTCAAGCGCGAGCCGACGGTTGTTGTGGGAACGGGCGGGCGTCAGCGTCGACAGTGTCTCCGGCACGGTCCTGGTCTGGAAGCTGGAGCCGCCAGGCACCCATCCGTGGTCTGTGATGATGCGGTCCCGCAGTGCGCTGTCCTTGGTCACGCATCTCGCCTTGCAGGAGTTGCGGTCCGTGCCCGATCTGCCGCTGACGGCCGCCGGGGCGAGGGTCTACGCGTGCGAGAACCCGCAGGTTCTTCAGGCCGCGGCGCGCTACAACGTGCCGTACCCGCTGGTGTGTGTCAGCGGGAATCCCTCGGTTGCCGGAATCGCCCTTCTTCAGCGGCTTAGCGCTGGCGGAGCCGACATCGCCTATCACGGCGACTTCGACTGGGCAGGCGTGTCCATCACGAACCGGTTGATCGAGGCTGGTGCGCGCCCATGGCGGATGAGCAGCGACGACTACCTGCAAGCCTGCGGCGCGTTGTCGCCGGAGAACGTGACAGCCCTGACGGGGGCCCCCACCAGGGCCGTTTGGGATGCCGACCTCCAGCAAGTCATGCAGAGGCAAGGCATCGCGATCCACGAAGAATCCCAACTCCCGCTGCTGCTGGCCGATCTCCGGCGGGAGTAGGCGTGCGCCACATCCACATAGGACCGTGTCCTATGTGGTGAGGCGGAGGAGTCGTTTGTAGCAGCAGATGGCGGTGGCGAGGCCGAGGAAGGCCAGGTAGTTGCGGGGGTGGCGTTCGTATCGGTGGTTGAGTCGGTGGTAGCCGGTCAGCCAGGACATGGTCCGTTCGATGACCCAACGGCGTCGCCCGAGCCGCTCGGATGATTCGATTCCCTTGCGGGCGATGCGGACGCCGATGCGTTTGCCGCGGAGCCATTTCCGCAGTTCAGGTATGTCGTATGCCTTGTCGGCGTGGAGGCGCTGGTTTGAAGTACCGGCCGCGGTGGGGGTCGTGTTTCGTTTGGAGACCCGCGACCATGGACCTGATGCCTTGGCTGTCGTGGGTATTGGCGGCTGAGACGCCGACGATGAGGGGCAGGCCGTTCGCGTCCGACAGGACGTGCATCTTGGAACCCGTCTTGCCCCGGTCCACGGGACTCGGCCCTGTGAGTTCGCCCCTTTTTTTCGCCCTCACGTGGGCGGAGTCGAGGACCGCGCGGGAGAGATCGAGCAGGCCGGAGTCGTCGAGGCGGTGCAGGATCTCCTCGTGCAGCCGACCCCAGACTCCGGCCCGGGACCAGATCAGGAACCTGCGGTGAGCCGTCGACTTCGATATGCCGAAGCATGGCGGCAGAGCACGCCCGGCACAACCACTGACCAGCACGTAAATGATCGCGGCGAACAGCGTCTCATCAGGCGCGTCCTGCGTTCCCCCGCCCTGCGGACGCGTCCTCGATGGTGGGACCAACGGCTCGGCGATCTCCCACAGCCCGTCCGGAACAATCCAACTCCACGTACCCCGCCCCATGACCTGCCCAACGACCACCTCACCACATAGGACACGGTCTAAAAGGCCACCACGACCCCCTCGTACGCGGGCCAGCCGTTGTGAAGGACCGTGCCGGCCGTCCTTCACGCGCAGTGTCGCAGGGGGCGCGCCGAGGATTCTCATCGCCGGCGGCCAGCCGGACATCTACTCGCGACGGCCGCGGTGCCGGCGACCGCCGCCCAGGAGAGCGCCACGGTCTCCTGCGAGCGTGATGCTCCAGTCCTGTTCAGTTTCATCGGCATCACCGTCATCATTCTTGTCGGGCAGCCCGGTGAGCTGTCCCGACGGTGCCGAGATGCTCCGCGAGGCGGACGGCGGGTGGGCCGCTCATCGCGAGAACGACCGCTGAAGGCACGTGATCAGCCCCCTCCTGGAGTGCCAGGGGTGCGCCAGGGTTCACCATCGAAGACGATCCGGTCAAGCTCACTCGCGCGGCCGGGTTCCTGGTCCTGCCCGGGCCCGCCCCTGCGTCTGCCGAATGACGAGATCGCGGTGCGGAACTCCCGGTTCCCCGACGGCCCGCACCGGTGTTCACCCGTTCGGAAATCAGTGCGATGCTCGTCGGGGTGAAGCGTGACGAGTTCGCCCCCCTGATCGTCTGAATTTGGCCGCTACAGGCTTACGACCGCCCTGGCAGGGTCTCAGTCTGAGATCCTCACGGTAACGACGACGGGGGGCCAGGGAGTTGCGGGTGTCAGGCGGTCAAGTCCTGTGGGCTGTCGAAGGCGGAGAGGACTCAGGTAGTCACCTGGCCGGCGCGGGAAGGGTGCTGGGAGCTCACCTGCGCCGGCTGCGCAAGGAGCGGGGACTGCGCCTGGTGGATGTGGTGGAGGCAGGCCTGGCCGGCTCCGCTCCGATGCTCAGCCGTCTGGAGAACGGCGAGTCGCCTCTGAAGCCGGATCGACTGCTTTCCCTCGCGCGGTTCTACGGCGTCACTGACGCCGCGGAGTTGGAATCTTTGGAGCGTCTGGCCAGCCGCTCGCAGGACACTCAGTGGTGGGAGGAGTTCCGGGACGCGATCCCGGACTGGCTGAAGCGGCTGATCAGTGCGGAGGCGTCTGCGCAGGAGATTCGCACCTATGAGGTGCAGTACGTCCCGGGCCTCTTGCAGAGGCCGGAGTACGCCGGGGCGCTGATGAAGCACGCTCTGCCGGGCACCTCTGCTGAGGATGCCGAGCGGCAGCTGGTCAAGCGTGATCGTGCGGTGCGCATGCGGCAGACCAGACGAGAGGTGCTCTCCGACGCGGGCGCGCCGGACTATTACGCGCTGGTGGACGAGGCTGTTCTGGCCCGGCCTGCGATGAAGCGACGGCTCCCGCACCGTCCATTACTTATCTGTCGTTTCCGGCGCACCGGGAGGTGGACATGGTCTACCTGGAGGTCCGTAATGGCGGCAGCTACCTCACGAACCCAGAGGACGTGGACAGGTATCGCCTGGTCCTGACGTCTTTGTGGCACAGGGCTGCGGACCGCGACCAGACGCTGGAGCTGTTGGAGAGCTACATCCGCAAGCTCTCCGACTGAGGGCGGGTCTGGTTCATCTTTTGCGGGCGAGGCTGCCGTAGACAGTCCATGTGCGGTCGGCAGGCCGCAGACTGAGGTTGGTCGCCGGTCTTCAGCGTGCAACGTCACCGATCGGACCGCCGATGGGCTCAAGGCCGTCGAAGAACCGTGCTACTTCGGCGAAGGAACGGATCTTTGCCCACTGCTGTCCGGTGAGCTCTCGCATGAGGTCAGGTGCTTCCTCGTTTAATACGCGGTCCTCGTCGGCCAGGTGGCTCAGAACCAGGATGCTGCCCGAGGGGAGCTGGTTGATCAGTTCTGCCACGTGCCGCCAGGGGTTGCGCGTGTCGGGGATGCAGTGCAGAACGGAAGTGGACAGCACCGCCACAGGTGCGCTGCTGCTGTCCAGCATCCCGGCCTGCTCGCTGCGGGCCAGGATCGTGGTGAAGTCCAGTAGATCGGCGTTGAGGATCAGTGTGCGGTCCTCGTCGAGCATCATGCGCGCGTGGGCCAGGACGACGGGGTCGTTGTCAATGTAGACGAGGCAGGCGTCCGTGCTCCCACGGCGGGCGATCTGGTGGACGTTGTCCCGGGTGGGCAAGCCGCATCCCGCCTGTTGACGCCTGAGCGTGTCCGTGCGGCGCGAAGTGAACCTTCCTGCACAGCTCCTGGCGTATTCCTGTTCGCATTTGCTCAAAAGGTTGTTCAGCCACGTCCAGGACGGGAGAGGTGGGGCGTTCATCGGGCCCTCGGAGAAGTAACCCGATCGAGTGAACCGAGGGGCATGCTTTCCGGGCTCCATAAAAATGGACCAAGGGGGAGAAATACCCGCTGGTTCCCATATTGGCGGACCGGCGGGTCGCCGGGGATCTGGGCACCGCGGTGCATAGGAGGCGCGGGTCGTTCTGCCGGGAGCAGGCTTGCTGCGCCCTACGGGCGGGGTCGCCAGGTGCGGAGCTCAAGGTGGAGGATGTTCGTGTCGGAGTGGATACGTCCGGTTTCGACGAGCCATTGGTGGATGGCGGCGGTGACATCGCCTGCGGCCTGGTCGGTGCGGCGGGCGAAGTCGGCCGCGTCGAAGCCGCCGGTGGTGGAGGAGCCGTAAGAGCGTTCCTCGGTGTGGTCTGCCCGTTGGACGATGTCGCGGCGGATGCCGGGCGAGTCGGTGCGGCTGCCGGAGGGATGGACGAAGGCGGTCTTGGCCAGGCGGACGGTGAAGGCGATGCGGAGCCTGTGCCGGGCGGCTTCGGCGATCAGGGTGCGCAGGCGGGTGGAACCGGAGGCGATGGCCTGGGCTCCGGCGCGGCCGGTACCGGTTCCGGCGGGCGTGATGAGGACCGCTTTGGTCCGGACCCGGGCGCGGGTTCCGGAGGCGGTGGTGCGGCGGGTGATGTGCGGGGCGGCGAGGGCGGCCAGTTCGGCGGTGTCGGTGATTCCCGCTGTCTGGACGGCGGTTAGGACGTGGGTGAGGGCGGGGACGAAGGCGGCGCCTTTGTGGCGTGTGTAGAACTGGGAGACCAGGGAGGGGTCCCGGCCGATGATGCGGGCGATGTCGCGCTTGGTGAAGCCGGCGGCCTGGAGCTGGTCGGCGAGTTGGGCTGCCTCGTTCAGTTGCGGCTCGGAGGCGGGGCGGCGGCTGGGGGGCATCAGGCCTCCCCGGGCGCGGCGGCCGCGGCAGGCTGAAGGGCGGTGCGGCCTGCGTCGCGCAGGGCGAGGAGTTTGTCCTCGGTGGTGGGTGCGGGCAGGGGGCCTGCGAGGTGGCCCTTGCGAAGGTAGTCGCCGGGCTGGCCGTGGTAGGGCCAGGCCTGGGGGGTGGAGAGGTAGACGGCGTCGGTGCGGAAGGCGACGACGCTGCCGGGCGGGGTGTGGAGGGCGCCCGCGTGGGTGTTGTCGTCGCGGTGGCGTTGGGAGAGCAGGGCGGCCCGGGCTCCCGACCAGATCGCGGCGGCCCATTCGGGGTGGGCGTTGGGGTCGCGGGAGAAGCCGGTGGGGCGCTGCCAGGTGATCTGCTCATCGGTGAAGCCGATGATCTCGGCGTCGGGGGGGACGTCGCGCTCCGCGGTGCGGGGGGTGGTGCCGGTGACCATGCGGGGGCGCTGGGCGAAGGAGCCGATGCCGTACAGGAGGAGGCTGCGGACGGCGCGTGAGGCGAGGTGGGCGGCTTGGCGCTGGTTCGGGTCGCCGTGGAGGTCGGCCTGGGCGGCGAGGGAGGACCAGGCTTCCCTGAGTTTCTTGGACCAGTCGTCGAGGGGTTTGCCGTCGTCGAAGAGCAGGGCGTCGAGGATTTCGATACGCCAGGGGGTGAGGGGGTTGGCCAGGGCGGTGTAGATTTCCGGGCCGCCGGCCCAGGTGGTGAAGGTGGTGCCGGGCTGGGCGGGGTAGTGCCAGGCGCGGTCGCCGGGGGCGGGTGCGGGCAGGAGGCCGACGTGGTTCCAGGTGTCGGGGACAGTGACGCGTACGTGCCAGTGGCCGCAGCCGTAGAGGGCCTTGAGCTGTTCTTTTTCGCTCCAGGAGGCGAAGGTGGCTGCGGTGATGCGGCGCGGGGTGCCGACGGGAGATTTCCAGGTGTGCTTGGCGTAGGCAAACGTGCGGTCGTACTCCACCAGGGCGGGCAGTTGCTCGGGCACCGCGGGCGGGGTGATGAGTTCGGTGCGGCCCTGGCCGGCCGTGGCGTGCAGGAGGCTGCGGAGTTCCTCGGACAGGACGGGGTAGCCGTCGGCGTACTGGCCGCGGGTGGGGATGGTGCGGGTCCACAGGTCGCGTCCGGTCTGCGACGGGGAGCCCATGAGAACGGCGTCGTTCCAGTGCGTGCGCAGAGTTTTCCAGAGGAGGACGAAGGCGTCGCGGACGGTGGCGGGGCCGGCGCCTTCGGGGTCGAACCACTCCCCCACCGAGCGGATCTCGACGTGGTGGCGGCCGTTGTCGCTCTGGTAGCGGGCGACGGGGTTGCGGGGGTGGACGAAGTGGCCGGCCATCTTGTCCTTGCCGCGGCCGGTGTCGGTGCGCCAGCCGGGGATGGGGGCGTTGAGCCAGGCGGCGACGGCGTCCTTGAGGAAGGGGTGCCGGCCGGCCTGGTGGTGCCAGGGGTCGCCGGCGGTGATGAAGATCCGCTCGGTTCCCTCCGGGACGGCGTGGAAGACGGCCTGGAGGATGGTCGCGGCCGTGGTGTCGGGCAGGTTCAGGCGCAGGGTCTGGTCACGGTGGACCAGAACGCCTGTGGCGGTGTCGAGGAAGACGGTCGAGCGGGCCTGCTGGGTGAAGTTCGGGTGAGTGGAGACGAGGTGGGGGGTGTGGGCGAACCAGCGGTCGCCCTCGGGTCCGTCGGGGATCGAGGGCAGCTCTCGCGAAAGGGCTGCGGCGGTGACCGGTTCCGCTGCGGCGGCGGGTTCAAAAAGGGCGGGAGCAGGATGAGGAGTGGGCGCGGCCTGACGGAAGGAGGCCGCGTGCGTCTCGGGCGGACCAGGCTGTTCTGCTGCGGCAGGGGCTGTCCGGCCGTCGGCCGGCATGGTGCTCTGGCCGACGATGGATGCGCTGGTGGAGGTGGGGGCGGGCGTAGATTCCTGTGTCTCGGCGAGAAGCTTGTCGGGGGCGAGGGACGGGGCGATCTGGACGATGTCGGCGAGGCTGAGGCCGGCTGCGGGAGCGATGCGCTCCGGGTTGGCCTTGTCGTGGGCGGCCAGCATCCGGATCTTCTTGTCCCGGGCTGCCTCGAGCCTGGCCAGAGCCGCTTTCGCCTGCTTGATCGCGTCGCGGTCCTTGCGCAGGTCGGCAAGGGCGGCGTTGTAGGTCTTGGCGTCCATCACGGTGCCTCGCAGTCAATGTTGCGGGTTGATACGTAGGCGATCGGGCCGCCGGAATGGGAGGGCAGGCGGGAGCCGAGAAGAAGTTCGGCGGTTCTGCGGTCTGCGGCCGACGGTGCGGTGAGGTGGACGACCGGCTGGACGAGATCGGTGACATACCCGGCCAGGACTGCGTCGGGGAAGGCGTGCCGGCCCTGCCCGTTGCTCTCCCATCGGCCCAGACCGGTCAGAACGGCAACCACGTAGCCGGAGACGGTCACGGGCAGCACTTGCCCGGCTGCGACGCTGGCAGCGTCGCAGCGCCACCAGCCGCGCATGGCCTCCTGGATCTTCCCGGCCTGCAAGGTGGCGGAGAACCCGGTCCGCTCGGTGTTCCCGGCATTCCCCTCGCGTGCGCGCCGGTCCGCTTCCACGCGCAGCACGGCGATCTCCGGTGCTTCAAGGGCGTGCAGCGGAGCCGCGTGGCGTGTGCTCAGGGCCTGGACGGCTTCCAGGGGGACTATTACCCGCACTCCCCTGTTGGTCAGCCCCGGGATCAGGTGAGCGTGCACCAGGCGGCGGAAGGTGGTGATGGCCATGCCGAGTTCGGCGGCGGCCTGCCCCGTCGTCAGCAGCATCACACCGCCCCCTACATCAAGTCGCATCAGATATCTGATTCGACATAAACGTTATCGAGTGCGCTCAAGCACGTCAAAGACACAGGTCCGGATCTGATTTGGCGACGCCTTGGCGGCTCTTCCATGACTGGTCAGGTCGGCGCTACCGGATGGCACATCGCACCGCCGCCAAGCCGCCACCTCTGGCCTTGCGTGCGTGTCCCTCGGCTCCAGCCGGGGAGGAGAACGCGTCTTGCGGCTGCTCGGGCCTGCCGCCGGGGGTGGACGCTGGACCGGGTGCAGGCCGCTCCGTCCTTCTCGAGGGGTGCCTGTGCCAGCCCTCCTCTCAGCGCCCCGCGCATACGCTCGATGCCGCGTCCCGGCCGTGGCCCTGCGAGGTTCCCGTCAGTCTCCTCCCATACGACCGGAGGGAGGCACGGTGTCCAGACCCCAGCGGCCGCCCCGTACAGCAGTGCAGCCCATGCAGGACCGAAACGAAATGGAGACGGACGAGCAGCCGCAATCACCGGGCCCGATCCGGCCATCCGTTCGAGTCCGGCCGAAACCCGTAACGGGGCAGGCCGTGCAAGAAGCCGGACAGCGTTGCGGCCGACAGGGCTTACAGCAGCGGCCGCATCCGCGAGTACCTGCGACGGCCAGGAATCCGCCACACCATCCCGGAGAAGACCGACAGCCAGGCCGCCCGCATACGTAAAGGCGCACGCGGTGGCCGGCCGCCCGGCTTCGATGAGGACCGCTACAAGAAGCGCAGCACCGTCGAGCGGGCGATCAACCACCTGAAACAGTCCTGGGCGGTCGCCACTCGCTACGACAAGCGCGGCTACGTCTTCCTCGGCACTACAACCGCCGCGGCCATCGCCATCTGGCTCCGAACATGAACTTCTACGCGACCCAGCAGTAGACGCCCTGGTTCTGGCGCCGGGCCTTGCTGACGAGAGCAGCCAGATCACCCATGATCGCGTCCGCGATCTCCGCGTCGATGACCTCGCCGTCCTCCGCCCGCAGCTGAGTCCACGAGGCGGCGACATCGCTCAATCTGGAGTGCCCTGCGTCCGCGAGCGCAGTGGTCAGGCGAGGCGAGATCGCGAAGACGACGCATCCGTCGTTGTCCTGGCCGGCGACGATGCGAGGCTCACCGGACTCGACGAGTTCCTCGAAGCTGCCGCCAACCAGAAGGCATTCCCACTCGATCACGGCCTCTTCGGGATCGAAGTTGCCGAAGGAGAGCGACTCAAACGCCCGTCCCGGCCCAGCATTGAGGGTCAGGCTCGCTGACGTGTCGTCCGGCGCGACGAAGAACTCCACGATGATGCTCACCCGGGCATCATGCCCGGCAGCCCACAACCATGATCGGCCGGACAAGTCCTAGCGGGCCGTGGGACGATGGTCCGGATCTGTGGGGGCCACGCCTCGATTACGGCGTCAGTCCACCACATATGGATCAGCGTGGTCAGTGCAGCCCGGTCGACGTGCCCTGCACTGTCCCTCACCAGGATCGGCCGTCTGTGCTCCTGCGATGTCGGCCGGGGTGCCGACGGTTTTCCGTTGCGGGCACTCGGGGCTTCCAATGTGCCTGGCCGTACCGTCTCGTGTGGTCAGGCAGGGCTGTTGGGCAGGTGCCGCATGGTCTATGCCGAGGGACGGTTTGCCGTTGGTCATGGCAGCGATGCACCTGACAGCGTTCATCGCCTGTGGGGTGGTGCTACGGCTTCCTGGCGTACCGTGCGGCGGCAGTCCTGCCGGAGGGTGGCCTGGATGGCGGAGTACGCGGGTGAGTCGGGGAGGAAGCGTGCCAGGGTGCAGCGGACGCGGGGGGCGGGGTCGTGGGCGAGCTGGTGGCCGAGGTCGGTCAGATCCGGTCGGTCGGTGGCGTGGCACCACAGGCGGGCGGCCAGGGCGCGGACCCATGAGGACGGGTGTCCTGACAGGCTCGGGATCAGCGGGATCAGGCTTTCGCGAGGCAGGGCGTCGAGGTCTCGTGCGATGTGGCGGTCGAGGTTCTTGCGGTGCTGGGCCAGCAGAGGCAGGGCTGCGGTCTTAATGGGGTCGTGCTGGGCTGGTGTGCGGGCGAGGCGGCATGCCGCGCTGAGACCTGCGTACCGCAGGGTGGCCGGTCCGCTTTCGAAGCGGAATCGTTCGTAGGGGTGGATGGTTTCGTGGTCGTCGGTGCCGGGGTTGTCCAGGAGTCCTCTGAGGGCGTCCATGGCGGTTTCCAGGAACTGTGAGCGGCGCTGCGGGGTGAGTCTTGTGGCCAGGGACCTGAGTGCGTGCAGGGCGTCTTGGCGAAGGTCGGCGGTGTTCGTGCGGTCTCGGATCTGCCGGTTCAGAGTTTCGGCGAGAGCATCGCAGTCCGAGGGGGTCAGCAGGCGGGCTGCCAGCAGGGCGGTGCGGGGCAGGGTTGCTTCTGCGGGCAACGGGGCGGCGCCTGGTCTCAGGAGTGTGGCGTCGAGCAGTGACTGTGCGAGGGGGCGGGCCGCGTCGGCGGGTGCGCCGGCCAGGACGAGCGCGAGGGCTGCGACCACTCCCCCGCGGCCGGCGCCGGCCGTGCAGCGTTCAGCGACGACGCTGGGCAGCAGTCGGAGGATGTCTCCCGCTGTGAGGACGATCTGCGACATCGAGTAGTCGGTGAGCATCGCCTGACACGCCCTGTCGACCGCTTCGACACGTTCCGGGCCGGAATGGTGCTGGGCGATAGCGAGGAGAGTCCGGGCGTAGGGGCCGCCGACGTTGGGGTGGGCTGTGGTTCGTGTCGCGTGCCACTGCTCGGTGAAGTCGAGGAACCGGCGGGCTTGGTCGGTGGTGAGGGCGGGGGCGGCCGCTGCGAGCAGTCCGGCAGCTTCGTGGTGCACGTACGGCATGTCGGGCCGGGCTGTTGCGAGCCCGGAGAGCTCTTGCATGGCCAGATCCGCCCAGGCCCGGACCTGCGGATCCGGCATCAGGTCGGCCAGGGTCCGGGCGGTGAGGAACATGCTCTGGTGTTTCCACCGGGGCAGGTCCGTCCAGTGGTGGGGCACGGGCAGATCGAGCGGCGCATCGGGGAGGTGCTCGCTCAGCTCTTGGATGAGCTTGCTGGTGCCCGCCTTGGTGAAATGGCCGGCGGCCTGGCTGAACAGCTTGTGCTCCAGATGCATACGTCCGAGCAGTTCATGGGCTTCGCGTTCGGCCGACCAGCTTGCCGAAGCGACGCTGTGGCGCAGGTACTGGGTCAGTGCCTGGCGGCGGTCGGCGGGGTGCACCCGGTTCGCAAGCCGTCCAAGGGTCCGCTCGCGGACTGCTGCCGTGGCGCCCATGATGCTGCCCTGGCCGGCTGCGCGCAGGACGGTGGTTGTCGGAAACGCCTGGCCGAGCTCTTTGGTCTGGAGGTGGTAGCGGATGCGGACCTGGCTCTGTGCGTCGATCCACGCCGCGGCATCGTGATGGTTGCCGTAGTGAACGGCTCGCTCGATCGCTTCTCCGTACCGTTCGAGTGCCCCCGGGCCGTCTCCGGTCTCGGCCAGGAACCGGGCGTGGCGGGCGCGCAGGAGCGCGGCGACCGGCGGAGGGTAGGACGATGACCGGATGAAGTTCTTCCAGGTCGTCCCCGTGCGGTCGGTGTCCGCCAGACAGGCATAGAGGCGTACCTGGGCCACCACTTCGGTCTCGGCGGCGCCGTCGGCAAGGATTCGCAGGGCGTCCTTCCGGTCATGGACCAGGTCCGGCCGCCCTTGGGCGACGGCGTGCTCGGCGAACCATGCTGCCGCCTGAACAGCGTGAGGGCTGTGAGGCTGCAGGGCGTCGATGTGGGTGGTGACGTCCGTCAGGGAGACCTGGTGGTAGTGCTCGAAGGCCGCCAGGCCTCCCAGTGCGTTCGCTGAGCGGATCAGGTGGTCGGCAGCATCGATCTGCTGGTCGGACAGCCGCTGGATGACGGAGTTCGCCAGCCACGGTTCACCTGTTTCGAGAGCGGCGGCCATGACGGACACGTGGATCAGCGTGCCGGCGTCGTGGTCACCCGCCTCGTGCAGAACTTCCGCCTGCCTCTGGCACACGGACAGGGAGAAGGACGGCCAGCCGGCATCGTCCAGCGCCTGCGCCAGTGCTGCATACCGGGCGGCAGCCTCGGCAGGCTGGGTCGTCTCCATCAGCCGGGCCTGCTCGAAGTCCCGGTCGAGGCCCAGGTGGGCGAGGGGACCCCGCATCACCGCGTCCGACTCCACGGGCCGCCGCTGCCGGTGCGGCGCTGCGATGACAGAGAACCGCTGCTTCAGCCGGGGGGCGAGCTCACGGCGCAGCGTGTTCTCGCTGATCCACGCGCCGTTGGGAACCCAGTCGCCTACCTTGTGCTCGATGTCCGAGAAAACCGCCTCCGCCCCTTCCAGGGTGTCCTCGAACGCGACCGGGCGCAGCCGGTCGATCGCGTGACTGCGGTCCTGCCCATCGCCGTCCTCCAGGCGCAGATGCTTGACCCTCAGGTTCGACAGCAGCCGCCAGGACAGCTCGGCCACATCGACAGCACTGGTGTCCAGACGGTTTCGGGCTGCGGCTTCGGCGACGACCTGGTCGAACATGGCCAGGCGGCCACGCACGTCAGTGCTCGTGGGGCCGGACTGGGCGGCGATCCGCCGGAAACCTTCCGGGCTCTGTCCCCGGGCGAGTGAGGTGAGGGACGCCACCTGAATGGCGTGAGGGCTGCGTTCGGCGACCGCCAGGACGAGCCTGCGGTGCCCGGACTCGATCTCTCCCCAGTGCTCCGTGATCTCTGTGAGGTAGGTGCCGACGAGTGTGACGGTCGGGTCGTCGGAGGGAACGAAGCTGGGGTTGCGCCGCACTCCGATGCAGGCGGTGAACTCGTCCGTCCCGCCTCGGCGGTGTCCGGTGATCATGATGTCGTCGACGCGGGTGAGGAACCGTGCCTGCAGACGGATCTGCTCCGGTTCGATCAAGGCGTCGCCAAGTTCGTCCAGTGCGCTGCCGGTCAGCAGCGCGGAAAGCAGGACGGCCGCGTACCGGTGCTCCAGCACCGTCCCTCCGCCGCCCACCGAGTACAACGACACCCCCATGACAGTCACTCCTTCCCTCCTCCCGCCCCATCAGCAAGACCCTAGCCTTGCCAGCGGATTCACTTCCGTCACCAGGACCCGGCACCACAGCGGCCGCCCGCCTGTCTGTCCCTCGACAGCGACCGGTCGGGCTCCTGGCTCCATGTGGCTGTCGTCAAGCAGACTCCGAGCCGCATAGCCCGCAAGTGCAGTACCCCTGCTGGCAGTCGGCACGAACGCAGAGGTACAGCCGTGGGACCCGTACACACGCGGGAACGTCCGCACATTCCTGACAGCGGCCCCTGGCACAGACCTCGCCCACCTGCGTACGGGAAGACGAAACCAGCTATGGATCAGCGGACCTGCCGGGTCGCCGTCTTGTCCCAGTCAGCGAGCTGACCACGGGCTCCGCCCGACCTGGGGGAAGGCAAGGAAAGCGTCCTTTCCGAGGTTCTGACCGCGGTTCCATGCCTCCCCGTCCCTCCAGAAGTGGGGTGAGGATGAACTGCAGGAACCGGCACCGCGAGGTCGGCTGCTCGTCTCCGATCCCGGCCTGCGGTCAGTTCTCTTCGCCGCCCTCGGTGGTGCGCTTGAGCTTGACTTCGTTGAGTCCGGTGCCTTCTGTGAAGGTGCGACGCCAGTCTCCTCGGACGTGGAGTTCGTCGGTGCCGCACAGACGGACGACGGTGAGTTGGTCGGTGTGGGCGTGGTGTGCCTTGCGCCAGAGGTTGGCGAATGCCTGCGAGCGGATGATGTGCATCCAGTCGGGGCGGTGCAGTTCCCTGTTGTGGTTCGAGTCGCCCATAGTGGAGACGAACTTGGAGTACATGCTCTTCACGTAGCCGAGGGTCACTTCGTCGTTGTGGTGAAGGGCTGTGGCTCGTGCGTCTCTGAGCAGAGTACGGAATTTCTCGAGGAGTCCCTCGGTGGAGCCCGAGGTGTAGGACTCATGGATCACCGGCGGATCACACAGGGGCTTCTCGCCCTCGGAGAGTTGCAGGATCAGCCTCATGGTGGGCTCGGTGACCCAGAGAGGACCGGGTTCGAGGCGGTGTCCTAACGGGTTGGGCAGGTAGGCGTCGTGCTCCCATCGGGGTGGGGTGATGCGGTAGAAGCCGGAACGGCGCCGGTCGTGGGGAGCGCCTGTCTGGTGCTGCAGGGCGCCGAGCGGCAGGTGGGTCTTCAGGGCGGAGAGGTAGGCGCCGTTGATGTCCAGGGCGGCGACGGGACCGGCCTCGGTTGGGTCGGCGTCGGGGCGCTGCCAGTTCGGTCGGGCTTCCCAGATCTGGTCGGAGGTGTTGGGGCTGCTTCGGCTGAGGATGTCGGGCATCGGCGGGTAGGCGACGACGTCGTAGCGGCCGCCTACCCGGGTGTGGTTGAACAGGCGCATCGCGTGCGGGATCGCGCGCTTGACGAGTTCTTCGGTTGCCTTGCCGCAGTCACCGCCGTAGTAGTCCAGGGCGGCACTCACGGTATCGCTGATCGGGTCGCCAGCGGGTGGGCGTGGGGAGTGTCGAGGCGCTGGCCCTGCGGGGTTCGCGGCTCGGGGGTGTGGGTGGGTGCCGGTGTGGGGTTGGGGCTGGCTGGTTTCGGTCGGGGTCAGCATGCGGGCTTTACTCAGGAAGTAGGCGTAGCGGACGCGCGCTGCGCCGACGGGTTCGCTTCCTTGTTCCCAGGAGTTGAGGGTGCTGGCGGTGATGTCCAGGGCCTGGGCGACGGATTGTGTGTCAAGGCGCAAGGTTCGGCGTAGGCGGCGGCGTTCTGAGGCGGCCGGCAGGGGGATGTCTGCGGTTGCCAGGAGGGTGTCGATGGGGTCGAAGGGGTTCACGATGGGTCCTTTGTTTCCCGGGGCGCCGTGGTGGGGTGGGGGACGCGGGCTGATCGGGGGGCGGGGGCGGGGTGAGGAGGCGGCAGGTTTCGGTGGCGTGGGCGATGTCGTCTCTGTCCCGGGAGGACAAGGAGAACGGGTTGCTTGCCGGTGAGGGCTCTGCAGTTGGGTGTAGGCGTATGCGGCGTCGATGAGGGGTGTCACCCAGGAGGGCAGGTCGTCGGCGAATGCCGGTCTGCGACCGGCGGGTGTGGGCTCTTCTGCCAGGTGTCGTAGCTGGTCGGTGTCGTAGCCGGTGAGGGCTCTGAGCGCGACTGCTGCCGCGTGGACGGGGTGAGCGATGTGCGTGTGGATGCGCTGAGCGACGGTGGTGAGCGCGGTGTCGGGAATGGGGCTGTGCAGGGGGATGGCGGTCGGGCGTGGGCTGGTGGTGGGAGGGGCGGCAAGTGGGCGGGGGCGGCTGTGGTCGTCGCGCAGGCTTCGTGGCCGTGAGGGCGTGGGGGCAGCTGGAACCAGTACTCGTCGGGACTGGGTGGGAAGGGTGCGGCGTTCCACCAGGGGTGTGGTGTGGCTGTTGCGGGGTGTTCGTTGCTGGTGAGGTGGGCGCGGGCCGCGTCGGTGGTGTCGATGTGGTGGTGCTGGACGGTGGTGAGGATGTCGTGGAGCGCGGGGGGTGTGGGGCCGCTGACGATGAGGGTGAGGTGGATTGCGGTGTGTTCGCGCAGGGCCATGAGGTGTTCGTAGTGGCGGCTGGGGATCCGGTGGGCGCGGGTCAGGACGTAGTGGTGGATGTGGAGGGCCTGGGTCCAGGCGGTGGCGATGCGCCAGGATTCGCCGGCGTTGGCGGTCCACCAGGGCGGTTCGGCGCCGGGGCTGGGGGTGGGCAGGTGTTTGCCGAGGGCGCGGATGAGGTCGTGGGCCAGGTAGGCGGGTGCGGTGGCCAAGGGGGTTGGGTGGATGGTGATGCGGCCGCGTGCGGGGTGGCGGGCGGCGAGCGCGCTGGTGGTGAAGGGGGTCAGGTCGTCGGGGTCGTTGATGACGGTGATCGGGGGCAGGTCCGGGTTGGTCTGTTCGGGGCTCCAGTGAGGTTTCCAGCCGCTTGTCTCGTGGGGAGGCGCGGATGTCTGGGTGCTGTCGGGGGTCATGGGGTGGGCGCCACCCGGGTGGGCTGCAGGGGCCGGAGGGGGGCGGCGGGGGTGGTGGGCTGGGGGGTGCGGCGCTGATGGGTGAAGAGGCGGTGGGTCAGGGCGGCCCAGCGCCGGAGGTTGCCGCCTGCCCAGGTGGCGTCGAGTTTGCTGATGGTCTCGGGTGCGATGCGTTCCCATGCGGGGTGGAGGGTGGGAATGGCGGTGAGGGTCTCTGCGGGGGTGAGGGGGTACATGGTGTGCCAGGTGGTGACGCGTGAGGCGAGGACGGGTTTGGCTTGGAGGACACGTAGGCGTGGCTGGTTGGCGAGGAGGACGAGGGTGAGGTGGGTGTGGGGTCGTCGTAGAGGTAGCGGATGTACTCGATGCAGGCAGCGGAGAGCTGGTGGGCTTCGTCGATGGCGATGATCCGGTGGGGTTCGTGCAGGGTGTGGCGTAGGTAGTCGTCACAGATGCCAGGGTCTTTGGGTGGGCTGCCGGCGACGCCGAGGGCGTCGTGGAGGCTGTGGCGCAGGTCGTCGGGGCGGGCTTGGGGCGGACCAGGAGGCGGAGGGCGGGCAGGTGGGGGCGTTGGTCAAGGAGGGTGTGGAGGGTGAAGGATTTACCGATGCCGGGGTCGGCGGCGAGGCAGAGGATGCCGCTGTGCTGGATGGTGGTGTCGAGGGCATGAGCGGCGGCGCGCACCGCATGGGTGGTCACGGTGCGGGCGTCGGGCAGGTTGAGGTAGTGGTGTGCCTGGGTGCCGATGGGGCTGGTCACTAGGCTTCCTTGGTACGGGGGTTCCTGCTGCGGTGGGGCAGGGCGCGGCGGATGGCCCAGCGTGCGATGGTCTCGTCGGCTTCGGTGGTCCGCGCCGCTTCATGCCTTCGAGGATGTGGTAGGTGATCTTGGACCACATTCGGAAGGTGCCAGCGCCGCCTTCGTCGTCGACGTACTCGATGAGTTCGGCGGGTGCGTTGGCCCAGATGGGGTGGAAGAGGGGAATGTTGCGCTGAGCCTCTTCGAGGCCCATGGGGGTGTATTCCTGCCGGATGTGGATGCGGGAGGCGAGGGCGGGTTCGCTGTAGAGGGTTTTGTAGGCCTCTTCGCCACCGACGAAGAGAACAGCGGGACGGGTGGGGCCCTTGCCGGTGTCCCAGAGGTGGCGGACGAATTCGAAGCACTCACGGCTGAACTGCTGGGCTTCGTCGCAGACGATGACGTACGGCTTGCGTGCCAGGGTGCGCTTGAGCGGCCGGTCGAACTCGCTCGGGTGGGAAGGGGGTTCTCCTTCGAGGCGCAGGGCGGTGAACAGTTCCATGCGGATGTCGCGCGGGGTGGGGTGGGAGCGGAACTGCAGCAGCAGGACGCGGTCCGCGGCGACTTCCTTGAGCGCGGCCAGGACGGAGAAGGTCTTGCCGAGGCCAGCATCGCCGAAGAAGCACGACATGGCGCGGGCTTCGATGGTGTCGGCGATGTTCTCACTGGCCTCGAGGAGTGCTTCGGTGGCGACGATGCGGGCGTCGGTGAGGTTGAGATAGAAGTCGGGTTCTCCGACCGACTCGTCGTCGAGGGCCGGCGCTGGGGCGATGGTCGTGGGTGTCTCCTGGTGGGCGGTGTGGGGCTTTATGGGGTCCCATCGGTAGATGTTCTTCCGCCGCCACCTGGCCACGCGCTGATGCTTGGCGTCGGCATAGCTCTGGTCGGCGGGGGGGATCTCCACACGGGTTCCGCCGCCGCTGTTGAGCCGGCGCGTCAGGCTGGTGCATGTTACGGCGGCGCAGCAGGCGGAAAGCTTCGTCAAGGCGCTGTTGCTGTTCGGCGCTGGGGATGCGCTCTTCGGACAGCCATGCGGTGATCTTCCGGGGGTCCAGGAGGATTCCGCTCTGCTGCATCAAGGCGTACCCGGCGCGGGAGCGGGTCAGGTACAGCAGGTGGCTGCGGTGGCGTTCCCTGGGGGTGAGATACGGCTGGAAGATGCCAGCGATCTCGTCGAGGGTGGTGGTGAGGGCGAGCGCTGCGGGCACCCCGTGGGCTCCGAGTCGTCCGAATCCCATTGTTCGGTCTCCTGCAAGTCGTGCGCGTTCGCGTTCAAGGGCGGTGGGTCGAAAAGCGCGGCAAAGAGCCGGCTGGGGGAGGCACGCGTCGGCCTGCCATGTACGGACCTGAAGGGTTGGGAGGCGCCGCGCAAGGGGGTTCGGTGTGCCGTAACTTAGGCCGTGCGCGCCGGCGTTGGTGCTGCTTCCAGTCGTTACGAAAGCCTGGTTAAGCGAATCACCCAAACATTACAGAATCACCATGATCGCCCTATTTCACAATTTACATTGCCTTACCGCATCTTCAGGATGTTCCGCCTATGATGCTGCGCTTGTATCCCGACTGCCGCGTCCTCGCGTTCACAGGGCGGGAGATCCCTCCTCGGCCGCGTCCATCACTGCGGCGCTCTGGCCCGACCGGGAGAATCCGCAGGCGGGGCAGTAGCCCTCAAGCCCTCGGCGCTCCCCGGCGTCATGCACGCGGCGGTGGTCTTCCAGGCCGCCCTTCCTCGCACTTCCCACGCTTTTCACACCGGAGGTTGTGCCGCCGACTGCTTGCCGCGTCGGCAGCGGGTCACCCTAACGGAAGGGTCTGACAATTCCGCTCCCTACGGCATCCTCTAACCAGCTTTTCTCAGATCGGAGTTGGCCGATTTCCGCTGCGCCGTCGCCGACTGTTGTTGCGGTTGCAGGCGTGGCGATCCCCTGCTGTCGTCATCGAAGGCCTCGATGCACGGGCCTGAGCCGGATCCCCGGCTCCTCAAACGGTCTAACGAGCTCGTGCACGGTAGGTGGCGAGACGCCGAGGGCTCCTCCACGCCTGGTGCTCGCCTCCGTCGTCGTGGGTTCAGGTCCGCGGCGCTGTGGGACAGCAGGCCGGCGACGGCCTGGACGGTGTCACTGATGTGAGCACGGCGGCCGAGGCGGCGGGCCAGGGACCGCCAGTTCTTGAGGTTGGCGATGCCGTGCTCGACCCGGATGCGACGTGATGAGTGCGCCTTGCACTGTCGCTCGCGCATCTCCTGGTACCAGTCCGGGGCGTCCTTCTTGAACTTGCGGTGCGGTGGTGTCACCACGCGTCCACCGGTCGGAGCGCCGAGGCCCTCGTAGCCGGCATCGGCAACAATACGGTCCCCACCACCCCACCATGATCGACCTTCCGTGGCTCGACGTCTCACCGCATACCGTGCACGAGCTCGCTAGCGGCCGGGACTGACAATGGAGGCATGCAGGTGCGCGCCTCCGCCTCAAGAGCGCACAGTTGACCGAAATTCGACACACATGCACAGTCGGCTGCTTCCTCCTGGAGGAAGGTGCTGGTCAATGCGGACGTCCCCCTCATGGCTCGCCCGGGCATCGTCTGGTTCCGGACGCACCCACCAACAGCCGGATCGATTCTTCTGGGTGCCGTTGTCAGACCCTTCAATCACGATGCGCGCATGAGTCTCACATCGTCTCTCAAGGACCCTGGTTCCCCCATGTCCCGGTTCCTTTCGGAACATCTGCCCCAGCCTGAGAACGTGCTGGCCGACTATCGGCTGCGCGTGCGGCGCAGCACCGCGCACGTCGTTCCCGCCGCGCCGTCGGGACAGCGTCCTGACTGGCGGATGCTGGGCCATACGATCGACCACCGGCTGCGCATCAGCCTCGGAGCACCCACGGGCCAGCCCATCAGGGAAGGCGTGCGCCGCGCAGCGCTCGACGACGACGGCTGGCCCAGCCTGGAAATCATCAGCGCTGTCCAGGCGGCTGGCATGGTGCTGTTGGAGGAACTGGACCGGTACGAAGCGGCCGAGGGCCAGCCCCTGGCTCTTGAACCGGCGGCCGAGGAACGGCTCATCCGACTGTGTCACCTCGCTTCCGGCTTCGAAGCGATCTTCCGGCATGCGGGGTGGGTACGTGGTAACACTCTGGGCCTGTGCGAACCCGGAGCAGGCCTGGACGACCTGGCGGCAGCCGTTCCCGGCTATGTGGTCGACGACATCCGCGCACAGATGGCACTCGCCTCCGGCCCCGGCCCCTTCACAGCCCTGCGAAGCTTGCCGGCCGACCGGCGGATCTGCGGGCCCGTCTTCGACGGCAGCCTGCACGTCGGCGGCGCGGACGCCGACTTCATCCTCGACCGGGCCCTGATCGACTGCAAGGCCACCATCCGCCCCGAACGACTGGGCCGCGCCGAGATCTACCAGCTCGCCGGCTACCTCCTGCTCGACTACAGCAACCAGTACGCCATCGAGAGGGTCAGCCTGTATCTCTCGCGCCAGGGCGCCCTGATCGACTGGAGCGTGGCCGACTTCCTCGGCCTGCTGGGCGCCCGCCTCGAGCTGCCCGACCTGCGAGCCGCCTGCCGGCACGCTCTGACCGACGGCGACGAAGGCGCCCCACCACCCCCCAAGGACCAGCGCCGGCCACTCCCCCGCCCCCGCAGCACCGCCCCCGTGCAGGACTCACTCTTCGACTAGCGCACGCTGAGGTAGCGCGCACCGGCGAGGGAGCTGGACGGCGGGCCGCAGATTGTGTTCCTGCTGGCTGAAGGGACTCGGCCGGTCAGGGATGCGGTGCGTGGTCCGTCCCGTCCAGCGTCGTGCCCGGTCGCCGGGATCCGGCCGGGCACGGATCCTGCGCTGCGGGTCGTCCTCTGCGCTTTCCCTCCGGGGGGAACCGGCTGCGCAAGGTGAGCCGGTGAGCCGGGGATTCGCTCGGCGGCCCCGGGCAGGCTACCGGCTCCCGTCCCATCCTCAGGCAGGCGTCCACCGCGCGGGCCGGTGCTCCGGTTGGCCCGGTCAGCCGGAAGCGTCCGGTTCGTCAAGCCAGGCGAGGGCAGCAGGGCGGATGACGGGCTCACCGGCACCCGCCCTGCTGCGCACCCCGACGTCCTTTGGACACCCCGATCCCGATCATTCTCGGTTCCGCGTCCTACGACACGTCGTACACCGACCGCGCATCGCTACGGACCGGATCACCAGGATTTCTGCGCAGTGGAGCCTCATGCGCAGTCCACGGCACCTCTCCTGCATCGCGTTCGTCCTCCATCTCCGCCTCATCCACATCCAGAAAGGGCTGAAGCGTGGCCTGGAGGGCAGTGGCGCCGAAGGCGCCCTGCTCAACCAGCTGCCGCATCTCCATGGCCGTGCGCAGGTCTTTGTCGGTGCGAGGTCCAGGGGTCTCGGCTTCACCATGCAGTAGCCCTCTGCACGGCGGAGCCCGCCGGGCGCGGGTATGGCACTGAGGTCCGGCACCCCGGCGGGACCAGCCATAACAGCAAGCACGATCAGAACCCCTTGAGATTCCCATCACCAGGAGGGCAACACCCCAGTCCA
Source organism: Streptomyces sp. NBC_00525 (assembly GCF_036346595.1). Taxonomy (GTDB): domain Bacteria; phylum Actinomycetota; class Actinomycetes; order Streptomycetales; family Streptomycetaceae; genus Streptomyces. The sequence goes on from NZ_CP107834.1 coordinate 54,519, forward strand.
CAAAGGCCGGTCGTGATGCAGCTCCACAGGTGACTGACACCGGGATGCCCGACTACGCCTCGGTCTCCAGGGCAGCCCGCCAGACCGGGCTGTCGACGTAGTGGTTGTCGAACCGTTCCGCGGAGGCGGCGATCTCCGCGGGGTCGGCCTCGCCCCGCATCACCCGGCCCAGCAGGCGCAGGTAGTCGAACCGGCCCATGCCCGGCGTGAACACGAACAGCACGTCCGCCTCACCGTTCGGCGCCGCCGCGAAGGCGTGCGGGGTACGGGGCGGCACGGCCAGGAAATCACCGGCCTCCAGGACGGTGACCTCCTCACCGATCAGCACCTGCAGGGAGCCGCCGATCACGAAGAACAGCTCGGTCGCCTTGGTATGGAAGTGGGCGGGTGCCCCTACGGCGCCCTTGGCGAAAGTGGATCGATAGCTGGTGAAACCGCCGGTGGTGCTGTTCGTGTCGGCGAGCAGCGTCATCACACTGCTGGGGTCGGCACAGGTCTCGGCCTCGGTGTGACGGGTCAGCACCAGTGGTACATGGGTCTCTGTGTTCTTCATGTCGGGTCCTTCCTGATTCTCCAGAGAGGGTCGTGCAGGGAGCGGAGACATCTGCCGGTCCCCGGCTCGGGAAGCGGCGTGCGGTGGGCGTGGGTCAGCCGAAGATGACGGCGGGTTCGCCGGTGTACCAGGTGTTGTCGATGCGGAGCCGGCGGATGACCCATCGGTCGCCGTCGCGGACCAGGTCCACGTCGTAGGGGTTCTTCAGCAGGGCGTGCGTGGCGGGGTCGGCGATGAGCAGGTGCTGTGCTTCCACCAGGGCCGTGAGCCGGGCGGTGTCGCCGTCGATCGAGATACGCGTGTTGGTGATCTGGTGTGTGGTGTCCACCCGGCCGGTGAACATGGCCAGGATGGTGGTGACGATGGCATCGCGTCCGGACATCAGCGGGGGCTCTGCGCCCCATGCGGAGGCCGCGGGACGGAAATCCAGCTCGGCGTCGACGGCGAACGCCGAGGCGAAGAGTTCCTTGTCCTTCAGGTCCTGGCCCAGGCCGAAGCGGTGGAGTGCGTCGGTGATTTCCGCCCGGTCCCTCAGTTCGGCGACGGTCGCGGCGATGTCGTGCGCGGGGGCGGTCAGGGCGCGGTCGTGCGTGACGTACATGATGTTCTCCCGTGCGGGTGAGGTGCCCTGGCAAGGGCTTGGCTCTCATCGTGCTGAGGACCGCACAGAGCATCAACGCGCTTCTGGGCAACGACCGTGAAGCCACGATTAACGATGGGAGGGTGCGGGATGCTGGAGCGGCACGAGCTGGAGGTCTTCCTGACGCTTGCCGAGGAGCTGCACTTCGGCCGTACCGCCGAGCGGCTGCACGTCTCCACGGCCCGGGTCAGCCAGACGGTCGCCAAACTGGAGCGCCGCATGGGCATGCCCCTGTTCCACCGCACCAGCCGCCGGGTGGAACTGTCCTCGATGGGACAGCAGTTCCTCGAAGAGGTAAGCCCCGCGTGGTCCCGGATCACCGAAGCGTACGAGCGGGCCGTCCAGGCCGGGAAAGGGCTGACCGGGCTGTTGAGGATCGCCTTCACCGGACCTGCGGCGGGCCAGCTACTGGCCGGGGCCAAACAGGCCTTCCGCATGCGGCACCCCGACTGCGAGGTCGAGATCAAAGAGGCACACCTGCCACAGGTCCTGCCCTGGCTGCGCGAAGGTGAGGTGGACATCGCGCTCACCCGCTACCCGATGCGCGAGAAAGGTATCGTCACGGGACCCGTCCTGGTACGGGAAGCACGCATGCTCGCCGTGCCGGCAGAACACCCCTTCGCCCGCCGAACGACCGTCTCCGTCGAAGACCTGGCTCGCGTGACCCTGCTGCAAATACCCGAGACGCTCCCGGAACCCCTGCGCCGGGACCAGGCACCGAGCCAGACCCCCGCCGGGAAACCGATCAAGCTCGGCCCACCGGCCATGACACTCAACGAAACGCTGACACTCGTGGGAGCCGGAGAGGGAGCCTTCATCGTCGCAGCCCACACAAGACGGTATCTCGCCCGCCCCGACGTCGCATATATACCCTTCACGGATGCCACACCGGTGAACTGGGGCCTGATCTCGTCCATCGACAGTGCGACAGCCCGCACACGTGCTTTCAACGAAGCAGCACTCAGCCTCCTCCAGACACCAAAACCACACCCCTGACGAGGTCACTGCCGACCCGCACACCATCCGGGCAGAGGGCGCGAGCACCGAGGTCTTCGCCGCCCTCACCCCCCTGCCCTCGGGCCTTCCCCGTCCTGTGGAGGAAGCCGTCGTTGTCGGCGAAGGCGCCGACATAGCCCTGCGCCGCGATGATCCCGGCGACCGTCTTGTCCGCAGAGGCTTCGCGGGTATCGCCCAGCAGCCCAGGGCGGCGCGGACGCGCTTCGTGGTGATCGACCGACGTTCTGCGCGGACAGTCAGCCGCGAGGCCCCACCGACCATCGGGTGAAGGCACGTCATCGCAGGTACCCGGCCGGGGCTTCAGACATCTCACGGCGTCACTGAGTCAGGTTGGTTGCCGGCGATCCCGTGGATCTGTGCTTGTGTTCCGCCGCAGGCTCGAAAGCGGTAGCGGCCCCGACATCTCGGTGGCCCTGCGAGGCCAGGCAGGCACCCGCACGCAAGCCCGGGACATCGCACGCTGGTTCGCCGACGCGTGGACGCGCCGTCCGCTGGAGCCAGCAGACGGGGCGAACCGCTCATAAACCGTCTGCCACGGCCCGAAACGCTCCAGCAGGTCACGCCACGGAACACCCGTCCGCAACCACCACAACACCCCATTGATCACCTGTCGGTGATCCCGCCACGGACGCTCCCACCCGTCAACAGGCCGCGACAGCGGTACTATCCGCTCCCGCACCGCATCCGCCAACTCACCACGAATCACCACAAGATCAATTACCAGACACGTCTCAGCCCCCGGCTCCGTGATCGTGCCCTCCACATCCGCCTCCGGCGCGGGATAGTCGGCCTCCACATGACCCGTCCAGGGGAGAGCCGGAGCACCCCGGCCGAGGCATCGCGCAAGAAAGGCCATTCGCAATTGCGGGTAGTGGCGCGTTGCGCCCGGTCCGGGCCCGACACGACCAGGGCAACCACATTGCGATGCGACAGAAGGGTGACCTGCCTGGCATCGTTCCGGGCTGCTGAGGTGTGGTAACGCAATATGCGGATCGTGGCGAGCCCTACCGGTACCGCCCTTCGGCCGGACCGAATCAGGTAGAAGGACCGGGTAGAAGAAAGCGGCAAGTGCACCCCACGCCGAGACCGGTCCCCGGTCCACACGGAGTCGACTTCAGGACAATGCTCCGTCAGCCAGCAAACGCCACCCACCAAAAACAGCCCAATACACCGGATGCCTCATCGGGGTTGATGCCGTGGCCATAGTCGGTGACTTCTACGACACAGACCGAATCCTGGGCGGCAGTGGTGCGGATGTACCCGGGGCGGCGTGTGCGGGGCGGCGCGGTCCCCACCTTGGAGCAACAGTCAATAGTTGTGGATCAGCGTGCTTCTCTTGATCCGCCTTCGGCGCCCCCTGCCTTCAGTTGCCTGCGAAGGTTCCTGAGCTCTGCGACCAGGCGGGGGACGGCTTCGCGGGCGGTGGCGATGAACTGTGCGTTCTCGTCCCAGCGCTCGTCGGCGGCATCCACGTAACGGGGCTGCTGGACCAGTGTCGCGGCCACGATCTCGCGGTGGTCGAAGGTCGGCCAGTGCTCGCCAAGGCCGGTGTCCGGGGTAGTACTGACAGCGACGAGGTTCATCGCGTACTCGTCGTCGAGGCCGCAGACGAACCAAGGGCCAGGTGTGGCTGCCTGTGCGAGTTCGTCGAGCTCGTCGAGTTCCTCGTCGCTGAGCGGCTCCGGGCTGGGCATCAGGCTGCGACCTCCTGCCGTTCGACGAGTTGGCCGTTCTCGAACGCCGCGTCGGCACGGACCAGTGCGACAAGGGAGGCGCCGGTGATCGCGCGCCAGCGGTCCTGAGCGGACTCGACCAGCTTGAACACCATCGGCAGCGCGGCGGCGGGGCTGCCGGCGCCGCGAGTGATCGTGGTGCGGAGCTTGACCGTGGAGAACGTGGACTCGATCGGATTTGTCGTTCGCAGATGGATCCAACGCTCGGCCGGGAAGTCGTAGAACGCCGAGAGTTCCTCCCGGTCGTCGGTGATCTTCGCGGCAACCTTGGGCCACTTTGGCCCGTAGGTCCTGGTGAACGCATCGATCGCCCTTTCGGCGTGTGCGTGGTCCTCGGCGTTGTAGATCTCCTGCATGGCCTTCGTCGCGCCCGGCTGTGCGGACTTCGGCAGAGCATTCGCGACATTCCGGGTCTTGTGGACCCAACAGCGCTGATGGCGGGCAGCGGGGGACACCTCGGCCAGGGCCCGCCACAGGCATACCGCGGCATCGCCGATGACCAGCTGGGGGTCGCGTATGCCGCGTCGGCGGCAGTCGCGCAGCAGATCGGCCCAGGACTCGGTGGACTCGCGCAGCCCCTCCGCGAGCGCGATCAGCTCCTTGGTGCCGTTGAGGCGGATGCCGAGCAGGACCAGGACGCGCGAGTGGGCCTGGCCAAGGCGGACCTTGGGGTGGACACCGTCGGCCCACACGTAGACGAAGTCTCGGCCGGACAGGCCCTGGGCCCGGAAGGCGGCGTGGTCCTCGCCCCACCGCTTGGTCAGTCGGGTGACGGTCGCCGGCGAGAGCCCGGCAGCCGAGCCGAGGAATCGCTCCAGCGCGGGCACGAAGTCCCCAAACGACAGTCCGTGCAGGTAGAGCAGGGGCAGCACCGCGCTCACCTTCGGCGACTTACGGCACGGCGCGAGGATCTTGGACGAGAACCGTTTGCGCGCGCCGGTGGACTCATCGACGCGGCGGTCGTTCACTCGGGGCGCGGTGATCTCGACGGCGCCGGCTGCGGTAGCCACGGTCTGGGGCCGGTGGTGTCCGTTGCGGATCACCAAGCGATGCCCCCGCTCGTCGGTCTCAGCAGCCGACTCAGCTATGTACTGGTTGACTTCCGCCTCCAGCGAGGCAGCGAGCATGCGGCGGGCGCCCTCGCGGACGCTCTCGTCGATCAGGGAGCCGGTCTGTGTGGAGCCGTCGTCGGTAACTAAGCTGAACACGGATGTACCTTCCCGACCCGCGCTGCACCGCGGGCCTACTCGGAGACCTTACGGATCGTCCCGGGAGGTACGCCTTCCGCGTGCCCTCCCGGAACCGATCCCCAGGTTTTGAGCATTGCTCCCCACCTTGACGTGCAGTCCCCGCGCACGCCGGCCTTGTCCAGCAGCTGCGCCCAGCAGCCGAAAGCCGATGCCGCCACCTCACCTTGCCGGTCGCAGGATCGGCCGGCAGGGTGATGTCGTGCCACGCGGTCCGCAAGCCACTCATGGTCCGGTCGTCGAACAGACCGGCGCGCGTACCAGGCTGACCCGTACACGGAGGCTAGCTGCTCCGCCATGGCGTTACACAGGATGACCTCGGGGCTGGCGCTTCTGCCGCACACCGATCACTGCCTTGCTCTTCTCGGAGAGTCGTACAGGACCGAAAGACGACGGAGAGCCGAACCGCGTGTGCGGCAACGGTCTCCGGCGAGTCCGTGTGGCAACACGGACTCAGTGCCCTGCTGATCAGTGGATGGAGCCAGTACTCACCAGGGAGTTGTACACAGAAGTTGCAGGACGTGCGTACGGCACGGATCATGACGGCAGCGCGCACGGGACGCAACAAGGATTGGGGCGGGCATGCATCAATTCGTCCTGTCACTACTCACCGACAGCAATGCCCCGACAACCCACAGCTCAGACACGCGGGCTCCATGTGCTGTTCCCACCGGATGCGGAGAAGGGGGCAACACCTGAGCATGCACCTGTTGGGACAACGGCGCATCGAAACGCGTGACCAGCCCCCGCGAGTGGGGAGTTGGCGTCCTCGGAGTGCCAACATCTTGTCCACGCACCACGTCACGGACGGCGGCCACTGTCCTGTGGTGCAACCCAGATGGGGCCAGCGTTCGGCGGCCGCAAGGCCGCCGAACCGAAAAGAGTCAGAGACACCTATGCCCAGACACCACCCCGCCACCAGAGCCTGCGTGGAGCACGGATCCCCCAGCGACTGCCGCCTCAACGGCGCCGAAGCCATCGTGATCATCGTCGTGGTCACTATCACCGCGGCCCTCAAAGCCCTTACGGGCGTGCCCACCCTCGAAGTCCTGCAGCTGCTTGCGGGTGTCGGCCTCATAGCCGGAGCCACCACCGCGCTCGGTACCCGTCTCTCCTTCCGGGTCGTCAGGACGGTACTCGAGGCCGCCCTGACAGCGCCGTGATGGAAGGGCCGTGGGACGCCTCGAGACAGCCTTGGCCCTGGTGCGCTACTGCAAGGCTCTCTCGTGACCTTGCCCGCTCCCGGCCCCTTCCAGACGGCGAGCTTCTTTGAGTGCGCTGAATCTGGCAGCCGTCAGCGGGGTCCACTGCCTCCTGTCCGGCGGTGCGGAGAGCCGCGTCGACCTCACTGAGCTTTTTGGCGGACAGCACGCCCGCCTGCTCGGTCAGGTTCTCCCTGGCTACAGTGGTCTGCCATGTGCACGGGGCGAGGCCCGGACGCGGGAACGCGAACCGCAGCACGCCTTCGAAGGACAGTCCTTCCGCAGGTCCTACGGGCACTTCAACGCCAAGATCACTCATGTCGCCGCCCGCCGGCGCGACGACCTGCATCGCCTGGAACCCGGTCGGTTCCTCGTCCGAGAGCAGTACGACCGGACGTCGCTCGTCGAAGTCGACCCACCGGACTTCCCCGCGTTGCATGTGTCCTCCTGTGGTACAAGGCGGCTGGCGCACGCGATGTGTCCAACATGCCTGCCAAGGAAGCGGAATCGTGCGGTGGCCGCGCGCCACAGCGTAGACCCGCCGGTCCGCGAGGCGACGTCCAAGGTTCCGGAGCGCCGGAGCGTGGGCGGGCCCGCGCGGGTCGAACGTCCGCCTGAGCTGCGGGACTTGAGACTGGGCAACAGTCAGGAAGGCTGCGGAGCGAGCGCCGAGCGGAAGAGATTGCCGTCGGGACCGCCGGTGAGCCAGGTGCCGTCGCCCAGCGGAACCAGTCCATACGGGTCGGTCGCCTCGGTGGCGAGTTCGCCGCTGGGTGTGCCGGTGCGCAGGTCGACGAGGTGGTGGCTGAACCACTCCTCCTCGTCCTCGTCCTCACCCGCCAGCGGGACGACCGCCAGGTCGGGAGTCAGGTAGCCGCCGCTCCATTCCATCACGGTCGATTCCGCCTCGTATCCGAAGGCTTCGACGGGCAGCGTGAACAGCACCTCCCCGCTGGGGTGACGGTGGAAGGCGACGTCCCCCTGCTCATGGTCGACCGTCATGAACTGCTGCCCGTCCGGCGACACAGCGATCATGCACCGGTCCGGCCATGGGTACGTCACGAACTCGACCTCCCCGTTCTCCCCCGGCACACCCCGGAGGATGACGGAGCCGTCCTGGCCCTCTCCGATGTCGAGGTAGACGCTGCCGTCCACAGGGTGTACGTGGTGGGAGCCCCCGTGTCCGGCCGTCTCCGCCTGATGCCTGGCGAGTACCTCCCCGCTGTTCGCGTCGTGCACGACCCACTGGTCCGCCTGTCCGCGCCCCGCAATGACGTCCGGCCGGTACACCCACACGGCCCGGCCGTCCAGGGAGAGGGCACAACCGGGCCAGTTGCCGTGATGCCTGTCCGAGTGCGGGCGGAAGTCCGCGGTCCACAGCAGCTTGCCGTCGTTGCGGAGGCACACCACGCTGTTGACCGTCGTGTACACCGCCCGCTTGAGATCGGGCCAGACCGCCGACTCTTCGAGCTCGTCGCCCGGTCGGGGGTGGAATACCGCCGCGGGCTCCAGCGCCCCCAAGGCGCCGCCGGCCATCGTGTAGGCGTGGATCCGCCCGTTGCGGTGGCGTGTGATCACCTTTGAAGACAGCCCAGCATGCATCATCTGCCGAGGGTAGCGCCACGTGCCGGCCGGGGAGCACCGGGGCGCAAGGGGCACCTCCCTTCGGGCGGACCCTGGCGGGTAGGGGCACGGTTGGTACATCCGGTGCGCTGAGCTGGGGCACCGCGGCCGCCAGGCCGTCTGTGCCAGGATTCGATGGTGGAGACGACCGACTTCACGCATGCGATCGATGCGGCGACGGGCGTCGCCGCATCACTGCGTCTACCGGCCCACGACGCAACCGTTCTCCACAAGAACAAGTCGGCCCTACGGCTGACGCTGTGTGGCGTCTTCGCCCTGGGACGCTCCTGTGGGGCAGCAGATCGCGCGGTTCGAGATCGAACTCGCTCAGCGGCTCGCCGAGGCCGGATCCCCGGTGTGCCCCTTGGAGCCTCGCGCGTACCCGCGCGACGGCTTCGCCGTGACGCTCTGGATCTACTACTAGCCCGTACCACATCTAGTCTCACCGGCCGGGAGCTGGACGGCCAGTCTCCGCACGGCCGGCGATAGTGAAAGCCGTCGGGCCGGCACCGATCCGACGCCTACGACCCGGCGGGCCGAATGCGCGGGAGCAGACAAGTGCGTCCTCTCGTCGTGGCCGGCAGGGAAAACGTCAGCGGTGACGCTGCCGCTCTCCGCCCCGAGCGGTCTGCGACGATAGCGGACCGGCCGAGGAAGCCATCCCGATTCTCCGCGTCGAGAATGCTGCGGCTGCGGTCGCGTGATACGAGCGGCTCGGCTTTACCACGCAAGTGGAACACCGCTTCGAACCGGGACTTCCCGCGTTCGTCGAAGTCGCCCGGGGCGGGATGCGGCTGTTCCTGTAGGAGCACGAAGGCGATGCCCACCCGGACACTCTGGTCTACCTCCGCGTACGGGACGTCGATGCCGCCGCCCGCGAGTTCGGCGTGCGGGCGAAAGAAGTTCCCTGGGCACGTGAGGTCGAGCTGAGCGAGTACGTGTCCGCGGGGATCACACGGGCCGGGATCTCCGCACAACGGAATCAGCAAGGCGTACGGCAGGGCAAGCACGTATGATTCCGGCATGCATCTTTCGTCCTGTGCGAGCTGGTGGCGCTCCTTGTAGGAGCGGCCGCCTCTCACGCATGACCGGGCCGTTCGGACGAACGGCCCGCTCGTGGTCCCTGGGTCAGGGGCGTGTCGTCGTCGGAACGGCGCCACGACCACCAGGAGACCGTAATGACCACTCTCTCTCAGCTCACCGGCCCGGACTGTGCGCACGCCGATGCCTCGGGTTCGTCCGCTGATGTACTCGAAACGACTGCGCAACGGGCGCGCAGCGCTGTACTGGAGCAACAGATCCGCTCGGAGCCCGGGCGGTTCCGTGTGCTGACCGGCGACCGTCCCACCGGACGTCTCCATCTGGGGCACTACTTCGGCACCCTGCACAACCGGGTGCGTCTGCAGGACCTCGGCGTGGAGACCTACGTGCTCATCGCCGACTACCAGGTACTGACCGACCGTGATGTGGCGGACAACGTGGCCGGGCACGTCGAGGGGTTGCTCCTGGACTACCTCGCCATCGGAGTGGACCCCGCACGCAGCACCGTCTTCACGCACAGCGCCGTGCCCGCGCTCAATCAGTTGCTGCTGCCCTTCCTGAGTCTGGTCTCGGTCGCGGAACTGAGCCGCAACCCCACGGTCAAGGACGAGATCACGCACTCTCGGCAGTCCTCCGTCAGCGGTCTGATGTTCACCTACCCGGTCCACCAGGCCGCCGACATCCTCTTCTGCAAGGGCAATCTGGTGCCGGTCGGCCAGGATCAGCTCCCCCATCTGGAGCTGACCCGCACCATCGCCCGCCGCTTCAACGACCGCTACGGTGCCGGCACCGCGGTCTTCCCCCAGCCCGATGCCCTGCTCTCGCCCGCGCCCCTGCTCCTGGGGACGGACGGGGCCAAGATGAGCAAGAGCCGCGGCAACGCCATCGCCCTGGCCGCCGGGGCCGACGAGACCGCCCGGCTGATCAAGGGAGCCAGGACCGACTCCGCGCGACACATCACCTACGATCCCGCCAACCGCCCGGAGGTCTCCTCCCTGCTCCTCCTGGCGGCCCTGTGTCAGGACCGGACGCCCGACGAAGTCGCCGCAGACATCGGTTCCGCGGGTGCCGCCGCGCTCAAACGGACCGTGACGGAGGCGGTCAACGAGTTCCTGGCCCCGATCAGGGCCCGCCGGGCGCAGTACGCCCAGGACCGTGGCCACCTCCGCGAGATTCTGCGGGAGGGGAACGAGCGGGCCAACGCCGTCGCCGACCGCACGCTCGCCGAAGTCCGTACGGCCATGAACAACCGCTACTGACCGGCACCGGTGTCCTCATCGGCGGGGCCGAGCGGTCGTCCCACGTCGCACCGCGGCGAACGGCCCGCCGGGGCGGTGAGAGAACCGTCCCGGCGGGCCGCCGTCGTGCGGGTCCGCGGAGCCGTGGCGTCGGCTGCGCGGAGGGGTGGGGCTACTTGCCGAAGTAGGCGTCGTAGATGGCCACCGAGGAGGTGTTGCCCTTCTTGTCCGTGACCTTGGCCTTGAACGAGAGCGACTTCTTCTTCGCCGGGTTCTTCACCGAGATCGAACCCTTCTTGACCGCGGTCTTCTTCCAGGTCTTCCCCGCGTCATAACTGACGTAGACCGTGAGGGACTTGAGGTTCTTGCCGGCGGCCGCTCCCTGGACCTTCACCGGCACGGAGACGGTCTTGCCGGCCTTGGCCGTGCTGTCCAGCGCCACCGCCGGTGCGAAGCGGACCATGGAGATCGGCAGGGCGACAAGCCCCTTGGTCCGGCCGGAGCGGAAGGTCCAGCTCGCGTCGATCCGGGTGGAGACCGAGGCGACGTCGGCGGCGCGCCGTACCGACGTGGTGAGCCGGTAGTCGGCCGCGGCCGCCGGCACAGTGACCGTGGTTTCGCCCGACAGCGGGTCGTTGTTGGCGGTGAGCACCTTGCCGTTGCGGTAGAGCACCGTCTTCACCGACTTGTACACGGAGTCTCCGGCATTCCGGTTGCCGTCGGCGACCAGCGGCATCATGCCGGTGATCTCGTCGCCGTCGCGGAAGACCCCGAAGTCGGCGTTGACGTAGGGCCCGAACACCGCGGTGTTCACCGTCTTCGTGTACGTCTTGCCGGCCTTGAGCGCCTTCGGGGCGCCGAGTGAGTACGAGGCGTCGAGGGTCGGGTATCCGTCCGCGTCGAGCGGACCGTTCTGGGAGAAGTCGAATCCCCACCGCACCTTGTCGACGGTGGAGACGTACGAGGTGGTGGTGGCCGGCAGCTTCTGGAATGTGCCGGCCGCCCAGCCTCCGAACGAGTCGGGCAGGATACCCGAGGCGTAGACGTCGCCGGTCTTGCCCTTGACGGACGCTCCGGAGCGGATGACGACCTTGGCCAGTTGTCCGTTGCCGATCGCGCGGTGGTAGCCGGTCGCCACCCGGCTCACGGCTCCGCCGAGCGCGATGTCGTACCGGGTCGCCGCCCCCTTGGTCCACGTGCCGTACCAGTGCTGGGAGAGCTGGACCCCGGTCGCCTTCGGTCCGACGTGCGCGGTGCGCAGCTGCTCGTACGAGGGGAGGACCCACCCGGTCGAGTAGCCGTTGCCGTCGTGGTCAACCTCGATGTCGGGCGAGGCCATCACGGGCTTCGTGCCGCTGGCCGGAAGGGTGAACTTCACCGGCTTGGCCCGGCGCGCGTCGAACGTCACCGTGGTGTTCCGGGTGAGGTTCAGGTAGGGCTGAACGAGCCAGTCGACGCCCTTGCCGAGGTCGTCCGGGTCGACGTACACGGCCGAGTTGAGGACGTATTCGCCCTTGGGGACGCGGAGTTTCGCCGTTCCGTCGACGGCTTCGGGGGACTCCCACACACTGCTCGCCGCGCCGCCCATGCCGTAGACGTCGCTCGTGGTGTACGGAGCCGGTTTACCGTCGCGCCCGATGGTCCGGAGCGTGAGGTCGTACGATTCGCGCTCGCGGTCGACAGCGGCTGCGGTGCGGACGGTCTGCCCGCCGCCGGTCGCGACCACGTAGGCGGAGTATCCGCCGTCGAGCGTGCCGCCGAGCTTGGTGTTCACGGTCAGCGGCACCTCGGCGGTGCCGCCCGCCGGGACGGTGACGCGGGTGGCGCCGAGGGCGAAGAAGCCGGCCGGGGCGGGCTTGCCCGTCGGGCCGGCGCCCTGGACGGTGAGGGCGAGTGTGACGTCGCTCGTGCCCAGGTTGCGGTAGGACACGTTCTTGGTGACCGGCGCGTCGTCGTCGTGGGGCCACTGCTGGACGCCGAAGCTCACCGAGACCGGGTCGGCGATCACGGACTGGGTGATCGCCCGGTCGACGGCGATCCGGCCCGAACCCTGCTGGAAGGGGGTGTACTTCCCCGGCTTCGTGGAGGCCGCGAGGGCCCCCTTGAGTTCGGTGTACTTCCAGGCGGGGTGTTGCTGCTTGAGGAGCGCGGCGGCGCCGGCGACGTGCGGGGTCGCCATCGACGTACCGGAGATCGTCAGGTAGCCCGCCGGGCTCTGACCGACCTCCTCGTCGATGACGGAGCCGGGTGAGGCGGCCGCCGTGATGTCCACGCCGGGGGCGGTGACGTCGGGCTTGATCGCCCCGTCGCCGACCCGGGGGCCCCTGCTCGAGAAGTCCGCCAGCAGGTCCTTGTCGTCGACCGCACCGACGGTCAGCGCGGCGTCCGCGCTGCCGGGGGAGCCGACCGTGCCCGCCGCGTCGCCTTCGTTGCCCGCCGCAATGGCGAAGAGCACGCCGCTGTCGGCGGAGAGCTTGTCGACCGCCGCCTCCAGCGGGTCGATCTCCGGGGTGTCGGTTCCTCCGAGGCTCAGGTTGACGACGTCGGCGCCCTGCGCGACCGCCCACTCCATGCCGGCCAGGATGCCGGAGTCCTCGCCGAAGCCGTCGTCGTCGAGGACCTTGCCTTCGAGGAGTTTGGCGTCGGGAGCCACGCCCTTGTACTTCCCGCCCGACTTCGCCCCGGTGCCCGCGGCGATGGAGGAGACGTGGGTGCCGTGGCCGAAACGGTCCTTCGTGTCGGGCGAGGCGGAGAAGTTCTTCGCCGCGAGGATCTGGCCCTTGAGGTCCGGGTGAGTGGCGTCCGCGCCGGTGTCGAGGACGGCGATCTTGACGCCCTTGCCGGTGTAGCCCGCCTTCCAGGCGGTCGGAACGCCGATCTGCGGGACGCTCCTGTCGAGGCTCGCCCTGCGCACTCCGTCCAGCCACACCCGGTCGATCCCGGGGGCCATGGTCCGCTGGACGCCGCCGGACGGTTTGCTGGTGAGCGCCTGCCAGACGGATCGGGCGTCCTCCTGCGAAGTGGCCAACGCCTGTGCGCCCAGCGACTTCAGCGCGGGTCCGACGCGGGTCGCGCCCGCGTCGCGTACGTCGGCCTGCGCGGCCGCGGCCGATGCGCCCCGGTAGGAGACGATCAGCTTCAGGCTCGACTTCCCCGCAGCCCTGTGGTTTTCCGCCAGGCTCAGTTCGGTGACGTCGAACAGTCGGCGGTCCAGTTTCCCGGAGCTGATGAGCCGGTGGGCGTCGGCGGGGACGAGCAGGGTGTGCCCGTCCCTCGTTTGTCTCTGCACGGGTATGTGCTCGCGCCCCGCCGCGGGGCGGAAGCCGAGTACCCGGCCCTCGGCGTCCACCGTGACGCGGTCGCCGGTGATGAGCGTCAGTTGTTGCCGTGCGCCGGACGAGTTCTCGGCCGGCTGCGACGGGCTGTTGTCGTGCGCCACGGCCGGGGTGGTCAACCCCGCCGCGAGCGCCACGGCCGCCGCTGTGGCGACGGTGGAAACGCATGCTTTTCTCACGTGCTTGCGCAACTCTCCCCCTGGAGAATCGGGCGGCCCCCGAGAGGGCCGGTGGGCAGTCGGCGCCGGTACGTGCCGGTGCCGGCTGTTTCACCCGTAGAGAGGGAGAAGGGTTCGAATAGGTTCACAGCAGGCGCACAGATGGCCGGAGTTGGAGGGTCTGCACCCGATGTCGACCCGGCCTTCCCCGTCCGCAGCCGGCGAAGTCGACTCCCCCACCGGCTCGGGCCCGGATGCTGCACTACGGGCAGGTCCACTCGACGGTGTCCCGGCTCCTGAAGAACGGCTCGTCCTTCCTAGAGGTTGTCCCGTAACTGCTGGTCAGGGGTGAGACGATCTTGTCGTGGCTGGTGTGATCACGGCGTCGGAGCCCTCCTGGATAGGCCCGTTCACCGGGCTGAGCCCTCGGCAGTTCAGCAAGTTGATCACCGCGCTGCGGCGTGAGGGAGCCGATCCGGTCCGCAAGGGCCGACCGTGGTCGCTGCCGTTGGAGGACCGGGTGCTGCTGGTGGCCGCATACTGGCGCACCAACCTCACCCTGCGCCAGATCGCTCCGCTGTTCGGCATATCCAAGTCTGCGGCCGACCGGATCGTCGGCCACCTCGGACCGGCTCTCGCCCTTTAGCCCCGACGACGGTTGCGCAAGACCACCGTGCTGATCGTGGACGGCACCCTGGTTCCCACCCGGGACCGGACCGTGGCCGCCTCCAGCAAGAACTACCGCTACTCCACCAACCACCAGGTCGTCATCGACGCCGACACCCGCCTCGTGGTCGCCGTCGGCAAGCCGCCTGCCCGGCAACCGCAACGACTGCAGAGCCTGGCAGGACTCCGGAGCGAAGGCCGCCGTCGGCACCACCCCCACGGTGATCGCCGACGGCGGCTGCCGGGGCACCGGGCTGACCATCCCGCACTACCGCCGCCACAAGAACGAGAAACCGCCACCCTGGAAGGAGGAACACAACACCTCCCACCGCAAAGTGCGGGCCCGCGTCGAGCACACCTTCGCCCACATGAAGAGCTGGAGGATCCTCCGCGACTGCCGCCTCAAAGGCGACGGCGTCCACCACGCCGTGCTCGGCATCGCCCGCCTTCACAACCTCGCCCTCGTCGGCTGACCAGGGACCCATGCTGATCAACCAGCACGCCATAGATCATTTACGGGACAACCTCTAGCCGGGCAGCCCCAGAAGGGAGAGCAATTGCTGGCTGGCCTGGAACCCGCTGCCCACCGTCTGAAGAAAACGCTGGATGCGACCCACCGATTCGTCGCGGGCCTCGGCATCCCCCGCTGCGAGCGCCGCTTCCAGAATCTGCGCATGGCTCTGGGCTGTGTCCGCGATCACCGGGAGTGCGTCCGCGGCCTCTTCCCGGAGCCGCTGCGCCAGCTCCAGGTGCACGTTGCGGCCCTCACCCTGATGGAATTGGTTCAGCGAGGCGTTACCGGAGCCGACGGATGTATTGGCGGTGTTGTCGCCGTGCCCCGTGTACTGGTTGATGCTGAGGTTCGAGGAATGCGCGCTGCGGCCGGAATTCGCCATGTTCTCCCTCACTCCACTCTGTGTCGCCCTATAGCGATACGGGCTGAAAGGATGGTCGGCGCTCACCACCTGGTGGGCGAAGTTCAGGCCGCCGAGCCGGCCCATGATGCGATGGACATCGGCACCGTTCCAGCCACGCCACGCGAAGTAGTCCCCCATGTCCACGAAGACTTCCGGGGTGCTGTTGCTGCGCGCGCACAACTCATCCAGGGCTTCGAGTGCCAGCGCGTTGAGATCGGCCGATGCGACCGAGGGGGGCGGCAACGCGGCCAGGAAAGCGTCCTCGCGGCGTACACGGGCATCAACCGTCAGGCGTCTGCGCCGAGAGGCCATGGCAAGCAGTGCCACCAGGCCGAAGACAAGAAGGAAGGGGAGCAGAGTAACGACACTCACGGATACGGCCTTCCGCCTCGGCGCGCAGCAAAGAAGTGGAGATGAAACGTAACTACGGCGACCGGTGTGAGCAAGCCTTGTATTCGGACAAACCCAGCACCGGTACGCACATCCTGCTCAACGCCGACTGTGAGGAGAACTCGCTTGATCCCTTTGACGCGCTCCTCGGCGAGCAGCGGATGATTCGGGCGAAGTACTGCACGGCGATCCGGCGCGACACGGCATTGCCACCCGGGCGTTGAGCAGGTGGCGGCGGCAGATGTGCGAGGTCCGTGTGGTGATGCGCCGCGCGTTCCTGCCGCGGACGATCTTCAGCGTCGGGTGGATGAGCGCTGAGAATCCGGAGGGTCTCACACGGCTCGTCGCGAGCATGACCTCCAACTGGGACACGCCGAGCCGGCCTCGAAGAGGCGCGGCGATTCGGGCGGCCACGCCAGAGACCGGCGTCAGCGCTGCGTACCATCAGGCCGTTCGCACTGCGTGGGTATTCTTTTCGGTGCGAAGGCTCCCGTAAGTGTGCGGGGCTCGGAGAGGTGGAACAGGTCCGCGTGATGGTCAACGGTTCTGCTCCGCCCGCTCGGCTGGCCGACCGCCTGCGCGCGGCGCGCACGTATGCCTTCGTGGGGCGTGAGAGCGAGTTGGCGCTCTTCCGGAGATCGCTGGACGCCGCGCCGGGAGATCCCGGTACCGCATCGGTGCTTTTCCTGCACGGTCAAGGCGGCATCGGCAAGTCGACCATGCTCCAGCGCTTCGAGGACGAAGCCGTCGCCGCCGGCCGGTTCGTGGTGCACGTCAAGGCGCGTTCCCTGGTTCCCTCCCCGAAAACTCTGGAGGAGGCCGCCGCCGTCCTGGCCCAGGACCGCGCCCTGCTCCTGGTGGACGACTTCGAACGCTGCCAGGGCTTGGAGGAGTGGTTCCACCAGCGCTTCCTTCCGCAGTTGCCGCTGGGCACCCTGGTCTGTGTCGCGGGTCGCCGGCCCCCCGGAGTGCGCTGGCGCACCGATCCGGGCTGGCGAGGGGCGCTGTCCGTCCTGAAACTCGACGACCTGCCACCCGCCTCGGCCGTCGAACTTCTGCGTTCGGAAGGCGTACCGGCCGAACTGTACGACCCGATTCTCGCGTTCGCCGGTGGCAATCCGATCGCACTCAGGCTCTCCGCCGAGGTCGCCACGCACGACCCCCGGCACACCATGGTGTGGCGGCCGGACCGCGATGTGATCGGCGCCCTGTTGCGTCATCTCGTGGGCGAGGTGCCGTCTCCCGACCACCGCCGGGCCCTGGAGGTGTGCGCCCACACCTTCGCCACCACCGAGGAACTGCTGGCCATGGCCCTGCCGGACGCCGACACCAGACAGATATTCGATTGGTTGCGGCAGCAGCCGTACATAGATCCGTGTGTGGTCGGCGTGTTTCCGCACGACGTGGTGCGGGAGGCCCTCGACAGTGATCTGCGCTGGCGCGACCCCGGCGGTTATGCGGAGCTGCACCAGCGGGTGCGCGCCCATGTGATCGACCGGGCCCGCACCGCCACCGGGGCGGATACCGTCCCGGCCGTCCTGGCCTTCACACACCTGCACCGGTCCAACGGATTCGTCTCGCGCTACCTGACCTGGCAGGGCACCGGCGCCGTGTACGAGGACTCCTACCGCGCCGAGGACCACGACCGGCTCGTGGAGCTGGCCCGCCGCGCGGAGGGGGACGAGTCGGCGGCGGTGGCCGCGTTCTGGCTGACCGAGCGGCCGGAGGCGTTCCGCGTGCTGCGCAGCTCCGACACCGACCGGCCGGCCGCGTTCAGCCTGTGGCTGGAGCTCGACACGCCGGACGACCGGCATCTGGCCGCGGACCCGGTGATCGCCGCGTGCTGGCAGCACTCCCGAGCCACCGCCCAGTTGCGCGGCGGCGAGCACCTGGCGGTGGCCCGCTTCCTGGTCCACCCGGACGGCCACCAGCGGCCGTCTCCCGTCATGGACCTCATGCTGCACCGCGTCTTCGCCGAATTCCTGCGCGCCGAGCGGCTCGCGTGGTCGTACATCGTTCTCTCCGACGCCGATCTCTGGCGGCCGTTCTTCTCATACATCGACCAGCGGGCCATCGATCCGTCCCCGTCGCTCGACGGCCGCCCGCACACGCTCTTCGCGCACGACTGGCGGGCTGTATCCGTCGAACGCTGGCTCAGCATCAGCGGGCGGCTCGAACTCAGCGGTCCCGACCCCCGGTCCGGCCGGCGTTTCGCCGCGCCGGTCGGTGAACTGACCGTGCTGACACGCGAGGAGTTCGACGAAGCGGTGAGGGAGGCGTTCCGGAACCTGCACCGTGCCGCGGAACTCTCCGCGAACGCTCTGTCCCGTAGCCGTCTCATGGCGAACGCACCCGGCGCCGACGCCGTCACCCGGCTCCGCGGCGTCCTCACCGCCGCCGTGGATTCCCTGCGGGATGCCCCTGAGACGGAGCTGTCGCACCGCGTTCTCCAGGTGACGTATCTCGACACGCGACGCAGTCAGGAGGCGGCGGCGGCCCGGCTGGGCGTCCCGTACGGGACCTACCGCCGTCGGCTCCAGACCGCGCTGTCCGAGGTGACCGAGCATCTGTGGAAGCGCGAACTGTACGGTCCGGGCCAGGCCTGACCCGGAATCGGGCGTACGGGTGAGCAGCGTTGAGCAGGACGTGATCTGGCACTGAGCAGCACGGTCGGAAGAGGCTGAACTCCGGGGTACACACCGGTGGTACGGCTGGGATGCCGGCCCCTGCCCCGTGGACAGACGGAGGGAACCATGACGGAGAACAAGGCCAGGACGTTCGGCTTCGGGATGCCGTGGGAATCGCAGTACGGATACAGCCAGGCGGTCCGTGCGGGGGACACGCTCTACATCTCGGGGCAGGTCTCCCATGACGAGGACGGCACGTTCATCGGTGCGGGCGACTTCGGGCTGCAGGTGAAGACCACGCTGGCCAACCTGGACCGGGTGCTCGATCACTTCGGTGCCACCCGGAACCAGATCGTGGAGACCACCGTGCTGGTCAGCGACCTGCGGGCGAACTTCGACACCGCCGCGCGGCTGCACGCCGCCTACATGGGGGACTGGCGGCCGACCAGCACGGTCATGGAGGTGACCGCTCTGGCCCTGCCCGACCAGCTCGTCGAGATCGGCGCCCTCGTACGCCTGGACCTGCCGAAGTAGCCACCGGCAGGGACACGTCTTGCGCCCACCCCGTCGCGGGGTGGGCGCAGGACGTTTCGGCGCACCGTAATTGAAGTGCCGGAGCCGCGTGAGCATCACTACCCTTGGCCCCATGCGCCTCACATCGTCCCTGCTGAACGTCATCGATGTGGAGGCCACCTGCTGGGACGGGCAGCCGCCGCCCGGCTCTGTGAACGAGATCATCGAGATCGGTCTCACCGTCGTGGACGTGTCGGCCGAGCGCCGTGTGTCCCGGCATCGTGTTCTGGTCCGCCCCGTCCGGTCGAGGGTGAGCGAATTCTGCACCGAACTGACCGGACTGACGCAGGCCGAGGTGGAACGGGGCGTCTCCTTCGCCGAAGCGTGCCGAATCCTCGTCGGGGAGTTCGAGGCCGGTGAGCGTCCCTGGGCGAGTTGGGGCGAGTACGACCGCCGGCAATTCGCTCGGCAGAGTCAGGCGGACGGGGTGGCCTTCCCGTTCGGCTATCCGACCGAGCGCACCCACACCAATGCCAAGGCCGTGTTCACCGCGGCCTACGGGCTGCGCAAGAAGCCCGGCATGGATCAGGCTCTGCGCATAGCCGGACTGCCGCTCGAAGGACGCCATCACCGCGGAGAGGACGACGCGTGGAACATCGCCGCCCTCGTCCTCGACCTGTTGGGCCGCGGGGCGTGGCCGGGAGCGGGGTCGCGTCTCGTCATCGGGGACAACAGCGCACCTGGGTGAGAACCCGAACAGCGTGTCAGCGGATGCGGTGCCGCGTACGGGAGACCAGCATGAGCGGCATGGGCGAACAACACGCTGAACCGCGGCCGGGGCCGGGGCCGGACCGTGTGGGCCAGGAACGAGAGGCATCGCGGCTGGTCGAACAGGCGCGGACCGCGGTGGCGTCCGAGGGCTGGTACCTCATGGAACCGGACGCTGTCGCCGGGTGTCTGGGGATCGGGGTCGGGGAGTTCGGCTGTCTGGCCTCGCACTGGGAAGAGCTCGCGGTCGACCCGTACGCGGCCGAGCGGGGGACGCGGCGCATGCGCCGCTACGGCAGCTACGAGTTGTCCGCGAACGGAACCGTCCGGGCGAAGGGGCATGAGACGTTCGTGCAGCCGCAGAACAGCAATCCCCTCTACGTCGACCGGGCCCGCCGCTTCGAACCGCTCACCGAGAAGTTCTGCGCCGAACCCGCGCTGGACGCGCTGATCCGGCTGCTCGGGCAGGTGGCCCGCGGCCTGGACGGCACACCGGAATGGGAGGTCAAGGTGCACCCCTTCCGGGTCGCCGCACAGACCAGCGGCGACGGCGAGCCGGCCCCCGAGGGCAGGCACAAGGACGGCGTCACCCTGGTCAGCTCACTGCTCATCGGCCGCGAGAACGTCGACGGCGGCCGGAGCACCCTGTACGGGCCGAACGGCAAGGAGACGGCAGCCGTCACTCTCAGCGCGCCGGGCAGTTTGCTGCTGAGCGACGACCGGGCCACCTGGCACGATGTCTCCCCCATCCGCCCCCTGGACCCGGCCCGGCCCGCCCACCGCGACGTACTGGTCACCACGCTCCTCGCACAACACCCCCAGCCGGCCGGCCGCTGACCACACAGGGGCACGGCGACGCGGGATCTGCGCGATACCTCCCGGCTGTCCGCTCGTTGGTCATCGGACCGTGCCGAGAGACAGGAATGAGCGGTAATGGCCATCCAGATCACCGAGGACTGCATCAATTGCGGTGCCTGCGAGCCCGAGTGCCCGAACGAGGCGATCAAGGAGGGTGACGAGATCTATGTGATCAACCCCGATACCTGCTCGGAGTGCGTGGGTCTCTTCGACGAGATCCCGTGCCAGGCCGTGTGCCCGGTCGATTGCTGTCTGCCGGACCCCGACAGGGTGGAGACCGAGGACGTCCTGCTCGGCCGGACCCTGCGACTGCACCCCGACGACACCGCGCTCCGGAACAGGGCAGCCGCCAACGACTACCCCAGCCGTTTCCGGAAGTGACCTGTCATCGACGATGGGAGACAAGCAGGAGAAGCTCCTGGCGAACGCGGGTGATCTTGGCCGAGGACCCGTCTACCAGGAGCTTCATGGATCCGCACAGTTGGCATCCTCCGACACCTCACCGCGGCAGTCAGTTTGGAAAAGGATCAGTGTGTGACGCTTTTTCGATTCGAAGCCCTCGAAAATAGAGCGCGGCAAACAGTGACAATGCCACGGCGACGACACATGACGTCATAGCAGCAATACTTCCGAGTCGTTCAACGAACATTCCCGAACTAAGAGGTGCCGCAGACGCGGAAGCCGTGGCCAGTAGCACGACAACGCTTATCACACGTCCTTGAAGGTGATTCGGGGTCGTAACCGCGAGGCGACCGAACAGGGCTGCGTTGATGGCAGGAGCAAGGAACAGGCCGAGAGCCAGCGGCAACACCATCAAAAAGCGGCCGACCGATAGCGCACTCACCACCATGAGAACAAAGAGAGTAGATACCGTCGCCAGCAGCAGCGGATAAAAAGTAACACGCCCCTGAATCCATGGCGCGGAGAGCGCACCCAGCAATCCACCAACCGCAATCACGCCTTGCGCCATCCCAAGCACGGCCGGGGTGTACCCGCTTTCCGTCAGGGCCAATGTCACGGAGAACTGTGCCGACACGAGGGCGAAGTTGATTGGTGTGGCCGTAAACAGGACGCCGCGAAGAAATGGGCTGCTTACTACATACTTGAGCCCCTCTAGAATGTCTCTCACCAGCGAACCCTTCGGCCTCCCCTCACGCGGCTGCTGCAGAGGGCGACGGATTCTGGAGATCAAGGTGAACGACACTATATATGTGAGCGCATCGAACAAAAACGGTATCGCGCGGCCAATACTATAAAGAAGGCCACCGAGCGAGGGGCCTGCAAGAGATGCAGCGTACGTGCGGGCCTCATTCTTGGCAAAAGCTTCGGAGACTCTCTCGGGCCCGACCAGTTGACTGACGGCTGCGGCCTCACCAGGCACGAACATTACATCCAGGACCGCCACACACCCGGAAATCATGAAAATCACAGGAACCGATGCGTGATCGACCAGAACTAATCCTCCCAACGCCATAAAGAGAACCACTCGACCAGCATCACATCCCAGCATCAGAGTTCTGCGATTCCAGCGATCTGCCAAAGCGCCTGCCGGCAGTTGAAGGACTGCCCGTATAACAGCCTGCATGCTTCCGACTGCTCCCGCAAGGACAGCCGAACCATGTATCGATAGAATCAGCAACGGAAAAGCGAGGATCGAGACAGTGGATCCCAACTCCGACGCAGCCTGGCTAGTCCACAGAAGCGAAAAATCGCGATTCTTCCGTAATGGCTCTGAATTTTTATCGGATTTTTCTAGATTTACTTTGCCGGCGCCCATTCCGCCTCTCCTGTCAATAATGCGAAAAACCCATTCCGACTCACGGCTATGCAGGAGAATCGGGAGAATTGAATGGATGCGTCAAAATTGTCACCTCTACCGGAGACGCATCGGACGGCCTGGACTCCGGATTCCCGAGACGGTCACGGAATCGACTGACCAGATCCTCAATCTCTCGCTGCAGGGAAACCATCTCGCTCGGTGACACCCACCACACCGTATGAGACGCGCTGCCAGCACTTTGCCAACTCTCCGGATAACTGGACTTACCACGACTAAAATCGTGATGCCGTTGAAGTTGTCGCTGCAGAGACATTTCCCCCAGAGCACTCACAGCGGCATTGGTTTCTGTATCGTTCGAGGTTTCCTCGACTGTCCACCCCCGGCGAGTAACGCGCCACGGACGCGAACGGCCAGGCCCCTTTCCCGCCTCTTCCACGAAGCCATATTTGGCCAGTTGTCGCAGATGGAAAGAGCATGTGGTAGCGCTTTCGCCGATCAGCTTCCCAGCCTGTGTAGCGGTGAGTGCGCCATGCACAGTGAGAACTTCGATCAAGGCCAACCTCACAGCATGCGAGAGGGCCCTCATGGAGGAGGGGTCGGTCAGGCGGCCCGGCGGAGACGGGTGATCATCGGTTGACATGCAATAAGAGTCTTCTATCGAGAGAGTTCTGTCAATGGTCGCCTTCCGTCCTCCCTCTGAGCTGGCCAGATGTGTGAGGACGACTCAGGCAAGGCTGCTGATCCGGTTGGTCGAGCTGTGCCCATCTGCGCAGGAGCCCCCGGGATCCGAAGGCGGCGAAGGCCTGCCCGACGAATGCCCGGACCTTCGCGTGGGGCCCGCGCGCCGCTTGCCGGCTTCCCGAGAGGAGCTCCCGGCTCCCCCGTACGGGGTGCGGACCGTGACGGCGCCGGGGCCAGCGCTTGACGCCGATCTCGAAGCGGACGCCGACGACTGCGTGTTCACCGCCTTGTGAACGTCGTGAACGGCGCCGGACGTACCTGGTGCGAGAAGCCAAACCTCTTCTTCGTCTGCCAGTCGGGCCCGGTCTCCTGCATGTCTACCCTTGATGGGCCGGCAGACGCTTTTAACAAGACCGAAATCGACTAGCCGCCGAGGATCCTGTCATGCCGACTTAGCGGTCTTCCCCTTCGCCCCTCTGCAGACCGCCGGTGAAATCTCCCTTGGCCCACAGAATCTGCTGCGGCCGAAACCCTGTTCCTGCAAGAAAGTATGCTTCCACTACGGAGCGAACAACCGAGAGAGGCAGAGCACTGAAGCGGTCGAAATAGCTCGGACACCATGGATCGCATACAACCTGTGGGTCCACTTCCGGGGGCCTGGGGTTGAAGGATACCCAGACATTTTCCGCCACATCCTCACCGAATTCTTTGAGGATCAGGTAAAAAGTATCTCCGTCGCAATACCAGAGGACTGCCCCGTAGCCAGATTCGCGGTCAATTCCGATCGTCAGAACATTGCCTGGCGCCTCTTCATTTTTGATCTGATCATCCACTACCTGAAAGGTAGTAGCCACCCCGGGAACACTATTCGGGCCCTCAAGAAAAATTTCGTCGAGGTACGATTTGAGCTCGTCTTCAGTTTCCAAGCGCCAAGGCTGCTCGTCCTTGAATACCTTGAGTGCCGCCATTTCACCTTCCGGTCGTAGAAATTCGCCGATCCTCCACCTGCCCCCCCCAGAGGCGGACAGCGCCCGTCCGTTCCGGCTATCCCCAGCGGCTGGCAGCCCGGAGCTCTGCGAGGGAAGGCATGCCGTCCATCGCCTCGTCCGCGCGCCCATGACGGACAAGAAGCGCCGCCGACTCCCACGCGTCCGTGTCAGGATCTACCCGAAGCAGGTCCAGGGCTTCCTCGACACGTCCCGTCTCCTCGAGAATCCACGCGGTGCTGGACGCCATTCCGTAGAAGCCCGTCGGGAGGGTCCGGGCATAGGCGAGGGCTTCCTCGTAGCAGCCTGCCTCGCCCAGTAGCCACATCCGGTTGGAATGGAACCAGTGGGAGTGCTCCTCGACGTATGCGGCGTCGCGCTCGTCAAGAAGCCCGAGGGCGATGTCGTAGCGCCCGGCCTCGGCAAGGAGGTGGATGACGTTCTCCAGGAGACACGCGTCGTGATAGTCGAATGTGGGTCGCCCTACCTCGACCGCGTCCTCGACCCGGCCCTGGCGTCTCAGAAGGTCGATCAGGGGCCAGCGGAAACAGATTCCCTCATCGGTTTCGATATGGCGTCGCAGGATGGTTTCGGCCTCGCCGGCCCGGCCGTGTTCTTCGAGGGCTTTGGCGTAGTACGGCAGGACGACGTGGGCGTGCTCTCCGGTGCTCAGGTCCCGCAGTTCCTCCATCCGGTCGTTGCGCCGCAGCAGTGCGGCATAGGCCTCCAGTGTGTTCTGGGCCAGATAGCGACCGGCAGCGATGTCACTGCCGAGCGCCCGGACAGCGTCATCGACCCGGCCGACGCGCTCCAGGACCTGGGCCTGAAGCTCCTGCGCGTTGCTGGCGTCGAAATTCCAGCGCTTCTCACCGCAGGCACTGCGCGCGATCTCCACCCTGGGCGCAAGCAGCTCCAGAACCCACTCGTCGCGGTCCTGTCTCTCGGTGAGTTCGACCAGCGCGGTCAGTATCCAGCCCCTGTCCAGGTGGGGCATCAGGACACGTATCGCCTCGTCCACCCGCCCAGCTTTCACCAGGAGCTCAGCGAAGTTGTGGCACGTGTGCTCGGATACCGGTCCTGCCTCGTCCGGACGGGCCCAGTCCAGTGCCTGCTCAACCCGGCCCGCGCTCAGCAAGGTGTCGGCCGCCGCCCAGCGCGCCGGCTCCCAGCCAGTCTGAACATACGGCTCCAAAACCCCCAAGGCCCTTTCAAACTCCCCCACCCTGCACAGTTCGTGTGCAGCCGCCCTCGCGCACGACCAGGCTCCCCGTGAAGCCGCGCGCACCAACTGCTCCACATGCCCGCGCTCCACGAGCAAATCGACCAGAACGGGCGGGTACCCACCCAGGCCCCTTGACTGCCACTCAAGATCATCAATGTTCACGTGCCGAGCGTACGACTGACCACCGACATCGCAGCGGCACGGAGCCGGCTCACGCGGCCGCGCACCCACCTGAGCCCGACCTGCGGTCCCGCCCCAGGGGCTCGTTGTTCTTGGCGGATGACGGATGCGAAGGTTCGGCCGGGGCCGATGATGTGGACGGACCAGGCCCAGCGAATGATCCGCTATGCCGGCGTTTCGGTGTGCGCATGCACCAAGGTGCCCCCTATGGCAGGGGGCAACAGATGCCGGCCGGATCAGAACTGCGGTCTCACGGGCGGCCACCCCGGCATGCCTCGGGTGGGCAGGGCCTCAGTATGGGGGATGATCCTGCAGCCACAGGTGTGGCGTCTGTATTACGGGCGGTTGGGGTCGGGGCTGCTGAAGAACAGTCAGGGCCTCGTCGATCCGGCCGAGGTCGATGAGGTATCCGGCCAGGTCATGACTGTTCCGACCGGCATGCCGTTGAAGGACGGTGACGGCTTCCTCTGTGCGACCGGCATCGGCGAGAAGCCCGGCGATGTGCTCCGCTGCGTACCACGTAGCACCTTCGGGGTGAGCACGGGCCCGTTCAACCGCCTCGTCGATCCCCTTGCAGGCGGCGATCAGTGGCAACCGCATCCAGTACAACTCCCACTCGTCCTCACCCCTGCGCTTGACGTCGAGAGCTTCGAGGTACGCCAGGCCGTCGGCGGGACACCCCTGGTCGAGGTACAGCTCGGACAGGGCATGGAGAATCCAGTCGTCGCCGGGGTGGGCGTCGGCCTGGGCGCGCATCACAGCGATCGCCTCGTCACCCCGTCCGTGGCGGGCCAGGAGTTGCGAGAGCTGGTATGCCGAGTTCGGGTCGCAGACCGCGGTTTGATCCGTATGCCCGTATGCGGCGATCGCGCCTCCGATGTCGCCAACCTCCTCCAGGAGCTCCGCCAGCCGGTGTACGGCCTCCTCATGTCCGTCCAGCGCGGCGTAGGCGCGCAGTTCCTCGATCCGTCCGTGCCTGGCCAACAGATCGGCAAGCTGGTCTCGGCTGTTGATGGAGATGATCTGTCGGCGGTGGAGCAGGGCGATGGCCTCATCGATGTGGTTCTGACTCTCGCGGATCATCGCGAGTAGGCCGAGTGCCGTGTCGGGGTCGAGACCACGGGCGTGACCGCGGCCGCACCGTGGGCCGTCGCAGCGGTGGGCGGCCTGGATCTGGGCGTCGAGGAGCACCGCAGTCTCCTCGACGCGGCCGGCAACTGCGGCTACGTCGACCAGGGTGGTGGCGAGTACCCAGTCATGAACATGGGGCACGAGCAGGTTGAACGCCTCCTCGGCACGGCCGTGCCGGGCGAGTAGCCGTGTGTAGGCCTCCAGAGCCATCGGGTGCCCGGCTTCCATACGAGTCCGGGTGATATTGATCGCCTCGTCGGTGCGGCCCCAGCTCTCCAGCAGCTCGGCCGCGGCGACCACAGCCGTCCACCAGCCCGTCGCCACGTACGGGGCAAGCGCATCCAGCGCGTCGGCCTCTCGGCCCTGCTCACCCAGCGCCCGAGCCCACGCCAGCGCGCAGAACCACTCCCCGCGTCCGGCGTGCAGCTCCACAACATTGGCATGGCCCCGTTCAATCAGCCGCGTGACCAACGCTGGCGGGATGCAGCCGGACCGTGTCCGAGCCCGGTAGTCAAGATCAGTAGCGTCCACGGCCAAGCACCATAGCGCTCACCCTCAGGCACTATCGGCCCGCCCGTCGTGCCCTAGGTCTATTGATCACGAGCGTTGTTGACACTCAGCAGGTCTTGAACATGACGAAGACCTCCGGTGTGGTGGGAGCTGTCTAGGGGGTGTCCGGAAAGTCATGGGAGCCAGAGTTGGAGGCAGGCGAGGGTGACCATTGCTTGGTAGTGGGCGGCTCGTTTGTCGTAGCGAGTGGCCAGGGCCCGGTTCTGCTTGAGCCGGCTGAAGCAGCGCTCGACGACGTTGCGCCGCCGGTAGGCGGTCCGATCGAGCCGGCAGAGACTCTCGCCGCGGCGCAGGCGCCCGTTGATCTGGTCGATCCGCTCGGGAATCGTCGCGGCGATCCCGCGCCGACGCAGGTAGGCACGGATCCTGCGGGCCGAGTAGCCCTTGTCCGCCACCACCCGCTCGGGCCGGGTCCGGGGCCTGCCCGGCCCCGGCCGGGCGATCCGGATGCGTTCCATGACCGGCTCGAACTGGGTGCAGTCGTTCACGTTCCCGCCGGTCAGGGTGAAGGCCAGGGGGCGTCCCCGACCGTCGCAGGCCAGGTGGATCTTGCTGGTCAGCCCGCCGCGCGACCGGCCGAGCGCCTCGCCCTCCCAGGGCCCCCTTTTCGGGCCCCGGCCGCGTGCTGGTGGGCCCGCACCGTGGTGGAGTCGACACACACGATCGTCCAGTCGACCTGTCCGACGGCGTCACAGTGCTGCTGGACGTGAGCCAGGAGGCGGTCCCAGGTGCCGTCGGCGGACCAGCGGCGGAAGCGTTCGTAGACCGTCTTCCACGGGCCGTAGCGTTCGGGCAGGTCACGCCAGGCGGCCCCGGTGGACAGCTTCCACAGGATCCCGTTCACCACCTGGCGCCGGTCCCGCACCGGCCGGCCCATCCGCCCCGGCGCCAGCAACGGAGCGATCAACGCCCACGACTCATCGGTCAGTTCATGTCGACGCACCACGAACGGAGTAACGAGCGATCGACTTTACGGACACGGCCTAGGAACTCACCGCACGGAGGTCTTCGTGTCCCACCGTAATGCCAGGCTGACCGTTTTCGGTAGGCAGCTGCTGGTCGAACGGGGCTGCTCGGGCCGTCCGATCGCGCACGTGGCGGCCGAGATGGGCATCTCACGGGCCACAGCCCACAAGTGGATACGGCGGTGGCGAGCCGAGGGTCCAGCCGGTCTGCACGACCGGCCAAGCCGCCCACGCACGACGCCGCACCGCACCTCCGCCGAAGTCGAGGGTCTGCAACCTGCGCCAGGCCCGCAAACTGGGCCCCGCCCGGATCGGCCCGATCCTGGGTCTGCCCGCCTCGACAGTCCACCGCATCCTCACCAGGCACCGGCTGAACCGGCTGGCCTGGATCGACCGCCCGACCGGCACCGTGATCCGCCGCTACGAACGCGAACGACCCGGCGAACTCATCCACGTCGACGTGAAGAAACTCGGACGGATCCCCGACGGCGGGGGACACAAACCCTTGGCCGCCAGGCCGGCCGGGTCACCCGCAGCCAGATAAGCTTCGACTACGTCCACTCCGCCATCGACGACCACTCCCGCCTGGCCTACAGCGAGATCCACCCGACGAGAAGGTCGCGACCTGTGCGGACTTCCTCACCCGCGCGGCCGCGTTCTTCCACCACTATGGCATCACCCCCATCGAACGGGTCCTTACCGACAACGCCTGGGCCTACCGCAAAGGCCTGGCCTGGAAAGCCGTCCTGGCAGACCTCGGTGCGACCGGCAGGCTCACCCGCGCCTACCGGCCCCAGACCAACGGCAAAGCAGAACGCTTCAACCGCACCCTGCTGGAGGAATGGACCTACCTGCGGCCATACACCTCAAACGACGAGCGGACAGCGGCCCTGACAGACTTCCTCCACACCTACAACCACCACCGCTGCCACACCGCACTCGACGGACACCCGCCCATCAGCCGTGTGAACAACCCTGCGGGTCAATACAACTAGTTGCTGGGTGCCGGTATCGGCATCCCCTCGGCCGGGACCCCTTCTTCCGTCGCCGCGAAGGACGGGTGGACCTCGCACTCCTCTGGCATCTCATCGGAAGGAACCGCACAGTTCGAAGGATCGACTGCGGGCTCGTTCTGGGACACCTGCTCCTGCTTGGCCCCCTCCTTCGTGGACTCCGAACCGGGGGATGCAGGCGTGTCGCCCGAAGAGACTGAGCAAGCAGTTGAACCCGACAGAGCGAGCAGAGCAATAGCGGCGGAAGCGACAGCAGTGCGGATACGCATAAGAAATTCCCCCCAAAGCAGACGTACTGGCACGGCGCTCGCCAGTCGATCAACCATCCCACCGAGCGCCGCGTCGGTGACGTGGAAGATGTGAAGCAATCGTGCGTACAGATGGCGGGTGCGCGGCGAACAGGCAGTCGACATCCCCAGACCCCTGACACGCACGCGGTGAGCAGCCCCCTGTAGTACTGGGGCGCTGGCTCAGCTTCCGTTGTCGGTATCGGTGAGCTAGTGGGCTGGGCCTGGCTTGCCTGTTCGATCACATCGCCTGGTTGCACGCCCGCTAGCGTGACCGGATGCCGTCTGTGAAACGGCGTCATTCAGTCCGCGCAATCATCCTCGACAAGGACGGGCGAGTCCTTCTTTGCCGGTTCGTGATTCCAGAGTTGGCGGGAACCGTGGTGTGGGCAACTCCCGGCGGAAAAATCGAGACGGGTGAAACGCCGCTTGCCACGCTGAGCCGCGAACTGCAGGAGGAGGTCGGGCTTGCCGTCCCAGCTGATCCGCCGCACGTTTGGCACCAGGAAGTTGTGGCACCCGGACATGCCGAGGGATACGACGGCATCATCAACGACTACTTCCTCGTACGCACTGCCGCATTCAAGCCGCGCGGAACCCTGTCCTACGACCAGCTTGCCGCAGAGTGCATCAGCGGTCTGAAGTGGTGGCCCCCTCACGAGATCGCGTCCTATGCCGGTTCGGATCTGTTCTCCCCGCGCGACCTAGAGGTTGTCCCGTAAATGATCTGCAGCATGCAGGCTGACCTGCTCGTTTGCCTGTCATCCGGTGAGGGTGAGGTTGTGAAGGCGGGCGATACCGAGCACGGCGTGGTGGACGCCGTCGCTCTTGAGGCGGCAGTCGCGGAGGATCTTCCAGCTCTTCATGCGGGCGAAGGTGTGCTCGACGCGGGCCCGGACCTTGCGGTGGGAGGCGTTGTGTTCCTCCTTCCAGGCCGGCAGCTCCTCGTCCTTGTGGCGGCGATAGTGCGGGATGGTCAGCCCGGTGCCCCGGCAGCCGCCGTCGGCGATCACCGTGGGGGTGATGCCGACGGCGGCCTTCGCACCGGAGTCCTGCCAGGCCACGCAGTCGTTGCGGTTGCCGGGCAGCGGCTTGCCGACGGCGACCACGAGGCGGGTGTCGGCGTCGATGACGACCTGGTGGTTGGTGGAGTAGCGGTAGTTCTTGCTGGAGGCGGCCACGGTCCGGTCACGGGTGGGAACCGGAGTGCCGTCCACGATGAGCACGGTCTCCTTGCGGAACCGCCGCCGGGGCCGGAGGGCGAGAGCCGGCCCGAGGTGGGTGACGATCCGGTCGGCCGCCGACTTCGAGACGCCGAAGAGCGGGGCGAGTTGACGCAGGGTGAGGTTGGTGCGCCAGTATGCGGCCACCAGCAGCACCCGGTCCTCCAACGGCAGCGACCACGGTCGGCCCCTGCGGACCGGATCGGCTCCCTCACGCCGCAAAGCGGTGATCAACTTGCTGAACTGCCGAGGGCTCAGCCCGGTGAACGGGCCTATCCAGGAGGGCTCCGACGCCGTGATCACACCAGTCACCGCAAGATCATCTCACCTCTGCCCAGCATTTACGGGACAACCTCTAGCACCGTGGCCGACGCCGGCAGTGATTCGCACTCACAGCGACGCGGCCGCCTCCGGGTACCGAACGAGTCTTCGTACTGGGCCTCGGCTCGCATCGTTGGCCGGGTCATCGACAACGCTTCCCGGTGGTCGGCAGACTGTCGGGAAGACAGACGCCGGCGCTGGGGAGGCGACGTCCTTTGCTGCTGACGATTGGCGGTGTCGCCATCGCCCTTTGGCTTGTCCTCTTCATGTGGGTCGGCCGACGTCGGCGCATGTATGGCGGTGGTGGAGCATCGGCTGTGGAGACTTGGGGCGAGCTCTTCCATCCATCACAGCGTCATGTCCGACAAGAGCGGGAACGCCAACTCACCTGCCGAGACGACGCCGACTCCGGTGCGCCGCCCAACTCTGTCGACCTCGACTCCGGCAAGGCGTTCATCCGGCTCGGCGGCACGGAGTCACCGGATGGGCGCGCCGTCCAGGTTTGCCGTGTCCGGCGTTGCGCGTGCGAGGGATTCGCCGAGGGCCGCCACCGCGTCCGTGAGCTGGTCCATCGCGTCGGTCAGGGAGCGGGACGGGTCGGCCTGCCAGGCGACGAACGCGCCGTCGAATCCGGCGATGGCGAAGTAGTCGAGGCGGTCGGCGACGGCCTGGGCGGTGTCGGGGCCGTAGGCGGCGAAGGAGTCGGCGATCATGCGGTTCATGTGGGCGCGGCCGTCGCGTCGCACCCGCTCGATGATCGCCTCGACCTCGCAGGCCTCCGCCGCGTCCATGACCTCGGCGTTCATGACCAGGATGAGGTGCAGCCGCAGGAAGTCGGGGTGGGCGAGGAAGACCTCGCCGGTGCGCTGGAGGTACCAGCCGAGCCGCTCGCGGACGCCGCACTCGCGCGGTGGGCGTTCCTGGGCCTTCGCCATGTGCTCGAAGAACGCGTGCGCGCCGCGCTCCATGACCGCGGACAGCAGCCCCGCCTTGGAGCGGAAGTGGTGGTAGACGGCGCTCTTGGGCACTCCTGAGACGCGGCTCAGTTCCGAGAGCGTCGTCGCCGCGAACCCGCGCTCGGCCATCAGGCGGGAGGCGGCCTCCAGGATCTCGTCCCGTGAGCGCCGTCCCCTGCGATTGCCGCTCTTGTCGCTCCTGGGTTCCACGCACCGAAGCATACCCAGGGGCGCGACCGGGGCAGTCCGGAGTTTTTGTCCGGGTATGCCGGGCGCTCGTGTGCCGCGGTTCCGCAGGGCCCGGCGGCCGTCCGAACCCTGAAGCCTAGGCGTCCGGGTTCGTTCCGCACGTTGATTCTGCTGTGCGGAATCCGTCCCGTATGCCCTTGACCGGGCTGTTTGGGGCGTGTGACAGTCCCCACTATTGGACTGAACGACCGGTCCAAAACTTGGACGGCAAGGAGGCCGCCATGCCCCAGAACTTCGACGCGGACGTCGCTGTCATCGGCTACGGCCCCACAGGGGTCGTCGGTGCCCTGACCCTCGCGCAGCAGGGCGCGAGTGTCCTCGCTCTTGAGCGCGACAGGGACATCTATCCGCGGGCCCGGGCCGTCACGGTCAACGACTGGACCATGCGGATCTTCCAGGGCCTCGGCATCGGCGCGCGCGTCGAGAGGGTCATCGACCCGCAGCGTGCGCTGCGCTGGGTGACTTATGACGGCGACGAGGTGATGCGTATCGAGCACCCGCCGTCGACGCTGGGGTCCGGCCCGCGCTTCTACAACATCTACCAGCCGACCATGGAGAGCGAGCTGCGCGCCTGCGCGCAGGACCGGGGCGAGCTGATCTCGGTACGCTACGGCGCCGAGGTGACGGAGATCGAGCAGGACGACTCCGGCGTCACGCTCATCACCACGGACACCGCGACCGGCGAGGTCACCCGCTACCGCACCCGGTACGCCATCGCCGCCGACGGCGGCAGCAGCGCGACCCGGCAGCGGCTCGGCATCCCGCTGCTCGGCGACACCGGCGAGACGACCTGGGTGGTCATCGACTGCCGGGTCAAGCGCTGGTGGCCCGACCGCGACTTCCTCACCTTCTGGACGGACAAGGAGCGCCCGGTCGTCGACATAGCCCTGTCGGCCGGCAACCACCGCTGGGAGATCCCGCTCAAGCCTCACGAGACCGAGGCCGACTTCCCGACCGCCGCCGAGGTGTGGCCGCTGCTGAAGGCGCTGGGGGTGAGCGAGGATGACGTCGAGATCCATCAGCACGCCTTCTACCGCCACCACGTGCGCATGGCCGAGACCTGGCGCTCGGGGCGCGTCTTCCTCGCCGGTGACGCCGCGCACCTGATGCCGCCGTGGGCGGGCGCCGGGATGCAGACCGGGATGCGCGACGCGCACAACCTGGGCTGGAAGCTGGGCCGGGTGCTCGCCGGACGTCTGCCCGAGTCCTGGCTCGACACGTACGAGGCGGAGCGCCGCCCGAACGCCGCGTTCTACACCTCGCTCGCGGTGCAGCTCGGCCGGGTGATCAAGCAGGAGATCTCCGACGACGAGCGCGCCGCGCTGTCCGCGCCGCCGCCGCAGGGCCTGTGCACGCCGTTCGAGCCGCCGCTGATCGCACCTCCGGTGCTGGAGGCCGGCTGGCTGCGCGGCCCGCTCGGCGACACCAGCGTCGTCGGCCGGATGGTGCCCCAGCCGGTCGTCGGCGACACGGCGGGCCGGATGGCGCGCCTGGACGAGGTGCTGGGCGACGGGTTCGTGCTGCTGGGCGACGACGTCGACCCCTCGACGCTGCTGAGCGAGGAGGAGCGCCGGCAGTGGGACGCGCTCGGCGCCCGCTACCGGGCGGTGCGCCCGCGGAGCGCGTACACCGAGGGGCCCGACGAGCTGGTCGATCTGGAGAGCGTGCTCGGGCCCTGGCTGCGCCGGTACGGCGCCCGCGCGGTGGCCGTGCGCCCGGACCGTTTCGTCGCCGCCGCCGACGTCAGCGGGCTCGCCGTCCCGGCGTGAGCCCGCCACCACACCCCCGACCTTTCGAAGGAGAGCTCCCCATGAGCGGAGTCAAGGAACTCGCGTACGTGGTCTACGAGGTCAGCGACCTCGCGGAGTGGGAACACTTCGGTGTCGACCTGCTCGGCATGCAGCTCGGTGAACGCGGCACGGACCACCTCACCCTGCGTCTGGACGAGAAGGCGCATCGCTGGATCGTCACCCGGGGCCCGGCCGACGACCTGGTCGTCAGCGGCTACGAGGTCGAGGACGACGCCGGACTCGACGCGCTCGTCGCCCGCCTGCGCGCGGCCGGGCTCCGGGTCGAGGAGGGCGGTGCCGCGCTGGCCGCCGCCCGCCGAGTCGAGCGGGTCTTCACCACCACCGACCCGATGGGCAACCGTCTGGAGCTGGTCACGGGCCTCGCCGAGGCCGGAACGCCCTTCGTCTCCGCCTCGCTGCTCGGCGAGTTCGTCACGGGCGCGGGCGGCGCCGGGCATCAGGTGCTGCTGGCCCACGGGGTGAGCCGCGAGGAGTATCTGGCGTTCTACCGCGACCTGCTCGGCTTCCGGATCAGCGACATCATCGTGGAGGAAGTGTCCCCCGGCGTCGTCGCGGACCTGATCTTCCTGCACTGCAACGGCCGTCACCACTCGGTCGCGTTCGGTGACATGCCCTCCCCCAAGCGCACCCACCACTTCATGGTCGAGGTCACCGACATCCGGGACGTGGGCCTCGCCTACGACCGTTGCATGGATGCCAAGCAGCCGTTCGAGATGACGCTGGGGATGCACCCCAACGACGAGATGTTCAGCTTCTACGTCTTCACGCCGTCCGGGTTCTCCGTCGAGTACGGCTGGGGCGGGCTCATCATCGACGACGCGACCTGGCAGGTGCGCACCCTCGACCGGCTGCACAGCTGGGGCCACCGCCCGCCGGGTGTGGTGGCGGACCTCCTGGCCGCGGCCCCGCCCGCGCCGGGCACCGACGTACACGAAGGAGACCAGGGCTGATGGCACTCGTCAAGGAAGACATCGCTCGCAGCGTCAGGACCCGTGACTGGACGCTGCGCTACTACGAGGCCGGCTCCGGCCACCCGCTGGTGCTCCTGCACGGCAGCGGGCCGGGCGCGACCGGCTGGAGCAACTTCAGCGGCAACATCGAGGCGCTGGCCGAGCACTTCCACGTCTACGCCGTCGACATGCCGGGCTGGGGCGAGTCGGACCCGGCGACGGTGGACCGGCTGGACCATGTGGAGGCCGCGATCCAGTTCCTGGACGCGCTGGGCATCTCCCGAGCGGCGTTCGTCGGCAACTCCATGGGCGGCCAGACCTCGCTGCGTCTCGCCACCGAGCACCCCGACCGGATCAGCCATCTGGTGACCATGGGCCCGCCGGTCGGCCGGATGCCGAGCCTGTTCGGCGCGGGCGGCGGCCCCTCCGAGGGCCTGAAGGTCCTCATCGAGGCGTATCAGGACGCGAGCCCCGAGAACATGCGCCGGCTCGTCGAGATCATGTGCTACGACAAGGCCCGCTTCGCCACCCCCGAGCTGTGCGAGGCCCGTTCGCAGGCCGCGCTCGCCCGGCCCGAGCATCTGTCCAACTACGTGGCGGGGCTGCCGCACGGCGCGCCTCTGCCGCGCTGGGTGGACCCGGCCCTGCTGTCCGGAATCACGGTGCCGACGCTGCTCATCCACGGCCGCGACGACCGGGTGGTGTCCTTCGAGAGCTCCCTCTTCCTGCTGGCGAACATCCCCGACTCGCGGCTCGTGCTGCTCAACCGCTGCGGGCACTGGGCGATGATCGAGCACGCCGAGGAGTTCAACCGGCTGGTCATCGACTTCGTGCGGGGGAACCCCGGCGATGAATGACATCCAGCAGGTCCGGGACGCGGCCGCGCCGCCGCCTCCGGGCGTCGTGGCCGCGGCCCGGCGGCTGACCCTGGCCGCCGCGAGCGGGGTGCCGTGCGCGCCGGTGCGGGACCTGATCGGCACGGCCGACACAGCGGTCGCGTACGCGGTGCAGCAGCGGATCGTCGCGGCCCGCCGCGCGGCCGGCGCCCGCGTCGTCGGCCACAAGATCGGGCTCACATCCACGGCTGTGCAGCAGCAACTCGGCGTCGATCAGCCGGACTTCGGCCTGCTCCTCGACGACATGGCCTACGAGGACGGGGCGGTCCTGCCCGCGTCCGCGGTGCTCCAGCCGCGCGTCGAGGCCGAGATCGCGTTCGTCCTCGGCGCCGACCTCGCCGACGGCGACCTGACGCCCGACCGGGTGCGCGCCGCCGTGGCGTACGCGGTGCCCGCGCTGGAGATCTGCGGCAGCCGGATCACGGGCTGGGACATCACCCTGTCCGACACGGTCGCCGACAACGCGTCCGCCGGCGCTTTCGTCCTCGGCCGCGAACGTGTCGCGCTGGACGCGTTCGAGCCCCGTACGGCCGTGATGACGATGTCCGTCGACGGCCGGACGGTGTCCGAGGGCACCGGAGCCGACTGCCTCGGCGACCCGCTCGCGGCCGTGTCGTGGCTCGCCCGCACCGCGCGCGACCTGGGCGATCCGCTGCGGGCCGGCCATGTGGTGCTGTCCGGCGCGCTCGGCCCCATGCATCCGCTCACTCCGGGCGCGCGGGTCACCGCGGTGATCCGGGGACTCGGCACGGTCACCGCCGCCCTCGCAGAGGGAACGGCGTCCAGGGAAGGAACGGCATGACGACGCACACGAGCGGGGCCTCCCGCGCCAAGGTCGCGATCATCGGCTCGGGCAACATCGGCACGGACCTGATGATCAAGGTGCTGCGCACGTCGGAGCACTTGGAGATGGGTGCGCTCGTCGGTATCGACCCGGACTCCGACGGGCTGGCGCGCGCCCGGCGCATGGGTGTGCCGGTCACGCACGAGGGCGTGGACGGGCTGATCGCGCTGCCCGGCTTCGACGAGATCGGCATCGTCTTCGACGCCACGTCGGCGGGCGCCCACCGCGCCAACGCGGCGAAGCTGACGCCGCTCGGCAAGCACCTGATCGATCTGACGCCGGCGGCGCTCGGCCCGTACGTCGTCCCGGCGGTCAACCTGGACGCGTATCCGGACGCCCTGAACGTGAACATGGTGACCTGCGGCGGTCAGGCGACCATTCCGGTGGTCGCGGCGATCTCCCGCGTGGTCCCGGTGCGGTACGCCGAGATCGTCGCCTCGATCGCCTCCAGGTCGGCGGGGCCCGGTACCCGTGCCAACATCGACGAGTTCACGGAGACGACCTCGCGGGCGCTCGTCGAGGTCGGCGGCGCGGACCGGGGCAAGGCGATCATCGTCCTCAATCCGGCGGAGCCGCCGCTGATCATGCGGGACACCGTGCTGTGCCTCGTGGAGGCGCCCGACCCGGGTCTGCTCGCGAAGATCGAGGAGAGTGTCACCGCGATGGCCGCCGAGGTGGCCGCGTACGTCCCCGGCTACCGGCTCAAGCAGCGGGTCCAGATCACCCCGGTGCCGGCGGACCAGCCGGTCGGGACGCTGCTGGCCGACGGCACGGCCGGCCGGCCCACCCATCAGGTGTCCGTGTTCCTGGAGGTCGAGGGCGCCGCCCACTACCTGCCGGCGTACGCGGGCAACCTCGACATCATGACCTCGGCGGCCCTCCGGGTGGCCGAGCGGATCGCCGCGCGAGCGGCACGCACCGGTGAGGTGACGACGCCATGACTACCAGCATCTTCGTCCAGGACGTAACCCTGCGGGACGGCATGCACGCCGTCCGGCACCGCATCGCCCCCGCGGACGTACGCCGCATCGTCGCCGCTCTGGACGCGGCCGGCGTCGACGCCATCGAGGTCGCCCACGGCGACGGTCTGGCGGGCGGTTCCCTCAATTACGGCCCCGGTTCGCACACCGACTGGGAGTGGATCGAGGCCGCGGCCTCGGTCCTGGAGCGGGCCCGCCTGACCACGCTGCTGCTGCCCGGCGTCGGCACGATCCACGACCTGCGGACCGCGTACTCGCTCGGTGTGCGCTCGGTGCGCGTGGCGACCCACTGCACCGAGGCCGACATCTCGGCGCAGCACATCGCGGCGGCCCGTGAGATGGGCATGGACGTCTCCGGTTTCCTGATGCTCTCGCACCGCGCGGAACCGGCCGAACTCGCCGCGCAGGCCAAGCTGATGGAGTCGTACGGCGCGCACTGCGTCTACGTCACCGACTCCGGTGGCCGGCTCACGATGAAGGACGTGGCCGAGCGGGTGCGGGCCTACCGCGACGTCCTGGACGACGCCACCGAGATCGGTATCCACGCCCACGAGAACCTCTCCCTGTCGGTGGCGAACAGCATCGTCGCCGTGGAGAACGGGGTGCGCCGGGTCGACGCCTCGCTCGCCGGTCACGGCGCGGGCGCGGGCAACTGCCCCTTGGAGGCGTTCATCGCGGTGGCGAACCTGTCGGACCTGCGGCACGGATGCGACCTGTTCCGGTTGCAGGACGCCGCCGACGACCTGGTGCGCCCGCTCCAGGACCGGCCGGTGCGCGTCGACCGGGAAACCCTGACGCTGGGCTACGCGGGCGTCTACTCCTCCTTCCTGCGCCACGCGGAGATCGCGTCGGAGCGCTACGGCGTCGATGTCCGCGACCTCCTGATGGAGTGCGGGCGCCGGGGCCTGGTCGGGGGCCAGGAGGACATGCTCGTCGATGTGGCGCTGACGCTGGCGGGGGGCGGAGCGCCGGAGGCGGGGGCGGACGGGATCTGAGGGTGCTCGACGCGGCACTCCCGTACGCCCCCTCGAACCCCGGCGCCCGTTCTGCGGGTCAGGCGTGCGCGGGGGCCGGGGACGGTTCGGCGAGCTCTCTCTCGACGGCGTGCGCCGCGGCCTCCAGGGTGGTGACCAGGGAGCGCAGGCGCTGCGGGTCGTAGCGCACGCTCGGCATCGAGACGGAGAGGCCGGCCAGCGCGGTGCCGTCCGGGCCGTGCACCGGGACGCCGACGGCGACGAGCCCGCGTTCGGAGCGTTCCCGGTTGACGGCGAAGCCGTTGCGGCGCAGGCGTTCCAGATCCTTGCGCAGCTGTTCCGGGTCCGGGCGGTCCGCCGGGTGGTCGCGTTCACCCTCGGAGCCGTAAACCGCCGTCAATTCCTCGTCGGTCAGCTCGGCGAGCAGCAGGAGGCCGGCCGTGGTGCGGTGCGCGGGGAAGACCATTCCCTCCCGCGATCCGACCCGGAGGGCCTGGCGGCACTCGACGCCGGCGATGAACCGTACGGTTTCGCCGGTGCGCACGATCAGGTGGGCCGTCTCGTCGAGCAGGTCGACGAGGCGGCGCAGATGCGGGAGGCCCACCGTGCGCAATCGGGACACCAGCGACTGCGAGTGGCTGGCCAGTTCCAGTACCGGTCCCGCGCGGTAGACGCGGTCCTCGCCCTGCACGGCGAAGTCCCGGTAGACGAGCATGGCCAGGATGCGGTGGGCCGTCGACCGGGCGACCTGCAGGCGTTCGGCGAGCTGTGCCACGGTCGCGCCGCCTTCCAGTTGCAGGATGGTCGCGGCGCGCAGCGCGTGGTCCACGCTGGCGATCGGATAGGGCGGGGGCGTCTTCAGCGGCTTGTCCACGGCTCCTCCAGATTCTGTAGTGCAGAATCTACATGTTCTCTCAGCAGACATGGCGCAGGCTGAGGCTGTGACTGAGTCCTCTTCTCCCCCAGACATTGCCGAGGGCTCCCCGGTGCGGCTCCACGTCGTCGACACCGAGGGACAGCCCGAGGTCACCCCGGCGCTCCAGGATCTGTACCGCGGCTTCGAGCAGGAACTGCTCGTCCCGCTGTGGACCGAGATCGGTGACCTGATGCCGGCCCACCCGCGCTCACGCGCCGTCCCGCACCGCTGGCGCTGGACCAGGCTGCGGGAGCTCGCCGCGCAGGCCGGTGACCTGGTCCCGGTGGGTCGCGGCGGTGAGCGCCGGGCCATCGCCCTGGCCAACCCCTCCCTCGGCGGGCGTCCCTTCGCCACGCCGACGCTGTGGGCGGCCATCCAGTACCTCATGCCCGGCGAGGACGCCCCCGAGCACCGCCACACCCAGCACGCCTTCCGCTTCGTCGTGGAGGGCTCCGGGGTCTGGACGGTCGTCGGCGGCGACCCGGTACCGATGAACCGCGGTGACTTCCTGCCGCAGGCCGGCTGGAACTGGCACGCCCACCACAACGCCACCGCCGAGCCGATGGCCTGGATCGACGGCCTCGACATCCCGTTCCAGTACGTCACCGAGGCGCAGTTCTTCGAGTTCGGCCGCGAGGAGATCGGTGACGCCGAGCGGATCACGCCCGACCGGTCCCGCTCCGAGCGGCTGTGGGGCCACCCCGGCCTGCGCCCGGTGTCGGCCGCGCCCGTCGCGCCGGGCAGCCCGCTGCTGTCCTACAAGTGGCAGTACACCGACGCGGCCCTGCGCGATCAGCTGCTGCTGGAGAGGGAGGGCTTCGGCGGCACCGTGGAGCCCGGCCACGCAGCCGTCCGCTACACCAACCCGCACGACGGTTCGGACGTCCTGCCGACCATCCGCGCCGAGTTCCACCGCATCGCCCGCGGCGCCGAGACCGCGCCGGTGCGCGAGACCGGTTCGTCCGTCTACCAGGTCTTCGACGGCTCCGGCACGGTGACCGTGGGGTCGCGGTCCTGGAGCGTCACCCGCGGCGACCTCTTCGTCGTGCCGTCCTGGGAGCCGTTCTCCGCGAAGTCCGAGGCGGGCGACACCGACTCCGACTCCGGCGCCCTCGATCTGTTCCGTTTCTCCGACGCGCCCGTCTTCGAGGCGCTCAAGCTCCACCGCACCCGGAAGGACGCCTGACCATGAAGCTCGCCACCCTCCGCACCGCCGACGGCACCAGGGCCGTCCGCCTCGACGGCGACACCCTCGTCGACCTCGGCCACACCGACCTGGGCGGGTTGTTCGCCGAGGACGGCTGGCGGGAGAAGGCCGCCGCCGCGTCCGGCACCAGCTACCCGGTGGACGGCGCCGACTTCGCGCCGGTCGTCCCGAACCCCTCCAAGGTCATCTGCGTCGGCCACAACTACACCAACCACATCAAGGAGATGGGCCGGGACCTGCCCGACCACCCGACCCTGTTCCCGAAGTTCGCGGACACCCTGATCGGCGCGTACGACGACATCGTCAAGCCGCCCGAGACCGACGCTCTCGACTGGGAGGTCGAGCTGGCCGTCGTGATCGGGAAGCAGGTCCGCCGCGCCGACGAGCGGCAGGCCGCCGACGCCATCGCCGGCTTCACCGTCATGAACGACGTCTCGGCCCGCGACTGGCAGTTCCGCACCATCGAGTGGACCCAGGGCAAGATCTGGGAGGCGTCCACTCCGGTCGGCCCCTACGTCGTCACCCCGGACGAGGTCGGCGGTGTCCGCCCCGCCCTCGCGGTGAAGACGGTCGTCGACGGCGAGGTCATGCAGCAGGACGACACCGGCACGCTGCTGTTCGACCCGGTGTTCCTGGTGCGCTACATCTCCACCGTCATCACCCTGCGGCCCGGCGACATCATCGCCACCGGCACCCCGGCCGGGGTCGGCAACGCCCGCGACCCGAAGGTCTTCCTGCTGCCCGGCCAGTCCGTGGTCACCGAGATCGCGGGGCTGGGCGCCTGCGCCAACAAGGTGGTCGGCGGATGAGCGCCACCACCCGGACCCTCGCGGAAGCGCGCGCCTGGGCCCGTACCGGCACGGAGCTGATGCTCGACGCCGTCGCCGGTCTCGACGAGGCCGCCTTCGCGGCCCCCGGCCTGCTGCCGGACTGGACGCGCAAGCACATCGTGGCGCACACCGCCGCCAACGCCGATGCCCTGGGCAACCTGGTCCACTGGGCGGCGACGGGCGAGGAGACCCCCATGTACGCCTCCGCCGAAGAGCGCGCCGCCGGCATCGCGAAGGGCGCCGGCCTGACGGGCGACGAACTGCGCTCCTGGCTGGCGGCCTCCGCGCAGAGGCTGGCGGCGGGCCTGGACGGGCTCACCGAGGAGCAGTGGCGGCGCGAGGTCGTCACCGCGCAGGGGCGCACCGTCGCCGCCACCGAGCTGCCCTGGATGCGCGCCCGCGAGGTGTGCGTGCACGCCGTCGACCTCGGCACCGGTGTCGTCACCTTCGCCGACCTGCCGAAGGGTTTCCTGGCCGCGCTCGTGGACGAGGTCCGCGCCCGGCGCGCGCCGGTCGAACTGCCCGCGGGCCCGCTTCCGGAGGTCGCCGCCTGGCTCACCGGCCGCCCCCACGCGCTCACCGGCGCCCCCGAACTCGGCCCCTGGCTCTGAGAGAGGTACACCCCATGTCCCAACCCGATGTGCTCGTCGTCGGCGGCGGCCTCGGCGGCCTGAGCGCGGCGTTCTCGCTGTCCCGCCAGGGCCTCGCCGTCCGCCTGCTGGAGAGCGCCCCCGCCTTCGGCGAGGTCGGCGCCGGTATCCAGCTCGCCCCCAACTGCACCCGCATCCTCGACGACTACGGCCTCCTGGACGAGGCCGTGACCCTCGGCGTCGTCCCGGAGGCGATGGTCATGCGCGACGCCGTCGACGGCGACGAGCTGACCCGCCTCGACCTGCGCCACCTGGAGAAGCGCTACGGCTACCCCTACCTCGTCATCCACCGCAGCGATCTGCACGGCCTGCTCCTGCGCGCCTGCGAACGTGCCGGGGTCGAGCTGATCAACGACGCCCACGTCACCTCGTACGAGAACACCCCGGACGGCGCCCGCGTGACC
The DNA here is from genome assembly GCF_036346595.1 of Streptomyces sp. NBC_00525. GTDB lineage: Bacteria > Actinomycetota > Actinomycetes > Streptomycetales > Streptomycetaceae > Streptomyces. Next base: position 97,071 of record NZ_CP107834.1, read on the forward strand.
CTCGCCTCCGGCGCGACCCACGAGGCCGGCACGGTGATCGCCGCCGACGGCCTGCACTCCGTCGCCCGCAAGCTGTTCGTCGACGACCGGCCGGTCTCCTCCGCGTACGTGGCCTACCGCGGCACCGTCCCGGCCGAGCAGCCGCGCGTGCGGGCCGCCGACCTGGGCGAGGTCGTCGTGTACGTCGGCCCGCGCTGCCACTTCGTCCACTACGGGCTGCGCGGCGGCGAACTGCTCAACCAGGTCGCTGTCTTCGAGTCGCCCAAGGCGCTGGCCGGGAGGGACGACTGGGGCACGCCCGACGAACTGGACGCCGCCTTCGCCGAGACGTGCGACTTCGTCCGGGACGGGCTGCCGTTCATGTGGCGCGACAAGTGGTGGCGGATGTTCGACCGCGACCCGCTGATGCAGTGGGTCCACGGCCGGATCGCCCTGCTCGGCGACTCCGCGCACCCGCCGCTCCAGTACATCGCCCAGGGCGCGATCATGGCCATCGAGGACGGCTGGGTGCTGGGCGAGCACGTGGCCCGCAACCGGGCAGCCGACGGCACGGTCGACTGGAACGCGGCGCTGGCCGCGTACGAGGCCGTACGCCCCGAACACTGCCGCCGGGTGCTGACCACCTCCCGGGCGTGGGGTGAGCTGTGGCATCTCGACGGTGTCGACCGCGAGCGGCGCAACGTCCTGCTGCGCGCCCGCGACACCTACGACTACTCCTTCACCGACTGGCTCTACGGCCCGACCGCCCTGACGCCGGACCAGGAACCGGAGATGTTCACACCCCTCCCGCTGCCCCCGGCTGAGTAGGAGGTCGCCGGCCGGGCCCCGCACCGTACGGAGAGAGCCGGTCTCAGGCCGGGCCTGGCCGGAACATCGACAGGTCGACGTCGGGGAACAGGGTTTCCAGGGTGTGGCGGAAGCCGGCCACCTCGTCGTCGTCCTGGTTCTCGGCGCACAGCGAGCTGACCCATGACCAGCAGCCGCGTGCGGCGAAGGCGCGGTCGAGGTACGCCGCGAAGCCGTATCCGGTGCGGAGGCTCCCTTCGCCGAGGATGTGCAGATACGTCTCGTCGGGTACGGACCCATCCGGTGCCCTCATGAGGGCACCGCAGGACTCGGGCACGAAGATGTCGAAGGGGAGGACGTGCCGGAACCGGGGGTCGGCGTCGAGGAAGCCGCGCGCGGGGCCCTGCAGGAACACTTCGCCGATGGGCTGGATGCTGATGGTCCCCGTGTCGCGGTCCCCGCTTGGCCCGTCCGGATTCAGGGTGTGCGCCCATTCCAGGTAGCAGCCGTCCATCTCCGCGTAGAACCGTGCCAGGTCCGGCGGGAGCGAGCCGCCGCAGGCGGTGGCCGCCGCTTGGAGGTCCGCCTCGGTGGCCGGGTCGGCGAGGCTCGTGTATCTGACCTCGATGCGCGGGTGTTCCCGCAATCCGTCGAGCATGGTGTGGAACCGCTCCCGGTATCCTGCTCCGGCCATCGGAAACCACCTCCTTCGTTCCGTGTTGCCTATCGGCGGCCGCTGGTGCGAATGGTGCCGGCGGCCACACCCCGTGCGCGTTCCTCTTCCCGCAGTCCGGGGCTGATGAATTTGCAGTAGCTGGTGTACATGGCCGGAGTCAGCTGGTTCGCGTCGCGCCTCGCGCGGACGAAGGCCTCGCGCTCGCCGGCAGTCGGGCCGCCCCGCTGCATGGCCCATTCATCGATGTATCGGCTCCGGTTCTGGTCGGCGAACAAGCCCTGGAACCCGGCGGCATCCATGCCGTCCATGGCCTCGATCCTTTGCAGAGGATCACAGAGCTTGAATATCTGCATGTTGGTGCGGGCGAGTTCCAGGCCGATGTCACCGAGATGGGCCAGGCAGTCCGAACCGGCCGCCAGGACGACGGTGTCCCAGTCCTGTCGGGGAACCAGGCGCACGATTGCCTGCAGGTGCGGTTGCGTCGGGACGGAGTAGAGCGGAGACATGATCATCTCCGCGAAGTCACGCGGAGCGGTCAAGTATCCATGGTGGTTCGCCAATTGGAGGACATCGGCCGGTGTGAGTTGGCAGAGCACACTCGCCCGGGCTGCCGTGTCGAAGCTCTGGTAGATGCCGGGATAGTTGATCAGCATGTGCGACTTCAGGGCTGCCGGGACAAGTTCATAGGCCTGAGCCTGTTCCTGCTTGCTGGCATGCGGCTGGCCAACGGGTTTGAGCAGTGCGTCCAGGGCCGCCGGGGTCGCCACATTCTGCAGTACCTGCTGTTGCGCGGGGGTGAGCGCACCGGCGGGCTGGTCGATCCGTTCGTGCCACTGCTCCTTTCGCGGCCCAGGGGTCGTCGAGTTCTGCATCAGGCCCCATTCCATCCACATGTCGCTGGGGATGACGGAGGCGAAGTCGTTCGCGACGTTCGAACTGTTCCGGTACTGCACCCAGGTGTGCAGCCAGATCGTCTCGCCCTGCTCGACCGCGTTCTTCGCGCTCATCTCCGGGCCGGCCGACATGGAACTGTTGACGACCGCCGGCCCGGGGGCGAGGTTGTACGTCTTGTCCCCGGGTCCGCCGAGCCGCCCGTTCCACAAGTGCATGCGCACGGCGTTGTAATGCGAGTTCTGGACTCCGGGGATGCGGTTTCCCAGCGTGTGCCCGGCCTGTCGCAGCTCCTGCCAGCCGAACGTGTCGACCGTGGGCTGGTTCGCGCTCGGGCCCAGGGGCTTGCCCGCGATGTTGTGCACCTCCACCGACTGCGCCCGGTGGTCCGAGTTCACGATCGGGGGACTGTGGGTGACCGCGCGCTGGACGGTCGGCGCGCCGGCGGGCATCGGCCCGGTCGCCCGCTGGACCGGCGCCTGTGCCGCCTGCCGCGGTGACGCCGGGCCGTCTTCGCGTGCTTGCGCCTTCGGCACCGGTCCTGCCAGGACCCGGTGCGCGTTCGCTTCCGCCTCCCGCTCGAATCGGTCGTTCGGATCACTCACCTTGAGCCCCGCGCCGTTGGTCGTGCCGGCAACCGGTCCGGAGCGCTGCTGGATCACATGGGTGAGTTCGTGGGCGAGGGTGTGTTTGTCCGCCCCGCCTTCGCCGATGACGACGTGGCTGCCGCTGGTGTAGGCGCGGGCGCCGACTTCGGCCGCGGATGCCCGCGCGGCACTGTCGGTGTGGATACGGACGTCGGAGAAGTCGGCGCCGAGCCGGGCCTCCATCTCGCTGCGTATTGCGGAGCCCAGGGGGCTGCCGCCACTGCGCAGCACGGCGTGGACAGCTGAACGCTGGACCGCGGGCCGACCAGGGGCGCTGTGCTGATGGCCGCAGTCCGCCCCGTGGGCATGCTGCTCCTGAGCCTGGCCCGTGCGCTGGACGGAGGGCGACTGGGCAGCGGAGTAGCCGGAGAGCCGCAGCATTTGCACGACGGCGGCGTTGCCCGACGTGCTCTGGAGCGCGAGGAGCCGGGTCGCATCCATGAGCTCGGGTTTACGGGCTTGGGAGGCTCGGGACTCGGTGGTCCGGTCCGGGTGCTGCTTGTGCTGTGCCAACGGAGTACCTTTCAGGGGGCTGACACCAACCACGAGACCCGCCTTCGGCTTCTCGCCGCCAGGTCTGTGAGGGCACTGCTGAGGCACTGATCCTTGCCTGATTGTGTCGGTCGCCGGCCGGCCCGAACAACTGGGTGTCTGGCCGGCCCGTGTTCTTGGCTGCGGGCAGCCGATCGGGCTTCAGGCGTAGCGTGCGAAAAGTGCCTGGAGGTATCCCTCCAGACGCCTGGTCAGCAGGGCGGGGGTCAGATCGGCGCGGCCCACCTCGCGCCACGGGACGGCGACCTTCTCCGCGTCCGGAGCGAAGGCCAAGGCGTCCAGCAGACGCCAGTAGAGATGAGAAGCGTGGTCCTCAGCCAGCGTTCCTCCCGCCGCAACGTAGAGGTCGGCGAACCGCATGCCGGCGGAAACCCCGTGAAGGAGGGCGAGGGCTGTCGAGCAATGGGCCACGTCCAGGTCGGCCGGTCCCCACGAGGTCTCCACCCAGTCGACGACGCCGCTGATGCGCAACCCGTCGTCCTCGCCGGTGAAGAGGACATTGCCGGGATGGAAGTCCCGGTGCAGGAAACAGGCCCGGTAGTCCGGCGGTTCGCGGCGGATTACGTCCACGGCCCGTTGCCACAGCTCGGGCCGCTCGGTGTCTGCGGGTGGGCTCACCCGCTCGGGAGAGGTCCACGCCTGATAGGTGCGAGGCCGTTCCTGCGCGGTCACGGGCAGCCTGTGGATGCGTAGCAACTGGTGGGCGAGCAGTTCGGCACGCTGGTCGGCGCCCTCTTCGCCCAGGCGCACGGTCCCCGGCAGCATGGACATCAGCAGGGACGGGTGGTCGCAGTGCTGTGCCGTCGGGTCCGCGGCCACCAGCGTGGCCGCAGGGACTTCCGTGCTGCCGAGCAGGCGCAGGACCGCTGCCTCGCGGGTCAGCAGGCCCTCCGCGTGGCGAACGTAGAAGGGCTTGACGAAAGACCGTAGGACCAGCGACCGCCGACCGCCCGGCCCGCCGATGTCCAGCCGACGCATTTCCGACGTCCAGCCGCCACGTAACCGCGCGACATCCTCGATGCGTTCTGTCTCGGAGAGACCCTTCTCCACCCAGGCACGCGTCGCGCCCCAGCCCTGGTCATCAAGATTGCTACCGGTGTGCTCGGTTCCCTCGCCCGCAGCCATGGGGGCAGGCTACTCAATTGTTCAGCGGATTCCTTGGTCACCTCTCGTGGCCAACTTCGGATCGGGCAAGGGCGAAGGCGCGCTGCTCGTGGAACGGCCGCCTGGTTCGAAGGTGGCGGTGGAGCTGTCCGGGGCAGGGGTTGGGCGGGTGGCGCTGGGCGGCTGCCGGGCGCGGATCGATACCACCGCGTGCGGCTGGAGCAGCAACCCCGGTTCCGTTTCGCTGCGGGCTGTGTGGGTGTCAGAGGCTGATGACGGCCCGGACGCGACGGCCGTGCACGCCGGTGTCCGTACCGCATCCCGTCATGACAACGGCTTCTTCGCCCCCGCCCTGCATGTCGGGTTGGTGAAGGACACGAGCCATAGCTCATCGTCTCGACCGTGACGTTCCGCGCCGCTGTCAATGCCAGGCTCAGGCTGTGCCGAGCCTTACCCTCCGGGGGTAAGTACTGGAAGTCGTGACTGTCACGGCGCCGAAGCCCGCGGGCTCGGAGGCACGCGTGGCAGAGGACGGAGGAGGCGCCCTGATGCCGTACGACCGCACAGTGACCGTCAAGGGACCTTTCGATCAGGTCCAGCAGAACGTCCGCAGCGCCCTGGCCGACCAGGGTTTCGGCGTCCTGACCGAGATCGACGTGCAGGCGACCCTCAAGGCGAAGCTCGATCACGACATGGAGCCCTATCTGATCCTCGGCGCCTGCAGCCCTCCCCTCGCCCACCGGGCTCTGGAGGTCGACCGTTCCATCGGGCTGCTGCTGCCCTGCAACATCGTCGTGCGAGCCGATGGCGACGAGGTGGTCGTGCAGGCCTTCGACCCCGACGCCATGGTCAACCTCACCGGCCTCGACGCCATCGCGCCCGTAGCCGAGGAGGCCACCCGCCGGCTCGACGCCACCCTCGCCGCCGTAGAGGCCGCCGGGCGCAACCGCCAGGACGGCTCTGCTTGACAGTTCGACATGCGTACGCCGCACCAAGAGCCGTCCTTGGGGACCAGGCAGTGGTCGTTGAGCAAGGGAATGCGCCGGTGATCAGCGGGCCGCATCCATCCGGCGCGCGTCCTGCGAACTCCAGGGTGAAGTGGTCCTCGCCGGCGATGAACCCGTGCAGCGGCGCCCCGGCTTTGCCGCTGCCCGCACCTCTGCCCTCTTCTCCAGCAGAGGTCACGGGCCGCTGGGCCGGGAAGAGGAAGCCGCGGGGCGCACGCACTGCAACTGCCGTTCGTGGATGTCTCCCAAGACGTCCTCCACCTGGATTCTCACGTCAAGGACCGCGAGCCGCTCCATCGCCCGGGGGCCGAGGGCCAGAATTTCCATGCCGTCTCTACCGGTGCTGGTCATCGGTATGGCTGCTCCCCTGCCAAGATGCAGGAGAAAGAAGTCCTCGCCTCTGGCCAGGTCCAACGATGCCAGTGAGTCCACTGTGGCGCGCCACGTCATCCAGCCCGATCGGAGGGCGGCCGACTCAGGGCACTGCGCGGAGACCTGGACCTGGTAGGCGACAGAATGAACCACAGACCTGCCGCCTCCCGCGTTGATGAGACGCACGGTGCGCCGGGAGTTGTCGAGTTCGCCGCTGTTACCGGCAGCCGCGGACCAGCTCAGGACGGGCCGCATCGTCTGCGAGAGCTGGGAACGCGTCAGAACGATGCCCGTCAGCAGGGCAACGATGGCAGCACACGTCGAAGCATCGAGCAAGGTGAAGCGCCACGGCCAGCCCTCACGAACGTCGGCCCCCAGATTCGACTTGATGATCTCCCAGACCAGGTCGGCCAGAGCGAACCCGAGCAGGGCTCGCGGCCACCGCAAGGTCCTGCCACTGATCGAGACACGGCGCTGTTCCCACCGAGACTGCTCCACATGCCCTCCCCCACACCCTTCACCCCAAGGACACCATGCAGGGCACGGCGCTGGGACACAACGCCGCGTACGCACCCGGCTCTTCACAGGGGTCCGGCCGGCTCTTGTCTCTCTGGCTTCACGTTGGTCGGGACGCGTGCGAGGGTGGTGGCCATGCCGCAGCTTGGTCACCGCTTCCGGTCGTTCAGGTTCGCGTTCGGGTTCGCCCCGACGAGCTTCGCGGCGTGCCTGGAGACAGGCGGTTCGGTCCTGGAGCACGCCCTGGCGAATGGGGCGACGCTGTGTGGCATCCCTCGGTCTCAGGTGACGGTCTACCGGCATCTGTTCGTCGCGAAGAGGATTGGGCGGTGCCCGGACTGCCGGGTGAGGGCAGTCGCCGCCTCGTCCGGGCCCTGAGTTGGGACACACCTGGCGAGCGGGAACGCCATCGCGTCAGATGTCACGTCCCGCCGCCGGCGGCACCGCATGACCCTCGTCCGTGATCTCTCTCCGTACACGGGGTACGACTTATCCGGACTCTCCAGTGTTTATCCGACGGGCGAAGGTGCACCGATGCGGCTGTTCAAGGCGAAGGAGCAGGTGGAAGCACGCGCGCGGAGCGCGGGCGCGAGGGCGGCGGATGCCGTGGACGCGCGGCTTCCGCTCGCCGGGGCCGCCCGCGCACTGCTGCGGAAGGCCTTCCCGGACCACTGGTCCTTCCTCCTCGGCGAGCTCGCCCTGTACAGCTTCGTCGTCCTCGTGGTCACCGGCGTCTACCTGACCCTGTTCTTCCAGCCGTCCATGACCGAGTCGGTCTACCTCGGCTCGTACGCCCCGCTGCGCGGGGTCCGCGTGTCGGAGGCGTACGCCAGCACCCTCCGCATCAGCTTCGACGTACGCGGCGGCCTGCTGATCCGGCAGATCCACCACTGGGCGGCGCTCGTCTTCGTCGCCTCGATCGGCGCGCACATGCTGCGCGTCTTCTTCACCGGCGCGTTCCGCAGGCCGCGCGAGGTCAACTGGACGGTGGGGGTGACGATGTTCCTCCTCGCCCTCCTGGAAGGCTTCGCCGGCTACTCGCTCCCCGACGACCTGCTGTCCGGTACGGGGCTGCGCACCGCACAGGGCATCATGCTGTCGATCCCGGTTGTCGGCACGTATCTGAGCTTCTTCGTCTTCGGCGGCGAGTATCCGGGCGACGACATCGTCTCCCGGCTCTATCCCGTCCACATCCTGCTGGTCCCCGGGCTGCTCCTGGCCCTGATCAGCCTGCACCTGCTGCTCGTCGTGCACCTGAAACACACCCAGTGGGCCGGGCCGGGGCGCACCGGCCGCAACGTCGTCGGCAAGCCGCTGCTGCCGCAGTACGCGGCCAAGTCGGCCGGTCTCTTCTTCATCGTCTTCGGCGTGCTCGCCGTGCTGGGGGCCGTCGCCCAGATCAACCCCATCTGGGACTACGGCCCCTACCACACCGACCAGGTCTCCACCGGCTCCCAGCCCGACTGGTACGTCGGCTTCCTGGAAGGCGCCCTGCGGCTGATGCCCGGCGTCGAGACCCGGCTGTGGGGCCACACGCTGATGTGGAACCCGCTGGTCCCCGGCGTGCTGCTGCCCGGCGCGCTCTTCCTCGTGCTGTACGCGTACCCGTTCTTCGAGCGCTGGATCACCGGAGGCTCGGGCGAGCGCCACCTCTGCGACCGCCCCCGCGACCGGCCGGTCCGCACCGGCCTGGGCGTGGGCGCCCTCACGGCCTACGCGGTGCTGCTGCTCGCCGGGGGCCAGGACGTGATCGCCGCCGTCTTCGACGTACCGGTGCATGGGCTGACCTGGGTGTTCCGCATCGCCCTGGTCGTCCTGCCCCCGGTGGCGTTCGTGGTGACCGACCGGCTCTGCCTGGCCCTCCAGGCGCACGACCGGGAGCTGCTGACGGACGGCGAGGAGACCGGGGGCGTGGAGCAGTCGGTGGAGGGCGGCTACCACCCGGAGCACGCCCCGCTGCCCGAGGAGAAGCGGTACGCCCTGCTGGCGCGGGAGCTCCCCAGGCCGCTGGACGTCCCCGCGCCCCGGTGCGCCGCCGCGCGCACCCGGTTCGCCCGGCGGCTGCGAGCACGGCTCAGCCACTGGTACTACCGCGATCAGGTGCGCCCCGGGATGACGCCGGAGCAGGAGCGCGAGGCCGAGGAACTGCTGGCCGGACCGCGCCGGCCGGGTGATCAGCGCGCCGGGTCGGGGTTCTGGAACACGAAGCCGTAGACGCCCGGGATCAGCACGCCGACCCCGATGAGAAACAGCCACAGCCCCTCGACCGTGCCCAGGCCCAGCAGCGCCGTACCGGCCGCACTGATCGCCGGGTAGTAGCTGCGTGCCGGGAAGTAGCCGCGCCGGCCGCTCGCCTCGTGGACGCGCGCGTCCTCGCGGTCCTCCGGGCGCGGGGCCGTCCGGTGGGCCTGGCGCCACAGGAAGGCGGAGATCAGTGCCGCCATCAGGCCCGACACGGCGAGCGCCGCGATGCCCGCCGGGTCCGGTGCGAAGGCCGCGTACACCCCACAGGTCACCGCGAAGAACAGCGCCACCCCGCTGAACAGCCACGCCTCGCCCTTCATCCGTCCGCCCTCCCGGCCGGGGTGACCGCCTCCGGATGGTGCAGATCGAAGGCGGGCGACTCGGAGCGAATCCGGGGCAGTGCGTGGAAGTTGTGCCGGGGCGGCGGGCAGCTGGTCGCCCACTCCAGCGAGCGGCCCCACCCCCAAGGGTCGTCGCTCGTGACCCGCTCCCCGTACCGCCAGGTCTTCCACACGTTGTACAGGAACGGCAGCGTCGACAGGCCCAGCAGGAACGCCCCGATGGTGGACAGGGTGTTGAGCGTGGTGAACCCGTCGGTGGCCAGGTAGTCCGCGTACCGGCGGGGCATGCCCTGCTCGCCCAGCCAGTGGTGGACGAGGAAGGTGAGCTGGAAGCCCACGAACAGCGTCCAGAAGTGGATCTTCCCCAGCCGCTCGTCGAGCATCCGGCCGGTGAACTTGGGCCACCAGAAGTAGAACCCGGCGAAGGTGGCGAAGACGATCGTCCCGAACAGGACGTAGTGCAGATGCGCCACGATGAAATACGAGTCCGTCAGGTGGAAGTCCATCGGCGGTGACGCGATCAGCACTCCGGTCAGCCCGCCGAGCAGGAAGGTGGCCAGGAAGCCGAGCGACCACAGCATCGGCGTCTCGAACGACAGCGAGCCGTGCCACATCGTGCCGATCCAGTTGAAGAACTTCACCCCCGTCGGCACCGCGATCAGGAACGACATCAGCGAGAAGAACGGCAGCAGCACCCCGCCCGTCGCGAACATGTGGTGGGCCCAGACCGTCGCGGAGAGCCCGGTGATGGCGATGGTGGCGCCGACCAGGCCCACGTATCCGAACGCCGGTTTACGGCTGAACACCGGCAGGATCTCCGTGACCACCCCGAAGAACGGCAACGCCACGATGTACACCTCGGGGTGGCCGAAGAACCAGAACAGATGCTGCCACAGCAGCGCCCCGCCGCTGGCCGCGTCGAAGACGTGCGCGCCGAACTTCCGGTCCGCCTCCAGAGCGAGCAGCGCGGCAGTGAGCACCGGGAACGCGAGCAGCGCCAGGATCGACGTGAACAGCACGTTCCATGTGAAGATCGGCATCCGGAACAGCGTCATCCCCGGGGCCCGCAGGCAGATGATCGTGGTGATGAAGTTGACCGAGCCGAGGATGGTGCTCAGCCCCGCGACCACCAGTCCCATCACCCACAGGTCCCCGCCCGCCCCCGGCGAGAACACCGGCCCGTTGAGCGGCGCATAGGCGAACCAGCCGAAGGCTGCGGCCCCGTTGGCCGTCAGGAATCCCGAGACGACCATCAGCCCGCCGAAGAGGTACACCCAGTACGTGTACGCGTTCAGCCGGGGGAACGCCACGTCGGGCGCCCCGATCTGGAGCGGCATGATCGCGTTGGCGAAGCCCGTGAACGTCGGGGTCGCGAACAGCAGCATCATGATGGTGCCGTGCACGGTGAACAGCTGGTTGTACTGCTCGTTGGACACGATCTGCATGCCCGGTCGGGCGAGTTCGGCGCGCATCACCATGGCCAGGGCCCCGGCGAACAGGAAGAACGCGAACGAGGTCACCAGATACATGTCACCGATGACCTTGTGATCGGTCGTCGACAGCCACCTCAGCGCTCTCGCGCCTTCGCCGACCCGCCGCTCGGTCCGCGCCCGCTGCTCCGGGTCGGTGATCACTTCCGTATCCGGTTGTTCGTCCAGCGACGCCATGCACCCTCCCGATCGGACCCGGTCCGCAGACGGCTCGGCGGCCACCGGCCATCATGGGCCCGGAGCCCGGCCGGGCCCGTCACCAGCGGCGTGTACCCGGGTGACGGATACCCGAACGGGGGAGGGCGGGGCGCCCGGTGCGGGTGTCTCGCCTGGAGCTCTGTGAGCCTTCGGCGAGATTCCGACTGGGCCTCGGGTCAGTCGGTGCCTTCGACGATGCGGAAGTCGCGTTCGACGCCGTCGGAGAGGGCGGCCAGGGCCTGCTGGTAGGCCACACTCTCGCGCGCCGCGACGGCCTGCTCGAAGCTGTCGAACTCGACCACGACGGTGCGCTCGGCGATTCCGGCGTCATGTGCCGTGACCCGACCGCCGCGGACAAGGGTCCGGCCACCGGCGGGGTCGACGGCCAGCCGGGCCAGCTCGTTGTAGGCGGCCAGCTTCTCAGGGTCGGAGATGGTGCGGTAGACGCTGACCCAGTAGCCCTTGGGCATGCGAATCTCCAGTGTTGGGGTTGAGTGCATCCGGCTTGGTCGTATGGAGCTCGTCGACCGCCCCGACCGCCCCGACCGCTTTGGCCGCTTCGGCCACTTCGGCGACAGCACGATCAGTGGTGAGCGACCAGTCGTCCGTCGGCCTTCCCTCTGCGAGAGCGGTTCGACGCATGGCCGATTGCTTCGATTTCAGAAGCATGGCGCGACGCTAACATTGGCGCTTTGGAAAGGGAAGCAGATGACACGGCCAACACCACTCCCCGGCCGCCCGGTCCGCGGCTCGCACACAGGGCGTCCGATCATGGCGCTCATGGATCTCCTGGGCCGGCGCTGGGCGCTGCGGGTCCTCTGGGAGCTGCGAGACGGCTCGTCCCTGACCTTCCGCCAGCTCCAGCAACGATGCGGCGGCGTCTCGTCGAGCGTCCTGGCTGACAGGCTTCGTGAGCTGGGACAGGCCGACCTCGTCGAGAACGCCGGCGAGGGGTACCTGCTCACCGAACAGGGCAGGACCCTTCGAGTAGCTCTCGCCCCGCTCGACGACTGGGCCTCCGGGTGGCAGCCCGAGGCGGTGGACTGACGGTACGAGCCGCTCGCTCGTACTGCGCCGGATGGCCCGTGCCGAGGTCACCGGATCGAACGCTTGCCGGGCTCCCCGTGCGAGCCAGTGGGACGCACTCGGACGTTCTGGTTCAGGGTCCCTTCAACTCACCTGCGATGAAGGGACCTTGTCCATGGCGAAATCGCCTCTGCCCCGCCGGCGTGTCGGTGCCCTCGTGGCCGCCGCCGCAACGGTGTCCGTACTCCTACCCGCCCGGGCAAGCGCCTTCGGGGCGCCGGCGCAGGTGCGGGCGCCAAAGCCGGCCTTCAAACGCGCGTGCAAGAAGGACGTTCCGTCGGACTGCCGGAACAACCCGAACCCCGACGCGGCCGCGGACATCTCCCGCTCCCCCGCACTCGCCTCCTGACTTCCCCGGGGCGCCGGGTGCTCCGCCGTACGCCGACCTGGCGGGCGCAGTGACTGGCCCGGCCTACGGCTGAGGGTGCCGCAGCACGCCCGCGATGACGGTGGCCACCATCTTGCGGACGGCTGCGGTCTGCGGCGGGGCACTCGTCCGGTCGGCGAACAGCAGATGCCCGGCCCCGACGAGAGTGGGGGCGAGGGTGTCGATGTCCGCGTCATCGGCCAGGCGCCCCGACTCCCGCTCGGCCGTGAGATAGGCAGCGATCATGGCGGCGCCCTGCACAGCGAGTGGAATGCCGGTCAGCCCGTCCTCGCGCAGCCGGGCGCGGAGGCCGTCACGGAAGGTGATGAGCGCGACGATGGCCACCGTGACCGGTCCGAACAGGTCCTGAAGCGCGTCGGCGAGGTTGTCCACCACGTTTCCTGAGCCGGCGCACGCGCGCAGGGTCGTGGTCCGTTCCTCGATGCCGCGGACGCGGTCGCGGACGAGTTCCGCCAGGAACGCGTCGAAGTCGGTGAAGTGCCGGTGCAGCACGCCCTTGGCGCAGTTCGCCTCGTCCGTGACCGCCCGGCTGGTCAACGCGTCGGGCCCGTCCCGAAGCAGCACGCGCTCAGCGGCTTCGAACAACTGGCCGCGCACGTTGTGGATATGCACCCCTGACGGCATCGTCTTCCCTTCCGCGCCGCCCGCCTTAACAAGTGGGCACTCGCCCACTAAAGTGGGCACATGCCCACTCTATCGCAGGAACAGCCGGACGAGTCCGTTCCCGAGCCCCACCTCCACCGGCGGACGGCCGAGTCCTTCGGCGTGGACGCCGAACGCTACGACCGCGCCCGACCGTCGTATCCCCAGGCCCTGGTGGACAGGATCGTCGCGGCAAGTCCCGGTCGGCGCGTCCTCGACGTCGGAGCGGGGACCGGCATCGAGGCCCGGCAGTTCCGGGCAGCCGGGTGCTCGGTGCTCGGTGTCGAGCCCGACGAGCGGATGGCCGCCTTCGCGCGGCAGAGCCGTGTCGAGGTCGAGGTCGCCAGGTTCGAGGACTGGCAGCCGGCCGGGCGGCAGTTCGACGCGGTCATCGCCGGCACCGCCTGGCACTGGGTCGACCCCGTCGCCGGTGCGGCCAAGGCGGCCCAGGTGCTCCGGCCCGGCGGCCGGCTCGCCCCTTTCCATCACGTCCCCCAGCTCCCGGCCGAGATGATCGACGCGCTTACCGAAGCGCTCCGGCGAGTCGCCCCCGGCTCCCCGTTCAACCCCGGCCTGCTGAAGGGCGCGGCCGTGGACGCCTACCAGCCGCTGTTCGCGAAGATCGCCGACGGAATCCGCCGGACCGGCAACTTCAGCGAGCCCGAACAATGGCACTTCGCCTGGGAGCGCACCTACTCCCGGAAGGAGTGGCTCGACCAGCTCCCCACCTTCGGCGGCCTCACACAACTCCCCCCGGACAAGATGGCGGAGGTCCTGGACAGCGCCGGGGCCGCGATCGACCAGCTCGGCGGCCACGCCACGATGCCGTACACATCCGTGGTGATCACCTCCACCCGCTCCGCCACGGCCTGACCGCCGCAAACCTCGGACGTCGCCGGGCGCCGGGCGCCGGCAGACCGCTGCGCTCGGCGACACCCCAAGAAGGTGGGTCCGTAGCCTGTCAGGCGAGGGCGAGGCTGATCTGGTCGTTGAAGACGACCCAGTGCTGCCCCGGGTCGGCGCTGTCGCACGGCTTGGTGGCGACGGTCGGCGTACCCCAGGCGTTGGCGAGGCAGTAGGCGGGAGCGAAGTTGAGAGAAATCTGCTGACCCGCCACGTCCCAGTACTGGCCCTGGTCGCGCGGGTCGCACGGCTTGGTGGAGACGTCCGCCGTTCCCCACGTGTTGGCGAGGCAGTAGGCGCGGGCGTCGGCCAGGGCGATCTGGTTGCCCGAGACCACCCAGTGCTGGCCCTGGTCACCGGCATCGCACGGCTTCACGGACACCTGGGGTGTGCCCCAGCTGTTCGCGAGGCAGTAGGCACCGGCCGCCTTCGTGTCCGGCTGGGCGGCGCCGGCGGAACCGGCCCCCGTGAGCACGGAGACGCCCAGCACAGCGGCGCCGGCCCAGACAGCAGTCTTCTTCATCGAGCCTCTTCTCGTACGCGGCGGGCCGCGGAGCACCGTATGCGCACCGGCATCACCCCGGCACGACAGCTCCGGGGCTACCCGCCCGCCGACGACGGTGACAGAGGCGCCAACCCCCCGACCAGCAAAGACGCGGAAATCCACCCGGATCGAGCATTCATCACACCCCTGAGAGGCAGCCGCCGTCCGCTCGAACGCCGCCGGAAGCGCGAGGCTCCATCCGCCCTGCCGCGTCAGCGGTCTGGTGACCGACGGAGCCGGCGCGGGCCGCGATGTCTGGTTCGGCCGGCACACGACACAGGTCCTCAGCGGCCGGACCGGGCGCGCGTGCCCTGCGGTCAGGTTGTGGCCATGCTGCGGCTGGAGACCTGCCTCGTAGTGGAAGCGGAATCGGTTGTCCGGTGAGTGTGGGGGCTGGATCAGCGGGACGGGAGGGGAGCCAGCGAGCGGTCCCAGTCGTCGGCCGCGCGCAGCAGCGTTGCGGTGTCCAACCTGACTTCCACGACGTACTGGTAGATGTCGGCCCCGTCATCGCCCTGCTGCCACGGAGGTGCCGCCTCCAGAGACAGGTGAACGCGGATCACCGCGGTCCCGCTCTCGATTCGTTGTGCGAGGCTGAAAGCGACGACCGGCTCGATGAACCACGTGTCCGGCGACAGCTCGCCTCCGGCATCGGGTTCGGTGACGTTCACCGTCCCTGCGGCCACCGCGCGCAGCCACGCGGACACCTGGCGGGCCTCATCGGTGAGCAGACACGGGTCGGCGAAGGACCACTTTCCTTCGGGAGTCGCCACCGTGCCCTCGATGACCAGCCAGTTGTCGTCGTACGAGTCGCCTCGAACGGTGGCGAACTGATAGCGCACTGGGCGGAGGTCGACGCTGCTGGAGAGATCGTTCAGGAGCACCGGGCCAGGATGTCATGCGCCGACCGGCAGCGGACTGCGCCCCGGCCGGGTGAGGAGCGGGTTCCAGGGCTTGCTCGTGCACTTCGCGCGCGGCGCCGGGGCCGAGCAGGGAATCCAGACCCATGGGTGTCAGCTGAACACCGAGACCGGCGTGCTGCGCTGGTGCGATTGTGGCCATCCCGCGCCCCTGCTGATCCGCGACCAGCGCGTAGTCGACAAGGCGCTGGAACGTGCTTCGCAGCCGCGGCGCAGGCGTACGGCTTCCATCTTGAGCGCGGTTCGGACGGCAACGGGATGGGCGCGGTCATGGCGCCGCTGCGCACTCGTCGACGAATGCGCAGAGCCGGCGGATGAGGTTCAGGAAGGAGGGGGTGGGATCGGAGTCGCCGTTCATGTGGGGTGCCTCCCGGAGCCACTGCTCCCACAGGCCGCCCGGTTCTCGGAAGCGGTCGGCATGGCCACCTCCAAGGTTCAGGTCGATGAACCGGAGAGCGCCCATGACGACGGCCTGGTCGTACCCGAGGTCGGGGCGGCGGAGGTAGCGATCCAGGTAGGCGGCGAATAGATCAGCGTCGCGCGCCGTTCCGAAGCCGGCCAGGGCCACGCAATAGGCCAGCCCGGCGCAGCACACTTCGCTGGCCAGCAGGAGTTCCCCGAGGCGCTCACGAAACTCGGTCCGGTGGGAGACAGCTACGAGCCACGCCGCAGTTCTCCGCTCCCGCCAGCCGCCCTCAAGGAGCTTGGTGACCTCATCTGCCGTGATAAGTCCCGCGTCGTCACGAAGGTCTCGTACAAATCGGTCGCGCGCAGGACTTTGCATACGCAGCAAGCCACCGCCGAGCTTCATGTAGCGCCGCTCGGGCGTGACATAGCGGCGAACCAAGACCGGTAGGTCAGCCACCGTATAGGCCCCATTCGTCGAGGCCCGCGTAGATGTGCGCTTCGAGGCATTGCGGGGCGTCGAGGCCCACGGCCTCACCCCGGTACACAGCGATGAGAGAGTCCTCGCCCCGCCACCAGGAGTCGGTCACACCCTGTACTTCGGGCACCGGCTCGAATGCGCCGAGGTCCAGCGCATCGACGGCCTCGCGCGTGACCCGTGTGACGGTTGTGGCCCAGCGGCGGGCATGAGCCGCGAGCGCCAGGGATTCGACCCATCCGTCCGTACTGGCATGCAGGGGCGTCCAACGAGAGGCGTCGATACCGAACGCGCCGTCGGGTCCGATCGCGAAGCCGTACGCCATGGACACCCGGCAGTCCCCTGCTCGGAACGACCAGCCTTCTGCGGCCACCTCCTCGGGGCAGCCGGCGCTCAGGACACGCGGACCGCCCTCGTAGAACGGGGCCGGCGGGAGGGCGAGGCCGCCCCAGCGGTCCTGGAAGGCAGTGGCGCGTCCGATCTCCGTAGCGGGCACCCCGTGCTCGATCCACGCGTCGCGGTGTCGCCGTACGTCCTGCCGGTGAACGCGGATACCCTGCGTCTCGACAAACCACTGGGCTCTGCGGCTCAGGCCGGCAGGCGCGATCGGGACGGCTGAGGCGGGCCGGTCAGCCATTATCGCGGTTCCCCGTCTCCGGCGTGGAGCAAGGCCGACGCGATCTCCCGTACGCGCTCCGGGCTGATTCCCGTGCGCTGCTCGACGGCGAGGGGGTGGTCCGTGGGCTTCAGCTCGACGAAGGGGCGCTCGCCCACCGGGCGGGTATGGACGACGAAGTAGTGCTGCCCGCGAACCACGCACTGGTCCGCAGACAGCAAGCAGTCCTCTGCGTCGGCGAAGGCCGGCTCCCACACAGCGGGGGCCTCGGCCGTGTAGTTCATCGGCAGCTCGGGGTGGTGGGCCCCGCAGCACCCGCAGGTGAACCCCACATCACTGGTCATGGGCCCGGAGCCTAGCGACAGCCTCCCGATGTAGCCGAATCCTCCGAAGGACAGGTGATGGCCCTTGCTCCGGAACGGTGCGCATGGCCCGCCGTCAACCCGGTCCGAGCCCCAGTCCGAGCCCCGAGCGCGATCCTGCCCAGGGCCTACGCAGGTGTCGCGGGCCGCGAGTCGGCAGGTGCCTCCGCCGGGCGCCTCGTCCTGCCCGCACCCCTCAGCCAGGTGCACGAGAAGAGGCCGGCACCGGCCATGACGACGGCCGCGCCGACGGCCGCGATGCTCATCCCGTGCGTGAAGGCGCCTCGCGCGGCCACCAGTACGGCTTCCGCGGTGCCGTACGGGAGTTGGGCCGCGGCGGCCGTGGCACCACCCAGCGTTTCCCGCACGGCCTCCGCCTGCGGCACTCCCGAGGGAAGCGCGCCGGCCATGTCCCGGCTGTAGACCGCTGCCCCGATGGTTCCGAGGATCGCCATGCCCAGCGCTCCGCCGAGTTCCTGGCCCGACTCCAACACGGCCGCTGCTGATCCCGCGCGATCCGGCGGGGCCGCGCCGAGGGCGAGTTCGTTGGCGAGCGTCATGGCGGCGACCAGGCCGCCCGCGTACACGGACGCGCCGACCAGGGTGAACGAGAGCGCCGAGTCGGTACGTACCTGGGCCAGCCAGAGAAACCCGCAAGCGG
Source organism: Streptomyces sp. NBC_00525 (assembly GCF_036346595.1). Lineage (GTDB taxonomy): Bacteria > Actinomycetota > Actinomycetes > Streptomycetales > Streptomycetaceae > Streptomyces. The sequence goes on from NZ_CP107834.1 coordinate 114,900, forward strand.
AGAGGAGGAAGCCGCCGCCCATGACGTACGCGCGGTCCATACGCTGTGCGAGCGCGGCTCCGGCCGGGGCCATGATGGCGACTCCGGCGGCCGGCACCAGGCTCCACAGCGCGGCGTCGAACGGGCTCAGGCCGAGGACGGACTGCAGGTACTGCGTGAAGAAGACGGCCATCCCGACCGTGGCGAACATCGCGAGGAGGTTGGCGACCACCGGGCCGCCGAAGGTGCGCCGGCCGAGCAGACCGAGGTCGATCAGCGGATGCGGAAGGCGCTGCTGTCGGCGTACGAAGACGAAGCCGAGCACCACCCCCGAGCTGATGGCGACGGCGGGCACCGGCTCGTACCCGTGCCTGGCCCATTCCTTGATCCCGTAGGTGACCAGGAGTACAGCGCTCAGTGACAGCAACGCGCTCAGCAGGTCGAAGGGCTCGCCCTTCGGTGACTTGAACTCAGGCACCAGGAACGGCACCAGCACGAACAGCAGCACCATCGCGGGCAGGTTGATCAGGAAGACCGAGCCCCACCAGAAGTGTTCCAGCAACAGGCCGCTGACCACGGGCCCCAGTGAGATGCCCGTGGTCATGACGGCAGTCCACAGGGTCACCGCCTTGCCGCGCTGCTTGTCATCGTGGAAGAGGTTGCGGATCAGGGCCAGGGTCGACGGGATCAGGGCGGCGCCGCCGACGCCCAGCAACGCGCGTACGCCGATGAGCAGTTCAGCCGTGTGCGCGTACGCGGCGGCGACCGAGGCCGCTCCGAACAGGGCCGCTCCCGCGAGTACCAGCGAGCGTCGGCCGATCCGGTCGCCGAGCGCACCCATGGTGATGAGCAGGCCGGCGAGGACGAAGCCGTACATGTCGAGAATCCACAACTGCTGTGTGGCGCTGGGTTGCAGGTCCTGGCTGATGTACGGAATCGCGAAGTACAGGACCGAGACGTCCATCGATACGAGGGCCAGGGGCAGCATGAGGACGGCGAGCGCGGTCCACTCCTTGCGTCCCGCGCGGTGGCGGGGTGTGTTCTCCATGCACGGCAGAGAACCGAGGACGTGGCGTACGCCGCAAGCACAGCCCTAGTGCACCCCATGCTTCGCGGCACTGAGCGGGATGAATGCCCGGTGAGTGCACTAGTACAGTGCGGTCATGGCCGAGGAACCGCCCTACCTCCGTATCGCTGCTGACATCCGTCGACGCATCGCCTCGGGTGAACTCGCCCCCGGTGCGCGCGTCCCCTCCACACGGGGCATCACCCAGGAGTGGGGCGTCGCCATGGCGACCGCGACGAAGGCTCTCGCCACCTTGAACCAGGAGGGTCTGGTGCGGGCCGTGCCGGGTGTCGGCACCGTGGTGGCCGAGTCGGGACGGGAACGGCCCCCGACGCCCCGCCACGGACTGAACCGGGACCGCGTCGTCCGCGCCGCGATCGCCCTCGTCGACGCCGAAGGGCTCGCCGCACTCTCCATGCGCCGAGTCGCGACCGATTTCGGTGTGTCCACCATGGCGCTCTACCGCCATGTGCCGAGCAAGGGCGAACTCGTACGGCTGATGTCGGAGACCGTGTTCAACGGGGAGCCACCGGGAGCGCGACCGCGCGGCTGGCGAGCACAACTGGAAAGGGAGATCCGGTGGGTGTGGGGGCTGTACCGGCGTCACCCCTGGTTGGCGCGAGCCATGTCCGCTCTCACCCGGCCGATGGCCTCGCCCCACGCAATGCGCTACGCCGAGCGGGTCCTCAGCGCCCTGCAGGGCGTGGGGCTGACGCCGACCCAGGTCATCCACACCCACCTCGCTCTTCTCGGATATGCCCAAGGCATCGCGGCGGCCGTCGAGTTGGAGACGCAGGCATGGCAGGAGACGGGGATGACCCCCGAGGAGTGGATGGCCTCCAACGAGGCGCGGATGGCAATGATCCAGACCACCGGGTCCTATCCGATCTTGTCCACTCTCTTCGCCCAGGAGGATTTCGACCTCGAACTCGACGCGCTCTTCGAGTTCGGACTCGCACGGATGCTGGACGGAGTCGCCTCGCTCATCGAGCAATCCAGAGACTAGATCCATGGAACCCACATCCGGAGTGCGGGCTTGGACGCTCAACCGCAAGGCACCCGTGCGAAGATCGCGACGTGAACGCTCCGCGCTTCCGTCTCGCTGACGACACCGACCTCGCCTCCGTCGTACGTCTGCGCGACGACGCCGCCCGCTGGATGGTCGCCCGAGGGGTCACCGGTCAGTGGCTGCCCGGCGAGCTCGGCGTGGACCACTTCCGCCGGGTCATGGAGCACGGGGAGGTCTGGCTCGCGGAGTCGGCCGATCGTGTGGTCGGGGCCTGGGAGCTGTGGTGGGAGGACGAGGACGCCTGGGGCCCTCAGCCGTCGACAGCCGGCTATGTGCACCGGCTGATGGTGAACCACCGCAGCGCTCCGTCCGGGACGGGGCGGCAGCTCCTACGAGTCGCCGAGCGCCGCGTGGCCGAGACCGGCCGGCCGCTGGTCCGGCTGGACTGCCTGGCCGACAACGCGCCCCTGAACGCGTACTACCTCAGCGCCGGCTATCAGGTTGTGGGACGTAAGGAGGGCAAGCCGCAGCCCGACGGCAGGCCCAAGTCGTTCACGCTCTTCGAGAAGTCCCTGCCGGGCGGAGGAGAGTAGAAACCCCGCGCGCGGGCCTCGTTCGGGTTGGCCCGGAAGGTTTCGCGGAGGGCCTCAGCGGCTGATGCCCAGGGGTCGAGTCCGTACGATCACCTGGTACGACCGGTGGAGGGGGCGGACATGCTGGAGAACGTCGAGGGTGGGACGGCGGCAGCACAGCGGCTCGCCGATGGGGCGCCGCTTCGCAGCGCGCTGGATGTCGCTGACCCGGCCGACTGGCTCGCGTTGGACGCAGGCGTACGTGAGGTGGCCTGGTACCGCCCGCAGTTCCTGCCGGGTTGGGAGCATTCCGCGCCACTGCCTCCCGACCTGACCCAGGTCGGCGAGTCCGGGCTCGCGCTTGCCCTCTGCCACCGCAACGGCCGAATCCGACAGGAAGCGGTGCGTCAGTCGGAGCGGTACCCCGCTCTGCTGCCGTTGGTCGTGATCCGTTGCGCCGACTGGGTCGGCCCGGTGCGCGAGCAGGCGCGGCAGTCGCTGTGCGCGGCCTTGAACGTGGACTCTGCCCTCGACCTCGCGTCGCTCGTCCTGCGCGTCGGCCGCCGCGACAGAGGTGCGTTCGGCGTGGATCTGCTCAGTCAGATCCTGCGCCAGGCGGCCGTCGGTCAGCTCGCCGTTCTCTTCGCTGACCACGACCGCGTCGTCCGGCGGTTCGCGTACCGGCTGGCCGTCGAGGGCAAGCTGCTCCGTCCCGCAGAGCTGGCCCGTGTGGCCGCCGGGGACCAGGACACCGTGGTCCAGGACCTGTGTGCCACAGCGGCGCTCACGGCTCTGGCGAATGAGGAAGACTACGAGGATGTGCTGCCCTCGCTGTTGTCCGCACGCAACCCTCGTGTCCGTTCGGCCGGCGTCACCGCGCTGAGGCGAGCAGGGCGGCCTCAGCAGGCTGAGCCGTTTCTCAGCGACCGTTCCGCGCTTGTGCGTGCCTGCGCCCGGTATGTCGTACGACAGCAGGGTGGTGACCCGGTGGCCTGGTATCGGGAGCGGTGCGCGGCGGCCGGAGACCCCGAGTTGCCGCCCGGTGCGGCCATCGGGCTGGCCGAGTGCGGGAACCGCGCGGACGCCGGGTTGCTGTGGCCGCTGCTGGCGCACCCCGAGGCCGGGGTGCGGGCGCGGGCGGTAGCAGGGTTGCGGGCGCTGGACCGCACGGATGCGAAGCAGTTGCGGCCGCTCCTCGACGACCCTGCCTCCGGGGTCGTCCGCGAGACCGTTGCCGCCCTGCTGCCCTCCGCCGACAAGCTGCCCGCCGATTGGCTACTGGAGCGCACCGGCTCCGAGCGGCCGCGGCACGTCCGCCTCGGCGCGTTCCGGCTGCTCGACGCGCACGGTGGCATCGTGGCGCTGCGGGCGGCGGTCGGTCTGTTCGAGGACCCGGATCTGAAGCTGCGCACCTGGGCCGCACAGTCGGTGCAGCGCTGGCGTCCGTCCCCGGACGGGCGGCGCGGCGACTCGGAGGTGGGTGAACTGCTCGACCGGAGCCGCCATCTCTTCAGCGACTACGTGCTGCGCCGACGTCTGTGGGAAGCCGGGCTGAACATCTGAGGCCGCGCCAAGGCGCCTGCGGACGGTCGGAGAGTGGCTTGAGTCTCCCGTAGGGGGAGGCGTGGGAGTGAGGGCATGAACGGCGACATGCTCTTCACGATCGGTGACCTGGCCCGGCGGACCGCGTTGACGGTCAAGACCATCCGGTTCTACTCGGACACCGGGATCGTGCCGCCGACCGACCGCAGCCCGGCCGGCTACCGGCTCTACGACATCGGCGCGCTCACGCGTCTTGATCTGGTGCGCACCTTGCGCGACCCGGGACTCGGCCTCGCCGTCATCCGGCGGATGCTGGACCGGGAGGTCTCGGTGCCCGAGGGCGCGGGCCGCGCATGCCGATGCCCTGGAGGCGCAGATCCGCACCCTGCGACTGCGACGCGCCGTGCTGCGCGCGGTGGCCAAACGTGGCTCCAGCCCCGAGGAGATGGACCTCATGCACAAGTTCGCGAAGCTTTCCGACGACGAACGCCGACGCCTGATCACCGACTTCATCGACGTCACCGGCTTGCACCACGACCTGACCGAGGCGGTCCGGGACAGCGCCGGCCGCGCGCTCGACGCGGGCATCGACCCGGCCTCGGCCGAGGCCGCACCCGTCATCGACGCCCTCACCGTCCGCTACGCCCAGATCTTCGGCCGCGCCGACGACACCGAACCGCGCCGCTGGCTGCTGACCCGCCTGGAGGTGGCCGGCGACCCCCGCGCGGAACGCTACTGGCGCTTGCTCGCCGTCATCAACGGCTGGCCCGTCCCGCCCAGCCCGGCCCAGGTGTTCACGTGGTTCAGGCACGCGTTGCGCGCCCACACCGGGCGGCCGTGCCCGGTGGAGTAGTCCCGCGCCCGGCGGCCGGGAGGAGGGCCCGACGTCCGAAACAGGTCGTCGGGACATCCGCGTGGAAGACCTTCGTGATGCTGCCTCACGTTTGGCGAGTCCCGCGCGTCCTCGTTTACAGAAGCCCGGCGGTGAGGGCCTGGGGACCAGACTCCCTAGTTCGGCTGGGGCAACAGCTATTCATGATCGGAGCACAGCCCGATGACGCAGTCGTCCGGTGGTCCCAGCGCGGACCGCTCAGTCGAAGAACACATCCTGCACCTGAAGAGCCGCGAGAAGCACTTCAAGCGGGTGATCGAGAAGCGCATCGCACGCGGACACGTCGAAGAGGTGTGGCAGGAAGCGCTCATCCGCATGTTCAAGCGTCTGCAGTCCGGGCCGCCGGTCGAGAAGCCGGACGCCTACATGGCGACCGTCTGCGGGAACGCGGCGACCGACGTGCTCCGCCAGCTCGGCAGGCATGCCGACGCCTTCGCCGGCGGAGACCTGGACGAGTTCAGCGAGGCCGCCATCATGATCGACTTCGACCGCGATGTGGATCTGGTGCGGATTCAGTCGGTCCTGCGCGAGGAACTGACCCCGCAGCAGCACAAGGTGTACATCCTCAAGCACTACTACGGACTCGACTCCCGCAGCATCGCCGAACTCGCCGGTGTGGCCAGCGACAGCGCGGTGCGCCAGATGATCCGGGCAGCCAACCGGAAGCTCCGGGAACCGGCGGTGATGCGCCGGCTCGCCGCGGAGGACTAGCCCTCCCCTCTGGCCTACGGCTCGGGGTACCGATTCCCCCCTCAGTTTCGGTACCCCCGACCCCAGACCGGAGGGGAGGGCTAGCCCGGCAGGGCGCGCCTTCTCCTGAGACCCCTACAGTCAAAGGAACATCATGATGTCCCACCGATTCACCGCCCCTCTTGTGATGGTGCTGACCCTGCTGTCAGTGCTCTGCACCCGTGTGTACCGGCTCATCGACAACCTGCTCACCGGTTCACCGGCATGGGGCCGGTCCCCCGCTCGCAACGCCACTGCCGCGCAGCCGCGTACTCACCGACTCGGTCGGCCGAACCTGGCCACGGACTAACGGGGGGGGAACGCTTGGACGATTTCTCGCAGAACCACCATGTAGCGCCACTCAACACAGGAATCACTGAACAGACCGATCTGCAGCACCAGCCGCATCGGGGGTAGCGCTGCGGCCACCGTTTCGGGGGAACCGGGCCCGTCGCTCACGCGACGGGCCCGGACCGCGTCGTAAGGAACAACAACCGCGCAGCCGGAACCACCCGCCACTCGCCGGCACCCCTCCTCGCACCACCAGGCGCTGCGACCCCGTCCCCCAAGGACTTCACCGACATGACCACCCCAGCCCAGCTCCGGGTCCAGAACCAGGCCCTCACCCGGGACCTGAAGCGAGCCACTACGAAGATCAAGTACCTCAAGATCGCGCTCGCCCTGATGACGGGCGTCATCGCGGCACTCGTCACCTATCTCGTCGTCCGCGGTCTCGACGCGACACCGCTCCTCAGCGTCGGCTGGAGCGCCAGCGCCTTCATCGTCACCACCGGCTTCGTCTTCACCGTCCAGGAGAAGATCGCGCACTCGTAGCGACGGACCGCCGCAGGAATCCGCCCCAAGGGGTGTCTGCCGCATCCCTTCGCGCCGGATCTGGCAGGGTGGTCCCCCTGCTCCCCTTCGACCTCGCCCGAACCCGGTACGGCAGCGTACGGGCTCCGAGATGCGGTCGCGCCCCGGCCGGCGAGGGGGCGCCCTTCGGGATTCGGCGGCGGGTGATTAATTGGGCTGCGCGCGGCTTTGTGCCTCCGCATACTGGCGGTTCGCGACTCCGAGAATCCCGAAGGAACGTTCCCGCGTGCAGGCCGCCGTCACCGTCACCCCCGCCCAGATCCCCGAACTGTTGCTGGGCCTCGCCACCGTGCGGCCCGTCTTCCTGTGGGGTGCGCCCGGAATCGGCAAGTCGTCGCTCGTAAGGAAGTTCGCCGAGTCCCTGGGGCTGGAGTGCGTCAGCCTGCTCGGAACCCAGCTCGCGCCGGAGGATCTCATCGGCGTGCCGCAGATCCGTGACGGCCGGTCCGTGTTCTGTCCGCCCGAGTCCATCGCCCGTGACGAGCCGTACTGCCTGTTCCTCGACGAGCTCAACGCGGCGACGCCCGACGTGCAGAAGGCGTTCTACTCGCTGATCCTGGACCGCCGCATCGGTGCCTACGAGCTGCCCGCCGGCTCGATCGTCATCGGGGCCGGCAACCGTGCCACGGACAACGCGCTGGCGCGGCCCATCGCCTCCGCGCTCGTCAACCGGCTCACCCATGTCCACCTCCGGGCCTCGGCCGCGGACTGGCTGGTGTGGGCGGCCGAGAACGGTGTTCACCCGTGGGTGACGGACTACCTCGCCGACCGCCCCGACCACCTGTGGTCGCAGCCGCCCAAGACCGAGGAGCCGTTCTCCACGCCCCGGTCCTGGCACATGCTGTCGGACGCCCTGCACTCCTTCGGGCCGGGGATCGACGAGGAGACGCTGAAGGTCGTCGTGCACGGCACGCTGACACCCGCTCACGCGGTCTCGTTCAGCGGCTACGCGAAGATCGTCCGTCATGCCTTCGGCCTCGATGCGATCCTCAAGGGCGACGCCTCCTGGCCGGGGCGGCCCGAGGACCGCGACCTGCTCTACTACCTGGCCGACGCGTTCCGGGGGCACCTGGTCAAGGAGCTGCCGCGCCAGAAGGAGCACGTCTCGCCGTCCCTGCGGCAGACCGCCTACCGGGCCAAGTCGCTGCTCGTGCGGCTCGCCGAGATCTCGGTCGAGGTCGCCCAGACCGTCATCGCGGACGACGCCGACGGGCTGCCCGTGCTGCCCGCGTGGTTCCTCGTGGAAGCCGCGCGGGACATGCCCCGGCTGGTCGAGGCCCGACGGTGACGGCGGCCGGCGGGCGCCGGGGCGGCGGCAAGGACGGGCAGAAGAAGACCGACCCCGCCACCGAGGCGTTCGCCGCCGGGCTCGCCCTCGTCAAGCGCAATCCGGCGTTCGCGGCGCTGGAGGCGTCGGTGTGCCGCCAGGACGCGTGCACGCTGGCCCCGGCCGGTGGGCTGGCCGCCGTCACGTCGAACGGCACCATCCACGCCCACCCCACCAAACGGGCCGATCCGGCGGAGTGGGCATGGGCGCTCGGCCACTGTCTGCTGCACCTCGGCTTCGGCCATGTGCCCGCATCGGCGGACGGACCGCGCGAACAGCCGGACCGCTTCGACGTCGCGGCACGCTGCGCGGTCGTCAACCGCTTCCTGGTCAGCCATCCGGTGGGCCGGGCGCCCATCGCGCTGCCGGAGTCGTTCCCGGGTGGCGACGAGGAGCTGCTCGCCGCCCGGTGGCGCCGCGACGGCATTCCCGCCGCGTACGAACACTGCGGCACGGCGGGCAAGCGCCCGGACCAGGTCCTCGCCACCTGGAACGCCTGGAATTCCGCGGTCCCGGACTGGGAGACCGCCTTCGCGCACGCGCTGACCCGCAGCGTGTCCGCCGCGATGGACGTGGCCGGTGGCCGCCGCGACCGGACCACCGGAGAGCTCGCACCCCAGCGGCCCTGGGACCGTGCCCTGAACTGGTTCATCTCCTCCTATCCCCTGCTGGGCGGGCTCGCCGCGGGTCTGAAGATCGTGGCCGACGCCGAGCTGGCCCGGGCGCAGGGCATCGCCATCGCGGCGGTGAGCCCGGTCGCGGGCGAGATCTACATCAACCCGCTGCGCGGGTTCACCGACGAGGAATGGCGTTTCGTCCTCGCGCACGAGATGCTGCACGCCGCGCTGCGGCACGGCGAACGCCGTGGAGGCCGCGACCCGTTTCTCTTCAACGTGGCCGCCGACTACGTCGTCAACGACTGGCTGGTCCAGATGCGCGTCGGCGACATGCCCGAGGGGCTGCTGTACGACCCGGACCTGCGGGGCCTGTCCGCCGAGGAGGTGTACGACCGCATCGCGCACGATCTGCGCCGCCACCGCAGGCTTGCGACCCTGCGGGGCAAAGGTGCCGGGGACATCCTCGGCGAGCCGCTGCCGCATGCCGGTGCCCGGCCGTACACCGACCTGGACGAGTTCTACCGGCGCGGTCTGGTGCAGGGTTTCGACCTGCACCAGTACGGGCAGCGCGGCCTCCTGCCCGCAGGGCTGATCGAGGAGATCCGCGCCCTGTCGCACCCGCCCGTGCCGTGGGACGCGCGACTGGCCCGCTGGTTCGACGAGTACGTTCCCCGCCCGGAGCTCGTACGCTCGTACGCGCGTCCGGCACGGCGGCAGGCCGCGACGCCCGACATCCCCCGCGCCGGCCGGTACTTCCCGCCCCAGGAGACGGCCCGCTGCACCTTCGGCGTCGTGCTGGACACCTCCGGCTCGATGAACAGCACCCTGCTCGGCAAGGCTCTCGGTGCCATCGCCTCGTACGCCGAGGCCCGAGACGTGCCCGCGGCACGCGTGGTCTTCTGCGACGCCGCCCCCTACGACGCCGACTACCTGCCGCCCGCCGAGATCGCCGGCCGGGTGCGGATACGCGGCCGCGGCGGTACCGAACTCCAGCCCGGCATCGATCTGTTGCAGCGGGCGGACGACTTCCCGCCGGCCGCACCGGTCCTCGTCATCACCGACGGCTGGTGCGATGTCCTGCGGATTCGCCGTGAGCACGCCTACCTGATACCGCAGGGGGCGTCGCTGCCGTTCACCCCGCGCGGCCCGGTGTTCCGGCTGACCTAGGTGGAGTGCGGCCGAGGCCGTCAGGTGCCTGCCGTACGTGCCCCGAGTACCGGTAGCAGCCGCAGTTTTTCGTCGTCCGGCGAACCCGGGGTTGCGGTGTATACCAGCAGTGTCTGGTTCTGCTCCGGGTCCAGGAGGACCTGGCACTGGAGGGTGAGGACGCCCAGCTCGGGATGGCGTACGAGTTTGGGGTCCACCCGTGGCACGTCGATCTCGTGCGCGCTCCACAGGGTGGCGAACTCCGTGCTGCGTTCCAGCAGGAGGTCGCGCAGGTGCTCGGCGCGACCCCCTGTCCCCTGGCGTGAGTAGGCGGCGCGCAGGCCGGAGGCGAAGAAGCGGCTGTGCAGCGGGTGGTCCTGCTCCGGGTACAGCAGCCGGGCGGCGGGGTCGGTGAACCAGCGGTAGGTGAGGCTGCGTTCAGGCCCGGTGAACTGTGTCTGGTCGCCGAGGAGCGCGATGGCCGCCGGTGTCTGGGCGAGGGTTTCCGCCACGTCGCTGACGACCTGCGCCGGCGTGTCGTCCAGCCGCCCGAGGATGCGCATCAGGCCGGGCGTGATGTGGTCGGAGCGCAGGTTCCCGGGGCGGGATGGAGTGTTGTGTCCGGCGATACGGAACAGGTGGTCGCGTTCGGCGAGCGAGAGGCGCAGGCCGCGGGCGATGGCGGCGAGCATCGGCTCCGACGGCTGCGGCCCGCGCTGTTGCTCCAGTCGGCTGTAGTAGTCGGTCGACATGCCGCTCAGCGCCGCTGCCTCCTCCCGGCGCAGGCCGCGGGTGCGGCGGCGCGGCCCGCGGGGCAGTCCCACGTCCTCCGGTTGCAGGGCTTCGCGGCGGGTGCGGAGGAAGTCCGCGAGTTGTGCTCGGTCCACGGTTCCAGTCTCCCTCGTGGTTCCGGTGCCTGGGGTCCGGGCCGGTGGGTGGAGGTGTCCGGGTCGCCGGTCCGGGCGGCCCGGGTCCCTTCACAGCAGCATGCCGCCCGATGCCTCGATGCGCTGCCCGGTGACCCAGGACGTGCCCTCGGCGAGCAGCGCGGCAGCGGCGGCGCCGATGTCGTCGGGTTCGCCGGGGCGGCCCATCGCGGTGACGCCGCTCATCGTGGCGCGCATGTCCTCGTTGTCGCGGACGCCGCCGCCGCCGAAGTCGGTGCCGGTGGCACCGGGTGCGAGGGCGTTGACCGCGATGCCGCGCGGCCCCAGCTCCTTGGCCAGGTAGCGGGTGAGGACCTCGACGGCCCCCTTGGCCGCGGCGTAGGCCGCGGTCGGTGCGGCGACGAAGCGGGTCAGGCCGGTGGAGACGTTGAGGATGCGGCCGCGGTCCGCGATCAGGGGCAGCAGGGCCTGGGTGAGGAAGAAGACGCCCTTGACGTGGACGTCCATCAGCCCGTCGAACTGCTCCTCGGTGGTCTCTTCGAACGATGCGTACACGCCGTGTCCGGCGTTGTTGACGAGGATGTCGAGAGCGTCGCGGCCCCACTCCCGGGCCAGCGCCTCGCGCACCTGGGCGGTGAAGGCGGGGAACGTGGCGGTGTCCGCGGTGTCCAGCCGCAGGGCGATCGCGGTGCGGCCCAGCTTGCGGGCCGCCTCCACGACGGCCTCGGCCTCGTCGGCGTGCGAGCGGTAGGTGAGGATCAGGTCGGTGCCGGACTCGGCGAGGTGCAGGGCGGTGCTGCGGCCGAGGCCGCGGTTGGCGCCGGTGATCAGGGCGATGCGGGTCATGATGGCTCCGTTGGGTTCGAGGTGCGGGCGGACCGGCCGGTCCGTCGCCGCCTTCCACTCAACGATCGCGCGGGCCCGGGGGCAAATGAAGGCCGCAGTTATCCAGGGATCGTGAATCCCCCCTTCAGCATCCGTCCCGCCGGGTGGTGGCCGTAACATGACCGTGCCGACCTCGGGTAGCGGCACGGCCACTGAGAGCCACGTCTGCCGGCAGGCAGGGGCTCAGTCGCGTGCCGGATGGATGGCGGTGACCAGCCAGGAGCTGCTGTGCAGCCACACCCCGCTGTCAGTCTCGTAGGGCTGCAGGGTGGCTGTCAGTGCCTGGCGCGCCGCCGTCCGCGAGGCCGGCGTTGCCTGGTCGAGCAGGTGGCGTACGGGGCCGGAGTCCAGCATGAACGCTGTGGCGTCCTCGGTGTCGGCTCCCCACTTCCCCGGCACTCGAATGTGCTGCACCTGCACCTTCTGGAACCCGGCGGCGGCGAGCAGATCCTGAATGTGGCCGGGGTCGGTGAGGGAGAACATGCCGGGGGCGCCGGTCTTCCCGAACCCGCCGAGCGGCAGGATGTCCTTGAGCGGGGCCATGGCGGCGAGCCACTCGTTGCCCTCCGGCTCGGCCGCACAGATGAACGCCAGCCGGCCACCGGGGCGCAGTGCGCGGTGGAAGTTGGCGAATGCGGCGGCCGGGTCGGTGAAGAAGGTCATGCCGTACCGGCTGATGATCGCGTCGAACGTTCCGTCCCCCAGGGGGTGGACCTGCGCATCGCCGCGCACGAAGTCCGCGTTCGCCACTCCTTCGCGTACGGCGCTCTCCCGAGCCTTGTTCAGCATCGGTTCCGACAGGTCCAGGCCGAGCGCCCGGCCGCGTACGGCATGGCGGGCGGCGAGGCGCGTCGTACGGCCGGCTCCGCAGCCGACGTCCAGCACGGTGTCGGAGTCGAGGATGCCCGCAGCGTCCAGAAGTGGCTGGTTGAAGCCGTCGTTGACGGCGTCCCACCGCTCCTGGCTGCGGGCCCACTGCGCGCCCTCGTATCCGTTCCACGCCTCGGCCTGCGCGGTGTTGGCGAACTGCCCCATGGTTGAGCTCCCTCCCGCCGGGCGCGACAAGGCGTCCCGGCCCTAGAATGGGCAAGTGCCCAAAATAGTATGGGCGCCCGCCCATACTTGCAACGACCAGGACGACAGGGGAAGTTGTGTCACCTCGTGGAGTAGCGATTCCGGATCTGCGCGAGCGGCTGTTCGCGGCGGCGGAACGGGTGGCGGCCCGCGATGGCGCCGCCGCGTTGACCAGCCGCGCGATCACCGCGGAGGCGGGCTGCGCCAAGGGCGTGCTGCACACGCATTTCGCCGGCCTGGACGAGTTCGTCGCCGAACTGGTCCTGGACCGCTTCGCCCGCAGCGCCCGCCAGGCCCAGGCCCTGGAGGCCAAAGTGGGCCACGCCACGGTCGCGGAGAACCTCCAGGACGTTGTCGGGGCTCTGCTGGACTCTCTTCCGCCCGCGGTGGTGGGCCTGGCGATCACCCGCCCAGCGGCCGCGGCGCACACCCGCGACGGCCTCCGGTCCGGCGCGCCCGCCTTCGACGCGATCCAGCACGCCGTCGCTTCGTACCTCCAGGCGGAACAGCACGTCGGCCGGATTCCGGCGGACAGCGACGCCGCCACCATCGCGCTCGCCCTCGTCGGCACGACCCACCACTTGCTGATGACCGGCAGCCCTGAACAAACCACCGACAGCACGGCGACCGTAGAACGACTGCTGGCAGCACTCCTCCCACGCTGAGGCCCAGCCGACGACGCCTCTGTTGCGTCTGGCGGCGGCGTACCAGGGTGCAGGAGTGAGCCGTGCTGCCGGCATCTTCCGGGACGCGGGGCAGGGAGCCGACAGCTGCGGCCGAAGCCGGTGACGGGTCCGTACGCGGTTGGGGTGAAGAGTCTGGGCGAGCCAAGGCGGGATGGGGCTGACCGGATTCGAACCGGTGTCCTCCCACATGTCGTGAGGGCGCGACAACCGCTGCGCTACGAGCCCCATCCCGCCACGATCATACGACTCACCCGCGCCCACCGCTCCGACATTTGGATGGGCGCCCGGTCCTGGGGTCCGGCTCTGGTGATCGTTAGGTTCGGGGCCATGACGATCACGTATGAGTGGCGGGGCGACGTCGACAACTCAGCGCTCAACCAGCTGCATGCCGAAGGGTTCGGTCATCCAGTCGAGCAGACCGACTGGTGTGCAAGGCTTCAACGTCACAGCCTCGGCTGGGTCTGCACCCGGGAAGGTGATCGTTTGATCGGCTTCGTCAACGTCGCCTGGGACGGCGGCGTCCATGCGTTTGTCCTGGACACGGTCGTAGCTCAGCCCAATCGTTCGAGTGGAGTGGGAGCCGCGCTGGTCAAGGCAGCTGCTGAGGGATGCCGCGCTGCGGGGTGCGAGTGGCTGCATGTCGACTTCGAAGGGCACTTGCGATCGTTCTACTTCGATGCCTGCGGGTTCAGGGAGACCGCTGCAGGGCTGCTCGCCCTGTGACCCCGGCCTCCCGCCGTTGGAGGCCGAGGTCGGGTGTACGGCTGGGCAACTCCACCCGCGCCGCCGCCATACGGCCGGAGGGCGTCAGCCAGAGAGGTTTCCGGCAGCCGTCCGCTGGGGGGCGGCCACAACACGGGTCGGTTGTCTCACGGGGCCGGCGTCGTCGCGTTGTCGGTGAACCTCTTGCGCCAGGCGAGTGCGACGTAGACCAGGCCGATCAGCACCGGTACTTCGATGAGGGGGCCGACAACCCCGGACAGGGCCTGGCCGGAGGTGACACCGAAGGTGGCGATGGCGACCGCGATGGCCAGCTCGAAGTTGTTGCCCGCAGCGGTGAAGGCGAGGGTTGCGGTGCGGTCGTAGGCCAGGTCCAGACCCTTGCCCAGGAGGAAGGTCCCGAAGAACATCAGGGCGAAGTAGACCAGCAGCGGCAGCGCGATCCGGGCGACGTCCAGCGGCTGGGAGGTGATGGTCCTGCCCTGGAGGGCGAAGAGGATGACGATCGTGAACAGCAGCCCGTACAGCGCCCACGGACCGACCCTCGGGAGGAACTTGGCCTCGTAGTCGGCGCGGCCGAGCTTCTTCTCGCCCAGGCGGCGGGTGAGGAACCCGGCTGCGAGTGGGATGCCGAGGAAGATGACGACGTTCAGAGCGATCTTCCCCATGGAGATGTCGAGACGCTCGCCGTCACCGAGGCCGAGCCAGCCGGGCAGAAGGTCGAGATACAGCCAGCCGAGCAGGCCGAACGCCAGGACCTGGAAGACGGAGTTCAGTGCGACGAGAACGGCGGCGGCCTCGCGGTCGCCGCAGGCCAGGTCGTTCCAGATGATGACCATCGCGATGCACCGGGCCAGGCCCACGATGATCAGGCCGGTGCGGTACTCGGGCAGGTCCGGCAGGAAGATCCACGCCAGCGCGAACATGACCGCAGGTCCCACGAGCCAGTTGATGACCAGCGACGAGACCATGAGCTTCTTGTCGCCGGTCACGCGGTCGAACCGGTCGTAGCGGACCTTCGCCAGCACCGGATACATCATGACCAGCAGGCCGAGCGCGATCGGCAGCGAGACCCCACCGATCTCCACCTTCACCAGCGCGTCGCCAAGGCCGGGGACGAGCCGGCCGAGCCCGAGACCGGCGGCCATGGCAAGCAGAATCCACACCGCGAGGTAGCGGTCGAGGGTGGAGAGCTTCCTGACGATCGAGTCGCCCCCGGCCGCGTCTGCGCTCGCGGCGCGAGCGGTGGTGGGCTCGGTGGCGGTCATGAGCAGGCCCTCTTGTTCTCGGCGGCGGCGCGGGCGGATGCGGCGAGTTCGGCGAACTGCTCGGAGAGCCCGGCGAGGACGTCGGGCTTGAGCTTGTAGTAGGTGTAGCGGCCGCACGGCTCGGTCTCCACCAGCCCGGCCTCACGCAACACCTTCATGTGGTTCGACAGGTTGGTCTGCCGGGCCCCGGTCTCCTCCACCAGGTGCGTGGTGCACAGCGTCTCGCGCGCCAGCAGGGTCACGATCCGCATCCGGAGCGGATCGCCCAGTGCCCGGATCACATCAGCGTCGACTGAAGTCAGCATGCACCGACATTCTCACATCAACACCTACTGATACCAGCAGATACTGATGTGACGGTTGACGCGCAGCCACCGCTACTCGGGGGGGCGTCGTTCACGCCCCCAGAGCCCCGAGGCGAGACCGCCCGCCCTGCCCGTCTGCGTCCACAACGGGGACCGCTCCCAGGCGGTCGCCGTCGCGATGACCGAGGCCAGCATCAACTCGGGATACGTTGCCGGTTCAAAACTGGCAGGCCTCCTCGGCGAAGGCCGTGTCGAGCGGTTTCTCGTGCGGACGTCGTGCAGGGCCTCGACCTTCCGGTGGTCGCGAACCGTCTGCGCGCATCGGGCGGCGCGTTGCTGCTCGATGGTCAGGCCGGTGACGGCATAGACAGCGGGAGGGCCCTCCTGCCCGCCTCTCGGTCGATCGGGCGGCGCTCGATCTGCACGGCCTGCTGGGAACCGGTGAGGCACGGATGCTCCACTGCGGCGACCTTGTCTACACCGGATCTCGGCGCGGCCGTTTCCGATGTCACGAGTCCGGCCCTGGAGCGGGTTGTCCGCCCAAGGCAGGGACATCGTCTGCCTGCACGGCTTCTTCTGGCGGACCTTGGCGATAGCGATGCAGTGGGCGCGGCGGCGTAGAAGGTAGTCGGCGTGCTCGCGCTGGGTACGGAGTGCGTCATTGGTGAGCGCGGTTCCGGCGAAGCCGACGGCGGTGTCCAGCAGCGGCCGGAAGCGGCGAGATCGCCGTGGGCCCGCACGGGCTGTCGAGAAGCGTCAACCAATGTCAGCGGAGCGGGCTGGCGCCGTGCAGGGCTTGCAAGATGTGTGGCCAGGCGGCGGCCCCCAGCGCTGCGTCGTCGGCGTCGGTCCCCCCGTAGCGCAGATGCGTCGGCGGAGTGACTGGTCCTTCACCTGGGAGGCGGGGACGGTGGCCGGCAGCGCGCCGTTCGACTAGTACGGTGGGCAACCCAACGGCAGCCCGGCGGTCCCTCAGCGCCCGTGCGGCGGGCAGGCAGGGCCAGGTCCGGTCGTCTCCGCCGGCTACCAGGACAAGCTCGGCTGCGGTGTTCTCCACGGGGATGGCCGAAGTTTCATACTGCTCGGGGTAGAGCTTGCGACTGCGCTCGTACCAGCCACGAAGGGACACCAGTCCGTCCTCGTCGGGTGGTTCCGGCTTCCATGCCTCGTCCAGCGGCACGAACGGGAGCGGCTCTCCGCGCCAGGTCCATGACGAGCGCCAGGGCCGACTCCGACCGTCCGTGCCGGGGCCCAGGTTTGGCCATGTCACTGAGGTGGGCGACAGTGCGACGACGGCGTCGATACGCTGGTCGAGGACGGACAGCCACAGCGCGGCCTCGGCTCCCTTGGACAGGCCGAGCACGCCAAGACGCTCGATGCCTTGGGAGTGCAGAAGGTCCAGGGCGTGCGTGAACGTCTCGATCGGGATCTCGCAGATTCCAGGCGCCTGGCCCTCGCCGCCGTACCAGCGGAGTCCCAAAGCCACCAACCCGCTACGCGCAAGCGATCGGCATCGCTGCTCGGTGCCGGGGCCGTAGGAGCCGTGCAGAACGAGCACCCCGATCCGGCCTCCTGCGGCTGGCCTCACCAGCACGCCCTCGACGGGTCCGGCGATTTCCTGCTTGATGATGACCATGTTTCCCCGTAGACCGTTCCGGAAGATTCTGCCACCAGGCGACGGTAGGTCTCACCATCGACCAGCGCGGCGGAGCGACCCCATGCATACGCTCCGATTCAGCATGAACCGGGTGTCGCTCCGCTGCACCGAAGCCTTGCAGCGTGGCACCAGCTCTGAGGCGGATTGGACACCGGAAAGAAGAGCCACCACACAGTGGTGATCGACACGACCGGCAAGCAGCTTCTTCGCGGACATACGCATCGACCGGACTGAGTACTACAGCTCATCGCCGACACGCCGGCGACATCGGACGACGTCCTGCGGGCCGTCAACATCAACACGGGCGTCGCCCTCAGTCGGCCCGATATGGGACCATCCTCGGCACCGAGTTCATCGTCGTGGCCGGTGGAGACATGGACCACCATCGCGACCTTCATCCGGCCATGTGTTTATCAGCCCAGTTCACCGCACTGTTTGCTCGGCATCAATGGTCTACTACGACAGGAAGCGCACGAAGGACCATCAGCTTCGAGGGGCGAAGCCGGGTAGTAGATGACGCCACGTGCAAGAAGAATCTGGGCCGCGGAGGCTTCTACGTCGGCGGTCCGGATACGCGGCTGGCAGACCGTCGCACCCGTGTAAATCGCCGGCGGCGCCACCCGGGGGCCGGACTCTTCACTCACCCCGCACTGCTGAGAACACTGGCCGATCTGGCGGCCTTCTCGATCTTCGCGCAGTAGGCAGCGCGCGCTTCCTCGTCGATCTGGACCTCGTGTTCGGGGCGCATCCCGGATCGGCCGTCGACGCCTTCTCGCAGGATGTCTGCGTGCCCGGCATGCCGGTTGGTCTCGCCAAGGACATGGACCAGGATGGCGAACAGGTTCGTGCTGGAATACGGCTCCGGCCACCACGGCACGTGACCGGCGGCATCGAGGGGAAGCTCGTTGATCGTCGCGTCCGAGTGTTCCCACGTGCGCCGGTACAGCCCGATGATCTGATCGCGGGTCTCGTCCTCAGCGGCCCACAGATCGCTGCCGTCGTGGTCCTGCCACCGAGGCAGCGGCTCCGGGGACGGACGGTCGAAAACTTCGCCGAAGTACCTGGCCTCGACGTTGGCCACGTGTTTCACCAAGCCGAGAAGGTTGGTCCCTGTCGCTGTCAACGGTCGGCGTGCGTCGTACTCGGACAGGCCGTCGAGCTTCCAGAGCAGGGCCTCGCGGTCCCGCCGCAGTCTCCCGTGCAGGTTGTCCCTCGCGAATTCATCGATCATGCGATGTGAGCCTGTCATGGGCTGCTCGCGGCCTCAAGATCCAGCAGGTGGAACACAGTGACCGGCACAGCCGGAGCCTGCCGGCAACGGTGAGGCGCGGACAGGCTGCGCCTATCCCGGCCCAGGCAACGTGCTTGTGGACGGGGCGGGGGCCTGCGAATCACCCTGTGAAAGGTGAAAGGCCGGCGGCGCGCGCAGTTCGAGCCCTGCGGCTTCGAGACGCTGTTGACGCATCCGGGTCCACTGAATTGAGGCACGACAGCTTTCACGGCACTGTGCCAAGATTCGAAGGTGGAGATGAACGACGTCACGCGCGCGATCGCGGCAGCGACTTCGGTCGCCGCATCGCTCGACCTGCCGGTCAACGATGCAATCGTTCTCCAGAACTCGAACAAGCTGGCTTTGCGGCTGACACCATGCGACGTCTTCGCCCGAGTCGCCCATGTGGGGCACGAGGTTGCAGAGTTCGAAGTCGAGCTCGCCCAGCGGCTCGCCGAGGTCGGGTGCCCGACGTGTCCCCTGGAGCCGCGGGCGGACCCGCGCGTGTACACGAACGATGGCTTCGCCGTAACGCTGTGGACCTACTACGAGCCCGTGACACCCCATGTCTCACCAGTCGACTACGCCAAGGCACTGGAACGGCTGCACGCCGGAATGCGCGAGGTCGATGTGCCGAGCCCGATGTTCACCGACCGGATCACGGAGGCGGAGGCAGTTGTCGCCGATCCGCATCGATCGCCAGGGCTCGCCGATGCGGACCGCGTGTTTCTCAGCGACAGGCTCGCAAGCCTACGACGGGCGATCGACGACCGGGGCGCCATGGAACAACTGCTCCACGGCGAGCCGCATCCAGGCAACGTACTCAGCACGAAGAACGGGCCGTTGTTCATCGACCTTGAGACGTGCTGCCGTGGCCCCGTCGAGTTCGATCTCGCCCATGCTCCCGAGGCGGTCTGTGCGCACTATCCCAACGTTGACCAAGAGCTTCTGGACGAGTGTCGGCAACTCGTTATCGCAATGGTCGCCGCGTGGCGTTGGGAGCTTGGCGACCAGTTTCCGAATGGCAGGCGATTCGGAGAGGAGTTCCTGCGCCTGCTGCGCAACGGTCCTCCTTGGCCGACACTCGACACGGTTGCCGGACGAGTCGATGGCCTTCGGTAGAGATGACCGCCGGGCAAATTGGTCTCGTGGTAGCTGGGAGGCGGGAGCCCAGCAGTGGCACCGTCATTTCCCAACTAGCGTTCTGAGTCGTCAGTTCGTTTGCAAGTGCGGCATGTGGCGATGCTTGGTCCGAAGCCGTTCTCGCTGGAGTGGGCCGATCCCCGGCGCAGTGTGCCGCAGGGCTAGGATTTGTCCGGCCGATCATGTGCGGAGCCAGATCGAGACGGCCGCCGCAGTGGCGGTGCCGAGGAAGACGCAACCGTGCTTGTCGTGGCAAGTGGTGACCGCCCGGAACGGCTTCATGCGGTTGATCGCCCGCTCGACGGTGTTGCGCTTCTTGTACCGCTCTTCGTCGAAGCCAGGCGCCCGTCCACCTCGTGAACCTTTGCGCAGGCGGGCTGCCTGGCTGTCACTCCTCTCCGAATCGTGTGGCGGATTGCCCAGCCGTCGCAGGTACTCGCGGACGGGGCCGTTGCCGTAGGCCTTTTCGGCCGCAAAGCTTTCCGGCTTCACGCGCGGTCTCCCATGCCCGATTCTGGGCACTCGGATCTTCTCCAGCACCGCGATGAACTGCGTGCAGACCGCTCGTTGACCTGCGGTAGCAATCAAAAACAGCGAGCGGCAGCGGCCGTCCGCGCTCAGGTGGAGCTTGGTGGTGAACCCGCCGCGCGAGCGGTCCAGGCCCTCACCTCCAGCACCGCCTCCACCAGGCGGGCGTGCAGACTCTGCCACGGCGCTTCGTCCTGATGTTCTGGCCTTTCGGCCCCCTCTGAGCCGAGCGTCGGTGGCGGTTCGGTGCGAGCGCCCGCCGCATGCTGATGCGCCCGCACGATGCTGGAGTCGACCGAGATGTCCCAGTCGATCTCACCCGCTGCATCGGCTGAGGCTTGGACCTGCTGGAGCAGGCGTTCCCGGGTTCCGTCGGCAGACCACAGGCGGTGGCGCTCATAGACCGTCTTCCACGGTCCGAACCGTTCGGGCAGGTCACGCCACTGAACGCCGGTCCGTACCCGGTGCAGAATGCCGTCGATCACCTGCCGGTGGCTCCGCCATCTGCCGCAACGCCTGTTGCTGACCGGCAGGAACGATCGCAGTCGTTCCCACTCGGCATCACTCAGATCACCCCGCCCCATGCTCGCATCAACGGCTGGAGCACGCTGGCCGTCACGTGACCGGCATGACACCTTCGTGCTGGGCGTTCTTCGGCCTGGAAAGAAAGATTCGGCGGGTCGGCAGGTCGATTTCGGTGACGATGACGGTGATTTCCTGTCCGGCCCCGAAGTCCTCCACCGGACTCACCGCGGGCCGACCGTCGATCTCTCTGGAGGGGATGAGCCCGACGATCCCGTCTCCGAGCTCGACGAAGACGCCGATGGGAACGGTCTCCTTCACTGTCCCGCGAATTTCCTGACCCACCGGCGTGCGGTCGGCGAAAGCCCGCAGGGGGTCGGGCTCCAGCGCCTTCAAGGACATTCTGGCCTCCAGGTTGTAGGTGTCGAACTGGAGGAACTCACACGAGACACGCTGGCCTACGTGAACGACATCGGTGGGAGCGTCGATGTGCCGCCAGGACAACTCGGGGATCACGATGAACCCGACACCGGGGAAGAGGGGATGGGCAGGTCCGTCGTCCAGGGCCACGAAGACCCCGAACCGCTCGATCGCCGCAACGGTGCCAGACAAAATGTCGCCGCAGTGCAAGGTCTCCAAAAATGCCCAGAGTTCCGGGCTCTCAGACTGCCAATCCATACCGTCACCCTGGCACACGACATCGCGGGGCCGACTATGACCTGAACAGACTGAAGTCCCGCCGTGCCCCAACAACCGGAACCATGATCGGCCGGATAAATCCTAGTTGGCTGGCCACGTTCGGGTGTGTTGCGGAAGATCTGCGGAGTCTTCCCCGTCCAGGAGTTCGCGGGTCTCTTCGTTGAACATCACCGACATGACCCGGCCCTCTTCCATCCGTAGCCGAGCGGCCGCCCCCGCCCGCGATTGCCCGAGCGGCCCCGCCCTGCGGCCCCTCGGGGCAGTTAGGACTGCTCGTTCGTCTCCTGTGCCCACACTGCGTAGTGCGGTAGTAGTGGACGGTCGTCTGCCCAACCCCGAAAGGCCCCGCATGCGCGCCGAGAGTCCGAGCCAGACCGCCGCGCAGGAACAGCCGAGACGTGTCTCGCGGCGCGGCAAGGCAGCCACATCTGCACTCGGAGCACCCCTGGCCGCTCAGCCGGCGGCCGGACTGCCGCCCACCGCACTCATGACACTGCAGGGAAGCATCGGCAACGCCGCCGTGTCCCAGTTGGTGTCGGAATCTCGGCATCAGCGCGGTCAGGGCGGCGGCTATGACGGCCAAACCTCAGCCGCGCCCGTGCAGCGTGCGGCGGCGCACCACGGCGCCGACTTCTCCGACGTACGTCTGCGCACCGACCCGGACGTGACGGCATCGGCCGCAGAGACCAGCGCGCGTGCCTATTCCTCGGGCGATCACGTCGTGACCGGCGATGACGGAACGGGCCGGAACGCCCTCCCCCGTGAACTGACTCACGTGATCCAGCAGCGCCAGGTATTGCGCGAGGGCGTCGGCGGCTCCGGACTGTCCGGCCGCATCGAAGCGGACAGGACTTCCTCCCCGACGCGGCCCGCGCACGTCGTCGGCCCGCTGAGGGGCCCGGACCGCACGGTCGTGGTACAGCGAGCCCTCCATCCCAAGGAGCACAACGACAAAGTGGGGCTCCATCGATATGTTCGCGAGGCGGAAAAAGAGGGCGGCCGGAACAAGGATGCTCAAGCCCCGGACGGCCTCTACCAGCACATCGGTGATAATAAATTCGTGCAGGCGAATGAAAACGGCATTCCCATATCGAACGAATATTATTACTTTGCCCAATCCTCTGGCACGTTACATGCCTGGATTCCGCGCAACGCGCCGGACTCATCCAAAAAAGAGGCATGGACATCCAAGGGATCAGTAGGTGGTGCCGGTGGTGCGCTGGGAAGGGCCAGCCTGGACGAGTTTCCGATGGGATGGCAACCGCGCAGGCCAGAAGATGCGGCGTTGGCCGGAGAGTTGGCCACAGCCCTGGGAATCCCGCACGAGTTGAGTTCGGCGTCGGCCCAGGGCTGGCACTTGGTCCCGACGTTGAACGAGTCGCCGCTGGAAATATTCATCCAGGCGCCTTCCGAGAAACAGGCGGAAGACTGGCGTTCCAGGAACCTCGACACCCTGTTCGAGGAGCGGGTACCCGACAAAGTGTGGGAGGAGCTCAAGGAGATTTATCCAAGAGAGAAGCTCTCGGACATCCATGCACCGGCTTCCTGGCCCACCCCACGCAGCACGCGACCCACGAACAGCGACTTCGACAAGCAGTCCGCCACGAAGTCGATCACCGGCAAAGAGAACAAGGACCCCAGCAGGATCGGCAATCAGCTGGAATGGTGTCACCTCATCGGTGACGCCGACGGCGGCACAAACAAGAAGGAGAATCTTGCCGCCGGAACGGAGGCCGCAAACACGGAACAATTGATTCTTGAGCAGGCGCAGCGAAAGTATCGTAACTTCTGCGCAGAAAATCAACTGATCATTGAAATCCAAGGTCGAGTGCTACAGCCAAATTTACCGACCGCGGAAAAATATCCGGAAATGGAAAACTTCCCTCATCATGAGGAATGGGCCGCCTGGATTCGCTACACGATCTGGGTCTATCGAAGCCAGACCAGCCGAGACGCACCGGTCATCGATCATATCTTCGATGCCAACCGGACGGAAATTTCCAAGAACATCGTGCGTGTCATGACGGAGCAGGCCCATCAGCTCATCGACGCGAAGATCGTGAGCCTTAACCTCACCCCGCCGGCACGCAAATCTTCCACCTTGGACGTCGTAATGGAGCACCTCAACCCGGGGGGCGACTCGGAAGACGTCGAGATGCAAGACGTCTGAGCCGTGTGCTGAGCCTTCCCGTGGGACACCGCCAGCGTGGTGGGAGCGCGCCCGCGGTGGTCGCGCCGAGGGAGACTCCCAGGCCCAGCAGGCTGCGACGGGCCAGTGCTCAGGGGGCACCTGCGTAGGAGAACGCTCACCGGTATGCGTGGTGGCAGTGCGCGAGCGGCGGTGCAGTCCAGTGCACAGGGTTCCGGGTCAGGTTTCGGTGGCTTCGAGTCTCTTCTTGAGGGGTTCGTATTGCCAGTCCCAGGCGCCCGGCCGGGCGTGAAGGTCGCGAACCAGCAGGCCGAAAAGCTTGGCGTCGAAGTTGACGGCGAACAGGCCGCCGTCGATGTTGTGCCCGTTCACGATGACGGTGGGCGTACCGGGGCCGATCGGGTCGTCCCCGGTGTGTTCGTAAGCGCGTTGGGAAGCGATGACGAACGAGCGGTACTTCATGGTCTTGACGGCCTGGTCAAAGGCGTCGTCGCGCAGGCCGGGAACCTCACCGGCCAGCTTCAGCAGACGTGCGGTGGTGAACCCGCCGCTGCTCTCGACAGCGACCTGGTTGGCGAAGAGAACTGCGTGGTATTCGACGAACATTCCCTTCTCCAGCGCGGCGCGCAGGGCGTTGACGGCCCGCTTGGAGCCGTCGCCGCCGAGGCGGTCGTCCTTGAAGGAGGCGAAGGTGTACTTCGCCTTGACCTTTCCTTCCAGCAGCAAACCATGCAGCGCGGTCGCGCCGGTCTGCTCGAACTCCTCGACCACAGGGCAACGCGGGTCCTCGTACACCTGGACCGTCGAACCGGCCTCGGGATTGCCCACCTCGATGGTGGTGCCGTCCGCGCTCCTGCGTTCAGGCAAGTCCTCGGGAGACTGATAGGTGACCGTTCGGGCCGCCACCGGGTCGTCCTCCCCCGTGCGGTCTCCGCCCGGTGCACATGCCGCGCCGACCCCCACGAGTCCCGCAACCACTGCAGCCGAGAGCGGTCTTCGGATCTTCATTCCCATCTAGCTCTGTTCCCTCCCCTGTAAGCATCTGACTCTACGTCGGCGGTGTGACAGATAGCTCCTGGATTTACGGCCGCCGGGTTCGAGAAGCGAGGGGACGATGGGCGGCCGCCTGGTTGCCGTTCCCGTCTCGGCCCTGGCTTGCCGGTGTTGGCTGACGAGCCGGCGACCAGTTGCTACCTGCCCCGGCACCGCGTGTTCCCGCGGTGGCTCGCCGGCGACTCCGAGACCGGGCTGCCAGCGGTACTCATGGACTCAGCCGAAGCGGGTTCCGAGCTGGGCGTCGAGTACCCCGGCGGCGGGATGCCCGCCGAGGCGCCGGTTCCGCTGCCCGCCGGCCACTGGAGGGTCCGCGCTACGCAGGCCGAGGTGGACGAGGAGAACTGGGTCGGCCTGGTCCAGCTCCTGCCCGTCGAATCCTGAACGGGCAGTGCTGCGGCCGGGTGCGGTCAGTCGCGGCGTGCAAGGTTGCGCTGCCGTGACCTCCCCGATGGCGGCCTTCGCCGCCCGCGTCCCAACCACTCGAACGTGTGAGTTCAAAAGCGACCAGGCAGGCGGCCCTTACCCAAGAGGGCGTAATCGCAATTACGTGCGAGACGTTCGCCCGTTCGAGGCCGTTACGGCTTCGAATTCGGCGCGTTATTAGAGCACCAGTACCACCCATCCACCCGGACGGAGGACACACCATGAACACCGCGTCCGCACCTCTTCCTCGCCCCGCATTCGAACAGCGGAGGCGGCCCCCGCTCACCCCTCCCGCCCGCAGGGCCCGGCCGTCCGACACCGACGCGCGCAGCGCCGCACGACCGGATACGGGGTGGGGGGCATGAGCGACGGCGGTGACGCAGACGACGTCCGGCGGAGCACGGTCCCCGCCCCGCGCGGTGCGGAACTTCCGCTGCCGCCCGCCGCCGTGCCGGGCGGCCCTCACGACGGTGATGACGTCGCCGACGGCCTGGAGGAGGCGTACTGGTCCGTGTACGACGGCGCCGCGTCCCAGGCGACTGTCGGGCAGGTCCTCGCGCGGCTGCCACGGATCGTCCGGCAGATCGGCCGGCTGGCCTGGGCTGCGGACCGGGCCGCGACGCTCGCGGTGGTGATCCTGCAGCTGGCGTCGGCCGCGATGACGGCGTTCGGGCTCATGGCGTCGGTCGCGGTCCTGCGGGAGCTGTTCGCCGAGGGGCCGACACCGGACCGGGTGCGGTCGGCCGTCCCCCAACTCCTCGTCGTGGTGGGCCTGCTGTCCGCGCGGGCGCTCCTGGAGGCGGGCGTGGCCGTCGCGCAGGCCAGGGTGACGCCGAAGATCCGGACCGCGTTGGAGTGCGAGTTCCTCACACTGACCGCCCATGTGCGGCTGGAGGTCGTCGACGACGCGGACTGGCACGACGAGGCATACCGGGCCAACGACCGCGGCCTGTTCTACGCCCGACAGATCGTGGGGCAGGTCGTCTCCCTGGCTGCGGCGCTGCTCGGGCTCGTGGGCACCGCCGGGGTTCTGGGTGTCCTCCACCCGGCCCTGCTGCCTCTGCTCCTGCTGTCCGTGCTGCCGGTCGGCGCCGCCGCCGTTCGTACCGCTCGGGCCCGCTTCCACAGTTTCAAGCGGTGGAACACCCTGCAGCGCAGGGTGCGGGTCTTCTCCTGGCTGCTGCTGGAAAGGGATGCTGCCGCCGAGCTCCGCTCCGATACGGCCCAGGGTGCGCTGCTGGAGGAGCACCGGAGGCTGACGAGCCGGATCGCCGAGGAGGACACCCGCCTGGGCGTGAGCTCGGCCGGGCTGACGCTGGTGGGGCGGGCTGTCGGCGGGGTCGGCACCGGTATCACCTACACGGCGCTCGGCGCCATGCTGATCGCGGGCTGGCTGCCCCTGGCCGCCGGCGCGGGCGCGGTCCTCGCCATCCAGACGGCCCAGTCCTCGCTGACCCGGCTCGTCGACGTATCGCACCTGGTCTACGAGCACGCCATGTGGGTGGACGACCTCCTCGCCTTCCAGGAACGCTGCCGCACCCTCCAACCACGCCGCAGCGGGCTGCCCGCGCCAAAGGCGGTGAAGACCATCACCCTGGACGACGTGTCCTTCACCTATCCGGGCAAGGACACCCCGGCGCTCAACGGCATCTCCATGACCTTGCACGCCGGTCAGACGGTGGCGTTCGTCGGCGTCAACGGCTCCGGCAAGTCCACCTGTGCCCGCCTGCTCGCCGGACTGTACGAGCCCCGCGACGAGGGCGCGGTCCGCTGGGACGGCGTGGACGTGCTCGACATGGACGCCGAGTCATTGCAGGCCCGGGTGGGCTGCGTGCTCCAGGACCCGGTGCGCTTCCCGTTCAGCGCGCTGGCCAATCTGACGGTCTCCCGAGGCACCCTCACCCGGGCCGACCCGCAACGGGCCCTGGACGCCGCGCGGGCCTCCGGCGCCGAGCAGGTCATCGCCGGACTTCCCGGCCGGTGGGAGGCGCTGCTGTCCAAGCGGTTCCGCGGCGGGCAGGAACTGTCCGCCGGACAGTGGGCGAAGGTCGCCGTCGCGCGCGGCCTGTACAAGGACGCCCCGGTCCTGCTGCTGGACGAACCGACCGCGAGCATGGACCCCCGGGCCGAGCATGCCGTGTACGAGTCGGTCCTGCGGGACAGCCCGCGCCCCGATCGGATCACGGTGTTGATCTCGCATCGTCTGGCCAGCGTCGTCGCCTGCGACCGTATCTTCGTCTTCGACGGCGGCCGCATCATCGAGAGCGGCACGCACCAGGAGTTGATGGACTTCGGTGGCGAGTACGCCGCCATGTTCACCCTCCAGGCCGACGGCTACCGCGCCGAGGCAGGGGAGGCGGCGTGATGCGCGACCACGTACACCGGGGCGGTGTTCCACGCCGCAGGATCGGGGTAGACCCGGCGCCGGGCGGGGCGCAGCCCTTCGCGGCGCTCGGCCTCGGCTGCCGGCCGGTGCGTCCGGTTCGGCCGGACGGCCGGTCGGGGGTACGGCGATGAGCAACGCCGAACCGGATGTGAGGGTCGTGGCGAGGATCTTGCCGCTGTGCTACCGGATCATCCCGACCGCGGTCGACGAGGGCCCTGCGGGTACCGCGACCCGCAATTTCGTGGCCCGGGACGGCGACGGCGGCCGGTGGTTCGTGAAGGGTTACCCGGCGGGCACCGATCTGGACGCGGAGCGGCGGGCGTTGGAGCTCGGCCGGTTCGCGCGGCGCGGCCGTATTCCGGTGCCGGTGGTACGGCGTGCCCTGGACGGGGATCTGATCGCGGCCGCCGACGGGATGGCGGTGTCGGTCGCGGCGTTCGTCGAGAACGCGGAGACGGCGGAGGGCGGTCTGCGCGGCGACCGTTGGGCTGCGGTGGGCGAGGTGGTCGGACGTCTGCACCGGACCCTGGCCCGGCACCCGGCCGGGCCTCCGCGCCGGGTGCCGGGCCGGGAGGTCTGCGATGTGCAGCGGGCTCGGCAGCGCCTGGAGCGGCTGCTCGCCCGCCTCACCAGGAATCGGCCTGTGTCGGGGTTTCCCTCCTGGGCGCGGGAGATCGCCGCACAGCGGCTCGACGCCTTACCTGCCGTGGCCGCCATGGTCGGGGAGCTTCCGGCGTCCTTGACCGTGCAGACCGTCCACGGCGATCTCGCCTCGCCCAATCTCCTCCTGCGCGGGCAGAAGGTGGCGGCACTGATCGACTTCCGGCCGCCCGGCCACCGCAGCCCCGCCTGGGAACTCGGACGGATCGCTCTCGATCCGCGCACGGTCCTCGCAGCACCGGACTGGCCCACCGGCCTGGCCGCGACGATCGTTGCCTACCGGGCGGCCAACCCGGAGCTGCCCGCCGACGAGCTGCTTGCCGTACCCCGGATCGCCGCCGGGTATCTGGCCTGCTCGGCGTATCCCCTGTCCGAGGCCGTCGACGCCCCGGACGGACTCACCGCGGAACTTGAGGCGTACGGCCGCAACCGACATGCGGCCATGAACGAGTTGCGCGACCGCCTGACGGAGGCCGAGGAGCTGCTGCGTGACCGCCTCCTTTGACTCCTCGCCCTCCCCCGGCGGCCGGCCAGCGCGTCCGCGAGCCGCACACCCATGGCTGTGTCCGAGCCCGCGCCACCGGGGGGGCGCACGGCACGACCGCGACTCGGAAGGATTCCCGTAAGCCCGGACTCGGGCCTGTCCCGTACGCCACGATGCATGCCGCCCGTCCCGCACCACGCCCAGGCCCTGCCCCGTACTTCCCGAGGTGATCACATGCCGCCTTCCCGCCCCCACATCCGCGCTACCGCCGAGACCTATCTCGCCCGGCACACCGGGGAACTCGACGCGTTGAACGGCCTGTTCGCCATGCTCGACGCTCCCGGCGAGCCGTCCAGCCGCGCCACGCTGCCCGCGCACGTCACCTGCGGCGCGGTGGTCATCGACCGCGAGCGCCGCGTGCTGCACATCCGCCACCCCGCGACCGGACTGCTCGTCATCCCGGGCGGTCATGTGGAAGCGGGTGACCGTACGCTGCTCGCCGCAGCCCTGCGGGAAGTGTTCGAAAAGGCCGGTATCCGTCCCGGCGATCTCTGCCTGACCCCCCAGTTCCTCGACGCGCCGATCGACGTGGAGCTGCACGACATCGGCCCCGCTCCGGCTAATCCGGCCAATCCGGCCAATCCGGCCAATGGCGAACCCGCCCACCAGCACGTCGATTTCCGCTTCGTCCTCTACCTCGCCGCCGCGCAGCCACCGGCGCCGGCACGGCGGAACGCGGAAACCGCCGACGCCCGGTGGCTCCCGTTCGCCGATGTACGCTCCCCCACGCTGCGGGCCAAACTCCTGGACGCCGAGACTGACGGCCTCGACGGACAGCCCGAGCCCGTCAACGCCGGCGCCTTGATCCACAACGGAGCCGGCCGGTACCTGCTCCATCTGCGCGATGACCGGGACGGCATCTGGGAGCCGTGGACGCTCGCCCTGCTAGGTGGTGGACGTGAACCGGGAGACTCCAGTCTGGAAGCGACGTTACGCCGCGAGCTCGCCGAGGAAGCGCCCGGCCTGCGACCGGTCGGTTTGACGCCGTACGCCGTGGAGGAGGCCACCGGCGTCGACGGCCTGTCGGTGTCCCTCCAGGTCTTCGCGGGTTCCTGGAACGGGGACCCGGAGGCGGTGGACCTCCGCGAAGGTGTCCTGCTGAAGTGGTTCGCCGTCGACGCCCTCGACCGGCTCCGGCTCAGCCCCGGGCTCGGAGATCTGATCCGCCGGCACGCGGCCGAACACCCCCTCGGGGGACAGCAGCGTCCGGTGCCCGGCGGGGCTCCGGCCGGGACCGTGCTGCACGTCGTCGGCGTCCACCTCTACCTGGAGCACGAGGGCAGGGTCCTGCTGGGGCTGCGGCATCCGGACTCGGCGTACGCGGGCGAACTGTGGCACACACTGGCCGGACACCTGGAGGCGGAGGCGGCGACCGCCGGTCTGGCCCGCGAGGCGTTCGAGGAGGCCGGGCTGGTCATCGATCCGGCCGATCTCGAACTCGTCCACACCGTGCACACGGTGGACCGGCCCGGTGCCCGGCCCAGAATCCAGCTCTTCTTCCGCCCCCGTCACTGGGAGGGCACGCCCGAGGTACGCGAACCCGACCGGTGTCTCGCCTGGGAGTGGTGGGATGCGAAGGATCTGCCGGAGCCGATCGTCCCCTACACCCGTGTCGCGATCGAGGGCATCCGGGCGGGCCGTTCCTACAGCGAGCTGGGGTGGGAGCGCTGAGCGGCTTCACGGCGGTCGGTGCCGCCGGCGCCGCCCCTTCGCGTGGCGCGCGGGGCCGTCTGCCGCAGGCGCCGGAAGGCCGCTGTCCGACCGTCATGCACGCGGCGTCGATGCCCTGTTGTCCACCATGGCAAGAGGAGGGCTGCCATGTCCGCTGACCTGTCTGTCACGACAGGTGCCCGCCGCGCCGCGATGGTGGAGCGTCTTGAGGCCGGGGGCGTGCTGACCGATGCCCGGCTGCGCGAAGCGCTGCTGTCGGTGCCGCGGGAGGTGCTGCTTCCCCACGCGTACGTACGGGTGAGCGATCCGGGCGTCGAGCCGATCGCGTGGCGCCTGCTCGACGGCGCGCATCCGGACGACCGGGCCGAGTGGCTCGACCTGATCCACAGCGGTGAGTCGGTCCTGCTCCAGCGCGACGGGGAACGGCTCGATGCGCTCGGACGCGGGCCGGTGACCGGCGGGCACATGACGTCGATGTCGACCTACGGCCGGGCCACCGTCGACGCTCTCCAGACGCTGCGGCTGGGTCCGGGGCAGCGGTACCTGGAGCTCGGGCCCGGCCCAGGGGTATCCCTCGCGCTCGCCGCCGCCGTCACCGGCCCCCACCTCGCCGCCGGCGTCGAACGGGACGGTCATATGGCTGCCTTCGCCCGGCGCAACCTCGACCGGCTCGGTTCGGGCGCGACGGTCGTGGCGGGGGACGCTCTCGACGGGCACCCGGCAGGCGGACCGTTCGACCGTATCCACTCCGGCATCGGCGTGCCGTGCGTCCCGCCGGCGTGGGTGGAGCAACTCGCGCCCGGCGGACGGCTGCTGACGACGCTCACCACCCGTACCCCGAGCTGGCCCGGAGAGCTCCTGGCCACCCGTACCCGCGCCGGCGAGATCGAGGCCGTGCTACGAGGCCGGCCGCGCGGATACCGGCCCATGCTCGGCTACCGGTGGCTCGACGCCGTACCGATGCGGTCCCGGATCAAGGCCGACCCCGGTGTACCGCGCCCGACCCGGCTCGCGCCGCCACCGGACGACGCGTACGGCTTCTGGCTCGCCGCCGCGTACCTGGCCCCCGGGCTCGTCCGCGACTTCCAGGCCGAGACGATGACGATCGCCGCCCCCTGGCGACGAGTCCTGGGCGGTCGCCGGCCCCGGCGGGACGACCGTACACGTCCACGGGCCACGGGACGTATGGGCCGAGCTCGAGGACGTGCACGCCCGCTGGGTCCTGGCCGGACAGCCCGACACGTACCGGGTGGCCGTACCGGAAGACGACGGGCCGCAGTACGTCGCCTCCGGCAGCGATCCGCGCGCCCTGACATGGGTGCTGCCTCCGCTCACGCCGGTGTCCCAGCGCCCTTCCACCCCTGCCCGACCGAACACCGCACGGAGAGAAACCCTGTGAGCCTCTTCCACGCCACGGCGGACGCCTACGAGCGTCACCGCCCCGGCCTCCCCGACGCAGTCGTCCACCTGCTCGCCGCCGCGCTGCGCGGCATCCGCCGTCCGGCTCTGCTCGATCTGGGTACCGGGACCGGCCAGGTGCCGGCCGCCCTGCTGCCCGTCCTGCCGCAACTCGCCCGTCTGGACCTGGTGGACGCCGACCGGGACATGCTGCGGCGCGCCGATCTCGCGCTCCGCCCTCTTCTCGCGGGCCGGACCGCCACCTTCCATCCCGTACGGGCCGAGGAGTTCACCGCGCCCGGAACGGGCTACCGAGCCGATCTGGTCACCTGCGCGCGAGCCTTCCACTGGATGGACCGCCCGGCCGTCCTGGCCATGGCCGACCGCGTCACCTCCCCCGGCGCAACCCTGGCGATCATGGGCGACGGCAGCCTCTGGACCCACCCGGCGCCGTGGACCGCCGCGCTGCGCGAGCTGATCCAGTCCCATCTCGGCGCCGAGCGCCGTGCCGGAACCACCGGGGCCTACGTGGAGCCGGGCCGCCGGTACGAAGACGACCTGGCCGACTCCCCGTTCAGCGACATCGAGGAGCACCACTTCCCGCTGCGCCGCGTGTGGACCCCGGACAAGGTGGTCGGCTACCTGCGCAGCACCAGCTTCGCCCGCCCCGGCCTCTTCGGCGACCGGCATCCCCAATTCGAGGCCGAGGCCCTGGCCCTGCTGGAGCGGCACGCGGCACAGGAGGACGGGCTCGTCGAGGAATCGGTGTTCGACGTCCTGCTCGCCCGCCGGCCGGGAGGTGCCCGGTGAGCGGCGGCGAGCGGCATACGGTGCCGGTGGACGTGCACCTGATCGCCGTCCGCGAGGGGGAGAAGGGGCCGGAGGTGCTGCTGTCGCGGCGGGCCGGCACCGTCTATGCGGCGGGACACTGGCACTTCCCGTCCGGGCACGTCGACGGGCCCTTCGAGGACGTCGTCACCGCGCTCGTGCGCGAGACGTACGAGGAGACGGGCCTGGTGGTGGAGCCGGGCGACGTACGTGCCGCGGTCACCGTCCATCAGCGGGCGCCGGGCGGGAACGCGCGGGTCGGGTTCTTCTTCGAGGTCCGCCGCTGGTCCGGGACGCCGGACGTCAGGGAGCCCGAGGTGTGCGACGCCATGGACTGGTTCGCGCTCGACGCCCTGCCGGAGCCCATGATCGCCTACTGCCGCGCGGGGCTGAACGCGTACCGGGCCGATGTCCCCCTAGCACTCCACTTCCAGGAGCCGGGCGATCCGATCGGGCACGACCCGGCCGTCGACCGGCTCCACCTCGTGCCCGCCCCGGACGGCGGTGGGCCGCGTCCCTGTCTTGGGGTACGGGAGTTCACCGAGCGGGCGGTCGGCCGGATCACCGCCTGGACGGACGTGTCCTGGGCCAGGACCGCCGGCCGGGTGTGGCGCGCGCAGAACGCCTCGGGCGGGGTGTGGTTCGTCAAGATCCACCAGAACGACCGCTTCCACGGCCGGGAGGCCGGGGCCCTGCGCGCCTGGGTGCCGGGGCTCGGGGGCGCAGGGCCCCGACTGGTGGCGGCCGACGCGACGCTACGGGCGATCGTCCTGACCGCCGTCGAGGGCCACCCGCTGCACGGGATGGTGCTGCCGCCGGACGAGGAGCGGCGGGTGTTCCGGGCGATCGGGGAGCTCACGGCCCGCGTTCACGCGAGCCCCCTGCCGGCGGCGGCGCCCAGGACGGCGCCGGTCGTCCCGTACGCGAAACTGGACCGGCACCTGGAAAGGGCGCGGGCGCAGCTACGGCCGGGTGACGAGGAGTTCGTACGGTCGGTCGTGAACGGTGCCGTACGGCTGCCTGCGGTCGAAGCGGTGGCGACCCACGGCGATCTGCAGCTCCGCAACCTGCTCCGGGCCGGTGACGGCACCCTTCGGATCATCGACTTCGAGCGCAGCGAACCCCAGTCCGCCGTCCGGGATCTGGTCCGTCTCCTCGACTGCTTCGACGGCCGGGCAGACCTCTACGAGTCGTTCTTCGACGGGTACGGGCGGCGGCTCACTGAGGCGGAAGAGGCGCGCCTGCGGGTGGAGGCGGTCCTGGACGCGGTGTCCGGCATCGGCTTCGGGAGCAGGACCGGCGATCCGGAACTGGTCGAACGGGGGCGCCGCACCCTGGTGCGCTGCCGCGCCGGCGCGGGATAGCGGCCTACGTCGGCGCCCGGCATTGCGGGACCGGACCGCCCGGTCCACTCACACACGCCAAGGAGGCAGCTTGATGATCAAGGCAGCAGTACCAGGGCGGGACGACGGCCGTTCCCTGCCCGCCGCGTACTGGCAGCCGCTCTGGGCAGGCGGCCGACGCTACCGGCCGGTGTGCACGGCCGAGAAGCGGCTGATGGCCGAGCACCTCGCCCCCGGAAACGGCCGCCTTGCCCTCGACGTCGGCAGCGGCGACGGCGCCCTGGCCCGCCACCTCCACCACGGGCTCGGCTACCGCACGACCGGCGTCGACTGTTCCCCCAGCGCGGTCGAAATCGCCGCCGCCCACGACATCGCCCCTGGGCCCATGTCCGGCCCAGGCGACGGGCCGACCTGGCAGTGCCTGGACGTCACCACCGCCGGCCTCGCCGCCCTTGCGCACCCCGCCTACGCCCTCATCACCTGTCGCCTGGTCTACCGATGGGTCGACGACAAACCGGCCTTCCTCGACCAGGTCCGGCGCATCCTCGCGCCCGGCGGAGTGCTCTGGGTCGTCACCGAGATCGCCGGCCGCCGCACGACCACCGACCCGGCCCTCCAGCACCTCGGGATCTCCCCCGTGGACGCCGAACTGCTCACGGCTGGCTGGTCCTGCGTACGGACCGCCGATCTCGACGTCCTGCGCGGCTACGCCCTGCGACCCTGACCCCCGTAACCAGAAGGAAGCACCCGGTGCCTGACATCGAGAACCGCACCTCCCGGCGATCGGAGACGAGATGACCACCACGCCCTCCCCCGACGCGCAGCCCAGCACGAAGATGACCGACGAGGAGTACGGGGTCCTACGCGCCTCGGCCGCCTTGTGGGCCGGAACGTCCGTACTGATCACCGACGCATACGGCCGGGTCCTCGTCCAGCACGTCGACTACCGGGCGACCTGCCTCCTGCCCGGCGGCGCCGTCGACGCGAACGAGGCCCCCGCTCAGGGCGCCGCGCGGGAACTGCGCGAGGAACTCGGTGTCACCATGCCCGTCGATCGAGGGCTTGCCGTCGACTGGGTCGGCGCCGGCAGCCTCAACGCGCCGGCCGCCATGCGCTTCCCCGGCGAGATCCTGCACGTCTACGACGGCGGCACGTGGGACGACGAGCGGATCGCCGCGATCCGGCTGCCCGACCACGAGATCGACTCCGTCGAGTTCGTCGAACCCGCCCGGCTGCCGGACCTGATGTCCCCCGGTGACGCCCGACGCGCCCTGTCCGCCCTGCGTGCCCGCATCAACTCCGCCGGCCCGGCCCTGCTGGAGAACGGCCTCCCGATCGCCCCGACCGTCCTGGACCGGGCCGGTGCCCTGCGCACCGCCCGCGCCCGGCACCACCTGCCCTTCCACACCGTGCCCGTCCCGGATCAGCTCACGGTGGTCCAGGTCTGGGGCTGGCTCTTCGGTCCCGATGGCCGCGTCCTGGTGCTCCTCGAACCGGACACCGGCGCGGCGCTCCTGCCGGGCGGCTCCCCTGAACTCTCCGATCATGGCGACCCGCTGGCCACATTGCGCCGGGAGGCACGCGAGGAAGCCGCGGCCGAATTCGGCGAACCGCTGCTTCTCGGCCACCTCCGCGACCCCGCCAAGCCGTACGCCCGCCTCCGCTACGCCGCGCCCCTCACCCGTCTGGGCCCGCCGTCCGTCGACCCGGCCACCGGCCGCACCCACATCCGGCTCCTCGCCACGCCCGAACAGGCCCTGGAGCTGTTCGGCTGGGGGCTTCCGGCCGCCGATCAGCTCACCGCGGTCCACCGGGCCCGCGCACAGCTCGGCATCCCCCGCGCCGCGCGGCAGCCCCTCACCGAACTGCCCGACGCCACCGACTGCCAGGGCCTGCACGGGTGTTAGCTTCCTTCCCGTGTCGAAACACCAGGATGAGACCAGGGCGGGCTACGACGGAGTCGTCGAACTGTACGCGTCGATGTTCGCCAATCGGTTGGAGACGCAGCCGTTCGCACGGAACATGATCGGCACCTTCGCCGAACTCGTACGTGGCGCAGGAAACCTGCGGACAGCAGACGTGGGGTGCGGCCCCGGCCACTTGACGGCCATGCTGCACGACTTGGGATTGGACGCCTTCGGGCTTGACCTCTCCCCGGCCATGATCGCCCACGCCCGGGGGGCTCATCCGGAGCTGCGGTTCGACGAAGCGCGGATGGAGGCCCTGCCGGTCGAGGACGGCGCGCTCGGCGGCGTGCTGGCCCACTACTCGATGATCCACACCCCACCGGAGGAATTGCCGGCG
This sequence comes from Streptomyces sp. NBC_00525, assembly GCF_036346595.1. GTDB lineage: Bacteria > Actinomycetota > Actinomycetes > Streptomycetales > Streptomycetaceae > Streptomyces. The sequence continues at coordinate 151,058 of NZ_CP107834.1, forward strand.
CTGCTCGCCGAGCAGGTGCGTGTGCTGGCGTCAGGGGGCGTGCTCATGGCGTCCTTCTTCGGAACCGAGGGGCCGGAGCCTGTCCGCTTCGACCACAGGGTGGCGCCTGCCTACAGCTGGCCGCCCGACCGGTTTGCCGAGTTGCTGACCGGGGCCGGACTCGTCGTGATCGCTCGGTTGCTCTACGACCCGGCGTCCGAGCGGGGCTTCCTCGACACCCACCTACTGGCTCGCCGGCCGTAGAGCCGGGGGGGGGGCAGCAGCCGCCGCTCCGATCGGGTTCGGGGCGTCGAAGAGGCCGGCGCCGCCGCATACTCCGGTTGCGGGGAGGGTGAGTTCACCGGTCCATGTGTCGGTGGCGAAGGCGAAGAGCACGAACTGCCCGGCACGGTCCCCGCCCTGCTCGACGTGCACGACGTGGACGAGTGAGAGGTCGGCCGGGTCGACGAGTAGGCCGGTCTCCTCCTTGAGTTCGCGGGCAGCGGCTTCATCGAGGGGCTCGCCGGGATCGGCCTTGCCGCCGGGCAGGGTCCACACCGGCTGCGGGGACCAGTCACGGGTGCCGTAGAGCACCGCGGCGACCAGGTCCCGGTCCTTGTCGTGGACGATCACGCAGACCGTGTTACGGCTGTTCATCGCGCTGGTGTCGCTCACCATGCCCGCTCCTTGACGACGCGCTCGGAGATTTCGTCCAACCGGTTGGCTCGCGGGGCCAGTGCGGGTTCGGTGTGCCGTCGTCGCTCATGTGCGCCCGCCGCCAGATGCCCGGCCAACCGAACGGCGTGTCCGGGGCCGCCCGGTGTCGCTGCCCGCACGCACATGGTGTCGCCAGCCACGCGCAGCCACGGCACAGCTCCGCCCACCCGTGCCCGGTCGAGTGCGACACCGGCGGGCTCCCGTCCCCGCAGGCGGGGCAGCCGGGGAGGTCGGCGCCGTCCAGAAGCGCGTTCTGCCTCCGGACGTACCCGGGCAGGGCCAGCGACGGATGGCGAAACGGGTCTTCGTACCAGGCGCGGTGCGGGCCCTCCCACCAGTTCCGCAGCCACCACGGTCGCGGGTTCGTCACGGCCCGCCGCCCCGCACGCTTCTCCTCGCGACGTTGCGCGGCGTACTCCTCCGCTCGTACGCGCCACAGCGCCCGCGCCTCGTGCAGTTCCTCCACCGCCCGCACCAGCGCGTCCGGGTCCGCCTCCAGCCTCCGGGGGATCGCGGCGCTCAGCGTGAGGTGGTGGTACGTCGCCCGGAGGCCGTACGGGGCGAAGAGGGTGAGGCAGGTACGCAACGCGCTGTGCCGCCGGTGCGGGGGGAGGTGTACGTCGTGCACGCGCGCCCGGTGCGTCAGGAAGCTGGTCATCGCGCGGGCATCCGGCCCAGACCCACCGCCCGCCCCGGACCCCCCGCCCGGCCTGGGCGCGGAGTCGGCGGCGGAGAGATCTTCGGAGCGGTTCGCGTCACCATCACACGGGGATGATGCCGGACTACTCGCCGCGCCACCACGGACTTTGCCGCCTTGGGGGCCGCGGGCGGCCTGGTGTGCGGGGAGCCCTGTCGGGGCAAGGTGTTCCTTGTCCCGACAGGGCTCGGTCGGCCGGGCGGCGGCTCAGCGGCGCCCGGTGGGGGCGGGTGCCGGGTGTGGCGCTCCTCGGCTCAGCCGAAGTTCACGTCGCTGCACCACATGTAGGCCTGGTCGAGGTGGGACGCCTGCCAGATCACGAACAGGACGTGGTGTCCGGAGTAGCCGGAGGTCTGCACGGGGAACGTGATGTCGTTCGCCGGCGCATAGCTGCCGGTCTGCGTGATGAAGTCGAGGTTGCCCCAGCCCAGGGTCTGGGTCGTGGGGTCGAAGCCCTGCTTGCTCACGTAGACCTTGAAGTAGTCGGCACCGTGGGCGGCCTGGTCGCGCAGGTGCACCGAGAAGTTGTTGCCGACCGTGGTGGTCTTCCACGCCCCCGGCTTGTCCAGGCTGGCGTTCCGGGACAGGTTGTTGCTGCAGAGCGTGCCGTCGGGGGTCTTCGCCTGGAACTGGCCGCCGAGGCCGTCGCGCAGAGCGCTCATCCAGTTCCACATGGTGTCGCTGTTGGCCTGCCAGGCCTGCCAGCACATGGGGTCCTGCGTCTGCATGGCCGGGTCCATGTGGTGGCTGCCCCACGTCTCCCAGCACTGGTACGCGCGGGAGGCGGGGCCGACGATCGTGCCGTGGGCCTGGGCGGGGGTCGACCAGGCCAGCGCGCCGGCGATGACGGCGAACGCCATGACGAGTGCCTGGAGGGGGCGGCGGAAGTACGACCTCGAACGCCCGGTTAACGGGATTCTGGTGTGCATGTGGGGGGAACTCCTTCCAGTGACAAAGCTGCTATGGGAGCGCTCCCAACGGTACGGTCTTCGCGTGAAGTGTCAATAAAGCGAACCAAGTTGATCAAAAAACGGGGGCGGCGTACGAGCACGTTCATGCCCGTACGCCGCCCCCTTCGCGTGGCCCCGGTCAGGTCAGAGCTGGAGCAGCGTCCGGCGGGCGATGCTGCTGTCCCGCAGCGGTTTCAGTGCGAGCCGCACCAGGGCCAGCGCGTTGTCGTCGCCGGCGATGCGGTTGGCGCTGAGTTCGTCGCAGGACTGGCACTGGTGAATGATCATCCACTCACCGTCGGGCCGTACGGACATGCTCAGTGCTTCCATCCGCCCTCGGCAGACCGCCGCCCGGTCGCCCGGAATCCGGCGGTCGACGTGCAGGCTGGCCAGGCAGTTGGGGCAGTGATTGCGGTGGGTGGTGCCGGGCGCGTCCAAGGACACGTCCAGTCGGCATCCCACGCACCTGAAATCGTTGCGGCGGTGCCCTCCCTGGCGGTGCAGGACGTCTTTGTGCCGCTGGGGCCGCCGCGTCTTCTGCGTACGTCTGCTGGAGTTGTTCGCTCGTCTCGGCACGGGTTCTTCTCCTTCCGGTCTACAGGTCGCCGAATGCTTCGAGCGGGAACGGTGGTTGTGCCAGCGGCCGTACGGCCATGCGCATGAGGATGAGCTGGTTGTCGTCGGTGCAGATGGGGTTGGAGGTCAGTTCGTCGCAGCGCACGCAACGGTGGATGACCATCCAGTCGCCGGTACGCAGCACGGCGACGGAGATCGGGGACATCCGGCCGCGGCACTCGCTGGGGCCGCCCTCGACATGGTCGAGGACGTGCTGCGAGTGCAGGCACGACGGGCAGTGGTTTCGCCGTGTGCCGTCGCCACTGACGGCGGACACGGTCAGGCCGCACCACGCGCAGACGAAGGTGCCGGCCAGAACGGTGTTCTGGGCGTGGGAGGAAGTCTTGTCGGAAGTGGACACCCGGAGGGCTCCTTGCTGAGAAGTCGGTCATGACAGCAAGAGCAGGCCGAGCGGCCTCGCCGAAGACACACCCCCGTATCCCGCGGCGTGCGGGTATGACGGGCGTGTGGGCAGGTCACAGCATCGGAATGCCGCATCCGGTAGTCGTCCGAGCCGGACGGGTCAGGAGGACGTGGCAGCTGGGGCCGTGCAGCGAGGCGCGCGCGGCGAGGGCCGTGGGCACAAAATTCACTCCCTTGAGGGGCGCAGCAGGCCCGGGTGGTCCGACAGAACGCCTCACCGTAGCAATCGCCCTTCGGCGGGCGTCAACCGATTATCGGGCTCGTCACCGCGGTGAACAGCGGAGATGTCCCGGGTCCTGCGCGCGCGCCGTTTCGGCACGGCGCGTTCACGTCCGTGGCCTATCGTGCGCGCGGAACACGGACCCGCCGGTCCGCGCCCACCGTTGAGCCCGCCGTTGAAGCCGTCGTTGAGGGAGCACCAGGTTGAGCAAGGCATCCACGCCCGCCCCGAGGGTTCCGGACGAGCTCCGGCGGAGGCTGGGGGTGGCGGACGCGGTGCTGATCGGGCTGGGTTCGATGATCGGTGCGGGGATCTTCGCCTCGCTGGCGCCGGCGGCGCGCGCGGCCGGTTCCGGTCTGCTGCTCGGCCTCGCGCTGGCCGCGGTCGTGGCCTACTGCAACGCCACTTCCTCCGCCCGGCTCGCGGCGCTCTATCCGGCCTCCGGCGGCACCTACGTGTACGGGCGCGAGCGCCTGGGCGAGTTCTGGGGCTATCTGGCCGGCTGGGCGTTCGTGGTGGGCAAGACGGCCTCCTGCGCGGCCATGGCCCTCACCGTGGGCGCCTACCTCTGGCCCGGCCGGACCCACGCGGTCGCGGTGGCCGCCGTGGTGGTCCTGACAGCGGTCAACTACGCGGGTGTGCAGAAGTCGGCCCTGCTCACCCGTGTCATCGTGACCGTCGTCCTGACGGTCCTCGCCGTCGTCGTGGTCGTCTTCCCGACCTCCGGCGGCGTGGAGACGGTCCGTCTGGACGTCGGTGCGGACGTGACGGCGGGCGGGGTGCTCCAGGCGGCCGGGCTGTTGTTCTTCGCGTTCGCCGGGTACGCCCGCATCGCCACCCTCGGCGAAGAGGTACGCGACCCGGCGCGCACGATCCCGCGCGCCATTCCGATCGCCCTGGGCATCACCGTCGGCGTCTACGCCCTCGTCGCCGTGTCGGTCCTGCTGGTCCTGGGCCCGGACGGCCTCGCCGCGGCCGGGGCGCCGCTGACCGAGGCCGCGCGCGCCGCCGGTGCCGACCTGCTCGTCCCCGTCGTGAATGCCGGCGCGGCCGTCGCGGCTCTCGGTTCTCTGCTCGCCCTGATCCTCGGTGTCTCCCGCACCACCCTGGCCATGGCCCGAGACCACCATCTCCCCCACGCCCTGGCCGCCGTGCACCCCCGCTTCAAAGTCCCCCACCGTGCCGAACTCGTCGTCGGGGCAATCGTCGCCGTGGCCGCCGCGACCACGGACATCCGGGGCGTGATCGGGTTCTCGTCCTTCGGCGTCCTCGCCTACTACGCCATCGCCAACGCCTCCGCCTGGACCCTCGACCCGTCGGAGGGCCGCCCGGCCCGGATCATCCCCGTCGTCGGCCTCTCGGGCTGCCTCGTACTGGCCTTCGCCCTTCCTCTGTCCGCCGTGCTCACCGGCGGCGCCGTCCTGCTCGCCGGAGCCGTCGCGTACCGGGTGCGCCGTATGCTGACCGGCTCGTCACGGTGGCGCCGCTCTCGCTGAACCGCTGCGTGGTGGATGCGCGCCTCGCGGCAGCGCGAGCGCGGTCTGATTTTCTCCGCTTCGGAGGGAATCCCCGGCACGTCGGCCCGCCCGGACGCGGCCGGACCGCTACGAAGATCACGATACGGTCTGTCGACCTCCGGAAGGACCGTGTGGTGCGTGTTCTCGTCCGCTGGGCGGGCTTGCCTGCCGCGTGCGCCCGTGAACTCCGTACCGCCGGTCCCCCACTCCCCCGTACTGTGAGGAGCCCCTCGTGGCAAAGATCGCTCTCTTCGGCGCCAACGGCACGATCGGCAGCTGCGTGCTGCGCGAGGCCCTGGACCGCGGCCATCTGGTCACCGCCGTCGTCCGTGACCCCGCCAAGGTCACCCTGTCGCACCCCCATCTGACCGTCGTCCAGGGCGATGTCCTCGACCCGCGGTCCGTGACGGCGGCGGCCGAGGGGCAGGACGTCGTCGTCAGCGCCGTCGGCGGCGGGGACGGGCCCGGCCACCTCGCCACCATCGAGCCCGCCGCGAAGTCCCTCGTCGCCGGGCTCCGCCCGCTCGGCGCCGACGCCCCACGACTCATCGCGGTCGGCGGGGCCGGATCTCTCCGCACCCCCGACGGCAAGCAGGTCTGGGACGCCGAAGGGCTGCCGGAGTTCCTCTTGCAGATCATGCACGCCCACGGCGACGCGCTCGACTACTACCGCACCGTCACCGACATCCGCTGGACCAACCTCAGCCCCGCCGCCACCATCCAGCCCGGCGAACGCACCGGTAGCTACCGCACCGGCCTCGAGGACCTGGTCACCGACGCCGAGGGCCGAAGCCACATCTCCACCCAGGACTACGCCGTCGCCCTCGTCGACGAGATCGAGAACCCGCAGCACATCCTCGAACGCTTCAACGTCGCCGACTAGTCGCCGACTAGGGGGGTCTGCCACAAATCCCCGTGACGGAAGGGCCCGCCGGCTTGATTGCCGAGCGGGCCCCGTGCCGTGCCGAGTGGTTGCCCCGGGCGGGGATTCCTCAGTACTGCAGGTCCTTCTGGTCGGTGATCAGCCGGCCGGCTATGTGCAGGTTGCCGTCGGAGTCGAGCACCGCGATGATCTTCTTCGTCGAGCCGTGGTGGGTCGTGAAGTAGATCTTGTCGGCCTCCTGCGAACTGGAGTAGTTCGTGTTCACCGACAGCTCGATGCTCACCGGGGAACTGATGAGGACGTCCTTCTTGGGCGACCCCGGATAGACCTGGTTCTGGCGCAACTGAACGCGCCCGTGCGTCTCTCCCTCTTCCCAGTCCGTCGCCAATCCGAGATCGATGTCAGCCATGTGACTTTCCCCTTCAGATTCGATGGATGAGCCTTCGGCCCGGACCACGACAGCCGCCCGAAACCACCGCAGAACCTATACACAGCGCCCATGGGTCGTGACGCAGAGTCTTTCGGGTGACTGGATTTCTACGCGGAAAGTCCGGAATTGGAATTCAAGGCACCTAGAAGGGGAGATGACCGAAAATTGCGGTTTAAGACGGGTCAGGCCTTCTTGACCACGCTCGACTTGAGCTGCATGGAGCCGAATCCGTCGATCCTGCAGTCGATGTCGTGGCCGTCCACGCCGTCGACCAGGCGGATGTTGCGCACCTTCGTTCCGGCCTTGATGCCGGAGGGGCTGCCCTTGACCTTCAGTGTCTTGACCACGGTGACGGTGTCGCCGTCGGCGAGTACGTTGCCGACCGCGTCCCTGATCACCCCGTCGCCGCCGCCTTCGGCCGGCGCGGGCGACCACTCGTGGCCACACTCCGGGCAGACCAGGAGGGCGCCCATCTCGTAGGTGTACGCGCTGGAGCACTCGGGGCACGGCGGCAGCGGCTGGGTGTCGTCGCTCATGAGGTTGTTGCTTCCTTGCCTTGTTTCTGACGGGCTTCTACAGGGGGAGGGTGATCCAGATGCTTTTGCCCTTGCCGTCCGCGTCTCCGCGGATGACGGCCGTACCGCCCAGCCCCAGGGTCAGTTCCATCACCGTGCCCAGGCCGCCGGTCTCGGTGAGCGAGGAGCGGAGGGCGGGCTGATGGGGGTGTCGGTCGTGGACGCCGAAGGCGAACGTGTGCGCGCCGGCCGCGTAGATGACCGTGAGGTTCGGCGACAGGGCGGCGGCGTGCTGGACGCCGTTCGCCACCAGTTCGGACAGGATCAGCAGCGCCGGATCGACGGCGGGGTGGCCTCGGTTGATGCCCCACTCGGCCAGAACCTGTTCCGTGGTCTCGCGGGCGATACGGACCGCCGCGCCCATCGTGGGCAGCGTCAGCACATGGCGCAGCGGAAGGCTCTCCAGTCGCGGGTTCACCGGCCCGCCTCCGTACGCTCCAGGCGGAAGCCGCTCACGGTCTGCGGGCGGATGCGGACCAGGGTGTCGTGCGGGCCGTACGTCCAGCCGGGCAGCGTACGGCGGTAGTGCGCCGCCTCGTCCGGGTCGGTGATGAGCCCGGCCGGGCCGGTGGCGGTGACGTTCCAGCCCTGGCCGCCCGGCGCCCCGACCGTCTGCGCGTGGTACGTGAGCACGGGGCGGCGCTCCAGGGCGGAAGCCTGCGCGGGCGTACGGACGACGAGTTGCCCGTACTCCAGGACGTGCACGGCCGGGCGGAGGACGGGCGTCTCGTGCTGGACGAACACCAGGCTGCCGTGGCCGCAGCCGCCGAGCAGCCACAGTGCTTCGCTTCCGGGTACGTCGATCATGCTGCGGACGGGGTCGTTCATCGGCCGGCCCCTTCGCACACGGGGCGCGCGGACAGCAGCCCCTCCCGGTGGAGGTGGGTGCGGGCCCCGGCGACGGCCTCCGCCGGGGTGGCGTACTCCCGGCCGTCGCGCCGCAGCAGGTCGAGCGCGCCGACCGACTCCAGGGCCCGGCGCTGGCCGGGGCGTACGCCGGAGACGAGTACGGCGATGCCGCGCCGGTTCAGCTTCTGCACCGCGTCCTTGAGGACCAGGGCCCCGGTGGCGTCCATCGTCGAGACCCGCGACATCCGCAGGATCACGACCCGTACGCCGGACACCTCGGACAGCTCCAGCAGGAAGCGGTGGGCGCCGGCGAAGAACAGCGGGCCGTCGATCCGGTAGGCCACTATGTGCTCGGCCAGCAGGGCGTGTTCCTCGTCGCTGTGCCCGGCGGGCAGGTCCGCGCGGAAGTCGACCCGGTCCATGCGTGCCTGGCCGGCCACCGCCCGCAGCGCAAGCGCCCCGGCAACCGCCAGGCCGATGATGACCGCGTAGACGAGGTCCAGGGCGAGCGTGGCGAGGGCGGTCAGGATGAGCACGGCGGCGTCCGAGCGGGTGGCCCGCGCCATCGCCCGCAGCGCTCCGACCTCCACCATGCGGATCGCGGTGGCCAGCAGCACCCCGGCCAGCGCGGCGAGCGGGATCTTGGAGACGAGGGGCGCGGCGGCGAAGACGATGACGGCCAGCACGGCGGCGTGGGTGAGCGCGGCCAGCCGCGAGCCCGCGCCGGTGCGCACGTTGACGGCGGTCCGGGCGATCGCCGCGGTGGCGGGCACACCGCCGAACAGGGGCGCGGCGAGGTTCGCGATGCCCTGGCCGAACAGTTCCTTGTCCGGGTCGTGCTGCTGGCCCACCGTCATGCCGTCCGCGACGGTCGCCGACAGCAGCGACTCCAGTGCCGCCAGGGCGGCGACCGCGATGGCCGGTGCGAGGAGCGAGCCCAGCGTGGACAGGTCGAGGAAGGCGAGCGAGGGTGCGGGCAGTCCGGAGGGCAGCGCGCCGATCGGGGCGGCGCCGTCCAGGTCGAAGAGCTGGGCCGCCGATGTGGCGGCGATCACCGCGAGGATGGAGAACGGGATGGCGGGGCGCAGGCGGGCGCCGATCAGCATGACCGCCGCCACGCCCACCGCGAGGGTCACGGCCGTCCAGTTGGGGGTGCGGGCGAACTCCCCGGCGGCGTGCCAGGCGGCCACCAGGACCTTGTCGTCGTCCGGTTCGGCCACGCCCAGCGCGTTCGGCACCTGTTGCAGGCCGATGATGCACGCGATGCCCAGGGTGAAGCCCTCGACCACCGGGGCCGGGATGTACTTCATGTACCGGCCGGCCCTCAGCAGCGCCAGGCCGATGAGCAGGAGTCCGGCCATGAGTCCGACCGTCAGGACCCCGCCGGGGCCGTACTGGGCGACGATCGGCACCAGCACCACCGTCATCGCGCCGGTCGGCCCGGAGACCTGGAGGTTGGAGCCGCCGAAGAGGGCGGCGAGCGCGCCCGCCACCACGGCGGTCGCCAGCCCGGCCTCGGCGCCCAGGCCGGAGGAGACGCCGAAGCCCAGCGCGAGCGGCAGTGCCACGATGGCGACGGTGAGTCCGGCGAGCAGGTCGCGGCGCGGGGTGCGGGCCATGACGGCGAAGTCGGCGCGGGCGGGGAGCAGGGCGGAGACCCGGTGCCAGGACCGGGCGACGAACGTATTCACCGCGCGGCGTCCTCGGCTCCCCGCAGTTCCTCCAGGAGCTCGGTCTGGCCGGCCAGCATTTCGGTGAGGATGCGCCGCGCGGCCCGCATCAGATCGGCCACGTCGCCGCCCGCCAGTTTGTAGACCACGGTCGAGCCCTCCCGCGTGGAGACCACGATGCCCGACCGGCGCAGCACCGCCAGCTGCTGGGAGAGCGCCGAGGGTTCCACCTCGATCGCGGTGAGCAGATCGCGTACCGGCATCGGCCCGTCCTGCAGCAGCTCCAGCACGCGGATGCGGACCGGGTGTCCGAGCATCCGGAAGAACTCGGCCTTGGCCTGATACAGCGGAACCGGCACGGTCGCGGTCACTCCTCACCACCCCGGACGCCCGGGGGCGTCGCCCGAAGCCGTGCCCGCGGCTACCTACGGACACGGCGAGCACATCATGTAGCGAATTGAAGAATTTTGCAATTCGTGGATTGAGGACACCAAAAAGGGATGAAATTACCGCAGGCCGGGCATTCCGTCGGTGACGGAATGCCCGGCCTGCGGTGGTCCGGCCCGCGTGACGCGGAAGGGAATCAGTTGCTCCAGAGGACCGGGTTGTCGCGGTACGCGTCGCCCTCCTCGAACGAGGCGACGGCGACGGGGTCGGTCTTCGTGGCGCTGAGCGAGCAGGTCTCGTACGAGGCGCCCTTGGTGTTGAAGTCGCGGGGGGCCGATTCGCTGTCGCACTTGCCCGGCAGGTCACCGATCAGGATGACGCCCGTGGGGCCGCCGCCCGCCAGCTTGCCGCGCAGCCTCAGCGACGAGTAGGACAGGTCGGTGCCGCCGACGTTCTCCACCTTCATGCGGATGTAGTAGGGCGTCATGCCCTTCGCCTTGTCGCCGAAGCGGGCCATGTCGGCCTCGGCGCCCTTCTCGATGGCCGTGACCGTGACGGCGACGGTGCCCTCCTTGGAGGTGCCGTACTTGAACGGCAGGATCGCGCGCTCGCCGACCTTGAGCTTCGTGCCCGGCGCGGCCACGTCACCGCTGGGCGCGGGGGTGGATTCCTCGCTCGGCTCCGCGGACGGGCTGCTCTCGCTGCTCGGGGAGGCCGAAGCCGGGGCGGAGGCGGAGGGCGATTCCTTCACCGACGCCGAGTCGTCACCGTCGTTGCAGGCCGTGAGCCCGAGGCTCAGGGCGGTGAGGGCGGCGGCTGCGAAGACTATGCGTCCCTTGTGTGTCATGTTGGCCTAACTCGCGTGGGGCTGTGCTGAGCGACAGCCGGAACGTACGAAAACTGGACGAAGCCCCCGGCCTTGCGACCGGGCGCGTCGGGGAGACCCGGTGACGGTGGTTCCGACAGCGAGGCGTTCCCCGGCGCCCACCTCAGACTATGAAGTACGAATGACACAGGATCGTCCCAGGCGGGGCACAGGCACGCGACGGGTCGGGGCGGCCGGGAGCGGTTTCCGCCTTTCCCGCATCAGGGGCCGTCAGGACGTACGGCCGGCGCTCCGGAGGCGCGGCCACCGGTTCGGGACCAGGAGGGCGGCGGCGAGGGCGTACGGAAGCCCGGCCCGGGCGATCGATACGAATCCACCGCTCGGGCCTACGCGGCCGAGCAGCGTCGCGCCGGCGTAGAGCCCGAGTGAGCCGAGGACCAGCACCAGCACCGACCAGCTCAGCCGCCGCGGGGCGGAGCCGCTCAACGGAACCACTCCGTCCACCAGCAGACCGATCAGGTTCAGCAGGCCGAGGACCACGGCCAGCATGACGAGAAGGACCATGAACGCGGCCGCTCCCCCGTCCCATGCGATGCCCAGCAGGGCCAGGCCGAGAATCGGCGCGGCGAACGCCATCAGCACCCAGATCAGGAAGAGATGCAGGGCTACGAGTGTCGCTTTGCTCGATTTCATGGCCCCGAGCTTTCCGGTCATGTACAGGATGTGCATGAGTACGCGTACTCAGCGGCGCGTGCCGCGACGGCCGGCGCTCAGCGTCGCCACCACGGTTCGCGTACATAGAGGCTCTCCTCGCCCGTGCACGCGTCGCCGTTGGTGATCTCGTCGGTGTCCAGGTTCCAGCCGACGATTCCGTTGCCCTTGCGGCTGAGTTCGATGAGACGGTTGCTCGCGGTCTGTGTGCCGGCGGTGACCTGGCAGCGGACGATCGAGGTCCAGGCCCGGCCGTCCAGGGCGGCGACGAAGAACAGGACCGGGAGTACGACGGCTGTCAGGACGAGGGCCGCCCACTGCTCCAGGGCCGCCGCCCGGCGCAGTGCCGGCGACGGCCGGTAGCGGCGGGCCTCCCGGTGCGATCCCGAGGCGGGCGTACGCCGGTGCCCGGGGTGTGCGTGCGGGTGGCGTCTGCCGGTGCGGTACTCCACCACGACGCCCTTGCGCAGCGCGTACGCGGCGAGCGCCGTGCCGAGCCCCCACCAGGGGCCGAAGAATCCGGCGACCACCACTCCCATCGCGGCCGGGCTGACGGCCGTGAGCGCCACCCGCTGGAGCGCACGGAGGAACCCTCCCTGGACGGGAATGGCGCCGCGTGCCGCGAAGAGGGCGAAGACGACGCGGGAGACGACAACGGCCAGTACGGAGGCGAGGAGCGGGTCGGTGAGGACCATGCCGATCAGGACGTCGGGCCAGTTGGCGGGCTCCATGCCGACGAACACGTCACGGGCGGCGGCGCCGCCTCCGACCGTGTACGCGACCTTCGTCACCGGTACCGCGAGGGCCACCGACACCAGCACCGTGTGCCCGGGACCGCCTCTGCGGTCGGCCGACCGTGCGTCGTGCTCGTCGTCCCGTTCCGTGCCCGTCTCCGCCACGGCGCCTACCCGCGGCCGCGCACGGCGGCTCGTCCCGCCCCGCTGTCGGGGGAGAGTACGGACGGCATGGGCGATCCCCCGCTTCCAGGACGGCTGGGACGACGGCACGAAATCCGCGCCTGCGCAGCAGCCTCGCCCCCCGGAACCGGCCGGGCGACCGGCGTTGGGCCGGTTGACGCAACGCGCGAACGGGTCGGTCGGCTCGGGGATACGGTCGGCCGTCCACCGTCCTTGTGCCGTGCGACGATTGGCGTATGCCCTCGCCTGTGGAGTTTCCGGCCATGTCTGTGCTGGCGGCGCTGCTGGATCGGTCCGTGGTGCAGATCGCGGAGGCCGCGGCGGATGTGCGCCGGTACGACCGGGAGACGATCCACTCTGTCGCGAATGTGTGGGACAACAACCTCTTCCCTCTCTTCTGGGCCGCCCATTCCGCCGACGCCGATGAGCGTGAGCGGCGGGCGCGGACGGTGTTGGAGTGGATGGCGGGATGGGGCGAGCGCCGGCGCGGGTGGATGCGTGAGCAGGCGGGCGTCGCCGGGTACGGGGTGGAGTCGTTGCTGTCCGCCGTGGAGCCGCTGCGGCCGGGCCGCGACTATCTCGGACGCGTCATGGCTCCGCTGTACCCGGTGACGAGGCGGACCGTGGACGAGTTGCTGCCCGACTACGACCTGGGGGCAGCCGCTGTTCGCTCTCTTCGGGTGGAGCGGGCGGGAGCGGGTCTGTACGGCTTCCTCGAACTGGCGGTCCCCCGCAGATTCGACGTCGCCGAGGAGACTCCCGTAAGCCCCGCGCTGCTGCACGTTCCGCTGGATGGTGTCACCGATGTGGTCTTCGACTCCTCCGATGCGCACGGTGTCGCCCTGGAGCCGCTGGTGGACGGCGTGGAGGTGCGCATCGGCGCGGGTGGTCGGCTGCGTGCGGCGAGCGGTGAGTGCCGGTGGGACGACCGGTGCTGGTATCTGTCGGCCGCCGGCCGGCGAGCCGACGCCGTGGTCCCGCCCCGTGACGGCCGGTCGAAGCGGTCGGAGCCGCCGGGCGGGGAGTTGGGAGCCGACGCGCGCGTCGCCGCCCTTCTGCTGCGTGACGCGATATGGGAGATCCGGTCCGTCCGATACCCCGACCGGGCCGACCGCGTACCCGTACTCGACCTCTGCCGGGTCTTCGAGGGGGCCGGATCGGCGATCGCGGCCGCGGGGTCCACGCCCGGCGTCCGTGCCAGGGAAACGGCCTTCCGCGACCTCGTACGCGGCTGGGCCGACCGGGGCGGGCCCGTGCCGGCCCGCTGGTTCGCCGCGGTACTTCAGAGGTCGGGCCGTTCGGATCTCATCGACGCTCCGCCGGCTCCCGCAGCCTCGCCTTTGCCGCTCACCGGGGAGCGCCCCTCCGCTCCACCGGCGCAGGCGGTGCTCGTCATGGCGGCCTGGACGGCTGCCCACTCCGACCCGAACCGCGGCCGACCGGCCACGGCACAGCTCCAACTCGCCCTGCCGCCCCGGCATGAGGCAGGCCCCTCGTCGCCGTGGAGGCTGCGCACCCTCGGCTGCGACGAGCCCGGCGCCTTTCGGCTGCGCTCGGCCGCGTTCGCGGGGCCGGGTCCGCTCAGCCTGACGGGCCGGGCCACGGCCGCCTCCGGTGTCGGCCTGCACGACGGGGCGTTGTTCGTCACTTCCGGCGAGGGCTGGAGTGCGTCGGTGAGCTGATCCGGGCGTACGCCGACAGGAGGACTCCGGGGGCGACACGCCGTCAGGGGCTGGGTGTCCGGCGGGCGGCGGGGTGAGATCGGCGCGCGTGCTGACGGAAGCGAGGGCGTCGTGTGAGGTGTGTGCCGGGGTCGGTGGAGCATGTCGTTGTCGTGGGCGCCGGGTTGTCCGGGTTGGCGTGTGCTCTGCACCTGCTGGGCGCGGGCCGCCGGGTCACCCTCGTGGAGCGGGATGCGGGGCCCGGTGGCCGGGCGGGGCGGGTGGGGCTCGGCGGGTTCGAGATCGACACCGGGCCCACGGTGCTGACCATGCCCGAGCTGGCCGACGAGGCGTTCGCCGCGGTCGGGGACAGCCTGTACCGCCGCGTCGAGCTGACGGCTCTGAGTCCGGCGTACCGGGCCTGTTTCGCGGACGGGTCCTCGCTCGACGTACACACCGACGGCGAGGCGATGGAAGCGGAGGTGCGGCAGTTCGCCGGGGCGGGGCAGGCGGCTGGCTACCGCGAGCTGCGGCGGTGGCTGGAGCGGGTGTACCGGGCGCAGATGGGCCGCTTCATCGACGCGAACTTCGATTCCCCGCTCGGGTTGCTGTGTCCGGATCTGGCCCGGCTGGCGGCGCTGGGCGGGTTCGGGCGGCTGGATCGCCGGATCGGCCGCTTCCTGTCGGACGAGCGGCTGCGCCGGGTGTTCTCGTTCCAGTCGCTGTACGCGGGCGTGGCCCCGGCGCGGGCGCTCGCGGCGTATGCGGTGATCGCGTACATGGACACGGTGGCGGGCGTCTGGTTCCCGAAGGGCGGCATGTACGCCCTGCCGCGTGCCATGGCCGACGCGGCGGCGGACGCGGGTGCCGAGCTGCGCTGGTCGGCCGAGGTGAGCGGGCTGGAGCGGTCGGGTGACCGGGTGCGCGCCGTGCGGCTGGCCTCCGGCGAGCGGCTGGCCTGCGACGCGGTGGTGCTGACCTGTGAACTGCCCGCCGCCCACCGGCTGCTGGGGCGGCGGCCCCGGCGTCCCGTACCGGTCCGGCACTCGCCGTCCGCCGTGGTGCTGCACGCCGGAACGGACCGCACCTGGCCGCAGCTCGCGCACCACACGATCTCGTTCGGCGCCGCGTGGGAGCGGACCTTCGACGAGCTGATGCGCCGGGGCGAGCTGATGAGCGATCCCTCGCTGCTGATCACCCGGCCCACCGCGCACGATCCGTCGCTGGCGCCGCCGGGCCACCATCTGCACTACGTCCTGGCGCCGTGCCCCAACACCGTCACCGGTCCCCCGGCCGCCGCGTGGCGCGATCTCGGCCCGCGCTACCGCGACCGGCTGGTGCGCGAGCTCGAACGCCGGGGGCTGGACGGGTTCGCCGCCGGTGTGCGGCAGGAGTTGCTGGTCACCCCGCTGGACTGGACGGCTCGGGGCCATGCCGCCGGCACCCCCTTCTCGCTCGCCCACTCGTTCGCCCAGACCGGCCCGTTCCGTCCGCGCAATCTCGTACGGGGAACGGAGAACGTGGTGCTCGCGGGGTGCGGGACCACCCCCGGCGTCGGTGTGCCGACCGTCCTCATCAGCGGCAAGCTGGCCGCCGCGCGCATCACCGGCGGCGGGCAGCGACCCCGTCGGGGACGCCCGCCCGCCGCCGCGCACCGGGAGCCCGTCCTGCTGACCGGGGCGGGTGCCGATGACCCGGCGTGAACTGGACGCGGCCGGGATCACCGATGCGGAGCTGCGCCTCGCCTACGCCCGGTGCCGCCGGCTCAACGCCCGGCACGGGCGCACCTACTTCCTGGCCACCCGGCTGCTGCCGCCGGAGCGGCGTTGCGCCGTGCACGCCCTGTACGGCTTCGCGCGCTGGGCGGACGACATCGTCGACGACCTCGGCCGGCACCGGGTGCCCGAGGAGCGCGACCGGCTGCTGCTCCGGCTGGAGCGCGATCTCGTACGCGGGCTGCGCACCGGCGCGGGTGACGAGCCGGTGGTGCGGGCGGTCGCCGACACCGCCGCCCGGTACGGCATCGGGCACGAGCTGTTCGCCGACTTCCTGTCCTCGATACGGGCCGACCTGACCGTCACCGACTACCCCACCTATGCCGACCTGCAGAAGTACGTGCACGGTTCGGCCGCGGTGATCGGTCTGCAGATGCTGCCGGTGCTCGGCACGGTGGTGCCGCGGCGGGAGGCCGAACCGCATGCGGCGGCGCTCGGTGTGGCGTTCCAGCTCACCAACTTCGTACGCGATGTGGGCGAGGACCTCGACCGGGGCCGGGTCTACCTGCCCGCCGATCTGCTGGCCTCGCACGGGGTGGACCGGCCGCTGCTGGAGTGGAGCCGGCGCACCGGACGGGCGGACGCGCGCATCCGGGCGGCTCTGGTGGACGCGTCGGAGCTGACGCGGGGTGTGTACCGGACGGCGGAGCCGGGCATCGGCATGCTCGATCCGCGGGTGCGTCCGTGCATCCGCGCCGCGTTCACCCTGTACGGCGGGATTCTCGACGCGGTCGCCGAGCAGGACTACCGGGTGCTGCACCGGCGTGCGGTGGTGTCCGGGCGGCGGCGCGCCGTCACCGCCGCCGCCGGGTTGCTGGGTGTGGCGGGGGCCCGGTGGCGTGCGCGGGGCCGGCTGCGCGGGCCTGCGGCCGGGCGGAAGGGGCGGGTGCGGTGAGCCGGAGGCGCTGGGTCTCCCCGGTGCGGCGGCCGTTCTCGCCGGGCTGGACGCCCCCGTTGCGGCTGCGGGGTTCCGGGCCCGGCTGGTCGGCGCAGGCGCCGACGTGGCGCGAGGCGCGGCCGGTGCTGATCGCGCGGGCGCTGGAGCGGGCCACCGCGCGCCCGTCCGGCAACTGGTACGTGGTGGGTGCCTCGCGCGCGATGCGCAGCGGTGGGGGCCCGTACGGCAGGACGGTCGGCGGGGTGGAGGTCGTGCTGTGGCGGACGGCGGACGGGGAGCTGCGGGCCGGCCCCGGTGTGTGCCCGCACCTCGGTGCTCCGTTGCGGGAGAGCCGGGTGGTGTGCGGCACGCTGGTGTGCCACTGGCACGGACTGGCCCTGGACGGTGGCCCGTTCGCCGGGTGGCGGCCGTTTCCGGTGTACGACGACGGTGTGCTGGTGTGGGTGCGGCTGGACGGGGTGGGGGGCGAGGAGCCCGGTGAGCGGCCGGTGGTGCCGGTGCGGCCCGCGCCGGCGGGGGCGGTGGACGCGGTGTTCACGGCGGTGGGGCGGTGCGAGCCGCAGGACGTGGTGGCCAACCGGCTGGACCCGTGGCACGGTTCGTGGTTCCACCCGTACTCGTTCATCGATCTGTCGGTGGTGCGCGAGCCGGACGGCGAGGGCGACGACGCGTTCGTCGTCGATGTGTCCTTCCGGGTGGCGGGGCGGCTGGTGGTGCCGGTGCGGGCCGCGTTCACGGCACCTGAGCCGCGTACGGTCGTCATGCGCATCACCGATGGTGAGGGGGCGTCGTCCGTGGTGGAGACGCATGCGACTCCGCTGACCGGGCCGGGCCATCCGCGGCCGCGCACGGCCGTGGTCGAGGCGACGATCGCCGCGTCGGACCGGCCGGGCTTCGCGCCGGCCCGGATGGCGGCGCCGCTGCTGCGTCCGCTGATGCGGCGTACGGCGGCCCGGCTGTGGCGGGACGACCTTGCGTACGCCGAACGGCGCTGGGCGCTGCGCAGCACCGGGCGGTTCCCGGGCTGAGCGGGCCGGGCACCGGCTTCAGTCGCGTCGCAGCCCGGCGAGGGCCCGCAGGGCGCGGGAGCGGCCCGCCCTGGGCACCGTCCACAGCGTCTGTCCCCGGACGCCCCGGTCGGCGAGCAGGGCGTTCGCGGCGAGGAAGCCGGTGGTGGCCGCGCGTTCCATGAGGGCGACGGGCAGGTCGCAGCGGATGGCGTCGCCGGCGAGCACCAGCCAGGGGTGGGGGGTGCGTACGGTGGGGCGGCGGCGGTGGGAGCCGGGCTCGAAGAGGGGGCAGTCGGAGCGCCACTCGTGCCTGCTGTCGACGATCCGCGCGTCGCGCGTCTCCGGGTACACGCGGTGCAGCCGGTCGACGAGCGTCTCCTGGACGTCCTTGTGCTCGGCGCCGGGGTCGACGGCGTACGCGTGGAGTTCCACGACGGAGCCCCCGGTGCGCGCGGCCCAGCGGGCGGCCTCGCCCTCGTACCGTTCGAGGACGCTGATGTTGTCGAGGCCGCCGTAGCCGCTGGTACCGAGGAAGCCGGGCCGGTCCGGGCGGACGGGGCGGTCGAGCCAGAGCCGGGAGACGAGGAAGGGCGGTGCGGTGCGCAGGGCGGCGACGTCGTCGCGCCAGCGGCCGGTGCCGAGGCCGGGTGAGGCGGCGACGAGGCCGCGCAGGCCGCCGGTGTCGAGGGCGAGGACCACGGCCCGGTGGTGGTCGGTGCCGGCGTCGGTGTGGACGTGGGCCCCGTCGTCGCCGGGGGTGACGCGGTGTACGGGGGTGCCGGTGCGGATGTCCGCGCGGTGGCCCCGCAGGTAGTCGGCGAGCGGGTCCCAGAGGGCCTGGGGGAAGGGTTCGGCCGGTACGTCGAAGAGCAGGCCCTCGGCCGAGCCGAGGAAGTAGATGTGGAACATCAGCAGCAGTTCGGCGGCGGACAGGTGGCGCGGGTCGGCGAAGAAGCTGCGCGAGAACACCTCGAACGCGAGGTGGTGGGCGGCTTCGGGGAAGCGGACGCCGTTCAGGAAGCCGGTCGCGGTGACGTCGTCGAACCGCTCGTACACCTCGGGGACGCGCACGTCGAGGAGCGGGAGTGCCGCACGGGCGTCCATGGCGGCCAGGTCGCGCCAGCCGAAGGTGGGGCTCAGCGCGACGAATCCGAGGGCGCTGAGGGGTGGGGTCCTGGGGACGCGGGCGAAGCTGTCGGTCAGGCCGCCGCTGTGCCGGAGGGGGTAGTCGGGCAGCGGGGCGAGGCGGGTGAGGCCGGGGTCCGTACGGCGCAACAGGCCGCGCAGGTTGTAGTACTGGCGGAAGAAGGCGTGGAAGCCGCGGCTCATGGTCACCGGGGAGCCGTCGGCGAGCAGGGTGCGGTGGCCCGAGAGCCGGCCGCCGAGGGTGTCGTCCCGTTCGTAGAGGGTGACGCGGGCGCCGCGTTCGGACAGCAGGGTGGCTGCGGACAGGCCGGCGATGCCGCCGCCGATGACGGCGACCGACGGGGCGTCACCGGCGGCGAAGCGTGGGGCGCCGGGGGCGGGCAGCAGGATGGCGGCCTTGCGGTCGCGGCCCCGGCGGGGGGTGGCGGTGCGGGTGGTCATGGAGGGCGCTTCCGGGTCGTGGGGGGCTTCTGTTGCGGGGGATTCCGTTGCGGGCGGGGGCGGGAAGGTGTGCCCGGTGCCGGTCTGCCATCCGGCGACGGGCTCACCGGTGGGGTGCTCCGGCCTCGGTGAGGGGCCGGGTCCGGCGTGGCAGGAAGGGCAGTTCGGCCGCCGTGGCGAGCATCGGCCGCACGGGGGTGCGCAGCCCGATGCCCCAGTCCTCGCGGAGGGAGGCCGTGCCGTCGAGGAAGCGCAGCAGGCGTTCGGCCGGGACATGGCGGAACAGGCCGGTGAAGAAGGCGGGGCCGTCGATGCGTCCGGTGTCCAGGGCGCGGAGCATGATGGCGTCCATGGCCAGCGCCCGGCGCCCGTGGGGTGCGGGGACGGTGCCGCGTCCGGCGCGGAGGGCGGCGGCGATGGCGCGGCTCTGCCGCTGGACGGCGGCGAAGGTGTATCCGGTGGCCGGCCGGGTGGCGCCGCCCGCGGTGCCGATGCGGAACACGGAGGCTCCGGCGCGATGGCGGAAGCGGGCGTCGGTCATGGGGATCAGCCCCTGTTCGGTCCGCTCCACGGTGTACTCGCCGAGGCGCAGCACGTCGCGGCAGTAGTGCCCGAGCGCCGATTCGTACGCCGGGGTGGTGAGCGTGCGGCGGGAGAACTCGGTGTATTCCACGAGCGCGCGGTCCGGGGCCAGCGGAAGGACGTAGCCGAAGGCGAGTCCGTGGGAGGGCTGGGGAACGCGGAAGTCCATCAGGTCGGCGATGCCGGGGTCGAAGCGGGCGGTGGCGGTACGGACGAACCAGCCGCGGAAGTGCTGGAGGAGCTGGGTACGGGCGGGGGGCAGGGCCGGCAGGGGCCGTGAGTCGAAGGCGCGGCGGCTGCGCAGGGTCGTCGTGCGGCCGCCGGGCAGGGTGCAGCGGACTTCCGCGCCGCCGGGCACGCTGCGTACCGCGTCGGCCGTCGCCCGCAGGAGGCGGTTCCGGTCCGAGCCCGCCAGCCGGCCGCGTACCAGGTTCTCGAAGTCGGTGGAGCGGAGCATGCGGTAGGTGAAGGGGGCCGGGTCGACGGTGACCGGGCGGCCGTCCGCGCCGTGCACGCGCAGGAGGGGCCAGGTCGTGGTGACGGCGCCCTCCAGGCCGTCGGTGCCGGCGTGCCAGTAGCACCAGGTGCGCTCGGCGGGGCGCAGCGGCCCGTCCGGGGGCTCGATCACGGTGACGGTGGCGGCGCCGGTCTCCGTCAGGCGGTGCGCGAGGCTGAGTCCGGCCGCGCCGCCGCCGACGACGGTGACGTCGCTGTGTGCCGGTGGTGGCCCGGGGTGTGCGGCCCGCCCCGGTGTCATGCCCGGCGCGCCGGGTCGGTCGCCACCTCGCGGGCGGGCCGGGGGTGTTCTTCGGTCATGGTGCTCCTCGGGGCCGGCCGTCGGTCCAGCGGACCACGTTCCGCCGGGCGAAGCCAGGAGCCACGACGGGGCGGACCGGGTGACGCGGCGGACCCGGCCCACGCCCCAGGGCCGGGTCCGCGCTCCCCCGTGTGCCGGGGTCAGCCGCCGGAGCAGACGGCGCCGTTCAGGCGGAAGGCCGCCGGGTCGGGGTTGGGCCCGTCGTTGGCGCCGACGAACCCGAAGGAGGCGGTCGAGCCGCCGTCCGCCGCCAGCGGTCCCGCGCCTTCGGGGGCGGTCACGCGGACATGGGTGCCGGTCTGGTGGAACGTGGCGTTCCACCAGGAGGACACCGACTGGCCCGTGGTCGGCCAGTCCCAGTCCACCGTCCAGCCGGTGATCGGGGTGTCCCCGAGGTTGCTGATGGTCACCGTGGTCACGAAGCCGTTGCCCCAGCTCGTGTCACGGTGGTAGGTCACCGAGCAGGCCGCGTCCTCGGGCGTCCCGGTGGTGAAGGTGAGGGGCGCGGAGGGGCCGGAGATCCGCCCCGAGGAGTCGGAGGCCAGCACGTTGACGGTGTGGGTGGTGCCGGGCGGCAGGTTGCGCAGGGTCACGGAGGTGCCGGTGCTCTCGCCGACGACGCGGGTGTACGAGCCGTCGCGTTCCTGGACGAGGTAGCGGGCGGCGCCTGTCGCGCCGTTCCAGGACAGCCGCGCGGTGGTGTCGGTGACGGCCTCCAGCCGGGGCGTGCCGGGTGTGCCGGCGGCGGAGGCGGCCGGTCCTGTTCCGGCCTCCGGTTCGAGGGTGACGGTGAGCAAGGCGTACGGGGGCACGGTGACCCGGGAGGCGGACGCGTCGCCGTCGGTGACCTCGGTGATGTCGCTGTCGCCGCGGGCGTAGCGGCTGACCCCGGGCGCGGTGGCGGCGGGGGTGAAGCCCGCGTAGTCGAGGGCCACGGTGCGCGCGGAGTCGGGGTTCTTGTTGACGAGCATGACGGCGAGCCGTCCGTCGCGGCGGAGCACGGCGTGGGCGGAGACGTCCTGCGCGGAGGACTCGGCGGCGACCATGGTGTCGCCCGCGGTGCCGAGTTCGCCGGTCATCTTCATCCCGTAGTAGGGAGGGAAGGGGGTGTTGACCGCCGGTTCGCACACCTCGCCGGAGCAGGCGCCGCTGGAGAGCATGCCCATGTCGCCGTAGTCGGTCTCGCCGTCGACGGTGGTGATCCGGTCGATGCCGTTGTGGGTGTTCCACCAGTCGACGTTGAACACGCCGTTCTCCAGCGCGGTCATGAACGCGTCGGCGGCGAACAGGCCGTTGGGGCGGGCGGTGAGGCGGGCGCCTCCGGTGTTGGTGTTGATCTCGGAGAGGGCGATCTTGATGCGGGGTGAGCCCGCGCCCGCCACCCGGTCGATCTGGTTGCGCACCTCGCGCAGTTCGCCGGGCAGTTTGGCCAGCCGGGCCAGGGCGTCGTCGGCGGTGGTGTCGCCGCCTCCGGCGTACCAGTGGACGCTCACGAAGTCGATGACGTCGGCCACGGCGGGGAGCACGGTGTGGTTCCAGTCGGCGGCGTCGCCGGTGCCGACGACGCCGTCCGGCCACTCGCCCGGACTGGTGAGGACGGCGCCGATCCTGACCGTGGGGTCGACGGCCTTCATGGCCGCCGCGTAGGCGCGCACCTGGCGCGCGTACTCCCGGGGGCTCTTGTCCTCGTGGTCGTCGTGCTCCCAGCCGCTGCCGTAGTGGCCGTTGCCGTAGATCTCGTTGCCGATCTCCCAGTACTTCGCGCCGTACTTCTTGGTGACGTTGGCGTACCTGACCCAGCCGGCCGCCTCCTCGGGGGTGCCGGAGCCGTAGTTGGCGATGA
Organism: Streptomyces sp. NBC_00525; assembly: GCF_036346595.1. GTDB lineage: Bacteria > Actinomycetota > Actinomycetes > Streptomycetales > Streptomycetaceae > Streptomyces. Next base: position 173,597 of record NZ_CP107834.1, read on the forward strand.
GCATCGGCTGCGCCCCGGTGGCGCGGACGGTGCCCATGAACGCGTCGAATCCGGTGCCGGGGGCGACGTATCCGCCGGGCGCGGTGTGTGTCTCCCAGTGGTAGATGTCCGCGTACGAGCCGCCGGGGTAGCGCATCATCCCGACGTCGGCCGCCTTCATCAGGTCCGCCACCTCGGGGTCGTTCATGTGCGAGTCCCAGATGGCGGTGTTGACCCCGCGGGCCTCGCCGGTCAGCGTGCCGAGCGATGCCCGGGCGTTCACCCGGACGTCGACGTCCGCGCCGTCCGCCGTCCGGGGCGCGGCGGGGGCCGCGCCGGCCGTGGTGGACAGCAGGGCCAGCGAGGCGGCCAGGACGGCGGCGGCGCGCGCGAGGGGGCGCAAGCCGCCCCGAGCCGGGTGCGGGGGTCTGTGCGATGGCGCCATGGGTGATCCTCCCTGGGGATCTCGGCGACAGTCGGGGTGCGGCGGAGCAGGTGATCGGACCTCACGCGTGGGAGCGCTCCCATAATGGGAGGGGCGCCTCGCCGTGTCAACGGCCGTACGCGCGGGAGCCGCCGGGCGTACGCGGGGCCTCGGCAGCGCACGACGCGCACTCGCGCCGCTCATGGGCGCGCAGGGGGCCGCCGGGGGCGTGGGGGCACGCGCTCACCCCTCCCTTTCGCAACTCTGTGTACTCGATGGAACGCGTAGAGTCACACGACTTGGGAAGGCTGATCGTGTCGGAAGCAGCCCCGGGGGCAACGTCTTCAGCCCCTCGGACCTGGCCCTCCAGGTCCGGTCCACACTCACCCGCAGCGTCGCCCCGGTCGGGGGACGCGGGGCTTCCCCTCGCGCCGGCAGGCGCCGCCCCCGCTCCCCCGGCTCGTTCGCCCAGCCGAGAGGACCCCCATGCGTCCGCAGGCCATGAGGGCCGGTGCGCTCGATCTCGCCGATCTGCGCGAGCTGATCGACACCGCACTCGCCGCCTTCCTGTGCAGCCCCTCGTCCCGCGTCCCCACCCAGCGCCGTCGCGTGGGCGGCGGGCGCGATCCCGACCGTACACTCGCCTCCTACGTGCTCGCCCCCGGCGAGCGCGTAGGACCGCTGCTCTGTCTTCTCGGCTGGTACGCCGCCGGCGGCGGCCGCGACGGCAAGGGCGAGGAGGCCGCCGTCCGGCTAGCCGCGTCCCTGGAGCTGTTGCACGCGTTCACCCTGATCCACGACGACATCGCGGACGAGAACGACGGCCGCCGGGGAGCGCCCGGCGCGCACCGGGCGTTCGCCGTCCGCCACCGGGAGCGCGCCGCCCCGGACACGTCCGGCCGGAACTCCGCCGTGCTGCTGGGCGATCTGGCGCTCGTACGGTGCGACGAGATGCTGCACTCCGCAGGGTTCACGCACCGTCAGTACCGGGTGCTGCTGCCGCTGGTCGACACCCTGCGCAACGAGGTCGTGCTCGGCCAGTACCTGGATGCGCGCACCGCGGGGCCGCCCGGTGCGGATGTCGCCCTCGCCTCCCGCGTGGTCCGGCTGAGGACGGCCCGGTACGCCGTCGAGCGGCCGCTGCGTCTGGGCGCGGTGCTCGCCGGGGCGGGCGCCAGGACGCTGGAGGCGTGTTCGGCGTACGCGCTGCCTCTGGGCGAGGCGTTCCGGCTCCGCGACGACCTGCGCGGGACCTTCGGTGACCCGGCCGTCACCGGGCAGCCGGTCGCGGAGGACCTGCGGTCGGGCAGGGCGACCGTGCTCATGGCGCTGGCCGTCCGCAGGGCGTCGCGGTCGCAGGCCCGGCTGCTGCGCAGGTTCGTCGGGGACCCGGACCTGGACGCACGGGGGGCGGCGGCGGTGCGCCGGGTCCTGGAGGAGACGGGCGCCCGCGAGACCGTCGAGAAGATGATCACTGCCCGCTACGAGGCGGCCCTCGCGGCCCTGGAACGGGCGCCGTTCGTCCCCCGCGCGGCGGACGCCCTGCGCCGCGTCGCCGCCGACGCGGCCGCCCGCCCGGTATGACGGCCGCCCGGCCCGGTCGGTGACCGGCGTATCCGAGGGAGGAATTCCGTGAGCAGCGAGCCCGCCGCCCCCGCCCCGCACGAGCGCGAGGTGCCCGCCATGACTCCTCACTCTTCTTCCGTCCGCCGGCCCGTGGTCTGGGACGTGATCGTCGTCGGCGCCGGGCCGGCCGGTGCCACGGCCGCCCGGGTCGCCGCGCAGCGCGGCCGCAGGACGCTCCTGCTGGAACGTGCCTCGATCCCCCGCTACAAGACCTGCGGGGGCGGCCTCATCGGGGCCTCCCTCGCCGCGCTGCCGCGCGGCCTGCCGCTGAACGTCCGGGACACGGCCGACCGGTTCACCTTCACCCTCAACGGCCGCGCCGAACACACCCTCGACTGCCGCACCCCGACCTGCGCCATGGTGTACCGCAGCGAATTCGACGCCGCGCTGACCGAGGCCGCCGCGACGGCGGGGGCCCGGGTGGACGACTGCACCGCGGTCACCTCGCTGGAGCACGAGGGCGACACGGTCACGGTCCGGACCGGGCGCGGCGACACCCTGCGGGCGCGGGCCGTCGTCGGCGCGGACGGCAGTGCCGGCCGGGTCTCCCGGTACGTCGGCGTGCGGTGCGCCCAGGTCGACCTCGCGCTGGAGGTGGAGGTGCCGGTGGGCGGCGCGGCGGCCGCCCGGTGGCAGGGTCGGGCGCTGATGGAGTGGGGTCCGCTGCCGGGCTCCTTCGGCTGGGTGTTCCCGAAGGGGGACGTGTGCACCGCCGGAGTGGTCGCGGCGCGCGGGAACCCGGCCGCGCTGCGCGCGTACAAGGAGGACTTCCTGAGCCGTCAGGGTCTGACCGGCTCCCAGCCGCTCCACGACACCGGGCATCTGACACGGTGCCGCCGCCCGGACTCACCGCTGGCCCGGGGCCGGGTGCTCGTCGCGGGCGACGCCGCCGCCCTCATGGACCACTGGTCGCGGGAGGGCATCTCGTACGCGCTGGGTTCGGGCGAGCTGGCCGGGCGGGCCGCCGCCCGGCTCGTGGACGTCGGCCGGGAGCGGGTGGACGCCGTCACCGCTGCCTACGGGCGGCAGGTCGTACAGACCCTGGGCGCCGAGATGCGGGCCAGCAGCGCCCTGATGGACCTGTTCAGCCGCAACCCACGGCTCGTGCACACGGTCCTGACCCGGCTGCCCCCGGCCTGGCGCCGGCTGGACTCCTACATCGCGGGGGACACGAGCGTCGCCGACATCATGGCCACCCCGTTCCTCGGCACGGCCACCACCCTCGCGACCCGCCTCTCCCCGCACCGGCGCGGGTGACGGGCCGCACTCACGACGGCCCGGCCGGGTCCGGGCCGTCGTGGAGGGTCAGCGAGCCGGCGAGGTCGAGGTCGGCGGAGGTGCCGTGAGCACCGGCGCGGACGAGCAGGACCGCCCCGAGCGCGGTGCTCCAGAACGTCCTCACCTCGGCGGAGAGCGGGCGGCGGGTGCGCCAGCCGCGCGCTTCGGCGAGTCGGCCCACGAAGCGCTCGGACTGCCGGAACAGCAGCTGGAGGTGCTGGTCGACCACAGGGGCGAGTTCGGGCCGGGCGATCCCGGTGGCGAGCGCCCGCGCGACGGAGGGCAGTGAGCGCATGGCCAGGACGGCGCGGGCGATGTTGCGCCGGAAGGCCGCCGCGTCCGGGGCCTGGCGGCCGACGCGCTCGACGCGGCGGGTGTCGTGGAGCAGGCCGAGGAAGGCGGCGTGCACGAGGAGCGAGTCCTTGGAGCCGAAGTAGTACGTCACCTGGTTGGGGAACGCTCCGGCCGCGCTCGCGATCTCCGCGACGCTCACCTCGGTGCCGGGCCGCTCCTCGCAGAGCCGCGCGGCCGCTTCGATCAGGCGGCGTTTCGTCGCGCGACCACGGTCGCGCGAGCGTGCGGACGGCGGTCCCGTCTCGGTTCGCTTCTCCTCCACGCCCGAATTGTATGTGATACAACAGCCCTCGTTCGCTTGTATCGCATACAAGAAAGGTGCGGAGCATGGACGGCAACGAGGTCGTCGTGACCGGAATGGGCGCGATCACCCCCCTGGGCGGGGATGTGGCGACCGCCTGGGAGGCGCTGCTGGCCGGCGAGTCGGGCATCCGGGCCCTGGCACCGGCCGGCCGTGAGGACAGCGGCCTCGTGGGCACGACCGCCGGGACGATGGCCGCCGACCCCGCCGCCTCGCTGCCGCCGGTACGGGCCAGGCGGCTCGACCGCGCCCAGCAGGCGGCGCTCGTCGCGGCGGCCGAGGCCTGGGCCGACGCGGGCGCGCCCGAGGTGGACCCGGACCGGCTCGCATCCGCGATCGGGACGGGCATCGGGGGTGTGGGGACGCTGCTGCGGGAGGACGACGTCCTGGAGCGGTCCGGCACCCGGCGGGTCTCCCCCCGTACGGTCCCGATGCTCATGCCCAACGCGGCGGCGGCCCTGATCAGCATCGAGTACGGGGCACGGGCCGGGTCCTACACCCCCGTCTCCGCCTGTTCGTCCGGGGCCGAGGCCGTCGCCCTGGGGACCCGGCTCATCCGGGCGGGCGAGGCGGACGTGGTCATCGCGGGTGGCGCGGAGGCGGCGATCACGCCCGTCACCGTGGCCGGATTCGTCCAGGCGCAGGCGCTGTCCCGGCACCCGGGTGATCCGGCCTCGGCCTCCCGACCGTTCGCCGCGGACCGCAGCGGGTTCGTGCTGAGCGAGGGCGCCGCCGTCCTGGTCCTGGAGAGCGCCGCGCACGCCGCCGCGCGCGGTGCCCGCGTCCGCGCGGTGCTCGCCGGAGCGGGCATCACCGCCGACGCCCACCACATCACCGCGCCCGCGCCGGACGGTTCCGGCCAGGTCTCCGCGATGCGCAAGGCCCTTGCCCGTGCCGGGATCGCGCCCGGCGGGATCGGCCACGTCAACGCCCACGCCACCGGAACGCCGGTCGGCGACGCCGCCGAGGCGCGCGCGATCCGAAAGGTCTTCGGGCACGCCGCCGTGACCGCACCCAAGGCCTCGCTCGGACACCTCTTCGGCGCGGCGGGTGCCGTCGAGGCCGTCGTCGCTGTCCTCAGCGTGGAGCACGGCGTCATCCCGCCGACGCGCAACCTGGCCGCGGCCGGCGTCGGCCCGGACATCGGCCTGGACGTGGTGGCGGAGCGGCGGGACACGCCTCAGCGGGCGGTGCTCAGCAACTCGTTCGGCTTCGGCGGGCAGAACGTGTCGCTCGTGGTCGCGGCCGCGCGGTGACCGGGAGCGTCAGCTCGGCTCGGTGGCGATCTGGATCAGGTTGCCGCAGGTGTCGTCGAAGACGGCGGTGGTAACCGCGCCCATCTCCGTGGGCCCCTGGAGGAAGTCCACGCCGAGGCCGCGCAGCCGCTCGTACTCCGCCTCCACATCGTCGACGGCGAACTGGGCGAGCGGGATGCCGTCCCTGACGAGCGCGTCGCGGTAGGGGGCGACGGCCGGGTGGCCGGCGGGCTCCAGGAGGAGTTGCGTCCCGTCGGGGTCGTCGGGTCCGACGACGGTCAACCAGCGGGCCCCGCCGCCCACCGGCACGTCGTACTTCTTCACGAAGCCGAGGATCTCGGTGTAGAAGCGCTCGGCCTTGGCCTGGTCGTCGACGAAGATGCTGGTCAGGTGAATTTTCACGGCGCGCTCTTCTCTGGTCCGAATGGGTCGGGCGGCGGCCACCGCTCGGCCGTCCGCCGCAGGCGTGCGGCGGACGGGCCCCGGCGCGGCTCAGCCGTACATCGCCACGCGGTACAGCGATGCCAGTGCATGGTCGATGGGGTGGGGCCGCGGTCTGCCGGAGGCGTCGAGAGTGTTCCACCTCTGCATGTTCACCGCGACCACCACGTGCCGCTCGCCGTCCGCGCGGGTCATGGCCAGGGTGCCGCCGCCCCAGACCGTGCCACCGTGGCCCCAGAAGGTGTCCTGACCGGGTTCCCCGGCCGGGTGCAGTCCGAGGCCGTACGGGATGATCCGGCCCTCCTGCGAGAGGACCGGACCGGTACGCCGCATCTGCTCCAGCGACGACGCGCTGACGATCTTTGCGGCCAGCAGCTGCGCGTAGAAGAGGTTGAGGTCCGCGACGGTCGATATCAGGGACGCGGCCGGCCCGACCCACGACATGTCGAAGACACTGTAGTCGCGGGGCGGATCGATCATGCCGAACCATGCCTCGTAGAGCCGTGCGTGCGGGCCCTCGACCTCCGGCCCGGTGGGGAAGACGGTGTCCGGGAGCCCGGCGCGCTCGATGACGTCGCGGGTGATGCACTCCTCGGCGGTGGTGCCGCTGACCCGGGCGAGGAGCTCGCCCAGAAGCAGGTAGTTGGTGTTGGAGTAAAGGCCGGGCGCGCCGCCCGGGGCGCCCGCCGGCGGTGCGGCGACGCCCAGCCGGATCAGCTCCACGGCGTCGAAGCGCGTGAACCGGTGGTCGTCCATGCTCTGCGGCCGGGTGTCGGCCAGTACGGGGAACGGCTTCAGGGACGGGTAGATGTACGGGAGGTACTCGGCGAGGCCACTCGTGTGGTTGAGCAGCATCCGCACCGTGATCGCCTCACCCCGCTCCCCCGGCACCAGTTCCGGGAGGTAGCGGCCGACCGGGGCGTCGAGTGCGATCCTGCCGTGCTCGGCCTGGCGCATGACCGCCGCGGCGGTGAACGTCTTGGTGACGCTGCCGACGCGGTGGCGCAAACCGGCGTCGGCCGGGCGGCCGGTGGCGAGGTCGGCGACTCCGGCCGCACCGCGCCAGACCTGGTCACCGGCCCGGACCTCGGCAAAGATCCCCGGTTGCCCGGCGCGGTGTACGTGGTCGACGGCCGCGTCCAGTGCCGCGCGGTCCAGTGCCTTCTTCATGAAGTGCGCCCCTTCGCATCCCCGAAACCGGCGGCGGTCGTCGCACGCCTGCCCGCTCCTGCCGGGCCGCCCGGCAGGCTCTGCACCCATTATGCACGCGGTGCGTGCAGCACCAAGTGCATGAGCTAGCCTGGAGTCCTGCGAGAGGAGCGGCATGGCCGGCAGAAGGCGTTGGACGACCGACGAGATCCTGGACGTGGCGGCCGAGCTGCTGCGCACGAGCGCGACGGAGTCGTTCAGCGTGCGGAGGGTGGCGGCGGCACTCGGGACCGATTCGTCGAGCCTCTACCGGCACTTCCGCAGCAAGACCGAACTGCTGCGGGCGCTGGCGGACCGGGTGCTGCTCGCCGCCATGGAGGACCACCGTCCCGAGGGTGACTGGAAGCAGCGCATCACGGCCCTCGCCCTGCTCGTGCGGGACGCCTTCAGCCGGCAGCCGCAGCTCGCCGGGGCGTGGGCGCGTTACGTCTCGGGGGGCAACGGTTCCCGGATGGTCATGGAGGAGGTGCTGGAGGCGCTGGGCTCGTCGGGGCTGCCCGACGAGGAGATTCCGGGGCACTACCACCGGATCGCGTTCCTCATCGCCTCGCTGATCGCCTTCGAGGCGGGCGGCGGCACGGTCCCGCCGGAGGAGCGCGAGCAGGGCCGGGAACTGTTCCGGGTGGCGGTCCTGGGCGCGGACCCGGAACGCTTCCCCGCCGTCGCCCGCTTCGCCCGCGACCTGAGCCCCCTCCAGACGGACCACCAGGCGGCGTTCGAGAGCATCCTGGCCGCGCACCTCGCCCGGATCGAGGCCGCGGTCCGGGCGGGCTAGCTCGGCCTGCGGAGTCCGGTGTCCAGGTTTCGGAGGAGTTCGCCGGTGCGTCCGCCGCCTTCGGGGGCGGTCGGGTAGCGGGCGAGTACGTCGGTGACGGCGGGGGTCGCGTGTCGTGCCGACCGGGCCAGGTGCGCTTCGCCCGCCGCGCGGTCGCCGGCGACGAGTTCGGCCGCCCTGGCGGCGTGGGCGGCGGAGCCGAGGATGTGTCCGACCTGGGTGGCCTGCGCGAGGGGGTGCAGATAGGCGGCCCCCGCCGCGGCCGTCGCCGCCCGTGCGGCCTCGCGTGCCGCCTCCGTGTCCGCGTCCTTGGCGGCCTTGAGGGCGGCCCAGGCGGTGTCCCGCAGCGCCTTGCCCCGTTCGCCGCCGCGCGCGAAGGCCCGGGCGGTCTCGACGGCCTCGCGGGGGCGAGGGTCGTCCGGGTGGGCGCTCTCGAACACGTCGAGCACCGTTTCCGCGCAGGCGGCGGCGAATGCGGTGACCGCGCGGAGGTCGTCCTTGCTGAGGGCGACCTCGCCCGCCTTCCGGGCCGGTGGGCGCGGCATGGGCTCAGGCCTCGATCGTGACGTCGGTGACCTGGTTGTCCGTGTCGAAGCGGACGGCCGGCCAGTAGCCCTCCATGATGTGCTCGCCGCAGGAGTCGTCCAGGTGCAGGACGACCTCCGATGCGCCGTCCACCACGACGGTGTCGAGCAGCAGGTCGGCGTGGGCGTCCGTCAGCTCCCGCCGGGTCGGCGGGGTTTCGCTGAACTCGTGGACCACGGCTTCCACCGCGCGTGCGCGCAGGAGCGCGCCGTCCGCCACGGCCCGGCGCATCCGGGGCAGCAGCCGGCGGGCCCGCGCCTCGTCGGTGGTGTCCAGGAGGAGGACGACGGTACGGTCGCCGATCCGGTGGCTCGCGGTGAAGTGCGGGGCGTCCAGGCGCGTGCCGCCGGGCAGGGTCTGCGAGGTCCGGACGAAGGCGCCGAGCACGTCGTCGTCCACCGCGGCCATGAGGGCCCCGCCCTCGTCGGGCCGCTCGGGGCTGGTGCGGGAGGCTTCGGTCACGGGCTCACCCTAGCCAGTGGCGCACCCCGGTGGTGCGGCTCGGGGCCGTACCACCGGGGTGCCGTGTCAGGCCGCCCGGCGCTTCAGGTGGCGGGTGAAGAAGTCGACCGCGCCGGCCCCCGCGTGCCGGGGGACGCCGGTGTGGCCGCCCAGGTGGGCGTGCAGGGACTTCTCCGTGGAGCCGAACGCGTCGAACAGGTCGAGCCCGGCCTGCCGGTGGCCTCCTTCGTCGTCCCACTGGAGCAGGACGTGGAGCGGGATGGTGACCTGGCGGGCTTCCTCAAGGATGCCGCGGGGGACGAAGCTGCCGGCGAAGAGTCCGGCGGCCGCCACGCGGGGCTCGATCCGTGCGAGGCGTACGCCGATGGAGATCACCCCGCCCGAGTAGCCGACCGGCCCTCCGATGCCGGGCAGCGTCAGGAGGGCGTCCAGGGCGGTCTGCCATTCCGGGACGGCCCGGTCCACCAGCGGGAGGACCAGTGCGTCGACGATCTCGTCGCCGACGGGTTCGCCGGCCCGCATGGTCCGGCGCAGGTCGGCGCGGGCCCGGTCGAGGACGGGCAGGCGGGGCCGGTCGCCGCTGCCGGGGAGTTCGACGGTGGCGGTGGCGAAGCCGGCCGCCGCCGAGTGCCGGGCCCGGTCGGCGAGACGCGGATACATCGCGTCGAGGCCGAGCGGCGGGTGGCCGAGGAGGATCAGCGGCACCGGTGCGGACGCCGAGGCGGACGCGGGGGTCCACACGATGCCGGGGATGTCGCCGAGGAGGAAGGTGCGTTCGAGTACGTCGTCGCCGGGGCCCTGCGCGGAGGGGGTGGCGAGGCGCCGCTCGGAGGTGACATGCATGGTCGTGTCCTTCGGGAGTGCGTGGAACGGCGCTCCCGGACGATCTGCCTACCGCCCGACCGTGGCCCCGGAGGGGAGCACCCATGTCGATACTGCGTTCACGGGTACCACCTCCTCGTTCCGGTCCACGGCCGGGAGGAATGTATCAGCGCCGTCCCCCGTACGCCCAGCGGGTTTCGTACGGGGGTCCGGGTCAGACCGCCGGCGCGGCCGGCGTCGCGGGGCGCGGCCGGGCCTGTCGCCCGCGCAGGCCGGCGGCCAGCAGCGCCACGACGATGCCGCCGAATGCCCAGGCGCCGAGAATCCACAGCGCGCCGGTGGTGTTGTTGCCGTCGAAGTAGACGGTGTTGCGGACGACGGTCGTGCCGGCTCCGGGTGGCAGGGCCTGGCCGATCGCGGCCCAGAACGGCGGCAGCAGGGACGACGGGTAGACGCCGCCGGAGCTGGGGTTGCCGAGGATGGTGAAGATGAGGATGGTCAGGCCGAGGCCGACGGTCCCGGCGACCGACTGCAGGGCCACGCCCACGGCTCCGGAGGCGAAGACGACCAGGGTGCCGATGCCGACGAGTTCCCAGAAGGAGCCCGGCAGGCAGTCCAGCACGGGGCCGACGATGATGGCGCCGCCGATCCCGGAGAGGAAGCCGTAGGGCAGCATCGCGGCGAGGCGCACGATGGAGCGCCGGAGTGTGGGGCGCTTCGATCCGGCCGCCATGTTCAGCGCCGACGCGGCGAGGTAGCCGCCGATCGTCCAGCTGAGCACCAGGTAGAAGGAGGACAGTCCGCGGGTGTCGCCCTCGGCGGGCGGGCGGATGTCCCGGACGGTCACGGTGCGGTTCTGCGTACGCTCCACGGTCGCGACGACCTTCGCCGCGGCGTCGGCCGCCGAGGGGCCGCCCGCCGACGCGACCAGCAGGGTGTCGGCGCGTCCGGTGACGGCCACGATCAGCGCGGCGTCGGTCTTCCGCTCCATGAGCCGGGCCCTGGCCTGCTCGCGGTTCTCGACGGCGGTGACGTGGACCGGTTCGCCGGGCAGTGAGTTGAGCCGGGCGACGAGGTCGGCCTCCATGACCTGCGGCGCGACCAGGGTGAGCGGGATGCGGTGCGGCTTGGGTGCGTGGAAGGCCCCCATGTAGGAGAGGGCGAAGCCCAGTTGGAGCAGCAGCACCCCCAGCATGACGAGCACCGCTCTGGTGGTGATCGCGTCGCGCATCTCCGTCCACGCGTCGACCCTCGTCGTCGAGCCCCTTGCATCCGCCACGTGACGTACCCGCTCTCAGCCGTGATGGACCGGCGCTCCCGGTCCGCGGACATCCTCACGCCCGGTCGGCGCCGCGCGGTGAGAACACGCATGGCCGGTGCCGTACCCACTCGTTCGGCGTAGGCGCTGTGCCGGTGCGGCTGTGCGGGGGCGGGCCGACGCGGGGGCGGGCCGCGGTCACTCCTGGCGTTCGAACCGGCGGGCGGCCCACAGCAGGGCGGCCGTGCCGATGAGCAGCAGCAGGCCGGCCTCCGCGGTGAACGGGAGCGGGTGGCCGGCCCAGGTGACGCCACCGGTGGCCGCCCCGTCCGGGACGCGCAGGGCGATGCCCTGGCGGAGCATGTCCACGCCGTAGGCGAGCGGGTTCACGGCGGCGAAGGCACGGATCGCGCCGGGGAGGGTCTGCAGCGGGAAGAAGCCGCCGGAGAGGAAGAGCAGGGGCATCATCAGCACGCCGAGCAGGGTGTGGAACGCCTCGGGCCTGCTCAGGCTCACGGCCAGGGTCAGGGCGAGCGCGGTGATGGTGAAGGAGATCAGGGTCATGGCGGCGAGGAGCAGTACCAGCAGGACCGGGTCGTAGGGCAGGCCCACGAGGCCGGCGAGGGCGAGCAGGACGGTGCCCTGGATGGTGGCGACGAGGGTGCCGCCGGCGCAGCTGCCGAGGAGCAGGGTGGAGCGGGCGACCGGGGCCATGAGGAGTTCGCGCAGATAGCCGCTCTGCCGGTCGGTGATCAGCCGGATGCCGACCAGGATGGCCGGTGTCTGCACGGTCATCATCAGCATGCCGGGGAAGAGGTAGGTCTGGTATCCGACGCCGAGCGAGGAGTCGGGGATGAGCGCGGCGAGTCCGCCGCCGAGAATCACCAGGTACAGCAGCGGGTGGAGCAGCATCAGCCCGGTGTGGGTGCGCTGGCCGGCCAGGCGCAGCAGGTCCCGGTGGACGAGTGCGTGGACCGCGCGCAGTTCGTGGCGCAGCCGGCCGGGCCGTTCGCGGTCGCGGGGGTGGGCGGTGTCGAGCCGGATCACGGTCATCGGCGGCCGCCCGTGGCCGTGGCGGGGCCGGGTTCGGGGGGTGCGGCGGGGGCCGGTCCCGGCGGTGCGGTGTGGATGCTGCGTCCGGTGTGGTGGAAGAAGACGTCGTCGAGGGTGGGCGGGGTGGCGGAGGCGGCGCGGACGGCGATGCCGTGGTTCTGCAGGGCGGCGCAGAGGCGGGGAATCCAGGAGCTGCCGTCGGGCAGGCGGAGGGTGATTCCGTCGGTCTCCGCGGTGACGGGGTGTCCGGGCGGTACGGCGCGGCGGACGACGCGGCGGGCTTTCGCGTCGTCGCTGGTGCGCAGGGCGACCCGGTCGTCGCCGATGGCGGCTTTCAGGGCGGTCGGGGTGCCCTGGGCGACCAGCCGGCCGTGGTCGATGATGGCGACGCGGTCGCAGTTGGCGGCTTCTTCGAGCTGGTGGGTGGTGATGAAGAGGGTGCTGCCGTGCCGTTCCCGCAGGGCGTAGAGGTGGTCCCAGATCTGGGCGCGGGCGTGCGGGTCCAGTCCGGTGGTGGGTTCGTCGAGGAAGAGCACGCCGGGTTCGTGGAGGAGTTGCCGGGCGATTTCGAGGCGGCGGCGCATGCCTCCGGACAGGGTGCGTACGGGTGAGGTGCGCCGGTCGGTGAGGCCGGCCACGTCCAGCACTTCGGCGGTGCGGTGCCGGATGCGGGCGCGGCGCATGCCGTAGAGGCGTGCGTGGATGCGCAGGTTCTGTTCGGCGGTCAGGTCCGGGTCGAGGGCGCTGTGCTGGAACAGCATGCCGACGCGTTGTCTGACCTGGTGGGGCTGGGTGCGTACGTCGGCGCCCGCGACCGTGGCGTGGCCGGCGGTGGGGCGGGCGAGGGCGCAGAGCATGGCGATGGTGGTGGACTTGCCGGCGCCGTTGGGGCCGAGGAAGGCGAAGGTCTCGCCCTGCCGGACGTCCAGGTCCAGGCCGTTGACGGCGTGGGTGGTGGTCCCCCGGGGGCCGGGGTAGCTCTTGACCAGGCCGCGTGCGCTGATGGCGGCGGCCTCGGGTGGGCCGGGGGTGGTGTGCGGGCCGGGGGTGGGCTCCTGGGCGAGTTCTTCGTCGCCGGTGTGCAGTCGCATGGGTCCGGTCCTCACCTCGGGTTGGCCGGCCGGAGGCTATGCCGGTCTTAGGCGCAGCTGATGCCGATGCAGACCGTGTTGAGGACCGTCAGCAGGCCGATGCACTCGCAGGTGCCGGAGAAGGCCGCCTCGACGCCGACCGGGTCGGTCTCGGGGAGGGCGTGGAGGTGGGCGAGGAGTTCGAGGTCCTGGGTCTGGGTTTCCATGGTTCTCTCCTTCTTCTTTGTGGTGGAGCGGCGGGGTTTCCGCCGCTCAGCCCGGCAGCTGGGCCAGCCAGTGCCGGGAGTCCGTGTGGCCGAGGCGCAGGAGGAAGGCCAGGATTCCGGCCGATCCGTCGCTCCAGCTGGTCGAGACGTCTCCGTACTCGTTGGGGAAGACGAGGTGCCCGTGGCGGCGGGCGCCCTCGGTGAGGGCGAGGCGGCCCAGGTCGTGCGCCATGGCGCGGTACGCGGGGTCGCCGGTCGCGGCGCTCAGGTCGAGGAGGAAGTCGCCGTTGCCGGCGAGTCCGTGGCATTGCGAGAGCGGGGCGCGGGAGGCCCGTTCGGTGACGGCCAGGGCGCTGCGGCGGGCGAGGTCGCCGAATCTGTCGTCGCCGGTGGCCTGCCACAGCCGTACGAGGAAGGTGCCGATCCCGGCGGCGCCGTGGCACCAGTACGGGGCGGTGGGTTCGTCGCCGGCCTGGGCGGGCCATTGGGCCGTCTCGCCGATGCGTACGGCGCTGTGCACGAGGTGTTCGCCGACGTCGACGGCGAGGCCGAGGTGGTCGCGGCGCCCGGAGGCGGTGGCGGCGGCGAGGAGGAAGCAGCCGATGCCGGCGGAGCCGTGGGCGAAGCCGAGGTAGCGTTTGCCGGCCTCGCCGGAGAGGGCTTCGGCGGGGACGGGCCAGCTGACGGCCGGGGGTTCGCGGCGGGCGGCCGCGGCGAGCCGGTCGGCGGCGTCGTCGGCGAGGGCGGCGAAGCGGCGGTCTCCGGTGCGGTGCCACAGGTGGACGGCGGCCATGCCGCTGCCGGCGGTGCCGTGGGTGATGTCGTGGTGGAGGGTGGGTTCCTGCGGGGTGAGCGCCAGGGTGAGCGCGTGGTCGGTGAGGGCCCGGTCGCCGATGGCCCGGCCCGCTTCGTACAGCGCCCAGGCGGTTCCGCTGTCCCCGAAGTGCAGTCCGGGGCGTGTGGTGGCGGGGCGGGCGCGGTCGGCGATCCAGTGTCCGGCCGTGGCGAGCAGGTCGGGCAGGCGGGGGTCCTCGGTGAGCGTGAAGTACTGGGTCAGTACGGCGAGGGGTCCGGCGGCGCCCTGCTGCACGGTGCAGGGGTTGGTTTCGCCGGAGGCGGTGGAGACGGGCCACAGGCGGCGGTCGTCCTCGGGGTCCATGGTGTCCACGAGGTGGTCGACGACCGCGGCGACGGCGTCGCGCAGTTCGTCGTCGCGGGCCGGGGCGGGGCGCGCGGCGGCCGGGCGGGCCGGGTCCGGCCGGTGGAGGGCCTCGCGTGCGCGGTGGGTGTCCCAGCGGGCGGCGGGCTCGTCCCTCATCAGGCCGGTGATCATGTCCGTCACGCGGTCCGGGGGCCTGGCGTGGCCGGTACAGGCGTCGAGCCAGGCGGCGAGCCGTTCCTCGTCGGTTCTGGTGGGGGGTTCCTCGGGCAGGAGGTTGGGCACCTTGCCGGTCAGGACGAAGCAGGCGGTGGCGCCGAGGCTGTAGTAGTCGGCCGTCACGGAGACGGGGGCGTCGGCCAGGCGTTCGGGGGCGCTGAATCCCGGTGTGCCGACCCGGGTGGGCAGGCTGGTGCCGGTGTCGTCGGTGGCCAGTTCCAGGTCGATCAGGCGCAGTTGGCCGTCCGGGCGGACCATGACGTTGCCGGGGGTGAAGTCGCGCAGGACGCAGCCGTGGGCGTGGGCGGCCTCGACGAGGTCGACGAGCCGGGCGACGAGGGCCAGGGCCTGGCGGCGGTAGTGCTCGGCGCCGAGGTCGCGGAAGCGTTCGGCGACCCAGGTGCGCAGGCTGTGGCCCGGTACTTCGCTCTGGGCCAGGAAGAGGTGGTGGCCGTGTTCGAAGAGGGCGAGGGCGTCGGGGGCGAGCCCCGTGTCCTTCAGCTTGTCGAGCATGCGGGCCTCGGCGCGCAGCCAGTCGCGGACGTCGCGGCCGGAGGCGTCGCCCTCCACGTGGGGGCGGGTCTCCTTGATGATCACGGGCGCGCCGGTGCGGGTGTCGGTGCCCCGGTAGACGCCGCCCTTGTTGGTGTGCCGGATCGCTTCCCGTACCGCGAAGCGGCCGCCGAGCAGGACCGGGGCGCTCTCGGTCCGCGCCGGGGGCGGGAGGGGCACGGTCTCGGGGAAGGGGCAGACGGCCCAGGGGGGCGGGGCGTAGCGGCCGGTGCGCTCGTCCTCGACGGGGTTGCCGTCGGGGTCTTCGATGTACCAGATCAGCAGGCCCTGTTCGGAGAGCCGCTGCCGGCCGGTGAAGGCGCCGTAGCGGTAGTGCAGCAGGCTGTCGGGGGCGTAGGGCTGGTCGGAGAGGATGCGGGGGCCGGGCAGTCCGGCCGTCGCCTCGTGCAGGGCGTGCGCGAGGCGGACCGCGTCGGCGTCGGAGCGGGGGTAGACGGTGATGAACTTGCCGGAGCTGCCGCGCGGCGTGGCGCGGGAGTTGAGGGTGCTGACCTGGTCGAGCGAGCGGGCGAACTTGAACGGCGACGTGTCGGGCAGCAGGACGTCCAGGGCCCTCACGAGGACGGTCGGCGCGGAGGCGGCCGTCGCCGACAGGTGCAGCTTCCAGCCCTGGTCCCGGCGCGTGCCGGGGCGGGCGGCGACGTGGCACCAGGTGGCGTCGCTGGAGGTCGTCCAGCGGGCGGTGGTGCGGGTGGCTTCCAGGGCTCGGCCGAGAAGGCTTTCGAGGTCGACTTCGGTGGCGTGACTCGTCATGTGGGGTGTCCCTCTCAACGGTGAGGACCGCTGATCGGAAATTGCCCATGACACGTGAGCCCGGAACGCGCCCGAGCCGGAATCACCTGCTCCAGCGAGCGCGCGGGGGTCGCGTCAGCCGGTTCGGCGCCGCCTGGCGCGAGTTGAGGCGCACTTCGCCGGTGCGGTGGGCCTCACTGGGTCCGCAGGGGTTCCCTGGCGCGGTCGGTCTCGTCCTGGACGAGGAGACTGAGCAGCGAGGCGACGGGGAGGCCCGCTTCCGCGGGGTGGCGCAGGACCTTGTCCGGCTCGATGCGGTACGTGTTGGCGCGTCCCTCCCGGGTGTGGGAGAGGTATCCGTCGCGTTCGAGGTCGGAGATGATCCGCTGGACCGCGCGCTCGGTGAGCCGGCAGTGCGCGGCGATGTCGCGAATCCGGACGCTCGAGTCGTCGGCGATGGTCGCCAGCACGCGTGCGTGGTTGGTGAGGAACGTCCATCCGGCGTGGGCTTCGGGTACTCCAGGCATGTTTCCAATCTAAACGCCAATGCTTGCCCGTACTCAACTACGTGACATACTTTTCCTGTAATTGCTGACAGGGTGAGAGTCACGGGAGGGCCTCGGGGTGTCGTACGGCGAAGCCGCGCCCGATCCGGTGCGGACGACGGTCGTGGAGTACGAACAGCACGGCGTGTGGGTGGTCACGGCGTGCGGTGCCTGCGACCTGCAGTCCATCGCAGGACTGCAGGAGGCACTGACGACCGCGGCCTGGAAACACCCGAAGGTTGTGCTGGACGCGTCCGGAATCACCTTCGCGGACTCGTCGCTGCTCAATCTGCTGATCATGGCCCATCGGGCAGGGGCGCTGCGCATCGCCGCGCCGAGACCGCAGTTGCAGCGTCTGCTGGGCCTGACCGGGCTCGACGCGGTTCTGTACGTACGGGCGACGGTCGAGGAGGCCGCCGCCTGTTGATCACCGGGCCGGTCCCGTCTCCCGTGCGGGACGCGGGACCGGCCCGGTGCGTCTACCAGCCTGCCTCGGCGGTGTTGTAGGCGGCGCGGCAGTCGGCGTTGGTGGCGTCGGCCGCCAGCTTCGCCATGGAGTCCTTCCAGATCCGCTTGGCCAGCTTCTCCAGGTCGCGGGTCGCGGCGGGCACGTCCGGGGCGTACTGCTTGATCGTGGCCAGGGACGACTTCGCGAACTTGTTGCACACGGGGGCCGCCGCCTTGCGGTAGCGCGTGTCCAGGTCGGCCGCGACGGCCTGGCCGTTGGCGGTCGCCCAGCTGTTCCAGGCCGCGCAGGCCTTCTCGGTGAAGACCTGCTGGTCGGCCTCGCTCAGTCCGAGGACCTGGCCGAGCACGGTGTTCTTGACCTTGTCCGGCACCGTGAAGTCGACGACGGGGAACTTGTCGAAGGTCTCCAGCAGCGCTTCCTGGCACGCGGGCGGCAGGGACGCGGCCCGAGCCGGCGAGGGGGCCGCCAGCGCGGACACGGACAGGAGGGCGACGGCGAGAACGGTGCCGCGGGCGGTACGCGTGGAGGTCATGGCGGTGGTGCTCCTCGAACAGACGGGGGTGTTGTCGCAGACGCGGTGTCGGCGCCCGACGGCTGCAGAACGATCACTCGCGTGCGGAGGTCACGCGTACGTCCGTCCGGGTCTGCGGCGCGTCACCCCCGGTCACCCCCGGTCTCCGCCAGTTCCGCCAGTTCCGCCAGTTCCGCCACGGCCCGCTCCCACAGTTCGGGCAGTTGTTCGCCCTGCGGCAGGCCGGTGTCGGTGACGAAGGACACCTCGGCCCACTCACCGAAGTAGGAGAGGGCGACCGCGACGAGGTGGCCGGGCACGAGCAGCGGCAGCAGGGCGGTGCCGGTCACCCGGGTGTCGCCGAGGCTGCCCCGCTCGGCGAGCGGCATCGAGGTGGCCATGACGTTGGTGACGCGCGGGGAGAGCACCCGGCGGGTGTACCAGGCGGTGGGCCCGGCGGGCATGTGGCGGACCAGGTCCCCGATGGCCTGCCGCCAGGCGGCGCCGCGCAGTCCGCGCGTCGCCGCCAGGACGTGGTCGAGCCGCCGCCGGGCCGCGTCCGGCTGCCCGGCGCCCACGCCCACGGGCAGTTCCAGGGGTACGGCGAAGCAGCGGTTGCCCCAGGTCTGTTCCTCGTCGGGGCGCCGTGCGTCGATCGGGAGCACCGCCGTGGCCCTGGGCAGGGGTACGCCCGACCGCGCGGCCCACTCGCCCAGCGCGCCCGCGAGGGCGGCGAGATGGGCGTCGTGCGCCGAGCCGCCCCGAGCCGCGCCGATGCGCCGGAGGGTGTCCACCGGCACGCGTCCCCGGCTCAGCCGCCGCTCCCCGGTCGCCTCGTACCCGGCGCCGGGGCGGTATCCGCGTACGACGAGGGTGCCCGCCGCGAACTTCGCGGCGAAGCCGACGGCGGCGGCGACGCGCCGAGGGATCGCGGTCCGGCGCCCCGGTGCCGGTACGGGGCGGCCGGACGGCTCGCCCTCGCCGAGCACCGCCCGGAAGGTCATGGCCGCAGCCGCGCCGTCCTGGCAGGCGTGGCGGAAGCGGTAGCACACGGCGTACGCGTCGTCGGCGTGGCCGTGGATCAGCCAGACGCCCCAGTAGGCGCCGGGCGCGAAGGGGGCGTTGAGGGCGGTGCGCAGGGCGGCGTCCCAGCCCTCGGGCCCGTCCGCGACGACCTCGTCGACATGCCGGTCCACCGCGAAGTCCGGGTCCGGCCGCCAGCGCGGCCTGCGCCCCGCCGTGACCCGGCTGGTCAGCAGCGGCAGCCCGGCCAGCCGGTAGCCGATGTACGCGCGCAGGTCGGCGAGGCCGGGGGCCGGGCCGCTCAGGTACGCGATGCCGCCGGCGTCCCAGCGGACGTCGGGGCGGACCCGTTCCAGTGCCAGGAAGGCCCGGTCCACGGCGTGGACGGGCACCGGGGCGGGGGCGGCGGAGTCGTCGGGCGGCGCGGTCCCGGCGGACGGGGCGGCGGTGGTGGACGGCGCTGACCGGGCGGAAGCGGCCATGGGTTCTCGGCTCCAATGCGTGACGGGACGGCGAGCGGGCGGACGGGCGGACGGGCGGACGGGCGGACGGGCGGACGGGCGGACGGGGACAACGAACGAACGGGCGGTGACGGCGAGCGGACGGGCGGGGCGGCGAGGGGTCCACCGCGCCGGGACGAACGCCCGGACGCGGCCGGCGACCCTCGTCCGCGCCCTTCAGGATGGCCACCGGCCGGGCCGGCCCCGCCCCGTACCGCGTGGCCCGGTCCCGGCCGCGGCGGCGGCCCGGCGGGGGCTCCGCCCGTACCGCCGCTGCGGCTCCCGGCACCGCACCGGCTTCGCGGGCGGTCCGGAAGATCCCCCGAAGGGGGGACGGGCTGCGGATGCCGCCCCTCTGTCGGGTGCCGGTCCGTACTGGCGTACGCGGCCCCGGCCGCCCGGGTACTTCGTTCGGGTGAGGGGTCCGGATCGGGCTCTTCCGGTTCGCCCGCCGTCTGCCATGGTGTGCCGTGCGCCGACGACCGACGTACCCGGCGACGGCGCGAGAGCCGCCGACGCGGCGCGTCCCTGCGGTAGGCGGGGCTGTCCCTTCCGTAGCCCTTGGAGCCATGGCCGTGCACGTAGCCCTCACCGGCGCGACCGGATTCCTCGGTCTGCGCCTGCTGCGCCGGCTGCTCGAAACCCACCGGTCGGTGACGGTCCTGGCCCACGCGGGCTCCGGCGACGCCCTGCACCGCATCGTCCGCTTCTTCGAACTGACCGGCGCGACGCCGGAGTTCACCGCCGCACTCGCCGACCGGGTGCGGGTGGTGGAGATCGACCTCGCGCTGCCCCGGCTGGGACTCCCCCAGCGAAGGTTCAAGGAGCTGGCCGACGACGTGGGCGCGCTCTGGCACAGCGCGGGCAGCATCAACCTGGAGGGCGACCTCCCCGAGCTGCGTCGCGTCAACGTCGAGGGAACGCGGCACGTCCTGGAGCTGGCCGCGGCGAGCCGGCTGCGGCCCCGTGTGCACCATGTGAGCACCGCGTTCGTCGCGGGGGCGCGGCGCGAGGGCGTGGCGTACGAGGACGAGCTGGACGCCGGCTGCGGCTTCGAGAACGCCTACGAACGCTCCAAGTACGAGGCCGAGTCGCTGGTGCACGCATGGGCGCGGCAGCACGGCCGGCCCGTGCTGGTGCTGCGGCCGAGCGTGCTGGTCACCGATCTGCCGCCGCATCCCGAGCTTCCCTCGCATCCGCTCCAGGTCGTCGAGCGGATTCTGCGCGACGCGTGCCGCTCCGGCGGGGCG
Source organism: Streptomyces sp. NBC_00525 (assembly GCF_036346595.1). Classification (GTDB taxonomy): domain Bacteria; phylum Actinomycetota; class Actinomycetes; order Streptomycetales; family Streptomycetaceae; genus Streptomyces. The sequence goes on from NZ_CP107834.1 coordinate 193,698, forward strand.
GGTCCGCAGGCCCGGCCCCGGGTCCGGATGGTGGGGCATCCGCACGGGCGGCTCAACCTGCTCCAGGTGGAGCACGCGGCCGATGTGATGGTGCGGCTGGCCGGGCGGCCCTCTTCGGGCGGAGTCGACACGTATCACGTGGTCCATGACCGCGATGTGCCCGTGGCGACCGTCGTCGAGGTGCTTGAACGGCTCGTTCCGCTGACGGTCGAGCTGGTGTCCGGCCGGCCCGCCGCGCCCTCGCCCCTGGAGGCGATGCTGGACTTCTACCCCGGCATGACGTCCTACCTCGCGCACCGGCGGCGGTTCGACGACACCCGTGTCCGGGCGCAGTTGGGGCCGGCGGCCGTGTCCGCCCCGGTGGACGCCGACCGGTTGTGGGCGGGTCTCGCTCCCCGCGCCTGGACCGTGCCGGGCCCGCCCGGTCCGCCGGGCACGCCGGCGGCCGTCCCGCCGCCCGTCCGCTGCGCCTGACCACGCCCCCGCCCCGGTCCCCTTCTCACCGGCCGGCCCCGCCCGTTCCGCCCGTCCCGTTGGAGCCTCCTCGTGTCCGTCCTCACCGCCTCCGGGTCCTCCATGGTGTCCCCGGACGCCTTCTCCCCCGACGCCATCGCCGCCTGCGCGCGGCACATCCGCGAGCCAGTCCATCTGGTCGCGGGACCGGACGGCCGGGAGCTGGGGCTCGTGCGGGGGCCGGTGCCGTCCGGCCGGGTGCTGGGGACCCTGCCGCCGCTGTATCCGGAGTGGCTGGGCGGCCGCACCTTCTGCGAGGCGCACGGGGTGCGCTTCCCGTACGTGGCCGGGGAGATGGCGAACGGGATCGCGACGACGGCGATGGTGGCGGCGATGGCCCGTGCGGAGATGCTGGGCTTCTTCGGCGCGGGCGGTCTGGGGTACGCCCAGGTGGAGCGGGCCGTGGACACGCTCGTCCGGGAACTGGGCGAGCGGCGCAACTGGGGGGTCAACCTCATCCACTCGCCGGCCGAGCCGGAGCTGGAGTCACGGGTGGCCGGACTGCTGGTGCGCCGCAATGTGCCGTGTGTGTCCGCATCGGCGTACATGGAGCTGACGCCGGCCGTCGTGTGGTGTGCGGCGCGGGGGCTGCGCCGGGGCCCGGACGGCGAGGTGGTCCGGCGTACCCGGATGCTGGCGAAGGTGTCCCGGCCGGAGGTGGCGGAACGGTTCCTGTCGCCCGCCCCGGCCGCGCTGCTGGACGCCCTGGTGGCGGGCGGCAGGCTGACCCGCGAGGAGGCGGACCTGGCGGCGCTGGTGCCGGTGGCCGAGGACGTCACCGTGGAGGCGGACAGCGGCGGGCACACCGACAACCGGCCGCTGCCGGTCCTGCTGCCGAGGATCGCGGCGCTGCGCGACACGCTCTGTGCCCGGTTCGGCTACCGGCGGCCGGTCAGGATCGGCGCGGCGGGCGGGCTGGGGACGCCGGACGCGGTGGCCGCCGCGTTCGCGCTCGGCGCGTCGTACGTGGTCGTGGGCTCGGTGAACCAGACCGCCGTCGAGGCGGGTCTGTCGGACGAGGCCAAGGCGATGCTGTGCGAGGCGGACATCGCGGATGTGGCGATGGCCCCGGCGGCCGACATGTTCGAGCTGGGTGTGAAGTTGCAGGTGCTGTCGCGCGGGACGATGTTCGCGCGGCGGGCCGGGCGGCTCTACGCCGCGTACCGGGCGCACGGCTCGCTGGAGGAGATCCCGGACGAGGTCCGGGCCACGCTCGAACGCGATGTGCTGCACGCCTCGTTCGACGAGGTGTGGCGGCGTACCCGGGCGTTCTGGGAGCGGCGCGACCCTGCCGAGATCGGCCGGGCCGAGGCGGACCCCAAGCACCGGATGGCGCTGGTGTTCCGCTGGTACCTGGGCAGTTCGAGCCGCTGGGCGATCGAGGGCGAGACGTCGCGGCGGGCGGACTACCAGATCTGGTGCGGGCCCGCGATGGGCTCGTTCAACCGGTGGGTGGCCGGTACTCCGCTGGCCGATCCCGCGCACCGGGACGTCGTGACGATCGCCCTCAGCCTCTTGGAGGGCGCGGCCGTGCTGACTCGCGCCCATCAACTGCGCGCCCATGGCGTGCCGTTGCCGCCGGAGGCGTTCACCTATGTGCCCGGTGGGCCGGCGTGAGCGGCCCGGACGTCCGCCGGCGGACCTTCGCAGGAGAGACCGTGCCCGCCTCCTCCCCGCTCGGCCGCCATCCCGTCGCCGTGGTCGGGGTGGGCGCGCTGGTGCCCGGCGCGTCGGACGCGGCCGGCTACTGGCGGATCGTGTCCGGGGGCCGGGACCTGATCACCGAGGTGCCCGCGTCCCGCTGGCGGGTGGAGGACCACTACGACCCGGACCCGGCGGCCCCCGACAGGACGTATGCCCGCCGGGGCGCCTTCCTGCCGGAGGTCGACTTCGATCCGATGGCGTACGGGGTGCCGCCCACCGCCCTGTCCTCGACGGACAGTGCGCAGCTGCTCGCCCTGATGGTCGCCGACCAGGTGCTGGCGGACGCGGGGGGCCGGGCGCGCACGGCCGGCGACCGTACGGGGGTGGTGCTCGGGGCGGCGGCCCTGGAGCTGCTTCCGCACATGTACGGGCGCACGCACCGCCCCGTGTGGCTCGCCGCGCTCCGCGAGAGCGGGCTGACGGAGGAGGCGGCGCAGGCGGTGTGCGACCGGATCTCGGACCGGTTCGAGCCCTGGCGGGAGTCGTCGTTCCCCGGGCTGCTGGGCAATGTGGTCGCGGGCCGGATCGCCAACCGGTTCGACCTGCACGGCATCAACCACACCACCGACGCGGCGTGTGCCAGTTCGCTGGCCGCCCTGTCCACGGCGGTCGGGGAGCTGGCGCTGGGCCGGGCGGATCTGGTGATCAGCGGGGGCGTGGACACGGGCAACGACATCGGCATGTTCCTCTGCTTCTCCAAGACGCCCGCGCTGTCCCCGACCGGGGACTGCCGGCCGTTCGCCGCCGACGCGGACGGCACGATGCTGGGCGAGGCCGTCGTCATGTACGCCTTGAAGCGGCTGGCCGACGCGGAGCGCGACGGCGACCGTGTGCACGCGGTGATCCGGGGCATCGGCAGTGCGTCGGACGGCCGGGGCGGCGCGATCTACGCCCCGATGCCGACGGGCCAGGCGCGGGCGCTGCGCCGCGCGTACGAGGACGCCGGCTACGGGCCGGAGACGGTGGAGCTGGTCGAGGCGCACGGGACCGGGACCAAGGCCGGTGACACGGCCGAACTGGCGTCCCTGAGCGAGGTGTTCGGGGCTTCGGGCCGGGGCGACGGGCAGTGGTGCGCGGTCGGTTCGGTCAAGTCGCAGATCGGTCACACCAAGTGCGCCGCCGGTGCGGCCGGGCTCCTGAAGGCGGTCATGGCGCTGCGCCACCAGGTGCTGCCGCCGACCGTGAAGGTGGCGCGCCCCAACCCGGCGGCCGCGCTGCCGGACGGCCCGTTCTATGTGAACACCGAGACGCGCCCCTGGGTGCGGCCGCCCGGCCATCCGCGCCGGGCTTCGGTGTCGAGCTTCGGGTTCGGCGGCAGCAACTTCCACGTCACGCTGGAGGAGTACGTGCCCTCCGGCGCCGGTGGCCGGCCGGCCCCGCGCCATCGTGCGGTCCCGAGCGAACTCGTCCTGTTCGGCGGCGAGTCCCCCGCGTCCCTGGCGCCGCCTCCGGCGGACGGGAGCCGTTCGCTCGCCGCCCTGGCCCGCGAGAGCCAGCTGTCCTTCTCCCCCACCGCCGCGGTGCGCCTGGCGATCGTCGCCACCGGTGAACAGGATCTGCGGGAGAAGTTCGACCGGGCGCTGGCCATGATCGAGCGGCGCCCGGACGCCGCGTTCACCGCCCCGTCCGGGGTGCGGTACGCCTGCGGGGAGCCGGAGACCGGCCGCATCGCCTTCCTGTTCCCCGGCCAGGGCGCGCAGTACGTCGGCATGGGCGCCGGTGCCGCGATGCTGTCGCCCGCCGCGCAGGCGGTGTGGGACCGGCTGGGCGGCGCCTCCTTCGAGGGCCGGGCGCTGCACCGGGTGGTGTTCCCGCCACCGGCCTTCACGGATGGGGAGCGCGCGGCCCGGCGGGCGCTGCTGGACGCCACCGAGTGGGCGCAGCCCGCGCTCGCGGTGCAGTCGCTGGCCCTGCTGGCGGTGGTGCGGGAGCTGGGGCTGCGCCCGGACTGCGTGGCCGGGCACAGTTTCGGCGAGCTGGTGGCGCTGCACTGCGCGGGTGCGCTGGACGCCGGGGCGCTGGTGGATCTGGCGCGGCGGCGCGGCGAGCTGATGCGGGACGTGCCGGGTGCGCCGGGCGCGATGCTGGCGGTGGCTGCGGACCGGGACCGGGTGGCGGCGGTGCTGGCCGCCGGGGCGTACGGGGACGTCTGGCCCGCCAACCACAACGCGCCCCGGCAGGTGGTGCTCTCCGGTACGGCGGAGGCGGTGGCCCGAGCGGAGCGGGGGTTCGCGGACGCAGGCGTGGACACCAGGCGGCTGGCCGCGTCGACCGCCTTCCACAGCCCCCTCGTCGCCCCGGCCACCGAGCCGTTCGCGGCCCGTCTGCGCACGGTGGCGCTGTCGGCGCCCGGTATCGAGGTGTACGGCAACGCCGACGCGGCCCCGTACCCCTCGGACGTCGAGGAGGTACGCCGCCGGATCGCCGGCCATCTCGCCTCGCCGGTCCTCTTCCAGGAGCAGATCGAGGCCATGTACGCGGCCGGGGTGCGGACGTTCGTCGAGATCGGCGCGGGCAACACGCTGACGGTGCTGACCGGCCGCATTCTCGGCGGCCGCCCGCACACCGCGGTGTCCCTGGACGGACCCCGTACCGGGGTGGACGGCCTGCACGCGGCGCTCGGCGAACTCGCCGTACACGGTGTCCCCCTGGACCTCGGCGCTCTCTGGGCGCCGTACGAGTCGCCCGAAACCCCAGCGAAGGAGCGCGAGCCCCGAATGACGGTGAAGATCAGCGGAGGCAACGACCGCGGACATCTGCCCCCGCCCCGCACCGAGGCCGCCGCCCCGCCCGGTGATCCGGTACTCCGGCCGTCGCCCCCGTACGTACCCGAGCCCGAACCCCAGGCGGTCCCGATGTCGTCGTATGCCCTGCCCCCGCAAGCCGTTCGTCCCGCAGGCGCTCCCCCGCCCGGCGGTGATCTGTACGCGGCCGTCGATCAGGTGCACCGGCAGACGGCGGAGACCCACGCGGCCTGCCAGCAGATGCTGGTGGACAGCCATCTGGCCTTCCTCCGCATGACCGAGACCAGCATGGCCGCGCTGCTCGGCGGGGAGGCGGTCACCGCCCCGGCCGCCCCGGCGCCGCTGCCGGTCCCCCGCCCCGCGCCGCCGGTGCACGCGGCGGAGGTGGGCGCGGCGGAGGTGGGCGCGCCCGCGCCCGCCCCGGCCCCGGAACCCGTGGCTGTGCCTGTGGCACCGGCGCCCGTCGAACCCGCCGTGTCCGCGCCGGCTGCCCCGCCCGCAGCCGATGCGCCGCCCGTGCCCCTGTCGGCGGCGGAGCTGGAGGCACTGCTCCTGTCGGTGGTGGCCCGGCTGACCGGCTATCCGGCCGAAATGATCGACATGGACATGGAGTTGGAGGCCGATCTGGGGGTCGACTCGATCAAGCGGGTCGAGATCCTGTCCGCCGTACGGCGCGAGGTGGGCGACCTGGCGACGGGCGACGTGGGACGTCTGGGGCGGCTGCGCACGCTGCGCGAGATCGTCGACACGATGGCGGCCGGCGCCGGGCCCGCGGAGGCGCCGGGGCCGTCCGCCGGGGACTCGGGCGTGCCGGAGGGTGCCGGGTTTCCCGGACCGGACGCGAGTCCCCGCGAGGAGGACGTGACGCTGACGCGGCTGGTGCCCGTTGCCGTGGAGTCGCCGGCGTCCGGCCCGGCCACGGCAGGACTGCTGGACGGGCCCGTCGTGGTGACCGGCGACGGGCCGCGCGGGGCCGGGTTGTCCGCTCTGGTGGCCCGGAGGCTCGCGGAGCACGGCGTGGACGCCACCGCGCCGGCCGATGTGCCGTCCGGGGCGCGGGCCGTCGTCCACCTCGGCGCCCTCACCGCCGCCGACGGGCCGGACGGGGCGCGGGAGGTCCTGTTGTCGGCGCTGCGCGCGGCGCGCACGGTGGCGGCGCGGGCGTCCGAGGGCGAGGCCCTGTTCGTGGCCGTGCAGGACACCGGGGGCGACTTCGGCCTCGGGGGCCGGGCGCCGGACCGTGCCTGGCTGGGCGGGGTCGCCGGGCTGGTGCGTACGGCGGCCAAGGAGTGGCCGGGCGGCTCGTGCCGGGTGATCGACTGCGAGTGGGGCGGCCGGGACGACGCGGCGGTCGCCGACGCGGTCGTACGGGAACTCCTCGAAGGCGGGGCCGACCGCGAGGCCGGTCTGCGGGCCGACGGTTCGCGCGTCGTCCCGCGTCTGGAGCCCCGCTCCGTGACGGCCTCCGGCGGCGGCAGGATCACCTCCGCTTCGGTGATCGTGGCCACGGGTGGGGCGCGCGGGGTGACCGCCGCCGCGCTGCTGGACCTGGCAAGGGCCCACCGTCCCCGGATCGTGCTCGTGGGCAGGACCGATCCGGCCGTCGAGCCCGCGGGGCTCGGCGCGGCGCTCGACGAGCCGTCACTCACCCGGCTGCTCGCCGAACGCGCCGGGGCGGCCGGTACGGACGCCTCGCCGGTGCGGATCGCGGCGCGGGCCCGGGAGATCCTGGCCGCCCGCGAGGTGCGGGCGACGCTGGCGGCCCTGGAGGCGGCCGGTTCCCCGGTCCGCTACGTCCGGGTGGACGCCCGCGACGGCGACGCCCTCGCCGACGCCCTGCGCGATGTCCGCGAGGCATGGGGTCCGGTGACCGGCATCGTGCACGGCGCCGGGGTCCTCGCGGACCGGCGGATCGCCGACAAGAGCGACGAGCAGGCCGTGTCGGTGCTGTCCACGAAGGTGGACGGGCTGCGGGCGCTGCTGGCGGCCACGGCGGACGACCCCCTGGACACGATCGTCCTGTTCTCGTCGGTGGCCGCCGTGTTCGGCAATCCGGGACAGTGCGACTACGCCATGGCCAACGAGGTGCTGCATCAGGTGGCGTCGGCCGAGCAGGCCCGCCGCCCCGACTGCCTCGTCCGGTGTGTGGCCTGGGGGCCCTGGCAGGGCGGGATGGTCACGCCGTCCCTCGCCGCGCATTTCGACCGGGCCGGGGTCGCGCTGATCCCGCTCGGCCGGGGCGCCGCCGCCTTCACGGCGGAGCTGGCGGGCCCGGCCGGTGAACCGCGGGTCGTCCTGGTGGCCGGGGAGGACCCGGCGGCGATGGCGCCGGACGCCGGACCGGTCAGGGCGCAGGTTCCGGTCCGCTCCGGCACGCTGCCGCAGCTGGTGGACCACGCGCCCGCCGATGTGCCGGTGCTTCCGGTGGCCCTGGCGCTGAACTGGCTGGCCGGGGCGGGTGCGGCGTGGCTGCCGGCGGCCGGTCCGCTCGTCGTGCGGGAGCTGCGCGTGTACCGGACGTGTGCCCTGCCGGAGCTGGCGGGGTCGGGCCATCTGCTGACGGTGCTCGCCGGGCGGGGGGCGCCCGGCTCGCCCTCGGGCCTGGACGCCGAACTGCGGGGCGAGGACGGTACGGCGTACTACAGGGCGGTGCTGGAGGCCGGGGACGGCATGGCGGCTCCGGACGTCTGGGAGACGCCCGAGGCCCTGAAACCGCTCGGCACGGCCGGCCCGTACGAGGGCACGGCGCTGTTCCACGGCCCCCGGTTCCAGGCCCTGCGCACGGTCGGCGGTGTCTCGGAGCACGGTGCCGAGGCGGTCGTCGCGGGGCTGCGTGCGCTGGACTGGCCGGGTGAGCGGTGGGCGCTCGACGCGGCCGCCGCGGACGGTGCTCTTCAACTCGCCCTGCTCTGGGCGCAGGAGGTGCTGGGGGCGCGGACGCTGCCGATGGCGGTCGCCGAGTGCCGGGTGCACCGGCGCGGCCCGGTGGACGGTGAGGTGCGGTGCGTGGTGCGCGGGCGGAAGGCGCATGACACGGGGGCGCGCTGTGACGCGGCGCTGATCGATCCGGACGGGCGGGTGCTGCTGGAGCTGATCGGTGTGGAGTTGGTCCGCCGCCCGTCCTGACGCCACCACCCGCTTCTGATGTCGGCCGCCCCCGCTTCCCTCCGCCTGAGTGAGTGCCCGTATGGATTTCGAACCGATCGCCGTCGTCGGCCGGGGCTGTGTGCTGCCCGGTGCGCTGGACCCGGACACGTTCTGGGCGAACATCGCGGCGGGGCGTACCAGTCTGTCGCCCGCCCCGGCGGGGCGTTGGCGGGTGCCGCGCCGCTGGGTCATGGGCTCGGTGGACGACCGCGCCGACCGCACCTGGACCGAGGTCGCCGGTTACGTCGAAGGGTTCGAGTCGGTCTTCGACCCGAGCGGTTTCGCGGTCGGGCCGCAGGAGATCGGCGGCCTGGACCCGCTGTTCCACTGGGTGCTGTACGGGGCGCGTCAGGCACTCACCGAGGCGGGCCGCTCCGGTCCGCTGCGGCGCGGGGGGCTGGTGCTGGGGAACCTGTCGTATCCGACGCAGACCGGGGCCGCCTTCGCCGAGCACGTATGGCTGTCGCGGCAGCGGCCGGATCTCCGTGACGCGCTGCTGCGCGGCGTGCGCCGGACGCGCCCCGACGCCCGCAACCGCTTCTCCTCCGGGCTGCCGGCGGTGCTCGCGGCGCGGGCGCTGGGGCTCGGTGCGGGAGCATGGTCGCTGGACGCGGCCTGTGCGTCCTCGCTGTACGCGGTGAAGCTGGCGTGCGACCGGCTGCACGACGGCACGGCGGATGTGATGGTGGCCGGTGCGGTCAGCCGGCCCGATCCCCTCTATCTGCACGTGGGGTTCTGCGCGTTGTCCGCGACCAGCCGTACGGGGTGCTCCCGCCCGCTGCGGCAGGACGCGGACGGGCTGGTGCACGGCGAGGGCGCCGGGTTCGTCGCGCTGATGCGGCTGGCGGACGCCAGGGCCGCCGGTGTCCCGGTGTTCGGTGTGATCCGGGGTGCGGGGCTCTCCAACGACGGGCGCGGCGCCGGGCTGGTCAGCCCGTCCGAGGAGGGCCAGGTGCGGGCCATGCGCCTGGCGTACGAGGGGGCGGGGGTCGCGCCCGAGTCGGTGGGGCTGGTCGAGTGCCATGCGACGGGGACACCGGTCGGTGACGCCGTGGAGGCGCGGGCCATGGCCGCGGTCTTCGGGGCCGGTGGCGATGTGCCGATCGGCTCGGTGAAGGCCAATGTGGGGCATCTGCTGGCCTCGGCGGGTATGACCGGGCTACTCAAGGTGCTGGGCGCGCTCGGTGCCGGGGTGCGTCCGGCGACGCCGGGGGCGGGGCGGCCGCTGGAGCTGCTGTCGGGTACGCCGTTGCGGGTGCTGACGGAGCCGGAGGAGTGGACGGGGGCGCGGCGGGCGGCGGTGAGCGCGTTCGGCTTCGGCGGGACCAACGCCCATCTGATCGTGGACCATCCCGATGTGCCGGTCCGGCCGGGTGCGTCCCGGCCGGCGGTGCCCGGGCCCGCACGCGCGCCGGATGCCGGGGCGAAAGCCGCGCCGGATGCCGGGGCGGAGGCCGGGTCGGCCGCCGCGCGGGGCCGGGCGCCGGTCGCGGTCGTCGCGGTCGGGGCGCGGGTGGGCGACGGGGCGTCCACCGGGGATCTGCGGCGGGCGCTCCTGGACGGCGAACGGCGGGGCCCGGCCTCGGAGTTCGCCGTGGAGCTGGCGGACCTGTGCTTTCCGCCGCTGGCCCTGGAGCGGACCGTGCGCCATCAGCTGCTGGTGCTGGAGGCCGCCCGCGAGGCCGCGCGGACGGTACGGCTCCCCCGTGAGCGGACCATGGTGGTCATCGGGATGGGCGTGGACCCCGAGGTGGCACGGTCGGGGGCACGTTGGCGGGTTCCGCACTGGCTGGAGGAGGCCGGGCCGGACGCGGCCGTGCCGGTGGACCGGGCGCGGGACGCTTTCGGCCCGCCGATGACGGCGGAGGAGGTGGTGGGGAGCATGCCCAACCTGGCCGCGAACCGCATCAGCACCCAACTCGACCTGGGCGGTGCGAGCTTCACGGTGTCGGCGGAGGAGGCGTCCGGGCCGGTCGGGCTGGAGCCGGCGGTGCGGGCGCTGCGGGCGGGTGAGGCGGACGCCGCGCTCGTCGGCGCCGCCGATGTGTCCTGCGAGGCGGTTCACCGGGCCGCGCTGCGGGAGCTGGGGTGCGGGAGCGAGCCGGGGGACGCGGCCGTCGTCCTCGTCCTCAAGCTCCTGGACGCGGCGCGCGAGGACGGTGACGAGGTCGTCGCCGTGCTCGACGAGGAGGGCGACGACGAGCCCGAACTGGTCGTCGGTGACGGCCCCGACGCGATGTTCGACCCGTCCGCCGCCTTCGGGCGCGCCCACGCGGCGTCCGGGCTGGTGTCGGTCGCCGTCGCCGCGCTCGCCCTCCAGCACCGGGCGGTGCCCCGCCCGGACGGCCCCGCCGACACCGGGGCCGTCCCCCGCACCGCGCGGGTCGTGGTGGAGCCGCTGGAGGGCCCGCCCGTGCGGGTGCGGCTGCGCGCCGGGGACGCCCGGCCGTGGCTGCGCGGGCCCGCACCCGCGCTGCAGGTGTTCTCGGGTGCGGATCGCCGGGAGGTGCTGGCCGCTCTGGACGCCGGTGCGCCCGGCGGTGACGGCCCGGCGAAGCTGGCGTTCGTGACGGACGGCGGCGGGGTCGACGCGGAGTCGCGGGCGGCGGCCCGCCGCTGGCTGACCGGGAGCGGGCCGCGTCCGGCCGGGGTGCGGTTCCGGGACCGGCCGGTCGGCGGGGAAACCGCGTTCGTCTACACCAACGGCTCGGCCGCGTACGAGGGCATGGGCCGCGAGCTGATGTCGGCGCTGCCCTCGCTCGGCGAGACGGTACGGGACACCCATCACGGCCTCGGTACGCGCCTGCGGACGGGGCCGCGCCACGGGGTCCTGGAGCAGATCTGGCGCGCGGCCGAACTGGCGGCCGCGCACACGGTGTTCAGCCGCGAGGTGCTCGGGCTGCGCCCGGATGCCGCGCTCGGGTACTCCTCCGGCGAGTCCACGGCGCTGGTCGCGCTGGGGGCCTGGCCGGACGCCGCCGGACTGTACGAGGCGACCCGCGACAGCGGCCTGTTCAGCACCGAACTCACCGGCGAGCTCCGCGCGGTCCGCCGCTACTGGCGGCGGCACGGTATCGACGGGTCGCGGTGGTCGAGCCATATCGTCGGGGCGGACGCGGACACCGTCCGTGCGGCCCTCGCCGGGGAACCCGCCGTGCATCTGATGGCGGTGAACGCGCCGGGCGTGTGCGTCATCGGCGGCGAGTCGCGGGCATGCGCCGCCGTCGTGGCCCGGCTGGGCGCGGAGTTCGCCGCCGAGCTGGACTACGACCTGGCGGCCCACGCGCCGGAGCTGGCGGAGGTCCGCGAGGTGTGGCGCGCGGCCCATCTGCGGCCCACCGTGCCGGTGCCGGGCCTGCGGTTCTACAGCGGGGCGACCGGGCAGGCGTACCTGCCGACCGCCGAACGGGCTGCCGACGCGGTCACGGCCCAGGGCATGGGCATGATCGACTTCGCGGCGATGGTGGAGCAGGCGTGGGCGGACGGCGTCCGCGTCTTCGTCGAGCACGGGCCGCGCAGGCTGTGCACGGGGTGGATCAAGCGGGTTCTCGGCGACCGGGAGCATGTGGCCGTGGCCCTGGACTCCCCGCAGGACACCGGGCTGCGGCAGCTGTGCCTCGCGGTGGCCGAACTCGTCGTCGCGGGGGTGCCGGTGCGGGCGGAGGAGTTGCTGAGCCGGCTGGGGGCCGCCGCGACGGAGCCGCCGACCGCGGCGCCCGCCGTCACCGTACGGCCGTTGCCTCCGCCGCGGTTGCCCGAGGCCCCCATGGTCCTGCCGCGGGCGCCCCGGCTGGCTCCGGTGCGGCCGGCGGGACCCGCGCCACGGGGCGGCCCCTCTCGCGTACCGGAGGGACGGCGTCCGGCCGTCCTGCCCGGAGCGACGGGCGGGGCGGCGGCGGGCGGGGTCGCGGTGGGCGAGGACGCTCGGGTCGCCGCCGCCCGGCTGGGGGCGCGGGCGGCGAGCCTGCACCAGGAGGTGATGGCCCGCCACACGGAGGCCCACCAGCGCTTCCTACGGCTGTCGGCGTCGACGGTGACGGCGCTGACGCGCAGCGGTGAGCCCGCACCGGACCGGGCGCCCGTGCCCGCGCCGGCACCCGTACCGCAGAGCGCCCCGCAGCCCGTTCCCGTTCCCCCGGGGCCCGTCAGGCCCGGTCCCACGTTCGACCGGGCGCAGCTCGAATACCTCGCCACGCAGAATGTCTCCGTCCTGTTCGGGCCGCTGTTCGCCGAGCAGGACCGGTACGCGGTGCAGACCCGGATGCCCAGTCCGCCGATGCTGTTCGCCGACCGGGTCACCGGGATCGACGCGGTGGCCGGGGCGCTGGCCATGCCGGGGCCGGTGCGTACGGACGGCACGATCTGGACGGAGACCGATGTCCGGCGGGACAGCTGGTATCTGGATGCCACCGGCCGGATGCCGTCCGGCATCCTGATCGAGGCCGGCCAGGCCGACCTGCTCCTGCTGAGCTGGCTGGGGGTCGATCTCCTCAACCGGGGCGAGCGCGCCTACCGGCTGCTCGGCTGCGAGGTGACGTTCCACGGTGCCCCGCCGACGATCGGCGACACGCTGCGGTTCGAGATCCGTATCGACGGCCACGCCGAGGCGGACGGTGTGCGGCTCGCCTTCTTCCACCACGACTGCTACGTGAACGGTGAGTTGCGGCTCAGTGTGCGCGACGGCCGGGCCGGATTCTTCACGCCCGCCGAACTCGCCGGCAGCGGCGGTGTCCGGTGGAATCCGGCGGACCATCCGCCGCAGGACGACGGTCTGCCGCTCGATCCGCCGGCGGTCCGCTGCACGCGGCGCCGATTCGGCCCGGAGGCGCTGCGGGCGCTGGCGGAGGGCAGGCCCGCGTACTGCTTCGGTCCCGGCTGGGAGGCGACCGCCGCGCACGTCCGTTCGCCGCGCCTCGACGGGGAGCGGCTGCGGCTGCTGGACGAGGTGAGCGAGTTCGACCCGGCGGGCGGCCCGTGGGGGCGGGGCTATCTGCGTGCCGAGACCGCGCTGAGCCCGGACGACTGGTTCTTCGCCGGGCACTTCCACAACGACCCGTGCATGCCGGGCACCCTGATGCTCCAGGGCGGCTTCCAGGCGATGGCGTTCTATCTGACCGCGATGGGGTACACCGTGGCGCGGGACGGCTGGCGTTTCGAGCCCGTCACCGGGCGGCCCTACCGGGCGATGTGCCGGGGCCAGGCGACGCCGGAGGGCCGGCGGGTCGTCTACGAGGTCTTCGTACGGGGTGTGTCGGCCGGTCCGGAGCCCACCCTCTACGCCGATGTGCTGGGTTCCGTGGACGGGATGAAGGCGTTCCTCGGGCGGAACGTGGCCCTGCGGCTCGTGCCGGACTGGCCGCTGACGCAGTGGCGGCACACGGGTCCGCCCGCCGTAGGGACCGCCCCCGGCACACCGGCGCTCCCCCGCCCCACCGACCCCCGTCACGGCCAGGAGCAGCGGGTGGCCGTGGCAGCCGACGGCTTCCGGTTCGACTACGACTCGCTGCTGGCGTGCGCGTGGGGGCGGCCGAGCGAGGCGTTCGGCGCGATGTACGAGCCGTTCGACGGCACCCGTGGCGTGGCGCGGCTGCCCGGTCCTCCGTACCACTTCATGAGCCGGATCGTCTCGGTGGACGGGCCGCAGGGCGGGATGCGGGAGGGCAGTCGCGTCGTCGCGGAGTACGACGTACCCGAGGACGCCTGGTACTTCGCGGAGAGCGGCGGCGGCACCATGCCGTTCGCCGTGCTCATGGAGACCGCGCTGCAGCCGTGCGGCTGGCTCGCCTCGTACGTCGGGAGTGCGCTGACCAGCGACGTGGACCTGCTGTTCCGCAATCTCGACGGGAAGGGCACGGTCACCGGCGAGGTGACCCCGGCCACGCGCACCGTGCGCACATGCGCCGAGCTGACGCGGATCGCCCGCAGCGGTGACATGGTCATCGAGACGTTCCGGCTGTCGTGCACGGCGGACGGCGTGCGGGTGTTCGCCCTGGAGACGGTCTTCGGGTTCTTCCCCCGGTCGGCCTTCGACGGCCGGCAGGGCGTCCCGGTCCCGGCGGACGGCCGCGCCCGGCTCGCCGAGCCCTGCGACCGCACCGTCGATCTGACGGCCCTGCCGGACCGCTACGGCGCGGGGCGGTTGCGGCTGCCCGGGCCCATGCTGCTGATGCTGGACCGGGTCACCGGCTACTGGCCGGACGGCGGGAGCGCGGGACTCGGCCGGCTGCGTTCGGAGAAGGACGTCCGCGCGGACGACTGGTTCTTCCGGGCACACTTCTTCCAGGACCCGGTGCAGCCGGGTTCGCTGGGCGTGGAGGCGATGTGTCAACTCCTCCAGTTCCACCTGCTGGAGAGCGGTGCGGGGGCCGGCATGCCGAATGCGCGGTTCGAGCCGGTGCTGCCGGACCGTGAGACGTCGTGGACGTACCGGGGGCAGATCACCCCGGCCCACCGGCTCATCCGGGTGGACTTGGACATCGTGGAGAGCGGTCGGGACGCACGCGGCCCGTACGCGGTGGCGGACGCGACCCTGTGGGGCGACGACACCTGCATCTACCGCGTACGCGGACTGGGCATGCGGGTGGTGCCGGATTCCTTGACCTCAAGTCCGCTTGACTTCCTAGCGTCTTCCTGAGTCAGCCGCCCGACGACAGGGAGTACCCGCACATGATCCTCGTGACCGGAGCCACCGGAAACATCGGACGCCCGCTGCTGACGGAGTTGCGCTCCTGCGGCGCGGGCCCGCTGCGGGGGCTCACCCGTGACGTCTCACGAGCCGGTTTCCCCGAGGGGGTCGAGGCCGTGGAGGGCGACCTCGCGGTGCCGGAGTCGCTGGAGGCCGCCCTGTCCGGGGTCCGCGCGCTCTTTCTGCCGTCGCGGGTGGGCCCGGACGCCGACGTCCTCGCGGCGGCGCGGCGGGCCGGGGTGGAGCATGTGGTGCTGGTGTCGTCCATCACCGTCCTGACCCACCCGCACCTGGGCCCGGCCGCCGAGAACCAGGAGGTCGAACGCCTGCTCAAGGACAGCGGGATGGCGTGGACGATCCTGCGGCCGACCCAGTTCGCGTCGAACGCCCTGATGTGGGCCGCGACGATCAGGGCCGGCGACACGGTCCGTGCCCCGTTCCCGGACACCGGGCTGCCCACCATCCATCCCGCCGACATCGCGTCGGTGGTCCGTGCCGCCCTGACCGAGCCGGGCCACCGGGGGCGGACCTACCCTCTGACCGGCCCGGAGCCGGTGTCCGCCCGGCAGCAGGCGGCGGCCGTCGCGGCGGCCCTCGGGCGCGAGGTGCCGTTCGCCGGAGCGAGCCGGCAGGAGGCCCGGGCGCCGCTGGCCGCCGTGTTCGGTGAGGCGGCGGCGGACGCGGTGCTGGACGTCATGGGCGGCGACGTCAACGACGAACTGCTGGCGGTGCGCGACACGGTCGAGCGGGTCACCGGCGCGCCGGGCAGGCCGTTTCGGCAGTGGGCCGCGGAGAACGCGGCCGCGTTCCGCTGAGCGTTCCCGCCCCGGCGCGGTCCGGGCCGGGGCGGGGCTCAGCTCCCCGCTTCGGCCAGGGTGTGCGCGACGAGCGCGTTGGCGTGGCCGTGGCCCAGGCCGTGCTCGGCCTTGAGCCAGGCGACGAGTTCCATGTGCTTGGTGAGGTCGGAGGAGCGGATGAGCTCCTTCCACTCCTCGACGGGGCGGCCGTACTTCTTCTCGATGGACGGGAAGTAGCTGGCGGGTCCCTTGGGCGGTGTGGTCATGCCGGTGCCTCTCTGTGATGGGGGTGGTGGTTCCGGGGGCGGTCGCTTACGCCGTACGGTCCCCGGCGAAGAAGCCGGCGAGGACCGGGGCGAGGGTCTCCGGCGCGATGGTGTGCTCCTCGCCCTCGAAGATCCGCAGGGTGAAGTTGTCGCCGGCCCCGGCGAGTTCGCGGGCGCCGGTCTCCATGTGCGATGCGCCCGCGTCGCCGCTGCCGACGAGGACGGGGACGGTGACGGGGGCCCAGCGTTCGAGGGGCAGCGGACGGCCGGACATCGTGTCGCCCATGATCCGGCCGTCGTACGGAAGGGTGCGGGCGACGGCCTCCAGGCTCGCCCAGAACGGGGTCTGCCGCATGCCCGCGACGGCCTCGTCCGGCATGTCGATCGCCGCCGTCATGAAGTACGCGACGGCGTCCCCGTACGCCTCGCGGGCGACGAGTTCCGTCAGGTGTGCCACGTAGTCGGCGGGCAGCGGCGGCCGGCTGTCGTCGGTGATGAACGGCGGCTCGTACAGGGCGAGCCGGCCGACGGCGCTGCCCCGCGCCGTCGCCTCCAGGGCGAGTGCGGCACCCGACGACATCCCGAACAGCATCGCGGTCCCGCCGCAGGGCCCCTCGATGAGCGCGTCGATGTCCTCGACCTCGCGCCGCACCTCGTACCCGGGGGCGTCCCCGCTGTCGCCCCGGCCCCGCCGGTCGTAGGTGACGACCGTGAAGTGCTCGGCGAGCAGCCCGGCCAGGTCCTCGGAGGCGCTCCGGGTCATGAGCGCGCCGCCGACCAGCAGCACGGCCGGGCCCGAGCCCCGCCGTTCGAACGCGATGGCCGTGCCGTCGGCCGAGATGATCCTGTCCACTGTCGTGGTCATGCGTAAACCCCCATGAATGTGCCGTCGCACGGCACTCCGGTCACGGCCGGAGCGGCCGCGATCTGGAACTGGACGGTACAGTACTCACACGAGTACTGATCAGTCCAGTACTCTTCTCGGCGGCAGGCAGCAGCGGCGGACGAGGGAGAGAGGGTCCTGACGATGGACGAACGGTCGGCGCGCAAGCACCAGGCGATCCTGGAGGCGGGGACCACCGTGTTCCTGAACAAGGGTTACGCGGGGACGAGCATGGACGACATCGCGAAGCTGGCCGCGGTGTCCAAGCAGACCGTCTACAAGCACTTCTCGGACAAGGAGAAGCTGTTCGCGGAGATCGTGCTCGCCACCACCGACCGCATCGACGCCATGGTCGACCTGGTCGCGGACATCCCCGCCGACGCCGGAGCGCTCACCGAGAACCTGACGCAGCTGGCCCGCCAGTTCCTCACGGCTCTCACCCGGCCCCAGGTCATCCAGCTGCGGCGGCTCGTCATCGCCAACGCCGACGCCTTTCCGGAGCTGGGCGCCGCCTGGTACGAGCAGGGCTTCGAGCGGGTCCTGGCCACCCTGGCGGACACCTTCCGGCGCCTCACCGAGCAGGGGCTCCTCAAGACCCCGGACCCGCTCCTGGCCGCCCACCACTTCTCCGGTCTGCTGCTGTGGATTCCGGTGAACCGGGCGATGTTCCACGGCGGCCCGCAGCATTCCGCCGCAGACCTGGACCGGCTCGCGGAGGGCGGCATCCGCGCCTTCCTGGCCGCCTACGCCTGAGCCGCCGCACACGCGCGGGGGCGTGTGCGGCGGCTCACGGCGTGTGCGGCGGCCGGGGGCGCTTCGTGCCTTCGTCGCGTTACGACTCCTCGCGGAGCTGGGCCGCCACGGCGGCCAGCGGGCCGGTCTCCTCGGTGTGGCCCAGCGGGGTGAGCCGGGCGATCGCCGTGTCGAGGCGGGCGAGCGCCGGGGCGGTGCGCTCCAGGTAGACGCCCTCCACGACCGCCGCGAGGCGGACGCACTCGGCCCACTGCGCGGCGTGGAACCGGTCCGGGCCCGGCTCGCCCAGCTGCCCCACGGCCTTCTCCAGCGCGGCGAGGGATTCCTCGTACTGCCCGGCGTAGGCGTGGACGCGCCCGTGCTCGTAGGCGAGGGCGGTGTCCAGGGAGCGGCCGCGGGGTTCGAACGCGGCGGCGCGCGCGGCGTCGGCTATCCGGCCCGCTTCGGCGAGGTGGGCGAGGGCGTCGGCCAGGCCGTCCGGCCCCTGCTGTTCCGCCTGGAGGCGGGCGAGTTCGCGCAGGGCGTTGCTGAGCTGTTCGTAGCGCGGGTCGCGGCCGTGCGCGGCGAGCGCCTGGGCGAGGGCTTCGCGGGCCGGGCCGAAGTCGCCCCCCTCGCCGAGGAGCACCGCCGTCTCGGCGGCGATCATGGCATGGCTCCCCGGATCGTCGTCCCAGCCGGCCGATTCGGCGGCGAGGGCGACGAACTCCGCCGTGGCGGCCTTGAGATCGTCGCCGGCGTGCAGCGCTCGGGCGCGGATCAGGCGGAGTTGGGCCGTGAGGCGGTCGTCCAGCTCGCCGTCGGCGATGTCCGGCTCGGCCAGGACGGAGTCGAGCAGGGCGATGGTGTCCTCCACCCGCCCCAGGTCGAGGCTCAGCTCGGCGGCGTTGCTGTAGGTGCAGTACGCGCGCGCCCGCTGGTTGCGGCGCAGGTCCAACTCGGCGGAGCGCGTCAGCTGCCGCAGCGCTTCCTCGGGGCGGCCCAGGTACATGCAGGTTTCGGCCAGGTCGCCGTGGAGACCGGCGGTCTCGGCGACGGTGACCGGCCACTCGGCTGCCAGCCGTACGGCTTCGGCCAGATCCGTGTACGCCTCCTGCGCGTCCCGCAGGCCGATCCGGAGCCGGCCGCGCAGCCCGAGCGTACGGGGCAGGTGCCAGTCGGGGCCGTGCTCCCGCAGCAGGTCGACGAGGGCGTCCAGTTCGGTGACGGCGGCGGGCAGGTCGCCGGAGATGGCGCGGGCGCCGGCCCGCAGGAGTGCCGCGCCGGAGGTCTGCGAGGCGAGACCGTGCCGGGCGGCGAAGGTGTGCAGCAGTTCCACTTCGGCGTATGCCGCCGCCGCGTGTTCCTCGCTCTGCACGGCCTGGAAGCGCAGGCCCAGGGCGGTCGCCCGCAGCCGCAGCAGGCGCCCCTCCTGGTACGGCGCGAGGCCGGGCGTCTCCTCGTGCAGCCGGACCGTGCGGGCGTGGACGGCGGTCAGCGCCGCCGCCTGCTTCTCGGGCCCGTCCCCGTCCGCCGCTTCCGCCTCGGCGAGTGCGCCGCAGGCCGCGGCGACGGCCGCCTCGCCCGGCAGCGCGGCGTCCTCGTAGAGTCCGGCGGCCTCTTCGTAGAGGTCCGCCGCCTCGGCGGGCTGGTTGCCGTCTCCGGCGCGGGCGGCCTCGTCGGCCAGCAGGTCCGCGCGCAGCCGTACGAGCGGGCCGACGGCAGGGTCGTCGGGGTGGGTGTAGCCGGGGGCGGTGATCAGCGTGCGCAGCCGGGCCCAGCAGAGCTGGGCCTCGGGGTGCCCCCGCTGTTCCAGTTCCCTGGCCCGGGCGACGAGTTCGGGCACCGATTCGGGAAGGGCGGGGGTCTGGGGGGCGGCGGTGGCCGCGAACGGGGCGGCCGGGGACAGGTCGTCGAGCGTGCGGACGCGCAGGGTCAGTTCGAGCCGGTCGAGGAGCGGTGCGCGGTCGAGGCGGGTCCTGCGCCGGTCGGCGTGGGCCGTGGTGCCGTTGCGGGCGTCGAAGCGGGCGGCGAGGTCGTCGGCGCGGCCGCGTACCTCGGTGCGCAGTGCGGCGACGGTCCAGGTACGGCCGGCGTATCCGGCGACGGGCAGTTCGGCGTGGCCGAGTTGCTCGACGCGCTGGAGAAGGACCTCCACGCCGGTGAGGAAGTCGTACTGGTCCTCGGGTGAGTCCACGTCCTCGAACAGGACCCGGTTCTCGGCGAGCAGTTCCAGGCCGCGGGCCTCGTTGCCGGTGAGCGCGCAGAACTCCAGGTGGCGGCCGACCTCGCCGGCCATGGAGGGGTTGCGGCGGGAGCCCCGGTAGCCGGCGAGGTGCACGGCGCGGGCGCGCTCGGTGTCGCCGGTGCGCAGCAGGGGCAGCAGGGCGTGCGAGAAGGAGCGGGCGGGCTCCTCCTGGCAGCTCTCCTTGCCGTCGAGGACGGGTTCCCAGGCGCGCAGGGCGCGGGCGTCGTCGCCGGTGGCGAGGTGGTGGAGGGCGCGTTCGCAGATCTCGCAGGCTTCGCAGTCGCTGAGCGGGGTGCGGCTGCGGGCCGCCCACAGCTCGTAGGCGGTGGTGGCGTCGTCCGTGCCGGCGTGGGCGGCGAGGAGGTGGACCTGTCCGTAGTACGGCTGGAGGCCCAGGCCGGCCTTCTCGTACCGGTCGCGCATCTCGGTGAGCCACTGGCGCAGGGCGCTCAGCGGGATCTCGGGCAGGGCGCGCAGGGCGTTCGCCACCCATTTGAAGCGCCAGAACAGCAGATGGCGCAGTTGCTCGGTGAAGATGTCGGGCTGCTCGTCGAAGAGGTTGAGCAGGCGGGCGAAGACGACGGGCGCCTTACGGGGTTCGGCGCCGTAGGTGTACGCCTCCTGGAGGGCGAGGAGGGCGCGGACGAGGGCCAGTGGGTCGTCGAGCTGTTCGGCGGCGTCGGTGAGTTCCTCGGCGGCGATGGTACGGGCGCGGCCGTAGGGGCGCTGCTGGTTCTCCTGGAGCCCGGCGTACAGCTCGTCGGTGTTCTGGGGTGCGGTGGGCATCGTCAGCTGTCCTTGCGGAGGGCGTGGGCGAGGAGGTCGAGGAAGGAGCGGTTGATCAGGCTCGATTCGGCGGGCCTGAGCGGGCGCCGGGACAGCAGGGCGGCCTGCCCGTACAGGGCTTCGGCGCTGGTGCGGGCCAGTTCGGGTTCGTCGATGGCGACGGCCGTGCGGACCAGCGGGTTGAGCTGGTTGAGGATCAGCTGGGCGCGCGGGGCCTCCTGGCGCAGGGCGCCGAGGATGTCGCCCCATACGCCGCCCTGCTGTTCGCGGGCGAGCTGGGAGCGGGTGCGTTCGTGCCGGGCGTCGCGGCTGTCGATGAGGAGGGCCGGGGCGGAGGCGGGCTGGAAGGTGCGCAGGGCGACGTCGCAGTCGAAGACGGCCAGCGCGTCGCGGGCCATCGCCAGATAGGGGGCCGCGGCGAGTTCGGTCTCGCGCTCGACGGGGTCGAGGTGGGCGGTGAGGGTCGCCGGGTCGAGGTCGGCGACGCTGACCTCGGGCCGGATCTCGGGGAGCCGGTGGACCAGTTCCCGGTCGTAGGTGTAGCCGCCGTTGACGACGCCGAGTCCGGCGGCCGAGGCGATCGCGGCGACCTGCCGGAACTCCTCCACGCTGTTCGTCACGAGCACCGTGCGGTGGGTGCGGGCGAACTCGTCCAGGCTGGTGCTGCCGTCGGTCGTCTCGAAGGGCAGCCAGGGCAGCAGCATCCGCAGGATCTCGTCGTCGTGCACGGCGAGCGACTTGACGGCGAGGTGGTGGGCGCGCAGGAAGCGGGCGAGGAGTTCCGGGTCGCTGGCGGCGACGCGGGAGATCCAGGCGCGCAGCCGTTCGGCGAGCGCGTCGCGTACGGCGGCGAGGGTGTCGTCCTCGTACAGGGATTCGCGGGAGGCCGTGGGGCGCAGGCTCTCGGCGTCCACGACGCAGCGGACGAAGAACGCCCACTCGGGCAGGATCTCCTCCGCCTGCTCGGAGAGCAGCATGCCCTTGATGTGGACGCGGTGGCCGTGTCGGCGGCCGGTGGGCACGGCCTCGGGGAGGACGCAGGCGATGCCCTTGAGCCCGACGGCGGGCAGGTCCAGGTCGATGGTGTCCAGCGGCTCGAACCCGAAGACCTCGGTGCCGTACGCGGCGAGGGCGCGGGAGCGGGCGCCCGGTGTCGGGTGGTTGCGGGCCCAGGGGGCGGGTTCCGGGTTGACGCGGGCGCCGGGGCCGCCGGTGCCGTCGTCGAAGGTGACGGGGTGGCGCAGCAGGGAGCCGTACTGCCGGGCCAGGGCGTGGACCCGGGCGGGGCGGGTCCACTCCCCCGCGTCGGCGCGCGGGGTGAGGGTGACGGTGGTGCCGGGGCGCGGGTGGGCGGTGGCGGGCAGGGTGCGGACGGTGTAGCTGCCGTCGCCGCGTCCGCGCCATTCGACGGCGGGTGCGCCGGGGGTGCGGGCGGAGCGGCTCACGACGTGGATCTCGTCCGCGACGAGGAAGCAGGAGAGCAGGCCGATGCCGAACTGGCCGATGAAGTCGCCGCGCTGTTCGGCGATGCGCTCGGCGCGTTTGCTGCTGCGGCCGATGGTGGCGAGGAAGGCGTGGACGTCGTTCTCGGTGAGTCCGACGCCGTCGTCCTCGATGCGTACGACGGTTTTGTCGGCGTACAGGCGGATGCCGTACGCGTCGGCGGCGGCCGGTTCGAGGGTGTGCCGGGCGGTGAGCGCGTCCACGGCGTTCTGCAGGAGTTCGCGCAGGTAGACGCGGGGGCTGGAGTAGAGGTGGTGCGAGAGGAGGTCGACGAGGCCCCGGAGATCCACCTGGAAGGTGCGGTCGTCGCCGGGCTGGGTGGAAGCGGTGTCGGGCGGAGTCATCGGCAGTCCGGGGGTGAGGCGGGCGGATGGGGTGGCGGCGGGTGCGTTCAGACGCGGCGCTGGTGGCGGGCGAACTGCTTCTCGGGTTCGCCGAAGTAGGCCCAGGGCCAGCGGGTGAAGGCGCCGTCGAGCGCGTGGAAGACGCGCTTCGCCGTCTGCCGCTCGTCGGCCAGCGACAGGGCCATCGCGAAGATGTTGAAGTCGTGCTGCCAGCCGGGGCTCCGCCGGTGGGCGGGGTGCAGGATGCTGTGTTCGGCGGCGCGGCGCAGCTCGTACTGGATCTCGGGGGTGCGCAGGCAGTCCGACTCGTCCGACTCCACCCAGTCCTCGATGTGCGCCATGGCGATGACGCAGCCGAGCCGGTCACCTTCGGGGGCGCGGCCGAAGGCGCCGCGGGCGAACCGCATGGCTTCGCCGGGTTCGCCGCTCCAGCGGGGCTGCAGCTGGGACAGCCACTCCAGGTGGGTCTCCAGGTCCAGCGGGGCGCGGCGCAGGGCGGCGTCGCGCCGGACCTCCGTGATGTCGGCTCCGAGGGACATGCCGCGGCCGGACATGAGGAGCTGGCGCCAGGGTGTGACCCACTCCGGGCGCAGCTCGGCCGCCTCCAGCAGGTGTTCCTCGGCGATGCGGAGCCGCTCGAAGAAGGTCTGCCACTGTTCCCGTGTCACGTCCGCGGCCCGGGCTCCGGTGCGCGCGTCCCAGCCCCATCTGATGTGGCGTGCCCCGGAGATGAGGAGGGCGGTGGCCCGGTGTTCCTCGTCCTCGTCGACGGCACGGCCGATCCATTCCTCCACGCCGTCGAGCTCCGCGCACTCGCCCAGGACCCGGTGGTCGGTGCCGATGTCGAAGGGGGCCAGTGCCGTGCGGACGGCCTCCCAGTCCCCGGCGCCGGCGGCTTCCACCAGCGCGAGCACCCGGGTGTCGCCGAGGGCGCGCAGGGTGTACATGCCGTTCTTCGTTTTGCGCGGGGCCGGAATCACGTGCGGGTCGGGCGCCGGTCTCGCCTCGTCCCTGCCGAAAAGCTTGCCGAACATGCAGCGCCCTCCCCTGGTCCCGCCTGATCGTTCGGTGCAGCATAAGCGCCGGGGCGGACCGCGGCTCCACAGGGTCTTCACGGGTGCTCCACGCCTCCGGTACGGGGTGCGTGCGGCGGTGCGGTCAGGCCCGCGCCGCCGCCAGGGCCCTCTCGAACTCGTCGTACGCGGCGGCGTCGAAGAGCACGAACCGCACTTCTTCGACCGGGGCGGCGGCCTCGGCCAGCACGGTGCGCACGGCGATGCGGGCTCCGTCGTCCATGGGCCAGCCGTAGACGCCGGTGGAGATCGCGGGGAAGGCCACGGTACGCGCGCCCAGCTCGGCGGCCACGCGCAGGGACGTCCGGTAGCAGGACTCCAGCAGCGCCGACCGGTCCTCGGCCGCGCTCCACACCGGCCCGACCGTGTGCACGACCCAGCGGGCGTCGAGCCGGCCGGCCGTGGTGGCGACGGCGCGGCCGGTGGCCAGCCCGCCGCCGTAGTGCGAGGCACGCAGCTTCCGGCACTCGGCGAGGATTTCGGGGCCGCCCCGGCGATGGATCGCGCCGTCCACTCCGCCCCCGCCGAGCAGGGAGGAGTTGGCGGCGTTGACGACGGCGTCGACGGTCTGCCGGGTGATGTCTCCCCGCACCAGGGTGACTTCGACGGCGGAAAGTGTGCTCATGCGGCCATCATGCCGGGGCCGGCCGGGAAGCCGGTGGCTGCTCCGGGAAATCCCGTTGCGGTGTGATCATCGCACCGTCTACCGTCTCGGTCATCGGCGTGTAGCTCAGTCAGGAGAGCACCGGGCTCTGGACCCGGAGGGCGCAGGGGCGGAACCTGCCACGTCGGCTTATGAACGACAACGCTGAGCAGCAGCCTCTCGCAGCGGCCACCTCCTACCCGGAGAGCCGGCTGGCGGCGGCCTTCGTGACCGCGCTCACCCACCAGGACGCCGAGACCCGGCACCGCGCCGAGATCCGCGGCCGAAAGTGGCAGGACGTACTGGCCGCCATGACGTCCGGCCGGGTCACGGTCGGCTCGCGCACCCCCGTGGCCGGATTCCCGTCCTGGGTGACTCCGGAGGTGCTGCGGGGCGGCTTCCCGACCGGCGCCGCGAGCGCGGGCGGCCCGCTCCAGGAGCACGAGACCGCGGCCGCCCGGAACTTCGGCGTGCCCGCCGAGCGGCGCGCGCTCTTCGCCCACTGCCTCACCGAACCGGGGCTCGCCCGACTGTGGGACCTGCTGGACAGCGGCGCCTACGAGGTCGGCGTGCCCGAGGAGGCCGCGCTGCTCACCGTCGCCTGGCTGGTGCGCCACGGGGAGTCCGGCGCGGCCTTCGCTCTCGTACGGGAGCTGGAGCCGTTCGCCGACCGGCTCCGCTTCCTGCCCCGCCCGGCCGGCCGCCCCGGTCCGGACGCGGGCGCCTGCGTCCACCGGCGCACCGTCGCGGACACCGCGGGCACGCTGGGGCGGCGGCGACCCAAGACGGCCGTCGAGACGCAGCGCGAGGCGCTCGCCGTGTGGCAGCCGTTCGGCGACGAACTGCTCGTCCACTGGCTGGCCACGGCGCGCGACGGCCGGGTTCTCGCGCTCGTCCCGGACGCCGGCTGGCAGTCCCGGAGCGAGGAACTCCTCGGCCGGTACCGGGAGCTGGCGGCGCGCCACACCCTGTGCAGCAAGCACCGCGACCCCAAGGAGAACCTGGGCATCCTGTGCGGGGCGCTGGAGGAGGTCGTCGCGCGGCGGCCGCTCACGGCGCGCCGGCTGGGTCTGCTGCGGCACGCCGTGCGGTCCATGGTGCGGCGTCGGGGCCTGCCCGGTTCCGACGCGCACCTCGCCCTGCGCCGCCGCCAGGCCGCGCAGGCGGCGCTCCCGTCCCACCACGCACTGGCCCAGCTGATGCTGCGCCGGCTCGCCGCGCTTCCCCCGGAGACGGGCATCACCGATGTAGCCCCGTACCTGTGCCCGGTGACGGTGCGGGAGGGCGAGGACACCGGTCTGCCCGCCGGGGCCGTGATCCCGGCGGCCATCGGCCGGGCGGTCGAGGCCGCGCTGAGCGCGCCGCTCGCCACGCTCGTCGAGCGCGGGGTGGTCCCGTCCGCCGAGGTCATGGCGGAGCTGGTCCCCCAGCTCGTCGCCGCGGCGACCGCGCACGCGTACGACGACGAGACGCTGCGCGCCGTGATGGCGGCGAACTACCGGGCGTTCCGCAGGCGCCGCTCCCTGCTGCTGCTCGACCTGGCACAGCAGGTGCGGGTCGAGGAACTGCCCTGGGTGCGGGCGGTGTCGGGCCGGCGGTCCGCCGTACCGGGCGCTTCGGACGACGACGGTGCGCTGTCCGTGCTGCGCCAGCTGGGCGAGCTGGCCGTGCAGGCGTTCCCCGGGACGCTGCTGCCCAATCCGCTGGTGCGCGAGTTCGGTGTGCTGGGCCGTCAGTGCGACCTCGGCGCCCCGTTCACCGAGGAGCTGGCCGCCGACATCTTCATGGGGACGTTCGGCCCGAAGTTCCTGAAGGCGGCGCGGATCGCCGGTGAACTCCTCGGCGGCACGCTGTACGAGCGCTACTACGGCATCGACTACGACGCGATCCGCAACCTGGCGGTCGTCGAGGCGAGCGAGGCCCTGGCCCGCACGGGCGGTGCCCGGACCAGTCCCGGTTTCGCCCGGCTGTGCGCGGAGCGGTCCGGAGCGGCGGCGCGGCAGTGGTCCACGGCGGCGAACGGCGTGGTCATCGAGCAGGCGCAGATCCTCACCACGCACAACCTGGCCACGCTGGTGGGCCGGGTGGGCATCGCCCCGCAGCCCGGCTGGGCGGACCTGGCGCACCGCTCCTTCGTCACGGTGTGCCGGCTGGTCACCCGCGTCCAGGGCGACCCGCGGCCGCTCCGCACGATCAAGGACGCCGCGTACGCGTGGCGGCAGATGGTCTTCCACCTGTCCCTGTGCCCGGAGGCGGAGCGGCGGCGGCTCGTCGCCGGCCTGGCGCGGGAGGCGGCACGCCACCCCGCCCACGCGGCCACCCGGCTGGCCCCGGCCCTGGCGGGCCTGTCCCTGGTCGCGGAGGGCGGCGCCTTCGAAGCGGACGGCACGGCGGACGGCGGGCGGGCGCGGCGCTTCACGGGGTGGACGACGGAGCCTCACTGGATGCGGTGAGGTGGAGGGCCCGGGGCGTGTTCCGAAAGTCCCGCAGCTCCTCCAGTCGTTCGAGGTCGCCGTGCGCCGACTTCCGCTCCTGCGGGGTGAGTCGGATGCCTGCCGCCCTGGCGAGTGCGGAGGCCGCCGTCGCGTCGTCGCCGAGGCGCCCGGCGACGTCCGCGCGCAGGACGAGGAGGCGCAGCAACCGCACCGGGGTGGGCTCGTCACCCTGAAGGTTCAGTACGCGGTCGATGACGCGCGCCGCGCTCGCCGGGTCGTCCTTGGAGTCGGCGAGCAGGGACGCGTGGTGCAGGGCCCGCTCGAAGGTCTCCTCGGGCGCGGGTCGGTGGTGGTGGTCCCGGCTGATCGGCTGCCCGACGCGCAGGCAGTTTCCGCCGGGATCGGTCACCAGGAACTGGCGCACGCCGTACGAGGTGTCCTTCAACGGCCCGATCCGCGGCAGCCCGCGCGTGGGAACTCTCCCGTACGCGGCCTTGAGCCCGGCCCGGAAGGCGTGGTGCAGGGCGTCGACGTCGTCGGTCCGGATGTAGCACGTGCTGTAGGAGGCGGCGGGCTCGTACCCCTTCATCCCGAAGAAGTGCAGCTGTATCCCCCCGCGTTCCACGACGGCGTACGGGTTGGGGCTGCGCTGCTGGAAGGTCACCGCGAATCCGAGAGCGGCGTAGAAGTCGATGACGGGCTGAATGGTCCGGCAGGGCAGCATCGGAACGGTCGTCTCAGTCACACCCAGCAGCCTAGTCAAACTTGACTAGCGGGGGGTCGGATCGCGGGACTTCTCCTCGTCGATCCGTCGTTCACCAGTTGCGGGGCTCGATCATCTCCTCGACGTCCACGTCCGCGAAGCCGTAGGCCGTGGCGAGGAACCAGAAGTCCTCGGCTATCTCCTCGCGCGCGACCGTCTCTATCCCGCTGCCCGCCGCTTCTAGCTTCTCCTCCAGCGCGTTGAACTCCTCCGTCGCCGCGCGGGACAGCACGTACAGGGCGGCCAGGTCCGAGGGTCTTTCGGCCTCGATCCGCTCGCACAGCCGGTGCAGGATCGCCCGGCCCTCGTCGAGGAGGTGATCGGGAAAGTACGCGTCCTCGTACAACGGCTGCAGGAACGCGTGCTCCGTGACCTGCTGGTTCGTGATCGGCATGGCGCCCCACCCTCGTGATCGACGTGATCTCCGTATCGTGCACGACGGCACTGACAACGGGCCGTGGCCGAGGGTGGGGGTGCCCGCTGCGGGGCGGCTGTTGCGGCCGGGCCCGCAGCGGGGTCGGGGGTCAGTCCCGGCCGAGGAGCTGGTTCATGCGGTCGATCTCGGCGCTCTGCGAAGTGATGATCCGGTCGGCCATCTTCTTCGCCCGGGCGTGGGCCCCGCCGGACCGTTCGGCCTTGGCCATCTCCACCGCGCCCTCGTGGTGCTCGATCATCATGTCGAGGAAGGCCGTGTCGAACGCCCGGCCCTTCGCCTTCTTCAGCTCGGCCATGTCCTCGCCGGTCATCATGCCGCCCATGTCGCCCATGTCGTGGCCGGAATGGTCCATGGAACCCGCGGCCGGGACGTCCTCGCCCCAGGAGGTGAGCCACCCGGAGAGTGTTTCGATCTCCGGGTCCTGGGCCTTCTTGATCTCCTCGGCGAGCTTCTTGACCGCCGCCGACCGTGCGCGGCTCGGCGCGAGGTCGGCCATCTCCACGGCCTGGCGGTGGTGCGGGATCATCCCCTTGGCGAAGGCGGTGTCGACGGCGTTGTGCTGCCCCGCGGAAGCCGGTGCCGAGGCGGAAGCGGAGGCGTGGCTGCCGTGAGCGGGGGCGCCGTCGCCGCCGCTGCCGCAGGCGGCCGGCATCAGGGAGGCGGTGCCGGCCGCCACGAGGGCGACGGCGGTACGGCGGAGCGTCGAGCGGTTGATGGTCATCGTGGTGCAACTCCTTCGCGCGCGGCACCCGGTGGGCGCACGCGGTGACGTGTGCGGAAGTACGGAAGAGGGCATGGCGTGGCACGACACCGGCGCCCGGAGTCCGGGCGGGTGCCGTGCGGGCCGCGCTCTAAATCCGCAGGAGTTGCAGTTCGGACAGGTCGGGCGGCGCCCGTGCGTCCCGTGCCGACCTCGGCACGCTCTCGGGCCGTACGGCGACGGCCGGGCCGGCGCTGAACGCGGCACTCAGCGCGGGCGGGGTGTACGGGGAACCGATCCCGGTCGCCGCGCACATCTGGTCGGCGTGGCCGACATGGCCCGTTCCGCCGGCGGAGTGCGCGCACTGCCCGGCGCCGGTGGAACCGGTCTCCGCGTGGGGCATCGCCATGGCGCGGGCGTGGTCGGCGCGGACCGCCGGGAAGGGACTGGCGGGAAGGGCGTGCATGCCCAGGATGCCGGCCAGTACCGCGAGGACCAGCAGCGCGTACAGCCGCCCGGTGGGCCGGTTGCGGGTACGGCTGCGCGTGGTCATCGCCTCATCGTACGAGGCCGTACCCGCCGCGCCCGCCAGAGGGCGCCGCCGGCCGGCACGCCCCACCGGGGGCGACCCGATGGCGTGTCAGTCCCGCGTGCCACACTTCCGCCCATGCCACTCGCCTCGCTCACACTCGACCACTGGCGGACCTTCGACCGGGCCGCCGCCCGACGCACGGCCCGCGAGGCCGCCGACCGGGTGGGCGGCCGCGTGACGCTCGTCGAGGCGACCGAGCATCTGAGCGCGCCTCTGCACCGGGTCCGCATCGAGCGGGACGGGCAGGAGTTCGCCCTGATCCCCGGCGGTCTGGTGCGGCTCGGCTTCGATCCGGACGCCTGGCAGCCGACGCCGGAACAGAGCGCGGACTACGCGCAGAGCGTGGAGCAGGGCTTCGGCTACGGGCCCGATCCGCGCGCCCATCTCGCGCAGACGCTCAGCGCTCCCCGGAGCGTCCGGCTGGAGACCGTCCTCATGGCCGTGGACGACGAGGAGCTGACGGCGGCCCCCGCCGAGATGCCGGCCGCTCTCGCGGCGCGCGGCCTGCGCATGCCGCATCCCGACGAGTGGGAGCACGCCTGCGGGGCCGGGGCGGCGACCCTGTTCCGGTGGGGCGACGACTACCCCCCGGGCTGCCTCCCGTACGGCGATCCGCTCGGCCCCCTGAAGGAACCGAACGCCTTCGGCCTGCGCATCGCGTACGACACCTACCGTGCCGAACTGTCCAGCGACACCACCGCGATACACGGCGGCGACGGCGGGGAATCGGTGTGCGGCGGCTACGGCCTGCTGCTGGCCTGGCTCCCCCTGGCCACCGCCAACCGCAACCCGTCCATGGCGGAGTTCGTGTACGGCCCGGACGGCGAGGACATGTACGAGGACTTCACCACCCGCCCGGTCCTGCCGCTCTGAGCCGCGCCCGCACGGGCGTCCGCACGGGCGCGGCTCACCGGACCGGGCTCGTGTGCGGGCGCGGCGGGGAGCCGGGGCCGTCCGGCCGCCGTGAGTCCGGTGCGGCGGGGCGGCGGCGGTAGTCCCCCGGCGGCAGCCCGGTGACACGTTTGAAGGCGACGCTGAGGGCGCTCTCCGAGCCGTAGCCGACGTCACGGGCGATGGCGGCGAGCGTGGCGTCGGTGTCCCGGAGCCGGCGGGCGGTCAGTTCGATGCGCCAGTGCGTCAGGTACTCCAACGGCCCCCGGCCGACGGCGTTCTTGAAGCGGGCGGCGAGCGTGGAGCGGGAGACGGCGCAGACCCCGGCCAGTTCGGCGACGGTCCAGGGGTGCGCCGGGTCCTCGTGCAGGGCGGTCAGGGCGGCGGCGGTCACGGGGTCGGCCAGGCCGGCCATCCAGCCGGAGACGGTGTGCGGGGCGCGGGCGAGGTGCAGGCGGAGGGCGTGGACGAGCATGACGACGGCGAGGTGTTCCGCCACGAGGGCGGAGGCCATCGGCCGCTCCGCCAGTTCCTGTTCGATGGCGGCGAGTACCCGGCCCACCGTCCGGGCGTGCGGGGCGCCGGCGGGGATGTGGATGACCGGGGGCAGCCGGTCCAGGAGCAGTTCCCGGGCGCGGGGTCCGAAGGAGAACCGGCCGCCGACGAGGAGGGTTTCCTCGCCCCGGCCCGCCCGCGCGGTGCCGTTCCCGGCGGCCGCGAGGAGGGGCGCGGCGGGGACGGGAGCGATGTCCGAACCGCTGCCGAGCGTGGAGGGGTAGGGGCCGGTGAGGAGGTAGCAGTCGCCCTCGGCGAGGTCGAGCGGCTGGCCGGCGCCCTCGACCTCCAGCCGGCAGGAGCCGCGCCGT
Source organism: Streptomyces sp. NBC_00525 (assembly GCF_036346595.1). GTDB lineage: Bacteria > Actinomycetota > Actinomycetes > Streptomycetales > Streptomycetaceae > Streptomyces. The sequence continues at coordinate 224,446 of NZ_CP107834.1, forward strand.
ACCGCGTTGAACTCGGCGCCGGACGGCGCGTCGAACCGTACGGCCCAGTCCCCGCCGGCGGTGAGGCTCGCGGACAGGTGGGCTCGTACCTCCAGCAGGGCCAGGACGTCATGCAGCGGGTCCACGCTCGCCTCCCGTGGGACGTTCGCTGAAGGACGCTGGATTGCGGACCATGGCCCGTCCAGTATGGGCCGCCTGGCGTGGCCGTACGGCCCGTTCCCCGCACCGGGCTCTCTCCGCCCGGTGCGGGGCCGTGCCTCGACGGCCGTCCGGCCGGGTCAGGCGGAGCCCTCGGGGGTGGCGATGACGGCGAACGCGCCGCCCTGCGGATCGGCCAGGACCGCCATGCGGCCGGCGACCATGTCGAAGGCGGGTGCGAGGACCGTGGCTCCGGCGCGGACGGCCGCCGCCTGGACGTCGTCCACGCTGTCCACGTTGAAGTACACCTGCCAGTGCGGCGGCACGCCCTCCGGCATGCTGTTCAGGTCCATGATGCCGCCCACCGGGCGTCCGGCGACCTGGAACTCGATGTAGCCCTCGGCCCCCTCCATCTCGGAGCGTGCCGTGGTCACCGGCAGGATGGACGAGTAGAAGGCCGACGCCGCCGCCGGGTCGGGGGTGACGAGCTCGCTCCAGATCAGCGCGCCGGGCTCGTTGACGACGGCCGCGCCGTCGAAGGTGCCGGGCTGCCACAGGCCGAAGACGGCGCCCGCCGGGTCGGTGACGACCGCCATGCGGCCGAGGTCCATGACGTCCATCGGACCCACGACGACCGTGCCGCCGGAGCTCGTGACGGCTGCGACGGTGGCGTCGATGTCGTCCGTCGACAGATACGTCGTCCACGCGGTCGGCGGCATCGGGTCGGGCACCGTGCCGTCCGGGTTCATCGCCTTCATGATTCCGGCGACCGGCTTCCCTTCGAGCGTGCAGAGGGAGTAGCCGCCCTGCTCCGGCGGGCCCACCTCGCCCTGCCAGCCGAAGAGGTCGCGGTAGAAGTCGATGGCCGCCTGCTGGTCGGGGACCATGAGGTCGATCCAACAGGGGGTGCCGGGTTTGTAGGGGGTGTTCATCTCGGGCACGGATGCCTCCGGGGATGCGTCTCGGGATGGTCTCGGGGCGGACTGAGCGTCCTTACCCGATTCGAACGCATGGAATCGACCCGTACAGGTGAACTATCCCTGGTCACCGGCCCGTCAGGACTTCGGCGCGGGAGGCAGTTCGGCGTGCCTGACCGTGTAGCCGCCCTTGGTCACCGGGGCGTACGCGGCGGGAGCCATGCAGGTGCCGACCTGGGCCTCCACGGGATCGGCGTCGCCCTTCGGCAGGAGGTTCACGCCGTTCCAGGAGAAGCCCACGCGGTCTCGCGAGCGCCCCTTGTCCTTGCCGCCGTCGTAGACACTGAATCCGACCCGCTTGCCGATGTCCTCCACCGGACCGCCCTCGCTCGCCCCGGTGATGACCGCCGTCAGCGTCGCGGTGTGGGGGCCGGTGACCAGACAGTCCACGCGGCCTTCCGACGTGTAGGTCTCGTCCCAGTCGGCGGAGTAGTGGGAGATCCGGACCGTGCCCCTGGCATCGGTGGGAAGCCCCGCGGGCAGCCCCGGCAGCGGCCGGCTGTACGGGTCCGCCCGGGCGTCGAAGCTGAACGAGCGGATGTCGTCGTCCGGGTAGTAGGGGAGGACGAACTCCGCGCTCCCGCTGACGCTCGCGTACGGGGCCTTGGGCGCGGGTCGATCGGCGGAGGCGGCGGAGCCTGCACTCAGGGGTACGGCGACGACGAGTGCGGCGAGCACGGCCGGGAAGGCCATGGCCCCGGGGCGGAGGATCGCGGTCATCGGGCTCTCCAGATGGGTCGGGGCCCCGTTGGCGGGGTTGCTCCCATCCTTGCGTCCGGCCCCGTCCGGGCCATCCACCGCGATCCGTATCTCCCGACGGGCGCGCCCCAGCCGCTCGGGCCGGCGGCATCAGCCTCGGGTCGCACACACACGCCCCCGCTGCTGGGTTCGTCAGGAATCGAGAAGCGCGCGGCGGAGGGCCGTACCTAGCCTGCCGGTCATGGACACCTCGCGCACACACCCCTGGTTGCGCCGCGTGCGCGACCGTATCGACCGGGAGTACGGCAAGCCGCTGGACGTGGAGGCGCTCGCCCGCGCCGCGCACATCCCCGCCGGGCACCTCAGCCGGCAGTTCCGTACGGCCTACGGCATGTCCCCGTACGCCTATCTCACCGCGCGTCGCATCGACCGGGCGACGCTCCTGCTGCGCGGCGACCTCGACCTCGAAGCCGTCTGCCGGGCGGTGGGCTGTGCGACCCTCGGGGTGTTCGTCACCCGTTTCACCGAGCTGACCGGCCTGACCCCGGAGTCCTTCCGGAGCGGCCTCGCCGGCGACCCGGCCGGTTCGGTGGACGGGCCCGGCGCAGCCGCCGCGGCCGGTATCGAGGCGATGCCGGTGTGCCTGGCGCAGCGGGTGGCGCGAACGGTCAGGAATCAAGAAGCCCCCGCGCGGCACCGGCCCCTAACGTAGTGACCAGGGAGCCCCACTCCCCAGAATCCCCGCTCGACCAGCCGTTTTCCACGAGAGGAACACTCACCATGTCGTCCACGGACTCCACCGAGAACTACAGCGGATTCACGGCCGAGGAGCGGGCCGCGATGAAGGAGCACGCCCGCGAGGAGAAGAAGGCGGCCTCCCGGCGCGGCGCGTCCCGCGCGGAGAAGGAGGCGGCCGCCGAGCAGGACGTCCTCGCGAAGATCGCCGAGATGCAGGATGCCGACCGGGTGCTCGCCGAGCGCGTCCACGCCATCGTCAGGGCCACCGCACCGGATCTGGCGCCCAAGCTCTGGTACGGCATGCCGGCGTACGCCAGGGACGGCAAGGTCGTCTGCCACTTCCAGTGCGCGGAGAAGTTCAAGAACCGTTACGCCACCCTCGGGTTCAGCGACCAGGCCGCTCTGGACGACGGCGCGATGTGGCCGACCACGTACGCCCTCACGACGCTCGACGAGGAGATCGAGGCCCGTATCACCGACCTCGTCAAGAGGGCGGCGGGCTGACCCGCGCCCGCGGCCGTGATGGGAGACTGGCCCCATGGACATGGGCCGTGAGTCCCGGTGGGAGAAGGACGCGATGACGGTGGAGATCGTCTTCGCGCTCGTCACCGGCGCGGTGCTGGCCGCGGCCGTCTTCGCGCTGGTCTTCGGGTTCGTCGTCGTGCTCGGGGTGACCGGCCCGCTCCGGCACGACATCCTGACCGGCGGGGCGGTGGCCGGGGCGGGCGCCGGGGTGTGGCGCGTCGTGCGGGTGCTGCGGCGGTTCGACGGCCGGCGGCGGCAGGGGCACTGAGCGCCCGGCAAAACGGGGCGGGGCGGGCCCGGCCGTGCCGGGCTCAGTTGCCGGGCGGCAGCAGGCTCCGGGTCAGCGAGAACGCCGAAGTCGCCGTGCCCAGAAGCGCGTTGACGCGGCCGAGGATGCGGTTGGCCCGGTCGGCGTCCTGTGCGCCGGCCGCGTCCGTCAGGTCCTCGGCGTACTCGCGGGCCCTGACCGCTTCTTCCGGCGGGGCGCCCTCGGCGTCCGCTTTCAGGGCGGTGGCCAGCTGGTGGTAGGTGATGCCGGACAGATCGGCGGTGCTGTCCCGCCCGCTGCTCTGGGCCACCCCGTGCGGGCTGTTGATGTTGACTGCGGCGAAGCCGCCCTCCGAAGCCGTGATGTGCATCGAGTCGCCACCGCTCCCTGTCCACATGAAGTTCTTCCGGTACTCGCGCCAGCCCTTGCGGGTGAGGGCGTAGGAACCGAACCGCCACCCGTCGATCCGTACGAGTTTGTGTTTGACCGGCTCCGCCAGGACGAGCATGGCGTCGGCGCGGTTCCATTGCCGCTCGTCGAAGTAGGGGCCCATGCGGACGCGGGTGCCGAGGCTCGGGGACCTTCGGCAGATCTCCTGGAACGCCTGCTTCTGGTAGAGATTCAGTTGCGCCGGACTGATGGAGGGCGCGGGCAGCTTCCACCGGTGGAGCGTGGTCCGGAGCTTCGCGTATGCCGCGTACGCCAGGGCGACGCACAGGACCAGGACGAGAACCTCCACGCGGACTCCCGTTTCCCTCTGTCATCAAGGGCCTTGATTTTACTGGGAGTTGGGGTTCGGCGGATAGAGGGCGACACGGTGCCGGGCGGTCGTGTCCCCGCCGGTCCGCCGCCAGGGTCCGACGGCGGGGTCGGCCCCTCGGTATGACATCGGAGTTGGCTCCCCGGTATGACGCCGGGCGGGCGGTCGCGCGCCTACGGTTCGGGCACCGCGCCGACGCCGAGAAGGGACTCGCCATGACGACCGCCGCCTCCACCGCACCGCACCGCCGCCCGCTGCCGCAGCGGGCGGTCCGGCTCCTGGGCCACGCACTGCTGGCCCTGCCCGTCACCCTTCTCGCGCTCGGGCTCGCGGTGACCGGCGGCGCGGCCCTCGCCGGGCGGGCGCAGCGGCGGCTCGCCGCGCTCGGCGGGTCGGACGCGGCGGTGCGGGGCGCGGGCGCCGCGGTTGCCCCGGACCGCTTCCGGACCGTGGTCGGCCGGGCCTTCCGCGGCCTGCCGGCGAATCTCCTCGCATTCGCGGTGACCGGTCCCTGCGTGGTCCTGCTCGTCGCGCGGGGCGTGTTCTACCCCCTGGCGACGGCGGGCGAGGACGTGTCCCACGCCTGGGGCGGGCCCACGGCGGCGGGCGCGTGGGCGGCCCACTTCGCGATCGCGCTGGCCATGGTCACGGTGGTCGCGGCGGTGCTCGTCGCGGTCCGGCGCCCGCACCGCTGGTAGCGCGCCCGGCACGTCGTACACCGGCGGCCCGGACGGTGCAGGGTGGGCACCGATGAGTTCCGGGGGCCGTGCCGGTCAGCACTGGTACGCACCTGAACAGGAACGGAGCAGTGCGATGGCAACCCTCATGGTGGACTTCATCATCTCGCTCGACGGCTACGCCTCCGCGGAGGGCTGGCCCGGCTTCTGGGGGATGGAAGGGCCCGAATACCTGGCCTGGCTCGACACCGAGGGCGAGAAGCGGCATGTCAGCCTGATGGGGGCCACGACCTACCGGGTGATGTCGGGGTTCGCCGCCCGGATGCCCGACGACCCCGGCTTCGCCGAGATGGAAAAGATGCCCAAGGTGGTCTTCTCCTCCACCCTGGACACCCCGCTGACCTGGCAGAACACCGAACTTGTCCGAGGTGACGCGGTGGAGGCGGTCCGGGCCATGAAGGAGAACTCGGAGCGGCCCCTGCGTACGCTCGGCAGCCTCACCCTGGTCCGGTCCCTGCTGGCGGCCGGGCTCGTGGACCGCTTCCGGGTCGTCCTCTTCCCGGTGATCACCGGCGCCACCGGGCGGCAGCGGATCTTCGACGCGTATCCCGATGTCCGCCTCGACCTGGTGGAGAGCCGCCTCTTCGACGGCCGGCTCCAACTGCTGGAGTACACGCCGACCGTCCTCGACGGCCCACCCGGTCAGCCGTCCTGAGTCCGAGGTTTCTGTGTCACCCGGCGCACAGCCGCAACATACACACCGAAAGCACGGTGCCGCACCCTGTGCGAGTTGCCGCATGCGGACCGTTACCTGCACCATGGGGGTATCGTCCGGGTCGGCTCGTACGGCCTCACGCCAGGGACGGGATGGGTGCGGCATATGGCCAGGTACTTCGAGAACGGCGCCGGGGAACTCGTATCCGCCGCATTGTCCGGCTTCGCCCGCGCACACGCGGAGTTGGTGCGGTACGACGCCGAGGACGGTTTCGTCACCGCCCGGCACACCGCCTCCGAGCGGCAGGTGGGTCTGCTGTCGGGGGGTGGTTCGGGGCACGAGCCGTTGCATGCCGGGTATGTGGGTGCCGGCATGCTGGACGCCGCCTGTCCCGGCCGGGTGTTCGCCTCTCCGCACAACCGGCAGATCTTCCGGGCCTCGCGCGCCGTGGCCCGGCCGGCGGGTGTGCTGCACATCGTGAAGAACTACACGGGCGACCGGATCAACTTCGGTATCGCCGCCGAGCGCCTCGCGGACGCGGGGATCGCCTGCGCGCGGGTCCTCGTGGACGACGACCTCGCCACCGACTCCGAGGACATCGCGGCCGGGCGGCGCGGCACGGGTGCCACCGTGCTCCTCGAAAAGGTTTTGGGCGCCGCCGCGGACACCGGCATGGGGCTGGACGCACTCGTCGAACTGGGTACGGGCCTGGTGGCCCGCAGCCGTACGCTCGCCGTCGCGTCCGCCGCCCATCACGCGCCCGCCACCGGCGAGCCGGCGTTCGTCCTGCCGGCCGGTGAGCTGGAGTACGGCGTCGGCATCCACGGCGAACGCGCCGCCCGCACCCGCGCGCAGGGTGCGGTGGGCGAGCTGGTGGAGGAGATGACGGGGTCGCTGCTGGACGCGCTGCGGCCGGGGCCCGAGGAGCCCGTCATCGCACTGGTCAACGGGCTCGGTTCGGTCACCTCGCTGGAGCTGTACGGCGTGTTCGGCGAGCTGGGCCGGGTGCTGGACGCCCGGGGGGTGCGGATGGCCCGCCAGTTGGTGGGCGACTACGTCACGGCGCTGGACATGCGGGGTTTCTCCCTCACGCTCATGGTGGCCGACCGGGCCACGCTCGATTTCTACGATGCGCCCGTGCACACCCCGGCACTGCGGTGGTGACGGAGCTACGAGGAGGGCCCATGACGAGCAACGCTCTCGACGGCGCGCGCACCCGCGAGTGGGCGGAGCGCTTCGCCGAGTCGGTCCATGCCACGGAGGCCGAGCTGACCGCGCTCGACCAGCGGGCGGGCGACGGTGACTTCGGCGCCAACCTCACCGCCGGCGTACAGGCCGCCGCCCTGCTGCTCGAAGAGGTCGGGGCGACGGCCGGTCCGGCGGACTGTCTCGGCGCCATGGCCACCGCCTTCCTGGACGAGGTCGGCGGGACCAGCGGCCCCCTGTTCGGGCTGCTGTTCCAGGCCCTGGGGCGGGCGGCCGGGCCGGGGCCGGAGCTGACGACGGGCGCGCTCGCCGACGGTGCCGCCGAGGGCCTGGCGGCGATCCGCCGGGTCGGGGATGCGGCCCCCGGCGACAAGACGCTGGTCGACGCGCTGGCACCGGCGGCCGGAGCGCTGCGGGCGGCCGGTGGAACGCCACCCGCCGAAGCCCTGGCCGCAGCCGCGGCGGAGGCGTGGCAGGGGGTGCGCGAGACCGCGTCCCAGGCGGCGCGCATGGGGCGGGCCAGCTATCTGGGTGAGCGCGCCACCGGTGTCCCGGACCCCGGAGCCGTGGGCATAGCCCTGTTCTTCGCCTCCGCCGGCGGCACGGTCGACTCGCTGGCCCCCCACCTCGACGGCTACTGAGCATGCGTCCGGAGTGCCCGTTACGCGCCCAGGCGGCTGCGGGCCCAGCCGACCAGTTCGGGGTCGGCGAGGCTGCTGACCCAGAGGTCGGCCAGCTCGTCGTCCGGGTCCGGCGGCCGTGTCCCGAGCCCGATGACCCGCAGGCCCGCCCGGCGGGCCGACTCCATTCCGGTCAGCGAGTCCTCCACGGCCAGCGCCTTCTCGGGAGGTACGCCGCAGAGGCGGGCGGCCGCCCGGTAGACGTCCGGCTCCGGTTTCGGCCGCACCCCGTCGCCCGCGACGACGACATGGGCGAAGCAGCCGAGGAGTCCGGCCCGGTCCAGGCACGATTCCACCGTGTTCCGGGGGCAGTTGCTGGCCACCGCGAGCGGGCGGTGACGGGCGGCCTGCCGGACCAGCGCGGCGGCCCCCGGCATGGTGACCGGGTCCTCCGCCACCAGCGCCGTGAAGGTGGTCAGCAGGGTGTCGGCGAGCTCCTCGGCGAGCTCCGGTTTATCGGTCTCCCGCGCCATCAGGACGCCGCAGTCGGTGTAGTGCACGCCTTTGGCACGCTCGGCGAACCCGGCGGGCGGGGTGAGCCCATAGATCCGGAACGTGATGTTCCGGGCCTCCTGCCAGTGCCTTTCCGTATCCATCAGGGTGCCGTCGCAGTCGAAGACGATGGCGGACGGGGACCAGGAGAGGATGCGATGAACTGTCATGTAACCACCGTTCTCTGATACTGCGCCGACCGTTTCGGTACACGGGCGCAGGGGTGTGCCGAAGGGCGCACACAAGGAAGGGGGGAATGGACGCGGCCACTGCTCCGCAGCCGCTGCGGCGAGGTCGATACCGCCGCGTGTACCGAGGCGGACCCGGACCCTCAGATCCGGTCCACCCGAAACATCATGGTCGTTACGTTAATTAGGCGACATCAATTTCCGCAATCACCAATTCGAGTGCATCGGAAAACCGCCATGGACGCCGCGCGCGCCCCGTCCCGGCCCGGCCGAAGGTCGCGGCCGCACGCCGGTCGGTCGCCCATCACCCCTGGTGGGAAGCCTTGCGCGGGATCACTCCCGACCGGTCCGGGGGCGGGTCCGATGCACTTTCCGAAACGATTCTTCCGATGCGGCACCGGGAGAGGCGAATCCATCCACACACCTGGCCGGACGACGAATAATAAGATCTTCGCGCGATGCGACTGCACCCCTCGGGGGAGAGCGGAACATATTTTCGCGTCGCGGCGCCAGCACATATGAGCGAAGGTGGAACAAGTGCAGGACAGAGCGCGCGCAACCCGCAAAGTGCTCCTGGAATCGGCGGCTCATCTATTCGTCGAACGGGGATATGCGGGAACGAGTGTCAATGACATAAGCGACCACTCGGGAAAGACGAGCGGGGCGATCTATTTCCACTACTCCAGCAAGGAGAAGCTGGCACTGGCTGTCGTCCGGGCGCAGTTCGCGACCTGGCCGCAGCTCGCCGCCGCGTACGCCGCACCCGGTGTGCCCCCGCTGGAGAAACTGGTCGTCCTGAGCTTCCGCGTGGCCCAGTCGCTCAGCGAGGACGTCCTGGCCCGCGCCGGCGCGCGGCTGTGGGCGGAGCGCCGCGCCATCGAGGCACCCGTGCCGACGCCCTTCGGGTCCTGGGCGCTGGCCTGCGCCCGGCTTCTCGCCCAGGCCCGTGCACGGGGCGAACTCGCGGCCGGGGTCGAGCCGTCCGCGGCGGCCGTGGCGCTCGTCTGCGGGTTCTACGGGCACTGCACCCTGACCGACGAGATGCCGGGCCGGTGGGGCTGGACGGAGCGGCTGGAGCAGTGGTGGCGCATGGTCCTCGCCTCGCTTCAGGCGGAACCCGATCCGGGGCTGCTCGCCCGCGCCCGCGCCCGGATTCCGGTGCGGCCCGGCGCGCCGTGCGCCGACGCGCTGATGCGCCGGAGCGGCTGAGCGGCTGAGCGGCTGAGCGACCGTCGGCGACGCGCATCCGGAGCCGGCGCCGTCCGGTGTGTCGCGGCCGTGTTGGCGCGCCGTTGGCGGAGCCCGGCACCGTGCGATCGGCCGCGTGAGTGCGAGGCTTGCGGGTATGGAGATCACCGTACGACCCGCCCTTGAGCCGGACCTGCCCGCGCTGCTCGCTCTGCATCGCGAGTTGAACCCCGACGACGCGCCCCTGGACGCGGAGTCGGCTGCCGCCGTGTGGCGGTGCATCGCCGCTCAGCGGGGGCGGACGGTGCTGGTCGCCGAGGCGCGGGGGGTGGTGGTCGGTACGGCCGATTGTCTGGTGATGCCGAATCTGACTCGGGGCGGGCGGGGCATTCTGTTCGTGGAGAACGTCGTGGTCGCCGCTGCCGGGCGGCGTCGCGGGGTGGGGCGGTGTCTGCTGGAGGCCGTGGTGCGGCTGGGGGACGAGGCCGGGTGCTACAAGGTGCAGTTGCTCGCGGCCGACGACGCGTATGTGCACACCTTCTACGCGGCGTGCGGCTTCGAGCCGCTGGCCCAGGGGTTCCGGCGCTATCTCGCGCCGGGGGCCTGACCGTGCCGGGGTCTCAGTCGAGGCCTCGGTGGGTGGCCCACAGGGTGCTTGCGCGGGTCGCGGCCTCGGACATCAGGGTGGCCAGTTCCGGGCGGTCGGGTACCGGGAACGACACATAGGCGCCGCGGCCGCCCGCCACCGGCCGGCCGTACGCCTTCGCGGCCAGGTGGCCGTCCTTCAGCAGCCGGATGTTGAGGGTGGTGAGCTGGAACTCCGTGCCGCGACGGGTGTCGGTCCAGCGCAGTTCGGGCGGGATGGTGACGTTGACCGCCAGCGCGCTCACGTCCAGGTCGCTGTTCATCCCCGCATGATTTCACGCCGGTTCGCGCCGGGGCGCGCGGCGCATTGCGTGGGGCTGCTGTGCTCCCGTGGGGCCTCTCGCGCTCTACCGGGGCCGCTGGGGCGCGGAAATGATGAGCACACCGCAGGTCAACCAGCTGATCCGTCCGTCCGCCCTTCCGGGCCGGCGGGCGGACGGCGGAAGGAGCCCATGGTGTTGCTGCTCATCTCTCCGGACAGCGTCGAGGAAGCCGTCGACTGCTCGAAGGCCGCGGAACATCTGGACATCGTCGATGTGAAGAAGCCCGACGAGGGGTCGCTCGGCGCCAACTTCCCCTGGGTGATCCGGGAGATCCGGGACACGGTCCCGGCCGGTACACCGGTGTCGGCGACCGTCGGGGACGTCCCGTACAAGCCGGGCACGGTGGCCCAGGCGGCGCTCGGCGCCGTCGTCTCCGGCGCCACGTACATCAAGGTGGGTCTCTACGGGTGTACGACGCCGGACCAGGGGATCGACGTCATGCGGGCGGTCGTGCGCGCGGTGAAGGACTACCGTCCCGAGGCGCTGGTCGTCGCCTCCGGGTATGCCGACGCCCACCGCGTCGGCTGCGTCAATCCGCTCGCCCTCCCCGACATCGCGGCCCGCTCCGGGGCCGACGCGGCCATGCTCGACACCGCCGTCAAGGACGGGACGCGGCTGTTCGACCACGTCCCGCCGGACATGTGCGCCGAGTTCGTCGGGCTCGCCCACGCCGCCGGGCTGCTCGCGGCCCTCGCGGGCAGCGTCAAGCAGGCCGACCTCGCGACGCTGACCCGGATCGGGACGGACATCGTGGGGGTGCGCGGGGCGGTCTGCGAGGGCGGCGACCGCAATGCAGGAAGGATTCGGCCGCATCTGGTGGCCGCGTTCCGGGCGGAAATGGACCGGCACGCCCGCGAGCACGCGGCCGGCGTCACCGTCGCGGGCTGACCGCCCGGTGAACACCGACGCGACCGACGCGTTGTGCGAGGAGCGCGCGCCCGCCCGCCGGGGCGCGCGGTTCGCGGTCGTCGACCCGGCCACCGGGGAGACCTTCGGCGAAGCCCCCGACCAGCACCCGGACGAGCTGGACGCGGTGATCGGCCGGGCCCACCGGGCCTGGACCGGCTGGCGGGCCGACCCCGCCGCCCGCAGCCGGGCCCTGCCGGCCGCCGCCGACGCCGTGGAGGCCGCCGCCGACGACCTCGCCCGGCTGCTCACCCGCGAGCAGGGCAAACCCCTGGCCGAGTCGTACGCGGAGACCGCCCGCACGGCGGCCCGGCTGCGGTACTTCGCGGAGCTGGCCCCGAGGACGCGGCGGATCGACGACGGCCGGCCGGTGCGCAGCGAGGTCCGCTGGCGCTCCCTGGGGCCGGTCGCCGCGATCGTGCCGTGGAACTTCCCGCTGCAACTGGCGGCGGCGAAGTTCGCGCCCGCGCTCGCGGCGGGCAACACGATGGTCCTCAAGCCGTCCCCGTACACCCCGCTCGCCACCCGGCTGCTGGGGTCCGTGCTGGCCGGGGTGCTGCCCGAGGGGGTGCTGACGGTCGTCACCGGGCGCGAGCCGCTCGGGGCGCGCCTGGCCGCCCATCCGGGCATCCGGCATGTCACGTTCACCGGTTCGGTGGCCACCGGGCGGGCGGTGGCCGGGGCGGCGGCGGGCTCCCTGGCCCGCGTGACCCTGGAGCTGGGCGGCAACGACGCGGCCGTGCTGCTCGACGACGTCGATGTGGAGGGCATCGCGGACCGGCTGTTCTGGGCGGCGTTCCGCAACTGCGGGCAGGTGTGCATGGCGGTGAAGCGGGTGTACGCGCCCGCGCGGCTGCACGCGGAGGTGGTGGAGGCGCTCGCGGCGCGGGCCAAGGCCGTCGCGGTCGGCAGCGGCCTGGACCCGGACGTCCGGCTGGGTCCGGTCAACAACGCCCCGCAGCTGGACCGCGTCGTGGAGCTGACCGCACGGGCCCTCGCGGACGGTGCGCGCGCCGCGGCCGGCGGGCACCGGCTGGACGGGCCGGGGTACTTCTTCGCGCCGACCGTCCTGACCGATGTGCCGCCCGGCAGTGCGGTGGTGACGGAGGAACAGTTCGGGCCCGTCCTGCCGGTGCTGCCGTACGGGGACGTCGACGAGGCGGTCGCCGCGGCCAACGGCACCGGCTTCGGGCTGGGCGGCTCCGTCTGGGGCACCGATCTCGACCGGGCCGGGGAGGTCGCCGGCCGGCTGGAGTGCGGCACGGCGTGGATCAACCACCACGCCGAGTTGTCCCTCGCCCAGCCGTTCGCCGGGATCAAGGACAGCGGCGTCGGGGTGGCGGGCGGGCCGTGGGGGCTGTACGGCAATCTGCGCCCGTTCGTCGTCCACCGCCCGGAGGCCGACGCATGACGCCCACGCGGTTCCGCGCGGCGGTGCTGCGCTCGTACGAGGAGCCGTTCGCGGTCGAGGACGTCGTGCTGGACGGCGCGCTCGCCCCCGGTGAGCTGCTGGTCGAGATCGCCGGGTGCGGGATGTGCCGGACCGATCTCGCGGTCCGGCGGTCGGCGGGCCGCAGCCCGTTGCCGGCGGTCCTGGGTCACGAGGGGTCCGGGGTCGTCGTGCGGACGGGCGGCGGCGCGGAGTCGCGGATCGGCGTCGGCGACCATGTCGTGCTCGGCTTCGACTCGTGCGGGTACTGCCGCGGTTGCCTGGGCGGCGCCCCCGCCTACTGTGACTTCTTCGCCTCCCTCAACCTCTTCGGCGGGCGGGCGCAGGAGCCGGCCCGGCTGACCGGTGCGGACGGGAAGGAGCTGGCTCCCCGCTGGTTCGGCCAGTCCTCGTTCGGCGCGTACGCGCTGGTGTCCGCCCGCAACGCCGTCCGCGTCGACCCGGCGCTGCCGGTCGAGCTGCTGGGGCCGCTCGGCTGCGGGTTCCTCACCGGGGCCGGGGCCGTCCTGAACACCTTCCGCGCCGCGCCCGGCGACACCCTGGTGGTGCTGGGCGCGGGGGCGGTGGGACTGGCCGCGGTCATGGCGGCCGGGGCCGTCGGGGTGCCGTCCGTCGCGGTGGACCGGCATCCCGAACGGCTGGCGCTCGCCGAGCGGTTCGGCGCGCTCCCGCTGTCGGCCGGTACGGCCGGTCTCGCGGAGCGCATCCGCCGGCTGACCGACGGCGGCGCGCGGTACGCGCTCGACACGACGGCGTCGCCGCGGCTCGTCAACGAGGCCCTGTGGGCGCTGCGGCCCACCGGCACGCTGGGCCTGGTGGCACGGCTGCACAGCCCGCTCGCGCTGGAGCCGGGCACGCTGGACCGGGGCCGCGCCGTCCGGCACATCTGCGAGGGGGACGCGGTGCCGGCGCTGCTGATCCCCGTACTGACCGGGCTGTGGCGGGCCGGCCGGTTCCCCTTCGACCAGCTGATCCGTACCTATCCCCTGTCCGACATCAACGAGGCCGAACGCGACTGCGAGGCGGGCCGGGTCGTCAAACCCGTCCTGCTCCCGGAAGGAAGGACCCCATGAACGAGGTACTCGGCACGATAGCGGCGAGCCCGGACACGGCGGGCGTGGACGGGGGTGTGGGCCTGACCGCGCTGCTGGTGGCCGCCGCCCGGTCGATCGAGACGCACCGCCGGGACAGCCTGGCCCGCGATGTGTACGCCGAGCACTTCGTGCGGGCGGCCCCGGCGTGCGCGGGCTGGCCGGTGCGCATCGAGCAGGTCCCGGACGGGGACGCCGACCCGTTGTGGGGGCGGTTCGCCCGGTACTTCGGACTGCGTACACGGGTGCTGGACGACTTCGTCGTACGGTCGGTGCTCGCGGGCGCCCGGCAGGTGGTGCTGCTCGGCGCCGGCCTCGACACGCGGGCGTTCCGGCTGGACTGGCCGCCGGACTGCGTGTTCTACGAGATCGACCGGGCGGGTGTGCTGGCCTTCAAGCACCGGGTGCTGGCGGACGCGGCGGCCGTCCCGAGGGCGAAGCGGGTGCCGGTCGCCGTCGATCTGCGGGACGACTGGGCGACCGCGCTGACCGGTGCCGGGTTCGAGGCCGGCGCGCCGAGCGTCTGGCTGGTGGAGGGCCTGCTGTTCTATCTGCCGGGCGCCGCCGAGACGTATCTGATGGACACGGTGGATCTGCTGGCCGCCGGGGGCAGCGCGCTGGCCTTCGAGGCGAAGCTGGAGGCGGACCTCATGGTGTACCGGGACAGCGCGACCTACACGGCGACGCGCGAGCAGATCGGCATCGACCTGCTCGACCTCTTCGACAAGGGCCCCCGGCCCGATTCGGCGGGCCGTCTCGCGGCCAGGGGCTGGTCCGCCGCCACGCACACCCCGTTCGAGTTCACCCGCCGCCACGGGCGCGGCCCGCTGCCGGAGCCGAATGACGCGCTGGAGGGGAACCGGTGGGTGTTCGCCCACCGCCGCCGCTGACGGCGGCCGGCTCTACGGCAACGCGCGGGTGAGCCAGGCGACTTCGCCGTTCTCCTCGGTGGAGAAGTGGTCGTGGACGAAGCCGAGCTTGTCCAGGACGCGCAGCGAGGGCGTGTTCCAGGTGGCGACGGTCGACCAGAGCCGCCGGCGCCCGGTCGCGGCGGCGGCGCCGACCACGGCGCGGGCGGCCTCGGTGGCGTAACCCCGGTGGTGCGCGCGGCGCAGCAGTTCGTAGGCGATCTCCGGCTCCTCCCGGGTGGAGCGGCCGATGATCAGTCCGCAGTAGCCGATGAAGTCGCCCTCCTCCTTGCGCTGGACGGGGAGGAGGGCGATCCGTGTGTGCTCGGTGGCGGCGAGCAGTCCGGCGATCGCCTTCCGGCAGCGCTCGACGGTGTACGTCTCCTTGCCGCGTTCGGTCAGGAGCTCACTGAACTCGGCGGCGTCCGCTTCGTCCCAGGGGCGCAGGATCAGCCGTTCGGTCTCCAGGTGGTACGGCATGGTCTCGTAGGTGGCCATGCCCCCACTCTGCCCCGCCGGGGCCGTGCCGGGCAGGGCGCCCCCGGACCTCCGCGCTAGCGGGCGTCCTCGAAACGGGCGAGGTGCTCCTCCGTGAGGCGGACGTCGCGGGCCGCCAGGGCCTCCTCGGCATGGGCCACCCGGCTCACTCCGACAATGGGGGCGATGCCCTGGCGGTGCAGCCAGGCCAGGACGACCTGGTTCTTCGTCGCGGAGACCTCCGCGGCCACCTCGTCCAGGACCGCGAGCATCCGGGTGGTGCCGGGGTGGTCGTACGTGTCGGGGAACTGCTTGTCCGGACGGGTGTAGGCGCCCCACAGCAGCGAGCTGTACGCCCACACGTCCAGCCCCTCGGAGCGGGCCAGGTCCAGGTCCTCGGGCGTGAGCATGCGGTGGGCGCTCTCGGCGAGCGGTGTGGACGGGCGGGGCTGTACGAGGGAGTGGCGCAGCTGCACCGCGGTCCAGGGCTCCACCCCCTGCTGCCGGGCCAGCGACCGGCCGCGCTCGACGCGCCAGGCGGTGTGGTTCGCCGCGCCGACCCGCAGGGCCGTTCCCTTGGCGACCAGTTCGCCGAAGGCGCCCACCGTCTCCTCCAGCGGCACCGTGCGGTCCTCGGCGTGTGCCCAGAGCAGGTCCACATGGTCGGTGCCGAGGCGTTCCAGGCTCTCCGCCATGCCCGCGTGGACGGCATGGGCCGACAGTCCTTCGGCGCTCTCCGGCCAGGCGTGCGGTACCAGCGGGTTCTGCCGGACCTTCGTCGCGATGCGCACGGACTCGCGGGCGCCGGGCCGGGCCCGGAGCCAGTCGCCTATGACCCGCTCGCTGGCCCCGCCGACACCGCTGGGGTCGGCCCAGAAGGAGTAGCAGTTCGCGGTGTCGAGCCATTCGCCGCCGCCCTCCACGAAGGCGTCGAGGATGGCGAAGGAGGTGGCTGCGTCCACCTGGGTGCCGAAAGCCATGGCACCGAGGACGATCTGCGGGTTCGTGTTGTTCGCGCTGTTCATGTCCCTCATGCTCGGTGCTGAAGTGCGCTCGAAGTCAAGTCCCCTTTCTCGCACGCTCTCTACCCCGAGGAGTTGTGGTGGCGGATCTCGCCGACGCGGTCGAATCGATGGAGCAACTCGCCGTGGGCTGGCGGTCCCTGGTGCTCGACCGGGACGCCGGAGCGGACGTACGCGATCTGCCCGGAATCGCCGTGCGCTGGGCCGACTGCGCGTTCCCGTTCTGGAACTGCCTCACGCTCACCGAGACCGGCACCGGTGCCGCCCTCGCCGGGGAGCGCCTGCGCCAGGCGGCGGACATCATGCGGGCGAAGACGCGGCCCGGCTTCCTCTGGGTCTTCGACGACCTCCTGGACGAGGACGCCCGCGCCACACTGGACGCGGCGGCCGAACGGGTCGGCCTGGTCCATGCCTTCCCCGGCACCGGCATGGCCGGCGATCTGCTCCCGCTGCCCGAACCGTCGCACCCCGAGCTGGAGTTCGTACGCGTCGCCGACGACGCGCAGCTCCTCGCCTACGCGGACCTCAACTCTCGCGCGTACGGCTTCCCGCTGGAGGCCGGCCGCGACGGCCTCGCCGGCTCCGCGCTGTGGAAGAGCGGGGTCCACGCCTATCTGGGGTTGCGGCAGGGCGAGCCGGTGACCTGCGCCGCCACCGTGGAGGCGGCGGGCCGGCTCTTCGTGGTGCTCGTCGCCACCGATCCGCGCTGGGAGCGCCGGGGATACGGCGAGGCGGTGACGCGCAAGGCGCTGTACGAGGGCGGCCGCGCCACCGGCCTGACCCGCGCGACGCTGCACGCGACGGCGGCGGGCGCGCCGGTCTATCCCCGGATCGGCTTCGTGCCGAACACCGCGATGCGCTTCTACGGGCTGCCCGCCTGACCCCGGTACGCCCCTGCCCGTTTGTCACAGAACCGTGGCATTCGGCGTCGCAACCCGCGGCCCGGACGGCCTGTCCAACTGGGTGGGACGACGGGCCGAACCACCCGTCGCCGGTGGGCGCGGCATCCGGCCGCGCCACATACCTGACCGGGGGGAAATACCTTGAACACCACTGCGCACACCCTGCGTTCGTCGCTCGCGGTCATGGGGGCCGGGCTGCTGCTGGCCGTCACCGGAGCCGCCCTGGCCCCGGTCGCCCTGGCCGACACGGGCGCGCCGACGCTGGAGGTGGACACCGCCGCGCCCGCGGAGATCGGCGGCGGCGGGCTGCCGGTCGCCTTCACCACCACGGCGTCCAACACCGGCACGACCGACACCTCCTCGGCACGGCTGATCTACCGCATCGACGGGGGCAACGGGCTGACCGAGAACTCCCTGAGCCTGGAGTACCGGCTCGACGGCAAGGACTGGAAGCCGATCCCGCTGAGCATCGTCGAGGGCACGGTGTACGGCGGTGAGCTGCCCGAGCCGTTCCCGCTCGCCGCGGGCGCCTCGCGGACGGTGCAGCTGCGTCTCGGGATGCCGATGGGCACCCCGCACCACGGCGACAGCAACGGCGGCGCCGACCGTCTGAAGCTGACGACGATGATCTCGCACGGTGCCTCCGGCGCCGCCGGCGACAGCGAGGTGGACGAGGTCGCGGTCGAGGGGCTGACGTCCCGGCTGTCCGGTGTGCCCGCGACCGCGACCGCCGGCGGGGCGGCCATCACCTTCCGGGCCACCGTCGACAACCCGACGCCCTCGGCGTACGAGAACGTCACCGATGTGCTGTTCACCAACCGTCACACCACCGTGCAGGTCCTGCGCTCCGGCACGTGGACGACGCTCGAACCGATCACCTCGCCCGCCGAACCGGATGTCTACGGCTTCGACGTCATCGGCAAGGACGTCTCCATCCCCGCGCACGGCAGCGCGTCCGCCGAAGTGCGGGTGACCTATCTCAAGGACGCGCCGGCCGGGAAGACCGAGCTCTCGCCGTGCGCGATCGTCAACGAGGGCGACATCCCGTTCCGGGGCATCACCTCGTGCGGCGACCCGGCGTCGGTCCTGGTGAAGGCGGCGGCCACCACCTCCCCCACCGGCAGCCCCACCCCCACGGCCACCGCCACCGTGTCGCCCTCCCCCACCCCGGCGGTCAGCCGCTCGGGCGGCGCGACGTCGTCCGGGATGACCGCGCAGCTGGCGCGGACCGGCAGCGGCGGTGTCTCCGCGACCGCGATCACGGCGGCGGGCCTGGTCGCGGTCGGCGCGGGCGCCCTCGGCTTCACCGCCGTACGCCGGCGGCGCGGCGACCGCGTCTGACCAGCGCGGACCGGGGCCGGCCCTCGTGGCGGACGGCACCGCGCGGGACCGCCCCCGGCGGCTGCCGGGGGCGGTCCCTGTGAGCGGCGCGGATCAGCGAACTTCGAGGGTCCGCTGCTCCTTCAGCGACGCGCAGTTGGAGTTCTCCACGGAGGCGTACACATTGCCGATGTGGCCGCCCCAGCTGACGCAGTGGCCCTTGCCGTAGGCGTAGACCGGGCCGGCGTAGGAGGTGTAGGTCCCGTCGTCCGACGTGGACTCACCGGTGTCGGGGACGTAGAGGTAGGCACCCATGCTCTTCGCGGTGCCCGGAGTGGATCGGATGGTGACGACGCAGTTCTTTCCGTTCGAGGCGTTGTAGGTCAGGTACACCGTGCCGAGGTTGCCCACGGAGGTCGTGTTCACGGTCTTGTAGGCCGTGCCGCAGACCCCTTGCGGGGTGACGTTCGGCGCGGCGGAGGCCGTCGTGCCGAAGGCGGCGGTGGCGGCCACCAGGAGCGTGGTCAGCGCTCCGGCGGTGGCGGCAGTACGGATCTTTCGCATATTTCCCCCTTGCGGTTCGGGGAGCCTTTTGCTCCCACTTGATAGGACATCCGGAGGGCGCGGATGGTTGTAGCCCGAACGTGTGAAATCGGTGGATGTGTGATCGATCAGGACAGGCCGGTCTCCCCCGGCGCCGGGAGGAAGCCGGTGACCTGGAAGTACGTCAGATAGCGCGTCAGGACGTCGTCGGTGAGGGGCGGTCGGCATACCCCGGCCGCGGCCGCGGCGCGTTCCGTGCGGCCGGAGTCGAAGCGGCGGTGGTCCGCGTCGTCCTCGCCGGCCTGCCCGTCGTCGCCCAGGAAGAGCTGCGCGGCGTTGTCCGGGTGCTCGGCGACGCAGGCCCGCCACTCCTCGGGGCTCACCGGCCGCAGCGCGTACCCGAGGCGACCCGCCACCTCGAACACGCGGTCGAGAGACGGCGCCTCCGGGTTGGTGTAGTGGTACGCCTGTTCGGCGACCCGGTCGGCGGTGGCGAGCGCGGCGATGGCGGCGGCGACATAGTCCACCGGCACCCAGTCGGTCGTCCCGTGCGCCAGGTCCGGCACGGCCCCGGCCTGGAGGCAGCCCTTGATGAGCTGCCAGAGCAGGTCGCGGTCCTGGCAGGCACCGGTCGCGGTGTCTCCGCTGATGCGGCCGGGGCGGTGGACGGTCACCGGCAGGCCGCGTTCGCGGGCGAGGCCGACGAGCTGTTCGGCGACCCACTTCGTCCGGGAGTAGCCGTCGGGCAGCTCCTCCGCCGGGCCGGTCGGGGACGACTCGGTGAGCGGTTCGGGGTCCGTGCCGCGCGACGGGGCGTACACGCCGGTGGTGGAGACGTAGTGCAGGCCGGGCGAGCCGGAGTCCGCGAGGAGGCGCAGCAGTTCCTCGGTGCCGGCCACGTTGGGCGCGCGCAGATCGCCGTACGGAGCGGCGAAGTTGACCCGTGCGCCGTTGTGCAGGACGGGTCCCAGGCGGCGGGCGAGTG
Organism: Streptomyces sp. NBC_00525; assembly: GCF_036346595.1. Lineage (GTDB taxonomy): Bacteria > Actinomycetota > Actinomycetes > Streptomycetales > Streptomycetaceae > Streptomyces. The sequence continues at coordinate 244,269 of NZ_CP107834.1, forward strand.
CGGTGCGCTCGTCCGCCGCGAGGCCGAGGCCGGGGGCGGCGAGGTCGCCGGGGACGGGGTGGATCAGGTCCGCGTACCGGGGGCGCCAGAGGCCGTAGTGCTCCAGGTTCGCCCGGATGCGCTGGGCCGCGCTGTCGGGGCTCGCGGCGCGGACCAGGCAGTCGACCGGTCCGTCCGCCGCCTCGATGAGGTCCCGCAGCAGGAAGGCGCCGAGGAAGCCGGAGGCGCCGGTGAGCAGCGGCCGGGCGGAGGGGCGTGCGGGGCGGCGCGCCGGGTCGGCTCCGGGGTCCGTGGGCCGGCGCGCGGCGGTGATGTCGGGGGCGAGCCGGACCTCGGCGGCGAGGTCCGGGGCCGCCGCCTCCTCGGGCTCCTCCTCCCCCGGCGCGCTGCCGAGCAGGCGGTCCACGCCTTCGACGGTGGGGGTGGCGAACAGGGCGCGCAGCGACGGACGCCGGCCGCAGCGTTCCCCGATGCGGCGGGCCAGGGTCACGGCCAGCAGGGAGTGGCCGCCGAGGGCGAAGAAGTCGTCGGTGACGCCGACCTCGGGAACGCCGAGGGTCTGGGCGAACACCTCGCACAGGGCGCGCTCGCGGGCGGTGCGCGGGGCGCGTCCGGGCGCGGTGGCCCGGTGGTCGGGTGCGGGCAGGGCGCGCCGGTCGGTCTTGCCGTTGGGCGTCACGGGCAGGGCGTCGAGCCGGACGTGGGCGGCGGGGATCATGTGCTCGGGCAGGCTGCCGGCGAGGTGGGCGCGCAGTTCGGCCCAGCCGGGGGCGGCGCCTTCGGCCGGGACGGTGTAGGCGACCAGGCGCCGGTCGCCGGGGCGGTCCTCGCGGACGGTGACGCAGGCGGCGGCGACGGCGGGGTGTGCGGTGAGGGCGGCCTCGATCTCGCCGAGTTCGATGCGGAAGCCGCGCAGCTTGACCTGGTCGTCCACGCGGGAGACGTAGAGGAGGCGCCCGTCCGGCGTGCGGCGGACCAGGTCCCCGGTGCGGTACATGCGCCCGCCCGCGCGGTCGAACGGGTCGGCGACGAAGCGGGACGCGGTGAGGCCGGCCCGGCCGAGGTAGCCGCGGGCGACGCCTTCGCCGGAGATGTACAGCTCGCCGGTGACGCCCGGCGGCACGGGTTCGAGCCACCGGTCGAGGATGTGGACGCGGGTGCCGGCCACGGGGGCGCCGATCGGGACGGTGCGGTCGGGGGCGAGCGGGCCCCGGGCGTGCTGGGGGGCGCTCATGGTGGCGCAGACGGTGGTCTCGGTCGGGCCGTAGGCGTTGACGAGGTCGCGGTCCCGGGCCCAGGTGTGCACGAGGGCGGGCGGGCACGCCTCGCCGGCGAGGACCATGGTGAGGCCGGTGGGCAGGGAGTCCGGGGGCATCACGGCGAGGGCGGCGGGCGGGATGGTGAGGTGGGTGACGCCCCGTTCGCGGACGAGTCCGGCCAGGGCGGGGCCGGGCAGCAGGGCGTCGCGGGTGTCGATCTCCAGGCAGGCGCCGGTGAGCAGCCCCATGCACAGCTCCCAGAACGCGGCGTCGAAGCTGACGGACGCCATGTGCAGCACCCTGCTGCCCGGTCCGGCGTTCAGCCGTTCGGCCTGCGTCCCGGCCATGGCGCGGACGCCCCGGTGGGTGACGACGACGCCCTTGGGCCGTCCGGTGGAGCCGGAGGTGTAGATGACGTACGCGGGGTGGGCCGGGTCGAGGCGGGGGCGGGCGGGCGCGGCTGCCGGGGCGGCCGGGCCGAGGTCGTCGGTGTACAGGTGGGGCACCGTGTGCGGCGGGAGGCCGCGGTGGAGTTCGGGGGTGGTGAGCAGGAGCCGGGGGCGGGCGTCGTCGAGCATGTAGGACAGGCGCTGGGCGGGGTAGTCCGGGTCCAGCGGCAGATAGGCGGCGCCGGCCTTGAGGACGGCGAGCAGGGCGACGACGAGCTGGTGGGTGCGGGGCAGGGCGACGGCCACCCGGTCCTCGGGGCCCACGCCCCGGTCGGTGAGGTGGCGGGCGAGGGCGTCGGCGCGGGCGTCGAGTTCGGCGTAGGTGAGGGTGGTGCGGGCGTCGCGGACGGCCGGGGCTCCGGGGGTGCGCCGGGCCCATTCCTCGAAGAGGGCGGGGACCGTGGTGGGGGGCAGGTCGCCGGCGGGGCCGGTGCCGAGGTCGGTGAGCCGGGCGTGTTCGGCGGGGCTGAGCAGGTCGTAGGTGTGCAGGGGGCGGTCCGGGTCGGCGGTGACGGCGTCGAGCAGGAGGACGAGGCGGTCGGCGAGGTGCCGGACGGTGTCCTCGTCGAAGAGTTCGGTGGCGTAGTCGACGGTGGCCCGCATGCCGTCGAGGGCGCCGCTCCCGTCGTGGCGCTCGGTGAAGGCGAAGGACAGGTCGAACTTGCTGACCTCGGCCTCGGCGGGCACTCCGGTGACGGTGAGGCCGGGCAGGTCCAGGGCGGCGGGTCCCTGGTTCTGCAGAACGAGCATGGTCTGGAAGAGCGGGTGGTGGCTCTGGGCGCGGGCGGGGTTGAGGAGTTCGACCAGCCGCTCGAAGGGCACGTCCTGGTGGGCGTAGGCGGCGAGGTCGAATTCCCGGACGCGGCCGAGGAGTTCGCGGAAGGTGGGGTCGCCGGAGAGGTCGGTGCGCAGGACGAGGGTGTTGACGAAGAAGCCGACGAGTCCGGTCGCCGCCTCGTCGGTGCGTCCGGCGACGGCCGTGCCCAGCGGGATGTCGTCGCCGGCGCCGTGCCGGGAGAGGACGGTCGCCAGGGCGGCCTGGAGGACCATGAAGGCGCTGGAGCCGCAGGCGCGGGCCAGCTCCGTGATCCGGCGGGTGGTGGCGCGGTCGACGGTGAAGCCGAGGGTGGCGCCGGTGTGCCGTGAGGTGGCGGGGCGCGGCCGGTCCCGGGGGAGTTCGACCGCCTCGGGGAGACCGGCCAGCGCGTGCTTCCAGTGGCTGAGCTGGCGGCACACGAGGCTGTCGGGGTCCTGTTCGTCGCCGAGGAGGTCGCGCTGCCACAGGGTGTGGTCGGCGTAGTCGACGGGCAGCGGCGCCCAGGACGGTGCCTCGCCGCGGACGCGGGCCCGGTAGGCGAGGCCCAGGTCGTGCGCGAGGGGGGCCAGGGATGTGCCGTCGGCGGCGATGTGGTGGACGACGAGCACCAGGACGTGGGCGTCGGGGGCCAGTCGGAGCAGGGTGGCCCGCAGCGGCAGGCTGTGCTCGATGTCGATGGCCTCGGCGGTGGCGGCGGCGACGCGGTCGCGCAGCTTCGCCTCCTCGACGCTCTCCATGGCGAAGGGGATGAGGACGTCGTCGGGCTCGGTGATGTGCTGGCGGGGCCCGTTCTCGCCCTCGGGGAAGACGGTGCGCAGGGCGGTGTGCCGGGCGATGAGGTCGGCGACGGCGGTGCACAGGGCGTCGGCGTCGAGCGGTCCGTCGATGCGCGCGGCGAGCGGGATGTTGTAGGTGGCGGACGGCCCGTCGAGCCGGTGCAGGAACCAGAGCCGCTGCTGGGCGTAGGACAGGGGCAGTTCGGCGGGGCGCGGCTGCGGTACGAGCGGGGGGCGGGTGCCGCCCTCGGCGCCTTCCAGGGCGGTGGCGAGCGCGGCGACGGTGGGGTGTTCGAAGAGGGTGCGGATGTCGGTCTCGGTGTGCAGGGCGGTGCGGATGCGGCCGACGAGGCGGGTGGCGAGCAGGGAGTGGCCGCCCAGGGCGAAGAAGCTGTCGTCGGTGCCGACCCGGTCCAGGCCGAGGACGTCGGCGAAGAGTCCGGCGAGGATCTCCTCCATGGCGCTGCGCGGGGCCCGGCCCGCCGCCGTGCGCGGGGCGGTGGGGGCGGGCAGGGCGGCCCGGTCGATCTTGCCGTTGGGGGTGAGCGGGAGGACGTCCAGCGGCTGGATCACGGCGGGCACCATGTAGGCGGGCAGGTGCCGGCCGACGTGTGCGGCGAGCAGGCCGGGGTCCGGGGACTCGCCGGGCGCGAGGACGACGTAGGCGGTGAGGGTGCGGTCGCCGGGCAGGTCCTCGCGGACGAGGACGCAGGCGGCGCGCACCGCGGGGTGGTCGCGCAGAACCGTTTCGATCTCGGCGGGTTCGATGCGGTGGCCGCGCAGTTTGATCTGCTGGTCGGCGCGTGCGACGTAGCGCAGGGTGCCGTCGGCGTCCTGGCGGACCAGGTCGCCGGTGCGGTACATGCGGGCCCCGCCGCCAGCGAAGGGGTCGGCGGTGAAGCGGGTGGCGGTGAGGGCGGCGCGGCCGAGGTAGCCGCGGGCGACGCCGGCGCCGGCGAGGTACAGCTCGCCCTCGGCGCCGGGCGGTACGGGGCTCAGGGCCGCGTCCAGGACGTAGGCGCGCATGCCGTCCAGCGGGTGCCCGATGGGCGGGGCGCCGTCCGGGGCGTGGCCGGGGCTGATGTGGTGGCCGGTGGCGAAGGTGGTGGTCTCGGTGGGTCCGTAGACGTGCAGGACGGTGGTGCCGGGGTGGTCGGCGGCGACGCGCTGCATGACGCCGGGGGCGGCGGCCTCGCCGCCGGCGGCGACGAGCCGGAGCTGTCCGAGGGCGCCGGGGTCGGTCTCGGCCAGGACGTTGAACAGGGCCGTGGTGAGGAACACCGCGGTGACGCCGTGCCGGGTGGCCATGTTCCGCAGGACGTCGGGCTGGAGCGGCCCCTCGGGGGCGACGACGACTCGGCCGCCGCGCAGCAGCGGGGTCCAGATCTCGAAGGTGGAGGCGTCGAAGACGTACGCGGAGTGCAGCAGGACGGCGTCGGCGGCGCCGTCGTCCCAGCCCCGGTGTGCGGCGAGGGCGGCGATGTCGGCGTGGCTGACGCCGACGCCCTTGGGCAGTCCGGTGGAGCCGGAGGTGAACATGACGTACGCGAGCCGGGTGCCGCCGGGTGCGGCGGGCAGCGGGCCCGGTGCGGCGGGTCCTCCGGTCTGGATGCGGCCGGCCCGGTCCACGGTGAGGACGGCCGTGTCGGGGCCGAGTCCGCGGACCCAGGGCAGGTCGGCGGTGGTGTCGTCGACGACCAGGACGCGCAGCGGGACGACCTCGGTGACCCGGTGGAGCCGTTCGGTGGGCCAGCGCGGGTCCAGGGGTACGTAGGCGCCGCCGGCGCGCAGGGCGGCGAGGGAGGCGGTGACGGTGGCGGCGGAGCGGGCGAGAAGGATGCCCACGCCGTCCTCGGCGCCGGTGCCGAGGCCGGTGAGGGCTGCGGCGAGCCGGTCGGCGAGTTCGGTGAGCTGCCGGTACGTCAGCTGTTCGCCGGCCCCGGTGACGGCGACGGCGTCCGGGTGGCGGGCGGCCCGCTCGGCGACGGCTTCGGGGATGCTCAGGGCCGCCGTGCCGGCGGGGAGGGCGGCGCCGGTGCCGCGGGCGACGAGTTGTTCACGTTCGCCGTCGAGGAGGAAGGGCGCGGTGTCGGCGCGCCGGTCGAGGTCCTGGGCGAAGGCCGTCAGGAGCTGCCGTGTCCGGGAGACGGTTTCGGCGACGGTCTGGCGGTCGAGGACGGCGGCCCGGTAGCCGAAGGTGATGCGCAGGGTGTCGCCGGGGGCGACGGTGAGGGTGAGCGGGTAGTGGGCGGCGTCGGTGCCGCTGAATCCGGTGACGGCGAGGCCGGGCAGGCCCTGCTGGGCGGTGCGCAGGGCTTCGGCGTCCATCGGGTAGTTCTCGAACACGACGAGGGTGTCGAAGAGTTCGTCGAGGCCGGTGACGCCCCGGATGTCGCTGAGGCCGACGTGCTGGCTGCCGAGGAGCCCGCCCTGTTCGCTCTGGAGCCGGGTCAGGAGGGCGGCCAGGGTCTCGCCGGGGGCGGGGCGCAGCCGTACGGGCACGGTGTTGATGAACAGGCCGACCATGGATTCGACGCCGGGGATCTCCGGCGGTCGTCCGGAGACGGTGGTGCCGAAGACGACGTCGTCGCGGCCGGTGAGGTGGCCGAGCAGCAGGCCCCAGGCGCCCTGGACCAGGGTGTTCAGGGTGATGCCGTGGGCGCGGGCCGTCTCGCGCAGCCGGCTGGTCGTGTCGGCGTCCAGGTCGAGGACGAGCGTCTCGGGCAGTTCGGCTCCGCCGTCCGGGCCTTCGCGGTCCGCGAGGAGGGTCGGGGTCTCGATGCCGGCGAGGGCGGTGGACCAGGCGTCGAGGGCGGCGGCACGATCCTGCTGGGAGAGCCAGACGAGGTAGGCGCGGTACGGGGTGACGCGGGGCAGGGCGGTGTCGTCGCCGCCGGTGGCGTACAGCTCGAACAGTTCCCGTACGAGCAGCGGCAGCGACCAGCCGTCGAACAGGATGTGATGGCTGGTCATGACCAGGCGGTGCCGGTCCGGCCCGGTGCGGACGAGGGTGAACCGCAGCAGGGGCGGCGTCGCCAGGTCGAAGCGGCGGGTGCGGTCGGCGGCGAGGAAGGCGGTGAGCCGGTCGGGTACCTCGTCGGCGCCGGTCAGGTCCAGTTCCTCCAGGGGTACGGGGACCTCGGCGGCGACCGCCTGCACGGGTTCGTCCAGGTCCTCGTGGAGGAAGCCGACGCGCAGGTTGGCGTGGCGGCGCAGCAGGCCGGCGACGGCGGCGCGCAGGGTGGGGACGTCGACGGGGCCTTCGAGGTCGAAGACGAACTGCGCGGTGTAGACGTCCACGGCGTGCGAGTCGTAGAGGGCGTGGAAGTACATCCCGGCCTGCAGCGGCGTCAGCGGGAGTACGTCCTCCAGTTGGAACCCGTTCACTTGCGTCCACCCCACTTGTTCTGCAGTCGGTCGATCTGGGCCTGGTTGAGCGAGACCAGGGGAAGGTCGGACGGCGTGTAGCCGCCTGCTCCGGGCTGTTCGGCGTGTTCGGCGATGGCGCGCAGGGCGCGGGCGAACGCCTCGGCGAGCGCGCCCACGTCCTCCTCCTTCAGCAGGTCGCTGGGCCAGGTCCAGCGGGCGACGAGGCGCGGGCCGTCCGGCAGGTCCTCGGTGTGCGCGTTGATGTCGAGGACGTGGTGCACGGGCATGTCGGGGTCCTGGCTGCGCGGGCCGCCGGCGTCGAGCAGGACCTGCCAGTCGGCGTCGGCCGCCCGGCCGGGGGCGGCGTACCGGCCCAGGTAGTTGAAGCCGATCTGGGGCGCGGGGGCGTCCAGCCGGGGGGCGGTGGCGGGGTTGAGGCGGCGCAGCATGCCGTGTCCGACGCCGTGGTCGGGGACGGTACGCAGCTGTTCCTTGACGCGCTTCACTGCGCGTTCAACGAGCGTGGCGTCGAAGCGTGCCGGGTCGCGGGCGTCGAGGGGGCCGGGATCGACCCGTACGGGGTAAAGGCTGGTGAACCAGCCGACGGTGCGGGAGAGGTCGATGTGGTCGGCGAGCTGTTCGCGGCCGTGGCTCTCCAGGTCGAGCAGGACGGCGGTGTCCGGGCGCCGGCCCGCCGGGTGCCCTCCCGCCGGTCGCCGGGCGTTGACGGCGAGGGCGAGGGCGGTGAGCAGGATGTCGTCGACTCCGGCGTGGAAGGCGCCGGGGACGGTGGTGAGCAGGGGCTTGGCCCAGGTGGCGGGCAGATGGGTGGTGAGGGTGCGGGTGCCGTCCGCGGTGTCGAGATGGGGGTCGAGCGGCCGGTAGCCGAGCTGCGGGTCCGGGGTGCGCAGCGTCTCCTCCCACAGCGGCAGTTCGCTCACGCGTTCGGGGGTCCGTGCCTGTTCGGTGAGGAGCTGGGACCAGCGGCGGTACGAGGTGGTGGCGGCGGGCAGCGCGGGTGCGGTGCCCGGAGTGGTGACGGCCCGCCAGGCGTGCGCGAGGTCTTCGGCGAGGATGCGCCAGGAGACCGCGTCGACGGACAGGTGGTGCACGACCAGGAGCAGCCGGCCGCGTTCCCGCGGGCCCGCGTCGCCCCAGACGGCCTCGAAGACGGCTCCGGCGGCGGGCCGCAGGCGCCGGCGGGCGCGTTCGCCGGCCTCGGTGAGGGCGGTGCGGGCGGCTTCGGCGTCGAGCCCGGCGATGTCCACGCGGGTGAAGCGGCGGCGCGCGGTGACGGCTCCGGCGGGCAGGGTCTCCAGTACGGGGTCGCCGGCGGCGGTACGGGTGACGCGCAGGCGGAGCATGTCGTGGTGGTCGGCGACGAGCTGGAGTGCGGCGACGAGGCCGTCCTCGTCGGCTCCGGCCGGGGTGCTCAGCACGCCGGACTGGTTGTAGCCGTCGCCGGCGCCGGGGCGGGAGAGGAACCAGGCGGCGATGGGGGTGGGTGCCATCGCGCCGGTGCCGTGGCCGGCCGGTTCGGCGGTGGCGTCGTCGAGCGGGGCGGCGACGGCCGCGATGGCCTCGGGGGTGCGGTGGACGAAGACGTCGCGGGGGGTGACGGCGAACCCGGCCTCGCGGACGCGGCTGACGAGCTGGATGGACAGGATGCTGTCGCCGCCGAGTGCGAAGAAGTCGTCGTCGGTGCGGACGGCCGGGGCGCGCAGCACCGAGGCGAAGGCGTCGCACAGGACGCGTTCCCGCGCGGTGCGCGGTTCCCGGACCGGGCGGCCTGCGGCGGGGCGTGCCGGTTCGGGGAGCGCGGCGCGGTCCGTCTTGCCGTTCGGCAGGAGGGGCAGCGCGTCCAGGGCGACGAACGCGCCGGGCACCATGTACGGCGGCAGGGCGGCGGTGAGCCGGGTGCGCAGTTCGGTGTCGGTGGGGCGGCCGGTGCCCGTGGTGTAGGCGACCAGACGGCGTTCGCCGGGTCGGTCCTCGCGGATCAGGGCGCAGGCGGCGGTGACGCCGGGGAGGGCGGTGAGGGCGGCCTCGATCTCGCCGAGTTCGACGCGGAACCCGTTGAGCTTGACCTGGTCGTCGGCGCGCGAGACGTAGTGGAGCAGCCCCTCGGCGTCGCGTCTGACGAGGTCGCCGGTGCGGTACATGCGGCTGCCGGCCGGGCCGGAGGGGTCGGCGACGAAGCGGGTGGCAGTCAGTCCGGGGCGGTGGAGGTAGCCGCGGGCCAGGCCGTCGCCGGAGACGTACAGTTCGCCGGTCACACCGGGCGGTACGGGCCGCAGGGCGGCGTCCAGGACGTGGGCGCGGGTGTTGTCGACGGGGCGGCCCAGCGGTACGCCGCCCTCCCCCGCCGCTTCCCCGGCGGGTACGGGGCCGAGGGCGTGGGCGGTGGCGTCGATCGTCGTCTCGGTCGGGCCGTAGAGGTTGTGGACGCCGGCCGCCCAGGCGCGGGCGGCCCGCTGCGCCAGGGCGCGGGTGAGGGGCTCGCCGCCGCAGGCGACGGCCCGCAGCGCCGGGGGCGCCTGCTCGGGGCCGGTCTCGGTGAGCAGGAGCGCGAGGTGGGAGGGCACGAACTGGGCGATCGTCACGCCCTCCTCGCGCATCCGGGCCAGCAGCCCGGCCGGGTCGTGGTTGAGGGCGGGTTCGACGGGGCAGGTGGCGCCGCCGTGCAGCAGGGGCAGCCAGGTCTCCCAGACCGAGGCGTCGAAGCTGGGCGAGGTGCGGGCGAGGACCCGGTCGTCGTCGGTGAGGCCGAAGTGGTCCGCCATCCAGGCCATGTGGTTGGTGAGGGCGCGGTGGGTGACGACGACGCCCTTGGGCCGGCCGGTGGAGCCGGAGGTGTAGATGACGTAGGCGGCGTCGTCGGGGCCGGGCGCGGCGGTGGCGGGCGGTGCGCCGCGTCCGGGCGTCCGGGGGTCCGGGTCGCCGAGCGCGAGGCGGGGCACGGAGGTGAAGCGGGCGGCGCGCGCCGGGTCGTGGACGAGGAACAGGGCGGGGCGGGCGTCGTCGAGCATGTGGGCGACGCGGGCCTCGGGGTAGTCCAGGTCGACGGGCAGGCAGGCGGCCCCGGCCTTGGCCACGGCGAGCATGGCGACGACCTGTTCGGCGGTGCCGGGGGCGGCGAGGGCGACGAGGTCGCCGCGGCCGATGCCCCGGTCGTGCAGCCGGTGGGCCAGGTCGTCGGAGCGGGCGTCGAGTTCGGCGAAGGTGAGCCGGCGCGCCCCGGCCCGTACGGCGGTCCGGTCGGGGGTCCGGGCGGCCCGGGCGCGGAACGCCTCGGGTGCCGTCTGCGCGGGCACCGGCCGGACGGCGCCGCGCGCGGCCCGGTCCAGGGCGGCGCGCTCGGCGTCGTCCAGGAGCGGGGCGGTGCGCACGGGTGCGTCGGGGGCGGCGGCGAGCGAGGCGAGCAGCCGGGTGAGCCGGGCGGCCAGGGCGTGGGCGGTGGCGGGGTCGAAGAGGTCGGTGGCGAACTCCAGTACGCCGTCCAGGCCCTGGGGCAGGCCGGTGTCGTCGCGGGTCTCGGTGAAGGTGAAGGTGAGGTCGAACTTGCTGATGCCGGTGTGCACGGGCTGTTCGGTGACGGTGAGGCCGTCCAGGCCGAGTGTGCCGCCGGCCTGGTTCTGGAGGACGATCATGGTTTGGAAGAGCGGGTGATGGTCCTGGGCCCTGGCCGGGCTGAGGGCGTCCACCAGCCGTTCGAACGGCAGGTCCTGGTGGGCGTAGGCGGCCAGGTCGAAGGCCCGCACCCGGTCGAGGACCTGGGCGAACGTGGGGTCGCCGGTGAGGTCGGTGCGCAGGACGAGGGTGTTGACGAAGAAGCCCACCAGATCGTCGAGGGCTTCGTCGGTGCGGCCGGCGACGGCGGTGCCCAGGGGGATGTCGTCGCCGGCGCCATGCCGCTGCAGCAGGACCGCGAGGGCGGCCTGGAGGACCATGAAGAGGCTGCAGCCCCGGTCGCGGGCCAGTTCCGCGAGCCTGCGGTGGGTGTCCGCGTCCACGGGGAAGGCGAAGGCGTCGCCCCGGTAGGTCAGGGTCGCGGGGCGGGGCCGGTCGGCGGGCAGGGCGAGCAGTCCGGGCGCGCCGGCCAGGGCGGTGCGCCAGAAGTCCAGCTGGCGGGCGGCGCGGCTGCCGGGGTCGTGCTCGTCGCCGAGGAGGGCGCGCTGCCACAGGGTGTAGTCGGCGTACTGGACGCGCGGTGCGGGCCGGCCGGGTGTCTCGCCCCGGCTGCGGCGGCGGTAGGCGTCGCCGAGGTCGCGGGCGAGCGGGGCGAGGGACCAGCCGTCGCCGGCGATGTGGTGGACGAGGAGCACCAGGACGTGGGACTCGGCCCCGAGCCGCAGCAGCCGGGCCCGTACGGGGAGGTCGGTGGTGACGTCGAAGGTGTGCGCGACCTCGGCGGTCAGCGCCTCGTCCAGCCGGTCGGGGGCGGTGTTCCGGGGGGTCAGGTCGAGGTCGGCGCGGTCGGCGCCGAGGATGTGCTGGCGCGGTACGCCGCCGGTCTCGGGGAAGACGGTGCGCAGGCTCTCGTGGCGTTCCACGACGTCGGCGAGGGCCTGTCCGAGGGCCGGGGTGTCGAGCGGGCCGTCCAGACGGACGACGAGCGGCACGTTGTAGGTGGCGCTGGGCCCCTCGAACCGGTTGAGGAACCACAGGCGCTGCTGGGCGAAGGACAGCGGCAGCGGGTCGGGCCGCTGTGCGGCGCGCTCCAGCGGCAGGGCGGCGGCTTCGGCGCCGTCCAGCGCGGCGGCCAGCGCGGCGGGCGTGGGGTGTTCGAAGACCGCCTTGACCTGGACCTCGACGGCGAGCGCGGTGCGGATGCGGGCGACCAGGCGGGTGGCGAGCAGGGAGTGGCCGCCGAGGGCGAAGAAGTCGTCGTCGGCGCCCGCGGCCGGCAGGCCGAGCACATCGGCGACGAGCCCGCACAGGATCTCCTCGCGCGCGGTGCGGGCGGCGCGTCCGCGCGGTGCGGGCCGCTGCTCGGGGGCGGGCAGGGCGCGGCGGTCCACTTTGCCGTTGACGGTCAGCGGCAGCGCGTCGATCAGGACGAACGCGGACGGGACCATGTAGGCGGGCAGGGAGCGGGCGACGGCCTCGGCGAGATCGGCGGGGTCCGGGCGGGCGCTCCCGGCGGGCACCACGTAGGCGATGAGCCGCCGGTCGCCGGGTATGTCCTCGCGTACGGCGGTGAAGGAGTCGGCGACGCCTTCGCAGCAGGCGAGGACGGACTCGATCTCGCCGGGCTCGATGCGGTAGCCGCGCAGTTTGACCTGGCTGTCGGCGCGGGAGACGTAGGCGATGTGCCCGTCGGCGGTCCACTTCACCAGGTCGCCGGTGCGGTACATGCGTCCGCCGTCCGGGTCGAACGGGTCGGCGACGAACCGGGTGGCGGTCAGGGCGGGCAGCCCGGTGTAGCCGCGGGCGACGCCGCGCCCCGCGAGGTACAGCTCGCCGGTGACGCCTGCGGGGACCCGGCCCAGCGAGGCGTCGAGCACGTACAGCCGCATGCCGTCCAGGGGGCGGCCGATGGGCGGCGGCCCGGCGGGCAGGTCGGCGGCGACATCGTAACGGGTGGCGAAGGTGGTGGTCTCGGTGGGCCCGTAGACGTGCAGGACGCGTGCGCCGGGCGCGGCGCCCGCGACGCGCTGCATGGCGTCCGGCGAGGCGAGTTCACCGCCGGCGCAGACGAGACGCAGGCCGGTGAAGGCGCCGGGGTCGGTGTCGGCGATGACGTTGAGCAGGGCGGTCGTCAGGAACACGGCGGTGACGCCGTGTTCGCGGACCGCGTCGCGCAGGGTGCGGGCCTCCAGGACGCCTTCCGGTGCGACGACGACCGTCCCGCCGCGCAGGAGCGGCGTCCAGATCTCGTACGTGGAGGCGTCGAAGACGTACGCGGAGTGCATCAGGACGGCGTCGGCCGCGCCGGCGTCCCAGGCGGAGTCGGCGGTGAGCGCGACCACGTCGGCGTGGCTGACGCCGACGCCCTTGGGCAGGCCGGTGGAGCCGGAGGTGAACATGACGTACGCGAGGGATTCGGGCCCCGGTACGGCGGCGGGTGTGCCCGGTACCGGGGGCGCGCCGCGCAGGAGGCGCCCGGTGCGGTCCACGACCAGGACCGGGATGCGCCGGGCGGCTTCGGTCACCCAGGCGGAGGCGGCGGCCGGCTCGTCCACGACGAGGACCCGTACGTCCGCGACGGCGGCGACCTGTTCGAGCCGTTCCGCGGGCCAGCGGGCGTCCATCGGGACGTAGGCGGCGCCGGCCCGGACCGCGGCGAGGGAGGCCGTGACGACGGCCGGTGACCGGGAGAGCAGGACGCCGACGCCGGTCTCGGGGGCCGCTCCGGCCCCGGCCAGGGCGGCGGCGAGCGTGGCGGACAGTGCGTCGAGGGCCGCGTAGCCGAGGGTGATCCCGTCGCCGGAGACGGCCGCGGCGTCGGGGGTGCGGCGGGCCTGAACGGCGAAGAGGGCGGGCAGGGTGGTGTCCGGGGCGGGGGCGGGCAGGGCCCGGCCGGTGCCCCAGCCCGTGGTGCGGGAGCGCTCGTCGGGGGTGAGCAGGTCGTAGTCCGCGAGTGGCCGGGCGGGGTCGGCGGCGATCTGTTCGAGGAGCCTGAGCAGCCGGTGCGCGAGGGCTTCGGCGGTGGCGCGGTCGAAGAGGGCGGTGGCGTATTCGATTCCGGCGGTGAGGCCGCCCCGGCCGCTCTCCTCGCCGAACGCGAAGGTGAGGTCGAACTTGCTGAGGCCGTTGTGGACGAGCCGGTCCTCGACGGTGAGCCCCGGCAGTTCGGGGCGGACGGCCTCCTGGTTCTGGAGGACGAGCATGGTCTGGAAGAGGGGGTGGTGGTTGCGGGCCCTGACCGGGTTGACGCTCTCCACCAGCCGCTCGAACGGCACGTCCTGGTGTGCGTAGGCCGCGAGGTCGAACTCCCGCACGCGGGCCAGGAGTTGGGTGAAGGTGGGGGCGCCGGACAGGTCGGTGCGCAGGACCAGGGTGTTGACGAAGAACCCGACGAGGTCCTCCAGCGCCTCGTCGGTGCGGCCGGCGACGGGGGTGCCGAGCGGGATGTCGTCGCCCGCGCCGTGCCGGTGCAGCAGGGTGGCGACGGCCGCCTGGAGCACCATGAACAGGGTGGTGCCGGTCTCCCCGGCCACGCGCAGGAGCGCGGTGTGCAGGGCGGGCGGTACGTCGAAGGCGTGGACGGCGCCGGAGGGGTCGGTGGTGACGGGGCGCGGGCGGTCGAGCGGCAGGTCGATGAGGCCGGGGAGTCCGGCGAGCGCGGTGTGCCAGTGGTCGAGCTGCTCGCGCAGCAGGCTGCCGGGGGTGTCCGCGTCGCCCAGGACGGTGTGCTGCCACAGGGTGTAGTCCGCGTACTGGAGCCCGGCGCCGGTCTCCGGTTCCCGTCCGGCGAGCCGGGCCCGGTAGGCGTCGGCGAGGTGGCGGGCGAGCGGGGCGAGGGACCAGCCGTCGCCGGCGATGTGGTGCAGGACGAGGACGAGGACGTGGTGGCCGGGCGCGGTGCGCAGCAGCCGGACGCGCAGCGGCGGGTCGCAGAGCACGTCGAAGGGTTCGCTCACGGCGTCCAGGAGGGCCGCTTCGAGGTGTGCGGGTGCGGTGCTCTCGACGGGCAGCCGGGGGGCGACGGCGTCGGTGGGCAGCACGCGTTGCTCGGGCACGCCGTCGCGTTCGGGGAAGACGGTGCGCAGGGCCTCGTGCCGCTCGACGACGTCGCGGAGGGCGGCGCGCAGCGCGTCGGTGTCCAGGGGGCCTTCGATGTCGAGGACGAGCGGGATGTTGTAGTCGGAGCCGGGTCCTTCGAGCCGGTTGAGGAACCAGAGCCGCTGCTGGGCGTGGGACAGCGGCAGCGGGTCGGGCCGTTCGGCGGCGGGCAGCACGGGCGGCCGGGGCCGTTCCCGGCTGTCGAGGGCGTTCAGGAGCCCGGCGACGGTGGGGTGTTCGAACAGGGTGCGTACGGCGATGTCGGCGCCGAGGACCGTGCGGACGCGGCTGACGACGCGCATGGCGAGGAGCGAGTGGCCGCCGAGGTCGAAGAAGCTGTCGTGCGGGCCGACGGCCGGGCGGCCCAGGACCTCGGCGAAGATCCCGGCGAGCAGGTCCTCGCGCGGGGTGCGCGGCCCGGCGGCCGCGGTGGTGGCGGGCTCGTCGTCGGGGCGCGGCAGGGCGCGCCGGTCGGTCTTGCCGTTGGGCAGGAGCGGCAGTTCGTCCAGGACGACGACGGCTGCGGGCACCATGTAGTGCGGCAGCGCGTCGGCGAGCGCGGTGCGCAGGGCGGCGGCGTGCGGGGCGGGGCCGGTGGTGACGGCGTAGGCGACGAGGCGGCGTTCGCCGGGGGTGTCCTCCCGGATCACGGCGCAGGCGGCGGTGACGCCGGGCCGGGCGAGGAGGGCGGCCTCGATCTCGCCGGGTTCGATGCGGAAGCCGCGCAGTTTGACCTGGTCGTCGGCGCGGGCGACGTAGTCGAGCAGCCCGTTGGCGGTCCACCGGACGAGGTCGCCCGTGCGGTACATGCGGGCACCGGTGCCGGTGTGGTCGAAGGGGTCGGCGACGAACCGCGCGGCGGTGGTGCCGGGCCGGTTCAGGTAGCCGCGGGCGAGGTTGGGTCCGGCGAGGTACAGCTCTCCGGTGACGCCGGGCGGGACGGGTCGCAGCCGGTGGTCCAGGACGTGGGCGCGCATGGTGTCCACGGGCCGGCCGATGGGCACCGTCTCGTACGGGGTGTCCGGTGCGGCGGGGACGCGGTGGGCGGTGGCGTCGATGGTGGTCTCGGTGGGGCCGTAGAGGTTGTGGACCTCCGTGTGCCACCGGGTGGCGGTGGACTCGGCGAGGGCGCGCGGCAGGGGTTCCCCTCCGCAGAGGACGGCGCGCAGTGCGGGCGGGGGCGCGGTGCGGCCGGTCTCGGACAGGACGAGCGCCAGGTGCGAGGGCACGAACTGGGCGACGGTGACGCCGAAGCGGTCCATCCAGGAGACCAGGGCGGCCGGTTCCGTGTTGGCGCCGGAGGGCAGTACGCACACTTCGGCGCCGTGCATCAGGGGCAGCCACACCTCCCACACGGAGGCGTCGAAACTGGTGGAGGTACGGGCCAGCACCCGGTCGTGCGGAGTGAGCGTCAGATGCCGTGCCATCCAGGCCATGTGGTTGGCCAGCGCGGTGTGGGTGACGACGACGCCCTTGGGGCGGCCGGTGGACCCGGAGGTGAAGATGACGTAGGCCGGGTCCGCCGGACGCGGCGCCTCCGGGAGCGGCTCCGCCGGGGGTACGGAGGGCGCGGGCCGGGTGTCGAGGGCGAGCCACGGTATGCCGTCGAGGGGCAGCCCGGCGTGCGCCTGTCCGGTGGTGAGGACGAGGACGGGGCGGGCGTCGTTCAGCATGTGCCGGATGCGGGCCTGCGGGTACTCCGGGTCGACCGGTACGTAGGCGGCGCCGGAGCGCAGCACGGCGAGCAGGGCGACGACTGTGTGCGCGGAGGGCGGTGCGGCGACGGCGACCAGGGTTTCCCGGCCCGCGCCGCGTGCGCGCAGGGCGTGGGCGAGGGCGTCGGCCCGTGCGTCGAGTTGGGCGTAGGTGAGGTGGGTGTGCGCGTCGCGTACGGCGATGGCGTCGGGGGTGCGCAGGGCGTGTTCCCGGACCGCCTCCGGGGCGGTGGTGGCCGGCAGCGGCCGGTCGGTGCCGCGTCCCCGGACCAGCAGGCCGTCCCGTTCGGCGGGGCTGAGCGGGTCGAGTTCGCCCATGGGGCGGTCCGGGTCGGTCACGGCCTGGGTGAGGACGCGGGCGAAGCGGTCGCAGAGGGCGCGGGCGGTGGCGGCGTCGAAGAGGTCGGTGGCGTATTCGAGGTAGCCGCCGATGCCACCGGCGCCGGCGTTCTCTCCGGCCCCGCTGTGCCCGGTGCGCTCCGTCAGGGAGAAGGTCAGGTCGAACTTGCTGCCGCCGTGGTGGCGGGACCGGTCGCGGACGGTGATGCCGGGCAGGGCCGGTTCGGCCCGCTCCTGGTTCTGGAGAACCAGCATGGTCTGGAAGAGGGGGTGGTGGCCGCCGGAGCGTTCCGGGTTGAGGGCCTCCACGACGCGTTCGAAGGGCAGGTCGCTGTTGCCGAGGGCCGCGATGTCGAACCGCTTGACCCGGTCGAGGAGTTCGCCGAACGTCGGGTCGCCGGACAGGTCGGTGCGCAGGACGACGGTGTTGACGAAGAAGCCGACGAGGTCGTCCAGGGCTTCGTCGGTGCGTCCGGCGACGGCGGTGCCCAGCGGGATGTCGGTGCCGGCGCCGTGGGCGCCGAGGGTCACGGCGAGGGCCGCCTGGAGCACCATGAACGGGGTGCAGCCCGCGGTGCGGGCGAGCCGGACGAGCGCGGTGTGCGCCGGGGCGGGCAGGGCGAAGGGGACGGAGGCGCCCCGGTGGCTGGGGGTCGCCGGGCGGGGCCGGTCCAGGGGCAGTTCGAGCAGTGCGGGGGCGCCGTGCAGCGCCTCGCGCCAGAAGGCGGTCTGCCGGGCGGCCGGGCTGTCCGGGTCGCCGTCGTCGCCGAGGAGGCGGTGCTGCCAGAGGGTGTAGTCGGCGTACTGGACCCGCAGCGGCGCCCAGTCGGGGGTGCCGGTGCCGTCGGTCCTGGCCAGGTAGGCGGCGGCCAGGTCGCGGGTGAGCGGGGCGAGGGACCAGCCGTCGGCGACGATGTGGTGCAGGACGAGCACCAGGACGTGCCGGCCGGGCGCCGGGCGCAGCAGATGGGCGCGGACGGCTGCGTCCCGGCCGAGGTCGAAGGGGGCGGTGCTCAGCCGGCGTACCGTCCGCGCCTCCCAGGCGTCGGTGTCCCCGTCCGCCGGGGGGTGTTCGACGGGGAGGGGGACGAGCGACGCGGCGTCCTGCGGGGCGGTGACGCGCTGGTGCGGGACGCCCTCGTGTTCGCCGAACAGGGTGCGCAGGCTCTCGTGCCGGGCGACGACGTCGGCCAGGGCGCCGCGCAGTGCGCCGGTGTCCAGGGGGCCTTCGAGTTCGAGGACGAGCGGCACGTTGTAGGTGTCGCCGGGCTCCTCGGACCGGTTGAGGAACCACAGGCGCCGCTGGGCGTGGGACAGCGGCAGTACGTCGGGCCTGGGCTGGGGTACGAGGACGGGCCGGGCGGCGCCGGCGGTGTCGAGCACGGCGGCCAGCGAGGCGACCGTGGGGTGCTCGAAGAGCGTGGGGAGGGCGAGTTCGGCGCCGAGGGCGGTCCGGACCCGGCCGGTGAGGCGGGTGGCGAGCAGCGAGTGGCCGCCGAGGGCGAAGAAGTCGTCGTCGATGCCGACCGCGCCCACGCCCAGGACGTCGGCGAACAGTCCGGCCAGCACCTCTTCGTACGCGGTGCGCGGGGCGCGGCCGGTGCCGGTGGCGGTCCGGGGCGCGGGCAGGGCGCGGCGGTCGACCTTGCCGTTGGGGTTGAGGGGCAGGGCGTCGAGCACGACGAAGGCGGACGGCACCATGTAGGCGGGCAGGGTGCGTCCGACGCGGCGGGCGAGGGCGGCGGCGTCCGGGCGGGAGCCGGGCGCGGGCACGACGTAGCCGACGAGTCTGCGGTCGCCGGGGGTGTCCTCGCGGACGACGACGCAGGCGCCGCGTACGTCCGGGTCGGTGAGCAGGGCGTGTTCGGTCTCGGCGGGTTCGATGCGGAAGCCGCGCAGTTTGACCTGGCCGTCGGCCCGGCCGACGTACTCGACGGTGCCTTCGGCGGTCCAGCGCACCAGGTCCCCGGTGCGGTACATGCGGGCGCCGGGCGCTCCGTGGGGGTCGGCGACGAAGCGGGTGGCGGTGAGCGCGGCGCGGCCCTGGTAGCCGCGGGCGACGCCGTGGCCGCTCACGTACAGCTCCCCCACCACGCCGGGCGGGACGAGTCCGAGGGTGTCGTCGAGGACGTGGAGGCTCATGCCGTCCAGGGGGCGGCCGATGGGCGGCACACCGGTGCTGTCGGCGGTGACGGGGTGGCGGGAGGCGAAGGTGGTGGTCTCGGTGGGGCCGTACACGTGCAGGACGAGCGTGCCGGGGGACGCCGCTGCGGCGCGTTGCATGAGTCCGGGGGTGGCGGCCTCGCCGCCGGCGGCGACCACGCGCAGCCCGGCGAACACCTGCGGGTCGGCCTCGGCCATCACGTTGAACAGGGCCGTCGTCAGGAACAGCGCGGTGACCCCGTGCCGTCGCACCGCCTCGCGGACGGTGTGCGCCTCCAGGACGCCGCCGGGGGCGACGACGACCCGGCCGCCGTTGAGGAGCGGCACCCAGATCTCGAAGGTGGAGGCGTCGAAGACGTAGGCGGAGTGCATGAGGACGGCATCGCCGACGCCGTCGCGCCAGGTGCTGTCGGCGGCGAGGGCCAATACGTCGGCGTGGGTGACGCCGACACCCTTGGGCAGCCCGGTGGAGCCGGAGGTGAACATGACGTACGCGAGCCGGTCGGGTCTGCGGGTCGCGGGGAGCGGTCCGGGCCGCTCGGGGGCGCCGTGCAGCACCCGGCCCCGGCAGTCCAGGACGAGGAGCGGGAGTCCTGCGGCGGCCTCGCGGACCCAGGGTGCGCGGGCGGTCGTCTCGTCGGTGACCAGGGCGCGGACGCGGGCGGTTGCGGTGACGCGGTCGAGCCGTTCGGCGGGCCAGGCGGCGTCCATCGGCACGTAGGCGGCGCCCGCCGCGACGGCGGCGAGGGAGGCGACGGGGACGGCGGCCGTGCGGCCGAGGAGGACGCCGACGCCGTCCTCGGCGCCGATGCCCAGGCCGGTGAGCGCGCTCGCGAGGTCGTCGGCCGCGCGCTCCAGCCGCCGGTACGTGAGGGTGTGCTCGCCGTCCACGACGGCCGGGGCGTCCGGGGTGCGGCGGGCCTGCCCGCGGAACGCCTCGGGCAGGGTCCGGGCGACGGCCGGGGCGGGCAGTGCGGTGCCGCGGCCCCGAGCGCGCAGGGCGGGGGCGGCGGCCTCGTCCACGAGGGGCAGGTCGCGCAGGAGCCGGCCGGGGTCGGCGGTGGCCAGCGCGGTCACGAAGGAGACGACGGCCTGTTCGTGCAGCCGTACGTCCTCGGGGTCGTAGAGGTCCGGCCGGGCGTCGAAGCCGATGAGCGGGCCCTTGCCCTCGCCGCGTTCGGAGACGAAGAGGGACACGTCGTCCACCGGGCCGATGGACAGTACTCGGGACGGGGCGTGGATGCCGGCGAAGTCGCGGTCGTAGTCGTAGCCCATGATGTTGACGACGATGCCGGTGAGGCGGGCCGCCTCGTCGCCGCCGCCGAGTTCGCGGGCGAGTTGTTCGCGTGAGAAGCGGCGGTGGCGCAGGGCGGCGCGCATCTCGTCCGCGACGGCGCGGACGAGGGCGCCGACGGTGGTGTCGGGGGTGGGCGTCAGCCGCAGCGGCAGGATGTTGGAGGTCATGCCGACGATGTGGCGCAGGCCGCCGTGCCGGCCGTTGGAGGCGAGGCCCACGGTGACGTCGGACGTTCCGGTGGCGCGGGCGGTGTAGGCGGCGACCGCGGCGACCAGGGCGGCGCTCCAGGTGGTGCGGTGGGCGGCGGCGAGGGCGCGCAGGTCGTCGAAGACGCCGACCGGCAGCGATTCGCCGGTGTGCAGCCGTATGCCGGGGGTGCCGGTGGCGGCAGGTGTTCCGGGTGCGGCCGGTGTCGGGGCGTCGCCCGGAGTGGCCGGGGCGGGCAGGTCGGTGCGGCGGCGGATGAGGGTGCGGCCGCTGTGCGCGGTGTCCCCGGTGTCCGGGGCGAGGTCCGTGAACCTGCCGGTCCAGTAGGCGCGGTCGGCCTCGTAGCGGCCGGACGCGCGGTAGGCGGTCTCGTCGTCGACGAGGGCGCGCAGCGGGGCGGGCTCGGGCAGGACCGCCGCGGTGAGGTCCTCGCCCCGGACCGCGCGCGCGTAGAGGTCGGCGACGACACGGGTGAAGACGGCGCCGCCGAGGCCGTCGACGGCTATGTGGTGGAAGCGGACGTACCAGTAGTGGAGCCGGCTGCCCGCGCGGAGCAGGGCGAAGTGGTGGTGGGGGCGGTCGAGCACGTCCGGGGTGGCCATGTCCCGTGCCAGATAGCGTTCGACCTCGGCCTGCGGGTCGGCGGCGCCGGACAGGTCCTCGGTGTGCAGCCGGCCGGTGCCGGGCCGGCGGACGACGCGCTGGCGGAGGGTGTCGCCCTGTGTGACGAACTCGAGGTTGAGGCTGTCGCACAGCTCGCAGGCCCGGTCGACCGCGGCGGCGAACAGTTTCGTGTCGAGGTCGCCCCGGATCTCGAAGCATTCACCGACGTTGTATTTCGGGCTGTCGGGGTCGAGGAGTTGCCCGTACCAGACGCCCTGTTGGGCGGCGGTCGTGCCGAAGAACTCTTCGGGAACGGATTCCGAGGGGAGAGAGCCGTTTTCGCGCATGCCGGGACACACCTTCGGGGAGGGCTTTCGGGGGGACGAAGAGGGCAGGACGAAGCCGGCCATGCCGGTGCGGCGTCCGAGGCCGACAACGGGCGGGTAAAAGCGAAGCGGGAGCGCACTGGGCCGTTCTTCGCGTATTGAGGACGCACTCCTGGCAGTCCATCAATGAGGTGAGAAAGCCGCGTGAAAGCGGCATGAACACTTTTCGTCGAGGCGCGATCGCCCACCGCTGCGGACTGATCACTTCTGCCCGAAAGAGAGCAATGTCGATCGGTCCGGTCGGAAGTGCGGCGGCCGGCCCGGACCGGGCGGCCGTTACGGCGCGACGGTCCGGGCGCGGCCCTATCCGGCGTCGGCCTCCATCGCCCGGACCAGGCCGGCGGGCCGCATGTCCGTCCACGCGGCCTCGATGGCGTCGAGACACTCCTGACGCGAGCCCTCCGGGCCGCCGACGCTCCACCCGCCCGGCACCTCGATGTGCGCGGGCCACAGCGAGTACTGCCCCTCGTCGTTGACCAGCGTCACGAACCGACCCGACTCGTCATCGAAAGGATTGGTCACGACCGTCCCCCCAGTTGTTTTTCCCACACGTCACCACGTGTTCCACAGATATATGCAGGCTTGCCTCGCGGGATTCACCACACCTCGCCACCGGTCCCCCACCCCCGCCGCACGGCTTCGGCCGCGCGGGACGGAGATACGTTACGCCTCGGTATACCGAGGCGACGCCGATGGCGGGCCGGTCTTCCGGCTTCGCCCGTTCACGACAATCACCATAGATGACCGCCGACAGCGGAAGAGACGAATTCAGCCCATTACTTATGGCGGTGTACGTCCACGACGTGCGCGAAGACCGGCCAGGGACATATGCCAACCCCGGCACTGCGGAAATATTCAGCCATTCGGTGTCCCGATTGTGCATGTTTCGATAATTACGACCCGCGCAAATCCGGATATCCGCCGGCGTACGCCCTCTCTCCCTCGGTTTCGCGCCGATCACGCCGCGCTCCCGTGCGCCGGGTACGCGCCCCATACCCAAGTAATGGCCTCTGCTGTTACTCAGCGTCAGGTCGGATTCCGGGGCGGGGCCACCACCCGGCGGCGACGGCCTCCCGCCCGTGCGGTACCAATGCGGTGTGACCGACGAAATGCCGCCCACCACCGTTCGCGTGTTCATCGCCCTCGCCCCGCCCAACCCGGCGAAGGACGAACTCGTCCGCGAACTGCGCCCCGTCTACGCCACGCACCCGCAGGTGCGGTGGAACCGTGTCGAGGACTGGCACATCACCCTGGCGTTCCTCGGCGAACTCCCGGTGGCCACCGCCGCGCTGCTGCGCCCACCCCTCGCGGAGCTGGCCGCGACCCGTCCGGCGCCCCGGCTGGCGCTGCACGGCGGCGGCACCTTCGACGAGCGCGTCGCCTGGAGCGGGATCGCCGGGGACCTCGACGGGCTGCACGGCCTCGCCGCGGGCGTCCGCGGCGTCGTGGAACGCTGCGGCATCGTCCTGGAGAGCCGGCCGCTGCGCCCGCATCTGACCCTGGCCCGGGTCCGCCGGGGCGACCACACCTCGGCCGGCGAGATCGCCGCGCGGCTCACGGAGTTCCGGGGCCGGACGTGGACCGCCGAGCGCCTGCATCTGGTGGGCGGCAACCCGGGGCGCGGCGCCGGGCAGATCCGCTACCGCGACATCGCGGCATGGCCGCTCGGTACGGCGGCCGGTGCGGACACGCCCACTCCCCCGCCCGGCACCACCGTTCCGGAGGACGGCGTTACGCCAGCCTGACCGGAGTGGGGCGTGGCTCCGTGTGTTGGTCAGGTTCGGGGGTACCCCTGTGGAACGGTGAGCTGACTTCGGCTCGCAGCACACAGGCGTACACCGCACCAGCGGAGAGGGTTTCACTGATGGGACACGGCGGAAATGTGATCGCGGAACTCACCACCGACCACCGCGAGGTCGACGAACTGTTCGCGCGGATCGAGGCGCAGCCGGTCGGCGACGAGCAGCGCAGGAAGCTCGCCGACGAGCTGACGATCGAGCTGGTCCGCCACTCGGTGGCGGAGGAGATGCACCTCTACCCCGCGGTCCGCCGGTTCGTGGACGACGGCGACGACATGGCGGACAAGGAGCTGGAGGACCACGCCGCGGTGGAGCGGCACCTCAAGGAGCTGGAGGGGCTGTCCGCGGACGACCCGCAGTTCGACCACCTGGTGGCGAAGCTCAAGCTGGAGGTCGGCGAGCACGTCCGGGACGAGGAGAACCGGCTGTTCCCGCTGCTCGCGGCGGCCTGCTCCCCCGAGGCGCTGGACGAGCTGGGCGAGAAGGTCCGCACGGCGAAGAAGACCGCCCCGACCCGCCCGCACCCCTCCGCCCCCGACAGCCCCACGGGTCTCAAGATCCTCGGCCCCGGCGCCGGGCTCGTCGACCGGGCCCGTGACCTGCTGAGCGGCCGCGGCAGGGGCTGACACCGTCCCCGCGGCCCGGCCGGGCCTTCGCCGCGCTCAGCGGGCGCGGGCCGGTCCCAGGCGCAGCCGGTCGAGCAGGTCCGCGTGGTGGAGGCGCGCTATCGGCTCCAGCAGGTCCGGGTGGCGCATCAGCGCGGTGGCCGCGAGGTCGTGCGCGCTCGGGTCGGTCAGCCGGCGGAACTCGGCGGGGCCCGCGGTCGTGTGCGCGCACCGGTCGAGGGCCTTCACCGCGTCCCTCGCCGCGTCGGGCGCGGTGAGCAGATGGGCGGCCCAGCTGGCGACGACCTCGTCCACCCAGCTGCGCCAGGCCAGGTCCTGCGGCCCGGCCTGCAGGTGGCCGCCGCCGGTGACCTCGTCCAGGCGGGCCGATCCGCCGGGGCCGGTCAGGGTCACGAGGGCGGCGTCGAGGTCCGTGGGGTAGCGCAGCCAGGTGGCGACGGTGACCGCCTGGCGGGCCTGCGCCTCGGCCAGGGCCGCGGTGAGCGGGCCGCCACCGGCGGGGAACGCGCGCGTCAGCCACTGGGTGGTGGCGGCGATGAGCGGGGCGAGGTCTGCGGGCATCGGGACGTCCCCTCGGGTGCTGGGTCGGCGTGCAGCGTACTGCGCCGTCGCGGCCGCCCCGTATGACGCAGGGCACGATGCGGCAGTGGTGTGCGTCATGGCCGTCTCCGACCGGGCACACGGCGGCCGGACAGCGGGCCTGCACATCAGCGAACGATGGAGAGAGCAACCATGACCGACCCTCGCCCTCTGCCGGGGCTGGACGAGTCCTTCTGGATGGACAGCACCGGCACACCGGACCACGCCCACCTGGCCTCGGACACCGACGCGGACACGGTGGTGATCGGCGCCGGGATCGCCGGGCTGAGCACGGCCTGGGAGCTGGCGCGGGCCGGGCGGGACGTGGTGGTGCTGGAGGCCGACCGCATCGCCGCCGGGGTCACCGGCTACACCACGGCGAAGGTGTCCGCGCTGCACTCACTGGTGTACGACCGGCTGCGGCGCACCAGGGGCGCGGAGGCGACCCGGCTGTTCGCGGCGTCGCAGCGGGACGCGGTGGAGCGGGTGGCCGCGATCGTCGGCGAGCTGGGGATCGCGTGCGACCTGGAACGGGTGAGCGCGTACAGCTACGCGGCCTCGGCCGCCTCGCTCCCGGCCGTCGAGGCGGAGGCGCGCGCCGCCGCCGAGGCCGGGCTCGACGCCTCGTACGTGTCCGGGACGGAGCTGCCGTTCCCGGTCGCCGGGGCGGTCCGGGCGGACGGCCAGGCCCAGTTCCACCCGCGCAAGTATCTGCTGGCACTGGCCGCGGACCTGATCGCGCGGGGCGGCCGGATCTTCGAGCGCAGCCGGGTCACCGGGCTCACGGAGGGCACACCGTGCCGGGTGACCGTCGAGTCGGGGCGGGCGGTGACGGCCCGGAACGTGGTGGTGGCCACGCACTACCCGGTCTTCGACCGAGCGATGCTGTTCGCCCGACTGTCGCCCCGGCGGGAGCTGGTGGTGGCCGCGCCCATCGAGGCCGGTGAGGCGCCCGGGGGCATGTACATCACGGAGGACGAGGGCAAGCGGTCGGTGCGCTCGACACCGCTCGACGAGGGCCGGCGGCTGCTGATCGTGACCGGGGAGAGTTTCACTCCGGGCACCGGGGACCCCGCGCAGGGGTTCCGGCGGCTGGACGGCTGGATGCGCGAGCGGTTCCCGGTGGGGCCGACCGCGTACCGGTGGGCGGCGCAGGACAACGATCCCAGCGACACGGTCCCGCTGATCGGGCCCTTCCACATCGGGGCCCGGCACACGTTCGTGGCGACCGGTTTCGGCGGCTGGGGCATGACCGGCGGGGTGGTCGCGGGGCGGCTGCTGACCGCGCTCGTCACGGAGGCGCCGGCCCCGCCGTGGGCGGAGCTGTACGACCCGCGGCGGCTGGGCAGCGCGGTGCGCGAGGCGCCGTCGCTGCTGGGCGCGCAGGCGGAGGTGGCGCGGCATTTCGTCGGGGACCGGCTGCGTGTCGGCCACGTGGACTCGGTGGCCGAGATCCCGCCGGGGTCGGGGGCGGTGGTGCGGGTGAAGGGCCGCCGCCGCGCCGTGTACCGGGAGCCGGACGGCACCGTGCGCGCGGTGTCCGCGCGGTGCACGCATCTGGGGTGCCTGGTGGCGTTCAACGCGGCGGAGACGGCGTGGGAGTGCCCGTGTCACGGGTCGAGGTTCGCGGTGGACGGCACGGTCCTCCAGGGCCCGGCGGTCCGGCCGCTGGAGGCGCTGGAGAGCGGCGAGGAGGAGTGACCGGGCCGGCGGGGCCGGGCCCGGCGCCGGGCGCTGATTGCTGGGTCTAGCGCCGGGCCAGGTAGAGGTTGAGCGCCTTGTGCAGGACCTTGTTGAGGGGGTAGTCCCACTCGCCGACGTACTCGGCGGCCTGCCCGCCGGTGCCGGCCTTGAAGCGGAGCAGGCCGAGCAGGTGGTTGCTCTCGTCGAGGGTGTCGGTGGTGCCCCGGAAGTCGTAGACGTGCGCGCCCATGGCATGGGCGTCGCGGATCATCTGCCACTGGATGGCGTTGTTGGGCTGGACCTCGCGCCTGCGGCCGGTGGAGGCCCCGTACGAGTACCAGACGTGGCCGCCGACGGTGAGCATGGTGGCGGCGGCCAGCACATCGCCGTCGTGTGCCGCGAGGTAGAGGCGCATCCGGTCGGGGTGTTCGGCGGTGAGCGCCTTCCACATGCGCTGGAAGTACGGCAGGGGGCGGGGGATGAAGCGGTCGCGTTCGGCGGTCTCGGTGTAGAGGGCGTAGAAGGTGTCCAGGTCCGCGTAGTCGCCCCGGACGACCTTGACGCCGGCCCGGTCCGCCTTCTTGATGTTGCGGCGCCACAGCTGATTGAAGCCGCTTCGGACGTCGTCGAGCGAGCGGCCCGCGAGGGGGAGCTGGAAGACGTATCGCGGCTGTCCCGCCGCGAAGCCGTCCTCGCTGTCGCCGCCGGCGCGCTGCCAGCCCGTGCCGCGCAGCCGGTCCGTCAGCGCGGCGGCGCGCAGGTCCTGTTCGGTGGGCGGCACGTCGCCGAGGCGGTGGGTGCCGGGGTCGGCGATGGCGTCCTTGACGGTGGCCGCGTCCCAGCGGCGGGCGACGACGGGCGGGCCCATCCGCACCGTGAAGGCGCCCCGCTCCTTGAGGTGGCCGAGGAGCGGGGTGAGCCACCGGCCGAGGTCGTCGTCGTACCAGTCGATGACCGGGCCCTCGGGGAGGTAGGCGAGGTAGCGCTTGAGTTTCGGCAGCGGCCGGTACAGGACGAGGGCCGTGCCGACGAGGCGCCCGCCGGCGTCGGACCAGCCGAGGCTCTCCGCCCGCCAGTCGGGCTTCACCTCGCCCCAGGAGGGGACCTGGGTGTGGCTCGCCGAGGGCAGGCTCTCGACGAACGCCAGGTGCTGTTCCCGGCCGATCGTGCTCAGACGGAGGTCCATCGGGTCGCTCCTCGTCCATGGGACATGGTCCTTCGGCAGCGTACTGGCGCGCGCCGCCGCCCACGACGCGAGCGGCCGGCCGGCGGGGACGCCCGCCGGGTCAGCGCCGGGGCAGCAGCCGGGCCGGGATCAGCCCGAGCGCGGCGAGCAGCGCCACCGCGGGCAGTGCCCGGTCCAGGGCGAGGTCCGGTACGGAGAGGGCGGGATGTGCCGGGGCGCCGTGGGCCGTCGGGGTGAGCGGCATGAGTCCGGCGGCCACCGCGATGCCGAGGGTCGGGCCCACGTTCATGGCGGTCTGCTTGAGGCCGCCGACCACTCCCGCGTAGCCGGGCGGCGCGTCCCCGACGACGGTCCCGGTGGCGGTGACCATGACGGCGGTGAAGCCGGCGCCGAGCACCGCGAACACGAGGCCCGTCTCCTGCCAGGAGGTCGCCGGGGTCAGCCGGGAGAGAGCCAGCACGGCGAGTACGACGCACAGCTGGCCGGTGAGCGCGGTGCGGCGCGCCCCGAATCTGCGGAGCGCGGCCGAGGCGGCGGGCGCTCCGGCGATCATGAGCAGGGTCATCGGCAGGCAGCGCAGTGCGGCGGCCAGCGGGTCGAGGCCGAGCCCCTGCTGAAGGTGGAAGGTGACCGCGAACAGCGCGCCGAACAGCCCGCCGGAGGTGGTGAGCAGCAGCGCCATGGAGGCCGTCACGGGCACCGAGCGGGCCACGGCCGGCGGCACGACCGGATGGGCGCTGCGCCGTTCGTGGCGGAGGAGCGCCGCCCCGAGCAGTACGCCCAGGAGCAGCCCGAGCCCGGTGCGGGCGCCGGTCCAGCCGTGGTCGGGGACTCCGGCCAGGGTGTGGACGAGGACGGCGAGCGCGCCGGCCAGCAGTGCGCCGGCGGTGAGGTCGAAGCGGCGGGCGGCGGCACGCGGTACGTCCGGGGTCCGTACGGCGAGGGTGAGGGCGGCGATGGCGAGGGCGGCCGGGACGTTGATGAGGAACACGGCCCGCCAGCCCCAGTGGGTGACGAGGAGTCCGCCGAGCACCGGTCCGGCGGCCGCGGCCACGCCGATGGCGCCGGTCCGCAGGGCGATCGCGCCGCCCAGCCGGTCGGCCGGGTGGACGAGCCGGAGGAGGGCGAGGGTGGCCGGCTGCAGGAGGGCGCCGAACACGCCCTGGGCGGCGCGCAGGGCGATCACCACGTGGATGTCCCGGGCGAGCGCGATCCCGGCCGAGGCGGCGCCGAAGCCGAGTACGCCGAGGAACAGCAGCCGCCGGTGTCCGTACCGGTCCCCGAGGCGTCCGGCTATGACGAGTAAGGCGGCGACGGAGAGCAGATAGGCGGTGCTCGTCCACTGGACCTGGGAGACGGTCGCCCCGAGATCGGCGCGCAGGTCGGGCTGGGCGATGAGCAGCACCGTGCCGTCCAGGGCGACGATCATGGCTCCCGCCACCGAGGCCAGGAGTGCGGCTCGGGGCCGTAGCGCGGTGGTCGTCACGTCCGCACCCGGCCCAGATGGGCGTCGAGCACCGCCGACACGAGCGGGTCGGGCCCGTCGCCGGCGTCGGGGAGCGCTGTTTCGAGGGCGAGTCGGAGGCCGCCGCCGGCCCGGAGGACGGCGAGGCCGTGCAGGTTGGTCCAGAGGGCGGCGGCGGTCACGGCGGACGGTGGTGCCGGGTCGTTCGAGGGTCCGGTGTCGGCGTGGGCGGCGCGGTGGGCGCGGTCGAGGGTGACGAGTTCGACGAGTCCGGCGAAGAGCGGGAGGGAGGAGTCGCGCAGGCGCGGCGGGACGGGTGTGCCGGCTTCGGGCGGTGTGGCGTCGGCGTGCGCCTCGCTGTCCAGGAGGTCGTGACGGAACATCAGCTCGAACATGCCTCGGTTGTCCCGCGCGTACTCCAGATACGCCTCGGACAGGGCCCGCAGCCGGCCGCGCGGGGTGCGCGGGTCGTTCGTCGCCGCCGCGAGCCGGGCGGCGAGGTCGGCGAAGCCGCGCCGGGCGATGGCGGAGAGCAGGGAGTGGTGCGTGGGGAAGTAGCGGCGCGGGGCGCCGTGGGAGACGCCCGCGCGACGGGCGATCTCACGGAGGCCGACGGCAGCGGAGCCCTCGGCGGTGACGAGTTCGACGCCGGCGTCGATCAGCCGCTCCCGCAGGGAGGATGAGTGGTCCATAGACACTGTCTACCAGAGGTGGGTAGACAGTGTCTATGGATGGGTCGGGAACGGCGGCGCCGCGTCGCGCCCCGGCCGCGGCCACCCGAATGGCGGGTGCGCGGGTGCCGGAGGAGAGTGGAGGAGGGCGCGGATCGCGGCGGAAGCGGATTCCGTCCGGCGTCCCCCACTCCCCCGACAAGCTTCCGTGTGAGGAACTCATGGCGACCAACGAAAGCGGCACCCGGCTGGAAGGCGGCACGGCGGGCGGTACGCGAGGAACGACGACCATCGCGAACAGCGTGGTGTCGACGATCGCCGGCATCGCGGTACGGGAGACCGACGGGGTGTACTCCGTCGGCAAGGGCCCGACGCGAGCGCTCGGAGCCGTCAAGGACAAGGTGTCCCGGTCCAGCGACCCCGGACGGGGCGTCAAGGTGGAGGTCGGCGAGAAGCAGACCGCCGTCGACGTCGACATCGTCGTCGAGTACGGCGCCCCCGTCGTGGACACCGCGCACCGTATCCGAACGCAGGTCACCGACGCGGTCGAGACGATGACCGGTCTCGAAGTCGTCGAGATCAACATCAACGTCACGGACGTCCATGTGCCGGGTTCGGACGACGACGAGGACGAGGACGAGTCGTCCTCCCGCACCTCGCGCGTCCGGTAGGGCTCCTGAGCGGCGGTCAGTCCTCGGCGAGGATGCCCTCGCGGAGCTTGCCGAGCATGCGGGCGATCAGCCGTGACACATGCATCTGGGACAGACCGAGGCGTTCACCTATCTGGGACTGCGTCATCTCCTGGCCGAAGCGCATCCGGACGATGGCGCGTTCCCGCTCGTCGAGCGTTTCCAGCAGGGGCGCCAGGGCGTGCAGGTTCTCGACCAGTTCGATGCCGGGATCGCACTCCCCGGTGATGTCGGCGTGGGTGCGGGTCACCCCGCCGGCGCTGTCGCCCTCGCCGCCGTCGAGCGGTACGTCCAGTGAGTGCGCGGTATAGCCGTTGGAGGCGACCAGGCCCTCGATGACGTCCTCCTCCCCGATGCCCAGGCGTTCGGCCAGTTCGGCGACGGTGGCCTCGCGGCCGAGCGCGGAGGCGAGTTCCTCCTTGGCCTTGGCGAGGGTGACTCGCAGCTCCTGGAGTCGCCGGGGGACGTGCACGGACCAGGTGGTGTCCCTGAAGAATCGTTTGATCTCACCGACGATGTACGGGATGGCGAAGGAGGTGAACTCGACCTCGCGGCTGAGTTCGAAGCGGTCGATGGCCTTGATCAGCCCGATGGTGCCGACCTGGATGATGTCTTCCATCTGGCCGTTGCCCCGGTTGCGGTACCGGGCGGCGGCGAAGTGCACCAGGGTCAGATTCATCTCGATGAGCGTGTTTCGGGCGTACTGGTACTCCGCCGTGCCTTCTTCGAGGGTCTGCAACCGGTCGAAGAACAGTTTGCTGAGTGCGCGGGCGTCCTTGGGCGCCACCTTCGACGGGTCGGCGATCTCCGGGAGTTCCGCCGGTGCGACCTGCACAGACTCGGTTATCGGCATCGCGATCGTTCCCCTTCCGTCCGACAGCTGCTGCTTGCGCATGCGCGAAGCTGCGACTACCCGGAGCCATGCGTTCCACACCCATGGAAACGGAGCGGATTCTCCAGGAGTACCGGGGGCGGGTCGGGGCATCCGAGGTTTCGGAGGTTGATATTCATGGTTCCGGTCATTCTGGTTCTTCTGCTCGCACTCATTCTCTTCGGAGCGGGTTTCGCCCTGAAGGCTCTGTGGTGGATAGCCGTCGCCGTATTGGTGGTGTGGCTGCTCGGCTTCGTCGTCCGGCCGGTTGGCGGCGGTGGAAAGCGTGGCCGTTGGTACCGCTGGTAGTTCGTTCCCTACGGAATGGGGGGCCGGCCGGGAATTCCCGGCCGGCCCCCCATTCGTACACTGCACACCGACGACGGGAACCGAGGGAGGTCACACGATGGGCACACCTTCCGAACCGGAGCTGAGCGCCGTCATCGGCGAGCGCCGGCAGTTGATGAACCTCGCCTACCGGATGCTGGGTTCGGTCGCCGAGGCGGAGGACGCCGTACAGGAGACGTACGCCCGCTGGTACGCGATGCCCCCGGCGCGGCAGGCGGAGATCGACTCCCCCGGTGCGTGGCTGACGACGGTGGCGAGCCGGGTCTGCCTCGATGTGCTGGGCTCGGCCCGGATCAGGCGGGAGCGGTACGTCGGCGAGTGGATTCCGGAGCCGCTGCCGGACCGCTCGGAGTGGCCCGGCGGCCGCACGGGCGGCGGCCGGGACGAACCGGCGGACCCGGCCGACCGGGTGACCCTGGACGAGTCCGTGAACATGGCGTTCCTGGTCGTGCTGGAGTCCATGACCCCGGCGGAGCGGGTGACATTCGTCCTGCACGACGTCTTCCGCTATCCGTTCGCCGAGGTGGCCGCGATCGTCGGCCGCAGCGCCCCGGCCTGCCGGCAGCTCGCCGCGTCGGCCCGGCGGCGGCTGCGCGACGCCCGGACGGACACCGGTCCGGCGGCCGGACAGGCGGCGCTGGTGCGGGAGTTCAAGGAGGCGTGGCAGGCCAAGGACATCGCGGCGCTGGTCGGCCTCCTCGACCCGGACGCGGTGATGGTCACCGACGGCGGCGGGCTGGCCGGGGCGGCCCTGCGGCCGGTGGAGGGCGGCGTGCGGCTCGCGGAGTACCTGTGCCACTTCGTGGACAGGCTGCCCGATCTGGTGCTGCTGGAGCGCACGGTGAACGGCCGGCCCGGACTGGTCGCCCAGCACGCGGGGGTCACGGTCACCGTGGCCGCGTTCGGTCTCGCCGGGGGCCGCGTCGATCGCATCTGGGCGGTGCGCAATCCGGAGAAGTTGCGGCCCTGGACCTCGGGCGGCGGGCCCGGTGCGGCCCCTCAGTCGGGGGGCGGGTAGGTCAGCCGGCCGTCGTGGAGCCGGGCGTTCTCGTTGAGGGCGGCGGGCCGTGTCGAGGTGCATGACAGGATGTCCACGACCTCCGCGCCCGCGACGATCAGCGCGTCGGTGATCAGCCGGCGGTGGCAGCGCCACGGCACGGCCTCGCTGCACATGATGGCGGGGCGCTCGTCCTCGGCGAGGGCCAGCAATTCGTCCAGACCCTCCCGGAATTCGTCGGTCGCCATGTAGTCGGCGTAGTCGCGGAAGGCCTTGACCCGCCAGGCGCCGTTGACGGTCGGTACGCCTTTGGGGGTGTGGCGGCGCCCGCCGAGCTTCCGCAGCCACCGGTATCCGATGTCGGGCGGCAGGGAGTCGATGACGGCCTGCTGGTTCCACTGCGGGAGCCGTCTGGACGACGGGTACGAACGCACGTCGGCCAGACAGGTGACGTCGTTCTCGCGCAGCAGCTCCACGAGTTCCGCGAATTCCCGTGTCGAGTGGCCGATCGTGCAGATCCGGTTCACCGCACCACCTCGCCCCTTTCGGTGGGCCGCCCCGTCAGGCCTTCTTCAGCGCGCTGCCCTTGTGCATGGCGAGGTGGCCTGTTTTGTCGCTCTTGATCTCGTACTGCGGCTCCTCCTTGCTGCAATGCCGGGTGCGGCCCTTGAATTCGACGTCCCGGGTGTGCTTCTCGGTGATGACGCCTTCGACGTGACCGGCTTCGGAGTTCCATCGCACATGGTCCCCTACGGCGAAATCGCTCATGGTCCGGATTCCCTTCCTTCTCCGTGGCAAGCGGGGCCGTTTCCAGGGCCATGGTCGCATCCGCGCCGGGTACGCTCATGTCGAGCAGCACGCCACCGGGACACGGGAAGCGGGTTCGGGTTCGTCATGTGCACCGCCGAGGACTACCCCGTACGAGCCGCCGCCCGGTCGCGTTCGCTGGCCGCCCTCGACGAGCGGCTGGTGCGCTGCCGTGCGTGTCCCCGCCTGGTGGAGTGGCGGGAGGAGGCCGCCCGCGTCAAGCGCCCCGCGTTCCGCGACTGGGAGTACTGGGCGCGTCCCGTCCCCGGCTTCGGCCCCGCCGACGCCTCCCTGGCGATCACGGGCCTGGCGCCCGCCGCGCACGGCGGGAACCGGACGGGCCGGATGTTCACCGGCGACCGGGCCGGCGACCTGCTGTACGCCACGCTGTACGAGCTGGGGCTCGCCTCCCGGTCCACGGTGACGGATGCGGGCGACGGGCTGGAGCTGTACGGGGTCAGGGTGACGTCGCCCGTGCACTGCGCCCCGCCCGCCAACCGGCCGACGCCGGGCGAGCGGGACGCCTGCCGGCCCTGGCTGGCCCGCGAACTCCAGTTGCTGCGGCCCACCGTGCGGGCGGTCGTCGCGCTCGGCGGCTTCGGCTGGCAGGCGACGCTGGCGGCCCTGGAGCGGGCCGGGCGGCGGGTGCCCCGGCCCCGGCCGGTGTTCGGGCACGGCGCCCGCGCGGTGCTGGCCCCGGCGGACGGGGCGGACGACCCGCTGACTCTGTTCGGCTGCTACCACGTCAGCCAGCGCAACGTCTTCACCGGCCGGCTCACCCCGGCGATGCTCCGCGAGGTGCTGGCCGAGGCCGCGGAGACGGCCGGCCTGCCCGTCGTACGCCCCGGCCGGGGGTGAGCCGGCGCGTCCGGACGGCGGCCGGTGCGACGCGGTGCGGACGAGCGGTCAGTGGGGCGGTCCCTGGGCCTGGGTGGGAACCCGCAGCCGCCTGCGCGCGTCATCGGGATCATGCCGAACATCGACGTCATGGCCCCGGACGCGGCCGGCCCGCTCTGGGACGAGATCCGCAGGAAGTATTCGGGCGCCCGCAGCGACCGCTACGACGAGGCCGCGCTGGACTGCGCCGGCCGGCTCACCGGCGAGCCCGGCGCCGTACCGGCCGCGGTGTGGGCGCTCGGGCTGGTCCTGATGGCGCCCTATGTGGCGTCCAGGCCGGGCGCGGGCGTCATATCGCGGGTGACGTCGGCGCTCCGGTCCGCCGACGGGACGCTGCGCGCACGGCCCTGCCCGCACGCCTCCCACCCGTTCGAGGAGCACGGCGCGCAGGACGACAAGCGCCTGGCCGCCCGAGTGGCCCCGCTCGGGGACCCGGCGCTGCGGTGGCCGGAGGGCCGGTCCCGCGAGGAGTGGAGCTGCCCGCGCAACGCGGCCGGGTTCGCCCGGATCGCCCTGGACATCATCGAGCCGGACACGGTCGCGGACGTCCCGCCGCGTCTCCCGCTGGAGGCGGTGCACACCGCGGCGGACCTGTCGGCACTGCTGCACGGCTACCCCAAGCCGTGGACCGATGTGAACGACGAGATCGCCTGGCAGGCGTCGGGCCTGGCCACCGCCGCCCCCGAGGACCGTGCCGGGCATCTGCTGATCGTCAGGGCGGTGACCTGGTACGCCGTTTCCGGCACGATCCGCAGGAAGGCGGTGCTCGACGACCTGGCGGCGGCGCTGGAGGGCGCCCTGCCGTTCTTCGCCGGCGCCTCCTGCGCGCACGACCACCACGCGGAGCTGCCGCGCAGCGGCCCGGCGGCGGCGGAACTCGGGGTGATGCTGAGCAGCCGGGCCGGGCGCCGCCTGTACGAGCGGAGGCATGCGGCGGGACGTGCCGCCGCGCTGGAGACCGTGGTGTGCCCGGTGTTCCTGACCGAGGTCGCCGGGGAGTCGCTGCGGCTGCTGCGCGAGCGGCGCGGGAAGCTGTTCGGCCACCGGGACACATCGGACCTCGACCATGTGTACCTGCGCCCGGACGGGCGGCTCGACATCGCGGTGATCGTGGACCGGATCGCCCCGCGCGCCTCCAACGAGAAGTACGCGAACGACCTGGGCCTGTGGGCGGCCCGTCGCTACGCGCTCGCGGAGGGGCGCGAGCGGGTGGCGCTGCTGCTGACGGCCTGTCAGTCGATGTTCAACGCCTACCCGTACCCGCCGCCTCCGGTGGCCCGTGAGGTGATGGCCGTGCTGCGCGCCGTGACCGCCGCGCCCCGGCCCGCGGAATGCGCGCACGCCGGAGCGCATCCGGAGCTGTTCCGGGCGGAGTTCCTGGCGGGCCTGCCGCATTTCTACGCGCCGGAGGAGTTTCCGGCGGAGGGCGAGCCCGTCGGTCCGGAGGCCTGGATGTGCCCGGAGTTCGCCGGGGTGGTGGCCGCGGAGTGCCTCGACGACCTGGAGGACCTGGACGAGGACGAGGATGCGGGCGACGGTGGCGGCGACACGGCCGAGGACGGCTGAGGGAGGCCGGGGACTCCGAGCCAATACAAGATCATCAGGTTGAGCGCACCGAAAACCGAGCAGGCGTCCGTCATGGGCCCACTGACTCGCACCTCCGCCGCCCCCGGACCGTTCGAGCACGCGCCTCGTCCGCGCGGACGCGGGGCGGCCGGAAGACGGCGTGCGCGCCGCCTGCTCGTGCCCGTCGCGATGATGTCGCTCGCACTCGTCGCGGCGGGCTGTGACGACGGTTCCGTGACGGGCGGCCCGGCCACCGCCCCGACCGCCACCCACGCCGGGGACACCGACCCCTCGCAGGCCCCGTCGCAGCCGCCGGCCACCGCTTCCTCCCCGGCCGCCGCTTCGTCCCCCGCGCCCCCGTCGCCCTCCCGCGCGGCGACCGGGACGCCGGACCCGGACACGGGGGCCGACGCCGCAGGTCCCGGCCGGTGCACGGCACAGGGCCTGGGCATGGGCGTGCGGCCGGCGGACGGGGGCGCCGGGCAGGTGTACTACCGGCTCACCTTCGTCAACAAGTCGGCGCGCTCCTGCGCCCTCAACGGCTTCCCCGGGGTGTCCCTGATCCAGCGGGACGGCGGCGTCATCGGCGTACCGGCCCAGCGGGACGGTGCCGCGAAGGGGCCGACCGTGCTCGCTCCCGGGAAGACGGCACACGTTTTCCTGCACACGCTGAACCGGGGGATCGCGGACGGCGGCTGCTGGAAGCGGGCCGACTATCTGCGGGTCTACCCTCCGGGCTCCAAGGAGGCGCTCACCCTGCGCGATCCGCAGGTCCGCATCTGCGGCGACCGCTTCACCACCACCTCCGTCGAGGGCTGACCGGCGGACCGACACCGTGCCGGGACCGGGCCGGGCGGCGGCCACGCAGGGCCGTGGACCACGCAGGACCGGGGGCGGGGAAACTCGCATGCCCCTCCCCCACCGGTTCTGCGATCATGCCCGGATGTCCCACCCTCTCGACGCAATGGTCGTCCGGCACACCCATCGACTGCCCGCTCCCACCGGCCCCGCAGGCCAAGGGGAGGTGGCGGCACGGCAGTTCGACACCGCCCTGATGTCCGTGGGCTTCAAGCTCTCGGGCGGCGCACTGGAACATCTGTCCGCGCTCTCCGCGAGGACGGTGGCCGAGACCGCCCGGCACACCCTGGACGTCGTCCGCGAGATGGTGGGCGATCACGTCCGGCACAACTCGTACTTCATCGACTTCCCCGCGAACGTCCCGAACACGATCGACTTCTGGTGGCAGTGCATAGCCGACGCGCTGCTCGACGAGACCACCCGGCCCGGCACGCTCAAGCAGTTGAGCGAGGGCGCCGTCAACCTGCTGACGCTGCCGACGTACGGCCGCTACCAGCACACCTACGACGACATGCTCGCCGCCCACGACGAGCTGACCGGGGCCGCGGGCGACCGTCTGACGGTCCTGCACCTGGGCGGCTCGCCGGACGAGGAGGCGACCTCGCTCTACCTCGCCCTGGCCGGCAGCGCCACCCCGCTGAGCGAGGAGCACCTGAACGACCTCGGGGTGCTCGCCGCGCACTGCGTGGACGGGCCGCAGCCGGAGACCATGCCCGTGCGGGAGAACCGGGCCGTCGTCAACCGGGCGCGGCTCACCGCCGGCCGGGAGCCGCTGCTGGACACCGTCACCGATGTGCTCAGGCTGGCCTGCGCGCTGAGCGACGGCGATGTGACCCTGACGACGCCGACCCGGTTCCGCTCCTTCTCGCGGCCGGTGCGCCGGGCACTGCTGGCCGGGCTGGAGGCGGTCGTGGCGGCGTCCC
This sequence comes from Streptomyces sp. NBC_00525, assembly GCF_036346595.1. GTDB lineage: Bacteria > Actinomycetota > Actinomycetes > Streptomycetales > Streptomycetaceae > Streptomyces. The sequence goes on from NZ_CP107834.1 coordinate 281,342, forward strand.
CCGCGAAGCTCGCCGATGTGGCGGCGCACCGCGAGGAGTTCAAGCGCCTCGGTGAGCGTCTGCATCCGCACGAGTACCCGGATCGGCCGTACGCCGCCGAGGTGTTCGCCGTGGCACGCGGTGAGAAGGAGGCCCGGACCTTCGGCAGCCGGGTCGAAGAGTTGCTGGCCGCCGGTGACGTCACGGGCGCGGCGCGGCTGTTGACGTCCGCTCCGGGCATGCTGATGCGCGCCCTGGACCGGCTGCTGAGGACCTGCCGCACCGACGAGGAGCACGACGCGGTGGTGGCCGCGGCGGTGCGGGTGGCTCCGCGGGTCTCGGGGCGGGTGCTGCTGTCCGTCCGCGAGCACCTGCGGAACCGGGGGCCCGTGCGGGACGAGGGCCGGTTCTTCGTCAACCGGCGCGCCCGTGCGTGGGTCACCGGCGACTCCCGTGCGCCGCTGCCCGAGGCGGTGCGGGACCGGCTGGTGGCCGCGCTGGACGCCGAGGTGGCCCGGCGGCTGCCGGAGACCGGGCGGCTGCTGGTCGATCCGGACATCTTCGACGTGGCGTTGCCGCTCAGCGGCAGGGCGGCGTCCGGCGGGTTCGGCGTGCTGCCACGGGGCTCGCTCACGCCCGTGGACGGTGAACTGCTGCGGTTCTTCGTGTACTGGAAGCAGACCCGGCGGGACACCGACTTCGACCTGTCCGCGCTGATGCTCGACTCCCGCTACGAGACGCTGTGCTGGCTGTCGTACACCGCGCTCACCGAGATCGGCGGCGAGCACTCCGGCGATGTCACGGAGGCGCCCGAGGGGGCATCGGAGTTCATCAACCTGCGGCTCGACACCGTGCGCGGCGACTTCATCGTGCCGCAGGTCAACATCTACTCCGGGGAGAACTTCGAGACCGTCGAGGAGTCGTTCTTCGGGTTCATGACGCGCGACGCCGAGCAGGCGGGCCGCCCCTTCGAGCCGCGTACGGTGCGGATGAAGTCGGAGCTGCGCGGGCCGGGCGCGGTGGCCCTGCCGCTGGCGTTCCTGCGCGGGCCCGACGGGCGCTGGCGGGCCAGGTGGCTGCACCTGTACCTGGCGGGCGAGCCGCACTCCAACCGGGTGGAGGGCAACCGGGTGACCGTGGCGTCCCTGCTGCGCGGGATCGTGGAGCGGGAGTACCTGACGGTCGGCCACATCGCCGCCCTGCTGGAGGGGCGCGGGACGGAGGTCACGCTGTGGGACGGCGGGGCGGTCCCGGACGGGCCGGTCACGTACATCGGTCTGGTACGCCCCGACGGGCTGCACCCGGACTCGGTGGTCGTCACCCCGGAAAATCTGCGCGACCTGATCCCCGCCTGACTGCTAACGTGGCCCGTGGCGAGGCCATGGAGGGACTTCCTTCTCCATTCCTTTCATGAATTAGTCCTTCCGCTTTCCTCGCCGCCGACGTGACGCCGGGATGCCCCGAGGGCATCCCGGCGTTCTTCTTCGTGCGGCCGCTCCGGCTCAGGCGGGCAGTGCGTCCGCGGTGGGGGCGATGGGCGCGAAGAGGTCGCCGAGGGCGGTCAGCGCGGCGGTCTTGAGTGCGGCGGCCGGCAGAACCGTGCCGTCCGGGGCGGCCAGGCTGCGGGTGGCGGTGGCCTCGGCGACGACGGCGGGCCGGTAGCCCAGGTTGAAGGCACCCTGCGCGGTGTGGGTGACGCACATGTGGGCCATGAATCCGGCGAGCACCAGATCCTTGCCGCTGCCCGGCTCCGCGCCCAGGGCGGTCAGCTCCTTCTCCAGCTCCGTGCGGTGGAAGGAGTTCGGGAAGTGCTTGACGACCACCGGCTCGCCCTCCCGCGGGGCGACTTCGTCGCAGAGGGCGCCGATGTGCTCGCGGATGTCGTACGGGGAGCCGTCGCCCCCGTCGTGGATGACGTGGACGACGGGGGTGCCCGCCGCCCTGGCCCGCTCCAGCAGCCGGGCGCAGGCGGCGACGGCCTCCTCGGCGCCCTCCAGGGCCATGACGCCGGTGCGGTAGGTGTTCTGGACGTCGATGAGGATCAGGACGGACTCGCTCAGCCGGGGCAGCCGGGCGTCCAGGCCGGAGACCTCGCGGAGGGTCGCGGAGGGCTGGATCGTGGTCATGGTGGGTGTGCCTCTCTTGTACGGGGGCATGGCGGAGCCGTCCGCCGTGCCGGGAAAGGTGAACTCGCCGATTGGGGCGGGTGGTTGCGGAGCTTTCGGGTCTCAGGCCGCCGTGGTGCGGAAGCGGCGGCGGTAGGCGGCGGGGGTGGTGGCGATCTGCCGCCGGAACACGCGGTGCAGGGTCTCCGCCGACCCGAGCCCGGCGGCGGCCGCCACCCGGTCGAGCGGGTCGTCGGTCGTCTCCAGGAGCCTGCGGGCGGCCTCGGCGCGGGCGGATTCCACATAGGCGGCCGGCGAGAGTCCGGTCTCCTGTTTGAAGACGCGGGCGAAATGCCGTTCGCTCAGACACATCCGCGCCGCGAGCACCGGCGCGGACAGGTCCCGGTCGAGATGGTCGGCGATCCACAGCCGCAGCTCGTCGATGTCGCGCCGCGAGGCGGCCGGCCGGCTCAGCGGTACGGAGAACTGGCTCTGCCCGCCCTGCCGTTTGAGGTACATCACCAGCTGCCGGGCGACGGCGAGGGCGGCGTCCTCGCCGTGGTCCTCGGCCACCAGGGCGAGCGAGAGGTCCAGGCAGGCGCTGATGCCGGCCCCGGTCCACACCCTGCCCCGGTCGGCGCGGACGAAGATCGGGTCGGCGTCCACCGTGACCTCCGGGTGCGCGGCGGCGAGCCGGGCGGCCGTGGACCAGTGGGTGGTGGCCGTGAGCCCGTCCAGGAGCCCGGCCGCGGCCAGCAGATGCGCGCCGACGCAGACGGACGCCACCCGCCGGGCGTGCGGGGCGGTCTCCCGCACCCAGGCCACGATGTCCCGGTCGATCCGGGGGACGGGCCCCTCGTCGGTCATGTCCACCGCGCCGGGCACCAGCAGGGTGTCCACGTCCCGGCCCACCTCGGCGAAGGTCAGGTCGGTCAGGAGCCGTACGCCCGCCGAGGTCCGCACCTCGCCCGCCTCGGGGCCGGCGAGCCGGACCCGGTAGCCGGCCCGGCCGCCGGAGACCCGGTTGGCGAGGGAGAAGACCTCGGCGGGGCCGGACACGTCGAGGAGATCGACGCCGGGGAAGACCGCGATGACGACGCGGTGTGCGCTGGACATGGGTCCATCGTCGCCAGTCGGGACGGTGGCCGCAATGACGGTTCCCTGTCACATTCGGACACCGCACCGGCCCCCGTTCGGGATGCGGAGGCGCGGGCGCGCTGATTCGCTGGAGGGGTGGGCTCTCCTACGAGACCGGGAGTGATCATGAGCGTTGCGGACGAGACGGGCGGCCGGGCGGAGCGCATCCGGGCCAAGGCGCGGGAGATGCGGGAGGCCGCCGACCGCGCCCCCGACGCGCGGGAGCGGCAGCGGCTGATGGACAAGGCGCGCCGGCTCCAGGAGCGGAGCGACCAGGTGACCACCAAGGGCGATCACGGGACGAACGCGCTCTGAGCCGCCCCGGAGCCGGCGGCGGGTCCGCTACTGGGTGAAGCGGGGCAGCCACTTCACCTGGTAGTCGGGGTGGCCGGCGTTCTCGGCGGCCAGCTGGCGGACCGCGAAGCCGAGACCGAAGGCCCGGCCGGACGCGAAGTCGCGCTCCGGCCGGTCCACGTCGAGCGCGGCGACCTCCGCGTACTCGTCGAGGAGCACCCGCTGGGTCTCGATGCGCTGGATCGTGCGGGCCGGGTCCTGCCGGCCGATGTGCCGGTCGTACTCGTGGCCGTGCGCGCGCAGGGTGAAGGCGATCGCGCCGCTCCGGTCGTGGATCTCGCCGGGGATGTCGGCCGGGCAGCGCCAGCGCTCGCCGCCGGCCGCCCGCGCGAGATCCTCCTCCTCGTCCAGGCGTGCTCGTACGAAGGCGACGAGGTCGGAATTGTCTGTCATCTGGTCCTGGCATCCTTCCGCTCGGCCCCGACCACTCAGGGGGCCGAGCCGGACACTATCCCGACGCGGTCAGTGGCCGCCGTCGACGGGTTCCAGGACGAGGACCGGGATCTCCCGGTCGGTCTTCTGCTGGTAGTCGGCGTAGTCGGGGAACGCCTCGACGGCCCGCTCCCACCACTGGGCCTTCTCCTCGCCGGTCACCTCACGGGCCGTCATGTCCCGGCGCACCGGCCCGTCCTGGAGCTCGGCGCGCGGGTCGGCCCGGAGGTTGTGGTACCAGACGGGGTGCGTGGGGGCGCCGCCCTGGGAGGCGACCACGGCGTACAGGCCGTCGTGCTCGACGCGCATGAGGGGGGTCTTGCGGATCTTCCCGGTCTTGGCTCCGACGGTCGTCAGGACGATGACCGGCATGCCGCGCATCGTCGTGCCCTCCGTACCGCCCGAGCTCTCGTACTGCTCGACCTGGTCGCGAACCCACTGTGCGGGACTCGGCTCGTACTCGCCCTGGAGAGGCATGCGTTCATTCCCATCGTCGCTTGTCGTCCGGCCGCGGCGTCCGGCACGCCGTGACATCCCATCATCGCCTCGACGGCTGCCGCCCGCGGGATAATCCGCCCGGTCGCGTGTCGCCGCGCCGCCCGGCCGGGTCAGTCACCGGTGGCGCCGTCCAGCCGCTCGCGGACCAGGTCGGCGTGGCCGAGGTGGCGCGCGTACTCGGCGATCATGTGGAGGTGGACGAGGCGCAGCGAGTGGACCGCGCCGTTGTGGATGAAGGTGTCGTCCAGGGATGCGCCGGCGATGATCTCGTCGGCGAGCCGGCACTCCTCGACGAGCCGGGCATAGTCCTCGGCGGCCCGTGCCGGATCGAGGTCCTCGAAGTCGGCGTCCTTGCCCAGGGCCGGGTCGTACATCGGCTCCAGGGACTGTCCGGCGAACCGCTCCCGGAACCAGGTGCGTTCGACCTTGGCCATGTGGCGCAGGAGGCCCAGCAGGGCGAGGCCGGACGGGGGCACGGTCCGTTCGGCGAGCTGTTCGCCGGTCAGACCCGCGCACTTGCGCAGCAGGGTGGAGCGGAACCAGTGGAGGTACTGGGTGAGCATCTCCCGCTCCCCGGCGACGAGCGAGCCGGGCGTACGGGTGGCTTCGGGGGTTGTCCAGGTCATCGGGCGATCATGCCCGGTGAACGGCCTTTCGTACGAGCGGTTTACGGCCGCAGGCCGTAGCCGGTGTCGTCCGTGGTGGAGCGGGTCGCGGACGTGGTGACGCCGCCGATGACCCCGAGGACCAGGAAGAGGACCAGCAGGGCCTTGCCCGCGCCGCTCACCACCAGCGGCCGGGTGGCGGAGCGCGGCCGGCCCTGCGGTACGGCGAGGGCGTCCTCGCCGAAGAGTCCCTTGGGGTAGGCCGGGCTGAGCAGCGAGAAGTAGGCGGAGACCCGCATCTCGTAGCGCAGGGTCGCCGCGGTGGCCTCGAACAGGGGGCGGGGCATGCGGCCGAGGATCAGGGTGATCAGCCACCACAGGACCGCCAGGGCCGACCAGCCGGACGTGAGCAGGCCCTGCACGATCGCGGCGGGGATGACCAGGGCCGCCCGGAAGAAGACGGCGAGCCGGTTCAGCCGGGTCGGCCGGACGTCGATGCGGACGGGATGGTCCGCGGGCTGGGCCAGGGTGAAGGGCGGGTAGCTGTCGATGAGCAGCATGGCGCTCGCGCCCACTCTGGTCCGGTACGCCAGGACCTGGGCGAGGAAGCGGTAGACGGGGCCGGGCAGCCGGGCGAGGGCGAGGGCGGCGAACCAGCCGAAGATCAGGGTGAAGAAGGCCGCGATCTCCAGGACGACCAGCACGACGGCGTGCGGGATCAGCAGGAGCAGCCGGAACAGGACGGTGAGGCGCCGCTGGCGGGCCGGTTCGACGAGGTCCAGCACGGGCAGGAACTCGTCCGCGTCCCCCGCGCGTGGCACCGGGCTCCACTGGGCGTCCGACATGTCGCTCCTCTTCCGGCGGGTGTGGTCCCCACCGTCGGGCCCGCGGGCGCGGCCCGCAATCGGCCGCGGGCCGATCGGGTCGCCGGCCTGGCAGGGGCGGACCCGCCGTGCGGGGCGGCGGCACGGGCACCAGACTGGGCGCGACGGGGCTCGACCCGGTGATGCGGAGGTCCGATGACGGACGACCATGCCCATGTTCCTCTCAGCTGTCTGGTGACCGGGGCCACCGGCTACATCGGCGGCCGGCTGGTCCCGGAGCTGCTGGCCGCCGGGCACCGGGTGCGGTGTCTGGCCCGGACCCCGGAGAAGCTGCGCGACCAGCCGTGGGCCGGGGAGGTGGAGACCGTCCGGGGCGATGTCACGGACGCGGCGTCCCTCGACCCGGCGATGGACGGCGTCGACGTGGCGTACTACCTGGTGCACGCGCTGACGTCGGGCGCCGACTTCGAGGAGACCGACCGGCGGGCCGCCGCGGCGTTCGCGGAGCGGGCCCGGGCCGCGGGGGTCGGCCGGATCGTCTACCTGGGCGGGCTCACCCCCGAGGGCGTCCCGGAGCGCGAGCTGTCGCCGCATCTGCGCTCGCGCGCCGAGGTCGGCCGCATCCTGCTGGACTCCGGTGTGCCGACCACCGCACTGCGGGCCGCGGTCATCATCGGCTCGGGTTCCGCCTCCTTCGAGATGCTGCGCTATCTCACGGAGCGGCTGCCGGTCATGGTGACGCCGAGCTGGGTGTCAACGCGCATCCAGCCCATCGCCGTGCGCGATGTGCTGCGTTATCTGGTGGGCAGCGCCCGTATGCCCGCGGAGGTGAACCGCGCGTTCGACATCGGCGGCCCCGATGTGCTCACGTACCGCGACATGATGCAGCGGTACGCGGAGGTCGCGGAGTTGCCGCACCGGCTGATCCTGCCCGTGCCGATGCTGACGCCGGGCCTCTCCAGCCACTGGATCGGGCTGATCACGCCCGTCCCGGCGCCGATCGCGCGGCCGCTCGCCGAGTCGCTGCGCTACGAGGTGGTGTGCCGGGAGCACGACATCGCGGGCTACGTCCCGGACGGGGCGGGGCAGCCGTTCTCGCTGAACACCGCGCTGCGCCTCGCGCTCCAGCGCATCCGGGAGGCGCGGGTGACCACCCGCTGGTCCTCCGCCGCGGTGCCCGGTGTGCCGAGCGATCCGCTGCCCACCGACCCCGACTGGGCGGGCGGCAGCCTGTACACGGATGTGCGCGAACGCGCCGTGGACGCCTCGCCGGAGGCGCTGTGGCGGGTGATCGAGGGCATCGGCGGGGAGAACGGCTGGTACTCCTTCCCGCTGGCGTGGGCGGTGCGCGGCTGGCTCGACCGGCTGGTGGGCGGTGTCGGCCTGCGGCGCGGCCGGCGCGACACCGAGCGGCTGCGGGTGGGCGACTCGCTGGACTTCTGGCGGGTCGAGGAGATCGAACCGGGGCGGCTGCTGCGGCTGCGCGCGGAGATGCGGCTGCCGGGACTCGCCTGGCTGGAGATGTACGTGGAGCGGGACGGGCGGGGCCGGGCGCGCTACCGGCAGCGGGCCCTGTTCCATCCGCACGGGCTGCTGGGCCACGCCTACTGGTGGAGCGTCTCGCCGTTCCACGCCGTGGTGTTCGGCGGGATGGCCCGCAACATCGCACGGGCGGCCGGGACCCGTACGTCACCCGGACGGGCGGTACCCGCGGTGTCGCCCTGAGCGTCGCGTCCGAAGGCGGCCGGGTGACGGCAGCATGGCTGTCCCCGGCCCCTTGGGAGTTGCGCCATGACCGTCGCGGTCGTCCTGTTCACCGCCGATCTCCGTCTGCACGACCATCCGCCGCTGCGCGCCGCGCTCGCGTCCGCCGACGAGGTCGTGCCGCTGTTCGTGCGCGACGACGCCATCGAGGCGGCCGGGTTCGGTGTGCCCAACCGGCGCGCCTTCCTCGCCGACTGCCTGCGCGACCTGGACGCCGGGCTGCGCGACCGGGGCGGCCGGCTCGTCGTGCGGTCCGGGGACGTGGCCGCCGAGGTGTGCGCGATCGCCGCGGAGACCGGTGCCGACGAGGTGCATGTCGCGGCGGACGTCAGCGGCTACGCCCGTCGCCGCGAGGAACGGCTGCGCGCGGCGCTGGAGTCCGCCGGGCGCCGGCTGCGCGTGCACGACGGGGTGGTCACCGCGGTCGCGCCGGGCGCGGTGACGCCCGCCGCCTCGGACCACTTCGCCGTGTTCACGCCGTACTTCAGGCGCTGGTCCGGGGAACGGCTGCGCGAGGTGTTCGGCGCGCCGAGGGCGGTCCGGGTGCCGAGCGGGCCCCGGTCGGAGGAGATCCCGGCGCGCGCCGCCGTGGACGGGGTGTCGGAAGGGCTGGCGGAGGGCGGTGAGCGGGCGGCGCGCAAGGCGTTCGCCGCGTGGCGGCGCGGGGGCCTGGAGGCTTATGCGGAGCGGAGCGACGATCTCGCGGCCGACGCCACCTCGCGTCTCTCGCCGCATCTGCACTTCGGCACCCTCTCCCCCGTCGAACTGGTGCACAGGGCGCGGGAGACGGGCGGCGCCGGGGCCGAGGCGTTCGTGCGGCAGCTGTGCTGGCGCGAGTTCCACCACCAGGTCCTCGCCGCCCGCCCGGCCGCGTCGCGCGAGGACTACCGCACCCGGCACGACCGGTGGCGCTCCGAGTCGGAGGCGGCCGCGGAGATCGAGGCGTGGCGGCAGGGGCGCACCGGCTATCCGGTGGTCGACGCCGCGATGCTTCAGCTGCGCCACGAGGGCTGGATGCACAACCGGGGCCGGCTGCTCACCGCCTCCTTCCTGACCAAGACGCTGTACGTGGACTGGCGCGTCGGCGCCCGGCACTTCCTGGACCTCCTGGTGGACGGCGACATCGCCGACAACCAGCTGAACTGGCAGTGGATGGCCGGGACCGGGACGGACAGCCGGCCCAACCGGGTGCTGAATCCGGTGGCGCAGGGCCGGCGGCTCGACCCGGACGGGGCGTACGTACGGCGCTGGGTGCCGGAGCTGGCCGCGGTGGCCGGGTCCGCGGTGCACGAGCCGTGGAAGCTGGCCGGGGAGGAGCGGGAGCGGCTGGAGTATCCGGAGCCGGTGGTGGAGCTGTCCGAGGGGCTGGACCGGTTCCGGCGTGCGCGTGGGCTGGAGTGAGGGCGGCGGGCCGGGGCACGGGGCCGCGAACGGCGCTGGTGCTGCTGTCGGCGGCGTCCGGGGCGGCGGACGCGTTCGTGTTCCTCTGCGTCGGTCAGGTCTTCGCCGGGGTGATGACCGGGAACCTGGTGCTGCTGGGGGCCGCGGCCGCCGGGGCCGGGGAGCACGGGGTGGCGCTGCGGGTGGTCACCGCGCTGGTCTCGTACGGGTGCGGGGTGGCGGGGGCGGCTCTGGCGGGCGAGCGGGTGTGGCGGCGGGTGCCCCTGATGCTGCTGGCGGAGATGGTGCTGCTGGCGGCGGGGGCCTGGCTGTGGGCGGCCGGGGTGGTGGCGTCGGAGACGGAGCGGCTGGGGCTGCTGGTGCTGCTGGGGCTGGCGATGGGCATCCAGGGGCGGGCGCGGGCGACGCCCACGAACTACTTCACGGGCACGCTGACGTCGCTGGTGGGCCGGCTGGCGGGTGAGCGGGCGTGGCGCGGTGAGGACGGCTGGACCGCGGGGCGGCTGGCGGCGGCGGTGGCGGGGGCCGCGGTCGCGGCGCTGGCGGTGCGGTTCTGGCCGGCGTCCGGCGGGGTGGCGGCCGCGGTGCTCGCGGGGGCGGCGCTCCTGGTGGAGGCCCTGGCGGCGGGAAAGGGGAAGCCCCGGCCGGATCGGGGGAATCCAGCCGGGGCGGCTTGAAGGCGGACGTTCGGAACATCGCCCGCATATAGGTGAACGATAAACCACTGCCTGGTGTTCCCGGCAGCCTCCCCCCTCGACTGTGATCCAGTGCACGGGCGCGCGCCGCGCGGAAGCCGGCCGCGCGCCCCCCACCCGAAAGCCGGTCGCACACCGCTCGACTTGCACCAACCGCCGTAAACAGCAAGGGTGTTCGAGAAAAGGTGGGCCGCGGTCAGCCGCTGGCATATGCCGGATGCAAGAAGCCATCGAGTGTTGCCAAACCGCTTACGAGCCCCTTCCGGCTGTGCGAAAGTCGTATCCGGTCCACCCTTCGTCACTGGTTGTACCGCCCTGTATCGGAGTCCTCCATGCCGTCCCCCCGCTCTGCGGACCGCCCCGCACCACACCCGCCCGAGCGCGATGCCGTCGATGCCCTCATCGACCGGACGCGCCGGCTGCGCGGCGACGTGGACGCGGTACGGCGCGACGCCGCGCGCGTGGACGAGGACGAGGACGACGCCCGGATGCGCTGGCAGCGGGCCCTGTGCGATCTGGCCGTGCACCACCTGGACGATCTCGGCGCCCACCTCGGCCAGCTCCGGGAGGGCCCGCCCGAGGAAGCCTCCGCGCCGCCCCCGCCCGATGACGGCCCGGGGACGGACCCGAAGGACCCCGCCGGCTCCCTGATCGGCCGGGTGGGCAGCGCCGAGTGGAATCTGCTCACGGACGAGGTCAGCTGGTCCGAGGAGCTGTTCCGGATCTTCGGGCGGGCCCCGGAGGCGGGCGGGCTGACGCTCGACGCGCTGCCCTCCCGGCTGCTCCCCGAGGACCAGCCCCTGCTCACCGCGCTCGTCACGGACTGCCTGGTCGACGGCAAGCCGATAGACGGCGAGTTCCGCATCAGGCACACCGACGGCCGGGTGCGCACCCTGCACATGCTGGGCGAACCCGTGCTCGACACGGACGGCCGCACCGCTTCCATGTGGGCCGTCCTGCGCGACGTCAGCGCCCTGCGCCGCAGCCAGCGCGCGGTGCGCCGCAGCCATGAGTCGCTGCGCCGCGAGGAGCACATCGCCGGCACCGAACGCCGGATCGCGGTGGAGCTCAAGGAAGCCGTGCTCCCGCCCTGGCAGACCTCCCTCCGGCTCCCCGACCGCGGTCCGGGCGCGCTGGACATCGCCGCCCACTACCTGCCGGCGGAGACGAACGCCCCGGTCGGCGGCGGCTGGTACGACGCCATGGAACTGCCGGACGGCAGGACCCTGCTCACCGTCGGCGATCTGACCGGCCACGGCATCCAGGCCACCTCCGCCATGGCCGTGGTCATGGGAGCGGTGCGCGGCATGGCGGTCGCCGGTGTCGCCCCCGGCCCCCTGCTCGGCCATCTCAATCAGTTACTGGAAACCTCCATTCAGCCGGCCCTGGGCAGCGCCGTGTGCTGCCGGTTCGACCCGGCGACCCGCACCCTGGACTGGGCGCAGGCCGGACACCCCGCACCACTGCTCTTCCGCGCCGGCACCGCACGCCCGCTGCCCCCGCCGGACGGGGTGCTGCTCGGAGCCGCCTCCGGCGTCGTGTACGAGCAGGACGAAGCGCGCCTGCTCCCCGGCGACGTGCTGCTGCTGCACACCGAGGGACTGGCCCGTGACACCGCCGGACACGGCGGTACGCACACGGGTACGGGTACGGAAAGGCTGCTGGGACTGGCCGCACGCTTCGCCGGGGCCCGTTCGGCACAGGAGTGCGTACGGGCCGTCGCCGAGGAGTTCGGCGGGATGGGACGACCGGACGACGCGTGCGTACTGATCGCCCGCGTCGGGGCGTAAAAGTCGGGGCGTAGAAGGAGAGCGAACTCCTCAGATCTCCGTGCTCCTCGGCTTCTTGGCGCGCTGCTGCTGGGGCAGTGAGATCTCGATCTCCTCGCGGAGGTCCTCGATCTTCGCGTAGCCCGCGTACTGGCCGGTGAGCCGGTACATCTCGCGCAGCCGGTCCCAGGTCCGGTGGGACGAGGTCTCCCCCATGGAGACCAGGGCGAGCCGGGCGTAGGTGTCGGCCTGTTCCGGGTCGTCGGCGATGAAGCAGGCCGAGGCGAGCGAGATGTAGTCGAAGATCCTGGACCGCTGGCGCCCTCCGGCACGCAGTTCCAGGGCCCGCTTGGCGTGCCGCTGGGCGATGACCGCCGCCGAGGGGTCGTGATCGGCGAGCGTCCGGAACGCCAGGGCCTGCATGCCGTGCATGTCGGCCTCGTCGAACATCTGCATCCAGCTGGGCGGGGGCACGTCGCTCCGGTCCGAGACGAAGAGCTCCTCCGCCCGGCCCAGGGTGCGCCGCATGGCCTGGCCCCGGCCCATGGACGCCTGCGCCCACGCCTCGATGGTGCAGAGCATCGCCTGGGTGCGGGGCAGAACGTCCTCGCCCGAGCCGGACTTGGCGAGTTTCATCAGGTCCAGCGCGTCGTCGGGACGGCCCAGGTGGACCATCTGGCGGGCCGCGCGGGACAGGGCCTCGCCCGCCCGCGGACGGTCGCCGCCCTCGCGGGCCGCGTGCGCGGCAATGACGAAGTACTTCTGCGCCGTGGGTTCGAGGCCGACGTCGTGGGACATCCACCCCGCCAGGACGGCGAGGTTGGCCGCGACGCCCCAGAGGCGCTGCTGGAGGTGGGCGGGGTGGCGGTAGGCGAGCATGCCGCCCACCTCGTTGAGCTGGCCCACGACGGCCTTGCGCTGGAGGCCGCCGCCGCGGGACGCGTCCCAGGCGCGGAACACCTCCACGGAGCGCTCCAGCGCCTCGATCTCCTCGGAGCCGATGGGTGCGGCCTCGTACCGGTCGAAGCCGGCGGGGTCCGCGTGCACCGGATCGCCTACGCGTGGGGCGTCGGCGGCCAGTACGGGGTCGGTGTGCAGCCAGTCGTGCATGGGGCCGGCGATGGTGGAGCCGGCGGCGAGCGCGGCGCCCGCGCTCACCAAGCCGCGTCGGTTGAGCATGAGGTCCATTCCCGTGAATTCGGTGAGGACCGCTGCCGTCCGTTCGGGCGCCCACGGGAGTCGGTCGGGATTGTCCTGCGTCCCGGCCTCTCGCCGCTTCCCCACACGCCCGCGCCGGCCGAACCCGAGGTCCTCGATGGTCACGACACGGCCGAGCCGCTCGGTGAACAGAGCAGCCAGCACTCTGGGCACGGGATCACGGGGGGACTCCCCCAGTTCGATCCAGCGCCTCACACGCGAGGTGTCGGTGGCCAGTTGCGGATGGCCCATGGCCGCCGCCTTCCGGTTCACCATTCTCGCGAGTTCGCCCTTGGACCAGCCGGCCAGGCCGAACAGGTCCGACAGACGGGTGTTGGGTTCTCCGGTCACGTCAAGCCCCCAGGTTCTCGGCTGTGTTGACACTAACCCCGGGTCAGATGCCTTTCGCCTATTCGCCAGGCTTCGCCAGGGCTCGCTATGTCGATACACACCCATGCGCTGTTGTCAGGTAGGAAAGCGCAACCCCGCCCGGCAGCCCTCGGTACTCCCCAGGGTGCCGAAGGGCCGCCGGTCGGGGTGGCGCACGCATCTTGTCGGCGCGCGAAGGGATCTGTCTCGCCCATGTACACAGCATCGTCCTCCGTGTCCGCCCCGCCCCGGCCGCTGCGTCCGCTCCAGGCGGGCGGCGGGCCGTACCTCGACCCGCGCGCCGCCGTCCCGGCCGCCGGCATCGGCCGGCCCCGGCGTCCGGGGGGGCCGGGCGTCCCCTCGCTCGGCGGCCGGCTGGACCTCTCGGGCCCGCAGGGCGCGCAGCTGCGCATGGTGATCGCGTCCGTGCACCGGATCTGCCCGGAGTTCAACCCGGTACAGGTGCTGCGGCGCAGCGGGCGTTCGGTGCTGCTCGTCGGTTCCACCGGACGGGCGACGGCGGTCGCGAAATGTTTACTGGACCACTCCCCCGCGTGGTCGGAACGGTTCAAGCACGAAATAGCGGTATACCGGGCGTTCGTCCGGCACCGTCCGCCGGTCCGGGCGCCCCGGCTCATCGCCGCCGATCCGGAGAACTGCACGCTGGTCATCGAGCGGATGCCCGGCCGGGTGGCCGCGCTGACGAGGCACCCGGCCGAGACCCCGCCGCGCGCGGATCTGCGGGCCGTGCTCGGCGCGATCAGCCGGGTGAACGCCTGGCGCCCGCCGGCCGGACTGTTCGACGCGCCGCTGGACTACGCCGCGCGGATCACCCGGTACCACGAGCTGGGGCTCTTCACCGACCGGGACCTGGGCGACCTGCAGAAGCTGCTGCACGGGCTCGCCCACTCCGGCGGACGGCACGCCATGGGCCAGTTCTGCCACGGGGACGCGCTGCTGTCCAACATCCTCCTGTCGCCCACCGGTCCGGTGCTGGTGGACTGGGAGCACGCGGGCTGGTACCTGCCGGGCTACGACCTGGCGACGCTGTGGACGGTGCTGGGCGACGCCCCGGTGGCGCGGCGCGAGATCAGCAAGCTGGCGCAGGTGGCCGGTCCGGCGGCGCGGGACGCGTTCCTGGTGAACCTGATGCTCGTCCTCACCCGGGAGATCCGCAGGTACGAGACGGCCGTGCAGCGGGCGATGCGGGACGCCGGCCCCGCCAGGTCCGGCCAGGACCGTCCGGGCTCGCTCGCCCCCGGCGAGGAGCAGCGGCTGCTGCTGCGCCGACTGCACGACGACTGCGCGATGGCCCGCAACGCCGTGCGGGCGGCCGTCGGAACCCGCTGACCATTTCCCCCCGCGGGGCGCGCCGCGGGCCCGGTGCCGACACACCGGTCCCGCGGCGCGCTGTTGTGTGTGCATGCCGGTGTGCACGTCTGTGTGCGTGCCCGTGTGCACGCCACCGCGTCCCGGCGTGGGAAAACCGCGCCCTTGTCCCTCGAACGGGCGTACTTCGGTGTGATTAATCGCGGATGTGCGTGCCCCGAACGGAGCAAGGGTAGTGCTCGCGCCGACAGGACCGACGCGCGTGGCCCGCCACGCGCTGGCATTTCGGAAAGGCCGGACACACTCATGGCTCAGCCGTTCACCCTGCCGGACTTCTATGTTCCGTATCCGGCGCGCCTCAATCCCCATGTGGAGGAGGCCAGAGCGCACACGAAGGCGTGGGCGCGGTCCATGGGGATGCTGGAGGGGTCGGGGATCTGGGAGGAGAAGGACCTCGACGCGCACGACTACGCGCTGCTGTGCGCGTACACGCATCCCGACTGCTCGGCGGACGCGCTGTCACTGGTCACCGACTGGTACGTGTGGGTCTTCTTCTTCGACGACCACTTCCTGGAGCTGTTCAAGCGGACCCCGGACCGGGAGGGCGGCAAGCGGTATCTGGACCGGCTGCCGGCGTTCATGCCGATGGAGCGCGGGGCGCCGATGCCGGAGCCGGAGAACCCGGTGGAGGCCGGGCTCGCCGATCTGTGGACGCGGACGGTGCCGGCGATGTCGGACGCCTGGCGGGAACGGTTCGCCGAGTCGACGCGCAACCTCCTCAACGAGTCGCTGTGGGAACTCGCGAACATCAACGAGGGCCGCATCGCCAACCCCGTCGAGTACATCGAGATGCGCCGCAAGGTGGGCGGGGCGCCCTGGTCGGCGGGGCTGGTGGAGTACGCGGCGGGGGCCGAGGTTCCGGAGGCGGTGGCCGGTGAACGCGCGCTGCGTGTCCTGCGCGACGCGTTCTCGGACGGTGTCCATCTGCGCAACGACCTTTTCTCGTATCAGCGCGAGGTGGAGGACGAGGGCGAGAACAGCAACGGGGTGCTGGTCCTGGAACGCTTCCTCGGCTGCTCGACGCAGGAGGCGGCCGAGGCGGTGAACGACCTGCTGACGTCCAGGCTCCAGCAGTTCGAGAACACCGCGCTCACCGAACTGGGTCCGCTCTGCGCGGCCAAGGGTCTCGACGCCGCGCAGACCGCCGCGGTGCTGGCCTACGTCAAGGGCCTCCAGGACTGGCAGTCGGGCGGCCACGAGTGGCACATGCGCTCCAGCCGCTACATGAACGGCGGCGGTGCGGCCGAGGCCGCGCCCGGCTTCGGGATGTCCGCCGCGTCGATCCGGTTCACCCGGCGCTCGGAGTCGGCCCGGCGGCGCAGCCACAGCCATGTGCTCTTCCAGCACGTGGGCCCGTCCCTGCTGCCGGACTTCGACATGCCCTTCGAGACGACGCTCAGCCCGCACCTGGACGGGGCGCGCGAGCGGATGGTGGTCTGGGCGGACCGGATGGGCATCCTCGGGCCGCAGCCGGGTGTGCCGGGTTCGCACATCTGGGACGAGGAGCGGCTGCGGGCGATCGACCTGCCGCTGTGCGCCGCCGGCATCCACCCGGACGCCACGCCGGAGGGCCTGGACCTGTCCTCGGGGTGGCTGGCCTGGGGGACGTACGGGGACGACTGGTTCCCCGTGGTGCACGGCCGGACGCGCGATCTGGCGGGGGCCCGGCTGGCCAACGAGCGCCTGTCGCTGTTCATGCCGCTGGACGGCGGCCCGACGCCGGAGCCGGTCAACGCGCTGGAGCGGGGCCTCGGCGATCTGTGGGAGCGCACGGCCGGGCCGATGGACGAGGCCGGCCGGTACATGTTCCGCAAGTCGATCGAGGACATGACGGAGAGCTGGCTGTGGGAGCTGGCGAACCAGGCGCAGCACCGGATTCCCGATCCGGTGGACTACGTCGAGATGCGCCGCATGACGTTCGGCTCGGACCTGACGATGAGCCTGTGCCGGCTGGGGCACGGCCGGAAGGTGCCGCCGGAGATCTACGAGAGCGGCCCGCTGCGCTCACTGGAGAACGCGGCCGCCGACTACGCGGCGCTGCTCAACGACCTGTTCTCGTACCAGAAGGAGATCGAGTACGAGGGCGAGGTGCACAACGGCGTCCTGGTGGTGCAGAACTTCTTCGGGGTGGACTACCCGACCGGGATGGCGATCCTGTACGACCTGATGAAGTCGCGGCTGCGGCAGTTCATCCATGTCGCCGAGAACGAACTGCCGGTGCTGTACGACGACTTCGGCCTCGACGCCGAGGCGCGGGAGACGCTGGCGGGCTATGTGCAGGAGCTGAAGCACTGGCTCGCGGGCATCCTGATCTGGCACCGGGGCTGCCGGCGTTATCGCGAGGAGGATCTGCGGCGCGGCACCGCGGCCCCGTGGCATCTGAACGGCCCGCAGGGGATGGGGACTTCGGCGGCGCGACTGGCGTCGCTGTTCGGTCCCCTGTCGGCGGCCGGCGTGTAGCGGTACGGGTGGGGCCCGCCGTGTTCGACACACGGCGGGCCCCACCCGGCCGGTCGGCGCGGGCTCAGCCCTGCTGGAAGAGTTCGGCGGGGAGCGGCTTCAGGAGGGTGTAGAGGTCGTCGGTGATGGGCCGGTCCCAGCTGGCGATGGTGACGAGCACCCCGTCGCTGCGGTCGAACTGCACACAGGAGATGCGGCTCTCGGAGAGTTTCACCCGGCGCACGATCAGCAGGTTGTCGCCCTGCATCACGGGCATGTCCTCGGTGCCGGTGACCTCGACCGGCTCGTCGTTCTCCAGGGCGAGCAGCAGCTGGGCCACCTCGAAGGGCACCTGTCCCTCCTCGGTCTCGCGCGCGGGCGAGCCCTCCGGGAGGTTGCCGATGATCATCGCGGGGCCGCGCCCGCCGAACAGGTCGTACCGCAGGAACACACCCTGGCAGCTGCCGTCGGGCGCGGGCAGCAGACCGGCGCCGAGGTTTCCGGGCCAGTCACCGGGGTCCATGGCCAGGACGTCGAAGTCGGGGCCCGCGGGTGTGGCGGCGCTACGGCGGCGGAGGAAGGACATGCACACATGTTACGTGTCCCAGCTCACCTCGCCGAGCCGGGCCCGGACCGGCATATGCCCAGGCCCGGCGGCACACCCGCGCACACCGCACACCCGCGCCCGCGGGCACACCCTCAGCGGGTCCGGGACTCCGCCGCGAGGCGTTCCAGCACGGCGACGGCCTCGTCGGTGCGCCCGTACGGCACGAAGAGGTGGTCGTGGTGGTATCCGGCCACCACGTTGCAGCTGATCCCGGCGTCGGTGAGGGCGAGCGACACCGCGGCGGTCAGGCCCACGGCCTCCAGCGCCGAGTGCACCCGCAGGGTGATCCAGCCCGCCGCGTAGGTGTACGGCAGCCCGGCCGCGGCTGCCTCCGCCTCGGGGAGCACCAGGGTGAGCCCCTCGGTCTCCCGGACCGTGACGACGGGGTCGACGCCGTCGGGCAGGACGCCGTCCGGCACGGTGGCGTACACGTAGCGGCCCGGCCGGCGCTCGGGGCGCAGCTCGCTCAGCAGGACTCGAAGATCGCTCTCGGGGGTCACACCGCCACGCTACCCGGCGCGGTACGGGCGCGGGCGTGAGCCATTCGGGCACGTCCCGCGTCCAACCGGTCACCGTGCGTGGCACGGGGCCGGGATCGCCCATAGCTTCGGCTCATGAGGAAACGACACATCACCCGCCTCGTGAGCATCGCGGCCGCATCGGCCGCCGGACTGGCCGTCGCGGCTCCCTCCGCGCCGGCCGCCGGCGCGGGCGCCGCACTCGTGGTGTCGCCGGGGCAGTCCATCCAGGCGGCGGTGGACGCCGCGCGGCCAGGCGACACCGTCGTCGTCCGGCCCGGCACCTATCGCGAGAGCGTGCGGATCAGCACGCCGGGGATCACCCTGCGCGGCTCCGGCGACGGCACCGTCGTCATGCCCGCCGAAGGCCGGGCCGCGTCCGGCGACGACTGCGCGGGGGCCGGCAACGGCATCTGCGTGCTGGGGACGCGGGACGCCACCGTGGACGGGGTGACCATCAGGTCCCTGCGCGTCACCGGGTTCGACCGCAGCGGCGTCTGGGCGTCCTGGACCGACCGGCTGACCGTGCGGTCGGTGACCGCCGACGCGAACGGCGTCTGGGGCATCGCGCAGCAGCGGTCCACCCGCTCCGACATCCGGGACAGCACCGCCCGCTCCAACGGCGACGCGGGCGTGTTCGTCGCCAACAGCGTGGACGAGGAGGGCGGCGCCACCGACACCGGCGGCACCCGGGTCCGGGGCAACACGCTGAGCGACAACCGGATCGGGTTCACCGCGCGGCGGGTGCGCAACCTGTCCGTGCGGGACAACACCGTCACCGCCAACTGCAGCGGGATGTTCGTCGTGGGCGACGAGGGCACCCCGCAGGCCGGTGACATGGCGGTGCGCGCCAACCGGATCACCGGCAACAACAAGTTCTGTGCCGCCACCGACCGGCTGCCCGCGATCCAGGGTTCCGGGATCGTGCTGACCGGCGCCGCGGCCACCGAGGTGCGGTCCAACGTGATCCGCGACAACGTGGGCGACACCCCGCTGTCGGGCGGTGTCGTGCTGTTCAAGAGCTTCGTGGGCGCGAAGAACAACGACAACACCGTCAGCGGCAACGTGGTCCTCGGCAACCGGCCGGCGGATCTGGCCGACCGGGACACCGGCACGGGCAACCGGTTCACCGGCAATGTCTGCACGACCTCCGCACCGGCCGGGATGTGCTGACCGGTGACCCCCCGTACGAGGAGAAGCGAGACGGCATGACCACCGTGAGCACGACCCCCGGCACCACTCCCGTCCAGCCCCTTCCCACCCCGCAGCCGGCGATGCGGCTGCGCGAGATCGTGTTCGGCGCGGCCCGCTCCGCCGCCCTGCGCGCCTGCGCCCGCCTCGGCGTCGCCGACGCGCTGGGCGAGACGCCCCAGACCCCGGAGCGGCTGGCGGCGGCGGTGGGCACCGAGGCCGGCCCGCTGCGGCGGCTGCTGCGGGCCCTGGCCTGCTACGGCGTCTTCACGGAGCACGCCGACGGCACTTTCGCGCACACCGACATGTCCCGGCTGCTGCGCGAGGACGACCCGCACAGTCTGCGGGCCATCACGCTGTGGTGCACCGAGCCCTGGACGTGGCAGGTGTGGCCGCGTCTGGAGGACGCGGTGCGCTCCGGCTCCAATGTGTTCGAGGACGTCTTCGGCAAGGAGTTCTTCGACTACCTGCACCAGGACGCCCACGAGTCGGCGCAGGTGTTCAACGAGGCGATGACCACCTCCAGCGTGCAGTCGGCGCTGGACGTGGCCGCGCTGCTCGACCTCACCGGGGTCTCGGTGGTCGCGGACATCGGCGGCGGCCAGGGGCATGTGCTGGCCGGTCTGCTGGAGAAGTACCCGTCGCTCAGCGGCACCCTGATGGATCTGCCGGGCGTGGTCGCGCGGGCCGACGGGCGGCTGCGGGAGGGCGGGGCGCTCGCCGGGCGGGCGTCGATCGTGGCCGGGGACTGCCGCGAGGGCATTCCGGTGGCCGCCGACCTCTACATCATCAAGAACATCCTGGAGTGGGACGACGACAGCACCCGCCGGGCGCTGCGCGCCGTCGTCCGGGCGGCCCGGCCCGGTGCCCGGGTCGTCGTGATCGAGAACCTGGTGGACGACACCCCGTCGATGCGGTTCACCAGCGCGATGGACCTGCTGCTGCTCCTGAACGTGGGCGGCGCCAAGCACACCCGGCAGAGTCTGGTGGACCGGCTGTCCGACGCGGGCCTGCGCATCGACGCGGTCCGGCCGGTCAACCCGTATCTGCACGCCTTCGAGTGCGTGGTCCCGGACTGATCCGCGGGCGTACGCGTGACCGCCCCGGTCCGGCAGCTGCTGCCGGACCGGGGCGGTGTCCGTGGCTCACGCGGTGGCGCCGCGCTCCCAGCGGTAGAACTCCCGGGCCATCGCGTCCTTGGGCCCGCGCCAGGTCTCGGGGTCGTAGGGGCTGACGAAGGCGGTGAGCCGTTCGCTGATGGCCTTGAACTCCGGGTGCCCGGTCACCTTGGCGATCTCCGGGCCCGGTGGTTTCTCGGACTCGATCATGTGCAGGTAGACATCGCCGAACTGGAACAGCTTGCGGCGGGTGACACCCACCAGGTGCGGTAGTTCGCTGTTGTCGGACGCGGCGAACAGCTCCGCGATGTCCGGGGCCGATCCCGGCGCCATCCGGGCGACGATCAGGGCGTGGTGCATGGGCGGGTGCCTTTCTGCTGCCCGGACCGGCCACCCGGCCGGGTGGCCGGTCCGGTGGCCGGTCCGCGGGGGCGGGTCAGTTGGCCGGGACGGCGGCGGAGCGGCGCTCGCGGTCGCGCTGCTCGATCTTCTGCCGGATCAGCTCCATCTGGATCTTGGAGTTCCGGTTGATGTTGTCGGTCATCCAGTCGTCGTCGACCGGTGCGTCGGGGCGCATCGCGAAGTCCTGCTGCCAGTGCATGCGGGTGCCGCCGGGCACCTCGGCGTACTGCCAGCGGATGTCCATGTGCTGGAACGGTCCGGGCTCGACGCGGCGGGCCCGTACGGTGCGGCCCGGACGGTCGGTGGTGCGCTCGGAGACCCAGCTCCACACCTTGCCGTTGTCGTCGGGGTGCATGGTCAGACGGAAGGCGGTGCGCTCGCCGTCCCGTTCCAGGACCTCCACGGCCGCGTACTCACTGAAGAGCTGCGGCCAGTTCTCCAGGTCGTTCGTCATCTCCCAGACGAGGTCCAGGGGGGCGGCGATGACGATCTCGTTCTCGGTGTGTCCGGACACGTCAGGCTCCTGTCATGAGGCTGTTGTTGACGAGGTCGAGGAACTCGCGGGGCGTCCTGCACCGGTCCGCGTCGGCCGGCAGCGGCCGGCCGTGCCGGTTCTCCAGTACGCCGACGATGCCGAGGAGGCCCAGCGAGTCCAGGCCGAACTCGTCGAAGGCGGTGTCGGAGCGGTTCTCCATCTCGCGGGGGTCGACGGAGAGTCCGGCACCCTTCTTCATCAGGGTGGCGAGCTCTTCGTACGTCAGTCGTTCGGTCATGAGGGAGTTCTCCTTCTCATGGGATGGGTTCACGAGGGGCGCCGCAGTACCAGGGCCGCGTTCGAGCCCATGAGGCCGCGGCTGAGCACGAGCGCGGTGCGCAGCTCGGCGGGGCGGGCCCGGCCGGTGACGACGTCGAGGTCGTGGCAGACCTCGAAGACGTTGGGCGTGGGCGGCACGAGGCCGTCCTCCATGGCCAGGACGGCGGCGGCCGCGTCCAGGACGGGCCCCCCGCAGTAGGCGCGGCCGATGCCCGTCTTGGGGGCGGTGACGGGGACGCGTCTGCTGTGCGGGCCCAGCGCGTCGGCCAGTGCCAGCGCCTCGGCCCGGTCGGCGGCCGGCGAGCCCAGCGCGTCCGCGAAGACGACGTCGACCTCGTCGGGTGCGCAGCCGGCCTCCCGCAGCGCGCCCTCGATGGCGTGGGCGAGGCCCTCGCGGGACTCCTCCCAGTGCGCGGCGGTGGTGAAGGTCGCGGCGTGGCCCGCGATCTCCGCCCGGACCCGGGCGCCGCGGTCACGGGCCACCGACTCCTCCTCGACCACGAACATCGCGCCGCCCTCGGCGGGCACGAATCCGCAGGCGTCCGAGGTGAAGGGGCGGTAGGCCCGCGTCGGGTCATCGGCCGCGCTCAGGTCGCGGTAGCCGAGCTGGCAGACCACGGAGTAGGGGGCGAGCGGGGCTTCCGCCGCGCCGACCACGACCGCGTCGGTGCCGCGCCGCACGGAGCGGTCGGCGTGCGCCAGCGCGTCGAGGCCGCCCGCCTCGTCGGCGGCCACCACCGCGCACGGTCCCTTGAAGCCGCCCCGGATGGAGATCTGGCCGGTGCTCGCCGCGTAGAACCAGGCGATCGACTGGTAGGGGCCGACGTAGGTGGAGCCCTGGCCCCACAGCCGCTGGAGTTCGCGCTGGCCGAACTCGCCGCCGCCGGAGCCGGCCGCGGTGACCACGCCCACGCCGAACGGCCGGTCCTCGTAGTCGGCGCGGCCGAGCCGGGCGTCGTCCAGGGCCATGTCGGCGGCGGCCATGGCGAAGTGCGTGAACCGGTCGGTCTGGACGAGGTAGCGCTCCTCGATGAGCGCGACCGGGTCGAAGCCGCGGACCTCGCCCGCGACGCGCAGCGGCAGGTCCTCGCACCCCTCGCGGGTGACCCGGTCCAGGACGCTCATGCCTTCCTGGGTGCGCTTCCAGAAGGCTTCGGTGCTCGTGCCGTTGGGGGCGACGACGCCGATGCCGGTGACAACGGTGCGCCGGGCCTTTCGGGTGCTCATCATGTCCTCCCTCGGGTCAGGGCCACCGCGGACTGGAAGCCGCCGAAGCCACTGCCGACCGACAGGACGCTGCGCAGCTTCAGCGGGCGGGCGGTGCGCGGCACGTAGTCGAGGTCGCACTCCGGGTCCGGGTTCCGGTAGTTCGCCGTGGGCGGCACCGTCTGGTTGACCAGGGCCAGGACGCAGGCGGCGATCTCTATCGCCCCGATCGCGCCCAGGGAGTGGCCCACCATCGACTTGATGGAGCTCATCGGCACCTTGCGGGCGTGGGCGCCGAGCGCGCGTTTGACGGCGGCGGTCTCGTGCCGGTCGTTCTGCTTGGTGCCCGAGCCGTGCGCGTTGACGTAGTCGACGTCCTGCGGGGCGATCCGGGCGTGGCCGAGCGCGCTCTCGATGGCCGCGGCCATCTCCAGGCCCTCGGGGGTGAGCCCGGTCATGTGGTACGCGTTGCCGAAGGTCGCGTAGCCGGCTATCTCGCAGTACACGGTCGCGCCGCGGGCCCTGGCGTGCTCCAGCTCCTCCAGGACGAGTACGGCGCCGCCCTCGCCCATGACGAAGCCGTCGCGGCGGGCGTCGAAGGGCCGGGAGGCGTGCTCCGGGTCGTCGTTGTTGGGGGAGGTCGCCTTGATGGCGTCGAAGCAGGCCACGGTGATCGGGGTGATCGGCGAGTCCGACGCCCCGGCGACGCAGACGTCGACGCGTCCCTCCTCGATGGAGTGGAAGGCGTAGCCGATGGCGTCCAGGCCGGAGGTGCAGCCGGTCGAGACGGTCTGCACGGGGCCGTGCGCGCCGACCTGTTCGGCGACGGCCGAGGCCAGGGTGCTGGGCGAGAAGGCGCGCTCCAGGTGGCGGTCGGCCCGGCGGTGGTCCACGTCCCAGCGGGTGCCGTGCTCGCTGACGGCGACGTAGTCGTGTTCGAGGCGGGTGGTGCCGCCGACGGCGGTGCCGAGGGAGACGCCCATCCGCCACGGGTCGGTGTGCTCCGGGTCCAGTCCGGCGTCGGCGAGCGCCTCGCGGGCGGCGACCATCGCGAACTGCACATAGCGGTCCGCGCGGGCGGTGTCCTCGTCGTCCAGGCCGTGGGCCGCCGGGTCGAAGTCGCACTCGGCGGCGATCCGGGAGCGGAAGCCCGCCGGGTCGAAGAGGGTGATGCCACGGGTCGCGGTGCGGCCGTTGGAGAGCAGGTCCCAGAAGGCCGGTGCGCCGATGCCGCCCGGTGCGACGACACCGACCCCGGTGACCGCCACGCGCCGGGTCATGACGCGGCCTCGGTTCGTTCTGGCGGGGCACCCCGCTCGGCGGTCTCGGTCACCTCGGTGTCGACGTGGCCGAGTTCGGGGCGGGGCGCGAGCGGGCCGAGGTGGAAGACCATGCGGGCCTCGGTGTCGCCGACGTTGCGGAAGCGGTGGCGCACGTGCGGGGGGATGAGCAGGCCCTGGTCGGGGCGCATGGCGTGCGTCTCCCCGTCCAGGTCGACCTCCAGGAGCCCCTGCACGACGTACACGAACTCCTCCGAGTACGGGTGGTAGTGCTCGCCGATGCGGTCGCCGGGCTCGACGATGGCCAGCCCCATGAAGCCGCTGGTGGCGCCCACCGCGGTCGGGGTGAGCAGGGCGCGCAGGTCGCCTCCGCGCCTGCGGTTGGGCTGGGTCTCACTGAGGTCCACGATGCGTGGCCGGTGGGTGGTCATGTCTGCTGTTCCTCCTGGGCGCAGGGCGCGTTGTGTGACGGGTCGGGCGAGAACCCCCCGGATGCCGGAGCGCGGTTCAGGAATCCGCGGCCCTCCGGTCGGTGATCAGCCGCATCTCGGACCGGGCGAGGAGGCGGGCGGCGTCCTGGTCGTTGGCCGGGACGGTGCTCGCCGGGCCGTCCAGGAGCCGGGCCAGCCGGGCCGCCTTGCCGGGGCCGTGGATGCCGAGGGCCTGGGCGGGCTGTGCGTCGAGCGGGCCGCTGACCTCCAGGAGGCGGACGACGACGTCGTCGCGCTGGAAGATCGTGCTGCTGTCGATGGTGCTGGCGGTGTCGTCGGCGGCCTCCTCGTCGTGTCCGGCCAGCAGCCGGGCCAGGGCCATGCCGCAGCCCTCCTTGGCCCGGTAGAACACGGCGTGGCGGTGCAGGGTGCCGGGGTCGTGGCGGCCGGCCGAGACGTGGTGCACGGTGGGCAGGGCCGCGCGGGTGAAGAACATCCGGGCGGAGTCGGGGTCGGCGAGGTCCCGGTCCTGTTCGAGGTAGGGGTTGATGGCCTCCTCGACGGCGCGGATCTCGGGCTGGCGGGAGACGTGGCGCAGCGCGGCCATGAGGTCGCCCTCGACCTCGACGGCGCGGACGACCCGGTTGCCGTGCATGAACAGCGAGGTGCGGCGCAGCCGGGTGTGGTCGTCCACCCGGGAGCGGGGCGACTCGTAGGCGGCGAGGTGCCGGGCGACGATGTCCTCGGTGCCCGGCTTCACGGTGAAGGTGAGCGCGTGGCGTACGACGCCGTCGCCGAGGCGCGGCGAGGTCTGGAGGCCGCCCCTGACCGGGTCGGGGACGGTCTCGAAGCCCTGGCCGGTCTCGCGCAGGACGCTGAAGCGCAGCGAGCGGGTGTCGCGTACGCAGCTGTGCAGGGGCTGTACGGTCGCGACGTGCTCCTCGCTGTTGACCCAGGCGAGGAAGGGCGGGGCGCTCTCCCATTCGCTGGTGATCAGCCACTGCGAGGGGTTCTCGATGGACTGGCACAGCTGGTCGCTGATGTGGCCGGGGACGGAGGCGACCTGGTTGCGCATGTGCTCGTACGCCTCCAGGAACTGCTTCTGGGCGCCGTCGTGCAGGTCGAGCAGCAGCACGACGCGCAGCCTCGATCCGTCGAAGGCGGATTGTGAGATCCGTTCCGAGAGGGTGGTGGTCATCCGGGGACTCCTTGGACGCGGGGACGGGGACGCTCGCTGGGTCGTCTCCGTGACCGATCGTGAAACGCTGGTCCGCCCGACGCGAGATTTATGAACCGTTCAGGTGAGCAGGCGTCCCAAGGGCTCCGAGCGGCCGCGGGCCGGGCATGGACAACGCATCTGAACGGCGTCGGAGCTGGAGCAACTGATGAACGAGAACGTCGATCTCCATGTACCGGTCCTCATCGTGGGCGGCTCGCTGGTGGGGCTGTCCGCTTCCCTCTTCCTCGGCCGGCTCGGCGTCGAGCACCTGCTGGTCGAGAAGCACGCGGCCACCTCGACGCATCCGCGTGGCCGGGGCAACAACGTGCGGACGATGGAGGTTTTCCGCAGGGCGGGGGTGGAGCGGCAGATCCGCGAGGCGGCCTCGGTGCTGGCGGACAACCACGGCATCCTGCAGGCGGGTTCGCTGACCGGGGACGACCAGGAGTGGCTGCTGCGCGAGATCGATCCGGGCGGGGCGCTCGCCCGGATCAGCCCGACGGGCTGGTGCCTGTGCAGCCAGAACGACCTGGAACCGGTGCTGCTGGAGCGGGCGCGGGAGCAGGGCGGCGATCTGCGGTTCTCGACGGAGCTGCTGTCCTTCGACCCGGACGCCTCGGGTGTCTCGGCGGTGCTGAAGAACCGGGAGACCGGTGAGCACACGACCGTGCGGGCGGACTATCTGATCGCGGCGGACGGGCCGCGCAGTCCGGTCCGCGAGCAGCTGGGGATCGGCCGTTCGGGGGCGGGCGACCTGTTCCACAACGTGAGCGTCACCTTCCGGTCGCGCGGGCTGGCGGAGGTGCTGGGTGAGCGGCGTTTCATCGTGTGCTATCTGACGAACCCGGAGGCGGAGGGCGCTCTGCTGCCGGTGGACAACGAGCGGGAGTGGGTGTTCCACGCGCCGTGGCAGCCGGACCGGGGCGAGACGCTGGAGGACTTCACGGACGAGCGGTGCGCGCGCCACATCCGTACCGCGGTGGGCGCGCCGGACATCGATGTGGAGATCACCGGGAAGGCGCCGTGGCACGCGGCCGAGCGGGTGGCCGAGCGGTATGGGCGGGGGCGGGTGTTCCTGGCCGGTGACTCGGCGCACGAGATGTCGCCGACCGGGGCGTTCGGTTCGAACACCGGTATCCAGGACGCGCACAACCTGGCGTGGAAGCTGGCCGCGGTGCTGCGGGGCGAGGCGGGGCGGGGGCTGCTGGAGACGTACGGGCAGGAGCGGCTCCCGGTGGCGCGGGCGACCGGTGAGCGGGCGTCCGCGCGGTCCGGGGAGCACAGCCACCCCGGCTACGCGCCGCCGCCGTCGGTGGGCGGGGGCAAGCGGGGCGGGATGCTGAACGTGGCGCTGGGCTACCGGTATGTGGCGGGCGCGGTGCTGGGGGTGCCGGCGGACGCGGCGGTGGTGCCGGACGGGATGCGGCTGACGGGCGAACCGGGCAGCCGGGCGCCGCACATGTGGCTGCGCCGGGGCGGGGAGCGGATCTCCACGCTGGATCTGTACGAGCGCTCGTTCGTGCTGCTCGCGGACGGCTCCGACACGGTGTGGCGGCGGGCGGCGTCGGAGGTCGCGGACCGGCTGGGGGTGCGGATGGAGGCGTACGGCATCGGCGCGGGCGCTGAGCTGGAGCCGGAGGACGGGGCGGACTGGGCCGGGGCGCACGGGACCGGCCGGGACGGCGCGGTCCTGGTGCGTCCCGACGGGTTCGTCGCCTGGCGTGCCCCGTCGGCCGCCGAGGACGCCGCGGCGACGCTGCACGAGGTTCTGGTGACGCTGCTGCGCCGGGACTGAGCGGCTGCCGGACCGGCCTCCGGGAGGCCGGTCCGCCCGTCAGCCGATACCGAACGACCGGAGGGCCGCGAGGAATTCCTCCGGTCGTTCGGTGTGTACGAGATGTCCGGCGTCGAGGGTGACGAGCCGGGCGCCGGGGATGCGGCGGGCGAGCGCGGCCATGTCCTCCTGCCGGATCTGGCTGCGGGGTCCGCCGCCGATGACGAGGGTGGGGGCGGTGATGGCGCCGAGGAGTTCCAGCGACGCCGGGTCCGGGGCGTTGAGCTGGGCGTCGACGGCCGGGACGAGGGGCCAGTCGAAGTCCGTCTCGCCGCCGGGGTGCACGGGGACGGGGCGCGGCGGGTCGAGCGGGACGGGCAGCGGCGCCTCCTCCAGGACCAGGCGCCCGATGAGGCCGGGGTGGCGGCCGGCGAGCAGGTAGGAGGCGGCGCCGCCCATGGAGTGCCCGACGACGGTGGCGCCGGCGAGGTTGCGGGCCTCCAGGAAGCCGTGCAGGTCGTCGCGGAACAGTTCGAGGCTGTAGCGGCCGGGCCAGTCGCTGAGGCCGTGGCCGCGGAAGTCGAAGGCGTACACGCGGTGGGTGGCGGCGAGCCGGGCGGCGATCCCGGCCCAGTCGCGGCTGTCGCCGCAGCGGCCGTGGGCGAGGACGACGGGCGGTGCGGCGGGGTCGCCCCAGACGCGGTACGCGAGCCGGGTGCCGCCGGCCAGGACGCTGTGCACCTCGGGGTCGAGGAACGCCTCGACGGTGCGGGCGAAGGCTCCGGCGTCGTCGATCCACGGGAAGTGGGCGGCGCCGCGCTGCACGGCGAACTCCGCGTGCGGGAAGAGCGCGGCCAGTCCGGCGGCCCGGCCGGGCGGGGTGACGGTGTCGTACTCGCCTGCCAGGACGAGGACGGGGGCCCGGAGGGTGCGCAGGGCGGGGACGGTGGCGGCCGGGTCGAAGGCGCCCGGGCCGGCGTAGCGGGCGGCGGCCTCGGCGTTGATCTGCGCGTCGGAGGCGGCCGCGTGCGCGCGTTCGGCGGTGCCCCAGCGGGCGTACAGGAACGGCCGGGTCCTGGCGCGCAGTTCGTCGCTCGGCCGGCCGGCCCAGATCTCCTCCAGGGCGGCGAGCGCGTCCTCGTACCAGGGTTCCGGGCCGCGCAGGGCGGCCGTCTCGCGGGCCTCGCGGCCGGCGGCGGGCAGGCCGGCGGCGCGGGTGGTGGGGGCGACCAGGACGAGGTTGCGCAGCCGGTGCGGGTGGCGGGCGGCGTAGAGCGCGGCGAGGTCGCCGGCCGCGGAGTGGGCGAGCAGGTCGACGCGGTCGAGGCCGAGGTGGGTGCGCAGGGCCTCGATGTCGTCGGTCTGCCGGTCGCAGCGGTAGGTGGCGGGGTCCTCGGGGGCGGCGGAGTCGCCGGTGCCGCGCGGGTCGAGGAGGATCAGCCGCCGGCGGGCGGCGAGGCCGCCGAGGGTGCCGAGGTAGGCGCTCGCCCGCATGGCTCCGCCCGGCAGGCAGATCAGCGGCGCTCCCTCCCCCGCGATGCGGTAGGCCAGCTCGGTTCCGTCGTACGTGTGGAAGGTCGGCATGCCTCCATCCAAACAGGGCCGTCCGGGTGACGCGGGCGAGTTGGGCAGCCTGGTGGCGGCCGGGCCCAGGGAGATGCGTCGCGCCCCTTGCCAGGGGGTGCGTGATCCTGAATTACTGCTCCCGGAGGAGACGACCGAATGATCGGTCGTCCGCGCGGCGTACGGAACGGGGAGGCCCGCATGACGGCTCTGCTGGACGCGGCGGAACGGATGAGCCGCGACGGGCTCGAAGCTCTCCAGCTGGAGCGGCTGCGGGCCACGCTGCGCCACGCGTACGAGAACGTCGCGCACTACCGGGCGGCGTTCGACCGGGCGGGGCTGCGGCCGGAGGACTGCCGTTCGCTCGCGGATCTGGCCCGGTTCCCGTTCACCACCAAGGCGGACCTGCGGGACAACTACCCGTTCGGGATGTTCGCGGTGCCGGAGGCGGAGGTCCGTCGCGTCCACGCCTCCAGCGGCACGACGGGGCGCCCGACCGTGGTCGGCTACACGCAGGGGGACCTGGACGTCTGGGCGGACGTGGTGGCGCGCTCCATCCGGGCGGCGGGCGGGCGGCCGGGTCACAAGGTGCATGTGGCGTACGGCTACGGGCTCTTCACCGGCGGTCTGGGCGCGCACTACGGGGCGGAGCGGCTGGGGTGCACGGTGATTCCGGCGTCGGGCGGCATGACGGCCCGCCAGGTCCGGCTGATCCAGGACTTCCGGCCGGAGATCATCATGGTGACGCCCTCGTACATGCTGACCATCCTCGACGAGTTCGAGCGGCAGGGCGTCGATCCCCGGTCGACCTCGCTGCGGACGGGGATCTTCGGGGCGGAGCCGTGGACGCGGGAGATGCGGCGCGAGATCGAGGAGCGGTTCGCGATCGACGCGGTGGACATCTACGGCCTGTCGGAGGTGATGGGGCCGGGCGTGGCGCAGGAGTGCGTGGAGACGAAGGACGGGCCGCACATCTGGGAGGACCACTTCTATCCGGAGGTGGTCGACCCGGTCTCCGGGGAGGTGCTGCCCGACGGGGAGGAGGGCGAGCTGGTGTTCACCTCGCTCACCAAGGAGGCCATGCCGGTGATCCGGTACCGGACGCGGGACCTGACCCGGCTGCTGCCCGGCACGGCCCGGGTCTTCCGGCGCATGGAGCGGGTCACCGGGCGCAGCGACGATCTGGTGATCCTGCGCGGGGTGAACCTCTTTCCCACGCAGATCGAGGAGATCGTGTTGCGGACGCCGGGGGTGTCGCCGCACTTCCAGCTCCGGCTCACCCGTGAGGGCAGGCTCGATGTGCTGACGGTGCGGGCGGAGGCCAGGCCGGGGGCGACGCCGGAGCAGCGGGCGGCGGCGGCCGCGTCGGTGGCGGCGGCCGTCAAGGACGGCATCGGTGTCTCGGTGGGCGTGGAGATCCTCGATCCGGAGACGCTGGAGCGGTCGGTGGGCAAGTTCCGGCGGATCGTGGACGAGCGCGGGGAGTAGGCCAACTCGGCTGCTGACCGGCGGGGTTGCTGTGGCAGGATGGGCCGGAGTGAGCCATTGTCCGCCGGGGGGACTCGTGTTCTCCGGCCCGAGGGTTGGGAAGCACCTCATGACGGCAGGTCAGGTCGACACCAGCAGGCCGCATCCGGCCCGCGTCTACGACTACCTCCTGGGCGGCAAGGACCACTACCCCGTCGACCAGGCACTCGGCGAGCAGATGCCGGAGCCGGCGAAGGTGGGCGTCGCGCAGAACCGTTCCTTCATGCACCGGGCGGCCGCCTGGGCGGCGCGGGAGGGCATCGACCAGTTCCTCGACATCGGGACCGGCATCCCGACCCGGCCGAATCTCCACCAGATCGTCCAGGAGATCACCCCGTCGGCCCGGATCGTGTACACGGACAACGATCCGATCGTCCTGCGGCACGCGGAGGCGCTGCTCGTCAGCACCCCGGAGGGCGTCACCGACTATCTGGAAGCCGATGTGCGCTCTCCGGAGAAGATCCTCGACCACGCCCGTACGGTGCTGGACTTCGAGCGGCCCGTGGCGCTCTCGATGATCGCCCTGATGCACTTCCTGGCCGACTCGGACGATCCGTACGGCATCACCCGCACGCTGGTCGACGCGCTGCCCGCCGGCAGCTGCCTGGTGCTCTCCCACTTCACCGTGGACTTCCTCGCCGCCCACCAGGAGGCGCTGGCCCGCTACCGGTCGAGCGGCATCACGCTGCAGCCCCGCAGCGGTGCGGAGGTGGCCCGCTTCTTCGACGGGCTCGACCTGGTCGCGCCCGGTCTGGTGGCCGCCCCGCACTGGCACGGCACGCCCGCCCCGGAGCACGGGGAGATCCCCGACACCATCTACGCGGGCGTCGGCCGCGTGCGCGGGCGGGCGTGAGCGCGCCGGGCGCCGTCAGGCGAGGCGGTCGCGCAGTTCGCGCTTGAGGATCTTGCCGCTGGCGTTGCGCGGGAGGCCGTCCGCGAACACGATCCGCTTCGGGGCCTTGAAGTGGGCGAGGCGTTCGCGGGCGTGGCCGATCAGCTCCTCCTCGGTGGCCTCGCCCTTGAGGACGACGACGGCGGTGACGGCCTCGATCCAGCGCTCGTCGGGCAGCCCGACGACGGCCGTCTCGGCGACGGCGGGGTGGGTGTAGAGGGCGTCCTCGACCTGCCGGGACGCGACGAGCACCCCGCCGGAGTTGATGACGTCCTTCACCCGGTCCACGACCGTGAAGTAGCCCTCCGCGTCGCGGACGGCGAGGTCGCCGGAGTGGAACCAGCCGTCGCGGAACGCCTCGGCGCTCTCCTCGGGCTTGTCCCAGTAGCCGGAGCACAGCTGGGGCGAGCGGTAGACCACCTCGCCGGCGGTGCCGTCGGGCACCTCGGCGCCGTTCTCGTCCACGATCCTGGCCTCGACGAAGAGGACGGGCCTGCCGCAGGAGTCCATCCGGCCCTCGTGCTCGTCGGGCCCCAGCACGGTGGCCAGCGGGCCGATCTCGCTCTGCCCGAAGCAGTTGTAGAAGGCCAGCCGGGGCAGCCGGCCGCGCAGGCGCTCCAGCACCGGGACGGGCATGATCGACGCCCCGTAGTACGCCTTGCGCAGCCCGCCCAGGTCGCGGGAGGCGAACTCGGGGTGGTTGGCGAGGCCGATCCACACGGTGGGCGGGGCGAAGAGGCTGTCGGCCCGCCCGGACTCGACCAGCTCGAAGATCCGGGCCGGGTCCGGGGCGTCCAGGACGGTGTTCTCTGCGCCCACCGCGAGGTAGGGCAGCAGGAAGACGTGCATCTGCGCCGAGTGGTAGAGCGGCAGCGCGTGGACGGGCCGGTCGCCGGCGCGCAGGTCGAGGGCGGTGACGGCGCTGACGTACTCGTGGACGAGGGCGCCGTTGGTCATCATCGCGCCCTTGGGGAGCGCGGTGGTCCCGGAGGTGTAGAGCAGCTGGACCAGGTCGTCGGCGCCCGGCTCGTGCGCGGGGGCGAAGGGGCGCGGGGTGGCGAGGCCGGTCAGCAGCGAGTCCCCGGCGTCGCGCAGCGCCCGTACGGCGAAGCCCTCCGGGAGCCGGTCCGCCAGGGGCGGGTCGGTCAGGACCAGGGAGCTGCCGGACTGGCCCAGGATGTACGCCAGGTCGTCACCGGTGAGGTTCTGGTTGACCGGGACGTGGACCAGGCCGGCGCGGGCGCAGGCGAGGAACGCGATCAGATACGCGTCCGAGTTGTGGGCGTAGGCGGCGACCCGGTCCCCCGGCCGCAGCGCGTGGTCCTCGGTGAGGACGGCGGCCGCGGTGGTGACGGCCGCGTCGAGCTCGCGGTAGGTCCAGGCCCGGTCGGCGTACCGCAGGGCGGTCCGTTCGGGGGTGCGCCGTGCGCTGCGGGTCACGACGCCGTCGACTGTGCTGCTGCGTACACCGGTCATGGCGTGATCCTGGGTGGCCGGGACGCGGTGGTCAAGGGTCTCCCCCGCCGGGCCGGGCGGCACACCGTGCACGGGCCCCGCCTCCGGCATGCGTGACGACCCGTCAGATTTATTGCGGCGCCGCCCTCTTCGGCGCGGCGGGTGGTGACAGTACCCTCTGCTTCGGCAGGAAGTTTCACGCTCGGAAGAGATTTCGAAAGTAACTTTCAGGCAGCGGGAAGGGATCGCGGATGACGCGGGACACGGCAGGCGGGGGCATCAGCAGAAGGCGGCTCGGAGGTGGGATGCTGGCCCTGGGCGGGGCACTCGCCCTGGCGCCCATCCCCTTCGCGGGCACGGCGTCCGCCACGGAGTCGGAGGCGACGTCGCCGGAGACGAACACCGGCCGGGGTGCCCGGCCGACGCTGCGGTACGGGTCGGCGGCCCGTGCCGGACTGCTGTCCGAGCCGCTCGACCGGCTGGTGACGGAGGCGGAGCGCTATCTGGACGCCTCGCCCCGCCACCCCTGGTACGCGGGCGCCGTGCTGCTCGCGGGCCGGGGCGGGACGGTGGCGCTGCACCAGCCGATCGGCAAGGCGGTGCGCTACTCGGCGTACGACGAGAAGACCGACACCGGGGTGGAGTTCCCCCCGGACCGGCAGATCCCGATGGCCGGGGACACCGTCTTCGACCTGGCGTCGGTCTCGAAGCTGTTCACCTCGATCCTGGCCGTGCAGCAGATCGAGCGCGGCACGCTGGAGCTGGAGGCCCCGGTCGCCTCCTATCTGCCGGACTTCGCCCGCGGCGGCAAGCAGGACATCACCATCCGTCAGCTCCTCACCCACACCTCGGGGTTCCGGGCCTGGATTCCGCTCTACCTCGCGCCGACGCGGGAGGGGAAGCTGGAGCTGCTGTGGAACGAGGAGCCGGCCAGTGCGCCCGGTACGGCCTACCTCTACTCCGACCTGAACCTGATCTCGCTCCAGCTGGTCCTGGAGAAGCTGACCGGGCTGTCCCTGGACGTGCTGCTGCGCGAGCGGATCACCGCCCCGCTCGGCATGCGGCGCACCCGGTACAACCCGCCCGCCTCCTGGAAGCCGAAGATCGCCGCCACCGAGGACGCCCGGCAGCCCTGGTCCGGCCTGGAACGGGGCCTGGTCTGGGGCGAGGTGCACGACGAGAACGCGTACAGCCTGGACGGGGTCGCCGGGCACGCCGGGGTGTTCTCCTGTGCCTGGGACCTCGCGATCCTGGCGCGTACCCTGCTCAACGGCGGGGTGTACGGCCGGGCCCGCATCCTCGCGGAGGACTCCGTCGATCTGCTCTTCACCGACTTCAACACGGCGTTCCCCGGTGACGAGCACGGCCTGGGCTTCGAGCTCTACCAGCACTGGTACATGGGCGCCATGGCCACGCCGCGTACGGCGGGGCACACCGGCTTCACCGGGACGAGCCTGGTTCTGGACCCGACGACGGACTCGTTCCTGATCGTCCTCGGCAACTCCGTGCACCCGGTGCGCAGCTGGCGCTCCGGCAGCGCGCCGCGCGTGGCCACCGCCAACCAGATGGCGCGGGCCGTCGCAGTCCGGCCGGCCCGCGGCCGTACGGCGTGGTTCTCCGGGATGGAGAGCGCCACCACGGCGACCCTGGCACTGCCGCCGCTGGCCCTCGCCTCCTCGCGGGCCCGGCTGACCTGTGCGCTGTGGTGGGACACCGAACCGGCGTCGGACTTCCTGCTCCTGGAGTCCTCGACGGACGCCGGGGCCACCTGGCGGCCGGTCCCGTTCACCACCACCGCCACCGGCCGGGAGCGGGGCGCCCGCCCCGAGGAGCATCCGGACGGCTCGCTCTCCGGCTGGTCGGGCCGCGTCTGGCACCACCTGGACGCCGCTCTCGGCGGTCTGCGGGGTACCGGAGTCCGGCTCAGATGGCGCTGCACCACGGATCAGCTGTACGTGGGCAGGGGCGTGTACGTGGACGCCATCAGGGTCGAGGACGGCGGCCGTACGGTCTTCGACGAGAGCAGGGCGCCGGACGCCCGGCGCATCGAGGCGGACGGCTGGGTGGCGTCGGCCGACTGACCGGTCCGCCGGGGACGCGGGGCGGGCGGGCCCGGCCGCCTGCCCCGTACCGGTGTCAGAGCGGCGGCCCGACCGGCTGCTGCCGGAGCGCGGCGACGTCCCGGTAGAGGTCGGCGGCCTCGCGGGCGCGGCCCAGCTGTTCGAGGCAGTGCGCCTCGTCGTCGCGGCCGGCCAGGGTGTCGGGGTGGGCGGCGCCCAGCAGCCGGGTCCGGGCGTCGGCGACCTGCCGGTAGACGGTGAGCGCCTGCGCCCAGCGGCCCAGCCAGCCGAGGGCGACGGCGACCTCGCGGCGGCTGACCAGGGTGTCCGGGTGGTCGGGGCCCAGGACGTGTTCCCGTGCGGCGCAGACCGCGCGCGCCTCCGCCAGGGCCTCGTCCCAGCGGGCCAGCCGGCCCAGGTTGACGCCCAGTCCGTGGCGGGCGCGCAGGGTCTCGGGGTCGTGGGGGCCGTTGACCCGCAGGCGGTCGGCGACGAGCGTGCGGTACAGCTCCAGGGCGTCCACGCTGCGGCCGAGCCGGCCCAGGCTGATGCCGACCTCGTAGCGGGTGGCGAGGGTGTCGGGGTGGTCGGCGCCCAGCAGCCGGGTCCGCGCCTCGGCGACCTGCCGGTAGGTGTTCAGGGCCTCCGTCCAGCGGCCGAGCCGGCCCAGCGCGTACCCGACCTCGTACAGCGTGACCAGCGTGTCGGGGTGGTCGGGGCCCAGTACGCGGGCGCGGGCCCCGGCCACGTCGTGGGCCATGCGGTAGGAGTCCTCCAGGCGTCCCAGCCTGCTGAGGCTGAAGGCCAGGTTGTGGCGGCAGCGCAGCGTGTCGGGGTGGTCCGGGCCCGAGGCGCGCTCCCGCGACGCGAGGACGGCGGTGTGCAGTTCGTGGGCCTCGGCGTGCCGCCCGAGGCGGCCCAGCGCGTACGCCATCTGCTGCCGGGCGGCGAGGGTCTCGCCGTGGTCGGGGCCGAGGAGGCGGGCCCGGTCCTCGGCGAGCCGGCCGAACTCGCGCAGCGCGTTCTCGGCGCGCTCCTTGCGCCCCGATGCGGAGCCGGGCGCGGGCGAGCCGGCGAGGGTGCCGGGCGGGGCGGGGTGCGGTGCGGCGCCGGTGGTCCAGGTGAGGGTGAGGCCGGCCGTGCGGTCGGGCGGGGCCAGGGGCGGGTGTCCGGTGACGGTGGCCTTGTGGCCGCCGGTCATCGTCGCCGCCCAGGCGGGCAGTCCGGGCGTGGCGCGGCTGCCCCGGGTGAGGGCGGCGGGCGGGCCGAGCGGCATCCGGCCGGCGGGTTCCGCGAAGGGCTGTTCGCCGGTGCGGCCGACGGCGATGCGGCGGCGCAGGTCGTGGGCGTCGGCCGGGCGCTCCTCCGGGGTCTTGGCGAGCAGGTCCAGGACGACGCGGTCGAAGAACCCCGGGAGTTCGGCGCGGTGGGAGCGCAGCGGCTCGGGCGTGGTGTCGCGGTGGCCGACGAGGATGCCCCAGGAGTCCTCCATGTCGAAGGGCGGGGCGCCGGTCGCGATCTCGTACAGCACGCAGCCCAGCGAGTAGAGGTCGCTGCGGTGGTCCACCTGGCCGCCGCTGATCTGCTCCGGGGACATGTAGTGCGGGGTGCCCATCGCGACGCCGACGCCGGTGAGCCGGGAGGTGACCGGAATGCCGTGACCGGGCCGGGCTATGCCGAAGTCGCAGATCTTCACCGTGCCGTCGGACAGCCGCATGATGTTGGCGGGCTTGAGGTCGCGGTGGACGATGCCCTGCTGGTGGGTGTAGCCGAGGGCGTCGGCGACCTGTTCGGCGATGTCCACGATGTCGTCCACGGGCAGCGGGTTCTGCTCGTTGTCCTCCAGGAGCTGGCTGAGGTTGCGGCCGTCGAGCAGCTCCATCACGAGGTAGAGCACGCCCTCGTACTCGCCGAAGTCGTGCACGACGGTGACGCCCCGGTGCTGGAGGGCGGCGGCGACCCGCGCCTCGCGGCGGAAGCGCTCGCGGACGACGCGGGTGTGGTCCTCGTCGTGCCGGCCGCTCATCGGCTTGAGGCATTTGACGGCGACCTGGCGGCCCAGCGCTTCGTCGCGGGCACGCCACACCTCGCCCATGCCGCCCCGCCCGATCAGGTCGAGCAGCCGGTACCGGCTCTGGATCAGCCTGGTCTCCGCCATCCCTGTTGCCGCCCCCGTCGTTCCGCCCGCTGTCGCCGCGCCCTCCCCGGCGCGTCCAGTATGGCTGCCTGCCTCTTCAGTGTGTACGGGGTGGGGCGGCTGCCGGGTCCGAGGCGCGCCATCGCGCCCATGATGTGACCGGGCGGCAGCCGCCACCGCAGCCGGGCGGGGACGGCGCGCAGCAGGGCGCCGGTGGTGCGCAGCCTGCGGTCCACGGCGGCGGGCGGCGGCGCGGCCCTGCCGTACAGCTCGTGGGCGAATGGCGGCAGGGACTGGTAGGCGAGGTCCGCCGCGTGCCGCCAGAGCAGGGCGCGGGCCGGGACGAGGAGGGGGTGGACGGGCGGCCGGTGCAGGAAGCGGGCGACGTCCAGCGCCTCCGGGGTCCGGGCGAGGGCCGGCCGTACGCGGGCGAAGTAGCCGGCGAGTTCGGCGGTCGTCGCGGGGACGTCGTCGGGGTCGAGGCCGACCAGGCGGGCGCTGTGCCGGTGTTCACCGATGTACCGGTCGGCCTGCCGGGCGGTGAGCGGGTAGCCGGAGCGGAGCAGGACCTGAAGGTAGGAGTCGGCCTCGGCGCAGTGCACCCACAGCAGCAGTTCGGGCTCGTCGACGCCGCAGGTGCGGCCGGTCGCCGGGTCGGTGACCGTGAGGTGGCGGTGGATCCTCCGGACCCGCGCGCCCG
The DNA here is from genome assembly GCF_036346595.1 of Streptomyces sp. NBC_00525. Classification (GTDB taxonomy): domain Bacteria; phylum Actinomycetota; class Actinomycetes; order Streptomycetales; family Streptomycetaceae; genus Streptomyces. Next base: position 319,193 of record NZ_CP107834.1, read on the forward strand.
CCTTCTCGGCGGCTTCGGTGGTGCCGTACGTGAGGGTGCCGACGAAGCCCGCCGTGCGCATGAGCCGGCCCCAGGCGTCGTCCCGGAAGTCCGAGTTCTGGGTGACGCCGCGCACCGCGAGCGGGTGGAGGGCCTGGAGGTAGAGGGCACGCACCCCGGCGATCCACATCATCGGGTCGGCATGCAGTTGCCAGGTGACCGACGCGGGTCCGAAGAGTCCGGGGTCGGCTTCCGTCATGGGGGTGTCCCTCCCGCTCGGTGGCGGCCCGGAGCCGGGCCGCCGGACGCCCCCAGTGTGGCCGGGGGCGCGCGGACGGTCGAGGAGGGCGACGGGCGAGGGGGTCGGCGGGCCAGCGGGCGAGGAGGTCGGCGGGCCAGCGGGCGCCTTGCCATACTGCTCCGATGACCGACGCACCTTCCTCCGCCCTGGATTCGCTGTCCGGACTCGCCTTCGGTGACGCCTTCGGCGACCGCTGGTTCGGCATCCTGCGGCGCGAGGGTCCCGAGCCCCTGGAGTCGCGGACGCTGCCCCCGGAGCCGGTGTGGCGGTGGAGCGACGACACCGCCCAGGCGCTGGTCCTGGTCCGTGAACTCGCCGAGGGGGACGGCATCGTGGACCAGGACCGGTTCGCCCGGCGCCTGGCCGAGGAGTACGCGGCCGACACGCACCGCGGGTACGGGGCCTCGATGCACGACGTGCTGCGCCGGATCGGCGCGGGCGAGCCCTGGCGGGAGCTGGTGGCCGCGCAGTTCGAGGGCATGGGCTCGTGGGGGAACGGGGCGGCGATGCGTGTCGCCCCGCTCGGCGCCTGGCACGCCGCCGATCTGGACACCGTCGTCGAGCAGGCCGCCCGGCAGAGCGCCGTCTCGCACCACCACCCGGAGGCGGCCGCCGGGGCGGTGGCGGTCGCCGTCGCAGCGGCGCTGGCCACGCGCGGCCGGGGCGGCCCGGCGCCCGAGCGCGGCGCGTTCCTCCGGGAGGTGGCCGCGCACCTGCCGGACAGCGAGGTGCGCTCGGCGTCCGGATCGCGGCCCGGATGCCCGCCCGTACCTCGGTCCGCCACGCCGCGGAGGTCCTGGGCTCCGGCTACCGGATGTCCGGGCCCGACACCGTCCCCTTCGCGCTGTGGTGTGCGGCGGGCCATCCGGACGATCTGGAGGAGGGCCTGTGGGTCACCGTCGGCGGCCGCGGTGACATCGACACGACCTGCGCCATCGCGGGCGGGGTGATCGCCGCGCGTACGGGCGCGGCCGCTCTTCCGCCCGCCTGGCGGGCGGCGCGGGAGCCGCTGCCCCTGGACCGCGTACCGCGGCTCAGCGCTTGACGGCGCGCAGCACCACGAACTTCGGGTCGCCCGCGACGGTCTGGCAGTTGCCGAAGACGCGGCGCAGGGTGGTGTGGTGGCCCAGGTGCCGGTTGGCGACGACCCACAGCTCGCCGCCCCGGCGCAGGGCGCGCCGCGCGCCGTAAAACATGCTCCGGGCGGTGGCGTCGGTGGTGGCCTGGTGCGAGTGGAACGGCGGGTTGTTGAGGACCAGGTCGGCGCTGTCGGGCTCGGCGCCGGCCAGGCCGTCCCCGACGACGAAGCTCGCCCGTGCGCCGGGTCCGGTGTTGGCGCGGAAGGTCTCCTCGGCGGAGGCGACGGCCTGGTGGGACTCGTCGATGAAGGTGAGGGTGGCGTCCGGGTTGGCGAGGGCGGCGGCGAGGCCGAGGACGCCGTTGCCGCAGCCGAGGTCCACGACCCGGTCCGGCCCGGTGCGGACCGGCAAGTGCTTGAGGAAGAAGCGGGTGCCGATGTCGAGCCGGTCGGCGCAGAAGATCCCGGCGTGGTTGGTGACGGTGTGCCCGGCGGCCGCTCCGGCGTCCGGGGGCAGTGCGTAGCGCAGGGGCCAGGGGCTGGGGGTGCGCGGCAGGGCCGGGTCCGGGGTGCAGTGGATGAGCCGGGCCTTGCGCACGGCGAGGGAGGTGCGGGTGGGGCCGATGATGCGCTCGAACAGGGCGAGGGTCGAGGTGTGGATCTCCTTGACCATGCCGGTGCCGATGACGAGGGTGCCGGCGTGGACGGCGGGCGCGAGCCGGTGGAGCTGGTCCTCCAGGAAGGCGAGGCTCTTGGGTACGCGGACGAGCAGGACGTCGATGCGGTCCGGCGGGGTGTCGCGCGGGGAGAGCAGGCGCACGGCGTCCGCGGGCAGGCCGTTGCGCGCGAGGTTCGCTGCGGTCGCCCGCTGCCCGAGGCAGGAGTCGCTGATCTGCACCGGGTGGTGGCCGGCGAGCGCGGTGCTGAGGGCGCCCCAGCGGTCCCCGACCACCACGACGCGGCCCTCGACGGCGACCGGGGCGGCGCCTTCGGTGCCCTCCAGGTGCTGGAGCAGATAGGCGTCGGCCGCGTCCCAGGCACGGAGCGGGTCGCGGGGGTCCTCGGGGAAACGGGCGAGGTCATAACCGCCCGCTGACGTCGTCAAACGGTTCATTGTGCGTTCAGGCTAACCGAGCCGGGCCCGGCGCCCGTACTGCCGTACGGCGCGACGGCCGCTGCCGCCGCGCCTGGTGCGCCTGGTGCGCCTGGTGCGCCGTACGTGCCGTCTACGGCAGTCGCTTGTCGATGGCCGCCCGGCCCTCCCTGGCCAGGGTGCGTTTCGCCCAGTCGAGGTTGGCCGGGGTCAGGTCCTTCCCCGACGCGAGCACCAGGTCCTCCGCGGACGGGTCGTCGGTGGCGCCGGTGTGCAAGAGGTCGTCCGGAGTCACGCCTCGGACGTCGGATACGGAATCGGACTCGTCGCTCATGCCGCCTCCCTTTCCTTCCCGTCATTCTCGCCCGCCGCCGACGCCGCCGCATCCGAGGCCGGGAGCGGCCCGCGAGGCGGGCGCCGCGCCCTCACTTGACCTGCACATGATAGATACGCGGCGTTCACACATCGTGACGGTCCGCATGGGACGCTCCCGCGTACACATAGCGGACACCACTCACCGCGGAACCGTTTCCCCACCCCCGACGGCGCCGCGGTGCGTGCATTCCCGGAGAGGACACCCCACATGTCCCGTCGCCACCTTCCCGCGCGCGGCTCCCTGCCCGTCGCGCTCGCCGCCCTCGCGGTGCTCACCGGCACGGCGGCCGCCGCGCCCGCACCGCTGCCCTCCCCCGCCACCGCGGCCTCCACCACCGCGGCCCGCTCCTCGCTCTCCGCGCTCGACGACACCTACTACGAGGACGCGGCCGGCAGGACCGGCACCGCGCTCAAGAACGCCCTGCACACGATCATCAGCGACCAGAGCAGGCTCAGCTACAGCCAGGTCTGGAACGCCCTGAAGGACACCGACCAGGACCCGGCCGACTCCACCCACGTCATCCTGCTGTACACCGGGCGCTCGGAGCCCAAGAGCGACAACGGCGGCAACGTCGGCCAGTGGAACCGGGAGCACGTCTGGGCCAAGTCCCACGGCGACTTCGGTACGGCCACCGGCCCCGGCACCGACATCCACCATCTGCGCCCGGCCGACGTCCAGGTCAACTCCGTACGGGGCAACAAGGACTTCGACAACGGCGGCAGCCAGGTGAGCAACGCGCCGGGCAACTACACCGACAGCAACTCCTTCGAACCACGCGACGCCGTCAAGGGCGACGTGGCCCGCATGATCCTCTACATGGCGGTGCGCTACGAGGGCGACGACGCCTTCCCCGACCTGGAGCCCAACGACAAGGTGTCGAACGGGTCCGCCCCGTACATGGGCCGGCTCTCCGTACTGAAGCAGTGGAACGAGCAGGACCCGCCGGACTCCTTCGAGAAGCGGCGCAACGACGTCATATACGAGCGGTACCAGCACAACCGGAACCCGTTCGTGGACCACCCGGAGTGGGTGGAGGCCATCTGGTGACGGCCTCTCGCTGAGCGGCGCGCGGGCCGCCGGCCGTCAGCTCCGTTCCGCCTGGGCGACCCGGGGGAACGACTTGACGCCGGCGGCCTTCGCGCTGTTGGCGTGCTCGCTGACCGTCTCGCCGGGCGCCACGCCGGAGAAGCCGAGCACCACGGAGTCCAGCACCTTGTCCGATGAGCCGACGAACTCGACGCGCACCGCGAAGAACGCCGCGTCGTCGCCCCGGTTCGTCACGCGGACCAGGGCGCTGCGGAACTTCTCGCCGGACCGGACCGCGATGCCGCTGACGGAGACGTCGTCGATCGCGTCGCCCTTGCCCTTCACGCCCTTGAGGGTCGCCGCGGCCTTCTGCCGGTCGCGCTCCGCGTCGGCGGAGACCGAGGCGGCGAACTCGTCCTGGGTGCGCCCGCCGGGGCTGGCGCTCGGGCTCGCCTCCGGCTCGGCGGACAAGGTGCGGGTGGACCGGGCGGTGCCCGGTGACGAGGTGTCGGAGTCACCGCAGGCGGCGGCGCCCGCGACGAGCAGCGCGGTGAGTACGGCGGGGGTCAGGCCGCGGGCCACCCGGCCCGGAAGGGGGCGCCGCACGGGGCCGGTCCGGTTCACAAACGCTCCGTCCACTGAAGCGGGCGCGGGAGACAGGGCTCCTCGCACCCGGAATGACCAACTCGCCCATACTAGGATCAAAAGGTATGAATTGACTCGTTGGAATCACCCGCTCCGTAACGCGGTGCGCCAATCCCCAGGGAGGGAATTGATGGACACGGACGCCCTGACCGCCGGCCTGCTTCAGGAGCTGCGCGCGACCAGGCCCTATCCGGCCCTGTCCCTGACCATGCCGACCCACCGGCGTGCCCCGGACAACGCCCAGGACCCCGTACGGCTGCGCAATCTGCTGTCCGAGGCCCACAACCGGCTGGAGGCCGACCCGGCCGTCTCCCGCGAGACCTGCGCGGCGATCAAGCGGCAACTGGAGCGCGCCGTCGACGAACTCGACCAGCGCCGGGCGCTGGACGCGCTGGTGCTCCTGGCGACCGCCGACGAGTACCGGATCTGGCGACTGCCGCGTACCGCACCCGAACGGGTGGTGCTGAGCGACAGCTACCTCACCCGCAACCTGGTCGCCGCGAAGGCTCAGGCCCGGCCCTTCTGGGCGCTGACGGTGGCCGCCGACCACGCCGCACTCTTCAGCGGCACGACCGAGTCGGTGCAGGAGGTCCACATCGGCGGCTTCCCGCTCACGGCCCCGCGCGAGGACTTCGACCCGCAGCGCGAGGAGCAGATCGGCGACACGCCCAGCAACTTCGCCAGCGAGGACACCAAGCTCTTCCTGCGCACGGTGGACGAGAAGCTGCGCGCCGTGCTGGCCACCGACCCGCGTCCGCTGTACCTGGTCGGCATCGCCCCCGCGCTCGCCCTGTTCGAGGAGGCCGGGCAGTGCGCGAAGGACGCGGTGGGCCGGGTCACCAAGGGCGCGCCGGCCGACAACGCGCCCCGCGAACTGCTCACCGAGCTGCGCCCCGCCCTGGAGGCCCGGCGCGCCCGCTTCGCGGCGGAGATCGACGCCAAGCTCGACGCGGCACGCGGCCGCAAGGCGTTCGCCGGGGGCCTGGACGAGGTGTGGGCGGCGGTGCGCGAGGGGCGCGCCGGGCTGGTGGCGGTGGAGGAGCATTACCAGCAGACGGTGCGGATGGACGAGGAACATCTCCGGCCGGTCACCGACGAGGTGGTGGACCCGGCCGACGTGACCGTCCGCGAGGACATCGTGGACGAGCTGGTGGAGGCGGCGCTGGACAGCGGGGCGGAGGTGTACTTCGTCGCCGACGACTCCCTCGAGGCGCACGGCCGGATCGCGGCGGAACTGCGCTTCTAGGACCGGCCCGGCACGCACGGCCGGCCGGCCCGGCGCGACGGGCCAGGGGCCCGGACGGAACGCTCCGTCCGGGCCCCTCGCCGTGTCCCGCGCGCTCAGCCCTCCCAGGACCAGTCGGCCACCTCGGGCAGGTCGGTGCCGTGTTCGCGAATCCAGGCGTGGTGGCGGGTGCGGGAGTCCGCCATCTCCTGACGCACCGCCACCGCGCGGACGCCGAGGCCGGGGACCCGGTCGATCACGTCCATGACCAGCCGGTAGCGGTCGAGGTCGTTGCGGACGACCATGTCGAAGGGCGTGGTCGTGGTGCCCTCCTCCTTGTAGCCGCGCACATGCAGATCGCCGTGCCCGGCGCGGCGGTAGGCCAGCCGGTGGATCAGCCAGGGGTAGCCGTGGTACGCGAAGACGACCGGCCTGCCCCGGGTGAACAGCGCGTCGTACTCGGAGTCCGGCATGCCGTGCGGATGCTCGGAGTGCGGCATGAGCCGGGCCATGTCGACCACGTTGACCACCCGTACGGCCAGTTCCGGCAGATGGCGCCGCAGCAGCTGGGCGGCCGCCAGGGTCTCCAGGGTGGGCACGTCGCCGGCGCAGGCGAGGACGACGTCGGGCTCGCGGCCGCCGTCCTCGGTGCCCGCCCACTCCCAGACGCCGGCGCCGCGTGCGCAGTGCACCCGTGCCTGGTCCAGGGTCAGCCAGTCGAAACTCGGCTGCTTCCCGGCGACGATGACATTGACGTAGTCCCGGCTGCGCAGCGCGTGGTCGGCCACGGAGAGCAGGGTGTTGGCGTCGGGCGGCAGATAGACCCGGACGACCTCGGGGCTCTTGTTGAGGACGTGGTCGACGAACCCGGGGTCCTGGTGCGAGAAGCCGTTGTGGTCCTGGCGCCAGACGTGCGAGGTGAGCAGGTAGTTGAGGGAGGCGATGGGGCGGCGCCAGGCGAGCCGGCGCGAGGTGCGCAGCCATTTGATGTGCTGGTTGACCATCGAGTCCACGATGTGCGCGAACGCCTCGTAGCAGGAGAACAGCCCGTGCCGGCCGGTCAGCAGATAGCCCTCCAGCCAGCCCTGGCACAGATGCTCGGACAGCACCTCCATGACCCGGCCGTCGCGGGAGAGGTGCTCGTCGGTCGGGAGGGTGCGGGCCTGCCAGGCCTTGCCGCTGGCCTCGTAGACCGCGTCGAGCCGGTTGGAGGCGGTCTCGTCGGGGCCGACGAGCCGGAAGTCCCTGCGGTCGGCGGTGGCCGCCATGACCGCTTCCAGGAGGCCGCCCAGGACGCGGGTGGGCTCGCGCAGCGTACGGCCGGGCCGGTCCACCGGGACGGCGAACCCGTCCAGGTCCGGGATGGGCAGGTCGCGCAGGAACAGGCCGCCATTGGCGTAGGGGGAGGCGCCCAGGCGCAGGTCGCCCTCGGGGACGCAGGCCAGCACCTGTTCGGTGGGGCGGCCGTCGGCGTCGAAGAGTTCGGCGGGCCGGTAGGAGCGGAGCCATGCCTCCAGCCGGCGCAGGTGGTCGGGGTTCTCGCGGACGCCGGGGAGCGGGACCTGGTGGGCGCGCCAGGTGCCTTCGACGGGCACTCCGTCCACCTCGGCGGGCCCGGTCCAGCCCTTCGGGGTGCGCAGGACGATCATCGGCCAGCGCGGCCGCCCGGTGTCGCCGCCGGTCCGGGCGGCGGCCTGGATCTCCGCGACGCGGTCGGCTGCGCGGTCCATCGCGAGGGCCATGGCCCGGTGCACGGCGCGCGGTTCGTCGCCCTCGACGTAGAGGGGGTCGTGGCCGTAGCCGCGCAGCAGGGCGTCGAGTTCGGTGTGCGGGAGGCGGGCGAGCACGGTCGGGTTGGCGATCTTGTAGCCGTTGAGGTGGAGGACCGGCAGGACGGCGCCGTCGTGGACGGGGTCGAGGAACTTGTTGGCGTGCCAGGACCCGGCGAGCGGTCCGGTCTCCGCCTCGCCGTCACCGATGACGCAGGTGACCAGCAGCTCCGGGTGGTCGAGCGCGGCTCCGTAGGCGTGGCCGAGCGAGTAGCCGAGTTCGCCGCCCTCGTGGATGGAGCCGGGGGTCTCGGGGGCGACGTGGCTGGGGACCCCGCCGGGGAAGGAGAACTGCTTGAACAGCCGGCCCATGCCCTCGGCGTCCCGGCCGATGTCGGGGTAGATCTCCGAGTAGCTGCCTTCCAGCCAGGAGCCGGCGAGGACGGCGGGCCCGCCGTGGCCGGGGCCCCAGACGCACAGGGCGCGGGTGCCGCGGGCGCGGACGAGGCGGTTGAGGTGGGTGTAGACGAGGTTGAGCCCCGGTGAGGTGCCCCAGTGTCCGAGCAGCCGGGGTTTGATGTGCTCGGGGGCGAGCGGCCGGGTCAGCAGGGGGTTGTCCATCAGGTAGATCTGGCCGGCGGCCAGGTAGTTGGCGGCCCGCCAGTGCGCGTCGAGCGCGTCGATCTCCTCGTCGCCGGGGCCGGTCGCCCGCGGGGGCGGCGGGGGCTGCGGTGGGGCGTCGCTCATGGTCCTGCCTCTCTGCGGGCGGTCACCGGGGCTCGGAGCCGTACCAGACGGTGGTGGCGTTGCAGAACTCGCGGATGCCGTGCCCGGCGAGTTCGCGCCCGTAGCCGGAGCGCTTCACGCCGCCGAAGGGCAGCGCGGGGTGGGAGGCGGTCATGCCGTTGAAGAAGACGCCGCCGGCCCGGAGGTCGCGGACGCAGCGTTCGGCCTCGCCGGCGTCACGGGTCCATACGTTGGAACTGAGTCCGAAGGGGGTGTCGTTGGCCACCTCCAGGGCCTGGTCGAGGCTGTCCACGCGGTAGAGGGAGGCGACCGGGCCGAAGGTCTCCTCGCGGTGGACGCGCATCTCGGGTGTGATGCCGGCGAGGACGGTGGGCGCGTAGAACCAGCCGTTCTCCAGTCCGCCGGCCAGGCCCTCGGGGCGGCCGCCGCCGCACAGGGCCTCGGCGCCCCGGCGCAGGGCGTCGTCCACCAGTTCCTCGATGTCGGCGCGGCCCTGTTCGCTGGCGAGCGGTCCGACGTCGGTGGACTCCTCCAGCGGGTCGCCCACGGTCAGTTCGCGCATGCCGGCGGTGAAGCGTTCGGCGAACTCCTCGTACACCTCGGTGTGCACGATGAACCGCTTGGCGGCGATGCAGGACTGGCCGTTGTTCTGGGCGCGGGCGGTGACGGCGGTACGGGCGGCCTTGGCGACGTCCGCGGAGGGCAGGACGAGGTAGGGGTCGCTGCCGCCGAGTTCGAGGACGGTGTGCTTGATCTCGTCGCCGGCGATCGCGGCGACGGAGCGGCCGGCCGGTTCGCTGCCGGTCAGGGTCGCGGCGGCGACGCGGGGGTCGCGCAGGATGCCCTCGACGGCCTTGGAGCCCACCAGCAGGGTCTGGAAGCAGCCGGCCGGAAAGCCGGCGCGGCGGAAGAGGTCGCCGAGGTAGAGCGCGGTCTGCGGCACGTTGGATGCGTGCTTCAGCAGGCCGGTGTTGCCCGCCATCAGGGCGGGGGCGGCGAAGCGCACGACCTGCCAGAGCGGGAAGTTCCACGGCATGACGGCCAGGACCGGGCCCAGCGGGCGGTAGCGGACGTACGCGCGTACCGCGCCGGAGTCCTCGACGTCGGCGGGCGAGGGGTGCTCGTCGGCGAGCAGTTCCTCGGCGCGGGCGGCGTACCAACGCATCGCCTTGGCGCACTTGGCGGCCTCGGCGCGGGCGGCGGTGACGGGTTTGCCCATCTCCAGGGTCATGGTGCGGGCGATGTCCCGCCGGTCCTCGTCCAGCAGGTCGGCGGCCCGGCCGAGCAGCCGGGCCCGTTCGCCGAATGAGGTGGTGCGGTAGTCGCGGAAGGCGGCGTCGGCCGCGGCGATCCGCTTCTCGATCTCGTCGTCGTCCAGGGCGTCGAACGTTCTGAGCGTCTCGCCGTTCGCGGGGTTGACCGTCGCGATGGGCATGCCTGTGGCCTCCTTGCCTCGGTACCTCGACCGTGCCGCGCGCCGGGGCCCGCCGCAACGCGGGCCGGGGCACGGCGGGCCCCCGGCACCGCATACCCGGCCGGCGCGGATCATGCGTGCTCGGGGACACGCGATCCGCGCCGGCCGGGGGTCGGGGGCGGGGTGGGACGGGGCGGGACCGCCGGGGCCCGTCCGCCTCAGACGAGGGCGGGGGCGGGGGTGACGTCGGGGACGCTCTCCTCTACGGCGGCCGGGACCGGCTCGGGGATCTCGGCGGCCACGACGGGCGGGCGGCGGAACTCGCGGACGCCGGGCAGCGGCGGCAGCGGCACCAGTCCGATGTGCTGGGGCTCCTGGGCGTACCGGGTGAACCAGACGACCTTGCCGTCGGCGGTGCGGCAGGTGCCCCAGCTGTCGCTGAGGGCCATGACGCGGCTCAGGCCGCCGCCGCCCTCGCGGAGCAGCCGGGGCATCCCGGAGCCGTTGTCTGCGACGGAGACCGTGAGGTGCCGTCCGGACCAGCGGAGTTCGACGACGCAGCGGTTGTCGTCACCGACGTGCCGGTGGACATTGGTCAGCAGCTCCTCCACGGCACGGCACACGGGCCGTACGTGGAGTTCGAGACTCCAGTGGCGCAGATGGGCGGCGACTATGCGTCGCAGCTGGTCGACACGTTCTGCGGAAACCTGGAGTTCGACCAGATAGTGCCGGTCGAGTGGAACGGTCATCGTCGAGGCTCCTCACATCGAGGCCCACGTGCTTCGCCCCGTTGAACCAACGACCCCCGAATACGAAGAGTGAGCGGATGTCTCTTCTGGGTCACTCAACAGGGTGACCCCGCTGGGCCGGTCGCGCAACATGTCGGCCCGCACACCCGGTGTGACCGGCGCTTTCGCGCGGCCGGGTGACGGGCGCGCCGTGGTGGTCAGGGCAGCCGGGTGAGCACCCGGTCGGGGGTGAGGGGCGGGGTGCGCAGCCGGACGCCGGTGGCGTGCCGGAAGGCGTTGCCGACCGCGGCGGCGGCGCCGACGATGCCGATCTCCCCGATGCCCTTGCTGCCCATGGGGTTGAGGTGGGGGTCGTCCTCCTCGATCCAGTGCGCGTCGATCGCGGCCACGTCGGCGCAGACGGGCACGTGGTACGAGGCGAGGTCGCATTCGGTGAAGTCGCCGAAGACGGGGTCCATGGTGGAGCCCTCGGTGAGGGCCATGCCGATGCCCATGGTCATGCCGCCGATGAACTGGGAGCGTGCGGTACGGGGGTTGAGGATGCGGCCGGCCGCGAAGACGCCGAGCATGCGGCGCACCCGCACCTCGCCGGTGCGGGTGTGCACGGCGACCTCCGCGAAGTGGGCGCCGAAGGCGTGGCGGGCGTACGGGGATTCCGCGGCGGTCTCCTCGGTGGTGTCCGCGGTGACGGTCAGGCCCTCGGCGGGCAGGGGTCCGGTGTGCGCGGCGAGCCGTTCCGCCAGCCGGGTGGCGGCCTTGTGGACGGCCCAGCCCCAGGAGGCGGTGCCCGAGGAGCCGCCGGCCAGCGGTGCGTCGGGCAGGTCGCTGTCGCCGATGTCGATGGCCACGTCGTCCAGCGGTACGCCGAGGGCCCGGGCGGCGATCTGGGCGAGGACGGTGCGGGCGCCGGTGCCGATGTCCGTCGCGTTGACGGCGATCCGGTGGCCGCCGTCCGGGCCGGCGTGGGCGGAGGCGTGGCAGGCGCTGGCGTAGACGGGGTACGTGGCCGAGGCGACCCCGGTGCCGAGGAGCAGGGGGCCCTCGCGGCGGCTGCCGGGGGCGGGGTCGCGGTCCTGCCAGCCGAAGCGTGCGGCGCCCTCGCGCAGACAGGCGGCCAGGCCGCGGCTGCTGAAGGGTTTGCCGGAGTCCGGTTCCTCGGCGGGGTCGTTGCGCAGCCGCAGTTCGACGGGGTCGAGGGAGAGTTCGGCGGCGAGTTCGTCCATGGCGGACTCCAGCGCGTACATGCCGGACGCCTCGCCGGGGGCGCGCATCCAGGAGGGGCTGGGCACGTCCAGGGCGGTGACCCGGTGGGTGGTCCGGCTGTGCGGGGAGCCGTACATGACGCGGGCGGGCACGGCGGCCTGCTCCACGAACTCCTTGACCCGCGAGGTGTGGGTGACGATCTCCTGGGCGACGGCGGTCAGTGTGCCGTCCGGCTCGGCGCCGAGCCGGACGCGCTGCACGGTGGGCGCGCGGTGGCCGACGAGGGCGGGCATCTGACGCCGGGGCAGGGCGAGTTCGACGGGGCAGCCGGTGTGCAGCGCGGCCATCGCGGCGAGCACGGCCTGGGGGCGCGGGGTGCCCTTGGAGCCGAAGCCGCCGCCGACGTGCTCGGAGACGGCGGTGACCTGGTCGGTGCTGAGCCCGAAGGCGGCGGCGAGGCTGTCGCGCACCTTGGTGGCGCCCTGGCTGGAGTCCCACACGGTGAGGTGCCCCTCGGGCGACCAGTGGGCGGTCGTGGCGTGCGGCTCCATCGGGTGGTTGTGCAGTGCCTCCAGCGTGTACGTCACGTCGACGCGTACGGGCGCGTCCGCGAAGGCCCGGTCGAAGTCGCCGCGTTCGCGGACGGCCGGGTAGCCGCCGTTGGCGTTCTCGGGGGTGTAGAGGCCGGGGTGGTCCGCGGTGAGGAGCACGTCGTGCGGGGAGGTCTCGTACGCGATGTGCAGGGCGTCGGCGCCCGCGCGGGCGGCGGCGAGGCTGTCGGCGACGACGAGCGCGACGGGCCAGCCCCGGTGGGGCACCCGGTCGTCCTGGAGGACGGCCAGGATGGGGTCGTCCGGCTCCTCCAGGCGCGGTGCGTTGTCGTGGGTGAGCACGCAGTGGACGCCGGGCTGGGCCAGGGCGTCGACGGTGCGTACGGCGGTGACCCGGCCGGCCGGGACGGAGGCGGGCACGGGCCAGGCGTAGAGGCAGCCGGGCAGACCGCGTTCGGCGGCGTAGCGGGCGGTGCCGGTCACCTTGGCGCCGCCCTCGCGGCGGACGGCGGGCGCGCCCAGGGGCTGGGGGGCGTGGCTCATGGCGGGGTCCTCGGTGATCAGGTGCGGGCGGCGAGTTCGGCGAGGGCGTCCACGGCCAGGTGCCGGGCCAGGCGGACCTTGAAGGCGTTGTCGCGCAGGGGGCGGGCGGCGGCGAGTTCGGCGTCGGCGGCCCGGAGGAAGGTGGCGTCGCCGGCGGGCGCGCCGTGCAGGATCTCCTCGGCGGCGCGGGCCCGCCAGGGCCGGTGGGCGAGTCCGCCGAATGCCAGCGCGGCGTGTTCGACGCGCCCGTCGCGGACGCGCAGGACGGCGGCGACGGAGGCGAGCGCGAAGGCGTAGGAGGCGCGGTCGCGGGCCTTGCGGTAGAGGCTGACCGTGCCGTCGGGCAGTGGGGGCAGCAGTACCTCGGTGACGAGTTCGCCGGGCCGTACGACGGTGTCGGCGTCGGGGTTGTCGCCGGGCAGCCGGTGGAATGCGGTCACCGGCACGGTGCGTTCGCCCTCCGGCCCTTCGAGGACGGCGTCCGCGTCGAGCGCGGCCAGGGCGACGGCCATGTCGGAGGGGTGGGTGGCGACGCACTCCTCGGAGTGGCCGAGGACGGCGAGGTCGCGGTGGGTGCCCTCCCGAGCGGGGCAGCCGGTGCCGGGGGCGCGTTTGTTGCAGGGCTTGGAGGTGTCCTGGAAGTAGGGGCAGCGGGTGCGCTGGAGGAGGTTGCCGCCGGTGGTCGCGATGTTGCGGAGCTGCCCGGAGGCGCCGGCGAGCAGGGCCTGGGAGAGGGCGGGGTAGCGGGTGCGTACGGCGGGGTGGGCGGCCAGGTCGCTGTTGCGGACGGTGGCGCCGATGCGCAGCCCGCCCTCGGGGGTGTCCGTGACCCGGTCGAGCGGCAGCCGGCTGACGTCGACGAGCAGGCCGGGCGTCTCCACGCCGAGCTTCATCAGGTCCACCAGGTTGGTGCCGCCGCCGAGGAACTTCGCTCCGGGGTGGGCGGCGCAGGCGCGGACGGCGTCGGCGACGGTGTCGGCGCGCAGATAGGCGAAGGGTTTCACGGCGCCACGTCCTGGACCGCCTCGGTGATCCGGGGGTAGGCGCCGCACCGGCAGAGGTTGCCGCTCATCCGCTCGCGGATCTCCTCGGGGGTGAGGCGCGCGGGCGCGTTCACCGGCGCGTCGTGCGGGGTGACGTGGGAGGGGTGGCCGGCGGCGGCCTCGGCGAGGACGCCGGCGGCGGAGCAGAGCTGGCCGGGGGTGCAGTAGCCGCACTGGAACGCGTCGCGCTCCAGGAACGCCTCCTGGAGGGGGTGCAGCCGCTCGCCGGCGAGTCCCTCGACCGTGGTGACGCGGGCGCCGTCGTGGGCGACGGCCAGGAGCAGGCAGCTGTTGGCGCGGCGGCCGTCGACGAGGACGGTGCAGGCGCCGCACTGGCCGTGGTCGCAGCCCTTCTTCGCCCCGGTCAGGTCCAGGTGGTGGCGCAGGGCGTCCAGGAGGGTGGTGCGGTGGTCGAGGGTGAGGGTGTGCGCGGTGCCGTTGACGTTCAGGGTCAGGGTGGCGGAGGGCAGGTCGCCGGGGGGCCCGGATTCACCGGCGGCGCCCTCCCACACACTGGTCGGGTCCACGGCGACACCTTTCCACGGGGAACTTTGTCCGATTTCTACCAGATATGTGCTGCGGCCAGCTGCCCCGTCGCCGTCCCACGCGTGCGTTCGGCCTACTTGTTGTCCAGCCGCAGGCGCACTTCCTCCTCCTGGTCCCCCGACACCGTGCCGACGACCCGGACGGCGAAGGCGTCGGCCAGGCCCGCGCGGAGCCGGTCCACCGCCCCGTAGCCGCCCTGCACGTCGAGCGTGACGGGGCCGCCGAGGCGCACGGACCCGGAGATCACCCGCGCCTCGGAGACGTCGACGGTCGCGGTCCACACGGTGGGCCGCCTGCCCGCGGTCTCGTGGGGCACGTCCGCCGACGAGCGGTCGGTGGTGAAGGCGGCCCGCAGCGCGTCGAAGACCGTGCGCGCGTCGTCCTCGGGGCACTCGCCGAGAACGACCGACACCTCCTGGTCGTGGTGGTCCTCCGTGGCCTGCCGCTTGTCCTGTGCGCTGTTCACCGCGGTTCCTTCCGAAGGGGGCAATGCCGTCATCTCCAGGCTGACCCCGTCGGCGGTCGGCTGCGACAGGAGCGGCCCGGACCCACCCTCGGGTGCCCGGCCCGACCCGGCTCACACCGGTCGAAACATTTTCGGCACCCATATCCACTTAAAACATGAATTCGAACGTCGTCCCGAGTGGCGGCCTCCGAGCGGGGTATCCGGCAATCATGGATGTTTCGGATGGAGCCCTGAATTCCCTGGCGGTCACCCTCGCGGACGGACGCGGTGCGACGGGCGTCGTGCTGGGTGTGATCGGGGTGCTCCTGGTGCTCTTGCTGATCGGCGCCTTCCTTCTGGGCAAGCGACGGCACGACCAGGAACTGCCCCCGCCCCGGCCGGACGAGCAGCCCGTCGGCCCCGCCCACCGCAGCCACGAGGAGCAGTCGGACGTCCACGGCGACGACCGCTTCCCGGCCGACGGCAGGGGCCTGTCCCCGTACGAGCTGGGTGAGCACGGCAACGAGCCGATCCGCCACGAGGACGACGACAAGCGGGACTGACCCGCGCCGCACCGGGACGGGCGGGGCGGGTGGTGCGCGTGTTGCGGGAGCGGCCGCCCCCGGTGAGGCTGGTTGACGGCCCCCGAGGGCCGCCGGCACCTCTGCCGCACCCCCCACGAAGGCAGTAAGCACCATGACCCCAAGCACCTCCGGCACGGCGCCCGCCCGCGCGGCCCTGACCGGGTCCGCGGCTCCGTGCTGGGTCAATCTGATGACCCGCGACCTGGAGTCCGCCCAGGCGTTCTACGGCCCGGTGATGGGCTGGACGTTCCGCACGGGCCGGCTCGGCCAGGACTTCGCGGTGGCCCGCCTGGACGATGTGCCGGTCGCCGGCATCGGCGCGGTGGCCACCGCGTTCCGCGTCGCGGTCGCCTGGACCCCGTACTTCGCCGTCCGGGACGCCGATGTGGCCGCTTCCCGCATCCGGGAACGCAGCGGCACGGTGGCGGTGGGGCCGCTGACGCTGGGCAAGGGGCGCGGCGCGCTGGCCGCCGACCGGGACGGGGCGGGCTTCGGCATCTGGGAGCGGACCGAACCGGCGACGTCTCCCCCGGCCCCGGCGGGCCACGCCCGCGCCTGGCTGCGGCTGCGCACCCGGAGCGCCTTCGACGCCGCGATCTTCTACGGCGAGGTGCTGGACTGGGCGAGCGGACTGCCGGGCGCCTGCGAGGTGGCGTACGCCAAGGACGAGGTCGTCGTGTGCTGCGGTGGGCGCCAACTGGCCCGGATCAGTTCCGGCGCGGTCGAGGCCGCCCCCGATCCGCTGGTCCGGCCGCACTGGCAGGTCAACTTCCCGGTGGACGACGTGGCAATCGCCGTGGAGCGGGCGCGCGCGCACGGGGGCTCGCTCGTGGAGGAGCTGACGCATCCGGAGGGCCGGGAGGCGACGCTCCTGGACCCGGACGGCGGTCTGTTCACCGTGACCGACCTGCACCGCGCGCCCTGAGCGGCGCACCGGGCGCCCGTCAGGGCACGGGCAGGCACAGTTCGGGCCGGTCCCACATCACCGCGGGGGGCGCGGCCCGTACCGTTCCGGTACGCCGCGCGCCCATGTTCAGGTAGAAGCCCTCGGCCGGCGGATGCGAGACGACGCGCACACCGGGCAGTCCGCGGGCTCCGGCCTCGCGGCGCAGATGGCCGACGAGCAGCCTGCCGGTGCCGGTGCCCTGGGCCTCGTCGGCGACGAAGAGCAGGTCCAGCTCGGGCGGCTCCAGGATCAGCGAGTAGAACCCGAGCACCTGGTCCGTCGCCTCCCGCACGGCCGCGAACACCTGATGGGCCTCGATGTAGTCCGGCCCGACCCGGTATCCGGCGACCATCGGCGCGTAGTGGCCCTCGTAGGCGCGCGAGGAGCGGACCAGCCGGGTGAGGCGCTTGGCGTCGCGCGCCGTCGCCCGCCGGACGCGGACCGGGCCGCCGGACGCCCGGCGCCCCGCCGGCGTAACGCTTGATCTCATGGAGCGAGTATTACGTACGCCGCGTGGTGCCCCGACCGCCGGCGTGGCTCTCGCCGCCATCAGTGGGTGTGCGCGGCTTCCGACTTCCCGGTCTCCGGCTTCGGGTCCTGCGGCTTCACGGCTTCCTGCTGCGGCGCCTGCCGGCCGGTGGTGACGGTGAACGCGGCGGTGTGCACCTCGCCGCCGTGGCGGAAGTCCAGGAACAGCCGGTACGTGCCCGCGCTCGGGGCCGTCGCGGCGAACGAGACCGAGGGGCCGGGGCCGCCCTCCTCGGGGTGGACGTGCAGGTAGGCGAGGTCGCCCGCGCGCAGCGCGACGAGGTGCCCGTAGGCGCCCAGGTAGGGCTGGAGGTCGGTGACGGGCTTGCCGTCGCGGCTGACGGTCAGGGTGAGCTCGCGCTCGCGGCCCGGCACGGGGGTGCCGTTCAGGGTGACGCGGTAGCCGTCCGCCGTGGTGGTGGTGCTCGCGGCCGGCAGCGCCTTGGGCCGGTAGTGCCCGGCGACGGCCAGGTCGGCGCCCAGGGTGAGGTTGCGGGCGCCCTCCGCCTCGGGCGTGAAGTCGGCGAACACCCGGTAGTCACCGGCCTCCGGGAGTGCGGCGGTGACCGACCAGACGCCGTCCGCGCCGCGCTCCGGGTGCAGGTGCCGGTAGGTCGTCAGGTCGTGCGAGGCGAGGATGAGGTGGAGTTCCTTGCCGTGTTCGGGCTGGTAGGCGGTGAGGGGGCGGCCGGTGGCGTCGTCCAGGACGGCGAACCGGAGCGCGGTACGGTCGCCGGCCTCGACGGCCGGGGTGCGCAGGTCGAGGGTGTAGCCGCCGTCCGACACCTGGAGCCCGCCGGGGGCCGCGGCGACCGCGTTCGCGCCGTGGCCCGCGTGCTCAGCGCCGCCGCCGTGGCTCCTGCCGTGGCCGGCGGCGGGCTGGGCGGCCGCGGTCCCGACCGGGCCGATGCCGCCGCCCACCCCGTAGGCGATGCCGAAGGTCGCGGCGAGCGCGGCGGCGAATGCGGTGGTCTTCAGTCCGTTGTTCATGACGCTCTCCTCGGGAACGCGGCTTCTCGGTACGTCCACAACATACCCCCTGGGGGTATGTTGTCAACAGTCCGGGGCGCCGCGGGAGCGAGGAGTGCGGGTGCCGTTACGCGTCGGCGTACACGACCAGTTCGCCGCGCAGGCGCCGCAGCACGGGACCGGGGACGCGCAGGCAGTCGCGCACGTAGCCGTCCAGGCCGCCCCAGCGCTCGTCCATGGCGTCCAGCGCCGTATCGAGGTAGCGCGGGCGCACCTCGGTGATCGCGGCGGCGATCTCCGGGTCGCCGCCGGCGTCCAGGAAGCCCTGCACATACGGGCGGCCGGCGGCTCGCAGGACCGGGTTCACCGCGAGGAACTCCCGGCGCACGACGTCCCGCGACGCCCCGAGGAGCAGGAGCAGCAGGGCGGCCGCCCAGCCGGCCCGGTCCTTGCCGGTCGCGCAGTGGAAGAGCACCGGCCGCGCGGCGGGATCGGCGAGCGTGTCCAGGAGGGCCCGGTAGGCGGCGGCGGCTCCGGGCGAGAGGACCAGTTGGCGGTACGACCGCGCGACCGCTTCCTCCGCCTTGCCGTCGCCCAGCAGGCGTTCCGCCTCGACGGGGTCGGCGAGCAGGGTGCGGAAGCGGGCGGGGGTGACGCCGGGATTGTCCCCCAGGACGTCGGCGACGAAGAGGCGGGAGCCGGGCGGCAGGGTGTCCGGGGCGGCGGAGCGTTCGTCGGCGGTCCGCAGATCGACGACCGTGCGGATGCCGAGCGCGGCCACGGCGGCCGCGTCCACCGGGTCGAGGCCGCCGAGCCGGCCGGAGCGCAGCATCACGCCCCGGCGGACCTGCCGGCCGGGGCCCAGGGGAATGCCTCCCAGATCGCGCAGATTGAGGGCGGAAACGGTCGGGACGGCCCTGACGGTGTGCACGATGGATTTCCTCTTTTCCCGGCACGCTTCCGAATTGATTTCGGCCTGGCCGGATCAAAGTCGCATGATGTCGTCACATCGACAAAGTAAAACGCCGGTGATCACCGATCGGGCGCGCCGGTGCGGAATCGCGGAGCGGCCGCGGACTCACCCCGCGAGCAGCCGTGCCTTCTGGGCCTCGAATTCCGCGTCGGTGAGGATGCCCTGCTGTTTGAGGGCGGCGAGCCTTTCCAGCTGCCCGATCAGGTCGTCGCCGGGCGCGGCGGCCGGCGGTGCGGCGGGCCGGGGCGCGGGCTGCGGGACCTCGCGCCGGGCCTCCTGTTCGGCGAACCGGTTCTGCTGGTGCTGCTGGACGCGCCCGGAGACGGCGGACGCGGTGCCGGCGATGACGGCGGTGCGCGCGGCGGCCCCGATGAGGCCGGGTCCGCGGCGGTTCATTCCGGGGCCTCGGAAGATCGGCATGGTGTGTTCCCCTTCCGGTGCGGGCGTCAGCCGTGGTGGCCGGCGGCGGAGGCGGCCGCCTCGGCGACCGCGGCGGGAATCCGTTCGTGGGCGACGACCTGGCCGCCCGAGGCGCGGACCGCCTCGGTGAGCGGGACCGCCCAGAGGTCCTCCCACACGATGAGCGCGGCGGAGCTGCCCGGCGGCACCCGCTCGCCGAGCACCCGGATGTCCTCGCTGCTGAGCATGCCGCTGACCTCGCCCTCCACCGGCTCGAAGGAGACCAGGTCGTCGGGGTCGAGATCGTCCAGTTCGACGGCCTCGATCGTGCCGTCGTCGGCCCGCTGCACGAAAGTCAGATCCAGGATGCGGACCGCCTTCGAGGCGACCGCGTCGGCCAGTGCCGGCGCGATGGCGCCCGTGAACCGGCTGCCGGGAAAGGCGACGACGAGGTACTCCACTGGTCCCACGGTCACGGGCGCGTCCTCTCCGGATGAATGGATTGGCAGCAGCATAACTTTGGGCATTCCGGAGTGCACCGTGGCGAATCGGTACAGAGCGTCGGGCGTTGCTACGCGACAGTACGTAAAGGATCAAGCGCGCTGGGGGAGGGCAAGGTCACAGGCCGACGCCCTGCTGCTCCCCCGGGAGCTGCCCTAGCATCTGGGCCATGACGGTCCAGCCTGCTGACGGGCTTTCGCTGGCCGCCGGATTCCCTGACCCCGCCCATGAGCAGTGGCAGAGCCTCGTCGAGGGTGTGCTGCGCAAATCGGGCAAGGACGTGTCGGGACCGGCCGCCGAGGAAGCGCTGTCCACCACGGTGGAGGACGGGCTCATCACCCGCCCCCTCTACACCTCGCGCGACGACGCGCCCGATGCCGGTCTTCCGGGGTTCGCCCCCTTCACCCGCGGCGGCAAGCCCGAGGGGTGTACGGCGAACGGCTGGGGCGTACGGCAGCGGCACGCGTGCACCGACCCCGTCCGGCTCAACGAGGCCGTGCTCACGGACCTGGAGAACGGCGTCACCTCGCTGTGGCTGGCCGTCGGGGGCTCCGGCGGCGTACCGGTGTCCGGTCTGGAGCGGGCGCTCGACGGCGTCCTGCTCGACCTGGCCCCCGTCGTCCTGGACGCCGGCGCCGAACTGGACGCGGCGGCGGCCGAGTTGCTGCGGCTGCACGCGCTGCGGGGCACCCCGGCCGGACAGGTGCGGGGCAGCCTGGGCGCCGACCCGTTCGGGCTGGCCGCCCGCGAGGGCACCGCGGCGGACCCGGCGGACGCCGTGCGCTGGGCGCTGCGGTGCGCCGAGGAGTACCCCGCGCTGCGGGCCGTCGTCGTGGACGCGATGCCGTACCACGAGGCGGGCGGCTCGGCGGCCCAGGAGCTGGGCGCGTCGCTGGCCACCGGCGTCGCGTACCTGCGGGCGCTGACGGAGGCCGGGCTCGGTGTCGAGGCGGCGTGCGCGCAGCTGGAGTTCCGCTACGCGGCGACCGTCGACCAGTTCCTGACGATCGCGAAGACGCGGGCGGCGCGCCGGCTGTGGGCCCGCGTCGCCGAGGTCTGCGGGGCGCCCGGCGCGGGTGCGCAGCGCCAGCACGCCGTGACGTCGCCGGTGATGATGACGCGCCGCGATCCGTGGGTGAACATGCTGCGGACCACGCTGGCGAGCCTGGGCGCGGGCGTCGGCGGCGCCGACGCGGTCACGGTGCTGCCGTTCGATCACGCGCTGGGCCTGCCCGACGCGTTCGCCCGGCGCATCGCCCGCAACACCTCCACGATCCTGCTGGAGGAATCGCATCTGGCGCGGGTCATCGACCCGGCGGGCGGCTCCTGGTACGTGGAGCGGCTCACCGACGAACTCGCGGCGTCGGCCTGGGCGTTCTTCCAGGAGATCGAGCGGGCCGGCGGTCAGGCGGCGGCGCTCGGCTCGGGAATGATCGCGGAGCGGATCGCGGCGACCTGGGCGGAGCGCAGGAAGGACCTGGCGCGGCGCAGGGAACCGGTCACCGGGGTGAGCGAGTTCCCGCTGCTGACGGAGCGCCCGGTGGAGCGCGAACCCCACCCGCGGACACCGGCCCGGCGCGGTCTGCCGGTCGTGCGGCGCGACGAGGAGTTCGAGGCGCTGCGGGTCCGGTCGGACGCGCATCTGGCGGCGACCGGCGCCCGGCCCCGGGTGTTCATCGCCGCGCTCGGCCCGGCGGCGGCCCACACCGCGCGGGCCTCCTTCGCCGCGAACCTGTTCCGGGCGGGCGGCATCGAACCGGTGCACGAGCCGGCGCAGGTGGACGCGTCGTCGGTGGCCGCGGCGTTCGCCGCCTCGGGGGCGGACGTGGCGTGCCTGTGCTCCGGTGACGCGCTCTACGCCGAACAGGCGGAGCCGGTGGCGGCGGCGCTGGTCGCGGCGGGCGCGCGGCGCGTGTATCTGGCGGGGCGGCCCGGCGCGTACGACGGTGTCGACGAGTACGTCTTCGCCGGCTGCGACGCGGTGGCCGTGCTCTCTTCCCTTCTCGACCGGATGGGTGTGGCGTAATGCGTATCCCCGACTTCTCCGACATCGGGCTCGGGCCGGACGGCTCCCCCGAGGTCACCGAGGACCAGTGGCGCGCCGCGGTCAAGGAGTCCTCCGGCGGCTCGGCGGCGGACCTGGTGTGGGAGACCCCCGAAGGCATCGCGGTCAAGCCGCTGTACACCGGCCGGGACCTGGAGGGGCTCGACTTCCTGGGCACGTATCCGGGCATCGCCCCGTATCTGCGGGGCCCGTACCCGACGATGTACGTCAACCAGCCCTGGACGATCCGGCAGTACGCGGGTTTCTCCACCGCCGAGGAGTCCAACGCCTTCTACCGGCGCAATCTGGCGGCCGGGCAGAAGGGCCTGTCGGTCGCCTTCGACCTGCCGACGCACCGCGGTTACGACAGCGACCACCCCCGCGTGACGGGCGACGTCGGCATGGCGGGTGTGGCGATCGACTCGATCTACGACATGCGCCAACTGTTCGACGGCATTCCGCTGGACCGGATGTCGGTGTCGATGACGATGAACGGCGCCGTGCTGCCGGTGCTCGCGCTGTACATCGTGGCCGCCGAGGAACAGGGCGTACCGCCGGAAAAGCTGGCCGGGACCATTCAGAACGACATTCTGAAGGAGTTCATGGTCCGCAACACCTACATCTATCCGCCGAAGCCCTCGATGCGGATCATCTCCGACATCTTCTCGTACACCTCGCGGAAGATGCCGCGCTACAACTCGATCTCCATCTCCGGCTACCACATCCAGGAGGCCGGGGCGACGGCCGATCTGGAGCTGGCGTACACCCTGGCGGACGGGGTGGAGTACCTGCGCGCCGGACGGGCCGCGGGGCTCGACGTGGACGCGTTCGCGCCCCGGCTGTCATTCTTCTGGGCTATCGGCATGAACTTCTTCATGGAGATCGCCAAGCTGCGCGCCGCCCGGCTCCTCTGGGCCAAGCTCGTGCAGCAGTTCGAGCCGAAGAACGCGAAGTCGCTGTCGCTGCGCACCCACTCGCAGACCTCCGGCTGGTCGCTGACCGCGCAGGACGTGTTCAACAACGTCACCCGCACCTGTGTGGAGGCGATGGCCGCCACCCAGGGCCACACCCAGTCGCTGCACACCAACGCCCTGGACGAGGCGCTGGCCCTGCCCACCGACTTCTCTGCGCGCATCGCCCGCAACACCCAGCTGCTGCTCCAGCAGGAGTCCGGCACCGGCCGGGTCATCGACCCGTGGGGCGGCAGCGCGTACGTGGAGAAGCTGACGTACGACCTGGCGCGGCGGGCCTGGCAGCACATCGAGGAGGTCGAGGCGGCCGGCGGCATGGCGAAGGCCATCGACGCGGGCATCCCGAAGCTGCGCATCGAGGAGGCCGCCGCCCGCACCCAGGCGCGCATCGACTCAGGCCGGCAGCCGGTGATCGGCGTCAACAAGTACCGGGTCGAGACCGATGAGCGGATCGATGTGCTCAAGGTCGACAACTCCTCGGTGCGTGCCCAGCAGATCGAGAAGCTGCGGCGGCTGCGCGAGGAACGCGACGAGACGGCCTGCCGGGACGCGCTCCGTGCGCTGACCGAGGCGGCCGGGCGGGAGCCGGGCCCCGGACTCGACGGCAACCTGCTGGCGCTCGCGGTGGACGCGGCCCGTGCGATGGCCACCGTGGGCGAGATCTCGGACGCCCTGGAGAAGGTGTACGGCCGGCACGCGGGCCAGATCCGTACGATCTCCGGTGTGTACCGCAACGAGGCAGGGGAGTCGCCGTCCGTGGACCGCACCCGCGCGCTGGTCGACGCGTTCGAGGAGGCGGAGGGGCGCCGTCCGCGCATCCTGGTCGCCAAGATGGGCCAGGACGGGCACGACCGGGGACAGAAGGTGATCGCGACCGCCTTCGCCGACCTGGGCTTCGACGTGGACGTCGGCCCGCTGTTCCAGACGCCGGGCGAGGTCGCCCGGCAGGCGGTCGAGGCGGACGTGCACATCGTGGGCGTCTCGTCGCTGGCCGCCGGTCACCTCACGCTCGTCCCGGCGCTCCGCGAGGAGCTGGCCGCCGAGGGGCGCGAGGACATCATGATCGTGGTCGGCGGGGTCATTCCGCCGCAGGACGTCGAGGCGCTGCTCGACGCGGGCGCCGCAGCCGTCTTCCCGCCGGGCACGGTGATCCCGGAGGCGGCGCACGATCTGGTGACGCGCCTCGGGTCCGCCCTCGGCCACGAGCTGTGAGCCGCTGAGCGATGGCCCCGGGGATCGATCTCGACAGTTATGTGAAGGGCGTGCTCGACGGGAGGCGCGCGCACATCGCGCGCGCCATCACCCTCGTCGAGTCCACCCGGCCCGACCACCGGGCCCTGGCGCAGGAGCTGCTGCGCCGGCTGCTGCCGCACTCGGGCCGGGCCCGGCGCGTCGGCGTCAGCGGGGTGCCCGGTGTCGGCAAGTCGACGTTCATCGACGCGCTCGGCACCATGCTCACCGGGCTCGGGCACCGGGTGGCGGTGCTGGCGGTCGATCCGTCGTCCAGCCGGACCGGCGGCTCCATCCTGGGCGACAAGACCCGGATGGAGCGGCTGGCGGTGGACCCGGCGGCGTTCGTGCGCCCCTCCCCCACCGCGGGCACGCTGGGCGGGGTGGCGAAGGCGACCCGCGAGTCCATCGTGGTGATGGAGGCGGCGGGCTACGACGTGGTGCTGGTGGAGACGGTCGGGGTCGGCCAGTCGGAGACGGCGGTCGCCAACATGGTCGACACGTTTCTGCTCCTGACCCTGGCCCGGACCGGCGACCAGCTGCAGGGCATCAAGAAGGGCGTCCTGGAGCTGGCGGACGCCATCGCCGTCAACAAGGCGGACGGCCCGCACGAACGCGACGCGCGGGCCGCCGCCCGCGAACTGGCGGGCGCGCTGCGGCTGATGCACGCGCCGGACGCGGCGTGGACCCCGCCGGTGCTGACGTGCAGCGCGCGGGAGTCGACCGGCCTGGACACCTTGTGGGAACGGCTCGAACAGCACCGGGCCCTGCTGGAGTCCACGGGCCGGCTCGCCGCCAAGCGCAGCGAGCAGCAGGTGGACTGGACCTGGACCATGGTGCGCGAGGAACTGCTGGAGAGCCTGCGCGGTCATGCCGGGGTGCGGGCGCTGGCGCCGGAGCTGGAGCGGCGGGTGCGGGAGGGGACGCTCCCGGCGACGCTGGCCGCCGAGGAGATCCTCGCCGCGTTCCGGGGGGCCGGCCCGGCGGACTGAGCCGCCGGGCGGGCCGCCGCCCGCTCACATCCGGGTGTGCAGGGCGGCGGTGTGCTTGCGGACCTGTTCCGGGGTGAGATAGCTGTCGGTGTACTCGAAGTCCCGCAGGGTCGCCGGTTTGCGCATCTGGAAGCCGGTGCGGACGAAGTCGTCGCCGGCGGCGGCGTTGATCAGCCAGTTCGCCATGACGCGGGCCTTGGCGACGTTGGTGCGCAGCGCCGTCCAGTGGTAGCCGCGGGCGACGGCCTGGGCGCCGATGCCGTGCATCTCGATGCCCAGGGGCTTGGAGACGGCGTCCTTGCCGCCGAGGTCCACGACGAGCCCGAGGTCGTGGTGGACGTACGGCTCCATGGGCCGGCCGCGCAGCTTCGCGAGCAGGTTGTCGGCGAGCTTGCGGCCCTGGCGCATCGCGTGCTGGGCGGTGGGCGGGCAGACCGCACCGTCGCCCTTGGCCAGGTCGGGCACGGCGGCGACGTCGCCGAGCGCGAAGATGCCGTCGTGGCCGGGGAGCGTCATCTCGGCGGTCACGGCGAGCCGGCCCTTCACGGTCTCCGCGTCGAAGGTGCCGACCAGCGGGCTGGCGGCGACCCCCGCGGTCCAGATCAGGGTCCGGCAGGGCAGCACCCGGCCGTCGGTGAACGTCACGGTCTCGGCCCCGGCCTCGGCGATCGACACGCCGAGCGACACCTCGATGCCCCGGTCGCGCAGCACCTTCAGGGCGCTGGCGCCGAGCTTGTCGCCCAGCTCCGGCATGAGCTTGGGCGCGATGTCGATGAGGTGCCACTTGACGAGCTTCGGATCGAGGCGGGGGTAGTGCCGCAGCGCGTTGGTGGTGAGGCGCTGGAGGCAGGCCGCGGTCTCGGTGCCGGCGTAGCCGCCGCCGACCACGACGAACTGGAGCCGGGAGGCGCGCTCCTGCTCGTCGTGGCTGGCGTCGGCGAGGTCGAGCTGCGCGATGACGTGGTCGCGTACGTAGGCGGCCTCGGCCAGGGTCTTCATGCCCCGCGCGTGGTCGAGGAGGCCGGGGATGTCGAAGGTCCGGGTGACGCTGCCGGGGCTGAGGACGAGGTGGTCGTAGCGCTCGTTGACGATCTCGTCGGTGATCTTGCGGACCACGCAGACCTTCGCCCGCGGGTCCACGCCGATGGCCCCGCCGGGGATGATCCGGGTGCGGTGGCGGCTGCTGCGGCGCAGCGACACGGCGACGGACTGCGGGGTCAGCACCCCGGACGCCACCTGGGGCAGCAGCGGCAGGTAGAGCTGGTACGAGAAGGGGGCGACGAGCGCGATGTCCGCTTCACCGGGCCGCAGCCGCCGCTCCAGACGGCGTACGCACTCGACGCCGGCGAACCCGGCTCCGACTACGAGAATCCTGGGTCGTGCCACAGTGATCGTCCCTTCTGGGGGTCTGCACGGTCGTCCGTTCGCCTGCCCCGTCACACGCGCCCGTCACCTCTCATCTTCACGACCGGGGGGCGAGTGCGCCTGCTGGGACGGCAGAACGGACGACCGGGGCGGGTCAGCGGGCCAGCTGGACCAGGACCCCGCAGACGCCCGCCGCGGCCCCCGCGCAGAGCACGGCGGCGGCGACGCAGCGGGCGCGGAGCCTGCGGTAGCGCGCGGTGTACTCGCGGCGCAGATGCAGGGCGCGGGCGGAGATCCGGGCCAGCACGGCCCGGGACTCGGCGGTGCGTTCGGCGGTGTAGACGCGTTCCACGTCCGCGCGCTGGGCGGTCGTCAGCCAGGGCAGCTGGTCGGTGAAGTGCCGGGCGAGCCGGTGGGCCCGCTCGACCTCGGCGTTCCACAGCAGATAGCCCTCCAGCTGGGCCAGTCCCCGCGCGCTCTCGGCCTCCGGCCCGGACCCCGTCCGCTTCTTGTGGGCGCTCACGCCTGCTTGTCCCCCGGCGCCACCGTCACGGAGGTGTGGGGCCGGTTCTCGGCCTCCTCCAGCTCGCGCACAACCGGGTGGTGCAGGTCGAACGCCGGGGACTCGGAGCGGATGCGGGGCAGGGTGACGAAGTTGTGCCGGGGCGGCGGGCAGGAGGTCGCCCACTCCAGCGAGCGGCCGTAGCCCCACGGGTCGTCGACCTCGATCTTCTTGCCGTACTTCGCGGTCTTCCAGACGTTGTACAGGAAGGGCAGCATCGACAGGCCCAGCAGGAACGAGGAGATCGTCGAGATGGTGTTCAGCGCGGTGAAGCCGTCGGACGCGAGGTAGTCCGCGTACCGGCGCGGCATGCCCTCCGCGCCCAGCCAGTGCTGGACGAGGAACGTGCCGTGGAAGCCGGCGAACAGCGTCCAGAAGGTGATCTTGCCGAGCCGTTCGTCCAGCATCTTGCCGGTGAACTTCGGCCACCAGAAGTGGAAGCCGGAGAACATCGCGAACACCACGGTGCCGAAGACCACGTAGTGGAAGTGGGCGACGACGAAGTACGAGTCGGAGACGTGGAAGTCCATCGGGGGCGAGGCGAGAAGCACCCCGGTGAGACCGCCGAAGAGGAACGTCACGAGGAAGCCGATCGACCACAGCATCGGTGTCTCGAAGGACAGCGAGCCGTGCCACATGGTGCCGATCCAGTTGAAGAACTTCACCCCGGTGGGCACCGCGATCAGGAACGACATGAAGGAGAAGAACGGCAGGAGCACACCGCCGGTGACGAACATGTGGTGCGCCCACACCGTGATCGAGAGCCCGGCGATGGAGATCGTCGCACCGATCAGCCCGATGTAGCCGAAGATCGGCTTGCGGCTGAACGCCGGGATGACCTCGGAGACGATGCCGAAGAACGGCAGGGCGATGATGTACACCTCCGGATGGCCGAAGAACCAGAAGAGGTGCTGCCACAGCAACGCGCCGCCGTTGGCCGCGTCGAAGACGTGCGCGCCGAACTTGCGGTCCGCCTCCAGCGCGAGGAGGGCCGCTGCGAGCACCGGGAAGGCCATCAGGACCAGCACACCGGTCAGCAGGACGTTCCAGGTGAAGATCGGCATGCGGAACATCGTCATACCGGGGGCGCGCATGCAGATGATCGTGGTGATGAAGTTGACCGAGCCGAGGATCGTGCCGAAGCCGGAGAGGGCCAGGCCCATGATCCACAGGTCTCCGCCGATGCCGGGCGAGCGGACGATGTCGGTCAGCGGCGAGTAGGCGAACCAGCCGAAGTCGGCGGCGCCGTTCGGGGTGAGGAAGCCGGCCACCGCGATGAGCGAGCCGAGGAGGTACAGCCAGTACGCGAACATGTTCAGCCGCGGGAACGCCACGTCGGGCGCGCCGATCTGCAGCGGCATGATCCAGTTCGCGAACCCGGCGAACAGCGGCGTCGCGAACATCAGCAGCATGATCGTGCCGTGCATCGTGAACGCCTGGTTGAACTGCTCGTTCGACATGATCTGCATGCCGGGCCTGGCGAGTTCGGCGCGCATGAAGAGGGCGAGCAGCCCGCCGCCGAGGAAGAAGGCGAACGAGGTCAGCAGGTAGAGCGTGCCGATCGTCTTGTGGTCGGTGGTGGTCAGCCACTTGATGACGACATTGCCGGGTTCCCTGCCGTGCACCGGCAGTTCGTTGGAGTACGACTCCTCGTCCTCGGCCGTACGTGGTGTGCCCGTCGTCGTCACGGGGCCGCTCCTTCGCTTGTGCGTCCGTGTTTCCGGATGCAGCAAACCAGCGAAGCGGCCCCGTCGCGCGCCCCGGCACCCGCCGGGGCCCGACATTTCACCCGTCAGGGGGGTTACGAACGCGGGAACGCCCCGGCGCGGCGGGAGCCGGGCCGGGGCGTCGGGTGCGCGATCGGGTCAGGCGAGGCTCGCGATCGCCTGGTTGAACGTCGCGGAGGGGCGCATGACGGCCGCGGCCTTGGCCGGGTCGGGCTGGTAGTAGCCGCCGATGTCGGCCGGCTTGCCCTGGACGGCGATCAGCTCGTCGACGATCGTGCGCTCCTGCTCGGCCAGCGTCTTGGCGAGCGGGGCGAACGCGTCGGCCAGCTCTGCGTCGCCGGTCTGCCGCGCCAGCTCCTGGGCCCAGTACAGGGACAGGTAGAAGTGGCTGCCGCGGTTGTCGATGCCGCCGAGGCGGCGGCTGGGCGACTTGTCCTCGTTGAGGAACGTGGCCGTGGCCCGGTCCAGCGTCTCGGCGAGGACCTGGGCGCGGGCGTTGCCCGTGCTCTGCGCCAGGTGCTCGAAGCTGGCCGCGAGGGCGAAGAACTCGCCCAGGCTGTCCCAGCGCAGGTAGTCCTCCTTGACCAGCTGCTGGACGTGCTTGGGCGCGGAGCCGCCGGCGCCCGTCTCGAAGAGGCCGCCGCCGTTCATCAGCGGGACGACCGAGAGCATCTTCGCGCTGGTGCCGAGCTCCAGGATCGGGAAGAGGTCGGTGAGGTAGTCGCGGAGCACGTTGCCGGTGACCGAGATGGTGTCCTCGCCGCGGCGGATGCGCTCCAGCGAGAAGGCGGTGGCCTTCACCGGGGACATGATCTCGATCTGCAGACCGTCGGTGTCGTGGTCGGCGAGGTACGTCCTGACCTTGGCGATGAGCTGCGCGTCGTGGGCGCGGTCCTCGTCGAGCCAGAAGACGGCCGGGGCGCCGGTGGCGCGGGCGCGGGTGACGGCGAGCTTGACCCAGTCCTGGATCGGGAGGTCCTTGGCCTGGCACATGCGGAAGATGTCGCCGGCGCCGACGGTCTGCTCCAGCACGGCGTTGCCGGCGGCGTCGACGACGCGGACGGTGCCCGTGGTGGGGATCTCGAACGTCTTGTCGTGGCTGCCGTACTCCTCGGCCTTCTGCGCCATGAGGCCGACGTTGGGCACCGAGCCCATGGTGGCCGGGTCGAAGGCGCCGTTGGCGCGGCAGTCGTCGATGACGACCTGGTAGACACCGGCGTAGCTGCTGTCCGGGAGGACGGCGATGGTGTCGGCCTCCTGGCCGTCCGGGCCCCACATGTGGCCGGAGGTGCGGATCATGGCCGGCATGGAGGCGTCCACGATGACGTCGCTCGGGACGTGCAGGTTGGTGATGCCCTTGTCCGAGTCGACCATGGCGAGGGCGGGGCCCTCGGCCAGCTCGGCGTCGAAGGACTCCTTGATCTTCGCGCCCTCGGGCAGGGACTCCAGGCCCTTGAGGATGCCGCCCAGACCGTCGTTCGGGGTCAGGCCGGCGGCGGCGAGCACGTCACCGTACTCGGCGAAGGTCTTCGGGAAGAAGGCGCGCACGACGTGGCCGAAGATGATCGGGTCGGAGACCTTCATCATCGTGGCCTTGAGGTGCACGGAGAAGAGCACGCCCTCGGCCTTGGCGCGGGCGATCTGGGCGGTGATGAACTCGCGCAGGGCGGCGACGCGCATGACGGAGGCGTCGACGACCTCGCCGGCGAGGACCGGTACGGACTCGCGCAGCACGGTGGTGGTGCCGTCGTCGCCGACCAGCTCGATGCGCAGGCTGCCGGGCTCGGCGATGACCGCGGACTTCTCGGTGGACCGGAAGTCGTCGACGCCCATGGTGGCGACGTTGGTCTTGGAGTCGGCGGTCCAGGCGCCCATGCGGTGCGGGTGGGTCTTGGCGTAGTTCTTGACCGACGCGGGGGCGCGGCGGTCGGAGTTGCCCTCGCGCAGGACCGGGTTGACGGCGCTGCCCTTGACCTTGTCGTAACGGGCGCGGACGTCCTTGTCCTCGTCGCTCTTCGGGTCGTCCGGGTAGTCCGGCAGGTCGTAGCCCTGGGCCTGGAGCTCGGCGATGGCGGCCTTGAGCTGCGGGATCGAGGCCGAGATGTTCGGAAGCTTGATGATGTTGGCGCCCGGCGTGGTGGCCAGCTCACCGAGCTCGGCGAGCGCGTCGTCGATGCGCTGGTCCTCCCGGAGGCGGTCCGGGAAGCCCGCGATGATCCGGCCCGCGAGCGAGATGTCCCGGCTCTCGACGTTGATCCCGGCCTTGGAGGCGTACGCCTGGATCACGGGCAGGAACGAATAGGTCGCCAGGGCCGGGGCCTCGTCGGTGTGTGTATAGATGATGGTCGAGTCAGTCACCCTGTGCTCCGCTCCACGTCTGCAACATTGCTTGACATCAAGATATCTCGTGAGGGGCGCCGACTCGACAGGACCCTGCCCACACCGGCCGGAACCTTGTCTAGGGGCGGCCGCCGGGCGGGATCTGTTCGCCGGCGGGGGGCGGTCCGGGCGGGGTGCCGTCGCCGAAGGGGCGGCCGCCGAGCTGTTCGCGGTGGTGCGGGGTGAGCCAGCCGGACAGGTCGGGGCCTGCGGGCACGATGCCGGTGGGGTTGATGCCGGTGTGCACCCGGTAGTAGTGCTGCTTGATGTGGTGGAAGTCGACCGTGTCCCCGAATCCGGGTGTCTGGTAGAGGTCCCTGACGTACGCCCAGAGCACCGGGTCCTCGGAGAGTTTGCGGCGGTTGCACTTGAAGTGGCCGTGGTAGACGGCGTCGAAGCGGACCAGGGTGGTGAAGAGGCGGATGTCGGCCTCGGTGATCGTGTCCCCGACGAGGTACCGCTGGTCCGCCAGCCGCCGCGAGGTCTCGTCCAGGCGGCGGAAGAGCGCCTCGTACGCCTCCTCGTAGGTCTCCTGGGTGTCCGCGAAACCGGCCCGGTACACCCCGTTGTTCACGTCCCGGTAGATCCCCTCCATGACCTCGTCGATCTCCTCGCGCAGCGGCTCGGGGTAGAGGTCGGGCGCCCCTGGCCGGTGCAGGGCGGTCCACTCGGTGGCGAGGTCCAGGGTGATCTGCTGGTAGTCGTTGGTGACGAGCCTGCCGGTGGGCACGTCCACGATCGCCGGGACGCTGACCCCGCCCGGATAGCCGTGCTCGCGCGCGTCGTACGCCTCGCTGAGGTAGCGGATGCCGAGGACCGGGTCGCGGCCGTCCGGGTCCAGTGTGAAGCGCCAGCTGCGGTCGTCCTGGAGCGGGTCGGCGACGGCGAGCGAGAGCGCGTCCTCCAGGCCGAGCAGCCTGCGGGAGACCAGGGCGCGGCTGGCCCACGGGCAGGCGCGGCTGACGACGAGCCGGTAGCGGCCGGCTTCGACGGGCCAGCCGTCGCGCCCGTCGGCGGTGACGCGGTCCGCGAAGTGGCTGCGGGAGCGCTTGAAGGGCTTGTGCCCGTACGAGCTGTTGCCGTCGGTTCCGGCGGAGTCGTTCATCGCGTTCTCCTTCACGAGGGGGCTGCGGAGGGTGCGGAGGGCCCGCTGCGCCGTCTGCCCCGGCGGCCGCCGCCCACGTCGGCGAGGGCAACGAGCAGGGCGGCGACGACGAAGGCGACGGAGACGACGAGCCCGTGGTCGTAGGCGTCGGACCAGCCGTCCCCGCCGACCTGGGCGAAGAACACCGCGCCCACGGCCGCGATGCCGATCGCCGAGCCGACGCGCTGGCCGGTCTGGAGGGTGCCGCCGGCGCTGCCCGCGGTGGCCACCGGCACCTCGGAGAGGGTGAGCGTCTGGTTGGGGGCGATGACCAGGCCGCTGCCGAGTCCCGCGAACAGCAGCGGGGCCGCCATCGCCCAGCCGACGCCCCGGCCGGGCACCAGGTGGACGGCGAGCGCGGTGGCGCCGAGTCCCACGGCCACGGCGACCAGGCCGATGACGACGAGAGGGCGGCCGAAGCGGCCGACGAGCCGGCCGCCGGGGCTCGCGGCGACGGCGGAGCCCACCGCGAACGGGGTGATGGCGAGGCCGGCCTGGAGCGCGGTGTAGTGCAGGCCGCTCTGGAGGTAGAGCGTGGTGATGAAGAAGATCGAGGTGAACCCCGCGAAGTACAGCAGGATGAGCAGGCAGCCCAGCCAGTAGGAGCGGACCCGGAAGAGGCCGAGGTCGACGACCGGCTGGGTGCCCCGGCGGCCGCAGCGGGACTCCCAGCCGACGAAGGCGGCGAGCAACGCGGCCGCCAGGAGCAGCAGCAGCCACTTGCCGTCGCCCGGCCACTGGCGGGACTGGACGAAGGGCAGCAGCAGGGCCAGCACGCCGGTGCCGAGCAGCAGGACGCCCACCGGGTCGAGATGGCGCAGCCGCACCGGTCCGGCGTGCGGGGTGTCGGGCAGCAGCCGGCGGGCCAGCAGGAGGCAGACGAGGCCGAGCGGCAGGTTGACGTAGAACACCCACCGCCAGCCCTCGTCGGCCCCCGCCGCCTGGATCAGCAGGCCGCCGAGGAGCGGTCCGACCGCCGTGGAGATGCCGACGACGGTGCCGAACATGCCGAAGGCGCGACCGCGTTCGCGGCCCTGGAACATCTGCTGGATGAGGGCGGAGATCTGCGGCGAGACCATGCCGCCGGCCAGTCCCTGGACCAGCCGGGCGATGACCAGCCAGAGACTGGACTGGGCGGCGCCGCAGGCCGCCGACGACAGGGTGAACAGGGCGAGCCCCGCCATGAACACGACGCGCCGGCCGCGTGCGTCGCCGAGCCGTCCGGCCGGGATCAGGAACAGGCCGAAGGCCAGCGCGTAACCGGACAGGACCCATTGCAGGTCGGACTCCGAGGTGTGCAGCCCCTCCTTGATGGAGGGCAGCGCGACGTTCACGATCGAGACGTCCAGCAGGGTCATGAACCCCGCGACCAGGCAGACGGCGAGCGCCCGCCACCGTCGCGGGTCGGGCGTGCCGTGGCCGGGGTCCCCGCCCCGCCCCGCGGAGCGCCGGTCCGACGCGCTGTCTGCCATGGTTGGCACCCTAGGACGCGCACCGTGATTCCTCATCCCGGCTGGTCCACCCGGCCGTGCGGGCGGGGCGCGGGCACGGGCCGGTTAGGGTACGGCGCATGCAGTCCTACACGATCGGACAGGCGGCCCGTCTGCTGGGCGTCAGCCCGGACACCGCCCGGCGCTGGGCCGACGCGGGGCGCGTGGCGACCCATCGCGACGAGGGCGGCCGCCGCCTCATCGACGGCCGCGACCTGGCGGCGTTCTCCGTGGAGGTCGCGCAGCACGGCGCGGGCGACGAGGAGGTGTCGTACACCTCGGCGCGCAACGCGTTCGCGGGGATCGTGACCGCGGTGAAGCTCGGCGACGTGGCCGCGCAGGTGGAGATCCAGGCGGGGCCGCACCGGCTGGTGTCGCTGCTGACGCGCGAGGCCGTCGAGGAGCTGGGTCTTGAGGTCGGGGTGCAGGCGACCGCGCGGGTGAAGTCGACCAGCGTGCACATCGACCGGGCCTGACCTTAAGGCGCGTTCCGGGACGGGTGCGCCGGTCAGGCGGCGCCCTTCTTCGCGGCGGCGAGGATCTTCACGACCGTGTGGAAGAAGCGGGTCGTCGCGTCGTGGCCGAGGACGCTCTCCTGGAAGCCCTTGGCGCCGGGTGCCCGGCCGTTGATCAGGTGCCAGACGACGAACGCCTCGTACGCGGTGGTGCCGATGATCTCCATGTCCTTCTTCGGGGAGAGCAGCGGCAGCTCCAGGTCCGGGTCGACGGGCTCGGTGGTGAACACGACGCAGCGGCGGATGTCGTCGGTGGCCTCGACGTCCTGGAACGGGTCGCGCGCGATCAGCGCCTCCAGTTCCGGCACCGTGCGCAGGCAGACGGCGACGTCGTAGCCGAGGGCGCGGGCGAGGTGGTCGCCGATGCGGGCGGCGAGCGCGGGCCGGTCCGTCTCGCCGGACTCGAAGAAGACGTTGCCGCTCTGGATGTAGCTGCGCACCGAGGCGAGGCCCAGTTCGGTGAAGAGTTCGCGCAGCCGTTCCATCTTGACGGAGCGGCCCGGCACGTTCAGTCCCCGGAGGAGCGCGATGTACAGCAAGTCCGATCACCTGTTCGCCTGCGGGAGGGGGCGTACGGGCGGGCGCCGCGCACACTCAAAGGTATGACAGCCACGGGGAACACCCGCCGCAGTGCCGGTCTGCTGTTGTTCCGTACGGGTGCGGGGCGCGGGCTCGAAGTGCTGATCGGTCATATGGGCGGGCCGTTCTGGGCGCACCGCGAGGAGGCGGCGTGGTCGGTGCCCAAGGGTGAGTACCCGCCGGAGGAGGAGCCCGCGGCGGCGGCGCGGCGGGAGTTCGGGGAGGAGTTCGGGCGTCCGCCGCCGGAGGGCGGCTGGGTGGCGCTGGGCGAGGCGCGCCAGGCCGGCGGGAAGACGGTGACCGTGTGGGCGCTGGAGGCCGACGTCGATCCGGCGGAGGCGGTGCCGGGGACCTTCACGATGGAGTGGCCGCGCGGCTCCGGGTTGCTGCGGGAGTTCCCGGAGGTGGACCGGTTCGCCTGGTGCACGCCGGACGAGGCGGCGGAGCTGCTGGTGAAGGGGCAGCGGGTGTTCGTGGACCGGCTGCGCGCGCATCTGGCGGGTACGGGCGGGGGCGGCTGAGGGCGGGGCGGGCCGTCGCGCCGTGCGACGGCCCGCCCCGCCGTGCCGGTCAGCTCTGCGGGAGGATGACGGCCCGGCCGTTGACCTTGCCGGCGTGCAGCCGCTCGTAGGCGAGCGGTGCCTCCTCCAGCGGGTACGTCTCGACGTGGACGTCCACCGCGCCGGCGTGGGCGAGGGCGAGCACCTCGGCCAGTTCGGAGCGGGAGCCCCAGTACGGGGCGGTGACCGTGGTGTTGAACGGCAGGACGCCGAAGCCGACGGGGAGGCTGCCCCCGCCGATGCCGACGATGGTGACGTCCGAGTCGATGGCGGCCGCGGCTCCGGCGGTGGCGACGGTCGGGGGCGCGCCGACGAAGTCCAGCACGACCTCGGCGCCGACGCCGCCGGTCAGTTCCCGGATGCGGGCCGCCGCGTGCTCGTCGGACAGGACGGTCTCGTGGGCGCCGACCGTGCGGGCGAGGGCGAGCTTGTCCTCGGTGACGTCGAGCGCGACGACCCGTGCGGACGTCAGGGCGCGCAGCAGCTGGATGGCGACGTGCCCCAGTCCCCCGGTGCCGATGACGACGGCGGTCGCGCCGGGCACCAGCTTCGGCAGGGAGCGCTTGATGGCGTGGTACGGGGTGAGGCCGGCGTCGGTGAGCGGCACGGTGCGCACCGGGTCCAGGTCGCCGATGGGCACGAGGTGGCGCGGGTCGTCCACGATCATGTATTCGGCCATGGCGCCGGGCGCGCCCAGGCCGGGCGGGTTGATGCCCAGCTCCGCCGCGCGCAGGCAGTAGTTCTCCTTGCCCTCGGCGCACTTGACGCAGGTGCCGCAGCCCCAGGGGCCGTAGACGGCGACGGACTGGCCGGTCTCCAGGCCGCTGACGCCGTCGCCGAGCGCGGCCACGGTGCCGACGCCCTCGTGGCCGAGGGTGAGCGGCAGCGGGTACGGGAACTGCTCGGCGGGCCAGCTCATCACGGCGATGTCGGAGTGGCAGACGCCGGCCGCGGTGACCTCGATCAGCACCTGTCCGGGGCCCGGTTCCGGGTCCGGGACGGTGACGACCTCGGGTGCGGCGCCTATCTCCCGGTACTGAACTGCCTTCATGGGGTCCTCCTCGACCTCGGTGCTTGCGTGATGGCCCCCGAATCCCCCGATCCCCCGGTCCCCCCGTGTGCCGTGCCGGTCAGGAGGCGGAGTAGCCGCCGTCGACCAGGTGGTAGCTGCCGTGGACGAACGAGGCGCGGTCGGAGAGCAGGAACGCGGTCAGCTCCGCGACCTCCTCCGCCCTGCCGAGGCGGCCCGCCGGGTGCAGCGAGATCAGGTGCTCGCGCGCCGGGGCGTCCGTGTCGCGCAGCAGCGGGGTGTCGATGAAGCCGGGGCCCACCGCGTTGATCCGCACGTTGTGGGCGGCGTACTCCAGGGCGGCGGTCTTGGTGAGGCCGACGACGCCGTGCTTGGCGGCGACGTAGGCCGGCGAGCCGGCGAAGCCGTTGGTGCCCAGGATCGAGGACATGTTGACGATCGCGCCGCCGCCCGCGGCGACGATGGCGGGCAGCTCGTAGCGCATCGAGTAGAAGACGCCGCTGAGGTTGGTGGCGACGACCCGGTCCCAGTCCTGGACGGGGTACTCGCCGGTCGGGTGGCTGGGGCCGCCGATGCCGGCGTTGTTCACCGCGAGGTGCAGTGCGCCGAAGGTGTCGACGGCGAACCGGATGCCCGCCTCGACGGAGGCGGGGTCGGTGACGTCCAGGGCGACGGCGGCGGCCCGTGCGCCGGCGCTCTCCAGCGCGGCGGCGGCCTCGCGGGCGCTCGCCTCGTCGTAGTCGGCGACGACGACCGCGGCGCCCGAGCCGGCGAGCCGGTGGGCGAGGGCCAGGCCGATGCCGGAGGCGCCTCCGGTGACAAGGGCGGTGCGGCCGGCGAACTCCTGGTCGGTGGGGGTGGTGGTGCTCATGGGGTGCCGATTCCTTCCGTGGTGCTGGTGGTGCGGGTGGTGCTGTGCGGCGCCGGGGCCGGGGGCGGGGTGACCAGCTCGCCGGCCAGGGCGTCGAAGGCGCGCTCGACGAGCCGGGGCAGCTCGTCGGGGCGGTCGCCGCGGACCCAGGCGGCCTGGGCGGCGAGCAGGGCGCCGGCTCCGGCGGCCACCGTGACGGCGGGCCGCAGGTCGACGAGCGGGTCGGTGCCCAGCCGGTCCGCGACGACGGCGACCGAGTCCGCCTGGGCGTCCACCCGGATGTGGTGGAACGCGGCGTACAGGGTCGGCTCCCGTTCGGCGAGGACCAGCAGTTCGTAGATCCGCGGCCGCCGGTGCCAGGCCGGGGCTTCGGGGTCGGCCAGCCAGTCCAGGACCGCCCGGCGGTACGCGGTGAGCGGGGGCTCATCGGCCGGGCGGGCGCGCAGCGCCGCGTTGATCCGGTCGCCGTCGCCCCGGACCGAGTCCAGGACGGCGGCCTCCTTGCTCGCGAAGTACCGGCTGAAGGTGCGGCGGTCGACGTCGGCGCGTTCGGCGATCTCCTCGACCGTGACCTCCCGGAGTCCGCGGTCGAGGACGAGCTCGAACGCGGCTCGGGCCAGTGCGTCCCGGGTCCGGCGGGCCTTGCGGCTCCGCCGTTCCGGAAGCTTCGATTCCGCTTGCATGTCTGTCACCGTACACCCGAAAATGTCCCGGCGCGACAGAAGTCTCGCCGGGACATGCAGGGTTCGGTGGGGTGGGCCGCCGCCCGTGGCTACGGCGCGCTGAACACCTCGGCGGCGCGCATCGCCTCGTGCCCCTCGTGCGGCGCGGGGATCTGCGGGGCGGCCGGGGCGGAGGTGCGGCGCAGGGCCAGTACGGCGACGTCGTCGCGCCGCACCCCGCTGGAGAACTTCTCCAGGTCCCGTTCGAGCGCGTCGAGCAGTTCGCGGGGGTCCCGGCGTGCCCAGCGGCTCAGCCGGGCGTCCAGCGGGTAGAAGTTCCCGGCCGGGTCGCGGGCCTCGGTGACGCCGTCGGTGAACATCAGGAGCGTGGCGCCGGGCGGGAAGTCGAGCCGTTCGGCGCTGCGGCCCTCGCTGCTGAGTTCCGCCATACCCAACGGTACCGAGGTCCGGCGGATCGGCACCGGGACGGCCACCCCGTCGTGCAGCAGCCGGGGCGGCAGATGGCCGCAGTTCACCGCTTCCACCCGGCCGTCGCCGTCGAAGCCGAGCACCAGCGCGGTGACGAAGCGCTCCGTCTCGCCGGTCTCGGCGGCGAAGGCGTTCTGCCGGGCGACGGCGTCCTCCAGGCGGTCCACGAGGCCGGTGAGGGAGGGTTCGCGGATGGCCGCCTCGCGGAATGCCCCGAGGACGGCGAAGCCCACGCCGATGGCGGGCAGGCCCTTGCCCTGGACGTCACCGATGATCACGCGGGTGCCGTAGGGCGACTGGACGACCTCGTAGATGTCCCCGCCGACCAGGTGGTCCTCCTCGATCGGCGTGTAGGTGCCGTGGGCGGTGAGCTGGTCGGTGGGGATGGGCAGCGGGCGCAGGATCTGGCGCTGGAGCGCGACGGCGGCCGAGCGCAGCCGGGCGATCTCCGTGGCGTGCCGGATGCGCAGGGCGCAGGCGCCGACGCTGAGGAGGCAGGCGAACACGGTGAAGACGATGCTGCTGACGATGTCCCAGGTGGTCCCGCCGGTCACCGCGCGGGTGACGACGGCCGCCCCGGTGACCCAGGCGCCGGCGGCCACGGTCTGGCCGACCGTCCCGAAGACCGACACGAGGGCGGGGGCGACGACGAGCAGCGGCACCAGACGCAGGTCCTCGCCGGCGAGGACGTCGAGGCCGACGATCACGGCGGTGAGCAGGGCCAGTCCGCCGGACAGTGCCCTGTTGCCGATACGGGGGGCGCGTGCGGCGGCCTCCCCGGTCTCGGTGCCGGGGAGCGCCGTACGGGGCGCGGGCCGGCTCAGGAGTCCGAAGGTCACGGTCCTCTCCTTCCGGGATCTGCCGGCCGGATGCCGGCGCTCACCTCCATTCGACCCGGAAACGCCCCGGAACACACGAGTCCTACGGCCCCGGGGGCCCGGCCGAAGGTCCCGTCATACGGCCGGCCCGCCGGGGACCAGGGCGCCGAGGAAGGCGGTACGGCGGCGCAGCGCGAACCCGAGCGACTCGTAGAGCCGGACGGCGCCGGTGTTGTCGGCGGCCGCGTGCAGGAACGGGATGTCGCCGCGCCGGCGGACCTCGTGGGCCACGGCGCGCACGAGCCCGCCGCCGATGCCCCGGCCGCGCACCGACTCGTCGGTGCAGACGGCGCTGATCTCGCTCCAGCCCGGCGGGCGCATCCGCTCACCGGCCATGGCGACGAGCACCCCGTCGCGGCGGACGCCGAGGTAGGTCCCCAGTTCGACGGTCCGGGGCTCGAAGGGGCCCGGCCGGGTGCGGGCGACCAGGTCGAGCATCTCGGGCACATCGGCGGGGCCCAGCCGGACGGCGTCCGGGAACGGCTCGGCGGCCACGCCCTCGTCCACGAGCTGGACGCCCTCGGCGTGGAAGACGATCTCCCAGTCCGGCGGCGGGAGCTCCCGGAACGCGGTGACGCAGACCATCGCGCCGGGCCCGGCGAGCGCCGCCGCGTCGGCCCAGTCGGCCGGCCCCGGGTCCTGGGGCATGGCGACCCAGGGGGTCACCTCGGGCGGATAGCGCAGGACGCGGCCCCGGCGCTCGGCGAAGTGCGCGTGCGGCCCGCGCAGCGCGGTGCCCACCGGATCGTCCAGCGGATGGGCGGCGGCCCCGGCCGCGGCGGCCGGACGGACGGACCCCTCCTCCTCCGGGCCGCCGTCACGGGTGATCACGTACGCGTTCGGCATGTGCTCCTGCTCCCTGTTCCGTACCGGGCGCCCGGCTGCCCGGCGCCACAGCTGCGGCAAGGACGGGTGGCGCGGGGCTATTCCCGTACCGTCGATTTCGACTCAACTACAGCCGTATATGAGCCGGGCGCCCCTGCGGTGCGCCGTCCTGTGGCACGCTGGTCGCGGCCGTCCCACCGGGCTCCCCCGTACCGGTGGGGCGGTCTTCGGCCGTACGCGGGCCCGTCAGCCGGCGTCGTGCCCAGGGGCCCGGCCCGCGTAGTACGTGGCGATCATGTCCTCCTCGCCGTGCCCGTCCGCCTCCGCGCGTTCGAAGCGGGCGGCCGACGCGGCGGCCAGGTCCAGCCGGACACCGGCGCCGGCGGCCGCGTCCAG
Source organism: Streptomyces sp. NBC_00525 (assembly GCF_036346595.1). GTDB lineage: Bacteria > Actinomycetota > Actinomycetes > Streptomycetales > Streptomycetaceae > Streptomyces. The sequence goes on from NZ_CP107834.1 coordinate 359,535, forward strand.
GATGAGCCGGGTGTCCTTGAGGGCCGTGGACAGGGCGAAGCTCGGGGTGAGGTCCCCGGCCAGGACGGCGGCGGACTTGGCCCGCAGATAGCCCGTGTCGAGCGGTCCGCCCGCCAGCACGTCCAGGAAGGCGCCGGGGTCCACGCCCAGCCCCTCGGCGAGGTTCAGGCACTCGGCGACGCCGCCCACCATGTTGATCACCCAGGCGTTGATCACGAGCTTCAGCCGGGAGGCGTCCCCCGGCTCCTCGCCGGCCCGGACCGTGCGCCGCCCGATGGCGTCCAGCACGGGCCCGGCGGCCTCGACGGCGGCGGCGGGTCCGGAGACGAGGACGGTGAGCGTGCCCTCCTCGGCGGGCTGCCTGGTGCCGACGACCGGGGCGTCGACGTGGACGAGACCGAGGTCGGCGGCGCGCCGGGCCAGTTCGACGGCCCCGTCCGGGCCGACCGTGGACGTCTGCAGCAGCACCTGGCCCCGGTGCAGCCCCTCGGAGGCGGCGGTGAGCGCCGCGGCCACGGCGGTCGCGTCGGTGAGCGCCGTGAGCACGACATGGGCGCCGCGCACGGCCTCGGCCGCCGTAGCGGTGACGGTGGCGCCGTCCTCGGCGAGGGGGGCGGCCTTGGCCCGCGTACGGTTCCAGGCCCGGACCTCCAGACCGGCGCGCAGCAGGCTGCGGGCCATGGCCGCGCCCATGATCCCGGCGCCGAGTACGGCGACGACGGGCCGCTGCGGGGATGCGGGGACTGCTGAGGTCATGGGGTTCCCTTCATCGGCCGCGCGCCGGTCCCGGCGCACGGCGGCTTCGGCTCTCAGGGTTGCCGCAGCGCGCCCTCCAGCACGGCGGCGTGTACGGCGCGGGCGAGTCGCGCGCCCCAGCGGGAGCGCGGCCCGGCGAAGGGTTCGGCGGTGCCGTCCGGTCCGGGTGCGGGGGCGGCGACGCAGACGGCGTCGGTGGGGGTGCCCGAGCAGTCGAGTCCGGCGTCGAGGAGGGCCTGCACCTTGGCCTCGGTCGCGGTGGCGACGGCGTTGACCAGGGCGGCGTCGGTGAGGGCGACGGGCAGTGTCACCACGATGTTGACGGTGCCGGGGCGCGGCGGTTCGCCGGTGGTCTCGTCGGGGGCGGCGGCCCAGCCGCGTACGCCCAGACCGCAGGTGGCGGTGGCGTGGACGCCGCCGTCGTCGGCGGCGGTGTACGCGGTGACGTCGGCGGCGGTCATCAGTCCGGCGCCGGTGCCGGTGAGCCGGGCTGCGGCGGCGATCTCGGCGAGATGGCGGTCCGGGTCCATGCGGGGGTAACCGCCGGGGACCTGCGCGTTGAGAATCCAGTCGCGCAGGCCGATGCCGCCGCCCAGCACCGCGCTGCCGCACACCCGCCAGCCCGGTCCGAGCCGCCACACCAGGTGGTGCAGTTCCCGGCCGTCCTCCCGGCGGGCGAGGAGTTCGCCGCGCTGCCGGGGAAGGCGGACGGGTACGGAACGGATGGGGCACCCCCGGTGGCGCGGCTGGACGGCGGTCGGCACGGACCCGCCGATCATATGTGCCGTGACCGGGGCGTACGGGAGCCGCCCCGCGCCCCGCGCCCGGTGCGCGCGAACCAGCCCGTTCACCCGATTGGCGTAACCGGGGGAAGTGCTCCCGATCCGCGTGGCACGGGGGCTGCGCGGGGGTGGGGCGGAAACCGCGCCCCGGCCCCGGTGGCCGGGCGGTTGCAGCGTCCATCCGGGTGAGGCGCGATGGAATCCGGACGCGCCTTCTCTGCTGGACCCACCCACAGGACGCGCCCGGGCGAGGAGGAATCGGACATGGGAGCCGCTGACGGTTTCACGGATTCCGGAGAGCTCGACGGCCTGACGGTGTACGACACCGAGGGCGAGAAGATCGGCAACGTGGGCCGGGTGTATGTCGACGACAACACCGGCCGCCCGGACTGGATCACGGTGAAGACCGGCCTGTTCGGCATGAAGGAGAGTTTCGTGCCTCTCGCCGGAGCCCGTCGAGTGGGCTCCGACCTGCACATCTCGCACGGCAAGGACCAGGTCAAGGAAGCTCCCCGGGTGGACGCGGACGCGCATCTGTCCGTGTCCGAGGAGGAGGAGCTGTACCGGCACTACGGCCTGACCCGGAACACCCGGGGCAATCTCGGCGACGGCTCCGGGACCAACGCCCCGACCACCGCGGGCACCGGCACCATGGGCGCGGCGGGCACCGGAGCCGCGGCCGGAGCGGGCGCCGGCGCCGGGGCCGGGGCCATGGGTGCGGCCGGCACCGGCAGGCACCGCGACACCGACACCGCCGGTACGGGCGCGGGCCGTCCGCTGGCCGGGGCCGGGGCGGGCGCCATGCGGTCCGGCGCCGAAACGGGCGGCAAGGAGGAGATGATCCGCTCCGAGGAGCAGCTGCACATCGGCACCGAGGAGTACGAGAGCGGCAGGGCCCGGCTCCACAAGTACGTCGTCACCGAGAACGTCACGCGCACCGTGCCGGTCTCGCACGAGGAGGTACGCGTGGTCCGCGAACCGGTGCGGCCGGACGACCGGACGGCCGTGCGCGGGGACCTCACCGAGCAGGACATGGAGGTCACCCTGCACGCCGAGCGCGCCACGATGCGCAAGGAGACGGTCCCGGTCGAGCGCGTGCGGATGGAAACCCAGAAGGTGACGGAGCAGAAGGAGGTCTCCGCCGAACTGCGCAAGGAGCAGATCGACTACGCGGACGGCACCACCAAGGGCGGCAAGGACATGGGCGGCCCGGACATGGGCGGAAAGGACACGGGCGGCGAGTTCGGCCGTGGACGCCGGCGCTGACCGGCGCCGGCCCGGCCGACGCGGCGCACGACGATCGAGGGCGGACCCGCGGGACGGGTCCGCCCTCCCGTGCGCCGGGACCGGTGCGGGCGGTCAGGGCAGGAAGCGCACCGAGGGCCGGCCGCCCGGCCCGTCCGGGGTGACGACGGACCGCACCCGGTAGACGTCCCGGATCAGCTCCTCGGTGATCACCTGCGCGGGGCTGCCCGCCGCGACCGCGCGCCCCCGGTCCAGGACCACGATCCGGTCGCAGAACATGGCGGCCAGATTGAGGTCGTGCAGGGCGATGACGGCGGTCAGCGGCAGCGAGGTGACCAGCGACAGCAGTTCCAGCTGGTGCTGGATGTCCAGATGGTTGGTGGGTTCGTCCAGCAGGAGTTCGCGGGGGCGCTGGGCCAGTGCGCGGGCGATCTGGACGCGCTGGCGCTCCCCGCCGGAGAGGGTGTGCCAGGACTGGTCGCGCCGGTCGGTGAGGCCGGTGCGTTCCAGCGCCTCGTCCACCGCAGCCGCGTCCTCGCCGGTGGGGGCGGACCAGGCGCGGCGGTGCGGGATACGGCCCAGGCGTACGACGTCCAGGACGCTGAGTTCCTCCTGCGTGACGGCGTGCTGGTCGACGACGGCGACCCGCCGGGCCACGGCGCGCCGGCCGGTCGCGGCCAGGGGTGCGCCGTCCAGGGTGACGACGCCCGTGTGCGGGGCGAGGACTCCGGCCAGGATGCGCAGCAGCGTGGACTTGCCGGAGCCGTTGGGGCCGATCAGGCCGACGGTGGTGCCGGGTGCGGGGGCGAGGGTGACTTCGTCCAGCAGGAGCCGGCCCGCCGCCTCGCGGCCGACCCGGTCCGCCCGCAGCCCGCCGGCCATGGCCCCGCTCATGCCGCCCGCCTGGTGCGGTGGAGGACGAGGACGAAGGCGGGCACCCCGATCAGCGCGGTGACGACGCCCACCGGAACCTCCTGCGGGTCGAGGACGGTCCGGGCGAGGGTGTCGGCCCAGACCAGGAAGACGGCCCCGGCGAGCGCGGTGACCGGCAGCAGTCTGCGGTGGCCGGAGCCGGTGAGCGCACGGGCCGCGTGCGGCAGGACCAGGCCGACGAAGCCGATCGCGCCGGCCGCGCTGACGAGGGCGGCGGTGAGCAGTGCGGTGGCGCAGAGCAGGACGGTCCGGGTGCGGGCGACGTTCACGCCGAGGGCGGCGGCCGCGTCCTGGCCGAAGGCGAACGCGTCCAGCGTCCGGGCGTGGCCGAGGCAGACCGCCAGGCTCACCGCGAGGACGGCGGCACAGATGCGTACGTCGCTCCAGCCGGCCCCGCCGAGCGAGCCGAGGAGCCAGAAGAGCACTCCCCTCGTCTGTTCGGCGTCGGCGGCGGTCATCACGACGAAGGAGGTGAGCGCCGAGAACAGCTGCATGGCGGCGACCCCGGAGAGCACGACGCGGTCGGTGGAGCCGCCGAGGGTGTGGCTGAGCAGCATCACCAGGGCGAAGGAGCAGAGCGCCCCGACGAACGCCCCGGCCGGCAGCGACACCGCTCCCCCGCCGACGCCGAGCACGACGACCAGGACCGCTCCGGTGGACGCCCCGGAGGAGACGCCGAGGACGAAGGGGTCGGCCAGCGGGTTGCGCAGCAGGGACTGCATGACGGTTCCGCACACGGCGAGCCCGGCGCCGCAGACGGCGGCGAGCAGGGTGCGGGGCATGCGCAGGTTCCAGATGATGCCGTCGCGGATCGGGCTGAGCCGGGGCTCGCCGATGCCGAGGTGGGCGGCGACGGCGGACCAGACGTCGGGGACGGAGATCCGGGCCGGCCCGATGGTGACGGCGACCGCGACGGACAGGGCGAGCAGCACGGCGCCGGCGGTCCACAGCAGTCCGTCGCGCAGGGCGCGGGGGCGGGAGCGGTCCGGGGCGGCGGGTGTCCGCTCCATGGGGCCGGACGGGACGGCGGGGCGGCGGGTGTCCGTCACTTGGCGAGCCCGAACCCGCGCAGCCCGGCGGCCACCCGTTCCACGCCCTCGACGGTGCGGATGGTCGGGTTCATCGCCTGGCCGCTGAGCAGGACGTAGCGCTTGTGGCGTACGGCGGCCATGTTCCGGGTGACGGGGTTGGACTCCAGGAAGGCGATCTTCCCGGCGGCGCTCTCGGCGGTCTGCGACTTGCGGGTGAGGTCGCCGATGACCAGGACGTCCGGGTCGCGGTCGGCGACGGTCTCCCAGTTGATCTGCGGCCACTCGTCGTGGGTGTCGTCGAAGACGTTCTTCAGGCCGAGTTCGCGGGTGATGATGCCGGGCGCCCCGCAGCAGCCCGCCAGGTACGGGGACTCGGAGTTGGCGAACCAGTACAGGACGGTGGTGCCGGAGGCGTCGAGGCCGTCGGCCGCCTCGCGGACGCGGGTGCGGAGCCGGGCCACGAGCTTCTCGCCGCGCTCGGGCACGCCGAACACCCGTGCGAGGTCGCGCACTTCGGCGTAGACGCTGTCCATGGTGAGGGCGCCGGTGCGGACGCCGTCGCCGTCCTTGGTGTTGTCCTTGGCGGTGCAGTCGGCCGGGGCCACATAGGTGGGGACGCCGAGCTTCTCGAACTGTTCGCGGGGCGCGACGCCGCCCTTGGCGAGGGTCGACTCGAAGTCGGCGGCGACGAAGTCGGGCTCCTGGTCGAGGACCTTCTCGGACGAGGGCCGGTTGTCGGCGATCCGGGGCACGCCCGCGTTGGCCTTCTCCAGACCCTTCATCACCGGGTCGGTCCAGGTGGCGGTGGCGGCGAGGCGGTCCGCGAGGCCGAGCGAGAGCAGGATCTCCGTCGTGCCCTGGTCGACGGAGACGGCGCGCCGGGGCGGGGCGTCCACGGTGACGGTGCGTCCGCAGTTCTTCAGCGTGACCGGGTAGCCGTCCGCCTTCGCCCCGGCGCCGGCCCTGCCGGGCGGTGATCCGCCGCAGGCCGTCAGGAGGAGCAGCGCGGCGGTGAGCAGGGCGGCGGAACGGGCGGGGCCGGCTATGGGCGGCACGGAGTACCTCGGCGTCTCTGGGCCCAGGCGCGGGGCCCCCTGTACGGAACCCGCCGCCCGGTCCGGACGGCGGTCGCCAGCAGGTCTTCGGACTCGGGTTCACGCGGACGGGACGCCTTCCCGGCAGACGCTGTCTGCCAGTGGCCGTGGTCCCGCCCGTCCCCCTCACCGCTGCGCGTCAGTTCCGGATTCGCACCGGATTCCCTGACTCCTTGGTGGAGTTCGACTGGCTCCGGCACGCTACCACGAGGGTCCGCGCAGCTCAGCGCCGCCTGCGGGCCCCGCAGGCGGCCGGGCGTCCGGGCATCCGGCTCAGGGGCGGCGGAGCGCGACCACCGCGTTGTGGCCGCCGAACCCGAAGGAGTGGCTGATGGCCCGGCGGACGGGCCGGACCAGCGGTTCCTTGGTGACGCAGTCGATGTCGAACCCGGGCTCGGGGGCGTCCAGGTTGGCGACGGGCGGAACGACTCCGCGCTGGAGCGTGAGGACGGTCAGCCCCGCCTCGATGGCCCCGGCGGCGCCCATGCAGTGGCCGAGGACGCCCTTGGGGGCGGTGACGGGCGGCCGGTGCGGGTACATCCGGCCGATGAGCGCGGCCTCGGCGGCGTCGTTGCTCAGGGTCGCCGTGCCGTGCGCGTTGACGTGCTCGACGTCACCGGCCCGCCAGCCCGCGTCGCGCAGCGCCGCCTCCACGGCGGCCCCGGCGATCCGGCCGTCGGGGTGCGGGCTGGTGGGGTGGTGGGCGTCCGTGGTGGCCCCGGTGCCGGCGAGCAGGGCGCGCGGCTCGGCGCCCCTGGCCTCGGCGTCGGCCGCGCGTTCCAGCACCATGACGGCGGCGCCCTCGCCCATCACGAGCCCGGCCCGGTCGGCGGCGAAGGGGCGGCAGAGCCGGGACAGGTCGCCGCCGTCCGGGTGGGCGGCGGCGCCGGAACGGGCGAACCCGGTCATGGCGATGGGGAAGACCGTCGACTCGGTGGCCCCGGCGATCGCCACGTCGCACTGCCCGCCCGCGAGCATGTCGCGGGCGACGGACAGCGCGGTGACACCGGACGAGCAGGCCGTGCAGGGGGCCATGCTGGGTCCGGTGGCCCGCATCTCGATCGCGATCTCGGCGGCCGGCATGTTGGGGATGGTCAGCAGCACCCCGGCGGGCGAGGTCGCCTCCGGGCCCCGCCGCTCCAGGACCAGCGCCTGGTCGGTGAGGTGGGCGGAGCCGCCGCTGCTGGTGCCGACGACGACGGCGACCCGGCTGCCGTCCCAGCCGGCCGGGTCGAGCCCGGCGTCGGCGACGGCCTCCCGAGCGGCCAGGACCGCGAACTTGACGTACCGGCCCATCCGGAAGGCGGTACGGCGGCCGATCTCGGCGTCCAGGTCGATGCCGTCGACCACGCAGGCGAAGTCGATCGCGCAGCCTGCCAGGGCGGGGACGGTGCGGACCGGGCTGACCGCGGCGCACACACCGTTCCAGGTGGACTCGGTGTCGTTGCCGACCGGGGTGATCATGCCCAGCCCGGTGACGGCGATGGCGGGTGTCCTCATCGGGTGCTGCCCACCGGGCTGCCGCCGCCGGCCGCCGCGCGCAGGTGGTCGGAGAGCTGGGCGAGCGTGGTGCTCCGGTGCAGGGTGCCGGTGTCCAGTTCGACGCCGGTGGCCTCCCGGAGCACGACGGCGAACTCGGCGACCGCGAGGGAGTCCATGTCCAGGCTGTCCATCGTGGAATCCGGGAGGATCTCGGCCACGGGCACCTTGAAGGTACGGCTGAGTACATCGGTGATCCGGGGGTGAATCGTGCTCATGGTCTTCCTTTCCTCGTGTCCATCCGGTGGGGGGTGTCCGGCGCCGGCGCGCACTGTCCCGACGCCGGAACAACTGAGCAGCGACCATCCGGTTACGCCTTGCGGCGAACCGATTCGGCACCGCTCGTCCGCGCCGGGCCGCATCCGCGTGCGAGCAGGGCGACGGTGGTCCAGTACGCGAGGAGCACCGCCCCGGTCCCGGCGGCCCGCACGGCGTCGGCCGCGCGGCGCGCCCACGCGCTCCTCATCGGCGTCCCTCCCCCCGGTGCCAGTGGGCCCCGGGGTCGTCGTAGGCGTCGGCGTACCGGGCGTCCGTGATCGGCCAGTCGGCGAGCACCTCGTCCGGGAAGGCGAAGGAGTCGGCGAGTTCCGGCAGGTGGGGGGCGACCGCGCCGATCGCCTCCTCGATGCGGTCGGTCAGTTCCTCGACCTGACCGGCGCTCAGGTGGCCGGCCGCGAGCAGGTTGCCGCTCTCGCGGGCGACCCGGCCCAGGGCGAACAGCCGGGCCAGCTCGCCCAGCCGGTCGCGGGCTGGGCCGGGGGGCACCGCCGCGACGGCGTCCGCGTACGCCTCGGCGGCCAGCCGGCAGGCGTGGGCCTCGACGCCGCGCAGCGCCGGGCCGGCCGCCGCGTTCCAGCGCTCCAGCGGGTCGCCGAGCGCCACCGGCGCCGCCCGCGCCCCGGCGCGCGCGAACCAGATGTCCTCGGCGCGGCCCAGGAGCCGGGCCAGGAACCGCGGGTCGGCCAGGTCCCCGGTGAGCGGGGGGTCCGGCTGCCGGGCGGGCCCGGCCGCCGCGGCGGCGGCGAGCAGCGCGGCGGCCCTGGCGTGCACGGCGAGGTTGTCGCCCTCGGCGGTGATGGCGCCCTCGACGCCGGTCACCAGCGCGGCCATGCCGTTGGTCTCCAGCAGCCCCTGGGCGCCGCACCGTTCGCGTGACTCCACGATGACCGCGCGGGCCTGCCAGGTGATCCACCCCTTGGCGATGTCGACCAGTTGTTCGGCCGCCTCGCGTTCGGGCTCGGGCCCCGCCGCGGCCGCCTCCCAGCGGTCCAGGACGCGGCGGTGCAGCAGGCTCATGGCGAAGACGGTGGCCATGGCCTCGGCGAGCGGCCCGTGGTGGGTGCGGTGGGCCATCACGGGCAGCCGCCGCCCGCTCCGGCCCGCCGAGACCTGGCGGTGCCCGCCGTACCGCACGGCGACGGCCAGCGTGGCGCGGGCGGAGCCGACCGCGCTGGCGCTCATGCAGATCCTGCCGGGGACCACCCGTGCGATCGAGGCGAGGAAGCGGCGCCTGCGGCCCTCGACGGCGCTGCGGAACACACCGTCGTCGCCGATCCGTCCCTGCGGGCCGGACAGCAGGGCGTCGCGCGTCACGAAGACGCGGTCGAAGGAGGTGAGGCAGTGGTCGACGGGGCTGCCCATGCGGGCCGGGAGGCGGCGCACGCGTACGCCGGGCAGGGGTCCGACGGCGCCGGTGAGCGGCACCAGGAACAGGAACACGCCGTGGTCGGTGCCGTCCGCGACGAGCCGCGCGGCGACGAGCCCCGACTTGGGGCCGCCGGTCCGGCCGGTGTTGGGCATGAACTTCTGCGCGCCGCAGTGCGGGGTGTGCAGGACGAACCCGTCGCGTACGGGGTCGTGGGTGGCGGTCGTCTCGACGGCGGCGGCGTCGTTCCCGTGGGCCACCTCCGTACACAGGAAGGTGCCGGTACGGCGCAGGTCGAGGAAGTCCGAGAGGTCGCGGGAGCCGTCCGCGTCGTGGTCGAGGAGGCTGCCGAGGAAGAGGTTGTAGTGGATTCCGGCGATGGTGGCGAGGGCCGGGTCGACGGGCGCGAGCCACTCGTGCAGGGCGGCCAGCGCCCGGAAGTCGGCGGCCGGGCGGGCGGCGCTGTCCAGCGCGTCGTTGAGGGTGCGCAGCCGTGCGTACGCGCGGACGAGCCGTTCCTCCGGGGTGCCGCCGGCCTCGGGGCCGGGGGGCAGGCGGAACGGCTCGGTGGCGACGAGCCGGCGCCAGAATCCGTGCTCGCGGCGGGCGTCGGCGCCCAGGAGTGCGGCGGTGAGCGGGCGGTCGAGGGGCTCGGCGCCGGTCTTCGTGGCGCCGGGGCTGTCGAGCGTGGTGGTCATACAAGGCTGAACGACCGTCGCACGATCAGGACACCGGAACCCGCGCAGTTGTTCACCTGACGGAGTGTCCGGCGTGTTCGAATGCGAGGACGACGTTGTGTCCGCCGAAGCCGAACGAGTTACTGAGGGCCCGCTCGACCGGGTGGTGGCGCGGCCCTCCGGTGACGCAGTCGATGTCCCATTCGGTGGGCGGGGCCGCGAGGTTGGCGACCGGCGGGATCACCCCGTGTTCCAGGGTCAGCACGGTGGCGGCGGCCTCGATGGCGCCCCCGGCGGCGAGTGTGTGCCCGAGGACCCCCTTGGGGGCGGTGACCGGGGGGCGGTGCGGGAAGAGGCCGGCGATCAGCGTGGCCTCCATGGCGTCGTTGAGCGGGGTGGAGGTGCCGTGGGCGTTGATGTGGTCCACCTGGTGCGCGGCCCAGCCCGCCTCGCCGAGGGCGGCCTCGACGGCGCGCCGGGCGCCGCGGCCGGCGGGGTCCGGGGCGGTGGGGTGGTGGGCGTCCGTGGTGGACCCGGTTCCGGCGAGCACGGCCCGGGGGCGGGCGGAGCGGGCGGCGGCGTGGCCGGCCCGCTCCAGGACCAGGACGGCGGCGCCCTCGCCGAGGACGAAGCCGTCGCGGTCGGGGGCGAAGGGGCGGGAAGCGGCGGCCGGGTCGCCGGCCCGGGTCGAGAGCGCGCCCAGCTGGGCGAAGGCGGCGGCCACCAGCGGCGTCAGCACGGATTCCGCGCCGCCCGCGACGACGATGTCGCACCGGCCTGCGGCCAGCAGGTCGTGCGCGGTGGCGAGCGCGGTGGCGCCCGAGGCGCAGGCGGTGGCCGGGGCGAGGCCGGGGCCGCGGGCCCCCAGGTCGATGGCGATCTCGCCGGCCGCCGCGTTGGGCATCATCATCGGCGCGAGCAGCGGCGAGACGGCCTGCGGGCCGCTCGCGTCGAGCCGGCGGACGCTGTCCACGAGGACGGGGACCCCGCCCACGCCGACGCCGAGCACGACGCCCACCCGGTCCCCGTCCCAGTCGCGCGGGCGCAGTCCGGCGTCGGCGACGGCCCGGCGGGCTGCGAGGAGGGCCATCTTGGTGAACCGGGCCATCCGCCAGCCGGTCCGCCCGCCCAGCGCCTCGTCCAGGTCGGTGCGGTCGGCCGGGCAGACGAAGTCGGCGGGCAGGCCGGCCAGTTCCGGGCGGCGCCGGGCGGCCGAGCGGCCCGCGCAGAGCCCGGCCCAGAAGGTGTCCTCGTCGTCGCCGGCGGGGGTGACCAGGCCCAGGCCCGTCACCACGGTCGTCGTCCTCGCGTCCCGTGTCATGGCACGGCCCTCCCCTGTGTCGTCCGGTTCCCCGGAATCCGGTCCTCGCAAGGGGAACGCGCGCGGGGGCGCCCAGGGTGCGGGCGGACGGTGCCGAATGTGCCGTCGGTCAGGGGCGGTCGAGTGCGGCGCGCAGTTCGGCGGTGTCGGGCGGGTTGGCGCCGGCCCGCGCGACGGTGACCGCCGCCGACGCCGCCGCGTGGCGCAGGACGTCGCGCACGGTGTCCGGGTCCGTCGCGCGCAGCCGTTCCCTGCGGTCGCCGCCGAGCAGGCCGTGGGCGGCGAGGGCGTGCAGGGTGCCGGACATGAAGGCGTCGCCGGCGCCCACGGTGTCGACGACCTCGGCGGGGAGCGCGCCGATGTCCACCCGTGCGCCGGGCAGCAGCGCCGTGGCCCCGTCGCGGCCCCGGGTGACCAGGACGAGGGCGGGTCCGGCGGCGAGCCAGCGCCCGGCCGCGGCCACCGCGTCCCGGCCGGGGTACAGCCACTCCAGGTCCTCGTCGCTGGCCTTGACCACGTCGCTGAGGCCGGCGCACCGCTCGACCCGGCGCACCGCGGTGTCGTGGTCGCCCATCAGGGCGGGCCGCACATTGGGGTCGTAGCTCACGGTGGCGGTGGTCCGCAGCGACTCGACGGCGGCGTGCACGGTGGCCGCGCCGGGTTCGGTCACGGCCGCGATGGACCCGGTGTGGACGTGGCGGGGGCGCCGGTCGAGGGCGACCGGGCCGAGGGTCCAGGCGACCTCGAAGGCGTACGAGGCGCGGCCCTCGCCGTCCAGGGTGACGACGGCCGCCGGGGTGGGGCCGGTGGCGTCGTCGGTGCGCACGGCGACCCCTCCCCCGGTGAGGTGGGCGCGGATCAGCCGCCCGTTGTCGTCCGGGCCCAGCTGGGTGAGCAGGGTGGTGTCGTGGCCGAGCCGGGCCAGGCCGTGGGCCACGTTGGCCGGACTGCCGCCGGGGTGGACCCGGTCGGGGGCGCCCGGCAGCCGGACGATGTCGGCGACGCATTCGCCGATGACCAGGAAGTCGGGGCGGTCGTGCATGGGGGCGGGTTCTCCCGGTGTGCGGGGGCGGCTGACGGGGTGTCCGGCCGCCGGGGCACGCCGGACACCCGTGCACCCTCGCACGCGACCGCCCTCCGGCGCACGAACCGGGGGTGTCCGGCGGGCGGGGCTTCCGCAACGTGTCCTAGGACTCCAGCGCGTCCGCGACCAGGTTCAGGAACCGGGCGTGGGCGCGGGCGCTGCACACCGGTTCCGGATTCCACGGGACCACGCGGGCGGTGTCGGTCAGGGCCGCCCAGCCGGCGTTGCCGCGCAGTTCGGCGAGCGGGGTGGCGTTGGACCGGATGTCGGCGAGGACGATGCCGGGGCGCAGGGCGGCGGCTTCGGACCAGCCGGTCGTGGACCAGTTGGCGCCGGGGCCCTCGGCGGGCTCCAGGAGGTTGACGCCCAGGTCGGCCAGGACGCTCAGCTCGGGCCACATGCGGGGGCGGGCGAGGTGGGCCCCGTCCGGGCCGGCCGGTGACAGGGCGAGTACCCCGGGCCGGGAGGGGCCTGCGGTGAGCGTGCGCAGCCGGTCCACGGCGGCGTCCCGTTCGCGCGTGGCGGCCGCGGGTTCGCCGGCGCCGAGCGAGCGGGCCAGTTCCGCGAACCGGTCGCCGATCCCGGCGAGGGTGCGCTCGCGGCCCACGTCGATGACGACGACCGGGACCCGGTCCTCCAGGTGCTTGGCGGTCTCCGGGTCGAGGCCGTAGACCTGGCCGCCGCCGTAGCTGACGGCGACGACGAGGTCCGGCGCGCCGCGCAGCAGGGCGTCCGTGTCCAGGGCGGCGCCGGCTCCGGCGTACGCGATGCCGTCCAGGGGCAGCGAGCCGGTCTTGGCGGGGTCAGGGGCGGCCGGGTCGTCGTGGCCGGAGCCGAAGAGCCCGGCCGGGCGTATGCCGTGGTCCCAGAGGGTCGCCCCGGCCTGGACGTAGGCGAGCACCCGCTGCGGGCGCTCCCCGGTTGCCGACAACTGCCCCCGGTCGTCGGTGAATTGCCACACGGTCCGCTCGTTCACGTCACATGCCTCCCCAACGGTGGCCCGCCGCCCGTGCGGTGGCGGTCGGGGAGTACCTGCCCAGCGGGGGCGGGCGGCATCCTCCGGGACGGCGACGGCCCGGAGATCCGGCCGGGAAAGGCCCCTACAGGTCCGGCTCGGTGCCGCGGCCGAGGTAGGTGACGGGGCCGGGGTCGGGGACGTCGATCTCGGTGAAGCCGAGGCGGTCGTAGAAGATCCGGGCCGGGGTGTTGGAGGTGAGCATGGAGAGGTGGACGCCCCGGACCCCCTTGGCGTGCAGGGCCGCGAGGAAGGTGCGCATCAGGGCCTTCCCGTAGCCCTTGCGCTGCCATTCGGGCAGCAGGTCGATGTGCAGATGGGCGGGGTGTCCGGCGAGTTCCGGGAGCACCATGCGCTCGGGGGTGTGCAGGAGGGCGGCCATCGCCTCGCCGGGGCTGCCCGGCGGGCCCTCGGGGCGCGGGTGGCGGTCGGCCACGAGGGGCAGCCAGCGCTCGCGGAACTCCTTCGCGAAGCGGGCGGTGTCGGCGGTGCCGAGGATGTAGCCGACCGCGCGGCCGGTGCCGTCGTCCAGGACGAAGACCAGCTCGGGTTCCAGCTGGGCGTAGGGCGTGGCGAAGATCGACGGAACCAGGTCGTGGTCCGGGTAGACGTGCCGGGCGTCGCCGCCGCCGTCGGCGGTCCGGATGCAGATGTCGGCGAGGGCCGCACCGTCGCCGGGGCGGTAGGCCCGTGGGCCGGGAAGAGGGTTCACGGGCTCATCCTGCCGACTGGGAGAGCGCTCCCACAAGGGATTGCGTAGGTTACGGGTTGACGGCCGTGAGGAGCACGACGGCGTCCTCCAGGGCGAGCAGTCCGTGCCGTTCCTGCGGGATCGGGTGGAGCTGTCCGGGGGTCAGTTCGACGTCGCCGGAGTCCGCGGTGAGCCGGACGGAGCCGCGCAGGACCTGGAGCGAGGCGGCGGGCGGGGCGTTGTGCTCGTCCAGCGCGGCGCCCGAGGTCAGGGCGATGACGGTCTGCCGCAGCGGGTCCTGATGGAGCAGGAGGTGGGCACTGCGGCCGTGCGGCGAGTTGCGGGCGGCGGCCAGGTGCTCGGCGGCGAGTGCGTTGAGATTGTTCGGAGCGTCCATGGGCCCCACTCTGCCGCAGCCCCCGCCGGGCCGCGAACCTGCCGCGCGGATTCCGGCCGCGCGCCGGCCGCGAGCGGCCATCCGGTGACGAAGAGTCGAACACACGTCGGGTTCGCCGGGGATTTCCCTAGGATGGGAGCGTCCCGCGCCGCCGGTGTCCGCACGCCGCAGCGCCCGTACCTGCCGAGGAATCGACGTAACGGTGTACCAGCCCCACGTGTTCACGCTGACCGAGGACGGCTACCGGGGGCCCGCTCCCTCCTGGCGCCCCGGAGCCCCCTCCGTCTGGCTGGTGGACACCGAGCGGAACGCGGAGGCCGTCCGGCGGCTGGCACCCGGCGTCCTCGACGCCTCCGAGCGCGCCCGTGTGGAGCGGCTGGCGTTCCCGGCCGACCGGGAGTGCTACACCGCCGCCCATGTGGCCCTGCGGCTGCTGCTCGGCGTCCACCAGGGCGTCGCGCCGGACGCGGTACGGCTGGTCCGGGAGCGCTGCCCGTCGTGCGACGGTCCGCACGGCCGGCCCGCGACCGGCGGCGGGGTGCACTTCTCGCTCTCGCACACCCGGGGTGTCGCGCTGCTGGCCTTCGCGGACCGGCCGGTCGGCGTGGACGTCGAACGTGTCCCGGAGCCGCGGGTCGTGACGGAGATCGCGGGACAGCTGCACCCGGCCGAGGCGGCCGAACTGGCCGCGCTGCCGCAACGGGAGCGGCCCGCCGCCTTCGCCCGCGTATGGACCCGCAAGGAGGCGTATCTCAAGGGGGAGGGCGTCGGCCTCGCGGGCGGTCTGCACCGCGACCACATCGGCACCGGGCCGCACCCGCTGGACCCGCCGGGCTGGGCGGTCGCCGATGTCGCCGTCCCGGCCGGGTACGCGGCGGCGGTGGCCGCCGGTACGGCGGGGCGCCCGCCCGCGTAGGGCCGCGACCGGCGAAAATGGCAGTTCGCACCGACCGACCGATACGGAGGAGTGGCAGATGCCGCACGCACGAGCCGGACAGCAGGCGCGCCCCGAGGATCTGACCGACGTGGCACGGCTGGTGACGGCGTACTACGCGCTGCACCCCGATCCGGCCGAGCCCGGCCAGCGGGTGGCGTTCGGGACCTCCGGGCACCGCGGCTCGTCGACGGCCGCCGCGTTCAACGAGGACCACATCGCGGCGACGAGCCAGGCGATCAGCGAGTACCGGGCCCGGCAGGGCACGGACGGGCCGCTGTTCCTGGGCGCGGACACGCACGCCCTGTCGGAGCCGGCCCGGGTGACCGCGCTGGAGGTGTTCGCCGCCAACGACGTACGGGTGCTGATCGATTCCGGGGACGGCTACACCCCGACGCCCGCCGTGTCGCACGCCATCCTCACGTACAACCGGGGCCGTACGTCGGGGCTCGCGGACGGGGTGGTGGTCACC
Source organism: Streptomyces sp. NBC_00525 (assembly GCF_036346595.1). Classification (GTDB taxonomy): domain Bacteria; phylum Actinomycetota; class Actinomycetes; order Streptomycetales; family Streptomycetaceae; genus Streptomyces. Next base: position 375,151 of record NZ_CP107834.1, read on the forward strand.
CCGTCCCACAACCCGCCGGGCGACGGCGGGTTCAAGTACAACCCGCCGAGCGGCGGACCGGCCGGCTCGGACGCGACCGGCTGGATCCAGGACCGGGCCAACGAGATCATCACGGGCGGCCTCAAGGAGGTCCGCCGGGTGACGTACGCACGCGCGCTCGCCGCCCCCACCACCGGCAGGTACGACTTCCTGGGCACCTATGTGGCGGACCTGCCGTCCGTGCTCGACCTGGACGCGGTGCGCGGGGCGGGGGTGCGCATCGGCGCCGACCCGCTGGGCGGCGCCTCGGTGGCGTACTGGGGGCGGATCGCCGAGGAGCACCGGCTCGATCTGACCGTGGTCAACCCACTGGCCGACCCCACCTGGCGGTTCATGTCGCTGGACTGGGACGGCAAGATCCGGATGGACTGCTCGTCGCCGCACGCGATGGCCTCGCTGATCGGGCAGCGCGACCGCTACCAGATCGCCACCGGCAACGACGCGGACGCCGACCGGCACGGCATCGTCACCCCCGACGCCGGGCTGATGAACCCGAACCACTATCTGGCCGTGGCCATCGACTACCTGTACGCGCACCGGGAGGACTGGCCGTCCGGGGCCGGGGTCGGCAAGACGCTGGTGTCGTCCGGGATGATCGACCGGGTCGCCGCGGACCTCGGCCGGCGGCTGGTCGAAGTGCCGGTCGGCTTCAAGTGGTTCGTGGACGGGCTGGCCGACGGGTCGCTGGGGTTCGGCGGCGAGGAGTCGGCCGGGGCGTCGTTCCTGCGCCGGGACGGCTCGGTGTGGACGACCGACAAGGACGGCATCCTGCTCGCCCTGCTCGCCTCGGAGATCCTGGCCGTCACCGGCGAGTCCCCGTCCCGGCGCTACGCCGCGCTGACGGCCCGCTTCGGCGAGCCCGCGTACGCGCGGATCGACGCCCCGGCCGACCGGGAGCAGAAGGCGGTCCTCGCGCGTCTGTCGCCCGAGCAGGTCACCGCGGACACCCTGGCCGGTGAGCCGGTGACCGGCGTCCTGACCTCGGCGCCCGGCAACGGGGCGGCGATCGGCGGCATCAAGGTGACCACCGAGAACGCCTGGTTCGCCGCCCGCCCCTCGGGCACCGAGGACGTGTACAAGATCTACGCGGAGTCCTTCCGGGGCGCCGAGCACCTGGGCCGGGTCCAGGAGGAGGCCAGGGCCGTGGTCTCGGCGGCGCTCGGCGCCTGATCCGGCGGGACCGTTCCTCCCGGCCCGGCACCGGGAGGAACGGTCATCCGCTCAGGGCGTCCACACGGTGGGCCTCGGCGCGGGCGGCATGCCGCTCCCGATGAGGAAGCCGGGGTGCGGCGGCTGATTGTAGGCGGTGTTCTGCCAGGCCAGCGCGGTGCGGTAGGTGGTGTCGTGGAGCAGGGTGGTGATCCTGGTGCCGGTCTCGTACGGCGTGGAGTAGATGCGCAGCGCGGTGTTGTTCACGGTCGGCCACACCACTTCCTCGCGCCAGTCGCCGAACAGGTCGCCGGAGAGGGCCGGGGTGGCCTTGGTGCCGTTGTTGGAGTGCACGGAGGCCGCGGTCAGCAGCCGGGTGTCGCCCGAGGTGCCGTACTTGTCGATGTGGGTGCCGTCCAGCAGTTCGCGTGTGGTGTCACCGTCCCACCAGGCGAGGAAGTTGGTGCTGGACGGTTTGCGGCTCGCCACCACGGTGCCGTGCGGGTCGCGTATCCCGGAGGCCGCCGACGACCAGGACTCGGCGCCCGCGCTGCCCGCCCAGATGTCTCCGCTGACACCGCGTCCGTTGTCGCCGCCGGCCGGGGTGGACCAGATGATCTGCCCGGTCCTCGCGTCGGCCATCCAGGACGAGGGCTTCGAGCCGTCCTCGTCCACCTTGAACTCCTCCAGGCCCGGCCGCGCCGGGTCCAGGTCGCCGACGTGCATGGCGTCGCCGTGGCCGTTGCGCGTGGTCCACAGGGAGCGGCCGTCGTCGTCCACCGCCATCGCCCCGTAGACGATCTCGTCCCGGCCGTCGCCGTCCACATCGGCCACCGACAGCTGGTGGTTGCCCTGCCCGTCGTAGCCGCGGCCGGTGTTGGTGGAGCTGTTGGTGTCGAAGGTCCAGCGCCGGGTGAAGGCCCCGCCGCGCCAGTCCCAGGCGGCGATCACGGTGCGCGTGTAGTAGCCGCGGGCCATGATCAGTGAGGGCCTGCCGCCGTCGAGGTAGGCGGTGCCGGCCAGGAAGCGGTCGACGCGGTTGCCGTAGCTGTCGCCCCAGGAGGAGACGCTGCCGCGCGCCGGGACGTAGTCGACGGTGCCCATGGCGGCGCCGGTCAGCCCGTTGAACATGGTGAGGTATTCGGGGCCCGACAGCACGTAGCCGGCGGAGTTGCGGTGGTCGGCCGACGCGCTGCCGAGCACCGTGCCCCGGCCGTCGACGGTGCCGTCGGCGGTCTTCATCGCCACTTCGGCCCGGCCGTCGCCGTCGTAGTCGTACACCTGGAACTGCGTGTAGTGCGCGCCGGAGCGGATGTTGCGGCCCAGGTCGACGCGCCAGAGGCGGGTGCCGTCGAGCCTGACGCCGTCGACGACGGTGTTGCCCGTGTAGCCGGACTGGGAGTTGTCCTTGGCGTTGGTGGGCTGCCACTTCAGTACGAAGTCGAGCGCGCCGTCCCCGTCGAGGTCGCCGACGGACACGTCGTTGGCCTCGTAGGTGTACGAGACGCCGTCCGGGGTCGTGCCGCCCGGCGGCGGGCTGATGGGCACGTCCTTGTAGCCGGCCCGGAACTGGATGGCGTGCACGGAGTCGCCCTGCTCGACGCCGTTGACGACGGCGCGCACGGTGTAGTCGGCGTGGCTGGGCGCTCCGGCGTGGAAGTAGTTGGTCGAGCCGGTGACGGGCGAGGAGTTGACCTTCGTACCGGCGCGGTAGACGTTGAACGCGACCGTGTCGGGGTCGGTGGCGAGCCAACGCCAGCTGACGAGGTTTCCGCTACCGGTGTGGACGCTGACGACGCCCCGGTCCAGCGCCTCCACCTGCCGCGCGGTGGCGGCGTGGGAGGTCTGGCCGGTGACGACCAGCGCGGTGGTGGCGAGGAGTCCGGCGGTGACGGCGCCGAGCAGGGTGCGGGTCCGGGTGGTACGGGGTCTGCGGTGCGTGCGGGGGTGTCCGAGAACCACGGTGCGTGCCTTCCGGAGTGGGGGTGGGTGGGGTACTCCTCAGTGGCCGCCGGTTCCGGAAAGGTTGCCGCCTCCCCGGGAACCCGTACGCCCCGCCCGGTCACGCGGGAGCCACCCGGTCGCGTTCGCCGCCGGCTCACCCGTTCGCCGCGGCGCGGTGGCCGGTGGGGGCGGGGGCGCGCAGGCTGTCCGGAGAGCTGCCGATCGGCAGGGCGGCGGAGCCCGTTGGGGGTGCGACGTGTCGGACACCGGTGCCACGGCCCCTGGCGCGGACACGGGCGGGGAGATGGCCCAGGCGCTCCTGGAGACGCTGTTCCGCCAGTCCGCGGTGGGGCTGCATGTGCTGGACACCGAGTTGCGGGTGGTCCGCGTCAACGCCCTCAGCGAGAAGGTGGACCCGGACCGCATCCTGGGCCTCCACTTCACCGAGGCGTACCGGCTGGACGATCCCGGGCAGGCGGAGCGGCTGCTGCGCGAGGTGCTGCGGACCGGCGAGCCGGTGCTCAACCGCGCCGCGCGCGGCCGGCTCGCCCTGGCCCCCGGCCCCTCCCGCAGCCTGGATGTGACGCTGCACCGGCTGGACGGCGCCCACGGCCGCCCGCTCGGGGTGCTGGCGGCGGTGGTGGACGTCGACGAAACGGAGAAGGCGCACCTCCGGGCCGACGTGCTGTCGGCGGTGCGCAGGGGGGCGGGCCACTCGCTGGATGTGGCGGCCACCTGCGAGGGGCTGGTGGCGGCGCTGGTGCCCGCGTTCGCCGATCTGGCCGTGGTCGAGGTGGTGGACGAGGTGCTGCGGGGCGCCGATCCGCCGCTCAGCCCGCTGCGCCGGGACGTGCCGCTGCGCCGGGCCGCGGTGCGGGGGACGGGGACGGCGCCGGACAACCTGGTCGGCGAGTTGCGCAGGCTGCCCGAGTCGACCCCGTTCGCGCTCGCCGTCACCGATCTGCGGCCCCGGCTGGTCGAGTTGGGGCCGGACACGCCGTGGCTGGACGCCGACCCGCCGACGCGCGGGATGATCGAGGCGATCGGCGCCCGTTCCCTGATCGTGGTTCCGCTGAAACTGCACGGCTCCGTCCTCGGCCTGGTGAGCCTGTACCGGCACGGGGGCGACCACTACGACGAACGCGACCTCGCCCTCGCGGTGACCGCCGCCGCCCACACGGCGCTGAGCATCGAGAACGCGCTGCGCTACGCCCGCGAGCATGTGATCGCCTCGACCGTGCAGCGGCGGCTCCTCCCCCAGCACGACGGCGCCCATGTGGCGATCGAGACCGCGCACGTGCTGCTGCCGGGGCGCAACAGCGGCTGCTGGTTCGACACCATCGGGCTCTCCGGCGCCCGCACCGCGCTCATCATCGGCAATGTCGCCGGGCACGGGCTCCAGACGGCCATCACCATGGGCCAGTTGCGCACCGTCATCCAGGCGCTGGCGGGCCTCGACCTGGAGCCCGACGAGGTGCTCGCCCGGCTGAACGACACGGCGGACCGGCTGGTGGACGAGCGCAGATCGCTGCCGCCGGGCGACGCGCTGCACCGCCAGCCGCTGACCGCGACCTGCCTGTACGCGGTGTACGACCCGTTCACGCAGGTGTGCACGGTGGCGCGCGCGGGGCATCCGGCACCGGTCGCCGTGGGGCCCGACGGCACCCCGCTGACCCTGGACGTCCCGGAGGGTCCGGCGCTCTTCTCGGACGACAGCGCGCCCTTCGCGACCGGTTCGGTGCGGCTGGCCGAGGGCAGTGTGCTGGCGTTCCTGACCGACGCGCTGCTGCCCGAGGCGGAGTCGGTGGAGCGGGTGCGGGAGGCGCTGGCCTTTCCGGAGCGCCGGCTGCGGGAACTGTGCGACGCGATCGTCTACAACCTGCCGGCCGAGGCCGATCCGGACGGGGCCGCGCTGCTGATCGCCCGGACGGGCGTGGTGCCGGCGGACCGGGTGGCGACCTGGGAGCTGGCCCACGACCGGACGACGCCCTCGGTGGCCCGCACCCTGGTCCGGGACCGGCTGGAGGGCTGGGACCTGGACGAGGACACCATCGAGGCGACGGAGCTGATCGTCAGCGAACTGATCACCAACGCCGTCCGCTACGGCACCCCACCGGTGCGGCTGCGGGTGCTGCTGGACCGCACGCTGACCTGCGAGGTGCACGACACCAGTCCGGTGGCCCCGCATCTGCGCCACGCCCGTACGGTCGACGAGGGCGGACGCGGCCTGTTCATCGTCTCGCAGCTCGCCAACCACTGGGGCACCCGCTACAGCACCGACGGCAAGGCGCTGTGGACGGAGCAGGAGATCCCGGACGAGCACGCCTGACGGTCCGGCCCTGTCAGGACCCGGCCGCCCGGGGTTCCTCCGGTTCGGGCCGCCGCCCCGACCAGCCGAGCAGGACCACCGAGCAGACGGCGGCGAACGCGCACCACGTCGAGATGAACTCGTACCGCCACAGCGCCGCGCAGAGCGCCGCCCCGCCCGCGACGAGCACGCCGAGCAGGGCCAGCCGGCGGTCGCCGGACAGCAGCAGCGCGCCGATGGTGGCCAGCAGATAGCCGGCCACCAGCAGCCGGGGGTGCGGCAGGTCCACCGCGTAGCCGAGGGTGTGCCCGCGCACCTCGGCGGTCACCGGCCGGGTCGCCAGGCAGTACGCGAGGACGGCGGCGGTCACCGCCCCGGCGGCCAGGGGCACGGCGAGCCGGCGCCGCGCCCGGCGCGGGGCGGCGCACAGCACGCCGAGCGGCACCCACAGGGGCAGCAGCGGCAGGGCGATGACGGCCCAGGCGAGGGTCGCCGGTCCGCTCCCGCCGTCCGTCCGCCAGACGGCGGCCTCGATCAGCTGGTGGGCGCCCAGGAGCAGCGGAAGCGCCGCCAGCGGCAGATCGCGCGGCCTGCGGGTACGGGCCACGCAGGCGGCGCCGAGCGCGGCCACCGCGCCGCCCGCGACGAGGTCGGCGGTCGCGCTCCAGCACATGCGGCCACGCTACGGGCCGCCGGGGCGGCCGGAGAAGAGGGACACACACATATTGACCGGTGCATGACGTTGCTGCGCCTGCTTCAGGCCGTCGCGTCCGACCAGGCGTACGGCGGCGGCACCGGCTCGTCCGGCCGGCCCGCGCCGGACTCGCCGATGGCGCGGTCGGCCACGCTCATCAGCTGCCCGGCCACGTCGTGCATGGCACGGCTCGCCGCCACCTCGTCGCCGATCGTGGGCACGTCCGGGTCCTGGGGACTGCACCGGGCGATGCCCTGGCCGGTGAGTTTCGCGGTGCCCGTGTCCAGCACCGCCTCCGCGCGGGTCGTCCCGCCGTCCTGCGACAGCTCGACCCGCACCGTCCATTCCAGCGTGCGGTTCATCGCATACCTCCCGCGGCCCGCGCCGGCCGGCGGGCGCGGGCCGCCGCACGGGTCCACCTCCAGCATCCCCCCGACCGGCCGCCGCCGCCCGTCCACCGGCCCCGGCCTGCGCCCGGACCCCCGCCGAAATAGGATGCGGACAGGGCGTCGGCCATCGTGGCCGCGGCCGCCCCGGCACCCCGGCCGAACCGCTCCGGGGTGCGGCCCGCCCTCTCCTGTCCGCCACCCCACAGCCCCCGCGGAGCGGCCCATGAACCGGCGTCGTCCCCGGTCGGCCAGCTCCGACGAACTGCTCACCACCCTCCACGACCTCACGTCACGGGCCCGTCGCGAGGTGGAACTGCACCAGGCGAGGGTGGAGCTGGCCGAGGCGCTGCAGCGGGAGATGCTGCCCTCCGACCTGCCCTCGCTGCCCGGCCTGCGCAGCGCCGCCCGCTACTCCCCGGCGCGCGGCGGGCTGGACATCGGCGGCGACTGGTACGACGGGTTCGTGCTCCCCGACGGCTCGCTGGCGTTCGCCATCGGGGACGTCCAGGGCCATGACGTGGAGGCGGCGGCCTTCATGGGCCAGATCCGCATCGCGATGCGCGCCCTCGCGGTGGCGGACGCCGATCCGGGCGAGGTCATGCGCCGCACCAACGACGTCCTGCTGGCAGCGGACTCCAGCCTCCTCGCGACCTGCACCTTCGTCAGCATCGACCCCGTGACCCGGCTGCTGCGCAGCGCGCGGGCCGGCCATGTGGCCGCCGTCTGGGCCACGGCGGACGGCCGGGCGGGCACCACGGACGACGAGGGCGGGCTGCCCCTGGGGGTGCTGCCCGGCGAGGAGTACCCGGTCACCACCCGGCAGCTCGCCGACGAGGGCGTCTTCGTGCTGATGACGGACGGGGTGGTCGAGGGACCCTCGTACTCCCTGGACGACGGTCTCGCCGAGGTGGTGCGGCTCGCCCGGTCCCGGACGGGCGAGGACGCGGAGGCGCTGGCCGACGCGATCCTGGGCGCCGCCGAGCACACCGGGCACGAGGACGACGCGGCGGTGCTGGTCCTGCGCCACGAACGCCTCTCGTCCGGCGGATGAGGCGGGCTCCGGCCACCCGTGCGTGTCACGCCGCCGTCCGCCCCGGGGCCGGTGTCTGATGAGAGGCGTGATCCGCAGCGAGAAGACCCGCAGACACCTGATCGCGGTGCTGCGCGTGGCGGCCGTCGCCGCCGTCTACTACGGTTCGGCGCGGCTGGGGCTGCTGCGGGAGGTCACCGTCCACGGGGCCGTGGTCACCCCGCTGTGGCCGCCGACCGGGGTCGCGCTGGGCGCCCTGCTGTGCTTGGGCGTGCGGGTCTGGCCCGGCATCGCGATCGGCTCGCTGGTCGTCGTCACCGTGCTGAGCGGGACGGTGCGCCCGGCCACCGCGGTCACCGTGGCGGCCAGCACCCTGGCGCCGCTGTGCGCGTATCTGATGCTGCGCCGGGCCGGTTTCCGCGTGGAACTGGACCGGCTGCGCGACGGGATCGTGCTGGTCTTCCTCGGCGGGATGCTCCCGATGGTGATCAGCGCGACGGCGGGGGCCGGGATGCTCGTCGCCGACGAGAAGATCCCGTCCGCCGACTTCTGGTCGGTGTGGGCGGCCTGGTGGGCGGGCGACGCGATGGGGGTGCTCATGGTGACGCCGATGGTGCTGGTCCTGCGGCGGGCGCGGCCGCCCCGGCTCAGCGACCGCTGGGTGGAGGCCGGGGCGCTCTCGGTCGTCGCGGTCGTGGCGGCGGTGGTGGCCACCCAGAGCACCCTGTCGATGATCTATCTGGTGTTCCCGATCCTCATCTGGGCCGCCCTGCGCTTCCAGCTCGCCGGGACCGCGCCCTGCGCCCTGCTGGTGTCGGTGCTCGCGGTGCTGGCGGGCACCGCCCGGAACGGCCCCTTCCAGGAGCACACCATGGTGGAGGTGATGATCAGCCTCACCGTGCTGAACGGGGCCGTTTCCCTCACCGCGCTGCTGCTCGCCGCCGTCGTCACCGAGCAGGACAACGTCCGGCGCCGCATCGAGAGCGCCTGCGAGGAACTGGCCGAGGTGGTGGACCAGCTCGCACCCGGCCGGTCCGCCACCGCCTGGCCCTCCCGCGCCCAGGACGAGCGCCGCGCCCGCTGAACGCGCGGTTCAGCGCGGGAAGCAGCGGTCCAGGAACCGGTTGCGGAAGACGCCGTCCGGGTCCTGGCGGGCCATCAGCGCCTCGAAGTCCGCGTAGCGCGGATACAGCGTGCGCAGCACCTCGGGGGCGGTGGTGAACACCTTGCCCCAATGCGGCCGGGCACCGAACGGGGCCAGCGCCTCCTCGATCCGAGCGACGACCGGTGCGACGGCGTCCGCGTCCGGCGCCCAGGTGAAGTGGAACGCCACCGAGTCCCTGCCGTACGCGGGGCTCAGCCACAACCCGTCGGCGGCGACCGTGCGGATCTCGGACACCTGGAGCACCGGGGCGATCCGCTCGCGCATCCGGGCCAGCGCCTCGTACGCGGCGACGGCGTCCCGGCGGGCCACGAAGTACTCCGACTGGAGTTCGTCGCCGTTGCTCGGGGTGAACTCCATCCGGAAGTGCGGCAGCCGCCGGAACCACGGACCGGGCACACCCTGCTGGCGGGTGCAGTTCCCGGCGGGCATGCCGGGGACCGGGTGCCGGGGGCCGTCCGCGAGGCGGGCGCCCAGCCACCCGGCGGGCATCGGGTCGGGGCCGCCGTCGTCCGCCCGCCGCTTCAGCCACACCTGGCCGACCGGTCCGGGGCGCCAGTCGGTGAAGACGCTGACGCTGTACGCGGCGGCCATCACCTCGTCGAAGCGCGCGGTCAGGGTGGCCTCGGGCAGATCCTCGTACACCCACTGCCGTACGTCGAAGGCGGGCACCAGATCCAGGTCGAGCGAGGTGACCACACCGAGTGCGCCCAGGGACACCACCGCGCCGGGGAAGTCGGCGTCGTGGCGCCCCAGGGTGCGCGTCCCGCCGTCGGCCGTCACCAGGGTGAGGCCGCGGACGGCGGCCGCCAGGGAGCGGTTGCCGACACCGGAGCCGTGTGTGCCGGTGGCGACGGCTCCGGCCACGGAGATGTGCGGCAGCGAGCCCAGGTTGGCCAGGGCGAGACCGCGCTCGTGCAGTTCGGCGGCGAACTCGCCGTAGGCGAGCCCCGCGGTGAGGGAGACCGTGCGGCCGGGGACATCGATGTCGGCGGTGCGCGGCAGGCCCGCGAGCGAGATGTGGTCGCCGGTGGTGTCGGCGACGGTGTTGAAGGAGTGCCGGGTGCCCAGGGGGCGTACCGCGTCGGAGGCGGCCACCGTCTCGCGCAGTTCGCGCACCGAGCGCGGTACGCACAGCCGCCTCGCGCCGAAGGTGATGTTGCCGGCCCAGTTCTTCGCCGCGGGGGTCACCGTGCCTACCTCTTCCGTTCGTGGTGCCGGGTACGTCTCCCCCGGCACCGCATTCTCCCAGACGGTTTTCGGGCACCCGGAGGCGAGCGGGCCGAATACCGCCCCCGCCACCGTGCGGGCACGTACCGTAGTGGGGGAAACCGAGATACATGTCCGCACACCCGCCGACAGCGGCGTGGCCCACATACCAACAGGTGCGCACAGAACCTGAGATCCGGTACGGATCGGGACGAGTCCCGGATCGCCGCGCCTGTCTGAACTTCACCGGAACTCCAGCGAAATGCCATGTGTGTGGATATCGTGCACCGAGCGAAGGCGCGTCCGTCATCCACGGGATCGGCGGATGTGCCCCGTTTATGGCGATGCGACTGTGACTGGGGGGTTCATGGGGCATGTCGAGCTACCCGAATCCGACATACCGAGGCCCATGGGACTGGCGGGGGCGCCACGTCCGAGGACTTCGTCCGGCCTGCCGTCCGGCCGGGGCTCGCGCCACCCGAGGCGGGTTTCGGCCATGCCGCGCGGACGCGCCGCCCGGTCGGTGGGCGCCGGCGGCGGCCGGTTACTGCCCCTGGTCGTTTGCGTCGAGGCGGCCGGCCTGGGGTTACCGGCCTGGCTCGTGCTCCGCGCCGGCGGACAGCCCGGAGCCCTCGCCGGGGCGCTCGCGGCCACCGCGGTGTGGTGCGGGGTGCGGGCCGCGCGGGGCAGATACGCGTTACGCATACCGGGGCGGCCACCGGGGGCGCTGACCACGCCCGGCGACTGGCTGCTGCTCATCGGTGTGCTGGCGGTGCTGTGGACCGTGATCGACCGGTCCATCGACCCGGCGGCGGCCGTGGTGGCGCTCATACCCGGCCTGCTGACGGCCGCGGGCACCTCGTGGGCGCGCGGCGTCCACTGGTCCGGGCGGCGCCGCACGGTGCGCCGGGTGCTGGTGGTCGGCGAGGCGGAGGGCGTGGACCGGGCGGTGGGGCTGCTGACCTCGCGGGCGGGCCACGGCCATCTCGTGGTGGCCGCCCTGCCCGTCGGCACGGCCCCGCTGACCTGCGAGGTCCCGGTGCCGGGGCGGCTGGCGCCGGAGCCCGCGGGGGACGACGCCTCCACGGTGCTGGGGGCGGCCTTCGCCCATGAGGCGAACCTCGCCCTGGTGGTGCCGGGTCCCCGGCTCACCGAGGACCGGTTGCGGCGCCTGTCCTGGGGGCTGCACGACGGCGGGCTCGAACTCTCCGTGCTGTCCCACCTCTCGGAGACCGCGGCGGACCGGGTGCGCCCCTCGTCGGTGGCCGGGCTGACCCTGCTGCACATCGTGCCGCCGCGGCGCCGGGGGCTCCAGCCGGTGCTCAAGGCCGCGGTGGACCGGGCGGGCGCCGTGTGCGGCCTGACCGCGCTGGCCCCGTTCCTGCTGCTGATCGCGGCGGCGGTGCGGCTCACCTCGAAGGGGCCGGTCTTCCACCGGCAGATCCGCCAGGGGCGGCACAACCGGCCGTTCGTCATGTGGAAGTTCCGCACGATGGTGGCGGACGCCGAGCAGCGCAAGGCGCGGCTGACGGCGGCGAATGAGAACGACGGCCCGATGTTCAAGATGCGCCGCGACCCCAGGGTCACCCGCCTCGGCCGGCTGCTGCGCCGCTCGTCCCTGGACGAACTGCCCCAGCTCATCAACGTGCTCAAGGGTGACATGTCCCTGGTAGGTCCGCGTCCGCCGCTGCCGGACGAGGTGTCCCGCTACGACGAGCGCGAGTTGCGCCGGCTCGCGGTGAAACCCGGCCTGACGGGCCTGTGGCAGGTCAGCGGCCGCTCGGACCTGTCCTGGCAGGAGACCGTTTCGCTGGACCTCTGGTACGTCGACAACTGGTCGGTGGCCACGGACATGGGGCTCATGGCCCGTACGCTGCGCGCCGTCACCGACGGCCGCGGGGCGTACTGAGAGCGGGGGCCGGTATGGAGGCCGGAGTGACGGGAGCCGGAGCCGGGGTGGCCCGCCCGCCGCGGGCGGGTGCGGGCCACCGGGGCGGACGCGCCCTAGGCGCCCGGCTGTCGCAGCCACCAGGAGTAGGTGTCCGCCACGCCCTCCCGCAGCGGGACGCGCGGGGTGAAGCCGAGGGCGTTCAGCCGGGAGACGTCCAGGAGTTTGCGCGGGGTGCCGTCGGGTTTGCCGGTGTCCCAGCCGATCTCGCCCTGATACTTCGTCACTTCCGCGACGGTCTCGGCGAGTTCGCGGATGGTGAGGTCCTCGCCGCAGCCGATGTTGACGGGCGTGTCGTCGTCGTAGCGCTCCAGCAGGAGCACACAGGCGGCGGCGAGGTCGTCCACGTGCAGGAACTCGCGCCGGGGGGTGCCGGAGCCCCAGAGGGTGACGGTGGGGGCATCGGACTCACGGGCCTCGTGGAAGCGGCGGATCAGGGCGGGCAGCACATGCGAGGTCTCCAGGTCGAAGCTGTCGCCGGGGCCGTAGAGATTGGTCGGCATGGCGCTGATGTAGGAGGCGCCGTACTGGCGCCGGTAGGACTGCGTCTGCACGATGCCGGCGATCTTCGCCAGCGCGTACGCCTCGTTGGTGGGCTCCAGGGGCCCGGTGAGCAGTGCGCTCTCGGGGATCGGCTGCGGGGCCAGCTTCGGGTAGATGCAGGACGAGCCGAGGAAGAGGAGCCGCTCGGTGCCGGCCGCGTGCGCCCCGGCGATCACGCTCAGCTGGATGTGCAGGTTGTCCTCGATGAACTGCACGGGATACGTGCTGTTCGCCATGATCCCGCCGACCCGCGCGGCGGCCAGCACCACGGCGTCCGGGCGTATGTCGCGCAGAAAGGCGGCGGTCGCCCCGGCGTCCCTCAGATCGAGGAGGTCACGGCCGCGCGTGATCACCTCGTGGCCGTCGGCGGTGAGGCGGCGGGCCACCGCCGAACCCACCAGACCCCGGTGGCCGGCGACGAACACACGGGAACCGGGGCGTAACAGGGACGGGACGCGTTCCCGGTGAGGGCCGGGGAGATCAGTCGTCATGCTGACGGATTGTGCCAGCGACCGGTGGGAACGGTGACGTTTTGCCCGAACCGCCCGGCCCTCGGGATTCCACGATCAACTGCCCCACGGGCACACACAGAAGGGGGAAAGGTGGCGAAGACCGCGCTCATCACCGGGGTGACCGGACAGGACGGTTCGTACCTGTCCGAGCTCCTGCTCCGGAAGGGCTACACGGTCCATGGCCTGATCCGCCGCTCGTCGAGCTTCAACACCGAGCGGATCGACCACATCTACCAGGGCCCGGAGCAGGAGAACCGGTCCTTCGTGTTACACCACGCCGATCTCGCCGACGGGGTGGCGCTGGTGAACCTGCTGCGGGACATCCGTCCCGACGAGGTCTACAACCTGGGCGCGCAGTCGCATGTGCGGGTCTCCTTCGACGCGCCGCTGTACACCGGCGACGTCACCGGGCTCGGCACGATTCGGCTCCTGGAGGCGGTCCGGGCCAGCGGCATCGACACCCGTGTCTACCAGGCGTCGTCCTCCGAGATGTTCGGCGCCAACCCGCCCCCGCAGAACGAGCTGACCCCGTTCCACCCGCGCAGCCCGTACAGCGTCGCCAAGGTGTATTCGTACTGGGCGACGGTCAACTACCGTGAGGCGTACGGCATGTTCGCGGTGAACGGGATTCTGTTCAACCACGAGTCGCCGCGGCGCGGGGAGACCTTCGTGACCCGGAAGATCACCCGTGCGGTGGCCCGGATCAAGGCCGGGCTGCAGACCCGGCTGCACCTGGGCAACCTGGACGCGGTACGCGACTGGGGGTACGCCCCCGAGTACGTGGACGCGATGTGGCGGATGCTCCAGTGCGACACCCCGGACGACTACGTGGTGGCCACCGGTGAGGGCGTCAGCGTGCGGCAGTTCCTGGAGTACGCCTTCCAGCACGCCGGCCTCGACTGGCGCGAGTACGTCCGCTACGACGCCAAGTACGAACGGCCCAGCGAGGTGGACGCGCTGATCGGGGACGCCTCCAAGGCCGGTGAGCTGCTCGGCTGGAAACCGGCCGTGCGGTCCCGTGAGCTGGCCCGGATCATGGTCGACGCCGATGTGCGCCGGCTCGCCGACGAACTCGCCGGAACCGCCGTACGGGTGGACCGGTAGGGCGGGACCGACAGGTTCCGCGTTCTCGACCGTCCCCACCGGCAGCCGGCCGGGCGGGGCAGCAACCGCGGCCCACCGGCCGCAGCCCGTTCTCACCTTCGGAGCTGAATGATGAAACCCACCACGGGGCGCCGGCCCGGCCGGACACGGGCCGCGGCCGCGGCGCTCTGCCTGCTCGCCGGTGCGCTGAGCGCCGCCGCGGCGAGCGGTACCCCCGCGGCCGCCCTCACCCCGCCCGTCTCCATCACCGCGGACGACCTGTCCACCTGGCAGACCAACGGCATCGTCTGGTCGATGGCCGCGTCCGACGACGGGGTGGTCTACGCGGGCGGCACCTTCTCCACCTTGCGGCCGCCGGGGGCTGCGGCAGGCACCTCGGAGCAGCCCGCCGTGAACTTCGCGGCGTTCGACGCCGCGACGGGCGGGCCCACCGGCTGCTCCCTGTCCTTCACCCTCTCCTCGGGCACCGCGACGGTGCGGGCGCTGGCCCTGTCCCCGGACGGCTCGACGCTGTACGCGGGCGGCCGGTTCGGGGCGGTGAACGGTGAGGGCGTCAGCAACATCGCGGCCATCGACACCGCCACCTGCACCCCGCGCCAGGACTTCAAGGTCGCCGTGTCCGCCACCGTGCGGGCACTCGCGGTCACCGGCGACACGGTGTACTTCGGGGGCGACTTCAACAGTGTGGAGGGGCAGAACCGCAACTACTTCGCCGCCGTCACCACCGGCGCCCAGCTGAAGCCGTGGACGGCGAACGCGGACGAGGTGGGCCGGGCGCTGGAGGTCACACCGGACGGGCAGCACGTGGTGCTCGGCGGGGACTTCTTCCGGGTGAACAACACCAACAGCCACGCGCTCGCGGTGGTGGACTCGGCCACCGGGGCGATCGACCGGAGCTACCCGGGATTCATCCCGAACACCTCCACGGTGCAGGACCTCACCAGCGACGCCAAGCAGTTCTACACCGCCAACGAGGGCACCGGGGGCGGGGTGTTCGACGGCCGCATCGCCCTGGACCTCACCACGTTCGACCAGGTGTGGCGCGACACCTGCCTGGGGGCCACCCAGGCGATCCTGGTGCACAGCGGGGTGCTCTACAGCGGCAGCCACGCGCACGACTGCTCCTCGATGGGCGAGTTCCCCGACCAGCCGCGCAAGCATCTGCTGGCCCAGTCGGTGGACGACCCGAAGCTGCTGCCGTGGTTCCCGGACACCAATGACGGGATCGGTGAGCCGGTCGGCCCGCGCGTGATGGCGCAGACGGACAAGGGCGGCCACCACTACCTGTGGGTGGGCGGCGAGTTCACCACGGTCAACAGCAAGCCGCAGCAGGGGCTCACCCGCTTCGCGGACGGCCCGGACACCGGGGCGCCCTGGGTGCCCAACGTGAGTGTGTCCACGGTCGAACCGGACCGGGTGGACGTCAACTGGCAGACCAGCTTCGACACCGACGACGGGACCCTCACGTACCGCGTCTACAAGGACGGGGCGAGCACCCCGGTGTACACCACGACGGGCTACTCGGTCTTCTGGGACCGGCCGCAGCTGCGGTGGACGGACACCGACGTGGCGCCGGGCGAGACGCACACGTACCGGATCAGCGCGAGCGACGGCACCAACACCAGCGCCAAGTCGCCCGCCGTGACGGCCGTCGCCGCCTCGGAGGCCGAGGCGTACCCGCAGCGGGTCGTGGCGGACGGCGCCTCGCTCTACTGGCGCTACGACGAGGGCGTCTCGACGTTCGCCGCCGACACCACGGACTCGCTGGACAACGGCTTCCTGCGCAACTCTCCCGCGTACCGGCAGACTCCGGCCGCCGTCCCCGGTCCCTCCACGGCGATCGGGTTCAACGGCAGCAACGAGTACGCGTACAGCAACCGGAGCAGGTCGGGCGTCTCGACGTTCTCCGTGGAGACCTGGATCAAGACCACGACCACGCGCGGCGGGAAGATCATCGGCTTCGGCAGCAACACCATGGAGCTGAGCGGCAAGTACGACAAGCACGTGTACATGCTCAACAACGGGCGGCTGACCTTCGGCACCAGCAACAACGGCGGCCAGACCGTCAGCACCACCGGGGCCTACAACGACGGTGCCTGGCACCACGTCGTGGCCACCCAGGGGCCGGGCGGCATGGCCCTGTACGTGGACGGGCAGCGCCGCGCCTGGAACCCCCTGTACACCAAGAACGCGAACTACACCGGCTACTGGCGGGTCGGCGGGGACAACCTCGCCACCTGGCCCAACCGGCCCTCCAGCAACTACTTCGCCGGGCAGATCGACGAGACCGCGGTGTATCCCACCGTGCTCAGCTCCTCGCAGGTCGCCGCCCACTACGCGCTGAGGACGGGTGGATGAGGTATCCGTTCCTGACCGGTGCCGCCGTCGCCCTGGCGACGGCGGTGCTGGCGGCCTGCGGTTCGTCCTCCGGTGACGGGGACGACGGCGGGAGCGGCGGCGGACGGGCGGCGGGTACACCGCCCGCCGCCTCCTCCTCCGGGCCGGTGGCCGGGACGGACGCGGAGCCCTCCGGGCCCGCGTCCGCCGGGCCCCGGCCCGCCCGGAGCAGCGAGCCGCCCACCGTCCCCACCGACCGGCTGACGCCGGCCACCGGCACGTTCACCGAGAAGCAGAAGGAGTACCTCACCGACCGGGTGCCCGTGGGCACCGACCCGGCGGCGGTGCTGGAGACCGGGCAGGAGACCTGCGACCGGCTCAGGTATCTGGTCAAGGTGGACCCGGACACGGCGGTGGGTGCCGTCGTGACGGGCGAGGTGGCCGACGCGGCACCCGCCGTCGCCCATTTGTGCCCCCGGCACCAGGAGGTGGTGGACCGGGCCGCGCTCGGCTACGCCGACGGTGTGCACCGGGGCGCGGCGCTGCGGCCCGGCCGCTACCGGAACGTCTCCCCCACCCGTGCCTGCTCCTGGGAGGTGACGGGGCGCGGCGGAAAGGTGCTGGACTCGGGCTCCTCCGGCGACGGGAGGCGCAGCACGCTCACGATCACCGAGGCGGCACTCGCCTTCACCTCCACAGGCTGCTACGCCTGGCTGCCCGAAGGGGACAACGGATGAACAAGCTGCCGATAGCCGTGGCGATCCCCACGAAGAACGAGGGGCTCAACATCGCGGAGGCCGTGCGGTCGGTCATCGACCATTTCGAGGCGGTGGTCGTCGTGGACTCGCACAGCTCCGACGACACGGCGAAGATCGCGGCGGAGTGCGGTGCGGAGGTCGTCCTGTACACCTGGGACGGCGGGCACCCCCGGAAGAAGCAGTGGTGCCTGGACCATGTCCGTACGGACCTGGACTGGATTCTGCTGCTCGACGGGGACGAGCGGCTGAGCCCCGGACTGCTGGCCGAGCTGCGTCAGGTCTTCGCCGATCCGCGGGCGCCGAGGCCGGCGGCGTACGACATCCCGCTCGGCTACTGGTTCTCGGGGAAGCGGCTGCGGCACGGCTACACCATCCGCAAGCGGTCGCTGACCGACCGGACCCGCTGCCACTACCCGGAGGTGGGCGATCTGGACGCGCCGGGGATCGGCGAGGTGGAGGGGCACTACCAGCCGGTCGCGCAGAGCACGGCGGCGCTGGTCCATCCGATCGAGCACCAGGACCTGGACCCGGTCTCGGCGTGGTTCGAGCGGCACAACCGGTACTCGGACTGGGAGGCGTGGCTGAACCACCACCCGGAGGTCAAGGAGCAGGTGCGGCGCGCGAAGTCGCGGCAGGGGCAGGTGTTCCACCGGGCGCCGTTCAAACCGCTGGTGTCGTTCGCCTACATGTACGTCTACCGGCGGGGGTTCCTGGACGGGCGCGCCGGCTTCGACTTCGCCCTGGCGATGAGCTTCTACCGCTGGCAGATCGCCCTCAAGTCGCGGGAGAAGCCGTCCGGTTGAGGTGCGGGTTCCTCCGGCGGACCACGTCCTCGTAGGTCCGCCGGAGGGTGCGGGTGACGACGTCGATGGTGAAGTGCTCGCCGACCAGTCCGTGGGCGGCCCTGCCCGCGGCCGCGTTGGCCTCCGGCTCCAGCAGTTCCAGGATCGCCCGCGCGACCTTGTCCGCGTTGGCGGCGTCCTGGCCGACGCGGCTGTCGATCACCCGGCCGGCCCCGGCCCTCGCCACATCCGGGCCGAGGCCGCAGGTGCGGGTGATGACGACCGGGGTGCCCACGGACATCGCTTCGAGCACCGAGACGCCCAGGGGTTCCTCGATCGACGGCAGCACGTACACATCGGCCTCCCGGCCGGCGGCCAGCACCTCTTCGTGGCCGAGGGGGCCGACATGGTCCAGCGCGTCCATGACGCCGAGCCTGCGGGCCAGGTCGAGGGTGCCGGGCAGGGCCCCGGTGTCGGGTCCGGCGAGGACGAAGCGGGCGTCCGGGTGGGCGGCGAGGACGGCGGGCATGGCCGACACGAAGTCCTCCGGGCGCTTGCGGGCCTGGATGCGGGCGAGGAACAGCACGGTCGGCGGGCGGCCTGCGGGGCGGGCGGACTTGAACTCCTGCGGCCGCACCCCGTTGACCAGGCGCACGGTCCGGGTGAGGGCGACCGGGGCGGCGACGGCGTTGACGTCGAGCCGCTCGGCCTCGGTGAGGTGGAGCACGGCGTCGGCGCCGCGCAGCACCTTGCGCACCCCGAGCAGGTCGGTGAGCTGGGCTACCCGTTTCTCGGTGGGGTCGACCATGCCGTGGGTCTGGACGACCAGCGGGGTGCCGGAGGCGAGGGCGAGCAGGGCGGCGGGCAGGGTGACCAGGTCGCGCATCAGATGGACGTGGACGAGGTCGGCGCCGCGCATCATGCGGCGCGCGGCGCGCAGCAGGGCACCGGAGGTGATGCCGCTGACCTCGAACACGGGCAGCAGATGGCGGGCCCGGAAGAGGTGGACGGGGACGCCCTCCACCTGGTCGGGCAGGGGGCCGTCGAAGCCGTCGCCGAGCGCCATGATCCGGGCGTCGTCCCCTGCGGCGCGCTGCACCCTGGAGAGGTTCAGGGCCACCCGTGTCGGACCGCCGAAGGCGTGGTCCGGTGTGTGCAGCGTGACGATGTGCAGGATCTTCACCAGGGTCCCCCTCGCCCTCGTTCCCGGCCCTCACAGACTAGTCGTCACATCTCCTCACGTGTGGTGATTCGTTAATGTGTGCCTACACAACGACGTTTCGGAGACGGGAAGTTGACGGTGTCCTTGCACCAGGAGGTGTCCCCGGCGCCGGTGCGGGCGAGCGGGCGGCCGGCCGCGCCGCTGTCCTGGGCGATGCTGTCGCGGGCGCTGTCCGTGCCGATCGTCCTCGGCCTGGTGTGCTTCCTGCCGGCGCTGATCGCCGCCCAGCCCGGCACCGGCGACCGGGACACCGCGTACTGGTTGCAGCTCGTGCTCACCTGTTACTCGGGGGCCCGGCTGGCCACGATGATCCTTTCCACGCGCCGGCGGCTGCTCCAGGGCGTGTTCTGGATGTTCGTGTACATCGCGATGGGGGTGGCGGCGTTCGCCCAGGCGGTCATCGGCCAGACGCCGACGCCGATGGTGGGCCCGCGCGGTGATCTGGTGACGGCGGTGGCGCTGGTGCTGGTGGGGTGTGCCGCCTTCGACCTGGGGGCGCTGCTGGCGTCGCGGCGCCCGCTGCGCCGGCGCCGCTGGGCGCGCGGCGACGGCCGGGGGGCGACGGCGCATCCGGTGCGGCTGCGGCTGCTGGTGCTGCTGGCGTTCGCGGCGAGCGGGTACTACGTGCTGAAGGTGGGCGGGCCCGCGGTGTTCTTCTCCAGCCGGCAGGAGATCAGCGCCTCGGTGGCGGCGAGCGGCGTTGCGTCGGGCGAGTCCAATGTGGGCTCGGCGTTCCTGAAGGGTTTCGGCACGGTGCCCGCGCTGCTGGCGCTGCTGTTCCACACGCGCAAGCTGGTGACCTCGCGCCGGGCCCGCCGCTCGCCGTCCACGGTGCTGGTCTGGTGTGCGCTGGCGGTGGTCAACATCATCGTCAACAACCCGATCTCGAATGCGCGTTACTGGTTCCTGACGGTGCTGGTCTCGCTGCTGTTCACGGCGTTCCCGCGCAGTGCCGCGATGTATCGCTCGGTGCTGGCGCTGGGGGTGATCGGGGCGCTGGTGCTGTTCCCGTACGCGGACCGGTTCCGCTACGACGACGACGGGTACCGGCCGGTGGAGTCGTCGTCGGTGTTCGAGCCGCTGGCCACCAAGGACTACGACCAGACGGTGATGTTCGCCAATACCGTGACCTGGGTGGATGCCCGCGGCGGGCACACCTACGGGCGGCAGCTGGCGGGGTCCGCCTTCTTCTTCGTGCCCCGCGCGGTGTGGAGCGGGAAGCCGGAGGACACCGGGGTGCGGGTCGGGCAGTGGATGGGGATGAACATGACCAACCTCTCCGCGCCGCTCTGGACGGAGCTGTGGGTCGACTTCGGCGCGGTGGGCGTGCTCGGGGGCCTGGCGCTGACCGGGTACGGGGCGGCGCGCACCGACCGGCGTTACGCGCGGGCGGTCTCGCGGGACGGACCGGGGCCGGGCAGTGTGCTGGCGATCGCGGCGCCGCTGATCGCCGGCTACACCTTCATCCTGCTGCGCGGCCCGTTGCTCCAGGCGGCCGGGAAGCTGGCGATCGCGGCCCTGTGCCTGGCGATGGTGACCAGTTTCAGGTCCGGGCGGCGTCCGCACTGACCCGTACCGGGCTCCGGGTGCCGGCGCGGCGCAGCCGGGCCACCCGGACCCAGGTGGCGATCGCCTTGCAGACGGAGCCCAGGCACAGGCCCCAGGCCGCGCCCGGCACGCCGCCGATGACATAGCCGCCGGTGAGGAAGGCGACGGCGGCGAGCGAGAAGACCACCTGGATGGCGAGCGTGGTGCGCGGGTCCAGGAGGCGCAGGGCCAGCAGTCCGCAGGTGCCGGCGGCCATCGCCGCGTACTGGCTGCCGGTGGCGGGGAGCAGCGAGGCCGCCGTGGGCCAGGTGGCGCCGAGGAGGTGGCGGCCCGCGGAGTCGGGGAGCAGGGCGAGGACGGTGGTCCAGGAGGCGGCGGTCAGGGCCAGGACGGCGGCGAGCGCGGCGGTGGCGCGCACCCGGAGCCGGTCGGTGGCGAGGCGGCCCAGGAGCGGGGGGCCGAAGCCGGTGGCGGAGGTGAACAGCACGTTGAGGGGGCCGAAGAGGGTGGTGGCGCCGCGCAGGGCGCCGACGACGAGCGGGTTGCCGACGGCGCCGAGGCCGAGCACGGAGAGCTGCGAGGTGGCGTTGCCGACGCCGAACTCGACGACGAACCGCCGGCCGAGGTGCCCCTTGGCGAGGAACGGCCGCAGGGCGAGCGGGGCGCCGGCCGTTCTGCGGTGCACGGCGGCGGCGGACAGCAGCAGCGCGGGCAGCGCGGAGAGCCCCCAGACGGCGATCAGCCGGGCGGCCGGTGCCCCGTGGGGCTGCAGGGCGAGGGCGCCGATGACGCAGACCAGCCGCAGCGCGTCGGAGGTCAGGGCCAGGTGCTGGGCGTGCAGGGTGGCGAAGGCGTAGCGGGCGATGTCCTGGCCGAGCACGACGGGCAGCACCAGCCCCAGCGTCATCAGGGCGTCCGCCGTGGAGCCCGGCAGCAGCGCGCAGACGGCGGCGAGGGGTGCGCCGGCGGCGGTGGCGGCGAGCAGGGTGAAGCAGCAGGCGGACCGGCAGGCGCCGCGGGTGTCCTCGCCGCCGCCCCGGCGCAGGACGAGCGGCTGGCCGGTGTAGGCGCCGCAGACGCCGAGCAGCACGGTGAAGACGAGGTAGACGGCGGAGAAGCGGGCGAAGTCCTCGACGGTGGAGAGCCGGGCGGCGGCCACCAGCACCAGGATGTTGGTGAGGGCCGCCACGCCCTGGTCCGCGATCGCGCAGACGATCGCGGTGCGCGCCCTCATCTGTGTCCGGCTGCGCTGTTGCGGCCACCGTGTCCGGGGCCGCCGTCCACGGTGCGCAGTCCGAGGGTCTCGGCCGGGTCGCCGGTGCGCCCCGCCACGTCGGGGTCGCCGTACCGGCCGCGTGCGGCGGGGTTCTGGGCGGCGGGCCGGCCGCGCCGTTCGCCGGTCTCCGGGGTCTTGGCGCGGGTCCGCCGCTCCAGTCTGCCGTGTCCGGGGTGGAGGACCGCGCCGAGGACGGAGCCGCCGGCCGCGCCGATGATCTCGCGGATGCGTTCCAGGTCGCTGCGGTGCACCTCGCGGGGGCGGCAGACGATGACGACGCCCTCGACGCGGTCCACGAGGGCGACGGCGTCGGCGTAGGAGAGGACCGGCGGGGCGAGCACGATGACGACGGCGCCGGGCCGGCCGCCCTCGGCGAGCAGCCTGCTGACGGGGGCGGAGGTCAGGGCGCGCGGCACGTTGTCGGTGGGGCGGCCGGCGACCAGGGTGAAGGCGCCCGATCCGGGGACGTCCACGTTGGCGCGGCTGTCGGAGGGCCAGGTGCGGTCCTCGTTGCCGGTGGCCCAGCGGGGGCCCCGGCCGGGGTGGACCGCGCCGAGGTCCTCGGCCAGGGACGGGGTGCGCAGGTCGGCCTCGACCAGCAGCACGTCCCGGCCCATCTCGGCGAAGGCGGCGGCGAGGTTGGCGGCGGCGGCGCGGGCCATGTCGTTGTCGCCGCGTGGCGCGGTGACCAGGAGGCGGCGGCGTTCGGCGAAGGAGGGGTCGTAGGCGAGCCGGAAGGCGATCGCCCGGTACTCCTCGGCGAGCCGGCTGCCGAGGTGGCCGATCGCGAGCAGGGCGCGGGCGGCGCCGCGTTCCCTGGGCAGGCTGCCGAGCAGCGGGGCGCCGAGGGAGCGGACGAGTTCCCTGGTGGAGCGGACGGCCGGGTCGAAGACGAGGCGCACCCACGACATGAGCAGGCCGAGGGCGAGTCCGACGACGCCGCCGAGCCCGAGGAGCAGCGGCAGCCCGGCCCCGGCGGGTTGTGTGGGTGCGACGGGCTTCTTGTTGAGGTAGCCGGGTGTGGTGTCGAGGGCGCGCAGTTCGGAGATCTTCTGGTTGAGTCCGGAGATGGCGACGATGAGGTTGGCGCGTGCGCTGGTGACGTCGCCGCCGCCGGTGGCGGTCTCCTGCTCGGCGAGCCGGTCGCGCTGTTCGGTGAGCGGCTTCAGCTGGGTGCGGTAGCCGTCGATCATGTTGTCGATGCTGTCCTCGGTGCGCTCGCGGCGTACTTCGAGGTAGGCCTCGGCGAGGGCCTGGGCCCGGGTCCTGGCCAGCTCGGGGGTGCGGCCGGTGTAGGCGAACTTGAGGACGAGGGTGTTGGGCGGGTTGGTGACCTGGAGGCCGGAGAGCAGGGCGCCGACCTCGACGGTGTCGCCGTGCTTGGCGAGGCTGCCGGCCGCGATGGTGCCGACGACGTCGCTGACGGCGGTCTGGCGTTCGGAGCCGATGTTGATGCCCTTGTCGGCGGAGGCGCCGGCGGCGAAGGGGTCGGAGGTGGCGGAGCGTACGGAGACCTCGCCGGTCGCGGCGTAGGTGTCCTCGCCGCTCAGGGCGAGCCAGCCGCTGCCGACGAGGCCGAGGACCACTCCGGTGACGAGGATGGCCCGGTAGCGCAGGAGCTGGCGGAACTGGTCCCGCAGCAGGGCGGGCTCGTCGTGCTCGTCCAGCGCGCGGATCGGTTCGGTCATCGCTGCGGTCCCTCCCGGTCTTCCTGCAGGGCCTCGGTGAGCAGGGCGTCGAAGCGGGCGAGTGCGGCGTCCCGCCCCAGATGGCGTGCCACGTAGCGCGGTCCGCCGGCGCCGAGCGCGTCGGCCTCGGCGGGTGACTCGACGAGTTTGCGGACGGCGCCGAGCACGGCGGCCGGGTCCTCGGGCGCGACGAGGAGTCCGGCTCCGGAGCGCCGTACCTCCTGGGCGGTGCCGCCCTCGTCGGCGACCGAGGCGACGACGGGGCGGCCGGAGACGAAGTAGGAGGTGAGTTTGGAGGGGACGCTCATGTCGAGCACCGAGGCGCGCTGGGTGACGGCGAGGACGTCGGCGGCGGCCAGGATGTCGGTGAACTCCTCGGCGTCGGCGGGGGGCAGGAACTCCAGGTTGGGCAGTCCGGCGGCGCGGGCGCGCAGGGCGTCGCGCCGGCTGCCGTCGCCCATCAGGACGATGCGGATCTCGGGGGCGAGGCGGGCGGCGTCCACCAGGACCTCCAGGCCCTGTTTGAGCCCCATGTTCCCGGAGTGCAGGACGACGGGGGTGCCCTCGCGCCAGCCGAGCCTGGCCCGGGTCGCGGCCCGGTCGGCCGAAGGGGTGCGCACATGGCTCCAGTTGGGAACGGTGCGGATGCGGCCGGGGTCCACGCCGTAGGCGGCGACGCGGGCGACGAAGCTCTCGTGGATGACACCGACGAGGGTGGCGGCGCGCAGGGCGAACCGTTCGGCGCGGGCGGCGAGGGCGGCCGCCCGGTCGCCGCCCCGGATGCCGCTCTGCGTGGCGGCGGCGCCCATCAGGTCCTGGACGACGGGTATGTACGGCACCCGGTGGCGGCGGGCGATGCGGGCGCCGACGATTCCGCCGGCGAGGCTGGGCATCTGGGAGACCACCGCGTCGGGCCGTACGGCGGGGGGTGCGAGCAGGCCGTGCGCCAGGATGCTCGCCTCGAAGGCGGCTCTGCGTAACGCGCTCTGCCGGGGCGGTACGTAGTGCCGCCTGCGGTGGACGGTGACGCCCGCGCGGTGCTCCTCGGCGCGCCACATGCCCCGGTAGGCGGGGTCGGTCCGCCAGGCCGGGTAGTGCGGCATGCCGGCCAGTACATGGGTGTCGGCGCCGGACGCGGCCCAGTGCTCGGCGAGCTGGGCGGCGTACGGGCCGATGCCGGTCAGTTCCGGCGCGTAGTTCGTGGAGACCACCAGCAGGCTGCGGTGCTCGAACGGTCTGTGGTGCTCTTCGTCCGCCATCGGGCGCTCGATTCCTTCCCCCGGAGCCACCGGTGTTCCCGTCGGGGAACGACCCCAAAAGCGAGCTTATCCGTTCATGAGATGAGCAAGTGGTCTTCACAGTAAGGTCGTTGGACTATCGGACATCACGTTCACCGTGGGGGGAGAGAACGGATGGTGCACAGGGTCGGCTACGCGCCGGGGGTCTACGACCTGTTCCATGTGGGGCACCTCAACATTCTTCGGCATGCGCGCAGCCAGTGCGACTACCTGGTGGCGGGGGTCGTCTCCGACGAGATGGCCACCCTCGCCAAGGGGCACCGGCCGGTGATCCCGTTGCCGGAACGGCTGGAGATCGTGCGGAGCGTGCGGTACGTGGACGCCGCGTTCGTCGAGACCGTCCCGGAGAAGGTGGAGACCTGGCAGCAGGTCAGGTTCGACGTCATCTTCAAGGGGGACGACTGGCGGGACACGGACAGGGGCAGAAAGCTCGAACGCGACTTCGCCGAGGTGGGTGTGGAGGTGGTGTACTTCCCGTACACCGTGCACACCTCCAGCACCCAGTTGCGCCGCGCGCTGGACACCCTGGTCAGTGCGCCCGGAGCGCTTTCAGCTCCCTGAACCACTTGCCCAGGAACGCGACGAGGAACAGCGCGTGCACGGCGGCGAGTACGGCGTAACCCGTCCGGAACACCGTCTCGTCGCCCAGCAGCAGGAAGACCAGGCAGAACACCCCGTAGTCGGCGGGCAGCAGGGCCACGGCCCGCAGCCGGGACGGCGGCCCGGCGGGCTCGGGCGGCGGCGCCGTTTCGCGGGCCGCCGCCTTGCCGAGCTGCTCGCGCAGCAGCCCCGCGCAGAACGTCAGCACGGCGACGAACAGGAAGCCGAGCGGCAGCAGCAGCCAGCCGTCGCCGGGCAGCGCGAAGAAGCGGTGGAAGGCGATGAGCACGGCGGTGTGGACGAGGATCATCTTGGCGCAGTCCACGACATGGTCCAGCCACTCCCCGTCGGGCCCGCCCCGCCCGGTCAGCCGGGCGAGCTGCCCGTCGGCCGAGTCGAGCGCGAAGCCCGCGGCGAGCCCGAGGTAGACGAGCACCGCCGTCCAGGGGCCGGGGCGTGCCAGGGCCACGCCCGCGACGGCGGAGAAGGTGAACGCCGCGCTGACCAGCGTGACCTGATTGGGCGTCATGCCCAGCCGGAAGGCTGCGGCCGCGAAGAGCCGGCCGGCCGGGCGGTTCACGTACCGCGAGTAGAGCGACACCCCCTTGGCCGTCTTCTGCGCCCCGCGCAGCCGGCCCAGCACCGTCGTCGTGCCTTCCATACGCCCCCCAGCGTGTCGCGGCGGGCTCCCCCACCGCATTCCGGCGGCGCACCGCGCGCCGCCGGAGCCGCATCATGGCACGGGGCGGCGCCCCGCGCGGGTGGATCACCCCACCCGGTGTGCGGACGGGGCCGGTTGACCGGAATCCGGTGCCCACAGGCCGCCGCGCGGCCGTCCGGGAGGGCGGTCAGACGGCGGCGGTGCGGCACTCCGGGTGGCCCCAGCCGTGGTCGTTCTTGGCGATCATCTCCTGGGCCGCGTACGGCTTGCCGCAGTGGCAGCGGCCCGCGAACCTGGCCCGGATGGTGGCGCCGCCCGCCTTGCGGGCCGTGCCGCCGGTCTTCTTCGCCGCCGTGCCGGTCCGCCGTCCCTCGGTGGCGCGGGAGGGCGCGGGGACGGGGGTGGGCGAGCCCTGCGAGGTGCCGGCGGCGCTCTGGCTGACGGCCACCTCGCTGGCGGCCTGGTCGGCGAGCGCGTTGAGCGGGTCGCCGTCCACCTGATGGGCCGGTACGTAGACGAAGGTGACGGCCCGGCCGCCGAGGAGTGCGTCGATGCGGGTCACCAGGTCGCGGTTGGCGACGGGTTTGCCGGCGGAGGTCTTCCAGCCGTTGCGCTTCCAGCCGGGCAGCCATTTGGTGACCGCGTTCATCGCGTACTGCGAGTCCATCCGGACTTCGAGCACCACCTCGGGGCCGACCGATTCCAGCAGCTCGCGCAGGGCGGTCAGCTCGGCGACGTTGTTGGTGGCGGTGCCCAGCGGGCCCGCCTCCCACCGCCGGGGCCGGCCCTCGGCGTCGGCCACCACATAGGCCCAGGCCGCGGGTCCGGGATTGCCCTTGGACGCCCCGTCACACGCGGCGATCATGCGCTCGTTCATACCCTCGATCATGCCAGCGCGCCGGCCCGGTCCCGGCCACCCGGCCCCCACCTGCACACCTCACACAGGGTGATGGTTCGTGGTGCGTGGGTGACGGCGCGCTGCTTCCCTGGAGTGACCCGCTCTCCCCCACCGTCCCCGAGGAGTGACGATGAGCGTTGTACGCGAGGTGTACGGGGCCGACCAGTTGCGCGAGACGGCCCGGCACCTGGCCGAGGCCGCCGAACGCACCCGTGACCCGGAGCAGCGCGTCCGCCTGCGGGAGAAGGCCCGCAGGCTGCGCGAGCGCAGCGAGCGGCCGGAGCTCCCGGGGAGCGGCGGCCTCCCCGTGTGACGACGGGGCGCGCAGACCGGTGGACCGTCGCTCTTCCATGAGTGGGTGGCGGTCCACCGACGTGTGCGCGGGCACCCGGCCGCCGCTGCCTACGATGGGCGCGCAAGCGGGTACGACGAGAGACGAGGGGCCCGTCATGAACGGTCGGCCGGTCACGGTGGTCACTGGAGGCAGCCGGGGTATCGGTGCGGCGGTCTGCGTACGGCTGGCCGCCGAGGGGCACGACATCGCCCTGGCCTACCACTCGGACGAGGCGGCGGCGCGGGCTGTGGCCGACGCGGTGCGCACGACGGGCCGGCGCTGTGCGGTGGTACGGGCGGACACGGCCGACGAGAAGGACGTGGACCGCCTCTTCGACACGGCGGCGGCCGAGCTGGGCCCGGTCACCGGCCTGGTCAACAACGCCGGCACCAGCGGCCCGGTCGGCCCGCTGGCCGACGCCGACGCGGCGGGGATGCGGCGCGCCCTGGAGGTCAACGTCCTGGGCTATCTGCTCTGTGCCCGGCGGGCGGTGCGCGACATGACGCGGACCGGCGGCGGGGCGATCGTCAACGTGTCCTCGGCCGCCGCCACCCTGGGCAGCCCCGGTGAGTACGTGCACTACGCCGCCGCGAAGGGGGCCGTGGACACGATGACCGTGGGCCTGTCCAAGGAGGTCGGTCCGGCCGGTATCCGCGTCAACGCGGTGGCGCCCGGCGTCATCCGCACGGACTTCCACGCGGACCCCGGCCGTCCGGACCGGCTGGGCCCCGGCACCCCGCTGGGCCGCCCCGGCGAACCGGAGGAGATCGCGGGCGCCGTGGCCTGGCTGCTCTCGCCGGACGCCTCGTACGCGACGGGCACGGTGCTGCGGGTGTCCGGGGGCCGCTGACGGGCGGTACGGGCGTCTTCCCACCGGCGGTGTGCCCGTTGCAGTAGAAGTGGGGGGTGCACCGGAACAGGACCGGAGCAGGAAGGGGTCTGCCATGGCAGCGGGACAGCCTCGCAACGCGGCGGCGGTGTTCGACGCGCTGGGTACCGAGTACGAGGAGGCGTTCGCCGGTTCGGCCGCGCACCGCGCCTCGCTGGAACAACTCCTGGAGGTCATGCCCCCGCACGGCCGGGTGCTGGACGTGGGCAGCGGCACCGGCCGGCCGACGGCCCAGACCCTGGTGGACGCGGGGCACGAGGTGCTGGGGGTGGACGTCTCGCAGGTGATGGTGGACATCGCCTCGCGCCAGGTCCCGGCGGCCGAGTTCCGCTGCGCGGACATCCGCCGGATGGATCTGGAGGACGCCGGCTTCGACGCGGTGTGCATGTACTTCGCGCTGCTCCAGATGTCGCGCCCGGATCAGGCGGAGGTGCTGCGCCTGGCCGGGCGGGTGCTGCGGCCGGGCGGTCATCTGGCCGTGGCGACGGTGCCGCTGGACGTGGAGGGCGTGAGCGGTACGTTCATGGGCCAGCCGGTCGAGGTGACCAGCTTCGGCGAGAACGCGTTCACGGCGCTGGTGGAGGAGGCCGGGTTCACCGTGCTCTCGCGGCAGAGCACCATGTTCGTGCCCGCCGTCCCGGCCGCCGTCCCCGAGCCGCAGATGTTCCTGCTCGCCCGCCGCGACTGAGCCCGACCGGCGCGTGGGGGGCGGCGTCGCGGGCCGGCCCGGAGCCGCCGGTTCGGCGTCCCCGCGGACATGCCGTGCGGTGCCGACCGGCCCACAATGGGTTGGCCGACGCACCGCGGGTACCCGGCCGGGTGAGGCGAGCGGTGCCCTGCCGCCCGCCCGCGGGGACGACGACGGAGGAACCCATGACCGACCGCAGACCGGAAGGCCCCGTCCACAAGGGCGCGGCCCCGAGTCCCCCGCCGATTCCGGCGGACCTGCCCGACCAGCAGGTCCAGGAGGGCGAGGACCCGATGGACGTGCCGACGCCGTCGCACACCGGGCGCGAGGGGGACGACTCCGCCGCCGATCCCGACCACCCGGTGCCGGACGAGCCGACGGGCTGAGCGGCCCGCTCCCGGACTGCGGGCACCGGCCCGCCGCTCGATCATGGGGCCATGGCCCTCATCCCCGCGGACGCCTCCGGGGCGCTTCCGTCGATCGCACCGATGCTGGCCGTGCCGGGCCCCCTGCCCGTGCCGGACACCGGGTGGGCCTTCGAGGCCAAGTGGGACGGCGCCCGCTGCGTCGTCTCGACGCCGGGCGACGGCACGCTGCGGCTGACCTCGCGGGCCCGCAACGACGTCACGCCGACCTATCCCGAGCTGCACGCCCTGGGCGAGGTGCTGCGGGGCCGCAGCGTGGTCCTGGACGGCGAGATCGTGGCCCTGGACACGGCGGGGCGGTCGGACTTCGGGCTGCTCCAGCGCCGGATGGGCGTGATGAACGCCCGCCGCGCGGCCCGGCTCGCGCTGGACCTGCCCGCCCATCTGGTGGTCTTCGACGTGCTGTTCCTGGACGGCCGGACGCTGACCACCCTGGGCTACGAGGAGCGCCGCGCGGTCCTGGCGGCGCTCCTCCCTGCCGGGCCGCACTGGTCGGTGCCGTCGTATGTGCGCGGGAGCGGCGCGAAGGCGTGGGAGACCGTGGTGCGCGGCGGGCTGGAGGGGGTGGTCGCCAAGCGGCTCACCTCGCCGTACCTGCCGGGCGTCCGGTCACCCGACTGGCGCAAGACGAAGCGGGTCGAGACCCTGGACGTGGTCATCGGCGGCTGGACCCAGCGCAACGGGGCGCCCGAAGGGGTGCCGGGGGCGGTGCTGGTCGGCGTGGACGACCCGGCGGGGCTGCGGTACGCGGGCTCGGTGGGGTCGGGGATGTCCGACCGGGAGCTGGGCGAGCTGAGGGAGTACCTGCGGGTGATCGCCCGCCCCTCGTCGCCGTTCACCGGGCCGGTCGATGTGGCCGGGGCGCACTGGGTGGAGCCGCGCCTGGTCGCGGAGGTCGCCGCCTCGCAGTGGACGGCGGCCGGACGGCTGCGGCATCCGGTGTGGCAGCGGCTGCGCCCGGACCTGACCCGGCTGGACTGACCGGTGGCCGTACGGTTCGCGGCCCCGCCCCCGTCAGCCGGGCAGGGTGAGTCCGCGGGAGACGCGTACGGCGGCCGAGAGGAGGCCGGCCCGGACCTGCGAGCTGCGGTACATCCGGTCGGAGCGGAAGGAGATGCCGAGGGAGCCGATCTGCTCGCCCCGGTAGACCGGCACCGCCACACAGGTGGTGCCGCGCACATACTCCTCGCGGTCCATGACGACCGGCGCGGGCGCCCCGTCGAGCTGCCGGACGAGTTCTTCCTCGTGGGTGATGGTGCGCGGGGTGAGCCCGGTCAGCTCGTGCCGGGAGAGGTAGTCGGCGCGCGCCTCCTCGTCCAGTTCACGCAGGACGCTCTTGCCGAGGGCGGTGGCGTGCCCGGCCTCGTCGAGGCCGACCCACAGGTCGACGCGCGGGGCGCTCACGCTGTCGACGATCTCCATGACCCGGATCTCGCCGTCCACGTAGAGGGTCAGATAGGCGGCGGCGTCCAGCTGGTCGCGCAGGGCCGCGAGGGCGGGCCGGACGCGCGCGATCCCCTGCCGTGCGCCGGTTCCGGCGGCCGGATCGGTGCCGGCGCACGTCTCCGTGTCCGCGCCGGGGACCGGGTCCGCGACCGTGTCCGTCTCGGCGAGGACGAAGGTGTGGTCGTCCCGTTCCGCCAGGAATCCGTCGCCGACCAGCAGGGACAGCAGCTCGCGCGCCGCGTCCGGGGGGAGCCCCGCCTCGCGGGCCAGCTGCTGCGCGGTCGCCCCGTTCCCGTGCTGCCCGGCGGCCTCCAGCAGGCGGAGGGAGCACCGGACGGCGGCGACGGGTTCGGGGCCGGCGTGGTCGGCCATGCCCACCAGCATGGCCCGGCTGCCGGGGAGCGGCAAAACGTCCTGGGGAAGGGGTGCGGTGGAGGGAGGTTTCCGGGACGTGACGCAAGCCATCTTTTGTGCTCGCGATCTCCGGGGAAGTCTCCGGTACGGTGTCGAACACTCCGGACCCGGAGGGTCACGGAGCGCATCGCCACCGCCGTACGGTTTCCGAGGACACGTGTGCCCGTCGCCGTGCGGCCGTCCCTGACGCCCTCGTGACACGACTGGGGAGTTTGATGTTCGACAAGGTATTGGTCGCCAACCGCGGGGAGATCGCCATCCGCGCGTTCCGCGCGGCGTTCGAGCTCGGCATCTCCACGGTGGCCGTGTATCCGCACGAGGACCGCAACTCCCTGCACCGGGCGAAGGCGGACGAGGCGTACCGGATCGGTGAGCCGGGCCATCCGGTGCGGGCGTATCTGTCGGTGGACGAGGTGGTGAAGGCGGCCCGCAGGGCCGGGGCGGACGCGATCTATCCCGGTTACGGGTTCCTGTCGGAGAATCCGGACCTGGCGGCGGCGTGCGCGGCGGCGGGCATCACGTTCGTGGGGCCGCCGGCGTCGGTGCTGAACCTGACGGGCAACAAGTCGCGTGCGGTGGCGGCGGCCCGCGAGGCCGGTGTGCCGGTGCTGAAGTCGTCGGAGCCGTCCGAGGACGTGGACGCCCTGGTCGCGGCCTCGGAGGAGATCGGTTTCCCGGTCTTCGTGAAGGCGGTGGCCGGTGGCGGCGGGCGCGGGATGCGCCGGGTCGCCGAGCCCGCGGAGCTGCGGGACGCGATCGACGCGGCGATGCGCGAGGCGCGCTCCGCGTTCGGGGACGCGACGGTGTTCCTGGAGCAGGCGGTGATCAACCCCCGCCACATCGAGGTGCAGATCCTGGCCGACGCCGAGGGCAACGTGGTGCACCTCTACGAGCGGGACTGCTCGCTCCAGCGCCGCCACCAGAAGGTCGTGGAGATCGCCCCGGCCCCGAATCTGGACCCGGCGCTGCGGGACCGGATCTGTGCCGACGCGGTCTCCTTCGCGCGGCACATCGGCTACGTGAACGCGGGCACCGTCGAGTTCCTGGTGGACGAGCGCGGCAACCATGTCTTCATCGAGATGAACCCGCGCATCCAGGTCGAGCACACGGTGACGGAGCAGGTCACCGGGCGCGACCTGGTGATCGCCCAGCTGCGCATCGCGGCGGGTATGACGCTGCCCGAACTGCACCTGTCCCAGGAGGACATCACTCTCACCGGGACCGCGATGCAGTGCCGCATCACGACGGAGGACCCGGTCAACGGCTTCCGTCCGGACACCGGCACCATCTCCGCGTACCGCTCCCCCGGCGGTCCGGGTGTCCGGCTGGACGGCGGGACCGTCCACACGGGCGCGGAGGTGTCGGCGCACTTCGACTCGATGCTGGTCAAGCTCACCTGTCACGGGCACGACTTCGCCAACGCGGCCCGCCGGGCGCGCCGGGCGATCGCCGAGTTCCGCATCCGCGGGGTGGCGACCAACCTGCCGTTCCTGGGCGCGGTGCTGGACCATCCGGAGTTCCGGGCGGGGCGGGTCACGACCGGTTTCATCGACGCCCATCCGGAGCTGATCCGGACCCGTCCGTCGGCGGACCGGGGCAGCCGGATGCTCAGCTATCTGGCGGAGACCACGGTCAACCGCCCGTACGGGCCGCGTCCCCGGGTCATCGATCCGGCGGACAAGCTGCCCGCGCTGCCGCCGGGGACGCCGCCGCCCGGTTCCCGGCAGCGGCTGGCCGAGCTGGGTCCGGAGGCGTTCGCCGCCGAGCTGCGGGCGCGGCCGGCGGTGGCCGTCACCGACACCACGTTCCGCGACGCGCACCAGTCGCTGCTGGCCACCCGGGTCCGCACCCGTGATCTGCTGGCGGTCGCCCCGCATGTCGCGCACACCGTGCCGCAGTTGCTGAGCCTGGAGTGCTGGGGCGGCGCGACCTACGACGTGGCGCTGCGCTTCCTCGCGGAGGACCCGTGGGAGCGGCTGGTCAAGATCCGTGAGGCGGTGCCCAACATCTGTACGCAGATGCTGCTGCGCGGCCGCAACACGGTCGGTTACACGCCCTACCCGGCCGAGGTGACCGAGGCGTTCGTGTCCGAGGCCGCGTCGGCGGGGATGGACATCTTCCGGATCTTCGACGCCCTCAACGACGTGTCGCAGATGCGTCCGGCGATCGACGCGGTGCGTGCCACCGGCACCTCGCTGGCGGAGGTGGCGCTGTGCTACACCGCCGACCTGTCCGATCCGGGCGAGAGCCTGTACACGCTGGACTACTACCTGCGGCTGGCGGAGCAGATCGTCGAGGCGGGCGCGCATGTGCTCGCCATCAAGGACATGGCCGGGCTGCTGCGTCCGCCGGCCGCGCGCACGCTGGTGACGGCGCTGCGGGAGCGGTTCGACCTGCCGGTGCATCTGCACACCCATGACACGGCGGGCGGGCAGCTGGCCACGCTGATGGCGGCGATCGACGCCGGGGTGGACGCGGTGGACGCGGCCGTCGCCTCGATGGCCGGTACCACCAGCCAGCCGCCGCTGTCCGCGCTGGTGGCGGCGACCGACCACACCGAGCGGGCGACGGGCCTGTCCCTCCAGGCGGTCGGCGACCTGGAGCCGTACTGGGAGGCGACCCGCAAGGTGTACGCCCCCTTCGAGTCGGGGCTCGCCTCGCCGACCGGCCGGATCTACCACCACGAGATTCCGGGCGGGCAGCTGTCCAACCTGCGGCAGCAGGCCATCGCGCTGGGGCTCGGGGACCGCTTCGAGCTGATCGAGGACTGCTACGCGGCGGCCGACCGCATGCTGGGCCGGCTGGTGAAGGTGACCCCGTCGTCGAAGGTGGTCGGGGACCTGGCGCTGCATCTGGTGGGTGCCGGTGTGGAGGCGGCGGACTTCGAGTCGGACCCCGGCAAGTTCGACGTGCCGGACTCGGTGATCGGGTTCCTGCGCGGTGAGCTGGGCGACCCGCCCGGCGGCTGGCCGGAGCCGTTCCGCACCCGCGCGCTCCAGGGCCGTCCGGAGAAGGCGCAGACGCCCCGGTTGTCGCCGGAGGACCGCGAGGCGCTGCGCGAGTCGCCGCGCGCGACGCTGAACCGGCTGCTGTTCCCCGGCCCGACCAAGGAGTTCACCGCGCACCGGGAGGCGTACGGCGACACGTCGGTGCTGCCGACCTCGGACTTTCTGTACGGGCTCGAACCGGAGACCGAGCACCCGGTGACGCTGGAGCCGGGGGTGACGCTGCTGATCGAGCTGGAGGCCATCTCCGAGGCGGACGAGCGCGGTTTCCGCAGCGTACTGGCGACGCTCAACGGGCAGTTGCGGCCGGTGTCGGTGCGGGACCGGTCGGTGGCGACCGAGGTGAAGGCGGCGGAGAAGGCGGACCGCTCGAATCCGGGCCATGTCGCGGCGCCGTTCGCCGGGGTGGTGACGCTCCAGGTGGAGGAGGGTGTGTCGGTGTCGGCGGGTCAGACGGTGGCCACCATCGAGGCGATGAAGATGGAGGCGTCGATCACCGCCCAGTCGGCCGGGGTCGTGCGCCGGCTGGCCATCGGCCGGGTGCAGCAGGTCGAGGCGGGCGATCTGCTCATCGAGATCGGCTGATCGCGCGCGGCGGAGCCCGCCCCGGTGGAGGTGCTTCCACCGGGGCGGGCTTCGCCGTCCGGGCGCGCCGGGCGCCGGGTCAGGCGTCCATCGACGCGGCGAGGGACCGGGGGCGCAGGTCGGTCCAGTGGCTCTCCACGTACTCCAGGCACGCCTCGCGGCTGTTCTCGTCGAGGGCGACGCTCCACCCGGCCGGTACGTCGGCGAAGGACGGCCACAGGGAGTGCTGTCCCTCGTCGTTGACCAGGACGAGGAAGCGGCCTTCGGGGTCGTCGAACGGGTTGGTGCTCATACGGGGTGCCTCCGGGGTGAAGGTGGTGGGGAGGGGACGGGCGCGGTCACGGCATTTCGGCGACGGGACGCGGGGCGTCGGCGAGGGTCGCGCCGCCGCGGGCGAGGACGGATTCGAGTATGTCGCCGACCCGGATCGCGGTGTTGGACAGCAGCGACGAGGTGATGCCGTGCGTGTGCTCGGTACCGCCCTGGAGGTAGATGCCGGTGCGCAGGGCGGCGTCCGTGGTGAGGCGGTAGTCGCGTTCGACGCGTACGCGGCCCTCCTCGTCGCGCAGGCAGAGGTCGGCGACCTCGCCGAGCAGGCCGAGCGGGTCGGCCGGGAGGTAGCCGGTGGCGAGGACGACGACGTCGGCGTCCAGGAGGGTCTCCTCGCCGGTGACGAGTGACGTCACGGTGGCGCGGACCTTGTCCGGGGTCTCCTTGACGTCGGTGAGCCGGGACACGTTGAGGAAGCGCAGCCGCTCGGTGCCGAGGACCTTCTCGCGGTACACCTGCCGGTACAGATCGTCGATCAGGTCGATGTCCACCACGGAGTAGTTGGTGTTGCCGTGGTAGTCCATCAGCCGGCGCTTGACGTCGTCGGGGGCGGCGAAGTACTCGTCCACCGCGTCCGGGTCGAAGATCTTGTTGGCGAAGGAGCTGTCGTCGGCCGGGCTGTAGCCGTAGCGCGAGAACACCGCGCAGACCTCGGCGTCCGGGAAGGTGCGGTGCAGATACGCGACGTTCTCGGCGGCGCTCTGGCCGGCGCCCACGACGACGAAGCGGGAGGGCGAGGTGCCTTCCAGTTCACCGGCGCGGTTGAGGAGTTCGGAGGTGTGCCAGACGCGGTTGCCGCGCTCGACGCCTTCGGGCAGCCGGGGGCGCAGTCCGGTGCCGATGACGAGGTTGCGGGTGCGGTGGACGGTGAGGCCCTCTCCCGAACGCACCGTCACGTCCAGGTATTCGACGGCGCCGTCGTGCGGGACGGGGGCGACCCCGACGACCTCGTGGTCGTAGGAGACCAGGTCGGCCACGCGGGAGGCGGCCCACTCGAAGTACTCGTGGAACTCGACCCGGAGCGGGAAGAGGTTCTTGTGGTTGATGAAGTCGATCAGGCGTCCCCTGCTCTGCAGGAAGCAGAGGAAGCTGAACTCGCTGGCGGGATTGCGGAGTGTCACCAGGTCCTTGAGGAAGGAGACCTGCATGGTGGCGTCGTCGATGAGCATGCCGCGGTGCCAGCCGAAGGCCGGTTGCTGCTCGAAGAACTGGGCCGTCACCGCTTCTCGCGTCCCGGAGCGCGCGTTGTGCTCGCTGATCGCGATCGCCATGGCCACATTGGACGGCCCGAAGCCGATTCCAATGAGGTCGTGGACCGGTGCTGCGTCGCCAGGACGAGCCTGTGACATGTCACTCCCATCGTGCGGGGAAGCCGCCAGTCGGATGTGGGGAAACGGGCGAGGAAAGGGCACGCCGAAGCAGCGGCCCCATGAACTTAGGTGAGCCTAAGCTAATCCGTCAACGCTGTCGATAGGCGCTATTCGGACACACTTGCCGCACGGACGGCCTCAACTGGTGCGCTTCGTGCGCCCGTTGCGAGATAAGGTAAGGCTTGCTTTACTTGTCCGGCTCTGTCTCTACGTCGAGGAGGAACCCCATGCGGGTCGTCATGTTCGGTTACCAGACCTGGGGGCATCGCACCCTGCAAGCCCTGCTGGACTCCGAGCACGACGTGGTGCTGGTCGTCACCCACCCCCGGAGCGAGCACGCCTACGAGAAGATCTGGAGCGACTCCGTCGCCGACCTCGCCGAGGAGCACGGCGTCCCGGTCCTCATCCGCAACCGCCCCGACGACGACGAGCTGTTCGAGGCGCTGAAGGCGGCCGACCCGGACGTCATCGTCGCCAACAACTGGCGTACGTGGATTCCGCCGCGCATCTTCGCGCTCCCCCGCCGGGGCACCCTGAACGTCCACGACTCGCTGCTGCCGAAGTACGCGGGCTTCTCGCCGCTGATCTGGGCCCTCATCAACGGTGAGAGCGAAGTCGGCGTCACCGCGCACATGATGAACGACGAGCTCGACGCCGGCGACATCGTCCGCCAGGAGTCCGTCCCGGTCGGCCCGCGGGACACCGCGACGGATCTCTTCCACAAGACCGTCGATCTGATCGCCCCCGTCACCACCAAGGCGCTCGCCCTGATCGCTGACGGGCAGACGGAGTTCACCCCGCAGGACCGCTCGCAGGCCACCTTCTTCCACAAGCGGGCCGAGGAGGACATCCGGATCGACTGGAACTGGCCCGCCGAGGACCTGGAGCGCCTGGTGCGCGCCCAGTCGGCCCCGTACCCGAGCGCCTTCACCTTCCACCGCGGCAAGCGGATCGAGGTGCTGGCGAGCGTGGTCTCCGAGGGCCGCTACGGCGGCACGCCCGGCCGGATCTTCTACCGCGAGGGCGACGGCGTCGTGATCGTCGCGGGCGCGGACGCCCGCACCGGCCGCAACCGGGGGCTGGCCATCACCCGGGTCCGCACCGAGGACGGCCGCGAGCTGCCCGCGACGGAGTACTTCACCTCCATGGGCGGCTATCTGACCAGCCGTCCCTGAATCGGGCGGAGGGGGGCGGGGCGGCCATGCGACGGCCGCCCCGCCCCCCTTCGTACGTCTAGGCCCCCTTCGGGGGTGTACGGGGCAGCCGGGTCGCCGCCGCCGCGGCGAACAGGCAGAACCCGAGCACCCACCAGAACGTGTCGCCGAACGCCGCGGAGACGTCCGCGCCCCGCTCCGTGAGCCGGCTCTCCAGCACCACCGCCAGGGCCGCCGTGCCCACCGAACCGCCCACCGTGTTCAGCAGGTTGAGCGCACCGGCGGCCCGCGGCAGCTGCTCCGGCTCGATGCGGCTGTAGACGATGTTCATCACCGGCGCGCCCACCATCGACATCCCGAAGCCGCGCACCACCAGCGCCGAGGCGATCACCGCGTCGGGCACCCCGTGGCCCAGCCAGGTGAACGGGGCCGTCCCGGCGAGGATCAGCACGATGCCCGCCACCACCAGGGTCCTCGGCGCCACCTTGACGATGGTCCGGTTGACGAGCACCGAACCGGCCGCCGCCCCCAGCCCCTGGGGAGCGAGCAGCAGCCCCGCCTCCCACGCCGACATGGACCGGCCCGACTGGAAGTACAGCGGCAGCAGGAACATCGTGCCGAACACCGAGGCCCCCAGCACCACCAGCGCCAGCGCGGCGGCCCCGAACGGCGGCCGGGCGAACAGCCGGGGATCGACCAGCGGGGTGGCGCGCGTGCGCAGTCCGTGCGCGGTGAACGCGCCCAGCATCACCACACCGGCCACCACCCCCGCCGCAGCCGGGACCGTACGGCCGTGGGCGACCTCGGTCAGCCCGTACACCAGCACCGCGAGCCCCGGGGACAGCAGCAGCGCGCCCCGCAGGTCGAATGCGGTGCGCCCGGGGGCCGGGGGCACCACCGGCACATGGCGGCGGGCCAGCAGCATCGCGGCCGCGCCGATCGGCAGGTTGATCAGGAACAGCCACGGCCACGGCGCCACGGCCAGCACGGAGCCGCCGGCCAGCGGGCCGAAGACCGGTGACAGCAGCGGAACCACGGCGACGATGCTGATGACCTTCCCGGTGCGTCCCGGTCCCGCCACCCGGGCCAGCAGCGCCTGCCCGGTCGCCGGAAGCAGCCCGCCGCCCAGCCCCTGGATCACGCGGAACACGATGAGGCTGGTCACCGACCAGGCCGCCGCGCACAGCAGCGAGCCGAGCAGGAACACGCCGACCGCCGCGAGCCAGACCCGCCGGCCGCCGAACCGGCCGGCCAGCCAGCCGGACGCGGGGACGGCGGCGACGACGGCCAGCAGATAGGCCGTGGTGACCCACTGGATCTCGGCGACCGACGCGCCGAACTCCTCGGTGAGCCGGTCGAGTCCGACGCTGACGATGGTCGCGTCGAGCGAGGCCATGAAGGTGCCGAGGACCAGGATGAACGCGACCCGCAGCAGATCCCGGTCCACGCGCCCGTCCGGTGGCGCGGTCGCCGCGGTCATCGGTCCTCCAGGAGGGCGCGCACGTCCGCGTCCAGGTGGTGCTCCAGGTTCCGCAGCAGCTCGACGAGCCGGTCCGCGAATCCGGTGACGTCCGTGCCGGCCCGGTGGGCGAGGACGCCCGTCCAGCCGTCGCCGTCCGGCATCACGGTCAGGGTCGCGGGGTGGTGGGTGGACTCCCGGAACCGGGTGGCGAGCACGGTCAGTCCGGGGGCGGGTTCGCGCAGCCGCTCGGGGTCGACCGGGTAGTTCTCGAACACCACCATGCTGTCGAACAGCCGGCGCCGGCCGGTGATCCGCTCCAGGTCGGCCAGGGCCACGTGGTGGTGCTCGACCAGCTCGCGCTGGCGGGCCTGCAGGTCGGTGAGCGCGGCGGCCAGCGTGCCGTCGAGCCGGGCCCGCACCGGCACGGTGTTGGCCAGCAGGCCGATGATCTCCTCCACGCCGTCCAGCTCCGGGGGCCGGCTGGAGACCATGGCGCCGAAGCAGACGTCCCGCAGTCCCGAGCGCCGGGCGAGCAGCACCGCCCAGGCGCCCTGGACCAGGGTGTTCGGGGTCAGGCCGCGTCCGGCGGCGAGCCGGGTCAGCCGGTCCACGAGCGCCGCGTCGAACGTGATGACCTCGGGCTCCTGCCAGGCCGGGCCGCTGTCGCCGCCGCCCAGGTAGTCGCCCTCGGGCAGCCCGTCGAGTTCGGCCGCCCAGGCGTCCAGGTCCGGTTGGTGCTCCGCGCACCAGTCGAGGTAGGCGGCGAACGGGACGGGGGCCGGCAGCTCGGGCGCGCGGTTCCCGGTGCGCGCGGTGTAGAGGGCGAACAGCTCGCCGAGGACGCGCGGCGCGGACCAGCCGTCGGAGAGGGCGTGATGGCTGGTCAGGACGAGGTCGGCGCGCTCGGGGCCGCGCCGGATCACGGTGATGCGGTAGAGCGGGCCGCGGGTGAGGTCGAAGGATTCGGCCAGGTCGGCGGCGAGCACCTCGTCGGCCGGGGCGTCGGTGACGCGGAACTCCGGCCGGGGCGCGGCGGGGACGACGGCGAACGAGGCGGGGAAGACCGCGCCCAGGTTCGGGTGCCGGGCCAGCAGGTCGTCGCCCGCGCCGCGCAGCGCGTCGGTGTCGAGCGGGCCGGCGAGCGAGAACACCGACTGCACGGTGTACGGGTCGGGGCGCTCGGTGCGCGAGTGCCGCAGCATCACCTCCTGGAGCGGTGCGAGCGGCTGCACGGCGGCGCCCGGCCGGTCCCCGAGCGCGCCGGTTCCGGGCGCGTCGGCGAGCCGCAGCAGCGCGGCCTCCAGCTGCCCGGCCAGCTCCTCGATCTCCGTGCCGGTGAACAGCGCGGCCGGCCAGGTGATCCGCACGCCGAGCATGTCGTCACGGACCAGGGCGTTGACCATCAGGCTGTACGGGAGGGGCATCGGGCCGGAGCCGTCGGAGCCGAGCGGGTCGGCGTCCGGGGCCGGCTGCCAGGGCGTCTCCGTGTCGGGGGCGCCGGGGTACTGGCCGAGGTAGTTCCAGGCGATCTCCGGCCGGACCGGGTCGAGGAGCCCGGCCGCGGTGAGGATGCCGTGGCCGAGGCCGTCGCCCTGGGCGCGCAGCCGCTCGCGGACGGCCGGTACGTCGTCGGCGGCGGCGAGCCGGACGGGATGGATCGCGGTGAACCAGCCCACGGTCTGGGAGAGGTCCACCTCGCGGGGCCGGCCGTGGCTCTCCAGGGCGACCAGCAGTTCCGGGGTGCCGCGCCAGTCGCCTACCGCCCGCGCCAGGGCCGTGAGCAGCACGGCGTCCGGGGTGGTGCGGTGGGCGGCCGGGAGGGTGGTGACCAGGGCGCGGGTGGCGTCCGCGCCGAGCCGGATCTCGTGGTGCGCGGCGGTGTCCACGGTGTCGCGGGCGGGGTCGAGCGGCCGGGTGAGGGGCGCGGTGGCCGTCATCCGCCGCCAGTGCGGGAGTTCGTGGCGCCGGTCGGCGTCGCGCAGGGTGCGGGCCCAGCCGAGGAAGGACTGGCCGTGCCGGGTGAGTGCGCCCCCGTCGTGGGCGTGCCGGAGGTCGTCCAGGAGGATGCGCCAGGACACCCCGTCGGCCACCAGGTGGTGGGCGAGCAGGACGAGCCGGCCGGGCCGGTCGGGTCCGGCGTCCACGTGGATCGCGCGCAGCAGGGGGCCGGTGCGCGGGTCCATCGCGGCGCGTGCCGCCGCGATCGCGGCGTCGGCGGCGGCGCGCGGGTCGCCGCCCGCGGGGACGCGGGTCAGGACGTCGGCGCCGGTGACCTCGCCCACCGGCGGGATGCGCAGGACGTCGTGCGCGGCGCCGAGGCGGGCGCGCAGCACGTCGTGCCGGGCCAGCAGGGCGTCGAGCGCGGTGCGCAGGCGGTCCTCGTCGCCGCCGGCCGGTACGCAGACCTCGACCCACTGGCAGAAGCCGTCGGCGGCCCGGCCCGCGCGGTGCAGCAGGTCGCGCATGACCGGGGTCAGCGGGGCGTCGCCCACGGCCGGGGCGGCCTCGCCGACGAGGGCGCGGGCGCGGGCGGCGATTCCGGCGACGGTCTCGCCGTCGAACACGTCCTTCGGGCTCAGCCCGAGCCCCTGGCGGCGTACTCGGGAGACCAGTTGGAGGGAGACGATGCTGTCGCCGCCGATGTCGAAGAAGTTGTCGTCGGGGCCGATGTCGTCGCGGCCCAGGACGTCCCGGAACACGGCGAGCAGCAGTTCCTCCGCCTCGGTGGCGGGTTCGCGCCGGGCGGCGGAGCCGGTGGCGGGGGCGGGCAGCGCGGCGGCGTCCAGCTTGCCGCTCGGGCTGAGCGGAAGGCGGTCCAGGGGGACGAGCGCGGTGGGCACCATGTGGTCGGGCAGCCGCTCGGCGAGGTGGGCGCGCAGCCCGGCGGGGTCGAAGCCGGCGTCGTCGGCCGGGATGACGTAGCCGACGAGCCGGCCCTCGCGCAGGACGACGGCGCAGGCGCGGACGTCCGGGTGGCCGGTGAGGACGGTCTCGATCTCGCCCAGTTCGACGCGGAAGCCGCGCACCTTGATCTGGTGGTCGGCGCGGCCGAGGAAGACCAGCTGGCCGTCGTGGCGCCAGCGCACCAGGTCGCCGGTGCGGTACATGCGGGTGCCGGGCGGGCCGTAGGGGTCGGCGACGAAGGTGCCGGCGGTGCGGCCGGGGCGGCCGAGGTAGCCGCGGGCCAGGCTGGGGCCGCCGAGGTACAGCTCCCCGGTGACGCCGACGCCGACCGGCTGGAGTCCGCCGTCGAGGACGTAGGCGCGGACGTTGGGGTCGGGGCGGCCGATGGGCAGCGGTCCGGCGTCGTCCGGGTCGTAGTGCCAGGTGGTGGAGTTGATGGTGACCTCGGTGGGGCCGTAGGCGTTGAACAGCGCCCTTCGGCCCCGGCCCCAGCGGTGGGCGAGTTCCGGGT
Organism: Streptomyces sp. NBC_00525; assembly: GCF_036346595.1. GTDB lineage: Bacteria > Actinomycetota > Actinomycetes > Streptomycetales > Streptomycetaceae > Streptomyces. Next base: position 417,767 of record NZ_CP107834.1, read on the forward strand.
CGAGGCGTTCGGCGCCGACGACGAAGAGCACGTCGGGGTCGACGGTGCGGTCGTCGGGCATGGCGGCCAGGAACGACGGCAGCAGGTTCACGCCGGTGACCCGGTGCTCGGCGATGTAGTCGAGGAGTTCGTCGCCGGGGACGCGGACCTCCTCGGGGGCGATGACGGAGGTCCCGCCGGACAGCAGCGGCACCATGGTCTGCCAGAACGCCACGTCGAAGCCGGTCGAGGCGAAGTGCAGATAGCGGTCGTGCTCGGTGACGCCGACGACCTCCTCCTGGAGGGCGATGAGGTCGGGCACGCCCCGGTGGGTGACGCCGACGCCCTTGGGGCGGCCGGTGGTGCCGGAGGTGTAGATGACGTACGCGAGGGCGTCGTCGGTGAGCCGGGCGCGCGCCTCGGCCGGGTCGGTGTCGGGTACGGAGGCCAGGGTGGCCGGGTCGTCGAGGCGCAGGACGGGCAGGTCGCGGTCGACGGGCAGTTCGGCGCCGGTGGTCACCACGGCCGCCGGCGCGATGTCGTCGAACATGTACGCGAGCCGTTCGCGCGGGTAGGCCGCGTCCATCGGCACGTACACCGCGCCGGCCTTGGCCACGCCGAACAGGGCGACGGTCATCTCGACGTCCCGGCCGATGAGGACCGCGACGGGGTCCTGGGGCCGGACGCCGCGGGCGATGAGCGCGTGGGCGAGCCGGTTGGCCTGCCGGTCGAGTTCGTCGTAGGTGAGGCTGCGGTCGCGGCAGACCAGTGCCTCGGCGCCGGGCTTGCGGCGGACCCAGTGGGCGAACTCCGCCAGCCAGTGGCCGCGTTGCCGGACGGGGACGACCTCGGTGCCGGTGCGCAGGACGCGGGCCCGCTCGCCGGCGTCGAGGGTGGGCAGGACGAGCGCGGGCCGGTCCGGGTCGTCGGTGATCTCGCGCAGCAGGTTGAGGAGCCAGCGTCCGTAGTCGCGGACGGTGTCCCGGTCGAAGGCGCGGGGCTGGTGGCCGAGGCCGATGGTGATCTCGTCGCCGGGGATCACGATGACGGTGAGGGCGTAGTGGGTGGCGTCGGTGATGTCCACGCCGGTGAGGTCGAGGCCGGGGGCGAGCGGGGTGCGGGTGCGGCTGGAGAGCGGGAAGTTCTCCATGACGAGCATGGTGTCGAAGAGTTCGCCGATGCCGGCCGCCCGCTGGATGCCGGGCAGGCCCACGTGGTGGTGGTCGGCGAGGGCGACGCTCTCGGCGTGCACCCGGGCCATGAGGTCGGTGACGGTGCGCTGTGCGTCGTACCGGACGCGGACCGGGACGGTGGTGCCGAGCTGGCCGATCATCGACTCGACGCCGTCGACCTCGGCGGGCCGGCCGGAGACCGGGCAGCCGAACACGACGTCGCGGCGGCCGGTGAGCCGGCCGAGCAGCAGGCCCCAGGCGGTCTGCAGGACGGTGGTCAGGGTGACGCCCCGGTCGCGGGCGAAGGCGCGCAGCCGGTCGCTGAACTCGCGGCCCAGCTCGACGGTTTCGCGGCCGGGCCGTTCGGTGCCGGTGGAGGTGGTGGCGGGTGCCAGCCGGGTGGCGTCCTCGACGCCGGCGAGCGCCTCGCGCCAGGCGGTGAGCGAGGCCTCCCGGTCCCGGCCGGCCAGCCAGCGGAAGTACTCCTGGAGGGGCGGGGAGACGGGTGCTGCGGGGCCGCCGCCGAGTTCGGCGTAGATCGCGAGGAGGGTGCGGCCGACGATGGGCATGGACCAGCCGTCGAGCAGGGCGTGGTGGTTGGTGATGACGAGCTTGTGCTCGGCGGGTCCGACGCGGGAGAGCAGGAAGCGGATGAGCGGGGGCACGGCCGGGTCGAAGGGGCGTTCCAGGTCGGCGCGGGCGGCCTCGGCGAAGTCGTCGTCGCGCCGCCATTCCAGGGCGACGCCGGCGGGTATCACCTGGATCACCTCGTCGCCGGCGGTGGCGAGGTGGACGCGCAGGGCGGGGTGGCGGCGCAGCAGTTCGCGGGCGGCGCGTTCCATCCGGTCGGGTTCCAGTTCGCCGGACAGGGTGGTGACGGCCTGGACGACGTAGACGTCGGTGTCCGTCTCGTCCCGTACCAGGGTGTGGAAGGAGAGTCCGACCTGGAGCGGGGTGGCGGGCAGTACGTCGCTGACGCGGCCGGTGCGTTCCAGGGCGTCGATGGTGTCCTGGTCGAGGTCCACCAGCGGCAGGTCACTGGGGGTGAGTCCGCCGTCGGTGTGCAGGGCGTGCGCGGCCAGGGCGTCCAGTGCGGCGGCCCAGGCGTCCTGGAGGGCGGTGACGGCGCCGTCACCGAGGATCTCGCCGGCGGCGGTCCACTCGACGGCGAGGCGGGGTGCGTCGCCCTCGTGGACGAAGCAGTTGAGGGCGAGCACCTGTTCCAGGGCCTTGGCGTCCGGTTCGGTCACCGAGAAGGCGTCGTGCTCGGGCAGCCGCCAGCCCTCGGCGGCCTGCGGGGCGAACCGGCCCAGGTAGTTGAGCAGGACGTCCGGCGGCGGGACCGCCGCGAGTGCGGGGCTCGTCTCCGGGTCGAGGTGGCGCAGCACCCCGTAGCCGATGCCGCCGTCCGGGACGGCGCGGCGGGCCTCCTTGGCGGCGCGCAGGACGTCGCGGACGTCGTCGGACGCGGGGACGCGTACGGGGAACTCGCTGGTGAACCAGCCGACCGTGCGGGCCAGGTCGAGGTGTTCGCGGCCGTGGCCCTCCAGCGAGACGGTGACGGCGTCGTCGCGCAGGCCCCAGCCGCGCAGGGCGAGGACGAGGGCGGCGAGCAGCACCTCGTCCACGCCGGCCCGGTAGGCGGCGGGCAGGGTGGTGAGGAGGGCCTCGGTGGCCTCGGGCGAGGCGGTGGTGACGGTGCGCCGGGCGGTGGCCGCGGTGTCGCGTGCGGGGTCGAGGGGGCGGGCGCCGAGCCGGGGCGAGGAGTCCAGCGCGGCGCGCCAGTGGGCGAGTTCGCCGCGCCGGGCGCCGCCCGCGCCCTGTTCGGCGAGGACCCGGGCGTGCCGGCGCCAGGACGTGCCGGCGGGTTCGGGGGTGCCGCCGGCGCAGGCGGTGTGGAGGTCGGGGAGCAGGACGCGCCAGGAGACGCCGTCCATGGCGAGGTGGTGCACGACGACGACCAGCCGGTCCGGTTCGCCGTCGGGGGTGCGGAGCAGGGCGGCGCGCACCAGGTCGCCGGTGCGCGGGTCGAGCGCTCCGGCCAGCCGCCGGGCAAGGGCGTCCACCTCTTCGCCGCGGGTCTCCTCGACGGCGGCGCGGACCGTGCCGCGCGGCAGCACCTCCAGGCCGTCGGCGACGCGCAGCCGCAGGGCGTCGTGGTGGTCGAGGAGGGTCTGCACGCCCCGGTCCAGCTGCTGCGGGGTGAGGGCGTCCACGTACAGGGCGGTCCACTGGGCGTATCCGGCGACGGTGTCGACGTCCGGGTGCGGGTCGAGCAGGGCGCGCACGATGGGCGGGGCCGGTACGGGGCCGGCCGGCTCGTCGGCGGGGCCCGTCGTCTCTTCGAGGAGTTCGGCCGATGCGGCGAGCGCGGCGAAGGTGCGGCGGTCCAGCAGGTCCTTGGGGCGCAGGCCGAGGCCGCGGGCGCGCAGTCTGCTGCTGACGGTGATGGCGGTGATGCTGTCCCCGCCGAGGGCGAAGAAGTCGTCGTCCACGCTCACCCGTTCGACGTCGAGCGCTTCGGCGAGGACGGCGCACAGCAGCCGTTCGCGGTCGGTGCCGGGCTCCCGGCCGCCGCCGGGCAGGGCGGGGGCGGGCAGGGCGGCGCGGTCGAGCTTGCCGTTGGGGGTGACGGGCAGGGCGTTCAGTACGACGACGGCGGCGGGCACCATGGGGGCGGGCAGCCGCTCGGCGAGCAGGGTGCGGGCCTGGTCGCCGGTGAGGGAGGCGGACACGATGTAGCCGACGAGCCGGGAGGAGAGGACGCGTGCGGCGGCGGCGGTGACGCCGGGCAGGGCGGCGAGCGCCTCCTCGACCTCGCCGGTCTCCACCCGGTGGCCGCGGATCTTGACCTGTCCGTCGCCCCGGCCGCCGTACTCCAGGCCGCGGCCGGGCAGCCAGCGGGCCAGGTCTCCGGTGCGGTACATCCGGTCGCCGGGGGCGCCGAACGGGTCGGCGACGAAGCGTTCGGCGGTGGCGGCGGGGCGGCCGAGGTAGCCGCGGGCCAGGTGGGGGCCGGCCAGGTACAGTTCGCCGGCGGTGCCGGGCGGGACGGGCTGCAGGGCGTTGTCCAGGACGTAGACCCGGGTTCCGGCGAGGGGGTGCCCGATGACGGGTTCGCCGTCGTCGACGCGGGCGGTGGTGCTGTCCACGGTGGCTTCGGTCGGCCCGTACATGTTGCGTGCGGGGATGCCGGAGGCGGCGACGCGGCGCCACAGGGCGGGCGGGGTGGCCTCGCCGCCGAGGACGAGCAGGGCGGGCGGCAGGTCGAACAGGCCGGCGTCGATGAGCGGGGCCGCCATCGAGGGGGTGGTGTCCACGATGTCGATGCCGTCGCGGGCGTACGCGGCGAGCAGGGCGTCGGCGTCGCGGGTGGTGTCGGCGTCGTAGATGTGGAGTTCGTGCCCGCACAGCAGCCAGACGAGGTGTTCGAAGGCGGAGTCGAAGGCGAAGGAGTAGGTGTGCGCGGCGCGCAGCCGGCGTCCTGCGGCCCGTTCGGTCTCGGCGACGACGGTGGCCCGCTGGTGGTGCAGCAGGCCGGCGAGGCCGCCCGCGCGGCCCAGTACGCCCTTGGGGCGGCCGGTGGAGCCGGAGGTGTGGATGACGTAGGCGAGGTCGTCGGGGTGGCGGGGGCGGGAGAGTTCGGCGGTGGCCAGCGGGGCGCCGGAGAGCGCGGCGGCCTCGTCGGCGAGGGTCTTCCAGGGCAGTCCGTCGACGGTGCCGTCGGTGAGGACGAGGGCGGGGCGGGTGTCGTCGATGAGTCCGCGCAGCCGCTCGGCCGGGTGTGCGGCGTCCAGCGGCAGGAAGGCGGCGCCCGCGTGGAGGACGGCGAGCAGGGCGACGACGGCGTCGGCGGAGCGCGGCAGGGCGAGGGCCACCACGTCCTCGGCGCCGATGCTGCGGGCGCGCAGGGCGCGGGCCACGCGGTGGACGCGGTCGGCGAGTTCGGCGGCGGTGAGCCGTTCGGCGCCGCAGACCAGGGCGATGTCGCCGGGACGGGCCGCGGCCATCGCGTCGAAGGCGGCGGGTATGTCGGCGGGGGTGCCGGGCAGGGCGGGTGGGCTCCACCGGTCGAGCAGTGCGGCGGTGTCGGCGGCGAGGGCGATCCGGGCGACGGGCAGGCCGGCGGTCAGTCCGGACAGCAGGGCGCGCAGGGCGCTCATCAGGGCGTCCACGGCGGCCTGGTCCTTGGCGCGGGCGTCGACCTCGAAGCCGAGCAGGAGGCCGCCGTCGCGGGTCGGCAGCACGCTGAGGCCCATGTCCTCGGGCGGGCCGCCGGCGACGTTGCGCATGACGCCGGCCGCGCCGGCGAAGTCGAGGGTCAGGTCGAACGCCTTGAGGTTGATGCCGCGTCCGTGCAGCAGCGCGCCCGCGCCGGGCACGCCGAGGTCGCGGGGCAGGTCCTCGCCCCGGTAGCGCTGGTGGTCGCGCATCTCCCGCATGGCGGCGGCGACCCGCCGGCTCAGCTCGCCGAGCCGGTCGCCGCCGCGCACGGTCACCCGCAGCGGCAGCACGTTGACCGCCATGGAGGGGGTGCGCAGGGCGGTGGAGCCGGTCCGGCACATCAGCGGGAGGGCGAAGACGACGTCGGTGCGGCCCAGCATGCGGTGCAGGAAGGCGGCGTAGCAGGCGATCAGCGCCTCGCCCCAGGCGACGCCCTCGGCGGCGGCGAAGGCGCGCAGGGCGGCGGTCTCCTCGGGGCCGATCTCGGCGCGCGCGGTGAGCGTACGGGCGGGGGCGCCGCCGGCGGCGGGGCCGTCGTCGGTGCCGAGGTCGGGCAGCGGGGTGAAGCGTTCGACCCAGTAGGCGCGGTCCTCGGCGGCCCGGTCGCTCTCCCGGTAGGCGGTGTCCTCGGCGACGAGCGCCGCGAAGGAGCCGAAGTTGGCGCGGGGCGGCTCGGTGGCGCGGACGCGGGCGGTGTAGTGGGCGGCGGTGCGCCGGGCGAGCATGGCGGCGGTGTAGCCGTCGAAGACGAGGTGGTGGCCGAGCTGGGTGTACCAGACCTCGTGGTCGGAGAGCCTGATGACGGTACGCGCGTACAGCGGGCGGTCCGTCATGCCGCGGGTGGCCTCGGCGAGCCGGGCGCGTTCGGCGGTGACGTACTCGCGGGCCGCGGCGGCGGGGTCGTCCTCGGTGCTGAGGTCGATGACCGGGGGCAGGGCGACGGGGTCGGTGCAGACCGCCTGGCGCGGTCCGTCCGGGGTGTCGTACACCCGGAGCCGGAGGCTTTCGGCCTCCTCGGTGGTGGCCCGGACGGCGTGGGCGAGGGCGTTCGTGTCGACCGGTTCGCCGCCGGTGATCTCGATGACGTCGCCGACGACGTAGTAGGGCGAGTCGGGTTCGATGCGCTGGGCGTTCCAGATGCCGAGTTGGGCGCCGGTCAGGGGGAGAAGGCCGTCCGGGGACACGCTCGCGGTGGTCAACTTACTCTCCTTGCAGGGTGGGGACGACCATCGGAGTTCCGGTCACGGGGTCCGGGACGACGACGCTGGGCAGGTCGAACACGTCCTTGATCAGCGTGGCGTCCACGATGTCCGCGGGGTCGCCCTCGGCGACCACGGAACCGGCCTTCATGGCGATCAGGTGGTCGGCGAAGCGGCAGGCCTGGTTGATGTCGTGCAGTACGGCGACGACGGTGCGGCCCTCGTTGCGCAGCCGGGCGAGCAGGCCGAGCAGTTGGTACTGGTGGGTGATGTCGAGGAACGAGGTGGGTTCGTCGAGCAGCAGGTAGGGCGTCTGCTGGGCGAGCACCATGGCCATCCAGACCCGTTGCCGCTGGCCGCCGGAGAGTTCCCGTACGAACCGGTCGGCGAGGTCGGCGACGCCGGCCGCGGCCAGTGCCCCGTCGACGGCCTCCTGGTCGCCGTCCGACCACAGGGCCAGCAGCGACTGGTGCGGGAAGCGGCCGCGGGCCACGAGCTGGCGGACCTTGATGTCCTCGGGCGCGGTGGGGTCCTGCGGCAGGAAGCCGAGGTGTTTGGCCAGCGCCTTGGTGCCGAAGGCGCCGACCTCGCGGCCGTCGAACTCGACGTGTCCGGAGTGCGGTTTCAGCAGCCGGACCAGCGCGCTGAGGAGGGTGGACTTCCCGCAGGCGTTGGGGCCGACGACGGCGGTGAACGCGCCGTCGGGTATGTCGAGGGTGAGCCGCGTGGACACGACCCGGTCTCCGTAGCGCAGGGTGATGTCCCGCGCAGTCAGGCGTGCGGTCACGCGCGCCTCACCTCCTTGGTCAGCAGCCAGATCAGGTAGCAGCCGCCGATCGCGGTGCTCACGACGCCCACGGGCAGGGCGACGGGCGCGAGCAGCATCTGGGCCAGCAGGTCCGCGCCCTGGAGCAGGACGGCTCCGGTCAGCGCGGCGGGGAGCAGGGGGATACCGGCGGCGCCCGCGAGCCGGCGGCCGATCTGCGGGGCGGCCAGCGCGATGAACGCGATGGGCCCGGCCACGGCGGTGACGGTGGCGGTGCAGCCGACGCCGACGAGGACCATGAGCAGCCGCAGCCGGTCGAGTCCGACTCCGGTGGTGACGGCGATCGGGTCGCCGAGTGCCGCCTGGTGCATGGCGTGGGCGCGGGTGGTCATCAGGAGCAGCAGTACGGCGATGACGGTGAAGGGAATGCCCAGGTCCTCCCAGCCGACGCCGTTGAGCGAGCCGGCGCTCCAGCCGACGGCGGCGATCGCCACCTCCAGTTCGGCGCGGAGCACGATCCAGGAGTTGATCGCGGTGATCATGGCGTTGACGGCGATGCCGATGACCACGAGCCGCAGCCCGGAGAAGCCGTGTTCGAGCGAGAGCAGGTAGATGGCGGCGGCGACGACGAGCCCGCCGGCCACGGAGCCGATCGCGAGCTGTGCGGAGGTGCCCGACAGTACGGTGATGGCGACCAGGGCGCCGGTGTAGGCGCCGGCGTCGAGGCCGATGACGTCGGGGCTGCCCATGGGGTTGCGGGTGAGGTTCTGGAAGATGGCCCCGGCGACGCCGAGCGCGGCGCCGAAGACGAGGCCGGCCAGCACGCGCGGCAGCCGCCAGTCCCGGATCACCACGGAGTGCTCCGTACCGGTGAGGACGGCGAACACCCGTGCGGGGGACGACCATGACGCCCCGTAGCAGAGGCCCAGCAGGCCGAGGCCGAGGATCAGGGCGAGCAGTACGGCGACGAGCGCCACCGTGCGGCGTTCGGCGCGCAGTCCGAGCAGGTTCACAGCTCCCCCGCCCCGTGGCGGCGGACCGCCCAGATCAGCATGGGGCCGCCGAGGAACGCGGTGACGATGGCCACGGGGACCTCACCTGTGGGCAGCAGGACGCGGGAGGCGATGTCGGCCACCAGCAGCAGAACGGGCCCGAGCACCATGGTGTAGAGGATCAGCCAGGGTACGGAGCCGGCGGCGGGTTTGCGTACGAGGTGGGGCACGATCAGTCCGACGAAGAGGATGGGCCCGGCCACGGCCGTCGCCGCGCCGCTGAGCACGGTGATGAGGACGAGGGTGACGAGCCGGACCCGGCCGACGTGGGCGCCCAGGGTGTGCGCCACGTTGTCGCCGAGGGTGAGGGCGTTGAGGGCCCGGCTCAGCAGCAGCGCGGCGGCCAGCGAGACCGCGATCGCGGTCAGCGGCCATTCCAGCGGGGCCTGTTCGCGCCCGGCGAGGGTGCCGACGGACCAGAAGCGGTAGACGTCGAAGGTGTCGGGGAGCATGAGGCGCAGCCCGAGGGAGACGCCGCTGAGCACGGCGGTCAGCGCCACTCCGGTGAGGACCAGGCGCAGGGGCGAGCTCCGGCCGACCGCGGCGACCAGCAGTGCCGCGATCGCGGAGCCGACGACGGCGAAGCCGAGCTGGCCGGTCTGGCCGGAGGCCAGACCGATCGCGGACCCGATGGTGACGGCGAACCCGGCACCCGCGGTGACTCCGAGGATGCCGGGCTCGGCCAGCGGGTTGCGGGCGAGCGTCTGGATCAGCGCGCCGGCCACGGCCAGCGCGGCGCCCACGGCGACGGCGAGCAGCGCGCGCGGTGCGCGTACGTCCCGTACGACGACGTGGTCGTCGGTGCCCGCGTAGTCGAACAGCGCGCGTACGACCTCGCCGGGGGCGACGTGGCGGGCCCCGACGCCCATGCTGAGGACGGCGAGTACGGCCAGCAGCACCAGTCCGCCGGCGAGGAAGGCGGTCCGGGAGACGGCCCGCCGGGTCCCCGCCTTCTCGGACGCGCGGCCCGCGACGGTCACCGGTTCAGCAGCGGAGCGAGCGACTTGTCGATCGCGTCCAGGGTCATCAGGGCCTCGCCGTAGGTGGCGGCCTCGGTGTAGCGGTAAGGGAAGACCTTGCCGGCCTTGACGGCGGGCAGGTTCTTCCAGAGCTTGGAGTCCAGGACGTACTTGACGGACTCCGAGACGCTGCCGTCGGCGTTGACCGAGTACGTCAGGACGTCGGCCTCGCCGAACGCCTCGGGAAGCTCCTCGATGGAGGGGTATTCGCTGACCGCGCGGGAGCCCGGTCCGGGCTCCTTCACCTTGCCGTAGTAGGTGATGCCCAGGTCCTCGGCGACGTTGGTGCCCCAGGAGCCGTTGAACTCGCGCTGGAAGGTGCCCTTGGCGGTGTCGCCGTACGCGCCGACGTGGCCGAACTTGAGCTTGGGCAGGACGTCCTTGTACTTCTCCGCCAGTTCGGCGGCCTTGGTGTCGTACGCCTTCTTCTGGGCGTCGAACTGCTCCAGCGCGCCGGCGGCGTCGGCCTGCTTGCGGGAGAGGTCGCGCCAGGCGGACGGCACGCTGGGGCCGATCGCGACGACGGGGGCGATGGATTCGAGCCGCTTCATGTCGATGTCGCCGAGCACGGGGGCCGGCACGCCGATGACGATGAGGTCGGGTTCGGCCTCGGCGACGGCCTCGTAGTTGGTCTCGGCCGCCTGCTCGCCCGCCACCTTGGTGAGCTTCTTGTAGGTGGCCAGGTCCTCCTTGTTCATCATCGGTTCGCCGCGCTTCCACGACGAGATGCCGACCAGCGGTGCGTCGGCCTGGATGAGCGCGGGCACGGCGTAGCCGGTGGCCACCACACGCTTGGGGTGCGCCGGGATCTTGATCTTGCCGTTGTCCGCGGCGAACACCCGGGTCTTGCTCTTCTCCGAGGCGGAGTCCGACCCGCCGTCGGAGGACGACCCGCATCCGGCCAGTACGAGGGCCAGCGCGACGGCGCCGACCAGGCCGGACGATCTGCGTATGGACATTCCGAAGCTCCTTGCTACTTAGGTAAGGCTCACCTTAGTTGATGGCCTTTCGGCAGGACAACTCGGGGTGGCGGGGCCCCGGTCCGGCCGGTCGTTCAGTGGTCGTGCCCGTGCTCGTGGTCATGCCCGTGGTCGTGCCCGTGGTCGTGGTCGTCCTCGTCGAAGTCCGCGACGCCGCGCTTCCAGTAGCCGGTGATGTCGTAGTCCGCCTTGTCCAGGCGCAGTTCGTCCCGGACCCAGCGGCGCAGCGGCTTGATCTGCCCGGCCTCGCCGGCGACCCAGACGTAGGCCCGCTCCCCCTCGGGCACGGTCACCGCGGTCACGGCGCGGACCAGCGCGTCGCCGGAGCCGGCGGGCCGGTCGCCCCGGTGCAGCCAGCGCACCTCGAAGCCCTCGGGCGCGTCCAGTTCGATCTGCTCGTGGGCGCCCGCGACCTCGACGAAGGCCCAGCCCCTGGCCGTCCGGGGCAGCTCCTCCAGCCATCGCGCGACGGCGGGCAGGGCGGTGAGGTCGCCGACGAGCAGATAGCGGTCGTAGGTGTGGGGCACGATCAGTCCGCCGGGCGGGCCCGCGACATGGATGGTGTCGCCGGGCTGCGCCTTGCCGGCCCAGTCCGAGGCGAGTCCGCCCTCGTGCACGGCGACGTCGATGTCGATCTCGCCGGTGGCGGGGTCGTAGCGGCGCACGGTGTACTCGCGGGAGGTGGGCACCGGCCGGGGCCAGCGCAGCATCGACCCGTTGCGCTCGGGCAGCCGCAGGGTGCCGTCCGGCTCCCGGAAGATCAGTTTCACGTGCTCGTCGGGCGCGTGGGCCTCGAACCCCTCGGTTCCGGGGCCGCCCAGCGTCACGCGCAGCAGCCCGGCGCCGACGGGGGCCGTGCGTACGACCTCGGCCTCCCGGATGCCGATCGGGTAGCCGACCTTCTCGGCGTGCCGCCCCTCGCGCACCTCGGCGATCCGGGCCAGATGGCGGTCGCGGTGGTCGGTGCGGCTCATGCGCCCTCACCCGCCAGCAGCGTCTGCCAGTGGGCGAGTTCGGGCTGCTCGAAGAGGTCGGGGAACTCCAGCGTGGTCGCCCCCGCCGCACGCCAGCGCTCGACCAGAGTCATGATCCGCATCGAGTCGAGCCCGAGGTCGACCAGATTGTCGTCGGACGCGATCTCGCCGGGCTCGCAGCCCAGCAGTTCGGCGATGTCGGCCCTGACACGGTCGGGCGACAAGGTCGGACTCATCGGGGGTACTCCTTCGGGGGGTGGGCCGCCGGCAGGCGGCCGAAGCGGCGGTTCTACGGAGCCCGGCGAGGGGTCCGGTACGCGAACGGGCGCCCCGAGCGGGACTGTTCGCGGGATACGGGGGCGGCGGAGGCGCCGGCGGGCCCGCCGGGGAACCGGGGCGCGCGGCGGGGGATCACGGACGCGGCGCAGCGCGACGCGCGCGGCGTCGCCCGCCGTGGGGCGCATCGGCCTCCCCCTGATTCCACGCCCACACAGTCCCCCTCAAGACAAGGCGAGGCTAACCTAACATCGACAGGTGCGACACGGGCACCCCGCCCACCAACCGGGCGGCCGGAGTGCGCAGTTCGCGTACCGGACTCCACCGCACGCTTCTCGCCATCCCCTGCGCGAACAGGCAAACTTAGGTTACCCTCACCTAACCTACCGTAGGGGCTGCTCCGGGTGAAGACCCGCGGCAGGCGTACCGCCGCACGGCCCGGCACAGCTCCTCCCCCGCACCTTCATCCCTGGCTCCGCAGGACGGGGCCATCGAGATCGGAGTCCTCGTGTCGCCGGCATCCCGAGCCGCCACGCACATACCCACGGCCCACCCGGCCACCGGAGCCGCCACCTCCCTCCTGGACGCCTACACACCCGGCGCGCGCTTCCTCGCCACACCGGGGCGCACCCTGCTGGCCGACGGCCCCGCGCGCCAAGTGCCGCACGGCGCCCGCCCGGTGGACCAACGGGTGACGGCCGCCCTGGCCGAAGCGGCCGACGCCGGGCAGGACGCCCCGGTGGTACTGGGCGCGATCCCCTTCGACCACACCGCCCCGGCCGCGCTGAGTGTGCCCGAGAGGCTGCGCACCGCCCCGCCGCTCTCCAGCGACCCGCTCATCGCCCTCCCCTCGTCGCCGGCGGCCTCCCCCGACTGGGGCATCCGCCCGGTGCCGGAGCCGGACGTCTACGCGGCGGGTGTCGCCTCGGCGGTGGCCCGGATGTGGCGCGGCGAGTTCAGCAAGGTCGTCCTGGCCCGCACCCTCGAACTCACCTCCCCCGCGCCGCTGGACGTGCCGGCCATGCTCCAGCGGCTGGCCCGCCGCGACCCCTGCGGCCACACCTTCGCGCTCCCCACCGGCCCCGGCCGCACCCTGATCGGCGCCAGCCCCGAACTCCTCGTCTCCCGCCGGGGCCGCCGGGTCGTCGCCAACCCGCTGGCCGGTTCCACACCGCGCAGCGACGACCTCGCCGAGGACGTGCGCCGGGCCGCCGCGCTCCTGGAGTCGGCGAAGGACCTCCACGAGCACGCCGTCGTGGTGGACGCCGTGCACCAGGCGCTCGCGCCGTACTGCTCCGGCATGACCGTGCCGCCCCGGCCGACCCTGACCCGTACCGCCACCATGTGGCACCTGTCCACCACGGTCACCGGCACGCTCACCGACCCGGCCGTCTCGGCGCTCACCCTGGCCTGCGCCCTGCACCCCACGCCCGCGGTGTGCGGCACCCCGACGGACCGGGCCCGGCAGGTGCTGGCGGAGACCGAGCCCTTCGACCGCGGCTACTTCACCGGCATGGTCGGCTGGGGCGACGCGAGCGGCGACGGGGAATGGGTGGTCACGATCCGCTGCGCCGAGGCGGAGGAGCGCACCCTGCGCCTCTACGCGGGCGCGGGCATCGTCGCCGCGTCCGAGCCGGAGGCCGAGACGGCGGAGACCGCCGCCAAGTTCCGCACCTTCCTGAGCGCGGTGGGCGCCGAACTCTGAACCCGCTCCCCGCGCTCCCCGGTTCGGGGTTCAGGCCGCCAGGGCGGCGGGCTCCCCGAGCCGGGCGGCGGCGGTGCGCCAGGCCGCGGTGACGGCGAGCCGGGCCCGCGCGGTCGCCTCCGGTCCGTCGCCGTCCAGGACGAGCGGCGCGCCGACGTGGACATGGAGGCGGGGCCGCCGCAGCGGGGCGGTGGCAAGGCCCGCGAGCTGCTTGACCGGTGAGCCGGAGGTGATGCGCCGGGCACCGGCCTGCCCGACCGGGACGACCGGCACCCCGGTGCGGTGCGCGAGCCGGGCCAGCCCCCGCTGGAAGGCGCCGGGCGCGGCCTCGGCCGCGTCGTCGCGCGGCGGCAGTCCGCCCTCGGCGTAGATGAGGATGTGCCGGCCCTGTTCCAGCGCCCGCTGGGCGAGTTCGACGGACCGGCCGGCGCGGGGGTCGCCGCGGTGGACGGGGATATGGCCTTCGCGGGCGAGCGCGCGGCCCAGCAGGGGCACCCGCCACAGCCCGGCCGCCGCCATGACGACGGGGCGGGCGCCGAGGAGGCGGAGCGCGGCCAGCACGATCGCCGGGTCCGCGAGCGAGGTGTGGTTGGCGGCGATGATCCCGGCCGGCGGAAGAGCGGCCTCTGGGTCGGTGGTGAGCGTCAGCCGCCCGAAGGCGGGGACGAGTTGGCCGGCGCAGCGGCTGAGCATGGGGTTCTCCGGATTCATTCGGGACGATGCCCCATCGTCCCGAAGGGCCCGCCCGCACGCCTGAGTCGCCGTACTCATTCGCGCGTACCCCTCGTGCCGGGAACTGCGGGCGGGCGTACGGGCATCCCCCTTCATGCCGGGTGATCGCGCGGAGTGCCGGAGGGGTGCGGATGACGGGCGGGGACGAGCCGCGGGACGCGGTGCCGGAGGGCTGGGGGGACCGGTCGGGGCCGGAGCCGGAGGACGCGCCCCCGCCGCCGGAACCGGAGGACGAAGCGCCGGAGCCCGAGGACGACGCGCCGGAGCCGGCCGACGGGGGAAGACCGCGCCAGTGGGGAACCCATGCGGCGCTGACCCTGATCTTCGCGTCCGTGTTCCTGTACCTCGCGTGCGAGCTGTCGCAAGCCGGGCCCCCCGCCATGGACCGGGCCGCGACCCCCGCCCCCACCGCCACCGCCTCACCGTCCGCGTCCGCTTCGGCGGCGCGTCCCGCGCCCCGGCCGGACCTGACCACCCCCGAGCGGATACGCGGGCTGATCGCGGATCTGAAACGGCGCACCGGCGGCACCGAGGTCGTCTCCTTCTCGGTCTCGGACGGCTTCGCCTGGGCCACCGTCCCGATCGCCGGTGACCGCGAACGCTTCGAGAACCACACGTACCGGAGTGGCAGGGGCTGGACCTCCTTCACCGGTTCCGGCGGCACCGACGCCGCCGACAGCACGCCGGTCGACCTCGCGGCCGTCGACTGGGACGTGCTCGGGGGCCTGTACCGGAAGGTGGACACGGAGCTGGGCTTCCCCGCGCGGCCCCGGCGCACCCTGCGGCTGAAGGCCGGGCTCGCCGCGCGGGGCGTGTTCCGCGCCACCGCCCCCGAGCTGTCCGTGGAGCTGGACGACCACACACGGATCGGCTGGGTGGAGGCGCGCATCGACGGCACCGTCACCGAGGTGCACCGGCCGGTGCGCTACGCGTAGGGCCAGGGGGTGTCTGACAAATCCCCGCGGCGTCGCGGGGATTTAGTCAGACACCCCCTAACGCTTGGCGGCGACGAAGCCCCACTGGTCGACCGGTTCGCCCTCGACCGGCCCCTCGGGACGCCACAGGCTGATCGAGCCGAAGCCCGGCTCCACCAGTTCGAGCCCGTCCGCGAAGGTGGCGACGACCTCCTTGGGGCGCGAGATGTACGGCATGGCGCCGCCGTCGGCGTACTCGTCGGAGCCGGCCCGCGTCTCCGGGGTCTCGATGGTGTCGCAGAGCATCAGATGGCTGCCCGCGGGCAGGGCGTCCAGGTAGCTCCGGAGCAGCGCCGCGGCCTCGTCCGAGTCCGCCACGTGTCCGAGCGTCGAGAGCACCATGACGGCCACCGGACGGTCGAGGTCGAGCGTGCGGGCGGCCTCGCGCAGCACGGTCCCGGAGTCCCGCAGATCCGCGTGCACATAGTCCGTCGCCCCTTCGGGGCGGCTCGTCAGCAGGGCGCGGGCGTGGGCGAGGACGATCGGGTCGTTGTCCACGTACACGATGCGCGAGGTGGGGTCGACGCCCTGGGCGACCTCGTGCGTGGAGTTGGCGGTGGGCAGTCCGGTGCCGAGGTCCAGGAACTGCCGTATCCCCGCCTCACCGGCCAGATAGCGCACCGCCCGCGCCTGGAACGCCCGTGAGGCGCGCGCTATGTCGATGATCTGCGGATACAACTCCTCCATCGTGGCCCCGAGTCGGCGGTCCACCTCGTAATTGTCCTTGCCGCCCAGCCAGTAGTTCCACACCCGCGCCGAGTGCGGTGTACTCGTGTCGATTCCGTCCACCGGCATCCGGCTGTCCCGCCCGTCAGTCATCGGCCCTCTTCACCTCGCGCACGGTCGGCACGGACGTTCTCCGTGCCGCGCGGGCCCCATGTTTCCTCACCTGCGACGACGGCACCAGGGCGGGGGTACCGCACGGCAGCGGAGGCAATCGTTCCGCTCTACTGGGGGGCGGTGGGCTCGAACCAGGTGGGTCCGTCGGTCAGTGCCTGCTTGATCCGCAGCAGCGCGAAGTCCGCCAGATCCGGCAGCGCGTCCACGGGGAACCAGCCCACCTCGAGGGACTCGTCGTCGTTGACCCGGGCCGTGCCCCCGGTGGCGCGGCAGCGGAAGGTGACGTCGAGGAACTGGCAGCGGTCGCCGTTCTCGTAGCGCACGGGCGGCAGTGCCTGGGTGAGCACGACCCGCTCCGCCACGCAGCGCACGGCGGTCTCCTCGTACACCTCGCGCTCCGCCGTCGTCGCGGGCTGCTCGCCCGGCTCGCAGATGCCGCCGATCACGGACCACTCGCCGGTGTCGGCCCGCCGGCCCAGGAGGACTCGGCCCTCGTCGTCGAAGACGACGGCGGTGACACCGGGCAGCAGGAGGAGCTGCTGCCCGGCGGTGGCGCGGATCTCTCGGATGAAGTCAGGAATGGCCATGGGTCCGACCCTACGCGGCGGGCCGCCCGGTCAGCCGACGCGCCGGGCGCGCACCGCCCGCGCGCCCGCCCAGCCGAACGCGCCGAGCGCGAGGAGCACCAGCACGCCCTCGGGCAGCGGGCCCATCCGGGTCGCGGGGGTCAGCGAGGAGCGCAGCGGCACCTCGTCGACCAGGGCGTCCGGGGTGAACATCTTCGTCTTCTCCACCACCGTGCCGTCCGGGCGGATCACCGCGCTGACGCCGCTGGTGACGGGGACGACGACGGAGCGGCTGTGCTCGACGGCGCGCACCCGGGACATGGCGAGCTGCTGGTAGGTCATCTCGCTGCGGCCGAAGGTGGCGTTGTTGCTGGGTACGGCGATGAGCTGGGCGCCGTGTTCGACCGTGTCGCGCACGGCGTCGTCGAACGCGGCCTCGTAGCAGGTGACGAGCCCGGTGTAGGTGCCCGCGAGGTCGAAGACGCCGACCTTCTCCCCCGGCCCGAAGTCGCGCCGCACGCGGTCCACGTCGGAGCTGAAGAGGCGGACGAAGGAGCGCATCGGCATGTACTCGCCGAACGGCTGGATGTGGCGCTTGTCGTACGTGTCCACCGGGCCCTTGTCCGGCTCCCACTGGATGAGGGTGTTGCGCAGGGGCCCCGATTCGGGTTCGACGACCGCGCCGACGACGGTCGGCACGCCGATCGCCCGCACCGCGTCGTCGATGACGGCCCGCGCGTCCGGGTTGCGGTACGGGTCCAGGTCGGAGGAGTTCTCCGGCCACAGGACGAAGTCCGGCTGCGGGACCTTTCCGGCCTTCACCTCGCGGGCGAGCTGCTCCGTGCGCTTCGCGTGATTGTCCAGGACGGCGCGGCGCTGGGCGTTGAAGTCGAGCCCGAGGCGGGGCACGTTGCCCTGGATGGCGGCGACGGTCGCCGTGCCGTCCTCGGCCGCGTCGTCGACGAGCGGCAGCGCCGCGAGTGCCCCGGCCACCGGGACGAGCACGGCCGCCGCCGCGACGGCCGCGGCCGTGCGGCGCAGTTCGCCGGTGGTGCGGTGCAGGACGACGCGGCGGACCGCCTCGAAGAGGCCGAAGCCGCAGAGGACCACGGCGAAGGAGAGCAGCGGGGTGCCGCCGAGCGCGGCGAGCGGCAGGAAGATCCCGTCCGCCTGGCCGAAGGCGATCTTGCCCCAGGGGAAGCCGCCGAACGGCACCCGTGCGCGGACCGCCTCGTCCAGGGTCCAGACGGCGGCCGCCCACAGCGGTCCGCCGGGGAGGCGGGAGACGGCGGAGATGCCGATGCAGCCGACCGCGACGAACAGCGCCTCGGCGGCGGCGAGGGCCAGCCACGGCACCGGGCCGACCTCCTCGCCGGTCCAGTGCAGCAGGGGCAGCATGAAGCCGAGTCCGGCGAGCAGCCCGAGCCCGAAGGCGGCGCGCGCCCGGCGCTCGTACAGCACCCAGCCGAGCAGCGCGAAGCCGGGCAGAACCAGCCACCACAGGGGCCGGGGCGGGAAGCTGAGATACAGCATCGTCCCGGCGAGGACGGCGGCCGCAGGCCGTACGAGGCGCTTCGGCAGACCGCCCGTCCGGGAGACGGGGGCGGGGCTCTGCGGTTCGCCGACCTGGGCGATGGTGGTGCTCACCCGGCGGAGTCTACGGTGGCCGGCGGGCCGCCGGGGAGTCCCGTCCGGGCGGCGGAAGGATGGCGGAATCCCACCCACCGCATCATTTCTCCGCATCTTCCGCCCATATGCCCGGTCCGGCGGTTAGCCTGTGCGCCAGTCCCCCGCCGACGGGCCGGTTCCGGCCTTCGCGTACGGGACGGTCACCGCCGGGGGACGGACGTGATGAACGAATCAGCGGGGCGGGGGCACGGCGTCCCGGACGCGGTGGACGCGCCGGAGGGCCGCGCCGCCTCCGATGTCGCCGGGGCCCTGATCCTCGCCGCGTGTGCGATCTGGACGCTGGTCAGCGCGGCGGGCCGGGAGACCAGGCCGGAGGGGGTGCTGCTGGCGCTGCTGGCCGTCGCGGCGGGCTTCGCCTGCGGGCGCATCTGCGGGACGCTGCTGCCGGTGGCCGGGGCAGCGGGCGCCGCGGTCGCGGCGCTGCTCCTGGCCCTCGTCTGGCGGCACGGCATTCCGGGGGCGGCGGCCGCCGCGGACCGGGCGCCGGGGCAGAGCGGGGCGGCCGCCGCGCTGCTGGTGCTCGCCGCCGGGGCCGCCTGCTGTGCGGCGGCGGGGGCGCGGCGGGGGCCGCTGCGCGCACTGCTGCGGCTGCCGGCGCTCGGGGCCGCCGGTCTCTCGCTGGCGCTGGACTCGGTGGCCGGGTTCGCGGCGGCGCTCGGGGTGCTGCTGTGTTCGCTGGCCGCCGACCGGACGCGGCACCGGCTGCTCGGGCTGACCGGCCTGGCGCTGGCGGCCGGGCTGGTGGTGGGCGTCTCGTGGGCCGTGGCGGAGGAGACGCTGCCCGAGGGGCTGACGATCACCCTGGAGGGCCGGCTCACGCAGAACCGGGTGGAGCTGTGGCAGGACGCGGCCCGGCTGGCGGAGGGCAACCCGGTCCTCGGGGTGGGGCCCGGCCGCTTCGACGAGCTGAGTCCGACCGCGCGCCAGAGCCTCGGCTCGGACGGGAAACCGCACTCGGCGCCGTGGCAGCAGGCGGCGGAGCAGGGGGTCGTGGGGGTGGTGCTGCTGGGCGCCGCGTTCGGCTGGCTGCTGTACGCGCTGGGCCGCTCGGCGCGTCCCACGGCGGTGGTCCTGTCGGCGGGCGCGGCGCTGACGGCGCTGGCCGCGCTGGCGAGCGTGGGCAACGCGCTGAGCTTCACGCCGGTGACGGCGGGGGCGGGGCTCCTGGCCGGGCTGGCGTCGGCACGGCGCCCGATCGGGGCGGGCGGTCAGGCGCCTGCCGGATAGCCGGTGGACGGGAGGCGCAGCCGGGCGCGGATGAACCGTACGCCGGCCTCGGCGTCGTCCACCGTGATGGTGAACGTGCGCCCGTCGCCGAGCCGCAGCACCAGGCCCTCGCCGCGCCGCACCACCACGGCCGTGCCCTTCTCCGGGCGCCAGCGGTAGCCCCAGCCGCCCCACTGGCGCGGGGTGACCCGGGGCGCGAAGTCGGCGGCCACCACCTGGGTGAGCAGGATGCGGCGGCGCGGCAGACCCATGTGGCCGCAGCGCACCTCCAGGGCGTCGCCGTCCACCCGGACCGCGACGTTCACGAAGGCGAGCGTGCCGAACAGCATGAGCAGCCCGGCCGCCACGCAGCCGATGACCGACATCAGCAGCGGGGCGATGCCGGAGGCCCAGCTGGAGCTGACGGCGAGCTGGATGCCCAGCGCCAGGCAGGCGGCGCCCAGCGCGGCGAGGACCCATTGGGTGCGGTTGGTGGCCCGGCCGACCCAGACCTGCGAGTGGGTTCCGGTTCCGGTGTGCTTCGGTTCTCCGGGGTGCTCCCTCATGCCCAGCAGCGTACTGAAGAACGGGCGCGCGGGAACGGTCCCGAACGCGCCGGCGGGGCCGTCCGGGGGTCAGCGCACGGAGTCGACGGCGGCCAGCCCGCGGCCTTGCGGGTAGGCCAGGGCGGCCCGCGGCAGCTCTGCGGCGCGGCCGCTGAGAATGACCGCGATGGCGGAGGAGGGTTCGGCCGACGGAGCGGGTTCGGCACCGATCCGGCGCAGCGCCTGGGCGGCGACGGCGCCGGCCGACCCGTACAGGGTGACCGGGGGTCCGCCGACGGCGGCGTGGATGCGCTCGGCGAGCAGCTCGTAGTGGGTGCAGCCGAGGACGACGGCCCGTACGTCGGGCGGGGTGAGCGCGGCGGCGGCGGCCACCGCCCTGTCGATGCGGTCCTCGTCGGCGTACTGGACGGCGTCGGCGAGGCCGGGGCAGGGCACCTCGGTGACGGTGGCGGAGCCGGCGAAGTCACGGATCAGCCCGCGCTGGTAGGCGCTGCCGGTGGTGGCCGGGGTGGCCCAGATCGCGACGGAGCCGCCGTCCGCGGCGGCGGGCTTGATCGCCGGGACCGTGCCGATGACGGGCAGGCCGGGCTCCAGCTCGGCGCGCAGGGTGTCCAGCGCGTGCACGGAGGCGGTGTTGCAGGCGACGATCAGCGCGTCGGGCCGGTGGGCGGCGGCGGCGCGGGCGACCGCGAGCGCGTGCTCGGTGACGTCCTCGGGGGTGCGGGGGCCCCAGGGCATGCCGTCCGGGTCGGAGGAGAGCACCAGGTCCGCGTCCGGTCGCAGCCGGCGTACCGCGGCGGCGGCAGCGAGCAGTCCGATTCCGGAGTCCATCAGTGCGATCTTCACCCGGTCACCATAGTCGACCGCCCTTGCGGTCCCCGCTCAGTGGTGCAGACTTCCGCCAATGAGCGCCGTTGCCTGGATCGCCGTGGGTTCGCTTGTCGCGTGGGTGTGGCTGTTGCTGGGCCAGGGGTTCTTCTGGCGCGCCGACCAGCGGCTGCCGAGCCGGGCGGCGCCGGAGCGCTGGCCCTCGGTCGCGGTGGTGGTGCCGGCGCGCGACGAGGCGGCGATGCTGCCGGTGAGTCTGCCGTCGCTGCTGGCGCAGGACTATCCGGGGCCCGTCGAGATCTTCCTCGTCGACGACTGCAGCAAGGACGGCACGGGGGACGTCGCCCGCGCGCTGTCCGTGCGGTACGGGGGTGTGCCGGTGACCGTGGTCTCGCCCGGCGAGCCGGAGCCCGGCTGGACGGGCAAGCTCTGGGCCGTGCGCCACGGGATGACGCTGGCCCGGTCGCGGGAGCCGGAGTACCTGCTGCTGACGGACGCGGACATCGCGCACGAGCCGGACAGCCTGCGGGAGCTGGTGTCGGCGGCGGAGACGGGCGGCTTCGACCTGGTCTCGCAGATGGCGCGGCTGCGGGTGGCGAGTGTGTGGGAGCGGCTGGTGGTGCCGGCCTTCGTCTACTTCTTCGCGCAGCTGTATCCGTTCCGGTGGATCAACCGGAACACCGGGCGGACGGCCGCCGCGGCGGGGGGTTGTGTGCTGCTGCGGACGGAGGCGGCGGTGCGCGCGGGGGTGCCGGATTCGATCCGGCAGGCGGTGATCGACGATGTGTCGCTGGCCCGCGCGGTGCGGCGGTCGGGCGGCCGGATCTGGCTGGGGCTCGCGGAGCGGGTGGACAGTGTGCGGCCCTATCCGGGCCTGGGCGATCTGTGGCTGATGGTCGCGCGGAGCGCGTACGCCCAGTTGCGGCACCGTCCGTCGGTGCTGCTCGGCACGGTGCTCGGGCTCGCGCTGGTCTATCTGGTCCCGCCGGCCGCGCTGATCGCCGGGGTGCTGGGCGGGGACGCGGCGGCGGCGTGGGCCGGGGGGCTCGCGTGGGCCGTCATGGCGGGGACGTACATGCCGACGCTGGGCTACTACCGGCAGTCGCTGTGGCTCGCCCCGCTGCTGCCGTTCACCGCGCTGCTGTACCTGCTGATGACCGTCGATTCGGCGGTCAGGCACCACCGGGGGCGCGGTGCGGCCTGGAAGGGGCGTACGTACGCCCGTCCCGAGGCCGCACCGGACCAGTGATTCGGCGCGGGCTCACTTGCGGCCCGGCGTCCAGTTCATGCCCCAGCCGTAGGCGTGGTCGATGGTGCGCTGCGGGCTGACCCCGCGCTGCGGCACCAGGTAGCGGGCCTCGCGCTGCACGGTGAGGTCGTTGCCGGTGTTGGTGATGAGCGCGAGCGCGCAGACCGTGGACGGCACGGTGCACTCGTCGAGCGAGAAGTCGATCGGCGCGCCGTGCTGCGGCTGGAGGGTGACCGTGGCGTGCAGGTCGGCGAAGCTCCGGGCCCCCTCGTAGATGGTGACGAAGATCAGGACCCGGCGCAGCTGTGCCTTGTGGTCGAGGTTGATCGTCAGGTTCTCGCCGGTGCTGACGGCGCCGGTGCGGTCGTCGCCGTCGAGGTGGATGAACGGCGGCTGGTGGAGCGCGCCGAAGGCGTTGCCCAGGGCCTGGACGACGCCCTTGCGGCCGTCGGCCAGCTCGTACAGGGCGCACAGGTCGAGGTCGAGGTCGGAGTGGTTCGCCACGGCCCGGCCGAGCTTGCTGCCCCAGCCCTTGAACTGCTTGCGGACCTCCCAGTTGAGGTTGACGCGCATCGCGCCGGACGTGCCGCCCTGCTTGGTGAGCGAGACGGACGGCGCCTCCTTGGTGAGCGTCACCTTGGTCAGCCGGACGGGCTGGGTGACGGGCGGTGCCGGAGGGGCGGGCGGTACGGGCGGGGCCATCGGGGGCGCCATCGGGGCGGCGATGGTCGGCTGCTGGGGCTGCGGGTAGGACGGGGGCGGGGCGGCCGGGGCCCGGTGGGGCTGCGGGGCCGCCTGGGGCTGCTGGGGCTCGTCCACGGAGATCCCGAAGTCGGTGGCGAGCCCTTCGAGCCCGGAGCCGTAGCCCTGGCCGACCGCGCGGAACTTCCAGGCGCCCTGGCGCCGGTAGAGCTCACCGAGGATGAAGGCGGTCTCCACGGTGGCGTCGGTGCTGTCGAACCGGGCGATCTCGGCGCCGCCGGCCGCGTCCAGGACGCGTACGTAGAGGCCGCTCACCCGGCCGAAGGTGCCGCCGTCCGCCGAGGCGGCCAGCACCACGCGGTCGATGGCCGGCTCCACCCGCGCCAGATCGACGGCCAGGGTGTCGGTCGCCGTGCCGCCCGCCGTGCGCTTGCCCTCGTGGCGCACCGCGCCGGAGGTGTGGGACGGCTGGTTGTAGAAGACGAAGTCCCCGTCGTTGCGCACCTTTCCGGAGCCGAGGAGCAGGAGCGCCGAGGCGTCCACGTCCGGTGCGCCCGGAGCGGTGCGCCACCCCAGTTCGACACGCACGGCCTGGGCCGTCACTGGGACATTGGTTCCCTTTTGCATGGTCATGCTCGCCCCCATCACGAGTCCGCTGCCGAGACCTTTCCGGGTCAACCTAATGCCCACCGCGCCGCTGTGCCCAAAGAGGGGCCGAGGCCGTGCGAAGGAGCCGGCGCGGCCGGGTCCGCCGGGGCTCCGCGCGCCGGCGTTCCGGGGCATATTCCGGTCGTTTCCGCTGCTCCGGCGCGGTAGCGGGTTTGAACCGAACCACGGGCACTTTGGTCCAGACCATTGACCCGTCGTCCGAGGTCTCTCTAGCATCTGCGGCATCACGGCCCCCCTCGGACCCCCGTCCCCCTGCTCTCACGTCCCCCGCGCAGGCCGTGCATCCCTATGGTTTCGGCCAGTTCGGCCGGCCGACCGCAGCCCGGCCCCCAGGAGCGTCATGTCCGTACCGGACCCGCAGCCCCACACCCCGGCACCCGCGGCACCCGCGCCCCCGGCGGGTCCGCACACGGAGGCGGTTCTCTCCGTCGGGCAGGAACGGCTGTGGTTCCTGGACCAGTTCGAGCCGGGGGACCCGGCGTACAACATCCCGCTGGTGCTCCGGTTCACCGGACCGCTCAGCAAGGAGGCGCTGAGCGCCGCCCTGGACGCGGTGACCGCCCGCCACGAGGCCCTGCGCAGCCGGTTCCCCGCCGTCGACGGACGCCCGTACGTGGTGGTCGATCCGCCGGCACCCGTACCGCTGGACAGCGTCGACCTGCGCCACCACCCGGACGCCGATGTCCTGGCGCGGATCGGCGAGTTCACCAACCGGCCGTTCGACCTGGCGCAGGGCCCGCCGCTGCGCGCCGCCCTGCTGCGCACCGGCGAGCACGCGTACACGTTCTGCCTCGTCGTGCACCACATCGCCGCCGACGGCTGGTCGCTCGGGCTGCTGCGCTCCGAACTCGCCGCGCTCTACTCGGCCCACCGCACGGGCACCGCCGCCGAACTGGCCGAACCCGGCTCCTATCCGGCGCACGCGGCCGGGGAGCGCGCCTGGCTGGACGGCCCCGAGGCCGCCGCCGCGCTCGACCACTGGCGGCAGCTGCTCCACGCCGCGCCGCCCCTGGCACTCCCCCTGGAACATCCCCGACCCGAGACGCCCAGCAGTCTCGGCGCCTACCACACCCGCGTCCTGCACGGGCTGGGCGGCGCGGTGGAGTCCTTCGCGCGGGCCCGCCGGCTCACCCCGTTCATGGTGCTCGCCGCCGCCTACCAGGCACTGCTGCACCGCTGCACCGGCCAGGACGACTTCTGCGTCGGCGTGCCCACCGCCGCGCGGACCACCGTCGACAGCGAGCGGACCGTGGGCTACTTCTCCTCCACCCTCGTCCTGCGCGCGGACTTCACCGCGGCCCCCTCCTTCGACACCCTGCTGCGCCGGCTGCGGGGCGACTGGCTCCGCGCCCTGACGCACGGCCGCGTCCCGTTCGAGCGGCTCACCGAGGAGCTGCGGCACAACCGGGACACCGGCCGCACCCCCGTCTTCCAGACCCTGCTGACCGTGCACACCCAGAGCGGCGGCGCCCTCGGCGAACACCGCTTCGCCGACCTCGTCTGCGCCGAGGGGGACGGCGGGCACACCGCGGCCAAGTTCGAACTGAGCCTGGACATCCGCCCGGACGGCGACGACCTGCACGCCGTCTTCGGCCACCGCACCGACCTCCTCGGCGCCGAACAGGTCGCCCGGCTGGCCGCCCGCTTCGAGACCCTGCTCCGCGCGGCCCTGGCGGCGCCGGACACCCCCGTGCACCGGCTGCCCCTGCTCGGCGCGGACGAGGAGGCGCTGTGCCGGGCCGAGGCGACCGGGCCCGCGCTCGCGGCGCATCCGCCGACGGTCCTCGCCGCGATCGACCGGGCGGCGGAGCTGGTGCCCGGCGCCCCGGCCGTGGCCGGCCCCGACGAGAGCCTCACGCGCGCCGAACTCGCGGCGGCCGGCCGGGAACTGGCCGCCCGGCTGCTGGCCCGCGGGGTCCGCCGCGGCGACCTCGTCGCGTTCTGCCTGCCGCGCGGCCCGCGGCCGGTCGTGGCCATGCTCGCCGCCTGGCGCGTCGGCGCCGGTTACCTGGCCCTGGACCCGGAATACCCCGGCGCCCGGCTCGACTTCATGCTGCGGGACAGCGGGGCCGCGGTCCTGCTCACCGCGGACGGCGCGCCCGTGGACGGCATCGACACGGACGTCCCCGTCCTGTCCGTCACCCCCGGCCCCACCGACCCGGCCGGACCGGGCGGCCCCGCCGGCCCGCTGCCCGGCCCCGGCACCGAGGCGGGCCCGGACGACCCCGCGTACGTCATCTACACCTCGGGCTCCACCGGCACGCCCAAGGGCGTCCTCGTCCCGCACCGCGCCCTCGCGGCCCGGGTCGCCTGGATGCGCGAGGGCTACGGGCTGACCGGGGCGGACCGGGTCCTGCACAGCGCCTCGCTCTCCTTCGACACCAGCGCCGAGGAGATCTTCCCGGCCCTGGCGGCGGGCGCGGTCCTGGTCACCGCACGGCCGGGGGCCGCACTCGCCGACCAGCTGGCCGAGCCCTACACGGCCGGGATCACCGTCCTGGACCTGCCGACCCCCTACTGGCACCACCTCGTCGCCGACCTCGACGAGACCCCGTGGCCGGACACGCTGCGCCTGCTCGTCCTCGGCGCCGACCAGGTGCGCCCGGAGGCGGTCGCCGCCTGGCGGGCCCGGTTCGGCGACACCGTGCGGCTGGTCAACTCCTACGGCCCGACCGAGACCTCGATCATCGCCACCACGGCGGACCTCGGGGCCGGCGACGAGCGGCGCAGGCCGCCCATCGGCCGCCCCATCGGCGGGACGACCCTGGCCGTGCTGGACCGCGCCGGCAGTCCCGTGCCGCCCGGCACGCCCGGCGAGCTGGTGATCGGCGGCGCCGGGGTCGGCGACGGCTACCTGGGCCGCCCCGGAGCCACCGCCCGGTCCTTCGTCCCCGATCCGGACGGGCCGCCCGGCGCCCGCCGCTACCGCACCGGGGACCGGGTGCGCCGCCGCGCCGACGGACAGCTGGAGTTCCTGGGCCGGCTGGACGGCCAGGTCAAGGTGCGCGGGTTCCGGGTCGAGCCCGGTGAGGTCGAGGTGGCGCTCGCCGCCCTGCCCTCGGTGGCGGAGGCCGTGGTGTCCGTCCGGGGCGACCGGCTGACCGCCCATGTCGTACCGGCCCCGGCACAGGCCGCCCCCGACCCCGCCCGGCTGCGCGCCGAGCTGGCCGCAGTGCTGCCGCCGCACCTCGTCCCCGACACCTGGGCCGTGCTCGACCGCCTGCCGCTCGGCCCCAACGGCAAGGTGGACCGGGCGGCCCTGCCGGACCCCGGACCGGCCTCGCTCATCCGTCCGGCCTTCGTGCCGCCCCGTACCGAGGCGGAGGAACTCGTCGCGGACATCTGGCAACAGGTGCTCGGCAGCGGGCCGGTCGGCGCGCAGGACGACTTCTTCGACCTGGGCGGCCACTCGCTCCTGGCGACCCGCGTCATCGCCCGCGTCCGCGCCTCCGCGGACCTCACCGTCCCCCTGCGCACCCTGTTCACCCATCGCACCTGCGCCGCGTTCGCCGAGGCCGTGGAGGCCGCGCTGCTGGCCGAGATCGACGCCCTCTCGGACGCGGACGCCGAAGAACTGCTGGCCGCGCAGGACGCACTGGAAGGAACCCGGCCCCGCTCATGAGCGCCGACACCGCCCGCCCCGCGGACCCCGACACAGCCCACCCGGCGGACCCCACCGCCGACCGCCCCGCCGACCCCACCGCCGCCCGCCCGGCGGACCACGCCGCCGCACGCCTCTCCGCCGCCAAGAAGGAACTGCTGCGCCGCCGCCTGGCCGCGCGCCCGACCGCCCGCACCACCATCCCGCGCCGCGACCCGGACACCCCCGTCCCGCTCTCGTTCGCGCAGGAACGCCTGTGGTTCATGGAGCAGTTCGCGCCCGGCACCGCCGCGTACAACATCCCGGTGGTCCGGCGGCTGCGCGGCCCGCTGGACACCGACGCGCTCCGCGCCGCCCTGGACGCGGCCGTCGCCCGGCACGAGACGCTGCGCTCCCGCTACCCGGCCACCGACGACGGACGCCCGCTGCTGGTCGTCGACCCGCCCGGCCCGGCCGCCCTCACCCTGGCGGACGCGGACTCCGCCGACGAGGCCGAACGCATGGTGGACGAGGCCTCGGCCGTGCCCTTCGACCTGGAACGGGGCCCGCTGCTGCGCGCCCTGCTGATCCGGCTCGCGCCCGACGACCACGTCCTGCTCCTGGTCGTCCACCACAGCGTCAGCGACGGCTGGTCCAGCGAGGTCCTGCTCGGCGAAGTACTGCGCCTGTACGCCGCGCACGCCGCCGGAGAACCCGACCCGCTGCCCGAACTGCCCGTCCAGTACGGGGACTTCGCGCTGTGGCAGCGGGAGCGGCTGAGCGGGGACCGGCTGGTCGCCGAGGTCGCCCACTGGGCCCGTGAGCTCTCCGGTGTCGAGCCGCTGGAGCTCTCCTTCTCCCGGCCCAGGCCGCCCCGCCAGACCTTCGAGGGCGCCGGCCACGCGTTCTCGGTGGACCGCGACCTGCTGGACCGGCTGACGGCGCTGGGCCGGCGGCACGACGCGACCGTCCACATGGTGCTCCTGGCCGCCTTCCAGCTCCTGCTCGCCCGGTTCAGCGGCCAGCGGGACTTCGCGGTCGGCTCCCCCGTCGCCGGCCGCGGCGAGCCCGAACTCGAAGCCCTCGTCGGCATGTTCGTGAACGTCATCGCGCTCCCGGCCCGGCTGGAGGGCGACCCCTCGTTCACCGAGCTGCTGTCCCGCACCCGCGAGACCTGTCTGGACGCCTACGCGCACCAGGACCTGCCGTTCGCCCAGCTGGTCAGCGAGCTGAGGGTGCCCCGCGACGTCTCCCGCCCGCCCGTCTTCCAGGCCGTCCTGGCCGTACAGAACTACGCCACCCAGCGCGACGCGGCGCCCGACGGAGCGCTGAGCGCCGAACCGTTCGGGGTCCGGGCCAGCGGCACCCGCTTCGACCTCGAACTCTTCCTCCAGGAGTGGCCCGACGGGCTGCACGGCTCCTTCAACTTCAACACCGACCTCTTCGACCCCGCCGACATCGGACGCCTCGCCGACCACCTCGGCAGGCTGCTGCGGTCGGTGGCCGCCGCCCCCGACACCCGGTTGTCCGGACTCGCCGGCCCCACCCCCGACGAGGCCGACACCGAGATCCTGCGGTACAACGACACCGCCCTGGACCGGCCGGCCACCACCCTCACCGCCCTGGTCGCCGAGCAGATCGCCCGCACGCCGAACGCGGTCGCCGTGGCCGTCGAGGGCCGGGCCGCCCTCACCTACCGCCAGCTCGACGAGCGGGCCGACCGGATCGCCGCCCGGCTGGCCGCCGAGGGCGTCGGGCCGGGCGGCCTCGTCGCCATCTGCTCCGAACGCTCGCCCGAACTCGTCGCCGGACTCCTCGGCATCCTGCGCACCGGCGCGGCCTACGTCCCGCTGGAGCCGGGCTACCCGGCCGACCGCCTCGCCTTCCTGCTCGCCGACAGCGACGCGCCCGTGCTGCTCACCCAGCGCGGACTGCCCACACCGCACGGCTGCACCGCGCAGATCATGCTGCTGGACGACCCGGTGGACCCGCCGCGTTCACGGCGGCGGCCGGCCGGGCCCGCCCCCGACGACCCCGCCTACCTCATCTACACCTCCGGCTCCACCGGCCGCCCCAAGGGCGTGCCCAACACGCACCGGGCGATCGCCAACCGCATCCAGTGGATGCAGGACGCCTACCGGCTGGGACCGGACGACGCCGTCCTGCAGAAGACCCCGGTCGGCTTCGACGTGTCGGTGTGGGAGTTCTTCTGGCCGCTGGCCACCGGGGCGCGCATCGTCCTCGCCAAGCCCGGCGGCCAGAAGGACGCCGGCTATCTGCTCGACCTCATCGCCACCGCCGGGGTGACCGTCGCGCACTTCGTCCCCGCCATGCTGGCCGTCTTCCTCGCCGAGGAGGGCGTCGAGCGGTGCGGCACGCTGCGCCGGGTGATCAGCAGCGGCGAGGCGCTGCCCCCCGACGCGGCCCGCGAACTGACGGGCCGGCTGCCGCACTGCGCGCTGGCCAACCTGTACGGACCGACCGAGGCCGCCGTCGACGTCTCCTCCTGGGAGTGCGCCGGGCCCCTGGAGACGGTGCCGATCGGGCTGCCCATCGACAACACCCGGCTGTACGTGCTGGACGACGCCCTGCGCCCGGTGCCGCCCGGCGCACCCGGCGAACTGCACATCGGGGGCACCCCGGTCGCCCTCGGCTACCACCGCAGGCCGGGGCTGACCGCGGCCCGCTTCGTGCCCGACCCGTACGGTCCGCCGGGCTCCCGTCTGTACCGCACCGGCGACCTGGCCCGCCGCCTCCCGGACGGCACCCTCCAGCACCTGGGCCGCATCGACCAGCAGGTCAAGCTGCGCGGCCTGCGCATCGAACCGGGCGAGACCGAGGCCGCGCTGCGCGCCCAGCCCGGCGTCGCGGACGCCGCGGTCCTGGTGCGCGAGGACCGGCCCGGCGACCGGCGGCTCGTCGGCTACGTGGTGCCCGCGGCCGGCGCCGAGGAGCCCGAGCCGACCCGGCTGCGTACGGCCCTGAAACGGATGCTGCCCGACCACCAGGTCCCCGCGGTCGTGGCCGTCGTCCCCGCGCTGCCGCTCACGCCCAACGGGAAGCTCGACCGCCGCGCCCTGCCCGCTCCCCAGCTGCGGCGCGCGGCGGGCGCCACCAAGCCCGCGACCGAGATCGAACGCCTGCTCGCCGGCATCTGGGGCGAGGTGCTCGGCGTCACCGAGGTCGGCGCGGACGAGGACTTCTTCGACATCGGCGGACACTCCCTCCTGGCCACCCAGGTCGTCGCACGGGCGCGCGGCCGGCTGACCGAGGCGGGCGCCCGGCCGGTCAGCGTCATGGACCTCTTCACCCACCGCACGGTCCGCGACCTGGCCGCCCTCGCCGCACGCGACGAACACGACGACACCCCGAGGCCGCTGCTGCACCGGCTCACCCCGCCGGTGTCCCCGGCGCACCGCACCCGCACCTTCGTCTGCGTGCCCTACGGCGGCGGCAGCCCCGTCGTCTACCAGCCCGTCGCCGACGCGCTGCCCTCCGACACCGAGCTGTGGGCGGTCGCCGTACCGGGCCACGACGTCGGTGTCACGGAGGAGTCCGTCCCCTTCGACGAACTGGCCGAACGCATCGCCGCCGAGGTCCGGGAGCGGACCGGGGGCCCCGTCGTGGTCTACGGCCACTGCGCCGTCGGCACGGCCCTGGCCATCGCCGTCTCCCGGCTGCTCGAAGCGGCCGGGCATCCGCTGGAGGCCGTCTACGCCGGGGCGCAGTTCCCGTTCGCCCGGCCGCGCAGCCGTGTGCTCAGCGCGCTGAGCCGCGTCGCCTCGCTGGAACCGCTGCTCGGCGACCGCGTCTACGCGAACTGGCTGATCGGGCTCGGAGTGAACACCTCCGACCTCGACAAGGAACAGGCCGCCTTCATCATCGGCAACATGCGCCGCGACACACAGGCCGCCGAGGACTACTTCACCCGGGCCATCGCGGACGTCGCCGCCGGTGCCCCGAGGCTGCGCGCCCCGCTGGTCTGCCTGGTGGGGGACCAGGACCCGGCGGCCGACTTCTACCAGGAGCGCTACCGCGAGTGGCTGCTGCTGGCCGAGCGTTCCGCCGTCGCCGTGCTCGACCAGGGCGGCCACTTCTTCCTCAAGTACCGGGCCCGGGAAGTGGCCGAGGCGATCACGGCGGTGCACCCGGCCGTGCTCGACGGGACCACCGGCAAGCTGCCCGCCCGCGACCCGCTGAACTCCTGGTGGTTCCAGGGCGACACGGGCCCCGCCGACGCGGCGGACGGCGCCGGTGACGAACCGGGCGAGGCACCGGACGCGGAGGCCGGGACCGGCCCCGAGCCCAGCATGCGCCGGTTCCTGGCGGTCGCGAGCGGCCAGCTGGTCTCCATCACCGGCTCGGCGCTGACCGAGTTCGCGCTGCCGCTGTGGATTCTCCTCAACACCGGCTCCCTGACCCGATACGCGCTGTACGCGGTCGTCGCGATGGTTCCCGGCATCCTCGTCGGCCCGCTCGCGGGGGCGCTGGTGGACCGGCTGGACCGGCGCAAGGTGCTGCTCGCCGGCGACATCGCCGCCTGCACCACCCAGGCCGGGCTGCTGGCCCTGCTCGTCACCGGGAACCTGCATTCCTGGGAGGTGTACGTCCTGCTCGGCGTCCTCTCCCTGGCCCTGACGTTCCAGCGGCTGGCCTACGCCTCCGCGGTGCCGCAGCTGGTGCCCAAGCAGTACCTCGGCCACGCCAACGGGATCGTCCAGCTCGCCTTCGGCACCGCGCAGTTCGTCGTACCGCTGGTGGCCGTGGCGCTGCTGGCCGGGATCGGTCTGCGGGGCATCCTGATCATCGACGTGGCCAGCTACGTCCTGGCGATCGGCATCCTGCTGGCGGTGAAGTTCCCCCGGACGCTGCCGTGGACGCGGCGCGAGTCGCTGGTCTCCGAGATCCGGAACGGCTTCGCCTACTCGTGGCGCAACCGGGGCTTCCGGGCGATGCTGCTGTGGTTCGCGGGGCTGAACATCTTCCTGTCGCCGCTGTTCCTGCTCGTCACGCCGCTGGTCCTCGCCTTCGACGATCTGCAGGGCGCGGCGCGGGTGGCCGTGGCGGGCGGTGCGGGCGCGATCCTGGGCGGAATCGTCATGGGGTTCTGGGGCGGTCCGCGCCGGCACCGGCTGCGGGGGATGCTGGCGCTCGCGGCGCTCCTGGCGCTGGCCGGGGCCGTGACCGGTCTGCACGCCGGGCTGTGGGTGGTGGCCGCCGGGGCGTTCGGCATGTCCTTCGCGCTGTCCCTCGTCAACGGGGTCTACTCCACGATCGTCCAGGTCAAGGTGCCGCAGCGCTTCCACGGCCGGGTCTTCGCGCTGAACACGCTGGTCGCCTGGTCCACCCTGCCGCTGGGCCACGGCGTCATCGCCCCGCTGGGCTCCTCTCTCCTGGGGCCCCTGATGGAACAGGGCGGCGCGCTCGCCCCGGTCTTCGGCCCCCTGATCGGCACCGGCCCCGGACGCGGCATCGCCCTGATGTACGTGCTGTTCGGCTGCGCGATGCTCGGGCTGGTCGCGCTCGGGCTGCGGCTTCCGGTGCTGGCGCGCTTCGACCGGGACGTGCCCGAGGCGGAGCCGGACGATCTGGTCGGCCTGCGGGAGCGGGCCCGTATCGCCGCCGCCCGCCGCGCGAAGGCGGGCCGGTCATGACGGGAAACCCGGCCGCGGTCGCCACGCTGCCCGCCCTGCTCGCCCACCGCGCCGCCGCGCACGGGGAGCGCGTCGCCCTGGTCACCGGCCGCGACCGGCTCGACTTCGCTTCCTGGCAGGAGCGTTCGGGGGCGTACGCCGGCGCGCTGCGCGCGGCCGGGGTGCGGCCCGGGGACCGGGTGGTGCTGCACCACGGCACCGGCGGCTGGACGGACTACGCCGTCGCCTTCCTCGCGGTGCTGCGGGCCGGCGGCGTCGCCGTGCCGCTCTCCGACCGGTCCGCGCCGGCCACGGCCGCGTACGTGTGCGAGGACGCGGGGGCGAGGTTCCTGCTGCACGGCGCGGGGGCGCCGCCGCCCGCGCTCCCGGCCGGGACGACCGTGCTCACGGAGTCCGACGCCGCGGGGCACTCCCCGGCGCCGGAGCTGCCCGAGCCCGCACCCGGTGACCTCGCGCAGATCCTCTACACCTCGGGCACCACCGGGACGCCCAAGGGGGTCGGGGCCGGGCACGCCAATCTGGCGTACGGCTGCACCCTCGACGAACGGCGACGGCCGCTGCGCCACTCCGCCGCGTTCCTCCACGCCTTCCCCGTCGGCACGAACGCGGGGCAGACCATGCTGGTCAACGCGCTGAACGCGCACGCCGCCTGTGTCACGGCCCCGCAGTTCACCCCGGCCCGCTTCCTGCGCCTGCTGGCGGAGCACGGGATCGGGAGCGTGTTCCTCGTACCCGCCATGGCGATCGAGCTGCTGGCGTCCCCGGCCGTCACCGACGACAGGTTCGCGCAGGCGCGGCGGGCCGTGCGTCTGGTCGGTTCCACGGCGGCGGCGCTGCCGCAGCCGGTCGCGCTCGGGCTCGGCCGGGCCTTCCCGAAGGCGCAGATCGTCAACTACTACACCTCAACCGAGGCCGCGCCCGCCCAGATCACCCTGCTGTTCGACCCGGCCCGGCCCGACTCGCCCGGCCGGCCCGCGTCCCTGGCCGATCTGCGGGTGACCACCCCGGAGGGCGGGCCGGTGGCGGCGGGCGAGCCGGGCGAGCTGTGGCTGCGTTCGGCGGCGGCTCCGCGCGCGTACCTGGGCGAGGCGGACGACGGCGTCTTCCAGGGCCGGTGGATACGCATGGGCGACCTGGGCCGGGTGGACGAGGAGGGGTTCCTGCACCTGCTCGACCGGGAGCGCGACGTCGTCAAGTCGGGCGCCCACAAGGTCTCCACGCTCCAGGTCGAGGACGCCCTGCACGCCCATCCGGAGGTCCGCGACGCCGCCGCGGTCGGGGTGCCGCACCCCGTGCTGGGGAGCGTCGTCGCCGCCGTGGTCGTCGCCGGCGAGGGTCTGACCCCCGCCGCGCTGCGGACCTTCCTGCTCGACCGGCTGGCGGTCCACGAACTGCCCGCCACCGTGCTGTTCCGCGACGCCCTCCCCCGCAACGAGGCCGGAAAGGTCCTCAAACGCGAACTGCGCCGCATCCTCGCCCAAGACGAACCCGAGGCCATCCTGTGAACGCCACCCTCAGCTCCGCCCAGCACGGCGTCTGGCTCACCGAGCGCACCCTGGACACCGGCTCCGCCTACCACCTCACCCTGACCATCCGCCTCGACGGCCCCCTGGACGCCGGCCGCCTGGGCCGGGCCTGCGCCGCCGTCGCCGCCCACCATCCGGCCCTGCGCACCGCGTTCGGCGGCGACGGCACCCCTGTCCCGCTCACCGGCGAGGTGCCGATGAGCACGGTCGAGTGCGCCGCCGGGGAACTCGGCGCCCTCCTGGCGCGGGAACGCGCCACGCCGTTCGACCTCGGCCGCGGGCCGCTGCACCGCTTCGTCCTCGCCCGGCTCTCCCCCGTACGGCACGTGCTGCTGCTGACCGCCCATCACCTGGTCCTGGACGGCGAGTCCAAGGAGCGGCTGACCGCGGACCTGGCCGCCGCCTACCGGGACGACCCGCTCGCCCCGGCCGTCCCGCTCCCCGAGCCGGCCCCGGCGCCGGGCGCGCTCGCGGACGCCGAGGCGTACTGGGCCACCCGGTGGCACGATCCGGCCGCACCGCCGCTGCCGGGGCTCACGACCTCCGCGCTGCCCGGCACCTCGCCCGCGCCGGGTACGGAGATCACCTGGAGCCTCGGCACGGAGCGGGCCGCCCGGCTCGACGCGGTGGCGCACCGGCTGGGCCTCACCCGCTTCGAACTGCTCATCGCGTCCTGGCACGCGCTGCTCACCCGGTACGGCGACCCGGCGCCGGTCACCTCCGTCGAGCTGTCGCTGCGTCCGCGCGGCGGGCCGGCCGGCGTGGGGCTGGCCGTCAACGAGCTGCCGCTGTTCACCTCGGCGGCCCCCGACGCGCCCTTCGCCACCTGGTCGCGGAGCGTGCGCGCCGAGCTGCGCGCCCTGTACCGGCACCGGGCCGTCCCGCTCGGCCGCTGTGTGCGCGGGCTTACGCCCCGCACCGCGCTCACCCCGCTCTCCGTCAGCTACCGGCGGCGGCCGGCCGCGCAGCCGCGCCCCGACTTCGGCGCCGGTCTGCGCGCCGAGGTCCGCTGGCTGGGGTTCTGCGGCACCGCGCGCAATCTGCTGCACCTCCAGCTCGTCGACTCCGGCCGCGAGGTGGACGCGAGCCTGCAGTTCCGCGCCGGTGCGCTCACCGCCGACGCGGCCCGGAGGGTGGCGGACCACTGGACGACGCTCCTGGACGGCGCGCTGGCCGACCCCGCGAGCCCGGTCGGCGAGCTGCCCCTGCTGGCACCGGGCGAGTGGTCCGCGCAGCTCGCCGTTCCCCGGCCGCGCCCCGAGCTGACCGGGCGCACCGTGCCCGCGCTGTTCGCCGAGGCGGTGGCGGCCCGGCCGGACGCGATCGCCGTCGTCAGCGGCGACGAGACCCTGAGCTATCGCGGCCTGGCCGACCGGGTCGCCCACGCGGCCGCCGCGCTGGCCCGGCACGGGGCGGGCCCCGGCACCCTGGTCGCCGTCGAACTCCCGCGCGGCCTGGACCAGCTGGTGACCGTACTGGCCTCGCTGGCCTGCGGGGCCGCCCATCTGCCGCTGGACCCCGCCCATCCGGCGGAGCGCCTGACGTTCCTGCGGTCGGACGCCCGCGTCCCGCTCCGCGTCACCCCGCGCCCGGAGGGCCCCGGCGACCTCGCCCCGTCCGCGCTCGCCCCGGCCGCCTCCCTTCCGCACGGTGCCGGGGCGCCGGACCTGCCGGCCGGGCCGTCGCCCGCCGATGCCGCCTATGTGCTCTACACGTCCGGATCGACCGGACGGCCCAAGGGCGTGGAGGTGCCGCACTCGGCGCTCGCCAACGTGCTCGGCGCCCTGCGCGACCATCTGGGCTCCGGTCCCGAGGACCGCTGGCTGGGGCTCACCTCGCTGTCCTTCGACATATCGGCGGTCGAACTGCTGCTGCCGCTGATCAGCGGCGGACGGGTGGTCCTCGTTCCGGAGGGCGGCCACCGCGACGGGCCCGCGCTCCTCGGCCTCGTCGACCGCGCGGGCGTCACCCACGTCCAGGCCACCCCCAGCGGCTGGCGGCTCCTGCTCGACGCGGGGCTCGGCGACCACGCGGCCGGGCTCACCGCGCTGACCGGCGGCGAGGCGCTGCCCCCGGCCCTCGGCGCCGAGCTGGCCACCCTGACCAAGCGGCTCGTGAACGTCTACGGACCCACCGAGACCACGATCTGGTCCACCCTGGCGGAGCCGGCGGTGAGCGACGACGGACAGGTCCTCATCGGCGGGCCGCTCGCCAACACCCGCGCCTACGTCCTGGACGGGCGGATGCGCCCCGTCCCCTACGGGCTGCCGGGCGAACTGCACCTGGGCGGCGCGGGTCTGGCCCACGGCTACCGGCACCGCCCCGGACTGACGGCCACCCGCTTCGTGCCCGACCCGTACGGTCCGCCCGGATCGCGGCTGTACCGCACCGGTGACCTCGTGCGGCGGGGGCCCGACGGGGCTCTGGTCTACCTGGGCCGCTCCGACACCCAGATCAAGCTGCGCGGCCACCGGATCGAGCTGGGCGAGATCGAGGCGCGGCTCGCCTCCCACCCCGCGGTCGCCGCGGCCGCCGCCGCGCTGCACGGGACGGACGGCGACCGCAGGCTCTGCGCCTATGTCGTCCCGGCCGGTCCGGCGCCCGCGCCGGACGAGCTGCGCGCGCACCTCGCCGCCGTGCTCCCGGACGCCGCGGTCCCGGCCTCGTACACGGTGCTGGACGCCTTCCCGCTGACGCCCAACGGCAAGCTGGACCGGGCCGCGCTCCCCGAGCCCGCCCCGGACCGCGCTGCGGTGCCGGCGGCGGACGGGGACGGCGCGCTCGACCCGGTGACCGCGGCGGTGCTCGCCATCTGGCGCGAGGTCCTGGAGCTGGACGACCTCGGGCCCGACGAGGACCTGTTCGACCTCGGGGGCCACTCCCTGACCATCACCGCCATCGCCGCCCGTATCCACCGCACCCTCGGCGTGGACCTCCCCTTCGAGGTCTTCTTCGACGCCCCCACCGTGCACGGCGTCACCGCCGCCGTCACCGCACTGCGCAAGGAGTAGCCGCATGACCGCATCGACCCGCTACCTCGTGGCCGTCAACGACGAGGAGCAGCACGCCCTCTGGCCGGAGGGCACGCCACTGCCCGCGGGCTGGCGGGCCGAGGGCTTCGGCGGCACCGAGGAGGAGTGCGTCGCGCACGTCGACCGGGTGTGGCCGGACATCCGGCCGCTCAGCCTGCGCCGCCGCCTGGCCGACGAGGCCGCCCGGCGGGACGGCGGTGCCCGGTGACCGCGCCCGCCCCCACCCGCGACGGCGTCGCCCGGCTCGTCGAACGGGCCACGGACGGCGCTCTGACCGCCGCGGAACTCCTGGACTCGACCGACTCGCTGGCCGCGCTCGGGGTCGGCTCGCTGTCCCTGCTGCGGCTCGCCGACAGTCTGGAGTCGGAGTACGACGTCCTCATCGACCTGGGCGACCGGAGCCTGTACACGGACGGGCTCGACCAGCTCACCGACCGGGTGCGGGGCCTGGTCGCGCAGGACGCCCCGTGACGGCGGCGACGGCGGACACCACCGTGTCCTTCGCCTTCGCCGGCGGCCGCGCCGGGGACGCCCCGCTGACCTGGGGCCAGCGCGCCATCTGGCACGCCATCGGCCGTACCCGCCCCAACGACCACTACTTCAACATCGGCCGGGTACTCCCCCTCGCCGACCGGGGCGCGCCGGTGGACCTGTCGCGGCTGACGGACGCGCTCGCCGCGCTGGTCCTCCGGCACGAGGCGCTGCGCACCGTGGTGGCGGAGGAGGGCGGCGAGGCCCGTCAGCGCCTGTCCGGGCAGGGGTCCGCGGAGGTCCGGGTCCAGGACGTGGCCGATCCGGGCGAGGCCGCGGCGGCGGCCGACGAGCTGCTGTCGTCGCTGACCGCCCGCCGCTTCGACTACGCGGACGAGTGGCCGGTGCGGTTCGGCGCCGTCCGGCACGCGGGGCGGATCACGCACGCCGTACTGGGGCTGTGCCATCTGGCGGCCGACGGGCACGCGGCGGAGGTCCTGGTCCGCGATCTGCGGCTGCTGGTCCGCCGGGGCTCGGCCGGCCCCGTCTGCGCGGACACCCCGCTGGACCTGGGCCTGCGTCAGGCGTCCCCGGCCGGCCGACGCTCGGGCCGGGCGGCCCTCGACCACTGGGAGCGGGGGCTGCGGGCGGCGCCCCCGACGATGTTCCCGGAGCCGGTCGCACCGCCGCGCACGCCCCGGTTCTGGACGGGCCGGCTGAGGTCGGCCGCGCTCCCCCGGGCCGTCGACGCGGTGGCCGCCGCGCACCGGGTCAGCGGTTCCACCGTGCTGCTGGCCGCCTCCGCCGCCCTGGTCGCCGCCGGGCAGGGGCACTCGGTGGCGGCGGTGATGCCGATCGCGGGCAACCGTGCGGCCGGCGGCCACCGCACCCTGGTGAGCACCCTGTCCCAGGACGCGCTGTTCGTCCTGCGTCTGGACGAGGTCGCGGGCCCGGACGCGGACTTCACCGATCTGCTGGCCGACGCCTGGCCGGCCGCGCTCGCCGGGTACCGGGCCGCCGCCTACGATCCGGCGGACTGGGACGCCCTGCTGGAGCGGGCGGCCGCCGAGCGCGGCACCGAGGTCCATCCGTACTGCTGCTTCAACGACATGCGCCTGGTGGAGCGGGTGGGGCCGCCCCGCCCGGCACCGCGCCCGGACGAGCTCGATCTGCTCCGCCGCCGCAGTGTGCTCGACTTCCCCGCGACCCAGGACCGGGTCGCCTGCCGGTACTGCCTGCATGTGAGCGGCGACGACGACGAGCTGACCGTCACCCTGACCGCCGACACCGCGTATCTGCCGCCGGACACCATCCACGCCCATCTGCGCGCCATCGAGGAGGTCGTGGTGAACGCCTCGGCCGGACACCCGCACCGTCTGACGGAACTGCCCGCACTCCTCACGGCCGCGAGGGCCGGCCGGTGAGCGCCCGGCCGGTCGCGCGCCCCGTGGCGCGTGCCGGGACGACCTCGTGCGCCCAGGGCGGAACCATGCGCTTCGAGGTGACCGCGGGCGGGGGCGGACCGCTGACCGGTCGGGTCGTCGTCGCCGACGCCGTGACCGGCCGCCCGATGACCCGCGCGGCCGTGCGCGGCACCCGCTGGACCCTGGACGTTCCGCGCGACTGGCCCAGTTCGCTGTACGTGGCCCGCTTCCACGACGACCGCCCCGAGACACCGGAACCGGAGCGGGACCCCGAGCACGAGGTCTGGTTCGCCGTCCGCGCGGCGCGGCCCGCGACCGCATCGGCGGTGCTGGTCTCCATCCCCTTCGCCACCTGGCGGGCCTACCACCGCGCCGGCCAGCCGGGCCGCAGCATCTACTACGCCGAGGAACCGGGCCGCGCCGCGCGGGTGTCCTTCACCGATCCGGGCGGCGGTCCGCCGCCCGAGCGCTGGGAGGAGCCGCTGCTGCGCTGGCTCCCCGAAGCCGGGTACCCGGTCGAGTTCTGCTCGGGCCTCGATCTCGACGACGGCCGCGAACTCCTGTCCGCCTACCGGCTGCTGATCGTCAACGGCCACGACGAGTACTGGTCGGCCGGGATGCGCGACAGCGTCGAGGAGTTCGTCCGCAGGGGCGGGAACCTGGCGGTGTTCGCCGGCAACACGGCCTGGTGGCAGATGCGGCTGGAGGACGGCGGGCGCACGATGGTGTGCCACCGCGACGCCACCACCGACCCGGTCGCGGCCACGGACCCGCGCCGCACGACGGTGGAGTGGTCCAGCTCGCCCGTCGACCGTCCCGAGAACTCCATGACCGGGGTCAGCTTCCGCAACGGCGCCGGTTCCTGGGGCGCGGGCATGTCGCTCATCGGCCGGGAGTCGTACACGGTCCGGTTCGCCGACCACTGGGTGTTCGAGGGCACCGGCCTGGGCGACGGAGACGCCTTCGCCCGGGGCGCCCTCGGCTACGAGACGGATGCCGCCGAACTCGACTGGTCGTCGGGGGTGCCGCGGGCCACCGGGCGGGACGGCACCCCGCGCTCGTTCGCCGTCCTCGCCACCGCGGACCTGCGTCACTGGCGGACGTACGGGCAGGGCGGCTGGGCCACCATGGGGGTCTTCCGGCTGGGCGCCGGCACGGTCTTCAACGCGGCCACCATCAACTGGGGCCGTGCCCTGGACGATCCGGCCGTGGACCGGGTCACCCGCAATGTGCTGGACCGCCTCGGCGGCGCGGTGCCCGTCCCCTCCTGGCACACCGTGGGACGGGCGACCGGGGTGCGCGCGCTCGCCGCCTGCGAGGGGCTGCTCTTCGCGGTCGCCGAGGACGGCAGGACGCTGCTGCACCGCGAGCCGTGCGACCAGAACCTGCCGTGGACCGCCTGCCCGCCGGTGCCCGGCGGGCCGGAGCCGGAGATCCGCTGCCTGGCCGCGCCCCGCGAGGCGTGCCATCCCACCCCGCTCGCCCTGCTGGCCGTCGGCACGGACGACCGGCTGCTCGTACGCGACCCGGTGCCGGGGCCGGCCCCGTGGACCCCGGCCGGTACGGTCCCGGCCGGCACGACGGCGCTGGCCATGTGCGACAACACGCTGTTCGCGGTGACGCCGCACGACGACACCCTGCACCACCGGCCGGCCCTGCGGCCCGAAGCGCCGTGGACTGCGCTGGGGCCGGCCGGCAAGGCGGTCTCGCTGGCGGTGCTCAACGCGCGTCTGTACGCCTGCGGTCCGGACGGGCTGCTGACCCGGCCCCCGGTCACCACCGAAGCGCCCTTCGCCCCCGCGGGCGCCTTTCCCGCCGCCACCGCGCTCGCCGCGTACGCGGGCCGGCTGCTGGCGGCGACGGACGACGGCCTGCTCGTCAGCCACCGGCCGCGGTCCGTCGCGACGGGGTGAACTCGGGCCCGCGCGGCCCGGATCGCGGGGTCCGGGCCCCGGCCGGCGCGGGCCCCGCCGCACGGCCCCGGCACCGGAAAGCTACCTGGCGGTACACGGCACACTCCGCAGAGCGACGCGGCACGGCCGGGGCCCAAGTACCGCACCGTGGAAAGCCCTCTCCCGACCGACTCTTCACCGTTCTTTCACCTGCTCGGACAGCGGGAAACTCAGTCCGTACGACAACCGGGAAATTGGGACTCCCCAATCTGCACATCGTGGGCTTAACTTAGGTGTCATGACCTCCCCCCGCTCCACCTACGGTGGCGGCTACTACGCCGCGCCGTCGTTCCCCGACACTCCGATCTACGACTCTCTGGTCGCGGAGCGGGGCACCCCTCAGATCGCACCGATCCGAGTGCCCGCCGCCTACGACACCGGCAGCAGCTATCTGCCGGCGCTCCCCGCGGCCCTGCCGGCTCTTCCCGCGGCGCCCTCCCAGCCCCAGCCGTCCTACGGCTACCCGCAACAGGCGGCGCAGCAGCAGCACTACGCGCCGATGCAGCCCCCGCAGTTGCAGCACGCGCCGGCACCGTACATCCCGCAGCAGCCGGCCGGCGGCCGGGGGATGTACCAGGCGCCCCCGCCGCAGCAGCAGCGGCCCGCGCAGAGCACGGGGTACGAGTCGATGCGCCCGGCCGCGCCCCGGCCCGCGCCCGTGCAGTCCCCGTACGACCCGTACGGCCAGCCCTACCAGGGCGGCCGGGGCTACCAGGGCGGCCAGGGCTACTAGGACCTGATCCGGCGTCGCCGCACGGGCGGCGCCGGGGGCGGCTTCCCCCTGCCGCCCCGTGCCCGCACCTCGATCGATGCCCGAACGCGCCCGTCGCGCGGCGACCACCCCAGGGGAGGGGCCGTCCGCGACGGGCCGTTTCCGGCCGCTGTCACGCGCCCGGGAACTCACGGCGACGTGCCGTGCGTTGGGACCGATGGGCCGCTTCCGACGCGCGGCCCGGCCATCCGTACCGGGTCAGTACGGACACGGAAGGGGGTGCGGGACCGTGCGAGCGATGACCGGTGTCGTGCGCTGGCGCCACAACCCGCTGCGCCGGGCGACGGACCGGTTCGAGGCCTGGCTGGCCCTGGTCGCGTTCCTGCTGCTGATGCTGGCGGCTCCGGCCCTGGGCTGGCTCTGCGGAACGCGGACGGACGCGGCGCTCCAGGCGGTGGTGCGCGCCCAGCGGGCCGAACGGCATCCCACGACCGCCGTGGTGGTGCGCCGGGTGACGGCCGCCCGTTTCACCGCCGACCCGGAGACGTCCACCGACAGCATGCGGCGCACCGCCGTGGTGGCGCGCTGGCGCGCCCCGGACGGCAGCGCCCGCACCGCCGAGGTCAGGACCGCCGGACGGAACGCGAATCCGGGGACCCGGGTCCGGATCTGGACCGACCGGCGCGGCGATCCCACGACCCGCCCGATGGACGCGGCGACCGGGCACACGCATGCCGCGCTGGCCGGGTTCGGCGCGGCGCTGCTGGCCGCGCTGCTGATCGAGTGCGGCCGGCGCCTGATCCTGTGGCGCATGACGCAGCGCCGGTACGAGCGCATCGACCGGGCCTGGGCGGCGGTCGGCCCGGACTGGGGCAGGACGGGCGCGGGTAGCTAGGCCGGGTGCCCGGACCTGCGGATCGGGTCAACTCCCGGCCTCCGCGC
Organism: Streptomyces sp. NBC_00525; assembly: GCF_036346595.1. GTDB lineage: Bacteria > Actinomycetota > Actinomycetes > Streptomycetales > Streptomycetaceae > Streptomyces. The sequence continues at coordinate 460,427 of NZ_CP107834.1, forward strand.
GCGCTACGGTGGACCGGCCCGCCCGTCGCTTCCCCGGCAGGCGGACCCCGGCTGGTCGCCGTCGCGAGGCGGCTGACACGGGCATCACACACGCACCACGAGGCGGGGGCACGACAGCGCCATGGCACAGGGCACGGTCCAGGTGACGCACACCGGCACATCGCGGTGGCGGCGCCGCACGGGTGAATACGCCTCCCTCACCGCGGCGCTGGAGGCGGCGGCCGACGGTGACGTGCTCACCGTCGCGCCCGGCACCTACCGGGAGAACCTGGTCATCGGCCGCGCGGTGACGCTGCGCGGGCCCGAGGGCGCGGTCGGCTCCGTGCGCATCGCCCCGGCGGACGGGGTGCCGCTGACGCTGCGCGCCTCCGCCATCGTCCAGGACGTCCATGTGGAGGGCCAGGACTCGGCGGCCCCCGCCGTGCTCGTCGAGGAGGGCGCGCCGGAGATAGCGGATGTACGCATCGTGACGCGCTCGGCCGCCGGTGTCGAGGTGCGGGGCTCCGCCCGGCCCACCGTCCGGCGGTGCACGGTGGACAATCCGGCCGGCGTCGGCATCGCCGTGCTCGACGGCGCGGGCGGGGTGTTCGAGGAGTGCGAGATCGTCTCGGCCGGCCAGTCCGGGGTCGCCGTGCGCGACGGCGGGCATCCCCGTCTCGACCGCTGCCGGGTGCACCACGCCTCGGGCGCCGGACTGTCCGTCACCGGGGAGGGCAGCGGCCTGGAGGCCCTGGGCTGCGAGGTGTACGAGATCAAGGGCAGCGGTGTCCAGGTGACCTCGCGCGCCGCCGCCCACCTCACCGACTGCACGGTGCACCGCACTTCGGCGGACGGCGTCACGCTGGACACCGACGCGGTGCTGACGCTGGCCGACTGCGACATCCACGACATCCCGGAGAACGCGGTGGATCTGCGTTCGCGGGCGGTGCTGACGCTGACCCGGTCGACGGTGCGCCGCTTCGGCCGCAACGGGCTCTCCGTCTGGGACCCAGGCACCCGGGTGGACGCCAACCAGTGCGAGATCCACGACAGTACGGGCGACTATCCGGCGGTCTGGGTCAGCGACGGGGCGACGGTGATACTGGATTCCTGCCGGGTCCACGACGTGCCGGACGCCCTGTTCGTCCTCGACCGGGGCTCCCGCGCCGACGTCGTGGACAGCGATCTCTCCCAGGTCCGCAACACGGCGGTCTCCGTCAGCGACGGCGCGACCGCGCAGCTGGACGACTGCCGCATCCGGGAGGCGTCGACCGGCGCCTGGTTCCGGGACCACGGCAGCGGCGGCACGCTGAACAACTGCACCGTCGACGCCGTCCAGACGGGGGTGATCGTCACCAAGGGCGCCGACCCGGTCATCGAGCGGTGCACGGTGACCTCGCCCGCCGAGGCCGGGTTCTATGTGTCGGCCGAGGGCCGGGGCACGTTCAACGGCTGCCGGGTCACGGGCAGCGAGGGCTACGGCTTCCATGTGATGGAGGGCTGCCGCACGACGCTCACCCGGTGCCGTACCGAGCGGTGCGCGCGCGGCGGCTACGAGTTCCCGGAGGGCGCCGGCCAGCAGGACGGCACCGGAAGCGGGCCGGTCGTCGAGGACTGCACCAGCGACGAGAGCGGACTGCGGACCACCGCTCCCCCGCCGGCCCCGGTCCTGACGGCCACCCAGTCCGCGCCCGGGCTGCTCGGCTCCGTCCCCGCACCGCGCCCGGTGGAGCCGCAGCCGGCCGCCTCCGCCGCCCCCGCGCGCACGTCCGGCGAGGTGCTGGGCGAGCTGGACGCGCTGGTGGGGCTGGACAGCGTCAAGCGGGAGGTGCGGGCGCTGACGGACATGATCGAGGTGGGGCGCAGGCGCCGGGAGGCCGGGCTGAAGGCGGCCTCGGTCCGCCGCCATCTGGTGTTCACCGGTTCGCCGGGGACGGGCAAGACGACGGTGGCCCGGCTGTACGGGGAGATCCTGGCGGCGCTCGGGGTGCTGGAGCGGGGCCATCTCGTGGAGGTGTCCCGCGTCGATCTGGTCGGTGAGCACATCGGCTCGACCGCCATCCGTACGCAGGAGGCGTTCGACCGGGCGCGCGGCGGGGTGCTGTTCGTCGACGAGGCGTACGCGCTGTCGCCCGAGGACTCCGGCCGGGACTTCGGCCGGGAGGCGATCGACACGCTGGTGAAGCTGATGGAGGACCACCGGGACGCGGTGGTCGTCATCGTCGCCGGGTACACGCGGGAGATGGAGCGGTTCCTGACCGTCAATCCGGGGGTGGCGTCCCGCTTCTCGCGGACCATCACCTTCAGCGACTACGCGCCGGACGAGCTGCTGCGGATCGTGGAGCAGCAGTCGCGGGAGCAGGAGTACAGCCTGGCGTCGGGCACCGGCGAGGCGTTGCTGAAGTACTTCGCGGAGCTGCCCAAGGGCCCGGCATTCGGCAACGGGCGCACCGCTCGCCAGACGTTCGAGTCGATGGTCGAGCGGCACGCGGGCCGGGTCGCCCAGCTCGCCGATCCGAGCACGGACGACCTCACTCTGCTGTTCCCGGAGGACCTCCCGGCACTGCCCTGAAGTCCTCGCGGGCGGGTTCCGTCTGCTGGGGCAGGACGGGCACGAGCCGTTCCAGGAGGGCGGCGCGCTCCTCGGCGAAGACGGGGTCGGCCTGGTAGTCGGAGTGGCCGAGGACCGGCTCGGGCAGCGGATGCTCGGGGGTGCGTCCGTAGACCAGCGGGTCCTCCAGCGGGCCCCGGTCGACTTCCGGGCCGGATTCCAGGCCGAGCCTGATCGCGCCGCCGATGGGGTCGGTGGCCCGCCACAGGTTGCGCCAGCAGTGCACGGAGCGGTGCAGCCCGTGGAGCTGCTCCGGTCCGAAGTAGGCCGGGAACCAGCGGCCGTAGAGGCGTTCGAGCGGGGAGCCGTAGGTGAGCAGGGCGACCCGGCGGCGGGTGCGGGCGGGCAGCTGCCAGACCGCGGAGGCCGCGAGGACGCTGCCCTGGGAGTGCCCGGAGATGACGAGGCGGCCGCGGGTGAGGGCGGTCCAGCCGGACATCCGGGAGGCCAGGTCGGGTACGGCGCGCTCGGCGTAGCAGGGCGGTGCGAAGGGGTGGGCGGCGCGCGGCCAGAACGTGCCGACGTCCCACAGGATGCCGATGGTGCGCCGGGCGGATTCGTCGCGGTAGGCCCGTCTGCCGCAGGCGACGAAGACGAGGAAGCCGAAGCCGATCAGCCAGGAGCCGGTGGACTGGGCCGCCTCGGCCACCGATTCGGCGAAGGAGCCGCTGCCGTCGAGGGCGCGTCCGGGGACCTCGCCGGTGGCCCAGGCACCGGCGACCGCCGCCGCGCCGAGCAGGAGCGTGGCGCCGGAGACGAGTCCGAGCATGCCGGGGGCGGAGTCGGTGAGCGCGGCCGTGGCCCGGATGAGGGCGATCTGCTTGGTCCGGGACGGGTCGGGGCACGGCTCCCCGTACTCGGCGTCGATGACCGGTTCCAGCCGGCGGGCGGTCAGCCAGGTGCGTACGCCGAGGACGGCGCCCGGTACCAGGAGCAGTGCGAGGAGGACGGGGATGACGGACGCCTGCCAGCTGAGCAGGACCGGCGGTCCCGCTATGAAGGCGCTGCGGCCCATGCCGGGGCTGCCGGGTCCGTCGAGCCAGTCGGCGACGCGCTGGGCGATGCCGCCGGTCATCACGCCGCCGAGGGCGCAGGCGAGCATCGCGACGGCGGGTCCGCCGAGGCCGCGCAGAACGGTGCGCGGCTCGGGGCAGCGCCGGTAGAGGTCGAGGGAGACGGCGGCGAGGGCGACGATCAGGATGCCCTGGGCGAGGGTGACCACCCGGAACGTGGTGTCGCCGGGGAGGGTGCCGGAGGAGGTCCAGCCGGGGCGGGACCAGCCGGCGTGCACGGCGGCCAGGACGAGGAGGGTGAGCGCGGCGCCGGGCAGCCAGGTGATGAGGGCGCGGTCGAGCCGGTTGTCGAGGCGGCGTTCGCTGCGGCCCCGGCGGCAGACGACCCAGAGCACGACGATCAGCCCGGCGGCGAGCGCGATCTCGATGAGCCGGCCGAGGTACGGGGCCACGGGTCCGCCGGCCGCGCGGTCGTGGCGGGCGGCGGCCTCGGTGACGGACGCGGTGACGGTGAGGAAGCCGGCGGCGGTGTGGGCGGCGCGCAGCCGGGCGACGAGGCGGCGCCCGTACCAGAATCCGGGCCGTCCGAGCGCGGGGCGGACGATTTCGGGGGCGGGCAGGGGGTCGGTGCCGTCCTCGTCGTCCGCGTGGGCGCCGGTCAGCGGGCGCTGGGATTCGTAGGCGCTCCAGGTCCGGTTGGACAGGAACCAGAGCAGTCCGACGAGCGCGGCCGGTACGACGGCGGCCAGGGCGAGGCGGCGGCCGGGCTGCGACCACCAGCCGCCCTGGTCGGCGGCGAGGAAGCCGAGCCAGGAGCGCTGGTCGGAGCAGGCGGCGACGCCCGCGCACTGCCAGGCGGTGAGGTCGAGGGCGACCTCACAGGCGGCGGCCGTGAGCAGCACGGTGAGGCTGAGCGCGATGAGCCGTACGAGGACTCCGTAGAGCCGGACGGCGCGGGGGCGCCGCCGGGCGACGGGGCGCATCCAGTGGGCGAGGTTGATCACCATGAACGGCAGGAGCAGCAGCCACAGCGCGCGGGAGCCGTTGCCGGAGGTGAGGTTGGACCAGCAGTACGCCTCGGCGACGGGCTTGTCCCGGTAGCGCTCGGGGTGCTGTTCGGCGTCGGTGTCGGCGGAGCGGCGGTAGATGGCGGCGGTGGTGTCGCCGGTGATGCGGACCGTGCGCGGGTCGACGAGCATGTCCTGGGGGGTGGTCCCGCCCACCCCGTGGACCAGTAATTCCAGCGCGGGCCCGGTGGGGTGCGGGGCAGGGGTGGCAGGGGGCACGGGCGTCTCGCTCTCGGAGGGGGAAGGCGGCTGATGCCCGGTCACCGCGGAAGCGGACAGGCGCGGTGCCGTGGTCGTCGTCCGTCCTGTCGAATCTTCCCCCGGAGGACGGTCGCCGACACCGCGTGGCAGGATGACTCCGTCGATACGGACTCCTGTACGGCCAGAGGGAAGGGCGAGGGCCCCGGCGTTGAGCGAGAATCAGAATCTGCTCGCGGAGCAGCGACGTGCGCTGATCCTCGACGAGGTGCGCCGGCGCGGCGGGGTGCGGGTCAACGAGCTGACCCGGAAGCTGAGCGTCTCGGACATGACGGTCCGCCGGGATCTGGACGCGCTGGCCCGGCAGGGTGTGATCGAGAAGGTGCACGGCGGCGCGGTGCCGGTGGTCGAGGCGAGTACGCACGAGCCGGGTTTCGAGGCGAAGTCGACGCTGGAGCCGACCGCCAAGGAGGACATCGCGCGGGCCGCGGCCGCGATGGCCGTGCCGGGCAGTGCGATCGCCCTGTCCGGCGGCACCACGACGTACGCGCTGGCGCGGCATCTGCTGGACGTGCCGGATCTGACGGTGGTGACGAATTCGGTGCGGGTCGCGGACGTGTTCCACGCGGCGCAGCGGCCGGCCGGTTCGGGCGGGCGTCCCGGAGCGGCGACGGTGGTGCTGACGGGCGGGGTGCGTACGCCGTCGGATTCGCTGGTGGGCCCGGTCGCCGACCGGGCGATCGCCGAGCTGCATTTCGATGTGCTGTTCCTCGGGGTGCACGGGATCTCGGCGGAGGCGGGGCTGTCCACGCCGAACCTGGCGGAGGCGGAGACGAACCGCCGGTTCGTGCGGTCGGCGCGCCGGGTGGTGGTGGTCGCCGACCACACCAAGTGGGGCACGGTGGGCCTCAGTTCGTTCGCCACGCTGGACGAGGTGAGCACCCTGGTGACCGACGCGGGGCTGCCGGCGGCGGCGCGCGCGGAGATCGAGGAGCATCTGCCCGGCCTGCTGGTGGCCGGCGGGGGCGACGCCGCCGACGGCGGCTGACGGGAAAAGGGGGATTCCGCTCCGCTCGTGACAGCGCTGTCACCCCCTAGGATTTGGGTGTGGCCGTCTTCCGGATCGAGCGTTTCACTCCGTTGTCCGCAGCCGAGTCCTGGCGCCGGGTGACGGACTGGGAGCGGCATGCGGCGCATGTGCCGCTGACCACGATCACGGTGCCGACGGGGTTGCCGACGCGGGTCGGGACGGTTTTCGTGGCGCGGACGGGTGTGGGTCCGCTGGCGTTCGACGATCCGATGGAAGTGGTCCGCTGGTCGCCGCCGGCCGGGGGCCGGGCGGGGACGTGCCGGCTGGAGAAGCGCGGCCGGGTGGTGCTGGGCCGGGCGTCGATCGATGTGTATCCGAACCGGGCCGGCTCGCATGTGGTGTGGGTGGAGGAGCTGAGCCTGCGGCTGCTGCCGCGCTGGGCGGACCCGGTGGTCGCCGGGGCGGGGCGGCGGGTCTTCGGGCGGGTGCTGGACGCCGTGCTGGACCGTCCGGTGCGCCGGTACGGCTGAGACCGGCCGGCGAATGGAGGGCGGCCGGCGCTCCCGCACCGGCCGGCCGGTCCGTTCCGGTCAGTTCCGGGGCCAGCTGCCGGTGGTCAGGAAGTGGTCGATGGTGCGGGTGTACGGGGCGATGTCGAGGCCCTGTTCGGTGAGCCAGGCGTCGGAGTAGTACTTGTCGAGGTAGCGGTCGCCGGGGTCGCAGATCAGGGTGACGACGCTGCCCGCGACGCCCTGGGCGAGCATTTCGGCGACCAGCTTGAACGCGCTCCACAGCCCGGTGCCGGTGGAGCCGCCCGCCTTGCGCCCGATGGCGCGTTCCAGGGTGCGTACGGCCGCGACGCTGGCCGCGTCCGGCACCTTCATCATCCGGTCGATGGCGCCGGGCACGAAGCTGGGTTCCATGCGCGGCCGGCCGATGCCCTCGATGCGCGAGCCGCAGTCGCTGGTGACGTGCGGGTCGTTGTGGGTCCAGCCGTCGAAGAAACAGGAGTTCTCCGGGTCGGAGACACAGATCCTGGTGTCGTGCTGCATGTAGCGCACATAGCGGGCGATGGTCGCCGAGGTGCCGCCGGTGCCCGCGGTGGCGACGATCCAGGTGGGTTCCGGATACCGTTCGAGCCGCAGTTGCTGGTAGACGGACTCGGCGATGTTGTTGTTGCCCCGCCAGTCGGTGGCCCGCTCGGCATACGTGAACTGGTCCATGTAGTGGCCGCCGGTCTCCGCGGCGAGCCGTGCCGATTCCTCGTACATGCGGCGGGAGTCGTCCACGAAGTGGCAGCGTCCGCCGTGGAATTCGATGAGCCGGCATTTCTCCGGGCTGGTGGTGCGGGGCATGACGGCGATGAACGGCACGCCGATGAGTTTGGCGAAGTACGCCTCCGAGACTGCGGTCGACCCGCTGGACGCCTCGATGACCGGTTTGCCGGGCCTGATCCAGCCGTTGCAGAGCCCGTAGAGGAAGAGCGAGCGCGCCAGCCGGTGCTTGAGGCTGCCGGTGGGGTGTGTCGACTCGTCCTTGAGGTAGAGGTCGATGCCCCAGGTGTCCGGCAGCGGGTAGCGCAGCAGATGGGTGTCGGCGGAGCGGTTGGCGTCGGCCTGCACCTTGCGGACGGCGTCCTTGAGCCAGGTGCGGTAGGCCGGGTCGGAGCGGTCGATGTCGAGGGTGGTCGCGGCTGCGCCGCCGTGCCCGTGCTGGGGGGTGTCCATCTGCGCGCTTCTCCTCGTACGGCCGGTTCGGGTGGCCCCACGATAGGCCCCCCACCTGCACAAACATTGACTTTGATGGTCCATAGCACTGCCTTGGTGTCGGGGCGGGGAGCGGCGCCGCACGGCGGCGCGAATGCGCCGTTCACCCACCGGCCCGCTCTGGTGCGCGGGGGCCGGGATGTGCACACTTCGTCTCAGAGGCATGACGAAGGGGGCGAAGAGGCCATGTCCGAAACGGAGTTCAGTGCTACGGGTGTGCGCATCGACCGGTGGGCGCGTTCGGTCACGAGGGCCGGGCAGGTGACCGTCAAGGACGGCCGGGTGGCCCTGCTGACGAGTTACGGGCGGGAGATCGACAGCGCGCCGGTGGGAACGGTGCGCGCGGGCCGGCCGTGGTTCGCGGGGGCGGACGCCACGGTCGCGCGGGTCAACGGGACGCGGTACCGGCTGACGATGCGGCCGCCGGAGGGCAAACCCGGTGACGCGGCGCCCTCGCACCGGTTCCTGGAGGCGCTGTACAGCGCGGGGGGCAGGCGGAGCTGACGGCGCCGGGGCCGGGGGCACCGCGAGTTGCGCGGGTGTATGCCCTGAGCGACATTGGAGTCACGTCACTCATGGTGTACCGGCGGTGACACTGCGATCCAGGCCCGCCGGCCCGGACTCAGCAGCGGTCGTGGGCTGAATCCGTTCCTCCGTCTTCTTCCGGACCTATTTCGGGGAGTCGCAGCCGTGATCAGCGAGCCAAGCAGGCACTGCACGGTGGAGCTCCAAGCCCTGCCGTCGCGGATCGGTCAGGTCCGCAGAATCGTCTCGGCGCAACTGCGCCACTGGCATCTCGACGCTCTGATCGACCAGACGACACTGGGCGTCACCGAGCTTCTCACCAATGTCCACCGGCACGCACAGCCGGACAAGGCGTGCACCGTCGAGATCGAGTTGCTGCTCGAACGGCTCATGGTGTCCGTCCATGACCACGATCCGCGGCTGCCGACCGTGCGCGAGGCCGACGAGTCCAGCACGTCGGGGCGCGGGCTCGCGCTGATCGCCGCGGTCAGCGAGAGCTGGGGCGTACGCCCCCGGGGCGGTGCGGGGAAGGTCGTGTGGTTCACGCTCCCCACCCCGGCCACGCCCGGCCGGCCGCCGCGGGAGGTGTACGGGGCGACCGCGGACGGGCCGTTCGACCTGGTCGTCCTGGAGCCGCCGCAGGGCGCGCCGCCCCCGACGACGCGTTCGGCGGTGGTGGGCTGAGACCGCGGAGGCGGGGCACTCCCGAGGTGCCCCGCCTCCGTGCGTATGCGTACGGCAGCCGCGCCGGGCTCAGGCCAGGGCGCCCAGCGGGTCGTCCAGGACCGGCTGCCAGGCCAGCTCCGCCGCACCGACCAGGCTGTTGTGGTCGAGGGTGCAGGGCAGGATCGGGACGCTGCCGCTGCGGCCCCACAGGCTGCGGTCGGCCACCACCGCGCGCAGGCGTTCGGGGTCGGCGTCGAGCAGGGCGCGGTGCAGTCCGCCGAGGATGATCCGGTCCGGGTTGAGGATGTTGACGAGGCCGGCGAGCCCGAGGCCGAGCCGGTCGATCAGCTCCTCGGCGGCGGCGCGCACCGCCGGGTCGTCGTACTCGTTGCGCAGCAGGTCGCCGGACTGCTTGAGCAGCGACTCCTCGGGGCCCGGAGTGCGCCCGGCCGCGGTGAGGAAGGCGAGCGGGTCGGTCTCCACGTCCAGGCAGCCGCGTCCGCCGCAGTGGCAGGGGCGGCCCTCGGGGTGGACGGTGAGGTGGCCGACCTCCAGGGCGAGGCCCGAACTCCCGGTGTGCAGGCGGCCGTCGAGGACGAGGGCGCCACCGACGCCGCGGTGTCCGGTGGCGACACAGAGCAGGTGCTGGGCCTCGCGTCCGGCGCCGTGCCGGTGCTCGGCGAGCGCGGCCAGGTTGACGTCGTTGCCGGTGAACGCCGGTCCCTCGATGCCCGCTTCGCGGACGCAGGTGGCGAAGATCTCACGGACCGGGGCGCCGGCCGGCCAGGCGATGTGGAGCGGGTTGAGGGCGGTGCCCTCCGGTTCGGCGACGGCCGAGGGCACCGCGAGCCCGGCTCCTACGCACCGCAGTCCGCTGTCCCGCAGCAGCCGGGCGCAGTGGTCCACCACCTCGCCGATGACCTGGGCCGGGTCGGCGGTGATGGTGACGCAGCCGGGCGCGGTCGCCACGAGCCGGCCGCCGAGGCCGACGAGCGCGGCGCGGAAGCCGTCCGCGTGCACCTGGGCGGCGACGGCCACCGGGCCGGACTCGCGGACGGCCAGCCGGTGCGAGGGCCGGCCCTGGGAACCGGCCGCCGAGCCGGGTCTGGAGTCGACCTGGATCAGGCCGAGCGCTTCGAGTTCGGAGGCGACCGCGCCCGCCGTGGCCCGGGTGACCCCCAGTTCGGACGTGAGAACGGCGCGCGTGGGCGCGCGTCCGGTGTGGACCAGTTCCAGTGCGGGTCCGAGCGCGCTGCGGCCCCTCTCCAACTTCGTCCGGGTGGTGGTCACCTTGCCGTTCATGGGGGCGAGTCTCCCATGGTCCGGGGGTGCCTTTGACCCCGTGGTGGCCGACTTGCCCCGGGTGCGGCACCCCGGCGCACCCCTGGTACGCACGGTCCGGGCCGGGTCGGCCGGCCGTGTTGCGCCGGCTGTCGGGCCGCCCCTATGCTGAGTTTGTGCCGCAACTAAACAAACTGCGGACGGCACTACCGGGGGGACCGGGCGGCAACACCGCCCCGCTCTCGTCGGCCCGTCTCCGTACCGCGCTGACCGTGTTCTTCGCCCTCGACGGCTTCCTCTTCGCCGGCTGGGTGGTCCGCATCCCGGCCATCAAGCAGCAGACCGGCGCCTCGGCCGCCACCCTCGGCCTCGCTCTCCTCGGTGTCTCAGCCGGTGCCGTGGTCACCATGACGCTCACCGGCCGGCTCTGCCGCCGGTTCGGCAGCCACGCGGTGACCGTGGCCTGCGCCGTGCTGCTCTCCCTCGGCATCGCGCTGCCCGCCCAGACGCACTCGGCGCTCTCGCTGGGGCTGGTGCTGCTGGTCTTCGGCGCCGCCTACGGCGGGATGAACGTGGCGATGAACAGTGCGGCGGTGGACCTGGTATCCGCGCTGCGCCGGCCCGTGATGCCCGGCTTCCACGCCGCGTTCAGCCTCGGCGGGATGCTCGGCGCGGGGCTCGGCGGCCTCGTCGCGGGCGGTCTCTCGCCCGCCCTGCACCTCTTCATCCTGACCGGAATCGGACTGCTCGTCACCGCCGTCGCGGGCCCGGCCCTGCTGCGGCACCCGGCGCCCCGGCTGCCGGAGACCGCGGACACCCCCGGACACTCCGGCGCCCGGCTGTCCGGGCGGGCCCGGAGAGTGGTGCTGCTGTTCGGCGTGATCGCGCTGTGCACCGCGTACGGGGAAGGCGCCCTGGCCGACTGGGGAGCCCTGCACCTGGAGCAGGACCTGCACGCCCGTCCCGGTGTGGCCGCCGCCGGATACTCGCTGTTCGCGCTGGCCATGACGGCGGGCCGGCTCAGCGGCACGGCCCTGCTGGAACGGCTCGGGCAGACCCGCACCCTGGTGGCGGGCGGCGCCACCGCGGCGGCCGGAATGCTGCTGGGCGCGCTCGCCCCGACCGCCTGGCTCGCGCTGCTCGGCTTCGCCGTCACCGGACTCGGCCTGGCGAACATCTTCCCGGTGGCGGTCGGCCGGGCCGGTGAGCTGGCGGGCCCCGGCGGGGTCGCGGCGGCCTCGACGCTCGGCTACGGGGGCATGCTGCTCGGGCCGCCCGCGATCGGCTTCCTGGCCGACTGGTTCTCACTGCCGGTGGCCCTGACCACGGTGGCGGTGCTGGCCGGCGCGGCGGCGGTCCTGGGGTACGGGGCCCGCGGGGCGGCGGCGCGGGCCCGATGAGCCTGCGGCCCGCGCGGCCCGCTGACACAATCCGTCCATGAAAACCACGGAGCACATAGAGACCCTGGCCGCCGAGGGCCGCCTGCTGGCGGACGCGGCGGACGGGGCGGGGCTCGGAGCGCCGGTGCCCACCTGTCCCGACTGGCGGGTGCGCGATCTGCTCCGGCACACCGCGATGGTGCGCACCTGGGCCGCCGCCCTGGTGCGCGAGGGGCGCGCCTCGTACATGCCCGACGCCGGCGAGCCGGAACTGGACGGGCCGGAGCTGTCGGCCCACTTCCGGGCCTGCCACCGGCATCTGGTGGAGGCGCTGGGCAGCGCGCCGCAGGATCTGGAGTGCTGGACCTTCCTGCCCGCCCCCTCGCCGCTCGCCTTCTGGTCCCGCCGCCAGGCGCACGAGACGACGATCCACCGGGTGGACGCCGAGTCCGCGCGCGGCGGCGCCCTCTCTCCCATCTCCGCGGCCCACGCGCTGGACGGGGTCGACGAGTTGCTGCTCGGCATGCACACCAGGCCCAGGAGCCGGGTGCGCACCGAGTCCCCGCGCACGCTGCGGGTGCGGGCGACGGACACGGGCACCGTGTGGACCGTACGGCTGTCCGCCGAGCCGCTGTCCACGGTGCGCGAGGAGGCGCCCGGCCCCGGGGGCGACGCGGACTGCGAGCTGAGCGGCCCGGTCGCGACGCTCTACCTGGCGCTGTGGAACCGGCTCCCGCTGACGGACCTCGCGGTGACGGGGGACGAAGAGCTGGGCCGGCTCTGGCGCGACAACTCCGCGATCACCTGGTCGTGAGGCCCACCGTGCGGGCCAGCTCCGTGACGGCCCGGCGGAAGAAGACCTCGCGGGCCTCCACCACCTTGTGGAACTGGCCGAACACCTCGAAGGAGACCAGGCCGAACAGCTGCGACCAGGCGGCGACCAGCGGGGCGGCCACCTCCGGCGCCAGACCGGGGGCCACATCGGCGGCGATGCGTTCGGCCTCCGGGCGCAGTTCGTCGGGGAGCGGCGGGAGCTCCCGGTCCTCGTCGCGGTAGGCGTCCTCGACCACGGCGATGAGCACCATGCCGACGCGCGCGGCGGGGCCGACCGTGTCCTGCGGGGCCGTGTAGCCGGGCACGGGCGAGCCGTAGATGAGCGCGTACTCGTGGGGGTGGGCCAGCGCCCACGCGCGTACGGCGAGGGCGACGGCGACCCAGCGGGCGGTGCCGGTGGTGCCGGGCGTCCCGGCGGCGGTGCGGTGGGCGCGCTCGGCGGCCTCGCCGACGGCGTCGTACGCGTCCACGATCAGGGCCGTCAGCAGCTCGTCCCGGCTGGGGAAGTAGCGGTAGAGGGCGGAGGAGACCATGCCCAGCTCGCGCGCGACGGCGCGCAGCGACAGCTTGGCCGCGCCCTCGGCGGCGAGCTGCTTCCTCGCCTCGTCCTTGATGGCGGCGGTGACCTCGGTGCGGGCCCGTTCCCTGGCTCCCCGGATAGCGCTCATGGGGTTCAGTCTGCCACGCGGCCGGAGCGGTGACCAATAACGAGAGCGGTGCTCTTGCTTTTGAGCACCCATCGCGTGCACACTGATCTGGAGCGAGAGCAGTGCTCTCGGAAATCACTTCTCCACCGTGGGGGTCACACCATGTCGCACTCCGAGCCGTACTACCTGCAGGGCAGCCCGCTCAACGTCCGCCTCAACAGCGTCGTCGGCTGGCTCGCGCGGCACGGGATCAGCCTGGCCGGTTCCCAGGAGCTGTCGGTGCGGGGCCGCAAGAGCGGCAGGATGCAGCGCGTTCCGGTCAACCCGCACACGTACCGGGGCGAGCGCTACCTCGTCTCCGCCCGCGGCCACTCGCAGTGGGTGCGCAACATGCGGGCGGCCGGCGGCGGCGAGCTGCGCACCGGCCGCAGGACGCGGGTCTTCACCGCCGTGGAGATCGCGGACGACGCGCACAAGGCGGCCGTCGTCCGGACCTACCTGGAGCGCTGGGGCTGGGAGGTCAAGGACTACTTCCAGGGCGTCACCGCGAAGTCCACGGACGCCGAGATCCTGGCGGCCTGCCCCGACCACCCCGTCTTCCGCATCACCGAGGCGGGCTGACGCGCCGAACGGCACGTCAGCCCCGGCGGGCGCGGAAGGGCTTCGCGCAGACGGCCTATTCGGCGGTCTGCGCCTTGCGGTCCATCACCGAGAGCGCCCGCTGGGCCAGCGGGTGCGAGCGGACCAGTTCGGCCAGCGAGGTCGTGCCGCGGGTGATGCCCGCGAACGCGTTCCACGCCGGGCGGAAGCCCGTCAGCACGGCGTGCAGCAGGCCCGGACGCCGCTCGAACAGCTTCAGCATGCGCCGGCCCACGCTCATCTCGACGCCGAGTCCGGCCTTGATGGCGAAGGCGTAGTTCAGCGCCTGGCGGCGGGCGTCCACCGCGTCGTGCGCCTCGGCGACCCGCACCGCCCACTCGCCGGCGAGCCGGCCGGAGCGCAGCGCGAAGGAGATGCCCTCGCGGGTCCACGGCTCCAGCAGACCGGCCGCGTCCCCGCACACCAGCACCCGGCCGCGCGAGAGCGGCGAGTCCTCGCTGCGGCAGCGCGTCAGATGGCCGGAGGAGATCTTCGGCTCGAACCCGGCCAGGCCGAGCCGCGCGACGAAGTCCTCCAGATACCGCTTGGTGCCCGCGCCGTCGCCGCGCGCCGAGATCACCCCGACCGTCAGGGTGTCGCCCTTGGGGAAGACCCAGCCGTAACTGCCGGGCATCGGGCCCCAGTCGATCAGGACGCGGCCCGCCCAGTCCTCGGCGACCGTGGGCGGGACCGGGATCTCCGACTCCAGGCCGAGGTCGACCTGGTCGAGCTTCACCCCGACATGTGCCCCTATCCGCCCGGCGCTGCCGTCGGCGCCGACCACCGCGCGGGCCAGCACCGTCTCGCCGCCGGCCAGCACGACCGCGACCGTGCGCCGGTCGGGCACCGCGGCGCCGTGCTGCTCCACCCGCGAGACGGTCGCGCCGGTGCGCAGTTCGGCGCCGGCCTTCTGCGCCTGCTCGACCAGCCCCGCGTCGAACTCGGGGCGGTTGATGAGCCCGAAGAGCATCCGCTTCGAGCGGCGGGTGCGCGCCAGCCTGCCGTTGAGCGAGAAGGTGACCGCGTGAATCCGGTCCCGCAGGGGCAGTTCGAAGCCGGGCGGCAGGGCGTCGCGCGAATATCCGATGATGCCGCCGCCGCACGTCTTGTAACGGGGCAGCTCCGCCTTCTCCAGGAGCAGTACCTTGCGGCCCGCGACGGCCGCCGCGTATGCCGCCGAGGCTCCCGCCGGTCCGGCGCCGACTACGACGACGTCCCACACGGACGACTCTTCGTGCTCATGTCCGGCGTCTGCGTTCTCGCTGCTCACGATGTGCTTCTGCTCCCGATCCGACCAGTGGCCCAAGCTGCTCACGGCATCCTACGGCGCGTTGTGGCCGAGATCCCCTGTGGGAGGATCGGCCGAGTCTCCGACGTACCCGCGACGCCACACTCCGGGCGGGCGGGTAACCGGAAACGTACACATAACGTCGCACCTACCAGGAGCGTGCCCCATGACCCGCCGTCCGATCCCCGAGACAGTCGCCTCGCTGATGCCCCGTGCCAAGGCGGAGCTGGCCGAGCTGGTGGCCTTCCAGTCGGTGGCGGACCCCGCGGTCTTCCCGAGGAGCGAGTGCGAGGCCGCCGCCGAGTGGGTCGCCGCCGCCCTGCGCGCCGAGGACTTCCAGGACGTGGCCCTGCTCGACACCCCGGACGGCAGCCAGTCCGTCTACGGCTACCTGCCGGGCCCGGCGGGCGCGCCGACCGTGCTGCTCTACGCGCACTACGACGTGCAGCCGCCGCTCGACGAGTCGGCCTGGATCTCCCCGCCCTTCGAGCTGACCGAGCGCGACGGACGCTGGTTCGGCCGGGGCGCCGCCGACTGCAAGGGCGGCTTCATCATGCATCTGCTCGCGCTGCGGGCGCTGAAGGCGGACGGCGGGGTGCCCGTCGGCGTCAAGGTGATCGTGGAGGGCTCGGAGGAGCAGGGCACCGGCGGCCTGGAGCGGTACGCCGAGGCGCACCCCGGACTGCTCGCCGCCGACACCATCGTGATCGGTGACACCGGCAACTTCCGGGTGGGTCTGCCGACCGTGACCTCGACGCTGCGCGGCATGACGATGCTCCGGGTGCGGCTGGACACCCTGGAGGGCAATCTGCACTCCGGGCAGTTCGGCGGCGCCGCGCCGGACGCGCTGGCCGCGATGATCCAACTGCTCGCCTCGCTGCGCGCCGAGGACGGCTCGACCACGGTGGACGGACTGACCGCGGACGCCGGCTGGGACGGCCTGGAGTACGCGGAGGAGGAGTTCCGCCGGGACGCCAAGGTCCTCGACGGGGTCGGGCTCATCGGCACCGGCACGGTCGCCGACCGGATCTGGGCGCGGCCCGCCGTCACCGTGATCGGCATCGACTGCCCGCCCGTCGTGGGCGCGACGCCCTCCGTGCAGGCGAGCGCCCGCGCGCAGATCAGCCTGCGGGTGCCGCCGGGCCAGGACGCCGAGCACGCGACGAAGCTGCTGACCGCGCACCTCCTGGCGCACACTCCGTGGGGCGCCCGGGTCTCGGTCGAGCAGGTCGGCCAGGGGCAGCCGTTCCGCGCGGACCTGACGAGCCCGGCCTACACGGCGATGGCGGACGCCATGCGGGTCGCGTATCCGGGCCAGGAGATGCAGTCCTCGGGCATGGGCGGCTCGATCCCGCTCTGCAACACGCTGGCGGGGCTGTACCCGGAGGCGGAGATCCTCCTGATCGGGCTGAGCGAGCCGGAAGCGCAGATCCACGCGGTGAACGAGAGCGTGTCGCCCCGGGAGCTGGAGCGGCTCTCGGTGGCCGAGGCGCTGTTCCTGCGCAACTACGCGGCGTCCAAGGCGGTCTGAGGCTTGGCGGGTGCGGGCTACGCGTTGAGCGAAGCTCGCCGAGAGCGTAGATCCATGCGGCGGCCGGACGTTCGCGCGTACGTTCGCCGCATGGATCTCGTCGAGGTGCTTCCGCAGCTGCACATGTTCCGTTTCCCGATCGGCCAGGCGTATCTCTGGTCCGACGGGCCTGAGCTGACCCTGATCGACGCGGGCGACGTGAACGCGGCGCCCGCCATCGAGGAGGCGGTGCGCGGCCTCGGCCACGACCCCGCCGCCCTCGCCCGGATCGTCATCACCCACGGCCACCGGGACCACTACGGCGCCGCCCGGGAACTGGCCGACCGCCACGGTGCCGAGATCCTGGCCCACCGGCTGGACGCGCCGGTGATCCGGGGCGACGAGGAGGTCGGGGAGCCGGTGCTCCTGGACTGGGAGCGCCCGCTGTACGCGCATGCGCTGACGGTCCCCCCGGCTCCCCCGACCCCGGTGGACACCGAACTGTCGGACGGGGCGGTGCTGCCGTTCGGCGGCGGGGCGCGGGTGGTCCACTCCCCCGGTCACACACCGGGCTCCATCGGTGTGCATCTGCCCCGGCACGGTGTGCTGTTCACGGGCGACTGCGTGGCCGGCGTCGGGCAAGTGATGCTGGGCGTGTTCAACATCGACCGGGCGCGGGCCGTGGACTCGTTCCGGCGGCTGGCCGCCCTGGAGCCGGCCACGGTCTGCTTCGGACACGGCGACCCCCTCACCGAGAACGCCGCCGCGGTCCTGCGGGCGTCAGCCCACGGGGACGCCGGCTTCGAGGTTGAGCACGGCTGAGCGTTCGCGGGCCCGCAGCGCCCAGCGCAGCCGTGCGTAGCGGGTGGGCGGCAGCAGGGCGGCCGCCTCCTCCTCGGTGACGAAGCGCCAGCCGCGCAGTTCGGAGCCGGGCAGCAGCAGCCCCTCGGCGTCCGCGCGGGGCAGCAGCCCGCCGTCGAACAGCAGCCGCAGCCCGCCGTATCCGGGTGGTTCGGGCGCCTCCCAGTCGATGACGAGGAGCTTGGGCACCCGGTCGAGGTGGATGCCTATCTCCTCGGCCACCTCCCTGATGCCGGCCTGGGCGGGCGCCTCTCCGGACTCCACCACACCGCCGGGGAACTCCCAGCCGGGCTTGTAGGTGGGGTCGACGAGCAGGAACCGGTCGTGCTCGTCGAAGAGCAGCACCCCGGCGGCGACGGTCTCGGCGGTCGGCTCGGGTGTCTGGACGATCTCGCAGGGCGGGGCGGCCCCGCTGCGCACGGCCTCGGCGATGCGCTCGGCGGTCTCGCGCGGGGTGAGGGCGCCGTTGTCGATGGTGTGGGCGTCCCCGGTGATCCATTGGAGCGCCGAACGGTAGGTTTCGATGCGGTCGTACGCCCAGCGGCCGGTCGGGTCCACGCCCTCGGCCTCGCCGGGGCATTCCGCCCGGTGGGCTACGCGCGCACGCAGGATCGTTTCCTCCGGGGCGAGCAGCACATGGCGTACCGGAATGCGCCGGGCGGCGAGCCCGCCGAACATCTCGTCGCGGTACTCCTGGCGCAGCAGCGTCATCGGCACGACCAGGACGCCGCCCAGCTCGGCGAGGAGCGCGGCCGCGGTGTCGACCACGAGGCGCCGCCAGATGGGCAGGTCCTGAAAGTCCGTCACTTCGGCGAGCTTCTTCTGGGGCAGCAGGGTGCGCAGCCCCGTCCCGGTGAGTTCCGGGTCGTACAAGGTGCTGTTCGGGATCAGATCGATCAGTTCACGCGCGGCGCTGGTCTTGCCGGCGCCGAACGCACCGTTGATCCAGACGATCACGGTTCCCCCTCTTCCGTAGCAGCCCCCTGTGGCTTGCCCGCAACACCCCGCTGCGGAAACACCCCCGGGGCGACGCGTTGTTACGGGGTGTCGCCCCGCCAGTCCCACTTGTCCGGCTCGTCCTGGCGCGGCCCGTACTCGGCGCGGCCGCCCGGACCGTAGGCGCCGATCTCGGTGACCAGGGCGGACCCGTCCGCCAGGGCGACCGGTGTCCATCCCGTCACGTCGAGGAGCAGGCCGTCGAGCGGACCGCCCACCAGTTCCCGGTACACGCGCCCCGGACGGGGGCCGGGGTCGGGGTCTTCGTGGTCGGCGCCGTACACCCGCCGTCGCATGATCTCGTCCATGGGTGCAGGATCGCACCCGCCACTGACAGCGACCGCGGTGCGCGAGGCCCGGCGGGTCACCGGCTCCACGCTTCGGTCACAACTCCATCACTTGCGGAGGAACTCGCTCACGGCCGTGCCGCCCGCTGGCTACGGTCGGGCTCTCCACGCAAACCCTGGGGGGGTTCCATGTCGCACAACCCGTCCCCGCAGCCGGCGCCCTGGGGGCCGCCGCCGCCCACGCGCACCGGTCCATCGCCTTCCGGCGGCGCGCCGGGCTGGGCAAGGAAACGTATCGTCATCCCGGTCGCGCTGGGCGTCTTCGTCATCGGCACCCTCATCGGCGCCGCCGGGGGCTCCGGTTCGGACAGCGAGACCGCGGCGAAGGCGTCCCCGGCGCCGACCGTCACCACGACGGTCTCGGTCACCCCGTCACCGGCGCCGGCCGTGACGGAGACGGTCACCGCGAGTCCCGAGGTGGTGCCGACCGTCACGAAGACGAAGACGGTGAAGGTCACCGTCACCCCGGAGGCGCCCGCCGACACCTCGGACGACTCCGGCGACTACGGCTCGGGCACCTCCGGTTCGAGCGGCGGAGGCGGCTCCACCTACTACGCGAACTGCAGCGCCGTCCGCGCGGCCGGCGCGGCCCCGATCCGCCGGGGCGACGCCGGTTACGGCCGCCACCTCGACCGCGACGGCGACGGAGTCGCCTGCGAGTAGGGGGCACCCCGCGACCGGGGCCCCGTCCGGCTGTTTCGGTCCGGACGGGCCCCGGCCCGTACCACCGCGCCCCGCCCTCAGCGCGTGCTCAGCACGCTCCCGGCCGTCCGCGCCGTGAAGGCCGCCGCCGCGGCGCCCACCAGCCCCGCGTCGTTGCCCATGACGGCGGGGACCACCGTCAGCCGCCGCACGAACGACAGCGTGGCGTAGCGGCGCAGCGCGGTCCGCAGCGGCCCGAACAGCGGCTCCCCGGCACCGGCCACCCCGCCGCCGATCACCGCGATGTCGATCTCGACCAGGGTGGCCGTGGCGGCGATCCCGGCGGCCAGGGCCTGCCCTGCGCGTTCGAAGGAGGCCGCGGCGACCGGATCGCCGGCCCGTGCCGCCGCGGCCACGCCCAACGCGCTCGCGTCCCCGTCCGGGCCGGGCCGCCAGCCGCGCTCCAGCGCGCGGCGCGCGATGTTGGGGCCGCTGGCGATGCGCTCGACGCAGCCGCGCGACCCGCACGGGCAGGCGTCGCCGTCGAGGTCCACACTGATGTGACCGATGTGGCCGGCGTTTCCGCTGGGGCCCGGATGCAGGGCGCCGCCGAGGACGAGCCCGCCGCCGACGCCGGTCGAGACGACCATGCACAGCGCGTTGTCGTGGCCGCGCGCCGCACCGAGCCAGTGCTCCGCGGCGGTGACCGCGACACCGTCGCCGACCAGGGTGACCGGCAGACCGCCGGTGGCCGCGGCGACCCGCCGCACCAGCGGGAAGCCGCGCCAGCCGGGCACGTTGACCGGGCTGACCGTGCCCCCGGCGGCGTCCACCGGGCCCGCGCTGCCGACCCCGACGGCCGTCGCCTCGCCCCAGCGCGGCGACGCGGCCAGCTCGGCCAGGACGCCCTCCACCGCCTCCATGACCCGCTCACCGCTCTCCCGCGCGGGCGTGGGGCGCCGCGCGCGGGCGACCAGCGCGCCGTCCCGGTCCACCAGAGCGCCGGCGATCTTGGTGCCCCCGATGTCCAGTGCGGCGACGAGATGGGTTTGCATCGGTGCGGCTCCGGTGGTGTGGACGGAATGTGCGGCTCAGGTGAACAGTTTGCCCAGTCTCCATTCCCTTGACAACGTTGTCCAGGGCCTATGCTCGTGCCCAAACTCTCCGGAAGCCCCCGCGGCAGCCGTCGCGACCCGCCGGACTGCCCGCACCGACGACAGGACAGCGCATCGTGGCCGAGACCGCCCGTCATTCCGAGCACCGCTACGGCAACCGGCCGACCATGAAGGATGTGGCCGCGCGGGCCGGGGTGGGCTTGAAGACGGTGTCCCGGGTGGTCAACAGCGAGCCCGGGGTCACCCCGGACACCGAGCGCCGGGTGCAGGAGGCCATCGAGGCCCTGGGCTTCCGCCGCAACGACAGCGCGCGCGTGCTGCGCAAGGGCAGGACCGCTTCCATCGGCCTGGTCCTGGAGGACCTCGCGGACCCGTTCTACGGGCCGCTGAGCCGGGCGGTGGAGGAGGTGGCCCGTGCGCACGGGGCACTGCTCATCAATGGTTCCAGCGCCGAGGACCCGGAGCGCGAGCAGGAGCTGGTGCTCGCGCTGTGCGCCCGCCGGGTGGACGGGCTGATCGTGATCCCGGCCGCCGACGACCACCGCTATCTGGAGCCGGAGATCAAGGCCGGGGTGGCGACCGTCTTCGTGGACCGTCCGGCGGGGCGGATCGAGGCGGACATGGTCCTGTCGGACAGCTTCGGCGGGGCCCGCGAGGGTGTCGCCCATCTGATCGCGCACGGCCACCGCCGGATCGGCTTCATCGGCGACCAGCCGCGCATCCACACCGCGACCGAGCGGCTGCGCGGCTACCACGCGGCGATGGCCGGGGCCGGGATAGCCGTGGCGGACTCCTGGGTATCGCTCGGGTCCACGGACCCGGACCGGGTCCGCGCCGCCGCCGAGGCGATGCTCTCGGGGCCGGAGCCCGTGACGGCGCTCTTCTCCGGCAACAACCGGGTGACGGTGACGGTGGTGCGGGTCCTGGCGGGCCGGGAGCGGCCTGTCGCCCTGGTGGGCTTCGACGACATCGAGCTGGCGGATCTGCTCGGCATCACCGTCATCTCCCAGGACGCGGCGGCGGTGGGCCGCACCGCCGCCGAGCACCTCTTCCGCCGGCTGGACGGGGCCGACCACAGCCCGGCGCGGGTGGAGCTGCCGACGCGGCTGATCGCGCGCGGCTCGGGCGAACTCCCCCCGGCCCCATAGGGGGCGGAGCGGCCGTTACGGGGCCGTCACGGTCAGGGTGCCGCGCCGCGGGGAGGCGAAGGCGTCGAGGTCCGCGCGGCTCAGCCCGGTCAGCCCGGTCACCTCGTCGGTGTCCAGCGCGCCGCAGTCGATGCCCCGGAGCAGATAGCCGCTGAGCGCCTTGGCGGTGGCCGGTTCGTCCATGACGTCGCCGCCCGCCTTGGCGGCGTACGCGGCGAGCCGGGACGCGGCCTGCTCCAGGCCCTCGCGGTAGAACGTGTAGACGGCCGCGTACCGGGTCGGCAGATGGGCCGGGTGCATGTCCCAGCCCTGGTAGTAGGCGCGGGCCAGGGCGCGCCGGGTGAGGCCGTAGTGCAGCCGCCACGCCTCGTGGACCCGCTCCGCGGAGCCCACGGGGAGCACATTGGTGGAGCCGTCCGAGACGCGTACGCCGGTGCCGGCGGCGGCCACCTGCATCACGGCCTTGGCGTGGTCGGCGGCCGGATGGTCGCTCGCCTGGTACGCGGCGCTGACGCCGACGCAGGCGCTGTAGTCGAACGTGCCGTAGTGCAGCCCGGTGGCGCGGCCCCGTGCCGCGTCGATCATGCGGGCCACGGCGGCGGTGCCGTCGGCGGCGAGGATGGACTGGCTGGTCTCGATCTGGATCTCGAAGCCGAGGCGCCCGGCCGGCAGCCCGTGCGCCTGCTCGAAGGCTTCGAGGAGGTGGACGAAGGCGGTGACCTGTTCGGGGTAGGTCACCTTGGGCAGGGTGAGGACGAGCCCTTCGGGCAGCCCGCCGGCCCGCATCAGACCGGTGAGGAAGATGTCGGTGGTGCGGATGCCCCGGTCGCGTACGGCCGCCTCCATGCACTTCATCCGGATGCCCATGTAGGGCGCCGCGGTGCCTCCGGCGTACGCCTCCGAGACGAGCCGGGCCGCACGGGCCGCCGTCTCGTCCTCCTCGGCGTCGGAGCGGGGCCCGTAGCCGTCCTCGAAGTCGATCCGCAGATCCTCGACGGGTTCGCGCTCCAGCTTGGCACGCACCCGGTCGTGGACGGGCCCGGCCAGCTCGTCCGGGATGCCGAGGACGGCGGCGAGGGCGGCCGCGTCGGGGGCGTGCTCGTCGAGCGCCTTCAGCGCCTGGTCGCCCCAGGCGCGCAGGGTGCCGGCCGTGAAGGCGTCGCCGGGTACGTAGACGGTGTGCACGGGCTGGCGGGTGCCGGGGTCGCCCGGGTAGCGGCGGGCGAGTTCGGCGTCCACCGCCGCGAGGGAGGCGCTGATCCCGTCGCTGACCGCTCCGGCGAGGCTCGTCGCCACCATCTCCTGCTGACCCATCGTCCGCACCCTCCACTTCGAAAGTTTCCGCTCCCCGGAATCAACAATCCGCATAGTGAAGCTATAGGGCTGTCGCATCGGCGTCAACGGTGACCGGAACGGCCGCGGGGCCGCACGGTGCGTTCACCGTGCGGCCCTGCGGCCGTTTGCTCGTACGCGCTCGGCGGCGATCAGCCCTTGCGGGTGTTGATCTCCTCGGTGAGCTGGGGCACGACGTCGAAGAGGTCGCCGACGACGCCGTAGTCGACGAGGTCGAAGATCGGGGCCTCGGGGTCCTTGTTGACCGCGACGATCGTCTTCGAGGTCTGCATCCCCGCCCGGTGCTGGATCGCACCGGAGATGCCCGACGCGATGTACAGCTGCGGGGAGACCGACTTGCCGGTCTGGCCGACCTGGTTGGTGTGCGGGTACCAGCCCGCGTCCACCGCCGCCCGCGACGCGCCCACCGCGGCACCCAGCGAGTCCGCCAGCGCCTCGATCACCGCGAAGTTCTCCGCACCGTTCACCCCACGGCCACCGGAGACCACGATCGCGGCCTCCGTCAGCTCCGGACGGCCCGTCGACTCACGCGGCGTACGCGAGAGCACCTTCGTGCCGGTGGCCTGCGCCGAGAAGGTGACCGCGAGGGTCTCGACGGCGCCGGCGGCCGCGGCCGGCTCGACCGGGGCGGAGTTCGGCTTGACCGTGATGACCGGAACACCCTTGGAAACACGGGACTTGGTCGTGTACGAGGCGGCGAACGCGGACTGCGTGGCGACCGGGCCCTGGTCGCCGGCCTCCAGGTCGACGGCGTCGGTGATGATGCCGGAGCCGATGCGGACCGCGAGGCGGGCCGCGATCTCCTTGGCCTCCGCGGAGGAGGACAGCAGCACGGCGGCCGGGGACACGGCGTCGAAGGCGGCCTGGAGGGCGTCCACCTTCGGTACGACGAGGTACTCGGCGAACTCGGAGGCGTCGGCCGTCAGCACCTTGACCGCGCCGTGCTCGGCGAGCACGCCCGCGGTGTCCGCGGCACCGTTGCCCAGGGCGACGGCGACGGGCTCGCCGATACGGCGGGCGAGCGTCAGCAGCTCCAGGGTGGGCTTGCGGACGGCGCCGTCCACGTGGTCGACATAGACGAGAACTTCAGCCATGGGACTTCAATCTCCTGCGTGTGCGAAGTAGGCGGGGGTGATGAGAGGGGGTGCCGGGGCTCAGATGAACTTCTGACCGGCCAGGAACTCGGCCAGCCGCTTGCCGCCCTCGCCCTCGTCCTTCACGATCGTGCCCGCGGTGCGGGCCGGACGCTCCGTCGCGGAGTCGACCGCGGTCCAGGCACCCGCCAGACCCACCTGCTCGGCGTCGATGCCCAGGTCGTCCAGGTCCAGGGACGTCACCGGCTTCTTCTTCGCCGCCATGATCCCCTTGAACGACGGATAACGCGCCTCACCGGACTGGTCGGTCACCGACACCACCGCCGGCAGCGACGCCTCCAGCTCCTCCGACGCACTGTCCCCGTCCCGGCGACCCCGCACCACACCATCGGCCACCGACACCTGCGACAGCAGCGTCACCTGCGGCACACCCAGCCGCTCCGCCAGCAGCGCCGGAACCACACCCATCGACCCGTCCGTCGACGCCATCCCCGAGACCACCAGGTCGTACCCGGTCTCCTCCAGCGCCCTCGCCAGCACCAGCGACGTCCCCAGCGCATCCGTCCCGTGCAGATCGTCGTCCTCGACGTGAACCGCCTTGTCCGCACCCATCGACAACGCCTTGCGCAACGCGTCCCGCGCATCCTCCGGACCCACCGTCAACACGGTGACCTCCGCGTCATCGGCCGCCTCCGCGATCTGCAACGCCTGCTCGACCGCGTACTCGTCCAGCTCCGACAGCAGACCGTCCACGTCCTCACGGTCCAACGTCAGGTCATCGGCGAAATGCCGGTCACCGGTCGCGTCGGGCACGTACTTCACACAGACAACGATCCTCAAGCTCACGCCGGCTCTCCTACTGCATCGTCATTTCCGGGCTGCCTTGTTGCACGCAGCATAGGCGCCTGATGGGGCGTTTTCCGGTCGGGGCGACCGACGCTCCGACCGTCATATTACTCGTCAGTACATCGATTGGGTGCTCCATGAGCAAGCGCTTGGCACTGTGATCTGCCCAACGCGCGCCGCTCCGGAACCACCGGCGGCGGATTCAGTCGCGCAGCGCCGTGAATCGGCCCTGGTGATAAAGGAGGGGGCGGCCACCGCCCACCGGGTCGCCCGCGGCCACCTCGGCGATCACGATGCGGTGGTCCCCGGCCGGAACACGCGCCACGACCCGGCAGACCAGCCACGCCAGCACGTCGTCGAGCAGCGGAACGCCTTCCGGCCCGCTGCGCCAAAAGGTGGACGGGCCGAACCGGTCTGCGCCGCTGCGGGCGAAGGTGGCGGCCAGTTCCCGCTGGTGCTCGGCGAGGATGTGGACGCCGACGTACTCGGCCGCGGCGATGACCGGCCAGCTGGAGGACGCGGTGCCCACGCCGAACGAGATCAGGGGCGGGTCGGCGGCCACGGAGTTGAGCGAGGTGGCGGTGAAGCCGACGGGCCGTTCGCCGTCGGCGGCGGTGATCACGGCGACTCCGGCGGCGTGCTGCCGGAACACCGAGCGGAGCAGGTCCGGGGAGGCGGTTCGCGGCGCGTCGAGTCCGGGTGATGCCGTCATGGAAAGATCCTTCTGCGCGTCGGGGGTGCTGCGGGGTCGTGGATGCTCAGGCATCCGGACAGCACGCGCCGGCGGTACGGGCGAGATCGATGTACGCCCGGCCATGGAGCAGGGGATCTGACGGCATAAGTGTCAGAGTGACGATTCACGGTGCGCGCAGTCAAGGGCGTCCCGGCAAGTGGGAGAAGCATCACGGTCCGTCACATCGCCTGCCCGAGGGCGGCGACGACATCGACGGTGCGGGGCTGCCCGACGCCCCGGCGCACGATCCGGCCCCCGGCGTCGAGGACCAGAACGGTCGGGGTCCGGTCGATCCCCAGGTCCCGTACGAGCCCGAGACGGGCTTCCGCGTCGATCTCCACATGCGCGACCCCCTCGACCATCCCGGCCACCTCCGCGAGGATGCGGCGCGTGGCCCGGCAAGGCTGGCAGAAGGCGGTGGAGAACTGGACGAGCGTGGCCCGCGCCCCCAGCTCCGCGCCGAGGCGCGCCGCGTCCAGCCTCTCCGTACGCGCCTGCCCGTCCACGGCCCGACCTCCTGTCAGAGTTCTCCGCAGAAGGTCAGCACCGATGGCGGCGCGGGCATTCCCGGCCGTCGTACGTGACGAGAATCTCGCCGCACGGGGCCGCCGGGACTGGCCACCGCGTGACCGTATGGTGCACGATCGCCCCAATGCCGAAAACCTACGGCTGCGTAACTTCCGCCGGGAGAACCCTCCGCGGGCGCTGAAGAAAGGGTCTTCCCCAGATGGCAGAACTCGTCTATCGGCCGGTCATCGGCGCCGCTCGCACGTTTTTCAAGGCGCTGGACCTGAAGATCGACAGTCAGGGTTCGGAGCACATCCCGAAGACCGGTGGCGCTGTTCTGGTCAGCAACCACATCAGTTATCTGGACTTCATCTTCAATGGCCTCGCGGCGCTCCCGCAGAAGCGCCTGGTTCGTTTCATGGCCAAGGAATCCGTTTTCCGGCACAAGGTCTCCGGTCCGCTGATGCGTGGCATGAAGCACATTCCCGTCGACCGCAAGCAGGGCGAGGAGGCCTACGCGCACGCGCTGGCCTCGCTGCGCTCCGGGGAGATCGTCGGGGTGTTCCCCGAGGCGACGATCTCGGAGTCCTTCACGCTCAAGAGCTTCAAGTCGGGCGCGGCGCGCCTGGCGCAGGAGGCGGGCGTTCCGCTGATCCCGATGGCGCTGTGGGGCACGCAGCGGCTGTGGACCAAGGGCCGGCCCCGTAACTTCAAGCGCAACCACATCCCGGTGACCATTCGCGTCGGCGAGCCGGTGGAGGCTCCCACCGACCAGTACGCGGGCGCGATCACGCGGCGGCTGCGCGAGCGGGTGCAGGAGCTGCTGGAGGCGGCGCAGCGGGCGTATCCGGTCCGGCCGAAGGACGCCGCCGACACCTGGTGGGTGCCCGCGCACCTGGGCGGTACGGCTCCGACGCCGGCCGAGGTCCGCGAGCGGGGCTGAAACGTCTCTCCGGGGCAATGTCTCTCCGGGGTACGGACGGGTCCGCACCCCGGAGAAAGTTCGAGGGGGCGGTCAGCCGGCCGCCATCTCCTCCTCGATCGCGAGGAGGAACGCGTCGACGTCCTCCTCGGTGGTGTCGAACGCGCACATCCAGCGGACGTCTCCGGCCCGCTCGTCCCAGAAGTAGAACCGGAACCGCTTCTGGAGGCGTTCGGTGACCGCGTGCGGCAGCCGTGCGAAGACGGCGTTGGCCTGGACGGGGTGGAGGATCTCCACGCCGTCGATCGCGCGCACGCCGTCGGCGAGCCGCCGGGCCATGGTGTTGGCGTGCCGGGCGTTGCGCAGCCACAGGTCGCCGGCGAGCAGTGCCTCCAGTTGTACGGAGACGAAGCGCATCTTGGAGGCGAGCTGCATGGACAGCTTGCGCAGGTGCTTCATGGCCCGGACGGCGTCGGGGTTCAGGACGACGACGGCCTCGCCGAAGATGGCCCCGTTCTTCGTGCCGCCGAAGGAGAGCACGTCGACGCCGACGGTGTTGGTGAACGTGCGCATGGGCACGTCCAGGGAGGCCGCGGCGTTGGCTATGCGGGCCCCGTCGAGGTGGACGGTCATGCCGTGGCCGTGCGCGTGCTCGCAGATGGCGCGGATCTCGTCGGGCGTGTAGACGGTGCCCAGCTCGGTGTTCTGGGTGATCGAGACGACCTGGGGCATGGCGCGGTGCTCGTCGTCCCAGCCGTACGCCTGCCGGTCGATCAGCTCCGGGGTGAGCTTGCCGTCCTCGGTGGGGACGGTGAGCAGCTTGAGTCCGCCGACGCGTTCGGGCGCGCCGCACTCGTCCACGTTGATGTGGGCGGACTCGGCGCAGATGACCGCGCCCCAGCGGTCGGTCATGGCCTGGAGCGCGACCACGTTGGCGCCGGTGCCGTTGAAGACGGGGAACGTGTCGGCGGTCGGCCCGAAGTGACTGTGCATCACCCGCTGGAGGTGGCCGGTGTAGTCGTCCTCGCCGTAGGAGACCTGATGGCCGCCGTTGGCGAGGGCGAGGGCGGCGAGGATCTCCGGGTGGGTCCCCGCGTAGTTGTCACTGGCGAATCCGCGTACCCGCGGGTCGTGATGGCGACGCGCGTCGGTCCTTACGGTTGCGGGGTCAGCCACAGGCGCTTTCCGTTCACTTCGGGGGCGGGCCGCTCCCAGACGCCGGCGATGGCATCGGCCAGTTCCTTGACGTCGGTGAAGCCCGCGAACTTCGCATTCGGGCGCTCGGCGCGCATCGCGTCGTGCACCAGTGCCTTCACGACCAGGATGGCAGCCGCGCTGCGGGGGCCGTCCTCGCCCCCCGCCTTGCGGAAGGAGTCGGCGAGCGCGAGGGTCCACGCCTCGGCGGCCGCCTTGGCGGCGGCGTAGGCGGCGTTTCCGGCGGTGGGCCGGGACGCGCCGGCGGCGCTGGTCAGCAGGAAGCGCCCGCGGTCGCTGCGCAGCAGGCAGTCGTGGAAGGCGAGCGAGGTGTTCTGCACCGTGCGGATGAGGAGCTTCTCCAGCAGCGTCCAGTCCGCCGGGTCGGTCTCGGTGAAGGTCGCGCTGCCGCGCCAGCCGCCGACGAGGTGGACGACGCCGTCGACGCGGCCGAACTCCTTCTCCGTCTTGGCCGCCCACTCGCGGGTGGCGCCGAGGTCGAGGAGGTCCACGGTGTCGCCGGTGACGGTGGCGCCGCCGTGGGCGTAGCGGGCCGCGTCCACGGCTTCGGCGAGGCGGGTGGGGTGGGAGTCGGAGGCGACGACGACGGCGCCCGCCTCGGCGAGCCGGAGCAGGGTGGCCCGGCCGGCCGGGCCGGCGGCTCCGGCGACGGCGACGACGGCGCCTTCGAGGGTGCCCCCCGTGTCGCCCGTGTTTGTTGCGTTCATGGCCTCCGCCTCCTTGGGACCTGTGCTCACGCGGCAGCCTTCCCCGCATCGGAGCCGGTGATGCCCTTGGCCGAGGCGATCACGCTCTTCAGCTTCTTGGAGAGGGCCTCATAGAACATGCTCAGGGGAAACTCGTCCGGAAGCACATCGTCCACGAGTTTCCGCGGCGGCTGGGAGAGGTCCAGGGCGTCCGGTCCCTTGGCCCAGCGGGAGCCGGGGTGCGGGGCGAGGTAGCGGGAGACGAGGTCGTAGGCCGCGAACCAGTGGACGAGCTTGGGGCGGTCGATGCCGTCGCGGTAGAGCTTCTCGATCTCGGCGCAGAGCTGGTTGGTGACCTGCGGGGCCCGCTCCCAGTCGATCCGCAGCTTGTTGTCGGTCCAGCGGACCACGTCGTGCTTGTGGAGGTAGGCGAAGAGGAGCTGGCCGCCGAGTCCGTCGTAGTTGCGGACGCGCTCGCCGGTGACCGGGAAGCGGAACATCCGGTCGAAGAGGACGGCGTACTGCACGTCGCGGCCGTGCGGGTTGCCCTCGGCCTCCAGCTTCACGGCCTCCTTGAAGGCGGTGAGGTCGCAGCGCAGCTCCTCCAGGCCGTACATCCAGAACGGCTGGCGCTGCTTGATCATGAAGGGGTCGAACGGCAGGTCGCCGTGGCTGTGGGTGCGGTCGTGGACCATGTCCCAGAGCACGAACGCCTGCTCGCAGCGCCGCTGGTCGCCGATCATCGCGCGGATGTCGTCGGGCAGGTCGACGCCGAGGAGTTCGACGGACGCCTCGGTGACGCGGCGGAAGCGGGCGGCCTCGCGGTCGCAGAAGATGCCGCCCCAGCTGAAGCGCTCGGGCGCCTCGCGAACGGCGATGGTCTCCGGGAAGAGCACCGCGGAGTTGGTGTCGTAGCCGGAGGTGAAGTCCTCGAAGGTGATCCCGCAGAACAGCGGGTTGTCGTAGCGGGTGGCCTCCAGTTCGGCGAGCCAGTCCGGCCAGACCATGCGCAGCACGACCGCTTCGAGGTTGCGGTCGGGGTTGCCGTTCTGGGTGTACATGGCGAAGACGACCAGGTGCTGGAGCCCGTCCGTCCGGTCCGCGGCCGGCTGGAAGGCCAGCAGGGAGTCCAGGAAGTCGGGGACGGCGAAGCCTCCGGCGACCCAGCGGCGCAGGTCCTGGACGAGGGCGCGGTGGTAGGCGGCGTCGTGCGGCAGGAGCGGGGACAGCTCGTCGACGGCGGCGATCACGCGTTCCACGGCGGCCTCGGCGAGCGCCGGGGTGGGCGCGCCCTCGGCGTCGAAGTCGATGGAGCCGTCCTTCGACTGCCAGGGGCGGATCTCCTCGACGGCATTCTTGAGCGCGGGCCACGCCGGGTGCTCGATCACCGGCGCGGCGGCAGCTATACCGCCGGATGTGGCGTCCTGCACAAGAATTTCCGTCATCACACTTCCTCCACGGGAGAACCTCGCGTCTCACCACCGTATCCACGTGCGGCTCCGCAGGACAAGTGGACCCCTGGAAATTATCCTGCCGACCCCCCATGGTCACCGTGGTTTTTCCTGTCGTACGCGCCTTCGGCGGCTCCTTCGCCGGGGGCGCGGCGCGCTCCGGGGGCGGCCCCCGTCCCTTCCCCGTCCGGTGCGCGCGGCGCATTAGGCTGCCGCCACGGTCATACCGGCGTGCGGTGCGGGCAGGAGCAGCGTGCGGGAACAGAGCGTCGACGGAAGCGAGCGTGCCTTGTCTCTTCTCACGATCGGTCATCGCGGGGCGGCCGGGATCGAGCCGGAGAACACCCTGCGCTCGTTCGTCCGGGCCGAGCGGGAGGGCGTCGACCTCATCGAGCTGGACCTGCATCTGAGCAAGGACGGCGCGCTGGCCGTCATGCACGACGCGGACGTGGACCGCACGACCGACGGCGAGGGCCCGATCGCGGAGAAGACGCTCGCCGAGCTGCGCGCGCTGGACGCGGGGCTCGGTGAGCGGGTGCCCGTCTTCGAGGAGGTCCTGGACGCGGTGCGGGCGCCGCTCCAGGCGGAGATCAAGGACGTGGCGGCCGCGCGCACCCTGGCGAAGGTGATGACCGGGCGCGGGCTCGTCGAGCGCGTCGAGGTGATCTCGTTCCACGACGAGGCGATCGCCGAGATCGCGCAGCTGGTCCCCGGCGTGCGGACGGCGCTCGTGGCCAGCCGGTGGGGCGGCGACCTGCTGGACCGCGCCGCGGCCGCCGGCGCCACCCGGCTGGTGCTGAACATCCGGCGGATCACGCTGGAGCTGGTCGAGAAGGCCCACGCCGAGGGGCTGACGGTGTTCGGCTGGACGGTCAACACGCAGCGGCAGCTGCGGCTGGCCGAGGGCCTCGGGCTCGACGGCGTGACCACCGACCATCCGGACATCCGCCGCGGGGGCGGCGCCGCCTAGGAGTGCCGGGCGGTCAGTGGTCGAGCGGTTTGATCAGCAGCTCGAAGGCGAGGTCGTCGCGCTGCGGGATGCCGAAGCGCTCGTTGCCGTACGGGAACGGGGACATCCGGCCGGTACGGCGGTAGCCCCGGCGCTCGTACCAGGCGACCAGTTCCTCGCGGAGGGAGATCACGGTCATGTGCATCTCGCGCACGCCCCAGCTCTCCCGGACGGTGCGCTCGGCCTCGGCGATGACCAGCTTGCCCAGGCCCGCGCCCTGGAGCGCGGGCCTGACCGCGAACATGCCGAAGTAGGCGGCCTCGCCCCGGTGCTCCAGCTGGCAGCAGGCGACGGGGGCGCCGCCCCGCTCCACCACGAGCAGCCTGCTCACCGGGCTCTCCACCACTTCGCGCACCCCCTGCGGGTCGGTGCGCTGCCCCTGGAGCAGATCGGCCTCGGTCGTCCATCCGGCGCGGCTGCTGTCGCCCCGGTACGCCGACTCGATCAGCTCCACCAGCGCGGGTATGTCCGCCTCGGTGGCGTCGCGGAAGGTCAGTTCTCCGGTGTCGCGGGGCGGGGCGGTGTCCATGGCGGGGCTTCTCCGAATCTGTGCGCGGGCGCTGCCGCAGCAGCGTAACTCCGCAGCCGGGGGTCGGTTCCGCGCGGACGCCGCCCGGCGCGTGCGCGGGCGTACGCGCCGGGCACGCGGCAAGGGCACCTCCGCCGCGCGCTCCCCCGTACCTCTGTGCGCCGCGTACGGGTCTCCGGCGCCGGGCATCGACTAGTCGACGCGATGTCGTTCGCCCAGGGGGGAGGGCCCGCTGTGCACGGACCGGCGACGTCCGGATGGCTGCTGATGACGTTGTGCGCGGTGACGGGCTCGTACTGCCTGCTGCGCACCCGTACGGGGAGCGAGGAGGAGCGCAGGACGGCACGGGCGGAGGCGCTGATGGGGTTCGGCATGGCCGCGATGGCCCTGCCGGCCGCCGCCGTCGCCCCGCCGGCCTGGGGCTGGGTGGTGTACGCGGCGCTGTTCGGGGTCGCGGCGCTGCGGGCCCTGTGGTTCGCCCGGCGCGGCGGCCACCATCTGCACCACCTGGTCGACTCGGTGGCGATGGTCTACATGGCGGTGGTGATGGCCGGTGCCGGGGGCGGCGGCCACGGGGGGCACGCGGGGCATGCGGCGGGGTCCGCCGGGGCGGCGGGCGGCCTGCCCCTGCTGACGGGGCTCCTCCTCGTCCACTACGCGGTGTACGTGCTGCGCTCGGGCGCCCGGCTGGTGCCGGTGGCCGCGGCGGCCGCGGGCGGCGGCCCGCCGCCGGCCTGGGGCGCGCGGCCCGAACTGGCGCTGGCCTGCCGGCTGACGATGGGCATAGCCATGTTCGCGATGCTGCTCACTCTGTGAGATGCGGCGGGCCGCCCGTCGTGGTGTACGTCACTTGACGGGCGGACGTGTACCCGTGCGTGGCACGGGCTCATAGGCTGACGCCATGTGGGTCTCCCTAGCGCTGCTGCTGCTCGGTGCACTGGCCGCCGTCGTGACCCCGCGCCTGATGGCGCGGGCCGCCTGGCCCGAGCGCGAACCCGTGGTGGCGCTGTGGGTGTGGCAGTGCGTGGTGGCCGCCGTGCTGCTCTCCTTCGGGCTCTCCATGACGTTCAGCGCCGCCGCCGCGTGGCAGGCCGTGCGCGGCCATGTCTTCGCGCCCGCGCCGCACGCCGTCGTCGAGGCGTACGCGCTCGCGGCGTACGGGCCGTGGTCGGCGGTGATGGCGGTACTGCTCGCCCTCGGCGGGGTGTGGACGGCCGCCATGCTGGCCCGCGAGATCCGCCGCGCGCATCTGCGGCGCGCGAAGCGGCGGGCCGAACTCCTGGTGCGCGCCCCGCTGATGCCCGGCGAGGAGCCCGGCAGCGGCCGGCTGGTGGTGCTGGAGGGCAACCGGCCGGACGCCTGGTGGCTGCCGGGGGCGGCGCCCCAGCTCGTCATCACCACGGCGGCGCTGGGCCGGTTGAAGGGCCGCCAACTCGACGCCGTGCTGGCCCATGAGCAGGGCCACGCGCAGGCCAGGCACGACTGGCTGCTCAACTGCTCGGAGGCGCTGGCCTCCGGCTTCCCGCAGGTGCCGGTGTTCGCGGCGTTCCGCAACGAGATGCACCGGCTGGTGGAGCTGGCGGCCGACGACGTGGCCTCGCGGCGCTTCGGCCGGCTGACGATCGCGCTGGCCCTGGTCGAACTCAACGAGGACCGGGGCGTGTTCGGGCCCTGCCCCACCGCCGACGCGGAGCTGCCTCAGCGGGTGAACCGGCTGCTGGCCCCGGCGGGCCGGCTCCCGGCCGCGCGGCGGCTGCGGCTGACCGCGGCGGCGGCCCTGGTCCCGGTCGTCCCGCTCCTGGTGGCGTTCGTTCCGGGGCTCAGCGCGCTCAAGTAGCCCGGCGCCACCCGCTGCCGGCATGACCCGCTCCGGCCGCTTCCGGCTCCCCGGCGTGCTGCGATGGCCGTACGGGGTGCCCTTCGGCGAGGATCGTGCCATGCACATTCCGCTGCTCTCCCCCGTCGCCCCCGTCCGTGCCGCCTCGTCCCTCGCCCGGACCGGGGCCGTGTGCGCGGTGCTCGGCGGGGCGGTGACGGCGCTGGTCGTCGCCCGGTGGCGGCCGCTGACGGAACGGGACCACGAGATCGCGGAGGCGCTGCACCGGCGGGCGGTGACCGAGCCGGGCCTCGTCCACGCGAACCGGCTGCTGACGGACTGGCTGTGGGACCCGTGGGCCTTCCGCGCGCTGATCGCCGTCGTGGTGGTGGGCCTGTGGTGGCGCGGCGCCCGGTCGCTCGCGGTCTGGGTCGCGGCGACCACCCTGCTCTCGGCGCTGGTCCAGCAGGGCGTCAAGGCCGCCGTGGGCCGGGAGCGGCCGCACTGGCCGGACCCGGTGGACACCGCCTCGTACGCGGCCTACCCGTCCGGGCACGCGATGACGGCGACGGTGAGCTGCGGGCTGCTGCTGTGGCTGCTGCGCCGGTCCGGGGCCGCGCCCGGAGCGCGGCGGGCCGCCGGGGTGGCGGCGGCCGTCTCGGTGCTCGGGGTGGGGCTCACCCGGGTGTATCTGGGCGTGCACTGGCCGTCCGACGTGCTGGGCGGGTGGCTGCTCGGGGCCGCGCTGGCCGCCTTCGCGGTGTACGGATACGAGCGGTGGGAGGCCGCCGCTCCCGGACGCGGCGACCGTGCCGCGCGGCCGGGGCGTACCGGGGCCTGAGCGAGCGGGGGCGTTCCGGAGAGCCTGAGCGAGCGGGGCCGGGGGCGGTCGTGGCCGGGGCAGGGCACCCTTGCCCGGCGTGTGTCCGTCGGCAAGGATCGGTGCCATGCCGATCAAGGGTGTCCTCTTCGACTTCTCCGGGACGCTGTTCCGGATCGAATCCGTCCGTTCCTGGCTCGCCGCGACGCTCGCCGAGCGGGGGGTGACCGTGGACGAGGCCGCGTTCAAGCGGTACGCGGCGGAGCTGGAGGCCTACGGCGCGCTGCCGGGCGGGGCCAATCCGCAGCGGATGCCCGGTGACCTGGCGGAGGGCTGGGAGCACCGCGACGAGAGCGCGGAGCTGCACCGCGCGGTGTACACGGGTCTGGCCCGCCAGGTCGCGCTGCCCGACCCGGGTCTGTACGACGCGCTGTACGACCGCCATCTGACCCCGGACGCCTGGCGCCCCTACCCGGACGCCGCGGAGGTGCTCGCGGGGCTGCGCGGGGCCGGGGCGCGGATCGGGATCGTCAGCAACATCGGCTGGGACCTGCGGCCCGTCTTCCGGGCGCACGGGCTGGACCGGTACGTGGACGCGTATGTGCTGTCCTTCGAGCACGGTGTGCAGAAGCCGGACGTCCGCCTCTTCCGTACGGCGTGCGCGCTGCTGGGGCAGGAACCGGCGGACGTGGTGATGGTGGGCGACAACCGGGATGCGGACGGCGGGGCTGCCGCGCTGGGCTGCGAGGTGCGTTTCGTACGCCATCTGCCCGTGGCGGAACGGCCCCACGGACTGCGGGAGCTCGGACTTGCCGAGAAGGTTGCTTGAGACACATGTGAGAGATGTCCCTGACGTGCAATGGGTCGGATTGTCACATCGTGGCCTTAGCCTGTAGGCATGTCCCCGACTCCCTGCCCGTCCGATTCCGTACGCCCCGCAGCCGTGGTGAATGAAGACATTCGCGACCTGTGGCGGCGTTCGGGCGGTCACCTGTCCCCGGAGGACGAGGAGCAGTATCAGCGGCTGCTCGTCGAGTGGGCCGCCGCGACCGGGGGCAGCGACAGGCCGGCCGCCTGAACGGGGCGCGTCCCGGCTCCGGCGATCCCCTGCGTCGCCGGAACCGGTTCGGGTGGGGGTACAGCATGTCCCGTCCCGGCTGATCGGTCAATCAAGGACCGGGGGAAGCACAGGGGCCGGCAGGAGCCCGGCGGGTCAGCGTTCGCCGAGGCGGGCGGCCTGGCGGGCCGCCGCTTCCAGGACGCGGTCGAGCAGTCCGGGGAAGAGCGCGTCGAGGTCGTCCCGGCGCAGCCCGTTCATCTTGGCGGTGCCCCGGTAGGTCTGCCGGACGATGCCGCTCTCGCGCAGCACCCGGAAGTGGTGCGTGGTGGTGGACTTGGTGACCGGAAGGTCGAAACAGGAACAGGTCAGCTCGTCCTCGGCGGCGGCCAGTTCGCGCACGACGCTCAGCCGGACCGGGTCCGAGAGAGCGTGCAGGACGGTTTCGATCCTGATGTCGTCGCGGGCCGGGTGGGGCAGGGTGCGCGCGCCCGCTGCCGGTTCGGTGGTGCTGGCAGGGGTCACGGTCGCTCTCCGCATCGTCGCTCCGTCCGGAACCCCCATACTACGAGACTCGTCGTAGTTCGACGACGCGAAGGACCGGAGGCATATAGGTCAGGAACTGTCCTGATGAATGTCTAGCGTAGGACTGTGGCCGGACGACGGGAACCGGCCCCAGCGGGAGGCGCAGCCATGACGAGCACGGCCGGTATCCGGGAGAACGCCGAGACCTTCACGAGCGCCGCACACCTGGAGAACTGGCTGGCGGAGCACCACGCCGACAGCGCGGGGGTCTGGATGCGGATCGCCAAGCGGAACTCGGGCGTGGCGTCGGTGACCGTCGACGAGTACACCGACGCGCTGCTCTGCTACGGCTGGATCACCGGGCAGCGCAAGTCCTGCGACGAGGTGTACTACCTCCAGCGGATCACGCCCCGCCGGCCGCGCAGCGTCTGGTCGCTGGTCAATGTGGAGAAGGCCGAGGCGCTCATCGAGGACGGCCGGATGCGTGCCCCCGGCCTCGCCGAGATCGAGGCGGCCCGTGCGGACGGGCGGTGGGAGGCCGCGTATCCCTCGCAGAGCCGGGCCACCGTGCCCGCCGACCTCGCCGAGGCACTGGCGGCGGACGAGGTGGCGGGCCGCTTCTACGCGGGGCTCGGCAGGTCCGACCGTTATCTGGTGCTCCTGCGGCTGATGACGGCCCCGTCGCCGGAGGTCAGGGCGGCGCGCCTGGACCGGGCGGTGGCGGCCATGGCGCAGGGCCGCAAGGCCGCCTGAGCCGCCCGGTCAGATGGCGTAGCCGTACTGGACGGGGGCGTGCACCGTGCCGTTGAGGGCGCGGGCCGCGTCGCGGGCCCAGGAGGGGCTGCGCAGCAGTTCGCGCCCGAGGAGCACGGCGTCGGCGCGGCCCTCGGTGAGGATCTTCTCGGCGTGCTGCGGGTCGGTGATGAGGCCGACCGCCGCCACCGGCAGCGAGGTCTCCCGCTTCACGCGCTCGGCGAACGGCACCTGGTAGCCGGGGCCGGTCTCGATGCGGGCGCGGGGCGCGTTGCCGCCCGTGGATACGTCGAGCAGGTCGACTCCGTGGTCGCGCAGCAGCGCGGCGAGCCGTACGGTCTCGTCGGCGGTCCAGCCCTCGCGCTCGTCCTCGGGGTTCTCGGTGAGCCAGTCCGTCGCGGAGACGCGGAAGAAGACCGGCAGGTCCTCGGGCCACACCTCGCGCACCGCGTCCACGATCTGGAGGGCGAGGCGGACGCGGTTGTCGAAGCCGCCGCCGTACTCGTCGGTGCGGCGGTTGGTGTACGGGGAGAGGAACTGGCCGATGAGGTAGCCGTGGGCGCCGTGCACCTCGGCGACCTGGAAGCCCGCGTCGAGCGCGCGGCGGGCGGCCTCGCGGAAGTCGTCCACGACGCCGGCGATCTCCTCGCGGGTCAGCTCGTGCGGGACCGGGTGGCCGTCGTCGAAGGGGATCGGGCTGGGGGCGACCGGGGTCCAGCCGTGCGCCTCGGGGCCGACCGGGCCGCCGCCGGTCCAGGGCGCCGCGGTGGACGCCTTGCGGCCGGCATGGGCGAGTTGGATACCGACGACCGAGCCCTG
The DNA here is from genome assembly GCF_036346595.1 of Streptomyces sp. NBC_00525. Taxonomy (GTDB): domain Bacteria; phylum Actinomycetota; class Actinomycetes; order Streptomycetales; family Streptomycetaceae; genus Streptomyces. The sequence continues at coordinate 498,104 of NZ_CP107834.1, forward strand.
CGCCTTGACGAAGTCGGTGATCCGGCGGAACGCGCGGACCTGGGTGTCGTTCCAGATGCCCAGGTCGGCCGGGCTGATCCGGCCCTCCGGGCTGACGGCAGTCGCCTCGGTGAGGATCAGGCCGGTGCCGCCGGTGGCGCGGGCCGCCAGGTGCGTGAAGTGCCAGTCGTTGGGCACGCCCGCCTCCGGACCCTCCGGCGCGGCGCTGTACTGGCACATCGGCGCCATCCACACCTTGTTGGGCACGACAAGCGACCTGATGGTGAGGGGCTCGAAGAGGGCACTCACGACGGACTCCGTTTCGCCGGTTACGGAAGAATCGCTAGTACGATACATCCCGTAGTACGACGCTCGTCAAATTACGATGAGTCTCGTATGAGTGAGTGCCCGTGCGTCTCCGGCCGTGTGCGCCGGGTTCAGCGCGGTTTGAGCGGGTACGAGCTGCGGCCGGCCGCGTCGTCGATCTCGTCGTGTGCCTTGGTCAGCAGCTTCATCGCCAGTTCGTTGAGCGCGCGGGCTCCGGCGATCTCCTCCCCCACGCGCGGCTGCTCGGCGTCCGAGGGGTGGCGGCTGGCATAGCCGTGCGCGCGCACCTCCTGTCCGTCGGAGAGCCGCACCAGGGCGGCCGCGCGGGTCCGATGGGTGTCCTCCTCGAATTCCAGCTCGATGTGCCAGCCGACTGCGGTCCGGGTCATGGCGCTTCACCTCCGGAAGGGGTCTCCCTCCAGGGTGCGCCTCCCGCGCTCCGGGCGCGCGGGCGGGCCGGGGCGGGCCGCCGGGGGTTGCTCAGGCCCCGGCCGCCCGGCCCCGGCGGCGCAGCGTGATGCGGGCGTCCGCGTCGTACATCTGGTTCCAGCCGCGACCGGAGCCGGACGACCAGGTGACGTGGGTGGTGTTCCCGTCGGTGCGGACGGCCTCCACCGTCATGGCGCGCTCCCCGTCCCGCACGTCGCCCCGGCGCAGTGCGTCCGCCCGGACGGTGACCGGGTCCGCCGGACTCCGCTCGGCCTCGTCCGCCGCGAGGCCGAGCGCGGCCGCCAGTTGCCGGGCGCGCGCCGGGGCGCAGACGAAGGAGAGCGTGCCCGAGGGGGTGGAGACGGTGATCTCGACCTCCGCGCCGGCGGGGGCGGCCTCCAGGGTTCCGGTCCGCTCGTGCTCGTTCGTCATCGCTGCGCACCCTTCCGCGTTCCGGGCCCCGGCTCGGTCCGGCCGGTGGGGTCGACCCTCCAGAATTTCAGCACATGCGCACCGCTCAGTGCCGGCCCCTGGCGCCCGCGGCGAGCATGAGGTCGTCGCGCATGGCGCTGTAGGCGGGCTTGGCCCGGTAGTTCTCGTCGAAAATGTTGGCCGCGCCCTCGCCCTCGAAGGTGTCGGGCACCCAGGAGTACTTGTCGGTGAAGCCCCACACCGTGAAGTCGGTGCACTTGGGGGTGAGCAGGCAGCCGCGCAGCAGGACGTCGTAGCCCTCCGCCTGCGCCTCCTGCTTCGTGCTGTCGGAGGGCATCGGGATGCGGACGTCGGCCTCGGTGATCGCGGTCTCCAGGCCGAGGTCGTCGAACCGCCTCATGTTCTCGGTGATGTCGTGCGGGGCGTTGTACTGGACGGAGAGGTGGCCCTGGATGCCGACGCCGTCGATCGGCACGCGCTGTTCGCGCAGCTCGGCGACCAGGTTGTAGAGGGCGGTGCTCTTCGCGTTGACGCCCTCGATGTTGTAGTCGTTGATGTACAGCTTCGCCTTGGGGTCGGCCTGGTGGGCCCAGCGGAAGGCGTCGGCGATGTAGCCGGGGCCGAGGGCACGCAGCCAGATGCTGTCGCGCAGGGTGCCGTCCTCGTTGAACGCCTCGTTGACGACGTCCCACTGCCAGATCCGGCCCTTGAAGTGGCGGGCCTCGTCGGTGATGTGCTTGCGGAGGATGTCCCGCAGCTCGCCGGGGGTGAAGTCGCCACCGGTGAGCCAGGCGGGCAGCTGGTTGTGCCAGAGCAGGGTGTGTCCGCGTACGAGCTGACCGTTGGCGCGGGCGAAGTCCACCAGTTCGTCGGCGGCCTTCCAGTCGTACCGGCCCCGGCTGGGCTCGACGACCTCCCACTTCATGACGTTCTCGGCGGTGACGGAGCCGAACTCGGTCGCGGCCTTGGCGCGGTAGGGCGCGTCGTCCGCCAGGGCCGCCATGTCCACGGCGGTGCCGATGCGCACGCCGGCGCGCTCGCCGAGGGCGCCGAGGGTGGTGGCCCGCTTGTCCTGGTGGCCGCGGCCCTGGTCGCCGTGGGCGAAGGCGTTGATGGTGCAGGGTGCGAGCAGCGCCGCGGCGGCGGTGCCGACGAGAACGGCCTTGATTGGCTTGCGCATGACAGATGAACCCTTCCGGAAGGCGCACGGCCCGGTTCCCGGAGGCGGGCCGGGTCGCGTACGCGGGTGTGGGTGCTTCGAAAGTTTCGTGGAACCTCCCGTACCACCGGCGGGCCGGTGGTACGGGAGGGTGGGAGACCCGGCCGGTCAGCCCTGTACGGGGGCTGCCGCGGTCACGGGTTCGACCAGGGCGTCGCACACCAGCCGGCGCCGGTGGTCGAGGGTGCGCTCGGGCCCGGTGAGCCGCAGGTGCACGGTGTGCCGGACGTCGGCGGCGCCGCTGGACGTGGCCAGCCGCAGTTCCAGCGCGCCCGGCTCCACGACCCGCCGGCCGCCGATGCCGGTGAAGGACACCAGGTCGGCGTGGAACCGGAAGCGCACCCGCGCCGCCCCGCCCGCCTCCAGCGGCACCCGCGCATAGCCGATGAGCCGGGTGTCGGGCCGGGTCGTCTGGGCGACCGGGTCGTGCACGTACAGCTGGACGACCTCGGCGCCGGCCCGGCCCCCGGTGTTGCGGACGGTCAGCTCGATGTCGGCGGACCCGTCGGTCGGGATCTCCGCCGGCACCGGGGCGCCGGGCTCCCAGCCGAAGGAGGTGTACGTCAGCCCGTGGCCGAACGGGTACAGCGGCGTCGGGTCCAGGTTGCTGACCCCGTTGGCGAGCCCGAGCGGCGGCTGCAGATACGTCCAGGGCTGGCCGCCGGGCAGGCGCGGCACCGACACCGGCAGCCGGCCCGAGGGCCCGACCCGGCCGGAGAGCACGGCGGCGAGCGCCGGGCCGCCCTCCTCACCGGGGAAGAACGCCTGCACCACAGCGGCGGCGCGGTCCGCCCAGCGGCCGAGCGCGTACGGCCGGCCGGTCACCAGCACCAGGACCACCGGGGTGCCGCTGTCCAGCAGCGCGTCGAGCAGTTCGCCCTGCACACCGGGCAGCGCCAGGTCGTCGGCGTCGCAGCCCTCGCCCGAGGTGCCGCGCCCGAACAGCCCGGCCCGGTCGCCGAGCACCGCGACGCACACGTCCGCGTCGCGGGCCAGGTCCACCGCCGCCGCGAAGCCGGAGGTGTCGTCGCCGTCCACCTCGCAGCCGGGTGCGCCGGTCACCGCGGCGTCCGGGAACTCCCCGCGCACCGCTTCGAGCACGGTGGGGATGTCGATGCCCATCGCGGTCTCGGGGTGCAGCACGCCGACGTGGCTGGGGAAGGAGTAGCAGCCGAGCATGGCCAGCGCGTCGTCGGCGCGCGGCCCGACGACCGCGATCCGCCCGGTGCCGGTGAGGGGCAGGGCGCCGTGCGGGTTGGCGAGCAGGACGACCGCCTGTTCGGCGAGTTCGCGGGCGAGGGCGCGGTTGCGCGGCGGGTCCAGGTCGATGGTCTCGCGGGCCTGCTCCGGGTCGGTGTCCCGCAGGAGCTCCGGCAGCGGGCTCCAGTCGGGGTCGAGCAGCCCGAGTGCGCACTTCTGGAGCAGGACCCGGCGCAGCGCCCGGTCCACCAGTTCCTCGGGGACCGTGCCGTCCAGGACGGCGGCGGCGAGGGCGTCGCCGTAGCTGCGGACGGTGGGCAGTTCGACGTCGACGCCGGCCCGCAGCGCGAGCCGGGCGGCGTCGGCGCGGCCCTCGGCGACCTTGTGCAGGGTCTCCAGGAAGCCGATGGCGAAGTAGTCGGCGACGACGGTGCCCTCGAAGCCCCAGGTGTCGCGGAGCAGTCCGGTGAGCAGGGCGGGGTCGGCCGCCGAGGGCACTCCGTCGATCTCGGCGTAGGACTGCATGACCGAGCGCGCGCCGCCCTCGACGAGCGCCATCTCGAAGGGGGGCAGGATGACGTCGGCGAGTTCCCTGGCCCCGGCCCGGACCGGCGAGAGGTTGCGGGCGCCGGCCGATGCCGCGTAGCCGGCGAAGTGCTTGAGGGTGGCGACGATGCCGGCGGACTCCAGGCCGCGCACATAGGCGGTGCCGATGGTGGCGACCAGGTAGGGGTCCTCGCCGATGGTCTCCTCGACGCGGCCCCAGCGCAGGTCGCGGACCACGTCCAGGACCGGGGCGAGGCCCTGGTGGATGCCGACGGACCGCATGTCGCCGCCGATGCGGTGGGCCATCTCGGTGATCAGGTCCGGGTTCCAGGCCGCGCCCCAGGAGAGCGGTACGGGGTAGGCCGTGGCGCCCCAGGCGGTGAAGCCGGCGAGGCATTCCTCGTGGGCGAGGGCCGGGATGCCGAAGCGGCCGGCGCCGGCGATGGCCCGCTGGGCGCGGGCGAGCGAGATCGCGCCGACCGCCGGGTCGACGGGGGCGGTGCCGAAGGGGCGGGTCAGCTGGCCGAGGCCGCGCGGGATCAGCGTGTCCCAGTCGATCGCGTCGACCATCTCGTTCTGGTGCGGGGCGACCCCGTCCCCGTCGGCGTCGGCGCCCACCCAGATTCCGTACAGCTGGGCGGTCTTCTCCTGGAGGGTCATCCGGGAGACGAGGTCGGCCACGCGCTCCTCGGGGGCGAGCGCGGGGTCCTGCCAGGGGCCTTCGACGGCGGTGGCCGCGTCGGTCCTGCGGGCGTGCGGAACAGGGGGGTTTGCCATGGCGGCGGGGAATCCTCTCAAGAGTGCGGTGGTACGCGGCGGCATGGGTGCGCTACTTGCCGCCCACCCCCATCAGTCCGTTGACCAGTGCCTTCCGTGCCACGAGGTACACGGCGAAGATCGGTACGACGGAGAGCACGATCGCGGCGAGCACGGCCGGGATGTTGACCCCGAACTGGGACATGAAGTTGAAGAGGCCGAGGGTCAGCACCCGCTGCTCCTCCGACTGGGTCAGGATCAACGGGAACAGGAAGCCGTTCCAGGCCTGGAGCGCCGTGTAGATCGCGACCGTGCTGATGCCCGCCTTGGACATCGGGATCGCCAGCTGCCACAGCATCCGCAGCGACGAGGCGCCGTCGAGCGCCATGGCCTCGTACATCTCCTCGGAGACGTCGCGCATGGTGCCGCTGAGGATCAGCACCGCCACCGGCATCGCGAACGCGGCGGTCGGCAGGATGATGGCCGGCAGGCTGTCGTACAGGCCCATCTTGGTGATGAGCAGGTAGAGCGGCACGATCACGGCCTGGGCGGGGATGGCGACGCCGAGCAGGAAGGTGCGGAAGGCGAGACCGGAGAGCCTGCTGCGGGTGCGTACCGCGACGTACGCGACCGGGATCGAGAGGACCAGCACGATCGCCGTGGTCGCCACGGCGACGATCGCCGTGTTGGAGAGCATCGTGGAGAAGCCGCTGTCCAGCACCGTGCGGTAGTTGTCGAGCGTCGGGTCGGTCGGGACGGCCAGCGGATCGCCGTTCAGCGCCTCGTCCTGGTGCATCAGCGAGGAGGAGACCAGCGTGTAGAGCGGGACGATCACGAGCACGAGCCAGACCAGCGAGCCGAGGCCGGCCAGCGGGTTGCCCCACTTGCGGCGGCGCGCGGCGGTGGCCGGGCGGGTGCGGGTCAGGGGCCGTGCGGGGCGCGCCGCGGGGCGGGTGTCGATCGACATCGCGTCACATACCTTCCCGGGTGGAGCGCATGTTCCCGAAGCCGCTGAAGCGGACGAGGATCAGCGAGATCGCGGTGGCCACGACGACGAGGGCGGTCGCGATCGCGGCGGCGTACCCGAGGTCGTAGGTCTGGAAACCGGTGCGGTACATCAGGTACGGCAGGATGGTGGTGTCGGTGCCGGGGCCGCCCTTGGTCATGATCAGTACGGTGTCGAAGTAGGTCAGCGAGCCGACGATCATCAGGACCGACGAGGTGGTGATGGTGTTGCGCAGCTGCGGCAGGGTGATGTGGAAGAACTGCCGGAACATCCCGGCGCCGTCGATCTCGGCGGCCTGGTAGAGGACCTGCGGGATCTGCCGGGTGCCGCCCTGGTAGATCAGGGTGTGGAAGGGCATGAACTGCCAGCCGCCGACGAACGCCACGGTGAGCAGGGCGCCGGTGGACGAGCCCATGATGTTCGGGTCGATGCCGAACCAGGGGCCGATCTCCTTGATGACACCGAAGTTGGGGTCGAGCAGCGCGTGGAACAGCATCGCGATGGCGGTGGTGGAGAGCAGCAGCGGGACGAAGAAGATCGCGGAGAGCACGGCGCGGCTGCGCTGCCGGCCGGCCGCCCAGACGCCGAGGAGCAGGGCCACCGGGGTCTGGAAGACCCAGCTGATGGTGGTGAGGAGCAGGCTGAGCCAGGCGGCCTGGCGGAACTCGGGGTCCTTGAAGAGCCGGGTCCAGTTGGCCGTGCCGGCGGAGGTCGGGGAGTTCAGCCCGTCCCAGTGGCAGAAGGAGAGGTACACGGCGATCGCCAGCGGGACGATCGCGAAGAGGGCGAAGAAGAGGATGCCGGGCAGCGCCCAGGCGACCGGCGGGCGGCCGACGTTTCCGACGGCCGCCTTCCGTCCTCCGCGCACCTTCGGTGACGAGGAGACGTGGGACATCGTTACTTGACGGCCTTCATTGCGGCGACGAACTGCTCGGGCGTGGACTTGCCGGCGAACAGCTTGCTGATCTCGGTGAGCAGCGGGGTGGCGATCTTCGACTCCAGCGCCTGGTCCCACGACAGGGTGAAGTCGGGGGCCTTCTGGACCATCTCGTACTGGTCGGTGGCGAACTGCGGGTTCGGCGACCCGCTCAGCATGGAGGCGGCGTTGGAGGTGGTGGGCACGTCGCCGTTGTCGACGAGGGCCTGGGCGTAGGACTTGGACGCCATGGTCTTGAGGAAGGCTATGGCCTCGTCCTTGTGCTTGGTGCGGGCGTTGACCGACCAGTAGTTGGTGGGGTTGCCGACCACGTCGGCCGGGTCGCCGACGCCGCCGGCGACGGTCGGGAAGCTGGTCCAGCCCAGGTCCTTCTTGGCGAACTCGGGCGCCTTGCCGAGCTGGGTGGAGTACTCCCAGGAGCCCATCAGGTGCATGGCCGCCTTGCCCTTGTTGAGCAGGGTGGGCGCGCCGCCGTTGCCGTAGTCGACGGAGGTGAAGTTCTCGCCGAACGCGCCGTCGTCGACGAGCTGCTTGACGGTCTGCGCCGTCTTGAGGACCGCCGGGTCGCCCCAGGCGGAGCTGTCGCCGTTCTGGATCTTGCGGAAGACGTCGGGGCCGCCGATCCGGTCGAGCAGGTACTCCATCCACATCAGCTCGGGCCACTTGTCGGAGCCGCCGAGCGCGAAGGGGGTGATGCCCTTGCCCTTGAAGGTCTTGATGGCCTGCTGGAGGTCTTCCCAGGTCGTGGGGACCTTGACGTCGTTCTCGGCGAAGAGGGTCTTGTTGTAGAAGAGCATCACGGGCTGCATCCCGCGCATCGGGACGCCGTAGATCTTCCCGTCGAGGCTGCCGGCGGTGACGATCGAGGGGAGGAAGCCGTCCTTGAGGGTGGCGTCGTTCTTGAACGTGGACGTGAGGTCCACGAGCTGGCCGGCGTCGACGTACGGCTTGATGGAGCCGCCGCCCCAGTTGAAGAAGATGTCGGGGGCGCTCGGGGAGCCCATGGCGCTGCGGAGCTTGTTGACATAGTCCGTGCCGGGTACGGAGACCAGCTTGACCTTCACGTCGGAGGTCTTGTTGAACTCCTCCACCGCGGCCTTCTGGACCTTCACGGCGTCGTCGCCGTAGACGTACGCGGTCAGCGTGCCGCCGTCCCCGCCGCTGCCGCCGTCCGACCCGCAGCCCGCCAGGACCCCTGCCATGACCATGGCCGCGCCGACCGCGGTCCATCTCGCCGCGCGCTTGCCCTGAGTGAAAATTCCCGACCGCATGACCGCACCTCTGTCGAATCTTTCGGAGTTGCTTACGAATGTTGCCGGAACCGTACGGTCGGGTTTCGGGCCAGTCAAGAGGTCCCGAGCCGCGAATTTTCTGCGGGGTCCGGCCCCACACCCGGGGCGGCGGGCGGTTACGATTCGCTGTATGAGCCCCGGAAACGTCCAGTCACATCAGGAGAATGCGCCTGCCGGAGCGGCGTCGGAAGGCGCTGCCACGCTGGCGGAAATCGCCCGAGCGGCCGGAGTCTCGGCTCCGACAGTTTCGAAGGTGCTGAACGGGCGTGCCGATGTCGCGCCCGGTACGCGCACCAAGGTCGAGGAGTTGCTGCTGCGGCACGGCTATCGGCGCAGACGCGGCTCGACCACGCAGTCGCAACTCATCGATCTGGTCTTCCACGAGCTGGACAGCGCATGGGCGATGGAGGTGGTGCGCGGGGTGGAGAACGTCGCGCGCGAGGAGGGGCTGAGCCTGGTCCTCTCGGAGAGCGCGGGCCGCCTCAGCCCCGGCCAGACCTGGGTCGACGGGGTGCTGGCCCGCCGCCCGGTCGGGGTGATCCTGGTCCTGTCCGACCTCACCGCCGCCCAGCGCGCGCAGCTCACCAGCCGCAGCATCCCGTACGCGGTGGTCGACCCGGCCGGTGATCCGGGCGACGACATCCCCTCGGTCGGCACGACGAACTGGCAGGGCGGTCTCGCCGCCACCCGGCATCTCACCGGCCTGGGCCACCGCAGGATCGGCGTGGTCAGCGGCCCGTCCCGGATGATGTGCAGCCTGGCCCGCGTGGACGGCTACCGCGCGGCCCTGGAGACGGCGGGCATCGCGATCGACCGGTCGCTGATCCGCGAGGGCGAGTTCTCGCACGAGGCGGGGTACGCGGCCGGGATGGAGCTGCTGCGCTCGGCGGACCGGCCGACCGCCGTCTTCGCCGGCAACGACCTCCAGGCGCTCGGCGTGTACGAGGCGGCGCGCGAGCTGGGTCTGCGCATCCCGGAGGACCTGAGCGTGGTCGGCTTCGACGACCTGCCGCTCACCCGGTGGATCGGGCCGCCGCTGACCACGGTGCGCCAGCCGCTGATCGAGATGGCGGAGACGGCGGCCCGGCTCGTCCTGAACCTGGGCCGGGGCCGGCAGCCCGCGACGACCCGGGTGGACCTGGCGACCAACCTGGTGGTCCGCAGCAGCACGGCCCCGCCCTGCCGCTGAGCCGGTACGCGATCCGCGCCCCGGACCGGTGACATTCCGGGCCGTCGTCCGCGCCGCTGTCAGTGCCCCGGTGCAGACTGACCGGTATCCGGCACAACGGCGTTTCGGGAGGTTCGGTCATGACCGGGGTACTGCTCACCGTGGGCACCCGCAAGGGGCTCTTCATCGGCCGCAGGCGCGGCGGCACGTGGGAGTTCGAGGGGCCGCATTTCAACGCGCAGGCGATCTACGCGGTGGCCATCGACACCCGGAGCGACCGGCCCCGGCTGCTCGTCGGCGGGGACAGCGCGCACTGGGGCCCGTCCGTGTTCCACTCCGACGACCTGGGGGCGAGCTGGGTCGAGCCGAAGACCCCGGCCGTGAAGTTCCCGGAGTTCACCGGGACCTCGCTGGAGCGGGTCTGGCAGTTGCAGCCGGCGGGTCCGGAGGCGCCGGGCGTGGTCTACGCGGGTACGGAGCCGGCCGCGCTGTTCCGCTCCGCGGACGGGGGCGAGTCCTTCGAGCTGGTGCGCCCGCTGTGGGAGCATCCGACGCGTGAGCGGTGGGTGCCCGGCGGGGGCGGCGAGGGGCTGCACACGATCCTGACCGACGCGCGCGACCCGCGCCGGGTGACGGTCGCGGTCTCCACCGCCGGGGTGTTCCGGACCTTGGACGGCGGGGCGAGCTGGGACCCGGCCAACAAGGGCGTCTCGGCGGTGTTCCTGCCCGACCCGGACCCGGAGTTCGGCCAGTGCGTGCACAAGGTCAGCCGGGACGCGGCCGACCCGGACCGCCTCTATCTGCAGAACCACTGGGGCGTCTTCCGCAGCGACGACGCCGGGGGCAACTGGACGGACATCGGCGCGGGCCTGCCCTCGGACTTCGGCTTCGCCGTGGCCGCCCATCCGCACCGCGCGGACACGGCGTACGTCTTCCCCATCAACGCCGACGCCGACCGGGTGCCCGCCGAGCACCGCTGCCGGGTCTTCCGCACGACGGACGCGGGCGCGCACTGGGAGCCCCTGTCGGCGGGCCTGCCCGAGGGCGCCCACTACGGCACGGTGCTGCGCGACGCCCTGTGCACGGACGACGCGGACCCGGCCGGGGTCTACTTCGGCAACCGCAACGGCGAGTTGTACGCGAGCGCGGACGACGGGGACACCTGGGAGCAGCTGGCCGCCCATCTGCCGGACGTGCTGTGCGTACGGGCGGCCGTCGTGGACGGGTGACCCCGGCGTCCGTGTCCGCGTCCGCGTACGGCTAGGGAAGCCGCCAGTCCACCGGTTCGGCGCCCTGCGCGGCCAGGAGTTCGTTGACCCGGCTGAACGGCCTGGAGCCGAAGAAGCCGCGGTCGGCGGACATCGGGGAGGGGTGGGCGGACTCGATGGCCGGGAGGTCGCCGAGGAGCGGGCGCAGATTACGGGCGTCGCGCCCCCAGAGCACGGAGACCAGCGGCTTGCCCCGCGCGGCCAGGGCGCGGATGGCCTGTTCGGTCACTTCCTCCCAGCCCTTGCCGCGGTGGGCGCCGGGTGAGCGGGGCGCGGTGGTCAGCGCCCTGTTCAGCAGCAGCACGCCCTGCCGGGTCCAGGGGGTGAGGTCGCCGTTGGACGGCCGGGGCAGCCCCAGGTCGGCGTGGAGTTCGCGGTAGATGTTCTCCAGGCTGCCCGGCAGCCTGCGGACGTCCGGGGAGACCGCGAAGCTGAGGCCGATCGCCATGCCCGGGGTCGGGTAGGGGTCCTGACCGACGATCAGGACCCGTACGTCCTCGAAGGGCTGCTGGAACGCGCGCAGCACGTTCGCTCCCGCGGGGAGGTAGGTGCGGCCCGCCGCGATCTCCGCACGGAGGAAATCGCCCATCGCGGCGATGCGGCCCGCCACGGGGGCGAGGGCGTCGGCCCAGCCGGGCTCGACTACTTCGTTCAACGGTCGTGCTGTCACGGAAGATCACCCTACCGGCGCAACGGGGTGCTCCGGGGATAGGGTGCTGCCGTCCTTGTCCCCTCGTCCCGCGGGAGCCGGTCCATGACGTCGCACGGGCACACCGCCGAGGCGCCGAACGGCTTGGTCCTCGGCGTGGATTCGGGCGGTTCCGGGCTGCGGGTGGCGCTGGGCGCTGCCGAGGCGGACGCCCCGGTGGCGACCGTCGACTGCGGGGGCCCGGTGCGGACCGGGCCGCGCGGCATCGACGCCGCCCATCTGCTGGAGCAGGTGCTGCCCGCCGTACGCGAGTTGCTCGCGGGGCGGGCCCCCGGTGCGCGGGTCACCGCCGCGGCGGTCGGCGCGGCGGGCATGGCCACGCTCGGCGACGAGTTGCGCGCCGTGCTGCCGGGCGCCCTGGCCGATGAGCTGGGCGTGCGCCGGATCGCGCTCGCGGCGGACGCGGTGACCGCGTACGCCGGGGCGGTCGGGCAGCGGCCGGGCGCGGTGGTGGCCGCCGGGACCGGGCTGATCGCGCTGGGCACGGATCTGACGCGGTGGCGGCGGGCGGACGGCTGGGGGCATCTGCTGGGTGACAGCGGCGGCGGCGCCTGGATCGGCCGGGCCGGGCTCGACGCGGCGATGCGCGCCCACGACGGGCGGCGCGGCGGTTCAACGGCGCTGCTGGAGCGGCTGGAGGCGGTGTTCGGTGCGCCGGCCGAGCTGCCGGGGCTGCTCTATCCGCGCGCCGACCGGCCCGCCCTGCTGGCCTCGTTCGCGCCGGAGGTGGCCGCGTGCGCGGACCGCGATCCGGTCGCGGCGGGCATCCTCGGCGCCGCCGCCGCGCACATCGCGGAGGCGGCGGCCGCGGTCTGCCCGGCGGCGGGTCCGGAGGGCGAGGCGTGCGAAGTCGCGCTGACGGGCGGGCTGTTCCGGATGGGCGAGCCGCTGCTCGTACCGCTGTACGAGCAACTGGCGCGGCTGCTGCCCGGAGCACGGGCGGTCCCCGGTTCGGGTGATCCGCTGCTCGGCGCGGTGCGGATCGCCCGCGCCCTGGCCGCCGGAGAGCTGCGGCTGCCGACTCATCCGACGCTGCTGCGTGTTCCGCCGTCCGGCCCGTCGGCACCGGGCGAGCGGCACATCAACCCCGGTAAGCCGCCGATCGGATAAAACCGGACAGAGGCCGCTCGACCGGACCCTCCCCGCGCAGGGGACCGCCCAAAACCAGTAGCATGCGGCGCCATGAGCACCCCCACTGGGCCCGCTTCCGGCCTGCCTGTACGAATGCCGCGACCTCGCCAGTCCGGACGGCACCGCCGCCCGGAGCCCGTGGTCGCGCCCGAGGGCGCTGCCGCGCTCGTTCTCGCCGTTCCCGGCACCCCTTCCCCGGAGAGCCGCAGCCTCGCCGAAGAGGTCGTCAGCATCGCCCGTTCCGAGCTGCCCGGCCTGAACGCCCTGATCGGTTACGTGGACGGCGACGACGCCGAGTACCCGGCGCTGGCCTCCGTGATCGCGCACTCCGCCGCCGAGCGCACCGCGCGCTACGAGCAGGCGCTGGCGGTCGGCCGCGAGGTCGCCGAGCCCGAGGGCCCGGCCGCCGTGGTGGTCCCGCTGCTCGCGGGGCCGGACAGCGCGCTGGTGCGGCGGATACGTCAGGCGATCACGGACAGCGACGCCCCGGCGGAGCTGACCGACGTCCTCGGCCCGCACCCGCTGCTGGCGGAGGCGCTGCACGTGCGGCTGTCCGAGGCCGGGCTCGCCCGCGCGGACCGGGCCAGGCTGTTCACGGTGGCGACGGCCGCCGACGGGATCGTGCTCGCCACGATGGGCGGCGAGGAGGCCGTGCAGGCCGCCGGGATCACGGGCATGCTGCTCGCGGCCCGGCTCGCGGTGCCGGTGATGGCCGCCGCGCTCGACGTGGAGGGCTCGGTCGCCGCGATCGCGGAGCAGCTCAAGGGTTCCGGCTCGCTGCAGCTGGCCGTCGCGCCGTACGTGGTGGGCCCCGAGGTGGCGGACGGCCTGCTGGACGCGGCGGCGAAGGAGGCCGGCTGCGCGAGCGCCGAGCCGCTGGGCGCGTACCCGGCGATCGGCAAGCTGGTGCTCTCGATGTACGCGTCGGCCCTGGGGATCACCCCGCAGGCCGCACAGGGGGCGCAGGCCCGCTGACCCTTCCGGTTGTCACGAACGGGGCCCTCGCGGCGGACGGCAGTCCGCCGCGAGGGCCCCGTCGTCGTCAGCCGAAGACCACGCAGGAGGCGGCGGGGACGTCGACGCTGCCCTCGTGGTGCGGGACGCCGGTCTCCGGGTCCACGGTGAACCAGGCGACGTTGCCGCCGCGTTCGTTGGCCGCGTACAGCCGGCGCCCGGTCGGGTCGAGGGCGAGGTCGCGCGGCCAGTGGCCGCCGCAGTCCACGGTCGTGACCAGGGAGGGGTGCTCGCCGGTCGCGTCGAGGGCGAGCACGGAGATGCTGTCGTGGCCCCGGTTGGCGGTCCACAGGAACCGTCCGTCGTGGGCGACGACGACCTCGGAGGGGTACCGCGCGCCGGTCGCGTCCCCGGGGAGCACGGCGGTCTCACCGACCGGTTCCAGGACGCCGGTGGCGGCGTCCCACCGGCACACGGTGACGGTGGGCTCCAGCTCGTTCAGGACGTAGGCGTGCCGGCCCGAGGGGTGGAAGGCCAGATGGCGGGGGCCGGTGCCGGGGCGCAGGGCCGCCTCGCCGTGCGGGCGCAGCTCCCCGGTGGCCGGGTCGAGGGCGCAGACGCGTACGGAGTCGGTGCCCAGGTCGACGCCGAGGACCCAGGTGCCGGAGGGGTCGGGCAGGACCTGGTGGGCGTGCGGGCCCTCCTGGCGGTCCGTAACCGGGCCGCTGCCCTCGTGGGCGAGGACGGAGGCGACGGGGCCGAGGGTGCCGTCGCCGGCGACGGGCAGCACGCTGACGCTGCCGGAGCCGTAGTTGGCGGTGAGCAGGTGGCCCGCCGCGAGGGCGAGGTGGGTGGGCCCGTCGCCGTCCACCGGCCGGATCTCGCCGAGGGTCCGGGGCTCGTCCGTGGTGACGTCGAGGGCCGCCGCGGCGCCCGGGCCGGTCTCGCTGACCGCGTAGAGGACCGTGCCGCCGGGGCCGAGTGCCAGGTAGGAGGGGTCGGCGACGGCGTCCGTCGCGCCCAGGGCGGTGAGCGCGCCGGTCTCCGGGTCCACGGCGGCGACGGTGACGCCCCGGCCGCCGGCCGAGGTGAACGACCCGATGAATGCCCGAACCGCACCGCTGCTGCTGTCCACCGCTGCTCCTCTCCGCCGGCTCTGCGCGGCGGACGTGGCCGTCGTGATCTCTTCCGGGCGACGGTAGCAGTGCGGGGCTGTGGTCTGGACCAAGGGTCCGGATCAGGCTGTGACCAGGGGCGCGCCCGGTGGGCTGTGCAGCGGGGCGGCGAGTTCGGCGAGCGCGCGTTCCAGGCTGTGCAGATGGGCGAGGGCCGGTTCGGTGGCGGCCGGGTGGACCGGGAGGGCGGCTGCGGGGGTGGTGCGGGCGGGGCGGCCGGGGGCGGTCAGCGCCTCCACGGCGGACTCGACGCGCCAGCAGGCGGCGGCGAGCCGGGCGTCGTGGGACGCCTCCGGGTCGGCGGCCACCGAGGCGAGTCCCCGCACCTCGCGCGCGCACTCGTCCAGCAGCGCGAGTACGTGCTCGGCCCTGGCCCGGCGGGCGCGCAGCGGGCTGAGGGGGTGGACGAGCGGGGCGAGCGAGAGCCGGACGCGGCCGAGCAGCGCCTCCAGCTCGGCGATGCGCGGGGCCGGGTCGGCGCCGGAGGTGCCGGAGAGCCGGGCGGCGGCCTCCTCGGTGCAGGCGTGCACGCAGCGCAGGGCGCGCTGGATCCAGGCGTCGGTGGTGGCGTGCGTGGTGACGGGGAGGACGAACAGCACCGCGAGCATCGCACCGAGGGCGCCCACGGCCGTCTCGCCGAGGCGCAGGGCGAGCAGGGCGGGGTCGAGCACGCCGAGCGCGCCGTAGAGCGCGCCGGCCATGACGGTCACGGAGAACATCATCCAGGTGTAGGAGACCGCGGCCGTGTAGAAGATCCCGAACACCCCGGCGGCGACGACGAGGGCGGTGGGCACGGGCGCGCCGTGCAGCGGGACGACGACGGCGAGGCCGACCGGGATGCCGATGAGGGTGCCCATGATCCGGCGGAAGCCGCGTACCAGGGTCTCGCCGCGCGAGGCGGTGTTGACGAAGACCCACCAGGTGGCGCCCACGGCCCAGTACCAGCGCTGGTCCGACATCAGCTGTCCGGCCAGGAGCGCGACGGCTCCGCCGGTGACCGCCTGGACGGCCTGGCGGGTGGTGACCCTGGCCAGGCCGGTGCCGGTGGGCGGGGCGGGCGCGGCGGGGACGGCCGAGCCCCGTTCGTAGCACCAGAGGCCGAAGCGGACGGCGGAGGCGGAGAGCAGCGAGAGGGCGACGGCGGAGTACAGCTCGGGAAGCTGGCGGGGCAGGGTGTGCAGGAACTGTGTGGTGAAGAAGGCCATGAACGCGAAGACGCCCAGGGAGTGCCCGCGCGGCCCCCACCGCCTCGCGTAGACACCCAGGCCCATGACCGCGAGGAAGGCCGCGTCGCGGGCGAGGGGGTGGTCGTGGAGCAGGGCGGCGAGCGCGAGCACCGGGAAGCCGGCGGCGGGCAGCAGCGCGGTGGTGACCGCCTGGCCCCGGACGGTGGGGTCGGTGACGGTGAACAGGGCGAGCAGGGCGGCCAGGCCGCCGGTGATGGCCGCGACGAGCGAGTGGCCGGCGAGCCCGCACACCACGACGGCGAGCCCGATGCCGAGCACCGCGCGGCAGGCGAAGCGCAGCCGCGCCCGTCCGGGGTCCCTCGCCACGAACGCTCTCTTCAGCACTGCCGCTCCCCCGCTCCGGTCCGCCGGGGGTCTCCGTGTCCCGGCATGAAAAAGGCGCCGCGGGGGTCCGCAGCGCCATCGACATACATATGAGAGCACCTGGAGGCCGGTTGGCTCAAATTGACCTCCATTGACTGGACCATTGGCCCAGGGGAACGCATCGGTGGGCGACCGGCCGACGGCCATCGGACCAGCGCTCCCGCGAACTCGGGAACATCTCCCCTTTTGTTGGTCTAGACATGTCAAATTGACATCGCTACGCTCAATGTTGGTCTAGACCGCAATGCACTCCGGACATCTCCCCCACATCTCCAGGAGCGACGTATGCGCAAGAAGATCACGTCCTTATTGGCCGGGCTCGGACTCGCCGGGGCCGCCCTGATCGCCACCTCGGCCCCCGCCCAGAGCCACGGCTACACCGACTCGCCCGTCAGCCGCCAGCAGCTCTGCGGCAACGGCACCGTCCGCAACTGCGGACAGATCCAGTGGGAGCCGCCGAGCGTCGAGGGTCCCAAGGGCTTCCCCACCCGCGGACCCGCCGACGGCCACATCTGCTCCGGCGGCATCGGCCGCTTCTCGGAGCTGGACGACCCGCGCGGCGGCAACTGGCCCGCCACCGACGTCACCGCCGGACAGACCTACACCTTCCGCTGGCGGATCGCGGCCCGGCACGCCACGACCGACTTCCGCTACTACATCACCAAGGACGGCTACGACCCCACGAAGCCGCTCACCCGCGCCGACCTGGAGACCCAGCCGTTCCTCACCGTGCCCTTCGGCGGACGGCTGCCCTCCTCGACGGTGAGCCACTCGGGCACGCTGCCGCAGAAGTCGGGCAAGCACCTGATCCTCGGCGTGTGGACGATCGCCGACACCGGCAACGCCTTCTACGCCTGCTCCGACGTGCGGTTCTGACCCGTCCGGGGATGCCCCGCGCCGCCCGTCCGCGCGCGCGGGGCATCCCCGGCCGCACCCATGGCGGGGCCCGCCCGGCGCGGGCGGCCCCGTTGGTACAGTCGCTGGCCCCCGAAGGACGCACGAAAGAGGCCGGCGAAGCATGGCGGTGGACGCGCTCGACACCCGTATCCTGCGGTTGCTCATCGAGCAGCCGCAGACGAGCGTGCGCGAGTACGCACGCATCCTGTCCATCGCCCGCGGCACCCTCCAGGCACGGATCGACCGGCTGGAGCGCGACGGGGTGATCACCGGCAGCGGTCCCTTCCTCTCCCCCGCCGCGCTCGGCCACCCCGTGCTCGCCTTTGTGCACCTGGAGGTCACCCAGGGCTATCTCGACGAGGTCGGTGACGCGCTCGCCGCCGTGCCGGAGATCGTCGAGGCGTTCTCGACCACGGGCGGCGGCGACCTGCTGACCCGCGTGGTGGCCCGCGACAACGGGCATCTGGAGGACGTCATCCAGCGGCTCATCCGGCTGCCCGGCGTGGTGCGCACCCGCACCGAGGTGGCGCTGCGCGAACGGGTGCCGCACCGGCTGCTGCCGCTGGTCGAATCGCTGGGCCGCGCGGCGGCCGGCGGCCGCTGACGCCCACGGTCGTTACGGGTCCGCGCGGCGGATATCCTGATCTTGCCGCGCTCCTTCCACCCGCCCCGCCCGCCGGAGGCGCCGCCGCGGCAGTCCAGACGGCCCCCGGTCGGGGCCGTGCGAGAGGCCCGCTATCGAGACAGGTGTGCACAGGTGCTGGTTGCTGGTCGGTACCGGCTGATATCCGCCATCGGCCGGGGCGGCATGGGCGAGGTCTGGCGGGCCACCGACGAGGTGCTCGGCCGCTCCGTCGCCGTGAAGCTGCTGCTGGGTGAGCGCGCCGACGAGTCGGCCACCGCCCGGTTCCGGCTGGAGGCCCAGACCGCCGCCCGGCTGAGCCACCCCCATCTGGTGGCCGTCTTCGACTTCGGGGCCTGGGAGGACCGGCTCTTCCTGGTGATGGAGCTGGTGGAGGGCCGCAGCCTGGCGGACCTGCTGCTGGCCCAGGAGCGGCTCGGGCCCGAACAGGCCGCCCATATCGCCGGACAGGCCGCCGCCGGACTGGCCGCGGCGCACCGGCAGGGCATCGTCCACCGCGACATCAAGCCCGGCAACCTCATGCTGGACGGCGAAGGCACCGTCAAGATCGGGGACTTCGGCATCGCGCAGTTCGTCGACGACCCGTCGGCCGCGCTGACGACGACCGGTCAGATCGTCGGTACGAGCCTCTACCTCGCCCCGGAACGCGCCCTCGGACGCACGGCGGACGCCGCGTCCGACATGTACTCGCTGGGCTGCGTCATCTACCAACTGCTGCTCGGGCAGCCGCCGTTCCGCTCGGACACCGCCACCGGCACCCTCTACCAGCACGTGGACACACCGCCCGTGCCGCTGCGCCGGCACGGGGTGGACGTCTCCGCCGCCTTCGACGCCTATCTGCTCGGCCTGCTCGCGAAGCAGCCGGAGGACCGGCCCACCGCCCAGCAGGTCGCCGACTGGTTCCACAGCGACGCCTGGCGGGGCCACGCGGAGCCCCTGCCGCCGCACCTCCCGGCGCCCGCCCAGGCACCGCCGCCGCCCGCGCCCTTCGCCGCCGCTCCCTCCCCCGCGCCGACCACGTACCGGCTCCCCCAGGCCCCGGCCGCGCCGGGACACGGGCAGGGGCACGGGCGGCGCGCGGCGGCCCGGCCCGCCAAGACGCGACGGCGCACCGCGGGCGAGGCGATCCGCCGCCGGCCGCGGGTGGCCAGCGCCATCGCGGGCGCGATCGCCTTTCTGGCGGCCGTGTTCCTGGGGATGAGCCTGTTCTCACCGGATACCGGTGCGGCCACCACCCCGGAGGACGGGACGGCGACCGAGGCACCGGCGGCTCCGGGGGCCGGCGAATAGCCCAGGGTCCGCTACCAGCGGTCGTGGACCGCCGCGCGGAACGTGCGGTCGTACAGGTCGCGGACGGCGTCCAGCGTGCTGTCGGGCAGCGGGGCGAGCGCGGCGGCGGCCGCGTTGGCCCGTGCCTGTTCGGTGGAGCGCGCGCCGGGGATGACGCTGGTGACGCCCGGCTGCTGGATGATCCAGCGGAGCGCCGTCTGCGCCGGGGTCGCGCCCTCGGGAGCGAGCCGCGCGAACGCCGCGGCGGCCGTCACCCCGACCTCGTAGTCCACCCCGGAGAAGGTCTCGCCCTGGTCGAACGCCTCGCCGTGCCGGTTGTACGTGCGGTGGTCGCCGGGCGCGAAGACGGTGTCGGCGGTGTACTTGCCCGAGAGCAGCCCGGAGGCGAGCGGCACCCGCGCGATGATGCCGACCCCGGCCGCGCGCGCCGCCGGCAGCACCTCGTCCAGGGGCTTGAGCCGGAACGGGTTGAGGATGATCTGCACACTGGCCACCCCCGGCCGGGCGATGGCCGTCAGCGCCTCGGCGCAGGTCTCGACGCTGACCGCGTAGGCCGCGACGCGCTCCTCGGCGACGAGCGTGTCCAGCGCGTCGTACACCTCGTCGCGGGAGTAGACGGCGGTGGGCGGGCAGTGCAACTGGACCAGGTCGAGGGTGTCCACGCCGAGGTTGGCGCGGGAACGGTCGTTCCAGGCGCGGAAGTTGTCCAGGGTGTAGTTCTCCGGCACCTGCTCCGCGCGGCGGCCCATCTTCGTCGCGACGAAGACCCCGGCGTCGGGCCGCTCCTTCAGGTAGCGGCCGATGAGCTGTTCGCTCCGGCCGTCCCCGTAGACGTCGGCGGTGTCGAAGAAGGTGACGCCGGCCTCGACGGCCGCGTCGAGCACCCCGAGGGCGTCCTCCTCACGGACCTCGCCCCAGTCCCCGCCGAGCTGCCAGGTGCCCTGTCCGACGACCGAGACGCTCCGTCCGGTCCTGCCGAGTTCGCGCTGTTCCATGGCGATCATGCTACGCGGGCCCGCCCAACTCGGTGAGGCGCCGCACCTCCTCGCCGGTGAGGCGCAGGCCGCCCGCCGCCACGTTCTCCTCCAGATGGGCGGGGTCGCCGGTGCCCGGAATGGCCAGTACATGCGGGCCCTGCTGAAGGGTCCAGGCGAGCCGGACCTGGGCGGGCGTCGCGTCATGGGCGCGGGCGACGTCGAGCAGCACCTCGTGCTCGGGGGCCGCCGTGGCCCCCGCCTCGCGTCCGGCGCCCGCGATGGCGTAGAAGGGGACGAAGGCGATGCCCAGTTCGCCGCAGAGGCGCAGGACCTCGGCGGAGTCGGGGCGCCGCTCGCCGATGCCGTACCGGTTCTGGACGCAGACGACCGGGGCGATGGCGCGGGCCTCGGCTATCTGCTCCGGCCACACGTTGGAGAGGCCCAGGTGGCGGACGAGCCCTTCGGCGCGCAGTTCCGCGAGGGCGCCGAAGACGTCGCCGAGCGGACGGGGGCCGTTCATCCGGAGGTTCACGACATCGAGGTGGTCGCGGCCGAGCTGGCGGATGTTCTCCTGGACCTGGCCGCGCAGTTGCTCGGGGCGGGCCCAGTCGGTCCAGTCGCCGCAGGGTCCGCGGCCGGGTCCGACCTTGGTGGTGATGACGAGGTCGTCCGGATAGGGGCCGAGCGCCCGGTTGATGAGTTCGTTGGCCGAACGCAGCGGCGAGAAGTAGAAGGCGGCCGTGTCGATGTGGTTCACGCCCAGTTCGACCGCCCGGCGCAGTACCGCGAGCGCGCGGTCCCGGTCGTGCGGGGTGCGTTCGTCGCCGAACGCGCGGCCGTTCTGGGTCAGCCGCATGGCGCCGAAGCCGATCCGGTTGACGGTGAGGTCGCCGAGCTGCCAGGTGCCGGCGGCCGCCGCGGGGAGGGAGTACGAGGTCAAGGCTGATGCCTTCCTTGTGCGTTCCGGACGGAAGGGGAACGGGGAGAGGGGTGTCGTATGACGGGGAAACAGGAGGGCTTGCACAACTGCCGATTAAGTGATACGGTCGGCTCGACAGCTGCGTGTAATTCACCGTTAGGTGAGAGTGCAGGATAGCGTCCGCCTCCCCGCCTGTCCATTCCCCGTTCCGCGAGTTCTCGCCGCCGGCCCTCCAATCGGCGCCGCCGCACGGCGACTTGACGAGACTTGCCAACCGCTTTTCCGTGACCCGCGCTTTGTTGACGCGGTCATGACCACGTGTGAGTGTTCCGTCGCTCGATCACGGACACCGCCCGTCGGACGGCCGCGCCTGCCGCACGGGCGGACGCGTCTTCCCACGCCGCTGTCCGTGGCCGAGGTCCCCACACGACGAGGAGCCTCGATGAAACGCAGACCGATGACGGCCGGGACAACCCTGGCCGTCCTCGCCGGAATGCTGGTCGCCACCACTGGCCAGCCGGCATCCGCGGAACCCGCACCACCGCCCGCCCCCAAGGCACTGACCGCCGCCGTCAACGCCGCCGACCGGGCGGCCGACAGCGGACTCGACACCCTGGCCAAGGGCCCGGACGAGCGCTACGAGCGCCGGCGGGTCACTCCGTGGGTCAACGGGCTCTACTCCGTCGCGTACGAGCGCACCTACCGGGGTCTGCCCGTCGTCGGCGGGGACGCCGTCGTGGTCGCCGACTCCAAGGGCCGGGTGCGCGGCTCCCAGTCCGCGGTCTCGCGCCGCATCAACGTACCCACCACGGCCACCGTCTCCGCCAAGGCGGCCGAGGCCACCTCGCGCGAGCGGCTGCGCACCGTGGACAAGGTCGAGAGCCACCGCCTCGTCGTCCGCGCCACCGCGAAGCGCTCGCGGCTCGCCTGGGAGACCGTGCTCACCGGCCGGACCGCCGAGGCGCCGAGCCGGCTGCACGTCTTCGTCGACGCCGGCACCGGCAAGGTCATCGACAGCTACGACGACGTCCGGGCCGGCACCGGCAACAGCCAGTGGAACGGGCCCTCCCCGCTCTCCATCGACACCTCCTCCTCCGGCGGCAGCTACTCGCTGCGCGACACCGGCCGCCCCGGCCTCAGCTGCGCCGACTACAGCACCGGCAGCGTGTTCACCAAGTCCACCGACTCCTGGGGCAACGGCAGCGCCACCAGCAAGGAGACCGGCTGCGTCGACGTGATGTGGGCCGCCCAGCACGAGTGGAACATGCTGCGCGACTGGCTCGGGCGCAACGGCCACGACGGCAACGGCCGCAGCTGGCCCGTCAAGGTGGGCCTCAACGACGTCAACGCCTACTGGGACGGCTCCTCGGTCTCCATCGGCCACAACCAGGCCAACCAGTGGATCGGCGCCATGGACGTCGTGGCCCACGAGTTCGGCCACGGCATCGACCAGTACACGCCGGGCGGCGCCAACCACGAGTCCGGGCTCGGCGAGGCCACCGGCGACATCATGGGCGCGCTGACCGAGGCGTACACCAACGAGCCCGCCCCGTACGACGACCCGGACTACACCGTCGGCGAGAAGATCAACCTGGTCGGCAACGGGCCGATCCGGGTCATGTACAACCCCGGCCAGACCGGCGACCCGAACTGCTACAGCTCCTCCATACCCAACACCGAGGAGCACGCGGCGGCGGGCCCGCTCAACCACTGGTTCTACCTGCTCGCCGAGGGCTCCAACCCCGGCGGCGGCAAGCCCTCCAGCCCCACCTGCAACAACTCCACGGTCACCGGTGTCGGCATCCAGGACGCCGGCAAGATCTTCTACGGCGGCATGCTGCTCAAGACCAGCGGCATGACGTACAAGCGCTACCGCACGACCACCCTCACCGCCGCGAAGAACCTGGACCCGAGCTGCACCCTGTACAACCGCACGAAGGCGGCGTGGGACGCGATCAGCGTCCCCTACCAGAGCGGTGAGACCAGCTGCTCGCCGAGCGGCAACAACGACTTCTCGCTGTCCCTGGACCCGGCGTCCGGCTCGGTGAAGCCCGGCAGCTCGGTGACGGCCACCGTGCGTACGACGGTCACCTCCGGCAGCGCCCAGACGGTGAACCTGTCCGCGAGCGGCCTGCCCAGCGGGGTGACCGCCTCGTTCAGCCCGGCCTCGGTCCAGTCCGGCGGCACCTCCGCCCTGACCGTGTCCGCGTCGTCGGCCACCGCCCCCGGCTCGTACACCTTCACGGTGAAGGGCGCGGGCACCCAGGACCACACCGCGCAGTACACCCTCACCGTCAATGACGGCGGCGGCACGCCCGGCGGCACCCCGCCCGACATCGACGTCGCCAAGGTGCAGGCGCACCTCACGCAGTTCAACACCATCGCCTCGCAGAACGGCGGCAACCGGCGGGCCGGCAGCAGCGGCTACAACGCCTCGCTCTCCTATGTGAAGGGCAAGCTCCAGGCGGCCGGCTACACGGTCACCGAGCAGACCTGCGCCACCTGCACCTACACCGGCAAGAACCTCATCGCGGACTGGCCCGGCGGGCCCGCCGACAGCACCGTGATGTTCGGCGCGCACCTGGACGGTGTGTCCGCCGGACCCGGTATCAACGACAACGGCTCCGGCTCCGCCACCCTGCTGGAGAACGCGCTCGCGCTCGCCCAGCAGAACCCCACCATGACCAAGCATGTCCGGTTCGCCTGGTGGAACGGTGAGGAGCAGGGCCTCCAGGGCTCCAAGTACTACGTCAGCCAGCTGAGTTCGGCGCAGCGCAGCGCCATCACCGCCTACTACAACTTCGACATGGTGGCCTCGGTCAACGGCGGCTACTTCATCAACAACCTCAACTCCGGCGCGTCCGCCCCGATGAAGGCGTACTGGGACTCCCTCGGGCTCGCCCCGGAGGAGAACGTGGAGGGCCAGGGCCGCTCCGACGACTACTCCTTCCAGCAGGCGGGCATCGCGACCTCGGGGTACGCCACCGGGGCCAGTGACACCAAGACGTCCGGGCAGGCGGCCAAGTGGGGCGGCACGGCGGGCCGTTCGTACGACCCGTGCTACCACTCCTCGTGCGACACCACCGCCAACATCAACGCCACCGCGCTGAACCGCAGCGCCGACGGGGTCGCCTACACCCTGTGGAAGACCGCCGTGGGCTCCACCGCGCCCGACGACGACTTCTCCGTCTCGGTCAACCCGGTGTCGGGCAGCGTCCAGCCGGGCGACTCGGTCACCGCGACCGTGTCCACGGCCACCACCGCGGGCGACGCGCAGAGCGTGCAACTGTCGGCGTCCGGCGCGCCCAGCGGGGTGACCGTCTCGTTCTCGCCGTCCACCGTGCAGTCCGGTTCGTCGGCCACGATGACCGTATCGGCCGGTGCCCAGGCCCCGGCGGGCACGTACACGCTGGTGGTGACCGGCACCGGTACGGCCACCCACACCACCACGTACTCGCTGGTGGTCGGGGGCAGCGGCAGCTGTGAGCCCCGTCAGGTCGTCGGCAACGGCGGCTTCGAGAACGGGTCCGGCCCCTGGTCGCAGACCAGTGGTGTGATCAACAACCGGACCTCCGAGAAGCCCGCGCACAGCGGCGCCTACCAGGCGTGGCTGGGCGGCTGGGGCAGCACCCACACCGACTACGTCACCCAGTCGGTGACCGTGCCGTCCGGCTGCGCGACGTACCGGCTGTCGTTCTACCTGAGCACCGACACCGCCGAGACGCCCGACGGGAACGCGTACGACACGTTCACCGTCAAGCTGGGGTCGCGGACGCTGGCGACGTACTCGAACCTGGACGCGACCAGCGGTTACGTCCAGCGCACGTTCGATGTGTCGTCGGCCGCGGGGCAGACGCTGACGCTGAGCTTCACCAGCGACGAGGACGCCTATCTGCAGACCAGCTTCGTCCTGGACGATGTGGCCCTCGACGTGAGCTGACCCGGTAAGGACGCATGACGGGGGCGGGGCGTGGTGACACGCCCCGCCCCTCCGTCGTGTGACGGTACGTCAGCGGACGGCGGCGGCCAGCCGGCGGACGAAGTCGTCGATCTCGGGCCGGTCGGCGCCGGGCGCGGCCAGCCGGCCGTGCAGGCCGCGCAGCTCCTTTCCGAGCACGGACGAGGGATGCACCTCGGTGCTGTCCAGAAGGTGTCCGGCGACGGCCGAGGCCGCGACCGGTTCCCCGGCGCAGGCGTAGGCGTCGGCCGTCCGGGCCAGGAACAGCATCCGGGCGGAGCGCATACCGGGCGGCAGCAGCCGGGTCGCGGTGCCGATCGCGTCGAGGGCTCGGAACGCGAAGCGGCGCTGCCCGGTCACGGCGGCGAGGTCCCGCAGCGCCCCGGCGACCACGGACTCCGTGCGCAGCCGCAACGAGGCGACGGAGAGCCAGGGTGCCTCGGCCTCGTCGCGGTCCCCCGCCCGCTCCACCTGCGAGCGGGCCAGGCCGATGTGGTGCAGCGCGCGGCCGGTGTCGCCGCGCACGGCGTGGCCGCGGGCCTGGGCCGCGTCGCTGAGGGCGCCGGCCCAGAGCCTGCCCGCCGCCTCGCGCCGGATGGCCGCGCCGTACGCGACGGCCGAGGCGTCGTCGCCCTCCTGGCGGGCCAGGGTGCTCATATCGATGAGGGCGGCCACATGGGCACCGATGTGGCCGGCCATCGACGCCCACACCAGCGAGCGGTCGAGCCAGGCCATCGCGGTGCCGTTGCGCCCCCACAGCAGCCGCAGGCTGCCGGCCGACTGGGCGTACTCGGCGGCCAGCGGGGCGAGTTGGCGCTGATAGGGGGCGGCAGGCAGATCCATCCAGCGGAGCATCGCGTGCAGGGTGCGTTCGACCACGGCGGTGGCCCCCTGCCAGGCGTGCTCGTCGTCGGCGCGCAGGCAGACCGCGAGCAGCGCGGTGAGCGCGTGCACGGTGTCGGTGTCCAGCGCCGGACGGGCCAGGGTGTCCGGGCCCAGGGAGCAGAAGCGGGCGTGCAGGGCCGCCGCGTCGGCCAGTTCCGGAACCGCGCAGTCCGCGCGCCCGTGCACCGGGCACAGCACTCCGTACGCGGGCAGCCGCCGGGGCAGCACGGCCGCGGGCGGCAGCATCGCGGTGAGCGCGCCGCCGGCCGGTTCGCCGGGGAGCGGGCCCTGGCGGACCGGGTCCGGCAGGGGCGCGGGGGCGGCCGGTTCCACGCGCTCCCCGGCGGCGGCCTCCTCGCAGGCGGTCACCAGGTCGCCGCCGGCGCCCAGGAGGTGGTCCAGGCGGCGGGCCAGCGGCAGCGGGGTGCGGCGGCTGCCGTGTTCGAGTTTGCTGATGGCGGTGTGGTCGTAGCCGACGCGGGCGCCCACCTGGGCCTGGGTGAGCCCGGCCCGTCTGCGCCAGTGGCGCAACCGCACGCCGAACGACCGCCAGGCCTGGACGCCCCGCGCGTCCGCCGGCGCGGAATCCGTCAGTTCGGTCATCCGGGGCCTCGTCGTGCCTGGTCAGCGGCGCTTCCCGCGCCACGGTCACGGCTCATGCCCAGGGAGGATAGCGAGAGCCGCCGCCCGCTGTCGCCGGAGCGGGGACAACATGTCCGGTAACAGGCGCGGCGCGCGGCCCGGCAGCCGCCCCGCACGGGCCTGGTGATTGCGGTGGCAACGCCCAGGACGGCCCCGCCGGTTCGCCGTGCCGGCCTCGTCATCATCTGAACCGATGCCCCGTCAGCGACCCGGAGCGGATGGCGTCAAGACGGCCGCAACACGGACACTCACCTCCTTTCCGTCGTCAACTGTTGTTCTCAGTGACACCTCAACAAGCCGTTGGTGCACACCTATTGACGCATCGGGAGCGAGGGAGAAGTATCCCCATCGGCCGGAGAGAGCGCTCTCCGGCTTCGTGTCGTGCCCCCTTTCCGCGACTCAGGAGACAGCCCCCATGTTTGGACCCCCCTTGCTCCGCAGACCCGCACCTTCGTCCGGAAGGAGACGTGCCGGCGTACTGGCCGCCGTCGCCGGACTCCTCGTCTCGCTGCTCGCCCTCACGCCCCCGGCCCCCGCCGCCGCGGCGCCCTCGCTGCTCTCGCAGGGCAGGCCGGTGACCGTCTCCAGCCAGGAGGGCGCCGGAACCCCGGCCGGTGCCGCGGTGGACGGCGACAACGGCACCCGCTGGTCGAGCGCGTTCTCCGACCCGCAGTGGATCAAGGTCGATCTGGGCACCACCGCCGCGGTCAGCCGGATCGCGCTCAGGTGGGAGGCCGCCTACGCCAAGAGCTACCGGATCGAGTTCTCCACGGACGACAGCACCTGGAGCACCGCGTACTCGACCACCGCGGGCCCCGGCGGCGACGAGACGCTGAACGTGTCGGGCCAGGCCCGCTACGTCCGGCTGACCGGCACCGCGCGCGCCACCCAGTACGGCTACTCGCTCTGGGAGTTCCAGGTGTTCGGCACCACCGGCGACGACGGCGGCCCGCAGCTGCCCGGCGGCGGTGACCTCGGCCCCAACGTCCTGGTCTTCGACCCGTCCACACCCGGTATCCAGGCCAAGGTGGACGAGATCTTCGAGAAGCAGGAGTCGGCGCAGTTCGGCACCGGCCGCTACGCGCTGCTGTTCAAGCCGGGCACCTACGACGACATCAACGCGCAGATCGGCTTCTACACCTCGATCGCCGGCCTCGGCCTCAAGCCCGACGACACCACGTTCAACGGCGATGTCACCGTGGACGCGGGCTGGTTCAACGGCAACGCCACGCAGAACTTCTGGCGTTCGGCGGAGAACCTGGCGCTCAACCCGGTCAGCGGCACCGACCGCTGGGCGGTCTCGCAGGCCGCGCCCTTCCGCCGGATGCACGTCAGGGGCGGCCTCAACCTCGCCCCGAACGGCTACGGCTGGGCCAGCGGCGGGTACATCGCGGACAGCAGAATCGACGGCCAGGTCGGCCCGTACTCGCAGCAGCAGTGGTACACGCGGGACAGCTCCGTCGGCAGCTGGGGCAACGGCGTCTGGAACATGACGTTCTCCGGGGTCGAGGGCGCCCCGGCGCAGAGCTTCCCCGCCCCGCCGTACACCACGCTCGACACCACCCCGGTCTCCCGCGAGAAGCCGTTCCTCTACCTGGACGGCAACGACTACAAGGTGTTCGTGCCCGCCAAGCGCACCAACGCGCGAGGTGTCTCCTGGGACGGCACCCCGCAGGGCGAGTCCATCCCGCTGAGCCGGTTCTACGTGGTCAAGCCGGGGGCGTCGGCCGCCACCATCAACGCGGCCGTCCGCCAGGGCCTGCACCTGCTGTTCACGCCCGGCATCTACCACGTGGACCGGCCGATCGACATCGACCGGGCGGACACCGTCGTGCTGGGCCTCGGCCTGGCCACGATCATCCCCGACAACGGGGTCACCGCGATCCGGGTCGGTGACGTGGACGGGGTGAAGCTCGCCGGACTCCTCGTCGACGCCGGGCCGCAGAACTCCGAGGTGCTCGTCCAGGTCGGCCCGCCCGGCGCGTCCGCGAGCCACGCGGCCAACCCGACCAGCGTCCAGGACGTGTTCGTCCGGGTCGGCGGCGCGGGTGCCGGCAAGGCGACCACGGGCATGGTGATCAACAGCGACGACACCATCGTCGACCACACCTGGCTGTGGCGCGCCGACCACGGCGAGGGCGTCGGCTGGGAGACCAACCGGGCCGACTACGGTCTCCAGGTCAACGGTGACAACGTCCTGGCCACCGGACTGTTCGTGGAGCACTTCAACAAGTACGACGTCCGCTGGTCCGGCGAGAACGGCCGGACGATCTTCTTCCAGAACGAGAAGGCGTACGACGCCCCGAACCAGGCGGCCGTCCAGAACGGCGCGGTCAAGGGCTTCGCGGCGTACAAGGTGGACGACACGGTCGACCGCCACGAGGGCTGGGGGCTCGGCAGCTACTGCTACTTCAACGTCGATCCCACCATCCGCCAGGACCACGGCTTCGAGGCACCGGTCAAGGCCGGGGTGAGGTTCCACGACCTGCTCGTCGTCTCGCTCGGCGGCCAGGGCCAGTACAACCACGTCATCAACGACACCGGAGCACCCACGTCGGGAACATCCACCGTTCCGTCGAATGTGGTCGCCTACCCGTGACGGGAGGCGGTTGACAGCCGCGGGGTCCGGCATCCGCCGGGCCCCGCGGCGCCGTCACAGCGGCCACTCGGCCGGCGGCGGGCCGCCGAGTGTCTGCTCGGACCAGATGACCTTGCCCCGGTCGGTGTACCGGACGCCCCACCGCTGCGCGAACTGGGCCACCAGGAACAGGCCCCGGCCGCCCTCGTCCGTGGTGGCGGCGTAGCGCAGATGCGGCGATGTGCTGCTGCAGTCCGACACCTCGCAGATCAGCGAGCGGTCGTGCAGCAGCCGGACTTTGATGGGCTCGCTGCCGTAGCGGATGGCGTTGGTGACGAGTTCGCTGAGGATGAGTTCGGTGACGAACCCCTCCTCGTCCAGGCCCTGGTCGGCCAGCCAGCGGGTGGCCTGTCTGCGCACCCCGGCGACGGCGGCCGGGTCCGGGGGGACGTCCCACTGGACGCGGCGGGACGGGTCCAGGATGCGGGTCCGGGCGACCAGCAGGGCCACGTCGTCGCCGGGGCGGCTGGGCAGCATGGCCTCCAGCACGTCGTCGCAGGTCTCCTCCGGGGTCCGGTCGCGGTCGGCGAGGGAGCGGCGCAGCAGTTCCAGGCCGTCGTCGATGTCCCGGTCGCGGCGCTCCACCAGGCCGTCCGTGTACAGGACGAGGCGGCCGCCCTCGGGCACCTCGATCTCCGTCATCTCGAAGGGCATGCCGCCGATGCCGAGGGGCAGCCCGGCCGGGATCTCCGGGAAGCTCACCGTCCCGTCGGGCAGCACGAGCGCGGGTCCGGGGTGGCCGGCCCGGGCGACCGTGCAGCGCCCTGACACCGCGTCGTAGATCGCGTACAGACAGGTGGCCCCGGTGATCGCGGCGCCGCCCGACCCCTCGTCCTGGTCCATCCGGACGACCAGTTCGTCGAGGTGGCCGAGGAGTTCGTCGGGCGCGAGGTCCAGCGTGGAGAAGTTGAGGACCGTGGTGCGCAGCCGGCCCATGGTGGCGGCCGCGTGCAGCCCGTGCCCGACGACGTCGCCCACGACGAGGGCGACCCGGGCGCCGGACAGCGGGATGACGTCGAACCAGTCGCCGCCGACGCCGGCCTGGGCGGGGAGGTAGCGGTAGGCGACGTCGAGGGCGTTCTGTTCGGGCAGGCCGCGCGGGAGCAGGCTGCGCTGGAGGGTGACGGCCATCTCGTGCTCGCGGGTGTAGCGGCGGGCGTTGTCCACGCTGACCGCGGCCCGGGCCACCAGTTCCTCGGCGAAGGAGAGGTCGTCGAGGTCGAAGGGCTCCTCGTTGCGCCCGCGCCAGAAGTTGGCGATGCCGAGGATGACGCCCCGGGCGCGCAGCGGGACCGAGAGCAGCGAGTGGTAGCCGTGTTCCAGGAGGCGGGCGGCCTGCTCGGGGTCGGGTTCGCGCCACTGCCGGGAGGTGGTCAGGTCGGCGACGATCCAGGTGTGCCCGACGCCGGTGCCGAGTCCCTCGGCGGTGGTCGGGACGTAGTCGACGGCGTGCCCGGCCGGGTGGAGCGGGTGGTCCTCGACGGGGCTGCGGACGGCGGTGCGCCGGAGCCGGAGCGCGTCGCCGGTGGGGGTCCTCGGTTCCTCGCCGCGCAGCACGGAGTCGGCCAGGTCGACGGTCACGGCGTCGGCGAATCCGGGGGCGGCGACGTCCGCGAGTTCCTGGGCGGTGGTGGTGACGTCGAGGGTGGTGCCGATCAGGGCGCCCGCCCGGTAGAGCAGGGTCAGCCGTTCGCGTACGGTCTCGGCGCGCCCGGTGACGGCGCGCAGTTCGGTGGTGTCGCGCAGGGTGGCGACCATGCCGGGCTGGCCGCCGCGGTCCTCGGTGGGCCGGAGGTTGACGGCGAGCAGCCGGTCCCCGGCGGGCCGCAGTTCGTCGGTGGCGACCTGTCCGGACGCCAGCAGTTCGGCGGTGCCCCTGGCGAGTCCGAGGTCGGTCACCGCGCGGCCCTCGGCGTCCGGCGGAAGGTCGAGCAGCCGCCGGGCCTCGTCGTTGGCGAGCAGCAGGCGGCGGTCGGCGCCGATGATGAGGACGCCCTCGCGCACGGCGTGGAGCACGGCGTCGTGGTGCTCGTACATCCGGGTCATCTCGGTGGGGCCCAGGCCCCGTGTCTGGCGGCTGAGGCGGCGGCCGACCACGGTGGCGCCGGCCACGGTGAGGACGAGTGCGGCGATGCCGGCGCCGATGGTCAGCGGAAGGCTCGGGTACGCCAGCCGGTTGACGGCCTCGACCTTGATGCCGACGGCCACCAGCCCGGCCGCCGAGCCGTCCTTGCGGGGGACGGCCACCGCGGAGTTGACGGCGCGGCCGCGGTTGCCCTCGACGGTGCGGGTGACGGGTTCGCCGTCCAGGGCCTCCTTGTAGGGGCCGGGGATCTGCCGGCCGATGAGCGCGATGTCGCGGTGGGTGTAGCGGACGCCGTTGGTGCCGGCGACGACGACGTACTCCACGCCGGTGCTCTGCCGGATCTGTTCGGCGCGCGGCTGGAGGACGGCCGTGGGGTCCTTGCTGTCGAGGGCGGCGGCCACGCCGGGGGCGTGCGCGAAGGTCTGCGCGACGCTGAGCGACTGGGCGCGGGCGGCGGCCATGCTGTCGCGCCGGCCCTGGACGACGAGGGCGGCGACGGCGGCGGCGTCCAGCAGGACGACGATGCCGATCATGAGGATGAAGAACTGGCCGGCGACGGTGCGGACACTGAACAGGGCGCGCAGTCGGCGCCCCGGTGAGGTCGGCTCGCCCGGCGGCCCGGAGGGCGCGGGGGCGTCACCGCCCGGACGGCCGCCACCGTCTCGGTGCGGACGCCGGGCGGAGCGATGGAGTTTCGCCCGGAATCGACCTGTACCACCCACATGTCAAGGTTTAACACGGATCGGCGGCGGGCGATCGGTGTGCGGGAGCGGCCCCGTGCGCCCACGGCCGGACCCCGCGCGATCGGGTGACGCGGGGTGGCGGGCACCTGCCCGGACACCGCAGGACCCACCCTTCGTACGCATGAGCGAACTCGGCCGGGCGTGGCGCTTTGTTGATCACCCTCCCGGCGCGGAGGGGAACCCGGCAGGATGTCGGTGTACAGGGCCGCCGTCCCCGGCGGCGGCCGTCCGGCCCACGAAGGGAGCCCCATGCGGGAGACCCGTGCAGAGCAGTCGCCCTCGGACCAGGAGACCGCTTCCGGCGCGGCCGAGGAGGCCAAGGTGATCGTGGTGGGGGCGGGCCCGGCCGGTTCGTCCGCCGCGTACCACCTCGCCAGGGCCGGGGTCGACGTGCTGCTCCTGGAGAAGTCCCGCTTCCCGCGCGAGAAGGTGTGCGGCGACGGGCTCACCCCGCGCGCGGTGCACCAGCTGATCCGCATGGGCGTGGACATCGGGGCACCCGGCTGGACCCGGTCGCGGGGCATGCGCTGGGTGGCGGGCTCCCGGCAGGTGGAGATCGACTGGCCGGCGCTCGGCGGCTTCCCCGACTTCGGGCTGACCCGCAGCCGGCACGACTTCGACGACATCCTGGCCCGGCACGCCGTGGCGGCCGGGGCCCGGCTGCGTACCGGGGTGAAGGTCAGGGGGCCGGTCACCGACCGGGCCGGGCGGATCACCGGAGTCTCGGCGGTGGCGGACGGGGAAACGGTGGTGCACCGGGCCCCGGTCGTGATCGCCGCCGACGGCGCGTCGGCCCGGATCGCCCTGGCGATGGGCCTGGAGCGGGACGCCAAGCGACAGATCGCCACGGCCGCCCGCCGCTACTACCGCAGCCCGGAGCGCTCCGGCGAGGAGTTCCTGGAGCTGTGGGCGGACCTCCGCTTCCCCCGGAGCGACGCCTATCTGCCGGGGTACGGCTGGATCTTCCCCATGGGCGACGGCCGGGTGAACGTCGGTCTCGGGGCGCTCCCGCACCGCCGGCACGGCAGCGCCGATCTGCGGGCCTCGCTGGACCGCTGGCTGGCCCGCACCCCGCCCGAGTGGGGCCTGCGCGAGGAGAACGCCGAGGGACCGGTGCGCAGCGCCGCCCTTCCGCTGGGCTTCAACCGCCATCCGCTGTACACCCGCGGACTGCTGCTGGTCGGTGACTCGGGCGGCATGGTGAGCCCGTGGAACGGCGAGGGCATCGGGCAGGCCATGGAGGCGGGCGAGGTCGCGGCCGAGACGACGGCGCTCGCGCTGGCGCTGCCGGCCGGACCGCGCCGGGAGCGGGCGCTGCGCCACTACCCGGCCGAGATGAACCGCCGCTGGGGCCGCTACTACCGGCTGGGCAACACGGCCGCGGATCTGATCTTCAGCCGGTCGGGCTTCCAGCCGGTGCTCAACCGCTATGTGCTGGGCTCCCCGGCCCTGCTCAACACCCTGGCCCGGCTGCTGACCAACCTCACGGAGCACCCGTCGCGCGACGCGATCGACCACGTCCTGAACACGGCGGTACGGCTCGTGCCCGCGCCGAGCACCCGGCGCCGCTGACCCGCACACCGCATCGACCGAACCGGTACCGGCCGACGCCGTACCGGCAGACCGATCCGAACCGAAGGCAACCCATGCAGAAGCGAAGCATCGCGGACAACGCCCCCGGTGGGCGGCGAGACCCCTGGCTGCGCCGCTACCACTCCACCGACGCCCTCGCGGAACTGATCTGCTTCCCGCACGCGGGCGGCGCGGCGGGCTACTGGCGCCGGCTGTCCGCCGCCGTGCAGCCCTTCGCCGATCTGCGCGCCGTCCAGTATCCGGGCCGGCAGGACCGTTACCGCGAACCGGCCGTCCGCGACCTGCACCGGCTCGCCGATCTGATCGCCGCCCGGCTGGCCGCCGGGCCGCCCCCGGCCGGGCCGCGCGTCCTGGTCGGGCACAGCATGGGTGCCTCGGTCGCCCACGAGGTGGCGCTGCGGCTGTCCCGGCTGCCCGGCCAGGGGCCCGCCGGGCTCGTCGTGTCGGGGCGGCGGGCGCCCTCGCGGCTGGGGGCCGGGAAGCGGCCGGAGACCGACGAGGCGCTGGTCGCGCGCGTCCGGGCGCTGGGCGGCACCGACCCGGCGGTGCTGGCCGACCCCGAGCTGCTCGAAGTGATCCTGCCCGCGCTGCGCGCCGACTACGACGCCGTCGCGGCGTATGTGCCGGGCGGCGGGCTGCTGGCCTGCCCGGTGGTCGCCCTCACCGGGGACTGCGACGCGGAGGCGCCCGCCGAGGACGTGGCTCCGTGGCGCGAGGCGACACGGGGGTCCTTCGCGCTCCGGGTCCTGGCCGGCGGGCACTTCTTCCTCGACGACCATGTGCCGGCCGTCGCGGAGACGGTCCTCGCGCTGTGCGGCGTCGTCCCGGCGGGCGGCGGCGGGGCGGGCGGCGCGGCCGTCACGGGCGGCGCGGAAAGGATCTGAACGGGCGGACCGGCTCGCGTCCGGCCGCGCCCTCCGCCGCGGTCCAGCGGGCCGCGAGCAGCAGGGCGATGTCGTCGGGCCGGTCCGCGGCCTGCCGGGCCCTGCCGATGACGTGGTCGGCGGTGTCGGCGAGGGAGTCGGCGGCGCCGGGGGTGGCGAGCGTGGCGCGCAGCCGCTCGACGCCGACGTCGATGTCGGTGCCGGCCCGCTCGACGAGGCCGTCGGTGTAGAGGGCGAGCGCGGCGCCCGGTTCCAGGTGGAGTTCGGTGACGGGGTAGGCGGCCTCCGCGTCGATGCCGAGGACGATGCCGCCGGGCAGCTCCATGACCTCGGCGGTGCCGTCCGGGCGGCGCAGGACGGGCTGGGGGTGCCCGGCGCGCACGGCGTGCGTCCGGCCGGTGGCGGGGTCCGTCACGATGTAGCAGCAGCTGGCGAACTGGCCGGTGTCGAGGTCGATGAGGAGCCGGTTGGTGCCGCTCATGACCTCCTGCGGATCGTGGCCGCTGAGCGCGAAGGCCCGTACGGCGCTGCGGAGCTGGCCCATGGTCGCGGCGGCGGCGACGCCGTGGCCCTGCACGTCCCCGATGACCAGGGCGAGCCGGCCGCCGGTCTCGATCACGTCGTACCAGTCGCCGCCGACGTCCATGCCCTTGGTGCCGGCGAGGTAGCGGCCCTGGGTGTCGATGCCGCGCACGGCGGGCAGGCCGTGCGGCAGGAGGGCGTCCTGGAGGCCGCGGGCGAGGGCGGCCTCGGTGTCGTAGCGCTGGGCCCGCTGGAGGGCCTGGGCGATGAGTCCGGCCAGTGCGGTGAGGACCGTACGCTCCTCCGGGCTGAAGCCGCGCGGCTGGTCGAAGCCGAGGATGCAGGAGCCGACGAGCCGGCCGGAGGCGATCAGCGGCAGGAAGGCGCGGGCGCCGACGTCGGCGTCCATGGGGATGCCGGGGTAGGCGGCGGCCAGGCGCTGCATGGACTCGAAGAAGATGGGCCGGCCGGTGGTGAGCGTCTCCACGCCCGGAATGCGGACGCCCAGGCCGACGGCGTCGAACTGGTCGAGGAAGCCCTGCGGAAAGCCGGTCTCCCACTCCAGGTAGAGATGGCCTTCCTTGAGCAGGTAGATCGCCAGTTGCCGGCCGCCGAAGGCGGGCAGCAGCTCCTCGGTCACCACGCGGGAGACCTGCCGGGCCGTGACGGCCTCGGTGAGCGCGATGGCGAGGGCGACCGGGCGGTAGAGGGCGGCGGACCGGTCGGCCGGGGAGCCGAGCCCCAGACCGGGCGCGACGACGGAGTCCGGGGTGTAGGCGGGCTCGTCGGTGGTGGTGAGGACGGCGGTCAGCCCGTCGTGGCCCGGGTACAGGGAGACGGTCAGCCAGGGGTGGTCCGCGCGCCGGGCGAGGAAGTGGACCGGGCTGTCGGAGATCATCGCGGCCCGGTAGTGGTCCTCGTAGGCCGGGTTGGCGAGCCAGGGCAGCGCCTCCCAGAACACCTGCCCGACCAGGTCCGCGCGGGCCCGGCCTAGCATCTCCTCGGCGAGCGGGTTGACGTAGGTGATCCGGCCGAAGCGGTCGAGCGAGAAGATGCCGCGCGGCAGCCGGTCGGCGGCCTCGGCGACGACCGGGCCGATGCCCAGGTCCACCAGGAAGCCGGTGAGGTGTCCGCCGGGCCCGGCGCCGTCGTCCCGGCGCCCGGAGACCTCCAGCAGGTGGGAGCGCCCGTCCGGGCCGCGCAGCCGCATGCGGCGTACGACGGGGCCCTCGGTGCCCGCCGCCTGCCGGGCCAGCGCCCAGAGGCCGTAGACGTCCTCCGGGGCGAGCCGGGCGGCGAGGGCGTCGACGGTGCCGGGGAAGGGGCCGCTGCCGGTGCCGAGGATGGCGTCGAGCGCGTCGTCCGTCTCGACGGCGCCGGTCGCCAGGTTCCAGTCGAAGCGGCCTGTGCGGACCGGGGGCGCGGTGCCGGCGGGCAGCTGTACGGGCAGCGGCTCGTCGTCCCACTCGGGCCGTACCCCCTCCCCGGCCAGGGCCGCCAGCTCGGTGCCGAGGCCGAGGGCGATGTGCTGGAGCCGGCGCCGCTCGGCGGCGGGCACCGGTTCCTCGTCGGCCGCGGCGCGCAGGACGACCAGGACACCGGCCGGTTCGTGGCCGCGCAGCACCGGTACGTACAGGGAGCCGAAGGGGAACGGCAGGCCCGCCATGAGCTGGGGGAAGCGCCGCATGGCGTCCTCGGCGTCGGCGAGGTAGACGGGGCTGCCGGTGCGGAACGCCTCGGCGACCGGGAAGGGGCGGTTCACATGCATCCGCCACCAGGGGCGGAACAGGGGGCCGGGGAGCCCGCCGAGGACGGCCAGCCGGAGCAGGCCGGGGGTGCGCGAGGGCAGATAGACCCCGCCGGCCACGCCGCCCGCGGTCTCGATGGCGTTCACGACGGACTGGGCGAGCACCAGGGACAGGGCGTCCGGCGCGGCGTCCGGCGCCCTGCCGTCCTCCTGTCTGCGGGGCGGGCCGTCGCTCGGACCGAACGGCACCCGCCCGGCCGCGCGGTGCCAGGTCACACAGCCAGCATGCTCCCGGCCCACGTGTTCGGCACGTCGGCCGGGAGCGGGCGTCCCGCGGCCTGCGGGGGCGCGAAGGGAATGTGCGCAGGGGTGTGCGCAGGGGTGTGCGCGGACACGGAAGCGGGGGACGCCACCGCTGTGGCGTCCCCCGCTTCTCAGGGTGTGTCCATGCCCCTACCGGCCCTCGTCGGGCGGCCGGCGGTCACCGATCCGGTCGTTGAGCTTCTGCTGGGCCGAGTCGACCTGGCTGCCGTACTTGCCGCCGGTCCTCTTGTCGACGAAGTCGCCGCCCTTCTCGACTCCCTGCCGGGCCTGGTCCGGATGGCCCTTGATCATGCTCTTGAGCTTGTCGAGCATGCTCATGAGATACCTCCTGGAGACGCTGACCCTTCCAGCATCCCCGTCCGGTCCGGCCGTCGCATCACGGGACGGAGGCCGCCCGGATCAGTAGGCGCCGAACACGTTGTCCATCGAGCCGTACACGGCGGCGGCGTAGTTGCACGCGGCGGTGATGTTGGCGACCGGGTCGTAGATGTCGGTCGACGTGCCGGGGACGTGGTAGGCGTCGAAGGTGGGCTGGATCACCTGGAGCAGGCCCTTGGAGGGGGTGCCGGCGGCGGCGTTGGAGTCCCAGTTGTTGATGGCGTACGGGTTGCCCGAGGACTCGCGCATGATGTTGCGGTAGATGCCGTCGTAGCTGCCGGGGATGCCGTGCTCGGCCATGACGGCGAGGGATTCCTTGATCCAGCCGTCGAGGTCGTCGGTGTACGTGACGGAGGCCGGGGCCGCGGCCGGCGCGGCGGTCTTCTCGGCGACGGGGACGGGGACGACGGTCCGCTCGGAGCGGTCGGCGCGGTCGGCGCTCTCGGTCCGGACGGTGGTGCCGGCGTCGCCGTCGGTGGCCTCCGCCTTGGATTCGCTCTTCTCGGCGGCCTGGGGGGCGGCCTTCGGGGCGGCGGCGGCCGCGGCGCCGATGGTGAGCTTCAGCCCGGGGTGAATGAGGTCGGGGTTGCTGCCGACAACGCTGCGGTTGTCCTTGTACAGCCGCTCCCAGCCGCCGCTGAGGGAATGCCCCTGAGCGATCTTGTAAAGCGAATCGCCGGCGACCACGGAATAGGTCGTGGGCGCGGCCTTGCGGACGGCAATTTCCTTGCCGGCGACGGAAGTCGGGGCGGCGGCCTTTTCGGCGACGACGGTCTTGGCGGGGGCGGCGGAGGCCGAACCGGCGGAGATCAGGGGGAGCGCGAGAACGGCTCCGCCCGCGCTGACGGCGATGAAACCGCGGGTCAGGGACGCGGACTTGGCACGACGGTGCTTACCCGTGAAGGGCATGACGAATTCCTCTCCGTCGCCTGCGAGGTGAGCTGTCGGGTTCGGGCTGGAGATGCCCGGTCGCACATGGCGACTTCACCCCTAGCCGCTCCGGATTCCGGACCGGCGGCAAACCTGGGTCCCCCGCTCCTGCCGTACGTGAGTGGTCGGGTGCCCGGACGGCGGCAGGATTCGGCGTTCCATCCGGATTGATGACGGGACCGTAAGCGAGAAACGAGGGCCGGAACAAGCCCGGAATTACTGATCACAATTGTTTCGCAAGATCAATCAAAGGAAATGCTCATGATCGGCCGCACAGGGGGAACTCAAAATTCTTTGGTACGTCTGGGAACCGGGACATCGGATCGTGCGTCAGAAAGAGAGGACGTGACGTCGACCACTGCGCCCGATAGGCGCAATTTAGTCCGTTTTGGCATCTTTAGGGGCCATCAAATCCCCCCTCATCGGTCACCGTTCACCTTCTACTCATACGGGTGCGATCGGGGCACCGTGCGGCGCGCTCCCCCATGAGACCGGCCATTGAGGCCCTCTCCCCCTCCGGTCGATATATGGTTAGGCTTACCTAAGTCTGACTCCCCCTCACCGGTAAATGGAGACCCCAGGCCATGGCGCCGCATTCCACCCCCGCTGCCCCTCGTCCCGTCCCCGCCGGCGAACGGGAACTCGCCGGCCGGCTGGCCCTCGTCACGGGAGCCGGGCGCGGCATAGGCGAGGCGGTCGTACGCGCCCTCGTCGCGCGCGGCTGCCGGGTCCTGGCGACCGACGCGGACCCGGAGGGCATCGGCGCCCTGGCCGGGGAGCACGACGGCCTCGTCGTCGCGCGGACGCTGGACGTCACGGACGCGGCGGCCGTCGAAACCGTCGTCGCCGAGGCGGAGGAGTCCCTGGGCGCCCTGGACATCGCGGTCAACGTCGCCGGGATACTGCGGTGTTCGCCCGTCACCGAGCTGACCGACGAGGACTGGGCGGCCACCTTCGCCGTCAACACCGACGGGGTCTTCCACGTCTCGCGGTCCGTCGCGCGCCGGATGGCCGGGCGCGGCGCGGGCAGCATCGTCACGGTCGCCTCCAACGCCGCCGGCATCCCCCGGACGACGATGGCCGCGTACGCCGCGTCCAAGGCGGCCGCCGTCATGTTCACCAAGTGCCTCGGGCTGGAGCTGGCACCCCTGGGCATCCGGTGCAACACCGTCTCGCCCGGCTCCACCCTCACCGACATGCAGCGCGCCATGTGGCCGGCCGGCGAGGACCGGGACGACGGGCCCGCCGCGCGGCGGGTGATCGCCGGGGACCTCGCGAGCTTCCGCACGGGCATCCCGCTCGGCCGGATCGCCGAACCGGCCGACGTCGCGGAGGCGGTCGCCTTCCTGGTGTCCGACCGGGCCCGGCACATCACCCTGCACGACCTGTACGTCGACGGCGGCGCCACCCTGCGCGCCTGACCCGGCCCGTCCGTCCCCCGCGCGGCGCCCGCCGGGACCGCCGCGCCGCATCCGTACGTTCCTCAACGCCGTGGGAGCCGCTCCATGAGCACCGCACCGTCCGAAGACGCCCCGACCTGGCCCGCCGAGT
This sequence comes from Streptomyces sp. NBC_00525, assembly GCF_036346595.1. Taxonomy (GTDB): domain Bacteria; phylum Actinomycetota; class Actinomycetes; order Streptomycetales; family Streptomycetaceae; genus Streptomyces. The sequence continues at coordinate 537,849 of NZ_CP107834.1, forward strand.
TCGCCGCCCGCTACCGGGCCGCCGGGCACTGGCGCGGCGAGACGTTCACCGGCATGCTGCGCGAGCGGGCCGAAGCGCACGGCGACCGCGTCGCGATCGTCGATCCGGCGCCCGAGCGGCGCGCCTGGACCTATCGCGAGCTGGACGAGCGGGCGGCCCGGCTGGCGGCCGGATTCCGGGCGCGCGGGATAGCCAAGGGCGACCGGGTGGTCGTCCAGCTGCCGAACATCGCCGAGTTCGCCGAGGTCGTCTTCGCCCTCTTCCGCATCGGCGCGCTGCCGGTCTACGCGCTGCCCGCCCACCGCGAGACGGAGATCGGCTACTTCTGCTCCTTCGCCGAGGCCGTCGCCTATGTGATCCCGGACCGGCACGCCGGATTCGACCACCGCGCCCTGGCCACCGCCGTGCGGGCGCAGGCGCCCACCCTCCGGCACGTGTTCGTGGTCGGCGAGCCGGGCGAGCACACCGCCCTGTCCGAGGTGCCGTGCGAGGCGGCGGCCGAACCGGAGGACGGGCCCGAGCCGCACGACCTGGCCTTCCTCCAGCTGTCCGGCGGCACCACCGGGGTGCCCAAGCTCATCCCCCGTACGCACGACGACTACATCTACTCGCTGCGCGGCTCCAACGAGATCTGCGGCGTCGACGCGGACACCCGCTATCTCGTGGTGCTGCCCGCCGCGCACAACTTCCCGATGAGTTCGCCCGGTTGGCTCGGCACCCTGTACGCCGGCGGCACCGTCGTCCTGTGCCCGCGCCCGGACCCGGCCACCGCCTTCCCGCTCATCGAGCGGGAGCGCGTCACCCTGACGGGCATGGTGCCGCCGCTGGCGCTGGTGTGGACCGACGCGGCGGCCTCGGCGGCCTGGGACCTGTCCAGCCTGGAACTGGTCCTGGTCGGCGGAGCGAAGTACAGCGAGACCGCGGCCCGCCGGCTGGAGCCCGCGCTGGGCTGCCGGCTCATGCAGGTGTTCGGCATGGCCGAAGGGCTCGTCAACTACACGCGGCTGGACGACGACCACGAGACCGTCGTCACCACCCAGGGCCGGCCGATCTCCGAGGACGACGAGATCCGGATCGTGGACGACGCCGGACGGGAGGTCCCCGAGGGGCACTTCGGGCAGCTGCTGACGCGCGGCCCGTACACCATCCGCGGCTACTGGCGCGCCCCGGAGCACAACCGGACGGCGTTCACCGAGGACGGCTTCTACCGTACGGGCGACATCGTGCGCCGCACCCCGAGCGGACATCTGGTGGTCGAGGGGCGGGCGAAGGACCAGATCAACCGGGGCGGCGAGAAGGTCGCGCCGGAGGAGGTCGAGAACATCATCCTGGCCCATCCGGCCGTGCACGACGTGTCGGTGGTCGGGGTGGCCGACCCTTATCTGGGTGAGCGCACGCTGGCGTACGTGATCCTGCGTGAGGGCGCCGGACCGCTCGGGGCGCTCGCGGTGAAGCGGCATGTGCGCGAGCGCGGAGTCGCCGCGTACAAGGTTCCCGATCTGGTCGAGTTCGTCGACGCCTTCCCGCAGACGGGCATCGGCAAGGTCAGCAAGAAGGGCCTGCGCACCGAGGCCGGTCCGCCGGTCCCGGTCGCCCCGCCGGCTTCCGGCACCCCGTCAGCATCCGTCGAGCAGCACTGAATCCGCCGCGCCCGGCACCGAAAGGTTCTCCATGGCCCTGCCCGCCATCGCCCCCTATCCCCTGCCCGGCCCGGACGAGCTCCCGGCGAACCGGGTCGACTGGACCGTGGACCCGGCGCGCGCCGTCCTGCTCGTCCACGACCTGCAGAACCACTTCCTGCGCGCCTACCGGCCCGGCGAGCAGCCGCTGACCGGCATGCTCGCCAACACCGCCCGGATCGGCGCGGCCGCGCGCCGCGCCGGAATCCCCGTGGTGCACTCCGCGCAGCGCGGCGGCCAGAGCGCCGAGGAGCGCGGCCTCCAGCTGGACTTCTGGGGGCCGGGGGTCGCCGACGATCCGGAGGCGCTGGCGGCGCCGGACGAGGTGGCGCCCCGGCCGGGCGACACGGTGCTCACCAAGTGGAAGTACAGCGCGTTCGTCCGTACCGAGCTGGAGTCCCTCATCCGCGACGCCGGACGCGACCAGCTGGTGATCACCGGCGTGTACGCACACATCGGGGTGCTGATGAGCGCCGCCGACGCGTGGATGCGCGACATCCGGGCGTTCGTGGTGGCCGACGCCGTCGCGGACTTCTCCCGCGAGGACCACGACATGGCGCTGCGCTGGGCGGCGGGCCGCTGCGCGGTCGTGACCACCACGGACTGGCTGCTCAAGGACATCTGAGCCGGCCGCCCGGCGCCTTCCCGAGGAATCCCCGCTCTCCCCGGGGGAATCCCCCGCTCACAGAAAATCCCCGGTCCGAAATTGCGGGCCGGGGATTTTCGCGAGTATATTGAATGGTTCTGTGCGTCCACAGAAAAGGCCCCTCACCGGGGGCCTACAAGAATCACCATAGCCGTCAGGGAGCTATTTTGTCAACTCGGGACAGCGCCGAATTGCAGAAGGAGCAGGAATTCGTCGACCGGGTCCATCACCGCGTCGACGTGCTCCGCGGTGATGCCGCGCGCCAGGTGGAGGACGCCCTGACCCCGGTGGGAACGGGCCGGCAGGCACGGCTCGAACGCGATGTGCGGGTCGTCGAGCGTTCGGGGCTGCTCGCCGCCCTGAACGCGGTGGACGGCTCGCTGTGTTTCGGCCGTATCGATCTCAGGGACGGCACCGCGCACCATATCGGCCGTATCGGAATCCGCGAGGACGACACCGAGCGCACGCCTTTGCTGATCGACTGGCGCGCCCCGGTCGCCCGGCCTTTCTATCTGGCCACCCATCACACCCCGATGGGGCTGCGCCGGCGCCGGCACATCACCAGCGAGGGCCGGGTGGTCACCGAGCTGCACGACGAGATCCTGGACATCGAGGACCGCGAGCGCACCGGCTTCGAGGACCCGAGCGGCGACAGCGTGCTGCTGGCCGCGGTGAACTCCGCGCGCACCGGGCGCATGGCCGACATCGTGCGGACCATCCAGGCCGAGCAGGACCGCATCATCCGCGCGCCGCACCGCGGGGTGCTCGTCGTCGAGGGCGGTCCGGGCACCGGCAAGACGGCGGTGGCCCTGCACCGGGCGGCGTTCCTGCTGTACGAGCAGCGGGAGCTGCTGGCCAAGCGCGCGGTCCTGATCGTGGGCCCCAACCCGGCCTTCCTGAGCTATATCGGCGAGGTCCTTCCGGCGCTGGGCGAGACGGGGGTCCTGCTCGCCACGCAGGCCGAGCTCTTCCCCGGCGTCCACGCACGGGGCACCGACACTCCGCGCGCCGCCGCGGTGAAGGGCGGCGCCGCCATGGCCGAGGCGCTGGCGCTCGCGGTGCGCGACCGGCAGCTGCTGCCCGAGCCCGGCGCCCCGCTGACCGTGCCGCACGACGACGGCGACCTGGTCCTGGACCGGGAGATCGCCTACGAGGCCCGGCAGGCGGCCCGTGACACCCGGCTCCCCCACAATCTGGCCCGGCCGCATTTCGCGTTCCGGATCATCGACGCGCTGACCGCGCAGCTCACCGAGCGCATCGGCGCCGACCCGTACGGCGGTCCGAACTTCCTGGGCCCGGACGACATCGCCCAGCTCGGCAAGGGTGTCGCGGTCAGCCGGGAGGTGCACGCCGCGATCGAGGAGCTGTGGCCGGCCCTGACGCCGGAGGGCTTCCTCACGGAGTACCTGGCCGAGCCGGTCCACCTGCCCGACGCGGACGCCGAGGCCATCCGGCGGGCGCCCGGCGACGGCGGGTGGACGCCGGCCGATGTGCCGCTGCTGGACGAGGCGGCGGAGCTGCTGGGCGTGGACGACAGCGCCGAGCGGGCGGCGGCCGAGGCGGAGCGCCAGGAGCGGATCGCGTACGCGCACGGCGTGCTGGAGCTGTCCAGGGGTTCGGAGTCCTTCGAGTTCGAGGACGAGGAATCGGAGCTGCTCGCCGCACACGACATCATCGACGCGGAGCGGATGGCGGAGCGCCACGAGGAGGCCGATCACCGCAGCGCGGCCGAGCGGGCCGCCGCCGACCGGACGTGGGCGTTCGGGCACATCGTCGTGGACGAGGCGCAGGAGCTGTCGCCGATGGCGTGGCGGCTGCTGATGCGCCGCTCGCCGACCCGGTCGATGACGCTGGTGGGCGATCCGGCGCAGACCTCGGAGGAGGCGGGGGTCGGCTCGTGGCGGGAGATCCTGCGGCCGTACGTGGACGACCGGTACGAGCATGTGCGGCTCGGGGTCAACTACCGTACGCCGGCCGAGGTGATGGAGGTGGCGGCGAAGGTGCTGCGGGCCGTGGACCCGTCGTTCGAGCCGCCGGGTTCGGTGCGGTCCACGGGCGAGGTGCCGTGGGTCCGGGACGCCGGGGCGGATCTGGCGGGGGCGGTGGCGCGGGCGGTCGCCGAGATGACGCCCGCCGAGGGGCGGCTCGCGGTGATCGCGCCGCGCGAGCTGCACGAGGAGATCGCGGCGGCGCTGGACGGGATCACGGCCGGGGCGGAGCCGGATCTGGCGCGCACGGTGGTGCTGCTGGGGCCCCGGCAGGCCAAGGGGCTCGAATTCGACCACGTCCTGGTGGTGGAGCCGGGCCGGTTCGGCACGAGCGACCTGTACGTGGCGCTGACCCGTGCCACGCAGCGCCTCGGCATCGTGCACCGGGAGGCGCTGCCGGAGTCGCTGCGCTGAGCGTCGCGGGTACGGGCCGGTCCGCGCGGACCGGCCCGTACCCCCGGGGTGTGCTCAGACCAGGTCGAACCGGTCCAGGTTCATGACCTTGTCCCAGGCGGCGACGAAGTCGCGGACGAACTTCTCGCCGGCGTCGTCGCTCGCGTAGACCTCGGCGACGGCGCGCAGTTCGGCGTTCGAGCCGAAGACCAGGTCGGCGCGGGTGCCGGTCCAGCGCAACTCGCCGGTGGCGGAGTCACGGCCCTCGAACGCGCTCCGGTCGTCGGCCACCGACTTCCACGTCGTGCCCATGTCGAGCAGGTTGACGAAGAAGTCGTTGGTCAGCGTGCCCGGCGCGTCGGTGAACACTCCGTGCGTGGTCTGCTGGTGGTTGGCGCCCAGGACGCGCAGACCGCCGACGAGGACCGTCATCTCCGGCGCGCTGAGGCCGAGCAGGTTCGCCCGGTCGAGGAGCAGGTACTCGGCGGGGAGCCGGCTGCCCTTGCCCACGTAGTTGCGGAAGCCGTCGGCCACGGGTTCCAGCTCGACGAAGGACTCGACGTCGGTCTGGTCCTGCGAAGCGTCCACCCGGCCCGGCGTGAAGGGGACCTCGACCGGTGTTCCGGCGTCCCCGGCCGCCTTCTCGATCCCGGCGGCGCCGGCGAGGACGATCAGGTCGGCGAGGGAGACCCGCTTGCCGCCGCGCTGCGCGGTGTTGAAGGTCTCCCGGACGGATTCGAGGGTGCGCAGCACGGCCGCGAGCCGGTCCGGGTCGTTGACCTCCCAGCCGTTCTGCGGTTCGAGGCGGACGCGCGCGCCGTTGGCGCCGCCGCGCTTGTCGGTGCCCCGGAAGGAGGAGGCGGAGGCCCAGGCGGTGGAGACCAGTTCGGAGACCGTGAGGCCGCAGGCGAGTACGCGTTCCTTGAGGGCCGCGATGTCGGCCGCGTCGATCAGTTCGTGGTCGCGCTCGGGCAGCGGGTCCTGCCAGAGCAGCGTCTCCTGCGGGACCTCGGGGCCGAGGTAGCGGACGACGGGGCCCATGTCTCGGTGGGTGAGCTTGAACCAGGCGCGGGCGAAGGCGTCGGCGAACTCCTCCGGGTGCTCGTGGAAGCGGCGCGAGATGGGCTCGTACGCCGGGTCGTAGCGCAGCGAGAGGTCGGTGGTGAGCATGGTCGGGGCGTGCCGCTTCGCCGGGTCGTGGGCGTCGGGCACGGTGTCCGCGCCCGCCCCGTCCTTGGGGCGCCACTGGTGGGCGCCGGCCGGGCTCCTGAACAGCTCCCACTCGTAGCCGAACAGGATGTCGAAGAAGCTGTTGTCCCAGGTGGTCGGGGTGTCCGTCCAGATGCCTTCGAGGCCGCTGGTGATGGTGTCGCCGCCCTTGCCGGTGCCGTAGGAGCTCTCCCAGCCGAGGCCCTGGCGCTCCATCGGGGCGGCCTCGGGGTCGGGTCCGACGTGGTCGGCGGGTCCGGCGCCGTGCGTCTTGCCGAAGGTGTGGCCGCCGGCGATCAGGGCGACGGTCTCCTCGTCGTTCATCGCCATGCGGCGGAACGTCTCGCGGATGTCGCGGGCGGCGGCGAGCGGGTCCGGATTGCCGTTGGGGCCCTCCGGGTTGACGTAGATGAGGCCCATCTGGACCGCGCCGAGCGGGTTCTCCAGCTCCCGGTCCCCGGTGTAGCGCTCGTCGCCGAGCCAGGTGGTCTCGGGGCCCCAGAAGACGTCTTCGTCGGGTTCCCAGGCGTCCACCCGGCCGCCGCCGAAGCCGAAGGTCGTGAAGCCCATGGTCTCCAGGGCGACGTTCCCGGTGAGGACGAGGAGGTCGGCCCAGGAGATGTTCCTGCCGTACTTCTTCTTCACCGGCCACAGCAGGCGCCGGGCCTTGTCCAGGCTCGCGTTGTCCGGCCAGCTGTTGAGCGGGGCGAAGCGCTGCTGGCCGGAGCCGGCGCCGCCGCGGCCGTCGCTGATGCGGTAGGTGCCGGCGCTGTGCCAGGCCATCCGGACCATGAAGGGGCCGTAGTGGCCGAAGTCGGCGGGCCACCAGTCCTGCGAGGTCGTCAGCACCTCGGCGATGTCGCGCTTGACGGCCGGCAGGTCGAGCGCGCTGAACGCCGCCGCGTAGTCGAAGTCCCCGCCGAGCGGATTGGCCACGGCCGGGTTCTTGGCGAGAATCCGCACGTTGAGCCGCTCCGGCCACCACTGGCGGTTCCCGCCGCCCTGGGTGGGGTGCGGCGCGCGATCGTGCGCGACGGGGCAGCCGCCGGCCTCGTCCGACTTGGGATCGGTGACGATCGCGTCGTGGTTCTCAGTCATGGAATTCCTTCCGAACGGGGCGGATCTCGGTGCGCTGAGAATTGAGAATGCGGTGGGAAGGGCCTGGCCGGTCTCGCCCCGAGGGGCGTCCTGCCCTGGCTTCGGCCGGAACCGATCCTACGATGGACCTAGTCCAAGTCAATACGAGCATTCGCCCCGCGTTCGGCGTCGGAACCGCCGTTGTGTCAGGCCCCGTTGCCCTTGCGGTGGACGCTGACGGCGTAGCCCCCGCCGTCGTACGGAGCGGCGTCCCAGGTGGCGAACCGGTCGACGAGGGTGAGGCCCGCGGCGGCGCAGCCCTCGTCGTACTCGGCGAGCGTCAGGGCGGGCGGGACGGGCAGGTGGTCCGCGTCCAGACCGAACCCGGCGACGAGCAGGCCGCCCGCGCGCAGCGCCCCGGACAGCCGTCCGGCGACGGCGGCCTCGGTGCCGGGGGTGAGCAGCGCCATGACGTTGCCCGCGGCGACGACGAGGTCGAAGCCGGGCCGGATGCCGAGGGAAGCGGGCTCGAAAGCGGCGAGGTCGGCCCGGAACCAGGGCAGCGCGGGCGCCTGCTTGCGCGCCACGGCCAGCATCGAGGCGTCCACGTCCACCCCGGTGCAGTCGTAGCCCAGCTCCGCGAGCCGGATCGCGACCCGGCCGGTGCCGCAGCCGGCGTCCAGCACCCGCGCCCCGGCGGGCACGAGGGCCGCGCAGAACCGGGCCTCGCCGTGCACGTCCGCGCCGCTGCGGGCGAGGGCGGCGAAGCGGGCGGCGTAGTCCTCGCCGGAGGTGTCCCCGGTCAGCTCGGTCCAGCGGTTCATACGGCCCACTGTAGACGCGGGAGGGGCAGGCGCCCCGTCGATGGTTCACTTTTCCGCACCCCCGGTCCGGGTGCGGGCAGGATCGATCGCGGCGATCCGCGCGCCCAGGATGGAGTCATGACGCAGACAGTGGAACGCATCGGCACCGGCACCACCCTCCGGGCACAGGACCTGCACCGCACCTACGGCAGCGGAGGCGCCGCCGTACGGGCGCTGCGCGGGGTGTCGGTGGAGGCCGCCCCCGGCACCCTCACCGTGGTGACGGGGCCCTCCGGCTCAGGCAAGACGGCCCTGCTGCACTGCCTCGCGGGCCTGGACCGGCCGACGCGCGGCTCCGTCCGCTGGGACGGCACGGAGCTGACGCGGCTGTCGGACCGGGGCCTCGCGGAGCTGCGGCGGACCCGCGCCGGGTTCGTGTCCCCGGCGTTCAACCTGGTGCCCACCCTGACCGCGGCGGAGAACGTCGCCCGGGCCGGCGGCCGGCCGGAGCCCGGCCGGGTCCGCGAGGTGCTCGCCCTGGTGGGTCTCGCCGGGTGCGAGCGGCAGCGGCCGGGGCGGCTCTGCGGGGAGCGGCAGCAGCGGCTGGCGGTCGCGTGCGCGCTGGTGTCGCGCCCGGACGTGCTGTTCGCGGACGAGCCGGCCGGGGCGCTCGGCCCGGCCGCGGGGCGCGCGCTGGCCGCTCTGCTGCGTACGGCCGTGGACACGGAGGGGCGGGCCTGTGTGCTGGCGACCGCCGACCCGGCCGCCGCCGCGTACGCGGACCGGGTGCTGGTGCTGGCCGGCGGCCTGGTGGTGGACGACCGGCTCCGGCCGGCCGCCGCGCACCCCGGCCGGGCGGCCTGAGCGGGGCGTTCCGGTCGCCGGTCAGCCCGATTTCGGCGGGCGGTTCGTGTCGAAGGCGAAGACGGTGTTCCCGGCGGCGGCCACGACGACCGCGCCGCCCGCGACGGTGACGCGCGGTCCCGCGCCCTCCTCGCCGCTGAACCCGTCCGCCCTGGGGTCCGTGGCCCAGAGGGTGGCGCCGTCGGACGGCGCGAGCGCGACGACCCGGCCGGTGGCGGAGCTGAAGAACAGCGCGCCGTTCCCGGCGACCGGTCCGGACGCCCCTTCGACGCTGGTCTGCCGGGACCACTTCTTGCGGCCGGTGGGGGGGTCGAACGCGGTGACGCGGCCGGTCCGCCCGCTCACGAACACGGTGCCGTCCGCCATGCCGGGGTTGCCCGTGTACGTGGCGGCCAGCCGGGCGTACGTGGCGCGGCCTGCGGCCGGGTCCACCCGCACCACCCCGTTGTACCCGGTGAACGCCGTCTCGTCGGTGTCCTCCCGGAGCAGGACGAGCCGGCCGTCGGCGACGCCCACGGGCACGGCGGGCCCGTCGACGGCGATGGCCGCGCCCCAGCGGCCGGAGGCCCGGTCGACCGGGTAGAGGGACGGGTGGCGTACGGACGCGGCGTTCATCTCGGCGTCCGCGGCGCACATGGCCAGCAGCGCGTCGTCCACCGGGACGGGCGCGCACCGGAAGTCCGCGGGGAACGGCGCCGTCCACAGCAGTTTCCCGCTGTGCGCGTCCCGGGCCTCGAAGGCGGAGTCGGCGGCGTCCACCATGATGACGGCGGAGCCGAGCACGATCGCGTCGCGGGTGCGGCCGGTGACGGCCGTCGACTGGGCGCCGGAGGGTGCGGACCACAGCTCCTCGCCGCTCTCGGCGTCGACGGCCACCACCTCGTCGTTGCGGCCCCGCGGGTCGTCCTGCGCTGCGATGCGGAAGCCGAGGACGGTGTCGCCGGTGGCGCCCACCATGTGCATGCCCTGGACGGGGATGCCGGGGCTCTTGACCGTCCAGGCGCGGGAGCCGTCCCGGACGCTGATGCGGGTCGCGACGACTCCGCCGCCCCCGCAGAACACCACGTCGCCGGCGCCCGTGACGCACCGCAGCTCGTCGGGGATGTCCTCGCGGCCGCCCGGCACGGTCACCCGCCAGGGCCGGAAGCCGTCCGGCAGCGCGGCGGAGGGCGCGGCGACCGTGCCGCTCCCGCCGGCGGGCCGGTCCTCGCCGAAGCCGCCGGCCCGCAGCAGGGCGACTCCCCCGCCGATGAGGGCCACGGCGACGGCGGCCGCGAGCACGGTCCGCCGCCGCCCGCGCAGCCGGCCGCGCGGGGCGGAGGAGACGGACGCGGATTCCGGTTCCGGTTGCGGCTCCGGCGCGGAGACCGGTTCCGGCGCGGAGGCCGGCTCGGGTGCGGAGGCGGGCTCGGGTGCGGATTCCGGTTCCGGTGCCGGTTCCGGCGTGGGCGGGGTCGGTGTCGGGGTGGCGAGGTGGTGTTGGGTGACCACATCGCGGGTGCGGCCCGTCGCGCATCCGTCGGTGCCGGGCCCGCCGAGGTCGGCCGGCAGGTCCCGCAGCAGTTCCAGGAGTTCGGCCGCCGACGGCCGGCCCTCCGGCTCCTTGACCAGGCAGGGTTCGACGACCGCGCGCAGCACGGCGGGCACCGCGTCCAGCGAGGGCTCGTCGTGCAGGACCTGATACGCCGTCAGATAGGGGCTGTCCGCGTCGAAGGGCCCGCGTCCCGTCGCCGCGTACACCAGCAGGGTGCCGAGCGAGAAGACGTCGGAGCGCGGCCCGACCCCGCGCGGCGCCTGGAGCTGCTCCGGCGACATGAAGGGCGGGGTCCCGATGACGCGCCCGGTCATGGTGAGCGTCTGCTGGTCCGCGGCGCGCGAGATGCCGAAGTCGATGACGCGCGGCCCCTCGGGCGAGAGGACGACGTTGGAGGGCTTCAGGTCGCGGTGGACGACGCCCACCCGGTGGATGTCGCGCAGCGCCTCGGCGAGCCCGATCGCCAGGCTGCGCAGCCCGGACCCACCGAGCGGGCCCTCGTCGGCGATGCGCTGGGCGAGCGTGGGCCCCTCGATGTAGGTCGTCGCCATCCACGGCTGCTCGGCCTCGGGCTCGGCATCGACCACGGCCGCGGTGAACGCGCCGCTCACCCGCCGGGCCGCCTCGATCTCCTGCCGGAAGCGGGTGCGGAACTCGCTGTCCCCGGCGAACTGCTGGTGGATCAGCTTGATCGCGACCGGCCGGCCCGACTCCGTACGGGCCAGGAAGACCGTGCCCATGCCACCTGAGCCGAGCCTCGCCTCCAGCGGATATCCGCCGATCTCGGCTGGATCGCCTGCGCGCAGCGACACTCTTCCCCGACCTCTCGTCCCCCGTGCGTCTCTGCCGTCACGGGACCGCCCATCTGTGCTGGACACAAACTAGCCGGAGCACGGCGCCGGACGGCAAAGCGGGTGTCACCAGCACGTACGTACGGAACGGTCAGCAGGGGCCGAGGTCCTGCCAGACGCCCCATTGACCCGTGCTGCCGGGCTTCTCGTTCTGCGTCCACCACTTGGCCTTCCAGGTGTGGCCCTCGTACGAGACGGTGTCGCCGCCCGTGTAGACGGTGCCGGCGCTCCACTCGCCGGCGGTGCAGGTGCCGCTCGGGGGCGGGGAGGTCGGCGGGGTGGTGGTGGGCGGGGTGACGCCGGCGAACCTCACCGAGTACTTGGCGAAGTCCCAGTCCGTCTGGGGCACGCTGCTGCACGTACCGGAGGTCTTGCCGTTGTTGTCGGGCGGGGTGCACTGGCGGTCGCGGTTGAGGGACCAGAAGGTGAAGCGGTCCATATGGTGGGTGGTGGCGAAGTCGAGGACGGTCCGGAAGTCGTCCTGGGTGAAGTACTCGCCGGTGTCGCTGCGGCCGTTCATGCCGGAGAAGCCCTCGTGCGCGTACGCGGTCGCCTCGTCCCAGCCGAAGGTGGACCGCAGGATCGCGTTGAAGTTCGTCAGGGCGCTCGTCTGCGCGGCGGCCCCGTTGAACCCGCCGTCGAACGGCATGATGGAGAAGTTGTTCGGGGTGAAGCCCTGCGCCTTGGCCTCGTTGAGCATCTGCTTGCCGAACCAGCCGGTGCCGTCCGCGGTCGCCGCCGTGGTGACGGAGACGTAGAGGCCGGGGTTGTTCTGCTGGAGGATCTTGGCGGCGCCGATCTCCCGCGCGATGGCGGCGGTGTTCTCGTACTCCGGCTCCTCCAGGTCGAAGTCGATGGCCTTCAGCTGGTACTTGGTGATGACCTGCTGGTACGCGGCGGCGGTGGAGGCCGCGTCGGAACAGGTCTGGCCGAGCTTCGTTCCCCCGTAGCCGCCGATGGACACCGACACGTCGCCGCCCTTGGCGCGGATGGCGCTGATGACGGAGGCGACCGCGGTGTCCGAGGAGACCGGCGACGTTCCGTCCCAGGTGGGGCTGCAGCCGCCGCTGTTGGGAGCCAGGATGAAGGCCAGCTGGAACGCCTTGAGGCCGGTGGCGTCCATGATGTAGCCGGCGTCCGGCGGGTTGTTGTCGTGCGGCATCAGATAGGGCGCGGCGGCGTACCACCGGGTGCTGAGCGCGGTGGCGTCGGCGGACGCGCCCGAAGCCTGCTGCGCGGCGAAGGCCGCGAGTCCTGCGGTCGCCAGCGCGGCGGTGGCCGCACCGGCGAGCAGCGCGCGAAATCGCTTCATGGGGGCTCCTGTCGGGAGAACGGGAGAAGGTGCCGCCAGAATCGAGTCGTGACGCATTCACGTCAATAAGTTGGCCTAGACCATTGCGCTTTCTTGAAGGACGCACGGCACGGCCTTTTCCTTCCCGGCCGCGGGAGCGGGAAAGGAGCCGGTGCCGGCTTCGCCGTGAAGCCGGCACCGGTCCGGGCCGCACCGTCACCCCTCGCGCGCCGGGGCGGCCGTCCGTCAGCAGCCGATCGGCGCGGAGCCGACCGCCACATCGTCGAACCACAGGGTGTCGTCACCGGTCCCGTAGCTCTCCCAGCCCAGCCGCAGGGCCGTGGGCCGGGGCGCGGTCGTACGCGAGAGCCACTGGTCGTCGACGTCCCGTGTCGGTACGCCGTCGGCGTGCAGCCCCGGCACCTGCGTGTCGTTCAGCCAGGTGTCGAGCCCGGGCGCCGCGGTGTCGACCGCGAACCGCAGGCACTGCCAGCCGCCCGTGGGCAGGGGCTCGCTCATCCCCACCCCGGTGGGGCTCTGCGCCGGGAGCGTCGCGTCGTCGATCTCGCGGTTCCACTGGAGCGCCCCGTTCTGGCCGCCGATCCGCAGCGCCTTGCCGCCCTGGGAGCTGTCCGGCATCGACACGAAGGTGACGTGCGCGGCCGGCAGCGCCGTGGTGTGCCGCACCCACATGCGTACGTACATCACGGGGCCCACCGACGAGAGGTCGGCGGTGGAGGCCACGAAGGCGTGGTTGCAGTAGCCGGCCTTCCCGTCCAGCCGCAGCGAACGCGTACCGCTGTGCGCGATCTCCGCGTCGACGGCGGCCGTGCCCGCGCCCTGGCAGTCGGGCGCGGTGAAGCGCCAGTTCCCGGCGGGCGCCGAGCCGGTCTGGTTCTCGAAGTCGTCGCAGATCACGGCATCGCCGCACTCCGCGGACGGCGGAGTGGTAGGGGGCGGGGTCGTCGGCGGCGGCGTGGTCGGGGGCTGGGTGCCGTCGCCGCCGCAGGAGACGCCGTTGAGCGCGAAGTCGGTGGGCGCGGGGCCACCCACCCGGGCGGTCCCCTGCACTCCGAGGCCGATGGTGCCCCCGCTCGCCACGGACCCGTTCCAGGCCGTGTTGATGGCGGTCACGGCGTGCCCGGTCTGCGTGACGGTGGCGTTCCAGCCCGAGGTGACCTGCTGGTCGCCCTCGTACGTCCAGGTCAGCCGCCAGTCGCTGAGCGCCGGGCCGTTGTTGGTGACGCTCACCTCGGCGGTGTAGCCGCCGGTCCAGGCGTTGACGGTGTAGTCGACCTCGCATCCGGACGCGGCGGCGGAACCGCTGGCGGGCACGGCGGCGAGCAAGGGCAGGGCCAGCGCGAGCGCGGCCCCGGCGGCGAGCAAGGGTGCGCGCGACGGGCGCCGGAGTCCGCGCGGTAACGACGGGAGGGAAAACGGCATGTGCGCCTCCTGGGGCGGGGGGACCGTGGGGCGGTGCGAGTGAAGTGGGAGCGCTCCCACTTATCAGAGCGAGTTGACGGTTCACTGTCAAGAGGGGTGGCACCCACGATCACTTCCGGACGCCTCGATGCATCCGAAACTTTCGTCGGTATGTCAGCCACACACCCCCGCACGTAACTTCGCCGCCCCCTTCGGCGCCGAGGGAAATCGACAAGCACACACCCGACCTGCGGACATGCCTCCCAACCCCACCCTCACGCCGCATCGACGCTTTCGAAAGAGTTGCCGAAACCATTGACAGTGCGCGGCGGCCCCCAAACACTCCGTGCTCAGTACCGGCCGCCCCCGGCGCGGCCGGAGCCCCCCTCACCAGGAGGACCCTCCATGCGTCTCCGCCCCCACCGCCGCCCCGTCGCCATGGCGGCCGGCCTGCTGCTCGCCTCGGCGAGTTCCCTGGGCCTGACCGCCACGGCCGCGGCCCCGGCGGCAGCGGCCGCCTGCAACGGCTACGTGGGCCTGACCTTCGACGACGGCCCGTCCAACGACCACACCCCCGCCCTGCTCAACGCCCTCAAGCAGAACGGCCTGCGGGCCACCATGTTCAACGAGGGCCAGTTCGCCGCCTCCTACCCGAACCAGGTCAGGGCCCAGGTGGACGCGGGCATGTGGGTCGGCAACCACAGCTACACGCACCCGCACCTCACCCAGCAGAGCCAGGCGCAGGTCGACTCCGAGATCTCCCGCACCCAGCAGGCCATCGCCGACGCCGGCGGCGGAACCCCGAAGCTGTTCCGGCCGCCCTACGGCGAGACAAACTCCACCGTGAAGGCGGTGGAGGCCAAGTACGGCCTCACCGAGGTGATCTGGGACGTCGACTCGCAGGACTGGAACGGGGCGAGCACCGACGCGATCGTGCAGGCCGTGTCGCGCCTGTCCAACGGGCAGATCATCCTCATGCACGAGTGGCCGGCCAACACCCTGGCCGCCATCCCGCGCATCGCCCAGTCGCTGGCCGCGCGCGGCCTGTGCTCGGGCATGATCTCGCCGCAGACCGGCCGCGCCGTCGCCCCGGACGGCGGGAACGGCGGCGGGGACAACGGCGGCGGGGGCGACGACGGCGGCAACACCGGCGCCTGCACGGCGACCCTGTCGGCCGGACAGAGCTGGGGCGACCGCTACAACCTCAACGTCTCCGTGAGCGGGTCCGCCGACTGGACCGTCACCATGCGCGTCCCCGCCCCCGAGCGCATCCTCGCCACCTGGAACATCAGCGCCTCCTACCCCAGCTCCCAGGTCCTGACCGCACGGCCCAACGGCAACGGCGACAACTGGGGCGTGACCATCCAGACCAACGGCTCCTGGACCTGGCCCACGGTGTCCTGCGCCGCGAGCTGACCGGGACCGCCCCCGGATGCGGGCAGCACCACCGGGAGCCCGGCCCCACCGGCCGGGTTCACCGGAGGCACCGGGCCACCCGCCCGGCCCGTCCCGGCTGGCGCCGCCGCTCCCCGGGCCCGAGGCTGTACCGGCGCCGCCCGTACACCGCACCGAGAGGCCCGACATGCCTGTGGACGACCCCCCTCCCGCAGGCGACGCGCGGGCCCGGCTGGAACTGCGGGCGATCCGGGCCCTGCTGGACGCCCAGCGGCGGCGCGTCACCGTGTACGCCGAGCGGTACGGGCCCCGGCCGGCCGAACACGTACCGGTGGCGGCGCCGAGCGCGGCCACTCCCCCGCCGCCCTCCTCCCAGGAGATGATCGACGCGCTGCCGATGCCGGCCCTCCTGCTGTCCCCCGTGTTCGGGGAGAAGGGGGAGCTGAAGGACGCCGTCTGCCTCGCGCTCAACCCCGAGGCCCGCGCGTACGGAATCTCCCGGCTGCCCGAGGGAGTGACGCTCCCGTGGGACAAGCCCGGATCGCTGTACGAGCGGTTCCCCTCCCTCGCCACCACGACGATTCCCGGCCTGCTCGTCGACGTCCACCGGCAGCGCACCCCGCAACGGAGCGACACCGTCGAATGGCTGGTGATGACGCACGCGGGGCCGGTGCGCGTCAACGCGGAGGTGCGGATCGCGCCCTGCGGGGAGCACTTCCTGCTCACCTGGGAACCGGGCAGCCGGCTCCGGATGGCCGCCGCGGCCCAGCGGCTGATGCGCACCTGCTGGGCGGAGTGGAACCTCGGCGACGACGGTATCCAGCCGTCCCGCCGCTTCCACCATGTGCTCGGCCTGGCGGAGGACACCCCGGCGCCCAGCCTGTACGACCTGGCGGCGGCCGCGACGCCGGACAGCCTGCCCCTGCTGTACCAGACGCTGTACGACGTCATCCTGCGCAAGCGCACCGCCGAGTGCGAGCTGCGCCTGCGGGGCGGGGCCCGGACCTTCCGGATGGTCGCCGAACCCGTGCGCATCGCGCCCGGCGGCCTGACCTGGGCCCTGCGGGCGGTTCTCATCGACGTCACCACGGACCGGCGCCGGCGCGAGGCGGCCCGGCGCGCCGAACGCGCCGCGCGCCGCGAGCACGAGCGGGCCGAGGCCGTCGCTGAGGTGGCCGCCGTCCTGCGTGACGCGGTGCTGCCGCACTTCCAGGACGAGTTGGACACCTACGGGGTCGAGGCGGCGGCCGTCTACCGCCCCGACGCCCGCGAGGCCGGGGTCGGCGGCGACTGGTACAAGGCCCGCAGCCTGCCCGACGGGCGGCTGCTCGTCGCGCTGGGCGACGCGCGGGGCCACGGGCTGTCGGCGGTCACGCTGATGGCGAAGCTCCGGTACGCGCTGGCGGGCCTGGCCCACACCTCGGAGAGCGTCGAGCAGCTGACGCGGTGGCTGAACGAGGTGGCCTGCGCCGACGCCGACGAGTCCACGGCCACCGCGATCGTCGCCCGCTACCACCCCGACCGCACCTTGCTGCGGTGGACCTGCGCCGGCCATCCCCGCCCCGTCCTGCTGCGCGACGGCCGCGCCACCCAGCTTCCGGCACCCGCCGGGGGCGCCGGTCTCACCCTGGGGGTCATGCCGGGGACGGCGTACCGCGCGGTGGAGACGCCCATGGAGCCCGGCGACATCATCCTCATGTACTCGGACGGGCTGACCGAACGCCGCCCGGCCGACCCGGACCAGGACACGCGCCGCTTCCTCGACGCGGTCGAGGGCTGCTGCCGGGCGTCCGCGCCGCGCCCCGGCCACGCCGGACTCCAGGAGTGCGTCGAGGGGATCGTCGCCCACCTGGACGGCCCGCACCGCACCGACGACGCCACACTGCTCGCGCTGCGCAGGACGGGCGGCCCGGACGTGGGGTGAGGGCGGCGCCGGTCCGGGCCGGCCCGCGGGCGGTGTCAGTGGGCTCCCGTATCGTTCCGGCCACCGCTCACCGCCTGGAAGGACCAAGAGAGTTGACTGGCCTGACCGCCTTTCCGCTGCCGTTCCGCTCCGCCCGCTCCATGTCGACCGACACGCCCCGGACACTGCGGGAGCTGGAGATGATCGAGTGCAGCGCGCAGATACGGGCGA
Organism: Streptomyces sp. NBC_00525; assembly: GCF_036346595.1. GTDB lineage: Bacteria > Actinomycetota > Actinomycetes > Streptomycetales > Streptomycetaceae > Streptomyces. The sequence continues at coordinate 555,135 of NZ_CP107834.1, forward strand.
AGCCGCGGTGGTTCGAGAAGATGCACGACGCGGGCATCGTCGCCCGCTGGACGCGCGAAGCCCTCGCCCAGGGGCTCACCGAGGCGCAGGTGCGCTACGTGCTGGCCGAACTCGCCCACTACGCGCGGCTGCGGGACGAACGGACCGGTATCGAGGTCTCCGCCGTTGACGGGGTCTGGCAGTCGGACACGTTGATCGACGAGGAGCTGCGGGGACGGCTGCGCGACGCGGTCCGGGTCCTGGAGGACGTCCCCGAGGACGGGAAGGACTGGCATCCCGGATCGGAGGGCCAGGTGCTCGACCTGGTGCACCCGTCGCTGTTCTGCCTGGTGCGCGAGGTCAGCGGCGGCCCCGCGCGGGCCTGGGAGAACCCGACGAACCAGTACTCGAAGTACGAGTTCTCGGAGCGGTTCCAGTGGCTGCCCACGGATGTGGACATCCGCGAGGACGGCGGGGCCGTCTTCCGTTCGTACGTGAACAATGTGCATCCCGAGGCGCACGCCGAACTGGCCGCCGTGCTGCCCGACGTGTTCGCGCGGATGCGCCCGCTGCTGGACAACGTGCTCACCGATCTGCGCCGCCCGCGCCCGCCGCGCATCGAGGCCGACCCCTACGGCTGGTACGACTCCGAGGGGCCGGAGTACCCGGAAGCGCACGACTACAGCGACGCGCAGGCGCATGTGGAGGCCCTCGACGCGTGGGAGGTGGCCCAGGAGGACTGGTGGGAGAACCGCAGGCCGGCCATCCCCGACGCGCCGGTCTTCGCGCCGCCCGAGGAGCCGGAGGGCTTCGTCCCGGTGGATCTGCGCGGCCGGCGCCTCCAGGTGATCGTCAAGCTCGCCACCATCCACCTCACGCCGGAGCGGCCCGAGTACGCGGGGGGCTCCTGGCACGTCGAGGGCATGCTGAACGAGCGGATCGTCTCGACCGGCATCTACTACTGGGACAGCGAGAACATCACGGAGAGCCGGCTGAGCTTCCGTACCGCCCTCGACGACCCGGAGTACGAGCAGAACGACGACAACGGCGTGCGTGACGTGTACGGCCTGGAGAACGAGGACGGGCTGAACCAGGTCCTGGGCGCGGCGTCGACCCCCGCGGGCCGCTGTCTGGCGTTCCCGAACGTCCTCCAGCACCGCGTCGGCTCGTTCCGCCTCGCGGACCCCGGCCGGCCGGGCCACCGCAAGATCCTCGCGTTCTTCCTGGTCGACCCGTCCACCACGATCGTCTCGACCTCCGACGTCCCGCCGCAGCAGCCATGGGCCGCGACCTCGACCATGACCCGCGAACAGGCCGAGGCGTTCCGCGAGGAGCTGATGCGGGAGCGGAAGTTCTTCGTGGACGAGCACAACGAGCAGCTGTACGAGCGGGAGTTCTCCCTCTGCGAGCACTGAGCGCCCGGCTGCCGTTCGCCCTGCCGGGGCGGTGCTCCCGGCAGGGCGGGCGGATCAGCGCAGGCCGGCGAAGAGGTCGTTCTCGGGCAGCGCGGCGCCCGTGGTGTCCCTGACGCGCACGAAGGCCTCCATGCCCATCAGCTCGCCGAACCGCTCCTTGCCCATCTTGAGGAAGAAGATGTTCTCGCCCTGGCTGGCGTGCGCGGCCAGGGCGTCGAACTTCTGGCCGCTGAACGCGGTGGTGTCCACCCAGGTGGTGATCTCCTCGTCCGGCAGCCCGATCTCCGCCATCGCGGCGGTCTCGGCCGGGTCCGGCTCCGGCATGTCCTCGCCGAACTCCCGCATCAGCTCGCCGAACCGCTGCATCGCCGAGCGCGGCGCCGTCGTCCAGTAGACCTTCGGCGTCAGCCCGGACAGTTCCAGGGCCGCCGTCGTGATGCGGTTGGCCTGGATGTGGTCGGGGTGACCGTAGAAACCGTTCTCGTCATAGGTGACGACCACATCGGGCCGGTAGCGCTCCATCAGCTCCGCGAGCCGCGCGGCGGCCTCCGGTACGGGGGTGCGCCAGAAGGAGCCGGGGGCGTCGTTGTCCGGCCAGCCCATCATCCCCGAGTCGGCGTAGTCCAGCGTCTCCAGGTCGCTGATCTTCAGCACCTCGCAACTCGCTTCCAGCTCCTGGCGCCGCATCCGGGCGACCGCGGCCGGGTCGTGTCCGGGATCGCCCGGCTTCGTCCCGCCGGGCCCGTCACCGCAACCGCCGTCGGTACAGGTCACCAGCACCGTGCGGATGCCTTCCGCCGCATACCGGGCGAGCACGCCCCCGGTCCCGGTGGCCTCGTCGTCGGGGTGGGCGTGCACCGCCATGAGCGTCAGCGGCCGGTCAGTCGTCACAAGGTCCTCCAGCGGACACGGTTCGGCAACGGGGCCCGGAACCGGGCCCCCGGTCAGTGCAACTGCCCGACCGTGACCTGCTGTTCCCGAGCGGCCCGCGCGGCTCGGATCATGAGAAGCGGGCGGGGAGGCCGGAGGCGCCCAGCACCAGCGCAGCGGTGAGGATCTGCGGCGGCTTGGTCGACATCTGCTGCTGCCGGTCGAGCAGTTCGAGACGTCTGCGGAGCCGTGCGTCGAGCTCGGCGGCCTTCCGGCGCAGGCTCTCGGAGGACTCCTTGGGCTTCTCCCCCCGCCGCTCCTTCTCGGCGGCCGGTCCGCTGTCGAGCAGCAGCCGGTCGCGCTCGGCGGTGAGGCGCCGGGTCACCAGCTCGCGGGTCCTCGCCAGCTCGGCCGAACGGCGGGGCCGGACCTCTGCCAGGTACGCGGGAAGCCTGTTGGCGATGATCCAGCTGGTCGCCGCGGACTCGGCGTCCGCCGTCCAGGGCAGCCCGCGCACGGCGTCGGCCGCCACCCCGTCGGGCGCTGCGGCGCAGTCGAGGTACGGCGCGGGGCCGGCCGGTGTCACGGTGCCGCGCTGATCGACGTAGGCGTAGGAGAACCGCCGGGCCACCGAATCGCCCGTGCCGTCCACCACCTCCTCGACGACCCCGACCAGCAGCCGCGGGGCGTCCGATCCGGCCGCGACGAGGACCGTGCCCCGGTTGAGGGCGCTCCCGAAGTTGCGCACCGTTTCGGCCATGACGGCGTCGTGGAGCGGATGGCCGGGGGCGAGCAGATCGGTGCGGGCGCGGTCGTCGGGCCGGACCCTGGCGAGATCGAAGGTGACGTCCTCGTACTGGGTGGCGATGGGGCCGCCGCCCGCCGCCCGGACCTGCTGCGGCACGTGGGCGATGGCGTACCGGCCCTCGGCGCGTCTGGTCATCCGGCCGCCGAGCCGGCCGAAGGCGTTCCTGAAGGTCGACTCGATGTCGTGCGGCCGCAGGCGTCGGGCCGCGGCGTCGTCCATGGTGTCCCGCAGCACGCGGAGGTCGGCATCCGAGAAGTGCTCCGACGCGAGCGCGCGTTCTTCGAGGAGCGAGGTGAGGCCGTCGCCGACCGTGCTGTCGATGACCTCGCGCATGCGTCCCTTGACGGCCGGCTGCTCTCCGTACTGGATCGCTTCGAGGAGCAGGGACCGCAGCGGGGTCTCGGCGAACGCCTCGCCCAGGACGTCGAAGACCTTGCCACCGTACGTCGCGCTCATCTGGTCGAGCTTCTCCAGCAGGCGGGTGAAGACCTCGCCCTCGCGCGTGTTGGAGGCCACGAGGTTCCAGAGCCGGCAGACCTCCTCCTGCCCGATGCGATGGATGCGCCCGAAGCGCTGCTCGATGCGGTTGGGGTTCCAGGGCAGGTCGTAGTTGATCATCAAGTGCGCGGCCTGCAGGTTGAGGCCCTCGCCCGCGGCGTCGGTGGCCAGCAGAATCCGGACGTCGGGGTTCCTGGTGAATTCCTCGGTGATCTGCCGGCGCTCCGACCGGCGTACGCCGCCGTGGATGGCCCGGACCGCGTCGTCCCGGCCCAGCAGCGCGGTGATCCTGTCCCGGAGGTAGCGAAGGGTGTCGCGGTGCTCGGTGAAGACGATCAGTTTCCGCGGGCGTCCCCCGGCGTCCGTCACCAGGGCGTGATCCCTGAGCAGGGCGCACAGCTCGGTCCATTTGCGGTCCGTACCGGCTTCGCGGACCCGCTGTGCCGTGCGTACCAGCGTCCGCAGTTCGACGAGTTCGGCATCGAGCTCCTCGACCGTCCGCGCGGCCGTCGCGGCGTCGAGCAGTTCCTCCTCGATGTCCTCGATCTCCCGGGCGTCGAAGTCGTCGTGGTCGAGGGCGTCGAGGTCGACGGCGGGCATGCTTCCGCGGTGGGTGCCGTCGAGGATCTCCTGCTTCCGGCGTTCCAGCCGTTCGGTACGCCGGACAAGGCTCCGGTGGATCGCCTCGGGGCTGGAGGCCAGCCGTCGCTGCAGCACGGTGAGGGCGAATCCGACGGTGTTCTTGCGGGTGCCGCCGACGCGGTCGGCGCGGTTCATCCCTTCCCGGACGTAGTGGGTGACGTCCTCGTAGAGCTCGTATTCGAGGGCCGTGAGCTCGTAGGGGACGGTTTCCGCCACCCGCTCGGGGAAGAGCCTGCGGCCCTCGAAGGTGAGCAGATCCTCCTTGATCATCCGCCGCATGATCCCGCTGACGTCGGCGGTGCTCCGCTGCCTGCCCTCGAACCTGTCGCGGTCCAGCAGGGTGAGGAAGAGCTGGAAGTCCTCCTCCTTGCCCGAGTGCGGGGTCGCGGTCATCAGCAGCAGGTGCCGTGTGATCTCCCCGAGCATCTCGCCGAGCTGGAACCTCTTGGTCTTCTCCACCTTGCCGCCGAAGTAGTGCCCGCCCATGCGGTGCGCCTCGTCGACGACGATCAGGTCCCAGTCCGTCTCCCCGAGCTGCGCCCGCAGGTGTTCGTTGCGGGCGAGCTGGTCCATGCGGGCGATCAGGAGCGGATGGGCCTCGAAGACGTTGGAGTGCGTCCGCGCGTCGGCCATCTGCTGTGTGAGCAGGTCGAAACGGAGACCGAACTTGTAGAAGAGCTCGTCCTGCCACTGGTCGACCAGGCCGCCCGGAGCCACGACCAGGCAACGCCGGACGTCGTCGCGCAGCAGAAGTTCCTTGATGTAGAGCCCGGCCATCACCGTCTTCCCCGCACCCGGATCGTCGGCGAGCAGGAAGCGGAGAGGCGTACGGGGCATGAGCTCGCCGTACACGGCGCGGATCTGGTGCGGCAGCGGGGTGACGTCGCTGGTCGCCACGGCCAGCATCGGATCGAACAGGCCGGCCAGTGAGATTCGCTGGGCCTCGGCGACCAGCTTGAAGTCACCGGCGTCGGCGTCGAAGGCACGGCCGTGGTGGCGGGCCGTGCTCAGCCTGTCCTGGTCCCGCCGGAAGACGACCCGCTGGTCGAGGACGCCGGCGGCCGTCTTGAAGGTCAGCTCGACCGCGTCCCTGCCGTGCGGCTGAGCGGCGATGAGCGTGACGACCTCGGCGGGCAGGAGTCCGTCTATCCGGAGACCCGGCTTGAGCTCTTCGAGCAACACGTGCGCAACCTCCGCTTGGCAGCCTGCGAACGCTACGCGGACGTTCCGGCGATGTCGTGATCCCGTCGACGTGTCCGACCGGGGTCGCTAATCTTCCCAGAGGTCATGCGAGTCGGCGGGGGCAATGGAACGAGAAGCACGTCATCACCTGCGCGGTGTGGTGGACGTCGTCAGCGGTTGGCACGGACTCGCGGCGCAGGTCACCGCGCGGCGGGGCCCCGTCGAAGCCGCGGCCGAGGACGCCGCCGGGCAGTTGCTGGGCCGCGTGGTTCCGCTCGGGACCGCGACGGCCACCTCGTGGCGCGTCCTGCAGCTCTCGCCCGCCGACACAGGTCCGCTCACCGCTCTGGCCCACCGCCGGGCCCTTCCGGCGATCACCGCCGAGGGCCGAGAGGGCATCCGCCGCCTGGCCGACGAGGCCGGCCCGGCGCTGGCCGCCGTCCGGCCGTTGTTCGGTGCCCGCCGGATCTTCTCCGGCCGGAGCCGCAAGGAGGAGGCGGAGCGAGCCGCCGCCCGGCTCCTGTCCCTCCACAAGGAGATCGGGAGCACCCGGCTCGTCCCGGAGCTGGAAGACCTGGCGGCGTGGGACGCGAAGGCCGCTCCGGCACCGGGCCCTTCGGACGTGCTCGACGAGCGGGTCGGCCTCGCGGCGCGCCTCGGTGCCGGAGCCGAGGTCGTCGAGGCGCGGGAGCTGCGTCCGGCCAGGACCGCGCTCGCCGCGATCGACCGGGCCCTGCACCGCGAGAGCGGGTTCCGATCGGCCGTCGAGGCCGCCGGCAACGCCGTACGGCAGGCGGAGGTGCGCAAGCTGGTCGCCGGAATGCCCGTGGAACGGCTCAAGGACGCGACCAACGGCCGGCTGCGCATCACGGCGCTGCACGACGCGGGAATCCGGACCGTGCAACAGGTCCTCGACCAGCGGTCGGCGATCCAGTCGCTCCCCGGCGTCGGGGAGACCACGGGCAACCGGATGATCGGCGCCGCGCAGACCATCTGGCAGACCACGATGGACGAGATGCCCATCCGCATCGACATCAAGAACCGCTCGCAGTCCACCACCGCGCTGCTCAAGGCGATGCGGGCCTGGGACGCGGCGCGCTCGATCCGCAACGCGACCTCGGACCTCGCCGCCGCCGACGCGGTACGCCCGCTCCTCCAGAACCTCGCGCCCCAGACCTCCCACGTGGTGTTCGTCCCATGGCCCCGGCCCGTCGCCGAACTGCGTACCGCGCTGGCCGCCGTCGAACGGCGCGGGGCCGCTCTCGGCGGTGGGTCGAGCGCTGCGGGCGGTGATCCCTGGGACGACTTCCTCTCGCGGCCGGCCGACTACTACGCGATGCTCTCGGAGCTCGGGTTCCTCGCCGACGACGCCGAGAAGAGCCAGGGGGACCTGCCGGCCGAGATCGTCGAGGCGGTCCGGCAGCTCACCCTCGACACCACCCATCTCAAGGCGTCCCTGCGCGGATACCAGTCCTTCGGCGCCCGCTTCGCGATCGTGCAGCGGAAGGTCGTCATCGGCGACGAGATGGGGCTGGGGAAGACGGTCGAATCCCTCGCGGTGCTCACGCATCTGCGGGCCAAGGGCGCCTCGCACTTCCTGGTGGTGTGCCCGGCGGCCGTCGTGACCAACTGGGTCCGCGAAGTCCGTGACAAGTCGGATCTGCGGGCGTTCCGTCTGCACGGTCCCGCCCGCGAGGACGCGCTGCGGTCCTGGGTGCGCAGTGGCGGAGTCGCCGTCACCACCTACGACATCCTCGGCTGGCTGGAGAACCGGATACCCGAACGCGCCCGACCGGCGTGCCTGGTGTTCGACGAGGCGCACTACATCAAGAATCCGCACGCCAAACGGACTCAGCGCTCCACCGCGCTGATAGAGCGCTCCGAGCGGGCCGTCCTTCTCACCGGCACCCCGCTCGAGAACCGGATCGAAGAGTTCCGCAATCTCATCGGCTATCTGCGGCCCGACCTGCCGGTCGACGCCTCGGAGCTCTCTCCGCGCCAGTTCCGGAAGCAGGTGGCGCCGGCCTACCTGCGCCGCAACCAGGAAGACGTCCTCACCGAGCTCCCGGAGCGGCTCGACATCGATGAGTGGTTGCCGATGTCCGACGCCGACGAGCGGTACTACCGGGCCGCCGTCATCGACGGCAACTTCATGGCCATGCGCCAGGCAGCCCTGCGCGCCGGCGGCAGGTCCGAGAAGATCCTCCGCCTCGTGGACATAGTCCAGGAGGCGGAGGAGAACCAGCGCAAGGTGCTGGTCTTCTCCTACTTCCGTGACGTCCTCGACGCCGTGGCGTCCCACCTTCCGGGGAAGGTCTTCGGGCCGCTGACCGGCTCCGTACCCGCTCTGGCGCGGCAGCACATGGTCGACGACTTCACCGCCGCACCCCACGGCGCCACCCTCGTCGCACAGATCGTGGCCGGCGGCGTCGGCCTGAACATCCAGGCGGCGTCGGTCGTCGTGATCTGCGAGCCCCAGCTCAAGCCGACGACGGAGTGGCAGGCGATCGGCCGCGCCCACAGGATGGGTCAGCTGGATTCGGTGCAGGTGCACCGCCTGCTCTCCGAAGAGGGGGTGGACCAGCGCATCATCGAGATCCTGGCCCGCAAGAACCAGCTGTTCGAGGACTTCGCCCGGGTCTCCGCCACGGCGGACAGCGCCCCGGAGGCATTCGACATCACGGACGCGGAACTGGCCCGCGAGATCGTCGCAGCCGAACGCGAACGCCTCCTCCGGGGGCCTGGGGAGGGTTAGGCGCCGCCGGGCCGGGGCGATGGGGAAGACTGAGGCCATGAGAGACATCGTTTTCGGGCGCAGTGGCTGGATACCGAGCGTCGTCCGCCAGGACGGGGAGTTGCGGCTGCTGCTGGGTGCCGGGGCCGACGTCACGCATGCGCCCCGTACGTTCACCTTCCCGGTGCGGGAGGCGCACCTCGCGGTGATGCGGGAGGACCTGGGCCGGCATCTGCTGCTGTGGAGTGCGGTGCTTCCGCTGTGCGACGCCGCCGGGACGCGGGGACCGCTCGACGAGGACGCCGCCGTCGCGCTGCTCGATCCGATCCTTCTCGCACCCCCGGCGGAGGTCGACACGCTGTTCCGGCGCGTCCCGTGGGCCAGGGGCACGCTCGTCGCCCACGGCGCCGACCTTGCGCTGCTGGACGAGGGCCGGGTCCACGCGGCGATGCGTACGGCGACGGAGACGTCCGACCGGAAGCGGGCCGCGGACGACGCCGCTCAGCGCCGTCGCGCGGCGCGCGGAGTCGCGCTCGGGCCGCGCGACGCCGCGATCCTGCGGTACACGGGCCAGTACGCGCACGGCGCGACGATCCCGAAGCGGCTGCCCGACGCCGTCGACCCCGCGCTGCTGCCCCAGGTCATGCGTGTACTCGCCACCGCCGAGCAGGCGTGCGCCGGCCTCGGCATCGGCCGCGATCCGCGACGGGGCAGGCGCGCCACGGACAAGCAGGACTGGAAGCGGATGGAGGCGGCGGTCGGCGCCGCCGTGCGCGGCGCCCACCCCGGCCTCGCCGACGACGCGGTGCGCACGGTGGGTTTCCTGATGTGCTCGGAGGCCTCGGACCGCGCCAGGGACACGCTCCTGGACGACGGGGACGCCACCGGGGAGCGGGCGGGGACGGTGTTGTCGTTCACCGACGACAAGGAGGTCGAGAAGGTCTGGCGTCCGGGCAGCGGCCTCAGCGCCACCGCCGCGTTCTGGGAGTTCGTCGCCGAGCGCTCGGCCTCGGGCAACCAGGTCTTCACCATCGAGGACGAGGAGCGGGGCGAGGGAATCCAGGTCCACTTCTACGCGGACTCGGCGGCCCGGATCACGACGGTGCGCGAAGGCACGGACGGCTCCGAACCGGAGTACGGGGTCGAGTACGTCCTGGTCGACGGAATGAGCGGCTACCGGAACCTGGTGGCCGCCTTCGTCCGAGGCGGCTGCGCCGGGCTCGACGGCCTCGGCCCGTGGATATCGGACAACGCCGAGTTCGAGCAGGCACGCCGCCGCCGCGACGCCGCCCGCTAGGGGGTGCCGCGGGTTCAGGACGAGCGAGGCGTGGCGGCGCCGGGTGCCACGACGGTGAGCAGGTCCACGACGAAGATCAGGGTGGAGTCGGCCGGGATCGCGGCGGAGGGCGACTGCTTGCCGTAGCCGAGGCGCGGGGGGACGACGATCTCGCGTCGGCCGCCGGCCTTCATACCTCGCACGCCCCGGTCGAAGCCCTTGACGGCCTTGCCGCCGCCCACGGCGAACTTGAACGGCCGGCCCTGCTCCCAGGAGGAGTCGAACTCCCGGCCGGACGCGTACACGACCCCGACGTAGTGCACCTGGACCACGCGTCCGGGCAGCGCCTCGGGCCCGTCCCCGACCACAAGGTCCCGGATCACCAACTCGGCGCCCGCGGCCCCCTCGGGCACCCGGACCTCGGGCTTCCCCGGTCCACTCACCACGACCCCCTCACTCACCGTCGGCCCCTGTCGGCCCGGCGGCCTCATTCGCACCTGCCGGACTCCATTGTCCACGCCGGTGTCCGTGATCCTCTGCCACGATGCCCCCGGAGCCGGCGCCGTACTACGCACAGAGCCGCTTGAAGCCACTCGCACCCGGCCTGGCGCGGAACCTCACCTCGTGCCCGGCGTCGTCGGTGAACACCGCCTCGGTCTCCGAGTTCAAGGTCATCGTCCCGTGGTGGGTCGGGTTGCCCCACCCTTCCGGCGGGTTTCCCGAGCCGTCGGAGAGCGGCGCCTCCGCCTCGAAGTACGTCGAGCCGATACGGGCCTCGTCGATGCCGCAATGTGTGTAGAGGTCGAAGGGCATCGCCCGAGGAGGAACGTCAGCATCCTCATCAACCGCAGCACAACCCGCGAGCACCCCGGCAACCAACGCGAGGACGAGGCCGGTTCGCCCAACTCTCTCAATCATGCCCCTCCGACGCCCCGCCGAAGTAACCGGTTCCCCACCTCCGGGCCCCTGCACGGTCACGTGCTACCACCGGCTGACCGGAAAACCTCGCGCAGACCCGACGCCATCCAACTCACGCCAACTCGCCTGGGCCTGCCGCCCGGCCTCGCGCCAGCGGCCCTCGACGAGGATCAGCCTGCCTCCGGGACGCAGGCGCCCGGTCCACTTGCGCGGAGCGGTGGGTGTCGGCCTTCGGGCAGGAGTGGGCGGCGCCGCTGGAGGAGTTTCCAGTCAAGTTCTTCTGTTCAGCTTCTTGAAGTTCGTGCCTTCCCGCAGTCTTCGGTCGTTGAGAAGATCATCGCCATGACGATCCCGCTCCGCATCGACCGAGTCCTCGGTGACCGTCCCTTCGCTGAGGTTGGTGATCCCGTCCTTGCCGTCGACGACGCGCGTCGCCGCTTGCTGGCAGTAGCGGGCACGCACGCGGCGGTGGCGGGCATGTACGAGTTCGGCAGCACTGCGCCGGTTGGTGTCTACAGCACCGATGATCTGGCTTGCCGAGCCCTTCTCCGTGCGCACTACCCCGTGCACGCCATGGCTTTCCACCCCACGCTGCCCCTCCTCGTTGTCGGCACCGGCAGTTACGACGGAGGCTACTTCTTCGAAGGAGAACTGCTCCTGCTGAACTTGGAGACAGGCATTCCCACGTCGCTCATCGAGCACAGACTCGGCCGCCAGGTTCTGGGCCTGGAATGGCTCGACGAACAGGAACTACGTGTGCTGATGGCACCGTCTGACGACTGGCAGGACAAAGACGCACGGGTCGAGGGTCACGTCGCGGTGGTGTGTCGACCCGACTGGAGGGCCGTTCCATCCCGGTCGATCACCGCACACGACCTAGCCGGACCACGGGTGCCGGCCCCGCGCCCCGACGGCCGAGAGGATGCCCGCCGGACGGTCTCCTCTCTGAGCACGGACTGGGACTCGCGGTGCAACGTCCGCGCGGTGGAGGAACTGTCCGACGGCAGGATCGTGGCTACGCTTGACGGGGTCCAGTTGGAGTCCTGGCTGCCGTCGGGACAGCGGCAGTGGGCTGTTCCGGACGACGAAGGCGGCCGGGACCTTGTCATCGCCCCAGATGAACGATCGGCCTGGGTCGGTCTGGTCCGGCCCGCATGGCAGAAGCGTCCCCAGTCCGTGGTCCGGCTCTCGCTCGACGACGGGGCACAGCTTGACCGTCTCATGCCCTCCGCCCCGGTGTCCCTGGCGCGCTGCGCTGACGGCCTGCCAGCCCTCGTGCCCGCAGGATCGGCCGGGGAGCGAAGCAGGCTCCGTATCCGGCGTGGCAGCCGGATCTACTTCCTGGAAACCGTTCACGAGGAGGGCAAGAGGAACCCCGAACGGAAGGAAACGTGGGTCGTCATAGCCGACCTGGAGTCGATGCCGGTCGCCGAACGCCCGCGTGAGCTGGCGAAGGCGGAAGCCAGACGGCTGTTCCCCTACTCCTGGATACCAGGTGAGACACACTTCGCCGGCCCTGGCGTAGAGACCGCAGACGGTGACCTGGTGCATGCCGGCGCTGTCCACCACGGCGACGGGTTGCAGCCCGGCGGCTCGTTCGTCGTACGACGCAAGTCAACGAATGGGAAGCCGATCTGGGTCTTCCGGACGGACCGGAAGGCCACCGGCCTCGACTGCGACGCGAAGAGCATCTATGTCGCCTATGACGATGGCGAGATCGTCGGACTCAATCTCCGTGACGGCACCGTGTACTGGCGTCGGCATCTCGCCGTTGCCGCAGTGCCCGCTGTACCGACGGCGTTGAGTGTGGCCGAGCCTGGTCGGTTGCTCATTGGCACCAGCGACGGGCGACTTCTGGATTGCTCGATCGCATAGGGGGTTGCACGACTATGGCCACTTGCCGGGTTGTATGCGGGCACCCATCACCACTGTCACGTTGTCGATCGAAGGACCCGGATGATGTTGTCGGAGGATGGCTCTGTCGAGCTGGGAGGCACCAGTCGGCAGTAACGCGTCGACTGGGCCTCATCTCTGCGAGTTAGTTGTAACCGGAAAGCCAATCCAACCGCTGCAGAGCAGTCAGGTCACCGCGAACCAGAATGACCATCACCCGAATCATCTCCGCGCGCGAAACGTCCCGGAGATGGCGAGGCTGGACATCGCCGTCATCGAGATTTTCAAGCACCAGAGATCCATCCTGAAACGCTGAAACAATCCAGGAGGAGCCATCATCCGTGACCGATACGTCTGGGTGCTCATCGTCGATGGGGCCATCAAGCTCAGCGACAAGTGCCGGCACACCAGTCTCGGCGCCGACCTCCATGCCCCCATCTCGATGCGTGAATGTAGTCGACACTACCGACTCCCCCTTCTACGTGGGGCGCCGCTCGGAATCGCCCACTTCGAGTAGCCATGGCCACCGGGATGCAGCAGATGCTGCCATAACGCCCCAGGATCACGCCGAGAAGGCGACCCGAGACTCATCACGCCTGTCGACCACTGACGTCAGAGGCCGGCTCATGCTGCCAGATTGGGTGGGCGAGCGAGCCGAGGAAAGCTCGTCGGCCGCGCGGACGGTCAGTGCCGCCCGACCGGAGTTGAACGATGGCGGGTACTGCCGTCCCCCGCGCCACGGATAACGGGGTCGCTGAGCACAACAGTTCAGCGATGCCGCAGACAATAGGGCGCTATCTGCGGGAAGACTTCCGACCGGTCCGGCAGCCGGCACTCGACGGCCGCCCGCCAGCGGCGCCGAAGGGTTAGCACCGGCTTCGTGCCGATGTCCCTCAGCCCACGCGAGACCCATGGGTTCATGAAAACCGGGGTCTGTACAGCGAGAACTGGCGGGTCGGTCCGTGTGCATCAGTCGCGCGAATCCGTGGGTTCGGCGGGAGCCGTGAGGTGGGCTGCGAGACGGCGCGCTTCGACAGTGACCTCGGCGACGACCTGTTCCGTGGTTCTGTCGCCGTACTCGAGGACGTCGCACTCGTCGTCGAGTTCAGCGAGGCGCTCGGTCAGAGGCAGTTCATGTCCATGGCGCTGGCGAATCCGGAACGTGTACTCCCGAGGTATGAGCTCTCCAGCGAGCATGCTGAGTGCAAGAACTCGGGCGACGGCTTCCTGGCCGGCCTCGCTGCCGACCGGATAGAAGACAAGGCCGAGTTCGTCGAGCGCTGCGGGAAGCAGGTCGTGGACGTCGTAGTCCGCCTCGGCGCGCGTGCAGGCGGCGAGAATCCGAGGGCCCAGGAGTGTCGAGTCCGGCAACGAGCGCATCACAGGCGGCATTCACCACGTCGCTCGCTCGGATCTCCCCCATGCTCCGGAGAGCGGCATGGTCCTGGAGAGCGATTGCCGCTGCTTCGGTTGACATCACTCATCCATGATTCCCCTCACAGTACCGGGCCAGGTCGACCGGATTTCATCGAGGGTGCCGTTCGGTGGCCCGTTCCGGCAGGGCTTGGCAGAGTGCGCGTAGCGCATCGCGATCTTCTCGTCGAGCCGGAAGACCTCGGCGTGATGTAGTGGGTCAAGCCCGTGGGTCAGGGCCCCTTCGAACTGCCGGTCAACACGAAGCCGCTCCAAGCTGGCGTCCTGTCCCCACATCGGACTGGCCCAGTGGTTGCTGGCTCAGCTGGTCGTGGCAGTCTCGTTGTTGATCAGCAGGTGGAGGTTCGCGGCCCTGGGCCCCGACAGCGCCAGGATTCCAGCCAATCCGCCATGAGCTCGAAGAGGCTGGGATCGAAAATACGAGCGGGCAACACTTCGAACACAGTGTTCCCGTTGCGGGCACGGCCCGCCGAGAGCCTCACGTGATGTCGGCGAGCGGAATAGAAACAGGCCTCATGGGCGCAATGTTGCCAGACCATCCACACCACCTCCTAGTAAGATCCGGCAGGAACGTTCTAGATACCGCGCAGGCCGACTTGAGTCGACCCTCTCGGGCTCACACCCTATCTGCCCAAGGGAGAGTATTCCAATCCGTTCGGCCACAGAGCCGACGCCGAAAATTTGCCTTCGAGGTCGCCGGAATGCCGTACGGCGAAACCCCGGCCGCCGAGTAGACCGTAGCTAGTCAGCACTTCCATGCAGGACAGCCCAAGATCGATGATTCTCGAGAACTAGTCAATTTCGGCTGGGACAACGGGAGGGTCCCACGGTCGGACCGCTCCCTCGGGGATCCCGAGGATATGGAAAGATACGGAAAGATCAACAAGCCGGGTGGGGGCCACTACTTCTTCCATAGCGGGAACTGACGGAAACCGGCTGGAATCGCTCGGAAGGAGAAGCAGATGGAAGCTGCGTTCAGCACGGAGAAACCGTCCTGGCAGCGCACCCTCGAAGCCTGTGGACTGCTAGCCATCAGAACGGAAGCTCCCTGTCCTGTGCCTGCCGTCCTGACTGCCATCCACGCGGTGACGGGGATCGAGGTCAAGCCGACTGCGACGATTGCGGAGTCGCATGCTGATGTTATGGCAGAACTTGACCGTCAATGGCTGGCCAATACCTCCAAATTGCCTCTCGTGTCGGGTGCAGGGAAACTCCTCATCGTCCCGCCCGGACCCGGCGGCAGTGCGGCGGGGTGGGTCCTCGTCAAGGATTCCGTCAGGACGGGGCTGCCGTCTCGCGTGGCCGGCGCGACAGGCTCGCCGGAACTTCTGGCACTGTCGGTGGATGGTCGCTACTTGTGCGCGGTCACGTCCGAGGAGGACGAATTCTGGATCGTCACGCGCGTCCTCATCTGACCTCGATCTTGCATGACGGTCCGCCGACGGAGTTGGTGGACCGTTTCGCTTGGTGCGGCCGAGGGTCGAGTGTGCCGGCGGCCCGAGTGTCGCTACGGGCCAGCGCCGGGTTCCACTGTCCGAGGCGGGGGCTGTTGTGGTCGGGGCGGTGGACGACTGCCGGCCAGCCGGGGTTGGGCAAGAGTGTGAGCCTTTCGAGGACGGCGGTGAACTCGTCGGTCCGGGGCCAGTGGTGGGCAGGGCGGAAAGCCTGGCGGCTGCTGGTGGAGGCGAGCACGGCGGCTGCGGAGAGCAGGCGGAACCACAGGCGGCGGCGTTCCCGAAGCCGGGCCTTGCCGGTCAGGCGAGCTCGACGCTCTCGAGCCAGACCCGTGTTCGGGGCTGCTCGGTGGAGGAGCAGTTTGCGCAGACCGGTGGTCCGGGCGGTCCCTTTCCGGTCCTCCGCCGGGACGGTCGAGGAGGTCGAGGAGTACATCGTCACCCGCAACTGCGAGAGCAGTTCGACATCCGCTGAAGCTGATCCGCAGCGCGATGGAGAAGAACAGCTCGTACGCTGCCCACCTGCGCGGTTCGTTCGGTTCCGGCTGGAGCCGCTTCCCGAGCGTGGTGCACGTCGCGCTCAACGGCGAGCCCACCACCCGCGCCAGCGGTGTGGCAAAGGCCAGTTCTCGTGCACGGTGAGTTCTGATCCGTCTCCAGGGCGTCTCGTTCGGTGTGGCCGGATAGCAATCCCGCGGTGCCGTCAGGCGCGGCATCATCCGAGGAACGACAACCGCACCTTTGGGTTCGGGATGTCCACGTTCGCGCGACCAGTTCGCCCTGGTCGCCGGTATCACCATCGACATCGTGATCGACCTGGTCGAAGCCGTCGGCCGCAACGAGTTGCCCCGTCGCCTGCCCGCTCGGCGGATCCACACCAACGGCCGCACCCTCAAACGAGAGGTACCCCGCATATGACACACCTGCAGGATCGGGTCACTCCGCCAGCACGATCGTGTGCGGTGTCGGCGTGAGCTGTGCCCGATAGCGGCGGATGCCCCAGCTACGGTGCTCCAGCTCCGCCGCGACCAGCACCTCGGCCGTGTTCATACAGTCGGGCACGAGCTCCACCAGCGCGGCCACCGGGTGATCGCCGACCAGCGGGAATCCTTTGACTCGTCGGAACTCCCACTGCGGGTTCGGCTGGGAAGCTCCGTGGCCCCGGACGATCCATTCCTCCCTCGCCGGTCCGGCTCCCGGCGGCTTCTCCACCCCCACATCCAGCACTCCCGTCGTGACCGTGAAGCTCACGCCGGTTCCGAGGCCGGGGACCGGGTGGGTACGTTCGCCAGGGTCGATCAGGCGCGCGATCGGCTGTGCCTCACGCTCCGGTGCCGACAGCGCGACACCCAGGGAGGCATGGCGGAATACGCCTTTGCTCGCCGGTGTCTCGGGGCGAAACGAGCACACCATGAGCAGTTGCCGAAACTCCCGGTCGGGGGTGGCACTCAGATAGGACAGCCAGCCGGCCGGCGCGCCCGCATGGTCGGCGGGCAGTAGGTCCCAGCCGAAGGTGAGCCTGCCACGCAGCGGTGCGTCATCCGCTGGGCTGCCGAGCGTACGCTCCGGCACGAGTTCGACATCGCGCAGCCGAATCTCGGTCATGCGGTGGCTCCCTTGTTCCTACCGTGCACATAGATGAACGCTCCCCAGTCACGGTACTGGGGATATGCGGCACGCGTGGCGAGTTGGGCACCGCGGAAGGCCTGCTCCGGGTCAGTGCCGCGCGCGACTCGTTGATGCAGGTGGTGGTAGAAGTAGGTGGCCGGTTCCGGGCGCACGGGCCACAGGCATCCGACGACGGCCTGCGCTCCGGCGGTGATCAGTGCCGAGGGGATGCCACGAACGTTGTCACTGCGGTCGAATCGGCCGAGCGCCGACTCACAAGCGGCGAGCGTGACAAGGCGGACGCCGCGCAGGTCGATGTCCAGGAAGTCGTAGGCGAACATGCGGCCGTCGTCGTCGCCGTCCGGCGCGAGATAGAGGCAGTGCATCCACGGCGCGTCCTCGTCCAGTGTCCCGTGTACGGCGATGTGGACGACGTCCGCCACGGACATCTCCGCGCGCAGCCTGTCGCGCGTGGCCGCACGACCGGTGAGGGCTTCCGCGCCTACCGCCTCGGCGACCTTCCGCGCGTGCTCCTCCAGCGCCGGTTCGGCATGCAGACCGACGGGAACACCGCCGGCGGCGGAGGCCAGCACAACGGTGCGGCCCTCACGCGCTGGTACTTCGGCGGGTGCCAGGGCTTCGAGGCCGGCGATCGTCGTGACCGTCCAGTCGTCGGCAATCAGACGGCCGCCCATGCGGCACAGCGGTAGGGGAAGGTAGTGCAGGGCGCCGTGCGGCCAGGCCAGGATTCGGTCCTTGCCCCGGGCACGCCAGTTGTCCCACAGTTCGCTGCCTCCGAGCGGCAGGCCGGCCGACTCCAGCAGCCGACTACCCTCCGGTGTCACGTCGCCGAACAGCGGGTCGCGTTCGATCTCCGTCCGGATCGCCTCGACGCGGTCCGCGTCCGGGTGCCGGTCGTTGTTCTCGTCCGCGCCCTCTCCGAGGTACACCACGAGCTCCCGCCCCTGCCTGGTGACCGCGAGCAGCACGGTCGCGCCGTTCACCGCCGAGGGCAGGAACCACGTCAACAGCACCGTTCGATCATCCAGCAGGTCATGTGCCTTGGCCCAGATGTGCTGGTCGTCGATGAGCGCTGTCGAACGCCGACGCAGCTCGTCGTCGATGAACGACGAGATGCGCCACCGCAGATTCCGAGCGATCTGCGTGTTGTCGTGGCCGCCAGGACGATGATCGGCATCCACCGCGTTCAGCAGGTTCAGCAAGGCGCCGCCTGCGGCGGTGGGCTCCTCCCAGTCGCGCAACTTGGCGAGGAAGTGCTGAATGTGCGCGGGCAGCACGAGCGGGCCTTCGATGCGCCACCACGCGCCCAGTTCCGAACCCTTGCCCGCTTGATGCAGGCCGAGTAACAGCCCCATCGGCAGCGTCTCGCTCTCCGCGGTGAGCTGCCAGACCGCCGAGTGCACAAGGTCTCGCACTATCGCGCCGAGTTCGGGCGCGCCGATGGTGTCGAAGTTCGGCGCGTCGACGATGATCGCGTGCAACGCGTTCCTGAGTTCATCGCCGCGGAGGTTGCCCAGCTGCTGCACCAGCGGCACCAGGCTGGCTTGGGCCAATTCCTCGAAGTCGAGTGAGGCGTAGGAGAGCGCCGCATACGTGTAATAGCCCCACGGGAACGGGACAGGACTGGAGACCGGCTCTCCCGCCTCTGCCGACTGGTAGTGCAGATCGGCCGTGAGCAGCCGAACCTCTTCGCTCCGGGCGTCGCCCGCCTGGCGCAGGAGGGTGAGCCCCCACGCCGGCTTCCCCCGATCACGGGCGTGTGCGGCCGCATGCAACAGGGCCGCAGATCGCTGCGCCGGTGTCCAGGACTCCGGGATCGACACCGACAGTTCCTGGTGGGGTCCTGGGCATTCGCTCGGGTCGTCGGGCAACACGTGGAGCCTGGCCTCGATCAGTTGCCTGCGATGGGCGGAGGCCCACCGAATGTCGAGCTGCCCAGCCCAGTCCAACACGGTTCGCAGCAGCCGTCGGTCGGCCCGTTCCCGGGCCAGGTTGACGCCTTGGCTGATCACCTTCGCGGTCACCGTACTTCCGTGGGCGGCGACGAAATCGGCCGGTGGCGTACCGAATACCCCTATGAGCAGCCGGTCGGTCGTCTCCGGGGACACCCCGTCCACCGTCCTGATGAGGAACAGCGCGAGGTCCGGCTCCTCGTCGGCGGAAGAGTCGTGCCATGCCGAGAGCGCAGCATGAGCAGCACCACGGTGGAGCCCCTCCTCGTCCGCGAGGATCTGCGCCAGTATCGCCAGCAGCCGGCCCCTCCTCGCCCCACCATCCAGCTCCAGCGCACGCGCCACCAGGTGTCCCGCTTCTGCCACCAGCCGATGGGACTCCTTCTGGAAGAGTTCCTCTTCGGTGAACCACGTGCGGTACAGGTCCGCGGTCAGCCGAGCGGACCATGTGGTCAGCAGCGGCTCACGAGCGTAGTCGTCGGCGGCCAAGTCCTCCTGTCCCCTGACGGCCATCCGCAACCGGGCGGCAGCCAGCAGCGCGGCTTCCAGGTCGGCGGTGTCGCTCAGTTCGTCGACCAGCCGAGCCACCAAGGCTTCGGACTCCTCGAACACCACGCGGTCGCACCGGTCCGCGACCAGCTGAGTGCCTGCCTCGACGGTCTGAAACGCCGCGACCCGCCAGGCAGCCTCCATCGCGCAGGCGTCGGCGACCTCGGCGACCAGTCGCCAGTAGACGTACATGAACTCCACCAGGCCGCGGTGATCGAGGAACTCGTCCCGGAACAGCAGATCCACCATCGCCTCGGCGGACAGCGCGCCGTGCTCCGCCAGGGCCTGCCGCATCCCCTCCACTTCGCGCGCCCGCCGTTTCGCCTCGTCCAGCGACATGACCCGGTCGGACACGTACTGGGTCAGCTCCATGAGCAAGCCGACCGGGTCGATCACGAAGGTGACCGTCGGCTTGCCGTCCGCCTCGCAGTCAGGCTCACCGAAGCGCACAAGGCCGGCGCACACCTCCCCTCGCCGTGTTTCGAAGACCAGCGCGCCGAGTGGATCGTCTGTGGCAGGCAGCACGTGGGACACGATCAGCATGACTGAGCCCGAAGCGTCCGCCGCCTCCCACCACCCCGCCGGCCGTTCCACGTCGAGGTCATGCACGAAGAGCGCGCCGTCGGAATCCCGGACGGACAGCACACCTTCTTCGTCCTGCGTCACACACCACCGGGGAATGAAGGGATGGCTGAACGGCAACTCGTCCAGTGAGAGAAGCACCGGGAGGCCCCGCGCGTACGCGC
Organism: Streptomyces sp. NBC_00525; assembly: GCF_036346595.1. Classification (GTDB taxonomy): domain Bacteria; phylum Actinomycetota; class Actinomycetes; order Streptomycetales; family Streptomycetaceae; genus Streptomyces. The sequence goes on from NZ_CP107834.1 coordinate 575,114, forward strand.
GGGTGAACAGGCTGCCTCCTGACCCGCCACCGGTGAAGAACGGGCTGATGCCGGCCAGCCCGACGGCCAGGCCGGCATGCCGGACACCCTCCACATCGGCAAGGAACGCCCACCCGGTGACCTCGCGTGACAGTCTCACGCCATCCCCCTTCGTCGCACGAAAACTACTCGAGCACTTCCTTTCAGAGGCAGCCCTTGCCTCAATCAGCGACCGCGGGCCGAGCGAGCCCCCGGCAGTGCCCGCCTGCCTCGTTGGTCAGCGCGCACAAGTGGCGGGGTGTTGACTCGTCATGCCGGGCTTCAGCCGAGAGCCCGCCGCGACGGGGCAGGCGCCTGGCGTACGGACCGGCCCTGAGACTTGGAGTTCCTCGCGGGATCCGTGGCGCCGGAGACCTCCCAGTCGTCCGCCCAGCCGATGATGTGCGCCCCGACGGATTCGGCGGCAGTGAGCACGTTCTCTCGCTGACGCTCAGGCGACGACGTCGCCAGCTTCACGCGCGACAGTCGCCGCACTCCGAGCAGGCACTTGCCGCACCCGTCGTAGGGTCGTTCGACCGCGTTGAGGTCCGTGCCGCGCATTTCTTCTCGTCGTTCGAGCGCGCATCTGCGGCACGCCCCGGCTGAGCGATCTTGGTCAGCCCAGGAAGCTCAGCCGCACTTGACGGTTGGCGTTGTCCTTATTGGTGTCCACCAGGCATACCGACTGCCAGGTGCCCAGTTCCAGGTGGCCCGCGATCACCGGGAGGGTTGCGTGTGGGGGGATCAGGGCTGGGACCACGTGGTCGCGGCCGTGGCCGGGGGTGCCGTGGCGGTGCTGCCAGCGGTCGTCGGCGGGGAGCAGGGTGTGGAGGGCCGACAGGAGGTCGGCGTCGCTGCCGGCGCCGGTTTCCAGGATGGCGATTCCGGCGGTGGCGTGCGGGACGAAGAGGTTGAGCAGGCCGTCGCGGCCGGCCGCCGCGCGGGCGAGGAACTGTTCGCAGTCCGGGGTGAGGTCGGTGACGGTCTCCGTGGAGCCGGTGGTGAGGTGGAGGACGGTGGTGGTGAAGGCAGCAGACATGGGGAACATCCTGCCGTCATCGGCGGGCGGAGCCGTTGACCGTGTGGGCGCTGCGCGTCGGAGGGAGGGGGCGGTCGCTCGGTGGAGGGTGGGGGAAGTTCCTCGGGTGCTCCGTAGTTGGTAGAAGCGTGAACGATTTTGGGATGCGGTCGGTGGACGTCGTGGTGATCGGGGCCGGTCAGGCGGGGTTGTCCGCCGCCTACCATCTGCGGCGCGGCGGGCTGGAGCCGGACCGTGACTTCGTCGTCCTGGACCATGCGCCGGCGCCCGGCGGCGCATGGCAGTTCCGGTGGCCGTCGCTGACGTACGGCAAGGTGCACGGGATGCACTCCCTGCCTGGGATGGAGCTGACCGGGGCGGATGACGAGCGGCCCTCGTCGGAGGTGATCGGCGCGTACTTCGACCGGTACGAGCGGACCTTCGGGCTGCGCGTGCACCGGCCGGTGGACGTGGACGCCGTGCGTGAGGGCGACGGGGGCCGGCTGCTCGTCGAGAGCTCCGAGGGGCTGTACGCCACGCGCGCGCTGATCAATGCGACGGGGACCTGGGACCGGCCGTTCTGGCCGCGCTATCCGGGTCAGGAGACGTTCCGTGGCCGGCAACTGCACACGTCCGGCTACCCCGGTCCGGGCGCGTTCGCCGGGCAGCGCGTGGTCGTCGTCGGCGGCGGGGCCTCCGGCACGCAGCATCTGATGGAGATCGCCGAGGTGGCGGCGGAGACGCACTGGGTGACGCGCCGGCCGCCCGTGTTCCGGGAGGGGCCGTTCGGGGAGGACCAGGGCCGGGCCGCTGTGGCGATGGTGGAGGAGCGGGTCCGACGCGGCCTGCCGCCGCAGAGCGTGGTGAGCGTGACCGGGCTGCCCGTCAACGACGCGATTCGCCGGGCCCGCGAGTCGGGGGTGCTCGACCGGCTGCCGATGTTCGACCGGATCACACCGACGGGTGTGGCCTGGGACGACGGGCGCGTGGTCGAGGCCGACGTCCTCCTCTGGGCCACCGGCTTCCGCGCTGCCGTCGACCATCTCGCCCCGCTCCGGCTGCGTGAGCGCGGCGGCGGTATTCGCGTCGAGGGCACGAGGGCCGTTCGTGATCCGCGTATCCATCTCGTCGGCTACGGGCCCTCCGCCAGCACCATCGGTGCCAACCGCGCCGGCCGGTCCGCCGTGCGGGCGGTCCTGGAGCTGCTGGGGCGCGGGCGCGGGGAAGCCGTGGGGGGCACGGGCGCGTCCGGCGCTGCCCCGGCCGCCGAGGAGCCCGTGTTCGTCTAGAGGCCGGAGGGCGGGGCGGCCCGTGTGGGCCGGTCAGCCGGCCATCGGGGCCATCTCCGTGTCCCTACGGACCAGCGCCGCGTACCGGCCGTCCAGTCGGAGCAGTTCCTCGTGGGTGCCGCGCTCCGCCGTGCGGCCGCCGTCGAGGACGACGATCTGGTCGGCGTCGCGGACGGTGGAGAGCCGGTGGGCGATGGTGATCGTGGTGCGTCCGGCGGACAGGGAGTCGATCGCGGCCTGGACGGCATGTTCGGTGCGGGTGTCCAGCGCGCTGGTGGCCTCGTCCAGGATCAGCACCGGCGGGTCGCGCAGGATGGTGCGCGCGATGGCCAGGCGCTGCTTCTCGCCGCCCGAGAAGCGGTATCCGCGCTCCCCCACGAGGGTGTCGTAGCCGTCGGGCAGGGAGGCGATGTGGTCGTGGATCTGGGCCGCGCGGGCTGCGGCCTCGATCTCCTCGTCGGTGGCGTCGGGCTTGGCGAAGCGCAGGTTTTCGGCGACCGAGGCGTGGAAGAGGTAGGTCTCCTGCGAGACGACGCCGACCGCGCGGACCAGGGTGTCGAAGTCCAGGTCGCGCACATCGACCCCGTCGAGGGTGACCCGACCGCCGGTCACGTCGTACAGGCGGGGCACGAGATAGCTGAGGGTGGACTTGCCGGAGCCGGTGGGGCCGACGACGGCCAGTGCGGCGCCGGCGGGCACGGTCACATCGACATCGCTGAGGGTGGGGCCGCTCTGCTCGTCGTAGCTGAAGTCGACGTGCTCGAAGCGGACCTCGCCCCGGATCTTGTCCAGGTGGACCGGGTTCTCCGGCTCCGTGATGTCCACGGTGAGGTCGAGGTACTCGAAGATGCGCTGGAAGAGCGCGAGGGACGTCTGCATCTGCACGCCGGTCGAGAGCAGGCTGACGGCCGGGCGGAAGAGGCCCTGCTGGAGCGAGACGAAGGCGACCAGGGTACCGATCGAGACGGCGGGGCCGCCGGACTGCAGGGCCATGCCGGCGGCCCAGTAGATGACGGCGGGCATGGCGGCCATGACGATGCCGATCGTGGACATCCGCCACCGTCCGGCCATGCTGGAGCGCACTTCGAGGTCGACCAGCCGCTCGGACTCCTCGGCGAAGCCGCGGGTCAGCGAGTCGGAACGGCCCATCGTGCGGCCGAGGAGGATGCCGCTGACGGACAGCGACTCGGTGACGGTGGCGGCCATGGCGGCCATCTGCTTCTGGCGCTGGGTGGTGATCTTCTTGCGTTCCCGGCCGACACGGCGGCTGATCCAGACGAAGACCGGCAGCAGGAGCAGCGAGACGACGGTCAGTCGCCAGTCGAGCGCGAGCATGGCGACGACGGTGGCGACGACGGCGGTGAGGTTGGAGACGAGGGAGGTCGCCGTCGAGGTGACGGTGGCCTGCATGCCGCCGATGTCGTTGGCGATCCGGGACTGGACCTCGCCGGTGCGGGTCCGGGTGAAGAAGGCGAGCGGCATCCGTTGGAGCTGCGCGTAGACCGCGGTGCGCAGGTCGTGCATGACGCGCTGGCCGACCGTGGTGGAGATGAGGGTCTGCAGAACACCGAAGACGCTGTTCATCACGGCGGTGAGGATCATGCCGAGGGCGAGCAGCGAGAGCAGTCCGGTGCGCCCCTGCGGGATGGCGGTGTCCAGGATTTCGCGCAGCAGGAACGGCGAGGCGACCGACACCAGCGACGAGGCGCCGACGAGCAGTCCGACCACCGCGAGGCGGCCGCGGTACGGGCGGAACAGGCGCAGGATGCGGCGCACGTCGGCGGGCGGCTGACTGCCGTCCCGGGGCGGGGGTGTCCACGTGGGTGCGTCGGGTTTCATGGGCTCCTTCGTCGGGCGTGCGGCAACGGGGCGTCGGGCGCGGCCGCAACGGCGGCACACCCGGCGCGGGGTGCGGGCAGGGCCGTCCGGAGGCGGTAACCGCGTCCTCGACGGTCGAGCCGAAAGAGAGCATAGCTCATTGTTACCTCTATTCACAATGAGCGGAGTCCTGATACGGTTGCGCCATGGACTCCCCCGACCCCGACGGCCTGCTCGCCGAACAACTGCTGCGGCTGACGCGGCGGCTCCACCGCATCCAGAGCCGCCAGCTGGAGCCGATCGGCATCACGCCCGCGCAGTTCCGGCTGCTGCGCACCGTCGCGCATTACGAGGGCCCGCCCCGGATGGCTGATCTCGCCAAGCGCCTCGACGTGGTCCCCCGCGCCGTCACCACCCTGGTGGACGCGCTGGAGGCCGGTGGCCGGGTCCGCCGCATCCCCGATCCGGCCAGCCGCAGGGTCGTCCGGATCGAGATCACGGACGAGGGCGTCGCCACGCTGCGCTCGCTGCGCGACGCGCGCCGGGCGGCCGCAGAGGAGATCCTGGCTCCATTGACCGCCGACCAGCGCGAGGAGCTCGGCGGCCTGCTGACCGCCCTGGTCAACGGGATGCCGGAGCGCCGCTGCTGACCTGCAACGGGACGCGGCGACGGGCCGCCGGACCGCGAAGCCGCCGAGGAGGAGCCACCATGCCGCTGCTGGAGCCGGACCCCGACACGCTGCGCCCCGCCGCGGTGCGCCCGCCCTCCCACGACCGCGTCCCCGATGAGCGGGCCGGGGGCACGCCGGAGCCGCTGCGCTCCGAGCTGACCGCCCTGCTCGGCGCCGAGAAGGTGCTCTGGAAGGTCTCCGACCTGGTGAAGTACGCCTCCGACGCCAGCCCGTACCGCTTCGTGCCCCAGGTGGTGGTCGTCCCGGAGGACATCGACGACATCTCCGCGATTCTCTCGTACGCGCACGGCAGGGGGCGCAGCGTCGTCTTCCGCGCCGCCGGTACGAGCCTCAACGGCCAGGCGCAGGGCGAGGACATTCTGGTGGACGTCCGGCGGAACTGGGCGGGCGTCGAGGTCCTGGCGGACGGCGCCCGTGCCCGTATCCGGCCGGGGACGACGGTTCTCCGGGCCAACGCCGCCCTCGCCCGGTACGGCAGGCTGCTGGGCCCCGACCCGGCCAGTGCCATCGCCTGCACGATCGGCGGGGTCGTCGCCAACAACGCCTCGGGCATGACCGCGGGCACCACCCGCAATTCGTACCGCACCGTCTCCTCGCTCACGTTCGTGCTGCCCAGCGGGACCGTGGTGGACACCGGCGATCCGGCGGCCGACGAGGAACTGGCCCGCGCCGAGCCTCGGCTGTGCGAAGGGCTGCTGGCGCTCAAGGCCGAGATCGAGGCGGATGCCGCGCTCACCGCCCGCATCCGGGCCAAGTACGAGATCAAGAACACCAACGGCTACCGGCTGGACGCGTTCCTGGACGGTTCGACCCCGGTGGAGATCCTGCGCGGTCTCATGGTGGGCTCCGAGGGGACCTTCGGCTTCATCTCCGAGGTCGTCTTCGACACCCTGCCGCTGGACCGCCGGATCTCCACCGCGCTGCTGTTCTTCCCCTCGCTGACCGCCGCCGCGGCCGCCGTGCCGCTGTTCAACGAGGCGGGTGCCCTGGCCGTCGAGCTGATGGACGGCAACACCCTGCGCGCCTCGGTCAGTGTGCGGGGCGTCCCCTCCGACTGGGCCGGGCTGCCGAAGGAGACCACGGCGCTGCTGGTGGAGTTCCGCGCCCCCGACGAGGCCGGCCAGGAGGCGTACGAGCGGGCGGCGGCCGAGGTGGTGCGGCGGCTGGAGTTGGTCCGGCCGGTGACCTCAGTGACCAACGAGTTCACCCGTGACGCGGCCACGATCTCCGGCTACTGGACGGCCCGCAAGGCGTTCGTCACCGCGGTCGGCGGCTCCCGCCCCTCGGGCACGACGCTGATCACGGAGGACTTCGCCGTCCCCCCGTCCCGGCTGGCGGACGCCTGCGAGGCACTGCTCGCGCTCCAGGCGGAACACGGTTTCGACGCCGCCGTCGCCGGCCACGCCGCGCACGGCAACCTGCACTTCCTGCTGGCGTTCGACGCGGCGCGCCCGGCCGACGTCGAGCGCTACGCCGCCTTCATGGCGGACTTCTGCCGGCTGACGGTGGAGCGGTTCGACGGATCGCTCAAGGCGGAACACGCCACCGGCCGCAACATCGCCCCCTTCCTGGAGCTGGAGTGGGGTCCGCGCGCCACCGAGCTGATGTGGCGCACCAAACAGGTCATCGACCCGGACGGGGTCCTGGCCCCGAGGATCGTCCTGGACCGCGATCCGAAGGCCCATCTGCGCGGGCTGAAGACCATTCCGAGGGTGGAGCCGGTCGCGGACCCGTGCATCGAGTGCGGCTTCTGCGAACCGACCTGTCCCAGCCACGATCTGACGACCTCGCCGCGCCAGCGCATCGTGCTGCGCCGGGAGATGATGCGCCAGCCCGTCGATTCCACCGTCGAGACGAACCTCCTCGACTCCTACGGCTACGACGCCGTGGACACCTGCGCAGGTGACTCCACCTGCAAGCTCGCCTGCCCCGTCGGCATCGACACCGGCGCCATGATGAAGGGCTTCCGCCATCAGCGGCACTCGCCGCGCGAGGAGCGCATCGCCGCGCTCGCCGCCCGGCACTTCGGCGCGGCGGAGACGGCGGCCCGGCTGGCGGTGGCCGCGGCGAGCAGGATCGACGACCGGCTGCTCCAGGGGGTCACCCGGCTCGCCCGCCGGGCGGTGCGCCCGGACCTCGTCCCGGAGTGGCTGCCGGAGATCCCCGGCGCGGCCCCCCGGAAGCTGCCGCCGACCCGCAGGGCGGGGGCGAGCGCCGTCTACTACCCGGCCTGTGTGAACCGAATCTTCGGCAGCCCGGACGGGTATCGCGGCCCGTCGCTGCCGCAGGCGGTGGGCGCCGTGTCGGCCCGGGCGGGAAGGCCCGTATGGATTCCGGACGACGTCAACGGCACCTGCTGCGCCACCATCTGGCACTCCAAGGGCTACGACGCCGGTAACGCCGTCATGGCCAACCGGATCGTGGAGGCCGCCTGGGGCTGGACCGGCGGCGGGAAGCTGCCGCTGGTGGTGGACGCCTCGTCGTGCACGCTGGGCATCGCCCAGGAGGTGGTCCCGTATCTCACCGAGGAGAACCGGGAGTTGCACGGCGAGCTGACCATCACCGATTCGCTGGTCTGGGCGGCGGACGAACTGCTTCCTGAGCTGACGGTGCTGCGGACGAGGGGTTCGGCCGTGCTGCATCCGACCTGTTCGATGGAGCATCTCGCCGATGTGGACCGGCTGCACGCGGTGGCGGCGGCCTGCGCGGACGAGGCGGTGATCCCGGACGACGCCGCGTGCTGCGGCTTCGCGGGCGACCGCGGCATGCTGCACAAGGAGCTGACCGCGTCCGCGACGGCGAAGGAGGCCGCCGAGGTGCGGTCCCGCGCGTACGAGGCGTATCTCTCGGCCAACCGGATGTGCGAGATCGGCATGGACCGGGCGACGGGCCGCTCGTACCACTCGGCGCTGATGGAACTGGAGTGGGCGACACGCCCCGGCCCCGCCTGAGCGGAACGGGAGTGCGGCGGGCCGGACCCACGCCGTCAGATGCGCAAGCTCGCGGCTGTCAGGCGCGCAAGCTCGCGCGATCGCCCATGACCACGACCGGGTGCTGCTTCGGGTCCAGGGTGCGCAGCAGTTTCTCCATGGCCTCCTTGGACACGCTCACGCAGGCCGAGGTGCCGCTGCCGTGGTCCATGTGGAGCCAGATGCTGCCGCCCTTGGTCTGGCCCCGGGGGCGCGTCGGGTCGTTGGGGGGAGTGCCCTTGACGCGGTTGTAGTCGATCGCGATGACGTAGTCGAAGTCGTGCCAGTGGGTTTGGGGCCAGTAGTGCGGGGCCTGGATCGAGGGCGTCCGCGTGTACGGGAGGCGGGCGCCGGGGTCGGCGAGCACGCCGCCGGCGTCGCTGAGGGTGAAGACGCCCACCGGGCTGCGCTTGTCGTTCTCGTGGTGGTCGGCCGTCCAGCCCTTCTTGCCGTTGTGGCCCTTCCAGCCCGCGACCTTGTCCCAGGTGGAGCCCGATTTGGTGTAGAGCACGACGGTGGAGTCCGCGGAGTTCTTTCCGGCGCCGTAGACGGCGACGACCTGGCGGGAGTCGGCCGGGATCTGCGACTGGAGCCGGTCGCCGACGTCGGGGATGCGCTTGAGGCCGGTGGTCGGGGGCTCGGCGTGGCCCTTCGCGGCGTGGCCCTTCGCGGCGGCGGACCGCTTGGCGGCGCCGCTCTTCTTCGCGCCGTCGTTCCCGTCGCCCCCGCAGGACGTCAGGGTCGTGAGCAGGACACCACAGGCGGCCGCCGAGGCCACCACTCGTACCGCACCGGCTATACGCATCCGTCCATGCTCGCACCCGGTGCGGGGCCCGCTCGCCCGTGCCCGGCCCGCCCGGTGAAAGCGTGCCGAATCTTTACCCGTCCGGGCGGGCAACGGTCCGCAGGCCGGGCGGCCGGGGACCGTATGCACGCGCATCCGCATAAAACCGTTTGCCGGTTCCCCGGTGGCGGGCGAAGCTGGCACGGTTTGGTTCCCCCGCCCGCGTACCCCCGCAGGTGACGGACCGCTGTCCCGGCGCGCGCTCGGCGCCTCGGCGGGCCCGGTCCTTCCGATCCCTTGGGATGTCATGCACATTCGCGATCTTCCGTATCCGGACCCCGGCGATCCCGACGTCCGTTCGGGCCCCCGCTTCCTGCTCTGGCTGGGCCGCAATCAGCTGCGCGGCCAGGTCAAGGCGTTGCTGTGGGGGCTGCTGCACCAGTGCTCGATCGCGGGGTATCCGCTCGCGGTGGGCCTCGCCGTCCAGGCGGTCGTCGACCGGTCCGGGAGCCGGCTCGCGCTGGCGGGCGCGCTGACCGCGCTGCTGGGCGTGGCGACGGCGGTGAGCGACGCCATGGTCCACCGGAGCGCCGTCACCAACTGGATCACCGCGGCCGCGCGGGTCCAGCAGCTGCTCGCCCGCAAGACGGCGGAGCTGGGTTCGCTGCTGACGCGCAGGGTCGCGGCGGGCGAGGTGGTCGCGGTGTCGACCGGTGACGTGGAGAAGATCGGCTGGTTCGTGGAGTCCCTCTCCCGCTTCATCGCCGCCGCGACCGTGCTCGTCGTCATCAGCGTGGGGCTCGTCGTCTACCTGCCGTCGCTGGGCGTCCTCGTGGCGATCGCCATGCCGTTCCTCGCCCTGTCCGTCCTGCCGCTGCTGCCGCGCGCCACCCGGCGGGCCGACGTGCAGCGGGAGAAGGGCGGCAGGGCCACCGAGCTCGCCTCGGACACCGTGGCCGGGCTGCGGGTCCTGCGCGGCATCGGCGGCGAGGAGCTGTTCCTGAAGCGGTACCGGCGGGCCTCGCAGGAGGTTCGGGTGGCGGCGGTGCACAGCGCCCGGATGTGGTCGCTGATCTCCGCCGTGCAGGTTCTGCTGCCGGGGCTGCTGCTGCTCGCCCTGGTCGTCCACGGCGCCGCGCTGGCCCGTGACGGCAAGATCGGGGTCGGCGAGCTGGTCACGGTGTACAGCGCGGTCACCCTGATGCTGTTTCCTCTGCGTCACTTCGAAGAGATCGCGATGGCCTACTCCTTCTCCCGCCCCTCGGCGCAGCGCGCGGTGCGTGTGCTGGGGCTGAGCCGCACCACCCGGCCGGCCACCGTCACCACCGCCCCGTCCGGCGATCTGTACGACCCGGTCACCGGGCTGCTGGCCCCGCAGGGCCGGCTCACCGCCGTGGTGTGCGGCGACCCGGACGAGGCGGGCCGGCTGGCGGACCGGCTCGGCGGCCACGCCCTGCCCAGCGAGACCGGGTCCGAGGCCGGGGACGGCAACGCGGACGGCGACGGCGACGGCAACGGGGACAGCGACGGCACCGACGCCCCGCCCTCCGTCCTGCTGGGCGGCGTGGCGCTGGACGAGGTGGAGCGGTCCGTGGCGCGGGCCGCCGTGCTGGTCCAGGACAAGGACCCGGTGCTGCTCTCCGGCACCCTGCGCGAACTGCTCGACGTGCCCTCGTCCGGGCGGGTGGCGGCCGGTGAGGCGCTGTCCGCCGCGCAGTGCGACGACGTACTGGCCGCGCTGGCCCAGGCGTCGCCGGACCCGGACTGCGAGCCGATGGACACCCGGATCACCGAACGCGGCCGGTCCCTTTCCGGCGGCCAGCGCCAGCGGCTCGCCCTGGCCCGGTCGCTGCTGGCGGACCCGGACGTCCTCGTCCTCGACGAGCCCACCTCCGCGGTCGACTCGCACACCGAGGCCCGCGTCGCGGCGGGCGTCAGGGAGCTGCGCGCGAACCGTACGACCGTCGCGTTCTCCTCCTCGCCGCTGCTGCTGGACCTGGCGGACCGGGTGGCGCTGGTGCACGACGGCACGGTCGTCGCGGTCGGTACGCACCGCGAGCTGCTGCGCACCGAGGAGCGGTACCGGGCCGTCGTGGCCCGCGACACCGACGACGAGAAGGAGCCCGACGCCGCACCCGAGCGGAGCGAGGGCGTAAGCACCGAACAGGAAGTCGAGGAACGGGCATGAGCGGCGTCGCCCCACCGCCCCGGAGCCAACCGGCCCGCAGCCAACCGACCCGCAGCCAACCGGCCCAGCAGCCGCCGGAAGAGAATCCCCCGGCCCCCACCGGCTACGCTCCCCATCCGCCCGTCCACCAGCCCCCCGCCCACGACCCGGCGGCCCCCGAGACCGCCACCACCCTGCCGGTCGCCGGGCCCATGACCGTACGGGCGTACGTCCTGGAGCTGATGCGGCGCCACCGCAGGCCGTTCATCGTGGTGACGCTGCTCAACACGCTGGCGGTGACCGCGTCCATCGTGGGCCCGTACCTGCTGGGCGGCGTCGTCGAGGACCTGTCCGACGAGGTCTCCGACCTGCATCTGGAGCGCACCGCCGCCGTGTTCGCGCTGGCGCTCGTCGTGCAGACGGTGGCCACCCGGACGATGCGGCTGCGCAGCGCCATGCTGGGCGAGGAAATGCTCGCCGATCTGCGCGAGGACTTCCTCGTGCGGTCGGTGCGGCTGCCGCCGGGCGTGCTGGAGCGGGCGGGCACGGGCGATCTGCTGTCCCGGATCACCACCGACATCGACCGGCTCGCCAACGCGATGCGCGAGGCCGTGCCGCAGCTGACGATCGGCGTGGTGTGGGTGGGGCTGCTCGTGGCCGCCCTCACGATCACCGCTCCCCCGCTGGCCCTCGCGGTGCTCGTCGCGCTGCCGCTGCTGCTGATCGGCTGCCGCTGGTACTTCCGCCGGGCTCCCTCGGCGTACCGCTCGGAGGCCGCCGGTTACGCGGCCGTCGCGGCGATGCTGGCGGAGACCGTGGACGCGGGCCGGACCGTGGAGGCGCACCGGCTGGGGGCGCGCCGGGTCGGTCTTTCGGACCTGCGCGTCCGGCAGTGGACCGCGTGGGAGCGGTACACGATGTTCCTGCGCACGGTGCTCTTCCCGGTCATCAACGTCACGTACGCGACGATCCTCGGCGCGGTCCTGCTGCTGGGCGGCTGGTTCGTCATCGAGGGCTGGCTCACGGTGGGGCAGCTGACCATGGGCGCGCTGCTCGCCCAGATGATGGTGGACCCGATCGGTTTGATCCTCCGCTGGTACGACGAGTTGCAGGTGGCGCAGGTGTCGCTGGCGCGGCTGGTGGGCGTGCGGGAGATCGAGCCGGACGCGGGCGACGCCTCGGTGTCCCCGGACGGCCGGGACGTACGGGCGGACGAGGTGCGCTTCGGGTACGTGGACGGAGTCGACGTGCTGCACAAGGTGTCGCTGGACGTCGCGCCGGGTACGCGCCTGGCGCTGGTCGGGCCGTCCGGTGCGGGCAAGTCGACGCTGGGCCGGCTGCTGGCGGGGATCTACGCCCCGCGCGCCGGTGAGGTGACGCTCGGCGGTGCGCGGCTGTCGCGGATGGCGACGGAGCGGGTGCGGTCGCATGTGGCGCTGGTCAACCAGGAGCACCATGTGTTCGTCGGCTCGCTGCGGGACAACCTGCTGCTGGCGCGGGCGGACGCCGGGGACGCGGAGCTGTGGGCGTCGCTGGCCGCGGTGGACGCGGACGGCTGGGCGCGGGCGCTGGCGGACGGGCTCGACTCGGAGGTCGGGTCCGGGGGTCTGGTGGTCACTCCGGCGCAGGCCCAGCAGATCGCGCTGGCCCGGCTGGTGCTGGCCGATCCGCACACGCTGGTCCTGGACGAGGCGACGTCGCTGCTCGATCCGCGGGCGGCCCGGAACCTGGAGCGGTCCCTGGCCCGGGTGCTGGACGGCCGTACGGTGGTGGCGATCGCCCACCGGCTGCACACAGCACACGACGCGGACGTGATCGCCGTGGTCGAGCAGGGCCGGATCAGCGAGCTGGGCAGCCATGACGAGCTGGTGGCGGCGGACGGGGCGTACGCGGCGCTCTGGCGCTCCTGGCACGGCTGACGGGTTCCGGGGGCGGCGGCCGTGCCGGAGCGGCCCGCCGTCCGCGGCCGGGTCGTCCGGGAGCGTGGGCTGCGGTCAGATGACGTTCAGGGCGGCGGCCGCGCCGACTCCTCCGAGGATCATGAAGACCGGCATCAGCACCTTGATCTCGACCCAGCTGCCGGCCTTGAAGCGCATGGCCTTCGGCGGCCCGATCGGGTACCAGCGCTTGCGCCCGAGCGGGATGGGCCACAGGATCGGGCAGCCGGAGACGGTCAGCGCGTCGCCGATGTCGTGGACGAGGGCGCCGAGCACGATGGGCAGCCCGAGCCAGAGGTATTCCTGGCCCGGAGCACTGAACAGCCAGTCCGCGCCGTTGCCCGGCTTGTCGAGGAAGCCGGCGAGAATCCAGGCGCTGGTGGCCCCGAGCAGCCACACCAGGACGTCGCTGGAGACGCGGGCGGCCCGCCACAGCAGCCCCTCGACGGCGAGGACGAGGTGGACGAAGAGGATGGCGAGGACCGCCCAGCGGCCTCCGGTGATCGCCAGGGCGGAGGCGCCGCCGCCGATCAGGACGGCCCACACCCAGGTGTGGGTGAGGGTGCGGTGGCCGCCGTTGCGGTGGGAGTCGCCGCGCATGCGGGTGGCCTTGTAGACGGCGTGCGAGAGCTTGTCGACGATCTCGCACAGGGCGCGCGAGACGGGTCCGAAGGCGCGGGAGATGGTCGCGGACTTGTGGTCGAGGTCGGGGGCGAGGGCCGCGCCCGCGGTGATGAGCGCGCCGACGACGAGGACGGGCCAGGGCATGGTGTGGCCCGCGGCGGCCGCCGCGGCGCCCACCCCCAGCCAGGCCGCTGCTCCTGACAGTGAGTGTGCCGGTCCCATCATGGCTGTCGAGCCCCCCGTTACGTGTCGCCGAGCGCGCCCGCCGGTGCCGGCCGCGCGGTGCGGCCACTGCCGTTGCGGTGCGGCCGAGTTGAGAGGGCAGCGTATCGTCCGTGATCTTCCGGCCGCCGTCCGGTTCCCTCATCGGGGTGGAAGGCAGGCAAGATGGGGGCGTGACCCTTATCGATCAGCTCCCCCCGACCGACGATCCCGACGCTCTCTTCGAGGCTTTCTCGTCCTGGACCGAGACGCAGGGGATCACCCTCTATCCCGCTCAGGAGGAGGCGCTGATCGAGGTGGTGTCCGGGGCCAACGTGATCCTGTCGACGCCGACCGGTTCCGGGAAGAGCCTGGTCGCGGCGGGTGCGCATTTCACGGCGCTGGCGCAGGACAAGGTCACCTTCTACACCGCGCCGATCAAGGCGCTGGTGTCGGAGAAGTTCTTCGACCTGTGCAAGCTGTTCGGTACGGAGAACGTGGGCATGCTGACCGGGGACGCCTCGGTCAACGCCGACGCCCCGGTGATCTGCTGCACCGCCGAGGTGCTGGCCTCGATCGCGCTGCGTGACGGGAAGTACGCGGACATCGGCCAGGTGGTGATGGACGAGTTCCACTTCTACGCGGAGCCGGACCGCGGCTGGGCCTGGCAGATCCCGCTGCTCGAACTCCCGCAGGCGCAGTTCGTCCTGATGTCGGCGACGCTCGGCGACGTCCGGATGTTCGAGGAGGATCTGACGCGGCGCACCGGCCGTCCGACGTCGGTGATCCGGTCGGCGACGCGTCCGGTGCCGCTGAGTTACGAGTACCGGCTGACGCCGATCACGGAGACGCTGACCGAGCTGCTGGAGACCCGGCAGTCGCCGGTGTACATCGTGCACTTCACGCAGGCGGCGGCGGTGGAGCGGGCGCAGTCGCTGATGAGCATCAACATGTGCACCAAGGAGGAGAAGGAGCGGATCGCCGATCTGATCGGCAACTTCCGTTTCACCACCAAGTTCGGCCAGAACCTCTCGCGCTATGTGCGGCACGGCATCGGGGTGCACCACGCGGGGATGCTGCCCAAGTACCGCAGGCTGGTGGAGAAGCTGGCGCAGGCGGGGCTGCTGAAGGTGATCTGCGGGACGGACACGCTGGGCGTCGGTGTCAACGTGCCGATCCGCACGGTGCTGTTCACCGCGCTCACCAAGTACGACGGCACGCGGGTGCGGACGCTGCGGGCGCGCGAGTTCCACCAGATCGCGGGCCGGGCCGGGCGGGCGGGCTTCGACACGGCGGGCTTCGTCGTCGCGCAGGCCCCCGAGCACGTCATCGAGAACGAGAAGGCGGTCAGGAAGGCCGGTGACGACCCGAAGAAGAAGCGGAAGGTCGTCCGCAAGAAGGCCCCCGAGGGCTTCGTGGCCTGGTCGGAGAGCACGTTCGACAAGCTGATCCAGTCCGATCCGGAGCCGCTGACCTCGCGTTTCCGGGTGACGCACACGATGCTGCTGTCCGTGATCGCCCGGCCGGGCAACGCCTTCGAGGCGATGCGGCGGCTGCTGGAGGACAACCACGAGCCGCGCCGGGCGCAGTTGCGGCACATCCGCCGGGCCATCGCGATCTACCGGTCGCTGCTGGACGGCGGTGTGGTGGAGCGGCTGGACGAGCCGGACGCGGAGGGGCGCATCGTGCGGCTGACCGTGGATCTCCAGCAGGACTTCGCGCTGAACCAGCCGCTGTCCACGTTCGCGCTGGCCGCGTTCGAGCTGCTGGACCAGGACTCGCCGTCGTACGCGCTGGACATGGTCTCGGTGGTGGAGTCGACGCTGGACGATCCGCGCCAGATCCTGGCCGCGCAGCAGAACAAGGCGCGCGGTGAGGCGGTCGGGCAGATGAAGGCCGACGGCATCGAGTACGAGGAGCGGATGGAGCTGCTCCAGGAGGTGACGTACCCGAAGCCGCTGAGCGAGCTGCTGTGGCACGCGTACGACGTCTACCGGCGCAGCCACCCGTGGGTGGGTGACCATCCGGTGTCGCCGAAGTCGGTGATCCGGGACATGTACGAACGGGCCATGACGTTCACGGAGTTCACCTCGAACTACGAGCTGGCGCGGACCGAGGGCATCGTCCTGCGGTATCTGGCGAGCGCGTACAAGGCGCTGGAGCACACGATTCCGGACGACCTCAAGTCGGAGGATCTGGAGGATCTGATCGCCTGGCTGGGCGAGATGGTCCGTCAGGTGGACTCCAGTCTGCTGGACGAGTGGGAGCAGCTGGCCAATCCGGAGGTGGAGACGGCCGAGCAGGCGCAGGAGCGGGCGGACGAGGTCAAGCCGGTCACGGCGAACGCCCGCGCGTTCCGGGTGCTGGTGCGCAACGCGATGTTCCGCCGGGTGGAGCTGGCCGCGCTGGACCGGGTCCGGGAGCTGGGCGAGCTGGACGCCGACGCGGGCTGGGACGAGGACGCGTGGGGCGAGGCGATGGACGCGTACTGGGACGAGTACGAGGAGCTGGGCACCGGCCCCGACGCGCGCGGCCCGAAGCTGCTGAAGATCGACGAGGACGCGCGGCACGGGGTGTGGCGGGTGCGGCAGACGTTCGCCGATCCGAACGGCGACCACGACTGGGGCATCAGCGCGGAGGTGGACCTCGCCGCGTCCGACGAGGAGGGCCGGGCGGTCGTGCGGGTCACGTCCGTGGGCCAGTTGTGAGCGCGGGGGACGACGGCATGGCGAATCCGGCCGAGCGTCTGGTCGATCTGCTCGACCTGGAGCGGATCGAGGTGAACATCTTCCGGGGCCGCAGCCCCGACGAGTCGTTGCAGCGGGTCTTCGGCGGCCAGGTGGCGGGGCAGGCGCTGGTGGCGGCGGGCCGCACCACGGACGGGGACCGGCCGGTGCACTCGCTGCACGCGTACTTCCTGCGGCCGGGGCGTCCCGGTGTGCCGATCGTGTACGACGTGGAGCGGGTCCGGGACGGCAGGTCGTTCACGACGCGCCGGGTGACGGCGGTGCAGCAGGGCCGGACGATCTTCAATCTGACGGCGTCGTTCCACCGGCCGGAGGAGGCGGGGTTCGAGCACCAGTTGCCGCCGGCCCGTGCGGTGCCGGACCCGGAGGAGCTGCCGACGGTCGCCGAGGAGGTGCGCGAGCATCTGGGCGGGCTGCCGGAGGCGCTGGAGCGGATGGCACGGCGCCAGCCGTTCGACATCCGCTATGTGGACCGGCTGCGCTGGACGCGCGAGGAGATCGAGGACGCGGACCCGCGCAGCGCGGTGTGGATGCGTGCGGTGGGGCCGCTGGGCGACGATCCGCTGGTGCACACGTGCGCGCTGACGTACGCGAGTGACATGACGTTGCTGGACGCGGTCCGCATCCCGGTGGAGCCGCTGTGGGGGCCGCGCGGCTACGACCTTGCCTCGCTGGATCACGCGATGTGGTTCCACCGGCCGTTCCGGGCGGACGAGTGGTTCCTGTACGACCAGGAGTCGCCGGTCGCGACGGGCGGGCGGGGGCTGGCGCGCGGCCGGATCTACGACCGGGCGGGGAACCTGCTGGTGTCGGTGGTGCAGGAGGGCCTGTTCCGGCGGCTGGGCGGCGCCCCGTCCGCGTGACGGACCGGCGTCGTCGCGCCGGTGGCGGCTGACTACTGTTCGACTTCCCGGTCATCACAACGGAGGAGCGCGCAGGTGGCCACCACCCTGAAGGTGAGTCCCGTCGCCACGGGGAAGAAGGCGTGGAAGCGGGTGGCGGCGCGATCTCCGGCCTCGCCCTTCAGCCATGTCGTCCACATCGAGGAGCAGCCGGCGGACGCGCCGCGCGTGCTGGCCCATCTGGAGCGGGAGCTGCCGCCGGGCGGCGTACCGGCCTACCTCGCCGCTCGCAAGGCCGGGGCCCGCTCCTTCGTGCTGTGGGCGGACGCACAGCGCCGTGCCCGGCTGGCGACGGTGGTCACGGTCTCGGCGGGTGACGGGGTGTCCTCGTACCAGGTGCTGGGCGGTCACGGCGAGGTCCTCGGCACGGTCGTACGGGAGAAGGCGTGCGCGGGCAGGGGGCTGCGGACCCGCTGGACGGTCACCCAGACAGGCTGCCCGGAGGCCGTGGGGTTCAAGGGCCGGATCTTCTGGTGGTACGTGTGGTGGCTGCTGTTCCCGCTGTGGCCGGCGCTCGGGGTGGCCTGCGTGGTGGGAGGCGGCGGGGACGTGCCGCGCGGGCCCCGGCGCATCTTCTGGCGGGCCGGGGGCGAGACGCCGCTGGAGTTCCGGGCGGACGGCGAGGTCCTCGTGCACGCGCGGTGGGTGGACCAGCGTCTGGCTGCCGCCCTCAGCGCCCTGGTCCTGTCGTTCGACAGCTGGCTGGGCATGCCCTGGGACAACCGGCCCGAGTGAGGCACCCGCTGGTCCGTCCGGGCGATCCCTCCGGGTGAGTACGCCGGTCGGGGCGAGCCCTGGCGGGCGTGGGGCGCGGGGGCGCGGAAGGTGGTCGCGCGCGTTGCGTGCGGGCCCCGTCCGGCGTCCGGGTGCGCGGCTGAGGAGGCGGGTCGATGACGGCGGATCAGGTGTACGCGGGCCTCGGGCTGATCGTGGTCCTCGCGGTCGGTTCGCAGTTGCTGGCGAGCCGGCTGCGGGTGCCGGCGCTGCTCGTGCTGCTGCCCGCGGGGTTCATCGCCGGGGCGGTCACCGACGACGTCGATCCGCAGCTGCTGCTCGGCTCCGCCTTCTCGCCGCTGGTGTCGCTCGCGGTGGCGGTGATCCTTTACGACGCCGGGCTGGGGCTGGACCTGAAGCGGCTCAAGGGCCACAACCGGCGGGTGGTGATCCGGCTGCTGTGGCTGGGGGTGCTGCTGACGGTGGTGTCGGCCGCGCTGTTCGCCGTGCCGGTGCTGGACATGTCGGCGCAGTCGGCGGTCATGCTGGCCGCCATCCTCGTGGTGTCCGGCCCGACCGTGGTGGGGCCGCTGCTCTCCTTCGTACGGCCCACCGAGCGGCTGCGGCGCATCCTCGTCTGGGAGGGTTCGCTGATCGACCCGGTCGGCGGGATTCTGGGCGCGCTCGTCTTCCACGGGGTCCTCGCGGGCAACCGGCCGGGGTTCGGCGACGGGCTCGTCCACTTCCTGGCGAGCGCGGTGCTGGGGGTGGCTGCGGGGGCGGCCGGGGCGGCGGTGCTGTGGCTGCTGCTGGGGCGGGCGCGGCTCAGCGAGGAGCTGGCGACGTCGGCGCAACTGGCCGCCGTGATCGGGGTGGCCGCCGGCTGCGACGCGCTGCGCGACGACACGGGACTGATCGCGGCCGTGGTCATGGGGATGGCCATGGCGAACCTGCCGGGTCTGGACCTGCCGGCGCGTCGGCCGTTCTTCGAGACGCTGGTCTCGCTGATCATCGGGCTGCTGTTCGTCTCCATCTCGGCGACGGTGACCCCGGCGTCGCTGCGGCACGTGGTGCTGCCGTCGCTGGCGCTGGTCGCCCTGCTGGTGCTGGTGACCCGGCCGCTGGTCGCGCATCTGGCGGCGATGGGCACCGATGTGCCGGGCCGGGAGAGGTGGTTCATCGGCTGGATGGCACCACGGGGCATCGTCGCCGCGGCCACCGCCTCCACGTTCTCCGCCGAACTCGCCGACCACCACGTCGCCGGGGCCGAACGCATCCTGCCCGCCACCTTCGTGGTGATCGTGGCGACGGTGATGCTCTACGGGCTGACGGCGTTCCCGGTGGCGCGGCGGCTCGGGGTGCTGCGGCCCGCCCGGTCCCGGCCGCTGCTGGTGGGCGGGGCGCCCTGGGTGGTGGACGCGGCGTGCGCCCTGCGGGCGGCCGGGCTGGACGTGCTGATGTGGGCGGGCGCGGACGAGGAGCGGGCGCGGATCGAGGCGGCCGGTCTCTCGCTGGCCCCCGGTGAGCTGTTCGCCTCGGCGACCGGGGCGGGCGCCGAGCTGGAGGGGATCACCTCGGTGCTGCTGCTTACCGGCGAGGACGACTTCAACGCGCTGGCGTCGGTGACGCTGCGGGAGAGCGTCGAGGGGACGGTCGGCCGGCTGGCCCCGCCGTCCGCGAGCCACGGTGTGCTGGCCCCGTACACCGGGGGCGACGCGCTGTTCGGGCCGGGGCTCACCCGGGCGGACATCGACGCGAAGTACGAGGCCGGGGCGCGGGTGGTGACGCGGACGGCGGACGGTCCGCTGCCGGCGGACGAGCGGGTGCTGTTCGTGGTGGGCGTGGAGGGCCGGCTGGAGGTGGTGACGGACGGCGGTCGCCCGGAGCCGGTTCCGGGCGACACGCTCGTGGTGCTGCGGGAGGCGTGAGGCGCCCCGGCCGGTGTCAGGCCCTCGCCGGGCGGTCCGGGCTCGCGCAGAGCGCCCAGATGATGAAGACGTCGATGGCGATGAGCACGATGGACCAGAGCGGGTAGTACGGCAGCCACAGGAAGTTGGCGAGGGCACCGAGCCCGGCCAGGATCACGCCCACGACCCGCGCCCAGAGGGCACCGCTGAACAGGGCGCAGCCGGCCAGGACGATGACGATGCCGACGATAAGATGGATCCAGCCCCAGCCGGTCAGGTTGAACTGGAAGACGTAGTTGCGCGTGGCGACGAAGACGTCGTCCTCGGCGATGGCTGCGATGCCCTGGAAGATCGCCATCGCGCCGCCGAAGATCATCAGGATCGCGGCGAACACGGTCCAGCCCGTGCGGGCGGGATGGTGTGATCCGTCGGTGCCGGGTGCCGCCGCTGGTGCGCTGCCGGTGCTGGCCATTGCGGGCCTCCTTCGCTGGCACGGCCGCCCGGCGGAAGCAGGTCCGGAGCCGGGCATTCCGTTTCCAGCGTGGCACGGGCGGGCGGGTCCGGCAGCACGGCGGGCGGGGGGCCGGGTGGCGGCCCCGCCTCATGGGAGCCGGCGTTATGATCACGAACCCGTGGAAGGACCGCCCCATGACCGAGATCGTCCCGGTGTCCGGCCCCGAGCTGGTCACCTACGCCGACGAGCTGGCCGCGCTGCTGGTGGAGACCGTGGCCGGCGGATCGTCCGTGGGCTTCCTCGCCCCCCTGGACCGGGACGCCGCCGCCGAGTGGTGGCGCGGGCGGGCGGCCGCCGTGGAGGCGGGCGGACTGCGGGTGTGGCTCGCCCGTGACGGGGAACGCGTCGCGGGCACGATCGGCCTGGTTCCCTCGCCGCTGCCCAACGCCCGCCATCGCGCGGAGGTGGCCAAGCTGATGGTCCGTCCCTCGGCGCGCGGCCGGGGCCTGGGCCGGGCGCTGCTGGCCGCGGTCGAGCACGCGGCGGCGGACGACGGCATCACGCTGCTGGTCCTGGACACCGAGAGCGGCAGTCCGGCGGAGCGGCTGTACCGCGCGGCGGGCTGGACCCGGTGCGGTTCGGTCCCGGACTACGCGTCCGACCCGGCCGGGGTCCTGAAACCGACGACCTTCTACTACAAGGCGGTCGGCGTCGTCCCGGAGGGCCTCCGGGGGTGAGAATGGCGCGGGAAGACACCGACGAGGAGACACCGATGACGCTGTACGACATCCCGCTGCACACCCTCACCGGCGAGCCGACCACCCTGGGCGCCTACCGCGACCGGGCGGTGCTGGTGGTGAACGTCGCCTCCAAGTGCGGGCTGACCCCGCAGTACGCCGGTCTGGAACGGCTCCAGAAGGAGTACGGGGACCGCGGTCTGACCGTGCTCGGCGTGCCGTGCAACCAGTTCGGCGGCCAGGAGCCGGGCAGCGCGGAGGAGATCGGCACGTTCTGCTCGGCGACGTACGGGGTGACCTTCCCGATGCTGGAGAAGACCGAGGTCAACGGCGCGGGCCGGCACCCCCTGTACACCGAGCTGACCCGCCTCGCGGACGGCGCGGGCGAGGCCGGGGACGTCCAGTGGAACTTCGAGAAGTTCCTGCTCTCGCCGGCGGGCGAGCCGGTCGCCCGGTTCCGCCCCCGCACGGAACCGGACGCCCCGGAGCTGCTGGCCGCGATCGAGGCCCAGCTGCCCGCCTGAGCGGCGCGGCCGGGCCCGGCCCGGTCAGCGGATCGGCAGGCCGGAGAGGGTACGGGCGATGACCAGGCGCTGGATCTCGCTCGTGCCCTCGAAGATGGTGTAGATCGCGGCGTCCCGGTGCATGCGCTCGACCGGGTACTCCCGCGTGTAGCCGTTGCCTCCGAGGATCTGGATGGCCTGCGCGGTGACCTTCTTGGCGGTCTCGCTCGCGTACAGCTTGGACATGGAGCCCTCGGCGGACTCGAACGGCTTGCCCGTGGTGGCCATCCAGGAGGCGCGCCAGACCAGCAGCCGCGCCGCGTCGATCTGTGTGCGCATGTCGGCGAGCTGGAAGGCGACGCCCTGGTTGTCGATGATGGGGCGGCCGAACTGGGTCCGCGTCTTCGCGTAGTCCAGCGCCACCTCGTACGCCGCGCGGGCGGTGCCGACGGCCATGGCGCCCACGGCCGGGCGGGACGCCTCGAAGGTGGCCATCGCCGCGTTCTTCACTCGCTCGCCGCCCGACGCGGCGCGCTCGCGGGCACGGGCGAGGCGCTGGTCGAGCTTCTCCTTGCCGCCGAGCAGGCAGTGGCCCGGTACGCGCACGTCCTCCAGGACGACCTCGGCGGTGTGCGAGGCGCGGATGCCGTGCTTCTTGAACTTCTGGCCCTGGGAGAGGCCGGGGGTGTCCGGCGGGACGATGAACGAGGCGTGGCCCTTGGAGCCCAGCTCGGGGTCGACGACCGCGACGACCACATGGACGTTGGCGATGCCGCCGTTGGTCGCCCAGGTCTTGGTGCCGTTGAGCACCCACTCGTCCTTGGCCTCGTCGTAGACGGCGCGGGTGCGCATCGAGGCGACGTCGGAGCCGGCGTCGGGCTCGGAGGAGCAGAACGCGGCGACCTTCACGTCGTCGGCGTCGCCGTACATCTGCGGAATCCAGGTGCCGATCTGCTCCTCGGTGCCGTTGGCGAGGACGCCCACGGCCGCCAGGCCCGTGCCGACGATCGACAGGGCGATGCCGGCGTCGCCCCAGAACAGTTCCTCCATCGCCATGGGGATGCCGAGGCCCGTAGGATCGAAGAACTGCTGGGCGTAGAAGTCGAGGGAGTAGATCCCGACCTTCGCCGCCTCCTGGATGACGGGCCAGGGCGTCTCCTCACGCTCGTCCCACTCCGCGGCGGCCGGCCGGATCACGTCCGCGGCGAAACCGTGGAGCCAGTCACGGACCTGCTTCTGGTCGTCGTTGAGCTCGAGCGTGAACTCGGCCATGTTCCCCTCCACGGTGCTGCCTCGAAACGCGTCGTTACTTGCGGTAACAACAGTCTGTTACCGGTAAGTAGCCTCTGTCAACCACATGAGACGCCACCCGCGCCGCGCCGGACGGGGTGTTACGTTGCGCAGGCACGACGGACAGGCACGGTCAGGGGTGGGAGAGACGACATGGAGACCACACGACAGGCCGAGCGCCAGCGGACCACGGCCGCACGCCGCCGTCGGGAGCTGCTGGAGGCAGCCGACCGCGTGGTGCTCAGGGACGGCCCCGGCGCCTCGATGAACGCGATCGCCGCCGAGGCGGGCATCACCAAGCCGATCCTCTACCGGCACTTCGGCGACAAGGGCGGGCTCTACCGCGCCCTCGCCAAGCGGCACACCGACGCCCTGCTGAGCGCCCTGCGCGCCGCGCTCGACGCCCCCGCCGACCGGCGCGCCCGGGTCGAGTCCACGCTCGACACCTATCTCGCGGCGATCGAGGCCCGCCCCCAGGTCTACCGCTTCCTCATGCACCCCTCCGACGACGCGGCCCCCTCCTCCGAGCAGGGCTTCGACGTGGGCCGGCACTCCGCGCCGCTGCTGCGCCGCCTCGGCGAGGAGCTGGCCGCCGTCATCGCGGAGCGGGTGGACCTCGGCCCGGACAGCGAGGCCATGGCCCGGATCTGGGGCCACGGGATCGTCGGCATGATGCACGCGGCGGGCGACTGGTGGCTCGGCGAGCGCCCGTGCTCGCGGGAGCAGCTGGTGCGCAGCCTCGCCGATCTGCTCTGGGGCAGGCTGGCCGCCGCGAGCGACCGGGCGGACGGCCCCGGCTTCTGATCCGGGTCAGGCCGTACGGCTCCACGGCGCCCGGCGGGCCGCGCGCAGCACGCGGGCGCGGCGCAGGCCGGTCAGCCGGTCGGTGTAGACCTGCCCGTCGAGGTGGTCGCACTCGTGCTGGAGGCAGCGGGCGAAGAAGCCGGTGCCGTCGATCCGGACCGGCTCGCCGGTCACCGTGACGCCCTCGACCACCGCGTGGTCGAAGCGCGGGGTGCCCGCCTCCAGGCCCGGCAGCGAGAGGCAGCCCTCGGAGCCGCGCACGGTGACCCCGTCCGCCGCCACCAGGACCGGGTTGACCACATGGCCGAGGTGGCGCACGTCCTCGTCGTCGGGGCAGTCGTAGACGAACACCCGCGAGGGCACCCCGATCTGGTTGGCGGCCAGCCCGACGCCCCGCGCCTCGTACATCGTGGCGAACATGTCCTCGACGAGCCGGGCGAGCGGGGGCCCGAACTCCGTGACCGGTTCGCAGGCCGCATGCAGGACCGGGTCGCCGAGCAGGCTCATGGTGCGGACGATTCCGGAGCTGCCGGGGATCGGACGGTTGCGCATGGCGGTCATCGTACGTTCCGCGCACCGGGGTTTTACCGGCCGGACGGTGCCGCGGTGCGGTCATCGCGCCGGACATCGATAGGCTGGGCGGCGGACCGATGCAAGGAGGATCTAGGACGATGGCAGGCAACACGGAGCCGTTGTCGCCGCGGGCCAGGCTGGCCGTGACGGCGGGCAAGGCCGCTGCGGCGGTGTCGCGGGCTGCCGGGCGGGGCAGCGGATCGGTGATCGGCGGCCGGGTGGCGCTCAAGCTCGACCCCGACCTGCTCGGGCGGCTGGCGCAGCACCTGGACGTGATCCTCGTGTCGGCGACGAATGGCAAGACCACCACGACCCGGCTGATCGCGGAGGCGCTGCGGGCCGCGGGCCCGGTCGTGTCGAACGCGCTCGGTGCCAACATGCCCGCCGGGATCACCTCGGCGCTGGCCGGCGGCTCGGACGCGCAGTACGGCGTGATCGAGGTGGACGAGAAGTACCTGGCCGGGGTCGCCCGTGACACGACGCCCAAGGTGATCGCGCTGCTCAACCTCTCGCGCGACCAGCTGGACCGGGCCGCCGAGACGCGGATGCTGGCCGAGAAGTGGCGCGAGGGCCTGTCCGGCTCCAAGGCCGTGATCGTCGCCAACGCCGACGACCCGCTGATCGTCTGGGCGGCCTCCTCCTCCCCCAACGTGGTGTGGGTCGCGGCCGGCCAGGCGTGGAAGGACGACGCCTGGTCCTGCCCGTCCTGCGGCGGTGTCATGCAGCGCCCCGGTGACGACTGGTTCTGCGGCGAGTGCGGTTTCCGCCGGCCGCCGCCGAGCTGGGTCCTGCACGGCGACTACGTGCTCGACCCGCACGGTTCGGCGTGGCCGATCCACCTCCAGCTGCCGGGCCGGGCCAACAAGGCCAACGCCACCAGCTCGGCGGCCGTCGCCGCCGTGTTCGGTGTGCCGCCGCAGGTGGCGCTGGAGCGGATGTACCAGGTGCAGGCCGTCGCGGGCCGCTACGACGTGGTGAACTTCCTGGGCCGGGAGCTGCGGCTGCTGCTGGCGAAGAACCCGGCGGGCTGGCTGGAGACGTTCTCGCTGATCGATCCGCCGCCCACGCCGGTGATCCTCTCCGTGAACGCGCGGGGCGCGGACGGCACGGACACCTCGTGGCTGTGGGACGTGGACTACACGCAGCTCGCGGGCCACCCGATCTTCGTGCTCGGCGACCGCAAGCTGGACCTCGCGGTCCGTCTGGAGGTGGCCGGACTCGACTTCCGGGTCTGCGAGAACCTCGACGAGGCCGTCCAGCAGGCACCGCCCGGGCGCATCGAGGTCATCGCCAACTACACCGCCTTCCAGGATCTGCGCCGTCGTGTCGGCAACTGACCCGGGCACCGGAGCCCTCCGGAGAGGACGAAGCATGAGCAACAACAGCCTTCGGCTGGTGTGGGTCTACCCGGACCTGCTGAGCACCTACGGCGACCAGGGCAACGCCCTGGTGGTGGAGCGCCGGGCCCGCCAGCGCGGCCTGGACGTGTCGCGGGTCGACGTGCGCAGCGACCAGCCGGTGCCCACGTCGGGCGACATCTATCTGATCGGCGGCGGCGAGGACCGGCCGCAGCGGCTCGCGGCGGAGCGGCTGCGCCGCGACGGCGGGCTCAGCCGGGCCGCGTCCAACGGCGCGATCATCTTCTCGGTCTGCGCGGGCTACCAGATCCTCGGCCACGAGTTCATCAACGACCTCGGCGAGCGCGAGCAGGGCCTGGGGCTGCTGGACGTGGTCTCGACGCGCGGCGAGGGCGCGCGGTGCGTGGGCGACGTCCTCGCGGACATCGACCCGCAGCTCGGGCTGCCGCCGCTCACCGGGTTCGAGAACCACCAGGGCGTCACGCACCTCGGGCAGACCGCACGCCCGTTCGCGCGGGTGCGGTTCGGCCGGGGCAACGGCACCGGCGACGGCACCGAGGGCGCGTACAACGACACCGTGTTCGGCACCTACATGCACGGGCCCGTGATGGCGCGCAACCCCATGATCGCGGACCTGCTACTCAAGCTGGCCCTCGACGTCAACGCCCTGCCGCCGACCGACGACCGGTGGTACGAGGCGCTGCGCGCGGAGCGCGTCGCGGCAGCGACGCAGCCCGCCTGACCTGCGGTTTCACCCGCGTTCCGATGAGTTGGCAACGGCTCAGTTGAGCGGCGTCCAGCAGGCGGACGCCCGGTTCGGTCCCCCCACCCTGCGCCGGTAGGGTGGCGGGGATCTCCCACCGGACGACGTGGTCCGGTCGTCGGCCCACGTTGCAAAGGTTCTCCGGGCAATGCGAATTGGTGTGCTCACCTCCGGCGGCGACTGCCCCGGCCTCAACGCCGTCATCCGGTCCGTCGTCCACCGTGCTGTGGTCGACCACGGCGACGAGGTCATCGGCTTCAACGACGGGTGGCGGGGCCTCCTGGAGTGCGACTACCGCAAGCTCGACCTGGACGCGGTGGGCGGCATCCTCGCCCGCGGCGGCACGATCCTCGGCTCCTCGCGGGTCCAGCCGGCGCATCTGCGCGGCGGCGTCGAGACGGCCCGCGGCCATGTCCGCGACCTGGGGCTCGACGCGATCATCCCGATCGGCGGCGAGGGCACCCTCAAGGCGGCGAACCTGCTTTCCGAGGCGGGGCTGCCGATCGTCGGCGTGCCGAAGACCATCGACAACGACATAGCCTCCACCGACGTCACCTTCGGCTTCGACACGGCCGTCGGCGTCGCCACCGAGGCGCTGGACCGGCTGAAGACCACCGCCGAGTCGCACCAGCGGGTCATGATCGTCGAGGTGATGGGCCGGCACACCGGCTGGATCGCCCTGCACTCGGGCATGGCGGCCGGCGCGCACGCCATCGTCGTCCCGGAGCGCCCCTTCGACATCGACGAGCTGACCGAGGTGGTGGGCCGCCGGTTCTCGGCCGGCAAGAAGTTCGCCATAGTCGTGGTCGCCGAGGGCGCGAAGCCGCGCGAGGGCTCCATGGAGTTCGAGTCGGGCGCCAAGGACGTCTACGGCCACGAGCGGTTCACGGGCGTGGCGACCCGGCTCTCCGTCGAGCTGGAGGAGCGCCTGGGCAAGGAGGCCCGCCCGGTGATCCTCGGGCACGTCCAGCGCGGCGGCACGCCGACCGCGTACGACAGGGTCCTGGCGACCCGGTTCGGCTGGCACGCGGTGGAGGCGGCGCACCGGGGCGACTTCGGCATGATGACGGCGCTGCGCGGTACGGAGATCACCCTGGTGCCGCTGGCGCACGCGGTGGAGACGCTGAAGACCGTGCCCGCCGACCGGTACGCCGAGGTGGACTGCGTGCTCTGAGCGCGACACCCCGTTTCGAGAGCGCCCCCGGCCGCAACCGCGGCCGGGGGCGGTTCTACTCTGGTCGGGACAACCGGCACGAAACAGGGACGTCCCGGCGTTCCCATCGGGAGTGAACAGATGGATCACAGCGGGCACGGCATGAACATGGATCTGCCGCCGTTCACGCTGGGCCGCGGCCTCCAGTTCTCCGCGGACCCGTTCTTCCTGACCGGCTGCGTCCTGGCCGTGCTCCTGTACGGGTACGCGGTGCTGCGGCTGCGCAGACGCGGTGACGCGTGGCCGGTGGGCCGCACGGTCCTGTTCATGATCGGGGTGCTGACCATCGCGCTGGTGATGTGCACCCGGCTGAACGACTACGGCATGGTCATGTTCAGCGTGCACATGGTGCAGCACATGGTGATCAGCATGCTGTCGCCGATCCTGCTGCTGCTGGGCGCGCCCGTGACGCTGGCGCTGCGCGCCCTGCCGGTCGCGCCGCGCGGCAGGAAGGGGCCGCGCGAGCTGCTGCTGATGCTGCTGCACAGCCGGTACATGAAGGTCGTCACGCATCCGGCGTTCACGATCCCGCTGTTCATCGCCAGCCTCTACGGCCTGTACTTCACCCCGCTGTTCGACTTCCTGATGGGTTCGACGGTCGGGCACCTGGCGATGATGGTCCACTTCCTGGCGGTCGGCCTGTTCTTCTTCTGGCCGATCATGGGCATCGATCCGGGCCCGCACCGGCCCGGCTATGTGATGCGGATGCTGGAGCTGTTCGCCGGTATGCCGTTCCACGCCTTCTTCGGGATCGCCCTCATGATGGCGTCCTCGCCGATGGTCGAGGTGTACAAGAATCCTCCGGCGTCGCTCGGCATCGACGCGCTGTCCGACCAGAGCGCGGCGGGCGGCATCGCCTGGGCGTTCAGCGAGATCCCCTCGGTGCTGGTGCTGGTGGCCCTGGTGTTCCAGTGGTACCGCTCCGAGCAGCGGACGGCGAAGCGCTCGGACCGGGCGGCGGAGCGCGACGGGGACCAGGAGCTGCAGGCGTACAACGCGTATCTCGCGTCCTTGCAGGCGCGCGGACAGTAGCGGCGGACCCCTCTTCCGGGTGACGATGGCATCCACGGCCGCGCGGCCGACGAGGAGGGTGCGCGCATGTCCGGATCGACGAAGACGATGGGGATGCTCACCGCCGGTGCCCTGGTGGCGGTGACCGCCTACACGGTGGCGCTGGGGAGCAACGGCTGGCTCTGGTTCGGCTGGGTGCTCCTGGGCCTGATCACGATCGGCATGGCGGCGACACGCGAGACATAACGGGTCGGTGTTGCCGAGGATTTCCAGGTTGACACGCCGGAAGGCGGGGTCGAGCCGCCCGCAGGCACGCTCGACGGCCTCCCCCAGCCTGTCCATGTCCGCCAGGAAGGCCGACCGTCTGCCCCTGGGGAGGTCGGAGAGGCGCTGCGCGGCGGGGTCGTCCGCCAGGAGTACCGCGTACCCCGGCAGGAACTGGACGTCGCCGATCACGGCGAACCCGGCGGCCAGCCGCCGCAGCACCGTCGGGTTCTCGCCCCGGAGCGCGCTGCCGATCCGGTCCTGTCGCCATGTCTTGGTCATGGGCGAGGACTCTACGCCGCCGCGCGCCGGCAACTTCTGACGGCTGGCGGCTGGAGCGCTCCCATTCAGCCGCCCGCGCTCCCCGTGCGCACGGGTGCCGCGACGTCGCGCCGAAGTGAACCGGCGTATACGGCGACCGGGTCGCCGGGCCCCTCGGCGGACGGTCGGCCGTGCTCCGGAGCGGGTTCCGGGAGGCGGTACGGGGCCCGCGCGGGGCCTCCCGCACCGAGGCGCGCGCACTTGACGCGTACACGATCGCGTACGGCGACGGCACATGCGAACGCTCCGTCCGGGGCCGTACGGCCACCGCCTCACACACCACACCCGCCACTCCCCGTAGCCACCGGCACACGGACCACCCGCAGCCCCGCACAGGTCACACCCTGCCGCTTCGCCACCACCCGAGCGGCAGCCGGAGGGCGCACACCCCTCACGCTTCGTGATCACACGTACGCACCCACCCGGCCGCTCCGGCGGCCCCGCGCATGCAATCGCGAACGCTTCGGGCGAAGGCCGCACACCCCGTCGGCACGGTCGCTCCGCACCACCCCGGCCGCTCGTTACCGGGTCGTCAACAACGCTGCGCCACAAGTCCGTTCGACGTATGGCCGCGTTCACACCCCCGTAAGCCAGTTGCGCTTCAACCCTTGACAGGTGCCTGTCGCCACGCCACCTTGGGAGCGCTCCCACAATCAAGACTTGCACACTCCATCCCCTCCCTTCTCCCCCAACGCCGTTCAACAGCAAGGGTGTTACGGGGCGCAGCCGCGCACCCCGTGAGTGCCCCGCCGCACGGCAGAGGAAGGCACTTGTCATGAGCTTGGTGAAGCGTTGCAGACCCCGCCGCACCGGGGCGCTCCCCGTCCTCCTGGCCGGCACCCTCGCCCTTGCCGTCACCGGCCTGGCGGGCGGCCCCGCGTCCGCCGCGCCGGAGGACACCCTCCACGACCTCGCCACCGCCCAGGGCAGGTACTTCGGCTCAGCGACCGACAACCCGGAACTCCCCGACGCCGCCTACGCGGCGAAGCTCGGCTCCGAGTTCGGGCAGATCACGCCGGGCAACTCCATGAAGTGGGACACCGTCGAGCCCGTCCGGGGGCAGTTCGACTTCACCAAGGGCGACGTCGTCACCGACTTCGCCGCGCAGCACGGCCAGACCGTGCGCGGGCACACCCTGGTCTGGCACAGCCAGCTGCCCGGCTGGGTGGGCGCCCTGCCGTCCGCGCAGGTGGAGACGGCCATGACCGACCACATCACCGCGGAGGCCACCCACTACCGCGGCAAGGTCTCGGCCTGGGACGTGGTGAACGAGCCGTTCAACGAGGACGGGACCTTCCGCACCAGCCCGTTCTACAACGCGATGGGCAAGGACTTCATCGCCAAGGCCCTGCGCGCGGCGCACGCCGCCGACCCGGACGCCGAGCTCTACATCAACGACTACAACATCGAGGGCAAGGGCGCGAAGAGCGACGCCATGTACGACCTCGTGAGCGAGCTGCTCGACGAGGGTGTGCCGCTCGACGGGGTCGGGATGCAGGCCCACCTGGCGATCCAGTACGGCTTCCCGTACCAGATGCAGGCGAACATGCAGCGGTTCGCCGACCTCGGGCTCGACGTGGCCGTCACCGAGCTCGATGTACGCATGCAGCTCCCGGCCGACGCCACCAAGCTCGCCACCCAGTCCTCCTACTACGCGCAGGTGGTCGACGCCTGTCTGGCCGTGCGGCGCTGCGTCGGGATCACCGTCTGGGACTACACCGACAAGTACTCCTGGGTGCCGAGCACCTTCCCCGGCGAGGGCGCGGCCAACCTGTACGACGACGACCTGGCGCCGAAGCCCGCCTACGCCGCCGTGCGCACCGCCCTGGGCGACGAGGACGGGGGCGGCGACGACGGCTCCACGCCCGGCACGCTGAAGGTCCAGTACCGCGCCAACGACAACGCTGCGGGCGACAACCAGATCAAGCCCGGTCTCCAACTCGTGAACACCGGCACCGCCCCGGTCGGCCTGCCGGCCGTCACCGTCCGCTACTGGTTCTCCGGCGACAACGGCGCCTCCACGTACGGCAGTTGGTGTGACTGGTCGCCGATCAACTGCTCCACGATCACCCACCGCGTGGTCGCCGCGAGCAACCCGAAGGCCGGCGCGGACCACTACCTGGAGGTCGGCTTCGCGAGCGGCAGCCTCGCCGCGGGTGCCTCGACCGGTGAGATGCAGCTGCGCCTGAGCAAGACGGACTGGTCGAACTTCGACGAGTCGGACGACTACAGCCACGGCACCGGCACCTCGTACGCGGACGCCTCGAAGATCACCGTGTACGTGGACGGCGACCTGGTCTGGGGCATCGAGCCCTGACCCCCCGGGGGCCCCGCTCACCCTTCCCCCACCGGCCCCCGCTCCCCCGCTCCATCCCTCCGCGCCGCATCACCGTCCCCACCGCTTGCCCCTCCCCTCCTCCCCTCCCCCATCGACGACACCCGCCACTGGAGGATTTGTGTCGATATCACGTAGAACGTTCAGCAGCGCCCTCGGCGGCAGCATGCTGGCCCTCGGTCTGGCGCAGGGCACCGCGGTCGCCGGGCCCGCCTCGGCACAGGCCGGCACCGCCACCGGCTCGCGGTCGGCCGCCGCCGCGGGCGACGACCCGTACACCCAGGCCTTCCTCACCCAGTACGGCAAGATCAAGGACGCCGCCAACGGCTACTTCAGCCCCGACGGCCTCCCGTACCACTCGGTCGAGACGCTGATGGTCGAGGCGCCGGACCACGGCCACCAGACCACGTCGGAGGCCGTCAGCTTCTGGATGTGGCTGGAGGCGGCGTACGGCCGGGTGACGGGTGACTGGGCGCCGTTCAACGCGGCCTGGGCGGTGGCGGAGAAGACCATCATCCCGCAGCACGCCGACCAGTCGACCAGCGACTCGTACAACCCCTCGGCGCCGGCGACCTTCGCGGCCGAACACCCGCTGCCGAGCGGCTACCCCTCCGCCATGAACGGCAACGTCCCGGTGGGCAGCGACCCGCTCTCGGCCGAACTCGCCTCGTCCTACGGAACGATGGACGTCTACGGCATGCACTGGCTGATGGACCTGGACAACATCTACGGCTACGGCAACAAGCCGGGCACCGGTGGCCAGTCCGGGCCGGGCGCCGGCGCCTCCTTCATCAACACCTACCAGCGCGGCGCGCAGGAGTCGGTGTGGGAGACCGTGCCGCAGCCGACCACCGACCTCTTCAAGTACGGCGGTCCCAACGGGTATCTCGACCTGTTCGTCGGGGACTCCAGCTACGCCAAGCAGTGGAAGTACACCAACGCGCCGGACGCCGACGCCCGCGCGGTGCAGGCTGCCTACTGGGCGTACCGCTGGGCCTCGGAGCAGGGCAAGGAGAGCCAGGTCGCGGCCTCGGTGGCGAAGGCCGCCAAGATGGGCGACTACCTGCGCTACGCCATGTTCGACAAGTACTTCAAGCGGATCGGCGACTGCACCGACCCGAACTCGTGCCCGGCCGCCTCCGGCCGCGACTCCCAGCACTACCTGCTGTCCTGGTACTACGCCTGGGGCGGGTCCGCCGCGGGCAGCGGCGGCGGCTGGGCCTGGCGCATCGGTGACAGCGCCTCGCACCAGGGCTACCAGAACCCGCTCGCCGCGTGGGCGCTGTCCAACGTGCCCTCGCTCACCCCCAAGTCGGCGACGGCCCGGTCGGACTGGTCCAAGAGCCTGACCCGGCAGCTGGAGTTCCTGACCTGGCTCCAGTCCAGCGAGGGCGCGCTCGCGGGCGGCTGCACCAACAGCTGGGAGGGCAGCTACAGCGCGCCCCCGGCCGGCACGCCCACCTTCTACGGGATGGCGTACGACTGGCAGCCGGTCTACCACGACCCGGCGAGCAACAACTGGTTCGGCTTCCAGGCCTGGGGCATGGAGCGCGTCGCCGCGTACTACTACGTGACCGGCAACGCGGCCGCCGAGGCCGTCCTGTCCAAGTGGGTCGCCTGGGCGTCCAGTGAGACGACCATCGGCGCCGACGGCAGCTTCCGCTTCCCGTCCACGCTGAACTGGACGGGTCAGCCGGACACCTGGAACGCCTCCTCGCCCGGTGACAACGCCGGTCTGCACGTATCGGTGGTGGACTACGCCAACGACGTCGGCGTGGGCGCCGCGTACGTCAAGACGCTCACCTACTACGCCGCCAAGTCGGGTGACGAGGACGCGGCGGCGCTGGCGAAGGCGCTGCTCGACGCGATGGCGCTGAACACCACGGACAAGGGCATCTCGGTGCCGGAGACCCGGCTGGACTACAACCGGTTCGACGACGAGGTGTACATCCCGTCCGGCTGGTCGGGCACCATGCCCAACGGCGACCCGATCCGGCCCGGTTCGACCTTCATCTCCATCCGCAGCTGGTACAAGGACGACCCGGACTGGCCGAAGGTGCAGGCGTACCTGGACGGCGGGGACGCGCCCGTCTTCACGTACCACCGCTTCTGGGCGCAGGCGGCGCTCGCGCTGGCCTTCGCGATCTACGCGGAGCTGCTGGTGGAGGGCGGCGGCGGTGAGCCGGGCGGCGACACCGAGCCGCCGACCGCGCCGGGCGGCCTCACGGTGACCGCGACGACCAAGGACAGCGTGTCGCTCTCCTGGTCGGCGTCCACCGACAACGTCGGCGTGACCGGCTACGACGTGTACCGCAACGGCGTGCTCGCGGGCAACGCCACCGGGCGCACGTTCACCGACTCCGGGCTCGCCGCCGCCACCGAGTACACCTACGCGGTGGCGGCGCGGGACGCGGGCGGCAACACCTCGGCGCTGTCGGACGCGGTCCTCGCCACCACCAAGTCCGGCGGCTCGACCGGCACCGGCGCGGTGAAGGTGCAGTACAAGAACAACGACTCCTCCGCGACCGACAACCAGATCCGGATGGGCCTCCAGGTCGTGAACACCGGCAGCGCGCCGGTCGACCTGTCCACGGTGAAGGTCCGGTACTGGTTCACCGCCGACGGCGGACCGAGCACCTTCGGCACCTACTGCGACTACGCCGCGCTCGGCTCGTCCAACATCTCGCACACGGTGGTCGCCGTCTCCGGTTCGAAGACGGGTGCCGACCGCTGCCTGGAGGTCGGGTTCACCGGCGGCGCGGGCACGCTGGCCGCCGGCGCCTCCACCGGTGAGATCCAGCTGCGCCTCAACAAGAGCGACTGGTCCAACTTCAACGAGGCCGACGACTACAGCCGCTCGACCAACACCTCGTACGCCGACTCCACGAAGGTCGGGGCGTATGTCGCCGGCTCGCTGGCCTGGGGCGTCGAGCCGTAACCGTACCCACCCTCTGACCGGTCCCCCGGCCGGTCACCCCACCACTCCCGATGGCGGGCCCGACACCGACCCCGCAGAGCCCGCCATCGGGCAGCACCCCCTGAAACCGTCCGCGGGAATCCTCCGCGGGCGTACGAGAGGAGCACGGAGCCGCAATGAGTACCAGAGGCACCATCAAGCAAGGGCTACGCCGGAGGCTCGCCGCAGTCTCCGCGATGGCCATGGGCGCCGCCCTGGCGGTGGCCCTCCCCGCCACCGCCGACGCGGCCGTGGCGCGGGTGGACAACCCGTATGTGGGTGCCACCCCGTACGTGAACCCGGACTGGTCCGCCCTCGCGGCGGCCGAGCCGGGCGGTGACGCCATCGCCGACACGCCGTCCTTCGTCTGGATGGACCGTATCGCCGCCATCACCGGCACCGACGGGAAGAGGGGGCTCCGCGACCACCTGGACACGGCTCTCGCCCAGGGCGCCGACCTGTTCCAGGTCGTCATCTACGACCTGCCGGGCCGCGACTGCGCCGCCCTGGCCTCCCACGGCGAGCTCGGCCCCACCGAGCTCGACCGTTACAAGGACGAATACATCGACCCGATCTCCGAGATCCTCGCGGACCCGGCCTACTCCAGCTTGCGCATTGTCGCCATCATCGAGCCCGACTCGCTGCCCAACATCGTGACCAACGCGGGCGGCACGGCCGGTTCGACCGAGGACTGCGCGACGATGAAGGCGAATGGCAACTACGAGAAGGGTGTCGGCTACGCCCTGCACACCCTGGGTGCCATTCCCAACGTCTACAACTACATCGACGCCGCCCACCACGGCTGGCTGGGCTGGGACAGCAACATGGCCCCGGCCGGCCTGGAGTTCAAGAAGGCCGCGACCTCCGAGGGCGCCACCGTCGACGACGTCGCCGGCTTCATTGTGAACACGGCCAACTACTCGGCTCTCAAGGAGCCGAACTTCAAGATCACCGACTCGGTGAACGGCACCACGGTGCGCCAGTCGAAGTGGATCGACTGGAACTACTACACCGACGAGCTGACGTTCGCCCAGGCGCTGCGCACCCAGCTGGTCGGGCAGGGCTTCAACTCCAACATCGGCATGCTGATCGACACCGCCCGCAACGGCTGGGGCGGCGCCGACCGGCCCACCTCCGCGGGCCCGCTGACCAGCGTGGACGCCTACGTGGACGGCGGCCGTGTGGACCGGCGCATCCACGCCGGCAACTGGTGCAACCAGAGCGGTGCCGGCATCGGTGAGCGGCCGACCGCCGCCCCCGAGCCCGGGATCGACGCCTACGTGTGGGCGAAGCCCCCGGGGGAGTCGGACGGCAACAGCGAGCCCGAGGAGAACGACGAGGGCAAGGGCTGGGACCGGATGTGCGACCCGACCTACGAGGGCAACGGGCGCAACGGCAACAGCATGTCCGGCGCGCTGCCCAACGCCCCGGTCGCCGGTCACTGGTTCTCCGCGCAGTTCCAGGAGCTGCTGCGCAACGCCTACCCGCCCATCGACGGCGGTGACGACGGCGGCAACAACGGCGGTGACGACGACACCCAGGCGCCGACCGCGCCGACCGGTCTGACGTCCACGGCGAAGACCAGCTCCAGCGTCTCGCTGTCCTGGACCGCGTCCAGCGACGACACCGCGGTGACCGGCTACGACGTGTACCGGGGCAGCACCAAGGTGGGCACGGCCACCACGACCTCGTACACCGACACGGGTCTGTCGGCCTCGACCGCCTACAGCTACACGGTCAAGGCGCGGGACGCGGCCGGTAACGTCTCGGCGGCCTCCTCGGCCCTGTCCGTCACCACCTCCGAGGGTGGCGGCACCGGGACGGGCGCCCTGAAGGTCCAGTACAAGAACAACGACTCCTCCGCGACCGACAACCAGATCCGGATGGGCCTCCAGCTGGTCAACACCGGCAGCACGGCGGTGGACCTGTCCACGGTCAAGCTGCGCTACTGGTTCACCCCGGAGTCCGGCTCCGCCACCTTCGGCACCTCCTGCGACTGGGCGGTCCTGGGCTGCGGGAAGCTGAGCCTGGCGGTGAAGCAGAACGGTTCGGCGGCCGGTGCCAGCCACTACCTGGAGGTCTCCTTCGGCAGCGGCACCCTCGCGGCCGGCGCCTCCACCGGCGAGATGCAGCTGCGTCTCAACAAGAGCGACTGGTCCAACTTCAACGAGGCGGACGACTACAGCCGCTCGACGGCCACCAGCTACGCGGACTCGTCGAAGATCGGCGCGTACGTGGGCGGTGCGCTCACCTGGGGCACCGCGCCCTGAGCGGTGACCGGATGATCCGGTGACCCCGTCCGGCCCCGCCACCCCGTGGCGGGGCCGGACTTCTTTCCGCACACCGAGCCTTCGCACACCGAGCCTCATCACGCACAAATGAGCGACGGGTTTTTGTTATGGTCACCGGCCGGGCCGCATCTCCCAGGTGTGCGTGAAGCCAGAACAGGACTCCGGAAGAGTGAGCACGGCATGGGCCAGGACCGCGAACGGGCGTTGATCGAAGCGGCGCGGGCCGGGGACCCCGGCGCCAGGGACCAGCTCGTCGCGTCCTGTCTGCCGCTGCTCTACAACGTCGTCGGGCGTGCGCTCAACGGCCACGCGGACGTCGACGACGTGGTGCAGGAGACGGTCCTGCGGATGCTGCGGGCGCTGCCCGGCCTGCGCGATCCGGCGAGCTTCCGCTCCTGGCTGGTGGCCATCGCGATGAACGAGATACGCGGGCACTGGCGGGACCGGCAGTCCGCCGCGGTACCCGTGGAGCCCCTGGCCGGCGGGCAGGACAGGGTCGATCCGGGCGCCGACTTCGTGGACGTGACCATTCTCCGGCTCGGCCTGTCCGGGCAGCGCC
The DNA here is from genome assembly GCF_036346595.1 of Streptomyces sp. NBC_00525. Lineage (GTDB taxonomy): Bacteria > Actinomycetota > Actinomycetes > Streptomycetales > Streptomycetaceae > Streptomyces. The sequence continues at coordinate 612,333 of NZ_CP107834.1, forward strand.
GCCAGGTCGCCGAGGCGACCCGCTGGGTGGACGAGGACGACCGGGCGCTGCTGTCGCTGTGGTGGCTGGAGGCGGCCGGCGAGCTGAGCCGGGCCGAGGTGGCCGCCGCGCTGAACCTCTCCCCCGAGCACACGGCGGTCCGGGTGCAGCGGATGAAGGCCCAGCTGGACACCGCGCGGGTGGTGGTGGGCGCGCTCGCCGCACGGCCCCGGTGCGTGCTGCTCGACGACATGCTGGCCGGGTGGGACGGGGCGCCGTCGCCGCTGTGGCGCAAGCGCATCGCCCGGCACGCCCGCGGCTGCACCGTCTGCTCGGGGTTCGGTACGGGTCTGGTGCCGGCCGAGGGGCTGCTGGTGGGCCTGGCGCTGGTGCCCCTCGCGGGCGTGGCCGCCGCCGGCCGGTCGCCACGCCTCACGGAGACCGGCGCCGCCACGCCCCTGGCCGCGTCCGCCCGGCCGGGCCGGGCCGCGCTGCGCCGGACGCAGGCCCGGCGCCGGCGGCGCAACGCCGTGGTCGCGTCGGTCCTGGCGGTGGGCGTGCTGGGCGCCGGGGGCGCGGCCGTGCATCTGTCGACGGGCGACGACGGGGACGAGGAGGTGTCCGTGGCCGCCGCGCCCGAGTCCTCCGCCCCGGCCGCGACCTCGGCGACGGGCAAGGCGTCCGCCACGGCGGCGTCCTCCCCCTCCGCCTCGCCGTCCGCCCGCGCGAGCGCGAGCCCGAGCGCCACGAAGGCGAAGCCCAAGGCGTCACCGAGGAAGTCCGCCCCCGCGAGCAGGCGCCCCTCGGCGACGGCGTCCGCCCCGGCGAACCGGCCGCCGGCCCCGGACCGCTCCTCGCCCGGCCCCGCATCGGAGGCGGAGCAGGTCCTGGCCCTGGTCAACACCGAACGGGCCAGGGAGGGCTGTGGCCCGGTCACCGGCAACGCGCAGCTGACGACCGCCGCGCAGCGGCACTCCGAGGACATGGCCGCGCGGGACTACTTCTCGCACACCTCGCAGGACGGTTCCGGTCCGGGCGACCGGATCACCGACGCCGGCTACCGGTGGAGCACCTACGGAGAGAACATAGCCAAGGGCCAGCGCACACCCGCCGCCGTGATGGACTCCTGGATGAACAGCCCCGGCCACCGCGCGAACATCCTGAACTGCTCGTTCAAGGAACTGGGCGTGGGTGTGGAGGACAGCCCCGGCGGCATCGTGTGGACCCAGGACTTCGGCACGGGCCAGTGACGCGCGGACGGGCCCCCGGGTTCCCGGATCGCCGACGCCGAAAGCGGATTCGCGGGCGGTGAACGCCCCTGGTCCGCCGGTGCGGCCGCGTCTAGCGTGCCTGGCATGACCAACAGGGGACACGCGTGGGTGCTGGGAGCGACGGGGCAGATGGGGCGCGCCGCGGTGCGCGCGCTGGTGGCGGACGGCTGGAAGGTGACGGCGGCCTCGCGCGGCGGGGGCCGCGTCGAGGGGTGGGACGGCGGGGTGCGGACGGTCGCCCTGGACCGTGACGAGGAGGGCGCGCTCGCGGCGGCGCTCGGTCCGGGCTGCGACGTGCTGGTGGACCTGGTGGCGTACGGGAGGCCGCACGCCCGGCAGCTGACCGGCCTCGCGGACCGGATCGGGTCGGCGGTGGTCGTCTCCAGCGGGGCGGTGTACGCGGACGAGCGGGGCCGCAGTTTCGATACGCAGGGCGAGCCGGACGGGGCACCCCGCTATCCGCTGCCGATCCCGGAGTCGCTGAGCACGGTGGAGCCGGGCGACGACACCTATGCGACGCGCAAGATCTGCCTGGAGCGCGATCTGCTCGCGGCCGGTGACACCCTCCCGGTCACGCTGCTGCGGGCGGGCGCGGTGCACGGACCGCACTGCCGCACCCCGCGCGAGCTGTACTTCGTCAAGCGGGCGCTGGACGGCCGGCCCCGGCGGGTGCTGGCGTACGGCGGGGCCTCGCGCTTCCATCCGCTGCACACGTCGAACGCGGCCGAGCTGATCCGGCTGGCCGCCGCCCGGCCCGGCTCGCGCGTGCTGAACGCCGCCGATCCGCAGGCGCCGACGGTCGCGGAGATCGGCGAGGCGGTGGACGCGGTGCTGGGCCGGTCCACGGAGACGGTGCTGGTCGCGGGCGCCCCGCCCGCGGAGGGCGTCGGCGCGACGCCCTGGAGCGCGCCGCACTCCATCGTCTACGACATGTCGGCCGCCGCACGGGAACTCGGCTACCGCCCGGTGACGGACTACGCCGACTCGCTGCCGGAGACCGTCGACTGGCTGGCCTCCCGCCTGTCGGACCGCGCCTGGCAGGACGCGTTCCCGGCGATGCTGCGCACGTACGGCACGGTGCTGTTCGACTACGAGGCGGAGGACGCCTGGCTGGCGGAACACGATCGCAAACCCTGACCGGGCCGGGCGCTGCGGGCGCGGGCGACACGCCCGGTGGGTGCGGTGGGATTTCTCGCTCGACCGGCGTAGGCGTTCCCTCGTGCGAGCGACGGGCCGATTTGCGTTCCGTTGATGCGCGCCGGGCGGTTTCCCTCGCGACAGCGCTGGTACGGGCACGGCCGCGGCAGGGCGCGGGAGCGCGGGGAAGGGGGCCGCCCACCTGAACGGGCGATTCGGTTCGATATTCACATATGGCTGTTTCACCTCGGAAATCGGGCACGAGGTGCGTCAAGATCCCTGGGACGACAAGCCCCCGCCACCGCGGCGGGGCGGTCCGGGCGGACGCCGAGTCCTGCCGCCGTCCGGATGCCTGGTCGACAGGAGTGGATCGGCAGGAGTGGAGGACCCGAGCATCACGGGACCGCCGGAGCACACCGGTTGTCCCTCGGGGTGAAGCCGCCGCGCGCGGCCGGGCAACTTCGCCAGCCCGAACCCGACAGGCCATCCTTCACAGGCGGCTGACGAAGGGTTGCGCATGAGTGCGCAGGTTCATGTCCCGTCCCTGCTCGCCCGGGCCACCACGGCCTCGGTCATGACTCTCGCCGCGGTCGGCGGCACGCTGCTGGTCCCCGGTGCCGCCTCCGAGGCGCAGGCGGCCGGCCACGCCGCGAAGGCGCTGAAGGTCGCCGCGTCGAAGAAGGGAGCGCCCTACCGGTGGGGCGCGACCGGGCCCCACAGCTTCGACTGTTCCGGGCTGACGCTCTATTCGTTCAAGAAGGCCGGCAAGAAGCTCCCCCGCACGGCCCAGCAGCAGTACAACCGGACCAGGCACATCACGGCGTCCGAGCGGCAGCGGGGCGACCTGGTCTTCTTCCATTCCGGGCGCAGCGTCTACCACGTGGGCATCTACGCCGGGAGCGGGAAGATCTGGCACTCGCCGAAGACCGGGGCCGTGGTCCGGCTGGAGAAGATCTGGACCCGGAGCGTGTACTACGGGCGGGTCGCCTGACGCGGGCCCGCGGGCCGGGTGCGTACGGCGTCGGGGCCGGCCGGGGCGTGCCACGGCAGCGTCACCCAGACGGTCTTGCCGCCGTCGTCGGTGGGGGTGACCGTCACCCGGCCGCCGTACTCCTTGGCCAGCGCGCGGACGATGACCATGCCGCGTCCGTTGTCCTGCTGGACGGCGGCGGGCAGCCGCTGGGGCCTGCGGGGATGACTGTCCGTCACCCCGAGGCTCAGCAGTTCCTCGCGCTCCAGCAGCAGGTCGACGGTGAAGGTCGGCGACTGTCCGAAGGTGTGCAGCACGGCGTTGGTGGCCAGCTCCGAGAGGATGAGGCGGAGCGCGTCGGCGGCCTCCGCGTCCTCGGGCAGGCCCCAGTCCGTGAGCACGCGGGCCACGTACCGGCGGGCCGCGGAGACCGAAACCGGCTCGCTCGGCAGAGTGACACGTGCTTCCTGATGGTCTGCCATGGCGAGCCGTCCCTTTCCCACCCGGTACCGGCCCGGCGAGCGGACCGGTTGTGCTTCGCGCCAGATTGCCACCGATGCTGCCCTCCGTGGTGGCGATCCACCAAGATATGCATATATCTGTAACTCAAACCGGTGAACTCTCCCCGCCCGTCCCCGCGCGGGCGCGACACTGTCCCCTCGTCAGACAGCGGGAGGGAGCGTTCAGATGCAGCACGGTCCAGCGGTTCGGCGCCGCAAGCTCGGGGAGGAGCTGCGGAGTCTGCGCCACGCGTCGGGGCTCACGAGCCGGGAGGCCGCGCACCTGCTCGGCTGGCACCAGTCGAAGGTGAGCAGGATCGAGACAGGTGTCAGCGGGGTGCGGCCGGATGACGTGATCCGGCTGCTGGACGCGTACGGGATGGACGATCCCCAGCTGCGCGAGGTGCTGGGCGCGCTGGCCGGTTCGGCGGGCGGGGGCGGCGCCGGCTGGTGGCACGCGTACCGGGGTCTCATCCCGCCGCAGTACCGCGACTTCATCAGTCTGGAGTCGCAGGCGCGCACCGCCCGCACGCTGGAGACCACGGTGGTTCCGGGCCTGCTCCAGACCGCCGACTACGCCCGCGCGGTGACCCGGGCCTCCCTCGACGGGCTGCCGTCCGGCCAGCTGGACTCGCTGGTCGAGGTGCGGCTGACCCGGCAGGGGGTGCTGAGCAGCGACCCGCCGCTGCGGCTGAGCGCGGTGCTCGACGAGGCGGTGCTGCGCCGGGAGGTGGGTGGCCGAAGAGTGATGCGCCAGCAGCTGCGCCATCTCGCTCGGGTGGCCCAACTGCCCCATGTGGAACTTCAGTTACTTCCGTTCGCGGTCGGCGGCTATGTCAGCCTCACCAGCCCTTTCGTTATCTTCTCCTTTCCGACCGCTTCTGACCTTGACGTGGTCGTTCTTGACCACTTGACGAGTAGCCTCTATCTGGAACGGAAAGAAGACCTTGCGGCGTACAGCGCGGCCTTCCGCACCCTTCAGGCCCACGCGCTGTCGCCGGAGCACACGCTGGACCTGATCGCCGCGATCGACCGCGACGATCGGTGACCCCCCACCGCCCGGAGGAACCGTCATGTCCGATCGCCCCGCACAGCAAGCGTTACGGTGGCGGCGCAGCAGCCGCAGCACGGGTATGAACAACTGCGTGGAGACCGCCCCGTTCGAGGACGGGCGGCTGCTCGCCGTACGCGACTCCAAGGATGTGTCGCTCACCCCGCTGGAGTTCTCCCCCACGGCCTGGACGTCCTTCGTCACCGGTCTGCGGCGCTGAGACGCCCGCCGCCCCGGACCCGCGGCCCGGTCCGCCGGTTCAGCTCGCCGGGGCGGTCCGCCGCACCGTCGCCACCGCCTGCCCGATCTGCTCGTCCGTCAGGTCGGCGCGGGCGGTGAGCCGCAGCCGCGAGATGCCGTCCGGGACCGAAGGCGGCCGGAAGCAGCCGACCGCCAGCCCCGCCGTCCGGCAGTCGGCGGCCCAGCGGACCGCCGCGTCCGGCGACGGCGCCCGCACCGAGACAACCGCCGCGTCGGGGCGCACCGCGGTCAGCCCGGCCGCCGTCAGCCCCTCGTACAGCGCGGTGGCGACCGTACGGGCCCGCAGCGCGCGTTCCGGTTCGCGGCGCAGCAGCCGCAGCGCGCCCAGCGCCGCGCCCACCGCCGCCGGGGCGAGCCCGGTGTCGAAGATGAACGTCCGCGCGGTGTTGACGAGGTGGTCGATGACGCGGGCCGGGCCGAGGACCGCGCCGCCCTGGCTGCCCAGCGACTTGGACAGGGTGAGCGTGGCGGCGACGCCCCCGCCGCCCGCGATCCCCGCCGCGTCGAGCGCTCCGCGTCCGCCCTCGCCGAGCACCCCGAGACCGTGCGCGTCGTCCACCAGGAGCGCCGCGTTCTCCGCCCGGCAGACGGCGGCCAGCGCGGCGAGCGGTGCGGCGTCGCCGTCCACGGAGAAGACCGAGTCGGTGACGGCCAGCCGCCGGCCCTCGTGCCCGCACAGCGACTTGCGGACGGCCTCCGGGTCGGCGTGCGGGACGACGACGGTCGCCGCCCGCGAGAGCCGGCAGCCGTCCACGATGGAGGCGTGGTTGCCGGCGTCCGAGGCGATGAGACCGTCGCGCCCGGTGAGCGCGGTGAGGGCCGCGAGGTTGGCGGCGTAGCCGGAGGAGAGCACGAGGGCCGCCTCGAATCCGCAGAACGCGGCGAGTTCGCGTTCGAGTTCCGCGTGAAGGGCGGTCGAGCCCGTCACGAGGCGGGAGCCGGTCGATCCGCCGCCCCAGCGCAGGGCCGCGTCCGCCGCCGCCGCGATCACCTCGGGGTGCCGGGTCAGGCCGAGGTAGTCGTTGCTCGCGAGGTCCAGCGGCCCGGCGCCGGCGCTCCGGGGCCGCAGCCTGCGGACCAGCCCCGCGTCCGCGCGACGGCGCGCCTCGTCGTCGATCCAGTCGAACGGGGTGGCGGGCATGGAGTGACCCCTCTTGTAGGCAGCCCACAGACCCTAACCGGGGTCACACCGGGGCACGGTGTGGTGATGCACACACCCCGCGTGAGCTCCGTTGTCCGGTTCCTCCTTGGCTCCGGGCGGTGCGGTGCGTCAGGATCGACGCCATGGACCTCCTGAACACGCTGGTGGACAAGGGGCTGCGGCGCGAGCTGCCGACCCGTGAAGAAGCGCTCGCCGTACTGGCGACCCCGGACGACGAACTGCTCGATGTGGTGGCGGCGGCCGGCAGGGTGCGCCGTCAGTGGTTCGGGCGGCGGGTGAAGCTGAACTATCTGGTCAATCTGAAATCGGGGCTCTGTCCCGAGGACTGCTCGTACTGCTCGCAGCGGCTCGGCTCCAAGGCCGAGATCCTCAAGTACACCTGGCTCAAGCCCGAGGACGCCTCGAAGGCGGCGGCGGCCGGGGTGGCGGGCGGCGCCAAGCGCGTCTGCCTGGTGGCCAGCGGCCGGGGCCCCACCGACCGGGACGTGGACCGGGTCTCGAAGACCATCGAGGCCATCAAGGACCAGAACGAGGGCGTCGAGGTGTGCGCCTGCCTGGGGCTGCTCTCGCAGGGGCAGGCCGAGCGGCTGCGTTCGGCGGGCGCCGACGCGTACAACCACAACCTCAACACGTCCGAGGGGACGTACGGGGAGATCACGACCACCCACACCTACGCGGACCGGGTGGACACGGTGCACCAGGCGCAGGCCGCCGGGCTCTCCGCGTGCTCGGGGCTGATCGCGGGCATGGGCGAGAGCGACGAGGACCTGGTCGACGTGGTCTTCTCGCTGCGCGAGCTGGACCCGGACTCGGTGCCGGTCAACTTCCTGATCCCGTTCGAGGGGACGCCGCTCGCCAAGGAGTGGAACCTGACGCCGCAGCGCTGTCTGCGCATCCTGGCGATGGTCCGGTTCGTCTGCCCCGACGTGGAGGTGCGGCTCGCGGGCGGGCGCGAGGTCCATCTGCGCTCGATGCAGCCGCTCGCCCTGCACCTGGTGAACTCGATCTTCCTCGGCGACTATCTGACCAGCGAGGGCCAGGCCGGTCAGGCCGACCTGGACATGATCGCGGACGCCGGTTTCGAGGTGGAGGGGACGGGTACGACGACGCTCCCCGGGCACCGCGCGAACGCGGCGGCCGGCTGCGGCTCGCACACGGGCGGCTGCGGCTCGGAGCCGGAGAGCTGCGGCACGCACACCGGGAGCGGCTGCGGCCCGTGCGGCGGAACGGCGGAGAGCCCGGAGGCCGAGGTCGCGTCCGCCGCTGCCGCCGCCGAGCCGGCGGAGGCTCCGGTTCCGGGCGCCCGTACGGATCTGGTGGCGGTGCGCCGCCGCGGCGCGGGGACGGATCTCGCCCCCAATGCCTGAGCCGCTCTCCCCCGCCGTGCTCCGGGACCTGGACCGGGCGCACGTCTGGCATCCGTACGGGCCCATGCCGGGCCGGCAGGAGCCGCTGGTCGTGGAGTCCGCGTCCGGGGTCCGGCTGCGGCTCGCCGAACCCGCCCACGGCCACGACGAGTTGGTGGACGGCATGTCCTCCTGGTGGTCGGCCGTGCACGGCTACAACCACCCGGTGCTCAACGAGGCGGCGCGCGGCCAGCTGGACCGGATGAGCCATGTGATGTTCGGCGGGCTCACGCACGAGCCCGCCGTCCGACTCGCGGCCCGGCTGGTGGAGATCACCCCGGAGCCGCTGCGCCACGTCTTCCTCGCCGATTCCGGTTCGGTGTCGGTCGAGGTCGCCGTGAAGATGTGCCTCCAGTACTGGCGCTCGGCCGGGCAGCCCGCCAAGCAGCGGCTGCTGACCTGGCGGGGCGGCTACCACGGCGACACCTGGCAGCCCATGTCGGTGTGCGACCCGGAGGGCGGGATGCACGAGCTGTGGTCGGGCGCCCTGCCCCGCCAGGTCTTCGCCGACGAGCCGCCCGCCGGCTACGACGCCGAGCCCGACCCCGCGTACGCGGCGCATCTGCGCGAACTGATCGAGCGGCACGCCGGCGAACTGGCCGCCGTGATCGTGGAGCCGGTCGTGCAGGGGGCGGGCGGCATGCGCTTCCACTCCCCCGGCTATCTGCGGGTGCTGCGCGAGGCGTGCGACGCGTACGGGGTCCTGCTCGTGTTCGACGAGATCGCCACCGGTTTCGGCCGTACGGGGCAGCTGTTCGCGGCCGACCACGCCGGGGTCTCCCCGGATGTGATGTGCGTGGGCAAGGCGCTGACCGGCGGCTACCTCACGATGGCGGCGACGCTGTGCACGAGCGAGGTCGCCGACGGCATCTCGCGCGGCGAGGTGCCCGTGCTCGCCCACGGACCGACGTTCATGGGCAACCCGCTCGCCTCGGCGGTGGCCTGCGCCTCCATCGACCTGCTGCTCGGCCAGGACTGGCGGCAGGAGGTGAAACGCGTCGAGGCGGGCCTGCGCGAGGGCCTGGCGGCGGCGCGCGAGCTGCCCGGCGTCCGCGATGTGCGGGTGCTCGGCGCCATCGGCGTGGTCCAGCTGGACCACGAGGTGGACATGGCGGCGGCGACCTCGGCGGCGGTACGGGAAGGGGTGTGGCTGCGGCCGTTCCGCGACCTCGTCTACACCATGCCGCCGTACGTGACGGGGGACGACGATGTGGCACGGATCTGCCGCGCGGTGTGCGCGGCGGCACGGGAGGGCTGAGGCATGCGCGTTCTGGTGGTGACCGGGACCGGCACGGAGATCGGCAAGACGATCGTGACGGCGGCCGTGGCGGCCGCCGCCGCGCCCCGCCGCGTCGCCGTCCTCAAACCGGCCCAGACCGGCCTGGAGCCGGGCGAACCGGGAGACGCGGCCGAGGTGGCGCGGCTCGCGGGCGGCCATGTGACCGCGGTCGAACTGGCCCGGTTCCCGGAGCCGTTGGCGCCCGCGACGGCGGCCAGGCGCGCCGGCATGCGGCCGGTGCGCCCGTACGAGATCGCGGAGGCGGTGGAGAAGCTGGCCACCGAGCACGACCTGGTCCTCGTGGAGGGCGCGGGCGGGCTGCTCGTACGGTTCGACGACGAGGGCGCGACCCTGGCGGACGCGGCCCGGCTGCTGGAGGCGCCGGTCCTGGTGGTCGCCCCGGCCGGGCTGGGCACGCTCAACTCCACGGCCCTGACGGCGGAGGCGCTGCGGGCGCGCGGGCTGAGCTGTCCGGGCGTGGTCATCGGCAGCATGCCTGCCGCGCCGGATCTGGCGGCGCGCTGCAATGTGACGGACCTGCCGGTGGCGGCGGGCGCGCCGCTGCTCGGCGTGGTGCCGGAGGGCGCGGGGTCGCTCGCGCCCGTTGAGTTTCGCGCGCGGGCGGCGGACTGGCTGGCCCGGCCGCTGGGCGGCCGCCGGCCGTAGGGCCTTCGCCGGGACCGGCCGGGTGGGGGCGGTCGCCGCACGTCGCCGCCGAAATATTCGGTACCCCGGCCTCCCGCTGGTCGAACACGTGGTCATAATTCCTGCTCAGGTAGCCGAAGTCACCGTAGGCGGCCACGTTCTGGTGCCACTGTGCGCCAACCGACCAGATCCCGCGACGACTCATGGAGTGACATTGAGTGCGACGACGTTCCGTTCCCGTATCACCGCCCGGCTCGGACGCGGCTACCTGGCGCGCATCCAGAAGCACGGACTCGGCTCCTCCACCATGCGGCTGCTGCCCGACCAGCTGCTGATGCCGTTGCGCAGGGACGGGCTGGACCCGGTGCGGCGGCTCGCGGAGGCCCGGGCGAGCGCGCCGGTGCGCAGGGTGGCCCTGCCGTTCGGGATGGACGCCTGGGTGGTCACGGGGTACGAGGAGTCGAAGGCGGTGCTCGGCCGCGCCGAGGGGTTCAGCACCGACTTCGCCCATCTGGCGGGCAACGCGGGCATAGTCGCCGAGCACAGCCCCGGTGGTCTCGGCTTCAGCGACCCGCCGGTGCACACCCGGCTGCGCCGCATCCTGACCCCGGAGTTCACCATGCGCCGGCTGCGCCGGCTGACGCCCAGGATCGACGCCATCGTCGCGGAGCGGCTCGACGCGATGGCCGCGGCGCCGGGGCCGGTGGACCTCGTGCACTCCTTCGCGCTGCCCGTGCCGTCGCTGACGATCTGCGAGCTGCTCGGGGTGCCCTACGAGGACCGCGACGACTTCCAGAAGCTGGCCATGGACCGCTTCGACCTGTTCGCCGGGACGACCGCGCCGTTCGGCGCGATGTCCGCGTCGCTCGACTACTTCCGGGGCGTCGTCCGGGCGCAGCGGCGCGACCCCGGCGACGGGCTGCTGGGGATGATCGTGCGGGAGCACGGCGACAGCGTGGACGACGAGGAACTGGCGGGCCTGGCCGACGGGGTGCTCACCGGCGGGTTCGAGACGACGGCCAGCACGATCGCGCTCGGCGCGCTGGTGCTGCTGCGCAATCCGGAGGTGGCGGCGCGGCTGCGGACGGACGACGGGCTCGCGGGCCCCTTCGTGGAGGAGGTGCTGCGCTATCTCTCGGCCGTGCAGATGGCCTTTCCCCGGTTCGCCCGCGAGGACATCGAGATCGCCGGCGTGACGATCCCGCGCGGCGACATGGTGCTGTGCTCGCTGAGCGGCGCCAACCGCGATCCGGCGTACGTCACGGACGACGGGCGGTTCGACGTGGACCGGGTCACCCCGGCCGGGCACCTGGCCTTCGGGTACGGCATCCACCGCTGCATCGGCGCGGAGCTGGCCCGGATGGAGCTGCGCGCCGCCTTCCCGGCGCTGGTCGGGCGCTTTCCGGCCATGCGGCTCGCGGTCCCGCCGCAGGACCTGGCGTTCCGCAAGCTGTCGATCGTGTACGGCATCGACGGCCTGCCCGTACACCTGCGCTGAACCGCCCGTACGCACCGGCCGGCGCCCGACCGTACGCCTCGGCCCGCACCGGCCCGTACGCCCGGCCGGTCGGGAATCCGCTCGCTCGACGGTGCGCTTCTCTGATTGGCTCCGGCCATGAACGATCTCGCCGTACGGCCCGCCGCCCTGCCCGACATCGATGCCGTCCTGCGGTTCTGGCGCACGTCCGCCGAGGGGACGAGCGTCAGCGACGACCACGACGGGGTGGCCCGGCTGATCGCCCGCGACGCCGGGGCGCTGCTGCTCGCGGAACGGGACGGTGCGCTGGTCGGGACCGTGATCGCCGGGTTCGACGGCTGGAGGTGTTCCCTGTACCGGCTGGCCGTGCATCCGGACCACCGCCGCCGGGGCATCGCGACCGCGCTGCTGGACGCGGCGGAGCGGCACTTCGCCGAGGTGGGCGGGCGGCGGGTGGACGCCATGGTCCTGGAGCGGAACGAGCGCGCGCACCACACCTGGGGGGCGGCCGGATACCGGCGGCAGGACCAGTGGCGTCGGTGGGTGAAGCCGCTCCGGGAGGGAACAGGGGCGGAGTGACCGCGTCCGCACCGCACTTTGCCGATCCTTTACTATAGGGATTCAGCCCCACCCCTCCGACGAAAGGTGTGAGCGTCCGCCCATGGGCGAGCCTCCCAGTTGCCGAAGCCGCCGAGATCGCGCGGTCCGCCAGTCCCTGCCCGATCATGGGACGGAGGTGAACCGATGACCGAAGTGCTTCTGCTGCTCGTTGCGGTACTGCTCTCCCTCGCCTGCGGCGCCTTCGTCGCGGCGGAGTTCTCACTGACCACGGTCGAGCGCGGCCAGCTGGAAACGGCCGTCGAGCAGGGCGAGCGCGGCGCGGCCAGCGCCATGAAGGCCGTACGCGGGCTCACCTTCCAGCTCTCCGGGGCGCAGCTCGGCATCACCGTCACCAACCTGGTCGTCGGCATGCTCTCCGAGCCGTCCATCGCCAAGCTCATCCGCGGCCCGGTGGAGGCCGTCGGGCTGTCGCCGGGCGTCGCGTCGTCCGTGGCGCTCGTCATCGGTACGGCCCTGTCCACGGTGTTCCTGATGGTCGTCGGCGAGCTGGTCCCGAAGAACTGGGCCATCTCCTCGCCGCTGGCCGTGGCGAAGGCCGTCGCCACCCCGCAGCGGATCTTCACGGCCGTCTTCCGGCCCTTCATCAGCCACCTCAACAACACCGCCAACCACATCGTGCGCCGCTTCGGTCTGGAGCCCGCCGAGGAGCTGGCCTCGGCCCGCAGCCCGCAGGAGCTGGTCGCGCTCGCCCGGCACTCCGCCCGCGAGGGCGCGCTGGAGGCGGACACCGCGGAGCTGTTCGTCCGTACCCTCAATCTGCCGGAGCTGACCGCGGAGAACGTGATGACCCCGCGCGTCCAGGTCACCGCGCTGGAAGTCGGCGCGACCGCCGAGGACGTCGCCAACGCCACCCGGGCCACCGGCCTCTCCCGCTTCCCCGTCTACCGCAACAACCTCGACACCGTCGTCGGCGTCGCCCACATCAAGGACGTCCTGGCGATCCCCGCCGACGAGCGCCCCCGCAAGCGGGTCTCCGAGATGCTGCGCGAGCCGGTGCTCGTGCCCGAGACGCTGACCGTGGACCGGCTGCTGGACCAGCTGTCCGGCAAGCTCGCCATGGCCGTGGTCATCGACGAGTACGGCGGCACGGCGGGCGTCGTGACCCTGGAGGACATCGTCGAGGAGGTCGTCGGCGAGGTGCGCGACGAGCACGACCCGCACGAGACGCCGGACCTCGCTCCGGCCGGTGAGGACGCCGACGGGCGTGTCCTGTGGTCGGCGGACGGCGCCGCCCGTATGGATCAGCTGGAGCGGATCGGGCTGCGCGTGCCGGACGGCCCCTACGAGACCCTGGCCGGTCTGGTCGCCACGGAGGTCGGCCGCATCCCGGCCGTGGGCGACTCCATCGAGCTGGCCGGCTGGCGGATCGACGTGGTGGACGCCTCCGGGCGCCGCGCCGCCCGCGCCCTGCTGCACGCCCCGGTGACCGGTTCCCACCAGCCGTCGGAGGACGAGCGATGACCGCCGTACAGCTCTTCATCGGTCTGCTGACGCTGGTCGTGAACGCGTTCTTCGTCGGCGCCGAATTCGCCCTGATCTCGGTGCGCCGCAGCCAGATCGAACCGCAGGCCGAACAGGGCAACCGGCGGGCGCGCAGCGTCATCTGGGGCCTGGAACACGTCTCGGCGCTGCTCGCGGCGGCGCAGCTGGGCATCACGCTGTGCACCCTGGTCCTCGGCATCGTCGCCGAGCCGGCCATCGCGCATCTGCTGGAGCCCGTCTTCGACGCGGTGGGCGTGCCGCACGGGCTGGTCCATCCGATCTCGTTCGTGATCGCGCTGTCGGTGGCGACCTATCTGCACATGCTGCTGGGCGAGATGGTCCCGAAGAACATCGCGCTGGCCGAACCGGTGCGCTCCGCGCTGCTGCTGGGCCCCCCGCTGGTGGCGCTGGCCAGGGCGCTGCGTCCGGTGATCTTCACGATCAACGCCTTCGCCAACGGGCTGCTGAAGCTGTTGCGGGTGGAGACGAAGGACGAGGTGGCGGCCACGTTCTCGGACGACGAGCTGGCTCGTCTGGTGAAGGACGCCGGTGACGCCGGACTGGTCGACGACCGGGCGGCGGAGCGGCTGCACCACGCCCTGGAGCTGGGCCGGCGGCCGGTACGCGACGTGGTGCTGCCGGTGGACCGGGTGATGTACATCCGGGTCGGCGCGACGCCGGAGGAGCTGGAGCGGCTGTCGTACGAGACGGGCTTCTCGCGCTTCCCGGTGATGGACGCCGAGCAGCGCATCCTCGGCTACCTCCATGTGAAGGACGCCCTGGACGTGACCCCGCGCGACATGCCGTTCCCGGTGTCCTCGATGCGGCCGATCGCCCGCGTCCGGGCGGCGACCCCGCTTGACGACGTACTGACGGCGCTGCGCCGCAGCCGTACGCACCTGGCGGCGGTGCTCGACGAGGAGGACCGGCTGGCCGGCATGGTCACGATGGAGGACGTCCTCCGGGAGCTCGTGGGGCGCCCGCAGAGCCGCTGACCGGGGGTGGCTCCGGGCCCCGTCCCGGAGCCACCGCTCGCCCGGCGGGGGCGTCCGGCACCGCGATACGATCGCAGCGCCATGGAATTCAATGCCTCCTACACCAGTCTCGTCGCGGTCGGCGACTCGTTCACCGAGGGCATGTCGGACCTGCTGCCCGACGGCTCGTACCGTGGCTGGGCCGATGTGCTCGCCGCCCGGCTGGCCGCCCGCACGCCCGGCTTCCGCTACGCCAACCTCGCGGTGCGCGGCAAGCTCGTCGGCCAGATCGTGGACGAGCAGGTGGAGGCGGCGGCGGCCATGCGGGCCGATGTGGTGACCCTGGTCGGCGGTCTCAACGACACCCTGCGCCCCAAGTGCGACATGGGCATGGTGCGCGGTCGGCTGGAGGAGGCGGTGGAGCGGCTGGCGCCGTCGTGCGGGCGGCTGGTGCTGATGCGCAGCCCCGGCCGCAACGGCCCGGTGATGGAGCGCTTCCGGCCCCGCATGGAGGAGCTGTTCGCCCTGATCGACGAGCTGGCCGCCCGGCACGACGCGGTGGTCGTCGATCTGTACGGCGCCCCGGTGCTGGGCGACCCGCGCCTGTGGGACGTGGACCGGCTGCATCTGACCGCCGAGGGGCACCGCCGGGTGGCCGAGGCGGTCTGGCAGGCGCTGGGGCTGCCGGCCGAGAGCGACTGGCGGGCCCCGCTGCCCGCCGCCGTCCCGCCGCGCTGGGCCGCCCGGCGGGCGGCGGACGTACGGTTCGCCCGGCAGCATCTGCTCCCCTGGATCGGCAGGCGGCTCACCGGGCGCTCCTCGGGCGACGGGCGGGCCGGGGCACAGTTCAACGCCGAGCTGGGACGGGCCTTCTGGGTCACCCCGCAGGAGGACGGCCGGGAGGCCCCGGTCGGCGCGTGGCGGCGGGTGGAGACCGACGGGCGGGACGCGGGCGACCGGCCGCGTTCGTAGCAACCCACAAACCGGACCGGTGCGCTGAGCTGCACGAACCGCCAGTAGAATCAGGACACGTGACTGCTGTGTCTGCGAAGCCTCGCATCCCCAATGTCCTGGCCGGCCGCTACGCCTCCACGGAGCTGGCCGTCCTCTGGTCCCCCGAGCAGAAGGTGAAGCTGGAACGCCGGCTGTGGCTGGCGGTGCTGCGCGCCCAGAAGGACCTCGGGATCGAGGTGCCCGACGCCGCTCTCGCCGACTACGAGCGCGTCCTCGACCAGGTCGACCTGGCCTCGATCGCCGAGCGCGAGAAGGTCACCCGGCACGACGTGAAGGCCCGGATCGAGGAGTTCAACGCCCTCGCCGGCCATGAGCACGTCCACAAGGGCATGACCTCGCGCGACCTCACCGAGAACGTCGAGCAGCTGCAGATCCGGCTCTCGCTCGAGCTGATGCGCGACCGGACCGTGGCCGTCCTGGCCCGTCTGGGCAAGCTGGCCGCCGAGTACCGCGAGCTGGTCGTCGCCGGCCGCTCCCACAACGTCGCCGCCCAGGCCACCACCCTCGGCAAGCGCTTCGCGACCGCGGCCGACGAGCTGCTGGTGGCGTACGGCCGCCTGGAGGACCTGCTGGGCCGCTACCCGCTGCGCGGCATCAAGGGCCCCGTCGGCACGGCGCAGGACATGCTCGACCTGCTCGGCGGGGACGCCGGGAAGCTGGCCGAGCTGGAGGAGCGCATCGCCGCCCACCTCGGCTTCGCGCACGCCTTCACGTCGGTCGGCCAGGTCTACCCCCGCTCGCTCGACTACGACGTGGTGACGGCGCTGGTCCAGCTGGCTGCGGCGCCCTCCTCGGTGGCGAAGACGATCCGGCTGATGGCCGGGCACGAGCTGGTGACCGAGGGCTTCAAGCCGGGCCAGGTCGGCTCCTCGGCGATGCCGCACAAGATGAACACCCGCTCCTGCGAGCGCGTCAACGGCCTGATGGTCATCCTGCGCGGCTACGCGTCGATGACCGGCGAGCTGGCCGGCGACCAGTGGAACGAGGGCGACGTCTCCTGCTCCGTGGTCCGCCGGGTGGCCCTGCCGGACGCGTTCTTCGCGTTCGACGGGCTGGTCGAGACGTTCCTGACGGTGCTGGACGAGTTCGGCGCGTTCCCGGCCGTGGTGGCCCGCGAGCTGGACCGCTACCTCCCGTTCCTCGCCACGACCAAGGTCCTGATGGGCGCGGTCCGCGCGGGCGTCGGCCGCGAGGTCGCCCACGAGGCCATCAAGGAGAACGCCGTGGCCTCCGCCCTGGCCATGCGCGAGCAGGGCACGGAGCGCAACGAGCTGCTGGACAAGCTCGCCGCCGACGAGCGCATCCCGCTGGACCGCGCCCAGTTGGACGAGCTGATGGCCGACAAGCTGTCCTTCACCGGCGCCGCGGGCGACCAGGTCACCGCGCTGGTGGCCCGGATCGAGAAGATCACCGGGCAGCACCCCGAGGCGGCCGGCTACACGCCGGGCTCCATCCTCTGACGGCACCGGCCACCGCTGCCGACGGATGACCCCCGAAGAGCTCCGGGCCGCCCGCGACCGCGTCGTACCCGACGTGGTCGCGGGCGGCCTGCGCGTGCTGTTCTGCGGCATCAACCCGAGCCTGACGACGGCCGCCACGGGGCACCACTTCGCGTTCCCCGGCAACCGCTTCTGGCCCGTACTCCATCTGTCGGGCTTCACACCGCGCCGGCTGCTCCCCGCCGAGCAGGCCGAACTGCTCGACCACGGCCTCGGCATCACCAACGTCGTCGCCAGGGCCACCGCTCGGGCCGACGAGCTGTCCGCCGAGGAGTTCCGGGAGGGCGGACGGATTCTCACCGCCAAGGTGGAGCGGCTGCGCCCGCGCTGGCTGGCCGTCGTGGGCGTCACCGCGTACCGCACGGCGTTCGGCGACCGCCGGGCCCGCATCGGCCCCCAGGAGCGGACGATCGGCGGGGCCCGGGTCTGGGCGCTGCCCAACCCCAGCGGCCTCAACGCCCACTGGACCGCGCACACCATGGCCGAGGAGTACGGCCGGCTGCGCGCCGCCGTGGAGGACGGCCACGCCTAGGGCGTTGTTGCCGCGCTTCAGGGCGGGTCCGTCTCCGTCACCACGACGCTCAGCTCGCAGCCGGAGCCGCCCTCCTCCAGACAGAGCGCCAGGGCTATCCACCGCTCCCCGACCTGCCACAGGCGCAGGAACTCGCAGCCCGCGACGACGTCCGCCCAGGGCTCGGGTATCTCCTCACCGGACACCATCCGCTCCCGGGCGCCGAACAGGCTCACCAGCATCGGTTCGCCCCAGCGGCTTCCGAGCAGCGTCACCAGCGCCTCGTGGTCCGCGACGCACTGGGCGCGGTGCTTCAGCCGGTCCGCCTCGTCGTCGTCCCGGCCCTCGTCCCAGGCGTCCTCCGGGTGGAGGTGGGCCACGTGGTAGCCCGGACCGCTGACCCCTGAACCCGCCCGGACCCGCTCCACGGGGAACGCACGGGCGCGCATCCCGTCGATGAGCCGGAGGTGATGTGCGGTGGTCATGCCGTCAGTAAACCGTCCCGCACTGACAATCGACGCCCCGCTCCGCACTTTGAGACGATTTCAGCCATCTCGTTCCCGGCCTGCGACCGCCAGTTGACCCGTCGCCCGTCGCCGTCCGGCGCCAACTGGCGGACCCGCTCGGGCAGATGCCGCCGGCCGGTGGTTCCGGGGCCGCGAGCGCCGGTAACGACCGGTCGAGACCTTTGGATACAGGTTCGCATCCTGCGGTCGCCCTCCCCCTGAGCAGCGAGTACCATCCGCCTGACATGCGCACTAGCTGGGAGGACACACCGTGGGCCGGCTGACCGGTGGGGACCCGTCGCTGCTGCGACGGATCAATTCCGCGGTGGTACTGCATGCCCTCCGGGGCGCGTCCTCCTCGACTCTCACGGACCTGGCACGGCTCACGGGCCTGTCCCGGCCGACGGTCGAGGGTGTCATGGAAGGGCTTTTCGAGGCGGGTCTGGTCGTCGAGTCCGCCCCGGACGGGGCCGAAACCCGCCGCCAGGGCCGTCCGGCCCGCCGTTTCCGGTTCCGGGCCGAGGCCGGGTACCTGCTGGGCATCGAGATCGGCCCGCACCGCGTGTCCGCGCTGCTGTCGGGCCTGGACGGCCGCATCATCGGCGCCGGCTCCCGCGAGGTGTCGGAGACCGCGGACGCCGACGACCGCCTGGAGCGGGTCCGGGCCGTGGTCGCCGACGTGCTGCGCCGTACGGGCGTGGTGCGCAGCAGCCTGCGGGCCGTGGGCGTGGGCAGTCCGGGGATCGTGGAGGCCGACGGGACCGTACGGCTGGGCACCGCGCTGCCGGGCTGGACGGGCCTGCCGCTCGGCGAGCGCCTGGGGCGCTCCTTCCGCTGCCCGGTCCTCGTGGAGAACGACGCCAACGCCGCTGCGGTCGCCGAGCACTGGAAGGGCGCGGCGATCGAGTCCGACGACATCGTGTTCGTGCTGGCCGGGCTGAGTCCGGGGGCGGGCTCGCTGATCGGCGGCCGGCTGCACCGGGGGTTCGGCGGCGCGGCCGGGGAGATCGGCGCGCTGCACCTGCTGGGCCGCGATGTGACGCCGGAGCATCTGCTCTCCACGACGGACACCCCGCTGGACCCGCTGGACGAGCACGCGGTCGCCGCCGTCTTCGCGAAGGCCCGGCACGGCGACGAGCTGGCGCAGGCGGCGGTGGAGCGGTTCATCCAGCGCCTGGTGCACGATGTGGCGGCACTGGTCCTCGCGCTCGACCCGGAGCTGGTGGTGGTCGGGGGCTGGGCGGCCGGTCTGGACGGCGTACTGGACCCCCTGCGCGGCGAACTGGCCCGGTACTGCCTGCGGCCCCCCAGGGTGGCCCTGTCGCTCCTCGGAGAGGCCGCCGTGGCGACCGGCGCGCTGCGGCTCGCACTGGACCACGTGGAGGAGGAGCTGTTCGCCATCGAGGGAACGGTGACGGCCCGCCGCTGAACGCGACGGGCCGTGGGGTGCGGTTCGGGGCCGTACGGGCGGTGCCCGCCGCGGCCCCGGTTCAGGAGGCCTGGCGCTCCTCGGCGGGGTGGCTGATCTCCAGGTCGCCCGAGTCCCCGAAGGTGAGCCGGCAGGTGTCGGCCCGGTACGTGGCGACGGAGACGGCCGCGGTGCCGCCGGCGGCGAGGTAGCGCGTGGTCACCACGAGGACGGGGGCGCCGGGGAGGCGGTCCAGCTCCCTGGCGTCGTCGGCGCGGGCGGAGCCCAGCTCGACGGACCGGTCCTGGCCCTCGAGGGCGAGCCGGTGCAGTTCGCGGACGACATTGCGGGCGCGGGCGGCGCCGGAGGGCGCGTCTATGCCGGACAGCTCGGGCACCGACGAGGCCGGTACGTAGAGCAGTTCGGCGGCGACCACCTGGCCGTGGCCGGTGCGGATGCGGCGCACGACGTGCAGCGGCTCCTCGCCGCCCACGTTGAGCGTCGCGGCGACGGCGGCGGGTGCGGGAGCGCTCTCACAGTCGACCGGCTGCCATGCCTCGCCGGTGCCGCCCTCGCTCCAGTCGTGGCGGGCGGTGGAGACGGCCACGCCGACGCGCGGCGGGGCGACGGTGGTCCCGACGCCCCGGCGGCGCTGGAGCCGGCCTTCGAGTTCGAGCTGCTCCAGGGCCTGGCGGAGCGTCGCCCGCGCGACACCGAACCGGGCGGCGAGCTCACGCTCGTTGGGAAGGATCTCCCCCACCGAGAAGTCCGAGTCGAGTGCCTCACCGAGCACGGTCTTCAGGTGCCAGTACTTCGGCTCCTGCACCGTTTCCAGCTGCGTGGTCCCCACCCTGTCCTCCGCAATCGCCCGGCGGCTATTCCGCGACGTTATTTATTAAAGGTTCCTGTCTTAACGTTGAGACCTTAAGACGGCGCTTCCCCTTGGTCAAGACCAATCCTGCGCTCCGAAAGCTGTGAATCGGTGCTCCGCCGCACAGCGTTCACAGGACGTTCGTGGTCAGGGCGGCCGCGCGCAGCACAAAACCCCACGTCGGAGGGGTGACGTGGGGCTGTGGAACGTTTCCGCCCGGACTCGCCCGAATCAGCCATACCGGCCGAAAGAAGCCTGGGTGCCGACCGGATGAGCCGACTTTCGCGAACGTCCTGAACCGATCGCTACGGAGCGGTGGTTGCGGCGGGCGCACGGTCCGGCCGCCGCCCGTCGGCGACGTCCCCCGCCCCGGCCGCCGGGGGCACCGCGTCGCGCCGTCCGAGCACGCCCGACCCGATCGCCACGCCGAGGCCGACGAGGCAGGAGCCGGCGGCCTGTCCGAGCCCGTACGAGCCGGTGCCGACCAGCGGGGCGGTGAGCGCGGCGGAGACCGGGATGAGCCCGGAGAACAGGGTGGCCCGCTCGGCGCCGATGCGCTGGACGCCCATGTACCAGCAGACGAAGCCGATGACGGTCACGACGGCCGCCTGCCACAGCAGCGCGAGCGTCTCCGCGCCGGTGGGCACCCGCAGGAAACCGGAGCCGTCCAGCACCAGCCCGAGCACCGCCGACTCGGCCGCCGCGATCACGCACACCGTGGCGGACAGCAGCTTGGGGCCCAGCGGGCGCAGCACCGGTACGGCGAGGACGGCGAAGCCCACCTCGCCCGCCAGGGCGCCGACCGAGCACAGGATTCCGGCCAGGTCGGTGCGGCCCCAACCCTGGACCGTGAAGGCGCCCGCGGCGACCAGGGCGGCGGCGTACAGCACGGGACGGGCGGGCCGGCGTCCGTCGAGCAGGGGGACGAGGACCGCGACGACGATCGGCGCGCAGCCCACGAAGACGCCCGGAACGGCGGGCTCCGCGGAGCGTTCGGCGGTCAGGACCGCGAGGTTGAAGCCGACCATGCCGATGGCGGCGAGCAGCGCCAGCCGCCCCCACTGGCGCCCGGTGAGCAGGCGCAGGGTGGCGAGGGGGCGCGGTTCGCCGGCCCGGCCGACCAGGGGCAGCAGGAGCAGCGCCGCCAGGCCGTAGCGCAGTGCCTGGCCGCCCGCGTAGGGGTAGTCGCCGAGGACGCTGTTGGCGGTGAAGGAGGCGCCGACGAGGACGCAGGCGAAGGCGGCCGGGAGGGCGCCGCGCAGGGAGGTCGCGTTCATGACTCCGACGTTAGGGAGCGCGGTGGTTCGGTTTAAGGTCCACTTCCATGACAGCTTCGGGGACCAATCCGCCGTCCGTGTCCGCCGCTTGGGAGTTGCTGCTGCCGGTGGCGTCGGCTCCGGCGCGCGGCCGGGGCCGGGCGCTGCGGTCGGCGCTGCGCGAGGCGGTGCGCTCGGGCCGGCTGGCGCCGGGGACGCGGCTGCCGTCCAGCCGTGAGCTGGCCGCCGACCTGGGCGTCTCGCGCGGTCTGGTGACGGAGGCGTACGAGCAGCTGACGGCCGAGAGCTATCTGCGCAGCGGGCGGGGTGCGGGAACGTGGGTGAGCGGGTCGGCGCGGGCGGCGGCGGGCGGTGCGCGGGACCTGGCGCCGCGCGCCCGCACCGTGCGCGTCGACTTCCGGCCGGGTACGCCCGACCTCTCGCTGTTCCCGCGCAGCGCCTGGGCCGCAGCCCACCGTTCGGCGCTGGCCCGGCTGCCGCACGGCGCCCTCGGCTACCCGGACCCGCGCGGGCTGCCGGAGCTGCGGGAGGCGCTGGCCGCGCTGCTGACGCGGCGGCGCGGGGTGGTGGCCGACCCCGAACGGCTGCTGGTGTGTTCGGGGGTGGCGCAGGCGACGACGCTGCTCGGGTTCGTGCTGCACGGGCGCGGGGTGCGCACGGTGGGCGTCGAGGACCCCGGCAGTCCGGAGCACACGGCGCTCTTCGCCTCGGCGGGCGTGGCGACGGCCCCGGTCCCGCTCGACGACGAGGGGCTGGCGACGGGGCCGCTGGCGCGCTCCGGGGTGCGGGCCGTGGTGACGACCCCGGCGCATCAGTTCCCGACCGGGGTGGCCTACTCCGCGGCGCGGCGCAGCCGGCTCCTGGAGTGGGCGCGGGAGACGGACGGGCTGGTGGTCGAGGACGACTACGACGGCGACTTCCGCTACGACCGCGCACCGGTGGGCGCCCTGCAGGGCCTCGATCCGGAGCACGTCGCCTACACCGGTTCGGTGAGCAAGTCCCTGGCGCCCGGTCTGCGGCTCGGCTGGCTGATCGCGCCGGCGTCGATGACCGCCGAACTGGTGGACCGCAAGCGGACGATGGACCTGGGCAATCCGGCCCTCGACCAGGCGGTGCTCGCCGACTTCGTGACCGGCGGGGGCTACGACCGCCAGCTGAGGCGCTGTCAGCGCGCGTACCGCGAGCGCCGGGACGTGCTGACGCGGGCGCTGGCCGCGCACTTCCCGGGCTCGGAGGTGAGCGGGGTCGCGGCGGGCCTGCACGCCATCGCGCGGCTGCCGGAACGCTGGGGTCCCGAGGAGGAGTTCGCGGAGCGCGCGGCCGGGGCCGGGATCGCGGTGCGGCTGCTGCGCACGTACGGAACGGACGGGTCCGGGGACGGCTGCGTGCGGCTGGTCCTCGGTTACGCGCACCTGGCGCCGGCGGACATCGTCCGTGGTGTGCGGGCGCTCGCCGAATGCGGCCCGAACCACCTGTGACCTGCGGCGGGGGCCGATTGTCAGTGGCGGGACCTACGGTTTTTCCCATGACCCGAACCGTGCAGGCCCTGGCCTATTCACGTCCCTCCGCCCTGGCGTCCTCCCAGGCCGGACAGTTGCTCGGCCTGGAGACGGCCGGCGGCTCCACCCCGCGTGGCCTGGAGCCCCATCCCCGGTTCTTCGAGGGCTTCCTGGCCTCGCCGCAGATAGCGGCGCGGGGGCTGCTCGCCGTGGCGGACGTCGCCGCCGCCCGCTACTACCAGCGGACGCTGCTGTCCTCGCTGGACCCGGTGGTGACGGGCAACGGGGACCGGTTGCGCTTCGAGTCGTTCTCCGGGTGCTGCGGGGTGTACGCGCGGCTGGACGTGCTGAGCGAGGGTCTGGAGGGCGCCCGGACGGACCACGGCACCACCAATGTGGATGTGAACAATCCGCTGCGGGAGGCGCTGTCCCGGATGGGTGGCGACGAGCCGCTGCATCTGCGGGTGGGTCCGCAGGAGATGGCGGTCACCACGACGGCCGGATCGGTGGTGGAGAAGAAGGTGCCGCTGCCGGACCGCTGGCTGCGGGGATTCGCCGAGGCGCAGGTGGTCTCCGCCACCTTCGATCTGCGGGCCGAGCTCTCGGCGGCCGAGGCCGTCCGGTTCCTGAGATCGCTGCCCCGGTCCTCGGGGAACGCCTCGCGGGGTGCGCAGTGGGTGGTGCCGGCCGGGCGGACGCTGCGGCCGACGACCCGTCCGGTGTCCGGCGCGGTGTGTCTGCCGGGTCCGCAGCGGCTGGCCACCTTGCAGCGGGTCCTGCGGTACGCGTCGGCGTTGCGGGTGTACGGGCCGGTTGCGGACGGCGCGGCGTCGGCGAGCGCGTGGGAGGTGGTGCTGCCGGGCATGCGGCTCACGCTGACGTTGTCGCCGGACGCCTCGCGGGGGTTCTCCGGTGAGGGAGGGGTGCTGGAGGCGCTCGCCACGGACGACGCGGCGGCCGACGCCGAGCTGATCTCGGTGCTGCTGGCGTGGGAGCCGCGTATCGAGCCGGATGTGCTGGCCGAGCAGTCGGGCCTCCCGGCCGAGCGGGTGCGGGCCGCGCTGGTCCGGCTGGGTACGGCGGGCCGGGTGGGGTACGACCTGGCGGACGCCGCGTACTTCCACCGTGAGCTGCCGTACGACGCGGACCGGGCCGAGCGGCACAATCCGCGGCTGGTGGCGGCGCGCCGGCTGGCCCATGAGGGCGCGGTGGAGCTGGACGGCGAGGTGGCGGCGGTGCGCTCGGGCGACCGGCGCTACCAGGTCCGCGAACGGGCGGGGGCGCTGAGCTGCACCTGCCAGTGGTGGGCGGACTACCGGGGCCGCCGGGGGCCGTGCAAGCACGCCCTGGCCGTCCGGATGGTCCGGCGTGGCGCGACGGTCGCCGGGGGTGTCCGATGAGCACGCTGCTCGACGCGGTGCGCGAGGGCCGCCTGGACGACGTCCCGGCGCTGGTGGCCCGGCTCGACCGGCGCGAACGCAAGGCGGCGCTGGACGAGTTGAAGGAGCTGCGCAAGGAGGCGCGGGGGTGGGCGTGGGACGCGCGCACCCGTGTCCGCAAGGCGGTCATGGTGGCCGGTGCGGGCTGCCACACCGGGGCGGCGGGCTGCGCGACGTGGCTCGGGGCCCGGGACATGCGCGACTGGACGCACTCGCCGTATCCGTGGGTGCTCCAGGTCCTCGCCGACCGGGACCCGGCGTGGCTGGCCGATCTCGCCGGACGGCTGGCCGCGCGCGCCGTGGAGACCGAGGCCGAGTACCGGCTCGTCGTGGAGCTGGCCCGCAGGGCGGATTGCCCGCTGCCGGTCACGGACGGCATGGTCCAGGTGTGGGCCGAGCAGGCCGGCGTCTCCCGCTGGCAGTGGCGGCGCGGTGTGCCGCTGGTGGAGGTCCTGCGGAAGGAGGACGACCTGCGGGGCCTGGTCGCGCATCTGCTGACGATGCCGGAACTGCCGTCGTCGGTGGCGTGGGTGGACAGCGCCTCCCCCGGCGACTACTGGCCGGCCGCGCTGAGCACGCTGGCGGCGGAGGGCCTGCTCGACCGGGGCGCCCTGCTCGACGCGTGCGTCGCGCGGCTGCTGCGCGGCGGCGGGAAGCCCACGGATCTGCGCTTCTGCCTGCTGGTGGTACGCGGTCTCGAACCCACCCCCGAGGAGGAGGCGGCGCGGGTCGCCGACTGGATGGCGCTGGCGGCGGACGGTCCCTCGACGGTGGCCGGTCACGCCCAGGAGGTGCTGGGCCGGCTGCACGCGCAGGGCGCGCTGTCCGTGCGGCAGCTGGCCGAGGTGTCCGGAGCGGTCCTCTTCCGCACCGAGAAGAAGCTGGTGCGCGCCCAGTTGATCCAGCTGGGCAAGGTGCTGCGCCGCGATCCCTCGGCGGCGGACGAGCTGCTGCCGGTGATCGCCGACGCCTTCGGGCATCCGGACACCGACGCGCAGGAGCGCGCGCTCAAGCTGGTGGCCCGCGCGCTGCCCGCCGCGTCGCCGGAGGTCCGGGAGGAGGTGGCGGGGATGGCCTCGCAGCTGGCGCCCGTGCACCGGCAGGCGGCGCTCGCCGTCTTCGGGGACCTGCTGGAGGACGAACCGGCGGTGCCGTACGAGGAGATCCTGCCGCCGCCGCCCGTCCCGCGCCCCCTCGGCCCGCCGCACGGCTCGGTCGCCGAGCTGGCCGAGGAGGTGACGGCCGTCCTGATCAGCCCGGACCAGGAGGACATCACCGCGTTCGAACGGGCCCTGGACGGCCTCGTCCGGTACGCCCACCAGGGGACGCGGGAGCTGGTCGAGACCCTGGAGCCCGCGCTCGCCGGACTGTGGTGGGCCACCACCCCCAAGGGGGAGGTCGAGTGGCAGATGTCCCGCGACGGCGGCAGCCTGCACACCGTCGCGGCGTCCCTGCTCGACCGGTTCCCCATGAAGGTCGTGCACGATGCGCGCGCCCACGGGAGCGGGACTGCCAAGTGCTGCCACCAGGCGCTCAACGGCATCATGTCGGCCCGGATGTGGGAGGCGGCCGCCGAGCTGCGGTCGGGCCGGCTGCCGTATCTGCTGGCCACCCCGACCTGGCACACCGGGTCCATCGACGCGGCGGAACTGGTCGAGCGGCTGCGCGGCTACCGGGCACTGGGGGTCCGGGCCGCCCCGGTGGACTTCGCCCAGGCACTCCTGCGGGTGCGGCGCGCGGACGCGGAGGAGGCCGCGCGCGAGGCGGACGCGCTGGGCACCGAGGAGGGCGACCGGCTGGCGGCCTGGCTCCGGGCGGACGAGCCGGTGGCGTCCGTGGTGCCCCGCCATGTGGACACGGACGTCCAGGTCGGCCGCGACTGGCTGCGGCAGACGGTGGTCAGGGCGCGCCGCGCGCTGCTCGCCACCAGGGACAACCCGCTCGTCCGGCAGAAGCTCCCGCCGGCGTTCCACTGGCTCGGGAGCGGGCACTCCCCGCGCAACAAGGACTGCTACTGCTGGGTCGCGGAGTCCCCGCACTGGATCGCCACCCTCCCGGAGGACGGCGAGACCCTGGCGGCCTGGCTGCTGCCCTCCGTCGCGGCCTGCGTCCAGGAGGACCGGGGCCACACCTGGCTGCTGCCCGCGCTCGCCGAGACCGGCGGTCCGGCGGCCGGCGCGACCCATCTCGCCGTGGCATACGGGCTCGGCGCCCGGCAGGCGGAGGACCGGCTCTCGACGGTGGACGCCCTGCTGGTGCTGGCGGCGCGGGGGCGGCTGGACGCCGGGCTGCTCGGCCGTGAGCTGGCCATGCTGATCGAGCAGGAGTCGGTGAAGCCGAACCGGCTGGCGGACGCGGTCCGGACGGCGGCGGAGACCGGGGCGTACGGGACGGTGCTGTCCGTGCTGGTGCCGGTGCTGCCCGCGCTGCTGGGCCGGGAGCGGGCGCCCCGGGGGCTGAGCGATCTGCTCGCGGTGGCGGCCGAGTGCGCGGAGCGCTCCGGCCCGCCGGCCACCGGCGCCATACCGGGAGTGGCCGCGACGGCCGCGCGCGGTGGCACGACGCAGCTGGTGCGGCAGGCGATACGTCTGGAGGCCGCGTGCCGGGCGGCGGAAGGCCTGCCGCTCGGTTAACCCACCGGTCACAGAGCGTTGGTGATGAGGCAACACGTCACGGTCACAGTGGTTTCATGACCGATACGACGTCCGCGAAGAACGCCCGCCGCCGCCGGGGGCCGACCGTGACGGCCGTGTTCCGCGCCTGGTGGGCCAGGCGCATCGGCTACGGCCACGCCCCGCCGCCGTCACCGCCCCCGGGGCCCGCGTCCGCCGGCCCGGACACGGCCCCGGGGGGCCAGGACATGAGCCCCGGGGGCACCGTGCTGTGGCGGATGCGGACCACCGTGCGGGACGCTCCGGGCAGTCTGGCCGCCCTGTGCACGGTGCTGGCGGGCCACGGCATCGACATCCTCGCGCTCCAGACGCATCCGCTGGCGCGGGGCACCGTGGACGAGTTCCTGCTGCGGGTGCCCGCCTCGCTGCCGGCCCGGGAGCTGAGCCGGGCGGTGGCCGCCGCCGGGGGCACCTCCACCTGGACCGAACGGGCCGACGCCCACGACCTGGTGGACGCCCCGACCCGGGTGCTCGGCCTCGCCACCCGTACCGCTCTGGACGGCGCCGAACTACCCCTGGCGCTGCGCCAGTTGCTCGGCCGCTGCTCGATCCGCTCGCTGCCCGCCGTATCGGTGACCGGACGCGCCACCGGGCAGTCCGCGCCGGTCGAAGGGGTGCTGGAGGAGACGGTGATGCGGCTGCGCGACCCCTCGGGCGGGGTGATCACGGTGGAGCGGCCCGCTCTCCCGTTCACGCCGACCGAGTTCGCGCGGGCCCGTGCGCTGGTGGAGCTGGACGCGCGGCTCGGGCCCCGGACGCCGCGCGGCCGGCAGGTGCTCACCCTGCCGGAGGGCAACGAGATCACCGTGCGCCGGGCGGATCGCGCCGACCTCGACGCGGCCGCGGCGATGCACGGGCGCTGCTCGGAGCAGACCCTGCGGCGGCGCTACCACGGCCCGGTCCGGGACGCGGACCGCTATCTGGACCATCTGCTGAACCCGCGCTTCGGCCGCACCCTGGCGGCGCGGACGGCATCGGGGCGGCTGGTCGCCCTCGGGCATCTGCTGTGGGACGGCGACGAGACCGAGGTGGCGCTGCTCGTGGAGGACGCGTGGCAGCGGCGCGGCATCGGCTCCGAGCTGCTGGCCCGGCTCGTGGCGATGGCGGCCGAGGACGGCTGCGAGAGCGTCTACGCCGTGACCCAGGCGTCGAACACCGGCATGGTCGCCGCCATGCGCGCGCTCTCGCTGCCGCTCGACTACCAGATGGAGGAGGGCACCCTGGTGATCACCGCGCGCCCGTCCCCGGCCCCGGCGCGCTCCCTGCCGCCGCTGCCCTACGAGCAGGCCGAGCGCTGACGGCGGGGCGGGCGGCGTCCGCGCCGTCCAGTGCCCGGTCGAGGTCGGCCCAGAGGTCGTCGGCGTCCTCCAGGCCGACCGACATGCGCAGCAGCCGGTCGCCGACGCCGGCGGCGTGCCGGTCGCCCTCCGCCACGATGCGGTGGCTGATGGAGGCCGGGTGCTGGATGAGGGTGTCCACGCTGCCGAGGCTGACGGCCGGCGTGATCAGCCGTACCCCGGCGATGACCCGGTGCGGGTCGCCGGCGACCTCGAAGGAGACCATCGCGCCGCCGATCTTCGGGTAGTGCACGCGTTCGATCCGCGGGTCGGCGGTGAGCCTGCGGGCCAGTTCGGCGGCGGTCGCGGACGCGGCCCGGACCCGTACCGGCAGGGTGGACAGGCCGCGCAGCAGCAGATAGCCGGCCATCGGATGCAGCACGCCACCGGTGGCGAACCGGACCCGGCGCAGCACCCCGGCGAACTCCTCGTCGCAGGCGACGACCCCGCCCATCACGTCGCCGTGGCCGCCCAGGTACTTCGTGGCGCTGTGCAGCACGATCCGCGCGCCGTGCTCGACGGGGTGCTGGAGGACGGGGGTGGCGAAGGTGTTGTCGACCAGCAGCGGGACCGCGCCGCAGGAGTGGGCGACGGCCCGGATGTCCACCTCGGCGAGCGTCGGGTTGGCGGGGGTCTCCACGATGACCAGGGCGGTGTCTGGCCGGATGGCCTCGGCGATGCCGGCCGGGTCCGTCCAGGTCACCTCGGTGCCGAGGAGCCCGGCGCCCAGCAGATGGTCGCTGCATCCGTACAGCGGGCGGACGGCCACCACATGGCGCAGTCCCTCGCCGGCGCGGGCCAGCAGGACGGCGGTGAGCGCGGCCATGCCGCTGGCGAACGACACCGCGCTCTCGGTGCCCTCCAGGCGGGCCAGGGCCGTTTCGAAGCGGGCGTTCGTCGGGTTGTCGAGCCGGGCGTAGACGGGCGGGCCGTCCGGGCGGGCCCCGGTGGTGGCGAAGGCGTCGATCCGCTCGGCCTCGGCGCGGGAGTCGTACGAGGGGTAGGTGGTCGACAGGTCGATCGGTGCGGCGTGCAGGCCGCCGGCCGCGAGGTCGTCGCGTCCGGCGTGCACGGCTTCGGTGGCGAGCGCCCTGGACGGGGTTGTCGTCGCGGGCTGTGGCACGGAGTCGATGTCCATGCCCGCACTCTGAACGCTGACCGGGCCAAGGGGCCGAATCACCGTGCTACGTTCGGTGAATGACTGAATCCGTCGCTCTCGACACGGTCGATCTGCACATTCTGCGGCTGTTGCAGAACGACGCCCGGACCACGTACCGGGAACTGGCGGCGGAGGTGGGCGTCGCGCCGTCGACGTGTCTGGACCGGGTGACCCGGCTGCGCCGTACGGGCGTGATCCTCGGGCACCAGTTGCGGCTGGACCCCGCCAGGCTGGGCCGTGGTCTGGAGGCGCTGCTCTCCGTACAGGTGCGGCCGCACCGCCGGGAGCTGATCGGGCCGTTCGTGGAGCGGATCAGGTCGCTGCCGGAGTCGCGGGCGCTGTTCCATCTGACCGGGCCCGACGACTATCTGGTGCATGTGGCGGTGGCGGACACGGCGGATCTCCAGCGGCTGGTGCTGGACGAGTTCACCTCGCGGCGCGAGGTGGCGCGGGTGGAGACGCGGCTGATCTTCCAGCAGTGGGAGTGCGGTCCGCTGCTTCCGCCGGTGCCGGGGGCGGGGTCCGGGCCGCTGCCGGGACAGGTCCGTTCCACCGATTAGATGGTGACGCGGGGCCCCTCGTCGTATGAGGATGTCGGTATGCCAGACTCTTCCAGCAGCGCGCTGCCGCGCCAGATCGCCGACGCCTACGTCGACGCATTCATCGAACTCGACCCGATCTCCGGTACCTATCTCGGTGTCGCGGCAAGCTCGCGCCGTCTTCCCGACTTCTCCCCCGCCGGCCAGGAGCGGCTGGCCGCGCTGGCCCGTGACACGCTCGCGCGCCTCGACCGCGCGGAGGCGCTGCCCGGTGCCGCCGACGACGCCGAACGCCGCTGCGGCCGGCTGCTGCGGGAGCGCCTGACGGCCGAACTCGCCGTCCACGAGGCCGACGAGGGGCTGCGGGCCGTCTCCAACATGCACTCCCCGGCGCACTCGGTGCGGGACGTGTTCACGGTGACGCCCACCGAGACGGACGAGGACTGGGCGGCCGTCGCCGAGCGGCTGCGGGCGGTCCCGGCCGCGCTCGCCGGCTACCGCGAGTCCCTGGCGCTGGGTCTGGAGCGCGAGCTGTATGGCAGCCCGCGCGCCGCGGCCACGTTCATCGACCAGCTCGACGAGTGGGTCGGGGACGGAACGAAGGGCTTCTTCCAGGACTTCGCCGCCGCCGGGCCGGACGCCCTGCGCGACGAACTGGACGCGGCCGCCGCGCAGGCCGCCGGCGCCCTGGACGAGCTGCGGCGGTGGATGCGCGAGGTGTACGCGCCCGCGATCGGCGACGCGTCCGACACGGTGGGCCGGGAGCGCTACGCCCGCTGGTCGCGCTACTTCAACGGCACCGACCTCGATCTGGACGAGGCGTACGCGTACGGCTGGTCCGAGTACCACCGGCTGCTGGCCGAGATGCGCACCGAGGCCGAGAAGGTGCTGCCGGGGGCGGGCCCCTGGGAGGCGCTGGCCCACCTCGATGTGCACGGCAAGCACATCGAGGGCGTGGACGAGGTCCAGGCGTGGCTCCAGGGCCTGATGGACGAGGCGATCGACGCGCTGGACGGCACCCACTTCGAACTGGCCGAGCGGGTCCGCCGGGTGGAGTCCCGGATCGCCCCGCCCGGCGGTGCCGCCGCCCCGTACTACACGGGCCCGTCCGAGGACTTCTCGCGGCCCGGCCGCACCTGGCTGCCGACCATGGGCGAGACCCGCTTCCCGGTGTACGACCTGGTGTCCACCTGGTACCACGAGGGCGTGCCCGGCCATCACCTCCAGCTCGCCCAGTGGGTGCACGTGGCGGACAGCCTGTCGCGCTACCAGGCGTCCATCGGGATCGTCAGCGCCAACGCCGAGGGCTGGGCGCTGTACGCGGAGCGGCTGATGGACGAGCTGGGCTTCCTGCCCGACGCGGAGCGCCGGCTCGGCTATCTGGACGCGCAGATGATGCGCGCCTGCCGGGTGATCGTGGACATCGGCATGCACCTGGGTCTGGAGATCCCTGCCGATTCGCCGTTCCACCCCGGTGAGCGGTGGACGCCGGACCTGGCCCAGGAATTCTTCGGCAACCACAGCGGCCGTCCCGCGGACTTCGTGGAGAGCGAGCTGACCCGCTATCTGTCGATGCCGGGCCAGGCGATCGGCTACAAGCTCGGTGAGCGGGCCTGGCTGCTGGGCCGGGAGAACGCCCGCGCGGCGCACGGCGACGCCTTCGACCTCAAGGCGTGGCACATGGCGGCCCTGTCCCAGGGCCCGCTGGGTCTGGACGACCTGGTGGACGAGCTGTCGAAGCTCTGACACACCGGCGGCCCGGCCCCGGACACCCTCGGGGCCGGGCCGTCGTCAGCAGCCGCAGTCGGCGGTGCCGGCCGGCGCGGTGAGCGGGTCGGCCGTACGCCGCGCGCCGCCCTGCCGGGTCTCGTACGGGAATCCCTCGCGCGCCCAGTACTCGAAGCCGCCCAGCATCTCCTTGACCCGGTAGCCGAGCAGGGCCAGGGCGAGGGCGGCGCGGGTGGCGCCGTTGCAGCCGGGCCCCCAGCAGTACGTGACGACCGGCACGGCCGGGTCGAGGAGCCGGGGCGCCCGCTCGGCGACGAGCGCCGTCGGCAGATGTACCGCGCCCGGGATGTGCCCCTGGTCCCAGGACTCGGCGGACCGGGAGTCCAGCAGGACGAAGCCGGGGTCGCCGCCTGCGGCGAGGGCGGCCGCCACGTCCGAGACGTCGGTGTGGAAGGCGAGCGAGGCACCGAAGTGGGCGACGGCGTCGGCCGGGGCGGCGGGCGGAACGTTCAGGACGGGGTGGGCGGCGGTGGCGCCGGGCTGGGAGGTCATGGCAGAAAATCTACGAGCGGCACGCCTGGCCCGGAAGGCGAGATCCCCGGCCTCGCTCTTGATCTGCCGGGGATTCCACGGTTCGCTGTCCGGATGAGCGACTATTCCCCGGACGCCACGGACTGGCGCATTCTCGATGTCCTCCAGCGCGAGGGCCGCGCCTCGTACGCGGAGCTGGCGCGGGCGGTGGCGATGTCGCCGAGCGCCGTCACCGAGCGGGTCCGCCGGCTGGAGGAGGCCGGGGTGATCAGCGGCTACGCGGCGGTGGTCGATCCGGAACGGCTCGGGCTGCCGATCCTCGCCTTCGTACGGCTGCGGTACCCGAACGGCAACTACAAGCCGTTCCACGACCTGCTGGCGACCACGCCGGAGATCGTGGAGGCCCACCACGTCACCGGTGACGACTGCTTCGTGCTCAAGGTGACGGCCCGTTCCATGAGCCATCTGGAGACCGTGTCCGGGAAGATCGGCGCCCTCGGCTCCGTCACCACCAGCGTCGTCTACTCCTCGCCGCTGCCCGGCCGCCCGATCAGTCGCTGAGCCCCTCCGCGCGCAGCCGCACGGCCGACCCGTGCCGCTCCTTCACCACTTCGAGCTGGGCGGGGATACGGCGGCGCAGGTCGGCGACATGGCTGACGATGCCGACGCTGCGGTCCCGTTCGCGCAGCGAGTCGAGGACGTCCAGCACCTCGTCCAGCGTCTGGTCGTCGAGGCTGCCGAAACCCTCGTCGATGAACAGGGTGTCCAGCCGTACGCCGCCGGCCTCGTCGGTGACGACGTCGGCGAGGCCCAGCGCCAGGGCGAGCGAGGCGAAGAACGTCTCGCCGCCGGAGAGCGTGGCCGTGTCGCGCTCGCGGCCCGTCCAGGCGTCGATGACGTGCAGGCCGAGCCCGGCCCGGCGGCCGCCGGTGCGGGCGTCGGAGTGCACGAGCTGGTAGCGGCCCGAGGACATGCGCCGCAGCCGGGCGGTGGCCGCCGCGGCGACCTGCTCAAGGCGGGCGGCCAGCACATACGACTCCAGGCGCATCTTGCGCGCGTTGTCCGCCGAGGTCCCGGCGGTCAGCGCGGCGAGCCGGGCGACGCGTTCGTACTCCTCGCGGACCGGCCCCAGCGCGCGGACCCCGTGCGCCACGCGCTGCGAGAGCCTGCCGAGTTCGGCGCAGCGTTCCCGCGCGGCGTCGAGCCCGGCGGCGGCCTCGCGCAGCCCCCGCTCGGCCCGGTCGCACGCCTCGCGCGCCGCGTCCGGGGCGGCGGGCGGACGGGCGGCCGCGTCCCGGTCTGCGGTGTCCGCGAGCCGGTCGGCGACGGCCGCCGCCTCGGCCTGCCAGCCGTCGACGCGGTGCTGGAGCGTACGCTGCGCGGCGTCGTCGAGCAGCGTCGCGGCGGCGGCCTCCGGGGTGTCGAACCCGGCCCGGAACGCGGCGTCCGCGAGCCGGGCGTCGGCCTCCTTGAGCCGGGCGGCGGCGTGCTCCTCCTCGCGCACCGCACCGGCCGCGTCCACCAGCAGGGCGACCCGGCGCTGGAGGAGGGCGGCGTGCTCGGCGACGCTCGCGTGTCCGCCGCGCGCCCGCTCCAGCACCTCGTCCACGCCGCTCTGCTCACGGTCCAGCGACTCGCGCCGCGAGGTCCGCGCGGCGGCCCGCTGTTCCACGCCCTGCCGCTGCTCCAGCCGCCGTCGCTGTTCCGCCTCGGCCCCGGCCAGTGCCTCGCGGGCGGCGTGCGCCCCGGCGGCGGTCCGGTAGGCGTGCGCGTGCTCGGCGGCGAGGCCGTCCACGAGCGCGGCGAGAGCGGCGACGGTGGGCGCGGGTCCGCCGGCCGTGTCGGGTCCGCCGGCCGCCGTGTCGGTGTCCGGCTCCCCGGCCGCCTCCGCGCAGGCGGTCGCGTGGCGTTCGCGTACCAGCGCCAGGGCCTGCTGCGCCGCGGCGCGGGCCTTCTCCGCCTCGCGGTGGGCGCGTTCGGCGGCCTCCTCGGCCACGCGGTCCACCTGGCCGTCGCCGGGGCGGGCCGGGGCGGGATGGTCCGTCGCGCCGCAGACCGCGCAGGGCGCGCCTTCGGTGAGCTGGGCGGCGAGTTCGGCGGCGATGCCGCGCAGTCGGCGCTCGCGCAGGTCGAGCCGGTGTTCCTGGGCGCCCACCGCGTGTTCGCGGGCGACGGTCAGGGCCTGCTCGGCGGCGGTCACCTCGGCGGCCAGCTCGTCGCGGCGGCGGGCCGCGTCCAGGCGGCGGCGGGCCGGGTCGAGGCGGCGGGCCAGCAGTTCGGTCCGGGTCGCCGCCTCCAGGGCCGCGTCCAGGCGGGCCCCGAGGTCCCGGCGGGTGGCCTCCCAGCCGACGAGCCAGTCCTCCGTGTCGCGGGCGAGGTCGTCGTCGGCGCGGGCCTGCCGTTCCAGGGCGGCGCGTTCGTCGTGGATCTCGGCGGCGCGCCGCTCGGCGCGCCGGGCGGATTCGAGCCCGCCGAGCTCCTCGCGGAGCCGCCGTTCCAGGGCCGCCAGCTGCTCGGCGCCCGCGTCGGCCAGGTTCCCGGGCAGCCGGGTCCGGGCGTGGTCGCGGTCCTCGCGCGCCCGCCGGTACGCCCGCTCCGCCGCTTCGCGCAGTTCGAGGGCGGGGGCGACGAGGTCGGCCTTGCGGGCGCGCGCGAGGCGTTCGCGGGCCTCCTCGTGCGCGGCGCGGCCGGCCTCCAGTGCGTCGGCGCGCCGCCGGGTCTCGGCGTACCGCTGCTGGAGCGCGGCGAGTTCCCGTTCGGCGTCCAGGGCGCGGCGGGCCCCGGCGTGCCGCCCCTCGGCGGTGGCGAGGACCGACGCGGCGATGTCGAGCCGTTCGCGGGCGGCGCTGCGGGCGGTGGCGGCCCAGGTCAGGACGGCGTCGGCGAGGCCGGGGTCGCCGGGCCGGACCTCGGGCAGCGGGCACTCACGGGCGGCGGGGCCGGCCGCCTGGGCGATGCGCTGGGCGAGCGCGAGGATCTGGTCGTCGCCGGCCTTGACCTGTGCCTCGGCCGTCCGGCGCAGTTCGGCGAGGTGTTCCTCGACGGCGGCGAAGCGCCGGGTGTCGAAGAGCCGGCCGAGGAGCCGGCCACGGGCCTCGGCGTCGGCGCGCAGGAAGCGGGCGAAGTCGCCCTGGGGCAGCAGGACCACCTGGCAGAACTGCTCGCGGCTCATGCCGAGGAGCTGGGTGATCTCCTCGCCGATCTCCTGGTGCGATTTGCTGAGCGCGCGCCAGCCGTGCTCGGGGTGGTGTTCGCGGAGCCGGCTCTGCGCCTTTTCCGTGGTGTGGCCGCTGCCGCGCTTCTTGGGGCGGGTGCGGGCGGGGCTGCGGGTGATCTCCAGGCGGCGCCCGCCGACGGTGAGGTCGAGCCGGACCTCGGTGGGCAGGTCCGCCGGGGCGTGGTCGCTGCGCAGGGAGGTGCCGGGGCTCTGCCGGGCGCCGGGGACGGCTCCGTACAGGGCGTAGCAGACGGCGTCCAGGACGGAGGTCTTGCCGGCGCCGGTCGGCCCGTGGAGCAGGAAGAGACCGGCGGCGCAGAGCGCGTCGAAGTCGATCTCCTGCGTGGTGCCGAAGGGGCCGAACGCGGTGATGCGCAGGGTGTGGAGCCTCACCGGTTCACCTCGCGGACGCCGTCCTCCACGCGTACGTGGTCGAAGGCGCCGCGCAGCACCGCCCGTTCCCGCTCGTCGGTTCCGCAGCCGCCCCGGACGTGGGCCACGAAGTCCTCCGCGATGCTCTGGTCGTCGCGTCCGCGCAGCCGGCGGGCGTACGAGGTCTCGGGGTCGTCGGGGGCCCGGTCGGGTTCGAAGACGAGGGCGAGGGTGTGCGGGAAGCGTTCGGCGAGGCGGGCCATGGGCTCGGCGGGGCGGACCGGGTCGGTGAGGGTGGCCTCCACCCAGGCGTCCTCGTGGCGGTCGAGGGCCGGGTCGTCCAGGAGGGCGTCGAGCCGGCCCCGGATGCGGGCGAGGCGGCGGGGCACCGGGCAGTCGACGCGTGCGCCGGTGACGGTGCCGGAGGCGTCCAGGTCGATGAGCCACATCGTCTTGCGGTGGGTGGCCTCGGAGAAGGAGTAGGCGAGCGGGGAGCCGGAGTAGCGGACCCGGTCGGTGACGGACTGGCAGCCGTGGAGGTGGCCGAGGGCCACATAGTCGACGCCGTCGAAGACGCCCGCGGGCACGGCGGCGACGCCGCCCACGGTGATGTCGCGTTCGCTGTCGCTGGCCTCGCCGCCGGCGACGAAGGCGTGGGCGAGGACGACGGAGCGGGTGGTGGCGGGGCGCCCGGCGAGGTCGGCGCGGACGCGGTCCATGGCGGCGGTGAGCACGGCCTCGTGGCCGGCCCGTCCGGCCTTGAGGACGTCCTTGACCAGGGCGGGTTCCAGGTACGGGAGCCCGTAGAACGCCACGTCGCCGTGGGCGTCGGGGAGCACGACGGGCGTGCCGCAGTGCGCGGGGTCGGTGCGCAGATGGATGCCGGCCCGGCCGATGAGTCCGGCGCCGACGCCGAGCCGGCGGGCCGAGTCGTGGTTGCCGGAGATCATCACCGTGGGCACCCCGGCGCCGGCCAGGCGGTGCAGGGCGTCGTCGAAGAGCCGTACCGCGCTGAGCGGGGGGACCGCGCGGTCGTAGACGTCGCCGGCCACGACGACGGCGTCGACCTCGTGCTCGCGGACCGTGTCCACCAGGTGGTCGAGGTAGGCGGCCTGGGCGTCGAGCAGGGAGACCCGGTGGAACGACCGGCCCAGGTGCCAGTCCGATGTGTGCAGAATCCTCAAGACCCGGCTCCGGTCCGCATCGTTCGCTTCCTCCGCCCCTGTGCCCTCACGCCCCCAGTGTCCCATCACGCCGGGGGCGCACGGTCCGCGTCAGGCGTCGTCGTACGCCTCGCCGCCCAGTTCCACCCGGGCCTCGCCTGCCGTGGCGTCGGCCAGCCAGCGGCGGAAGTCCTCCACCTCGGCGTCCGGCAGCCCGATCTCGATCGTCACCTCGGCCGCGTACCGGACCTCGCGGACGGTCCGTCCGGTGGCCCGCAGCTCGTTCTCCAGCCTGCCCGCCCGCTGGTGGCCGACCGTGACGGTGGCGAGCCGGAAGCGGCGGCGGGTGCGGGTGCCGATGGCGTCGAGGGCTTCGCCGACCACTCCCCCGTACGCCCGGATCAGACCGCCGGCGCCGAGCTTCACGCCGCCGTAGTAGCGGGTGACGACGGCGACGGCGTAGCAGACCTCGCGGCGGGTCAGCATCTGGAGCATGGGGACTCCGGCGGTGCCGCCGGGCTCGCCGTCGTCGCTCGCCTTCTGCACGGAGGCGTCGGCGCCGATCACGTACGCGTAGCAGTTGTGCGTGGCGGTCGGATGCTCCCTGCGGACGCGGGCGACGAACTCCTGCGCCTCCTCCTCGGTGGCCGCGGGGGCGAGCGCGCAGATGAAGCGGGACCGGTTGATCTCGCTCTCGTGCACGCCCGCGCGGGCGACGGTCCGGTACTCCTCCTGCATGCCGCCACCCTATGCGTACTGCGGGAATGGCCGGGACAGGCGGCCGGTTGTGCGGTGCATGGACGCAGAAGCGGAGACGATCCGCAGGATTCTGGAAGACACCGGCGACACCTGGGCCGTGGTGGGGCTGTCGAACAACCGGGCGCGCGCGGCCTACGGGGTGGCCGAGGTCCTCCGGCGCTTCGGCAAGCGGGTGGTGCCGGTGCATCCGAAGGCCGAGGCGGTGCACGGCGAGCAGGGGTACGCCTCGCTGGCAAAGATCCCGTTCCCGGTGGACGTGGTGGACGTCTTCGTCAACAGCGACCTGGCGGGTGCGGTGGCCGACGAGGCGGTCGCGGCCGGCGCCCGCGCCGTCTGGTTCCAGCTCGGCGTGGTGGACGAGCAGGCGTACGAGCGGACGCGGGCGGCGGGCCTGGACATGATCATGGACCGCTGCCCGGCCATCGAGATCCCCCGGCTCGGCTAGGAGGCGTCCGGGGCGCGGACGCCCAGGCCCTCGACGACCTCGGCGCCGGGCAGGGCGGCGAGCGCCTTGCCGGTCACGATGAGCTTGCCCCGGCGGGAGCCGCTGCCGATCAGGACCCATTCCTCGTCCACGACGGCGGAGTCGATGAGCAGTGGCCAGCCGGCCGGGAGTCCGACGGGGGTGATGCCACCGTATTCCATGCCGGTCTCGCCGACCGCCGTGTCCATCGAGGCGAAGCGCGCCTTGCGCAGGCCGAGGTGCTTGCGGGCGACGCCGTTGACGTCGACGCGGGAGTGCGACAGGACGAGGCAGGCGGCGAGGGTGACGTCGGCGCCGCGCCGGCCGGAGAGGACGACGCAGTTCGCCGAGTGGTCGAGCAGTTCGGCGCCGTGGTGGGCGACGAAGGCCGCGGTGTCGGCGATCTCCGGGTCGGTGTCCACGTGCAGCACCTGATCGGGGGCGATGCCTCCCCAGCCCGCGCCGACCGCGGCGGCCACGGGGGCGGTGAGCAGGTCCCGGCGGTCGGTGGCGGGGAGGGCGTTGTCGAAGGAGCCGAGGGGTGCGCGCATGCGCGTCACGCTAACAGCGGAGCCCCGCGGCGCGGCGGGCGTCTCATCCGACGGGCGGGATGCTGACGGCCATGGCGAGTTCGACGATGTCCTCGCCGTCGTTGCGGTAGGCGTGCGGGTGGTGTGCCGCGAAGGTGGCGGAGGTGCCGGCGGGCACGGCGTACGGGGTGTCGTCGACGACCAGGGTGAGGGTGCCGGTGGTGACGTGGAGGAGTTCGACGGTGCCCTCGGGGTGCGGGTCGGAGCGGCTGCCCTCTCCGGGCATCAGCCGCCAGGACCAGAGTTCGAGGGGGCCGCGCGCCTCCGTGCCGACCAGCAGGGTGGTGCTGCTGCCGGCCTCGGTGGACCAGAGGCGCACGGCCTGGTCGGCGGGGACCAGGCGGACGTGGGAGCCCTGTTCGTGGTCGAGCAGGGTGGTGATGCTGACGCCGAGCGCGTCGGCGAGCTTGACCGTGGTGCCGACGCTCGGGTTGGTGCGGGCCTGCTCGATCTGGATGATCATGCCCCGGCTGACTCCGGCGCGGGCGGCCAGCGTGTCCAGGGTGAAGCCGCGCTCACCGCGCCAGCGCTTGAGGTTGCGCGCGAGGGACTGGGTCAGCTGATCGAGATCGGTCACGTTCCGTCCAATATCTTCTCTGGCGTGGTCGATCATTCTGCACCACGGTGGGCCGTGCCCACCCGCCCGAGCCGGTACGGGGAACGCGGCGGTTCAGCTCTCTTCGAGCTCCGCCACCGCCAGCAGCTGTTCCGGGGTCACGCCCTCGGGGATCGGTACCGGGGCCGGTGTCCGCAGGGGCGGTTGCCAGCCCTTGTCCGGATGCCAGCTGCGTACGACGCGGGCGGGCGCGCCCGCCACGACCGCGCGGTCGGGCACCTCGCCGCGGACGACGGCGCCGGCGGCGACGACCACGTTGCGCCCGATCCGGGCGCCGGGCAGGATCACCGCGCCGGTCCCGATCCAGCAGCCGGGGCCGATGGAGACGGGCTCCATCCGGGGCCACTGCTTGCCGACCGGCTGGTGCGGGTCGTCGTAGCTGTGGTTGGTCGAGGTGATGTAGACGTACGGCCCGCAGTACGTGTCCGCGCCTATGGTCACCGTCGTGTCGGCGACGACGTGGCTGCCGCGCCCGAGCACGACGCCGTTGCCCAGGGTGAGGATCGGCTCGGGGCCGAGGTCCAGGTCGGGCATGAGCCCCGCGGTCAGCGTGACCTGTTCGCCGATGACGCAGTGGTCGCCCAGTTCGATCCACGGCTCGCCGAACACGGTGCCCTGCGGGAAGGCCAGCCGGGTGCCGGCGCCGATCCGGCCGAACCGCAGCCCGCCGGGGTGTTCGGCGGTGACCGCGCCCGCGTCCCGCGCCCAGCGCCAGCAGCGGTGGACGGCCCCGGACAGGGCGCGCCGCCGCCAGGCGGTCAGGGTGGCGAGGGTGTTCCGGTGGGTGGGCACGGGCTCACGGTAGTCCGCGGCTCCGGGGCGGGCGCGCGCTACGGCCTGTGATCTTCACCCCAACGGCCCGGTGGTCCGGCCGGGCGTCGCATACGGTGTGCCCGAGCCACGGCACCGGGACACGGAGGAGCGCGCGATGGCGGAGCAGGCGTTGGTCATGGCCCTGGGCGGCAAGGAGCCGCGCATCGACGCGGACGCGTTCACGGCGCCGACCTCGGTGGCGATCGGCGACATCACGATGGCCGCGGGCTCCAGCCTCTGGTACCAGGCGGTGCTGCGGGCGGACTGCGGTCCGATCGTGATCGGCGCGGACTCCAACATCCAGGACAACTGCAGCGTGCACGTCGATCCCGGCTTCGCGGTGACGGTCGGCGAGCGGGTGTCGGTGGGGCACAACGCGGTCCTGCACGGCTGCACCGTCGAGGACGACGTCCTGATCGGCATGGGGGCGACCGTCCTCAACGGCGCGCACATCGGCGCGGGTTCGCTGATCGCGGCGCAGGCCCTCGTGCCGCAGGGGATGCGGGTGCCGCCCGGTTCGCTGGTGGCGGGCGTCCCGGCGAAGGTGAAGCGGCCGCTCACCGAGGAGGAGCTGGCGGGCGTGCGCTTCAACGCGGTGGGTTACGTGGAGCTGGCCAGGGCGCACCGCGAGGCGTGCGAAGGCTGAGGCGGGCGGCCGGGTCGAACGGCGGCCGGTTCAGTCGGCGGCCGGGGCCGGTTCGGCGGTGGTCGCACAGTGGGCGGCGGCCTTCTTGGCGCGGTTCTTGAGGATCAGCATCGAGGAGAGGCCGATCAGGACGGCGATGCCCAGGCCCAGGTAGGAGAACCGCTTGAGCCAGGCCTCTGCGACGACGCCCACGGAGTAGATGACGGCCGTGGTGCCGCCCGCCCAGGTGATCCCGCCGAGCACATTGGCGACGAGGAACTTCCAGTACGGCATGTGCAGCACACCGGCCAGCGGTCCGGCGAAGATGCGCAGCAGGGCGACGAAGCGGCCGAAGAACACGGCCCACATGCCCCACTTCTGGAAGGAGCGCTCGGCCAGGGCGATCTGGCTGTCGCCGAAGTGGCGGGGGAACTTCCCGCCGAGCCAGGCCAGCAGCGGGCGGCCGCCCTTGCGGCCGATGGCGTAGCCGATCGAGTCGCCGATCACGGCGCCCGCGGTGGCGCAGGCGCCCAGAATCCAGGGGTTGACGCCGTCGTGGCCGGCGGCCAGGAGCGCCGCGCTGACCAGGACGATCTCACCGGGCAACGGGATGCCGAGGCTCTCCAGTCCGATGACGATGCCCACCAGGAGGTAGACGCTGATCGCGGGGACGGTCTCCAGCCACTCCTGGATGTGCAACGCCGTTTCCTCCGTAGTGATCCCGGTTCGTCCGCCGGGTGGCCCACACGGGCCCGGCGCACGGCGGGCAGCCTACCCTTCGCGCCGCCGGGGCCGACAGCGCGAAGGGCCGCCCGGCACCGGTGCGGTGCGGGGCGGCCCTCGGGGTGTCCGACAGATCCCCGCGGCGTACGGGTCAGGAGTGGGGGCGCAGCGTCCAGATCACCGTCATCTCGCCGGTCACCGCGCCGTCCGCGCGCCGGATCTCCACCGTGACGGGGAACTCGGGGCGCTCGCCCGCGTCGAGTTCGGCGACGACCTCGGCGGCGGGGCGGCCGAGGGTGGCGGTCGCGGTGACCTCGCCCATGGCCAGCTTCTTGTAGCCGATCTCGGCGCGCACCGCGAGCGGCACGGCGCGGGAGAGCTGGTCGCCGAACGCGGCGATGACGATGGCGCCGCTCGCGGACTCGGCCAGCGTGAACATGGCTCCGGCGTGGGGTCCGCCGACGTGGTTGTGGTAGTCGGGCTGGTCCGGCATGCGGATCACCGCGCGCTCGGCGGTGGTCTCCAGGAATTCCAGGTTGAGGGTGCGGACCATCGGCACGGTCGCGGCGAGCATCTCGCCGGCGGTCATCTGTTCAGCGCTCATGGAGCTGATGTTACTTGCGAGTAGGATGCTTTGGCCATGCCTTCGCGGCCGGTCCCCGGCACCGGCCCCCGCGTCCTTCACCGTTCGCACACAGGGGCGGACGTGGCACGCCGCGCGGGGCCCCTCTATCGTTACTGGCCATGTGGCCAGGACAGCAGCCGCCCGGGGGCGAGCAGAACCCGCAGGACCAGAACCAGAACCCGTACCAGCAGCCGGGGTACCAGCAGCCGAATCCCTATCAGCAGCCGGGATATCAGCAGCAGGGCCAGCCGGGGCAGCAGCCCGGTTACGGCTACCCGCAGCAGGGCGCGCCGGGGGGGCCGGGGGGCTACGGACAGCCCAACCCGTACCAGCAGCCGACGGTTCCGCAGTACGCGGTGCCCGGCCCGCCCGGCCCCGCGCAGCCGGGCAACGACAAGAAGAAGACCACGATCATCGCCATCGTCGCGGCGACCGCGGTCGTGGTGGCCGCCGGGGTCACCGGCTTCCTCGTGCTGAACAAGGACGACGACAAGGACGGCAAGAACGTCGCGGGCGGCGGCAAGACGTCCGCGTCCGCCAAGCCGTCCGAGCCCGCCGCCTCCGCCTCGCCGGAGGAGAACCCGCGGGGCGGCGAGGACGCCAAGCCGCAGATTCCGGGCTGGAAGGTCGTGACCAACCCCAAGTGGGGCACGCAGTTCGACGTACCGGGCGACTGGGAGGTGTCCTCGCCGGGCACGCTGTCCTACTTCGAGGACGAGAAGAAGGACGACGGCTCGCCGCTCATCGGCTTCACCGGCCCGGCGGACCTCAAGCAGGAGTGGTGCACGGACGACGCCGACAAGGACGGCACCAAGGACAAGTACAGCCTGGCCGGGGCCGGCACCCGAGGCGCCCAGGGCGCGACGGACGCCGACGTGAACGCCCGGAACGAGGCCGGCACCTGGGCCTGGGCCGCGTTCGCGCAGCACATGCCCAAGAAGAGCATCAAGATCAGCAAGCCCAAGCAGTACACCACCAAGTCGGGTCTGACCGGCAGCCTGGTCACCGCCACCGCGCCCAACGTCAAGAAGCGCTCCAAGTGCACCACCGACGGCAAGACCTACGCCTTCACGTTCAAGAACAGCAAGGGCGAGTTCTCCTCCTGGGTGCTGTACGCCGCGGCGGGCGTCGACGACGAGCTGCCCAACGCGACCATCGAGAAGATCCTGAGCACGGTGCGCATCGTGCCGGCCA
The DNA here is from genome assembly GCF_036346595.1 of Streptomyces sp. NBC_00525. Lineage (GTDB taxonomy): Bacteria > Actinomycetota > Actinomycetes > Streptomycetales > Streptomycetaceae > Streptomyces. The sequence goes on from NZ_CP107834.1 coordinate 655,698, forward strand.
CCGAGACCGGGGCCGAGTCCTGAGCCCGGTCCGGCAACTCGGTTGCGTGGCGGGGGCGGGAACGCGATAGTCCCTGGGTGACCGACGCAGCCGCCCCCGCTCCCCGCTCCACCCGGCCCGTTCCGGCGAGCCGCAACTACCGGCTGCTGACCGCCGCCTCGATCATCACCGGCCTGGGTACCCACGGCGCGCTGATCGCGGCGGCGTTCGCGGTTCTCCAGGCGGGCGGCAGCGGCGGTGACGTCGGTCTCGTCGCCGCCGCCCGGACCGTGCCGCTGGTCCTCTTCCTGCTGATCGGCGGGGCGATAGCGGACCGGATACCCCGGCACCGGGTGATGGTCGCGGCCAACGCCCTCAACTGCGTCTCGCAGGGCCTGTTCGCCCTGCTGGTCCTGGCGGGCGACCCGCGGCTGTGGCAGATGATGGTGCTCACCGCGCTGTGCGGCACCGGTCAGGCCTTCTTCAGCCCCGCCGCCGAGGGCATGCTGATGTCCAGCGTCAGCGGCGAGCAGGCGAGTCGCGCCTTCGCCCTCTTCCGGATGTCCACCCAGGGCGCCGCGATCGGCGGCGCGGCCCTGGGCGGCGCGATGATCGCGGCCATGGACCCCGGCTGGGTGCTCGCCGTGGACGCCGCCGCCTTCGCCGTCGCCGGTGCCCTGCGCGCCTTCCTCGACGTCAGCCACGTCCCGGAGCGGGCCCCCGGCGGCGGGCTGCTCGCGGACCTGCGGGACGGCTGGAAGGAGTTCACCGGCCGCCCCTGGCTGTGGGCCATCGTCGCGCAGTTCTCCGTCGTCGTGGCCGCGGTCGGCGCCGCCGAGGCCGTCTACGGGCCGCTGGTCGCCCGCGACTCGCTGGGCGGCGCCCGGCCCTGGGGCTTCGCGCTCGCCGCGTTCGGCCTGGGCAACCTGGCCGGGGCGCTGCTGATGATGCGGTGGAAGCCGCGCCGGCTGCTGCTGGCCGGCACGCTCTGCGTCTTCCCGCTGGCCCTGCCGTCGGCCGGGCTGGCCGTGCCGCTCTCGGCGACCTGGCTGTGCGTGGTGATGTTCGTCAGCGGTACGGCGATCGAGGTGTTCGGCGTCTCCTGGATGACGGCCATGCACCAGGAGATCCCCGAGGAGAAGCTGTCGCGCGTCTCGGCCTACGACTGGTTCGGCTCGGTCGCCATGGTGCCGGTCGCCACCGCCCTGGCCGGCCCCGTCGAGTCCCTGGTCGGGCGCGGCACGGCGCTGTGGGGCTGCTCCGCGCTGATCGTGCTCGTCACCGCGGCGGTGCTGTTCGTGCCGGACGTACGCAATCTGACCCGCCGGACCGCGTCCGTCGAGGTGGCCGCCGCCCCGCCCGCGCCGCCCGCGTCAGCCGATCCGGAAGGCGCCCTCGGGCGGCTCGGGTGAGGCCACCGCGTCCTCGTCGCCCACCGGCCGGGCCCCCTTCATGAACGCGGCCAGCGCCGCGCCGTGCTCGACCCGCGCCGCGAAGGCGTCGGCCGCGCACCGCCGGGCGAGGGCCGCCGTGTCCAGCGGGGCTCGGGAGGCGACGAGGACGACGTTGCCGAAGCGCCGGCCGCGCAGCACACCCGGCTCCGCGATCAGCGCCAGCTCGTCGAAGACGGCCGCGAAGGTCGCCAGCTGCGAGCGCAGGAAGCCGAAGGGCGGTCCGTCCGCCAGGTTGGCGGCGTAGACGCCGTCCGGGCGCAGCGCGCGGGACGCCGCGCGGGCGTAGGGCACGGAGGTGAGGTGGGCGGGCACCCGTGAGCCGCCGAAGACGTCCGCGACGAGCAGGTCGAGGGAGCCTGGGGCGGTCTCCTCCAGCCGGGCGCGGGCGTCCGCCGCGTGCACGGTGACCCCGCTGTCGGCGGGCAGCGGCAGGTGTGCGGCGACCAGTTCGAGCAGGGCCCGGTCGGCGTCCGCCACGTCCTGCCGGGAGCCGGGGCGGGTGGCCGCGACGTAGCGGGGCAGGGTGAGCCCGCCGCCGCCCAGGTGCAGGACGTCCAGCGGTTCGCCCGGTACCGCCGCGCAGTCCACGACATGGCCGAGCCGCCGGGCGTACTCGAACTCCAGATGCTCCGGCGCGTCCAGATCGACGTACGACTGGGGTGCGCCGTCGACCGTGAGCAGCCAGGCCCGTTCGCGGTCCACGTCGGGGAGCAGCCGGGCGGTGCCGTGGTCGACGGCGCGGATGACGGGGATGGGCTCGTTCACTCCCCCATTGTGCGGGGCCCGCCTCCTCCGGGATGTCCGGGGGAGGCGGGCCGTGGTCCGCGGCGGCTGCTCAGAGCAGCTCCGAGACGGTGCCCGCGCCGACCGTGCGGCCGCCCTCGCGGATCGCGAAGCCGAGGCCGGGCTCCAGCGGGATGTCCCGGCCCAGTTCGACGGTCAGGGTGACCGTCTCACCGGGTCGGGCGATGCCCGCCTCGCCGAGGTCCACGTCGCCGACCACGTCGGCGGTGCGGATGTAGAACTGCGGCCGGTATCCGGTGGCGACCGGGGTGGTGCGGCCGCCCTCGCGCCCCGACAGGACGTACACCCGCGCGGTGAAGCGCCGGCTCGGGGTGACGCTGCCCGGCGCCGCGACGACATGGCCGCGGCGCACCCGGTCGCGCTCGATGCCGCGAAGCAGCAGCGCGACGTTGTCGCCGGCCTCGGCGGACTCCATCGGCTTGCCGAAGGTCTCCAGGCCGGTCACGACGGTCTCGGTGTCGGCGCCGAGCACGGCGACCCGGTCGCCGACCCGGACGGTGCCGCGCTCCACGGCGCCGGTGACGACGGTGCCCCGGCCGGTGATGGTCAGGACGTTCTCCACCGGTAGCAGGAACGGCGCGTCGGTGTAGCGGACCGGCGTCGGCACATAGGTGTCCACGGCGTCGAGCAGCGCCTCCACGGCCCCTGTCCAGCGCGGGTCGCCCTCCAGCGCCCGCAGGCCGGAGACGCGTACGACGGGCGCCGCGTCGCCTCCGTAGCCGTGCGCGGTGAGCAGTTCGCGCACCTCCAGCTCGACGAGGTCGGTGAGTTCGGGGTCGCCGGCGTCCGCCTTGTTGAGCGCGACGACGATGTGGTCGACGCCCACCTGACGGGCGAGCAGCACGTGCTCGGCGGTCTGCGGCATGATCCCGTCGAGCGCGGAGACGACGAGGATCGCGCCGTCGAGCTGGGCGGCCCCGGTGACCATGTTCTTGATGTAGTCGGCGTGGCCGGGCATGTCGATGTGGGCGTAGTGCCGGGTGTCGGTCTCGTACTCGACGTGCGAGATGTTGATGGTGATGCCGCGCCGGGCCTCCTCGGGGGCCCGGTCGATGCGGTCGAAGGGCACGAAGGAGCCGGTGCCGCGGTCGCTGAGCACCTTGGTGATGGCGGCGGTCAGGGTCGTCTTGCCGTGGTCGACGTGGCCCATGGTGCCGATGTTGAGGTGGGGCTTGGTCCGCACGTATGCCGTCTTGGGCATGGTGGATTCCTTGGGATGCGAAGCTGAGGTGGGACCCCGTGGTCCGGCCGACCCTCCCCTCGCGGGGTCCGCCGGACAGACAGTCGGGGGAGGGTCAGCTTCGGGCGCCGCCGAGGGGCGCCGCGGCAGCGGCGACCGCTGCTTCGAGGGCGTTCACGGCAGCCTTCGGCGCGTCCGCGACTGCGGACTGCGCTGCGGGCAAGGCGTACCGGAACATGCCCCGATCATCGCGGACGGCCGGCCGCCGCGTCGAACGAATTACGGCGGGCGGTACGGGGATTGGGCGCGGGCCGCCCGGCGGGTCCCGGTGGATCGGGCGGGGCGCGTTGCGGCGATCACCCACGTTTGTCGGTTACTCTCCCCGAATGCTCGACGCCGTCCCCGCCACCCGGCCCTCCCCCGGCCTCGCCGTGCGCTGCACGCGGGTGCTGCTCTCGCCGTGGTCCCGGTTCTCGCTGCTGGTCGCCGTACTGGTGGCCGCGGCGACGGCGATGCTGCTGCTGGAGCCGCAGCGGCTGGTGACGTCCGGCCGGATCGGGGAGCTGAGCGGCGGTGCCACCGCGGTGGTGCTGTTCGGTCTCGCGTACGGGGTCTGCACGGTGGCGTTCGTGCCGCGTCCGCTGCTGAACCTCGCGGCGGGTGCGCTGTTCGGCGCGCAGGCGGGTCTCGCGGCGGCCCTCGGCGGTACGGTGCTGGGCGCGGGGATCTCGTTCCTGCTGGGCCGGGTCCTGGGCCAGGACGCGTTGCGCACGCTGGTGCGGGGGCGCTGGCTGCGGGCGGCGGACGGGCAGCTGAGCCGGCACGGCTTCCGCTCGATGCTGGCGCTGCGGCTGTTCCCCGGTGTGCCGTTCGCCGCCGCCAACTACTGCGCGGCCGTCTCCCGCATGAGCTATCCGGCGTTCCTGGTGGCGACCGGCCTGGGGTCGATCCCGAACACGGCCGCGTACGTCGTGGCGGGCAGTGAGGCGTCGTCGCCGACCTCGCCGGCGTTCCTCGCGGCGATGGGGTTCATCGTGCTGACGGGGGCCGGTGCGATGGTGGTCGCCTGGCGGCGCCGCCACCGGCTGGGCGGCTGAGCGGCTGTCGGGTGACGGGCCGGGGCGCGCGGGGGTTGTCGCCGGCTGTTCATCCGGGGGCGATACGCTGCCCGCGACCGACTGACGGAACCGGGCCCGGCACGGCCCTGTCCGCGTACGACCCCAATCCGCATGCCGCCGGGCGCCCGACGCCGCCGGCCGCTGCATGAGTACTCCGGGATGGCCCAAGCCCCATGAGCTGGTTCGAATCGTTCGTCCTCGGCCTCGTCCAGGGACTGACCGAGTTCCTGCCGATCTCCTCCAGCGCGCATCTGCGGCTGACCGCCGCGTTCGCCGACTGGCAAGACCCGGGCGCGGCCTTCACCGCGATCACCCAGATCGGCACGGAGGCCGCGGTCCTCATCTACTTCCGCAAGGACATCGCCCGGATCGTCTCGGCGTGGTTCAGGTCGCTGACGGACCGTTCGATGCGTGGTGACCACGATGCCAAGATGGGCTGGCTGGTCATCGTGGGCTCGATTCCGATCGGTGTGCTCGGGCTGACCTTCCAGGACCAGATCGAGGGCCCGTTCCGCGATCTGCGGCTGATCGCCACCACGCTGATCGGGATGGGCATCGTCCTGGGTGTCGCGGACCGGCTGGCCGCGCGCGACGAGAAGGGCGGCAGGCACCGGGCCGGCAAGGAACGCAAGACCCTGCGCGAACTGGGTGTCAAGGACGGCCTGATCTACGGCTTCTGCCAGGCGATGGCCCTGGTTCCGGGCGTCTCGCGGTCCGGCGCCACGATCAGCGGCGGTCTGCTGATGGGCTACACCCGCGAGGCGGCGGCACGCTACTCGTTCCTGCTGGCGGTCCCCGCGGTGCTCGCCTCGGGCGTCTTCGAGCTGAAGGACGCGGGCGAGGGGCATGTCGCCTGGGGACCGACGATCTTCGCGACGTTCATCGCCTTCGGCGTCGGCTACGCGGTCATCGCATGGTTTATGCGTTTTATTACCACCAAGTCCTTCATGCCGTTCGTGATCTACCGGATCATCCTCGGCGTGGTGATCTTCGCGTTGGTGGGCACCGACACGCTCAGTCCGCACGCGGGCGAGTCGGGCGGCTGACCCCTGCGGCCCGCCGCCCCGGTCACGGCCGGGACGGCGGGCTCGGGCGTCGGCGGGAACGCGGACACGGGGGCATGCCGGTACGGGACGGGGTTCAGATCTCCGTGTCGCCGGGGCCCTCGGCGCCGAACTGCTCGGCGCGCAGGGCGAGGTCCTGGAGCACGTCCGCCGACGTCACGTCGGTCTGCCCGGAGTCGTGCACCTGGGCCAGCATGGCGAACGCCAGGGTGAACGCCCCGACGAGCTGTTCCACCGCACCGCCGACCTCGCGACCGACAACCACCACCACGTCCTCGACGGTGGCGTCCTCCGGGATCGAGATCCTCGGCATCGTCTCGTTGAGAAGGGCGGTGACCACGGTCGAATCGGTGTCGGCGTCGTCGCGGTCGGGATTCTCCTCCAGCAGCCGGCGCATCTCGCCCGCCTCGGTCAGGATGCCGACCACGCGCTTCACGACTTCGCTCTGCTCCATTCCGCGAGCATAGGCGCCGAAGGCCCCGCCCACCGGCACAACGGCGTACCGGAGCACACCGTGCCCCGGCCCGGACGGCCGCCCCCGCCTCGGCACCCCGGTACGCGGGGCCGTAGCGTACGGAGCAGGTCGAATCGGCGAGAGGAACCCATGAGCGGCACCGAGCTTCCCGTGATCGCGGCGGTCGACGGCTCCACGCACAGTCTGGAGGCCCTGGACTGGGCGGCCCGCGAGGCCGTCGCACGCGCCCTGCCCCTGCTGATCGTGCATGTGCGACAGCTCGACCGGCGCGCCGACCAGGCCGCGCAGGAGCGGGAGGCGGGTGAACTGCTGGCCTCCGCGGTGCGCCGGGCGGACCGGATCGCGCCGGGGCTGCGGCCCACCACGCTGGCCCCGCTCGACTTCCCCGCCGCCGCGCTGGTCTCGCTGAGCCGGGACGCCTCGCTGGTGGTGCTCGGTTCGCGGGGGCTCGGCGGGTTCCGGTCCCTGATGCTCGGGTCCAACAGCCTGGCGACGGCGTCGATGGCGAAGTGCCCGGTGGTGATCGTGCACGGCGGCCGGGACGGCGAGGAGCCCGGCGGCGGCCCGGACGAGGTCTTCCCGGACATCGTCGCGGGGGTGGCCGCCGACGAGAGCAGCGAAGGGGTGCTGGACTTCGCGTTCGAGACGGCGGCGGCGCATCCCGGCGCCCGGCTGCGGATCGTGCACGGCTGGACGATGTTCTCCTCGATGCTGTCCGGCGGGCCCGTGTTCGACCGGAACGCGGCGGCGGACGCGGCCGAACGCTCGCTGGCGGAGCTGACCGCCGGCCGGCGGGCCGCGTACCCGCAGGTCGAGGTCATGAAGGAGCCGGTCAACGGCTCCGCGACCCGCACCCTGGTCACCGCGTCCGCCACCGCCTCGCTGACGGTGGTCGGGCGGCGGCGGGGCGGCGAGTCGCTCGGGCTCGGGCTGTCGCCGGTCGCGCACACGACGCTGACGCACGCGATGGGTCCGGTGGCCGTCGTCCCCTGCTGACAGCCGGCCCGTGTCCGCTGCCCCACACTGGGCACAGGAGCGGGACCGGACGGCGGACGGGCCTGCCGGCGGACGGACTGGTCGGCGGACGGACTGGTCGGCGGGCGGGCTTGTCGGCGGGCGGAACGAGGAGGCGCGGCATGGGGTCGTGGGCCGGTTGGCGCGAGCGGGGCGCGGGGCTGCTCGACCGGAGGGCGGCGCGCGCCGCCGCCGCGCTGTCGGCCGGGGCGCTGCCGGCGCTCGCCTTTCCGGCGCCCTCGCTGTGGTGGTTCGCCTACGTCTGCCTGGTGCCGCTTCTGCTGCTGGTCCGGTCCGCCGGTTCGGGGCGGGCGGCGGCGCGCGACGCGTGGCTGGGCGGCACCGGGTACATGATCGCGGTGCACCACTGGCTGATGCCGAGCCTGCATGTGTTCATCGTGGTCCTCGCGGCGCTCCTCGGTCTGCTGTGGGCGCCGTGGGGGGTGCTGGTGGGCCGGCTGCTGCGGGGTCCGGTGACCGGGTGGCGGGCGGTGGCGGCCGTGGTCCTGGTGCCCTGCGGCTGGCTGATGATCGAGCTGGTCAGGTCCTGGGAGGCGCTGGGCGGGCCGTGGGGGCTGCTGGGGGCGAGCCAGTGGCAGGTGGCACCGGCGCTCCGGCTGGCCTCGGTGGGCGGGGTGTGGCTGGTGAGCCTGCTGGTGGTGGCGGTGAACACCGCGCTGACCGTGCTGCTGGTGCACTCCGCCGCCCGGGTCGCGGCCGCTGTCTCGCTGCTCGCGGCGGCGGTGCTGGTCGGTGCCGCCTGGATGTGGGCGCCGCAGCCCGAACGGGCGGGGACGGCGAGGGTCGCGGTCGTGCAGCCGGGGATCGTGGCGGGTCCGGACAGCGTGCGGCGCAGGTTCGCCCTCGGCGAGGAACTGACGCGGTCGCTCGCGGGGCGGGACGTGGACCTGGTGGTGTGGGGCGAGAGCAGTGTCGGCGTCGATCCGGCCCGGCGGGCGGGCACGGCGGACCGGCTGGCGGCGCTGTCGCGGGCGGTGGGCGCGGATCTCCTGGTGAACGTGGACGCCCGGCAGACCGATGCGGCGGGCCGGACCGGGATCTTCAAGCGGGCGGTGCTGGTGGGGCCGCAGGGACTCACCGGGGACCGGTACGACAAGATGCGGCTGGTGCCGTTCGGTGAGTACGTCCCGGCCCGTTCGGCGCTCGGCTGGGCGACCTCGATGGGCCGGGCGGCGGGCGAGGACCGGCTGCGCGGCACCGCTCCGGTCACGATGCGGGTGCCCGGCGCGGACGGGCTGCGCATCGGCCCGCTGGTCTGCTTCGAGTCCGCGTTCCCCGACATGAGCCGGCGGCTGGTCCGGGACGGGGCCGCGCTGCTGGTCGCCCAGTCCTCCACCTCGTCGTTCCAGCACAGCTGGGCCCCGGAGCAGCACGCCTCGCTGGGCGCGCTGCGGGCGGCGGAGAGCGGCCGGCCCATGGTGCACGCCACGCTGACGGGGGTCAGCGCGGTGTACGGGCCGCGCGGCGAGGCGGTCGGGCCCGCGCTCGGCACGGACACCAGCGGCACCGCCGTGTACGGGGTGCCGCTGGCGCGGGGCACGACGCTGTACGTCCGCCTGGGCGACTGGCCGGTGTACGGGGCGCTGGGGGCCCTGGCCCTCTTCTGCACGGCGGAGGGCGTACGGGCCGCGCGCACCCGGCGGCGCACCCGTCCGGCGGCCTGCGAGGGGGCCTAGACCGGACCGCAAGGTCCCCGTCCGGGCCCCGGGTCCTACGCCGCGTTCAGGTCGCGCAGGACGCGTTCGCAGAGTTCGTGGGTCTCCAGGGCGTCGCGGGCGCTCGGCGAACGGCCGTCGCGCACGGCGTCCAGGAACCCCAGCACCGCCTGCTCGATGCCGCGCTGACGGGCCACCGGCACCCAGTCGCCGCGCCGGCGCAGGCTGGGCTGCCCCTTGTGGTCGACGACCTCCGCGAGGTTGAGCACCTCGCGCTTGGAGTCCTGGCCGGAGACCTCCAGACGCTCCTCGGTGGAGCCGCTGAGCCGGTTCATCGCGCCGATGGCGGTGAAGCCGTCGCCGGAGAGCTGGAGCACGACGTGGTGCAGCAGGCCGTCCACGATCCGGCCGCTGACCACGGTGTGCTCGACGGGTCCGGGCACCAGGAAGCGCAGCGTGTCCACGACGTGGATGAAGTCGTCCAGCACCATGATCCGGGGATTCTCCGGCAGCCCGACCCGGTTCTTCTGCATCAGGATCAGATCGCGCGGGTGCTCCGCGCACTGGGCGTAGCCCGGCGCCAGCCGGCGGTTGAACCCGACGGCGAGCCCGGTGCCGCGCGCCTCGGCCAGTTCCACCAGCCGGGTCGACTCCTCCAGCGTGTACGCGAGCGGCTTGTCCACGTACGTGGGGACGCCCGCTTCGAGCAGCCGGCCGACGATCTCGGGGTGGGCGGCGGTCGCGGCGTGCACGAACGCGGCGTCGAGTCCCTGGGCGAGGAGGGAGTCCAGGTCGTGGTGGCAATGGTCCGCCGGGATGCGGTGCGCGGCGGCGACGGCGGCCAGAGTGGCCGGATTGCGGGTCTGCAGATGCGGTTCGATGCCCGGCAGGGTTCCGAGGACCGGCAGGTACGCCTTCTGTGCGATGTCCCCGAGCCCGATGCAGCCGACCTTCACAGGGTGTTCCTCTCGCTGGTCAGCGCCGTGCCGGGCGCCTCCGTCGTCGTTCCGGCAGCATACGTGCCGCCCGGCGGCCGCCAGTCGGCGATCCCGTCGAAGGTGCGCAGGAGAAGGCCGGGGCCGAGGCGGGAGACCGTGGACATGAGGAGGTCGCGGGCGGCGACGGCGGGGGCGCCGGTGAGACTCATGAGCCGGGCGACGCGGTCGGCCTTGCGGACGACGGCGGTGGTGCGCGGCAGCCGGTCGGCGGTGTACGCGGCGAGGCCCGCACCCACGTCCCGGCCGGGGGCCATGTGGTGGGCGAGGACGACGGCGTCCTCGATGGCCTGGTTGCCGCCCTGGCCGAGGGTGGGGGCCATGGCGTGGGCGGAGTCCCCGACGAGAACCGTGCGGCCCCGGTGGAAGGCGGGCAGGGGCCGGGCCATGCGGTACACGTCGTTGCGCAGGATCTCCTGCGGCGCGGTGGCGGCGATGATCTGCGGGACCGGGTCGTGCCAGTCGCCGAAGCGGCGCAGGAGTTCCGCCTGCTCGTCGTCGGCCCGTGCTCCGGCGGGCGAGACGGCGGCCGCGTAGGCGTAGATGCGCCCGTCCTTGAGCGGCTGGGTGCCCCACAGAGCGCCGCGCCCCCAGGTCTCGTGCGGCGCGAACGGGCGGTCCGGGGCCGGGACGACGGCGCGCCAGGCGGTGAAGCCGGCGTAGGAGGGGCCGGGGGCGTCCGGGAGGATCGCGGTCCGCACGGCGGAGTGGATGCCGTCGGCGCCGACGACGAGTTCGGCCTCGACCGTCCCGTCCGGCGTGCCGACGACGGCGGGGGCGCCGCCCGCCGTGCCGGGGTCGATCAGCCGGGCCGGGCAGCCGGTGCGGACGGCGGACGCGGGGAGCCGGGCGGCGATGCGGTCGATGAGGACGGACCGGTGGACGAGGACGAGCGGGCCGCCGAACCGCTGGGCGGCGGCGGTGGCGTCGGTGCGCGAGAGCCAGCGGCCGGACGGCGCGCGCATTCCGCCCTCGCCCTGCCAGGCGGCCAGGGACCTGATCTCGTCGCCGAGGCCGATGACGTCGAGCGCGCGCTGGGCGTTGGGGGCGAGGCCGATGCCGGCGCCGACCGGCTCCAGGGCGTCCGCGCGTTCCAGCACGGTGACCCGCCAGCCCGACCGGTGCAGGGCCACGGCGGCGGTGAGGCCGCCGATTCCGCTGCCGATGACGACCGCACGGGGCATGACCATGGCTTTCCCTCCGCCGCAACTACAGCTGTAGTGACCCGGCCACACATACTACACCTGTAGTGGCGAGGGTAGGTTGCTCCCATGACCGCACGTCCCACCGGCGCCGACCGGGCCGATCTGATCGCCGACGCCGCGCTCGCGCTGCTCGCGGAGCGCGGCATGCGGGGGCTGACCCATCGCGCGGTCGACGAACGGGCCGGGCTGCCACAGGGCTCCACGTCCAACCACGCCCGCACCCGGCAGTCCCTGCTGGAGGCGGCGGTGCGGCGGCTGGCGGAACGGGAGGCCCGGGTCCTCGTGCCGGGCACGCTCCCGGCGGGCGACGGCACGGGCGAGGGCAGGGGCGAGTTGGTGGCCGACGGCAGGGGCGAGGTGGTGGCGGCGCTCGCCCGCGCACTGCACCGCTATCTGACGCACCACCGCGAACTGCTCGTCTGCCGGTACGAACTGGCCCTGGAGGCCACCCGGCGCCCCGAGCTGCGGGCGTTCTTCGACGCGACGGGCCTGCGCTTCCGGGCTCCGCTTGTGGCGCTGATGACGGCGGCCGGTTCCCCGGAGCCGGAGCGGCACGCGCTGTCCGTGGTCGCCTGGTGCGAGGGGCTGATGTTCTCCTGCGCGGCCGGCTCCTACCACCGCTCCGTACCGGGCGAGGCGGAGCTGCGCACCGGTTTCGACGAGCTGCTGCGCGGCATGCTGGGGCACTGACCCGCCCCGGCACGGCTCCGGCTTGTCCGCACGGCGCCGGCCGGCGTCACTCGTGCGGGCCAATTGGGGCGCGGAGCCGCACCGGCGGGGCCCGCGCGCCGCAGAGTTGATCACGTGCAGCGAACCCGAACCCTCGTGACACTCCTGGCCGGTCTCGCGCTCGCGACCCTGTCGGGGTGCGTGTCCGTCCAGCCGCAGCCGGCCGCCCCGCCCCGCCCGGAGACCGGCCGGCCCGCCCATCAGCTGGCGCCGCAGACCGCCGGACCACCGGTCCACGACACGCTGGAGGCGGTACCGAAGGCGAAGCGCTCCTCCGCCGCGGCCGCGCCGTCCGCCGCGCACCTCCCGGCGGCGCCCCCGGCCGCGCGGCCCGCCGGGCCGCGCCTGCCGCAGGGGGGTCCGGCCCCGGTGCGCCCGCGACCGCGCCTCACCGTTCCGGCGGCGCCCGCCCCGGCCCTGCCCGCGCCGGGCGGCGGCAGCGGGGTGTGCGCCCTGGGGCGGGGGTACGGGCACTGGCCCGCGGGCAGCCCGCAGTCCCGGATCTGCGACCGCGCCTACGGCCGGTGACGGGGCGCGGGCACCGGCCCCCGGAGCGCGCCGCCATACGCATGGGCGCTCACCACTCCCGCAGCCGCCGTTCCAGCCGGTCGATCTCCGCCCGGACCCCTCCCCCGTAACCGTCGTCCGTGCCGTCGTCGGCGAGCACCGCCGAGGCCGCCCGCGCCCGCTCCAGGTGGTCCCGCGCGGCCGCCGGGCGGCGGAGCTTCACATAGTCGGCGGCGAGACTGAGGTGCAGCGACGGATAGAAGGCCCGTACCGCCTGCCCGTCCGGCAGCGCCCGCGCGGCGGTGAGGGCCCGCAGGTCCCAGGCCAGTTCGTCGGCCGGGTCGTCCTGCGTATCGGCCAGGTAGTGCGCCAGGGTGCAGCGGTGCAGGCCGTCGCCCCCGTCGCCGAGATCGGACCAGAGCGCGGCGAAGCGGTTGCGGGCCTCCTCCCGGTCGCCGCCGTGCAGCAGCATGACCGCCTGGCCGATCCTGGTCGTGAAGAGGTCCTCCGCCGTCTCCCGCCGCTCCGTCACCACAGCCTCCCTCGCACCCGTCCGCCCGCGTCCGGCGGCCGGTCCGGCTTCCGACGCTAGCCGCCGGGGCGGACGGGCGCGGGGAGGCTCGGGGCTCAGCCGAGGTCGGGGATGCGCCAGTCGATGGGCTGGTGGCCCTGGCTCGCGACGGCCTCGTTTATCTGGGTGAAGGGACGGGAGCCGAAGAACTTCTTCGCGGACAGCGGCGAGGGGTGCGCCCCCTTCACCACGACATGGCGCTCGGTGTCGATCAGGGGGAGCTTCTTCTGCGCGTAATTGCCCCACAGCACGAAGACCGCCGGGTCGGGGCGCTCGGCCACGGCCCGGATGACGGCGTCGGTGACCTTCTCCCAGCCCTTGCCCTTGTGCGAGTTGGCCTCGCCGGCACGGACGGTCAGCACCGCGTTGAGCAGGAGGACGCCCTGCTGGGCCCACGGCATGAGGTAGCCGTTGTCCGGGATGGGCAGGCCCAGCTCCTCCTTCATCTCCTTGTAGATGTTGCGCAGGGAGGGCGGGGTCTTCACACCGGGCCGCACGGAGAAGCACAGGCCGTGGCCCTGGCCCTCGCCGTGGTACGGGTCCTGGCCGAGGACCAGGACCTTCACCTGGTCGAACGGGGTCGCTTCCAGGGCCGCGAACACCTGCTCCCGCGGCGGGTAGACCGGTCCGGCGGACCGCTCCTCCTCGACGAACTCGGTGAGCTCCTTGAAGTAGGGCTTCTGCAGCTCTTCGCCGAGGACGCCGCGCCAGGACTCGGGCAGCAGGTCGGTGTCGGTCACGTGAACAACCTCCGGTAAGCAATCCGTTCTTGATCCCAGAACCTACCGGGCGCCACTGACAACGCGGTGCGCGAGCGGGAATCCACCGGCCCGCCCGCTCCTACCAGCTGGCCTTGCGGTACAGCTCCCACATCTGCATGACGGTCTGCGGGTCGAGGGCGCGCTCGCCGCCGCCGATGTCCTCGCCGGCGGCCACGTACAGCTTGCCCTGCCACAGCGGCAGCAGCCGCACGTCCTCCGCCAGGATCTCCTGGGCCCGCTCGAACTCCTGGCCGACGGCGCCCCGGTCGCTCTGCTTGCGGGTCTGCGGCAGCAGCTGCCCGGTGATCTCGTCCTGGAGGTACGGGGTGCCCGTGACGCTGTTCTTGCCGATGAACGGGGCGATGAAGTTGTCCGGGTCCGGGAAGTCCGGGAACCAGCCGCGGCCGAAAACCGGGAACTCCCCCTGGTTGAAGCCGTCCTGGAAGGTCTTCCAGGGCCGGCTCTTCAGCGTGATGCGGAACAGTCCGGAGGCCTCCAGCTGGCGCTTCAGCTCGTCGAACTCGGGCGCCGTGGACGATCCGTAGCGGTCGGTGGTGTACCAGAAGGTCATGGCGACCGGGGTGGTGATGTCCGCCTCGGCGAGGATGCGGCGGGCCTTCTCCTTGCTGGGGTCGCCGAAGGTGTCGAAGAAGACGGTGGTGTGTCCGGCGATGCCCTTGGGGACCATCGAGTACAGCGGTTCGGCGGTGCCCCGGTAGACCTTGGCGACGAGCGCGTCCCGGTCCACGAGCTGGGCTATCGCCCGCCGTACGGCCGGTTTCCCGGCGGCGGGGTCGTCCGGGTTGAAGACCAGGAAGCGGATGTCGGCGCCGACGGATTCGACGATCTGGAGGTCGTCCTTGCCGCTCTTGTCCTCGATGTCGACGACGTCCGCGGCGGACAGGCCGCGGTAGGTGGCGTCGATCTCGTTCTTCTTGAGGGCCTCGACCATGGCCCCGGACTCCTTGAAGTACCGGATGGTCACGGCGTCGTTCTTGCGGTCGGCGAACCCCTTGTAGTCGGGGTTCCTGACCAGTTCGGAGCGGTTGCCCTGCTGGTAGGCGTCCAGCAGGTAGGGGCCGGAGCCGGTGACCTTGCCGTCGGCGCGGAGCTTGTTCTTCGAGTACGCGCTCGGCGCGACCAGGGACATGGCCGGGGTGGCCAGCACGAACGGGAAGGTGGCGTCGGGCTTCTTCAGGTTGAAGATGACGACGTCGTCGCCCTTGGTCTCCACCCGGTCGAGCGAGCCCAGCATGCCTACGGGGCCGCCCTTGACGCCGATCTGCGAGATCCGGTCGATGGAGTACTTGACGGCGTCGGCGTCGAGCTTGTCGCCGTTGGAGAACTTCAGCCCCTTGCGGAGCCGGCAGCGGTAGGCGGTGCTGGTGTGATCGGTGAACCGGCACTCCTCGGCCGCGTCCGGCTGGGGCTTCGTACTGCCGGTGGGAAAGCTGACCAGGGTCTGGAACACGTTGCGCATCAGCTCCCAGGAGCCGTCCCACGCCGCCGCCGGGTCCAGCGTCGAGGGCTCGCTCGTCGTCCCGACGACGAGCTTCTGATCCACGTCCGACGCGTCGCCGGGCAGCAGCCCGCAACCGGCCAGCAAGGACAGGGACGCAAGGGCCGCAGCGGCCTGCAGTCGGGCCCGGTAGAACACGTGCACGCTCCTCGATCAGCCTTGGGTCGGCAGACCATACCGCAGCGCCCCGCCGGGTCAACCCGCAGGCCCGGCAGGGCGCTTGAGGCATTCGTGGCCATATCGGCCCAGGGTGTGTCAGCCCACTCCGGCGTTGAGGAAGATCCCCCCGTCGACCACCAGGGTCTGGCCCGTGATCCAGTCGGACTGGCTGGAGGTGAGGAAGGCGGCAGCGCCGCCGATGTCCTCCGGAACGCCCAGCCGGCCCAGCGGGTAGGAGGCGGCCGCCTCCGCCTCGCGGCCCTCGTACAGCGCCTGCGCGAACCGGGTCTTGACGACGGCGGGCGCGATCGAGTTGACCCGGACGACCGGCGCGAACTCGTGCGCCAGCTGGAGGGTCAGGTTGACCATGGCCGCCTTGCTCATCCCGTACGCGCCGATGAAGGGGGAGGCGGAGACGCCGGCGATCGAGGCGATGTTGACGATCGCCCCGCCGTTCTCCTTCTGCCACGCCTTCCAGGTCTGCTGGGCGAAGCCGAGCGCCGAAACCACGTTCGTCTCGAAGACCTTGCGGGCGACGTTCAGGTCGAGTTCGGCGATCGGCCCGAAGACGGGGTTGGTGCCGGCGTTGTTGACCAGGAAGTCCACCCGGCCGAACGCCTCCATGGTGCGTGCGACGGCCACCGCCTGGTGGGCCTCGTCGTGCGCCTTGCCGGCCACGCCGATCACCCGGTCCGCGCCGAGCGCCTCGACGGCCTCCCGGAGGGCGTCCTCGTTGCGCCCGGTGATGCACACCCGGTCGCCGCGCTCGACGAACGCCTGCGCGATGCCGTAGCCGATGCCCCGGCTCGCGCCGGTGACCAGTGCGACCTTGCCGCTGTCCTGCACAGTCATGATGTACGCAGCCCTTCGGGTCAGTTGAGCGGTCCGCCGGCGACGTACATGACCTGGCCGGAGACGAAGCCGGCGGCGTCACCCGTGAAGAAGGCGATGGCGTTGGCGATGTCGTCCGGGACACCGACGCGCTGGACCGGAATCTGGGTGGCGGCGGCGGCCTGGAACTCCTCGAAGCCCATGCCGACGCGCGCGGCGGTCTGCGCGGTCATCTCGGTGACGATGAAGCCGGGCGCGACGGCGTTGGCGGTGATGCCGAACTTGCCGAGTTCCTTGGCGAGGGTCTTCGTGAAGCCCTGGAGGCCCGCCTTGACCGCCGCGTAGTTGGCCTGGCCGCGGTTGCCGAGCGCCGAGGAGGAGGAGAGCGACACGATGCGGCCCCACTTGGCGTCCACCATGTGCTTCTGGACGGCCTTGGCCATCAGGAACGCGCCCTTGAGGTGCACGTTCATCACGGTGTCCCAGTCGGACTCGCTCATCTTGAAGAGCAGGTTGTCGCGGAGCACGCCCGCGTTGTTGACGAGGATCGTGGGGGCGCCGAGTTCGGCGGCGACCCGCGCGACGGCGGCTTCCACCTGGGCGCCGTCCGACACGTCGCAGCCGACCGCGAGCGCCGTGCCCCCGGCGGCGGTGATCTTCTCGACGGTGTCCTTGCAAGCCGCCTCGTCCAGGTCGAGGACGGCGACCGCACGGCCCTCGGCCGCCAGCCGTACGGCGGTGGCGGCGCCGATGCCGCGGGCCGCTCCGGTCACGATGGCTACGCGCTGCTCGCTGGTCGACATGCTTGGCTCTCCTCGCCCTTGGATAGCGGCTCAGCGGACGCCGGGCGCTTCCGGGGGGAACCGGCCCGATGGCTGAGCAACCGCTTAGTACCTTCAGCATTCGAGACGCTAGAAGCCCTGGCACCCGGTGTCAACGGCACACGGGCGCAGCGGCGCATGTCACACCCCGGCGGGCCGCCGTCACGCGGTGTCCGGTCGCCGGCCCGGCGACCGGACACCCGGCTCAGCGGACCAGCAGATCGAGGAGCCGCTCCACCTCGGCCTCGGGGTCGGCGGTCAGCCCGCTGTGCACCGGTCCGGGCTGTACGACGGTGGAGCGGGGGGCGATGAGCCAGCGGAAGCGGCGCCCGGCGTCGTCCCCGGCGGCCTGGCCCGCCTCCGTACCGCCGAGGCAGACGCCCTCGACGGCGCGCAGCGCGGCGCGGACCCCGGTGACGTCGGCGCCGGGGTCGAGCGCCTTGAGCTTCACCTCGTCCAGTGCGGTGCGGGCGGCGACGAAGCCGCGGGCGCGGCAGTAGACGACCACGCCGGCGTTGAAGCACTCCCCGCGCTGGACGCGGGGCACGACGCGCAGCAGCGCGTACTCGAAGACATCGCGCCGGCTCATGCCTGGCCTCCCTTGCCGTCGTCCTGGCGGGGGCGCGGGGCCAGGCGTTCGGTGATCCAGCCGGGGGCCTGCGAGGGCTTGTCGGGGGTGGGCGCGTCCATGACGATCCGCTCGTGGATGGTGGCGGCCCGCGCGAGCAGCGCGTCGGCGTAGGCCCGGCGCAGCTGGTCCGTCGAGTCGAAGCCCGGCTCGTCCACCAGCCACTCGTCGGGGACGTCGGCGGTGACCTCGGCGAGCAGTTCGGGCGTGATCCGGGGCGCGAGTTCCGCGGCGGCCGACGCGATGTCGGGGCGGAAGGGGGCGAGCGCGTGGTCGGAGGCGTTGTAGGGCTTGGCGGCGGAGGTCTGGGCGCCGGGCCAGTTGTGGTGCCAGATCATGGTGGCGCCGTGGTCGATGAGCCAGAGGTCGCCGTGCCAGACGAGCATGTTGGGGTTGCGCCAGGAGCGGTCGACGTTGTTGATCAGCGCGTCGAACCAGACGACCCGGCCGGCCTCGCGCGGGTCCACCTCGTAGGCGAGGGCGTCGAAGCCGAGCGAGCCGGGCAGGAAGTCCATCCCGAGGTTGAGCCCGCCGCTGGCCTTGAGCAGTTCCTGCACTTCCTGGTCCGGCTCGGCGAGCCCGATGACGGGGTCGAGCTGGATCTGCACCAGCTCGGGCACACGCAGCCCGAGCCGCCGGCCGAGCTGCCCGCAGATCACCTCGGCGACGAGCGTCTTGCGCCCCTGGCCGGCGCCGGTGAACTTCATGACGTACGTACCGAGATCGTCGGCCTCGACGATCCCGGGGAGCGAGCCGCCTTCACGCAGGGGCGTGACATAGCGGGTCGCTACGACCTCTTGCAACACTTTCCCGTGCCACCCATCTCTTCAGCCTCGCGGTCCACGGAACACATCGTAAGCAAGGGTGATCGGCCGGGCGGCGTCGCTCGGGCGGGTGCCGGTGGTGGCGGGTCCGCGGGTCAGTCATGCCGGGCAGGCCGTGATCGTGCCCTGTATAGGGTGCTCGTATGAGTGAGGGATGGGGCACTACGGACGGAATCCTGCGGTTGCCTTCGGGCGCGCTCGTGCGTGGCCGGGGTCTGCGATACCCGCTGCCCTCGGGGCCCGTGCCGTCGTTCGCGGTCCATCTGCTCGGCAAGCAGCCCCCGCCGACCCCGTGGGAGACGCGATGGCTGCCGTGGCCCGACTTCCGCCTTCCCCGAGATCGCCGGCAGGCTCGGGAGGTGCTGCAAGAGGCATTGGAGCGGGCGGGGAACGAACGCGTCGAGGTCGCCTGCGGAGGCGGGCGGGGCCGGACGGGGACCGCGCTGGCCTGCATGGCCGTCCTCGACGGGGTTCCGCCGGACCAGGCCGTCGCGTTCGTCCGCCGGCATTACCACCCCCGCGCTGTGGAGACGCCCTGGCAGCGCCGATTCGTGCTGCGCTTCGACGCCGCGTAGCGGCCCCCGGCCGGAGCGGGAACCGCCGCGTCGCCCCGGACTGTGGTTACGGCGCCACCGGCGCCAGGTCGCACGTCCGCAGGGCCGTGACGTAGTTGGCGTTCGTCCCGTAGCCGGCGAAGGTCGCCCAGCCGCCGGGCTGAAGCGTGACGCAGGGGGCCCACTGGCCGTTCGTGTACTCGACCGTGACGGAGACGGCGTCGGAGCAGCCGTTGCGGACGTCGGTGTAGCGCCAGCTCTGGAAGGACTCCACGCAGTCGGGAGCCGGTGTTCCGGTGGCTGCCGAGGCGGAGGGGGCTGCGGCCAGGGTCAGGAGTCCTGCCGCGATCGCGGCGGTGAGGGCGGGAGCGGGCGATATGCGTTTCATGCGGTTCGTCATGGGGCCATCCTCATGACAGCGCCGAGGGTCTGCAAGTTTCTGCAAGAGTTTTCAGTCAGGCTTTCATCGCACGACTTACGAGGCAGTTCAGCCCCGATTCCTTACTCTGCAAGAACTTGCAGAAACCTCCAGGGGCTGCGCCGGGAGTGCGCACGGGACCGACGATGACCGAGATTCGACGGTGCCCGGCACCCCGCCCCCGTCGCCCTCCCTCACCGAGAACCCCACGTATGGGTGAAGATCCGCCACCGGCCAGGACGATATGCCAGGAAAAAACGTTGTTTCGGGCATGAATCCACAGGAGTCCTGGAGTCACCACAAGGTTCTGGCAGAGGAATTCTGTTTGCATGACGAACAAGTCAGATTCGCCGAAGCCGCCTTGCGTGAGGCACAGATGCACCGTAGCCGGTCGCTGGCCGCTTTCGCTGTCACGGTGGGTCGCGACAGGTCCGTCGCCGATCTGCTGGGACTGCAGGCGCGGGAGGTGAGGTCGGCGCGGCGCGAGGTGGGCGTGGAGACCGCCCGGTCCGCCGCCGACCATCTGCTCAACGCTCCGGCGGCCGGAGCCGAGGGCGCCGGGACGGTGTGGTCCGAGGAACTGGACGCCGCGCTGAGCGCGGGCTGGCGGGAGGGCGTGGACCTGCACGCGCTCGCGGCGCGGCTCGGTATGGACGTGGCGAGCGTCGTGACCCGGCTGAAGGATTTGTCCACGCAGGGCATCCTGCGGGGCGACGGCACCCCGACGAGCAGGGGCCGCCACCGCAAGCAGGCCAACGGCACCCCGCCGCGCCCGGCGGGTCCCACGACCCAGACCCGGGCCCGGGCCCAATCACAGCCCCAGCCCCAGCCCCAGGGGCAACCACAGCCGCAGCCGCGCGAGCAGCCGGCCGGGCAGGGGATGACGGAGAGCTGGGCGGAGTGGGAGTCGCAGCTCACCCCCGAGCGCGAGCGGCCCCCGGCCCAGGAGATCAGCGGGCTCGTCCTGGAGGGCGTGGTGTGTCCGCCGTACCAGTACGGCTATTGAAGCGCCGCCCACGCACGCTCCGGCACCGAGTGCGCGGGCCGGCACCGCGGCCCCGTTTAAAATTTTGCCTGGGCTGCAAAATTGCATAGCATCCATCTTCATGAGCGACGACCCGCCCCTGGGGCTGCGTGAGCGCAAGAAGCGCGCCACGCGCGACGCCCTGGCGGGCGTGGCACTGCGCATGGCCGCCGAGCGGGGCTTCGAGCAGGTGACCGTCGAAGCGGTCACCGATGCCGTCGGGGTCTCCGTGCGCACGTTCTTCAACTACTTCGCGTGCCTGGAGGACGCCATCACGCGTCCCGGCCCGGAGAGCGCTGAGCGGACCCGGCGGGCCGTGCTCAACGCGCCGGAGCACCTCACCGCGCTCGAAGCCCTCAGCGAGGCCATCGCCCAGGAGCTCGCCTCCATCGAGGAGGACCACGAGCGCTGGAAGCTCCAGACGGCCGTGCTGCGCAAGAGCCCGGCGCTGCTGCCCAACTTCCTGGCCGCCCGCGGCGCCGACGAGAAGGCCATGATCGCCGTCGTCGCCGAACGCCTCGGCCAGGACCCCGTGGCCGATCTCTACCCCCGGCTCCTCGCCCATGTCGCCCTGGCCGCGGTGCGCGCCTCGGTCGAGGTCTGGGTGGCCACGGGCCGTACACGTACCTTCCAGAGCCTGTACCGCGAGGCGTTCGCCTCCCTGGCCGCCGGTCTGAAGGCCTGAGCGCGCCCCCGGCGTACCGCGCCGGGCCGCTCACCCACCCCCGCACCATCCCTCCGCGCGGCCCCACCCGTCACGGAGCCAGTCACCAGAGAATGAGGAACGTCAGCCGATGACCGCTGCCGTCACACCCGAAACCGGCCCGGCCGGTCCGACAGAGGAGGCCGCGTCAGGCATGACGCGGCGCCAGATACTCCAGGCCATGTCGGGCCTGATGGCCGGCATGTTCGTGGCGATCCTGGCCTCCACCGTCGTCGCCAACGCCCTGCCCAGGATCATCGCCGACCTGCACGGCACCCAGTCCTCGTACACCTGGGTCGTCACGGCCGAACTCCTCGCCATGACGGCGACGGTGCCGATCTGGGGCAAGCTCTCCGACCTGTACGACAAGAAGCTGCTCATCCAGCTGTCGCTGTCGATGTTCGTCGTCGGCTCGCTCGTCGCGGGCTTCTCGCACAGCGTCGGGCTGCTCATCGTCAGCCGTGTCGTCCAGGGCATCGGCGCGGGCGGGCTCACCGCGCTCGCCCAGGTCGTGATGGCGGCGATCATCCCGCCGCGCGAACTCGGCCGCTACTCCGGCATCTTCGGTGCCGTGTTCGCCGTGGGCACGGTCGCGGGGCCGCTCATCGGCGGCGTCCTGGTGGACACCTCCTGGCTGGGCTGGCGCTGGTGCTTCTTCATCGGCGTCCCCTTCGCGCTGCTCGCCATCGTGCTGCTCCAGCTCACCCTCAAACTGCCGACGATCCGCCGCGAGGTGAAGATCGACTACGTCGGTGCCGTGCTCATCATGAGCGGCGTCAGCGCGCTGCTGCTGTGGGTGACCCTGGCCGGCAACCGCTTCGACTGGGCGTCCTGGCAGACCGCCGCGCTCGTGACCGCCGGTGTGGTCCTGCTGGGCGCCGCCGTGTGGGTCGAGTCGCGCGTGCCGGAGCCGATCATCCCGCTGGACATCTTCCGCAACCGCACGGTGGCGCTGACGACGGTCGCGAGCCTGCTGGTCGGTGTCGCCATGTTCGGCGGCACGGTGTTCCTCTCCCAGTACTTCCAGATCTCGCTCGGCAAGTCCCCGACGACCGCCGGTCTGATGAGCCTGCCGATGATCCTCGGCCTGATGGTCTCGACGACCGTGGCCGGCCAGATCATCTCCGCGCGGGGCAAGTGGAAGGGCTTCCTCATCGCGGGCGGCATCATCATGACGGCGGGCATGGGTCTGCTGTCCACGATCGGCGCCGACTCCTCGTTCGGCCTGCTCAGCGTGTACATGGTGGTTCTCGGCGTCGGCGTCGGCATGCTGATGCAGAACCTGGTGCTGGCCGCGCAGAACGACGTGCCCGCCTCCGAACTGGGCGCGGCGACCTCGGTCCTGTCGTTCTTCCGCAGCCTCGGTGGTGCCATCGGTACGAGCGCGCTCGGCGCCGTCCTGGGCCACCGGGTGGCGCAGGAGCTGGAGAAGGGCTTCGGCAAGCCGGCGGGCGGCGGCGAGAGCACCGTCCCCGATCTGAGCACCCTGCCCGCCCCGGCGCGCGAGATCGTCGAGAACGCGTACGGCGTCGCCACCGCCGACGTCTTCCTGATCGGCGCCCCGTTCGCCTTCCTGGCGCTGATCGCGGTGCTGTTCATCAAGGAGAAGCCGCTGCGCACGCAGAGCGGCATGGAGCGTCTGGCGGAGGAGACGGCGGCGGCCGAGTCCGCCGCGGCCACCCCGGCGCACTGAGCGCGGCCCCTGCGGGGCCCGTCCTCCCCCACACCGGGGACGGGCGGGCCCCGCAGGGCTGTTCCGGCGGCGCCACCTGTCAGGGTGTCGGGATGACGCGCCCCTCCGCCCACCCCACCAGAGCCGCAGCCGACACCGACGACCCGTTCCCCGCCCAGTTCGCCCGCACCCGGCGCTTCTCGCTCGGCGTGCCCCGCGGGTTCACCGTCTCCCCGGACGGCACCCGGGTCCTCTTCCTCCGGGGCACCTCGGGCAGCGATCCGGTGAGCCGGCTGTGGCTGTACGAGGACGGCGCCGAGCGGCTGCTGGCCGATCCGCTCGGACCGGACCTCGCGGAGGCGGTCCCGCACGAGGTGCCGGAGGCGGAGCGGGTGCGGCGGGAGCGCGCCGGTGAGACCTCGTCCGGTGTGGTCGCGTACGCCACCGACGCCTCCGTGTCCGTGGCGGCCTTCACCCTCGCGGGCGCCCTGTGGCTGGTCCCCGTCCGCGGCGGCCCGCCCCGCCGGCTGCCGACGGCCGGGCCCGCCGTCGATCCGCGCCCCTCCCCCGACGGCTCCCTGATCGCATACGTCTGCGGCGGCGCGCTGCGTACGGTACGGAGCGACGGCACCGGCGAAAGCGCGCTCGCCGGACCGGAGGGCGAGCACATCACGTACGGCCTGTCCGACCATGTGTCGCAGGAGTCCATCGGGCGCACCCGCGGGTACTGGTGGTCCCCGTCCGGCGACGCGCTCCTGGTCGCCCGCGTGGACACCTCCCGCGTCCGGCGCCGCTACCTCACCGACCCCGCCCGCCCCGAGCGCCCGCCCCGCGCCCTGCCGTACCCGGCCGCGGGCACCCCCAACGCCGAGGTGTCGCTGCACGTGGTGCGGCTTTCCGGTGAGCGCGTCCGGGTCCGGCTCCCCGAGGCGGCCGGGGCCGGGCATCCCGCGGGTGCCTGGACGGACCCGGCGTTCGAGTACGTGGTGGCGGCCGGCTGGGACGAGCGGGGCCCCCTGGTGACCGTCCAGAGCCGGGACCAGCGCTCGGTGCACGTCCTGGAGGTGGACGCGGAGACCGGTGCCACCACGACCGCGCACCGCGAGCACGACCCGGCCTGGGTGGCCCTGCGTCCGGGGACCCCGCTGCGGCTGCCGTCCGGGGCGCTCGTGGTCCCGGCCCGGCCGGACGGCGACACCCAGGGACTGGCGATCGGCGGCGCCCGCACGCCGCCGGGCCTCCAGGTGCGCGAGGTGCTGGGCGCGGCGGACGGTCGGGTGTACTTCACGGGCGGCGACGAGCCCACCGAGATCCACGTCTGGTCGTACGGTCCCGGGGACGCGGGCCCGGTGCGCGTCTCGGGCGCCCCCGGAGTGCACACCGCCGCGGTCGGGGGCCCGATGGTGGTCCTGGACAGCCGGACACCGGACGGCCAGACGGTGACGGTGCTGCGGTCCGGTGCGCCGGCGGGCCGGATCGCGGTCCTGGCGGAGGAACCGCTCGTCACTCCGCGCCCGCTGGCGCTGAGGCCGGGCCGGCGGGAGCTGCGCAGCCGGCTGTACCTGCCGTCCCGGCACCGGCCGGGCGACGGGCCGCTGCCGGTGCTGCTGAGCCCCTACGCGGGCCACGGCATGCAGGTCGTGCTGGAGGCGCGGGCCTGGTGGACCGCGGTGGCCCAGTGGTTCGCCGAGCAGGGCTTCGCGGTGCTCGTGACGGACGGGCGGGGCACGCCGGGGCGGGGCGAGGCGTGGGAGAAGTCGGTGCACGGCGACCGGCTGACAGCGGTGCTGGAGGACCAGATCGACGCGCTGCGCGCGGTGGCCGCGGCCCGTCCGGAGCTGGACACGGGTCGGGTGGCGATACGAGGCTGGTCGTTCGGCGGCTGTCTGGCGGCGGCCGCCGTACTGCGGCACCCGGAGGTGTTCCACGCGGCGGTGGCGGGCGCCGCGCCGGCGGACCGGCTGCTGTACGACACCCACTGGGAGGAGCGGTTCCTGGGGCACCCGGACGTGCTGCCGGAGAACTACGCCCGCAGTTCGCTGCTCGACGAGGCGGCGTCGCTGCGCCGGCCGCTGATGCTGGTGCACGGGCTGGCCGACGACAATGTGGCCGTGGCGCACACGCTGCGCCTGTCGGCGGCCCTGCTCGCGGCGGGGCGCCCGCACACGGTGCTGCCGCTGTCCGGGGCCGGGCACCGGGTCGGTGACCGGGCGGCGAGCGGGCTGCTGCGCCTGGAGCGGGACTTCCTGCGCAGGTCGTTGGGCGTCTGAGGGCGCGCCGTCCCGGATCGCGGCCCGTCCGGGAGCGGTACGCGTTTCCGGCGGGTGGCCCGGACCCGGCGCACGCGTGGAAAGCGGCGCCGCCCGCCCGGCAGGCGGAACCTCAGAAGGCGCCCTCGCCCTGCTCGCCCACGTTCCGGCCCGACTCGCGCAGGGCCGCGACGGCCGCCCTGATCGAGGGCCGCCGGTCCGCGTCGGAGCGCCACACCGCGTGGACGTGCCGCCGCATCGTCTGGCGGACGGGCACCAGCCGTACGCCGTCCGGCACCGGCCCCCGGCCCAGCCGGGGCGCCACGCACACCCCCATGCCGGCGGCGATCAGCGCGAGCTGTGTGTGGTGCTCGCCCGCGAGATGGGCGATGCGCGGTTCGATGCCCTTGGAGCGGAGCGTGAACATCAGCCAGTCGTAGCAGAACTCGCCCTCCGGCCAGGACACCCAGTCGTCGTCGGCGAAGTCCTCCAGATCCACCTCGGACCGCCCGGCCAGCGGGTGACCGGCCGGCATCGCGATGTCCGGGGCGTCGTCGAGCAGTTCCGCCCTGGTCAGTCCGCCGGGCACGGGGAGCCGCTTGTTGCTCCAGTCCAGCACGACGGCCAGATCGATGTCGCCCCTGAGCACCGCCCGGATGCCGTCCTCCGGTTCCAGCTCCAGGGTGCGTACCCGCAGTTCGGGATGGTCGGCGCGCAGCGCGAGCAGCGTCGAGGGGAAGAGGCCGCGCGCCGCCGTCGGGAACGCGCCGAGCCGGATCTCCCCCACCACCTCGCCGCGCTGGGCCTCGATGTCGGACTGGGCCAGCTCCACCTGTGACAGGATGCGGGCCGCGTGGTCGGCGAGCAGCCGGCCGGCGTCAGTGAGCCGCACTCCGCGTCCGTTCCTGGCGAGGAGCTGCTGCCCCACCTCGCGCTCCAGCTTCGACATCTGCTGCGAGACCGCCGATGTCGTGACGTGCAGTCCCTCGGCGGCGCCGCTGACCGAACCGAGCCTGGCCAGGGCGTCGAGGGTGCGCAGGCGCTCCAGGTTCAACATATAAGCGATGCTACGGGAAACCGCATACAAAATCTCACTTGTGCTACGAAGTTCGGCCGGTCATCGTGGTCCCCATGAGCGCCCCGCCCGCACCCCGGCCAGCCACCGAGTCCTCCGTGCCTCCGGGCGCGCCGCCCGCGGCACCGGCCACCGCCGGACCGTCCGCCACCGGCACGCCCGCCCGGCGCCCGGCGCTGGACTGGCGGCTGCGGTTCGCGGCGCTCTCGCTCATCTGGGGTTTCAGCTTTCTGCTGATCAAGGTGGGGACCGACGCGTACGCGCCGTTCCAGGTGACGTTCGGGCGGCTCGTGTCGGGGACCGCCGTGCTGGCGGTGGTGATGGCGGTGAAGCGGGAGCGGCTGCCGCGTTCCGCCCGTACCTGGGGCCATCTGGCCGTGGCGGCGTTCTTCCTCAACGCCCTGCCGTTCTCCCTGTTCGCCTACGCGGAGCTGACCATTCCGTCGACACTGGCGGGCATCTGCAACGCGACCTCGCCGCTGTGGGGGATGGCGCTGTCGCTCGTCGCCCTGTCCGAGGACCGGCCGACCCGGCGGCGGGTCGCCGGTCTCGGGCTCGGCTTCCTCGGCGTGCTGACGGTGCTCGGGGCCTGGCAGGGCTTCTCCGGGCTGGACTTCGGCGGGACCGCCATGGCCCTGCTGGCGTCGCTCAGCTACCCGATCGGCTGGATCTATGTGCGCCGCACGCTGGCCGGCGACGACGCGTCCACCCTCGCGCTCACGGGCAGCCAGCTCTTCCTGGGGACGGTGCAACTCGCCGTCGTCACCCCGCTGTTCACCGGCATGCCCGGCGGCTTCCCGGTGCTGCCGACGCTGGCCGTCCTCGCGCTCGGGGCACTGGGCACCGGTCTCGCGGTGCTGCTCCAGTACGGCCTGGTCCAGGAGGTCGGGCCGACGACGGCGCAGATGGTCACCTACTTCATCCCGGTCATCGCCACGGCGGCCGGCGTCGCCGTGCTGGGTGAGGAGCTGAGCTGGAACACTCCGGTCGGCGCGCTCGTCGTCCTGGCCGGCGCCGCCCTGACCCAGAGCAGACCGCGCGCCGCGTGACGGGGTGGCGGGGCCCGGTCCGGCCCGGCGGGGCCCGGTCCGGCCCGGCGGGGTCGTGATCGACGCGCCCCGGCCGGGCGCGGCGGCTGATCAGCACGGCCCGGTCCGGCGCCGTCCCGATCAGCCGTAGTTGAGCGGTCTCGCCGGACCGGCCGCCCCGGCCACCGCGTCGGCCAGCGGGCCGATGTCGGTGTCGGTGAGCGAGGACACGGTGAGCCGGACCGCCTGCGGCGCGTCGATACGGAACCGGGCTCCGGGCGCCACCGCCCATCCGGCCTGGAGCAGCCGGGCCACGGCGCCCGTCTCGTCGCTCACCGGCACCCACACGTTCATCCCGCTGCGGCCGTGCGCCTCGACGCCCCGGTCCGCCAGGGCCCGCACGAGCGCGTCGCGGCGGCGGGCGTAGGAGCCGGCCACCTCCCGCGGGTCCACGGCGCCGGTGTTCCACAGGTGGACCACGGTCCGCTGGAGCAGTCGGCTGACCCAGCCGGGCCCCAGCCGCTGGCGGCCGGTGACCCGGTCCACCGTGACCGTGTCCCCGGTGAGCACCGCGACCCGCAGATCCGGCCCGTACGCCTTGGCCGTCGAGCGGACGAACGCCCAGCGGTCCGTGACCCCCGCCAGCGGGTGCAGCGGCTGGTCGACGATGGCGTGCCCGTGGTCGTCCTCGATGAGCAGGATGCCGGGATGGCGGGCGAGGACGGTCCGCAGCCGCTCCGCCCGCGCGGCGGAGACGGCCGCGCCGGTCGGGTTCTGCGCCCGGTCCGTGACGACGACGGCCCGCGCACCGGCCCGCAGCGCCGCTTCGAGCGCGTCGGGCAGCGGTCCCTCGTCGTCGAGCGCGACCGGCAGGGGGCGCATGCCCAGCGCGGGCACCAGGTCCAGCAGCCCGCCCCAGCCGGGGTCCTCGACCGCGACCGGGTCGCCGGGCCGCAGATGCGCGGCGAGCACCCGCTCGATCGCGTCCAGCGAGCCGGAGGCGACGGCCACCGGCCCGGCCGGGACGCCGTCCGCGTCCAGGGCGGCGCGGGCGAGCGCGGCGAACTCCGGGTCGACGAAGGCCCCTCCGTACAGGCCCGGCTCGTGCGCGTACGCCTCGGCGACCGCCGCGAAGGCCCCGCCCAGGCGCGGCAGCAGGGCCGGGTCGGGGTTGCCGTCGCCCAGGTCCCGTACGCCGGGCGGGGCCTCGACCCGTATCGAACCGCGCGCGGTGCTCGCGGGGCGGGGCCGCACGCGGCTGCCCCGGCGACCGGCGGTCTCGATGACCCCGCGCTCGCGCAGGATGCGGTAGGCGGCCGCGACGGTGTTCGGGTTCACCTCCAGGTAGACGGCCAACTCGCGCATGGGCGGCAGCACTTGGCCGGGCTCCAGCTCCCCGGAGCCGACCCCGTGCTCGACGCTGGCGGCAATGTCCTGTGCACGCCGCCCACTGATCCGATACTCTCCTAGCACAAACCACAGTATGCACTAGTGCAATGGAGTCCGCAATGCCGGAGACCGCTCCCCAGCAGACCACGTCCCCGGACGCCCCGGCCGGCTACGGGCCGACGGACCGCACCGTTCCCACCCGGCTGCGCGAGCGGGCCGCGTACGACCGCGAAACGGTCCACGCGATACTCGACGACGCCTTCCTGTGCCACCTCGGCTTCGTGCGCGAGGGCGCGCCGGTCGTCCTGCCGACGCTCTTCGGGCGGGTCGGCGACCGGCTGTACGTCCACGGCTCGACCGGCTCCCGGCCGCTGCGGGAGTCCGGCGGCGAGGAGGGGCTGCCCGTGTGTCTGACGGTGACGCATGTGGACGGCCTGGTGCTGGCCCGCTCCGCCTTCCACCACTCGCTCAACTACCGCTCCGTGGTCGTGCACGGCACGGCGTACCAGGTGACCGATCCCGAGGAGCGGCGCGTCGCGCTGGACGCGATCGTGGAGCAGGCGGTGCCGGGGCGCTCGAAGGACGCGCGCCCGGCCGACGCCAGGGAACTGGCCGCCACCGCCGTCGTCCGGCTGGATCTGCGCGAAGCCTCCGCCAAGGTCCGTACCGGCGGACCCGGCGACGACCCGCGCGACCTGGGCCTGCCGCACTGGGCGGGCGTCGTCCCGGTCGCCCCCGCCTTCGCCGCACCGGTCCCGGCGGACGACCTGGACCCGTCGATCGAGGTGCCCGCGTACCTCGAAGCGCTCCAGGGTGTCCGGCGAACCCGCTAGACGTCGCGGGGATCGGCCGGACACCCCTAGGACCGTGCGGCGGACCGCTCCACGCCGGCTTCCGCCGCGGCCGGTCCCGAGGCGACGGGGCCGGCGGACGGCCGGGGCGTGGCCGACTGGGCGATGAGGGCGCCGGCCAGGACCAGCGCGCCGCCGATGAGCTGCGGGAGCGCCAGGTGCTCGCCGAGGAGCACCCAGGCGAGGCCGGTCGCGATGACCGCCTCCAGGCAGGCGACGACCCCGGCGACCGCCGGGGACAGCATGCGTACGGAGACCACGCCGGTCACGTACGCGAGGACGGTGGCCAGCAGCACGATCCAGGCCAGCAGCAGCCATGCGGGCACCTCGGTGCCGTCCATCACCGTGTCGCCGCCGAGCACCGAGTGGTCCATGGTCCACGGCCGTGCGACCGCGGTGAGCACCAGGGCGCCGATGAGCAGCCCGTAGGCGATGACGCCGACCGGATTCGGCGGCCCCGCCCCGTCCGGCGACGCCTCGCCGCCGCCCTGGTCGGAGAGGACGAAGTAGCCGACCTGGCAGCAGGCGGCGCCGAGCGCGAGCAGCAGCCCGACCGCGTCGAAGCCGAGGCCGGCCCACACCTCGACCACACAGGCGAGGCCGCCGACCGCGAGGACGACGCCGAGGGCAGCCGCGCGCGTCACCGGCCGCCGCTGGACGAAGCGCACCCAGCCGAGGACCAGCGCCGGCGACAGGTACTCCACCAGCAGGGCGACGCCCACGGGGATGCGGGAGATGGCCGCGAAGTAGCAGGCCTGGACGCCCGCGACGGCGAGCAGCCCGAAGCCGAGCAGCAGCGCGGGCCGTTCGCGTACCAGCGCGCGGTGGCGCCAGGCCACGGGGAGCATGACGAGCGCGGCGCCCGCCACCCGCAGCCAGACCACGTGGAGCGGGTCGAGTCCCGCCTCGATCAGCGGCTTGGCCGCCACTCCGGAACCACCGAATGCGAACGCCGAGGCGAGGGCGAGTCCCAGGCCGGCGCTTCTCCCCTGAGACGCGTGCATCGGCACATCATGACAGCTGGGGTCAGGACCGTCACCCCGTTGACGCCTGACGTCGCGTAACCCCCCGACACCGCCCGCGCCCCTGACATCCGCCTCGTCCGGGTGTACGGGGCAACCGGCGGCCCGCCGGTACACGTCCCACAGACGGGAGCGGGTGTTCGCGGCGCGGCGGGAGGGAACCGGGGTGAGCTGGCTGGTGTCCCTGCCGGCGCTCGACGGGCGCGACTACGTCTACCGGGTCCACGCACCGCACGACGCGCTGCCCGCCGATCTGTTCTGGTCGGCGTTCCACTGCCACGACGACGGTCCACATCCGCGCGCCTCCGACCGCTTCGACGCGGCGCACATCTGGTGCACGGGCGGGGACCAGGCCCCTCCCCGCTGACCCGCCTCGGGGTTCTCGGGGCTCAGTGCTCGTCGGCGAGGATGAGGTAGAGCTTCTTGCGGGCCTCGTTGACGACGGCGAGCGCCTTTTCGCGCTGGTCGGGCGAGCCGGTCTTCCAGACCTGGCCGAACGCCTCCATCAGGCCGACGCCGGCCTGGCGGACCTCGTTCATCCTCTCCCAGTCGACGCCGCGCCCGGCCTCCTCCCAGGGGGCCTCCGGCCCGGTCTCGGCCTCGGTGCGTCCGGCGTCGGTGAGCGTGAACAGCTTCTTGCCGCCCTCGCTCGCGCTGACGATCAGCCCCTCGTCCTCCAGCAGCTGGAGGGTCGGATACACCGATCCGGGGCTGGGCCGCCAGGCGCCGCCGCTGCGCTCGCCGATCTCCTGGATCATCTCGTAGCCGTGCATCGGCCGGTCCCTGAGCAGCGCCAGGATCGACGCCCGCACATCACCGCGCCGCGCCCTCCCCCGGCCGCCGCCCCGGTTGCGCCCGCCGCCGAACGGCGGTCCGAACGGCCCGAAAGCGGCCCGGCGCCCCTCGAACCCCCCGCGCGGCCCCTCGGGCCCGCCCGGCCCGTGGCTGTGGCGGCCGTGTCCGTGTTCGTACCCATGTGTACGCATGACCGTACTCCTCTGCTTCTCTTCGATACGTTCTCTTCGTTCTCTACATCGCTGAACCATCGCGATGCCTCGACGATATATCGGAACCGATCGCATAGCAACCCACCGAGTCCGGCGGAGTCCGGCGTGCGGTCGCGCTGCGGTGAGTCCACAGGAGAGCTGCCGCCAGCAGCAGGGCGCCTCCCAGCAGCCAGGGCATCGGGCCCGGCGGAAGGGCACCCATGATCAAGCCGGTGAGCGCTGCCACCAGTTGCAGGGCGAGAGACTGGACGGACAGGGCGGTGGCCCGGCCCGAACTCGCGACCCGGCGATGCAACAGGTCGTTCTCGCTCGGCCCCGCCGCGCCGAGCCCGAGGTGGACCAGGCCGTAGCCGCCGGCCGCGATGACCGTGGAGCCCACTCCGGCGAACGCCGCGGTTGCGCCGAGCAGAAGCAAGCCGCTCGCGCTCACGCCGAGACCGACCATGACCGCGCGCTCTCCGCTGCCCGCGAGCCGGGCGGTCAGCGGTGCGAGGTGGCTGCCGATACCCGAGCAGATGAATCCGGCGCAGGCGAGCGCGGCAAACAGCACCGCCCCCGACTCCGATGCGCCCGTGAGGTCCGCGGCACGGCCCGGCGTGAGCAGTTCGAGCGCGGCCAGGGCGCCGCCGGCGGCGCCGGCGCTGAGGAGCACCCGGCGGACCAGCGCGTCGCGGCCCCCCAGCCGCAGTCCGTCCACGATGGTGGCCGGGATGCTGCGGAGCACGTAGGGCAGGGTGACCGGCGGCCGGGGCGGCTCCCGCAGAGCAGTCACGACGTACAGCACGAAGACGATCTCGACTGCCGCGCCCAGCAGCATCGGGACGGACAGCGGCAGCACCAGCCCGGACGTCGCTTCGCCCAGTCGCACGCCAAGGGCAGGGCCGAGGCCGAGCAGCCAGGGAAGGGCGCCGCCGAGCAGGGTGCCGGTGGCGAGCGCGGCGGATGTCGCGGATCCGCCGCGGGCCAGCCCGGTACGCAGTTCGGCGTCGGGGCCGGAGTGCGCCTGGACGGTGTCGACGTACCAGGCTTCGGCCGGGCCACTGGACAGGGCGCGGCCCGCGCCCATCAGGGCCATACCGAGGCCGAGCAGCCAGGGAGCGGTGCCCAGGCCCACGAGGGTCAGGGCGGCCAGGTTCAGCAGCCCCGCGGCGGCCAGAACAGTGCGGCGGCCGAAGACGTCGGACAGTCCTCCGGTGGGCAGTTCCAGTGCGGCGGCGGTGAGGGAGTGCGCCGCGAAGAAGCCCGCGATGGCCGCCATCGCCATGCCGCGCTCGGTGAGCAGCAGGATCAGGGGAGCGGTGCTCAGTCCCAGTGGCAGCCAGAACAGAACGCAGACCGTGACGTAGCGGCGGCGTGCGGCGTGTACGTCCAGCGGCCCGGTCATGACGCGTCCTCGGCATCTTGCACCGCAGGGGCCGAGGTGTCCTCCCCGGCGCCGGGGTCGCGCGGTGCCAGGGGCAGTCCGGCGGTGAGGAGTACGACCCGCACGGCGCGTGGATCTTGTGCGTCGCGGGTGGTCAGTTCCGCCAGCTTCCGGTCGAACGCCTCCCAGAGTTCGCTGAGCGACTCCGGGGTCAGGCGGGGCATCAGGTCGTTGATCCCGGACGGCTCCACCCATTCCCGGCCCAGCCGCCCGTCGGCGATGTCGGCCTCGTGCCGGGCGAGCGATGCCTCCAGGTGCTCGATCTGGGCCCTGCGCGACAGGCCGACGTAGGCGCGGCTGCCCGGTGCGGCCTCCATCGCCTTGTTGCTCCAGGAGGTCACGGAGTGCACCGCCTGCCAGCGGCGCTCCCGCCCGTCACGGTGCTGGGCCTCGGTGACGAACGCGTACTTCGCCAGAACCCGCAGGTGGTAGCTGGTGGAAGCGGACGACTCCCCGGTCCTGACCGCGAGTTCGCTCGCGGTGGCGGGGCCGTCCTGCCGCAGCATCCCGAGCAGCCGGATGCGCAGCGGGTGCGTGAGGGCCTTCAGGGCTGCCGCATCACGCTCGGGATCGAGTACACGTTTCTGCTCTTCGCTGACCATGACCGGAGGCTAGAGCAGCCGAGAGGTTCTGCAAAAGTATTTTTGCAGAATTTATTTTGGAAAGTGGTCGGCGGTCGGCCGGTCACGGTCATGGGTCAGCGCTCTCAGGGGGCGGGCGGCCGTTCCTCGCCCCGGAGGCCGAGCAGGTACACGGCGGTCACCGCGACGCCCCGGTCCTCGTCGTGTGCGAGTTCTCCGAGCGCCCGCGACGCCACCGGGCCGGGGATGTCCGCGAGTGCCTGGGTGAGGCGGCGGCGGGCGCCCGCGTCCGGGGCGGGGGCCGTGAGGCGGGCGACGAGCGCGGTGGCGATCCGGTCGGCGGTGCCGGGTTCAGCCGCCAGGACGCCGAGCGCGTCGGCCGCCTCCACGTCCCGCTCCGCCTCGGCGACCATGTCGATGAGCGTGGGGACGGCCGCCGCCACCCCGCGCGCCCCGAGCGCCGGGGCCGCGTACCGGCGCACCGCCGGGTCCGGGTGCCCGAGGGCCTCCCGCAGCAGCGCGGCCGCCGCCTCGCCGGGGATCTCCGCGACGGCCCGCACCGCGCGGGCGCGGACCTCCGGCACCGGCGACCGCAGCCCCTCGGCCAGCGGGGCGAGCCCGTCGCCCGCCCGGGCGAGGGCCCAGCGCAGGGCGCCGGCCACACTCGGGTCCGGCTCCCCCAGCACCGCGTCGACCAGCGCCTCCACCGGCACCGGCTCCTCGCCGGCCGCGGACAGCGCCGCCCGCTGGCGCGTACCGGGGCTGCTGGAACCCAGCGCCTGGAGGAGGGCGACGGTACGCAGGACCTCCTCCCAGCCCGCCGGCTCCGCGGCCCCGATCCGGTCCAGCCGGGTGAGCAGCTCCGTCTCGTTCGCGATCCGTTCCCGGGTGCGCCGCGCCAGGTCGGCGACGAGCCCCGCCGGGCTGAAGCCGGGATCGTCCAGGGCGCGCCCGACCTCGCGCAGCGACAGCCCCAGCGACCGCAGGCTCTCGATGTGGAAGATGCGCCGGACGTCCTCGCCGGAGTATTCGCGGTATCCGGCGTCGTTGCGTCCGGTCGGCCGCACCAGCCCCAGCGACTCGTAGTGGCGGAGCATGCGCGCGCTGACCCCGGACCGCCGCGCCACCTCACCGATCAGCACCGTGCCTCACCCCGTCCCGTCGTCCGTTCCCAGAGCCACCCTGCGCTTGGCCTCCTCGATCGCGAAGTCGAACCCGGCATCCGGGTCACGGCGCAGCGCCTCGGTGGCGAGCGCGTGCTCGCGGACATGCGGTTCGGGGTGTGCGTCGGCGGTGCGCAGGGCCGGTTCGGCCGCCTCGCCGAGGGCGATCAGCGCACGGCTGAGGCTCAGCCGCGTCTCCCTGCCGCCGCGCCCGAGCTGCCCGGTCAGCACGGCGGCGAGTCCCGCCTCCTCGCCCTCGGGCGCCAGGGCGACGGCCGTCCGCCAGGCCGTGCGCGCCACCTCGTCGTCGGGGTCCGTCAGCAGGTCCCGGCCGATCGCCGGCCACGCCCGCCGGTCGCCCGTCTTGGACAGGGTGTGCAGCGCCTGAGCGCGTGCCTGCGGATGCTCCGAGCGCAGTTCGTCCATCAGCCGGGGCACGGTGAGCGCCTGCGGGTGCCGGGTGAGCGCCCAGGTCAGCATCTCCCGCACGGAGAAGTCCGGTTCGTTCCCGCACAGCTCGACGAGCCGGTCCACCAGCCGCGGGTCGGGTGCCGAGCCGACCGCCAGCGCGGTCCGCAGCCGCACCGAGGCGTCGCCGTGCGCCAGCCCGCGCAGCGCGCGTGTCATGTCCGTCTCCTCGTGCGTCCCGGTCATCGGAACCACCTCCTGGCGGTTCAGTGAAGCGCTTGACACGGTGACAAGGTCAAGCCGGGACGCGTTTCGGTGCCACCGGTACGGGATTGGCCTTGGCCCGCCGCCGGGAGCCGCGCCTACGGTCGGGGTCATGAGGATTCGCATCGTGGACGCGTTCACCGACCGCCCCTTCACCGGCAACCCCGCAGGAGTGATGCTGTTCGGCCCGGAGGGCTTCCCCGAGGACCGGTTCCTCCAGGGGGTCGCCGCCGAGCTGAACCTCTCCGAGACCGCGTTCGCCCATCCGCTGCCCGCGGGCGGTGAGGCGGACTGGGCGCTGCGGTGGTTCACCCCGGTCACGGAGGTGGACATGTGCGGCCACGCCACGCTCGCCACCGCGCACGTCCTGCACACCTCGGGTGCGGCGAGCGGCACGGTCCGCTTCGCCGCCCGGTGCGGCACGCTGACCTCCGTCGCGCACCCGGACGCCTCGTACACGCTCGACTTCCCGACCGCCCCGCTGACCCCCGAGCCCGCCCCGGACGGTCTCGCGGAGGCCCTGGGCGCCGCGCCGGTGTCGGTGCACGACACGGGTGCGCAGGTGGGGGACCTGCTGGTGGAGCTGGCGGACGAGGCGACGGTACGGGGGCTGGCCCCGGACTTCGCGGCGCTGGCCGGGCTCTCGCGGCGGGGGGTCATCGCGACGGCCGCCGCCGCGCCGGTCCGGGCGTACGACTACGTGTCACGCGGCTTCTTCCCGGCCGTGGGCATCGACGAGGACCCGGTGACCGGCAGCGCCCACACCGCCCTGGCCCCCTTCTGGTCGGCCCGGCTCGGCCGCGACACGCTGACCGGGCTCCAGGTCTCCGCGCGCTCGGGCCTGGTCCGCACCGCGCTGCGCGGTGCGCGGACCCTGCTGACGGGGCGTGCGGTCACGGTGCTGGACGGCGATCTGCTCGTCGCGCCGTAGGGCAGCGGCCCGCCGGGCTCACGGGGTGGGCAGCCAGTCCACCCGGCCGGCGAGGAGCGCGTATCCGACGAAGGCGCCGATGTCGAGGAGCGCGTGCGCGGCGACCAGCGGGCCCACCCGCTGCCAGCGGCGGTACAGCAGGACGAAGACGACGCCCATCACCATGTTCCCGATGAACCCGCCGATGCCCTGGTAGAGGTGGTACGAGCCGCGCAGCACGGAACTGGCGACCAGGGCGGCCGTCGGCGTCCAGCCCAGCTGCCCCAGCCGGCGCAGCAGGTAGCCGACGACGATGACCTCCTCCAGGACGGAGTTCTGGAGGGCCGACAGGATGAGGACGGGGAACTTCCACCACACGTCGGGCAGGGACTCCGGGACGACCGTGAGGTTGAACCCGGTGGCCCTGGCGACGAGGTAGAAGGCGAGTCCGGCGCTGCCGATGCAGGCCGCGACGACCGCGCCGCGCACCGTGTCCTGGCCCGGCCGGGTGCGGTCGAAGCCGATGACGCGCAGCCCCGTGCCCTCCCGGATCAGGAAGTGCGCCACGAGCGCGACGGGCACCAGCGCGGTGGAGATTCCGAAGAGCTGCCAGGCGAGGTCCAGCCAGGGGCGGCCCGGAGCGTGGGAGCCGTTGAGCGTGGCCGCCTGGTCCTTCAAGCCCCCTGGTTTCGTCAGTGAGCCGACGAAGCTGATGAGGGCGGACACGCCGCTGGCGCCCAGTGAGAGCGCCAGCACCAGCACCGTCTCGGACCGGAGAGTCCGCCGCGACACGGCCTCCTGGGGAAAAGAATCGGCCACTTGCCCCGTCTCCACCTGACACCCGCTCTCCGTTGCGCCTTCGCGTCCCGCACCGCTCGCCGCCCCCATTCTCGAGGACGCGCGTCACCGACGTGGGACGACGCCACAGCATGCCCGACGACCGCGCACCGGCTGCGAGCGGGGACCGGCCGGCGAGCGGCCGTCACGGTGCCGGGATGCCCGCCGGCCAGCTGTGCACCGGGTCGCCGCCCTGCATCAGCTCGCCGTAGCGCCGGGTCATCGCGGCGAGCGCGGCGCCCCGGTCCAGGCCCGCCTCGCGCGCCCGGTGGTAGGTGTCGGCCTGCCAGGAGGCGCCGTTCGTACGCCGCTTGCAGCGCTCCTCGATGATGCCGAGGTAGTGGTCCCGGTCCGCCGGTTCGACGTTCCACGCGTCGAGCCCGGCGGCGGCCAGCGGCAGGAGCTCGTCGCGGACCAGCTTCGTCACGGGCGTCCGCGCCAGACCGCCCGAGCGGCCGGGGCGGGGCCACAGCAGCTCCGCCTCGATGCCCCGGCGGCAGGCGGTCTCGAAGTTCTCCGCCGCCGCCGCGAACGGCATCCTGGTCCACACCGGCCGCGACTCCTCCGCGAGGGCCCGGACCAGGCCGTAGTACAGCGCGGTGTTGGCGATGACGTCGGCGACCGTCGGGCCCGCGGGCAGCACCCGGTTCTCCACCCGCAGATGGGGGACGCCGTCGACGATCCCGTACACCGGGCGGTTCCAGCGGTAGACCGTGCCGTTGTGCAGGACCAGCTCCTTCAGCTGGGGCACCCCGCCGTCGGCGAGGACGCGCAGCGGCTCCTCCTCGTCGCAGATCGGCAGCAGCGGGGGGAAGTAGCGCAGGTTCTCCTCGAAGAGTTCCCGGACGGAGCCGATCCACTGCTCCCCGAACCAGGTCCGGGGCCGCACGCCCTGGTTGCGCAGTTCGGGCGGCCGGGTGTCCGTGGCCTGCTCGAACAGCGGCGGCCGCGACTCGCGCCACAGCTCCCGGTCGAACAGGAACGGCGAGTTGGCGCCCAGGGCCACCTGGACGGCTGCCACGGCCTGCGCCGCGTTCCACACGGCGGCGAAGCGCTCCGGGGTGACCTGGAGATGGAGCTGGAGCGAGGTGCAGGCGGCCTCCGGCGTGATCGAACCGGCGGAGCAGACCAGCCGCTCGACGCCTTCGATATCGACCGCGAAATCCTCGCCCCGGGCCGCCACCATTTGATCGTTCAGGAGGGCGTAGCGGTCACCGTCGGAGAGATTGGACCGGACCATGTCGTCGCGGCCCAGGGTGGGCAGGATTCCGATCATCATGATCCCGGCATCGACTTCACCGGCCTTGCGGTCGGCATATCCGAGCCCGGTCCTCAGCTCTTCGGCCAGCTGATCGAGAACACGCCCCGACAGATGATGGGGGACTATGTTCACCTCAAGATTGAACATCCCCAGTTCCGTCTGGAAATCGTGACTCGCGATGCGCTCCAGCACCTCCCCATTCAACATCTTCGGCATGGCGTCGGCGCCCGTGAGATTCAGCTCGATCTCCATGCCCATGAGGTTGCGCGGCCGGTCGAACCGCCGCTCGGCCAGCAGCCCGGACAGCGCCTCCAGGCACTGGTGCAGCTTCTTCCGGTACTTCTGCCGATCGGACAGGTCAAAGGCACCGGCGACGACCTTCTCCCCCATGGATGTGTCCCTCCTCGAGTGGCCGAGCGCGCGGGCGGGCCGCTCGCATCACGATCGATAATGCCCGCAGGACGTGATCCGTAACGCCCCGTACGCGGCGCGCACCCGCTAATGTGTGCGCCGGGGCCCCAGGCACATTCACTCGGCATGGGGCAATGGCCGGTTTCCCCGCTCTACGGGCCGGTAATGCCCCGGCGGGTTTCGGCCGACCGCTGCGCGGGAAAAACCCGAGGCGGCGGCTGCGCCGCTCGCGCCGAATCAGCACGATCTCCGCATAATAAAGTCCGGATACCGCCTTGTCGGCATTAGCTGCGGCGGCTAGTGGAAACACCGTCTGAACACGGTTCGTATAAACTCCGCGGACGAGGCAGAGAGTTGACGCACCGGCTCAGTCACCGGCCCCCTCTGGCCCCGCACGCCGACAGCGCCGTCTGCACCCGCCCGCGCACCACCGTGTCTCCGAAGTGAGAGGCGACCCCATCATGCCGCTGCATGTTCCCCCTGCCCCACCGCCCGCGCTGCGCAGTGTTCTCGCGGCGCTCGG
The DNA here is from genome assembly GCF_036346595.1 of Streptomyces sp. NBC_00525. Taxonomy (GTDB): domain Bacteria; phylum Actinomycetota; class Actinomycetes; order Streptomycetales; family Streptomycetaceae; genus Streptomyces. The sequence goes on from NZ_CP107834.1 coordinate 694,785, forward strand.
TTCTCCGACCGCCGTCCGCGAGGCCCGTACCCCCGCCCTGCGGACCGCGCAGGGACCGCTGAGCCCCGAACATCCGCTGCCCGTCCATGTGCTGGACCTCGCCCCCGACGCCGTCGCGCCCGCCACCCGGCTCGCCGCCTGGCGCTTCCAGATCCGCAGCACCGAGCGTGCGGTGGCGGCGGCGGACGCCGTGCTCACCGCGGACGGCTGGACCTTCTCGCACTTCTTCGAGGGCCCGTACATCCCCTCGACGGAGCTGGCCCTGCGTCAGGCGGAGGCGATGGGCGGCCGGTACCAGCCGCGGCTGCTGTCGATCCCCGACCTCTACATGCTGGCCCTGTGGCTGCACGGCGACCCGGAGGCCGACGCCTCCTGCGGCGCCCCCGCCCCGGCCGACCTGCTGGTGCCGCTGGCGCCCGCGCCGCCCGGCTTCGCGGCCCACCGCCCGCACCGGGCCGCCGAGCTGCTGCCCGTGATCACCACCCGGATCATGCCCGGCCCCGGCCCGCGCCTGGGCTCCCCGGCCCCGGCGTGAAACCGCCCCGCCCATCCGGACTAGTCCCATCCGGCCACCCCGAACCACCCGAAGGGACAGTGCAGTTGGGCTGAACCGTCCGGCTGGGTGACGCGTCATGTGAGGAGTGGAAGCGCTGCGGCGAAATCCCTGCGGATTCGCGCCCGTAGGGCAACACTGGGAGCCGACCGAACGATACGGGGACGGTCATGAACACCACTCCACACCGCAGCCAGCCCGACTCGACGCAGCGAAAGAACCCATCCATGTGCCAGCATCAGCCACCCTGCCCGACAGCCGACTCCGCCGACCGGGAAGCCGCCCGGCAGGTGGCACACCACCCGGAGCAGGGCTGGAGTCTGCTGTGCAACGGCGTCCTGCTCTTCGAGGACACCGGTGAGCTGCTTCCGGACGGACAGATCATCGCCCCGCACCGACCCCTGTCGGCGGGCCGGGTGATGAAGGCCGCCTGAGCGGCCGAGTACGGAAAAGGGGCCGGCCCGGAGGAATCTCCGCACCGGCCCCGACGCGTGTCCGCGTCACACCGCCCCGATCGGGCGGTCCCGATCAGTTGTCGTACTCGTCCAGGGGCGGGCACGAGCAGACGAGGTTGCGGTCACCGAACGCACCGTCGATCCGGCGCACCGGCGGCCAGTACTTGTCGGCGGCCGCGACCCCGGCCGGGAAGACCGCCACCTCGCGGCTGTAGCCGTGCTCCCACTCCCCGCCGAGCGCGGCGGCGGTGTGCGGGGCGTTGGCGAGCGGGTTGTCGTCCGCGCTCCACTCCCCCGTCGCGACCTTCTCGATCTCCGCGCGAATCGCGATCATCGTGTCGCAGAACCGGTCCAGCTCCGCCAGGTCCTCGCTCTCGGTCGGCTCGATCATCAGCGTCCCGGCGACCGGGAACGACATGGTCGGCGAGTGGAAGCCGTAGTCGATGAGCCGCTTGGCGACGTCGTCGATGCTGACCCCGGTCGCCTTGGAGAGCGGCCGCAGATCCACGATGCACTCGTGCGCCACCAGCCCGGCCGGGCCGTTGTACAGGATCGGGTAGTGCGGTTCGAGGCGCTTGGCGATGTAGTTGGCCGCGAGCACGGCGACCTGCGTCGCGCGCTTGAGGCCCTCGCCGCCCATCAGGCGTACGTACGCCCACGAGATCGGGAGGATGCCGGCGGAGCCCCAGGGGGCGGCCGAGATCGGGCCGACGCCGGTCTCCGGGCCCGCAGAGGGCTGCAGCGGGTGATTGGGCAGGTACGGCGCCAGGTGCGCGCGCACACCGACCGGGCCGACGCCCGGACCGCCGCCGCCGTGCGGGATGCAGAAGGTCTTGTGCAGGTTCAGGTGCGAGACGTCGCCGCCGAACCGGCCGGGCTTGGCCAGCCCCACCAGCGCGTTGAGGTTGGCGCCGTCCACGTAGACCTGGCCGCCGGCGTCGTGCACCTCGGCGCAGATGTCGGCGACGTGCTCCTCGAAGACGCCGTGCGTCGACGGGTAGGTGATCATGAGCACGGCCAGCTCGTCGCGGTGCTGCGCGATCTTGGCCCGCAGGTCCTCGATGTCGACCTCGCCGTCGTCGGCGGTCTTCACGACGACCACCTTCATGCCGGCCATCACGGCGCTCGCCGCGTTGGTGCCGTGCGCGGAGGACGGGATGAGGCAGACGGTGCGGTTCTCGTCGCCGTTGGCGCGGTGGTACGCGCGCACGGCGAGCAGCCCGGCGAACTCGCCCTGCGAACCGGCGTTCGGCTGGATGGAGACCGCGTCGTAGCCGGTGACCTCGGCCAGCCGCTCCTCCAGCTCACGGATGAGCGTGAGGAAGCCCTCGGCCTGCTCGGCGGGCGCGAACGGGTGCAGCGCGCCGAACTCCGGCCAGGTGATCGACTCCATCTCGGCGGTCGCGTTCAGCTTCATGGTGCAGGAGCCGAGCGGGATCATGCCGCGGTCCAGCGCGTAGTCGCGGTCGGCGAGCTTGCGCAGGTAGCGCAGCATCGCGGTCTCGGACCGGTGCTGGTGGAAGACCGGGTGGGTCAGGATCGCGTCGGTGCGCAGCAGCGTCTCGGGCAGCGCGTCCTCGGTGGTGGCGTCCAGCGCCTCCACGTCCCCGTCCGCGCCGAACGCGGCCCAGACGGCGGCGATCTGCGTACGGGTCGTGGTCTCGTCGCAGGCGACGGAGACGGTGTCGGCGTCCACCTGGCGCAGGTTGACGCCGTGCTCGCGGGCCCCGGCCACGACCTCGCCCGCCCGGCCGGGCACGCGGACGGTGAGGGTGTCGAAGTAGGAGCCGGTGACGACGTCCACACCGGCGGCGCGCAGGCCCTCAGCGAGGATCGCCGCGTAGCGGTGGGTGCGCCGGGCGATGGTGCGCAGGCCCTCCGGGCCGTGGTAGACGGCGTACATGCCGGCCATGACGGCGAGCAGCACCTGCGCGGTACAGATGTTGCTGGTGGCCTTCTCGCGGCGGATGTGCTGCTCGCGGGTCTGCAGGGCCAGCCGGTACGCCTTGTTGCCGTCCGCGTCCACGGAGACGCCGACGAGGCGGCCGGGCAGGCTGCGGGCGAACTTCTCGCGGACCGCCATGTAGCCGGCGTGCGGGCCGCCGAAGCCCATCGGCACACCGAAGCGCTGCGTGGTGCCCACGGCGATGTCGGCGCCCACCTCGCCGGGCGAGGTGAGCAGCGTGAGCGCCAGCAGGTCGGCGGCCACGGTGACGATCGCGCCCAGCTCGTGCGCCTGGTCGATCACGGGCTTGAGGTCCCGGACGGCCCCGGAGGCGCCGGGGTACTGGAGCAGGACGCCGAAGACGCCCCGCTCGGCGATCTCGGCCGGGATGCCCTCGGAGAGGTCGGCGACGACGACCTCGACACCGGTCGGCTCGGCGCGCGTCCCGATGACGGCGGTGGTCTGCGGGAGGGCGTCGGCGTCGACCAGGAAGACGCCGTTCTTCACCTTGCCGACGCGCCGGGACAGCGCCATGGCCTCGGCGGCGGCGGTGCCCTCGTCGAGCAGGGAGGCGCCGGAGGTGGGCAGGCCGGTCAGCTCGGCGACCATGGTCTGGAAGTTCAGCAGGGCTTCGAGGCGGCCCTGGGAGATCTCCGGCTGGTACGGCGTGTAGGCCGTGTACCAGGCGGGGTTCTCCATGACGTTGCGCAGGATCACCGGCGGGGTGAAGGTGCCGTAGTAGCCGAGCCCGATCATCGGGGCGAGGACCTGGTTGCGGTCGGCGAGCCGGCGCAGCTCGGCCAGCACCTCCGCCTCGGTCCGGGCCTCCGGCAGGCTCAGCGCCTCCGCGCTCCTGATCACATCGGGCACGGCGGCCGCGGTCAGCTCGTCCAGCGAGCCGTACCCGACCTGGGCCAGCATCTTCGCCTGCGCCTCGGCATCGGGACCGATGTGGCGCTGCTCGAAGGGAATGCCCTGTTCCAGGTGCGAGAGCGGGGTGCGACGGGGGGTCATGGTGGAGGGCCTCCTGGTCTGTCACGACCTGCGAGGGCACCGCTGCTCCGGTGCCCGAACGGCCTCCCCCTCTGTCATCTCAACCTGAGAGCTTCACCGGCACCGCGCGGGCGCCGGCTTTCACCGTCGGTGAGGGAGGCCCCGCCCGGCCCACGGCCGCGCACAACCCGCCCTGCTTTCCAGAGTGACCTCGTCCGTGCGGTACAGGGGCCTGAGAGATTCCGGGGAGGAGTTGCTCCTTCGGCGTCGTCCGGATCATCTCCGGGCGACTCTCCCGCACGGGGTCAGCAGCCATGGCCAGCGTACCAGCGGGGTACACGACGGGAATTCTCGAGTGGCCAAGACCACGGAACTGCACTTCTGTAGTCCCTGTGGACCAGCCGCGACCAGTGTGGGAGGGACCGTGCAGACCGATATCGACCCGCGCAGCCTGATCGGCCGCAAGGCTTTCGACCGCAAGGGCACCAAGATCGGGACCGTGGACGAGGTGTACCTCGACGACGCCACCGGGGTACCCGAATGGGCGGCCGTGCGCACCGGCCTCTTCAGCCGTGACGCCTTCGTCCCGCTGGAGCCGAGCGAGTTCGTCGACGACACACTGCGCGTCCCCTTCGACCGGACGCTCATCAAGGACGCGCCGGACTTCGGGGTGGGCCGCCACCTCTCGCCGGAGCAGGAGCTCCAGCTCTACCGCCACTACGGCCTGGACTCCGCCCCCGGCACACCTCCCCCGGACCGCGACTTCGGGCGGCTCGCCGGCCACGAGGAGTAGTCGGGAGCGTCCCTGACCAGGGGCAGCGGGTCGGCGGCGCGCAGCTCGGGGTCGTCGACCCGGAACGTGCGCACCCGGCCGGGCGCCGACCCCGGTTCCTCGAACCGCACGGTGACCCGGCCGACGCCGCTGCCCTGCACCCAGCCGTGCCCGTGCGCCTCGTGCCGTACGTCGTGCCCGGCGGGCCAGCGGCGCGCCGCGAGCTGTTCGGCATCCTCCGGCTCCGGTTCGGCCTCCTCCCGCTCCGCGCCGCCCGTCTCCTCGGGGGTGCCGGTGTCGTCCGGCTCCGCCGCCCGCTCGCCGGCGGCCTGGGCGAACAGGTCCTCCTGGGTGAAGTCGGCGAGCCCGGTGACGCCGACGCCGAGCAGCCGCACGCCCCCGGTGGTGTCCACGGACTCCAGCAGCCGGGCGGCGGACTCCCGGACCACGGCGGGGTCGTCCGTGGGCCCGCGCAGCGTCTCGGAGCGGGTCAGCGTGGAGAAGTCGTAGCGGCGGACCTTCAGCACCACCGTGCGCCCCGAGCGGCCGGCGCCCCGCAGCCGCTCGACGCACCGGCCGGCCAGCCGCTCCACCTCGGTGCGCACCCGGACCCGGTCGTGCAGGTCCATGTCGAAGGTGTCCTCGACGGACACGGACTTGGCGTCGCGCTCCGCGACCACGGGCCGGTCGTCGAAGCCCAGCGCCATGCGGTGCAGCGACGCGCCGTGCGCCTTGCCCAGCAGCCGGATCAGCTCCGCCTCACCCGCCTCGGCGAGGTCGTCCACCGTCGTCATGCCGGCCCGGCGCAGATGGTCCGCGGTCGCCGGACCGACGCCGGGCAGGGTACGCACCGGCATCGGCGCGAGGTGCGCCCGCTCGGTGCCGGGCTCGATCAGCCATATGCCGTCCGGCTTGGCCTCCTCGGAGGCGATCTTGGCGAGCATCTTGGAGCCGGCGAGCCCGACCGAGCCGCTCAGCCCCGTCACCGCCTCGATCGCCTCGCGCAGCTGCCGGCCGATCTCCAGGGCCGACGCCGTGTCGTCGGCCGTGCCGCCCGCCTCCAGGTCCACGAAGGCCTCGTCCAGGCTGAGCGGCTCCACCAGCGGCGAGAGCCGGCGCAGCAGCTCCATGACCTGGTCGCTGACCGCGCGGTACAGCGAGAAGCGGGGCACCAGGTAGGCGGCGTTCGGCGCGAGTCGTCTGGCCTGCGCCATCGGCATCGCCGAGTGCACCCCGAACCGCCGTGCCTCGTACGAGGCGGTCGCGACGACCCCTCGGGGCCCGAGCCCGCCCACCACGACGGGTTTGCCGCGCAGGCTCGGTTTGGCCGCCTGCTCCGCCGAGGCGTAGAAGGCATCCATGTCGAGATGCAGGATGGTGGGCGCGGCTCTCACATCTGACGATGCTGCCCTACGCCACTGACAATCGCCCCGCCGCCACGGGCCCGGCCCGCCGGGGACGGGCCCCGGCGCGGCTCAGACGGCCCTGTTGCGGCGCCGGGCGAGCTCGTCCGCCGGGTTGTGCCCGATGAGGGTCTCGCCCGTGTCCACGCGCTCGCCGTGCAGCTGGGACAGGGCCGCGTCCACGTCCCGCCACACCACTCCGACGGCGATGCCGAAGACGCCCTGGCCGCCCTGGAGCAGATCGACGACCTCGGCGGGCGAGGAGCACTCGTAGACCGTGGCGCCGTCGCTCATCAGCGTCATGCGCTCCAGGTCCTGGAAGCCGCGGGCCCGCAGGTGCTGGACGGTGGTGCGGATGTTCTGGAGCGCGACGCCCGTGTCGAGGAAGCGCTTCACGATCTTCAGCAGGACGACGTCCCGGAAGCTGTAGAGCCGCTGGGTGCCCGATCCGTACGCCGGACGGACGCTCGGCTCGACCAGGCCGGTACGCGCCCAGTAGTCCAGCTGGCGGTACGTGATCCCCGCCGCCGCGCACGCCGTGGGCCCGCGGTAGCCGATGTCGTCGGCCGATGCCACGCCGCCCCCCGCCACCGCAGCCGGCGCGGCCGACTGCCTGATGGTTCGGTCGGCCGTACTCCCCTGCTGCGGGTACGCCGACGCACCCGCCGCCGTACCGTCGCCGCTGCTGCTCACGCCGACCTCCGTCCTTGACCTGCCCACTCGAAGGTAGGCAGTCACCTGGGGTGCGTCAACGATCGCCACACTCGGCACGCCGAGTGATAATCACCCCGAGGGTGGTTTCGCGTGACCGTTGACGGGGAATGGCTGACCGGTTGTACCGGCGGCGCCCCCCCTGCGGACGTCGTCACTGGCTGTTGTTCGTACCGAAATCCTCCGGAGAGATCTGGTCGAGGAACTCGCGGAACTTCTCCACCTCGTCCTCCTGCTCGTCGGGGATCGCGATCCCCGCGTCGTCGAGGACCCCGTCACTGCCGTAGATCGGCGTGCCGGTACGCAGGGCGAGGGCTATGGCGTCGGACGGCCGCGCGCTCACCTCGACACCACCGGCGAAGACCAGCTCCGCGTAGAAGACCCCTTCGCGCAGGTCCGTGATGCGGACCTCGGTCAGCTCCTGGCCGACGGCCTCGAGCACGTCCTTGAAGAGATCATGGGTCAGCGGCCTGGCCGGAGCCATGCCCTGCTGGGCGAAGGCGATCGCGGTCGCCTCGCCAGGACCGATCCAAATGGGGAGGTACCGGTCGCCTCCCACTTCACGCAGGAGCACGATCGGCTGGTTGGAGGGCATTTCCACCCGGACACCCACAACGTCGAGCTCGTTCACACAGCAACCCTAGGACCTGCTCGGCAGGTTTGGGTAGTCGGGCTGGTCCGGGTTCAGTGCGGCCGGACGTTCAGGGCGGTGTGCACCAGGGCGGAATGCAGCCGCACGGAAAGCTCCGCCAGCTCCCTCGCGGTCGCCTCGGCATGGGCTCTGGTCTGCGGATTACGGTGCCGGCGCAGCGGCGCGACCACCTGCTCGATGAGGCCCGCCTCCCGGTCTGCGGCGGCTCGCATGGCCCGCAGATGACGCGGTTCCAGACCGAATCGCCCCAGATCCGCCACAAGCCTGGCGACGGTCACCATCTCGGCGTCGTAGCCGCCGTCCGGCGCGGGCACGACGAGCCCGTACGACTCCCAGGTGTCGAGGTCGCTCTCGGTGACCTCAGCGGCGACCAGCAGCTCGGCACGGCCGATGCGGGCGGCCGTGGCCCGGCCCGGCGGCCCGGGGCCGTCGTCCTCGCCGTCCCGCCGCTCTCCGTCGGCGGCGGGGAGCGCCACCTGCTCGCCGCGGGCGAGGGCGTCCAGGTGTTCGCGGATGACCTTGAGCGGCAGGTAGTGGTCGCGCTGCATGCGGAGCACCTGCGCCAGCCGCTCCACGTCGGCGGGGAGGAACTTCCGGTACCCGGCGGGGGTCCGCTGGGGTTCGACGAGCCCCTCGGCCTCCAGGAAGCGGATCTTGGAGATGGTGACCTCGGGGAACTCCTCCCGCAGCTGCAGGAGCACCGTGCCGATGCTCATCGGCCGGTCGTCGGCGGCGATGCCGTGTCCGGCACCGCCGCTCGGTGTTCTCAGCATGGACCTTCCTGGGGGTCCCCCCGGACGGCGTCCGGGGGCGTGTCAGATGCCCCGCTGGCTCGCGTAGAAGACCAGCCGGTACTTGCCGATCTGCACTTCGTCGCCGTTGGACAGGGCGACGGAGTCGATCCGCTCGCGGTTGACGTAGGTGCCGTTGAGGCTGCCGACGTCCCCGACGGTGAAGCTGCCGTCCGCGTTGCGGCGGAACTCCACGTGGCGGCGCGAGACCGTCACGTCGTCGAGGAAGATGTCGCTCTGCGGGTGGCGGCCGGCCGTGGTCAGCTCGCCGTCCAGCAGGAAGCGGCTGCCGGAGTTCGGGCCGCGCCGCACCACCAGGAGCGCCGAGCCGAGCGGCAGGGCGTCCACGGCGGCCTGCGCCTCGGGAGACAGCGACGGCAGGGCCGTCTGGCCGGTGGCCTCCGCCTCGTACGCCTCCAGGCCGGAGATGGAGATCGTCGACGTCGTCTCCGAGGCGCGCTCGGGCACGCCGCCCCGCAGCGGCGCACCGCAGTTGGAGCAGAACCGGCTGGCCTCGGCGTTGCGGTGGCCGCACCTCGTACACACCGGCATGGACGAAGCCTCCTGGCTCGGGGCTCCGAAACCTATGCCGCCCGCACCGGCGGGGTCAACGGACGACGCGCCGGGTCCCCCCGGGTGGTCACCCCCCTGGCCCGCGACCTGGTCGCGGAAGAGCGGACGGTCCGCGCCCTGCTCGTCGGGCTGACCATGGCGCGGCGCGCGATGGCGCGCGGCCTCATCGCGAGCGCTCTTGCCGAACAACTTCCCAAACAACTTCACGGGCGATTCCCCTTGACCGAAACAGACCCGCCCGTGGGGCAGGACGAACCCTGAATGAACACACCTGCCGACCCGGACATCTGCACAACGTCCGTATGCACTCGACAGTTTCCACCACGTGCCACGATTACGATGCGGCGACCCCCCGCAACCGTCCGCTCGTGTTCCCCGGCGCACGGACGTCCGGGGATCACCGGCCCGACGACCGAGCGTAGTCAGGCTGCTCCGCTCGTCGCAAGGCGTCCACGACGATGTCGTCGGCGCGGGCCACATGTACCGTGGCCTGCTCCTTCTCCAGAGTCTGCACCACCCCGCCGGGGATGTTCAGCGCCGGTTCCAGATCCTGCGGCTTGCCGATGACCTTGAAGACGTACGGCGAGGAGATCTTGCGCCCGTCGACCTTCACGGCTCCGGCGTCCCCGGAGAAGTACGTGTTGGCCACCACGCGTACGCCGTTGACCTCCACGGCCTCCGCGCCGGCCGCCCGCAGTTCCTGGAGGGCGTCGAGCAGCATGTCCGGTCGCACGGCGCCGCCGGGGTCGTTGACCGTCAGCGTGATCCCCGGCCCGTGGGCAGCCACGGTCCCGGCCAGCACGCCGAGTTGCCGCTCCTTCTCGACCGTCTGCTTCCGGGCCTCCTCGGCCTGGTCGGAGCTGTTCTCCAGCTCCGTGCGCTGGGCGTCGAGGCGCTGCTTCTCGTCCTCCAGGCGCTGGGTGCGGTCGTCCACCTCGTCGAGGATACGTACCAGGTCCTCCTGACGGGCACCGCGCAGGGCGCTGTTGTCGCTGTTGGACCGCACCTGGATGGCGAGTCCCAGGCCGAGGCCGAACAGCAGCAGCGCGACGATGAGTTGGGCGCGGGTGATCCGGGGCGGCCAGAGGCCGGCCATCAGCCGCTGACGCCCGCTGAGTTCCGGGGTGGCGTCCGCCGGCCGCTCGCCGGGCTGCTCGCCGCCGTCGTTGAACGTGTCGTTGCTCATCGGCGTCAGGCCCGGAAGACGTGTCGGCGGATCGCGGCGGCGTTGGAGAAGATCCGGATGCCCAGGACGACCACGACGCCCGTGGACAGCTGGGCACCGACGCCCAGCTTGTCGCCGAGGAAGACGATGAGGGCCGCCACGACCACGTTCGAGAGGAACGAGACCACGAAGACCTTGTCGACGAAGATGCCGTCGAGCATGGCCCGCAGCCCGCCGAACACCGCGTCGAGCGCGGCGACGACGGCGATGGGCAGATAGGGCTCGACCACCGCCGGAACTTCGGGCCGGACCAACAGTCCGACCACGACTCCCACGACGAGGCCCAGTACGGCGATCACGATGTGCCCTTCCCTGTGTCTGCGGCCCTGTAGGGCTCCGCTGTGCGTACGATCAGGCTCGGGGCGGCCGGCAGGTTCAGCTTCTCCTGCACGGAGATGCCGGTCCGGATGTCGAAGGTGTCCTTCAGCGCCTGCAGGTACCGGCCGTCGGCACTGTCCCGGAAGGCCGCGCCCAGCTTCTTGCCGTCCCCCACCGCGAGCACCGAGTACGGGGGCACGAGCGGCTTGTTGTCGACCAGTATGGCGTCGCCCGCGGCCCGGATCGCCGACAGGGCCGTCAGCCGCTGCCCGTTGATCGCGATGGCCTCGGCGCCGGACTCCCACAGGCCGTTGACGACGCGCTGCATGTCCCGGTCCCGGACCCGCCCGGTGTCGGAGAACCCGCTGGACTCACGGGGTCCGCCGCCGCCCTGGGAGCTGTCCTTCGCGTCGTCCACGACGACCTTCACGCCCGGCCCCTGCACGGGCGTCGCCCCGGAGAGCAGTGCCACCAGGCGGCCCTGGTCTCCCCCGTGCTCCTGCAATGCCTCGCGCTGGCGCCGGCTCACGTCGTCGCGGACCTTCTCCACCTGGGTCTCCAGGTCGTCCGCCGCCGACGTCTCCGCGTTGATCCGGTCGATGAGTTCCTGCCGCTCCTTGGCGAGGACCGGAGCGGTCACCCGTGCCTGGGCGGCGCCGAGCGTGACGACCAGGGCGGCCAGGACCAGGCAGGCCGCGAAGCCCAGCCTCGCCCTGAGCGTACGGGGTGTCCCGGCCCGCCCGTCCGCCGCCCGGCGCGCGGCCGCTTCGGCGTAGCCGTCGTCCAGGCTGTGCTCCATCACATTGGTCAGCAGCAGCATGGACGCGTCGGGGCGCTTGGGCGGCGGGGCCGTGCTCCGACCGGGGGGCTGCTGCGACATGCCGCACATAGTCGCATGTCGCGGCGGCATACGCCGAATGGCCCCACCGATGGTCCGCCGGACCGCGTCCGGGCGAACGGTGCGGCGCCGGGACGGGCGGTACGTTCACCCGTCCCGGCGCCCCGGACTCAGTTGCCCGCGCTGTCCACGACCGCCGCCCACTCGTCGAGCAGCGCCTGCGCGGACGCGTCGTCGGGTCCTTCGGCCCACAGATGGGTGACGGCTTCGGCCGGGTCGGGCAGCACCATGACCCAGCGCCCGTCCGCCTCCACGACCCGTACGCCGTCCGTGGTGTCCACGTCCCGGTCGCCGGCCGCCTCCACGACGCGGCGCATCACCAGGCCCTTGACGGCCCACGGGGTCGCCAGGTCGCGGCGCAGGACATGGGCGTGCGGGATGCGGGCGTCGATCTGGCTGAGCGTGAGCTGCGTCCTGGCGACGAGCCCGATGAGCCGGACGAACGCGGCCGTTCCGTCGAAGACGCTCGCGAATTCGGGAACGATGAAGCCGCCGCGCCCGTCTCCACCGAAGATGGTGCCTTCCTCACGCCCCACCCGGGTCAGGTCGTCCGGCGACGTGGTCGTCCACTCGACCTGGGTGCCGTGGTACGCGGCGACCTGCTCGGCGACCCTGGTGGTGGTCACCGGCAGCGCCACCCGCCCGCTGCGGCGTTCGGCGGCGACGAGGTCCAGCATGACCAGCAGCGCCCGGTCGTCCTCCACGATCCGGCCCCGCTCGTCGACCAGCGAGAGCCGTTCGCCCACGGGGTCGAAGCGGACGCCGAAGGCCGCCCGCGCCGAGGAGACGATCTCGCCGAGGCGCACGAGGCCCTTGCGCCGGGCCTCGGCCGTCTCGGTCGGCCGGGATTCGTCGAGTCCGGGGTTGATGGTGAGCGCGTCCACGCCCAGCCGCCCCAGCAGGCTCGGCAGCACGAGGCCCGCACTGCCGTTGGAGGCGTCCACGACGACCTTGAGCTGGGCGTCGGCGATCCCGGTCGTGTCCACGTTCCGCAGGAGGGAGCCGGTGTACGAGTCGAAGACGCTGGACGGGAAGTAGATGTCGCCGATCTCGCCGGGGAACGCGCGCCGGTACTCCTGCCGGGCGTACACCCGGTCGAGCTTGCGCTGCCTGGCCTGGGAGAGGTCGGCTCCGCGCTCGTCGAAGAACATGATGTCGACGGAGTCGGGCACGCCCTGCGAGGTCCGGATCATGATGCCGCCCGCGCTTCCGCGCGCGGTCTGCTGCCGCGCCACCGGCAGCGGTACGTTCTCCAGGTCCCGTACGTCGATGGCGCTGGCCTGGAGCGCGGAGATCACGGCGCGTTTGAGGGCGCGGGCGCCGCGGGAGTGGTCGCGTGCGGTGGTGACCGTGGAGCCCTTCTTGAGGGTCGTGGCGTACGCACCGGCCAGCCGGACGGCCAGTTCGGGGGTGATCTCGACGTTCAGGATGCCGGAGACGCCGCGGGCGCCGAAGAGATGGGCCTGACCGCGGGACTCCCAGATCACCGAGGTGTTGACGAAGGCGCCGGCCTCGATGGTCTTGAAGGGGTAGACGCGGACGTTCCCCTGGATGATCGATTCTTCGCCGACGAGGCACTCGTCGCCGATGACCGCCCCGTCCTCGATCCGGGCGGCGCGCATGATGTCGGTGTTCTTGCCGACCACGCAGCCCCGCAGGTTGCTGTGGTCCCCGATGTACACGTTGTCGTGGACCACGGCCTTGTGCAGGAAGGCGCCGCTCTTGACGACGACGTTGGAGCCGATGACGGTGTGCTCGCGGATCTCGACGCCGGCCTCGATCTTGGCGTAGTCGCCGATGTAGAGCGGGCCGCGCAGTACGGCGTCGGGGTGCACGTCGGCACCTTCGGCCACCCAGACACCGGGCGAGATCTCGAAACCGTCGATCTCGACGTCGACCTTGCGCTCCAGCACGTCGGCCTGGGCCTTGACGTAGCTCTCGTGCGTACCGACGTCCTCCCAGTAGCCCTCGGCGACGTAGCCGTAGATGGGCTTGCCTTCCTTCATGAGCTGCGGGAAGACGTCCCCGGACCAGTCGACGGAGGCGTCGGCCTCGACGTACTTGAAGACCTCGGGCTCCATGACGTAGATGCCCGTGTTCACGGTGTCGGAGAAGACTTGGCCCCAGGTGGGCTTCTCCAGGAAGCGCTCGACCTGGCCCTGCTCGTCGACGATCGTGATCCCGAATTCCAGCGGGTTGGGAACGCGGGTGAGGCAGACGGTGACCAGACCGCCCTTCTCCTTGTGGAACGCGATCAGGTCCGTGAGGTCGAAGTCCGTGAGCGCGTCACCGGAAATGACGAGGAAAGTGTCGTCCTTCAGTGCCTCTTCGGCATTCTTGACACTTCCGGCGGTCCCGAGCGGCTTCTCCTCGTTGGCATAGCTGAGCTCCATTCCGAGCTCTTCGCCGTCCCCGAAATAGTTCTTCACGAGGGAGGCGAGGAACTGGACGGTCACCACCGTTTCATTGAGTCCGTGCCGTTTCAGCAGCCGGAGCACATGCTCCATGATCGGCCGATTGGCGACGGGCAGAAGTGGCTTGGGCATGCTCGAGGTCATGGGGCGAAGGCGAGTGCCTTCGCCGCCAGCCATCACGACGGCCTTCATGTCGGAAACGTCCTCCTTGAGAGACGACGGTCAGCCGACTTCGCCCGTCAGGGGCAGCTTCTGTGTGATCAGCCGCGGGCCGGCGACGCTGCACGGCACCACATCAACGAGCTCAATCGGCTACTGCATCCGCCTTGACGAGGCGGCGGACCTGAACCACGTACAAGATTCCTGCCCACCAATAGAGCGTTGTACCCCATCCTGCGAACGCCCATCCGAAAACGGTGGCCACCTCTGCCAGCCAACCATGCCAGTCGCTGAGCAGCAACAAGGGGAATGCGTACATGAGGTTGAACGTGGCCGCCTTGCCGAGGAAGTTCACCTGGGGCGGCGGATAGCCGTGCCGGCGCAGGATTCCCACCATCACGAGGAGCATCAGTTCGCGGGCGAGCAGGGCGATGGTGAGCCAGAGGGGCAGGATCTCGCGCCAGGTGAGGCCGACGAGCGTCGAAAGAATGTAGAGCCGGTCGGCGGCCGGGTCGAGCAGTCGGCCCAGGCTGCTGATCTGGTTCCAGCGCCGCGCCAGCTTGCCGTCGAGGTAGTCGCTGACCCCGCTGAACATCAGGACCAGCAGTGCCCAGCCGTCACTGTTGGGTCCACCGAACTCGGGGCGGAGGATCAGCCACAGGAAGACAGGTACGCCCACCAGGCGCGCCATGCTGAGGATGTTGGGGATGGTGAGTACCCGGTCCGTCTGAACGCGGGTCTCCTGGACCTCCACCCGAGGGCCTCCTGTGTCAAGAACGTGCCAATGATGCCTCCTGACCCTACCCTCAGCCCCGGCCGGCGAACGCATCAGGGGTGCCGCGCGGGCCCGGAAACGCAGAAAAGCCCCGTGCCAACGGCACGGGGCTTTCCCACAATGATTGTTCGGCGGCGTCCTACTCTCCCACAGGGTCCCCCCTGCAGTACCATCGGCGCTGAAAGGCTTAGCTTCCGGGTTCGGAATGTAACCGGGCGTTTCCCTAACGCAATGACCACCGAAACACTATGAAATTCTGAACAAGACCGGACGTGGACACGGCTGTTCGTTATTTCAGAACCAACACAGTGGACGCGAGCAACTGAGGACAAGCCCTCGGCCTATTAGTACCAGTCAGCTCCACCCGTTACCGGGCTTCCACATCTGGCCTATCAACCCAGTCGTCTACTGGGAGCCTTAACCAATCAAGTTGGTGGGAATACTCATCTTGAAGCAGGCTTCCCGCTTAGATGCTTTCAGCGGTTATCCTTTCCGAACGTAGCCAACCAGCCATGCCCTTGGCAGAACAACTGGCACACCAGAGGTTCGTCCGTCCCGGTCCTCTCGTACTAGGGACAGCCCTTCTCAATATTCCTACGCGCACAGCGGATAGGGACCGAACTGTCTCACGACGTTCTAAACCCAGCTCGCGTACCGCTTTAATGGGCGAACAGCCCAACCCTTGGGACCGACTCCAGCCCCAGGATGCGACGAGCCGACATCGAGGTGCCAAACCATCCCGTCGATATGGACTCTTGGGGAAGATCAGCCTGTTATCCCCGGGGTACCTTTTATCCGTTGAGCGACAGCGCTTCCACAAGCCACTGCCGGATCACTAGTCCCGACTTTCGTCCCTGCTCGACCCGTCGGTCTCACAGTCAAGCTCCCTTGTGCACTTACACTCAACACCTGATTGCCAACCAGGCTGAGGGAACCTTTGGGCGCCTCCGTTACCCTTTAGGAGGCAACCGCCCCAGTTAAACTACCCATCAGACACTGTCCCTGATCCGGATCACGGACCCAGGTTAGACATCCAGCACGACCAGAGTGGTATTTCAACGACGACTCCACAACCACTGGCGTGGCCGCTTCAAAGTCTCCCACCTATCCTACACAAGCCGAACCGAACACCAATATCAAACTATAGTAAAGGTCCCGGGGTCTTTCCGTCCTGCTGCGCGAAACGAGCATCTTTACTCGTAGTGCAATTTCACCGGGCCTATGGTTGAGACAGTCGAGAAGTCGTTACGCCATTCGTGCAGGTCGGAACTTACCCGACAAGGAATTTCGCTACCTTAGGATGGTTATAGTTACCACCGCCGTTTACTGGCGCTTAAGTTCTCAGCTTCGCCACCCCGAAGAGCAGCTAACCGGTCCCCTTAACGTTCCAGCACCGGGCAGGCGTCAGTCCGTATACATCGCCTTACGGCTTCGCACGGACCTGTGTTTTTAGTAAACAGTCGCTTCTCGCTGGTCTCTGCGGCCACCCCCAGCTCAAGCAGCAAGTGCTATCACCAAAGGTGGCCCCCCTTCTCCCGAAGTTACGGGGGCATTTTGCCGAGTTCCTTAACCATAGTTCACCCGAACGCCTCGGTATTCTCTACCTGACCACCTGAGTCGGTTTAGGGTACGGGCCGCCATGAAACTCGCTAGAGGCTTTTCTCGACAGCATAGGATCATCCACTTCACCACAATCGGCTCGGCATCAGGTCTCAGCCTTAACGTGTGACGGATTTGCCTACCACACGGCCTACACCCTTACCCCAGGACAACCACCGCCTGGGCTGGACTACCTTCCTGCGTCACCCCATCGCTTACCTACTACCACCTTGGTTCGTCGGCTCCACCACTACCCTCAACTCCGAAGAGATCGGGCCGGCTTCACGGACTTAGCATTAATGGGCTCAGTACTGGGCGTTTCAAAGCGGGTACCGGAATATCAACCGGTTGTCCATCGACTACGCCTGTCGGCCTCGCCTTAGGTCCCGACTTACCCTGGGCAGATCAGCTTGACCCAGGAACCCTTAGTCAATCGGCGCACACGTTTCTCACGTGTGTATCGCTACTCATGCCTGCATTCTCACTCGTGAACCGTCCACAACTCGCTTCCGCGGCTGCTTCACCCGGCACACGACGCTCCCCTACCCATCCCAGCAGGCGTTAACCCTTCATGCTGGAATGACACGACTTCGGCGGTACGCTTGAGCCCCGCTACATTGTCGGCGCGGAATCACTTGACCAGTGAGCTATTACGCACTCTTTCAAGGGTGGCTGCTTCTAAGCCAACCTCCTGGTTGTCTCTGCGACTCCACATCCTTTCCCACTTAGCGTACGCTTAGGGGCCTTAGTCGATGCTCTGGGCTGTTTCCCTCTCGACCATGGAGCTTATCCCCCACAGTCTCACTGCCGCGCTCTCACTTACCGGCATTCGGAGTTTGGCTAAGGTCAGTAACCCGGTAGGGCCCATCGCCTATCCAGTGCTCTACCTCCGGCAAGAAACACACGACGCTGCACCTAAATGCATTTCGGGGAGAACCAGCTATCACGGAGTTTGATTGGCCTTTCACCCCTAACCACAGGTCATCCCCCAGGTTTTCAACCCTGGTGGGTTCGGTCCTCCACGAAGTCTTACCTCCGCTTCAACCTGCCCATGGCTAGATCACTCCGCTTCGGGTCTAGAGCGTGCAACTCAATCGCCCTGTTCGGACTCGCTTTCGCTACGGCTTCCCCACACGGGTTAACCTCGCTACACACCGCTAACTCGCAGGCTCATTCTTCAAAAGGCACGCAGTCACGACATGCAAGCAAGCTTGCATGCGACGCTCCCACGGCTTGTAGGCACACGGTTTCAGGTACTATTTCACTCCGCTCCCGCGGTACTTTTCACCATTCCCTCACGGTACTATCCGCTATCGGTCACCAGGGAATATTTAGGCTTAACGGGTGGTCCCGCCAGATTCACACGGGATTTCTCGGGCCCCGTGCTACTTGGGTGTCTCTCAAACAAGCCGCTGATGTTTCAGCTACGGGGGTCTTACCCTCTACGCCGGACCTTTCGCATGTCCTTCGCCTACACCAACGGTTTCTGACTTGTCTCACAGCCGGCAGACTGTGAAAGAGAGATCCCACAACCCCGCATGCGCAACCCCTGCCGGGTATCACACGCATACGGTTTGGCCTGATCCAGTTTCGCTCGCCACTACTCCCGGAATCACGGTTGTTTTCTCTTCCTGCGGGTACTGAGATGTTTCACTTCCCCGCGTTCCCTCCACACTGCCTATGTGTTCAGCAGCGGGTGACAGCCCATGACGACTGCCGGGTTTCCCCATTCGGACACCCCCGGATCAAAGCTCGGTTGACAGCTCCCCGGGGCCTATCGCGGCCTCCCACGTCCTTCATCGGTTCCTGGTGCCAAGGCATCCACCGTGCGCCCTTAAAAACTTGGCCACAGATGCTCGCGTCCACTGTGCAGTTCTCAAACAACGACCAGCCACCCACCACCCCGCCAGAAACTGACGAGTTCACTGGGGCCGGCAACCGAAGGACGACCATCACGGCCGTACCTTCAGATACCCAACAGCGTGCCCGACCCGGTAAGCCACCCACCACGTTCCACGCCCCGAAGAGCAGTACTAGTGACAACCAACTTGCCGTGCCGAGTAGTCAACGTTCCACCCATGAGCTGACCACCGTCGGACGTTTGCCGACGTAGTGGCTCTGGATTCCTTGCGGAATCTAGATGCTCCTTAGAAAGGAGGTGATCCAGCCGCACCTTCCGGTACGGCTACCTTGTTACGACTTCGTCCCAATCGCCAGTCCCACCTTCGACAGCTCCCTCCCACAAGGGGTTGGGCCACCGGCTTCGGGTGTTACCGACTTTCGTGACGTGACGGGCGGTGTGTACAAGGCCCGGGAACGTATTCACCGCAGCAATGCTGATCTGCGATTACTAGCAACTCCGACTTCATGGGGTCGAGTTGCAGACCCCAATCCGAACTGAGACCGGCTTTTTGAGATTCGCTCCGCCTCACGGCATCGCAGCTCATTGTACCGGCCATTGTAGCACGTGTGCAGCCCAAGACATAAGGGGCATGATGACTTGACGTCGTCCCCACCTTCCTCCGAGTTGACCCCGGCAGTCTCCTGTGAGTCCCCATCACCCCGAAGGGCATGCTGGCAACACAGAACAAGGGTTGCGCTCGTTGCGGGACTTAACCCAACATCTCACGACACGAGCTGACGACAGCCATGCACCACCTGTACACCGACCACAAGGGGGGCACCATCTCTGATGCTTTCCGGTGTATGTCAAGCCTTGGTAAGGTTCTTCGCGTTGCGTCGAATTAAGCCACATGCTCCGCTGCTTGTGCGGGCCCCCGTCAATTCCTTTGAGTTTTAGCCTTGCGGCCGTACTCCCCAGGCGGGGAACTTAATGCGTTAGCTGCGGCACCGACGACGTGGAATGTCGCCAACACCTAGTTCCCAACGTTTACGGCGTGGACTACCAGGGTATCTAATCCTGTTCGCTCCCCACGCTTTCGCTCCTCAGCGTCAGTAATGGCCCAGAGATCCGCCTTCGCCACCGGTGTTCCTCCTGATATCTGCGCATTTCACCGCTACACCAGGAATTCCGATCTCCCCTACCACACTCTAGCCTGCCCGTATCGACTGCAGACCCGGAGTTAAGCTCCGGGCTTTCACAACCGACGCGACAAGCCGCCTACGAGCTCTTTACGCCCAATAATTCCGGACAACGCTTGCGCCCTACGTATTACCGCGGCTGCTGGCACGTAGTTAGCCGGCGCTTCTTCTGCAGGTACCGTCACTTTCGCTTCTTCCCTGCTGAAAGAGGTTTACAACCCGAAGGCCGTCATCCCTCACGCGGCGTCGCTGCATCAGGCTTTCGCCCATTGTGCAATATTCCCCACTGCTGCCTCCCGTAGGAGTCTGGGCCGTGTCTCAGTCCCAGTGTGGCCGGTCGCCCTCTCAGGCCGGCTACCCGTCGTCGCCTTGGTAGGCCATTACCCCACCAACTAGCTGATAGGCCGCGGGCTCATCCTTCACCGCCGGAGCTTTCAACCTTCTCCCAGGAGGGAGAAAGTGGTATCCGGTATTAGACCCCGTTTCCAGGGCTTGTCCCAGAGTGAAGGGCAGATTGCCCACGTGTTACTCACCCGTTCGCCACTAATCCACCCCGAAGGGCTTCATCGTTCGACTTGCATGTGTTAAGCACGCCGCCAGCGTTCGTCCTGAGCCAGGATCAAACTCTCCGTGAATGTTTTCCCGTAATCGGGACCACACATCACGAGAGCGGAACGAACCGGGTCGGAATATGACCCGTCGTCCACTGCGTCCTCGCTGTGTTTTTTGCCTGCCAGATCTAATGACCTCGCAGGACTTTCAAAGGAACCTCCAACCTGCCGAAGCAGGCCGGGGTATCAACATATCTGGCGTTGACTTTTGGCACGCTGTTGAGTTCTCAAGGAACGGACGCTTCCTTTGTACTCACCCCTGCGGGTTTTCCTCCGGGCGCTTCCCTTCGGTCTTGCGTTTCCGACTCTATCAGACTCTTTCGTGTCCGATTCCCGGTCGAAGCGGGTCAATCGATTTTCGCTTTCCAGGTCTTCGCTTTCGCGTTTCCCTTTCCGGCGAGGTCCAACTCTATCAAACCTTTTTCCTTCCCCTGACCGGCCCCGCAGACATGCGGGTGCCCGATTTCGGGTTAGGGTTTGGGCTCAAAAGCCGCCGCCGACCCCCGACTCAATGTCGCGTTGGGGCCAGGCAGGAGTACGACAGTACAGGCAACCGGGAGTCGAGGCAAATCGTTTCCGGTGCGCCCCTAGGTCCTCGAACCGTCAGGACTCGGGCGGAACCGTGACTTCTTATGTCTTACGCTGCTGAGCAGTACGCCGTCCTTCGACCCAGCCGCGGCGGCACCTTCGAAGCTCCACTGGGAGGCCCCCATGACCACCGTGACGTCCCCTCTTGCCGGACGCGCCATCGGGCTCGCCGCCGTACCCGACCCGGTCTTCTCCGGGGCGATGGTCGGCCCCGGCACCGCCATCGACCCCGTGCGCGAGGCCTCCGAGGCGGTCGCCCCCGTCGACGGGATCATCGTCTCCCTCCACCCGCACGCGTTCGTCGTGGTCGACAGCGAGGGCCACGGCGTGCTCACGCACCTCGGCATCGACACGGTCCAGCTCAACGGCGAGGGCTTCGAGCTGCTCGTGAGCAAGGGCGACACCGTCACCCGCGGCCAGGGCATCGTCCGCTGGAACCCCGCCGCCGTGGAGGAGGCCGGCAAGTCCCCGGTGTGCCCGATCGTGGCCCTGGAGGCGACGCCCGACTCCCTCGGCGAGGTCGTCGAGTCCGGCGATGTCGCGGTCGGCGCCACGCTGTTCGGTTGGCAGTAACGCGATCGGCGCAGTGAAGGCCGACTGGATATCCACCACCGCGGAGGCAACGGCCACCGCACGACCGGAGACGGGTGAAATGGAGACAACGCTGCGAGGCGTAGGCGTGAGCCACGGTGTGGCGATCGGCGAGGTACGGCACATGGGCACCGCGGTGCTCGAACCCCCGGCCAAGCAGATCCCCGCCGACGAGGCGGAACGCGAGCAGGGGCGGGCCCGCCAGGCCGTGGAGGCCGTGGCCGCCGACCTCGTCGCGCGCGGCAACCTGGCCGGTGGCGAGGCCCAGCACGTGCTGGAGGCCCAGGCCATGATGGCCCAGGACCCCGAGCTCATGGCCGATGTGGAGCGCCGCATCGCCGTCGGAAGCACGGCCGAACGCGGCGTGTACGACGCGTTCGCCTCCTACCGCGCGCTGCTCGCCGGTGCCGGCGAGTACCTCGCGGGCCGGGTCGCCGACCTCGACGACGTCCGCAACCGGATCGTGGCGCGCCTGCTCGGTGTGCCGATGCCGGGCGTGCCGGACAGCGACGAGCCCTATGTACTGATCGCCCGCGACCTCGCCCCCGCCGACACGGCGCTGCTGGACCCCGCGCTGGTCCTCGGCTTCGTGACCGAGGAGGGCGGCCCGACCAGCCACAGCGCGATCCTGGCGCGGGCGCTCGGGGTGCCCGCCGTGGTGGCGCTGCCCGGAGCCGGTGAGCTGGCCGAGGGCACCACCGTGGCCGTGGACGGCAGCACCGGCGAGATCTTCGTCGAGCCGAGCGCCGAGAAGCGGGCGGAGCTGGAGAGCGCCGCCGCCGCGCGCAAGGCGGCGCTGTCCGCCTCGACCGGTCCCGGCGCCACGTCGGACGGTCACAAGGTGCCGCTGCTCGCCAATGTGGGCGGTCCCGGCGATGTGCCGGCGGCCGTGGAGGCCGGTGCGGAGGGCGTGGGGCTCTTCCGGACCGAGTTCCTCTTCCTGGACGACAGCAAGCAGGCGCCGTCCGAGGAGAAGCAGGTCGCCGCGTACCGGGCGGTCCTGGAGGCGTTCCCCGAGGGCCGGGTCGTCGTGCGAGTGCTGGACGCCGGGGCGGACAAGCCGCTCGACTTCCTCACCCCGGCCGACGAGCCCAACCCGGCGCTGGGTGTGCGCGGGCTGCGCAGCCTGCTGGACCACCCGGACGTGCTGCGTACCCAGCTGACCGCGCTGTCGAAGGCCGCCGAGGGGCTGCCCGTCTACCTCGAGGTCATGGCGCCCATGGTGGCCGACCGGTCGGACGCCAAGGCGTTCGCCGACGCCTGCCGTGCGGCCGGGCTGAACGCGAAGTTCGGCGCGATGGTCGAGATCCCGTCCGCGGCGCTGCGGGCGCGCTCGGTGCTCCAGGAGGTGGAGTTCCTGTCGCTGGGCACCAACGACCTGGCGCAGTACACCTTCGCCGCCGACCGTCAGGTGGGCGCGGTGTCCCGGCTCCAGGACCCGTGGCAGCCGGCTCTGCTGGATCTGGTCGCGCTGTCCGCCGAGGCGGCCAGGGCCGAGGGCAAGAGCTGTGGTGTCTGCGGTGAGGCGGCCTCCGATCCGCTGCTCGCGTGTGTGCTGACGGGGCTGGGTGTGACCTCGCTGTCGATGGGCGCGGCGTCGATTCCGTATGTGCGGGCGACGCTGGCCAAGTACACGCTCGCGCAGTGCGAGCGGGCCGCGTCCGCGGCGCGTGCGGCGGACACCGCCGACGAGGCGCGCCGGGCCGCGCAGGCGGTGCTGTCGGGCGAGTAGTCCGCGGCCGGACGATGTGGGGTGAAGGGGCTTTCCGCCGGTGACCGGCGGGAAGCCCCTTCGTCCTGTCAGCGGTGCTGTTCGGGTGCGTCGGCTCCGATGTCGAATCCGGCGCGGTACTCCACTCCGGATTCGGGGGCGACGGGTTCGCCCGTGTCGGCGTCGGTGCAGTAGGCGCTGAACACCTCGGCCTCGGTGAGCGGGACGAGGCTGCCCCGGCTGAGCCGCCAGCCGTGGACGCGGTCCGGGGCGCCCGGGGTGCTGGTGCGCAGGACGACTCCGCCGTGGCTCTCCAGGGCGATGCCGACCGCGAGCACGCTCACGAACTCGGCGCCCTCCCCGGTGTCGAGCCGGGCGGGGCCGTGCGTGGCCCGGTCGGTGTGCAGGGCGGCGAGCAGCTGTTCGTGTTCCGTGGGGGTGCTGCACACCAGGTGGTGCGTGCCGGGGCCGGCCGCTTCCAGGGTGCGTTGCAGGAGGTGGGAGGCGCGGTCGAAGGCGGCGCAGCCGATGTCCTGGCCGCAGTCGGCGCAGTCGCCGAGGCCGGCCAGGAGCATCGTGGCGTACTCCCAGGTGGCGCGGCGGGCCGCCCGGCCGATGAGCAGCGGGATCAGCGCCTTCAGGGGTTGTCCGTCGTAGGTGACGGTGGCTCCGCAGGCGGCGATCTCGGCGGTGAAGCGGCTGCGGGCGGCCGGGGTGTCCGGGGCGATGCCGGCTTCCGCGCAGTACTGCGCGTACTCCTGGGGGTCGAAGAGGGCGAGCGTGGTGTGCACGCCCTGGGCGGTGAGGGTCCGGAGCAGGGCTTCCACCTGTTCCAGGTAGACCCGGTGGTCGTCGAAAACGAAGGTGCGGTAGCGGCGCATGGCCGCGAAGTCCTGTTCGTCGGCCAGCAGGCCGATGGTGGTGGGTGCTTCGCGGCGCAGCGTGCGTCGCATGGTGAGGGTCGGGGTCCGTCCGTGGACGGTGGTCCGCTTGTTGCCGGTCTGCGCCATGATCTCCCCCAGTGCGCTGTCGAACATTGCTCACTCAGAGTAATCATGGCCACTGACAGTGGTGGGGTCAGCGGCGTCGGCGGGCCAGTTCGGCGTAGAAGCGGAGGAGGTCGAGGTTGTCGACCGAGCCGGGGTTGACCGCCTTTTCCAGGGCGGTTCCCTGGAGGAGGCGCTTGACCGGAACCTCGATGCGTTTGCCGGTGAGGGTGTGCGGGATGCCGGGGACCTCGATGACCTCGTCCGGGACGTGGCGCGGGGAGAGGTTCTCGCGGATGGTGCGCTTGATGCTGTCGCGGAGTGCGTCGTCGAGGGTGGCGCCTTCGGCGAGGTGGACGAAGAGGGGCATCCAGTAGCCGCCGTCCGGTTCCTCCAGGCCGATGACGAGGGATTCGCGGATCTCGGGGAGGCGTTCGACGGCTTCGTAGATGTCGGCGGAGCCCATGCGGACGCCCTGCCGGTTGAGGGTGGAGTCGGAGCGGCCGTGGATGACGACGGAGCCGTGGTCGGTGAGGGTGATCCAGTCGCCGTGGCGCCAGACTCCGGGGTACACGTCGAAGTAGCTGTCGTGGTAGCGGCTGCCGTCGGGGTCGTTCCAGAAGCGGACCGGCATGGAGGGCATCGGCTGGGTGACGACGAGTTCGCCGACCTCGCCGGTGAGCGGTTTGCCGGCCGGGTCCCAGGACTGGAGGTCGGTGCCGAGGCAGGCGGCCTGGAGTTCGCCGATGTGGACGGGGAGGGTGGGCACCGCGCCGGCGAAGCAGCTGCAGACGTCGGTGCCGCCGCTGACGGAGGCGATCCACAGGTCGTGGGCGAACTCGTCGTGGAGCCAGCGGAATCCGTCCGGCGGGAGGGGTGAGCCGGTGGTGGCGACGCACTGGACGCGGGAGAGGTCGAGGTCGCGTCCCGGGTGGATGCCGGCCTTGCGGCAGGCCATGACGTAGGCGGCGGAGGTGCCGAAGAGGGTGGCGCCGGTCTGTTCGGCGACGCGCCACTGGGCGCTGATGTCGGGGTGGCCGGGGCTTCCGTCGTACAGCACGAGGGTGGTGCCGGTGAGGAGGCCGGAGACGAGGAAGTTCCACATCATCCAGCCGGTGGAGGTGTACCAGAAGAAGCGGTCCTCGGGGCCGAGGTCGCAGTGGAGGCCGATCTGCTTGAAGTGTTCGAGGAGGATGCCGCCCTGGGACTGGACGATGGCCTTGGGCAGGCCGGTGGTGCCCGAGGAGTAGAGAACCCAGAGCGGGTGCTCGAAGGGGACCTGTTCGAAGACCGGTTCGGTGTCGGCGGCGGTGAGGGCGGCCCATTCGAGGGTGCCTTCGGGGGCGTCGGTGCCCAGCAGCGGGATGTGGACGACGGCGCGGAGGGTGGGCAGTTCGCGGCGGAGTTCGGCGACGGTGTCGGCGCGGTGGTGTTCCTTGCCGCCGTAGCGGTAGCCGTCGACGGTGAACAGGACGACGGGTTCGACCTGCTGGAAGCGGTCGAGGACGCTGCGGGCGCCGAAGTCGGGGGCGCAGGAGGTCCAGACGCCGCCGACGGCCGCGGTGGCGAGGAAGGCGACGACGGCCTGCGGGATGTTGGGGAGGTAGCCGCTGACGCGGTCGCCGGGGGTGACGCCGAGGGCGCGCAGTTCGGCGGCGAGCGAGCCGACCTGGCGGCGCAGTTCGGACCAGGAGGTGGCGGCCTGGGTGTGGGTCTCGTCGACGTGGAGCAGGGCGGGGGCGCCGGCGCGCAGGGGGTCCTCGGCGGCGCGCAGCGCGTGTTCGGCGTAGTTGAGGGTGGCGCCGGGGAACCAGGTGGCGCCGGGCATCGAGCGGTCGCCGATGACCTGCTGGTACGGGGTGGAGAAGCGTACGTCGAACCATTCGGCGACGGCTTTCCAGAAGGTGTCGAGTTCGTCGACGGACCAGCGGTGCAGACTCGCGTAGCCGCCCTCGGCCGGGGCTCCGTGGTGTGCGGCCGCCCAGCTCTGGAATCGGGTGACGGCGGCGGCCGCGACGCGGTCGGGGCCGGGCTGCCACAGGGGGGCTTCGTCGGCTGCTGAGGTCATGGGGGCGACTCCTGGTGTGACGGGTACGCGGTGTGTGCGCAGGTCGCGCGCACGGGCGGGGTGTGCGCGTGAGGCGATGCAACGGACGATGCCACGTGATCGTCTTTCGCACCAGGGTGGCCCGTACATGGTTCGGTGCTCGGGCAGGTGGGCCGGCCACGTGCGACGCGGGGTGAACGGGAGTTGAACGGCGCCTGTCGGCGGCCGGGCGGGTGGCAGGGTGAGCGGCATGAACGGTCGTGACCTGGTGCGCTCGGTGAAACTGATGGGTTCGAGGCGGGGGCTGCGTACGGTGCGCTCGGCGTGGCGCCGGGCGCGCGCGGACGCGCGGGCGCTGCCGGGGCGCGGGGCGGAGCGGGCGCGGGTGCCGGGTCCGGTGACGGGGGCGGAGCCGGGGCCGGGGGGCGGGGTGGTGCGGTTCGCCCGTTCGGAGCTGCGTATCCGGGTGGCCGTGGGTGGGGCGGTGTTCTGGGGGTGGGACGGGGCGGAGCCGCTGCCGTCGTACGCGTTGCCGGGCGAGGCGCCGGACGCCGATCCGCGGGCGGTGCTGGAGCCGGGTACGGACGGTGGCTGGCAGGTGGTGTCGGAGCGACTGACGGTGGCGGTGTCGCGGCACGGGGCGGTGGAGCTGCGGACGCCGGGCGGGGTGGCGCTGCGCCGGGAGCTGCCGCCGCGCTGGTGGGAACCGGTGGCGGGCGGGGCGGGGCGGTGGGTGCAGCGTGCGGAGGTGCCGGCGGACGCCCGGTTCTTCGGTCTGGGCGGGCGGGCGGCGGGGCCGCGGCTGCGGGACGGGTCGTACGCGCTGTGGAACACCGATCCGGGCGGGCGGTTCGGGCCGGGTGACGATCCGCTGTATCTGACGATGCCGGTGCAGGTGGTGGTGTCGGACGCGGGGACGCTGCTGGTCTTCCACGACAACACGTGGGCGGGCCGGGTGTCGCTGCGGGAGGGGTCGGAGGGCGCGGGTTCGGGGCATGACCGGCCGGGCGTGTCGGAGGTGCGGATGGAGGGGGGTCCGCTGCGCTGCTGGGCGGTGGCGGGGACGCCGGCGCGGGTGCTGGCGGGGTGGTCGGCGCTGACGGGGGCGGCGGCGGTGCCGCCGTCCTGGGCGCTGGGGCCGCAGCACGCGCGGTGGGGTTTCGGGTCGGCGGAGGCGGTGCGCGGGGTCGTGGCGGGGTATCGGGAGCGGGGGCTTCCGCTGTCGGTGCTGCATCTGGACATCGACCACTACGACGGGCACCGGGTGTTCACGGTGGACCGGGAGCGGTTCCCGGATCTGCCGGGTCTGGCGCGGGAGCTGCGCGGGTACGGGGTGCGGCTGGTGTCGATCGTGGACCCGGCGGTCGCGGTGGCCGGGGGGAACGAGGTCTACGAGGCGGGGCTGGCGGTGGGCGGTTCGGGGGCGTTCGTCCGGGACGCGCGGGGGCGTGAGGTGCGCGGGGAGGTGTGGCCGGGGGTGTGCGTGTATCCGGACTTCACCGATCCGGATGTGCGGGTGTGGTGGGGAGAGTGGTACGCGGAGCGGCTGGCTCAGGGGTTCTCCGGGGTGTGGCACGACATGAACGAGCCGGTGTCGTTCACGGCGTTCGGTGATCCTTCGCTGCCGCGTTCGGCGCGGCACTGCCTGGAGGGGCGGGGCGGGGATCACCGCGAGGCGCACAACGTGTACGGGCTGGCGATGGCGCGGGCCGGTTACGAGGGCCTGGCCCGGCTGCGCCCCGAGGAGCGGCCGTTCCTGTTCTCGCGGTCGGGGTGGGCGGGGCTGCAGCGGTACGGGGGTACCTGGTCGGGTGACGTGGCGACGGGCTGGCCCGGGTTGCGGGCGTCGCTGGCGCTGGTGCTGGGGCTCGGGTTGTGCGGGGTGCCGTATTCGGGGCCGGATGTGGGCGGGTTCGACGGGTCGCCGTCGCCGGAGCTGTATCTGCGGTGGTTCCAGCTGGGCGCGTATCTGCCGCTGTTCCGTACGCATGCGGCGATCGACGCGGGGCGGCGGGAGCCGTGGGAGTTCGGGGAGCCGGTCCTGTCGGCCGCGCGGGAGATGCTGGTGGAGCGGGAGCGGCTGCGCCCGTACTGGGTGACGCTGGCGCGGCTGGCCGCGTCGACGGGTGCGCCGTATGTGCGTCCGGTGTGGTGGTCGGAGCCGGGTGACCGGGCGTTGCGGAACTGCGAGGACGCGTTCTTGCTGGGTGAGGCGCTGTTGGTGGCCCCGGTGCTGGAGCCCGGGGTGGTGCGGCGCCCGGTGCCGCTGCCGCCGGGGCACTGGTACGACACGGTGAGCGGGGCGGTGTACGAGGGTCCGGGGCAAGTGGTGGTGGAGGCGCCGCTGTCGCGGGTGCCGGTGCTGGCGCGGGCGGGGTCGGTGATTCCGGTGCGGGGTGCGGACGGCGGGGTGGAGCTGGAGGTGTGGGCTCCGGTGGAGGGGCGCGGCGGGGGCGGGGTGGTGGTTCCGGACCCGGGTGACGGCTGGGAGCCGGTGGTGATCGAGCGGTATGTGACCCGGCTGGAGGGCGGCCGGGTCGTGGTGGAGCGGGAGGGCGGGGGCGAGGTGGACCGCCCGGTGCGGGTACGGGGCGGGGTGGCCGAGCGGTAGCGGGGCGGCTCGGCGGAAGCCGGGAGGTCCGGCGGAAGCTGTGAGATCCGGCGGAAGCCGGTTGCTCGGGGGGGCGGGGGCTCAGTTGTAGTGGCCCGTGAACCAGCGGTGTGCGGCCTCGGTGTGGAGGGGGAAGGCGAGCGTGGCGGGGGCGGTCAGCAGGGTGTGGCCGGAGGTCTCGTCGGTGGGGGCGGACGGCGGGAGGGTGTCGCCCGGGCGCTCGGGGAGCAGGCCGAACAGCAGGAGGTGTCCGTCGGGCGAGCTGAGGGCGTCGGCGAGGCGGACGTCCTCGGAGCGGGCCTGGATGCCGGTCTCCTCGCGCAGTTCGCGGACGACGGCGTGCCGCCAGTCCTCGGCGTGGTCGATGAAGCCGCCGGGCAGGGCGAGGCCGCCGCGCGCGGGTTCGATGGTGCGGGTGATGACGACGAGGCCGGTGGTCTCGCCCCGGCGGACGGGGAGCAGGGCGACGGCGACCGGAAGCGGGTTGCGGTAGGCGGTCCGGCCGCAGGCGGCGCAGGTGCGGGGCCAGGTGTCGGGGGTGGGGAGCCGGGTGTACGGGGCTCCGCAGCCGGGGCAGTGGGAGTGGGTCACGGGCTGCTCCGTCTCCTCGGGGGCGCCGGGTGGCCGGACGCGGACACGCGCGGACTGTACCGGATCACCCGACGGGCTCCCCCGCACATTGGAAGATGTGCACATGACAGGTATCGCGACCGCTCTCCGTGCCCCGGCGGCCAGTGCCGCCGCCCTGCTCGCCCTCACCGCCACCGCTCCGGCGGCGCACGCCAAGCCCGAACCGAAGGCGCCGGAAGCCTTCGTGTCGCTGCGCTCGGTGGACCCCACGATCATCCAGGAAATGCGCTACCCCACCGCCCACACCTTCATGGGCGGGCCCGTGGACGGCTACCGCCAGCCCCTCTGCATCCTGACCCGCCCGGCCGCCGAGGCCCTGCGCCGCGCCCAGCGGGAACTGCTCCGGCAGGGCTACTCGCTGAAGGTGTACGACTGCTACCGCCCGCAGCGGGCCGTGGACCACTTCGTGCGGTGGGCGAAGGATCTGGACGACGAGACGATGAAGGCGGAGTTCTACCCGCGCGTGGACAAGTCCCGGCTGTTCGCGGACGGGTACATCGCCGAGCGGTCCGGGCACAGCCGGGGCAGCACGGTGGACCTCACACTCGTACGGCTGCCGGCCGCGCCGACCCGTGCGTACCGTCCGGGCGAGCCGCTGGTGCCGTGCTACGCGCCGCAGGCGGAGCGCTTTCCGGACAACTCGGTGGACATGGGCACCGGCTACGACTGCTTCGACACCCTCTCGCACACGGACGACCCGCGTGTGGGCGGGGTTCAGCGCGCCAACCGGCAGTTCCTCAAGAAGACGCTCACCGGTGCCGGCTTCGTGAACCTGGCCGAGGAGTGGTGGCACTACACGTTCCGGCCCGAGGCGTTCCCCGACACCTACTTCGACTTCCCGGTGGCCCGCAGGTCCGTCGCCGGGCACTGAGCCGGCCACCGCGCACGGAACGCGCCGTGCGCGGAACGAGCGGCCGGGACCACCCCCGTGGGTTCCGGCCACCCGTTCTCCCTCTCGGACGCCGCACGGCCGTTTCCGGTTGCGGGGCGAGCGATTACGGTGCCGGTATGTCACAGCAGACGTTCGAGTCGTACGAAGAGTTCTGGCCGTACTACGTCGCCATGCACTCGCGGGCCGCGACCCGCTGGGTGCACCTCACCGGCACGCTGACGGGGCTCGCCATATCCGCGTACGGGCTGGCGCGCGGCCGCAAGCGGTATCTGGCCGCGCTGCCGCTCATCGGCTACGGCACGGCCTGGCCCGCGCACTTCCTCATCGAGAAGAACAATCCGGCCACCTTCGGACACCCGGCCTGGTCGCTGCGCGGTGACGCGCAGATGATCCGGACGATGCTGGCCGGACGGGACCACGAGTTGGCCCGCACCGCCGAGAAGTGGCTCGCGGAGCACGGCCGGGAGCTCTGATCCCTAGGTGCGCACCGGCTCGCGGGCGCGGTCGGCGCGGGCCAGGGCGTGTTCGACGACGGACACCAGCACGTCCCGCGCCGAGGAGCGGTCCCGCGCGTCGCACATCAGGACCGGCACCTCCGGGTCCAGGTCGAGCGCGGCCCGTACCGTCGCCTCCGGGAACCGTTCGGCGCCCTCGAAGCAGTTGACGGCGACCGCGAACGGGATCGCGCGGCGCTCGAAGTAGTCGACGGCGGCGAAGCAGTCCCGCAGCCGCCGGGTGTCCGCGAGCACCACCGCTCCCAGCGCGCCCTGGGCCAGCTCGTCCCAGAGGAACCAGAACCGGTCCTGGCCGGGTGTGCCGAACAGGTACAGCACCAGGTCCTCGCGGAGCGTGATCCGGCCGAAGTCCATGGCGACGGTCGTCGTGGTCTTCGCCTCGACGCCGTCCAGGTCGTCCACCGGCCGCCCCGCCTCGGTCAGCCGCTCCTCCGTGCGCAGCGGCCGGATCTCGCTGACCGCGCCGACCAGGGTGGTCTTGCCCACGCCGAAGCCGCCCGCCACCAGGATCTTGAGGGTGACGGGCTCCACGGGCCGCCTGCCGCGGCTAGAGCGCCCGAAGGCCATTGATCACCTCACGGAGAATGTTCACGTCCGGCAGCTCGGCCGGCGGAACGGGACGGGTCACGTGCACCAGTTCGTCGTCGACGAGATCGCCCACCAGGACCCGGACCACCCCGACGGGGAGGTCCAGGGAGGAGGCGAGTTCGGCGATCGACTGCGGCAGCGCGCCGCAGAGTTCGAGGATCTCGACGTGTTCCGGGGAGAGCAGCTGGTCGCTGTCCGGGGCGTCGGCCGCGGGTTCGGGGACGACGATGGCGATCAGGTCGAGCCGGTGGCGCGACCCGCTGCCGGTGCGTCCGCGGGTCATCGCGTAGGGGCGGACGACGGGCCCCGCGTCGTCGTCGTACCAGTGGGGGGTTCGCGGGCTTTCCGGGGTCTGTGGTGAACCGGGCGACGCGGCGCTCATGGCGTCCGCTCACCCCCCGGAGGGCAGACCGGTCGTCCGGGGCGCGTTGGCCAGGTGGGCGCCGACCCGCTTGACCATGAGCGTCATCTCGTACGCCACCTGCCCCACGTCCGACTCGGACTCGGCCAGGACCGCGAGACAGCTGCCGTCGCCGGCCGCGGTGACGAAGAGGAACGCCTCGTCCAGTTCCACGACGGTCTGGCGGACCCTGCCCACCTCGAAGTGGCGCCCGACGCCCTTGGCCAGGCTGTGGAAGCCGGAGGCGACGGCGGCCAGGTGCTCGCCGTCCTCGCGCGTCAGGTCCTTGGACGCGCCGGTGGGCAGGCCGTCGCTGGAGAGCACCAGCGCCTTGCGGATGCTGGCGACGCGCTCGACGAGTTCGTCGAGGAGCCAGTTCAGTTCGCCGGAGCCCTGGCGTGCGGAGCCGGATGCGGTGGCGTTCGGTGCGGTCATGGACCGTCCCCTCCCGGAGTGGTTCCTGGTGCTGTGTCGCCGGGGCCGGTCAGATCCTCGGCGTTCTGCAGGCGGCCGCGCTGCCAGCCGCGCTGGAGCGAAGCCATACGGCTGCGTACCTCGTCCGCGTCCCGCTCGATGTCGTCGTCGCCCCCGGCGGGGGCGGGTCGCGTCGTACGGGTGTCCGGCGCGTCGCGCAGTTGCGGGACGAGGCTGGCCTGCCGGACGCGGCGGGGCAGGCCGCCCACGGTGTCCGGGGCGGGTTCGGGCCTGCGGGGCGCTTCCGGTTCCTCGGAGCCGGGGTGGGCGCGGCCGCCCCGGTCCACGCGGCGGCCGTGGTCGGCGACGAGGGTTGGCGGGCGGCGGCGCCGGGGCAGCGGCCTGGCCCCGGCCGGGTGCAGGGCCCGTACGCCGTCGTCGTCGGCCTGCTGGTGCTGTTCGCGGTCGCCGTCGCGGCGCAGGGCGCGGGCGCGGAAGATGCCGCCGCGTTCGCTCTCGGTGTCCTCCAGGTCGGACACGCCGTCGAGTACGGGGTCGAGCCCGGAGCCGGTGACCGCTTCGAGGAGCGGGTCGCGGGTGAAGTCCAGCGGCTCGTCGCCCTCCAGCTCGACGGGGCCGTTCAGCAGGGCGGGGTCCATCAGCCCGGTCGGGACCGGGGCGAGTCCGCCCGGCCGGCCGGGCACGGTGTCCGGGACCGTCTCGGGGCGGCCGGCCGCCGCGCCGGGCCTGCTGCTGGCGATGGCCTTCTCGGACCGGCGGTCCAGGCGGAAGCCCGTACCGTGCGATTCGGGGGCGTCGGTGAGGAGCGTCGCGGGGATGAACACGACGGCGGTGGTGCCGCCGTACGGGGAGGGCTGGAGGGAGACGCGGACGTTCTGGCGCTGGGCGAGCCGGCTGACGACGAAGAGGCCGAGGCGGTCGGTGTCGGACAGCTCGAACTCGGGGGTCTCGGCGAGCCGGAGGTTGGCGTCCAGGAGGACGTCCGGGGCCATGCCGAGTCCGCGGTCGTGGATCTCCAGTGTGAAGCCGTTGGCGACGCGTTCGCCGTGCACCTGGACCGCGGTGTGCGGCGGCGAGAACACCGTGGCGTTCTCCAGGAGTTCGGCGATCAGGTGGGTGAGGTCGGCGACGGCGGGGCCGCCCACGCCGATGCGGGGCAGCCTGCGGACCTCGATGCGCTCGTAGTCCTCGACCTCGGCGACGGCGGCGCGCACCACGTCCATCAGCTGGATGGGCTTGCGCCACTGCCGGGAGGGGGCCGCGCCGGAGAGGATCACCAGGCCCTCGGCGTGCCGGCGCATGCGGGTGGTGAGGTGGTCGAGGCGGAAGAGGTCGGCGAGTTCGTCGGTGTTCTCGGTGCGGCGCTCCATGGCGTCCAGGAGCGTCAGCTGGCGGTGCAGCAGGACCTGGTTGCGGCGGGCGAGGTTGACGAAGACCTCGGAGACGCCGCGGCGCATGTCGGCCTGCTTGACGGCGGCCTCGACGGCGGCGCGCTGGAGGGTGTTGAGGGCCTGGCCGACCTGGCCGATCTCGTCCCGCTCGTACTGGAGGTGCGGGGACTCGGTCTCGACGTCGATCTGTTCGCCCGCGGCGAGGCGGCGCATCACGCTCGGGAGGCGTACGCCGGAGACCTCGTGGGCGTCCTTGCGGAGCCGGGAGAGGTCGCGGACGAGTTCCCGGCCGATGCGTACGGAGACGAAGACGGAGACGAGGAGGGCCAGGAAGCCGAGGACTCCGGCGATGCCGGCCTTGATGAGGACGCCGTAGCCGGCCGGTTTGCCCCGGTCCCGGAGGCGGTTGTTCATCTCGGTGGAGTCGTTGGCCAGCCGGTCCAGGGCGGCCGGGGCGACTTCCTGCCAGCGGGCCGCGTCGGCGGTGCGGGGGCCGGTGGTGGGCCCCTCGCCGATGATCTTCTCCTCGGCGGAGCGCAGCGGTTCGCTGTCGGGGCCCTGCCAGTACTCCTGGACGCGGCGGCGCTCGGCGGCCGGGAGGAGGTCGAGATTGGTCTCGTAGAGCATGCCGCGCTGGGCGACGAGGTCGGATATCCCGCGCAGCTCGGCGGCGGTGAGCCGGCCGGCCAGCAGGCCCGAGGCGACCAGGGCGTCCTCGCGGGCGAGCATTTCGCGGGCGCGCGATAATCCGGTCAGGGCGCGGAACTGCTGGTCCATGGAGGCGTTCCCCATGGTGCGCAGACCGGACAGGAATCGGTAGGACGGGTCGATCAGCCGGTTGTAGTAGGCCATGGCCTTGAGCCGGTCGATGGTGCGTTCGTCGACGGAGTCGCGCAGCGCGCCGAGACCTTCGGCGGCGCCGAGAATGGTGTTGAGCTGGTTCTCGGCGGTGGTGCCGAGCGCGTCGCGGATGTCCTTCTCCTTGGCGCTCCTGCTGACTTCGGCCACGACGCGGTCGGTGGCTGCGCGCCGGCGGCGCAGTTCGGGCAGGGCGTCGGACGCGCGTGGGTCGGCGAGGAAGACCAGGGTCTGGCGGCGCTCGCTCTGGATGACCCGGACGGTGTCCTCCAGGGGGTGGCCCACCTTCTCCACCACGGCGCTCGCGCTCAGCAGCTTCCCGGCCTCGCGGCCGGTGAGATAGGTGGTGAATCCCCAGAGGGCGGTGAGGGAGACGAGCGGCACCACGAGCAACGCCACGATCTTCCTGCGGATGGACTTTCCGCGAAAGCGCATGGCCTCTCCCAGGTCATCCCCTCCGGGTCGGGGATGGGCTTCGTCAACAAACGGCGCGAGCCTACTACTGACGCACAGACAACTCGAAGAGGTGTCCGGACGATTTTCGGCCGCCTTACCGGGAGTTGACCATGGCTTGTCCCGGTATTCCAGGAGATGAAATTCACGAAAGCGACAGAAGAGCCCCCGAGGAGTGGCACGTTCCTTCACATCCCGGTTGGCTGGAATTCTTCGTTTCGTGACGGGTGTGCGGAATCTTCCCCACCGGTCACTCGTCTGTCTGTACGGGGGTAGAGGGGCTGACGGGGCACGCTCGGGCGGACGGGACGGACCGTCCGCGTAAAAAGGGTGTATGCCGGGCAGCAACCCTGAAGTAGGACAGCGGTGGGAGTGAAGGGTCTTGGACACACAGGAGCGTGGGGGCGCGGTGGACCGCACGGGGGATGTGGGCGGGCGGGAGCGGGCCGTGCCGCGGCAGCCGCTCTGGATCGAGGAGCCCGCGCTGCGGCGGCGGATGCCGGACCCGGTGCGGACGGCGGCCGTGCGCGCGGTGCTCGTCATGGCGCTGACGATGATTCTGGCGATGGTGGCGTTCCTCACCGCGCTCGCCGGGTCCTGGCTCTCCTTCCCGATGGTGCTGAGCGGGGTGGCGAGCACGGTGGTGGCGACCTGGGCGGTACTGGACGTCTGGATCACCCGCCAGGTATGGAACCAGCGCAACGGCGTGGTCTCCGAGCCCAGCAGCTCGGCCCGTGCCCTGCGCCGCGAGCGGCGCAGGGCGAAGCGGGCGGCCCGCGCCGCGCGGCGGGACGCGGGGCGGATAGGCCGGGGCGGCGGCGCGGAGCGCCTCTCGCGGGCCTGACGCGCCGCTAGGGGGCCGTACGGGGCTCCGCCGCGGTCTCGGCCGCTGCCGGGGTCCCGGGGGCCGGGGTGGCGCGCTTGAACATGCGGGTGGCGGTGATCTCACCGTGCACGGTCTCGCCGCCGGGGTCCTGCTGCGGCAGTCCGGGGCGCAGGTGCTCCTCGACGCTGATGTACTTCAGCCCGGCCCGCAGGTCCGCGTCGTTGCGCAGCCGGATGACGAGCGGGAACTCCGCGAGGGCCGTCGTGTCGAACAGGCCGGTGGTGTACAGCAGCTGTACGCCGAGCGCGTCGGCCACCGCGCGCTGGAGTTCCAGCAGATAGGTGGCGTTGGCCCGGCCGATCGGGTTGTCCAGGAAGAGCGTGCCCGCGTGGCGGTGCTGGGCCCGGTCGCGGCCCCGGTCGTTGCTGCGCAGGGCGGCCATCGTGCAGTACAGGGCGATGGCGGCGGTGAGGAGCTGGCCGCCGGAGAAGACGTCGCCCATCTGCCCCACGGGCACGCGCTCGGCCCGCAGCACGGCGTCCGGCTTGAGGATCTCCACGGCGATGCCCTTGGGTTCGAGGGCGGCCTGCACACCGCGCAGGAGCAGCGACATGCCGTCCCGGCGCAGGTCGGAGTTCTTCCGCAGGGCGGCCCTGGTGGCCTCGTCGATGACGACGCCGAGCCGTTCGGTGAGCGTGGCCTGGTCGGGCTCCTCGAAGCGGATGCGGAGGAACTCCTGCCCGGACCACTCCCCCAGGCCCTCGGGGAGCCGGGAGAGCCGCTGGGCGGAGCGGAGCGTGGTGAGCGCGGACTCCACCAGGCCGCGCAGCCGGTCCACGATGGAGTCGCGGTTGCGTTCCAGTTGGGCGAGCTCGTCGGTGAGGACCCGCAGCCGGGGCGCGAAGGCGGCGGCCCACTTCTGCGCGTGCTCGGGGAGCGCGGCGGCGGGCAGTTCGCGGATCTGCTGCCGGGCGGGGGTGCGGACCTGCTCGTAGCGGGTGGAATTGGCGTGCCGTACGAGGACGTCGCTCGCCTCCCGTACGGCCGCTTCGGCGGCGGACAGGTCGGCGGCGCAGCCGCGCAGGGAGCGGCGGGCCTCGGCGGCGGACCGGCGTGCCTCCTCCAGGCTGCCGGGGTACGGCTCGGGGTCCTCCGGGTCGTCCTCGGCGCCGTGGTCCCTGAGCAGGTCGCGCAGCAGGGCGGCGGTCTCGTCGAAGCCGCCGGCCGCGTCCTCGGCGGCGCGGTGGGCGTGCAGCAGTTCGGCGTGGGCGGCGCGGGCGGTGTCCAGCGCGGCGGTCGCGGCGGCCAGTTCGGCGGTGGCGGTGCGCAGGAGGGCCTGGGCCTGTTCGGCGTCGGCGGGCACCCGGTCCTCGGGCAGTTCGGTGTGCAGGCTCTCGCCGTCCGCGGGGGCCAGGCGTTCGGCCTCGCCGCGCAGCCGGCCGAGCTGCTCGCTGGCGGTGGAGGCGCGGGTCTCCAGGAGCTGGACGAGGGATTCGGCGCGGGCGGCGGCGGCCTGCCGGGAGGGGCCGTCCGCGCCGTCGGTGCCCTCCAGGAGCTGGGCGGCGCGGGTGCGGACCTTGTTGGTGAGGCGGTCCAGTTCGGCGAGGGCGGCGCTCTCGTCGCTCTCGGCGCGGGCCTGTTCGGCGCGCAGGTCGGCGCCGACGCCGACCTTCTCGTACAGCTGGGAGGCCGCCCGGTAGGCCTCGCGCAGGGTGGGCAGGGCCTGGCGGGGGGCTTCTTCGTCCGGCTCCGGGAGGTGTTCGGGGGCGCCGGCGATCTCGGCGCGTTCGGCGCGCAGGGCGCGGGCGGTGCGGCGGGCGTCGTCGGCGGCGCGCTGGGCGGCGCGGCGGTCCTCGTCGGCGGCGCGGGCGCGCTCCAGGCAGACGGTGGCGCGGGCCTCGCACTCGGCGGCCTCGTCGGTCAGTTCGCGGAGCTTGGCCTGCCAGCCGGCCCGTTCCCGCAGCCGGAAGGCGAGTCCGGCGAGGGCGTCGGCGACCCGGCGGGCGCGCTGGGCGGCCTCCTGGCGTTCGTCGCGGACGCGGGCGGTGTCGGCGGCGGCCTCGTCGGCCTCGGCGCGGACGGTGCGGGCCTCGGCGAGGGCCGCTTCGGCGGTCTCGGCGGCGAGACGGGCGGTGGCGGCGGCGCCGGCCAGCTCGGCGAGCATGCCGGGCGGGCAGTCGGCGCGCCAGGACCCGATCCGGGCGGCCAGCGCGCGGTCGGCGGCGAGGCGGGCGGCGAGCACCCGGATGTCCTCGTCGCGGGCGGCGGCCCGGCTGCGCAGGGCGTGGCGCTCCTCGTCGGCGGCGTGTTCGTCGTGCATGGCCGGGTTGGGCGGTACGAGGAACACATCCTCGGCGCCACCGCCGCTCGCGCCGGTGTCGGGGACGGGGGCGAGGAGGGCCGCGGCGGTGCCCACGGCGACGGCGGAGCGGGGCAGCAGGGCGGCGGCGCCGAGCACCTCGCGGGCGCGGGCGTGTGCGCCGGGGTCGGTGATGACGACGCCGTCGACGAGTTCGGGGCGGGCGGCGAGGACGGCGGCGTGGTCGGCGGGGGCCACGGCCTGGGCGAGGTAGCGCCAGCCGGGCAGGGCGGGGATGCCCTGTTCGCCGAGGTACTCGACGGTGGCCAGGACGTCGGGGCTTGGGGGCAGGAGGCCGCCGTCGCCGAGGGCGCCGAGGATGCGGGCGTCGTCGGCGGCGGCCGTACGCAGTTCGAACAGGCGTCGTTCGGCGGTGGCGACGCTCTGGTCGAGGAGGTCGCGCAGTTCGTCGGCGCCGCGGTCGAAGTCGTCGGCGGCCAGCGGTCCTCCCCCGTCGCGGGGGTGGGCGGCGGTCGTGGTGGGGGCGCCCTGTGCGGCCGGTTCTGCGGCCGGTTCGGTGCCGTCCGGGGCGGCGGGTCCGGTGCCGGGGGCCTCGTCGTCGCGGTGCGGGTCGTCGCCGGGGCGGTGCCGGTCGTCGGCGGCGGCCTGGCGGGGCCGGGGGACGCCGCCCGTGGGGGCGGCGGGCAGTCCGAGGAGTTCGGCGAGCCGGGGTTCGGCGGCGATCGACTCGGCGGCCCTCAGTTCGGCCTCGTACGCCTGCTCGGCGGCGCGGGCGGCGTCCGCGGCGCGGGCGGCGGCGAGTTCGGCGCGGCTCTCGTCGGCGGTGGCCTGCCTGGCCCGGTCGGTGGCGGCCCCGGCGGCCTCGCGGGCGGTGTCCCAGGCGGCGACGGCGGCCTGTTCGGCGTCGTTGGCGGCGAGGGCGGCCCTGGCGGGGTCGGCGTGCGGGGCGGTGTCGTCGAGCCAGCCGGCCCGGACGGCTTCGGCGGTCTCCTGCTCGACCTCGGCCAGGCGCTGGCGCAGATGGCCGGCCTCGCTGCGGGCGCGCTGGGCCTCGGTGGCCGCGGTGGTGGCGTCGCGGTGGGCGGTCTCGCCGGCGTTCTGGAGGGCGTCGGAGCGCTCCTCCTCCTCGTTGGCCCGGTTCTCGCCTGCTTCGGCGGCCTCGTGCAGGGCGCGTACGAGGTCGGCGGCGGCGCGGGCGCGGGCGGCGAGGGCGGGGGCGGCGTCGCGTTCGGCCTCGCGGATCGCGACGGCGACGCGGGCGGAGCGGTCGGCTGCGGCGCGGTGGCGCAGGACGGCTTCGGCGGCCTGCCAGGCGGCGTGCAGGGTGCGGGCGTCGCCCAGTTCGCGGCGCTGGGCGGCGGCGCTCTTCTCGGCGGCGGTCAGGGCCAGCGACGCGTGCCGGTAGGCGAGTTCGGCGGAGATCAGCGCGTTGTGCCCGCGGGTCTCCTCGGCGCCGGTGACGGTGTGGGCGGCGGCGGTGACCTGCTGGGCCAGTTCGGCGGCGCGGCCGCGTTCCTCGCCGGCGCGGGCGGAGAGGCGGCGGGCGAGGGTGCGGGTGCGGCGTTCGGCTCCGGCGTGGATGTCGCGGGCGCGGGCGCGGCCGGTGGCGGCCTCGACGATGCGGCCGAGGAGGTCGACGGAGCCGGCGGTGAAGTCGCGTTCGGCGGTGAGTTCGGCGCGGCGGCCGAGCTTGTTGCCGAAGCCGCTGACGAGGTCGGCGAGGCCGTCCGTGTCGCGGGTGTCGGTGACGGCGCGCAGCAGCAGGTCGGTGAAGTCGGAGTCCTTCTTGACCGCGAAGAGGCCGGCGGCCTCGCCCTCGTCGGCGTTCATCTCGCGCTGGTAGCGGAAGAGTTCGGGGTCCAGGCCCAGTTCGCCGAGGTGTTCGTTCCAGCGGTCGTGGATCTCCTCCCAGTGCACGTCGAGGTGCTGGTAGAACTTCCCGGCCTCGGTGAGGGCGTCGCGGAAGCCCTTCATGGTGCGGCGCCTGCCGCGGGCGCCGGAGGCTCCTTCGGCGGGGCGGCCGACGGCGGTGGACTCGGCGACGGGCAGCGAGTCGAGCCCGAGTCCGGGGCCGGGCCGGAAGGAGTACCAGGCCTCGGCGAACTTGCGGGGGTCGTTGGAGACCTGGCGGCCGCGCCACTCGCTGACCTTGCCGACGACGACGCACTCGCCGGTCAGGGTGTGCTGCCACTCCAGGGCGACGTGGCCGCAGTCGTCGGCGAGCAGGAACTTGCGCAGGACGCCGGAGCTGGCGCCGCCGAGGGTGTTGCGGTGGCCCGGCAGCATCACCGAGAAGATCAGTTTCAGCAGGACGGACTTGCCGCCGCCGTTCTCCAGGAAGAGGACGCCCGCGGGGGCGGGGCGCCTGGGCGGGCCGACCGGCTCCTCCTCGAAGAACTCCGCCTGAGCCGGGGCGGGGCGGGGCACGGGTTCGCCGACGCCGCGCAGGTCGAGCACGGTGTCGGCGTAGCGTGCGCCGGCCGGTCCGATGGAGTAGAGGCGGACGCGGGACAGCTCGTACATGGCGGCGGACTCTCGTCGTTCGGGAAGCGGTGGGAAGACGTCGGTGGGGGTCGGGCCCGGCGGCGGTCAGCCGTGGAAGGGCAGGCCCGCGTCGGCGGCCAGTTCCAGGTCGTCGGGGTCGGGGGGCGGCAGCAGGGTGGCGCTGCCGTCGGTGACGGGGACGACGCCCAGTTCCAGGAGTTCGGCCATGGCGGCGCCGCCGGCCATGTCCCGCACCTGGAGCTGGTAGCGGGCGGTGGTGCGGTACGTGCCTCCGGCGTCGTCGCCGGTGCGCTGGAGGAAGCCGGAGTCGGTGAGGAAGGCGACGGCCTTGCCGATGATGCCGGTGGTGGAGCCGGCGAGCCGGCGGGCGTCCTTGGTGGCGCCGGTGGCGCTGCGCCGGGCGTAGACGCGCCAGCCGGCTTCCAGGCCCGGTGCGTCGCTGGCCGGGTCGGTGTTGTCGCCCTGCTGCTCGGCGCGCTCCTCCAGGCGGTGGCAGGCCTGGCGGACGAAGGCGTCGACGCCGTTGACGGTGATCCGCCCGATGTAGGCGTCGTCGGCGAGGTCCTCGGGGCGCGGGAAGGCCATGGCGGCGACGGCCAGATGGGCGAGGCCGTGCAGGAAGCGGTCGGCGCTGTCCGACGAGGCGCGTCGCGCGTAGTCGCCCATGCGGACGGCGAACACGGAGTCCTCGCCGGCGGTGACGGCCATGCCGGCCCGGGGGGAGACCTCCAGGACGATGAGGCCGAGGCCGGTGGCGACGGCGTCGGCGAGCCGGGCGAAGGCGGGGTCCTCGCGGTAGCGGCGCAGGAGTTCGGCGTACTCGGCGTCGCGGGCGGGCAGCAGCTTGGGCTGGAGGCCGAAGGCGACGAGCCGGGCGGCGTCGGCCGCGTCGGCCGGGGTGACGGCGGCGGTCGCGGGCGCGGGCCGGTCGGGTTCGTGGGCGGGCCGGTCGGCGGGCTCGCTCCACGCGTCGGTGTGCTCTGCGCGGTGGTCGCTCACGACACGGGCTCCTCGGTGCGGAAAGTGCGGACGGTGCTGCGGGAAGGGCTGGGCGAAGCAGGACGAATGGGTCCGCGGAGGACGGCTGCGGCCCGGGGGACGCGGGGCGCGGGAGTCACGGCGCCTCCGAGCGGTCCGCGGCCATTCCGGCGGCGTCGAGCAGGGCGGTGCCGACGATCAGGTCGGCGCCGCCGAACTCCTCGTCGTCGAGGGGGGTGCCGTCGTCCACGGAGAACAGCAGGCGGCGCTCCCCCTGGCGGTAGGCGGTGCCGACCGGCGGGCTCGCCGCGTGGACGGCGAGCAGGGCGACCAGGTAGGGCAGGTCGGGGTCGCGGCGGCGGGCGTCGGCCAGCAGGCCGGACAGTCGGCGCGGCGCGTCGTGCTCCAGGTCGAGCAGTTCCATGGCGGCGGCCAGCTGTTCCTCGCTGAACCGGCTGTCGTCCGGGGTGGCGATGAGGTCGGGCTCGGGCATCTCGGCGCCGAGGTGTTCGCGGGCCGGCGGCGGGCTGAGCAGCAGGTCGACCAGGTCGCCCACCCGGACGGACGCCGGGGTGCGCAGGCCGGTGCCGTGGGCGAAGAAGGCGTCGGTGGCGCGGCCGGCCTGTTCGACGGGGAGCGGCAGCAGCGGGCCGAGGAGCTGCCCGTACAGGTCGAGTCCGGTGCGGGCGGTGGGTGTGGCGAACGCCTGCCGGTCCTGTTCGGCGCGGAAGAGGGGGCCGGCCTCCAGCAGCCGGGACTGGAGCTGGGTGTGGCGGCGGATGCAGTCCTTGACGATGTCCACGAGTTCGGCGGCGCGGCGCTTGTGCTCGGGGTCCTCGGCCTCGTCGCGGGCCTTGCGGATGTTGGTGAGGATCGCGTTCTCGTGGCGGTAGCGGTCGGCGACGTGGTCGAGCGCTTCGGCGATCATGTCGGGAACGGCGTTGAGCCAGTCGACGGCGCGGACGTTGCGCCGGGTGGCGTCGAGGGTCTTGCGCAGTGTTTCGGCGTACTGGACGGTCCGGTAGCGGGCCTGTTCGGCGGCGAGCTGGGCGTCGGCCAGCCTGCCCCGGCTGATCAGGACCTCCAGTTTGACCTCGGCGGCGATCTGGGCGCTGGTGACGTCCGTGTCGAGGGCGCCGACGAGGACGTTGACGGCCTCGTCGGTGGCGCGGAGGTAGACGCTGCCGCCGTGTCCGGGGACCTCTTCGATCAGCTTGAAGTCGTAGTCGCGGCGGGTGTAGACGCCGTCGGGGCCGAAGGTGCCGTAGACGGCGCGGAATCCCCGGTCGACGCTGCCGACGTTGATCAGGTTCTCCAGGACCCAGCGGGCGACCCGTTCGTGCTCGGCGGCGGGGCGGGCGGGGGCCTGGGCGGCGACGCGCGGGAGCAGCCTGGTCACTATCTGGTCGTGGTCCGCGCCGGTGTCGAAGTCCATGTTCAGCGTGACGTGGTCGATCGCGGCGAGGGCGACCTCGGCCATGGCGTAGCCGCTGTACTCACCGGCCAGGTTCGCCTTGCGGACGTCCAGGTCGTGCAGCGGCGCCGTGCAGGCGAGCGCGCGCAGCCGCCGGGACAGCCCCTCGTCGGCGGCCGGGCCCGGTGCGGGCCGCGGCCCCGCGCTGAGCTGGGGCGCAGCGTTGTCCGTGTAGGCAGGCGAAGTCACGGTGCACAGATTAGGTCCTCGGACTGACAACGGTCGAAACGGCGCAGAAGGGCCGTTCGGCCGGCTCGCCGTATCCGCCGCCGCCCGGCGTGCGCAGGACCAGTACGTCGCCCGCCCCGGCGTCCGCGCTGTCGCAGCCGGCCAGTTCCGTGACGCTGCCGTCCGCGCGTTCGATGTGCTGGCTGCCGAGGGCGCCCGGTTCGCCGCCGGCCATGCCGTACGGGGGCACCCGGCGGTGTCCGGTGAGCAGGGCGAGGGTGACCGGTTCGAGGAAGCGGATGCGGCGTTCCACCCCGCATCCGCCGCGGTGCCGGCCCGCTCCCCCGCTGCCCGCGCGGATGCCGAAGCTCTCCAGCAGGACGGGGTAGCGCCACTCCAGGATCTCGGGGTCGGTGAGGCGGGAGTTGGTCATGTGGGTCTGGACGGCGTCGGTGCCGTCGAAGTCCTCGCCGGCGCCGGAGCCGCTGGCCACGGTCTCGTAGTACTGCACCCGGTCGTTGCCGAAGGTGAGGTTGTTCATGGTGCCGGAGCCCTCGGCCTGGACGCCCAGGGCCGCGTAGAGGGCGCCGGTGACGGCCTGGGAGGTCTCGACGTTGCCGGCGACCGTGGCGGCGGGCGGGGCGGGCGCCAGCATGGAGCCCTCCGGCACCCTGATCTCCAGCGGGGTGAGGCAGCCGCTGTTGAGCGGGATGTCGTCGGCGACCAGGGTGCGGAAGACGTAGAGCACGGCGGCCATGACGACGGACTTCGGGGCGTTGAAGTTGCCCGGCTGCTGGGGCGAGGTGCCGGTGAAGTCGATGACGGCGCTGCGGGCCTCCCGGTCCACCGTGAGGGTCACCTCGATCACTGCGCCGTTGTCCGTCTCGTACCGGTAGTGGCCGTCGTCCAGTCCGGCGATGATGCGGCGCACCGACTCCTCGGCGTTGTCCTGGACGTGTCCCATGTAGGCGTCCACCGCCTCGGCGCCGAACTGGTCGGTCATGGCGCGCAGTTCGGCGATGCCCTTCTCGTTGGCGGCGATCTGGGCGCGCAGGTCGGCGAGGTTGGTGTCGGGGTCGCGCGAGGGGTACGGGGCGGTGGTGAGCAGGGCGCGGGTCTCGTCCTCGCGCAGGGCGCCGTCCCGGACCAGGAGCCAGTTGTCGAAGAGGACGCCCTCCTCCTCGACGGTCCGGCTGAAGGCGGGCATGGAGCCGGGGGTGATGCCGCCGATCTCGGCGTGGTGGCCGCGCGAGGCGACCAGGAATCTCAGCGCCGGCGCCTCGCCGCCCTCGTCGAACACCGGGGTGACGACGGTGACGTCGGGCAGGTGGGTGCCGCCGTGGTACGGGTCGTTGATGGCGTAGACGTCGCCGGGGCGCATGGTGCCGGCGTTGCGGTGGAGGACCTCCTTGATGGATTCGCCCATGGAGCCGAGGTGGACCGGGATGTGGGGCGCGTTGGCGATGAGGTTGCCGCGCGCGTCGAACAGGGCGCAGGAGAAGTCGAGGCGCTCCTTGATGTTGACGGAGCGGGCGGTGTTCTCCAGGGTGACGCCCATCTGCTCGGCGATGGACATGAAGAGGTTGTTGAAGACTTCGAGCATCACGGGGTCGACGCGGGTGCCGACGGCCTGCCGGGCGGGGCGGGGGCGGGCGCGGGTGAGGACGAGGTGCCCGGTGGGGGCGAGTTCGGCCTGCCAGCCGGGGTCGACGACGGTGGTGGCGTCGGCCTCGGCGACGACGGCGGGTCCGGTGACGAGGTCGGTGGCGCGCAGGTCCGTGCGGCGGTGGAGCGGGGCGTCCTGCCACCGGCCTTGCGCGAACATGCGGGTGGTGGCGTACGGGCGCGGTGTGGTGGGGGCTCCGGTCTCCCGTTCGGGCGGCCGGTTCTCGGCGTGGCCGCCGGCCGTTCCGGTGGCCTCGACGGAGGCCGTCTCGACGACGAGGCGCCGGTCGGCGGTGAAGCCGTAGCGGGCGCGGTGCTCGCGGGTGAACGCCTCGGTCATGGCGGCGGCCGTGTCCAGGGGTACGGGCAGGCTCGCGTCGGTGCCCTCGTAGCGCAGCAGGACGCGGGCGCGGGTGGAGACGGCGTCCTCGGGGATGCCGTCGGCGCGCAGGTCG
Organism: Streptomyces sp. NBC_00525; assembly: GCF_036346595.1. GTDB lineage: Bacteria > Actinomycetota > Actinomycetes > Streptomycetales > Streptomycetaceae > Streptomyces. The sequence continues at coordinate 739,761 of NZ_CP107834.1, forward strand.
GCGCTCGTCCGGGCGGCGAGTTCGTCGCACAGCCGCCGTACGCGCTGTTCGGTGCCGGTGTCCAGGACGGCTTCGACGGACTGCTCGCGCATGGCGGTGGCGTCGGCGAGCCCGATCCCGTACGCGGAGAGCACCCCGGCCAGCGGGGGGACGAGGACGGTGTCGATGCCGAGGGCGTCGGCGACGGCGCAGACGGCCTGGCCGCCGGCGCCGCCGAAGCCGGTGAGGGCGTAGCGGGTGATGTCGTGTCCGCGCTGGACGGAGATCTTCTTGACGGCGCCGGCCATGGCGAGGACGGCGATCTCCAGGAAGCCGGCGGCGGTCTCGGCGGCGGTGCGGCGGGTGCCGGTGGCGCGGGCGACCTCGTCGGCGAGGTCCTCGAAGCGTTCGCGTACGACGTCGGCGTCCAGCGGCTGGTCGCCGTCCGGTCCGAAGACGGCGGGGAAGTGTTCGGGGCTGATGCGGCCGAGCATGACCTGGGCGTCGGTGACGGTCAGCGGGCCGCCCCGGCGGTAGCAGGCCGGGCCGGGTACCGCTCCGGCGGAGTCGGGTCCGACCCGGTAGCGCCGGCCGTCGAAGTGCAGGACGGAGCCGCCGCCGGCCGCGACGGTGTGGATGTTCATCATGGGCACCCGCATCCGCGCGCCCGCGACCTCGGCGCCGAGTTCGCGCTCGAACTCGCCGGCGTAGTGCGAGACGTCCGTGGAGGTGCCGCCCATGTCGAAGCCGATGACCCGGTCGTGGCCGGCCCGGGCGGAGGTGCGGACCATGCCGACGACGCCGCCGGCGGGTCCGGAGAGGACCGCGTCCTTGCCCCGGAAGTGGGCGGCCTCGCGCAGGCCGCCGTTGGACTGCATGAACATGAGCCGGATGCCGGGGAGTTCGGCGGCGACCGAGTCGACGTACCGGCGCAGGATGGGTGAGAGGTAGGCGTCGACGACGGTGGTGTCGCCGCGCGGGACGAGCTTGATCAGCGGGCTGACCTCGTGGGAGCAGCTGATCTGGGTGAATCCGGCGGCCCGTGCCTCGGTGGCGACCGCCTGTTCGTGGGCGGGGTGGCGGTAGCCGTGCATCAGGACGACGGCGGCGCTGCTCAGTCCGTCGGCGCGGGCCTCGCGCAGCCGGGCGGCGACGGCCTCGCGGTCGAGCGGGGTGATGGTGCGGCCCCGGGCGTCGATGCGTTCGGGGACCTCGATGACCCGGTCGTAGACGGCTTCGGGGAGGAGGATGCGCCGGTCGAAGAGGCGGGGGCGGTTCTGGTAGGCGATGCGCAGGGCGTCGCGGAAGCCCTCGGTGATCACCAGGACGGTCGGTTCGCCGCGCCGCTCGAGGAGGGCGTTGGTGGCGACGGTGGTGCCCATCTTCACGGCGGCGACGCGGTCGGCGGGGACTGGTTCGCCGGGCGCGAGGTCCAGCATCAGCCGGATTCCGGCGACGGCCGCGTCGCGGTAGCGGTCCGGGTCGTGCGAGAGGAGTTTGCGGGTGACGAGTCGCCCGTCGGGGCGGCGGCCCACCACATCGGTGAAGGTGCCGCCACGGTCGATCCAGAACTCCCAGCGCCCGGTCATGCCCCCATACTGGCCTGCCGCCGGTGATCACGGAACCGGGGCGCGGCGCGGGGCCGCGGGCCGGAGCGGCGCGCCCCCGACGCGCTGCACTCCTGCGGGGCCGGACGGGCCCCTCGTACGGACGGTGTCCGGCGGTTCAGACCGCCGGGGCGTCCGGGCCGATCCTGCTGCGTACGGCCGACTGGACCTCGGCCTCCTCGGCGGGGTCGGCGGCGAGCCGGCGCAGCCGTTCGGCCACCCGGAGGTCTCCGGTCTCGGCGTGCAGCGCGGCGACCTCGCGGGTCGTCTCCTCGCAGTCCCACAGGCACTCGACGGCGAATCCGGTGGCGAAGGAGGGGTCGGTGGCGGCGAGGGCGAGGGCGGTCCTGCCGCGCAGCTGCGAGGAGGACGTCTCGCGGTAGACATGGCGCAGTACGGGGGCGGCGCAGGCGATGCCGAGCCGGCCGGCGCCGTCGACCAGGGCCCACAGGCGGGGGGCGTCCGGTCCGTCGCCGCGTACGGCGTCGCGCAGGGCGCCGAGCACCGCGGGGGCGTCCTGCGGGCCGCCGCGTCCGGCGAGCACTCCGGCAGCGGAGGCGCCGAGTGCGTCGGGTCGGCGGGCCCAGCGGCGGGCGCGGTCCACGGCCTCCTCGCCGCACATGCGCTCGAAGGCGGCGACGGCCGCGTCGGCGACGGTGCCCTCGTGTCCGGTGGCGGCGGTCTCGATCAGGTCGAGGACGACGGGGTCGCGGACCTCGGCGGCCAGGTAGTGGAGGGCGGCGCAGCGGGCGGCGTCGGGTCCGCTGCGGGCGGCCTCGACGATCTCGGCGCGGTCCTCGGGTCCCGCGACGGCGGCGAGGCAGCGGGCGGCCGGTACGTGCAGGGCGGTGCCGCGTTCGAGGCCGTGGCGGGCCCAGTCGAAGACCGCCTGGACGCTCCAGCCGGGGCGGGGGCCGCCGGGGCGCATCTGGCGCTGCCAGCGGTCGAAGGAGCCCTGTTCGGACGCGGCCCGGACGCGGGCGCCGACGGCCGGTCGCGGGTCGTCGGCCCACAGCCGCCAGGGGCGGGGCTCGTAGGCGTCGCGCACGGTGGCGGCCAGTTCGGCGCGGCCCCCGGCGTCGTCGGGGAAGCGGGCGAGCACGGGTTCGGCGAGGGAGCGCAGGCCCGTGTCGTCGTCGCGCAGCGCCAGCTCGTCCAGGGCCCAGGCCCAGTTGGAGCCGGTCGCGGCGTAGCGGCGCAGCAGGGCGAGGGCGTCGCCGCGGCCGTAGGAGGCGAGGTGGCCGAGGACGGACAGGGCGAGGCCGGTCCGTGAGTCGTCCGTGTCGAGGTGGTCCTCGGGGTCGGTGAGGTGCCGCTCGATCTCCTCGATGCCGCCGTCGAGGTCGAGGTAGAGGCGTGCGTAGTAGAGGGAGCGGTTCTCCGCCTGCCAGTCGTGGCGGGGGTCGCTCAGGACGCAGTGGTTGAGCGCCGCCAGGGCCTCGGGGCGCGGGGCGGCGAGCGCGTGGAGCGTGCCGTCGCCGCGGCCTCTCTGCAGCAGGCCGAGCAGGGTGCCGCTCGGCGCTATGAACGGATCGAACATGGGGAAAGCCTCACATCAAGCTGTCGACGCAACCGGGACTGTGCAGTTCCACGCGCTCCGGGAATGAGCGCTGGGGCCTGTCCTAGGCCGCGCAGCAACATGATTCGCCGACCGCCGTCTTCTGCCTGGTGTAGAGCATCTTCCTCTGCCTCTCGTCGGGTGGCCCGGATCGGGCCCGCGACGTCATGATGACCCAGCCATTTCGCCACCGCGACCACATTTACGACGAACCCGTTCAGCGGGCGCCGAAGAGTTCCAGCAGGTCGGCCTTGCCGAACATGCGTGCGGTGTCCACGGCGGAGGGTGTTCCGGTGGCCGGATTCGCACCCGCGTCGAGCAGGGCGCGGACCACGTCCGCCTCGCCCTTGAAGACCGCGCCGGCGAGCGGGGTCTGGCCGCGGTCGTTGGCCCGGTCCGGGTCGGCGCCGCGGGTGGCGAGGGCGGTGACGGCGGCGGCGTGCCCGTGGTAGGCGGCGAGCATCAGCAGTGTGTCGCCCCGGTCGTTGGTGAGGTCGGCGGGCACTCCGGCGTCCACGTAGGCGGCGAGGGCCTCGGCGTCGCCGCCGCGCGCCAGGTCGAACACCTTGGAGGCCAGCGCCACCACCTCGGGATCGGGGGTTTCGCTCATCGCGGGGCCGCCTTTCTTCGCTGTTCGGGCCGCCGCGGGCAGCCGGGAGGTGCACGGCGGGGGCCGTGCGAGTGAACCGACAGGGTACTGCCCGGACGGGCGTGCGGACCGGCACGGGCTCCGCGTCCGCCGGTCGAGTGGATAATCCGCCTTTTCACCTGAATGCGCCTTTTATCCTACGGACACTTGGGGTGAGCCTGGAAGGACTCATGGTGACCGTCCCCCCGACCAGGAGAACCACTCATGATTCTTTCCATGTCCGGCGTCGTCATCCTCGGCATCATCGTCTTCCTGTTCTTCAGGAAGGACGGGCTCAAGGCGTCGCACGCCCTCGTCACCGCCCTGTTCGGCTTCTACCTGGCCGGTACCGCCATCGCCCCGAGCATCACCGCGGGCGGCGCGAGCCTGGCCGGCCTCCTGGGCGGAATCAAGTTCTGACCGTCCGCCCCCGCACCGGCCTTCGCGAGACACAGGAGACAGATGTGGCCCGGCGACCACTCCCCCGCATTCTGAGCAGCGGCGGCGCTTCGATCACTCGCGGTCGCGAGTTCGCGCGCACGGCCGCCGACAGCGCCACCGACGTACTCCATCCGCTGATCACGCTCACGCGCGGTCTGCGGCTGCTGGCCGGCGCGGGACGGCAGAAATGGGCCGCGACGCCCAAGGACCGGCGTGGTTCCACGCTGTTCCTCGTCGCGGCCTGCGTCCTCGTGGTGGCGCTCGCGCCGTACGGGCCGCTGCTGGCCCTGGTCGCGGTGATGGGCGCCGCCGCCTGGACGGGACGGGACCGCACCCCCGTCCGGACGGGCCCCGACGAGGCGGAGACCGCCCGGCTGCGGGCCCTGTACGAGGCGCTCGTGCCGTACTTCGCCGCGCCCGAGGACCCCGATCCGCTGTACCGCCGCGGCGGCGAGTGGGAGAAGGTCTTCAGCGACTTCGCGTTCGACGGCGACGGCCGGGTCTCACGGCTCCGGGTCGCCTACCCCGCGTACTTCACCGACAGCGAGCCCGAGTCCCGGTCCCGGATCGAGCAGCTGCTGCACGCCAAGTCCGGACGGGGCCGGGAGTACCACTTCGGCTGGGACGAGGAGGGCAACCGGCTCCTGATGAGCGTGCTCGACGCGCTGCCCACCTCGCTGTCCGCCCAGCGCTTCGTCACCACCCCCGGCGAGACGGTCCTCGGCTTCACGGACGAGGACGCCGTACGCCGCACCGTCCCGGTGAGCGACGGCGCCGGCACCCGCGACGCGCCCGGCGTCGTCTGGCGCACCGGCGCCCGCTCCACCGAACCGCATCTGCTCGTCGCGGGGCAGCCCGGCAGCGGCACCACGACCCTGCTGCGGTCCATCGCCCTGCAGGCCCTCCAGCACGGCGACGTCCTGATCGTCGAGGGCAGCGGCACCGGTGAGTACGCCTGCTTCACCGGGCGCGAGGGCGTTCTGGCCGTCGAGTGCGGACCGGCCGGCGCGCTGTCCACGCTGGAGTGGGCGGCCAACGAGACGGAGCGCCGGCTGATCGAGGCCAACCGGGCCCGGCAGGCCGGCGACCCGGTCCCCGAGGACTGCCTGCGGCCGCTGTGGATTCTGCTGGACCGGCCCAGCGCGCTCGCCCGGCCGGCCGGTGACGGCGCGCCCGGCCCGCAGGAACTCCTCCAGATCCCGCTGCGGCACGGCCGGGCGGCCGGCGTCGTCGTGGTGCTGGCCGAGGCGTTCGACCAGCTCGGCGGCCTCGGCGAGTCCGTCAGGACGCACACCAGGGCGCGGGTGGTCCTGGGCCACTGCTCCGCCGAGCAGATCGCCTCGGTGCTCGGCACCGGACCGCACACCACCCCGCCGCCGGACGCCCCGCCCGGCCGCGGCTACGCCCGCTTCGGCACCGGCCCGGTCCTGCGCATCCAGGTCCCGGCCACGCCCGACCCCTACGACGACGCCACCAGCGAGGCGCAGCGCGCGGCGGTGCTGAGCCTGCTGCCCGAGCGGCGCACGGCGTTCGAGGCGGGGGCGCCGCAGGAGCCGGCCCCGGTCGAGATGGCGGCGGCCGCCGCGCCCGCCGGGGTGGAGGCGGTGGCCTGCGGCGACTGACCCGGCGGGAACGGCGGACAGGAGGGCCCGGTGACGCACCGGGCCCTCCCCGCGCATCCGGCCGACCGCGGCCGCCGCGCGCCCCCGCACCCCGGCTCCGGCTCTCAGGCGACGAACGTGCGGGGGGCCTCCGCGCCCGCCCCCGCTCCCGCGCCGACCAGACGGGCGGCCTGGGCGAGCCGCTGGGCCGCCTCGTCCGCCACCGGGCCGCCCACCGTGAACGGCAGCCGCACGTACCCCTCGAATGCCCCGTCCACGCCGAACCGGGGTCCGGAGGGCACCCGTACGCCGACGCCCTCGCCGGCCACCGCGAGGCGCGAGCCGGAGAGGCCGCCCGTGCGCACCCAGAGGGTCAGCCCGCCGTCCGGCACCGAGAACTCCCACTCCGGCAGCTCCCGGCGCACCGCCGCCACCAGCGCGTCGCGGTTGTCGCGGGCCTGTTCGCGGCGCAGCCGGACCGCGTCCTGCCAGCCCCCGGAGCGCATCAGCCAGTTGACCGCGAGCTGTTCGAGGACGGGGGTGCCCATGTCGGCGTACGCGCGGGCGGCGACCAGGCTGCGGATCACGTCGGGTGCGGCCCGTACCCAGCCGATCCGCATGCCCGCCCAGAACGCCTTGCTGGCCGAGCCCACGGTCAGGACCGTGCTGCCGGCCGGGTCGAACGCGCAGACCGGGCGCGGCATCTCCAGGTCCTCGTCGAGGTGCAGTTCGCGCATCGTCTCGTCCACCACCAGGACGGTGCCGGCCGCGCGCGCGGCGTCCACCAGCGCCCGGCGGCGGTCCTCGTCGGCCAGCGCCCCGGTGGGGTTGTGGAAGTCGGCGACGACATAGCCGAGGCGGGGCGCGGCATCGCGCAGCACCTGGCGCCAGCGGCCCAGGTCCCAGCCGCCGAGCCCCTCCTCCATGGCCACCGGCACCAGCCGGGCGCCCGCCTCGCGCATCAGCTGGAGGATGTTGGCGTAGCTCGGGGACTCCACCGCGATCCGCTCGCCGCGCCCGGCGAAGAGGTGGCAGATGGCGTCGATGGCGCCCATGGCGCCGGTGGTGACCATGATCTGCTCGGGCATGGTGGGGATGCCCTGGGCGGTGTACCGGTCGGCGATCATCTGCCGCAGGGCGGGCAGTCCGGCCGGGTAGTCGCCGTGCGTGTGGGCGTACGGCGGAAGCTCCTCCAGGGCGCCCTGGACGGCGCGGGTGAGCCAGGGCTCGGGGGCCGGCAGCGAGGCGCAGCCCAGGTCGATCATGGAGCCCAGCGCCTCGGGCGGCAGCGGTTCCAGGCCGCGCGCGGGCAGCGGGTTGCCCGCCGGAACGGCCGTCCAGCTGCCGGCGCCGCGCCGGGACTCCAGGAAGCCCTCGGCGCGCAGCGCCTCGTAGGCGGCGGCGACGGTGGTGCGGCTGACGGAGAGGGAGAGGGCCAGTTCGCGTTCGGCGGGGAGGCGGGCGGCGACCGCGACCCGGCCCTCCAGGACGAGCAGCCGGATACCGTCGGCGAGGGCGCGGTAGGCGGGCGGGCGGCGGCTGCCGGGGCCGGCCGGCCGCTGCTGCTGGGCCTGGAGCTGCCGGGCCAACTGGGCCGCCCCCACCGCCGAAGTCCACTGCGCCATGAGAATCAGTCCACCTTCCTTGAATTGGCCATGGTTGGTGGCCGATCACCTGCCACAGAGTGACATGGAGCAGTCCACAACCACCACTCCAGGGGGACCCCTTGTCCGAGACCGCCGTTCCGCAGGGGGCGCACCTCGTCCGACGGCTGGTCCAGCTGTACGCGGGGCTCGCCCTGTACGGGGCCAGTTCGGCGCTGCTGGTCGTCGCCGGTCTCGGTCTGGAGCCGTGGGGCGTGCTGCACCAGGGGCTCGCGGAGCTGACCGGCATCAGCATCGGCGTGGTGTCGATCATCATCGGCGCGATCGTGCTGCTGCTGTGGATACCGCTGCGCCAGCGGCCGGGTCTCGGCACGGTCTCCAACGTGTTCGCGGTGGGGCTCGCGATGGACGCGACGCTGGCGCTCGTCCCGGAGGCGCACGGTCTCGCGGTGCGGGCCGGGGTGATGGCGGCGGGGATCGTCCTGAACGGGGTGGCGACGGGCCTGTACATCAGCGCCCGGTTCGGGCCGGGCCCCCGCGACGGCCTGATGACCGGGATGCACCGGCGGACCGGCCGGTCGATCCGGCTGGTGCGCACGGCGCTGGAGGTGGCGGTCGTGGTCAGCGGGTTCCTGCTCGGCGGTTCGGTGGGGGCGGGCACGGTCCTGTACGCCCTGGCCATCGGCCCGCTCGCGCAGGTCTTCCTCCGTGTCTTCGCGATCCCGGAGCAGGGCTCCCCCGCGGCCGCCGGCTCCGGGCGCCGGCGGTCCATACTGCGTCGGTGACTTCCGAACGCCACCCCTACCTGGACCATCCCGCTCCGCTCGCCTTCGCCCACCGGGGCGGCGCGGCGGACGGCATCGAGAACACGGCGGCCGCCTTCCGCCGGGCCGCCGACGCCGGGTACCGCTACTTCGAGACCGATGTGCACACCTCGGCGGACGGCCGCCTGGTGGCCTTCCACGACGCCACGCTGGACCGGGTGACGGACGCCCGGGGCCGGCTGGCGGAGCTGCCGTGGAGCGAGATACGGCGGGCCCGGGTCGGCGGGCGCGAGCCGCTGCCGCTGTTCGAGGAGCTGCTGGAGGCGTTTCCGCAGGCCCGGTGGAACGTGGACGTCAAGGCGGAGGCCGCTCTGGAGCCGCTGCTGGCGCTGATCCGGGCGACGGACTCCTGGGACCGGGTGTGCGTCGGCTCGTTCTCGGAGGCGCGGGTCGCCCGGGCCCAGCGGCTGGCCGGGCCGCGCCTGGCCACCTCGTACGGGGTGCGCGGGGTCCTCGGGCTGCGGCTGCGCTCGTACGGAATCCCGGCGGCGCTGCGGTCCGGGGCGGTGTGCGCGCAGGTGCCGGAGCGCCAGAACGGCATCCGGGTGGTGGACCGGCGCTTCGTGCGGGAGGCCCATGCGCGGGGGCTCCAGGTGCATGTGTGGACGGTGAACGAACCGGAACGGATGGCCGCGCTCCTGGACCTCGGTGTGGATGGCATCATGACCGATCACATCGGGACGCTGCGCACGGTGCTGAGCGAGCGGGGGGCCTGGGTCTGACCCGCCGGCCGCCGCCGTTCGCACGGGGACATTCCAGGGGGCACCATGACGGCCGGGACCGCAGACACCACCGAGCCGGCCGACGGTACGTCCGGCCGGGACGACGCGGCCGGGCGGCGCCGGGAGCAGCGCGGCTGGTACTTCTACGACTTCGCGTGCTCCGTCTACTCCACGAGCGTCCTCACGGTGTTCCTGGGCCCGTATCTGACGTCGGTCGCGAAGGCGGCGGCGGACGCGGACGGTTTCGTGCACCCGCTGGGCATCCCGGTCCGCGCCGGGTCGCTGTTCGCCTACTCGGTGTCCGCCTCGCTCGTCCTGGCGATCGTCCTGATGCCCGTGGTGGGCGCGGCGGCCGACCGTACGGGGCGCAAGAAGCCGCTGCTCGCGGTGGCGGCGTACACCGGGGCGGCCGCGACGGCGGCGATGTTCTTCCTGGACGGCCACCGCTATCTGCTCGGGGCCTTCCTGCTCATCGTGGCGAATGCCGCGACGGCGGTGGCGATGATGCTCTACAACGCCTATCTGCCGCAGATCGCGGAGCCCGACGAGCGCGACGACGTCTCCTCGCGGGGCTGGGCGTTCGGCTACACCTCCGGGGCGCTGGTCCTCGTCCTCAACCTGGTGCTGTACTCGGGCCACGACTCCTTCGGCCTCTCCGAGTCCGAGGCGGTCCGGATCTGCCTGGCGTCGGCGGGTGTGTGGTGGGGCGTGTTCACGGTGATCCCGCTGCGCCGGCTGCGCGACCGGAAGGTGGCGGCCGGGGGCCGGGGCGCGCCGGTGGGCTCGGGGTGGCGGCAGTTGCGGGCCACGCTGGCCGATATGCGGCGCCATCCGCTGACCCTGTCCTTCCTGCTCGCGTACCTGGTGTACAACGACGGCGTGCAGACGGTGATCTCGCAGGCGTCGGTGTACGGCTCCGAGGAACTGGGCCTGGGCCAGACGACGCTGATCACGGCGGTGCTGCTGGTGCAGGTGCTGGCGGTGGCCGGGGCGCTGGCGATGGGGCGGCTGGCCCGGGTGTACGGCGCGAAGCGCACGATCCTGGGCTCGCTGGTGGTGTGGACGCTGATCCTGGTCGCCGGGTACTTCCTGCCGGCCGGTTCGCCGGCCTTCTTCTATGTGCTGGCGGCGGCGATCGGACTGGTGCTGGGCGGGAGCCAGGCGCTGTCGCGGTCGCTGTTCTCGCATCTGGTGCCGCGCGGCAAGGAGGCCGAGTACTTCTCGGCGTACGAGATGAGCGACCGGGGGCTGAGCTGGCTGGGGCCCCTGGTGTTCGGTCTCGCCTACCAGCTGACCGGCAGCTACCGGGACGCGATCATCTCGCTGGTGGTGTTCTTCGTGGTCGGTTCAGTGCTGCTCGCGCGGGTTCCGCTGGAGCGTGCGGTGGCTGCGGCGGGAAACCCCGTACCCGAGCGGATTTAGACGTTGAAGTGAAAGGCCGGTAGTGTACGCCTTTGGCCTGCCCCGGATGACCGTTGCTTCGAACGGAAGCCACCGAATCGTTGGGTGACATCCTCCGTCAAATGTGACAAACCGGGTAAGGGCGGGTACTTGAACCCTGGGAAACCTGAAAATCAGCGGCACGACGGGCGACGCATGACCGGTAACGGGAATCTTTGCCGGCGACCGGACGTTGACCGATTTGACGACGACAGCGACACCTGTCCTGTGGGCGACCAGCCCGGGAGGCACGATTCATGAGTGAGCGAGCTCTCCGCGGCACGCGACTCGTGGTTACCAGCTACGAGACGGACCGCGGCATCGATCTGGCCCCGCGCCAGGCGGTGGAGTACGCATGCCAGAACGGACATCGATTCGAGATGCCGTTCTCGGTTGAGGCGGAAATTCCGCCGGAGTGGGAGTGCAAGGCGTGTGGCGCCCAGGCACTCCTGGTGGACGGGGACGGCCCCGAGGAGAAGAAGGGCAAGCCTGCGCGTACGCACTGGGACATGCTCATGGAGCGGCGCACGCGTGAGGAGCTGGAGGAGGTGCTGGCCGAGCGGCTGGCCGTCCTTCGCTCCGGGGCGATGAACATCGCCGTGCACCCCCGGGACAGCAGGAAGTCTGCTTGACCGGGTAGGTACGGCACGGCGACAGAACCGCGGGCCGCGACACACGCACTGTGTGTCGCGGCCCGCGGTTCTGTGCTGCTACGGCCGGGGGTTCCGTGCCGCTTCGGCCGGGACGGGCCCGGCGCCGCTCACGGTGCCAGCGGGGGGCGCGGCTCGTCGTCGGGGCCGGGGCGGGGCGGCTCGTCGCGGATGACCTCGCCCTGGACGACCTTGCCGTCCGGGCGGTGGATACGGGCCTGCTGGAAGGCGTCCGAGAACCCGCCGGGGGTGGCGTTGCGCATGCGCCGGTCCAGGGAGCGTTCCGCGTACCGGCTGAGGGCCGTGCGGACGGGCGGCACCAGGAGCAGCAGCCCGGCCACGTCCGAGAGCGGTCCCGGAATCATGATCAGCAGTCCGCCGAGCATCAGGAAGCCGTTGCCCCGGCCGCTCTCCGGGGCGGTGGGGGCGGAGCCGTCCGCGCCCGGCTGTCCGGGCATCCGCTGGAGCGTCTCGGTGAGGTTGGCGAAGGCGCGGCGGCCGGCCCGCTTGATCACGGCGCCGCCGAAGACGATCCCGGCGGCCAGCAGGATCACGACGGCCAGTCCGCCGGCGGCGTCGGCCACCAGGATCAGCAGCCAGATCTCCAGCACCGCCCAGGCGGCGACGGCGAGGGGTACGAAGGTCCGGGCGCGCGAGCGCCTGCGGGCGGTCGGAGGCGGTGTGCCGGTCGTCATGCCCCCAGTGTGCCTGGCGCCGCGTCCGTACGCCGTAAGGGGGTGACCGGCGGACCCGGGCTCAGGGGGTGCGGCGGCCCAGCACCTTGTTGGTGCGGGTGGTGACACCCCAGGCGGTGACGCGCCACAGCGCCTCGACGAGGATGTCCCGGCTCATCTTGGAGTCGCCGATCTCGCGGTCCACGAAGGTGATCGGCACCTCGACGACGTGGAAACCGGCCTCGACCGCGCGGCGGGCCAGGTCGACCTGGAAGCAGTAGCCCTGCGAGGCGACCTCGTCCAGGCCGATGCCCTTGAGGGTCTCGGTGCGGAAGGCGCGGTAGCCGCCGGTGACGTCGCGGGTGCGCAGGCCGAGCATGAGCCGGGAGTAGGTGCTGCCGCCGCGCGAGATGAACTCGCGGGACTTGGGCCAGTTCACCACCCGGCCGCCGGGCACCCAGCGGGAGCCCAGGACCAGGTCCGCGCCCTTGAGCGCGGTGAGCAGCCGGGGCAGTTCCTCGGGCTGGTGGGAGCCGTCCGCGTCCATCTCGACGAGGACGCCGTAGTCGTGCTCCATGCCCCAGCGGAAACCGGCGAGGTAGGCGGCGCCGAGCCCCTCCTTGCCCTTGCGGTGCAGGACATGCACCTGGTCGTCGGCGGCGGCCAGTTCGTCGGCGAGCTTGCCGGTGCCGTCGGGGCTGTTGTCGTCGGCGACCAGCACATGGGCCTCCGGCACGGCGGCGCGCACCCGGCTCACGATCGGCTTGATGTTCTCGGCCTCGTTGTAGGTCGGGATGATCACCAAGACACTGCCGAGCGGACCGAATTGCCGCTGACCGCCGTCGTTCACTTACTGCCCCTCACGTCCGTACACAGGTACACACCATATCGAGCGCGGCGGCGCGGAACGCCGACCCGGTGGGGGTGGCGCGGGTGCCGCGGCGGACAGAAGAGCGGAATCAGGGACAGAAGTGCGGATCGGGGCCCGGTGTCCTTCGGGCCGACCTGGGACCCGCTGGCTGCGGGTCGACCTAGAGCCGTTGTCTACTGAACGTCCGGGCCCCACCCGGGTCACACCCTCCGACCGGCTGGGACCTTCCCTCGCCCCCGAGGCGCGGGCGCTGAACCTGGCTGTCAGTGGTGGTGCGCCGGTGCGGCACACCACCCCGTGACCCAGCGGCGTTCGACGACTGCGTGGAGGTCCAACCGGTCGGACGTCCTGTGGTGGACTCGGCCGAACCTACCGGCCGATGGGCGCATTCTGTCAATAGCCGCCTGACCTGCGACGATTTCCGAAATGCCCTGGTCAGTCCGGAAGATCCCCTGGTAGCGGAAGAACCGACCCGCCTTCGATCGGCTCAGCGGAACATCCGCACGTCACTCGTTCGGCCGTACGTAGACAGTGTGTCCGAACACCACCGTGCGCAGGCAGACCGGCAGGTCGGCGCCCGGACTGAGGTCGGGCAGCCCCGGCGTACCCGACCGGGGGTCGGTGGACCAGCGCGCGACCCGGTCGTCCGGTGCCTGGACCACCAGCTCGTCGGTGCGCCAGACCGCGTAGTCGGCCGGGGCGCCGGGCACCAGTGTCCCCGCGTCGTCCCGGCCCACGGCCCGCCAGCCGCCCCGGGTGTGCGCGGTGAAGCCCGCCCGCACCGAGACGCGGTGCTCGGGCGTCCGGTGGAAGGCGGCGGCCCGTACGGTCCCCCAGGGGTCGAGCGGGGTCACCGGGCTGTCCGAGCCGAAGGCCAGCGGCACCCCGGCCCGCAGGAGCGCCGCGTACGGGTTGAGGGTGGCGGCCCGGCCGGTGCCGAGCCGCTGGGCGTACATGCCGTCCTCGCCGCCCCACGCGGCGTCGAAGGCGGGCTGGACCGAGGCGGTGAGGCCCAGTTCGGCGAAGGCGGCGATGGTCTCGGGGGTCAGCATCTCCGCGTGCTCGACGCGGTGCCGGGCGGCGCGCACCCGGCCAAGGCCCACCTTCTCGGCGGCGGCCCGCACCCCCTCGACGACCGCGGTCAGGGCGGCGTCGCCGATGGCGTGGAATCCGGCCTGGAGCCCCGCCTCGGTGCAGGCGGCGACATGGGCGGCGATCCTCGCGGCGTCCAGGTGGGCGGTGCCCGCGTGCGGGGCGTCGGCGTACGGCTGGTGCAGGCAGGCGGTGTGGGAGCCCAGCGAGCCGTCCACGAAGAGGTCGCCGGCCGCGCCGACGGCACCGAGTTCGCGGACGCGCCGGGCGTCCTTCTCGTCGGCCACCTCGGCGGCCCAGTAGCCGAAGACGCGCGGGCCGGGCCGCTCCGCCGCCAGCTTCAGGAGCCCGGTGAAGTCGTTCTCGTCGGAGATGTCGGGGCCGCCGCACTCGTGGAGCGTGCCGATGCCCAGGGAGGCGGCGTGGCGCAGCGCGGCCCGCTGGGCCTCGGCGCGCTGGGCGGGCGGGACAGCGTCGTGGGCGGCGGCGCGCACCGCGTGGTGGGCGGCGGCGGTCAGCGGGCCGTCGGGGTGGTAGCCGGCCATCGCGGTGACGCCGGGGACCAGGTCGAGCAGGGCGGTGGTGACGACGGCGGAGTGCACGTCGATCCGGGGCAGGTAGACGGGCCGGCCGCCCGCCGCCGCGTCCAGCTCGGCGCGCGAGGGCGGGCGCTGCTCGGGCCAGCGGGTGGCGTCCCAGCCGTGGCCGAGGACGACCCGGTCGGCGGGGCGGGCGGCGACGTGGGCGCGGACGAGGTCCAGGGCGGCGGCGAGGGTGCGGGCGCCGGAGAGGTCGAGTCCGGTGAGGGCCAGGCCGGTGGACGTGGTGTGCACATGGGCATCGGTGAACGCGGGGGTGACCAGCGCGCCTTCGAGGTCGATCACCTCGTCCACACCGCTCGCGAAGGCGTCGGCGGCCCCTTCGGAGCCCACCCAGGCGACATGGCCGCGTTCGACCACCATGGCGGTGGCGAAGGGGTCGGCGGGGCTGTGGACGTCTCCACCGCGCAGCAGCACGGTGCGGTGGTCGCTCTGGGGGGCGGTGCTCTCGGTCATGGGGACCAGTCTCCCGCGCGCCGGGCGCCGCCCGTGCGCGCCCCCTCCGGTCCGGCGGGGGTGTCGCTCAGATCTGCGGCGGGCGCGCCTCGTACGGGGTGGAGAGGACGACCGTGGTGCGGGTGGACACGCCGGCGAGCGAGCGGATGCGGGTCAGCAGGTTCTCCAGCTCCAGCGGGGTCGCCACACGCACCTTGAGGATGTAGTTCTCGTCGCCCGCCACGCTGTGGCACGCCTCCAGCTCGGGTACGCCCGCGAGCCGTTCGGCGATGTCGTCCGGGGCGCTCGGGTCGAAGGGTTTGACCGAGATGAACGCGGTCAGCGGCAGGCCGACCGCCTCCGGGTCGACGACCGCGGCGTAGCCGCGGATCACCCCGCGCTGCTCCAGCCTGCGGACGCGCTGATGAACCGCCGAGGTGGACAGGCCGGTGGCCTTGCCCAGGTCGGTGTAGCTCATCCGCCCGTCCTTGACGAGCAACTCCACGATGTGACGGTCCAGCTCCTCCATACGGATCAATCTATGGCCATGAGTCGTTCCCGGCACAGCTGCCCAGCCCTTGGGACAGCACCTGCACCCGGCATGTGACCAACGCCACATGTTTACGGGCCAGTAGTCGGACACGGAACGGTTACGGCCGAGTGGTGGCGGGAAGTGCTTGCTGTGGCCGAGGCCACAGTGTCGCTGCGGCCCATCCGAGGGGGGATTTCCCATGCCGAACCTGAAACTCACCGGACGTACCGAACCGGAACCCGTCGACCTGTTCGACGACGACGCTCCCGACGCGTACGACACCCTGGAGATGCGCCGGGTCGTCTGCGCGGACTGCGCGCAGCCCATCGCGCTCCTCGCGGACGAGGAGGTGCTTCCGGAGCACGCGCTGTGCCCGTCCCCGTGGAATCCGTTCGTACTGACCGTGTGCCCCGGTACGGGTCGCGCCGCCGGTGACCGTCCGGCCGAGGCGGACGGGACGCAGGAGCAGGAGACCGCGCTGCTGCTGACGCTGCCGCAGGGCCTCGACTGGCGTACGCAGCCCTTCTCGCACGCCGGGGGCGCCGGTTCGCGCCCGATCCGGGTGCCGCGCCAGCCCCGGCGCGAGGCGGCCTGAGCCCGTCCTCCCACAGGTGCGGCCGGGGTGCGCGAGCGGCCCGGCAGCCGGAGCGACCGGGTGAACAAGCGCCCTAATCGAACAACCAGTGACCCCGCCGCGCGGCGGGGCGTTGGGCGGGTATGACCCCGCTGCATTCCACGGCAGGCCCAGGTCGCCGCCGTCTTGTCGCCCCGCCTCCCGAAGAATCGGTTCCGCAGCCCGGTTCCGTACCGGCGTCGCGGTCCGAAGCTCCCTGTTCCGCGCCGCGCGCGGTGCCGCAGTCGAGCGATCCGCCCATCTACCGGGCGCTGCTGCGGCACTGGGAGAGCACCGGCCGGACCCTGCCGGGCCGCCATGACCAGGACTGGAACCGGATCATGACGACACCCGTGTGGTCGGACCGGCCGCCGCGGGTCAGCGGGACTCGGGGCCCGCGAGGTGGCGGGCGATGACCATCCGCTGGATCTGATTGGTGCCCTCGACGATCTGCAGCACCTTGGCCTCGCGCATCAGACGCTCGACGGGGAAATCCTGCGTGTAGCCGTAGCCGCCGAGCACCTGGACGGCGTCGACGGTCACCTGCATCGCCGCGTCCGTGCAGAAGAGCTTGGCCATGGCGGCCTGGCGCGAGAACGGGCGGCCGGCGTCCCGCAGCCGGGCGGCCGCCAGGTAGAGCGCGCGGCCCGCCTCGATCCGGGTGGCCATGTCGGCGAGCATGAAGCGCAGGCCCTGGAAGTCCGCGATGGGGCGGCCGAATTGCTTGCGGCCGGTGGCGTAGTCGAGGGACGCGTTCAGCGCGGCCTGGGCGACGCCGATGGCGCAGGCGGCGATGCCGAGCCGGCCGGAGTCCAGCGCGGACAGGGCGATCGCGAAGCCCTGGCCCTCGTCGCCGATCCGGCGGGAGTCGGGGATGCGCACCCCGTCGAAGTTCAGCTGGGCGGTGGGCGAGCCCTTCATGCCCATCTTCTTCTCGGGGGCGGCGGCGCTCAGCCCGGCCGCGTCGCCGGGGACGAGGAAGGCGGTGATGCCGCGGGCGCCCTCGACGCCGGTGCGCGCCAGGACGGTGTAGAAGTCGGCGATGCCGCCGTGGGTGATCCAGGCCTTGGTGCCGGTGAGGACCCAGTCGTCGCCGTCCCGCACGGCCTTGGTGCGCAGCGAGGCGGCGTCGGAGCCGGACGCGGGCTCGGAGAGGCAGTAGGCGCCGAGCAGGCCGCCGGAGAGCATCGCCCGCAGGTGTTCGCCGCGCTGGTCCTTGGTGCCGTAGCCGGCGAGCGCGTGGCAGGCCAGGGAGTGGACGCTGACGCCGAGGCCGACGGTGAGCCGGGCCGCGGCGAGCTCTTCCAGGACCTGGAGGTAGACCTCGTACGGCTGGTCGCCGCCGCCGTGCTCGGAGTCGTAGGGCAGCCCGAGCAGACCGGATTCGGAGAGCAGGGCGAAGACCTCGCGGGGGAACCGGCCCGATTCCTCCTCCTCGGCCGCGTACGGCGCGATCTCCCGTTGGGCGATGTCGCGGACGAGCGCGATGAGCTCGCGGGACTCCTCGGTGGGCAGACTGCGTTCGACCCACTGCGGTACTCGGTCGGACATGACGGCGCTCTCCTCCCTGTCGGGCGTTGCGGCGGTCGCGCGCGCGGGGTGTGAGCGGCGCCGCCGGGGGGATCTCCGGGCGATGCCCGAAATCACTGCACTCCAGCCGATGTTGCCCTCCCGGATTACGAGAGACGCAGGCAGACGGCTGTGGCGGGTCGAGTATGCCCGATCGGATGGCGTCCGTCACCGGTTGACCGAACATACGATCAGCCGGGTCCGCGGGTGGCGGAGTTCGCCGGACCGGGCGGGGAGGGGTACGGCTCAGAGCAGGCCGAGCTGGGTGATGAGCATGGCGACGACGACCACGAGCGTCCAGCCGGCGAGGTGCTCCAGGAGCTTGGGGCCGTCGTCGGGGCCTCCGGTACGGGAGCGGCGGCGGGCGGCGGTGGCGGTGTGTGCGGTCATGGCATCTCGTTCGGTCGGCCGGTGGGGCGGTGCCCGGCACGCGGCCGGACCCGACCACAGTGCCAGCCCGGCGGGCCCGTCGGGGAGAGAGATCCGTCACTGCCCGGCCGCCGGCCGGTGCGAGCACGGCCGGGCCCTCCCCCGTACCGGTCAGCGGCCCACGGCCACCAGCCCCGCCCAGAACGCCGGGTCCGCCCGGTCGTGGCCCGAGACGACCAGGGCGTCCAGCAGTTCGGTCGCGAGGCTCCGCACGGCGGCGGGCAGCGACGCGGGCAGCTCCCGTTCCGGGCCGGTCATCCACAGCTGCGCCCGGCGAAGGGCGTCCGCCGGGGCCTGGCCCGTACGCAGCCCGTGGTGGAACAGGAGGTCCACGAGGGCCGTCGCGTGCAGCCGGACCGGCCACAGCGAGCCGAGGACGAAGGAGGCTCCCCCGGACTGCGTCCCGTCCGGACCGGCTGTCCGGGCTCTCGGCATCGTTCGAGCAGGGGATACCCCATCCCTGATGGAGTGCCCGAGGGCGCGTCGCCCGGCCGCGATACCAGCGGCGCCTGACGGTACATTTTCTGGTGTTGGATGGTCGGTGGCTTCTGCCAGTGCCGACCGCCCCACATCGAGGTGTAGGCCGTATCGACCGCAACGACCGCAAGCCCCTGCTCGGCGGCCATGGAGCCGAGCCGGGCCTTGAGCCTGCCGGTGGGGATGCCGGAGATCAGCTGCCGGAGGCGTCTCCGGCGCCCGTGCTTCCTCCGGGTCTCTCCGCGCCGAAGTCGAGGTCCTCGATGACAATCGCACCGCCGTCGGTCTGCCGTGCCCAGTGCAGGAGTTGGGTGAGGGCATGGCGGAGCCGGGCGTCGCGGTGGGGTGCGGTACCGGTGAGGTCGTAGGCGAAGCGGTGGGGTTCGCCGACGGAATTGCTGTGGGGGGCGACGTGGACGGCGTTGGTGTCGACCCCGATCACGCCCTGGGCCAGGGCCGTTTCCAGGGGGACGGTGGTTGCGGTGGGGCGTTGCCAGGACGCGGTCGAGTACCAGCGGCCACGGGTGGTGGCGTGGCGGGTACGAGTGCGGCCGGAGTGGTCTCGTGGGCGTCGGTGTTCGGACCATGAGCAGCTTGTCCGGCGCCCGGGCCGGTTGAGCATCGCTGCCTGTGACCCGTACGCAGGCCGCGAGCAAGTCGCTCATCGTCTCCCGGCCGATCGGGGCGACGCAGTTGTACGCGCCGCCCCGATATGCCTCACCCCGATCGAGTGCGAACGCGGCCACATCGCGGACATCGACAGGCTGGATGGGCTGGTCCGGGGTGCCCGGTGCGAGCATCCGGCCGCCGCGGGCCGCTCGGTTCAGCCACCAGGGAAGCCGGCCGACGTACTCGCCGGGGCCCAGGATGACGCCTGGCCGCAAAATGGCCGCCCGGTCTTCGCCGAACGTCGCGGTGACTGCTCGTTCGGCCCCTGCCTTCTGCCGTCCTACCAGTCCGGCCCGTTCCAATCCTGCGGGAGCCGACCGTCATCGGCGTCGGCATCGGCGTCGGGCGGCCCGTCCAGAACGACGAACTCCTCGGTCCATGGCTCGTCCGGCCATCCACGGTAGGCGTTCACGGTCGAGACATAGACGTACCGGCCGGTGACCGGTTCCAGGAGGCGAGCTCCCGCAAGAACATCGCGCGGCGCCATCTCCGAGGCCGATGTGTCCACCCCGCCGCCCCCGGCCCCTGTCCGGCAAGCCGCTCCATATCGGCGGCGACGGTGCGGTCACTCCGGCCGGGCCCGCTACGTGTTCACAGCAGCCCCACCGATCGCAGCGCGCGTCGCTGGAACGGGTCGGGGTGGGCCGGCCAGTAGATGTAGCAGACGCCGCCCGTGCCGCTGCGGACCTTGCCGTTCGCGTCGTACCTCTTCGTGCGGAGCCAGATGGTCTCCCACTCGTGGCGGCGGTAGACGCGGCGGACCGCCTCGTCGTCCGGGGAGGCGGGGTCGTTGGCGATGACGTCGCCGTCGGCGGTGAAGCCGATGACGGTCATCAGGTGGCCGGACGTGCCGTAGCCGGCGCCGGTCAGCTCCTCCTCGAGGAAGGACTGGGAGGTGATGACGGGGATGCCGGCGCGGATCAGGGTCTCCACGTCGGCGAGGGAGCCGAGCCGGGTGACGGCGGCGCTCATGGCGGGGTACGTGGCCGCGTAGGCGGCGTTGAACGGCCAGTTGCCGCAGCCCTCGTACTGGTAGTCGTAGGTGAAGCGCGCGGCGTGGCAGACCTGCGGGTCCTGGATGCCGGGCTCGACCCAGGCGAGGTCGTCGGCGGTGGGTTTCCGGCCCCAGTACTCGATGATCATCTGCGATGAGGTGGGGCTGCACCACGCCTCGCCGCCGTTGTCGTACTCGGGGTACTGGCCGACGTGGATGTTCTGCGAGTAGCGCGGCACCGGCAGTTCGCGGCGCAGGCGGGGGGTGCCGGCGGGCACGGTGAAGCGGTCGGGGATGTCCGAGGCCATCGCGCCCACGCGCCACACCGTGGGGGTGCGCCGGGTGCCCGGAGCCCGGTACAGGGTCAGCCGGAGGCGGTAGGACAGCAGGCGCAGGCCGCTCGCCGCGTCGTCCACCGAGAAGGTGTCGGTCCACACGGAGCTGCGGCCGTCGCCCTGGCCGTCCACCGAGGTGCGGCGGATGTCCGTGTCGCCGGAGGCCCAGCGGCCCATCACGTACCACGGGGTCTCGGCGCCGTCCGAGTAGCGGCCGCGCAACTCGACCTGGAGCCAGGTACCGGGCGGGGTGTGGGCGTTCCAGGAGGCGATGACCTCGGTGGCGGGGACGGCGGAGCGGTGCACGGGCGAGGTCCAGGTCGCGTACTCCCAGGCGGTGGTGGTGCCGGTGTGCGGGTCGGTGTAGTCCGTACGGCCCAGTGGGTGGGCGATGACGAGACCGGCGCGGCGGCCGGGCACCGCGCGGGTGCCGGCGCCGTTGCCGCAGCGCCAGTCGGTGTACGTGGTCCAGGCGTGGTTGTCCACCGGGGTGCGGGGCGGCGCGGGCCGGTCGGCCCGAGGTGCCGCGAAGGCGGCGGACGACAGCGTGCCTGCTCCGGCGGCGGCCGCGACGGCGGCGGCGAGCACGGTGCGGCGGGATGCGGGACTGGGCATGGGCGAGACCCCCGGTCGTCTGCGGAATGGGGCTGCGGTGCACGACAGTGCGCCAACTATCGCGGTTCGCGTCCCGGTTCGGCCAGCGCTTCGGGCCGTGCCGGGCCTACCAATATTGGTCTCTGCCACTGGCGTGACCTGCGGCTGGGCCGAACGGCCGAGGGAGCGCCCGGCTCGTAGGCTGGGCGCATGAGCGACCTCGCGCCACAGGCCGCGCTGCTGCGCGCCCTCCCCCCGTCCTGCGGCCCGGTGCGGCTGGTCGCCGTCGACGGCCACGCCGGATCGGGCAAGAGCACCTTCGCCGGCCGGCTCGCGGCGGCGCTCGGTGACGCACCCGTGCTCCATCTGGACGACCTGGCCAGCCACGAGGAGCTGTTCGCCTGGACCGAACGGCTGCGCGACCAGGTCACGGGCCCGCTGTCGCGCGGCGAGCCCGCGCGCTACGCGCCCTACGACTGGACGGCGCGGACCTTCGGGCCGCCCAGGACCCTGGAACCCGCCCCCGTGGTCCTGATCGAGGGGGTGGGCGCGGGCCGGCGCGCGCTGCGGCCGCTGCTGGCGCGGCTGCTGTGGATGGACCTCGGCGCGCGGGAGTCCTGGGCGCGGGGCCGGCGGCGCGACGGACCGGCGCTGCGCTCCTTCTGGGACGGCTGGACGGCGGCCGAGACGGCGCACTTCGCCGCCGACCCGTCCCGCCCCTGGGCGGACGCTCTGGTACAGCAGTTGCCCGTGGGGTACGCGTGGCTGCCGGGGCCCTTGCGAGAGCGGTGCTGAACCGTTCCGTCACCGGGCGTGACCGATGCCCGCCGCCATGCCGGGCGGCCCGAATTCGGCTCGGAACCGTCTCAACTCCGCTTGACCCGGGGGCGGTACAGGTCTTACGTTCTCAATGTGCGGCTTTTCGGAGCCCCCACAGACGCGAAGCCCCCGGTTGTTCCCCCGTGACCGGGGGCTTCGTCCTGTCCACCGCGCACCCCTCCCCCACCCCGTTTCTCACCCTGGGTCACGACGCCTCCCGGGCCTGCGGCACCCTTCGTCGGATACGCACCGCACAGGTACGATGCCTCTCGGTGGGGTCAATTCCCGTCCACGGCACAGTGATTCGCGCGCCTCGGCGGGCTTTCGGGCGCGGCGGGACATCCTGGGGGCACGTTTGTGGGGGACCTGATGGACTTCGGCACGCAGGGCACACAGGCCCCGGCCGACCTCGCCTGGCTGCGGGGCGTGGACGCCTACACGATGGGCGCCTATCCGCAGGCCGAGGAGGAGTTCCGTGCGGCCGTGCGCCAGGACCCCGCGATGGCCGACGCCTGGCTCGGACTGCACGCGCTGCGCGTCGACACCGCGTCGGCCCTGCTGCACATGCACCGCCACCGCGACCGCTTCGGCGAGCAGCGCACCCGTCACCGGCGCACCCTGAACTCCTGGTACTGGCTGGGCTGGTGGGTGCAGCCGGTGCTCGAGAGCCCGCGCGATCTGCTCCTGGCGCACGCCTCGCACTGGCTGGACGGCCGCCATGTGGCGGAGCTGGACCGGGCGCTGGCGGCCCTGCCCCCGGTGGAGACCGATCCCCAGGTCCGCTTCCTGCACGCCTGCCGCTCCTATCTGGTCAAGGACTGGGAGCAGCTCGTGCGCCACACCGAGCAGCTGATCGACGATCCGCTGCTGGGCATCGAGGCCGGGCTGTTCGGCGGCATGGCGCGGGTGCGGCTGGAGATGTACGGGCAGGCGGAGCCGATGCTGGCGACGGCCCTGATGCGCTGCCGCAGCGAGCAGCCCCAGCGCAAGGAGCTGCGCTACTGGCTGGCCCGCGCGCACGAGGGCACCGGCCGCAGCGCCGCCGCCCTGCCGCTGTACCGGGCCGTGCACCGGATCGACCCCGCCTTCATGGACACCTCGGCGCGGCTCGCCGCCATCGCGGACTACGACGGCCTGGACGGCTCGGAGGACGTGTCGGGGCTCGCCGCGGTGTCGCTGACCGGCGTCGAGGCGGACGGGTTCTACGGCGAGGGGCAGGCGGAGAGCGCCCTGCCGCCGGGGGCCGAGCAGCCGGACGGCCGGGAGCTGCCGGCGGGCGGCGAGCCGCAGGACGCCTCCGGTGCCGCCGTCTCGCCGCTGCCCGGCGGGGTGCGGGCGAAGGCCCCGGCGCGCCGGCCGTTCCCGGCCGGGCCCAGCGATCCGGCGCTGCTGGCCGAGGCGCTGGCGGAGCTGGAGCGGATGGTGGGCCTGGAGCCGGTGAAGCGGCAGGTCAAGGCGCTGTCGGCGCAGTTGAACATGGCGCGGCTGCGGGCGGGCCAGGGGCTGCCCGTACAGCCGCCGAAGCGGCATTTCGTCTTCTCCGGCCCGTCCGGCACCGGCAAGACGACGGTGGCGCGCATCCTGGGCCGGGTGTTCTACGCGCTGGGCCTGCTCGGCGGCGACCATCTCGTGGAGGCGCAACGGGCCGACCTGGTGGGCGAGTTCCTGGGCCAGACGGCGGTGAAGGCGAATGAGCTGATCGATTCGGCGCTGGGCGGGGTGCTGTTCGTCGACGAGGCGTACAGCCTGTCCAACACCGGGTACAGCAAGGGCGACGCGTACGGGGACGAGGCGCTTCAGGTCCTGCTGAAGCGGGCGGAGGACAACCGGGACCATCTCGTGGTGATCCTGGCCGGCTATCCGGAGGGCATGGACCGGCTGCTGTCCACCAATCCGGGGCTCTCCTCGCGCTTCACGACCCGGGTGGACTTCCCGAGCTACCGGCCGCTGGAGCTGACCGCGATCGGTGAGGTGCTGGCCGCCGAGAACGGGGACGGCTGGGACGAGGAGGCGCTGGAGGAGCTGCGCTCCATCAGCGGCCATGTCGTGGACCAGGGCTGGCTGGACGAGCTGGGCAACGGCCGCTTCCTGCGGACGTTGTACGAGAAGAGCTGTGCCTACCGCGATCTGCGGCTGTCGGGCTGTACGACGCCGCCGACGCGGGACGACCTGGCGACGCTGCGGCTGCCGGATCTGATGCAGGCGTACGGCGAGGTGCTGTCGGGCCGGGGGCCTGCGGGCCGCGGCCCGCAGGAGCCGCCGGCGCCGTGACCCGTGCCGTGCGGCGCGCCGCCGGCCACCGGAGGGTTCCGGTGGCCGGCGGCGCGGCGGTACGGGTACAGCGACGGCTACGGGGACGGGCTCAGCCCACCAGGGCGCCCGCCCCGTCCGGGTCGGTGGTCCGCTCCCCGGTTCCCCGCTCCCCCGCGATCGGCTCCCCGGTGCGGCGTGGTTCCGCCACCCGGTGCGCCGGGTCGCGTACCTCACCGACCAGCATCTCCAGCACGTCCTCCATCGCGACCAGGCCGAGCACCCGCCCGGAGGCGTCGGCGACCTGGGCGAGGTGCGTGGCGGCGCGGCGCATCACGGTCAGGGCGTCGTCCAGCGGGAGTTCGGCCCGTACGGTGGCCATCGGGCGCCACAGCTGCTGGGGCACCGCGCGCTCGCGGTCCTCCAGGTCCAGGACGTCCTTGACGTGCAGGTAGCCCATGAAGGGGCCGCCCCCGTCCGCGCAGACCGGGAAGCGCGAGAAGCCGGTGCGCACGGTCAGCTCCTCGATGCGGCGCGGGGTGACGGAGGGGTCGACGGTCACCAGCGCGGCCCGGCGCAGCAGGACGTCGGTGACCGGATGGCTGCCCAGCTCCAGGGCGTCCTCCAGGCGTTCGCGCGCCTCGGGTTCGATGAGTCCGGCCTGCCCGGAGTCCTCCACCAAGCGGTTGAGCTGCTCGCTGGTGAAGACGGCCTCCACCTCGTCCTTCGGTTCGACGCCGAAGAGGCGGAGCACCAGCCGGGCGCAGGCGCCGAGCGCCGAGGTGACCGGGCGGCAGAGCCGGGCGAAGCCGACGAGGCCGGGGCTGAGCCAGAGCGCGGTCTTCTCCGGCGCGGCCATCGCCAGGTTCTTGGGGACCATCTCGCCGATGACGAGGTGGAGGAAGACGACGAGGGCGAGCGCCAGCACGTAGCCGAGCGGGTGGACCAGCCCTGCGGGCAGGTGCACGGCGGTGAAGACGGGCTCCAGGAGGTGGGCGACAGTCGGTTCGGCGACGGCGCCCAGGGTCAGCGAGCAGACGGTGATGCCGAACTGGGCCGCGGCCATCATCCGGGGCAGGTTCTCCAGCCCGTACAGCACCTGGCGGGCGCGGGTGGAACCGGCGGCGGCGAGGGGTTCGATCTGGCTGCGGCGCACCGAGACCAGGGCGAACTCCGCCCCGACGAAGAAGCCGTTCGCCAGGACGAGGAGTCCGGCGAAGAACAGCTGGAGGAGGCTCATCGCGCGGCCTCCAGGACGGCGGGCCGCGCGGGGTCCGCGGCGGCCGGCACGGCCACCCGGACGAAGCGGACCTTCTCGGCGCGGTAGTGGCCGACCTGGCGGACGGAGATCCGCCAGCCGGGGAGTTCGGCGCGGTCGCCGGGGGCGGGGATGCGGCCCAGCAGGTCGGCGACGAGTCCGGCGACCGTCTCGTACGGGCCGTCGGGCACGTCCAGTCCTATGCGGCGCAGGGTGAGGACCCGGCAGCTGCCCTCGGCGTCCCAGGCGGGCCGGCCGTCCTCGGGCGGGGCGGGGGCCAGCTCGGGGCGGTCGGCGCCCTCGGCGTCGTGCTCGTCGCGGACCTCGCCGACGAGCTCCTCGATGATGTCCTCCAGGGTGACGACCCCGGCGGTGCCGCCGTACTCGTCGACGACGACGGCGATCGGCTGCTCGTTGCGCAGCCGCTGGAGGAGCTGCTCGACGGGCAGGGTCTCGGGCACCAGGAGCGGCGGCACGGCGATGCGGCCCGCGGTGGTGCGCAGCCGGTCGGGGGCCGGGACGGCCAGGGCGTCCTTGAGGTGGATCATGCCGACGACCTCGTCGATGCGCTCCCGGTAGACGGGGAAGCGGGAGAGGCCGGTGGCGCGGGTGAGGTTGAGGACGTCCTCGGCGGTGGCGGAGGTCTGCAGGGCGCTGACCTTCACGCGCGGGGTCATGACGTGCTGGGCGGTGAGCCCGGCGAGCGACAGGGTCCGTACGAAGAGGTCGGCGGTGTCCTGTTCGAGGGTGCCGGCCTCGGCGGAGTGCCGGGCGAGGGAGACGAGTTCGCCGGGGGTGCGGGCGGAGGCCAGTTCCTCGGTGGGTTCGACGCCCAGCAGGCGTACCAGCCGGTTGGCCGCGGTGTTCAGGGCGCCGATGACCGGCCGGAAGAGGCGGGTGAAGCGGGCCTGCGGTCCGGCGACGAACCGGGCGACCGTGAGCGGGCGGGAGACCGCCCAGTTCTTCGGGACGAGTTCGCCGATGACCATCTGGACGGCGGCGGCGAGCAGCATGCCGGTCACCACGCTGACGGTGGGGACGGCGCCGTCGGGCAGGCCGGCCGCGGCGAAGGGGCCGTCGAGGAGCTGGGCGAGGGCCGGTTCGGCGAGCATGCCGACCACCAGGGAGGTGATGGTGATGCCGAGCTGGGTGCCGGAGAGCTGGAAGGAGAGTTCGCGCAGGGCGTCGGTGACCGATCGGGCCCGCCGGTCGCCCTCGGCCGCGGCGCGCTCGGCGTCCGCGCGTTCCACCGTGACGAGGCCGAATTCGGCCGCCACGAAGAATCCGTTGGCGAGGATGAGAAGGAATGCCGCGGTGAGCAGCAGTAGGGGGGTTGTCATGCCGCCGCCTCCGCTGAGGGGGCGGCGCAGGTACTACCGGACGATCCGTCCATTGCTGGAGGGAGTCACTCCTCGGGTCGCAGGAAAAGCCCCGCCGGCCGGGTGGGCCTTCGGGCGGGGCGGGGCGCGCACGGGGCGCCGCCGTTCTCCAGAGTAAACAACGGGAGGCCCTGCGGGGCAGGGGGCTCAGCCGTTGTCCGTGCCCGTGCCGCGGTTCTCGGCGAGGGCGCGGAGCGCGCGGACGTCCCGGATGGCCTGCTGCTTGGCGATGCCGGGCTGGATGCCGAGGGCGGGCATGCTGGTGCCGTCGCTGAGGTCGAGAAAGACCCACGGATCGCCGACCCGCAGGTTGACGCGGACGATTTCGGCCCAGGACAGGCGGCGGCTGCGGGTGAGGTTGACGACGGTGACGCCCTCCTCGTCGGCGACGACCTTGGGCCGGCTGAGCAGCGCGAGGACGCCGAAGAAGAGGAGGGCGGTGAAGACGAAGCTGACCCGTTCTCCCCCGCTGAGCTGTTCGAGGGTGAAGGCGACGACGGTGATGACGGCGAACATCACCGCCCCCACGGTGAGCAGGACCATCCGGGTGCGGGTCGGCCGGAAGGTGACCGGCAGGGCCGGGGTGCCGGTCGGGGGCGTGGGGGCTGACATCGTGCTCTTCTTCCGTCTCCCGCCGTCAGAGACGGCAGGCGTGGATCGCGGTGGTGAGGATGGCGCGGGCGCCGAGGTCGTACAGGTCGTCCATGATCCGCTGTGCCTCGGCGGCGGCGACCATGGAGCGGACGGCGACCCAGCCCTCGTGGTGCAGCGGGGAGATGGTCGGCGACTCCAGGCCGGGCGTCAGGGCGACGGCGCGCTCCAGGTGCTCGACGCGGCAGTCGTAGTCCATCATCACGTAGCTGCGGGCGACCAGGACGCCCTGGAGGCGGCGCAGGAACTGCTGGACCTTGGGTTCCTCGCCGGGGGCGCCGGTGCGCCGGATGACGACGGCCTCGGAGGTCATGATCGGTTCGCCGATGATTTCGAGGCCGGCGTTGCGCAGGCTGGTGCCGGTCTCCACGACGTCCGCGATCACCTGGGCGACGCCGAGTTCGATGGCGGTCTCGACGGCGCCGTCGAGGTGGACGACGGAGGCGTCCACGCCGGAATCGGCGAGGTGCTTGGCGACGATGCCCTCGTAGGAGGTGGCGATCGTCAGGCCGCCGAAGTCCTGCGGTCCGGCGACGGTGCCGGGCTTGGCGGCGAAGCGGAAGGTGGAGCGGGCGAAGCCGAGCCGGAGGATCTCCTCGGCCTGGGCGCCGGAGTCGAGCAGCAGGTCGCGGCCGGTGATGCCGATGTCGAGGCGGCCCGAGCTGACGTAGATGGCGATGTCGCGGGGGCGCAGGTAGAAGAACTCGACCTCGTTGGCGGGGTCGACGAGGACGAGTTCCTTCGACTCCTTGCGCTGCTTGTAGCCCGCCTCATGGAGCATCGCCATCGCAGGCCCGGAGATGGCTCCCTTGTTGGGGACGGCGATGCGCAGCATGAGGTCGGGTTTCCTTTGCGGAGGGTGGGGCGGGACGGGTACGGGGTGCGGGGTCCGGCTCAGAGGTGGGCGTAGACGTCGTCGAGGGAGATCCCGCGCGCGACCATCATCACCTGGACGTGGTACAGCAGTTGCGAGATCTCCTCGGCGGCGGCGTCCTTGCTCTCGTGCTCGGCGGCCATCCAGACTTCGGCGGCCTCCTCGACGACCTTCTTGCCGATGGCATGGACCCCCTTCTCCACCAGCTCGGCGGTGCGGGAGGTGGAGGGGTCGCCGTTGGCGGCCTTGAGCTGCAGCTCGGCGAAGAGCTCTTCGAAGGTTTTGTTCGCCATGATGTGCTCAGAATACGGGGTGCCGGGCCCGTACTCAGCGCCAGGGTTCGCTGACCGAGCGCAGTGTGGCGGCGGTGGCGACGGCAGCGGTGACCGCTTCGTGCCCCTTGTCCTCGTTGGACCCTTCGAGTCCGGCGCGGTCGAGCGCCTGTTCCTCGGTGTCGCAGGTGAGGACGCCGAAGCCGACCGGAACGCCGGTGTCGACGGCGACCCGGGTCAGCCCGGCGGTGACGCCGTGGGACACGTACTCGAAGTGCGGGGTGCCGCCGCGGATGATCACGCCGAGGGCGACGATCGCGTCGTAGCCGCGGCCGGCCAGCACCTTGGCGACGACGGGCAGCTCGAAGCTGCCGGGGACGCGGAGCAGGGTCGGCTCGTCGATGCCCAGCTCGTGCAGGGCGCGCAGGGCGCCGTCGACGAGTCCGTCCATGACCTTCTCGTGCCACTGTGCGGCGACGACCGCCACACGGAGGTCACCGCAGTTGCGTACGGACAGTTCGGGTGCGCCCTTGCCGCTCATGTCTCTCCTGCTTCTCTGTACGGGTGACGTGTTGTGGTGCCGGTGGTGCTACTGGTTGCCGCAGGTCGACGCGGTGACGGCGTCGAGCCAGGGCAGGTCGTGTCCCATGCGGTCGCGCTTGGTGCGCAGGTACCGCAGATTGTGCTCGCCGGCCTGGACGGGCATCGGCTCGCGGCCGGTGACGGCCAGGCCGTGCCGGGTGATGGCGGCGGTCTTCTCCGGGTTGTTCGTCATCAGCCGCAGGCTGCGCACGCCGAGGTCCTTGAGGATCTGGGCGCCGGCGGCGTAGTCGCGGGCGTCGGCGGGCAGGCCCAGCTCCAGGTTGGCGTCGAGGGTGTCGACGCCGCGCTCCTGGAGTTCGTACGCGCGCAGCTTGGAGAGCAGGCCGATGCCCCGGCCCTCGTGGCCGCGCAGATAGACGACGACGCCGCGGCCCTCCTCGGTGACGCGGCGCATGGAGGCGTGCAGCTGGGGGCCGCAGTCGCAGCGTTCGGAGGCGAAGATGTCGCCGGTCAGGCACTCGGAGTGGACCCGGACCAGGACGTCGTCGCCGTCGGCGAGGTCGCCGTGGACGAGGGCGACGTGTTCGACGCCGTCCGTGGTGGAGCGGTAGCCGTACGCGGTGAAGGCGCCGAAGCGGGTCGGGAGCCGGACCTCGGCCTCGCGGCGGACCGTGGGTTCGCTGGTGCGGCGGTAGTCGATCAGGTCCGCGATGGAGACGATCGTGAGGCCGTGCTTGCGGGCGAACGGCACCAGCTGGGGCAGCCGCAGCATGACGCCGTCCTCGCCGGCGATCTCCACGATGGCCCCGGCGGGCCGCAGTCCGGCGAGCCGGGCCAGGTCCACGGCGGCCTCGGTGTGGCCGTTGCGCACGAGTACGCCGCCGGGGCGGGCGCGCAGCGGGAAGATGTGGCCGGGGCGCACGAAGTCGCCGGGGCCCGCGGTGCCGCCGGCCAGCAGGCGGAGCGTGGTGGCGCGGTCGGCGGCGGAGATGCCGGTGGAGACGCCGTGGGCGGCGGAGGCGTCCACGGAGACGGTGAACGCGGTCTGCATGGACTCGGTGTTGCGGCCGACCATCTGGGGCAGTTCGAGCCGTTCCAGCTCGTCGCCCTCCATGGGCGCGCAGATCAGGCCGCGGCACTCGCTCATCATGAAGGCGATGATCTCGGGGGTGGCCTTCTCGGCGGCGATGACGAGGTCGCCCTCGTTCTCGCGGTCCTCGTCGTCCACGACGACGACGGGCCGGCCGGCGGCGATGTCGCGGACGGCCTGCTCGACGGGGTCGAGGGCGAGGTCCTCCTCGGGCGTCCGGTGTTCCGGGTGCAGCCAGGTGGGCTGGGCGGTCATGCCGTGACTCCTTCCAGTACGGGTGTCCGCGTACGCAGCCACCAGTCGCGCATCCCCCACAGGACGAGGGCGCCGTAGACGACGTAGATGAGACCGGAGAAGGCGAGTCCGCTGTGGAAGTTCAGCGGGACGCCGACCAGGTCGACGAGGAGCCAGGCGAACCAGAACTCGACCATGCCGCGGGCCTGGGCGAGCATCGCGACGAGGGTGCCGGCGAAGATGTAGGCGTCGGCCCACGGGCTCCAGGAGAGCGAGGGGAAGGCGGTGAACAGGCCGCCGACCGCGAGGGTGCCGAGGGCGGCCCCGCCGGCCAGGTAGCCGCGTTCGCGCCAGGTGGCGAAGCGGACCGCGATGGTGCCGTCCTGTGCCTGGCGCCGGCCGCGGTTCCACTGCTGCCAGCCCCAGACGGCGACGGCGATGACGATGAGCTGCTTGCCGACGCTGCCCGCCTGGTGGACGGAGACGTTGGCGGCGACCAGCACGACGCCGGACAGGAGCTGGGCGGGCCAGGTCCAGATGGAGCGCAGCCAGCCCAGGGCGAGGGCGATCAGGCCGACGGTGTTGCCGATCATGTCGGACCAGATGATGTGCTGGCCGAGGAGGGTGAACGCCTCGGAGTTCAGCCAGTGCACGGCGCTCACTTCGCGTCCTCTCCGGGCTCCGGCGCGCCGGCGCCGAGCAGCCGCTCGACGTACTTCGCGATGACGTCCACCTCCAGGTTGACCGGCTCGCCGGGCCCCTTGAGGCCGAGCGTGGTCAGGGCGAGGGTGGTGGGGATGAGGCTGATGGTGAAGTGGTCGGGGGCGGCGTCCACCACGGTGAGGCTGACGCCGTCCACGGTGATCGAGCCCTTCTCCACCACGTACCGGGAGAGGTGCGCGGGCAGCGAGACCTTCACGACCTCCCAGTTCTCGGAGGGGGTGCGCTCCAGGATGCGGCCGGTGCCGTCCACGTGGCCCTGGACGATGTGGCCGCCGAGCCGTCCGCCGAGCGCCATGGGGCGTTCGAGGTTGACGCGGGAGCCGGTGGTCAGGGCGCCGAGGCTGGAGCGGTTCAGCGTCTCGGCCATCACATCGGCGGTGAACTCGTGCTCGCCGAGGTCCACGACGGTCAGGCAGACGCCGTTCACGGCGATCGAATCGCCGTGCTTGGCGCCCTCGGTGACGACGGGGCCGCGCAGACGGAAGCGGGAGGCGTCGTCGAGCCGCTCGACGGCGGTGACCTCACCCAGTTCTTCGACAATTCCGGTGAACACTCAGTTTTCCTTCCGGGTGTGGCCGGGAACGGCGGTGACGCGCAGATCGGGGCCGATGCGAACGGTCTCCGTCACGTCGAGGCGCAACGCCTCGGCGAGCGTGTGGATTCCGGCGTCGGCGAGGGCGGCGGGGCCCGCGCCGAGGAGGACGGGGGCGAGATAGCCGACGACCTTGTCGACGAGTCCCGCGGCGACGAAGGCGCCGGCCAGGACCGGGCCGCCTTCGAGGAGTACGGAGCGCACGCCGCGCCCGTGGAGGGCGGCGAGCAGGGCGGTGAGGTCGAGGCCGGGCCCGGTGGCGGCGGGCGGGAGGCGCAGGACGGCCTCGGCGGGCAGGTGGCCGGCGTCGGCGTCCTCGGCGACCGCGATCAGGGTGGGCGCGGTGGTGTCGAGGACCCGCGCGCCGGGCCGTACGGCGGTGGCGCGGGTGTCCAGGACGACCCGCAGGGGCTGGACGGCGCCGTCGATGCCGCGCACCGCGAGCTGGGGGTCGTCGGCGCGGGCGGTGCCGGAGCCGACGAGCACGGCGTCCGCCTCGGCGCGCAGCCGGTGGACGTCGGCGCGGGACTCGGCGGAGCTGATCCAGCGGCTGGTGGCGTCGGCCGCGGCGACCCGGCCGTCCAGGGTGGCCGCGTACTTCCAGGTGAGGTGCGGGCGGCCCCGGCGCACGGAGGTCAGCCAGGCGGCGTTGCCGGCCTCGGCCTCGGCGGCCAGGAGGCCGGACTCGGTGCGGACACCGGCGGCGCGCAGGGTGGCGGCGCCTCCGGTGGCCTGCGGATTCGGGTCGCCGACCGCGTACACGACGCGGGCGATCCCGGCGTCGGCGAGCGCGCGGGAGCAGGGGCCGGTGCGGCCGGTGTGGTCGCAGGGTTCCAGGGTGACGTAGGCGGTGCCGCCGCGGGCCCGGTCGCCGGCCGCGCGCAGGGCGTGGATCTCGGCGTGCGGGCCGCCGGCGCGCTGGTGGAAGCCCTCGCCCGCGGGCTGTCCGGCGGCGTCGAGGACGACGCATCCGACGACCGGGTTGGGGCTGGTGGAGCCGAGGCCGCGGGCGGCGAGCGCGATGGCTCGGCGCATGGCGGTGATGTCGGCTGCGGTGTCCACCGGGTCCTCCTGCCTCTTCGGGCACGGACTCCGGGGCCTGTCGATGACGACAGAAGAAGCGGGACGCACGACAGGGGACGCCGGATGCCGGAAAACACGGATGGTCCGGTTGCCCGGAAAACCATCCGCCGACGGCGGCGTACCCGCGAAACGGCCCGCCGCGCACTGCCTCCCATCCGGACTTTAACCGTCGGTCCAGGAATCTCACCTGGTCAACCGGCCGCTGGATGCGGACGGGTCGCGGACTATAACCGCCGGTTCGGAATTACACCGACCCCGGAGTGCGCTGCTGCTGGTACAGGGTCAGTGTGCCACGTTCGGGCGCGACCCATACGGGCGAACGCTGTGGAGTGGCTCACAGACGCCGCGTGACAAGGATCTTTTCGGACACTCGCACAGGAAAGAACCGCGATTGGTCCAGACCTATTGACGCACTGGTCTAGTCCTCTTAATCTCTGCGTCACCTTCGAGGAACGGTCCGGCGGCCTACGAACGCCCCGCGGACCAGGGACGACCCATCCCCCTTCCCCTTCTTGTCAGTTGTGTTCTGCCGACCTCCCCAGGAGGAACCGAACGTGCTGTCCCCCACCCGAGCGAGAGCCTCGCTCCTCGCCGCCGGCGCCGGCGTCGCCGCGCTGCTGATCGGCTCGCTCTCCGCGACCCCCTCGGCCGCCGCCGTCGACCAGGAGTCCTGTCGCCCCGACGGGCTCTACGAGACGCCCGGTGTCACCGTCCCCTACTGCTCCGTGTACGACTCCGAGGGGCGCGAGAAGATGGGCGCCGACCACCCCCGGCGCGTCATCGGCTACTTCACCAACTGGCGGACCGGCAAGGACGGCAAGGACGCCTACCTCGCCTCCGACATCCCCTGGGACAAGGTCACCCACCTCAACTACGCCTTCGCCCACGTCGACGGCTCGAACAAGCTCTCCGTGGGCGCGGACGGCCCGAACAACGCCTCCACCGGGATGACCTGGCCGGGCGTCAAGGGTGCCGAGATGGACCCCGGCTTCCCGTACAAGGGCCACTTCAACCTGCTCAACAAGTTCAAGAAGCAGTACCCGAACGTCAAGACGATGGTGTCGGTCGGCGGCTGGGCCGAGACCGGCGGCTACTTCGACGAGAGCGGCAAGCGCGTCGACTCCGGCGGCTTCTACTCGATGGCCACCAACGCGGACGGCTCCGTCAATCAGGCCGGAATCAACACCTTCGCCGACTCCGCGGTCGACTTCATCCGGACGTACGGCTTCAACGGGGTCGACATCGACTACGAGTACCCCACGACCATGAAGGACGCCGGCAACCCGCTGGACCACACGCTGTCCAACGCCCGCCGTCCCGGCCTGGTCAAGGGCTACGCCGCGCTGATGAAGACCCTGCGCGAGAAGCTCGACCGGGCGTCCGCCGCCGACGGCAAGCACTACCTGCTCAGCGTCGCCGCCCCGTCCTCCGGCTACCTGCTGCGCGGCATGGAGACCTTCCAGGTCCAGAAGTACCTGGACTACGTCAACATCATGTCGTACGACCTGCACGGCGCCTGGAACGAGTACGTCGGCCCGAACGCCTCGCTGTTCGACGACGGCAAGGACGCCGAACTCGCCCAGGCGAACGTCTACTCGACCTCGCAGTACGGCGGCACCGGCTACCTCAACACCGACTGGGCCTACCACTACTTCCGCGGTTCCATGCCGTCCGGCCGGATCAACATCGGCCTGCCGTACTACACCCGCGGCTTCAAGAACGTCCAGGGCGGCACCAACGGCCTGTGGGGCAAGGCGGCCACCTCCGACTGCCCGGCCGGCGCGGGGCTGACCAAGTGCGGTGACGGCGCGGTCGGCATCGACAACCTCTGGCACGACCTGGACACCAACGGCAAGGAGTCGCCCGCCGGCTCCAACCCGATGTGGCACGCCAAGAACCTGGAGAAGGGCATCGTCGGCGACTACGTCACCGACTACGGGTTCCCGGCGGACACCACGCTGACCGGCACCTACGTCCGCAACTACGACTCCACCCTGGTGGCGCCGTGGCTGTGGAACGCCGAGAAGAAGGTCTTCCTCTCCACCGAGGACGAGCAGTCCGTCCAGGCCAAGGCCGACTACGTGGTCGACAAGGGCATCGGCGGCACGATGATCTGGGAGCTGGCCGGCGACTACGGCTGGAACGCGGCCAAGGGTCAGTACGAGCCCGGCTCGACGCTCACCTCCACGATGTACGACACCTTCAAGAACGCCACCCCCTACGGTGCGAAGCGCTCCACGATCGACCTGCCCACCCAGGCGCTCGACATCGACGTGTCCTTCGGCGCGTTCCCGCTGGGCGACTCGAACTACCCGATCAGCCCCAAGCTGACGATCACCAACAACACCAAGGCGACGCTGCCCGGCGGCACGGAGTTCCAGTTCGACTACTCCACCTCGGCGCCCGCCAACGCCAAGGACCAGTCCGGCTTCGGCACCACGATCGTGCGCAGCGACCACACCGCCTCGAACAACATCGGCGGTCTGAAGGGCGACTACAACCGCGTCTCGCTGAAGCTGCCGTCCTGGCAGAGCCTGGCGCCGGGCGCCTCGGTCCAGGTCGACTTCGTGTACTACCTGCCGACGTCCACGCCGTCCAACTGGACCGTGACCTTCGACGGCAAGTCCTACGCCCTGGCGGGCGACCTGGCGCGCGGCACGACGGTCGTCGAGCCGGGCACCGGCTCCACCCCGACGCCGGACCCGTCCGGCTCCACCGGCCCGAGCCCCGACCCCACGGGCGGCGCCTGCACGGCGGCGGCCTGGAACGCGGACACCGCCTACGGCGCGGCCACGACGGTGAGCCAGGACGGACACCAGTGGAAGTCGAAGTGGTGGACGAAGGGCGAGAAGCCCGGAACCACCGGTGAGTGGGGCGTCTGGCAGGACCTCGGCGCCTGCTGAACCCGCTGAACCGCTGATCCGCTGAATCCCCCCGGTCCGGGGCGGGGCGCCCGACGCCCCCGCCCCGGACCGTTCCCGTTTCAGCCCCGAGGGGCGAACAGCGCGTCCTGCGCCGCCTCGCGCGCCGCGAGCAGCGCCCCCTGCCTGACCGCCGTGCCGCCCAGCAGGGCCGCCCGGACCCCGGTGCGCAGCGGGGACATCGTGGCCAGCCGCTCCTCGACGCGGGCGGCGAGGGCCGCGCCGCCCGCGTGGCCCACCTCGCCGGAGAGCAGGAGGAGGCCGGGGTCGAGGACGGCGGTCACCGAGGCCGCGCCCACCGCGATGCGGTCGGCCGCGGCGTCGAGGAAGCCCTCGCAGTCGCCCTCCCCCGCGAGGGCCGCCCGGACGGCCGCCGCCGCGCCGGGCTCCTGGCCGTCCGCCGGGACGCCGATGCCGTGGGCGGCGGCCAGTTCGCACAGCGATACCGAGCCGGTCAGCGAGTGGAATCCTCCGTCGCAGTTGACGGCGGACGGCCTGCCTCCCGTGCCGGGGACCGGCAGGAAGCCGATCTCGCCCGCGCCGCCCGAGGCCCCCCGGCGCAGCTTCCCGTCGAGCATCACCGCCGCGCCCACCCCGTGGCCCAGCCAGAGCAGGACGAACGTGTCGCTGCCGCGGGCCGCGCCGACGCGGTGCTCGGCGACGGCGGCGAGGTTCGTCTCGTTCTCCACGAGCACCGTCGCCGGCAGCCTCTCCTGGAGCACGCGGACCAGACTGCGGTGCCAGGAGGGCAGTCCACTGCTGTCCCGCAGCTCCCCGGTGACGGGGTCGATCAGGCCGGGCGCGCCGATGCCGACGCTGTGCAGGGGCGCGCTGCCGGCGCTGCGGGCGGTGGTCGCGAGCAGGGCGACGGCCTGTTCGACGGCGTTGTCCTCGGCGGTCTCGGTGCCGATCGGCAGCGTCGCCTCGGCGAGCGTGACGCCCAGCAGATCGGCGACGACGACGGAGACACTGTCGGTGCGCACATCGAGCCCGGCGAGCAGCGCGCGGTCCGCGACGATCCCGTAGAGCCGGGCGTTGGGGCCGCGCCGGTCGGCGCCGGTCTCCCCCACCACATGGACGAGGCCCGCGTCCTGGAGCCGTTCGACGAGGTCGGCGACGGTGGGCCGGGAGAGTCCGGTCAGCTTCTTCAACTGAGTGGCCGTCAGGGGGCCGTCCTGCTGGAGGTGTTGCAGGGCGAGCCGGTCGTTGATGGCCCGAGCGGTGCTCGGTGATGCGCGCATACGGGAATCCTTCCAGACCGCCGCCGGCATCGGTTGAGTGGGCGGACTATTTATCAGGCAGGGTTCCTGATAGTTTACTGCCCGCAACACCGACAACTGCTTCAGCCGGGACGGCTTCAGCGAAGGGCACGGGGGACATGACAAAGGAATCGACGACAGCGGTCTTCGGCACCGGGGAGGTGCGGCGGGCCAGGTACGCCATCGCGGCGGTCTTCACCGTGCACGGAGCGGTGACCGGCAGCTTCGCCACGCGGGTGCCCTGGATCCAGGACCACGCGGGCGTCAGCGCCGGGCAGCTCGGGCTCGCCCTGGCGTTCCCGGCGATCGGCGCCTCGGTGGCGATGCCGCTGGCCGGGGCGGTGAGCCACCGCTTCGGCGCCCGGACCGCGCTGCGCGGGCTGCTGGCCCTGTGGACGCTGGCCCTGGTCCTGCCCTCGCTGGCGCCCGACCTGCTGACGCTGTGCGTGGCACTGTTCGCGTACGGGGCGGCCGCGGGCATGTCCGACGTGGCGATGAACGCCCTCGGCGTCGAGGTGGAGAACCGGCTCGACAAGTCGATCATGTCGGGGCTGCACGGCATGTGGAGCGTGGGCGCCCTGCTGGGGTCCGCGGCCGGCACGGTGGCCGCGCACGTGGGCGCGGACGCCCGGCTGCACCACGTCGTCGCCGCCCTGGTGCTGACCGCCCTGGGCCTGGTCGCCTGCCAGTGGGTGCTCGACCTGCGCAGCCGGCCGGACGAGGAGGCGCCGCCGAGGTTCACGCTGCCGCCCAAGTCCGCCCTGATCATCGGCGCGGTGGGCTTCTGCGCGGTGTTCGCCGAGGGTGCGAGCCTGGACTGGTCGGCGGTCTACCTGCGCGACTCGCTGGGCAGCTCGGCCGGTCTCGCCGCGGCGTCCACCACCGCGTTCGCGCTGACGATGGCGGTCGCCCGGATCGCCGGCGACCGGGTCGTCGACCGCTTCGGCGCGGTGCGCACCGTACGGGCCGGCGGGCTGCTCGCCACGGCCGGCGGCGTCCTGGTGGTCACCGGGCCGAACGCGGCGCTCGCCCTGTGCGGCTTCGGGATGATCGGGCTCGGGATCGCCGTGGTGGTGCCGCTCGCCTTCGCGGCGGCCGGGCGCAGCGGGCCCAAGCCGGCCCAGGCCATCGCGGGTGTCGCGACGATCACGTACACCTCCGGGCTCATCGCCCCGTCGGCGATCGGTTCGCTGGCGGAGGCCACCTCGCTGGTCGTGTCGTTCGGCCTGGTGTCGGTGCTGGCCTTCGGGCTGGTGCTGGGCGCCGGGGTGCTGCGGGCCGGTGACCGCAAGGCGCCGTCCGGCGAGGCGGCACGGGAGACGGCGGCGGCACCCCGCGCCTGACCCCGTCCGGGCACCACTACCATGGCGCTGATCTTTTCCGCGAAGAGCGCCGTGTCCGGCGGGTACGGGCTCACGCACCTACACCACAGGGAGCAACCATGGGCCTCGGCGTGCGCTGGACCTTGCACGGCGACGGGAAGACGCCCGCACCGGGAGCGGTGGTCCGCCCCGACGAGCGGCTCTCCTGGCCCCGGACCTTCGGGCTCGGCGCACAGCACGTGGTCGCCATGTTCGGCGCGTCGTTCGTCGCGCCGGTCCTGATGGGGCTCGACCCGAACCTGGCGATCATGATGTCGGGTGTCGCGACCGCCATCTTCCTGCTGGCCACGCGCGGCCAGGTGCCCAGCTACCTGGGCTGCTCGCTCTCCTTCGTCGGGGTGGCCGCGACGATCCGGGCGAGCGGCGGCGACAGCGCGGTGGTCACCGGCGCGGTGTTCGTGGTCGGCGCGGTGCTCTTCCTCGCCGGTCTGGCCGTGCAGCGGTTCGGCGCGCGGATCATCCACGCGGCGATGCCGCCGGTGGTCACGGGCGCGGTGGTCATGCTCATCGGCTTCAACCTGGCGCCGGTGACCGCGTCCACGTACTGGCCGCAGGACCAGTGGACGGCGCTCCTGGTGATGCTGTTCACCGGTCTGGCCGTGGTGTGCCTGCGCGGCTTCTTCTCCCGGATCGCGATCTTCCTGGGGCTGGTCTTCGGTTACGTCCTGTCCTGGGTGCTGGACCGGGTCTTCGGGAAGATCCACTCCCCCGCGGGCGGCGCCGAGGCGGTCGACCACTGGCGCCTGGACCTGTCGGGCGTCGGCAAGGCCGACTGGATCGGGCTGCCCTCGTTCCACGCGCCGAGCTTCGAGTGGTCGGCGATCCTGGTCGCGCTGCCCGTCGTCATCGCCCTGATCGCCGAGAACGCCGGGCATGTGAAGGCGGTCGGCGAGATGACCGGCGACTCGCTGGACGGCAAGCTGGGCACGGCCATCGCCGCGGACGGCGCGGCCTCGATGCTCTCGACGGCGGTGGGCGGCCCGCCGAACACCACGTACTCCGAGAACATCGGTGTGATGGCCGCGACCCGCGTGTACTCCACCGCCGCCTACTGGGCCGCCGCCGGCTTCGCCCTGCTGTTCGGCCTCTGCCCGAAGTTCGGCGCGGTCGTCGCGGCGATTCCGGGCGGGGTGCTCGGCGGCATCACGGTCATCCTGTACGGCATGATCGGCCTGCTCGGTGCGCAGATCTGGCTGAACGCCGGGGTGGACCTGCGCAATCCGCTGAACCTGGTGCCGGCCGCGGCGGGCATCATCATCGGCGTCGGCGGGGTCAGCCTGAAGATCACCGACAACTTCGAGCTGGGCGGCATCGCGCTCGGCACCATCGTGGTGATCACCGGCTACCACGTGCTGCGGGCCTTCGCCCCGGCCCACCTCAAGACGCAGGAGCCGCTGCTCGACTCGGGCACCTCCGCGTACGACGAGAAGCCGCCGGCCGCCGGCTCCTGACGGGAACGGCCGTACGGGCCGGGCGGGGCCGTACGGCCGGCGGTGCTCAGTCCTCGGGGCTCAGTCCTCGGGCAGTTCTACCGGGGCCAGCTCGTCGAACAGGTCGCCCGGCCCTGGGTTGGTCGGGTCGGTCGCGCCGCCGAAGTGGTGCATCACGCCCCATACCGCGTTGAGCGCGGTCTGCACGGCGCCCTCGGCCCAGCCGGCCGTCCAGGAGATGTCGTCGCCGGCCAGGAACAGGCCCCGCTTGTCGGCGGGCAGCCGGTCCTGCATGAAGTGGGTGAACAGGCGCCGCTGGTAGCGGTAGTGGCCGGGCAGGTTGGCCTTGAACGCGCCCATGAACCAGGGCTCGTTCTCCCAGGACACGGTGACCGGGTTGCCGATGACATGGCCGCGGATGTCGACGTTCGGGTAGATCTCGCCGAGCGACTTCAGCATCACGTCCATGCGCTCGGTCGCCGACAGTGGCAGCCATTTGAGGCTGTCGTCGCACCAGGTGTACGAGAGGCAGATGCTGGCCGGCCGGTCCGGTCCGTCGTCCAGCAGATAGGTGCCGCGGGTCATCCGGTCGGTCAGCGTCATCGACATGGTGTCGCGCCCGGTGCTCTCGTCCTTGTCCAGCCAGAACGGCCGGTCCACGGGTACGAACAGCTTGGACGACTCCATGTAGTGGGTGCGCTCCACCGCCGTCCAGTGGTCGATCGGGAAGAGCGCGTCGTCGCAGGCGATCTTGGAGAGCAGCAGCCAGGACTGGCCGGTGAAGACGGCCGCCCGGTAGGTGCGGATGTCGCCGGAGGCGTCGGTGACGGTGATCCGGTTGCCGGCCGTGCGGTGCAGCCGGGTCACGGCGCCGCGCGGCTCGCCATCGTGCAGCGAGGACAGCGAGGTGCCGAGCGGCCAGTGGACGATCTTCTGCGGCTCGCGCTCCCACAGGCGCTGCGGGAGCTGCTGGCTGCCGCCGACGATGGAGCGGTGGTGGTCGTCCGCCTCGGTGTAGACGACGCGCAGGATCTCCAGGATGGAGTTGGGGAAGTCGGTGTCCCAGCCGCCGGTGCCGAAGCCGACCTGGCCGAAGATCTCGCGGTGCCGGAAGGACTTGAAGGCCTCGGAGTCGCAGAGGAAGCCGTAGAACGTCTGGTTGTCGAGCTTCTCGACCAGCCGGGACCAGATCTCCCTGATCCGGGGGACGTCGCGTTCGCGCAGCGCCCGGTTCATGTCGGTGAAGTCGGCGCCCTCCTCCAGGCAGGCGTTCCAGGCGTCCATCACATCGCGGTAGACCTGCGGGAGTTCGTCGATGGTCCTGGCGTAGTGCGACTCGCCCTTGAGGTCCACGACGGTGGAGGGGGTGGCCGGGGCGAGCGGGTTGGGGAACGGCTTGGTCTCCAGGCCGACCAGGTCGATGTAGTGCTGGAGCGAGGTGGACGAGGGCGGGAAGCGCATCGCGCCCATCTCGGCGGTGAGCGGTTCGCCGTCCGTGGCGCAGCCCTCGAACTCGACGGTGCGCAGCCGTCCGCCGATGCGGTCGGCCTCGTAGACGACCGGCCGCAGGCCCATCTTCATCAGTTCGTACGCGGTGATGATGCCGGAGAGCCCGCCGCCGATGACGGCCACCTCGGTGCCGTGCTCGGTGGCCGGGACCTGGCCGATGCCCGCCGGGTGGGCGAGGAAGTCGTCGTACGCGTAGGGGAAGTCCGGCCCGATCATGGTGATCGGCGGGGCCGCTTCCTCGGTGCTCTGGACGGCGGGGGGCACGGACGTCATGGGGTAGGGACTCCTTGCGGGTACGGCGGGGCGGCGGGAAGAGGGGAAGAGGGTGCGGCGGATCGCGTCGGGCTCAGGCGAGGGAGCCGTACAGGCCGGGGCGGCGGTCGCGCAGATACGGGTTGGCGGCCCGTGAGTCGGCCAGCAGAGCGGGGTCGACGTCGCCGGTGACGAGTTCCCCGCCGTGCCCGGCGCGGGCGCGGACCGTGCCGTCGGGGCCGGCCAGGCAGCTCAGTCCGGTGAAGTCGTACGGGCCCTCGGGGCCGGTGCGGTTGACGTAGGCGATGTAGAGCTGGCTCTCGAAGGCGCGGACCGGGACGACGGATTCGGCGACGAACGAGAAGGGGTGCATCAGCGCGGTGGGGACCAGCAGGAGGTCGGTGCCGGCCAGGGCGTGCGCCCGGACGTTCTCCGGGAACTCGACGTCGTAGCAGGTCAGCAGGCCGATCCGGACGCCGTCCAGTTCGGCCTGGACGACGGGCTGCTCGCCGGGCGTGAACCAGTGCTGCTCGAAGTCGCCGAAGAGGTGCGTCTTGCGGTAGCGGGCGAGCGGGGTGCCGTCGGGGCCGATGAGCTGGGCGGAGTTGTAGAGGGTCTCGCCGTCGCGCTCGGGGTAGCCGTAGTGGACGGCGATGCCGTGCCGTACGGCGATCTCGGCGACGGTCCGGGCGGCGGGCCCGTCCGCGGCCTCGGCGAGCCGGGGCACGTCGTCGCCGATGGCGTAGCCGGTGAGGTACAGCTCGGGGCAGACCAGCAGCCGGGCGCCGGTCTCGGCGGCGCGGCGCGCGGCGTCCGCCAGCAGCTCGACGGAGCCGGCGACCGAGCCGGGGCGTCCGGAGCTCTGGAACAGGGCGGTGCGCAACGGCGGCATGGCTGACCTCGGACGATGCGGGCGGAGCGGGGACGTAGAAGACGGTACGTTCCGCGATTCGGCCCGGACAAGCGGCGACCGTTGCGCATCGACGGCCGATCCGTTGCGCGCTTCGGGCGGGATGCGGCGATTCGTTGCGTGCCCCCGGTCCGTGCGGGGCGGGGTCAGCCCGGTGAGCCCGAGGAGTACCGCCGGAGCAGCGGCGAGAGCACCAGGACCGACTTGGTGCGCTCCACGTACGGTTCGCCCGCGATGCGCTCCAGGACCTGTTCGAAGTGGCGCATGTCGGCGGCGAAGACCTGGACGAGCGCGTCGGCGTCGCCGGTGACGGTGGAGGCGGAGGCGACCTCGGGGTAGCGGGCGAGGCCCTGCTTGATGGACTCCGGGGAGGTGTTGCGGCTGCAGTAGATCTCGATGTAGCCCTCGGTCTCCCAGCCGAGCGCGGCCGGGTCCACCCGCACGGTGAACCCGGTGATGGCGCCCTCGGCGCGCAGCCGGTCCACGCGGCGCTTCACGGCGGGCGCGGACAGGCCGATGATCGAGCCGATGTCGGCGTAGGAGCGGCGGGCGTCCTCGGCCAGGGCGTGGACGATGCGTTCGTCCAGGTCGTTCAGTCGCACGTCGTACGGGTCACTTCTCTGCGGTGGCGCGGGCGGAGCCGGGCACGGCTGTGCCGGGGACGACGCGTGCCGCCCCCGGCAGTAGACCACGGCCCGGGGCCCGTCCGGCGGATCGGGGCCCCGGGGGACACGCCCTAGCTCCAGCTGGCGTGCAGCGGCTTGCCCTCCGCGTAGCCGGCGGCGCTCTGTACGCCGACGACGGCCTTCTCGGCGAACTCCGCGAGGGAGGCGGCGCCCGCGTAGGTGCAGGAGGAGCGGACGCCCGCGATGATCGAGTCGATCAGGTCCTCGACGCCGGGGCGGGCCGGGTCCAGGAACATC
This sequence comes from Streptomyces sp. NBC_00525, assembly GCF_036346595.1. GTDB lineage: Bacteria > Actinomycetota > Actinomycetes > Streptomycetales > Streptomycetaceae > Streptomyces. Next base: position 783,052 of record NZ_CP107834.1, read on the forward strand.
CGGGAGGTGGAGATGCCCTCCTCGAAGAGCGCCTTGCGGGCGCGGTCGTACGCGGACTCGTCGGAGGTGCGGTTCTTCACGGCGCGCGCGGACGCCATGCCGAAGGACTCCTTGTAGAAGCGCCCGTCGGCGGTCTGCTGGAGGTCGCCGGGCGACTCGTACGTGCCGGCGAACCAGGAGCCGATCATCACGTTGGAGGCGCCGGCCGCGAGGGCCATGGCGACGTCGCGGGGGTGGCGGACGCCGCCGTCCGCCCAGACGTGCTTGCCGTACTTCTTCGCCTCGGCGGCGCATTCCAGCACGGCGGAGAACTGGGGCCGGCCGACGCCGGTCATCATCCGGGTGGTGCACATGGCGCCGGGTCCGACGCCGACCTTGATGATGTCGGCCCCGGCCTCGATGAGGTCGCGCACGCCCTCTGCGGCGACGATGTTGCCCGCCACGATCGGGACCCGCGGGTCCAGGGCCCGGACCGCGCGCACGGCGCTGATCATGGATTCCTGGTGGCCGTGGGCGGTGTCCACGACGAGGGTGTCCACCCCGGCGTCGAGGAGCTGCTTGGCCTTGCCGGCCACATCGCCGTTGATGCCGACGGCGGCGGCGATCCGCAGCTTGCCGTCCGCGTCGGTGGCGGGGGTGTACAGGGTGGCGCGCAGGGCTCCCTTGCGGGTGAGGATGCCGACGAGGCGGCCGTCCGCGTCCACGGCGGGGGCGAGCTTGCGGTTGGCGCCGTCGAGCTTGTTGAAGGCGTCGCGCGGGTCGATGTCCGCGTCCAGCAGGACCAGGTCCTTGGACATGACCTCGGAGAGCTGGGTGAAGCGGTCCACGCCGGACAGGTCGTGGTCGGTGACCACGCCGACGGGCCGGCGCTCGTCGTCCACGACGACCCCGGCGCCGTGGGCGCGCTTGTGCAGCAGGGACAGCGCGTCGGCGACCGTCTGGGCCGGGGACAGCTCGATGGGCGTGTCGAGCACCAGGTGGCGCGTCTTCACCCAGGAGATGACCTCGGTGACGACCTCGATCGGGATGTCCTGCGGGATGACGACCAGGCCGCCGCGCCGGGCGATGGTCTCGGCCATCCGGCGGCCCGCGATCGCCGTCATGTTCGCGACGACGAGGGGGATGGTGGTGCCGCTGCCGTCGGGGGAGGACAGATCGACTCCCTGGCGCGATCCGACCGCCGATCGGCCCGGAACCATGAAGACATCGTCGTACGTGAGGTCGTACGGGACCGAAGGGGACTCTGTGTAGCGACCGGTGCCGGGCTCAAGAAAACGCATAACACTCATTTTTTCATACGAAATCACGCAGGTCGCTTCCACGAAGACACAACAAACGACCCCCTATTTTGTGGCTTCCTCCAAAAGGAAACCTTGATGGGGGCCACGGGCATATGCCACCTGCCTTGCCGGACAACTTTACCGGAACCGCATTCATCCATTCCGATCATCTGCCCTGGACCTGGTGACGGGGGGTCAGGTAGCTTCAAACCCGCAGGTCCCGTGGGTCGTCACCATGCCTCGGAGGAACGGACGGACCATGTACAACTGCCGTCACCCGTACGACCGGAGAGGATTGAGACCCGCCCGTGGAGAACAAACTTCCGGATATTTACTGCCCGTTCCCCCAGCGGACGAACCCGCATGTCCCCCACGTCCGCCGACATCTTGACACCTGGATTCGCGACACCGGTCTGGTACACCGGGATTCGGCCAGAGCGCGATTCGAGCAGGCCGACTTCGGCGCGTTCGTCGGCATGGTCTATCCCACAGCGGACAGTGAGCGTCTCGAACTCGTCGCCGACTGGTTCGTCTGGCTCTTCCTCGTGGACGACCAGCTCGACGACGGCCACCTGGGCCGCAGTCCCGAACGCGTCCGGGACGTCGTCGCGCTGATGCTGTCGGTCGTCGAGGGCACCCGGACCGGGGTCCTCGCCAACGAGGAGCTGCCCGCGGCGGTGGTCGCCCTCATCGACCTGTGGCAGCGCACCACGCCGACCGCGGCGGTGCACTGGCGGCGCCGGTTCGCCTGGCATCTGCGCAAGTACCTCACCACCACCACGACCTGGGAGGCCGGGAACCGGGCGGCGGGCGTGGTGCCGTCCGAGGAGCTGTACATCGAGAAGCGCCGCCATACCGGCGCGATCCTCGTCTGCATGGACCTCATAGAAATCGTCGCCGACATCGAGGCGCCCCAGTCGATCCACAACGACCCCCGGTTCATCACGGCCCTGGAATCGTCCTGCAACCATGTGTGCTGGGCCAATGACGTGTACTCCTACGAGAAGGAACAGGTGCTCGGCGAGATCCACAACCTCGTCCATCTGGTCCGCCACCACCGCGGCTTCGGCAAGCAGGAAGCGCTGGAACACGTCTGTGCGGAGCTCGCCGGGGAGACGGAGCGCTTCCTGACGGCGGAGGCCGAGCTGCTGGCGGCCTATCCGCAGCTGGCGCCGATGCTGGAGCCGTACCTCGACGGAATGCGCAGCTGGATGCGCGGCAATCTCGACTGGTCCCGGCAGACACCCCGCTACAACCCGGCCGACGTCAGCCAGTACGACCGGCCGGAACAGTATCTGGAGGCCACGGTGCTGGGCGTCACCCCGCAGGACTGACCACCGTGCGCATGAGGGAGGGGCGGCCGTACGGCCGCCCCTCCCTCATGTCCTTCGCATCCCTCGTCCGGAGGGGTCAGTCGCCGTCCGGGTCGGCCCGCTCCAGGGCCGGCCGGCGCGGGGCCCCGGACTCCGTCAGCAGGTAGTCCGCCGCGGCCGTGTCCGTCACCAGGCTGGTGACCAGTCCCGAGCGCAGCACCGCGCCGATCGCGGCGGCCTTGCGCTGCCCGCCCGCGATCGCCACGACCTCCGGAATCCGGCGCAGCCGGTCCGCCTCGACGGTGATGCACCGCTCACCGAGGTCCCGGCCGACCCGGCGGCCCTCCGCGTCGAACAGATGGGCCGACATCTCCGCGGCCACACCGAGCGAGGCGTAGTGCCGGCGCTCCTCGTCCGAGAGCATGTCGTGCACCGTGGAGATCCCCGGCTCCCAGGAACCGATGGAGACGGCCGCCACCGTCACCTTGTCGAAGTACTCGAAGGCGCGGGCGATCCCGGTCTGGTGGCGCAGCGCGGCGGCCGTCGCCGGGTCCGGCAGCAGCATCGGCGCGTAGATCGGGTGGGCCTCGCCGCCGGAGACCTGGGCCGCGCGCCGCACCGCCTCCACCGAACCGCGCTCGGCGGTGCCCGCGTCGTACACCCCGGTGAGCTGCACGACCGTGCACGGGGGCAGCCGGTCGAGGGCGGCGGCCATGTGGATGGTGGAGCGGCCCCAGGCCAGCCCGAGCACATCGCCCTCGGTCACCAGTTCGCCGAGCAGATCGGCCGCGACCTCGCCCAGATTCTCCGGGTCGGCCGCGTCGTCCTGCTCCTCCGCCGGGGACTCGACGACCACCGCGTGGCGCAGCCCGTAACGGGCCCGCAGCGCGTCGGAGCGCTCGGCGTCCAGCTCCGCCGGGACGCGGATCTCGATCCGTACGAGGTCGCGCTCCAGGGCGGTCTCCAGGACGCGCGCGACCTTGAAACGGCTGACGCCGAACTCCTCGGCGATCTGGATCTTGGACTTGCCCTCGAGGTAGAAGCGGCGGGCCATGGCCGCCGCCTGCACCAGCTCCGCGGGCCCCATCCGCAGGGCGGACCGGCCCGCCGACATTGCAGACACCGCGTTCTCCTCACTGCTGTTCACGCTCTTGATACGTCGTTCATCCTGTCAGATACGACGATCCCTGACCGGTCCCGTCGGACCCCGTTCATCTGCCCTTGGCCCGGACGACTCCTGTGCCCGTGTCCGCGCCGCGGGGGCTCAGTGCGCGCAGCCCCAGCCGGCCGCGCCGATGGCTCCCTCGGCCTTGGCCCGCAGGGACCGCACGGCGGCGGCCGGGTCCGCGGCGTTGTAGACGGCGGAGCCGGCCACGAAGACGTCGGCGCCCGCCTCGGCGCAGCGCTCGATGGTGGACTCGGAGACCCCGCCGTCCACCTGGAGCCACAGGTCGAGGCCGTGCTTGGAGATCAGTTCACGGGTGCGCCGGATCTTGGGCAGCATGATGTCCAGGAACGCCTGGCCGCCGAAGCCCGGTTCCACGGTCATGATCAGCAGCATGTCGAGTTCGGGGAGCAGGTCCTCGTACGGCTCGATGGGCGTCGCCGGCTTGAGCGCCATGGAGGCGCGGGCGCCCTTGGCGCGGATCTCGCGGGCCAGCCGGACGGGGGCCGCGGCGGCCTCGGCGTGGAAGGTGACCGACCCGGCCCCGGCCTCGACGTACTGGGGCGCCCAGCGGTCCGCGTCCTCGATCATGAGGTGGCAGTCCAGCGGCGTGTCCGTGGCCCTGCTGAGCGATTCCACGATCGGAACGCCGAGGGTCAGATTGGGCACGAAGTGGTTGTCCATGACGTCGACATGGAGCCAGTCGGCGCCTTCGACGGCCTTCGCCTCGTCGGCGAGACGCGCGAAGTCGGCGGAGAGAATACTCGGGTTGATCTGGGCCATGGGCCAAGACTGCCATGTTCTGCGTCACTTCCCCGCCCCGGTGCGCTCCAAAGCCTCACGGGATCATTACGGTTCGAGCAAGAGCGGTGTTCCGCCCCGGCGCGGGGGGTGCGGTCAGCCGGTACGGCGCAGCAGCGCGAGGTACATGGCGTCGGTGCCGTGCAGATGCGGCCAGAGCTGGACGTCGGGCCCGTCGCCGAGCGCGGGCACACCGGGCAGCAGCGGGCGGGCGTCGATCCACTCCGCCTCGACGGGCGCGCCGCCGCGCCCCTTGAGCACGTCCTCCACGACGACCCGGGTCTCGGCGAGGTGCGGCGAGCAGGTGGCGTAGCCGACGACGCCGCCGACGCGGACGGCCTTGATCGCCTCGCGCAGCAGCCCGCGCTGGAGGGGCGCGAAGCCCTCCAGGTCCTCGGGGCGGCGGCGCCAGCGGGCCTCCGGGCGGCGGCGCAGGGCGCCGAGGCCGGAGCAGGGCACGTCCACCAGGACCCGGTCGAAGGTGCCGGGGAGCCACGGCGGGCGGGTGCCGTCGGCGGTGACCACCTGGTACGGGCCGGGGTTGCCGGTCAGCGCGCGCTCCACGAGGCGGGCGCGGTGCGGCTGGCGTTCGGCGGCGAGCAGGGCGGCGCCGCGTCCGGCGGCGAGCGCGGCGAGCAGGGCCGCCTTGCCGCCGGGGCCCGCGCAGCCGTCCAGCCAGCGGGCGTCGGGGCCCTCCAGCGGGGCGGCGGCGAGCGCGGCGGCGACCAGCTGGCTGCCCTCGTCCTGGACCCCGGCCCGGCCCTCGCGCACGGCGGTCAGGGCGCCGGGCTCGCCGCCCTCGGCCATGCGCACGGCGTGGGGCGACCAGCGGCCGGGCAGCGCGCTGTCCTCACCCAGCTCGGCGGTGAGCTCGGCGGTGAGCTCGGCGGTGGTGGAGCGGCCGGGGCGGGCGACCAGGGTGACCTCGGGGCGTTCGTTGTCCGCTTCGAGCAGGTCCTCGATGCCGGCGCGGCCGCCGCCGAGCGCGTCCCAGAGCGCGGAGACGACCCAGCGGGGGTGGGAGTGGACGACCGCGAGGTGGTCCTCGGCGTCGTCCTCGTAGGAGGGGGCCACCTTCGCCACCCAGCCGTCGAGGTCGTCGGCGGACACCTTGCGCAGGACGGCGTTGACGAACTTGGCGCGCCCCTCCCCCAGCACCACGCGGGCCAGCTCCACGCTCGCGGAGACCGCCGCGTGGGTGGGGATTCGGGTGCCGAGCAGCTGGTGCACGCCCATGTTCAGCACGTCCAGGACCGGCGGGTCCACCTCGCGCAGCGGCCGGTCGATGCAGGCGGCGACGATCGCGTCGTACGTGCCCTGGCGGCGCAGCGTGCCGTAGACCAGCTCGGTGGCCAGGGCCGCGTCGCGGTGGTCGAAGTCGCCCTTGGCGCGGGCCTTTTTCAGCAGCGGGGGCAGGACGAGGTTCGCGTACGCGTCGCGCTCGTCGACCGCCCGCAGGACCTCGAAGGCGAGGAAGCGGACCGGGTCCTTCTTCGGGCGGCGGTGCGGCTTGGCGGGACGGCGACGCGGCTGGTCGTTCACAGTGAAAGGTGCTCCGCTGGCGGTGAGGAAACGAACCCTCCCAGCCTACGTCCCCGCCCGCCGGGGGCCGGCCGGTCTCAGCTGCCCAGCAGCTCGCCGGGGACGATGCGGACGCCGCGCGCCCAGTCGGCGGCGCGCATCGGCTTCTTGCCCTGCGGCTGCACCCAGAGCAGCTCCACCGCGTGCGACCCGGTGCCCACGAACACGTTGTTCTTGCCGGCCGACAGCTCGCCGGGCGCCAGTTCGGACCGGTCCACGGCGGGGGTCGCCTGGACGAGCTTGAGCCGCTCGCCCCGGAACAGCGTCCAGGCGCCGGGGGCCGGGGTGCAGGCGCGGACGACCCGGTCCACCCGCAGCGCGGGCGCCGACCACTGGACCTGGGCGTCCTCCACGGTGATCTTGGGGGCGAGGGTGACGCCGTCGGCCGGCTGGGGCACGGCGTGCAGGGTGCCGTCCTCGATGCCGTCCATGGTCGCGGCGAGCAGCCCGGCCCCGGCGAACGCCAGCCGGGTCAGCAGGTCGCCGCTGGTGTCGGTGGGCCGGACCTCCTCGGTCAGGACGCCGTAGACGGGCCCGGAGTCGAGCCCCTCCTCGATGAGGAAGGTGGAGGCGCCGGTCACCTCGTCGCCGGCCATCACGGAGTGCTGCACGGGGGCGGCGCCACGCCAGGCGGGCAGCAGCGAGAAGTGCAGGTTGACCCAGCCCCTGGCCGGGACGTCGAGCGCCACCTTGGGCAGCAGCGCGCCGTAGGCGACGACCGGGCAGCAGTCCGGGGCGATCTCCCGCAGCCGGGCGAGGAAGTCCTCGTCCCTCGGCCTCGCGGGCTTCAGCACCTCGATCCCGGCCTCCTCGGCGCGCTGGGCGACCGGGCTGGCCACCAGCCGCCTGCCGCGCCCGGCGGGCGCGTCGGGCCTGGTCACGACGGCGGCCACCTCATGGCGGCCGGAGGCGATCAGGGCGTCCAGGGCGGGAACGGCTACCTCGGGGGTGCCGGCGAAGACGAGCTTCATGGGTGGCTGACTGCCTCTCAGGCCGGACTCTCAGGCCGAAACGTTACGGTGACGAGCAACGCACCAGTCTAGGCGGTGTCTTGGACGGGGGGCGTACGCGTCCTCGCGCGCCCCTCGCACGTGCTCATACGCCCCCCGAGCGTGACCAGATCCACAGGTGCGGCGTTGGTCAAGAGAGATTGACCGAAGCGAGCCGCCCTGGTGCGGCCCGATCCCTTTCAACGCCGGTTCGAGAGGCTTCTTCATGGCCGACCACGCAACCCACGACGCCCAAGCGAGGGCCAGTCTGCATCTTCTGGTGCGGGACATCGAGCGGGTCCGGCGGCAGGTGGACGCGCTGCGCACGCTCACCGCCCAACTGGGCAACGTCTACCGCCCGCGCCGCTCCGGCCCCTCCGCGGGCTTCGTCGTCTACGGCAGGGCCCCCGCCCCCACGGTCAGACTGGCCCAGGAACTGCGGGACAGCGTCGAGACGCTGGTCACGGCGGCCGTGGACTTCGACCGCTCGCTGGGCTTCTCCTGGGACGCGGTGGGCTCCGCGCTCGGGGTCACCAAGCAGGCCGTCCACCGCCGGTACGGGGCGCGGCGGGCCTCGCAGGCGGCCGCGGAGCCGGAGGTGGTCCCGCAACGCGGCCCCGCCGTCCCCGCCGCGCGCACGCCCCAGCCCCCGACGGACCGCCCCAGCCCCTTCCCGGGCCCCCGCAACGGCTGACGGCATCCGGCCGGGTCCACCACGACCCGGCCCGCCCGGCGCCCCAGGTCCACGCGCCGGGCGGGCCGGCCCGTCTCAGCCGATGTCCACCGGGTCCACCCGGACCCGCACCGCGCCCGCGCCCCCTCCGGCGCCCCGCGCGATCCGTGCCGCGCGCAGCGCCGCCGCCAGCGCGGCCCCGCTCCCCGGCGGCACCCGGATCAGCGCCCGCTCCCAGCTCTCCCCCGGCGGCGCCTCGAAGGACCGCCGCGGCCGCCCCGGCTGCGCGGCGGGCACCGGCACCGGGCCCAGCACCTCCGCGTCCTGCGGCAGCCTGGCCAGCCCCAGGAACGCGGCCAGCGCCTCCGGCGCCCCCGTCACCGACGCCATCCGGGACACCGGCGGAAAGCCCAGCTCGGCCCGCTCCGCCAGCTCCCGCCGGGCGTGCCCGACCGGGTCCCAGCGGACCAGCGCCTGCACGGGCCGCAGCGTCGGCTCGGCGACCACGACCACCGTGCCGCCCTCGGGCCGGCCCCGGACCAGCGCGGCGGCGGCCGTCCAGCGGCGCAGGGCCTCCTCGGCGGCGCGCAGATCGGGCCGGCCGACCATCGCCCAGCCGTCCAGCAGCAGCGCCGCCGCGTACCCGCCCTCGGCGACCGGCTCGGCGCCCGGCGTGGAGACGACGAGCGCGGGCCGGTCCGGCACCGCGTCCAGGACGTGGTCGCGCCCGGAGGTCCGCACCGGCACCGCCGGGAACGCCCGGCCCAGCTCCTCCGCCGTACGCCGGGCCCCCACGACCTGGGCGCGCAGCCGCCGTCCGCCGCAGGCCACGCAGTGCCAGGACGTCTCGGCCCGCCCGCACCAGGCGCAGTTCAGGTCCCGTTCGTCGGGCGCCTCCAGGGGGCCCGCGCACTGCCGGCACCGGGCGGGCTCCCGGCAGCGCTCGCAGGCGAGCCGGGGGGCGTAACCCCGCCGGGGCACCTGGACCAGCACCGGGCCGGTGCGCAGCCCGTCCCGGACGGTCTGCCAGGCGAGGCTGGGCAGCCGGGCGGCCCGCGCCGCCCCGTCCCGCGCCAGCTCGCCGTCGCCCACGGTGCGGATGACGGGCGCCGCGGCCCGCAGCTGCTCCCGCCCGGCGCGCAGCGGCAGCGCCCAGCCGCTCTCGACGAGCTGCGCGGCCTCGACCGTGCAGCTGAGGGAGCCGAGCAGGAACGCGCAGCGGCCGTGCGTGGCCCGCAGTTCCAGGACCTCGCGGACATGGGGGAAGGGGGCGCGGTCGTCGCTGTGGCTGGAGTCGCCGTCGTCCCAGACGACGACGAGCCCGAGGTCGGTGACGGGTGCGAACATCGCGGCCCTGGTCCCCACGACGGCCCGGACGGAGCCGCGCCGCACGGCGAGCCATTCCCGGTAGCGCCTGCCCGGTCCGGAGCCGGCCGTGAGCAGGGCGTGCCGGCCCTCTCCGAGGAGGGCGGTGAGCGCGGCGTCGACCCGTGCGGCGGAGCGGCCGTCGGGGACGACGACGAGGGCGCCGCGCCCGGCGGAGAGGGTGGCGGCGACGGCCGTCGCGATCTCGGCCGGCCAGTGCGGTCCGGGCAGAGCGGTCCACACGGCCCTGGGGGCGCCCCCGCCGGCCAGCGCGGACAGGAACGCGGGCCCCTGTTCGTACCGCTCCCAGGTGCCGGGGGCGGGTCGGGCGGGGGCGGGCAGGGGGTCGGGGGACGGCCGGGACTCGGCCTGCGCGTTCCTCGGGGGGACGGCGAGCTGGAGGACGTCGGCGAGGCTGCCCGCGTACCGGTCGGCGACGGCGCGGGCGAGGGCGAGCAGTCCGGGGCCGAGGACGGGCTCCGGGGACACGACGGAGGCGAGCGCGGCCAGCGCCCCGTTGTAGTCGGACCGGGCCAGCCGCTCGACGAGGAAGCCGTCGACGAGCCCGCCGCCCTCGCGCCGGCCGCCGCGCACATTGCGGCCCCCGGCGCCGAACCGGACCCGTACCCGCACACCGGGCTGGGCGTCGGCGTCCAGCTCGGCGGGGACCGCGTAGTCGAAGTACTGGTCGAGGTGGAGCGCCCCCTTGTTGACCAGGACGCGGGCGACGGGCAGTTCGTCGGCGAGCGCGGCCCCGCGCCAGGTGCGCGGCTTGGCGCGCGGTGCCTTGGCCCGGCGCACGGTCTCCCGGATCAGCGCGAGCTGTTCCGGCTCCCCCGCGCCGGACTCGCCGGACCGCTCGTTCTCGCTGCTCACAGCTCCATCCCTACCAGACGCCTCGGACAGCGGCGCCCGTCCTCCGCCTTGGCCCCCGTACCGCGACGCGCCGGAGCCCGGACGCCGTGACGGCGTCCGGGCTCCGGTGTGGGACTGCCTGGCCGTCCTACAGACCGGCGGCGGCGCGCAGGGCGTCCACCCGGTCCGTGCGCTCCCAGGTGAAGTCCGGCAGCTCACGGCCGAAGTGGCCGTAGGCGGCGGTCTGGGAGTAGATCGGGCGCAGCAGGTCGAGGTCGCGGATGATCGCGGCCGGGCGGAGGTCGAAGACCTCGCCGATGGCGTGCTCGATCTTCTCGGTCTCGACCGCGGCGGTGCCGAAGGTCTCGACGAAGAGGCCCACCGGCTCGGCCTTGCCGATCGCGTACGCGACCTGGACCTCGCAGCGGGCGGCGAGCCCGGCGGCGACGACGTTCTTGGCGACCCAGCGCATGGCGTACGCGGCGGAGCGGTCCACCTTCGACGGGTCCTTGCCGGAGAAGGCGCCGCCGCCGTGGCGGGCCATGCCCCCGTAGGTGTCGATGATGATCTTGCGGCCGGTCAGGCCCGCGTCGCCCATCGGGCCGCCGATCTCGAAGCGGCCGGTCGGGTTGACGAGGAGGCGGTAGCCCTCGGTTTCGAGCTTGATGCCGTCCTCGATGAGCTGGGACAGCACGTGCTCGACGACGAACTCGCGGATGTCGGGCGCGAGCAGCGAGTCGAGGTCGATGTCGCTGGCGTGCTGCGAGGAGACGACGACGGTGTCGAGGCGGATGGCCTTGTCGCCGTCGTACTCGATGGTGACCTGGGTCTTGCCGTCGGGGCGCAGGTACGGGATGGTCCCGTTCTTGCGGACCTCGGACAGCCGGCGCGAGAGCCGGTGCGCGAGGTAGATCGGCAGCGGCATCAGCTCCGGGGTCTCGTCGCAGGCGTAGCCGAACATCAGGCCCTGGTCGCCGGCGCCCTGCTTGTCGAGCTCGTCTTCCTGGTCCCTCTGGGAGGCACCCTCGACCCGCTTCTCGTACGCGGTGTCGACGCCCTGCGCGATGTCCGGAGACTGCGCGCCGATGGACACCGAGACGCCGCAGGAGGCGCCGTCGAAGCCCTTCTTGGAGGAGTCGTAGCCGATCTCCAGGACCTTGTTGCGGACCAGCGTCGGAATGTCGGCGTAGGCCTTGGTCGTGACCTCTCCGGCAACGTGCACCAGACCGGTGGTGATCAGGGTCTCGACGGCGACGCGGGAGGAGGGGTCCTCCCGCAGGAGCGCGTCGAGGATGGTGTCGCTGATCTGGTCGGCGATCTTGTCGGGGTGACCCTCGGTCACGGACTCCGAGGTGAAGAGACGGCGGGACACATCGCTCCCTGGGGTTGCAGCGGCTGCTGGCTGATCATTGGCCGGACCGTCCGGGAGCTGCGCCCGGCACGGTCCGGCTTGCAGTTTATCGGTCGGCCCCGGCCGCCGGACACCGTGTCTCGCCCTTTGACCGACCTGTGACGTGTTCCACCGAGGTCGAAGTGCCCCGGAAGCCCGCCGTCCGCCGGGCCCCGGCCGGGTCGCGCGGCCCCGCGCCACCCCGGCGTGTCACCGGAAATTCATCCGAGGCGGGCGGCCACCAGGTCCCATACGACGTCGGCGAGCGCCTCCTTGGGGCCGTGGGGCACCGGCGTCTCGGTGCCGTCGGCGGCGAGCACCACGGCCTCGTTCTCCTCGGAGCCGAAGGTCTTGCGCTCCCCCACCTCGTTGACCACCAGCAGGTCGCAGCCCTTGCGGCGGAGCTTCTCGCGGCCGTGGGCCAGGACGTCGTCGGTCTCGGCGGCGAATCCGACGACGAGCTGTCCGGGCACGGCGCGGTCGGCGGCGACCTCGGCGAGGATGTCCGGATTGCGGACGAGCGCGAGGGGGGCCGGTTCCCTGCCGTCCTTCTTCTTGATCTTGCCGGTGGCGTATTCGGCAGGCCGGAAATCGGCGACCGCGGCCGCCATGACGACGACGTCGGCGTCCCGTGCCGCCTCGATCACGGCCTCGCGCAGCTGGGTCGCGGTCCCCACGCGCACGACGTCGGCGCCGGACGGGTCGGGCAGCCCGGTGTTGGCCTCGACGAGGGTGACGCGGGCGCCCCGGGCGACGGCGGTGCGGGCGAGGGCGTAGCCCTGCTTGCCGGAGGAGCGGTTGCCGAGGAAGCGGACGGGGTCGAGGGGTTCGCGCGTCCCGCCGGCGCTGACGACCACGTGCCGGCCGGTGAGGTCGGGGGCGGCCGCGCCGCGGGCGAGGACGCGGCGGCAGACCTCGTAGATCTCGCCCGGATCGGGGAGCCGGCCCTTGCCGGTGTCCACGCCGGTGAGCCGGCCCACGGCGGGTTCGATGACGACGGCGCCCCGGCGGCGCAGCGTGGCGACGTTCTCCCGGGTGGCCGGGTGCTCCCACATCTCGGTGTGCATGGCCGGGGCGAAGACGACCGGGCAGCGGGCGGTGAGCAGGGTGTTGGTGAGCAGGTCGTCGGCGAGGCCGTGGGCGGCCCTGGCCAGCGTGTCGGCGGTGGCGGGGGCGACGACGACGAGGTCGGCGTGCTGGCCGATCCGGACGTGCGGCACCTCGTGGACGTCGTTCCAGACCTCGGTGGAGACGGGGTGGCCGGAGAGCGCCGACCAGGTGGCCGCGCCGACGAAGTTCAGGGCGGACGCGGTGGGGACGACCCGTACGTCGTGGCCGGACTCGGTCAGCCGGCGCAGCAGCTCGCACGCCTTGTACGCGGCGATGCCGCCGCTGACCCCCAGAACGACCTTCGGCTTGTCCACTGCGTCTCCCCGCACTCGGTTACGCACCCGGCGTACGTACACCCCCATGCTGCCTCACGGGCGCGGGCACCGGCCGGTCGGCCCGGGGACACACCGCGGGCCCGGCGGGGATGCCGCCGGACCCGTGGTGAAGACGCGTCGTCGCCGCTTACTGCGCGGGGCCCTCGATGGCCTCGGACGTGAGCAGGCCGGCGTTGATCTCGCGGAGCGCGATCGAGAGCGGCTTCTCGTGCACGTGGGTGTCGACGAGCGGACCGACGTACTCGAGAAGGCCCTCACCGAGCTGCGAGTAGTACGCGTTGATCTGGCGCGCGCGCTTGGCGGCGTAGATCACGAGGCTGTACTTCGAGTCGGTTGCCTCAAGGAGCTCATCAATCGGCGGGTTGATGATGCCCTCGGGCGTGGTGATGGAAGAGGACACGCTCTGCCTTCCGAAGGGGGTGAAGATCAAGAGCCGGGCGGTGGGTCACTCGCCGCCGGGCCGGTGGCCGGAAGCCTCCAGCATCAAGGCTAGCAGCTCACGTGCCACGTCCTCGACGGAGGTGTTGACGAGCGTCGTGTCGAACTCCGATTCGGCGGCCAGCTCGACCTTGGCGGCGCCGAGCCGGCGTTCGATCACCTCGGGCGCCTCGGTCCCCCGGCCGGTGAGCCGGCGCACCAGCTCCTCCCAGCTCGGCGGGGCGAGGAAGACGAGCTGCGCGTCCGCCATGGACTGGCGGACCAGCCGGGCGCCCTGGAGGTCGATCTCCAGGAGCACCGGCTCCCCCGCCTCCAGCCGCTCCTGCACGGCGCGGCGCGGCGTGCCGTAGCGGTTGCCGGCGAACTCGGCCCACTCCAGCAGTTCGCCGTTGGCGATCAGCTTGTCGAACTCCTCGTCGTCCACGAAGAAGTAGTGGACGCCGTTGCGTTCGCCGGGGCGCGGCTTGCGGGTCGTCGCCGACACCGACAGCCACACCTCGGGGTGAACCTTGCGCATATGTGCGACGACCGTGCTCTTGCCGACCCCCGAGGGGCCGGAGAGCACGGTCAGCCGCGGACGTACGTCCGGGGGTACGGGGGACGCCCCCCGCGATGTTGCAGCCATGGAGCGATTATCCAGGTTCTCAGGAGTGCCTGAGAACGTCAGGCGGCGGTGCCGCCGAACTCGCGCTCCAGGGATGCGATCTGGTTGGAGCCCAGACCCCGCACGCGGCGGCTCTCGGAGATGCCGAGCCGCTCCATGATCTGCTTGGCACGGACCTTGCCCACGCCGGGCAGGGACTCCAGCAGGGCGGAGACCTTCATCTTGCCGATGACGTCGTTCTCCTGGCCCGACTTGATGACCTCGTGGAGGGAGGCGCCGGAGTGCTTGAGTCGATTCTTGACCTCGGCCCGCTCCCGGCGAGCCGCGGCGGCCTTTTCGAGCGCGGCTGCGCGCTGTTCAGGGGTAAGGGGCGGAAGAGCCACGCCTACGTCACCTCGGATGTCGATCTGTCGGATACGGACCGGTGAGGCGACTGGAGCGCCCCTCACCTGGTGAGCCGCGAACACCCCGTGCGCGTCGGCTCTCGACGGAGACTAGCGGCCAAGGCCGCCGGAGTCAGCGAGAACAGACGAAAAGTCCTGGTCAGCCTCAGCCGACCAGGACTTTTCAGGCATAACGACCGACTTTTTTGGTCAGGATTTCGTCAACACGGTGTGAAGGGGCACACTCAGCGGTCCGAGACGGCCGTCCGGACCTCGTCCGCGAACCGCCCTGCCGCGTCGCGCAGCCCCGCCACGTCCGGGCCGTGGCGCAGCACGCCCCGGCTCACGCTGGGCACCACATTGCCCACCGCGTCCCCGAAGACGCCCGGCAGGTCCGCCGGGGTCGCCCCCTGCGCGCCGATCCCCGGTGCGAGCAGCGGGCCGTTGATCGCGAGGTCCACTCCCGCGTCGCCCAGCGTGGCCCCGACCACCGCGCCGACCGAGCCGAGCGGGGCGGCGCCCGCGTTCTCGGCGGCCATGTGGTCGAGCATCAGCTGGGCCAGCGGACGGCCGTCGGCGGCGGTGGCGCGCTGCACCTCGGCGCCCTCCGGGTTGGAGGTCAGCGCGAGGACGAAGACGCCGGCGCCGGAGATCGCCGCCGCGTCGAGCGCCGGGCGCAGCGAGCCGAAGCCGAGGTAGGGCGAGACGGTGACCGCGTCCGAGAACAGCGGCGAGTCCTTGTCCAGGTAGGTCGCCGCGTAGGCACCCATGGTGGAGCCGATGTCGCCGCGCTTGGCGTCCATCAGGACCAGGGCGCCGGCCGCGCGGGCCTCCTCGACGGCCTTCTCCAGGACCGCGATGCCGCGCGAGCCGAAGCGCTCGAAGAACGCGGACTGCGGCTTGAGCACGGCGACCCGGTCGGCCAGCGCCTCGACGACGGTCCGGGTGAACCGCTCCAGGCCGGCGATGTCGTCGCTCAGCCCCCAGGCGGTGAGCAGCGAGGCGTGCGGGTCGATGCCGACGCAGAGCGGGCCTCGGGTGTCCATGGCGTGGCGCAGCCGGGCGCCGAAGGGTTCCAGGGTCATTTCGCTGCCTTCCGGCTTTCCGCGCCGACGGCGTCGGCGAGCGTGGCGTACGGGGACGCGGCCAGGCGCGCGGCCAGGCCCTTGTGGATGGCACGGGCGTAGAAGGGTCCCTCGTAGATGAAGGCGCTGTAGCCCTGGACGAGCGTCGCCCCGGCGAGGATGCGCTGCCAGGCGTCCTCGGCGTTCTCGATGCCGCCGACGCCCACCAGGGTGATCCGGTCGCCCACGCGCCGGTGGAGGCGGCCGAGGACCTCCAGGGAGCGCGCCTTGAGGGGGGCTCCGGACAGTCCGCCGGTCTCCTTCACCAGTGCGGGCGGGGACGTCAGGCCCAGGCCCTCGCGGGCGATGGTGGTGTTGGTGGCGATGATGCCGTCCAGGCCGAGTTCGACGGCGAGGTCGGCGACGGCGTCCACGTCCTCGTCGGCGAGGTCCGGGGCGATCTTGACCAGCAGCGGGACGCGGCGGTGGGTGACGGTCCGGTCGGCGGCCTCGCGCACGGCGGTGAGCAGCGGGCGCAGCGACTCGGTGGCCTGGAGGTTGCGCAGGCCGGGGGTGTTGGGCGAGGAGACGTTGACGACGAGGTAGTCGGCGTGGGCGGCGAGGCGCTCGGTGGACTTCACGTAGTCGGCGGCGGCGTCGGCCTCGGCGACGACCTTGGTCTTGCCGATGTTGACGCCCACGGCGGTGCGGAAGACCGGCTTGCGGGCGGCGAGCCGGGCGGCGACGGCGGCGGAGCCCTCGTTGTTGAAGCCCATGCGGTTGATCAGCGCGCGGTCCGCCACCAGGCGGAACAGCCGCCGCTTCGGGTTGCCGGGCTGCGGTTCGCCGGTGACGGTGCCGATCTCGACGTGGTCGAAGCCGAGCATCGCCATGCCGTCGATCGCGACCGCGTTCTTGTCGAAGCCGGCGGCGAGGCCGAAGGGGCCGTGCATCCGCAGGCCCAGGGCCTCGGTGCGCAGCTCCTTGTACCGGGGGGCGAGGGCTGCGGCGAGGAAGGTGCGCAGCACGGGGACGCGGGCGGCGAGGCGAATCCAGCGGAAGGCCAGGTGGTGGGCGCGCTCGGCGTCCATGCGCTTGAAGACCAGCTGGAAGAAGAACTTGTACATCACGGTGTCCTCATGGAGAGGGGGACACCGTTTCCGGTGTCCCCCTTGTGGGCTTCTCAGTCGCGGGCCGCGGTCAGGTGTTCCGCGTGTTCCTGGAGCGAACGGACGCCGACGTCCCCGTTGTTGAGGGCGTCGATGCCCTGGACGGCCGCGGCGAGCGCCTGGACCGTGGTCAGGCAGGGCACGGACCGGGCGACGGCCGCGGTGCGGATCTCGTAGCCGTCGAGCCGGCCGCCGGTCCCGTAGGGGGTGTTGACGATGAGGTCCACCCCGCCCTCGTGAATCAGCTGGACGATGGTCTTCTCGCCGTTGGGGCCCTCGCCCTCGGACTGCTTGCGCACGACCGTGGCGTTGATGCCGTTGCGCTTGAGGACCTCGGCGGTGCCGGAGGTGGCCAGCAGCTCGAAGCCGTGGGCGACCAGCTCGCGGGCCGGGAAGATCATCGAGCGCTTGTCCCGGTTGGCCACCGAGATGAAGGCGCGGCCCTTGGTGGGCAGCGGCCCGTAGGCACCGGCCTGCGACTTGGCGTAGGCGGTGCCGAAGACCGAGTCGATGCCCATGACCTCGCCGGTGGAGCGCATCTCCGGGCCGAGGATGGTGTCGACGCCGCGGCCGTGGATGTCGCGGAAGCGCGACCACGGCATGACGGCCTCCTTGACGGAGATCGGCGCGTCCAGCGGCAGGGTGCCGCCGTCGCCGGTCTTCGGCAGCAGGCCCTCCTCGCGCAGCTCGGCGACGGTCGCGCCCAGCGAGATGCGGGCGGCGGCCTTGGCGAGCGGGACCGCGGTCGCCTTCGAGGTGAAGGGCACGGTCCGCGAGGCGCGCGGGTTGGCCTCCAGGACGTAGAGGATGTCGCCGGAGAGCGCGAACTGGATGTTGATCAGGCCGCGGACGCCGACGCCCTTGGCGATGGCCTCCGTGGAGGCGCGCAGCCGCTTGATGTCGTGGCCGCCGAGGGTGATCGGGGGCAGCGCACAGGCGGAGTCGCCGGAGTGGATGCCGGCCTCCTCGATGTGCTCCATGACGCCGCCGAGGTACAGCTCGGTGCCGTCGTAGAGGGCGTCCACGTCGATCTCGATGGCGTCGTCGAGGAAGCGGTCGACCAGGACCGGCCGGGTGGGGCTGATCTCGGTGGACTCGGAGATGTACGCCGAGAGCCGGGTCTCGTCGTACACGATCTCCATGCCGCGCCCGCCGAGCACGTACGAGGGGCGTACGAGGACGGGGTAGCCGATCTCGTCGGCGATCTCCTTGGCCTCGGTGAAGGTGGTGGCGGTGCCGTGCTTGGGGGCGGGCAGTCCGGCCTCGGCCAGGACGCGGCCGAAGGCGCCGCGGTCCTCGGCGGCGTGGATGGCCTCCGGCGGGGTGCCGACGACAGGCACGCCGTTGTCCTTGAGGGCCTGCGAGAGGCCCAGCGGGGTCTGGCCGCCGAGCTGGACGACGACGCCCGCGACGGGTCCGGCGAGGGACTCGGCGTGCACGATCTCCAGCACGTCCTCGAGCGTCAGCGGCTCGAAGTAGAGGCGGTCGGAGGTGTCGTAGTCGGTGGAGACCGTCTCCGGGTTGCAGTTGACCATCACGGTCTCGTAGCCGGCGTCGCTGAGCGCGAAGGAGGCGTGGACGCAGGAGTAGTCGAACTCGATGCCCTGGCCGATGCGGTTGGGGCCGGAGCCCAGGATGATCACCGCGGGGCGGGTGCGGGGCGCGACCTCGCTCTCCTCGTCGTAGGAGGAGTAGAAGTACGGCGTCCTCGCGGCGAACTCGGCGGCGCAGGTGTCGACCGTCTTGTAGACCGGGCGGACGCCGAGCGAGTGGCGCACCTCGCGGACGACGTCCTCGCGCAAGCCGCGGATCTCGGCGATCTGGACGTCCGAGAAGCCGTGCCGCTTGGCCTCGCCCAGCAGCTCGGGCCCGAGCTTGTCGGCGGCGGCCAGCTCGTCGGCGATCTCCTTGATGAGGAAGAGCTGGTCCACGAACCAGGGGTCGATCTTCGTGGCGTCGAAGACCTCCTCCTGGGTGGCGCCGGCCCGGATCGCCTGCATGACGGCGTTCACCCGGCCGTCGGTCGGGCGGACGGCGGCGGCCAGCAGCTCGGCCTTGTCGCCGGGGTCGCCGGTGAAGGTGAACTGCGAGCCCTTCTTCTCCAGCGAGCGCAGGGCCTTCTGGAGGGCCTCGGTGAAGTTCCGGCCGATGGCCATGGCCTCGCCCACCGACTTCATGGTGGTGGTGAGGGTGGAGTCGGCGGAGGGGAACTTCTCGAAGGCGAAGCGCGGTGCCTTGACGACGACGTAGTCGAGGGTCGGCTCGAAGGAGGCCGGGGTCTTCTCGGTGATGTCGTTGGGGATCTCGTCGAGCGTGTAGCCGACGGCCAGCTTGGCGGCGATCTTGGCGATCGGGAAGCCGGTGGCCTTGGAGGCGAGCGCCGAGGAGCGGGAGACGCGCGGGTTCATCTCGATGACGATGACGCGGCCGTCGGACGGGTCGATGGCGAACTGGATGTTGCAGCCGCCGGTGTCGACGCCGACCTCGCGGATGATCGCGATGCCGATGTCGCGCAGCCGCTGGTACTCGCGGTCGGTGAGGGTCATCGCCGGGGCGACGGTGATCGAGTCACCGGTGTGGACGCCCATCGGGTCGAAGTTCTCGATGGAGCAGACGACCACGACGTTGTCGTTGCGGTCGCGCATCAGCTCCAGCTCGTACTCCTTCCAGCCGAGGATGGACTCCTCCAGGAGCACCTCGGTGGTCGGGGAGAGCGTGAGGCCCTGGCCCGCGATGCGGCGCAGCTCGGCCTCGTCGTGGGCGAAGCCGGAGCCGGCGCCGCCCATGGTGAAGGAGGGGCGGACGACGACGGGGTAGCCGCCGAGGGTCTCCACACCGGCCAGGACGTCGTCCATGGAGTGGCAGATGACCGAGCGGGCGGACTCGCCGTAGCCGATCTTCTCCTTGACGGCCTCCACGACGCCCTTGAAGAGGTCGCGGTCCTCGCCCTTGTTGATGGCCTCGACGTTGGCGCCGATGAGCTCGACGCCGTACTTGTCGAGGACACCGTTCTCGTGCATGGAGATCGCGGTGTTGAGCGCGGTCTGGCCGCCCAGGGTGGGCAGGAGCGCGTCGGGGCGCTCCTTGGCGATGATCTTCTCGACGAACTCGGGGGTGATCGGCTCGACGTAGGTGGCGTCGGCGATCTCCGGGTCGGTCATGATCGTCGCCGGGTTGGAGTTCACCAGGATGACGCGCAGGCCCTCGGCCTTGAGCACGCGGCACGCCTGGGTGCCGGAGTAGTCGAACTCGGCGGCCTGCCCGATGACGATCGGGCCGGAGCCGATGACCAGGACGGACTGGATATCGGAGCGCTTAGGCACGCTGGCCCTCCATCAGGGAGACGAAACGGTCGAAGAGGTACGCGGCGTCGTGCGGGCCGGCGGCCGCCTCGGGGTGGTACTGGACGCTGAAGGCCGGGCGGTCGAGCAGCTGGAGGCCCTCCACCACGTTGTCGTTGAGGCAGACGTGGGAGACCTCGGCGCGGCCGTAGGCGGTGTCGGAGACCTTGTCGAGGGGGGCGTCGACGGCGAAGCCGTGGTTGTGCGCGGTGACCTCGACCTTGCCGGTCGAGCGGTCCTGCACGGGCTGGTTGATGCCGCGGTGGCCGTACTTCAGCTTGTAGGTGCCGAAGCCGAGCGCGCGGCCCAGGATCTGGTTGCCGAAGCAGATCCCGAAGAGCGGGGTGCCCCGGTCCAGGACGCCCCGCATGAGGGCGACGGGGTGGTCGGCGGTGGCCGGGTCGCCGGGGCCGTTGGAGAAGAAGACGCCGTCCGGGGCGACGGCGTAGATCTCGTCCAGGGTGGCGGTGGCGGGCAGCACGTGCACCTCGATGCCGCGCTCGGCCATCCGGTGCGGGGTCATGCCCTTGATGCCGAGGTCGATCGCGGCGACGGTGAACTTCTTGGTGCCGGCCGCGGGAACGACGTAGGTCTCCTTGGTGGCGACCTCGGCGGAGAGGTCGGCGCCCTTCATCTCGGGGGCCTGCCGCACGCGGTCGAGCATCGCGGTGTCGTCGGTGACGGCGGCGCCGGAGAAGATGCCGACGCGCATGGCGCCGCGCTCGCGCAGGTGGCGGGTGAGGGCGCGGGTGTCGATGCCGCTGATGCCGACGACGCCCTGGTCGGCCAGTTCCTGGTCGAGGGTGCGGCGGGAGCGCCAGTTGGAGGGGGTGCGGGCGGGGTCGCGGACGACGTAGCCGGAGACCCAGATCCGCTGGGACTCGGGGTCCTCGTCGTTGACGCCGGTGTTGCCGACGTGCGGGGCGGTCATCACGACGACCTGGCGGTAGTACGAGGGGTCGGTCAGCGTCTCCTGGTAGCCGGTCATGCCGGTGGAGAAGACCGCCTCGCCGAAGGTCTCCCCCACAGCCCCGTAGGCACGGCCGCGGAAGGTGCGGCCGTCCTCCAGGACGAGTACGGCGGGAGCCTGGGCTCCCCGAGTGGAGGTCGTCATCGTGCGATGCCTTCCGTAGTGCTGGTGAGGTGGTTGACGGCGTCGACCCACGCGGGGTGTTCGGCCGCGTGGTCGGAGCGGAATCCGGAGTCGATCAGCTGGTCGCCGAGCGCCCAGGTGACGACGAGGAGGCCGCCCTCGGGCAGGACCTTGCCCGCCAGTGCCTTCTCGGTGCGGGCGCCGCGCAGGTCGGCGGCGGGGACGAAGAAGCCGGCCGCGCCGGGCCTGGCGACGTCGAGGCCCTCGGCGGTGAGGGTCAGCTCGACGCGGCTGCGGGTGCCGAGGCCGTGGGCCACGATCCGGTCGAGCCACTGCCCGGCGGTGGTCGAGGCGTGGTAGCGGCCGGTGAGGGTGAGCGGCTTCTCGCCGTCCGCGGAGCCGTCAGCGAAGCCCTCGGGGGTGCTCGCCGGGGCGGGCAGGTCCGACTGGAGGTTGCCGCGCCACTTCCAGCCCTGGCGCATCAGCCAGTAGACGAACACGACGAGGACGACGAGTCCGATCACCCAACTGATCCGTGCGGACCAGTCGGTCACTTCCGCCGACTTCTGCTCGGCGGCCAGTTGGTACAGGGTCTGTGTTGTCACGCGAGCTTCCCGTCGACGACCGTGGCACGGCCCCGCAGGAAGGTGTGGGTCACTCGGCCCGGCAGCTCGCGTCCCTCGTACGGGGTGTTGCGGCTGCGGGAGGCGAAGCCCGCGGGGTCCACGGTTCCACGGTATGCCGGATCGACCAGGGTGAGGTTGGCGGGCTCACCCGCCGAGACGGGGCGGCCGTGTCCTTCGAGCCGTCCGATGGCCGCGGGGCGGGCCGACATGCGGTCGGCGACGCCGGCCCAGTCGAGCAGCCCGGTCTCCACCATCGTCTGCTGGACGACGGAGAGCGCGGTCTCCAGGCCCACCATGCCCATGGCGGCGGCGGCCCACTCGCAGTCCTTGTCCTCGTGCGGGTGCGGGGCGTGGTCGGTGGCGACGCAGTCGATGGTGCCGTCGGCGAGGGCCTCGCGCAGGGCCAGCACGTCGGCCTCGGTGCGCAGCGGCGGGTTGACCTTGTAGACCGGGTTGTAGGACCGGACCAGCTCGTCGGTGAGGAGGAGGTGGTGCGGGGTGACCTCGGCGGTGACGTTCCAGCCCTTGGACTTGGCCCAGCGCACGATCTCGACGGAGCCTGCGGTGGACAGGTGGCAGATGTGCACGCGGGAGCCGACGTGGGCGGCGAGCAGGACGTCGCGGGCGATGATCGACTCCTCGGCGACGGCGGGCCAGCCGCCGAGGCCCAGCTCCGCCGAGACGATGCCCTCGTTCATCTGGGCGCCCTCGGTGAGGCGGGGCTCCTGGGCGTGCTGGGCGACGACGCCGTCGAACGCCTTCACGTACTCCAGGGCGCGGCGCATGATGACCGCGTCGTCGACGCACTTGCCGTCGTCGGAGAAGACCTTCACCCCGGCGGCGGAGTCGTGCATGGCGCCCAGCTCGGCGAGCTGCTTGCCCTCCAGGCCGACGGTGACGGCGCCCACGGGCTGCACGTCGCAGTAGCCGGACTCCCTGCCGAGCCGCCAGACCTGCTCGACGACGCCGGCGGTGTCGGCGACCGGGAAGGTGTTGGCCATGGCGTGCACGGCGGTGAAGCCGCCGGCCGCGGCGGCCCTGGTGCCGGTGAGGACGGTCTCGGAGTCCTCGCGGCCGGGCTCGCGCAGGTGGGTGTGCAGGTCGACGAGGCCGGGCAGCAGGACCTGGCCGGCCGCCTCGATCACGGTGGCGTCGCCGGCGTCGAGGCCGGTGCCGACCTCGGCGATGGTCTCGCCGTCGATGAGGACGTCCTGCGGGTCGCCGCCGAGTACCTTCGCGCCGCGGATAAGGATCTTGCTCATGGTTACTTGTTCTCCTCGGTACGGGCGGCGGGGGCGGGGGCGGCGGCCTGCTCGTAGCCGCCGAGCAGCAGGTAGAGCACGGCCATGCGGATGGAGACGCCGTTGGCGACCTGCTCGACCACCGTGCAGCGGTCGGAGTCGGCGACCTCGGCGGTGATCTCCATGCCGCGGACCATCGGGCCGGGGTGCATGACGACGGCGTGCTCGGGCATCTTCGCCATGCGCTCGCCGTCCAGGCCGTAGCGGCGCGAGTACTCGCGCTCGGTCGGGAAGTAGGCGGCGTTCATCCGCTCACGCTGCACACGCAGCATCATCACAGCGTCGGACTGGGGCAGCACCTCGTCGAGGCCGTAGCTGACCTCGCAGGGCCACCGCTCGACCCCGACCGGGACCAGGGTCGGCGGGGCCACCAGGGTGACGTGGGCGCCGAGCGTGTTCAGCAGGTGGACGTTGGAGCGGGCGACGCGGCTGTGCAGGATGTCGCCGACGATGGTGATCCGGCGGCCTTCGAGGTCCTTGCCGAGCCCGGTGTCGGCGCCGACGAGCCGGCGGCGCATGGTGAAGGCGTCGAGCAGGGCCTGGGTGGGGTGCTCGTGGGTGCCGTCGCCCGCGTTGACGACCGCGCCGTCGATCCATCCGGAGGTGGCCAGGCGGTACGGGGCGCCAGAGGCGCCGTGGCGGATGACGACGGCGTCGGCGCCCATGGCCTCCAGGGTCAGGGCGGTGTCCTTGAGGGATTCGCCCTTGGAGACGGACGAGCCCTTCGCGGAGAAGTTGATGACGTCGGCGGACAGCCTCTTGGCGGCCGCCTCGAAGGAGATGCGGGTCCGGGTCGAGTCCTCGAAGAAGAGGTTGACGACGGTCCGGCCGCGCAGGGTCGGGAGTTTCTTGATCGGCCGGTCGGCGACCCTGGCCATCTCCTCGGCGGTGTCGAGGATCAGGACGGCGTCGTCGCGGGTGAGGTCGGCGGCCGAGATGAGGTGACGCTTCATCTGGGTGTTCTCCGGGTGGCTGGAGTTTTCAGGCATGCGGGCGCGCGGAAGCCGCCGTACGGCGGGCGGGGCCGTACGGGTGGGTGGCTAGCGCTCGACCGCTGAGGCGTCCTGCTCGACCCCGAGCAGCACGGCGTCGCGGCCGTCCTCCTCGGCGAGCTGGACCTTGACCGTCTCCCGCAGCGACGTGGGGAGGTTCTTGCCGACGTAGTCGGCGCGGATCGGCAGTTCGCGGTGGCCGCGGTCCACCAGGACCGCGAGCTGCACCGCACGGGGCCGGCCGATGTCGCCCAGTGCGTCGAGGGCGGCGCGGATCGTGCGGCCGGAGAAGAGGACGTCGTCGACGAGGACGACCAGGCGGCCCTCGATGCCCTCGCCGGGGATCTCGGTGCGGGCCAGGGCGCGCGCGGGGCGCAGCCGGAGGTCGTCGCGGTACATCGTGATGTCGAGGGAGCCGACCGGGATCGTGCGGCCGGTGATCTCTTCGAGCTTGGCGGCGAGCCTGCGGGCGAGGAAGACACCGCGGGTCGGGATGCCGAGGAGCACCACGTCGTCGGCGCCCTTGGCGCGTTCGACGATCTCGTGGGCGATGCGGGTGAGCACCCGTGCGAGGTCGGGGGCCTCCAGAACGGGGCGGGCCGCGTTGCCGGTGGCGTCGTGCTGTGCGTCCATAAGAAACGGACCTCCTTCTCCGCCTCACGGGACGGACCTTAAAGGACGTCGGATGTGCGTCTACCACGCTACCAGGGCCCACGACCGGACCCTTCCCCGCCCCCGGGGAAAGCCGGTACGGACCATCTCAGCTTGACGCGACCAAGTAACGCTGCGTAACCTCACAGTGAGTTACCAGCCACGCGGCGCAGCCGCGTACGTTCCAGCGTCCGGGGAGCCATATGTCCAGCGAATACGCAAAGCAGCTCGGGGCCAAGCTCCGTGCCATCCGCACCCAGCAGGGCCTCTCCCTCCACGGCGTGGAGGAGAAGTCCCAGGGCCGCTGGAAGGCCGTCGTGGTCGGTTCGTACGAACGCGGCGACCGTGCCGTGACCGTACAGCGCCTTGCCGAGCTGGCGGACTTCTACGGTGTCCCGGTCCAGGAGCTCCTGCCGGGCACGACGCCGGGCGGCGCCGCCGAGCCGCCGCCGAAGCTCGTCCTGCAGCTGGAGCGCCTGGCGCACGTGCCGCCGGAGAAGGCGGGCCCGCTCCAGCGCTACGCGGCCACGATCCAGAGCCAGCGCGGCGACTACAACGGCAAGGTGCTGTCGATCCGCCAGGACGACCTGCGCACGCTGGCCGTGATCTACGACCAGTCGCCTTCCGTGCTGACGGAGCAGCTGATCAGCTGGGGCGTGCTGGACGCGGACGCGCGCCGTGCCGTCGCCCACGACGAGGGCTGATCCGCCCCCTTCGGGAGAAACGTGCCGCCGGGCCGGCGGGGCCCCTTACGGGTGCCTCGTCGGCCCGTTCGCGTGGGCCCGGCGGCCGGCGCGCGGGCGGGAGGCCCGCCGGACATGCCGAAGGGCCCACGGCCGGGTGGCCGTGGGCCCTTCGTGGGCGGAATGCCGCCGGGGTGTCACTGCTCCCGGCGGAGATTCGGCTTGAGGTCCTTGAAACGGGCCAGCAGGCCGTTCACGAAGGACGGGGAGTCGTCGGTCGAGAACTCCTTGGCGATCTGCACCGCCTCGTCGATCACGACCGCGTCCGGGGTGGCGTCCACCCAGATCAGCTCGTAGGCGCCGAGCCGCAGGATGTTCCGGTCGGCGACCGGCATGCGGTCGAGGTCCCAGCCCTCGGAGTACGTGACGATGAGGTCGTCGATGCGGTCCGCGTACTGCGCGTACCCCTCGACCAGCTCCATCGTGTACTCGGTGACCGGCGGCTGACGGGTGTCGGAGCGCGAGTGCCGCACCCAGTCCGCGAGGACCGTCAGCACGGACGCACCGCGCTGGTCGGCCTCGAAGAGGATCTGGAAGGCGCGCTTGCGGGCCGTGTTACGGGCAGCCACGACTACTTGTTCACCCGGCTGAGGTACTCGCCGGAGCGGGTGTCGACCTTGATCTTCTCACCCGTGGTGATGAAGAGCGGGACACCGATCTCGTAACCGGTCTCCAGGGTGGCGGGCTTGGTGCCGCCGGTGGAGCGGTCGCCCTGGACGCCCGGCTCCGTGTGCTGGATGGTCAGCTCGACGGCGGCCGGCAGCTCGACGTAGAGCACCTCGCCCTCGTGCTGGGCGACGGTGGCGGTGAAGCCCTCGACGAGGAAGTTGGCGGCGTCGCCGACGGTCTTGCGCTCGATCATCAGCTGGTCGTACGTGTCCATGTCCATGAAGACGAAGTACTCGCCGTCCATGTACGAGAACTGCATGTCGCGCCGGTCGACGGTGGCCGTCTCGACCTTGATGCCTGCGTTGAAGGTCTTGTCGACGACCTTGCCGGAGAGCACGTTCTTGAGCTTGGTGCGCACGAAGGCCGGGCCCTTGCCGGGCTTGACGTGCTGGAACTCGACGACGGACCAGAGCTGGCCCCCGTCGAGCTTGAGCACCAGGCCGTTCTTGAGGTCGTTCGTGGAAGCCACGGTTGCGGAATCTCCTGGACTGAAGCTGGTGGAACGACCGAGGGACACGCGCTACAGCGCGAGCAGCTCCTTGGTCGTAATGGTGAGTAGCTCGGGTCCGCCGTCCGCCTCGGGGCGCACGACGAGCGTGTCATCGATCCGGACCCCGCCCCGACCGGGGAGGTGGACCCCCGGCTCGACAGTGACCGGCACACAAGCGTCCAGTTTACCCATGGCTGCGGGTGCCAACTGCGGGTCCTCATCGATTTCGAGCCCCACCCCGTGGCCCGTGGAGGGGGCGAGGCCCTCTCCGTAGCCCGCCGAGTCCAGGAGATGGCGGGCGGCCCGGTCCACGTCACGGTACTCGGCGCCGGGCAGCAGGGCCTCGCGGCCGGCCCGCTGAGCGGCGAAAACGAGCTCGTACAGTTCGATCTGCCAGTCGGCGGGGGCCGTGCCGATGACGAAGGTCCGGCCGATCTCGCAGCGGTAGCCGCGGTAGTTGGCGCCCAGGCAGACGGAGAGGAAATCCCCCTCCTCCACCCGCCGGTCGGTCGGCCGGTGGCGGCCGCGGCCGGAGTTCGGGCCGGTGGCGACTGAGGTGGCGAAGGCGGGCCCGTCGGCGCCGTGGTCCACCAGCCGGCGCTCCAGCTCCAGCGCCAGGTGCCGTTCGGTGCGGCCGACGAGGATGGATTCGAGGAGTTCGCCCAGCGCCTGGTCGGTGATCTCGGCCGCGATCCGCAGACAGCCGATCTCCTCCTCGTCCTTCACGACGCGCAACTGCTCCACGGTGGCGCCCAGGTCGGCCAGCCGCAGCTTCGGCGCGACGGAGGCCATGGCCCGGTGCCGGGCGACCGTCAGGTAGTGCTCCTCGACGGCCAGCGACCGGGCGCCGCCCGTCGCGGCCAGCTCCGCCGCCGCGACCACCGGATCGGCGCCGGCCACCGGCAGCGGGTCCACCCTCAGCTGCTCGTCGGGCCGTCCGTCCGCCGGGTCACCGGTCGGCGGGCGCGGGCACAGGAGGACGTCCTCGCCGGGGCCGAGCAGCAGGACCGCGCCCGGCGGCGCTCCCCCGGCGAGGTAGCGGACGTTGGCGGGGCGGGAGACCAGGGCGGCCGCGGCTCCGACAGCGGCGCAGCGGTCGCGGAGCAGCCCGCGTCGGACGGCGTACACCTCTGACATGCGTCGAGCGTACGAGCGGGGCGGCTGGCCCGCCCGGCGGGCGCATCCGACCGGGGGGCCGCGCCGGGGCCGCGGCCGGGGATCACCAGGACGGAGGGCTGGCCAGGGAGCGGGCGAGTATGTCGTCCAGGACCCTGGCGGTGGTCTCCACGTCGTACGTCGAGTTGTCGATGATCGGCAGTCCGGAGCCGTACCAGCCGGCCATCCGGCCGTGGATGCGGGCCACCTCCTCGTCGGAGAGGCGGCGGTTGCCGCTGCGCTTGGCGTTGCGCTCCAGGACGATCTCCAGGCCGGGCAGCAGCACGACGGGCAGCAGGCCGGGGCCGACGTGGCGCTTCCAGCCGCCGAGGCCGACGACGGGCCGGTCGGGGAAGACGGCGTCGTCCAGGATGCAGGAGATGCCGTTGGCCAGGAAGTTGCGGGCGGCGAAGCCGCAGGTGCGGCGGGCCAGGCGGTACTGGGCCTCGGACTGGTCGTTCCAGCCGGACTGCGGGTCGGCGAAGCCGGAGCAGACCCACTCGCGGACGTCGTCCAGGCTGACGTGGGCGGTGGGCACCCGGCGGCGGGCCGCCCAGAGCCGGGCCACGGTGGTCTTCCCTGCGCCCGCGGGGCCGATCAGGAGCACGGCGAGGGTCGCGTTGCCCGTGCCGGGTCCGGCGGGCGGGGCGGGCAGCGGCACGGGCCGGCCCGGCGGCAGCTGGACGTGTCCGGTGGTCTCGCGGGGGGCCGGGGCGTGGTGCGGCGCTGGTCCGGTCCAGCCACCGGGGCCCTGCGGCACGGGCGGGCCGGCGGGCGGGGGGCCCGGATGCGCGGCGGGCGGGTGCTGCGGCGGGACCGGCGCACCGGGATGCGGGCCGGGGTGCGGCGGGCCGGCGGGACCGTGTCCGGGACCTCGGGGCGGAGGCAGCGGGGCCCCCACTGCGTGCTGCATCCGGTGCGACTCCGTCTCGTACAGGCAACTGGCGCTGGTGCAACGGCAACGGTACCTTCCCCGGCCGCCACTGGAACAACGGCCGGGGAGCGCCCGAAGTGCCCCGAGGTGCCTCGCCGGGGACGGTCAGTCCGCGAGTTCCTCCGCCAGGGCGCGCAGGGCGAGCCGGTAGGAGCCGATGCCGAATCCGGCCACGGTCCCGGTGGCGACCGGGGCGACCACCGAGGTGTGGCGGAATTCCTCCCGTGCGTACGGGTTGGAGATGTGCACCTCGATCAGCGGGGCGGTGCGCTGGGCGGCCGCGTCCCGCATCCCGTACGAGTAGTGCGTGAAGGCGCCCGGGTTGAGAACGACCGGAAGTGATCCGTCGGCGGCCTCGTGGAGCCAGCGGATCAGCTCGCCCTCGTCGTTCGTCTCGCGGACGTCGACGTCGAAGCCCAGCTCCTTGCCCAGCGCGCGGCACGTCTCGACGAGACCGGCGTACGAGGTGGCGCCGTAGACATCGGGTTCGCGGGAGCCCAGCCGGCCGAGGTTGGGGCCGTTGAGCACGAGGACCCGGCGGCTCATGCCGAGACCTCCCCGTAGGCGGCGAGCAGCACGGCCGGGTCGGGGCCCTCCAGGACGGCGGGCTTGCCGAGGCCGTCCAGGACGATGAAGCGCAGCAGGTCGCCGCGCGACTTCTTGTCGACCTTCATGTTCTCCAGCAGCCGGGGCCACTGGTCGCCGCGGTAGGTGAGCGGCAGCCCCACGGACTCCAGGACCGCGCGGTGCCGGTCGGCGGTGGCGTCGTCCAGGCGGCCGGCCAGCCGGCCCAGTTCGGCGGCGAAGACCATGCCGACCGACACGGCGGCGCCGTGGCGCCACTTGTAGCGCTCGTTCTTCTCGATCGCGTGGCCCAGGGTGTGGCCGTAGTTGAGGATCTCGCGCAGCCCGGACTCCTTGAGGTCGCTGGAGACGACCTTGGCCTTGACCCGCACCGAGCGCTCGATCAGCTCGGCGGTGTGCGGTCCGGCGGGCGTACGGGCCGCCTGCGGGTCCCCCTCGATCAGGTCGAGGATCACCGGGTCGGCGATGAAACCGGCCTTGATGATCTCGGCCAGGCCGGAGACGTAGTCGTGCACCGGCAGCGAGTCCAGGGCGGCCAGGTCGCAGAGGACCCCGGCCGGCGGGTGGAAGGCGCCGACGAGGTTCTTGCCCTCGGCGGTGTTGATGCCGGTCTTGCCGCCGACCGCCGCGTCGACCATGCCGAGCACGGTCGTCGGTACGGCGATCCAGCGCACCCCGCGCAGCCAGGAGGCGGCGACGAAGCCCGCGACGTCGGTGGTGGCGCCGCCGCCGACGCCGACGATGACGTCGGTGCGGGTGAAGCCGGTCTGGCCGAGCGCCTTCCAGCAGTAGGCGGCGACCTCGACGGTCTTGGCCTCCTCGGCGTTGGGCAGCTGGATCGCGATGGCCTCGTAGCCCTGACCGGCGAGGTCCTGGCGGACCGCCTCGCCGGTCTCGGCGAGGGCCTCCGGGTGGAGGACCGCGACGCGCTTGGCGCGCTCGCCGATGAGTGCGGGCAGCTCGCCGAGGAGCTGCCGGCCGATCAGTACCTCGTACGGATCGGAGCCCGCGCTGCCGGCGACGGCGACGCGGATGGGTGCCTGCTCGGTCATGGTGTGTTCTCCTGGCCGGACGGGGCTCCGTCCGGCAGCTCCAGTGCGTCGAGGACCGCCTGGGCGACCTCTTCGGGTGTGCGCTCGTCGGTGGCGACGACCGTGCGGGCGACCTCGGTGTAGAGGTGCCGGCGGGCGTCCATCAGCTCGCGCCACTGCCGGCGCGGGTTGACCGCGAGCAGCGGGCGGGCGGCGCCGAGGCCGACCCGGCGGACCGCCTCCTCCACGTCCATGGAGAGGTAGACGACCGGGTGGCCGGCGAGCAGGGCGCGGGTGGACGGGTCCAGGATCGCCCCGCCGCCGAGCGCGAGGACGCCGGTGTGCTCGGCGACGGCGGCGCGGACGGCGTCCCGCTCAAGGGCCCGGAAGTGGTCCTCGCCCTCGTCGTAGAAGATCTCGGCGATGGGCTTGCCCGCGCTCGCGACGACATCGGCGTCGGTGTCCCGGTAGGCGGCGCCCAGCCGGGCGGCGAGCAGTTCGCCGACCGTGGACTTGCCGACGCCCATCGGGCCGACCAGGACGACCAGCGGACCGCTCATCGGATCTGGAGGTTGTCGAGGTACGAGCGCACGTTGCGGCGGGTCTCGGGGACGCTGTCGCCGCCGAACTTCTCCGCCACCGCGTCGGCCAGGACCAGGGCGACCATCGCCTCGGCGACGATGCCGGCGGCCGGGACGGCGCAGACGTCGGAGCGCTGGTGGTGCGCCTTGGCGGGCTCGCCGGTCACGACGTCGACGGTCGCCAGGGCACGCGGCACGGTGGCGATCGGCTTCATGGCGGCGCGCACGCGCAGCAGTTCGCCGGTGGTGAGGCCGCCCTCGGTGCCGCCGGCCCGGCCGGAGGCGCGCTTGATGCCGTCCTCGGTCGCCAGGATCTCGTCGTGCGCCTTCGAGCCGGGCACCCGGGCGAGGTCGAAACCGTCGCCGACCTCGACGCCCTTGATGGCCTGGATGCCCATGAGCGCGCCGGCGAGGCGGGCGTCGAGGCGGCGGTCCCAGTGCACGTGCGAGCCGAGGCCGACCGGCACGCCGTAGGCCAGCACCTCGACGACGCCGCCGAGCGTGTCGCCGTCCTTGTGGGCCTGGTCGATCTCGGCGACCATCCGCTTGCTCGCGTCGGCGTCGAGGCAGCGGACCGGGTCGGCGTCGAGCCGCTCCACGTCGGCGGGGACGGGGTAGACCCCGTACGGCGCCTTGGCGGCGGCCAGCTCCACGACGTGGCTGACGATCTCGATGCCGGCGGTCTCCTTGAGGTAGGACCGGGCGACGGCACCGAGGGCGACGCGGGCGGCGGTCTCCCGCGCGCTGGCGCGCTCCAGGACCGGGCGGGCCTCGTCGAAGCCGTACTTCTGCATGCCGGCGAGGTCGGCGTGGCCGGGGCGGGGCCGGGTCAGCGGGGCGTTACGGGCCTGGGCGGCCAGCGTCTCCGGGTCGACCGGGTCGGCCGACATGACCTGCTCCCACTTGGGCCACTCGGTGTTGCCGACCATCACGGCGACCGGGGAGCCCATGGTGAGACCGTGCCGGACGCCGCCGAGGAAGGTGACCTCGTCCCGCTCGAACTTCATCCGCGCACCGCGCCCGTAGCCGAGCCGCCGCCGGGCGAGCGCGTCCGCCACCATCTCCGTGGTGACCGGGACGCCGGCCGGAAGGCCCTCCAGCGTCGCCACCAGTGCGGGGCCGTGCGACTCCCCCGCGGTCAGCCAGCGCAACCTGCTCAACGGTGCTCCTCATGCTCGCGCCTGAAAATCCAGCGGCGCGACCGGGTGCGCGGCCCTGGCCCGCCGCCCTCGATCCTCCCACGGCCGGGACCCCGGACCCGCCGCCGGTCCAGCAGACGGACGGTGCGGGCGTCAGCGGGCGGCCAGCGCCGCTTCCCCGGCCTTGCGCATGGCGGCGAGCGGAGCCGGTGAGCGGCCCGTCATCAGCTCCACCTGGAGGACGGCCTGGTGGACGAGGAGGTCGAGGCCTCCGACGACCGCGCCGCCGTGTGCGGCCCAGGCTGCGGCGAGCCGGGTGGGCCACGGCTCGTACAGCACGTCGAAGAGCGTGCCGGGGTGCTCGGGGACGGCCCCGGCCAGCGCGTCGGCCGCGCCGGCGGGGGTGGTGGCGATGACGAGGGGTTCGGTCAGCGCGCGGTCGGCGTCGGCCCAGTCGGCGGTGCGCACGTCGACGCCGAGCCGTTCGCCCCAGCCGCGCATCTCCTCGGCGCGGGCGTCGCTGCGCACGTAGGCGGTGACGGGTCCGGCGCAGATTCCGGCCAGCGCGGCCAGGGCGGAGGACGCGGTGGCGCCTGCGCCGAGGATGGCGGCGGACTCCACCTTCTCGACGCCGCGTTCGCGCAGGGCGGCGGCCATGCCGGGGATGTCGGTGTTGTCACCGGTGCGGCGGCCGTCCTCGCCGAGGATCACGGTGTTGACCGTTTCGACGGAGGCGGCGGTGTCGCTGATTCCGTCGAGCAGCGGGATGACGGCGCGCTTGAGCGGCATGGTGAGCGAGAGCCCCGCCCAGGTGCCGTCCAGCCCCTCGATGAAGCCGGGCAGCGCCTGCTCGTCGACCTCGAACCGGTCGTACGACCAGTGGTCGAGCCCCAGCTCGGCGTACGCGGCCCGGTGCAGGACCGGGGAGAGCGAGTGGGCGATGGGCGAACCGAGAACGGCCGCGCGGCGCGGCCCGTCATTGAAGGCCATGCTTTTCCTTGAACTTCTCGTTGAGCTTCTCGTGCTCGGCCGCCGTCTTGGTGAACTGGGTCTTCTTCCCGTCGAGCGAGATGAAGAACATCCAGCCGCCGCTGGTAGGACTCAGCGTCGCGCGCAGGGCCTCGTCCCCGGGGTTGCCGATGGGACCGGGCGGCAGGCCGGCATGGTAATAAGTGTTGTACGGATCGGGATTGGTACGGATCTCATTCGAACCGATCTTGATCTTGCTCTGGTTCGTAAGATAGTTGTACGCGGAGTCGAATTCGAGCTTCCGGTTCGTCACCGTGTTGTTCGGCTTGAGCCGGTTGTAGACGACTTCCGCCATCTTGCGGAAGTCGTCATGCGTCAGACCTTCCGCCTGAACGAGGCTGGCCACCGTGAGTACTTGCCAGGGGCCGTCGAGTTTGAACTTCTTGGCCGTTCCCTGGAGGTCGAGTTTCTTGTACTCCTCGTTGGACCGCTCGACCATCTTCTTGAGCATCGCCTCCGGCTTGGTCTCCTTCGTCAACGGGTACGCGGCCGGATAGAGAAAGCCTTCGAGCGGGTCCTTGACGTCCTTGTTCTTACTCACCCAGTCAGGCAGACCCAGTTCACCGCTCTTGGACTTGGCGATCTTCTTGGTCGTTCCCTTGTCGAGGCCGAGCCGTTCGTCCAGCAGCGCATAAATGGCGACGTTGCGGGTGCCCTCCGGGATGACCAGGAGGTTCTGGCTCTTCGGGTCCACCATCATTTTCACGGCCTCGGCCGCCGACATCTGCGAGTGCAGCAGGTAGACACCCGCCTGGATCGACTTGCCCTTCGGGTTCTCGTTCTGCGCCGAGACGAAGGCGTCGACGCTCTTGACCACGCCCGCCTTCTTGAGGATGTTCCCGATGTCGTAGCCGTACGCGCCCTTCGGGATCTCCACCTCAACCGAGCCGGAGCCGCTGCCCGAGAAGTCGGGCGCCGGGCCGTACCGGTCCTGGTAGAACGAATATCCGAAGTAGCCGACGCCGCCGACGCCGCCGACCAGGACGACGGAGAGGACCAGGCAGGCGCAGCCGCCGCGGTTCTTCTTCTTCTTGCCCTTGCCCCGGCGGTCGCCGCCCTTCCCGCGCCGGGACTCGCGCGGGTCGTCCTCGTCCTCGTCGTCGTAGTCGTCGTCCTTGGGAGCCTTGTCGTCCTTCTCGTCCGTACCGGTGAAGAAGGGATGGGTCTCCTCCGGCGGCTCCTCCGGGTCCCAGTCCCGGGCCGGTTCCGGCGCCTCGGCGGGCGTGGGCTCGCGGTGGCCGGGCGGCTGCGGGGGCGGGTAGGCGTCGGGCGTTCCGTAGTAGTCGTTCGTCTCGCCGTAGCCGTACGAGGCGGCGGGACCGCCGTCGTACGGCGGCATCGTCTGACCGCCGGTGTCCCAGCCGGTGTCGTAGCCGGGCTGCTGCGGCTGCTGTGCGTAGGGGTCGTGCGCCTGCTGCTGCCCGTACGGGTCGTGCGCCTGCTGCTGGTACTGCTGCTGGGCGTACGGGTCGGGCTGCTGATGCTGCTGGTGCTGCTGCTGCTGCGCGTACGGGTCGTGCGCCTGCTGCTGATAGGGGTCGTACTGGCCCTGCGGGTACTGCTGCTGAGCGCCGTACTGGCCGTCGTACGGGGCCTGGCCGTGGGCAGGCTGCTGGCCGCCCCACCCCTGGTCCCCGTACAAGGGGTCCTCGGGATGCCACGGTTCGGAGCCGGGGCCCCGGCCATACTCAGTCATCGATCCCCTTGAGCCGCGAGACGCTGTTCCGCCTCTTCGGTGTGCGGTGCATGTTCGAACACCGCCGCATCGCGCGGAACGTTACCGTATTGCGATCAGACCACCACTTCGACGCCTTCGCCCGGTGGACTGCCCGACACCCGCTCGGATTCCAGAGCGTTCTGGAGGATCACCACAGCGGCAGCCTGATCGATGACGGACCGGCCCTTTTTGGACTTCACGCCCGAAGCGCGCAGCCCGTGCGTGGCCGTCACTGTGGTCATCCTCTCGTCCACGAGCCGCACCGGAATGGGTGCGACCGCTCGGGCGAGGACCTGGGCGAAGGCGCGGACCTTGGCGGCCGCCGGGCCCTCACCGCCCCCCAGGGAGCGTGGCAGGCCGACGACGACCTCGATCGGCTCGTACTCGGCGACGAGCTGGCCGAGCCGCCGGTGGGCGGCCGGGACGTCGCGTCCCGGCACGGTCTCCACCGGCGTCGCCAGGATGCCGTCGGGGTCGCACGAGGCGACCCCGATCCGGGCGTCCCCGACGTCGATCGCCAGCCGGCGACCGCGGCGCATCTGCGGCATGTCCGGCGTCACGCCGTCTCGGTGACGAGGCGTTCGACGGCGGCGACGGCGTCGCCGATCGCCTCCGGGTTCTGGCCGCCGCCCTGGGCGACGTCCGGCTTGCCGCCGCCCCCGCCGCCGAGGGTCTTGGCGGCGGTGCGGACGAGGTCACCGGCCTTGAGGCCGCGCTCGCGGGCCGCCTCGTTGGTGGCGATGACGGTCAGCGGGCGCCCGTTGGCGGTCGTGAACAGCGCCACCACGGCCGGGCGGCCGCCCTGGATGCGGCCGCGCACGTCCAGGACGAGCTTGCGCAGGTCGTCGGCGGAGGTGCCGTCCGGCACCTGGCCGGTGACCAGGGCGACGCCCCGGACGTCGATCGCGGACTCGGCGAGACCGGCGGCGGCCGCGAGGACCTTCTCCGCGCGGAACCTCTCGATCTCCTTCTCGGCGTCCTTCAGCTTGCCGAGCATGCCCGCGATCTTCTCCGGCAGCTCCTCGGAGCGGCCCTTGACCAGCTCCTGGAGCTGGGCGACGACCGTGTGCTCCCGGGCGAGGAAGTTGTACGCGTCCACCCCGACGAGGGCCTCGATGCGGCGCA
Organism: Streptomyces sp. NBC_00525; assembly: GCF_036346595.1. Classification (GTDB taxonomy): domain Bacteria; phylum Actinomycetota; class Actinomycetes; order Streptomycetales; family Streptomycetaceae; genus Streptomyces. The sequence goes on from NZ_CP107834.1 coordinate 818,769, forward strand.
CCCCGGAGCCGATGGACGATTCGCCGAGCAGCTTGACCAGGCCGAGCTGGGCGGTGTTGTGCACGTGCGTGCCGCCGCACAGCTCCTTGGAGAAGTCGCCGATGGTGACGACACGGACCCGCTCGCCGTACTTCTCGCCGAACTCGGCGATGGCGCCCTGCTTCTTCGCCTCGTCGAGTGACATGACCTCGGCCTGCACGTCGAGCTCGCGGGCCAGCACCTCGTTGATCTTCTGCTCGACGTCGGTGAGGACCGTGCCGGGGACGGCGGCGGGCGAGCCGAAGTCGAAGCGGAAGCGGCCCGGCGAGTTCTCCGAGCCGGCCTGGGCGGCGGTCGGGCCGAGCGCGTCGCGCAGCGCCTGGTGGGTGAGGTGGGTGGCGCTGTGGGCGCGGGCGATGGCGCGGCGGCGGGTGGCGTCGATCGCGGCGTACGCGGAGGCGCCGACCATGACCTCGCCGACCTGGACGGAGCCCTTGTGCACGGAGACACCCGGCACCGGCTGCTGGACGTCGCGCACGACGATGACGGCACCGCTGTCGAGCCGGATGCGGCCCTGGTCGGCGAGCTGGCCGCCGCCCTCGGCGTAGAACGGGGTGCGGTCCAGGACGACCTCGACCTCGTCGCCCTCGGTGGCGGCGGGCGAGGGCACGCCGTCGACGAGGAGACCGACGATCGTCGACTCGCCCTCGGTCATGGTGTAGCCGGTGAACTCGGTGACGCCGGAGTTGTCGGCGACCTCGCGGTAGGCGGACAGGTCGGCGTGGCCGGTCTTCTTGGCCTTGGCGTCGGCCTTGGCCTTGTCCCGCTGCTCCTGCATCAGGCGGCGGAAGCCGTCCTCGTCCACGGAGAGGCCCTGCTCGGCGGCCATCTCCAGGGTGAGGTCGATCGGGAAGCCCCAGGTGTCGTGGAGCAGGAACGCCTTGTCGCCGGCGAGGACCGTGCCGCCGGCGGCCTTGGTCTCGGTGACGGCGGTCTCCAGGATGTTGGTGCCGCCCTTGAGGGCCTTGAGGAAGGCGGCTTCCTCGGCGAGCGCGACGGTCTCGATGCGCTTGCGGTCGGTGATCAGCTCCGGGTACTGCTGCCCCATGGTGTCGATCACGACCTCGGCCAGCTCGCGGACGACGGAGCCGGTGGCGCCCAGCAGGCGCATGTTGCGGATGGCGCGGCGCATGATGCGGCGCAGCACGTAGCCGCGGCCCTCGTTGCCGGGGGTGACGCCGTCACCGATGAGCATGACGGAGGTGCGGATGTGGTCGGCGATCACGCGCAGCGACACGTCGGTGGACCGGGCGGCGCCGTAGCGCACCCCGGTCAGCTCGGTGGCGCGGTCCATGACGACGCGCAGGGTGTCGGTCTCGTACATGTTCTGGACGCCCTGCAGGATCATCGCGAGGCGTTCCAGGCCGAGGCCGGTGTCGATGTTCTTGGACGGCAGGTCGCCGAGGATCGGGAAGTCCTCCTTGCCGTCGCCCGCGCCGCGCTCGTACTGCATGAAGACGAGGTTCCAGATCTCCACGTACCGCTCGTCGTTGACGGCCGGGCCGCCCTCGACGCCGAACTCGGGGCCGCGGTCGTAGTTGATCTCGGAGCAGGGGCCGCACGGGCCGGGGACGCCCATGGACCAGAAGTTGTCCTTCTTGCCCAGGCGCTGGATGCGTTCGGCCGGGACGCCGATCTTGTCGCGCCAGATGGCCTCGGCCTCGTCGTCGTCCAGGTAGACGGTGATCCACAGGCGCTCGGGGTCGAGCCCGAAGCAGCCGTCCGCCACGGAGCCGGTCAGCAGCTCCCAGGCGTACGCGATGGCGCCTTCCTTGAAGTAGTCGCCGAAGGAGAAGTTGCCGCACATCTGGAAGAAGGTGCCGTGCCGGGTGGTCTTGCCGACCTCTTCGATGTCCGGCGTGCGCACGCACTTCTGCACGCTGGTGACGCGCGGGGCGGGCGGCTTGACCTCACCGAGGAAGTAGGGCTTGAAGGGCACCATGCCGGCGGGGACCAGCAGCAGAGTCGGGTCGTCCGCGATGAGCGACGCCGAAGGGACAACGGTGTGACCGCGCTCCTCGTAGAAGCTCAGCCAGCGGCGACGAATTTCTGCCGACTCCATCAGTGGTCCTCATTCCGGTTGTACGAGTGGTAGGGAAGGGTGGGGTGGGTGGCGGGGCCGCCGCCGGGCAGGGCGGGGGTGTCCGGGGCCTCGATGCCCAGCGCCTCGCCGAGTTCGGCCTCGCGGCGGGCCATGCCCTCGCGGACGTCCAGTGCGAAGTCCTTGATCCGGTGGCCGGCCACGACCGCCTTGTCGGCGGCCTGCGCGGCGAGGCTCTCGGGGGCGAGCTGCCTGATCTTCCGGTTGACCTTGGTGGTGGCCCACACTCCGGCGGCTGCGCCGGCGGTGAACCAGAACGTACGGCGGAACATCGCTGCGTCAGTCCTTAGATCCGCGGGAATTACGGCCGTTGCGCTTCCGGGCGCGTGCCGACGGCACGGTCCGGCCGACGATCACCGAGCGCCCGGAGCGCGCTTCCGGTTCGGGGGCGGAGCGGCGGCCGATGGCCTGCCTGACCCCGTAGCCGAACGCGGCGACCTTGACCAGCGGGCCGCCGAAGGCGGAGGCGACGGTGGTGGAGAGCGCGGAGGCGTTGGAGGTGACTTCCTGCACGTCCGTGGCGATGGCGTCGACCTTGTCGAGCTGGGTCTGCGCGGCGCGCACGGTCGCGGAGGCGTCCGCGAGCAGCGGTACGGCCTGTTCGGTCACGTCCGCGACGAGTCTGGTGGTCGCCCTGAGCGTCTGGGCGAGCCTCACCAGCACGACGGCGAGGAACGAAACCAGGATCGCCCAGAAGACGGCCACCAGAATCCCGGCCACCTCACCACCGGACACAGTGCACCGCGCTCTCTGCTTGTCGTCTGTCTGTCTTGTTCTCCTGCTTTGCGGCGAGGGCCGCCGGGGCGGCCGGTCGCCTCCCTCGAGCCTATCGCGCCGGGGCTCGCGCCCCGTACCGCATAAGCCGTCGTGCGGCGGGTGTCCGCGCGACGCGTTTGTACGGAGTGCTTTCAAGCCAGTACTCTGCGTGTTTCATGCGACGCCCTCAGCGCCCCTCTTCGCCCACCGGTGATTCCGGTGCCCCGGCCGCCTGCGACGACACCGCCGCGCACCCGTGTCCGGGCAATCTCCCCGCCGAGCTGAACGGCTTCGTGGGCCGCGAGAGCGAGCTGGCCGCGCTGGCGCGGTCGCTGGAGGAGTCCCGGCTGGTGACGGTCACCGGGATGGGCGGCGTCGGCAAGACCCGGCTGGTCACCCGCGCCGCCGCACTTCTGGAGAAACGGTACTGCGACGGTGTCTGGCTGGTGGAGCTGTCCGCCGTGCGCGATGCCGGGCTGCTGGAACACGCCGTGGCCGGGGCGCTGGGGCTGACCGACCAGACCGCCCGGCCGCCCCGCGCGGCGCTCGTCGAGCACTGCGCCGGCCGCGGCCTCCTGCTGGTCCTGGACGGTTTCGAACATCTGGTGGACGAGTGCGCCGCGCTGGTACGGGAGCTGCTGCGGCGCGCCCCCCGGCTGCGGGTGCTCGCGGCGGGCCGGCTGCCGCTGGAGCTGCCGGGCGAGAGCGTCCATCCGCTCGCCACGATGACCGACGAGGACGCGCTGCGGCTGTTCGCCGAGCGGGCCGCCGGGGTGTGCCCGGACTTCCGGCTGACCGACCGCAGCCGGGGCCCGGCCCGCGAGCTGTGCCGCAGGCTGGACGGGATTCCGCTGGCCCTGGAGCTGGCGGCCGGGCGGCTGCGGGCGCTGTCCACCGAGCAGGTTCTGCAACGGCTCGACGACCGCTTCCGGCTGCTGACCGGCGGCGGCCGGGGCGCCCTCGACCGGCACCAGACGCTGCGTACGGCGATCGGCTGGAGCCATGAGCTGTGCTCCCCGCCGCAGCGGATGCTGTGGGCCCGGCTCTCGGTCTTCGCCGGGCAGTTCGACCTGGAGGCCGTCGAGTACGTGTGCAGCGGCCCCGAGCTGCCCGCCGACTCGGTGCTGGACGTGCTCTCCGGGCTGCTCGCCCAATCCGTGGTGCTGCGCGAGGACTCCCCCGTCGGCACCCGCTACCGGATGCTGGACACCGTCCGCGAGTACGGGGCGGAGTGGCTGGCCGCCACCGGGGACGCCGACCGGCTGCGCCGCAGGCACCGCGACTGGTTCCTGGGGCTGGCCACCTGGTGCGAGCTGGACTGGTTCAGCCCCCGGCAGGCGGAGGTGGCGGCGCGGGTGGAGAGCGAGCTGCCCAATCTGCGCCGGGCCATGGAGTGCTCGCTGGAGAGTCCGCAGGAGGCGCACCTCGCCCAGTACCTGGCGGGCACGCTGTGGTTCCTGTGGGTGGGCTGCGGGCGGTTGTCCGAGGGCCGGCACTGGCTGGACCACGTACTGGAGGAGGACACCCCGTACGACGCCTCGCGGCTCAAGGCCCTGTGGGTGCTCGGCCATGTCGCGGTCGTCCAGGGCGATCCGGTGGCCGCGATCTCCGCGCTGACGGAGTGCCGGGAGGAGGCCGAGGCGGCGGGCGACGCCGCGGCCGCCGCGTACGCCGTGCACCGCACCGGGTGCCTGGCGCTGGTCACCGACGACATGGAGCGCGCGCGGGATCTGCTGGGCGACGCGCTCGCCCGCTACCGGGAGCTGGGCGAGCTGAACAGCAACGTCCTGATGGCGCAGGTCGAGCTCGCCATGGCCACCGGCTTCCTCGGCGACACCGAGCGGGCCGCGGCGATCTGCGAGGAGGTCCGGGACATCTGCGAGGACCACGGCGAGCGGTGGGCCCTGAGCTACGCGCTGTACGTGCTGGCCTACGCCGCCCTGGAGCGGGGGCGTCCGGAGCGGGCCCGGCGGCTGCTGGACGAGTCGCTGTCGATCAGCCACACGTTCCACGACCTGCTCGGCACCGTACTGGCCGTCGAACTGCTGGCGCTCGTCACGGTGACCGAGGGCGACGCGGCGGAGGCGGCACTGCTCCAGGGGGCCGCCGACCGGATCTGGCCGTCCGTGGGGCTGCCGCTGTTCGGTTCGGCGCACTACGGGGCGCCCCGGGCGCGCTGCGAAGAGCTGGCCCTGCGGGAGCTGGGCGGGGCGCGGTACGCCGCGGAGCTGGGCGCGGGCCGGGAGCTGGGGCCGGACGCGGCGGTGGCGCGGGCGCTGGCGGGGCGGAACGCGAAGGCCCGCCGCCTCCCGGAGTGCCGGGAAGGGGCGGGCCTGAGCGCCGGTGAAGAGCGACTGCGCCTGGATCAGCGGGCGTAGTACTCGACGACGAGCTGCTCGTCGCAGATCACGGGGATTTCCTTGCGGTTCGGGTCCCGGTCAAGGCGGAAGGCCAGGGCCTTCAGGTTCACCTGCAGGTAGCGCGGGGTCTCGCCGTCCGTGGCGTAACCACCCTCGCGGGCCACCTGGAAGGGGTGCTTCTCGCGGCTGCGCTCGCGGACCATGACGATGTCGTCCGGGCGGACGCGGAACGACGGCTTGTCGACCTTGCCACCGTTGACCTCGATGTGGCCGTGGACGACCATCTGGCGGGCCTGGTAGATGGTCCGGGCGATGCCCGAACGCAGGACCAGCGCGTCGAGACGGCGCTCGAGCTCGACGACGAGCGCCTCGCCCGTCTTGCCCTCGGCCTTCTTGGCGCGGTCGTAGGCACGCGCCATCTGGCGCTCGCTGATGTCGTACTGCGCACGCAGACGCTGCTTCTCGAGCAGACGGACCTTGTAGTCCGAGTTCTGCTTGCGGCCGCGGCCGTGCTCGCCCGGCGGGTAGGGGCGGGCCTCGAAGTACTTGACCGCCTTCGGCGTCAGCGCGATGCCGAGCGCGCGGCTCTTCTTGACCTTGGGACGCGACTGATTAGGCACGTTCTCCAGACCTCCGTTGTAGGTTAGGTTAGGCTCACCTTACTCAAGGAGATCGCATGTCTCGCCCTGGGAACACCACACACGTCACGGACAGCACAGACAGCATCGACGCGCCTGAAGGCGTCGAGATGACGGAGGACCGATCAGATCGTGGTCAGCCGCGTCCCAGCGGGCTTGAAATCACACGGATGCCGTCAGCAGCCGAGCGCACACGAACTCTCGTACAGAGTACCTGCTCCGCGGTGCTGCTCGTTCCCGGCCTCGAATCCGCGGGCTCGGACCAGCTCATGCCGCTGTCCCGTGGCGTGGGCCCGGACGGCGATCTGTTCCTGGAGTTCCCCGAGGTCTCCCCGGTCGTACGCGCCGCCGCGCACGCCCAGGACGACGAGCTGCCGGCCGTGCTGGAGATCACGGACGTCGCCCCGGTCTCCGTACCCCACCGCGTCCGGGGCCGGGCCCGGATCGCCGGCCGGCTGACCGCCGTGCCCGGCATGGCGGGTCCCGGCCGGATGCTGCTGCGGCTGGAGACGGGCGAGGCGTACGTCGACGACCTGTGGGGGACGGAGTCCGTGACGGCGGAGGACTTCCGCGACGCCTCCCCCGACCCGCTCGCCGCCCATGAGGCGGACCTCCTCCAGCATCTGCACGCGGCGCACCCGGAGGAGCTGGCGGCGCTGAGCGGGCTGCTCGGCAGCCGGGCCTCGTGCACCTGCGCCGCGCACCGGCCGGCCGTGGTGCCGCTGGCGCTGGACCGGCTCGGGCTGCGGGTGCGCGTGGTCGAGCGGGACGGCGGCTGCTTCGACGCGCGCTTCGAGTTCCCGGAGCCGGTGCGGGACGTGACCGGACTCAGCCACGCGATGCACACCCTCTTCGCCGCGGCCGCGCGCTGATCGGTCAGGCCTGGTCCGCGCCGTCCTCGGCGGGGGTGCGGCCGAGGCGCTCCCTGACCCGGTCCACCACGTCCGCGTACCGCGCCTCGGCGCCGTAGCGCGTGGGGCGGTAGTACCGCCTGTCGCCCACCGCGTCCGGCGCGTACCGCTGGGCGGCGATCCCGCCGGGCACGTCGTGCGGGTAGACGTAGCCCTGGGCGTGGCCCAGCTTGGCGGCGCCCTTGTAGTGGCCGTCGCGCAGATGGGCCGGGACCGGGCCGGCCAGCCCCTTGCGGACGTCCTCGCGGGCGGCCGAGATCGCCAGCGTGGCCGCGTTGGACTTGGGGGCGAGGGCCAGGGCGATGGTGGCGTGGCTGAGGGTGAGCGCCGCCTCGGGGAAGCCGATCAGGGCCACCGCCTGGGCCGCGGCGACGGCGGTGGGCAGCGCCGTGGGGTCGGCGAGGCCGATGTCCTCGCTGGCCGAGATCATCAGCCGCCGGGCGATGAACCGGGGGTCCTCGCCCGCCTCGATCATGCGGGCCAGGTAGTGCAGGGCGGCGTCCACGTCGGAGCCCCGGATGGACTTGATCAGCGCGCTCGCCACGTCGTAGTGCTGGTCGCCGTCCCGGTCGTACTTCACGGCGGCGCGGTCGACGGTCTCCTCCAGGGTGAGGAGCGTGATCGCCTCCTCCTGCTTGGCGAGCGCCGCTCCGGCGGCGGCCTCCAGGGCGGTCAGCGCCCGGCGCGCGTCGCCCCCGGCAATGCGCAGCAGGTGTTCCTCCGCGTCCTCGGGGAGCGTCACCGCGCCGCCGAGACCGCGCTCGTCGGTGAGGGCGCGGCGCAGCAGGCCGCGCAGGTCGTCGTCGGTCAGGGGCTCCAGCGTGAGCAGCAGCGAGCGCGAGAGCAGCGGGGAGATGACGGAGAAGTACGGGTTCTCGGTGGTGGCGGCGATCAGGGTGACCCAGCGGTTCTCCACGGCGGGCAGCAGGGAGTCCTGCTGGGCCTTGGAGAAGCGGTGGATCTCGTCCAGGAAGAGGACGGTCTCCTTGCCGTAGCCGCCGGCGGCGCGGCGGGCGCCGTCGATCACGGCGCGGACCTCCTTGACGCCCGCGGTGATCGCGGAGAGCTCGACGAACCGCTTGTTCGTCGCCTTGCTGACCACGTACGCGAGGGTGGTCTTGCCGATGCCGGGCGGGCCCCAGAGGATCACCGACGAGGGGCCGGCCGGTCCCCCGCTGCCCTCGCCCACCAGGCGGCGCAGCGGCGAGCCCGGCTTGAGCAGGTGCTGCTGGCCCACGACCTCGTCGAGCGTGCGCGGACGCATCCGGACAGCGAGGGGGCTGCTGGACGGGTCCTTCTCCTGGCGGTCTTCGGCGGCTGCGGTAAAGAGGTCGGGCTCCACGTCGTGAAGCCTAAGCCACCGCACTGACAGTGCCCCCGGACCGGTGGTCCGGGGGCACTGTCAGTGCGGTGGCGGGCGCCGGTCGGACGCGGCGCGCCGGTCAGCTGGTCCAGAAGTCCCACCAGCGGGTCAGGATCAGCATGCCGATGATGCCGATCCACAGCACCGGGAGCACCCAGTGGAACTCGCTGAGGCCGTTGCGCAGCCAGGCGGGCGCGGGGATGATCCCCTCGCGGATGTTGTGCGTGGTGACGTAGCAGAACATGAAGATGGTGGCGACCCAGGCCAGGCAGCACCACAGGCACAGCGAGTTGATGTTGTACAGCGACTGGTACTGGAGCCAGGTGCAGAAGCCGACGCCGAACAGCGTGCCCGCGTTGATCCCGAGCCAGTACCAGCCGCGGAAGCGGGCGCCGGCGAGCAGGGCCAGGCCGATGCCGATGATCACCGGGTAGGTGACCATGCCCAGCCAGGGGTTGGGGAAGCCGAAGGCGGACGCCTGCTCGCTCTTCATGATGTTGCCGCAGGCCACCACGGGGTTGAGGCTGCAGCCGGGGATGAAGGAGGGGTCCTCCATCATCTTGAGCTTGTCGAGCGTGATGACCCAGGCGGCGAGCGTTCCGGCGGCACCCGTGATCACCAGCAGGACGGCCAGCGCACGGCTGCCGCCGAAGGTGCGCGTCCCGCCGCTCTCGTCCTGGTCGGAGGAGGGATGGTCAACCGCTGCAGTCGTCATATCGCCGTTTCCGTCACTGAGTAGCCTGCTGGGGCAGGGTCATTGTGCCGTACGGCCCGACCGCTCTTCCGTTCGATGCGGATAAAGGTGTGCGCACTTCCGCGGGCGGCTGCGGGAACGGGAGGCCGGTCGCGCGGCCTTGACGAGGGAGATCGTCTTCCCGGCGGGCGCTCCGCGAGCGTCACCGTGCGCGGGGACGGAATCACCGTGCGGGATGAATCCGCACTCACCGCGTTGACGCGGGGGTTCCGGGGGCGGAGCGGTCGCCCGCCCCCGGAACCCTGTCTCAGCCGAGTCGCGCGCGGACCGCCGCCACGACGTCGGACACCGGGACGGGGGTCTGCTCGCCGGACTCCATGTCCTTGAGCTGGACGTGGCCCTCGGCCAGGTCGCGCTCGCCGGCCACGATCGTGAACCGGGCGCCGGAGCGGTTGGCGCTCTTCATCGCGCCCTTGAGCCCCCGCCCGCCGTACGCGAAGTCCGCGGCGACGCCCTCCCGGCGCAGCTGGTTGACGACGCCGAACAGGACCCGGCGCGCCTCCTCGCCGAGCGGGACGGCGAAGACGCTGGTGGTGGCGGGCAGTTCCAGCTCGATGCCCTCGGCCTCCAGGGCGAGGACCGTGCGGTCCACGCCGAGCGCCCAGCCGACCGACGGGAGCGCCGGGCCGCCGATCATCTCGGAGAGCCCGTCGTAGCGGCCGCCGCCGCCCACCGCCGACTGGGAGCCGAGGCCGTCGTGGACGAACTCGAACGTGGTGCGCGTGTAGTAGTCGAGGCCGCGGACGAGCTTCTCGTCGTCCTCGTACACGACCCCCGCCTCGTTGAGCAGGTCGCGGACCTCCTCGTGGTACGCCTTGCAGGCGTCGCACAGGAAGTCGCGCAGCGCGGGTGCGCCGGCCAGCTGCGCGCGCACCTCGGGGCGCTTGTCGTCGAGGACGCGCAGCGGGTTGATCTCGATGCGCCGGCGGGTCTCCTCGTCCAGGTCGAGTTCGCGCAGGAAGCCCTGGAGCGCGTCGCGGTAGACGGGGCGGCACTCCTTGTCGCCCAGCGAGTTCAGCAGGATGCGGAACTCGCGCAGGCCCAGCGCGCGGTACGCCTGGTCGGCCAGGATGATCAGCTCGGCGTCGAGCGCCGGGTCCTCGGCGCCGATGGCCTCGGCCCCGACCTGCGAGAAGTGGCGGTAGCGGCCCTTCTGCGGGCGCTCGTAGCGGTAGTACGAGCCGGAGTACCAGAGCTTGACCGGCAGGTTGCCGAGCTTGTGGAGGTTGGCCTCCAGCGCGGCGCGCAGCACGGACGCGGTGCCCTCGGGGCGCAGGGCGAGCTGGGAGCCGCCCTTCGTGGTGAGGGTGTACATCTCCTTGGTGACGATGTCGGTGGACTCGCCGACGCCTCGGGAGAAGAGGGCCACGTCCTCGAAGCCGGGTGTCTCGATGTAGCCGTAGCCGGAGTTCTTCAGCGGGGCGGCGATCGCCTCCCGCACCGCGAGGTACTTCGCGGAGTCCGGCGGGGTCAGGTCGTAGGTGCCCTTGGGGGCCTTGAAGGTGCTCACGATTCCGCTCTCGTCACATTCCTCGCCGGGGCGCGTCCGCACCGCTCATACCGGTCAGGTACGGGTTGGTGGCGCGCTCGCGGCCGATGGTCGTCTGGGGGCCGTGGCCGGACAGCACCACCGTCGAGTCGTCGAGCGGCAGGCACACGCGGGCCAGCGACTCGAGGAGCTCGGCGTGGTCGCCGCCGGGCAGGTCGGTGCGTCCGACGGAGCCGGCGAAGAGCAGGTCGCCCGAGAAGAGGACCTGGGGGACCTCCGGGGTCTCGGGCATCCTGAACGTCACCGACCCCTTGGTATGGCCGGGCGCGTGGGAGACGCCGAACTCCATGCCCGCGAGCGCCAGCCGGGCCCCGTCGGTCAGCTCCCGGACGTCGTCGGGCTCCCCGACCGTCAGCTCGCCCATGAGCGGCATCCCGATGGAGCGGCCGAGGGCCTTCTCCGGGTCGCTCATCATGTAGCGGTCCCGGGGGTGGATCCAGGCGGGGACGTCGTGCGCGCCGCACACCGGGACGACCGAGGCGACGTGGTCGATGTGGCCGTGGGTGAGGACGACGGCGACGGGCTTGAGCCGATGCTTTCTCAGCGCCTCCTCGACGCCCTCGGCGGCCCGGTGGCCGGGGTCGATGATCACGCACTCCTCGCCCGCGGCGGGGGCGACCAGGTAACAGTTGGTCCCCCAGGCCCCGGCGGGGAACCCGGCAATCAGCACGATCGTCCTTAATGGTCGTCCAACGGGAGCGGCGGCGACCTGGGTCACAGCAGTTCAGAGCCTACCGGCGCTCCTCATTCCACAGCTAACCCATATACCGTACGGGGCAACCCAGGCCCGATCACACGACGTACAAGGAGAACACCCGGTGGTCAGCAGCGATCAGCGGCGGCGGCAGCTCGCCAGGGAGAAGTACGAGCGGCAGCAGCAGCGCCGGGAGGAGGCCCGCCGCAGGTCACGGCGGCTGATCCTCTCGATCACCTCGGCGGTGGCCGTGGTGGCGGTCATCGGCGGCGCGACGTACTTCGCCACCCGCGGGGACGACGACAAGGACAAGACGGACGCGGCGGCGAGCCAGAGCCCGTCCGCCGAGGCCTCGCCCTCCCCCACCGAGGAGGCGAAGCCGGAGCCGGCCATGAAGATCGACAAGAAGGCCGAGTACACGATGTCGCTCAGCACGAGCCAGGGCGACATCGCGTTCACCATGGACGCGTCGAAGACCCCGCACACGACGAACTCCTTCAAGGCGCTGGCCGACAAGAAGTTCTTCGACGGGACGAAGTGCCACCGGCTGACCACCGAGAACATCTTCGTGCTGCAGTGCGGCGACCCCAAGGGCGACGGCACCGGCGGTCCGGGCTACACGATCCCCGACGAGAACCTGACCGCGCTGGGCAAGGCGGCCGACGACGGCAGGGTCACGTACCCGGCGGGCACGGTGGCGATGGCCAACACCGGCCAGCCGCACACCGGCGGCAGCCAGTTCTTCCTCGTCTACAAGGACAGCAAGCTGCCGCCCACGTACACGCCGTTCGGCACGATGGACGAGAAGTCGCTGAAGATCGTCGAGGCCGTCGGCAAGGCCGGTGCGGAGGGCGGTGCCCCGGACGGTGCGCCGAAGAAGGCCGTGAACATTTCGAAGCTGACCGTCGACAAGGTGTGATTTCCGCGGCGGGCCGCCGTCGCGGCCTAATAAATCCGGCCGCGCTGAGTGCGGACAGCCGGGCGGCCCGTCGCCTAGATTGACGTCGTGCAGGGCGGGCGCTGCCCGCCCCAGGAAACTGTGGACGATGCCAGGGGGGTGATCCCCTCGCGGGCATCAGGTGGAGGAGGCGCTGTGAGCAGCGACCCGTGGGGCCGTGTCGACGAGACGGGCACCGTGTACGTGCGTACAGCCGAGGGCGAGCAGGTCGTCGGATCGTGGCAGGCCGGTTCACCGGAGGAGGCACTGGCCTACTTCGAGCGCAAGTACGAGGGCATTGTGGTCGAGATCGGCCTCCTCGAACGGCGGGTGAAGAACACCGATCTGTCCGCGAAGGACGCGACGACCGCCATCGAGCACCTGCGCACCCAGGTCGACGAGCACCACGCCGTCGGCGACCTGGACGCGCTGCGCAAGCGGCTGGACGCGCTCGTCGCGACGGTCGAGTCCCGGCGCGAGGAGCGCAGGGCGCAGAAGGCCAAGCAGGCCGACGAGGCGCGGGGCGCCAAGGAGGCGCTGGTCGCCGAGGCCGAGGAGCTGGCGGCCAGCGAGCAGTGGCGTTCGGCGGGCGAGCGGCTGCGCGCCCTGGTGGACACGTGGAAGGGCCTGCCCAGGCTCGACCGCAAGTCCGACGACGAGCTGTGGCACCGCTTCTCGCACGCCCGCTCGGCGTTCTCCAAGCGCCGCAAGGCCCACTTCGCCTCGCTGGACGCCCAGCGCGAGGAGGCCCGCAAGGTCAAGGAGCGGCTGGTCGCCGAGGCCGAGGCGCTCTCCGGGTCCACGGACTGGGGGACGACGGCCGCCCGCTACCGCGACCTGATGACGCAGTGGAAGGCCGCCGGCCGCGCCCAGCGCGAGGCCGAGGACGACCTGTGGAACCGTTTCCGCGGTGCCCAGGACGTCTTCTTCGCGGCCCGCGGCGAGGTCTTCGCGGAGCGGGACGCGGAGCAGGGCGAGAACCTCAAGCTCAAGGAGGAGCTCGCCGCCGAGGCCGAGAAGCTGGTGCCGGTGACGGACCTGAAGGCGGCCAGGGCCACGTTCCGGGGCCTCAACGAGCGCTGGGAGGCCATCGGCCACGTACCGCGTGACGCCCGTCCGAAGGTCGAGGGGCGGATGCAGGCGGTGGAGCGGGCGCTCCAGGAGGCCGAGGAGGCCGAGTGGCGCCGGACCAACCCGGAGGCGCGCGCCCGTGCCGCCGGGCTGACCGGCCAGCTCCAGGCCGCCGTGGACAAGCTGCGCGGTCAGATCGACACGGCCCGTGCCTCGGGCAACAACGCCCGTGCCGACAAGCTGGCCCGTGAGCTGGAGGGCCGGCAGGCGCTGCTGGACCAGGCGCTCAAGGGCCTGGAGGAGTTCGGCGGCTGATCCCGGCCGCCCCCGCAAGGAGAGGGCCCCTTCCCACGCTCGTGTGGGAAGGGGCCCTCTCCTCGTACGCGGGGCTACGGGCGGCGTGCCGAGGTCACCCGGTAGACGTCGTACACGCCCTCCACGCCCCGTACGGCCTTCAGGACGTGACCGAGGTGCTTGGGGTCGCCCATCTCGAAGGTGAAGCGCGAGGTGGCCACCCGGTCGCGTGAGGTCTGCACGGCGGCGGACAGGATGTTGACGTGCTGGTCGGACAGGACCCGGGTGACGTCCGACAGCAGCCGGGAGCGGTCCAGGGCCTCGACCTGGATGGCCACCAGGAAGACGGAGGACTGGGTGGGCGCCCACTCGACCTCCAGAATCCGTTCCGGCTGCTGCGAGAGCGAGTCGACGTTGACGCAGTCGGCGCGGTGCACGGAGACACCGCTGCCGCGGGTGACGAAGCCGATGATGGGGTCGCCCGGCACCGGGGTGCAGCAGCGGGCGAGCTTGACCCACACGTCCTCGACGCCCTTGACGACGACGCCCGGGTCGGCGTTGGAGCGGCGCTTGTTGCGGCTGCGCGAGGGTGGGGTGCTCTCCTCCAGGTCCTCGTTGGCCGCGTCCTCGCCGCCGAGGGCCTGGACCAGCTTCTGCACCACGCCGGCGGCGGCGACATGGCCCTCGCCGATCGCGGCGTACAGCGAGGAGATGTCGGGGTAGCGCATCTCGTGCGCCAGGGTCACCAGCGAGTCGCCGGTCAGGATGCGCTGGATCGGCAGGTTCTGCTTGCGCATGGCCCGCGCGATGGCGTCCTTGCCCTGCTCGATCGCCTCGTCCCGGCGCTCCTTGGAGAACCAGGCGCGGATCTTGTTGCGGGCGCGCGGCGACTTGACGAAGCCCAGCCAGTCGCGGGAGGGCCCGGCACCGGCCGCCTTCGATGTGAAGACCTCCACCAGGTCGCCGTTGTCCAGCGTGGACTCCAGCGGCACCAGGCGGCCGTTGACGCGTGCTCCTATCGTCCGGTGGCCGACCTCCGTGTGGACGGCGTACGCGAAGTCGACCGGGGTGGCCCCGGCCGGAAGCGCTATGACGTCGCCCTTGGGCGTGAAGACGAAGACCTCGTTGCGCGAGAGGTCGAAGCGCAGCGACTCCAGGAACTCGCTGGGGTCCTCGGTCTCCTTCTGCCAGTCCAGGAGCTGGCGCAGCCACGCCATGTCGTTGACGGTGTCCTGGCCGCGCCCGGTGTTCTTGGGGACGTCGGTGCGTACCTTGGAGGCGCCCGCGACGGCCTCCTGCTTGTACTTCCAGTGCGCGGCGATGCCGTACTCGGCGCGGCGGTGCATGTCGAAGGTGCGGATCTGCAGTTCGACGGGCTTGCCGCTGGGGCCGATCACCGTGGTGTGCAGCGACTGGTACATGTTGAACTTGGGCATCGCGATGTAGTCCTTGAACCGGCCGGGGACCGGGTTCCACCGCGCGTGGACGGTGCCGAGCGCGGCGTAGCAGTCGCGGACGGTGTCGACCAGGACCCGGATGCCCACCAGGTCGTAGATCTCGGCGAAGTCGCGGCCCCGCACGATCATCTTCTGGTACACGCTGTAGTAGTGCTTCGGCCGTCCGGTGACGGTGGCCTTGATGCGGGCGGCGCGCAGGTCGGCCTGGACCTCGTCGGTGACGACGGCGAGGTATTCGTCGCGCTTGGGGGCGCGTTCGGCCACCAGCCGCACGATCTCGTCGTACATCTTGGGGTAGAGGATCGCGAAGGCGAGGTCCTCCAGCTCCCATTTGATGGTGTTCATGCCCAGGCGGTGGGCGAGCGGAGCGTAGATCTCCAGCGTCTCGCGGGCCTTCTTCTCCTGCTTCTCGCGCTTGAGGTAGCGCATGGTGCGCATGTTGTGCAGCCGGTCGGCGAGCTTGATGACCAGGACGCGCGGGTCCTTGGCCATGGCGACGACCATCTTGCGCACGGTCTCGGCCTGGGCGGCCTCGCCGAACTTGACCTTGTCGAGCTTGGTGACGCCGTCCACGAGCAGGGCGACCTGGTCGCCGAAGTCGCGGCGCAGGGTGTCCAGGCCGTACTCGGTGTCCTCGACGGTGTCGTGCAGCAGCCCGGCCATCAGGGTCGCCGGGTCCATGCCCAGCTCGGCGAGGATCGTGGTGACGGCGAGCGGGTGCGTGATGTACGGGTCGCCGCTCTTGCGCTTCTGGCCGCGGTGCCAGCGCTCGGCGACCTGGTAGGCGCGTTCGATCTGGCGCAGCGTGGCCGTCTCGGTCTTGGCATCGTTGCCGCGGACGATGCGCAGCAGCGGTTCGAGGACCGGGTTGTACGGGCTGGAGCGCTGCACGCCGAGGCGGGCGAGCCGGGCCCGGACGCGGTTGGACGAGCCGCCGGAGCGGGACGCCTGGCCTGCGGCGGACCCGGTGGGCTTGGCGGGTGGCTTGGGCGCGGTCGGCGCGGGTGCGGCCGGCTGGGCGGGGGAAGCGGGCGCGGGTCCGTTGGCCTCGGCGGGCGCCGGGCCCGTGCCGGGCTGGGGCGCCGGGGGCTTCGGCTTCTCCGCGGGCTGCTGCTTCGCGGGCGTGACGGGGGCCGCCGCGGGCTTGTCGGGCTGCGGGGCGGCGGCTGGCTGGGCCTCGTCTGGCAAGAGCGCTCCTCGTGCGATCCGGACACCCGGAAAGGCCATCGTAACGACCCGGTGGCCGGTCCTCCCCCGGGGACGGGGAGAGCTCGTGGAACGCCGACGGGCACCCGGTTGTTCCCGGGTGCCCGTCGGGTGTGGTCCCGCCGCTTGTCAGACGGTGATCAGGGCCTCCAGCGGGGCCCCGCCCAGGCGGTCGGCGAGGCGGGCGCGGCCGTCCAGGAAGCCCAGCTCCATCAGGACGGCGACCCCGGCGACCTGGGCGCCGGCCCGGCGGATGAGCTCCAGGGAGGCTTCGGCGGTGCCTCCGGTGGCCAGGACGTCGTCGATGACCATGATCCGGTCGTCGGCGGACAGGTCCTCCGCGTGGATCTCGATCTCGGCGGTGCCGTACTCCAGCTCGTACGCCTGGCTGAGCGTGGCACCCGGCAGCTTCCCGGCCTTGCGGACCGGTACGAAGCCGAGCCCTGCCCGGACCGCGACGGGCGCGGCCAGGATGAAGCCGCGGGCCTCCAGGCCGACGATCTTCGTGGCGCCGTGCCGCAGGCACAGCTCCGCGAGGGTGTCGGTCAGCGCCGTGAACGCGACCGGGTCCGCGAGCAGCGGGGTGATGTCCTTGAACATCACGCCCGGCTTGGGGTAGTCCGCCACGTCACGGATGCGGCTGAGCAGGAGGTCCCTGGTGGTCTCGGTGGTGCTGGTCATCAGCGCTTCCCCGGAGTCCGGCCGTGGCCCCGGCGGGGCTGACGGCGTTGGCCGACGACCGCACCGGCGGGTGCGGCCTCGTCGTCGAGGGTCCCGTCCTCGCCGGGCTCCTCCGTCTCGTTGGCCTCGCCCTTGGCGGCGGCTGCCGCGCGCTTGGCGAGGACCCGCTTCTTGAGGGCCTTCATCTGCGGCTCGCGCTCCTTGAGGTCCGCGACCAGCGGGGTCGCGATGAAGATCGAGGAGTACGCACCGGCCGCGAGGCCGACGAAGAGGGCCAGTGAGATGTCGTTCAGCATGCCGGCGCCGAGCACACCGCCACCGATGAACAGCAGGCCGGCGACCGGCAGCAGGGCGACGACCGTGGTGTTGATCGAGCGGACCAGCGTGCTGTTGATCGAGAGGTTGGCGACGTCGCTGTACGTGTACCGGGTCTGCCGGGTGATCCCGTGCGTGCCCTCCTTGAGGCTGTCGAAGACGACGACCGTGTCGTAGAGGGAGTAACCGAGGATGGTGAGCAGACCGATCACGGTGCCCGGCGTGACCTCGAAGCCGACCAGGGCGTAGACACCGACCGTGATGGTGATGTCGTGGATCAGCGCGACGAGGGCCGCGACGGCCATCCGCCACTCGAAGGCGATCGCCAGGTAGATGACGACCAGCAGCATGAAGATGCCGAGGCCGGTCCACGCCTTGTTGGCGATCTGCTCGCCCCAGCTGGGGCCGACGAGGTCCGCGGCGATCTTCGCGCGCGGGACGCCGAGGTCGGCGGCGAGCTTGTCCTGGATCTCGTCGGACTTCTGGGTGTCGACCTCGGTGATCTGGACGCGCAGACCGCCGTTGCCCAGCTTCTGGACGATGGCCTGGTGGCCGGAGGCCTCCGTGGCCAGGTCCTCCGCCTCGGCGACGGAGACGCTCGTCTTCGGGGTGGTGAAGACGGCACCGCCCTTGAACTCGATGCCCATGTTCAGGCCGCTGACCACGAGGCCGAGGACGGCCGTGATGGTGATCAGGACGGAGACGCCGTACCAGATCTTGCGCTTGCCGATGAAGTCGTAGCCGACCTCGCCTCGATAGAGGCGGGCGCCGAGATTCCCGAGTCGCGACATCTCACGCCTCCTTCGGTTCGGTGGGGGCGTTGACGCGGCGGGAGCGGCGCAGCGGCGGCTTGGCCCCGAGGCGCTTCGGGTCCAGACCGGACCACGGGTGGCCGCTGGCGAAGAACTTCTTCCGGGCCATCAGCGTCAGCAGCGGCTTGGTGAAGAGGAAGACCACGACGATGTCGAGCAGCGTGGTGAGCCCCAGCGTGAACGCGAAGCCCTGGACCTTGCCGACGGTGACGACGAAGAGCACGGCGGCGGCGAGGAACGACACGAAGTCGGAGACCAGGATGGTGCGGCGGGCGCGCGGCCAGCCCCGCTCGACGGCCGGCCTCAGCGTGCGGCCTTCGCGGATCTCGTCTCTCACGCGTTCGAAGTACACGATGAAGGAGTCCGCGGTGATACCGATCGCCACGATGGCTCCACAGACGGCGGGCAGGTTCAGCGCGAAGCCGATGCCGGGGCCGAGGAGCGACATGATCGTGTAGCTGAGGATGCCGGAGACCAGGAGGCTGAGGAGGGCGATGAACGCGAGTCCTCGGTAGTAGGCCACCAGGTAGATCACCACGAGCGCGAGGCCGATGGCACCGGCGATGAGCCCGGCCCTCAGCTGCTCGCCGCCGAGTGCGGCGGTGACGGTGGTGACGCTCTGCTCCTTGAAGGAGAGCGGGAGGGCGCCGTAGGAGAGGACGTTGGCCAGTTCCTCGGCGGATTCCTGGTTGAAGCTGCCGGAGATCTCGGCGCTGCCGCTCAGCGTCTCGTTGACGCGGGGGGCCGAGACGACCTCGCCGTCGAGGGCGATGGCGAACTGGTTCTGGGGCTCCTGCTGGGCGGAGAGCTTCTTGGTGATCGTCTGGAACTGCTTGGAGCCCTTGTCGGAGAACTCCATCTGCACGATCCACATGCCGCGCTGCTGGTCGAAGTTGGCACGGGCGCTGTCGACCTCGGTGCCGGAGACCTCGGCCGGGCCGAGCACGTACTTGATGTCGCCCTCGGAGCTGCAGGCGACGACCGTGTCCTCGGCCTTGCCGCCTCGGGCGGCCTTGGAGCGCGATTCCTTGGTGGAGCAGTCCAGCGCCTCGAACTGCTTCTGCAGCTTCGCGGCGGCGGCCTCGTCCTCGGCGGACGCGGACTGGCTGGCCTTCGGGGTCGGGGAGGCGTCGGCCTTCAGGGCGCCGGTGACGGCGCGGCCCTGGGCGGTGGCGGAGGCGGACGGCTCGGTCGAGGAGCCGGCATGCTCACCCTCCTCGCCGTCCGAGGCCTCTTCCGATGCTGATGCCTTGGGTGATGGTGGCGCGCTGGCCTTGCCCGAGGGTGAGGCGCTGGGTGCCGGGGTGGGCGTTCCCTGGGCGATCGTCAGCACGGGCCGGAAGTAGAGCTTGGCCGTGGTGCCGACCTGCTTCCGGGCCTGGGCGGAGTTCGTGCCCTTGGGGATGTTGACGATGATGTTCTTGCTGCCCTGGGTCTGGACCTCGGCCTCACTGACCCCAAGACCGTTGACACGGCGGTTCATGATCTCGACCGCGGTGTCCATGTTGGTCTTGTTGATCGCCGATTCCTGGCCCGGCTCGGCCTTGGCCTCCAGCGTGATGGACGTGCCGCCCGCCAGGTCGATGCCGAGTCTCGGCGTCGGCTGGTGGGCCAGGAACATCCCGCCCGTCAGCGCGACCATGGCGATCAGGATCAGCGCCAGGGATCGCCCTGGCTTCCCCTGTCCACCGGCCGCGCCTCGGCCTTTCTTCGGTGCTGCCACCTTGTCGTTTCTCCCTGTCCAACCGCCCCGCGCCGGGTACGCGCCCGAGCGGCCACGAAGTTTAGTGGGGGCCCGCCCCCTCGAAAAAGCGCACGGACCGGGGGTGGCCGGATGCCATCGGCACCCGGCCGCCCCGTGTCGGTGCGCTACTTCGAGCCGGTCTCGCCGTCGCCCTTGCCCTCGGCCTTGTCGTCGGCCTCGGCCCCGGCCTCGTCGCCCTCGTCCGAGTCGGTCTTCTTGACCAGGTCGGTCTTGGCGTCGTCGGTGTCGGGACCGGTGAGCGAGGAGGCGTCGTCCGGCACGATCGCGCCGTCGACGTCGAGCTCGGGCTCGTCGCCGTGGACGATGCGGTTGTACTCCGCGTCGTCGAGAACGGCGCCGATGGCGTTCTTGGCGTAAACGGCGTGGACGCCGGGAG
This sequence comes from Streptomyces sp. NBC_00525, assembly GCF_036346595.1. GTDB lineage: Bacteria > Actinomycetota > Actinomycetes > Streptomycetales > Streptomycetaceae > Streptomyces. The sequence goes on from NZ_CP107834.1 coordinate 838,848, forward strand.
CAACCTCGAGGAGGACCGTGTCGGCGTGCAGCTCCTTGACGGTGGCGTACATCCCCCCGATCGTGCGGACGCCGGTACCGGGCTGCATTTCGTCGCGCATCGCCGCAGCCGCCGCCTGCTTCTTCTTGGCGGACCGCGTCATCAGGAACATGGCCCCGATGAGCACGATGAGGGGGAGGAGAGTCAGGGGATTCACGGGACGAGTTTCCTTCGCACGACCGCGATGGAGAGCGGCCTGTTCTTCGGGGGTGGGCACACCGCCCCCAAGGGGCGGCATCGGCGGAGTCTAAGCGAGTCCGTATCGATGGAACAACGCCCAGCATGGCACCGTGGTTCCGCTCCCGGTCAACCTGTGACGCATCACGCCCCGAACAGGCCCTGTTGTCCCGTTACGCCGTTCTGTGGCTGGACCATTCCCAGGTGGGCCCAGGCAGCGGGGGTGGCGACCCGTCCGCGCGGGGTCCTGGCCAGCAGCCCTTCGCGGACGAGGAAGGGCTCGGCGACCTCCTCGACGGTCTCCCGCTCCTCCCCGACGGCGACCGCCAGGGTGGACAGGCCGACCGGACCGCCGCCGAACAGCTTGAGCAGGGCGCCCAGCACCGCCCGGTCCAGCCGGTCCAGGCCGCGGGCGTCGACCTCGTACACCCCGAGGGCCGCCGCCGCGGTCTCCCGGTCGATCCGGCCGTCGGCCTTGACCTGGGCGTAGTCCCGTACGCGGCGCAGCAGCCGGTTGGCGATGCGGGGCGTGCCGCGGGAGCGGCCGGCGATCTCGGCGGCGCCGGCGGCGTCCGTCTCGACGTCGAGCAGGCGGGCGGAGCGGTGGATCACGCGTTCCAGCTCGGCGGGGGTGTAGAACTCCATGTGGCCGGTGAAGCCGAAGCGGTCGCGCAGCGGGGGCGGCAGCAGCCCGGCCCGGGTGGTGGCTCCGACCAGGGTGAAGGGGGGCAGCTCCAACGGGATCGCGGTGGCGCCGGGGCCCTTGCCGACGATGACGTCGACCCGGAAGTCCTCCATGGCCATGTACAGCATCTCCTCGGCGGGCCGGGACATGCGGTGGATCTCGTCCAGGAAGAGGACCTCGCCCTCCTGGAGCGAGGAGAGGATCGCCGCGAGGTCTCCGGCGTGCTGGATGGCGGGGCCGGAGGTGATGCGGATCGGGGCGTTCATCTCGGCCGCGATGATCATGGAGAGGGTGGTCTTGCCGAGGCCGGGGGCGCCGGAGAGCAGCACGTGGTCGGCGGTGGCGCCGCGGGCGCGGGCGGCCTTGAGGACGAGGTCGAGCTGTTCGCGCACCTTCTCCTGGCCGACGAACTCGTCGAGGTCCTTGGGGCGCAGCGCCGCCTCGACCGCGGTGTCGTCGCCGTCGGCTCCGGCGTCGACCAGCCGCTCGTCGGCCGGCCGTTCGTCGAAGCGTTCGTCCATGCCGGCGTCGGTGTCGTCCCAGTTCATCTCGTCTGTCCGCCTCGGATGTATCGGTGTCCCGGCCGGGGTGGCCGGCGGGGCGTAGCAGGGGCCCGCGCGCTTCAGCGTGCCCGGTTGAGGGTCTGCAGGGCGGCGCGCAGGAGCTGCGGCACGGGGGCCGGGCCGCCTGCGGCCAGGGCTTCCTCGGCCTGCGGGGCGACGGCGGCGACGGCTTCGTCCGCCTCGCGGGTGGCGTAGCCGAGGCCGATGAGCGCGGCCTGGAGCTGGTCGCGCCAGGAGGCGGAGACGGCGGCGCCGATGCCCTGGCCGGGGGCGTGGCCGCCGACGGGTTCGCCGAGCCGGTCCTTCAGTTCGAGCAGGAGTTTCTGGGCACCCTTCTTGCCGATGCCGGAGACCGCGGTGAGGGCCTTCTCGTCGCCGGTGGCGACGGCGAGGCGCAGGGCGTCGGGTGTGTGGGTGGCGAGCATGGCCTGGGCGAGGCGGGGGCCGACGCCGCTGGCGGTCTGCAGGAGTTCGAAGACCTGTCGTTCGTCGTCGTCGGCGAAGCCGTAGAGCGTCAGCGAGTCCTCGCGGACGACGAGGGAGGTGGCGAGTCTGGCCTGTTGGCCGACGCGCAGGTCGGCCAGGGTGTTGGGCGCGCACTGGACGGCCATGCCGATGCCGCCGACCTCGATGACGGCCGTGGTCGGGGCGAGCGCGGCGACGGGGCCGCTGACGAAGGCGATCATCGGGGGACCTTCCGGACGGGAACGGCGGTGGTGCGCGAGGTGCGGGCGGCCGCCGCGTGCGCCTGCTGGAGGCGGTTGAGGGCGGGGGCGCGCCAGATGTGGCAGATGGCGAGCGCCAGGGCGTCGGCGGCGTCGGCCGGTTTCGGCGGGGCGTCCAGCCGCAGGAGCCGGGTGACCATGGCTCCGACCTGGGCCTTGTCGGCGCGTCCGCTGCCGGAGACGGCGGCCTTGACCTCGCTGGGGGTGTGCAGGGCGACGGGGAGGCCGCGCCGGGCCGCGCAGAGCATGGCGATGGCACTGGCCTGGGCGGTGCCCATCACCGTACGGACGTTGTGCTGGGCGAAGACGCGCTCGACGGCGACGCAGTCGGGGCGGTGTTCGTCGAGCCACTCCTCGATGCCGCGTTCGACGGCCACCAGACGGTCGCCCAGCTCCGCGTCGGCCGGGGTGCGGACGACGCCCACGCCGCGCATGGTCAGGGGCCGTCCGGCGACGCCTTCGACGACGCCGACGCCGCACCTGGTCAGACCCGGGTCCACGCCGAGCACCCGCACGGTCCGCCCCTCCCTGCCGATCGGTCAACTGTTCCAGCAGGCTATCGGTCACCACCGACAACGCGACGGGCCGACGGGGTGTGTCCCCCGCCGGCCCGCTCGCGACAGGCGTGGCTCAGGCGTCCACCTTGGCCATGACCTCGTCGCTGACGTCGAAGTTGGCGAAGACGTTCTGCACGTCGTCGCTGTCCTCCAGCGCGTCGATCAGCTTGAAGATCTTGCGGGCGCCCTCCTCGTCGAGGTCGACCTGCATGGTGGGCAGGAAGTTGGCCTCGGCCGAGTCGTAGTCGATGCCCTCCTGCTGGAGCGCGGTACGGACCGCGACCAGGTCGGTGGCCTCGCTGACGACCTCGTAGGTGTCGCCCAGGTCGTTGACCTCCTCGGCGCCCGCTTCGAGGACGGCACCGAGCACGTCGTCCTCCGTCAGCTCGCCCTTGGGGACGATGACGACGCCCTTGCGGTTGAAGAGGTACGAGACGGAGCCGGGGTCGGCCATCGAGCCGCCGTTGCGCGTCATGGCGACGCGTACGTCGGACGCGGCACGGTTGCGGTTGTCGGTGAGGCACTCGATGAGCACCGCGACACCGTTGGGTCCGTAACCCTCGTACATGATCGTCTGGTAGTCGACGCCACCGGCCTCGAGACCGCCACCGCGCTTGACCGCGGAGTCGATGTTCTTGTTCGGGACCGAACTCTTCTTCGCCTTCTGGATCGCGTCCACGAGGGTCGGGTTGCCCTCGGGGTCCACACCACCGGTGCGGGCCGCGACCTCGATGTTCTTGATCAGCTTCGCGAAGAGCTTGCCGCGCTTGGCGTCAATCACGGCCTTCTTGTGCTTCGTCGTAGCCCATTTAGAGTGGCCGGACATCTGCCTTCTCCTTCGCGTCACCAAATTCCGTACGAACCCGAGAGATCCTACCGGGATCGAGTCACCCGGCCGCGCGCACCATCTCGGTGAAGTACGCGTGGAGCCGGTGATCGCCGGTCAGTTCCGGGTGGAAGGACGTGGCGAGCGCGTTGTCCTGCCGTACGGCCACGATGTGTCCGCCGTGCTCGGCGACGACCTTCGCGCGGGCGCCCACGGACTCGACCCAGGGGGCCCGGATGAAGACGCCCTCCACCGGTCCGCCGTCGATCCCGGCGACCTCGACGGCCGCCTCGAAGGACTCGTTCTGCCGCCCGAAAGCGTTACGGCGCACGATCATGTCGATGCCGCCGAGCGTCTCCTGGCCCGCGCGGGGGTCGAGGATCTTGTCGGCGAGCAAAATCATCCCGGCGCAGGTGCCGTAGACGGGCATGCCGGCCGCGATCCGCTCGCGCAGGGGCTCCAGCAGGCCGAACAGGGCGGCCAGCTTGGACATGGTGGTGGACTCGCCGCCGGGCAGGACCAGGCCGTCGACCTCCGCCAGTTCCTCGGGACGCCGGACCGGCCTGGCCAGGGCATTCGCCGAGGCCAGGGCGATCAGGTGTTCCCGGACGTCGCCCTGGAGGGCCAGGACGCCGATCACAGGGGTTTCGCTCATCGCTGCTTACCAGCCGCGGTTCGCGTAGCGCTCGGCCTCGGGCAGCGTGTCGCAGTTGATGCCGACCATGGCCTCGCCCAGGTTGCGGGAGGCGTCCGCGATGATCTTCGGGTCGTCGAAGAAGGTGGTGGCCTTCACGATGGCGGCGGCGCGCTTGGCCGGGTCGCCGGACTTGAAGATGCCGGAGCCGACGAAGACGCCCTCGGCCCCGAGCTGCCGCATCAGCGCCGCGTCCGCCGGGGTGGCGACGCCGCCCGCGGAGAACAGCACGACGGGCAGCTTGCCCAGCTCGGCGACCTCCTTGACCAGCTCGTAGGGGGCGCGCAGCTCCTTGGCGGCGGCGTACAGCTCGTTGTTGTCGTAGCCGCGCAGCCGGGCGATCTCGTTCTTGATCTGGCGCAGGTGGCGGACGGCCTCGACGACGTTGCCGGTGCCGGCCTCGCCCTTGGAGCGGATCATGGCCGCGCCCTCGGCGATCCGGCGCAGCGCCTCGCCCAGGTTGGTGGCACCGCAGACGAACGGGGTGGTGAAGGCGAACTTGTCGCTGTGGTTGACCTCGTCGGCCGGGGTGAGGACCTCGGACTCGTCGATGTAGTCGACGCCGAGGGACTGGAGCACCTGCGCCTCGACGAAGTGCCCGATGCGGGACTTGGCCATCACCGGGATGGACACCGCCTCGATGATCTCCTCGATCATGTTCGGGTCGGACATCCGGGCCACGCCGCCGTCCTTGCGGATGTCGGCCGGCACCCGCTCCAGGGCCATGACGGCCACGGCGCCCGCGTCCTCGGCGATCTTCGCCTGCTCGGCGTTGACGACGTCCATGATCACGCCGCCCTTGAGCTGCTCGGCCATGCCGCGCTTGACGCGCGCGGTGCCGGTGGCCGGGGTGTCGGCGGACTGCGGGGTGCTGGGGAGTGTGGACACGGATCGACCTCACTGTGGGGAAGCGGATGCGGGGACGCCCAAGGGCGCACACCCGAGCAAACGCCCCACGACCAGTCCACAGCAAGGGCCAATGGGTGGCCGGTGGCTCGTTTTGCCCCGGCCCCCGTGCGCACGGACCGAGCCACCGCCCGTCGGCTGCCGGACCGGGCCCCCTCTGTCAGCTGCCGGGGCGGTCCGCCAGGGCCACCGGCGGCTCGTCGTCCATTTCGAAGGCCAGCGGGAACGGGGCGTGCCCGGCGAGCCGGAACCAGCGCACCGTGCGGTGGCGGCGCAGCGCCCGCGCCGCCCGGACCGCGTCGTTGTGGAACCGGCGCGCCATCGGCACCCGGCGCACCGCGGCCGCCAGCTCGGACGCCGCCTCCTGGCCGCCGGGGATCTCCCGTACCGCCTCCACCTGCTCGCTCTCGCCGAACACCGCGCGCAGGGCGGCGCTCAACTCGCTCTCGGCGACCTCCCGCTGCTCCTGGGGCGACTGCCGGGCGGCGTGCGCGGCCTCGTACAGCACGATCGAGGAGGCCGGGTCGAGCACCCCGGAGGTGGCGAGTTCCTGGGTGACCGAGGCCCGGCGCAGCAGTTGCGCGTCGAGGGCGGCGCGGGCCGCGTCGATCCGGGTGTGCAGCCGGTCGAGGCGGCCGGCGGTCCAGCTGAGGTACAGGCCGATCGCGACGAGGACGACGACGGCCCAGATGAGGGTTGCGGTCACGGGCCGAAAGGCTACCGGGCGGGCCCGAACCGGCCGCGCAGTCCGGTGCGCTCGTCCGCCGCGACCGAGGCGGCGCCGTCCGTCACCGTCTCGTACACGGCGAGGATGTCCGCCCCGACCGTCGACCAGTCGAAGCGCCGCACATGGGCGCTGCCCCGCTCGCGCAGTCCGGCGCGCCGCTCCGGGTCGCCCAGCAGCCGGATCGCCGCCCCGGCCAGCGCGTCGGCGTCCTCGTTGGCGAACAGTTCGCCCGCCGCGCCCTGGTCCAGCACCTGGGCGAAGGCGTCCAGGTCGCTGGCGAGGACCGGCGCGCCCGCCGACATGGCCTCGACCAGGATGATGCCGAAGCTCTCGCCCCCGGTGTTGGGCGCCACGTACAGGTCGACGCTGCGCAGCAGCCGCGCCTTGTCCTCGTCGCTCACCATGCCCAGGAACTCCACGCGCGAGCGCATCTCCTTCGGCAGCGAGGCGACGGCCTCCTCCTCGTCGCCCCGGCCGGCCACCAGCAGTCTGGTCTCCGGGCGGGCGGCCAGGATGGCGGGCAGGGCCCGCATCAGGACGGGCAGCCCCTTGCGCGGCTCGTCGATGCGCCCGATGAAGCCGATGGTGCCGCCCTGCCACTCGGGCCGGGGCTCGGCCCTCGCGAAGAAGTCGACGTCCACACCGTTCGGGATGACGACGGCGTCCCCGCCGAGGTGCTCGACGAGGGTCCGGCGGGCATACTCGCTGACCGCGATCCGCGCGCTGATCTTCTCCAGCGCGGCCTGCAGGATGGCGTACGCGGCGATCATCGCGCGGGAGCGCGGGTTGGACGTGTGGAACGTGGCGACGATCGGCCCCTGGGCCGCCCAGCAGGTCAGCAGGCCCAGCGACGGCGAGGTCGGCTCATGGATGTGGACGACGTCGAACGTGCCCTCGTGCAGCCAGCGCCGCACCCGCGCCGCCGACAGGAAGCCGAAGTTCAGCCGGGCCACGGAACCGTTGTAGCGCACGGGCACGGCCCGGCCGGCGGAGACCACGTACGGCGGCAGCGGCGTCTCGTCGTCGGCGGGCGCCAGCACGGACACCTCGTGGCCGAGCCGGATGAGGTGTTCGGCCAGGTCCCGGATGTGGAACTGCACACCGCCCGGTACGTCCCAGGAGTACGGGCAGACGATGCCGATCTTCACGTCGTGTCTCCGCTCCGGTCTCCGCGGGGTTCGAGGTCGGCGATCCACAGCCGTTGCAGCATGTGCCAGTCCTCCGGGTGCTCGGCGATGCCCAGGGCGAACGCGTCGGCCAGCGCCTGGGTCATCCGGGACGTCCGCGCGGCCCGGTCACCCGCGTCGGGCACCTCGACGGGCGGATGGATACGGGCCTTCATCACCGGCGTGTCGTCGTACGAGAGCGTCACCGGCAGCAGCAGCGCGCCGGTCTGCTGAGCGAGCAGCGCGGGGCCGGCCGGCATCCGGGCCGTGTCGCCGAAGAACGACACCTCCACCCCGGACGAGGACAGATCGCGGTCGGCTACCAGACAGACCAGGCCGCCCGACCGCAGCCGCCGGGCCAGCGTCCCGAACGCGGCGCCGCCGGTGTGCGGCAGCACCTCCATGCCCAGGCCCTCGCGGTAGGCGACGAACCGGTCGTACAGCGACTCGGGCTTCAGCCGCTCGGCGACCGTGGTGAACGGCACCTTCAGGTCCGTGGTCACCCACGCCCCGGCCAGGTCCCAGTTGCCCAGGTGCGGCAGGGCGAGGATCACCCCGCGCCCGGAGTCGAGGCCGTCCGTCAGCCGGTGGGCGTCCGTCACGTCGATGGACGCCTTGATCCGCTCCGGACTCCAGGTGGGCAGCCGGAACGACTCCATCCAGTAGCGCATGTACGAGCGCATGCCCGCGCGCGAAAGGGCCGCCAGCCGCGCCGCGTCGGCGTCCGGCACGACCCTGGCGAGGTTGGACTCCAGCCGCAGCACGCTCTTGCCGCGCCGCCGCCACACCTGGTCGGCGAGGGTACGGAACAGGGCCCGCGCCACCGGTTCGGGCAGCGTCTTGACCGCCGCCCAGCCCAGCCCGTACAGCCCGTCGCTCAGCCGTTCCCGCACGCCCGGCCGCGCGTCCGGGCCGGGGCCGCTCACCGCCCGGCCGCGTCGGCCGCGTCCGCCTCGGCGGACTCGCGGCGCACGGTGACGACGCGCTGGATCAGCGTCACCAGGCTGCCGACGGCGACGATCCACAGCGCGATCGGCAGCAGCACCTGGATGCCCGGCACGCCGAACTTGTGCAGCCCCGCGAAACCGGCTGCCACCAGCGAGATCACCAGGCGCTCGGCGCGCTCCACGAGCCCGTTGACCGCCACTGGCAGACCGATCGACTCGCCGCGCGCCTTGGTGTACGAGACCACCTGGCCGCTGGCGAGGCAGAAGATCGCCACCGCGCACAGGATGTTGTCGTCGCCGCTGCCCGCGTACCAGAGGGCGAAGCCGCCGAAGATGGCCCCGTCCGCGACCCGGTCGAGCGTGGAGTCCAGGAACGCCCCCCAGCGGCTGGAGATCCCGGCCTGGCGCGCCATGTTCCCGTCCACGAGGTCCGAGAACACGAAGATCGTGATGACGATCGTGCCCCAGAAGAACTCCCCCATCGGGAAGAAGACCAGCGCACCGGCCATCACCCCGGCCGTACCGATCAGGGTGACGGCGTCAGGGCTCACGCCGAGGCGGAGGAGCAGTGCGGCGAACGGCGTGAGAACACGCGTGAAAAAGGCACGCGCGTACTTGTTCAGCATGGCCTTCCCGAGGGTCGGTGGGCCGTGTGACCCCGACGGCCACCGGCAGGAGGGCGCTGCAGGCCCTGAACCGGCCGGGGCTGTCAGCGCCCTCCGCGCCCATCGTAGTCACGGCCGACCCCCCGTATCGTCCGGGCACCCCGGCGCGGGGAGCGCGAGCTGTGGACGGCGTCCGGCGGGAGTGCCAAGCTCGAAATACCGCGGGCGCCGCCGCAGCCGCCGCGCCGGCCCCGCACTCGGTGCACCGTCCGAGCGGAGGCACACATGGGCAGCACGGCACACCCGCACCCCGGACCGGGGGCCCGCCGCCCCCGCACCCTGCGCAACGTGGCACTGGTCGGCCACAGCGGCTCCGGCAAGACCACGCTCGTCGAGGCGCTGGCGCGGACCGCGGGCGCCATCGGCCGGGCGGGCCGGGTCGAGGACGGCACGACCGTCTCCGACCACGAGGACACCGAGCACCGGCAGGGCCGCTCCGTCCAGCTCTCCGTCGTCCCGGTGGAATGGGACGGGTTCACCGTCAACCTGCTCGACACACCGGGCTACGCCGACTTCGTCGGGGAGGTCAGAGCCGGACTGCGCGCGGCGGACGCCGCCCTGTTCGTCGTCTCGGCGGCCCGAGAGCCAGGAGCCGTCGCCGGCACCACCCGGGCCCTGTGGGAGGAGTGCGCCCGCGTCGGCATGCCCCGCGCCATCGTCGTCACCCACCTCGACACCGCCCGCACCCCGTTCGACGCGATGACCCGGCTCTGCGGCGAACTCTTCGGCGCCGACGACCCCGACGCCGTACTCCCCCTCCACCTGCCCGAGTACGGCCCCGAGGCCGCCGACGGGCACGCCCCGCTCACCGGCCTCACCGGCCTGCTCCCGCAACGGGACCCGGACGGCGCACACCCCTCCGACGACCGGCGGGCCGCCCTCGCGGCGGCGCGGGCCCGGCTCATCGAGGGCATCATCGCCGAGAGCGAGGACGAGACCCTGATGGACCGCTACCTCGGCGGCGAGACCATCGACACCGAAACCCTCCTCCGCGACCTCGAACGCGCCGTCGCCCGCGGCTCCTTCCACCCCGTGCTCGCCGCCGCGCCCGCCGCCCGCGACACCCACCGCGCCGTGGGCACCGCCGAACTCCTCGACCTGGTCACCCGCGGCTTCCCGCCCCCGTACGCACACCCGCTCCCCGCCGTCACCACCCCGGACGGCGCCCCGCTGCCCGCCCTCGACGGCGACCCCGAAGGGCCCCTGGTCGCGGAGGTCGTCAAGACGTCCTCGGACCCGTACGCCGGACGGCTCTCCCTGGTCCGCGTCTTCTCCGGCACCCTGCGCCCCGACGACACCGTCCACATCCACGGCCACGGGCTCGACGGCCCCGGCCGCGAGGACCGCCCCGGCCACCGGGCCCGTGCCCGCGTCGGCGCCCTGACCTCGCCCTTCGGGAAACTGCAGCGGCCCATCGACGCGTGCGTCGCCGGGGACCTGGCGTGGGTGGCCCGGCTGGACGCAGCAGAGACCGGCGACACCCTCTCCGGCACCGCCCACCCGCTCCTGCTCGCCCCCTGGACCGGCCCCGACCCGCTGCTGCCGCTCGCCGTCCGGGCCCACGGCGCGGCCGACGAGGACAAGCTCTCGCACGGCCTGGCCCGGCTGGTCGCCGAGGACCCGGCGCTGCGCCTCGAACAGAACCCGGACACCGGCCAGCTCGTCCTGTGGTGCCTCGGCGAGGCCCACCGGGACGTCGCCCTGGACCGGCTGCGCGACCACTACGGGGTCCGGGTGGACACCGTCCCGTACGAGGTGGCGCTGCGCGAGACCTTCGCCGCACCGGCCACCGGGCACGGCCGCCAGGTCAAGCAGTCCGGCGGCCACGGCCAGTACGCGGTCTGCGAGATCGACGTCGAACCGCTGCCCGCCGGCTCCGGCATCGAATTCGTCGACCGGGTCACCGGCGGAGCCGTCCCCCGCCCCTTCATCGCCTCCGTGGAGAAGGGCGTCCGCGCCCAGGCCGCCCGGGGCGTCGCCACCGGGCACCCGCTGACCGACGTCCGGGTCGTGCTGCGGGACGGCAGGGCGCACTCCGTGGACTCCTCCGACGCCGCGTTCCAGACCGCAGGCGCCCTGGCCCTGCGCGAGGCCGCGGCCGGGGCGGGCATCCGGCTGCTGGAGCCCGTCGCCGAGGTCGGCGTACTGGTCCCCGACGACTACGTCGGCCCGGTGCTCAGCGACCTCTCGGGCCGCCGGGGCCGGGTCACCGGCACCGAACAGTCCGGCGACGGGCACACGCGGGTACGCGCCGACGTGCCCGAACTGGAAATCGGCCGGTACGCGATCGATCTGCGCGCCCTGACCCACGGCACCGGCCGCTTCGACCGCGCCTACGCCCGCCACGAGCCCATGCCCGCGCGACTCGCCGACCGCGTACGGGCCCAGGACGGCTGAAACGCTCCGCGACGCGTTGTCCACAGGGCCGGACGCGGTGCGTTTTTGGACGATACGCTGGGACCCCGACTCAGAAAGTGTGCCGGGCACGGCAGTTGGGAAACAGCCGCAGGAGCGGTTCCTCGGTGGCGAGTGGGGGCGACAGTGGCCAGCAACGGATTCGATTTCTCACCCGGAGCACAGATTCCGCTCCAGGGATCGGCGAGCGCGGCGGTGGCGACCAACGCCCTCGCCTCCGCGGCGTACCGCGACAGTCCGGTGGAGGACATCCTCAAAGCCAACAGCGAGTGGCACAAGTCCGAAGTGAAGGCGGGCCGTTCGAAGTTCTTCACCTCGGACTACTTCAAGCCCAACCTCGGCGAGGCGTTCTCCCGCGCCGTCCAGGAACGCATGCTCGGCGGCGCCCGCAAGGACCTCATCCAGTCCTTCGGCAGCGACCCGCAGACTGTCGTCGAGCACTGCCTGGCCGCGACCCGCCTGCGCAAGACCCGCGACGCCCGACTCACCGCCGTCACCGCCCTGTTCGGCTTCCTCTTCCTGCCCGGCATGCTGCTGTGGGTCCTCGTCTTCCGGCTCCGCGACGGCTTCGCTAAGACCAAGGACAAGGGCATCACCGTCCTGGGCAACAGCCTGCTGCCGCTCGTCGGCATCGGCGTCGTCGTCCTCATGCTCAAGCTGCCGCTGACCGGCCTCCTCGGCCTCTATCTGCGCCTGATGTTCGTCGCCCCCGTCATCGGCTGGTACCTCGCCCGGCGCATCGCGGAACGGTCCGCCCAGGACATGCGCGCCCGCTGGGACGGCCTGCTCTCCGGCGGCGGCGTCATCGCCAAGATCCCCGAGGCGGTACCGAAGAACCCCAGCGAGACCGCCCGCGAGGCCCTGCGCCAGGGCCTGGAGAAGCTCACCGCCGAACAGCAGGCCAACTCCCTCTTCTACGCGGGCCCCAAGGGCATCCTCGGCATGGGCACCCGCTGGGGCAGCTGGCATCTCGCCGAGGACCTGGTCCCCAAGGAACCCGGCAAGGAGATCCACCAGTTCCGCAGCTGGGACGTCGTCCGCGTCATCCACGACCAGCTGAAGCTGCTGGAGCGCGGCCCCCTCAACACCGGCGGATTCCCCACCCCGTCCGTCACCCACTGGATCGTCACCCCCATCGGGGAGAACGCCGACAGCGTCAGCCGCCCCCAGGGCGAGGACGTCGCCACCTACCAGATCAAGCCCCACGAGATACAGCGGATCTGCAACCACCAGCAGTTCGGCGGCGGCAACCGCCACTACCTCGGCGTCCAGTTCACCCTCTGGGACGGCCAGCTCGTCATCACCATGATGATCACGGTCACCGTCCTCTACGAGACCCTGCGCATCGAGGTCACCGGACACGCCCTCGGCCCCGTCCACTCCCTCTTCACCAGCAAACCGGCCGCGAAGACCAAGACCGTCAACAAGACCGTCCGGTTCTGGGAGACCCGCGACATCACCCTCGCCCTCGTCGACGCATCCGAGGTCACCCGCCTCGCCCTGCGCGCCCCCTTCACCTGGTACCCGCCGCTCCTGGACTACCTCGGCGGCAAGATCGCCCTCCCCGAGCCCTTCGGCCTCCGGCACGCCTGGGCCGAGAAACCCTGGCGCCACCGCTTCATGGCCGACGACGCCATGCGCGCCGCCACCCCCGTCCTGCGCGTCGTCCACAACGCCGCCATCAAGGTCCTGGAGGAGCACGGCGTGGACACCGAACGCTTCACCAACCGCTCGTCGGTCCTCAGCGGCCTGGTCCAGGCCCCCACCCCCGGCAAGGCCGACCTCTACGACGCGTAACCGCCCGCACACACCGGTGGGGCGCCCCGGACGACAGCCGGGACGCCCCACGGGCGGGCGAGCGGGATCAGGCGGCGGGCCAGGCGTCCGCCAGCATCTTCCGCGTGTCCGCCAGCAGCTGCGGCAGCACCCGCGTGTGCCCCACCACCGGCATGAAGTTGGCGTCCCCGCCCCACCTCGGCACCAGATGCTGATGCAGATGCGCGGCGATGCCCGCACCCGCCACCTCGCCCTGGTTCATCCCGATGTTGAAACCCTGCGCCCCCGACGCCGCCCGCAGCGCGGCCATCGCCCGCTTGGTGAAATCGGCCAGCTCCGCCGTCTCCGGACCGTCCAGCTCCGTGTAGTCCGCGACATGCCGGTACGGCACCACCATGAGGTGCCCCCCGTTGTACGGGTACAGATTCAGCACGGCGTACACCTTCGCACCGCGCGCGACGACGAGCCCGTCCTCGTCCGACTTCTCCGGAATCCCGCAGAACGGGCAGCCGTCCCCCGCCTCCGGACCGGTCGGCTTGTTCTCACCCCGGATGTACGCCATCCGGTGGGGCGTCCACAGGCGCTGGAACGCGTCGGGCGTCCCCACTCCGATCTGCTGCTCCGGCTCAGTCGTCATGCCGGCCAGCATATTGCTTCACCTGTGCGGAGCGTGTCGCCGGGGCCGTTCCGGTTCACGCCCCGCGATGCTGGGCCGATGAGCGCGCGCACCCCGGACCGGCCCCCACCCGCTCTCACCCGCTGGGAGGGGCGCACCGAGATCCCGCTCCTGGCCGCCTCCCTCGTCTTCCTGGCCGGCTACGCCTTCCGCGTCCTCGCCCCGGACGACGCCCAGCCCTGGCACGACCTCTCCCTCGCCCTCGTCGGCGGCACCTGGGCGCTCTTCGTCGTGGACTACGCGGTACGCCTCCGGCTCAGCGGCCTCGGCCTCCGCTTCCCGCGCCTGCGCTGGCTCGACACCCTGGTCCTGGTCCTGCCGCTGCTGCGCCCGCTGCGCGTGGTGCAGGTGTACACGGCGGTCCAGGACAGGCGGGACCGCCCCCGGCTCGGCCTGTACGCGCGGGTGATCTCGTACGCCGGGATGACGGCGGCCCTGCTCGGCCTCTCGGCGGCGCTCGGCGTGTACCACTGGGAGCACGGCGCTGCGGGCGCCTCGATCCGTACCTTCGGGGACGCCGTCTGGTGGGCATGCGCGACGCTGACGACGGTGGGGTACGGGGATGCCGTGCCGGTGACGGTGATGGGCCGGGTCATCGCGGCGGGCCTGATGGCGTGCGGCCTGGCGCTGCTGGGGGCGGTGACGGGCGCGTTCTCGTCGTGGCTGATCCAGGTGTTCCGGCGGGAGGACGAGGAGGGGCCCCCGGCGAGCGGCTAGCTCGTCCGGGGGCCCGGCCCCGCTCGCGCGGGGAGCGTGGAACCTTCGCCTTGTGCTGGTTGCGCATCTTCGGGCCACCCCCGCTCCGCGGGGAGCACCTCACACCTGCACGCGGCGCTCCACCACGTCAACGAGCTTGGCGATCGCTTCGTCACGGGGGATGCCGTTCTCCTGCGACCCGTCGCGGTACCGGAACGACACCGTGCCCGCGTTCATGTCGTCGTCGCCGACGATGATCATGAACGGCACCTTGGCGCGCTGGTGAGTCCGGATCTTCTTCTGCATCCGGTCCGACGACGCGTCCACGTCGACGCGCAGCCCCTTCTTCCGGGCCTCCGCGGCGAACTCCTGGAGGTACGGGATGTGCGTCTCGCCGATCGGGATGCCGACCGCCTGGACCGGGGCCAGCCAGACCGGGAACGCACCCGCGTAGTGCTCAAGCAGCACCGCGAAGAAGCGCTCGATGGACCCGAACAGCGCGCGGTGGATCATGACCGGGCGCTGCTTGGAGCCGTCCGGACCGGTGTACTCCAGGTCGAAGCGCTCCGGCAGGTTGAAGTCGAGCTGAATGGTCGACATCTGCCAGGTCCGCCCGATGGCGTCCCGCGCCTGCACCGAGATCTTCGGGCCGTAGAACGCGGCCCCGCCCGGGTCCGGAACCAGGGGCAGCCCCTGCTTCTCGGCGACCTGGCGCAGCGTCTCGGTGGCCTCTTCCCAGGTCTCGTCGGAGCCGACGAACTTGGTCTCGTCCTTGGTGGAGAGCTCCAGGTAGAAGTCGGTGAGCCCGTAGTCGCGGAGCAGGTTCAGGACGAAGGTGAGCGTCCGGTCCAGCTCCTCCGCCATCTGCTCACGGGTGCAGTAGATGTGCGCGTCGTCCTGCGTGAAGCCGCGCGAGCGGGTCAGGCCGTGCACGACGCCCGACTTCTCGTACCGGTACACGGTGCCGAACTCGAACAACCTCAAGGGCAGTTCACGGTACGAGCGGCCGCGCGCGTCGAAGATCAGGTTGTGCATCGGGCAGTTCATCGGCTTGAGGTAGTAGTCCACCCCGTCGTCGAGCTGCATGGGCGGGTACATGCCGTCGGCGTACCAGTCCAGGTGGCCGGACTTCTCGAAGAGCTTGCCCTTGGTCGCGTGCGGCGAGTAGACGAACTCGTAGCCCTCCTCCTCGTGGCGGCGGCGCGAGTAGTCCTCCATGGCCCGGCGGATGACGCCGCCCTTGGGGTGGAAGACGGCGAGGCCGGGGCCGATCTCGTCCGGGAAGGAGAAGAGGTCCAGCTCGTTGCCGAGCTTGCGGTGGTCGCGCTTGGCGGCCTCCTCCAGGAACTCCAGGTGCGCCTTCAGCTCGTCCTTGGTCGGCCAGGCGGTGCCGTAGATGCGCTGGAGCATCGGGTTGCGCTCGCTGCCCCGCCAGTACGCGGCGGCGTTCCGCATCAGCTTGAAGGCCGGGATGAACCGGGTCGTCGGCAGGTGCGGACCCCGGCAGAGGTCACGCCAGCACAGCTCGCCGGTCTTCGGGTCGAGGTTGTCGTAAATGGTCAGCTCGCCGCCGCCCACCTCGACGTCCGCGCCGTCGTCCGAGGAGGCGGAGCCCTTGATGCCGATGAGCTCCAGCTTGTACGGCTCGTCGGCCAGCTCCTCGCGGGCGGCCTCGTCCGTCACGACCCGGCGGGCGAACTTCTGGCCCCGCTTCTGGATCTCCTGCATCCGCTTCTCGATGGCCTTGAGGTCCTCGGGCGTGAACGGCTTCTCGACGTCGAAGTCGTAGTAGAAGCCGTCCTTGACCGGCGGGCCGATGCCGAGCTTGGCCTCGGGGAAGAGCTGCTGCACGGCCTGGGCCATGACGTGCGCGGTGGAGTGCCGCAGGATGTTCAGGCCGTCCTCGGAGGTGATCTCGACGGGCTCGACGGTCTCGCCGTCCTTGGGCTCGTACGCGAGGTCCTTCAGCTCGCCGCCGACGCGGGCGGCGACGACGGTGCGCTCGCCGGGGAAGAGGTCGGCCGCCGTAGTGCCCGTCGTCACCACGCGCTCTTCCCGCTCGGAATCGCGTTGGATGGTCACACGGACGTCTGACACCGGTCTCTCCTGACTCAGGGGGCGCACCGCACTCCGCTGGCGCGTGCAGAGGGAATCGTACCGAGCCGAGGGCCCGCTTCGCTAAAAGGTTGTGTCGCGAAGGCCCTCCTCCCTTCCCCACTCCCCCGTGCACGCCTCCTCGAAGGAGTCGACGTTCTCCTGTGGCGACTTCATCAGCCGGTCCCGTTCCTCGTCGTCCACCCGCACCGGGACGACCTGCGAGGCGCCGGTGAGCCGCCGGAAGCCGCCCCGGCTCTCCAGCCGGCCCGACACCCGGATCGGCAGCCCCACGAGATGGGCCTGCCCCGCGATCCGGTACGCCTCCTCGTCGAGCTCGATCCGTACGTACGGCACCTCGGCGCCGGCCAGGACCCGCAGGCGTACGATCCCGGCGCCGCGCGGTCCGGGGCGGCGCAGCCGGACCACGGCGCCGGTGATCGTCACGGTGACGGCGGGTTCGTCGCGCAGGTAGCGGGCCCCGGCGCGGCGCAGGGCCGGCAGGTCGCCCGGTGAGAAGGCGACGGGTTCGGGGCGGGCGGGGCAGCCGTCGGGGGTGCCGGCGGCGGGCGCCCAGTCCAGGGCGACGGCGGCGCCCTGCGAGCCGCGGACGAGGGCGATCAGGGCCTGGGTCAGTTCCCGGCTGACGCCTGCCGTGACGGCCTCGTCGAAGGCGTCCATGCCGCCGGTGGCGCGCTGGTGGTCGACGGCTTCGCGGGTGGCGCGCAGGGCGTGGTGGAGGCGTACGGCGGCGGGGCGGCCCGGGTCGACGGGGACGAAGGCGGTGAGTGTCCGCCCGCCGGGGGCGGGGCCGGTCAGGACAGGGCCGAGGGCGGCGAGTGCGCGTGCCCGGTGGCGGGCGCCGTGGTGGCCGGCCCGGTCGCGGACGGCGAGGGCGCCGGCCAGCAGGATCTGCCGGGCGGCGGCGTGCAGCCGTTCGGCGTCGAGCCAGTCGGCCGCGCCGGAGGCGGGTTCGGGGATGTCGCGGCGCCAGCGGATCTCGTCGCTGGGCACGGCGAGGGCGGTCAGGATCTCGTGGGCGGCGGGTGCGGCGGTGCGGGCGAGCGCGGTGAGGGCCTCGCCGAGCAGCTCGTCGCTGTCGGGGAAGCTCCGGGTGCGGGGGACGAGCAGGCTGGTGGTGCCGGTGGGCGGGGTCCAGCGGCTGTAGGGGCCGTCCCCGCCGCCGCCCCCGCCGCGCCGCCGCCAGCCGTGCCGGGCGAGCAGGGCGCTCAGGACGGCGGGGTCGACGTGGGCGGGGTCGGGCGGGACCGGCGCGGGTGCGGCGGGGTCGCCGAAGAGGCGTACGGAACGGGGCCGGCCGGTGGGCTCGTGCATCAGGGTCTCCCTCCCGCCCCGACGCGGGTCATGATCTCGCAGAGCGCCCGGTCGTCGAAGACGCGCGAGGTCAGGAGCCGCACGGTGGTCCGGTGGCGGCCGGTCACGGGGTGGCCGGCCAGGTTGGTCCAGTAGCAGCAGTGCCGCAGGTCGAGGCTGTCGGGCCCGGCGCGCAGCCAGTCGTCGCGGCTGCGCGGGACGAGCATCACGACCAGGATCTTGTGCACCGAGACGGGTGTCCGGGCGAGCTTCACGAGGTGGGCGTTGTCCAGCGTGAAGGAGAACGTCCGGCCGGGCGGCCGGGGCGGGATCTGGTAGGTGCACTTCAGCTGGACCTTGATGGTCACCTCGTCGTCGACGACATGGCCGGGGGCGCCGTGGCTGACGTGCCAGTCGATGCCGTTGTCGGGGAAGGGCTGCGACAGCGAGCAGCCCGCCGCGGCGGCGACGGCGTGCAGATAGCCCACCTGGAGGGTCTCCATGCAGGCGGTGGTGGCGAGTGTGCCGCGCAGCGGTGCGGTCCGCTGGGGCAGCAGCCCGCTCGGTTCGGGCTGCGCGAGCGCCATGGCTGCGTAGGCCTTCCGGGCCGTACCGATGGGGATGAGGGGTGGCGGGCGGTCAACTTCCGCCGCCGGTACTTGTGTTGTCACCGCACGGGGTCGTCCGCAAACGGCGTATCAGGCAATTGGCGCGGGTATCACCGAACCGGGCAGGGGGACCACCATCTGCCGTGCGGGTGCGAGGAGTTCGGGGATGACTCACTGGTACGAAGGGCCGCTGGCCGCTTTCGACACGGAGACGACGGGTGTGGACGTCGAGGGGGACCGGATCGTTTCGGCCGCCCTGGTCGTCCAGGACAGGGCGGACGGGCCGGTGCGGGTCAGCCGCTGGCTGGTGAATCCGGGGGTGCCGGTGCCGCCGGGGGCGACGGAGATCCACGGGCTGACCGACGACCATCTGCGGCGCAACGGACGGTGGCCGGCCCCGGCGGTGGAGGAGATGGCCCGTGCGCTGGCCGATCAGTGCGCGGCGGGTCGGCCGCTCGTGGTGATGAACGCACCGTTCGACCTGACGCTGCTGGACCGGGAGTTGAGGCGGCATCGGGCGTCGTCGCTGGGGGCGTATCTGGAGCGGTCGCCGCTGTGCGTGCTCGATCCTCGTGTGCTGGACAAGCATCTGGACCGCTATCGCAAGGGCCGGCGCACGCTCACCGATCTGTGTGAGCTGTACGGCGTGCCGCTGGCGGGTGCGCACGACGCGGCGGCGGACGCCTCGGCCTCGCTGGAGCTGGTGCGGGCGGTGGGGCGCCGGTTCTCGACGCGGCTGGAGCGGCTGACCCCGGCGGAGCTGCACACGCTCCAGGCGGTGTGGCACGCCGCCCAGGCGCGCGGGCTGCAGGCGTGGTTCGCGCGGAGCGGGACGCCGGAGACGGTGGACCCGGCCTGGCCGCTGCGGCCGGAGCTGCGTACCGCCGCGTGAGTGCGCGCGGCCGGGCGGACACGGGCACATGGGGCGGGTGCGGATACGCGGAAGCCGGTCCGTCGGTGGAACTGACGGACCGGCTTCTCCGGGGTGGGCGATACTGGGTTCGAACCAGTGACCTCTTCGGTGTGAACGAAGCGCTCTCCCACTGAGCTAATCGCCCGGCAACGGGTTGAACCATACAGGGCCGGGCGGCCGTCGTTCAAACCGCTTGCAGCACGGCCGCGAGCCCGCGGCGTCCGGCGCGCATCATCAGGGCGTGGTTGGCGCGGAACACCGGCCGGCAGGGCAGGGCGAGGGCCCGCAGCAGGGTGCGGCGCACCTCGACCTCCTGCTCGTACACGACACGGGTGCCGGAGCCGTAGGCGGTGACCGTCCAGCGGGCCCAGCCGTCGAGATCGCCGCCGAGCGCGGCCTCCAGGATGCCGTGCGCCGGGTCGCGGCGTCGCTCGCTGACGGTGGTGACGAGGTCGTAGGGGAGGAAGGAGCGGACGCGGGTGGTGCCGGAGCCGCCGTCGGAGCGGGTGGCCTCGCGGACCTGCGGCCACCACCGGGGATAGTCCTCGATGTGTGCGAGGTGGGCGTAGACGGCTCCGGGTGGCGCGGGAAACACCCATACGCTGACGAATCGGTAGTGGTTCCAGTCCATCGCCCCAGGATGCGGGTACTCAGGCGGCGATCTGAGTACCTGTGCGCATGTCCCCCGGCCGTGGCGCGCAGCACACTCGCGGCCATGGAACATGTGCCGCCGCCCGCCGAGGAACTGGCGCTCCTCGATCGTGAACTGGCCCGACTCGACGCCCGCCGGGCACAGCTGCTGACCCGGCGTGCCTGGCTGGTGCGGGCGCTCGGGGCCGCTGCCGCCGCGCCCGCCGCCGGTCCGGCGCCGTGGGGTCCGCCTCCGGGGCGGGGCCCGGTGGCGCCGTGGGGTCCGGCCGCCCCGTGGGGCCCGCCGGCCGGTCCGGCGGCGGCGGGCGGGTTCGGTCCGCCGCGGGCCTCGGCGCCCAGTGCGCAGAACGTGCTGCTGGTGCTCGGCGGGCTGCTGCTGACGGTGGCGGCGCTGGCGTTCACGCTGGTGAGCTGGGGCGACATGGGCATCGGCGGGCGCAGCGCGGTGCTGACCGTGGTGACGGCCGGGGCGCTGCTGACGCCGGTGGTGCTGCTGCGGCGGGGGCTGTCGTCGACGGCGGAGGCGCTGGCGGCGCTGGCGTCGGTGCTGATGGTGCTCGACGCGTACGCGGTGTACGAGGTGGCGGTGCCGGACGCGGACGGTGCGGGGTACACGGCGGCCGCGGCGGCGGTGCTCGCGGTGCTGTGGGGGGCCTACGGGCTGCTGCTGGACCGGTTGCGGCTGCCGTTGCCGCTGGCGGTGTGCTCGGCGCAGCTGCCGTTGGTGCTGTGGGCGTGGGCGGCGGACGCGGGACCGCTGTGGTTCGCGGCGGCGCTGCTGGTGACGGCGGTGCTGGACGGCGCGGTGGCACTGTCGGCCGGCCGGGTTCCGGTGCGGGTCACGGCGTTTGTCGCGCTGTGTGTGACGGGTGGGTCCGGGCTGCTGGTGGCGCTGGTGAAGTCGCTGACGGCGGACGGTCCCGCGGGGGCGGTGGTGCCGGGGGCGCTGCTGCTGGCGGGTGCGGCGGCGGCGCTGGCGGGGGCCCGGAAGGCTCCGGCGGCGTTCGCGGTGGCCGGTGGCGTGGTGGCCGGTCTGGCGGCGGTCGCGGCGGTGGGCGGGGTGCCCGCGGCCGGGCCGACGGACGGGTGGTCGGTGCTCGCGTATCTGCTGTGCGGCGGGGTGCTGCTGCTCGGGGTCCGGGCTCCGCTGGGGGTTTCGGTGGGGCGTGGGCTCGGGTGGGCCTCGGGTGCGGTGGTCGCGGGTTCGGTGCTGGTGTCGCTGCCGCCGGTGACGGTGGTCGCGGTGGGTCCGGTGTCGCGGCTCGGCGGGGTGTGGTCCGGGGTTCCGCGTGACGGGGCACGGGGCGCGGTGGGCGCGGTGGAGCTGCCGTGGTCGGAGATGGCGTACGCGCCGGTGGTGCTGCTGCTGGTGGCGGTGGCGCTGGGTGCGGCGTACCGGTGGTGGGACGGGCTGCTCGGGTGGGCGGGTCCGGCGTTGGTGGCGGGTCCGGCCTGGCGCGGTGCGGCGGCTTCGGTGGCGGTGGCGTCGGGCTGGTCGGGGCTGCTGGTGCTGCCGGTGGCGCTGGATCTGTCGTTCGCGGCGGCCCTGGCGGTGTGGCTGGTGCTGGTGGTGGCGTCCTTCGCCCTGGCGGTGGCCGCGCTGCGGGCGGGTGCGCGGGGTGTGGCGGTGACGGCCGCGGTGGTCGGGGCGGCCGGTGCGCTGGGTGCGGGGTTGCTGTCGCTGGCGACGGAGGCGGGCACGTACACGGTGTCCGGGCTGCTGCTGGTGGTGTTCGCGGCGCTGGCGGTCGCCCTGGACGGCCGGGTCGGGGTGTCGCCGGTGGTGGTGTCGGCGGCGGCCTGTGCGGCGGTGGTGTGCGCCGGGGTGCCGGTGGGCGCGCTGGGGGCGTCGCTGGGGTGGACGGTGTTCGAGACGGCTCCGCTGCTGCTGGTGGTCCCGGCGGCGACGGTGCTGCTGGGCGCCCGGTTGAAGGGGCACGCGGTGGCGCTGCCGGTCGAGCTGACGGGTGCGGCGGTGGCCGCGGTGTCCGTGGCGATGGCGGTGGGCGACGCGCGGTTCCTGGCGCTGGTGCTGGCGCTGTGCGGGGTGCTGGCGGCGGGGACGGCGCTGCGTGCGGAGCGGCGCCCGTTCGCCGGGTATCTCGCGACGGGGCTGTTCGTCCTGGCGGCCTGGGTGCGGCTCTCGGTGGCGGGGGTGTCGGCGCCGGAGGCGTACACGCTGCCGGTGACGGTGCCGGCGCTGGTGGTCGGGGTGCTGCGTCGGCGGCGCGATCCGGCGGCCTCGTCGTGGGCGGCGTACGGGGCGGGTCTGGCGGTGACGCTGGTGCCGTCGCTCGGCGCGGCCTGGACGGACCCGCACTGGACGCGTCCGCTGCTGCTGGGGCTCGCGGCCCTGGTGGTGACGCTGGTGGGGGCGCGGCTGCGGCTGCAGGCGCTGCTGGTGCTGGGCGGTGCGGTGCTGGCGCTGGACGCGCTGCACGAGCTGGCGCCGTACGTGGTGCAGGTGGCGGGGGCGCTGCCGCGCTGGGTGGTGCCGGCGCTGGCGGGGGCGCTGCTGCTGGCGGTGGGGGCGACGTACGAGAGGCGGCTGCGGGATGCCCGGCGGCTGCGGGAGGCGCTGGGCCGGATGCGGTGACTGGGCGGGAACGCCGAGGGCCCGGAAGCCTCTAACGGCTTCCGGGCCCTCGGTCCGGGTGGGCGATACTGGGTTCGAACCAGTGACCTCTTCGGTGTGAACGAAGCGCTCTCCCACTGAGCTAATCGCCCCGGCGCACCGCAAACATTACCGCATGTCAGCGGTGCCCCCCGACCACCTCGGGATCACTCGTGGATCTTCCACGGCATGACGATCCCGAACTTCCAGACGTAGATCCCGACGAGCACCGCGATGATCACGAGTCCGGTGACCGTGAGGATGATGTTGCGGCGCCGGACCTTGGGGTCGAGGGCGCGCTGGGCGGCCTCGGTGACCTTGCGCCGGGTCCAGCGCAGCACCAGCTGGGCCCAGACGAACTCGGTCGCCCAGATCGCCATACCGCCGAAGATCACCAGCCAGCCGGGGCCCGGCAGCGGCAGCATGATGATGCCCGCCACCACCACGGCGAGGCCCACCACGAAGACGCCGGCCTGCCAGCTCAGGTGCAGCGCTCTGGAGGCCTTGATGAAGCCCGGCGCTCTGGAGCCGAGCGGCGGGTCCTCCTTGGTCACTCCCGGTATGACGTCCCCCGTCGCGTCGCGGGGCGCCTGCCCCGCCTCGGAATCCGGCTTCGCCGCTGGGGCGACTCCGTCCCGCTCGTCACTCTCCGCATGCATGGAGCCAACTTACCGGACGGCCTCGTGTCACTGGAATGGCCGCATGACGCAAAGTTACACACCGCTGTACGAGCTACCCGAAGAGACACAAAACGGTCAGAGGGGTTTACAACGCCACCGTAGGTGGCATGTCGATTTCGCCGACGTGCGAATCCCCGAGCGCACACTGAGCGAAAGGCCCTGGCGCTTATGAACACCACGGTCAGCTGCGAGCTGCACCTGCGCCTCGTTGTGTCGAGCGAGTCCTCACTGCCTGTACCCGCGGGCCTGCGGTATGACACGGCCGATCCGTATGCCGTGCACGCCACCTTCCACACCGGAGCGGAGGAGACGGTCGAGTGGGTTTTCGCCCGCGACCTCCTTGCCGAGGGGCTGCACCGGCCCACCGGCACCGGCGACGTCCGCGTCTGGCCATCCCGTAGTCACGGCCAGGGCGTCGTCTGCATCGCGCTGAGCTCCCCGGAGGGCGAGGCACTGCTCGAGGCCCCGGCGCGGGCCCTGGAGTCGTTCCTGAAGCGGACCGACGCCGCGGTTCCACCGGGCACCGAACACCGCCACTTCGACCTCGATACGGAGCTCTCCCACATCCTGGCCGAGAACTGAGCCAGGGCCGGGAGCCGCACGCCGCCGTCCGACTCGGGGAGACGGCGTCGCGCGGACAACCTCATACGGCTGACACCGGCGCCGGTGACCGCGGAAACCACCGCGGTGACCGGCGCCGGTCCGCGTCTCCGGCCCCGCGCCCCGGCCCCCGGCGCTCGCGTGGGACCGCGCACGCCCCCGTACACCTCTGTGCGCCCCCGGCGAGCCAGTAGAGTCGAACGGCATCGGCGGGCGCCCGCCCGCGGGAGGCCAGGGAGCGAAAGCGTGCTGATCCCTCACGACACCCGGATCGCCCTCGACGTAGTGGTCGATCTGGTGAACACCGCCCCGGAGAGCGAGCCGGAAGGGGGCGCGGCTGCCGACGGGCTCGCCGACATCGGGGCACTCCACGCCTTCGCCGCCCGCCATCGGGTGAGCGGGGTCGGCGCGCTCGACGAGAAGGACCTGCGGGCCGTGCACCGGGTGCGGGCGCGGTTCGCCGAGGTCTTCGCGGCCGAGGACGCGCGGACCGCCGCCGGACTGGTCAACGCCCTGGTGGCGGCGGCCGGCACCACGCCGCAGCTCACCGCCCACGACGGCTACGACTGGCATGTGCACTACTTCTCGCCGGACGCCTCGCTGGCCGACCACCTGGCGGCCGACTGCGGCATGGCCCTCGCCTTCATCATCGTGGCGGGCGAGACGGAGCGGCTGCGGCGGTGCGAGGCGCCGGACTGCCGGCACGCCTTCGTCGATCTGTCCCGCAACCGCTCCCGCCGCTACTGCTCCAGCCGCACCTGCGGTAATCGCCTGCATGTGGCCGCGTACCGGGCACGCCGCAGGGAAGCGGCCGGCTGACCGCTCACAGCATGAAGAGATCGTGCACCGCGGCCATCAGCAGCAGGGTGCCGATGACCGAGAGGAAGATCATCAGAGGGGGCTGGGAGAGCGCGTAGAGACAGCCGCGCGGCTCTTCGCCGGGGGGTGCGGGGGCGTCGCCCCGAGAGGTGTCCACCATTTCGGGACGATCATGACGCAGTCCGAGGTGTGCTGATGACCAACCTGCCTCTTCACGACGGGAGTTCACCCGTCACGGGGGCATTCTTAATCGCTCCGGTGTCCGATCGCCCAGAACGTTTTCGGACCCGCTCCCCCGCAGCCCGCTCCCCCGCGCCCCTTTCCCCGCCCCCTCGGCGGGCCGCCCGGCTCAGCGCAGTTCGCGCAGCTTCCGCAGCTGGGCCGCGCGGTGCACCCCGGTGCCGCCCTCGTGGCCGTTCCAGGGGTAGACCTCGATCTCCTTGGGCCCCGCCCAGTGGTTGTAGGCGGCGAAGACCGTGGACGGCGGGCAGATGGCGTCCATCAGGGCGACCGAGTAGAGCGCCGGCACGGTCCCCCGCGCGGCGAAGCTGACGCCGTCGAAGTACGCCAGGGTGCGGAACACCCGCGCCTGCGCGTCGTGCCGGGTGGCCAGGAACCTGACGATCTCCTGGTACGGGTCCTCGTCGGTGATCTCGACGGCCCGCCGGAAGTGCGTCAGGAACGGTACGTCGATGAACGCGGCCTTCACGTGCGGGCTGAGGGCCGCCACCGCCTGGGCGATGCCGCCGCCCTGGCTGGCCCCGTTCACCACGATCCGGTCGGAGTCGACGGACGGGTGGCTTCGGGCGACCTCGACGGCGCGCACCGCGTCGGTGAAGACCCGGCGGTAGTAGTACGTCTCCGGGTCCAGGATGCCGTTGGTCATGAACCCCGGCGCCTGCGGGTTGGCCGCGCCGTGCGGGTCCGGCGTCCCGCCCGCCGAGTGGTGGTTGACGGCTCCCTGGCCCCGAGTGTCCATGACCAGGGCGGCCCAGCCGGCGGCGGGCCACACGAGGTGGTCGATCGGCAGCCCGCGCCCGCCGCCGTAGCCGAGGTAGTGCACGACGGTGGGCAGCGGGCCCTCGGCGCCCGCGGGCACCAGCAGCCAGGCGCGTATCCGGTGGCCGCCCCAGCCCGCGAACGACACGTCGTACGAGTCGACCGTGCTCAGCGCGGCGTCGTAGGGGTCGAACACGGCGTCCAGCGGGTGAGCGGCGGCCTCGTCGAGGGAGCGCTCCCAAAACGCGTCGAAGTCCGCCGGCTCGTCGAGCTCCGGGCGGTAGCCGCGCAGTTGGTTCAGGGGCAGGTCGAACAGGGCCATGGGTTCTCCGTTTCGGGCGGGCGGTTGCGGCCCCGTGACACGAGGGCCTGGGCGCGTGGCGCAGCGGGACGCTATGCGGCCGCGCGAGGCAGGGTCAAGGGCTCCCGACCGAACGATTCACCTGGTGAGACGGCATGAGCCCGCCGCGCGGACGCGGCGGGCTCGGGGCTCGGGCTCGGGGCTCGGGGCTCGGGCTCGGGGCTCGGGCTCGGGGCTCGGCGGAGCCTTCGGCCCCCCGGTCTCAGATGCCGTGCTTCTTGAGAATGGCCTCGATGTCGCTGAAGTCGTCGCCGGCGCCGGCCGACTGCTTCTGCGGCTTGCTCTTCGTCCTGCCGCCCGCGGCCGGGGCTCCGGCGCCCAGCGAGGGGGCCGAAGCCGCCGGGGCCACGGCTTCGGCGCGCGCGGCCCGTGCGGCCGCCCGGCGCTCCTTGCGGGTGCCGGCCCCCCGGCGCTCGACCGCGCGCGTGATCATGAACAGCAGCCAGGCGGCGCCCAGCAGGCCGAAGCCCAGCCAGACGCTCGGCTTGAAGGCGATGTCCCACACCCACTCCACGGCCCCGACCAGCACCAGCCCGATCGGCACCAGCGAGTAGGCGGCGATCCTCGTCGCCGCGAGGAACCGCTTGCGGTAGGCGGTGACGGCCGCGATGCCCAGGCCCGCCGCGGACACCGCGGAACAGATGGTCTCGGCAAGCATCGGTGCCTCCTGGCGCAGGGGATACGTCCCTTCCATCCTGCACCGGGCACCGGCCGGGCGGCCATGCCCGGGGCCCGTATCAGGGACATCTCAGGGGCCGGGCTCCTCCCCAGGTGCCGTACGAGCGGTGCCGCCGGGAGGAGGCGGGGCAGGGGGAACGGGGGCCGTCCGTCCTGCGAGACTGGGCCCATGAGCGATTCCTCCCCCTCGGCACCGGTCGTCCTCGACTTCTGGTGCGAGCTCCAGTGCCCCGACTGCCACCACGCCCTCACCGATGTGGCCGCCCTGCGCGCCCGCTACGGAGACCGGATCGAGGTGCGGCTGCGCCACTTCCCGCTGGAGAAGCACAAGCACGCGTACGCCGCCGCGCAGGCCGCCGAGGAGGCGATGGCGCAGGGCGACGCCTGGCCCTACATCGAGGCGGTCCTCGCACGCACCGGCGACCTCGCGGCGCGCGGCGAGAAGCTACTGGTCGAGGTGGCCGGTGAACTGGGGCTGGACGCCGAGGAGTTCGACACCGCGCTGATCGACGGCCGGCACATGCTGATCGTGGACGCGGACCAGGCCGAGGGCAAGGCGATCGGGGTGACCGGCACGCCGACGTATGTGATCGGCGGGGAGCGCCTGGACGGCGGCAAGAGCCAGGAGGGGCTGCGCGAGCGCATCGAGGAGATCGCCGACCGGCTCCTGGCCGGTTAGGCCCGAAAGGGGCGGGCCCCTAGAGCTCCTTGGAGAAGTTGTACTGGGTCGGCTCGTAGCCGAGGGACTCGTACAGCCTGAGCGCCGGGGTGTTGGAGGTGATGACGTGCAGTCCGATCCTCGTCTCGCCGGCCGCCAGGGCCATCCGCTCGGCCTGGAGCATCAGGGCCCGCCCGTAGCCCCTCCCCCGCTGCTCCGGCGCCACCTCCACGTTGAAGACGTAGCCGATCACCAGGCCGGGGTGCATCTCGAAGATCGACTCCCAGATGTCACCGACCGATTCGCCGCCGTCCGCGCGGAACAGCAGGTCGAACCGTGCCCCCGCGGTGGCGAGGCCGTCCGGGAGATGGCGGGCGTGGGAGGCGCGGGCCGCCTCGTGGGCCACCTCGCGCGGGATGCCGCGGCTCACCAGACTGCCCGCGTACATCCCTATCGCCTTCTCCGACCAGACGGTGAACTGCGCGGGGGTCATCGGGCGGGCGACGAGGCCGTCCGGCAGGGCCGGGGGTTCGGCGGGCAGCGTCTTGAGCATGTTGCGGCTGCGTTCGGTGTAGCCGAGGGCGCTGGCCATCCGCAGGCCCACGGTGTCGTCCGCGGGCACCTCCGCGCACACCAGGGCGCAGCCCCAGCCGCGCAGGATCTCCTCGGCGGCCAGCACGGCGATGGTGCCCCGGCCGCGCCTGCGGACCGCCTCGTCGACGCGCAGTTCCGTGATCAGGCCGGTCGAGCCGCCCGCTCCCGCTTCGACGGCGAGCGCGAGGAAGCCGACGGGGCGGCCGTTGTCGCAGATGTCGTACGCGCGTCGCTGTGCGCCGTCGGCGCCTGACTGGATCGGCCCGGTCGGCCGCAGTGTCGTCGTCATCAGTAGGTTTCTATCCCCCGTTCGGGGGTCCGTCACCCGCTTTTACGGCTTTATGGGGCAGAGGCCAGGGCCAGCAGTACGGACGCCTTCAGTTCGGTTTCCGCCCACTCCCGTTCCGGGTCGGAGCCCCAGGTGATGCCCGCCCCGGTGCCGAAGCGCAGGACCGGAGCAGGTCCGGTGCGGTCGGTCCAGAAGGTGCGGATGCCCACGGCGAGCGAGGCGGTGGAGCGGTCGGCGTCCACCCAGCCGATGCCCCCGCAGTACGGGCCGCGCGGGGCGGTCTCCAGTTCGCCGATGATCCGCAGCGCGCTCGACTTGGGGGCGCCGGTGACCGAGCCGGGCGGGAAGGCTGCGGCCAGGATCTCCGGCCAGCCGGCGTCGTCGGCGAGCCGGCCGCGCACGGTGGAGACGAGGTGGACGAGGCCGGGGTGCTTCTCGACGGCGCACAGGTCGGGGACGGTGACCGATCCGGTGGCGCAGACCCGGCCCAGGTCGTTGCGGACCAGGTCCACGATCATCACGTTCTCGGCGTAGTCCTTCTCCAGCAGGTCGTCCTCGGTGCGCCCGGTGCCCTTGATCGGCCCGGACTCGACGGTACGGCCGTCCCGGCGCAGGAAGAGCTCCGGCGATGCGGTGGCGATCTCGACGCCGTGCGCGGGCAGCCGAATCGTTCCTGCGTACGGGGCGGGGTTGCCGCGCGCCAGCAGCGCGGTGAGGGCGTCCACGTCCGCGTGCTCCCGGCCGGGCAGCGGGGCGCTCAGCACCCGGCAGAGGTTCGCCTGGTAGACCTCGCCGGCCGCGATGTACGTACGGATGCGGCGCACACCCTCGGTGTACGCGTCCCGGTCGAGCGAGGAGGTCCAGTCGCCTGCGGCGGGGCCGCGCCAGGCGCCGGGGACCGGGGCGGGCACGGCGGCGGGGCGCACGGTGTCGAAGCGGGCGCAGAGCAGGGAGCCCTCGAAACCCGCGCAGACGGCCCAGAAGCCGGACGAGTCGAGGGCGGCGGGATCGGTCGTCACGTCCCGCAGACCGGAGGCGACGAGGCCGCCGAAGCGGGCCATGGGAGCGAGGTCGTGCACGTCCGCGAGTGTAGGACGGCACGGGGTGACCCGCGCCGGGGGCGGGTGACCTCAGCACGCTGCGCAAACGCGTTTTTGTACTGGCCCCGGAATCCGCTAGAGTTCAACACGTCACCGGGACGCGCAAGCGAACCGGGAATGACAAGCGGACGTAGCTCAGTTGGTAGAGCGCAACCTTGCCAAGGTTGAGGTCGCCAGTTCGAACCTGGTCGTCCGCTCGCAGAAGGTGGGGGATCTTTCCCGGACTCCTCACCCCTGGTGGAGTGGCCGAGAGGCGAGGCAACGGCCTGCAAAGCCGTCTACACGGGTTCAAATCCCGTCTCCACCTCCAAGGACGATTAGCTCAGCGGGAGAGCGCTTCCCTGACACGGAAGAGGTCACTGGTTCAATCCCAGTATCGTCCACTGGTCCGCGAGGACCGCTGGTCCTGATGGATCGCCCGCGCGATTAGCTCAGCGGGAGAGCGCTTCCCTGACACGGAAGAGGTCACTGGTTCAATCCCAGTATCGCGCACGTAGTACACACAGGTTCGCCCTGCGCGATTAGCTCAGCGGGAGAGCGCTTCCCTGACACGGAAGAGGTCACTGGTTCAATCCCAGTATCGCGCACTGTCACGAAGCCCCGGTCGTCTCGGCGACCGGGGCTTCGTCGTGCTCGCGCACGGGCTGCGGGGCGGGCCGCCGGCTCGGGAGCCGGGGCCCGCCGGTCGCACTCAGGAGGAGAAGAGCATGCGGCCGAAGCTCTTCTGCCGGTAGTGGCCGTGGTGGCCGCCGTGGTGCGGGGCGCCCCAGGCCGGGGCGGGGGCGGCGGGGTACGCCTGCGGCGGGGCGGGCGGCGGGGCCTGCTGCGACCACTGCGCTTCGAGGCGGGTCAGCGTCTCCAGCTCGCCGTAGTCGAGGAATATCCCCCGGCAGCCGCTGCACTGCTCGATCTGGACGCCGTTGCGGTTGTACGTGTGCATCTGCGCGTGGCACTTGGGACACTGCATGTGCGGGCTCACTCTCCTCGCCGTCGGTTCGCCGCCGCCGGAATGCGTGCCCGGCGGCGGTCGGTTCACCCTACGACGTGTATTCGCCCGCCAACTCGGGCGGGAGCGCGGCAATTCGGGCACATGCGTCGATCATGATCTGTTCCACCTCATCCGGAGCCCGGCCCTCCGCCGCCGACTTCGCCCGGGCGAGCGCGGCGGTCTGTACGGTCAGCGCGCGGGCGGGCACGTCCAGGGCGGGCCAGGGGTCGCCGTCCGGCGGTACGGCGGGGCCGCCGCCGCTCCGGTAGGCGTCCAGGAACCGCAGCCAGACCTCCGGGGGCAGCAGTCCGGCCGCGTACCAGGCGGCGGGCCGGGCGAGGTCCCACGCGGGGTCGCCGCAGCCGGTGTCGTCCACGTCGATGAGCAGCCAGGGGCCGTCCGGAGCGGGATGACGGACGAGCTGGCCGAGGTGCAGGTCGCCGTGGCAGAGGAAGCCGCCCCGCTCCGCCGGAGGGGCCGCCTCGCCCCGCGCCCAGCCGGGCAGCCCGCGCCAGGCGGCGAGCACGGGCGCGACGGCCGGATCGGCCGGGTCGCCGGGGTGGGCGGCGCGCATCCGGGCCACGGCGAGCGCCGCCTTGACGGGACCGCGCATGGCGGGCAGCCGGGGTCCGCGGAGGCCGGGCGGGGGCGGTGCGGTGCGGTGCAGTCGGGCCAGGAGCGCGCCGGCCTCTTCCCAGGGCGCCGCGTCCGGGTCGGCCGGATCGACGGGCTCGCCGTACGGCCACAGGGTGACGGGGCGGCCGTGCAGTTCGGTGAGAGGGACGCCGTGGGCCGCCGGGTCGGCGCCGGGCGGGGCGGGCAACGACAGGGGGGCCAGCAGGACGCCCTCCTGCGCCGGGTCGGCGGCGAGGCGCAGGCGGGCGGCCAGGGCGGCGGTGTCGGTCCCGGCGGCGTGCGCCTTGGCGACGACGGGCCCGCTGCGGACGACGGTGCCGTCGGCCCGGTCGGCGAGCACGGCGGGCGCCGGGCAGGGGCAGCCGTCCCCGGTGTCGGGGTGGGCGGCCCGGTGCGCGAGATCGCCGAGCGCGCGTACGAGTGCGGTGTTCACGGTCTCCCCCGATGAGACGGGCGTCCTCCGGGCGACGGAGACGTCCTTCCGGCGGGCGGCCCGAAGCGGCGGCGGCGCCCCGCGCAGAGCGTACGCGGCGGGTGGGGCGGGTGGGGAGCCGGCCCGCTCGCGGGTTCCGGGCAGCGCGATGTCCGGCCAGCTCCCCAGCTGACCGGACAAACGCTGCCGTCCGCCGCACCCCCGTCCCCACGGGGTTGTTGGCCGGATGTCCCGGTCCGGACCGCTCTTCCGGACCCGGGGCGCCGCTCAGCGCCCCAGCATCACGCCCACGGACGACGCCTGTGTGACCACCGCTTCCCAGCCGCCGAAGACGACTGCGAGCAGGGCCGCCAGGGGAAGGACCATGGCCGTCGCCACCAAGGGGTGACGTCGGCCGGACGACGGGCGGCTGCCGAACGCGGCGTACGCCCTGCGTCCCCGCGTGCGGACGATCGTCCGCGCTGCCGTGTCCGCCATGGTTCCTCTCCTGGTCCGATGTGGGGCGGCGGGCGTGTGACCTCGGGGGACGAGTGCAACGCCCGCCGCTTGGACTCAACATTAGGGATTCGGGGGGCGGGCGACGTCATGCCCGCGTACCGAATTCCGGGCCTCCCGGAGGATGAGCCGTGCACGCTTCACGTACTCCCCTGGGTGGAGACGGGACTACGCGGTGTTGGGGTCTTCCCGGAGGGGACGCTCGGAGACGTCCTCACGGGGCACCGGTTGTTCGACCAGGGCGAGCACCCTGGACGCCATGAAGCGGGCCGTGCGCACCACGGCCCCGTTCCTGGTGACTTCACTCACTTCGACCACGCCCCGGCGGACCGCCGTCTCCACCCTGCGCCCGGCCCTGGAGGCCACCACCTCGTAGGTCCGGGTGCTGTCCCCGGCGTCCACGACTATCTCGACTCGATCGCCCTTCACTGATCCAATCCCCCTTCTGCGACTGACCCTTGAGATCTCGCACGGGCCGGAGTGCCTGGATCTGCGGCTCCCTGACCACTCCTCAAGTTTCCCACCCGGCACTGACAATCGAATCTCCCGCGAGGGCGCGGCCTCTGAGCGCCCCGGGCGACGGGTACGTAAGCTGTGCCTCGTCAGGCGTACCAGGCAGCGGGGATGGGCAGACATGGCGATGATGCGGCTCCGGCGCGAGGACCCGCGTGTCGTCGGCTCGTTCAGGCTGCACCGGCGGCTGGGGGCCGGCGGTATGGGCGTCGTCTATCTGGGTTCGGACCGGCGCGGCCAGCGGGTCGCGCTCAAGGTGATCCGCCCGGACCTGGCGGAGGATCAGGAGTTCCGTTCGCGGTTCGCGCGCGAGGTGTCCGCCGCCCGGCGCATCCGGGGCGGGTGCACGGCCCGGCTGGTGGCGGCGGACCTGGAGGCGGACCGCCCCTGGTTCGCCACGCAGTATGTGCCGGGCCCGTCGCTGCACGACAAGGTGGCCGAGGAGGGCCCGCTGTCGGCGGCCGAGGTGGCCTCGATCGGGGCGGCGCTCTCCGAGGGCCTGGTCGCGGTGCACGAGGCGGGGGTGGTCCACCGGGACCTGAAGCCGTCGAACATCCTGCTCTCCCCCAAGGGCCCGCGGATCATCGACTTCGGCATCGCCTGGGCGACCGGCGCGTCCACGCTGACGCACGTCGGTACGGCGGTGGGCTCGCCCGGCTTCCTCGCGCCCGAGCAGGTGCGGGGCGCGGCGGTGACTCCGGCGACGGACGTGTTCTCGCTCGGCGCGACGCTGGCGTACGCGGCGATGGCGGACTCCCCGTTCGGGCACGGCAGTTCCGAGGTCATGCTCTACCGGGTGGTGCACGAGGAGCCGCAGCTGTTCGATGTGCACGACGCGCTGGCGCCGCTGGTGAGCGCCTGCCTGGCGAAGGACCCGGAGGAGCGCCCGAGCACGCTGCAGCTGTCGATGCGGCTCAAGGAGATCGCGGCGCGCGAGGCCAAGGGGCTGCACGAGAGCCGGCCGCCGCTCCAGCGTTCGCCCCACGAGGCGGACCGGCCGACCGGCCGGCTGGACGGTCCGTACACGGAGCAGCAGACGCGCCGTGCGGCCGGTCCCGCGCCGGGTGCCCGCCCGCAGAACCGTCCCTCCGGTGCCCGTCCCGCCCCCGTCCGTACGGGCGGCGGCCGTCCGGCGCAGCAGCCGCCGCGCGGGACCCGTCCGAACCGCCGTCCCCAGGGCACCAACGGGACGAACGGCAGGCCGGGCACCCGTCCGGGGACCAGGACCACGTCGACGGGCCGTCGTCCCGCCAATCCGAAGCTGCTGCGCCAGCGCCTCGTCGTCTTCGTGGTGGTCACGCTGCTGGTGGCGCTCGGCATCGCGGCGGCCCAGGGCTGTCAGGGACCGGCCCGGGGGCTGGGTGTGGACCTCGGCCACGCGCAGGGGCAGAGCAGCCAGGACCGGGCTCCGCGCTAGGCGGCTCCGGTCAGGCCCGTACGGTCGCGTCAGGCGGTTCGGGGGCGGGTGGCGTAGAAGGCCACCGCCGAGGCCGCTGCCACGTTGAGGGAGTCGACTCCCGCGTCCATCGGGATGCGGACGTGTTCGTCGGCCGCAGCGAGGGTCGCGGGGGCGAGGCCGTCGCCTTCCGTGCCGAAGACGAGGGCGAGTTTTTCGTCGTCGCGGGCGGCGAGTTCGTCGAGGGTGATGGCGCGGTCGCTGAGGCAGAGCGCGGCGAGCGTGAATCCGGCGGCGCGCAGGACTTCGGTGTCCTGCGGCCAGTCGGTGAGCCTGGTCCACGGCACCTGGAAGACGGCGCCCATCGAGACCTTGACGGCCCTGCGGTAGAAGGCGTCGGCGCAGCGGGGGGTGAGCAGGACCGCGTCCACGCCGAGTGCGGCGGCGTTCCTGAAGGCCGCGCCCAGGTTGGCGTGGTCCACGATGTCCTCGAACACGGCGACGCGCCGGATCGCGTCGTCGCGCGTGAGGAGGTCGGCGGGGGCCGGGAGCGGTTTGCGCTCCATGGAGGCGAGGGCGCCCCGGTGCACGTGGTAGCCGGTGACGCGTTGGGCGAGTTCCGGGCTGACCGCGTAGACGGGGGCTTCGGTGTCCTCGATGACGTCGCCCATGACGTCGAGCCACTTCGCGGAGAGCAGCATGGAGCGCATGGCGTACCCGGCCTGGAGGGCGCGGCGGATGACCTTCTCGCCCTCGGCGATGAAGAGGCCCTCGGCGGGTTCCTTCCTGCGCCGGAGTTCGACGTCGGTGAGGTCGGTGTAGTCGCTCAGCCGGGGGTCGTCGGGGTCCTCGACGGTGATGGGTTCTGCCACGGTTCGCTGCTGCCTTGTCGGTGGGTGGTGCCGGTGGTCCGGGGGTGTGGTGCCGTCGTTTACGCGGCGCCCGGTGCGGTGGGGCCGACCTCGACCACGTCGCCGATGACGATGACGGCGGGCGGGCGGACCTCTTCGGCGACCACGCGTTCGGCCACCGTCGCGAGGGTCGCGTCGACGCGGCGCTGGGCGGCGGTGGTGCCTTCCTGGACGAGGGCGACCGGGGTCTCGGGCGACCGGCCGTGTTCGACGAGCGTACGGGCGATGGCGCCGATCTTGTCGACGGCCATCAGGAGCACCAGGGTGCCGCGCAGCCGGGCCAGCGCGGCCCAGTCGACCAGCGAGCGCTCGTCGTCGGGGGCGACATGGCCGCTGACCACGGTGAACTCGTGGGCGACGCCCCGGTGGGTGACGGGGATTCCGGCGGCGCCGGGGACCGAGATGGAGCTGGAGATGCCGGGCACGACGGTGCACGGGATGCCTTCGGCGGCGAGCGCCTGCGCCTCCTCCATGCCCCGGCCGAAGACGAACGGGTCGCCGCCCTTGAGCCGGACGACGGCCTTGCCGGCCTTGGCGTGCTCGATCAGCGCGTTGTTGATGGCCTCCTGGGCCATGTAGCGGCCGTACGGGATCTTCGCGGCGTCGATCACCTCGACGTGCGGCGGGAGTTCGTCGAGCAGGTCGCGCGGGCCGAGCCGGTCGGCGATGACGACGTCCGCCTCGGCGAGGAGGCGGCGGCCGCGGACGGTGATGAGGTCCGGGTCGCCGGGGCCGCCACCGACGAGGGCGACGCCCGCGGTCCGGGTGCGGTGGTGCGGGGCGGCGATGCTGCCGGTGCGCAGGCCCTCGACGATCGCGTCGCGGACGGCGGCGGAGTGGCGCGGGTCGCGGCCCTGGGCGCCGGCCGTGAGCACGGCCACGGTGACGCCGGCGCTGCGGCCGGTGGCCGGGGTCCAGGCGGTGGCCGCCTCGGCGTCGTCGCTGCGGACGCACCAGGTGCGGGTGCGTTCGGCTTCGGCGGACGCGGCGTCGTTGGCCGCCGGGTCGTCGGTCGCGATCAGCGCGTACCAGGTGTCGGCCAGGTCCCCGTCGGCGTACCGGCGGCGCTCCCAGCGGATCTCGCCGGCGTCCGCCATCGCCTCGACGGAGGCGGTGACGGAGGGCGATACGAGGGTGATGTCGGCGCCGGCCGCGATGAGGGCGGGGAGGCGGCGCTGCGCCACCTGGCCGCCGCCCACGACGACTACGCGGCGCCCGCTGAGGCGCAGTCCGACGGGGTAGGCGGGGCGATCGGCGTGGTCGGCCATGGTGGTGCGGGCTCCTCGTGCGGTGCGGGGTGCGCGGCCGCTGCGGCGGTGGAGCGGCTGGGGTGGGTGGGGTTCACGATACCGGGGTGGCCTTGTGGCCGCGGTGTTCGGTGGGCGGGGCGGGAGGGGGCGGGGTGCGCCTGCGGCGAGCCTTGTCCCCTCCCCGCCCCTTCCCGAACCGGGGCTCCGCCCCGGACCCCGCGCCTCGAACGCCGGCGGGGCTGAAATCGGACTACTTCTCCGTCACGCCCGCCGAGTCGAAGGTGGCCACCTCGTGCATCGCGCGGGCGGCGCTCTGCACGATCGGGAGTGCCAGGAGTGCGCCCGTGCCCTCGCCGAGGCGGAGGTCGAGGTCGACCAGCGGGCGCAGGCCCAGCTTGTTGAGCGCGGCGACGTGGCCGGGCTCGGCGCTGCGGTGGCCGGCGATGCAGGCCGCCAGGGCCTCCGGGGCGATCGCGCGGGCCACCAGGGCGGCCGCCCCCGCGCTCACTCCGTCCAGGATCACCGGTGTACGGAGCGAGGCCCCGCCCAGCAGGAAGCCGGCCATCGCCGCGTGCTCCAGGCCGCCCACGGCCGCCAGCACGCCGATCGGGTCGGCCGGGTCCGGCTGGTGGAGTTCGAGGGCCCGGCGTACCACGTCGATCTTGCGGGCGTGCATCTCGTCGTTGATGCCGGTGCCCCGGCCCGTCACCTCGGCCGGGTCCATCCCCGTGTACACGCAGATCAGGGCGGCCGAAGCCGTGGTGTTGGCGATGCCCATCTCGCCCGTCAGCAGGCCCTTGTTGCCCGCCGCCACCAGGTCGCGGGCCGTCTCGATGCCCACCTCGATGGCCGCATGGACCTCTTCGCGGGTGAGCGCGGGGCCGGTCGTGAAGTCCCCCGTGCCCGCCCGTACCTTCCGGGGCAGCAGGCCCGGCGTCGCGGGCAGTTCCGCGACCGCGCCCACGTCGACCACGCACACCTCGGCGCCCACCTGCGAGGCGAACGCGTTGCAGACCGCGCCCCCGCTCAGCATGTTGGCGATCATCTGGCCCGTGACCTCCTGCGGCCACGCCGTGACGCCCTGCGCGTGCACCCCGTGGTCACCGGCGAAGACCGCGACCGCCGCGGGCTCCGGGATAGGCGGCGGGCACATCCGGGACAGCCCGGACAGCTGCGCCGAGATGATCTCCAGCATGCCCAGCGCACCGGCGGGCTTCGTCATCCGCTTCTGGCGTTCCCACGCCTCGCCGAGCGCCTTGGCGTCCAGCGGGCGGATGTTGGAGATCGTCTCCTGGAGCAGGTCGTGCGGCGCCTCGCCGGGCAGGGCGCGGCGGCCGTACGTCTCCTCGTGGACGACCCAGGACAGCGGGCGGCGCTTCGACCAGCCCGCCTGCATCAGCTCCGGGTCCTCCGGGAACTCGTCCACGTACCCGACGCACAGGTACGCCACGATCTCCAGGTGCTCCGGCAGCCCCAGCGCGCGTACCATCTCGCGCTCGTCGAAGAAGCTGACCCAGCCCACGCCGAGGCCCTCCGCGCGGGCCGCCAGCCACAGGTTCTCCACGGCCAGCGCCGAGGAGTAGGGGGCCATCTGCGGCTGCGTGTGCCGGCCGAGCGTGTGGCGGCCGCCGCGGGTCGGGTCGGCCGTCACCACGATGTTGACCGGCGTGTCGAGGATCGCCTCGATCTTCAGTTCCTTGAACTGCTTCGCCCGTGCCTTCGGCAGCGACTTGGCGTACGCCTCGCGCTGCTGCTGCGCCAGCTCGTGCATCGAGCGGCGCGTCTCGGCGGACCGGATGACCACGAAGTCCCACGGCTGCGAGTGCCCGACGCTGGGCGCCGTGTGCGCGGCCTCCAGGACGCGGAGCAGCACCTC
Organism: Streptomyces sp. NBC_00525; assembly: GCF_036346595.1. Classification (GTDB taxonomy): domain Bacteria; phylum Actinomycetota; class Actinomycetes; order Streptomycetales; family Streptomycetaceae; genus Streptomyces. Next base: position 876,558 of record NZ_CP107834.1, read on the forward strand.
GTGCGGGATGGGGTCGCTGCGGAAGCCGTTGCGGATGTCGCGGCGCTCCCGCATCACCCGCAGGACCGCCTCCCGCTCGGCGTCGTCGTAGCCGGGCGCGGGGGGCGTCTCGTCGCCCGGGTCCGGGGTCTCGATGACCTCGGGCCCGGCCTCGGGCTGTATCGACCGACCGGGGTCGGGGGCCGCCTCGGCGGCGGGGGCGGCCTGCGCCGCCGGTACGGGCTCGGCCTCGGCGGCCGGGGCGGGGTCCGCAGCCTGGGGGGCCGGGGCCTCCGGGGCGGGGGCGGCCTCGGCAGGCTCCTCCGCTGCGGCGGGTTCGGCGGCCTGGGCGGCGGGCTCGGGCTGCGCGGTCTCCGCCGCCGGGGCCGCCTCGGCGGCACGGTCGGCGTCGGCGGCCGGTACGGGCTCGGCCACGGCCGGCTCGGGTTCGGCGGCCGGGGGTACGTCTGCGGCCTCGGCGGCAGGAGCGGCGGGAGTCGCAGCGGCCTCCGGGGCCTGGGCGGGCTCCCCCGCCACGGCGGGCTCGGCCTCGGCGGCCTGGGCGGCTTCAGCAACCGGGGCGGGCTCAGCGGCCGGGGTGGCCTCAGCGGCTGCGGCGGGCTCCTCGGCTGCGGAGGGCTCGCTGGGCTCGGCGGCCGGGACAGCGGCTTCTGCGGCGGGGTCCGCGACCTGGGTCGCCTCCGCTGCCGGGGCCGCCTCTGTCACCGGAGTCGCCTCTGCCGCCTGGGCGGGGTCGGCAACCGGAGCAGGTTCCTCCGTCACGGCGGGCTGCGCCTCGACGGCCTGGGCGGGCTCAGCGACGGGCGCGGGGTCGGCAGCCTGGGCGAGGTCCGTCGCCTGAACGGGGTCCGTCGCCTGCGCGGCGTCGGCGGCCGGGGTGGCCTCCGGGGCCGGAGTGGTCTCAGCGACATCTGCAGTCGGCGCGGGGTCCGCGCTCGCAGCGGGCTCCTCCGTCACGACGACCTCGGCGGCCTCGACGGCCTCGACGGCTTCCGCGGCCTCAGCGACAGGAACGGCCTCAGCGGCCTGGGCGGGCTCTGCGGCCGGAACCGGCTCTGCGGTTGCGGCCGGGGCCGCCTCCGGTGCGGTGGCCGGGGTGACGGCTTGGACCTGTGCCGCCTCGGCGGCCGGCGTCGGCTCCGCCACCACGGCAGCGTCCGCATCCGGTACGGGCTCGACCACGGCCGCCTGGGCGGCCTCCGCAGCCGGGGCCTCCTCCGCCACCGCAACGGTCTCGACGACCGGCGCGGGCTCCACGACCGCGACCGCCTCGGGGGCGACCACGGCGGGGGCGGGTTCCACGGCCGCGACCGCCTCGGGGGCGACCACGGCGGCGGACGGCTCCGCCGGTGCCACGGGCTCCACGACAGCGGTGGCGGCAGCCGCCACCGGCTCCACGACCGGGGCCGGCTGCGCGACCGGCTCGGCCACCACGGCCGGCTCCGACACTGCCTCGGGCGCCGCCGGGGGCACCGGCGCTGCCGGAGCGACCGTTTCTGCTGCCGGCGGCGGGGTCGGCGCCGGGGCGGTCCACGCGTGGGCGTTCTGGGGCGGGATCGCGCCGAGCTGCGGGCCCGGAAGCGGCTCGGGCTGCGGCTCGAAGTACTCCGGTTCCGCAGGCGGCGGGCCCGCGTGGCGGGCGGTCGTCTGGGTCTGGGCCGGGCCGCGGTCGGCCAGCGAGCGGACCACGCCGGCCCCCGACGTACCGCCGTAGGTCGGCTCGGGCGAGGCCGGGCCCCGGTGCAGCGGGCGGCGCGCGGCGGCCTGCGGCTGCGGGGCGGGCGAGGGGATGCGGACGGCCCCGACGTCCACGGCGCCGGAATCGCGGCCTCCGGACTCGTGGCTGCCGGACTCGTGGCTGCCGGGCAGCGGCTCGGCGTGCTGCGCCGCGTACGCCGGAGGCTGCTCCTGGAGCTGGACGGGACCCTGGGCGTGCGCCGGGTCCGCCGGCGGGTACGCGCCGTGCGCGCCGGTGTTGTCGGTGTAGTGGTGAGGGGCCTGGACCGGCTGGGGTTCGCCCCAGGCGCCCTGTGCGCTCGGCATCAGCAGGAGATCGTCGTCCTCGGGGGTGTAGGAGTCCGGCGCGGGGACACCCGGCTGCTCCACCGTGCCCCCGTTCTCCGGCAGTCCCTCGGCCGGGATCTGGCCGGTGTCACTCATGCGTTCCCCTCGCCCATCGTCAGTGCTCCTTCGGCCCGTCGCCCTGGCACGCCCGGACACGGCACGCGGTGCTCGTCCGGTGGAACGAGCGGGCGCGCCGCGCGGCACGAATCGGTCGCGGACATCCTGCATTCTCGCGGTCGTTCGCCGCCGCGGCAGGTCATTTCGCCACGGCTCGCTGTGGACTGCGCCACGTTGCGCGTTCCAGGGTGTTGCCGTACCACAGCCAGGGCCAAAACGGTCCCCTTTTCCGGACATTGACGAACGAAGCGACGAACGTCCGGGAGCGGTGCGACGATCGGCCAGCCTACCTCGCACCGCATGCGGACGGGTCAGGGGGCAAGGTCCGAACGCAGTGCGGAAAGGAGAAAGACGACCGTGCGTTCGCGCTCCGACCAGGCGGTCGTGTCGAGTTCGACGGACTGGAGGAGCGAGCAGGCGACCGTGTAGCCGTTGCCGGCCAGGGCGGCGCCCAGCGCCTCCGCCTCGTCGCGGGTGGAGGCATGGGTGACGATGCGTTCCGGGCGGCGGTCGGCGACGGCGGTGACGACGGGGACGCCGCCGCCCCCGATGCGTACGACGTCGGGTTCGGGCAGGCGTTCCAGTACGTGCGGGGCGCGGCCCTCGACGACCTGGAGCTGGACGCCGAAGGCGCGGGCGGCGGCCGCGGTGCGGGCGCAGGCGGCCGGGTCGCTGTCCACGGCGAGGACCGCCGCGCCGAAGCGGGCCGCCTCCGCGGCGAGCGCGCCACCACCGGAGCCGATGTCCCAGACGAGGTCGCCGGTGCGGGGGCCGAGGTGGGCGAGTTGGGCGGCGCGCAGCACGGGGCCCTCGCCCTCGCCGCCGTCGCCGGAGGGGCGGGCGCCGGGGTCGGGGTAGGCGGTGGCGGGCAGGGCCCAGCCGCGTACGCCCTGGGGCTGGGCGGGGTGGCGGCCCGCGATCCAGGCGGCCTCCTGCCGTTCGGGGCCGCCGCCGATGACGATGACGACGTTGGGGTCGCGCCAGACGTGGTCGGCCGCGGTGTCGGAGGTGACGACGGTGACCTGTTCGCGGTCGGTGCCCAGTTCCTCGCAGATGACGAAGGTGCGGTGGACGCCTTCGAGGAGCAGGGCGAGTTCGGCGGGGCCCGCGCCGGGCGAGGTGAGGACGGCGACCTTGTGGTGGGCGCGGCAGACGTTGACCGCGCGGCGCAGGGTGCGGGGGTGGGCGACGACCGTCTGGGCGTCCTCCCAGGGCATGCCGGCGCGGGCGAAGGCGGTGGCGACGGAGGAGACGGCCGGGACGACCTCGACCTCCAGGCCGTGTGCGGGGGCGCGCAGGGTGCGGACGACGCCGAAGAAGCCGGGGTCGCCGTCGGCGAGGACGACGGCGCTGCCGCGGTGGCCGGCGATGCGGCGGGCGGCGAGGTCCACGGAGCCGAGGCGGATGCGTTCGGCGCTCCCGGGCACTTCGGGCAGTGCCAGGTGGTGGGGGGCGCCGGCGACCAGGGTCGCGGCCGAGAGCGCGGCGGTGGCCGCTCTGGTCAGGGGTGAACCGTCCCAGCCGATCACTGTGACCCGGTCGGCCATCTTGGTGTCAGTCTCCTGGAGTCGTCGCAGGCGGGGGCGGTTTTCCCGGGGGCGGGCAGGGTGAGGTTACCCGGTCCTCCCGGCTGCGGGGCGCCGGGACCCGGCCGGGTCAGTTCCAGTCGTTGTAGGTGCCGTATCCGCCGGCGTCGGCGAGCTGTTCGGCAACGCCTTCGAGGTCTTCGGGGAGCAGGCCCCAGACGATGAGGTCGGTGCGGATGTCGGTCCAGCCGCCGTCCGTGCCGTTCTCGGTCCTGGTACGCGCTATGCGGGCGTTGCGCAGGACGCCCTCGCTGATGCAGCCGAGCTTCTGGGCGACCTGCTGGGAGGCGGTGTTGTCGGCGGCGGTGCGCAGTTCGATGCGTTCGAAGCCCTGGTCGCGGAAGAGCCACTGGGCGACGGCGAGCACGGCCTCGGTGGCGTATCCCTCGCCGCGGGCCCAGGGGGCGGTGATGTAGGCGGCCTCGGTGGACAGGGTGCGCCAGTCGGTGTTGCGCAGCCGTACCGAGCCGACCAGGCGCTGGGTGAGGAATTCGGTGACGGCGAGGGCGATCCCGTCGCCCTTGGTGCGGTGGCCGGGGGCGATGCGGCGGACCCAGCGTTCGGCGTCGACCCGGGTGTAGGGGTGGGGCGCGTGGGTCCAGGCGGTGACGAGTTCGTCGTTCATCATCTCGATGTACGCGGGGATGTCCGCCATGTCGAATGGGCGCAGCACCAGCCGGTCCGTGCTGATGGAGATGTCCGGGAAGGTGGAAGTCATGCGCCGCTCCATGCCGAAGACCGTGTAAATGCACAGCATGCAGCATCGCGGGGGCGGCGCGCATGGCCGGGTCCGCACGGCGGAGCCCCGCACCCCCCTGGGTGGGGTGTGCGGGGCTCGTGGGGCAAGTGCCTTGCGGGGGTCAGGACTTGGCGTTGCCGAAGGCCGGGATGACGGAGCCCTGGTAGGTGTCCTCGATGTACTTCTTGACCTCGTCGGAGTGCAGGAGCTTCACGAGCTTCTGGACGCGGGGGTCGTTCTCGTCGCCCTTCTTGACGGCGACGATGTTGGCGTACGGGTTGCCGTCCGCCTTCTCCAGGACGAGGGCGTCCTTCGCGGGGCTGAGCTTGGCCTCGATGGCGTAGTTGCCGTTGATGACGGCGGCGTCGACGTCGTTCAGGGCGCGCGGGACCGTGGCGGCCTCCAGCTCCTTGAACTCCAGGCCCTTCTTGTCGGTGATGTCGCTCAGCTTGGCGTCGGAGCCGACGCCGTCCTTGAGGGTGATGAGGTCGTTCTCGGCGAGCAGCTGGAGCGCGCGGCCCTCGTTGGTGGTGTCGTTGGGAACGGCGATGGTCTGGCCGGGCTTGATGCCGTCGAGGCCCTTGACCTTCTGGGAGTAGAGGCCGAGGGGTTCCAGGTGGACGGTGCCGACGGAAACCAGGTGGGTCTTCTTCTTGGCGTTGAAGTCGTCCAGGTAGGGCTGGTGCTGGAAGAAGTTGGCGTCGACCTGGCCGCTCTCGGTGGCGGTGTTCGGCAGGACGTAGTCCGTGAACTCCTTGACCTCCAGCTTGAGGCCGGCCTTGTCGGCGAGGTTCTTCTTGACGAAGCCGAGGATGTCGGCGTGCGGCGTCGGGGACGCGGCGACGACGAGCGCCTTGGAGGTGTCGGCGTCGCCGCCGCTCTTGCCCGCCGGGTCGGAGTCCGTGCCGCAGGCGGTGAGGCCCAGGGCGATGGCGGCGGTGGCTGCGGCAGCGGCGGTGTACTTGATGGTGGTACGCACGAAGAGTGCCTCTTTCAGGTGGTGGTGGTGCGCCCGGACAAGGAGTGCGGGCTCGGTGGGGAGGGAAGTCTCAGGTGGTGCGGCCGCGGCGGGCCAGCAGCCGGACGGCGAGGTCGCCGATCAGCTGGACGAGGGTCACGATGACGATCAGCAGCGCGACGGTGACGAGCATGAAGCGGTTGTCGAAGCGCTGGAATCCGTAGGTGACGGCCTTGGAGCCGAGCCCTTCGCCGCCGACCGCGCCGGCCATCGCGGAGTAGCCGATGAGCACGATGACGGTGGTGGTGATGCCGGAGACGAGGGACGGCAGGGCCTGCGGGAGGAGGACCTTGCGGACGATCGTCGGGATGGAGCCGCCCATGGACTGGACGGCCTCGACGAGTCCGTGGTCGACCTCGCGGACGGCCGTCTCGACGAGCCGGGCGAAGAAGGGGATGGCGCCGACCGCGAGCGGCACGATCATGGCGGTGGGGCCGATGAAGGTGCCGACGACCCAGGTGGTGAAGGGGATCAGGGCGATCAGCAGGATGATGAACGGCAGCGAGCGGCCGATGTTCACGATCACGCCGACGATCTTGTTCACCGGGGTGTTCTGGAGCAGTCCGCCCTTGTCGGTGAGGACCAGCAGGACGCCCAGCGGCAGTCCGCCCAGGACGGTGACGACGGTGGACCACAGCACCATGTAGAGGGTGTCGACGGTGCCCTGGGACAGCAGCGGCTGCATTTCGGACCAGGTCACTTCGCCCCCTCCTTGATGAGCGGTGCGGTTGCGGGGGCGGTCGTGGTGACGGGTTCGGCGTCCACGATCTCGGCCTGGAGGCCCTGTTCGCGCAGGAAGCCGATCGGGACGACGTTCTCCTCGAACCGGCCGGGCAGCTCGATGCGCATGCGGCCGATCTGCCGGCCGCCGACGGTGTCCATCGCCGCGCCCAGGATCGAGATGTCGATGTTGTAGGTGCGCGAGAGCTGGGAGATCACCGGGCGGGCGGTGGCCTCGCCGTGGAAGGTGATGTCCACGACGGTGCGGTCGGCCGCGGAGGGGGTGCCGCCGACGGGGAACAGTTCGTGGGCGAGTTCGGAGCCGGGGGTGGCGAGCAGTTCGCCGACGGTGCCGGACTCGACGACGCGGCCGCCCCGCATGAGTGCGGCGGAGTCGCAGATCGTCTTGACGACGTCCATCTCGTGCGTGATGAGCAGGACGGTGAGGCCGAGCTGCTGGTTGAGGTCGCGCAGGAGCTGGAGGATGGAGCGGGTGGTCTCGGGGTCCAGGGCCGAGGTGGCCTCGTCGGAGAGGAGCACCTTGGGGTCGCCGGCCAGGGCGCGGGCGATGCCGACGCGCTGCTTCTGGCCGCCGGAGAGCTGGGCCGGGTAGGCGGTGGCCTTGTCGGCGAGGCCGACCAGGTCGAGGAGTTCGAGGGCCTTGCGGGAGCGCTCGCGGCCGGTGACGCCGAGGATCTCCAGCGGGAGTTCGACGTTGCGCTGCACCGTGCGCGAGGCCAGCAGGTTGAAGTGCTGGAAGACCATGCCGATGCGGCTGCGTGCCTCGCGCAGTTCGCGGCCGGCGCGGTGGCCGCGGCCGGCGAGGGCGGTGAGGTCCCGGCCGTCCACGGTCACGGTGCCGGAGGTGGGGCGTTCCAGGAGGTTGACGCAGCGGATCAGGGAGGACTTGCCGGCGCCGCTGCGGCCGATGACGCCGTAGACCTCGCCCTCGCGGACGTGGAGGTCGACGCCGTCCAGGGCGGTGACCTCACGGTCGCGCGACCGGTAGACCTTCGTCAGGCCCGTCGTGGTGATCACAGGGGTTTCCGTCACTGTCGAGTGCGCGGCGCGGTGTCCGCCGGGCACGGGGCATGCGTCCAGGGGGTGATCCGGACGTTTTCGATCGGACGTTCCGAGCGGTTCCGGGGCGGCCGGGCGCGGCGTTCACCGCGGGCCGGGGCCCGTGCGGGCTCGTGCCGCTGGGTGCGGACGGCCGGGAGGAAGGGTGTTTCGCTTCGGGGCGCGAGGCTCGGTCGTGGGCCCTCAGAAGGCGCGCATTCGACACATACAACGAGCACCGGGCGTCGTGTTCGCCTCGGTCGCAAGGGTGCGGCTGCTCGTCGTGGTCATGGGCACAAGTAAAACAGACCCGGACTGACGGTCGAACCGTTTGTCCGAATAGCGGACACTCACGGACAGGGCCGCACCCCGACCCCGCACCCGGCGGCGAATTCCAGCCATACCGCTCTGACCTGCGACGATAGCGGCGGCGGCTGGCCGGTTCCGGCTGCTGCGGCGTGGCGGGGGTGGGCGCCCGCTGTGGTCAAGGCCACGGTCACCGGCCCGTCCGCCCGCGACTCCGGGGCCCGGCCCGCAGGGGCGCACGCGGTCGTCCCGGCGCCCCGTAATACCCTCGGCACATGCTCGACGCCCTGACGGTCGCGGTCGCCGCGGCCGCCCTCGCCCTCGCCGCCTGGTGCGGACACGCCGCATACCGGGACCAGCCCACCAAGGACTGGCACTTCATCGGTATGGCCGTCGTCTCGCTGCTGGCGCTGGCGCAGCTGGTGACCGGGATCGTGCAGCTGGCCCGCGGCGAGCGGCCCGAGCAGGGCATGACCATCTTCATCGCGTATCTGGCCGGGGCGTTCCTCGCCGTTCCGGCGGCGGGGTTCCTGTCGCTGAGCGAGCGGACCCGCTGGGGTTCGGTGACGGTGGCGGCGGGCGCGGTCGTCCTGGCCGTCCTCGAAGTACGGCTCTACGACATCTGGGGAGGCTGACCGTGGCCGACACCGACACCACGCCGGCGACGGCCGCCGACGAGAAGCGGCCGTTCGACCTGAGCCGCGGCCCCGGCCGGGTCCTGGTCTGGTTCTACGGGGTGTTCACCGTGGCGGCGGCGTCCCGCTCGATCGTCCAGATGATCCTGGACTTCGACCGCGCGCCCCTGGCCTATGTGCTGTCGGCCGTGGCCGCGGCGGTCTACGGCTTCATCACGTACTCGCTGGTGCGCGGGGGCGAGCGGGCCCGCCGGACGGCGCTGGTGTGCTGCGCGGCCGAACTGGCCGGAGTGCTGGTGGTGGGGGCGTGGACGCTGGTGGAGCCGTCCGCGTTCGCCGATGCCACGGTGTGGTCGTACTGCGGCCGGGACTACCTGTTCATCCCGGTGATCCTGCCGGTCACCGGGATGATGTGGCTGCGCCGCGCCCGTACCGCGTAGCGGCCGGAACGCGGCGCCCGCCTCGTTCGCACGAAGGCGCCGGACGCCCGTTCGTACGTAAGCGCTAGGCGCTGGCGACGTACGCGCCGGGGGCCCGGGCGTCCTTCTCCAGCAGGATCATCATGACGCCGTCGCTGCCGGTGGCGTTGCCCACGGTGGCGTATCCCGCGCGCCGGTAGAGGCGCAGGTTGCCCTCGCTGCGGTGGCCGGTGTGCAGCCGGAAGCGGGTGGCGGCGCGCTCCTCGGCGAGGCCCGCCTCCGCCGCGCGCAGCAGCCGGGCGCCGAGGCCGTGGCCGCGCAGCCGGGGGTGGACGCAGAGCTTGCCGATCCGGCCGGTGCCCTCCTCGTCGGTCGAGCCCCGCACGGAGCCGACGATCTCGTCGCCGAGGCGGGCCACGTACACCAGGTTCTCGGTGATCTCGGCGCGGACCGAGTCGAGGGTCTGGACGAGCGGGTCGATGCGGTAATTGCCGTACAGCTCCGCCTCGCTCTGGAAACAGAGGTACTGAAGCTTCAGAATCTCTTCGGCGTCCTGTGCGCCCGCCGCCGAGATGGTCACGCTCATGCCCATGTGCGCATGCCTCCCGCTCACCTGATCCGCCGGTTGTCTTCCGCTCCTTTCCCGAAGATCAGGAGCGACAACCTCCGCCGGGGAGCATTCTGCGCAGACATCCAAGGCGACGGGAACGGATGGGGCCCAAACTCCGCTGTGACATACCCAACTCCCCTGCGATGTGACGGGAACGGGTGTGCAGGGGAGCCGGGCCCCCCGTCCTAGCGCCGTGCCGCGAAGTCCGCCGCGGCGAGCAGCGCGGTGTCCGGGTTGTCGGAGAAGACGCCGTCGATCCCGGTCGCGAAGTACGCGGCGAACGCGCCGAACGCGTCCCCGTACGCGTTGGGGTCGGTGCCGCGCCGGAAGTCGGCGGGCAGGAAGGCGTTCTCGTTGCGCATGGTGTACGGGTGCAGGACGAGGCCACGGGCGTGGGCGTCGCGCACCAGAGTGGTGGGCTCGGTGAGCCGGCCGGAGGCGTCCTTGGGGATGATCAGGTCGAGGGTGGGGCCGATGCCCTGGGCGAAGGAGGCCAGCCACTTCAGGCCCTTCGGCGTGATCAGGTCGTCCGTGGTGCGCGGGTCGCCGGACACCTGGAAGTCCCACGGACGGCTGCCGGCGCCGGAGAGGAGCACGATGCGCGGGGTGGCGACCAGCTTCGCCAGGCGCTGGACGCTGCTCGGCTCGAAGGACTGGAGGATCACCGGGGACTGGGCGCGGTGGCGTCCGTAGCGGCGCAGGAGCTTGGCGAGCGGCTCCTCCAGGCCGAGGCCCAGGCCGCGGAAGTAGGTGGGGTGCTTGGTCTCGACGTACAGCCAGACGGGCTTGGAGCGGCGGCGGCCCTCGCGGTCGGCCCAGCGCAGGACCTCCTCGAAGGTGGGGACCTCCCAGCGGTCGTCGTAGAGGGTGTTCTTCTGGCGGTTGGCCGGAATGCGCTCCTTGGCGCGCAGCGTCTTCAGTTCGGCGAGGGTGAAGTCCTCGGTGAACCAGCCGGTGAGGCGGACGCCGTCGACGGTCTTGGTGGTGCGCCTGTTCGCGAACTCGGGGTGCTCGGAGACGTCCGTGGTGGCGGTGATGTCGTTCTCGTGGCGGCAGACGAGGTGGCCGTCGCGGGTCGGGACGAGGTCCTGTTCGATGATGTGCGCGCCCAGGTCCAGGGCGAGCTGGTAGGAGCCCAGGGTGTGTTCGGGGCGGTAGCCGCTGGCGCCCCGGTGGCCGATGACCGTGGGGACCGGCAGGTCGAGGCGGTGGCCGCCGTGACCGCCGTGCCGCCCGGCCGCCTGCGCCGTTGTGGTGACGCCCAGGGCGGCGGTTCCCAGGACCGCCGCTCCCGCCCCGATGAGGGTCCGTCGTCCCGGCGCGGCCTGCGCACGCTCTGTCATGAATGCTCCTCGCATGTGATGTACGGCACCTGTCGGGCGAGGACCGAGCGTAGGCAGGGGCGGGGTCGCGGGGGCGGCACCTGGACGAACACGGCGCGAATGCGTGTCGACGCGGTGTATCCGGTGTGTGAACCCGATGTGCGCGGGGCCGGTACCCGCGAGTATCGTCCTCACCTGCATGGACCCCCACCACCGTCGCCCGGCCGCCCGGCCACTACACCGGAGGAAGCGTTGTCCCGACTCGCACTCATCAAGGCAGTGCTCGGACCGATCCTGCGTCTGATGTTCCGTCCGCAGGTGGACGGCATCGAGAACATTCCGGGGACCGGACCGGTGATCCTCGCGGGCAACCACCTGACGTTCATCGACTCGATGATCATGCCGATCTGCTGCGAGCGGCCGGTGTACTTCATCGGCAAGGACGAGTACGTGACGGGCAAGGGCCTCAAGGGCCGGCTGATGGCCTGGTTCTTCACCGGCGTGGGCATGATCCCGGTGGACCGTGACGGCGGGCGCGGCGGTGTCGCGGCGCTGATGACGGGCCGGCGGGTGCTGGAGGAGGGCAAGGCCTTCGCGATCTACCCGGAGGGCACCCGCTCCCCCGACGGCCGGCTCTACCGGGGCCGTACGGGCATCGCCCGGCTGACGCTGATGACGGGCGCGCCGGTGGTGCCGTTCGCGATGATCGGCACGGACAAGCTCCAGCCGGGCGGCGCGGGGCTGCCCCGGCCGGGCAAGGTCAGGGTGCGTTTCGGCGCGCCGATGGAGTTCTCGCGCTACGAGGGCATGGACCGCGACCGCTATGTGCTGCGGGCGGTGACGGACTCCGTGATGGCCGAGGTGATGCGGTTGTCCGGCCAGGAGTACGTGGACATGTACGCGACCAAGGCGAAGGCGGCCTGATCCGCCGGCGTTCCGTGTGAGGGCCCGCTCCCGGCCGGGGGCGGGCCCTCACGCGTATGCCGGGCTACTCGTGCACGATGCCTTCCTCCAGTTCCTGGCCGCGCAGCAGGAACCAGGCGGCGACCGCGGTCGCCACGAGGACGACGGCGCCGACGACCGAGGCGAGGTGCAGCCCGTCCACGAACGCGTCCTGGGCGGCGGAGACCAGTTCGGCGGCCTCGTGGGCCGGCAGCAGGTGCGAGGACTCCACGGCGCCGCCGAGTGATTCGTGCGCGGCGGACGAGACGGCGGCCGGGGTGTGCTCGGGGGCCGTGAAGCTCTGGTACGAGTGGGTGACGATGGAGCCGAGCAGCGCGATGCCGAGGGCGGCGCCGAGTTCGTACGCCGTCTCGGAGACCGCGGAGGCGGAGCCCGCGTGCTCCTTGGGGACGCTGGAGAGGATGACGTCGGAGGTCACCGTGAACGCGAAGCCCGCGCCGACGCCGACGACCAGGAGCAGCGCGCCGATCAGCGGGTAGGCCGTGTCGCGGTGGACGGCGGCGACCGTGGCCAGGGCCAGGCCGATCGCGGCGAGCCCGCCGGAGACCACCACCCGTACGGTGTACCGCCGGGCGACGACGCCCGCCAGCAGGCCCGCGGTGACCGCGCCCGCGGCGGCGGGCAGTTCGGCCAGCCCGGCCTCCAGCGGTCCGCGTCCCTGGACCAGCTGGAGGAACTGGGAGAGGAAGAAGACCAGTCCGGACAGGCCCAGGATGGTCAGCAGATCGGCCAGCACGGCGCCGGAGAAGCCCCGGTGGTGGAAGAGGCGCATGTCGAGCAGGGGCGCGGGGAGCCGGAACTGACGGCGTACGAACCAGGTCAGCGCCAGCAGTCCGGCGACGCCCACCACGGCCGGGGTCCAGCCCGCGCCGTGGGCGGCCAGCTCCTTGATGGCGTAGACGACGCCGATCATCCCGACCAGCGAGAGACCCACGCTCGGCAGGTCCCAGGGGCCGGGCGCCGGGTTCTTCGACTCGGGGATGAGCTTGATGCCGACCGCCACGAGCACGGCCATCACGGGCAGGTTGATCAGGAAGACCGAGCCCCACCAGAAGTGTTCGAGCAGGAATCCGCCGACGACCGGTCCCACGGCGGCCCCGGCCGAGGCCATGGCGCCCCAGATGCCGATGGCGAGGCTGCGCTCGCGGGGGTCGTGGAAGAGGTTGCGGATCAGGGCCAGGGTGGACGGCATCAGGGTGGCGCCGGCGACGCCGAGCAGGGCCCGCGCCACGATCATCATCTCGGGGGTGTGCGCGTAGGCGTTGAGCACCGAGACCGCGCCGAAGGCGGTGGCGCCGCACAGCAGCAGCTTCTTGCGGCCGATGCGGTCGCCGAGGCTGCCCATGGAGACCAGGAGTCCGGCGATGACGAAGGAGTAGACGTCACCGATCCACAGCAGCTGGGTGCCGGTCGGCTCCAGGTCCTCGCTGAGGAACGGGGTGGCCAGGCCGAGCACGGTGGCGTCCACGGCCACCAGCAGCACCGCGAGGACGAGGACGGCCAGCGCGATCCACCGGCCGGGCCGGTACGGCTCCACGGGGGGTTCCGGCTGCTCTGCGACGCTGCTCATTGCTCCACGCTCCGGCGTGCGCCGCCGAGCAGCAACTCGACGACCATGTACGGGAAGTCCCGTGCGGCCACCCGGCCCGCCTGAACGGCCCACGCCGCGCTGCCGATGAGCCCGTACAGCGCCTCGGTCAGCCAGGCCGGGGTCAGGTCGATGCGGAACTCGCCGCGCTCCTGGCCGCGCAGGAAGAAGGCGGCGACGCGGGCGTCCAGCCGGTCCCAGCCGGGGTTCTGCTCCTCGCCCTCGAAGAGCTGGTTCTCCGTCACCAGGAAGGAGAGCAGCCCGGCGCTCGGCTCGACGGCGGCGACGAAGCGGCGCAGCGCCTCCTCGCTCGTGCCCTCGTCCATCGCGGCGGCGTCGAGGGCCGCCCCGAACTCCTGGATGCCCAGTTCCTCCAGCGCCCGTACGAGGGCGTCGCGACCGGCGAAGTGCCGGTGCAGGGTGGCGCGGCCGATGCCGGCGGCCTTGGCGACCTCGTCCGTGGTGGCAGTGGATTTGCGGGTCAGCAGGGCCGCAGCGGCGCGCAGCACTTGCTCACGATCAACACTCATGAGACGACACTAACCCGGATGAGACAATTTTGTCTCATCCGGGTGGATGGCGTCCCGCCGGCGCGCGGGCCGGTCAGTGGTCCAGCAGGACCAGGTCCAGGCCGGGCAGCCGCGCCGGGTCGCTGATCGCGTACATCTCCACGATCCGCCCGTTCTCGACGGTGAACCGCATGACCGAGAACGGCACCCCGGGCGCCGCCGAGACGACCGCGGGCCGGCCGTCGAGCAGGGCGGGCCGCCCCTCCGTGGCCAGCCGCGCGAACATGATCGCCTGCCGGGCCACCTGGGCGGCCCCGGCCACGGGCACGGGCACCCCGCTGTCGCCCGAGCGGACCACCACGTCCGGGTCGAGGACGGTGAGCAGCGCCTCGAAGTCGCCGCCCCGGGCGGCGGTCAGGAACGCCTCGACCACCTCGCGCCGCCGGCCGGCGTCCGGGTCGGGTACGGGATCGGCGCCCCGCACCCGGCGGCGGGCCCGGCTGGCGAGCTGGCGGGCGGCGGCCGGGGTGCGGTCGACGATCGGGGCGATCTCGTCGAACGGCACGGCGAACATGTCGTGCAGCACGAAGGCGAGGCGTTCGGCCGGGTCGAGCGTTTCGAGCACCACGAGCAGCGCCAGGCCCACGGAGTCGGCGACGAGTGCCTGCTCCTCCGGATCGCCGGAGCGGGCGGGGCCGGGGCCGGGCGGCACGGGGGCGTCCGCGCCGGTCTCCAGGGGCTCCTCGCGCCGGGCGCGGCGGGAGCGCAGCATGTCCAGGCAGACCCGTCCCACGACGGTCGTCAGCCAGCCGCCGAGGTTGCCGATGCCGGTGCCGTCGGTGCGGCCGAGCTTGATCCACGCCTCCTGGACCGCGTCCTGCGCCTCGGCGGTGGAGCCCAGCATGCGGTGGGCGACCGCCTCCAGACGGCCCCGGTGCTCCTCGAAACGTGCCGCCAGGTACTCGTGGTCGTTCAACTTCGCCCTCCCGCGCCGGATGCCGTCACCACACTGACGTGCGGGACGGCCGCGATGTGACGGGCGGCCGGGCGGTGCCGTGTGCCGGGGTCAGTTCCAGGGCAGCGATGCGCGGTGGCGCCAGTACGCCTCCGGCTCCTCGACCAGGGCGTCCAGCCGGGCGCGCCGCTCCTCGTCGAGGACGGGCACGGTCGCGTGGAGGTTGCCGAAGAGCTGGGCGGGGGTGGCCGCGCCGGAGAGCACGACCCCGGCCCAGGGCTGGTGGAGCACCAGGGCGAGGGCGACCGCGTCGCTGCCCAGGCCCTCCTCCCCCGCGATCTCCCGCACGACGGCGGGCGCCTGGTCGCCGGCGAGCCTGCCGTTGGCCATGGCCTCCTTGACGATGACGGTGAGCCCGGCGGCGTGCGCCTCGGCGAGTGCGGGTCCGGCCGAGGTCTCCAGCGCGTTGTAGGTGGCCTGGACGGTACGGAAGAGGGGGGCGCCGTCCACCGTGATCGCGAGGGCGGCCCGGATCGCCTCCGCCTGGCCGGGTCCGCTGGTGGACAGGCCGACGCTGACGCCCCCGTCCGCGAGGCGGGCGAGGCGGGTGTGGAGGTCCTTGTCGGTGAGCGCCGGGCTGTCCGGGGTGACGGAGTGGATCTGGTAGAGGTCGAGCCGGTCGCCGAGGAGGGCGGCGGTCTCGGCGCGCTGGCGCTCGTAGGCGGCGGCGCTGTGGTCCTTGACCTCGTGGGTCTCGGCGTCGGGGCGCCAGTCGGCGGTGTAGGTGTAGCCCCACTTGCTGCCGACGACGACGTCGTCCGCCTCGGGGTGCGCGGCGAGCCAGCCGGCCAGGAACTCCTCGGCGCGCCCGTAGGAGCGGGCGGTGTCGATGTAGCGGACGCCCTGCGCGTAGGCGGCGTCGAGGAGTTCGTGCGTACGGTCGCGCAGGGCGTCGGGCGAGCGGTCACCAGGCAGGTCGCGGTCGCGGTGCGGGGTGAGGTAGCCGGGCCTGCCGATGGCGGCCAAGCCGAGCCCGATGTGGGCGGTGGGGGTGGTCGCGGCGGAAAGTCGGGCGAACGGCATCGCGGGCTCCTCGTCGTCGGGCAGGACGCGCCTACCCCTCAACGTAGCCCGCGATGCCTTTCCGGCTACTTGCGCGCGTCCGCCCAGGCGTGCTGGACGGCGAGGTCGGCCTTGACCTCGGCCAGTTGGGTGGCGACGGCGGAGGGGGCGGTGCCGCCCCGGCCGCTGCGGGAGGCGAGGGCGCCGGGCACGTCGAGGACGGTGCGGACGTCCGGGGTGAGGTGCTCGGAGATCTTCGCGAACTGCTCGTCGCTCAGCTCGTCCAGCTCGATGCCGTGGTGCTCGCACTCCTTGACGCACTCGCCGGCGACCTCGTGGGCGACGCGGAAGGGGACGCCCCGCTTGACCAGCCACTCGGCGATGTCCGTGGCGAGCGAGAAGCCGGCCGGGGCCAGTTCCTCCATGCGCTCGCGGTTGACGGTGAGCGTCGCCATCATGCCGGTGAAGGCGGGGAGCAGGACCTCCAGCTGGTCGCAGGAGTCGAAGACGGGCTCCTTGTCCTCCTGGAGGTCGCGGTTGTACGCGAGCGGCAGGGCCTTGAGCGTGGCCATCAGGCCGGTGAGGTTGCCGATGAGCCGGCCCGACTTGCCGCGCGCCAGCTCCGCGATGTCCGGGTTCTTCTTCTGCGGCATGATCGAGGAGCCGGTGGAGAAGGCGTCGTGCAGGGTGACGAAGGAGAACTCCTTCGTGTTCCAGATGATGATCTCCTCGGCGATCCGGGAGAGGTTGACGCCGATCATCGCGGTGACGAACGCGAACTCGGCGACGAAGTCCCGTGCGGCGGTGCCGTCGATGGAGTTGCCCACGGAGCCGCGCTCGAAGCCGAGGTCGGCGGCGACCGCCTCCGGGTCCAGCCCCAGCGAGGACCCGGCCAGCGCGCCGGACCCGTACGGCGAGACGGCCGTCCGCTCGTCCCACTGGCGCAGCCGCTCCGCGTCGCGGGACAGGGCCTGGACGTGGGCCAGGACGTGGTGGGCGAAGAGCACCGGCTGGGCGTGCTGGAGGTGCGTACGGCCGGGCATGGCCACGTCCGGGTGGGCCTCGGCGAGACCGACGAGCGCGTCCTGGAGATCGGCGATCAGGCCGCCGATGATCCGGGCGTGGTCGCGCAGGTACATCCGGAACAGGGTGGCGATCTGGTCGTTGCGGGACCGGCCGGCCCGGAGCTTGCCGCCGAGGTCGGGCCCGAGCCGCTCCAGCAGCCCGCGCTCCAGGGCGGTGTGGACGTCCTCGTCGGCGATGGTGCCGGTGAAGGAGCCGTCCGCCACATCCGCTTCGAGCTGGTCGAGCCCGGCGGTCATCCGGTTCAGCTCGTCCTCGGTGAGCAGCCCCGCCTTGTGCAGGACGCGGGCGTGGGCACGGGAGCCGGCGATGTCGTACGGCGCGAGCCGCCAGTCGAAGTGGACGGAGGCGGACAGCCTGGCCAGCGCCTCGGCCGGCCCGTCGGCGAAGCGGGCGCCCCAGAGACGTACGTCGCCGTTGCCGTTGCCGTTGCTCACTGCGTGCTCCTCGGAAGAACCAGGGGAATCGGATGCGCGGGGCCACCGGCGCCTTCACGGTGCGGCCGTCGCCACGATCACTGACAGGCATAACTATGCAATCGACTGCATGGTTTGTCAAAGAGGGTGTCGGCGCACCGTGACCCGCCGAACCCGTGTGCGGGGCACGACGGCGGCCTAGAGTCCGTTCCATGCGAAGACTCATCACCACCGCCGCCGTTCTGCTGGCCCTCGGCACCGTGGTCGGGGCCGGGCGGCCGCCGCTGGTCACCGCCCCGCTGCCGATGCGGCTCGCCGACACCGGGGGCGGCACCCAGTTGATCACCGCCATGGCGGACGGCACCTCGTCCACGTCGGGCACGCTCACCTGGTGGGACCTGAAGGACGGAAGGTGGGTGGCCGCAGGGAAGGCCACCGCGCGGTTCGGCTCGAAGGGCCTCACCGAGGGCAGCACCCGCAAGCAGAGCACGTACACGACGCCGACCGGGCTGTACGACCTGCCGTACGCGTTCGGGGTCGATGCGGCGCCGGTCGGCATCCGCTATCCGTACCGGCGGGCCACCACCAAGTCCTGGTGGTGCGAGGACAACGAGGCGCGCGACTACAACCGCTGGGTGGAGCCGCTGCCCTCGGACTGCCGGGCCTCGGAGTCGGAGCAGATCACCGCGTACCCCACGCAGTACGCCCACGCGCTCGTCATCGGCTTCAACTACGACGAGCCGGTGCGCGGCCGGGGCGCCGGGATCTTCCTGCACGTCAACGGGTCCGGCGCGACCGCCGGTTGCGTCTCCGTACCGGCGGACGCGATGGACCGCATCCTGGCCTGGGCCGACCCGGCCCGTAAGCCGCACATCGCGATCGGCACCTACGGCGGCGCCACCGCGATCACCAACTACTGAGCGCGCGCCGCACGGTCGCCGCCGCACCGGCGCTCCGTCAGCGCTCCGTCAGCGCTCGTTCTGTGCGAGCCGCAGCAGATGGTCGGCGAGTGCCTGCCCGCCGGCCGGATCGCGGCTGATCAGCATGAGCGTGTCGTCGCCCGCGATGGTGCCGAGGATGTCGTGCAGTTCGGCCTGGTCGATGGCCGAGGCGAGGAACTGCGCGGCGCCCGGCGGCGTACGCAGTACCACCAGGTTGGCCGAGGCCTCCGCCGAGATGAGCAGCTCGGCGGAGAGCCTGCGCATCCGCTCCTCCTTGGCGGAGCCGCCCAACGGCGCCTGCGGGGTGCGGAATCCGCCCTCGCTCGGCACCGCGTAGATCAGCTCGCCGCCGGTGTTGCGGATCTTCACCGCGCCCAGCTCGTCCAGGTCGCGGGAGAGCGTCGCCTGGGTGACGCTCAGTCCGTCGTCCGCGAGGAGCCTGGCCAGCTGGCTCTGCGAGCGCACCGGCTGCCGGTTGAGGATGTCCACGATCCTGCGGTGGCGCGCCGTGCGGGTCTGCGGCACCGAAGGCCCGCCGAACTCGGATTCCTGCGCCTCGGTCATCGTCGTCGCCTCATTCTCCGGAGGTCACTTTCCGGATCGTCCGTCCCCGTATGCCGCGTCGAGGGCACCCGGCAGCGCCTGGAGGAACGTGTCCACCTCCGCGTCACCGATGGTCAGCGGCGGCATCAGCCGCACCACGTCGGGCGCGGGCGCGTTCACCAGGAGACCGGCCCCCTGAGCCGCCTGCTGCACCTGGGGCGCAAGGGGCTCGGTGAGCACGATACCCAGCAGCAGTCCGGAGCCCCGGACGTGGGAGACCAACGGGTGGCCCAGCGCCTCCACGCCGTCCCGCAGCCGTTCCCCGACCCGCTTCACCTCGTCCAGCGCGCCGTCGGCGGCGAGGGTGTCCAGGACCGCGAGCCCGGCGGCGCAGGCGACCGGGTTGCCGCCGAACGTCGTCCCGTGCTGGCCGGGCGCGAGCAGCTCCGCCGCCGCGCCGAAGGCGACCGTCGCGCCGATCGGGAGTCCGCCGCCGAGCGCCTTGGCGAGGGTGACGATGTCGGGCTCGACGCTCTGGTGGGCCTGGTGCTCGAACCAGGTGCCGCACCGGCCGATGCCGGTCTGGACCTCGTCGAGGACGAGCAGGGTGCCGGTGGCGCGGGTGATCTCGCGGGCGGCCTCCAGGTAGCCGGCGGGCGGGACGACCACACCGTTCTCGCCCTGGATGGGCTCGATGATCACCAGCGCGGTCTCGGTGGTGACGGCGGCCCGCAGCGCCTCGGCGTCCCCGTACGGGACGTGCGTGACGTCGCCGGGCAGCGGGACGAACGGGTCGCGCTTCTTGGGCTGGCCGGTGAGGGCGAGGGCGCCCATGGTCCGGCCGTGGAAGCCGCCGTCGGTGGCGACCATGTGGGTACGCCCGGTCAGCCGGCCGATCTTGAACGCGGCCTCGTTGGCCTCGGCGCCCGAGTTGCAGAAGTAGACCTTGCCGGTGCGGCCGAAGAGCGAGAGGAGCCGCTCGGCGAGCGCGATGGGCGGTTCGGCGATGAAGAGGTTGGAGACGTGGGCGAGGGTGGCGATCTGGTCGGAGACCGCCCGGACGACGGCCGGGTGGGCGTGGCCGAGGTCGTTGACCGCGATACCGCCGACGAAGTCGAGGTACTCGGTGCCGTCCGCGTCCCACACCTTCGCGCCCTCGCCGCGCACCAGGGACAGCTTCGGAGTGCCGTAGTTGTCCATCAGCGCGTGCTGCCACCGCTGCGAGAGTTCGGCGTTGCTCATGATTCCCCCTGCGCGTCGGGCACGACCATCGTGCCGATTCCTTCGTCGGTGAAGATCTCCAGCAGGATCGAGTGCTGGACCCGGCCGTCGATGACGCGGGCCGTCTCGACCCCGTTGCGTACGGCGTGCAGACAGCCCTGCATCTTGGGCACCATGCCGCTGGACAGTTCCGGCAGCAGCTTCTCCAGCTCGGTCGCGGTGAGCCGGCTGATCACGTCGTCGCTGTTGGGCCAGTCCTCGTACAGGCCCTCGACATCGGTGAGGACCATGAGCGTCGCGGCGTTCAGCGCGGCGGCGAGCGCGGCGGCCGCGGTGTCGGCGTTGACGTTGTAGACGTGGTTGTCGTCGGCGGAGCGGGCGATGGACGAGACGACCGGGATGCGGCCGTCGTCGAGCAGTGCCTGGATGGCGCCGATGTCGATGGCGGTGATCTCGCCGACCCGGCCGATGTCCACCGGCTCGCCGTCGATGACGGGGCGGTGCTGTATCGCGGTGATGGTGTGGGCGTCCTCGCCGGTCAGTCCGACGGCGAGCGGCCCGTGCTGGTTGAGCAGGCCGACCAGCTCGCGCTGGACCTGTCCGGCGAGCACCATGCGCACGACGTCCATCGCCTCCGGCGTGGTGACGCGCAGACCGGCCTTGAACTCGCTGACCAGGCCCTGCTTGTCGAGCTGGGCGCTGATCTGGGGGCCGCCGCCGTGCACGACGACGGGCTTGAGGCCGGCGTGCCGCAGGAAGACGACGTCCTGGGCGAAGGCCGCCTTCAGCTCGTCGTCGATCATGGCGTTGCCGCCGAACTTGATGACGACGGTCCTGCCGTTGTGCCGGGTCAGCCAGGGCAGCGCTTCGATGAGGATCTGCGCCTTCGGGAGTGCGGTGTGCTTCCGCGCCGCGGTCATGAGCTGTACGCGCTGTTCTCGTGGACGTAGTCCGCGGTGAGGTCGTTGGCCCAGATGACGGCGGACTCGGTGCCGGCGGCGAGGTCGGCGGTGATCCGTACCTCCCGGAAGCGCATGTCCACCAGGTCGCGGTCCTCGCCGACGGCGCCGTTGCGGCAGACCCAGACGCCGTTGATGGCGACGTTGAGGGCGTCCGGCTCGAAGGCGGCCTTCGTGGTGCCGATCGCGGAGAGCACCCGGCCCCAGTTGGGGTCCTCGCCGTGGATGGCGCACTTGAGGAGGTTGTTGCGGGCGATGGAGCGGCCCACCTCGACGGCGTCGTCCTCGGTCGCGGCGTTGACGACCTCGATGCGGATGTCCTTGGAGGCGCCCTCGGCGTCCCCGATCAGCTGCCGGGCGAGGTCGTCGCAGACGGTGCGGACGGCCTCGGCGAACTCCTTCTGCTCCGGGGTGATGCCACTGGCGCCGGAGGCCAGCAGCAGCACGGTGTCGTTGGTGGACATGCAGCCGTCCGAGTCGACCCGGTCGAAGGTGGTGCGGGTGGCGTCGCGCAGGGCGGCGTCCAGCCCGGCGGCGTCCACGTCGGCGTCGGTGGTGAGGACGACGAGCATGGTGGCCAGACCCGGTGCGAGCATGCCCGCGCCCTTGGCCATGCCGCCGACGGTCCAGCCCTCGCCGCCGGCGACGGCGGTCTTGTGCACGGTGTCGGTGGTCTTGATGGCGATGGCGGCCTTCTCGCCGCCGTGCTCGCTGAGGGCGGCCGCGGCCTTCTCGATGCCCGGCAGCAGCTTGTCCATGGGGAGCAGGATGCCGATGAGGCCCGTGGAGGCGACGGCGATCTCGCCGGCGCTGTGGCCCGCCAGCACCTCGGCCGCCTTCTCGGCGGTGGAGTGGGTGTCCTGGAAGCCCTGCGGGCCCGTGCAGGCGTTGGCCCCGCCGGAGTTGAGGACGACGGCGGAGACCTCGCCGCCCTTGACGACCTGCTCGGACCACAGGACGGGGGCGGCCTTGACGCGGTTGGAGGTGAAGACGCCCGCGGCGGCGCGGCGCGGACCGTTGTTGACCACGAGGGCCAGGTCCGGGTTGCCGTTCTCCTTGATTCCGGCGGCGATGCCCGCCGCCGTGAATCCTTGTGCTGCCGTGACGCTCACGGTGCGACTCCGATCGTGGAAAGGCCGGTGTCCTCGGGCAGTCCGAGGGCGATGTTCATGGACTGCAGGGCGCCGCCCGCGGTGCCCTTGGCGAGGTTGTCGATGGCGCTGATCGCGATGATCCGGCCGGCCGCCTCGTCGTACGCGACCTGGATCTGCACGGCGTTGGAGCCGTACACGGCGGCGGTGGCGGGCCACTGCCCCTCGGGGAGCAGGTCGACGAACGGCTCGTCCGCGTACGCCTTCTCGTAGGCGGCGCGTACGGTTTCGGCGCTCGTCCCGGCCTTCGCCTTCGCGGTGCAGGTGGCGAGGATGCCGCGGGGCATGGGCGCCAGGGTCGGCGTGAACGAGACGGTGACCGGCTCGCCGGCGGCGGCGCTGAGGTTCTGGATCATCTCGGGGGTGTGCCGGTGGACGCCGCCGACGCCGTACGGCGACATGTTGCCCATCACCTCGGAGCCGAGGAGATGCGGCTTGGCGGCCTTGCCGGCGCCCGAGGTCCCGGACGCGGCGACGATCACGGCCTCCGGCTCGGCGAGCTGCGCCGCGTACGCGGGGAAGAGCGCGAGCGACACGGCGGTGGGGTAGCACCCGGGCACCGCGATCCGCTTGCTGCCCGCGAGCGCGGCCCGGCCGCCGGGCAGCTCGGGCAGCCCGTAGGGCCAGGTGCCGGCGTGCGGCGAGCCGTAGAATTTCTCCCAGTCCCCCGCGTCGGCGAGCCGGAAGTCGGCCCCCATGTCCACCACGAGCACCTCGTCCCCGAGCTGCTCGGCCACGGCGGCGGACTGGCCGTGCGGCAGGGCCAGGAAGACCACGTCGTGCCCGGCGAGCACCTCGGCGGTGGTGGGTTCGAGGACGCGCCCGGCCAGCGGACGCAGGTGCGGTTGGAGGGCACCGAGGGGCTGGCCCGCGTTGGAGTTGGCGGTGAGTGCGCCGATCTCCACCTCGGGGTGGGCAAGCAGCAGTCGGAGCAGTTCCCCGCCCGCGTATCCGCTCGCCCCTGCCACTGCTGCGCGTACCGCCATCGAAAGCCTCCTCGTCGATGGCATGACTATACGCAGCGATGCACTTTTATGCAAAGATTTTCCGCTGGAGCGGCGTCCGATCCGCCCCTAGGGTGGCCCCATGGCGGCGATCAAGCATTTCCAGGTGACCTTCGACTGCGCGGACCCCGAGCGAGTGGGGCGCTTCTGGTGCGCGGTGCTGGGGTACGTCCCGCCGGAGCCGCCGGAGGGGTTCGACTCCTGGGACGCGTACAACGCCACGCTGCCGGACGGGGAGCGGAACACCTGGTTCGCGGCCTCCGACCCGACCGGGGCCGGTCCGCGGATGTACTTCCAGAAGGTCCCCGAGGGCAAGACCGCCAAGAACCGGGTGCACCTCGATGTCCGGGTGGCCACCGGGCTCAAGGGCGAGGAGCGGCTGGCGGCGCTTGAGGCCGAGTGCGCCCGGCTGCTCCCGCTCGGCGCGGTGCGCGGCAGGCTGCTGCTCGCCGACGAGGAGAACGAGTCCTGCCTCAATATGCAGGACGTCGAGGGCAACGAATTCTGCCTCGACTGATGTCCGGCACCCCCCGGCCCGACCCGGCCGTCCTGTACCCCGAGGTCGCCGCGCACGGCAGCCTCGTCGCCGCTCTCAGGGCCGCGGCGGGCGGCGGCCTGGACGCGGTACCCCTGCATGCCTCCGACATCGAGCCCTTGTTCCACGCCGGCGCCGCCTCGGCGGTGCCGTACCGCGAACCCCTGAAAATCGAGGCGTGGCGGCACGAACGGCGGTGGCACATCAGAGGTGAGGACTCCTTCCAGTTCGGGGCCCTCCTGAAGGGCGAGACGGACGACCTGGCCCAACTGGCGCGGGCGGTCCGGGGCTGGCACGACGGGGAGTCGCCGGAGGAGATCCGCCGGGCGGCACCCTTCGCCCGGCCCACCGGCCGGTTCGAGGTGCCCGATCGCGACCCGGGGCGCCTGACCGAGTCCGAGTGGCGGTGCCTGCTGTGGGAGGCGGCCGGGCTGGAGTACCCGTGGGCCCCGGCGTACCTTTCCCTGATCGAGGCGGCGTACGCCCAGCCCGCGCTGCGGGCGCTCTACCCGTTCACGAGCCACTGGGCGCTCCGGTTCTCCACCGCCACGCGTCCGTACATGAGCGTGGTGGGCCCGTCCCTGGTCGCGCTCGGGCCCGGAGAGTTCGGACTGGGCAGCGGAGTCGTCGCCTGCGACCTGGGTGAGTTCGCCTCCGCCGGGGAGGCCGTCGCCGCAGCGCTCGCCCGCCTGCCGCCCGGCCTGGGCCCCGTCGTGCTCGGCACCACGCCGACGCGGTGAGCGCCGGGCGGCGGGACCGTGCCCGCCCGGCCGCGTACGCTCGCGCCCATGCCGGCCCCCGAACCCGCCTCCCGTCCGCACCGTGTCGCCGTGCTCGTGCTCGAAGGGGCGAAGCCGCTCGACGTCGGGATTCCGGCGCAGGTGTTCACGACGCGGGCCAGCATGCCGTACGAGGTCCGGGTGTGCGGGGCCGCGCCGGGGCTGGTGACCGGCGGGGACGGGCTGGCGTACCACGTCACCCACGGGCTCTCCGCGCTGACCTGGGCCGACATCGTCTTCGTACCCGGCTACCGGCGGCCGGACCGGGAGGACCCGCCGCGTGCCGTGATCGACGCCCTGGTCGCCGCGCACGTGCGCGGGGCGCGGCTCGCCGCCATCTCGACCGGGGCGTTCGCGCTCGCCGCGACCGGGCTGCTCGACGGCCGCCGGGCCACCACGCACTGGCACTACACACGGGCGCTCGCCGCGAAGTACCCGCTCGTCCGGGTGGACGAGAACGTGCTGTTCGTCGACGAGGGCAGTGTGCTCACCTCGGCCGGCGCCGCCTCCGGGATCGACCTGTGCCTGCACATCCTGCGCGGCGACCTCGGCGTCGCCGCGTCCAACTACGCGGCCCGGCGGCTCGTCGCCGCCCCGTACCGCAGCGGCGGGCAGGCGCAGTACGTGCCGCGCAGCGTGCCCGAGCCGCTGGGCGAGCGGTTCGCGGCCACCCGTGAATGGGCGCTGCACCGGCTCGGCGAGCCGCTCACCCTGGACGCGCTGGCCCGGCACGCGGCGGTCTCGCCGCGGACGTTCTCGCGCCGGTTCGTCGAGGACACCGGCTACACGCCGATGCAGTGGGTGATGCGCGCCCGCATCGACCTGGCCCGCGAACTCCTGGAGCGCTCGGAGCGGGCGGTGGAGCAGATCGCCGCCGACGTCGGGCTCGGCACGGGCGCGAATCTGCGGCTGCACTTCCAGCGCATCCTGGGCACCACACCGAGCGAGTACCGGCGCACCTTCACCCGGGGCGAGTAGGGCGCTCCGGCGACCGCTCCGGCTGGCGGGATACTTGCGGACCGTGGCGATCACGCCGCTGTTCGGGGCGGGCGGCGCCCGCGATCGTGGAGAGGGAAGAGAGAAGGGACACCTCACATGACTCGCATCGCCATCAACGGATTCGGCCGCATCGGACGCAACGTGCTGCGCGCGCTGCTCGAACGCGACACCGACCTCGACCTGGTCGCCGTCAACGACCTCGCGGACCCGGCGACCCTCGCCCGGCTGCTGGCGTTCGACACCACGGCCGGCCGGCTGGGCCGTCCGGTCACCGTGGACGGGGACACCCTCGTGGTCGACGGCCGGCGCATCAAGGTGCTCGCCGAGCGGGAGCCCGCGCGGCTGCCCTGGGCCGAGCTGGGCGTGGACATCGCCGTGGAGGCGACCGGCCGCTTCACCTCGGCGAAGGCCGCCCGCGCCCACATCGACGCCGGTGCGAAGCGCGTCCTGGTCGCCGCGCCCTCGGACGGCGCCGATGTGACCCTGGCGTACGGCGTGAACAGCGACGCGTACGACCCCGAGCTGCACACGGTCGTCTCGAACGCCTCCTGCACCACCAACGCGCTCGCGCCGCTGGCCGCCGTCCTCGACGACCTCGCGGGCATCGAGCACGGCTTCATGACGACCGTGCACGCCTACACGCAGGAGCAGAACCTCCAGGACGGGCCGCACCGCGACGCGCGCCGCGCCCGCGCCGCCGGGGTGAACATCGTGCCGACCACGACCGGTGCCGCCAAGGCGATCGGCCTGGTGCTCCCCCGGCTGGACGGCAAGCTGTCCGGTGACTCCATCCGGGTGCCGGTGCCGGTGGGCTCGATCGTGGAGCTGAACACCACCGTGGCCCGCGATGTGACGCGCGATCAGGTGCTGGAGGCGTACCGGGCGGCGGCCGCGGGCCCGCTGGCGGGCGTGCTGGAGTACTCCGATGACCCGCTGGTGTCGGCCGACATCACCGGCAACCCGGCCTCCTCCATCTTCGACTCGGAGCTGACCCGCGTGGACGGCCGCCACATCAAGGTGTCCGCCTGGTACGACAACGAGTGGGGCTTCTCCAACCGGGTGATCGACACCCTGACCCTGCTGGCCGGCCGCTAGGACGAGCGCGGGGGCGGCCGAGGGGGCGGGCGCCCACCCGTCCCCGCCGGCCCCGACTCCCGTGTCCACACGCCGAGTTCACCTTCCGTTCGCGGTGCAACCTTCTTCCCGTCGCACGTGTCTCCTATGCGAGCCCTCACACCTCGTACGCCATGGCTCCACGTACGCGATCAAGGAGAATTTTGTGGGCATCCGCACCATGCTGGCCGTGGCCGTGTGTGCCGCCACGGCGCTGTCCGGCGGCACGGCCGTCGCGGCGCCGGGCAACGCACCCGCGGACACGGCCGGGAGCACGGCGGGCACCACCACCGTGCGGGAGGACTTCAACGGGGACGGCTATCAGGACGTGGTCGTCGGTGCCACCGCGGCGGCGGTGAACGGTCAGCCGTACGCCGGTTACCTCACCATCGCGTACGGCTCCGCCGACGGTCTGGGCACGGCGCGCACGACGACCATCGACCAGACCACGCCGGGTGTGCCGGGCGACCCGGCCGAAGGCAGTCTCTTCGGTTTCCGTCTCGTCCCCGCCGACCTCGACCACGACGGTCTGACGGACCTCGCGGTGTACACGAACGAATCGCTCCCGGAGTTGAACAACTGGGGTTCCGTCGTCGTGCTGTGGGGCCGCACCGGCGGCATCACGGGCGAGGGCGCGGTACGCATCCCCGGTCCGGAGTCCGGCGACATGGGGAACAACCTCATCGCTGGTGACTTCAACGGCGACGGCGACACCGACCTGATGATGGCGCACGGCTGGGGCGACGGCAGCCTCGAACAACGCAGTGTGCTGTACGGACCGTTCAACCGGGCCGGGGAGCCGGCCCGCGAGCAGCGGGTGACCATGTTCTCCTCGGACAACTTCATGTCCGATCCGGCCGTGGGCGACTTCAACGGCGACGGCATCGACGACCTGTGCACCTTCTACTCCTGGGAGGAGCACTCCGAGGGCGGCCAGGTGTGGCTGGGCACCCCGGACGGCCTGTCCACCACCTCCACCTCGCTGCCCTCCGGCGCATCCCCCACGGTCGGCGACTTCGACCGGGACGGCAAGGACGACCTCGCCGTACGGGTGGTGCCGAACGGTATCTACGAGGACTTCCCCACGGACCCCGGCACGGTGAAGATCTACTACGGCACGGCGTCCGGCCTGGGCACGAAGCGGACCGCGACGATCACCCAGGACACCGCGGGCGTTCCGGGTGTCAGCGAGAAGGGTGACCAGTTCGGGGCCCGGCTATCCGCGGGCGACGTCACCGGCGACGGCTACGACGACCTGGCGGTGGGCGTGCCGTTCGAGGCGCTGGGGTCCAAGGCGGGCGCGGGAGCGGTGGTGCTGCTGAAGGGCGGCCCCGGCGGCCTCACCGGCACCGGCGCGAAGTCGTTCCACCAGGACACCACGGGCGTACCGGGTGTGGCCGAGACCGGTGACCACTTCGGCGGCTCGGTGCGGCTGCTGGACATCGACGGGGACGGCAGGGCGGACCTGACGGCCGGCGCCCCCGACGAGAACCTGGAGGCGATCGCGGACGGCGGCGCGGTGTGGTCGCTGCGCGGCACCGCGTCCGGGCTGACCGCGACCGGCGCGTATGCGTTCAACCCGGTGGACCTGGGCGCGCTCGTGAAGAAGGCCCGGTTCGGCCTGAACCTGGGCGGCGACAACGGGGCGGGGCTGTACAGCTGAGCCGTAGCGGGTGTGCGACAACGCCCTGGGGCCCGTTCCGCCGTCGCGGAACGGGCCCCTCACGCAGGGTCGCGGGTGCTCAGGAGTGGGCGTCGCGCGCCTTGGCCTCGCGCTCGGCGTTGCGCTCCTTGATGCGGATGTTCTCCTTGCGGACGTCCGCCTGGGTGGCGCGCTCCTTGCGGAGCCACTCGGGGTTGTCCTCCTTGAGCGCGTCGATCTGCTCGGTGGTCAGGGGCTCGGTGATCCCGCCCCGGGCCAGGCCGGAGATGGAGACGCCCAGCTTGGAGGCGACGACCGGGCGCGGGTGCGGGCCGTTGTTCCGCAGGTCGCGCAGCCACGGGGGCGGGTCGGCCTGGAGGGCGGCCAGCTCGGCGCGCGAGACGGCACTCTCCCGGAACTCCTCGGGGGTGGCGTCGAGGTACACGCCCAGCTTCTTCGCCGCGGTCGCGGGCTTCATCGTCTGGGCGCTCTGGTGGGACTTCATGAGGTCAAGGGTATCCAGCGCGTGCGGCGCCCTCGACCACGGCCGGTAATCTGGCGGGGTGACAGGCCCGGAAGCAACCCCTTCGTTCCGGCTGGCGTACGTCCCCGGAGTGACCCCCACCAAGTGGGTGCGGATCTGGAACGAGCGCCTGCCCGGCATTCCCCTGACCCTCGTCCAGGTAACGGCCGCCGAGGCCCAGGACCTGCTGCGCGCGGGCGAGGCCGACGCGGGGTTCCTCCGGCTGCCGGTCGCGGGCACCGATCTCAGCGCGATCCCGCTGTACACGGAGACGACGGTCGTCGTGGTGCCCAAGGACCATGTGATCGCGGCGGTGGACGAGCTGTCCGTCGCCGAGCTGGCCGACGAGATCGTGCTGCACCCGCTGGACGACTCGCTGGTCTGGGAGCGGCTGCCCGGCCGTCCCGCGGTCGAGCGGCCGGCCACCACGGCGGACGCCGTCGAGCTGGTCGCGGCGGGCATCGGGGTGCTCGTCGTCCCGCAGTCGCTGGCCCGGCTGCACCACCGCAAGGACCTCACGTACCGGCCGCTGACGGACGCGCCCGAGTCGCGCGTGGCGCTGTCGTGGCCGCAGGAGAAGACCACCGACCAGGTGGAGGACTTCATCGGCATCGTCCGGGGCCGGACGGTGAACAGCTCGCGCGGCCGCGCGGGGACGCCCCCGGCCCAGCCGAAGACCAAGTCCAAGGACAAGGCCAAGGACAAGGCCAAGGGCTCGGGCCGTTCCGGCGGGGCCAAGGGGACGCGCGGCGCCAAGGGCGGCGCGGCCCCGAAGCGCGGCAGGCCGCGACGCAGGCCATGAGGACGCGGGCCGGGCGCACGGCGCGGTGACCGGCGAGGCACGGTGCCGCAGGCCGGCGGGGCACGGGGCGGTACGCCGGCGAGGCACGGGCCGGGGCGGTACGCCGGCGGGCGGCCGGAGCGCGGTTGTCGCAGGCTCCTGGCAGCATCGGTGACCATGACACACACCGAACGCCCCATGCCGCCCCTCGACGCCGACGAACGCACCGGCCTGGAGAGCTGGCTCGACTTCTACCGGGCCACGGTCGCCCTGAAATGCGAGGGCCTCACCGACGAGCAGGCGCGCAGCGCCTCCGTACCGCCGTCGTCGCTGACGCTGATGGGGCTGGTGCAGCATCTCGCCGAGGTCGAGCGGAACTGGTTCCGCCGGGTCCTGACCGGCGAGGACGTCCCGCCGGTGCACGGCGGGCCGGATCGCCCCGAAGGCCACGACGGGGGCTTCGAGCTCGCCCCGGACGCCGGGTTCGCCGGGGCGCGGGCCGCCTGGCAGGAGGAGATCGCGGTGTCCCGCGCGGTGTGCGCCGAGCGGTCGCTGGAGGACTCGGCGCCGTTCATGGGCGGTGAGGTGAACCTCCGCTGGATCTACCACCACATGATCGGCGAGTACGCCCGGCACAGCGGTCACGCCGATCTGCTCCGGGAGCGGATCGACGGCGTCACCGGCGTCTGAGCCGCCGGGGCGCCAGGTGCCGGAAGGGACCGGGCCGAGGAAGGGGTGGGCGTCGGGGAACATCCGTGCGGATGTCAGGATGGTTGTATGACGAGCCAGGTTTACTTCGACATCACCATCAACGACGAGCCCGCCGGGCGGATCGTCTTCGATCTGTTCGACGACATCGTTCCCAAGACCGCCGAGAACTTCCGCCAGCTGGCGACCGGCCAGAACGGCTTCGGTTACAAGGGTTCCTCCTTCCACCGGGTCATCCCCGAGTTCATGCTCCAGGGCGGCGACTTCACCCGCGGTGACGGCACCGGCGGCAAGAGCATCTACGGCGAGAAGTTCGCCGACGAGAACTTCCAGCTGAAGCACACCAAGCCCGGCCAGCTCTCCATGGCCAACGCCGGCCGGAACACGAATGGGTCGCAGTTCTTCATCACGACCATCGTGACCTCGTGGCTGGACGGCAAGCACGTCGTCTTCGGCGAGGTCGCCGACGAGACGAGCATGGCCCTGGTGAAGCGGATCGAGTCCTTCGGCTCGCAGAGCGGCCGCACCTCGGCGAAGATCACCATCGCCGACTCCGGGGTCCTCTGATTCCGAGCCCCCGTCCGCCAGTTCCCGGCTGACCGGAAGCGCCGCCCGACACCTCGCGTCGGGCGGCGCTTTCGTCGTTCCCGGGGGCGCACGGGAGGTGCGGAACGGCGCGCGACCCACCGAGTGTCAACTTTCAGTTGACACCTCGCGACTGTCAACTTACGGTTGACACATGACGAATCCCGTAGTTCCCACGACACCCGTGCGTCTCGACGACCTGATCGCGGCCATCAAGAAGGTGCACACCGACGCCCTGGACCAGCTCCAGGACGCCGTCATCGCCGCCGACCACCTCGGCGACGTCGCCGACCACCTGATCGGCCACTTCGTCGACCAGGCGCGCCGCTCCGGCGCCTCCTGGACCGACATCGGCAGGAGCATGGGCGTGACCCGCCAGGCGGCCCAGAAGCGCTTCGTCGCCAAGGACCCCGGCGACGGCACCGCGCTCGACCCCAGCCAGGGCTTCGGGCGCTTCACCCAGCGCGCCAAGAACGTGGTGATGGCGGCGCAGAACGAGGCGCGGGCGGCCGGCAACACCGAGATCGGCACCGAGCACCTGGTCCTGGGCCTGCTCAGCGAGCCCGAGGCACTGGCGGCGGCCTTCATCAAGGCGCAGGGCGTGGTCCTGGACGCCGTCCGGCAGGCGGCGACCCAGGCGCTGCCCCCGGCATCGGACGGCGAGATCCCCGAGCTGATCCCGTACAACGCCGACGCACGCAAGGCGCTGGAGCTGACCTTCCGCGAGGCCCTGCGCATGGGGCACAACTACATCGGCACCGAGCACATCCTGCTGGCCCTCATGGAGCACGAGGACGGCTCGGGCGTCCTCAGCGGCCTCGGCCTCGACAAGGCGGCCGCCGAGCAGGCCATCGCCGAGGCGCTGTCCGTCCTCACGGCAGGCAGGGAGAACCCCGAGAACAAGGGCTGACCGGCTCCCGCCTCGCCGCTCAGCGCGTCCCGGTCTCCAGGCGCAGACTCCAGCGGCGCGGCAGCCCGGTCAGGGTGACGGTGGACAGCGGGCCGACGTCCACGTTCCAGTACGAGGACGGCGGAGCCTTCAGCGCGTAGACGAGGGCGGCCCGGACGACGGCCGGTTCCGCGACGGCGACGATGGAGCCGTCGCAGGCCGGCCGGGTGTCCAGCCAGCCGCCGATCCGGGCGATGAAGGCGAGCAGCGGTTCGCCGCCGTGCGGGGCCGCGCGCGGGTCGGCCAGCCAGGCGTCCACGGCGGCCGGTTCGCGGGCGGTGACATCGGCGAGGGTGCGGCCGCGCCAGCGGCCCATGTCGCAGTCGCGGAGGGCCGGCTGGACCAGCGGATGGAAGCCGAGCGCCTCGCCGGTGGCGCGGCTGCGCGGGGTCGGCGAGCAGTAGCGCAGTTCCGCTGCGCCCAGGGACATCAGGGCCGGGTCCGCGAACCGGAGGGCGTAGCGGCCCGCCTCGTCGAGCGGCCGGTCGTCGTCGAAGCGCTCGGCGAGCAGGGACGAGCTGCGGGCCGCGGCGACGAGCGAGACGCGAACACTCATGGGCGCGATCGTGCGACCGATCGCCGCCCCGGTCAAGAGTGCTGTCGCACACCCGTACGGTTCGGTGGGCCGTCAGTCGCCGGGCGGTACGGCGGCCGGGGTCTCCCGCCAGGCCGTACGCAGCCGGCGTACGCCCTCCGCGAGCTCGGCCGGTCCGGCGACGGAGGCGAAACTCAGCCGGATGTGCGGGGCCGGGGGCTCGGCGCCGAAGTACGGCCGGCCCGGTGCGACGGCGACTCCGGCGCGCAGGGCCGCCTGGACCATGGCGGACTCGTCCGTCCGGCCGGCCTCGGAGCCGGGCAGGCTCAGCCAGAGGTAGCCGCCGCCCGCCGGGATGTGCGGCAGTCCCAGGCCGGGCAGGGCCTCGCGCAGCGCCGCCGTCATCGCCGTGCACCGGGCCCCGAGTTCGGCGGCCACCGACCGCAGATGCCGGCCCCAGGCGGGCGAGCCGACCAGTTCGAGCGCGGTCTCCTGGAGCGGCCGGGGTACGAAGAAGCTGTCCACGAGCTGGATGGCCCGCAGCCGTTCCATGGCCGGGCCCCGGGCCGCGAGGGCGCCGACGCGCAGGCTGGGCGAGGCGGCCTTGGTGAGCGAGCGGGTGTGCACGACGACGCCGTCCGGGTCGTCGGCGGCCAGCGGCCGGGGCAGCGGGCCGGCGTCGTCGTGGGCGAGGAAGCGGGCGAAGTCGTCCTCGACGACGAAGGCGCCGGCCTGCCGGGCGATCCGGACGACCTCGGGGCGCCGGGCCGCGGACAGCACGGTGCCGGTGGGGTTCTGGAAGAGCGGCTGGCAGACGAGGACGCGGGCTCCGGTGGCGTCGAAGGCGGCGGTGAGCAGGTCGGGGCGGACGCCCTCGTGGTCCATGGGGACGGGCACGGGCCGCAGTCCGGTGGCGCGCGCGGCCGCCAGCATGCCCGGGTAGGTGGGCGACTCGACGAGCACCGGGGCGCCGGGCGGGGCGAGCGCCCGCAGCGCGGTGGCCAGGGCGCTCTGCCCGCCCGCGGTGATCAGCACGTCGGCGGCGCCGTGCGCGGGGCCGATGCCCCGCGCGAACCAGGCGCGCAGTTCGGTGAGCCCGTCCAGGGGCGGCCGGCTCCAGGCGCCGGGGCGGCGGCCGGCCCGGCCCAGCGCGGCGGCCAGGGCCCGTTCGGGCTGGAGCGAGGCGTGCAGATAGCCCCCGTTGAATTCGATGACCCCGGTGGGCGGGGCGGCGAGGCTGGCCAGCAGGCCGGAGGCGTCCACGCTGCGGGGCACCTCCGTGGACGCGCCGTCGCCGCTGAGCGAGACCTCCTGCCAGGAGGTGTCCCCGGCCGGGGGCGCCGTCCGCGGGGCCGGGCTCGCGCGGAAGGCGCCGGCGCCGGGGCGGGTGACGACGAGCCCTTCGGCGGCGAGCTGGGCGACGGCCCGCGACACGGTGACGGGGCTGGCCCGGAAGCGCTCGACGAGGGCCCGGCTGGACGGCAGCTTCTCGCCCGGCGAGTAGCGGTCTACCTCGGCGCGCAGAGCTGCGGCCAACTCCCCCACACTGCTACGCTCATTCATGAGAGCAGAGGATAGCGCTACTACTGCGCGCACGATAGCGGTCGAGCCCGTCGGCACCGGCGCGCGGCGCCCCGCCCCGGACACGTTCCCGGCCCGTCCGGCGGCCCGGCGGGGCACCCTGCTCGCGCTGCTGGGCGTGGTGACCTTCTCGCTCACCTTCCCGTCCACGGTGTGGGGGCTGGAGAGCTTCGGCCCCTGGTCGCTGGTGGCGCTGCGCAGCCTGCTGGCGGCGGTGATCGCGGGCGGATTCCTGCTGGCGGGCCGGGTGCGGGTGCCGGCGCGTGAGCACTGGGCGGGGCTCGCGGTGGTGGCGGGCGGTGTGGTGGTCGGCTTCCCGCTGCTGACGACGCTGGCGCTGCGGACCTCGACGACCGCGCACGCCGCGGTGGTCGTCGGGCTGCTCCCGCTGACCACGGCCGTGCTGTCCTCGCTGCGGACCGGGGCGCGCCCGCCCCGTGCCTTCTGGGCGGCGGCGGTGGCCGGGGCGGCCGTGGTGATCGCGTTCACCCTGGCGCGCGGCGGCGGGGCGTTGTCCGGCGGGGACCTGTTCCTGTTCGGGGCGCTGCTGGCGTGCGCGGCCGGGTACACTGAGGGCGGCCGGCTGGCGAAGGTCATGCCGGGCTGGCAGGTGACCGGCTGGGCGCTGCTGCTGACCGTGCCGCTGATGTCGGCGGGGGCGGCCGTGGCGCTGGCGTACGAGCCGGTCCGGCCGACCGTGCACGGGATCGTGGGGCTGGTGTGGGTGGCGGCCGTGTCGACCTTCCTGGGTCTCTACGTCTGGTACCGGGGGATGGCCGAGATCGGGGTGCCCCGCGCCAGCCAGCTCCAGCTCGCGCAGCCGCTGCTGACCCTGTTCTGGTCGTACTTCCTGCTGGGCGAGCGGGTCGCGGCGGCGGCCCCGGTGGCGGCGGTCGCGGTACTGGTCTGCATCGCGCTCACCCAGCGCGCCGGCCGTACCCGGTCATAGACTGGTGCCACGGCACGGCACCGCACGCCACCCGGAGGAGGTCACTCCCGATGGAGGCACACACGGGCGACCGGCTGCTGACGCACGGCAGGACCGTGGGTCAGCACGACCGGGTCGCGGAGATCGTCGAAGTGCTCGGGGAACGGGGCGCTCCCCCGTACCGCGTCCGTTTCGAGGACGGACACGAACATCTGCTCGCACCGGGTCCGGACACCGTCGTCGAGCACACGGGCTGCGCGTCCGGCAAGGACCCGGACATCACCTGACGCCGCCCGGCGGCCTGGCACGCGACCGGTAGTGGTCGGCGACCAGCCGGTCCATGGCGCCGATCCGGTCCGCGGCCACGCTCTTCGCGGAGAAGTACACGTGGCCGCGGACCTGGTCGTACCGGGCCGCGAAGTCGAGGTGCCGGGAGAGTTCGGCCGGGTCCTGCCAGGCTTCCGGCTGGGCCGGGTCGCCGCACTTGTACAGGGCCTCGCCGATGAACAGGTCGACGCCCGTGCCGCGCACGGTCTCGGACCACCAGGGCACGAGCGCGGCGTAGTCGGCGGCCGGGTTGCCGATGTGCCAGTACAGCTGCGGGACGACGTAGTCGATCCAGCCGTTCCTGATCCACCCTCGGGTGTCGGCGTACAGGTCGTCGTACGTCTGCACCCCGGCCCTGGTCGGTGAGCCCGCCGGGTCCGTGGCGGCGTTGCGCCAGACGCCGAAGGGGCTGATGCCGAACCGGACGCCGGGTTTCAGCGCGGTGAGCCGTTCGGCCGTCTCGCGCACCAGCCGGTCCGTGTTGTCGCGGCGCCAGGCGGCCCGGTCGGGGAAGTCCGCGCCGTACTCCGTGTAGGCGGCGTCGTCCGCGAAATCCTGCCCGGCCACCGGGTACGGATAGAAGTAGTCGTCCCAGTGCACGGCGTCGACGTCGTACCGGCGGACCGCGTCGAACATCGCGTCCTGGACGAAGGAGCGGACCTCGGGCAGTCCGGGGTTGTAGTAGAGCCGCCCGCCGTAGGGCACCACCCAGCCGGGGTTCCGGCGGGCCGGGTGGGAGGCGGCCAGCCGGGCGGGGTCGGTGTGGTTGGCGACCCGGTACGGGTTGAACCAGGCGTGCAGTTCGAGGCCCCGGTCGTGCGCCTCGCGGACGGCGGTGCCCAGCGGGTCCCAGCCGGGGTCCTTGCCCTGGGTGCCGGTCAGGCACGCGGCCCACGGCTCGTACGGCGAGGGCCACAGCGCGTCGGCGGACGGGCGGACCTGGAGGAACACCGCGTTAAGCCGCCGGTCCACGGCCTCGTCCAGCCGGGCGGCCAGCTCGTCGCGCTGCGCGGCGGCGGACAGGCCGGGCCGCGAGGGCCAGTCCGTGTTGGCGACGGTCGCCAGCCACATGCCGCGCAGCTCGCGGCGCACCATGTCCCGCTCACCGGCCGGGCCGGGCAGGGCCGCCCGCCCCCGGCCCGGCCGCGCGGCGGCGTCACCGGCCACCGAGGCCGCTCCCACCACCCCGGCGACCGTCCCGGCCGCACCGGTCACGAACCCTCTTCGGGCCACTCCTCGCATCGCGTCGCACCCGCTCTCTCTCCACGCACGTCCCCCCGCCCCGTATCTTCGTAGTACTGCCGGGCACGGAGGATGTCCTGTGCCGAGCATGCACGCCCCGGCCTGCCGTTCCCGGTAGGGCGCGGAGTAACGTCGGGGAGTCGTGGTGGAGCCCGGAACCAGACGGAAGCCGCCGAACGGGAACAGCGAAAGGCACGAGGTGACGGACTCTATGGCCGACATTGCACGCGTCGGAGTGGTGGGCTGCGGCCAGATGGGCGCGGGCATCGCGGAGGTGTGCGCCCGCAGCGGCCTCGACGTCAAGGTGGCCGAGACGACCGGCGAGGCGCTGGAGATCGGCCGCACCCGGCTCCACAACTCTTTGTCCAAGGCCGCCCAGCGGGGCAAGATCACCGCCGAGGAGCGGGACGAGACCCTGGGCCGGCTGAGCTTCACGACGGACCTCGGCGAGTTCGCCGACCGTGACCTCGTCATCGAGGCCGTCGTGGAGAACGAGCAGGTCAAGACCGAGATCTTCCAGGTGCTCGACCAGGTGGTGACCCGCCCGGACGCGATCCTGGCGTCCAACACCTCCTCGATCCCGCTGGTGAAGCTGGCCGTCGCGACCTCCCGCCCGGACCAGGTCATCGGCATCCACTTCTTCAACCCGGCGCCGGTGCAGAAGCTCGTCGAGCTGATCCCCGCGCTGACCACGTCGGACGAGACGGTCAAGCGCTCGGAGGCCGTGGTCCAGGACATACTGGGCAAGCACCCGATCCGCGCCCAGGACCGCTCGGGCTTCGTCGTCAACGCCCTGCTGATCCCGTACCTGCTCTCCGCGATCCGGATGTTCGAGTCGGGCATCGCCAGCCGCGAGGACATCGACAACGGCATGGAGATGGGCTGCGCCCACCCGATGGGCCCGCTCAAGCTGGCGGACCTCATCGGCCTGGACACCGTCGCCTCGGTCGCCGACTCGATGTACGCCGAGTACAAGGAGCCGCTGTACGCCGCTCCCCCGCTGCTCCAGCGCATGGTGGACGCGGGCCGGCTCGGCCGCAAGACGGGCTCGGGCTTCTACCCGTACGCCTGACGGCCTGCCGCCGGTACGTGCGGGGGCCGCGGTCCCCGCACGTACCGGCGCGGCTCAGCCGAGCCGTAAGTGGTGCAGCATCATCAGTCCGGCCGCCATGCCCGCGGCCGGGACCTCGCCGCGGCCGATCAGGTCCGGGACCAGTTTCAGCGGTATCCACGCGCGGCGCGAGGACTCGAAGGCGTCGCACGGCTCGCCCGTCCACTCCGCCTCCTCGCCCCAGTAGAAGTGGTGCCGGGCGTCGCTGAGGCCGTTGGACGGCTCCACGGTCAGCAGCGGGCGCAGCGGGCCGGGCCGCCAGCCGGTCTCCTCCTCCATCTCGCGCGCCGCCGCCCGCACCGGCGGTTCGCCGTCCTCCACGACGCCGGCCGCCAGTTCCCAGCCCCAGCTTCCGGTGATGAAGCGGTGCCGCCACAGCAGCAGCGCCTCATTGGCCTCGTTGACGACGGTGGCCGCCGCCACCGGGCGCTGCCGGATGACGTAGTGGTCGAGCCGGGCGCCGTCCGGCAGCTCGACATCGGCCAGATTGACCCGGAACCAGCGGTTCTCATACACGGGTTGCTCATTCAGGTTCGTCCACTGCACGGTTCTGCCACCTTCTGTTCGTAGGTGGCGGTATCGCAGCAGATGGCGCTCACAGCGGTACGCGCAGGGCCTCCGCCACGCGTTCGGCGGCCCGCTCCGCCTCGGCGCTCCCGCTGGCCAGCAGCTCGGCACGGACCGCCCGCAGCCGGTCGCGCAGCCGCCGCGACTCCATGCCCAGGGCCCGGTCCGCCATCTCCGTCGCGGTGGCCGCCGCCCGGTCCGCCTCGCCCCGGCGCAGCTCGACCGCGGTGAGGACGGCCAGCCGGTGGACCCGGCCCCGGTCGTGCGCGGGCGTGCGCACCGCCGCCACCGCGTGCCTGCGGGCGGCCGGCAGGTCCCCGAGGTTCAGCAGCGCTTCCGCCACCTGGACGTCCACCAGGCCCGGCTGGACGTAACCCGTCTCGTCCGGCTCGCGGCCCGGCCGGATGCGCGCGGCCTCCGACTCGGCGCGGCCGATGCAGTCCAGCGCGCTCGCCCGGTCCCCGAGCCGGGCGTACGCCTTGGCCTGCATCGCGTGCAGATCGGCGGCGAGCGCGGGGGTGATCTCGTGCCCGGCCGTCCGCAGGGCCGCCTGTGCGAAGGCGACGGACTGGCGGTACTCGGCGAGGAACAGCGACTGGTTGACCAGGAGCGCGATCACATAGCCGCCGAACCCGCGGTCACCGCTGGCCTTGGCCAGGCGCAGCGCCTGGTGGAAGTAGCGCTGGGCCAGGCCGTGCGCGTCGGAGTCGTAGGCGCAGATGCCCGCCACGGCCACCAGCGCGCCCGTCGTGCGGTGCAGTTGACGGCCCGTCGCATCGCTGTAGCCGCCGCGCAGCAGCGGGGCCGCGCCGGTGTTGAGGAAGCCGACGACGCGGGGGCGGGTCGCGATCCCGCCCGTCCTGCGGTACATCAGTTCGTAATGGTCGCGGGCGGCCCGCAGAGTTGACATGTCGGCGGCGCCGACGCGGGCCGGGCCGCCGCGCGACACATCGCCGTCCTCCGGCGGGTTCTCCCATTCCCAGACCGGCATCACGGCCGTGGTCCCGGTGACGGCCGGGGCGGCGACGACATACGGGCGCTGCCGGGCGTCCGAGCGCCATACGGCGGTGGCCCGCTCGACGAAGTGGGTGAGCGAGGAGTCCCCGGCGGGCGCGTGGGCGTCGGGCAGCGCCATCCCGATGTCGTCCAGGGAGACCGTCCGGCGCAGTCTGGCGCCGAGCACCTCGCAGATCAGGTCCGGCACCTGGCCGCGCGGCCGCTGGCCCTTCAACCAGCGGGCGACGGCGGTGTGTTCGTAGCGCAGGGACAGCCCGCGCGCCCGGCCGGCCCGGTTCACCCGGCCGGCCAGTCCGGCTCGGGAGACGCCCGCCTCCTCGATCAGGGCCTCCAGCGCGGTGTTGGGCTCCCTTGCCGCCATGTCCCCTCCGGTGGTTCGGCACGCCTGGACGTGTCGCCCCAGTGGAGCACGATTCACACGGGGTGTGAACGCAATGCCCGAACCGTCCCGTCGCGCACGCTGCCGGACGGGCCGGGGGCTCGCTTGAATGGATGCCTCGCCGGACGCGGACGGGTCGTCCGCTCCCCCTCGTACAGCGGGGTGGCCCGTATCCGCGCGATCCTCCCCGCCGGCCTGCCCGACACTCCACGGCGGGGGCGGACGGGGCGAGCACACAGGAGGGGCGTATCCGGTGGCCGGATACGCCCCTCCTTCACGCGATGCGGGACTACGCCCCGCGCAGGACCGCGCCCGTACGCTCGGCGGCCAGGGCCACCGCCGCGTCACGGGCGGCGCTCGCCTCGTCCACCGTCAGCGTGCGGTCGGCGGCGCGGAAGCGCAGCGCGTACGCCAGGGACTTGCTGCCCTCGCCGATCTGCTCGCCGGTGAAGACGTCGAACAGCCGCAGCGACTCCAGGAGTTCGCCCGCGCCCTCGCGCAGCGCCCGCTCCACGTCGGCGGCGGGCACGTCCTGGCCGACGACCAGGGCGACGTCCTGGGTGGCGACCGGGAAGGCGGAGATCCGCGGGGCCCGCAGGACGCCGTCCGCGGCCTGCTCCAGGATGTCGAGGTCAACCTCCATGGCGCAGGTGCGCTCGGGCAGGTGCAGCTCCTTGACGACGCGCGGGTGCAGCTCGCCCGCGTGTCCGAACAGGGTCTCCTCGCCGTCGACCGTCACGAACAGCGCGGCGCAGCGGCCGGGGTGCCACGGCGCGTGCCGGTCGGCCCGCACCGTCACCTCGACGCCCGCCTCGCGGGCGATGGTACGCGCCGCCTCGACGGAGTCCGCCCAGTCGGCGGGGCGGCCCTTGCCCCACCAGCCGGCCTGCTCGCGGGCGCCGGCGAGGACGACGGCGGCGCGGCGCGGCTGGCGCGGCAGTGCGGCGTCGAGCGAGGCGATCTCCTCGTCCGAGGGGCGCCGGTCGACGGGCAGCCGGAAGGGCTTGGTCTCCTGGCCGGTGAGTGGGGTCTCCCCTGCTCGAACGGAGTTGAGAGCTTGGGGAAGGAAGACGAGGCCGGTTTCGAAGAGGGCGAGGTCGTGGCTGCCGCGTCCGTCGTTGCGCCGCAGTGCGCCGAGGAGGCCCGGCAGCAGCGTGGTGCGCAGCGAGGGCTCCTCGTCGGAGAGCGGGTTGACGAGCTTCACCGTGCGGCGGCGGGCGTCGTCCGCGTCCAGGCCGAGCTGGTCGAGGACGGTTTCGCCGATGAACGGGTAGCTCAGCGCCTCGACGTAGCCCGCGCCCGCGAGGGCCCGGCCGACGCGGCGGTGCAGCCGCTGGCGGTCGGTGAGGCCGCGGCCGGAGGGCGGGGTCGGCAGCGTGGAGGGCAGGTTCTCGTAGCCCTCCAGGCGGATGACCTCTTCGGCCAGGTCGTTGGGCTCGGTGAGGTCGGGGCGCCAGGACGGCGTGGTGACCAGGAGCTCGTCCTGCCCGTAGACGTCGCAGCCGACCTCCTGGAGGCGGCGGACGACGGTCTCGCGGCCGTAGGAGACACCGGCGACCTTGTCGGGGTGGTCGGCCGGCATCGTGATGGTGCGGGGCGCGGAGGGGGCGGTGACCTCGGTGACGCCCGCCTCGGCGGTGCCGCCGGCGAGCAGGACCAGCAGGTCCACGGTGCGCTGGGCGGCCGCGGCGGCGGCCTGCGGGTCCACGCCGCGCTCGAAGCGCTTGGACGCCTCGGAGGGCAGCTTGTGGCGGCGGGCGGTGCGGGCGATCGAGATCGCGTCGAAGTGCGCGGCCTCGATGACGACCTCGGAGGTGTGCGCACCCTCGGCCGCGTCGGCGATCTCCGTGTCGGCGCCGCCCATGACGCCCGCGAGGCCGATGGGGCCGCGGTTGTCGGTGATGACGAGGTCGCCGGAGTCCAGGACGCGCACGGCGCCGTCGAGCGTGGTGAGCTTCTCGCCCCTCTCGGCGCGGCGCACCCCGATCGGGCCGTCGATGCGGGTCCGGTCGTAGGCGTGCAGCGGCTGGCCGAGTTCGAGCATCACGTAGTTGGTGACGTCGACGGCGAGCGAGATGGGCCGCATGCCCGCCTTCTGGAGCCGGCGCTGCATCCAGATCGGGGTACGGGCCTCGGGCTGGAGCCCGACGACCGTGCGCGCGGTGAAGCGGGAGCAGCCGATCGGGTCGGCGACCTCGACCGGGTAGCCGTACGCGTTGGGCGCGGGCACGTCCAGCAGGGCCGGGTCGCGCAGCGGCAGGCCGTAGGCGGTGGCGGCCTCGCGGGCGACGCCGCGCATCGACAGGCAGTAGCCGCGGTCGGGCGTGACGGCGATGTCCAGGACCTCGTCGACGAGTTCAAGCAGCTCGATGGCGTCGGTGCCGACCTCGTGCTCCGGGGGGAGCACGATGATGCCGTGCGTGCCGTCGTCGCCCATGCCCAGCTCGTCGGACGAGCAGATCATGCCGTGCGAGGTCTTGCCGTACGTCTTGCGGGCGGCGATCGCGAAGTCGCCGGGGAGCACGGCGCCGGGCAGGACCACGACGACCTTGTCGCCCACGGAGAAGTTGCGGGCGCCGCAGACGATCTCCTGCGGCTCGCCGGTGCCGTTGGCGGTGCCGACGTCGACGGTGCAGAAGCGGATCGGCTTCTTGAAGCCCTCCAGCTCCTCGATGGTCAGCACCTGTCCGACGACCAGGGGGCCGGTGAGGCCGGCGCCGGTCCGCTCGACCGTCTCGACCTCCAGGCCCACGGCGACGAGCTTGGCCTGCACGTCGCGGCCGGTCTCGGTGGCCGGCAGGTCGACGTATTCCCGCAGCCAGGAAAGCGGGACGCGCATCAGATCTCCATCCCGAAGGGCCGGGTGAACCGGACGTCACCTTCGACCATGTCTCGCATGTCTTCGACGTTGTGGCGGAACATCAGCATTCGTTCGATGCCGAACCCGAAGGCGAATCCGCTGTACTTCCGGGGGTCGACGCCGCAGGCGGTGAGCACCTTGGGGTTGACCATGCCGCAGCCGCCGAGCTCGATCCAGCCCTCGCTGCCGCAGGTGCGGCAGGGGTGGTCCGGGTTGCCGACGGAGGCGCCGCGGCACACGTAGCAGACCATGTCCATCTCGGCGGACGGCTCGGTGAACGGGAAGAAGTTGGGCCGCAGCCGGGTCTTCATGTCCGCGCCGAAGAGCGCCTGGACCATGTGGTCGAGGGTGCCCTTGAGGTCGGCCATGGTCAGGCCCTCGTCGACGGCGAGCAGCTCGATCTGGTGGAAGACCGGGGTGTGCGTGGCGTCCAGCTCGTCGGTGCGGTAGACGCGGCCGGGGCAGACGACGTAGACGGGAGGCTCGCGGTCGAGCAGGGTTCGGGCCTGGACCGGCGAGGTGTGCGTGCGCAGGACGACACCGGACTCGTCGTTCTTCGCGCCGTCGGCGCCCTCGACGAAGAAGGTGTCCTGCATCTGCCGGGCCGGGTGGTCCGGCACGAAGTTCAGGGCGTCGAAGTTGAACCACTCCGCCTCGGCCTCGGGGCCCTCGGCGATCTCGTAGCCCATGGCCACGAAGACGTCGGCGACGCGCTCCATGAAGGTCGTCAGCGGGTGGCGGGCGCCGGCCGGGGTGCGGTCGTAGGGCAGCGTGACGTCCACCGCCTCCTCGACCAGCACGCGGGCGTCCCGCTCGGCCTCCAGTTCCGTCTGGCGGGCGGCGAGGGCGCGGCCCACGGCGGCGCGGGCCTGGCCGACGCGCTTGCCGGCCTCGGCCTTGGCCTGCGGGGGCAGTGCGCCGATCTCGCGGTTGGCCAGCGACAGGGGCGAGGTGCCACCGGTGTGCGCGGTCTTCGCCTGGGCGAGCGCTTCGAGGTCGCCCGCGGCGGCGAAGGCGGCGAGCGCCTCGTCCCGGATGCGCTCGATCTCTTCCGGTTTCAGTGCCTCGACCTCGACTGGGTCGTACGACTTGTTCGGTGCCGACATCTCTTCCCGTACTTCCGATTGGCTGAGTGCTGCGTTTGCCGGGGGACATTCCCGGACCCCCGTGACCTCGCTCGAAGACCGGAGGACGCAAAGGTGCCAAGGATCGAGTCTAAGGGTCGCGGGGCGGGTGGGGCGCCCGTGGGCCGCTCGGGCCTCAGCTGAGATAGGCCGGCGTGCTCACGGGCAGCATAAATCGGAACTCCGCGCCGCCTCCGGGGCCGCGCCCGACCGTGATGGTGCCGCCGTGGGCCTCGACGATGCCCTTGACGATGTAGAGGCCCAGGCCCGTGCCGCCGCGCTTGCTGCCCCGCCAGAAACGGGTGAAGACGCGGCCCATCGACTCCTCGGGGATGCCGGGTCCTTCGTCGCTCACGGTGACGGCCGCTCCCCTCTCGTCGCTCTTCGCCGGTGCGGGTGCCACATCGATGGTGACAGTTCCCTCACCGTGCCGCACCGCGTTTTCCAGCAGGTTGCCCAGGACCTGGTCGACCTTGTCCGGGTCGGCCCAGACGGCGGGCAGCGGCTGGCAGGTGCGGAGGAGGAAGCGGCCGGGGTCCTGGCCCGCGGCGGTGTGCGCCTGGACGTGGCGTTCGACGGCGGCGGACAGGTCCACGGGCTGGCGGCGCAGCTCCAGGCGTCCGGAGTCGATCCGGGAGATGTCCAGGAGTTCGGTGATGAGGCGGGTGACCCGGTTGGAGTCCGCGTACACCGTCTCCAGCATGAGGCGCTTCTGGTCGTCGGTGAACCGCTCCCACTTGGCGAGCAGCGTCGCCGTGAAGCCCTTGACCGAGGTCAGCGGGGAGCGCAGTTCGTGGGCGACGGTCGCGATCAGTTCGGCGTGGCTGCGCTCGGAGCGGCGGCGGGCCTCGGTGCCGCGCAGGCTGATCACCAGTCGGCGGAGCGGTCCGGTGGGCGTCTCGCGGACGTAGCGGGCGGAGACCAGGACCTCGCGGACGCCGGGCAGCAGCAGGTTGCGCTCGGGCTGGGCGACGCGGGTCGCGAGGCCGCCGTAGGGGTCGGTCAGCTCCCACCAGCGGCGGCCCTTGAGGTCCTCCAGCGGCAGTACCTGTTCCACGGGGCGGCCGAGGGCGTCGGCGGCGGCGACGCCGGTGATCCGGACGGCGGCGGCGTTGAAGCAGATGACCCGGCCCGACTCGTCCGCGACGACGAGCCCGTCGGGCAGGTCGTCCGGGTGCAGCCCGAGGCCGTCCGCGACGGCGAGGCCGTCCGGTTCGCCGGTGGCGCGCACGACGGCGGCGTGCGCCGCGCGCGGCCCGCTCATGCCGACTACCATTCCGGACCCCACCTCTCGAACCAATGCAGTGGGCCTGCCCCCGAGTTGGCCACCCTACTAGTCGCCGGTGACGCAGCGACACCCTACGGGGGCTCTCCGTCGAAGCGGGAGCGCGCGGACGGGGTCAGCCGGTGGCGCGGCGGGGGCGCTGGGCGCGCGCGGAGGCGTACAGGCAGACCGCGGCGGCGGTCGCCAGGTTGAGGCTCTCCGCCTTGC
Source organism: Streptomyces sp. NBC_00525 (assembly GCF_036346595.1). Classification (GTDB taxonomy): domain Bacteria; phylum Actinomycetota; class Actinomycetes; order Streptomycetales; family Streptomycetaceae; genus Streptomyces. Next base: position 921,325 of record NZ_CP107834.1, read on the forward strand.
CGTGGATCGGCACCCGGACCACGGCGTCGGCCAGGGCGCGGGTCTCCTCGGGCAGGCCCCACGCCTCGTTGCCGAAGACCCAGGCGGTGGGCCCGCCCATGGTGCCGGCGTCGAGTTCGTCGTCGAGGTCGTCGCTGCCCGCGCCGTCGGCGGCCAGGATGCGCACGCCCGCCTCGCGCAGCCCGCGCACGGCCTGCTCGACGGGGACGCCCACGGCGACCGGCAGGTGGAAGAGCGAGCCGACCGAGGCGCGTACCGACTTGGGGTTGTACAGGTCCACGGAGGCGTCGGTGAGGACGACCGCGTCGGCGCCCGCCGCGTCGGCGCAGCGCAGGACGGTGCCGGCGTTGCCGGGGTCGCGGACGTGGGCGAGGACGGCGACCAGCCGGGGCCGGGCGGCGAGGATCGACTCGAAGGGCGAGTCGAGGAAGCGGCAGACCCCGATGAGGCCCTGCGGGGTGACGGTCTGGGAGACGTCGGCCAGGACGTCGGCGCCGGCGAGGTGGACCCGGGCGCCGGCCGCGAGGGCGGCGTCGACGATCGGCGCGTAGCGCTCGGCTGCCTCGGCGGTGGCGAAGAGTTCGAGGAGGGTCGGTTCGCCGTCCGCGCCCCGGTGCCCGGCGGCCTCGCGCACGGCCTGCGGCCCCTCGGCGATGAACCTGCGCTCCTTGCCGCGGAAGTTGCGCCTGGCCAGCCGCCGGGCGGCGGCGACCCGCGGCGAACGCGGGGAGATCAGTTCGGGGGTGCCCATGTCGGCGAGGAGCCTCTCTGCGTGACGAAGGTCCGGTGTCGTGCCGCGCCCCGGCGGTGGCACGCCGGACCGGCCCGGCGAGGGGGCGCAACGCACCGGACCCGCAGACGGCGGGCGCCTGCGGGTCCGGCGGGAATGCCTGGAAGAGCGGCCTGGGTCAGGCGGCCTTCGGGGCGTTGACGTCGCTCGGGAGGGCCTTCTGAGCGGCCTCGACGAGGGCGGCGAACGCGTTGGCGTCGTTGACCGCGAGCTCGGCCAGGATCTTGCGGTCCACCTCGATGTTGGCGGCCTTGAGACCCTGGATGAGGCGGTTGTACGTCATGCCGTTCTGGCGGGCGGCCGCGTTGATGCGCTGGATCCAGAGCTGACGGAAGTCGCCCTTGCGCTTCTTGCGGTCGTTGTAGTTGTAGACCAGGGAGTGGGTGACCTGCTCCTTGGCCTTGCGGTACAGGCGCGAACGCTGACCGCGGTAGCCGCTGGCCTGCTCGAGGATCGCCCGGCGCTTCTTGTGGGCGTTGACTGCCCGCTTGACGCGTGCCACTTGTTAACTCCTTGTAGCGGGGCCGTGGTCGTACTCACACGGCCCGGAAACGATTGGGTCCCGGTCGGATGGAGGGCGTGTCCCCGGACTCACCGGGGACCGCGGCCTCACTTGCCGAGAAGCTTCTTGACCTTCTTGGCGTCGGCCGGAGCCGCGACGACCGTACCGGTCAGCGAACGCGTCTTCTTGGACGACTTGTGCTCGAGCAGGTGGCGCTTGCCGGCCCTCTCGCGCAGCACCTTGCCGGAGCCGGTGATCTTGAAGCGCTTGCTGGCACCGCTGTGCGTCTTGTTCTTCGGCATCGCGCCGTTCTCTCCTCGTCAGTGGCGCCCCTCTCGGTGCGGGCACCGGAACGCAGGGGCGTCAGATCTTCATGGGCTTCCGGGGGGTTCCGGGGGTGCCTGGATGGCATCCCCCGGAGGTCACGCCTCGGAAGGGGTCTCGGCCTCGGCCTCGGGCGCCGCCTCGGGCGCCTTCGCCGCGGGCTCGGCGTCGGGGGTGTTGTTCCCCTGGCGCTCCGCCTTGCGGGCGGCCTGGGCCTCGCGGGCCTCGGCCATGGCTTCGGTCTTCTTCTTGTGCGGGCCCAGAACCATGATCATGTTCCGGCCGTCCTGCTTCGGGTTGGACTCGATGAAGCCGAGTTCCTCCACGTCCGAAGCGAGCCGCTGGAGCAGCCGGAAGCCCAGCTCGGGGCGGGACTGCTCACGACCGCGGAACATGATCGTGATCTTGACCTTGTCGCCCTGCTTGAGGAACCGGACGACGTGACCCTTCTTGGTGTCATAGTCGTGCGGGTCGATCTTCGGCCGGAGCTTCATCTCCTTGATGACCGTGTGCGCCTGGTTCTTGCGCGCCTCACGGGCCTTCATGGCCGACTCGTACTTGAACTTCCCGTAGTCCATGAGCTTGCACACGGGCGGACGGGCGGTAGCCGCCACCTCGACCAGGTCGAGGTCGTACTCCTGTGCGAGTTCCAGGGCCTTGGCAAGCGGCACGATCCCGACCTGCTCGCCACTGGGACCGACAAGTCGTACCTCGGGCACGCGAATCCGGTCGTTGATGCGGGGCTCGGCGCTGATGGATCCTCCTCGGTAGCACCACGCGACCGCCTGGCGGACAGCCGCGTAACGTCTGTTTCAGACAGACCAACCGTGCCGGGACAACAAAAATGCCCCGGACGGGACACAGGCGGGGCTCCTGAAAAACCGGAACACCGCCACGGCGTACCGCGGGGCGCATCGGGCGGCTCCATCGTCCGTACGGAACGATGGGCACCACCTGACCGGTGACCCGCCGTCCCCAGGACGGCCAGGTGGGAGAACGGAGCCTCCACTTGTGGGCCGGGCACATAGCTGCCCAGCCGGTCGTTACACAAGGTTAGCAGCTCGGCCGGGCGGGCACCAACCCGGTGGCGCGGCCGCTCCCGCGCACGGAGGGCCGCTTCCGTGGGCCTATCGTAAGACGCATGAGTGACGCGACCCCCAGCAGTACTTCCCCCGGCTTCGACGAGATGGCCCGCGACATCGCGGAGGTGCCCGCCGTCGAGGTGATCGTGACGGTCGCCGTCAACCTGATGAGCGCCGCCGCCGTCAAGCTCGGCCTGACCGAGGACGGCGACGACCACAAGGACCTGGACGAGGCCCGCAAGCTGGTCCACGCGCTGGCCGGCCTGCTGGACGCGAGCACCACGGAGATCAGCTCGTTCCACGCCGCCCCGCTGCGCGACGGCCTCAAGTCCCTCCAGCTGGCCTTCCGCGAGGCCTCGCTCGTCCCGGACGAGCCGGGCCACGGTCCGGGCGAGAAGTACACCGGCCCGGTCTTCGGCTGAAACCCGGCCCTCGGCTGAGGCCCGCCTCCCCCACCGCCCTCGCCGCCCCCGGCGGGCCCCCGTCCGCGCTCAGCGCGTGAACAGCGGCTCGCCGGGGGCGGCCGCGTCCGCGGGCAGCAGCGCGAGGTCCAGGCCGCGGACCAGCCGGGCGCGCAGCACCTCGTGGGCGGCCAGCGACCGGGCGACGCGGCCGACCGCCGCCGCCGGGTCGGCGTCCGCCGCCAGGACCAGGGCCAGGGTGCCGTCGGCGCTGCCGGGGCCGAGATGGGCGCGGAGCACGGCGGGCTCGGCGGCGACCGCCTCGCGCACCGCCGCGGTGACGGCCGGGTCGTCGAGCGGGTCCGCGCTGGTACGGCCCTCGGCGAGGGCGCGCAGGGCGGCCCCGGTCAGCTCGAAGGCCACCGGTCCGGCGAGGTCCAGTACGACGGTGTCGGCCTTCTCGTGCGCGGCGGCCTGCAGCGCCTGGTGCAGCGGTACGGCGACGGGGCGGGCCTGCGGGTCCCAGCGGGCCAGTGATGCGGTGGAGGTGAAGGCGGGCAGCGCGCACCGGTCGCCGGCCCGGAGGGTGGGCACCGCCATGTCGCTGGTCTTCTCGCGGCGCAGCCCGTTCTCGTCCTCCTCCACCTCGCCGAGCACGGCGACCACGGGCACCAGGAGCCGGGCGCCGCTGAGGGCTTCGAGGACCGGTGCGACCGCGCTGCGGTCCGCGGACCAGGCGGCGAGCGCCGAGGCCAGGGCGGGGTCGGCGGTGCCGTCGTCGTCGGAGTAACCGGGGTCCGGGATGTTCTTCTGCGCCACGGGTCGAGCCTAGTGCCCCCGCGCTCGCGTCCGGCTCAGCGGGTCCGGCCCCGCAGCGGGCGGCCGTCGCGGGTGCGCCAGAGCAGCGCGCCCGCCGCGAGCAGCAGTACCCCGAGGCCGACGGCCGCCGGGGCGAGCCGGCCGGCCGGGCCGTCGTCGCCGGGTTCGGGCGTGGGACCGGTGCCGAAGTACCGCTTGCGGTAGCCGGCCGGGGCGGAGTCGCCGGGCGCGTCGGCGGCGCGCAGCCGGCCGCCCGCCTCGATGGCCGCGGCCGGGTCCACGATCCCGTAGCCGCGCGCGTCGTCGCGGCCGCCGGCCGGGGCGTCGCGGGCGGTGTCGGTGAGGAGCTTCTTGATCTGCGCGGGCGAGAGGCCGGGGTGCGCGGACCTGACGAGGGCGACCGCGCCGGAGACGAACGCGGCGGCGGCCGAGGTGCCCCACTCCACGTAGTACTTGCGGTCGGGCGCCGGGACGACGATGTCGTCGCCGGGGGCGCTGACGGTGGCGTACCAGCGTCGGGTGGAGAACGAGGCGTGGGTGCCGTACCGGTCGACGGCCGTGGCGGCGATCACCCCCGGATAGGCGGCGGGGTACGAGATGTGGTCGCCCTTCTCGCCCCCGTTGCCGGCCGAGGCGACGACCACGGCGCCCTTGGTCAGCGCGTACTGGACGGCGGCGTCCTCGCCGGGTTCGGGGTGCGCGGACTCGCTGTCGTCGCCGAGGGAGAGGTTGATGACGTCGGCGCCGTGGTCGGCGGCCCAGCGGATGCCGTCCGCGAGCGCGGTGCCACGGGTCTTGCGGGCCTTGGCGCGGGCCGGGTCGCTCGCTTCGAGGATGACCCGGACGGGCAGGATCTTGGCCTCGGGCGCGATGCCGAGCACGCCGTCGGCACGGCCGCTGCCGTGGCCCCGGCCCGCGATGATCCCGGCCATGGCGGTGCCGTGCCGGGCCCACGCCTTGTCGCCGCGCCCCGCGCCGAAGCCGATGAGGTCCTTGCCGGGCAGGACCTGGCCGGCCAGGTCGGGCAGGCTGCCGTCCACACCGGTGTCCACGACGGCGACGGTGACGCCCTTGCCGCGCGTGGTCTCCCAGGCCCGGTCGGTGTGCAGGGCGGTCAGGCCCCACTGCTGGGCCCGGATGGTGTCCGCGCCGGCGGGGCCGGCGGGCAGCAGGGCGAGGGCCGTGGCCGCGCAGAGAGCGCCGAGGAGGCGGTGGCGGGCGCGACGGGTCATTGCGGCTGCTCCGTGAGGTCGGCGATCCGGGTGCGCAGCCCGCGCTCGACGCGGTCGGCCAGGCCCTTGGCCTCGTGGCCGAGCCCGGCCTGCGCGGCGGCGGTCGTGGCGCCTTCGGCCACGGCCTGTTCGGCGGGCTGGGGCGGGGTGCTCGCGCGGCCGTCCGCGAAGCCGGAGACGGCGAAGGCGACGACGGGCAGTCCGGTCAGCACCCGCACGGTCCAGCTGGCGCGCTGCCGGGCGCCGAACGCGGCCGCCGGGCTGTCGGGGACCGGGTAGGCGCGGGGCAGCAGATCGGTGCGGCGGTCGAGGCGCTCGCCGGCGAACCGGGTGCTCAGGGCGCGCATCGCCTCGGCGTCGGCCTCGGTGAACACGAGGCCCACGGTGGTGACGCTGCTGGCCGTGGCGTCGGTGTAGGTGGCGCGCAGGACGCGGGCGCAGCCGACCGTGCGCAGGGTCTTGGCGAGCAGCGGGTCGAGCGCGGTGGCGCAGCCGCTGTCCGGGGCGACGGCGAGCCGCGTCCAGACCCGGTCGGCGCCGCCGGGTCCGGCGCCGTCGCCGTCGAGGGTGCGGGGGAAGAGGCTGTCCACGGGGATGCTGTGCCAGGCCTCCCGGCCCACGGTGTACGCGCTGCGGGCAGCGGGTTCGTCCGCGCCGCCGGTGAGCCAGCTGCCGGTGGCGGCCCCGCCGATCAGCCCGAGGCCGAGGACCGCGCAGATTCCGGCGGCGGCGGCCCGGTACGCCCGCCGGTCCCGGAACGGGGCGGGGCCCGCGCCGGGGCGGGGCGGGGCGACGGGCGGTGGCCAGCCCGCCTGCGGGGGCGGGGGCGGTGGGCCGGCGTCGTGCGGGTGCGGCGGGGGTGGCGGCTGGGAGGGGCGCGGCGGGGTGGTCGGGCGGGGCGGCAGAGGGGCGCGCTGCGCTTCGGTACTCATGCGTCCCCCTGATCCGTTCCGTACCGCGCGCGGTCCCCGCTCGCCGCGTGCGCGCCACTCTACGGGCTGCGGTGCTCCGGGTGGGAGCGGGCCGCCGGGGCACCGGCGGATCTGCACGGATCTTCCCCCTACCCATCAGTACGGCCGTCTGGCAAGCTGCGGCCATGACTGCCCGTGCCGCCGACCGGGCCCGTTACGACCGGGCCACCGCGCATCTCGACGCCCCCGTCGCCGTCGTCGATCTGGAGGCGTTCGACGCCAACGCCGACGATCTCGTACGCCGGGCCGCGGGCAAGCCGATCCGGGTGGCGAGCAAGTCGGTGCGGTGCCGGGCGCTGCTGGAGCGGGTGCTGGGGCGGCCGGGCTTCGCCGGGATCATGTCGTTCACGCTGGCGGAGTCGCTGTGGCTGGCCCGCGCCGGTTTCGAGGACGTCCTGCTGGCCTATCCGTCCGCCGACCGGTCGGCCTACGCGGAGCTGGCCGCCGATCCGAAGCTCGCCGCCGCCGTGACCGTGATGGTGGACGACGCCTCCCAGCTGGAGCTGATCGACGCGGCGCGGGCGGGCGGCGCCCAGGAGATCCGGGTCTGCCTGGAGCTGGACACCTCGCTGCGGCTGCTCGGCGGCCGGGTCCGGATCGGCGCCCTGCGCTCGCCGCTGCGCTCCCCCGCCGAGCTGGCCGAGCTGGCCAGGTCCGTGGTCCGGCGGCCCGGTTTCCGGCTGGTCGGCCTGATGGCGTACGAGGGGCACATCGCGGGTGTCGGGGACGCGGTGGCGGGTCGTCCGCTGCGGTCGCGGGCGATCCGGCTGATGCAGGCGACGGCCCGCAGGGAGCTGGCGGTGCGGCGGGCCGAGGTGGTGCGGGCGGTACGGGCGGTGGCGCCGGACCTGGAGTTCGTGAACGGCGGCGGCACCGGCAGCGTGCAGCACACGGCGGCCGAGGACGCGGTGACGGAGGTCGCCGCCGGTTCGGGGCTTTACGTGCCGCGGCTGTTCGACAACTACACCTCGTTCACCGCGCGCCCGGCCGCCCTGTTCGCGCAGCCCGTGGTGCGCCGGCCGGGCGTGGGCGTGGTGACGGTGCTCGGGGGCGGTTACCCGGCGTCGGGCCCGGCCGGGGCGGACCGGCTGCCGGTCCCGTACCTCCCGGAAGGGCTGCGCTACGACGCGCAGGAGGGGCCGGGCGAGGTGCAGACCCCGTTGCTGGGCGCCCCGGCCGACGATCTGCTGATCGGCGACAAGGTGTGGTTCCGGCATGCGAAGGCCGGTGAGCTGTGCGAGCGGTTCGACGCGCTGCACCTGATCGAGGGCGACCGCGTCACCGCGACCGTGCCGACGTACCGGGGCGAGGGCCGCACGTTCCTCTAGCGGGTGTGCTCGATGGCGCTGCCGGCGCCGTCCTGCGCGTCGTCGTCCTGCTTCGCGGAGCCGTCGTCCTTGGTGTCGTCGTCCTTGGTGTCGTCGTCGGTGGAGCGGATGCCGCGGGTGAGCGTGTCCATGAGGGACAGCGGGGGTCCGTCCGGGCCCGCGTCGAAGGCGTAGCGCACGATGACGGGCGACTGGCTGCCGACCGGTGAGGGGAAGGCGAGCGACTGCACATAGCCGCCGGGGCCCTTGGCGGTGGTGACCTTCCAGCGCACGAAGTAGCCGCTGCGGCCCGCCACCGTGACCTCACCGGCGGCGATCTGCCGGTGCGCGGTGATGCCGCCGTGGATGCGCCGGCCGACGAAGTCCTCCTCGTAGGCGCGGTCGGCCGCGTCGGTGATGTCCTCCTCGGCGAGGGCCTCGGGGGTGGTGGCGTCGGTGCCGCCGGGGGTCCGGGTGGTGACCGTGCCGTGGTAGCAGCGCGCGGTGGACGCGCCGGGGCAGTCGTAGGCGTCCTCGGTGCGCATCGTGAGGAGTTGCCCCGAGGTGCGCTCGGGGCGCTCCCAGCCATCCGGGATGGGCAGGCTGACGCCGTTGAGCTGGTCGATCAGGAGGGCCGGGTCCCGGTGGGCCGGTGTGCCGTCCGGCGAGGGGCCGCCGGTGCCGGTGGCGGTGGCGCCGGTCGTGGGGGTCGGGGTGCCGTGGGCCTGCGGGGGTGCCGGGTCGTCGTTGCCGGTGAGCAGCACGGCCCCGGTGACGGCGGCACCGACGACGACCGCCCCGGCGGCGACGAGGGCGACGGCCCGAGCGCTGCCGCCGCCTCCGCCGCGCTGCGGGGGCACCGGGTACGGCGGGGCGGGGGCGGGCGCGGCGGCGGGTGCGCGGGTGTGCGCGGTCCAGGCCGTCCCGTCCCACCAGCGCTCGGTGCCGGGCACGGCGCTGTCCGGGTACCAGCCGGGCGGGGTCGGGTAGCTCATCGCTCCACTTTAGGTCCTGTCCGAAGCCGATACCGGGGCCGCTCGCCGAGCCGCCGGCGCAGCCAGTCCAGGGCGGCGGCTCCCTGGGCTGCCTGGAAGGCCCGGAGCGTCGGCAGGCCCGGCGGGTCGGGGCGCAGCGCTTGTTCCGTGAAGTATCCGGCGACGGCGGCGAGCACGGCGGTGACCGCGTCGGGGTCCGCGTCCCGGCCGAGCGGGTGGGCGGTGAACAGGGCCTCGGGGTCCGGGCTGCCCTCGCCGGAGGCGTAGCCCTGGGCGGCCACGCAGGGCAGCATCACCAGCAGGTCGAACCAGGGCGCGGCGCGTACCGCGTGCGGCCAGTCGACGAAGACGGTGCGGTCGCCGGTGAGCAGGATGTTGTCGGCGCGCAGGTCGCTGTGGGCGAGGGTGTCGCCGGCGGCTGCCGCGGGCCAGCCGCTCTCCAGGTGCGCGAGGTCCGCGAGGCGGCGGGCGGCCCAGGGGTCGAGGCGGCCGGTGTCCCCGGCGGCGTGCAGGGTGCGCCAGCCGGTGAACATGTGGGCCTTGCGTTCGGCGACGGCCGGTACGCCGGCCGGGGCCGGGGTGAGGTGGCGGGCGAGGTCGCCCACGGCCGTCAGGACCCGGTCCAGTTCTTCCCGGTCCCAGGGCACGGCGGGCTGGCGGCCGTCGATGTCCTCCAGGACGAGGGCGACGCAGGTTCCGTCGTCGTAGGAGCCGAGCAGCCGGGGTACGGGGGCGTGTGCGGGCAGCAGTGCGGTGTGCCGGATCTCGGCGCGGTGCAGGTCGGGGCTGCCCGCGTTGATCCGGGCGCTCACCGCCTTGACGAAGGCGCGGCCGCCGCCGGCGAGCCGGACGCGGGCGGCGACGCCGGGCGAGAAGCGACGTTCTGGGTACGGGCCTCGGTGACCGGTGCGCCGAGGATGTCCTCGACGGCCGCGCGGACGGGGGCGGGCAGGCCGGCCCAGTCGTGGCGGACGCCGCGTGCGGGCGGGGCGGTGCTCGTCATCGGTCGGCCTTCCAGGTCAGTGGGGTGGGGCCGGTGGGGTCGGCGTAGCCGATCGAGCGGTAGAGGGCCTCGCCCTCGGGGGACGCGGTGAGGTCGATGCGGGAGCAGCCGGCCGCGACGAGGTGGTCGTGGACGGCCCGGAAGGTCAGGCGGGCGTAGCCGCGCCGCCGGTGGGCGGGGTCGGTGGCGACGGAGGCGATGTGGCCGACGTAGGGGGCGCGGCCCGGCCGGGGCAGGGAGCGCATGCACTGGCCGACGGCGCTGGACAGCAGCAGGTCCCCGGCGGCGATCACATAGGCGACGAAGTGCGGGTCGGTGCCGAGCCGTTCGCGGAAGTACGCCTCGCACTGCGGGGTCCAGCCGGGGTCCGGGTGGACGTCGGCGGAGGCGAGCATGACCAGGCGCAGCCGGGTGAGTTCGGCGGCGTCGGCCGCGCCGGCGCGGCGCAGCTGGGGCGTGGGGCTCACGGGTGGTCCTCTCGGGTCGGGTGCCCTGCAAGGGTGCCGTGGGCCGGCCGGGTGCGTCGCCCGGTTTTCAGGCGTCGGGCGTGCCGGTGCGGGTGAGGGCGAGCAGGTCGCGGGCGGGGCCGGTGGGGCGGTGTCCCGCGGGCCAGACCGCGCGCAGCTGGCGGCGCAGCCGTACTCCGGCGACGGGGACCTTGACCAGGCGGCGGGCGGACAGTTCCTCGCCGAGGGCGAGTTCGCTCAGGACGCAGGGCCCTGCGCCGCTCTCGGCCGCGCCCTTGACGGCGGTGGTCGAGGAGAGTTCCAGGAGGGCGGGGGCCAGGGGTCCGTGGAGGGCGAGCGCGGCGTCCAGGACCTGGCGGGTACCGGAGCCGTGCTCGCGCAGGATGAGGGGGGTGGCGGCCAGTTCGTCGGGGGTGAGCGGGGCACGGCGGCGGGCCCAGGGGTGGGTGGGGGCGACCACGACGACGAGGCGGTCGTGGGCGATGACCGTGCCGTCGAGCCCTTCCGGGACGGTCAGGCCCTCGACGAAGCCGAGGTCCGCGTCCGCGCCCAGCAGTCGCTGGGCGACCTCGGCGGAGTTGCCCGCGAGCAGCGAGACGGCGGTGCCGGGGCGGGCGGCGCGCAGGGCGATGAGCCAGCCGGGGAGCAGGTATTCGGCGATGGTCATGGAGGCGACGACCCGCAGCCGGGAGTCGCGGCGGTCGCGCAGGGCCTGGGCGCCCGCGTCGAATGCCTCGGCGGCCTCCACGATCCGGCGGGCCCAGTCGGTGACGAGGGCGCCCGCGCCGGTGAGGCGGGAGCCGCGGGGCGAGCGGTCGAGGAGGGTGACGCCGAGCTGCCGTTCCATCGCGCGGACCCGGCTGCTGGCGGCGGGCTGGCTGATGCCCAGGTCGCGGGCGGCGCGGCCGAGGCTGCCGTGCCGGGCGACGGCGAGGAGCAGTTCCAGCGCGCCGAGGTCGGGGACCCGGTGGGACAGCGGGCTGGGCGGTTCGCTGGTCATAAGCCCACCTTATGACCTCATAGGCGGGTACTCCCTGGTGGGGCTCCGGCACGGTCCGGGACAATCGTGGCATGGCCACCTATCTACGGACCCGCACTCGTTCCCCGTACTCCGCCGCCGTCCGGCGGCCCGCGCTGCGGCACTTCGGCCCCAACTGGTACGCGACGGTGATGGGCACCGCGATCGTGGCGAGCGCGGGTGTGGCGCTGCCGCCGCACATACCGGGGCTGCGGGACGCCTGTGCGGTGGTGTGGGTGGTCTCGGCGCTGCTGCTGGCCGCGGTGCTGGTGGCGCGGGCGGGGCACTGGGTGGCTCACCGCGACCAGGCACGGACGCATCTGGCCGACCCGGCCGTCGCGCCGTTCTACGGCTGCCTGTCGATGGCGCTGCTGGCGGTCGGCGGTTCCGGGCTGGTCGTGGGCCGGGACGTCATCGGGCACCGGGCGGCGCTGGCGCTGGACGTGGTGCTGTACACGGCGGGCACGGTGACCGCTCTGGTGGCGGCGGTGGCGGTGCCGTATCTCATGATCGTGCGCCACCGGCCGGCGCCGGGTACGGCGTCCCCGGTGTGGCTGCTGCCGGTGGTGGCGCCGATGGTGGCGGCCGCGCTGGGCCCGATGCTGGTGCCGGAGCTGCCGCCGGGGCAGGGGCGCGAGGCGCTGCTGCTGGGCTGCTACGCGATGTTCGGGCTGAGCCTGCTGGTGACGCTGACGATGCTGCCGCTGATCTTCGGCCGGCTGGTGCACCGGGGTCCGCTGCCGCCGGCCCTGACGCCCACGCTGTTCCTGGTGCTCGGGCCGCTGGGCCAGTCGACGACCGCGGTGAACGCGCTGGCCGATGTGGCGCCGGGCGCGGTCGGCGGTACGTACGCCTCGGCGCTGCGCGCCTTCGCGGTGCTGTACGGGGTGCCGGTGATGGGGTTCGCGCTGCTGTGGCTGGCGCTGTCGCTGGCCATGGTGGTGCGTGCGATGCGTGCCGGGATGACGTTCTCGATGACCTGGTGGGGTTTCACGTTCCCGGTCGGCACCTGTGTGACGGGGGCGGCGGGGCTGGCCCGGCACACGGGTCTGACGGCGTTCACCTGGCTGGCCGTGGCGCTGTACGTGCTGCTGGTGACGGCGTGGGCGGTGGCCGGGGTGCGTACGGTGCGCGGGCTGCTCAGCGGGGCGCTGCTCGCGGCGCCGCAGCGGCCGGTGCCGGTGGCGGCCGGGGCCGCCTGAGCGGCGCCTCATCGGACCCCCGGCACGGTCAGCGCCGGGGGTCCGATGTGGCGTCGATGTGTTCGGCGACCGCGACGCACAGCAGCCGGGTGCCGGGCAGGGTGGCCCGCCAGCGGTGGCGGACCCCGCCGGACAGGAACAGGGTGTCGCCCTGGACCAGCCGGTAGGCGCGGCCCTCCGCCTCCACTTCGACGGCGCCCTCGGCCACGTACAGGATCTCGTCGTTGCGGTGCTGGAACTCGCGTCCGAGGTCCAGCTCCCCGCTGAACTCCAGGGCGCTGAGCTGATGGCGGCCGCGGACCACCCGGTGCGTGCCGTCCTGCCGCGCGGCGCGTACGACGTCCACCGCGCGGGCGGAGTCGGCGGCGGCCCGCAGCCGGGCGGTGGTGGTCTCCAGCGCTTCGGCGACCCGGTCGAGGGACCGGGCGCTGGGTCTGGCGCGTTCGTTCTCGATCTGGCTGAGGAACGGTACGGACAGGCCGCTGCGCGACGCGACGGCGGCCAGGGTCAGTCCCAGGGATCTGCGCTGTCGGCGGACGGCGGCGCCCACCCGAAGTGTTTCCTTCTCGTCCATGTCCGGCTCCCTCCCAAGTCGCCATCCTTCCGGTTGTGGGCGTCTCGCGCACTCCGTTGGGGCAGGACGGCCCGGAAAGTGACCTCACCGGAACACCGGAAGGGGTGGGTCCCGCCGCCGGCGGGACCCACCCCTTCATGGACTGCGGCCCTGGTGGGGGCCGGTTCCGGTGCCTACTGCGGCGCCATCTTGTCCGCGATGCCCGGATTCTTCTCCATCCAGGCCTTCACGGCTTCCTCTTCGTGTCCTGTACCGCGCTTCTGGATCTCGTTCTCCAGACCGGCGAGCTGCTCCTCGCTCATCCGGAAGTCCTTGAACCACTTCGTCAGCCGCGGGTAGTTCTCCGGGAAGCTCTTGGAGGCGATGGTGTGCAGCCGGTCGCCCTCGCCGAACGCCTTCTTCGGGTCCTGGAGCCTGGTCAGCTCGTACTCGCTGTACGCCCAGTGCGGGGTCCACAGCAGGACGGCGATGGGTTCCTTCTTGGCGTACGCGCGCTTCAGCTCGGCGAGCATGCCGGGCGTGGAGGCGTCGACGACCTTGTACTCCTTGTCGAGGCCGTAGGACGGCAGCACGTTCTTCTTGAGGTTCCCCATGGTGGCAGTGCCCGGCTCGATGCCGACGATCCGGCCCTTGAAGTCGGACGCCTTGCCCTTGAGGTCGGCCAGGGACTTCACGTCCTTGACGTAGCTCGGCACCGCGACCTCGATCGAGGTCGGGCCGTACCAGGAGCCGATGTCGGTGAGCTGGGAGCCGTACTTGTCCCAGTAGTTCTTCTGGGTGTACGGGAGCCAGCCGTCGAACTGCACGTCGAGCTGGCCGCGCGACATCGCGGTGTACATCGGGCCGACCTCGAACTGCTTGAGGTTGATGGTGTAGCCGCGGTCCTCCAGGACGGCCTTCCACAGGTACGTGGCGGCGATGTCCTCCTCCCACGGGAACCAGGCCACCTCGACCGGGCGGTCGCGCTCGTCCTTGCCCTTGGCGGCCTTCTTCGCGCCCTCGGGGACGGGGGTCCACTCGGCGGCGGCGTCCGGGTTGGCCTTCAGCCAGGTGCGGACGGCCTGCTGCTCCTTGCCGGAGCCGCTCTTCTGGATCTCGGCTTCGAGGCTGGTGAGCTGGTCCTCGGTCATCTCGAAGTCCTTGAGCCACTTGCCGACCACGGGGTTGTCCGCGGTGAAGCCCTTGCGGGCCAGCGTGTGGATGCCGTCGCCCTTGCCCCAGAGGTTCTTGGGGTCCTTGAGCTTGGTCAGCTCGAACTGGTTGTACGCCCAGTGCGGCGACCACAGCGGAACGACGATCGGTTCCTTCTTGGCGTACGCGCGCTTCAGCTCGGCCAGCATGGACGGCGTGGAGCCGTCGATGACCTTGTACTCCTTGTCCAGGCCGTAGCCGGGCAGGATCTTGTCCTTGAGCAGGCCCATCTCGCCGGCGCTGGGCTCGATGCCGACGATCCGGCCCTTGAAGTCGGACGCCTTGCCCTTGAGGTCGGCCAGGGACTTCACGTCCTCGACGTACGCGGGCACGGCCAGCTCCAGCGAGGTGGGGCCGTACCAGGAGCCCATGTCCTCCAGGCGGTCCTTGTACTTCTTCCAGTACGAGGCGTGGGTGACCGGCAGCCAGGAGTCGGTCTCGAAGTCGATCTGGCCGCCCGCCATGCCGGTGTACAGCGCGCCGGCCTCGTACTGCTTGACGTCCACCTCGAAGCCGTGGCGCTCCAGCAGCTCCTTCCACAGGAACGTGGAGGCGATGCCCTCGTCCCACGGGATGTAGCCCATGCTGATCTTCTTGCCGGCGCCGATCTTGCGCGTACCGGAGGCGGTGGCGTCCTTCGCGTCGTCGGAGGAGCCGAAGAGGCCCATGCCGCCGGCGACGAGCGCCAGGGCGACGACGCCCGCGACGGCGACGACGGGCTGCGGGCGGTGGTGCCAGATCTTCAGGCCGCCGGCCACCGACTGCGCCTTGGCGAGCGCGCGGCGGGCGAGCGGGGAGACCTCGCGGCCCAGGGCGCTGGTCATCCGGTCCAGGTACATGGCCAGGATGACGATGGAGACACCGGCCTCGAAGCCGAGGCCGACGTCCACGTTGCCGATGGCGCGGTAGACGGAGCCGCCGAGGCCGCCGCCGCCGACCATGCCGGCGATGACCACCATGGACAGGCCCAGCATGATGACCTGGTTGATGCCGGCCATGATCGTGGGCAGGGCGAGCGGCAGCTGGACCCGCAGCAGGGTGTTGCGCGAGGTGGTGCCGAACGCCTCGGCCGCCTCGACCAGTTCGCCGTCCACCTGGCGGATGCCGAGTTCGGTCATCCGGACGCCCGGAGGCAGCGCGAAGATGATGGTGGCGATGATGCCGGGAACGACACCGACACCGAAGAAGATCACGCCGGGGATCAGATAGACCATGGCGGGCATGGTCTGCATGAAGTCCAGGACCGGCCGGGTCACCGCGCTCACCGTCTTGGAGCGGGACGCCCAGATGCCGAGCGGAATGGCCAGGACCAGCGTCACGATCGTCGCGACGAGGACCAGCGTCAGCGTGTCCATCGCCTCGTCCCACAGTTCGACCGAGTCGATGAGGGCGAATCCGGCGAAGGCCAGGAGACCGGCGAGCAGGCCGCGCAGCCACCAGGCGATGACGGCGACGATGCCCGCGAAGAGCAGGGGGGCCGGAGCGGAGAGCACAGCGGCGATGCCGTCGAACATGCCGCTCACGACGGAGCTGATGGCGTCGAAGAGCCAGGACAGGTGGGTCTGGAGCCAGTCGACCGCGGAGTCGACCCAGTCGCCGAGATGGAGCCTAAACACCGGCCACCTTCTTCGGCGAGGTCGCGGCGGCGTCCTGCGGGGCGCCTGCCGGGGTCATCGGCTCGCCGAGCACGGCCAGCAGCCGGGCGCGGGGGATGACTCCGGTGAGCTTGCCCTTCTCGTCGGTCACGGCGACCGCGACCCCGCTCTGCGAGCAGGGGGTGAACAGCTCGATGATCGGCGTGGACTCGGTGACGGTGGCCGGTGCGGCCCGCAGTACGTCGGCGGGGTTGCGCAGCTCGTTGCCGTCGTCGTCGCGGGTGCCCATGACCGTGTGCGGTTCGGCCATGACGGCTCCCGCGGTCAGCACGCGGGCGCGGTCGACGTCCTGGGTGAAGGAGGCGACGTAGTCGTTGGCCGGGGTGACGAGGATGTCCTCGGCGGTGCCGAGCTGGACTATCTCGCCGTCGCGCATCACGGCGATGCGGTCGCCCAGGCGCATGGCCTCGTTGAGGTCGTGGGTGATGAAGACGATGGTCTTCTTCAGCCGCTTCTGGAGCTCCAGGAGCTGGTCCTGCATGTCGCGGCGGATCAGCGGGTCGAGCGCGCTGAAGGACTCGTCCATCAGGAGCAGGTCGGCGTCGGTGGCGAGCGCGCGGGCGAGGCCCACGCGCTGCTGCATGCCGCCGGACAGCTCGTCGGGCCAGGACTTCTCCCAGCCGGCCAGGCCGGTCAGTTCCAGGGCCTCGGCGGCGCGGCGGTTGCGCTCGGCGCGCGGGACGCCCTGCACCTCCAGGCCGTACGCGGCGTTCTCCAGGACGCTCCGGTGGGGGAAGAGCGCGAAGTGCTGGAACACCATGCTGATCCGGGTGGAGCGGACGTGGCGCAGCTGGGCGGGGCTCAGGGCGGTCAGGTCCTGGCCGTCGAAGAGCACCTGGCCCGAGGTGGGCTCCAGCAGGCCGTTGAGCATCCGCAGCAGCGTGGACTTGCCCGAGCCGGACAGCCCCATCACGACGAAGATCTGGCCGGGTTCGACGGTGAACGATGCGTCGATCACCGCTGCGGTCGTTCCGTCGGCGCGCAGCGCTTCGCGGTCGGTGCCGCTCCGCAGTTTCCGCACGGCTTGATCGGGTCGTCTGCCGAACACTTTGTACAAGTGCTCGGCTTGCAGCCTGGACACATACACCTCACGCGTTGAACCGAAAACGGTCCGCCACCCCCACCGGCAGACCGTGGAGCGGCACGGATTCTGTCCGCTTGTCACATGCAATAGTTGAAATTGCGACGTGGTCCGCTCCGATGGCGCGCCTGCCCCCGCTTACACGGAGCAAACACAAGAGTGACCCGGATCACATATCCGGCCGGGGTTTCCGGGAACCGCGTCCCCGGCGGCCACTGTCGGTGGGGTGCGGCATCATCGGCGTGTGACGCGACGCCTGATGCTCCTCGACACCGCTTCCCTCTACTTCCGCGCCTACTTCGGTGTGCCCGATTCGGTACGCGCGCCGGACGGCACCCCGGTCAACGCCGTCCGCGGCCTGCTGGACTTCATCGGCCGGCTGGTGCGGGACCACCGCCCGGACGACCTCGTGGCCTGCTGGGACGCGGACTGGCGGCCGCAGTGGCGGGTGGACCTGATCCCCACGTACAAGGCGCACCGGGTGGCCGTCGAGACCGGGGCCGGGGTGCCGGACGAGGAGGAGACGCCGGACACGCTGGCCCCGCAGGTGCCGGTCATCGCGGACGTCCTGGACGCGCTGGGCATCGCCCGGATCGGCGCCGAGGGCTACGAGGCGGACGACGTGATCGGCACGCTGACCGGGCGGGCGTCCGGCCCGGTGGACATCGTCACCGGCGACCGGGACCTCTACCAGCTGGTGGACGACGCCCGCGGGGTGCGGGTGCTCTACCCGCTCAAGGGGGTCGGCACCCTGCAACTGACGGACGAGGCGTGGCTGCGCGAGAAGTACGGCGTGGACGGCCGCGGTTACGTGGACCTGGCACTGCTGCGCGGCGATCCGAGCGACGGGCTGCCCGGCGTGCCCGGCATCGGCGAGAAGACGGCGGCCAAGCTGCTGGACGCCTTCGGCGACCTGGCCGGGATCATGGCCGCCGTGGACGACCCGGCGGCCAGGCTGACGCCCTCCCAGCGCAAGCGGCTCGACGAGGCCCGCGCCTATGTGGCCGTGGCGCCGAAGGTGGTCCGGGTCGCCGGTGACGTGCCGCTTCCGGACTTCGACCCGGCCCTGCCCGCCGGGCCGCGCGACCCGGCGGCCCTGGAGACGCTGGTGGCCCGGTGGGGCATCGGCGGAGCGGTGGGACGACTCCTCGACGTGCTGCGCGACTGAGGTGTTAGGTTAGGTAACCCTAAGACCTGATGCCGGCTCCGGCCGGCGGTCCCTCATTTCCGGCAGCAGGGAGCGGATCTCGTGGCAGAACGACCTGAGCGGCGGGCCCCGAGGGCTCGGGGGGCGCAGGTGCTGCGCACCGAGCGGATCACCCCGCACATGGTCCGGGTGGTGCTCGGCGGCGACGGCCTCGCCGACTTCACCCTCGACGGATTCACCGACCACTACGTGAAACTGTGCTTCGCCCCCGAGGGCGCGGAGTACACCCATCCCTTCGACATGGCCCGCATCCGCGAGGAGTACCCGCGCGAGCTGTGGCCCACCACCCGTACGTACACGGTGCGCTCCTGGGACGCCGCGGCCCGCGAGCTGGCGATCGACTTCGTGGTGCACGGCGACGAGGGCCTCGCGGGGCCCTGGGCGGCGGGGGCGAAGCCGGGCGACCAGGTGACGTTCCTGGGGCCCGGCGGGGGTTACGCCCCCGAGACGTCGGCGGACTGGCATCTGCTGGCGGGCGACGAGAGCGCGCTGCCGGCCGTCGCCGCCGCGCTGGAGCGGATGCCGGCGGGTGCGGTGGTGCACGCGTTCGTCGAGGTGGCGGACGCGGCGGAGGAGCAGAAGATCGCCTCGCCGGACGGCGTCGTCATCACCTGGCTGCACCGGGCCGGCCGCCCGGTCGGCGAGGCGCTGGTCGAGGCGGTGAGGGGGCTGGAGTTCCCGTCCGGCGACGTCCAGGCGTTCGTCCACGGCGAGGCGGGCTTCGTGAAGGAGATCCGCCGCCATCTGCGCCTGGAGCGCGGGATTCCGGCCGGCCGGCTGTCGATCTCGGGCTACTGGCGCCTGGGCCACGACGACGAGGCGTGGCGCTCGGTGAAGCGCGAGTGGAACGAGCAGGTGCAGCGCGAGCAGGAGCCCGCCGCGTAACCCACGCGGTACGCACCGCCCTGGTGCCCCCGGTCCGCCGGACCGGGGGCACCGTCATGCCGGGGCGCCGCCGGACGGCCGCATCGCCACGCCGGGCCGCATCGCCGCGCCGGGCTCCGGCGCCGTGCCGGGCCCCGGCGCGTGACGCGCGCCCGGCCCGGACCGTGGCTCATGCCCCGGCCGCTCCCCCGGCCGGCGCGCCCCCGCCCCGCGCCTCCTCCCCGTAGGCGCGTTCCGACGCCTCCGCGTGCGCCAGTCTCCGCAGCGCGCCGAACATCGCCTCGCCCAGGACCGTGCCGACGACCACGCTCTCCACCAGGTCCTCCCGCGCCACCCTGGCCCGCACATAGCCGAGGTCCACGCGGGCGACCTGCTCGGCGGCGTCCGCGTACGCGTCGAGCAGGTCGATGAACGCGCCGTGCCCCGCCCGGCGCAGGGCCACCAGCACCTCCGCGAGGGACTCCGCCCCGGCGCTGCCCGGCTCCGAGCACCAGCCCCTGCGCTCCACCAGCTCCGCCACCTCCTCGCGGGCCGCCCGCAGTTCGGGTCCGGCCTCGTCGGCCGGCGGCGCGTCGAGCCGCGCGGCCGCCGCGCCCAGGACCTTGTGGACCGGCTGGGCCGGGTCCTCCATGACCCGCAGCACCTCCCCGATCGCCGACAGCGGGAGCTTGCCCACGTCCAGCAGGGCCCGGATCAGCCGCAGCCTGCGCTCGTGCCCCTCGCCGTAGCTCGCCTGGTTGGGGCTGGTCAGCCGGCCGGCGGGCAGCAGCCCCTCCCGGACGTAGAACTTGATCGTCGGCACCGGGACCCCGGACCTGCGGCTCAACTCACTGATGCGCACCGCGCGTTCGCCCTCTCTCCTTGCCAATCCGGCACTCATCATAGATAGTTCCCCTACCGATAGTGGCAAGTGCCACTATCCATACTCGGATCGATCCTTCAGGGGGACACCCATGTCGCGATGGCATACCTGGCACCGCCCGTTAGTCCTGTTCGCCGCCTCGATGGCGGTGATGACCGCGGTCTCGGGGGTCGGCCTGCTGGTCGACGACCGGGTTCTGGCGGGCGCGCCGATCTGGGCCAAGCCCTTCAAGTTCGCGGTGTCGTTCGTGGTGTACGCGCTCTCGCTGGCCTGGATGCTGACGCTCACCGACCGGGGCCGGCGGGTCGGCCGGTGGGCCGGGACGGTGGTCGCCGCGGCGAGCCTGGGCGAGATGGTGATCATCACCGGGCAGGTGATCCGGGGGAAGCGGAGCCACTTCAACGTGGCCACACCGTTCGACGCCGCGCTGTTCCAGGTGATGGGCGTGACGGTCGTCGTGCTGTGGGCGGGCACGCTGGTCATCGCCGTCCTGCTGCTGCGGGCCCGGATCGCGGACCGCGCCTCGGCCCTGGCGGTCCGGGCCGGCGTCCTGCTGGCCCTCGCGGGCGCGGGCATCGGCTTCCTGATGACCGTGCCGACCCCGGAGCAGCGGGCGGCGGGCCTGGACGGCACGGCCGATGTGGTCGGCGCGCACGCGGTGGGCGTTCCGGACGGCGGCCCGTCGATGCCGTTCACGGGCTGGTCCACGACCGGCGGCGACCTGCGCGTGCCGCACTTCGTGGGGATGCACGCGCTCCAGATCCTGCCGCTGCTCCTCCTGGCTCCGGTGGCACTGGCGCCCCGGCTGCCCCGGCTGCGGGACGCGGGGGTGCGGCTGCGGCTGACACGGGTGGCCGTGGGCGCGTACGCGGGGCTGGTCGCCCTGGTGCTGTGGCAGGCGCTGCGCGGTCAGCCGCTGGTCCACCCGGACGGGGTGACCCTCGGCTGCGCCGCGCTCCTGGTGGCCGGGACGGCGCTGGGCGGGTACGCGGCACTGCGCCCGGCGCCCGGCCGCGGACGTCGTGGCAGGATCTCCGGCCTGCGGCCCATCCGCACCGGCACCGGCTCCGAATAACCCGGAGAGCGCCGACCACCGAAGGGACCCCCGCGTGAAAGAAGCCGTGTACATCAGCGGAACGGCCTCGGCGGGGCCCGATCTCCAGGAGCTGATGGGACGGGTCGCCCTGGGCGACCAGGAGGCGTTCGCCCAGGTCTACGACAGGGTGAGCGGGCCGGTGCTGGGGCTCGTGCGCGGCGTGCTGCGCGACCCGGCCCAGTCCGAGGAGGTCGCCCAGGAGGTCCTGGTGGAGCTGTGGCGCACCGCGTCCCGCTTCCGGCCCGCCCGCGGCAGCGCCATGAACTGGGTGCTGACCCTGGCCCACCGCCGCGCCGTGGACCGGGTGCGCTCCGCGCAGGCCGCCGCCGTCCGCGAGCACAAGGCGGCCCTGCTCGACCGTACGCCCGCCTTCGACGAGGTCACCGAGCAGGTGGAGACCCGGCTGGAGCGCGAGCAGGTGCGCCGCTGTCTGCGCACCCTCTCCGAGCTCCAGCGCGAGTCCGTCACCCTGGCGTACTACCGGGGGCTGACCTATCGCGAGGTGGCCGAACTGCTGGCGGTTCCGCTCGGCACGATCAAGACCCGGCTGCGCGACGGACTGATCCGGATGCGCGACTGCCTGGGGGTGGGCGCATGACCGACGCCGCTCTGCACACCCTGACGGGCGCCTACGCGCTGCACGCCCTGCCCGACGCCGAACGCCACGCCTTCGAACGGCATCTGGCCGACTGCGGGGCCTGCTCCGTCGAGGTGCGCGAACTCTCCGAGACCGCGACCCGGCTCGGCCTCGCCGCCGCCGCACCGGCCCCCCGCGCCCTGCGGGAGCGGGTGCTCCGGGAGATCACGACGGTACGCCAGGAGCCGCCGGACACGCCCCGGCGCGGCCGGGCGCCCGAGCGGCGGGGTGGGGCGGGCGCCTGGCCCCGGCTCGCCCTGGCCGCCTGCCTGGCCGCGGCGGTCGGCCTCGCCGGGGTCGCCGGGTGGCAGCAGCGGGAGGCGCGGGACGCCCGGCAGCAGGCGGACGCCGCCCGGCAGCACGCCGAGCGGCTGGCCCGCGTCCTCGCCGCCCCCGACGCCCGGACCTCCTCCGGCACGCTGGAGAACGGTGCGCGGGGCACGGTGGTGGTCTCCCGCAGCGAGGACCGGGCGGTGTTCATGGCCTCCGGGCTGGCGGCGCCGCCCAGCGGCAAGGTGTACCAGCTGTGGTTCGACGACGGGGGCACGATGCGCCCGGCGGGCCTGATGCGCGCCGCCGACCCGTCGTCGACGGCGTACACCGCGCTGCTGGACGGGCCGGTCGGCGGGGCCGTCGGCATGGGCATCACGATCGAGCCGGCGGGCGGCTCCGCCCGACCGACCTCGGCCCCGATGGCACTGATGAAGCTGCCGTCGGCGTGAACGAACCTGCGCCACTCGTTCGGGTGATGGACCCATCCGCCGGGCGGCCGGCTCCGAATCCCCGACGTGAGTGAAGAGCGGAACGATCCGGAGACCGGGGCGGGAGAGCCCCGGCGGGCCCGTGCGGCACGCGCGGTCTGCGGCGCGCTCGCCGGGCTGATCGCCGGGTTCTGCGCGCTGGCCGTCGCCGAACTGGTGGCGGCGCTGGTGCGCCCCGAGGCGGGTCCGGTCGCGGCGGTGGGCGGTGCGGTGATCGACCGCACTCCCCCGGCCGTGAAGGACTTCGCCGTACGGAACTTCGGCACCGACGACAAGCTCGTGCTGGAGCTGGGCATCCTCGCCCTGCTGGCGCTGTTCGCCGTGACGCTCGGGCTGTCGGCGCCGCGTCACCGGCGCGCCGGGGCGGCGGGCGTCCTGGTCTTCGGCGTGATCGGGGCGGTCTGTGCGGTCGGACGGCCCGGCGGCGGGGCCCTCGACGCCCTGCCGTCGCTGGTGGGCGCGGTGGTGGCGGCGGGTGTGCTGTACGTCCTGGCGGGACGGCTGGTCCCGGCCGCCGCACCCCTCGCCGGGCGGCGCACCGCCGGCGCCTTCGACCGGCGCGGCTTCGTCCTCGCGGCGGGCGCCGTGGCGGCCGTCTCGGCCGGGGCGGGGCTGCTGGGGCGGCGGCTCACCTCCGTCGTGCAGGCGGGGGCGGCTCGTTCCCGGCGCGATCTGAGGCTCCCGGCGCCCGACTCCCCCGCACCCGCCGTGCCACCCGGCACCGACCTGGAACTGCGCGGCCTGAGCCCCTTCGTGACGCCCAACCAGGACTTCTACCGCATCGACACGGCCCTGGTGGTGCCGAGGGTGGACGCCGGGACGTGGCGGCTGCGCATCCACGGCGAGGGCGTGCGCACCCCGCTGGAGCTCGGGCTCCGGGACCTGCTGCGCCGGGAGACCGTCGAGCGCGACATCACCCTGACCTGCGTCTCCAACGAGGTCGGCGGCCCGTACGTGGGCAACGCCCGCTGGCTGGGGGTGCGCCTGGCCGATCTGCTGCGGGAGGCGGGCGTGCGGCCCCCGTCCGAGGGCGGACCGGCCGATCAGCTCGTGGCGCGTTCGGTGGACGGCATGACGATCGGCACGCCGGTCGAGGACGTGATGGACGGCCGCGACGCCCTGCTCGCCTTCGGCATGAACGGCGAACCGCTGCCCTTCGCCCACGGCTTCCCGGTGCGGATGGTCGTCCCCGGCCTGTACGGATACGTGTCGGCCTGCAAGTGGCTCCAGGACATCGAGCTGACCACCTTCGACGCGTACGACCCGTACTGGGTGCGGCGGTCGTGGTCCCGGCGGGCGCCGGTCAAGACCCAGGCCCGCATCGACACCCCGCGCCCCTTCGCCTCCCCGAAGGCCGGCACCGTGCCGGTCGCCGGGGTCGCCTGGGCCCAGCACCGGGGCATCGTCCGCGTCGAGGTACGGGTGGACGGCGGGCCCTGGCAGCCGGCCCGGCTCGCGGCGCAGGACAGCCGGGACACCTGGCGCCAGTGGGTGTGGGAATGGCCCGCCACCCCCGGCGGCCACACCCTGGAGGTCCGCGCCACCGACGGCACCGGCGCCGTCCAGACCGGGCGGCGCGTCGGCACCCTGCCCGACGGCGCGACCGGCCGGCACACCGTGGTGGTGAACGTGTCCTGACCGGCGCGCCTCCGCCGCCGTCTCCCCCGAGCCCCGCCTCCCCCGCGCACCGCCCGCCCCGGCGCGCGCACACCCCAGACCAACTACCGTACGTAATCAATTAATTACCGATACAGGAGAACACCATGAAGGCCACCCACGCCCGCCGCGCCGCCGTCGCGCTGTCCGCCGCGCTCGTCCTGCCGCTGGTCCTGACGGCCTGCTCCGGCGAGTCCGACACCAGCGCCTCCGGGACGAGCGGCAACCCCGCGAAGACCTCTGCCGCCCCCTCCTCCGCCGCCCCCGTGAACACCGACAAGCCGTTCGGCCCGGCCTGCGCCTCGGTCCCGAAGAGCGGTGCGGGGTCCTTCACCGGCATGGCGCAGGACCCGGTCGCCACGGCGGCCTCGAACAATCCGGCCCTGTCCACCCTGGTCACCGCGGTCAAGAAGGCCGGCCTGGTGGACACGTTGAACAGCGCGCAGAACATCACCGTGTTCGCCCCGACCAACGACGCCTTCGCCAAGGTCCCGAAGGCCGACCTGGAGAAGCTGCTCGCCGACAAGGACGCGCTCACCAAGGTCCTCACGTACCACGTGGTGGGCCGGAAGCTGACGCCGGAGCAGCTGGCGAAGGGCTCCTTCGAGACCCTGGAGAAGGACGAGCTGACGACGGCCGGTTCGGGCGCGGCGTACACCGTGAACGGCACGTCCGGGATCGTCTGCGGCAATGTGCCGACCGCCAACGCGACGGTCTACATCGTCGACACGGTCCTGATGCCGCCCGCCGCGTGACCCCGTCCCTCACGGGTGGGCGCCGCGCCCGCCCGTGAGCCGGCCGGACCGGTGCGCTTCCTGCGGAATTCCGATCCGCTCGAATCTACACATAAGCGACAGATAAGAGCAGAATGGTCAGTGCGGGCCACTTCCCGCAGGCGACGGTGACCGGGTCCGCACGATCCGAAGGGGACGAACCTCATGTCGAACGCCTCGCATGTCGGCCATGACATGGCCGGACACCCCGATGTCTCGGAAATGAGCGACCGCTACGCACGCGTGATGGGCGGCCGCGATGTGGCGCTGGTGGACGCGCCGGTCTTCCTGGTCGGTCTGTACTGCGCCGTGTCGCCGTGGGTGCTGCACTTCACGGCCTCGCAGTCCGCGCTGGTGACGCACAACCTGGTCATGGGTATCGCGATCGCCGTGCTCGGACTCGGGTTCACGGCGATGCCGCAGCGCATGTACGGGCTCAGTTGGGCCATCTGCGCCATGGGTGCCTGGATGATCATCTCGCCCTGGGTGGTGGGCAGCAGTCCGGACGTCGGTGTCGTACTGAACAACGTGATCATCGGTGGCCTGGCGGTCCTGCTCGGACTGGTCTGCGCGGGCGCCTCGATGAAGATGAGCCGGGGCGGCCGGAGCTGACCCGACCCTCCCGGCGAAGGGAGCCGCACACCACACGACACGCACCGAGCCGGCCGGACGGCGATCCGGCCGGCTTCCGTCCGCGCGGCCCCTGCCCGCTCCGCGGCCTCAGCCGAGGGAGCTGTACGCGACCACGCCCCGCAGCACCTCGTCCACGGCCTTGCGGGCGTTGCGCGCGACCGAGCTGTTCTCGCGCGGCGCGGCGGCGGCCACCTGGCCCAGCACGTCGATGACCTGCTTGCACCACCGCACGAAGTCGCCCGCCGGCATGTCCGCCTCGCGCAGCACCTCGTCCAGCGGACGGCCGGACGCCCACATGTACACCGCCCAGGCGAAGCCGAGATCGGGCTCGCGCTGACCGACCCCCTCCGCCTGGTTGATCTTGAAGTCCTCCTCCAGGGCGTCGAGCCGCCCCCAGATGCGGACCATCTCGCCCAGCGCCGTCCGGGCGGGCCCCGAAGGCAGCTTCGGCGCCACCGCGTCGTCGGCCTGCCGCGCCTCGTACACCAGCGCGGAGACACAGGCCGCCAGCTCCGCCGGGTTCAGCCCCTCCCAGACACCGGCCCGCAGGCACTCGCTGGCCAGCAGATCCAGCTCGCCGTAGAGCCGGGCGAGACGCCGCCCGTGCTCGGTGACCTCGCTGCCGCGCAGATAGTCCAGCTCGGTGAGCAGGGCGACGATCCGGTCGAAGGTGCGGGCGATCGTGTTGGTGCGCCCCTCGATGCGGCGCTCCAGCTGCCGGGTGTCACGCTGGAGCCGGTAGTAGCGCTCGGCCCAGCGGGCGTGGTCCTCGCGCTCGTCGCAGCCGTGGCACGGATGGGCGCGCAGCTCGGCGCGCAGCCGCGCGATCTCGCGGTCGTCGGCGGCCGGGGCGCGGCCCTTGCGATGGCGCTCGGGCACGATGTGTCCGGCCTTGGTGCGCAGCGCGGAGGCCAGGTCCCGGCGGGACTGCGGCGAGCGCGGGTTGAACGACCTCGGCACCCGCATCCGCTCCACGGCCTCCACCGGCACCGGGAAGTCGATCGCGGCGAGCCGCTTGACCTGCCGCTCGGCCGTCAGCACCAGCGGGCGGGGCCCGTCGTGGTACTCCATGCCGCGATGCCCGTGCCCGTTGGTGCGCCCGGCGGGAAGCCCGGGGTCCAGGACGAGCGCGAGGCCGGCGAACTTGCCGGTCGGCACATGGATGACGTCGCCGGGCTTGAGCTTCTCCAGGGACGCCGCGGCGGCGGCCCGCCGCTGGGAGGCTCCCTGCTTGGCCAGTTCCGTCTCGCGGTCCTTGAGTTCGCGGCGCAGCCGCGCGTACTCCTCGAAGTCGCCGAGGTGGCAGGTCATGCCCTCGCGGTAGCCCTCCAGGCCCTCCTCGTTGCGCTGGACCTGGCGGGAGATGCCGACCACCGAGCGGTCCGCCTGGAACTGCGCGAAGGAGGTTTCGAGCAGCTCCCGCGAGCGGTGCCGCCCGAACTGCTCGACCAGGTTGACGGCCATGTTGTACGAGGGCCGGAAGCTGGAGCGCAGCGGATACGTGCGCGTACCGGCGAGGCCCGCCAGGGCGCCGGGGTCCATGCCGCGCTGCCAGAGCACCACGGCGTGGCCCTCGACGTCGATGCCGCGCCGGCCGGCCCGGCCGGTGAGCTGCGTGTACTCGCCGGGGGTGATGTCGGCGTGCTGCTCGCCGTTCCACTTGACGAGCTTCTCCAGGACCACCGAGCGGGCGGGCATGTTGATGCCGAGGGCCAGGGTCTCGGTGGCGAAGACGGCCTTGACCAGGCCCCGGACGAACAGCTCCTCGACGATCTCCTTGAACCGCGGGAGCATGCCGGCGTGGTGGGCGGCGATGCCGCGCTCCAGGCCCTCCAGCCACTCGTAGTAGCCCAGGACGTGCAGGTCCTCGGCGGGGATGGAGGCCGTCCGCTCCTCGACGATCTCGCGGACCAGCCGGCGCTTGTCGTCGTCGTTGAGCCGGAGGCCGGCGTGCAGACACTGCTGTACGGCGGCCTCGCAGGCGGCGCGGCTGAAGATGAACGTGATCGCGGGGAGCAGGCCCTCGGCGTCCAGCCGGTCGATGACCTCGGGGCGCGACGGCGTCCAGATCCGGCTGCGCTGGCGGCGCTCGCGCTCGCGGTCGGCCTCCCGGATCATCTTTCCGCGCCGGCGGTCGCGCGGGTTGTACCCGCGCTGGTTCTCCATCCGGGCCAGGCGGAGCAGGTCGGGGTTGACCTCGCGGCGGCCGACGCCCCGGCCGCCGTGGTCGCTCTCCTCCTCGAAGAGGTCGTACATCCGGCGGCCGGCCAGTACGTGCTGCCAGAGCGGTACGGGGCGCTGCTCGGAGACGATCACCTCGGTGTCGCCGCG
This sequence comes from Streptomyces sp. NBC_00525, assembly GCF_036346595.1. Classification (GTDB taxonomy): domain Bacteria; phylum Actinomycetota; class Actinomycetes; order Streptomycetales; family Streptomycetaceae; genus Streptomyces. The sequence goes on from NZ_CP107834.1 coordinate 948,780, forward strand.
CACGGTGTCCAGCCAGTCGCCGAACTCCTCGGCGTTGGACACGGTCGCCGACAGGGACACCAGGGTGACGGATTCGGGGAGGTGGATGATCACCTCTTCCCAGACGGCGCCCCGGAAGCGGTCGGAGAGGTAGTGCACCTCGTCCATCACCACGTATCCGAGGCCGTTCAGCGCCTGGGAGCCCGCGTACAGCATGTTGCGCAGGACCTCGGTGGTCATCACGACGACCGGGGCGTCCCCGTTGACACTGTTGTCGCCGGTGAGCAGGCCGACTCGGTCGGCGCCGTAGCGCTTGACGAGGTCGGCGAACTTCTGGTTCGACAGGGCCTTGATCGGCGTGGTGTAGAAGCACTTGCGGCCCTGCGTCAGGGCGAGGTGCACGGCGAACTCGCCAACGATCGTCTTGCCGGAACCGGTCGGGGCGGCGACGAGCACGCCCTTTCCGGCCTCCAGCGCCTTGCACGCGTCGATCTGGTACGGGTCGAGATCGAAGTCGTACAGCTCGCGGAAGGGTGCGAGAGCGGTCGCCTGCTCGGCCGCCCGGAGCCGGGAGGCCTGGTATCGCTCGGCTGGTGAGAGGTCCTCTGTCATCTTGCTGTCGAGCCTACCCGCCGCCTGTGACAGTGACGCGATCTTTAATCGCCCGTGGTCCGCGCTCCGGGACCGGCCCCCAGCACCCGTACGGCCTTCGGCACGCAGGCGGCGGTCAGCGGGAGCGCGCCGAGCGGTTCGCCGTCCGCGTAGGCGGTGACACCGACGGCTTCGAGGGTGACCGCGGCGGCCCGGTGCACGGTGACGACGGGGTGGCCGAGGTGCGTCCCCCTGTACACCCGGGGGAAGACCTTGAGCAGCGTCGTACGGCTGCACTCGCCGACCACTGTGATGTCGAAGAGGCCGTCGTCCATGACGGCGTCGGCGCAGATGCGCATGCCGCCGCCGTACGAGGTGCCGTTGCCGACCGCGACGAGCGTGGCCTCGATCTCGCGGGGCGGCCCGTCGTCCAGGGTCATGCGGTACGTGATCGGCTTGAAGGCGGCGAGTTCGGCGAGGATCGCCAGGTCGTACTTGAACCGGCCGCCCACCCGGCGCATTCGGTTGCCCCGGTCGTTGACCCGCGAGTCGAAGCCCGAGGCGAGCACGGACCCGAACCAGCGCTCCCCGACCCGGCCGAGGTCGATCTCGCGCACGGGCGCCCGGCCCTTGAGCGCGTCGGCGGCGAGCCGGCCCGCCGCCTCCGGGTCCCGTATCGGCAGGCCCAGGGCGCGCGCGAAGTCGTTGCCGGTGCCCACCGCCACCACGCCCAGCGGGGTGAGCGTCCCGGCGACCGCCTGGAGAGCCAGCGACATGAGCCCGTCCCCGCCGACGGCGATGAGCGCGCCCGTCCCCTCCGCGACCGCCGCCCGCGCCCGGCCCAGCGCGTCACCGGCATCCTCGCCGAGGATGGTGCGTACGGAGAACCCGGCGTCCCGCAACGCCGAAGCGGCCGGCTGCGCGGCCCGCGCGCCCCGGCCGCGTCCCGCGGTGGGATTGACGAAGAGAGTGATCTCGCTGGTCACCCGGGGACCCTACAAGGTCAGGTGATGTCGTCGTAACCGTCGCGCTCACGGTCGGACTGACCGGGCACCGTGGGCGAGGCCGACACCTGCTCCATGTCGCCGATGTCCTCGGGGGTGAGGTCGAGCTGCGACGCCTCGTCGTCGTCGAGGTCGGCGTCGGGGTTGTTGCGGCGCCGACGACGGTCGTTGGCCATGCAGACACCGAGGGCGATGAAGTACAGCAGGACGATGGGCGCGGCCAGCACCAGCATGGTCAGCGGGTCGCCGGTGGGGGTGGCCACCGCGGCGAAGATCGTGATGCCCATGACCATGGCGCGCCACCAGGAGGCCAGCCGCTTGGCCGTGAGCACCCCGGTGAAATTCAGCAGGATGAGCAGGAGCGGCAGCTCGAAGGCCAGACCGAAGACGACCACCATGCGCGTGATGGTGTTGAGGTAGTCGTCGATGAACAGCAGGTTCGACGCGTCGTCGGGGGTGAAGTCGAGCAGCACCTCGGCGGTCTTCGGGATCAGCAGGTAGGCGAGGGTGCCGCCTGCCAGGAAGAGCGGCGCGCCGACACCGACGAAGGAGAGCGCGTACCGCTTCTCGTGCTTGTGCAGGCCGGGGGCGAGAAAGGCCCAGAGCTGGTAGAGCCAGATCGGGCTGGAGAACACCATCCCGGCCATGAGGGAGACCTTGAGGGCGATGGAGAAGGGGCCGACCAGGCCGTTCACCGTCATTTCGGCGCACGGCTTGCCGTTGAGCTGTCGCTTCTCACCGTTGGCGCAACCGACCGTCTCCAGGATCGGCCGGATCAGGAAGTCGATCACTTCCCGGTAGAAGAAGGCCGTGACCGAAGTGATGACGATGATCGCCAGCACCGCGATCAGCAGTCGGTTACGCAACTCTCGCAGGTGATCGGCGAGAGGCATCCGCCCCTCGCCGTCCTTCTCCTGCTTGCGGGCAGACTTGAGCAACCCACTTCCCTCGTCTCGTGCGGCAGCCGACGGGTCGACCCGTCGGCGCGGTCAGCTCTGGGTGGTGGGCTTCGCTTCGCTCACCGGGCGGGAGCTCGTGACGTCACCGGGCGCGGCCTGGATCGTCCGCGCTGCCTGCTGCGTGCCCTGGTCGGCGGCGGCGTCCGTGGTGGCGGCGGGCGTCGACTCGTCGTCCTTCTTCATGGCCTTGGCCTCGCTCTTGAGGATGCGGGCCGACTTGCCCAGCGAACGGGCCATGTCCGGAAGCTTCTTGGCGCCGAACAACAGCAGGATGACAGCGATGATCAGAACGATCTCGAGAGGCTTCAGATTGCCCATGATGTGCTTCCTTCTGGCTGAGGCGGCTGGAGGCGGGCTCGCTGCCCTTGAGTGCCGGATACACATCCGACCATTCGTCGGCAGCGATCGTAACCCGCGCGAGTAAACGCGGGGCAATGCCCGTGCATACTTTCGACAGCGGCCCGCACCTCCCTGCCTGGGCCGTCAGCAGCAGCGTACCCCTCGGGCCCGGGAAACTGGAGGCCGCCTCTGCGGCCCCTAGGGCAGTGACTTCCCGGTGGCGGCCAGGCGGGTGGCCGCGCGTTCCAGGTCCTCGGCGGCGCGGTTGACGCGTTCCGTGGTGCGGGTCACCTGGTGGCCCAGGCGCTGGGCCTCGATGAACACCCTGATCGCGAGCACGCCGAGCACGGCGATCCCGAGGAATCCCAGGGCGATGGCGAGCATGGGCCAGAACATGCGCAGAGCCTCTCAGGAACCGGTGTGCAGCCGCAGCGTGCGTACGCCGCCGTCGGTGAGGAGTTCCACTATCCGCTCCCCCGCCGGCTTACGGACGCAGGCGGCGCACTCGGGGCAGGTGAAGGAGTAGAACGTGGTGCGGCTGGTGGCGCCGACGACGAGGCGGAACTCCGCCGCCGCCAGTTCGAAGCGGGCCCGGCAGTCGGGGCAGCCGGCCCGGAAGCGCGCCGACTGCGGCACCGCCACGGTGGGTACGGCGGCGCGGCCGGGCAGTGCGGTCAGGTGTCCCATGTCTCCTCAGCCGTCCTCTCAGGCCGCGCCGTCGTAGGCGGCGAGCGCCTCGCGGGCCGCCTGCCGCGCGCTCGCGGCCAGCTCGGGGGGCGAGACGATGCGCCCCTCGCCGCCCAGCCGCAGCGCGAGCCGGCGCAGCGAGGCCGGGTCGGGGGTGCGCAGGGTGATCCGCAGGCCGCCGTCGGCGAGTTCCTCGGCCCGGTCGTGCGGGTAGTACTCGGCGACCCAGCGCCCGCCGGGGCCGACCTCGACCACCACTTCCGGGTCCTCGGCGGCCGGCTGCACCAGGCCCTCGGACAGGTCGCGCAGCTCCAGCTCGGGCGGGGCGGCGGGCTCGTCGAGGAGCCGGATCTCGGCCACCCGGTCGAGGCGGAAGGTGCGCCGGTCCTCGGAGGAGCGGCACCACGCCTCCATATAGGTGTGGCCGACGGCGAACAGCCGGATCGGGTCCACCTCGCGCTCGGTGAGCTGGTCGCGGGCGGGCGAGTAGTAGCGCAGCCAGAGCCGGCGCCGTTCGGAGATCGCCCGGTCCACCTCGGCGAAGACGCCGCCCTCGGACTCGAAGGTGACCGAGAGCCGTGAGCTGGCGGCGCCCACCTCACCGGCGGCGGTCTCCAGCTTGGCCGTGGCCCGCAGCAGGGCCTGCCGGTCGCTCTCGCGGAGTCCGGGCAGGGTGGCCACCGCACGGGCGGCGACCAGCAGGGCCGTCGCCTCGTCGGCGGCGAGCCGCAGCGGTTCGGCGACGTCGTCCGCGTTGTGCCACCAGATGCGGTCGCCGTCGGTGTCGATGTCCAGCAGGTCGCCGCCCCGGAAGCTGGTGCCGCACATGGGCAGCACGTCCAGGTCGGAGATCAGCTCGTCCTCGCTGATCCCGAAGGCGCGGGCGACGTCCTGGACGTGGGCGCCGGGGCGCTCGCGCAGATACGTCACCAGGGAGAGCATCCGGCGTGTCTGGTCGATGGCGTTCGTGGCCATTGCTTACGGGGTCCCCTCAGTCCTTGGCCACGGCGCGCAGCCGGTCCACCACGTCGGCCCGCAGGTCCTCGGGTCCGGTCACGACGACGTCGGGGCCGAACTCCACGAGCCAGGCGTCCAGGCCGTGTCCGTACGGGATCTCCAACTCCTCCCACCCGTCCCCGAGTTCCCGGACCGACAGGGCGCGGGCGCGCAGCGGGTAGCCGGAGTCGGCGCGCAGCTTGATCAGGGCGGTCCGGGTGGCCGTCTCGCCGGCCCAGCTCTCGACGGTCTCGCGGACGGTGACCACGTCGGGCACCTCGGCGGTGAAGGCGCCCGTGCGGGAGCGAACCCTGCCGGTGATCCGGGAGAGCCGGAAGACGCGTTCGGCGCCGCGCTCACGGTCCCAGCCGGCGAGGTACCAGTGGCCGCGCCAGCATTCCAGGGTCCACGGCTCGACCTGGCGGGTCTCGGGCTGGGCGGCGTTCGCCTTGCGGTAGTCGAAGGTCACCGGGCGGCGGTCGCGGCAGGCCAGCATCAGGGGTTCGAAGGCGGCCTCGTGGACGGGGATGCGCGGTTCGAGGGCGCTGTGCACCTCGTAGGCGTCCTCCGTCTCGGGCATCCCGGCCGCCCGCAGCTTCTGCAGGGCGCCGCTGGCGGCGCCGGCGAGACGGGCCTGCTGCCAGACCTTGGCGGCCAGGCCGAGGGCGGCGGCCTCCTCGGCGTCCAGCGTGATGGGGGGCAGCCGGTTGCTGTCGCGGCGGGCGAGGTAGCCGGTCTCGCCGTCCAGGTTCTCCACGGTCTCGATGACCAGGCCCAGCTCGCGCAGGTCGTCCTTGTCCCGCTCGAACATGCGGTTGAAGGCGTCGTCGGAGGCCGCTTCGAGATAGGCCTCGATGGAGCCGCGCAGTTCGCGCTTGCTGAGCGGGCGCCGGGTCCCCAGCAGACACAACGCCAGGTTCATCAGCCGCTCGGCCTTGGCAATCGCCATCGACGCCCTTTCCCTTGTGCTCTACGACGCTCGACCGTACCGCCCCGGCGTGTCCGGACAAAAGCGAGGGCCCGCACCTCACGGCACGGGCCCTCGCACACTCGGGTGCGGATCAGACGGCGACCAGGTCGCAGACGAAGATCAGCGTCTCGCCCGGGGCGATGCGGCCGCCGCCGGCGCCGCGCTCGCCGTAGGCGAGGTGCGAGGGGATGATCAGCTGGCGCCGGCCGCCGACCTTCATGCCCTGCACGCCCTTGTCCCAGCCCTGGATGACCTGGCCGGCACCGAGTTCGAACTGCAGCGGGGTGCCGCGGTTCCAGGAGGCGTCGAACTCCTCACCCGTGGAGAAGGCGACCCCCACGTAGTGGACGGAGACGACCTGGCCGGCCTTGGCCTCGGCGCCGTCGCCCACCCAGAGGTCCTTGATCTCCAGGTCGGCCGGCGGCTCGCCACCCGGAAAGTCGATCTCGGGCTTGTCGATGCTCACTGACTTGCTCCTCATGCTGATGAACTGGGCAACCGGGACAGTCTTACATCTTCGCCAGGATGTCCACGGCGAAGACCAGCGTGGAGTTGGCGGGGATGGACTGCTGCTCCTTGTCGCCCAGGCCCTGGTCCGGCGGCACGACCAGCAGGACGCGGCTGCCGATCTTCTTGCCGATCAGGCCGTCCTTGAGCCCCTTGAGGGTGACCTGGGCCAGCGGGAAGGTGGCCGTCTTGCCCGTGGCGTAGGTGTTGTCGAACTCCTCGCCGCTCTTCCAGACCTTGGCCACGTAGTTCACGACGACCGAGTCGCTCTCCTTGACCACGTCACCCTTGGACTCCAGGACGTAGTCGGAGACCAGCTTCTTCGGCGGGTCCACCTTGCTGGGGATGGTCACGGTCGGCGCCTTGCCGTCGGTGTTGGTGCCCACCTTCGGCAGATCGGTGTTGTCCTGGGCGACGGAGGTGCCCTTCGCGGACGCCGGGATCTGCTTCGCCTTGAGGACGTCCACGACGAAGACGAGGGTGGCGTTCGGCTTGATGTCGCCCTGGCCCTGGGCGCCGTAGCCGAGGTCCGGCGGGATGACGAGCTGGACCCTGCTGCCGACCTTCTGGCCGACCAGGCCCTTGTCCCAGCCCTGGATGACCATGCCGGCGCCGAGGGTCAGGTCGAACGGCTGCTTGCGGTCGAAGCTGTTGTCGAACGGCTCCGTGGAGTCGAATGCCTGCCCGAGGTAGTTCACCTGGGTGACATCGCCGTTCTTGAGCTTCGCGCCGTCACCCTCGCTGATGACCTTGACCTTCAGCTCCTTGGGCGGCGTACCCGTGCCCTTGGCCAGGGTGGGCTTCTCGCCGAACTTCGCGCCCGCGGTGATGGCGGGGAAACCCCCCTTGCTGGGGACGGACGCGGCGGTGGAAGCGGAGTCGGAGCCCTTGTCGTCACTGCCGCACGCCGCTGACAGCAGCAGCAGGGGGACGACGAGAAGGCCGGCAAGTCGGCGCACTGGTTCCTCAGATCTCAGACGGCATATGTGGGGGACACGGCCGGGGAGCTCCCGGAGCTTCCGGACCCCCGACACTCTAGGCCGTTCAAGGCGTGCGAAGGGCCCCGTACTACGAACGTACGGGGCCCGGGTCGCGCCAGGGGGGCCGGGGGTGTCCCGGGCCGGCTCACATACCCGCGATCAGCTTCTCCACGCGGTCGTCGACCGAACGGAACGGGTCCTTGCAGAGCACCGTCCGCTGCGCCTGGTCGTTGAGCTTGAGGTGGACCCAGTCGACGGTGAAGTCCCGCCGCTGCTCCTGGGCCCGCCGGATGAAGTCGCCGCGCAGCCGCGCCCTGGTGGTCTGCGGGGGCACCGACTTGCCCTCGAAGATCTTCAGGTCGTCGCAGACGCGGGCGGCCTTCCCCTTGCGCTCCAGCAGGTAGTACAGCCCCCGCCGGCGGTGGATGTCGTGGTAGGCGAGGTCTATCTGGGCGACCCGCGGATTCGACATGGTCATGTTGTGCTTGGCCCGGTACCGCTCGATGAGCTTGTACTTCATGACCCAGTCGATCTCGGTCTCGATCCGGTCGAGCTCCTCCGCCTCGATCGCGTCGAGCGTACGGCCCCAGAGTTCGAGGACGCGCTCGACGTTGCCGGTGCGGATGCCCCGGCGCTCGACGAAGTCCACGGCCTTCTCGTAGTACTCGCGCTGCACCTCTATGGCCGACGCCTCGCGGCCGCTGGCGAGGCGGACCTTGCGCTGCCCGGTGGTGTCGTGGCTGACCTCGCGGATGGCCCGGATCGGGTTCTCCAGGGTCAGGTCGCGCATCACCGTGCCCGCCTCGATCATGCGGAGCACCAGGTCCGTCGCGCCGACCTTGAGCAGCATGGTCGTCTCGGACATGTTGGAGTCCCCGACGATGACGTGGAGGCGGCGGTAGCGCTCCGCGTCCGCGTGCGGCTCGTCGCGGGTGTTGATGATCGGCCGGGAACGCGTCGTCGCGGAGCTGACGCCCTCCCAGATGTGCTCGGCACGCTGGCTGACGCAGTACACCGCGCCCCGTGGGGTCTGCAGGACCTTGCCGGCCCCGCAGATCAGCTGCCTGGTGACGAGGAAGGGAATGAGGATGTCCGCGAGGCGGGAGAATTCTCCGTGCCGGGCCACGAGGTAGTTCTCATGGCATCCGTAGGAGTTTCCCGCCGAGTCGGTGTTGTTCTTGAAGAGATAGACGTCGCCGGCGATTCCCTCCTCGTGCAGGCGGCGTTCGGCGTCGACGAGCAGGCCCTCGAGAATACGCTCGCCGGCCTTGTCGTGGGTGACCAGCTCGGTCAGGTTGTCGCATTCGGGGGTTGCATATTCCGGATGCGATCCCACGTCGAGGTAGAGGCGGGCGCCGTTCCGCAGAAAGACATTGCTGCTGCGGCCCCATGACACAACACGGCGGAAGAGGTAGCGCGCCACTTCATCAGGGGACAGTCGGCGCTGTCCCCTGAACGTGCACGTGACGCCGTACTCGTTCTCCAGCCCGAAAATGCGGCGGTCCATGACTGAACATTACGCCTGATGGCCCGAGCTGAAACCGGGTTCGACGGCACCGTTTCGATCATTTTCCGATCCTCGCACCGCGACGGCCGTACGGGCGGGAGCCGTGAGCACCCTTCCGGTGGCCAGCAGAACGAGCAGCGCGGCCACTCCACCGGCCCCCGCCACCGCGAAGCTCCACGCCGTCCCGCCCAGCTCCACGGCCGGGCCGGCCACCGCCGTCCCCGCCGCCGCGCCCACCCCGAAGGTGGTCACCAGCCAGGAGAACGCCTCGGTCACCGTCCCGCGCGGCGCGTGCCGGTCCACCACGATGAACGAGCAGGCGACGGCCGGGGCGAGGAACACCCCGGAGACGGCCGCCAGCACCGTCATCGCCACCGGGCCCGGCGTCAGCGTCAGCGGCAGATAGCCCAGCGCGAGCAGCCCGACGATCACCCGCAGCCGGCGCTCCGGCTCCCCCGCCCACCGCCGCGCCCCGTACACCGCCCCGCCGACCAGGGCGCCGAGCCCCAGCGCGGCCATCAGCCAGCCGTAGACGGACTCCCGGCCGTGGTCGTCGGCATACGCCATCGCGGCCACGGTGATGGAGCCGAGCGCGAGGCCCACGAAGAAGAACGAGCCCAGCAGCGCGAGCAGTCCGGGCGAGCGCAGCGCGCCCAGCCAGTGCGCCTCGCGCGGGGCGGAGCGCCAGGTGCGCGAGGGCTCCGAGAGCACGACCGACAGGGCGCCGAGCACGCCGATCGCGTTGATGACGAGCAGGGCGGCGGCGGGCGACCACAGCGAGACGAGCAGGGTCACCAGGAGCGGCCCGGCCGTGAACATGACCTCCTGCGCCACCGCGTCCATGGCGTACGCCCGGTGCACCCGGTCCTCGCCGCCCAGCACGCTCGGCCACAGCGCCCGCAGCCCGCCCTCCAGCGGCGGCGTGAACAGTCCGGCCACGGCCACCGCCGCGTAGGCGAGCGGGAGGGAGCCGCAGCCGGCCACGGCGAGCACGGCCATGCCGAGCCCGGAGACGACGGCGGCGGGCAGCTGGACGCGCGGCTGCCCGTACAGGTCCACCGCGCGCCCCAGGAGCGGCTGCCCCACCGCCGTGGCCAGTCCGTACACCGCGGCGAGCGCGCCGGCCAGCGTGTAGCTGCCGCCCTCGGCCCGCACGAACAGCACGATCGCGATGTTCGCGGTGCCGTTCGGCAGCCGGCCCACCAGGGTGCCGGTGAGCAGCCGGGCGGCGTGCCGCGCCCGGAGGATGTCCAGATATCCCGCGGCCATGTCCCGCCCCTCTCCCCCGGGCACCTGTGCGGGCTGCGAGGTTTTACGTATAACTACCGGGTTCATACGTACCATGAGCGCGTCCCCAGGTCCACCTCACGGGCCTGTACCGACCGGCCCGGAGGCCCGCGTGACCAGCCCAGCACCGCCCGGCCCGGCCCGCCCCACCAGCCGAGACGTGGCGCGGGCCGCCGGTGTCTCCCAGGCCACGGTCTCGCTGGTGCTCGGCGAGAAATGGCGGGGCCGGGTGTCCGAGACCACCGCGGGCCGGGTGCGCGACGCCGCCCGCGACCTCGGCTACCGGCCCAACCTCGCCGCCCGCAATCTGCGCCTGGGCCGCACCAGGACCGCCCTGCTGGTCGTCCCGGCCCTCACCAACGAGTTCTTCGCCCGCGTGTACACCGGGGCCGCCGCGGTCGCCGCCGAGCACGGCTTCGGCGTCGTCCTCTACCCCTCCCCCGACGGCACCGGCCCGGCCCGCGACCCCTTCCCCTCCGCCCGTGCCGCGCTGGACGGGGTCATCGCCTCGTCCATGGCGGCCGACGCGCTCGACGCCCTGCACGGCGCGGACGTGCCACTGGTGATGCTGGACAGCGACCCCTCGGCGCCGGGCCCCGCCGCCCGCGTCAACCTCGACATCGGCGACGGGATGCGCCAGGTGGCCCGCCATCTGCTCGCCCTGGGCCACCGGCGCTTCCTGCACCTGGCCTCGGCCGTGGACACCTGGACCTTCGGCTGCCGCGCCGAGGCCCTGCACGCGGAGCTGCGCACGGTCCCCGGCGTCGAGGTGCGCACGGTGACCTCGGCGCTGGACGTGCGGGCGGGGCGGGAGGCGGCGGAGCGCGCGCTGGGGCTGCCGGGGCCCCGGCCGACCGCGATCGTCTGCGACGACGACATCCTGGCGGCGGGGGCGTGCAAGGCGGCCCGCCGGTTCGGGTTGCGGGTGCCCGGCGATCTGTCGGTGACCGGCTTCGACGATCTGGCCCTGGCGACCGCGGTGGAGCCGGAGCTGACCACCGTACGGCTGCCCGCCGAGCAGGTCGGTGAGCGCGGGATGGCCGCGCTGCTCGCGGTCCTGGACGGGCGGGCGGCCGAACCGGGCAGCCTGCCGGTGCGGCTGGTCGCGCGCGGCTCGACGGCGCCCGCGCCGCCGGTGTGACGGAGCCCCGGTCCGCCTGGGGCGGGCCGGGGCTCGGGTGGGCCGGAAAAGGCCGGGCGATGCGCTACTCCACGTCCCCGCCGGATTCGGTGGTGTCCTTGGTGGCCGCGGGGGCGTCCGGGGCGGCGTCGCCGTCCTCGGTGTCGGACGGGGCGTCGGTGGGCGTGGAGGCGGCGGCCTCCGCCTCCAGGAGCCGGGCCAGCTGCCGGCCGACGATCCGCTTGAACTTGCGCTGCTGCGGCCGGGTGCGGTCCAGGACGGCCACTTCGAGCCGGTCCGCGGGAATCTCCCGCTCGCTGCCGTTGGGGTCGCGGGAGAGGGCCTGCACCGCCAGTCTCAGCGCCTCGGCGAGTGACATCCCGTCGCGGTGGCGCTGGTCGAGGAAGGTGGAGATCTGCTCCGCGTTGCCGCCGACCGCGACCGAACCGTGTTCGTCCACGATCGAGCCGTCGTGCGGCAACCGGTAGATCTGGTCGCCCTCGGGCTCGCTGCCGACCTCGGCGACCACGAGTTCCACCTCGTACGGCTTCTCGGCCGCGCTGGAGAAAATCGTGCCGAGGGTCTGCGCGTAGACGTTCGCCAGTCCGCGGGCGGTCACATCGTCGCGGTCATAGGTGTATCCGCGCAGATCCGCGTAGCGCACTCCGCCGATGCGGAGGTTTTCGTACTCGTTGTACTTACCGGCGGCGGCGAAACCGATCCGGTCGTAGATCTCGCTGAACTTGTGCAGTGCACGGGACGGGTTCTCGCCGACGAACACAATTCCGTCGGCGTACTGCAGCACTACCAGGCTGCGACCACGGGCGATGCCCTTCCGGGCGTATTCCGCCCGGTCGGCCATGGCCTGCTGAGGTGAGACATAGAACGGCGTCGACACCGGCTATCCGTCCCTTTCTGTCAGTGGCGGGAGCATCGGAGAAGCGGGAAGGGAACGCGTGCTCAGAGCAGCGCGGCGCGCGGGCCGTCGGGCTGTTCCAGGCGGCGTTCCAGAATCGCGCGGGCGACCTCGGCGGATTCCGCGTCGGTCAGCCTCCGGAAGCCCTCGTCCGTGATGACGGTGACGATGGGGTAGATACGGCGGCCCACGTCCGGGCCGCCCGTCGCGGAGTCGTCGTCGGCCGCGTCGTACAGGGCCTGCACGACCAGCGTGAGCGTCTCCTGCTCCGTCAGGTCCTCGCGGTAGAGCTTCTTCATGGAGCCGCGGGCGAAGAGGGAGCCGGAGCCGGTGGAGGCGTAGCCGTGCTCCTCGGAGCGGCCGCCGGTGACGTCGTAGCTGAAGATGCGTCCGCGTTCGCGGTCCATGTCGTAGCCGGCGAAGAGCGGGACGACGGCGAGGCCCTGCATGGCCATCGCCAGATTGCTCCGGATCATCGTGGAGAGCCGGTTCGCCTTGCCCTCGAAGGAGAGCTGGGCGCCCTCCACCTTCTCGAAGTGTTCCAGCTCCAGCTGGAAGAGCTTGACCATCTCCACGGCGAGACCCGCCGTACCGGCGATGCCCACCGCCGAGTACTCGTCGGCCGGGAAGACCTTCTCGATGTCGCGCTGCGCGATCATGTTCCCCATGGTCGCCCGCCGGTCACCGGCGAGGACGACACCGCCGGGGAAGGCCGCCGCCACGATCGTCGTGCCGTGCGGCGCCTCGATGGCCCCCTTCAGCGGCGGCGCCTGCCGGTTGCCCGGAAGCATCTCGGGCGCCTGGTCGGACAGGAAGTCCATGAAGGAGGACGATCCCGGCGTCAGGAAGGCAGCTGGTAGACGCCCGGTGCTACGAGTGTTGGCTTCCACGCGTTTCCCTCCAGGTATGCGATGGCCCTGCGCAAGGTGTCAGGATCATCCCCAACTTGCCGACGGCCGGATTCCAGTTGAAGCGGTACGCCCCGGACCCTACCCGCCCGGGGGCGGTGATCCACATCCGTGGCGGGGGCAAATCGGGCCGCCGGAGCGCTCCGGCGGCCCGCGGTGTGCGGTACGGGCGAGCCGCCCGTACCGCACGTCCGCTGCGGGCCTCCGGCACGGGGCCGGTTACTGGCCGCCCTTCTGCACGAACGAGCGCACGAAGTCCTCGGCGTTGGCCTCCAGGACGTCGTCGATCTCGTCCAGGACGTCGTCCACGTCCTCGCTCAGCTTCTCCTGGCGTTCCTTGAGGTCCTCGGAGACCTGCGCGTCCTGCGCCTGCTCCTCGACCTCCTCGGTGGAACGCGTCGCCTTCTGCTGTCCGCCGCCGGTGTCCTTGGTCGCCATCTAGCTCACCCCGCTCGGTTCGAAGCACTTGATCAGACCCTACCCACGGGGTCCGACATTGGCCCGGTACTTGTCTCAACGTCCGGAGGTCATCGGAATGATTCCCAGCCGGGAGCCCTTTCAGGCGCCGTCAGCCGCCCGAGAGCACCTGGACCAGTTCCTGCGCGGTGCGGCAGCGGTCCAGCAGGGACTTCACATGCTCACGGGTGCCCCGCAGCGGCTCCATCGTGGGCACCCGCTGCAACGAGTCCTGACCCGGCAGATCGAAGATCACCGAGTCCCAGGAGGCGGCCGCGACGTCGTCGGCGTACTTTTCGAGGCAGCGGCCGCGGAAGTACGCCCTGGTGTCGTCCGGCGGTGCCGTACGGGCCCGCTCGACCTCGCGCTCGTCGAGGAGACGTTTCATCCGGCCCCGGGCCACCAGACGGTTGTACAGGCCCTTCTCCTGCCGTACGTCCGCGTACTGCAGGTCCACCAGGTGCAGCCGGGCCGCGTCCCAGTCCAGGCCGTCCCGGCGCCGGTAGCCGTCCATGAGCTGCCGCTTCGCCACCCAGTCCAGCTCGCCGGCCAGGCTCATCGGATCGTTCTCCAGCCGGTTGAGGGTGTCCTCCCACCGGCTGAGGATGTCCTTGGTCTGTTCGTCGGCGTCCGCGCCGTACCGCTCCTCGACGTATTTGCGGCCCAGCTCGAAGTACTCCATCTGGAGCTGCACCGCGGTCAGTGTCCGGCCGCTGCGCAGCGTGATCAGCTGTCGCAGTCCGGGGTCGTGGGAGACCTGGTGCAGCGTGCGCACCGGCTGGTCCACGGCGAGATCGACGTTGATGAAGCCGTCCTCGATCATGGACAGGACCAGCGAGGTGGTGCCCAGCTTGAGGTAGGTGGAGATCTCCGAGAGGTTGGCGTCGCCGATGATCACATGGAGCCGGCGGTACTTCTCGGCGTCGGAGTGCGGCTCGTCGCGGGTGTTGATGATGGGGCGCTTGAGCGTGGTCTCCAGGCCGACCTCGACCTCGAAGTAGTCGGCGCGCTGGCTGATCTGGAAGCCGTGCTCCTGGCCGTCCTGGCCGATGCCGACCCGTCCGGCGCCGGTGACCACCTGGCGCGAGACGAAGAACGGCGTCAGATGGCGCACGATGTCCGAGAAAGGGGTCTCCCGCTTCATCAGATAGTTCTCGTGCGTCCCGTAGGAGGCGCCCTTGTTGTCGGTGTTGTTCTTGTAGAGGTGGATCGGCTGGGCGCCCGGAAGCTGCGCCGCGCGCTCGGCCGCCTCGGCCATGATGCGCTCGCCGGCCTTGTCCCACAGGACGGCGTCCCTGGGGTTGGTGATCTCCGGGGAGCTGTACTCGGGGTGCGCGTGGTCGACGTAGAGCCGGGCCCCGTTGGTGAGGATCACATTGGCCAGGCCGATGTCCTCGTCCGTGAGCTGGCTGGAGTCGGCGGTCTCGCGGGCGAGGTCGAAGCCCCGCGCGTCCCGCAGCGGGTTCTCCTCCTCGAAGTCCCAGCGGGCGCGGCGCGCCCGGTGCATCGCCGCCGCGTAGGCGTTGACGATCTGGGACGAGGTGAGCATGGCATTGGCGCTGGGGTGCCCCGGAACGGAGATCCCGTACTCCGTCTCGATGCCCATTACTCGCCGTACGGTCATCCGGCCCTCCTTGCCCGGCGGCGCTCCCTTCCGGGGGCGGCGCTCAAGTACCGCTGCTTGTTCGGTGGGTGCGCGGCCCGCCCCTCCCGCGCTGCGTGGACGGGCGGTACGCCAGAGCCTAGAACGCGTCCGTGCCGGTGGGGAGATCAATTGCGTCGTCATTGCCGCGGTGTCGCCGCGGCTGTCCGGAAAGCAACCGGCTGCGGATGCCCGGCCGGGCATCCGCAGCCGGTGCGCCTTCTACAGGTACTGCCCGGTGTTGGCCACCGTGTCGATGGAACGGCCGGTGTCCGCGCCCTGCTTTCCGGTGACGAGCGTGCGGATGTAGACGATCCGCTCGCCCTTCTTGCCGGAGATGCGGGCCCAGTCGTCCGGGTTGGTGGTGTTCGGCAGGTCCTCGTTCTCCTTGAACTCGTCCACGCACGCCTGGAGGAGGTGGGAGACCCGCAGGCCCTTCTGGCCGTGGTCGAGGAAGGCCTTGATGGCCATCTTCTTGGCCCGGTCGACGATGTTCTGGATCATCGCGCCGGAGTTGAAGTCCTTGAAGTACAGGACTTCCTTGTCGCCGTTGGCGTACGTGACCTCGAGGAAGCGGTTCTCCTCGGACTCGGTGTACATCCGCTCCACGACGGACTGGATCATGGCGTGCGCCGCGGCTTCCTTCGAGCCGGTGTGCTCGGCCAGATCGTCCGCGTGCAGCGGCAGCGAGGCGGTGAGGTACTTGGCGAAGATGTCCTTCGCGGCCTCCGCGTCCGGGCGCTCGATCTTGATCTTCACATCGAGCCGGCCGGGGCGCAGGATCGCCGGGTCGATCATGTCCTCGCGGTTGGAGGCGCCGATGACGATGACGTTCTCCAGGCCCTCCACACCGTCGATCTCGGCGAGCAGCTGCGGGACGATGGTGTTCTCCACGTCCGAGCTGACGCCCGACCCACGGGTGCGGAAGAGGGACTCCATCTCGTCGAAGAAGACGATGACGGGGGTGCCCTCGCTGGCCTTCTCACGGGCCCGCTGGAAGACCAGGCGGATGTGGCGCTCGGTCTCGCCGACGTACTTGTTGAGGAGCTCGGGGCCCTTGATGTTGAGGAAGTAGCTCTTTCCGGCGGGCTGGCCGGTGACTTCGGCGACCTTCTTCGCCAGGGAATTGGCGACGGCCTTGGCGATGAGCGTCTTGCCGCAGCCGGGCGGGCCGTAGAGCAGGATGCCCTTGGGCGGGCGCAGCTCGTGCTCCCGGAAGAGGTCGGGGTGGAGATAGGGGAGCTCGACCGCGTCGCGGATCAGCTCGATCTGGTCGCCCAGGCCGCCGATCTTGTCGTAGTCGATGTCCGGGACCTCTTCGAGGACGAGTTCCTCGACCTCGCTCTTGGGCACGACCTCGTAGACGTAGCCGGAGCGGGGTTCGAGCAGCAGGGCGTCGCCGGGGCGGATGGTGGTGTCCAGCAGCGGCTCGGCGAGCCTGACCACCCGTTCCTCGTCGGTGTGCCCGATGACCAGGGCGCGCTCGCCGTCCTCGAGGATCTCCTTGAGGGTGACGATGTCCCCGGCGCGCTCGAACTGCATGGCCTCGACCACGTTGAGCGCTTCGTTGAGCATGACCTCCTGGCCGCGCCGGAGGTCGTCGAGTTCGACGCTGGGGCTGACGTTCACCCGGAGCTTGCGGCCCCCGGTGAAGATGTCGCAGGTGCCGTCCTCGTTGGCCTGCAGGAACACCCCGAAACCGGCCGGCGGCTGCGCGAGCCGGTCGACCTCTTCCTTGAGGGCCACGATCTGGTCGCGGGCCTCGCGGAGCGTACTGGCGAGCCGCTCGTTCTGGGCGGACACGCCTGCGAGGTTGGTCTGCAACTCGACGATCCGCTCTTCGAGAATCCTCGTATGCCGCGGAGAGTCGGCGAGCTTGCGTCGCAGGACGGCGATTTCCTGCTCGAGAAAGGCAACCTGGCCGGCTGGGTCTTCGGACCCCCGCACGGGCCGGATGCCGCGGTTGATGTCGTCGTCGTGGGCTGCCACGGTCCTCACCTCCTCCAAGGGGAGCTGGACGCTTCCTGACCCTACCTGCGTGGGTGGTGATTGAAACCCCTAGATCACAAAGACTGCGGGGTGTGTCCGATCTTCACCCTTGCGCTCTCCCCCGTTCCTGGGGGGATACCCACGGTTCAACGCGGGAATGCGGCCGGTTGTATCGTCGAAGCGTTCAACACCCGTCAGGGCTGGCTCTTTCCCGGTCCGGATACGCAGGAAACGGCAGGCGACATGACCGTGCGGCAGGACGCTCCCACCGATGGCGAGGCGCAGGACCTGGAGGTCTGGATCGACCAGGATCTCTGCACGGGCGACGGGATCTGCGTGCAGTACGCGCCCGAGGTGTTCGAGCTGGACATCGACGGTTTGGCATATGTGAAGAGCGCCGAGGACGAGCTGCTCCAGGACAAGGGGGCGACCACGCCGGTGCCGCTGCCGCTGCTCCAGGACGTGGTGGACTCGGCGAAGGAGTGCCCGGGCGACTGCATCCATGTGCGACGCGTTTCGGACAGGGTCGAGGTGTACGGACCGGAGGCGGCCTGATCCACCGGCGGCGGTGGGACGCGGGGTGCCCGGTGCCTCGGGGTCAGATGCCGGTGTCGATGGGCTCGGCGGTCTGGCTGTTGCGGACGAAGGCGCCGTTCTGCCACTGCCAGGTGACCTTCTCCTGCTGGTCGGGGCAGCACGAGGGCACCGATGACGAGGAGTAGCCGAGGAGCGTGGCGGAGATGACGCCGTCGCGCACGGCGAAGTCGCCGACGCTGAACTGCTGGGCGGGTTCCACCAGGGTCGCCACGACCCTGGGAGCGGACCCGCTCCGCTGTGTCAGGACGTAGACGCCGCTGGGCGGGGTGCCCGATCCGGCCGCGCAGTGGACCACGGCGACGGTCTCGGGCCGGTCGTCGCCGTCGAGGTCACCGGGGGCCTGCTTGACGACGGTGTGGCCGACGTCGCCGCACTCCAGCGGGAAGTCCGCCTCGGCCGGGTCGGGGGCCGCGGCCGGCTCCGCCTGCCGCTGCTGGACCGGAGTGCTCCGGGAGGACGTGGAGGCGCTGGCGTCGGGCTGGAACAGGCCGGCCAGCGCGACGACGGCCGCCATGGCGGTCGCGGTGGCGAGCCAGTGCATGGGCTTGCTGTCGTTGTGCGCGAGGTCCGGGAGTGCGGAGGTCTGCACGCGGGCTGTCTCCTGTTGTTCCTGTGGGGCGGCCGTCTGCGTCGGCGGTACGGGGTGGCCAGCATCGTGCCACACCTCACACCGGGGCGGAACGGTGGGGTGCGCCCGGAGGTGCGGACCGCGTACGGGCGGCTACGAGAAGGGCGCCGCCGCCGGGTCTCCGGGTCGGTCCGGGACCCGGCGGCGGCGCCGGTACGTGGCTCGGGGTCAGTCGTCGGCGGAGCCGTTGCGACCGCCGGGCCCGTCGTAGTCCTCGCCGTAGGCGCCCTTGGAGGGGCGGCGGCGCCGGGCCGGGGCCTGGACGCCGTCGGCGAGCCGGCGGGCGGTGACGAGGAAGCCGGTGTGGCCGATCATGCGGTGGTCGGGGCGGACGGCCAGGCCCTCGACGTGCCAGTTGCGGATCATCGACTCCCAGGGCTGCGGTTCGGCGAAGCAGCCGATCTCGCGGATGGACTCGACCGTCCGGGAGAGCTGGGTGGTGGTGGCGACGTACGCGCAGAGGATGCCGCCGGGGACGAGCGCCTTGGAGACGACGTCCAGGCACTCCCAGGGGGCCAGCATGTCCAGCACGACGCGGTCCACGTCGGTGTCCGTGAGGTTGTCCTGGAGGTCGCCGACCGTGAGCTGCCAGGCGGGGTGCGGGCTGCCGAAGTAGCGCTCGACGTTCTGCTGGGCGATCTCGGCGAAGTCCTCGCGGCGCTCGTAGGAGTGCAGCATGCCCTGCTCGCCGATGGCGCGGAGCAGGAAGGTCGAGAGCGCGCCCGAGCCGACGCCCGCCTCCACGACGCGTGCGCCGGGGAAGATGTCGCCGAAGGCGAGGATCTGGCCCGCGTCCTTCGGGTAGACCACGGCGGCGCCGCGGGGCATGGACAGGACGTAGTCGGGGAGCAGGGGGCGCAGCGCGAGGTAGGCGACGTTTCCCGTGGTACGGACCACACTGCCCTCGGGGGCGCCGATCAGCTCGTCGTGCGGGAAGGAACCCTTGTGGGTGTGAAAGCTCTTCCCGGCTTCGAGCGTGAAGGTGTGGTGGCGTCCCTTGGGATCGGTGAGCTGGACCTGGTCCCCGACCTTGAAGGGCCCGCGTCGGCGGGCGGCACCGG
The DNA here is from genome assembly GCF_036346595.1 of Streptomyces sp. NBC_00525. GTDB lineage: Bacteria > Actinomycetota > Actinomycetes > Streptomycetales > Streptomycetaceae > Streptomyces. The sequence goes on from NZ_CP107834.1 coordinate 967,903, forward strand.
TCGGTTCAGACATGTGACCAGCGTACCCGTGTTTCGGGGGCCTCCGACCGCCCCGCCCGTACGCCTGTGCGACTGTACGGGCGGGGTTCAGGCGGCCGGGCGGGCCATGGCGGCGACGAAGGCGCGCTCGACGTCGGCGGTGGAGAGCACGCCGTAGATCTCGCCGGTCTCCTCGACCACCAGGTACTCGGTCGCGGGGGTGGCCTTGAGGTGGTCCAGGAGCGCTTCCCCGGCGAGTTCGGCGGAGACCTTCATGCCGTCCGTGAGGTCCTGGGCGAGGCCGCTGACGGCGACCCAGGGCCGGCGGTGCTCCGGGACGGCGACGATCGCGGTCTCCCGGACGAGGGCCTTGGGCGCGCCGGTGCCGTCCACGACGACGAGGGCACGGGCGCCCGCCTCGTTGGCCCGGCGCAGCGCCTCGGAGAGGGGGGTGGCGTCCTCGACGGGGACGGCGCGCCGGGTGAGGCTGCGGGCGCGCAGGTCGGGGAGGTGTTCGCGGAGCCGGGCCATGCGCAGGCTGTTCCCGGCGCCGGTCCAGATGATGGCGGCGAGGATCGCGGCGAGCAGGGCGTCGGTGACGGTGTCCATGCCGCTGATCTCGCCGGCGTCGTTGCCCAGGGAGCCGCTGCGGGTGAGGAGCGGGAGGCCGACGAGCGTGACGACGGCGAGGGCGCGGCCGACCCAGGCGGCGGCGACGGTGCCGCTCATGGGCTTGCCGGTGATCTTCCAGACGACGGCCCTGAGCATGCGGCCGCCGTCCAGCGGGAGGCCGGGCAGCAGGTTGAAGGCGGCGACGATGAGGTTGGAGATCATCAGCCCGCCGAGCAGCACGGCGGGCACGGTGCCGCGTTCGACGAAGCGCAGCGGTACGTAGAAGAGGCCGCCGAGCACGAGGGAGAGCAGCGGGCCGACGAAGGCGAGGACGAATTCGCGGCCGGGGGTCTCGGACTCCTTCTCGATCTCGGAGACGCCGCCGAAGAACTGGAGCTGGATGCGCCGTACGGGGAGCTTGTAGCGCAGTGCGGCGATGGTGTGCGCCAGTTCGTGGACGAGCACGGAGGCGTAGAAGGCGATCGCGAAGAAGAGCGCCACGAGGTAGCGGGCGGCGCCGAGGTCGGGCAGCACCCGGTCGAGCTGGCCGCCGAACACCCAGGTGATCAGGGCCGCGACCAGGAACCAGCTGGGTGCGACGTAGACGGGCACGCCGAAGGGGCGGCCCATGAGGATGCCGCCTCCGGGCTCGTCCCGGCGCGGGGGCCGGCCCTTTCCGGGGCCGTCGCCGGGGCCGGTGCCCGCCGGTCCGGCCTGCGGCCGCCGGCTGTCGCCGCTCTCGTCCACGAGGTCCCTTCGGTTCGATGTCCTTCGCGGTGTCTTTCGCCACGATGATGCAGTGTTGGAGGGTCTGTGGTCGATGGTATGCCGATCGGTGTCGGTGGCGGGCCGTAGGGTCTTCGCATGACCTCCGTTCCGCCGCCCTCCCAGCCGCCCCGACCGGCCCCTTCGCCGTCGCCGTCTCCGTCGCCGTCCTCGCCGTCGTCGCTCTCGCCGTCGCGGGCGGGCGACTTCATGCAGTGCCCCCTGCTGTACCGCTTCCGGGTCATCGACAAGCTGCCGGAGAAGCCCAGCGAGGCGGCTACCCGCGGCACGCTGGTCCATGCGGTGCTTGAGCGGCTGTTCGACAGCCCGGCGGCGGAGCGGACGCCGGGGCGGGCGACGGCGCTGATTCCGGGCCAGTGGGACCGGCTGCTGGAATCGAGGCCGGAGCTGGCCGAGCTGTTCGCCGGGGACGAGGGGGGCGAGCGCCTGGCGCGGTGGCTGGGGCAGGCGGAGCAGCTGGTGGAGCGCTGGTTCTCGCTGGAGGACCCGACGCGGCTGGAGCCGGCGGAGCGCGAGCTGTTCGTCGAGACGGAGCTGGAGTCGGGGCTGCGGCTGCGCGGGGTGATCGACCGGATCGACGTGGCGCCGACGGGCGAGGTCCGGATCGTCGACTACAAGACGGGGAAGGCGCCGCGTCCGGAGTACGCGGAGGGGGCGCTGTTCCAGATGAAGTTCTACGCCCTGGTGATCTGGCGGCTCAAGGGTGTGGTGCCGCGCCGGCTCCAGCTGGTCTACCTCGGCAGCGGCGATGTGATGACGTACGACCCGGTGGTGGCGGACCTGGAGCGGGTGGAGCGCAAGCTGCTGGCGCTGTGGGAGGCGATCTCGCTGGCGACGCGCACGGGCGAGTGGCGGCCGCGCCCGACGAAGCTGTGCGGCTGGTGCGACCATCAGGCGCTCTGTCCGGAATTCGGTGGGACTCCCCCGGTCTATCCGCTGAGCGTCCGCCCGGCCGGTGACGGGCAGGATGACCAGGGCAGAATGGACCCGGTCCGGGCTGAGGCCGGCCGGCCTGTGGCCCTCGACGGGCATTGAGGAGATCTGGTGGCTATCCGCGTCCTTCTGGTCGACGACCAACCGCTGCTGCGCACGGGCTTCCGGATGATTCTGGAGGCCGAGGGCGATCTGGTGGTGGTGGGCGAGGCCGGTGACGGCCTCCAGGCCCTGGACCAGGTGCGCGCGCTGCAGCCCGACGTGGTCCTGATGGACATCCGCATGCCCCGGATGGACGGGGTCGAGGCGACCCGGCAGATCACCGGTCCGGGCCGGGACGGCCCGGCGAAGGTCCTGGTGCTGACCACGTTCGACCTCGACGAGTACGTGGTGGAGGCGCTGCGTGCCGGGGCCAGCGGCTTTCTGCTCAAGGACGCCCCGGCCGACGAGCTGGTGCAGGCGATCCGGGTGGTGGCGGCCGGCGAGGCGATGCTCGCCCCGAGCATCACGCGCCGGCTGCTCGACAAGTACGCGGACCATCTGCCGTCCGGCGAGGAGCCCGTGCCGGACACGCTGCACACGCTGACCGACCGCGAGGTCGAGGTGCTGAAGCTGGTGGCGCGCGGCCTGTCGAACGCGGAGATCGCGGCGGACCTGTTCGTCAGCGAGACGACGGTGAAGACGCATGTGGGCCATGTGCTGACGAAGCTGGGCCTGCGCGACCGGGTGCAGGCCGCGGTGTACGCGTACGAGAGCGGTCTGGTGCGCCCCGGCGCGCAGTGACGCCGGGGCGCGGGCGGCGCGGGGTTCAGGCGCTGCCCCGGCGCAGCTCCCAGAGCCGCAGATCGGTGCCGGGCCCGACCGCCCATTCGACGCCGCCGACGCCTTCCAGCGACGCGGTGTACCGCGTCTCCTGCCAGAGCGGGAGTACGGGCACGTCGCGGGCGACGACGTCCTGGAGCCGTTCGAGGGCGGGTACGGCGGCGGTGCGGTCGGCCGTGCGGCGTGACCGGTCGACGAGGGTGCGGGCCTCGGGCGGGGCGGCGGGGCCGAGGAGGGGCGCCGTGTAGGCGTCGGGGTCCGGGAAGTCGGGGACCAGGACCGTGCCGTGGACGGCGTAGTCGCCGCGCAGCAGCGCCGGGCCGAAGCGGGCCCGGGGGACGCCCCGGGCCGTGACGTCGAAGAGGCCGGTGTCGTTGAGCTGCTTCGCGACCGCGTCGAAGGCGGCGGTCTCCGGGCCGTGGCGGTCGTCCGGGTAGTGCAGGGTGAAGCGGACCGGGGTGGGCACCTCGGCCTTCTTGAGAAGGGCGGCGGCCCCGGCGGTGTCGGGTTCGCCGTAGGCGCTGTAGAAGGCGTTGGCGTGGGCGGTGACGCCGGCGGGTATCGGCGAGTACAGCGGCTCGACGGTGCCGCCCCGGACCCGGCTCGCGATGCGGCCCCGGTCGACGGACCGGGCGACGGCGCGGCGGACGGCCCGGTCGCGGACGGCGGGAGCGCCGGTGTCGAAGCCGAGGTAGCCGATGGCGAGACCGGGCATCTCGGTGAGCCGTACGCCGTCCTCGGGTTCGGCGAGCAGCCGCCGGGCCCGGTCCGTGGACATGGCGTGGGCCATCACGTCGACGCGCCGTGCGTCGAAGGCCTTCTCCATGGCGGCGGCGTCGGGGAAGACGTCGAGTTCGACCGTGTCGTCGTGTGTCTCGTGGCTCCCCCGGTACCGGGGATTGCGGGTGAAGGTCGCCTTCACGAGCCGGCCGGATCTGACTTCCGCCTTCATGGTGTACGGCCCCGAGCCGTCCACCCGGAATCCGTCGCGGGCGGCGTCGGCGGGGTAGTGGGCGCGCGGGACGATCCCGGCGGCCGGGGTGGCCAGCTTGTACGGGAAGGCGGCGTCCGGGGTGCGGAGGTGGAAGACGATGTCGCGGGTGCCCGCGGTCTCGACGGTGTCGATGCTGTCGAGGAGGGCGGCGGGTCCGCCGTCGGCGCCGATGCGGCGGACGCGGTCGATGGAGTGGGCGACGTCGTCGGGGGTGACGGGGGTGCTGTCGGCGAAGGTGAGTCCGGTGCGCAGCCGGCAGCGGTAGCTCTCGCTCCGGCTGTCCGTGAAGCGGCAGTTCTCGGCCGCGTCGGGGACGGGGGCGCCGCCGCCGCGTGGGGTGGCCAGCAGGGTCTGCACGGTCTGCCGCAGCACGTTCTGGGCGCCCGGCCCGTGCGCGGTGGCCGGGTCGAGCGGGGCGGGGTCGGTGGTGGAGGCGGCGATCCGGTCCGTGGTGCCGACGACGACGGGGCCGGTGTCGGTGCCGCCGCCGTCCGGCGCGCCGCAGCCGGCGAGCACGGGCGCCAGCAGGCCCGCGACGGCCGGCAGCACCAGGGTCTTGCGTTTCATGGGGGCCGTTCTCCCTGTGGTTCGGGGAGAACGACCCTATCGGGCGTGTTCCGCGGTCCCTCGGGCGATGAGCTCCCGGAGGAAGGCGAGGTCCACTTCTTCCAGGGAGCCCACGACGACCCGGCCCTCGGCGGGGGCGATGGGTGCGACGGAGGGCACGGCGACCACCCGGCATCCGGCGGCCTCGGCCGCGGCCACCCCGGTGGCGGTGTCCTCGATGACGGCGCAGAGCCCGGGTTCGGCGCCGAAGCCGCGGGCGGCGGTGAGGTAGGGCTCGGGGTGCGGCTTGGTGCGGGTGACCTCGTCGCCGGCGACGGTGAGCGCGAAGTGGTGGCGGCCGACCGAGTCCAGGACCCGGTCGATGATGCGGCGGTGGGAGGCGGAGACGAGGGCGGTGGGGATGTCGTGGCGGCCCAGTTCGGCCAGCAGGCGGGCGGCGCCCGGCATCAGCGGGACGCCCCGGCCGATGCGCTTCTCGAACCGGTCGTTGAGGAGGACGGTGAGCTCGTCGAGGGTGACGTCGGCGCCGGTCGCCTCCATGAGATAGCCGGCGCTGCGGGTCATCGGTCCCCCGACGACCACCTCGCGCCATGCCTCGTCCAGCCGGTGCCCGAGGTCGGCGAAGACCTCCACCTCGACGTCCCACCAGAAGCCCTCGGTGTCGACCAGGGTGCCGTCCATGTCGAGGAGGACGGCCTGGAGGGCGGCGCCCTGGGCCGTGCGGGTCGGGGACGCGGGAACCGTACTGGTCATCCGGCACACCTTCCATGAGGGACGAGAAGGCCGGCCGCCCGTCCCGGAGGATGGGCGACCGGCCTGCGCTGGACCGACCAGTGTACGACGTGATCGGCTACGACGCGTCGAACGGAGTCTTACCGCGCGTTGAAATACTTCGCCTCCGGGTGGTGGATGACGATCGCGTCGGTGGACTGCTCGGGGTGGAGCTGGAACTCCTCGGAGAGGTGGACGCCGATCCGCTCCGGCTGGAGCAGGTCCGCGATCTTGGCGCGGTCCTCCAGGTCGGGGCAGGCGCCGTAGCCGAGCGAGAAGCGCGCGCCCCGGTACTTCAGCGCGAACATGTCCTCGACCTGGGCCGGGTCCTCCCCGGCGAAGCCCAGTTCCGAGCGGACGCGGGCGTGCCAGTACTCGGCGAGGGCCTCGGCCAGCTGGACGGAGAGCCCGTGCAGCTCCAGGTAGTCGCGGTAGGCGTTGGCCTCGAAGAGCTTGGCGGTCTCGGCGCCGATCTTCGAGCCGACGGTGACGACCTGGAGGCCGACGACGTCCGTCTCGCCGGACTCCTCGGGGCGGAAGAAGTCCGACAGGCACAGGCGGCGGCCGCGGCGCTGGCGCGGGAAGGTGAAGCGGGTGCGCTCCGAGCCGTCCTCGTGCAGCAGGATCAGGTCGTCGCCCTTGGAGACGCAGGGGTAGTAGCCGTAGACGACGGCCGCCTCCAGGAGGTTGTCCGTCTGGAGCCGGTCGAGCAGGCCGCGCAGGCGCGGGCGCCCCTCGCTCTCGGCGAGCTGCTCGAAGGTGGGTCCGTCGCCGGCCCTGGACTGCTTGAGGCCCCACTGGCCCTTGAAGAGGGCGCCCTCGTCGAGCCAGGAGGAGTACTCCTTGAGCGGGATGCCCTTGATGACGCGGCTGCCCCAGAACGGCGGGGTGGGGACCGGGTTGGTGACGGAGACGTCGGAACGGACGCCCTCCTCCGGCTCCTCGACCTCCAGCACGGCGGTGTCCCGCTTGGGGACGCGGCGCTGCTTGAGCTCGGGCAGAGTCGCGCCGGGGACGCCGCGCTTGACGGCGATGAGCGCGTCCATCAGGCGCAGGCCCTCGAAGGCGTCGCGGGCGTAGCGGACCTCGCCCTCGTAGATCTCGTGGAGGTCCTGCTCGACGTAGGCGCGGGTCAGGGCGGCGCCGCCGAGGATCACCGGGTATTCGGCGGCCAGCTTGCGCTGGTTCAGCTCCTCCAGGTTCTCCTTCATGATCACGGTGGACTTGACGAGGAGGCCGGACATCCCGATGACGTCCGCCTTGTGCTCGTCGGCGGCCTCCAGGATCGCGGAGACGGGCTGCTTGATGCCGATGTTGACGACGTTGAACCCGTTGTTGGACAGGATGATGTCGACGAGGTTCTTGCCGATGTCGTGGACGTCGCCCCGGACGGTGGCCAGCACGATGGTGCCCTTGCCCTGCGCGTCCGACTTCTCCATGTGCGGTTCCAGGTGGGCGACCGCGCTCTTCATGACCTCGGCGGACTGGAGGACGAACGGCAGCTGCATCTGGCCGGAGCCGAAGAGCTCGCCGACGACCTTCATGCCGGCCAGGAGCGTGTTGTTGACGATGTCGAGGGCGGGCGTGTCCTTGAGGGCCTCGTCGAGGTCCTCCTCCAGGCCGTTCTTCTCGCCGTCGATGATGCGGCGCTGGAGGCGCTCGTCCAGCGGGAGGGCCAGGAGTTCCTCGGCCTTGCCCTCCTTGAGGGACTTCATGTTGACGCCCTCGAACAGCTCCATGAGCCGCTGGAGGGGGTCGTAGCCCTCGGCGCGGCGGTCGTAGACGAGGTCGAGGGCGACCTTTACCTGCTCCTCCTCCAGCCGGGCGATGGGCAGGATCTTGGAGGCGTGCACGATGGCGGAGTCCAGGCCGGCCTTGACGCACTCGTCCAGGAAGACGGAGTTCAGGACGACGCGGGCGGCCGGGTTGAGGCCGAAGGAGATGTTGGAGAGGCCGAGCGTGGTCTGCACGGCGGGGTGGCGCTTCTTCAGCTCGCGGATGGCCTCGATGGTGGCCATGCCGTCCTTGCGGGACTCCTCCTGGCCGGTGCAGATGGTGAAGGTCAGGGTGTCGATGAGGATGTCCGACTCCTGGATGCCCCAGTTGCCGGTGAGGTCGGCGATGAGCCGTTCGGCGATGGCGACCTTGTGCTCGGCGGTGCGGGCCTGGCCCTCCTCGTCGATGGTCAGCGCGATCAGGGCGGCGCCGTGCTCGGCGGCCAGCCGGGTGACCTTGACGAAGCGGGAGTCCGGGCCGTCGCCGTCCTCGTAGTTGACGGAGTTGAGGACCGCGCGGCCGCCCAGCTTCTCCAGGCCGGCCCGCAGCACGGGCAGTTCCGTGGAGTCCAGGACGATCGGCAGCGTGGAGGCGGTGGCGAACCGGCCGGCCAGCTCCTCCATGTCGGCGACGCCGTCGCGGCCCACGTAGTCGACGCACAGGTCGAGCATGTGCGCGCCCTCGCGGATCTGGTCGCGGGCCATCTCCACGCAGTCGTCCCAGCGGCCCTCCAGCATGGCCTCGCGGAACTTGCGCGATCCGTTGGCGTTCGTGCGCTCGCCGATCGCCAGGTACGAGGTGTCCTGGCGGAAGGGGACGGTCTGGTAGAGCGAGGCGGCGCCGGGCTCGGGGCGCGGCTCGCGGGCGGCCGGGACGGTGCCGCGTACGCGCTCGACCACCTGGCGCATGTGCTCCGGGGTCGTGCCGCAGCAGCCGCCGACCAGGGAGAGGCCGTACTCGCGGACGAAGGTCTCCTGGGCGTCGGCCAGCCCCTCCGCGTCGAGCGGGAAGTGCGCGCCGTCCTTGGTCAGGACGGGCAGGCCGGCGTTGGGCATGCAGAGCAGCGGGATGCGGGAGTGCCGGGTGAGGTAGCGCAGGTGCTCGCTCATCTCGGCGGGGCCGGTCGAGCAGTTCAGCCCGATCATGTCGATGCCGAGGGGCTCCAGGGCGGTCAGGGCCGCGCCGATCTCGGAGCCGAGGAGCATGGTGCCGGTCGTCTCGAAGGCCAGCGAGCACAGCACCGGCAGGTCGCTGCCCAGGGCCTCCAGGGCGCGGCGGGCGCCGAGGACGGCGGCCTTGGTCTGCAGGAGGTCCTGGGTGGTCTCGATGATCAGCGCGTCGGCGCCGCCGGCGATCAGGCCCTCGGCGTTGGCCTGGAAGCCGTCGCGGACGGTGGCGTAGGGGATGTGGCCGAGGGTGGGCAGCTTGGTGCCGGGGCCCATGGAGCCGAGGACCCAGCGCTGCTCGCCGGTGGAGGCGGTGTACGCGTCGGCGACCTCGCGGGCGATGCGCGCTCCGGCCTCGGAGAGTTCGTGGACGCGGTCGGCGATGTCGTACTCGCCGAGGGCGGCGGTGTTGGCGCCGAAGGTGTTCGTCTCGACGCAGTCGACGCCGACGGCGAAGTACGCCTCGTGCACGGAGCGCACGATGTCCGGCCGGGTGAGGTTGAGGATCTCGTTGCAGCCTTCGAGGTTCTCGAAGTCCGCGAGCGTGGGGTCCTGCGCCTGGAGCATGGTGCCCATGGCACCGTCGGCCACCACCACTCGGGCGGTGAGCGCCTCACGAAGGGCGGCGGAACGGGTCCGGCTGTCGGCGGAAGGGGTTGGCGACGAGGCCATGGATGTACTCCCTGGGATGCGACGGCTGTCGGCTTTGCGTCTTCGGCGGAAGGCGCACCCGGCCAGGGTAGCCGGGTCGCGGCCCGGCCCGTCACTCTGTCCCACGAGCCGGACTGCATGCTGGTCACGGGGGTGTCCGGGGTCGCCGGGTGTCGCGGACTTCCGTTGCGGTCGAGCGCGGGTCGGCATCGGCCGATAGTGTTCAGCATTGTCGAACAAGGTGGAGGAGTACGGCGCCATGGCCAAGAACATCCAGTCGCTGGAGCGGGCCGCGGCGATGCTGCGCCTGCTGGCGGGCGGCGAGCGGCGGCTGGGTCTCTCCGAGATCGCCTCCTCACTGGGCCTGGCCAAGGGCACCGCACACGGCATCCTGCGCACGCTCCAGCACGAGGGCTTCGTCGAGCAGGACAGCGCCTCCGGCCGCTATCAGCTGGGCGCGGAGCTGCTGCGTCTGGGCAACAGCTATCTCGACGTCCACGAGCTGCGGGCCCGCGCCCTGGTCTGGACGGACGACCTGGCCCGGTCCAGCGGCGAGAGCGTCCACCTGGGCGTGCTGCACCAGCAGGGCGTCCTGATCGTCCACCACGTCTTCCGGCCCGACGACAGCCGCCAGGTCCTGGAGGTGGGGGCCATGCAGCCGCTGCACTCCACGGCCCTGGGCAAGGTGCTGGCCGCCTACGACCCGGTGGCGCACACCGAGGCCATGGAGGTCGAGCGGCGCCCGTTCACGCCCCGGACGGTGACCGGCGCGGAGGAGTTCGAGGCGGTCCTGGACGGGGTGCGGGCGCGGGGCTGGGGGTCCGACGTGGAGGAGACCTGGGAGGGGGTGGCCGCGGTGGCCGCCCCGATCCACGACCGGCGCCGGATGCCGGTGGGGGCCATAGCCGTGACCGGTGCGGTGGAGCGGGTCTGCAAGGAGGGCGAGCTGCGCCCCGAGCTGGTCGCGGCGGTGCGCGACTGCGCCCGCGCCGTCTCGCGGGACCTGGGCGCCCGCCGCTTCTGAGCCGCCCGCCCCGCCGTTTCCCAGCCCCCCGCCCCACCGGCCGGGGGCCGCCCGCGTACCCGGCCGGCCGGCTCCGTAACGATCGATTCGTACGTCACACCCCTCTTGACGCTGCCTTCACCTGGACGAAACACTGCCGTTCACCGGTCGGCATTGTCGAACACTTAACGGAAATTCGCGTTAGGGTGTGGCCGTGCCAAGGGCCGGCCAAGCCCTCCCACGAGGGCGCGGACCACCGGAGGGATTCGGGGTTCGGCTTCCCTGGACGAAGGACAAAGGAGTCGCGGGTGTCCAGCTCCGACATCTTCATCGGCGAGACCATCGGTACCGCCGTACTCATCCTGCTCGGCGGCGGTGTCTGTGCCGCCGTCACGCTCAAGCACTCCAAGGCGCGGAACGCCGGCTGGCTCGCCATCACCTTCGGGTGGGGCTTCGCGGTGCTCACCGGCGCCTATCTGGCCGGCGGCGTGTCGGGGGCGCATCTCAACCCGGCCGTCACCATCGGCCTGGCCATCGAGGGCGGCACCGAGTGGAGCGACGTACCGCTCTACCTCGGCTCGGAGCTGCTCGGCGCGATGATCGGCGCGGTGCTGGTCTGGCTGACGTACTACGGGCAGTTCCGGGCCCATCTCACCGATCCGGAGGTCCTGCGGACCCATTCGGGTGAGGAGGGCATGGTCGACCAGTCCGCGGCGCCCGCGGCCGGACCGGTGCTCGGTGTCTTCTCGACGGGCCCCGAGATCCGCAACGCCGCGCAGAACGTCCTCACCGAGGTCATCGCCACCGTCGTGCTGGTGCTCGCCATCCTCACCCAGGGCCTCAACGCCGACGGCGACGGGCTCGGCACGCTGGGCGCGCTGATCACCTCCCTGGTCGTCGTCGGCATCGGCCTGTCGCTCGGCGGCCCGACCGGGTACGCGATCAACCCGGTCCGCGACCTCGGTCCGCGTATCGTGCACGCGCTGCTGCCGCTGCCGAACAAGGGCGGCTCCGACTGGGGCTACGCCTGGGTCCCGGTCGTCGGCCCGCTGATCGGCGGCGCGCTCGCGGGCGGCCTCTACAACCTCGCCTTCGCCTAGCCCGTACCCACACCACTCCACACAGACCTCCGGGAGCACACCGTGACCGACGCACACACCACCGGCAGCCACGGCACCGGCCCGTTCATCGCGGCCATCGACCAGGGCACGACCTCCAGCCGCTGCATCGTCTTCGACAAGGACGGGCGGATCGTCTCCGTCGACCAGAAGGAGCACGAGCAGATCTTCCCCAAGCCGGGCTGGGTCGAACACGACGCGGCCGAAATCTGGGAGAACGTCCAGGAAGTCGTCGCCGGAGCGATCGTGAAGGCCGGCATCACCGCCGCCGACGTCCAGGCGATCGGCATCACCAACCAGCGCGAGACCACCCTGCTGTGGGACCGCCACACCGGTGAACCCGTCCACAACGCCCTCGTCTGGCAGGACACCCGTACCGACGCGCTCTGCAAGGAACTCGGCCGCAACGTCGGCCAGGACCGCTTCCGCCGCGAGACCGGGCTGCCGCTCGCCTCGTACTTCGCCGGGCCCAAGGTGCGCTGGCTGCTCGACAACGTCGAGGGGCTGCGCGAGCGGGCCGAACGCGGCGACATCCTCTTCGGCACCATGGACTCCTGGGTCATCTGGAACCTCACCGGCGGCACCGAGGGCGGCGTCCACGTCACCGACGTCACCAACGCCTCGCGCACCCTTCTGATGAACCTGCACACCATGCAGTGGGACGAGCGCATCTGCTCCTCCATCGGGGTGCCCACGGCCGTGCTGCCCGAGATCCGCTCCTCCGCCGAGGTCTACGGGACCGCCAGGGGCGGCGTGCTCGACGGGGTGCCGGTGGCCTCCGCGCTGGGCGACCAGCAGGCCGCGCTGTTCGGCCAGACGTGCTTCGCCGAGGGCGAGGCCAAGTCCACGTACGGCACCGGCACCTTCATGCTGATGAACACCGGCGAGACGCCCGTCAACTCCTACAACGGACTGCTGACGACGGTCGGCTACCGGATCGGCGACCAGAAGGCGGTGTACGCCCTGGAGGGGTCGATCGCCGTCACCGGCTCGCTGGTGCAGTGGATGCGCGACCAGATGGGGCTGATCCAGTCCGCGGCCGAGATCGAGACCCTGGCGTCCTCGGTGGAGGACAACGGCGGCGCCTACTTCGTGCCCGCCTTCTCCGGCCTGTTCGCCCCGTACTGGCGCCCGGACGCCCGCGGTGTCATCGCCGGCCTCACCCGGTACGTCACCAAGGCGCACATCGCCCGCGCCGTCCTTGAGGCCACCGCCTGGCAGACACGCGAGATCAGCGACGCCATGACCAAGGACTCCGGCGTCGAGCTGACCGCCCTCAAGGTGGACGGCGGCATGACCTCCAACAACCTACTGATGCAGACGCTCGCCGACTTCCTGGACGCGCCCGTGGTGCGGCCGATGGTCGCCGAGACCACCTGCCTCGGCGCCGCCTACGCCGCCGGCCTGGCCGTCGGCTTCTGGCCGGACACCGACGCGCTGCGCGCCAACTGGCGCCGCGCCGCCGAGTGGACCCCCCGCATGGACGCGGACACCCGCGCCCGCGAGTACAAGAGCTGGCTCAAGGCCGTGGAACGCACCATGGGCTGGCTGGACGACGAGGAGTAGACACCATGACCACCCCGCAGAGCGTCCCCACCCTCGGGACGCACCCGGCATCCGGCTCCCTGCCGAGCCGCGCCGAGACACGGGAGCAGCTGTCCGGAGCGACGTACGACCTCCTGGTGATCGGCGGCGGCATCCTGGGCATCTCCACCGCCTGGCACGCCGCGCAGTCCGGGCTGCGGGTGGCCCTGGTGGACGCCGGCGACTTCGCCGGCGCCACCTCCTCCGCCTCCTCCAAGCTGCTCCACGGCGGGCTGCGCTATCTGCAGACCGGCGCGGTGAAGCTGGTGGCGGAGAACCACTTCGAGCGCCGTGCGGTCTCCCGCCAGGTCGCCCCGCACCTGGCCAACCCGCTCACCTTCTATCTGCCGGTGTACAAGGGAGGGCCGCACGGCGCGGCGAAGCTCGGCGCGGGCGTCTTCGCGTACTCGGCGCTGTCCGCCTTCGGGGACGGCGTCGGCCATGTGATCAGCCCGGCGAAGGCGGCGCGCGACGTGCCGGAGCTGCGTACGGAGAACCTGCGCGCGGTCGCGGTGTACGGCGACGACCAGATGAACGACGCCCGGATGGCGCTGATGACGGTCCGCGCGGCGGTCGACGCGGGCGCGGTGGTGCTCAACCACGCGGCGGTGACCGGGCTGCGGTTCACCCGTGGCCGGGTGACGGGCGCCGAGTTGCGGGACGCCCTGGACGGGACCGAGTTCGGGGTGAGCGCACGGCTCGTGCTGAACGCGACCGGGCCGTGGGTGGACCACCTGCGCAGGATGGAGGACCCGAACGCGGCGCCCTCCATACGCCTGTCCAAGGGCGCCCATCTGGTGCTGAGGCGGACCCGGCCCTGGAAGGCCGCGCTGGCGACCCCGATCGACAAGTACCGCATCACGTTCGCCCTGCCCTGGGAGGACATGCTGCTCCTGGGCACGACCGACGAGGAGTACGAGGGCGACCCGGCGGAGGTCGCGGTGACCGAGAAGGACACCGCGCAGATCCTGGACGAGGCGGCGTTCTCGGTACGGGACCAGCAGCTGTCGCGGGACCTGATCACGTACGCGTTCGCCGGGCTGCGGGTGCTGCCGGGCGGGCCGGGCGACACCTCGAAGGCCAAGCGCGAGACCGTCGTGACGGAGGGCCGGGGCGGGATGCTCTCGGTGGCCGGCGGCAAGTGGACGACGTTCCGGCACATCGGGCGCACGGTGATGAACAAGCTGGCCGCGCTCCCCGGCCGGCCGCTCGCCGAGGACATGGAACCGATGGCCCGGCTGCCCAGGAAGCTGCCGCTGCCCGGTATCGCCAACCCGAACGCGGTGGCGCACCGGCTGCTCGTGGACGGCGGGACGCCCGGCCCCCGGATGGCCGCCGACACCGCCCGCCATCTGGCCACGCACTACGGCTCGCTGTCCTTCGACATCGCCCGGCTGGCCAACGAGGACCCGGCGCTGGCCGAGCGCGTCCACCCGAACGCCCCGGAGATCTGGGCGCAGGTCGTCTACGCGCGGGACCACGAGTGGGCCGAGTCGGTGGACGACGTGCTGCGCCGGCGGACGACGCTGACCATCCGGGGGCTGGCGACGGACGAGGTCCGGGACCGGGTGGCGAAGGTGCTGGGCGAGCGGCGCGGCTGAGCCGGTCCGGCGGTCGGAGGGGGCCTCGTCGGGACGCATAATGGGGCGATAGATCGGATGTCTGGAGGTCGCCCATGGCTGTCACCGACGAGGCCATCGAGAAGATCAAGGAAATGATCGTCTCGGGTGCGCTGAGGCCCGGCGATCGTCTGCCCAAGGAGAGCGAGCTCGCCGCGGAGCTGGGGCTTTCCCGCAACTCGCTGCGGGAGGCGGTGCGCGCGCTGTCGCTGATCCGGATTCTCGACGTCCGCCAGGGCGACGGCACGTATGTGACGAGCCTGGACCCGCAGTTGCTGCTGGAGGCGCTGAGTTTCGTCGTGGACTTCCACCGGGACGACACGGTGCTGGAGTTCCTGGCGGTGCGCCGGATTCTGGAGCCGGCCGCGACGGCGATGGCGGCGTCCCGGATCGGCGAGGAGCAATTGGACCTGCTGAGCGCGCAGTTGGACGCGCTGGGCGAGCGGCCCTCGGTGGAGGAGCTGGTCGCCTGCGATCTGGAGTTCCACCGGGGCATCGTCCAGGCGTCCGGGAACTCGGTGCTGTGCTCGCTGCTCGACGGGCTGTCGGGGCCGACGACCCGTGCGCGGGTGTGGCGCGGGCTGACGCAGGAGGACGCGGTGAGCCGGACGCTGCACGAGCACCGGGCGATCCTCTCCGCGCTGCGGGCCCGCGACGCGGAGGCGGCGCGGGCCTGGGCGACGGTGCACGTGGCGAGCGTGGAGCAGTGGCTGCGCTCGACGCTGTAGCGGGGGCCCGTCTCAGGTGGCGGCGGGGCGCGGGCGCAGCCCCTGCATCCCGCCGTCCACGGCCAGGGCGGTGCCGGTGACGGACGCCGCGGCGGGGCCGGCGAGGTAGCAGACCGCGGCGGCCACCTCGTCGGCGGAGACCAGCCGGCCCAGGGGCTGCCGGGCTTCGAGGGCGGCGCGTTCGGCCACCGGGTCGTCCGCCCGGTCGAGCAGCCGCCCGATCCACGGGGTGTCGGCGGTGCCGGGGTTGACGCAGTTGACGCGGATGCCTTCGCGGACGTGGTCGGCGGCCATGGCGAGGGTGAGCGCGAGGACCGCGCCCTTGCTCGCGCTGTACAGGGCGCGCCGGGGCAGTCCGGCGGTGGCGGCGATCGAGCAGGTGTGGGTGACCGATACGGCGCCGGGGCGCTCGGTGGCGGCCCGGCGCAGATGCGGCAGGGCGTGTCGGGCGACGCGGACCATGCCGAGCACGTTGACGTCGAGGACCCGCGCCCACTCGGCGTCGTCGTTGTCCTCGACGGTGCCGATCGCGCCGATGCCCGCGTTGGAGACCAGGGTGTGCAGGGGGCCGAGGGCGGCGGCGGCCCGGTCGACCCCGGCGCGCACGGCGGCGTCGTCGGTGACGTCGGCCGGGACGGCGAGGGCGCCGGGGGGTGTGCCGGTGGTGTCGCGGTCGAGGACGGCGACGCGTGCGCCGCGCGCCAGGAGCAGGGTGGTGACGGCGGCCCCGATGCCGGAGGCGCCTCCGGTCACCAGGGCGTTCATCCCCTCGAAGTCGTGTGGGCCGGTCATCGGCTCTCCTCCTGCTGTCGCTCGGTGCGCGGGGTGGGTGCGTGGCGGTGTGCGGCGAGGGACTCGGGGCGCATCCTGGCCGAGAAGCCGGGGGCCTCGGGGGCGGTGTAGCGGCCGTCGACGAGGACGACGGGGTCGGTGAAGTGCTCGTGGAGGTGGTCGACGTACTCGATCACGCGGTTCTCCCGGCTGCCGGAGACGGCGACGAAGTCGAACATGGCGAGGTGCTGGACGAGTTCGCAGAGCCCGACTCCCCCGGCGTGCGGGCAGACGGGGACGCCGTACTTGGCGGCCAGCAGCAGGATCGCCAGGTTCTCGTTGACGCCGGCGACGCGTGCGGCGTCGATCTGGACGAAGTCGACGGCCCCGGCCTGCAGGAGCTGCTTGAACACGACCCGGTTGGCAGCGTGTTCGCCGGTGGCGACGGCGACCGGCTGTCCGGCGCGCACGGCGGCGTGGCCGAGTACGTCGTCGGGGCTGGTCGGTTCCTCGATCCAGTGCGGGTCGTACGGGGCGAGCGCGGTCATCCGGGCGATGGCTTCGGCCACGTCCCAGCGCTGGTTGGCGTCCAGGGCGATGCGGACGTCCGGGCCGACCGCCGCGCGGGCGAGGGCCGTGCGGCGGACGTCGTCGTCGGGCCGGCCGCCGACCTTGAGCTTGATCTGGGTGAAGCCGTCGGCGACGGCCCGCCGGGCGAGCCGGACCAGTTTGTCGTCGGAGTAGCCGAGCCAGCCGGGTGAGGTGGTGTACGCGGGGTAGCCCTCGGCGCGCAGTCGTGCGGTGCGGGCGGCGCGGCCCGGTTCGGCGGCGCGCAGGATGGCCAGCGCCTCGTCGGGGGTGAGGGCGTCGGTGAGGTAGCGGAAGTCGACGAGGGAGACCAGTTCCTCGGGCGTCATCCGGGCCAGGAACTCCCAGACGGGCCGGCCGGCGAGCTTGGCGGCCAGGTCCCAGGCGGCGTTGACCACCGCTCCGGCGGCCATGTGCATCACGCCCTTCTCGGGTCCCAGCCAGCGCAGTTGGGAGTCATGGGTCAGCTCCCGGTACAGGGCGCCGAGGCCGGCGGCGCCGCGAGGGACGGGGCGCCCGACGAGATGGGGGCGCAGGGCCCCGATGGCGGCGGCCATGACGTCGTTGCCCCGGCCGATGGTGAAGCAGAAGCCGTGTCCTTCGGCGGGCTCGCCGTCCGGTCCGGCGGCATCGGTGCGCAGCACGACGTAGGCGGCCGAGTAGTCGGGGTCGGGGTTCATGGCGTCCGAGCCGTCCAGCTGTCGCGAGGTCGGAAATCGGATGTCGTGGACCTCGACGTCCGTGACGGTCTGTCTCATACGTCCCCCAGGGAAATAACATCGGACCTCTGCACGGGTCATCCGATGTATAGCCCGCCGAATACCCCTCGGTCCAGAGAGATGGCCCGAATTTCGGCCGACAGCTCGGATGTATGAGTAGGTGTTGTTCAACTGGGCAGGTTCACCCGGCCATGCACGGGGCTGCGGTTCGGGACGCCGCAGGCCGTAAGGTTGTCCCGTACGCAAGGGAACTTCGGAAGGAGGCTGGGGTGATCGAGCTCGAGGGCGTTCCCGAGCTGATCGACCCGGTCATGGTGGCCGCGTTCGAGGGGTGGAACGACGCGGGTGACGCCGCCTCCACAGCGGTCGCGCATCTGGACCGGGAGTGGAAGGGGGAGGTGTTCGCGGCGCTCGACGCCGAGGACTACTACGACTTCCAGGTCAATCGCCCCACGGTGTGGCTGGACGGCGGGGTGCGCAAGATCACCTGGCCGACCACCCGGCTCTCCGTGGTCCGCATCGGCGGGGACAAGCCCCGCGATCTCGTCCTGGTCCGGGGCATCGAACCGTCCATGCGCTGGCGGTCGTTCTGCAACGAACTCCTGGGCTTCGCGCATGAACTGGGCGTCGAGATGGTGGTGGTGCTCGGCGCGCTGCTGGGCGACACCCCGCACACCCGCCCGGTCCCGGTCAGCGGAGTCACGTCCGACCCGGACCTGGCCCGCACCATGGACCTGGAGGAGACCAGGTACGAGGGCCCGACCGGCATCGTCGGCATCCTCCAGGAGGCGTGCACCCACGCGGGTGTGCCCGCGGTGAGCCTGTGGGCCGCGGTGCCGCACTATGTGTCGCAGCCGCCCAACCCCAAGGCGACGCTGGCCCTGCTGAACCGTCTGGAGGATCTGCTCGGGCTGCGCATTCCGCTCGGCGAGCTGCCGGAGGACGCGCGCGCCTGGCAGGTCGGGGTCGACCAACTGGCCGCCGAGGACAGCGAGGTGGCCGAGTACGTGCAGACGCTGGAGGAGGCCCGCGACACGGCGGAGCTGCCCGAGGCGAGCGGTGAGGCCATCGCCCGCGAGTTCGAGCGGTATCTGCGGCGCCGCGATCCGGGCCCCGCGCAGCCGCCCGGCGGGCATGCCACGGAGTCCGGTGACACCTCGTACCTCCGGGAGACGTCCGGCGAACGCGTCAGGCCGCCGAAGCCGCTGCGCCCGGAGACGGGTCCGGCCCGGCCCGGCACCGCGGGACCCGCACGGCCGTCGTCCGACGACCCCGGCAACCGTACGGACGGCACCGCCGGTCCGGCCGGCGGCCCGGACGGGGACGGCGGCAACGGCGACGACAGCGACGACGACGGCAGCGACGGCCCCCCGACCCAGGACTGAGACAGCCGCGGAACGGCGACCGGCCCCGGACTTCGTACGGAAGTCCGGGGCCGGTGACGTCGGTGGGCGGTGCGGCCGGCTGCTACAGGGCGACGCCGAGCAGCGCGTCGACGGTGCGCGAGACGAGGCCGGGCGCCCCCTCGTCCGTACCGCCCTCGGCGCTCTGCCGTTCGGCCCAGCGGTCCACGGCGGCCAGCGCGGCCGGGGCGTCGAGGTCGTCGGCGAGGGCCGTGCGGACCTCCTCGACCAGGGCGTCGGCGGACAGCCCGTCCGGGCGGGAGACGGCGGCGCGCCAGCGGGCGAGCCGCGCGACCGCGTCGGCGAGCACCTGGTCGGTCCACTCCCAGTCGGCGCGGTAGTGGTGGGCGAGCAGGGCGAGGCGGATCGCCGCCGGGTCCACGCCGTCGCGGCGCAGCGCGGAGACGAAGACGAGGTTGCCCCGGGACTTGGACATCTTCTCGCCGTCCAGGCCGACCATGCCGGCGTGTACGTACGCCTTGGCGAAGGGGTGCTCGCCGGTGAGCACCTGGGCGTGCGAGGCGCCCATCTCGTGGTGCGGGAAGGCGAGGTCGGAGCCGCCTCCCTGGACGTCGAAGCCCATGCCGAGGTGGTCCAGGGCGATGGCCACGCACTCGATGTGCCAGCCGGGCCGGCCGGGGCCGAGCGAGCCGCCGTCCCAGCTCGGCTCGCCCTCGCGGGCGGCCATCCAGAGCATCGGGTCGAGCGGGTTCTTCTTGCCGGGGCGCTCCGGGTCGCCACCGCGTTCGGCGGAGAGCAGCCGCATGGCCTCGGCGTCGAGGTTGGACACCTGACCGAAGTGCGGGTCGGTGTCGACGGAGAAGTAGACGTCCCCGTCGAGTTCGTAGGCGGCGCCCGCGTCGCGGAGCCGTTCGACGAGCGGCACGATGCCGGGTATCGCCTCGACGGCCCCGATGTAGTGGCGCGGCGGGAGCATGCGCAGCGCGGTCATGTCCTCCCGGAACAGGGCCGTCTCGCGTTCGGCGAGCGCGGTCCAGTCCTGGCCGTCGCGCACGGCCCGCTCCAGCAGCGGATCGTCCACGTCCGTCACGTTCTGGACGTAGTGGACCTGCCGCTTGGTGTCGAGCCACACGCGCTGTACGAGGTCGAACGCGTTGTAGGTCGCCGCGTGACCCATATGGGTCGCGTCGTACGGGGTGATGCCGCAGACGTAGATACGGGCGACGGGACCGGGGTCGAGGGTGATCCGACCGCCGGTCGCGGTGTCGTGGATCCGGAGGTCGCGGCCCTTGCCGGGCAGGGCGGGGACCTCAGAAGCGGGCCAGGCATGCATGCGACGAGCGTAACCGGATGCGGCTTCCGGATACGAACCGGAGGGGCGATCTCGTCCGAAGAGGCCCTCTTGCGGTCCGGGGGCCGAACGTGCATTCAGACGGGCGGCCAGGGGATGGCGGGCCACTCGCCGCTCGGTTCCCGGTGCAGCCCGGTGGCGCGCAGCCCGGCCACGCGGGCCCGCAGGGCCCCGATCTCGGCCGGGGTGATGAGTTCGGCCAGCCGGGTGACCAGCGGGGCGCCGGGCTCCAGTTCGGCGGCGAGCCGGGCGAGGACGTCGACGGCCTCGGCGGTGAGGGGTTCGCCCGCCCAGCCCCAGAGCAGGGTGCGCAGCTTGTCGTCGGTGTGGAAGGTCACGCCGTGGTCGATGCCGTAGAGCCGGCCGCCGGGCGCGGGCAGCAGATGCCCGCCCTTGCGGTCGCCGTTGTTGATGACGGCGTCCAGCACGGCGAGCCGCCGCAGCCGGGGGTCGTCCGCGTGCACCAGGAGCGCGGTGCGCCCCTCGCCCACCTCGGCGAACGCCACGGCCTTCCAGCCCTCGCCGGGCTCCTCGTCCTCGATGAGCGCGAGCAGGCCCGGCTCGTCCCCGTCCGGTGCCCCGGCTTCGATCCACAGCTGGCACATGCCCTGCCCGTACGGCCCGTCCCGCAGGACGGTCGGCGGCACCAGGCCCCAGCCCGTGGCCTCGGAGACGGCGTAGGCGGCCACCTCGCGCTGGGCGAGGGTGCCGTCCGGGAAGTCCCACAGGGGCTGCTCGCCGGCCACCGGCTTGTAGACGCAGTACGCCTCCTCGCCCTCGTGGGCCACGGAGCAGTACAGCACCGCGTTGGACGCCCCGCGCACCTGCCCGAGCACGGTGAGCGTGCCCTCGGCCAGCAGGGTGACCTGCTCGGCGTCGGTCAGGAGGCGCCCCGGCGGTATCCGTTCTGGCGCGGGCATACGTGTCCTTCCGGGTCGAGCGGCAGGCTGCACAGCGGGCACGGCGGGCGGCCCGCGTTCACCACGTCCAGGGCGCGCTTGGCGAAGGCGCGGGCCTGGGCGCCGGTGAGCCGGACACGGAGCATCGGCGGGCCGTTCTCCTCGTCCTGCAGGAGCCGCTCCTCGGCCTCGGCGAGGTCCTCGACGGAGTCGGCGTCGAGTTCGACCAGGGCCTGGGCCTCGACGATCATGCGCTGCTCCTCGCCGTCCCAGGCGAGCGCCATGGTGCCGACGCGGAACTCCTCCTCGACGGGGATGTCGAGCGGCGCGGTGTCGGTGACGTCCATCGGGGCGACGGCGGGCACCGGGGAGTTGCCCCCGGTGCGCCGCACCACCTCGTCCAGCAGTTCGTCCACGCGTTCGGCGAGCGCGGCGACCTGGGTCTTCTCCAGGGCCACGCTGGTGACACGTCCGCCCGAGGAAGCCTGCAGGAAGAACGTACGGCGTCCAGGCAGCCCGACCGTGCCGGCCACGAAACGGTCCGGGGGGTCGTAGAGGAACACCTGACGGGACACGTCCTGTCTCCCTTGAGAGTCGATGGCGGATGGGGGGTGGGCCGGAGCCTTCGAAAGCGTTCTACGGCGCGTCCACCCTACTGTGCGCGGCGATCACGGCGCCCCTGCGCCGCCCCCGACCGCCGCGTCCTGCCCGGCGCCGGCGTCCGGTTCGCGGGGTGCGAGTCCGGCGAGGTCGCCCGTGTCGCCGAGGCGCAGCAGATAGGGGCGCAGCCGGGTGTAGCGGATCGCGGTGACCGAGCAGGGGTCGGCGTGGACGCGCTGGAAGAGGTCCAGGTGCAGGCCGAGCGCGTCGGCGACGAGGGACTTGATGATGTCGCCGTGCGAGCACATGACGTACAGGGCGTTCTCGCCGTGCTCCGCCTCGAAGCGCGCGTTCCACTCCCGTACCGCTTCGACGGCGCGGGCCTGCATGGCGCGCATCGATTCGCCGCCGGGGAACGTGGCAGCGGAGGGGTGCTGCTGGACGACGGTCATCAGCGGGTCGTCGGTGAGTTCGGCGAGTTTGCGGCCGGACCAGTCGCCGTAGTCGCACTCGCTGATCCGCTCCTCGACGTGGCGCGGCAGGTCCGGGCGGGCGGCCAGCAGGGGTTCCAGGGTCTCCCGGCAGCGTTGCAGGGGGCTGCTGACGACGGCGGCCAGCGGGAGCGCGGCCAGCCGTCCGGGGAGGGCGGCGGCCTGCGCGCGACCGCGCTCGTCGAGGGCGATGCCGGGGGTGCGGCCGGCGAGCACTCCGTCCGTGTTGGCGGTCGAGCGTCCGTGGCGTACGAGGATCAGGGTGGGCATGCGTTCCAGCGTACGGTCCCGTTCCGGCCGGGCGGCGGGCGCGCGACACCCCCGACGGACGTGCATGGCGGGGCGTGGGCAGGGAACAATGCGCGCCGTGATTGTCGACTGTGCCATCTACCGCGACGGACGCCGCACCGACGGCCCCGCCGACTTCTCCGATGCCCTGGCCGAGGCGCGGGCCTCGGGGGACGCGTTCCTGTGGATCGGGCTGTACGAGCCGACGGAGAAGGAGTTCGATCTCGTCAGCCACGAGTTCGGGCTGCATCCGCTGGCCGTGGAGGACGCCCTGTCCGCACACCAGCGGCCCAAGCTGGAGGTGTACGACGACTCGTTGTTCGCGGTGATCAAGCCGGTGCTGTACGACCACGACAGCGACTCCGTCACCGCGCACGAGCTGATGGTGTTCCTGGGCGACTCGTTCGTGGTGACGGTGCGGCACGGCGAGGGGGCGCCGCTGGCCGCCGTACGCCGCCGGCTGGAGGCGGAGCCCGAGGTGCTGCGGCACGGGCCGACCGCGGTGCTGTACGCGGTCAGCGACGCCATCGTGGACCACTACATAGACGTGGCGGGCGAGCTCCAGGTCGACCTGGAGGAGCTGGAGACCCAGGTCTTCGCGCCGAGCGGTACGGACGACTCCAAGAACACCGCCGCCCGCATCTACACCTTCAAGCGCCAGGTGCTGGAGTTCCGCCGGGCGACGGTCCCGCTGGCCGCGCCGCTGGCCCGGCTGGCGGGCGCCGGGGTGCCGTTCGTGCAGGAGCACGCGCAGCCGTTCTTCCGGGACGTCCAGGACCATCTGACCCGCGCCAACGAGCAGGTGGAGGGGCTCGACCGGCTGCTGTCGGACATCCTGTCCGCGCATCTCGCGCAGATGGGGGTGCGGCAGAACGACGACATGCGCAAGATCTCCGCCTGGGCGGCGATGGCCGCGGTGCCGACGATGGTCGCCGGGATCTACGGCATGAACTTCGAGCACATGCCGGAGCTGCGCTGGGTGGGGTCCTACCCGCTGGTGCTGCTGCTGATGGCGGGGGCGGTCCTGGGCCTGTACCGCCAGTTCAAGCGGCGCGGCTGGCTCTGAGCCCCCGCCGGGGCCGGGTCAGGCGTACTCGGGGGCCGGGGTCGCGGGGCCGCCCAGGGCGTCGCGCCGGGCGGGCGAGGCGAGGTCGACCATGCGCCGCCAGCCGCCGAGGCGCTCGTACGCGTACATGGCGTGGATGCCCGCGGCGAGCAGCCCGGCCTTCGCCCGCGACCAGCCGAGCACCCGGCCCATGTGGTCCATGACGGCGAGGCTGACGTCGCGGTAGACGCGGATCTCGGCGAGGGCGCACTCGCGCAGGACGCGCTGGATCGTCCGGCCGTGGCCGGCGCGGGCGAAGCGCAGCAGTTCCTCGTGGCAGTAGGCGAGGTGGTTGTCCTCGTCGTTCGAGATCATCCGCACCGCGCGGCCCAATTCGGGGTGGTCGGCGAAGTGCTTGTTCAGCAGCCGCATCTGTTCGGAGGCGCGCTGCTCGGTCACCCGGCTGTGGGCCAGGTAGGTGATGATGTCGCCCTCGGTCAGCGGCTCGTCGCGGCCCAGCTTCTCGTGCGCGAGTCCGATGCCGTGCCGTTCGAGGAGCATCGTGTAGTCGGTGTCCGGCGGGACGGGGCCGGGGGTGAGGCCGCGCTTCTTGAGCAGCGCGTTGAAGATCCTGCCGTGCTTGTCCTCGTCGGCGCCGTGCCGGGCGATCCTGGGGGCCAGTTCGCGCTGGCTCGCCGGGACGAGGGCCGCGATCCTGCCGTTCTCCCAGCCGCCCTGGGACTCGCCGCTGGCGGCGATGGAGCAGAACAGACGGAACGATTCGTCGTTGTCGAGGATCTCCTGGAACAGGTTCTTTGCCGAGAGCATCACTGCCACCTCCGTGCCGGCTTCGCCGAGCGCCAGTCAAATGCGGACGGCGGGAGCGGGCAACAGGAGGGTGCGGCGACTGGGCCGAACGGGGGGCGCGGAGGCCGTCGCCGGGGCCGCGCGAAAGGCGGCGAACCGTTTTTGCCCGGACCCGTAACCCGGCCGCTCCGGCCGCGTTGTTCCCGGTGACGGCCGTGGCGGGGAGCCCCCGAGCCCCCACCACGGCCGTGGTGCGTGGTACGCCGCTCCCGCGCGGTGTACGCGGCCCCGGCGGGGTTACGCGAGCCCGGCGCGCTCCAGGGCGTCCGTGCCCGCCCGCAGCGCGGCGATCCGCTCGTCCAGGGTGAAGCCGGCCGGGGCCAGGGTCAGCGTCGTGACCCCCACCTCCGCGTACGCCTGCATGCGCTCGGCGATCCGGTCCACCGAGCCGAGCAGCGTCGTCTGGTCGATCAGCTGGTGCGGGACGGCCGCCGCGGCGCCGCTCTTGTCGCCGGAGAGGTACTTCTCCTGGATCTCGGCGGCCTCCTTCTCGTACCCCATGCGCTGGGCGAGCCGGTTGTAGAAGTTCTGCTTGGCGCTGCCCATCCCGCCGACGTAGAGCGCGGTGTAGGGGCGGAACATGTCCGCCAGGCCGTGGATGTCGTCGCCGACGGCGAGCGGCACGGTCGGGCAGACGTCGAAGCCCTCCATCGTCTTCCCGGCCTTCTCCCGGCCGGCCCGCAGTTGGCGGACGGCGGTCTCCTCCAGGTGCTCGGCGGACGGGAAGATCAGCAGCGCGCCGTCGGCGATCTCACCCGTCTGCTCCAGGTTCTTCGGGCCGATCGCGGCGATGTAGAGCGGGATGTGCTCGCGCTGCGGGTGCACGGTCAGCTTGAGCGGCTTGCCCGGACCGTCCGGCAGCGGGAGCGTCCAGTGCTCCCCCTCGTACGACAGCCGCTCGCGGGTCATCGCCCGGCGGACGATCTCGACGTACTCGCGGGTGCGGGCCAGCGGCTTGTCGAACCGGACGCCGTACCAGCCCTCCGAGACCTGCGGTCCCGACACGCCGAGGCCGAGGCGGAACCGGCCGCCGGACAGGGAGTCGAGCGTGGCCGCGGTCATGGCCGCCATCGCGGGCTGGCGCGCCGGGATCTGGAGGATGGCGGAGCCGACGTCGATCGACTCCGTCTGCGCGGCCACCCAGGCCAGTACGGTCGGCGCGTCGGAGCCGTACGCCTCGGCCGCCCAGCAGACGTCGTAGCCGAGCCGGTCGGCCTCCTGCGCGACGGCGAGGTTGTCGCCGTCCATTCCCGCGCCCCAGTAGCCGAGATTGATGCCGAGCCGCATAGCCGAACCCCTTACCGATCAGTAACGTCCCTGAGTTCCGGACTCTAGCGCGCGGTGGGACGATCCGTCAGCGGTCCGCCACCGCGCCGGTCGTCCACAGCCCTGCGACGCCCGCGGCCGCGGCCAGTAATCTCAGCGCCCATGGAGCAGAGGCATCTCGGCCGCACCGGCCTACGAGTGTCCCGGATCGGGCTCGGCACCCTCACCTGGGGCCGGGACACCGACGAGCACGACGCTGCCGAGCAGCTGAAGGCGTTCTGGGAGGCGGGCGGCACCCTGGTCGACACGGCCGACGTGTACGGCGGCGGCGAGGCGGAGTACCTGCTCGGGCGGCTCATGGACGGCCTGGTGCCCAGGCGCGATCTGGTCGTCGCGACCAAGGCGGGCAGCGTCGCCGACCCGTACCGCAGGGTGGACGGCTCGCGCGGGCATCTGCTGGCGGCCCTGGACGCCTCGCTGGACCGGCTCGGCACGGACTACGTGGACCTGTGGCAGCTGCACGCCTTCGACCCGGCGACCCCGCTGGAGGAGACCCTCCAGGCCCTGGACCTCGCCGTGTCCTCCGGGCGCGCCCGCTACGCCGGGGTGTCCGGCTTCTGCGGCTGGCAGCTCGCCAAGGCGGCGACCTGGCAGCTGGCGGCGCCCGGCACCCGGACCCGGCTGGCCGCGACGCAGATGGAGTACTCGCTGCTCCAGCGCGGCGTGGAGCGCGAGGTGCTGCCCGCCGCGCTCGACCTCGGCATCGGGCTGCTGCCCGCGTCGCCGCTGGGCCGGGGCGTGCTCACCGGCAAGTACCGCACCGGTACGCCGTCCGGCTCGCGCGGCGCGTCGGAGCTGCTGGCCCCCTTCGTCGAGCCCTATCTGGACGACGCGGCGAGCCGCATCGTGGACGCCGTCGCCACGGCGGCCGAGGGGCTGGCCACGACGCCCGTCCAGGTCGCCCTGGCGTGGGTCAGGGACCGGCCGGGCGTGACGGCGCCGATCGTCGGCGCGCGCAACGCGAAGCAGCTGACGGAGGCGTTGTCAGTGGAGACGCTTAGTCTTCCTGACGAGATCTGCCAGGCGCTCGACGACGTGTCGGCGCCCGTGCACCGCTATCCCGACCAGGACTGGAGCACGCTGTGACCGCGCGACCCGCAGGCGACGACACCCCCGCCGACGCCCCGGCCACCCCGACCCCGGAGGCGCCCGACGACGCGGACGGGGGCGGGGCGGAGACCGGCGACGCGGGTGGGGAGGCCGGCGCCGAGGACGCCCCCGCGCTGTCCGAGGCCGAGGCCGAACTCGCCGCGCAGCGGGCCCTGCGGGAGCGGATCGAAGAGCGCAAGGCCGCCAAGGACGGGCCCATCGAGGCCGGGGGCAAGCTGAGCGGCGCTGCGGCCGATCTGCTGGCGGCCGTCCGGGCCGTGGAGAGCGGCGGCAAGCCCGCGACGGACTTCTTCGACTCCGCCGCCCCCGCCCCCGCCCGCCGGCCCGCGCCGGTACGGGAACGGGCGCCCGAGCCCGCCCCCGCGCCCCGCGCGGCACCGGCGGAGACCGTCACCGCCGTGGCGGCCGTGCTCGCCGCGGGCGGGGCCCCGGAGGCCCTGGCCCGGCCCGCCGCCGAGCGGCTCGGTGAGCGGGCCGCCGAGCTGCTGCGCGAGGACCCCTGGCAGCTGCTGGCCCTGCCCGGCGTCGCGCCCGAGCAGGCCGACGCCTTCGCCCGCGCGCTGCTCGGCGCGGCCTGCGGCCCGGACGACGAGCGGCGCACCGCCGCGCTGACCGGCTGGCTGCTGGAGCGGGCCGCGCTGCGGGGCCACACCGCGCAGGACGCCGACCAGGTGCGCGACGCCCTGGGCGCACGCGGCGTGAGCGACCCCGCCGAGGCCGTACGGCACGCCGTCGCGGAGGGCGTCGTGCTGGTCTTCCAGGACGGACAGGAGGACGAGCCCGCGGACGCGACGGAGGACGGCCGGGAGGACGGGGGCGCCGAGGAACCCGCCGAGGAGGCGGCCGGTTCCGTACAGGTGCTCCTCGGGCTCGACCGGTACGCCCTGGCGGAGGAGAGCCTGGCCGACGGACTGGCCCGGCTGGCCAACGGCGGCGGCGCGGCGACGGACCCCGCGACCGCACCGGAGGCGGACTGGGCGCGGGCTGCCGACGCCGCCCCCTCCCCCTCGGCCGCCGAGCTGATCCGTACGGCCGCCGCCCACCGCCTCGTCGCGCACACCGGCGGCGAGACGGCCCGCGCCGAGCCCGCCGCGCTGATCGCCGCCGCGCGCGGCCTCGGCCTGCGCGCCCTGGGCGCCACGCACAGCGAGGACGGCCGGCGGCGGCTGGCCCGCGACACCGGCGCCCCGGAGTCGGCCGTCACGCTCGCCGGGCTGCTGTCCGGCGCCGAGGGGCCGGGCCGGGACGAGGAGGGAGCGCTCGCCCTCGACCTCCTCGTCGTGCTGGACGCGCCCCAACTGGACGTGGAGACCGGCGCGATGCTGGTGGAGTCCCTGGCGGACGGCACCCGCCTGGTGCTCAGCGGCGACCCCGGCGTGCTGGGCTCGGCGGGCGCCGGGCAGGTGTTCGCCGATGTGCTGGCCGCCCGCGCCTTCCCCCGCGTCGTCTCGCGCACCCCGGACGCGGGCCCGATCGGCGAGCTGGTGTCGGGCATCGGCATCGGTGAGCTGAACCAGGTGGCGGCGCCCGGCAAGGAGGTCGTCATCGTGCCCGTGCGGGACGCGGGCGAGGCGGTGCACCGTACGGTCCAGCTCGTCGCGGACTCGGTGCCGCGCGCCCTCGGGGTGCCGTCCGGCGACACCCAGGTGATCACGGTCGGCCACGGCGGGGCGGCCGGCACCCGCGCGCTGAACGAGGCGCTGAAGCAGCGGCTCAACCCCGGTCCGGGCCGCTTCGGCGGATTCGATCCGGGCGACCGGGTCGCCCACGTCCCGGCGCCGGGGCGGACGGTGCCCGGCGTGGTCGTCTCGGCCGACGCGGAGGGCCTGCACCTGGACTGCGCGGGCACCCCGGTCGTCGTACCGCAGGAGCGGGTCGCCGGGTCCGTGCGCCACGCGTGGGCGCTCAGCGCCCATCAGGCGGCCGGGATGCGGTGGCCCGCCGCGGTCGTGGTGCTGCCGGGCGACGCGGCGCGCGGGCTGAGCCGGCCGTGGGTGTACACGGCGTTCGGCCGGGGCGAGCGGCATCTGTCCGTGGTGCACGGCGTGGACCAGGCCCTGCCGCGCGCGGTCGCCGAGGTGCCCGCCCAGGAGCGCACCACACGTCTGCGGACGCTCCTGGAAGCCCCGCAGGCGCCGTAGCGGACGCACGGGAGGGCCCTGCGGGCGCACGGGGCGTCCGCAGGGCCCTCCGGCCGGATGCGGGCGGGGCGGGTCAGCCGATGCCGAGCGCGGGGCCCTCCGGCCCCTCCGGTTCGTCGTCGAACTCGTCGTCGTCGAAGACGGCGCTGACGTCGAAGCGGCAGACCACCAGCTCCGGGTCCGCGTCGTCGAACGGGGCGGCCAGCCACTCCCCCGGCTCGGACAGCTCGTCCGCCGCCGCGACCCAGAGCGTGGCGTCGCCCTCCTCCAGGCCGAACTCGGTGTGCCGGGAGGCGATCTCGTCCGCCTCGTACTCGCCGAAGAGCACGCCGAGCGCCGCGTGGACGCTGCCGCCCACCGCCTCGGCGCCCTCGCCGTCCCGGATGTCCGGGTCCGCGTCGGCCAGACGCTGGGCCTGGGCCAGCAGCCGCTGGGGCTCCACCACGGCGTAGTCGCGGCGGATCAGCACGCTGATCGCGTGCGGCTCGTCGGGTCCGTTGTAGGGCGGGAGCGCGTCCTGCTCCCCCGGAATCTCGAAGGGTGTGACCTCGTCGTAGCGGTCGTAGAGGAGTTCGTCGTAGGCCTCGGCCGCGGCGGCCAATGCGTTGAACGCGTCGTAGACGGCGGGATCATCGTCCCCCGACCGGCGTTCGACCGCCGCGAGGTGGTGGTCGATCGCGGCTTTGACCGCGTTGGCGGCGGCGCGTACCTCGGCAGCGGTGGGCTGCGCAGCATCAGACATGGGGCAGACGCTATCCGTACCGGGCCCCTGCCCGCACAATGGATTCGATGCCGGAATACGAATTTGTCGATGTGTACGTACCACGCGGGGTGTCCCGGAAGGACACGGCCCGCCTGTTGACCGACCATGCCGAGTACGGGCACTGGGAGCTGGACCGCCTGACGCTGCGCCGGGACGGGAGCCGCCGCGTGCGGCTGCGCCGCCGGATCATCCGTCAGCTGCGGGCCACGTGGTGAGCCGGACCAGCCGGCCGTAACCCGACCGCGCATACGAAACGGGCCCCGCCGTGTGCGGGGCCCGTTCCCTTCGTCGTACCCACCCCCTGGAGGGCTGCCGTCAGGCGGCGGCCTTGGCCCGGCGGTAGAGCACCGTGCCCGCTCCGGCGAGCAGCAGGCCCGCGCTGGCCGGAATGAGCAGGTCGAGCCCGCCCGCTCCGGTGTGGGCGAGCTGCGGCGCCTCCGGCACGGTCTGCGGCTCCGGCACGTTCGGGACCTCCGGATGGTGCGGCTCCGGGGTCGGCGGGGTGACGTGCTCGACCGGGGGCTCCGGAACGTCCACCGGCGGCGTGCTGTCGTTCTCGCACGAGTTGCCGAACGCGGGGTTGAGCAGCGCGATGACGTCGACGCTGTTGCCGCAGGCGTTCACGGGGATGTCGAGAGGCGCCTGGATCAGGTTGCCCGAAAGCACACCGGGCGACCCCTGGGCGTATCCCTCGGCGGTCGCGCCGCCGCCGTTGCCGTCGGCCCGGTGCTTGCCGGTGCCCGCCCCCTGGTGGTGTCCGCCGGAGGCCGGGGTGCCGGCGTGGCTGCCGGACGTGTTCGACGCGGCGCCGTGGCCACCGGCGGTGGCGCCGTTCGACGTGTTCGCGCAGGCGTTGCCGAAAGTTGGGTTCAGCAGCCCCACGACGTCCACGGAGTTTCCGCAGACGTTGACCGGCACGTTGACCGGAATCTGCACCGAATTCCCTGAAAGCACCCCCGGGGAATTCGTCGCGGCGCCGGACGCTCCCGCGTCGGCGTGCGCGTAGCCGCCGCTGAGGGCGAGAACGCCGCCCGCGGCCGCCATGGTGATCAGGCCTTTACGCGTGACCTGTCGCATAGGTGTTTCCTGCCTTCTACCTTCCGGAGTACCCCCGGACTACCGTGCGGAGGCAAAGGACCCCGCAGCCCCGGAACGCATGGAGTGCGCTCCGGGGCCGAGCGGGCTCAAACCCTTACGGGTTGACGCGCAACGTCAGTCGTTGATGCAGACGTTGCCGAAGGCCGGGTTCAGCAGCCCGATCACGTTGATCGTGTTGCCGCACACGTTCACCGGAACGTGGACGGGAACCTGGATGACGTTGCCCGAGATGACGCCGGGGCTGCCGATGGCGGCACCCTGCGCACCCGAGTCGGCGACGGCCATGCCGGCGCCGGCGAGCACCAGACCACCGGTGGCAGCCGCCGCGGCGACGATCTTCTTGATCATGATTCCTCCTAGTTGGCAAACACGGTCCCAGCCGCGGACCGCATCACCTGTAACGAGGAGGGGGTGAACGGGGCTACGAGTAAAACGCCCCATTCACCCGTTCCGGTTAGAGGCGTACACCCTGGCGAATTACGCCGTCGCGTATCGGCGTGGACCGGCGGGCCAGGGCGCCGGCACGGATCAGCTGTGGTCGATGAAGCGGTCCAGGACGCGGGCGCCGAACTTCAGGCCCTCGACCGGCACCCGCTCGTCCACGCCGTGGAACATGCCCGCGAAGTCCAGCTCGGGCGGCAGCTGCAACGGGGCGAAGCCGAAGCAGCGGATGCCCAGGTCGTCGAAGGACTTGGCATCCGTACCGCCGGAGAGCATGTAGGGGACGGCGCGGGCGATCGGGTCCTCGGCCTTGAGGGCCGTCTGCATCGCGTCCACGAGCGCCCCGTCGAAGTCGGTCTCCAGCGCCTTGTCCCCGTGCACGTCCTCGCGCCGCACGCGCGGGCCCAGGATGCGGTCGAGGTCGGCCAGGAACTCCTGCTCGTACCCCGGCAGGAACCGCCCGTCGACGTGGGCGGTGGCCTGTCCGGGGATCACGTTGACCTTGTATCCGGCGCCCAGCATGGTGGGGGCGGCGGAGTTGCGCAGGGTGGCGCCGACCATCTTGGCGATGCCGCCCAGTTTGGCCAGGGTGGCGTCCATGTCCTCCGGGTCCAGCGGGGTGCCGAGCGCGTCCGACAGCTCGTCCAGGAAGGAGCGCACGGTCTTGGTCACCCGCACCGGCCAGGTGTGCCGGCCCAGCCGCCCGACCGCCTCGCACAGCTCGGTGATCGCGTTGTCGTCGTTGGTCATGGAGCCGTGGCCCGCCGTGCCGTCCACGGTCAGGCGCATCCAGTGCATGCCCTTCTGCGCGGTCTCGACGAGGTAGAGCCGCAGGTTCTCGTTGACGGTGAACGAGAAGCCGCCGACCTCGCCGATGGCCTCGTTGACGCCCTCGAACAGGTCCGGGTGCTCGTCCACCAGGTAGCGGGCCCCGTAGGTGCCGCCGGCCTCCTCGTCCGCGAGGAACGCCAGCACGATGTCGCGCGGGGGCTTGCGCCCGCTGCGCATCCGGTCGCGCACCACCGCGAGCGTCATCGCGTCCATGTCCTTCATGTCCACCGCGCCCCGGCCCCATACGCAGCCGTCCGCGATCTCGCCGGAGAACGGGTGGTGGGTCCAGTCGTGGGCGTTGGCCGGTACGACGTCGGTGTGGCCGTGGATCAGCAGGGCCGGCCGGGACGGGTCCTCGCCCTCGATCCGCGCCACGGTGGAGGCCCGGCCCTTGTGGGACTCGAAGATCTTCGGCTCCAGCCCGACCTCCGCGAGCTTCTCGGCCACGTACTCGGCGGCCGCCCGCTCGCCGGGCCCGGAGTGGTCGCCGTAGTTGCTGGTGTCGATCCGGATCAGGTCACGACAGAGGTCCACCACCTCGGTCTCGGCAGTCTCGCCCAGGCCGCTCAGGGCCGCATCGGTCTCGCTCACGCTGGTTCCTTCCACTGTCGCCGCGGTGCTCCCCTTCATCCTCCCGCGCCCGGCCCCCGCACCCAAGGCCGGACGCGCCTCGTCATGGGGCCTTCACACAGGACCGGGCGTGATCG
This sequence comes from Streptomyces sp. NBC_00525, assembly GCF_036346595.1. Classification (GTDB taxonomy): domain Bacteria; phylum Actinomycetota; class Actinomycetes; order Streptomycetales; family Streptomycetaceae; genus Streptomyces. The sequence continues at coordinate 1,000,412 of NZ_CP107834.1, forward strand.
AGCACCCTCCAATGTTTGCTATGGTTTCCCACGTCGGAACGGGCACGGCCCGCGAGACAGACACCTTGTCCGGGTGGCGGAATGGCAGACGCGCTAGCTTGAGGTGCTAGTGCCCTTTATCGGGCGTGGGGGTTCAAGTCCCCCCTCGGACACCATCGGGACGTTCACGAGATCGTCCCGAAGCGTTCACGAATTACCGGTCGAGTCATGTGACTCACCGGTATTTCGTCGTTTTCTGGGGCCTCGAGCCTCTCGATCGGCCCGATGAGGGGGTGAGGCGGTGGCGGTCCAGGTCCTGCGCCCCTCACCTGCGGAAACAGGACATGCCTACGCGACGGCTGGTAGCCGTCGCGTAGGCATGTGGGGTCGGAGGGCTCACCGGGTCGGGTTACGGCGCTCTGCGTGCCGGCTTCGCGGGGCTGGATGTTCTGATTGCGCAGGAACCGTCGGATGGCTCTGAGGTTCGCCACGAAGACGATGCCGGTATGAGCAGGGTCTGTGCGACGCGTCCGTGCGGCAGGCAGCAGTCACGAGTCAGTGAACCTTTTCCCTCTTGATCAGGTGGAGAGTTCGAGGGCGAGGACGGCACGGACGACGGCTGTGATCCGGGTGGTGCCGCAGCCGAGCTTCCGCAGGGGCCGCCAGGACTTGAGGACGGCCATGGCGCGTTCGCCGAGGCTGCGGATCTTGGCGTGCTCGCGGTTGCGACGGTCAGCGCCGGCCGCGCAGGTGCTTGTCCCGGATCGGGACACGGATCACAGGGGCAGCGCCCTGATACGCCTTGTCGGCCCAGCACTTGATGCCGTCGGCGGCGAGGGCGGCGGGAATGGGCCCGCGCCGCGGTCACGAAGAAGAGCAGTGTCCCGTCCGCCGGCAGGTCGAAGCCGTCGACTCTCGGCAGCGCCCCACAATCGACGGAAAGGAGGACTGCCCGACGAAACTCGCCCTGATGATCCATGCCCGAGAAGGTAACCCCTTCGCAACCCGGCCGCGCCCCGGGGGCTTTGGCGGGCATGGCCGTACGTGGTGGAGCGAGCGGTCAGTCACCTCGGATCATCCCAGCGGATCCACCTCCAGGAAGCCGCGCAGCCCCAAGGCGAGGTTGTGCATGTCCTCTCCGGGAGCGTAATCAGTCCTGACTTCGATGGGCCACCCGCCGCCGGGGAATGGATGGTGCGGCCTCTCTGTCAGTTGGACATGAGGTCCCACGTACTTGGCTGAGACCGTCATACCTCGTTCCAAGGGACGCCAGGTTCGAACACCGTTCACCCACGAAGATCTCCCGCCGGCTCTGCCGAAAACACATCGGGTCCATCCCCGCACACATCGCGACCGGGAGGGAGGTTGGAAAAGGCTCACTGAATGGCCTGGCACCAGTCGCCCCCTCCGGTGCCTTCGCTGATCGGGTAGGAGACGGGGGCTTCGAGGGCATTCGTACCATTCCGTGAGGACGAGGAGTCCTCGCTGACCGGCATGTTCCGGGTTGTGCGTCTGAATGTCAGTGGTTACCTCTATCGTCGGCATCAGTGCGTTCAGGGGGCTTCGGGGGGAAACAGTGACCGACGGGCAGGGGCGGGCGAGGCGGTCCACGGGCGCCGGCGGCTCGGCCAGGCGGAAGCAGGTCGTTGCGACGGCGGTGATGGAGGCCGAGGGGTGCCTCGCCGACCTCAAGCGCGGACGGCGTGCCGCCCTCGAGATCAAAGAGATCACCGAACGGATGCTCTCCCCCGAGTACAAGGGGCGCGTGCTTGTGGAATTGCTCCAGAACGCACATGACGCGCACCCCGCCCGGGACGGCGTCGGCCGTGTCGAGATCGTGCTTGACGAGGACGAGGGCGAACACGGCGTCCTGTACGTGGCAAATGGTGGCCGGCCCCTTGGGTACAAGAACTTCGAGGCGCTCTGCAGCATCGGTCTGTCGAGCAAGCGTCCAGACGAGGGCATCGGCCACAAGGGCGTCGGCTTCAAGAGCGTCCTGCAACTCAGCGCGGCCCCGGAGCTGTACAGCGTTGTGCGAGCCACGTCCAAAACCTTCGACGGGTTCTGCTTCCGCTTCGCCCGCAACGAGGACTTCGACTGGCTGGCGGACCAGGTCTCGCTCGGCGACCCGGAGGCAGCCGGCCAACTGCGGGCGAACCTGTCGTCGTTGAAGGTCCCGGTGCCGGTGGACGACGTCCCGGCCGCGGTGGTGCCCTTCCGCCGACGCGGGCTGGTGACTGTGGTCAGGCTCCCGCTGCGGAACGCCGACGCGAAGCGGGAAGCGGTACGCCAGCTGGACGAACTGACCGACGACGGGGCGCCGTTCGAACTGTTCCTGGAGCGTCTGGGCAGGGTTTCCGTGACGCATCGCGTGGGCGGCCGGGGGCGTCCACGCGTCTACACGCGCAAGGTGGAGCCGCTCTTCACCTCGCGCGGCCTGAAGATCCAGCAGATCACATTGCGCCGTCGCACCCGCCTGATCACGGTGATGGCCGCGGTGGACCGTGAGCGCGCGCATGAGGCGATCGCTGCCGGCGTCGAATCAGGACCGCTGACGGATGACTGGCAGTCCCTGGGCGACTCGGCCGTGGTCAGTGTGGCGGTACCCGTGGGCGAGCCGCTGGAGCGCGGCAGGCTGTACACGTTCCTGCCCATGGGCTCACAGGCGACCTGTCCGGTCCGCGGATTCCTCAATGCTCCGTTCCACACGGACGTGAGCCGGCGCACCATGGCGGAGGCCACACAGTGGAACGACCTGCTGCTCGACACCGTGGCGGCCGCCTGCGCGCAGGCGGCCCTGCTGGTCGACGAGGGACGCGTCACGATGTCCGCGGGTGCCCTGGTCGACCTGATGTGCTGGGAGCACGATCAGATGCGGCGCCTGGAGCTGGCCTTCAAGGCACTGGACCTTGATTTCAACGACGTGCCGTTCATGCCGGTACTGCACCCTGCGGGTGCCCGAACCTCGTACAGGCACGGCTATTTGTGGCACGGCCCCGATCGGGCCCGCGTGTTCACACCGCAGGCCGTTGCTGCAGCCGGGGCTCAGCAGGTGATCGACCCGCGGCTCCATCCTCTGCGCGCCGAGCGGCTGGTTGCCCTGGGTGAGGCCCGTGGCCTGGGCCTCCTCCCACAGTCCTCTGTGCTCGCCGGCTGGGCGGAGAGCGTCGCCTCGGACCTCTCCGAGAAGGAGTTCGACGCGGGCAGGTGGGCGGACTACTACCACGACCTCTCGGTCTGCTTCGCCCGCGATGGCAAGGAACTGAGAGGGAGGAAGATCATCCTCACGGTCGGCGGGAAGCGGGCTTCGGCCGGCGATCCCGGTTTGTTCTTCCGCCGTGCGGAAGGCCCGTCGGCCTCACTGCCGGCCCTGCCGCCCGGCCTCGTGAAGAGCATCTCCTTCGTCCATAGTGAGATCGCCTGGACGGGAAGGCGAACCAGTCGGCGCTCATGGGGCCGTACCTGGCTGGAAGAACAGGGGCTGGTGCGCGACTACAGTCCGCAAGCCCTCCTGGAGGTGCTGGGCGATGCCATGCGGAAGGTCCGTGAGGACGACGAGGCCCTGTGCGAGCACCTCCTGTTCGCGTGCGACCTGTGGGCGTCGTCCCCGGACCGGCACGGCAAGCGGCCCGTGATCAAGGGCCTGTTGGTGCCGGGGCGCAAAGGCTGGGTGCCCGCAACGGAGGCCATGTTCGGAGAGGGCTGGTCGGGCGGGCACGGCGGGATTGACGGGACACTGGCCCGCTTCCTCGACCGCACCGAAGCTGTCTCCCGTGACCTGGTCGCCACCGCCGACCGGGTTGTCCGCCCCGCCCGGGACATCTGTGTCGGCACCCGCACCGACGCACAGACCCTGCGCCGCTTTCTCGAACAGCAGGGCGTTCGCCACGGCCTGCTACCGACCTACGTGCCAGTGTTCCATGGGGTGAAGGGTCAGTATCTCAACTATCCCTCCGCCTTTCCCGGGCTGTGGGCCGTGAACCTGAGCCCGGACGAGCAAGCCCAATGGCAGTCGACGGCCCAGCGCTGGCCCAAGCGCCGCGGCGATCTCTTCCACACCGTTGAGTACCGCCCGACCCGCAGGAAGGTGGCCATGCTCCCCGGCCAGCGGGAGTACGTCGCGTTCGACGCGGAGAGCCGCCGACTCTACGCCGAACTGATCGTCTACGGCCTGGACAACTGGGCCGCCGAGGCACTCGAGTTCCGCTTCGCGGGCGGTTCGGACCTGAAGGGCACCCCGTGGCCCACCCCACTGGCGGCCTTCCTGAGCCGAGCGCACTGGATTCCCCAGACGGGCGACGATGAAGACGCCCCCGCGTTCACCACGGCCGACCAGGCGTGGTGGTGGGCCGCAGCGGAGGCGCCGCCCGCGTTCCTCACCGTCGCCTCCGCCGCGCTGCGCAGACGGCAGTCGGACCGGGTGCTCAAACGCCTGGGAGTGCTCGGCGTGCGCCGATGGGACGATCCCGGGACCGCCACGGACCGGCTCCGCCACCTGCCCTCCCTGCTCCGCCGTATGCCCCGGCTACGGCAGGGAAACCTCGGACATCTGCTGCGGCGGGCCTACGAACAGGCCTGGGCGGAACTCCTTCCTCCGGACGGGTTCGGCAGCGGGTGGCGATCCGGGACCCTCTCCGAACTCCTTGTGAGCCGAGCCGGGACACTGGACGTCCTGGCAGCCGAGTCCGAGCCGGAGCCGGTCTACGTGGCCGACCTCCGCGGCACCCAGCAGCGGAGGCTGCTCGACCAGACATCCCTGCCCGTCCTGCCGGTCGACGACAGGGCTCTGGGCCAGCGCGTCCACGAACACCTGGAGACGCAGTGCCCTTTCATGATCCGGCCGACGAGCGAGGCGGAACTGGACGTCCGAGTCGACCAGCTGCCGATCGCCGACGCACCCCAAGTACCGCTTTTCGCTCTGGCCGGGCCCTGGCTGGAGACCCTCATGGTCGCGCTGGTCGAGTTCGACGAGGAGCGGTCCTCCCGAGCCACGGTCCCGGCCGCGCGCCGCGTCAGGCAACGGCTTCGGTCCTGTGGCGTCGTCGTGGCGCGGACCGCGGTCACCCATATCGCCGGGCACGCCCTCGACGCCTCCGACGATGACCGCTCTCTCCTGCACGACGATCCGGACGAACCCCGCCTCGTCGTGGTGTGCGCGCGGCAGCACTCCGACTGGCATGTGCTGGAGGTCGCCGCGACCGCCCTGAGTACCCTGATCGGCGCCCCGTACCTCAGCACGGCGGTACAGCTGGCGTTCATCGCACTGAACCGGCTGAACCGAACCGTCACGGACGTCACCGAGGCGAACATCGCCTCCGTGCTCGCCATCCCGCAACAACGCCTGCAGGCGGTGCTTGCCGACCGCGCCTCGATCCGCTCCGGCAGCGCCCGACTCGTCCCCCTGCTAGCCTGCGTCGACCTCGTCCTCGCCGAGGAACTGCAGCGCGGACAGGAGACCCTGCACGATCGCGGCGAACTTCACGACTGGCTGATCGCCCGGCTCGATATCGACCGCGCTGACCACTTGCTGGGGCTCGTGGAGGAGAACGACTGGCAGCGGATGCTGTCCGAACTGGGAGTAGGCCTGGCCGAGGCCAACCGCTCTTGGGAAACACTGGGTCTGCCGACCATTGACAACGCGGACATCCACCAACGGCAGTTCCAGGCCTGGTTGCAGCAGAACCGGGCCCGCATGGCCGACCGCGTCCGTGACGCCTACGTGGCCACGCACAAGGCGGGTACCCCCCTCACGGAGTACGTCCGGCTGCGCTCGCTCCCCGGTCTGGAGCCGGACCCCCGGTGGGGAGTTGCATACTGGGACGTCTCTGTTGACCTGCTCGACGCCCACGCCGAGGAATGGACGGTCACGCACCTGCCCCCGCCACCGGCCTGGCAGCACCACCCGCGACCGGTGGCAGAGATCCACGAGGACTGCGTTGACACCATCCACGCGCGCCTTCCCCGTCTGCGTGTCCGCATGGAAGCCTGGTTGAACCGACAGGGCCGCGAAGCCCCCTCTCTGCCGTCGGCCACCGAGGTCGCGGCGGCGATGGACGCCGAAGGCCTGCTCGACTTCGAGCCGATCGGCACCCGTACGCTCATCGCCTGGCTCCAGAGCCACGGTCACTGGCCCGCGGGCATGCCCGCCACGGACCGCGCGTCGGACCTCGGCCTGCACGACCCCGCGCCCCTGCCGCCGAGCCCTCCCGTCGGTAACGCCCCGCTTCCCGCCCTGCCGTCGGGCCCGTCCATTCTCCTGAACGGCCGTGCCCTCCCAATCGGCCCCGACCATCTGCACGACCTCGCCCGGCAAGTCGCCGCCGACCTTACTCCCGGCCAGCTCTCCGCCTCCCCACAGCCCGGGACGCCGTCGGCGCCCGCCCTCCCCGGGCAGCGGACCACCTCCGCGGTCGCCGGTCGCGGCGGGGGATACCGGGCCGCCCCCCGGGACCCTCAGAGGGACAGAGCTGTCGGACTCGCCGGGGAGGTGGCCGTGGCCGCCTGGCTGGAGCGGCAATACGGCGTCCCTCGCGAAGAATCCTGGAAGTCCGGGCTACGCCGGCATGTCCTCGCCGACGGCGCGGGCGACGACAGCCTCGGCTACGACTTCCTGATCCACGACGGCGATCGCACCCTCCTGTTCGAAGTGAAGGCCTCCACCGGGGACCGGGGCGAGTTCGAACTCGGCGAGTCCGAAGTCGAACGAGCCAGTCACCTCCGCACGGATGAGACCTACACCATTGTCTACGTCACCCACGTCCTTGACAGCACCCACCGACGCATAACGCCCCTCCCCAACCCGTTCAGCGCTCCCGGCCTCGCCGGATACCGCCTCGTCGGCACGGCCATGCGCCTGCGGTTCGCATTACCGCCGGGGCGACCGGAACCTTCCCCGTAGGCACGCGAGTGCATCCCAGCAATAACTGCATGCGCATCCGACCCCGGAAACATCAGCTGGTGGATCCACGCTGAGGCTGCCGTGTGGCCGCCGGTGGTCCGTATTCTTTCGCAGCGTGCGATCTCCGCGTGCCCCATGGGTCTCGTCGGCCCGCGCCAGGAGCCGCCGGTTGCGGCCGGATCATTGCAGGCGGGGGTGTCGTCCCTCCGCTGTGGGATCGTCAGTCCACCGCAGGAGAGCCAGTAGCTGCGTACACAAGGTTCAAGCCTTTCTCGTCGGACGTCAGCCGTAGGCTGTGAGGGGAAAACAAGGGGGAGACGATGACTGACCATCGCAAGGCCGTCGTTCCGGTGTGGACGCTGGCGACCGGTGACGCTCGGGTGCCGACATTGGCCGGAGACGAGCCGATGACGGCTGAGCGCCTGGCTGAACTGCGTGGTGTGCTGGCCGCTCTGGCCGCCGCGCCGATCGCCACGCTCGAGGTGCATCCGCTGCCCGACAAGCTCGACCGCAGCCGAGGTATCCCGCTCGATGCCGCGAGTCCCCTGGCGCAGCACCTGTCGCAGTTCATCACGCGATCGACGCGAACTTCCCTTACGGCGGCCAGGGCGACCGCCGCCGGCGAGAACCTGTATCGCATGGTGGTTCCGGCGAAGGTCGCCGCCCAGTTCAGTCAAGGCATCGTTCGCCCGATGGCGTCGAAGGCGGCGGCCGGTGGCATCCACAGCGCACTCATGAACTCGACGAACATCGCCGCCAATGCGACGTTCGTGCCAGTCGGCAAAGTGGCGGCAGCAGGCGCGGTCGGCGGAGCCGGTGCGACAGCCGGCGTCGCGGCCGCCGGCAGCGCTGCGCTCACCGTGGCCGCGCCGCTCGTGCTCATGGCCGTAGCGGTGGGAGTGAGCGCGCATGCCGACCACAAGCGCCAGCAGGCTGTCGAACACATCACAGAACTGCTGGAGCAGCTGCACGACCAGAAGATCGAAGACGAGCACAGCGCACTCGACGGCTGCCGCGATGCCATCGACAAGGCCACCGCCATTCTGCTCGACCAGGGCAAGCTCGGAGTCTCCCTGGGACTGGACTCGGCAGTGCACGCCATCAACACGGCGCTGGGCGCCGCTGACCGCCGCCTTGCCCGGTGGCAGAACGCACTCGACAAGTTGCCCGAGGGCAAGTGCGTCGACATCAGCACGCTGGCCAAGTCGTTCCCCGGCGTCGACGAGCATGGCGGCATGTTCCGCGCCCACCTCGAACTCGCCGCCCTGGCCATTGCGCTGAAGCGGCGGGTCGTCGTCCTACAGGCTGTCGAGCATGCCCAGGACAACCCTGACAACGTGTTCGAGAATTTCACCCGCGAGCTCAAGCGCGACCAGCAGCGCCTCGACGAACTGGAGTCGAGCATTGCCTGTGTCCTGGAACGCTTGTCGGCGCTGGAGCTGGCGGGTCCGCAAGGTCTGCGGCCCTTTCTCACGGCCGGTGAAGTCGATCGCCTGATGCGCGCGGCAAACCGGATTCGCAAGCTGGGGGACGGCGTCGTGGTCGACAGCCGCACGACAGACGTGGCGATCGAGATTGCCCGCAACAAGGACGGCTCGGTGGTCGTGTTCCCTGCGCTGTCCGCGTAGGGGGCGTAGTCGCGCTCGCACTCACGTGACGTAACCGAGGGTGCGATTGCGTGTGCGTATTTTCAGGGGATGATCTTGTGAACTACCCACCATCGTGATCACGGGTGCCGACCGTTTGTTCTTTCGAGTCCGGTGGAGCTTGCGGCTCGGCTTGATAAGGGCCTTCGGGCAGCGCGCGAGCCGCCGTCGGCTGTGAACTCGCAACGGTCACGGGGGCGGTGGTGGTGGCGCTGTCGTGCAGGGCGGCGCGGGTGCGAAGATGCGGTTCTGGCGGGCGGTCCTGCTGACGGGCCGCCGTACAGAGTCCGTCGACCGGGACCGGGGGGCCGAGTTGACGCGCGACCCCTTTGCTTCCGGCAATCGATGACGTCGTAGCATCGTCGTTTCGTGCGATCTTCGCTATTCGCCAGGGGGAATGTGATGGGCATCGGCAGGCGACGAACGGCGGTTGTCGCCGGGGTGGTGGCCGGGGCGGTGCTGGCGACCGGCACCGTGCTGTGGGCGACGGACAGCGGCCCGTTCAGGGAGAGTTACTGCTGGGGCGCGTGGCAGCAGGACAGCGGCGCGTCGTTCCTGGGGGACGGGGCGCTCGACAAGTCCGGCTCGAAGCGGCGTGCCACCGAGTCCGCCGCGCCCACGGCCGCCCGCCCGCAGGGCACTTGTACGGTCTCGGTCGCCTCCGAGGTGGCCGACGACGACTCCGACGAGCCGCTGTCCTTCCGGGAGGCGGTGACCCTGGAGTACGGGACGGCGCCCCGCGGGGTGAAGGAGCGCCGGGACTGGCTGGCCCGGTACTTCCACGGTTCGGCCTCCCCGCTGCCGGACGGGCTCGACGGCCTGGTCGCCGGCGACCGGGGCCTGCTGGTCCTGCCGCGGGCCTGCGACGACGACGGCGAGCCGACCGTGGTGACGATCCGCAGCGAGGGCACCGGCGACGGCCATCTCGGCAAGGTGGCCATGCCGTTCACGATCGGCACCCGCACCGAGGTGCTCGGCCTGCTGCTCGACGCCGCCAACACCGGTATGAAGAAGGCCGGCTGCGCGCCCGCGCGGCCGCTGGGCAGCGATTCCCCGATGGTGACGGTGGCCGAGGACGAGGAGACGGCCCGGACACCGCTGTGCCGGATTCCGGGGATGACCTTCGACTACGGCGAGGGGATGCGCTACAAGCAGCAGGTGGGCGCGGTCACCGACCGGCTCCAGACCTGCTCGGTGGTGTGGAAGACGCTGCGGCTGCCCGACGAGCCGTCCGCGCAGTACGTGATGGCGAGCGGCACCCGGCTGGCGGACCTCTTCCGGGTGCTCCCGGAGGGCGCTGCCGAGGGGCTGGTGCGCCGTGACTGCGGCGGCCGGCCCACGGTGTTCTACGGGCATGTGGAGGCCGGTCTCCAGGACCGGGGACGCCCCTCCGACCGGCGGGTCTTCGACCGTTTCGTCGAGTCCGCGGGCAAGCGCATCGGTTGTGGAAGCGGTGAGGACGCGTGAGCGAGGAGACCAGTGGGGCGCAGCCCGGGGAGACGGCCGTGACGGCCCCGGCGCCGCTGCCCGAGGAGCCCCGGCCCCCCTTCGTACGCCGGCTGCTGCGCAGCCGTACCGCGCGGGCCGTGACCGCCGCCGCGCTGGCCGGGGCGCTGCTCGGCGCCGGCACGGTCGCCTGGCGCACGGACACGCTGCCGCTGACGGGGTCCTCGCCGTGCTGGGACTCGCTGGGCTCCGGCTCCATGGAGTCGCTGTTCGGGGACCGCGGGACGGTGACGGACGAGCAGGAGCTGCGCACCGACCCGATGGGCGACGGCGGGATGTACGGGCAGTGCCGCATCACCTCCTACGAGGGCGAACGGGCCCGCCGCCAGGTCACGGTGAACGTGCGCCGGCTGGACGGGTTGCGGGGCACGGACGCGCAGGTCTGGCCGCGCGATTTCCTGTCCTCGGGCATGGTGTGGCTGGGTGAGGGGCTGCCCGGCATGACGTCGTCCTCGCGCGCCTGGATCGCCCTGCCGCAGGAGTGCACGGGGCGCCACGACTTCACCGGGCCCACCGTGGTGGACATCGGGATGGGCCGGGCCGACTTCGAGGTCTCCGCCGAGCACACCCTGCGGGACCGGGGCGCGCTGACCGATGCGCTGATCGACGTGGCCAACGGGGTCATCGACGCATTCGGCTGCTCCGGCACCTACCGGCTGCCGCGCGAGCTGCCGGCGCCGGTGAAGTGGCAGGACGCCGACGCCGACGCGTTCTGCGGCATCAAGGGCCTGGCCCTGCCGGCGGCGTACCGCAAGGAGCTGAAGGAGTCCCGCTCGGGCGGTGCCGGCGGACCGGCGCGGGTCTGCGAGGCGGGGGTCAGCTTCCGGGAGGCGTCGGTGCGGCTGACGACGGTGGTGGACCCGGTGCTGGCCGAGATCTACTCCTGGGACGTGCTGCGCTCCGGCACGCCCGTCAAGGGCAGCACCGGCTACGGCCGGATCGGCGGCAACCGGGCCGTGTACCGGGCGATCTGCCAGACCGGGCAGGTGATGTTCGTCCTGGAGCAGCTGCGGGCCACGCACGAGCGCGGCCGCTTCACGTTCGCCCGCGACCTGCTGCCGGCCTACGCGGCGGCGGAGGCGGAGCGGATCGGCTGCGGCCCGCTGAAGGTGACGCTCCCGGCGGAGAGCTGAGCCGGGCCCGTCCCGCGCGCCGTGAAAGGATGCCCGGCACCATGATGACGAACTGCGTGCCGGTGACCACCGGGGGTCGGCGGTGAGGGGCCGGGCGAAGCCGCCGCCCTCGCCGCTCCCCCAGCGTGACGGCGTGGACCCGGTCCGGGTGCGGCTGCCGGCCGATCCGGGCGGCCGGTGGGCGACGGTCCGGGACCATCTGCTGGACCGGTTCTCCGGTGCGATCGGGGCCGACCGGGTGGAGGCGCTGCTCGCCGGGGGCCGGTTCGTCTCGACGGCGGGCCCGGTCTCCGGCGACGAGCCGTACACGGCGGGCCGCCACCTCTGGTTCCACCGGGACTTCGCGCCGGAGCAGCCGGTGCCGTTCCCGGTCGGGGTGGTGTACCGGGACGAGCATCTGGTCGTCGCGGACAAGCCGCACTTCCTGGCGACGATGCCGCGGGGCCGGCACATCACCGAGACGGCGGTGGCCCGGCTCCGGCGCGACCTGGGGCTGCCGCTGCTCCAGCCCGCGCACCGGCTGGACCGGCTGACGGCCGGGCTGGTGCTGTTCGTGGTGCGGCCGGCGGAGCGCGGCGCGTACCAGACGCTGTTCCGGGACCGGCTGGTGCGCAAGGAGTACGAGGCGGTGGCCCCGTACGATCCGGGTCTGGTGCTGCCGCGTACGGTGCGCAGCCGCATCGTGAAGGAGCGCGGGGTGCTCGCGGCGCGCGAGGAGCCGGGCGAGCCGAACAGCGAGAGCCGGATCGAGCTGCTGGAGCACCGGGACGGGTTCGGCCGCTACCGGCTGCTGCCCGCCACGGGACGCACGCATCAGCTGCGGGTGCACATGAACAGCCTGGGCCTGCCGCTGGTCGACGACCCGGTCTACCCGGTGACCGCGCCGGACCCGGCGCCCGGTGACTTCTCGCGTCCGCTGCAACTGCTGGCCCGCGTCCTGGAGTTCACCGATCCGGTCACGGGAGAGCCGCGCCGCTTCGAGAGCGGGCTGCGGCTCTCCGCGTGGCCGGATCGGTAGAACCGTCAGTGGCCGCGGGCGATCCACTCGTCCAGGTGCGGGGCCTCCGCGCCGATGGTGGTGGAGTCGCCGTGCCCGGTGCGTACCTCGGTGGCCGGGTCCAGGGTGAGCAGCCGCTCCCTGATGGACTCGACGATCACCGGGAAGGACGAGAAGGACCGGCCGGTGGCGCCGGGGCCGCCCTGGAAGAGGGTGTCCCCGGTGAAGACGGTGGCCAGTGCGGGGGCGTAGAGGCAGACCGCGCCGGGGGCGTGTCCCGGAGTGTGCAGCACGGTGAGCGTGGTGCCCGCGACGGTGATCTCCTGGCCGTCGGTCAGCTCGCCGTCGGGTGCCCGGTCCGGGTGGGTCCGCTGCCACAGCGGCAGGTCGTCCGGGTGGAGCAGGATCGGCGCGCCGGTGGCGTCGGCGAGGGCCGGGGCGGCGTCGATGTGGTCGTTGTGCGCGTGGGTGCAGATGATCGCGCGCAGCGTACGGCCGCCGAGGGCGTCCCGGATGGCGGTGGCGTCGTGGGCGGCGTCGATGACGACGGCCTCGGTGTCGTCGCCGACGATCCAGACGTTGTTGTCGACGTCCCACTCGCCGCCGTCGAGGGCGAAGGTGCCGGAGGTGACGAGGTGGTCGATGCGGGCGGTCATCAGAAGACCACCACCGAGCGCAGCACGTCGCCGTCGTGCATCCGGCCGAACGCCTGCTCGATGTCGCCGAGGCCGATGGTCTCGGTGACGAACGCTTCGAGGTCGAGCCGGCCCTGCTGGTGGAGGTCGACCAGCATCGGGAAGTCGCGGGAGGGCAGGCAGTCCCCGTACCAGGAGGACTTGAGGGAGCCGCCGCGGCCGAAGACGTCGAGCAGCGGGAGTTCCAGCCGCATCTCGGGGGTGGGTACGCCGACGAGGACGACGGTGCCGGCGAGGTCGCGGGCGTAGAACGCCTGCTTGTACGTCTCCGGGTGGCCGACCGCCTCGATGACGACGTCGGCGCCGTTGCCGCCGGTGAGTGCGCGGATGGCCTCGACGGGGTCGGTGGAGCGGGAGTTGACGGTGTGGGTGGCGCCCATCGTCTTCGCGGTCGCGAGCTTGCGGTCGTCGATGTCGACGGCGATGATCCGGGCCGCGCCGGCCAGCCGGGCGCCCGCGATCGCGGCGTCGCCGACGCCGCCGCAGCCGATGACGGCGACGGAGTCGCCCCGGCCGACCTGGCCGGTGTTGATGGCGGCGCCGATGCCGGCCATGACGCCGCAGCCGAGGAGTCCGGCGACGGCCGGGGAGACCGCGGGGTCCACCTTGGTGCACTGGCCGGCGGCGACGAGGGTCTTCTCGGCGAAGGCGCCGATGCCCAGGGCCGGGGACAGCTCGGTGCCGTCGAGGAGGGTCATCTTCTGCCGGGCGTTGTGCGTGTCGAAGCAGTACCACGGGCGTCCGCGCAGACAGGCGCGGCACTGGCCGCACACCGCGCGCCAGTTGAGGATCACGAAGTCGCCCGGCGCGACCTCCGTGACGCCCTCGCCGACCGATTCCACGACGCCCGCGGCCTCGTGGCCGAGGAGGAAGGGGAACTCGTCGTTGATGCCGCCCTGCTTGTAGTGCAGGTCGGTGTGGCAGACACCGCACGCCTGGACCTCGACCACGGCCTCACCGGGGCCGGGGTCCGGAATGACGATCGTCTCGACGCGCACCGGCTCGTTCTTCCCCGGTGCGATGACCCCTTGTACGTGCTGCGGCATGTCCTGTGGACTCCCTTTCCCGACTCTTCGCTGAGACCGGTGCTCCCGGCTTTCCGGGATCGATCACGGGCCACGGTACGCGGTGCGCGGCGGCGGGCGGGCTCAGGGCGCGAGGACGTCCAGTTCGTGGAGGGCGCCGGCGGTGATCTCCTTCGTCAGCCGCTCGGCGGCGGCCGGGTCCCCGGCGCGTACCGCCTCGGCGAGCCGGACGTGCAGGGTGACGGCCGCCGGATCGGGGTCCTCGAACATCACCTGGTGGTGCGTACGGCCCGCCAGGACCTCGGCGACCACGTCGCCCAGGCGCGCGAACATCTCGTTGCCGGAGGCGTTCAGGACGATGCGGTGGAAGGCGACGTCGTGTTCGAGGTAGCCCTCCAGCTGCCCGCCGCGCGAGGTGGCGACCATGCCGAGGGCGCGGGCGGTCAGCTCGGCGCACTGCTCGGGGGTGGCGTGGCGGGCGGCGAGCGAGGCGGCGACGGGTTCGACCGCGGAGCGCAGCACGGTCAGCGAGCGCAGCTGGCGGGGGCGGTCGGCGCCGGCCAGCCGCCACCGGATGACCTGGGGGTCGTACACGTTCCACGCCTCGGCCGGGCGCACGGTCACGCCGACCCGGCGGCGCGACTCGACCAGGTGCATGGACTCCAGCACCCGGATCACCTCGCGGACCACGGTGCGCGAGACGTCGAAGCGGCGGGCCAGCTCGTCGGTGCGCAGCACCTGGCCGGGCGGATGCTCCCCGGCGGCGATCTCCAGGCCCAGGGCGTCCAGGACATGCGTGTGGAGTCCCTGGGCAGGTGTGGTCATGGCCCCAGGGTACGGGGCGGCCCCCGGAGCCATTAAGTACGACGTTTACATCACAGCCTCTTGAATAAGTCGTACGTATAGGTTTCAGTAGCGCGACGGACCGACGTCGAGGACGACGTCGAAGAGACAGCGAGGCACCGCTATGAGCACCCCCCACGTCGTCGTGGTGATGGGCGTGGCAGGGACCGGCAAGACCACGATCGGCCCCCTGCTCGCCGCCGCCCTGGGCGTTCCGTACGCCGAGGGCGACGACTTCCATCCCCCCGCGAACATCGCCAAGATGTCGGCCGGCACCCCGCTGGACGACGCGGACCGGTGGCCCTGGCTCGACGCGATCGGGCAGTGGGCGCACGGGAGGGCGGGGCTCGGCGGGGTGGTCAGCAGTTCGGCCCTCAAGCGGGCCTACCGCGACCGGCTGCGCCGCGAGGCGCCCGGCGCCGTCTTTCTGCATCTGACCGGTGACCGGCCCCTGATCGAGGAGCGCATGGCGGGCCGCAAGGGCCACTTCATGCCGGCCGCCCTGCTCGACTCGCAGTTCGCCACCCTCCAGCCGCTGGAGGACGACGAGGCCGGCGTCGCCGTGGACGTCGCCGGCACCCCCGAGGAAATCACCGAGCGAGCCGTCGCCGCGCTGCGCCGGCTCGACAGCTAAGGATCACACCGTGACCAGTCTCAGCGTCGAGACGCTGGCAGCGGACGCCGTCGAACCGATCACGTCGGCCGGCAACGCGCAGTTGGGCATCGCCGTCCTGGCGGGCATCGCCGTCATCGTCCTGCTCATCACCAAGCTCAGAATGCACGCGTTCCTCGCGCTGACCATCGGCTCGCTGGCGCTCGGCTCCTTCGCCGGTGCCGCGCCGGCGAAGACGATAGCGAGCTTCACCGCGGGCCTCGGCTCGACCGTCGCGGGCGTCGGCGTCCTGATCGCGCTCGGCGCGATCCTGGGCAAGCTGCTCGCCGACTCCGGTGGCGCCGACCAGATCGTGGACACCATCCTGGCGCGCACGGGCAAGCGGGCCATGCCGTGGGCGATGGTCCTCATCGCCTCGGTCATCGGCCTGCCGCTGTTCTTCGAGGTCGGGATCGTCCTGCTGATCCCGGTGGTGCTGCTCGTCGCCAAGCGCGGCAACTACTCCCTGATGCGCATCGGCATCCCGGCCCTGGCCGGCCTGTCCGTGATGCACGGCCTGATCCCGCCGCACCCCGGACCGCTCGTCGCGATCGACGCGCTCGACGCGAACCTCGGCGTCACGCTGGCGCTCGGCGTGGTCGTCGCGATCCCGACGGTGATCATCGCCGGTCCGGTCTTCTCCCGCTACGCCGCCCGCTGGGTGGACATCCAGGCGCCCGAGAAGATGATCCCGCAGCGGCCCTCCGAGGAGCTGGAGCGCCGTCCCGGCTTCGGCGCCACCCTGGCCACGATCCTGCTGCCGGTCGTGCTGATGCTGGTCAAGGCGTTCGTGGACATCGTGGTGGACGATCCGGAGCAGGGGCTCCAGAAGGTCACCGATGTGATCGGCTCGCCGCTGATCGCGCTGCTCGCGGCCGTGCTCGTGGGCATGGTCACGCTGGGCCGGGCGGCCGGCTTCACCCGGGCGCGGCTCTCCACCACCGTGGAGAAGTCCCTCGCCCCGATCGCCGGGGTGCTGCTCATCGTGGGCGCGGGCGGCGGCTTCAAGCAGACGCTGATCGACGCCGGCGTGGGGCAGATGATCCTGGACTTCTCCGAGGACTGGTCGATCCCGGCGCTGCTGCTCGGCTGGCTGATCGCCGTGGCGATCCGGCTCGCGACCGGTTCGGCGACCGTGGCGACGATCTCGGCGGCCGGGCTGGTCGCCCCGCTGGCGGCCGACATGTCCACCGCGCACGCGGCCCTGCTGGTGCTCGCGGTGGGCGCGGGCTCGCTCTTCTTCAGCCATGTCAACGACGCCGGGTTCTGGCTGGTGAAGGAGTACTTCGGCATGGACGTCGGCCAGACCGTGAAGACGTGGTCGGTGATGGAGACCATCATCTCGGTGGCCTCGCTGCTGTTCATCCTGCTGCTGTCCCTGGTGCTGTAGCGCCCCGGCACCCGGCCTGCCCAGTCCCCGGCCCGCCCGGACCCCCGGTGCGGGCCGGGCGGGTGCCAGACTGGCGCCATGCCGAACCGCGAAGCGCTGAAGCCCTTTCTGCTCGCCTTCCCCGGTCCGCTGCGCGACCAGCTGGTCGCCGCGGTCCTGGAGGGGCGCAAGGTCTCGACCTCGGGACTGCTCGTGGAGTACGAGATCGAGGACGAGGAACTGCCCCCGGTCGGTGAGCGCTCCGCCCTCATCGACTCGGACGGCCGCGAGATCGCCGTCGTCGAGGTCACCGGGGTGCGGGTGCTCCGCCTCGCCGACGTGGATCTGCGGCACGCCCTGGACGAGGGCGAGGGGTACGCCTCGGTCGCCGAGTGGCGGACGGCCCACGAACGGTTCTGGCACAGCGCGGAGATGCGCGAGGCGCTCGGCGACCCGGAGTTCACCGTCGGCGACGACACCATGATCGTGGCCGAGCGGTTCCGGGTCGTCGAGCGCCTCGACGGGCACCCGGCGCGCGACTGAGCGGGCCCGGTCTCACCGCGCCCCGGCGTCCGCCTTCTTCTTGCGGCCCCCGCCCTTCACCGGGCCCAGCCTGCGCCGCAGGGCGTGCAGCCGGGGGTGGCGCTCGTGCAGGTAGGCGGAGCGGCGGTCCAGCTCCTGGCCCAGCCGCTCGGCGCGCTTCTCGATGTCGAGCTCGTCCAGGATGCGGTCCACCTCGGCGAGCAGGGCGCCGTGCAGCTGCCACTTCCTGGGGTGCTCCTGGACGGCGGCCAGCAGCATGTCGGCGACCAGGTCGCGGGTCCTGCGGCTGGTGTCGAGCGCGTCGGTGAGCCGGTCCTCGGCCTCCTCGGCGCTGGCGGCGACCGGCGTCGTGATGAGCAGCGCGAAGCTCTCGATGGCCCCCGCCATCTGCTCGAACAGTTCCGTCATGTGGGCCGCGACCTCGGCCGGGAACTGGGGTGCGTCACCCCGGTCCTTGGCGAGGTCGGTCAGCGTCCTGGACAGCACCCGGACGACGACGGCGCAGATCTCCAGCGTGTCGAGTCCGGTGCGCAGCACCACCCGGTGCAGCAGTCCCTGCCTCACCCTCGGGTTGAGCATGAGACTTTCCTCGGCCTGCCGCAGCGAGGCGTCCACCTCCACGATGTCGTGGTCGAGGCGGCGGGCCCGGTGCAGCCGCTCGGCCGCCTCCGGGACGGTGACCGGGTGGGCGAGGTCGCTGCCCAGGTCGCGGAACATCTGCCCCATCTCGCGGGCCAGCCCGTCGATGGAGGCGCCCGCGGTCTGCACCCAGACGGGCGGCGCGAACAGCAGGTTGAACGCCAGGCCCACCCCGGCGCCGATCAGCGTCTCGAAGACGCGCTCCCAGGCCATGTCGGTCCGCGCCGACACCGAGGTGACGCCCAGGACGAGCATGGCGCTGATCGCCACCTCGGGGACGAATTCGTCCACCCGGACCAGTCTGCCGATGATCAGGGCCGTGAAGATGGTCAGCCCCAGGCTCCACCAGGACAGGCCGACCAGGGAACTGAAGCCGCTCGCGATGAGGACACCGACGACGACGGCCGTGACACGTTTGACCGACATGTTGAGGGTCGCGTAGAGGGTGACCTGGACGACGAGCAGCGCGGTGAGCGGTGCGGTCAGCGGCGCGGGCTCGGGCAGCGTCGCGGTCGCCACGGCGTAGGCGATCACCGCGGCACCCGTGGAGCGCAGGGTCTGCGCGGCCACGGGTTCGGTGGTGCGCCGGACGAGGTTGATGACGGGTTCGGCTACTCCTGGCATCTTCTTCCCATGCCCGGATACGGCGCCGGTCCACGGTTCCGGCGCCGGAACCCCTCCGTACGGACGCGCCCGGCGCCCGGCTCCGCTACCCGACGGCGTGGGCCGCCGCGCGGCCGGCGGAGCGGCCGGAGAAGATGCAGCCGCCGAGGAAGGTGCCCTCCAGGGAGCGGTAGCCGTGCACCCCGCCGCCGCCGAAGCCGGCCGCCTCCCCGGCCGCGTACACCCCGGCCAGCGGGGTGCCGTCCGGGGTCAGGACGCGGGACGACAGGTCGGTCTCCAGGCCGCCGAGCGACTTGCGGGTCAGGATGTTCAGCCGTACGGCGATGAGCGGGCCGGCCTTGGGGTCGAGGATGCGGTGGGGCGGCGCGGTGCGGATCAGCTTGTCGCCGATGTAGGAGCGGGCGCCCCGGATCGCGGTGATCTGGAGGTCCTTGGTGAAGGGGTTGGCGATCTCGCGGTCGCGGGCGGTGATCTCGTGGCGCAGCGCGTCCTCGTCGATGAGCCCGTCGCCGGTGAGCGCGTTCATGCCGCGCACCAGGGCGCCGAGGTCCTTCTCGACGACGAAGTCCGCGCCGTGGTCCATGAACGCCTTGACGGGTACCGGCACGTCGGCGCGGGCGCGGCCGATGACGTCCCGGACCGACTTGCCGGTCAGGTCGGGGTTCTGCTCGGAGCCGGAGAGCGCGAACTCCTTGCCGATGATCTTCCGGTCCAGCACGAACCAGGTGTAGTCGTGGCCGGTGCGCATGATGTGTTCGAGGGTGCCGAGGGTGTCGAAGCCGGGGAAGAGCGGGACGGGCAGCCGCTTGCCGGTCGCGTCCAGCCAGAGCGAGGACGGGCCGGGCAGGATGCGGATGGCGTGCTTGTCCCAGACGGGGTTCCAGTTCTCGATGCCCTCGGTGTAGTGCCACATCCGGTCGCGGTTGATGTGGTGGGCGCCGGCCTCCTCGGCGATGCCGAGCATCAGCCCGTCCACATGCGCGGGGACGCCGGAGAGCAGCTTGGCCGGCGGGGTGCCGAGCCGGTCGGGCCACTGTGCGCGTACGAGGTCGTGGTTGCCGCCGATGCCGCCGGAGGTGACGATCACCGCCTGGGCGCGCAGTTCGAAGGTGCCGGCGACCTCCCGGCCGCTGGCGGTTCCGCGCGGGGCGGCGCTCGGCTCCAGGATCTCGCCGGTCACCGTGTCCACGGCGCCCCCGGTGCGGGCGAGGCCGGTGACCCGGTGACGGAAGCGGAAGGTGACCAGGCCCTTGGCGACGCCCTCGCGGACGCGGCGTTCGAAGGGGGCGACGACGCCGGGCCCGGTGCCCCAGGTGATGTGGAAGCGGGGGACGGAGTTGCCGTGGCCGTTGGCGTCGTAGCCGCCGCGTTCGGCCCAGCCGACGACGGGGAAGAGGCGCAGGCCCCGCGCGCGCAGCCAGGCGCGCTTCTCACCGGCCGCGAAGTCGACGTACGCCTCGGCCCATTTGCGGGGCCAGTGGTCCTCGTCGCGGTCGAAGCCGGCCGTGCCCATCCAGTCCTGGAGGGCCAGCTCGCGGCTGTCCCGGATGCGCATCCGGCGCTGTTCGGGCGAGTCCACGAGGAAGAGCCCGCCGAAGGACCAGTGCGCCTGGCCGCCGAGCGACTGCTCGGGCTCCTGGTCGAGCAGGATCACCGAACGTCCGGCGTCGACCAGCTCCGCGGTGGCCACGAGTCCCGCGAGCCCCGCCCCGATCACGATCACATCAGCGTCGTACGCCATGGCTTCCATCCTTGTCGGGGCTCGCGAAGTTACTGGTGCGTCAGATCTTGGGCACGGGCCGTCCCCGCGTCAACCGCCCGGTCGGCCGCGCTGTCGCCGTTCGGGCCGGTGCGGCCGCTATCGTCGGAGCACATCACCTCTCTTCCGGCCTGACGTGGGGTGCAGAAGCGTGTCGGTGCTGGTCCTCGTGCTCGCCGTGTCCGCCGCGTGCTGCCTGGGGTTCGGCTTCGTGTTCCAGCAGGCCGCCGCCGCCCATGCGCCCAAGCGCGACTATCTGACGTTCCGGCTGCTGCTCGACCTGATGAAGGTGCGCAGCTGGCTGGCCGGGATCGCGCTGATGGTGTGCGGGATGGTCCTGGGGGCGCTGGCGCTGGGCAAGGGCGAGGTGTCCCTGGTCGAGCCGCTGCTGGCGACCAATCTGCTCTTCGCGATGGCCCTGTCCCGGCACCGCACCGGCCAGCGGCTGGGCCGGCAGGGCTGGGCGGGGCTGTGGCTGCTGGCCGGCGGCGTCGCCGCGTTCCTGGTGGCGGGCGAGCCGCAGGGCGGCCGGGCGGTGGCGGCCCCGCTGCGGCACTGGCTGGTGGTGGGCGTGGTGGCCGGGCTCGCCCTGCTGCTCACCGCGATCGCCAAGCGCCGCCGTTCGACGGCCTCCCCGGCGCTGCTGGCGGTGGCGGCCGGGCTGCTGTACGGGTTGCAGGACGCGCTCACCCGGGTCAGCGGGCAGCGCTTCTCGGAGTCGGGGCTCGCCGGGCTGCTGACGTCCTGGCAGCCGTACGCGGTGGTGGTCCTGGGGGTGACCGGGCTGCTGCTGGTGCAGAGCGCGTTCGAGACGGGGCCGCTGCGGATGTCGCTGCCCGCCCTGACGGCGGCCCAGCCGCTGGCCGGGATCGCCTGCGGGATCGGGTTCATGGGCGACCAGGTCCGGACGGACGCGGGCGCGCTGGCCTGGCAGGCCGCCGGGCTGGCGGCGATCGTGGCCGGCATCGTGCTGCTGGGTCTGCACCCGGCGATGCCGGCGGGGCCGGTGCGGCGCGGGACGCACAGTCTCCAGCGGCGCTGAGAGCGGGCGGTGCGGCAGGGGCCGGGGCGGCTGCGGTTGGATGGCGGGCATGACACCTTCTGCGGCCATGCCGCCCTCCGATTCCGCGGCCATGCCGCCTTCCGATGCTGCGGGCATGCGGCCTTCCGACGAGATCCTGGACATCGTCGACGAGCACGACGTGGTCGTGGGGCAGGCGCCGCGCGGCGAGGCGACGGCGCGGGGGCTGCGCCACCGCTGCGTCTTCATCGAGGTGCGGGACGCGGACGGCCGGATCTTCGTGCACCGCAGGACCGCCACGAAGCTGGTGTTCCCCTCGCATTACGACATGTTCGTCGGCGGGGTGGTCGGCGCGGGCGAGAGCTACGACGAGGCGGCCCTGCGGGAGGCGGAGGAGGAGCTGGGCGTCTCGGGCCTCCCCCGCCCGGAGCCGCTGTTCCGGTTCCTGTACGAGGGCGGCCGGCACACCTGGTGGTGCGCCGTGTACCAGGTGAGGTGCGAGCTTCCGGTGCGGCCGCAGGCGGAGGAGATCGACTGGCACGCCTTCTGGGACGACGCGGAGCTGGAGCGGCGGCTCGGGGACCGGCCGTGGGTGCCGGACGGCCTCGACTGCCACCGGCGGCTGCGGGCGTTCCGGGCGGTCTAAGGTCCAGGCGTGAACGAATTCGTACAAAGTCTGCGGTTGTGGTTCGCGCCGCAGCGCATTCGCGGTGAGGGCGAGACGCCGGACTACCGTTTCTCGCTCGCCAACGAGCGGACGTTCCTCGCGTGGATTCGGACGGCGCTGGCGCTCATCGGCGGGGGCTTCGCGGTGGACCAGTTCCTGCCGGAGTTGTCCTGGGGGGTGCGGGCGGGGCTGGCCCTGGCGCTGCTGGCGGCCGGGGTGCTGTGCGCGCTGCGGGCGGTCAACCACTGGATGCGGTGCGAACGGGCGATGCGGCGCGGTGAGGACCTGCCGGTCTCGCGGTTCCCTACGCTGCTGAGCCTCGCGGTGGCCGTGGTGGCGGTGGCGATGGTGGTGGTGGTCGTCTTCGGCTGGGAGGGCCGTTGACGACGGGCGCGCGCGATCCGGGCCTTCAGCCGGAGCGGACCCGGCTGGCGTGGCGGCGTACGACGCTGTCCTGCACGGTGGCCGCGGTGCTGGGCGTGAAGCAGGCGCTGCACGACGGGGCGACGGGCGCCGGGGTCATCGCGCTGTCGCTGACCGCGCTGGCCTGGCTGGGCTTCCTGGGGGTCGCCCACCGCCGGGTGCAGAGCCTGGGCGGCGTCCGGCCGCGTCCGCTGGCGGCGGGCGGCGCGCTCACGGCCGCCGCGTGCACGCTGGCGCTGGCGGTGTTCGCGGCGGCCATGCTGTTCTGACCGGCGCCCACGCTGTTCTGACCGGCGCCCCCACCGGAAGGGGCCTCTCAGCCCGCCGGGGCGCGCCTCGGCCCGCCGGCCCGTGCGCCTCAGTCCTCCGGGGCGTCCCAGTCGACCGTGACGACGATCTTGCCGCGGGTGCGTCCCTCGGCGTTGAGGCGCTGGGCCGCCGCCGTCTCGGCCAGCGGGAAGACCCGGTCGACGTGGACGGTGACGATGCCCTGCTCGGCCAGTTCCGCCAGGTGTGCCAGATCGGCGGCGTCGGGACGGACGAACGCGTACCGGCCGCCGTACGAGAACACCTCGGTGTCCACGATGGAGGCCAGCCGCCCGCCGGGGGCCAGGGTCTCGGCGGAGGCGCGCAGCGCGTCCCCGCCCACGGTGTCGAAGGCGGCGTCGATGCCGTCGGGGGCCAGGGCCCGCAGCCGGTCCACGAGCCCGTCGCCGTACTCCACGGGCTCCGCGCCGAGCCGCCGCAGATGGTCGTGGTTGCGTTCGCTCGCGGTGCCGATGACGCGGCAGCCGGTGTGCCGGGCGAGCTGGACGGCGAGCGAGCCGACACCGCCGGCCGCGGCGTGGACCAGGACGGTGTCGCCCTCCCGGACGCGCAGGGTGCGGTGGAGGACCTGGTAGGCGGTGAGCCCGGCCAGCGGCAGTCCGGCCGCCTCCTCGAAGCTGAGGCGCAGCGGTTTGCGCGCGAGGGTGCGCACGGGCGCGGCCACGTACTCGGCGAAGGTTCCCCGGCTGAGGAAGTCCTCGCGCACATAGCCGATGACCTCGTCGCCCACCGCGAACTCGTCCACGGCGACGCCGGGCTGGACGACGACCCCGGAGACGTCCCAGCCGGGGATGACCGGGAAGACCGTGTCCAGGACGCCGTCGAGCTTCCCCTCGCGGGTCTGCCGGTCGACGGGGTTCACGGCGGCGGCCCGCACCTTGACCAGGACGGCGTCGGGGGCCACCTTCGGGTCGGGCCGCTCCCCGTACTCCAGGACGTCCGTGTCGCCGAATCCGCTGTAACTGATCGCCTTCATGCTCCGACCCTCCCGGCGGTCCGGGGCGCCCGCAACTCAGCCAGTCCGTTCACCCGGACTGGACGACATACCGACTGGTCGGCATCATGAGATCGGACCGTTCACCCACCCCGGAGGTACGCACGATGAGCCACGCCCATCCGCCAGGTCTCGATCTCGGCCGGCTGCGCGGACAGCTGGACCGCGAGCGGCCGGGCCTGGTGAACGGACCGCTCGACGCCCGCGTCGTGGAGGGCGGCCGGTCGAACCTGACCTATGTCGTCACCGACGGCACCGCGCGCTGGGTGGTCCGCCGCCCGCCGCTCGGGCATGTGCTGGCCACCGCGCACGACATGAGGCGCGAGCACCGCGTGATCAGCGCCCTGCACCCGACCGCCGTGCCGGTCCCCGAACCGCTGCTCCTCTGCGAGGACGACACCGTCATCGGCGCGCCGTTCTACGTCATGGAGTACGTCGAGGGCACCCCGTACCGCACGGCGGAGCAGCTCGCCCCGCTCGGCCCGGAGCGCACCCGCGCGGCGGTGCTCGCCCTGGTCGACACCCTGGTCGAGCTGCACGCGGTGGACCCCGAGGCGGTCGGTCTCGGCGACTTCGGGCGACCCGAAGGCTTCCTGGAGCGCCAGCTGCGGCGCTGGGGCAAGCAGCTTGACGCCTCCCGCAACCGCGAACTGCCGGGCATCGACGCCCTGCACACGGCGCTCGGCCGCGACCTGCCCGTCTCCCCCGCGCCCACCGTGGTGCACGGCGACTACCGCCTGGACAACGCGCTGATCGGCGCAGACGACGCCATCAAGGCCGTCCTGGACTGGGAGATGTCCACGCTCGGCGACCCGCTCACCGACCTCGGGCTGCTGGTGATGTACAGCTCCGACCTGGGCCTGCCCGAGTCGCCCGTCTCCACCACCAGCGGCGCGCCCGGCCACCCCTCCCCCGCCGAGCTGATCGAGCGCTACGCGGCCCGCTCCGGCCGGGACACCTCCGCCCTCTCCTGGTACACCGCGTTCGCCTGGTTCAAGCTCGCCGTGATCCTGGAGGGCATCCACTACCGCTACACCCTGGGCCAGACGGTCGGCGCCGGCTTCGACCGCATCGGCGACCTCGTCCCCGTCTTCATCGAGCACGGCCTCACCACCCTCCAGGAAGGCTGACCCACGCCATGGACTTCGCATTCGACGCCCGCACCGAGGAGCTGCGCGCCCGGCTGCTCGCCTTCATGGACGAGCACGTCCACCCGGCCGAGCGGATCGCCGACGAGCAGCGCGCCGCGCTGGACTCGCCCTGGCAGACGCCGCCGATCGTGGAGGACCTCAAGGCGGAGGCGCGCCGGCAGGGCCTGTGGAACCTCTTCCTGCCGGGCACCGAGCACGGCGCCGGGCTGACCAATCTGCAGTACGCGCCGCTGGCGGAGATCCTGGGCCGCTCGCCGCGCCTGGCGCCCACCGCGACCAACTGCGGCGCGCCGGACACCGGGAACATGGAGGTGCTGGCCGAGTTCGGCACCGACGAGCAGAAGAAGCGGTGGCTGGAACCGCTGCTGGCCGGGCAGATCCGCTCCGCGTTCGCGATGACGGAGCCGGAGGTCGCCTCGTCGGACGCGACCAACATCGAGACCCGGATCATCCGTGACGGCGGCGACTATGTCATCAACGGCCGCAAGTGGTACATCTCCGGGGCGATGCACCCGGACTGCGAGATCTTCATCGTGATGGGCAAGACCGACCCGGACGGCGCCGACGTCCGCCGCCGGCAGTCGCAGATCCTCGTCCCCCGCGACACCCCGGGCCTGACCGTGAAGCGCGCCATGCGGGTGTACGGCTACGAGGACCACTGGCACGGCGGCCACGCCGAGGTGGTCTTCGAGGACGTGCGGGTGCCGGCGGCCAACCTGATCGGCGAGGAGGGCGGCGGCTTCGCCATCGCCCAGGCGCGGCTGGGGCCGGGCCGCATCCACCACTGCATGCGGCTGATCGGGATGGCGGAGCGGGCCATCGAGCTGATGTGCCGGCGCGCCGTCTCCCGTACCGCCTTCGGCAAGCCGCTCGCCGAGCAGGGCGTGGTGCAGAACTGGATCGCGGACGCGCGGGTCACGGTGGAGCAGCTGCGGCTGCTGGTGCTCAAGACGGCCTGGCTGATGGACACGGTCGGCAACCGGGGGGCGCACACCGAGATCCAGTCCATCAAGATCGCCACCCCGCGCGCGGTGGTCGACATCCTGGACCGGGCGGTGCAGTTGCACGGCGCGGGCGGGGTGAGCCAGGACTTCCCGCTGGCCGAGCTGTGGGCGTCGGCGCGGACGCTGCGGCTCGCGGACGGGCCGGACGAGGTGCACCAGCGCTCGCTGGCCCGGCGGGAGATCAGGAAGTACCTCTAGCGAAGGACCTCTGGAGCGGCCCTCGGGGCGTCAGTAGCCGCCGCCCGGCACATGGTCGGCCAGGGCCAGTTCGCGGGCGAAGGCCCGTACCCGCAGCAGGGTGCGGGCCAGCAGCCGGACCGGGCGGGGGCGGTCGGGGCCGTAGGCCGCGGCCCACAGGACGGGGATGCGGGTGGAGCTCTGGAGGTGCGCCATGTCTCCAGCTTCGCCCCGGCCGCACGGCCGGTCCAACAGATGGATTCGCCGGCAGCCATCGATTCCGTAGATGGATGTGGCTAGCGTGCGGGGATGGAGATACGCCAGCTCCGCCACTTCATGGCGGTGATCACGCACGGCAGTTTCACCGCCGCCGCCCGTGCCGAGCTGATCGTGCAGTCGGCGCTGAGCACCTCCGTGCGCAACCTCGAACGTGAGCTGGGCGCCGAGCTGTTCGAGCGCACCGGGCGCCGGGTGGTGCTGACTGAGGCGGGCCGGGCGCTGCTGCCCGCCGCGCGGACGGTGCTCGCCGGGACGGACGCCGCGCGCGACGCGGTCGCCGCCGTGTCGGAGCTGGCGACCGGGCGGGTGCGCGTCGGCACCATCCAGACCCTGACCTGTGTGGACCTGGCGGCCGAGCTGGCCGCGTTCCACCGGCTGTGGCCCGGGGTGCAGATCTCGTTGCGCGAGGCGACGACCGCGGAGCTGGTGGCCGGGGTGCGCGCGGGCGAGCTGGATCTCGCGTTCCTGGCGCCGGACGCGGCCGACGTGCCCGAGGGGCTGACCGCGTTCGCCACCTGGCGGGAGGATCTGGTGCTGATCACCGCCCCCGGTCACCGGCTCGCGACGGCCGGGCGCACCCTGATCAGGGATCTCGCCGACGAGCCGTTCGTCGACTTCCGCGCCGGTACGGGCCTGGAGACGGCGGTGCGCCGGCTGGCCGCGCACTGCGGTCTGGAGCGCCGGATCACCTGCGACGTCACCCAGATCCGGCTCCTGGTGGAGCTGGTCCGGGCGGGCATCGGTGTGGCGATCGTGCCGCGCCGGATCGGCGAGGACGCGGGGCTGCCGTGCGTCACCATCCGGCAGCCGGAGCCGGGCCGGACGGTGCTGCTGGTGGGCCGGACGCCCCGGCCCCGCAACCCGGCGGCCGCGGCGCTGCTCGGGCGGCTGGGCGGCGGCGGGGAGGGCGGGGCCGGCGCTACGGCCTGAGCGGAGTCACGGCCTGAGCGCGCGCAGCAGCAGGTCGGCGAGGTGGTCGGCGACCTCCTGCGGGGTGAGGGGGCCGTCCGGGCGGTACCAGGTGGACAGGTGGTGGACCGAGCCGAAGTGGTAGTCCACGATGAGGTCCGCCGGGGTGGCCGTGGAGAACACGCCGCTGTGCTGGCCCTCCTCGACCAGGGCGCGGAAGCGCTCGTGGTAGCGCCGCCGCTCGCCGCGCACCTGCTTGTTCTTCTCCGGGCTCAGGTGGTGCATGGAGCGGAAGAAGATCGAGGCGTCGTCGAGGTTCTCGATGGTGGTGACGACCACGTCGGCCGCCGCGTCGCGCAGCCGCTTCTCGATGGGCGCGTCGGCGTTCGCGAAGGCGTCGAGCCGCTCCTGCTGGAGGCGCAGCACCCGGGCGTACACCTCCTGGAGCAGGTCCTCCTTGGAGCCGAAGTAGTGGTAGAGCGCCCCCTTGGTGACGCCGGCCGCCTCCACGATCTCCTGCACCGAGGTGCGGTCGTAGCCCTGCTCGGCGAAGAGCCGGGTGGCGGCGGCGAGCAGCCGCTGCGGGACGGGGGTGCCGCTCCCGTCCATTTCCTTGGCCATGGCCGCCACCTTCCTTCCGTTCCTTGGTGGGCAGTGCCCGGTACGTCGTTTCAGCGGGGTGAACGCAGTTCCCGCCGAAGGATCTTCCCACTTGCCGTCGGCGGCGGCGCGGCCAGGATCTCGACTTCGCGGGGGTACTGCTACCCGGCCGGCTGTTCCCAGGTGCGCTGGAGGCGGTTCATGCCGCGGAGCCAGCGTTCGGTGTCCTCGGCGCGGGCCCGGTAGTAGCCGGCGACCTCGGGGTGGGGCAGGACGAGGAAGCGGTCCTCGGCCATGGCGTCGAACAGGGCGTCGGCGACGGCCTCGGGCTCGATGGCGCCGGGGGCCAGGACGAGGTCGCCGGCGGAGCCGGACGCCGTCAGCATGTCGGTGCGTACGCCCTGCGGGCAGATGGCGTGGACCTTGAGGCCGCGGTGCCGGTAGGTCAGCGAGAGCCACTCCGCGAAGGCGACCGCGCCGTGCTTGGTGACGCTGTACGGGGCCGCGCCGATCATGGTCAGCAGTCCGGCGGCGGACGCGGTGGCGACGAACCGGCCGCTCCCGCGCTCCAGCCAGTCCGGGAGGAGCGCGCGGGCCGCCCGGACGTGGGCCATGACGTTGACGTCCCAGGCGGCGGCCCACACCTCCTCGTCGGCCATCGGGTCGCCGGGCGAGGCCAGGCCCGCGTTGGCGCAGTAGACGTCGATGGTGCCGTCCAGCGCGTTCCGGGCCGCGTCCACGATCCGTGAGGCGTCGCCTGCGACCGCGACGGCGCCGATCTCCCCGGCGAGCGTCGTGATCCGGGCCTCGTCGAGGTCGTTGACGACGACCCGTGCGCCCTCGGCGGCGAATCTGCGGGCGAGCGCGGCGCCGATGCCGCCTCCGGCCCCGGTGACCACCACGCCCGCGCCCCGCACCATGCTCATCGTTCACGCCTCTCCCGATCGGCTCCCCCGATCGACTCCCTTGGCAGACTAACCAGTCGGTATGTCGTCGGGGAAGGGGTGCGCCACGCCCGTCGGGGGCTTGTGTGCCGGATGCGTTCCGCCCGGCCCGCCCGCGCGCTAGCGTGCGTGGCCATGACACTCGTCGCGATCTTGGAGGTAGCCGCATGAGCCTGTCCAGGCGTGGTTTGCTGACCGCCGGCGGTGCGATGGGGGCCCTCGCGGCCACGGCCGGGTCCGCCGCGGCCGGGTCGCCGCAGGCCGGCGGCCGGGGGGACGGCAAGGGGCACGGCAGGGGCAAGGGGCAGCGGGTCCGTACCGGGTTCGACCGGCTGGCCGCCGACGGCTACGCGCTGCTGGCGGGCCAGAAGGCCGGGATCGTCACCAACCCGACCGGCATCACCCCGGACGCCCGGCACATCGTGGATGTGATGCACCCGGACGACCGGGTGGACCTGCGAGCCGTCTTCGGGCCGGAGCACGGCTTCCGGGGCACCGCGCAGGCGGGCGGCTCGGAAGGGCGGTACGACGACCCCGCGACCGGGCTGCCGGTCCACGACACGTATCTGAAGAGCGGTCAGGCCCTGGCCGACGTGTTCACGGCGTCCGGGGTGGACACGGTCGTCTTCGACATCCAGGACGTCGGCGCCCGCTTCTACACATACATCTGGACGCTGTACGACTGCATGGAGGCGGCGGCGCTCGCGGGCAAGCGGTTCGTCGTCCTGGACCGGCCGAACCCGGTGTCCGGGCGGGCGGCGCTCGGGCCGGTGCTGGACCCGGCGTTCGGCACGTTCGTGGGGCGGCGGGAGATCGCGCAGGCGCACGGGATGACGGTCGCGGAGCTGGCGCTGCTGTTCAACGGGGAGTTCCTGAAGGACCGCCCGGCCGACCTGGAGACCGTGACGATGTCCGGCTGGTCGCGCTCCGAGTTCTTCGACGACACGGGCCTGCCCTGGGTGCCGCCGAGCCCCAACATGCCGATGCCCGACACGGCCCTCGTCTACTCCGGCACCTGCCTCTTCGAGGGCACGAACCTCTCCGAGGGGCGCGGCACGACCCGCCCGTTCGAGCTGCTGGGCGCGGAGGGCCTGGACCACGCCTGGGCGGACGCCGCCAACGCGCTGGAGCTGCCCGGAGTCGCGTTCCGCGAGGCGTACTTCGCACCGACATTCTCCAAGTTCCAGGGGAAGACGGTGGGCGGGGTGCAGCTGCACGTCCGGGACCGCGAGGCCTTCGACCCGGTGCGTACGGGCATCGCCTTGCTGATCACGGCCAAGCGGACGTGGAGCGGGTTCGCCTGGCGGCCCGACAACTGGATCGACAAGCTCACCGGCAACACGCGGGTGCGCACGATGATCGACGCGGGGGCGGACGTGGACGAGGTGGTGGGCGCCTGGGCGGACGACCTCGCGAAGTTCCGGGCGGTGCGCAAGCGGTACCTGCGCTACCGCTGAGCCGGTGCCGGGCGGGTCCGTCGTCGGCGGGCCCGCCCGGCCCCGGTCGGTGGGGCGGTGGCTCAGCGGTGGCTCGGGAACTCCACCACCTGCTGGTACGTCGGACGGTTCTGCCAGTGCAGGGACTTCTGGGAGATGCCGCCCAGCGGCCGGTGGACGATCGAGTCCGTACACCACTGGTCACCGGCCCCGCAGCCGGCGTCGGCCGGGTAGACCTCCGCCGCCGGCACCGCCGCCGCCTCCTTCAGCGAGGACAGCAGCGCCGTACGGCAGGCGCCCAGGTCGCCGCCGCCGCAGTACTCCCTGGCCAGCGGGCCCTCGACCGGCTGCCCGAGCACCTGGCGCAGGTCCTTGTCGGCGAAGCCCCACCAGCCGTACTGAAAGGCCGAACCGCTGTGCGCCCCGCTCGGTCCGTGGCTCGCGGCCGGGGACTCGTCGGTGGCCAGGTTGGCGGTCAGCGCCCCGTACAGGCCGTCACCGAGACCGGGGCGGAACTCCGCCTCGATCAGCCGCGGCCACCAGGCGTCCATGATCCGGACCGCGTCGGCGTGCCCGTAGGTGTGCGAGCCGGGGCTCGTCTCCTTGCGCTGGGCGCCGGCCGCGCGCCAGGAGTCCAGCTGCTGGACGACCGCGTTCAGCTCCGGGTCGGTCACCGGCTGGGAGCGGATGACCTTCAGCAGCTCGGGGAGCAGTTGTTCGCCGCGCAGGTCGGTGAGGGCCGCCTCGGCCATGGCGCGGGTCAGCGAGGCGCGGGTGACACCGCCATCGCCGACCAGCTTCGCGACCCGGTCGTCGAGCAGGTCGCCCCGGTGCACCGCGCTGAGCCCGAAGCCGGCGGCGGAGTAGCCCGCGGCCTGCTTGTTGTTCCAGGAGATGTAGTAGTCCTGCCCGCTGGAGTGCGGGTGCTCGGCGAACGGGGTGTACGCGGCGGTGTTGGCGGCCGGGTCGTAGCCCTGCCACTCGTACGCCTGCTCGGCCCGGACCGGCAGCGCCGGGTCCACGCCGGCCGCGCGTACCGGGTTCATGCCGCTGTTGTAGTAGGCGGCCGTGCGGGAGTCCGCGTAGAACCAGTTGAACGCGTAGTCGATGTTGCTCGCGGCGCGCTGGAAGGAGGCGGCGTCGGTGACGTACGACGGGTCGTTGAGCATCTGGAAGCCGATGATGGAGTCGGCCTCGTGGCGGTAGGTGGAGCGCAGCGAGGTGTACGCGACCGGCTTTCCGTCCACCGTGGCGCGGTGGGTGACGATGCCGTAGTCCGTGCGCCACACCCGCATCCGGTAGGAGCCCTTGGCGGTGGAGTCCGCGACGGTGGGCTTCCAGGAGTTGGCCTTCTCCATCTTCTCCATCGCCGTGCAGACGCCCCGGCGGAGGTAGTGCGTGGCGTCCTTGCCGGGCGCCGAGCCGTCCGGCTCGCACAGCTCGACGGCGTAGGTGTCGGTGATGTCCTGGCCGGCCGAGGTGGCGCTCCAGGCGTAGTCCTGGCCCCGGCCCATCTGGATGTACATGCCGACGCCGGCGAAGGAGACGCCGCGGGCGCTGATGCCGGGGCCCTGGATCTCCTGGAGCATCATCAGCTGCGGGGCGAAGTAGCCGGTCTGCGGTCCGAACACGGCGACGGGGTTGCCGCTCGCGGTGTGCGCGCCGGAGACCAGCAGGGCGTTGGACATGCCGCGCTTCTGGGCGCCGGGCCCGGAGCCGGGCAGCGAGCCCTCCGGCAGGACGCCGTCGTCGAACAGACCCTGCGCCTCGCGGAGCGCGGCCGGGGCCTCGACCGGGGCCTTCACCCCGGTGCCCGCCGAGCCGGTGCGGTCGTATATCAGGGGTTCGGCGGTGACGGAGCCGGGGTCGGGGAGCGCGGTGCCGACGGCTTTGTCGGGCTTGCCGGCGTACGGGAAGGCGGTGCCGTCGTGGACGGTGAGCACCGCCTCCGGGTCGTTGCGCTGGCGGAAGGACTCCCACACCTTCGTGCCCTCGGCGACGCCGTACTTCTGCTGGGCGGCGAGCAGCGAGAGCGCGGCCTGCACCTCGCCGCCGCCCCCGCCGCCGAACTGGCCGCCGACCACGGAGGCGATGGAGATGAGGTCGGTCAGTTTGAACGGCTGGATCTCGCCGATGTTGGTGAGGGCGTCGATCTTGCCGGTGAGGACGTACTCGCCGGGGAAGTAGCGGCCGTCCTTGGCCTTCTTGCGGTAGGCGTTGATGCCGTCCACATACGCCTGCGCGTCCGCCATGGCCTGTTCGCCGCGGGCGCCCTCATGGGTTCTGATGTACTCGACCTGGGCCTCCAGGTCGGCCTCGGTGTACGGGGCCTGCGGCCAGAACTGCTGCTCCAGGCCCTGGTTGGCGAGGGCCCCGCCGGCGAACGAGGTCAGCTCGCCGCGCCCGATGTGCCGGAAGAGGTCCATCAGCCAGAGCCGGTCCTGCCCGGCCGCGTACCCGGCGCCGAACTCGGTGCCGTAGCGGGTGGTGCCCTTGATGTGCGGGACGCCGGTCGCCTTGTCGCGGGTGATGGTGACGTCGTCGCGCGGCGAGGTGACGGACTCGACGCGGTCCGCCGGGACGCCGAAGGAGGCGTCGTTGAAGAAGTCGGTGAGCTTCCGGTCGGTGAGTCCGGTGTGCCCGGCGACCAGGCCGTCGTACCGGTCGAGCTGGTCGTCGCTGTGCGCGGGGTGGGTGCCGAACGCCTTGTTCCCGAGGATCTCGACGAGGGTCGCGTTGCCGTTCTCGCCGGGCGGCAGGATGTCGGCGCACTGCCCCTGGCAGTGGTCGGGGACGGGGTCCGCCTCGGCGGCGCCGGCGTGGGGCGCGGCGGCGAGCAGCGAGGTGCCGAGGGCGAGAGCGGCGGCGACGGCCCCGGCTCTGGTGGTGCCGGTGCGGGCGGTCATACGGGTGCGTGGGGGCATGCGTACTCCTCCGAGAGGCCAGTGCGCGGCAGGTTACCGACGGTATGACCGACCGGTAAGGTGAACATCGGTCACCTTCTCCGAATCGCCACATCCGGGCGGATACTGTGCGGGCGTCTCACCAGTCGGACATCCGCACCCTTGGAGGGAGCCGATCCGGGCAGTCGTACGTCCATCCCCTGACGCCGAAGTACGGGCGACGGAGTACGAGCGACGGAGGTGGCGGTTCAATGGCCGGTTTCCGGAGTCTGGCGAGACAGGTCCGCGATCCCGGAAGCGATCTGGCACTGCGGCGGTACTCGCTGCGCAAGTGCCTGGAGCGGTTCGCCCCTTACGGGCACCGGGCGACCTGGGACCATCTGTGCGCGCGGCACGGCATCGACCCCGAGGACCGGGCGCCCGACCCGGTGCGGCTGGTGCGGGCCCTGGAGGAGCTGGAGCGGGCCCGCGCGGTCTGGCTCGGCTACGAGGCGGGGTTCGCGGAGCGCCGCAGGCGGGAGAAGCACCGGGGGCTGCGCCGCCCTGCCGCCTTCGACGACTGGCACCGGCGCACCTGGGGCGGCAACGGGGTCGCGCGCTGCGACGATCCGGCGGTGCACCCCTCGGTGCCGCTGGCCGAGGTGCTGGGCCGGCTGATCACGGCCCTGGAGGGCGAGCCGGGCACCGGCTGCCCGGTGTGCGGCCAGCCCCGGATCACCTGGCGGCACGACCTGGGCAGCGAGCCGTGGTCCGGGCCGGTGTGCACGGGGTGCGGGATCGTGGTGCCGCAGCCCGTGCTCACCCCGGCGGCCCTGGCGAGGGCCCGGCGCGCCCGCACCGACGAACTGGCCTCGGCGGCCTGAGCCGGCACGCGGGACGGGCCGCCGACCGGGGTGGCCGCCCCGTCCGGCCCGGTCGGCGCGTCAGCCCGGTCGGCGTCCGTCAGCCGCACTCGTCGGCGCACTCCGCCGCCGCGGCGACCGGTTCGGGAGCGGCCGGTCCGGGGGCGGGCGTACGGCGCACCGGGCGCTCCGGCATCAGGCGGGAGCCGCTGATCCGCTCGCCGTTGATGTCGTCCGGGTTGGACAGCACACAGGTCTCCAGCGAGAGGCAGCCGCAGCCGATGCAGTCGGTGAGATGGTCCCGCAGCCGGGCCAGCCGCGTGATCCGGTCGTCCAGCTCGGCGCGCCAGGCGCGGGAGAGCCGCGCCCAGTCCTCGTGGTTGGGCGTGCGCTCCTCGGGCAGTTGGGCCAGCGCCTCGCGGATCGTGGCCAGCGGGATGCCCACCCGCTGGGCCGCGCGGACGAAGGCGACCCGGCGCAGGGCGTCCCTGCTGTAGCGGCGCTGGTTGCCGCTGGTGCGGCGGCTGCTGATCAGCCCCTTGGCCTCGTAGAAGTGCAGGGCCGACACGGCGGCGCCGCTGCGCGCGGAGAGCTGGCCGACGGTGAGTTCTTGAAGTGTCTGCGGGATCTTGGGCACCCGTCGAAGCCTACGTGGCCCGGCGCCACCGGTCCGTCGTTGACAGGAACGCACCCGCCAACCATGCTGAGCAAGCGCTTAGACAGTGCGCGATGGACGCAGAGCGGGAAGGCAGGGACCGGGGACATGGCAGAGCCGAGGATCTTCAACTCCGCGCAGGAGCTGCGGGACGGCGTGGGCGAACAGCTGGGCCACAGCGACTGGCTGGAGGTCGACCAGAAGCGGATCGACCTGTTCGCCGACGCCACGGGCGACCACCAGTGGATTCATGTGGACCCGGAGAAGGCGGCGGCCGGCCCGTTCGGGAGGACCATCGCGCACGGCTATCTGACGCTGTCCCTGCTGCCGGCGCTCGTCCCGCAGGTGATGGCCGTCGAGGGTGCGCGGATGGGCATCAACTACGGCACCAACAAGGTCCGCTTCCCCTCCCCCGTACCGGTGGGCTCGCGGCTGCGGGCGACCGCCGTGCTCAAGAGCGTGGAGGAGGCGGGCGGCGGAGTGCAGATCACCGCCCTGGTGACGGTCGAGCGCGAGGGCGGCGACAAGCCGGCCTGCGTGGCCGAGTCGGTGTCGCGCTACTACTTCTGAGCGCGCGGCGTTCAGCGTCCGGCGGCGACCATCCGCAGCACCAGACCGGCGTACAGCTCGCCGACCTCGTCGGGCGTCCTGCTGCCCTGCGCGTTGAACCACCGCGCCACATCGATGCAGAGCGAGAGCACCGCGAGCGTGGTGCCCGGCACGTCCGGCACGTCGAACTCGCCGGAGGCGACGCCCTCGCCGATGATCCGGCGCACCACCGCGTCGGTCCGGCGGCGCAGCGCGATGATCTCGGTGCGGTGCTCCTCGCCGAGCGCGTCGAGCTCGTACTGGACGACGCGGGCCGTGGTGTGGCGTTCGGCGTGCCAGCGGACGAAGGAGCGTACGGCGGAGGCGAGGCGCTCGGCGGCGGTGCCGCCGCTGTCGGCGGCCGACTCCAGCAGGGCCAGCGCCCGGTCGTGACCGATGCGACTGATCCGGTGGAGCAGCTCTTCCTTCGTCTTGTAGTGGATGTAGAGCGCGGCGGGGCTCATGCCGGCGCGGCCCGCGATGTCACGGGTGGTGGTCGCGTGGTACCCGCGCTCGGCGAAGGCGTCGACGGCCGCGACGAGGAGCCGCCGGGCGGCCTCGGGCGTCACCTCGGCCCACGGCGGGTCCTCGGCGTCGGTCTCCTGCGCCGTGCTCATCGTCGCTCGCCCCTCTCAGTCAGCAGGACGAACACCATACCGCGATCCTGAGCAAGCGCTTAGGGAAACCTTTCGCCGTGGACCGCCGCCGACGCTCAGAGCTTCTGGAAGGGGTCGTGCTCGGCGAGGATCTTCTCCAGCCGGGCCTGGTCCACCCGACTGACCAGCTGTCCCGCCTCCTGGCGGTCCCGGATGACCTTGGCCAGGGTGAAGCAGGAGGTCACCAGATACATGACGCCGATGGCGAGGAAGCCGCGCACCCAGGCGTTCGCGTCGAGGAAGTAGATACCGAGGGCCACCGCGCCCATCGCCACGCCGAAGGAGGCGACGGCCTGCCCGTAGAAGGCGGCGGTGTTCTGCTGTTTGACCGGTGTCGTGTCACTCATGGCGCCCAGCTTCCGCCGGAGTAACCCGCGCCACATCCGTGCGGATACTCAGACGGTACTCAGAACGCGGAGACGCCCGTCAGGGCCCGGCCGATGATCAGCTTCTGGATCTGGCTGGTGCCCTCGTAGAGCGTCATCACCCGGGCGTCCCGCAGCAGCTTGCCGACCGGGTACTCGTCGATGTAGCCGTAGCCGCCGAAGACCTGGAGGGCGTTGTTGGCGGCGCGCACGGCGGCCTCGGAGGCGAACAGCTTCGCCTGCGAGGCGGCGGTGGCGAAGTCCCGGCCCCGGTCCACGAGGTCGGCGACGCGCCAGGTCAGCAGCCGCGCGGCCTCGACGTCCACGGAGATGTCGCTGATGAGTTCCTGGACGAGCTGGTAGCCCGCGATGGGCCGGCCGAACTGCTCGCGCTGCCCGGCGTACCCCACGGCCGCGTCCAGGGCGGCCCGGGCGATGCCGACACAGCCGGCCGCCACCGACATCCGGCCCTTGGCCAGGGCGGACATGGCGATCGAGAAGCCCTTGCCCTCGGGGCCCAGCAGCGCGCTCGCGGGCACCCGGACGTCCCGCAGGACCAGTTCCGCCGTGGCCTGGCCGCGCAGGCCGAGCTTGCCGTGGATGGCGCGGCGGGTGAGGCCGGGGGTGTCGGCGGGGATCAGGAAGGCGGAGACGCCCCGGTGGCCGGGGTCGGCGTTGGTGCGGGCGAAGAGGAGCACCACATCGGCCCAGGTGCCGTTGGTGATGAACATCTTGCTGCCGTTGATCACGTAGTCCCCGCCGTCGCGGACTGCGCGGGTGGCCAGCGCGGCGGCGTCCGAGCCGGTGCCCGGTTCGGTCAGGCCGAAGCAGCCGACCGCGTCGCCGGAGGTGAGCCGGGGCAGCCACCGCCGCTTCTGCTCCTCGTCGCCCCAGGCGGCAACGGTCTTGGCGACCAGGCCCAGGGAGACCGAGACGATGCCGCGCACCGAGGAGTCGCCCCGGCCCAGCTCCTCGGTGACCAGGCAGTAGGCGAGGTGGTCGCCGCCGGAGCCGCCGTACTCCTCGGGGACGGTCAGGCCGAGGAAGCCGAGGGAACCCAGCTTCTTCACGATCGACTTATCGACGTTCTCGGAGCGGTCCCACTCGGCGGCGTACGGGGCGACGTCGCGGGCGACGAAGTCCCGGGCGAGCTGCCGCACGGCCTCCTGCTCCTCGCTGAGCTCCAGGTTCACAGCCCGCGCCTCCCTCTTAATTAGCACTGCTAGTTTTTAGGTCGCAGGGCCTACTATGTGCCGCATGGCCCGCCCGCGCAAGCCCCTGCTGAGCAGAGAACGCATCGTCGAGACGGCGAGCGCCCTCGTGGACGCCGAGGGGCTCGACGCCGTCTCGACCCGCCGCCTGGCGGCCGAACTGGGGGTCAGCGGGCCCTCGCTGTACAACCACTTCCGCAACAAGGACGAGATCCTGGACGCGGTCGCCGACGCCGTCTCCGCGCAGGTCGATCTGTCGATGTTCGAGGAGTCCGATCCGCGTGACTGGCGGGCCGCCCTGCACGACTGGGCGGTCTCCTACCGCGCGGCGCTCGCCGCGCATCCGCACATCGTCCCGGTGCTGGCCCGGGGGCCGGGGCGGCGCCCGGCCGGGCTGCGGGTGGCGGACGCGGTGTTCGGGGCCATGGTGCGCGCGGGCTGGCCGCCGGCCCGGGCGACCTGCATCGGCGCGCTGATGCGCTACTTCATCACCGGTTCGGCCCTGGGCTCGTTCGCCCGCGGGTTCGTGGACGACGAGGCGGCGTACGACCCGGCCGACTATCCGCATCTGGGGCAGGCCCACCTGCTGGCCGAGCGGCGCCAGCAGGTGGACGAGGGGGCGTTCGAGACGGGGCTGCGCGCCCTGGTGGACGGGCTCGAACTGCAGTACGCGCAGCTGGAGCCCGCCTCCCGGCAGGATCAGCCCTAGAAGACCACCAGGGCGCGGCCGCCCTTGCCGGCGATCATGTGGTCGAAGGCGGCCGGGATGCCGTCCAGGCCGATCCGGTCGGTGACCATCATGGACAGGTCGAAGCGTCCCGCGCGGATGTGTTCGGCCAGTACGGGCAGGTCGCGGGCCGGGTCGCTGTTGCCGTAGACGCAGCCGGACAGGGTCCGGCCCCAGTGGAAGATCTCCAGGGCGTTGAAGGTCACCTGCTGGTCCTTGCCGCCGATGCCGACGACCGTGGTGCGGCCGCCCCGGCGGGTGGACTCCCAGGCGGTGCGGATGGTGGCCGCCCGGCCCACGCACTCCACGGCCACGTCGGCCCCCTGGCCGCCGGTGAGGGCGCGGACGGCGCGGGGGGTGGTGTCCGAGGCGACGACGTAGTCGGTGGCGCCGGCCCGGCGGGCCAGCTCCTCCTTCTCCGGGGAGACGTCCACCGCGACGATCGTCGAGGCGCCGGCGATCCGGGCGGCCTGGAGCACGGCGAGCCCGACGCCGCCGATGCCGAACACCACGACGGACTCGCCGGCGCGGACCCGGGCGCTGTGGTGGACGGCGCCGTAGCCGGTGAGCACCGCGCAGCCGAGCAGCGCGGCGTCGGTGAGCGGGATGCCGTCCGGGGCGGGCAGCACGCAGTTCGCGGCGACGACGGTCTCCTCGGCGAAGGCCGCCACGTTCAGGCCGGGGTGCAGTTCGGTGCCGTCGGCCGTGCGGGCGTGGACGGCGGAGGTGCCGGCCAGGGCGGAGGCGCAGAGCCACACCTCGCCGATGCCGCAGTGGTGGCAGCTGCCGCAGGAGGGCGCCCAGTTGAGGACGACGCCGTCGCCGGGGGCGACATGGGTGACGCCCTCGCCGGTCGCGACGACGGTGCCGGCGCCCTCGTGGCCGAGGACGGCGGGGACGGGCACCCGCATCGTGCCGTTGGACAGCGAGAGGTCGGAGTGGCAGACCCCGGCGGCGGCGAGACGGACGCGCACCCGGCCGGGGCCGGGCTCCGGCAGAACGATGTCGGTGATCTCCATCGGAGCTCCGACGGCGGACAGTACGGCGGCGCGGACCACGGACTGGCTCCTTGCTGTTCGGTGGGCGGGACGGGTACGGAACGGGCGGCGCCGGCCGGTGCGGGCGGACGGGGCCGGTCGCGGCCGGGTCAGAACTGGAGGGACTTGGTCTGGAGGTATTCGCTCAGGCCGTGCTCGCCCAGTTCCCGGCCGACGCCGGACTGCTTGTAGCCGCCGAAGGGCGCGAGCGGGTTGAAGCGGCCCCCGTTGATGTCGACCTGGCCGGTGTCCATGCGGCGGGCGAAGGCCACGGCCGTCTCGTCGTCGGCGGCCCAGACGGCGCCCGCGAGCCCGTAGACGGTGCCGTTGGCGATGCGCAGCGCGTCCTCCTCGTCCTCGTACTTCAGGATGGACAGGACCGGGCCGAAGATCTCCTCCTGGGCGATGGTCATCTCCGGGGTGACGTCGGCGAAGACCGTGGGGCTGACGTAGTAGCCGGTGGGCAGCGGGGCCTCGGGGCCGCCGGCCACGAGCCGGGCGCCCTCCTCGACGCCCTTCTCGATGTAACCGCGCACCCGGGCCTGCTGCTTGGCGTTGACGAGCGGGCCGATCCGGTCGCCCGGCACGTACTTGGCGACGGCCGCCGCCGCGAGGGCCACGGCCTCCTCGTACCGGTCGGCGTCCACCAGCATCCGGGTCCAGGCGCTGCACGTCTGGCCGGAGTTGGACATCACGTTGGCGACGCCCACGTTGACCGCGCGGGCGAGGTCGGCGCCGGGGAGGACGACGTTGGCGGACTTGCCGCCGAGTTCCAGCGCGACGCGCTTGACGGCGCCGCCGGCGAGGGCGCCGATGCGGCGGCCCACGGCGGTGGACCCGGTGAAGGAGACCAGGTCGACGTCCTCGTGCTCGGCGAGCGCCTGTCCGGCGACCGGGCCGAGGCCGGTGACCAGGTTGAACACGCCGGCGGGCAGCCCGGACTCGTCCACCGCCTCGGCGAACAGTCGGGCGGTGAGCGGGGTGTCCTCGGCGGGCTTGACGACGACCGTGCAGCCGGCGGCGAGCGCGGGCGCCACCTTGGCGACGATCTGGTGCAGCGGATAGTTCCACGGGGTGATCGCGCCGACGACGCCGACCGGCTCCAGGTACACCGCGGAGCTGCCGTGCCGCTGCTCGAAGGAGTACGTGGCGGCGAGGTCGGCGTAGGAGGAGGCGACCAGGACCGGGAGCCCGGCGTGCACGGAGGCGGCCAGGGCGGGCGGGGCGCCCAGTTCGGCGGTGACCGTCCCGGCGATCTCCTCCGCGCGCGCGGCCAGCACGTCGCGCAGGGCCGCGAGGCGGGCGGCGCGCTCGGCGGGCGGGGTGGCGGCCCAGCCGGGGAAGGCGGCGCGCGCGGCCCGTACCGCGGCGTCCACGTCCTCGGCGGTGCCGGCCGGGACATGGCCGATGACCTGCTCGTCCGCCGGGTTCACGACGGCGATCGTGTCCGTTCCCGCGGCGGGCCGCCAGGCGCCGCCGATGTACATACCCTCGTGGGCCCTCATCGCTGTTCCTCCCGGCTCGCGGTGACGGACGGGATCGTCCGGGCCCCAAACTAGCGCTGTTAGTTTTTGGGCGCCAGAGACCCTCGTCACGTCGGCGTGCCGGGCGGGCGGGGACCCGCGGAGCTCCCTACATGTCCAGGCCGGGTACGTCCTTCGGCAGCGGGCAGATGCGGCGGCCCTGGTGGTCGAAGACGTAGAGGTGCGCGAGGTCGACCAGGAGCGGCACCTGTCCGCCGGTGCGCAGCATCATGTCGGGCCCGGTCCGCACGACGAGGTCGCTGGAGGTGACGGCGGGCCGGTCCGGGCTGTGCGCGCCGGGCGGCAGGCCGCCGGTCTCCGGCGCTTCCAGGACGGCGACGGAACCGCCGCCGACGTAGGAGGCGGCGCGCTCCTTGATCCGCTCCAGCACTCCGGCGCCGCCCGCCGCGCCGCGCCGCCGGCGTACCGGTCCCCGGTCGGTGCGGGCGGACTCCAGCTCCGGGACCACGGCGGGCCGCGAGCCGGTGTTGAGGTGCACCAGCGCCTCGTGGCCCTGGTACTCGACGTGCTCGACGATCCCGCTGAGCGCGACCTCGCCCGGCCGGGCCTGGCTGGGCGGGGCGATCCGGACCGCCTCGGAGCGCAGTCCGACGATGATCGGGCGGCCCTGCTGGATGCGCAGCAACTGGTGGTCGTGGCTGAGCGGTTCGGACAGCGGCAGGCGCTGGCGGCCCAGGTCGATGGACATCCGGCCCTCCAGCGGCGCGTGCACCACGGCCTGGAGGAGGTTGATCCGGGGCGTGCCGATGAAGGCGGCGACGAACACGTTCTCCGGCAGGGCGTACACCTCGCGCGGGGTGCTGACCTGCTGGAGGATTCCGCCGCGCATGACGGCGACCCGGTGGCCCAGCGACATGGCCTCCGCCTGGTCGTGCGTCACATAGACGGTGGTGACGCCGAGTTCCTTGGTGAGCTGGGATATCTCGGCGCGCAGATGGTTGCGGAGCTTGGCGTCGAGGTTGGACAGCGGCTCGTCCATCAGGAAGGCGGACGGCTGGCGCGAGATGGCCCGCCCCATGGCGACCCGCTGGCGCTCGCCGCCGGAGAGCTGGCCGGGACGGCGGTCCAGGACGCGCTCGATGCCGAGCATCCTGGCCGTGTTCTCGATGCGTTCGGTGTGGTCCTGGCGCGGGTTCTCCAGTTTCAGCGGGAAGCCGATGTTGTCCCGGTTGGTCATGGTGGGGTAGAGCGCGAAGTTCTGGAAGACCATGGCCATCCCGCGCTCGCGCGGGGTGAGGTGGTTGGCCTGTTCGCCGTCGAGGAGGAGCTCGCCGTCGGTGATGTCCTCCAGGCCGGCGATCATGCGGAGCACCGTCGACTTCCCGCACCCCGAGGGGCCGAGCAGGACGACGAACTCGCCCGGATCGATGTGGAGCGAGAGGCGGTCGACGGCGCGTGGGGACCGTCCGTATGCCTTGCTGACGTTGTTGAGCGTGATGGCGCGAGTCATGTGGTTCCGCCCGGAAAGGATGGTGGTGGAGCGGTGGGGAGCGGCAGCAGTGGCCTGAAATTAGCCCACCGCGCCCGGTGAGGGAATGACTCGCGCAAAGTTGTCCCGCACCGGGCGCGGTTCACAGGCACGCCTGTGCCGGCCGCCGCTCAGTCGAGCCGTCGCGCGAGGTAGGCGTGGAGGAGTTCGCGGGTCTCGGCGACGATCGCGGCGTCGCCGGACGGGTCGGCGCGGAAGGCGAGTTTCAGCAGGGCGTCGGCCGCCTCCACGCAGACCAGGATGGCGCGCGAGAGGTCGTCGTCGGCCTCCCGGCCCAGCTGGGCGGCCAGGAGTTCGGCGAGCCGGCCGGCGACCCGCTGGTTGGCGTCGTCGGCCGGGTCCTCGTCGGGGGCGGGGGCGCCGAAGTCGACCAGGGCGAAGCCGGGCACGGTGCGCTTCATCGCCAGGTACTCGTCGAGCACGGCGTCGATGGCGCCGCGCCAGTCGGCGGACGCGACGGCGGTCAGCCGGGCGGTGATCCGCTCGGCGTAGCTGTCCAGGTTGCGGCGGGCCAGCGCGTCCGCCAGGGAGCGCTTGTTGGAGAAGAAGCGGTAGACGGAGCCGATGGGCACCCCGGCGCGGGCGGCGACCGCGCGGGTGGACAGCTGCTCGTAGCCGGTCTCGTCCAGGAGCTGGGCGCAGGCGTCGAGTATCCGGGCGAGCCGTTCGGCGCTGCGCTGCTGCACGGGCGCGCGGCGGAGGTTGGTGTGGGCGTGGGGCACGTCTTCCATGATGCCGTGGACCTCCTGCGCGCCCGGCGCGGGGCGGGTGCGCGGTCAGGCGATGAGCAGGGCGAGACCTCCGACCGTGTACGCGATCATCAGGACGAGCAGCGGGAGCTGGCCGATGACGGCGCGCCGGGGCGGCATGAGCCGTACGGATCTGTCGTGCGCGGCGATGACCCCGAGGACGTGTCCGGTGACGATCGCGAGGACCTGGAGGGTGGCGACGCCGCCGGGCCCCAGCGGCGGTGCGGGCGGGTCCGGCCGGTCGGCGCCGAGCAGCAGGCGCAGGGTGCGCGGGCCCTCGGTGGCGAAGAGCGTGAAGTAGTGGGCGACGAGGTAGCCGAGGGCGATCGGTACCAGGGAGTGGGCGAACGCGGCGAGTGGGTGCGCGAGTTGACCGCACACCAGCCGGACCGCCCCGGCGCACAGCGCGTACAGGGCGGCGACCAGGGCGACCGCGCCGAGCAGCCCCAGGGTGGCGGTGGTGGTCCGGCCCAGGGCGGAGGTCTGCACGGTGCCGATCCAGCGCGGCGCGTCGGAGAAGCCGTCGTACGCGGTGGAGCCGAGCATCACACAGACGGTGGCGGTGAGTCCGGGGAGCCGGGGTGTGGCGTCGAGCCCGTTGAACGGGGAGCGCACCACGAGCCGGCGGTCGGCGGGGCGGCGGCCGAGCGGGGCGAGCCGGGCGAGCAGGCCGGAGTAGACCTCGAAGGCGTCGGCGTGCTCGAACCAGCGGGCCCCGTACACCGCGGCGCCCGCCAGCTGGACGGCCACGTAGCAGCCGAGGAACGCCAGCAGGGCGGTGGGCGAGGCGGGGTCGGGCGCGACGAGTTCGAGCCAGGTGAAGGCGAGGAGCCCGGCCGCCGCGGGCCACATGCCGAGGCGTACGGGGAGGGGGCGGCCGGTCTCCGGGTCGCGGCCGAGGGCCCGGCAGGCGAGCAGGTGCAGGGTGCGCAGCGGGTTGAGGGGCCGCCAGACGGGCCCCAGGAGCAGCGAGGCCGGGACGAGTCCGACCCACAGCAGGACGTAGACCGCACCGGGTGCCGGGTTGCGGTCCGGGCCGGCGGGGCCGGTGAGCAGGGCGAGCACCACATACAGCGCGGCGGCCAGGCCGAGTGCGCGGGCGGTGAGCCGGGTGGCGCGGGCGTCGGTGAGGCGCTGGACGGCGGCCGGGAGCGGGCGGCCCGCCCGCCGGCCGGTGAACCGCGAGTCGGACCAGAGCAGTCCGAGCGCCAGGAAGGAGACGAACAGCGCGGCGAAGGCCCCGGCGAAGGCGTAGAACGGCGAGAGCGGCAGGTCGTGCCGGGCCCCGATGCCGTGGGCGAGGACGGTCGCTGCGCCGGGGGCGGGGGCGCCGGTCACCGGACGACGAGCTGGGTCAGCAGCAGGTCCGACTCATGGGTCTC
This sequence comes from Streptomyces sp. NBC_00525, assembly GCF_036346595.1. Taxonomy (GTDB): domain Bacteria; phylum Actinomycetota; class Actinomycetes; order Streptomycetales; family Streptomycetaceae; genus Streptomyces. The sequence goes on from NZ_CP107834.1 coordinate 1,044,800, forward strand.
GACCTCGAAGAGTCCGGCCCGGTCGGCGGTGAAGGTGAGCGTGACCGTGCGTCCGGCGGGCAGTTCGGCCTCCTTGTCGTAGCCGTGGACGTGCAGGGTGTCGTCCCGGTCGCTGCGTACCCGCAGGCGCACGGTGGAGCCCTTGTCGATGCCGGTGCGGCCGGGTGCCGGGTGGACCGTGCCGTGCTCGACGGTGACCGTGACGGTGGTGGTGCCGTCGTCGGGTGCGGCGGTGGCGCTCGCGGGGGCGCCGCCGAGGGTCGTAGCGGCCCGGACCGGCTTCGCGTCCACGGCCCAGGCGGTGTGGTCGTCGGCGTACAGGCCGGCGGTGAGCCGGGTGCCGCCTCCGGCGGAGCGCAGCAGCGCCTCGGGGAGGTGGAACCAGGCGCCGTAGACGCGGGCGAGCGGGTGGCCGTCCAGGAAGAGCCGGGCGTGGCCGCGTCCGGCGAGCGCGCCGCCGCCCACGCTGTCCGGGGTGAACCGGAAGTTGCGCACGGTGAGGTGGACGTTCCAGCCGTCCTCGGAGTCGGCCCGGACGGCGAGGTCGAGTTCGGGGGCGCCTTCGGGGTCGACCTGGCGGAGCCGGTGGCCGTCGCCGTCGTCGGTCTTCAGCAGGCGGCCGTTGCTGCCGGTGTCCTCGGCGTGGCTGGTGCCGGGCTTGTGGTGGGTGGTGGCCCGGCCCCCGCAGCCGGCCGCGCCGAGGGCGAGAAGGGCGGCGGTGAGCAGGGCGAGGGCGGGGCGGGCGAGGCGGGCACGGTAGGCGCGGGGGGCGCGGTTCATGAGGGGTCGCCTTCCGGGACCGTGGTGCCGGGCTTCGGGGCGGTGGCGTCGCCGGCGGGTTCCCGAGCGGGCCGCTCCCCGTGGCGGGCGGCGGCCACGACGGCCCAGACGACCCAGACCATGCCGAGCAGTCCGCGTACCCACGCCGGGCTGAGCGGAATCCACGGGATCATGAACACGCCCTTGTCCAGCGCGTCCAGGAGCGTCAGCGCGCCCAGGGCGACCGTCACCCACGCGAACACCGGGCGGGCCGGGCGCAGCGCCAGGCCGATGCCCGTCCACCAGAGCCCGGTGAGCAGGAGTGCGACGGCGGGGACGTAGGTGGCGGCGAGGCCCATGGTGGACCCGGCGACGTCGAGGCCGAGGCCGATGACGCCGAGGGCGCTCGCTGCGGTGGCGAGCCGGCTGGTGCGCAGCCGGCGCCACCACAGCACCCCGCCGACGAGCGCCAGGACCGCGGCGATGCCCAGGGCGGCCTGGAACTCGATGCGTTCGATGCCGCGTGCCCCGTACCAGTCGCAGCCGGCCGGGAGCCGGCGGGCCTGTACGTCGTAGTCGGCGCAGACCAGCAGCTGGGCGAGCTTGACGGGTTCGCCGGCGATCCGGTCGGTGGCGCCGGAGACGGCGCCGCGCTCCTCTCCGCAGCGGGGCAGGGAGCGCGGGGTGGAGGCGCCGGTGTCCGACTGCCAGCAGTTGCCCTTGCCCTGGCCGTCCCACCAGACGTCGGTGCCGTTGGGGCGGGCCTTTCCGTTCCGGTCGACGCCGAGGTGGTTGCCGGCGTACCGGTTGTGGTGCGAGGTGTCGGTCTGCTTGTCCAGCGCGTTCTCGCCGCGGATGAAGGCGGGGACGGCGCTGAGGAAGAACGCGGCGCGCCGCTGGCCGTAGATCCAGTTGTCCTCGTAGAGGTTCCAGTTGCCGCCCGCGGTGATGATTCCGGTGCCGGGCGGCATGGATATCTGGGGGCAGACCACTCCGTCCTCGTAGCCGCGTTCGGCGGGCGGCCGGGCGCAGGTGCCGTCGGCGACGTAGCGGTAGTAGTCGGCGTTGTTGTCGTGGATGAGGTTGCGTTCGAAGCGGGCGTGGTTCTGCGGGAGGCCGGGGTGGCCGGGGAAGGCGCTGTCCATGGAGGCGCCGCCCATGTTGTGGTCGAACTCGTTGTCGTGGACGTAGACGGAGTCGCCCGCGGTGCCGGAGTAGCCGACCATGCTGTGGTGGCTGCGGCAGCCGGTGATCTCGATGGAGTAGCGCGGCACGTCGTAGCCGTAGCCGTCGTTGATGTTCGAGGCGCTGCCGGGGTAGATGCCGGAGTCGCCGTTGCCGTAGGACTCGCAGTTCTTGTACAGGCCGTGGTCACTGGCGAAGGTCAGGAAGCCGTACTCGTCGTTCCAGCGGGTCAGTACGTCGTCGATGACGAAGCCGTCCTGGGCCAGGACGTAGAGCGAGTTGAAGGTGGTGCGCTGCGCGGTGAAGTTCTTGAAGTAGACGCCGTCGGAGCCGTCCGAGCGGATGGCGTTGAGCTTGCGGTACTTGGCGTCGATGACGACGTCCGTGCGGGCGGCGCCGGTGCCCTCGATCTGGAGGTCCTTCTTGCCGAGGATCGCCACCAGGTTCTGGTTGTGCGGGCACTTCAGCTGCTGGGCGTAGCTGAGGATCTGGTAGCCGAGCTTGGAGTCGGGTGCCTTCAGCCGGGCGCACTCCCCCGCCGGCTTCGGCAGCGAGGGCTCCTCCTCGTACAGGCCGGGGAGGATCGCGATGTTCATGCCGGGACGGTCGACGGCGTCCACGGCCTGCTGGAGGTGGCGGTAGCCGGAGGCGCGGCAGCGTTCGAAGAGCTTGAGGTTGCGGGTCCTCAGCGCCTCGGGGAAGCCGGACACCCGGCGTTCGAAGTCGGCGCGGTCGGTCTTGCAGACCAGCAGGTCGGGTGCGCCGGACCGGTACTCGGGGACGCTGCCGGTGCCGTCGGGCAGGGTGACCGGCCGTTCCTCGTGCGCCCGGGCGGCCGGGGCCGCCAGAGTTGCGGCGACGAGCGCCGCCAGGACCACCGAAAGTCTACGTGTCCACGACATGTGGCGGAGAGTAGAGCATTGTTCAGCTTTTTGAACCCCTTCTGCACGGCGAATGCCGTTGACGCGCCCGGATTCCATTCCTACGGTTATGCATAGGATTTCTTCTCACCGGGAGCGCACATGAGCGGCATCGAGCAGGCGAGGAAGACGGCGGAGGCGCTTGCGTACTCCACCGGTTTCGGCAATCAGCACAGCTCCGAGGCAGTACCGGGAGCGCTCCCGCACGGGCGCAACTCGCCCCAGCGGGCCCCGCTGGGGCTGTACGCGGAGCAGCTGAGCGGTTCGGCGTTCACCGAGCCGCGCGCCCACAACCAGCGCAGCTGGCTGTACCGCATCCGCCCCTCGGCCGCCCATCCGCCGTTCGTCCGCGCGGACAACGGCGCGCTGCGCACCGCCCCGTTCACCGAGACCGTCCCCGACCCGAACCGGCTGCGCTGGGACCCGCTCCCGGACCCGGCGCCCGGCACGGACTTCCTCGCCGGTCTGTGGACGCTGGGCGGCAACGGCGACGCGGCGCAGCGCACCGGCATGGCCGTGCACCTCTACCACGCCGACACGTCCATGGACCGGGTGTTCAGCGACAGCGACGGCGAACTGCTGATCGTCCCCGAGCACGGCGGGCTGCTCCTGCGCACCGAGCTGGGCATGCTGCGCGCCGAGCCCGGTCATGTGGCCCTGATCCCGCGCGGCGTCCGCTTCCGGGTGGAGCTGCTCGACGCCACGGCGCGCGGGTACGTCTGCGAGAACTACGGCCGCCCCTTCGTCCTGCCGGACCTGGGGCCGATCGGCGCCAACGGGCTGGCCAACGCCCGCGACTTCCTGGCGCCGGTCGCCGCCTACGAGGACGTGGAGCGCCCGGTCGAGGTGGTCAACAAGTACTGCGGCAACCTCTGGACGGCGACGTACGACCACTCCCCGCTCGATGTGGTGGCCTGGCACGGCAACCACACCCCGTACGTCTACGACCTGCGCCGCTTCAACGTCATCGGCTCGATCAGCTACGACCACCCGGACCCGTCGATCTTCACGGTGCTGACCTCGCCCTCGGACACGCCGGGCCTGGCCGGCGTCGACTTCGTGGTGTTCGCGCCGCGCTGGCTGGTCGGCGAGGACACGTTCCGCCCGCCGTACTTCCACCGCAATGTGATGAGCGAGTACATGGGCCTGATCGAGGGCGCCTACGACGCGAAGACGGCCGGCAAGGGCGGCTTCGTGCCCGGCGGCGGCTCGCTGCACAACATGATGTCGGCGCACGGCCCGGACCGGGAGACCTTCGACAGGGCGAGCGCGGCCGAGCTGAAGCCGCAGAAGATCGACGACGGACTGGCCTTCATGTTCGAGACCCGCTGGCCGGTCACCGCCACCGCTCAGGCGGCGTCGGCGGACCATCTTCAGCACGGTTACGACGACGTATGGCAGGGTCTGAGCCGCAACTTCCGGCCGTGACGGACCCCGCCGCCCGAGCCGGCGTCCCCGCAGGCAGGAGAACCAGGTGCCGCAACCCGCTCCCCGTACCCCCGCGCCCCGCGATGCCTCGTTCGCGCCCGACTCGCTGGTCCTGAACCGCAAGCTGCCGCTGTGGTACCAGGTCTCGCAGTCGCTGCGGGCGTCGATACTGGGCCGTGCCCCGGACGCCACGCTGCGGCTGCCCACCGAGGAGCGGCTCGCGGCGCACTACGGGGTGAGCGTCCTGACCATGCGCCAGGCGCTCAAGGAGCTGGAGACGGAGGGACTGATCAGCCGGCACCGGCGGCGCGGCACGTTCATCGAGCCGCACGCCCGCCGCAGCTCGCCGGTCCGGCTGCTGGGCTCCATCGACGCGATCGTGGCCCAGCAGTCGGGCGAGCGCTCCACGCTGCTGGACCACGGCCCGGTCCCGGTGCCGGGCGAGGTGGCGGAGTACTTCCCCGGCTGCGCGGAGGTCGTCGGCTACCGCCGGCTGCGGTGCGAGGAGGAGAGCGGCGAGCCGACCAACTGGGCGCAGAACTGGGTGCACCCCGAGGTCGCGGCGGACCTGGACGCGGCGGACCTCGACCGGTGGCCGATGACGAAGGTGCTGCGCGACCGGGTCGGGGTGCCCATCTCCCGGATCACCGACACGGTCGAGGCCCGGCTCGCCGACCCGGCCACCGCCGAACTGCTGGGTGTGCCGCTGCTGAGCCCGATCCTGTACTACACGGGCGTCACCTACGACGAGGGCGGCCGGGTGGTCGATGTGGCGCAGATCCGCTACCGGGGCGACCGGTTCTCGTTCTCGGTGACGGTCGAGGCGCACTGACGGTCGAGGCGCACCGGGCCGTGCACGGGGTCGTTACGATGCCGGGGAAGGCGGCGGGCGCGGCAGGCGGGGAGGGCGACACGGTGGCAGCACCGGCAGCGGCCGGGTCCGGCACGGACCCGAGCGGCCCGCTCCTCGACGACCTCATGCCCTGGTCGGTGCGGCCGCTGCGGACCGGTCGCGCCTGGGTCACCTCCCCCGACACGGCATCGCTGCGGGCCCGCTGGGAGCGTCTGGTACGCGCCGACGGCGAGGAGCGCGAGCGGCTGTTCGCGCCGACCCGGGCCCGTACGCAGCACAGCGCGGTGGCCGCCCTGCCCGGCCGGCCCGGCGCCACCGGCCGCTTCGCCCGTGAGTCGGGCCCCTGTCCGGAGCCGGTGCGGGTGCTGCACGGCCCATTCGACGAGCAGTGGCTGCTCCCCGACCACCGGCTGATCGACGTGGCCCGGCCCGAGCTGTGGCGGGTGGCCGACGCCGGGCAGCTCTTCCTCGTGGAGCACGGCCGGGTGCCGCACGATCCGGGCCCGCCCGTGTCGGTGACGACGCTGCTGCCGGACGGCCACTCCCCCGCCGGGCGCCCCGGCCGCGTCCGCCCGCTGCACCGCCGCCCCGGCGGCCTCGAACCCAACCTCGCGCCGGGCCTGCTGTCCGCGCTGCGCGCCCGGTACGGGGACGGGGTGAGCGCCGACGCGGTGGCGGCCTGGATTCTGGCGGCGGCCCGCCCCTCGCCGGCCGGCTGCGTGGTCCCGCTCCCGGCGGACGCCGCGCGCTGGGCGGAGGGGGTCGGGCTGGGCCGGGAGCTGCTGCGGCTCCAGTTGCGCGGGGCGCGCGGGGCGGAGCGGCCCCGGCTGCCGGGCGGGCAGCGGCCCTATGTGCGGGCCGCCGTGGGGCCGGACCCGACGCCCCTGGTGTACGACGCCGGGGAGCGGGTGCTCCACCTCGGTGCGGGCCGCATCGCGCCGGTGCCCGCGGGGGCGTGGGAGTTCCGGGTGAGCGGGGTGCGGGTGCTGGAGCTGTGGTGCGAGCGGCGGGCGGCGGCGTGTGGGGCGGCGGGGGCCGGGGATGCGGGGCTCGACGCGGTGCGGGCGCGCGGCTGGCTCCAGGAGTGGACCTCGGAGCTGCTGGAGCTGATCTCGCTGCTCGCCCTGCTGGCCGAGCTGCGGCCCCGGCAGGAGGCGCTGGCCGGGGCGCTGGCGGCGGAGCCGGGGATCGGCGCCGACGAGCTGCGGGCGGCCGGGGTGCTGCCGGTGCCGGAGGCCGCGCGGCGGCCCGCATCGGTGCTCGATCACCGCGAGGAGGGCCCGGACGGGCAGTTCGCGCTGCTGTGAGCGGGGCTACTTCCGGGACATATCCCGGTCCGGGAGGGCGGCGGGGCGGTCCAGTGCGCCGAGCAGCCGGACGAAGCCGGACTCCAGGAAGGCGGCGAGTTCGTCCGGGGCGTCCGGCTCCTCCAGCGGCCAGCTGGTGACGGCCTCCTCGGCGAAGGCGAGCCAGGCGCGGGCGGCCAGGGTCAGCCGGGGCGACGGCGGCATGCCGAGTGCGCGCTGCCCCTCCTCGACCCGGCGCGCCAGGGTGGCGCGGGTGGTCTCGACGATGTCCTCGACGGCGGGGTGGCTCCCGGCGGCGCCCCGGACGAGGGCGAGATAGATCCTGCGGCGCCCGGCGACGTACGCGACGAATCCGGCGATGAACGCCCGCGTCCAGCAGACCGGGTCCAGCGAGGCGTCCGGTTCGGTGGCGGCGGCGAAGTCGTCGCACACCTGGCGCACCACGGAGCGGTAGAAGTCGCGTTTGGACTCGAAATAGTGGAAGAGCAGGCCCCGCGATATTCCGGCGCGGCGGGCCACGGCATCGGTGGACAGCTCGTCCAGGGTGCAATCGGCGAGCATATCCATGCCAATCGCCACCAGCTGGGCTCTTCGCTCATCGGGGCGCAGGCGCGCTGCTCGCTTCTCGGACATGGGCACAGTGTAGAAGTAGTTCGACTTCGAATTACCTCCCTACCCGTCCGAGTCCGCCGGGCACGGTGCGTAACCGGGTGCGGACATGGCGACGCGCCACTGCCGCTCCGGGGATGACGGGAGAGCGGGCAGCGGCGCGCTGCGTGAATCCGGGGCGGCCGTGGGGTCAGTGGCGGCTGCCGAAGAGGGAGCGCCGCAGCCGGCGCAGTGGTGCGAAGAGCGAGACCCGTGCACTTCGGCTGCGCCGGGCATGCCCGACGTCGCGCGAGGTCAGCTCGCGCATCAGCAGTGTCGCTTCCGCGGATTCGCGCTGCGGGACGACGGGGCCGCCCAGCACCGCGAGATGGCGGTCGAGGCGCGAACTCGTCGCACCGCTCCCGCAGGTAATGGCAGGTACGCGCGCCCTGCTGCGTACCGTTATCTGTTCCATGTCACTCCCCACCCGTACGAGGGCACTCGGCCGCAGGTTAACCCTATCCCCTGCCACCGACACTCGTGTATCCCGCCACCGGGATTGCGCACACATGTACGGAGGTTGACGCCGTGTCGGCGGGCGCGCCCCTTCCGGGGCGCGCCTCCGGTCAGTCGAGCGCGTTGAGGACGGGCAGGTAGCCACCGGACTGGCCGGCGGCGAAGGGGTGGTACGACTCGCCGATGTTCAGCCAGTTGAGGCTGTGCAGCCAGGAGTCGCCGGAGCAGATCTCGTGCCCCGCGAAGGCGGAGGTGACACTGCCGAAGGTGAAGCCGTGGTCGGCGGCGCGCTTGGCGGTGGCCGTGTTGAGGTAGTCGGCGGCGCCGTTGATGGCGCTGCGGATCGTGTCGTTGAGGCCGACGATGCAGGAGCCGCCGATCTTGTAGAAGCGCGGGTAGCCGAGGACGACCACCCGGGCGTTGGGCGCCTTGGCCCTGATCGCGGAGTACACCGAGTCGAGCTTGCCGGGCAGCGTGTTGTCCACGTAGCTGCGGGCGGTCGCGATGCGGCTGAGGCAGGTGGACTGCGACTGGAGGACACAGGTCGTCATGACGTCGGCGAAGCCCGCGTCGTTGCCGCCGATGGAGATGGAGACCAGGTCGGTCGAGGAGTTGAGCGGGCCCAGCTGACCGGCGGTCACATCGCCGGTGCGCGCGCCGGAGCAGGCGGTGAAGGCGAAGGAGGAGGGCGAGTGGGCCGCGGCCCAGAGGGAGGGGTAGGCGCGGGTGCTGCGCTTGCAGTCGCCGCTGGAGCTGATGTAACTCCCGGACCCGACACCCGAGGAGTACGAGTCCCCGAGGGCGACGTAGTCGACGGAGGCCGCGGCGCTCGCGCTGCCCGCCCCGGTCAGGGCGAGAACGGCACCGAGCAGGACTGAGGACGAGAAAGCCACGAGTCTGGACAATTTCACGGGATCTCCCTTGGACCGGCCGGCAGGATCTCTGCCCTACTCAGTGGTAGCAGCGCGGACCGGCTTTCCGGAAGTGTTCATGCCAAGTCAAATGGGTGAGCTTTCGACGACGGCTCCGTAACGGCCGGAAGGGCCAACTACCCGTTCCCACCAGGGGGTTGCAGCCACCCCGCACGGATGTTCTACTCCATTGGTCCAGGCCAATACCCCGCGGACAGGAGTCATCTCCTGTGACTCCCGCGCATTCGCGGCGGCACCGACGAGAAGAGGAGATTTCCGTGAAGTTCATTACCGGACTCGGCGACACCCTGCTCCGGAAACTGGTGCCCGAAACCGAGGCGCAGGCCGCCTGTGTCACCTGCGGCACGGGCTGCACGTCGTACAAGCAGTACAAGTGCGAGCAGGGCATGCGGCTCTTCGCCCGGTGCTGCTACATGGCGAACGGCAGCAACTGCACCGCCCCGTACTGCGGCAGCTGGAGCTACTGCGGCTTCTGCTGACGCGGCCCGCACTTGATCGGGGCGGCCGACCGCTGACCGTCCGTCATCCGAACGGATTCCGACGAGGAGGACCTGTGCCGCGTCCGACACGGCTCCGGCCGTCCGGCCGCCACCGCCCGGCATGCCCGGCGGCCCTCCTCGCCGGGGTCCCGGCCGCCGGGGGAAGACCATGGCGTATGCCGTACTGACCGTGCGGTGGGCGCTCGCCGGGGTCTTCCTGGTGTCCGCCGCCGCCAAGGCGCGCGCCTTCCGGGACACGCTGACGATGGTGGAGCCGCTGCTGCTCCGCGCGGCCCGGCCGGTCGCCCGGCCGCTGACCCGGCCCGCCGCGCTGCTGCTGATCGCGGCGGAGGCCGCGACCGGGCTCGCCCTGCTCGGCGGGGCGCCCACCGCCGGGCCCGGTCTCGTCGCCGCCCTCGTCCTCACCGCCGGTTTCACCGCCCTCGCGGTGCTGGCCACCGTCTCGCGCACCGAGGTGAAGTGCGCCTGCTTCGGCCGCCCCGCGGCCCGGCTCGGCCCGCGCCATGTGGTGCGCAACGCCCTGCTGCTGGGCCTGGCGTGCCTGGGGCTGTGGGGGCCCGAGGCGGCCGCCGTGTCCGCGTCGGCCGGGCCGGCCCTCGTGATCTGCGCGACGGCCGCGGTGGTCGTCACCGCGGTGACCGCCTTCTACGACGACATCGTCGACCTAGTGAAGATCCCCTGAAAGAGGAATGGGCATGATCTATCTGACCGCCGGACTCGTGCTCGTGGGAGCCGTCACGGTACTCAATCTGATGCTGACCCTCGCGGTGATCAGGCGGCTGCGCAAGCACGAGGAGGAGCGGCGGCAGCAGAACTTCGTCCCGCCCGAGTCCGGCCCGGAGACCGGCGCGGCGCTCCCCGCCTTCACCGCCGTGACCCTGGCGGGCGAGCCGGTCACCGCCGACTCGCTGAAGGGCCGTCAGGCCGCGCTCACCTTCCTGTCCACGGACTGCTCCGCCTGCGTCATGGCCGTGAACGACATGCCCGAGTTCGCCCGGCGGACCGGCATGGACGCCTCGCAGATGCTGGTGGTCATCGCCGGGGACGAGGCCGACGCGCACCGGATGGCGGAGCCGCTCGCGGGCATCGCGACCGTGGTGGTGGAGGAGACCGGCGGCCCGCTCTCGGCGCTGTACTCGATCCGGGCGACCCCGACGACCGTGCTGGCGGACCCGGACGGCACGGTCACCTACGCCGAGGCCGGCACCAACCCCGTGCTCGAAGGCCTCCCGGCGTGACCGGCGGCCAGGAGCCGGCCGTGCACCGGCTGGGCGGTCCCCGCGGACTGGTCACCGGCGCGGGCGCGGCCCTGGCCCTGACCTGGCGGGCGGGGCCGGGCGCCTTCACCTGCCAGGTCCTGCTCACCCTCGTACAGGGGCTGCTGCCCGCCGCGGTCACCCTGCTCACCAAGTGGCTCTTCGACTCCGTGCAGTACGGCACCATCCCGGGCGGGCTGTCGCCGATGGCCCTGGTGGCGGCGCTCGGCCTGTGCGGCACCCTGCTGGCGGCGCTGCCGTACGCCTCCGACTACGTCAAGTCCCGGCTGCGGCGCGGGATCTCCTACCGGGCGCAGCGGGAGCTGTACGGCAAGGTGGAGGGGTTCGTCGGGATGTCCCGCTTCGAGAACCCGGACTTCCTGGACCGGCTGCGGCTGGCCCAGGACTCGGCGACCGGGGCGCCCGACCAGATCACCACGGCGATGTTCGGCCTGGTGCAGCAGGCCACGGCCGTGACCGGGCTGGCCGTGGTCCTCTCCGGGGTCTCCCCCTGGCTGACGGCGGTCACCGTCGCGGCTGCGGTGCCCGCGCTGTTCATCCAGGTCTCGCTCAGCCGCCGCGAGGCGCAGATGGTGTGGGCGATCAGTCCGCGCAACCGCCGCCAGTTGTTCTACCAGACCCTGATGCTGGACCTCGCCGCCGTGAAGGAGGTCCGGCTGTTCGGCGCCGGCGGCTTCCTGCTGCGGCGGATGAACGCCGAGACGCGGGCGATCAACGCCGCCGAGGAGCGGCTGGACCGCCGGGTGCTGGCCTTCCAGGCCCCGACCTCCGCGCTGGGCGGGATCATCGCCGCGTGCGGGCTGGCGTGGATGATCCACGGCGCGCAGTCCGGCCGGTTCGGTGCGGGCGACGTGTCGGCGTTCATCGGCGCCTCGGCCGGCGTCCAGGGTGTCCTCTCCTCCGCCATCCTGCATGTCACCAGCGGCTACCAGGCGCTGCTGACCTTCCGTCACTTCGTCGACATCCGGCGGCTGCCCACCGACCTCCCGGTCCCGGCCGCGCCGCTGCCCGTCGCGCCGCTGCGCGACCGCATCGAGCTGGACGACGTCTGGTTCCGGTACGGGGAGGACGGGCCGTGGATTCTGCGCGGGGTGAGCCTGACCCTGGAGCGCGGCGAGTCGGTGGCGCTGGTGGGGCTGAACGGGGCGGGCAAGAGCACCCTGGTCAAGCTGCTGTGCCGGCTCTACGACCCGACGCGGGGCACGGTGCGCTGGGACGGCACCGACATCCGGGACCTGGACCCGGCGCTGCTGCGGGAACGGATCAGCGCGGTGTTCCAGGACCGGGTGGCCTACGACCTGTCGGTGACGGACAACATCGCGATGGGCGACCTGCGCCACCACGGCGACCCGGAGCGGATCGCCGCGGCCGCGCGCCGGGCGGACGCCCACGACTTCGTCTCGCGGCTGCCGCGCGGCTACGACACGATGCTGTCCCGGATCTTCCCGGAGGCCGACGAGGAGGACCCGGACTCGGTGGGCGTCACGCTGTCCGGCGGACAGTGGCAGCGCCTCGCCCTGGCCCGCGCGATGCTCCGCGAGGGCCGCGACCTGCTGATCCTGGACGAGCCGAGCGCCGGTCTGGACGCGGCGGCCGAACAGAGCCTGCACGAGCGGCTGCGCGCCCACCGCGAGGGGACGACCAGTCTGCTGATCTCCCACCGGCTGGGCACGGTGCGCCGGGCCGACCGCATCGTGGTCCTGGAGGACGGCCGCACGCGGGAGTGCGGCAGCCATGACGAACTGATGGACCTGAAGGGCGAGTACGCGAGACTCTTCAGCCTCCAGGCGTCCGGATACACCGGGGACGCCGGGGGTTTCGGGCAGGCGGAGGACAGAGAGGTGGAGGTGTGAGTGCCATGACGGGCGGACCGCTGCCGGCCGCCGCGGCCGGTGCCGTGCTGGTGGCCGGAATCGGCGCGTGGTGGGTGCGGCGCACCTTCGTCACCGTGACGGTGCGCGGGTACAGCATGATGCCGACCCTGGCCCCCGGTACCCGGGTGCTGATGCGGCGCGGCACGCGCGGGGTGCGCAAGGGCGGCATCGTGGTGGTCGCCTGCCCGGAGCCGGACACCGCGTGGCGGGGCAAGGCGCCGATCACCGGGGACCTGGCGGCCACCGAGTGGTACATCAAGCGGGCGGTGGCCCTGGCGGGCGACCCGTTCGCCGGTGAGCCGGTCCCGGAGGGCTTCCTCGCGGTGGTCGGGGACAACCGGCACAGCGACGACTCACGGCGGTTCGGGCCCTGCCCGATGGACCAGGTGCTCGGCTCGGTGGTCCGCACCCTGGGGTGACGGCTCGCGCGGGGCGGACGGAGGAGGGCGCCGCTCAGTCGGCGAAGACCGCGCGTACCGCGTCCTGGGCGAGTTCCAGGGCGCGGGCGTGCGAGAGGCCGAGGCGGCGGGCCTGTTCGGCGTACGCGCGGGCCGCGGCGGCCGCGTTGCGGTCGGCGGTGTCCCCGGCGGCGGCGATGAACGTGCCGTTGCGGCCGCGGGTCTCGATGACGCCGTCCGCCTCCAGCGCCCGGTACGCCTTGGCGACGGTGTTGGCGGCGAGGCCCAGTTCCTCGGCGAAGCCGCGTACGGTCGGGAGCCGGTGGCCGACCGGCAGCACGCCGGAGCGGGCCTGCTCGGAGATCTGGGCGCGCAGCTGCTCGTAGGGGGCGGTGCCGGATTCCGGGTCCACGGTGATGTTCGCAGTCACGGGGCGATTGTCCCCCACGGACGGAAAACGGGAGGCGTACGGGGCGGCGGCGCCGGTACGGTCCCGGCCATGACTGTCATCGTGCGCGACTTCCGGCCCGCCGACGCCGAGGGGTGGGTGCGGGTGCGGCGCGCCGCGCTCCCCTACATGATCACCACGCCGGAGCAGGTCGTCTTCGAGCTGGCCGCCGCTCCCGCCGGGCGGCGGTCCCGGCCGCTGGTCGCCGAGGAGGACGGCGAGATCATCGGGACGGCGCAGGTCGGTCTGGCCCACGACAGCCCCGAGCCCGGACAGGTGTTCTGCAATCCGTACGTCCATCCGGAGCGGACCGGCCGGGGCGCGGGCTCGCTGCTGCTGCGCACCGCCGAGGAGTATCTGGCCCTGGCCGGCGCGGCCGCGGTGCACAGCTGGGTCCTGGACACGCCCGGCAACCGGGAGTTCGCCGCGCGGCACGGCTACACACCGGGCCGGTCGGCCCACTTCCTCCATCTGGACCTGGCCCGCGGCACGCTGCCGCCCCGTCAGGAGCTTCCGGCCGGGGTGGAGCTGCGGACGGCCGCGGACTTCGCCGGCGACCCGCGCCCGCTGTTCGAGGCGGACGCCGAGACCACCGCGGACGAGCCCAGCGACACGCCGTCCGTGCTCGACGACTACGAGGAGTGGCTCGCCGGGACCTGGCACGACCCCGGCCTCGACCGCGCCCTGACCTCGGTCGTGGTGGCGGACGGCGAGGTGGTGGCGTTCAGCGCCGCGCGCACCGACGGGGTGGACCGCTACTGGTCGGGCATGACGGGCACCCGGCGGGCCCACCGGGGCCGGGGGTTCGCCAAGCTCGCGAAGAACGACTCGCTGCACCGGGCGCGCGCCGCCGGGTACACCGACGCGTACACCGGCAACGACGCCGGCAACGAACCGATGCTGGCCGTCAACCGCTGGTTCGGCTACGAGATCTGTGCCACGGAGGTACGCCATGTCCACCGCTTCGCCTGACGGAGCCCTGACCGTCGTCCTGCTCAAGGCCGGCCGGACCAAGCTGCGCTATCCGGCGGTGCGGATCGCCGACGACGGCACCCGCGTCACGGTGCGGGCCCCCTGGGCGGTCCCGGGCGTCCGCGACTTCGGGTTCGTACGGTTCGAACCGGGCGACGTCTTCACCGAGCACTACTGGCGCGACGCCTGGTTCTCGGTGAAGGAGGTCCGCACGGGCGCGGGCGAACTCAAGGGCTGGTACTGCGACATCACCCGGCCGGCCGTGGTCCGGGACGCCGAACTGGTCGTCGAGGACCTCGACCTCGACCTGTGGGTGTCGGCCGACCGCTCCGCCGTCCTGCGCCTGGACGAGGACGAGTTCGCCGCGAGCGGGCTGGCCGGCCGCGACCCGGAGGCGGCCCGCGCCGCCGAGCGCGCCCTGGACGAGCTGGAGCGGCTGGCCCGCTCGGCGGACGGCCTCGCCCCGCTGCTGGCCTGAGGGGCCCGGCAGGGGTCAGCGCTCGCCGATGACGGAGGCGCAGGTGGTGGGGGTGGCGTGCGCCGGGTCCAGGGCGTTGGCCACCTCGTGGTAGGCGATCCGGTCGACGGTCCCGATCGCCACGTGCTCGGACAGGTCGAGCGGGCAGAGGTCCTGGAGGAGGACGTTGCGTACGTTCGGCCCGTCCAGGAACTGGCTGCGGTACGGGGTGACGACCTCGTCGTAGCGGGTGGCGATGACGGTGTAGCGCACGCCGGGCACGGTGTCCGGCAGGGAGTTGAGCTTGGTGATGAAGGGCGATCCGGCCACCTGGTCGGCGAGTCCGGGCGTACCGGCTTCGAGCAGGTCGCCGGCGCCGGGGAAGTACGGCAGGAGCCTGGTCAGGCCGAGCAGGGTGGTGCCGTGGTTGTCGGGGGCGATCCCGACCAGGGCGTTGACCTTGGCGGCTCCGCCGAGGAACTTCAGGTAGTAGTGGGGCATCATGCCGCCCTGGGAGTGGCCGACGATGTCGGTCTCGGACGCGCCGGTGGAGGCGAGCACCTTGTCGACGAAGGCGGCGAGCTGTCCGGCCGACGCGTCGATCGGGCCGAGGCCGTTGAAGACCGGGACGCCGGGCAGCCGGCCGTAGTCGAGCGAGTAGACGCAGTAGCCCCGGTTCACCAGGTAGGGGGCGAGGACGAGCCAGTTGTCGATCGAGTTCCCGAAGGTCCCGTGCACCAGGACGACGGGGCGCGGGTGGGCGGCGGAGGGCTTGCAGGAGTAGTCGTTCCAGCCGCGCGAGGTGGTGGCCGTCGCGGTGGTGGGGGCGGCGGCTGCGGCCGCCGCGGGGGTGGCGGCCACGGCGACGGCGAGGAGCAGGGCGGCGAGTGTCCGGCGGGCGCGTGGGGAGCGCGGCGCGCGGGTCCAGGGCAGCATCGTGGGGGTCTCCTTGCGGCTCAAGGGGGTTGCGATGGCTGTGCACCCTGCGGCCCGGACCACAAGTTTCCGCTGGTTTTCTGCGTGCTCATGCCAAATTACGCATGAGTAGGGTCCGGTGGGAAGTTACGCGTCGGTAAAAAGTGCGCCGCCCGGCCGGACCGCGAGCCGCCCGGCCCGGAGCCGCCCCCCGCCGGCCCGCCGGCCCGCCGCCCCGCCCGCCCAAACCGCTCAGGCCGCTCAGGCCGCTCAGGCCGCCAGCCGTCCCGGCATCACCGCGCGCGGGCCGAACCGTTCCCGCAGCCGGTCCGCGACCGCCTCGATCCGCCGCGCCCGCTCGTCCACCGGGTCGAAACTCAGCTGGCGGGCGGCCCGTTCGGCCTCGCCCAGCCCCTCGGCCCGCAGCCCGATCCCGCGCACCCTGGCCCGCTGGAGGGCGAACGAGTCGTGGATGCGGTACGCGAGCGCGGTCAGCTCCGCGGAGTGCGCGGTGGGTTCGCGGAGCGTACGGCTCCGGGTCAGCGTCGCGTAGCCGGTCCGGTCGGCGTAGCGCACCGAGACCGCGAGCGAACGGCACACCTGCCCCTCGCCGCGCATCCGCGCGCCCAGCTCCTCGGTGAGCGACATGAGCGCGCCGCGCTGCCGCTCCCGGTCCAGCTCGTCGCGCGGGAAGGTGCGTTCGGCGGCGACCGCGCGGGCGGCGGCGTTCGGCACGACGGCGGCGCGGTCGATGCCGTGCGCCCGCTCCCACAGCTCGCGCCCGGTCCGCGCCCCGGTGATCCGCTGGAGGGTGGCGAGCGGGGCGGCGGCGATCCGGCCGACGGAGTCGAGCCCGTACCCGCACAGGGTGCGGGCCGTCGCCGGCCCGACGCCGTCCAGCGCGGCGGCCGGCCGGTCCGCGAGGAAGCCGGCCACCCCGCCCTCGGGCACCACGAAGGTCGTTCCGGGTGCGGCCTGCCGCAGCGCCATCCGGGCCAGCATCGGGTTCTGGCCGGCCCCGATCGCGCAGTCCACGCCGTACAGGGCCAGCGCGCGGACCCGGATCACCGAGGCCAGGTCCTGGACGTCCCGCCCGAAGTAGCGCAGCGCGCCGCGCACATCGGCCAGCGCCCCGTCCGGCGGGGTCGCCTCCACGACCGGGGTGAGCGAACCGAGCAGGGCGAGCAGCCCCGCGTACCCGGCGGCGTCCGGGGGCCCGCCGCCGATCCGGCGGAACCGCAGGCAGAGGATGCCGGGCCGCCCGTCGACGACGACCGGCCCCCCGCGCGGCCCGTCCGTCCCGTGCTCCCCGTCCGTCCCGTGCTCCCCGTTCATCCCGCGCTCCCCGGGCTCCGGTGCCACAGCTTCCGGCCGGTGGGCAGCCCCTCGCCCGGCGGCTTGAGGTCGGCCCACGGGTTCATCTCGTAACCGGTGGGCATCCGGATGCGGCGGCCTCCGTCGCCGTCCGGTGCCGGGTCATCGCCGGACCCGGACCCGGACTCGGACCCAGACCCGGACCCGGACTCGGGCACCTGCGCCAGTCGGGCCGCGACCGCGTCGAGCCCGCCGGTGCGCCGCAGTTCGGCCAGCTCCGCGAGGTCCCAGGCGGCCGCGCCGACAACACTCAGGCTGCGGGACCCGCGCCGCTGCACCACCCCGCGCACCAGCAGCAGCCAGGAGTGGAAGACGGTGTGCGCGCAGGCGGCGTGGCTGTCGTCGAAGAAGGCCAGGTCGACCAGGCCCGTGCCGTCGTCCAGGGTGGTGAAGACGACCCGGCGGCCGGAGCGGATGGGCGGGGTCTGGGTCGCCGCCTTGGCACCCGCGACCAGCACCGTCTCCCCGTGCCGCGCCTCGCGCAGCCGCTTGGCCGAGACCGCGCCGAGCTCCTTGAGGAAGGCGTGGTGATCGCTCATCAGATGGCGCGAGACGTCCATGCTCAGCACGCCCAGTTCGGCGCTGAGCCGTTCCGCCTCGTTGAGGTCGGGCAGGCCGACGGGCGCGGTGCGGTGCCCGCCGTCGAGCGGGAGCTGCGCACCGGCGCCGCCGGAACCCGCGCCCCGCTGGGCGCGGTGCAGTTCGGACAGGTGCAGCAGCAGATCGCGGCGGTTGGCCCCGAACGCGTCCAGCGCGCCGACGCGCGCCAGCCGTTCGGCGGCAGGCCGGCCGGGACGGGCCCGCTGCCAGAAGTCCAGCAGGGAGCCGTAGGGCTGCCCGTCCTCGATCCGGGCGACCTCGGCCTCGCTGATCCCGTGGACGTCCGAGAGCGCCAGCCGCAGCCCCCAGCGCTTCTCCGCCACCTCCTCACCCACCCCCTCATCAGACACCAGTTCGATTCGATGGGCGGCCGCGGACCGGTTCACGTCCAGCGGCAGCACCGGGACCCCGCGCCGCCGCGCGTCGGCGAGCAGCAGCCGCTTCGGGTACATGCCGGGGTCGTGGGTGAGCAGCCCGGCGTAGAAGGCCGCCGGGTGGTGGGCCTTCAGCCAGGCCGACTGGTACGTGGGCACCGCGAAGGCCACCGCGTGCGCCTTGCAGAAGCCGTAGCTGCCGAACGCCTCGACGATCTCCCAGGCGCGGGCGATGACCTCGGCCCCGTATCCGCGGGCCGCCGCGTGCTGGGCGAACCAGACCCTGATCAGGGACTGGGACTCGGGGTGGGAGAGCCCGCGCCTGACCCGGTCGGCCTCGTCGCGGCCGCAGCCGGTCATGATGTCGACGATCTGGATGACCTGTTCGTGGAAGACCACCACGCCGTACGTCTCGCGCAGCGGTTCCGCCAGGTCGGGGTGCGGGTAGCGGACCGGGGCGCGGCCGTGCCGGGCCTCGATGAACGGGCGGACCATGTCGGCGGAGACCGGGCCGGGCCGGAACAGCGAGATGTCGACCACCAGGTCGTGGAAGTTCTCCGGCTGGAGCCTGCCGACCAGGTCCCGCTGGCCGGGCGACTCGATCTGGAAGCAGCCCAGCGTCTCGGCCGTCCTGATCAGCTCGTACGTGCGCGGGTCGCCGGGCGCCACGGCGTCCAGGTCCACCTCGCGCCCCGAGGCGCGCTTCACCTCGGCGACCGCGTGCGCCATCGCCGACTGCATCCGCACGCCCAGCACGTCGAGCTTGAGCAGCCCGAGGTGCTCCACGTCGTCCTTGTCGAACTGGGACATGGGGAAGCCTTCGCCGCTGGTGGGCACGACGGGGGTACGGGACATCAGCGAGGAGTCCGAGAGGAGGACCCCGCACGGGTGCATGGCGACCCCGCGCGGCAGCGCGTCCAGCGCCTCCACCAGCTCCCACAGCCTCCCGTACGTCTCCCTGGTCCGGGCCACCTCGCGCAGTTCGGGCAGCTCCTCCATGGCCGCGCGGGCGTCGCGGGCCCGGATGTGCGGGAACGCCTTGGCGAGCCGGTCGGTCTCGGCCGGGTTCAGGGAGAGCGCGGCGCCGACGTCGCGGATGGCGTGCCGCACCCGGTAGGTCTCGGGCATGGCGACGGTGGCGACCCGCTCGGCGCCGAAGCGGTCGATGATCGCGCGGTAGACGTCGAGCCGGCGGGCCGATTCGACGTCGATGTCGATGTCGGGCAGCACGAAGCGCCGCTTGGACAGGAAGCGCTCCATCAGCAGCCCGTGCTCGACCGGGTCGGCGTGGGCGATGCCCAGGAGGTGGTTGACCAGCGAACCGGCCCCGGAGCCGCGGGCGGCCACCCGCACCCTCATCGCGCGTACGTCGTCGACCACTCGGGCGACCGTCAGGAAGTACGAGGCGAAGCCGTGGTGGGCGATGATGTCCAGCTCGTGGTGCATCCGGTCCCAGTACTCCCGCCTGCGGTCGTAGCCGTGCAGCACCATGCCGGCGGCGGCGCGGGAGGCCAGCACCCGCTGGGCGGTGCGCCGGTCCGCGCCGACGAGGCGGGGCTCGGGGAAGCGGACGGAGCCGAGGCCGATGTCCCCCTCGGGATCGACTACGCAGGCTTCGGCGGTGTGCCGGGTCCCGGCGAGCAGCCGCGCCCCGGCCCCGGCGCCGAGTCCGGCGGCGGCGGTGATCCGCTCGGCGGTCTCCGCCATCGCACGGGCGTCCTTGAGCCAGCGCTCACCGCTGTCGAGCGGGGCGCGGCGCGGGTCGACGGGGACGAGCCGGCGGGCGGCGTCGAGCACGTCGGCGACCGGGCCCTGCCCGGCGTCGGCGTACCGGACGGCGTTGGTCAGCACGGCCCGTACGCCCTGTTCGGCGGCGAGGCCGACGGTACGGGCGGCGAGCCGCAGCGATCCGGGCCCGGTGCCGGTGCGCCCGTGGTGGACGGCTTCGAGCCGCAGGGCGTCGCCGTACAGCTCGCGCCAGGGGGCGAGGAGGGCGGCGGCCAGGCCGGGGCGGCCTGCGGACAGGGCCCGGCCCACGTCGGAGGCGGGGCCGAGCAGCACGACCAGCCCTTCGGCGGGCAGCGCGGACCGGTCGACCAGGGGCCGGCCGCCCTCGGGGACGGCGGAGTGGGCGGCGGTGACCAGCCGGCACAGGGCGGCCCAGCCGCGGGCGCCGTCGCGTGCGAGGAAGGTCGCACGGGGTGCGGATTCATCGACAAAGGCACCGCCGCGCACCGGGTTCCGGGGCCGGGGCGCGGCCCCGTCCTCCCCGGCCACCGGGCCCACCGCGAGATCCACCCCGAACAGCGGGCGCACCCCTTCCCGGTCGCAGGCACGGGCGAACCGGACCGCGCCGGCCAGGGTGTCCCGGTCGGTCAGGGCGAGGGCGTCCATGCCCCGCTCGGCGGCGCGTGCGGCCAGCCGCTCCGGGTGCGACGCCCCGTACCGCAGGGAGAACCCGGAGGCGGTATGCAGATGCGTGAACCCTGGCACCTGCACCTCCTGGACCGATTCGTACGCGCTACCCACCCCCTCGCTCTCCACCATAAACCAAGTTTCGAACACTCGTACGATACCCGGAGCCGTCCGTTCCTCCCCCGGTCCGCGCCTCCCCTTCCGCCGTTCGGCCGCGCCCCGACTGCGCGGGCGGCGGGCACCCCGGAGCGTGGGGGCATGACTTTCGCCGCCGAGGTGAGGAAGGCCGTCACTCCACGGGCCGCTCTGCTCGTCATCGGGGTGCTGGCGCTCCAGCTGCTGTTCATCGCGTCCTACATCGGAGCCCTGCACAACCCGAAGCCGACGGACGTCCCCTTCGGCGTCGTCGCGCCCCGGCAGGTGTCCGCCTCCCTCGTCACCGAGCTGGACGAACTGCCCGGCGGCCCGCTCGACCCCCGCGCGGTCGCCGACGAGGCCACCGCGCGCCGGCAGATCCTCGACCGGAAGCTCGACGGCGCCCTGATCGTCTCGCCCCGGAGCAACCGGGACACCCTGCTGGTCGCCTCCGGCGGGGGCACCGTCCTGGCCAACTCCCTGACGAAGATCATCAAGGAGGCCGAGGCGTCTCGGGAGCGCACCGTGCGCGCCGTGGACGTGGCCCCGGCCTCGCCGCGGGACTTCGACGGGCTGTCCTCGTTCTACCTGGCCGTGGGCTGGTGCGTCGGCGGCTACCTGTGCGCCTCGATCCTGGCCATCAGCGCGGGCAGCCGCCCGGCCAACCGGCAGCGCGCGCTGATCCGGACCGGGGTCATGGCCCTGTACGCGATCGCGGGCGGCATCGGCGGCGCGGTCATCATCGGCCCGATCCTCGACGCCCTGCCCGGCAGCTTCTGGGGGATGTCCGGCCTGGGCGCGCTGACCGTCTTCGCGGTCGGCATGATCACCCTCGCCCTGGAGGCCCTCACCGGCATCGTCGGCATCGGCCTGGCCGTCCTGATCGTGGTCATCGCGGGCAACCCGAGCGCGGGCGGCGCCTTCCCGCTCCCGATGCTCCCGGACTTCTGGCGCGCGATCGGCCCGGCCCTGCCTCCGGGCGCCTCGACCTGGACGGCGCGCTCGATCGCGTACTTCCGCGGCAACGCGGTGACCGGCCCGCTCCTGGTGCTGTCCGCCTGGGCGGTGGCGGGCACGATCGTCACCCTCCTGACAGCCCTGCGCAAAAAGCCGGACCCCCGCTAGGAGGTCCTGGGCCTACCATCGGCCCCTATGATCACACTGGCCGTCACCGTCGGGCTCGCGTTCGCCGGCTTCGTCATCACCTATCTCAACGGGCTGCGCCTCGCACAGCGCCAGGAACGCCTCGCCCGGGTGAACCGCCAGCTCAGCGACCTCTACGGCCCCCTGTTCGCCCTCACCGAGGCCAACAGCCGCATCTTCGCCGCGTTCCTGGAGCGCAACGCCCGCGCCGACGGCAGGTCGCCCTTCGCCCATGAGACGCCGCCCACGGACGAGGAGCTGGCCGAGTGGCGGCTGTGGGTGACGACCGTCTTCCTGCCGAACATCCGGGCCATGCGCGATCTCGTCCTCGGCCACGCCGACCTTCTGCGCGAGCCGGTGATGCCACCGCTCCTGCTCCAGCTGTGCGCCCATGTCTCGGGGTACGAGATCACGGCCGCCCGCTGGGCGCAGGGCGGCTACGAGCACCATCTCTCGGTGGTGCCGTTCCCCGCCCAGGAGGTGGCCGTGTACGCGCGCAAGGGCTTCTCCGAACTGAAGAAGGAACAGACCCGCCTCCTCGGCCGACACCGCACCGGCTGATCAGCCCACCGGCCCGCGCCACCGGTCGCGCTGCCGGCGGGTCCACCGGGTGCCCCGGTGGCGGGGGCCCAGTACGCGTTCCATGTCGGCCGACAGCCGTTCGTACGCGTCGAGGGCGCCGGCCGCGTCACCGGCCCTGGTCCGCAGGCCGGCCAGGGTCAGCCGGGTCAGCAGGACGACGTGGTGGTCCGCGCCGCGCAGCCGCGTCCGCTCCCGCAGCAGCCGCTCGTACGCCTCCACGGCACCGGTCTCGTCCCCCTGGTGCCGGCGCACCTGGGCCAGATGCCACAGGGCGGCCACGTCGGGCGGTTCCTTCCGCACGACCACCGCCTCCGGGAGCCGCCCCTCCAGCTCGTCCCACCTCAGCACGGGTGGCACCCACCCCTCCCGCTCCCGCCAGTACGCCCGGTTGCGCCGCGCCCACGCGGCCCGGACGGGGTCCTCGCCCGGCAGCAGCAGCCCGTACGCGTCCGCCGCGCCGGCCGCGTCGCCCGCCTCCGCCCGCACCTGGGCCAGGAGCAGCCGGGTGTCCAGGACCAGCGGATGGTCCGCGCCCCAGGCCGCGGCCCGCAGCTCGACCAGCCGTTCGTAGGACGTGACGGCGGCCGGGTGCCCCCTCTCCCTGCGCTCCGCGGCGGTGTACCGCAGCTCGCGGGCCTCGCCCGTCTCCTCGCCCAGCAGCCGGTCCCGGCCGGTCAGCAGCCGGCCCGGATGGCACTTCAGATCCCTGCGGACGGCGCGGGTGTCCCCGAGGACGCCCACTCCGATCGCCACCCAGCGCGTCCACTTCCTGCCCATGCTTCCCCCCGCCTCCGCGCCCGTACGTCCACCGTACCCAGAACGGCACCGGCCCCCGGGCGCCGTCGCGTCCGGGGGCCGGTGGGGTGTGACCGGGCGTCAGTACAGGCTCACGCCGTACGCGTTGAGCGCCTCGGTGACCGGCTGGAAGAACGTCGTGCCGCCCGAGCGGCAGTCGCCGCTGCCGCCGGAGGTCAGGCCGATCGCCTTGGAGCCGGAGTAGAGCGGACCGCCCGAGTCGCCGCCCTCGGCGCACACATTGGTCTTGATCATGCCGTAGACGACGTCGCCGCCGCCGTAGTTGACCGTGGCGTTGAGCCCGGTGACCGTGCCGCTGTGGGTGCCGGTCGTGGAGCCCCGGCGGGTCACGGACATGCCGACCGCGGCGTTGGCCGCGCCGGTGATGTCCACGCTGCCGACCGTGCCCGGATGGGCGAGCGAGGTGTTGTCGTAGCGCACGATCCCGTAGTCGTTGACCGGGAAGCTGGAGCCGACCGTCGGGCCTATGTAGGTGCTGTTCGAGGAGTTGGTGTACCAGGGCGGGTTGCCGTCGGTGCAGTGACCGGCGGTCAGGAAGTAGTACGTGCTGCCGCTGCGGACGTTGAACCCGAGCGAGCAGCGCCAGCCGGGTGCGTAGATGGCGTCGCCGCCGGCGAGCAGCTTGTTGAAGGTGCCGGGGGTGTGCTCGATGCGCAGGGCGCCCGCGTTGCCGCCGGCGGCGGCCTTGATCTGCCGGATCTCCGCCGCGGAGACCGTGCTGTCGACCGTGACCACGAGCTTGCCGGTCTTCGTGTCGACGTTCCAGGCGGTGCCGGGGATGTCGGCGCCGAGGACGGCGTCCCCGGCGGCGGCGAGCTGACGGGCGTCGTAGGTTCCGCTGGAACTCGCCTGGGCGGTGGGGGCGGCCAGGGCGGCGACGGTCACCAGACCTGCGGCGAGGGCGAGGGCCTTGCCGCGTGCGGTGATACCGCTGAGGGGGGTGGTGCGCTTGATCCTCACTGTCATTCCTCCCGAGGGGAAACAGGGGCCCGCCTGTGGGGTGGTCGGGCCCGTGAGGCGCAGTCATGTGCGCGGCCGTTCGTCCGCATTCCGAACCTGCCGTGCTCCTGACAAGCGCTGCTTCGGGAGTATTCAAGGCGTCAACTTCTTGCGCAAGGGCACCTTTTGGCCTGAGTCCGCCCGTCCCTCAGCCGTCGATCCGCTGCCGCTCCCCCGCCTCCACGGCGACCGGCAGGGTGTTGCCGGGCGGCGGGAAGGGGCAGATGAAGTGGTCCGCGAAGGCGCACGGTGGCAGCAGCGCGCGGTTGAGGTCGACGGTCACCGCGCCGTCGCCGTCCGGGGCGGCGGGCCGCAGGAACCGGAAGCGGTAACTGGTGTCCCCGCTGGTGGCGTCGGCGAAGACCGCCCACAGCGAGCCGTCGGGCTCGACGGCCACCCGGAGCGTGTGCCGGTCTCCGGCCAGCTCGAAGGCGATCTCGCCGGCGAGCCCGAGTCCGCGCTCGACGCCGTCCGCGTTGCCGACCCGGACGGTGCGGGATTCCCCGTACGGGCGGAAGGTCCCCGCCACCACCCAGCGCGGGTCGTACGGGGTCGCCCCGATCGCCCGGAACGCGCGCCGCGCCGGTGCGTCGGGGTCGAAGACCCGGACCGCCCACAGCCCTTCGCGGCTGAGGACGACCAGCCTGCGCGCCCCGTGGGCGACCCGGGACGCGCCGATCGGGCCCCGGTCGGCGCCGAGCGGGACCTCACCGGTGAACGGCTCGCCGTCGACGGTGAGCCCGTCCGCCGGGCCGGCTTCGAGGACCGGCGCGCCGTCCCGCTCCCGCCACCGGCCGGGGACGGCCGGAATTCGCCCCTCCGGGTAGTCCGCGAGCCAATGCGTTCCGGTGAGGGAGAGCGGGCCGTACGGCGCCGAGACGAGGGCGGTACGCTCCTCGTGCCAGCGCTCCCAGTCCCGCGCCGCCTGCTGTTGTGCGTGCGTACTCATGGCCCCACCGTTCCATATGGGACCGGCTCCGCCTCAGCAGTCGCAGCCGCAGTCGCAGCAATTGCAGCAATCCCCGCAGCTGCTGCACGCGTCGCAGCCGTCGCAGCAGTCCCCGCAGTCGCACTGGCTGCACAGCCCCTCGCGCCGCTGGCGGGTCCAGGGGTCCTCGAAGGTGCCGCAGCACATCTGGCAGGTGCAGGCGAGCCCGGCCCACACCAGGCAGCCCATGACGAGCCCGCGCCGGTCGCGCGGCGGCTCGGGCGGCCGGGGCCCGGCGGGCCCGCCCGGTCCGGTCGGGGCGTACGGGTTGCCCGGCGGCGGCCCGAAGGAGCCCGCGGGCGCGGTTCCTGACGGTGCGCCGGACCCGGCGGCCGCTTCGTCGGCCCGGTGCGAGCAGACGTCCGTGGCGAAGGCCCGGTCCACCGAGCGCCGCAGTTCATGGGCCAGCAGGACGTGCGCGAGACGGTCGTCGGTGAACTCCGCGTCGCGCAGCGCCAGCCGTACGCCCCGCAGCGCGTCGTCGCACAGCCGCCGGGCCTCGGCGCGCGAGGTGCCGGTCGCGGTGAGCGGGTTCCAGGCGCCCGACGCGGCGTCGGCCTCCTGGTCCTCCACCGCGTCCAGCAGATGCGCGAGGCGTCCGAAGAGGCGTCCGGCCTCGGCGAGCGGTTCGGCGTTGTGCGGCTTGCCCGCGAGGACGGCGGTGTGCGCGAAGGCCGCGGCGGTGGCGGTCTCGGTGGGCTCGGTGACCGTCAGCAGCGGGGTGCCGGGGCCGGCCAGCAGCTCGATGCCGGTCTGGCGGTCCACGGCGTCCACGAGGACCGCGGTGTCGAAGCCGAGCCGCGCGCCGGTGCGGGCCCCGGCCCGGTCCCAGCTCGCCGCCACCCGGCGGGCCGCCGCGGCGACCGGGCGGCGGGCCAACAGGCCGTCCCGGTCGGCGACGTGGTCCCGGACCTTCGCCGAGGCCAGCACCAGCGAGACGGCCGCCGCCAGCCGGGCGCCCTCGCCGCGCGCGACGGGCGCGGTGCGCATCGAACGCAGGGGGCAGGGCCCGGCGGTGCGGCGCTGTCCGGGAGTGCGTTCGACCTGAGCCTCCGTCAGCACCGAGACGATCAGACCGTCGTAATTGGTGACGATCCGGGCGAACTGCCCGTGGTCGGAGCGGAGCGCCAGGCAGAGCCCGCACAGATGCGCCATCCACTCGGTCCTGAGCCCCTCGGAGAGGCGATGCGTACAGGGCCTGACTATTCCGAACACGGTCTTCCCCCCGGAGTTTCGTTCATGTGTGCGCCGCACTCGGGCGCGAGCGCGACGGCATCGTACCGAGCGGACCGTTCACCCGTACGTCCCCCATGTCACCCGTACGGCCCGGAGCATCATATTTTCTTTCTTCACCCCCCTTTACCTATACGAATCCTGACGAATCGCCACATCCTCTGCACCAGTACCGTCACGAATGTCCTGCGCGCCGCCTATCCCCTTGGCGCGCGATCCGCATCATGGACGACCATAGGGATACGAAAGAGATGCGGAACACCAAGGAACCGCGGTGAGAGGAGGCGTCCATGGGATCGGTGCGCAAGGCGAGCGCCTGGCTGGGCCTCGTCGAGGACAACGACGAGCGGTACTACGACGACGACGAATACGCCGAGGGTGCGCGGACCGGCACCGGCCAGGCCTGGGTGACCGATCCGCGCGTGCGGGTGGCCTCCGAGGCGGCCCAGGAGACCGGCCGCCGGATCGCCACGGTGACCCCGGACAGCTTCCGGGACGCCCGCAGCATCGGCGAGCTGTTCCGGGACGGCGTCCCGGTGATCATGAACCTCACGTCCATGGACTCCGCCGACGCCAAGCGCGTGGTGGACTTCGCCGCCGGGCTGATCTTCGGACTGCGCGGGTCGATCGACCGCGTGGCCACCCGGGTCTTCCTGCTGACCCCCGCCGACACCCAGGTGCTGAACGGCGAAGCCGCCGGCCGCCCGACCGACGGCTTCTTCAACCAGAGCTGACCGCCCTCCGGGCGCTCATCGGAACGCGTCCAGACCGGTGAGCGCCTTCCCCAGGACCAGCTGGTGCATCTCCACGGTGCCCTCGTAGGTGAGCACCGACTCCAGGTTGGTCGCGTGCCGCATCACCGGGTACTCCAGCGAGATCCCGTTGGCGCCGAGGATCGTGCGCGAGGTGCGGCAGATCTCGATGGCCTCCCGCACGTTGTTCAGCTTCCCGAAACTGACCTGCTCCGGACGCAGCCGCCCCGCGTCCATCCGCCGGCCCAGGTGGTGGGCGAGCAGGATTCCCTTGTGCAGCTCGACCGCCATGTCGGCGAGCTTGGCCTGGGTGAGCTGGAAACCGCCGATGGGCCTGCCGAACTGCTCCCGGCTCCGCGCGTACTCCACGGCCGCCTCGAAGCTCGACCGGGCCGCGCCCATGGCGCCCCAGACGATGCCGTAACGGGCATGGCTCAGACAGCTGAGCGGGCCGCGCAGCCCGGTGACGCCCGGCAGGACGGCGTCGGCGGGCAGCCGCACCTCGTCCAGGATCAGTTCGCTGGTGACCGAGGCGCGCAGCGACCACTTGTGCCGGATCTCGGGTGCGGAGAAGCCCGGCGCGTCCGTCGGTACCACGAAGCCCCGGATGCCGCTGCCGTCCTGGCTGTCGCCGGTCTGCGCCCAGACGACCGCGACCCCGGCGACCGAACCGTTGGTGATCCACATCTTGCGGCCGCTGAGCACCCAGTCCCCGCCGTCGCGCCTGGCGTACGTGCGCAGGCCGGCCGGGTCCGAGCCGTGGTCCGGTTCGGTGAGGCCGAAGCAGCCGATGGTCTCGCCGGCCGCCATGCCGGGCAGCCACCGCTGCTTCTGCTCCTCGGAGCCGTAGCGGTGGATCGCGTACATGGCGAGGGAGCCCTGTACGGAGACGAGCGAGCGGATGCCGGAGTCGGCCGCCTCCAGCTCCAGGCAGGCCAGCCCGTACTGGACGGCGGTGGCGCCCGCGCAGCCGTACCCCTGGAGCGACATGCCGAGCGCGCCGAGCGCGCCCAGTTCGCGGGCCAGCTCGCGGATGCCGGGCAGCTCGCCGTTCTCGTACCACTCGGCGATGTGCGGCAGGACGCGGTCGGCGGCCCAGGTGCGGACCGTGTCGCGGATCGCGAGGTCCTCGGGGTCCAGCAGGTCGTCGAGGCCGATCGGGTCGCGGGGGTCGAAGGGCGGGAGCTTCGGGGTGGGGGCGGTGGACATGAGGGTGTGCCTCCGGCAGAACGACGGGGAACGGCTGGGAACGGCGACGGGACGGTTACGAGCAGCAATGGCCAGGCATCGACGGCTCGAAAACTAGCAGCGTTAGTTACGTTGCCGTGCCGACGTTACGACCCGGTGTGCCGCTCGTCCAGAGCCCCCCGCCCCGGCCGGCCGGCGCCGGGCGGGCAGCCGTACCGCCGCGTCCGGACACTCGACGGGTGCCGCCGGTGCCGGGGCCACCGCGTCCAGGCGCTCCGCGGACTCGCGCGGCTCGCACAGCTTCGGCGCGCACTCCATCAGCCGGGGCAGCCGCAGCGCGGCCAGCGCGCCGAGCAGCAGCAGCCCCGCGCTGACCATCAGCGTGACGTGCAGCCCGTCGATGAAGGCGTCCCGCGCGGTGGCGCGCAGTACGGCGCCGAGGGGCCCGCCCAGCTGCTCCGCCTCCTGGTACGCCTCGCCCAGCGAGTGCGAGGCCGCCGCCCCCGCGTCGGCGGGGACCCCGGCGGCGGGCAGGCCGGCCAGGCCGGGGGTGTACGCGGCGTTCATCACGCTGCCCAGCAGCGCTATGCCCATCCCGGCGCCCAGCTGGTAGGAGGTCTCCCCGATCGCCGCCGCCCCGCCGGCCCGGTCGGCGGGGGCCTCGCTGAGCATCGACTCGTACGCGCCGAACAGCGTGGACTGGAGGCCGAAGCCCAGGGCGACGAACGCGACGGCCAGCAGCCAGGCCCGGTCGTGCCGGCCCATCGCGGTCAGCGTGAGCACCGAGGCGGCCGTCAGGACGAACCCCCAGCCGACCATCCGGCGCGGCCCGAGCCGGCGCAGGGTGTGGGAGCCGGTGGCGCCTGCGGCCATCGCGGCGAAGGTGAGCGGGAGCAGTCTGAGGCCGGTCTCCAGGGGGCTGAGGCCGAGGACGAGCTGGAGGTACTGGACGGCGACGAGCTCCAGGCCGACCAGGGCGAGCATGGCGAGGACGATGCAGCCGACCGCGGTCGAGAAGGCGGGCCTGCCGAACATGCCGATGTCGATCAGCGGATGGGTGCGCCGTTTCTGGCGGCGGACGAAGGCGACCAGCAGCGCGGCGCCGAGCAGCAGCGGCACCAGGGTGGCGGCACCGGTCAGCCCCTCCCCCGTACCGGCCCGCTTCACGCCCAGGACCACGCCGAGCACTCCGGCCGCGGCCATCAGCGCGCCGAGCACGTCCCACGGGCCGTCGTCGCTGCCCCGCGACTCGGGGAGCAGCAGCCGGCCGACGGGGAGGATCAGGGCCATCAGCGGGATGTTGATCAGGAAGACCGAGCCCCACCAGAAGTGCTCGACGAGGAATCCGCCGATGACGGGGCCGGTGGCGGCGCCGACCGCGGCGACGGCGGACCAGACGCCGATCGCAACGGCCCGCTCGCGCCGGTCGGGGAAGACCTGGCGCAGGATCGAGAGCGTCGCGGGCATGATCATCGCCCCGCCGACACCGAGCAGGGCCCGGGCCGCGATGAGCACGCCCGCACTGCCGGCCAGGGCGGCGACGGCGGACGCGACGCCGAAGAGGGCGTAGCCGATCAGCAGGACGCGGCGGCGGCCGACCCGGTCGCCGAGGGTGCCGAAGAGGATCAGCAGGGAAGCGCAGACCAGCGGGTAGGCGTCCACGATCCAGAGCAGCCCGGCGGCGCTGGGCCGCAGGTCCTCGGTGACGGCGGGGACGGCGACGTGCAGCACGGTGGCGTCGAGCGCGACGAGCAGCAGGCTGAGGCAGAGGACGACGAGGACGACCCAGCGATTGGCACCGTCGGCGGCCGAGCGCAGGCGGCGGATTCGGGCGGTGGTCGTCCCGGACATGCATCTACCTCCCAAAAGGTCCCTCGCACTCGGCGGGCCCATGGGACGCGATGTCCACCGTCCGTCGGGGGCCCGGCATCGAACGGGCGAGTGATCCGTCAGCGTACGCGAGTTCGGCAGGGCCACACGTGGCCCATCTCATACCGTCCGACCCGGTGAAGTGTGGCGTACGCCACTGCCGCACACCCGTTCGGGTCACCGTCGGGACCTGCGGCGATCCATCGGCGGCCGCCCGGCGGCGCCGCACGGCCGCCCGCCCGAAGCCGTACCGTAACCGGACTGCCACCCTCCGTTCCGTTCCGGCGCGCTGTCGATAAACACACTTCGAAGCCCCGGAGACAGTGCGGCTATTTCGGTGAATTATCTTTTCGAACAGGCATCGCATAACCCTCGTAAAGAAATACGAGAGTTATTCATGCTCCCTGGGAAAACCCGCCCGGTGAGACGCAGTCCACATCACATCGTCATCACGAACCGCCCGGATCGACCGGGACACTCACTCACTCGCTGTAACGTCGATTGGGTGCGTACCGACATCTTCGCCCGGCTGGACCGGGAGCCGGAACCGCCGAAGATAGAGACACCGCGGATGAGCCGTCACCGCATCGCTCTCTTCGGCGGGACGTTGGCGTTCTATGTGGCCATCGTCGTCGCCGTGCTCATGTCGACCTGGCTGGTGGCCCTGGACTGGAAGGTCATGCTCTTCCGGCCCTACGAGCAGTGGCCCTCGATCCACGCAGCCCTCGACTACTACGTGGTCCTCGGGCAGCGCGGACCCACGGCGGTCATGGTCGCCTGCTGGCTCGGCTGGCGCTCCTGGCGGCAGCACACCCTGCGTCCGCTGCTGACGCTGGGCGCCTCGCTGCTCCTGCTCAACCTGTCGGTGGGTGCGGTCAAGATCGGCCTCGGCCGGCTCGGCCCGCACTACGCGACCAGGATCGGATCGGCCGAGCTCTTCGCCGGCGGCGATATATTTCCCTCGGGTCACACCGCCAACGCCGTGGTGACCTGGGGCATCCTCGCCTACCTGGCCGCCACCCCGAGGGCCAGGCGCTATCTGTCGGCCCTGTCCGCGATCGTCTCGCTCGGCGTCGGCCTCACGACGGTCTACCTCGGTACGCACTGGCTGAGCGACGTGCTCCTCGGCTGGGCGGCCGGCCTGCTCATCCTGCTGGGCCTGCCCTGGGTGGAGCCGCTGATCACCCGCGCCGAGAACTGGATCTTCGTCGCCCGCGCCCGGCTGGGCGCACCCGGCAGCAGGCCGCTGCGCCCGGCGCCCGCCGCAGCCCCCGTGGCCGCCCCGGCCGGCCGGCCGGGCACGCCGCAGACCGGGGACGAGCCGGCCGCGCAGAGCCCGGCACACGGTCAGACGGGGCGCCCGCCGGCCGCCAGCACCCGCCCGCGCCCCGCGCCCGCCGTCCACGCGGTGCGCTCGGAGCGGTCCCCGGTCACCCCGGCCGGCAGCCGCCGCCCGCCGCACGCGGACCGCGCCCCGCGCGGGGGTACGGCTCCGGCCCGCCCGGTCGCCGGCGGCTGACGCCCCTTCCGTACGGCTCCGGGGCCCCGGCCACGACGGCCGGGGCCCTTCGCGCGCGTCCGGCGGGCCCGCGGCGGTCAGCCGGTCCAGCAGCGCCGGACGACGCCGCCGTCGACCTCGAAGTTGATCCGGCCCGCCTGGAACTCCATCGTGACGAACGTGCCCGGCGCGAGGGACCGGACGGTGGTCCAGCCGTGCTCCCGGGCCCGCCGCTCGGCGGTCTCCGCGGCGAGGCCCACATACGCGCCGGTGGCGTCGTCGGGCTGGGCGGGAGGGGTCGGTATGGGTGCCATACCTTCACCGTAGGCGGCCGGGAGCGGGGGCGGTAGCCGGGGCCGCGCGGGGCCGCACGGCATCTTCACGTCCCTCACCGGTCACGCTTGTGTCACAGGATCACGACATGTGTTCCCCTTGGGCTCCTTCACTCGAACGAGCGATTCACAACTGGACGCACAGTAATCGCACAGGCCGGTGAACGATCATCGGACCGGTAAGCCCGGGGCGCGGAAACCGGGCGGAAACCGGGTCGATTTCCGCCTCTCGGCGCAGTTGAATTCCGCACGGAAAGCGCGCCGCAAAGGCGGGCTTCGCCGGTATTTAACCTTCCCTTATTGTGCGCTTGTCCGAAAGGGCCGCCGGAGCCGCCTCCGGGAGGGCCCGGACACGCGCCGGCGACCGTATAGCGGACAACCCGCTCCCCCGCATTCCGGCCCCCGCGGGCGGTCCGTCGCGCCCCCGCCGCCCCGCGCCGCCCGCGCGCTCCGCACGCCCCCCGGCCCGATTCCGTACGCCTTCCGGCGTGACCCCGGCAGCGGATCGCCCGTTGTCATCACTGAGCCGGGAACCGCCCGGCGCACGTACCGAGTTCGAGGAGCCACCCGTGCCGCGCATGCTCGATGTCAGCGAGGACGTACGCGCCGAGATCGGCGACGCCGAAGCCGACCGGCTGCTCGTCGGCGACAACGCCCCCGGCAGCTACGACTGCACCTCCTGCCGCACCCCCGGCGACTCCGAGCAGGAGCGCACCAGCACGGTGCTGTTCGTCGGCGACGAGACCGCCGTGCTCGCCTTCGCGCACGCCAGCTGCATCCCCTCCCAGGTCGTCCAGGTCGCCGAGGAGCAGCTCCAGGGCGCCGTCCGCAGCATCACCGGCGGCGACGGGGGCGAACCGGAGCGGGTCGTGCCCGAGCAGGCCGTCCTCGGCATCACCAGCGGCCTCGTCCTGATCGACGACGAGCTGCACCCGGCCCTGGTCGTGGAGCCGACCGGCGCCATCGCCCGCCCCGGCACGGACGGCCGGGACGGCGACCAGTTCCTCCAGCTGCTCCTGGAGCAGGGCTTCCAGCCGGTCCACCGCATGGAGCAGGTGCCCGAGGTGCTGCACGGCTGGTCGATTCTGCTCGCCATGGGCCAGCTGCACGCCGTGCTCCAGCCGGGTACGGGGGGCGGCTCCCCGGTCGCCTGGTGGCAGGCGCACGCGCCGCTCCAGGTCACCGAGGGCTGGCGGACGGCCGTCAACAAGTCGCAGACCGTCCTCGTATACGCCGCCCCGGCGGGCTCCATCGGCCAGCAGCCCCGCGAGGACCTGCTGCGCGAGGCGCTGGAGAAGGCGTCGGCCGCCGGGCTCCTGGTCGCCGCCGCCATGCCGCTGGCCGGGACCTGACCGTGCCGGCGCTCCCGCGCCGCCGGCGAACAGGTGTCTTCCCGACGGGTGTTTCTCCGGCGGGCCCGCATCCGACGACCGACGAGGTCGTTGGCACCTACGTGCACTCATACAACCCCTCCCACCAGCGCCAGGGCCCCATCCCCGCCATGCGTCCCTCGCAGGAACCTTCGGGCGGCCCGTCCCACACCCCGATCTACGATGCGCTGTACTCCGAGTACCGCCGCTCGTTCCGGGCGCTGCCGGGAGACCGGACCGGGGAGGAGAGTCTGGGCCTCCAGGCTCTCGGCACCGGTCTGCCCGGCTCGCGCGCCCCGATGCACGGCCTCGGCGGCTGGCAGCGGGTGGGACGGCACGCCGGACACGCCCGGCCCGCGGCGCTGCCGCCCGGCTCGCGGGACGCCTGACCGCTGGGACCGGCGCAGGCCCCGGACACGGCGCAGCCCCGGACCGCACGCTCGCCGTGCGGTCCGGGGCCGCGCCGTGCGCGTATCCCTGGGGGCTACTTCTTGCGGCCGCGCTTCTCGCGGACCCGCACCGAGATGTGGATCGGGGTGCCCTCGAAGCCGAACTCCTCGCGCAGCCGGCGCTCGACGAACCGCCGGTAGCCGTGCTCCAGGAAGCCGGAGGCGAAGAGGACGAAGCGCGGCGGCTTGGTGCCCGCCTGGGTGCCGAACAGGATGCGAGGCTGCTTGCCGCCCCGGACCGGGTGCGGGTGGGCGGCGACGATCTCACCGAGGAAGGCGTTGAGGCGGCCGGTCGGGACGCGGGTCTCCCAGCCCTCCAGCGCGGTCTCGATCGCGGGGACCAGCTTCTCCATGTGGCGGCCGGTGCGGGCGGAGACGTTGACCCGGGGGGCCCAGGCGACCTGCGCCAGCTCCGTCTCGATCTCCCGCTCCAGGTAGTAGCGGCGCTCCTCGTCCAGCGTGTCCCACTTGTTGAAGGCGAGCACGACGGCGCGGCCCGCCTCCACGGCCATGGTGACGATGCGCTGGTCCTGGACGCTGATCGTCTCGCTGGAGTCGATCAGGATGACCGCGACCTCGGCCTTCTCCAGGGCGGCGGCGGTGCGCAGCGAGGCGTAGTAGTCCGCGCCCTCCTGGAGGTGGACCCGGCGGCGGATGCCGGCCGTGTCGATGAACTTC
This sequence comes from Streptomyces sp. NBC_00525, assembly GCF_036346595.1. GTDB lineage: Bacteria > Actinomycetota > Actinomycetes > Streptomycetales > Streptomycetaceae > Streptomyces. The sequence goes on from NZ_CP107834.1 coordinate 1,078,924, forward strand.
CAGGTGACGCCGCCGAGCTCGATCAGCTCGTCCACCGGGTCGCGGGTGGTGCCGGCCAGCTCGTTGACGACGACGCGCTCCTCGTTGGCCACCTTGTTCAGCAGCGAGGACTTGCCGACGTTGGGGCGGCCGATGAGCGCGATGCGGCGCGGGCCGCCGGTGGCGGTGCCGAAGGACTGCGGCGGGGCCTCGGGCAGCGCCTCCAGGACGGCGTCCAGCATGTCGCCGGTGCCGCGGCCGTGCAGCGAGGAGACCGGGTGGGGTTCGCCGAGGCCGAGCGACCACAGGGCGGTGGCGTCCGCCTCGCCGCTCTGGCCGTCCACCTTGTTGGCGCAGAGCACGACGGGCTTGCCGGCCCGGCGCAGCAGCTTGACGACGGCCTCGTCGGTGTCGGTGGCGCCGACGGTGGAGTCCACCACGAAGACGACCGCGTCGGCCGTCTCGATCGCGTACTCCGCCTGGGCGGCGACGGAGGCGTCCAGGCCGAGGACGTCCTGCTCCCAGCCGCCGGTGTCGACGACCTTGAAGCGGCGGCCCGCCCACTCCGCCTCGTAGGTGACGCGGTCGCGGGTGACGCCCGGCTTGTCCTGCACGACGGCCTCGCGGCGGCCGATGATCCGGTTCACCAGGGTCGACTTGCCGACGTTGGGGCGGCCGACGACGGCGAGGACGGGCAGCGGTCCGTGACCGGCCTCGTCCAGGGCGCCCTCGACCTCTTCCGGGTCGAACCCCTCCTGCGCGGCGAGCTCCATGAACTCCGCGTACTCGGCATCGCCAAGCTCTCCGTGCTCGTGGTCCGAGCCGCCGGAGTGAATCTGGTCGTTCATGAAGTCCGTTCCTCTTTGCATCATCATCGATGGACCGCGCAGCGCGCGGTCCACTACTCAAGTCTTACCCGGTGCGCCCGGTGAGGCGCCCGGCGTGCTCCAGGTGGCCGGTCAGCCGGTCCTGGATGCGCAGCGTGGCCTCGTCCAGCGCCTTGCGCGTACGCCTGCCGCTGCCGTCACCGGCCTCGAAGGCTGCTCCGAAGACGATGTCGACGCGGCTGCGCAGCGGCGGCAGTGCCGATATCAACCTGCCGCGGCGCTCGGTGCTTCCCAGGACGGCCACGGGCACGATCGGCGCCCCGCCGCGCAGCGCGAAGTACGCGAGTCCGGCGCGCAGCGAGGCGAAGTCTCCGTCGCCCCTGGTGCCCTCGGGGAATATCCCGAGCACCCCGCCGCTCTCCAGCACGCCGAGCGCGCGGGTGATGGCGGTGCGGTCGGCGGTCGTGCGGTCCACCTCGATCTGGCCGATTCCGTGCAGGAACGGGTCCAGGGGGCCGACGAACGCCTCTTTCTTGATCAGGAAGTGGACGGGCCGGGGCGCGGTGCCCATCAGCATCGGCCCGTCGATGTTGTGCGAGTGGTTCACCGCGAGTATGACGGGTCCGGCGGCGGGTACCCGCCAGGCGCCGAGGACACGGGGCTTGAAGAGCCCGTACATCAGCCCGATCCCGATGCCGCGCCCGACCGCCGCACCGCGCGGCGAGGGCGCGCCCGTGGCGTCGGTCACTTCGCGGCCCGCGTCTCCCCGACGAGGGTGACGACGCACTCGATGACCTGCTGGAGCGTCAGCTCGGTGGTGTCCACCTCGACGGCGTCGTCCGCCTTGGCGAGCGGTGAGGTCTTGCGGCCGGAGTCCGCGGCGTCCCGCTTGATCAGCGCCTCCTTGGTGGCGGCGAGATCGGAGCCCTTGACCTCGCCGCTGCGGCGGGCGGCGCGAGCCTCCGGCGACGCGGTGAGGAAGATCTTGAGGTCGGCGTCGGGCAGCACGGTGGTGCCGATGTCGCGGCCCTCGACCACGATGCCCTTCTCCGCGCCGGCGGCGATGGCGCGCTGCAGCTCGGTGATCCGGGTGCGCACCTCGGGGACGGCGCTGACGGCGCTGACCTTGGAGGTGACCTCCTGGGTGCGGATCGGGCCGGAGGCGTCCTCGCCGTCGACGGTGATGGTGGGGGCGGCGGGGTCGGTGCCGGAGACGATGACCGGCTTTGCGGCGGCGGTCGCGACCTGGGCCGCGTCCTGCACGTCGACGCCGTTGTTCAGCATCCACCAGGTGATGGCGCGGTACTGGGCGCCGGTGTCCAGGTAGCTGAGGCCGAGCTGGGCGGCGACGGCCTTGGAGGTGCTGGACTTGCCGGTGCCGGAGGGGCCGTCGATGGCGACGACCACGGCGGCCGGGGCGGTCCGGACGGCGGCGCTTACGGTTTCCACGGTGGTGGACACCTTCCTGGGGCTCGGGCGGGCTGGGCGGGACGCGTGAACCCGCCCCGCACAAGGTTACCGAGTGCCGGGACGGGTCCGACCACCCCTGTGGACAACCGTGCGACCGGGGTGCGGCGCGGCGGGGGCGGCGACGCGGGGCTACTGCCGGATCGACCAGCCCCGCTCGCGCAGTGCGGCGGCCAGGGCCGGGGCGGCGCTGGGTTCGACCATGAGCTGGACGAGCCCGGCCTGCTGGCCGGTGGCGTGCTCGATGCGCACGTCCTCGATGTTGATGCCGGACCGGCCCGCGTCGGCGAAGATCCCGGCCAGCTCGCCGGGCCGGTCGCTGATGAGGACGGCCACGACCTCGTAGGAGGCGGGGGCGGCGCCGTGCTTGCCGGGCACCCGGACGCGTCCGGCGTTGCCCCGGCTCAGGACGGAGCGGATGCCCTCGGTGCCGGCGCGCCGCTCGTCCTCGTCGGCGGACTGGAGCCCGCGCAGCGCGGTGACGGTCTCCGTCAGGTCGGCGGCCACCCCGGCGAGGACGTCGGCGACCGGGCCCGGATTGGCGGCCAGGATCTCCACCCACATCCTCGGGTCGGAGGCCGCGATCCGGGTCACGTCCCTGATCCCCTGCCCGCACAGGCGCACCGCTGTCTCGTCGGCGTGCTCCAGGCGGGCCGCGACCATGGAGGAGATCAGCTGCGGGGTGTGCGAGACAAGGGCGACGGCCCGGTCGTGGGCGTCGGCGTCCATGACGACCGGCACGGCGCGGCACAGCGCGACCAGTTCCAGGGCGAGGTTGAGCACCTCGGTGTCGGTGTCCGGGGTCGGGGTGAGGACCCAGGGGCGGCCCTCGAACAGGTCGGCGGTGGCGGCGAGCGGCCCGGAGCGCTCCTTGCCGGCCATGGGGTGGGTGCCGATGTAGGCGCCGAGGTCGGCCCCCAGCGCCTCCAGCTCGCGGCGCGGGCCGCCCTTCACGCTGGCGACGTCGAGGTAGCCGCGGGCGACGCCGTCGCGCATGGCGGCGGCGAGCACGGCGGCGGTGTGGGCGGGTGGTACGGCGACGACGGCGAGGTCCACACGGCCCTCGGGCGGCGCGTCGGTACCGGCGCCGAGGGCGGCGGCGGTCCTGGCCGACTCGGGGTCGTGGTCCACGAGGTGGACGGCGATGCCGCGGCTCGCGAGGGCGAGGGCGGCGGAGGTGCCGACGAGGCCGGTACCGATGACGACGGCGCTTCTCACTGGGCGATGTCCTTGCGCAGGGCGGCGGTGGCGCCGAGGTAGACGTGGTTGATCTCGGCCTTGGACAGATAGGTCTCGACGTGGGCGAGGATGCGCACGACGCGGGGCATGGCGCCCTCGATGTCCAGTTCCTGGGCGCAGATCAGCGGGACGTCGACGATGCCGAGGCCGCGCGCCGCGGCGGCCGGGAAGTCGCTGTGCAGGTCGGGCGTGGCCGTGAACCAGATGCTGATCAGGTCGTCCGCGACGAGTTCGTTGCGTTCCAGGACGGCGGTGAGCAGGGCGCTGACCTGCTCGTCCATGTGCCCCGCCTCGTCCCGCTCCAGCTGGACGGCTCCGCGGACCGCTCGTACCGCCACGTCGTGCTCCTTGCTTGTCCGTATCGCTTCGGGCGCTTGTGATCAGCGTAGAGGGGCGGCGGGGGCGCGCGCCGGGGCGCCCTTTTTATGAGACGCGCCGGTGCGGGGCGCTGGCGTACGCTCCCGGCATGATCGCTCCGACCGACGAGGAACTGGTGCGCCGGCACACGGTCTACTCCTGTGTGATGGGGTCGCGCGCCTTCGGTCTGGCCACGGAGGACAGCGACACCGACCGGCGGGGCGTGTTCCTGGCGCCGACACCGCTGTTCTGGCGCTTCGAGAAGCCGCCCACGCATGTCGAGGGCCCGGCCGAGGAGCAGTTCTCCTGGGAGCTGGAACGCTTCTGCGAGCTGGCCCTGCGCGCCAACCCCAATGTGCTGGAGTGCCTGCACTCGCCGCTGGTGGACCACGCGGACGCCACCGGCCGCGAACTGCTGGCGCTGCGCGGCGCCTTCCTCTCGCTGCGGGCCCACGACTCGTTCGTCCGCTACGCGGTGGCGCAGCGCCGGAAGCTGGAGGCGGACGTCCGGCGGTACGGCGCCCCGCGCTGGAAGCACGCCATGCATCTGCTGCGCCTGCTGGCGAGCTGCCGGGACCTGCTGCGCACCGGCGTCCTGGACATCTCGGTGGGCGAGGCCCGCGAGGACCTGCTGGCGGTCAAGCGGGGCGAGGTCCCGTGGCCGGAGGTGGAACGCCGCATGACCGGCCTGGCGGCCGGGAACGACGCGGCGATCGCCTCCTCCCCTCTGCCGGCCGAGCCGGACCGGGCGCGCGTGGAGGACTTCCTGATCCGCGTCCGCCGCGCGTCGGCGCTGGCGGCGGGCTGAGTGCCCGCCGCCGTACGGCCCGTTCACGCGTCCCAGAGCGCTCCCAGGGCCAGCAGGTCGCTCCGGTACTCGATGCGGTCCACCCAGGCGGTGGGCCAGGCTTCGGTGCCGAGGTGGGCGCCGGCCAGGGCGCCGGTGAGGCAGGCGATGGAGTCCGAGTCGCCTCGGGTGCAGGCGGCCCGGCGCAGGGCGGTGACGGGCTCGTCGGGGAAGAGCAGGAAGCAGTGCAGGGCACTGGCGAGGGCCTCCTCGGCTATCCAGCCGTCTCCCGTCCGCTCGCACGGGTCGGTCTCCGGGGAGGGGCTGCGCAGGGCGTCCTGGACGGTTTCCAGCGCGGCCAGGCACTCGTCCCAGCCTCGCCTGATGAACGCCTCGGGCGAGGCGTCGTGGGTGTGGCGCCACAGGTCGCCGAGCCAGCCGTCGAGGTAGCGGTCGCGGTTCTCGTACGCGTAGGAGCGCAGCAGGCCGATCAGGCCGAGGGGTTCGGCGCCCCGCGCGAGCAGGTACACGGCGTGGGCGGTCAGGTCGGAGGCGGCGAGCGCCGTGGGGTGGCCGTGGGTGAGGGCGGACTGGAGCTGGGCGGCCCCGGAGCGCTGTTCGCCGCTGAGGCCGGGGGCGAGTCCGATGGGGGCGACGCGCATGTTGGCGCCGCAGCCCTTGGAGCCGGTCCGGCTGGCCTCCTGCCAGGGCCGGTCGCCGTCGAGGAGGTGGCATGCCTGCAGGCAGGTGCGGCCGGGGGCGCGGTTGTTGTCGGGCGAGTGGTACCAGTCGACGAACTCCTCGCGCACCGGGCGGGCCAGCCGCAGCCCGGTGAGCGTGCCGCGGTCCATGGCGGTGCGCAGGCCCCGGCCCAGGGCGAGGGTCATCTGGGTGTCGTCGGTGACGAAGGCCGGCTTCGGCAGCTCCATCTCCCGCCAGGGCCCGCACTTGGCGAGGATCGACGGCACGTCGTTGAACTCGGTGGGAAAGCCCAGCGCGTCGCCGAGGGCGAGGCCGGTCAGGGCGCCGGTGGCGGCCCTCTTCGTACGGGTCGTGGTCATTTCTCGCGTCCTTCCGGTCGCAGCAGCGGGGGGTGCAGGGTGGTGGCGTCGCCCGCCCGGTAGAGGGCGGCGGGTTTGCCGCGGCCGCCGGTGCGGCGCGGGGCCCCTTCCGCGGGCCGGACGAAGCCCGGTGTGGCGAGGACCTTGCGGCGGAAGTTGGGGCGGTCCAGCTCCACGCCCCAGACGGTCTCGTAGACCTGCTGGAGCTCGCCGAGGGTGAAGTGCGGCGGGCAGAACGCGGTGGCCAGGCAGGTGTATTCGAGCTTGGCGCCGACGCGTTCGCGGGCGTCGGCCAGGATGCGGTCGTGGTCGAAGGCGAGCGGGCCGGTGCGGTCGGCGTCCCACCACCGGGCGCCCGCCGCGTCGCCGCCGCCGCGCGGTTCGGGCAGGTCGGGGACGAGCGCGGTGTGGGCGACGGAGACCACGCGCATCCTCGGGTCGCGGTCCGGGTCGCTGTAGGTGCGCAGCTGTTCCAGGTGGAGGCCGGAGACGGTGCCGTCGCTCAGCCCGGTCTCCTCGGCCAGTTCGCGGCGGGCGGCCTCCCCGGCGGACTCGCGGGGCAGCAGGAAGCCGCCGGGCAGCGCCCAGTGGCCCCGGTACGGTTCGGCGCCCCGTTCGACGAGCAGGACGTGCAGCCGGGACGCGCGGACCGTGAACACCGCGAGATCGACGGTGACCGCGAACGGTTCGAAGGCGTGCGGGTCGTAGCCCTCGGGGGCGGCGCTCATCGGTGCTCCGGAAGGGGTGCGGTGAAGTTCCAGCCCTCGGCGAGCAGCGCGTCCACGGCTTCGACCGCGCGGGCGAGCCGGGTCTCGTGGCTGCCGGTCAGCTCGATGAACGGGCGGCCGGTCCGGGTGAGTTCGGCCCGGAACCGGTCGGTCATCCAGGGCCGCAGCTCCTCGCCGTCGCGCAGCCCGTCGTCCTCGAAGGCGACGCCCTCGTGGTCGGTGAGCAGCCACAGGTGGTGGCGGGTCCGGTCGGCGATCCGCTCGACGAGGGGGTTGCGTCCGCCGACGTACCGCTCGTGCCACACGGTGGTGGCGAAGGAGTCCGTGTCGCAGAAGAGCACCGGGGAGCCGGCGGAGGCGGCCTCCTCCTCGCGGGCGTTCTGGGTCTCGGCGATGTGCGGGAAGTCGTGGGTGGACAGGGTGACGTCCTCCCACTGGGCGCGGGGCCACCGCTCGCGCAGCTCGGCGAGCTTGTGCTCGCTGAACTCGCGCCCGTACTCGGCGACGTACCCGGTGTGCGCCCAGACGCCGCCGCGCCGGCGGTAGTGGGCGGCCAGGGCGCGGGCCAGCGTGGTGGTGCCGGTGGACTCCGCGCCGAGGACGACCACGCGGCGGGCGAGCGCCGCCCGGACCGGCGCTTCGAGGAAGCCCCACTGGCCGGCCGGGTCCGCGCGGACGGCGGTGCCGGAGACCGGGTGGACGGTGCGCCCGGGGTCGACACAGACGTTCTCGGCGCCGAAGCGGCGGGCGAGTTCCTCCCCGTACGGCTCCGAGGTGAAGACGGCGTCCACCCGTTCCGGGACCGCGGCGGTGAAGACCGCCATGTGGGCGTCCCAGACCGCCGGGTCGTGGAGGTCCATGTGGATGTCGTCCATGGTGCCCACCACCGTCACGCCGGGGTGCGCCCGGCGCATCCACTCGACGCGGTCGGCGAGCGGGACGGATTCCACGGAGGCGGCGCAGACGAGGACGGTGAGCCGTTCGCAGCGGGCGGCCGCGGTGCGGACGAGGTGGTGGTGGCCGGCGTGCGGCGGATAGAACTTGCCGAGCACGAGTCCGTGCGGGTAGCGCTTCATGCCGGAACCTTCGCGGGTCGCGGGCCGGTCGTGGCCAGGTCGCGGCGCCAGTTGCGCAGGCCGGCCAGGCACAGGGTCAGGAAGCCGATGTACAGCAGCGAGGTCAGGTACAGCTCCTTGTGCGCGTACAGCGGGATGTAGACGACGTCGGCGGCGATCCACAGCCACCAGGACTCGACGAGCTTGCGGCACTGCCCGTACGTCGCCGCGAGCGAGAGGGCGGTGGTCAGGGCGTCCCAGAACGGCACGGTCGAGTCGGTGGCCCGGTCGAGCAGGACCGTCAGCGCGACGGTCCCCACCGCCCCCGCCACGAGCAGCCCGGTCCACTCGGTGCGCGTGGTGCGCCGCACCGGCAGCCCGTCCGTGCCCGGTCCACCCCCGTGGGTCCAGGTCCACCAGCCGTACGCGGCGAGGGCGATGAAGACGATCTGGAGTCCGGCGTCTGCGTAGAGGCCGGACTGGGTGAACAGCAGGATGAAGAAGAGGTTGTTGGCGATGCCGATCGGCCAGTTGGCGAGGTGCTGGCGGGCCACGAGCCAGACGCACAGCGCGCCGCTGCCGAAGCCCAGCACCTCGGTCCAGCTGACCGGGGTGTCCAGGACCGTCACCAACGGCTGCCGCAGGGGATCGAGTATGTCCGCGAGACTCACGCCCGCCTCCTTAATAGTCATTGTGACTATAAAGGGTCGGGGTGGCATGCGAAAGGCCCGCGGCCGGTTTCCCTTCCGGAAGAATCCGGGAGCGGAACCGGCCGCGGGCCTCGGGTACGGGCTACGGGGAGGGCTACAGGCCGACCTCGCGCATCAGCATGCCCACCTCGGTGTTGGTGAGCCGGCGCAGCCAGCCCGACTTCTGGTCGCCCAGGGCGATCGGGCCGAAGCCCGTACGCACCAGCCGGTCCACCGGGAAGCCCGCCTCGGCCAGCATCCGGCGCACGATGTGCTTGCGGCCCTCGTGCAGCGTGACCTCGACCAGGTAGTTCTTGCCGGTGTTCTCCACGACCCGGAAGTGGTCGGCGCGGGCGTAGCCGTCCTCCAGCTGGATGCCGTCCTTGAGCCGCTTGCCCAGGTCGCGCGGGAGCGGGCCCTGGATGGCCGCCAGATAGGTCTTCTTCACGCCGTACTTGGGGTGAGTGAGACGGTGGGCCAGCTCGCCGTGGTTGGTGAGCATGATGATGCCCTCGGTCTCGGTGTCCAGCCGGCCGACGTGGAAGAGGCGCGTCTCGCGGTTGGTGACGTAGTCGCCGAGGCACTGCCGCCCGTCCGGATCCTCCATCGAGGCGACGACCCCGGCCGGCTTGTTCAGCGCGAAGAACAGGTAGGACTGGGTGGCCACGGTCAGCCCGTCCACCTTGATCTCGTCCTTGTGGACGTCGACGCGCATGCCCTGCTCGATGACGATCTCGCCGTTCACCTCGACCCTGCCCTGGTCGATCAGCTCCTCGCAGGCGCGGCGCGAGCCCATGCCGGCCCGGGCGAGCACCTTCTGCAGCCGCTCGCCCTCCTGCTCGGCGCCCGGGTGCGTCTTCGGGGTCCTGATCTCGGGCTTGTTCGCGTACCGGTCGCGGTTGCGCTGCTCGATCTTCGCGTCCAGCTCGCGCGGGCGCGCCGGGGCGCCGTACGGGCCGCGCCGGGGGCCGCCCTTCGCGCCGCCGCCCTGCGGGCTCTTCGGGCCGCCCTTGGCGCCGCCCCGGGCCGCCGCGCCGCGCCCCTTGCGGGCACCGTCGGCGCCGGGCCGGTCGGAGCCCACCTCGTAGCGGCGCTCCTCGGGCCTGGGCTTGCGGGGGCGCTCCTCGTTCCGGCGGTCCTCGCGCTCGGAGCGGGGCGCCCGCGCGTTCGGGTTGCTGTTCCGGCCGGTGCCGCTGTGGTTCCTGCCGCTCCGGCCCCCGCCGCTGCCGCCGCTCCTGCCGCCGCTACCGCTGTTCCTGCCACTGCTTCGCATCAAAAGTCCGTCTTGTCGTCTGCGTGAGTATCCGGGGTGTCCGGTGCGTCCGGATCGAACGACGGCACACCCTCTGGCGTCTCGGCCTCGATCGCGTCCGCCTCGGGGAGGAAGGGCGCGAGCTCCGGGAGCTCATCCAGGCCACGCAGGCCCATCCGCTCCAGAAAGTAGTTCGTCGTCCTGTACAGGATCGCACCTGTTTCGGGTTCCGTGCCCGCCTCCTCGACGAGGCCCCGCTGGAGCAGGGTCCGCATGACCCCGTCACAGTTCACGCCGCGCACCGCCGAGACCCGCGAGCGGCTCACCGGCTGCCGGTACGCGACCACCGCCAGGGTCTCCAGCGCCGCCTGGGTCAGCCGGGCGTGCTGGCCGTCCAGCACGAACCCCTCGACCGCCGCCGCGTACTCGGGCCGGGTGTAGAACCGCCAGCCGCCCGCGACGAGCCGCAGGTCGAAACCGCGCCGCTGCGCGGTGTACTCGCCGGCCAGTTCGCGCAGCGCGGCCGCCACGGCCCGGCGGGGCCGCTCCAGGATCTTCGCGAGGTGCTCCTCGGTGGCCGGCTCGTCCACGACCATCAGGACGGCCTCCAGGGCGGGCTTGAGGTCGAGATCCGCGACCGGGGAGCCGGTGGGGCCCTGCTCGCTCATGGCGTCACGTCCTTCGGGGGGTGCGGTGAGGCGTCCGGGGCCTCCTGGTCGAACTCGTCCGTCACGGATGGCTCGGCGCCCTCCCGCCCCGCCCAGCGCACCATCAGCTCCCCGAGCGCCACGTCCTGGTCCAGGGCGACGGCCTTCTCCCGGTACAGCTCCAGCAGGGCGAGGAAGCGGGCGACGACGGTGAGGGTGTCCGGGGCGTCCGCGGTCAGCTCCCGGAAGCTGATCTCCCCCGCCTCGCGGACCCGCGCCACCACGATGCCCGCCTGCTCGCGCACGCTGACCAGCGGGGCGTGGATGTGGTCGACGTACACCTGGGGCCGGGGCCGGGGCCGCATCGCCTTCACGGCCAGCCGGGCGAAGCCCTCGGCGCCGATGCTGATGACGACGTCCGGCAGCAGTTCGGCGTGGTGCGGTTCGAGGCCGACGGTACGGGGGAAGCGGCGGGCCTCGGACGCGAGGCGGTCGCTGAAGATCCCGGCGACCCTCTTGTACGCGCGGTACTGCAGGAGCCGGGCGAAGAGCAGGTCCCTGGCCTCCAGGAGCGCCAGGTCCGCCTCGTCCTCCACCTCGGCCGCCGGGAGCAGCCGGGCGGCCTTGAGGTCGAGGAGGGTCGCGGCGACCACCAGGAACTCGGTCGTCTGGTCCAGGTCCCAGTCGGGGCCCATGGCCCGGATGTGGGCCATGAACTCGTCGGTGACCTTCGACAGCGCGACCTCGGTCACATCCATCTTGTGCTTGGAGATCAGCTGGAGCAGCAGATCGAAGGGCCCCTCGAAGTTGGCCAGCCGCACGGTGAACCGGCCGTCGCCGGAAGCGGGCGCGGACGCCTCGGATTCGGGGGCGCCGGCGGGCGCGGGCGGCTCGGGGGCTCTGGGGTCCCCGGCGGTCTCGGGCCGCGTCTCCACGGGCGCGGCGCCCGCCCCGGGTCCGCGCCCCAGCGGGCGGCGGGCGGTGCGGGCGGGCTCGTCGGGTGTCGGCATGGAGGTCCAGGTGCGCGGAAGGGGATACGGCGGCGGGCGGCGGCCCCTCGGGGCAGGCTACCCGCGTGCCGGTCAGCGGCCGCGCAGTCGCCGTACGAGGATGCTCGCGTCGCCGCGGGACTCCAGGTCGGCCAGGACCACGGCGACCGCCTCGCGGACGATCCGGCCCCGGTCCACGGCGAGGCCGTGCTCGCCGCGCAGGACGAGGCGCGCGTGCTCCAGGTCCATCAGCTCCTCGGCGGAGACGTAGACCGTGATCTTCTCGTCGTGGCGCTCGCGGCCGCTGGGCCGCCGGTTCGCCCCGCGTCCGCCGCGCCGGCGCTGCTGCTGCACCACGGGGGCCTGGGCCGGTTCCCGCTCGGCGGGCTGCTGCGGGCGGCGGGCGGCCTGCGCGGCGACCGCGACCCGGTCGCCGGCCTCGCCCCGGCTGCGCGAGTCGCCCGTGTCGGCGCCGGCCGTCGAGTGCTCGGGGCGGGCGGGTGCGGTGCCGGGGTCCGGGGCGGCCTCCCCGGCGGCGTCGGTGCCGGGTTCGTTCTCACCGGCCGGAGCCGGCACCCGGACCTCGGCGGCGTTCGCCTTGCGCCTCCGTTCGGCGGGCGACGAGGACTGCAGCCCCATCCCCCCGGTCGTACGGAACAGTTCGTCGGCTCCGGGCAGACTCACTCGGCGTGACACCGGGCGAGCACCTCCCTGGCGAGCTGGCGATAGGCGGCGGCACCGACCGAGTTGGAGGCGTACGTGGTGATGGGCTCACCGGCGACCGTGGTCTCCGGGAAGCGGACCGTGCGCCCGATGACCGTGTGGTAGACGTGGTCGTCGAATGCCTCGACGACGCGCGCCAGGACCTCGCGGCTGTGCACCGTACGGGAGTCGTACATGGTGGCGAGGATGCCGTCGAGCTCCAGCTCCGGGTTGAGCCGCTCCTGGACCTTCTCGATGGTCTCGGTGAGCAGGGCGACCCCGCGCAGCGCGAAGAACTCGCACTCGAGCGGCACTATGACCTTGTGCGCGGCGGTCAGCGCGTTCACCGTGAGCAGGCCGAGCGAGGGCTGGCAGTCGATCACGATGTAGTCGTAGTCGGCCATCAGCGGCTTGAGGGCGCGCTGCAGCGTGGACTCGCGGGCCACCTCGCTGACGAGCTGCACCTCGGCCGCGGAGAGGTCGATGTTGCTGGGGAGCAGGTCCATGTTGGGGACCGCGGTCTTCAGCAGGACCTCGTCGGCCGCCATGCCCCGCTCCATGAGCAGGTTGTAGACGGTCAGGTCCAGCTCCATCGGGTTGACCCCGAGGCCGACCGAGAGGGCGCCCTGCGGGTCGAAGTCGACGAGCAGGACACGGCGTCCGTACTCCGCGAGTGCCGCGCCCAGGTTGATGGTCGACGTCGTCTTGCCGACGCCGCCCTTCTGGTTGCACATCGCGATGATCTTCGCGGGGCCGTGATCGGTCAGCGGGCCCGGAATCGGGAAGTAGGGCAGGGGGCGGCCGGTCGGGCCGATCCGCTCGCGGCGCTGGCGGGCCGCGTCCGGCGCGAGCGTGGCCGCGTACTCCGGATCGGGCTCGTACTCGGCGTCGGGGTCGTAGAAGTGCCCCTGGGGCGTCTCGTCGAAGTCGGCGAGGGGGGCGGTGTCCCGGCCACTCTCGTTGCCGGCCATGGCGTTCACGTGTAGGCCGTCCATCATCTGGGGGACTGTCGTCATGTGCTGGTGGGTGGCGAAGGTGCGGACAGCGACGGAGCCGACAGCCTCCAGCCCGTGCGGGCTCCGGCCCCGTGCGGGCATCCCTGGTCGAACACCTCCGGGAGTAATTGTCGACTCATTCACAAGTCGTCTTACCTCCTTGGACGTGACCAGGAAACTTATCGATAGGTCAGCGTGGCACCATGCCGACGATTGGCGACTCTATGGCGTGTCCCCTGTCCGCAGCAACACAATCCGCCGGACCCGGCACGTTGTGTCGGCAATCGAACGCCCCGCTGTCAAGGGCGCGCCGTGCCCGGCGCACACTTTTCCCGAGTGTACGAAACGGTTGAATGGTTACGTTCACGACGAGTTGCTCGGGGGCGCGCGGGCTCCGGGCATGCCTCCGGCCGGACCTTGACAACAAGGTCCGGCCGGTCACGCGGAGTTGACGAAGTCGGTTGACCGTCAGCCGATGAGCGAACTCAGTTCGACGTGGTCGAGGCCGTGCGCCTCCGCCACCTCGCGATAAACCACCTGTCCGTCATGGGTGTTGAGGCCCTTGGCGAGGGCGGCGTCGCGGCGCAGCGCCTCCTGCCAGCCCCGGTTGGCCAGCTCCACGATGTACGGCAGCGTGGCGTTGGTGAGGGCGTACGTCGAGGTGTTGGGCACCGCGCCGGGCATGTTGGCGACGCAGTAGAAGACCGAGTTGTGCACCGTGAAGGTGGGCTCGGCGTGGGTCGTGGCGTGCGAGTCCTCGAAGCAGCCGCCCTGGTCGATCGCGATGTCGACAAGTACACTTCCGGGCTTCATCTTGGCGACCAGCTCGTTGGTGACCAGCTTCGGCGCCTTGGCGCCGGGGATGAGCACGGCACCGATGACGAGGTCGGCCTCGACGACCGCCTTCTCCAGCTCGAAGGCGTTGGAGACGACCGTCTGCACCTTGGTGCCGAAGATCTTGTCCGCCTCGCGGAGCTTGTTGATGTCCTTGTCGAGCAGGGTGACGTGGAAGCCGAGGCCCACGGCGATCTGAGTGGCGTTCCAGCCGGAGACGCCGCCGCCGATGACGACGGCCCGGCCGGCCGCCGTACCGGGCACGCCGCCCGGCAGCACACCACGGCCGCCGGCCGAGCGCATCAGGTGGTACGCGCCGACCTGCGGGGCCAGCCGGCCCGCGACCTCGGACATCGGGGCGAGCAGCGGCAGCGCGCGGTTCGCGGTCTCGACGGTCTCGTAGGCGATGGCGGTGGTGCCCGACTCCAGCAGGGCGTCGGTGCACTCGCGGGAGGCGGCGAGGTGCAGGTAGGTGAAGAGGGTCTGGCCCTTGCGGAGGCGGTGGTACTCCTCGGCGACCGGCTCCTTGACCTTGAGCAGCAGGTCGGCGGCGGCCCAGACCTCGTCGGCGGTCTCCAGGATGGCCGCCCCGGCCGCCACGTACTCCTCGTCGGTGATGGAGGAGCCCGCGCCGGCACTCCGCTCGACGACGACCTGGTGGCCGTGGCGGACGAGCTCATGCACACCGGCAGGCGTGATCGCCACGCGGAACTCGTTGTTCTTGACTTCGCGGGGGATGCCGACCTTCATGTCGATCACGGTCCTTGGCTCAGAGGATAATCCGGGCACAGCGCTGCAAAAGGGGTAGTTGCATCGCATGTGAAGGCACCGCGAACGGGCGCGGTACAGCCAGTCTAATGAAGGACTTCCAGCTGTCTAGCCTTGCAAAGCATTATTTTTCCCTAGAAGCACTGCGGATTTCTTAGGCCGGACTCGTTCCGCCCAGCAATCGGTCGGCCGTACCCCGGTGCAGCCCGGCCGCCGCCGGGTCGCCGAGGCGGTCCAGGGTGTCGGCGAGCCGGAGCTCCAGCGCCGCCTGCAACCGCACGTCCCCGACCCGCCGCGCCCACTCCACCGCCTCCCGGCAGGTGCGCAGCGACTCCTGCGGCCGGCCCGCGTACTCCTGAACGCGGGCCGTCTCACTGAGCGCCCGCGCCTGGGCCGGCAGATCGCCGAGCCTGCGGTGGCCGGCCGCGGCGGCCCGCCAGTTGCGCAGCGCCTCCCCGTACCGCCCGGCGTAGGTGTGGACGGCGCCGAGCCGTCCGTAGAGGCGCGCCGCCTCGGCCGCCTCGCCCTGGGTGAGGCGCTGGGCGAGCGCCCGCCCGTACCAGTCGGAGGCCCGGTGGTAGTCGCCCAGCTCCGCGTAGGCGCCGCCGATGGACTCCATGGCCCGCCCGGTGGCGTACGGGTCCTTCGCGGCCCGCCCGGCGTCCAGCGCCTCCCGGTAGCGGGCCAGCGCCTCCTTCGTCCGGCCGGTCCCGGCGTCCAGGTCGGCCAGGTTGAGCAGGGCCGCCGCCCGTTCGCGGGGCAGGTCGCGGCGGACCGCGACGGCCAGCACCAGGCCGTGCAGGGCGTACAGGTCGGGCGCCGCGGCGTCGGTGCCCTCGTGGGCGGCCAGGGCCCGCACCAGCGCCGCGACCAGCCTGCGGGCCAGGGTGTCCAGCTCGCCGTCCTGCACGGCGGCCCGTGCGGCGGCCAGCAGCGCGGGCCTGCGGGCGCGCAGCCAGGCGGCGGCCGCGTCCGGGCCGGGGAAGCGCAGCGTGCGCGGGAGCCCGGCGAGCCGGCGGCGGGCCGGGGAGCCCTCCGGTTCGGTGACGGCCCGGCAGGACTGGAGCAGGCGCACGGTGCGCTCCAGCATGCGGGCGCGGGCGAGCTGGATCTCGGCCGGGCGGTCCCGGTCGTCCAGCAGGGCCCGCAGCAGCCCGGCGAGGCAGCCCGGCACCTCGTACTGCGGTTCCTCGACGTCCTCCTCGCGGCGCAGCAGCCCGAGCGTCACGAAGTCGTCGAGGGTGCTCCGGGCGGCCGACACGGAGCAGCCGGCCAGCGCGGAGGCGGTGTGGGCGTCGGCGAGGCCGCCGGGGGCGAGGGCGAGCAGGCGCAGTATCCGGGCCGGGGTGGCGGGCAGCGAGTCGTGGACGAGGCGGAAGGCCCGGATCAGCGGGCGGGCCCCGGCCGGTGCCTCGGCGTCGTCCGGCAGCGCGCGCAGCCGGCGCGTGGCGTCGGCCACGGAGGCGGTCGGGCGGGCGGCGAGCCAGCCGCCGACCAGGGCGAGCGCGGCGGGCTGTCCGCCGCACTCCTCGGCCATGGTCTGCGCGGCCAGCGGGTCCACGGTGATCCTGACCTGGCCGGTGGCGCGGCCCAGGAGCTGGACGGCGGAGCCGGTGTCCAGGCCGCCGATGGTGCAGGGGCGGACGCCGGGGATGCCGGTGAGCGGGCCGCCGGACGTGGCGACGACCAGGCAGTCCGGGTTGTCCGGGAGCAGCGGGTCGACCTGTTCGGCGTCCGGCGCGTCGTCGAGCAGGAGCAGGGCGCGGCGGGTGGCCAGGGCCTCGCGGAGCGTCTCGGTGAGTTCGTCCTCGTCGGCGCCGGGCGGGCCGGCGATGCCGAGCCGGTCCAGGAGGGCGCGGGCGGCGCGTTCGGTGGGGACGGGGGTGCCGTCGTTGCCGGTGAGCCGGACGCGCAGCAGCCCGTCCGGGTAGTCGCCGGACTCCAGGAGCCCGCGGGCGAGTTCGGCGGCCAGCGCGGTGCGGCCGGAGCCGGGGCGTCCGGCGATCAGGAGGACCCGTGCGCGGGCGCTGCGGCGGCCGGCCATGGTGTCGAGTCCGGCGCGCTCGATGTCGGCGCGCAGTTGTTTCAACTCCCGTTCGCGGCCGAAGAATCGGGCCGATTCACGGACGGCAGGCTCCTCGGTCCCCGCTGCCTCGGCCGGGCCGCTGGTGTCCACCGCCTGATCCGTCACGGGCCACGCTCCACTTCGCCGCACGCCTCGCCCGCCGGGACTCCGGTCAGGGCATTTCGAAGCGTAGTTCAGGCGGATGGACGGACGAGGTGGAGCGCGTCCCGGACATCCCCCGATCGGATCAGCATTTTTTACGATCGGGGGCCGGTGGTCGGCGGCCGGGGACCGCCGGCCGGTGGTCGGCGGCCGGGAATCGTGGGCCGGTGGTCGGCGGCCGGGCTGTCAGGCCTCGAAGGGGCGGGCCGGCCAGGGCGCCTCGGCGGGCCGCAACGAGTCGACGCCGTCGCCCGCGAGGACGGCGGCGAGCGCGAGCACGCCCACCACCAGGCAGCTGTTGTGCAGTTCCCCGGCGAGCACCTTGCGCACGAGGTCCTGGAGCGGCACCCGGTCCAGCTCCATGTCGGCCTCCTCCTCGGAGACCTCGAAGCGCTCGCCCTCCGCGTCGGAGACATCGCGGGCGAGGAAGATGCGGACGGCCTCGTCGGAGCCGCCGGGCGAGGTGTACAGGTCGGTCAGCACCCGCCAGTCCTCCGCCTTGACGTACGCCTCCTCGTACAGCTCACGCTGCGCGGCGTGCAGCGGGTTCTCGCCGGGCACGTCGAGCAGGCCGGCCGGGATCTCCCACAGCTTGTGGCGGACCGGGTGGCGGTACTGGCGCAGGACGAGCACCCGGCCCTCGCCGTCGAGCGCGAGGACCGCGACCGATCCGGGGTGCACCTGGTAGTCGCGGTGCGCGACCGTGCCGTCGGGCATCTCCACGTCGTCGGAGCGGACGCTGGTCTTCTTCCCCCGGAACGGGGTAGCGCTCGCGGTGACCCGCCATTCCTCGGGCGTGTCCTGGATACCCATCTGCGTCCTCCCACGAAAAACGGTGACCGGGGCCCGCGCCCTGTACGGACGCGCGCCCCGGTCAACCGTAACGCCTGCGGGGATGCCGCCTACTTGGCCTGCTCGCCCCCGGCCGCGGTCTTGCGGGCGACGGCCGCCTTCACCAGACCGGCGAAGAGCGGGTGCGGGCGGGTCGGGCGGGAACGCAGCTCCGGGTGCGCCTGGGTGGCGACCAGGTAGGGGTGGACCTCGCGCGGGTACTCGACGTACTCGACCAGCTTGTTGTCCGGCGAGGTGCCCGAGAAGACCAGTCCGGCCTTCTTCTCCAGCTCCGCGCGGTACGCGTTGTTGACCTCGTAGCGGTGGCGGTGGCGCTCCTCCACGTACGGCTGGTCGTCGTACGCCTCGCGGACCAGCGAGCCCTCGGCGAGCTTGGCCGGGTACAGACCGAGGCGCATGGTGCCGCCCAGGTCGCCCGCGCCCTCGACGTACGCGAGCTGCTCCTCCATCGTCGAGATGACGGGGTGGGCGGTGGCGGCGTCGAACTCGGTGGAGTTGGCGTCGGGGATCTCGGCGAGGTTGCGCGCCGCCTCGATCACGATGCACTGCAGGCCCAGGCAGAGGCCGAGCAGGGGCACCTTGTTCTCGCGGGCGTACTGGATCGCGCCGACCTTGCCGATCACACCGCGCTCGCCGAAGCCGCCGGGGATGCAGATCGCGTCCACACCGGCGAGGGCCTTCTGCGCGCCGGCCGGGGTCTTGCAGTCGTCGGAGGCGACCCACTCGACCTTGACGCGGGCCTTGTTGGCGAAGCCGCCGGCCCGGATGGCCTCGGTGACCGAGAGGTAGGCGTCGGGCAGGTCGATGTACTTGCCGACCAGGGCGACGGTGACCTCGTGGTCGGGGTTGTGGACGCGGTCCAGCAGGTCGTCCCAGGTGGTCCAGTCGACGTCGCGGAACGGCAGGTCGAGCTTGCGCACGACGTAGGCGTCCAGGCCCTCGGTGTGCAGCACCTTGGGGATGTCGTAGATCGACTTGGCGTCCACGCAGGCCACCACGGCCGCCTCGTCCACGTCGCACATCAGCGAGATCTTGCGCTTGATGGCGGTCGGCACGTCGCGGTCGGCGCGCAGCACGATGGCGTCCGGCTGGATACCGATGTTGCGCAGCGCGGCCACGGAGTGCTGGGTGGGCTTGGTCTTCAGCTCGCCGGACGGGCCGATGTACGGCAGCAGCGAGATGTGCACGACGAAGACGTTGTCCCGGCCGACCTCGTGGCGGACCTGGCGGACGGTCTCCAGGAACGGCAGCGACTCGATGTCGCCGACCGTGCCGCCGACCTCGGTGATGACGACGTCGACGTCGTCGGTGGCCATCCGGCGGATGCGGTGCTTGATCTCGTTGGTGATGTGCGGGATGACCTGCACCGTGTCGCCGAGGTACTCGCCGCGCCGCTCCTTGGCGATGACCTGCGAGTACACCTGGCCGGTGGTGACGTTGGCCGAACCGTCCAGGTCCACGTCGAGGAAGCGCTCGTAGTGGCCGATGTCCAGGTCGGTCTCGGCGCCGTCGTTGGTGACGAAGACCTCGCCGTGCTGGAACGGGTTCATCGTGCCGGGATCGACGTTCAGGTACGGGTCGAGCTTCTGCATGGTGACCCGGAGTCCGCGCGCCTTGAGCAGGGCGCCGAGGCTGGAGGCAGTCAGACCCTTGCCGAGGGAAGAAGCGACACCCCCGGTGACGAAGATGTGCTTGGTCGTCGTGGATGTGGGCTGCATAGCCAAAGGGGGCTCCCGTGGTCGCGCGATCATGAGGTGCGTGCCGGCGTTGTCGTCCGGAGGAATTCCGGGGATGCCGTCGCTGCGGTTCGGGGGCCTCGTCCGCTCTCGCGGACGACCACCGGTCCACGGGCTACCAGGGTATCAGCGACGGGGGGAGCCCGCTTCCGGCCGTGCCGCGCGCGAGCCCCCCGCGAGCCCCTTGTGCCCCTCGCACCCCACTCGACCGGCGGAACCCGGTTCGTCAAGAGGGTCGCGCGGACCACCCCGCTGCGTCGTATCCTTCTCGAACCCACTCGCTCGGGCGAGGCTCGGGCGAGGTATGTGCTCGCGGGTCCCCCACGACGACCCCTGGCAACGACCTCTTGACCCGCAGTAAGCGCCCCACGGGGCGACATGGCCGTTCGACTGGAGATGCACGTGGCCGGGCGCATCGAGGATTACGCACTCATCGGAGACATGCAGACCGCCGCCCTGGTCTGCCGGGACGGCACAGCCGACTGGCTGTGCCTGCCCCGCTTCGATTCACACGCCATTTTCGCGGGGCTGCTGGGCACCGAGGAACACGGCTTCTGGCGTCTGGGGCCGGCCCGCCCCGAGGGCACCGAGCCGCCTCCGGCCGACCGCCGCCGCTATCGCGGGGACTCCCTCATCCTCGAATCGGAATGGGACACCCCGCGCGGCACGGTCAGAGTGACCGACTTCATGCCGCCGCGCGACGGCGCACCGCAGCTCATCCGGATCGTGGAGGGCGTCAGCGGCCGGGTGCCGATGCGCTCGGAGCTGCGCATGCGGTTCAGCTACGGCCGCGTCACCCCCTGGGTGCACAAGGTGGGCTCGCGCACGGTCGCGGTCGCCGGACCGGGCTCGGTCTGGCTGGACACCGCCGTCGACACCTACGGCGAGAACCTGACCACGTACTCCGACTTCACCGTGGCCCCCGGCGACCGGATCGCGTTCACCATCAGCTGGCAGCCCTCGCACCTGGAGGCGCCCGCCCTCCCGGACCCGGAGGGCTCGCTGGAGGCGACCGCCGACTTCTGGCGCGAGTGGGTCGAGCAGTGCACGTACCACGGCCCCTACCGCGAGGCCGTGGTCCGCTCGCTGATCACGCTGAAGGCCCTGACGTACGCGCCGACCGGCGGCATCGTCGCCGCGCCGACCACCTCGCTGCCGGAGGACATCGGCGGCTCCCGCAACTGGGACTACCGCTACACCTGGCTGCGCGACGCCGCGATCACCCTGTCCTCGCTGCTGCGCACCGGCTACCGCGAGGAGGCCCGCGCCTGGCGCGAGTGGCTGCTGCGCGCGGTCGCCGGCGACCCGGAGAACCTGCAGATCATGTACGGGATCGCGGGCGAACGCGAGCTGGGCGAGGCCGAGCTGGAATGGCTGCCGGGCTATGAGGGCTCCGCCCCGGTCCGGGTCGGCAACGGCGCGGCCGGGCAGCTCCAGCTCGACGTGTACGGCGAGGTCACCGAGGCGCTGCACCTCGCGCACATGACGGGCCTGGCCCGCAACGACTACGCCACCGGGCTCCAGCTCAAGCTCATCGAGTACCTGGAGAAGCACTGGACGGAGCCCGACGAGGGCATCTGGGAGGTGCGCGGCCCGCGCCGCCACTTCGTGCACTCCAAGGTGATGGCCTGGGTCGCCGTGGACCGGACGATCAAGCTCATCGAGTCCGGCGACGCGGAGGGGCCGCTGGAGCGCTGGCGCGAGCTGCGCGACGACATCCACCGCGACGTGTGCGAGCGGGGCTACGACAAGGAGCGCAACACCTTCACCCAGTCGTACGGGTCGAAGGAGCTGGACGCCTCCCTGCTGCTCATCCCCCAGATGGGCTTCCTGCCCCCCGACGACAAGCGGGTCATCGGCACCATCGAGGCCATCCAGCGGGAGCTGTCAACGGAGGACGGCTTCGTCCTGCGCTACCCGACCAACGGTGAGGACGCGGGCGTGGACGGCCTGGAGGGCGACGAGGGCGCGTTCCTGGCCTGCTCGTTCTGGCTCGCGGACGACCTGGCGATGATCGGCCGGGTGGACGAGGCCCGCCGGCTGTTCGAGAAGCTGCTGTCCCTGCGCAACGACCTGGGCCTGCTGGCCGAGGAGTGGGACGCGCGGCTCCAGCGCCAGGTGGGCAACTTCCCGCAGGCGTTCAGCCATGTGCCGCTGATCGACACCGCCCTGCGCCTCACGGCGAGCGGAGCGTACGTCGGCTGACCCGCCGCCACACGTACGACCCCGCCCGGCCGCCGTTCCCCGGCAGCCGGGCGGGGTCGTTTTTCAGCCGTTCTGCGGTCCTGTCGCGACCGGCCGGTCCGGGGACGGCAGTCCCCACTCGCTCCACGACCCGTCGTACACCGTCAGGTCCCGGTAGCCCGCCAGGTCGGCGCCGAGCGCCAGTACGCACGCGGTCACGCCCGACCCGCAGCTGAAGTACAGCCGCTCCCGGTCACCGGCCGCCCCGGCGAACGCGGCTCGCAGCTCGGCGGGCGGCAGCATCCGCCCCTCGCCGTCCTGGAGCCGGCCGAACGGCAGGCTGACGGACCCCGGCATATGGCCGCCGCGCAGCCCGGCCCGCGGCTCCGGCTCCGTGCCCTCGTACCGTCCGCGTGTCCGGGCGTCGAGCACCGCGACCGCCGGATCGGCCAGCGCGGCGGCCACCTCACCGGCCCCCGCCAGCAGGCCGGGACGGGGCACGGCCGTGAAGTCCCCGCGTCCGGGGGCGGCCGGCGGCGTACCCCGGTCGACGGGCAGGCCGGCGGCGGTCCAGACGGGCAGGCCCCCGTCGAGCACGGCGCACCGGTCGAAGCCCATCGCCCGGAGCATCCACCAGGCCCGTGCGGCGGAGTAGATCCCGGCGGCGTCGTACACGACGACGGTGTCCGCGTCGTTCAGGCCGAGCGCCCGCATCTCCTCGGTGAACCGGCCGGCGTCCGGCATGGTGTGCGGCAGCGGGCTCTCGGGGTCGGAGAGCGGGCCGTCGAGGTCGAAGACGCGGGCGCCCGCGATCCGCCGGCCGCTCCCCCGGTGCGCGCCGACCGAGGCGTCGAGCACCAGCAGTCCGGGGGCGCCCAGGCGCGCGGCGAGCCAGTCGGCGGGGACCAGCGGCCCCGGCAGCGCGCCGATCGCGCCGCCCCGCGCCCCGTCCGCCCTTACGTCCTCGGCCATGCGCCCTCCCGGCTGCCCGAACACCGGACCGCCCCGGCCCGGATGTGCAAGATCGCAGCCGCTTCCGGCCGTGTCAACGGCCGCCTGCCGCGCCCCGGTCCGGTCCGGCTCCCCCGCACAGCGGCGCCCCGGTCCCGGTCAGCCCACCGCCAGTTCGTCGTACACGCACAGCACCTGGGCCACCGTGTCGTCCTCCGTGGGCCAACTCGCCGCCTGCCGCAGTCCGTCGGCGGCCAGCCGGTCCCGCGCGGCCGGGTCGACGAGCAGCCGGGCCACCTCCATGGCGAGCGCCTCGCCGTCCCCGTACGGGACCAGCACCGCCGCGTCCCCCACGAGTTCGGGCGTACCGCCGACCGCCGTGGCGACCAGCGGCACCCCGGACCGCAGGGCCTGCTGGGCCGTCGTCGAGCGGGACTCCCAGCGGCTGGGCAGGACGGCGACGTCGGCGGCGGCCAGCAGCGCGGCGGCGTCGGGCCGGTCGCCGAGCAGTTCGACGGGCAGGCCCTCGGCCGTGATCCGCTTCCGCAGGGCCGCCCGCTCCCGCCCCTCACCGACGACGGCCACCAGCGGCACGGGGTCGAGCAGGCGCCACAGCGCGGCCGCGTCGAGCAGGGTGCCGTAGCCGCGGTGCGGCACGAGGCTGCCGAGAGCGACGATCAAGGGACGCTCGACCGCGCCCAGTTCGGCGCGCAGCTTGTCGGCGGGCGGCGCGGCCTGCAGCGGTGGCCGGGGGGCGGCGACGGGTGCGAGCCGCGCGTCGCGGGCGCCCCGGACGCGCGCCCGGTCGACCAGGTCGGACGAGGTGGCGAGCACCACGGCCGCCGCCCGTACCGCGCGCCGCTCCAGCAGGTGCAGCAGCCGGCGGCGGGCCCCTTCGGCGTGCGCCCGGGTGTGCCAGGTGACGACCAGGGGGACGGGCCGGCCGCCGATCGCGAGGGCCGCCCGCACGGCGGCGTGCAGCCCGTGGGCGTGGACGACGTCCGCCTGGGCGCAGGCGGCGCGCAGCGCGGCGACGGCCGCCGGGTCGCTGCGCCGGGGCACGGGAGCGAAGTCGGCACCGGTGGCGGAGAAGTCGTGGGTGCGGTCCAGCGCGGCGGGCGCGCAGACCGTGACCCGCACGCCGCGGGCGACCAGCCCGGCGGCCAGCGAGCCGGCGTGCGCGCTGCTGCCGGCGCTGCCGCCGCCGAGTACCTGCACCGTGCGCAGCTGTGACACGTCGATCGGCTCCCGGTGGCTCCCGAGTCGGGGACTTGAACAGGGGCAAGGATGCCAGTCCGTACGCACGTTCCGGTGCGAGGGAACCGTTCCTCCAGTGTCGATCGCGACAAACCGGGCGCCGTACACCACTCGCACGGGTGAAAGAACGCGCGCCCTCGACGCGCCCCGGTTCACTCCCGCCACGCCGTCCGGGCCGGGACCGCGTGGTGCGGCCCCGGCCGGGACGGGCGGCGCTGCTTTCCGAACACGCCCTACGCGTCGGCGCGGGCCGCCGCGAGGAGTTCCTCGGCGTGGGCGCGGGCGGTCTGCGAGTCCTCCTGTCCGGCGAGCATCCGGGACAGCTCGCGCACCCGGTCCTCGCCCTCCAGGACGGTGACCCCGCTGCTGGTCACCGAGCCGTCCACGGTCTTCTCGACCAGCAGCTGCCGGTCGGCGAACGCGGCCACCTGGGGCAGGTGCGTGACGACGACGACCTGGGCCGACCTGGCGAGCTTGGCGAGCCGCCGCCCGACCTCCACGGCCGCCTTGCCGCCGACGCCCGCGTCCACCTCGTCGAAGAGGTACGTGGGCACCGGGTCGGACCCGGCGAAGACCACCTCGACCGCGAGCATCACGCGCGACAGCTCACCGCCCGAGGCGCCCTTGGCGATCGGCCGGGGCTGGGCGCCCGGGTGCGGGGCCAGCAGCAGTTCGACCTCGTCGGCGCCGGTCGGACCGTAGGCCACGGCGCGGCCGCCGATCTCGATGCCGGACGCCTCGTCCGCCGCCTCGGTCTGCCGGATGTCGAAGGACACCCGCGCGTGCGGCATGGCCAGGGAGGCCAGTTCCGCGGTCACCGCCTCGGCGAAGGACGCGGCGGCCGCCGTCCGGGCGTCGGTCAACGCCTGCCCGAGGCCGGAGAGTTCGGCGCGCAGCGCGTCCCGCTCCGCGGCCAGCTCGCCGATCCGGTCGTCGTCGCCCTCCAGCTCGGTGAGCCGGGCCGCGCCCTCCTGCGCCCAGGCGAGCACGGCCGCGATGTCCTCCCCGTACTTGCGGGTGAGGCCGGTCAGCGCGGCGCGCCGTTCCTCGACCGCGGCGAGCCGCAGCGGATCGGCGTCCAGCTGGTCCGCGTAGCCGGACAGTTCGCCGGAGACGTCGGCGAGCAGGATGGAGATCTCACCGACCCGGTCCGCGAGCGAGGCGAGCGCCGGGTCGTGCGAGCGCACCCCGTCGAGGGCCTGGCGGGCCGCGGCCACCACGGTCGTGGCGTCCAGGGCCTCCGGGTCCTCCGGGTTGCCGGCCAGCGCGGTGTGCGCCAGGGCGGCGGCGGAGGCGAGCGCGTCGGCGTGCCCGAGCCGCTGGGCCTCGGCGGCCAGTTCGACGTCCTCGCCGGGCAGCGGTTCGACGGCGGCGATCTCGTCGAGACCGAAGCGCAGCAGGTCGGCCTCCTGGGCGCGCTCGCGGGCGCGCGTCGTCAGCTCGTCCAGCTCCGTCGCGACCGCACGCAGCCGCTTGTAGGCCGCCGCGTACGCCTCCAGCGGCCCGGCGACGCCGTCGCCCGCGTACCGGTCGAGGGCCTGGCGCTGCCTGGCCGGTTTGAGGAGGCCCTGCTGGTCGGTCTGGCCGTGCACGGCGACGAGTTCGTCGGCCAGCTCGGACAGCACACCCACCGGCACGGATCTGCCGCCCAGGTGCGCCCTGGAGCGTCCCTCGGCGGAGACGGTGCGGCTGATGAGCAGCGCGCCGTCCTCGATCTCGGCCCCGGCCTCCTCGGCCCGCGCGGCCACCGCGTCTCCCGCGGCCACCGTGATCCGGCCCTCGACGACCGCGGCCTTGGCACCGATCCGTACGAGGGCGGGGTCGGCGCGCCCGCCGAGCAGCAGCCCCAGGCTGGTGACGACCATGGTCTTGCCCGCGCCGGTCTCACCCGTCACCGCGGTGAAACCGGGTGACAGCTCCACCACCGCGTCGTCGATGACCCCGAGCGACCGTATCCGCATCTCCTCCAACACGGACATGACCATACGAGGTTTCCCCGCCCGCGTGCACACGGGCCACGGCCCGGCCGCCCCCGATCCGCGGCCGGTCCGGCGGCCGGCGGGGGATCGGTCGGGGCTCAGTTGGGGGCGCCCCGCCAGCCCGAGACGGGCAGCGCGAACTTGGCCACCAGGCGGTCCGTGAACGACGCCTGGTGCAGCCGGGCCAGCCGTACGGGGACGGCGCCGCGCCGCACCTCGACGCGCGCGCCGGGCGGCAGCTCGACGGTGCGGCGGCCGTCGCACCAGAGCACTCCGTGCGGGGTGTGCGGCTGGACCTCGACGGCGAGCACCGAGGACGGCGAGGTGACGAGCGGCTTGGCGAACAGGGCGTGGGCACTGATCGGGACCATAAGCAGTGCCTCGACCTCCGGCCAGACGACGGGCCCGCCGGCCGAGAAGGCGTACGCGGTGGACCCGGTGGGCGTGGCGCAGACGATGCCGTCGCAGCCGAAGCCGGTCACCGGCCGGCCATCGATCTCCAGGACTACTTCGAGCATCCGCTCGGGCGACACCTTCTGCACTGCCGCCTCGTTGAGCGCCCAGTCGGTGTGCACGACGTCGCCGTTGCTGTGCACCAGCACGTCGATGGTCATGCGTTCCTCGACCGTGTAGGCGCGGGTGACGACCCGGTCGACGACCTTGTCGAGGTCGTCGCGCTCGGCCTCGGCGAGGAAGCCGACGCGGCCCAGGTTGACGCCGAGCATCGGCACCCCGGAGGCGCGGGACAGTTCGGCGCCGCGCAGCAGGGTTCCGTCGCCGCCGAGGACGATCAGCAGCTCACAGCCGTTGAGCACCTCGGGCGTGGCGTCGGTGACGGTCTCGACGGACGAGGGCAGGGGCAGGTCGGCCGCCTCCGTGGCCAGGACCCGTACGCCCAGGCCGCTGCGGAGCAGCCCCTGGACGACGAGTTCGGCGCTGCGGATCGCGGCCGGCCGGCCGGTGTGCGCCAAAAGGAAGACTGTACGTGCCGCATTCGTCGTCAACGAGGCCCCTCCGCCACTGCACGGTCGACATCCGCGGGATCGAGTTCAGGTGCCCCGGCCCGCAGCCACAGAAAGTACTCGACGTTCCCGGAGGGCCCCGGCAGCGGGCTGGCCGTCACGCCCAGGACTCCCAGCCCCAGCGCGCGGGCCCGCCGGGCCACTTCGCGTACCGTCTCGGCGCGCAGTTCGGGGCTGCGCACCACACCGCCGCTGCCGAGGCGTTCCTTGCCGACCTCGAACTGCGGTTTGACCATGAGGACGAGGTCGGCGTCGGGGGCGGCGCAGCGGACGAGGGCCGGCAGGACGAGTCCGAGCGGGATGAACGAGAGGTCGCCCACCACCAGGTCCACCGGTTCGCCGTCGATCGTCTCCAGCGTCATTTCACGCACATTCGTGCGGTCCTTGACCACGACGCGGTCGTCGGACTGGAGCGACCAGGCGAGCTGTCCGTAGCCGACGTCGACGGCCAGCACCTTCGCCGCCCCGGCGCGCAGCAGTACGTCGGTGAAGCCGCCGGTCGACGCCCCGGCGTCCAGGGCCCGCCGGCCCTCGACGCGGAGCCCCTGCGGGACGAAGGCGGCGAAGGCGCCCGCCAGTTTGTGGCCGCCGCGCGAGACGTACTCGGGGTCGTCGTCGTCCTTGGTGACGACGACGGCGGCGCTGGTCTCGACCTGGGTGGCCGGTTTGGTCGCGGTGTTGCCGCCGACGGTCACCCGGCCCGCCGCGATCAGCTGGCTCGCGTGCTCGCGCGAGCGGGCGAGCTTGCGGCGTACCAGTTCGGCGTCGAGACGGCGACGGGCGACTCCTGCCACGTTCGGTTCAGCTCCTGTGGTCGTACGAGGGCGTCCTTGCGGGGCCCGGTGCGGGGGCGGGTCCGGCGTCCAGCGCGTCCAGCGCCTCGCGCAGACCCCGGTGTACATCCTCGTACACCTCGGTGTGCCCGTCCGCCGCGAGGTGGTCGGCGTCGGCCAGGCGCTCCAGCAGGGCGTCCACCGCGGTGCTGCCGGTGGGCGTCCGTACGACACCGAGGGGCGCGGGCTCCGCGGGCGCGGCCGGCTCCGGCGGGGTGTCCGTCTCGGGCTCGGGCATCGGGTCGCTCATGCGGAAACGCTACCGCGTGGGGCTGCGGTACCGTCGAGCACGATGGCGACCATGGCGGAGTGCCGCAGCGCACTCGACAGACTTTCCGACAATCTCGCGGGGGCGGACGGCGACGTGCGCCGCGCCGCCGATCTGGACCGCTCGCTGAGCTGCCACATCAGAGACCTGGACATCACGTTCACCGGCCGGCTGTCCGGCGGCCGTATCCGGGTTCTGGACACCCTGGAGGGGCCACCCCGCGAGAAGGCCGAGATTCGTCTGGCGATGACCGGGGACGATCTCGTCGCCATGGTGGACGGCGACCTGAACTTCGCCAAGGCGTGGGCCTCGGGGCGCGTACGCCTGGAGGCCGGCTTCCGGGACCTGCTGAAGCTGAAGTCGCTGCTGTAGGGGCTCAGTCCCGGCCCGCGTCGGCCGGCACCTTCCGGGCGCGTGCCCCGCGCACACGCGCCGCCGGTACGACCAGCGGCGTTCCCGTCTCGGGGTCGGGGATCACCTGGCAGCGCAGCCCGAACACCCGCTCCACCAGTTCCGCGGTGACGATCTCGCCGGGCGGCCCCTCGGCGACGATCTCGCCGCCGCGCATCGCGATGAGGTGGGTGGCGTAGCGCGCGGCGTGGTTCAGGTCGTGCAGGACGGCCACCAGCGTCCGCCCACGTGTCTCGTGCAGTTCCGCGCACAGGTCGAGCACGTCGATCTGGTGCTGGATGTCGAGGTACGTCGTCGGCTCGTCCAGGAGCAGCAGCGGCGTCTCCTGGGCGAGGGCCATCGCGATCCAGACCCGCTGGCGCTGGCCGCCGGACAATTCGTCGACATAGCGATCGGCCAGCTCGCCGACGCCGGTGGAGGCCATCGCCTCCTGGACGACGTGCTCGTCCTCGGGCGACCACTGCCGCAGCAGGCCCTGGTGCGGGTAGCGGCCGCGCGCCACCAGGTCGGCGACGGTGATGCCGTCGGGCGCGATGGAGGACTGCGGCAGCAGGCCCAGTGTCTTGGCGACCTTCTTGGCGGGCAGCCCGTGGATGGACCGCCCGTCCAGCAGCACCTGGCCGCTGCTCGGCTTCAGCATCCGGGACAGGGCCCGCAGCAGGGTGGACTTGCCGCAGGCGTTGGGGCCGACGATCACGGTGAAGGAGCGGTCCGGGATCTCGACCGAGAGGTTCTCCGCGATGACCCGCTGGTCGTAGCCGATGGTCACCGAGTCCGCGGTCAGGCGCTGCATGGTCGTACTCCGGGGGTGGGACGGACGGAGGGGGTCGGCGGTGCGGGGGCTCATATGCGTCCCGCCTTGCGTTCGGTCACCAGCAGCCACACCAGATAGCAGCCGCCCAGGACCCCGGTGACGACGCCCACGGGCAGCTGCCGGTCGCCGAACGCGTCGAGCGCGATCCAGTCGGCGACGAGCAGCAGCGCGGCGCCCATCATGGTGGCGGCGACCAGGTTGGGGCCGGTGGACCGGGTCAGCCGGCGCGCCAGCTGGGGGGCGCTCAGCGAGACGAAGGCGATGGGCCCGGCGGCGGCCGTGGCGACGGCGACCAGCAGCACGGCGGAGCCCATGAGGAGCAGGCGTACGCGTTCGACGCGCACCCCGAGCGCGTACGCGGCGTCGTCGCCCATCTCCATGACGCGCAGGGCGGGCCCGTGCCCGTACACCAGCGGCAGCAGTACGGCGCAGACGGCCAGCAGCGGCCAGACCTGCGCCCAGTCGCGGCCGTCGAGCGAGCCGGTCATCCAGACGACGGCCCGGGTGGCGTCGACCAGGTTGGCCTTGGTGATCAGGTACTGGGTGACGGCGGTCAGCATGGCCGCCGCGCCGATCCCGACCAGGACGAGCCGGAAGCCGTGCACCCCGCGCTTCCAGGCCAGCAGGTAGACGGCGACCCCGGTGACCAGGCCGCCGGTGATCGCGCCGCCCGCGACGGCCGCCGCGCCGCCCTGGAAGAGGACGATGACGGTGAGCGCGCCGACGGTGGCGCCCTGGCCGAAGCCGAGCACGTCGGGGCTGCCGAGCGGGTTGCGGGAGATGGTCTGGAACACGGCACCGCCGGCCCCGAGGGCCGCGCCGACGAGCAGGCCGACGAGCACGCGGGGCAGCCGGAGTTCCGTGACGATGAACTCCTGCTGGAACGTGCCGTGGCCGAAGAGCGTGGTCACGACCTCGCCGGGCGTCATCGAGAAGTCGCCGCTGCCGATGAGGACGACCGCCGCGCCCGCCGCGACGGCGGCCAGGGCCAGGGCCACCGCGGCGGCCCGCACGTTCATCCGGAACGAGTACCCGCCGGGCGTCCGCACGGCCCGCGCCGGACGGACGGCGCGGGCCGTCTCCTTCGTGGTCGTGGCGCTCACAGCTGGGACATCCTCTTGCGTCGTACGAGGTGGATGAAGACGGGCCCGCCGATCAGCGCGGTGACGATGCCGACCTGGAGTTCGGACGGCCGGGCGACGACCCGGCCGACCACGTCCGCGCCGAGCAACAGCACCGGCGAGAGGACGGCCGCGTACGGCAGAATCCACCGCATGTCCGGGCCGGTGAGGGTGCGCACCAGGTGCGGGATCATCAGCCCGATGAAGACGATCGGCCCGCACGCGGCGGTCGCGGCCCCGCAGAGCAGGGTGACGGCGAGCATCGCGAGGACACGGGTCCGGGTCAGATGGGCGCCGAGCGCCCTGGCCGTGTCGTCGCCCATCTCCAGGGCGTTCAGCGGGCGCGCGATGAACGCGGTGAGCAGGACGCCCAGCGCGATGAACGGCCACACCTTGTCGAACGTCCCGGTGTTCGCGGAGGCCAGCGAGCCGACCGTCCAGAACCGCAGCCGGTCCAGCGCCGCCGAGTCGAGCAGCTGTACGGCGTTGACGTAGCCGTAGAGCGCGGCGGTGACGGCCGTCCCGGCGAGCGCGAGCCGCACCGGCGTGGCCGCGCGGCTGCCGCCCAGGAAGTACACGGCCACCGAGACGATCGCGGCGCCCGCGAAGGCGAACCACACATACCCGGTCAGCGAGGTGACGCCGAAGAAGCCGATGGCGGAGACGACGGCGGCCGAGGCGCCGGCGTTGACCCCGAGGATGCCCGGCTCGGCGAGCGGGTTGCGGGTGAGCGCCTGCATCACCGCCCCGGCGAGCCCGAGCGCGGCGCCGACGACGAGCCCCAGCATGGTGCGGGGCACGCGCACATCGCGCACGAGGACGTCGTCGCCGCTCCCCGCGTAGTGGAACAGGCCGTGCCACACATGGGAGAGGGGCATCGCCTTGGCGCCGATCGCGATGGACGCGAAGCAGACCAGCACGAGAACGGCCACGGCCACCAGGAGCCCCGCCGCTCTCGCCGCGTGACGTCTGCGGGGAGCGGCGGCCGTCTCCGGCGCGGCTATCGGGCCGGAACGGGTATCCGGGGGACTCTCAACCAACACGAGGTTAGGTTAGCCTACCCAACCTCCGTTTCCTCCGGCCCGGGTCCGCACCCGGCTCCGCACATGCGTCCTCGCCTACAGCCCCAGCCGGGCCACGGCCTTCTCCGCGTCCAGCCCGCAGGACCCGTCCCCGGCATGCGACCAGGCCGCCGCGCACAGCGCGCGCAGCCCGTCGAGCGCCCCGCCCTCGCCCTCCAGCACCAGCCGCCCGTCGTGCGCGCGGGCCGTCCAGCCGCCGCAGCCGAAACCCTCGCCGTCCGCCGTCACCTCGGGCTGTCCGGTGAGCAGCCCGCGCAGATCCGCGTCGATGTACGTGGGCCGGTGCTCGGGCACGGCCGCCACCAGCTGCGCCGCGTCCGTCACCCCGGTCAGCACCAGCAGCGAGTCGACGCCGCCGTTGAACGCCCCCTCGATGTCCGTGTCGAGCCGGTCGCCGACCACCAGCGGCCGCCGGGCCCCGGTGCGCAGCACGGTCTCGCGGTGCATCGGCGGCAACGGCTTCCCGGCGACCCGGGGTTCGGCGCCGGTCGCGATCCGGACGACCTCCACCGCGGCCCCGTTGCCCGGCGCGATGCCCCGCGCGCCCGGAATCGTCCGGTCGGTGTTGGACGCGAACCACGGCAGGCCGCGGTTGATCGCGTACGAGGCCTCCGCGAACCGGCCCCACGCGAGATCGGGACCGCCGTACCCCTGCACCACGGCGACCGGGTCGTCCTCCGCCGACTCGACCGGAACCAGGCCGCGTTCGCGCAGCGCGACGTGCAGCCCCTCGCCGCCGACCACCAGCACCCGCGCCCCGGCGGGCAGTTGGTCGGCGACCAGCCGGGCCACGGCCTGCGCCGAGGTGATCACGTCGGTGGGCGCGGCCGGCACGCCCAGCTCGGTCAGATGCCGGGCCACGGCGTCCGGGGTGCGCAGCGCGTTGTTGGTGACGTACGCCAGATGCATCCCGCCGTCCCGCGCCGTGCCGAGCGCCGCCACGGCATGGTCGATCGCCAGCCCGCCCGCGTACACGACACCGTCGAGGTCGAGCAGCGCCGTGTCGTACGCCTCGTTCAACGGCGTGCCGCTGCCGCTCGGCCTGGTCCTGCTCGTCCCGCTCATGTTCCGCGCTCCTCATCGGCTGCCTCTCCCCCGATCATCGCGCATCCCCGTACCCCACATACGATGCGTGGATGAATACACGAGGCACCACGGACCGGGGACTGCGTCTGATTCCGTTCCGCGGACTGCGTTACGTCCCCGAACGGGTCGGCAGCCTCGCCGCGGTGACCTCGCCCCCGTACGACGTGGTCGTCCGCCCGGACGGGCTGCTGCACCTGGAGTCGGCGGACCCGTACAACATCGTCCGTCTGATCCTGCCCCAGGCCGACACGGTCGCCGCCCGCAACGCCCAGGCCGCCGCGACCCTGCGCGACTGGCTCGCGGAGGGCGTGCTCGCACCGGACGCGGAACCCTCCCTGTACGTGTACGAGCAGCGCGGCGACGGCATCCTGCAGCGGGGCGTCATCGGCGCCCTCGCGCTCTCCGGGCCGGACGCGGGCGTCGTGCTCCCGCACGAGGACGTCATGGCGCACGTCGTCGAGGACCGGGCCGACCTGATGCGCGCCACGGCCGCCCATCTGGAACCGCTGCTGCTGACCTACCGGGGCGACGAGGACGCCGCCACGGGCGCGACCGCCGTCATCGAGCGGACCGTCGACCGTCCGCCGCTGCTCGCCACGACCACCGAGGACGGCTTCCGCCACCGGCTGTGGGCGGTCACCGACGCCGGTCAACGCGCGGAGATCCAGGCGGACCTGATTCGGCATCAGGCCCTGATCGCGGACGGCCACCACCGCTGGGCCACCTACCTGCGGCTCCAGGAGGAGCACACGGACCCCGGTCCCTGGGACTACGGCCTGGTCCTGCTGGTGGACACCGCCCGCTACCCGCTCCGGGTACGCGCCATCCACCGGCTGCTGCACGGCCTGCCGGTCGCCGACGCGGTGGCCGCGCTGTCCGGCCTGTTCCGGGTGCGCGAGGTGCCGGGGCCGCTCCCCCGCGCCCTGGAGGCGCTGGCCGGCGCGGCCGACGAGGGCAACGCGTATCTCCTCGCGGGCGACGGCGGCTTCCATCTGGTGGACCGGCCCGACCCGGCGCTGCTCGCCCGCGCGGTTCCGGCGGACCGGCCGGAGGCCTGGCGGACCCTGGACGCGACGGTGCTGCACGCGGCGCTGCTGGACCGGGTCTGGCGCATCCCGGACGACCCGGCGCACATCGCGTACATCCACGACACGGCGGCGGCCGTGGAGCAGGCCGAGCGGCACGGCTCCACGGCGGTGCTGATGCATCCGGTGCGCGAGGAGCTGGTCCGGGACCTGGCCCGGCAGGGGGTCACGATGCCCCGCAAGTCGACGTCCTTCGGCCCGAAGCCCGCCACGGGCCTGGTGCTGCGCAGCCTGGACCTCGGCTGACCACCCGCCCGTAACGCGGAAGAGGGCGGCACCCGTCGCGGGTGCCGCCCTCTTCTCATGCGCTACGCACGTTACGCCTTGGCCGGGCCGTCCTCGTCGGCGGCGGGCGCGACGGCGTCACGGTCCTCGTCCCGCTCGTCGGCGGGCTCGTCGTCGTGCTCGTCGGCGGCGGGCTCGCGGTCGTCGTCCTCGTGCTGCTCGTCGCCGTGCTCGTCCAGGGCGTCGACGAATTCGACCCCGTCCAGCTCGGCGAGGCGGTCCGAGGCGTCGGTGGCGCCGTCCTTGTCGGACTCCAGCGCCTTGCCGAACCACTCGCGGGCCTCGTCCTCGCGGCCCGCTTCGAGCAGCGCGTCGGCGTACGCGTACC
The DNA here is from genome assembly GCF_036346595.1 of Streptomyces sp. NBC_00525. Classification (GTDB taxonomy): domain Bacteria; phylum Actinomycetota; class Actinomycetes; order Streptomycetales; family Streptomycetaceae; genus Streptomyces. The sequence goes on from NZ_CP107834.1 coordinate 1,112,821, forward strand.
GCAGGCGCGGCGTCCAGGCGTGCACGGCGCTCGATGCCAGCTCGGGGCTCTGGAGCGTGACGATGGCGGCGTCGAGCTGCCCCATGTCGCGGCGGGCGCCGGCGGCCACGAGACGCATCTCGACCTGTCCGGCCTTGTCCAGCTTCTGCACCTCGGGCTCACCGGCCATGGCCAGGGCCTTCTCGGGCCGGCCCAGACCGCGCTCGCAGTCCGCCATGACGGGCCACAGCTCCACGGAGCCGGTCATCCGCCGGGACGCCCGGAACTCGGCCAGCGCCTCCGCGTACCGCTGGGTCGCGTAGGCGGCGAAACCGGCGGCCTCGCGGACGGCGGCGACACGCGAGGCGAGCCGCAGGGCGACGCGCGAGTACCCGTACGCCTCCTCGGGCTCCTCGTCGATGAGCCGGGCCACCATGACGAGGTTGCGCGCCACGTCCTCGGCCAGCGTCTTGGGCAGGCTCTGCAGCTCCTGGCGGACGTCCTGGTCGATCTCGTGGCCGGTGACGTCGTCGGGGATGGGCAGCCGCTTGATGGGCTCGCGGTCGCGGTCGTCGCGCCGGTCGTAGCCGCCCGGCCGGCCGCCCCGGTCGTCCCGGCCCCGGTAGCCGCCCCGGTCGCGGTCGTCCCGCTGGCCGCGGTAGCCGCCGCCCCGGTTGTCGTCACGGCGGAAGCCGCCGCCGGAGTTGCCGCCCCGGTCGTCGCGGCGGAACCCACCGCCGGAGGGGCGGTCGTCGCGACGGAAGCTGCCGCCACGGTTGTCGTCGTCCCGACGCGGACCACGCGGCCGGTCATCACGACGGTCATCGCGCCGGTCGTAGCCGTAGCCGCCGGAGCGGCCACCGCGGTCGTCGTCGCGACGCGGGCCACGGTCGCGGTCCCGGTCGCGGTCGTCACGGCGGAAGCCACCGCCGTACGAACCACCACGGCTGTCGTCACGCCGGTCGTCGCGGCGGTCGAACCCGCCGGGGCGCCCGCCCCGGTCGTCATCGCGACGCGGGGCACGATCGTCACGGCGGAAGCCGCCGCCGGAGTTGCCGCCCCGGTCGTCGCGGCGGAAGCCGCCACCGGAGGGGCGGTCGTCGCGACGGAAGCCGCCGCCACGGTTGTCGTCGTCCCGACGCGGACCACGCGGCCGGTCATCACGACGGTCGTAGCCACCGGGGCGGCCGCCCCGGTCGTCGTCGCGACGGGGCGCGCGGTCGTCGCGGCGGAACCCGCCACCACGGTTGTCGTAGCCGCCACCACGATCGTCACGACGGAACCCACCACCCGAGTTACCACCCCGGTCATCACGGCGGAACCCGCCGCCGGAGTTGCCGCCTCGGTCGTCGCGGCGGAAGCCACCGCCGGAGGGGCGGTCGTCACGGCGGAAGCCGCCGCCACGGTTGTCGTCGTCCCGACGCGGACCACGCGGCCGGTCATCACGACGATCGTCACGCCGGTCATAGCCGCCCGGCCGGCCGCCCCGGTCGTCGTCGCGGCGCGGGGCGCGGTCGTCGCGGCGGAACCCGCCACCACGGTTGTCGTAGCCGCCACCACGATCGTCACGACGGAACCCACCACCGGAGCTACCACCCCGGTCGTCACGGCGGAAGCCGCCGCCCGAGTTGCCACCCCGGTTGTCGTCCCGACGCGGGCCGCGGTCGTCGCGGTCCCGGTCGTCACGGCGGAAGCCGCCACCCGTCGGCCGGCTGTCGTCACGGCGGTATCCACCGCGGTCGTTGTCCCGGCGCGGGCCGCGCGAACGGTCGTCACGGCCGCCGCCGAAGCCGCCCCGGTCACCGCCGTCCCGTCGACGCGGCTCGCGCTCCGAACGATCGTCGGGAGAGTTGGTGGACATGGGTGTGGCTCCTGTCATCGGGGTACTACAGACATTCTCGCGCAGCCGGTCAACCGACGCGCTTCGGGCAAAACAAAAGGACCCTTGGTCCCAGCGCTGAACGCTGGGACCAAGGGTCCTTCAAAAATTGTTCGGCGGCGTCCTACTCTCCCACAGGGTCCCCCCTGCAGTACCATCGGCGCTGAAAGGCTTAGCTTCCGGGTTCGGAATGTAACCGGGCGTTTCCCTAACGCAATGACCACCGAAACACTATCGGCCACTCCGCGACAAAGCGGAGTATCGGCACTTAGCGAACAAGCACACTTTTTAGTTAAGTGAATGACGTTGTTCAACCAGCACGACTGTTCGTGGCCTGGGAACAACACAGTGGACGCGAGCAACTGAGGACAAGCCCTCGGCCTATTAGTACCAGTCAGCTCCACCCGTTACCGGGCTTCCACATCTGGCCTATCAACCCAGTCGTCTACTGGGAGCCTTAACCAATCAAGTTGGTGGGAATACTCATCTTGAAGCAGGCTTCCCGCTTAGATGCTTTCAGCGGTTATCCTTTCCGAACGTAGCCAACCAGCCATGCCCTTGGCAGAACAACTGGCACACCAGAGGTTCGTCCGTCCCGGTCCTCTCGTACTAGGGACAGCCCTTCTCAATATTCCTACGCGCACAGCGGATAGGGACCGAACTGTCTCACGACGTTCTAAACCCAGCTCGCGTACCGCTTTAATGGGCGAACAGCCCAACCCTTGGGACCGACTCCAGCCCCAGGATGCGACGAGCCGACATCGAGGTGCCAAACCATCCCGTCGATATGGACTCTTGGGGAAGATCAGCCTGTTATCCCCGGGGTACCTTTTATCCGTTGAGCGACAGCGCTTCCACAAGCCACTGCCGGATCACTAGTCCCGACTTTCGTCCCTGCTCGACCCGTCGGTCTCACAGTCAAGCTCCCTTGTGCACTTACACTCAACACCTGATTGCCAACCAGGCTGAGGGAACCTTTGGGCGCCTCCGTTACCCTTTAGGAGGCAACCGCCCCAGTTAAACTACCCATCAGACACTGTCCCTGATCCGGATCACGGACCCAGGTTAGACATCCAGCACGACCAGAGTGGTATTTCAACGACGACTCCACAACCACTGGCGTGGCCGCTTCAAAGTCTCCCACCTATCCTACACAAGCCGAACCGAACACCAATATCAAACTATAGTAAAGGTCCCGGGGTCTTTCCGTCCTGCTGCGCGAAACGAGCATCTTTACTCGTAGTGCAATTTCACCGGGCCTATGGTTGAGACAGTCGAGAAGTCGTTACGCCATTCGTGCAGGTCGGAACTTACCCGACAAGGAATTTCGCTACCTTAGGATGGTTATAGTTACCACCGCCGTTTACTGGCGCTTAAGTTCTCAGCTTCGCCACCCCGAAGAGCAGCTAACCGGTCCCCTTAACGTTCCAGCACCGGGCAGGCGTCAGTCCGTATACATCGCCTTACGGCTTCGCACGGACCTGTGTTTTTAGTAAACAGTCGCTTCTCGCTGGTCTCTGCGGCCACCCCCAGCTCAAGCAGCAAGTGCTATCACCAAAGGTGGCCCCCCTTCTCCCGAAGTTACGGGGGCATTTTGCCGAGTTCCTTAACCATAGTTCACCCGAACGCCTCGGTATTCTCTACCTGACCACCTGAGTCGGTTTAGGGTACGGGCCGCCATGAAACTCGCTAGAGGCTTTTCTCGACAGCATAGGATCATCCACTTCACCACAATCGGCTCGGCATCAGGTCTCAGCCTTAACGTGTGACGGATTTGCCTACCACACGGCCTACACCCTTACCCCAGGACAACCACCGCCTGGGCTGGACTACCTTCCTGCGTCACCCCATCGCTTACCTACTACAAGTCTGGTTCGTCGGCTCCACCACTACCCTCAACTCCGAAGAGATCGGGCCGGCTTCACGGACTTAGCATCGCCTGATTCAGTACTGGGCGTTTCAAAGCGGGTACCGGAATATCAACCGGTTGTCCATCGACTACGCCTGTCGGCCTCGCCTTAGGTCCCGACTTACCCTGGGCAGATCAGCTTGACCCAGGAACCCTTAGTCAATCGGCGCACACGTTTCTCACGTGTGTATCGCTACTCATGCCTGCATTCTCACTCGTGAACCGTCCACAACTCGCTTCCACGGCTGCTTCACCCGGCACACGACGCTCCCCTACCCATCCCAGCAGGCGTTGGCCCTGATGCTGGAATGACACGACTTCGGCGGTACGCTTGAGCCCCGCTACATTGTCGGCGCGGAATCACTTGACCAGTGAGCTATTACGCACTCTTTCAAGGGTGGCTGCTTCTAAGCCAACCTCCTGGTTGTCTCTGCGACTCCACATCCTTTCCCACTTAGCGTACGCTTAGGGGCCTTAGTCGATGCTCTGGGCTGTTTCCCTCTCGACCATGGAGCTTATCCCCCACAGTCTCACTGCCGCGCTCTCACTTACCGGCATTCGGAGTTTGGCTAAGGTCAGTAACCCGGTAGGGCCCATCGCCTATCCAGTGCTCTACCTCCGGCAAGAAACACACGACGCTGCACCTAAATGCATTTCGGGGAGAACCAGCTATCACGGAGTTTGATTGGCCTTTCACCCCTAACCACAGGTCATCCCCCAGGTTTTCAACCCTGGTGGGTTCGGTCCTCCACGAAGTCTTACCTCCGCTTCAACCTGCCCATGGCTAGATCACTCCGCTTCGGGTCTAGAGCGTGCAACTCAATCGCCCTGTTCGGACTCGCTTTCGCTACGGCTTCCCCACACGGGTTAACCTCGCTACACACCGCTAACTCGCAGGCTCATTCTTCAAAAGGCACGCAGTCACGACGCACCGAGCAAGCTCGATGCGCGACGCTCCCACGGCTTGTAGGCACACGGTTTCAGGTACTATTTCACTCCGCTCCCGCGGTACTTTTCACCATTCCCTCACGGTACTATCCGCTATCGGTCACCAGGGAATATTTAGGCTTAACGGGTGGTCCCGCCAGATTCACACGGGATTTCTCGGGCCCCGTGCTACTTGGGTGTCTCTCAAACAAGCCGCTGATGTTTCAGCTACGGGGGTCTTACCCTCTACGCCGGACCTTTCGCATGTCCTTCGCCTACACCAACGGTTTCTGACTTGTCTCACAGCCGGCAGACTGTGAAAGAGAGATCCCACAACCCCGCATGCGCAACCCCTGCCGGGTATCACACGCATACGGTTTGGCCTGATCCAGTTTCGCTCGCCACTACTCCCGGAATCACGGTTGTTTTCTCTTCCTGCGGGTACTGAGATGTTTCACTTCCCCGCGTTCCCTCCACACTGCCTATGTGTTCAGCAGCGGGTGACAGCCCATGACGACTGTCGGGTTTCCCCATTCGGACACCCCCGGATCAAAGCTCGGTTGACAGCTCCCCGGGGCCTATCGCGGCCTCCCACGTCCTTCATCGGTTCCTGGTGCCAAGGCATCCACCGTGCGCCCTTAAAAACTTGGCCACAGATGCTCGCGTCCACTGTGCAGTTCTCAAACAACGACCAGCCACCCACCACCCCGCCAGAAACTGACGAGTTCACTGGGGCCGGCAACCGAAGGACGACCATCACGGCCGTACCTTCAGATACCCAACAGCGTGCCCGACCCGACCCACTCACCCCCACGTTCCACGCTCCGAAGAGCAGTACTGGTGAAGACTCATGCGCCGTGCCGAGTAGTCAACGTTCCACCCATGAGCTACCAGCACCGGACATTCGCCGGTGTTCTGGCCTCTGACCAGGCAGAGCCTGGTAAGAAGTGCTCCTTAGAAAGGAGGTGATCCAGCCGCACCTTCCGGTACGGCTACCTTGTTACGACTTCGTCCCAATCGCCAGTCCCACCTTCGACAGCTCCCTCCCACAAGGGGTTGGGCCACCGGCTTCGGGTGTTACCGACTTTCGTGACGTGACGGGCGGTGTGTACAAGGCCCGGGAACGTATTCACCGCAGCAATGCTGATCTGCGATTACTAGCAACTCCGACTTCATGGGGTCGAGTTGCAGACCCCAATCCGAACTGAGACCGGCTTTTTGAGATTCGCTCCGCCTCACGGCATCGCAGCTCATTGTACCGGCCATTGTAGCACGTGTGCAGCCCAAGACATAAGGGGCATGATGACTTGACGTCGTCCCCACCTTCCTCCGAGTTGACCCCGGCAGTCTCCTGTGAGTCCCCATCACCCCGAAGGGCATGCTGGCAACACAGAACAAGGGTTGCGCTCGTTGCGGGACTTAACCCAACATCTCACGACACGAGCTGACGACAGCCATGCACCACCTGTACACCGACCACAAGGGGGGCACCATCTCTGATGCTTTCCGGTGTATGTCAAGCCTTGGTAAGGTTCTTCGCGTTGCGTCGAATTAAGCCACATGCTCCGCTGCTTGTGCGGGCCCCCGTCAATTCCTTTGAGTTTTAGCCTTGCGGCCGTACTCCCCAGGCGGGGAACTTAATGCGTTAGCTGCGGCACCGACGACGTGGAATGTCGCCAACACCTAGTTCCCAACGTTTACGGCGTGGACTACCAGGGTATCTAATCCTGTTCGCTCCCCACGCTTTCGCTCCTCAGCGTCAGTAATGGCCCAGAGATCCGCCTTCGCCACCGGTGTTCCTCCTGATATCTGCGCATTTCACCGCTACACCAGGAATTCCGATCTCCCCTACCACACTCTAGCCTGCCCGTATCGACTGCAGACCCGGAGTTAAGCTCCGGGCTTTCACAACCGACGCGACAAGCCGCCTACGAGCTCTTTACGCCCAATAATTCCGGACAACGCTTGCGCCCTACGTATTACCGCGGCTGCTGGCACGTAGTTAGCCGGCGCTTCTTCTGCAGGTACCGTCACTTTCGCTTCTTCCCTGCTGAAAGAGGTTTACAACCCGAAGGCCGTCATCCCTCACGCGGCGTCGCTGCATCAGGCTTTCGCCCATTGTGCAATATTCCCCACTGCTGCCTCCCGTAGGAGTCTGGGCCGTGTCTCAGTCCCAGTGTGGCCGGTCGCCCTCTCAGGCCGGCTACCCGTCGTCGCCTTGGTAGGCCATTACCCCACCAACTAGCTGATAGGCCGCGGGCTCATCCTTCACCGCCGGAGCTTTCAACCTTCTCCCAGGAGGGAGAAGGTGGTATCCGGTATTAGACCCCGTTTCCAGGGCTTGTCCCAGAGTGAAGGGCAGATTGCCCACGTGTTACTCACCCGTTCGCCACTAATCCACCCCGAAGGGCTTCATCGTTCGACTTGCATGTGTTAAGCACGCCGCCAGCGTTCGTCCTGAGCCAGGATCAAACTCTCCGTGAATGTTTTCCCGTAATCGGGACCACACATCACGAGAGCGGAACGAACCGGGTCGGAATATGACCCGTCGTCCACTGCGTCCTCGCTGTGTTTTTTGCCTGCCAGATCTAATGACCTCGCAGGACTTTCAAAGGAACCTCCAACCTGCCGTAGCAGGCCGGGGTATCAACATATCTGGCGTTGACTTTTGGCACGCTGTTGAGTTCTCAAGGAACGGACGCTTCCTTTGTACTCACCCCTGCGGGCTTTCCTCCGGGCGCTTCCCTTCGGTCTTGCGTTTCCGACTCTATCAGACTCTTTCGTGTCCGATTCCCGGTCGAAGCGGGTCAATCGATTTTCGCTTTCCGGGTCTTCGCTTTCGCGCTTTCCCTTTCGGCGTGTCCACTACTTTAGCGGATTCTCCCGGTTACTCATAATCGAGTCAGTGGGATCGAATTCCGGCATGCCGAAACTCGCACCCTCTGGGGTGAGTCGTAGGTAGTGGTTGGCCGCTTCCGGGTCTGCGCGGTGTGCGATCCGATGGACCGAACCAACAGCTATACCCGTGTCAAGCGACTCGGACAACATTAGGTGTCCCCCAGGGGGCGAGTCAAGTTCACCTGCGGCGGGGCACATGGGCGCGGTACGGGCTCACCGTGGGGTCGCCGTCGATCCAGTACCGCCAGGGGTGCACCGCCCCGTCGCCGCCCACTCCCGTGCGCGGCCCGTTCCGCACCTGGTCACGGGGCGGCGGGGCACCGTGCAGTACGTAGAGCTCGGCGCCCTCGTGAGCGATGGCGTCGGTGCCGTTCAGCGGCCGGCCGATGTCCAGGGCAGTCGCCAGGCGCGCCGGGCCTTTGGCCAGTTCCCTGTCATTACGGGCCGAAACTCGACGTTTGCGGGTCAGCTCGGCGCCCACCACGATCTCGCCGGCCCTCAGCAGGACCCCGCTCGCCCGGCCCTCGGTCCCGCACACCAGGTTCATGCAGTGCCACATCCCGTACGTGAAGTAGACGTACGCGTGGCCGGGCGGCCCGTACATCGCCTCGTTGCGCCGTGTCCGGCCCCGGAAGGCATGGGAGCCGGGGTCGATCTCACCGGCGTACGCCTCCACCTCCGTCAGGCGCAGCTCGATCGGCCCGTCCGGGGTGTTGCGTACCAGGTGGCGGCCGAGGAGATCGGGTGCCACCTCCAGTACGGGGCGGTCGAAGAAGGTCCGCGGGAGCGGCGTACGGTCCGGGCCATCGATCATGAGGTTCGAGGTTAGCGGGAACCGAGTACGGTCGTCGCGCGTATGTAGGGGTCAGGACCTAGGAGGGAAACAAGATGGGCTTCAAGCGGCTGCTCGCGAGCATGGGTGCCGGCGGCGCCTCGGTGGAGACGGAGCTGAGCGAGGTCAACGTCGTTCCGGGCGGGGTCGTCCAGGGCGAGGTCCGCATTCAGGGCGGATCGGTCGACCAGCAGATCGAGGGGCTCTCCGTGGGGCTGCAGGCCCGCGTCGAGGTCGAGGGTCAGGACCAGGAGTACAAGCAGGACATCGAGTTCACGAAGCTGCGGCTCGGCGGCGCCTTCGAGGTGCGGGCCGGGGCGGTGCACGTGGTGCCGTTCGGGCTGGAGATCCCCTGGGAGACCCCGATCACCATGTTCGCCGGCCAGCACCTGCACGGCATGAACATCGGTGTGACCACCGAACTGGAGATCGCGCGCGCGGTGGACTCCGGCGACCTCGACCCGATCAACGTGCACCCGCTGCCGGCCCAGGAGGCCATCCTCGACGCCTTCGGCCAGCTGGGCTTCCGCTTCCGCAGCGCCGACATGGAGCGCGGCCACATCCGCGGCACGCGTCAGCAGCTGCCCTTCTACCAGGAGATCGAGTTCCTCCCGCCGTCGCAGTACCGCGGGCTGAACCAGGTGGAGCTGTCCTTCGTCGCGGACGACCGCGAGATGGACGTCGTCCTGGAGATGGACAAGAAGCCGGGCCTGTTCAGCGAGGGCAGCGACTCGTACCGCGCCTTCAAGGTCGGTCTGCACAACTACCGCGAGACCGACTGGGCGGCATATCTGAACCAGTGGCTGGCGCAGGTCGGCGGGCAGCGCAACTGGCTCTAGGGTCGGAGGTCGGGCGCGGGGGGATCGATCTTCCCGCCGCGCCGTCCGACGGAACCTACAGAGAGGTGCTGACGTGACCGAGCCGAAGAGGGCGCCGCTGCCGCACGACTTCCATCCGGAGGTTCCCTCGTTCACCGTGGTGAGCGAGGACCTCGCTCCGGGGGCCGTGCTCGCCGACGCCCAGGTGTACGCGGCCGGGAACACCTCGCCGCAGCTGCGGTGGGAGGGCTTCCCGGCGGGCACGAAGAGCTTCGCCGTGACGTGCTTCGACCCCGACGCCCCGACGGGCAGCGGGTTCTGGCACTGGGTGCTCTTCGACATCCCGGCTTCGGTCACGGAGCTGCCGGCGGGCGCGGGCGGCGGCTCGTTCGAGGGGCTGCCCGCCGGCGCCGTGCACGCGCGCAACGACTACGGGACGAAGGACTTCGGCGGGGCCGCCCCGCCGGCCGGGGAGAACCACCGCTATGTGTTCACGGTGTACGCGGTGGACACCGAGAAGCTCGGCACCGACGGCGACACCTCGCCCGCCGCGGTCGGCTTCAACCTGCGGTTCCACACCCTGGGCCGGGCCCAGTTGATCGGTGAGTACGCGGAGCCCGCCGCCACCGACTGAGTACCAGAACTTCCGCCGCCGTTTGCCCTGCCCTGGTCCTGGAGAGATCAGGGCAGGGCATTTTTTTAATGCGTTGTCCCTCACGGCGTGCGCGGCCAGAGTGGGTCCGGGCCCGCCAGGGGGCGGCCGGCACACGGGAGGTGGGCGAGATGCGGGACACGCTGGTGCTGAACGCGAGCTTCGAACCACTGTCGACGGTGACGCTGAACCGTGCGGTGGTGCTGATCCTTCAGGACAAGGCCGTCGTCGAGCAGTCGCACCCCGACCTCCGCATGCGTGGCGCCGATGTCGACATCCCGGTGCCCCGGGTGATCCGGCTCTGCCGGTACGTAAGGGTGCCGTTCCGAAGACAGGCCCCGTGGTCCAGGAGGGGGGTCCTGGTCCGGGACCAGCACCGGTGCGCGTACTGCGGGAAGCGGGCGAGCACCGTCGACCATGTCGTGCCGAGGGCGCAGGGCGGGCAGGACACCTGGCTCAATACGGTGGCCTCGTGCGCCGAGGACAACCACCGCAAAGCGGACCGAACGCCGGAGCAGGCGGGGATGCCGCTGCTGCGGCAGCCGTTCGTACCGTCTCCGGCGGAGGCGATGCTGCTGGCCCTGGGGGCCGGTGAGCGTTCGGCGCTCCCGGAGTGGCTGGCGCACAGCGCCGCGTAGCCGGCATACGCCCGATGACGTGACCGAGGCCCGTCTCCCGTGTGGAGACGGGCCTCGGGCGTTCAGCGGAGCAGCAGTTGGACGATGGCGACCGTGCCGACCGTGACGATGAGGGCGCGCAGCAGGGTGGGGCTGAGGCGGCGGCCGACCTTGGCGCCGATCTGGCCGCCGAGGGCGGAGCCGATCGCGATCAGGAGGACGGCGGTCCAGTCGAAGTCGGCGACGAAGAGGAAGAAGAGCGCGGCGATGCTGTTGACGATGGCCGCGAGGACGTTCTTCACGGCGTTCAGGCGCTGCATGGTGTCGTCGACCAGCATGCCCATGAGGGAGAGGTAGATGATGCCCTGCGCGGCGGTGAAGTAGCCGCCGTAGACGCTGGCCAGGGTCAGGCCGATGTAGAGCAGCGGGCCGCCGTCCGGGTGGGCCGATTCGCCCTTGTCGGCGCGCCGTCGCTGGACAGCCTTGCTGATGCGCGGCTGGAGGATGACCAGGACGAGGGCCAGGGCGACCAGGACCGGGACGATGGTCTCGAAGGCCGTGGAGGGCAGGGCCAGGAGCAGGGTGGCGCCGGTGAGACCGCCGACGAGGGCTCCGGTGGTGAGCTTGAGGACGCGGGAGCGCTGGCCCCGGAGTTCCTTGCGGTAGCCGATGGCGCCGCTGATGGAGCCGGGGATGAGGCCGAGCGCGTTGGAGACGGTGGCCGTGACCGGGGGCAGCCCGGTGGCCAGCAGGACGGGAAAGGTGATCAACGTCCCGGAGCCCACGATGGTGTTGATGGCTCCGGCGCTGATCCCCGCTGCGAAGACGGCGAGCATCTCCCAGATGGACATGGTGTTTCCCCCGTGCATGATCGGTGCTTTGTGCACGAATCATGCACGGGGGTGGAGCGTGTCAGTCGAGCGGGGGCTGCTCGCGCCGCTCCTGGCCGGTGTTGAAGCCGGGTGCGCCGGTGGAGAGGTTGCCGAAGGCGCCGCTGAGGCCCTTGAGGGCGTCGCCGATCTCGCTGGGCACGATCCAGAGCTTGTTGGCGTCGCCCTCGGCGATCTTCGGCAGCATCTGGAGGTACTGGTACGAGAGGAGCTTCTGGTCCGGGTCTCCGGCGTGGATGGACTCGAAGACCGTACGGATGGCCTGGGCCTCGCCCTCGGCGCGCAGGGCGGCGGCCTTGGCCTCGCCCTCGGCGCGCAGGATCGCCGACTGCTTCTCGCCCTCGGCGGTGAGGATCGCGGACTGGCGGGTGCCCTCGGCCTGGAGGATGGCGGCGCGCTTGTCGCGGTCGGCGCGCATCTGCTTCTCCATCGAGTCCTGGATGGAGGTGGGCGGCTCGATGGCCTTGAGCTCGACGCGGTTGACGCGGATGCCCCACTTGCCGGTGGCCTCGTCGAGGACTCCGCGCAGGGCGGCGTTGATCTCCTCGCGGGAGGTGAGGGTGCGCTCCAGGTCCATGCCGCCGATGATGTTGCGGAGCGTGGTGACGGTGAGCTGCTCGATGGCCTGGATGTAGCTGGCGACCTCGTACGTCGCGGCCCTGGCGTCGGTCACCTGGTAGTAGATGACGGTGTCGATGTTGACGACCAGGTTGTCCTGGGTGATGACGGGCTGTGGCGGGAAGGGCACGACCTGCTCACGGAGGTCGATCCGGTTGCGGATCGAGTCGATGAACGGGACGACGATGTTCAGGCCCGCGTTGAGGGTGCGGGTGTAGCGGCCGAACCGTTCGACGATGGCGGCGCTGGCCTGGGGGATGACCTGGATCGTCTTGATCAGGGCGATGAAGACGAGCACCACCAGAATGATCAGGACGATGATGATCGGTTGCATCGTTTCCTCGTGCCCTTCGGTTGATGATCGTCATCGAGTCTGACAGAACACGCCTTGCCGTGGGGGCCGTTCGGTCACATGACGACGGCCGTCGCCCCGTCGATGTCGACGACATCGACCTGTTGGCCGGGTTCGAAGCTGAGTCCGGAGTCTAGGGCGCGCGCCGACCAGATCTCCCCGGCCAGCTTGATCCGGCCGCCGGACGCGTCCACGCGTTCCAGTACGACGGCCTGACGGCCCTTCAGTGCGTCGATGCCCGTGGCGAGCTGGGGTGCGCGGTCGGCCCGTTGGCGGCGGGCGATCACCCGGACGACGGCGGTCAGCGCCACCGAGACGATGACGAAGACCAGGACCTGGGCGACGATTCCGCCGCCGAGGGCCGCCACGACCGCGGCGGCGACCGCCCCCACGGCGAACATGCCGAACTCGGGCATCGCGGTCAGGACGAGCGGAATGCCCAGTCCCACCGCGCCGATCAGCCACCACACCCACGCGTCGATGTCCACATGGTCATGGTAGGGCCGTCAACGCCCTTACGGACAGGGCGCGATCGGGGCGGTGGGGTTTCGGGGGCGGGTGTCAGGCGAGCGGCAGGCCGCGGGCGGTGTAGCGGTCGCCCTGGTGCTCGACGACGAGGGGCAGGCCGAAGCAGAGGGAGAGGTTGCGCGAGGTCAGCTCGGTCTCCATGGGGCCGGCGGCGAGCACCTTGCCCTGGCGGATCATCAGGACGTGGGTGAAGCCGGGGGCGATCTCCTCGACGTGGTGGGTCACCATGATCATGGAGGGCGCGTACGGGTCGCGGGCCAGCCGGCCGAGGCGGCGGACGAGGTCCTCGCGGCCGCCGAGGTCGAGGCCGGCGGCGGGCTCGTCCAGGAGGAGCAGCTCGGGGTCGGTCATCATGGCGCGGGCAATCAGGGTGCGCTTGCGCTCGCCCTCGGAGAGGGTGCCGAACTTGCGGTCGAGGTAGTCGGTCATGCCGAGCCGGTCGAGGAAGGCGCGGGCGCGGTCCTCGTCGACCTGGTCGTAGTTCTCGTTCCAGGTGGCGGTCATGCCGTAGGCGGCGGTGAGCACCGTCTGGAGGACCGTCTGGCGGCGGGGGAGCTTGTCGGCGAGGGCGACGCCCGCGATGCCGATGCGGGGGCGCAGCTCGAAGACGTCGGTGCCGACGCCGCCGAGCCGCTCACCGAGCACGTCGGCGCTGCCCCTGGTGGGGAAGAGGTAGCTGGAGGCGATGTTGAGCAAGGTGGTCTTGCCGGCGCCGTTGGGGCCGAGGATGACCCAGCGCTCGCCTTCCTTGACCGACCAGGAGACGCCGTCCACCAGAGCGCGTCCGTCGCGGACCACTGATACGTCCACCAGCTCCAGTACATCGCTCATGAGCGCGTTGTCTCCCCATGCAGTGTCGAGATCGTCGCATGCCGGTCGGGCAGGCTCCCAGGGAAAACCTACGCCACGGCACGAGTACGGGCGGCGCTGGGCCCGCCGTCACGAACCGGGTCGTGACGGGACGCACACCGCCCACGACAGGTCCTAGGCCGTGTCCGTAAAGTCGATCGCTCGTTACTCCGTTCGTGGTGCGTCGACATGAACTGACCGATGAGTCGTGGGCGTTGATCGCTCCGTTGCTGGCGCCGGGGCGGATGGGCCGGCCGGTGCGGGACCGGCGCCAGGTGGTGAACGGGATCCTGTGGAAGCTGTCCACCGGGGCCGCCTGGCGTGACCTGCCCGAACGCTACGGCCCGTGGAAGACGGTCTACGAACGCTTCCGCCGCTGGTCCGCCGACGGCACCTGGGACCGCCTCCTGGCTCACGTCCAGCAGCACTGTGACGCCGTCGGACAGGTCGACTGGACGATCGTGTGTGTCGACTCCACCACGGTGCGGGCCCACCAGCACGCGGCCGGGGCCCGAAAAGGGGGCCCTGGGAGGGCGAGGCGCTCGGCCGGTCGCGCGGCGGGCTGACCAGCAAGATCCACCTGGCCTGCGACGGTCGGGGACGCCCCCTGGCCTTCACCCTGACCGGCGGGAACGTGAACGACTGCACCCAGTTCGAGCCGGTCATGGAACGCATCCGGATCGCCCGGCCGGGGCCGGGCAGGCCCCGGACCCGGCCCGAGCGGGTGGTGGCGGACAAGGGCTACTCGGCCCGCAGGATCCGTGCCTACCTGCGTCGGCGCGGGATCGCCGCGACGATTCCCGAGCGGATCGACCAGATCAACGGGCGCCTGCGCCGCGGCGAGAGTCTCTGCCGGCTCGATCGGACCGCCTACCGGCGGCGCAACGTCGTCGAGCGCTGCTTCAGCCGGCTCAAGCAGAACCGGGCCCTGGCCACTCGCTACGACAAACGAGCCGCCCACTACCAAGCAATGGTCACCCTCGCCTGCCTCCAACTCTGGCTCCCATGACTTTCCGGACACCCCCTAGGCTGTCCGCATGCTTGTGGAACCACGTTCAGGGGTGCTGGCCGCCTGGGGGAACGCGTTGCTGGCGGGGCTGGTGTCGCCGGACGACGCGGTGCTCGCCGTGGTCGGGGAGGACGCGGTGCACCGCGTCGAGGGGCTGCCCGGTGAGGCCGGTCCGGTGGGGCTCACGTTCGCGCTGGGGCGGCTGCGGTCGCTCGGGGTGAGCGGTTTCCGGGTCGCGCTGCCGGTGCCGGGGCATCCGCTGGGGCTGAGCGGTCCGCCGGAGTTCAACGCCCGCGCGCTGGAGGCGGAGGAGGCGGTGGTCGGCCACGGCGCGCCGTACGGGCTGGTGCCGGAGGTGCGCGAGGCGGGCCCGGCCGGGGATGTGCACGTGGATGTGGTGTGGCACTGCCTGGCGGTGCGGGAGGCGCCGCCGGCCGATGTGCCGTCGCTGGGTGAGGCGGAGCGGGAGCTGGCGGAGGCGCTGCGGGACGCGACGGCGGTGCTGACCCGGCTGGACGTGGCGGGGTCGGGGCCGGTGGCCGAGGCGGCGGTGGACGCGTACCGGGCGCGGGCGGAGCGGGGGCGCGAGGTGCTGGCGCCGGGCTATCCGCCGCGGGCGGTGCGGGTCCTGGAGCTGGCGCAGCGGGTCGGGCTCCTGGTCTCGGTGGCGTACGAGAACGGGCACGGCGGTGCGGTGAGCGCGTCGGAGATGGCGGCCAGGGCGGAGGCGCTGCGGCCGGTGGAGCGGGTGGCGCGGCGGGCGCAGGTGGCGGCGTACAACGCGTACGTGGAGGAGCCGGCGCGGTAGCGGGGGCGCGGGGTGCGCCGGCGCGGTCGGGAGGAACCCGGCGCGCGCCGGGCCCCCGCGCGGCCGGTGGTCAGCCTGCCGCTCCGTGGCGGACCGCCCAGAGGGCGGCCTGGGTGCGGTCGGAGAGGTCGAGCTTCATCAGGATGTTGGAGACGTGGGTCTTGACCGTCTTCTCGGACAGGACCAGGGCGCGTGCGATCTCCCGGTTGGAGCGGCCGTCGGCGATCAGGCCGAGCACTTCCCGCTCGCGTTCGGTGAGGGTGCTGCCCCGGCCGGTGCCGGTGCCGGGCTCGTCCTGGGCGAGGAGTGCCCCGGCGACCTCGGGCTGGAGCAGGACGTGTCCGGCGTGGACGGAGCGGATGGCCCCGGCCAGGGCGTCCGGGTCGACGTCCTTGTACACATAGCCGGAGGCGCCCGCGCGCAGGGCGGGGACGACGGTGCGCTGCTCGGTGAAGCTGGTGACGATCAGCACCTTGGCCGGGTTCGCCAGCTCGCGGAGTCTGCGCAGCGCCTCGATGCCGTCGGTGCCGGGCATCTTGATGTCCATCAGTACGACGTCGGGCCGCAGCTTCTCGATGGCGGCCACGCCCTCGGCGCCGTCGGACGCCTCGCCGACCACTTCGATGTCGTCCTGGATCTCCAGGAACGTACGCAGGCCGCGGCGGACGACCTGGTGGTCGTCGACGAGCAGCACCCTGATGATCCTGTCAGCCACCGGGGATCTCCATCTCGATCGTGGTGCCCTTGCCGGGCTCGGACTCAACGGTGAGCCGGCCGCCGACGCCGCCGGCGCGGTCGCGCATGGAGACCAGGCCGAGGTGCCGGCCGGCCCGGCGGGTGGCGGCGGGTTCGAAGCCCCGGCCGTCGTCGGTGACGCGGAGCACGGTGGCGCCGTCGCGGCGGACGAGGGTGACCTCGACGTGGTCGGCGTCGGCGTGGCGCAGGGCGTTGTGCAGGGCTTCCTGGGAGACCCGGAGCAGGGCCTCCTCCTGGGCGGCGGGCAGGGCGCGGACGCCGGTGGAGGTGAAGGTGACGTGCGCGGTGTGGGCCCGGTCCAGGACCTGGACCTGGGTGCGGAGGGTGGCGACGAGGCCGTCCTCGTCCAGGGCGGCCGGGCGGAGCTCGACGACGGCGGCGCGCAGTTCGTCCACGGCTTCGGCGGCGAGGGCGGCGACCTGCTGGAGTTCGCCCTTGGCGCGGGCCGGGTCGCGGTCGACGAGGGTGGCGGCGGCCTGGGCGGTGAGCCGGAGCGAGAACAGTTTCTGGCTGACCGCGTCGTGCAGCTCGTGGGCGAGGCGGGAGCGTTCCTCGGCGATGGTGAGTTCGCGGCTGCGCTCGTAGAGGCGGGCGTTGGTCAGGGCGATGGCGGCGTGCTGGGCGAGGATCGAGAGGAGGTCCTCGTCCTCGGCGGTGAATCCGCAGACGCCCTCCGGCTTGGGGCACCTCTTGTTGGCGAGGAAGAGCGCGCCGATGGTCTCGTCGCCGTCCCGGATGGGCAGTCCGAGGAAGTCGGACATGTCGGGGTGGGCACTGGGCCAGCCGCCGAAGCGGGGGTCCTTGCGGACGTCGGCGAGCCGCTCGGTGCGGGCGGTGTGGAGCATGGCGGCGAGGATGCCGTGCTGGCGGGGCAGCGGGCCGATGGCCTTCCACTGCTCCTCGCTGACGCCGTCGACGACGAACTGGGCGAAGCCGCCGTGGTCGTCGGGGACCCCGAGGGCGGCGTACTCGGCGTCCAGGAGTTCGCGGGCGGAGGCGACGATCGTCTTCAGGACGTCCCGTACCTCCAGGTGGCGGCTCATGGCGAGCAGCGCCGCGCTGACGGCCGCGAGGCCCGAGGGGGGTCGGTGGCTCATGTGGCTCACGGTACCGGCGGGGTCCGCTGCCCGTATCGGGCCGGGGGCGGCCGGGGACCGGGGCGCAGGGCCTAGGACCTGCGGCGGGGGGCGGGTCCGGCCCGCAGCCCGTTCGGAACGTCGCATTCCGCATTGCTTCAGCAACGTACGGTCATGAAGAGGCTCGCCCGATGTGAGGCCGCGCATAGGGTCCACGTCACTTACGAAGTTGCCTAGTGGACCGAAAAGGGCGATTTGGGCGGTCTTGACCTGGGAGTGAACCCGGCAAACCGCCCGCCATTCCACTACCCGGCTTCGTACGTCACACCTTTGCCAGGCCATTTTGCCGCCGCTAAGAATTGAGCTCGTCCCCGACGGAGATGCGTAGTCGCTCCCGTCTTCGTCCTCCGTGAGGACCCCCCGAATTCGAAGAGGTACGCCTGTATGTCCGCGCACAGCATCACCGGCCGTCTCCGACGCCTGAACAAGACCCAGAAGCTCTCCGCCGCCGGCATCTCCGCCGTCGCCGCCGCTGCCCTCTCCTTGTCCCTGGTGCCCGGTGATGCCGAGGCCGTGACCGAACCGCAGGCCCTCTCCGCAGCCCCGGTCGTCTTCGACTCCGCGAACTCCAAGCAGGTGCGGGCGATCCAGGACAGCGTCATCGAGCAGCACTCGACCGCCGAGAAGCTGGTCAAGGCCGCCGACGCCGCCAAGGCCGAGAAGGCCGCCGCGGTGAAGGAGGAGACGGGTTCGAAGTCCAAGCACTCCGACGACTCCGATCGCTCCGATCGCTCCGAGCGCTCCGGGAAGTCCGGCAAGAACGAGAAGTCCTGGGCGAAGAAGTCGAAGGGGCACGGCAAGTCCGAGCGCAAGTCCGAGAAGAAGTCCTCGCGCGGCGACGAGGCCGCGAGCCGCTCCTCCGCCCGTACGCACATGTACGCCAACAACCTGGACGGCTGGATTCGCGAGTCCCTGGCCATCATGAAGGAGAGGGGCATTCCGGGTACGTACGAGGGCCTGCACCGCAACATCATGCGGGAGTCCAGCGGCAACCCGAACGCCATCAACGACTGGGACATCAACGCCCGCAACGGCGTGCCGTCGATCGGTCTGCTCCAGATCATCAAGCCGACGTTCGACTACTACCACGTGTCCGGCACCCCGCACACGCAGTACGACCCGGTCGCCAACATCACCGCGTCGGCCAACTACGCCGCCGACAAGTACGGCTCGATCGACAACGTCAACAGCGCGTACTGATCCGCTCCGGTCGCGGGGCGTGACGAAACGCCGGAGGGCGGCACCCCGCGCGGGGTGCCGCCCTCCGGCGCGTACGTGTCCGGGCCGGACACACCCGTCTACTTGCGCATGACCTCGGGCTCGTGGCGGCGCAGCAGCCGAGCGACGACGAAGCCGCAGACGACGCCGATGAACAGCAGGACCGCGACGTTCATCCCCCACTGGCCCGCCGTGTGCTCCCAGAGCGGGTCCAGGTCGGTGGGGTTGTTCTGGTCCCACGGCGGCATGAGGTGGGCGAGGTCCAGCGTCGAGCCGGCGCCCGCGATGGCCCAGCGGGACGGCATCAGCCAGGCGAACTGCTCCAGGCCCGGCGAGCCGTAGACCTGGAAGAGGATGCCGGTGAAGACGACCTGGACGATCGCGAACATGACCAGCAGCGGCATGGTCTTCTCGGCGGTCTTCACCAGCGAGGAGATGACCAGGCCGAACATCATCGAGGTGAAGCCGAGCGCGATGACCGTCAGGCACAGCTCGACGGCCGGCGGCATGATCAGGCCCTCTTCGGGCAGATCGCGGGTGGCGAAGCCGATGCCGCAGATGATGACGCCCTGCACGGCCGTGATCAGGCCGAGGACGATGACCTTGGACATCAGGTAGGCGGAGCGGGACAGGCCGGTGGCCCGTTCCCGTTCGTAGATGACGCGTTCCTTGATCAGTTCGCGTACGGAGTTGGCCGCGCCGGAGAAGCACATGCCGATGGTGAGGATCAGCATGATCGTTCCGGCATCGCCGTTGAACTTGTGCGGCGGCCTGGGCGGGGCGAGCCCGTAGTCCGACGGGATGACCACGCTGACGATGCCGAGCACCGCGGGCAGGATCACCATCAGGCCCATGAAGCCCTTGTCGGAGCCGATCACCGAGACGTAGCGGCGCATCAGCGTCCACAGCTGGGTGCCCCAGCCCTGCGGCTTGGGCGGGCGCATCTGCTGCGGCGGCGGCATGTGCACCGACTGCGGGGCGGCGGCGTCGATGTCCGCGGCGTACATCTGGTAGTGCTGCGAGCCGCGCCAGCGGCCGCCCCAGTCGTGGTCGCGGTAGTTCTCGAACGCGGAGAAGACGTCGGCCCAGGTGGAGTAGCCGAAGAAGTTCAGCGCCTCGTCCGGCGGGCCGAAGTAGGCCACGGCGCCGCCCGGCGCCATCACCAGCAGCTTGTCGCAGATGGCCAGCTCGGCCACCGAGTGCGTGACGACCAGGACGGTACGGCCGTCGTCGGCCAGGCCGCGCAGCAGCTGCATGACGTCGCGGTCCATGCCCGGGTCGAGACCGGAGGTCGGCTCGTCCAGGAAGATCAGCGACGGCTTGGTGAGCAGCTCCAGCGCCACGGAGACGCGCTTGCGCTGGCCGCCGGAGAGCGAGGTGACCTTCTTGTCCTTGTGGACGTCGAGCTTCAGCTCGGTGAGGACCTCGTGGATACGGGCCTGGCGCTCGGCCTCGGTGGTGTCCGCGGGGAAGCGGAGCTTGGCCGCGTACTTCAGGGCGCGCGTGACGGTCAGTTCCTTGTGCAGGATGTCGTCCTGCGGGACCAGGCCGATGCGCTGGCGCAGCTCGGCGAACTGCTTGTAGAGGTTCCGGTTGTCGTAGAGGACATCGCCCTGGTTGGCGGGCCGGTAGCCGGTGAGCGCCTTGAGCAGGGTGGACTTTCCGGAGCCGGACGGGCCGATGACGCCGATCAGCGACTTCTCGGGGACGCCGAACGAGACGTCCTTGAGGATCTGCTTGCCGCCGTCGACCGTCACCGTGAGGTGGCGGGCCGCGAAGGAGACCTCACCGGTGTCGACGAACTCTTCCAGCCGGTCGCCGACGAGCCGGAAGGTCGAGTGGCCGACGCCGACGATGTCGTTCGGGCCGATGAGCGCCGAGCCGGACTTGGACAGCGGCTGACCGTTGACGAACGTGCCGTTGTGCGATCCGAGGTCCCGGATCTCGAAGCGGCCGTCGGGCGTCGCGTGGAATTCGGCGTGGTTCCGGGAGACCTGGAGGTCGGAGACGACCAGGTCGTTCTCCAGCGCACGACCGATCCGCATCACCCGGCCGAGGGCCAGCTGGTGGAACGTGGTCGGGCTGCGGTCCCCGTAGACCGGCGGGGAGCCCGCCGGTCGGCCGGTGCCGGGGCCGGGCGGCGCCGGGGCCGCGCCCTGCTGCGGGACGTGCGGCTGCTGCGGCATGTTCGGCTGCGGCACGTGCGGCTGCTGGGGGGCGGGCTGCTGCCAGCCCTGCTGCTGCGGCGGTACGGGCTGCTGGGGCGCCGGCTGCTGCCAGCCGGGGTGGCCCCCCTGCTGGGGCTGCTGGGGCGGCGGGGCCTGCTGCGGCTGCGCGGGGCTGTAGACGTCCGCGGCGCTCAGGGTCAGCCGGGGGCCGTCCGTGGCGTTGCCCAGGTTCACGGCGGAGCCGGCGGCGATCTCCAGCTGCTGAATCCGCTGGCCGTGCACATAGGTGCCGTTGGTGCTGCCGTGGTCCTCGATGAACCAGCTGCGCCCGTTCCAGCTGATCGTGGCGTGCCGCCACGACACCCTGGCGTCGTCGATCGTCATGTCGCCCTGCGGATCACGTCCGAGGGTGTACGACCTGGACGGATCGAGCGTCCAGGTCCTGCCATTCAATTCCAGTACGAGTTCCGGCACTCCGCGCCCCACCTAGTTGTCCCCCGTGTTGCCCCCGTCGCAGGGGGCCTAGGGATGCTGAACATCGTGGCGAACTATTCCAGGACCGGTCCCCGATACGAAAGCCGGGCGGTCCGAGGTGACCTCACCGAGACCTGCCCAGCCAGGCGAAAAGGGACGGACCGGTGCGCCCGGCGGGCTGTCCGGCACTCGGGACGGGCCGCCGCGGCGGGCGCGCGGACCGATACGGTGGAAACACCATGAGCGCATCCCGGCCCCCTGAGCCCGCCCCGTCTCCCGAGCCCGTCGCGTCCGTGCACGGTCCGGACGTCCCGACCCTTCTCGTGAAGATATTCGGGAAGGACCGCCCCGGCATCACCGCGGGCCTCTTCGACACCCTGGCCGCGTACGCGGTGGACGTGATCGACATCGAGCAGGTCGTGACGCGGGGCCGTATCGTCCTGTGCGCGCTGGTCACCGCCCCCACCTCGGGCGGGACCACGGAGGGCGACCTGCGTGCCACCGTGCACAGCTGGGCCGAGTCGCTGAAGCTCCAGGCCGAGATCATCTCCGGCAGGGGCGACAACCGGCCGCGCGGCTCGGGCCGGTCCCATGTCACGGTGCTGGGGCACCCGCTGACCGCGGAGTCGACGGCGGCCATAGCGGCCAGGATCACCTCGACCGGCGGAAACATCGACCGCATCTTCCGGCTGGCGAAGTACCCGGTCACGGCGGTCGAGTTCGCGGTGTCCGGTACGGGGACGGAGGAGCTGCGCAGCGCGCTGGCGCCGGAGGCCGCGGGCATCGGCGTGGACGTGGCCGTCGTGTCGGCGGGGCTCAGCCGCCGGGCGCAGCGGCTCGTGGTGATGGACGTCGACTCGACGCTGATCCAGGACGAGGTCATCGAGCTGTTCGCGGCGCACGCGGGCTGCGAGGCCGAGGTCGCGTCGGTGACCGAGCGGGCGATGCGGGGCGAGCTGGACTTCGAGCAGTCGCTGCACGCGCGGGTGGCACTGCTGGCGGGGCTCGACGTCTCGGTGGTGGACAAGGTCCGCTCCGAGGTGCGGCTGACGCCCGGCGCCCGGACGCTGATCCGTACGCTGAAACGACTCGGCTACCAGGTGGGCGTGGTGTCGGGCGGGTTCACACAGGTGACCGACGATCTCCAGGAGCGGCTGGGGCTGGACTTCGCCTCCGCCAACACGCTGGAGGTCGTAAACGGGAAGCTCACGGGCCGGGTGACCGGGGACATCGTGGACCGGGCGGGCAAGGCCCGGCTGCTGCGGAGCTTCGCCGCCCAGGCGGGGGTGCCGCTGGCGCAGACGGTGGCGATCGGTGACGGGGCCAACGACCTGGACATGCTGAACACGGCGGGGCTCGGGGTGGCGTTCAACGCCAAGCCGGTGGTCCGCGAGGCCGCGCACACCGCGGTGAACGTGCCGTTCCTGGACACCGTGCTGTATCTGCTCGGGGTCACCCGCGAGGAGGTCGAGGCGGCGGACGGCCTGGTCGAGTAGCGGCCGCCGTACAACATGTGAGTCCGCCGTACGTGAGCGAGCCGTACGTACGTGAGGGACGGGGAGGGCCCCGGCGCGCATCGGGTGATGCGGGCCGGGGCCCTTCCGCGCGGGCCGCGGGTCAGTCGTTGGGCGTCCAGTACTCGGCGAGGCGGCCGACGCCGTGTTCGGCGGACTTCCAGGGGCCGGTGAACTCGACGACGGCGAAGGCGGCGGTCGGGAAGCCGCCGCGCGCCATCCGGGAGAGCGCGTCGCCCTCGCCGCTGCCGGAGAGGGCGTCGGCGAGCGCGTGCATGCCGGGGTTGTGGGCGATGACCAGCAGGTCGGCGACGTCGTCCGGGGTCTCGTTCACCAGGGTGATCAGTTCGCCGAGCGAGGCCTCGTAGAGCCGCTCCTCGTACACCGTCTTCGGGCGCTGGGGCATCTCGTGCACGGCCAGCTTCCACGTCTCCCGCGTTCTGGCGGCGGTGGAGCAGAGGGCCAGGTCGAAGGTGATCCCGGAATCGGCCAGCTTGCGGCCCGCCATGGGGGCCTCCATGCGGCCGCGCTCGGCCAGCGGGCGCTCATGGTCGGAATCCTGCGACCATTCCGCCTTGGCATGCCGGAGAAGGACGATCCTGCGAGATGTATCGGCGCTCATACACCTCAGCTTCGCATGAAACGTGCCACCTGGCGCAGGGTGTTGGAGCCTTCGTCCGGGCCGGGCGGCGGGCATCAGCCGGTCAGCAGCGCGAGGAGTTGCCGCAGCAGCCGGCCGGTCGCCGATTCGCCCGTTGCGGCCTGGGCCTGGCCCGGTCCGGCGATCAGCAGCAGCAGCGCGGCGAAGGCGAGGGCGGGCAGCACGACGGCCCACCACGGCAGCCGGACGTCGGCATCGCCCGACGCCGGTCGGGTGGGCCGGGGGTGCTGCGTACGGGCCGGCATGTCCGCCTCCGTGGGTGCTCGGTTCTGTTACTCAGAACCTACGGAGACGGGGGCGCCGCTCCCATCCGGTGAGCCACCCACTTCACCCTGACCCTGGCCCCCTAGGGGATAGTGGGGCCAGCACCACCATCGCCGGGGTCAGGAGCGGCGGGGGTCACGGAGAGGCGAGGGGTCACGGGGAGGCGATGGAGGCGATGACTCCGACGACGACCGTGATCAGCAGCATGGCCCCGAAGACGAGCAGCAGCTTCTTCTGACCGTTCTGGGGATTCGGATCGAGCACAGGTGACATGGTCCCAGTCTCGCATCTCAGCATTCGTCCTCGATCGTCCGGTCCCGGCCGGCCATGACGCCCATGACCATCTGCGGCACCATCAGGGCGGCCATCAGCCCGATGGGCAGGCCCCAGCCGCCGCTGTGCTGGTAGAGCACGCCGACCAGGAGCGGTCCGGGGATGGAGATCAGATAGCCGGTGGACTGGGCGAACGCGGACAGCCGGACGACTCCGGCGCCGCTGCGGGCCCGCATGCCGATCATGGTGAGGGCGAGCGGGAAGGCGCAGTTGGAGATGCCGAGCAGCAGCGCCCAGGCCCAGGCGCCGCCGGCCGGGGCCAGGTAGAGGCCCGCGTAGCCGGTGAGGCCGCAGGCGCCGAGGAGGAGGACGATCGGGCCCTGGTGTCGCATCCGTCCGGCGACGCGTGGGATCACGAAGGCGAGCGGGACGCCCATGGCCATGGTGAGCGCGAGCAGGACGCCCGCCGTGCCGGCCGAGACCCCGGCGTCGCGGAAGATCTGGGGCATCCAGCCCATGGTGATGTAGGCGGCGGTGGCCTGGAGGCCGAAGAAGCAGGCGAGGGCCCAGGCGGTGCGGCTGCGGGTGATCCGGAGGTCGGCGGGCTGCGGCTGCGCGGCGGCCCGGCCCCCGGCGGGGGTGTCGTGGGCGGTGGCCCGGTCCCGTACGAGCGGGAGCCAGGGCAGGATCGCGGCGGCGGCGAGCACGGCCCAGATGCCGAGGCCGGCCTTCCAGCTGCCGCCCATCGCGTCGGTCAGGGGGACGGTGACGGCGGCGGCGAGCGAGGTGCCGAGGGCCAGGGCCATGGAATAAAGCCCGGTCATGGAGCCGACGCGGTCGGGGAACCAGCGCTTGACGATCACCGGCATCAGGACGTTGCTGACGGCGATGCCCATGAGGGCCAGGGCGCTGGCGGCGAGGAAGCCCGCGGTGCCGCCGATCAGGGGCCGGATCACCAGGCCCGCCGTGATGGCGACCATGCCCGCGCAGACCACGGCGCCCGGTCCGAAGCGGCGGGCGAGGCGGGGGGCCATCACGCCGAAGAGCGCGAAGCAGAGCGGGGGCACGGAGGTGAGGACACCGGCGACGCTGCCGCTCATGTGCAGACCGTCGCGCACCTCTTCGAGGAGGGCGCCGAGGCTGGTGATGGCGGGGCGCAGGTTGACGGCGGTGAGGACGAGCCCGATGGCGACCAGGCGCAGCGTCCACGGCGAGGCGCCGGTGCGCGGGGTGGGCGCGCCGTCGCGGGTGGCCGCCCGGCCCGCCGGGTTCAGGGTCCGGGTCGCGGTCTGGGGAGTCGTCTCGTCGTCGGGCATGAGGCCATCATAGAATCATGGGATGATTGGTTGTCCAATCAGTCCGGAAGTTGCGACCGAGGAGCACCATGGCGCTGACGTCCCCGCGGCGTTCGGCACTCGCCGACCAGGTGATTGCCCAGCTGAGGAACCAGATCACGACGGGCGAGTGGCCGGTGGGTTCCCGTATCCCCACCGAACCCGAGCTGGTCGAGCAGCTGGGGGTGGCCCGTAACACCGTCCGCGAGGCGGTGCGGGCGCTCGCGCACAACGGGCTGCTCGACATCCGGCAGGGTTCGGGCACCTATGTGGTGGCCACCAGCGAGCTGGCCGGGGTGATGCACCGCCGGTTCGCCTCGGCGGACCCGCGGCACATCGCGGAGCTGCGCTCGACCCTGGAGTCGTCGGCGGCGCGGCTGGCGGCCGTACGGCGTACGGAGCGGGACCTGAAGCAGCTGGACGCGCTCATGAAGCGCCGGGAGGAGACGTGGGCGGCGGGGGACGCGGAGGCGTTCGTGGACGCCGACTCGACGCTGCACCTGGCGGTGGTGGCCGCCTCCCACAACGACGTGCTGACGGAGCTGTACGCGGACCTGGGCGACCTGCTGCGGGACTACCTGCGCGAGGACGTGGGCGAGGACCTGACACCGAAGACGCCGATGGACCACAGCCGGCTGGTCGAGGCGATCCGCGCGGGCGACGCGGAGACGGCGGCGGCGGAGGCCGCGAGCCACACGCTGTCCTGCCGGGCGGACCGGGTCTAGACGGGGCACGGTCTAGCGCCGCACGGCGTGGGTGATCCACGCGGAGGCGACTTCCTTCCAGCAGCGGTCGGTCAGGCGGACGGTCCGGGCCGGGCCGACGGTGACCGGCCGGGTGTCGGCGTCCACGTCCCACCAGCGGGCGCACTCGGTGTGCAGCTGGACGCGGTCGGCCCTGGGGTACGGGTTGTGGCAGTACGCGATGACTCGGGAGCCCTCGACGGACGTACGGCACTCCGCGCCGGAGGGTTCGGGGCTGGGTGCGGGCGGCGCGGCGGCACCGGCGGCTCCGACGTGCCCGGCGGCGTACAGGCCGGCCGGGACGAGCAGTCCGGCGATCACCGCGCCGGAGGCCAGCAGGGACCGGGTTCGGCGATGTGTGCGACGCACAGCGATCTCCTCCCCATGCCCGGCCGGAACACCGGCCCGACCAGAAGTCCGGTTCCTCCACATTCTGCGGTGGATCGTCCGGCTTTTCGACCTGAGCGCCCCTGGGGGGGGCGTGCGCGGCGGGGCCACGCGGTGGGCGTACGGAAACGGCCGCGCACCGCCGCCCGGTGTTCCGGGGGACGGTGCGCGGCCGAACCGTACGGGGCCTGGGGGTCAGGCGCCCATCATGTGCACGCCGCTGTCGACGTGGATGATCTCGCCGGTGGTCCGCGGGAAGAAGTCCGAGAGCAGGGCGACGATGCCGCGGCCGGCCGGCTCCGGGTCCTTCATGTCCCAGGCGAGCGGCGCGCGGGTGTTCCACACGTCGGCGAGCCCGTCGAAGCCGGGGATGGACTTCGCGGCCATGGAGCCGAGCGGCCCGGCCGAGATCAGGTTGCAGCGGATGCCGTCCGGACCCAGGTCGCGGGCGAGGTAGCGGGAGGTGGCCTCCAGCGCGGCCTTGGCCGGGCCCATCCAGTCGTACTGCGGCCAGGCGAACTGGGCGTCGAAGGTGAGGCCGACGATGGAGCCGCCCTCGCTCATCAGCGGCTTGCACGCCATGGCGAGCGACTTCAGCGAGAACGCCGAGACGTGCATGGCCGTGGAGACCGACTCGAACGGGGTGTTGAGGAAGTTGCCGCCGAGCGCGTCCTGCGGCGCGAAGCCGATGGAGTGCACGACGCCGTCCAGCGAGCCCAGCTCGTCGCGCACCAGGCCGGCGAGGCGGTCCAGGTGCTCCTGGTTGGTGACGTCCAGCTCGATGACCTTGGCGGGCTTGGGGAGCTTCTTGGCGATGCGCTCGGTCAGCGTGGGCCGGGGGAACGCGGTCAGGATGACCTCGGCGCCCTGCTCCTGGGCCACCTTGGCCGTGTGGAACGCGATGGACGACTCCATCAGCACACCGGTGATGAGGATGCGCTTGCCGTCGAGAATTCCGCTCATGCTGATCAGTGACCCATGCCCAATCCGCCGTCAACGGGGATGACGGCTCCAGTGATGTACGACGCGTCGTCGGATGCGAGGAAGCGCACCGCGGCGGCGATCTCCTCGGGCTGCGCGTAACGCGCGAGCGGCACCTGGGCCACGATGCCCTTGCGCTGTTCCTCGGTGAGCACCTGCGTCATGTCGGTGTCGACGAAGCCGGGCGCGACGACGTTGAAGGTGATGTTGCGCGAACCCAGCTCGCGCGCCAGCGACCTGGCGAAGCCGACCAGACCGGCCTTGGAGGCCGCGTAGTTGGCCTGGCCGGCGGAGCCGAGGAGGCCCACGACGGACGAGATGAGGACCACGCGGCCCTTCTTGGCGCGCAGCATGCCGCGGTTGGCGCGCTTGACGACCCGGAAGGTGCCGGTGAGGTTGGTGTCGAGGACGGAGGTGAAGTCCTCCTCGGACATCCGCATCAGCAACTGGTCCTTGGTGATGCCGGCGTTGGCCACCAGCACCTCCACGTTGCCGTGCTTCTCCTCGATCTCCTTGTAGCCCTGCTCCACCTGCTCGGGGTCCGTGATGTCGCAGCGGACCGCGAGGACGCCGGCCTCGGTGAGCTCGGCCGGCGGCTCTCCGGATCGGTAGGTGATCGCGACCTTGTCGCCGTTGGCGGCGAAAGCGCGGGCGATGGCGAGGCCGATGCCCCGGTTTCCTCCGGTGACGAGAACCGAGCGGCTCAACGGATCACCCTTTCGATAGCGGTCTGGTACCACGGAAACCTATCGGTACCGTCCGTGCGGCGGAGAATCGGCCCCTGACAGCGCCTCCGTCCGGGCACTGTCGGGTTCCTACAGTCGGGGTCGCGGTGCGGAGCGCTGAATCGGGCCACGACGGCACGCGGGCCGTGCTTCACTGCCTGGTGAACGTTCCGAGGCAACGCAAACGATCCGAGGCAATGTGACCGCGAAGGAGAGGCCGCCCGTGCCCCATGAGGTAGATCAGTCGTTCCTGGCGCTTCCGCTACGGGCCCTCGCCGACGCGGCGCTGGCGCGGGCGCGGGCCCTCGGAGCGGTGCACGCCGATTTCCGCTTCGAGCGGGTGCGCAGTGCCACCTGGCGGCTGCGGGACGCCCGGCCCGCCGGGGGCTCCGACACCACGGACCTCGGTTACGCGGTCCGGGTCGTGCACGGCGGGGCCTGGGGGTTCGCCTCCGGGGTCGATCTGACGATGGACGCGGCGGCGCGGGTGGCCTCGCAGGCCGTCGCGATGGCCAAGCTGTCGGCGAAGGTGATCGCGGCCGCGGGCTCCGACGAGAAGGTGGAGCTGGCGGACGAGCCGTCGCACGGCGAGCGCACCTGGGTCTCGTCGTACGAGGTCGACCCCTTCGACGTACCGGCCGAGGAGAAGGCGGGGCTGCTCGCCGACTGGAGCGCCCGGCTGCTGGCGGCCGAGGGCGTGGCGCATGTGGACGCCTCGCTGATGGCCGTCCACGAGAACAAGTTCTACGCGGACACGGCGGGCACGGTGACCACGCAGCAGCGGGTCCGGCTGCACCCGCAGTTCACCGCCGTCGCGGTGGACTCGGCGACCGGCGAGTTCGACTCGATGCGCACCATCGCGCCGCCGGTGGGCCGCGGCTGGGAGTACCTGACCGGGACCGGCTGGGACTGGGACGCGGAGCTGGAGCGCATCCCCGGGCTGCTGGCCGAGAAGATGCGGGCGCCGAGCGTGGAGGCGGGGACGTACGACCTGGTCGTCGACCCGTCCAACCTGTGGCTGACCATCCACGAGTCCATCGGGCACGCCACGGAGCTGGACCGGGCCCTCGGTTACGAGGCGGCGTACGCCGGGACCTCGTTCGCGACGTTCGACCAGCTGGGCAAGCTGGCGTACGGCTCGCCGGTGATGAACGTGACGGGCGACCGCACCGCCGAGCACGGGCTGGCGACCATCGGCTACGACGACGAGGGCGTCGAGGCGCAGTCCTGGGACCTGGTGAAGGACGGGACGCTGGTGGGCTACCAGACGGACCGCCGGATCGCGAAGCTCACGGGCCTGGGCCGGTCCAACGGCTGCGCCTACGCGGACTCCCCCGGCCATGTGCCGGTGCAGCGCATGGCGAATGTGTCGCTGCGGCCCGATCCGGGCGGGCTCTCCACGGAGGACCTGATCGGCGGGGTGGAGCGCGGGATCTACGTGGTCGGGGACCGGTCGTGGTCCATCGACATGCAGCGGTACAACTTCCAGTTCACCGGGCAGCGGTTCTTCCGCATCGAGAACGGCCGGCTGGCCGGGCAGCTGCGCGATGTCGCCTACCAGGCGACGACGACGGACTTCTGGGGCTCGATGGAGAAGGTCGGCGGCCCGCAGACGTACGTGCTGGGCGGCGCCTTCAACTGCGGCAAGGCCCAGCCGGGCCAGGTCGCGGCCGTCTCCCACGGCTGCCCCTCCGCCCTGTTCCGGGGCGTGAACATTCTGAATACGACGCAGGAGGCCGGGCGATGAGCCGCGTCAGCAAGCCGTACGAGATCGTCGAGCGCGCGCTCGAACTGTCCACCGCCGACGGCTGCGTGGTCATCGCCGACGAGGAGTCCTCGGCCAATCTGCGCTGGGCCGGCAACGCGCTCACCACCAACGGGGTGACGCGGGGCCGGACCGTGACCGTGGTCGCCACGGTGGACGGCGCCGAGGGTGCCGCGTCCGGGGTGGTCTCCCGCGCCGCCGTCACCGCGGACGACCTGGAGCCGCTGGTCCGGGCCGCCGAGGCCGCCGCGCGCGCCGCCGGTCCGGCGGAGGACGCGCAGCCGCTGGTCACCGGGGTGCCCGCGTCGCCGGACTTCACGGACGCGCCGGCCGAGACGGACTCGGAGGTGTTCGCCGCGTTCGCGCCGGCCCTCGGGGACGCCTTCGCGCGGGCCCGTGCCAGGGGGCGCGAGCTGTACGGCTTCGCCCACCACCAGATGACGTCCAGCTACCTCGGTACGTCCACGGGGCTGCGGCTGCGCCACGACCAGCCGAACGGCACGCTGGAGCTGAACGCCAAGTCGCCCGACCGCACCCGTTCGGCCTGGGCCGGCCGCTCCACGCGTGACTTCAAGGACGTGGACCCGGCGGCGATGGACGCGGAGCTGGCGCGGCGGCTCGGTTGGGCGGAGCGCCGTATCGAGCTGCCCGCCGGGCGGTACGAGACGCTGCTGCCGCCGACCGCGGTCGCGGACCTGCTGATCTACCAGCTGTGGTCGTCCACGGCGCGGGACGCGGCCGAGGGCCGGACGGTGTTCTCCAAGCCGGGTGGCGGCACCCGGCTCGGCGAGTCACTGTCCCCGCTGCCGCTGACCCTGCACAGCGATCCGCACGCTCCGGGCCTGGAGTCGGCCCCGTTCGTCCTCGCGCACTCCTCCGGGGACGGCGAGTCGGTGTTCGACAACGGGTTGCCGCTGTCCCGGACCGACTGGGTGGCCGACGGCCGCCTGGACCGGCTGACGACGACCCGGCACACCGCCGCCCTGACCGGGCTGCCGCTCGCCCCGGCGATCGACAACCTGATCCTGGAGGGCGGGGGCGAACGGTCGCTGGACGAGATGGTGGCCGCGACGACCGGCCGGGCGCTGCTGCTGACCTGCCTCTGGTACATCCGGGAGGTGGACCCGGCGACGCTGCTGCTGACCGGGCTGACCCGCGACGGCGTCTACCTGGTCGAGGACGGCGAGGTGGTGGGCGAGGTGAACAACTTCCGGTTCAACGAGTCCCCGGTCGACCTGCTGTCCCGCGCCACGGAGGCGGGCCGCACGGAGAAGACGCTGCCGCGCGAGTGGGGCGACTGGTTCACCCGGGCCGCGATGCCGCCGCTGCGCATCCCGGACTTCAACATGAGCTCGGTCAGCCAGGGCGTGTGACCGGCCTAGACTGGCCCGTACAACTCACTGCGTAAGGAGCACCGGAACCGTGACGGACATCGTCGACGAGCTGAAGTGGCGCGGGCTGTTCGCCCAGTCCACCGACGAGGACGCATTGCGCAAGGCTCTCGCGGACGGTCCCGTCACGTTCTATTGCGGCTACGACCCCACCGCGGCCAGTCTGCACGTCGGCCATCTGGTGCAGGTGCTCACGATGCGCCGGCTCCAGCAGGCCGGGCTGCGGCCGCTCGCACTGGTCGGCGGGGCCACCGGTCAGATCGGTGACCCCCGCCCGACCGCCGAGCGCACGCTGAACGACCCGGAGACGGTCGCCCAGTGGGTGAACCGGCTGCGCGCGCAGATCGAGCCGTTCCTGTCCTTCGAGGGCGAGAACGCCGCGGTCATGGTCAACAACCTGGACTGGACCGCGGGCATGTCCGCGATCGAGTTTCTGCGGGACATCGGCAAGCACTTCCGGGTCAACAAGATGCTGACCAAGGAGTCGATCGCCCGCCGGCTGGAGTCCGACGAGGGCATCAGCTACACCGAGTTCAGCTACCAGCTGCTGCAGAGCATGGACTTCCTGGAGCTGTACCGGCGCTACGGCTGCACCCTCCAGCAGGGCGGCAGCGACCAGTGGGGCAACCTCACGGCCGGCCTGGACCTGATCCACCGCCTGGAGCCGGGTGCCGAGGTGCACGCGCTGGCGACCCCGCTGATGACGAAGGCGGACGGCACCAAGTTCGGCAAGTCGGAGGGCGGGGCCGTCTGGCTCGACGCCTCGATGACCACGCCGTACGCGTTCTACCAGTTCTGGCTGAACGTGGACGACCGGGACGTCTCGCGCTACATGCGCATCCTCAGCTTCCGGACCCCGGCCGAGCTGGAGGAGCTGGAGAAGGTCACCGAGGAGCGCCCGCAGGCGCGGACGGCGCAGCGCGCGCTGGCCGAGGAGCTGACGACGCTGGTGCACGGCGCGGACCAGTGCGCCGCGGTCGTCGCCGCGTCGAAGGCCCTGTTCGGCCAGGGTGAGCTGGGCGCGCTGGACGAGGCGACGCTGAGCGCCGCCCTGTCCGAGGTGCCGCACGCCCGGGTGTCCGAGCTGGGTCCGCTGGTCGACCTGCTGGTGGAGGTCGGTCTGGCGCCGAGCAAGTCGGGGGCGCGGCGCACGGTGAAGGAGGGCGGCGCGTACGTGAACAACGTCAAGGCCGTCGACGGCGAGGCGGCCCCGGCCCGCGAGGAGCTGCTGCACGGGCGCTGGCTGGTGCTGCGCCGGGGCAAGAAGAACCTGGCGGCGGTCGAGGTCACGGCCGGCTGAGCGGTACGCCCGCGAGGGCGGGACGCGGAACGGCGGCCGGGCACGCGGGAAGCGTGTCCGGCCGCCGTCGTCGGGCCTGTATCGAGCCCTGGTCCGGGGCGGTTCAGGTGCGCTGTCTGGTGCCCCGCAGCGAGGCCCAGAGCATGTCGCCGACCCCGACGACCACCACGGCGCCGATGAGCTGGAGCACATGGCGTGTCCAGTCGATGCCTCTGGTGTCGTTGACTCCGATCCAGGTGGCGACGGCGTTTCCCAGGACGCTGCCGATCATGCCGAAGATGACCGTCAGCCAGAGCGGGATCTGCTGCTTGCCCGGCAGGATCGCCTTGGCGATCAGGCCCAGCACCAGGCCCACGATGATTGCCCACAACCAGCCCATGCTGCCTCCTAGAGCGACGCGGTGGCGCGCGTCTCCCGCCCAGTCTCCGTGCCGGGGCGGCCCACCGCACGCCGGGCGGGTCCGTACGGGAGGGTGACGGAATGTACGCATACGGCCGCCCCGGTCTCGTACGCAGGGGATGCCGGGCGTAGCGTAGGGACGGCCGGTCCGGGTCCGGGGAAGGTTGGTGGGGCGTGGTGCGCAAGCAGGGTGATGGGGAGGTCTTCCGGATCACGGGGGCCCGTCAGGGGCTCGCCGAGGACGTGCGGGGCAGACAGCGGCGCTATGTGATCTCGATGACCGTGCGCACGGTGTCCGTGGTGGCGGCGGCGCTGCTGTGGAACGTGGAGCGGCACATCGCGTTCGTGGCGCTCGGGCTCGGTGTGCTGCTGCCGTACGTCGCTGTGGTGATCGCCAACGCGGGCCGGGAGAACACTCCGGGGCTGCCCTCGACGTTCGTGGTGCCGGCCCCCGCGACCCCGGTGCTGGAGACGGCTCCGGCGACGGGTCCGGCCTCGGGTTCACCGCAGTCCGGACGCGGTTTCCGGTCTTCGGATGGGGCGGAGCACGCTTGAGCCCCGGATGGGCCCAAGCTCAAGAAAAGCTCAGATCAATCATGACGTTCCAGTGCACTGCGGCAGGGTGTGCGTGACATACTTCGTAGGCGCTCCGCATCCCCCGTCGGAGCGACGGACCGACGCCGGGCAGCTCCCCCCGTGGCTGCCCGGCGTCGCCATGTGTCCGGACGGGTGCGCCGCGACGGCAAGGTGACGACAGGCTCTAGGGTTGAGCCGTGAACTTCCCCGAATCCGCCGTGCCGTCCGACTCCGCCGCCCCCGTCTGCTCGGCCAAGGGCTGCCGTGCCGACGCCGTATGGGTGCTGGCCTGGAACAACCCGAAGCTGCACACGCCGGAGCGGCGCAAGACGTGGCTGGCCTGTGAGGAGCACCGGGAGCATCTGTCGCAGTTCCTCGGGGTGCGGGGCTTCCTCAAGGACGTGGTGACGCTGGCGGAGTGGGAGGCCCGGTCCGCCTCGGCGTGACGGGGCGGGTCAGCCGCCGATCGCGGACATGGGGCGGTCCGGCTGGAGGAAGCTGGGGTCGTCAAGGCCCGAACCGGCCTTCTTGCCCCACATGGCGAGCTTCCAGATGCGGGCGATCTCCTCGTCCGGCGCGTCCGAGCGGAGGGCGCCGCGCAGGTCGGTCTCCTCGCGGGCGAACAGGCAGGTGCGCACCTGGCCGTCGGCGGTGAGCCGGGTCCGGTCGCAGGCCCGGCAGAACGGGCGGGTGACGGAGGCGATGACGCCGACGCGGTGCGGCCCGCCGTCCACGATCCAGCGTTCGGCGGGGGCGGAGCCGCGCTCGTCGCCGCCCTCGGGGGTGAGCGCGAACCGGGTGCGCAGGGAGGCGAGGATGTCGCCCGCGGTGATCATGCCGTCGCGCTTCCAGCCGTGCTGGGCGTCGAGCGGCATCTGCTCGATGAAGCGCAGCTCGTAGTCGTTTTCGACGGCCCAGGCGAGGAGGTCGGGCGCCTCGTCGTCGTTGAGGCCGGGCATGAGGACCGTGTTGACCTTGACGGGGGTGAGTCCGGCGGCGCGGGCGGCTTCGAGGCCGGCCAGCA
Source organism: Streptomyces sp. NBC_00525 (assembly GCF_036346595.1). Classification (GTDB taxonomy): domain Bacteria; phylum Actinomycetota; class Actinomycetes; order Streptomycetales; family Streptomycetaceae; genus Streptomyces. Next base: position 1,147,475 of record NZ_CP107834.1, read on the forward strand.
CGTCGTGGTGGCGGTCGCGGCGGGTGAGCGTCTTGAACACCTCGGGCCGCAGGGTGTCGAGCGAGACGTTGACCCGGTCGAGGCCGGCGTCCCCGAGTGCGGCGGCGGTCCGCTGGAGGCCGATGCCGTTGGTGGTGAGGGACATCCGGGGGCGGGGTTCGAGGGCCGCGCAGCGCTGGACGATGGAGACGAGGCCGGGGCGCAGCAGCGGTTCTCCGCCGGTGAAGCGGACTTCGGTGACGCCGAGGAGGGTGACGGCGATGCGGACGAGCCGGACGATCTCGTCGTCGCCGAGGAGGTCGGGTTTGGCCAGCCACTGCAGGCCCTCTTCGGGCATGCAGTACGTGCAGCGCAGGTTGCAGCGGTCGGTGAGCGAGACGCGCAGGTCGGTGGCGACCCGGCCGTAGGTGTCGATGAGCATGGTGGGCCCCCTCCCCCGGTGACTTCCCGGTCGCGGTGTCTGTCTCTTTCGAGCCTACGCGAGACCGGTTGCGGCGGAGGGGACCGTTTGGCACGAGGTGCGGCGGGGCCGCGTCGTAGGGTCCTACGACGCGGCCCCGGCCGTACGGGTCAGTGGGCGCCGATGCCGGTGAGGGACTTGACCTCCAGCTCGGCGTACTTGCCCTTGTCGGGCTCCTCCTTGGAGAGCAGGGAGCCGATCCAGCCGAGCAGGAAGCCGAGCGGGATGGAGATCAGGCCGGGGTTCTCCAGCGGGAACCAGGCGAAGTCGACGCCCTTGAACATCGACTTCTCGCTGCCGGAGACGACGGGCGAGAACAGCACCAGGAACACCGAGGAGGCCAGGCCGCCGTAGATCGACCACATGGCGCCCTGGGTCGTGAAGCGCTTCCAGAAGAGGCTGTAGAGGATCGTCGGCAGGTTGGCGGAGGCGGCGACGGCGAAGGCCAGGGCGACGAGGCCGGCGACGTTCATGTCGCGGGCGAAGGCGCCGAGGACGATCGCGGCGGCGCCGATGAAGACGGTGGCCCAGCGGGCGGCGCGCATCTCCTCCTTCTCGCTGGCCTGGCCCTTGCGGATGACGTTGGCGTAGATGTCGTGGGCGAAGGACGAGGAGGAGGCGAGGGTGAGGCCGGCGACGACGGCGAGGATGGTGGCGAAGGCGACGGCGGAGATGACGGCGAGCATGACCGCGCCGCCGGTGGTGCCGGTCCCGCCGAGGTATTCGGCGAGCTGCGGGGCGGCCGTGTTGCCGGGCTTCTCGATGTTGTCGGGGCCGATGAGGGCGGCGGCGCCGAAGCCGAGGGCGATGGTCATCAGGTAGAACGCGCCGATGATGGCGATGGCCCAGTTGACGGACTTGCGGGCGGCCTTGGCGGTCGGGACCGTGTAGAAGCGGATCAGGATGTGCGGCAGGCCGGCGGTGCCGAGGACCAGGGCGAGGCCGAGGGAGAGGAAGTCCAGCTTCGAGGTGCCGGAGCCGCCGTACTTGAGACCGGGCTCCAGGAACGCGGCGCCGTGGCCGCTCTTCTCGGCGGCGGTGCCCAGCAGGTCGGAGACGTTGAAGTCGAACTTCCACAGCACCATGAAGGTCATCAGGAGCGCGCCGGCGATGAGCAGGACGGCCTTGACCATCTGGACCCAGGTGGTGCCCTTCATGCCGCCGATGGTGACGTAGACGATCATCAGTACGCCGACCAGCGCGACGATGAGGATCTTTCCGCTGTCGCTGCTGATGCCGAGGAGCAGGGTCACCAGGGCGCCGGCGCCCGCCATCTGGGCCAGCAGGTAGAAGATCGAGACGACGATGGTGGAGACGCCGGCCGCGGTGCGCACCGGGCGCTGGCGCATCCGGTAGGCGAGGACGTCGCCCATGGTGTAGCGGCCCGAGTTGCGCAGGGGCTCGGCGACGAGCAGCAGCGCCACCAGCCAGGCGACGAGGAAGCCGATCGAGTAGAGGAAGCCGTCGTAGCCGAAGAGGGCGATGGCGCCGGCGATGCCGAGGAAGGACGCGGCGGACATGTAGTCGCCGGAGACCGCGAGCCCGTTCTGGAAGGCGGTGAACTGGCGGCCGCCCGCGTAGAAGTCGGCGGCGCTGCGGGTCTGGCGGCCGGCCCAGACGGTGATGCCGAGGGTGGCGGCCACGAAGACGGCGAACAGCGTGATGATCAGGGGCCGGTGCTCACTGGTCGACGAGGCGGCCAGGGTGACGGCGGTGTGGGCGTGGTTCGCGGCGCTCATGCGTCGGCCTCCATACGGGACTTGATGGCCTCGGCCTTCGGGTCGAGCTTCGCGTTGGCGTACCGCGCGTAGAACCAGGCGATGAGGAAGGTGGTGAGGAACTGGGCGAGGCCGAAGACGAAGGCCACGTTGATGTTGCCGAAGAGCTTGGTGCCCATGAAGCCGCCCGCGTAGTTGGAGAGCAGCACGTACAGCAGGTACCAGAGGACGAAGGCGACGGTCAGCGGGAAGGCGAAGGTGCGGTGGGAGCGGCGCAGTTCGCCGAATTCCGCGCTGCCCTGCTCCGCGAGGAACGCCTCGGTGGTGGGCAGGGCAGGGGTCTTCTCCGTACTGCCCTCGGGCGGCGGTGCATCGGTAGCCACGGATTCTCCTGACGCGGGTGCGGTGGTGGGGACGATCGGTTTCACTGTCGGACCTCGTGTTCGGGGATGGTGGTGCGCTTCCCCTGACAACGGCACGCGGCGCGCGGCGAAGCGGTTCACCTCGGTTCCCCACTCCTCCTCATCACTCGTTCGGGCGGATCGACGCGCACACGTTCACGCACGTCGGTGGAGGTGCCGGGACGAGCGGCGACCGCTTCACTCACCGTGTACGCGACCGGGCACGATCCGGGTCCGGTCGGTCGCACGGACGATGTGGAGGCCCCATGGCTCATCCGGTTCCCGGACGGGCGCGCGCACTGGCGCTGCCCGTCGGGCTGGCCCTCACCGCCTCGCTCGGCGTCCTGCCGGCGGAGGTCGCCGCAGCGGCGCCCGGCGCCCCCGCGGCGGTGGCGGCGGACGGTCCCGATCTGTCGTACGTCGTGAACACGCGGGTCGGTCGCCGAAGCGTCGAGCGGGTCCGCGGGGCGGTGGAGCGGGCGGGCGGCACGGTGGTGATCGCCTACGACCGGATCGGGGTCGTCGTCGTCCGCTCGAAGAACCCGGACTTCGCCGGGACGATCCGCCGCGCTCGGGGCGTCCGGTCGGCGGGCGCCACGCGCACCCGCCCGATCGTGCCCCGGGCCACCACGGACATCGGGGTCGACGTGCCCCTGACGGCCGCCCGGGAGCGGGCGGCGGCGGCGCGGGCCGCGGCGGACCAGGACCCGATGGAGCCGCTCCAGTGGGACCTGCCCGCCATCAGGGCGGACGAGGCCCACCGCAGGACGCCGGGCAGCGCGTCGGTCACGGTCGCGGTCATCGACACGGGCGTGGACGACACCCATCCGGACCTGGCGCCGAACTTCGACCGCGCGGCCTCCGCGAACTGCGTCTCAGGCGCCCCGGACACCACCCCGGGCGCCTGGCGCCCGAAGCCCGGCGAGAGCGACCACGGCACCCATGTGGCCGGAACGGTCGCGGCGGCGAAGAACGGCGTCGGCATCACGGGGGTGGCGCCGGGGGTGAAGGTCTCGGGCATCAAGGTCGGCGACCCGGACGGCTTCTTCTACGCCGAGGCCGTGGTCTGCGGCTTCGTCTGGGCCGCCGACCACGGGGCGGACGTCACCAACAACAGCTATTTCACCGATCCCTGGCTGTACAACTGCGCGGACGATCCCGACCAGGGCGCCCTGGTCGAGGCCGTGCACCGGGCCGCCCGGTACGCCGAGCGCAGGGGTGTGGTCAACGTGGCCTCGGCCGGCAACGCCTCCGACGACCTGACGGCGGACACGCTCACGGACGCGACCAGCCCGAACGACGGCACGCCGGCCGACCGGACCGTGGACCCGGAACGGTGCCCGGACATCCCGGCGATGCTGCCGGGCGTGGTGACCGTCTCGGCGACGGGCGCGAAGGGCCTGAAGGCCTCGTACTCCAACTACGGGAACGGGGTCGTCGACGTGGCCGCGCCGGGCGGTGACGCGACGGCGTACCAGAAGCCGGACGCACCGGCGACGAGCGGGCTGATCCTCTCCACGCTGCCGGGCGGCCGGTACGGCTACAAGGCCGGTACGTCGATGGCCGCACCGCATGTCGCGGGCGTGGTCGCGCTGATCAGGTCGAAGCATCCGTACGCGTCGCCCGCCGGGGTCAAGGCGCTGCTGACGCTGGGGGCCGACGCGAAGGCGTGCGGGGAGCCGTACGACATCGACGGCGACGGCACGGTCGACGCGGTCTGCGAGGGCGACGAGCGGCGCAACGGCTTCTACGGGGCCGGGGTGGTGGACGCGCTGGACGCCGTCCGCCGGTGAACCGGGGCCAGCGCGCCCAGGGTGAGCAGGAGTTGAGCGGCCACGTAGGTGAGCATCACCCAGAAACCGGGGGCCGGCGGCTCGGGCCGGTCGGCGATTCCGGCGGCGATCAGCGCGTCGGAGAGCAGGAACAGGGCCCCGCCGACGGCGGCGTACCGGCCCAGGACGCGGGAGCGGTACGCCATGGCGGTCAGCAGCAGGCTGTACCCGGCCACCGGCACCCGCAGCCCGCCCGGCAGCCCGCTCCAGAGCAGCGCCACGAGGACGGCGAGCACCAGGGCGTAGCCGAGCGCGGGCAGCGCTCCGCCGGGGGCCCGGCCGAACAGGACCAGGTAGCAGACGTGGCCCACGGCGAAGCCGGCCATCCCGACGAGGAAGGCGGCGTCGGAGTCGGCGAGCAGGAACACATCACCCGCCCAGCCGCACAGCAGTGCCGCGATCAGCAGCCGGGGCCCGCGCCGGGCGGCGGCGTACCCGGCGAGCAGCGGCATCAGCAGCGGCTTGGCCGCCAGGTGCAGGGCCTCGGGGCCGGTGAGGACGCCGGCGAGGTCGACCGCGCACGCCGCGAGGAAGGCGATCAGCAGGGGCCGGGCGAACCGCTCGCGGCCCGCCGGCACCGGTGCGGCACTCACGCGGCACGCTCCGGGGCGGACGGGGCGGACGCGGCGGCCGAGGGCGCGGCGGCGGAAGGAGCGGCCGGTTGCCAGCCGGGGCCCCGGAAGATCCGGCCGGCCCGCTCGCCCCAGCCGCTCGCCGCGCGGACGTCACGGGCGATGGACACGTACTCGTGGGTGGCGACCCGCAGTGGGTTGTAGGTGCGGATGTTCTTGGTGAGCCCGTAGACCGGGCGCACCGTCTCGGGGGCGAACGAGCCGAACCACCGGTCCCACACGATGAGGATGCCGCCGAAGTTGCGGTCCAGGTAGCCGCCCTGCGAGGCGTGGTGCACCCGGTGGTGCGAGGGCGTGTTGAGCACGTACTCGAAGGGCCGGGGCAGCCGGTCGACGCGCTCGGTGTGCACCCAGAACTGGTAGACGAGGTTGGCCGAGGAGCAGAAGGCGAGCGCGGCCGGGTGCACCCCGCACGCGATGAGCGGCAGATAGAACGGCCAGGAGGTCAGCGAGGTCCACGGCTGGCGCAGCGCGGTGGAGAGGTTGAACTTCTCGCTGGAGTGGTGCACGACGTGGCAGGCCCACAGGATGCGGATGACGTGGTGGCCTCGATGGGACCAGTAGTAGGAGAAGTCCTGCGCGAGCAGCATCAGGAGCACGGTCCACCACAGGACCGGCACCCGCAGCGGCGTCAGCTCGTACACGGCCGTGTAGACGGCCACGATGGGCACTTTCCACAGCAGGTCGAAGAAGAGGCTGCCCAGCCCCATGGTGATGCTGGTGGCGGCGTCCTTCGCCTCGTAACCGGCGGCGTCCTCGTCCGGGTGGAAGTGGTGGAGCGCCATCTCCACCACGGTGAGCAGGACGAAGGCCGGTATGGACCAGAGCACTACATCGGGCAGGTTCGTCGGCATGCCTGCACCGTAGGGCCGGGGCCGGGCGGGGACCAGATGTTGTTACCAACAAGTATGTGAGACCGCCTGTCAACACTCTTTGGCACCTTCCGACAGACGGCGCGCCTCGCGCTGCGGCCCTACACCCCCGCCGCTCCCAGCAGATGGCCCGCCGCGTAGGTGACCGCCATGGCCACCGCTCCGCCGCTCATGTTGCGCAGCACCGCCGGGCGGGCCGCGGCCTCGCCCAGGCGGGCGCTCCACCAGCCCGTCACGGCCAGGACCGCGAGGACGGAGAGGACGGTCACCGGCACCCGGAGGCCGGACGGGGGCAGCACGATGGCCAGCAGGGGCAGCAGGGCGCCGACGGTGAACGCGAGGAAGCTGGCGCCCGCCGCGTGCCAGGGGTTGGTGAGGTCGTCGGGGTCGATGCCCAGCTCGACCTCCGCGTGGGCGCGCAGCGCGTCGCGTTCGGTGAGCTGGACGGCGGCCTCGCGGGCGACCTCGTGGCTGAGGCCCTTGGCCTCCAGCAGGCCGGTCAGCTCGGCGAGTTCGGCCTCCGGGGTCTCCTGGAGCTCGCGCTTCTCGGTGGCGAGGGCGGCCTTCTCGGAGTCGCGCTGGGTGGAGACCGACACGTACTCGCCCGCCGCCATGGACAGCGATCCGGCGAGCAGTCCGGCCAGTCCGGCCGTCAGGAGGGCGCCCCGGTCGTCGGTGGCGCCGGCCACGCCGACCACGAGCCCGGCGGTGGAGACGACGCCGTCGTTGGCGCCGAGGACGGCCGCGCGCAGCCAGTTCAGCCGGGCGCCCAGGCCGTTGCCGTGCGGTTCGTCGTGCGCGGGAGGTCGTGTCATCCCGGAATCGTCGCACCTGCGGCGGCCCGGCCGGGGGCCGACACCGAATACCGAATGGGGCCCTGTCGGACACGGCCCGTATTCTCTGTGACCATGCTCGACGACCCGCAGACCGCAGTGCCGTGGCCGGCCGCCTACCCCCAGGGGTACGCGGTCGTCGACGTGGAGACCACCGGGCTCGCCCGTGACGACCGGATAGTGTCCGCGGCCGTGTACCGCCTGGACGCGCGGGGCGAGGTCGAGGACCACTGGTACACGCTGGTCAACCCGGAGCGCGATCCGGGCCCGGTGTGGATCCACGGGTTGACGAGCGACGTCCTGGCGGGGGCCCCGCTGTTCCCCGAGATCGCCGCCGAGCTGTCCGAACGGCTCGCGGACCGGGTGCTCGTGGCGCACAACGCGGCGTTCGACTGGTCGATGCTGGCGCGGGAGTACGCGCGGGCCTCGGTGGCCGCGCCGGTCCGGCAGCGGCTGTGCACCATCGCGCTCGCCAAGGAGCTGCGGCTGCCGCTGCCCAACCACAAGCTGGCGTCGCTGGCCGCGCACTTCGGCGTGGTCCAGCAGAACGCGCACCACGCGCTGGACGACGCGCGGGTGCTGGCCGAGGCGTTCCGCCCGAGCCTGCACGCGGCGGCGCGCGGCGGGGTGCGGCTGCCGCTCCTGGAGTGCCGGCCGCTGACCGAGTGGTCGCAGTCGCCGGTGACGCCGCGGACCGGGGCGCCGTCCTCGTACGGGGGACACACGACCTGGCGCGCCTCGCGCAAGCGTCCGGCCTGCCCGTATCCGAACCCGGGGCGGTACGAGAAGGAGAAGCCGCTCATGCAGGGCATGCGGGTGGCGTTCTCCGGGGACACCTCCGTCGACCGGGAGCTGCTGGAGGACCGGGCGGTGGAGGCGGGGCTGCATGTGGCGACGAGCGTGTCGCGGCTGACCAGCCTGCTCGTCACCAACGACCCGGACTCGGCGACGTCGAAGACGGTGAAGGCGAAGGCGTACGGCACCCCGATCGTGGACGAGAGCGCGTTCACCCATCTTCTGCGGGACGTCGCCCCGGCCGTCGCGAGGGTGCCGGGACCGACGCGGTCATCGGAGTGAACCGGGGGCGACGCGCCGCCCGCCGCCGGTGCGCCGCCGCCCGCGCGTCCCACCCTGTGGCGCATGGCACGTTGTGAGGTCTGCGGAAACGATTACGGGATGTCCTTCGAGGTCCACGCCCAGGGCGCGGTCCATGTGTTCGATTGCTTCGCCTGTGCGATCCACCGCATGGCGCCCATCTGCGAGCACTGCCGGGTCCAGGTCATCGGCCAGGGGGTCGAGGTGGACGGGCACTGGTTCTGCGGCGGGCACTGCGCCCGTGCGGAGGGGAAGGTGGGCATCGTCGACAGAGTCTGAGGACACGGGGCGGCCTCCCCTTCGGCCGCCCCCTTCCGCAGCGCCCTCCGCCGTGCCCCGAGCCACGCCTCCGGCCGCCCCTTCGGCCACCCCGTGCGCGATGCGCCCCGTATGCGGTTGTACGGTCGTGGGGTGTACCGCTTCCTGATGACCCGGCAGTGGCTGTTCCTCGCCCTCCTCTCGCTCGTCCTCATCCCCACGATGGTCGAGCTGGGTTTCTGGCAGCTGCACCGGCACGAGCACAAGGTCGCGCAGAACGCCCTGATCTCGCGGAACCTCAAGGCGGACCCGGTCCCGGTGTCCCGGCTCACCTCCCCCGGCCACACCGTCCCGCGCGCCGACTACTGGCGCACGGTGACGGCCACCGGGACGTTCGACGAGAAGCACACGGTCGTCGTGCGCCGCAGGACCGCCAACGACGGCGCCATCGGCGTGCACGTCCTGGTGCCGTTCGACCTCAAGGGCGGCGGCACCGTCATGATCAACCGCGGCTGGGTGCCGTCCGCATCCGACCAGCACGCCTTCCCCGACGTACCGGCCGCGCCGAGGGGCGAGGTCACCGTCACCGGGCGGCTGAAGGCCGACGAGACGACCGGCGCGAGCGGCATCAAGGACCTCGCGGGCCTTCCGGACCGTCAGGTGATGCTGATCAGCAGCGCGCAGCAGGCCCGGCTGCTCGGCCGCCCGGTCCTCGGCGGCTACATCGAGCTGACCGGCCCCGCCCCGTCGAACGGCTCGCCCGAGACGATCGGGGCGCCCGACGACGGCTCCATCGGCCCGCACATGGCCTACGCGGTGCAGTGGTGGCTGTTCGCCGCCGGGGTTCCGGTGGGCTTCGTGGTCCTGGCCCGGCGCGAGAAGCGCGACCGGGTCGCGGCGGCGAAGGCGGCCGCCGAGGCCGACGCGGCGCCGGAGCCCGAGCCCGCGCAGGCGTGACGGCGGCTCCGCAGGGGTGACACCCGCCTCTCCTGGCACACTCCCTGCTTAACGGGGGCCCGGTTCGGGAAGACGCCTGAACGTGACCCCACGCATCGAGGACTACGCCCTCATCGGCGATCTCCAGACCGCGGCCCTCGTCGGCAAAAACGGTTCTGTCGACTGGTTGTGCCTGCCCCGCTTCGACTCGGGCGCCTGCTTCGCCGCCCTGCTCGGCGACGAGGACAACGGCCACTGGCGGATCGCGCCCAAGGGCGCGGACGTGTGCACCCGGCGCGCCTACGCGGGCGAGTCCCTGGTCCTGGAGACGTACTGGGAGACGCGCACCGGCACCGTCAAGGTCATCGACTTCATGCCGCAGCGCGACAAGGAACCGGACGTGATGCGGATCGTCGAGGGTGTCAGCGGCACCGTCGACATGTCGTCCGTGATCCGGCTGCGCTTCGACTTCGGGTCCATCGTGCCGTGGATGCGCCGCTCGGACGGCCACCGGGTCGCCGTCGCCGGGCCGGACTCGGCCTGGCTGCGCAGCGAGCCGCCGGTCAAGACCTGGGGCCAGCAGTTCTCGACCTGCTCGTCCTTCAGCGTCTCGGCGGGCGAGAAGGTGGCCTTCGTCCTGACCTGGCACCCCTCGCACTCGCCGCGCCCCAAGCGCGTCGACCCCTTCGAGGCGCTGGAGAACACCCTGTCCGACTGGGCGCAGTGGTCCTCCCGCTGCAAGTACGAGGGGCCCTACCGGGAAGCCGTGGTCCGCTCGCTGATCACGCTCAAGGCGCTCACCTTCGGCCCGACCGGCGGCATCGTGGCGGCCCCCACCACCTCGCTGCCCGAGGAGATCGGCGGCGTACGGAACTGGGACTACCGGTTCTGCTGGCTGCGCGACTCCACGCTCACCCTGGGCGCGCTGATCTCGGCCGGCTATCTGGAGGAGGCGGCCGCCTGGCGGGACTGGCTGCTGCGCGCGGTCGCCGGCGACCCGGCGGACCTCCAGATCATGTACGGGCTGGCCGGCGAGCGCAGGCTCCCCGAGTCCGAACTGCACTGGCTGCGCGGCTACGAGAACTCCGCCCCGGTCCGGATCGGCAACGCGGCGGTGCGCCAGCGCCAGCTGGATGTGTACGGGGAGGTCATCGACTCGCTCCGGCTGGCCCGTGACGCCGGTCTCGACGACAAGCCGCACGCCTGGAGCCTGCAGCTCAGCCTCCTCGGGTTCCTGGAGTCCACCTGGCGCGAGCCGGACGAGGGGCTGTGGGAGATCCGGGGGCAGCGGCGCCACTTCGTGCACTCCAAGGTGATGGCCTGGGTCGCGGCGGACCGGGCGGTGCGCAGCCTGGAGGAGGACCCCACGCTGGCCGGGGACGCCGACCGCTGGCGGGCGATGCGGGACGCCGTGCACCGGGAGGTCTGCGAGAAGGGCTACGACCCGGTCCGCAACACCTTCACCCAGTCCTACGGCTCGCGGGAGCTGGACGCGGCGACGCTGCTGATCGCCCGCACCGGCTTCCTGCCGCCGGACGACCCGCGGGTGATCGGCACGGTGGACGCGGTCCGCGAGGAGCTGGGCAGTGGCGGCCTGGTGCGCCGCTACAGCACCGACGGCCGCTCCATCGACGGGCTGCCGGGCGGCGAGGGCGCCTTCCTGGCCTGCTCGTTCTGGCTGGCGGACGCGCTGCGGCTGACCGGGCGCACCGAGGAGGCCACCGAGCTGTTCGAACGGCTGCTGGCGCTGCGCAACGACGTGGGGCTGCTGGCGGAGGAGTACGACACGGCGGCCGGGCGCCAGCTCGGCAACTTCCCGCAGGCGTTCAGCCACATCGGCCTGGTCGGTACGGCGGTCGCGCTGGCGGAGGCCCGGCCGGCCGAGGAGCGGGCCGCCGAGGGCGGCGCGGAGTCCGGCACGGCAGGATAGGGCCATGGATCTCGGACTGAAGGACCGTGTGTACATCGTCACCGGCGCGACGCGCGGGCTCGGCTTCGCCACCGCGCGGGCCCTGGTCGCGGACGGCGCCAAGGTGATCATCACCGGTCGCGACGAACAGCGCGCCCGCGAGGCCGCCGGGGAGCTGGGGCCGGACGCCGTGGGGCTCGCCGCGGACAACGCCGACCCGACCGCCGCCGAACGGCTGGTGGAGGCGGCCCGCGAGGGGCTCGGCCGGCTCGACGGCATCCTCATCAGCGTCGGCGGCCCGCCGCCCGGCGGCATCGCGGACAACACCGACGCGCAGTGGCGGACGGGCTTCGAGTCCGTCTTCCTGGGGGCGGTACGGCTGGCCAGGGCGGCCGCCGCGGCCCTCGGCGAGGGCGGGGTCATCGGCTTCGTGCTCTCCGGCTCCGTCCACGAACCGATCCCCGGCCTGACCATCTCCAACGGGCTGCGCCCCGGCCTGGCCGGAGTCGCCAAGTCGATGGCCGACGAGCTGGGGCCGCGCGGCATCCGGGTGGTCGGGCTGCTGCCGGCCCGGATCGACACGGACCGGGTGCGGGAGCTGGACGCGCTCTCCGGCGACGCGGAGGCGGCGCGCACCGCGAACGAGGCGAACATCCCGCTGCGCCGCTACGGCACCCCGGAGGAGTTCGGCCGCACGGCGGCGTTCCTGCTCTCCCCCGCCGCCTCGTATCTGACGGGCATCATGGTGCCGGTCGACGGCGGCCACCGGCACGGCTTCTGAGCCCGCGCGGGGCCGGGACGCGGGGCCGCACGCCCCGCGCCCCGGCCCGTACCGCCGTCAGCTGACGCGCGCGGCCCGGTGCTTGACCGCCTTGAGCCGGACCTCGGCGGGCAGCCGGGCCAGCCCCGCGGAGTCCCGCGCGTGTGCCAGCGCCTCGTCGCCCAGCCGGCCGAGCGCCTCCTCGGGCGCGGCGTGCGCCTCCATCAGCAGCCGTACGCGGGCGGCCGGGGCCGAGCGTTTGCCGGTCAGCGTGACCCGGGCGCGGGAGACCCCGTCCAGGGCGCCCGCCTCCCCGGCGAGCACGCTCTCCAGGGCCCGGCCGCGCAGCAGGGCGCCCTCGCCGTCGCCGCTGTCCACCAGCACCTCGGAGAGGCGGGAGCGGCGCAGCTGGGCGAGCAGCCACCACAGGGCGAGGATCACCAGGACGGCGAGGACCGCGATCACGGTCGGCCACCACCAGCCCTCGCCGCGCCAGCGGTCCCGGTCGGCGTCGCTGAGCAGTACGTCGTGCTTGCCGTACCAGGGCCACCAGGACGGTACGGAGAGTCCTGCGGCGGCGGTGAGCACGCCGCCACCCACGCAGATCAGTACCAGTCCGGCGAGCGCCAGAAGTACCCGGTTGACGGTCCTGAGCACGCCGTTCACCCCTTCTTCGCCGGCCGGCGGACATGGACCGACAGGCGCGGCCGCCTGGCGAGTCCCAGTTCCCGGATGCCCGTGGACAGCACGGTGTCCAGGTCGGCCCGTACGTCGTCGAGTTCCCGGAAGTGCGACACGGCGCGCACTCCCACCTTGGAGCGGCCCATCCGGACCCGGACCGACTGGACGCCCGCCACCTCGACGGCCCGGTCCCGCAGGACCATGGCGGCCGCCGTACGGTCGAGCGCGGCGCGCACATCGGGGTGCGTACGGCGCATCGGCAGCAGGTCGCGCAGGCCGGGGGTGAGCGCCAGGAGCAGCAGCCAGAGCCCCAGGGCCGCGGCGACGGACGCGCCGGTGAGCACCCAGACGTCGTCGAGGCGGCGGGTCGCGAGGCCGTCCGCGAGGGAGCGGCGCCACTGCATCGCGGGGTGTCCGGCGCGGACCGCCGCCACGTCGTAGAGGAGCAGGCCGCTCGCGCCGAGGACCACCGCGGCGACGAGGCCGGCGGGGATGCGGCGGGCGGACCAGAAGCGGCCCGCGCCGCCGGCGGGCCGCTCCTCGTCCGGTGCGGGTTCGTAGTCCGCCGAGGAGGCGGACTGGTCGAGCTGGAGGACGTCGCCCTGTTCCACCGGCCCTGGGCCGGTGGGCTTCCGGGTGCCGTCGTCCGGGTCGTGGGGCCGGTTCATCGCATCCTCCCCTGTGCCGCGAGGCTCGCTCCCGCGGGGTGCAGGCGCTCGACCTGTACGGCCACTTCGGGCACCTCCATCCCCGCCAACGCCTTTACCCGCTCGGCGACCCTCCGACGCACGGCACCGCACTGGTGGCCGATGTCACCGGGATATCCCAGCTCCAGGCTCACCCGTACGCGGGCGGTCTCCCGGTGCACGGTGACCGTGGCGCGCGGCGACGCGGCCTCCTTCGGTGCCGCGTCGACCGCCTCCTTCGCCGCCTGTGCGGCGATCTTCGCGACCACCCGGTCGGCGATCCTCGTCTCTCCCCGCTGCCCGGCCTCGACCGCTCCGCTCGCCCCCGACAACGCCGTCACCTCCGCCGGTCGCCGCGCTCGCGACTCCGGAAGAAGTCACCGGGTTCGAGGTCGCCGTCGAAGAAGCGGCCGGCGACGAAGCCGACCGCTCCGAGGGCGGCCACCAGCAGGAAGGCGCCGAACCCGCCGAAATACCCGGCGAAACCGAGCGCCATGCCGGCCAACAGGCCGACCACAGCCATGCTCATCGTGTGTACTCCTCAGCTGCTGCGGACGCCTGGACCTACTGGACGCGCGACTCCGACCCGTCGTCGTCATCGTCGTCGTCGGGCAGTTTCACGTCGCTGACGGCGATGTTGACCTCGACGACCTCCAGGCCCGTCATGCGCTCGACGGCCGCGACGACGTTCTCCCGTACGTCGCGGGCGACGTCGGCGATGGACACGCCGTAGTCGACGACGATCTCCAGGTCCAGCGCGGTCTGGGACTCGCCGACCTCGGCCTTGACGCCGCGCGTGACGGACTTGGAGCCGCCGGGGACCCGGTCGCGGACCGCGCCGAAGGTGCGGGACAGGCCGCTGCCCATCGCGTGCACCCCGACGACGTCCCGTGCCGCCATTCCGGCGATCTTCTCGACGACCCCGTCGGCGATCGTCGTGCGGCCTCGGGTGCCGGGGTCGCCGCCGCCGCGCTTGGTCAGACTGCTGCCGCCCGAGGTGCCGCTGTCGGGGTTCTCGGGCCGGTTCCGCTGTGGGGTCTCGGTCATCGCCGTTCTTCCCTTCGGGGCAGGTTTGACTTCTTTGCCCACATTAAGGGCGCTTGCCCCGACTCGCGCCGTGGATACGGCAGTCTGGTGGTCATGACGACGGCTGACGGCCCGCACAGGGCGCACGCGTGGACGGCCGCGGTACGGCAACGGCTCTCGCTGGGGCGGCTGCTCCCCCTGGGCGGTCCGGCGGACGGCGCCTGGATCGCGGAACGGGCGGCGGTCGCGGTGCTGCGCCGGGCGGTGTACGACCCGGCGGCGGGCCCGGTCCTCGGGGAGCTGCGGATCGCCGTGGCCGACCCGGATTCCGCCCCCGCCGCCCAGGTGCCCCCGCCCCCGAGCGCGCTGCCGCCGGGCCCCCTACGAATCGAGGCGACGATGACCGCGACGGCCGACCGGCCCCTGCCCGCAGCCGCCGAAGCACTGCGCGCGGCCCTTCTGTCGGCCGCCGCGCGGCGGCTCGGACTGGTGGTCGCCGAAGTGGACGTCCGGGTGACGGGACTGCTCGACGGCGCGCCCGAACGGGTGGAGCCGGAGCCGGTGGAGGTGCGCCCGGCGGCCGCGGAGGACGCCGTGGGGCGCGCCGCCGCCTCGGTCACCGGGGTGGCCGCGCTGACCGGGGTGCTGGGCCCGGCGGTGCGGACGGGCGAGGACCATGTGCGCATCGAGCTGGCGACGCGGGGCGGTCACCGCGCGCTCGACGTGGCGCGGGCGGTCCGGGAGGCGGTGGCGGGCGTCCCGGAGGGCCGGGAGCCGGTCGCGGTGCTGGTCACGGCGGTGTCCGGGGAGTCCCCCGCCGGCTGACCCGGGGGCGCCGCAGCGGGCCGGCCGGTGCGCGACCGGGCCGGCCGGCCCGTACATCGGTCGTGGACCGGCGTACGTCAGTCGAGGGCGCCGGCCAGGTCGCGCAGGCGGCGGCCCTGCGCGGCCCGTTCGGCGGCGCGCTGCTCCTCGTACGTACGCGAGAGGGCACCGCCCAGCAGGGCCTTGGTCTCGATGACGGCGTCGCGCGGGGCGGCGAGCAGGGCGCCGGCCAGATCGCGGGCGGCGGCCTCCAGCTCCCCGGCGGGCACGACGAGGTTGGCCAGGCCGGTGCGCTCGGCCTCGTCGGCGTGGACGAAGCGGCCGGTGGCGCAGATCTCCAGCGCGCGGGCGTAGCCCACGAGGTGGACCAGGGGGTGGGTGCCGGTGAGGTCGGGGACCAGTCCGAGGCTGGTCTCGCGCATGGCGAACTTGACGTCGTCGGCGACGATGCGCAGGTCGCAGGCGAGGGCGAGCTGGAAGCCCGCGCCGATGGCGTGCCCCTGGACGGCCGCGATCGACACGAGGTCGTTGCGGCGCCACCAGGTGAACGCCTCCTGGTACCCGGCGATCAGCGCGTCCAGCTCGGCCTCCGGGCCGCGCCCCATGTCCAGGAACGACGGCTCGCCGTCGAACCCCTCGGGGGTGAACGCCTGGCGGTCGAGTCCGGCGGAGAACGACACGCCTTCGGCACGCAGCACGACGACCCGCACACTGCCGGGCAGGGCCCGTCCGGCCTCGGTCAACGCCCGCCACAGAGCGGGAGACTGGGCGTTGCGCTTGGCCGGGTTGGTGAGGGTCACCGTGGCGACCGCGTCGTCGACGGTGAGTCGTACGCCGTCCTTGTCGAGCACGGAGTCGAGCGAGGTCATACGGAGCCTCCGGATCGGGTGCAGTCAGCACATGGAGCTAAGTGACTGAACAGTAACCACCGGATCGAGCATACGATCGACCGGGTGGCCGCACCCGGACCGGGAGCCCGCCGGGGCCGTCCCGTGACGTGCCCCGTCCGCTGCCGGCCGTCAGGCCGTCGCGGCCTTCTTGCCTCGTGTGGCGCCACCGCGTCCGCGGAGCGTCACTCCGGATTCGCTGAGCATCCGGTGGACGAACCCGTAGGAGCGGCCGGTTTCCTCGGCCAGCGCCCTGATGCTCGCACCGGAGTCGTACTTCTTCTTCAGGTCTGCCGCGAGCTTGTCGCGCGCGGCGCCGGTCACCCGGCTGCCCTTCTTCAGAGTCTCGGCCACCCGTGCCTCCTCATGGGAAGTGCGCTCTGGACTCTCATGATCACCCCTCGGGCGCTTCCTGGCCACCCATTCGGCAAGGTCGGTGCGACCGGATTCACGCCCCGGTGGTGCGCCCGCGGGCCCGGAATGCCCCATGCCGACGGCGGCTGCGAACCGCCCGGCCGGGGCCCGCGGAGGAACGTCCAGGTCAGGGCCCCCAAGGGCTGGGCGCCGGAAACGACGGCGCCCGGCAGCCGTCTGCCGGGCGCCGCGCCGAGGTACGAGACGTACTCACGCAGATGATGGATTCCGGCTGGGCCGAATGATCCGGTGCGGTGGATCAGGCCAGCGCGACCAGGTCCCGGTAGTCGGCGCCCCACAGGTCCTCGATGCCGTCCGGGAGCAGGATGATGCGCTCCGGCTGAAGGGCCTCGACCGCGCCCTCGTCGTGGGTGACGAGCACGACGGCGCCCTTGTACGTGCGCAGCGCGCCGAGGATCTCCTCGCGGCTGGCCGGGTCCAGGTTGTTGGTGGGCTCGTCCAGCAGGAGGACGTTGGCGGAGGAGACGACCAGCGTGGCCAGGGCGAGGCGGGTCTTCTCACCGCCGGAGAGCACCCCGGCGGGCTTGTCCACGTCGTCCCCGGAGAACAGGAACGAGCCGAGCGTCTTGCGGACGGCGACGAGGTCCAGGTCGGGCGCGGCGGAGCGCATGTTCTCCAGGACCGTGCGGTCCGGGTCCAGGGTCTCGTGCTCCTGGGCGTAGTAGCCGAGCTTGAGGCCGTGGCCCTCGACGACGCGGCCGGTGTCGGGCTGCTCGGCGCCGCCGAGCAGCCGCAGCAGCGTCGTCTTGCCGGCGCCGTTGAGGCCGAGGATGACGACGCGGGAGCCCTTGTCGATCGCCAGGTCGACGTCGGTGAAGATCTCCAGCGAGCCGTAGGACTTGGACAGGCCCTCCGCCATCAGCGGCGTCCTGCCGCACGGCGAGGGGTCGGGGAAGCGCAGCTTGGCGACCTTGTCGGCGACCCGGACCTCCTCAAGGCCGGACAGCAGCCGGTCGGCGCGCTTGGCCATGTTCTGGGCGGCGACGGTCTTGGTGGCCTTGGCGCGCATCTTGTCGGCCTGCGCGTTGAGGGCGGCGGCCTTCTTCTCGGCGTTCTGGCGCTCGCGCTTGCGGCGCTTCTCGTCGGCCTCGCGCTGCTGCTGGTAGAGCTTCCAGCCCATGTTGTAGACGTCGATCTGCGACCGGTTGGCGTCGAGGTAGAAGACCTTGTTCACGACGGTCTCGACCAGTTCGACGTCGTGGGAGATCACCACGAAGCCGCCTCGGTAGGTCTTGAGGTAGTCGCGCAGCCAGACGATGGAGTCCGCGTCGAGGTGGTTGGTGGGCTCGTCAAGGAGCAGGGTGTCGGCGTCCGAGAAGAGGATGCGGGCCAGTTCGACGCGGCGGCGCTGACCGCCGGAGAGGGTGTGCAGCGGCTGGCCGAGCACCCGGTCGGGCAGGCTGAGCGCGGCGGCGATGGTGGCGGCCTCCGCCTCGGCGGCGTACCCGCCCTTGGTGAGGAACTCCGTCTCCAGGCGCTCGTACTTCTTCATCGCCTTCTCGCGGGTGGCGCCCTTGCCGTTCGCCATCCGGTCCTCGTTCTCCCGCATCTTGCGCAGGATCTCGTCCAGGCCGCGGGCGGACAGCACCCGGTCCCTGGCCAGTACGTCGAGGTCGCCGGTGCGGGGGTCCTGGGGGAGGTAGCCGACCTCGCCGGAGCGGGTGATGGTGCCGGCGGCGGGGGTGCCCTCGCCGGCCAGGCACTTGGTGAGCGTCGTCTTGCCGGCGCCGTTGCGGCCGACGAGACCGATGCGGTCGCCCTTGGCGATGCGGAAGCTGGCGGATTCGATGAGGAGACGGGCGCCGGCGCGCAGCTCGATGCCGGAGGCGGTGATCACGGGGAGGTACTCCAGAGCGGAAGGAAGGGCGGAGGAACGACAGGCGGTGACGACTGGACGCCGTTACTCACGCACACGCACAAGGAGGACTGCCATGGAGGCCAGTCTACTGGCGGTGTCCAACTACTTTTCCGCGCCCGGTGCGCGGCTCCTCCGCGGCGCGGGCGGTGCCGGCGGGACGGCACCGGCGCCCGGTGCCAGACTGAGACACAGCTCACAGATCACGGGACGGCGCTGCCGTACGGAAGGGGCTGAGCACGATGGCGGACGCGGGAGCGGGTGTGCCGACGGTGTACCCCACGATCCTCTACGACGACGCGAAGGCGGCGATCAGAACACTCACCGAGGCCTTCGGCTTCACGAAGGAGGCGGTGTACGAGGCCGAGGACGGGTCGGTGGCGCACGCGGAGCTGTCCTGCGGCAACGGCAGGGTGATGCTGGGCTCGCGGGGCCGCGAGGGGGTCTTCGCGCGGGCCATGGCGGAAGCGGGCCCCGCCGGGGTGTACGTGGTGGTCACGGAGGTCGACGCGCACCACGCGCGGGCGGTGGAGCACGGGGTGGAGATCCTGATGCCGCCGACCGACCAGGACTACGGCTCGCGCGACTACATGGCGCGCGACGCGGAGGGCAACGTCTGGAGTTTCGGGACGTACGCGCCGGGGGCGGCGCGCTGAGGGGCGGGGGCGAGCGCACGACGGGCCCGCCCCGCCCCGCTCCGGTCAGGAGCCGCCGGTGTGGACCTGGAACGCCGCCTTGCGGACGGCCTTGGCCAGGGCCGGGTCCGGGTGGGCGGCGGCCAGGGCGACCAGGACCTGGACGGTGCGCGGATGGCCGACGGCGCGGATCTCGTCCAGCAGGGCCGGGACCGTGCCCTGGACCGCCGAGTCGAGGTGGCGCACCAGGAGGCCGGTCTCGCCGTGGTCGGCGACGGCCGCCGCGGTGTCGACCCAGAGCCAGGTGGCCTCCTCGCGGCTGAGCACCTCCTGGGCGTCCTCCGGGTCGGTCCCGTCGTACTCGGCGAGCCAGAGCAGCGCGTACGGGCGCAGCGGCGGGTCGGCGAGGACGGCGCGGACCTCGGGTTCGGCGGGGGCGCCGACCACGCGCAGCGCCTCGAAGGCGAGCCCGCGCAGCAGGGCGTCCTCGCCGCGGGCGACGTCGAGCAGTTCGGCGACGGCGCTGCCGACCGGGCGGGCGGCCAGCCAGGCGCGGTATTCGGCGCGGGCGGGGCCGGGGGTGAGCCGGGCGCAGCCCAGGAGCATGTCGGCGGCGGCCTGCTCGATGTTGCCGGCCGGGCTCTGGGCGGCGACGCAGATCTGTTCCAGCTTGACCCAGACCGCCCAGTTGCCGAGGGGGGTGAGGGTGGCGTGGCCGTTGCCGAGGGTGAGCGCGCCGACGGCGGCCAGCCCTTCGAGGGCCCAGTCGAGCAGGAGGGCGACGAGTTCCGGGGCGTGGGCGGTGGGGGCCGGTTCGGCGGGGCCGGGCAGCGGCTCGGGGCCGTACGGGACCTCGCAGCGCTCCTCGTGGAGTTCGGCGACGCGCTGGCCCAGCAGGTCGAGCAGGGCGGGTACGGGCACGGGTCCGGCCGAGAGCTGGAGCAGCGAGAGGACCTGGGGCACGGCTTCGACGGCCTCGGCGACGACGGTGGACTCGACGTCCAGCGGCGCGGGGTGGACGAGCGACCAGGCGTCGAAGAGGGCCACCCAGCCCCGGAGCACGGCGGAGTCGTCCCGGTCCCAGGCGCGCAGCCGCCAGCCGGGCCGCGCGGTGTCGCCGTGGAGTTCGACGAGCCCGGCCAGGCGGGCCCGGTCCCAGCCGGAGCGGACCTGCGCCGGGGAGAGTTCCAGCGCGGCGGCGACGTGTTCGAGGGCGCCCGCGGCGAGCGGCGGGCTGCCGGGGTCGCCCCCGCCGGCCGCCCAGCGGGCGATCCGTACGGCGTCGGCGAGGGCCGTCCTGGCCTGGCGCGCCAGTTCCGCCCTGGGCGGGGTGCCCTCGGGCGGGCGCGGCGCGGGCCTGGTGCGCCGGGTGGTCACTGCCTTGCGAGCGGTGGTGAGGGGTCGCGGGCGGACAAGTCGCAGCCTGGAGTCGCGCGGGGTACGGGACGTCACGGGGAGCAGTCTTGCCCCTGACGGCCCGAAAGCCCAAACGGAACGCGGTTCACCGGTCTTCGCAGGCCCGTGCGCCCGGCGGGCACCAAACGGCCGAACCGGCACATCGACTCACATCAGGGGCGTGAGGAAGCGGCGCAGGGTCTCCTCGTAGCGGGCCGGGTCGGCGTTCCACATCGCGGCGTGCGGCGCGTGGTCCACGGTGTGCAGGGTGACGATGTCGGGGCGGCCCGCGGCGAGCCGGCGGGAGTGCTTCCAGGGGGCCAGGGTGTCGTCGGGGCCGTGGAAGATCAGGGTCGGGACGTGCAGGCTGAGCGGCAGCGAGGTGTCGAGGAGTCCGGTGCCGCCGAGCCCGGTCCGGCCCTGGGCGGCGCGCACGGCTAGCGGCAGCAGTGCGGCGGGGACGCCTCGGGCGGCGGCGAGGCCGCGCAGGGTGTCGGTCCAGTCGAGCACCGGGGAGTCGAGGACGAGGCCGGCGATCCGGTCGCGGTGGGCGGAGCCGGCGCAGGCGTGCAGGGCCATGGTCGCGCCGGTGGACCAGCCGTACAGGATGACCCGCCGGGCGCCGTTGCGGACGGCGAAGCGGATGGCGGCGTCCAGATCGCGCCACTCGGACTCGCCGAGGTGGCCGAGCCCGTCCGGGGAGCGGGGGGCGCCGGGATCGCCCCGGTGGGCGATGTCGAGCACGGGGAGCTGCTGGCCGTGCAGGAAGCCCAGGAGGTTCAGGGGGTGCTCGCGGGTGGTGCCGATGCCGTGGACGGTGATGACCCAGGTGGCGCGGGGTGCGGGGACGAGCCAGGCGGGCAGCGCGCCGAGTTCGCCGGGGATCTCCGCCTCGCGGAAGTCGAGGCCGAGGGCGCTGCCGGGGTCGCCGCTGTGCACCTGGGGTGTCATGCGGACCTTGTCGCCGGGGGCCAGGATGCCCTGACCGACGCGTTCCAGCCGTCGTACGACGGTGTCGGCCGCTTGGTGGGCCCGGTCGAGCACGGGGCCGATGACGGCGTGGACGTCCTTGCCCGCCAGCCCGTAGGTGCCGGGGCGCAGCGAGGTGAGGGACCGGGTCAGGGTGATCTGTCCGGCGGCCGTGGCGTGGACGGTGAGTTCGGGGTCGGCGGGGAGCGGGCGTCCGGGCGGCGTCTTCAGCGCGACGTCGCCGGCGATCCGGCCGGCCGCGACGGCTGCCGCGCCGGCGCCGATGAGTGTGGTGACGGCCGCTGCCGTCGCTGTAACCGGGCGCACACCCCCAGTGTCGGGGTCGGGGCGGCCCGATGCCAGCGGGCAGGGCCGTACGGCGGCGGGTCGTACCCGTTTCCGTGCCGCTCTCCGTGCCGCCGGGGCCGGTTCACCTCCGGGGCCGGGTGCGCGGGCCGCCTCAGCGCTGTCCGTAGCCCTTGAGGGCCTGTGCCGCGGCGTTCAGCTGGTCCGGGGTGAGCAGGGTGGGAGTGCGGCCGGGCAGGGAGTTCGCGGTGAGCCAGACCCGGCAGAGCCATTCGAGCTGGGCGGTGCGCTCGTACGCCTGGTCGAGGGTGGCGCCGTGGGTGACGGTGCCGTGGTTGGCGAGCAGGCAGCCGGTGCGGTCGCGCAGGGCGGTGAGCATGTTCCGGGCGAGTTCGGGGGTGCCGTAGCGGGCGTAGGGGGCGACCCGGACGGTGCCGCCGAGCAGGGCGGCGGCGTAGTGGATCGGGGGGACCTCCGTGACCAGGGTGGAGACGGCGGTGGCGTGCACCGCGTGGGTGTGTACGACGGCGCTCGCTTCGGTGTTCCGGTAGATGGCGAGGTGGAGGGGGAGTTCGCTGGTGGGGGCCAGTTTTCCGAGGATCTGGTTGCCTTCCGGATCGACGCCGGTCAGGTCCTCGGGGCGGAGTCGGTCGTAGGGCACTCCGCTGGGGGTGACGAGCACGGTGTCGCCGATCCGCAGGGAGACGTTTCCGGAGGTTCCGACGACCAGTCCCTCGGCCGCCGTCCGGCGGGCCGCGGCGACGACCGCCGCCCAGCCCCGGGCGATCGCCTCGTCCTGCCCGCCGCTCATTCGAAGATCCTTTCCCGTCCCGGTCCGGTGATCCCGGCCGGGATCACCACAGCGCCCTGCTCAGTTCATCTTCCGTTCACTCAAGTTGCCTACGTTCCACCTGCCAATGACGTCGAACGATTGCCTGGGTAAATGGAACACATCACGCTGCTGCTCGCGATAGTGATCGTGACAGCTCTAGTGTTCGATTTCACGAACGGTTTCCACGACACCGCCAACGCGATGGCCACGACCATCTCGACCGGCGCACTCAAACCCAAGACGGCGGTCGCGATGTCCGCCGTTCTCAATCTGGTCGGCGCGTTCCTGTCGGTGGAGGTCGCCAAGACGATCTCCGGCGGGATCGTCAATGAGGACGGCCTCAGAACCGAGGTCATCTTCGCGGCGCTCGTCGGCGCCATCCTGTGGAATCTTCTGACCTGGCTGGTCGGCCTCCCGTCCAGCTCCTCCCACGCACTGTTCGGCGGCCTCATCGGCGCCGCGGTGATGTCCGCCGGCTGGTCGTCGGTCAACGGCGGCACCGTCGTCACCAAGGTGCTGCTGCCCGCCGTCGCCGCCCCGCTCGTGGCCGGTGTGGCCGCGCTCCTGGCCACCCGGCTCACGTACCGCATCGGCGGGAAGATCCGGAACGACGCCCAGGAGAAGGCCACCGCCAAGGGCTACCGGGCCGGGCAGATCGCCTCGGCCGGGCTGGTCTCGCTGGCGCACGGCACCAACGACGCGCAGAAGACGATGGGCATCATCACGCTCGCCCTGGTCACCGGCGGCGTCCTCTCCCCCGGCTCCAACCCGCCGGTCTGGGTCATCGTCAGCGCCGGCCTGGCCATCGCGCTCGGCACCTACCTGGGCGGCTGGCGCATCATCCGCACCATGGGCAGCGGCCTGACCGACCTGAAGCCCCCGCAGGGCTTCGCCGCCCAGACCAGCGCGGCGACCGTCATCCTGGCCTCCTCGCACCTCGGCTTCTCCCTCTCCACCACCCAGTCCTGCTCCGGTGCCGTGATGGGCGCGGGCCTGGGCCGGGCCGGGGGTGTGGTCCGCTGGTCCACCGCCACCCGGATGTTCGTCGCCTGGGGTCTGACCCTGCCGGCGGCGGGTCTGGTCGGCGCGGGCGCCGAGTTCCTCACCAAGCAGGGCACCTGGGGCGTCGTGGTCGTCGCGGCGCTGCTGGTCGGCGGCTCGGGCGCGATCTGGCTGATCTCGCGCCGCAAGCCGGTCGGCCACGGCGACGTCGCGCCCGTCGCGGAGGACACGCTCCCGGCCGAGCCCGCCGGTGTGGTCACCCAGGCCATCGCGGCCGTCAGCCCGCCGCCCACCGCGGCGGCCCAGGCCCACGACCTCTCCGCCACCATCCCGGCGCCCCCGGCGCCCGTCACCGCCGATCCGGCCCGACCCGCCACGGTCTGAGCGACCCGGCACTCCGGTAAAGGACACCCCGTATGAACATCGACTGGGCAGCCCTGGGCACCGTCTTCGGCGTCTCCCTCGTCACCACCGTCGCCCTGGTGGGCCTCTTCACCCTCGGCATCGTCGGCCTCTCCAAGCAGCCGGACCCGGCCGCGCAGGGCGGTACGGCGGGCACGCCGGTCCTGCTGGCCCGCGCCGGGGCGTACGTCTGCTTCGGGCTGTGCGTGGCGGCGGTCGCGTACGGCATCTATCTGATCGTCGCCTGACGCACCGCACCGCCCTCGGGCCGGACGCGCCTCGTGCGCGCCCGGCCCGATGTGCGTCCGGCCCGATGTGCGTCCTGCCACACCCCGCCACCGCAGGTCAACGGCGAGTTGACGGGCATTCGCGGCGCGTGGTGGACTGCCGGAGCCATTACGGCGACAGCAGAGGAAGCCGGTGCGAATCCGGCGCGGTCCCGCCACTGTCACCGGGGAGCGGTCCCCCACCGCGCGTCACGGCCCTCGCGAGCGGGCTGGAAGACCGGGGGAACCGCCGATCCGGGAGCCAGGAGACTCTCGTCGCCGTCACGTCGAACCAGGGCGCGGACCCTGAGTGAGGACATATCGCCATGCCCGGCTGCCGTGCGACCGTTTCCCCGCTGCCCCCGGCGGCGGCTTTCTGTACGAGGTTCCGCCGAGGCGCGACGGCCGGCTGAGCGGTGCGTGCCGATCGCGTCTTCGCGTACGGCGCCACGGCCGGGCTGATCGGCGACCTGCTGCTCGGTGACCCCCGCAGAGGGCACCCGGTGGCCGCCTTCGGGCGGGCCGCCGCAGCCGTCGAGCACCGGCTCTGGCGCGACCACCGGGGCTGGGGCGCCCTGCACACCCTGATCTGCGCCGGCGGCGCGGCCGGGGGTGCCGCGCTGGCCGCCCGCGCCCTGCGCCGCCGTCCCGCCGCCTCCGTCGCCCTGACCGCCGCCGCCACCTGGTCCGTCGTCGGCGGCACGTCGCTGGGGCGCGAGGCGCGGGCCATCGGCGACGCCCTCGCCGCCGGGGACGTCGAGGGGGCGCGGGAGCGGCTGCCGCACCTGTGCGGCCGCGATCCGCAGTCCCTGGACGCCGCGGGCATCGCCCGCGCCGTCGTCGAGTCCGTCGCCGAGAACACCTCGGACGCCGTGGTCGGCGCCCTGGTCTGGGGCGCCCTGGCCGGGGTCCCCGGGCTCGTCGGCTTCCGCGCCGCCAACACGCTGGACGCGATGGTCGGCCACAAGTCGCCCCGCCACCTGCGCTACGGCTGGGCCTCGGCCCGGCTCGACGACGTCGCCGGCTGGCCGGGCGCCCGGCTCACCGCCCTGCTCGCCGCGGCCGCGGGCGACCGGCCCCGGCAGGCGGTACGGGCCTGGCGGGCGGATGCCGCGAAGCACCCCAGCCCCAACGCGGGGCCGGTGGAGGCCGCGTTCGCCGGGGCGCTCGGCGTACGGCTGGGCGGCACCCTCGCGTACGGCGGCCGTGTCGAGCACCGGCCGGTGCTCAACGGGGCCGCGGGCCGGGCGGTGGAGACCGCCGACATCGAGCGGGCCGTGCGGCTGTCGCGCCGGGTGGGCGTGCTCGCCCTCGGCGTCGGCGTCGCGGCCCGGCTGGGCGCGGCGGCGGCCGCGCGCCGGATCGCGGGCAGGGGACGCGGCCGGGCACACCTTTCCGGACGGAGGACCGTATGAGCGGCGGACTGCTGGTCGCCGGGACCACATCGGACGCGGGCAAGAGCGTCGTCACCGCGGGCATCTGCCGCTGGCTGGTGCGCCGGGGGGTGAAGGTCGCCCCGTTCAAGGCGCAGAACATGTCGCTGAACTCCTTCGTCACCCGCGAAGGCGCCGAGATCGGCCGCGCCCAGGCGATGCAGGCGCAGGCCGCCCGCGTCGAGCCGACCGCCCTGATGAACCCGGTGCTGCTCAAGCCCGGCGGCGACCGCTCCAGCCAGGTCGTCCTGATGGGGCGGCCGGTCGGCGAGATGAGCGCCCGCGGCTACCACGGCGGGCGGCAGGAGCAGCTGCTGTCCACCGTCACGGACTGCCTGGCGGAGCTGCGGAGCACGTACGACGCGGTGATCTGCGAGGGCGCCGGGTCGCCGGCCGAGATCAATCTGCGCCGCACGGACATCGTGAACATGGGCATCGCCCGCGCCGCGCGGTTCCCCGTCGTGGTCGTCGGGGACATCGACCGGGGCGGCGTCTTCGCCTCGTTCTTCGGCACGACGGCGCTGCTCGCGCCCGAGGACCAGGAGCTGATCGCCGGCTATCTGGTCAACAAGTTCCGCGGCGACGTCTCGCTCCTCGAACCGGGGCTCGACATGCTGTACGGGCTGACGGGCCGCCCCTCCTACGGGGTGCTGCCCTTCGCGCACGGGCTGGGCATCGACGAGGAGGACGGCCTGCGGGTGTCGCTGCGCGGTGCGGTGCGGGAGTCGGTGGTCGCCCCGCCGCACGGCGAGGACGTCCTGCGCGTCGCCGTGTGCGCGCTGCCGCTGATGTCCAACTTCACCGATGTGGACGCGCTGGCCGCCGAACCCGGCGTCGTCGTGCGGTTCGTCGACCGGGCGGAGGAGCTGGCCGACGCCGATCTCGTCGTCGTGCCCGGCACCCGGGGCACCGTGAAGGCGCTCGCCTGGCTGCGCGAACGCGGGCTCGCCGGCGCGCTGGCGCGGCGCGCGGCCGAGGGCCGTCCGGTACTCGGGGTCTGCGGCGGCTACCAGATCCTCGGCGAGCACATCGAGGACGAGGTCGAGTCGCGGGCCGGCCGGGTCGACGCGCTCGGGCTGCTGCCGGTGCGGGTGCGCTTCGACCGCGAGAAGACCCTCGCCCGGCCGTCCGGCGAGGCGCTCGGCGCGCCCGTCGAGGGCTACGAGATCCACCACGGCGTCGCCGAAGTGTCCGGCGGGGAGCCCTTCCTGACGGACGGCCGGGGCGTGCCGCTGGACGGCTGCCGTTCGGGCGCGGTGTGGGGGACGCACTGGCACGGCTCGCTGGAGAGCGACGCGTTCCGCCGCCGGTTCCTGGCCGAGGTGGCCCGGATCGCGGGCCGCCGCTTCGTGCCCGCCCCCGACACCTGCTTCGCCGCGCTGCGCGAGGAGCAGCTCGACCGCCTCGGCGACCTGATCGAGGAACACGCGGACACGGACGCGCTGTGGCGGCTCATCGAATCGGGCGCCCCACCCGGCCTGCCGTTCATCCCGCCGGGAGCGCCCGCAACCCCCGTCAAGGAGGTCATGTGAGTACGCCTTACCCCTTCACCGCTCTCGTCGGCCAGGACGACCTGCGGCTCGGACTGCTGCTGAACGCGGTGAGTCCGGCCGTGGGCGGAGTCCTGGTACGGGGCGAGAAGGGCACCGCCAAGAGCACCGCCGTACGCGCGCTGGCCGCGCTGATGCCGGAGGTCCCGGTCGTGCCGGGGTGCCGGTTCTCGTGCGACCCGGCCGCGCCCGACCCGGCGTGTCCGGACGGGCCGCACGAGGGCGCCGCCGGCGTGTCGCGGCCGGCGCGGACCGTGGAGCTGCCGGTCGGCGCGTCGGAGGACCGGCTCGTCGGGGCGCTCGACATCGAACGGGCCCTCTCCGAGGGCGTGAAGGCGTTCGAGCCGGGGCTGCTCGCGGACGCGCACCGCGGAATCCTGTACGTGGACGAGGTCAACCTCCTCCACGACCACTTGGTCGACCTGCTGCTGGACGCGGCGGCCATGGGCGCCTCGTACGTGGAGCGCGAGGGCGTCTCCGTGCGGCACGCCGCGCGGTTCCTGCTCGTGGGGACGATGAACCCGGAGGAGGGTGAGCTGCGGCCGCAGTTGCTGGACCGGTTCGGGCTGACCGTCGAGGTGGCCGCGTCGCGGGAGACCGACGAGCGGGTGGAGGTGGTGCGGCGGCGGCTCGCCTACGAGGACGACCCGGCCGCCTTCGCCGCGCGCTGGGCCGGCGAGGAGGCGGAGCTGCGGGACCGGATCACGGCCGCGCGGGCGCTGCTGCCCGAGGTGGTGCTCGGTGACGGGGCGCTGCGTCAGATCGCGGCGACCTGCGCGGCGTTCGAGGTGGACGGGATGCGCGCGGACATCGTGATGGCCCGGACCGCCACCGCACTGGCCGCGTGGGCGGGGCGTACCGACGTACGCGCCGAGGACGTCCGGCAGGCGGCGCTGCTCGCGCTCCCCCACCGGCGCCGGCGCAACCCGTTCGACGCGCCGGGGCTCGACGAGGACAAGCTGGACGACACGCTGGAGCGCAACGGCGGCGGGGACGACGAGCCGGAGCCGGACGGGCCCGGTGACGGCGGCGGGGACGGCGGTGGCGGAGGTCTGCCGCCGCAGGGCGACGGGCCCGACACGCCGCCGCGGCCCGAGGGCGGGGCGGACGACACGCCCGAGCGGCCGGAGTCCGGCGCGCCGGTGCCGGGCCAGGGCGGTGAGCAGCGTCCCGTACGGGCCGGTGAGCCGTTCCGTACGAAGATGCTGAGCGTGCCCGGTCTCGGCGAGGGGGCGGCGGGGCGGCGCTCCCGTGCGCGCACCGAGCACGGCCGGACGACCGGCGCGCGGCGGCCCGAGGGGGCGCTGACCCGGCTGCATCTGGCCGCGACGGTTCAGGCCGCCGCCCCGCACCAGCGGGCGCGCGGCCGGTCCGGGCGGGGCCTGGTGGTGCGGCGGGACGATCTGCGGCAAGCGACGCGGGAGGGCCGCGAGGGCAATCTCGTGCTGTTCGTCGTGGACGCGTCCGGGTCGATGGCGGCCCGGCAGCGCATGGGCGCCGTCAAGGGCGCGGTGCTGTCCCTGCTGCTGGACGCCTATCAGCGGCGCGACAAGGTCGGGCTGGTCACCTTCCGGGGCCGGGACGCCGATCTTGCGCTGCCGCCGACGTCGTCGGTGGACGCGGCGGCGGCCCGCCTGGAGTCGCTGCCGACCGGGGGGCGCACCCCGGTGGCCGCCGGGCTGCTGAAGGCGCACGACGTGCTGCGGGTGGAGCGGCTGCGCGATCCGTCCCGGCGGGCGCTGCTGGTCGTGGTGACGGACGGGCGGGCGACCGGCGGGCCGCAGCCGGTGGAGCTGGCCGCGCGGGCGGCCCGGCTGCACGCCGCCGATGGCGTCGCGTCGGTCGTCGTGGACTGCGAGGCGGGGCCGGTGCGGCTGGGGCTCGCGGCGGCGCTCGCGGGCGACCTGGGCGGCACCGCCGTCACGCTCGACGAGCTGCGCGCCGAGTCGATCGCCGGGCTGGTCAGGGACGTCCGGGGCGGGGGCCGCTCCGGGAACGGCGACAGGAGGGCCGCGTAATG
Source organism: Streptomyces sp. NBC_00525 (assembly GCF_036346595.1). Lineage (GTDB taxonomy): Bacteria > Actinomycetota > Actinomycetes > Streptomycetales > Streptomycetaceae > Streptomyces. Next base: position 1,176,386 of record NZ_CP107834.1, read on the forward strand.
CCGCAGGGACAGCCGGTGAGCGTGCCGGACGACGGACTGACCACCCGGCAGCGGCGCAACCGCCCGCTGCTGATGGTGCACACCGGTGTCGGCAAGGGGAAGTCGACGGCGGCCTTCGGGCTCGCGCTGCGCGCCTGGAACCAGGGCTGGCCGATCGGGGTGTTCCAGTTCGTGAAGTCCGCGAAGTGGAAGGTCGGCGAGGAGAACGCGCTCAAGGTGCTCGGCGCGAGCGGCGAGGGCGGGTCCGTCGCCTGGCACAAGATGGGCGAGGGCTGGTCGTGGGTCCAGCGCGGCCTGCACGGCGACAACGTGGACAACGAGGCGAAGGCCCGTGAGGGCTGGGAGCAGGTCAAGCGCGATCTGGCCGCCGAGACGTACCGGCTGTACGTGCTGGACGAGTTCGCCTATCCCCTGCACTGGGGCTGGATCGACACCGACGAGGTGGTCGAGGTGCTGCGCGCCCGGCCCGGCACCCAGCACGTCGTCATCACCGGCCGCAACGCGCCCGCCGCGCTGCTGGACGCGGCGGACCTGGTGACGGACATGTCGAAGGTCAAGCACCCGATGGACGCCGGGCAGAAGGGCCAGAGGGGCATCGAGTGGTGAACGTCCCCCGTCTGGTCGTGGCCGCGCCCGCGTCCGGGAGCGGCAAGACCACCGTCGCGACGGGCCTGATGGCCGCGTTCGCCGCGCGAGGGCTGGCCGTCTCCGGGCACAAGGTGGGCCCCGACTACATCGACCCCGGTTTCCACACGCTGGCCACCGGGCGGCCGGGCCGCAACCTCGACGCGTACATGTGCGGGCCGGAGCTGATCGCCCCGCTGTTCGCGCACGGGGCGCGGGGGTGCGGGCTTGCGGTCGTCGAGGGCGTGATGGGCCTGTACGACGGTGCGTCCGGGCTCGGCGAGCTGGCGTCGACCGCGCATGTGGCGAAGCTGCTGCGGGCGCCGGTGGTGCTGGTGGTGGACGCGTCGTCGCAGTCGCGGTCGGTGGCGGCGCTGGTGCACGGGTTCGCGTCCTGGGACACCGGGGTGCGGATCGGCGGGGTGATCCTGAACAAGGTGGGCTCCGACCGGCACGAGGCGCTGTTGCGGGAGGCGCTGGAGGAGTCGGGGGTGCCGGTGCTGGGCGCTCTGCGGCGGGCGGAGGGGGTTTCGGTGCCGTCGCGGCATCTGGGGCTCGTGCCGGTGGTGGAGCGGCGGGCGGAGGCGGTGGCCGCCGTCGAGGCGATGGCGGAGCAGGTGGTCGCGGGGTGCGATCTGGAGGGGTTGTTGGCGCTGGCGCGGTCGGCGCCTGCGGTGCCGGGGGGTGCGGTGTGGGATGCGGGGGGTGCCGTTGCGGGGGGTGTTCCCCTCCCCGCCCCTTCCCGTAACCGGGGCGCCGCCCCGGACCCCGTGCCTCAAACGCCGGCGGGGCTGAAATCTCCTGTGGTCGCGGTCGCCGGCGGGGCCGCGTTCTCGTTCTCGTACGTGGAGAACTCCGAGTTGCTCGCCGCTGCCGGGGCCGAGGTCGTGGTGTTCGATCCGTTGCGGGACGAGGCGCTGCCGGAGGGGACGGCGGGGGTGGTGATCGGGGGCGGGTTTCCCGAGGTGTACGCGCCCGAGCTGTCGGCCAACGAGCCGTTGCGCAAGGCCGTGGCGGAGCTGGCGCGGAGCGGGGCGCCGGTGGCCGCCGAGTGCGCCGGGCTGCTGTATCTGGCGCGGTCGCTGGACGGGCTGCCGATGTGCGGGGTGCTCGACGCCGATGCGCGGATGACCAAGCGGCTGACGCTCGGCTACCGGGACGCCGTGGCGCTCACGGACAACGTCCTGGCGCCGGCCGGGGCGCGGATGCGGGGGCACGAGTTCCACCGGACCGTGATCGAGCCGGGCGCGGGCGACGAGCCCGCCTGGGGGATGCGCCTGCCGGAACGGCGCGTGGAGGGGTTCGTCCGGGGCAACGTACACGCGAGCTATCTGCATACCCACTGGGCCGCGTCGCCCGGTACGGCGCTGCGGTTCGTCGAGCGGTGCCGGGCTTGACGGCGGCGCCGGGGTCACTGCGCGAGGCCCACCACCAGCCAGATGAAGCCCACTCCGGCCACCGTGCACAGCAGGGTGGAGCGGGCCGGGTGGTCGTGGTGCGCCTCGGGCAGGATCTCGGCGGCGGCGAGGTAGAGGAGCGCGCCGCCGAAGAAGCCGAGATAGCAGCCGAGGAGTTCCTCCGGCAGGGTGAACAGCAGGGTCGTCGCCGCCCCGACGACGGGCGCCGCCGCGTCCGCGAACAGCATCGTCAGGGCCTTGCGGCGGGCGTTGCCGTACAGGCTGGTGAGCGTGTACGTGTTGAAGCCGTCCGCGAAGTCGTGGGTGATCACGGCGAGCGCGACGGCGGCCCCCATGCCGCCGCCGACCTGGAACGCGGCGCCGAGCGCGATGCCGTCCATCAGGCTGTGGCCGACCATCGCGGCCGCCGCCGTCAGCCCGACCTGCGGTACGCGCTCGTCGGCCGCGCCGTGCGCCGCCTGGCGCACCGCGAGCAGCCGCTCCACCAGGTGGGCGACGAGGAAGCCGCCGACGAACAGCAGCAGGGCCGCCGGGACGCCGAAGACGAGGCCGCCGGCCGCCTCCATCGCCTCGGGCAGCAGGTCCAGGCCGACCACGCCGAGCATCAGCCCGCCGGCCAGTCCGAGGACGAGATGGCGGCGGTCGCTGACGCGCTGGGCGACCCAGCCGCCGGCCAGGGTCATCAGGAACGCGCCGAGCGCGACGAACACCGCCATGGCCTCTTGCTAGCCGATGCACCCCGGTCCGCGCATCTCGGCCGGCCCGCCGGGCGCGGGGTGCTCGTCGTCGGGGTCGGCGCCTCCCGAGGCGTGTCCGGGGACGAGGTGACCGGGCTCGTCCTGGGGGTCCTGCGGGAGGCCGGGCTCCCGGTGTGCGAGGTCGCCGAGTTGGTGACCGTCGAGGCGAAGGGCGGTGAGCCGGGCATCGTGGCCGCCGCCGCCCGGCTCGGGATTCCGCTGCGTACGCACCCCGCCCGGGTGCTCGCGCGGGTCGCCGTTCCGCATCCCTCCCGAGCCGCCCTCGCCGCCCTCGGCACCCCCTCGGTGGCCGAGGCGGCGGCCCTGGCCGGCGGCGGTCAACTCCTCGTACCCAAAAGCGTTTCGCACCCTTCGGGCGGCCGTCGTTCCATGGCAACCTGCGCGGTCGCGCGCAGGCCCGTCGGGACCGTTGCGTGAAACCGGGTGCGGGGCGCATAGTCATCCTGCCGGAGTCCACCCAGGCGACGGCGCACACCCCCACACCACACCCCCACCACGGCGGTCATGCACACTCCCACTGAGAGTCCCGACGCGACAGGCGCGGGCACGCACGATCTGCGTCACCACGGAGACGCGGAAGTACGCGGACGGGACCGGGATCTGACCGATCTCGCCGTCAACGTACGGGCCGGCACCCCGCCGGCCTGGCTGAAGGAGCGGATAGCCGGCTCGCTCGGCACGCTCGCCGCGTATCCGGACGGGCGCGAGGCGCGGGCGGCGGTCGCCGCGCGCCATGAACTCCCGCCCGAGCGGGTCCTGCTGACGGCGGGTGCGGCGGAGGCGTTCGTGCTGATCGCGCGTGCGCTGCCCGCCCGGCGGCCGTACGTGGTGCACCCTCAGTTCACCGAGCCGGAGGCCGCGCTGCGCGCGGCCGGGCACGAGGTGGGCCGGGTGCTGCTGCGCCCCGAGGACGACTTCCGGCTCGATCCGGCGGACGTGCCGGACGAGGCGGACCTCGTCGTCGTCGGCAACCCGACCAATCCGACGTCCGTGCTCCATCCCGCGTCCGTGCTGGAGCGGCTGGCGCGGCCCGGACGGACGCTGGTGGTCGACGAGGCGTTCATGGACGCCGTACCGGGCGAGCGGGAGGCGCTGTGCGGGCGGACGGACGTCCCCGGGCTCGTCGTCCTGCGCAGCCTCACCAAGACCTGGGGGCTCGCCGGACTGCGCGTCGGTTATGTGGCCGCCGCCCCGGAGACGATCCGCACCCTGGCCGAGGCGCAGCCGCTGTGGCCGGTGTCCTCGCCCGCGCTGGCGGCGGCGGAGGCGTGCGTGGAGCCGCGCGCGCTGGCGGAGGCCGCCGACGCGGCGGACCGGATCGTCGTGGACCGGGCCCATCTGGTCGCCGGGCTGCGGGAGTTCTCCGAGATCCGGGTGGTGGAGCCGGCCGCGGGCCCGTTCGTCCTTGTGCGGCTCGACGGGGCGGCCGAGATCCGGGACCGGCTGCGGATGCTGGGCTTCGCCGCCCGGCGAGGAGATACGTTTCCCGGCCTCGGTGACGGCTGGCTCCGGCTGGCGGTCCGGGACCGGACGACGACCAATCGTTTCCTCCAGGCCCTGGATCTGGCCCTCCAGGCGCTGACGGTGGCCGGCCGGTAGGGCTTCCCGGCGGGCGGCGCTCCCCTTCCGGGGCGCCGCCCCGCCGTCCCCCTCTCCAGGTGGGTCAGGCGATCACGCGGCCGTTGAGGACGACCCGGCGCGGCCCGGCCAGCACCCGGACGTCGCGACGGGGGTCCTCGTCGTACACCACGAGGTCGGCCGGGGCCCCCTCCTCCAGGCCCGGCCGGCCCAGCCAGGCCCTCGCCCCCCAGGTCGTCGCGGAGAGCGCCTCCAGCGGCGGGATGCCCGCCTTGACCAGCTCCGCCACCTCGTCGGCCACCAGGCCGTGCGCGAGCACCCCGCCCGCGTCGGTACCGACGAAGACCGGCACCCCGGCGTCGTGGGCGGCGCGCACGGTGTCGTAGCGGCGCTCGTGCAGCCGGCGCATATGGGCGGACCAGCGCGGGAACTTCGCCTCGCCGCTCTGCGCGAGCGAGGGGAAGGTGGCGATGTTGACCAGGGTCGGCACGATCGCGACCCCGCGCTCCGCGAAGAGCGGGATGGTGTCCTCGGTCAGCCCGGTGGCGTGCTCGACGCAGTCGATCCCGGCCTCCACCAGATCGCGCAGCGAGTCCTCCGCGAAGCAGTGCGCGGTGACGCGGGCGCCCAGCCGGTGCGCCTCGGCGATGGCCGCCTCCACCGCCTCGCGCGGCCACAGCGCGGTCAGGTCGCCCACCTCGCGGTCGATCCAGTCACCGACGAGCTTCACCCAGCCGTCGCCCCGGCGGGCCTCCCGGGCGACGTAGGCGACGAGTTCGTCCGGCTCGACCTCATGGGCGTAGTTACGGGTGTAACGGCGCGGCCTGGCGATGTGGCGGCCGGCCCTGATGATCTTCGGCAGGTCCTCGCGGTCGTCGATCCACCGGGTGTCGGCGGGCGATCCGGCGTCGCGCAGCAGGAGCGCCCCGGCCTCCCGGTCGTCGAGCGCCTGCTTCTCGCTGGTCGCCGCGTCCACGGCGCCGTGGTGGTCGAGCCCGACGTGGCAGTGGGCGTCGACCAGTCCGGGCAGGGCCCAGCCGGTGACGGTGACGGCACCGTCCGCGCCGGGCGGCCGTTCGAAGGTGACCCGGCCGCCGACGGCCCAGAGCTCGTCCCTGACGTCGTCGGGCCCGACGAGCACCCGCCCCTTCACATGCAGCACCCGTGATGCGTCCTGATCACTCATGCACAGCACTGTACGAGGGGCCGTCGCTGGCGCAACGCCCTGTGCCGGGCCGTCCGGCTCCCCCTGGGTAGGCTCGATGACCCGACCGGCCGGCAGGCCGGCGCCGGCCGATCCGAACCCGAAGAGAGCACCGCCGTGACGCACCCCTTCCTCGACCTGACCCCGCTGACCGCCGCGCATTTCGCGGCCATCGAGCGGCGGGTGGCCGGGCTGCTGGCCACCGAGCAGGACGTCGTCATCATGCAGGGCGAGGCGCTGCTGCCGCTGGAGGGCTGCATCCGGGGCGGCGCCCGGCCCGGTTCGACCGCGCTGAACGTGGTGACCGGCCCCTACGGGCAGACCTTCGGCAACTGGCTGCGCGACTGCGGGGCCGAGGTCGTCGACCTGGCGGTGCCGTTCCACACGGCGGTCACCGCCGAGCAGGTCGCCGAGGCGCTGGCCGCGCACCCGGAGATCGACTTCGTCTCGCTGGTGCACGCCGAGGCGGCGACCGGGAACACCAACCCGGTCGCGGAGATCGGTGAGGTGGTCCGGGCGCACGGGGCGCTGTTCATGCTGGACGCGGTCGCGTCGGTGGGCGCGGAGCCGCTGCTGCCGGACGCCTGGGGCGTGGACCTGTGCGTGATCGGGGCGCAGAAGGCGATGGGCGGGCCGGCCGGGGTGTCGGCGGTGTCGGTGAGCGGGCGGGCCTGGGAGCGGATCGCCGCCAACCCGCAGGCGCCGCGCCGCTCGTACCTGTCGCTGCTGGACTGGCGGGAGCGGTGGATCGACGGCGGCCGCAAGGCGCTGCCGCACGCCCCGGCCCAGCTGGAGATGCTGGCCCTGGAGGCGTGTGTGGAGCGGATCGAGGCGGAGGGGCTGGACGCGGTGATGGCCCGTCACGCGGCGGCCGCCGCTGCCACGCGGGCCGGTGCGGTGGCGCTGGGCGGCGGGCTGACGCCGTATGTGCACGAGGCGCGGGACGCGGCTCCGGTGGCCACCACGCTGCGTACGCCGGCGGGTGTGGACGCGTCCGGACTGGTGGCGCGGGCGCTGGCGGGTGAGCCGTCGCTGCCGCTGATCGCGGGCGGGGGCGCGCTGTCCGGGGAGATGATCCGGGTCAACCACTACGGGGTGGACGCGACGCGCGGCGCGGTGCTCTCCTCGCTCGCGGCCCTGGGGTCGGCGCTGGCCGACGCGGGCCGGCCGGTCGATCTGGAGGCTGCCCGGAAGGCCGTTTCGGAAACCTGGCCGAGCGCATAAATCACGGGCTTGTCGAAGAATGCGGGGAGCTGCTTAATCCAGAGCAGCTCCCCGCATTCTTGTTCCCGCATCTTCCCAGGCTAAACACCCTGGTTTTCAGGTCGTGTCCGCAGCCCATTCAGCGCCGTTGTGGAGAGAGAGTTACGGTCTTGTGACCGACTCCACACAGGCGGAGATTTGCCCGAATAATCCGGGTGGAATCGGAAGAAAACGCCGAGAACTCGCGCCGGTGCGCGCACCCGCCTGATAACACAGCGGGCCGCCCCACCCAACCCCTTGCGTCGATGCAATTTCGAAATTTGCTGGGTAAATTCAATTGCCATGACCGCCGCACCAGCAGATATTGCCCGTGCCCGAAGCGAATTCCTTACGATCGACACGCCACGAGTGGAGGACGGGGCCGCGATCTGGCGCATTGCCCGCGACTCCGAGGTCCTGGACCTCAACTCCTCGTACAGCTACCTGCTGTGGTGTCGTGACTTCGCGGCGACCTCCGTGGTCGCCCGTGACGAGACCGGCGCCCCGGTCGCCTTCGTGACGGGGTACATCCGGCCCGACCGCCCCGAGACGCTCGTCGTGTGGCAGGTGGCCGTCGACCACGGCCATCGCGGGACCGGTCTGGCGGCGAAGCTGCTGGACTCCCTGACCGCGCGCGTCGCCGCCGAGCAGGGCCTGAACCGGGTGGAGACGACCGTCACCCCGGACAACACCGCATCGGACCGCCTGTTCACCTCCTACGCGCGGCGCCACGACGTGGCCCTGGAGCGCGAGGTGCTCTTCGACGGCGGCCTGTTCCCCGAAGGCACCCACCTGCCGGAAGTGCTCTACCGCATCGGCCCGTTCCACGCCTGAGCGCGCGCTTCCCCCGCCGGGCCGCCGGCCCGCCGCAGCTTCCTTCAACGCCGCCCGTCACACCACCTCACGCAGGAGACCCGCTGTGACCATCACCCCGCCTGCCCTCAGTGTCTTCGAAACCCTGGAATCCGAGGTCCGGAGCTACTGCCGCGGCTGGCCCGCCGTCTTCGACCGCGCCCAGGGCGCCCGGCTGACCGACGAGGACGGCCACTCCTACCTCGACTTCTTCGCCGGCGCGGGCTCGCTCAACTACGGCCACAACAACCCGGTGCTCAAACGCGCGCTGATCGACTACATCGAACGCGACGGCATCACACACGGCCTCGACATGGCGACCACCGCCAAACGGGCCTTCCTGGACACCTTCCAGAACGTCGTGCTGCGCCCGCGCGACCTGCCGTACAAGGTGATGTTCCCCGGCCCGACCGGCACCAACGCCGTCGAGTCGGCACTGAAGCTGGCCCGCAAGGTCAAGGGCCGCGAGTCCGTCGTCTCGTTCACCAACGCCTTCCACGGGATGTCGCTCGGCTCGCTGGCCGTCACCGGCAACGCGTTCAAGCGGGCCGGCGCCGGCATCCCGCTGGTGCACGGCACGCCGATGCCGTTCGACAACTACTTCGACGGCCAGGTCCCGGACTTCCTCTGGTTCGAGCGGCTCCTGGAGGACCAGGGCTCCGGGCTGAACCACCCGGCCGCCGTGATCGTGGAGACCGTGCAGGGCGAGGGCGGCATCAACGTGGCCCGCGCCGAGTGGCTGCGCGCCCTCCAGGACCTGTGCCACCGCCAGGACATGCTGCTGATCGTCGACGACATCCAGATGGGCTGCGGCCGCACCGGCGGCTTCTTCTCCTTCGAGGAGGCCGGCATCACGCCGGACATCGTGACGCTGTCGAAGTCCATCAGCGGCTACGGACTGCCCATGTCGCTCTGCCTGTTCAAGCCGGAGCTGGACGTCTGGGAGCCGGGCGAGCACAACGGCACCTTCCGGGGCAACAACCCGGCGTTCGTCACCGCCGCCGCCGCGCTCGACGCCTACTGGGCGGACGGCCAGATGGAGAAGCAGACGCTGGCCCGCGGCCACCAGGTGGAGCAGACGATGCTGGCCATCTGCGGCGAGCACGACAGCGCCCGCTTCCGGGGCCGCGGCCTGGTCTGGGGCCTGGAGTTCGACGACCCGGCGCGCGCCACCGCCGTCTGCGCCCGCGCCTTCGAGCTGGGGATGCTGCTTGAGACCTCCGGCCCGCAGAGCGAGGTCGTCAAGCTCCTCCCGCCGCTCACCATCACCCCCGAGGAGCTGGACGAGGGGCTGCGCACGCTGGCCCGCGCCGTCCGCGAGACCGCCTGAACCGCACGACACCCGACGACCCCACCGTCGTAGAGAGAAAGGCACCCCACCACTGTGATCGTCCGATCGTTCGCCGACATCGAGAACACCGACCGGCATGTGAAGGCCGCCTCGGGCACCTGGGAGAGCAAGCGCATCGTGCTCGCCCGGGAGAAGGTCGGCTTCTCGCTCCACGAGACCACGATGTACGCGGGTACCGAGACGTCGATGTGGTACGCGAACCACATCGAGGCGGTCCTGTGCGTCGAGGGCGAGGCCGAGCTGACCAACGACGAGACCGGTGAGAAGCACTGGATCACGCCGGGCACGATGTACCTGCTCGACGGCCACGAGCGCCACACGATGCGACCCAAGACGGACTTCCGCTGCGTCTGCGTCTTCAACCCGCCGGTCACCGGACGGGAGGAGCACGACGAGAACGGTGTCTATCCCCTGCTGACCGAGGAGGGCTGAACCCATGACCACCGACGTACGCACCGATCTGTATCCCTCGCGCGGCGCCGCCGAGATGATCACCCCGCGCCAGGACCCGGTCATCTGGTCCGCGCCGGGCACGCCGGGCCCGATCACCGCCAAGGAACTCCAGGACTACGAGCACGACGGCTTCCTGACCGTCGACCAGCTCATCGCCCCGGACGAGGTGGCCGGCTACTACGCGGAGCTGGAGCGGCTGATCGCCGACCCGGCCGTCCGCGCCGACGAGCGCTCGATCATCGAGCCGAAGTCGCAGTCCGTACGGTCGGTCTTCGAGGTCCACCGCATCAGCGAGGTCTTCGCCCGGCTGGTCGCCGACGAGCGGGTGGTGGGCCGGGCCCGCCAGATCCTGGGCTCGGACGTCTACGTCCACCAGTCGCGGATCAACGTCAAGCCCGGCTTCGGCGCCTCCGGGTTCTACTGGCACTCGGACTTCGAGACCTGGCACGCCGAGGACGGCCTGCCGAACATGCGGACCGTGTCCGTGTCGATCGCGCTGACCGAGAACCACGACACCAACGGCGGGCTGATGATCATGCCCGGTTCGCACAAGTCGTTCCTCGGCTGCGCGGGCGAGACGCCGAAGGACAACTACAAGAAGTCGCTCCAGATGCAGGACGCCGGCACCCCGTCCGACGAGGCGCTGACGAAGATGGCCGACCGGCACGGCATCAAGCTGTTCACCGGCCGGCCCGGTTCGGCGACCTGGTTCGACTGCAACGCGATGCACGGCTCGGGCGACAACATCACCCCGTACCCGCGCAGCAATGTGTTCATCGTGTTCAACAGCGTGGAGAACGCCGCGCAGGAGCCGTTCGCCGCGCCGGTGCGGCGCCCGGAGTTCATCGGGGCGCGCGACTTCACCCCGGTGAAGTAGGCCGCGCCGCACGGGTCTTGTCAGGGGGTGGAACGGCCGGGCCGTTCCGCCCCCTGCGGCGTATCTCGGTGGACCGGAAGGCGTCCGGCGGCGACAGTGGCCGCATGACATCCCATGTACAGCACATCACCATCGACTGCGCCGACGCCTACACCCTGGCGACGTTCTGGTCGGCCGTGCTCGGCGCGCCGCTCTCCGACGAGGACCACCCCGGTGACCCCGAGGCCCTGGTCGAGGCTCCCGGCGCCGCGCTCCTGTTCGTCACCGTGCCCGACAGGAAGCAGACCAAGAACCGCGTCCACCTGGACGTCCAGCCCGACGACCGCAGCCGCGACGAGGAGGTCGAACGGCTGCTGGCGCTCGGCGCCACCCTGGTCGCCGACCACCGCAAACCGAACGGGCGCGGCTGGGCGACGCTGGCCGACCCGGAGGGCAACGAGTTCTGCGTGGAGCTCGGCGCGGCGGAGCGGGCCGCGCTCCTGGGCAGGCGGCTGCCGGTCACCGCGGACGATGTGACCGAGGCCGTCCGGCTGGCCGTGGACACCCTCGGCGCCGCCGGGGACGCCGACTGGAGCGTCCCGGCCGGCACGCTGACGTGGGACTGCCGCGAGACCGCGGAGCATCTGAGCGACGACCTGTTCTCGTACGCCGTGCAGCTCGGGCCGCGTACGCCGGCGCTGGACGACGAGGTGCCCTACCTCTGGAGCCGCCGGCGCGAGGGCGGTCCGTGGAACGCGGTCTCCGCAGACCCGGAGGCGGGCACGGCGGGGCTGCTGCAGACCCTGGAGGCGAGCGGCGCGCTGCTGGCCGCGATGGTGACTACGGCCTCGCCGGCCCTGCGCTCGTACCACGGGTACGGGGTCTCCGACCCGGAGGGCTTCGCGGCCATGGGCGTCGTGGAGACCCTGGTGCACGCGCACGACATCGCCTCGGGCCTGGGCCTGGCCTGGGCGCCGCCCGCCGAGCTGTGCGACCGGGCGCTGGCCCGGCTCTTCCCCGGCGCCCCGGACGACGCGGACCGGTGGACCGTGCTGCTCTGGTCCACCGGCCGCGCCGAACTGCCGGGCCGCGAGCGCGTCACCTCGTGGAAGTGGCAGAGCGCGCCCCTGGCCTGACCCCTTCGGCTACCGGTGGGAGAACCAGTTCGCCGCCGGCAGCTTGTGTGCGGGGGTGCGGGGGAAGTGGGGCGGTGCGTCCTCAGCCGTCGAGCCGGACCACGCGGACGGCGCCCGCCGGGACGGCGAGGTGGCCGGTGGCGGGTTCGCCGGTGAGGAGTTCGGTGCCGGGGGCGTCGAGCGGGACCTTCGCCGCGTCCTCGGTGTGGTTGATGGCGAACAGGTAGGTGCCGGCCTCGCCGGTGCGGGTGACGACCTCGACGTCGTACGGGATGCCGGTGCGGGGGGCGATCCCGGCGTCCTCGCGGGCCCGTTCCAGGACGGTGTCCAGGGCCTCGCCGGTGAGCCGGGTGGAGATGTACCAGGCGGTGCCCCGGCCGAGGCGGTGGCGGGTGACGGCGGGCCGGCCGGCCGGGATGCCGTCGGCGTAGGACCACATGGTCTCGGCGCCGCGCGGGATCACCACGTCGGACCAGAGGTCGCCGGTGAGGTCGGGGCCCTCGGGGGCGCCCTCGGGGGTGATCAGCCGGACGGTCCCGCCCTCGCCGAGCGGCGCGAACTCCTCGACCGTGAGCCCCAGCACGTCGCGCAGCGCCCCCGGACAGGGGCCGGGGTGCACGGCGTCGTTCGTGTCGACGATCCCGGAGAAGTACGAGACGACCAGGGTGCCGCCGCCCTCGACGTACCGGCGCAGATTGCGGCCGGTCTCCTCGGTGGCGAGGTAGAGGGCCGGGACGACGACCAGGGGGTAACCGGAGAGGTCGGCGTCGGGGTGGGCGAAGTCGACGGTGAGGTGCCGGTCGTAGAGGGAGGCGTAGAAGGCGTCGGCGCGCTCACGGGCGTCGTGGTCCTGGCTGGGGCGCCACTCCAGGGACTGCGCCCACCAGGACTGCCAGTCCCAGAGCATGGCCGCGTCGGCGACGGTGCGGGTGGTGCGGATGCCGTCCAGCAGGCCGAGGTCGGCGCCGAGGCGGGAGACCTCGCGCCAGATCCGGGAGTCGGTGCCGGCGTGCGGGACCATCGCCGAGTGGAACTTCTCGGCGCCGCGCCGGGACTGCCGCCACTGGAAGAACATCGCCCCCTCGGAGCCGCGGGCCACATGGGCGAGGCTGTTGCGGGCCATCTCGCCGGGGCGCTTGGCGGGGTTGCGGGGCTGCCAGTTGACGCCGCCGGTGGAGTGTTCGAGGAGCAGCCAGGGGGCGCCGCCCGCCACCGAGCGGGTGAGGTCGGCGGCCATGGCGAGGTTGACGTGGGTGCGGCGGCCGTCGGTGATCAGGTAGTGGTCGTTGGTGACGAGGTCGACCTCGCGGCCCCAGGCCCAGTAGTCCACGGACTCGCACTGGCTGAGCGCGGTCATGAAGTTGGTGGTGACCGGGATGCCGGGGGCGTGGCGGTGCAGCAGGTCGCGCTCGGCGCGGAAGTTCTCGCGCATGGTGGCGTCGGCGAACCGGGCGTAGTCCAGCTGCTGGGCCGGGTTGCAGGCGGTCGGGGTGAGCCGGGGCGGGTCGATCTCGTCGAGGCTGCCGTAGCGCTGGCCCCAGAAGGTGGTCCCCCAGGCCTCGTTCACGGCGTCGACGGAGCCGTGGCGGCCGGCCAGCCAGTGGCGGAAGCGGACGGCGCAGTCGTCGCAGTAGCAGGCGCCGACCGGGACGCCGTACTCGTTGTGGACGTGCCACAGGGCCAGGGCCGGGTGGTTCGCGTAGCGGCGGGCGAGCTGTTCGGTGATGTTCGCGGCGGCGGCCCGGTAGTGGGCGTTGCCGTGGCAGATCGCGCCGCGTGAGCCGAAGGCGTACCGCACGCCGTCCCGGCGGACCGGCAGGGCGTCGGGGTGGGCGCGGTAGAACCAGGCGGGCGGGGCGACGGTGGGGGTGCCGAGGTCCGCGCGGATGCCGTTGACGTGCAGCAGGTCCAGGAGGCGGTCGAGCCAGCCGAAGTCGTGGCGGCCGGGTGCGGGTTCCAGCAGGGCCCAGGAGAAGATCCCGACGCTGACCATGGTGACCCCGGCCTCCCGCATGAGGCGCATGTCCTCGTGCCAGACCTCCTCCGGCCACTGCTCGGGGTTGTAGTCGCCGCCGAAGGCCAGTCGGCGCAGACCCTTCGGGGCGGTGGCGCGAGGGGTGTGCGGCATGGGTGTCTCCTGAGCGTTTGGGACCAGAACTGGGAACGTGCACACGCCCTCCCGGCGGCGCAAAGCCAACATAACCTCACAGCAACAACCATTGACAAGTGTCGGCTTCGTTTCTCTACTGTGAACGATCACAGCGCACAACAGGCGCTGAAACCCTCGCTTCTCGTCAGGGGAGACCTCCATGAAGTACCGCATCGCCGCGGCGTCAGCGGCCGCCTCGCTCGCCGCCACCGCACTGCTCACGGGCTGCGGCTCGTCCGACGACGACGGCAGCGGCGGCCGGGCCGCGGCCGGCCCCGTCTCGCTCACCTACTGGGCCTGGGCGCCCGGCCTGGACAAGGTCGCGGACATCTGGAACGAGGGCGAGGGCAAGAAGGCGGGCATCAGGGTCACGGTGAAGAAGCAGGCGTCCGGCGACGACCTGGTCACCAAGATCATCACCGCCGCGAAGGCGCACAAGGCCCCCGACCTGGTGCAGGCCGAGTACCAGGCGCTGCCCACCCTGGTCTCCAACGATGTGCTCGCCGACATCTCGAAGGTGGCGGGCGACGCGGAGAAGGAGTTCGCCGCAGGCGTCTGGCAGCAGACCACGCTCGGCTCCGACGCCCTGTACGCGCTGCCGCAGGACTCCGGGCCGCTGATGTTCTACTACCGCCAGGACCTGTTCGAGAAGTACGGGCTGTCCGTGCCGGCCACCTGGGACGAGTTCGCCGAGACCGCCCGCGCGCTGAAGAAGAAGGCGCCGGACAAGGACCTCACCACCTTCTCCTCCAACGACTCCGGCCTCTTCGCCGGTCTGGCCCAGCAGGCGGGCGCCCGCTGGTGGACCCCCTCCGGTGACACGTGGAAGGTCGCCATCGACGACCCGGCCACCCGCAAGGTCGCCGACTTCTGGGGGAAGCTGGTCGAGGAGGGCGCCATCGACAACCAGCCCATGTACACCCCGGCCTGGAACAAGGCGCTCAACACCGGCAAGCAGATCGCCTGGGTCAGCGCCGTGTGGGCGCCGGGCACCCTGACGACCGCCGCCCCCGACACCGCGGGCAAGTGGGCCATGGCCCCGCTCCCCCAGTGGAAGGCAGGCCAGAACGCCACCGGCAGCTGGGGCGGCTCCTCCACGGCCGTCACCAACGACTCCGCGCACCCGGAGGCCGCGGCCACCTTCGCCAAGTGGCTGAACACCGACCCGGCCGCGCTGGCCGCCCTGGTGAAGGAGAGCGGCATCTACCCCGCCGCCACCGCCGCCCAGACCGGCGGCGCGCTCGCGAAGCCGCCGGCCTACTTCTCCAACCAGCCGGACTTCTACACCACCGCCGCCGAGATCGCCAAGGGCACCGCCCCGGCCGCCTGGGGCCCGAACGTGAACGTGGCCTACTCCTCGTTCAAGGACAACTTCGCCGCGGCGGCCAAGGACCGGGCCCCCTTCGGTCCGGCGCTCGCCGAGATGCAGGAGGCCACCGTCGCCGACCTGAAGAAGCAGGGCTTCGGAGTCTCCGAGTGACACGCGCACGCCGCCGGAAGGCGTACGGGGTCAAGAGCGCCCCGTACGCCTTCCTGATCCCCGCCACCGTGCTCTTCCTGCTCTTCTTCGCCCTGCCCATCGGCTACGCGCTCTACCTGAGCCTGCGCCGGAGCGAGGTCAGCGGCCTGGGTCTGGGCAAGGGCGCCCGCAAGGAGGTGTGGGCCGGGTTCGCCAACTACCGCGAGGCCCTGTCCGACTCCGAACTGCTGCACGGCGCGCTGCGCATCCTCGGCTACGGCGCGATCGTCGTCCCGGTGATGCTCGGGCTCGCCCTGCTCTTCGCCCTGCTGCTGGACACCGAGCGGCTGCGGGCGCGCGGCTTCTCCCGGCTGGCGATCTTCCTCCCGTACGCGATCCCCGGCGTGGTGGCCGCCCTGATGTGGGGCTTCCTCTACCTGCCGGACGTCAGCCCCTTCTACTACGTCCTGGACAAGGCCAGGCTGCCGCAGCCTGACCTGCTCGACGGCGGCCCGCTGTACCTGGCGCTGGCCAACATCGCGGTCTGGGGCGGCACCGGCTTCAACATGATCGTCATCTACACCTCGCTGCGGGCGATCCCCGCCGAGATCTTCGAGGCGGCCCGGCTCGACGGCTGCTCGCAGCTGCGGATCGCGCTCCGGATCAAGATCCCGATGGTGGCGCCCTCGCTGGTGCTGACGTTCTTCTTCTCGATCATCGCGACCCTCCAGGTGTTCAGCGAGCCGACGACGCTCAAGCCGCTCACCAACTCGCTCTCCACCACCTGGAGTCCGCTGATGAAGGTCTACCAGGACGCCTTCGTCAACAACGACATCTACGCGGCGGCGGCCCAGGCGGTCGTCATCGCCGTCGTCACCCTCGCCCTGTCCTTCGGCTTCCTGCGGGCGGCCAACTCCCGTACGAAGCAGGGGGAACACCAGTGACCACGCTCTCCGCCGGCCGCACGGCCGGACCGCGCCGGCGCTTCGCCCTCGTGCCGACCGCGGCGCTGCTGCTGGGCGCCGTGTACTGCCTGCTGCCCGTCGCCTGGATCGTCGTCGCCTCGACCAAGTCCGGCGGCGAGCTGTTCTCCACCTTCACCTTCCTGCCCGGCACCGGCCTCGCGGACAACGTCGCCGACCTGTCCGCGTACCGGGACGGGGTGTACTGGAAGTGGATGGCCAACTCGGCCCTGTACGCCGGGGTGGGCGCGCTGCTGTCCACGGCCGTCTCCGCCGTGTCCGGGTACGCGCTGGCCGTGTACCGGTTCCGGGGCCGGGAGACCGTCTTCAACATCCTGCTCGCCGGGGTGCTGATGCCGCCGGTGATCCTGGCGGTGCCGCAGTACCTGCTGATGGCCGAGGCGGACCTCACCGACTCCTATCTGTCGGTGATGCTGCCGGTGATCCTCTCCCCGTACGGGGTCTACCTCGCCCGGATCTACGCGGCGGCGGCCGTGCCGGGTGACGTGATCGAGGCGGGGCGCATGGACGGCGGCGGCGAGCTGCGGATCTTCCGCACGATCGCCCTGCCGATGATGCTGCCGGGCCTGGTGACCGTCTTCCTCTTCCAGTTCGTGGCGATCTGGAACAACTTCCTGCTGCCGTACATCATGCTCGGCGACGACGAGAAGTTCCCGGTCACGCTCGGCCTGTTCACGCTGCTCCAGCAGGGGGCCACCACCCCGGCGCTCTATACGCTGGTGATCACCGGGGCGCTGCTGGCGATCGTCCCGCTGATCGCCCTGTTCCTGGTCATCCAGCGGTTCTGGAGCCTCGACCTGCTCTCCGGGGCCGTAAAGTCCTGACGGGCCCCGTCAGGACGTCACTTGATGAAAGATCACGCACCATGAGCCGCACAGAACAGACCGGATCGGGACGCCGACGGCCGCCGACCATCCATGACGTGGCGCGGGAGGCCGGGGTGTCGCGCGGCACGGTCTCGCGGGTCCTCAACGGTGGCCACAACGTCAGCCCGGCCGCGCTGGACGCGGTCAACTCCGCGATCCGCAGAACGGGCTACACCGTGAACCGGCACGCCCGCTCACTGATCACCGGCCGCTCGGACTCGGTGGCGTTCCTGCTCACCGAGCCGCAGGAGCGGTTCTTCGAGGACCCGAACTTCAATGTGCTGCTGCGCGGCTGCACCAGCGCGCTCGCCGCGCACGACATTCCGCTGCTGCTGATGATCGCGGGCACGGAGGCGGAGCGGCGCCGCAACATGCGCTACATCGCCGGCCATGTGGACGGGGTGCTGCTGGTCTCCAGCCACTCCGGCGACCCGGTCGCCGCCCAGCTGCACGAGGCCGGCGTCCCCCTGGTCGCCTGCGGGAAGCCGCTCGGGCAGGGCTCCAAGGTCAGCTATGTGGCCGCCGCCGACCGGGACGGCGCCCGCGAGATGGTGCGGTTCCTGTACGAGTCGGGGCGCCGCCGCATCGGTACGGTCAGCGGCCCGCTGGACACGCCGGGCGGCGTGGAGCGGCTGGCCGGCTACCGCGAGATGCTGGCCGACTGCGGGCTGCCCGCCGACGACGCGCTGATCGTGCCGGGCGACTACAGCCGGGCCGGCGGCGAGGCGGCGGCCGCGCTGCTGCTGGAGCGGGCGCCCGACCTGGACGCGGTGTTCGTCGCCTCGGACCTGATGGCGCAGGGGGTGCTCGCCGCGCTGGAGAAGGCCGGGCGCAACGTGCCGGACGATGTCGCGGTGGGCGGCTTCGACGACTCCCCCGCGGCGCTCGCCTCGCGGCCGGCGCTGACGACGATACGGCAGCCGTGGGACCGGATCAGCTCGGAGATGGTCCGGGTGCTGCTGGCGCAGATCGGCGGGGAGGACCCGGCCGCGGTGATACTGCCGACCGAGCTGGTCCGCCGCGACTCCGCCTGACGCGGCGGCAGGCGGCGGTACGCGGCGGCACCCGGCGGTACGCGGCCGGGCCTCCGGTCCCGCGCGGGGTCAGCCGGCGAGTGCGTCCAGGGCGCGGTCCACGTCGTCGTCGGTGTTGTAGAGGTGGAAGGACACGCGCAGATTGCCGGCCCGTCCGGCGACCATCACCCCGGCCCGCTGGAGTCCGGGCGCCCGGTCCCCGAGTCCGGGTACGGCGACGACGACGGTGTCGGCCGGCACGGCGGGGTGGCCCAGCTCCGCGACCCCGGTGCGGAAGCGGTCGGCGAGCTTGATCGCGTGGTCGTGCAGCGCCTCGACGCCGATCCCGGTGAGCAGGGCGAGGGACTGGGCCGCGCCGTGGTACGAGAGGTAGGCGGGCGACTCGTCGAAGCGTCGGGCGTCGTCGGCGAGCCGGGCGACCGGTCCGTAGGTGCTGCCCGGCTTCGCGGCGGCGGCCCAGCTCGCGTGCACCGGGACCAGGCTGTCCTGCGCCTGCGGGGCGACGGTGAGGAACGAGGCGCCGCGCGGGCACAGCAGGTACTTGAAGCCGGCGGTGACCGTGTAGTCCCAGGCCCCGGCGTCCAGCGGCAGCCAGCCGGCGGACTGGGTGGCGTCCAGCAGGGTCCGGGCGCCGTGGGCCGAGGCGGCGGCGCGGACCGCGTCCAGGTCGGCGCGCCGGCCGTCCGCCGACTGCACGGACGAGAACGCGACGAGCGCGGTGGTGGGGCGTACGGCGTCGGCCAGCTCCGCCAGCGGCACGTACCGCAGGGCGAGGTCGCCGCGGGCCGCGAACGGGGTGACGACCGAGGTGAACTCGCCCTCGGGCGCGAGCACTTCGGCGCCGGGCGGCAGTGAGGCCGCGACCAGACCGACGTGGGCGGAGACCGAGCTGCCCACGGCGACCCGGTCGGCCGGGACGCCCGCGATCCGCGCGAAGCCCTCCCGAGCCCCTTCCACCGCCTCCGCGTCGCCGGAGCCGTCCCGGCTGCCGCCGGCGTTCTCGTCGACGAGGGCCTTCACGGCGGTGACGGCGCGGCGGGGCAGCAGCCCGCAGGTGGAGGTGTTGAGGTAGGTGGTCTCGGGGGCGAACTCGGCGGCCACGGCACGGCTGAGCGAAGAGGTCGTCATACGCTCAGCCTGCGCCCTCCCCGACCTGGGGTCAATTGACAAGAATTCACGGAAAACCCCAAGCAACGCTTATGCGTGGGCGCCACCGCACCCCCGCGCAGCGCCCCCGGCCGCGCCGTCTCCGGGGCGGGTCAGGCGTTCCCGGCCGCGCTCGGGACCTCGCAGGCACCGTCGGCGTCGCAGGCCGCCGCGTCGCCGGCGGCGGTCACCGGGCGGTCCTTCCACGCCTGCTCCAGGGCCTGGGTGAAGACCTCGGCGGGCTGGCCGCCGGAGATGCCGTAGCGCCGGTCGAACACGAAGAACGGCACGGCGTTGGCGCCGAGCGCGGACGCCTCCTCCTCATCGGCGCGCACCTCGGCGGCGTACGCGTCGGGGTCCGCGAGCACGGCACGCGCCTCGTCGGCGTCGAGCCCCGCCTCCACGGCCAGCTCCAGCAGCACGGTGTCGTCGAAGACGGACCGCTCCTCGGCGAAGTTGGCCCGGTAGGCGAGGGTCAGCAGCTCGTCCTGGCGGCCCCGTGCCTTGGCCAGGTGGAGCAGCCGGTGGATGTCGAAGGTGTTGCCGTGGTCGCGGCCCTCGGTGCGGTAGCCGAGCCCCTCGGCCTGCGCGTTGGCCGCGACGTTGGCCTCCATCGCGCGGGCCTCGTCGGGGGTGCGCCCGTACTTGCGCGCGAGCATGCCGATGACCTGCTCGGTGTCGCCCTTGGCGCGGGTGGGGTCGAGTTCGAAGGACCGGTGCACCACCTCGACGTCGTCGCGGTGGGCGAAGTCCGCCAGCCCCTTCTCGAAGCGTGCCTTGCCGATGTAGCACCAGGGGCAGGCGATGTCGCTCCAGATCTCGACGCGCATGACTCTTCTTCTCTCCGTACTCTTCGGTGACTGCCGGCCGCTGTCCGGTGACGGCCGGCGCGGCGCGGAGCAGAGCCGCGCTCCACTCCCCCGCCCAACGCCCGACGCGCCCGCGCCATTCCCGGACGTCAGCCGCCGTCGCGCAGGTCGGCCGTGCCGCGGGGCCGGAAGGCGATCCGGTCGAAGGTCACCTCGCAGCCCTCGCCCGTGGGTGACTGGGCGAGGAAGCCGATGGCGGCGGTGGCCGCCCGCTCCGCGGTGCCGAGGGTGAAGACGCGGACGAAGGTCCACCGCTCGCCGTCGGCCGAGGCGTGGAAGGCGAAGGCGCTGCCCGTACGGCTCAGGCGCAGCCAGTGGGTGTCGCCGTCCACGACGGAGGAGTTGACGTCGTCCGAGTGGCCGCGGGTGACCACCGTGCAGATGGTCGGGCGGTCCGGGGACAGTTCCAGGCAGAGCTTGGCCCATTCCCGCTCGCCGGTGTGGAGGTAGAGCACCCCGGCGTCGAAGGCGGCGGCGAAGCCGACGCGCACCCGTGCGATCAGCTGGAAGTCGCCGGGCGGGGCGGTGCCGAGGAGCCGGGGCGCGTCGCTCGCCGGGTCCAGGCTGTCGCCGCCCGGCGGGACGAACCGGTCCTGGCGGGCGCCGGCCCGGCCGGTGAGCGCGCCGTTCTCGTACGTCCAGCCGCCCTCGGGGCCGTACGGCCGGAGCGGGAAGGGGAGTTCGGGGAGGTTCATGCCGGGCGTCCGTCCACGCGGCGGGGCAGGCCCAGCGGGTTGTCCTCGCGCAGCTCCGGCGGGAGGAGGGCGTCGGGGGTGGTCTGGTAGCTGACCGGGCGCAGCCAGCGCTCGATGGCGGTGGCGCCGACCGAGGTGGAGGTGGAGGTGGTGGCCGGGTAGGGGCCGCCGTGGTGCTGGGCGGGGGCGACGGCGACGCCGGTGGGCCAGCCGTTGACGAGGACGCGTCCGGCGAGCGGGGTGAGGGCGGCCAGGAGGCCGGCGGCGGCGCCGCGGGACTCGTCGTCGGCGATGTGGAGGGTGGCGGTGAGGTTGCCGGGGAGCCGGGACAGGACGGCGGTGATCTCGTCGTCGCAGGCGTAGCGGGCGATGACGGTGACCGGGCCGAAGCACTCCTCCAGGAGCGCGTCGTGCGGGCCCTCGGTGGTGAGGAGGCGGGCCGGGACGGTCAGGAATCCGGCGGCCACGGTGTGCGCGTCGCCCGCGCCGGGGGCGACGGGGGCGGCCACGTCCGGCAGGGCGGTCCGCGCGGTGACCCCGGCGAGGAAGGCGTCGCGCATCCGGTGGTCGAGCAGGACCCCGGCGCCGGTGCCGGCGACCGCGTCGGTGAGGGACTTCAGCAGGCGGTCGCCGCCCTCCCCCTCGGGCACCAGGACGAATCCGGGCTTGGTGCAGAACTGGCCCACGCCCATGGTCATCGAGGCGGCCAGGCCCGCGCCGATCTCCTCGCCGCGTTCGGCGGCGGCGGCGCCGGTGACGACGACGGGGTTGAGGGAGCCGAGTTCGCCGTGGAAGGGGATCGGGACGGGCCGGGCGGCGGCCGCGTCGAACAGGGCGCGTCCGCCGCGTACCG
Organism: Streptomyces sp. NBC_00525; assembly: GCF_036346595.1. Classification (GTDB taxonomy): domain Bacteria; phylum Actinomycetota; class Actinomycetes; order Streptomycetales; family Streptomycetaceae; genus Streptomyces. Next base: position 1,197,912 of record NZ_CP107834.1, read on the forward strand.
AGCCGGTGAACCCGGCGGCGGCGACCAGCGGGTGCCGGACGAGGGCGACCCCGGCGTCGAAGCCGTGCACGAGGGTGACGACGTCCTCGGGCAGTCCGCTCTCCGCCGCGGCCTCGCGCAGGAGGGCGGCGCACAGCTCGGAGGTGGCCGGGTGGTCGGGGTGCGCCTTGACGACGACGGGGCAGCCGGCCGCGAGGGCGCTGGCGGTGTCGCCGCCGGGCACGGAGAAGGCGAGCGGGAAGTTGCTGGCGGCGTAAACGGCGACGACGCCGAGCGGGATCTTGTAGCGGCGCAGGTCGGGCCACGGCGGGGTGCGGGTGGCGTCCGCGTGGTCGATGTGGATGTCGAGGTAGGCGCCCTCCTCGACGACCTCCGCGAAGGCGCGCAACTGGGCGGCGGTGCGGGCGAGTTCGCCGTTCAGCCGGGCCGGCCCGAGGGCCGTCTCGGCGTCGGCGGCCGTCACGACGCGGTCGGCTGCCGCGGTCAGGTGCTCGGCGGCGGTGCGCAGGAACGCGGCGCGCGTGGCACGGTCGGCGAGGGAGTCGCGTACCGCGTGGGCGGCGCGGACCGCGCGGTCGACGTCCGCGGCTGTGGCCTCCGCCGCAACCTGCTCGCGCGGGTTCCCGCTGCGGGGGTCGACGCTCCAGACTGGTGCTGCTGCCACCGTGTTTCCTTCCGCTCCACTGCCGCACATCAGAAGTCGTCCGGTATAAGCTGTTCGGTATTCTGAACAGCGTTCCTGAACGTGAATGTGAAGCGACTCTATTTCCGGGCGTTCGGTGTTGGCAAGAAGTCGCAGGGTTTCGTCGGCGGGCTGAAAGGGGCACAGGGCGATGTCGGTTCCCGAGTCGGGTGGGGCACAGGTCAAGTCCGCGGTACGGACGGTGGAACTGCTGGAGTACTTCGCCGGGCGGCCGGGCATGCACTCGCTCGCCGCGGTCCAGGAGGCCGTGGGCTACCCGAAGTCCAGCCTCTACATGCTGCTGCGCACCCTGGTCGAGCTGGGCTGGGTGGAGACGGACGCCACGGGCACGCGGTACGGGATCGGCGTACGGGCCCTGCTGGTCGGCACCTCCTACATCGACGGCGACGAGGTGGTCGCCGCGGCCCGCCCCACCCTCGACCGGCTCTCCGACGACACCACGGAGACCATCCACCTCGCCCGGCTCGACGGAACGAACGTGGTCTACCTGGCGACCCGTCAGTCCCAGCACTATCTGCGCCCCTTCACCCGCGTCGGCCGCCGGCTGCCCGCGCACTCCACCTCGCTCGGCAAGGCGCTGCTGGCGACCTACAGCGACGAGCAGGTCCGCAAGATGCTCCCCGAGACGCTGCCCGCGCTGACCGAGCACACCCTGACCGACCGCGAGAAGCTCATCGAGGAGCTGCACCGAATCCGCGAGCAGGGGTACGCGGTGGACCGCGAGGAGAACACGCTGGGGCTGCGCTGCTTCGGCGTCGCCGTCCCGTACCGCACCCCGGCCCGCGACGCCATCAGCTGCTCCGTCCCGGTCGCCCGGCTCACGCCCGCGCACGAACAGCTCGTCAAGGACGCCCTGTTCGACGCGCGCGACCGGCTGACGCTGGCCACCCGCAGGCTCTGACCGGGTACGACCGGCCGGTCCGTCTCCGCCGCGCGGCGGAGACGGATCATCGCCCGGCAGGACGTGCCGGAGCGCGCCGCCCGGCAGCGTGGGGGCCATGACGCAGACCTCCGCCGCACCGCCCGCGCCCGTACCCTCCACCCGCTCCCCGCGCGCCCTGCTGCGCGCCGTCGCCATCGCCTCCTGCCTGCCGTACATGGCGCTCAAGGCGGCCTGGGTGGCGGGCAGCCGGATCGGCGTCCCGGACGGCAGCGTGCTGCTCGACCACCCCACCACCATGGCCGTCGCCAACGCCGGAACGCTGCTGATGGACGGCGCGGTCGTGGTCCTCGCCCTGCTGCTCACCCGGCCCTGGGGGACGCGGGTGCCCGCCTGGCTGCTCGCGCTGCCGATGTGGACGGCGACCGGGCTACTGCTGCCGATCATGGCCGGCTACCCGCTGCAACTGCTGGTCGGAGCCCTGGGCGGCGAGACCACCGGCGGGGGCGGGGCGAGCCGGCCCTTCCTGGACGAGTGGGTCTTCGGCGTCGTCTACACCGGCTTCATCGTCCAGGGCCTGGCCCTGGGCACCCTCTTCGCGCTGTACACCCGCGACCGCTGGGGCCACCTCTGGCAGGGCACCCTGCGCGACCTGCCGGACAGCCCCACCGCCCCCGCGCTGCGGGCCGGGGCGGTCGCCGCCTCACTGCTCGCGCTGGTGCCCGGCCTCCTCCACGTGCTGTGGGCGTGCGGGGTGACGGCGGGGCTGAGCCAGGACCGGATCGCGGAGCGCACCAGCGGTTTCCACGTCCTCGAAGCGGTCTACGCGCTGTTCGTGGCGGTCGGGGTCGCCGGGGTGCTGCTCCTCGCCTTCCGCCGGTCCGCGCTGCCGCTGTGGGTGCCGCTCGCGCTGGGCTGGGGCGGCTCGGGGGCGACGGCCTGCTGGGGCGGCTGGATGAGCGTCGGCGCGCTGGCCGGCAACGACGACCTCGGCCAACAGCCCACCACCGCCATGGTGTTGATCTACGTTGTCCAGATGCTCGTCGGCACACTGATGGTGACCGCGGGCGCGTACTTCCTGACGGAGCGCGCGGCCGGGACACGGGGCGCCCCCGCATGAGGGCGCTCATCGGCCGGCGCGCCCGTCTGCGCTGGCTGCACCTGATCATCGGCGGCGCGCTGCTGATGCCGTACTTCCTGGTCGGCACGGTCGTCGTCGGCCTGTACGCACCCGAGACCAACACCTTCGCCTCGCTCCCCGCGACCTTCTCCGCCTTCGGCTACGCCCTGCCGATGGCCGCCGTCACCGCGCTGCTGCCCACCGCCCGGCCGCTGTCGGTGGCCGCCGCGCGCGCCCTGTGCGACCCGGCCCCGGACCGGCCGCTGGCGGACGGGCCCGGCCGCTCCCGGCAGGCCCGGGTGCGTACGGCGGCCTGGTTCACCCTGCACGTCGGGCTCGGCGGCGTCATCAGCGGCATGACGCTGGCGCTCGTCCCCTTCGCCCTGTGCGTCATGGCGCTGCCGCTGTTCCCGGCCCTGCGCGCGTCCGACGACTGGAACTTCGACGCCGTCCGGGACCAGCCCTGGCTGCTGGCCCTCGCTCCCCCGGCCGGGGCGGCCATGCTCGTCGCGCTGGCCTGCTGTGCGGCGGCGGCCGGGGCGCTGCTGGCCGGCCGGGCCCCGGTGCTGCTCGGGCCCACTCCGGACGACCGGCTGGCCGCCGCCGAACGCCGGGCCGCCGAGCTGGCCGTGCGCAACCGCCTCGCCCGCGAGCTGCACGACTCGGTCGGCCACGCGCTGAGCGCCGTCACGCTGCAGGCGGGCGCCGCCCGCCGGGTGCTGGACAGCGACCCCGAGTTCGCCCGGCAGGCGCTCACCGCGATCGAGGAGACCACCCGCCGCACCGTGGGCGAACTCGACGCCGTCCTCGGCCTGTTGCGGCAGGGCGCGGACGGCCCGGACGCCCTCGCGGGCCCTGGCCTGGACGCGCTCGGCGACCTGCTGGCCCGGTGCGGGGTGCCCGTAGGGTACGAGACGGACGGCGACCCCGGCACGGTGCCGGGGCCGGTGTCCGCCGAGGCGTACCGGATCGTGCAGGAAGGGCTCAGCAACGCCCTGCGGCACGGCGCCGCAGGCGCGCCGGCCCGGCTGCGGATCGCCATCGGCCCCCGCGAGCTGACGATCGTCCTGGACAGCACGCTGCCCCCGTACGCCCCCGCCACGCGCCCCGGCGGCGGACGCGGCCTGACCGGTGTCACCGAGCGCGCCCTGCTGCTCGGCGGCACCACCGCGGCCGGTCCGCGCGACGACGGCGTGTGGCGGCTGTCCGCCCGGCTGCCCCTGCCCCACCCCGCGAAGGAGCGACGATGAGCACCCCGGTCCGCATAGTCCTGGCCGACGACGAACGGATGGTGCGCACCGCGCTGCGGGCCATCCTGGACGCGGAGGACGGCCTGGAGGTCGTCGGCGAGGCGGCGACCGGCGCCGAGGCGGTGTCCGTGGTGCGGGCGCTGCGGCCCGACGTGGTGCTGATGGATGTGCGGATGCCCGAGACGGACGGCATCCGGGCCACCGAGCAGATCCTGGCCGGTCTCGACCCGGCGCCGCGCATCGTGGTCGTCACCACCTTCGAGCACGACGCCTATGTGTACGAGGCGCTGCGGGCCGGGGCCGCGGGCTTCCTGCTGAAGCGGGTGGCGGCGGAGGAGCTGGTGCAGGCGGTACGGCTGGTGGCCTGCGGCGACTCGCTGCTCTTCCCGTCCGCCGTACGGCAGCTCGCCGCCTCCTACGGCCCGGCGCGGCCGACCCCCGCCCCGCCGTGGGCCGCCCGGCTCACCGAGCGGGAGGCGCAGGTGCTGCGGCTGATGGCGGCCGGGCTGACCAACGCGGAGATCGCCGACCGGCTCGCGGTGGGTTCGGCGACGGCCAAGTCGCATGTGGCGGCGGTCCTCGCGAAGACCGGCGCCCGCGACCGCACCCAGGCGGTCATCGCGGCGTACGAGTCGGGGTTCATCACCCCCGGCTGAGCGTGCGGCCGTCCCCGTCGCGCACCCCCCGTGTCGAAGCGCTTGCGGAACGCGGTACGCTCACGCCCCGCCCCGCCCGCGAGGGACGTGGGGGCGGGGACGTACCCGGACGGTCCGGGCGGGCGAGCGCGAGGGACGAGGTAGCTGTGGGCACAGCCGTCGACGATGCCGCCGCCGAGTTCCACGCGTTCTTCGAGGCCCATTACGCCGAGCTGGCCCGCCTCGCCCATCTGCTGACCGGCGAGGCCGACGCGGCCGACGATCTGGCGGCGGACGCGCTGCTCGCGCTCTGGCACCGCTGGGACCGGGTCCGCGAGGCCGGGCATCCGGTGGCGTACGCGCGGGGTGTGGTGGCGAACCTGGCCAGGACCCGTATCCGCAGCGCGGTCCGCGAGCGGCGCCGGATCGCGCTGTTCTGGGGGCCGCGCGGCGGCGCGGACGACGGGGCGGCCGAGGGGCCGGACGTGCCGGCGGTGATGGATGTGCGGGAGGCGCTGCGGCGGCTGCCGTTCCGCAAGCGCGCCTGTGTGGTGCTGCGGCACGCCTTCGACCTGTCGGAGCGGGACACCTCGCTGGCGCTGGGGATCTCGGTGGGTACGGTCAAGAGCCAGACCTCGCGCGCCGTCGCGGAACTGCAGCGGCTGCTGGGGCCCGAGACGCCCGCCGCTCAGGTACGGGTGGCCGTCGCGGCGCAGCGCAGCGGAGGAGAGCGGTGAGGGACGAGGAACTGTCCGGGCTGCTGCGGGAGGCCGCCGAGGCCCACCGCCCCGACCGGGCCCGGATGCTGGCCCGCGTCGAGCGCGGGACGGCCGGGGAGCGCCCGGCGGCGAGGAGGGTGCGTCCGCCGCGCGCCGTTCGTCCGTGGCTGCGGGTCGCCGGGGCGACGGCGGCGGTGTGCGGGGTGCTGGCGGCGGGCGCGTTCGCGGTCACCTCGGCGGGCGACGACGGCGGGGCGCGCGGCGACCGGGTCGCGGCGGCGCCCTCCGGCCAGCCGGTCTCCCCCTCCCCCGCTGCTTCGGCGGCGCGGCGGGGCCCGGCCGGGCTCGACGGGCTGCGGCCGGAGAACGGGCCGCTGTGGACGGGCGGGGTGATCGACCCGCACTCCAACCCGTACTGGGCGCAGAGCAATGTGACGCTGCGGACCACCGAGCCGCTGTCGGCGCTCACCGTGGAGCTGCGGGTCGCGCAGACCGGCGGGGTGAACACCACGGGCTCCTGGCGCTCGCTGCCCGAGACGGACTTCGCCGTGTCGGTGAACGAGAGCGGTGGCTATCTGGTCTACCGGTGGACGCTGCGGACCGGGCGGAAGGTCCCGGCCGGTACGCACACGTTCGCCGGGCAGTACAACCACGCCGAGGGCGACCGGGACGCGCGCGGCGACTACGTGACCGCGCACGCCGTCCGGGTCTCGGGGCAGAAGGCCGCGGTGGGCGACCGCTTCCGCCGCGACGGCTGACCCGTCGGTCGCCCCGGCGGTCACCCCTGCGGGCGCCAGTCGCCGAGCCAGGCGGCCGGGGTGTGCAGGCGTGCCTCGGCCGGGGTGAGCCGGGGGCGGTTGGCGGGGACGGTGACGCGGGCGCCGGGGCCCGTGTTGCGGTACTCGGCGAAGCGCTGTTCCTGCCAGGGGAAGCCGGCCGACATGGTGCCGTAGGGCTCGTCGGTGTCGATGCCGGCGCCGAGGTGGCTGTCGCGGACGGTCAGCATGGGGTGGGCGGTGGGGTCGGAGGACGGCACCCAGGGCCGGGCCAGCTTGAAGTATCCGGCGGGGGCGGTGCTGGTGACGCGGGAGCGCAGGACCAGGAAGCCGTGCGGGTTCGCGCCCGCGGTGCTGGGCGCGAAGACGAAGCCGTGCGGCGGGGCGGCCAGGTCGGGGCGGGCCAGGGTGCGGAAGTGGCAGCGGTCCAGGACGGCCGTGGCGCGGCCGAAGACGAAGTCGACGTCCCCCTCCACGTAACAGTCGCGGTAGTACTGCCGGGCGAAGACGCCGAGGGACGGGGAGTCGGCGTAGAGGGTGTCCTGGTGGCCCAGGAAGCGGCAGTCGAGGAACGCCGAGCGGTCACCGGTCACCTTGACGGCCACGGCCTGGGTGCCGGTCCAGTCGGGGTGGTCGGCGCGCAGCCAGTCGTTGGCGAAGGTCAGCCGGCGGGCGGTGAGTCCGGCGGGCCGGGCGGTGACGGTGGCGGAGCCGCTGGTGCCGTGGGTGCCCGAGCCGTCGGGGCGCGGGGTGCCGTTGGCGTTGTCGTACACGATGACGGTGTCGCGCGGGTCGTCGCCGGCGCCGATGAGGGTGAGCCCGGTCCGGTCGGCCGGGATGTCCACGGTCTCCCGGTAGGTGCCGGGGGCGATGACCAGGGTGCGGCCGGTGCCGGTGGCGGCGTCCACGGCGGCCTGGACGGTGCGGTGGTCGCCCCGGCCGCGCGCGTCCACATAGAGGAACGAGGGGTCGGGGCGGCGGTCGGGCGAGCCGTGCCGGCCGAACGGGCGGCCGTGGGCCCGGACGGGGGCGGCGCCGAGGGCGAGGGCGGTGGCGGAGCCGGCGAGGAGGGCCAGGGCGGTGCGGCGGGTGGGCATGGGGTGCTCCAACTTCCGTGCGCGGGGCGGAGAAGGGGCCCCGCCGGCGCCGCTGCGGCGCCGGCGGGGTTTGCGGGGGCGGGGCCGGGATCAGGCGCCGGGCAGCCGGCCGGAGCCCGCGCCGAGGCCCACGACCAGGGGCACGAGGAGCGGGTGGTCGATCCGGTTGCGCAGGGTCGGCGTCCAGCCGGCGCCCGGCGTGAGCTGCTCCTCCGGCACGCCGGCGTTGTGGACGGCGATCAGGTCGGTGCGGCGGCCGTTGACCCAGTTGTCGGCGGCGGTCAGCGTGGACTCGGACCACTTCTTGAGGATCTTGGCCTTGTCGAACTCGCGGCTCAGGGTGAAGGCGTTGTGCTCCGCGACGAGTTGGGATTCGGCGCCGATGCCGTAGGAGTAGCCGTAGACGCTGCCCTTCGTGGCGACGAAGTGGTTGTTGTACGAGTCGACCCGGCCGAAGCGGACGCGGGGCGCGCGCTCGTTGACGTCCTTGAACAGGTTGTGGTGCAGGGTGACGCGGAGCTTGCCCCGGTCGGTGGCCCCGGCCTTGTCGCTGTTGCCGAGGAGCATCGTCTTGTCGTGGTCCTTGAGGACGTTCCAGGAGACGGTGACCAGGTCGGCGCCCTTGACGATGTCGAAGAGGCCGTCGTGCTGCTGGTACAGCTCGCCGAAGTAGCGGGGCTGCTCGGCGTCGGGGCGGTCGCCGTCGCTGAAGGTGTTGTGGTCGACCCAGACGTGGTCGGAGCCGTACACGACGAGGTTGTCGTACTCGGAGTTCCAGTGTCCGGTGTCGCCGTCGGTCGGGTCCCACTGCGGGAAGCAGTCGTAGGTGTCCTGGAAGTCGATGTTGCGGACGATGACGTTGGAGACGTTCTGGATCTGGATCGAGGCGCCGATGATCTCGGCGTCCCGGCCGACGCCGATCAGGGTGGTGTTGGACGGCACGTAGACGTTGACGGCGGCCTTCTGAAGCTTGGCGGAGGCCAGCCGGGCGTCCTCCATCGGCCCGGCGGGCACCTCGTCGCGGCCCCAGGTGGCGGGGTCGTAGGCGGCGAGGTACTTGTCCAGCGTGTATCCGTCCGTCTGGTACGCCTCGCAGTCGATGGGGTTGCCCTCGGCGTCGGCGTTGCCGTGGATCGTGCCGGCGACCCGGACGATCTTCGGCGCGTCACCGGCGTCCTCGAACGCGGCGATGAGTTCGGCGCGGTTGCGGACGGTGTAGACGTGGTCGGGGGTGGCGGCGGCGCCGCCGGTGGTGGAGCCCTCGGCGGAGGCCCAGCCGTCGCCCTCGGCGAGCACGGCGCGTTCGGCGCCCTTCTTGCCGTGGGAGTGGGAGTGGGAGTGGGCGGAGGACGCCTGCGCGGGGACGCTCAGGGCGAGCGCCAGCGAGGCGCAGCCCATCGCGACGGCGATGGCACGGGCGTGCGTTCTGCGTGCGGACATGACAAATCCTCGGTTCTGGTGCGGGACCGGTGGGAAAGGAGGGAAGGGGGTGAGGGTCGGGGTGACGGGCGGGGTGGGGCGCGGGGTCAGGCCGGCGGCCAGCCGATCCTCGACTCCGGGATGCGGGCGCCGAGGCGGCGCAGTTCGTGCGGGGCGAGGACCCGTGCGCCGAGCAGGGCGCGGGCCGTCATCCGGGCCACCTCGATGGCGCCGGCGGGCCGGAAGTGGGTGTTGTCCTGGCGGCCGTCCGGGTAGTTCGGGGACTCGCCGGGCGCCAGGTGGTTGAAGTACGCCTCGGTGCCCTCGGGGCCGAGTTCCTGCCAGCGGGCGAGGGTGCGGGCCTGCAGGTCGAGGAGCGGCACCCGTTCCTCGGCGGCCAGGGCGCGCATGGCGGCCGGATACTCACCGTGGGTGGGCTTCGCCGTGCCGTCCGCGGCGAAGCTGCGGCGCTCGACGGGGGTGAGCAGGACGGGCCGGGCGTGCCGGGCGCGGGCCCGGGCGATGTACTGCCGCAGACAGTCCTGGTAGGTGGTGTACGGGTCGGTGCCGCGCGCCGGGTCCGTCGTCTTCTCGTCGTTGTGGCCGAACTGGATCAGCAGGAGGTCGCCCGCGCGGACCCGCTCCAGCAGGGCGGCGAGCCGTCCCTCGTCGATGAAGCTCTTGGAACTGCGGCCGTTCATGGCGTGGTTGGCGACGGTGAGGCCGTGTCCGAGGAAGAACGGCAGGGCCATGCCCCAGCCGGTCTCGGGTGCGGCGTCGGCGTACTTCTGGGCGGCCGTTGAGTCGCCCGCGATGTGCACGGTGCGGGTGCGGCGGGCGGGGCCGTGCGCCGCCGCGGGAGTGGCGGCGAGCGCCAGGGGCAGGGCGGCGAGGGCGGCCGCGGTCTGCCTGCGGGTGAGTGACACGGGGGTACTGCCTCTCTCTCGGGTGCGTTGCGCGGGAGGGCAGGAGCGGCGGGGCGGGGCGGGCCGTCCGCACGACGGTCCCGCCGCCGGCCCCGCGCCGGCGGGCGCCGGATCAGCCGTTGCCCAGCGCCTGCCACTCCTTCTGGGCCTCGTTCAGCTCGTCGGCCATCTTGTCCAGGAAGTCCTTGGCCGTGATCTTGCCGAGCAGCAGCTTCTGGAACTCGGGCTCGTTGTCGGCCTTGCTGATGTTGTTCCAGTCGGGCAGGTAGTACGGCAGCTGCACGATCTTGGTGGAGCCGTCGGTGAGGGCCTTGGCGGCCAGTTCGGTCGGCGCGGCCGCGCTGATCCACGGGTCCTTGGCGGCCTCGGTGTTGGCGGGGATGGCGCCGGCCGACTCGTTCCACTTGCTGTTCGACTCGTGCGAGGCGGCGAACTCGATGAACTTCCAGGCGGCCGTCTTGTTCTTGCTCGACCGGAACAGGCCGAGTCCGTCGACCGGGTTGGAGACCTGGACGCGGGTGCCGCTGTCGCCGATCGGGTTGGGGATGCCGGCGAACTTGTCCTTGCCGAGGGCCTTGAGGTGGTCCTGGTAGGAGCCGAGGTTGTGGCTCAGCATGCCGATGGTGCCGGTGTCGAACTGGGCGACCATCTTGGTGAAGTCGTTGTTGACGTCGGCGGAGGGCGTGACCTTCTTGAAGAGCGCGGCGTACTTCTCCAGCGCGGCCACGTTCTTCGGGTCGTTGAGGGTGGTCTTGTCGCCGTTCCAGAACTCCGTGATGCCGGACTGGCCGTACGCGGCGTCGATGGCCTGGGCGATGGAGCCGGCGCCGCCGCGGATGGTGTAGCCGAACTTGTTGTGCTCGGCGTCGGTGAGCTTCTCGGCCGCCTCGTAGAACTTGGCCCAGGTGCTGGGCGCGTCCAGGCCGGCCGCCTCGAACAGGTCGGTGCGGTACCAGAGCGCGCCGTTGTTCGCGGAGGTCGGCACGGTGTACATCTCGTCGCCCCGGCCGGCGGCGTCCTTGACGCTCTCGACCATGCCCTCGACGAGCTTGCCGTTGAGCGCGGAGCCCTCGATGCGGTCGTTCAGCGGCTCCAGGGCCTCCTGGGAGACCATGTTGGCCAGGTAGGCGGTGCCGACGCCGCCGACGTCCGGCAGCCCGCCGCCCGCGATGGCGGTGTCGTACTTGGACTGCACGTCCGCGATCGGGATCGGCACGTACTTGACCTTGATGTCCGGGTTCTTCTTCTCGAAGTCCGAGATGATCTCCTTCCAGACGGCGGTGCGCGGCCCGCCGTTGTTGTCCCAGAAGGTGATCTCGCCCTTGCCGCTGCCCTCGTTGCCGCTGCCGCTGCCGTCGTCGCCGCACGCGGTCGCGGTCAGGGCGAGCACCGCCGCGAGCGAAACGGCGGCCGCGGCGCGCCCCCGCTGCGTCTTCGAGATGTTCATGATCGGCTCTTCTCTCTCGTTCTCGGTTCGTACGCGTGAGTGGGGGGTTTCGGTGGCCGGTGGGGCCGGCCCGTGCGGTGCGGGTACATGGGTCACCCGGTGACGGTGAAGCGGGTGAAGCGGGCGGCCTGGGCCGGGCCCGCCCCGGACGGCGCGGTGGCGAACAGTCCGAGCAGGGCGCCGACCCAGCGCCACGGGGTCGCGGCGAAGACCTGTCCGGAGGGCCGGAACCCTGCCCCGTCCCCGGTGTCGGCGAGGAAGCGGCAGCGGGCGCCGGGCGCGACCTCGATCCGCAGCCGGGCCGCGCCGGCGGGCGCCGGTCTGCCGTGCCCGGCGTCGCGCTCCTCGGTGGCGGTGGCCTCGGCGAAGCGGTGCACGAGCCGCGCCCCGCCCCGCGCCGTGCGCTCCAGGCCGATCCAGGCGTAGGCGTCCCCGAGCACGGCGATTCCGGCCCGCGCCCCGGCCGGCCCGTTGTCGAGGGTCAGCTCCACCTCGGCGGTGAAGGTCTCGGCGGGCAGCCGCTGGACCAGTACGTGGGGCAGGGTGCGCAGGTCGTGCGAGGGCTCCGCGGCCACACAGCTCAGCAGCAGCCCGTCCCCGGCGTGCTCCACCGTGCGGCCGGGGCGGGGGTTCGCCGTCCACTGCCACTGTCGGCCGTACCGGCCGCCGGGGAAGCTGTCGTCGCAGGCCGGCGCCTCGGCGGGCTGGGCGGGCAGGGCGGGCTTGCGGTGCACGGCGACGGGTTCGCCGTCGTCCCCGATGACCGGCCAGCCGTCGTCGTCCCAGCGCATCGGCTGGAGGTGCACGACCCTGCCGTACGCCCCGCGTTCCTGGAAGTGCAGGAACCAGTCCTCGCCGGCCGGGGTGGTCACCCAGCCGCCCTGGTGCGGGCCGTTGACGTCGGTGGAGCCCTGGGCGAGGACGACGCGTTCCTCGTAGGGGCCGCGGAAGTCGCGGGAGCGGAAGGCTCCCTGCCAGCCCGTCGCGACCCCGCCCGCGGGGGCGAGTATCCAGAACTCGCCGCCGCGCCGGTAGAGCTTGGGGCCCTCCAGGGTGAACCAGCCGGGCAGCCGGTCGGCGTCGATCAGGACCGTGCCCCCGTCGAGCAGTTCGCGCCCGTCGGGGCTCATCCGGTGGCCGGTGATCCGGTTCTTGATCCCGGAGCGGGACTTGGCCCAGGCGTGCACGAGGTACGCCTCACCGGTCTCCTCGTCCCACAGCGGGCAGGGGTCGATCAGTCCGCGGCCCGCCTTGAGCAGGTGGGGCGCGGTCCACGGGCCCCGGACGTCCTCGGCGCTGATCTGCTGGATGCCGTGGTCCGGGTCGCCCCAGAAGATCCAGAACCGTCCGTCGTGGTGCCGCAGCGACGGCGCCCACACCCCGCAGTCGTGGCGGGGCGCCGCGAAGTCGGCGGCGGGCTCCAGCCGGTCCAGGGCGTGCCCGGTGAGCGTCCAGTTGACCAGGTCGCGCGAGTGCAGGATCGGCAGTCCGGGGGCGCGGCCGAAGCTGGAGGCGGTGAGGTAGAAGTCGTCGCCGACGCGGATCACGTCGGGGTCGGACCAGTCGGCGTTCAGGACCGGGTTGCGGTAGGTGCCGTCCCCGGCGTCGGCGCTCCAGGGGTGTCCCGTGCTCATGTGGTCACCGCCCGGCGGGCGAGGGCGGCGGCGCCGACCCGGTCGAGCCGGCCGTCCGCGACGACGGTGACGACGCGGCGGACGACGGTGGCGCCGCCGGGCACGGGCAGCCGTTCCGTGGCGGCGAGCGAGGAGCCGACGCCGGGGTACTCGCAGGTGCGCACGAACCACGGGTCGCGGCGGGTCTCCCCGGTCGCCCCGGCGAAGACCAGCGACCAGCCGTCGCCGCACAGGGCGAGCCAGTCGGCGGCCCGGCCGTGCACGGCCTCCTCGCCGTCCGCCGTGTCGCTGAACACGGCGGGCGGGGACGGTTCCTTGGGGGCGCGCCAGAAGAAGCCGCCGTAACCGGCGCCGGGGCGGCCGTTGGTGGCCGGGCTGCCGATCGACAGGTCGTGCTCGCCGGTGTTGGTGAGGGAGAAGGAGAGGTCCAGCGCCCAGGCGGTGGCGGAGAGCGGGGCGGCGGCCACCGTGCGGTGCTCGCGCAGCAGTTCGGTGCCGTCGGCCTCCCAGGCCAGCTCCTGCACGAAGCCGTCCGGGTCGCACAGCTTCCAGCCGAGGTGGCGCTGGACGCCGTGGTTGTCGAGGACGGTGGGCCCCTGGCCCCGGACGAAGGTGCGTCCGCCCCAGAAGTTGTGCCCGGCCACGTCCGGGACGGCGACCGACGCGCCCAGGTGGTGGAGGTGGTCGGCCGGGCGCTCCTCGGTGACGGTGAGCCCGGCGAGGGTGGTGACGGGGTGCAGGTAGGGGCGGCCGGCGGTGCCGGGGAGGTGACTGTAGCGGCCGACGGTACGGCCGGCGCAGCTGAGCCGGACGGTGGTCGTCATGGGGAGCTCACCTCGGTGGTCGCGGCCCAGGGGGCGCCGAGTTCGGAGAAGAGGGAGAGGGATTCGGCGCCGGAGGCGACCAGGGCGTCGATGCCGCGCACCACCCGGCGGGTGGCGCCGGTGCCGGGCACGGTGACGGTGTGCCAGGCGCCGGACGGCAGCGGGCGCGGTTCGGGGGCGGTGCGTACGGCCTCGACGACCTCCATGAACGCGGCGGTGCGCTCCGGCGGGACGAGGAGCGGGATGCCCTCGGCCAGGTGGGCGACCAGGTTCTCCAGGAGGTCGGTGCGCCCGTGGACGGTTTCCAGGGGGCCGTGGCCGGCGCGCTGGACCAGGACGCGGTCCTGCTTGTACCAGAAGGTGACGCGGCCGCGGTCGCCGTGGACGATGACGTAGGGCTCGCCGGCCTGTTCCGCGCAGAGGGTGACGGCCGCGGTGACGGGCGGGCCGGAGACCGGGGTGACGCGGACGCAGGAGGTGTCGTCGGCCTCGATGTCGTGGGCGCGGAAGAGTTCCGCGGTGATGTCCGCGATGTCCTGTGCGGCGGTGGTGCCGGCGAGTTCGAGGGCGGTGGCGACGGCGTGGGCGAGCGGGTTGGTCAGGACGCCGTCGACGACGTCGGTGTCCCCGATGCGGCGCCGCCCGGCCCAGGGGGCTCGCCGGTAGTAGGCGTCGTCGCGGACCCAGGCGCCCGCCGCCGCGTACCCCCGGACGGTGCCGATGGCGCCGGATGCGACGAGTTCCCGGATGGCGGGGACGGCGTGGGAGCCGAAGGACTGGAAGCCGATCTGGCAGGCGACCCCGGCCTCGCGCACCCCGGCGAGGATGCGGTCGAAGTCGGCGCGGGTGGCGGCGGGCGGCTTCTCCAGCAGGAGGTGGACGCCGCGCCGGGCGGCGGTCAGGGCGAGGGCGGTGTGGGTCTGGATGGGGGTGCAGATGACGGCGGCGCGGGCCCCGGTGGAGTCCAGGAGGGCGCCGAGGTCGGCGGACTGCTCGGGGGGTTCGTCCGCGAAGGCGTCGAGTTCGGTGGCGTCGAGCGGGGTGAGTTCGCAGATGCCGGCGAGCCGGACGAGGCCCCGGTGCTGGAGGCGGCGGATATTGGCGAGGTGCCAGCGGCCGTGGCCGCGGGCTCCGGCGAGGACGATCGGGACGGGCGGGGCGGTGGGGGTCGGCGAGGTCATGCGGGTCACCCCTTCACGGCGCCGGCGCTGAAGCCGGTGATCAGCCACTTCTGGATGAAGGCGAAGACGATCACCACGGGCACCGCGGCGATCACCCCGCCCGCGGCGAGCGCGCCCAGGTCGACGCTGTCCGCGCCGATCAGGGTGTTCAGGCCGACCGGGATCGTCTGCTTGTCCTGCTCGCTGAGGAACATCAGCGCGAACAGGAAGTGGTTCCAGCTGTGCACGAAGGCGAAGGAGCCGACGGCGATGAGGCCGGGGCGCAGCAGCGGCAGCACGACGGCGCAGAAGGCCCGGAAGCGCGAGCAGCCGTCCACCCAGGCGGCCTCCTCCAGGGAGGGGGGCACGTTCTTGATGAAGCCGCTGATCAGGATGATGGAGAGCGGCAGCTGGAAGACGGTCTCGGCGATGACCACGCTCCCCAGGGAGTTGATCATCTGGAGGTTCTTGAAGATCTCGAAGAGCGGGACGAGCATCAGCGCGCCGGGGATGAACTGCGAGCAGAGCAGCGCCAGCATGAAGCCGTTCTTGATCCTGAAGTCGAACCGGGCGAGCGCGTAGCCGCCGGCCAGGGCCACGAGGGTGGTGGCGATCAGGGTGCAGACCCCGACGATCATGCTGTTCTGGAAGAAGACGGCGAAGCTGCGCTCGTTCCAGACCTTGGAGAAGTGCTCCCCGGTCATCGGCCAGGGCACCAGCGAGGTGGAGCCGGCGGGCCGGACGGCGAAGAGGAACATCCAGTAGAAGGGGACGAGCGTGAAGACGAGGTAGATGCCGAGCGGTACGTAGATCTGCCAGCGCGGTACGTCGTCGAAGGCGCGTTCCCGGCCGGTCCCGCGGCGGGGTGCGGCGGGCGGCGGGCCCTGGGGGGCGGCCGGCGGTGCGGAGCGGGTGCCGTTCTTCTCGGCGAGGGCGGCAGTCACTTGTGGTCGCCTCCGAACTTGCTCAGGCGCAGATAGACGATCGAGCAGAAGAGGAGGATCACGAAGGCGACGGTGGTGAGCGCGGAGGCGTAGCCGAAGTCGTGGCCCTCGATGCCTGTGTTGGCGACGTAGAGCGGCAGGGTGGTGGTCTCGCCGGCCGGTCCGCCGCCGGTGAGGGTGTAGAGGAGGTCGACGTTGTTGAACTCCCAGACGCCGCGCAGCAGCGTGGACAGGATGATCGCGTCGCGCAGGTGGGGCAGGGTGATGTGGAAGAACTGCCGCATCCGTCCGGCGCCGTCCACGGCGGCCGCCTCGTACAGCTCCTTGGAGACGGACTGGAGATCGGCGAGGATGAGGATGGCGAAGAAGGGGACGCCGCGCCAGAGTTCGGAGACGGTGGCGGCCCAGAAGACGGTGCCGGTGTCGGAGAGGACCGAGGTGCCGTAGTCGCCGATCCCGGCGTCCGCGAGGTAGCGGCTGAAGCCGGTCGAGGAGTTGTAGAGCAGAATCCAGATGGTGCTGGTCAGCACGCCGGAGACGGCCCACGGCGAGAAGACCATGGCGCGGGAGATGCCGCGTCCGACGAAGGTCTGGTTGACGATCAGGGCGAGGGCGAGCCCCAGGGTGAGCTGGAGCGCCACCTGGACGAAGACCCACTTGGCGCTGAAGCCGAGCGTCGTCCAGAACTGGTCGTCCTCGGTGAAGATGCGGACGAAGTTGTCGAAGCCGGCGAAACCGTTCCGCCACGGTTTGGTGACGTTGTAGTTCTGCAGGCTGTAGTAGAAGACGCTGACCACCGGGTAGGCGATGAAGCCGAGCATCAGCAGCCCCGCGGGGGCGATGAGCAGATACGGCAGCCGGCGGGGGCTCGCGGAGCGGCGCCGGGGCACCTTGGGCGGTGTGGCCGCGGCGGAGGCTTGGGCCATGACACGTCTCCGATCTCTCTGTACGGGGGTGTGCGCAAGCGCTTCCCAAATGGCGTTCGATATACCGAACACGTGGGGCGCGGGAATTCTCGGGGGCGGGCCGGTCAGCCGGCGTAGGGGTCGGGCACTTCTCCCGGCCGGGCCAGGAAGGCGAAGTCGCAGCCGGTGTCGGCCTGGGTGATCTGGTCCTGGTAGAGCGCCTGGTAGCCGCGCTCGTACCGGACGGGCGGCGGGGTCCATTCGGCCCGGCGGCGGGCCAGTTCCCCGTCGGACACCTCCAGGCGGAGCAGCCGCGCCTCGACGTCCAGGGTGATGAGGTCGCCGGTGCGGACGAGGGCGAGGGGCCCGCCGACGTAGGACTCGGGCGCGATGTGCAGGACGCACGCCCCGTAGCTGGTGCCGCTCATCCGGGCGTCGGAGAGCCGGACCATGTCCCGTACGCCCTGCTTCAGCAGGTAGTCGGGGATCGGCAGCATGCCGTACTCGGGCATGCCGGGGCCGCCCTTGGGGCCGGCGTTGCGCAGGACCAGTACGTGGTCGGGGGTCAGCGCGAGCGCCGGGTCGTTGATGGTGCGCTGCATCTCCCGGTAGTCGTCGAAGACGACCGCGGGTCCGGTGTGGCGCAGCAGGTGGGGTTCGGCGGCGATGTGCTTGATGACGGCGCCGTCCGGGCAGAGGTTGCCGCGCAGCACGGCCACGCCGCCCTCGTCGGCGAGCGCGTTGGAGCGCTCCCGTATGACGTCGTCGTTGTGCACGAGCGCGCCGTCGAGCTGTTCGCGCAGGGTGTCGTGGGCGACGGTGGGCCGGTCCAGGTGGAGGACGTCGGTGATCCGGGCGAGGAAGCCGGGGAGCCCGCCGGCGAAGTGGAAGTCCTCCATCAGGTACCTGCCGCCGGGGCGCAGGTCGGCCAGGACCGGGACGGTACGGGCGATGCGGTCGAAGTCGTCCAGGGTGAGCCTGATCCCGGAGCGGCCGGCCATGGCGATGAGGTGGATGACGGCGTTGGTGGAGCCGCCGAGCGCGAGGACGGTGGCGACGGCGTCCTCGTACGCCTCGGGGGTGAGGATCTGGGACAGCTTCCGCTGCTGCCACACCAGTTCGACGATGCGCAGTCCGGAGGCGGCGGCCATCCGGTCGTGGCCGGAGTCGACGGCGGGGATGGAGGAGGCGCCGGGGACGGTGACGCCGAGCGCCTCGGCGGCGGCGGTGAGGGTGGAGGCGGTGCCCATGGTCATGCAGTGGCCGGGCGAGCGGGCGAGGCCGTTCTCCAGTTCGCCCATCTCGCAGTCGCCGATGAGTCCGGCGCGCTTGTCGTCCCAGTACTTCCACATGTCGGTGCCGGAGCCCAGGACCTCGTTGCGCCAGTGCCCCGGCAGCATCGGCCCCGCCGGTACGAAGACGGTGGGCAGGTCCACGGAGGCGGCGCCCATCAGCAGCGCGGGCGTCGACTTGTCGCAGCCGCCGAGCAGCACCGCGCCGTCCACCGGGTAGGAGCGCAGCAGCTCCTCGGTCTCCATGGCCAGCATGTTGCGGTAGAGCATCGGGGTCGGCTTCTGGAACGTCTCCGAGAGGGTGGAGACCGGGAACTCCAGCGGGAAGCCACCCGCCTGCCAGACCCCGCGCTTGACGGCCTGCGCCCGGTCGCGCAGGTGTACGTGGCAGGGGTTGATGTCGGACCAGGTGTTGAGGATCGCGACGACCGGCTTGCCCAGGTGCTCCTCGGGAAGGTAGCCGAGCTGGCGGGTGCGGGCGCGGTGGCTGAAGGAGCGCAGTCCGTCGGTGCCGTACCACTGGTGGCTGCGCAGCTCCTCGGGGGCGATGCGGCCGGTCATATGGACCACCCGGCGATCTGGTCGGCGACCTCGGCGCGCCGCTCCTCGGGGAGCACCCGGCTGGGCGGGCGGACCGCCCGGTCGCACAGTCCGAGGGCGGCCAGCGCCTCCTTGACGACGGTGACGTTGTTGGCTGACTGGCGGTCGGCGCGCAGTTCCTCGAAGCGGCGGATCTGCTCCCAGACCTTCATGGCGGCCGGGTGGTCGCCGGCCCGCAGCGCCTCCAGCATGGCGAGCGAGACGCCGGGCGCGACGTTGACCAGCCCGGAGGTGAAGCCGGTGGCGCCGGCGGAGAAGTAGGAGGGGGCGTACAGCTCGGCGAGTCCGGCGACCCAGACGAAGCGCTCCAGTCCGGCGTCGCGGGCGAAGGCGGCGAAGCGGGCGGCGTCCGGGACGGAGTACTTCACGCCGATGACGTTGGGGCAGCTGTCGGCGAGAGCGGCGAGGCCGGCGCCCTGGAGGTTCGGGTTGCGGATGTAGGGGACGACCCCGAGTCCGGGGACGGCCTCGGCGATGGCCCGGTGGTAGTCGATCCAGCCGTCCTGCGAGACGTAGGGGTGGACGGGCTGGTGGACCATCACCATCTCGGCGCCGGCGTCACGGGCGTGCTCGGCGGCGGCGACGGCGGTCGGCACGTCGTGCCCGACCCCGACGAGGACGGTGGCGCGGCCGCCGGCCTCCTCGATGGTCAGTTCGGTGACCGTGCGCCGCTCCTCGGGGGTGAGCGCGTAGAACTCCCCGGTGTTGCCGTTGGGGGTGACGATGCGTACGCCGCCGTCGAGCAGTCTCCGCAGCAGGGCGCGGTGCGCCGTGGTGTCGATCGTCCCGTCCCCGGCGAACGGGGTCACCGGGATCGCCACGACGTCTGCGAGGGCCGCCTTCAGCGGTGTGAGGTCCATGCGGACAGGCCTTTCGTCTGTGTGCGGGTTCACGCCGCGTCGCCCCCGTCTTCGTCGTCGGGGAAGGCGCGGCGGACGAACGACGCGATGTGGTCGTGCAGTGCCCCGGCCGCCGCGTCCGCGTCGTCGGCGAGCGCGAGCCGCAGGATCTCCCGGTGCTCGGCCGCCTCCCGCTCCCAGGACGGGACGGTCGACCAGGCGACGGTGGAGACCAGGGCCGCCTGGTCGCGGACCTCGTCGAGCATCCGCGCCAGCAGCGGGTTGCCGCAGGGCAGGTAGAGCGCGCGGTGGAAGTCCCGGTTGGCGAGCGAGCGTTCGGCCTTGTCGCCCGCCGAGTCCGCCCGCTCCAGGGCCTCCTGCGCCGCGTCGAGCGACGCGTTGCGGGTGATGGAGCGGCGCAGCGCCTCCGGTTCGAGCAGGAGTCGTACGTCGTACACCTCGCGGGCCATGGCCGCGTCCACGAGCCGCACGGTGGCGCCCTTGTACTGGCTCATGACGACGAGGCCGGTGCCGGCCAGGGTTTTGAGCGCCTCGCGGACCGGGGTCTTGGAGACCCCGAACTGTGCGGCGAGCTCGGTCTCCACGAGCGCCTGTCCCGGCCTCAGTTGTGCCGTGAGGATCGCGTGCTTGACCGCCTCCAGCACGTACTGGGTGCGGGACGGAATCGGGGTGGGCGCAAAGGTCATGGGTGCCGGGCTCTCACATCTCGCGTATCGCGTCTCATATATGACGTACGGAGTACGACGCGATGAAGCTAGAGGCGCGGCGAATGTTTCGTCAACGCCTCTGACAAAAGAACTTCGCGGAACCCGGACATGTGTCGTACACGGATTCCGCTCCGCCGCACGGGAGTTGTCCGGTACGGGGCATGTGTCCGGGGCCGGTCCGGCGGGAACCCGCGGCTCCCGCCGGACCGGCCCGGTTCAGCCGAGGCGGGACAGCGCCGCGGTGACCGCCGCCAGGTCCGGGTCGGAGGCCAGGCCCGCGTGGTACAGGCGCAGTTGGTTCGCGCCGAGCGACGCGGCGTGCGCGGCGTCCCGCTCCAGCGTGTCCGGGCTGCCGCCCATCCCCCGGACCACGGTGAGGTTGGCGGCCAGCACGGCGTCCGCGGGGGCGCCCGCGAACGGCCCGAGCACGGCCTCCCGCACCGCGTCCGTACCGGTGCAGGGCAGCACCACGCCGTCCGCCGCCGCCAGGACGCGGCCGGGGTCGACACCCGGGTTCGCCCCGCAGCGGTACGGGGCGGGGTCGGCGTGCAGCAGCACCCGGAACCCCGGCGCGGCGGCGGCCCGCACCGCGCCGGTCACCGCCTCCTGGAGCTCCCCCGCGACCCCGGTGCGCCATCGCAGCGTGGCCTCCGCGAGGTCGGCGCCGAGGAGTGCGCCGACCGCGTCCCAGCCGGCCGCCGCCGCCCCGGACCCGACCCAGACCGGTTCCAGGGCGCGGCGCACGGCCGCGCCCAGCTCGCCGGGGTCCAGTCCCCGGGCGGCGTAACCGGCCCGGCAGACGGTGCAGAAGCAGAGCGACATCAGGTACTGCGCCGCGTCCCCGAGCCCGACGCCGGCCACCTTGTCGTGGGCATGCAGGTGGGCGAAGCCGTACCAGCCGCAGGACTCCAGTTCGGTGCCGGCGGCCCCGTCGCGCACCGCGGCCTCGGCCGCCAGGTCCACCAGATAGGTGCGCACCTCGGGCCGGGCGACGCAGGGCGCCCACGGGTAGCGGTCGCCGTAGGCGTTGACCACCGAGGTGCCGGGGTGTTCGGCGCCCAGCCGGGAGTTGTGCGCCAGGACCACCCAGCTGTGCACGTCGAGCCCGGCCCCGGCCAGCGCGTCGGCCGCCTCGGCGAAGGGGTCGTCCGAGGCGATCCAGGTCTGCCGGTAGGGGCGCAGGGTCCGCCCCGCCCAGCGCCGCTCGTCCGGCGGGTACAGCACGGCGGCGTGCTCGGCGGTAACGACGCGGCGGGCGGGGTGGCGCGGGGTGAGCGCGCGGGTCGAGTGGTAGGCGGAGGCGAGCGTGACCTGCCGGACGCCGAGGGCCGCGATGCGGGCGGGCGCGCCGGGGTCGCCGATCACGTCCCAGGGGTAGAGAAAGGCGGAGGTCCTCATCCGTGCCCCTTGGCCGGCGGTTCGACGAGCGGCCGGTAGAAGGTGTCGAGCGGCCCGGCGACGGCGGTGAGTCGGGCGGCAAGCGGGTCTGGGCTCACAGGCCCCTCCTGATGCGTGCGCATTTATGATTGATGTCCATATCTATGAACGACGCCCAAGCTAGGCCCGCCGCGTCACCCGGTCAAGGCAACTTCACCCGCCCCCGGACAGCCGGAACCCGACCCCCCTTGACGCCCCCGGACCCCCCACATACCTTGTCCACGCATGTGAACCTGATCCAAGAGGAGACCCCGCATGCCCGCCGCAACGCCCCGCACCGTCCTGCTCACCGGCGCCGCCGGCGGACTTGGCACCCTGATGCGCGAGCTGCTGCCCGCCCACGGCTACACGCTGCGCCTGTTCGACCTGGTGCCGATCGAGGGCGAACCGGACGCGATCACCGCCGACCTCGGCGACCCGGAGGCACTGCGCAGGGCCGTGGCGGGGGTCGATGCGATCATCCACCTCGCGGGCATCTCGCTGGAAGCCTCCTTCGACAAGATCCTCCGGGCGAACATCCAGGGCACGTACAACCTCTACGAGGCCGCGCGCGAGGCCGGCGTCCGGCGGATCGTGTTCGCCTCCTCCAACCACGCGGTGGGATTCACCCCGCGCCCGCTGCCGGGCGACCCGCTGATCCCGGTGGACACCCCGCACCGCCCGGACACCTTCTACGGCCTCTCCAAGTCGTTCGGCGAGGACCTTGCCCAGCTGTACTGGGACCGGCACGGCATGGAGACGGTGTCCGTGCGCATCGGCTCCTGCTTCCCCGAGCCCACCTCCGTGCGGATGCTGTCGGTGTGGATGAGCCCGGCGGACGGCGCCCGGCTGTTCGACGCCGCGCTCACCGCCGAGAACGTGGGCCACACCGTCGTCAACGGCTCCTCGGACAACACCCGCCTCTGGTGGGACCTGTCCTCCGCCCGCGCCCTGGGCTACGAACCGCGGGACGACTCGGAGCCGTACGCGGCGAAGCTCCTCGCGGAACAGGGCGAGCTGGACCCCGGCAACCCGGACCACGCCCACCTCGGCGGCCACTTCTGCACCCACCCGCCGCTCTGGCCGCACTGAGCCGGAGCGCACCGCACCATGGCTTGCGCCGTCCGGGCGAACCCGCCGGAAGGTAAGGGAACGGCAAAGCCGGGTCGTTCGTTCTCCCGGACATGACCGCTATGACACCTGGCTCGAATCTTCCGCTCACCGCCGTCCGCGTGTCGGTGGACGTCGCCGCGCCCGTGCGGCTCGACGTGTCGGGCCTGCTGCTCACCGCCGGGGGCAAGGTGCGCTCCGACGACGACTTCATCTTCTACAACCAGCCCTCGGGCCCCGGCGTCAGCTACCGCTCCGGCAACGGCAGCGCGCCGGACGCCGTCGTGGTGGACACCGCCGCCGTTCCGGCCGGCATCGAGAAGATCGTCGTCACGGCGAGCCCGGACAGCGCCGGTCAGACGTTCCAGGGCGTCGAGCCGACCGCCACCGTGCGCAACGCGGACGACGGCAGCGTGCTGGCCTCCTTCACCCCGCCCCGGCTGGGCGCCGAGACCGCCCTCGTGGTCATGGAGGTCTACCGGCGCGCCGGTGCGTGGAAGGTCCGCGCGGTCGGCCAGGGCTATGCGAACGGGCTGGCGGGCATCGCCACGGACTTCGGTGTGACGGTCGACGAGGCCCCGGCCGCCCCGGCTCCGGTCACCGCCCCCACGCCCCCGCCGCCCCCGGCTCCCGCCGCCGCGCCGATGGACCCGCGCCTCGCCCCGCCCCCGCCGGCCGCGCCCCCGGCCGCTCCCCCCGCGCCGGCGGCGCCGCCCGCTCCGGGCCGGATCAATCTGGACAAGGGCCGGGTCAGCCTGCGGAAGAACGAGACCGTGTCGCTGGTCAAGGCCGGCCGGCCGCTGCTCTCGCGGGTCAAGATGGGACTGGGCTGGGAGCCCGCCTACCGGGGCAAGGACATCGACCTGGACGCGTCGGTCATCGCGTACGGCCCGCAGCGCAACCATCTGGACAGCTGCTACTTCGGCAAGCTGTCGATCCTCAACGGCGCGATCAAGCACTCCGGGGACAACCTCACCGGCGAGGGCGAGGGCGACGACGAGGTGATCGTCGTCGATCTGGGCCAGATCCCCGCGGAGGCGACGGGCCTGGTCTTCACGGTCAACTCGTTCACCGGACAGAAGTTCACCGAGGTGGCCAAGGCGTACTGCCGGCTGGTGGACGCGGCCACCGACGAGGAGCTGGTCCGCTTCGATCTGACCGGGGCCGAACCGCAGACCGGCGTGATGATGGCCAAGCTGATCAAGCAGTTCTCGGGCGAGTGGGAGATGACCGCCATGGGCGACTTCGTGAAGTCGCGGACCGTGCGCGGCATGGTCAAGCCCGCCGCCCAGGCCCTCTAGCGGGCATGCCGAAGGGCCGCCCGTGTGGAGGCGGGCGGCCCGGCCGAGCGCCTCAGAGCTTCGTCAGCTTCGAGTACGGGCTCAGGATTCTCCCCTGACGGCCCGCGAAGTCGATGATCACCGCGTCGTTGTCGCCTTCGACGGCGAGGACGCGGCCGAGGCCGAACTGGTCGTGCGATACCCGGTCGCCCAGGGCGAATGACTCGACCGGTGGGGCCGCCTGGGCCGGGCGGTTGAAGGGACTGGACGGCAGGTGGCGCCGGGAGCCGGCTGACTGTTTCATTGCTTCGAGTATGCGCCTCGCGGGCTCCCGGCGCCATGCCCTGCCGTCAACGCTTGGGCTGGCGCTTCCACGGACCGGTGATCGCGACCATGATTCCCGGCGTCTGGATGTTGGCGAACAGCGTCCGGCCGTCCGGCGAGAAGGTGACCCCGGTGAACTCGCTGAACTCCGGCTCCTCCTCGCTGCCGATGTTCAGGTCGTTGCGCGCGATCGGGTAGGTACGGCCGCTCTCGGTCGCCCCGAAGAGGTGCTGGACGCCGTCGCCGTCCTCGGCGATGACCAGGCCGCCGTACGGCGAGACGGTGATGTTGTCCGGGCCGTCGAACGCGCCGTCCTTCGACGGGTCGGGGTTGACGCCGAGGAGCACCTTCAGGGTCAGCGTGCGGCGCTTCGGGTCGTAGAACCAGACCTGGCCGTCGTGCTGCTCGGGGCTCTCACCGCGGGCGAAGGAGGAGACGACGTACGCGCCGCCGTCCGCCCACCACATGCCCTCCAGCTTGCGGGCGCGGGTGACGGCGCCGGCCGCGAACTGCTTGCGCACCGAGACGGACCGGGCGTCGCGGTCCGGGACGTCCACCCAGTCCACGCCGTAGACCGTGCCGGTTTTGGTGGCGCGCGAGAGGTCGTCGACGAACTTGCCGTGCCGGTCGAAGCACTTGAAGGCCTGGAGGACCCCGGCGTCGTCGGCGAGGGTGCGCAGCTTGCCGCGGCCGTGCCGGAAGCCGTGCGGCGGAACCCAGCGGTAGAGCAGGCCGTTGGGGCCGGAGGCGTCCTCGGTCAGGTAGGCGTGGCCCTGCTTGGGGTCGATGACGACCGCCTCGTGCGCGTACCGGCCGAACGCCTTGATGGGGCGCGGCGAGCGGTTGGCGCGCTTGTCGTACGGGTCCACCTCGAAGACGTAGCCGTGGTCCTTGAGCAGGCCCTTCTTGCCGGCCTTGTCCTCGGTCTCCTCGCAGGTGAGCCAGGTGCCCCACGGGGTGGAGCCGCCCGCGCAGTTGGTGGAGGTGCCGGCGATGCCGACCCACTCGGCGGTGCGGCCGTCGCGGCGGGTCTCGACGACGGTGCAGCCCCCGGCCGCGACCGGGTCGTAGACAAGGCCCTCGGTGAGGGGCACCGGGTGCTCCCAGCCGGCCCGCGTGCCGCTCAGCTCGTGGTTGTTGACCAGCAGCGTCACTCCGCGCGGGCCCTCGAAGGCGGCCGTGCCGTCGTGGTTGGAGGGCGTGTACTCGCCGCTCTCCAGCTTGGTGACGCCGCAGTGCGTGATGATCCGGTACGAGAACCCGGCGGGCAGCGCGAGTATGCCCTTGGGGTCGGGGCGCAGCGGTCCGTAGCCGGGTTCGCGGTCGTGGCCGTGTCCGTGGCCGTGGCCGTGGCCCCCGTGGCCGTGTCCGTCGTGGCCGTGGCCGTGGCCGTTTCCGTGCTTGGGTCCCCCGGCGGCGAGGGCGCCGGGCGCGGTGGCCAGCGCGGCGACGGTTCCGGTGAGGGCGATGCCGGCGCCGGTGAGGGCGGACTGTGTGGTGAATTCCCTGCGCGTGAAGGCCATCACGTACTCCTGGTGCAGCGGGGGTGTGTTGTTGACGGGCTCACCGTTCCGCCCGTTCCCCAACATCAGT
This sequence comes from Streptomyces sp. NBC_00525, assembly GCF_036346595.1. Classification (GTDB taxonomy): domain Bacteria; phylum Actinomycetota; class Actinomycetes; order Streptomycetales; family Streptomycetaceae; genus Streptomyces. The sequence goes on from NZ_CP107834.1 coordinate 1,223,533, forward strand.
TGAACCGGTGACGTCTTCGGGGCGCACCTTTCGGTGAACATCGACGTCGGGCGGGCGGCCCGCACCCGGCCGCCCGCCCGTCACCCTGCCGCGTTACGCCTGATCAGTCGGTGGCGCCGGCGCGCGAGCGGGCCTTGAAGGCGGCCTTGCGGGCGTCCTTGGCCTGCTTCTTGTCGCTGTGCAGCCGCCCCATCGCCTCCAGGACCTCCGCGGTCGCCGGGTGGTCCACCCGCCAGGCCTCCTCGAAGAAGCCGCTGTGCTGCCCGGACAGGCCCTCGACCAGGGCCTGGAGTTCGTCGAGGTCGCCGTCGGCCTCCAGCTGGGCGGCGATCGTGTCGACGGCGAGCCAGAAGATCATCGTCTCGGAGGGGGCGGGGACGTCCTGCGCGCCCCGTTCGGCCAGCCAGACACGGGCCAGGCCGCCCAGCTCCCCGTCGCCCAGGACGTCGCGCACGGCGGGTTCGGCCTCGGCGCCGACCAGGGCGAGCGCCTGCTGGCAGTGGAGCCGGCGCAGCGGGGCCAGCGGGTCGGTGCCCCGTGCGGCGTCCAGGAGTTCGGCGGCGGCGCCGTCCGTGCCCCTGCGTTCGAGCCAGCCCTCGATCTCGGCGCGGGCGGCGGCCTCGGGGTAGTGGGCGATGCCGCCGAGGAGCACGTCGGCGCCCTTGTCCACCAGGTCGCCGACGGCCGGGGCGTCCACGCCGGCCTCCAGCATCCGGGCGCGGATGCCGTAGAGGCCGAGCGGGGTCAGCCGGACCATGCCGTAGCGGGTGACGTCCTCCTCGTCGGCGGCGGGCACGGTCTCCTCGCCCTCCTCCACGAGCAGCGCCTCGTCCACCGGGTGGTACTCGACGATGCCGATGGGTTCGAGCACCCGGAACTGGTCGTCCAGGCGCATCATCGCGTCCGAGACCTGCTCCAGGACGTCGTCGGTGGGCTCGCCCATGTCGTCGGGGACGATCATCGACGCGGCGAGCGCGGGCAGCGGCACGGGCGCCCCGTCCGCCCCCTCGCCCACGGTGAGCAGGTAGAGGTTGCCCAGGACCCCGTCCAGGAACTCCGCCTCGGCCTCCGGGTCCCAGTCGAGCGCGTCGAAGTCGATGGAGCCGTCCTCGCCGACGAGGTCCGCGAAGTCGTCGAAGACGGGCGCGGTGGCGTCGGCGTACGCGGCCTCCAGGCCGTCCAGCCAGATCGCCAGCACGTCCGCGGGTGAACCGCCGGTCAGCAGCGCGAGGTTCTCGCCGGCCGTGACGGTGCCGGAGGCGTCGTCGCCGGTCTCCTCGTCGTCCTCGTCGAGGCCGTCGTCCGGGTCGCCGGTGTCGGTGGCGGGGTCCTCGATGTCGACGAGGCCGGTGTCGACGGCGAGCCGCCACGCCTCGCTGGCCTCCGCCGCGCCGTCCTCGTCGGGGGTGAGGCCCAGGTGTGCGGCGGCGGCGGGAAGCTGGGCCTCGGCCAGTTCGCCGCCGGCCCCGACCCTGGTGTCCGGGCCGGCCCAGCGGGCGAGCCGTGCGGCGCGGGCGAGCAGCGGCGCGGCAAGCGCGTCCCGTGCCAGCTCGGCCTCGGTGTGCAGCCGGACCGGCGGCAGGGTCGGGCGCTCTGCGGACATCAAGGGGTCTCCTCGGAACGTACGGGGTGGGGGGCCGCCGGGCGGCTCAGGACGTGTGACGCCGGGCCTTGCCGTCCGCCCGGCGCCTGCGGCGCGGCGGACGGGACATCCGGAACACGCCCTAAGCCTAGACGCATTTCGCCGCGTGCCGACCGGAATGCGGGCAAGGCCCCCGGCGCCCCGGCCCGAGGGTCCCGGACCCCGGCAACCCTTGAGCATCGCTACACGGTCAGCGGCAGCAAATCTAAGTGGACCTTCATCGACCGGCGTCCGAGACTGCCGGTATGACGCCTTCCGCACCCTTGCGCCCGCGCCCCTTCGGCCGCGCCCTCTGCGCCATGATCACTCCGTTCACCGCCGGTGGCGCCCTGGACCGGGAGGCGGCGGCCGCGCATGCCGCCGCCCTGGTCGCGGGCGGCTGCGACGGGCTGGTGCTCAGCGGCACGACCGGCGAGTCCCCGACCACCTCCGACGCGGAGAAGACCGACCTGCTGCGTGCGGTCCGGGAGGCGGTCGGCCCGGACGTGCCGCTGGTGGCGGGCGTCGGCACCTCGGACACCCTGCACACCCTGGAGCTGGCCCGCCGGGCCGAACAGGCGGGCGCGGACGGGCTGCTGGTGGTGACGCCGTACTACAGCCGGCCCCCGCAGGCGGCGGTGGAGGCGCACTTCCGCCGGGTCGCCGACGCGGCGGGGCTGCCGCTGATGCTGTACGACATCCCCGGCCGCACCGGCACCCGGATCGAGCCGGAGACGCTGCTGCGGCTGGCGGAGCACCCGCGCATCGTGGCGGTGAAGGACTGTTCGCGCGATCTGCTGGCGGCGACGCGGGGGATCGCGGCGGGCGGGCTCGCCTACTACTCCGGCTGCGAGGAGCTGAACCTGCCGCTGTACGCGCTGGGCGGGGCGGGCTATGTCAGCACGGTCGCCAATGTGGTGCCGGGGCGGCTGCGGGCGGTGCTGGACGCCTTCGACGCCGGGGACACCGCGGGGGCGGCCCGGCTGAACGGGCGGCTGGCGGCGCTGACCTCGCTGATGATGGAGTCCGGGCTGCCGGGCACGGTGACCGCGAAGGCGCTGCTGGCGGCGGGTCCGGTGCGCGAACCGCTGCAGCCCGCCGGGCGCGAGGCGTCCGACGGGCTGCGTGCGGCGTACGAGGAACTCCTCGCGGCCGTTTAGGACCGTTCGGCCTTTCGGCCTTTCGGCTGGTCCCGTGACCTCTGGTCTCAGTCGTTGCTGTGCAGGACGTCGTTGAGGCCGTCCCAGACCGCGTTGTTCGGGCGGGCCTCGACGGTTCCGGTGACCGAGTTGCGGCGGAAGAGGATGTTCGAGGCGCCGGAGAGCTCGCGGGCCTTGACCACCTGGCCGTCCGGCATGGTGACGCGGGTGCCGGCGGTGACGTAGAGGCCGGCCTCCACGACGCACTCGTCGCCGAGCGCGATGCCGACCCCGGCCTCCGCGCCGACCAGGCAGCGCTCGCCGATGACGATGCGCTCCTTGCCGCCGCCGGAGAGCATGCCCATGGTGGAGGCGCCGCCGCCGATGTCCGAGCCGTCGCCGATGACGACACCGGCGGAGATGCGGCCCTCGACCATGGAGGTGCCGAGCGTGCCGGCGTTGAAGTTGACGAAGCCCTCGTGCATGACGGTGGTGCCGGAGGCGAGGTGCGCGCCGAGGCGGACCCGGTCGGCGTCCGCGATGCGTACGCCCTTGGGCGCCACGTAGTCCGTCATCCGGGGGAACTTGTCGACGGAGGTCACCTGGAGGTGCAGGCCGTCGGCGCGGGCGTTGAGCCGGACCTTCTCCAGGTCGTCCACGGCGACCGGGCCGAGCGAGGTCCAGGCGACGTTGGCGAGGAAGCCGAAGATGCCGTCCAGGTTCTGGCCGTGCGGGCGGACCAGGCGGTGCGAGAGCAGGTGCAGGCGCAGGTAGACGTCGTGGGCGTCGAGCGGCTTGTCGTCGAGCGAGGCGATGACCGTGCGCACGGCGACGACCTCGACCCCGCGGCGGGCGTCCACGCCGATGGCCTTGGCGGCGCCCTCGCCGAGCAGGTTGACGGCCCGGTCGGGGTCGAGCCGCTCGGTTCCGGCGGGGCCCGGCTCGGCGGTGAGCTCGGGCGCGGGGAACCAGGTGTCGAGGACGGAGCCGTCGCCGGCGATGGTGGCGAGGCCGGCGGCGACGGCGCCGGTGGGCCGGGTGGAAGTCGTGTCGGTCATGACCAGAAACCTAACCGGACCGCCCCCGCCCGGGCGAACCGGTCTCACCGTCCGGGCGAGGCTCCGCGCCCCGTCCCAGCACCCGGCCCAGCATTTCGCGGGCGTACGCCTCGTCGTACTCGCCGCCGGTCAGCAGGACCTGGAGGCAGATGCCGTCCATCAGGGCGACCAGGGCCCGCGCGGTCGCCGGGCCGGTGCACGGCTGGAGCAGGGCGGCGGTGGCGTCGGTCCACTCGGCGGCGACCGGGCGCAGCGCGGGGCGGCGCAGGGCGGCGAGGTACAGCTCGTACTCCAGCTCCGCCCGGCCGCGCCCGGCGGCGAAGTACCGCCCGAGCAGCCGGGCGAGTTCGGCCGCGAGGTCGGCGTCCGGGTCCGCGAGGGCGGTGCTCCCGCGCATGACGGCGGCGAAGTTCTCGTTGGTCCGGCGCAGGGCGGCGGTCAGCAGTTCGTCCAGCGAGGCGAAGTGGTACGTCGTCGAGCCGAGCGGCACGTCGGCCTCGGCGGCGACGGAGCGGTGGCTCAGCCCGGCGATGCCCCGCTCGCCGACCACCCGGATCGCCGCGTCGATGATCCGGGAGCGCCGCTCGGGGTCGTACCGCCGTGCCATCAGTGCGCTCCCCCCAGGTTGAGCACGACGACCCCGGCGATGACCAGCAGGACACCGGCCAGCTTGGCCGCACTGGCGGATTCGCCCAGGAAGACCATGCCGATGACGGCCACGGCGGCGGTGCCGACGCCCGCCCAGATCGCGTAGGCCGTGCCCACGGACAGGGTCTTCAGGGTCTGGGCCAGCAGGGAGAAGGCGAGCAGATAGCCGGCGACGGTGATCAGTGAGGGCCACAGCCGGGTGAATCCCTCGCTGTACTTCATGGCGGTCGTCCCCGCCACCTCCGCGGCGATGGCCGCGGCGAGCAGTCCGTATCCCATGTGTACAAGTGTACGCAACGACTGTCCGCAGACGGCCTCGATGGCCGGAATCCGGGGGCGCTACCGTGGTTCGTCCAGTACATGACGCACGGACCGACGGAGCAGCAGTGGCGCAGGACGCAGGGTGGGGCGGCGGTGCCTACGGGGGCACGCCGTACGGGGGAGCTCAGGGACCGTCCGGGTGGGGCGGCTGGGGCGGTGGCTGGATGGCGCCCAAGCCGGGGGTGATACCCCTGGGTCCGTTGCGGCTCGGGGACATATTCAACGGCGCGTTCGGCACGCTGGGCCGCTACGGCAAGCAGCTCTTCGCGGTGGGCGCGGCGCTCTACGGCGGGGCGCTGATCCTGATGGTCGCGGCGGCGGCCGTGGCGTACGCGGTGGTTTCGAGCCATCTGGACCGGCTGTTCGACCTGGCCGAGCACGAGGACCCCGCCGCGCGGGACCTGGGCCCGGTGTTCACCGCGTTCATCGTGGTCGGACTGGTCGGGCTCCTGGCGACGGTGATCGCGTCGGCCGTGGTCTACGCGGCGGTGCCGGCGGTCCTCCAGGAGGCGGTGCTGGGCCGGCCGACGACGTTCTCGGCGGTCTGGCGGCGCGCGTGGTCCCGGATGCCCGCGGTGCTGGGCACGCTCCTGCTGACGGCGCTGATCGCGATGGTGCCGTCGCTGCTGGCCATGGCCGCGCTCGTCGTGGGCATCTTCGGCGCGGTCGCCACGGACGGCGGCGGGGCGTGGGTGACGCTGATCGTCGCGGGCGCGGTCTGCTTCCTGGCCCTCATCCCGCTGACGGCCTGGCTCTGGATCAAGTTCTCGCTGGCCCCCTCCGCGGCCGTCTTCGAGAACCAGGGCCCGGTGGCCTCGCTCCGCCGTTCGGCCACGCTGGTGCGCGGCGACTGGTGGCGGATCTTCGGGATCACGCTGCTGGGGGGCGCGCTGGCCGCTGCGGCGAGCTACCTCATCCAGCTGCCGTTCAACTTCGTGGGCATGTTCACCAGCTCGATGGGCACGGCCGGCCTGGACGAGAACTCGAACCCGGCCGCGATCATCTCCGTACTGGCCGGCTATGTGGTGCTCGGGGCGATCGGCCAGCTGGTGAGCCAGCTGATCGTCTCGGTGTTCCCTCCGCTGGTGACCGGTCTGCTGTACGTGGACCGGCGCATCCGCACCGAGAACCTGGCCCCGGTGCTCGCCGAGGCGGCCGCCGTACCACCGCAGTTCACGGAGTAGCGGCGGCCGCTGCGGCTCAGTCGGTGAGCGTCTTCCTCGGGCGCAGGACGCAGAACTCGTTGCCCTCGGGGTCGGTCATCACCACCCAGGTCACGTCCGCCGACTGCCCGACCTCGGCGCGCCGGGCGCCGAGCGCGGTCAGCCGCTCGACCTCGGCGGCCTGGTCGTCGGGCGCCAGGTCGATGTGCAGCCGGTTCTTGACCGCCTTGTCCTCGGGCACGGGCAGGAAGCAGATGCCCGGCCTCGTGTTCTCGTCGGCACCGATGACGATCTCGTCCTCGTCCTCGTAGAGCACCCGCCAGTCCAGCACGGCACACCAGAACCGGGCCTGGGCGGACAGATCGTGGGCGTCCACGGCGATTTGATGGAATCGAAGAGCCATGCCCCCAGTCTGCCCCTCGGCGCCCCCGCCGCGCGGCTGCGACATCCGGCACGATCCGCCAACCGCATGTGGCGCAAAGCCGCTTGATTGCATGTGGGAATCGGGAATGATGGCACGCGTGTACGGGCTCGGACAACCCGGAGGCGGGGCTGGGCCCTTGGGGGCAGGGGACACACGGGGAGGGCGCAGTGACGTCTACGCATATGCAGTTGAACCACGTTCCGGCCGATGGACCGGGGGGTGGGCCTGCGGGTGGTCCGGCGGGGCAGGGCACATCGGCGGATCTGAGGTCGAGCAAGAGGGCATGGGTTCAGGCGGGCGACGGCACGAAGGATCTCGCCACGCCGATCGGTTCGGCGCTGACGAAGCTCCAGGACGGGCAGGCGGAGCTGGGCGACGTGCCCGGCTGCCGGAGCGCGGCGGCCCAGCGGGAGCTGTACACCTCCTGGCACGCGTATGTGGAGAAGGTGCGCAAACGCTGCACGTCCCTGGGCGGGCTTCTCGCCTCTTCAGGGCATGATCTGGCCAAGCCCGACGAGTCGCTGAAGGCCGAGCTGGACGCGATGAAGGGCACGTACGAGGACACCCCGGCCGTCGGCGGTCAGTCGAAGGGGGCGTGATCCGGGCGCATGGATCTTGCGACGCTGAAGGCGCTCAAGCCCTCGGAGTTCGAGAACGCCGCGGACGGGTACCGGGCGACGGCCGCGATGGCCGACACGGCGAAGGACGCCGTCGACAACCGGATCGCCGCGGGGATACGCAACCGGTTGGAGGGCGCGACGGCTCGGGCCGCCCTGCGCGAACTGACCGCGGTGTCGAGAAACTTCCAGTACGTGCAGACCGAGTGCGGGCTCGTGAGCACCGCGCTGAACGGCTTCGCCTTCGACATGGCCGTGGCCAAACGGAAGCTGGAGGCGGCGATCGAGGACGCGCGGGCGGATCACTGCACGGTCCACGCGGACGGTTCCGTCGGCTACCCGGCGGGCCGGAAGCCGGGCGCGGAGAAGGACACCGCGGGCGGCACCGTCACCGGCAGCGCCGGAGGCGACCCGACCGCCGCCGCCCTGGAACGCCAGGCGGCGAACATCCACCCGAACCCGTACTACGGCGTGGCCGTCGAGTACGCCGACCGGATCGCGGACGCCCTGCGGGAAGCCACCGAGGCCGACGCGAAGTGGGAGCCGAAGCTCCGCGCCCTGCGCGCCGACGACGACCTCGTGGTCTCGGACCGGGACTGGACGGACGTGACCTCCGACCGGGGCGGGGTGGCCGACGCCGCCGACACTTACCTGGACAGCATCGAGCCCCCGCCGAAGGAAGCCACCCCCGAGGAGAGCGCGGCGTGGTGGAAGGGCCTCACCCCGGAGCAGCAGGCCGACTATCTGGCCGTCCATCCGAACGCCGTCGGCGCGATGAACGGCCTCCCGTCCGACATCCGCGACGACGCGAACAGAATGGTTCTGGACGAGACGAGGGCGAAGTACCAGCTGGACCTCAACACCATCCCGCCCGAACCGGTCAAGTACGCCCCCAACATCAACGGCGGCTATCCCGCCGCGGTCATCACCGCGGAGTGGCGGCAGTGGAACGACAAGTACGGGGCGAAGAAGGACAGGCTGGAAGGCGCGCTCAAGGGAATGGCGGCCATCCAGGACCGCTTCGACCGCACGGGCGAGAAGGGGCTTCCCGAGGCGTATCTGCTCGGCTTCGACCCCACCGGCCTCGGAGACGGAAGAATCATTCTCGCCAACGGGAATCCCGACACGGCGGACCACGTGGGCGTCTGGGTCCCCGGCACGAAGGCCAGCCTGGAATCCAGCGGTGGGGACCTGGGGCGCGCCGAAAGGCTCTGGAACGCGAGTCACCAATTGAATCCCGACCAGAACATCTCCACCGTCCTGTGGCTCGACTACAACGCGCCCGACAACATCATCCCCCAGGCGATTCGCGGGGAATACGCGGAAGAGGGCGGCCCACGACTCCACGATTTCCTGGAGGGCAACAGAGTCGCGCAGCAGACCGCCGACGGAACTCGCGCCCACACGACCGTTGTCGGGCACAGCTACGGGAGCACGGTCGCCGGCGTCTCGGCCCAGTCGGGAACCTGGCACGACGCCAAGGCGGTCGACGACTACGTCTTCGCGGGCAGCCCCGGTGTCCAGGCCGACCATGCCGCGGACCTGGGCGTCCCGAGCAATCATGTCTGGGCCATGGGTGCCGATTCCCTGGACGACGATCTGGTTCGAGAGGGCGGCCGGTTTCTGGGGCTCGGTGACAACGCGGCCATTCCCACCGACGAATCCTTCGGCGGGAACCTCATGGAAAGCGATGCCGAGGGCCACACGGGGTTCTACGACGAGGACTCTCTCAGCCTCTTCAACCAGGCAGCCGTCATCGCCGGCGCGTATGGACAGGTGAGACTTGCGCGTTAAATTTTCCGCACCGGTGCTCAGCATCTTGTTGTGCGCGCTGGCGGTGGCGTGCTCAGGAAAGGAGACAGCGGTGGAGACACGGGACAAGGACGCCGCAGTGGCGGATGTCGAGCAGGCGTCCAGCCGCATTCTCGAAATCATCGACGTCAAGGGAAAGGCAACGGAGCCGGGGGCGACGACCTCGCCCTGCTCGGACGATTACCACCAGGAAGACCCCTACCAGGCGCTCCACCTCTGGAGCCTCTACAAAGCGCCCTTCGCCGAACTCGAAAAAGGCATGAACCGCCTCCGAACCGGGCTCCCGAAGGACGGCTGGACGATTACCAAGGATGGCAGGGACGGCACGGTCGCCAACAACCCGCAGATCATCGCCGAGTCCAAGGACCACCGAGTCAAGGCCGACATAAGACTGCGCAAGGAGATCACGTCGCAGAGCCCGGACCTTCTGACGGTCACCGTCCGCTCACGCTGCTACCACGCACCAGCCACTCCGGTGGAGCCGGAGGAACAGCCCCCCGGCATGTGGCACCCGTAAACACCGAAACGGCCCCCGGCAGCAGCAGACTGTGCCGGGGGCCGTTCCGTGCGGTCGTGCGGACGCTCAGACGTTGAAGCCCAGCGCGCGCAGCTGTTCGCGGCCGTCGTCCGTGATCTTGTCCGGGCCCCACGGGGGCATCCAGACCCAGTTGATCCGGAGTTCGTTGACGATGCCGTCCGTCGCGGACTTCGCCTGGTCCTCGATGACATCGGTCAGCGGACAGGCCGCGGACGTCAGGGTCATGTCGAGGGTGGCGATGTTGGCGTCGTCGATGTGGATGCCGTAGATCAGCCCCAGGTTGACGACGTCGATGCCCAGCTCCGGGTCGACCACGTCGTACAGCGCTTCGCGGACCTCCTCCTCGGAGGCCGGCTTGGTCGTCACGGTCTCGTTGTCGCTCATGTGGTCTTCCCTTCGGACAGCGCCTGCGCCGTCGCGTCCTTCCACGCCATCCAGCTCAGCAGCGCGCACTTCACCCGCGCCGGGTACTTGGAGACGCCGGCGAACGCGACCGCGTCCTCCAGCAGCTCCTCCATCGCGTCGTCGGGCTCCAGCTGCCCCTTCGACTGCATCAGCTCCAGGAACGCCTCCTGGACCTTCCGCGCCTCGGACAGTTCCTTACCGACCAGCAGCTCGTTCAGCACGGAGGCGCTGGCCTGGCTGATGGAACAGCCCTGGCCCTCGTAGCTCACGTCGGCGATGGTCTCGCCGTCGTACCGTACCCGCAGAGTGATCTCGTCACCGCACGTCGGATTGACGTGGTGCACCTCGGCGTCGCCGTCCCGCAGGCCGCGCCCGTGGGGGTGCTTGTAGTGGTCCAGGATCACTTCCTGGTACATGGAATCCAGCTTCACGAGTTCAATCCCCAGCCGCGTCTAGGCGAAAAAGTTCCGGACGTGTTCCAGGCCGTCCACCAGGGCGTCCACCTCGGCGGGCGTGGAGTACAGATAGAACGACGCTCGCGTCGTCGCAGGAATTCCGTACCGCAGGCAGACCGGGCGGGCGCAGTGGTGGCCGACCCGGACCGCGATGCCCTGTTCGTCGAGCACCTGGCCCACGTCGTGGGGGTGGATGTCGCCGAGGGTGAAGGAGATCGTCGCGCCCCGGTCCTCCGCGGTGGCGGGGCCGATGATCCGCAGGTCCGGCACCTCCAGGAGCCGCTTCACCGCGTACTCGGTGATGGCCTGCTCATGGCGGTGGATGTTCTCCATGCCGATCGCCGAGAGGTAGTCCACGGCCGCGCCGAGGCCGACGGCCTGGGCGATCGGGGGCGTACCTGCCTCGAACTTGTGCGGCGCGGGGGCGTAGGTGGACGAGTGCATCGAGACGGTCTCGATCATCTCGCCGCCGCCCAGGAACGGCGGCAGGTCCTCCAGGAGTTCCTGCCGTCCCCAGAGCACGCCGATACCGGTCGGGCCGACCATCTTGTGGCCGGTGAAGGCCACGAAGTCGGCCTGGAGCGCCTGGACGTCCACCACCATGTGCGGGGCCGCCTGGGAGGCGTCCACGCAGACGAGCGCACCGACCTCCTGGGCACGCCGGACGATCTTCTCGACCGGGTTGTGGGTGCCCATGATGTTCGACACCAGCGTGAAGGTGACGATCTTCGTCTTCTCGGTGATGACGTCATTGATGTTCGACAGGTCGAGCCGGCCGTCGTCGGTGATGCCGAACCACTTCAGCTTCGCGCCCGTGCGCTGCGAGAGCAGCTGCCAGGGCACGATGTTGGAGTGGTGCTCCATCTCCGTGGTGACGATCTCGGTCTCGTGGTCCACCCGGTAGGGCTCGTCGGCCCAGCCGAGCATGTTGGCCACGAGGTTCAGCGACTCGGAGGCGTTCTTGGTGAAGATGACCTCGTCGCGGCTGGGCGCGTTGATGAAGGCGGCGACCTTGTCACGCGCGCCCTCGTAGAGCGCCGTGGCCTCCTCCGCGATCGTGTACACGCCCCGGTGCACATTGGCGTTGTGCTGCTCGTAGTACTGGTTGAGGGCGTCGAGAACCTGGCGCGGCTTCTGGGAGGTCGCTGCGCTGTCCAGGTAGACGATCTTCTTCCCGTCGTGGACGGTGCGGTCCAGCAGGGGGAAGTCCTTGCGGATCGCCTCGGTGTCGAGGAGGCCCGGCAGATATGTCACGCGGCTGCGCCACCCTTCACGTACGCCTCGTAGCCCTCGTTCTCCAGCTTGTCGGCCAGCTCGGCGCCGCCGGACTCGGCGATACGGCCGTTGGCGAACACGTGCACGAAGTCGGGCTTGATGTACCGGAGAATCCGGGTGTAGTGCGTGATCAGCAGGGTGCCGACCTCGCCGGTCCCGCGGACCCGGTTGACGCCTTCGGAGACGATCCGCAGCGCGTCGACGTCCAGGCCGGAGTCGGTCTCGTCGAGGATGGCGACCTTCGGCTTGAGGAGCTCCAGCTGAAGGATCTCGTGGCGCTTCTTCTCGCCGCCGGAGAAGCCCTCGTTGACGTTGCGCTCGGCGAAGGCGGGGTCCATCTGGAGCTCGGCCATCGCCTCCTTGACCTCCTTCACCCAGGTGCGCAGCTTGGGCGCCTCGCCGCGGACGGCGGTGGCGGAGGTGCGCAGGAAGTTGGAGACCGAGACGCCGGGGATCTCGACCGGGTACTGCATGGCGAGGAACAGGCCGGCGCGGGCCCGCTCGTCCACGGACATCTCCAGGACGTCCTCGCCGTCCAGGGTCACCGTGCCGCTGGTGACGGTGTACTTGGGGTGACCGGCCAGCGAGTAGGCGAGGGTGGACTTGCCGGACCCGTTGGGGCCCATGATGGCGTGGGTCTCGCCCTGCTTCACGGTCAGGTCGACGCCCTTGAGGATCTCCTTCGTGGCGTTGTCGGCCTCGACGGTGACGTGCAGGTCGCGGATTTCAAGCGTTGCCATGGGTGACTCAGGACTCCTGGGTGACGGAGACGAGCACATCGTCCCCTTCGATCTTGACGGGGTATACGGGGACGGGGCGCGTCGCGGGAAGGCCGGACGGCTTGCCGGTGCGCAGGTCGAAGCTCGATCCGTGCAGCCAGCACTCGATCATGCAGTCCTCGACCTCGCCCTCGGACAGCGAGACGTTCGCGTGCGAGCAGATGTCGTTGATCGCGAACACCTCGCCCTCGGTGCGGACGATGGAGACCGGCGTGCCGTCGAGTTCCACCCGCTTGGGGGTGTCGTCGGCCAGCTCGCTCAGCGCGCACGCTCTGACAAAGGCCATCAGACCGCCGCCTCCAGCTCGGCCTCGATCTTGTCGAGGAGCCGGGCCTCGACGTCCGGCAGCCCGATCTGCTGGACCAGTTCGGCGAAGAAGCCGCGCACGACCAGGCGGCGGGCCTCCTCGGCGGGGATGCCGCGCGACTGAAGGTAGAACAGCTGCTCGTCGTCGAAGCGGCCGGTCGCGGAGGCGTGGCCGGCGCCGACGATCTCGCCGGTCTCGATCTCCAGGTTCGGCACGGAGTCGACCCGGGCGCCGTCCGTGAGGACCAGGTTGCGGTTCATCTCGTAGCTGTCGGTGCCCTCGGCGGCGGCCCGGATGAGCACGTCGCCGATCCACACCGCGTGCGCGTCGTCGCCCTGGAGCGCGCCCTTGTAGGCCACGTTGGACTTGCAGTGCGGGGTGTTGTGGTCGACCAGGAGGCGGTGCTCCTGGTGCTGGCCCCGGTCGGTGAAGTACAGGCCGAACAGCTCGGCCTCGCCGCCCGGACCCGCGTACGCGACCCGGGGGTGCAGCCGGACGACGTCGCCGCCGAAGGTGACGACGACCGACTTGAACGTGGCGTCCCGGCCGACCAGCGCGTTGTGCTGGGCGACGTGGACGGCGCGCTCGTCCCAGTCCTGCACGGAGACGACGGTCAGCTTGGCGCCGTCGCCCAGGACGTAGTCGACGTTGGCGGCGAGCACCGCGTCACCGGTGTGGTCGATGACGACGACGGCCTCGGCGAAGGCGCCCAGCTCCACGACCAGCTGGCCGTAGGCGACGCCGCCCTCGCCGTGCACGGCGACCCGGATCGGCTCGGTGAGCACGGCCTCCTTGGCGACCGTGACGACGTGGGCCTGCTCGAAGGAGGAGTACGCCTGGGCGGCCACCCGGTCCACCGGCTTGCCGGCCCTGCCCAGCCGCGCGTCGTCGCGGCCGACGGTCTCGACCGTGACGCCGCCGGGGGCCTCGACGGCGACCTTGACACCGCCACCGCCGGCGGTGGCGGTGCCGTCGTGCAGCCCGCGCAGCCGCTCCAGCGGGGTGAACCGCCACTCCTCCTCGCGGCCGTGCGGGACGGGGAAGTCCGCTACGTCGTAGGACGGGGGCGCGCTCATGCGCGTCGCGACGGTCGACTCCGCGGCCACCGCGATGGAACCGGCGGTGGTGGACCCCGCAGGAATGTTCTGAGCCTCAGCCATGGCTGTCGTAGTGCTCGCTTTCTCAGTCAAGAACTCTTCAGGACGCGTTCGGCGGCGTACTAGCCGACCGAACCCTCCATCTGGAGCTCGATCAGCCGGTTGAGCTCCAGGGCGTACTCCATCGGGAGCTCCTTGGCGATCGGCTCGACGAAGCCGCGCACGATCATCGCCATGGCCTCGAACTCCGTCATGCCGCGGCTCATCAGGTAGAACAGCTGGTCCTCGGAGACCTTGGAGACGGTCGCCTCGTGGCCCATCGACACGTCGTCCTCGCGGACGTCCACGTACGGGTAGGTGTCGGAGCGGGAGATCGTGTCGACCAGCAGCGCGTCGCACAGGACGTTGGACTTCGCGCCCGGCGCGCCCTCGCCGATCTCGATCAGACCGCGGTACGAGGTGCGGCCGCCGCCCCGCGCCACCGACTTGGAGACGATGTTGGACGAGGTGTTCGGGGCCATGTGGACCATCTTGGCGCCGGCGTCCTGGTGCTGGCCCTCGCCCGCGAAGGCGATGGACAGGGTCTCGCCCTTGGCGTGCTCGCCCATCAGGTAGACGGCCGGGTACTTCATGGTGACCTTGGAGCCGATGTTGCCGTCGACCCACTCCATCGTCGCGCCCTCGTAGGCCACGGCGCGCTTGGTCACCAGGTTGTAGACGTTGTTCGACCAGTTCTGGATCGTCGTGTAGCGGCAGCGGCCGCCCTTCTTGACGATGATCTCGACGACCGCGGAGTGCAGCGAGTCGGAGGAGTAGATCGGCGCCGTGCAGCCCTCGACGTAGTGGACGTAGGCGTCCTCGTCGACGATGATCAGCGTCCGCTCGAACTGGCCCATGTTCTCCGTGTTGATACGGAAGTAGGCCTGGAGCGGGATGTCCACGTGGACACCCTTGGGCACGTAGATGAAGGAGCCGCCCGACCACACGGCCGTGTTCAGCGAGGCGAACTTGTTGTCGCCGACCGGGATGACGGTGCCGAAGTACTCCTTGAAGAGTTCCTCGTGCTCCTTCAGCGCGGTGTCGGTGTCGACGAAGATGACGCCCTGCTCCTCCAGGTCCTCGCGGATCTGGTGGTAGACGACCTCGGACTCGTACTGCGCGGCGACACCGGCGACCAGGCGCTGCTTCTCCGCCTCCGGGATGCCGAGCTTGTCGTAGGTGTTCTTGATGTCCTCGGGCAGGTCGTCCCAGGAGGCGGCCTGCTTCTCCGTGGACCGCACGAAGTACTTGATGTTGTCGAAGTCGATGCCCGACAGGTCCGAGCCCCAGTTGGGCATCGGCTTCTTGTCGAAGAGGCGGAGGCCCTTGAGCCGCAGCTTCAGCATCCACTCCGGCTCGTTCTTCTTCTCCGAGATGTCGCGGACGACTGCCTCGGAGAGGCCGCGCTTGGCCGCCGCGCCTGCCTCGTCGGAGTCGGCCCAGCCGAATTCGTACGTGCCCAGGCCCTCGAGCTCAGGGTGGGCAGTCTCCGTAGGGAGCGTCATGCGGGGTTCCTCCCGGCCGTGCTTGCAGATGCTGAATCGGTGGTCTGTGGGGTGGGGTGTCCGCTGCGCGGAATGTACGTCGTGCACACCCCGTCGCCGTGGGCGATGGTGGCCAGACGCTGCACATGGGTCCCCAGGAGGCTGGAGAAGATCTCCGTCTCCGCCTCGCACAGCTGCGGGTACTGCTCGGCGACATGGGCGACCGGGCAGTGGTGCTGGCACAGCTGCTCACCCTGCTGCGGGCCCGGCGCGCTGCGCGCCGTAGCAGCGTACCCGTCGGCGGACAGCGCCCTGGCCAAGGCTTCCGTGCGCGCCTCGGGGTCCGCGGCCTCGATCGCCGCGCGGTAGGACGCCGACTGCTCGGCGGTCCGGGCGCGGGCGAAGGCCATGACGGCCTCGTCGCCGGCGGTCTCGGCGATCCAGCGCAGTGCGTCCGCGGCGAGCGCGTCGTAGGACTGGTCGAAGGCGTCCCGGCCGCAGTCGGTGAGGGCGAACACCTTGGCCGGACGGCCGCGCGTCCGCGCCCCGTACACCCGCTTCTCGCGGGCCTCGACGACGCCGTCGCAGGCGAGGGCGTCGAGATGGCGGCGGACCGCCGCCTGGGTGAGGCCCAGGCGCTTCGCCAGCTCCGCGACCGTGGACGGGCCGTGGTCCAGGATGGAGCGCGCGACACGGTTGCGCGTCGAGCGCTCACCGGTCGCGAGTTCCTCCTGCGGAGCCTCGCCCACGTATTTCACAACGCCATTGTTGCGTAATTCCTCCGGCCGTGACAACCACGGTCCGAAACGATCAACGGTGCTTTCCATCACTTAGGGTTACCTAATCAAGCCCCGCGGCCGGAGCGGGCGCGGCGGCTGCCTAGACTCATTCGCCATGAACAGCGAGCCCGCCCCACCCCCCTCGGGACCCTTCTCCGGCCCGGCCGTCCGGATCAGCGGTCTGGTGAAGCGGTACGGCGACAAGACCGCGGTGGACGGCCTCGACCTGGAGATCCCGGCCGGCGCGGTCACCGCCGTACTCGGCCCCAACGGCGCCGGCAAGACCACCACCGTCGAAACCTGCGAGGGCTACCGCCGCCCCGACGGCGGGACGGTCCGGGTGCTGGGCCTCGACCCCGTCGCCGACGCCGCGCGGCTGCGCCCCAGGATCGGCGTGATGCTCCAGTCCGGCGGGATCTACTCCGGCGCCCGCGCCGACGAGATGCTCCGGCACATGGCGAAGCTGCACGCCCACCCGCTCGACGTGGACGCCCTCATCGAGCGCCTCGGCCTCGGCTCCTGCGGTCGCACCGCCTACCGCAGGCTCTCCGGCGGCCAGCAGCAGCGGCTCGCCCTGGCCATGGCGGTCGTCGGCCGGCCCGAACTGGTCTTCCTGGACGAGCCGACCGCCGGACTCGACCCGCAGGCCCGCCGCTCCACCTGGGACCTCGTCCGGGAGCTGCGCGCCGACGGGGTGACCACCGTGCTCACCACCCACTTCATGGACGAGGCCGAGGAGCTGGCCGACGAGGTCGCCGTCATCGACGCCGGCCGGATCGTCGCCCACGGCACCCCCGAGGCCCTGTGCCGGGGCGGCGCCGAGAACACCCTGCGCTTCACCGGCTGCCCCGGGCTCGACCTCGGCTCGCTGCTCAAGGCCCTGCCGGACGGCACCGAGGCCGCCGAGCCGGCCGCCGGCACCTACCGCATCACCGGTGACATCGACCCGCAGCTGCTGGCCACCGTCACCTCCTGGTGCGCGCAGCACGGCGTGATGCCCTCCGGCATCGCCGTGGAGCGCCACACCCTGGAGGACGTCTTCCTCGAACTGACCGGCAAGGAGCTGCGCGCATGAGCGCCGGTACGTACACCCCCCGGCCGGGCGCCGCCCCGCTGCCGCGCATGATCGCCGCGCAGACCGCGCTGGAGACGCGGATGCTGCTGCGCAACGGCGAACAGCTGCTGCTGACGGTGGTCATCCCGACGCTGCTGCTGGTGCTGTTCAGCGCGGTGGACATCGTGGACACCGGGGCGGGCGAGCCGGTCGACTTCCTGACGCCCGGCGTGCTGGCGCTGGCCGTGATGTCGACGGCCTTCACCGGGCAGGCCATCGCCACCGGCTTCGAGCGCCGCTACGGGGTGCTCAAGCGGCTGGGCGCCTCCCCGCTGCCCCGCTGGGCGCTGATGACCGCGAAGACCCTGGCGGTGCTGGTCACCGAGGTGCTCCAGGTGGTGCTGCTCACGGTGATCGCCTTCGCGCTGGGCTGGTCGCCGCAGGGCGGCCCGTTCCCGGTGCTGCTGCTCCTGGTGCTGGGCACGGCCGCCTTCTCGGGGCTCGGGCTGCTGATGGCCGGGACGCTGAAGGCGGAGGCGACGCTCGCCGCCGCCAACCTGGTCTTCCTGCTGCTCCTGGTGGGCGGCGGGGTGATCGTGCCGCTGGAGAAGTTCCCGGACGCGGCGCAGTCGGTGCTCGGGCTGCTGCCGATCGCGGCCCTCTCGGACGGGCTGCGGGACGTCCTCCAGCACGGCGCCGGGATGCCCTGGGGCGACCTGGGCGTCCTCGCGGTCTGGGCGGTGCTCGGCCTCGGCGCGGCGGCCCGCTTCTTCCGCTGGGAGTGAGCCGTCGACCGCGTTCCGTCGCCGTTACGCGTAACTCGTCCCCCTCGTGAAAGCTTGCACAAGCGGCGTCCTACGATGGTGCGCGTGCCCAAGCTGACCCGAGCCGAAGTCGCTCAAGCCCTGCGCAACCCGCTGCTGTACATCGCCGAGCGCTGGACACCCCGGCCCCGGACGGTGAGCCGTGCGGCCATGTCGGCGGTCGTGATGTCCGTCGTGCTCGTCGTGACCGGCGGCGCCGTCCGGCTGACCGGCTCCGGCCTCGGCTGCCCGACCTGGCCCAAGTGCACCGACGAGAGCCTGACCTCGACGCACGAGATGGGCCTGCACGGCGTCATCGAGTTCGGCAACCGCATGCTGACCTACGTGCTGTGCGCGGCGGTGGCCTGGGCGATCATCGCGGCCCGCTCCGCGAAGCCCTGGCGCCGCAGCCTCACCCGGCTGGGCTGGCTCCAGTTCTGGGTGGTGATGGGCAACGCCGTCCTGGGTGGCGTCGTCGTGCTCGTCGGCCTCAACCCGTACACCGTCGCCGCGCACTTCCTGCTGACCACCGCGCTGCTCACGGTGGCCCTGGTGACCTGGCAGCGGGTCCGCGAGGGCGACGAGGCGCCGCGCCCGCTGGTCGGCAAGGCGGTCTCCCAGCTGGCCTGGCTGCTGGCCGTGGCGGCGGGGCTGCTGATCGCCGTGGGCACGGTGGTCACGGGCGCCGGGAAGCACGCGGGCGACTCCAGCGACGTGCCCCGCATCCCGGTCGACTGGAAGATGGTCGCCCAGCTGCACGCCGACCTGGCGTGGGTGGTGGTGGCCCTGACGGTGGCGCTCTGGTTCGTCCTGAAGGCCGTGGACGCGCCGATCGGGCCGCGCCGCCGGGCCCGCGACCTGTTCCTCATCGTGATGGCCCAGGGGGTCGTCGGCTATGTGCAGTACTTCACCGACGTGCCGGAGATCCTGGTCGGCGTGCACATGTTCGGCTCGTGCCTGGTGTGGATCGGGGTCGTCCGCGTCCTGCTGTCGCTGCGGGAGCGGCCGCTGACCGCCGTACGGGTGCCGGAGCCGGCGGACGAGCGTCCGGAACCCGCCACGGCCGGCTGACGCCGCGCGGAGCGTACGTACGAGGAGGGGGACCGGGGCGCGCGCCCCGGTCCCCCTCCTCGTACGTGTACGGGGCTCAGCCCTTGTTGGACGGGCCGCCGACCTGGATACCGGCCATCCGGGTCCACTCGTACGGGCCGGTGTGGACCTTCGCCGCGAACTCGCCGTCGAAGGACTCGTGCAGCGTGATCCCGGACCTGCGCGCCGCGCTCTCGGCGACCGCGTAGGAGGGGGCGACCAGATCGCCCCAGCCGCCGTCCTCGCCCACCAGGACGATGCGGGCGCCCTTCTGGCCGAGGTAGGCGATCTGTCCCTCGGCGCCGCCGTGGGCCTTCGCGAAGGCACCGATCTGCTTGGCGAGCCGGGCCGCCCTGCGCTCCGCGCGCGCCGCCTGCTTGCCGTCCACCTGCTGGGTCTCAGCCGTCTCTGCCGTCTCTGCCATGAACAGGATGCTACCGATGGGTAGATCAACTGGCGACGGGCGGGGAGCGTGGCCTCTGCCACGCTCCCCGCCCGTCGGACGGAGCTGAGGGGTTCTACCGCAGGAAGGGGTCCACCGCGACCGCGACGAACAGCAGCGACACATAGGTGATCGACCAGTGGAACAGCCGCATCTCCTTGAGCTTGGCGCCCGTCACCCCGGCCTTGGCCCTGCCGTGCAGCGCGTGCGCCTCCCAGAGCCAGAAGCCGCCGCTGAGCAGCGCCACCGCGGTGTAGAACCAGCCGGTGTAGCCCAGCGGGGTGAGCAGCAGCGAGACGGCGACCATCACCCAGCTGTACGCGACGATCTGGCGCGCGACCACCCGGTTGGACGCGATGACCGGCAGCATCGGGACGCCGACGCGCGCGTAGTCCTCCTTGACCTTCATGGAGAGCGGCCAGTAGTGCGGCGGCGTCCAGAAGAAGATGACGGCGAAGAGGATGACCGCGGCCCAGGACATCTCGTTGGTCACGGCCGACCAGCCGATGAGGACCGGCATGCAGCCCGCGATGCCGCCCCAGACGATGTTCTGCGCGGTGCGGCGCTTCAGCAGCATCGTGTAGATCACGACGTAGAAGAGCAGCGCGCCCAGCGACAGGGCCGCCGACAGCCAGTTGACCAGCAGCCCGAACCAGACCGTCGAGACCACCGCGAGGGTGATGCCGAAGGCCAGGCACTCGCGCGGGCTCACCATGCCGGTGACCAGCGGGCGCTGCGACGTACGGTCCATCAGCGCGTCGATGTCCCGGTCGATGTACATGTTCAGCGCGTTGGCACCGCCGGCGGACAGATAGCCGCCGATGGTGGTGGCGAGCACGAGCCACAGATCGGGCACACCCTTGGCGGCGAGGAACATCACCGGCACAGTGGTGATCAGCAACAGCTCGATGATCCGAGGCTTGGTCAGCGCCACGAATGCCTTGACACGGGCTCCGAGCGGGCGTTGGCCCCCCGGACTCGGAGTCAAGGCGACCCCTGCGGGTCGGGACTCGACGGCCGTCACGCACACCCCTGACAGAGAAATCCCAGCAAGCTCCGGGGCCGTGAGGGCCCGGTAAAGACTTGCGCGAACCCGACCACTGTAGACGTTGGGGACAGGCCGCCCTTCGCGGGGGTGGGGTCGTGTTGATGTGGCGCGGACCGCCGCCGCGCCCCGGCCCCGAAACGGCTCGTACATACGAGTGACGCACAGCTGTGGCAGGGGTGGCACGGAGTGTTCCCCGGGTGCCCGCAAGCGGGCTCGGAAGCGCTCGTCGGAGCGCCCGGAAGTGGCTCGGCGCGCTCATCGGAGAAGCCCATCGGTGAGCCCTTCCGCTCATACGGGAGGCGGATTCCGCGGGGTGCCCGCACCCTGGTAGGAGCCGGAAATCGCGGGTACCGGCGGGGGTAGGCTCGACCACATCCGGTGCGGTCACAGTCACCGGCCCACAACAGTTGGAGAGGAGCCCTGACTCAGGGTGAGCACCAAGCCGACCACAGACCTCCAGTGGACCGAATGGGACCAGCGGGCCGTGGACACCGTCCGCGTCCTGGCGGCGGACGCCGTACAGAAAGTCGGAAACGGGCACCCGGGTACGGCCATGAGCCTGGCTCCCGCCGCGTACACCATCTTCCAGAAGGTGATGCGCCACGACCCCGCGGACGCGCAGTGGACCGGCCGCGACCGGTTCGTGCTCTCGGCCGGGCACAGCAGCCTGACCCTGTACATCCAGCTCTACCTGGCCGGCTACGGCCTGGAGCTGGACGACCTCAAGTCGTTCCGCACCTGGGGCTCCAAGACCCCGGGGCACCCGGAGTACGGCCACACCACCGGTGTGGAGACCACGACCGGCCCGCTGGGCCAGGGCGTCGCCAACGCGGTCGGCATGGCCATGGCCGCCCGCTACGAGCGCGGCCTGTTCGACCCGGAGGCGGCCCCCGGCACCTCCCCGTTCGACCACATGGTGTGGGTCGTCGCCGGTGACGGCTGCCTCCAGGAGGGCATCTCGGCCGAGGCGTCCTCGCTGGCCGGGCACCAGAAGCTGGGCAACCTGGTCCTCCTGTGGGACGACAACCACATCTCCATCGAGGGCGACACGGAGACCGCGGTCTCCGAGGACACCGTCAAGCGCTACGAGTCGTACGGCTGGCACGTCCAGCGCGTCGACCAGCTGCCCAACGGCGACCTCGACCCGCAGGGCCTGTACGACGCGCTGCTGGCCGCCAAGGCGGAGACGGAGCGCCCGTCGTTCATCGCGGCCCGCTCGATCATCGCCTGGCCCGCCCCGCACGCCCAGAACACCGAGGCGTCGCACGGCTCGGCCCTCGGCGACGACGAGGTCGCCGCGACCAAGAGGGTGCTCGGCTTCGACCCGGAGAAGACCTTCGAGGTGTCCGACGAGGTCATCGCCCACACCCGGCGCGCCCTGGACCGGGGCCGCGAGGCCAAGGCGGAGTGGCAGAAGGGCTTCGACGCCTGGCGCGCCGCCGACCCGGAGCGCGCCGCCGAGTTCGACCGGATCAGCGCGGGCGAGCTGCCCAAGGGCTGGGAGGACAGCCTGCCGGTCTTCGAGACGGGCAAGGCGGTCGCCACCCGCGCCGCGTCCGGCAAGGTGCTCCAGGCGCTCGGCGGGATCGTCCCCGAGCTGTGGGGCGGCTCCGCCGACCTGGCCGGTTCGAACAACACCACGATCGACAAGACGTCGTCGTTCCTCCCGGCGGGCAACCCGCTGCCGGAGGCCGACCCGTACGGGCGCACGATCCACTTCGGCATCCGCGAGCACGCCATGGCCGCCGCCATGAACGGCATCGCGCTGCACGGCAACACCCGGATCTACGGCGGCACCTTCCTGGTGTTCTCCGACTACATGCGCAACGCCGTGCGGCTGTCCGCGCTGATGCACCTGCCGGTGACCTACGTGTGGACGCACGACTCGATCGGCCTCGGCGAGGACGGCCCGACCCACCAGCCGGTGGAGCACCTGGCCTCGCTGCGCGCCATTCCGGGCCTGAACATCGTGCGCCCGGCGGACGCCAACGAGACCGCGATCGCCTGGCGCGAGATCCTGCGCCGCTACACCAAGGTGTTCGGCGAGGGCACCCCGCACGGTCTGGCGCTCACCCGCCAGGGCGTGCCGACGTACGAGGCGAACGAGGACGCGGCCAAGGGCGGCTACGTGCTGTTCGACGCCGAGACGGCGGACGGGCAGGGCGCCGAGCCGCAGATCGTGCTGATCGGCACCGGCTCCGAGGTGCAGCTCGCCGTGGAGGCGCGCGAGGAGCTCCAGGCGGCCGGTATTCCCACCCGTGTGGTGTCGATGCCGTGTGTCGAGTGGTTCGAGGAGCAGGACCAGGGTTACAAGGACAGCGTGCTGCCGCCGTCGGTCCGCGCGCGCGTGGCCGTCGAGGCGGGCATCGGTCTGACCTGGTACCGGTACGTCGGGGACGCCGGCCGGATCGTCTCGCTGGAGCACTTCGGCGCCTCGGCGGACGCCAAGGTCCTGTTCCGCGAGTTCGGCTTCACCGGTGAGAACGTCGCCGCGGTCGCCCGGGAATCCCTCGCCGCCGCCACACGCTGACGCCTTTAGACGACTAGTAGGAGATGCAACTCTCATGACAGACGCACTCAAGCGCCTCTCCGACGAGGGCGTGGCGATCTGGCTCGACGACCTCTCGCGCAAGCGGATCACGTCGGGCAACCTCGCGGAGCTGATCGACCAGAGCCACGTCGTGGGTGTCACGACGAACCCGTCGATCTTCCAGAAGGCCATCTCGCAGGGCGACGGCTACGACCAGCAGCTCGCCGACCTCGCCGCCCGCCGGGTGACCGTGGAGGAGGCGATCCGCATGATCACCACTGCGGACGTCCGCGACGCGGCCGACATCCTGCGCCCGGTCTTCGACGCGACGGAGGGCCAGGACGGCCGGGTCTCCATCGAGGTCGACCCGCGGCTGGCGCACAACACGGCGGCCACGGTCGCCGAGGCCAAGCAGCTGGCCTGGCTGGTGGACCGGCCGAACACGCTCATCAAGATCCCGGCCACCAAGGCGGGTCTGCCGGCCATCACCGAGACGATCGGCCGGGGCATCAGCGTCAACGTGACGCTGATCTTCTCGCTGGAGCGCTACCGCGCGGTGATGGACGCCTACCTGGCGGGCCTGGAGAAGGCGAAGGCCGCGGGCCTGGACCTCTCGAAGATCCACTCGGTGGCGTCGTTCTTCGTGTCCCGCGTGGACACCGAGATCGACAAGCGCCTGGACGCCGTCGGCTCCGACGAGGCGAAGGCCGCGAAGGGCAAGTCCGCCCTGGCCAACGCGCGCCTGGCCTACGAGGCGTACGAGGAGGTGTTCGCCGGTGAGCGCTGGGCCGCGCTGGACAAGGCGCACGCCAACAAGCAGCGCCCGCTGTGGGCCTCGACCGGTGTGAAGGACCCGGCCCTCAAGGACACCCTGTACGTCGTGGACCTCGTCGCGCCGAACACGGTCAACACCATGCCGGAGGCGACTCTGGACGCGGTGGCCGACCACGGCGAGATCACCGGCAACACCGTCGCCGGTTCGTACGACCGGGCCCG
Source organism: Streptomyces sp. NBC_00525 (assembly GCF_036346595.1). Lineage (GTDB taxonomy): Bacteria > Actinomycetota > Actinomycetes > Streptomycetales > Streptomycetaceae > Streptomyces. The sequence goes on from NZ_CP107834.1 coordinate 1,247,456, forward strand.
TGCCGACCTCGACGCCGTCAAGAAGCTCGGCGTCGACTACGACGACGTCGTCCAGCTCCTGGAGGACGAGGGCGTCGAGAAGTTCGAGGCGGCCTGGAACGACCTGCTGAACTCGACCGAGGCGGAGCTCAAGCGCCTCGCCCCTTCGGAGGGCTGACCACTTTGTCTGGTGTTCCCGGAGCCAACCCGCTCCGTGACGCCCAGGACCGACGGCTCCCGCGCATCGCGGGGCCGTCGGGCCTGGTCATCTTTGGCGTCACGGGCGATTTGTCCCGTAAAAAGCTGATGCCCGCCGTCTACGACCTGGCCAACCGCGGCCTGCTGCCACCGGGCTTCTCGCTCATCGGCTTCGCGCGCCGCGACTGGGAGGACGAGGACTTCGCCCAGGTCGTGCACGACGCCGTCAAGGAGCATGCCCGTACCCCCTTCCGCGAGGAGGTCTGGCAGCAGCTCAGCCAGGGCATGCGGTTCGTCCAGGGCAACTTCGACGACGACGTGGCCTTCGAGACCCTGCGCGCCACGATCGAGGAGCTGGACAAGGCGCAGGGCACGGGCGGCAACTTCGCCTTCTACCTGTCCGTGCCGCCCAAGTTCTTCCCCAAGGTCGTCCAGCAGCTCAAGAAGCACGGGCTGGCCGACCAGAAGGAGGGCAGCTGGCGCCGCGCGGTCATCGAGAAGCCGTTCGGCCACGACCTGGAGAGCGCGCAGGAGCTCAACCAGATCGTGCACGACGTCTTCCCGCCGAACGAGGTCTTCCGGATCGACCACTACCTCGGCAAGGAGACCGTCCAGAACATCCTGGCGCTGCGCTTCGCCAATACCATGTTCGAGCCGATCTGGAACCGCAGCTACGTCGACCACGTGCAGATCACGATGGCCGAGGACATCGGCATCGGCGGCCGGGCCGGCTACTACGACGGCATCGGCGCCGCCCGCGACGTCATCCAGAACCACCTCCTCCAGCTGCTCGCGCTGACCGCGATGGAGGAGCCCGGCTCCTTCCACCCCAAGGCCCTGGTCGCCGAGAAACTCAAGGTGCTCACGGCCGTGGAGCTGCCCGACGACCTGGGCAAGCACACCGTGCGCGGCCAGTACACGCACGCCTGGCAGGGCGGCGAGGAGGCCGTCGGCTATCTGGAGGAGGACGGGATCGACCCCAAGTCGAAGACCGACACCTTCGCCGCGATCAAGCTGACGATCAACAACCGCCGCTGGGCGGGCGTCCCGTTCTATCTGCGCACCGGCAAGCGGCTGGGCCGCCGGGTCACCGAGATCGCGGTCGTCTTCAAGCGCGCCCCGTACCTGCCGTTCGAGTCCGGCGCCACCGAGGAGCTGGGCGGCAACGCCCTGGTCATCCGGGTGCAGCCGGACGAGGGTGTCACCGTGCGGTTCGGCTCCAAGGTGCCCGGCACCTCGATGGAGGTCCGGGACGTCACGATGGACTTCGCCTACGGCGAGTCCTTCACGGAGTCCAGCCCGGAGGCGTACGAGCGGCTCATCCTGGACGTGCTGCTCGGCGACGCCAACCTGTTCCCGCGCCACCAGGAGGTCGAGCTCTCCTGGAACATCCTCGACCCGATCGAGGAGTACTGGGACAAGCACGGCAAGCCCGCCCAGTACCCGGCCGGCACCTGGGGTCCGGCCGAGGCGGACGAGATGCTCGCACGCGACGGACGGAGCTGGCGCCGGCCATGAAGATCGATCTCACGGAAACCACGTCCAGCAAGATCAACCAGGCGCTCATCTCGGCCCGGCGCGCGGTCGGCGCCCCGGCGATCGGGATGGTGCTCACCCTCGTCGTCGTCACCGACGAGGAGAACGCCTACGACGCGCTGAAGGCGGCCAGCGACTCCTCGCGGGAGCACCCCTCGCGGATCATCGCCGTCATCAAGCGGCTCAGCCGTTCGCCGCGCACCCGCCGCGACGCCCGGCTGGACGCCGAGATCCGGGTCGGTTCCGACTCGGGCTCCGGCGAGACGGTGGTGCTGCGGCTCCACGGCGAGCTGGCCAACCACGCCCAGTCCGTCGTCCTGCCGCTGCTGCTGCCGGACGCCCCGGTGGTCGTGTGGTGGCCGCAGGACTCCCCGGCCGACCCGGCGAAGGACGCGCTCGGCGCGCTGGCCCAGCGCCGGATCACCGACACCTACTCGGCGGAGCACCCGCTGGAGGAGCTGGAGGTGCGCGCGCGGTCCTACCAGCCCGGTGACACGGACCTGGCCTGGACGCGCATCACGCCGTGGCGCTCGATGCTGGCGGCCGCGCTCGACCAGCAGCCGGCCCAGGTCGTCTCCGCCACGGTCGAGGGCGAGTCGGACAACCCGAGCTGCGAGCTGCTGGCCATGTGGCTCGCGGACCGGCTGGGCGTCCCGGTGCAGCGCACCACCTCGGGCGGCCCCGGTCTGACGGCCGTCCGGATGGCGACGAAGAACGGCGACATCGTCCTGGACCGGGCCGACGGCTCGCTGGCCACGCTCTGCATGGTGGGCCAGCCGGACCGCGCGGTGGCGCTCAAGCGCCGGGAGACGGCGGAGCTGCTCGCGGAGGAGCTGCGCCGCCTGGACCCGGACAACATCTACGAGTCGACGGTGAAGTTCGGCGTGGACCGGCTGGAGCAGGCGGGGTCGGGCGCCCCGGCGAAGGCCCCCGTCAAGGCCGCGTCCGAGGCCCCGGCCGCCGCGAAGAAGACGGCTCCGGCGAAGAAGGCGGCGGCGAAGTGAGCGGAGTCCCGCAGCTCGTCGTGCACCGCGACAAGGAGCTGATGGCGCAGGCCGCCGCGGCCCGGCTGATCACGAAGATCGTGGACGCCCAGGCCGCGCGCGGCACCGCATCGATCGTCCTCACGGGCGGGCGCAACGGCAACGGCCTGCTGGCCGCGCTCGCCGCCGCGCCCGCCCGGGACGCGGTCGACTGGTCGCGGCTGGACCTGTGGTGGGGCGACGAGCGGTTCCTGCCGGAGGGCGATCCGGAGCGCAATGTCAGCCAGGCGCGCGCGGCCCTGCTGGACTCCGTCCCGCTGGACCCCTCGCGGGTGCATGTGATGCCGGCGTCGGACGGCCCGTACGGCCAGGACGCCGACGCCGCGGCCGCCGGGTACGCGGCGGAGCTGGCCGCGGCCGCCGCGCCGCAGGACCACGGCCCGGTGCCGGAGTTCGACGTGCTGATGCTGGGCGTCGGCCCGGACACCCACGTCGCCTCGCTCTTCCCGGAGCTGCCCGCGGTGCGGGAGACCGAGCGCACCGTCGTCGGGGTGCACGGCGCGCCCAAGCCGCCGCCGGTGCGCGTCTCGCTGACGCTGCCCGCCATCCGGTCGGCGCGTGAGGTGTGGCTGCTGGCGGCCGGCGAGGACAAGGCGGAGGCGGTGGCCATCGCGCTGTCCGGGGCCGGGGAGATCCAGGCGCCGGCGGCCGGTGCGTACGGCCGCGCGCGCACGCTGTGGCTGCTGGACGCGGCGGCGGCCTCCCGGCTGCCGCGCTCCCTGTACCCGCCGGCGTCCGCCTGACAGGGCGCCGGCGGCTTCCGGCAGAGGCCCGGCCCGCTCCTCCTCGGAGCGGACCGGGCCTCTGTGCGTACGAACCTCTGTGTGTAGAGAGCGGGGCTCAGCGCCCGCGCAGCTCGCGGTAGGCGGAGACCAGCGCGGCGGTCGAGCTGTCCAGCCGCTCGCCGCCCTCGCCGCCGGTCAGCACGGGCTCGATCTTCTTGGCCAGGACCTTGCCCAGCTCGACGCCCCACTGGTCGAAGGAGTCGATGTTCCAGATCGCGCCCTGGACGAAGACCTTGTGCTCGTACAGCGCGATGAGCTGGCCCAGCACGGACGGGGTGAGCCGGTCGGCGAGGATCGTCGTCGTCGGGTGGTTGCCCCGGAACGTCTTGTGCGCCACCAGCTCGTCCGGGACGCCCTCCGCGCGGACCTCTTCGGGCGTCTTGCCGAAGGCCAGGGCCTGCGTCTGCGCGAAGAAGTTGGCCATCAGCAGGTCGTGCTGGGCGACCAGGCCGGGCAGCAGGTCCTCGACGGGCCGCGCGAAGCCGATGAAGTCGGCCGGGATGACCTTGGTGCCCTGGTGGATCAACTGGTAGTAGGCGTGCTGCCCGTTGGTGCCGGGGGTGCCCCAGACGACCGGGCCGGTCTGCCAGTCGACGGGGTGGCCGTCGCGGTCCACGGACTTGCCGTTGGACTCCATGTCCAGCTGCTGGAGGTACGCGGTGAACTTGGACAGGTAGTGGCTGTAGGGCAGCACGGCGTGCGACTGGGCGTCGAAGAACGCGCCGTACCAGACGCCCAGCAGGCCCAGCAGCAGCGGGGCGTTCTCCTCGGCGGGGGCCGTGCGGAAGTGCTCGTCGACGAGGTGGAAGCCGTCGAGCATCTCGCGGAACCGGTCCGGGCCGATGGCGATCATCAGCGAGAGGCCGATGGCGGAGTCGTACGAGTAGCGGCCGCCGACCCAGTCCCAGAACTCGAACATGTTGGCCGTGTCGATGCCGAAGTCCGCGACCTTCCCGGCGTTGGTCGACAGCGCCACGAAGTGCTTGGCGACGGCCTCCTGACCCGCCCTCAGCCCGGTGAGCAGCCAGTCGCGGGCGGAGGTGGCGTTGGTGATCGTCTCGATCGTGGTGAAGGTCTTCGACGCGATGACGAACAGCGTCTCGGCCGGGTCCAGGTCGCGCACGGCCTCGTGCAGGTCCGCGCCGTCCACGTTGGAGACGAAACGGAAGGTCAGCGAGCGGTCCGTGAAGGAGCGCAGCACCTCGTACGCCATGGCGGGGCCCAGGTCGGAGCCGCCGATGCCGATGTTGACGACGTTCTTGATCGGCCTGCCGGTGTGGCCGGTCCACTCCCCCGACCTGATCCGGTCCGAGAAGGCCGCCATCCTGTCGAGCACCGCGTGCACCGCGGGCACCACGTTCTCGCCGTCGACCTCGATCACGGCGTCGCGCGGGGCGCGGAGCGCGGTGTGCAGGACGGCGCGGTCCTCGGTGGTGTTGATCTTCTCGCCGCGGAACATGGCGTCGCGCAGCCCGGCGACGTCGGTGGCGGCGGCCAGCTCGCGCAGCAGTGCCAGCGTCTCGTCGGTGACCAGGTGCTTGGAGTAGTCGAGGCGCAGATCGCCGACCCGCAGGGTGTACCCGGTGCCGCGCTCCGGGTCGTCCGCGAACAGTTCGCGCAGATGGATCGACCCGAGCTGCTCACGGTGCTTGCCCAGCGCCGCCCATTCCGGCGTCTGGTTGAGCCTGGTACGGCTAGTTGCGTTCATCCCGGACATCAGCCCACTTCTCTCGTAACCGCAGTTCCCCGCTGCCCCTCCAACCTAATTGATCAGGCGGCCGGACGTGGCAACGGAGCGCTGCGCCACGGCACAAGCGCTCCGGCCGGGCACCGAGAAGGTGTCCGGCCGGTGGAGGTGGCTAGATCTCGCCGCGGAGCTTCGCGAGGGCCTCGGCGAGGATGGCTTCGCCGTCCGCGTCGCTGCGCCGCTCGCGTACGTACGCGAGGTGCGTCTTGTACGGTTCGGTGCGCGGCGGGTCCGGCGGGCTCTCCGGGTCCTGGCCGGCCGGGAATCCGCAGCGCGGGCAGTCCCAGGTGTCCGGCACCTGCGCGTCGTGGGCGAAGCTGGGCTGCGTCTCGTGCCCGTTCGAGCACCAGAAGGAGATGCGGAGCCGTGGCGCGGACTCGCCGCGCTCGGCCTCCCCCATCGGCCCCGCTCCGACCCGGCTTCCCCGGATCGCGTTGCCACTTGCCACGGTCGTAACTCCCTGCGTGATGGTGCTCGAGGATGCCCCAGTCTACGTAAGGCCCAACGCGCGTCCAGTGAAAGGAGTTACACCCTCACCGGGAATCGCGTACGCCGGGTCAGTCCAGCTTGATGAGCAGACCGAGCACCACGATGCACACGAACCAGCCAAGACCGACCACGACCGTGATGCGGTCGAGGTTGCGCTCGGCGACCGAGGAGCCGCCGACGGAGGACTGCATGCCGCCGCCGAACATGTCGGAGAGGCCGCCTCCCTTGCCCTTGTGCATCAGCACCAGCAGCATCAGCAGGAGGCTGAAGACGATCAGGGCGATCTCGAACCCCAAAACCACGGCTGGTCCCTACTTTCCGGAAATCTGACTGCTTAGGCGAACCACGGGGGCCGGGAGGTCGCCCTCCTCGGCCCCCGCAAGGGTACGACGGATCGGCGCTACCGCATACTCACTGGTCGCGGAAGCGGACGATCTTGACGAACTCGTCGGCGTCCAGCGCCGCGCCGCCGATCAGGGCGCCGTCGACGTCGGGCTGGGCCATGATCGCGGCCACGTTGCCGGACTTCACCGAGCCGCCGTACTGGATGCGGACCGCGTCGGCCAGCTCCTGCGAGTACAGCTCGGCCAGGCGGGCGCGGATGGCACCGCAGACCTCCTGGGCGTCCTCGGGGGTGGCGACCTCGCCGGTGCCGATGGCCCAGACGGGCTCGTAGGCGACCACGATGGACGCGGCCTGCTCGGCCGGGATGTCCTTGAGGGCGCCGTCGAGCTGCGCGAGAGTGTGCGCGACCTGGTCGCCGGCCTTGCGGACGTCCAGGCCCTCGCCGACGCACAGGATCGGGGTCAGGCCGTGCTTGTAGGCGGCCTTCACCTTGGCGTTGCAGATCTCGTCGGTCTCGCCGTGGTACTGGCGGCGCTCGCTGTGGCCGATGGCGACGAAGGTGCACTTCAGCTTGGCGAGCATGGGGCCGGAGATCTCACCGGTGTACGCGCCGGAGTCGTGCGCCGAGATGTCCTGGGCGCCGTACTTGATCTTCAGCTTGTCGCCGTCGACCAGCGTCTGCACGGAGCGCAGGTCGGTGAAGGGCGGCAGGACGGCGACCTCGACGGCGTCGTAGTCCTTGTCGGCCAGGGCGAAGGCGAGCTTCTGGACGTGGGCGATGGCCTCGAGGTGGTTGAGGTTCATCTTCCAGTTGCCCGCCATCAGCGGGGTGCGAGTGGTCATGAAAGGTCAGTCCTCCAGAGCGGCGAGGCCGGGAAGCGTCTTGCCCTCGAGGTATTCGAGGCTGGCACCGCCACCGGTCGAGATGTGTCCGAACGCGTTCTCGTCGAAGCCCAGGATGCGGACCGCGGCGGCGGAGTCGCCACCGCCGACCACGCTGAAGCCCGAGGAGTCGACGAGGGCCTGGGCGACGGCCCGGGTTCCCTCGGCGAAGTCGGGGTGCTCGAAGACGCCCATCGGGCCGTTCCAGAAGACGGTGGCCGCGTCGGCGAGCTTCGATGCGTAGAGCTTGTTGGTCTCCGGGCCGTTGTCCAGGCCCATCTGCCCGGCCGGCATGGCGTCGGCGGGGACGGTGTCCGGGTGGGCCGGGGCCTTGGTCTTGAGGTCCGGGAAGGCGGGCGCGACGACGACGTCGACGGGGAGCACGAACTCCACGCCCTTCTCCTCGGCGCGCCGCAGGTACTCCTGGACCGCCGGGATCTGGTCCTCCTGGAGCAGCGAGCTGCCCACCTCGTGGCCCTGGGCCTTGAGGAAGGTGTACGCCATGCCGCCGCCGATCAGGATGCGGTCGGCGCGCTCCAGCAGGTGGTCGATGACACCGAGCTTGTCGGAGACCTTGGCGCCGCCGAGGACCACCGCGTAGGGGCGCTGGACGTCGTCGGTGAGCTTCTTGAGGACGCCGACCTCGGTGGCGATCAGGTCGCCCGCGGCGTGCGGGAGGCGGGCCGGGAGGTCGAAGACCGAGGCGTGCTTGCGGTGGACGGCGCCGAAGCCGTCGCCCACGTAGAGGTCGGCCAGTTCGGCGAGCCGGTCCGCGAAGGCGCCGCGCTCGGCGTCGTCCTTGGAGGTCTCGCCGGGGTTGAAGCGGAGGTTCTCGATGACGGCGATCCGGCCGTCGGTGAGCGCGGCGACGGTGGCGCGGGCGGAATCGCCGACCGTGTCGGTCGCGAACGCGACGTCGGTGCCGAGGAGTTCACCGAGCCGGGTGGCGGCGGGGGCCAGCGAGAACGCCGGGTCCGGGGCGCCCTTGGGGCGGCCCAGGTGCGAGGCGACGACGACCCGCGCGCCGGCCGCGGCCAGCTTGCGGACGGTCGGGGCGACGGCGCGGATGCGGCCGTCGTCGGTGATGGTGGTGCCGCTGAGCGGCACGTTGAGGTCGGCGCGGACGAATACCCGCTTGCCGGCGACCCCTTCGGCGAGAAGTTCGTCGATCGTCTTCATCTGTCTGGACTCCTTGGAGGACGAGGGAGCATGCGAGGGGGCTCGAACAGCGCAGCGTCGCGCTGTTCGAGCCCCGTGCTCACATCGAGATGCCTGCCGGTGCGGCGGTGCTCAGAGCTGGCCGCCGACGAAGACGGTGAGGTCGACGAGACGGTTGGAGTAGCCCCACTCGTTGTCGTACCAGCCGAGGATCTTCACCGTGTTCCCCTCCTGGACCATGGTCAGGGAGGAGTCGAAGGTGCAGGACGCCGGGTCGCTGACGATGTCCGAGGACACGATCGGGTCCTCGGTGTAGTACAGGATGCCCTTGAGGGCGCCGTCGTCGGCGGCCTTCTTGAACGCGGCGTTGACCTCGTCCTTGGTGACCTCGCGCTCCAGGGTCACGACCAGGTCGGTGGCGGAGCCGGTCGGGACCGGGACGCGCATCGCGATGCCGTCGAGCTTGCCCTTGAGCTGGGGCAGGACCAGGGCGGTGGCCTTGGCGGCACCGGTCGTGGTCGGGATGATGTTCTCGGCGGCGGCGCGGGCGCGGCGCAGGTCCTTGTGCGGGAAGTCCAGGATGCGCTGGTCGTTGGTGTACGCGTGGACCGTCGTCATGAGGCCCTTGACGATGCCGAAGTTCTCGTCGAGGACCTTGGCCATCGGGGCGACGCAGTTGGTCGTGCAGGACGCGTTGGAGATGACGTGGTGGTTGGCCGCGTCGTACTTGTCCTGGTTGACGCCCATCACGATGGTGATGTCCTCGTCCTTGGCCGGGGCCGAGATGAGGACCTTCTTCGCGCCACCGGCGATGTGCTTCTCGGCGTCGGCCTTCTTCGTGAAGATGCCGGTCGACTCGATGACGATGTCGACGCCCAGCTCACCCCAGGGGATGTCGGCCGGGTTGCGCTCGGAGAGCACCTTGATGGTGTGGCCGTCGACGGTGATGGTGTCGGCGGTGTGGCTGACCTCTGCCTTCAGACGACCCAGGATGGTGTCGTACTTCAGCAGGTGGGCCGTGGTCGCGGTGTCACCCAGGTCGTTGACAGCCACGATCTCGATGTCCGCACCCTGCTCGAGCAGCGCGCGGAAGTAGTTGCGACCGATGCGGCCAAAGCCGTTGATGCCTACGCGGATCGTCACGAACCGATCTCCTCGTTAGGTACGCCGGTTTTCGACGCCGGCGAGTTGTATGGGATGTCCCCGACCGCCTACGACCCTACCTCTCCGGAGCCGCCGGGGTGACATCGAGCGGGGCCGGAAGAACGCGGAAAGCCCGTACTCCCCGGTAGGAGTACGGGCCTCCGGCCGCCCTCCGCCGCTTCCTGCGGCGATTACGCAGCGTCAACGCCCGCGGGCCTGCGGGCCGTTCCCCTCGCGGGGTGCGAATCCGCGGCTCCGCGCGGCTCGGCTCAGCCGACCAGGCCGTCCGCCAGCTCTTCGCTGAGAGTGGATTCGGTGCCGGGGATGCCGAGGTCCTGGGCCCGCTTGTCGGCCATCGCCAGGAGCCGGCGGATGCGGCCCGCGACGGCGTCCTTGGTCAGCGGCGGGTCGGCGAGGGCGCCCAGCTCCTCCAGCGACGCCTGCTTGTGCTCCATGCGCAGCCGGCCGGCCGCCGCCAGGTGCTCCGGGACCTCCTCGCCCAGGATCTCCAGCGCCCGGCCCACCCGGGCGCCCGCGGCGACGGCGGCGCGGGCGGAGCGGCGCAGGTTGGCGTCGTCGAAGTTGGCGAGGCGGTTGGCCGTGGCCCGGACCTCGCGGCGCATCCGGCGCTCCTCCCAGGCCAGCACCGACTCATGGGCGCCGAGCCGGGTGAGCAGGGCGCCGATCGCGTCCCCGTCGCGGACGACGACCCGGTCCACCCCGCGCACCTCGCGCGCCTTGGCGGCGATGGAGAGCCGGCGGGCGGCGCCGACCAGGGCGAGCGCGGCCTCCGGTCCGGGGCAGGTCACCTCCAGGGAGGAGGAGCGGCCGGGCTCGGTGAGCGAGCCGTGCGCCAGGAAGGCGCCGCGCCAGGCGGCCTCGGCGTCGCAGGTGGCCCCCGAGACCACCTGCGGGGGGAGGCCGCGGATGGGCCGGCCCCGGCCGTCGACCAGGCCCGTCTGGCGCGCCAGCTGGTCGCCGCCCGCCACCACCCGTACGACGTAGCGCGAGCCGCGCCGCAGCCCGCCGGGGGCCATCACGATCAGCTCCGAGCTGTGCCCGAAGATCTCCAGGATGTCCCGCTTGAGCCGGCGGGCCGCCATCGCGGTGTCCAGCTCCGCCTCGATCACGATCCGGCCGCTCACCAGGTGGAGGCCACCCGCGAACCGAAGAATCGCCGAGACCTCAGCCTTCCTGCAGCAGGTCCGGGTCACGGGAAGCCGAGAGATTTCGTCCTTCACCGCGGGCGTCATCGCCATGGGCCGATCCTTCCATGCATCCGAAAAATACGGTCGTACGCGGCGGCCAACAGCTCCGGATCATGGATCGGAACGCCGTCGGGTGAGGCCACGGGCGCCAGCTCGACCGCCGCGCCGAGCCGCTTGGCTGCGTCGGCGAGGGACTCGCGGTCGGGCACGGCGGCCTGGTCGGCCAGCACCACGTCCAGGGCGAGTTTAGGGGCGTGTCGTCCCAAAACCTCCAAATGACGCTGCGGTGAGAAGCCATCTGTTTCGCCGGGCTGCGGTGCGAGATTCAGCGAGAGGACCTTGCGGGCCTGGGTCTCGACCAGCGCGTCCAGCAGTTCGGGGACGAGCAGGTGCGGGATGACCGAGGAGAACCAGGAGCCGGGGCCGAGGACCACCCAGTCCGCGTCCCGTACGGCGGCGACCGCCTCCGGGACGGCCGGCGGGTCGGCCGGGACCACGTGCACCGACTGGACCTCGCCCGGCGTGAGGGCGACGGTGGCCTGGCCGCGCACCGTGTCCACGTCGTCCGGGCGGTCCGGGTCGTGGCCCTTGACGAGGGCCTGGAGCTCCAGCGGCACGGCGGACATGGGCAGCACCCGGCCGTGCGCGCCGAGGAGCTTGCCGACGAGGTCCAGGGCCTGGACGTGGTCGCCGAGCTGCTCCCACAGGGCGACGATCAGCAGATTGCCGACCGCGTGCTCGTGGAGGTCGCCCTTGGACTGGAAGCGGTGCTGGATGACCTGCGCCCAGGTCTGGCCCCATTCGTCGTCGCCGCACAGGGCGGCGAGCGCCTTGCGCAGATCGCCGGGCGGCAGGACGCCCAGCTCCTCGCGGAGCCGGCCGCTGGAGCCGCCGTCGTCGGCGACGGTGACCACGGCGGTCAGGTCGCCGGTGATCCGCCGCAGCGCGGTGAGCGAGGCGGACAGGCCCATGCCGCCGCCGAGGGCGACGACCTTGGGCTGGGCGCCCCGCTTGCGGCCGAGCGGCGAGGGGACTCCCCTGCGCAGCCGGCGCAGACGCATGTTGCGACTGGTCACTCGCGCCCCATGTCCCTGTGTACGAGCACGGTCTCGATCCCCTCCGTGGCGAGCCGGGCGGCCAGCTTCTCGGACATGGCCACCGAGCGGTGCTTGCCGCCCGTGCAGCCCACGGCGATGGTCACATAGCGCTTGCCCTCGCGGCGGTAGCCGGCGGCGACGAGCTGGAGCAGCTCCGTGTACTGGTTGAGGAACTCCTTGGCGCCCGGCTGGTCGAAGACGTACGAGGAGACCTCCTCGTTGAGCCCGGTGAAGGGGCGCAGCTCCGGCACCCAGTGCGGGTTGGGCAGGAAGCGGCAGTCGACCACCAGGTCGGCGTCGACGGGCAGGCCGTACTTGAAGCCGAACGACATCACCGTGGCGCGCAGCTCGGGCTCCTCGTCGCCGGCGAACTGGGCGTCCATCTTGGCGCGCAGTTCGTGGACGTTGAGGCTGGAGGTGTCGATGACCAGGTCGGCGTCGCCGCGCAGCTCGCGCAGCAGGTCGCGCTCGGCGGCGATGCCGTCCACGATGCGGCCGTCGCCCTGGAGGGGGTGCGGGCGGCGGACCGACTCGAAGCGGCGGACCAGGGCGTCGTCGGAGGACTCCAGGAAGACCACCCGGCGGGTGACGCCCTTGGCCTCGAGGTCGGCGAGGGATTCGCGCAGGTTGTCGAAGAAGCGGCGGCCGCGCACGTCGACGACGACGGCGATCCGGGCCACGTTGCCCTGGGAGCGGGCGCCGAGCTCCACCATGGTGGGGATCAGCGCGGGCGGCAGGTTGTCGACGACGAACCAGCCGAGGTCCTCCAGACACTTGGCGGCGGTGCTCCGCCCGGCTCCGGACATGCCGGAGATGATCACCAGCTCGGGGATGGCCGCGGCCGTGTCGCCCGTCTCGGTCTGGGTGCCCGTACTCACGTGTGCTGCTCCGTCTGCTCGGTTCGTGCGGTCGTGCCCGTGTTCATGTGCGTGGTCGGTCATGTCGTCGTGCCCCCGTCGTCCTCTTCCATGATCTCTCCTGTGGCCGTGTTCACGGCGGGTGCGGCCGGAGCGGCCGCAGCCAGGGCGACGGCCACGGATTCCGCGGTCCTGCGGCCTATGCCGGGGACCTCGCAGATGTCGTCGATTGTCGCCTGCCGCAGCTTCTTGACGGAGCCGAAATGCTTGATGAGGGCCTGTTTCCGGGTCTCGCCCAGGCCGGGGACGGCGTCCAGCGGGCTGGAGCGGATGCGCTTGGCCCGCTTGGCGCGCTGGTAGGTGATGGCGAAGCGGTGGGCCTCGTCGCGGATGCGCTGGAGGAGGTAGAGGCCCTCGCTGGAGCGGGGCAGGACCACCGGGTCGTCGTCGTCGGGCAGCCAGACCTCTTCGAGGCGCTTGGCGAGGCCGCAGACGGCGATGTCGTCGATGCCCAGCTCGTCCAGGGCCCGCTTGGCCGCGGCGACCTGCGGCTGTCCGCCGTCCACGACGAGGAGCTGCGGCGGGTACGCGAAGCGCTTGGGGCGTCCGTCGTCCTCGCGGGACCCGTCGGCGGCCGGGGCGCTCCCGTCCGCGCCGTCCGGGGCCGGTACGGGGCCGGTGGGGGCCGGGCCCTCGGCGGCGGCCTCCTCCCACTCCCCCGTGCGCTCCTTCTCCTGGAGGTAGCGGCGGAAGCGGCGGCTGATCACCTCGTGCATCGAGCGGACGTCGTCCTGGCCCTCGAAGCCCTTGATCTGGAAGCGGCGGTACTCCCCCTTGCGGGCGAGGCCGTCCTCGAAGACGACCATGGAGGCCACGACGTCGTCGCCCTGGAGGTGGGAGATGTCGTAGCACTCGATGCGCAGCGGGGCGGTGTCCAGGTCCAGGGCCCCGGCGATCTCCTCCAGGGCGCGCGAGCGGGTGGTGAGGTCGGAGGCGCGCTTGGTCTTGTGGAGTCCGAGGGCCTGCTGGGCGTTGCGCTGGACGGTGACCATCAGGTCCTTCTTGTCGCCGCGCTGCGGGACGCGCAGGCTGACCTGGGAGCCGCGCCGGCCGGCGAGCCACTGGGAGACCGCGGCCGGGTCCTCGGGGAGGGCCGGGACGAGGACCTCCTTGGGGACGGCGTCGCCGCTCTCCTCGCCGTACAGCTGCTGGAGGGCGTGTTCCACGAGGCCGGAGGTGTCCACGTTCTCCACCTTGTCGGTGACCCAGCCGCGCTGGCCGCGCACTCGGCCGCCCCGGACGTGGAAGATCTGGACGGCGGCCTCCAGCTCGTCCTCGGCGACCGCGATCAGGTCGGCGTCGGTGGCGTCGGCGAGGACGACGGCGCTCTTCTCCATGGCGCGCTTGAGCGCCTCGACGTCGTCGCGGAGCCGGGCGGCCCGTTCGTACTCCATCTCCTCGGCCGCCGCCATCATGTCCTTCTCCAGGCGGCGGATGTAGGTGCCGGTGCGGCCGGCCATGAAGTCGCAGAAGTCGTCGGCCAGTTCGCGGTGCTCCTCGGGGGTGACGCGGCCGACGCAGGGGGCCGCGCACTTGCCGATGTAGCCGAGGAGGCAGGGCCGGCCGGTGCGGGCGGCGTTCTTGAAGACGCCGGCGGAGCAGGTGCGGACGGGGAAGACGCGGAGCATCAGGTCGACCGTCTCGCGGATCGCCCAGGCGTGCCCGTAGGGGCCGAAGTAGCGCACGCCCTTCTTCTTGGCGCCGCGCATCACCTGGACGCGGGGGAACTCCTCGTTCAGCGTGACCGCCAGGTAGGGGTAGCTCTTGTCGTCGCGGTACTTGACGTTGAACCGGGGGTCGAACTCCTTGATCCAGGAGTACTCCAGCTGGAGCGCCTCGACCTCGGTGGCGACGACGGTCCATTCCACGGAGGCGGCCGTGGTCACCATCGTGCGGGTGCGGGGGTGGAGGCCGGAGAGGTCCTGGAAGTAGTTGGCCAGGCGCTGGCGCAGGCTCTTGGCCTTCCCGACGTAGATCACCCGGCGGTGTTCGTCGCGGAATTTGTAGACCCCCGGGGAGTCGGGGATCTGTCCCGGCTTGGGGCGGTAGCTGGAGGGGTCTGCCATGGCCACCACCCTACTTGCGGGCGGTGACAGTACGGGGTGGGCGCGGTTCGCCGCGCTCCGGGACGGGGTATGGGGGTCACCCGTCCCGGAGCGCGGGGTCAGGGGCGGGGCGGGGTCACCCCGTCCGGCGGCGGCCGCGCAGCCGCAGGGCCGTGGCGCCGCACAGGGCGAGTACGGCGAGGGCGCCCCCGGCGGCCGCGGTGGACCCGGCGGTCAGCGCGGTGTCCGCGGTGTTCGCGGCGTCCGTGGTGGCGGGCGCGGCGATGGCCGGGCCGGACCGCTCCCGCTCGGCGGGCTTCGGGGCGGCGGGTCCGTAGCCGCCGGCCTCGCCCTTGCGGGCGTAGGCGGAGCCGGGCAGCTTGTCGGCGTAGGCGGCGTGGACCCGGCTGCGGTAGGCGGACAGGGTGGTGCCCTTCTTGCCGACGGCCCGGACGGCGTCCTGGTCGAGCGGGAGGACCCGGTTGCCCTTCTGCACGTACCAGGCGTCGATCTGCGGTTCGTGGAAGACGATGCCGCCGGGCAGTTTGCGGGCGCCGGCGGCGGCGTAGCGTGCCTCGTCGTCGCCGGTGGCGATGTTCACCACCTGCCAGTCGCCCTTCGCGCCGGGCTCGGGCAGCGTCCACAGGGACGCCTTCTGCCCGTCCGAGGAGACGGCCGTGCTGGCCAGGTAGTCCAGGGAGGCGACGGGGGCGCCCGCCTCGCCCGCGACGAACCGCGCGGACAGGGTGTGCACGGGGACGGCCGGGCCCGTGATGCGGGGTGCGGCGGCCGCCTCGCTGACGGCGCCCTCGCGGGCGAAGAACCGGGACAGGGTGTCCAGGGTCGCGGTGTCGGTGGCCGCCTCGTGGGCGGCGGCCAGGGCGGCGGGTCCTGCCTGGGGCCCGTCGGCGGCCGCGGCCTGCGGGGCGGAGGTGAGGAGGGCCGCGCCGGCCAGTACTCCGGCGGCGGCGAGGGCCGCGGCGGCGCTGCGGACGGGGGTGCGGGCGGGGGTGCGGGTGGAGGAGGTCATGCCGTCACGCCCCGATCCGGTAGAGCGAGTGGGTCCAGGAGAACTCGGCGTTGTTCACGTACCAGGCGTGCGAGGCCCAGTTGTAGCGGTTGCTGGAGGGCCAGGGGTCGCCCCAGTAGACGAGGCTGTTGGCGTCGTCGTAGCCGTACAGGACGTGCATGTGGCCGCCGCCGGAGGACCACTGGATGCGGGTCTCCACCGGGCGGCCGTTGGCTATCTCGGACTGCACGGTCGAGTAGCGGAGCCAGCCGTTGACGTACGAGCCGGGGTAGACGCCGGCCCAGTACAGGCCGTTCTGGACGTCGCCGAGGGTGGCCTGCGAGTTGGGGCACTCGTAGCCCTGGGCGCGGCCGAAGGCGGCGTTGCAGAACTGGTTCTGGCTGTAGTTGCGGCCGAACCAGGTGGCGATGGTGTTGCCGGAGGCGGCCCAGCACCAGTTGGACTTCTGCTGCGCCTGCATCGTGATGTTGAGCCGCCGGGTGGAGGCGAGGGCGGCGGTGTTGAGTTCCGGGGCCGCGGGGGCGGCGGCGGTGCGGCTCTGGACCGCCGCGGTGGCGGTGCGGGGCTGGTCGGCGGCGGTGGCGGTCGCCGTGGGTGCGGTGAGCAGCGCGGCGGCGAGCGCGGCTGTCACCGACCAGCGGACCGACCGGTTTCTCGGGTGGCGCATGGGATTCCTCCCGGGGCGGGGGGTGGGGGTTCCAAGGAGCGCGTCCGGACGCTGTGGAGGAGCATCAACCGTTGTCGGGGACGGGTCAACACGCTTGAATGCGGGTGAACACCGCGGTGTGAACGCCAGGGGCCCCGGTGTGAACGCGCGCCCCCGACCACCTGCGGACCGGCACCCGCCGCCGGGGCCCCGTGCCCGGCCGGCGTGAACGTTCACCTGGAGGACCCATGCGGCACACCGAGGCCGAACTGGCGCAGGTGCTGCACACCGGACCGTTCCATCTGGCCCTGCGCACCGCGCTGTCGGTGCGCGGACTGCCGCTCCAGCGGGTCCGGCACCATCTGGCGCACCGCGGGATCACCGTCGGCGTGACCAGCCTGAGCTACTGGCAGCAGGGTGCCCGGCGTCCGCAGCGCCCGGAGTCGCTGCGGGCCGTGAAGGCCCTGGAGGAGGTCCTCGGGCTGCCGGTGAACTCACTGCTCGGGCTGCTGGACACCGAGGAGGGCCGCCCGGACCCCGACCGGCCGCCGGCCCGTTCGTACCGCTCCCTGGTGGAGGCGTCCGGGGCGGTGGAGCGGCTGCTGACGGCGATGGAGTCGCCGGCCGACGGCGGGCTGCACACGGTGGGCCACCAGGAGCGGGTGCGGATCGGGCCGGGGCGCCGGATGCTGCGCCGCGACTCCCAGCACGTGGTGCGCGCGCACCGGGACGGCGTGGACCGCTATCTCGCGGTGTACGTGGGCGATCCGGGCTGCGATCCGGCGCGCGTGACGGTGCACGCGCGGGAGAACTGCCGCACGGGCCGGGTCCGCTGGGACCGGGAGACGGAGGTGCTGGTCGCCGAGCTGCTGTTCGACACCCGGCTGCGGGCGGGCGAGACGTATCTGTTCGGCTACGCCTTCGAGGACGGCACGGGCGGGCCCTGCGGCGAGTACATGCGCGGCTTCACCTTCGGGGGCGGGCAGTACGTGCTCCAGGTCGGGTTCGACGAGGAGGCGCTGCCGGTGCGGTGCCGCAGCTTCGCCCAGGCGTCGGCGGGCGCGCCGCGTGCCGCGCGGGCCGAGCTCACGCTGACCGGCCGGCACCGGACCGTGCATCTGGTGGAGCCGGGGGTGCGGCCGGGCCTGGTGGGGATCGACTGGGACTGGGACTAGGCCGTGTCCGACCAATCCCTAGGTCGTGGCGCCGCCCGGCCGGGGGCGGCGGGCGGGCCGGGTCACGCCTTGGGGCCGGCGATCAGCTTTCCGCCCTCGACGCGGACCGGGACGGACGGCAGCGGCACGGTCGCCGGGCCCTGCGTGGCCTTGCCGGTCGTGGTGTCGAAGAGGCTGCCGTGGCAGGGGCAGTGGCCCTCGTTCTTCTCGACCCGGTCGAGCAGGCAGCCGGCGTGGGTGCACTGGGCGCTGAACGCCTTGAACTCGCCCTTGGCCGGGCAGCTGACGATCACGCGCTGCTCGCGGTAGAGCTTGGACTGGCCGACCGGGATCTCGTCGGGCGCGCCGAGTTCGACGGGGGCGGTGGGGGTCGGCGTCTGGGCGTGGCCGAGCTTGGAGTCGGTCGAGCAGGCGGCGGCTCCCAGCCCGGCGACGCCCGCGAGAGCGGCGCCCTTCAGCACGGTGCGGCGGGCGGCGGGCTGGCCGGACATGCGGTCTCCACGGGTCGAGGCGTCAGGGGGCAGAGCTCAATGCCGTGCCGGGGCTGCCCGGGGGCGGCGGCGGCATCGGTGACGTAACCGACGATACCGGCGGAGTCGGACGGCTCCGCGCGCGGGCCGGTCCGGCCGGGTCGTGGCTGGTCAGGGGCGGGAACGCGGCGGGGCGGCGGCCCTCGTGGGTGCCGCCGCCCCGCCGCTCGCGTCCGGGTGTCAGCCCTTGCGGGCGCGGGCCGTCTTCTTGGCGGCGGACTTCTTCGCCGCCGGTGCCTTGGCCGTCGCCGTCTTGGCGGCCGGGGCCTTGGCGGCGGCCGTCTTCTTGGCGGTCTTCCGGCCGGCGGACCTGCGGGCGGCCGGCACGGCGGCCTCGCCGATCCGGTCGGCGTCCAGGATGTCCTGGAGGAACTTCCCGGTGTGGCTGGCGGGGACACCGGCCACGTACTCGGGGGTGCCCTCGGCGACGACCATGCCGCCGCCGCTGCCGCCCTCGGGGCCCATGTCCACGACCCAGTCGGCGGTCTTGATGACGTCCAGGTTGTGCTCGATGACGATCACCGAGTTCCCCTTGTCGACCAAACCGGACAGCACCTTGATCAGCTTGGAGATGTCCTCGAAGTGCAGACCGGTGGTCGGCTCGTCCAGGACGTAGACCGTGCGTCCGGTGGAGCGCTTCTGCAGCTCGCTGGCGAGCTTGACCCGCTGGGCCTCGCCGCCGGAGAGCGTCGGCGCGGACTGGCCGAGCCGCACATAGCCGAGACCGACCTCGTTGAGCGTGCGCAGATGGCGCGCGATGGTGGGCACGGCCTCGAAGAACTCCAGGCCCTCCTCGATCGGCATGTCCAGCACCTCGGCGATGGACTTGCCCTTGTAGTGCACCTCCAGCGTCTCCCGGTTGTAGCGCGCGCCGTGGCAGACCTCGCACGGGACGTACACATCGGGCAGGAAGTTCATCTCGATCTTGATCGTGCCGTCGCCGGAGCAGTTCTCGCAGCGGCCGCCCTTGACGTTGAAGGAGAACCGGCCCGGCAGATAGCCGCGGACCTTGGCCTCCATCGTCTCGGCGAACAGCTTGCGGACGTGGTCGAAGACGCCGGTGTACGTGGCCGGGTTGGACCGGGGCGTACGGCCGATGGGCGACTGGTCGACGTGCACCACCTTGTCGACGAGGTCGTCCCCGTCGACCCGGGTGTGCCGGCCGGGCACCGACTTGGCGCCGTTCAGCTCGCGGGCGAGGTGGGTGTAGAGGATGTCGTTGACCAGCGTGGACTTGCCGGAGCCGGAGACGCCGGTGACCGCGGTGAGCACGCCGAGCGGGAAGGAGACGTCGATGTCCCGGAGGTTGTTCTCGCGGGCGCCGTGCACCGTGAGCAGCCGCTCGGGGTCCACGGGGCGCCGGATGTCGGGGACCGGGATCGACCGCTTGCCGGTGAGGTACTGGCCGGTGACCGACTTGTCGTTGGCCAGCAGTTCCTTCAGCGAGCCGGAGTGGACCACCTTGCCGCCGTGCTCACCGGCGCCCGGGCCGATGTCCACGACCCAGTCGGCGACCTTGATGGTGTCCTCGTCGTGCTCGACGACGATGAGCGTGTTGCCCATGTCGCGGAGGCGGACCAGGGTCTCGATCAGCCGGTGGTTGTCGCGCTGGTGCAGCCCGATGGAGGGCTCGTCCAGCACGTAGAGCACGCCGACGAGTCCGGAGCCGATCTGGGTGGCGAGCCGGATGCGCTGGGCCTCGCCGCCGGACAGGGTGCCCGCGGCGCGGTTGAGCGAGAGGTAGTCCAGGCCGACGTCGACCAGGAACTTCAACCGCTCGTTGACCTCCTTGAGCACCCGCTCGGCGATCTTCTTGTCGCGGGCGTTCAGCGTCAGCCGGCCCAGGAACTCGGCGCAGTCGCTGATGGACATCGCGGAGACCTCGGCGATGGACCTGTCCATCACCGTGACCGCGAGGACGATCGGCTTGAGCCGGGTGCCCTCGCAGGTGGGGCAGGGGACCTCGCGCATGTACCCCTCGAAGCGCTCCCGGCTGGAGTCGCTCTCGGCCTCGGAGTGGCGCCGCTTGACGAACTGGACGGCGCCCTCGAAGGACGGGGTGGTGTAGGCGCGCTCGCGCCCGTACCGGTTGCGGTAGCGGACCTCGGTCTGGATCTTGTGGCCGTGCAGCAGGGCCTTCTTGGCGCGCTGCGGCAGCCCCGCCCAGGGGATGTCGGTACGGAAGCCGAGGGCTTCGGCCAGGGCGTTGATCTGGCGGCCGAAGTACTCCTTGGTGTGGCCGTGGGACCAGGGGTGGATCGCGCCCTCGTCGAGCGACTTCTCCTCGTCCGGGACGATCAGTTCCGGGTCGACCTCCATGCGCGTACCGATGCCGGTGCAGTCGGGGCAGGCGCCGAACGGGGAGTTGAAGGAGAAGGAGCGCGGCTCCAGCTCCTCGAAGGAGAGGTCGTCGTACGGGCAGTAGAGGTGCTCGGAGTACATCCGCTCGCGCTCGGGGTCGTCCTCGGGGAGGTCGACGAAGTCGAGCACGACCATGCCGCCGGAGAGGCCCAGCGCGGTCTCGACGGAGTCGGTGAGCCGGCGCTTGGCGCTGTCCTTCACGGTGAGGCGGTCGACGACCACCTCGATGGTGTGCTTCTCCTGCTTCTTGAGCGCGGGCGGCTCGGAGAGCTGGATGGTCGCGCCGTCCACCCGGGCGCGGCTGTAGCCCTTGGTCTGGAGGTCCGAGAAGAGGTCGACGAACTCGCCCTTGCGCTCGCGCACCAGCGGCGAGAGCACCTGGAAGCGGCTGCCCTCGGGCAGGCCCAGGACCTTGTCCACGATGGCCTGCGGCGACTGGCGCGAGATCGGGCGGCGGCACTCGGGGCAGTGCGGCTTGCCGATCCGGGCGAAGAGCAGCCGGAGGTAGTCGTAGACCTCCGTGATGGTGCCGACCGTCGAGCGCGGGTTGCGCGAGGTCGATTTCTGGTCGATGGAGACGGCGGGCGACAGGCCCTCGATGAAGTCGACGTCCGGCTTGTCCATCTGGCCGAGGAACTGCCGCGCGTACGAGGAGAGGGACTCCACGTAGCGGCGCTGGCCCTCGGCGAAGATCGTGTCGAACGCGAGCGACGACTTGCCCGACCCGGAGAGCCCGGTGAAGACGATGAGGGAGTCGCGGGGAAGGTCGAGCGAGACGTTCTTGAGGTTGTGCTCGCGAGCGCCACGGACGATGAGACGGTCGGCCACGCCGGTCCGCACCTTTCTGGAGAGAAGCGGGGGAACTGAGCCCCTGGCCCAGGTTATGGGGGGTGCCACAGCGGTGTACGGAGCTTTCGACTCCGAGCGTATAGCACGCACATTCGAATTGCGGACGGCTGAGAACTCCTTCACCCGATCGAGTGGCCGCAGCTACGCTCGGCCCCATGACGGATCATGCGCACGACCTGGAAGCACTGCGGGAAGCGACCGATCGGCTGCTGAGCGCCACGGAGAAACTGGACGGCGCGGCGCTGGCCGGGCCGTCGCGGCTGCCGGGCTGGAGCCGCGGTCATGTCGTCGCGCACCTCTCACGTAACGCCGACGCCCTCGTAAACGTTCTCCAGGGCCGGCCGATGTACGCAGACAGCGAAACCCGCGACCGCGACATCGAGCGGGACGCCGTCCGGCCGCCGGCGGAGCAGCAGGCCGATCTGGTCGCGAGCGCGGCCCGGCTCACCGAGGCCGCGGCCGTCCCGGCGGACTGGTCGCGCACGGTGACCCTGCGTGGCGGCGTCACGGACACGGCCTCCCGGCTGCCCTTCCGGCGCCGCGTGGAGGTGGAGCTGCACCACGTCGACCTGGACATCGGCTACGAGCTGGAGGATCTGCCGGAGGAGTTCACCGCGCGGGAGATCGACTTCCTGGCGGAGCGGTTCGCCGGACACCCGCAGGCCGTGTCCATGGGTCTGGCGGACACGGCCGGGCGCACCTGGACGACCGGCGGCGGAGCGGACGGCGGCCCGGTGGGAGTCCGGGGCACGGCGGCCGACCTGCTGGGATGGCTCAGTGGGCGGCGCGACGGCGCGGCGCTGACGGTCGAGGGAGGAACGCTCCCGGCGCTGCCCCCGCTATAGGCTGGGAACCATGACGTACAGCGGAGCGGTCAGGGTCGGCGGGCCCGCCGATGTGCACGAACTGACGGATCTGATGATCTCGAAGGTCGCCGTCGGCCCCGCGGACAACAACGCCTATCTGCTGCGCTGCCGGGAGACGGGCGAGCAGCTGCTGATCGACGCGGCGAATGACGCCGGGACGCTGCTGCGGCTGATCGGGGACGACTCCATCCTCTCCGTCGTCACCACCCACCGGCACCGCGACCACTGGCAGGCTTTGGGCGAGGTGGTCGCGGCGACCGGGGCGCGCACCTACGCCGGCCGGTACGACGCCGAGGGCATCGAGGTGCCCACGGAGGTGCTGGTCGAGGACGGGGACATCGTCCGGGTGGGCCGGGTGCCGCTCACCGCCCGCCATCTGACCGGGCACACGCCGGGCTCGATCGCCCTCCTGTACGACGACCCGCACGGGGCCCCGCACCTGTTCACCGGGGACTGCCTCTTCCCCGGCGGCCTCGGCAACACGCGCCGGGACCCCGAGGCGTTCGCGAGTCTGCTGCACGACGTGGAGACCAAGGTCTTCGACCCGCTGCCGGACGAGACCTGGGTCTATCCGGGCCACGGGCGCGACACCACGCTGGGGGACGAACGGCCCCACCTGCCCGAGTGGCGCGCCCGCGGCTGGTGAGCGGCGGGGCCGTCCGTCGCGCTAGACGCGGTCGGCCGTCTTCTCCTGATCGGCCGCGGCCTGCTTCTTGTTGGCCATCAGGCTGGTGATCGTGGTGATCACCAGGACGCCGCAGATGACGCCGAGGGAGACCGGGATGGAGATCTCCGGGACGTTCACCCCGGACTCGTGCAGGGCGTGCAGCACCAGCTTGACGCCGATGAAGCCGAGGATCACCGACAGGCCGTAGCTGAGGTGGACCAGCTTCTTCAGCAGACCGCCGATCAGGAAGTACAGCTGGCGCAGTCCCATCAGGGCGAAGGCGTTCGCGGTGAAGACGATGTACGGGTCCTGGGTGAGGCCGAAGATCGCCGGGATGGAGTCCAGCGCGAACAGCACGTCCGTGGTGCCGATGGCGAGCATGACGACCATCAGCGGGGTCAGGACGCGCTTGCCGTTGTTGCGGATGAAGAGCTTGGTGCCGTGGTACCGGTCGGCGACGCCGAAGCGGCGCTCGATGTTCTTCAGGAGGCGGTTCTCCTCGAACTCCTCTTCCTCCTCGTCGGCCCGCGCCTCCTGGATGAGCTTCCAGGCGGTGTAGATGAGGAACGCGCCGAAGATGTAGAACACCCACGAGAAGTTGGCGATGACCGCGGCGCCGGCGGCGATGAAGACCGCCCGCAGCACCAGCGCGATCAGCACGCCGATGAGCAGCACCCGCTGCTGGAGGTGGGAGGGCACCGAGAACTTCGCCATGATCAGCACGAAGACGAAGAGGTTGTCGACACTGAGCGACTTCTCGGTGATGTAACCGGCGAAGAACTCGCCCGACGCCTGGGTCTCACCGGCCACGAGCAGCCCGAGCCCGAAGAGGGCGGCGAGCACGATCCAGACGATCGTCCAGATCCCGGCTTCCTTGGTCGACACGTCATGCGGCTTGCGCCCGATGAAGAAGTCGACGGCGATGAGGGCGCTGAGACCGATGATGGTCAGCGCCCAGAGGGTCCATGAAACGTCCACTGCGCCTCCGGCAGTTCGCTACGGGCTTCTGATCAGCGTCGTCGCTGCCGGAGGTCTCTTCCACCTGGCGCGCGGGCTGCGCGCCGAGGCCGACGCCCCGGAACCGGTCACGGTCCGTATTGACGGGAACGTCGCGTACGGGAGTACTCCCCTCCGTCCCATGAACGGTACAGGAAGTCCCAAGGAAAGGTAAAGAGAAGCCTAAATAATCTCCAAAAGCCCAGGTCAGAGGCGTTTTACTCAGTACGGGGAAAGGCTGCGGGTCAGCGGTGTCCGGTACGGCGCGCCTCGGCCACCCGTGCCAGCACGTCGTCCAGGACCGCACTGCCCGGCGGCGTCCTGGGCGGCTCGTACGTCCAGGCGTGACCGACCCAGGGGTCGGCCAGATGGTCGTCGGCGACCGGGGTGACCCGCAGCAGCGAGCGCCACAGCGGGTCCAGGACCGGGCCGTACTCGGACGCCTCCTCGCGGTCCGCGACCATCATCAGATGGACGCCCACGGAGGGCCCCTCGTCGGCGAGGTAGCGCAGCTGGGTGACCGCGCGGTCGTCGAAGCCGTGCGGGAAGTCGTTGACGATCAGCAGCTGCTCGGCCGGGTCCAGGTCGGGCGGCAGCGAGTCCGCGGCACCGGCCCGGATCGCCATCTGCACCAGGTCCACCCGCCGGGTGAGGTGGGCAAGCACCGCGGAGACCCCCTGCGCGCCGGACGCGGGCGGCGAGGGCAGTACCCCGGAGCGGACCAGCGGGGCGAGCGGGCCCGCCGCCGAACCGGCCGGGTCGATGACGTGGACCGTGAACTCGTTGGGCGGGTAGACGGCCAGCAGCCGGGCCGCGTGCAGCACGGCGGCCTCCATCGCCAGCCTGCGCAGCTCGTCGGTGCCGGTCAGCGCGGCGGCCTGGGACGCCGTGCGCCCGCTGTCGATCCACATGCCCCGCTCCAGCGGCAGCCGGACCAGCAGCGGGATGCGCACGTCGGCGCTCTCCGGCAGGTGCAGGTCGCCGATCCGCAGCGCCATGGGGATCTCCATCGGGGCCCGGTAGCCGTGCCAGACGGGGTTGTCCCAGCCGGCGTAGGGGGCCGGGAGCGCGGGTTCCACCACGGCGGACTCGGCGGCGAGCTGGGCGAGGTCGCGGTCGAGGGACTCTCGGGCGCGGGCGGTCAGCTCGTCGCGCTTGGCACGGGCCTCCTGGCGGGCCAGGTCGCCGGTGTTCCCGATGCGGCTGCGCGGGTCGGACAGGGTGCGTTCCAGCTCCTGGTCCATCCGGGACTCGGCGAAGTCGACGGCGCTGCGGTAGGCGGCGACGGTACGGGACAGGTCCTCGAACATGCCCCACACCTGGTTGTACAGGCGCTCGTCCATGGACCAGCCGGTGGCGTCCCCGGCGACCGGCTGGGCGGGCCGGCCGGGCTCGGCGGGCGGCGCGGCCGGGGGCGGCGGCGGGGGCGCGGTGGACTGCCGGCGCGGGTGCGCGTAGTTGATCGGGCCGCCCGGCGCGGCGGGCTCGGCCAGCGGCTCGGGCTGCGGCGGAGCGGCCGGCGGCACGGCCGGGGCGGGGGGCTGCGCGTCGCCGCCCGGCGCGGGGGCCGGGGCGTGCCGGACGCGGTCGCCCTCCGGGGTGCGGGGCGGCGGCGGGGCCACCGAGCGGGCCAGCCCGCGGGCGACCGCCTCCTGGATGGTCCCGGCCAGCTCGGCGGCCCGGTCCACGCCCTGGTCGGCGAGCATGTCGGCGAGGCCCCCGGCGTAGCCCTGGCCGACCGCCCGGACCTTCCAGGCGCCCTGGCGGCGGTACAGCTCCAGGGCGGCGACCGCGGACTCGCTGTCGAGCCCGGTCAGGGTGAACGTGGCGATCTCGTCGCCGTCCAGGCCGGTGACCGCGACGAAGGGCGAGGCGACGGCGCCGAAGGTGGCGGGGCCGCCGGCGGCCACCGGGAGGGCCAGCAGCACCGTGACCCGGTGGACCCCCTCGGGCAGGGCGTCGAGGTCGACCGCGAGCCGGTGGCCGGCGGCGGCCTGCCGGGAGACCTCGAGGCCGTGCAGCTGCGGGGAGCCGGGGTGGGCGATCCATTCGATGCCGGGCACCCTGCCGTGCTCGTCGCCGAGCGTGGCACCGGCCACGACGGGCGTCCCGGCCGATATCCGGATCTCCAGACGGGTCTGGGGCAACGTGTGGTTCTGCCCCCGGACCAGCTCGGCCGTCATTGCCCTGTCCCCTCGACGATGTACTGCTGGTGTGCTGTGGTGTGGCGCGTGGTGCCGCCGGCGGAGGTGCCGGGTGGTGCCGCGATGCGGGCAGCTCCCGGCGGCCGTTGCCGCCGGGAGCTGCCCCGGCCCCGGTGCGGACCCGTCCGCGCGGGTCCGGTGCCCGCTACAGGTGCGGCAGGATCGCCGGCATGAGGTCCTGGAAGGTACGGCCGTTGGCCGGAGTGCCGATGGCGGTCATCTTCCAGGCGTTGCCCGCGCGGTGCACCTTCGCCATGATCTGCGCGGTGTACTGCCCGCCGCCGTCCAGCGTGTAGCGCGCCATCTCCTGGCCGTTGGTCTCGTCCACGATGCGGCAGAAGGCGTTCTGCACCTCCTGGAACGTCTGGCCGGTGAAGGAGTTCACCGTGAAGACGATCTGGTCGATGTGGACCGGCACCCGCTGGAGGTCCACGAGGATCGCCTCGTCGTCGCCGCCGGAGCCGGCGCCGCCCACGAGGTTGTCGCCCGTGTGCCGAACCGAGCCGTCGTCGCTGGTCAGGTGGCGGAAGAACACCACGTCGACCGGCTGCTTGTCGGCGAACAGGACCGCCGAGGCGTCCAGGTCGATCTCACGGGTGCGCGAGCCGAACAGACCGCGGCGCGGCGCCGCCTGCCAGCCGAGCCCCATCCGTACCGCGGTCAGGGTCCCCCCATCGCTCTTCTGCAGGCTGATGGCCTGACCCTTGGTCATATTGACCGTCACGCGCTGTCCCCTCTCCGCTTTCCCCGCAACCGTCCTTGTGCGGTTGCCCAGCACCCTACGCAGTGGTGTCACCCGCGCGGAGGGCGCGGGCCGTTTTGTGTCGTTCCTGCAACACACGGCGGGCCCCTCCGGACCCGCCGCGCGTCCGGCCGTCAGGCGAGGCCCGCCTCGCGCATCTGGCGCAGCTCCTTCTTCAGCTCGCCCACCTCGTCGCGCAGCCGGGCGGCGACCTCGAACTGGAGGTCGGCGGCGGCCGCCCGCATCCGGTCCGTCATCTCCTCGATGATCCCGGCGAGTTCGGTGGCCGGCCGGTCGGTGACCGCGGCGGCGTCCCGGCCGCGCCCGGCCCCCTTGCCGGACCGCGCCGCCTTCCCGTCGCCCGGCACGGCGTGCTTGCCGAGGGCGGGCACCGGCGCCTTGCCCTCCTTGCCCTGCCGGTAGCCGGTGCCGAGGAGCTGCTCGGTGTCCACCTCCTCGCGGGCGATGGTGGCGACGATGTCGTTGATCTTCTTGCGCAGCGGCTGCGGGTCGATGCCGCGCTCGGTGTTGTACGCGATCTGCTTCTCGCGGCGGCGGTTGGTCTCGTCGATCGCCTGGGCCATGGCCGGGGTGACCTTGTCCGCGTACATATGGACCTGCCCCGAGACGTTGCGCGCCGCGCGGCCGATGGTCTGGATCAGCGAGGTGCCGGAGCGCAGGAAGCCCTGCTTGTCGGCGTCCAGGATGGCCACCAGGGACACCTCGGGCAGGTCGAGGCCCTCGCGCAGGAGGTTGATGCCGACCAGCACGTCGTACTCGCCGGAGCGCAGCTCGCGCAGCAGCTCGATGCGGCGCAGCGTGTCCACGTCGCTGTGCAGGTAGCGCACCCGGATGCCCAGCTCCAGGAAGTAGTCGGTGAGGTCCTCCGCCATCTTCTTGGTGAGCGTGGTGACCAGGACGCGTTCGTCGCGCTCGGCGCGTTCGCGGATCTCGTGCACCAGGTCGTCGATCTGGCCCTCGGTGGGCTTGACGACGACCTCCGGGTCGATGAGGCCGGTGGGGCGGATGATCTGCTCGACGAACCCGTCGCCGCGGGACAGCTCGTAGGCGCCCGGGGTGGCGGAGAGGTAGACCGTCTGGTTGATCCGCTGGAGGAACTCCTCCCACTTGAGCGGGCGGTTGTCCAGGGCGGACGGCAGCCGGAAGCCGTGGTCGACCAGGGTCCGCTTGCGGGAGGCGTCGCCCTCGTACATGGCGCCGATCTGCGGCACGGTGACATGCGACTCGTCGAGGACCAGCAGGAAGTCCTCGGGGAAGTAGTCGAGGAGGGTGTTGGGGGCGGTGCCGGGGGAACGGTCGTCGAAGTGCATCGAGTAGTTCTCGACGCCGGAGCAGGTGCCGATCTGGCGCAGCATCTCGATGTCGTACGTGGTGCGCATGCGCAGCCGCTGGGCCTCCAGCATCTTGCCCTGCTTCTCCAGCTCGGCCAGGCGCTGCTCCAGCTCCTGTTCGATGCCGCTGACGGCCTTCTCCATGCGCTCGGGTCCGGCCACGTAGTGGCTGGCGGGGAAGACGTGCAGGGACCGGTCCTCGCTGATGACCTCGCCGGTGATCGGGTGCAGCGTGGACAGGGCCTCGATCTCGTCGCCGAACATCTCGATGCGGACGGCCAGCTCCTCGTAGACCGGGAAGATCTCGATGGTGTCGCCGCGCACCCGGAAGGTGCCCCGGGTGAAGGCCAGGTCGTTGCGGGTGTACTGGATCTCCACGAAGCGGCGCAGCAGCTGGTCGCGGTCGATCTCCTGGCCGACCTTGAGCTGGACCATGCGGTCCACGTACTCCTGGGGCGTACCGAGGCCGTAGATGCAGGAGACGGAGGCGACCACGACGACGTCGCGCCGGGTGAGCAGGGAGTTCGTCGCGGAGTGGCGCAGCCGCTCGACCTCCTCGTTGATCGAGGAGTCCTTCTCGATGTACGTGTCCGACTGGGGGACGTACGCCTCGGGCTGGTAGTAGTCGTAGTACGAGACGAAGTACTCGACGGCGTTGTTGGGCAGGAGCTCGCGGAACTCGTTGGCCAGCTGGGCGGCGAGCGTCTTGTTCGGCGCCATCACCAGGGTGGGGCGCTGCAGCTTCTCGATCATCCAGGCGGTGGTCGCGGACTTGCCGGTGCCGGTCGCGCCGAGGAGCACGACGTCCTTCTCGCCCGCGCGGACGCGCTTCTCCAGCTCGGCGATGGCCGCCGGCTGGTCGCCGCTGGGCTGGTAGGGGCTGACGACCTCGAAAGGCGCCACCGTACGTTCGATCTTCGAGACTGGCCGCATGCATCCACCGTACGGCCCGCCACTGACAACGGGCTCCGTCGGCGGCCGCGCGGGGGGCGTTTCACCAGTCCACGGGGCGTACGGCGTCGCGCGGCCGGGCGGAGAAGGACGCCGGATCGGCGTACGTGCCGAAGCGGGGCACCCGCGCCGGGACGCCGGGGGCCCGGCCGGGCGCGGTCAGCGGGTCGTCCCAGTCGGGCGTGCCCATGATCACCAGCGGATCGAACATCACCACGACGGCGGCCAGCACCAGGAAGCAGACGGGTCCGAGCAGCATCGGCACCAGCAGGTCGCCGGCGGCGTCCCCGGCGGGGGCGGCCTCGGCCGGCGCGGCGGGGTGGAGGTGGACCCGGAGCGCGGCCATGCCGGTGTAGTGCATGCCGCTGACCGCGACGCCCATCACGACGCTCGCGCCGAGGCTCGACAGGAAGCCGCGGACGGAGGCGGCGGCCCACAGCGCGGCGGTGGAGGCCACCACGGCGATGACCACGGAGAGGGCCACGGTCAGCGTGTCGTACTCGAACCGCCCATCAAGCCGCATGCCCGCCATGCCGAGGTAATGCATGGAGGCCACACCGAGCCCGGTGATCGTGCCTCCCGTCACCAGGGCCATCCGGGTGGCGCCCCGGTACCCGACGAGAAAGATTCCGAGGCCGACCACGACGATCGCGACGGCGAGGCTGGCGAAGGTGATCGGTTTGTCGTAGCCGATGGTCACCTCTTCGACGGAGAACCCCACCATCGCGACGAAGTGCATGGTCCAGATCCCCGAACCGATGGAGGTCGCCCCGAGAGCCAGCCAGCCGGCCCTGAAGGATCGCTCGGTACGCAGTGACCGCGTGGTGCAGCGCAGACCCAGCGCCGCACCGAGGCAGGCCATGAGGAACGCCGCCGCAGGGGTCACCGCCCCGTAGCCGAAGCCGTCGATTGTGCCCTGCATCCTTGTACGCCCTTCGCAGCAGCAAGCTCCGGGTCAGGACGATCCCAGGGCCTGTCGTCCGGGCGCAAGGCCCGGCGGACACAACAGAAGTGCCGCATCTTATCGACCGGGCCGAGGGTGCGTGGCGCGGTCCCCGGGGTGCGTTCACACGGTGGCCATCCTTCGCCTGTCCTCCGTTCGGGGGCGGCTGGGACGCTCGGGCCGTCCGCAACTCTGACGCAAGGAGTCCACGTGTACGCAGGCACCGCTACCGCCTCCGTCGCCGCCGCCGCCGTCATGGGCGCCGGCACGTTGCTGATGCCGAACCCCGGCACACCGGCCGGGGACACCCCCGTGACCCGGCCGCCGGCGCAGGTCGCCCCGATGCGCCAGGCCGCCGACGCCGCGGCGCGCGGCCCGCGCGTCTACGCCCACCGGGGCGCCTCGGCGTACGCCCCCGAGAACACCCTCGTGGCCGTGGACCGGGCGGACCGGATGGGCTTCGACTGGGTGGAGAACGACGTCCAGCTCACCCGCGACGGGGTGCTGGTCGTCATGCACGACACGGATCTGAAGCGGACGACGAACGCGGAGGAGGTGTTCCCGGACCGTGCGCCGTGGGCGGTCCGCGACTTCACGCTCGACGAGATCTCCCGGCTGGACGCGGGCGGCTGGTTCGACCGGCGGTACACGGGCACGCGGGTGCCGACGCTGCGTCAGTACCTGCGGCGGCTGACCCACAACCGGCAGAACCTGCTGCTGGAGATCAAGAGCCCGGAGCTCTACCCGGGCATCGAGCGGGCCACGCTGCGGGTGCTGAACGAGGAGGGCTGGCTGGACCGGACCCACGTCCGCGACCGGCTGGTGATCCAGAGCTTCGGCGCGGACAGCGTGCGCACGGTGCACGCGCTGCGTCCGGACGTCGTCACCGGCTTCCTGGGCAATCCGGCCGTCGCCGAGCTGCCCGCGTACGCGAAGTTCGCCGACCAGATCAACCCGTCCCGGACGAAGCTGTCCGGCGACTACGTGTCGGCGGTACACGCGCTGAAGGGCCCGCACGGCAAGCCGCTCCGGGTGAACACCTGGACGGTGAACGACGCGGCGGCCGCGGTCGAGGCGGCCGGGACGGGCGTGGACGGCATCATCTCCAACGCCCCGGACGTGGTCCGCGAGGCCACGGGCGGCTGATCCGGCCGGAAGGCGGCCCCGTTGTCAGTGGCCGGCCGTACGGTGGGGGCATGGACAGCAACGGGGTCGTCGAGTGGACCGTCGTCGAGAGCGACATCGGTCCGCTGATGCTGGCCGCCACCGGAGCGGGGCTGGTGAGCGTCGTCTTCCACGCCCGCCCGGAGATACGGGACGCCGCGCTGGACCGGCTGCGCGACCGGCTCGGCGCGGAGCCCGTCGAGGCGCCCGGCTCCGCCCGGCTGGCGGAGCCGGTCCGCCAGTTCGCCGCGTACTTCGCGGGCACGCTGCGGGAGTTCTCGCTCGACCTGGACTGGTCGCTGACCGCGGGCTTCAACCGCCAGGTGCTGCGCGAGCTGGCGCAGGGTGTGCCGTACGGGGCGGTCGCGGGGTACGGCGAACTGGCCGACCGGGTCGGCCGGCCGGGGGCGGCCCAGGCGGTGGGGGCGGCCATGGGTGCCAACCCCCTGCCGGTGGTGGTGCCGTGCCACCGGGTGGTGGAGAACGACGGCGGCATGGGCGGCTTCGGCGGCGGCCTGGAGACGAAGCGGCGGCTGCTGGCCCTGGAGGGGGTACTGCCCGAACCACTGTTCTGAGGGGTTCACCGCCCTGACGGGTCCGGTCCTCGGCGTGCGACCAGGAGCGGCTGGAGGAAGCCGGTGGTCTCCGGGGCGTGCCAGGCCGGGGACGCCGGCCCCGCCTCCTCCCCGACCTGCGGGGGCGTGGAGACGGGGCGCTCGCGGCGCAGCCGGTCGTAGGGCCGGGTGGGGACCAGCAGCGCGCCGCCGGGCAGCGAGTTGTCGGCGCACACGACGTCGTAGGCGGTGCCGCTGCGGCCCTCGCCGTCGCCCTCGCTCCCGCCGCCGGGCCCGCGCGCGCCGAGGGCTCCGCCGATCAGGGCGTCGAGGGCGGTGGCCCGGCGGACAGCGTCGGTGAGGGTTTCGCGCCACTGGGCCGGGCCCGCGCGGGCCCGCGCGTTTGAGTCCTGCCCGCCCGCGACAGGGATGTGCACATGTCACTCAATGCGCCTGTCGGTACCACCCCGTACGCGCCGGTCCTCTCCGCCGAGGTGCGGGCCGCCCTCGCCGACGGCCGACCGGTCGTCGCCCTGGAGTCGACGATCATCGCCCACGGCCTGCCCCGCCCCCGCAATCTGCGGGTCGCCGCAGAGCTGGAGGGGCTGGTGCGGTCCGCCGGCGCCGTGCCCGCGACCGTCGCCGTGCTGGACGGCCGGGCCAGAATCGGGCTGGACGGGTCCGGGCTGGAGCGAGTGGCCGGGGACGAGGGGATGCGGAAGCTGGGCCACCGCGACCTCGCCCCGGCGCTGGCCACCGGGGCGAGCGGGGCGACGACCGTGTCCGCGACCGCGTTCCTGGCGGCCCGGTCCGGGCTGCGGGTCTTCGCGACGGGCGGCCTCGGCGGGGTGCACCGGGGCTGGACGCAGACCCAGGACGAGTCGGCGGACCTGCGGCTGCTGGCCCGGACCGGGATCACCGTGGTCTGCGCGGGCGTGAAGTCGATCCTGGACGTCCCGGCCACGCTGCAACGGCTGGAGACGCTGGGCGTCGGGGTGCTCGGCTACGGCACCGACACGTTCCCCGGCTTCTATCTGAGCAGTTCCGGCGAGCCGGTCGACTGGACGGTGACCTCGCCCGGGGAGGTGGCCGAGGTGATGCGGGCCGCGGACGCGCTCGGCGGACCCGAAGCCGCGCTGATCGTGGCCAACCCCGTACCGGAGGAGGAGCAGCTGGACCCCGCGCTGCACGACCGGGTGCTGGCCGAGGCGCTGGCGGCGTGCCGGGAGCGGGGGATCACGGGCCAGGCGGTCACGCCGTTCCTTCTCGGCCATCTGGTGCGGCACACCGGGGGCGCCTCGCTGGAGGCCAATCTCGCGGCGGTCCGGGGCAACGCGGTGCTCGCCGCCCGGATCGCCACCGCCTGGGCGGCGCGGTGAGCGGCGGCCTCCTCGTCGTCGGGGACGTGGTCACCGATGTGGTGGCCCGGCACACGGCGGCGCTGGCCCACGGCACGGACACGGCCGCCGTGATCCGCACCCTGGCCGGCGGCGCGGGCGCCAATGTGGCCTGCTGGGCGGCGCGGGCGGGCTGCCGTGACGTGCGGCTGCTGGCCCGGGTCGGCGCCGACGCGGCGGACTGGCACCGGGGCCTGCTGCGGCGGGCGGGCGTACGGGGGCTGCTGGCGGTGGACGAGGAGGCGCCGACCGCGACCGTCGTCGCCCTGGTGGACTCCGCCGCCGAGCGCACGTTCCTCACGGACAGCGGCGCGGTGCTGCGGCTGTCCCCCGCCGACTGGTCGCCCTCGCTGCTCGACGGGATCGCCCACCTCCATCTCTCGGGCTATCTGCTGTTCGCCGGGCCGAGCCGGGCGACGGCCCTGCTCGCGCTGCGGGAGGCGGTACGGCGCGGCGTCCCGGTGAGCGTCGATCCGGCGTCGGCGGGCTTCCTGGCCGGTCTGGGCGTCGACCGGTTCCTGGCCCTGACCGCGCGGGCCGACCTGCTGCTGCCCAACGCGGACGAGGCGCTGCTGCTCACGGGTCTGGCGGAACCGGCGGACGCGGCGGCCGAGTTGAGCCTGCCGGACCGCCGGGTGGTCGTCACGCTGGGCGGGGGCGGGGCGCTGCTCGCCGCCGGGGGCGTGGTGACGGGCCGGGTGCCGGCGGCGCCGGTGCGGGCGGCCGTGGACTCGACGGGGGCGGGCGACGCGTTCACCGGCGGGTTCCTGGCGGCGCGGCTGGCGGGCGCGGACGACGTGGCGTGCGTGGAGGCGGGCTGCCGGGCGGGCGCGGAGGCGGTGGGCACGGTGGGCGGGCGGCCGCCGCTGCCGGACGGCGCGTAGCGGGCGGCGGACCGGGGACGGCCGCGCCGGACAGGCCCTGGCCCTCAGCGCACGCCGGTCCAGGCCGGGCGGTGCGGGTCGTCGGCGCGCACCACCGCGTCCGCGTGGTCGGCGGGCGCCACCTCGTCCTCGTACCGGGCGAACGCCGGCAGGGTCCACCGTTGGTCCTGCAGGGTGCGGCGGCGCAGCGCGCCCGGGGAGAGGCGGAGGTGGACGGTGAGGTCGAAGGGGAACCAGTGCCCGAGGAGCAGCGGGCCGTGCAGGATCAGCACTCCGCCCTCGGCCAGGGGCCGGTACGGGCTGCGGGTCGCGCGGTCGGTCGCCGGGTCCCAGAGGTCGGGCAGGACGCGTCCGCTGCCGCCCGGCTCCAGGGGTGCGAACACCTCGCGCCACAGCGCGGCGGTGTCGAACCAGCTACCGAAGTACGAGTCGGGGTCCTGCTTGCCGTACTCGTACCGCAGGCTCGCCGGTCGCAGGAAGCCGTCGGTGGCGACGGGGAGCACGGCCCGGCCGCGCAGCCGCAGCGCTTCGGCGAGCGGTGCGGCCAGGTCGCCGGGGCGGGCGGCCGGGGCGCCGTCGACGGCGATCTTCAGCCAGGGGCCGCCGTCGCCGGGTTCCAGCGCGTCGGTGTGCGCGGCGAGCGCGTCCGTCAGCCGTTCCCGGGAGATCGCTTCGAATCGCACGCGTCCATCATCGCGCGTCCCGGCCCGGACCGTCCGGATGCCGGAAATCGCCCGGTGGCCGCCGCCGGGCCGGATACGGTCGGCGCCATGGATCTCGCATTCGCCCGTACGTTCGCCGCGCAGTGGCAGGACGACTGGAACTCCCATGACCTGGAACGCATCCTGGCGCACTATCACGAGGACGTGACGTTCAGTTCGCCGATGATCGCGCGGCTCACCGGTGTCCCCTCGGGGACCGTACGCGGCAAGGCCGCCCTGCGCGCGTACTGGGCGCGCGGGCTCGAACTCATCCCGGACCTGGAGTTCGAGGTGATGGACGTCCGGGCGGGCGTCGACACGCTGGTCATCGACTACCGCAACCAGATCGGCGGCCGGGTCTACGAGGTGCTGACCTTCCGCGACGGGCTGGTGAGCGCCGGTCTCGGCGCGTACGGCGAGACCGGCGCCCGCTGACCGCGGCGGGCCGGCGTCCCGGAGTGCGTCACTTCGCAGGACCGCACATCACCGGGTCGGCGTCGTAGGAGAGTTCGCTGCCCTGCGGCAGCAGATAGGTCACCCAGAGGACGACGGGCTCGCTGCCCAGGTTGCGCCCGATGTGGCGGTGGTCCGAGCCGGCGGGCTCCACGAAGGATGTGCCCGCGGGCGTCACCTCGACGGTGCAGTCGTCCAGGGTGCGGGTGAGCGTCCCGGACTTGACGACGACGATCAGCTGGCCCTTGTGGGTGTGCCAGCCGGTGGAGCCGCCCGGCGCGATGGTGGCGGTGGTGAAGGTGACGTCCGCCCGGCCCCGGGGCGCCCGCACGTGCAGCGGGCCGGTCGATGTGCCCTTGGCGACCTCGGTGGCGACCACCCCGCTGCCGGGCGTGGCACCGGCCGCCGTCGGTACGAAGGCGAGGGCGGCCACGCCCGCCGCGGTGACCAGGGCCCTGACCGGCCGGCCCTGCGGTCCCCGCCGTCCCGTGCGGCCCCGCTGTCTGTCGGTTCTCACGCGTCTCTCCTGTCGTCGGGTGTCACGGACATCCCAAATGCCGCGAAGCTACCCGGAACGGGACCGCGGGAATCACGCCCTCGGCATCCGGCCCAATCCACGGCGGCCGTCAGCGGCCGCGCAGTTCCTTGGCGAGGGCGCCGTCGCCCGACACCTCGATCCGGCCGTCCCCGACCGCCTCGGCGAGCGTCGGCTCGCCGCGCCCCAGCGCGAGGCACAGCTCCGCGTCGAGGGCGATGCGCGCGTCGGCGCGGTCGGCGGGCCCGTCCCCGTACACCGGCTCACCGGCCGCCACCTCCCCCGTACGGACGTGGAATTCGCCCTCGTCGAGATGGACGTCGAGCACGCCTTCGGCGGCAGGGCCGTCCGGGGCCCGGAGGGCGCGCAGCAGCGGGAGCGCGAACCAGTGGGCGCGGACCGCGTCGGTGGGCCGCCGTTCGGTCAGCGCGGGGGCGCCCCACTCGGCGAGCGCGGCGAGGACCGGCAGCAGTCCGTGCCCGCGCGCGGTGAGCGCGTACACCGAGGCGGCGGCCGGGGGCGGGAGCCGGCGGCGGGTGACGAGGCCGCCCTGCTCCATGTCCTTGAGCCGGGAGGCCAGGACGTCCGTGCTGACGCCCGGCAGGTCGGCGTGGAGATCGGTGTAGCGGCGGGGACCGGCCAGCAGTTCACGGACGATCAGCAGGGTCCAGCGGTCACCGACCGCGTCCAGCGCGCGGGCACTGGCGCAGAACTGGTCGTAACTCCGGCGGCGGGCCGGGCGGGTTGCGGGCTGTTGCTGACGTGGCATGCGACGCAGTCTAGACATGTTGTTGGACTTTCCAAGCCCGAGCTTGGTAAAACCAAGTATCGCAATCGGGTCGGGGAGGCACCGCATGGAATTCCGCCAGTCCAGCAAGCTCAACGAGGTCTGTTACGAGATCCGGGGCCCCGTCATCGAGCACGCCAACGCCCTGGAGGAGGCGGGCCACAGCGTGCTGCGGCTCAACACGGGCAACCCGGCCCTCTTCGGCTTCGAGGCGCCGGAGGAGATCGTCCAGGACATGATCCGGATGCTGCCGCAGGCCCACGGCTACACGGACTCGCGCGGCATCCTGTCCGCCCGCCGCGCGGTGGCCCAGCGCTACCAGGCGATGGGCCTGACGGAGGTCGGGGTGGACGACATCTTCCTCGGCAACGGCGTCTCCGAGCTGATCTCCATGGCCGTCCAGGGTCTGCTGGAGGACGGCGACGAAGTGCTCATCCCCTCCCCGGACTACCCGCTGTGGACCGCCGTGACGACGCTGGCCGGCGGGAAGGCCGTGCACTACACGTGCGACGAGGCGTCCGACTGGAACCCGGACATCGCCGACATGGCCTCGAAGATCACCGACCGCACCCGCGCCGTGGTGATCATCAACCCCAACAACCCGACCGGCGCCGTCTATCCGCGCGAGGTCCTGGAGGACATCCTTGACCTGGCCCGCCGGCACGGCCTGATGGTGTTCGCCGACGAGATCTACGACCAGATCCTCTACGACGGCGCCGAGCACCACAGCGTGGCGGTGCTCGCCCCGGACCTGGTCTGCCTCACCTTCAGCGGCCTCTCGAAGACGTACCGCGTGGCCGGGTTCCGCTCGGGCTGGATGGTCGTCTCGGGCCCGAAGCAGCACGCCCGCAGCTATCTGGAGGGGCTGACGATGCTCGCCTCCATGCGGCTGTGCCCCAACGCCCCCGCCCAGTACGCCATTCAGGCCGCGCTCGGCGGGCGGCAGTCGATCCGGGACCTGGTGGCGCCGGGCGGCAGGCTGCACGAGCAGCGCGACCGCGCCTGGCAGAAGCTGAACGAGATCCCCGGCGTCTCCTGCGTGAAGCCGAAGGGCGCCCTGTACGCCTTCCCGCGCATCGACCCGAAGGTCCACCCGATCGCCGACGACGAGAAGTTCGTCCTGGACCTGCTGCTGCGCGAGAAGATCCAGGTCGTCCAGGGCACCGGCTTCAACTGGCCCCGCCCGGACCACTTCCGTATCCTGACCCTGCCGTACGCCGACGACCTCGACGCCGCGATCAGCCGCATCGGCCGGTTCCTGGCGGGCTACCGGCAGTAGGGCCGGGGCCGCCCCGGCGTCGCGCCGGGCGCGGGCGCGACAGCAGCCGGGCCGCCGTGTGCACCCCGACCACGGCGACCGGCAGATACGCGAGGCCGGAGGCCGCCGAGCGGGTCCCGCCCAGCGGGATGCCCGCCGCCCGCAGTCGGCGCACCGCCCAGAGCGAGTACGGGATGACGACGGTCGGCGAGGTGGCCACCCCCGGTGTGTAGCCGCCGTACGCGGCCGACTGCGCCAGGTGCATTACGCCGTGCAGCCCGAACCCGGCCAGCGTGGAGCGGAAGAAGGCGCTGCGGCCGCCCGTGCGCGCGCCGTCCGCCGCGGCCGCCGCGACGACCACGCCCATGAGGCCGATGGCCGTGTTCACCTCGCGCTGCGAGAGGTCCAGGCGCTCCCACACCCGGTCGGGCAGCCACGGCAGCCGCTTCCGCAGCTCCGGCCGCGCGGTCCGCAGCCAGCCCGCCATGGTCGCGATCTCCTCCAAGTCGTTGGCCGCCCAGGCGGCCAGCAGCCCCCAGCTCACCGCCCCGGATACCCCGGTGGCCCCGTCGTCCTTCATGAACACCCCTCCGCGCCTCATGTGCCGGCAGTCGGCCGCAGCATATAATGCAACGCAACGTTGTGTTGCATTTTTGTCCCGGACCGACTGGAGCCGCCATGTCCGCCCCTCCCCCGCAGCCCCGCCCGGGCAAGGGCCCCCGCGCCGCCGAGGCGATCTTCGACGCCACCCTGCGGCTGCTCGCCGAGCGCGGCTATCCGGGGCTCACCATCGAGGCCGTCGCCCAGGAGGCCGGGGTCAACAAGACGACCATCTACCGCTGGTGGCCCTCGAAGGCGGCGCTGCTGCGCGCCGCGCTGCTCCGGGCCCCCGTCCTGGACATCGCCGTCCCCGACACGGGGTCGCTGCGCGGGGACCTGATCGCCCTCACGGAGCAGGTGACCGCGCTGGTGACCGGCGTACGCACCCAGGCGATCGTGCGGGCCCTGGCCTCCGGCTCGGGGCTGGCGGACGACGAACTGGCGGCGCTGGCACGGGACTTCTTCGCGGACCGGTTCGCGCGTGAGCAGCCGGTGTTCCGGCGGGCCGCCGCGCGCGGCGAGCTGCCGCCGGGGGCCGACCCGATGCTGCTGCTCGATCTGACGGCCGGGGCGGTGTGGGTGCGGGCACTGCTCAGGAACGAGCCCGTGCCGCCCGGATTCGCCGCGGCCGCCGTGGACGCGGTGCTGCCCGCGCCGGGCTCTCGGGTTTCTCAGTCGTCGTCCGGGTCGCCTGCGGTCAGGTCCAGCAGCGCGGTCACCGGGTCGGTGTCCGGTGCGGCGCGGGGCCACCACTCGTCCGCGCCGGGATCGGACTCGTAGCCGTACCAGCGGCCGTCCCGGCCGAAGCGGAGCTGGAGGGCGCCGCCGGGGTGGGTCAGGTGGTTGCGCCGGGGCTGGAAGCGGGGGAAGCCGGCCGCCGCGAGGGCCGGGCGGGCCCGGTCGAAGGGGCCCGCCGGCGGGTCCCACGGCGTCTCCAGGACCGCCAGTCCCTCGGCCCCGCCCTGCCGCCAGGCGGCCACGGCCCTGGCCAGGTCCGTGGTGTTGCGGCCGGTGGCGGAGGCCAGCTCCCGGTAGAGGGCGCGGGTGGTCGCGGTGAGCCCCGCGGTGGGTCCGGCCGCCGCGAGCCGGACGGCGTCCTGCCAGAGGGTGAGCCCGGCGACCGGGTCGTGGCCGGTGGTCAGCAGGGCGTGGGCGCGGGCCGCCGCGTCCGTGGCCAGCTGGTCGAGGGCGAGCGGGTCGCGGGCGCCGGGCAGGGCGGGGTAGGCGGGCGGGCGGCCGGGATACGGCTCCACGGGGAGCGGAGCGGGCAGCGGCGGCAGGAAGCGGGCGGCCAGCGCCTCCCCGGCCGGTACGGACGGGGTCTCGGGGGCGGCGGGCCGTTCGCGGGCGGAGTGCGCGGCGTTGCGCCGGCCCAGCTCTTCCAAAAGTTCGCGCTCGCCCCGGCCGCGCAGCAGGAGCAGCACGAACGGGTCGGTGTCCAGCAGCAGCGCCATCTGGTAGCTGAGAGCCGCGACGTGCTTGCAGGGGCGGCCGCGGTCGGGGCAGTTGCAGGCGGGGTCGAGGTCGCCCGGCGCGGGCAGCAGGGTCATGCCCGCGTCCGTCGCGGTGTCGGCCAGGGAGTGCGGCATCTCCTTGGCGAGCAGCGCGGCGAGATGGCCGGGGCGGGCGGCGACCGCGTCCAGCAGGGTGTCCCAGTCGGGGTCGCCGAACGTGCGCAGCCGCAGTTCGGCGCGGTAGGGGCGGGGGCGGCTGCCGTGCACATAGGCGACGACGTGCCCCGGGGTGACGGTGATCGCGGCGACGTGACCGCCGTCCGCGTAGTCCCGGCCGCGGGCGAGCCGGGGGCCGTCCATCGACAGGGACTCCAGGGCCGCCACCCAGGCGCGGCCCCACCAGCTCTCCGCGAACGGTTCGCCCTCGCCCGAGGTGCGCTCGGGAACGGCCTCGAAGGTGCGCCGCAGATCGTCGGGGCCGGGGCGGGAGCGGGCGCCGGGGCGGGCCGGGGTCGGGCGGCCGGGGGTCATGACGGCCTCCGCAGGGAGACGAGGTCGGCCAGGTCCTGGTCGCTCAGCTCGGTCAGCGCGCTCTCGCCGCTGCCGAGGACGGCGTCGGCCAGGGCCCGTTTGGCGAGCAGCATCTCGCCGATGCGGTCCTCCACCGTGCCCTCCGCGATCAGCCGATGGACCTGGACGGGCTGGGTCTGGCCGATGCGGTAGGCCCGGTCGGTGGCCTGCTCCTCGACGGCCGGATTCCACCAGCGGTCGTAGTGGACCACGTGGGCGGCACGGGTGAGGTTGAGGCCGGTGCCCGCCGCCTTGAGGGAGAGCAGGAAGACCGGGACCTCGCCGGACTGGAAGCGGTCGACCATCCGTTCCCGCTCGGCGATCGGGGTGCCGCCGTGCAGCAGCTGGGAGGGGACGGCGCGCGCGGCCAGATGCGCGGAGAGCAGCCGGGCCATCGTCACGTACTGGGTGAAGACCAGGACGGAGCCGTCCTCGGTGAGGATCGTGTCGAGGAGTTCGTCGAGGAGGGCGAGCTTGCCGGAGCGGCCGGTGAGCCGGGAGCCGTCCTCCTTCAGATACTGCGCGGGATGGTTGCAGATCTGCTTGAGGGAGGCGAGCAGCTTCATGATCAGGCCGCGCCGCGCGATGCCCTCGGACGCCTCGATGTACGCCATGGTCTCGCGCACGGTGGCCTCGTAGAGCGTGGCCTGTTCGCGGGTGAGGAAGACGGGGTGGTCGGTCTCCGTCTTGGGCGGCAGCTCGGGCGCGATGCCGGGGTCGGACTTCTTTCGGCGGAGCAGGAAGGGCCGGACGAGCCGGGACAGCCGCTCCACCGCCTCGTCGTTGCCGAGGCCCGCCGCCGTACCGGTGTTCTCCACGATCCGGGCGTGCCGGGCGCGGAACGCCTTGAGCGGGCCGAGCAGGCCGGGCGTGGTCCAGTCGAGCAGCGCCCACAGCTCGGAGAGGTTGTTCTCCACGGGGGTGCCGGTCAGGGCGACCCGCGCCGGGGCGGGGATGGTGCGCAGCGCCTTCGCGGTGGAGGAGTGCGGGTTCTTGACGTGCTGGGCCTCGTCGGCGACGACCAGGCCCCAGCGGTGGGCGGCCAGTTCGGCGGCGCTGGAACGCATCGTGCCGTACGTGGTGAGGACGAAGCCCCGGTCGGCGCCGGTGAGGGTGCGGCCGGTGCCGTGGAAGCGGCGGACGGGGACGCCGGGGGCGAAGCGGTTGATCTCGCGGTGCCAGTTGCCCAGCAGGGAGGCCGGGCAGACGACCAGCGTGGGCGCGGGGTGGGCGCGGTGGAGATGGAGGGCGATCAGGGTGATCGTCTTGCCGAGGCCCATGTCGTCGGCGAGGCAGCCGCCGAGGCCGAGCGAGGTCATCCGGTCCAGCCAGGCCAGGCCGCGCAGCTGGTAGTCGCGGAGGGTGGCGTGGAGTCCGGGCGGCGGGGCGGGCAGCGGGTCGTCGGCGAGGAGGCGGTCGCGCAGCCGGGCCAGGGCACCGGCGGGGACCGCCTCGACCTGTTCGCCGTCCACCTCGGCGCTGCCGGTCAGGGCGACGGCCAGGGCGTCCACCGGGTCGAGCAGGCCCAGCTCCCGCTTGCGGGCCTTGCGGACGAGCGCGGGATCGACGACGACCCACTGGTCCCGCAGCCGCACCACGGGCCGGTGGGCCTCGGCGAGCAGGTCCATCTCGGCCTCGGTGAGCCGTTCCTCGCCCAGCGAGAGCTGCCAGTCGAAGGCGAAGAGCCGTTCGGCGTCGAAGAAGGCGGTGCCGTCCGTGGCCGTGCCGGGGGCGGGGCGGACGACGGCCGTCGCGGTGAGGGAGCGGGCCAGCTCCCTGGGCCAGTGCACGCTCACCCCGGCGGCGGCCAGCCGGGCCCCGGCGTCGCCCAGCAGCTCGTACAGCTCGTCCTCGCCCAGGGCCAGCACGTCGGGGACGGGCTGGCCGAGGAGCCGGTCGAGCGGGGCCCAGACGCGGGCGGCCCGGCGCAGCGCGAGCGCGGTGTCGACCCTGGCGCGCGGGCCGAAGGGGTCGCCCGCCTCCCCGGCCCACAGCGCCGCCGCGTCGACGACGTGGGTGGGGTCGGCGAGGCTGTGCACCTGGGTGACGGCCGCCGCGGCGTGCCGGGCGGCGGGGCGCGCCGGTGCGGAGCCGTCGGCCGTGCCGTCGGGGCCGGTGGTGTCGAAGAGGGTGTACGCGGAGAGGTCCAGGCGCAGCGAGATCCGCACTCCGGCGTCCAGCCCGGAGGCGACCTCCACGGCCCATTCCCGTGCGCCGGGCAGCCGCTGGGGCTCCTCCGCCGCGAAGGGGGCGCCCATGGCCGGGGCGGCGGCGGGCGTCCGGGGCAGGGTGTCGGCGAGGGCGTCGAGGAAGGCGCCGATCAGCGGCTCGGGGGCGGGCAGCCGCGGCGGGGTCGGGCCGGGCAGCGGGACGGCGTGTCCCTCCCAGGGCAGGGCGGCGGCCACCGCGCGCAGATGGGCCACGTCCCCGGCGTCGCGCGGGCCGGCCCGCCAGGCGTCGTGGTCGTCGGCGGTGAGGCCGGGGAGCATGCGGCCGCCGGCCACCAGCCGCAGGGCGTGCAGGGCGGCGGCGCCCCAGCAGCGGGTGGCCGGGTGGGCGGAGCGCTGATGGCGGGCGCGGGCGAGCAGCGGCAGGGCGTCGGCGACGGGCAGCAGCAGCGCGGGCACGGTCCGCAGCTCCACCCCGTCCGGTGCGCCGGAGGGCCGGACCACCGTGATCTCCTCGGCGCGGGCGCCGGGGGGCGCCTCGGGGAGCGGGCCGTCCAGCGGGTCCCAGAAGGCGACGCGGCCGCGTCGCGGCGGCGTACCGGGCAGGAAGACGGCGGCGCAGCGCGGCAGTCGGCTGTCGTCCGCGTCCTGCGGCGGCGGTGCGGTGCCCACCCGGTCCCTCCCCTCGCGTCGTGCGCGGCCCTCGCGGGCCGCGTACCGGCGGGCTCCGTGCCTGGTCGGCACGGCTCCCGGCTGTCGTTTTCCCTGCTGCGCGAGTCTAGGCGGAGGGTCTGACAACGTCCTCAGCGGCGGACGGCCGCACGTCCTCGGCGGCGGCCGGCCGCGCGCCGGGGTCCGGGGGCCGCGCGGTGTCGGGCGGGGGCGGGTTCTGCTGGGCCCGTTCCAGGAAGCGGAGCAGTTCGACCGGGAACGGGAGCACCAGTGTGGAGTTCTTCTCGGCCGCGACCGCCACCACGGTCTGGAGGAGTCGCAGCTGGAGCGCGGCGGGCTGGGTGGACATCTGCGACGCCGCCTCGGCCAGCTTCTTGGACGCCTGGAGTTCGGCGTCGGCGTTGATGACGCGGGCGCGCCGCTCACGGTCGGCCTCGGCCTGGCGGGCCATGGAACGCTTCATCGTCTCCGGCAGCGAGACGTCCTTGATCTCGACCCGGTCGATCTGGACGCCCCAGCCCACCGCCGGGCTGTCGATCATCAGCTCCAGGCCCTGGTTGAGCTTCTCCCGGTTGGACAGGAGGTCGTCCAGATCGCTCTTTCCGATGATCGAACGGAGCGAGGTCTGCGCCATCTGGGAGACCGCGAAGCGGTAGTCCTCGACCTCCACGACGGCGCTCGCCGCGTCGACCACCTTGAAGTAGATGACGGCGTCCACCCGGACCGTGACGTTGTCGCGGGTGATCCCGTCCTGGGCGGGCACGGGCATGGTGACGATCTGCATGTTGACCTTGCGCAGCCGCTCGACGCCGGGCAGCACCATCGTGAACCCCGGCCCGCGTATGTCGTCACGGAGCCGTCCGAGCCGGAGCACCACGCCCCGCTCGTACTGTTTGACGATCCGCGCGGCCGCCGCCAGATACAGGGCGCCTGCCAGCGCCGCCGCGACCACCGCGATCAAGAGGTCCTGGACCATGACGGCCCCCTGCCAGCCGGAGGACCCCGGCTCTCGGCCTCGCACCTCTTCGTGCGCTACTACCACGGTATGCCTGGTCGCGCCGCGGGTCGAACGGCTCTCCCCCGCCCGGCCGCTCCCCGGATGCCGGGGGCCGGGGAAGCGGGCAGGGTGGCCAGCACCGGCACGTACACCCGGCCCGCGCACCGCGGTGTGCGCGGTGACGAGACAGACGAGGACCCGCCCATGCCCGTGATCGACCGCCGACGCCGCCGGCTCGCCATCGCCGCCCAGGCCGTGTTGCTGACCCTGACCGTCGCAGGCTGCTCGGGCCTGGGCCGGACCGCGGTCGGCCCGGTCATCTACACCACCGAGCGGGACGCCGTGATCCAGGTGAACAGCCCCTCCGTCAAGGGCTGCCACCGGCTCGCCCCGGCCGGCGCCAAGGCGGTGGCCAACGAGACGCTGGTCGACATCATCCTGTACCCGACGCCGGACTGCTCCGGGCCGGGGACCGCGTACGTGGCGACCAGCTTCTCCGACGAGAACGCGCACACCGCGCCGCCCTGGCGCAGCTTCAGCACGGTCCACTGACGCGCGGACGCGGCCGGCCCACCGACCGCGCGGGCGCGCGACCGACTCCGCGCCCGCCTCGTCCGGCGCCGGGCCGCAGGTGTCCGGTCGCGGGTCCATGCTGGTAGGTGAGGCGATGCCATGCGTACCGGCAATGAACCGACGAACGCCCGCAGTCCGCTGCGGATGCGGCTCTGGTTGAGCCTGTGGGGCCTGGCCTGGACCGTCTTCGGAGTGACGGCCTTCGCGGTGAACGGGCGCACCGGCTGGGCCGTCGTGTGCGGGGTGCTGCTCGCGCTGGTCCTGGTGGATCTGTGCGTGGTCGTGCACCGGCTGCGACAGGGCG
Organism: Streptomyces sp. NBC_00525; assembly: GCF_036346595.1. GTDB lineage: Bacteria > Actinomycetota > Actinomycetes > Streptomycetales > Streptomycetaceae > Streptomyces. The sequence continues at coordinate 1,292,411 of NZ_CP107834.1, forward strand.
CCCACTTCCAGCCGGGCCGCTCCGTGCCGCCGTACGAGCCCGACCACGGACCGGACGGCGGCAAGGGCCCTCCACCGGGCACGCCCTAGGAGGCGGCTCCGCCGCGGTCGTCGAAGCGGGCGGCGCGCAGGTATTCCGGGTTGGGGTCCAGCGCGGCCGCGAGCCGGAAGTGGCGTACGGCCCGCTCCGGGTGATTGGAGCGCTCGAAGGTGCGGGCCAGCGCGAAGTGCGCGAAGGCGTTGTCCGGCTCCCGCTCCAGCACCAGCTCGAATTCCAGCTCGGCCGGGCGCAGTTGCGCCGCCGCGAAGAAGGCGCGGGCGCGCAGCAGCCGGGCGGCGGTGTTCTCGGGGTGGGCGGCGATCACCGAGTCGAGCAGCCGCACGGCGCCACGGGGGTCGCGCGCGGCGAGCAGTTGCTCGGCCGCGCGGAAGTCGATGACGTCGGTCTCCGGATTCCTCTCGGGCACGGTCGCTTCCTTCCGCTGGTCCGTCCCGGCATGAACGCCCGCCCGGTCGCGGGTATTCCTCGCACGGGAGCCCTCAGCCCGCCTCGGCGCGCCGGATCAGCTCGGCCCACACCTCGCGGACCCGGTCCGCCAGTTCCCCGACGGGTCCGTCGTTGTCGATGACCAGGTCGGCGATGGCGCGCCGCTGTTCGCGGGTGGCCTGGGCGGCCATGCGTGCGCGGGCGTCCGCCTCGGTCATGCCGCGCAGCCGTACGAGCCGGTCGAGCTGGGTCTCCGGGGCGGCGTCGACCACGACGACCAGGTCGTAGAGGGGGGCGAGGCCGTTCTCGGTGAGCAGGGGGACGTCGTGGACGACCACGGAGTCCGGCCCGGCGGCCTTCTCCAGTTCGGCGGAGCGCTCCCGGACCAGGGGGTGGACGATCGCGTTGAGCGCGGCGAGGCGGTCCGGGTCGGCGAAGACGACGGCGCCGAGCGCGGGCCGGTCCAGGGCGCCGTCCGGCGTCAGGACACCCGCACCGAACTCCTCGACGACGGCGGCGAGACCGGGGGTGCCGGGTTCGACCACCTCGCGCGCGATGCGGTCCGCGTCGATGAGGACGGCCCCGTGGCCGACGAGCAGCCGGGACACTTCGCTCTTGCCGGCACCGATACCACCGGTCAGGCCCACTTTCAGCATGCCCGGCAGCCTAGTGCCCGCCTTCCCTGATCGGTGCGGTCGGGGGAGGCGGGCACGAGGAGGGGGCTCTGGTGGTGTGGTCAGGCGTCGCCCTCGCGCTCGGCGAGGAACTTCTCGAACTCCAGGCCGATCTCGTCGGCGGACGGCAGGTCCGCGGGCTCGGCGACCAGGTTGCCGCGGGTCTCGGCGCCGGCGACCGCGTCGTACTGGTGCTCAAGGCCCTCGACCAGCGAGACCAGCTCCTCGTCGCCCTGGCCGATCTGGCGGTCGATCTCCGTCTGGGTGCGGTGCGCCTCGGTGCGCAGGGCGTGCGCGACGGACGGGAGCACCAGGCCGGTGGCGGCGGTGATCGCCTCCAGGGCGGTGAGCGCCGCGTCGGGGTAGGCGGAGCGGGCGACGTAGTGCGGGACGTGGGCGGCGACGCCGAGCACGTCGTGGCCCGCCTCCATCAGCCGGTACTCGACGAGCGCCTCGGCGGAGCCGGGCACCTGCGCCTCCTCGAAGGGGCTGCGGTGGCCGGGCATCAGGTCGGTGCGGTTGCCGTGCGGGGTGATGCCGACGGGGCGGGTGTGCGGGACGCCCATCGGGATGCCGTGGAAGTTGACCGCGAGCCGGACGCCGAGCCGTTCGACGACCTCCTCGACGGCGGCGGCGAACCGCTCCCACTCCACGTCGGGCTCCGGGCCGGAGAGCAGCAGGAACGGCGCGCCCGTGGCGTCCTGGACGACACGGACCTCCAGCGCCGGGGTGTCGTACGCGGACCAGCGGTCGCGCTTGAACGTCAGCAGCGGGCGGCGGGCGCGGTAGTCGATCAGGCGGTCGTGGTCGAAGCGGGCCACGACCTGGTGCGGCAGCGATTCGAGCAGGCCGTCGACGATCTGCTCACCGGTCTCACCCGCGTCGATGTACCCCTCGAAGTGGTAGAGCATGACCAGGCCGGCCGACTCCTGGGCGAGCGCCATGTCGACGACAGCCAGGCCCTTCGGCTCCCATTCGTACAAACTCTGCGGATCAGGCACGGTTACCGCTCCTCCTTGTGTTCCTGGGAAACAACGTCCCGCGGATCAACGGCATTCCCCGTACCCGGTGTTTCCCCGTACCCGGCGTTTCGGCGGCGGAAAACGCGTGAGGCCCGCCCCCCGAAGGGGACGGGCCTCACGGTCACTTCACCTACCGCGGTCGATGCCGGGAGGGCCGGAGCGTCAGCTCTGGCCGCCCGCCAGCTTCTCGCGGAGCGCGGCCAGGGCCTCGTCCGACGCCAGGGCGCCGGAGTTGTCCGAGGACTCCGAGGAGTAGGAGCCGCCGCTGCCGCCCGAGGCGGCCTGCGTGTTGCCGGCGGAGGCGGCAGCGCCCTCGGCGGCAGCGGCCTCGTCGGCCTCGCGGGACTTGATGACCTGGGCCTGGTGCTGCTCGAAGCGCTGCTGCGCCTCGGCGTACTGGGTCTCCCAGACCTCGCGCTGAGCCTCGAAGCCCTCGAGCCAGTCGTTGGTCTCGGGGTCGAAGCCCTCGGGGTAGATGTAGTTGCCCTGGTCGTCGTAGGACGCGGCCATGCCGTACAGGGTCGGGTCGAACTCGACCGAGGCCGGGTCGCCGCCGAACGCCTCGTTGGCCTGCTTCAGCGAGAGGCTGATGCGACGGCGCTCGAGGTCGATGTCGATGACCTTGACGAAGATCTCGTCGTTGACCTGGACGACCTGCTCCGGGATCTCCACGTGGCGCTCGGCCAGCTCGGAGATGTGGACCAGGCCCTCGATGCCCTCGTCCACGCGGACGAACGCACCGAACGGAACGAGCTTGGTGACCTTACCGGGGACGACCTGCCCGATCTGGTGCGTACGGGCGAACTGCTGCCACGGGTCTTCCTGCGTCGCCTTGAGCGACAGGGAGACGCGCTCGCGGTCCATGTCGACGTCGAGGACCTCGACGGTGACCTCCTGGCCGACCTCGACGACCTCGGAGGGGTGGTCGATGTGCTTCCAGGACAGCTCGGAGACGTGCACCAGACCGTCGACGCCACCCAGGTCCACGAAGGCACCGAAGTTGACGATCGAGGAGACGACGCCGGAGCGGACCTGACCCTTCTGGAGGGTCGTGAGGAACGTCTGGCGGACCTCGGACTGGGTCTGCTCGAGCCAGGCACGGCGGGACAGGACCACGTTGTTGCGGTTCTTGTCCAGCTCGATGATCTTGGCCTCGAGCTCCTTGCCCACGTACGGCTGGAGGTCGCGGACGCGGCGCATCTCGACGAGCGACGCCGGCAGGAAGCCGCGGAGGCCGATGTCGAGGATGAGACCACCCTTGACGACCTCGATGACGGTACCGGTGACGATGCCGTCCTCTTCCTTGATCTTCTCGATGGTGCCCCAGGCACGCTCGTACTGAGCGCGCTTCTTCGAGAGGATCAGGCGGCCTTCCTTGTCCTCCTTCTGGAGAACCAGGGCCTCGATCTCGTCACCGACCTTGACGACCTCGTTCGGGTCGACGTCGTGCTTGATCGAGAGCTCGCGGCTCGGGATGACGCCTTCGGTCTTGTAACCGATGTCGAGGAGAACCTCGTCCCGGTCAACCTTGACGATGACACCGTCAACGATGTCGCCGTCGTTGAAGTACTTGATCGTCTCGTCGATCGCCGCGAGGAACGCGTCCGCGTCGCCGATGTCGTTGACCGCAACCTGCGGAGTGGTGGCGGTGGTCTCGGTGCTGCTCGTCATGTGGGAAAGGGCTCCGGTACGGACATTGAGTCGTAGGTACTGCCACGCCGAAAGCCCGTATCGCCTCTGCAGAAGCCGGACAGCCTGGGAAGCGCCCCACCCGATGAACCGGGCGGCGCCTCGACAACCGAGGGACATGCAACAGGTGCGAGCGCGGCCTGCTAGGTCTGAGGAGCGCAGGCTCGCAGCGCAACTTGTAGCATACGGGGGCAGCAGGGCACGGTCAATGCGCGAAGGCGGACACCACGGGCGAAACGCCCCATGCCCGGCACAACTCGGCTTCACCGAGGCCGGATCGTGTCCGAACACGCCCGGACACACGGATTCCGCACCGCACCCGCCCCTTGGTACGTACCGCGTACGACGGGGTGAAGGCAAACTACAACGACGGACACGATGAGCCAAGAGATGGACGCCGCCGAACCCGAGGCGACCCGCCGCAGCGCCGGTACCGCCGAGAGCAGCCGGGCCAGCCGCGGCTGGTGGGACCGCAACGCCGACGAGTACCAGAACGACCACGGCGCCTTCCTCGGCGACGACCGCTTCGTCTGGGGCCCGGAGGGGCTGGACGAGGCGGACGCCGCGCTGCTGGGCCCCGCCGCCTCGCTCAAGGGCCTCGACGTCCTGGAGATCGGCGCCGGCGCCGCCCAGTGCTCGCGCTGGCTGGCCGGCCGGGGCGCCCGCCCCGTCGCCCTGGACCTCTCCCACCGCCAGCTCCAGCACGCCCTGCGCATCGGCGAGGGCCTGCCGCTGGTCGAGGCGGACGCCGGACGGCTGCCGTTCCGCGCCGGCTCCTTCGACCTGGCCTGCTCCGCCTACGGCGCCGTGCCCTTCGTCGCCGACCCGGTCCAGGTCTTCCGCGAGGTCCACCGCGTGCTGCGCCCCGGCGGCCGCTGGGTCTTCTCCGTCACGCACCCCGTGCGCTGGGCCTTCCCCGACGAGCCGGGCCCCGAGGGCCTGTCGGTGGCCGCCTCCTACTTCGACCGCACCCCCTACGTCGAACAGGACGAGCACGGCGAGGCCGTGTACGTGGAGCACCACCGCACGCTCGGCGACCGGGTGCGGGACGTCGTCGCGGGCGGCTTCCGGCTGGTGGACCTGGTGGAACCGGAGTGGCCCGCCTGGAACGACCAGGAGTGGGGCGGCTGGTCCCCGCTGCGCGGCAACCTGATCCCGGGCACCGCGATCTTCGTCTGCGTACGCGACTGAGCCACCGCCCGTACGAGACTGGGGGCGTGATCCGCACCGACGCCCTCGACCCACTGCCCGTCCGCACCGCCGTGCCCGCCCTGCGGCGCGCGCTCGACGACCGGGGGGTCGCGGTGCTGTGCGCACCCCCCGGCACCGGCAAGACCACCCTCGTGCCGCTCGCCCTCGCCGGGCTGACCGGGGACGGCCCGGTGCGCCGGGTCGTCGTCGCCGAGCCCCGCCGGATCGCCGCCCGCGCCGCCGCCCGGCGCATGGCGTGGCTGCTGGGCGAGCGGACCGGGCAGCGCGTCGGGTTCACCGTGCGCGGCGAGCGGGTCGTCGGCCCGGACACCGTGGTGGAGGTCGTCACCACCGGGGTGCTGCTCCAGCGGCTCCAGCGCGACCAGGAGCTGGCCGGGGTGGACGCGGTGATCATCGACGAGTGCCACGAGCGGCACCTCGACGCGGACACGGTGGCCGCCTTCCTGCTGGACGTACGCGCGGCGCTCCGCCCCGACCTGCGGCTGGTGGCCGCCTCCGCGACCACGGACGCCGAGGGCTGGGCCCGGCTGCTGGGCGACGCCCCGGTGGTCGAGGCGCGGGGCGTGTCGCATCCGGTGGAGGTCGTCTGGGCCCCGCCGGCCGCGCCGGTGCGGCCGCCGCACGGGATGAGGGTGGACCCGGCGCTGCTGCGCCACGTCGCCTCCGTGGTGCGGCGGGCGCTGGCCGAGCGGGACGGCGACGTGCTGTGCTTCCTGCCCGGCGTCGGCGAGATCGGCCGGGTGGCCGGTGAGCTGGCGGGCGTCGGGGCCGAGGTGCTCCAGGTGCACGGCCGGGCCCCGGCGGCGGTGCAGGACGCGGTGCTGGCGGGTTCGTCCGGGGGCCGGCGGGTGGTGCTCGCGACCTCGGTGGCGGAGTCGTCGCTGACGGTCCCCGGAGTGCGGACGGTCGTGGACTCCGGGCTCGCCAGGGAGCCGCGCACCGATCACGCGCGGGGCCTGAGCGCGCTGACGACCGTACGGGCCTCGCAGGCGGCGGGCCGCCAGCGCGCGGGCCGGGCGGGGCGCGAGGCACCGGGCACCGTCTACCGCTGCTGGGACCACGCGGAGGACGGGCGCCTCGCCCGGTTCCCGTCCCCGGAGATCAGGGTGGCCGATCTGTCGGCGTTCGCCCTCCAGGCGGCCTGCTGGGGCGATCCGGACGCCTCCGGGCTGGCGCTGCTCGACGCGCCTCCGGAAGGGGCGATGGCCGCCGCGCGCGAGGTCCTGGCCGCGGTCGGCGCGGTCGGGCCGGACGGCCGGGTCACCGAGCGGGGCGTGCGGATGTCCCGGCTCGGGCTGCATCCCCGGCTGGCCAGGGCGCTGCTGGACGGGGCGGCCGAGGTCGGGGGCCGCCGGGCCGCCGAGGTGGTGGCGCTGCTGAGCGAGGAGCCGCCCCGCGCGTACGGGGACGACCTGGCGGCGGCGCTGCGCACCGCGCGCCGGGGCCAGGACGCCTACGCGGACCGCTGGCGCCGGGAGGTGCGGCGGCTGTCGACCGGGGTCAAGGGCGACGGCGGCGGTGGCCGGCCGGTGTCGGACGACGCGGCGGCCGGACTGGTGGCGGCGCTGGCCTTCCCGGAGCGGGTGGCGCGGGCGCGGGGCGGCGGGGCGTTCCTGATGGTGTCGGGCACGGGCGCGGAGCCGGGTGAGGGCTCCGGGCTGCGCGGCGCTTCCTGGCTGGCCGTCGCGGTGGCGGACCGGCCGGCGCACGCGGCGTCCGCGCGGGTGCGGCTCGCGGCCGTCGTGGACGAGGACACCGCGCGCCTGGCGGCCGGGCCGCTGCGGTTCGCGGGCGAGGAGGTGCGCTGGGACGGCCGGGACGTGGTGGCGCGCCGGGTGGAGCGGCTGGGGGCGGTCGAGCTGTCGGCGCGCCCGCTGAAGCAGCCCGATCCGGCGCTGGTGCGCGCGGCCCTGCTGGAGGGGCTGCGGCGCGAGGGGCCGGGGCTGCTGCGCTGGAGCCGGGACGCGGCGCAGCTGCGGGAGCGGCTGGCCTTTCTGCACCGGGTGCTCGGCGGGGCCTGGCCGGATGTGTCGGACGGGGCGCTGCTGGCGCGACCGCAGGAGTGGCTGGAGCCGGAGCTGTCGCGGGCGCGGCGCCGGGCCGACCTGGCCGCGATCGACGCGGGCCAGGCACTGCGCAGGCTGCTGCCGTGGGCGACGGGTGAGGCGGTGCGGCTGGACGAGCTGGCGCCGGAGCGGATCGAGGTGCCGAGCGGGTCGCGGATCAGGGTGGAGTACGGCGGCGAGCAGCCGGTGCTCGCGGTGAAGCTCCAGGAGCTGTTCGGGCTCCGGGAGACGCCACGGGTGGCGGGGGTGCCGGTCCTGGTCCATCTGCTGTCCCCGGCCGGGCGGCCGGCCGCGGTGACGGCGGATCTTGCGTCGTTCTGGGGCGGGGGCTACAAGGCGGTGCGCGCCGAGCTGCGCGGCCGGTATCCGAAGCATCCGTGGCCCGAGGACCCGGCGACGGCGGAGGCCACCCGGTTCACGAAGGCGCGGCTCGCGCGGGAGTGAGCGCGGGGCGGACGCGGGACAGCCCCCGGGCCGGGGTGCGGCGCGGAGGCTGCCGGGCGGGCGCGGGCGGGGTCAGGGGGCGGTGGTGGCGGCCCGAGTGGCCGTGGGGGTCGGGGTGGCCGTGGCGGCCGCGCGCTCCTCGACGGTGAGCTCGATGACGAGCGAGCCGCCGCCCTCGGCGGTGAGCCGCAGCTTGTACGTACCGGCCGGGCCGTCCGCGTAGAACGTCGGGAGCTTCAGGCTGCCGTCCGCCGCCGTGGTGAGCACGACGCTGCGAACGGGGTTGCCCTCGTCGTCGGTGCAGTACGGGCCCTTGTCGTTCTGGGCGGGCACCTCGGCGTCGGTGATCATCGTCGCGGTGACGGCGACCCCGCCGGCGGCCGCGCCCTTGTGGGTGGCGGCGACCGTGATGGCGTCGTACGCCCCGCCGGCGACGGCGGTCAGCTTCGCGGTGCCGGTCCGGGTGAGGGCGTCGGCCTGCCGGGCGGTGACCGTCGCCGTGAACGCGACGGCCCGCGCCGAGGTGCCCGCCACCGCGGCCCGGACGGTGAACTCGCCGGTCTTCTCGCCCGCGTGGAGCGCCGGGGCGGTGGCGATGCCGTCCGCGCCGGTCCTGACGGTGGCCGTCCTGGCGCCGCCCTCGAACGTGGCGCCGGTGTCGCCGGCGATGGTGAAGGTCACCGACGCCTTGGCCACCGCACCACCGGAGCCGTTGCGCGCCCGGACGGCGATGTCCTGGTCGAAGGTGTCGCCTGCGGTGGCGGTCAGCGTCGCGGAGCCGGTGTTCTGCAGCACCGTGACCGTCTGGGTCGGGCTGGGCTCCGGCTTCGGGGTGTGCGTCGGCGGCTTGCCGGCCTCGCCCGGCTTCGACGGCTCGGGGCTCGGCTCGGAGGGGGGCGTGGGCTTCTTCGAACCGCCCGGCTCGGGGGTCGTGGACGGCGAGGGCGTCGACGGCGAGGTGGAGGGGCCGCCGCCGGGCCGGGTGGGGCCGGGGTTGCGGCTGGTCGGGCCGGTCGGCAGCACGCCGGTGCCGTCCGGGACCTCGTGCGTGCCCCGGTTGTAGTACGAGAACCAGGAGCGGACCGTACGCAGGTACACGTCCGAGTGGTTGTAGCTGAGGACGGCCCGGTCCAGGTCGGTGGCGGTCGACAGGTCGCGGGGGCCGGCGCAGAGGTAACGCCCGGCGGCGAGCGCGGCGTCGTAGATGTTGTTGGGGTCCTTGCGGCCGTCGTCGTTGCCGTCCTGGCCCCAACTGGCCCAGGTGGACGGGATGAACTGCATCGGGCCGACCGCCCGGTCGTGCGTCCGGTCGCCGTCGTAGGCGCCGTTGTCGGTGTCCTTGATGAGGGCGAAGCCGTTGCCGTCGAGGGCGGGGCCGAGGATCGGGGAGAGCGTGGTGCCCTGCGCGTCGACCCGGCCGCCACGGGCCTGTCCGGACTCCACCTTGCCGATCGCGGCGAGCAGTTGCCACGGCAGCCGGCAGGCCGGGTCGGTGGCCGCGATGGTCCGCTCGGCCTTCTGGTACGCCGCCAGGACGGAGGCGGGTATGCCGGACTCACGGCTTCCGGTCACCGGCACGTCCACCGAACCGCCGGGCTTCTGCGGCGTGTTCAGCGGCGGCAGGTCGGTGTAGTACGGCGAGTCGCCGGAGGCGCCGCCGCCCTGCTCGGTGGGGGTCGAGGCACCGACGGGCGGGTGGTCGCCGCCCTCGGCCGCGACCAGCGGCGAGCCGGGAGCCTGCGAGGCGGAGAGAGCCGCCACCGCGAGCGCTGCGACGGCGGTGGTGGCCGCCCCTCTGTACAGCCGGCGACCGAATTGCGCTGCCATGACGTGTGGGCCCTCCCCCTCGTCGCTCTCGGCGCTCCCCCGCGCCTGGACTCAGGCGACCCTACGGCACGTCTTGCGGTGCGCACACGGCGGCCGGGCCTGTTCTTACCGCTTTCTCACCTTCCTGAACACAAGTTGTCCATGTGCGGACGTGTTCGTGACGTGGGCCGTCGCACGATCGGGCGCCGTCCGCCGGTCCTTCCGGGTCACGCATACTGCCCGCATGCCCTTCACGCTCAGTCATGCCGCCGCCGTGCTGCCGGGGATACGGCGGGACGGCACGGGCCGCGGTCCGCTCGTCGCCTCGGCCCTGGTCGCCGGGTCGTTCGCCCCCGATCTCACCTACTTCGCGGATTCGGTGGTTCCGGGCGCGATGGAGTTCGGGGAGGTCACCCACGCGGTGTGGGGCGTGCTCACCGTGGACGTCCTGATCACGGCCCTGGCGCTCGCCCTGTGGCTGCTGCTGCGCGATCCGCTGGTGGCGCTGCTGCCCCCGCGCCGGCAGGGGCGGGTCCACGCGTGGCTGCGGGGCGGCGGGTCCGGGTCCGGGGCCGCGAACAGGGCCGGGGCCGGGCTTCGGGCGGTGGGGCTGCGGGGCGCCGCCCGGTTCGCGGTGTCGGCGGCGCTCGGCTCCGCCACGCATGTCGTCTGGGACGCCTTCACGCATCAGGGCCGGTGGGGCGTCCGTCTGGTGCCGGGGCTCGACGGCAGCGCGGCGGGGCTGCCCGTGGCCACCCTGGTCCAGTACGGCACGTCCGCCCCGGCCCTGCTGCTGCTCGGCTGGTTCGCCGTGTCGGGGCTGCGGCGGACCGGGGAGCGGCCGCTGCCCGCGTCGGTGCCGGTACCGGACCGGCGGGCGCGGCGGTGGGCGTTCGCCTGGATCGGGCTGTGCGTGGTCCTGGGCACGGCGCACCGGTGCGCCCGCTGGTACGCGTACTTCGGGCACATCGACACCCCGCTGGACATCATCCCGACGCTCTGCTTCGGCGCGGGCTCCGGTCTGGCCGCGGGGCTCCTGCTGTACGCGGCGGCGCTGCGGCTGGCTCCCGTACGCCGGAGCACGGGCCCGCGCGCCGGCGGCGGTAACGGTACGCAGACGGGGACGGGCGCGGCCGGGGCCTTCGGGGGCCCCGGCCGGAGCGGGTCAGTGGGCCGCTGACTCCCAGTCGCCGCCGACGCCGACCGACACGTCCAGCGGGGCGCGCAGCCGCACCGCCGTGGACATCTCGTGACGCAGGATGCCCTCCACCCGCTCCCGCTCGCCCGCGGCGATCTCCAGCACGATCTCGTCGTGGACCTGGAGCAGCATCCGCGACTTCAGCTCCGCCCCGGTCAGCGCCCGGTCGACCTGGAGCATGGCCACCTTGACGATGTCGGCGGCGGTGCCCTGGATCGGGGCGTTGAGCGCCATCCGCTCGGCGGTCTCGCGGCGCTGGCGGTTGTCGCTGTTCAGGTCGGGGAGGTAGCGGCGGCGGCCGAAGATCGTCTCGGTGTAGCCGGTGGCACGGGCCTCCTCCACCACCCGGTGCAGATAGTCCCGCACCCCGCCGAACCGCTCGAAGTAGGTGTCCATCAGGACGCGCGCCTCGCCCGCCTCGATGTTCAGCTGCTGGGAGAGGCCGAAGGCGGACAGCCCGTACGCCAGGCCGTAGCTCATGGCCTTGATCTTGCGCCGCATCTCCGGGTCGACGGCCGACTTCTCGACGCCGAAGACCTGCGAGGCGACCGTGGTGTGCAGGTCCTCGCCGGAGGTGAACGCCTCGATCAGTCCGGCGTCCTCGGAGAGGTGGGCCATGACCCGCAGCTCGATCTGGCTGTAGTCGGCCGTCATCAGCGTCTCGAAGCCCTCGCCGACGACGAAGCCCCGGCGGATCGCCCGGCCCTCGTCCGTCCGGACCGGGATGTTCTGCAGGTTCGGGTCGGTGGAGGAGAGCCGGCCGGTCGCCGCCACCGTCTGGTTGAACGTGGTGTGGATACGGCCGTCCGCCGCGATCGACTTCACCAGGCCCTCGACCGTGACCCGCAGCTTCGCCTGCTCGCGGTGGCGGAGCATGAGCACCGGCAGCTCGTGCTCCGTCTGGGCGGCCAGCCAGGCCAGCGCGTCCGCGTCCGTCGTGTACCCGGTCTTCGTCTTCTTGGTCTTCGGCAGGCCCAGCTCGCCGAACAGCACCTCTTGCAGCTGCTTGGGCGAACCGAGGTTGAACTCCCGGCCCACCGACGCGTGCGCCTCCTTCACCGCCTGCTGGACGGCCCCGGCGAACTGCTGCTCCATGCCCTCCAGATGGGCCCGGTCCGCCGCGATGCCGTGCCGCTCCAGGCGGGCCAGCAGGATCGACGTCGGCAGCTCCATGTCGTGCAGCAGCTCGGCCGCGCCGACCTCCTTCAGCCGCTCCGTGAACGCCTCGCCCAGGTCCAGCACGGCGCGGGCCTGGGCCATCAGGGCGTCGGCCTGCGCCTGGTCCTCCGCGCCGAAGGCCAGCTGCCCGTCCGCCGCGGCCGCCGGGGCCAGCTCCCGGCCCAGATACTCCACGGCCAGGGCGTCCAGCGCGAAGGAGCGCCGGCCGGGCTTGACCAGGTAGGCGGCGAGCGCGGTGTCCATCGAGACGCCGCCGATCCGCCACCCGTGCTCCGGGAAGACCCGCATCGCGCCCTTGGCGTTGTGCATGACCTTGGGCCGGGCCGGGTCCGCGATCCACGCCGCGAACGCCCGCTCGTCGCCCTCGTCCAGCAGCGCCGGGTCGAACCAGGCCGCCGCCCCGCCCGCCGCGGCGAGCGCGATCTCCGTCACCGTGCCGCTGCCGAGCGACCAGGTGTCCACCGTGGCGACGCCGAGCGGCTCACCGCCGTGCTCCGCGAGCCAGGGGGCCAGCTCACCGGCGCCCAGCACCGCGCCGTCCAGCTCGATCCCGGCGGCCGGCGCGGGCGGCTGGGCCTCCGCGGCGCCCGGATCGACGGCGAGCAGGCGCTCGCGCAGGCTCGGGTTGCGGATCTCCAGGATGTCCAGGATGCCGGTGACCGCCGTACGGTCGTAGGGGGCGCGCTCCAGCTCGGCCGGGGTCTTCGGCAGCTCCACGTCCCGGACCATCTCCGTCAGCACGCGGTTCAGCTTCACCGCGTCCAGATGGTCCCGCAGGTTCTGCCCGGCGACGCCCTTGACCTCGTCGGCCCGCGCGATCAGCTCGTCGAACGAACCGAACTGGTTGATCCACTTCGCGGCGGTCTTCTCCCCGACCTTGGGAATGCTCGGAAGGTTGTCCGACGGGTCACCGCGCAGCGCCGCGAAGTCCGGATACTGCCGGGGCGTGAGCCCGTACTTCTCGACGACCTTCTCCGGCGTGAACCGGGTCAGCTCGGAGACGCCCTTGGTCGGGTACAGCACGGTCACGTTGTCCGTGATCAGCTGGAACGAATCGCGGTCGCCCGTGACGATCAGCACCTCGAAGCCGGCCGCCTCGGCCTGCGTCGCCAGCGTCGCGATGACGTCGTCCGCCTCGAAGCCCTCGACCGCGAACCGGTCCGCGTGCATCGCGTCGAGCAGTTCGCCGATCAGCTCGACCTGCCCCTTGAACTCGTCGGGGGTCTTCGACCGGTTCGCCTTGTACTCCGGGAACTCCTGCGCCCGCCACGTCTTGCGGGAGACGTCGAACGCCACCGCGAAATGCGTCGGCGCCTCGTCACGCAAGGTGTTCGCGAGCATCGACATGAAGCCGTACACCGCGTTCGTCGGCTGGCCCGCCGCCGTCGTGAAATTCTCCGCGGGCAGCGCAAAGAACGCCCGGTACGCCAGGGAGTGCCCGTCCATCAGGAGCAGGCGCGGTCGGTTGTCTGCCGTCTTCTTCGATGCCGTCTCAGCCACACCCCGATCCTGCCACGGCCCACTGACAATCCGGACCGGCCGCCTCGCCGGGCGCACCACCCGCCCCGCGTGCCAGGATCAGAGGCAAGGAATCACACCCGGCGGACCCGCCAGACACCTCCCGGTGGCCCGCAGCAGACCCGAAGGGGAGCAGCATGGCCGGCAAGCCGCCCGCAGGAGACCCCGTCCAGGACGCCCCGCAGGTCGGCCCGGCCAAGCATGCCGCGGCCGGGCTGCCCGCCGTCGCCGAGAGCCTGCGCGTCGCCCAGCGCCAGATGGGACTGCGCCGCTCCGCGCAGACCCTCCTCAAGGTCAACCAGAAGGACGGCTTCGACTGCCCCGGCTGCGCCTGGCCCGAGGGCGACAAACGGCACGTCGCCGAGTTCTGCGAGAACGGCGTCAAGGCCGTCGCCGAGGAGGCCACGCTGCGCCGGGTGACCCCGGACTTCTTCGCCGCCCACCCCGTGGGCGACCTCGCCGGACGCAGCGGCTACTGGCTCGGCCAGCAGGGCCGCATCACCCAGCCGGTGTACCTGCCGGAAGGCGCCGACCGGTACCAGGCGGTGACCTGGGAGCGCGCCTTCGAGATCATCGCCGAGGAGCTGGGCGCCCTCTCCTCCCCCGACGAGGCCGTCTTCTACACCTCCGGGCGCACCAGCAACGAGGCCGCCTTCCTCCTCCAGCTCTTCGCCCGCGAATTCGGCACCAACAACCTGCCCGACTGCTCCAACATGTGCCACGAGTCCTCGGGCTCCGCGCTCACCGAGACCATCGGCGTCGGCAAGGGCTCGGTCTCCCTGGAGGACCTGCACCACGCCGACCTGATCATCATCGCCGGGCAGAACCCCGGCACCAACCACCCCCGGATGCTCTCCGCCCTGGAACAGGCCAAGGCCGCCGGCGCGAAGATCGTCTCGGTGAACCCGCTGCCCGAGGCCGGCCTCGAACGCTTCAAGAACCCGCAGACCCCGCACGGCATGGTCAGGGGCACCCCCCTCAACGACCTGTTCCTGCAGATCCGCATCGGCGGCGACCAGGCCCTCTTCCGCCTCCTCAACAAGCTGATCCTGGACACCGAGGGCGCCGTCGACGAGCGGTTCGTCGCCGAACACACCCACGGCTACGAGGAGTTCGCCGCCGCCGCGGCCGCGGCCGACTGGGACGAGACCCTCGCCGCGACCGGCCTCGACCGCGCCGCCATCGAGCAGGCCCTCGAACTCGTCCTCGCCTCCGAACGCACCGTCGTCTGCTGGGCCATGGGCCTCACCCAGCACAAGCACTCCGTGCCGACCATCCGCGAGATCGTCAACTTCCTCCTGCTGCGCGGCAACATCGGCCGGCCCGGCGCCGGGGTCTGCCCCGTGCGCGGCCACTCCAACGTCCAGGGCGACCGCACCATGGGCATCTTCGAGCGCCCCTCCACGGCCTTCCTCGACGCCCTCGACACGGAGTTCGGCATCACCTCGCCGCGCCACCACGGCTACGACGTGGTCCGCGCCATCCGCGCCCTGCGCGACGGCGACGCCAAGGTCTTCTTCGCCATGGGCGGCAACTTCGTCGCCGCCACCCCCGACACCGACGTCACCGAGGCGGCCATGCGCAACGCCCGCCTCACCGTCCACGTCTCCACCAAGCTCAACCGCTCGCACGCCGTCACCGGAACCCGCGCGCTGATCCTGCCCACCCTCGGCCGCACCGACAAGGACGTCCAGGCGAGCGGCAAGCAGTTCGTCACCGTCGAGGACTCCATGAGCAAGGTCCACGCCTCGCGCGGCAACCTCACCCCCGCGAGCCCCCATCTGCTCTCCGAGCCCGCCATCGTCGCCCGCCTCGCCCGCGCCGTCCTCGGCCCCGGCTCCGCCACCCCCTGGGAGGACTTCGAGCACGACTACGCCACCATCCGCGACCGCATCTCCCGCGTCGTCCCCGGCTTCGAGAACTTCAACGCGCGCATCGCGCACCCCGGCGGCTTCACCCTGCCGCACGCCCCCCGCGACTCCCGCCGCTTCCCCACCGACACCGGCCGGGCCAACTTCACCGCCGCGCCCGTCGAGTACCCGAAGCTGCCCGAGGGCCGGCTGCTGCTCCAGACGCTGCGCTCCCACGACCAGTACAACACCACGATCTACGGCCTCGACGACCGCTACCGGGGCATCAAGGGGGGCCGCCGCGTCGTCCTCGTCCACCCCGACGACGCCACCGCGCTCGGGCTCGCCGACGGCTCCTACACCGACCTCGTCAGCGAGTGGAAGGACGGCGTGGAGCGCCGCGCGCCCGGCTTCCGCGTCGTCCACTACCCCACCGCCCGGGGCTGCGCCGCCGCGTACTACCCGGAGACCAATGTGCTGGTCCCCCTCGACTCCACCGCCGACACCAGCAACACCCCCGCCTCCAAGTCCGTCGTGGTGCGCTTCGAACCCGCGCGCTGAGAACGCGCGGCCCCGTGGACCCGCGGAAGCGCGGACCCGCGGCCCCTCACACCGCGGACCCGTGGACTAAGCGCTCGCTCAGTCGTCTGATAAGAACAACACAGACACGCACCACCGCACAGCGACGGAAGGCGGCCCCATGGGCGAGCACACCGCACCCACGTTCCCCCGGGAGATCATCGACGAGTACGCCGCGCTCGGCGTGGACCTGCCCGCCCTGTTCTCCGCCGGCCACCTCGGGGAACGCATGGGCGTACGCATCCTCGAAGCCTCCGCCGAGCGCGTCGTCGGCACCATGCCCGTCGAGGGCAACACCCAGCCCTACGGACTCCTGCACGGCGGCGCCTCCGCCGTCCTCGCCGAGACCCTGGGCTCCGTCGGCTCCATGCTCCACGGCGGCCCGGCCAAGGTCGCCGTGGGCGTCGACCTGAACTGCACCCATCACCGAGGGGTACGGAGCGGCCTCGTCACCGGCGTCGCAACCCCCGTACACCGCGGCCGGTCCACCGCCACGTACGAGATCTCCATCACCGACGAGCACGACAAGCGCGTCTGCACCGCCCGCCTCACCTGCCTCCTGCGCGACACCCCCGCCCCGCAGGCCGGCTGACCCCGCGCCACACCCCCGCACCCCTGCCCGGCCGTCCGCCAAAACGGCCGGGCAGCGGCATATCCGAGCACAACCACCGCCCCGCGCAAGGAATTCGGCGCGCCGCAACCTCAACCCCCTTGACCCGGTGGGCCGTTCCGTGGCCCACTCAGCTACCGCATCCCACACACCCCCGCCACCACACCGCGTCGCCGCACCCCCGCCACCGTAACGCTGCGTAACCAACGCGCGAGGTGCGGGGCCCCGCCCCGGCGCTCCCAGCCCGGCCCCCTCCGCCACCGGGCCCTGCGGCCTGCCTCCGTACGCCCGCACCGCGGCCCCACGGGCGACAGCAGCAAGATCAGCCCAAGCCCCTTAGCAGAGCTGCGCGTTCTCACATTGCGGTCACTTCACGGTCCGGTAAAAAGCCGTACATGTCCGCCCACCCACCTCAAGCCTTGCTCAAGGGCATAACAAGAGAGTCACATCCTTGGCAGGCAGCACTCCCGACCCCCACCACTGCCCTTAGAGTCACGGCCAGTCACCGCGCCGCCGGGCGCGTCTGCAGCACGGCCCTGTACCAACCCAGTACGGCCCGGCGAACGACACGGCTCCTCCAGCAGAGGAGGCCGCGCCAGGGAAAGGACCTTTCGTGCGACACCGTTCTTTGCTCATCCTCACAGCAGTGCTCACCACAGGGGCGCTCACACTCACCGCCTGCGGGTCGCGCGACGACGACAACAAGAGCGACGGCAACAGCTCCGGCGGCAACACCACCGTCGTCATCGGCGTCGACGCACCGCTGACCGGCGACCTCTCCGCCCTCGGCCTCGGCATCAAGAACTCCGCCGACCTCGCCGCCAAGACGGCGAACAAGGAGAAGACGGTCCCCGGCATCACCTTCGAGGTCCAGCCGCTCGACGACCAGGCGCAGCCCTCCGTCGGCCAGCAGAACGCCACGAAGTTCATCGACAACAAGAAGGTCCTCGGCGTCGTCGGCCCGCTGAACTCCGGCGTCTCCCAGTCGATGCAGAAGCCGCTCAACGACGCCGGCCTCACCCAGGTCTCCCCCGCCAACACGGGCACCGAGCTGACCCAGGGCGACAACTGGAAGACCGGCGACAAGAAGCGCCCCTTCAAGACCTACTTCCGCACCGCCGCCACGGACCAGATCCAGGGCGCCTTCGCCGCGAAGTACCTGTACAACAACGCGAAGATCAAGCAGGTCTACCTCATCGACGACCAGAAGCCCTACGGCGCCGGTCTCGCGGCCTCCTTCAAGGCCACCTTCACCGGCCTCGGCGGCAAGATCGTCGGCGCCGACCACGTGAACCCCGAGGACCGCGACTTCAACGCCGTCGTCACCAAGGTCAAGAGCTCCGGCGCCAAGGCCGTCTACTACGGCGGCGAGTACCCCGCCGGCGCCCCCCTGAGCCAGCAGCTCAAGGCCCGCGTGCAGATCCCCCTCATGGGCGGTGACGGCATGTACAGCGCCGACTTCATCAAGCTCAACAAGAAGGCCCAGGGCGACATCGCCACCTCCGTCGGCAAGCCCGTCGAGGAGCTCGACTCCGCCAAGAAGTTCATCGCCGACTACGAGGCCGCCGGCTACGAGGACGCCTACGAGGCGTACGGGGGCGGCACCTACGACGCCACCTGGTCGATCATCGAGGCCGTCAAGATCGCGGTCGCCGAGAACGGCGGCAAGCTCCCCGACAACGCCCGCGCCAAGGTCCTCGAGGCCATGAGCAAGGTCAAGTTCGACGGCGTCACCGGCCCGGTCTCCTTCGACGAGTACGGCGACACCACCAACACCATGATGACCGCCTACCAGGTCGACGGCGGCAAGTGGGTCTCCAAGCTCAGCGAGGTCTACAAGCCGTAACCCGCCCGGCCACCCGCCGACACACCCCACCAGACCGCGCGGGAGCGCTACGAGCACTCCCGCGCGGCGCCATATCCGAACCACTCCACGGAGGCCCTGCGGTGCACGAACTGCCGCAACAGCTGGCCAATGGACTCATCCTCGGCGCGATGTACGGACTCATCGCGATCGGCTACACGATGGTCTACGGAATCATCCAGCTCATCAACTTCGCCCACGGCGAGATCTTCATGATCGGAGGCTTCGGAGCTCTCACCGTGTACCTCTGGATGCCGGCCGGCTCCAACCTCCTCGCCATTCTCCCCCTCATGATCATCGGCGGCGTCCTCTGCTCCGTCGCCATCAGCACCGCCGCCGAACGCTTCGCCTACCGGCCGCTGCGCAACGCTCCCCGCCTGGCCCCGCTGATCACCGCGATCGGGCTCTCCCTCGCCCTCCAGCAGGCCATCTGGAAGTGGTACCCCGACGCCACCAAGGACCGCCCCTTCCCGCAGTTCAAGGGCGCGTCCATCGGCATCTTCGGCGCCCACATCCAGCGCGGCGACCTCTTCGTCCTCATCGCCGCCCCCCTCTGCATGATCGCCCTCGGCCTCTTCGTCGCGAAGACCCGCACCGGCCGCGGCATGCAGGCCACCTCGCAGGACCCCGACACCGCCAAGCTCATGGGCATCAACACCGACCGCATCATCGTCATGGCCTTCGCCATCGGTGCCGCGTTCGCCGCCGTCGCCGCCGTCGCCTACGGGCTCAAGAACGGCCAGATCGGCTTCAAGATGGGCTTCATCATGGGCCTCAAGGCCTTCACCGCCGCCGTACTCGGCGGCATCGGCAACATCTACGGCGCCATGCTCGGCGGCGTCGTCCTCGGCGTCGCCGAATCCCTCGCCACCGGCTACATGAACGAAGTCCCCGGCATGGACCTCTTCGGCGGCGGCGCCTGGAAGGACGTGTGGGCCTTCGTCCTCCTCATCGTCGTCCTGCTGCTGCGGCCACAGGGCCTGCTCGGCGAACGCGTCGCGGACAGGGCGTGATACGGATGACCACCCACGCCTTCCTCCCGCTCCCGGCACCCGTCGCACGCGCCGCTACCCTGGCCGGCGCAGCCGCCGCACTCGCCGGAACGTTCCTCCCCTGGACCTGGACCTCCGAATTCCCCGGCGACCTCACCGTCACCGGCTACCCCGGCGGCCTCCAGGTCCTCACCCTCACCGCCGCCGTCCTCACCCTGCTCTTCGCCCTCACCGGCTACGGCATCCCCGGACTGCGCACCCTCGCCCCCGGCGGCACCAACAGCCCCGTCCGCCTCCTGGCCCTCGGCACCCTCGGCACCACCGGCTACACCATGGGCGCCATCTCCTACCAGCTCGGCGGCGTCGTCAACCTGGAACCCGGAGCCTGGGTCAGCGGCATCGGCGCACTCGTCGCCGTCATCGCCTCCCTCGGCCTCCCCCACGACGTCCCGCCCGCCACCGAAGGCCCCGCGCCCAGCACCTGGCAGCGCTTCCGCCACAGCTTCACCGCGCCCGCGGCACCCCGTGCCAAGGCCCTCCCGGCCTGGGCCGAGATCATCATCATCGCCGTCGCCTTCGGCTTCGCGCTGTACGTCTTCACCTACGGCATCGGCATCCCCACCGAGGACTCCGAGCAGTTCATCGGCTTCCTCATCACCGCGGCCTTCGGCTTCACCGCGCTCACCCGCGCCGGACTCGTCGCCCGGCTCACCGCCCTCACCTCCAAGCACCGCAACGTCACCCTCACGGCGGCCCTCGTCGCGGCGCTCTGCTTCCCCTTCACCCAGGACACCGCGGAATACGCCCTCATCGGCGCGAACATCCTCATCTTCGCGACCGTCGCCCTGGGCCTCAACGTCGTCGTCGGCCTCGCCGGCCTCCTCGACCTCGGCTACGTCGCCTTCCTCGGCGTCGGCGCCTACGCCGCCGCACTCGTCTCCGGAGCACCGCTCTCCGCGATCGGCGTGACCTTCCCCTTCTGGGCCGCCGTCCTCACCGGAGCCGTCGTCTCCCTGATCTTCGGCGTCCTCATCGGCGCCCCGACCCTGCGACTGCGCGGCGACTACCTCGCCATCGTCACGCTCGGCTTCGGTGAGATCTTCCGCGTCACCGTGAACAACCTCAACGGCAACAGCGGACCCGACCTCACCAACGGCTCCCAGGGCATCCCCAGCATCCCCGACCTCAACCTCCTCGGCATCGACTTCGGCCTCAGCCACGACATCGGCCCCTTCACCCTCAGCAGGCCCGCCAACTACTACCTGCTGATGCTCGTCGTCACCGCCGTCGTCGTCCTCGTCTTCCGCCGCTCCGGTGACAGCCGCATCGGCCGCGCCTGGGTCGCCATCCGCGAGGACGAGACCGCCGCCACCGCCATGGGCATCAACGCCTTCCGGCTCAAGCTGCTCGCCTTCGCCCTCGGCGCCACCCTCGCCGGCCTCGCCGGCACCGTACAGGCACACGTCAACTACACCGTGACGCCCGAGCAGTACCAGTTCGCCGGCTCCGTGCCCCCGAACTCCGCGTTCCTCCTCGCCGCCGTCATCCTCGGCGGCATGGGAACCCTCAGCGGACCCTTCGTCGGCGCCGCGCTGCTCTACCTCATCCCGGCCAAGCTGCAGTTCATGCAGGACTACCAGCTCTTCCTCTTCGGCATCGCGCTCGTCGTCCTGATGCGCTTCCGCCCCGAGGGCCTGGTCGCCGACCACAGGAAGCAGCTCGAATTCCACGAGAACGACGAGCCCGACCAGCCCGACGTGCCCACACCCCGGAAGTCCGACGCGACGGACGCCGGCATCGCCAAGGCGGGGGCGTAACACCATGACCAGCACCAGCACCGCCACGACCGTGCTCGACGCCGGCGGGGTCACCATGCGCTTCGGCGGCCTCACCGCCGTACGGGGCGTCGACCTCACCGTCAACTCCGGCGAGATCGTCGGTCTCATCGGCCCCAACGGCGCCGGCAAGACCACCTTCTTCAACTGCCTCACCGGTCTCTACGTCCCCACCGAGGGCACCGTCCGCTACAAGGGCACCGTCCTGCCGCCCAAGCCCCACCTCGTCACCCAGGCAGGCATCGCCCGCACCTTCCAGAACATCCGGCTCTTCGCCAACATAACCGTCCTGGAGAACGTCCTCGTCGGACGCCACACCAGGACCAAGGAAGGACTCTGGTCCGCCCTCCTGCGCCTGCCCGGCTTCAACCGGGCCGAGCAGGCCGGCCGCGAACGCGCCATGGAACTCCTGGAGTTCATCGGCCTCCAGAACAAGGCCGACCACCTCGCGCGCAACCTCCCCTACGGGGACCAGCGCAAGCTGGAAATCGCCCGCGCCCTCGCCAGCGACCCCGGCCTCCTCCTCCTGGACGAGCCCACCGCCGGCATGAACCCGCAGGAAACCCGCGTCACCGAAGACCTCATCTTCGCCATCCGGGACCAGGGCATCGCCGTCCTCGTCATCGAGCACGACATGCGCTTCATCTTCAACCTCTGCGACCGCGTCGCCTGTCTCGTCCAGGGCGAGAAACTCGTCGAGGGAACCCCGTCCGAGGTCCAGAGCGACGAACGCGTCGTCGCCGCCTACCTCGGCACCCCCTTCGAAGGCGCCCCCGGCGCCGAGGAGGTCGCCGAGGTCGAGAAGGCCGAAGCGGAAGCCCACACCGGCACGGACGCGCACACGGAAGAGGAGGACAACCGATGACCGCACTGCTCGAGGTCGAGGACCTCCGCGTCGCCTACGGCAAGATCGAAGCCGTCAAGGGCATCTCGTTCACCGTCGAGAGCGGCCAGGTGGTCACCCTCATCGGCACCAACGGCGCCGGCAAGACCACCACCCTGCGCACCCTCTCCGGGCTGCTCAAGCCGCTCAGCGGCCGCATCCTCTTCGAGGGACAACCACTCACCAACGTCCCCGCGCACAAGATCGTCGCCATGGGCCTCGCCCACTCCCCCGAGGGCCGCCACATCTTCCCCCGGCTGACGATCACCGAGAACCTCCTGCTCGGCGCGTACCTCCGCACCGACAAGGCGGGCATCGAGAAGGACGTCCAGCGCGCCTACGACCTCTTCCCCATCCTCGGGGAACGCCGGAAGCAGGCCGCCGGAACCCTCTCCGGCGGCGAGCAGCAGATGCTCGCCATGGGCCGTGCGCTGATGTCCCAGCCCAAGCTGCTCATGCTCGACGAGCCCTCCATGGGGCTCTCCCCGATCATGATGCAGAAGATCATGGAGACCATCGTCGAACTCCGGGCCTCCGGTACGACGATCCTCCTGGTCGAGCAGAACGCCCAGGCCGCGCTGTCCCTCGCGGACCAGGGCCATGTCATGGAGATCGGCAAGATCGTCCTCTCCGGCACCGGAGCGGACCTCCTCCACGACGAGTCCGTCCGCAAGGCGTACCTCGGCGAGGACTGAACCCTCGCGGAAACGGGAAGGGCCCGCGCCTGGTGGCGCGGGCCCTTCCCATGTCCTTGTGCGGCCGCCCTACTCCGCGGCCTTCTTCTTCTCCTCGGCGTCCGCGATCAGCGCCTCGGCGAGCTGCTGCATCGACAGCCGGCGGTCCATCGACGTCTTCTGGATCCACCGGAACGCCTCCGGCTCCGACAGCCCGTAGTCCGTCTGCAGAATGCTCTTCGCCCGGTCCACCAGCTTCCGCGTCTCCAGCCGCTGGGCGAGGTCCGCGACCTCGTTCTCCAGGGCCTTCAGCTCGGAGAACCGCGAAACGGCCATCTCGATGGCCGGGACGACGTCGCTCTTGCTGAACGGCTTCACCAGGTACGCCATCGCCCCGGCGTCCCGGGCCCGCTCCACGAGGTCGCGCTGCGAGAACGCGGTGAGCATGAGGACCGGGGCGATGGACTCCTCGGCGATCTTCTCGGCGGCGGAGATCCCGTCCAGGACGGGCATCTTCACGTCCAGGATGACCAGGTCCGGGCGGTGCTCCCGAGCCAGCTCGACGGCCTGCTGCCCGTCCCCGGCCTCCCCCACCACGGAGTACCCCTCCTCTTCCAGCATCTCTTTGAGATCGAGGCGGATGAGCGCTTCGTCCTCGGCGATGACGACACGGGTCGTCAGCGGCGGAACGTGCGACTTGTCGTCATCGGCGACGGGCTGGGGCGACTCGGGGGTGGTCACGGGGCTCCTTGTTCCAGGGCAGGGACTGCTGCCCCGAGCCTACCCAGCTACGGTATGGTGGTCGCGCAGCGGGTCGAAGGAAACCTTCGATTCTTCCAGCCCCGGTAGCCCAATTGGCAGCAGGCAATGGATTCAAAACCCATACAGTGTCGGTTCGAATCCGACTCGGGGCACTTTTCCTTCGATTCAAAGGTCGCAGCAAAACCGTAGGTTTTCACGGGAACGTGTGAGTCCTGACGTTTTCCAGGATCAGTTCCCCGGACACGGCCATGATCGTCCACGTGTACGACCTTGAAACACGCAAGCACACCCTGGCCCTCCTCGAACAGGGCCTCAGCCTGAATGCCGTCAGCAAGCGGACAGGCATTTCCCGGGCCGCCATCCGGTCATGGCTCGTGCGGATGGAACCGCTCGGATACGCACGCGGTCGCGACTGCCCCCGCTGTGGCGAAACGCCCGGGCCGCCCGAAGCTCCGGCGGCGTACGCGTATCTGCTCGGGCTCTACCTCGGCGACGGGTGTGTCAGCGCGGGCAGGCGCGGCGTGTACTCCCTCCGCATCGCGTGCGCCGACGCCTGGCCGGGCCTCATCGACGCCTGCGTCGAGGCCGTCCGAACCGCGCGACCCGCCAACAAGGTGTGCCTGGTGTCGAGTCCGGGCTGCCAGTACGTCACATGCTTCAGCAAGCACTGGCCGTGTCTCTTCCCTCAGCACGGGCCCGGCAAGAAGCACCAGCGCGAGATCGCTCTGGAGGAATGGCAACAGGCCGTCGTCGACGCGCATCCGTGGGAGTTCGTCCGCGGCCTCATCCACTCCGACGGCTGTCGCATCACCAACTGGGCGACCCGCCTCGTCCAAGGCGAACGAAAGCGTTACGAGTATCCCCGGTACTTCTTCACCAACTTGTCGGCCGACATCCTGACGCTCTACACCGACACCCTCGACCGGCTCGGCGTCGAGTGGAAGAACACCAATGGCAAGAACATCTCCGTCGCCCGACGCGCGTCCGTCGCGCTGATGGACGCGCACGTCGGGCCGAAACACTGAGTGCGGGGCCCTCCCCTACTTCGGGCTGTCGTCCTCGCCGATGTGGTGGACGCGGACCAGGTTCGTCGAGCCGGCCACTCCGGGCGGGGAGCCGGCCGTGATGACGACCACGTCGCCCTTGCGGCAGCGGCCGATCTTGAGGAGCTCCTCGTCGACCTGGGCGACCATCGCGTCCGTGGAGTCCACCTGCGGGCCCAGGAACGTTTCGACGCCCCAGGTCAGGTTCAGCTGGGAGCGGGTGGCCGGGTCCGGGGTGAAGGCCAGGAGCGGGATCGGCGAGCGGTAGCGCGACAGCCGCTTCACCGTGTCGCCGCTCTGCGTGAACGCCACCAGGAACTTCGCGCCGAGGAAGTCGCCCATCTCCGCCGCCGCGCGGGCCACCGCGCCGCCCTGGGTGCGGGGCTTGTTGCGTTCGGTCAGCGGCGGCAGCCCCTTCGCGAGGATGTCCTCCTCCGCCGCCTCCACGATGCGCGCCATCGTGCGGACCGTCTCGATGGCGTACTTGCCGACGCTCGTCTCACCGGACAGCATCACCGCGTCCGTGCCGTCGATGACGGCGTTCGCGACGTCGGACGCCTCGGCGCGGGTGGGCCGGGAGTTGTCGATCATCGAGTCGAGCATCTGCGTCGCGACGATCACCGGCTTCGCGTTCCGCTTGGCGAGCTTGATCGCCCGCTTCTGGACGATCGGCACCTGCTCCAGCGGCATCTCGACGCCGAGGTCGCCGCGGGCGACCATGATGCCGTCGAAGGCGGCGACGATGTCCTCGATGTTGTCGACGGCCTGCGGCTTCTCGACCTTGGCGATGACGGGGAGGCGGCGGCCCTCCTCGTCCATGACGCGGTGGACGTCCTCGATGTCCCGGCCGCTGCGCACGAAGGAGAGGGCGATGATGTCGGCGCCCGTGCGGATGGCCCAGCGCAGGTCGTCGATGTCCTTCTCGGAGAGCGCGGGGACGGAGACGGCGACGCCGGGGAGGTTGAGGCCCTTGTGGTCGGAGACCATGCCGCCCTCGATGACGGTGGTGCGGACGCGCGGGCCGTCCACCTCGGTGACTTCGAGCGTGACGCGCCCGTCGTCGATCAGGATGCGCTCGCCGGGGGTGACGTCGGTGGCGAGGCCGTCGTACGTGGTGCCGCAGCCGTGGCGGTCGCCCTCCAGCGGTTCGACGGTGATGGTGAAGTCGTCGCCGCGTTCAAGGAGTACGGGGCCTTCGCTGAAGCGTCCGAGGCGGATCTTCGGGCCTTGAAGGTCGACCAGGACGCCGACGCTGCGGCGGCCCTCGTCGGAAGCCTTGCGGACGCGGTGGTAGCGCTCTTCGTGTTCGGCGTAGCTGCCGTGGCTGAGGTTGAGGCGGGCGATGTCCATTCCGGCCTCGACCAGGGACTTGATCTGGTCGTATGTGTCGGTGGCTGGTCCCAGGGTGCAAACGATTTTGGCTCGGCGCATGGGTCGAGCCTAGACCTTACCTATGGGTAGGTAATTGGCTCTGTATGACTGTCCAACCACCTTTGGATGAAGGGTTATTGACAACTGTTGAATTGTGCGGCGGCGTGCTCGGATGAGCACGCCGCACCGTGCGTGCGGGTGGGAATTCAGAGTTTCGGCGGGGTCATGGTGAAGCGGGCGTTCACCTGTGCGTAGACGGTCTGCTGCTGGGGTTCGAGGTCGATGGCGGGGGCCGGCGGGGCGCCCGCTCCGGCGGGGGCGGGGAGCGCGCCGCCGTAGCCGGCGCGGCGGGCGTAGGCGACGGGGGCGGCGTTCTCGGCGCCTATGTCGGCGAGTTCGACGAGGGCGGCCAGTTCCGCGCCGAGTGCTCCGGCGTATTCGCGGGCGCGCTGGACGGCTTCGCGGACTGCCTGGCGGCGGGCTTCGCCGTGGGCGGGCGAGGTGGGGCGCAGGGCCCACCAGGGGCCGTTGACGTGGGTCATGTCGAGGTCGCCGACGCGGGTGACGAATTCGCCGAGGGCGGTGAAGTCGTTGAGGACGGCGGTGATGTAGACGCGGCCGTGGTAGGCGCGGATCTTCTCGTCGCGGCCCCGGTGGACGAGTTCGGGGCTGATGGAGAGGGCGCCGGTTTCGAGTTTTTCGACGGCGTCGCCGTAGGTGCGGGCGAGTTCGAGGACGGTGGCGTTGCGGCGGGTGAGGTCTTCGAGGGCGGCGCGCCGGTCCTTGCCGCGGGCGGTGACGGTGATGGAGAGGCGGGCGATCTCGGGGTCGACTTCCAGGCGGGCTTCGCCGCGGACGGCGAGGCGGGGCTGGTCCGGGGTGCCGTAGGGCTGGGCGGTGTCGTTCATGGGTCCACTCTGGCATCCGGGTACGACAGCGGGACGTCCGGTGGTTGGTGTGTGGTCATGGCATGGAAACCTGCCGGGGGTGTTGCCGGGGGTGGTGTGCGGGTGATTATCTACGCGCGTCGCCTGCTCGTCCGTGTGGTTCGTCGGCTGTTCTACACGCGTCGACCGGCGGGGTGGGTGGCGTGCGGGGAGCTTCGCAGCAAGAGATGCGCAGCAGGAGAACAGAGATGTGGGAGACGAGATGCCGCTGAACCGAAGGACGTTCCTGGGGACATCGGCCGCGGCCGGCGCGGGTGCGGTGATGGCGGGTGGTGCCGCGTCGCCGGCTGAGGCGCACGGACGGGGGCACGGTCGGGGGCACGGGCGTCCGCCGAAGCGGTACTCGTTCACCGTGATGGGGACGACGGATCTGCACGGGAACGTCTTCAACTGGGACTACTTCACGGATGCCGAGTTCGACGACAAGGACCACAACGATGTGGGTCTGGCGAAGATCTCGACGCTGGTGGAGGAGGTGCGGCGGGAGAAGGGTCGTCACAACACGCTGATGATCGACGCGGGTGACACGATTCAGGGCACGCAGCTCTCGTACTACTACGCGAAGATCGACCCGATCACGGCGAAGCGTGGTCCGGTGCATCCGATGGCGCAGGCGATGAACGCGATCGGCTATGACGCGGCGGCGCTGGGGAACCACGAGTTCAACTACGGGATTCCGGTGCTGCGGAAGTTCGAGGAGCAGTGCGACTTCCCGCTGCTGGGGGCGAACGCGCTGGATGCGAGGACGCTGCGGCCGGCGTTCGCGCCGTATGTGATCCGGAAGCTGCGGACGCCGCACGGCCGGGATGTGCGGGTGGCGGTGCTGGGGCTGACGAATCCGGGGATCGCGATCTGGGACAAGGCCAATGTGGGCGGGAAGATGGTGTTCCCGGGTCTGGTGGAGCAGGCGGCGAAGTTCGTGCCGCGGCTGCGTTCGATGGGTGCGGACGTGGTGATCGTGTCGGCGCACTCGGGGACGAGCGGGACGTCGTCGTACGGGGATCAGATCCCGCATGTGGAGAACGCGGCGGCTCTGGTGGCGGAGCGGGTGCCGGGGATCGACGCGATTCTGGTGGGTCACGCGCATCTGGAGATTCCCGAGTACTTCGTGGAGAACGAGGAGACGGGGAAGCGGGTCGTGCTCTCGGAGCCGTTGAAGTGGGGGCAGCGGCTGACGCTGTTCGACTTCGACGTGGTGTGGGAGAAGGGCCGCTGGGTGGTCGAGCGGGCGGGTTCGCGGGTGCTGAACTCGAACACGGCGGTGGAGGACCCGAGGATCACGAAGCTGCTGGCGGACGAGCACCGGAAGGTCGTGGCGTACGTCAATCAGGTGATCGGGACGTCGGCGGCGGCGATGACGACGGCGGAGGCGGCGTGGAAGGACGAGCCGATCATCGATCTGATCAATGTCGTCCAGACGGAGACGGTGCGGGCGGCGCTGGCGGGTGGTGAGTACGCGGAGCTGCCGGTGCTGTCGCAGGCGTCGTGCTTCTCGCGGACGGCGCGGATTCCGGCCGGGGATGTGACGATCAGGGATGCGGCGGGGCTGTATCCGTTCGAGAACACGCTGGAGGCGCGGCTGCTGACGGGTGCGCAGGTTCTGGAGTATCTGGAGTACTCGGCGAAGTACTACGTGCGGACTCCCGCGGGTGTTCCGGTCGATCCGGCGGAGCTGACGAATGCGGAGAACACTCCGGACTACAACTACGACGCGGTGTCGGGGCTGACGTATGACATCGACATCGCGAAGCCGGTGGGTTCGCGGATCGTGAATTTCGCGTTCGGGGGGAAGCCGGTCGATCCGGCGGCGCGGTTCGTGCTGGCGGTGAACAACTACCGGGCGAGTGGGGGCGGCAACTTCCCGCATGTGCCGGGTGCGAAGCAGTTGTGGGCGAATTCGGAGGAGATCCGGAACACGATCATCGCCTGGGTGCGGGCGAAGGGTTCGGTGGACGCTGCGGAGTTCGCCTCGGTGGACTGGCGGCTGACGCGGGACGGTGTGCCGGTGTTCTAGGGGTTCGGCTGGTGGTTCGGGCGGTCGTTCCGCCTCCTGTTCGGGAGGCGGGGCGGCCGCTTTTTGCTGTGTGTACGGGGTCAGTTGGGATGGGTGAGGGGGACGAGGGTGGGGGGCTGGGCGGGGATGGCGGGCTGGGTGAGGCCGAAGGTGGTGAAGGCGGTGCGGTGTGGCAGGGGGTAGGGGTTGGTGCCGGTGAGGTCGTTGAGGATGGTGGCGCTGCGCCAGGCGGCGAGGCCGAGGTCGGGGGTGCCGACGCCGTGGGTGTGGCGTTCGGCGTTCTGTACGTAGATGTGGCCGGTGATGGCGGGGCCGAGGTCGAGGCGTTGGTGTGTGTCGACGCGGGGGCGTCCTGCGGTGTCGCGGCGCAGGTGGGGGCGGAGGTGTTCGAGGAGGGTGTCGAGGGGGCGTTCGCGGTAGCCGGTGGCGAGGACGACGGCGTCGGTGGTGATGCGGGTGCGGGTGCGTTGCTGGGTGTGTTCGAGGTGGAGTTCGACGCGGGTGTTGGCGACGCGTCCGGCGGTGCGTACGGCTACGCCGGGGGTGAGGGTGGCGTCGGGCCAGGCGCCGTGGAGGGTGCGGCGGTAGAGCTCGTCGTGGATGGCGGCGATGGTGTCGTGGTCGATGCCCTTGTGGAGCTGCCATTGCTGGGGGACGAGGGTGTCGCGTACGGGTTCGGGGAGTGCGTGGAAGTAGCGGGTGTAGTCGGGGGTGAAGTGTTCGAGGCCGAGTTTGGAGTACTCCATGGGGGCGAAGGCGGGGGTGCGGGCGAGCCAGTGGAGTCCTTCGCTGCCGGTGGGGCGGGCGCGCAGGAGGTCGAGGAAGATTTCGGCGCCGGATTGTCCTGAGCCGATGACGGTGATGTGGCGGGCGTCGAGGAGGCGGTCGCGGTGGTGGAGGTAGTCGGCGGAGTGGATGACGGGGGCGGTGGTGGGGTGGGTGTCGGTGAGGGGTTTGAGGGGTTCGGGGATGTGGGGTTCGGTGCCGATGCCGAGGGCGATGTGGCGGGTGTGAGTGCGGCCGAGTGAGGCGGCTTCGCCGTGGGCGTCGAGTTGGGTGTGGTCGATTTCGAAGTGGGCGGCGTGGGGGTCCCAGCGGATGGTGTCGACCTGGTGGCCGAAGTGGAGTGCGGGGAGTTGGGTGCTGACCCAGCGGCAGTAGGCGTCGTATTCGGAGCGGTGGATGTGGAAGCGCTCGGCGAAGTAGAAGGGGTAGAGGCGGTCCTGGGTGCGTTGGTAGTTGAGGAAGCTCCAGGGGCTGGTGGGGTCGGCGAGGGTGACGAGGTCGGCGAGGAAGGGGACTTGGAGGGTGGCGCCTTCGATGAGGAGTCCGGGGTGCCAGTGGAAGGCGGGGCGCTGTTCGTAGAAGGCGGTGGTGAGGGGGGTGGGCAGACCGTGGGCGAGGGCGGCGAGGGAGAGGTTGAAGGGGCCGATGCCGATGCCGACGAGGTCGTGGATGCGGTGCGGGTCGGTGGGTGGGGCGGCGGCGGTCATCGGAGGGTGCTGCCTTCCTTGAGTTCGGCGGTGAGGTGGGTGACGAGGCCGAGGAGTCGGTGGAGGTCGTCGGGGGTGGTGTGGGGGTTGAGGAGGGTGGCCTTGAGCCAGAGGCGGCCTCGGGTGCGGGTGCGGCCGAGTACGGCGTGGCCGCGGGTGAGGAGGGTGCGGCGGAGGGTGGCGACGGTGTGGTCGTCGGCGTCGGTGGGGCGGAAGAGGACGGTGCTGATGGTGGGGCGGTCGTAGAGGTCGAGGCCGGGGGTGCGGGTGATGAGGTCGGCGAGGGTGTGGGCGGTGGCGCAGGTGCGGTCGACGAGGTCGGCGAGGCCGGTGCGGCCGAGGGCGCGGAGGGTGACGGCGATCTTGAGTGCGTCGGGGCGGCGGGTGGTGCGCAGGGAGCGGCCGAGGAGGTCGGGGAGGCCGGCTTCGGTGTCGTCGTCGGCGTTGAGGTAGGGGGCCTGGTGGTGGAGGGGGTGGAGGTGGTGGTGGTCGGGGACGGCGAGGATGCCGGCGGATGCGGGGAGCCAGCCGAGTTTGTGCAGGTCGAAGGTGACGCTGTGGGCGCGGTCGAGTCCGTCGAGGAGGGGGCGGTGGGTGGGGCTGAAGAGGAGGGGTCCGCCGTAGGCGGCGTCGATGTGGAGTTCGGCGCCGTGGTGGGCACAGAGGTCGGCGATGTCGGTGAGGGGGTCGATGTGGCCGGTGTCGGTGGTGCCCGCGGTGGCGGTGACGAGGAGGGGGCCGTGTCCGTGGTTGCGGCTGAGGGTGTCGTGGAGGGCGTGGAGGTCGATGGTGCCGTGGGGGGCGGGGACGGTGAGGGGTTCGGGGAGGCCGAGGAGCCAGGCGGCGCGGGTGATGCTGTGGTGGGCGTTGGCGCCGGTGATGGTCTGGACGGGGCCGTTGCGTTCGCGGGCGAGGAGGAGGCCGAGTTGGTTGGCTTCGGTGCCGCCGGTGGTGATGAGGGCGTCGGGGGTGGGGTGGTGGGGGTAGATCTCGGCGGCCAGTGCGGCGGTGGTTTCGGCTTCGAGGGTGGAGGCGGCGGGGGCCTGGTCCCAGGAGTCCATGGAGGGGTTGAGGGCGGAGGCGGCGAGGTCGGCGGCTGCGGCGAGGGCGAGGGGCGGGGTGTGGAGGTGGGCGGCGCAGAGGGGGTCGGCGGGGTCGGCGGCGCCTGCGGTGAGGGTTTCGACGAGGGTGGCGAGGGCGTGGTGGGCGCCGGTGCCCCGGTCGGGGATGAGGGGGGTGAGGGTGGTGCGGGTGCGGGGGGTGACGGCGTCGGGCCCGCCGGCGGGGAGGGGGCCGCCGCGGCGGAGGGCGCCTTCGGTGAGGGCGGTGAGGACGGTGTCGAGGAGGGGGCGCAGTGCGGCGGGGCCGGTGGTGGTGCCGGCGAGGGGCGGGAGGGGCATGGGGTGGCCGGTCCTTCGGGCGCGCGGTGGCGGGGTGCGGGCATGGGTGTGCGTGCCAGCTTGTCCGGGTTTCGAGCGGTGCGACCGGGGAGCGGGGTGATCTGAACACGAAAGGGTGGCGGGCCGCGGAGGGGGCCGGGTGGCGAGGGTCCGGGGTGGTATGGGGGCGGGAGTTCGCCCGGAAGGCGGGGGTGCGACGGGGCTTGCCCGAGCGGGGCAGGTTCGGCGCTGTGGCGGGGGGGTGGTCACTGGTGCGCGCGTGCCGGGCGGGAGCGAGCACGGTCGGGCGCCGATGTGCGCGTGCCCGGCGCGCTCCTCAGTGGGGCGGGCCGGGCACGGGCGGGCTGGTGGGGTCAGTGGGCGTCGCGTACGTGCAGGGCGCGGCGCAGGTCGTCCACCTGGTCGATGAGTTTGCGGCGGAGGGCGGGGATGAGCGCGGGGTCGTCGAGGGCTTCCTCGCCGAGGCGGAGGCTGTCCGCGTCGATGACGGACACCGGGAAGGCGTGGCGTCCGGCGGCTTCGGCGATGGCGGGGCCCCGGCGGGCGGCGAGTTCGGCGACCTCGGGGTAGAAGCGGGGCACGTACGCGCGTACGAGGTCGGTCTGTTCGGGCTGCCAGAAGCCCTGGGCGGTGGCGGTGAAGAGGTAGTTGGAGAGGCTGTCGTCGTGGAACATGGCGTCCCAGGCGGCGGCCTTGGCCTCGGGGGTGGGGAGGGCGGCGCGGCAGCGGGCGGCGCCTTCCTGGCCGGTGGCGCTGGGGTCGTTCTCCAGGGCGGCGGCGATGGCCTGTTCGTCGGTGGCGCCGAGGACGGCGAGGCGGGTGAGGATGCGCCAGCGCAGTTCGGGGTCGAGTTCGGGTCCGCCGGGGACGGTGTCGTCGGCGAGCCAGCCCTGGATGGTGTCGGGCTGGGTGGCGGCGTCGATGAGGTGGCGTACGGCGGTGAGGCGGAGGCCGGGGTGGGTGCCGTCCTCGGTGCGGCGGATGAGGTCGCGGCAGAGGGCGGTGAGGGTGGCGAGGGCGGCGGGCCGGTCCTCGGGGGCGGTGTAGCAGGCGGCGACCTGGCCGTCGGCGAATTCGAGGACGCCCTGGAGGAGGGCGAGGTCGGTTTCGTGGGGCAGGTGGGCGCGGGCGAGGTCGAGGTAGGTGCGGGGGGCGAGTTCGCCGTCGCGGACCATGTCGCGGGCGGCGTTCCAGATGACGGCGCGGGTGAGGGGGTCGGGGATGCCGGAGAGGCTGTCCTGGACGGTGGTCCGGGAGGCGGGGTCGAGGCGGATCTTGGCGTAGGTGAGGTCTTCGTCGTTGATGACGACGAGGGCGGGGCGGCGGCCGGGGCGGGTGGTGGGGGCGTCCTCGGGGATGCCGGCCTCGAAGCGTTCGCGCAGGACGAGGGGGGTGGGGCCGTGCTGGGTGTCGAGGGAGTGGTCGTAGGCGCCGACGCTGATGCGGTGGGGGCGGGTGCCCCGGTGGTCGACGGTGAGGGACCAGGTGGTCTCGGTCTCGGTGGTGCGGGCGGTGAGGGTGTCGACGCCGGTGGTGCGCAGCCACTGCTCGGCCCAGGCGTGGACGTCGCGGTCGGTGGCGGAGGCGAGGTTGTCGATGAAGTCGGCGAGGGTGGCGTTGCCGAACTTGTGGCGGGCGAAGTGGGTGTTGATGCCGGCGAGGAAGTCCTTCTCGCCGAGCCAGGCGACGAGCTGGCGGAGTGCGGAGGCGCCCTTGGCGTAGGAGATGCCGTCGAAGTTGAGGAGGGCGGAGGCGGTGTCGGGGACGTCGGCGGGGTCGGGGGCGACGGGGTGGGTGGAGGGGCGCTGGTCGGCGCTGTAGCCCCAGCCCTTGCGGGCGACGCCGAAGTCGACCCAGGTGTCGGTGAAGCGGGTGGCTTCGGCGAGGGTCTGGTAGCCCATGTACTCGGCGAAGGACTCGTTGAGCCAGATGTCGTCCCACCAGGCGAGGGTGACGAGGTCGCCGAACCACATGTGGGCCATTTCGTGGGCGATGACCATGCCGCGGGTCTGGCGTTCGGTGTCGGTGACGGCGGAGCGGTAGATGAATTCGTCGCGGAAGGTGACGAGGCCGGGGTTCTCCATGGCGCCGGCGTTGAATTCGGGGACGAATGCCTGGTCGTAGGAGTCGAAGGGGTAGGGCTCGTCGAATTTTTCCTGGAAGCGGTCGAAGCAGGCGCGGGTGATGTCGAGGATCTCGTCGGCGTCGGCGTCGAGGTGGGGGGCGAGGGAGCGGCGGCAGTGGATGCCGAAGGGCAGTCCGGCGTGTTCGGTGGTCACGGAGTGCCAGGGCCCGGCGGCGACGGCGACGAGGTAGGTGGAGAGGAGGGGGGTGGGGGCGATGGTCCAGCGGCCTTCGCCGGTGTGGCGGGTGATGCCGTTGCCGAGGACGGTCCAGCCTTCGGGGGCGGTGACGGTGAGGGCGAAGACGGATTTGAGGTCCGGCTGGTCGAAGGCGGCGAAGACGCGCTGGACGTCCTCCATGAAGAGCTGGGTGTAGACGTAGGTCTCGTTGTCGCTGGGGTCCGTGAAGCGGTGCATGCCCTCGCCGGTGCGGGAGTAGTGCATCGCGGCGTCGACGCGCAGCTCGTGGCGGCCCGTGGTGAGGCCGGTGAGCGGGTACCGGTTCTCGGTGAGGTGTCCGGGGTCCAGCGGCTGCCCGTCGAGGCTGATGGCGCGGAGGGTGGCGGGCTTGAGCTCGACGAAGGTGTCACCGTCGGTGCGGGCGGTGAACTCGATCACGGTGCGGGAGTCGAAGGTCTCCTCTCCCGTGGTGAGGTCGAGTTCGATGGTGTATCGCTGAACGTCGAGGATCTGGGCTCGGGCCTGCGCTTCATCGCGCGTCAGTACGGACATGGGGACATGCTGCCGTATGGGCGGTGCGGCGCGCAGGCGGGTTGTGGTGCGCGGGCCCGGCCCGGCTCAGTTGCCGTCCTGGGCGGACTCCTCGGCGATCCGCTCGTGGTGGCGGATGACCTCGGCGACGATGAAGTTGAGCAGCTTCTCGGCGAAGGCGGGGTCGAGGTGGGCGTTCTCGGCGAGCTGGCGCAGGCGGGCGATCTGGCGGGCCTCGCGGGCCGGGTCGGCCGGGGGGAGCTGGTGGGCGGCCTTGAGGTGGCCGACTTCCTGGGTGCATTTGAAGCGTTCGGCGAGCATGTGGACGACGGCCGCGTCGATGTTGTCGATGCTCTGGCGCAGCCGGTCGAGCTCGCCGCGTACGGAGTCGTCGATGTCGTTCGTGGTCATGGGCAGCGAGCTTACGGCGTGATCGTCGGCGGGTGGTCCGGGTCCGGTACGTGGTCGCTCCAGCCGCCGGGTACGGTGCGGCGCTGCTGGTCGCGGAAGCGTACGGGGGGCGTGCCGACGCGGCGGGTGAAGAGGCGGGAGAAGTAGGCGGGGTCGTCGTAGCCGACGCGGCGGGCGACGGCGGCGACGGGGAGGTCGCCGGTGGCGAGGAGTTCCTTGGCGCGGCCGAGCCGGATGCCGAGGAGGTAGTCCTTGGGGCTGCATCCGGCGCTGCGGCGGACGGCGGTGCGCAGTTCGGCGGGGGTCATGCCGTGGCGGGCGGCGTGTTCGGCGACGGTGAGCGGCTGGAGGGCGTCGCGGGCGAGGGCGCGCAGGACGGGGTCGTCGTCCGGGCCGGTGCCGGTGCGGGCGCGGCGCAGGGCGACGAGGAGTTCGTGGACGGCGGCGCCGGTCTCGGCCTCCAGGAGGGGGTTGCCGGGGCGGGCGGCCCTGACCATGCGGTGGACGGCGGCGCGGGGTGCGGTGGTGTCGGTGAGCGGGACGAGGGGGCGGTCGGGTTCGATGTAGCCGAGTTCGGTGTAGGCGGTGGTGGCGGGTCCGGTGAAGTCGACGAAGCTCTCGTCCCAGCCGGTGTCGGGGTCGGCGCCGTAGTGGTGCGGGGTGCCGGGGGTGAGCCAGAGGAGGGCGGGGGCGGTGACGGGCCGCCGCCGTCCGTCGGGGGCGGTGAACCATCCGCTGCCGGAGTGGACGACGACGGCGACGTGGTGGTCGAGGGTGCGGGGGCCGACGGGGGGCAGGGTGCCGTGCTGGAGGCCGACGCCGAGGCAGACGAGGCCGAGGCGGTGGTGGAGCGGTCCGGGGGTGAAGAAGCGCATCCAGGTCTGGTACATCGGCTCCTCCGTGCTCCCCGGTTCTCCTGCCTGTGTGCCTGGTGAGCAGGTGGTTTGTCCAATCAGCCGCGATTTTTGTCCATGGACCGGCCGGGCGCCAGGGGTGAGGCTGGAACGAGACATTTCACGCATCGGGAGAGCGGGCACCATGGCTGACTTCGGCGTCGGGGACGAGGATTTCCGGATCGACGGGCGGCCGGTGCGGCTGCTGTCGGGGGCGCTGCACTACTTCCGGGTGCACGAGGGGCAGTGGGACCACCGGCTGGCGATGCTGCGGGCGATGGGCCTGAACTGCGTGGAGACGTACGTGCCGTGGAATCTGCACGAGCCCCGGCCGGGCCGGTTCCGGGACGTGGGTGCGCTGGGCCGGTTCCTGGACGCGGCGGCGCGGGCCGGGCTGTGGGTGATCGTGCGGCCGGGCCCGTACATCTGCGCCGAGTGGGAGAACGGCGGGCTGCCGGTGTGGGTGACCGGGCGGTTCGGGCGGCGGGTGCGTACGCGGGACGAGGGGTTCCTCGACGCGGTGCGGGCCTGGTTCGCGCGGCTGCTGCCGCAGGTGGTGGAGCGGCAGGTGGACCGGGGCGGGCCGGTGATCATGGTGCAGGCGGAGAACGAGTACGGGAGTTACGGCAGCGACGCGGTGTATCTGCGCCGGGTGGCCGCGCTGCTGGGCGAGTTCGGGGTGACGGTGCCGCTGTTCACCTCGGACGGGCCGGAGGACCACATGCTGACCGGCGGTTCGGTGCCGGGTCTGCTCGCGACGGCCAATTTCGGTTCGGGGGCCGGTGAGGCGTTCGGAGTGCTGCGCCGGCACCGGGCGCCCGGTCCGCTGATGTGCATGGAGTTCTGGTGCGGCTGGTTCGAGCACTGGGGTGCGCCGCCGGTGGTGCGGGAGCCCGCGCGGGCGGCGGAGGCGCTGGCGGAGATCCTGGAGTGCGGGGCGTCGGTGAACGTCTACATGGCGCACGGCGGTACGAACTTCGCGGGCTGGGCGGGCGCCAACCGTTCGGGGCCGCTCCAGGACGGGGAGCTGCTGCCGACGGTGACGTCGTACGACTACGACGCGCCGGTGGACGAGTACGGGCGGGCCACGGAGAAGTTCCGCCTGTTCCGGGAGGTGCTCGCCCGGTACGCGGAGGGGCCGCTGCCGGCGTTGCCGGCCGAGCCGGTCGGCCTCGCCGCCCCGGTGCGGGCGGAGCTGACCGCGTGGGCGCCGCTGTCCGCGGTGCTGGAGGCGCTGGGCGAGGAGGAGCGGGCGGAGTCGGGGGTGCCGCCGACGTTCGAGGAGCTGGGGCTGGACCGGGGGCTGGTGCGCTACCGGGTGGCCGTGCCGGGT
This sequence comes from Streptomyces sp. NBC_00525, assembly GCF_036346595.1. Lineage (GTDB taxonomy): Bacteria > Actinomycetota > Actinomycetes > Streptomycetales > Streptomycetaceae > Streptomyces. The sequence continues at coordinate 1,329,493 of NZ_CP107834.1, forward strand.
CCGCGCGGCCCGTATCCGCTGGGTGTGGCGGGGCTGCGGGACCGGGCGGTGGTGTACGTGGACGGGGTGCGGCGGGGTGTGCTGAGCGAGGAGGAGGCGACGCTGGCGGAGCCGGTGGCCGGGCCGGCCGAGGTGGAGCTTTGGGTGGAGTCGCTGGGCCGGGTCAATTACGGGCCGCGGCTGGGCGAGCCGAAGGGGATCACCGGGGGTGTGCTGCACGAGCGCCAGTATCTGCACGGGGTGCGGGCGCGGGCGCTGCGGCTGGACGCGTTCGACGAGCCGGGCGCGATGGCGCGGGTGCCGTTCGCGCCGGTGGACGGGGCGGGCGGGCCGGGTCTGTACCGGGGTGTGTTCGAGTCGGTGGAGGTGGCGGGGGCGGATCACGCGGGTCTCGAACTGCCCGGCTGGACGCGGGGATTCGTCTGGGTGAACGGCTTCTGCCTGGGCCGATACTGGTCGGCGGGCCCGCAGCACACGCTGTACGTTCCCGGTCCGGTGCTGCGGGACGGGGTCAACGAGGTGTGGGTGCTGGAGACGGAGGGCGCGGGCGCGGCCCATGTGGAGCTGGGTCCGGGGCTGCCGGTGCGGGCGGCGGGCTGAGGACGGGCGACTGCGGGGCGGGCAACCGCGGGGCGGCCGGTCGCGTTCTACAGTGAGGAGGGGTCGAGCGTCGCGGGAGCGGGGGTACGGACGTGCCGGACAGTCTCCGCCGCAGCCCCGTCGAGCACGGCTTTCCGCATCTGGCGACGGTCCGTTCGGCGATCACCGCGCTGTACCGGCGGCTGGGGCCCGACGGGGTGCAGCGCTTCGACGCGAGTGTCGTCCCGGCCGACGCGGCGTTCACGGACGCGGAGGATCTGCATCCGGGGGCGCAGCGGGTGGCGCGGGCGATGGTGCGCCACTACCGGCTGCCGGACGCCCGGATGATCGTGGCGTTCCGGGCGATGGAGCACGCGGGGAGTGTGGAGCTGGCGGCGGGCCCGGAGTACTTCGTGGAGCTGAACGACCGCTTCCGTACGCATCGCCGGGACATCGGGGCCGCGTTGGCGCACGAGGTGGCGCATGTGCTGCTGCACCGGCTGGGTCTGGAGTTCCCCGGTACGCGGGACAACGAGATCCTGACGGATACGGCGGCGGCCTATCTGGGGGCGGGCTGGCTGCTGCTGGACGCGTTCCGGGAGGACGGGGTCTCCAGCCAGAAGCTGGGCTATCTGACCCCGGAGGAGTTCGGCTATGTGCTGGCGGAGCGGGCGCTGGTGTTCGGGGAGGACCCGTCGCCGTGGTTCACCAGTGCGCAGGCGTACACCGCGTATGTGGAGGGCCGGGCGCGGGCTCTGCGGGACGCCGCGCGGCCGCCGCTGACGGCGGCCGGCCGGTGGGAACGCCACCGTTACGCGAAGGACCGGCGGGAGGGGCGTGCGGCGCGCGGCCGGGATGCGGCCGGGTACGCGTTCACCGGGGGCGGGGACGGGTTGCGGGTGGAGTTTCCGTGCCCGGTCTGCCATCAGTGGAACCGGGTGGCGGTGCGGGGCCGGGTGCGGGTGCGGTGCGCGCTGTGCGGCGCGGTGCTGGACTGCACGACCTGAGACCGCCGGTCCGGGCGCGCCGCTGTGCCGGAGGGGTCCGGGCGGGCCCCTCCGGCATGGGGCCTAGGCGCCCCGGCGGCTGCGCGGTGCCGCACCGCGCGGCGCGGCACCGCTGCGGGAGCCTCCGGCGCCCGTACCGGCTCCGGCTCCGGCTCCGGTGCGGCGGCCGCGGCTGCGGCTGCGGCCCGTCGAGCGGGTGCCGGTGGCGGTGGCCGGTCTGCGCTGGGGCTGGGTCGGCTGCGGCACCTCTATGACGACCGCGACGCCGGAGGGCTCGCGGGCGCCGGTGAGGCGGGAGAGTTCCTCGTCGGTGGACTTGATGCGGGTGGTGCGGGGGGCGATGCCCGCGTCCTGCATCAGGCGGGTCATGTCCCGCTTCTCCTCGGGGAGCACCAGGGTGACGACGCTGCCGGACTCCCCCGCGCGGGCGGTGCGTCCGCCGCGGTGGAGGTAGTCCTTGTGGTCGGTGGGCGGGTCCACGTTGACGACGAGGTCGAGGTCGTCGACGTGGATGCCGCGGGCCGCCACGTTGGTCGCGACGAGGGCGGTGACCTGGCCGTTCTTGAACTGGTCCAGGGTCCGGTTGCGCTGCGGCTGGGTGCGTCCGCCGTGCAGGGCGGCGGCGCGTACCCCGCTGGCCAGCAGCCGCTTGGCGAAGCGGTCGGCGCCGCGCTTGGTGTCGACGAACATGATCACGCGGCCGTCGCGGGCGGCGATCCTGGTGGCGACGGCCTTCTTGTCGGTCTCGTCCAGGACGTGGAGGACGTGGTGCTCCATGGTGGTGACCGCGCCGGCCGAGGGGTCGACGGAGTGCACGACGGGGTCGGTGAGGAACATCTTGACCAGGCGGTCGATGTTCTTGTCCAGGGTCGCCGAGAACAGCATGCGCTGGCCGTCCGGCTCGACCTGCTTGAGCAGGGCGGTGACCTGGGGCATGAAGCCCATGTCGGCCATCTGGTCGGCCTCGTCGAGGACGGTGATCGCGACCTGGTCCAGGCGGCAGTCGCCGCGTTCGATGAGGTCCTTGAGCCGGCCGGGGGTGGCGACGAGCACCTCGGCGCCGCGCCGCAGGGTGGCGGACTGGCGGGTGATCGACATGCCGCCGACGACGGTGGCCAGGCGCAGGTTGACGGCGGTGGCGTACGGGGTCAGCGCGTCGGTGACCTGCTGGGCCAGTTCGCGGGTGGGGACGAGGACGAGGGCCAGGGGGGCCTTCGGTTCGGCGCGGCGGCCGGCGGTGCGGGCCAGGAGCGCGAGGCCGAAGGCGAGGGTCTTGCCGGAGCCGGTGCGGCCCCGGCCGAGGATGTCGCGGCCTGCCAGCGAGTTGGGCAGGGTGGCGCCCTGGATGGGGAACGGCGCGGTAACGCCCTGCGCGGTGAGGGTCTTCAGCAGGGCGGCGGGCATGTCCAGCTCGGCGAACGCCTCGACGGCGGGCAGTGCGGGGGTGATGGTTTCGGGCAGCGCGAATTCGCCCTGCGGCGGGGTGGCCCTGCGACGGGGCGACGCCTTGCCGGAACCCTGTGCGGTTGCCTTCGGCCGGGCCGCGCCGCGCCCTCGGGACGGGCGGTTGCGGGCGGGACGGTCCTGGCGTTCGGAGCGGGTCATACGGGTTGTCCTCCTGGGACAGCACGAGCCGGGGCCCGCACCGTGAAGGTGCGGACCCCGGCTGCGAAGGATGCGTCGCCGACGATCAGGCGGGGACGATGTTCTCCGCCTGCGGGCCCTTCTGGCCCTGCGTGACGTCGAAGCTGACCTTCTGGCCCTCGACGAGCTCGCGGAAGCCCTGGGCGTTGATGTTCGAGTAGTGGGCGAAGACGTCGGCGCCGCCGCCGTCCTGCTCGATGAAGCCGAAGCCCTTTTCAGAGTTGAACCACTTGACGGTTCCCGTAGCCATGTTGTTCTCCTTCAGGAGGTGCAGTGCCGGAAATTCGCAGGTCACGAATTCCAAGTCGCCGCATTGAGCCCCATCCGGAGAAAGCCGGAAAACAATAATGCGCCTGACGAAGCATTCCCGTCAGGCGCACATAAAGTCATGGGTACCAAAACTGCAACGGGACCAGCCTAGCACGGTCTGCCGCCGGACGATGTGAGGCAGGTCGCTCAGCCGTCCCCGGAGAGCGTCCCCTCGTCGTTCCCCCGGCGGACGGTGCGCAGGGGGCGGCCGGGGCGCCAGGTGCTGATGACGATGGTGTCGCCGCCCTCCAGGCCGACGCGCACCACCTCGGTGGGTTCGACGCGGAAGAGGTGGAAGGGCTCGGGCGGGGTGCGCTCCTCGATGAAGCGGGCGAGCACGGCGGGGTCGGTGATCTCGACGGCGCGCCCGGAGAAGCGGACGTCGCCGTCGGTCATCTCCGTGCCGGGTCCGGGGTTGGCGTGCACGCAGAAGCGGGGGTCGCGGCGCAGGTCGAGGGCCTTGCGGGAGTTCGGCATCATGCCGAGGTGGGGCTCGTCGCGCCAGAAGTCGACCTCCAGGCCGGTGAGCCGGGGTGATCCGTCGGCGCGGAGGGTGGCGAGGACGTGGTGCCGGTAGAGGCCGAAGCGGTGGCGGACGGTGTCGGCGAAGCCGGGTTCGGCGGTGCGGAAGTCGGTCCAGGTCGTGGTGGTCATGGCGCCATGGAATCCGGGATACCCGACATCCTCTGTCCGTTTTTCCGCAGGAGTCCTCGTGCCCACCCGTTCGGGCTCCGGGGGCGCCCCGCCCTGGGTCGGGCGCCCGGTGCCGCATTCGCTATCTTGTTCGCCGCCGACCCCCCACCGGCCGCCGCATACCCGTACGGACGAAGGAGCCGGCCATGGAGGCCGACGTCACCACGTGTTACCGCCATCCCTCGTACGAGACGTATGTGAGCTGCGTGCGCTGCGAGCGGTTCATCTGCCCGGCCTGTATGCGGGAGGCGGCGGTGGGCCACCAGTGCGTGGAGTGCGTGAAGGAGGGGCAGCGCTCGATACGCCGGACCCGGACGGCGTTCGGCGGCACGGTGTCGCGGTCCGCGGTGCCGGTCGTGACGTATGTGCTGATCGGTTTGAACGTGCTGGCGTATCTGGCGGAGCTGATACGTCCGGGGCTCGTCGACCGGTTCGAGATGGCGGGGGCCTGGCTGACCGACGCGGACGGCGGGCGCTATGTCTACGTCGACGGCGGCTATCCGGGGTTCGACGTGGTGGGGGTGGTGGGCGGCGAGTGGTACCGGCTGCTGACCGGCTCCTTCCTCCATCTGCCGCCGGACGGCACGTCGTTCGGGTCGCTGCCGTTCGGGGTGCTGCACATCGTGTTCAACATGTACGCGCTGTGGACGCTCGGCCGGGGCGTGGAGGAGCAGCTGGGCCGGGTCCGTTTCCTGGCCCTGTATCTGCTGTCCGCGCTGGGCGGCTCGGTGCTGGTGTACCTGGTGTCGCCGACGGACGCGGTGGTGGGCGCCTCGGGTGCGATATTCGGTCTCGTCGCCGCGTTCTACGTCATCGGCCGGCGGCTGGGCCGGGACCGGCGGGAGGTCAACGGTTTCCTGGCCGGGTTCCTGGTGTGGATGCTGCTCTCGGCGGCCTTCACCTCGTGGGAGGCGCACCTGGGCGGTCTGCTGACCGGTGCGGCGGTGACGGTGGTGTACGCGTACGCCCCCGCCGGGCGGCGGACGGCGGTGCAGGCGGCCGGCTGTGTGGTGCTGGGGGCGGTGCTGGTGCTGCTGGTGGTCCTGAAGACGGCGGCGCTGACCGGCTGAGCGGGGCCGGTGGCCGGGTCCCGGTCTGACACGATGACCGGCATGCGGAACGATCACTTCCCGCGGCTCTTCCCTGCCCCGGTGCGGCGGCTGCATCCTTTGGACTGGCTGGCCGGCGGGCTGCTGCTGGCGGGGGTGGCCGCCGTGGCGACCGGGCTGCTGCCGTCCGGTCCCGCGCAGGAGCAGCTGCGGCGCATCGGTCCGCTGCTGGCGTTCCTGGCGACGGTGATCGTGCTGGCGGAGCTGGCGGGCCGGGCGCAGGTCTTCGACGTGGTCGCGGCGTGGGTGGCGCGGGCGGGCCGGGGGCGCTATCCGCTGCTGTTCGGGCTGTGCGTGGCGTTCGCCTCGCTGACCACGATCACGCTGAACCTGGACACCACGGCGGTGCTGCTCACTCCGGTGATGCTGGCGCTCGCCGGGCGGGTGGGCATCGCGGCGGTGCCGCTGGCGATGACGACGGTGTGGCTGGCCAATACGGCGAGTCTGCTGCTGCCGGTGTCGAACCTGACCAATCTGCTGGCGGCGGACCGGGTGGCGCTGTCACCGGCCGGGCTGGCCGCCGTGATGTGGCTGCCGCAGCTGGCCGCGATCGGGGTGACGGCGCTGTGCCTGTGGGTGTTCTACTGGCGCCGGGGGCGGCGGGGCGCCGACACGTACACGCCGCCGGCGCTGCCCGTGCCCGGGGACCGGGTGCTGCTGGGGGTGTGCTCGGTGGCGTGTGCCGGGTTCCTGCTGGCGATCCTGCTGGTCGATGTGCCCCTGTGGTCGGCGTCGCTGGTGGCGATGGCGGTCGTGGTGGCGGCGTACGCGGTGCGGCGGCGCGGGGAGCTGCGGCTCTCGCTGGTGCCGTGGCGGCTGCTGGTCCTGGTGCCGGGGATGTTCCTGGTGGTGGAGACGGTCGAGGCGCACGGGCTGCACGAGGTGCTGATGCGGGCGCTGGGCTCGGACGAGGGCCTGGCGGGGCTGCTGCGTACGGCGGGGGTGGGTGCCGGGCTCGCCAACGTACTGAACAACCTTCCGGCGTACGTGGCGGGCGAGGCGGTCGTGCCGGCGGATCACCACCGGCAGTTGCTCGCGCTGCTGATCGGGGTCAACGCGGGGCCGCTGGTGACGCCGTGGGGGTCGCTGGCGACGCTGCTGTGGTTCGAGCGGTGCCGGTGGCAGGGGACCCGGATCGGGGTGGGGCGCTTCGCGCTGACCGGTCTGGTGCTCGCGGTGGCGGCGACGGGGGCGGCGACCTGTGCGCTGGCCCTGACCGCCTGAGCCGTACCTGTCCCCGGACGCGCCACGGCGCCTGCCGGGTCCGGTCGGGGACGGGCAGGCGCCGCGTTCAGTTCCGCACGCCGTTGTGCGGGACGTCTGTGGTGCCGTATCAGACCGTGAGGGCACGGTCCGTCGGGCGGATCGGGGCCGGCAGGGCGCTGGCTCCGGTCAGGAAGCGGTCCACGCCGCGTGCCGCGGAGCGGCCCTCGGCGATGGCCCAGACGATGAGGGACTGGCCGCGGCCCGCGTCCCCGGCGACGAACACGCCGTCGACGTTGGTCGCGTAGTCCGCGTCACGGTCGATGTTGCCCCGTGCGTCGAGCTCCAAACCGAACTGCTGGACCAATCCGTTGGACTGGTCGGTGCCGGTGAAGCCCATCGCGAGCGTGACCAGCTGCGCGGGGATGACCCGCTCGGTGCCGGGCTTCTGCTCCAGCTTACCGTCCTTGAACTCCACCTCGACGAGGTGGAGGGCCTGGACGTTGCCGTCCTCGTCGCCCTCGAAGCGGGTGGTGGAGACGGAGTAGACCCGCTCGCCGCCCTCCTCGTGCGCGGAGGTGACCTTGTAGAGCATGGGGAACGTCGGCCAGGGCTGGTTGGCGTTCCGCTCCTCGCCGGGCCGGGGCATGATCTCCAGCTGGGTGACGGACAGGGCGCCCTGGCGGTGCGCGGTGCCGACGCAGTCGGCGCCGGTGTCGCCGCCGCCGATGACGACGACGTGCTTGCCCTCGGCGGTGATCGGGGAGACCGTCAGGTCGCCCTCCTGCACCTTGTTGGCGAGCGGCAGGTACTCCATCGCGAAGTGCACGCCGTTCAGCTCGCGGCCCGGCACGGGCAGGTCGCGCGAGACGGTGGCGCCGGCGGCGATGACCACGGCGTCGTAGCGGCGGCGCAGCTTCGCGGCGTCGATGTCCCGGCCGATCTCGATCTCGGTGCGGAACTTGGTGCCCTCGGCGCGCATCTGCTCGATGCGGCGGTTGATGTGCGACTTCTCCATCTTGAACTCGGGGATGCCGTAGCGCAGGAGGCCCCCGATGCGGTCCGCGCGCTCGTAGACGGCGACGGTGTGGCCGGCGCGGGTGAGCTGCTGGGCGGCGGCGAGGCCGGCCGGTCCCGAGCCGATGACGGCGACGGTCTTGCCGGACAGGCGCTCCGGCGGCCGCGGGGTGACGTCGCCGTTGCCCCACGCCTTGTCGATGATGGAGACCTCGACGTTCTTGATGGTGACGGCCGGCTGGTTGATGCCGAGCACGCACGCCGACTCGCAGGGGGCCGGGCACAGCCGCCCGGTGAACTCCGGGAAGTTGTTGGTGGCGTGCAGCCGTTCGGCGGCGGCGGACCAGTCCTCGCGGTAGGCGTAGTCGTTCCACTCGGGGATGAGGTTTCCGAGCGGGCAGCCGTTGTGGCAGAACGGGATGCCGCAGTCCATGCAGCGGCCGGCCTGCTTGCTGATGATCGGGAGCAGCGAGCCCGGAACGTAGACCTCGTTCCAGTCCTTGACGCGCTCGTCCGCCGGGCGGGTGCGCGCGACCTCGCGGCCGGTGGTCAGGAAGCCCTTGGGGTCAGCCATTGGTCGCCGCCTCCATCATCTTCTCGGTGGTCTCCTGCTCGGAGAGACCGGCGAGCTCAGCGGCGTCCTTGGCGGCGAGCACTGCCTTGTAGGTGGACGGGATGATCTTGCTGAAGCGGGTCACGGCGGTGTCCCACTCGGCGAGGAGCTTTCCGGCGACGGTGGAGCCGGTCTCCTCCTGGTGGCGGCGCACGACGTCGTGCAGCCACTGGGTGTCGGTGTCGGTGAGTTCCTCGACGGCGCCGAGGTTGCCGGCGTTGACGTTGTCGCGGTCGAGGTCGATGACGTAGGCGACGCCGCCGGACATGCCGGCCGCGAAGTTGCGTCCGGTCTCGCCGAGGACGACGGCGTGGCCGCCGGTCATGTACTCGCAGCCGTGGTCGCCCACGCCTTCGGAGACGACGGTGGCGCCGGAGTTGCGGACGCAGAAGCGTTCGCCGGTGCGGCCGCGCAGGAAGAGTTCGCCGCCGGTGGCGCCGTAGGCGATGGTGTTGCCGGCGATGGTGGAGTACTCGGCGAGGTGGTCGGCGCCCCGGTCGGGGCGGACGACGACGCGGCCGCCGGACAGGCCCTTGCCGACGTAGTCGTTGGCGTCGCCCTCCAGGCGGAGGGTGACCCCGCTGGGCAGGAAGGCGCCGAAGGACTGGCCCGCGGAGCCGGTGAAGGTGATGTCGATGGTGTCCTGGGGCAGGCCCGCACCGCCGAACTTCTTGGTGACCTCGTGGCCGAGCATGGTGCCGACCGTGCGGTTGATGTTGCGGATCGCGATCTGGGCGCGGACCGGCTGGGCGGCCTCGGGGGTGTCGGCCCCGATGGCGTCGGCGGCGAGCCTGATCAGCTCGTTGTCGAGCGCCTTGTCCAGGCCGTGGTCCTGCTCGGTGTTCCGGTACCGGACGGCGCCTTCGGGCAGTTCGGGGACGTGGAACAGCGGGGCGAGGTCCAGGCCCTGGGCCTTCCAGTGGGTGACGGCCCGGTCGGTGTCGAGGAGTTCGGCGTGGCCGACCGCCTCCTCGATGGTGCGGAAGCCGAGTTCGGCGAGGAGTTCGCGGACCTCCTGGGCGATGAACTCGAAGAAGTTGACGATGTACTCGGCCTTGCCGGAGAAGCGGTCGCGCAGGACCGGGTTCTGGGTGGCGATGCCGACCGGGCAGGTGTCGAGGTGGCAGACGCGCATCATGACGCAGCCGGAGACGACGAGCGGCGCGGTCGCGAAGCCGAACTCCTCGGCGCCGAGGAGGGCGGCGATGACGACGTCGCGGCCGGTCTTGAGCTGGCCGTCGGTCTGCACGACGATGCGGTCGCGCAGACCGTTGAGCAGCAGCGTCTGCTGGGTCTCGGCCAGGCCCAGCTCCCAGGGGCCGCCCGCGTGCTTGAGCGAGGTGAGCGGGGACGCGCCCGTGCCGCCGTCGTGGCCGGAGATGAGGACGACGTCCGCGTGGGCCTTGGAGACACCGGCGGCGACCGTGCCGACGCCGACCTCGGAGACCAGCTTCACGTGGATGCGGGCCGCCGGGTTGGCGTTCTTGAGGTCGTGGATCAGCTGGGCCAGGTCCTCGATGGAGTAGATGTCGTGGTGCGGCGGCGGCGAGATGAGGCCGACGCCCGGCGTGGAGTGCCGGGTCTTCGCGACCCACGGGTAGACCTTGTGGCCGGGCAGCTGGCCGCCCTCGCCGGGCTTGGCGCCCTGGGCCATCTTGATCTGGATGTCGTCCGCGTTGACCAGGTACTCGCTGGTGACGCCGAAGCGGCCGGAGGCGACCTGCTTGATGGAGGAGCGGCGGGCCGGGTCGTAGAGCCGTTCGGCGTCCTCGCCGCCCTCGCCGGTGTTGGACTTGCCGCCCAGCTGGTTCATGGCGATGGCGAGGGTCTCGTGCGCCTCGCGCGAGATGGAGCCGTAGGACATGGCGCCGGTGGAGAAGCGCTTGACGATCTCCGAGACGGGCTCGACCTCCTCGATGTCGATCAAGGGGCGGTCGGAGGTGAAGCCGAACAGGCCGCGCAGCGTCATCAGCCGCTCGGACTGCTCGTTCACCCGGTCCGTGTACTTCTTGAAGATGTCGTACCGGCGGTTGCGGGTGGCGTGCTGGAGGCGGAAGACGGTCTCCGGGTCGAACAGGTGCGGTTCGCCCTCGCGGCGCCACTGGTACTCGCCGCCGATCTCCAGCGCGCGGTGCGAGGCGGAGATGCCGGTGGCGGGGTAGCCCTTGGCGTGCCGGGCGGCGACCTCCTTGGCGACGACGTCGAGGCCGGCGCCGCCGATCTTGGTGGCGGTGCCGTTGAAGTAGCGGTCGACGAACGCCTGGTCGAGGCCGACCGCCTCGAAGACCTGGGCGCCGCGGTAGGAGGCGACCGTGGAGATGCCCATCTTGGACATGACCTTCAGGACGCCCTTGCCCAGCGCGTGGATGAGGTTGCGGATGGCCTGCTCGGCCTCGATGCCCTCGATGAAGGTGCCGGCCCGGACCAGGTCCTCGACGGACTCCATGGCCAGGTACGGGTTGACCGCCGCGGCGCCGAAGCCGATCAGCAGCGCGATGTGGTGGACCTCGCGGACGTCGCCGGCCTCGACCAGCAGGCCCACCTGGGTGCGCTGCTTGGTGCGGATGAGGTGGTGGTGGACGGCGGAGGTGAGCAGCAGCGAGGGGATCGGGGCGTGCTCGGCGTCGGAGTGCCGGTCGGACAGGACGATGAGGCGGGCGCCGTCCTCGATGGCGGCGTCGGCCTCGGCGCAGATCTCGTCGATCCGGGCGGCCAGCGCGTCGCCGCCGCCGCCGACCCGGTAGAGGCCGGAGAGGGTGGCGGCCTTCATGCCGGGCATGTCGCCGTCGGCGTTGATGTGTATGAGCTTGGCCAGCTCGTCGTTGTCGATCACCGGGAAGGGCAGGGCGACGCTGCGGCAGGAGGCGGCGTTCGGCTCCAGGAGGTTGCCCGAGGGGCCGAGGACGGAGCGCAGCGAGGTGACGAGCTCCTCGCGGATGGCGTCCAGCGGCGGGTTGGTGACCTGGGCGAACAGCTGGGTGAAGTAGTCGAAGAGCAGCCGGGGCCGGGCGGAGAGCGCGGCGATCGGCGAGTCGGTGCCCATGGAGCCGAGCGGTTCGCCGCCGGTGCGGGCCATGGGGGCGAGGATGACGCGCAGCTCTTCCTCGGTGTAGCCGAAGGTCTGCTGGCGGCGGGTGACCGAGGCGTGGGTGTGGACGATGTGCTCCCGCTCGGGGAGGTCGCCCAGCTCGATCTCGCCGGTGGCCAGCCACTCCTGGTAGGGGTGCTCGGCGGCGAGGGACGCCTTGATCTCGTCGTCCTCGATGATGCGGTGCTCGGCGGTGTCCACGAGGAACATCCGGCCGGGCTGGAGGCGGCCCTTGCGGACGACCTTGGCGGGGTCGATGTCCAGGACGCCGACCTCGGAGGAGAGGACGACCAGTCCGTCGTCGGTGACCCAGTAGCGGCCGGGGCGCAGCCCGTTGCGGTCGAGGACCGCGCCGACCTGGACGCCGTCGGTGAAGGTGACGCAGGCCGGGCCGTCCCAGGGCTCCATCAGCGCGGAGTGGTACCGGTAGAAGGCGCGGCGGGCCGGGTCCATCGAGTCGTGGTTCTCCCACGCCTCGGGGACCATCATCAGCACCGAGTGCGGCAGCGAGCGGCCGCCGAGGTGGAGCAGCTCCAGGACCTCGTCGAAGGAGGCGGAGTCGGAGGCGTCCGGGGTGCAGACGGGGAAGATCCGGTCCAGGGGCGCGTCGCCGAAGAGGCCGGAGGCGAGCTGGGACTCGCGGGCCCGCATCCAGTTGCGGTTGCCCTTGACCGTGTTGATCTCACCGTTGTGCGCGACGAAGCGGTACGGGTGTGCGAGCGGCCAGCTCGGGAAGGTGTTGGTGGAGAAGCGCGAGTGGACCAGGGCGACCGCGGTGGCGAACCGGGGGTCGGACAGGTCGGGGAAGAAGGGTTCGAGCTGGCCGGTGGTCAGCATGCCCTTGTAGACGAGGGTGCGGGCGGAGAGCGAGGGGAAGTAGACCCCGGCCTCGCGCTCGGCGCGCTTGCGCAGGACGAATGCCTTGCGGTCCAGGGCGATGCCGGTGCTCTCGCCGTCCGCGACGAAGAGCTGGCGGAACTCGGGCATGGTGGCGCGGGCGCCGTTGCCGAGGATGCCGGGGGTGACCGGGACCTCGCGCCAGCCGAGGACGGTGAGGCCCTCCTCGGCGGCGAGGGTCTCCAGGGCGGCGACGGCCGCGGTGGAGTCGTCGGCGGGCAGGAAGGCGATGCCGACCGCGTAGACGCCGGCGTCGGGGAGGGTGAAGGGGACCTCGGCACGCAGGAAGGCGTCCGGGACCTGGAGGAGGATTCCGGCGCCGTCACCGGAGTCGGGCTCCGAGCCGGTGGCACCGCGGTGTTCGAGGTTGCGCAGCACGGTCAGCGCCTGCTCGACCATTTCGTGGGCCGGCACACCGGTGAGGGTGGCTACGAACCCCACGCCACAGGCGTCGTGCTCGTTGCGGGGGTCGTACATCCCCTGGGGGGCGGGGCGACCGTCCATGGGCGACCAGGCGTCGGTACGCATCGGCTCTCCCGTCGTCGTCGTGGCATATGCGGTGCCGAGGGACGACGTTGGCCCTCTGCGAAAAGATGATGCAGGTTACATGATGGGGCGCTTCTCACAAAGCGGATGAACTGATCCAACATGCGGACACCGTCGAAGACGGTGAAATGGGTCGCTGTCGGATGATCGGCGCCCTGGGAGACCGCGGGGGCAGGCTTCTTCGCCTGCGGTGCCTACGGCTATTGCCCGGTGGCGGGGAAACCCAAACCACCACGCGATGACTACTTATGTGTAGTCCTGCATAGAGACTCATTTTACGATGCGCGGGGCACCCCCGCCCAGGGGCGCCGATCGGGACGTACGTCACACGATCGGCCCGCACATATCGGGCCGATCGTGTGAAAGCCGGGCCGCTCGGCCCGCGTGGAGGCCGGTCAGCCGCCGACCGCCACGCCGAACAGCGATCCGAGTCCGTAGGTGATCGCGGCCGCCGCGCCACCGAGGGCCAGCTGTCGCAGTCCGCTGAACCACCAGCTGCGGGCGGTCACCCGGGCCACCACCGCGCCGCAGCCGAACAGCCCCGCCAGGGCCAGCAGCACGGCCGGCCACAGCGCGTCCGCGCCCAGCAGATAGGGCAGTACGGGCAGCAGGGCGCCCAGCGCGAAGGCCCCGAACGAGGAGCCCGCGGCCACCAGCGGCGAGGGCAGGTCGCCCGGATCGATGCCCAGCTCCTCGCGGGCGTGTATCTCCAGGGCCTGTTCCGGGTCGCGCGAGAGCTGGCGGGCCACCTCGCGGGCGAGCGCGGGTTCGACGCCGCGCGACTCGTAGAGCGCGGCCAGCTCACGTTCCTCGTCCACCGGGTGCTTGCGCAGCTCGCGCCGCTCGACGTCCAGCTCGGCCTCGACCAGTTCGCGCTGGGAGGCGACGGAGGTGTACTCGCCGGCGGCCATCGAGAAGGCACCGGCGGCCAGCCCGGCCAGGCCGGTGATGACGATGGTGCGGTGCGACACGTCGCCGCCCGCGACGCCGGTCATCAGGGCGAGGTTGGAGACCAGCCCGTCCATCGCGCCGAAGACCGCGGGACGCAGCCAGCCGCCGTTGACGTCACGGTGGGTGTGGTTGTCCCGGTGCGCCTCGTGCAGTACGGCGTCGGTCTCGATGATGGCCACGGCGGTCTCTCTCCCCTTCTCCGGAGACGGGCCTTCTGCCCGCCCGCCCCCGCTCGACACCTCGAAAGTACGCACGAAAAAACGCTCCCGCCAGCAAGGCAGGCCGTACTTACCACCCTGCGTAACCGGATAGGTACGGCTTGCCTTGCTGTCCGGAAGGCTTCATCCGAGTGGCCCTTTTGTGCGGATGATCTGCCTTCGTCCCCGCTCCGCGTGGAACGGATTCCACAGGCACGAGTACTGGCTCGGTACGAGCGAAGGGTCGACGCGATGGAGACGGTCGCAGGAAATCCGACGGCGCCGCGGGCGGGCGGCACACGAACGGGCGCGCCGCGCCCCGCGCCGGAGCGGGGCGGGCCGGGTGACCGGGCCAGGGGCGCGCTGCTGGGACTCGCGGTCGGGGACGCGCTCGGCGCCCCGGCGGAGAACATGCGGCCCTCCGAGATCCGCCGCCGCTGGGGCCGCGTCGAGGGCTTCGTCAGCGACGATCCGGCGGGCACCGACGACACCGAGTACGCGATCTTCTCCGGGCTGCTGCTGGCCCGGCACGGCTCCGGGCTGACCGTCACCGACGTCGAGCGGGCCTGGCGGCTGTGGATCGCCGATCTGGACGAGGGCCCGTTCCGGGGCGCCGGGTTCAGCGAGCGCGGCACCCTGGAGAACCTGCGCCGGGGGCTGGCCGCCCCGATCTCCGCCCAGCACCGGCACGCCTGGAGCGACGGGCTCGCGATGCGGGCCGCGCCCTTCGGCGTCTTCGCGGCCGGGCGTCCCGCCGAGGCGGCCCGGCTGGTCGCGGTGGACGGCCGGGTCAGCCACGAGGGCGAGGGCATCTACGGCGGGCAGGCGGTGGCCGCCGGGGTGGCCGCCGCGATGTCCGGGGCCTCGGTCACCTCCGTGATCGCCGCCGCGCTCTCCGTCGTACCGATGGACTCCTGGACGGCCCGTTCGCTGCGGCGCGCGGTCACGGCGGCAGGGCGGCGGTACCCGGACCGGCTCACCGGGGAACGCGCGGTCCGTTCGGCCGTGGTGGTCGGCGGCTATCCGTGGACGGACCTGGCCCCGGAGGCGGTGGGCCTGGCGTTCGGCGCGTTCGCGGCGGCGCGCGGCGACTTCCGTACGGCGGTGCTGACGGCGGTCAACATGGGCCGGGACGCCGACACGACGGCGGCCGTGGCGGGCGCCCTGGCCGGGGCGCTGCACGGCGCCTCGTCGATCCCGCCGCCCTGGGCGGAGGCGATCGGCCCGGTACGCGGCAGCTGCCTGCCGTCGATGCGCGGCTACCACGTCCTGGACGTCGCGGACCTGCTGGCCCCGCCGGACGGACCGGCGGCCGGCGGGAGCGGGGCGTCGCGGGGTGCCGGGGCGGTGGCGGGGTGAGCCGCGAACGGCGGGGGCGGATCGAGGGGCTGCTGCTCGGGCTGGCCGCCGGGGACGCGGCGGGGTGGCCGGCCGCACGGCACCGGGCGGCCCGGATGCCGGAGTGGACCCGGCGCCTCACCCGCGAGCTGGACACCTTCGCCGAGCAGAACGCGACGACCACGCTCCCGGTGCCCATCGCGCTCAACCAGCCGCCCGAGCCACTGCGGCTGGGCCCGTCCGACGACGCCGAGTGGGCGGCGTTCACGGCCTGGACCGTGCTGGCGGCGGCCCCCACCGGGCGGGTGCGGGCCGCCGTGGCCGGGGCGTGGAACGCCCTGGCGGCCGAGGTCGCCGCGGCGGCGGCCCGCGCGCCCGAGGTGGAGTCCGCGGTGCTGCCGCTGCGCGCCCGGATCTCGGTACGGGCCGGGCTCGGCAACCTCGCCGCCGGGCTCCGGCCGCCCGCCACCGGCCACGACAACCCGCACTACTTCGACGACGCGGCATGCGTACGGGCGGCCGTGCTGGCGGTCGTCCACCCCGGCGACCCCGGTGCGGCGGCGGAGCTGGCGGAGTTCGACGCCCGCTACACCCAGGACGGCGACGGGGTGCACGGGGCGCGGGCGATGGCCGCCGCCTGCGCCGAGGCGCTGGCCGGGGCGGACGTGGACACGGCGGTGAACGCCGCGCTCGCCCAACTCCCGGACGGCACCGAGATCGCCCGCAACGCGGCCCACGCGGTGCGCATCGCGCGGGAGTTCGCCGGGGAGCGGGCCGGGGCGTTCGCCCTGGTCCCCGTGTTGGAGCACCAGATCGTGGACCACGTCTACAGCTACGGGATCGCCGCCGCCGAGACCGTCCCGGTGGCCCTGGCGCTGGCCACCGCGGGCCGGGGCGACCTCGCGCAGGCGGTGCCGGCGGCGGCCTGTCTGTCGCGGGTGGCGGACTCGGCGCCCGCGCTGGCCGGGGCGCTGACCGGGGCGCTGGGCGCGGCCGCCGCCGTGCCCGACGGCTGGCGCGAGACCTGCCGGACGCTGGCCGGCTGTGCGCTGCCCCGGTTCGCGGGCACGGATCTGGTCGAACTCGCCGGGCTGCTGGCAGACACGGAACCGGCCCTCCGGGGTGGACAATTCGGACATGACATCCACCGTGCCCCCGGCGCCCACGACGTCCCCCTCCCCCACGAAACCCCCGACACGCACAGCACCCGAGGCGCCCACGCTCGATGACCGGATCGCGGGCGCCCTCGTCGGCGCGGCGGTCGGCGACGCGCTGGGCGGCCCCGTCGAGGGCCGCTCCGCGGAGCAGATCGCCGCCCGGCACGGCGGCGGGGTCACCGGGATCGTCGGCCCCTGGGACGGCGAGGACTGGCGGACCGCCCGCCCCATCGCCCCGTACCACAAGGGCGACGGGCACGTCACCGACGACACCCTGATGACCCATGCGCTGGTCCGGGTGTACGCGAAGGTGCGCGGCCGTCTCGACGCGTACGCGGTCGCCGAGCACCTCGTACCGGAGCTGATCGGCGAGCCGCGCTGGATTCCGGAGCTGGAGGCCGAGGCGCTGCCGCTGCAGCGGGTCTTCCTCGCGGAGAAGTGGATCGTCGCCCGGCTGCACTACGGCCATGTCGATCCGCGCGAGGCGGGCTGCGGGAACATCGTCAACTGCGGGGCGGCGATGTACATGGCCCCGGTCGGCCTGGTGAACGCCGCCCATCCGCAGGCGGCGTACGCCGAGGCGATCGACATCGCGGGCGCCCATCAGTCGAGTTACGGCCGGGAGGCGGCGGGCGTCTTCGCGGCGGGCGTGGCCGCCGCCTGCGCGCCCGGCGCCACCCCGGAGTCGGTCGTGGAGACGTGTCTGTCGCTCGCCAAGGACGGCACCCGCTCAGCCATCGAGGCCGTGTGCGAAACCGCCGCCCGCCACCGGGACTTCGCGGCGGCGCTCGCCCCGCTGCGCGAGGCCGTCGCCCCGTTCGACACGGTGGGCCCGGACTACCGCGCCCCCTCGCTCGGCGCCCGCCGCCCCTCCCGGCTGCATTCCATCGAGGAGCTGCCCGTCGCACTCGGCATGCTGCTGGTGGCCGGCGGGGACTACCGGCGGGCGGTGCTCGGCTCCGTCAACTACGGGCGCGACTGCGACTCGATCGCCACCATGAGCGGCGCGCTGGCCGGCGCCCTGCACGGCGAGCGCGCCGTCCCCGCCGACTGGGCGGACGCCGTCGCCACCGCCAGCCGCCTCGATCTGCGCGCCCCGGCCCGGACCCTGGCCCGGGTGGCCCGTGAGATGTTCGCCCGGGACACCGCCCGCCGCCGGGCCCATGAGGCCGCCTTCACGACGCTGGCGGGCACCCCGTGACCACGGCGGTGCGGGTGACCTGGGTGCAGCCGGAGGACCTGGTGGGCCACGAGCTGCGGCAGGCCGCCGAGGACGGCCGCGACGCGCGCGCCCTCGCCCGCCGCTGGTACGAGGCCGGCGGCTCCCCCGCCCCGGAGCGCGCCGGGGCCTCCTCCCCCGGCGCCCCGCCCGGACTGCGCGCGGTCGCCGAACGGCTGCTCGACGAACTCGCCCTGCTGGAGTCCCCGCTGGCCGCCGACGAACCGGACGCCCTGGACGCGATCCGGGCCGCCTGCCCCCAGTGGCCGCGCCCCCGCGGCGGGCAGCCGGCGAGCCGGGAGCGGCTGCACGCGGCGTGGCTGGGCCGGGCCGCCGGCTGTCTGCTCGGCAAGCCGGTCGAGAAGCTGCCGCTGGCCGGCATCCGCGCCCTGGCCCGCGCCACCGGCAACTGGCCGCTGGACACCTGGTTCACCGGCCGGGGCCTGCCCGCACCGCTGGCCGCCACCTATCCGTGGAACCGGCGCTCCGCGGCCACCTCGCTCGCCGAGAACATCGACGGGATGCCCGCGGACGACGACCTCGACCACCCGCTCCTTGCCCTGCTGCTGCTCCAGCGGCACGGCACCGCGTTCACCACGGCGGACCTGGCCCGGCTGTGGCTGGAGGAGCTTCCGGCGGGGCGTACGTTCACCGCGGAGCGGATCGCGTACCGCAATCTGCTGGACGGCATCGAACCCCCGGACACCGCCCGCCACCGCAACCCGTTCCGGGAGTGGATCGGCGCGCGGATCCGGGCCGACGTGCACGGCTGGACCCGGCCCGGCGACCCGGCCGGCGCGGCGGAGCAGGCGTACCGCGACGCGGTCCTCAGCCACACCGGAAACGGCGTCTACGGCGCGATGTTCACGGCGGCGGCACTGGCCGAGGCGGCGGCCGGCGAGACCGATGTGCACGGCTGCCTGGCCACCGGGCTGCGCGTGGTGCCGCCGCGCTCGCGGTTCGCCCGCGCGGTACGGGACGGCATCGCCGCCGCCCGCGCGGAACGGGACTTCGATACGGTCGTGGACCGGCTGCACACGGCGTACGGCAGGTATCACTGGGTGCATGTGCTGCCCAACGCGGCCCTGCTGGCCGCCGCCCTCACCCACGCCGACGGCGACTTCACCGGCTCCATCTGCAAGGCGGTGTCCGGCGGCTGGGACACCGACTCCAACGGGGCGACCGCCGGTTCGCTGGCCGGGCTGCTCGCCGGACGGCCGGACGCGCTGCCCGAGCGGTGGACCGCGCCGCTGAAGAACCGGCTCGCCACGTCCGTCCCCGGCTTCGACGCGGCGGGTTTCGACACCCTCGCCGCACTCACCCACCGGCTCACCCACGAGGAGGCACTCCGCCCATGACCAGAGTCGCGGTGCTCGGCAGCACCAATATGGATCTTGTGGCCTACGTCGACCGGGCCCCCGAGCGCGGCCGGACCGTCACCGGCCGCGAGTTCCGCACGATTCCCGGCGGCAAGGGCGCCAACCAGGCCGTCGCCGCCGCCCGCGCGGGCGGGGACGTGCTGATGATCGGCGTGGTCGGCGACGACGAGTACGGCGTGCGGATGCGGGAGAACCTGGAGCACTCCGGGGTGGACACCGACCTGCTGCACACCGTCGAGGGCCCCAGCGGCACCGCGCACATCGTGGTGGACGCGACGGGCGCCAACTCGATCGTGGTCGTCCCCGGCGCCAACGGCACCATGACCGCGCTCGGACCGGGCGAGATGGCCGCCATCGCCGAGTCCGACCTGCTGCTGCTCCAGCTGGAGCTGCCGCTGTCCGCCGTGATCGAGGGCGCCCGGGCCGGCCACGCCCAGGGCGTACGGACGGTGCTCACCCCCTCCCCGGTGCGGGAGCTGCCCGCCGAACTCCTCGACCACATCGACCTGCTGGTCCCCAACGAGCACGAGGCGGCGGAGCTGTCCGGCTACGACGATCCGCACGCGGCGGCGGAGATCCTGCTCGCCCAGGTCCCGGCGGTGCTCATCACGCTGGGCTCCAAGGGCTGCCTGTACGCGGACCGGGCCGGCCGCGCCACCCTCTTCCCCGCCCCGGAGGTCACCGCCGTGGACACCACGGGCGCCGGCGACACCTTCGTCGGCACCCTGGCCGTGGCGCTCGGCGAGGGCCGCCCGGTGCCGCAGGCCATCGCCTGGGCCTCGGCCGCCGCCGCGCTCTGCGTGCAGAAACCGGGCGCCTCGGTCTCCATGCCGTACCGCAGCGAAATCGACACCGCGTGAGCGCCCCCGCGGCGCCGCCGCTGACCGGACTGCGGGTCGTCGATCTCGCCACGCTCTTCGCGGGCCCGCTCTGCGCGACGATGCTGGGCGACTTCGGCGCCGAGGTGATCAAGGTCGAGCATCCGGTGCGCCCCGACCCCTCGCGCGGCCACGGGCCCGCGAAGGACGGCATCGGCCTGTGGTGGAAGATCCTCGGCCGCAACAAACGCAATCTGACGCTCGACCTCTCCGCCCCCGAGGGCCGCGAGCTGCTCCTGCGGCTGGCCGCCCGCACCGATGTGGTCATCGAGAATTTCCGGCCGGGCACGCTGGAGCGGTGGGGCCTGGGCCCCGACGAGCTGCACGCCGTCAACCCCCGGCTGGTGCTGGTGCGCGTCACGGGCTTCGGCCAGTTCGGCCCGTACGCCCACCGGCCCGGCTTCGGGACGCTCGCCGAGGCGATGAGCGGCTTCGCGGCGATCACCGGGGAGCCGGACGGGCCGCCGACCCTGCCGCCGTTCGGCCTGGCGGACTCGATCGCCGCGCTCGCCACGGCGTACGCGGTGATGGCGGCGCTGGCCGGCCGGGACCGCACCGGCGAGGGCCAGGTGGTGGACATGGCGATCATCGAGCCGATCCTGACCGTGCTCGGCCCGCAGCCCCTCTGGTACGACCAGCTGGGTTACGTACAGCCGCGCACCGGGAACCGCTCTCGCAACAACGCCCCGCGCAACACCTACCGCACCTCGGACGGGCAGTGGGTGGCCGTCTCCACCTCCGCGCAGTCCGTCGCGGAGCGGGTGATGCGGCTGGTCGGCCGGCCCGACCTGATCGACGAGCCGTGGTTCGCCTCCGGCTCCGGGCGTGCCGAGCACAGCGACGAGCTGGACGAGGCCGTCGGCCACTGGATCGGCCGGCACTCCCGCGAGGAGGCGCTGTCCGCGTTCGAGAAGGCGGAGGCCGCCATCGCACCGGTCCAGGACGTGCGGGACGTGCTGGAGGACCCGCAGTACCGGGCGCTGGACTCCGTCACCGAGATCGACGACCCGGAGCTGGGCCCGCTGCGGATGCAGAACGTCCTCTTCCGGCTCTCCCGGACGCCGGGCGCGATCCGCTGGGCGGGCCGCCCGCACGGCGCCGACACCGAGGAGATCCTCACCGAGCTGGGGCTGAGCGGGCCGCAGATCGAGGCGCTGCGGGCGGAGCGGGTGCTGTGAGCGCGGCGGCGGCCCCGCTCACCCTGCTGTACGTGCCCGGCGACCGGCCGGACGTGGTGCTCAAGGCGGCCGGGTCGGGGGCGGACGTGGTGATCGTGGACCTGGAGGACGCGGTCGCCCCCGACCGCAGGGAGTACGCCCGCGCCGCGACCGCCGAGCTGCTGTCCGGCCCGCCGTCCGCCGGGGCGCCGCCCTTCCACGTCCGGGTCGGCGACGAGGCGGACGTGCGGGCGCTGGCCGGGCTGCCGGGGCTCGCGGAACTGCGGCTGCCGAAGATCACCCACGCCGCGTCCGTCCACCACATCGCGGCGCTGGCCCCCGGGGTCGCCCTCTGCCCGCTGCTGGAGTCGGCCCTCGGCATCGAGCACGCGTACTCGGTGGCCTCCGCCCATCCCCAGGTCCGGGCCGTCGCGCTGGGCGAGGCGGACCTGCGCGCCGATCTGGGCGTACGGGAGGACACGGGCCTGGACTGGTCGCGCAGCCGGGTGGTGGTCGCCGCCCGCGCGGCCGGTCTGCCGCCACCGGCGCAGTCGGTCTTCGCGGACGTCCGGGACCTGGACGGGCTGTGGTCCTCCTGCGCCCGGGGCCGGGCGCTGGGCTTCCTGGGCCGGGCGGCGATCCATCCCCGGCAGCTCCCGGTGATCGAGCGGGCGTTCCGCCCGACGCCGCAGGAGGTGGAGGCGGCCTGGGAGGTCGTGGAGGCGGCCCGTGACCGGGCGGGCGCCCAGGCCCTGCCGGACGGCCGTTTCGTCGACGCGGCGGTGGTCGCGCAGGCGCGGCGGACGCTGGCGCTGGCCCGGCGGAAGCGGTGACCCGCCGCATCGCCCACCACGACGGCGAGGGGCCGCCGGGAATCCCGGCGGCCCCTCACTCGGCTCTGCGCGGCGTCAGCCCTTGGCTGCTTCCGCCGTACCGTCCGCCTTCGGCGCGTCCGCGATCGCGTCCGCACTCGTGTCCGCGTCGGCGTCCGCGTTCGTGTCGGCGGACTCCACCGGGGCCTCGGACTCCTCGGCGGCACTGTCCTTCGCCTCGTCCGGGGATTCCGCCGCCTCGGCCGCCTTGGGCTCGACGATCTCCTCGCGGCCCGGCCGCAGCTTCGCGGAGACCACGATGTACGTCACCGCCAGCGCGAACACGATGATCGCGGTCCACACGTTGAGCCGCAGGCCCAGGATGTGGTGCGCCTCGTCGACCCGCATGTACTCGATCCAGGCGCGCCCGGCGCAGTACGCGGCGACGTACAGCGCGAACGCCCGTCCGTGTCCGAGCTTGAAGCGGCGGTCCGCCCAGATCACCAGCAGCGCCACTCCGACGCACCACAGCGACTCGTACAGGAAGGTCGGGTGGTAGGTGCCGGCGACCCGGTTGGGGCCCTCGCTGATCTTGAGCGCCCACGGGACATCGGTCGCCCTGCCGTACAGCTCCTGGTTGAACCAGTTGCCCCAGCGGCCGCAGGCCTGGGCCAGGGCGATACCGGGGGCGAGGGCGTCGGCCCAGGCGGGCAGCGGGATGCCCCGGCGGCGGCAGCCGATCCAGGCCCCGACCGCGCCCAGCGCGATCGCACCCCAGATGCCGAGGCCGCCCTGCCAGATCTTGAAGGCGTCGACCCAGTTCTCACCGTCGCTGAAGTACAGCTGGTAGTCGGTGATGACGTGGTAGAGCCGTCCGCCGACCAGGCCGAAGGGCACCGCCCAGACGGCGATGTCGGCGACGGTGCCGGCGGTGCCTCCTCGGGCGACCCAGCGCTTGTTGCCGAACCAGACGGCGACGAAGACACCGATGATGATGCAGAACGCGTAGCCGCGGAGCGGGATCGGTCCGAGATCGATCACGCCGGTCGACGGGCTGGGAATGTAGGCAAGGTTCATGGCAGCTTCGACGCTACCCTGCCGGACGGGAGGTACGGCAACCCGTCCGGCAACTTCTGGGTAACGAGCGGGTCATCGATCCCCCGGCCGGTCCCGGTCCGGTTCCCGCGGGTGCGTTACGGCGTGGCCGTGGCGGTGCCGGGCTTCTTGCCCTTGTTGGCCTCGGCGACCCACTTCTCGAAGTTCTCCACGGTGATCGCCTCGTCGCCCTTCTTCGGGAAGATCGACTCGCCGTTGAGGAGCGCCGTGGGGGTGCCCTGGAAACCGCCGTCGCGGAAGGCCTGGTTGGACTTCTGCACCCAGGTGTCGTGCTTGCCGTCCTCGACACAGGAGCGGAATCCGGGCGTGTCCAGCCCGTCCACCTTCTTGGCGAGGTCGATCAGCTTGTCGTTGTCGCCGAAGGCGTCGTCGGTCTCCGGCGGCTGGTTCTGGTACAGCACGTCGTGGTACGCGGAGAACTTGCCGGCGTCCTGCGCGCAGGCGGCGGCGTTGGCGGCCTTGAGGGAGCCGCTGCCGCCCATGTTGCCGTCGATGATCGTGGCCAGGTGGTAGTCCACCTTGATCCGGCCGTCGCGCTCCATCCGGTGGATCGTGTCCCGGAACGCGTTCTCGAACTGGGCGCAGACCGGGCAGCGGAAGTCCTCCCAGATCGTGAGGGTGGACGGGGCGTCGTCCGCGCCGACGCGGATCGCCAGGGCGTCCTTGCCGGTCGCGCCGGACGGGGCGACGGCCGGCCCCGACGCCTTGGACTTGTCGCTCTTGCCGTCGGTGTTGGCCGCGATCACCCCGACCACGGCGGCCAGTCCCAGCACCCCCACCACGGCCGTCGACACGATCAGCGTCCGGCGCCGGCGATCGCGCGCCTTCGCCTGTTCGCGCTGCTGCATCAGCCGGTCTCGCGCGGCCCTCTTACCCTGTTGGTTCTTCTCGCTCACACCGCAGGAACGACCCGGAGAGGCACTCGCGTGCCTCTCCGGGCCCAGGTCCACCCGTTCGGGTTACCTCGGGTGTCAGCGCTTTCGAACACCTTCGGCAAGGTCGGCCGCCAGTGACCGGACGGCCGCGAGGCCGGCCGCCTCGTCGGGGGCGTCCAGCATCCGCTTGACGAAGGCCGAGCCGACGATGACGCCGTCCGCAAAGCCGGCGACCTCGGCCGCCTGCGCGGCGTCGGACACGCCGAGGCCGACGCAGACCGGCAGCTCGGTGGTGGCGCGGGTGCGCCGGACCAGGTCCTGCGCCTGTGCGCCGACCGAGGCGCGGGTGCCGGTGACGCCCATCAGGGAGGCGGCGTACACGAAGCCGGAGCCCGCATCGGTGATGGTGGCGATCCGTTCGTCCCTGCTGCTGGGCGCGACGACGAAGACGGTGGCCAGGCCGTGCCGCTCCGCGTGCTCGCGCCACAGCGCGGACTCCTGGACCGGCAGGTCGGGCAGGATGCACCCGGCGCCGCCCGCCGCGGCCAGTTCGGCCGTGAAGCGCTCGACGCCGTACCGGTCGATGGGGTTCCAGTACGTCATGACCAGGATCGGCGCCCCGGTCGCCTCGTACGCCTCGCGCACCGTGCGCATCACGTCGGCGATCCGCACGCCGCCGCGCAGCGCGATGTCGTCGGCGGTCTGGATGACCGGCCCGTCGAGCACCGGGTCGCTGTGCGGCAGCCCCACCTCGACGACGTCCGCGCCGCCCTCGACGACGGCCTTGACGGCCTCGATGCCGCCGTCGACGGTCGGGAAGCCGGCCGGGAGGTACGCGATCAGCGCGGCCCGGTCCGCGGCCCGCGCGGCGGCGAGCGTGCTGTTCAGCAGTTCGATGTTGCCGGTCACCGGACGTCCCCCTCGATCTCCGCGTTCGCACCGTCGGCGTCCGCCTCGACGGCGGCGTCCGTGTCGTACAGCCCGAAGTAGCGGGCCGCCGTGTCCATGTCCTTGTCGCCGCGTCCGGAGAGGTTGACCAGGATCAGCCCGTCCGGGCCCAGCTCCCTGCCGACCTCCAGGGCCCCGGCCAGCGCGTGCGCGCTCTCGATGGCGGGGATGACGCCCTCGGTGCGGGAGAGCAGCCGCAGCGCCTGCATGGCCGCGTCGTCGGTGACCGCGCGGTACTCGCCGCGGCCGATGTCCTTGAGGTACGCGTGCTCCGGGCCGATGCCGGGGTAGTCCAGGCCGGCCGAGATGGAGTACGGCTCGGTGATCTGGCCCTCGTCGTCCTGGAGGACGTAGCTGCGCGAGCCGTGCAGGATGCCGGGCTCGCCCGCGGTCAGGGTCGCCGCGTGCTCGCCGGTCTCCACGCCGTGTCCGGCGGGCTCGCAGCCGATGAGGCGGACCCCGGCGTCGGGCACGAAGGCGTGGAAGAGGCCGATGGCGTTGGAGCCGCCGCCGACGCAGGCCACGGCGGCGTCCGGCAGCCGGCCGGCCCGCTCCTGGATCTGCCGCCGGGCCTCCACGCCGATGACGCGGTGGAAGTCGCGGACCATCGCCGGGAAGGGGTGCGGGCCCGCCACCGTGCCGAAGAGGTAGTGGGTGCGGTCCACGTTGGCCACCCAGTCGCGGAACGCCTCGTTGATGGCGTCCTTGAGGGTGCGCGAGCCGGACTTCACGGCGATGACCTCGGCACCCAGAATCCGCATGCGCGCCACGTTCAGCGCCTGCCGCTGGGTGTCGATCTCGCCCATGTAGATGGTGCAGTCGAGGCCGAAGAGGGCGCAGGCGGTCGCGGTGGCGACGCCGTGCTGGCCGGCGCCGGTCTCGGCGATGACCCGGGTCTTGCCCATGCGCCGGGTGAGCAGGGCCTGCCCCAGCACGTTGTTGATCTTGTGCGAGCCGGTGTGGTTGAGGTCCTCGCGCTTGAGGAAGATCCGTGCGCCGCCGGCGTGCTCGGCGAAGCGGGGGACCTCGGTGAGGGCGCTGGGCCGTCCGGTGTAGTGGACCATCAGCTCGCCGAGTTCGGCGGCGAAGGCGGGGTCGGCCTTGGCCTTCTCGTACTCGACGGCGACCTCGTCCACGGCGGCGACCAGCGCCTCCGGGATGAACTTGCCGCCGTACGCGCCGAAGTAGCCCTCGGCGCTGGGGATCAGACCCTCCGGGTCCGGGATGAAGAAGTCGGAAGACATGCGGAACGTGCTCCTCGTCGTGGCGGGGCGGATGACACCGTCTGCGCCGTGGGCGGAGCGCCGCCGCGGCCGGTGACCGGGGCGGTTCCGGCCGCACGGGACCGCGCCCTGGTGGGCGGGGTCGGTGCGGCGGCCGGGGCTCGCTCTACAGCGCGGGCCCCGTGCGCCATCGCATGCCGTTGACCTGGCCGGGCTCGGCCCCGATCACGTACCGCACCCGCCGGCCGCGCACACGGCGCGCCGGGGCCCGGCAGCCGCGGTGCCACGAGGGCAGCGCGCAGCTCAGCGGCTCGGGGTGCGGGAGGAGGGACACGGCCGGGTCAGCCCCGCCCGTGGCGCAGGGCCGGGTGGGCGCCGGCGGCGACCAGGTCGGCGACGGCGGCGCGCGGGTCGCGGCCGGTGACCAGGGACTCGCCGACCAGGACGGCGTCCGCGCCGGCGTTGGCGTAGGCGATCAGGTCGTGCGGGCCGCGGACGCCGGACTCGGCGACCTTGACGATGTGGTCCGGGATCTCGGGGGCGACGCGCTCGAAGGTGGAGCGGTCGACCTTGAGGTCCTTGAGGTTGCGCGCGTTGACGCCGATGACCTTGGCACCGGCCGCCACGGCGCGCTCGGCCTCCTCCTCGTCGTGGGCCTCGACCAGGGGCGTCAGGCCGATGGACTCGGCGCGCTCGATCAGGGAGACCAGCGCCTCCTGTTCCAGGGCGGCGACGATCAGCAGCGCGAGGTCGGCACCGTACGCGCGCGCCTCCCACAGCTGGTACGAGGTGACGATGAAGTCCTTGCGGAGGATCGGGATGTCCACCTTGGCGCGGACGGCCTCCAGGTCGGCCAGCGAGCCGCCGAAGCGGCGCTGTTCGGTGAGGACGGAGATGACGGACGCCCCGCCGGCCTCGTAGTCGGCGGCGAGCGCGGCCGGGTCGGCGATCGCGGCGAGCGCGCCCTTGGAGGGGCTGGAGCGCTTGACCTCGCAGATGACGTTGACGCCCTCGCCGCGCAGGGCGGCGACGCCGTCCTTGGCGCGCGGGGCGCGGGCGGCGCGCTCCTTGAGCTCGTCGAGGCCGACCTGTGCCTGCCGCTCCGCGAGGTCGGCGCGGACGCCGTCGATGATCTCGTCGAGCACACTCACGCGAGCGGCCCCCTTCCGGAGCGGTGGCAGAAAACGTATCGGGCCGGGGATCAGCCACTCCGATGGTATCCGCAGGTGGCCACCGTGCCCGCATCCGGCCACCCGCTGTCCCATTCCCTGGGACTTCAGGGGGCCAGCGCCGAGCCGAACGGCAGGTTCCGGACAAGGGTGAAAACCAGCAGCAGGGCCCCGATCGCCCACCAGTGCACCGGCCGCAGGCCGATCCGCAGGGGCTTGCCGCGCACCTCGCGGACCAGCCACACGGCCCACAGGACGGCGAAGATCGCGTACCCGGCGACGGCCAGGGCGTTGGCGCCGAAGGCGGCGGCGAGGTCGCCGTGGGCGAAGGCGTGGGCGCTGCGCAGGCCGCCGCAGCCGGGGCAGTAGATGCCGGTGAACCGCAGCAGCGGGCAGACGGGGTAGTGGCCGGGCTGGTTCGGGTCCACCGTGGCGACGTAGCCGAAGGCGCCGATGACGGCGGCCAGCACCCCGGCCGGGACGGCGATCCGGCGCAGCCGGGAGGCCCCGGCGGGGGCGGTGGGGAAGAGCGGCGGCGGGCCGGAGGCGGGTCCGGGGGCCGCGGGGGCGGGGTTCGGTGAGGCGTCCACCCGGTGATTGTCGCCGCTGACGCGGAAAGGCGCAGCCCGGTCCGGGCTGCGCCTCGCGTGCGTACGTCCGGGGGTCAGGACGCCTGCGCCTGGCCGGCGCGGGCACGGGCGGCGGTCAGCTCGGCCGACTCCTTCGGCGCGCCGAGGCCGGCGGCCTTCATGCCGACGCCGACGACACCACCGAGAAGGACGACGCCCATGCCGGCCCAGAAGCCGAGCGGGTTGGCCGCGACCATGAAGACGCCCGCGACGCAGAAGCCGATGAAGGCGATGATGACACCGGTCCAGGCGGCCGGGGTGTGTCCGTGGCTGCTGCCCGCCATGAGTTGCTCCTCGTTGGTGTTGCGCTGTTGGAATCGCTCGGGTCGCTGTGCCCACGGCCCGTGCCGCTGTGCCAGCTCGCTGTCATTGTCCCGTACGTGTGGGTAGGACGTGAGCTGGGGGTCATGCCTCGCGCGTCGGGTCCTCGCCGCGGTCCAGGGCCTTCCACAGATCCTCGGGCCGGTCCGGGTCGAGGGGGCGGGGGGCCTTGCGGGGGCGGGGGGTTCCGTCGCGCTCGTAGCGCCCGGACATCGTGGGCCAGCGGTTGCCGTAGCGCAGGGCGAGCAGCCCGGCGAGCAGGATCAGCAGTCCGCCGGCCGCCGTGACGTAGGGCCAGGCGGTGTGGCTGAGGGCGGTGATGGTGGTGGCGGTGTCGCCGCTGGTCTGCGCGGCCTTCTCGTCGAGCGCGGCGCTGTCGGACGCGCCGAGGAAGGCGCTGAGCGCGGCGCCGAGTCCGCTGAGCGCGAGGAGTCCGGCGACCAGGCGCCGGCTGTTGCCGCGCACGGCGAAGACGGCCACCAGGGCGGCCAGGCCGACGATCGCGAGGGCGGCGGGGAGTCCGGTGACGTCCTGGCCGTCCGCGCTGAGCGGGAGGGCGCCGCCGCCGACCGGGGCCGTGCCCTCGGCCCAGGTGCGTCCGGAGGCGAGCAGGACGACGGTCGCGCCGGCCGCCCCGAGGAGCAGGCCGGCGGCCAGGGTGCGGCGGCTTCCCGGCGCGTCGGGCGCGGCGGCGGCTTCGGCACGGGGCTGGGGTACGGGGACGGCACTCACGTACTCCACTATCCCTCACCCGCCCCGAACGCCCCACCGCGCCCCTCGGCGCAGCGCGGCGGGCAGGTCAGGCGCCGCCCAGCCGGTTGGCGGTGTGGACGGCGCGCAGGACGGCCGCGGCCTTGTTGCGGCACTCGGTGTCCTCGGCGGCCGGGTCGGAGTCGGCGACGACGCCCGCGCCGGCCTGGACGTAGGCGGTGCCGTCGCGCAGCAGGGCGGTGCGGATGGCGATGGCGGTGTCGGAGTCCCCGGCGAAGTCGAGGTAGCCGACGCAGCCGCCGTACAGGCCGCGGCGGGTGGGTTCCAGTTCCTCGATGATCTGGAGGGCGCGGGGCTTGGGGGCGCCGGAGAGGGTGCCGGCGGGGAAGCAGGCGGTCAGCACGTCGAAGGCGGTGCGGCCCTCGGCGACCCGGCCGGTGACCGTGGACACGATGTGCATGACGTGGGAGTAGCGCTCGATGGACATGAAGTCGACGACCTCGACGCTGCCCGGCTCGCAGACCCGGCCCAGGTCGTTGCGGCCGAGGTCGACGAGCATCAGGTGCTCGGCGCGTTCCTTGGGGTCGGCGAGGAGTTCCTCGGCGAGGGCCTGGTCCTCCTGCGGGGTGGCGCCGCGGTGCCGGGTGCCGGCGATGGGGTGGACCATGGCCCGGCCGTCCTCGACCTTGACCAGGGCCTCGGGGCTGGAGCCGGCGACGTCGAAGCCGTCGAACCGGAAGAGGTACATGTACGGCGAGGGATTGGTGGCGCGCAGCACCCGGTAGACGTCCAGGGCGCTCGCCGTGCACGGGGTCTCGAAGCGCTGCGAGGGGACGACCTGGAAGGCCTCGCCGGCCCGGATGCGCTCCTTCACGTCCTCGACGGCGTCCTGGTAGGCGGGGCCGCCCCAGAGCGCGGTGTACGGGGGGAGTTCGGAGGGCGGCAGGGTGGCGGGGGCGTTCTCGACGGGACGGCGCAGGTCGCGTTCCATGGCGTCGAGGCGGGCGACGGCGTCGGCGTGCGCCTCGTCCACGCCGGTGGCCAGGTCGTTGTGGTTGATGGCGTTGGCGATGAGCAGGACGCTGCCGTCCCAGTGGTCCAGGACCGCCAGGTCGGAGGTGAGCAGCATGGTCAGCTCGGGGAGCGCGAGGTCGTCGCGGGCGCTGTCGCCGATCTTCTCCAGGCGGCGCACGATGTCGTAGCCGAGGTAGCCGACCATGCCTCCGGTGAAGGGCGGCAGGCCGGTCTCGCGGTCGTGCGGGGTGTGCAGGGCCTCGATGGTGGCGCGCAGGGCGTGCAGCGGGTCGCCGTCGACGGGGACGCCGACGGGCGGGGTGCCGAGCCAGTGGGCCGCGCCGTCGCGGGTGGTGAGCGTGGCGGCGCTGCGTACGCCGATGAAGGAGTAGCGCGACCAGGTGCGGCCGTTCTCCGCGGATTCGAGGAGGAAGGTGCCGGTGCGCTCGCCCGCGAGCTTGCGGTAGAGGCCGACCGGGGTGTCGCCGTCCGCGAGGAGGCGGCGGGTGACGGGGATGACGCGCCGGTCGACGGCCAGCTTGCGGAAGGTGTCGAGGTCCATGGCCGCAGACCCTACTGTCCCCGGAAGAGGACGTCGTCGTCGAAGCAGGTGCGGGCGCCGGTGTGGCAGGCGGCGCCGGTCTGGTCGACCCTGACCAGGACGGTGTCTGCGTCGCAGTCGAGGGCGACGGACTTGACGAGCTGGATGTGGCCGGAGGTGTCGCCCTTGACCCAGTACTCCTGGCGGCTGCGCGACCAGTAGGTGCAGCGGCCGGTGGTGAGGGTGCGGTGCAGCGCCTCGTCGTCCATCCAGCCGAGCATCAGTACCTCGCCGGTGTCGTACTGCTGGGCGATGGCCGGGACCAGCCCGTCGGCGCCGCGCTTGAGGCGGGCGGCGACGGCCGGATCGAGGTCGCTGGCGGTGCGGGGGGTGCCGGGCGGGGGCGTGCTGGTCATGGGGACCATTGTGCCGTGGTGGCGCGGGGTGTCCGGAGGTGCGTCCACTGGGCGGACGGGCGGCGGCGGTCGTACGCTGGCGGGCATGTCGACCCATGCCAAGCGCGAACGTCTTCTGCTCGCCGACCTGTTGGAGGCGGCGGGTCCACATGCCCCGACGCTGTGCCAGGGCTGGACGGCCCGTGATCTCGCGGCCCATGTGGTGGTGCGCGAGCGGCGGCCGGACGCGGCGGCCGGGCTCGTCATCGGGCCGTTGAAGGGCCGCCGGGACCGGGTGATGGCCGAGTTCACGGCGAAGCCGTACGAGGAGCTGATCCAGCTCATCCGTACGGGCCCGCCCCGGATGTCGCCGTTCGGCCTGAAGCAGGTGGACGAGGCGGCGAACACGGTGGAGTTCTATGTGCACGCGGAGGACGTGCGCCGGGCGCAGCCGGACTGGTCGCCCCGCGAGCTGGACCCGGTCTTCTCGGATGTGCTGTGGTCGCGTACGGAGAAGGCGGCGCGGATGCTGGGCCGGAAGGCGCCCGTGGGGCTGGTGCTGCGCCGCCCGGACGGGCAGACCGCGGTGGCGCACCGGGGGGCGCCGGTGGTGACGGTGACCGGTGAGCCGGGCGAGCTGCTGCTGTTCGCGTTCGGGCGGCAGGAGGCGGCGCGGGTGGAGCTGGAGGGCGAGCCGGACGCGATCGGCCGGATGACGACGGCGAAGCTGGGCATGTAGCCGGTGCACGCGCCCGCCCCGGCCGGGCGGGCATGCCGCGGGGCGCCCTCCCGGTGGAGGGCGCCCCGCGGTGGTGCACGCGTACGAAGGGCCGGTCAGCGCACCGGGTGTCCGGCTTCCGCGAGCGCGCCCTTGACCTCGGAGATGCGCAGATCGCCGAAGTGGAAGACGGACGCGGCCAGGACGGCGTCGGCTCCGGCGTCCACGGCGGGCGCGAAGTCGGCGAGCCGGCCCGCGCCGCCGGAGGCGATGACGGGCACCCGGACGTGCTCGCGGACGGCGGCGATCATCTCGGTGTCGTAGCCGTCCTTCGTGCCGTCGGCGTCCATCGAGTTGAGCAGGATCTCGCCCGCGCCCAGTTCGGCGGCCCGGTGCGCCCACTCGACGGCGTCGATGCCGGTGCCCCGGCGGCCGCCGTGCGTGGTGACCTCGAAGGTGCCTTCGGGGGTGCGCCGGGCGTCCACCGAGAGGACCAGGACCTGGCGGCCGAACCGCTCGGCGATCTCCCGGATCAGCTCGGGGCGGGCGATGGCCGCGGTGTTGACGCCGACCTTGTCCGCGCCGGCCCGCAGCAGCTTGTCGACGTCCTGCGGGGTGCGGACGCCGCCGCCCACGGTGAGCGGGATGAACACCTGCTCGGCGGTGCGGCGCACCACGTCGTAGGTGGTCTCGCGGTCGCCGCTGGAGGCGGTGATGTCCAGGAAGGTCAGCTCGTCGGCGCCCTCGGCGTCGTACAGCTTGGCCATCTCGACGGGGTCGCCCGCGTCCCGCAGGTTCTTGAAGTTGACGCCCT
Source organism: Streptomyces sp. NBC_00525 (assembly GCF_036346595.1). Classification (GTDB taxonomy): domain Bacteria; phylum Actinomycetota; class Actinomycetes; order Streptomycetales; family Streptomycetaceae; genus Streptomyces. Next base: position 1,361,760 of record NZ_CP107834.1, read on the forward strand.
TGACGACCCGGCCGTTGTCCACGTCGAGGCAGGGGATGACGCGTACCGCGAGGGTCATCGCTCCTCCGCCCGGTAGGCCTCGACCTCGACCTCGACGACCAGGCTCGGGTCGACGAAGCCGGAGACGACGACCATGGTCGCGGCGGGGCGGACGGCGTCGAACAGCTCCTTGTGGGCGCGGCCGACCTCGTCCGTGTCGCGGGCGTGCATGACGTACATCCGGGTGCGGACGACGTCCTCGCGGCCCAGGCCCAGTTCCGCCAGGGCCCGGAACGCGACCTCGAAGGCGTTGACGGTCTGCTCGTACGGGCCGCCCGCGGCGATCTCGCCGTCCACCACGGAGGTGCAGCCGGAGACCAGGACCAGGCCATCGGGGAGCCGGACGGCGCGGGAGTAGCCGAACTTCTCCTCCCAGGGGGCGCCGGAGGAGACCCGGCGCACGGATGCGGGTCCGGTCATGCGGAGACCGCCTCCAGCGCCTCTTCGAGGGTGAACGCCTTCGCGTACAGGGCCTTGCCGACGATGGCGCCCTCGACGCCCGCCAGGACGAGCGAGGCGATGGCCCGCAGGTCGTCCAGCGAGGAGACGCCGCCGGAGGCGACGACGGGCTTGTCGGTGGCGGCGCAGACGTTCTTCAGGAGTTCCAGGTTGGGGCCCTGGAGGGTGCCGTCCTTGGCGATGTCGGTGACGACGTAGCGGGCGCAGCCCTCGGAGTCGAGGCGGGCCAGCGTCTCGTAGAGGTCGCCGCCGTCGCGGGTCCAGCCGCGGCCGCGCAGTGTGGTGCCGCGTACGTCGAGGCCGACGGCGATCTTGTCGCCGTGCTCGGCGATGACCTTGGCGACCCACTCCGGGGTCTCCAGGGCCGCGGTGCCGAGGTTGACCCGGCGGCAGCCGGTGGCGAGGGCGGCGGCCAGCGAGGCGTCGTCGCGGATGCCGCCGGACAGCTCGACCTTGATGTCCATGGCGCCGGCCACCTCGGCGATGAGGGTGCGGTTGTCCCCGGTGCCGAAGGCGGCGTCCAGGTCGACCAGGTGCAGCCACTCGGCGCCGGCCCGCTGCCAGGCGAGCGCGGCCTCCAGCGGGGAGCCGTAGGAGGTCTCGGAGCCGGACTCGCCGTGCACCAGGCGGACCGCCTGGCCGTCGCGGACGTCTACGGCGGGGAGCAGTTCAAGCTTCGGCATTACAGCGTCTCGATCCAGTTGGTCAGCAGCTGGGCGCCGGCATCGCCGGACTTCTCGGGGTGGAACTGGGTGGCCCACAGCGCGCCGTTCTCCACGGCGGCCACGAACCGTTCGCCGTGCGTGGCCCAGGTGACCCCGGGGGCACGGATCTTGGCGTTGGTGACTTCGAGGTTCCAGTCGTGCGCCGCGTAGGAGTGCACGAAGTAGTACCGGGCCTCGGGGCCGAGTCCGGCGAACAGCTGGGAGTCCTCGGGGGCTTCGACGGTGTTCCAGCCCATGTGCGGGACGACGTCGGCCTTCAGCGGGCCGACGGTGCCGGGCCACTCGTCGAGTCCTTCGGTCTCCACGCCGTGCTCGATGCCGCGCTCGAACAGGATCTGCATGCCGACGCAGATGCCCATGACGGGGCGTCCGCCGGCCAGCCTGCGGCCGATGATCCACTCGCCGCGGGCCTTCTTCAGGCCCGCCATGCACGCCGAGAACGCGCCGACGCCGGGCACCAGCAGCCCGTCGGCGTTCATCGCCGTGTCGAAGTCGCGGGTGATCTCGACGTCCGCGCCGACGTGGGCGAGGGCGCGTTCGGCGGAGCGGACGTTGCCGAAGCCGTAGTCGAAGACGACGACCTTCTTCTTCGTATCCACGTGTCGTTCTCGCCGCTTCCTAGTCCCAGATGCCTTGGATACGCAGGACGCCCGCCACCAGGCACATCACGGAGGCGAGGGAGAGCAGCACGATGACGCCCTTGGGCATGCCCTGCTTGGAGAAGGAGTAGACCCCGCCGGCCAGGAACAGGCCGACGACGATCAGGATGGTGCTCAGGCCGGTCACAGGGCGCCCTTCGTGGAGGGGAGGATGCCGGCCGCGCGCGGGTCGCGCTCACTGGCGTAGCGCAGGGCGCGGGCGAGCGCCTTGAACTGGCACTCCACGATGTGGTGCGCGTTGCGTCCGTAGGGGACGTGGACGTGCAGGGCGATCTGCGCCTGCGCGACGAAGGACTCCAGGATGTGCCGGGTCATCGTGGTGTCGTAGGCGCCGATCATCGGCGCCATGTTCTCGGGCTCGGTGTGCACCAGGTAGGGGCGGCCGGAGAGGTCCACGGTGACCTGGGCGAGCGACTCGTCCAGCGGGACGGTGCAGTTGCCGAAGCGGTAGATGCCGACCTTGTCGCCGAGCGCCTGCTTGAAGGCGGCGCCCAGCGCGAGGGCGGTGTCCTCGATGGTGTGGTGCGAGTCGATGTGCAGGTCGCCGTCGGTCTTGACGGTGAGGTCGAACAGCCCGTGCCGGCCGAGCTGGTCGAGCATGTGGTCGTAGAAGCCGACCCCGGTCGAGACGTCGACCTTCCCGGTGCCGTCGAGGTTGATCTCGACGAGCACGGAGGTCTCCTTGGTGGTCCGCTCCACTCGTCCTGTGCGGGCCTCGCGAGTCATGCGTCGTGCTCCTTCTTCAGTACGCGCACCGCATCGAGGAACGCGTCGTTCTCTGCCGGGGTTCCCGCGGAGACCCGCAGCCATCCCGGTACGCCGTTGTCCCGGACCAGGACGCCCCGGTCGAGAATCCGCCGCCAGGCGGTGTGGCTGTCGTCGAAGCGGCCGAACTGGACGAAGTTGGCGTCCGATTCGGTGACGTCGAAGCCGAGGGCGCGCAGCTCGGTGACGATCCGGTCGCGCTCGCTCTTGAGCTGCGCGACGTATCCGAGGAGCGTGTCGGTGTGCTCCAGGGCGGCGAGCGCGGTGGCCTGGGTGACGGAGGAGAGGTGGTACGGGAGCCGGACCAGCTGGACGGCGTCGACCACGGCCGGGTCGGCGGCCAGATAGCCCAGGCGCAGCCCGGCGGCGCCGAACGCCTTGGACATGGTGCGCGACAGCACCAGGTGGGGGCGGCCCTCGATCAGCGGGAGCAGCGAGGGGTGGTGGCTGAATTCGCCGTACGCCTCGTCCACGACGACCATCGACGGCTTCGCGGCCTGGGCGGCCTCGTACAGCGCGAGGACGGTGTCGGCGTCCACGGCGGTGCCGGTGGGGTTGTTGGGGGAGGTGATGAAGACGACGTCGGGGCGGCGCTCGGCGATGGCGGCGCGGGCGGCGTCCACGTCGATGGTGAAGTCCTCGTTGCGCGGCCCGGAGATCCAGCCGGTGCCGGTGCCGCGCGCGATGAGGGCGTGCATGGAGTAGGAGGGCTCGAAGCCGATCGCGGTGCGGCCGGGCCCGCCGAAGGTCTGCAGCAGCTGCTGGAGGACCTCGTTGGAGCCGTTGGCGGCCCAGACGTTGGCGGCTTCCACCCGGTGTCCGGCGGTGCGGGTGAGGTAGCGGGCCAGCTCGGTGCGCAGTTCGACGGCGTCGCGGTCGGGGTAGCGGTTGAGGTCGCGGGCGGCCTCGCGGACCCGTTCGGCGATGCGGTCGACGAGGGCGTCGGGCAGCGGGTAGGGGTTCTCGTTGGTGTTGAGGCGTACGGGGACGTCGAGTTGCGGCGCGCCGTACGGGGACTGGCCGCGCAGTTCGTCGCGGAGGGGGAGGGCGTCCCACGGGTTGGCGGTGGGGCCGCCGGCGTTGCTGTGCGTCACTGCTGGGGAACCTTCCAGCCGAACCTGGCCTTGAGCGCGGCGCCGTGGGCGGGGAGGTCCTCCGCCTCGGCGAGGGTGACCACGTGGTGGGTGACCTCGGCGAGCGCGTCGCGCGTGTAGTCGACGATGTGGATGCCGCGCAGGAAGGACTGCACGGACAGGCCCGAGGAGTGGCAGGCGCAGCCGCCGGTGGGCAGTACGTGGTTGGAGCCGGCGCAGTAGTCGCCGAGGGAGACGGGCGACCAGGGGCCGACGAAGACCGCTCCGGCGTTGCGGACCCGGTCGGCGACGGCGGCGGCGTCGGCGGTCTGGATCTCCAGGTGTTCGGCGGCGTACGCGTTGACGACGGTGAGGCCGTCCTCCAGGTCGTTGACCAGGACGATCGCGGACTGCCGGCCGGTCAGCGCGGGTTCGATGCGCTCCTGGACGTGCTTGGTCGCGGCGACCTGGGTGACGAGTTCGGCCTCGGTGGCGGCGGCCAGCTCCTCGGAGTCGGTGACCAGCACGGCGGCGGCCATCGGGTCGTGCTCGGCCTGGCTGATCAGGTCGGCGGCGACGTGCACCGGGTCGGCGGTGGCGTCGGCGAGGACGGCGATCTCGGTGGGGCCGGCCTCGGCGTCGATGCCGATGCGGCCCTTGAGGAGGCGCTTGGCGGCGGCGACGTAGATGTTGCCGGGGCCGGTGACCAGGTCGACGGGCAGGCAGTCCTCGGTGCCGTAGGCGAACATGGCGACGGCCTGGGCGCCGCCGGCGGCGTACACCTCGTCGACGCCGAGCAGGGCGCAGGCGGCCAGGATCGTGGGGTGCGGCAGTCCGCCGAAGGCGCGCTGCGGCGGCGAGGCGACGGCGAGGCCGGGCACGCCCGCCTCCTGGGCCGGGACGACGTTCATCACGACGGAGGACGGGTAGACCGCGCGGCCGCCCGGTACGTAGAGGCCGACGCGGTCGACGGGCACCCACTTCTCGGTGACGGTGCCGCCGGGGACGACCTGGGTGGTGTGCGGGGCGCGGCGCTGGGCGCGGTGGACGAGGCGGGCGCGGCGGACCGACTCCTCCAGGGCGGCGCGAACGGCCGGATCGAGCTCCTCCAGCGCGCGGGCGAGGGCCGCGGCGGGCACCCGGACCGACTCGATCCGGACGCCGTCGAGCTTCTCTCCCCAGTCGATCACTGCCGCCGAGCCACGATGGCGTACGTCCTCGCAGATGGGCCGCACCGTCTCCAGGGCGGCTTCCACGTCGAACTCGGCACGGGGCAGCAGGTCGCGCAGGGCGCCGCCCTCGGGGAGGGCATCGCCGCGCAGATCGATTCGAGAGATCACACCGCAATTCTCGCAGACCGCCGCGCACGACCGGACGGCCGTATCACTGGCTGATACATGCCGCCGCTGTGACGGCTGACTATATGCGTTCATCCGGTCACTCAGAGGGAATAACGGGATCACGCCTCCGAACGAAAGGGGCACCGGTGACGGAGCTGCACGACGAGGATCTCCCGGACGGCCTCAGCGCGGCGGAGCTGGGCATGTGGCAGTCCTTCCGGAACGGCACGACCTACGACCTACGGACCCGCGACCGGGTCCTGGACGATCCCTTCGCCCCGCACGAGTGGGGCCCCGAACGCAGTGTGGCGGCCCGGATGGTCGCCCGGCTCCTGCTGAGCGGCCCGGCGGCCCGTCCCGGCCGGGTGACGGCGCTCAAGCTCTGGGGCGTACGGATCACGGGAAAGCTGGACCTGGCGGGCGGGCGCGTCGATCCCTATGTGGAGCTGACGGGCTGCCGGTTCGACGAGGAGGTGGCGTTCCCCGAGTGCCACTTCACGACGCTGCGGCTGGTGGGGTGCGCGGTGCCCCGCCTGGAGGCGGCCCGGCTGCGCACGGAGGGCGATCTGCATCTGCCGCGCTGCCGGGTGGAGCGCGGCATCCGGCTCACGGACGCCCAGATCGGCACGGACCTGCTGGTCAGCCAGATCGAGGTGGGTCCGGACCGGCAGGGGCGGGCGCTGCTCGGGGACGGGCTCACGGTCGCCCAGGACCTCCAGGCCGAGATGGTGGACATGCTCGGGGAGTTGAGTCTGCGCGGCGCGAAGGTGGGCGGTTCGCTGAGCCTGCGCGGCAGCCGGCTGCGCGCGGTGCGGGGCCGCCGCGCGCTGAACGCGCCGCAGCTCAGCGTCGAGCGGACGCTGTACATGAGCGAGGCGTGGGTCAGCCTGGACACGGGCTTCCAGGGCACCACTCCCCCGTACGGCATCGCGACCTCGCCGACCCCGGCCCGCGGCACCCGTTCGCAGGTGTTCCGTTGCCGGGGCGGGGTGCGGCTGGACGACGGCAGGTTCGGGGACGCGGTGGACCTGCACAAGGCGGTGTTCGTGCTCGACGCGCACGAGGAGCTGTCGCTGCGCCGGACGGTGACGCCGGAGCTGCGGTTCGACCCCGAGCGCCCGGTGCACGGCCGGGTGGTGCTCAACGGGGCGAAGGTGGTCACGCTGATCGACGTCTCGACGAGCTGGCCGGGCCCCGGCGGTCTGGCGATGGGCGGGTTCGTGTACGAGAACCTCGTCCCGTACGGGCACTTCCCGCTGTCCCGGCGCCTGGAGTGGGTGGCGGCGGCGACCCCGGAGTACGTGCCGGAGCCGTACGAGCGGCTGGCGGCGGTGCTCCGCAACAGCGGCGAGGACGCGGACGCGCGGGAGGTGCTGCTCGCCAAGCAGCGCCGCCGCCGGGAGACCCTGCCGCCGGCCGGGAAGCTCTGGGGCTACCTCCAGGACTGGACGGTGGCGTACGGCTACCGGCCGGGGCGGGCCGCGGTGTGGATGGCGGTGCTGTGGGCGGCGGGCACGCTGGCGTTCTCGCGGTACGACCCGGCCGCGATCAAGGGCGACGAGCATCCCCGGTGGAACGCGGCGCTGTACGCGCTGGATCTGCTCATCCCGGTGATCGACCTCGGCCAGGACGGCTACTGGCGGATGGAGGGCGGCTGGCAGTGGATGGCCGCCGCGCTGATCCTGCTGGGTTGGATACTGGCCACCACGGTCGCGGCGGGCGCCTCCCGGCTGCTGCGCCGCGGCTGAACCGGCCGGTCCGACGCGTACCGGGACCGCCCCGGTACGGCGGGCCGTCCGGGGCCCGGCTCCGCCGGGACAGATCACGGGCCTTCTGCCCATGACCGTAGAGAATCAGCCACAATCCGCGCGTTCCTTTACTTCTCCTTGACCGTGGCCCCGACAGTGCGTCCACTCAGCACCAAAACTTCACAGCACTCCCCTTGGCGCGGCTCCCACCTGCGCTTTCAATGGTCTGCACCATGCCTTTCCTCAGCGCCCTGCTCCGAACCGCGCGCGTGATCCGGCACTCCCCGGTGCTCTCCACCGGGCTGTCCGCCGATCACACGGTGCTGCTCGACGCCCCCGACGAATGGCTCTCCCCCGCGCTGGTGGCCGCCGCCGCCGGGGAGTACGGACCGGCCGCGAAACTCCTCGCGGCCACCAGGGAAGGGGCCGAGTGGGAGCGCCGGGACCGCTATCTGCGGCGGCTCGTCGTCTTCGCCCGCAACCGGGGCGGCTGGCTCGCGGAGTGGCTGACCGCCGCCCCGCGCGACCCCGACGCCCTGCTCGTCAAGGCGCAGCTCGCCGTCGACCACGCCTGGGAGTCGCCGGCCCGCGCGGAGCAGCTGCGCGAGGTGGGCCCGCTGATCACGGCCGCCGCAGCCGGCGACCCCCGCGACCCGGTGCCCTGGCGCCTCGCGCTGGACCACGCGCGGGGCACCCAGGCCACGCACACCACCTTCGAGGCGCTGTGGGAGCAGGCCCTGCGGCGCTCGACGCACCACTACGGCTGCCATGTCGCCGCCCTCCAGTACCTGTCGGCCGCCTGGTACGGCTCGCACCGCGAGTGCTTCGACTTCGCCGAGCGGGCCGCCCACGACTCGGCGGCCGGCTCGCTGGTGCGGGCGCTGCCGCTGCGGGCCGCGTTCGCGATGATCTCCGAGGGGGCGGGCACCCGTTCGTCCTCGGTGCAGGTGGAGCGGATCGACTCGGCGGCGGACCTGGCGATCTCCCTGTCGGCCTCGTTCGCCCCCGGCGACCCGTGGCCGGCCGAGGTCCGCAACCTGCTCGCGTACGTCCTGGTGGTGCGGGGCCGGTGGGGCGAGGCGCTGGAGCAGTTCCGCCGGATCGGGCCGCACGCGGCGTCGTTCCCGTGGGCGTCGGTGTCCGGCGATCCGCTGCGCCGGTTCCTGGACGCGCGGGAGAGCGCACGGCTGCGGGTGGCCTCGGCGACGCCTCTGCGCCACGGTGCCGGACGGGGACGGGCGCGCGGCCATTACGCTTGACCGCTGTGACCACCGCTCGCCTGCCCCTGTTCCCGCTGAACGCGGTGCTGTTCCCTGGCCTCGTGCTGCCCCTGAACGTCTTCGAGGAGCGATATCGCGCCATGATGCGCGAGCTCCTCACCCTCGACGAGGACGAACCGCGCCGGTTCGCCGTGGTCGCCATCCGGGACGGCCGGGAGACCGCCGTGACCGGGCTGGGCATGCCGGAGGCGGTGCGCGCGCCCGTCGAGCGCGGCCCGGCGGACGGCTTCGGCCCGGACCCCCTGCAGGCCCTGCACCGGGTGGGCTGCGTCGCCGACGCGGCGACCGTGCGGGAGCGCGCGGACGGCAGCTTCGAGGTGCTGGCCACCGGTACGACCCGGGTGCGGCTGCTGTCCGTGGACGCGAGCGGCCCGTTCCTCGTGGCCGAGGTGGAGGAGCTCCAGGAGGACCCGGGCGACGAGGCGGGCCCCCTCGCGGAGGGCGTCCTGCGGGCCTTCCGCGGCTACCAGAAGCGGCTGGCCGGTGCGAGCGAGCGCACGCTGACCACGGGGGCGGACCTGCCGGACGACCCGTCGGTCGTCTCCTACCTGGTCGCCTCCACGGTGGTCCTGGACATCCCCGCCAAACAGCGCCTCCTCCAGGCCCCGGACACCGCGACCCGGCTCCGCGAGGAACTGCGGCTGCTGCGCTCGGAGACCGCGGTGATCCGGCATCTGCCGTCGCTCCCGGCGGTGGACCTGACGGTCGCCCCGACGCACCCCAACTGACCGCGACCCGGAGAGAGCCCGCCCGTGGCGAAGAAGCAGAAGAAGCAGGCCCAGTCCGGCGGCACCCCCGCCACGGTCGCGCTCACCGCGGCGGGCACGGCGTTCACCGTGCACGCCTACGAGCACGATCCGGCGGCGCCGTCCTACGGCGAGGAGGCGTCCCGGGCGCTGGGCGTCCCGCCGGAGCGTGTCTTCAAGACCCTGGTGGCCGACGTGGACGGCCGGCTGACGGTCGCGGTCGTCCCGGTCGCCGGCTCCCTGGACCTCAAGGCGCTGGCCTCGGCGGCCGGCGGCAAGCGCGCCACGATGGCGGACCCGGCCGCGGCGGAACGCACCACGGGCTACGTCCGGGGCGGCATCTCCCCGCTGGGCCAGCGCAAGCGCCTCCCCACCGTCCTGGACGCCTCGGCCCGCGCCCACGCCACGATCTGCGTGTCGGCGGGCCGCCGGGGCCTGGAGGTGGAACTCGCCCCGGACGACCTGGCGACGCTGACGGCCGCGACCTTCGCAGACATCGCCCGCACCTGACGCCCGGCCGCGCTATCAGCCCTTGCCGCACTTCAGCCCCTCCGGCGCTTGAGGAGCGGGGTTCCGGGGCAGCGCCCCGGTTTCGGGAAGGGGGCGGGGTGGGGAAGAAGCCGCGCGCAGCGCCCTACGCCTTGTCACCCGGCGACGGCGCGGAGGGCGCAGCCGGAGGCGCGGCGGGCGCCGGGGCCGCATCCGGCCCCCACCCGCCGTACGACGCCCACTCCCCCTCGAACTCCCGCGGCCCCCACGCCGCGGCCAGCAACAGGTACACCACCATCGCCCCCAGCGCCCAGGCCAGCAGCATCCCCTTGGCGTGCAGCTCCAGCGGCGCGTCGAACACCACCCCCTTGCCGACCTCCCGCGCGTGCGCGACGACGTCGTCGGTGGGGCCCAGCCGCGTACCGACCTGCCAGGCCAGCAGCGAACCGAGCACGCTGCCGAGCGCGAGGCCCGCCGTCAGCCAGATCCCGCCGCGCCGCTCGTACCAGAAGGCCAGCCCCGCCGCGACCGCCCCGAACGCCAGCCCGAGCAGGGCAAACGTTCCGTCGGCGCCGATCGACTCCTCGCCCTCGCTGTTGTTCAGGAAGACGGCCGTGCCGTCGGAGATCAGCGGCACCCGGGGCGCCAGCCACAGCCACAGCAGCCCCAGCAGCACGCCGGAGACCGTCACGGCGGCCGCGACGACACCGGCCTTGCGCAGCTCCTGGCGCACTTCCTCCGGGTCGGTCTCCCGCACGGGAGGGGCCCACGTCGAACCGTAGTGCTGTCCACCGTTCGCGGCGGCCAGCTCCTGCCAGTGCTGGTATTGGTCGGGCGAGGGCCGGTGCGGTGGCGTAAGGGGTGAGGTCACCGTGCCATCGTGCCAGGCGCCCGTGGGCCGCGCCTCACCGGACCGCCGCCCTGCGGTACGCCCAGGTCGCCACGGCGAGCGAGACGACGCCGACGACGGCGCAGACCGCCAGGTCGAGGGCGACGACCGCCCAGTCGGGGTGGCTGTCGAAGGACCGGGCCAGCGCCTCGACCCCGTAGGTGGAGGGCAGCAGGTCGCGCGCCCAGCCCACCGGCCCCGGCAGCCGGTCGGCCGGCAGGACGCCCAGCAGCAGCGCGGCGGACATGCCGAGCTGGCCGAGCAGGGTGGCCAGTTCCTGGCGCGGGGCGAGCAGCCCGAGCGCGGCGCCGAGCCCGGACAGGGCGGCGCCGGAGAGCGGGATGACGGCGACGAGCACCCACAGATGGGCCATCGGCAGCCCGAACAGCACGCTGCCGGTCACCGCCGTGACCACGGTGCCGGGCACGGTGAAGGAGGCGTACGCCCCGGCCGCGCCGAGCACCACGGCGGCGGGCGGCACGGGCAGCGTGGCGTAGTGGTCGAGCCCGCCGCCGGCCCGCAGCTGCCCGAAGTACTGGGCGAGGAGGTTGAGCGCGACGAAGGCGACGACCAGGACGCTGGAGCCGGCGACGACGGCCCGCGCCTCGGAGCCGCCGTCCACCACCCCGCGCATCAGGACCATGATGCCGATGGACTGGAAGGTCGCCACGAACAGCAGTGGGATGCGGGCCACCCGGGCGCGGGAGAGCTGGGCCCGGTAGACGGCCGCGAGGGAGGGGAACAGCCGGGCCCTCGGGGCGAGCGCCGCCGCCCCGGACACCGTGCCGATTCCGCTCATGCCTTCACCAGTCCCTTGGTCGCGCCGCCGCCGAGCGCGAGATAGACGTCCTCCAGGCTCGGCGTCGCCAGGCTGAAGTCGTCGAGGGCGGCGAAGGCCGCGCCCCCGGTCACCGCGGCGACCGCCGCCCGCGCCTCGTCGGGCGCCAGCCGCAGCGCCCAGCGCCGCCCGGACTCCTGGGCGACGGCGCGCAGGGCCGCGACCTCGGGGACCTCCAGCGGGGCGCGTTCGCGCCAGACCAGCTCGACCCGGATCTCACCGGCGACGCGCTCCTTGAGCCCGGCCGGGGTGTCGCAGGCGATGACCTTGCCGCGTTCGATGACGGCGACCCGGTCCAGGACGGTCTCGGCCTCGATGACGTTGTGGGTGACGAGCAGGACCGTGGCGCCGCGCTCGGCGCGCCTGCGGTCCACGGCGGCCCAGACGGCGCGCCGGGCGACCGGGTCCATGCCGGTCGTCGGCTCGTCCAGGACGAGGACCGGGCGCTCCCCGACGAGCGCGGCGGCGAAGCAGGCGAGGCGGCGCTGGCCGCCGGAGAGCTTCTTCAGGGGCCGCCCGGCGAGGTCGGCGAGGCCGAGTTCGTCCAGGACGGCGTCGCGCTCGGCGCGGGCCTCGCGCGCGGGCAGGCCGCGCAGCCGTCCGGTGGTCTCGGCGGCCAGGGCGACGGTCAGCTCGTCGAGGGCGGTGGACTCCTGCCCGAGGTAGCCGATCAGCCGGGAGGCCCGTTCGGGGTGGCGCACGAGGTCGTGGCCCAGCATGTGCACGCTGCCGGAGTCGGGCCGCATCAGGCCGGTGAGCTGGCGTACGAGGGTGGACTTGCCGGCTCCGTTGGGCCCGAGCAGTCCGAAGATCTCACCGCGCCGGACGTCGAGGCTGATGCCGTCGGTGGCGCGTACCTCCGGGGTCGCGGGGGCGCCGCGGCGGCCCCGTGCCGGGGGGTAGGTCTTCACCAGATCGCGCACCGCGCACACGGTCCCGCTCGCCGTCGGCGCCTGCACTGTCCCCGTACTCACGAGGTACGAGGGTACGGGGTCCGGGAACCGGCATTACGCACGGGGCCGCACCGATCGGACACCGACGCGGCGAACGCCCGGCGGGTTGAGCGAACCCCGGCCGAATCGGTCTCAGTCTCCGGCGGGCCCGGATTTACCGGCTTTCTCCGCCTTCTCGGCCGCCCGCTCGGCGGCCGGGGGGTGGTCGGCCGCCGTCGTCACGTCGATCTCGCGCCAGAAGCCCGCCCGGATCGCGTACCGGTCGTGCTCGTCGATCTGGTCGTCCTTGTGGGCGAGGAGGCCGAAGCGCGCCGCGTACCGCAGGAGTTCGCCGTCGATGCGGTGCGGGATGCGCGGGTAGAGGGAGGACAGCCGGGGCAGGTGACCGGTCTCCGGGAGCCGCTCCATCCAGCGCCGGGCGAAGACCTGCCCCACCTCGTAGGGGTCGCCGCCGACCGTGGTGATGTCCTCCTCGCGGTCGGCCCAGCGCTGTTCGGCGCTGGTGAGCTGGGCGAGCGTCGGCAGGGACGCGGTCTCGGCGGGTTCGCCGAGGGGGCCGCCGCGCTCCACCCAGCCCCGGTCGGAGGACCAGCGCAGGGTCGCCGCGGGCTGCGGTGCCGGCTGGCGCTCGGGCTGTCCCAGCGGGCCGCGCAGGGTGCCGGCCAGGTCCTTGGGGGTGGGCACGCCCTTGGCGGCGGGGCCGTGCGCGGCCGGGGCGGCGCTCTCGCCGGGCCGGGGGGCCGCCTCCTCGCCGGTGCCCGCGGTCCCGGTCCGCTCGGCGGCGCGGGAGGCGCGCTCGGCGGAGGCGGCGAGGGCCGACTCGGGCAGCGGGGCGGAGAGGATGGCGGCGATCTCGGGGCGCGGGACGGGCGGCGGGGCGCAGGGGCCGCCGGTCTCCTTGGCCCGGACGGCCTGGGTGATCCAGGCGCGGTCCAGGACGCGGCGCTCGTCGGCCTCGGCGACCAGGTCCTCGGACTGGTTGTAGTCGCCGTCGGCGGCCTGGACGGCCCAGAGGTGGACGGCGACGCCGTGTTCCTTGGCGGACATCAGGCCGGGGAGCAGATCGCCGTCGCCGGTCACCAGGACCACGTCGGAGCAGGCGCGGTTGCGGGCGAGTTCGGTGAGTTCGGCGTGCATCGCGGCGTCGACGCCCTTCTGCGCCCAGCGCCCGTCGCTGCGGGTGAGGGCGCCGAGGCGGACCGTGACCCGCGGCATGACGCGCAGTCTGCGGTGTTCGGGCTGCGGGACGCGGTCGGGCGCGCCGTCGAACCAGTAGATCCGCAGCAGGGGCTGTGCGGTGTCGGCCTCGGCGCGTTCGCGCAGCTGCTGGATCAGGGCCGCGTGGTCGACGGTGATGCGGGACCGGGCGGGTTCTCCCGCCAGCAGGCTCGCGGCTGCGCCCAGCAGATAGCCGGCGTCCACCAGGACGACGCAACGGTCCACGCGTTCCACCCTCTTCCAGGCACTCGGGTTCGGGTTTTCCCAGGGTTCCTTCGAGTCTGCCCGACCGCGACGGGGTTGACGGCCGGAACTGGATCATCGGCGTGGCGGATCGCGAAAAGCGCGCATCATACCCCCTCACTACGCACGGTAATGATCCGACATGCGATGTTTATCCGATTATGTGAATCTGACGGTGGTCCTGGCCCCGAGAGTCCTTACAGGAGGAACACCATGGCCAAGAACAAGAACCGCAAGCAGGGCAGCCATCAGGAGCGCGCTTCGCAGGCGGAGCGCGGCACCCAGGAGGCGCGCTCGACGGCTTTCGAGTCGCAGAGCCAGTCCCAGGCGCAGGCCCAGGGCAGCCCTGCCGATGTTGCGCGCAAGCATCAGCGGCGCTTCGGCCACAACTGACCGGGACTTCTCCGGTACGGCCATCGGCCGGCAGACCGGAAGGGGCGGCCCCGCTTCGGCGGAGCCGCCCCTTCCGTGCGCCGCTGCTCAGCCGGCCAGGCAGGAGGGGCCGAGCAGCACCTTCAGGTCGCCGAAGAGCGCCGGGTCGGGCTTGACCCGGTGCCGGTCGAGCCGCAGCACCGTGGTCTTGCGGGGGCCCTGGAGCCTGATGCGTACCTCGGTGTCGCCCCGGTGGCTGTTCAGCACCTCGCCGAGCCGGCTGACCATGGGCGGGGTGACCCGGACGGTGGGAATGGTCAGCACGACCGGCGCGTTGGTCCCGGCCGAGGACAGGTCGGGGACCTGCATCTCCATCGCGACCAGGCGCGGCACGTCCTCGCGCTTGTCCAGGCGCCCCTTGACGAAGACGACGGTGTCCTCGACGAGCTGGGTGGAGACCAGCTGGTAGGTGGCGGGGAAGAACATGCACTCGATGGAACCGGCCAGGTCCTCCACGGTGGCGATGGCCCAGGCGTTGCCCTGCTTGGTCATCTTGCGCTGGAGGCCGGAGATGATGCCGCCGATGGTGACGATCGCGCCGTCGCTGTGCTCGCCGCCGGTCAGCTGCGAGATCGCGGCGTCCGACTTGTCGCTCAGCACGTGCTCGATGCCGAAGAGCGGGTGGTCGGAGACGTACAGCCCGAGCATCTCGCGCTCCTGGGCCAGCAGATAGGACTTCTCCCACTCGATGTCGGAGAACTCCACGTCGAGCCCGAAGCCCGGCTCGTCGCTCTCCTCGTCGCCGCCGCCGAAGAGGTCGAACTGGCCCTCGGCCTCCTTGCGCTTGACCTGCACCACGTTGTCGATCATGGGTTCGTGGTGGGCGACGAGCCCCTTGCGGGTGTGGCCCATCTCGTCGAAGGCGCCGGCCTTGATGAGGGACTCCACGGTCCGCTTGTTGCAGACGACCGCCTCGACCTTGTCCAGGAAGTCGGGGAAGGAGCTGTACTTCCCCTTCGTCTTGCGGCACCGGATGATCGAGTCCACGACGTTCTGGCCGACGTTGCGCACGGCCGTCAGCCCGAACAGGATGACGTCGTCGCCCTGGGCGGCGAAGTTGGACTCCGACTCGTTGACGTTCGGCGGGAGCACCTTGATGCCCATGCGGCGGCACTCGTTGAGGTAGATCGCCGACTTGTCCTTGTCGTCCTTGACCGAGGTCAGCAGGGCGGCCATGTACTCGGCGGGGTAGTTCGCCTTGAGGTACGCGGTCCAGTAGGTGACCAGCCCGTACGCGGAGGAGTGCGCCTTGTTGAACGCGTACCCGGCGAACGGGACCAGCACGTCCCACAGCGCCTTGATCGCCGCGTCCGAGAAGCCCTTCTCCTTGGCGCCGGCCTCGAAGAGCACGAAGTTCTTCGCCAGCTCCTCGGGCTTCTTCTTGCCCATCACGCGGCGCAGGATGTCGGCCTCGCCGAGCGAGTACCCGGCGACGATCTGGGCGGCCTTCTGCACCTGCTCCTGGTACACGATCAGGCCGTAGGTGAGGCCGAGGACGTCCTTGAGGGGCTCCTCCAGCTCCGGGTGGATCGGGGTGATCTCCTGGCGGCCGTTCTTGCGCTCGGCGTAGTTCGTGTGCGAGTTCATGCCCATCGGGCCCGGCCGGTAGAGGGCCGAGACGGCGGAAATGTCCTCGAAGTTGTCGGGCTGCATCTGGCGCAGCAGGGAGCGCATCGGCCCGCCGTCGAACTGGAAGACGCCGAGCGTGTCGCCGCGGCAGAGCAGTTCGAAGGTCTTCGGGTCGTCGAGCGGGAGCGAGAGCATCTCCAGGTCGATGCCCTTGTTGGACTTCACCATCTTGATGGCGTCGTCCATGATCGTCAGGTTGCGCAGGCCCAGGAAGTCCATCTTCAGCAGGCCGAGCGACTCGCACTGCGGGTAGTCCCACTGCGTGATGGTGACGCCGTCGGTGTGCCGGACCCAGATCGGGGCGTGGTCCACGATCGGCTCGCTGGACATGATGACGCCCGCGGCGTGCACGCCCATCTGCCGGACCAGGCCCTCGACGCCCTTGGCGGTGTCGATGACCTTCTTGACGTCCGGCTCGTTCTCGTACATCCCCCGGATCTCGCCGGCCTCGCTGTAGCGCGGGTGGCTGGGGTCGGTGATGCCGTTGAGGTCGATGCCCTTGCCGAGGACGTCGGCGGGCATGGCCTTGGTGAGCCGGTCGCCCATGGCGTACGGGTAGCCGAGGACGCGGGCGGAGTCCTTGATCGCGTTCTTGGCCTTGATCTTGCCGTAGGTGCCGATCATGGCGACCTTGTCGGCGCCGTACTTCTCCGTGACGTAGCGGATGACCTCGACGCGCCTGCGCTCGTCGAAGTCGATGTCGACGTCGGGCATGGAGACGCGCTCGGGGTTGAGGAAGCGCTCGAAGATCAGCCCGTGCTCGATCGGGTCGAGGTCGGTGATGCCGAGCGCGTACGAGACGATCGAACCGGCCGCGGAGCCGCGGCCGGGGCCGACCGCGATGCCGTTGTTCTTGGCCCACATGATGAAGTCGGCGACGACCAGGAAGTACCCCGGGAACCCCATCTGGATGATGATGTCCATCTCGTACTCGACCTGCTTCTGCCGGTCCTCCGGGATGCCGTTCGGGAAACGGCGGTTCATCCCGACCCGGACCTCCTCCTGGAACCAGGTGATCTCCGTGTAGCCCTCGGGGATGTCGAACTTCGGCATCAGGTCGCGCTTCTCGAACATCCCGGTGGTGTCGATCTGCTCGGCGACCAGGAGGGTGTTGGCACACCCCTCCTGCCAGGCGTCGGAGGAGTCGACGCCGTACATCTCCTCGGTGGTCTTGAGGTAGTAGCCGGTGCCGTCGAAGCGGAAGCGGTCCGGGTCGGAGAGGTTCTTGCCGGTCTGGATGCACAGCAGGGCGTCGTGCGCGGTCGCCTCGGAGGCGTACGTGTAGTGCGAGTCGTTCGTCACGAGCGGCGGGATGCCGAGCTTCCGGCCGATCTCCAGGAGCCCGTCGCGGACCCGGCGCTCGATCTCGATGCCGTGGTCCATCAGCTCCAGGAAGTAGCGTCCCTCGCCGAAGATGTCCTTGTAGTCGGAGGCCGCCTTGACCGCCTCGTCGAACTGGCCGAGGCGCAGCCGGGTCTGGACCTCGCCGGAGGGGCAGCCGGTGGACGCGATCAGGCCCTCGGACCACTGGGCGATGGTCTCCTTGTCCATGCGGGGCCACTTCTGGAGCCAGCCCTCGGCGTAGGCGTCGGAGGACAGCTTGAAGAGGTTGTGCAGGCCCTTCGCGTTGGCCGCCCAGATCGTCTTGTGCGTGTAACCGCCCGAACCGGAGATGTCGTCGCGCTTCTGGTGCGGCTGCCCCCACAGGACCTTCCGCTTGTGCTTGCGCGACTCGGGCGCCACATACGCCTCGATGCCGATGATCGGCGTCACGTTCGCCTTCTGCGCCGAGTGGAAGAAGTCGTACGCCCCGTGCAGGTTGCCGTGGTCCGTCATGGCGATGTGCGTCATGCCCATGTCGTTGCACGCGTTGAACATGTCCTTGAGCCGCGCGGCACCGTCCAGCAGCGAGTACTGGGTGTGGACGTGAAGGTGCGTGAAGGGCGGCTTGGTCACGGCGCTTTTCCTCCGGGGGACGTGGGGACGACGGGACGTGGGACGTCTCGGGCGGCTGGGGGGTCAGCGTGGAAGTCTACGTCTCCGGCGGGCGCGGCGGCGGGCACTCCGCGATACGGTCGCGCGTTGGAAGGGCGGGACCGCCCGTCCCTTTTGTCATGCACGTCATCACGCCAGGACAGCTACCAGGAGGCACCCAGAGATGTCGGACACGCAGACCGGTGCGGAGCGGCGCGGGGAGCGCATCCTCGAAGTCTTCGACACCGCCTTCGGTGCGCTGCTGGCCGCCGACCCGGCCGCCTTCCGGGTCAAGTTCCGCAAGATGGCGGGCTCGGCCTTCGCGTTCTACCGGGGTACGGCCTGCCTGTTCTACGACGACCTGGAACGCGAGCGGCACGGCGGCCCGTACCTGGACGAGCGCACCGGCCGGGTCTGGATCCACGGCGACCTGCACGCGGAGAACTTCGGCACCTACATGGACGCCAACGGCCGCCTCGTCTTCAACGTGAACGACTTCGACGAGGCGTACGTGGGCCCCTTCACCTGGGACCTCAAGCGCTTCGCCGCCTCGGTCGCCCTGCTGGGGTACGCGAAGGCCCTGGGCGACGACCAGATCGGCGAGCTGGTCCGGATCTACGCGGCGGCCTACCGCGAGCGCGTCCACGCCCTGGCGACGGGCGCCAAGAACGACGAGGTGCCGCCGTTCACCCTGGACACGGCGTCCGGGCCGCTGCTCGGCGCGCTGCGCACCGCCCGCTCGCTGACCCGGTTCTCGCTGCTGGACTCGATGACCGAGATCCGCGACTTCGAGCGCCGGTTCAGCGAGGGCGGCGGGGCCATCGACCTGGACGCGGCCACGCGGTACAAGGTGCTGGCCGCGTTCGACGGCTATCTGGAGACGCTGCCGGAGTCGAGCCTGACCCGGCCGGACTCCTACCGGGTCAAGGACGTGGTGGGCCGGCGCGGCATCGGCATCGGGTCGGCGGGCCTGCCCTCGTACAACATCCTGCTGGAGGGCAACAGCGACGCCCTGGAGAACGATGTGGTGATCTACCTCAAGCAGGCGCAGACCCCGGCCGTTTCCCGGCACATCACGGACGCGGCCGTCCGCGACTACTTCCAGCACGAGGGCCACCGCACGGTGATCTCGCAGCGTGCCCTCCAGGCCCACGCCGACCCCTGGCTGGGCTGGACCGAGCTGGACGGCGCCGGCCAGCTGGTCGCCGAGGTCTCCCCGTACGCGGTCGACCTGGACTGGTCCGACATCGACGAACCGGACGAGATCGCGGCCGTCGTCGCCGACCTGGGCAGGGCCACGGCCACGATGCACTCCGCGGCGGACGACGAGAGCGGCCACTCGCTGGTGCCGTTCTCCACCGAGCGGGCGATCGACGCCGCCATCGCGGCCGACGAGGAGGGGTTCGGGGAGCTGCTGGTGGACTTCGCCCACAGCTACGGTGCCCGCGCCCGCGCGGACCACCAGATCTTCGTGGACCTCTTCCGCAACGGCCGCATTCCGGGGCTGTAGCGGCGGCCCGGCGGGGCCTCCCGGCGGAGAAATCGAACCTTTAGAGCTCGCTTACAGGTTCGCATGCGACACTCCTGGGCGATGGACATATCCGGGACGCAGCTCAGAGCGGCACGCGCGGCGCTTTTCACGGCGCTCGTCGTGACGCTCTCCTCCGCGTCCCACGTCCTGCTCTCGCAGGTCCCGCTGCCGCTGGTGCCCGTCGCCGTGCTGGCCGCGGCCGTCTTCGCGGCGGCCTACGCCCTGGCCGGGCGCCAGCGCGGCTTCGGGGCGATCGCCGGGCTGCTGGTTCCGCTGGAGCTGGCCGCCGACACCTTCTTCACCACCGGCCAGCACCTCTGCTACGGCGCGGCGGGCGGCCCGATAGCGGGCCCGCTGCGCTCGGTCGGCGTCGACGTCCTGTGCGGCGGCGGTGACACCCCCGGCAGTGCCCAGCTCGGCGACGTCGGCACCCCGCTGGCCTCGGTGACCGCGGGCGGCCGGGGCGCCGCCGCGCTGCTGGCCTCCCCCGGCCCGCTGGTCCCCTGGCTGCTGCTGGCCGCCCATGTCTCGGTCGGGCTGCTCGCCGCCGCCTGGCTGCACCGAGGCGAGCTGGCGCTCGCCGGGCTGCTGGGGGCATGCGCGCTGCTGGCGTTCCGGCCGCTGCTGATCGCGGTGGCCGTGGTGGGCGCGGCCGGCCACGCCGTACGCCGCCGGGTGCCCGGCGGAGCACCGGGCCCGCACCTGCTCGTCCACGCCCGCCTCCTCGTGCACTCCGTGGGACGGAGGGGTCCGCCGCTCGTGGCCTGTGTCCTCTGAGCAGCAGACCCCCGTACGACCCCGCGAACCCCACGGAGAACATCACCATGAGCAAGCGCAACAGCCAGGCCAGCAAGACCGCCGCCCGCGAGCGGCTGCGCGCGGAGCGCGAACGCCAGGCCAAGAAGGACCGGGCCCGCCGGCAGGTCGTCGTCGGCGTGTCGGTCGTCGCCGGCATCGCGGTCGTCGGCGGCATCGCCTTCGCCTGGCAGCAGATGAACAAGCCGTCCCGCTGGGAGGAGGCGGCCGACGCGAAGCTGGTCGCCCCCGCGAACACCTCCGGCAAGGACGGCACCACCGTGGTCGTCGGCAAGGACAGCGCCAAGAAGACCCTCAAGATCTACGAGGACCCGCGCTGCCCCATCTGCGCCCAGCTCGAACAGACCGTCGGCCCGACGATGAAGAAGGACATCGACGACGGCAAGTACAAGGTGCAGTTCATCGGCGCCTCCTTCCTGGACACCAACATCCCCGGCGAGGGCTCCCGCAACGCCCTGAGCGCCCTGGGCGCGGCACTGGACGTGAGCCCCGAGGCGTTCACCGAGTACAAGTCGGCGCTCTACTCGGCGAAGTACCACCCGGAGGAGACGGACGACAAGTTCAAGGACAGCGACTACCTCATCGAGATTGCCGACACCGTCAAGGAACTCAAGGGCAACAAGGAGTTCCAGAAGGCGGTGCACGACGGCACCTACGACAAGTGGGCGCTGACCCTGAGCAAGAAGTTCAACGAGGACGGCGAGAAGTACGACTTCCAGGGCACGCCCACCCTCGTCATGGACGACAAGAAGGTCACCGGCAGCGACAACAAGAACGCGCCGATGACCGTCGAGGAGTTCAACGCGGCGATGACCACCGCGCTCAAGGGCTGATCCCTGCCCTCCCGGACGGTGGCGGGCCCGGCGGGTCCGCCACCGTCCGAATCCGGCCACCGCGGCCCTCGGGGTTGCCGATTGGGCCGGATCACCCCCTCCCCAGACATGACATGCACACGTAATCTCCCGGGCGACAGGTGAGGAAACCCCTCCCCTTCCCACGTCCGCGAGGAGACCCCCGTGCGCACTCCCGCCCGTATGTCACCGCGTCTGCGTCACCGTGCGACCGTCATCGCCACCCTGGCCGGCACCCTGGCCCTGGCACCCCTGACCCTGCCCTCCGGCGCCACCGCCGCACCCGCCGAGGCCACCGCCACCCGGTCCGCCGACGCCTGCGCCGACGCCCCGGCCGCCACCGCGCGCCAGGCCCGCCCCTCCGGCGGGCAGCACGCGGCCGACCCCAACGAGCTGACCGCCGCCCAGGCAGCGGCCATGGACCAGCGGCTGCGGCACAGACTCACCGAGCGCCGGGGCACCGGGCCCGCGCTCGCCGCCGGCGCGACCGTCCCGGTGTACGTCCACGTCATCCACTCCGGCAGCACGGGCAAGCTCACCTCGGGCGACATCAGCAACCAGCTCGGCGTCCTCAACGCCGCGTACGGCGGCCAGGGCACCGGCAACACCGCCACCGGCTTCCGCTTCACGCTGGCCGGCACCGACTACACGGACAACGCCTCCTGGTACAACCTCTCCTCCGGCTCGTCGGCGGAGAAGGCGATGAAGACCTCCCTGCGCAAGGGCGGCGCGAACGCGCTCAACATCTACACCGCCAACCTGGGCGGCGGGCTCCTGGGCTGGGCGACCTTCCCCAGCTCCTACACCTCGAACCCCGCGATGGACGGCGTCGTCGTCCTGGACGCCTCGCTGCCGGGCGGCCCCGCGACGCACTACAACGAGGGCGACACCGCGACGCACGAGGTCGGCCACTGGCTCGGGCTCTACCACACGTTCCAGGGCGGCTGCAACGGCAAGGGCGACTACGTGGCCGACACCCCGGCCGAGAAGAGCCCCGCCTACGAGTGCCCGACCGGCCGCGACTCCTGCGCCCGGCAGACCGGCGCCGACCCGATACACAACTTCATGGACTACACGTACGACGCCTGCATGACCCAATTCACTCCGGGCCAGGCACAGCGGATGAACGACAGCTGGGCCGCGTACCGGGGCTGACCGGCACCTGCCGCACCCCACGGGCCCCGCGCGACCGCCGCGCGGGGCCCCCGTGCGTCACAGCGTGGCGAGGAAGCCGATCGCGACCCGCCAGGCCAGCTCCGCCGCCGCCCGGTCGAAGTCGGGCAGCTCCGGGTCGGTGAACAGGTGCCCGGCGCCCGGATAGCGGTAGATCTCCACGTCGGCGCCGGTGCGCTGCATGTCCAGGTACCACGAGTTCAGCCAGTCCGGCGTCTCGTACGGGTCCGGGTCGGCCACGTGCAGCTGCACCGGCAGCTCGTCCACCGAGGCGTTCTCCGCGATGTCCGACGTGCCGTGCAGGAGCAGCAGCCCGCGCGCCTTCGCGTCGCCGAGCGCCAGCGTCTGGGCGATCGAGGCGCCCAGTGAGAATCCCGCGTACACCAGGCCCCGGTCGGAGTAGGGCGCGGCGGCGAGAACGGCCCGCTTCAGCAACTCCTCCTTGCCGGTCCGCTCCCGGAACGCTTCCGCTTCCTCCACCGATTCGAAGGTGTGCCCCTCGAACAGATCGGGCACGCGCACCTCGTGCCCTGCGGCGCGCAGCCGGTCGGCCGCGGCATGGACCGCGGGGCGCGGACCGTACATCGAGTGGAAAAGCATGATGTTCATGAGGCCCATGGTGCCAGTTGCGTTCGAGACGATGGAGAGCGACAGCATGGAGAACGTACTGCGACCGCTGATCGTCCTGGGCGGCTCGGTCGCGATCACCCTGGCGGCCGGCTGGCTGCTGGACCTGCTGCTCAGACGCGCCGACGCCCGGCACCACGAGACCCCGCTGTGGGGTCTGCTGCGGCGCTGCCGTATTCCGTTCCAGCTGGTCATGTGCGCGGCGCTGCTGCGCGGCACGTACGCGCAGACCAGGCTCGGCGCGGTCCGCGACCACCACGTGGGCATCGGCCGGCTGCTGACGCTGGTGCTGATCGGCGCCTCCGCCTGGCTGGTGGTGCGCAGCGCCATAGCGGTGGTCGACTCGGTGTACGCGCGCTACGCGGCGGCCCACAACCGCGACCCCGCGCGGGTGCGGCGGGTGCGCACCCAGGTGACGCTGATCCAGCGGGTGGTCGTCGCGGTGGTGACGATCGTGGCCGTCGCGGCGATGCTGCTGACGTTCCCGGCGATGCAGACGGTCGGGACCTCGATGCTGGCCTCGGCCGGGGTGCTCGGCATCGTCGCCGGTGTCGCGGCCCAGTCCACGCTCGGCAACCTCTTCGCCGGACTCCAGATCGCTTTCGGGGACATGGTCCGCATCGGCGACACGGTGGTGGTGGACGGCGAGTGGGGCACGATCGAGGAGATCACGCTGACCTTCCTCGCGGTGCGTACGTGGGACGAGCGGCGGATCACGATGCCCGTCTCCTACTTCAC
Source organism: Streptomyces sp. NBC_00525 (assembly GCF_036346595.1). Classification (GTDB taxonomy): domain Bacteria; phylum Actinomycetota; class Actinomycetes; order Streptomycetales; family Streptomycetaceae; genus Streptomyces. Next base: position 1,384,995 of record NZ_CP107834.1, read on the forward strand.
GGCCCAGCCGTTCGAGAACTGGTCGCGCGGGGGCGCGCAGATGACGGGCTCGGTCTACTTCCATCTGGACCACTCGGCGCCCATCGCGGCGATGCGCGACAAGCTGCGGGACATCCTCGGCGACTGCGCCGCCTGGGACGGCCGGAACTGGTCGCTCGCGGTCACCGACACCACGCCCACGACGATCCAGGTGCGGGCGGTCGTCACGGCGAAGGACGCGGACGACATCTGGACGGCCCGCTGCGCGGTGCGCGAGCAGCTGGTCGGCTGGCTGCGCGACCACCACCCGTACGCGCTGCCGCGCGTCGCGACGGCCCCCGCGGCGCTGCCGCCCGACGGCGCCCGGCCGTCCGTCCCGCTGAACGGCCGGGACGACAAGCCCGCGAACGGCTGGGACAAGGCCCCGCGCACGGGGCGCGGCTGACCGCCCTCAGCGCAGGCTGCGCACGTCGAGCTGCCGCAGCACCCGGTCCACGACCTCGGGGTCGGCGCCGGGTTCGCTGCGTGCGGCGAGCACCGCGTGGCGGGCGGCCGACATCATCTCGCGCTGGACGCGGCCGACCGTGCGGAACCGCTCGACGCGCCTGGCGTAGGCCTCGCGCCGTTCGTCGTCGCCCATCTCGGGGCTGATCCGGGCCCCCACCTCGTAGGCCAGCCGGTGCAGCCGCTCGACGACCTCCTCGGGGAGGTCCTCGGTCTCCTCGATGGTCTTGAGCCGCTGCCGGGCCGCCTTCGCCGCCCGGACCGCCAGTTCCCGTTCCAGGGCCGCTTCGGCATCGGTGTCCGCGCGCACCCCGAGCCGCCGCACCAGCCAGGGCAGGGTCAGCCCCTGGAAGACCAGGGTCACCATGATCACGGAGAACGCGATGAAGACGATCTCGTCGCGGCCGGGGAACGGACTGCCGTCGTCCGTCTCGAGCGGGATCGCCAGGGCCAGCGCGACGGAGGCCACCCCGCGCATCCCGGCCCACCACATGACGACGGTCTCCCGCCAGCTGGTGGGGATCTCCTCGCTGACGTCCCGCCGGGTGTGCAGCCGCTTGGCCAGCCAGGTGGCGGGGAGCAGATAGAGCAGCCGTACGCCGACGACGACCGCGACGACGGCGAGGCCCCAGCCCGTCATCTCCCACCCGCGCCCGTCCGCCGTACCGAACACGTTGTGCAGTTCGAGGCCGATCAGGCCGAAGGCGATCCCGGTGACGAGGGTGTCGACGATCTCCCAGAAGGTGCGTCCGGTGAGCCGGCCGAGGACGTCGTCGGCGTCCGCGGTGTGCTCCGCGAGGAACATCGCGGTCATCAGCACGGCGAGGACGCCGGAGCCCATCAGCTCCTCGGCGAGCGCGTAGCTGACGAACGGCACCAGCAGGGTCAGCCCGACCTGGAGGGTGGCGTCGCCGAGCAGCCCCATCAGCTTGATGGTGAGCCAGCCGAGCGCGACCCCGACCGCGACCGCGACCACGGCGGACAGCGCCAGCAGCCCGAACGCCTCGGGCAGCGAGAACGTTCCGCTGACCGCCGCCGCGATGGCCACGTGGTAGAGCACGATCGCGGTGACGTCGTTGAACAGGCCCTCGCCCTCCAGGATGGAGACCAGCCGGCGGGGCAGCCCGACCGACCCGGCGACGGCGGTGGCCGCGACCGGGTCCGGCGGGGCGACGAGCGCGCCGAGGGCGACGGCGGCGGCCAGCGGCAGCCCCGGCACGATCGCGTCGGCCACCACGGCGACCGCCGCCGTCGTCAGGAAGACCAGCGCCACGGCCAGCAGGAAGATGGGCCGCCTGTTCGCCGCGAACTGCCGCCAGGAGGTGCGCTGCACGGAGGCGTAGAGCAGCGGGGGCAGCAGGGCGGGGAGGATGATCTCCGGCGGGATGTCCACGTCGGGCACGAAGCTGGCGAAGGCCAGCACGGCCCCGAACAGGGTCATCAGGACCGGCGCCGGCAGCTTCAGCCGGTCCCCGAGCGGCACCGTGACCACGGCTCCGAGCAGCAGCAGGAGCAGCAGTGACATCTGGTCCATGGGGGCGCCTGGTTCAGCGGCTCTCCGCCGCGATCCGGTCCAGCGCCCGCTGGAGGTCCTCGGGGTAGGAGCTGGTGAACTCGACCCAGCGCCCGTCCGAGGGGTGCTCGAAGCCCAGCTTGACGGCGTGCAGCCACTGCCGGGTCAGGCCGAGGCGCTTGGCCATGGTGGGGTCGGCGCCGTAGGTGAGGTCGCCGACGCAGGGGTGGCGGTGGGCGGACATGTGCACCCGGATCTGGTGGGTGCGGCCGGTCTCCAGCTTGATGTCCAGGAGGCTGGCGGCCCGGTACGCCTCGATGAGGTCGTAGTGCGTGACGGATGCCTTGCCGTCCGCGACGACCGCCCACTTGTAGTCGTGGTTGGGGTGGCGGCCGATGGGGGCGTCGATGGTGCCGCTCATCGGGTCCGGGTGGCCCTGGACCAGCGCGTTGTACTTCTTCTCGACGACCCGGTCGCGGAACTGGGCCTTGAGCAGGGTGTAGGCGCGCTCGGACTTGGCGACGACCATCAGTCCGGAGGTGCCGACGTCGAGGCGGTGGACGATGCCCTGGCGCTCGGCGGCGCCGGAGGTGGAGATGCGGTACCCGGCGGCGGCGAGGCCGCCGATGACGGTGGTGCCGGTCCAGCCGGGGCTGGGGTGGGCGGCGACGCCGACCGGCTTCACGATGACCACGATGTCGTCGTCGTCGTGGACGATCTCCATGCCCTCGACGGGTTCGGCGACGACCCGGACCGGGGCGGGCGCCTGCGGCATCTCCACTTCCAGCCAGGCACCGCCGTGCACCCGCTCGGACTTGCCGACCACCGCGCCGTCCACCTGCACCTTGCCGGAGGCGGCCAGATCGGCGGCCTTGGTGCGGGAGAACCCGAACATCCGGGAGATGGCGGCGTCGACGCGCTCGCCCTCCAGACCATCGGGGACGGGCAGGGTGCGGACCTCGGGTTGCGTACTCACCAGTCGAGTATGCCTTGCGTCCCCTAGTCCTTGTGCACGGTGCCGTCCGGGTCCAGGCCCTTGAAGGAGAGGAGCACGATCAGGATGCCGCCGCAGACGATCGCGGAGTCGGCCAGGTTGAAGATGGCGAAGTGCGCGGGGGCGATGAAGTCCACCACCGCGCCCTCGAACACGCCCGGCGCGCGGAAGATGCGGTCGGTGAGGTTGCCGAGCGCCCCGCCGAGCAGCAGCCCGAGCGCGATGGCCCACGGCAGGCTGTACAGCTTGCGGGCGAGCCGGGCGATCACCACGATGACGGTCGCCGCGATGGCCGTGAAGATGAAGGTGAACGCCTCGCCGAAGCCGAAGGCGGCGCCCGAGTTGCGGATGGCGTCGAGTTTGAGCCAGTCGCCGATCAGCTCGATCGGCTCCTGGTGCTCCAGCTTCGCCACGACGAGCATCTTGCTGCCGAGGTCGATGAGGTAGGCGACGAGGGCGACGCAGAACAGCAGGATGACCCGGCGCCGGCGGGTGGCCGCCGACCGGTCGACCGCGGTGGCCCCGGCCTCGGCCGTGGCGCCGGTGTCCTGCCCCTCCGGCGCCGCCTCGCCGTCGCCCTCGGTTCCGGTGATGTCCGGCGTGTCGATGATGCGCTCCGCCTCAGCCACGTGAGTCCCTCAACCTAGTTCCCGACTGATAGTCGAGGGTACGGCACAGGTGTGCGGGTCAGCCCCTTCGCTCCTGCTTCTGCTTGTCCTCGACACAGAGGGTGGCCCGGGGGAACGCCTGCATCCGCGCCTTGCCGATCGGCTTGCCGCAGACCTCGCACAGCCCGTACGTACCGGCCTCCAGCCGGGCCAGTGCCCGCTCGGTCTGGTCCAGCATCTCCTGCGCGTTGGCGGCGAGCTGCATCTCGTGCTCGCGGGTGATGTTCTTGGTGCCGGTGTCGGCCTCGTCGTCGCCCGCCCCGTCGCCGGAGTCCCGCATCAGCCCGGCGAGCGCCATGCCGGACGCCTCCAGCTCGTTGCGGAGCCTGGTCACGTCACCGGTCAGCTCCTCGCGCGCGGAGGCGACCTCCTCGGCCGTCCAGGGCTCCTCGCCCGGCCGCACGGCCAGCTCGCCGGGCGCCGTGGCGGCGCGGGCGGGCGGCACCGGCGCCGTGTCCTGGTCGGCGGTTCGCGTACTGGCCGGGCTCTTCTTGGCTGCCACCGTGTGGGCTCCCGTCTGCTCGGCGGCCTCGGCCGCCCCCGTGGTCGCCGGGGCCGCGTCGGCCCCGGTCTTCTTCGGCGTGGTCCTGCGGCCCTCCGCCGAGGAGGCGGAGGTCTTCTTCCCTGCGGACGCCGTCTTCTTCGCCGCCGTCTTCTTCGCCGCTGCCTTCTTGGCCGGCGCCTTCTTCGCGGGCGCCTTCTTCTCCACCATGGCCGCGGCCCCTTCACGGATTGTGATCTTGCACGCGAGTCGTGCTGGGACGATAAGTCGACCCCGCCCGCGCGGCAACCGGGCACGCCGCCGCACCGCCCCTCCCCGCGCCCTCCCGTGTCCGGATCACCGCGTGCCTGCATCCGTTGTGCCCAGCTCCCCGCCGGGTAATCCGGCCTTCGCCCCGTGCGCCCCGCCGTGCTCCGGTCCGGTGCGGGCCGTATGGCCATTCGGGTCACGCCCGGCCCCCGCCCAAACCGGTCGGACAGTGCCCGCCGCGGCCCGTACACTGGCCTCAGCGAGAGGCGTGGATGGGACGAGTAGCGTCGTACGCGGCCAGCAGCGATCCGGGGACGGTGGGAGCCCGGAGGCGAGCGCGACGCGAAGATCACCCCGGAGCCGCCGGAAGAACGCCCCGAGCGGGCCAGTAGAACCGGCATCGCACCCCAATGAGGGGGTCCGGGGCGCAGGCCCGGGGCCAAGGAGGGTGGTACCGCGGGGACCGGCTCGGTTCTCGTCCCTCCGACGGAAGAGGACGCGTCCGCCGGAGGAAGCCCGCACATGACATCGCCGCAGTACCGCCAGGTACCCGCCCAGGTCGACCTGCCCGCCCTCGAGCACGCCGTGCTCGACTTCTGGCGCGAGAGCAAGGTCTTCCGCAAGAGCCTCGACCAGTCCGAGGGCCGCCCCGAGTGGGTGTTCTACGAGGGCCCGCCGACCGCCAACGGCATGCCCGGCGCCCACCACATCGAGGCCCGCGTCTTCAAGGACGTCTTCCCCCGCTTCCGGACCATGCAGGGCTACCACGTGGGCCGCAAGGCCGGCTGGGACTGCCACGGCCTGCCGGTCGAGCTCGCGGTCGAGAAGGAGCTGGGCTTCAACGGCAAGAAGGACATCGAGGCGTACGGCATCGCCGAGTTCAACGCCAAGTGCCGCGAGTCCGTGACCCGGCACACCGACGCCTTCGCCGAGCTGACGACCCGCATGGGCTACTGGGTCGACCTCGACGACGCGTACCGCACGATGGACCCCGAGTACGTCGAGTCCGTGTGGTGGTCGCTGAAGGAGATCTTCAACAAGGGGCTGCTGGTCCAGGACCACCGCGTCGCCCCCTGGTGCCCCCGCTGCGGCACCGGCCTGTCCGACCACGAGCTGGCGCAGGGCTACGAGACGGTCGTCGACCCCTCGGTCTTCGTGCGCTTCCCGCTCACCTCCGGCCCGCTGGCCGGCGAGGCGGCGCTGCTGGTCTGGACGACGACCCCGTGGACCCTGGTGTCCAACACCGCCGTCGCCGCCCACCCGGACGTCGCCTACGTGGTCGCGACGAACGGCGAGGAGAAGCTCGTCGTCGCCCGGCCGCTGGTCGAGAAGGCCCTCGGCGAGGGCTGGGAGCTCACCGGGCAGACGTTCACCGGCCGCGAGATGGAGCGCTGGACGTACGAGCGCCCGTTCGCCCTCGTCGACTTCCCGGCCGAGGCGCACTACGTCGTCAACGCCGAGTACGTGACGACCGAGGACGGTACGGGTCTGGTCCACCAGTCCCCCGCCTTCGGCGCCGACGACCTCCTGGTCTGCAAGGCGTACGGCCTGCCGGTGGTCAACCCGGTCCGCCCCGACGGCACCTTCGAGGAGGACCTGCCCCTGGTCGGCGGGGTCTTCTTCAAGAAGGCCGACGAGGCGCTGACCGAGGACCTCAAGGACCGCGGCCTGCTCTTCCGCCACGTCCCGTACGAGCACAGCTACCCGCACTGCTGGCGCTGCCACACCGCCCTGCTGTACTACGCGCAGCCGTCCTGGTACATCCGCACGACGGCGGTCAAGGAGCGGCTGCTCCAGGAGAACGAGAAGACCAACTGGTTCCCGGACTCGGTCAAGCACGGCCGCTTCGGCGACTGGCTGACCAACAACGTCGACTGGGCGCTCTCCCGCAACCGCTACTGGGGCACCCCGCTGCCGATCTGGCGCTGCGAGGAGGGCCACCTCACCTGCGTGGGCTCGCGCGCCGAGCTGGGCGAGCTGGCCGGCTCCGACCTCTCCCGCCTGGACCCGCACCGCCCGTTCATCGACGACGTGACCTTCGCCTGTACGCACGAGGGCTGCGGCCTGGAGGCGCGCCGGGTCCCGGAGGTCATCGACGCCTGGTACGACTCGGGCTCGATGCCGTTCGCGCAGTGGGGCTACCCGTACAAGAACAAGGAGATCTTCGAGAGCCGGTACCCGGCGCAGTTCATCTCGGAGGCCATCGACCAGACCCGCGGCTGGTTCTACACGCTGATGGCGGTCGGCACGCTGGTCTTCGACAAGTCGTCCTACGAGAACGTGGTCTGCCTGGGCCACATCCTCGCCGAGGACGGCCGCAAGATGTCCAAGCACCTGGGCAACATCCTCCAGCCGATCCCGCTCATGGACCAGCACGGCGCCGACGCGGTCCGCTGGTTCATGGCGGCGGGCGGCTCCCCCTGGGCGGCCCGGCGGGTCGGTCACGGCACGATCCAGGAGGTCGTCCGCAAGACGCTCCTCACCTACTGGAACACGGTCGCCTTCCAGGCCCTGTACGCCCGCACCTCGAACTGGGCGCCCTCGGCCGCCGACCCGGCGCCCGCCGACCGCACGGTCCTGGACCGCTGGCTGCTGGGCGAGCTGAACACCCTGGTCGAGCAGGTCACCCGGGCGCTGGAGGGCTACGACACCCAGCGGGCCGGCAAGCTGCTGTCCGCGTTCGTCGACGACCTGTCCAACTGGTACGTGCGCCGCTCCCGCCGCCGCTTCTGGCAGGGCGACAAGGCGGCCCTGCGCACGCTGCACGAGGTCGTCGAGACGGTGACCCGGCTGATGGCCCCGCTCACCCCGTTCATCACCGAGCGGGTCTGGCAGGACCTGGTGGTGCCGGTCACCCCGGACGCGCCGGAGTCGGTCCACCTGTCGTCCTGGCCGAAGGCGGACCCGGCGGCCGTCGACCCCGCCCTCTCGGCGCAGATGGCGCTCGTGCGCCGGCTGGTCGAGCTGGGCCGGGCCACCCGCGCCGAGTCCGGCGTCAAGACCCGTCAGCCGCTCTCCCGCGCCCTGGTGGCGGCCTCCGGCTTCGAGGCCCTCTCCGCCGAGCTGCGCGCCCAGATCACGGAGGAGCTGAACGTCACCTCGCTGGCCTCGCTGTCCGAGGTGGGCGGCTCGCTGGTCGACACCACGGCCAAGGCGAACTTCCGGGCGCTCGGCAAGCGCTTCGGCAAGGGCGTCCAGGCGGTGGCCAAGGCCGTGGCCAACGCGGACGCGGCGGCCCTGTCGCTGGCCCTGCGCGAGTCGGGCACCGCCTCCGTGGAGGTGGAGGGCGAGCCGATCGCCCTCGCCCCGGACGAGGTGATCATCACGGAGACCCCGCGCGAGGGCTGGTCGGTCGCCTCCGACTCGGGCGCCACGGTCGCGCTGGACCTGGAGATCACCCCGGAGCTGCGGCGCGCGGGGCTGGCCCGTGACGCGATCCGCCTGATCCAGGAGGCCCGCAAGAACAGCGGCCTGGACGTCGCGGACCGCATCGCCGTCCGCTGGACCTCCACCTCCCCCGCGACGGCGGAGGCCCTCACCGAGCACGCGACGCTGATCGCGGACGAGGTGCTCGCGCTGGACTACGCCCGGGGCGAGGCGGACGCCGCGTACGGCACGCCCTTCGAGGACGAGACCCTCGCCCTGACGTTCCGCCTCCGCAAGACGCAGGCGTAACCACCGCACGCGAAAGGGCCGGGCCCCGGGGAAAACCCCGGGGCCCGGCCCTTTGCCTGCCGACGGCTACGCGCTCGACGAGCGCGCGCCGCTCAGTTGTCGTCCTCGTCGATCAGGAAGCCCCGCATCGGCGACGGAGCCTGCATCGGCTGCGGCGCCTGCGGCCGCACCGGTGCCATCGGCTGCGTCATCGCCGGGGACATCTGCTGCTGGCCGCCGTACGACGGGCCACCGCCCATGGACGGGTTGCCGCCACCCATCGGCGGGTTGCCGTGACCGCCGTGGCCACCGCTCATGGAGTGACCCATGGCACCCGCGCCGGCCGGGGCCAGCGAGGGCGACGGCGGCAGCGAGGCGGCGGCCGGCGTCCGCGGCGGGGCCAGCGAGTCGTCCGACTGGGTCTCCAGCTGGCGCAGCTGGCTCTCCAGGTAGGACTTCAGACGCGTGCGGTACTCGCGCTCGAAGCCGCGCAGGTCCTCGACCTTGCGCTCCAGCGTCGCGCGGGCCGACTCCAGCGAGCCCATCGCCACGCGGTGCTTCTCCTGGGCGTCCCGCTCCAGCGCGTCCGCCTTGGCGCGGGCGTCCCGCTCCAGGCCCTCGGCGCGGCTGCGCGCCTCGCCGACGATCTTGTTGGCCTCGGACCGGGCCTCCGCGATCGCCTGGTCGGCGGTCTGCTGGGCCAGGGACAGGACACGGGCGGCGCTGTCGCCACCGGGGCCCTGCTGCTGCTGCATCTGCGGCGGCGGCTGCATCTGCTGCATCTGCTGCTGCGGGTTGTGACCGCCCATGGGGCCGCCCATCGGTCCGCCCATGGGACCACCCTGCATCGGGCCGGGGCCGTGGGGGCCCTGCGGTCCGGGACCGTGCGGGCCCTGGGGGCCGTGGCCGCTGGGACCGGCCGGCAGCTGCGGAGCACCACCTGGCAGTTGGGGGGGACCCATCTGCGGGGGCTGCTGCTGAACCGGCGGGCCCGATATGGCGGCGGGCACCGGGGCACCGGGCCGCTCCTGCTGCTCCGGCGGCTTGCGCATGCCCTGCTGCTGGTTCTGCGCGGCGGCACGCGTGGCGGCGGCCAGCTTGGCGCGCAGGTCCTCGTTCTCACGGAGCAGGCGGGTCAGCTCCGACTCGACCTCGTCGAGGAAGGCATCGACCTCGTCCTCGTCGTAGCCCTCTCGGAGGCGGACCGTCGTGAACTGCTTGTTCCGCACGTCCTCGGGAGTCAGCGGCATCTCTTCTTCACCTCTACGTAGTCGTCGGCAGTCGGCAAGACGGTATCGCTCACAGCCCGCTCACAATGCTGATCAGGATGGAAACGATGATCATCAGAACGAAGAAGGACAGGTCGAGTGCCACGCCCCCGAGACGCAGCGGCGGGATGAACCGCCGCAGGAGCTTGAGCGGTGGATCGGTGACCGTGTACGTCGTCTCGAGTACGACCACCATCGGCTTGCCCGGCTGCCATGAACGTGCGAACTGGAAGACGTAGTCCATGACGAGCCTGAAGATCAGCACGATGAGGAAACACATCAACGCGATGTAGACAACACTTTGTGCGACGCCCATCCTCGCGCTTCCCTCTCCCCTGGCTCTCGTAGCTCCGGCCTCCCGGCCGGGTTGTTCCCGGTGTCGTGTTCTCAGCTCTGGTTGAAGAATCCGCCCTCTGCGATACGGGCCTTGTCCTCCGCCGTGACATCGACGTTAGCAGGCGACAACAGGAACACCTTCTGTGTCACACGCTCAATGCTGCCATGGAGACCGAAGACGAGTCCTGCGGCAAAGTCGACAAGTCGCTTCGCGTCCGTGTCGTCCATCTCCGTGAGATTCATGATCACCGGAGTGCCCTCGCGGAAGTGTTCCCCGATGGTACGGGCTTCGTTGTACGTCCTGGGGTGCAGCGTGGTGATCCGGTAGGGCTCCCGCTCGGACACGACCTTGGGCATGATCACCGGTGCGTTCTTCTCCATGTTCGGGCGTTCAGGTGTGATGGATGCCACGGGTGCGATCCGGGCGGGTCGCTCGCGCTCCGCCGGGATCTGGACCGGCTCCCGCTGTGCCGGAGGCTGTGCCGCGCGTACCGGTTCGTCGCGCTCCCGGTCGCGCTCCACCTGGTGGGCGGGCTGGTGCCGGCGCCGGTCGCGCTCGGGCTCCGGCTCGGGTTCGAATTCGTCGTCGGGGTCGAACCCCGGACCGTCGTACCCATCGTCCTCCACGAGGCCGAGGTAGACCGCCATCTTGCGCATCGCGCCGGCCATGCTCTGAGTCCTCCGCTCTGTGGTGGATCGGCTTCTGTCACCAGGTTGCCGCGATCCACTCCGGCCTGACCGCCATAGGCGGTAATGACCATATTTTCTGCTGTGGTCCGACCTGCTTGGCGACGTTACCCGAGCCCGGCGCGGACTCCGAGTACCGCAGTACCGACGCGCACATGTGTCGCTCCGGCCGCGATGGCGTCCTCGAGGTCCGCACTCATCCCCGCTGAGACCATGTTCGCAGCCGGATGGTTCCCGCGCAGCCGGGATGAGAATTCCATCAGCCGGTCGAACGCGGCCCGTTGGCGCCCGGCGAACGGGCCGGAGAGCGGGGCGACGGTCATCAGTCCGTCCAGCCGCAGACCGGGCGCGCCGGCCACCGCGTCCGCCAACTCCCCGATGCCGTCCGGGGCGACACCGCCGCGGGCGCCCCGCTCGCCGCTCTCCGCGTCGAGCGCGACCTGGATGAGGCAGCCGATCTCGCGGCCGGCCCGTCCGGCCGCCGACGAGAGGGCGGTGACCAGCTTCGTACGGTCCACCGACTGCACAACATCGGCATAACTGACCACAGAGCGAACCTTATTGGTCTGCAACTGACCGACAAAATGCCATGAGAGGGACAGATCCGAGCACTCGGCGGCCTTCGGAGCGGCGTCCTGGTCGCGGTTCTCCGCGACCTGACGCACACCGAGTCCATGCAGAATCCGCACATCACTCGCCGGGTAGGTCTTGGTGACGACGAGAAGGGTCACCTCCCCGCGGTCGCGGCCGGCCGCGGCGCAGGCCGAGGCGATCCGTTCCTCCACCCGCGCCAGGTTCGCGGCGAGTTCTTCCTTGCGTTCCGTCATGCCCTATCAGTCCAGCCAGACATATCCGGCGAGCCGCCCGGTGGTGCGCTCGCGTCGGTACGAGAAGTGGTCGCCCGATTCCAGGGTGCAGAAGGGCGATGCCTGCCGGTCGGTGACGCCGAGGGCCGCCAACTGGGCGTGCACTCCGCCGGTCACGTCGACCGCCGGGGTGCCCCAGCCGGTCTCGGACCAGGAACCGGGCACCCGCGCGGCGACCTCGTCCCGCATCGCGGCCGGCACCTCGTAGCACCGCCCGCACACGGCAGGTCCGGTCCGCGCGGTGATCCGGGAGACCTCCGCGCCGAGCCCGGTCATGGCCTCGACCGCGGCCGGCACGACCCCGGCGACCAGCCCCGGCCGGCCCGCGTGCACCGCGGCGACGACCCCGGCCTCCGGGTCGGCGAGCAGGACCGGTGTGCAGTCGGCGGTGAGCACGGCGAGCGCGAGGCCGCGCCGCGCGGTCACCACCGCGTCCACCGCGGGGATCTCGCGGTCCGCGCCCCAGGGTCCGTCGACCACGGCGACGTCCCGGCCGTGGACCTGGTTCATCCAGACCACCCGGGCCGGGTCGAGCCCGCGCGCCCGCGCGGCCCGCTCCCGGTTCGCCAGAACGGCGGCGGGGTCGTCGCCGACCGCGCCGCCGAGATTGAGCTCCGCGTACGGGGCGGCGCTCACTCCGCCCCACCGGTCGGTGAAGGAGAAGTGAGCGCCGCCCCGCGAAAAGACTGAGACCTTCGGGCTCACCGCAGTGTTCGCACCTATCACTTCAAGAAGTCCGGTACGTCCAGCTCTTCGGCCTGGGAGTCCGAGTAGGGACGGGCCGGCGGGACGTGCGGCGGGGCGACGACCGGCGGGAGGTGGCTCTCGCCCGCGACCGGAACCGGCTCCGACTGCACCGGCGGCTCCTCGCGCGGCGGGACCGAACCCAGCCCGCCCGACTGACGGACCGGCTCGGGGGCGGCCCGCACCGGCGCCGGGGCCGGCTCCTCGCGCTTGGCGGTGTTCGCGCCCAGCACGTTCTCCCGGCGGGCCGGCGGCTGTCCGCCGTCGAAGCCCGCCGCGATGACGGTGACCCGCACCTCGTCGCCCAGGGCGTCGTCGATGACGGCGCCGAAGATGATGTTGGCCTCGGGGTGCGCCGCCTCGCTCACCAGCTGGGCGGCCTCGTTGATCTCGAAGAGACCGAGGTCGCTGCCGCCGGAGATGGAGAGCAGCACGCCGCGGGCGCCGTCGATGGACGCCTCCAGGAGCGGCGAGGAGATCGCCATCTCCGCGGCGGCCACCGCGCGGTCGTCGCCGCGGGCGGAGCCGATGCCCATGAGCGCGGAGCCGGCCTCGGACATGACCGACTTGACGTCGGCGAAGTCGAGGTTGATCAGGCCCGGCGTGGTGATGAGGTCGGTGATGCCCTGGACGCCCGAGAGCAGGACCTGGTCGGCCGACTTGAACGCGTCGAGCACGCTGACCTGACGGTCCGAGATGGACAGCAGCCGGTCGTTGGGGATGACGATGAGGGTGTCGACCTCTTCGCGGAGTTCGGCGATGCCGTCCTCCGCCTGGTTCGCGCGGCGCCGGCCCTCGAAGGTGAACGGGCGGGTGACCACACCGATCGTCAGGGCGCCGAGCGAGCGCGCGATGTTGGCGACGACGGGTGCGCCACCGGTGCCGGTGCCGCCGCCTTCGCCTGCGGTGACGAAGACCATGTCGGCCCCCTTGAGGACCTCCTCGATCTCCTCACGGTGGTCCTCTGCCGCCTTGCGACCGACTGCCGGGTTCGCCCCGGCGCCGAGGCCGCGGGTGAGTTCGCGGCCGACGTCGAGCTTGACGTCGGCGTCGCTCATCAACAGGGCTTGCGCATCCGTGTTGATCGCGATGAACTCGACGCCCTTGAGGCCGACCTCGATCATTCGGTTGATGGCATTGACACCACCGCCGCCGACACCGATGACCTTGATGACTGCGAGGTAGTTCTGCGGTGCTGCCACGTCGAAGGCCTCTCGCCTCGAGTTATGTGTCGTCGCTTGGCGGTGGTCACGCCGCGACGACGGATGCCGATTGGGACGGTCCGAACGCCGACCCAAACCCTAACGTTCAAGTTTAGGGTTACCAGTGTGTCTGCTTCATGGACTCTTCCGAACAGGACACTAAGTCGACAAGTGGCGCCCGTTCAACGAACACGCCGAACCTCCCGTTTTTCTTTTCACCCTATGTGATCACCCGTAGCGCTGACCAACCAGGGTGCTGGCCAGCCCAAATGTGCGTCAACCACCCGACACCGCCGGGGCGGTGGGCGCACTCACGTCGAAGTGTCCCGCTTTGGGGGCGACTTTCATGAGAGCGGTGAGAACTTTCGCTTTCGCCGCACCCGCTTCACCGCTTCCCCACATCACCGTGCGATCCCCGCCGAGCTCCAGCGAGATGGCGTCGTACGAGGTCACCCGCACGACCCGGGTGTCCCCGGCGACCGCGTCCGGAAGGTCGCCCGCCACCCGGACCGCCTCCCGCACCAGCCGGTCCGTGCCGAAACGGCGCAGACTCGGAGAACGGTCGGCGGCCAATTCCAGCAGCGGCACCCGCGCGGGCGCCTTGTCCACCGTGGCGAAACGGACGCCTTCGTCGTCCACTTCAATGAACTTTCCGCCCTTTTTCACCAAAAGGACCGGCTTTCGTTCGGTCACTCTAAGACCGATGCCGTGCGGCCATGAGCGAACGACATCCACCTCGTCGATACGAGGCAACTTCTGGCGCAACCGCCGCTCGATCGCCCCTGTGTCGACGGAGACCAGCGGCGTCCCCATGGGCACCGCCGCAGCGCGCTCCACCTCGGCCGGGGTCAGCACCCCGAGGCCGGTGATCCGGACGTCCTCGGTGCGCAGCCAGGAGGAGCCGTACAGCGCCCAGACGGCTCCGGAGCCGAGCAGCAGCACGGCGGCCGCGATCAGGATCAGCAGCCGGCGCCGGGAGATCCGGGGCTCGTCGGCGCCGGGGCGCGGCGGCCGCTCCCGGGTGTCCTGCTGCTTGCCCGCGCCGCGCTGGGCGGTCGTCGGTCCGGCCACGCTCGCTCCTTACGCCGGGTCCGGGGGCCATCGCCCCCGGACCCGCCCGCCTCACGCGTTGCGGCGTGCGGCAATCGCCTCGTACACCATGCCGACCAGCAGATCGTCGGCGTCCCGGCGGCCGAACTCGGCGGCGGCCCTGGACATTTCATACAACCGGTGCGGATCGGACAGCACCGGGAGGACGTTGCCCTGCACCCACTCCGGGGTCAGCGCGGCGTCGTCCACCAGCAGACCGCCGCCGGCGTTCACCACCGGCTGGGCGTTCAGCCGCTGTTCGCCGTTGCCGATGGGCAACGGGACGTAGGCGGCGGGCAGTCCGACGGCGGAGAGTTCGGCGACGGTCATCGCGCCCGCGCGGCAGAGCATCATGTCGGCCGCGGCGTACGCGAGATCCATCCGGTCCACGTACGGTACCGGGATGTAGGGGGGCATCCCCGGCATGTTGTCCACGCGCGGCAATTCGTTCTTCGGTCCGACCACGTGCAGGATCTGGATGCCGGAGCGCTGCAGCAGCGGGGCGACGCGCTGCACCACCTCGTTCAGATGGCGGGCGCCCTGCGAGCCGCCGGAGACCAGCAGCGTCGGCAGGTTGGGGTCGAGGCCGAACGCCGCGCGCGCCTCGGGGCGGACGTAGGCCCGGTCGAGGGTGGCGATGGTGCGGCGGAGCGGGATGCCGATGTAACGGGCCCCGCGCAGCTTGCTGTCCGGGGTGGAGACGGCGACGCCGTGCGCGTACCGGGAGCCGATCTTGTTGGCCAGGCCGGGCCGGGCGTTGGCCTCGTGGACCACGATCGGGACGCCGGCCCGTTTGGCGGCCAGATAGCCCGGCAGGGCCACGTAACCGCCGAAGCCGACCACGCAGTCGGCCCTGGTGCGTTCCAGGATCTGCTCGGCGGCCTTGATGGTGCCGCGCAGCCGGCCCGGAACGGTGATCAGTTCGGGCGTGGGCTTGCGCGGCAGCGGTACCGCCGGGATCAGGGCGAGTTCGTAACCCCGCTCGGGCACGAGCCTGGTCTCCAGTCCCCGCTCCGTGCCGAGAGCGGTGATCCCCACGCTCGGGTCCTGCCTGCGCAGGGCGTCCGCGAGGGCAAGCGCGGGCTCGATGTGGCCGGCGGTCCCCCCGCCGGCGAGTACGACATGCACCGAAATTCACCGCTCTCCGGACGGACGCTTCTTGACGCGCCGTCTCATCGTCTTCCATCTCACCCCTGGCCTCCGCACGGCCAGGGCCGCCTTCGCGGCGGGCTCGTCCCGCGCGAACGCGATCAGGAGCCCGACGGCGAACATGGTCGGCAGCAGGGCCGACCCCCCGTAGGAGAACAGCGGGAGCGGGACACCGGCGATCGGCAGCAGGCCGAGCACCGCACCGATGTTGATCACGGCCTGCGCCGTGATCCAGGTGGTCACACCTCCCGCTGCGTACCTCACGAAGGGGTCCTCCGTGCGTCCGGCCACGCGGATACCCGCATAGCCTAGAGCCGCGAAGAGGGCGAGCACCGACAGCGTCCCCGCCAGCCCCAGTTCCTCCCCGGTGATGGCGAAGATGAAGTCGGTGTGCGGTTCGGGAAGTTGTCCCCATTTTTCCACACTCGCACCGAGGCCCGATCCGAACCAGCCGCCCGAGGCCAGAGCATAGATGCCGTGCACGGCCTGCCAGCAGGAGCCACCGGGTCCGGGCTCGCTGGCCCCCATGCACTCCAGCCGGGACATGCGGTTGGGGCTGGTCCGGATCAACAGGAAGCCGATGAGTCCCGCGACGGCCAGCACCCCGGCGAACAGCCGGGTGGGCGCCCCGGCCAGCCAGAGCAGCCCGAAGAGGATGGCCGTGAGAATGATCGCGGTGCCCATGTCGCCGCCGAGCATGATGAGTCCGAGCAGCATGAAGGCGACCGGCACCAGCGGGACCAGCATGTGCTTCCACTGGGTCAGCAGCCGCCTGTCCTGCTTGCGGGCGAGCAGATCGGCCCCCCACAGCACCAGGGCCAGCTTGCCGAACTCGCTGGGCTGGAGCTGGAAGGGCCCGCCGAGGTAGAGCCAGTTGCGGTTGCCGTTGACCGACATCCCTATCCCGGGCACCTGGACCAGCACCATCAGGAAGACGGTGCCCAGGAGCAGCGGGTAGGACAGCGCGCGGTGCAGCTTGACCGGCATCCGGGCGGCCATCGCCATCAGCCCGGCCCCGATCACGGCGGCCAGGAACTGCTTGCGGAAGAAGTAGGTGCCGGGCTTGCCGAGTTCCAGCGCCTTGATCATCGAGGCGGAGTAGACCATCACCAGGCCGAGCACGGTGATCAGGAGTCCGGCGCCGAGGATGACGTAGTACGCCGTCAGCGGGCGGTCCCAGGCCCGCCGGGCCCGCTCGTACAGCCGCCGCACTCCCCCGCCGCGCGGGCTGCGGGGACCACCGCCCGTGCTCCGGGCCCGCACCGCCGCGGGCCGCCGGACCTTGGCAGCAGGCCGCACCCGCACGCTCTCTTCGGCCGGCATGTCCCTGTCCCCTCCACTGCTCGTGCCCAGGGGCTCACCCGCCCCGGCGTGTGGGCCGGTGCGGCGCGGCGGCCGGGCCCGTCAGGCGCTCTCGGCGGCGCGTGCGCGGACGGCGTCCGCGAAGGCCTCGCCCCGCTTGTTGTAGTTGACGAACATGTCCATGGAGGCACA
The DNA here is from genome assembly GCF_036346595.1 of Streptomyces sp. NBC_00525. Lineage (GTDB taxonomy): Bacteria > Actinomycetota > Actinomycetes > Streptomycetales > Streptomycetaceae > Streptomyces. The sequence goes on from NZ_CP107834.1 coordinate 1,401,893, forward strand.
GGCCGGGGCCATCAGTACGGTGTCTCCCGGCCGGGCGAGCCGTGCCGCCTCGCGGACCGCCTCGGACATCGCCCCAGTGTCGGTCCGGTCGAGGTCGACCACCGGGACCTCGGGGGCGTGTCGCGTCAGGGCTTCGCGGATCAGGGCCCGGTCCGCGCCCATCAGCACGACGCCCCGCAGCCGCTTCGCGCAGCCGGTCACCAGCTCGTCGAAGGTGGCTCCCTTGGCCAGCCCGCCGGCGATCCAGACGATGGAGTCGTAGGCGGCGAGCGAGGCCTCGGCGGCGTGCGTGTTGGTGGCCTTGGAGTCGTCCACGTACGCGACCCCGTCGACGTCCGCGACGTGCTCGATGCGGTGCGGGTCGGGGCGGAAGGCGCGCAGACCGTCGCGCACGGCGGCGGGTGCGACGCCGAAGGCGCGGGCCAGGGCCGCGGCGGCCAGGGCGTTGGCGACGTTGTGCGGGGCCGGCGGGTCGACGTCGGCGACCTCTGCCAGTTCCTGGGCCTGCTTCTGGCGGTTCTTCACGAACGCGCGGTCCACGAGGATGCCGTCCACGACGCCGAGTTGCGAGGGCCCCGGCGTGCCGAGGGTGAAGCCGATGGCCCGGCAGCCCTCCTCGACGTCCGCCTCGCGCACCAGGTCCTCGGTGGCCGGGTCGGCCGCGTTGTAGACGCAGGCGACCGTGTTGCCCTCGTAGATCCGGCCCTTGTCGGCCGCGTACGCCGCCATGGAGCCGTGCCAGTCGAGGTGGTCCGGGGCCAGGTTGAGGACGGCCCCGGAGTGGGCGCGCAGCGAGGGCGCCCAGTGCAGCTGGTAGCTGGAGAGTTCGACGGCGAGCACGTCGTACGTCTCCTCGCCGAGGACGGCGTCCAGCAGCGAGACGCCGATGTTGCCGACGGCGGCGGTGCGCAGCCCGGCGGCCTCCAGGATGGCGGCCAGCATCCGAACGGTCGTGGTCTTGCCGTTGGTGCCGGTGACCGCGAGCCAGGGCGCGGGCTCCCGGCCGTCCAGGCCGCGCAGCCGCCAGGCGAGTTCGACGTCGCCCCAGACCGGGACGCCCGCGTCGGCGGCCGCGGCGAACAGCGGCTTGCCGGGCTTCCAGCCGGGGGCGGTGACGACGAGTTCGGTGGACGGGGGCAGGGTGTCGCCGTCGCCGAGGCGCACGGCGATGCCCTGCGCCTCCAGCTCGGCGGCCTGGGCGCGGGAGCGCTCGTCGTCCCCGTCGTTGACCACGGTGACGACGGCGCCGAGGCCGTGCAGGACACGGGCGGCCGGGATTCCGGAGACCCCGAGGCCGGCGACCGTGACGTGCTTGCCCTGCCAGTCCGCTTTGCTCACTTCTTGGCTGCCCATCCTGCGTAGAAGAGGCCGAGTCCGACGATGACGCACATGCCCTGGATGATCCAGAAGCGGACCACGACAAGCACTTCGGACCACCCCTTGAGTTCGAAGTGGTGCTGGAGGGGGGCCATCCGGAAGACGCGCTTGCCGGTCATCTTGAACGAGCCGACCTGGATGACGACGGACATCGTGATCATCACGAAGAGGCCGCCGAGGATCGCCATCAGGAACTCGGTGCGCGAGCAGATCGCGAGGCCGGCGAGCGCGCCGCCGAGGGCGAGCGAGCCGGTGTCCCCCATGAAGATCTTGGCCGGCGAGGTGTTCCACCACAGGAAGCCGAAGCAGGAGCCCATCAGCGCGGAGGCCACGACGGCGAGGTCGAGCGGGTCGCGCACCTCGAAGCAGGCGCTCGGGTTGGTGAGGGTGGCGGCGTTGGCGCAGGACTCCTGGAACTGCCAGAGCCCGATGAAGGTGTACGCGCCGAAGACCATCACCGAGGCGCCGGTGGCCAGGCCGTCCAGACCGTCCGTCAGGTTCACGCCGTTGGACATGGCGAGGATCATGAACAGTGCCCAGACGACGAAGAGCACCGGGCCGATCGACCAGCCGAAGTCCTCGACGAACGAGAGCTTGTCGGAGGCCGGGGTGTTGCCGCGGGCGTCGGCGAACTGGAGCGAGAGCACCGCGAAGGCGATCCCGACTATCAGCTGGCCGGCCATCTTCGCCTTGGCCCGCAGACCGAGCGAGCGCTGCTTGACGATCTTGATGTAGTCGTCGAGGAAGCCGACGAGTCCCATGCCGGCCATCAGGAAGAGGACCAGCACACCGGAGAAGCGCATCTCCTCGCCGGTGATCACCTTCGCCAGGATGTACGCGATGATCGTCGCCAGGATGAAGGCGATGCCGCCCATCGTGGGCGTGCCCTTCTTGGACCCGTGGGTGCGCGGGCCGTCGTCCCGGATGAACTGCCCGTATCCCTTGCGGGCCAGGAGCTTGATCAGCAGCGGCGTGCCGATCAGGGTCAGGAAGAGCCCGATGGCTCCCGCGAAGAGGATCTGCCTCATCGGCCCGCGACCTCGCCCTCGGTCGCGTTCTCCAGCAGTGCGGTGACCACCTGTTCCAGGCCGACCGACCGGGACGCCTTCACCAGCACCACGTCACCCGGGCGCAGTTCCCTGCGCAACAGGTCGACGGCAGCCTGTGCGTCGGACACGTGCACCGACTCCTCACCCCACGAACCCTCGTTGTATGCGCCCAGTTGCAGCCAGGAGGCCTCTCTGCCCCCGACCGCGACGAGCTTGCTGACGTTGAGCCGGACGGCGAGCCGTCCGACCGCGTCGTGCTCGGCGAGCGAGGCGTCGCCGAGCTCGGCCATCAGGCCGAGCACCGCCCACGTACGACGCCCCTTCCCCATGGCGGCCAGAGCGCGCAGCGCGGCCTTCATGGATTCGGGGTTGGCGTTGTAGGCGTCATTGACGAACGTCACGCCGTCCGGACGCTCGGTGACCTCCATGCGCCAGCGGGAGAGGGTGCCCGCCTCGGAGAGCCCTTCGGCGATCTCGTCTGCGGACAGGCCCAGCTCATGGGCGACGGCGGCCGCGGCGAGCGCGTTCGACACGTGGTGCTCACCGTACAGGCGCATGGTCACCTCGCTGCACCCGGTGGGTGTGTGGAGACGGAACGCGGGGCGTCCGTCCTCGGTGAGGCGTACGGCTTCGCCCCGTACGTCCGCATCCGCGGCTTCGCCGAAGAGCACCACACGGGCCCGGGTACGGGAGGACATGGCGCGAACCAGAGGGTCGTCGGCGTTGAGCACGGCGACGCCGTCCGCGGGCAGCGACTCGACCATCTCGCCCTTGGCCAGGGCGATCTGCTCCTTGCCGCCGAACTCGCCGATGTGGGCGCTGCCGACGTTGAGCACGAGGCCGATGCGCGGGGGGACGAGTCCGGTGAGGTAGCGGATGTCCCCGACGTAGCGGGCGCCCATTTCGAGGACCAGGTGCCGGGTCTCGTCGGTGGCGCGCAGCGCGGTGAGCGGCAGGCCGATCTCGTTGTTGAGGTTGCCCTCCGGGTAGACGGTGGGCCCCTTGCGCTCCAGGAGCTGCGCGATGAGGTCCTTGGTGGAGGTCTTGCCCGCGGAGCCGGTGAGGGCTACGACGGTGGCGCCGAGGCGGCCGACGACGGCGCGGGCGAGCGCGCCGAGGGCGGCCACGACGTCGTCCACGACGATGGCGGGCACGCCGACGGGGCGGGTGGCCAGGACGAGGGCCGCGCCCGCCTCGACGGCGCGCGCGGCGTAGTCGTGGCCGTCGGCCCGCTCGCCGGCGAAGGCGACGAAGAGGCTGCCGGGCGTCACCTTGCGGGAGTCGATGACGACGGGTCCGCCGACGGTCACCGACCGATCCGGTATGTCGTGTGTCTGCCCGCCGACGATTTCGGCGATCTCGGCGAGGGTAAGGGCGATCACTTGGTCATCCCTGACTGTTGTTCTCGTGGTGGGAGGCGGCAGGGCCGGCGCCGTGCCCCAGGGTCCGTTCGATGGCCTCGCGCAGGACGACCCGGTCGTCGAAGGGGCGGACGACACCGTGGACGTCCTGGCCCTGCTCGTGGCCCTTGCCGGCGACGAGCACGGTGTCGCCCGGCTCGGCGCGGCTCACCGCGGCCGCGACGGCCGCGGCCCGGTCGGCGTCGACGAGGACGTCCCCGCGTTCGTGGACGGGCACCTCGGCGGCGCCGGCGAGCATGGCGGCGAGGATGCCGAGGGGGTCCTCGGAGCGGGGGTTGTCGGAGGTCAGTACGGCGGTGTCGGCGAGCCGGGCCGCCGCCGCGCCCATCGGGCCGCGCTTGGTGGTGTCGCGGTCGCCGCCGCAGCCGAGGACGATGTGCAGCCGGCCCTTGGTGACCTTGCGCAGGGCGCGCAGCACGGATTCGACGGCGTCGGTCTTGTGCGCGTAGTCGACGAGCGCGAGGTAGGGCTGCCCGGCGTCGACCCGCTCCAGCCGTCCGGGCACGCCCGGTACGGCGCCGACGCCGTCGGCCGCGGTCTGCGGGTCGATGCCGGCGACGGCGAGGGTGACGATCGCGGCCAGGGTGTTGGCGACGTTGAACGGGCCGGGCAGCGGGGCCTTGGCGGCGGCCCGTTCGCCCTGCGGGCCGACGACGGTGAACGTGGAGCCGAGCGGCCCGACGACGACATCCTCGGCGCGCCAGTCGGCGTCCGGGTGGCCCTCGGCGGAGAAGGTCGTCACCGGCACGGCCGCCTCGGTGACGAGCCTGCGGCCGTACGCGTCGTCGTAGTTGACGACGCCCCGCCTGCTGAGCCGGGGCGTGAACAGCTGCGCCTTGGCCTGGAAGTAGTCCTCCATGCCGGAGTGGAACTCCATGTGCTCCGGGCTGAGGTTGTTGAAGACGGCGATGTCGAAGACGCAGCCGTCGACCCGGCCGAGGACCAGCGCGTGGCTGGAGACCTCCATCGTGACGGCGTCCACGCCGCGTTCGCGCATGACGGCGAGCAGGGCCTGCAGGTCGGTGGCCTCGGGCGTGGTGCGCTCGGACTTGATGCGCTCGTCGCCGATCCGCATCTCCACGGTGCCGATGAGTCCGGTGGCGCGGCCGGCGCCCCGGAAGCCGCCCTCGACGAGGTAGGCGGTGGTGGTCTTGCCGGACGTGCCGGTGATGCCGATCCGCAGGAGTCCGGTGCCGGGCCTTCCGTAGATCTCGGCCGCGAGGTCACCCATCCGGGCGCGCGGCTCGTCGGTGACCAGGACCGGTACCCCGGTGGCGCGGGCGCGTTCGGCGCCGGAGGGGTCGGTGAGGATGGCGGCGGCGCCGAGCCCGGCCGCCTGGGCGGCGAAGTCGGCGCCGTGCAGGCGGGCGCCGGGCAGGGCCGCGTAGAGGTCTCCGGGGCGCACGGCGCGGGAGTCGTGGGTGATGCCGGTGACGTCACCGGTGCCGGGTGGTTCGATTCCCAGCCGCTCGGCCAGTGTGACGAGGGAGGTCGGCCGCAGCCGGTCCGGGCGGGGCGCTCCCGGATAGTTCACAGGCGCGTCCTTCTGGGTCGTTCGGGACTGTTCAGCGTGGGGCACGGCGGTGAGCGTACCGGGCGCACCCGGCCTCTCGCGAAGTGAGGGTGCGGCGGAACGGACGTTCTCGTTCCGGTTCCCTGGATCGGGGGTGATGGTCGTCACTGAGGGGTCTCCGCGAGTTCACTCGCCGGTTCCGAAGAACACCGGCAGATCGGCCGGCGCGCGGCCGGTGGGGGGCGTCTGGAGGGTCTTGAGGGCGAATTCCATGACCTGCTTGTAGATGGGTCCGCAGGTCTGGCCGCCGAAGTGGCTGCCCTTGGTGGGGTTCTGGATCGCGCAGTAGACGGTGACCTGGGGGTTGTCGGCGGGCGCGAAGCCGGCGAAGGACGCGGTGTAGCCGTGGTAGCCGCCGCGCACCGGGTCGACGCGGTTGGCGGTGCCGGTCTTGCCCGCGACCCGGTAGCCGGGGATCTGGGCCTTGGTGCCGGTGCCCTCCTGGTCGCTGACGACCGATTCGAGCATGCGGGCGAGGGTCTTGGCGGTCTTCTCGCTGACGACCCGGGTCTGTTCGGGGGCCTCGGCCGGGGTGAAGCGGCCGTCCGGGCCCCGGGTGCCGCGTACCAGCGTCGGCTGGATGCGTACGCCGCCGTTGGCGATCGTGGAGTAGATCGAGGCGGCCTGCATGGCGTTGAGGGAGAGGCCCTGGCCGAACGGGATCGTGTACTGCTGCGAGGTGGACCAGTCCTCGGGCTTGGCGAGTAGGCCGGCCGTCTCGCCGGGGTAGCCGAGCCCGGTGGGCGATCCGATGCCGAATTTCCTCAGATAGGAGTACAGGACCTTGTTGGCCTCGGCCTGCGTCCTGCCCAGCTCGCCGGTGGCCATGATGGTGCCGATGTTGCTGGACTTGGCGAGTACGCCGTTGAGCGTCAGGTGCCAGGTGGGGTGGTCGATGTCGTCCTTGAAGAGGCGGTCGCCCCGGTGCAGCCGGTTGGGGACCGTGACATGGGTGAGGGGCGTGGCGGCGCCCTCCTCCAGGACGGCGGCCATGGACATCACCTTGCTGGTGGAGCCGGGCTCGTAGACGTCCTGGAGGGCCGCGTTGCCCAGCGCCGCGGCGTCGGCCTGCGAGAGGTCGTTGGGGTCGAAGCCGGGGGCGTTGGCCATGGCGAGGACCTCGCCGGTGCGGGTGTTCTGCACGACGACGTAGCCGCGGTCGGCCTTGGACTTGGCCACCTGGTCGGAGATGGCCTTCTGGGCCGCCCACTGGATGTCGCGGTCGATGGTCAGCTCGATGTCGGAGCCGGGCACCGCCGGGATCTCCTTGGTGCCCGCCGTGGGCACCCGCCGGCCGCCGGACTGGGCGTACTTGATGGTGCCGTCCTCGCCCGCCAGTTCCTTGTCCAGCTGGAACTCCAGGCCGCCCGCGCCCTCGCCGCCGGCGTTGACGTAACCCAGTATCCCGGCGGCCAGGGCCCCGTTGGGGTAGACCCGCTTGGTGGTGCTCTCCTGGAAGACGCCCGCGAGGACGTTCGCGCCGGGGCCGCCGGCGGCCTTGTCCTTGGCGGCCTTCTCGGCGAAGACGGACTTGAGGTCCTTGATCTGCTTCCATACCTGCGGCGTCTGCCTGCGGGCCAGGACCGCGTAGCGGCTCTTCGGCTTGGAGAGCTTCTTGACCAGGTCGTCCGCGTCCACGCCCAGGATCGGCGCGAGCAGCGCGGCGGCCTGCTGCGGGGCGTCGGGGGCCTTGCTGTCGGCCGGGGTGAACATCTTGGGGTCGGCGGTGATGTCGTACGCGTCCACGCTGGTGGCCAGCGCGATGCCGCTGCGGTCGGTGATCTCGCCGCGCTCGGCGGCGACCGTGTAGCTCAGGTAGCGGTTCTTCTCGGCCTTCGCGGCGTACGCGTGGGCGTCGACCGCCTGGACCTGGAGGAGCCGGACGACGAACGCGATCATGACGAGCGTCAGGGCGAGGCTGATCAGCCGGAGCCTGGGGCGCGGGCTGCCCAGCCGCAGCGTCCGGGCGGCCCGCCCGCGCGGTGTCCGGCCGCGCGGCGGGGCGGCGGGGGCGCGCCGCCGCTGCTGGGGCCGGGGGCGGCCGGAGGCGGCGGCGTTACGGGGTCGCGCGGGGCCGGGGACCCGGCGGCGCGGCGGTTCCTTGGGGGGCACTGCGTCACCTGCCGGGGCTCGTGGAGGGCTGGGCGGCCGGGGTGGCGCCCGCCGTGCCCGAGGGGCCGGGCGCGGGCGTGGCGGCGGCAGGCGTGGCGGCCTGCGCGGGGGATGCGGTGGGGGTGGGCGTGCCGGCGGGGGACGCGGTGGCTGCGGGGGTCGTCGGCGGGGGCGCGGTGACCGGGGCGGGGGCGGCCTCGGACGGGACGCCCCGGACCTTGCCGTCCGGGCCGAGGAAGGCGGGGCTGCCGCCGGGGACCATGCCCAGCTCACGGGCGCGCCGCTCCAGGGCGTCGGGCTCGAAGGAGGCGTCGACGTCGCGCTGGAGGGCCTGCTGCTCGTCGGTGAGCTCGGTGGTCCGCTTCTTCAGCTCGCTCAGCTCGAAGGAGCCTTCGTTGAGCGCCGAGTTGAGCAGCAGCAGGGTGATCAGGCCGCCGCCCAGGAGCAGCACGACCAGCAGCACGAACGGGGTCCGGGCGGCGGTGCTCGGCCCGGCGGGCATCAGCCGGGTGAGCCGTGCGGCGCGTCCTTTCACCTGCCCGGCCGGTTTGCTCACCGCTCGTCCTCGCGGATGCGCTGGGCGCCGCGCAGCCGGGCGGGGGCGGCGCGCCGGTTCTCGGCGACCTCTTCCTCGGTGGGGAGTTCGGCGCCCCGGGTGAGCAGTTTGAGCCGGGGCTGGTAGCGCTCGGGGACGACGGGCAGGCCGGGCGGGGCGGTGTTGGCGGCGCCGGCCGCGAGGACCTGCTTCACCAGCCGGTCCTCCAGCGACTGGTAGGCGAGGACCGCGATGCGGCCGCCCACGGCGAGGGAGGCGACGGCTGCCGGGATGGCCCGCTCCAGCACCGTCAGCTCGCCGTTGACCTCGATGCGCAGGGCCTGGAAGGTGCGCTTGGCGGGGTTGCCGCCGGTGCGCATGGCGGCCTGCGGCAGGGCTTCGCGGATCAGTTCGACGAGCCGGGCGCTGTTGGTGAAGGGTTCCCTCTCGCGTTCGCGCACGATGGCGGAGACGATCCGCTTGGCCTGCTTCTCCTCGCCGTACGCGCGCAGGATGCGCACCAGCTCGCCCGGCGGGTAGGTGTTGAGGACCTCGGCGGCGCTGATGCCGGTCGTCTGGTCCATGCGCATGTCGAGGGGCGCGTCGCGGGCGTAGGCGAAGCCCCGGTCGGACTCGTCCAGCTGCATCGAGGAGACGCCGAGGTCGAACAGGATGCCCTGCACCCTGGGGATGCCGAGCCGGTCGAGGACCTCGGGCAGCTCGTCGTAGACGGCGTGCACCAGGGTCGCGCGGTCGCCGTAGGGGGCGAGCCGCTCGCCGGAGAGGCGCAGCGCCTCCTTGTCGCGGTCCAGCGCGATCAGCCGGACGGCGGGGAAGGCGGAGAGCAGCGCCTCGCTGTGGCCGCCGAGGCCCAGGGTGCAGTCGACGACCACGGGGGGCTGGGGGCCGGACGCCTCCAGAGCCGGTGCCAGCAGGTCCAGGCATCGCTGGAGCATCACCGGGACGTGTCGGGTCTGGCTCATGCGCCCTCTCAGGCTCAGCTCCCGGAGGGCGGGACGTACGGCCTGGTCCCCGCCCGCTCGCGAAGGGGAGGTCCGCCGGCGCCGGGGAAGGGGCGTCAGCCGACCGGCGAGCGGGAGAGGGCCGGGCCGTACGTACGCCGCGCACACGGGGAATAGTTCGAAATGTGCAGGCTGTCGGTAACTTCCCGTCACTTTAGTCCACCCTGCCACTCGATCGATTCCCGATCAATCAACCCGGCAGCGCGTCGGCGCCCGTCCGTTCACCCGCGCGGATGTCTGGAGGCGGGCTTGTGGATTACCTCACAACAATGGCTGTTGACGTTTTTTGTCCGCTTCCCCGTCCCTCCTGGAGGCATGAGGGGGTCTAACGTCTTGAGCATGTCGACTTCTGCGCACTCCCCCGCCGAGCCCTCCGCCCCAGCAGCCACGGTCACCGACCGTCTGGTGGAGGCGAACAGCAAGTACGCCTCAGAGTTCACGGACCCCGGTATGGACGCCAAGCCGGTGCTCCAGGTCGCCGTGGTCGCCTGCATGGACGCCCGGCTCGACCTGCACAAGGCCCTCGGCCTGGCGCTGGGCGACTGCCACACCATCCGCAACGCCGGCGGCGTGGTCACCGACGACGTCATCCGCTCGCTGGCGATCAGTCAGCGCGCGCTCGGCACCCGCAGCATCGTGCTCATCCACCACACGACCTGCGGCATGGAGTCGATCACCGAGGACTTCCGCCAGGAGCTGGAGCGCGAGGTCGGACAGCGGCCGTCGTGGGCCGTGGAGGCGTACACCGACGCCGACCAGGACGTCCGCCAGTCGATGCAGCGGGTCCGCACCTCGCCGTTCCTGAAGCACACCGACGACGTGCGCGGGTTCGTCTTCGACGTGACCACCGGCAAGCTGCGCGAGGTCCTGCCGGCCTGACCGGGGGTTCCCGCGGACCGGAGGGGATCGGGGTTTCCGCACGTCGCAGGGCGGCGGATGAACACCTTCCGGTGACAAAATCCTCACCCAATCCGACAAATCACCCGCGGTTGTCCACAGGCGAGTGACACGGAGCGGTAACGGCAACAAGAATGCGTGAGTGACACCACGCCGGACCTCGTCCGGCGCGGTGTCCGCATTTCGGGGTGGGCCGGGCCGCACGAGGGCGCCGGCCCGTGACTGGGGAACCCCGTGCTCCCCGTGAGCACGGGGGCAGGGCCGAGGAGGGCCGGTGACGACCTATGACGATCGAGCGAGCCTCACAGATCTGACCAGCACCGCGGAACGGGTGCGCAGGTCGATGGAGAGCGTGATCGAGGGCAAGCCCGAGGTCGTACGGCTCACGCTGACCGTGCTCCTCGCCGAGGGGCATCTACTGATCGAGGACGTACCCGGCGTCGGCAAGACCATGCTGGCCAAGGCGCTGGCCCGGTCCGTGGACTGCTCGGTGCGGCGCATCCAGTTCACGCCCGACCTGCTGCCGTCGGACATCACCGGCGTGTCCATATACGACCAGCAGCGGCGCGAGTTCGAGTTCAAGCCGGGCGCGATCTTCGCCCAGGTCGTGATCGGCGACGAGATCAACCGCGCCTCGCCCAAGACCCAGTCCGCGCTGCTGGAGTCCATGGAGGAGCGCCAGGTCACCATCGACGGGCACAGTTACGAGCTGCCCGACCCCTTCATGGTCGTGGCGACGCAGAACCCGGTGGAGATGGAGGGCACGTATCCGCTGCCCGAGGCCCAGCGCGACCGCTTCATGGCGCGGGTGTCGATCGGCTATCCCAGCGCGGAGGCCGAGCTCAGGATGCTCGATGTGCACGGCGGCCTCTCCCCGCTCGACGACCTCCAGCCCGTGGCGCACGCGCACGACATCGTGAAGCTCATCGACGCGGTGCGCGCGGTGCACGTCGCGGAGGCCGTCCGCGGGTACGCGGTGCAGATCGTCGGCGCCACCCGCAACCACCCCGACCTCCGGCTCGGCGCCTCCCCGCGCGCCACGCTGCATCTGCTGCGCGCGGCCAAGGCGTCCGCCGCGCTGTCCGGCCGCGACTACTGCCTGCCGGACGACGTGCAGGCCCTGGCGGTCGCGGTGCTCGCCCACCGGCTGCTGCCCACCGCGCAGGCCCAGCTCAACCGGCGCGGCGCGGAGCAGATCGTGCGGGAGATCCTCGCCCGGACCCCGGTGCCCACGGCGGGCGGCGCGGGCCCGGCGCCCGCCCACCCGTATCCGGCAGCGGGCCCGGCCTACGGCGCTCCGCAGCAGCCCGGCGCGCGGCGGCCGTGATGGCGGCGGCGCCCGTCGCGATGGACGGCGGCGACGCCAAGGGCGGAATGCGGGCCGCGCTCGGCGGACTGACGACACGCGGGCGGTCCTTCCTCGCGGCCGGGCTCGCGGCGGCGGCCTGCGCCTACGTACTGGGCCAGGGCGACCTGCTGCGGGTCGGGCTGCTGCTCGCGGTGCTGCCGCTGGTGTGTGTGACGGTGCTCTACCGGACCCGCTACCGGGTCACGGGCACCCGCAAGCTCTCCCCCTCGCGCGTCCCGGCCGGCTCCGAGGCCCGCGTCCATCTGCGCATGGACAACATCTCGCGGCTGCCCACCGGTCTGCTGATGCTCCAGGACCGGGTGCCGTACGTGCTCGGGCCCCGGCCCCGGTTCGTCCTGGACCGGGTGGAGGCGGGCGGCCGGCGCGAGGTGTCCTACCGGGTCCGCTCCGATCTGCGCGGCCACTACCCGCTCGGCCCGCTCCAGCTGCGGCTGAGCGACCCCTTCGGCATGTGCGAGCTGACGCGTTCGTTCAGCGCCTACGACACCCTGGTGGTCATCCCGCGCACGGAGCCGCTGCCGCCGGTCCGGCTGGCGGGCGAGGCGTCCGGCTACGGCGAGGGGCGCCAGCGCTCGCTGGCCCTGGCCGGTGAGGACGACGTGATCCCGCGCGGCTACCGGCACGGCGACGATCTGCGCCGCGTCCACTGGCGCTCCACCGCCCGCTACGGCGAGCTGATGGTGCGCCGCGAGGAGCAGCCGCAGCGCGCCAGGTGCACGGTCCTGCTCGACACCCGCCTGACCGCGTACCGGGGCACGGGCCCCGACTCCGCGTTCGAGTGGGCGGTCTCGGGGGCGGCGTCCGCGCTGGTGCACATGCTGGAGCGCGGCTTCGCGGTCCGGCTGCTGACGGACACGGGCGACGCGGTGCCGGGCGAGGGCGAGGGCGGTTTCGCCGGGGCCACCCAGTCCACGGCGGACGCGGCGGGCCTGCTGATGGACACCCTCGCGGTCGTCGACCACTCGGACGGCGGGGGGCTCTCGCGCGCCTACGACGTGCTGCGCGGGGGCGGCGAGGGGCTGCTGATCGCCTTCCTGGGCGATCTGGACGAGGAGCAGACGGGGGTGGTCGCCCGGATGCGGCAGCGCAGCGGCGGGGCGGTGGCCTTCGTGCTGGACGGCGCCGCCTGGGTGAACGGCGAGTCGCCGGAGAGCCGCGAGGAGGCCGCGCGCCGGGTACGGCGGCTGCGCGAGGCGGGGTGGACGGTGGTGCCGGTGGAGCCCGGCGCTCAGCTGTCCGCGCTGTGGCGGCTGGCGGGCCCGCAGGGTGCGCCGGCCGGGTCGGACGGATATTCCGGGGGTTGGTCATGAGGGGGCGGTCATGAGCGGACGTGGTCGGCTGGCGCTGGGCGCCTTCGCGGCGACGCTGATGGCGGCCTGCTCGATGCTGCCGTTGGTGGACCCGGTCGGCTGGCTCGCGCAGGCGGCGTTCCTGCTGGCCCTGCAGAGCGGGGTCGGGGTGCTGGGCCGGCGGGTGCCGCTGCCCCGGCCGCTGACGGTCGCCGCGCAGGCGCTGGCCATGGTGGTGCTGCTGACGGTGGTGTTCGTCCGCGAGCAGGCGGTGGCGAGCGTGCTGCCCGGACCGCAGGCCGTGGGCCGGCTCTCGGACCTGCTGACGGCGGGCGCCGACGACGTCGGGCAGTACGCGATCCCGGCCCCGGCCACGCCGGGCATCCGGCTGATGCTGGTGGGCGGGGTGCTGCTGGTCGGGCTGCTGGTGGACACGCTGGCGGTGACCTTCCGCAGCGCGGCGCCCGCCGGGCTGCCGTTGCTGGCGCTCTACTCGGTGGCCGCCGGGCTGTCGGAGGGCAGTGCGGGGTGGCTGTGGTTCCTGCTGGCCGCGGGCGGCTATCTGCTGCTCCTGCTGGCCGAGGGGCGCGACCGGCTCTCGCAGTGGGGCCGGGTGTTCGCCGGGGCGGCGTCCCGCGGCGGTTCGTCGGCCGGTCTGGACACGTCGGGCGGCCGGGCGCTCGCCCCGGTGCGCACGGGGCGGCGGATCGGCGTGCTGGCGCTCGGCATCGCGCTGGTCGTACCCGCCGCGCTGCCCGCGTTCGACGGCGGGCTGCTGGCCGGTACGGGCGGCGGGGGCGGCAGGGGGGCCGGTGGCGGCACGATCTCCGCGGTGAACCCGCTGGTCTCGCTCCAGGACAACCTGAACCAGCCGGAGGACCGGCAGGTGATGTCGTACCGCACCAACGCGAGCAGGCCCAGCGACTTCTATCTGCGCATCCTGGCCCTGGACCAGTTCAACGGGAACGAGTGGCGGGCCTCGACGCGCCGGCTCCAGGACGTGCCGCAGCGGTTCCCGACGCCCGCCGGCCTGTCCCCCGACATCGCCGTCACGGAGGTCAGGACCACCGTCTCGGCGTCCGCCTCGTACAAGCAGACCTATCTGCCGCTGCCGTATCCGGCGGCCGAGGTACGGGTCGGCGGCAAATGGCGCTACGAGCCGGAGGGCCGCACCCTCGTCGGGGACGACGGGGAGACCACCGCGGGCGCGCAGTACACGGTGACCAGCCTCGACGTGCGGCCGACCGCCCAGCAGCTGGCCCGTGCGGGCGAGGTGCCGACGGCGCTGCTGCGCGAGTACACCCGGGTGCCGGACTCGCTGCCGAAGGTGGTGGCGCAGACGGCCGACGAGGTCACGCGGGGCGCGGTCAACGCCTACGAGCGGGCGGTGAAGCTCCAGGACTGGTTCGCCCGCGAGGGCGGGTTCGTCTACGACACCTCGGTCGACTCGGGCACCGGTGGCACGGCGATCGCCCGGTTCCTCGAGGACCGGCAGGGCTTCTGCGTCCACTTCTCCTTCACGATGGCGGCGATGGCCCGGACGCTGGGGATTCCGGCACGGGTGGCGGTGGGCTTCACCCCGGGCACCGCGCAGTCGGACGGTTCGTACGCGGTCGGGCTGCGCGACGCGCACGCCTGGCCCGAGCTGTACTTCGAGGGCATCGGCTGGACCCGTTTCGAGCCGACGCCGACGCGTGGCACGGTCCCCTCGTACACGCTGCCCGAGGCACCGGCCGGGGACACGGCGGACCCGGACCGGCCGGAGGCTGCCGCCTCGCTCCCGGCCCCGGCCGTGCCGTCCGCGTCCGAGAGCTGCCCGGCGCAGATGCGCAAGCAGGGCGAGTGCGGGCAGAGCGCGGCGCCCGGTGCCGTCGCGTCGTCGGACCCGGGGACGCCGACGGGCGCGGTGCTCGGTCTGGTGGGCGCGGCCGTGCTCGTCCTGCTGCTGCCGCTGCTGCCGATGTTCTGGCGGCTGCGGGCCCGGACCCGCAGGCTGGGCTCGTCGGCCGGGCGCACCGGCGCCGACGCGAGGGCGCGGACGCTGGCGGTGTGGCGGGAGGTCACGGACACGGCGTGGGACCACGGCATCGTGCCGGACGAGGCGCTGACCCCGCGCCGGGCCGCCGAGCGGCTGGTGCGGCTGGGCCGGCTGGACACGGAGGCGGCGGACGCGGTGCACCGGGTGGCGGGGGCGGTGGAGCAGGTGCTCTACGCGCGGGAGCCGCGCCCGGCGTCGGGCCTGGCCGGGGACGCCGGGACGGTGCGGGCCGGGCTGGGTCTCGCGGCCGGCCGGGCCGCCCGGCTCCGCGCACTGGTGGCTCCGCGCTCGTCCGTCCGGGTGGTGTGGGCGCTCTCCCGGCGCCGGGCGGCCGCGGCGGCTCGCTTCCGGCTGCCGGCCCGCCCGTCCTGGACGCGGCGGCCGAGCCGCCAGGAGGGCTGAGGGACGGATACGGGTGAGGGGCGGCCGCGTGCGGCCGCCCCTCACCCGTAGGTGTTCTGTGGTTACTGTCCCTGCTCGTCGCGGCGGCGCTGCCACCGCTGTTCGATCCGGTTCATCACGGACCGGCGCTGCCGGGACTGCCTGCGGTCACCCGCACCACCGGTGCGCACCGCCTGC
Organism: Streptomyces sp. NBC_00525; assembly: GCF_036346595.1. GTDB lineage: Bacteria > Actinomycetota > Actinomycetes > Streptomycetales > Streptomycetaceae > Streptomyces. The sequence continues at coordinate 1,417,154 of NZ_CP107834.1, forward strand.
TGCTCGCCCGGCTTGGGCGCCTTGCGCCACCCCGTGACCGCGAGCACCGCGCAGCCCAGCATGACGAGGAAGCCCACCACGCTGACCCAGATCAGCTGAGCGACCATTCCGGCCATGAGGAGCGCGATACCCACCAGAAAGCCAGCAACTGCCTGGTAGACCCGTCGTCGGGTGTACGTACGCAGCCCACTTCCCTCGAGCGCTGTCGCGAACTTGGGATCTTCGGCGTACAGCGCTCGCTCCATTTGCTCGAGCATTCGCTGCTCGTGCTCCGAGAGCGGCACGGAGTCCTCCTCGTCGTCGGCCGCGGGGGGCGGCCGGTATGCGGCCCTTCCAGGATAGGCAGGGAATCGCCCCCGTGAAACCCGCCCTCATTGCCAATCAGCCAGTCCGGGCCGCCACGGCGGCTCGGCTGCTGAGGCGTTGATTCCCCAACCTCCGATCCGTCATGCCGGATGGTGTCCCCCGATCATACGGGGCCGGAGGCGCGAACGGGGCTGCCGGTGCGTACTCCGTCTGCCGCTGCGTCGCTGATCAGCCCCGCTGCGGCCGGTAACCCTCGGGGGTATCAGCCGCGCTTGGTGCCCAGGACGTGCAGCTGGGTGGCCACGGAGTGGAACGCCGGGAGTTCGGCGGCCGCGGCCTCCAGCTTGAGCAGGGCTTCCACGGCGCCCGGTTCGGTGTCGACCAGGACTCCGGGGACGAGGTCGGCGAAGACCCGTACGCCGTGGACGGCGCCCACCTCGACGTCGGCGGCGGTGACCAGTTCGGTGAGCTGCTCGGCGGTGTAGCGGCGGGGCATCGGGTCGCCGTCGCCCCAGCGGCCCTCGGGGTCGCCGAGGGCGTGCCGCGCCTCGTTGAAGTGGCCGGCGAGGGCGCGGGCGAGCACGGCGCCGCCGAGGCCGGCCGCGAGCAGGCTCAGCGCCCCGGCGGGCCGCAGCGCCTCCACCGCGTGCCGTACGCCCTCGGCGGGGTCGTCGACGTACTCCAGGACGCCGTGGCACAGGACCGCGTCGTAGCCGCCGCGCTCCACCACGTCGAAGAGGCCGAGGATGTCGCCCTGCACCCCGCGGACCCGGTCGGCGACCCCGGCCTCGGCGGCCCGGCGCTCCAGCGCGAAGAGCGCGTTGGGGCTGGGGTCGACGACGGTGACCCGGTGGCCGAGCCGGGCGGCGGGCACGGCGAAGTTGCCGGTGCCGCCGCCGGTGTCCAGCACGTCCAGGACGTCCCGGCCGGTCACCTTGGCCCGGTGGTCGAGGGCGTCCTTGAGGACCTCCCAGACCACGGCGGTACGGAGGGAGGCACGGGGGCGCAGCGGGTCCGACACGGCAGTTGACTCCTCGGCACGGGCCGCCGCGGCGGGCGGAGCGTGAACAGCGCAGGTAACAGGTCCTCTCCCTACCCTATGGCCTGGCGCCGATCACGCGGTCAACCCGCGTCGGGGCGCTCCTCCCTCGGTTGCGGGAGCACCGGCTGGAGGACGAGCAGCCGCTCGACCAGGCGCAGGAACATGGCCGCGTCGCGCAGCAGATCGTCGGCCTGGCGGCGGGTGGCGGCGCCGGGTATGCCCGCTTCGGCGCGGGCCCGGCGGGCGGCGCCGGAGGCGAACAGGGCGCTCCACTCGCTCAGCTCGGGGGCCAGCTCCGGGAGGATGTCCCAGGCGCTGCGGATCGGCTCGCGGCGCCGGCGCGCGGGCGCGGGGCGGCCCCGGACGGCGAGGACGGCGGCGGCGGTGCGCAGGGCCGCGAGGTGCGCGGTGGCGTACCGCTCGTTGGGGACGGCGAGGACAGCTGCCTCCGCCAGGCCGGTCCGGGCCTGGGCGAGGAGATCGAGGGCGGCGGGCGGTGCGGTGGTGCGCCGGACGACGGGGTGGACGTCGCGGGCCTGGCCGGTCGGTGAGGGAGCAGGGCCGTCTGCGCGGCGTCGCGGAGCGGCGGCTGCGGACGAGTGGGCCATGACAGAACCTCCTGTCTCGGTAACGGCTTCGTGGCCGTCGGTATCCATCGTGACGGCCCCCACTGACAATCGACCTCGATCCGCCCCTGACCTGGGCTTTTGCTTCGTTCGTAGCTTCCGGCTACCTTTTGCACTGACCAGTCAGTTCAAAAGAGGGGAGGGGTCCGTGGACCGTCCGCACGGGGCCGCCGTCACCGCCGAGGGGCTGGGGCTCAAGGGGCCGCGCGGCTGGGCCTTCCGGGAGGTGACGTTCCGCGCGGACCCCGGCGACCTGATCGCCGTCGAGGGCCCGTCCGGCTCCGGCCGCACCGCGCTGCTGCTGACCCTCACCGGGCGAATGCGCCCCACCGAGGGCGCGGCCACGACGGGCGGGCTCGCCCTGCCGCGCCGGGCCGCCGCCGTCCGCCGCTTCGCCGCCCTGGGCCCGGTCCCCGGCGTGAGCGAGCTGGACCCGGCGTTCACGGTCGCCGAGCACCTGCGCGAGCGGGCCCTGCTCCGGCGCCGCTACGACGGCTCCCCGCGCGCCCTGCTCCGCCCGCCGGGTGCCCGGGCCGCCGCCGTGCGCGCCCGGATCGACGCCGCCCTGGAGGCCGCCGGGCTCGACCCCGCCAAGCTGCCCAAGGCCGAGCGCACCGCCGTACGCGATCTGGAGCGGCCGCAGGCGCTGCGGCTCTCCGTGGCCCTGGCGCTGATGGGGCGGCCCCGGCTGCTCGCGGTGGACGACACCGATCTGAAGCTGTCCGACGCCGAGCGGGCCGAGGTCTGGGAGCTGCTGCGCTCCGTGGCCGCCGCCGGCACCACGGTGCTCGCCGTCTGCAGCGAGGCACCCGAGGACGCCGTCGCCGTACGCACCGGCGCCTCCCCCGAGACGGACACCACCGACACCACCACGCACGAGGAGGAACCGGCCGATGCGTTCGCCGAGACTGGCCGCGCTTGAGCTGAGGCGCTTCGGCAGGGGACGGCTGCCGCGTGCCGCCCTCGCCGCGCTCCTGCTGCTCCCGCTGCTCTACGGAGCCCTGTACCTGTGGTCCTTCTGGGACCCGTACGGAAGGCTCGACCGCATCCCGGTCGCCCTGGTCAACGACGACCGGGGCGCCACCGCCGACGGCAGGCGCATCGCGGCCGGCGACGAGATCACCGGCAAGCTGCTCGACTCCCAGGTCTTCGACTGGCACGAGGTGAGCGCCGCCGAGGCGGACAAGGGCGTCGAGGACGGCACGTACTACCTCTCGCTGCGCATGCCCGCGGACTTCAGCGAGCGCATCGCCTCCAGCGCCGGGGACTCCCCCGAGACCGGCGCGCTCCAGGTGCGCACCAACGACGCGAACAACTACATCGTCGGGCAGATCTCCCGCACGGTGTTCTCCGAGGTCCGCACGGCCGCGTCGGCCAACGCCTCGCGCGGGTTCCTCGACCGGATCTTCATCAGCTTCTCCGATCTGCACGACGAGACGGCGAAGGCGGCCAAGGGCGCGGCCGATCTCCGCAGCGGCAGCGCCAAGGCCAGGAAGGGCTCGAAGGACCTCGCGGACGGGCTGAAGGACGCCAAGGCCGGCAGCGGCAGCCTGGCCGGCGGGCTCGTGAAGCTGAACCGGGGCGCCGGGGACCTGAAGACCGGCTCCGCCGAGGTCGCCGACGGCACGAAGCTCCTCGCCGAGAAGGTCAACGGGGTGGCCGCCGACGTGCGCCCGTTCCTCAAGGACAACGGGAAGTCCATCGGCGACACCGCCCGGCTGGTCGCCGACACCTCCGAGGCCGTACGCCACAACCTGGACCTGCTGGTGAAGTCGGCCCCGACCGCCGCCACCGCCGCGCACACCGCCGCCGACGACCTCGCCGAGGTGCACCGCACCCGCTGCGCGGAGGCCCCCGAAGCCGACCCCGCCGTCTGCACGCCGCTGGAGCGGGCCGTGACGGCGGCGGACGACGTCGCCGACGTGGCCGACGACGTGAAGGCCCTGGTCGAGAACCAGAACGGGGACCTCACCGCGCTGCGCGGCCGGCTGACCACCCTGGAGAAGCAGGCCAAGGCCCTCGCCACCCGCTCCCCGCACCTGGACGAGGACCTGGAGTCCGCGGTCAAGAGGATCAACGCGCTGAACACCGGCGCCCACAAGGTCGCCAAGGGCGCCGAGAAACTGCACACCGGCCTCGGTACGGCCAGGACGGGCGCGAGCGACCTGGACACCGGCGTCGGCCGGCTCAGGACCGGGGCCACCAGCCTCGATCAGGGCCTCGTCGGCATCAAGGACGGCTCGGCCTCGCTCGCCAAGGGCCTCGGCGACGGCGTGGACAAGATCCCCGACTACGGCAAGGAGGACCGCGACGCCCGGACGGAGGTCATGGCCGACCCCGTACGGCTGGCCGCCCAGTCGCTGCACTCCGCGCCCAACTACGGCACGGGCTTCGCGCCCTACTTCATCCCGCTCTCCCTCTGGGTCGGCGCGATGGTGGCGTACATGCTGATCCAGCCGCTCGGCCGGCGCGCCCTGGCCGCCGGGGCACCCGCCTGGCGGATCGCCCTCGCGGGCTGGCTGCCGGTGGCGGGGATCGGGCTGCTCCAGGTGGCCGCGCTGATGTCCGTCCTGCACTGGGGCCCCGGCCTGGACATGGCGCACACCGCCGGAACGCTGGCCTTCCTGGCGCTGGTGACCTGCTGCTTCGCGGCGATCGTGCAGTGGCTGAACGCATGCTTCGGGGCGGCGGGGCGCATCCTCGTCCTGGCGCTGCTGATGCTCCAGCTGACCTCGGCCGGCGGCACCTACCCCGTACAGACCAGTCCGGACTTCTTCAACGCGATCCACCCCTATCTGCCGATGAGCTACGTCGTCGAGGGGCTGCGCCGGCTGATCACGGGCGGCGGGCTCGGCCCGGTCTGGCAGGGCTGCGCGGTCCTCGCCGCCTTCACCGCGGGGGCGCTCGCGCTGACCGCGCTGACGGCCCGCCGCAAGCAGATGTGGACCCTGGAGCGGCTCCATCCGGAGCTGAGCCTGTGAGCGCGCCCGGACCTGTGAGAATCGGAGGCATGGAAAGCAGTAGCAGCGCGCGCCGCCGGGCCACCCGGCAGAGGCTCTACGAAGCGGCCGTCACCCTCATCGCCGAGAAGGGCTTCTCGGCGACCACGGTGGACGAGATCGCCGACCGGGCCGGGGTCGCCAAGGGCACGGTCTACTACAACTTCAAGAGCAAGACCGAACTCTTCGAGGAACTGCTGCGCCACGGCGTCGGGCTGCTCACCGCCTCCCTGCGCACCGCGGCCGAGGAGACCGCGGCGCGCGGCGGCAGCCGGGTCGAGGCGCTGGACGCCATGATCCGGGCCGGTCTCGTCTTCATCGACCGCTACCCCGCCTTCACCCAGCTGTACGTGGCGGAGCTGTGGCGCACCAACCGCGCCTGGCAGTCCACCCTTCTCGTGGTGCGCCGCGAGGCGGTCGCCGTGGTGGAGGGCGTCATCGAGGAGGGTGTGGCGGCCGGCGAGCTGAGCGAGGAGATCGACGTCCCGCTGACGGCGGCGGCGCTGGTCGGCATGGTGCTGGTGGCGGCGCTGGACTGGCAGGCGTTCCAGCCGGAGCGCTCGATCGACGACGTGCACTCGGCGCTGTCCCTGCTGCTGCGCGGCCGGGTCAGCGGACGCTGAGGCCCGCGCGCCCGCCCCGTACGCACGGAAGGCGCCGGAGGAGCATCCCCCGTGACCGCGTCCCCCACGGTCCCGTCTCCTCCGCCGCGCCTCCGCCGGAAGGAGGTGCCGCCCACTCTGCCGTCCGGCCGGGTCGCGGCCCATCCGTGCGGCTACTCATCCCGCGCCCTGAGTACGGGTACTCAGGTCCGGGCGTCCGCGCCCTGCCGAGATGTCGCGCCCGCTGGCTACGATCACCTGCGTGTCGGTACTCCCTCTGGTATTCACAAGCGGCTGGGCGAGCGGGATCAACGCGTACGCGGTGGTCCTCCTGCTCGGCATATTCGGCGCGACCGGCGTCAGCGACGAGGTGCCCGCCTCCCTCCAGCGCACGGACGTGCTGGTGGTCGTCGCGGTGCTCTTCCTCTGCGAGGTGGTCGCGGACAAGATCCCGTACGTGGACACCGTCTGGGACGCGGTGCACACGGTGATCAGGCCGGTGGCGGGTGCCGTGGTGGCGGCGCTGCTGGCCGGTGAGAGCGGTTCGCTGCCCGAGATCGCGGCCGGCGCCATCGGGGGTTCCACCGCGCTGGTGAGCCATCTGGTCAAGGCCGGTACGCGCATGGCGGTCAACAGCTCCCCCGAGCCGTTCAGCAACATCGTGCTGAGCGCCGTCGAGGACCTGGGCGTCGCGGCCGTCATCACCTTCGCGATCTTCCATCCGTGGATCGCGGCCGGGATCGCCGGGACGTTCCTGGTCATGGGCCTGGTGATCGTGGTCTTCCTGGCCTCCCGCATCCGCCGGTTCTGGCGCCGCCGGGCGCAGCGGCGCGAGGAGAAGCGCCGGGCCCGGTCGGCCTTCCCCGCTCCGGGCATGCCGCCGACCTGACGGCCGGGCCTGCCGGGGCGGCCGTTAGGGTCGCCTGCATGGCACGAATTGCGGTGATCGGCGCCGGGATGGGCGCGATGGCGGCGGCGGCCCGGCTGGCCGTGGCAGGCCACCGGGTGACGGTGTACGAGCGGTCCGGCGGCTACGGCGGTGCGCTCGGGCGCCACGCCGAGGAGGGGTTCGCGTTCGACACGGGCCCCGGGCTGCTGCATCTGCCCGCGGTCTACCGGGACCTGTTCGTGAAGACCGGCAAGGAGCCGCTGGAGCGGTGCGTGACGCTGACCCAGGTGGACCCGGCGAGCCGTCATCTCTTCGCGGACGGCACCGATGTCCGCCTGCCGAACGCCTCGCGCGCCGGGACCGTCGCCGCCCTGGACGCGGCGCTGGGCGGGGGCGCGGGCGGGAAGTGGGGTGCCTTCCTGGACCGGGCCCGGGAGGCCTGGGACCGCTCGCGGCGGCCGCTCCTGGAGGAGCCTCTGCGCCCCGACTGGCAGGTGCTGGGCCGTGATCCGTATCCGGCCGAGGAGCGCCGGCGGCTGCTGCGTCCGGCGCGGCGGGCGACGACGGTGGCGCAGACGGGTGCCCGGGAGCTGGCCGATCCCCGGCTGGCGGCGCTGCTCGACGGCTGCGCGCTGGCGTACGGGCTCGATCCGCTGCACGCCCCGGCGGGCGCGGCGCTGCTGCCGTACATGGAGGAGACGTTCGGCAGCTGGTACGTCATGGGCGGCATGCGGGAGCTGGCGCGTGCGGTGTACGAGCGGTGTCTGGCCCGGAAGGTCGAGTTCGTCTTCGGGGCCGAGGTGGTCCGTGTCGTGGTGGCGGACGGCCGCGCGGCGGGCGTGGAGCTGGCGGACGGCACGGTCGCGGAGGCGGCGCACGTGGTGCTGGGGGCGCGGCCGTGGCCGGGGCTGCTGCCCGGCCGGGAGCTGTGGGCGGACGGTGAGGTGACGGTGCGTCCGGGGGCGGCGGCCGGGTCCGGGGCGAGCGGCCGGTTCATGGTGCTGCTGTCGCTGCGCGGTGCCCGGCCGGCGGACGCCGCGCACCGGACCGTGGTGCATCCGGCGGACGGGGCGGCCGAGCGCGAGGCGGTGTTCGGGGGCCGGGTCGCCGCGCACCCCACGGTGACCGTGCTGCGGCCGGACGACCCGGCGACCCGGCCGGACGCGGACCACGAGGCGGTGACGCTGACGGCGACGGTGGCGCCGCACGGCCCGGTGGACTGGACGGACGGGGAGCTGCGGACGCGGTTCGCGCGGACGCTGGTCTCGGTGGCGGAGGCGGCCGTGCCGGGTCTCGGGGACCGGGTGCTGCGGACGCGGGTGCGGACGCCCGCCGAGACCGCGGCGGACACGGGGGCCGAGGGCGGCGCGGTGCCGCCGCCTGCGCTGGCGGGGGCCGGGGGCGCGTTCCTGCATCCGGCCAACCGGACCGGGCTGCCGGGGCTGTTGCTGGCGGGCGGCTGGTCGCATCCGGGCGGCGGACTCGCTCACGCGGGCATGTCGGGGGCGCTGGTCGCCGGGACCGTGGTGGAGGGGGACGGCTTCCGGGGCTCGCGGTGAGCCCGGCGCGGGGCGGGGCAGCCGGTCAGTAGCGGTACTGGCCGTCGTGGCCCGTGTCGTAGCCGTCGGGGTACGGGGCCGGCCGGCCTGCGGGCTGCTGCGGGTACCGCTCGCTCTCGCGCTGCTGCGGCACCCAGACGCCGCCGGGCGGGGTGTCGGACCCGTAGGCGTCGGGCTGTGCGTACGGGTCGTACTGCGGGGTGCCGTCGTAGCCGCCGTAGCCGTCGTACGCGCCGTACTGCGGGGTGCTCGCGGTGGTGCCGATGTACGGGTCGGAGTAGGCGGCGTAGCTCTGCGGGTCGGTGCCGTAGTCGTACTGACCGGCTCCGGCGTACGGGTCCTGGTCCCGGGCGGGCCGGGCCGGGAAGTCGGTGTAGGGGGCGTAGGCGTCGTAGCCCTGCGCGTCCTGGGATTCCGGGCCGGAGCTCTGGGGGGCGGGGTCGCCGTAGACGCCGTACTGGCCGGTGTCCTCGGGCATCGGCTCGGTCTCGTAGACCGCGGCGGGGGTGTGCGGCGGGGCGGCGGGGACGGGCGGGGCGTCCGGGGCGGTGCCCTCGTACTCCACCTCCAGGCCGGAGACCTCCAGCGTGGGCTTGCGGACGGCGGCGCCGCCGCGCCGGCGGCGGCTCTCGCCGGGCTTGCCCCCGATGGCCCAGCCGGTGGAGAAGCCCTTGCGGAAGGAGAGCGTCACATAGGTCTGGCCGGTGGCGAAGGCGATCGCGCCGAGGGCGATGACGGGCACGGACGGCATCAGGACGCCGATGACGACGCAGAGGAAGCCGGTGAAGGCGAGGAGCCGCCAGCGCAGCCGCGCCTTGTACTGCAGCAGTACCTCGCCGAGCAGCCACAGCGCGACGACACCGAACGCGATGTAGAGGACCGTCCAGCCCATGCCCGCCCCCTTCTACGGCCACCGCCCCGGATGGTGGCGGGTACGGCCGGTCACGACTGCTTGTGCAGTCCGAGATTCTCGTAGATCTCGAGCGTCGCAGTCGAGTTGTTCAGCGTGATGAAGTGCAGTCCGGGCACACCCTCGGAGAGCAGCTTCGCGCAGAACCGCGTTGCGAAGTCGATGCCAATGGAGCGTACAGCGGCGGCGTCGTCCTTGACGGCGAGGATGCGCTCTTTCAGCTCCGCGGGCATGGTCGCGTTGCTGAGCTGGGGGAACCGCTCCAGTTGCCGGACGCTGGTGACGGGCATGACCTCGGGGATGATCGGTGTGTCGCAACCGGCGGCGACCACCCGGTCACGCATCCGGAGATACGCCTCCGGGTCGAAGAACATCTGGGTGATCGCGTAGTCGGCGCCCGCGCGGCACTTGTCCACGAAGTGCCGGGTGTCGGTGTCCCAGTCGGTGGAGCGGGGGTGCCGCTCGGGGAACGCGGCGACGCCCACGCAGAAGTCGCCGGCCTCCTTGATCAGCCGGACCAGGTCCGCCGCGTACTTCACGCCCTGCGGGTGCTCGACCCAGGTGCCCATCGGGTCGCCCGGCGGGTCGCCGCGCACGGCGAGGATGTTGCGGATGCCGGCGTCGGCGTACTGGCCGACCATGTTGCGCAGTTCGGCGATGGAGTGGTTGACCGCCGTGAGGTGGGCGACGGGGGTGAGCGTGGACTCGGCGGCGATGTCCTGGGTGGCCTTCACCGTGCCGGCGCGGGTGGAGCCGCCGGCTCCGTACGTGACGGAGACGAAGCTCGGGCGGACGGCCTCGACCCGGCGCAGCGCGTTCCACAGGTTGCGCTCGCCCTTCTCGGTCTTGGGCGCCCAGAACTCGAAGGAGTACGAGGTCGTACCGGTCGCGAGCATCTCGCGCACGGTGCGCGCGCGATCTGTCCTGGTGGAAGGTGTACCAAGGGCCATACGGGCAGGTTAACCAGGGCGGAGCGGACCCCCAACCAAACCGGGACCTTTTGCCGGATTTGACTGATTCTTGTCCACGCTTCGGACAGATTCGTCCCAACCGTCTACCGGGCCGACTCCGGGCGGCCGTTTTCCGCGTCCGGCGCGCCCGGTCGGGCTCCGGCGCGCTCGCGGACCCTCCGGGCCAGTTCAGCGGCGGCGGCACCGGGATCGGACGCCTCGGTGAGGGCCCGTACGACGACGATCCGGCGGGCCCCGGCGTCCAGAACCCGGTCGAGGTTGTCCGCGTCGATGCCCCCGATGGCGAACCAGGGGCGCTCCGGGGCGAGCGAGGCGGCGTAGCGCACGAGGTCGAGTCCGGGGGCGTGGCGGCCGGGCTTGGTGGGGGTGGGCCAGCAGGGGCCGGTGCAGAAGTAGTCGACGCCGGGTTCGGCGACGGCGGCGTCCACCTCGGCCTCGGCGTGCGTGGAGCGGCCGATGACCGGCCCCGCGCCGATGATCGCGCGGGCCGCCGGCACCGGCAGGTCGCCCTGGCCCAGGTGCAGCACGTCGGCGCCGATGGCGTGGGCGACGTCGGCCCGGTCGTTGACGGCGAGGAGCTTGCCGTGCCGTGCGCAGGCGTCGGCGAGGACCGCGAGGTGTTCCAGTTCCTCGGCGGCCTCCATGCCCTTGTCGCGCAGCTGGACTATGTCCACCCCGCCGGCGAGCACCGCGTCGAGGAACTCGGGCAGGTCGCCCTGGCGCCGGCGGGCGTCCGTGCAGAGGTAGAGCCGGGCGTCGGACAGCTGCGCGCGAGGCGTGGGCATGGTGCGGGTTCCCCCCTGGGAAAGCGGTTCGGTGGTGCGGCACGGGGACGCGGACCGCCCGCTCGCGCGGCGCGGTCCGCGTCCCCGCGGTGGTGCGGTCGGTCAGACGGCGAGCGCCTGGGCGCGGCGCTTCACCTCCGTGCCGCGATTCTCACTCAGTGCCTGCGCGGGCGTGCCGGGCAGGGTCGGGTCGGGGGTGAAGAGCCATTCCAGCATCTCCTCGTCGGAGAAGCCGTCGTCCTTGAGGAGCGTCAGGGTCCCGGAGAGGCCCTTGACGACCTTGCTGCCGTCGATGAAGGCGGCCGGCACCTGCAGTGCTCGGTTCTCCCCGCGGCGTACGGCGATGAGCTGGCCCTCCTTGACCAGCTGCCGCACACGCGTCACCTCGATGTCGAGCATCTCGGCGATGTCGGGGAGGTGGAGCCAGGCAGGGACGAGAGCATCGATCTTTGCGTCAATCTCGGTCACGGGACAAGCCTGCCATCCCGGACCGACAGCCGAAACCCGGGCGCGGCCCTTCAGGGGCGCGGCCCCTGGCGCAGGGCCGTGGACTTCAGCGCCACGGAGGGGTCCGCCGCCAGGTCCGCGTCGATCCGGGCCCCCGCCTCGATGAGCCGCCGCCCCTGCGCCAGGTCGCGCGGGCGGCCGACCGCGAGCAGCGCGACCAGGACGCCGTCGCGCAGCCAGCACACCGACCAGGCGGGCTCGGCCGGGTCGCCGCGCCACAGCAGCGTGTCGGCGTCCGCGTGGTGCCCGGCGTACTGCACGAAGCGGTCGAACTGCTCGGACCAGAAGTAGGGGACGGGGTCGTAGGGCGGGACGTCCGCCGCGCCGCCGGCCGCGATGTGGGCGGCGGCGGTCCTGGGGCCCTGGAGGGCGTTGTCCCAGTGGTGGACGACCAGTCGGGTGCCGTAGCGGGCGGAGGGGAAGGAGGCGCAGTCGCCGACCGCGTAGACGTCGGGCAGCGAGGTGCGCAGCGTCGCGTCGGCGGTCACCGAGCCCTCGGGCCCGAGGGCGATGCCGGAGCCGGCCAGCCAGCCGGTGGCGGGGCGGGCGCCGATGCCGACGACGACCGCCTCGGCGGGCAGGGTGCGCCCGTCCGCGAGGACCACTGCGCCGGGCTCGACGCGGGCGACACGGGCGCCGGTGAGGAGCCGGGCGCCGTTCTCCTCGTACCACCGGGCCATCGGGGCCGTGACCTCGGCGGGCAGGGCGCCGGCCAGCGGGCGGTCCGCCGCCTCGACGACGGTGACCTCGCAGCCGGCGGCGCGGGCGGCGGTGGCGAACTCGGCGCCGATCCAGCCGGCGCCGACGACCACCACGGGGTGGCCCTCTTCGAGGACGGGCCGCAGCCGGGCCGCGTCGTCGAGGGTGCGCAGCAGATGGACGCCGGGCACGCCGCCGGAGCCGGGCAGGGCGACGGGTTCGGCGCCGGTGGCGAGGACCAGGACGTCGTAGGGGACCGGGCCCGCCGAGGTGTCGAGTTCGTGGTCCGCCGCGCGCACCCCGGTGACCTCGCAGCCCAGCCGCAGGGTGATGTCCAGGCCCTCGAAGTCGATGTCGAAGGCGGATTCCTCGGCCTTGCCCAGGAGCACGGCCTTGGACAGCGGGGGCCGGTCGTAGGGCTGGTGGGGTTCGGCGCCGATCAGGGTGACGGGGCCGGTGAAGCCCTGTTCGCGCAGGGCGACGGCGGTCTGGACGCCCGCCATGCCCGCGCCCGCGACGACGACCCGGCGTTCCGTCTGTGCTGCCCGCTGCTGCTCGCTCACCTGTTCAGCTTAGGACCTGTCCGCCCTCGATCCGCTGGACCGCCCCTGGAGCGCCCGTCAGCTGACGGCCTGTCAGGGCGGGGGCTCCGCGCCCGCCGCCCTCCCTACCCGCTCCGGGCGGCTGGGTCTAGGCTGGCGGCGTACAAGACTCGCGGGAGCCCGGACGCACCGGGCTGAGAGGGAGGCTGGCGGCCTCCGACCGTACGAACCTGATCCGGGTCATGCCGGCGAAGGGAGGGGCTGGACGCCCATGCGCATCCATCGCACCGAAGGGTCCGACGTCCTCGTCATCGGGGGCGGCATCATCGGCCTGGTGACCGCCTGGCGGGCCGCGCAGCGCGGTCTGTCCACCGCGCTCGCCGATCCGGGGCCGGGCGGCGGGGCGGCGCGGGTCGCGGCCGGGATGCTGGCCGCCGTCACCGAACTGCACTACGGCGAGGAGACCCTCCTCGGGCTCAACCTCGCCTCCGCCCGGCGCTATCCGTCGTTCACCGCCGAGCTGGAGGAGGCGAGCGGGCAGGACATCGGCTTCCGGGCCTGCGGCACCCTGGCCGTCGCGCTGGACGCCGACGACCGCGCCCATCTGCGCGAACTCCACGAGCTGCAACGCCGCTCGGGCCTCGCGTCGGAGTGGCTGACCGGACGCGAGTGCCGCCGTCTGGAGCCGATGCTCGCGCCGGGTGTGCGCGGCGGGCTGCGGGTGGACGGCGACCACCAGGTCGATCCGCGCCGGCTGGCCGCCGCGCTGCTGACCGCCTGCGAACGCGCCGGGGTGGTCTTCCACCGCCACCGGGCCGACCGCCTCACCGCGGTCGCCGACCGGGCCACCGGGGCCGTCCTCGACGACGGCACGGAGCTGGCCGCCGACCAGGTGGTGCTCGCGGCGGGCAGCCTCAGCGGCCGGCTCGCCGGGGTGCCCGCCCACGTCCTGCCGCCGGTCCGTCCGGTCAAGGGCCAGGTCCTGCGGCTGACCGTGCCCCGGACCTACGCCCCCTTCCTCTCGCGCACCGTGCGGGCGGTGGTCCGGGGCAGCCACGTCTATCTCGTACCGCGCGAGAACGGCGAGCTGGTCGTCGGCGCCACCACCGAGGAGATGGGCTGGGACACCACCGTCACGGCGGGCGGGGTCTACGAGCTCCTGCGCGACGCCCACGAGCTGGTGCCCGGCATCACCGAGCTGCCGCTCACCGAGACCCGCGCCGGGCTGCGCCCCGCGTCCCCCGACAACGCCCCGCTGCTCGGCCCGACCGCGCTGCCCGGCCTCCATCTGGCCACCGGCCACCACCGCAACGGCGTGCTGCTCACCCCGGTCACCGGGGACGCCATGGCCGCGCTGCTGGCGGACGGCGCACTGCCCGATGCGGCCCTCCCCTTCTCCCCCGGCCGGTTCCCGGCGCCCCCCGCGCCCGCCCCGGCGTCCACCCCCGCACCCCAGGAGCAGCCCGTATGACCGCGCCGTCCCCGCTCACCGTGTCCGTCAACGGCGCACCGGCCGTCGTCGCCGCCGGGACCACTCTGGACACCCTCGTCGCCACGCTGACCGACGCGCCGCGCGGGGTGGCCGCCGCGCTCAACGAGACGGTCGTGCCGCGCGGCGAGTGGCCGGCCGCCGTGCTCGGCGACGGCGACCGGGTCGAGGTCCTGACCGCAGTCCAGGGAGGCTGAACCATGTCCGACGACCGCTTCACGCTCGGCGGCACCGACTTCACCTCGCGGCTGATCATGGGCACCGGCGGCGCGCCCAGCCTGGACGTCCTGGAACGGTCGCTGACCGCGTCGGGCACCGAGCTGACCACCGTCGCGATGCGCCGCCTGGACCCGACCGTGCGGGGCTCCGTGCTCTCGGTCCTGGAGAAGCTGTCCGTCCGGGTGCTGCCGAACACCGCCGGCTGCTACACCGCGGGCGAGGCCGTGCTCACCGCCCGGCTGGCCCGCGAGGCGCTGGGCACCGACTGGGTGAAGCTGGAGGTGGTGGCCGACGAGCGCACCCTGCTGCCCGACCCGGTCGAGCTCCTGGACGCCGCCGAGATCCTGGTGGACGACGGTTTCACCGTGCTGCCGTACACCAGCGACGACCCGGTGCTGGCCCGGAAGCTGGAGGACGTGGGGTGCGCGGCGGTCATGCCGCTCGGCTCCCCCATCGGCTCCGGCCTCGGCATCCGCAACCCGCACAACTTCCAGCTGATCACCGAGCGGGCGGGCGTGCCGGTGATCCTGGACGCGGGCGCCGGTACGGCGTCGGACGCCGCGCTCGCGATGGAGCTGGGCTGTTCGGCGGTGATGCTCGCCTCGGCGGTGACCCGTGCCCAGGAGCCGGAGCTGATGGCCGCCGCGATGCGCCACGCGGTGGAGGCCGGGCGTCTCGCGTACCGGGCGGGGCGCATCCCGCGCCGCCATTTCGCCGAGGCGTCGTCGCCGGCGGACGGGCGCGCGGCGCTCGACCCGGAGCGCCCGGCGTTCTGACCCCGGGGCGCGTCGGCGGCCCGGATCGGGCCGCCGTCCACCCCGGCCCTGTCACGGCTCGGCTTCAGTCCTGCGCCGGGTTCGCTCCGCGGCGGCGGGCCTGTCCGCGGCGGCTCGTAGACTCGCATGGTGGATACGACCCTCCAGGACCCCCTCGTCGGGCAGCTGCTCGACGGCCGCTACCGCGTCGATGCCCGCATCGCCGTGGGCGGCATGGCCACGGTCTACCGGGCCATGGACACCCGGCTCGACCGGCTGCTCGCCCTCAAGGTGATGCATCCGGCCCTCGCGACCGACGCCTCGTTCGTCGAGCGCTTCATCCGCGAGGCCAAGTCGGTGGCGCGTCTCGACCACCCCAACGTGGTCGGGGTCTTCGACCAGGGCGCGCAGGGTCAGTACGTCTACCTGGCTATGGAGTACGTCGCCGGGTGCACGCTGCGCGATGTGCTGAGCGAGCGCGGGGCGCTGCGGCCCAGGGCCGCGCTGGACATCCTGGAGTCGGTGCTCGCCGCCCTGGGCGCGGCGCACCGGGCGGGCTTCGTGCACCGCGACATGAAGCCGGAGAACGTGCTGATCGGGGACGACGGCCGGGTCAAGGTCGCCGACTTCGGCCTGGTCCGGGCCGTGGACGCGGTGACCAGCACCACCGGCACGATCCTCGGCACCGTCTCGTACCTCGCCCCCGAGCAGATCGAGCACGGCGCGGCCGACACCCGCACCGACGTGTACGCGTGCGGGGTCGTGCTGTACGAGATGCTGACCGGCGACAAGCCGCGCGACGGGGAGTCCCCCGCCCAGGTCATCTACCGGCATCTGCACGAGGACGTGCCGCCGCCCTCCGAAGCGGTCCCCGGTCTCGCGCCGGAGCTGGACGCGCTGGTGGCGGGCGCCACCGCCCGCGATCCGGAGGCCCGCCCGTTCGACGCGGTGGCGCTGCTCGCCGAGGCCCGCCGGGCGCGCGCCGCGCTCACGGACGAGCAGCTCGACGCCGTACCGCCGCGCGCCCTGGAGGAGCGGCAGCCGGGGCCGGACGGCGGGGACGTGGAGCGCACCGACGCCCGGACGACGGTGATCCCGCGCGTGCTGCCGCAGGACCTGGGCACCGCCCACCACACCAGCCGGCTGGAGATGCCGCCCCCGGAGCAGCCGCTGCCGCCCCGGCGGGGCGGGCTGTGGGGCGGGCTGCGCGGCGGGCCCCGGCGCGGGCTGATCGCGGCGGTCCTCGCGGTGCTGCTGGTGCTGGGCGTCGGCGGCGGGGTCTGGTACATCAACTCCGGGCAGTTCACGAAGGTCCCCTCGCTGCTGGGCCAGACCGAGAAGTCGGCCAGGAAGCGGCTCTCGGACGCCGGGCTGGAGCTGAAGGGCGTCGAGCGCGCCTTCAGCGACACCGTCGCCCGGGGCACGGTGATCGGCAGCCACCCCGATTCCGGCGCCCGGATCAGGCACAACGACGGCGTCTCGCTGGTCGTCTCGCGCGGGCCCGAGATCGTCGAGGTGCCGGATGTGGCGGGCGCCTCGCTCGCCGACGCCAGGCGGAAGCTGACCAAGGCGGGCCTGCTCCCCGGCATGGTCACCAAGGAGTTCAGCGAGGACGTGGCGGCCGGCGAGGTGGTGCGGACGAAGCCCTCGGCGGGCACCGAGCGCCACGCGGACTCCGCGGTCGCGATCGTGGTGTCCAAGGGCAGCCCCGTCGACGTCCCCGACGTCACCGGGCTCTCCGTCGAGGACGCCACGGAGGCGCTGGCCGACGAGGGGCTCAAGGCGGAGGTGAAGCCCGGCCGGGTGCACTCGCCGGAGGAGGCGGGCGACATCGCGCACCAGTCGCCGGGCGAGGGCACGGTGGCGGCCGAGGGCGACACGATCACGCTGACGGTGTCCTCCGGCCCCCGCATGATCGACGTGCCGGACGTCGTCGGCGACAACGTGGACGACGCGAGCGAGGAGCTGGAGGCGGCGGGCTTCGAGGTCGAGGTCGACCGGGGCTTCCTCTCCTTCAGCGACAAGGTCGCGAGCCAGTCCGTGAAGGGCGGCGACCGGGCCCCCGAGGGCAGCACCATCACCATCAAGACCAAGGGACTGTAGAGATCCGTATGCGCAACCCCGTCGGCGGTCACGTCCCGGTGGCCGGCGGCCTCGCCAAGGTCGGCCTCCCCTACGCCCGCGAGATGGGCGCCGAGGCCGTCCAGGTCTTCGTCGCCAACCCGCGCGGCTGGGCGACCCCGGCCGGCAGCCCGGCGCAGGACGAACTGTTCCGGGCGCGGTGCGCCGCCGAGTCGATACCGGCGTATGTGCACGCCCCGTACCTGATCAATTTCGGTTCGCACACCCCGGCGACCGTGGAGCGGTCCGTGGAGTCGCTGCGCCACTCGCTGCGCCGGGCCCGCGCGATCGGCGCCCTGGGCGTCGTCGTGCACACCGGTTCGGCGACCGGGGGGCGGCCCCGCGAGGAGGCGCTGGCGCAGGTGCGGACCCATATGCGGCCGCTGCTGGACGAGCTGACGCACGAGGACGACCCGTTCCTGCTGCTGGAGTCCACGGCCGGGCAGGGCTCCTCGCTCTGCTCCCGGACCTGGGACTTCGGGCCGTACTTCGACGCGCTGGACGCCCACCCGAAGCTCGGGGTCTGCCTGGACACCTGCCACATCTTCGCGGCCGGGCACGACCTGGCCGGGCCCGGCGGCATGAAGGAGACCCTCGACCTGCTGGTGGAGACGGTCGGCGAGGGCCGGCTGAAGCTCATCCACGCCAATGACTCCAAGGACGTCTCCGGCGCGCACAAGGACCGGCACGAGAACATCGGCGCTGGTCACATCGGCGCGGAGCCGTTCCGTGAGCTGTTCGCGCATCCGGCGACGCGGGGCGTGCCGCTGGTCATCGAGACGCCGGGCGGCAAGGAGGGTCACGCCGCGGACGTGGCCCGGCTCCAGGCGTTGCGCGCGGGGGCTGATCAGAGCTCGGGGCCCTCGCCGGGCTCCTCCTGGTAGGAGTAGCGCTGCTCGCGCCAGGGGTCGCCGATGTTGTGGTAGCCGCGCTCCTCCCAGAAGCCCCGGCGGTCGGCCGTCATGTACTCGATGCCCCGGACCCACTTGGGGCCCTTCCACGCGTACAGATGGGGGACGACGAGGCGGAGCGGGAAGCCGTGCTCGGCGGTGAGGAGTTCGCCGCCCTTGTGGGTGGCGAACAGGGTCCGGTCGGAGAGGAAGTCGTCGAGCCGCAGGTTCGAGCTGAATCCGTATTCGGCCCACACCATCACATGGGTGACCTGAGAGGCGGGCGGGGCGAGCGCGACGACATCGCGGGCGAGCACGCCGCCCCACTCGGCGCCGAGCATGCTGAATTTGGTGACGCAGTGCAGATCGGCGACGACCGAGGAGAACGGCAGCGTCGAGAATTGCTCGTGGTTCCAGCAGTGCTTCTCGCCGTCGGCGGTCGCGCCGAAGACACGGAATTCCCAGCGGTCCGGTTTGAACTTGGGAACCGGCCCGTAGTGGGTCACCGGCCAGCCGCGCTGCAGCCGCTGGCCCGGCGGAAGCTCGGACTGCTCTGACGCGCGGTGTTCCCGGCTTTCCGGCTGACCCATGACTCCATGGTGACAGACAGGCCGGGGTGGTCGTGACCAGGGCGGAGGCGATTCGGGCAACTCATACTAAGCGTGCACTTACTGGACGGTCACCGAGTGCGATGCAAAGATGCCGCCAACGTGCCCGGTTCACCGTTGGAAGGAGCCTTTGCGATGCAGGGCGACCCCGAGGTCATCGAGTTCCTGAATGAACAGCTGACCGCCGAATTGACGGCCATCAACCAGTACTTCCTGCACGCCAAGATGCAGGACAACTTCGGCTGGACCAAGCTCGCGAAATACACGCGCGCCGAGTCCTTCGACGAGATGAAGCATGCGGAGATCCTGACCGACCGCATTCTCTTCCTCGACGGCCTGCCGAACTACCAGCGGCTGTTCCACGTACGGGTGGGCCAGACGGTCACCGAGATGTTCCAGGCCGACCGGCAGGTCGAGGTGGAGGCGATCGACCGCCTCAAGCGCGGTATCGAGCTGATGCGGAACAAGGGCGACATCACCTCGGCGAACATCTTCGAGTCGATCCTCGCCGACGAGGAGCACCACATCGACTACCTCGACACCCAGCTGGACCTGGTCGAGAAGCTCGGGGAGCCGCTGTACATCGCCCAGCTCATCGAGCAGCCGGACAGCTGACCGGACCCGGTCGGCTCAGGCGGCTTCGGGGAGTCCGGCGGCGGGCGCCGGGGTGGTTGCGGCGGGCTGCTGCTTGCGGTCGAGCAGATCGCGGCGCGGGCAGGCGCCGCGGCCGAGCATCGCCTGGATGGTGCGGACACAGCCGCCGCAGTCCGTCCCCGCCTTGCAGGCCGAGGCGATCTGGCGGGGCGTACAGGCCCCGGCTGCCGCATGATCCTTGACCTGCTGCTCCGTAACGCCGAAGCACGAGCAGACGTACACGCGGGTTCACCTCCCGGCAGGACGGATCGTGAGCGCCGCCCCGATGATCGGTGAGGCAAACCTAACCTTACCCGTCGCCGGGGGGCGGTGAAAGCCCGGAAACGACCGGTGGGGCACGGATCACATCGATCCGTGCCCCACAGTCGTACGGGAGGTGCGCGCCGTGACCGTTACTGGTCGCGGTACATCTCGGCGACGAGGAAGGCCAGGTCCAGCGACTGGCTGCGGTTGAGCCGGGGGTCGCAGGCCGTCTCGTAGCGCTGGTGGAGGTCGTCCACGAAGATCTCGTGGCCGCCGCCGACGCACTCGGTGACGTCGTCGCCGGTCAGCTCGACGTGGATGCCGCCCGGGTGCGTGCCGAGGCCCTTGTGCACCTCGAAGAAGCCCTTGACCTCGTCCAGCACGTCGTCGAAGCGGCGCGTCTTGTGGCCGGAGGCCGCCTCGAAGGTGTTGCCGTGCATCGGGTCGGTCACCCAGGCCACGGTGGCGCCGGAAGCGGTGACCTTCTCGACCAGCTCGGGCAGCTTGTCGCGGACCTTGTCGGCGCCCATCCGGACGATGAAGGTCAGCCGGCCGGGCTCGCGCTCCGGGTCGAGGCGCTCGATGTAGCCCAGCGCCTCGTCCACCGTGGTGGTCGGGCCGAGCTTGATGCCGATCGGGTTGCGGATACTGGCGGCGAACTCGATGTGCGCGCCGTCCATCTGGCGGGTGCGCTCACCGATCCACACCATGTGGCCCGAGGTGTCGTACAGCTGCCCGGTGCGCGAGTCGGTGCGGGTCAGCGCCGACTCGTAGTCCAGGAGCAGCGCCTCGTGCGACGCGTAGAACTCGACGGCCTTGAACTCCGCCGGGTCGGTGCCGCACGCCTTCATGAAGTTCAGCGCGTTGTCGATCTCGCGGGCCAGGGCCTCGTAGCGCTGGCCGGACGGCGAGGAGCGCACGAAGTCCTGGTTCCAGGCGTGCACCTGGCGCAGGTCGGCGTAGCCGCCGGTGGTGAAGGCGCGCACGAGGTTCAGCGTGGAGGCGGAGGCGTGGTACATCCGCTTGAGGCGGTCCGGGTCCGGGACCCGCTCCTCCTCGGTGAAGGCGAAGCCGTTGACGGAGTCGCCGCGGTAGGTCGGCAGGGTCACGCCGTCGCGGGTCTCGGTCGGCTTGGAGCGCGGCTTGGAGTACTGGCCGGCGATGCGGCCGACCTTGACCACGGGCACCGAGGCCGCGTAGGTCAGGACGGCGCTCATCTGCAGGAGCGTCTTCAGCTTGGCCCGGATGTGGTCGGCGGACACGGCGTCGAAGGCCTCGGCGCAGTCGCCGCCCTGCAACAGGAACGCCTCGCCCTTGGCGACGGCTCCCATACGGGCACGCAGCTGATCGCACTCGCCCGCGAAGACGAGCGGGGGATACGACGCGAGGTCCGCGACGACATCGCGCAGGGCCTCGGAGTCGGGGTACTCGGGCTGCTGCGCCGCGGGAAGGTCTCGCCAGGTGTTGCCACCGGCGACGGAGGTATTGGCGTTCACGGTCACGGGCCCCACATTACGGGGTCGGGTCCACTCATTTTCCGGTTGCTCAGTGACTGAGACGGACGTCTCGGGGACGACTCGGGGACAACCGGTGCCGGGGGTGTCCGTACCGCCTGCTAGCCTCACGTCTTTCAGCGTTGAACAAGTGGACAACGAGGGTGGGCACTTGAAGCGGAATCACCGTAGAGATCTCAAGAAGAGACGGCTGCTCATCGGCGCCGGCGCGGCCGTGGTCGCGACCGCGACGATCGGCACCCTGGCCGTGGCCGCGCAGGACCCGGACGCCTCGGACGCCAAGCCCGCCTCGCCGTCCGCCGTGCTGCAGGCGCAGTTCGAGGACGCGGCCCGCGAGTTCGACGTGCCGCAGAGCGTCCTGATGGCGGTCTCCTTCCGGCAGACCCGGTGGGAGAGCCACGACGGCGCGCCCAGCACCAGCGGCGCGTACAACGTGATGGGGCTGACCAGTGTGTCGCCCGGGGACGTGGAGCAGCCGGACGACAAGGAACGTCTGGCGCACATGAACATGAGCGGCCGGCCGGAGATCGAGAAGACCTTCGACCGCGCCAAGGCGCTGCGCGCGATCCCGAAGAAGACGGTCGACACCTCCGACCCCCGGCTGCACACGCTGGAGAAGGCCGCCGAGCTGATCGACACGGACGCCGAGTCGGTCCGCGACGACACCGGGGACAGCATCCGCGCGGGCGCGGCCCTGCTCGCCGAGTACCAGCGCGAGGCCAAGGGCTCCCTGTCGGAGGACGCCTCCCAGTGGTACCCGGCGGTGGCGCGCTACAGCCAGTCGCCGGACCGGAAGGGCGCGGACCTCTTCGCGAAGCGCGTCTTCGAGTCGATCCGCACGGGCGAGAAGGCCCTCACCCAGGACGGCCAGCAGGTCTCGCTGCCGGCCGCCCCCGCCGTCAAGCCGGTCAAGCCGGCCAAGGTGCCGCTCGCCGCGAGCTTCGCGAGCACCGCCGCGGCGCCCACCCCGGAGTGCCCGTCCGGCCTGAACTGCGACTTCGTCCCGGCCGAGACCTCGGACACCGGCAAGCGCGGCTACACCCCCGCGGCGCGGCCCGACAAGGGCGTCGACATCCGCCGGATCGTGATCCACGACACCGAGGGCGACTACGCCAGCTCGCTCGCCACGCTCACCAACCCGGACACGGCAGCCAGCGCCCACTATCTGGTCCGCGCCTCGGACGGTCTGGTCACCCAGATGGTCGAGAACAAGGACCTGGCGTGGCACGCGGGCAACTGGACCCTCAACATGCACACCATCGGTGTGGAGCATGAGGGCTACGCCATCCGGGACGGCAAGTGGTACACGGAGCCGCAGTACGAGTCCTCCGCCGCCCTGGTGAAGTTCCTGGCCGACAAGTACGGCATCCCGCTCGACCGTGAGCACATCGTCGGCCACGACGAGGTGCCCGTGCAGCTGGACCGGAACATCTCCGGGACGCACTGGGACGCGGGCCCGTTCTGGGACTGGAACCACTACATGGGCCTGCTCGGGGCCCCGACGGGCGCCGAGGGCGCCGGCGGTCCGGTCAAGGCCGGCCAACTGGTGCGCGTGGTCCCGCCGTTCACCACGGCCAACCAGCCGAAGCTGACGTACGGCACCAAGGCGGTCGCCGCCCGGCCGGCGAACTTCGGCTACCTGTACACCTCGCCGTCCACCGGCGCCACCACGCTGAGCGACCCGTACTTCACGTCCCTGTGGAGCGAGGGTTCCAACTGGGGCAACAAGGTCCGCGCGGGCGGCACCTATGTGGTGGCCGAGTCGAGGACCAACTGGACGGCGATCTGGTACGCGGGGAAGAAGGCCTGGTTCTACAACCCCGGCGGCCAGTACACCGTGCCGCTGGACGCGGCCCCGCGCGTGGTGAAGGCCAGGGCCGGGGTGACGGTCCGGATCTACGGGCGCTCCTACCCGGAGACCGCGGCCTACGAGGCGGCGGGCCTGGAGGCCCCCACCGACAACCCGGACTACCTGACGAAGTACACCCTGCCCGCGGGCCAGTCCTACGCGCTGGCGGGCGCCGAGGTGAAGGGCGACGACTGGTTCGGCTCGGTCCAGACGGACGTCATCGGTGACACCTCCTACCTGCCGATCCGGTACAACCACCGGCTGGCGTGGGTGAAGGCGAGCGACGTCCAGACCTCCACCAGCGTCGCCCCGGTCTCCGCCACCGACCGGTACAACATGATCGGCCGGGACAGCGCCGGACGCATCTGGCAGTACCAGGGCACCGGCAGCGCCTCCGCGCCGTACTACCGCCGCTACCAGGTGGGCTACGGCTGGGGAAGCTACACGGCGATCACGGCCATGACGGCGCTGCGCGCGGACGGCACGGGCGACTTCGTGGCCCGCGACAAGGACGGCGTGCTCTGGTACTACCGGGGCAGCGGCAACCCGGACAAGCCGTACCTGGGCCGGCTCCGCATCGGCAGCGGCTGGAACCAGTACACCAGCCTCACCGGCATGCGCGACCTCGACAGCGACGGCAAGCCCGACCTGCTCGCTCTCAACGGCTCCGGCGACATCTACTTCTACAAGGGCACCGGCGACCCGGCACGTCCCTTCGAGCCCAAGGCCAAGATCGGGTACGGCTGGCAGATCTACAACGCGATCGTCTCCACCGGCGACCTCAACGGCGACGGCAAGGCGGACTTCGTGGCCCGCGACAAGTCCGGGGTGCTGTGGATCTACACGGGCACCGGCTCGGCCACCAAGCCGTACGACAAGCGCGTCAAGATCGGTTCGGGCTGGGGCGCGTACAAGCTGCTGCTCGGCCCGAGCGACCTGGACCGTGACGGCCGGGGCGACCTGGTCGGCGTGGACGGCAGCGGAGATTTCTGGTTCTACCACTCCACCGGAAGTGTGACCGCTCCGTTCGCGAAGAAGTCACAGGTCGGAGACGGCTGGCAGATCTACGACACGCTGTTCTAGCCGACAGGCACGCGGTGTTCGCGGGGCCCCTTTCCCGTCCGTCCGGACGGGAAAGGGGCCCCGCGCCGTCCGGCGTGGGCTAAGGTACGGGGCATGTTCGCGCACTCGACCCGTAACTGGTGGTGGACCGCTCATCCGGCGGCCCACTGATCGCGCGTACCCACACCGACGCACAGGCCGCCCGAGGGGCGGCCTTTTCCGTGTCCGCGGGCCGTTCCTCCCAGCAGATCCCCAGGGAAGGAACCACACCCCATGAGCACCACGAGCATCACCGGCATCGACCGGCTTCTGGGCGACGACTGCCCGCCGTTCGCCCTGCTCCGCCGGCGCACCCCCGGCCACGACCACGACACCGTCGAGGTGCTGATCGGCCAGGTGCGCGAGGTGGACCGGCTCGCCGAACTCCCGGTCGGCGAGCGGCCCTCACTGGCCCTGGTGCCGTTCCGGCAGATCGCGGAGCGCGGCTTCGACGTCCGCGACGACGGGACGCCGCTGTCGGTCCTGGTCGCCGACGAGTCGTACACGATGACCCTGGACGAGGCGCTGGAGCGGCTGCCCCGCCACGAAGTCCGGGTGTCCGACGGGGCGTTCGACGTCGGCGACGAGGAGTACGCCGCAACGGTGCGGCGGGTCATCGAGGACGAGATCGGCCGGGGCGAGGGCGCGAACTTCGTCATCCGGCGGACGTTCCGGGGACGGATCGACGGGTTCGGCCGGGCGGACGCGCTGGCCCTGTTCCGGCGGCTGCTCGCCGGGGAGCGGGGTGCGTACTGGACGTTCGTGGTGCACACCGGGGGCAGGACGCTGGTGGGGGCCAGTCCCGAGGTGCATGTGCGGATGTCGGGCGGCACCGTCGTGATGAATCCGATCAGCGGCACCTACCGCTACCCGGCCGGGGGGCCGACCCCGGAGAGCCTGCTCGCCTTCCTCGGCGACCGCAAGGAGACCGAGGAGCTGTCCATGGTGGTCGACGAGGAACTGAAGATGATGTGCACGGTCGGCGACATGGGCGGGGTGGTGATCGGCCCGCGCCTCAAGGAGATGGCCCATCTGGCGCACACCGAGTACGAGTTGCGCGGACGCTCCTCGCTGGACGTACGGGAGGTGCTGCGGGAGACCATGTTCGCGGCGACCGTCACCGGCTCCCCCGTGCAGAACGCCTGCCGGGTCATCGAACGGTACGAGGACGGCGGGCGCGGCTACTACGCGGGCGCGCTGGCCCTGCTGCGCCGGGAGCCGGACGGTACGCAGACCCTGGACTCGCCGATCCTGATCCGGACCGCCGACATCGACGCCGACGGCACCCTGCGCGTCCCGGTCGGGGCAACGCTGGTGCGCCACTCGGACCCGGCGGGCGAGGTCGCCGAGACCCACGCCAAGGCGGCCGGGGTGCTGGCCGCGCTCGGGGTGCGCCCGGCCCGGCCCGAGGCGGAGCGGGAGCGGCCCCGGCTGGCCGACGACCCCCGGGTGCGGGCGGCCCTGGACGCCCGGCGGGACGGGCTCGCCCCGTTCTGGCTGCGGATGCAGGAGCGCACCGCGGACCGGGCGGGCCACGCGCTGGTGGTGGACGGGGAGGACACGTTCACCGCGATGCTCGGGCACCTGCTGCGGGCTGCCGGACTCGACGTCACCGTGCGCCGGTACGACGAGCCGGGGCTGCGCGAGGCGGTGCGGGCGCACGAGGGGCCGGTGGTCCTGGGGCCGGGGCCCGGCAACCCGGGGGACCCGGCGGACCCGAAGATGCGGCTGCTGCGCGGGCTGGCGGCGGAGCTGGTCCGGGAGCACCGGCACGGGCTGCTCGGGGTGTGCCTGGGCCATGAGCTGATCGCGGCGGAGCTGGGCCTGGACATCGTCCGCAAGGCAGTGCCGTACCAGGGCGCGCAGACCGTGATCGACCTGTTCGGGACCCCGGAGACGGTGGGCTTCTACAACAGCTTCACCGCGCGCTGCGACGACGCGGGGGCGGCCGGGCTGGCGGCGCGCGGGATCGAGGCGAGCCGGGACGCGGCGACCGGGGAGCTGCACGCGCTGCGCGGGGCGGGTTTCGCCTCCGTGCAGTTCCACCCGGAGTCGGTGCTGACGCTGCGCGGTTCGGCGATCGTGGCCGAGCTCCTCGCCGGGCTGCCGGTCGGCGGCTGAGCGGCCCGGCCCCGGAGCCGGGCGGGCGGTCAGGCTCCGGGGCGGGCGGGCACCAGGACGTTCTCGCCGGTGCGGCCGGCCAGGTAGTCGTCCACGTTCGCGACGGTGGCGTCGATGATCTGGCCGACCGCGTCCCGCGTGTAGTACGCCTGGTGCGAGGTGACGATGACGTTCGGGAAGGTGACGAGCCGGGCCAGGGTGTCGTCGTCCACGCCCTCCAGCGACTTGTCCAGGAAGAACAGCCCGGCCTCCGCCTCGTACACGTCGAGTCCGACGCCCAGGAAGCGGCCCGCGCGCAGCTCGCCGACCAGGGCGGAGGTGTCGACCAGGCCGCCCCGGCTGGAGTTGACGAGGATCGCGTCGTCCTTCATCAGGGCGAGGGCGTCCTTGTCGATGAGGTGGTGGGTGGCGGGCAGCAGCGGGACGTGCAGGCTGATCACGTCGGCCTCGGCGAGCAGCCGCTCCTTGTCGACGTAGCGCATGCCCAGTTCGGCGCAGGCCGGGTTCTCGGCGACGTCCCAGCCGAGCAGCCTCATGCCGAAGCCGTGGGCGATCCGGGTGAACGCCTCGCCGATCTTGCCGGTGCCGATGACGCCGACGGTGCGGCCGTGCAGGTCGCGGCCGAGGAGCCCGTCGAGGCGGAAGTCGAAGTCGCGGGTGCGGCCGGCCGCCCGGATCACCCGGCGGTTGACCGCCATGGCGAGGGTCCAGGCGAACTCCGCGACGGAGTACGGCGAGTAGTGGGAGACCCGCGCGACGCGCAGGCCCAGGCGCTCGGCGACGTCCAGGTCGATGTTGTTGAAGCCGGTGGAGCGCTGGGCGATCAGCTGGGTGCCGCCGGTCGCCAGGGTCTGCAGGACAGCGCTGCCCAGGTCGGCGTTGACGCTGGTGGAGATGACCTCGTAGCCGGCGGCGATGGGGGCGGTGTCCCGGTTGAGGAAGACGTCCAGGCAGCGGACCTCGTGCTTTCCGGCGAAGGCCGCCTCGATCAGCGGCTTCTCGTCGGACTGCACTCCGAAGGCCAGGATCTCCACGACGACTCCCCTGCTGTCTGCGGCCGGTCACCGTGAATATACGGCCGGACGCACGGCCGCGCCGCTCGGGGCCCGGTCCGGACGGCGGGCCCTACACGTCGTCGAGCCCGCGCTCTATGGCGTACCGCACCAGCTCCACCCGGTTGTGCAGCTGGAGCTTGCCCAGGGTGTTCTGGACGTGGTTCTGCACGGTGCGGTGCGAGATGACGAGCCGTTCGGCGATCTGCTTGTACGAGAGCCCCTTGGCCACCAGCCGCAGCACCTCGGTCTCCCGGTCGGTCAGCTCCGGCGCCTTCGGCTCGTCGGAGGCGGCCGGGGCGGGCTCGGAGGCCAGCCTGCGGTACTCGCCGAGCACCAGTCCGGCCAGGCCGGGGGTGAAGACGGCGTCGCCCGCGGCGGTGCGGCGGACGGCGTCCGTCAGCTCGCGGGTGCTCGCCGACTTCATCAGATAGCCGGTGGCGCCGGACTTGACGGCCTCCAGGACGTCGGCGTGCTCGCCGCTGGCGGAGAGCACCAGCACCCTGAGCCCCGGCTGGGTGCCCACGAGTTCCTTGCAGACCTGTACGCCGGGCATGCCGGGCAGGTTGAGGTCGAGGACCAGGACGTCCGGGGTGACGGCCCCGGCGCGGCGGACGGCCTGCGGTCCGTCGCCCGCGGTCGCCACCACGTCGAAGCCCGCCTCGGCGAGGTCGCGGGCGACGGCGTCGCGCCACATCGGGTGGTCGTCGACCACCATCACCCTGATCGCCCGCTGCCCGGTGCCCTCTTCGTGTGCCGTGCTCATCCGACCCTGCCCACCTTCCCCCGTGAAACCTTCGGGACCTTCAGTTCGACTTCGGTGCCCTGGCCGGGCACCGAGATCAGTTCCGCCGTGCCGCCGAGGTCGCGCAGCCGGCCGCGGATCGACAGGGCGACGCCGAGCCGCCCCTCCCCCTCGGCCTGGGCGAGCCGCCCCTCGGGAATGCCGGGGCCGTCGTCCCGGACGGTCACGATCACCTCGTCCGGCCAGTCCTCCAGCAGAATCCACGCCTGCGCGTCCGGCCCGGCGTGCACCCGGACGTTGTCCAGGGCCGCGCCGACCGCCGCCGCCAGCTCCGCCGCCGCGGCGGTGGGCAGCGGCACCGGGGCGCCCGGCTCCGCGAAGCTGATCCGCGATCCGGCGTGCGGGGCGAGCAGCGTACGCAGATCGGTCTCGCCGCTCTCCCCGTCGCCGCGCTCGTCGTCGTCGACCTCGACGGTCCGTACGACGGCTCCCTCGGAGGCGTCCTCGGAGGTCCGGGTGGGGGGCACCAGGCCGCTGGAGACCAGGGTGCGCAGGGCGACCTCCTGCTCCCCGGCCATCCGGCCCAGCTCGGCCGCCTCGCCGCCGAGCGCGGCGCCGCGCCGCTGCACCATCGCCAGGACCTGGAGGACGCTGTCGTGGATGTCGCGGGCCAGCCGTTCCCGTTCGCGGGTGGCGGCCTCGATCTCCAGGGCGCGGGCGAGGGTGCGCTCACTGGCGCGGGCGACCTCGACGACGTAGCCGATGGCGATGGAGGCGACCCAGACCAGCATCACGTTGTGCAGGGTGTCGCGGCTGGGCTCGCCGCGCTCGATGAGATTGGCGACGGCGACCAGGCTGGAGGCGAAGCCGGCCCAGCGCCAGCCGCCCTTGATCGCGAAAGCCAGGACGGAGCCCGCGGTCCAGATCGACGGCAGGGTCGATCCGTCCACCTCCTGCGCCTGGAGGTCGGCGAGCGGGGTGATGAGTATGCCGGTCATCGCGATGGCGAGGTCGATGCCGAGGAAGCCCCTGGTGCAGGCGGCGGCACTGGCCACCTTCGGCAGCGTGGCGAGCGTCCAGACGGTGAGCAGCGCGAGGAAGCCGATGGCGATCCAGGGCCGCTCGTACTCGTGCCGGGCGAAGACGGCGAGCAGCACCGCGTAGACCATCGTCAGGACGCGGTAGCCGCTCAGGGCGCGCCACAGCGGCTGCTCCACCGACATCCGTACCACGCGTACGCGTTTGACCATGCTGTT
This sequence comes from Streptomyces sp. NBC_00525, assembly GCF_036346595.1. Taxonomy (GTDB): domain Bacteria; phylum Actinomycetota; class Actinomycetes; order Streptomycetales; family Streptomycetaceae; genus Streptomyces. The sequence goes on from NZ_CP107834.1 coordinate 1,446,208, forward strand.
CTCCCCCGTGCGGTGGACCGCCGCGCCGCTCAGGCGCCGTCGCCGTCCGCCTCCGTGCCCGCCGGCGTCTTCTTCGCGGCCTCGGCCCGGCGCTTGGCCTCGTCGGCGATCTGCCGCTTGGCGGCGGTCGCGTAGATGTCGACGTACTCCTGACCCGAGAGCTTCATGATCTCGTACATCACCTCGTCGGTCACCGAGCGCAGGATGAAGCGGTCGCCGTCCATGCCGTGGTAGCGGCTGAAGTCGAGCGGCGCGCCGATCCGGATGCCGGGGCGCATCAGCTTGGGGACGACCTGGCCGGGCGGCTGGATCTTCTCGGTGTCGATCATCGCGACGGGAATGACCGGGGCCCCGGTGGCCAGCGCGACCCGGGCGAGCCCGCCGGGCTTGCCCCGGTAGAGCCGGCCGTCCGGCGACCGGGTGCCCTCGGGGTAGATGCCGAAGAGGCCGCCGCCCTCGACGACCTGGATGCCCGCCCGGATCGCCGCCTCGCCGGCGCCGCGCGCGCCGGAGCGGTCCACGGGGAGCTGGCCGACGCCCTTGAAGAACGCGGCGGTGAGCTTGCCCTTGACGCCGGGCGCGGTGAAGTACTCGGCCTTCGCGATGAAGGTCACCTTGCGGTCCAGGACGGCGGGCAGGAAGAAGGAGTCCGAGAACGACAGATGGTTGCTGGCGAGGATCGCGGGCCCGCTCGCGGGGATGTTCTCCAGGCCCTCCACCCACGGCCTGAAGGCAAGCTTCAGCGACCCGCCGATGGCGAACTTCATTGCGCCGTAGATCAACTCGGGTGCCTCCTGTGTGCTGTCCGACAGACCTTAACCCGAGGTGTCCCCGCGCCCTCCCTCCCGGCGCGGACGGGGCGTGGCACGGGACCCGGCCCGGACGGCGGCGCCCCGGCCGGTGACGGCCCTGGTCGGTGTCGGCCCGGTCGCGTACGGTGAAGTAATCCGCGCGCACTCCCGTACCCCCTTCCGCACACCCGTACGCTCCCCCGCGAGCCCCACGAACAGGAGACCCCGGTGCCGGTCCTTCCCGGAGCCGAGCCGTTCCGCCACGAGGGCGGAGAGGTCGGCGTCCTCCTCTGCCACGGATTCACCGGCTCCCCGCAGTCGCTGCGCCCCTGGGCCGATCATCTGGCCGAGCGCGGTCTGACGGTGTCGCTGCCGCTGCTGCCGGGGCACGGCACGCGCTGGCAGGACATGCAGGTGACCGGCTGGCAGGACTGGTACGCGGAGGTGGACCGGGAGCTGCGCGGGCTGCTGGAGCGCTGTGCGCGGGTCTTCGTCTTCGGGCTGTCCATGGGCGGTGCGCTGGCGCTGCGGCTGGCCGCCAAGCACGGGGACGCGGTCGCCGGTCTGGTGCTCGTCAACCCGGCCAACAAGGTGCACGGCCTCGCGGCGCACGCGCTGCCGGTGGTCCGCCATCTGGTGCCGACGACGAAGGGGCTGGCCAGTGACATCGCGCTGGAGGGCGCGGTCGAGGTGGGCTACGACCGGGTGCCGCTGCACGCGGCGTACTCGGTGCGCAGGTTCTTCCGGCTGGTCGACGCCGATCTGCCGCAGGTGACCCAGCCGCTCCTGCTGCTGCACAGCCCGCAGGACCATGTGGTGCCGCCCGCCGACTCGGCGCGCATCCTGGGCCGGGTCTCCTCGACGGATGTCCGTGAGGTCCTGCTGGAACAGAGCTACCACGTGGCGACGTTGGACCATGATGCGAAGCGGATCTTCGACGAGAGTCATGCGTTCATCGGCCGCCTCGCTCCGAGCGGACAGGACGCGGAGAAGGGGAGCACGTCCGGTGGCTGAACACGACGCGGAGCGCGCGGGCAGCGAGGAGGAGCGCGAGCCGCTCCCCGTGGAGGGGGCGGCCGTCGCCGACGACGACGGCAGTGGTGGTGCGGCGCCCGAGGCTCCGGCCGCGCCGGCCGCCGCCGAGCCGGAGGGGCCGCTCGACGAGGAGGCCGCCTGGCGGGCCATCGTCGAGGGGTACGGGCAGGAGCCGCCGGACCCGCCGGGCGCGCGGCCCTTCCGGTCGGTCGAGGACCTGGCCATGCGGGAGGACGGTCCGCTGACCGGCCCGGCGCCGGACAAGGGCCTCGACAAGAAGCCGCCGAAGAAGCCGGACCGGCCGCTGGGCAGTTCCGTGGTGTTCGCGCCGGGCGTCGGCCCGCGCGACTACGAGCCGACCGACCCGGACGGTGCCGGCGGGAGCGACGACGAGGGGCACTTCGTGCCGCCGGAGCCGCCGCCGCTGCCGGAGGCGGACGTCACCACGAAGTTCGGCTGGCTGGGGGTGATCGGCGGTCCGCTGCTGATGCTGCTCGCGGTGCTGCTGTCCTGGGACATGACCTGGTGGCTGACGACGTTGTGCGTCGGCGGCTTCCTGGGCGGTTTCGTGACGCTGGTGGCCCGGATGAACCCCGGTGACGACGCAGACGACGACCCCGGCCGGGGCGCGGTGGTCTGAGCCGGCCGGCGCGACCGGCCGGTTCAGCCGGCCGCCGGCACCCGGAGCGCGGCCAGCACCGGCAGATGGTCGGTCGCGGCCCGCAGGTCGGCGTCCCGCACACCGGGCAGCCCGCTGGGCACCCCGCAGCCGAGGACCTCGATGCCGCCGGTGGCGAGTACGGCGTCGATCCGGCGGCGCGGGTCGTGCGCGGGGAAGGTGTACTCGCCGCCCCGCGGCCTCGTCTCCCAGCAGTCCTGGTAGCGGCCGGCCAGCAGCCGGAAGGCCCGCCCGCTGGGTACGTCGTTGAGGTCGCCGCCGACGACGGCGTGCTCCGTGCCGAGCGCGTCCACGCTCTCCACCAGCCGTTCGGCCTGGGCGAACCGCTCCTGGCGCTGGAGGCTGAGGTGGCAGCTCAGCACGCCGAGCCGGGCGCCAGCGAACCGGACCGCGGCGGTGGCGAAACCCCTGCGGTGCAGTCCCGGAGTGCGCGGCAGCAGGATGTCCTCGGTGCGTTCCACGGTGGCCCGCAGCGAGCACAGCAGCAGCGGCCCGGCGGCGGTGGCGCCCCCCGAGAGGACGACCAGGTCGGTGGCGGCGGCGAGCCGGGCGGCGTACTTGCGCCAGCGGAAGAAGCGCGGCGCCTCCTGGACGAGGACCAGGTCGGGGGCGCAGGCGCGGATGACCCGGGCGAGGGCGGCGCGGTCGTCACGCATCGAGCGGATGTTGTAGCTGAGCACTCTGACGACGGCCGCGCCGTCCTGCTCGGTACGGGAGGCGGGCAGCGACGTCATCGTGGCCATGCGCCCACGATACGGCGGACGCCCGCCGCTCCTCGGTCGTGTCCGCGAAGTGTCACCTGGCCCGCCCTTCGGGCGGACGGTGACACTTCGCGGACACTCCCTGGGCGCGACGGGCGTCCGGTGGTTCCGGTGGGGTGGGCGGGTCAGCCCTGGCGGGCCAGGTCCGCCGCGCCCACGAGCCCTGCCTTGCCGCCGAGTTGGGCGGCGAGCACCTGGGCGTGCGGGCGCCACTCGCCGCCGATCAGCCAGCGGCGGAACGACTTGCGGATGGGGCCGAGGACCAGCTCGCCCTCGTCCGAGACGCCGCCGCCGACGATGAAGGCGGAGGGGTCGAACAGGGAGGCCAGGTCGGCGAGTCCGGCGCCGGCCCAGCGGGCCAGCTCGCGGAACGAGTCGACGGCCACCGGGCAGCCCTGGCGGGCGGCCTCGCTGATGTGCTTGCCCTCGATGCCGTCCACCGTGCCGTCGCCGAGCGCCAGCAGGATCGTGGCGTTCTCCGGGGTGGCGTTGGCGCGCTGCTTCGCGTAGCGGACGAGGGCGCGGCCGGAGGCGTACTGCTCCCAGCAGCCCTGGCTGCCGCAGCCGCAGAGCAGCCCGTCCGGGACGACCCGGATGTGGCCGAATTCGGCGGCCACGCCGAAGCGTCCGCGGCGCAGCTTGTTGCCGATGATGATGCCGCCGCCCAGGCCGGTGCCCAGGGTGATGCAGATGACGTCGTCGTGGCCCTGGCCGGCGCCGAAGCGGTATTCGCCCCAGGCGGCCGCGTTGGCATCGTTCTCGACGACGACCGGGAGGCCGACGCGCTGCTCGACCTTGTCCTTGAGCGGCTCGTGGCGCCAGTTGATGTTGGGTGCGAACAGTACGGTGGCACGCTTGTCGTCGACGTATCCGGCCGCGCCGATGCCGACCGCCTCGATGGCATGTCCCTCGCTGGCGCCGGAGACGGCCGCCGCGATCGCGTCCACGATGCCTTCGGCGGTCGGCGGGGTCGGGACCTTGAAGGTCGAGAGGATCTGGCCCTCTTCGTCGACCACTCCAGCTGCGATCTTCGTGCCGCCGATATCGACGCCGATGGTGAGTCCCATGAATCCCTCAGTTCCGGTCGAGCCCCGCTGAGCCCACCGTACCCGAGCCGGGGCCCCGCCCCGGACGGCACCGGTCAGTCCAAGTCGATGTGTTCGCCCGCTCCGGACCCTTCGTCCCGAGGGCCGGACGGGTCCTCCGCCTTCTTTTCGCTGCCCGCCGGGTCCCCGGCCCCCCGGGTCCAGCGGCCTTCCTGGCTCTGGACGGCGGAGCGGTAGGCGGCGAGCAGTTCACCGCCGGCGGCGGCGAGGTGATCGAAAACGTCTGGATTGCGTTCGATGACGGGCTCGACGGCCGCCTTGGCCTGCTGGATGACCTGCTGCACGGCGCCCTGCGCGGCGAGCCCGAGGAGCGGCGCCTGGAAGGAGCCCAGCTTGTCGGCCACCGCGTCCATCAGCTTGCGCAGCTCCTCGGCGGCGGAGCCGGGCGGCGGTCCGTAGGCGGCGCGGCGGCGGGCCCGTTCGGCGGCGAGGTCCTCGGCGCACGCCTGCGCCCACGCGTCCTCGTCGGGGCGGTCGGTGGCTTCGCTCATGGCGGACTCCTGCGACGTCGTGGCCGGCGGCCCGGCCTGCCGGACACGTACCTTCGACGTTACCCGAACGGTGGTACGGCGTTCAGCCCGTCCGGGGCCAGAGCGCGGGGTCGGGGGTGAAGCGGACCCGCAGCACCCCGTCGGTGAGGGCGGCGCCGGAGACGGTGCAGCGGCGCAGCGCGGGCTCCAGCGGCACGATGCGGTGGAAGGGCCCGGCGGTCAGCAGGAGTTCGCCGCCGCGCCGGACCAGCTGGAGGTCCTTCTTGACGGCGCCGGGCAGCGGCAGGCACCAGACGAGGGTCCCGTCGCCGTCCGGTCCGCCGGTCTCCTCGACCCACCAGGGGTCCGCGGCCCTGCCGTCCTTCCCGGCGGGCGGTACGGCGAGCGCGCCGTCCTCGCCTGCGAGGTCCAGCAGGTCGGCGGGGCCCTGCGGGTCGCGTCCGAGGTGGGCCAGGGGCACGGGGGCGTGCCCCTCGTCGCGCCAGTGGGCGACGGCCTTCTCCTGCTGGGCGGCGAGCGCGGCGAGGAACGGGTCCGCGGAGTGGCCGGGGAGCATCCGGTTGGCGATCAGGGCGTCGGTGCGCAGGCCGTGCAGGGCGAGGCCGGTGCGGGCGGTGCGCAGGGCGTCGGCGGCGGCCGGGCCGGGTTCGGCGACCAGCCGCAGCGTGGTGGCCCGGTCCTCGATCAGTTCCTGGACGCGGGCCAGTTCGGCGTCGCGCCGGTCGGCGGCCTCGTACAGCCACTGGGCGGGCATGGGCACCCCGGCCAGCTGGGCGAGCATGGGGCGCAGGGCGCGGGCGGCCTGGCGTTCGGGGGGCAGCAGCCGGCGCAGGTAGCGGCGGAGCTGTCCGGGCAGGGCGAGCAGGGCGAGGGCTTCGCGCAGGGGCGGCAGATCGACGACGAGGAGGTCGTGGCCGTTGCGGGACCAGTCACCGCGGGCGGCGCGGGCGAGCGTGTGGAGCAGGGCGAGTTCGGCGCTGCCGGGGAGTTCGGTCAGCTCCTCGCCGTCCAGCGGGTTGCCGCCGAGGAGGTCGAGGACGGTGGTCAGCTTCTCCTGGAGGGCCAGGAGCTCGGCGCGGAAGTGGGCGCCGGAGTCGATCCGGACGGCCTGGAGGCCGTCGCCGACCGGGGTGGGCTCGGTGGCGTCGGGGAAGCCGGGTATCGGGTCGGCGGTGATCAGCAGGGGGCGGGCGCCGGTGCGGGCCGCGGCGAGCGCGGTCGCCGCGGCGACGGTGGTACGGCCCGCACCGCCGGGTCCGGTGACCAGGACCGTACGCACGCGGTCAGCCCTTCGGGACGGACTCGACGCGCTTCTTCAGGCCGGCGAGCGCCCGGTCGATGATGACCTTCTCGGCCTTGCGCTTGATCATGCCGAGCATCGGGATCTTGACGTCCACGGTCAGCCGGTAGGTGACCTCGGTGCGGTCGCCCTTGCCGAGGGGGGCGAGCGCGTAGGAGCCGTCGATGGCGCGGAGCATCTGCGACTTGACCAGGGTCCAGCTGACCTCGTAGTCGCCGATCCAGGTGTAGGCGAGGGTGTGGTCGTCCTTGATCGCTCCGGCGTCCAGGACGAGGCGGACCTTCTCGGCGCGGCCGCGGTCGTCGGTGCCGAGGACCTCGGCCTCCTTGACCTCGCCGGTCCATTCCGGGTAGCGGTCGAAGTCGGCGATCACAGCCATGACGTCGGCCGGTGCCGCCTCGATCGTGATGCTCGAGCTGGTGTGTTCAGCCATCGCTGTGGCCCTCCAGTGCGGTGTACCGGTCCGTCGGCAGTGCCTGCCGCCAGAAGGCTATCGCGTGCGTCCGGCGGCCCGTCCCAGGGTCCGCCCGGCGGTCCCGGGGAGGGGGTTCACCACTCCAGGGCCCAGGGCCGGCCGGTGGAGGCGAAGTGGCCGACGTTCACGCACTCGGTGGCGCCGATCCGCATCCGGCGGGCGAGCGGCTGGTGGACGTGGCCGAACAGGGCGTAGCGCGGGCGGGTGCGGCGGATGGCGTCGAGCAGGGCCCGGCTGCCGCGTTCGAAGCGGCGTGCGACGGTGTCGTAGACCAGCTCGGGGACGTCGGGCGGGATGTGGGTGCAGAGCACGTCGACCTCGCCGAGGGCCTCGATCTTGGCGGCGTACTCCTCGTCACCGATCTCGTACGGAGTGCGCATCGGGGTGCGCAGGCCGCCGCCGGCGAAGCCGAAGACGAGGCCGCCGATCTCGGCGCGCTCCCCGTCCAGGACGGTGGTGCCGGGGGCGGCGTACTCGGACCAGAGGTCCGGCATGTCCACATTGCCGTAGGTGGCGTACGTCGGGGTGGGCAGGGCGGCGAACATCTCGGCGTACTGGCGGCGGACGGCCGCGGTGATCGCGGCGTCGCGGTCGAGGCCGGCCCACAGCGTCCGGCCGAGGGCGCGGGCCTCGTCGAAGCGGCGCGCGGTGCGCAGGGCGACGAACCGGTCGGTGTTCTCGACGCCGAAGAGGTCGGGGAAGATGCCGCGCGAGTGGTCGGCGTAGTCGAGGAAGAGGACCAGGTCACCGAGGCAGATCAGGGCGTCGGCGCCGTCCCCGGCGCGGGCCAGCGCCTCGGTGTTGCCGTGCACGTCGCTGACCACATGGACGCGGGTGCGCCGCCCGGCGGCGGCCGTCCGGCTGTTCGCTCCTGCTCGCATGGGGTCACCCTAGGCGCGTCCTCGCGGCCGGGGTAGAGGGTCCGGTTTGCCCTGGCGGGGCCCGGACCTGCGGTTACTTCCCGGTGTGTGTGGAGGTGGACTACTGTGCGCGAAAGGACGACCGATATGTGTGACGCATAAGACATCTGGCCGGGACCCCCTATCCGGAACCGAGTACTGGTGGGTAACGTCCGGGCAGTCCAGTCGTGCTCACCTCCACTGAGCACCCGCCATCTTGGACCGCGCCGGTGCGTCACACAGAGTCGTGGCACCGGAGCCCGATGAGGAGCAGCAGTCTTGCGCGAGTTCAGCCTTCCGGCCCTGTACGAGGTCCCCTCGGACGGCAACCTGACGGATCTCATCCGCCGCAATGCCGCTCAGCATCCCGATGTCGCGGTGATGAGCCGCAAGGTGGCCGGCGTCTGGACGGACGTCACGGCCGTCGAGTTCCTGGCGGAGGTGCGCGCGGCCGCCAAGGGCCTGATCGCGGCCGGCGTCGAGCCCGGCGACCGGGTCGCCCTGATGTCCCGCACCCGTTACGAGTGGGTGTTGCTGGACTTCGCGATCTGGAGCGCGGGCGCGGTCACCGTACCGGTGTACGAGACCAGCTCCGCCGAGCAGGTGCAGTGGATTCTCGGTGACTCGGGGGCCGTCGCGGTGCTGGTGGAGAGCGACGTCCACGCCGACTCCGTCGCCTCCGTGCGCGACCGGCTGCCCGAGCTGCGCCATGTGTGGCAGATCGACAAGGGTGCCGTGGACACGCTCGGGGAGCTGGGCGCCGGCGTCTCCGACGAGACCGCGGAGCTGCGCGGCGCGGCGGCCCGGGCGGACGACCCGGCCACCATCGTCTACACCTCGGGCACCACGGGCCGCCCGAAGGGCTGTGTGCTGACCCACCGCAGCTTCTTCGCGGAGTGCGGCAACGTCGTGGAGCGTCTCAAGCCCCTCTTCCGCACCGGCGAGTGCTCCGTCCTGCTCTTCCTGCCCGCCGCGCACGTCTTCGGGCGCCTGGTCGAGGTCGCCTCGGTGATGGCGCCGATCAGGCTCGGCTGCGTCCCGGACATCAAGAACCTCACCGACGAGCTGGCCTCGTTCCGGCCGACGCTGATCCTCGGGGTGCCGCGCGTCTTCGAGAAGGTCTACAACGCGGCGCGCGCCAAGGCGCAGGCCGACGGCAAGGGCCGGATCTTCGACCGGGCCGCCGACACGGCGATCGCCTACAGCCGCGCGCTGGGCACCCCGCAGGGCCCGTCGCTGGGCCTGCGGCTGAAGCACCGGATCTTCGACCGGCTGGTCTACGGCAAGCTGCGCGGCGTACTGGGCGGGCGCGGCGAGCACGCGATCTCCGGCGGCGCCCCGCTCGGCGAGCGCCTCGGGCACTTCTACCGGGGCATCGGCTTCACCGTCCTGGAGGGCTACGGGCTGACCGAGTCCTGCGCGGCGACCGCGTTCAACCCGTGGGACCGGCAGAAGATCGGCACGGTCGGCCAGCCGCTGCCCGGCTCCGTGGTGCGCATCGCGGACGACGGCGAGGTGCTGCTCCACGGCGAGCACCTGTTCTCCGGCTACTGGAACAACGAGGCGGCGACGGCCGACGCGCTGGCGGACGGCTGGTTCCACACCGGGGACATCGGCACCCTCGACGAGGACGGCTACCTGGCGATCACCGGCCGCAAGAAGGAGATCATCGTGACGGCGGGCGGCAAGAACGTCGCCCCGGCCGTGATCGAGGACCGCATCCGGGGCCACGCCCTGATCGCGGAGTGCATGGTCGTCGGCGACGGGCGCCCGTTCGTGGGCGCGCTGGTGACGCTGGACGAGGAGTTCCTGGGCCGCTGGGCGGCGGAGCACGGCAAGCCGGCCGGTTCGACCGCGCTGTCGCTGCGCGAGGACGCGGAGTTGCTGGCCGAGGTGCAGCGCGCGGTGGACGACGGCAACGCCGCGGTCTCCAAGGCCGAGTCCGTGCGCAAGTTCCGCATCCTGGGCGCGCAGTTCACCGAGGAGGCGGGCCACATCACGCCCTCGCTGAAGCTGAAGCGGAACGTGGTCGCGAAGGACTTCGCGGACGAGGTGGAGGCCATCTACCGCTCGTGACCGCACGGGGGACGACGCGTACGGGGAGGGGCCCGCACCACGCCGGTGCGGGCCCCTGCCCGTACGGGTGTCAGAGCAGTTCGCGCAGTCGTTCGGCGAGCAGGTCCCAGCGCCACTTCTCCTCGACCCAGGCCCGGCCCCGCTCCCCCATGCGCCGGCGCAGCTCCGCGTCACCGAGCAGCGCCAGAATCCGCTCCGCCGCCTCGCCCGGTTCGCCGCCGCGCACCACCCAGCCGGTCTCGCCGTCCAGCACCGCGTCCGGGGCGCCGCCCGAGTCACCGGCCACCACCGGCAGACCGGTCGCGGACGCCTCCAGGTAGACGATGCCCAGGCCCTCCACGTCGAGCCCGCCGCGCCGGGTCCGGCAGGGCATCGCGAAGACGTCGCCCGCCCCGTAGTGCGCGGGCAGCTCCGACCAGGGCACCGCGCCGGTGAACCGCACCGAGCCCGCCACCCCGGTGCGCGCGGCCAGCTTGCGCAGCTCGTCCTCGTAGGGCCCGCCGCCCACGATCAGCAGCACCGCGTCCGGCTCGGCGGCCAGGATCGCGGGCAGGGCGAGGATCAGGGTGTCCTGGCCCTTGCGGGGCACCAGCCGGGAGACGCAGACCACGACCGGCCGGTCGGTGAGCCCGAGCCGGGCCCGGACCTCCGCGCCGCCCGAGTCCGGGTGGAACGTCTTCTCGTCCACGCCCGGCGGCAGCCGCACCATCCGGCGGGCGGCCGCCGGGGTGAGCGCGGCGGCGATCCGGGACCGGGTGTACTCGCCGAGGTAGGTCAGCGTGTCGGTGCCCTCGCCGATCCGGCGCAGCAGTTGGCGGGACGCGGGCAGCTGGGCCCAGCCCGCCTCGTGGCCGTGCGTGGTGGCGACCAGCCGGCGGGCGCCCGCCTCGCGCAGCGCCGGGCCCATCAGCCCGAGCGGGGCGGCGGCGCCGAACCAGACCGACGTGCAGCCGTGGGCGCGCAGCAGCTCCGCGGCGCGCCGGGTGACGCGCGGGGTAGGCAGCAGCATCGTCGTACGGTCGCGGACGACGGTGAACGGCTGTTCGGCGTCGAAGGCGGCGGTGGCGGCCGCGCCCTCGGCCCCGCGCTTCCAGGTGGAGGCGTAGACGACGACCCGCTCGGGGTCGAGCCGCAGCGCCATGTTGTGCAGGAACGCCTGGATGCCGCCCGGCCTGGGCGGGAAGTCGTTGGTCACGATCAGGGTCTTGTCCATCGCCGCCGACAGTACCGGCCCGGAGGCCGGGCGGCCGTGCCGGATGGCCCGCGCACCGGCGCTGCGGGCATCATGGCTGTTTCGTACGGCGTCCACGACGGATGAGGGCAGGTCATGACGGGTTCCAGCGGCGCGCGTCCGGCGGCCTTCTCGGTCTGGGCGCTCACCAGGGCGGTGCTGCTGCTGTGGGTGAGCAAGGTGATCACCCCGCCGGGGCTCGACGTGACCAGCGATGTGTCGGTGATCTACCACGGCTGGTACGAGGTGCTGCGCTCGGGCACGTATCCGGAGTCGGACGTCACCTGGCAGTACCCGCCGGTCGCGGCCCTGGCGATCCTCTCCCCCGCGCTGCTGCCGTTCCTGGACTACGCCACGGCCTTCTTCATGCTGGCGTTCCTGTGCGACGCGCTGGTCATGGGGCTGCTGCTGCGCGCGAGCCGGGGCCCTGGCCGGCGGACGGCCGGGGTGTGGGTGTGGGTGGCGGGCGTGCCGCTGCTGGGCACCACGGCGTACGCCCGGTACGACGTGATGGTGACGGCCGTCGCGGTGGCGGCGCTGCTGGCCGGGCTGCGGCATCCGCGGGTGATGGGGGCGCTGGCCGCGTTCGGGGCGCTGCTGAAGGTGTGGCCGGTGCTGCTGCTGGCCGGGACGGCCCGGGGCCGGCGCACCCGGCTGGCGTGGACGGCCGCGGCGGCGGTGGCGGCGGGGCTGCTGCTGGCGTGTGTGGTGGCGGCGCCGGGCGCGCTGGCGTTCCTGGGCTTCCAGCGCGACCGGGGCACCGAGGTGGAGTCGCTGGGGGCGCTGGTCTTCCATGTGTGGCGGCAGTTCGGCTGGGAGGGCCGGGTGGAGTTGCACTACGGCTCGCTGGAGTTCCTGGGCCCGGGGGTGGAGCTGGTGAGCACGCTGGCGCTGGGGCTGAGCCTGGTGGCGTTCGGCTGGCTGCTGCTGTGGCGGCTGCGGGCGCGGACCTTCGGGGTGAGCACGGCGGCGGACGCGGCGTTCACGGCGGTGCTGCTGTTCACCACGACGAGCCGGGTGATCAGCCCGCAGTACATGCTGTGGCTGGTCGGGCTGGCCGCCGTGTGCCTGGTGCTGCGGGAGAGCCGGATGGAGTGGCCGGCCGTGCTGGTGGTGGTGGCCACCGGCGTCACGCAGCTGGAGTTCCCGATCGGCTTCGTCCATGTGGTGTCGAGCGACGCGCACGGCCTGACGCTGATGTTCCTGCGCAACGGGCTGCTGGTCGCCGCCTGCGTGCTGGCCGGCACCCGGCTGTGGCAGGACACCGTACGGACCCCCGAGGCGGAAGCCGAAGCCCCGGCCGGGACTCCGGACGGAACAGCTGACGGGACGCCGGACGATGTACCGGGCGGGGTCGTGGACAAGGCGGCGGGTGCGCCCGTGCTCAGCCGAGCCGACTCCGCAGATACAGCCGCCAGCGCGCCGTGAAGTCCTGCGGGGTGGTGCCGAGCACCTCGTGCAGGGCGTCCTCGACGGCTCCGTCGCGTCCCTGGTGGCCTCCCACGGCCCGGTAGAAGGCGAACAGCTTCTCCTGGCCCCAGTGGTCCGCGATCAGCTCGCAGGCCAGCCAGCCGCCCTCGTACGCCCTCGCCAGCCGGTCCGGGTCCCCGGCGAACGCGAAGTCCTCGTCCTCGGGCAGGGCGGCGGGTCCGTCGCCGGAGCGGACCGCGTCGGCCAGTTCCGGCGCGATCTCCTCGGCGGTGCGCTCCTGGTCCCGGTAGGCCGCCCAGTCCGCGAACCCCTCGGAGAGCCAGGTCGGCGTGGCCGCGGAGGTGCGTTTGCGGGTCGCCACATGGGTGGTCTCGTGGGCGAGGACGACGCGCTGCCCGAACGCGCCGAGCAGGGCGTACGCCTCCGGGTTGACGATCACCCGGTCGGCGGGCGACTCCCCCGAGCCGCCGGTCTCGCCGGTGGTGACGGCCGCTATGCCCCGGTAGTTCGACGCGGGCGAACCGAGGAGTTCGCCCATGTCGGCGACGCTGTCCGGCACCAGCACCACCACGCGCCCGGCCCAGCGCTCCGGCCAGGCGGCGGTGACCTCGGGCACCGCCGCGTCGGCCGTGCCGGCGATGGCCTCCAGCTCCTCGCGCGGGCGGCCGACGCCCAGGACCAGGCTGTGCGCCCCGCGCACCACCTCGACGTCGCCCTGCTCCCACAGCTGCCGGACGCTGCCGTCCGCCGCCCGGTCCGCGGTGAGGTACCAGCGGCCGTCCGCCGGGTCGCGTTCCAGGTCGATGATCCGGTCCACGGTGACGGGGGCGCTGTCGTAGCCCTCGATCCGGTAGCCGAGCCGCACGTCGGCGGTGGCCCGGTCGGGGCCGTGCGTGGTCACCCGGGTCGGCCGGTACGTCCAGGACTCCAGCGGTACGTTCGCGAGCCGGGCGATCTCCCGGCGCTGGGCGCCGCGCAGGGCCGTCTCGTCCGGATCGACGACGGCGGCGTAGGCCGCCGCGTCGTGGCGCAGCACCGCGTCGGCGCGCCGGTCGAGGGTGGCGCGGATGCCGCGGGTCGTGGTGCCGGGCGCCTCGTCGGCCGGGGCCGAGCAGCCGGCGGCGCACAGCAGCGCGGCGAGCACGGCACCCGCCGCCCGCCGCCGCCCCGCACGCCTGCGCACCTGTTCGACCACATGACGAGCGTACGGGCAGGGCGCGCGGTCAGACGCGGGTGACCGAGGAGACGGGCATCATGCCCACGGGGTCGTAGCGGACCCGGGCGCCGGGGTACGGGGCGTGGATGACCTGCCCGTTCCCCACGTACATGGCGATGTGGCTCGCGTCCGCGCGGTAGGCGACGAGGTCGCCGGGGCGGGCCTCGGAGAGCGGGATCATCCGGCCCGCGTGGACCTGGGCCTGCGAGGTGCGCGGCAGGCTGACCCCGGCCTGGGCCCACGCCCACTTCATCAGCCCGGAGCAGTCGAAGCCGGAGGGCCCGCTCGCGCCCCACACGTACGGCAGGCCGAGGGCCCGCTGCGCGGCCAGGACGGCGACGGCGGCGCGGGGCGAGCCGGCCGGCAGCCCGGCGAGGAGTCCGGTGCCCGGCGCGCGGCCGTCGCGGGAGGCGCGGGCGTGGGCGGCCCGTTCGGAGTCCGGCAGCGTTCCCAGGAGCTGCCTGGCCCGGGCCAGCTTGTGCTGGACGGTGCGCTTGTGGCGGCCCACGGCCTCCCGGCCGCGCTCCAGGCCGGCCAGTGAGCGGGCGGCCTCGGCGCGGGTCTGGGCGAGTGCCCGGCGGGCCCTGCGCAGCTCGTCGAGGGCGTGGGCGCGGTGGGTACCGGCCAGGGTGACGGCGGCGGCCCGGTCGAGATAGCTGTCGGGGTCGGAGGTGAGCAGCAGCGCGAGCGAGGGGTCGATGCCGCCGGACCGGTACTCCGCGCGGGCGGCGGAGCCCAGCTCGTCGCTCATGCGGTTGATGCGTTCCTGGGTGCGGGCGGCGCGGTCCTGGGCCCGGTTCACCTCGCCGCGCAGCCGGGCCACGTCCTCGCCGGCCCGGTTGTACCGCTCGGTGGCCCGTTCGGCCTCGGTGTAGAGGCGGTCGACGCGGGCTCCTACGGACTGCGGGGTGTCCTGCGGTTCGGCGTGGGCGGGGGCGGTGCCGAGCGTCGCGGCCGCGGTCGCGGCGGCCGCCGTCAGGACGCCGGCCCGTGCGCCGCGTCCGGCTCCGGTCTTCTTGGAACGGCGATGGGACCCCACAGGATGCCGCGCTCCCTTCCGCTGTACGCAGACGCGCGCGGCCCCTGCCGCCCGGACGGGCGGACCGACGTACGGGAGCCGCACAGCAGCCAGACAGTAACCGTGTGATCACACAGCGGACAAAGACGCGCCACGCGGCGGGGGCGTACACACAGTGACGCCCCGCCGGTGACCTGTGGTCTCCGGCGGGGCGGGCGTCAGTTCGGGGCGCGGGAATTCGCCCGTTCGGGCGCGGTTCAGATGCGCACGGCGCCGTAGATGCTGCCGATGGTGCTCATCGATTCGTAGCGGACGTACGCGCCGGGGTACGGGGCGTGCAGGACCTGGCCGTTGCCCGCGTAGAGGCCCACGTGCTCGTTGCCGTTGAAGAAGACCAGGTCGCCGGGCTTGAGCTGGCTGACCCCGATCCGGGTGCCCTGGTTGATCTGGGTGTACGTCGTACGGGTGATGTTGGCGCCGGCCTGGGCGTAGGCCCACATGGTCAGGCCCGAGCAGTCGAAGGAGTTGGGGCCGGTGGCGGCGGGGACGTACGGCTTGCCGATGCGGGTGGCGGCGGCGCTGAGGGCGGCGGCGCCGAGTCCGGACGCGGGGGCCTCGTTGCCGAGTTCGACACGGGTGTTGGACGCGCGGCTGGCGCGGGCCTCGTCCTGGCGGATCTTCGCCTGCTCGGCCGCGGTGAGGGTGTTGAGGAGGCGGCGCGCCTCGGCGAGCTTGGCCTGCTGCTTCTTCTTCTTCTCGCCCAGCGTCTTGCGGACGGAGGCGAGGTCGCCCAGCTTGTCCTGGGCCTCCTTGCGCTGCTGCGCGAGGGCCCGCTGCTTCTCCTGGACCTTGCTGAGGGCCTCGGTCTGCTTGGCCGTCAGCTGGTCGAGCGCGGACGCCTGGTCGAGGAAGCTGTCCGGGTCGGCGGAGAGGAAGAGCTGCACGGAGGGGTCGATGCCTCCGGAGCGGTACTGCGCGGCGGCGAGGGAACCGAGGCCGGAGCGGAGCTGGTTGAGCTCCTCCTGACCGCGGGCCACCTTGTCCTGGATCGCGCCGATCTGCTTCTCGAGCTTCTTCTGCTTCTCCTTGGCCCCGTTGTACTGCTCGGTGGCCGCTCCCGCCTGGTGGTAGAGCTCGTCGACCTTTTCCTTGACCTCGCTCTTGGTCGGCTTGGGGTCGGCGTGGGCGGCCTGGGAGGACAGGGCGACGGCCGCGGCTGCGGTCGCGGTGAGCACGGTCACACGAGTGCGGCTCGGCTGCTTGGGACGACGGTGGGACGCCACGGAGGCGAGCTCCTTCTTCCTCGAGCCGCCTACCGGGCCAGTGGGGGGAGACGCGTCCCCGGCTCCGTGCACGTGACGGACTCGGCGGTTCCTTCGCCGCCACCCCGGATGGGTGATCGACCGCGCGAAGGTTCGAGGCCCGACCATAGTGACCATCTTGTGATCAGTTCAAATCCTCACACGTAAAATCTCGTCACACTCGGCACTTCTTTACCCACACCCCACGGCGTGTAGCGGCGACTTGACGGTCCGTTCCGCGAACTCGGGCCAATTGGTCGCAAGAAGCGCTAAACCCGCGAAAGCCGCTTCAGGAGCAAGGCGGACGCAACGGGCCTGGCCCCCGCCTTCGCCACCCCGTCGGCCACCTCGCGGTCGGTGGAGACCACCACCACGGGCCGCCCCGGCGGTTCCGCGCGCGCCAGTTGACGGATCAGCTCGTCGGCCGTGACCCCCGGCTTGCTGAACAACACCCGTACCCCGCGCGGCGGCGCGAGCAGCACCGGAGCGGCCAGCTCCGCCCCGTCGAACACACAGGTCATCTCGGCGCCGGTACGCGCCGCCAGCGACGACAGGCCGCCGAGCAGCCGCAGCCGCTGCTTCTCCAACGGCATCTGCGGATAACCCGTCTTGGTGACGTTGTAGCCGTCCACGATGAGATGGGCCTGCGGCAGCGCCAGGAGTTGGTCGAGCAGCGCCGGATCGGTCTCCGAAAGGGCCCTGGCCGCGATGTCCTTGGGCGACATCCGCCCCGGCTCCACCGCGTCCACCCCGTCCGCGGGCCGCATCGTGGAGGGTGGCAGCGCCAGTTCGCGCCGCAGCCCGCCGGCCGCCTCCAGCACCGTGTCCAGGAGCAGCCGCAGCCGCATGTCCTCGACGGAGCGCCCCTCGCGGGCGGCCCGGCGGCTCGCCTCGACCGACGCCTCCGCCTCCCCCAGCCTCGCCCGCAGCCGCCGGGTCTCGCTCTCGGCGGCGGAGACCCGGGCCGCCGCCTCGGCCCGTACGGTGTCGGTCTCGGCATGGGCGCGCCGCAGCGCCGCCTCGCCGCGCTTCACCTCGTTGACCGCGCTGCGCAGCTTGCGCTGGACGGAGTCCGCCTCCTTGCGGGCGGCGTCCAGTTCGGCGCGGAGCCGTTCGGTCTCGCTCTTCGTCAGGGCCCTGGCCGCGGCCAGTTCCTCGCGCAGCCGCTCCAGCTCCCGCCGGGTCTCCTCGCCGATCCGCTCGGCGTCGGCCCGCTGGACCTCCTCGCCGGCCGCCGCGACGAGCTTCACCCAGCCGTCCGGCCGCAGTACGTACGCCGCGGCCGCCACGTCCACCGGATCGGCGGCGGCGGGCGGCGCCCCGGCCTCCAGCGCGGCCGCCAGTTCCGGCTGGACCTCACGGAGACGGTCGCCGATGCGGCGGCGGAACTGCGCGTCGCCCGCCACGGCCGCCGCCATGGCGTTCCCGGCGAACTTGGCCCGCCGGGACGCCGTGAAGCGGGCGTACTGCCTGAGCTGGGCGGGCAGTTCGGTGACCGTCAGACCGCCGAACGCGTCGGAGACCAGCGCGACGACCCGGCGCCGCACCCCTTCGGGCAGCGGGCGGTCGAGCGCCTCCACGGCGTCGCCGGCCCCTTCGGCCGACGCGGCGCCGCTCTCGGGCTGCTCCACCATCCGTCACCCCATGTGTTGTCTCCGCACGGCCCCGTCAGGAGTCGGCGCCCGGCCTGTCCACGAGCTCGATCTGATCCACCGCGTTGCACCAACGACAGCGGACCGACTCGATGGTCTCACTGACCACCTCGCGTTCCTCGACGCTCGACTCACCGGCCAGGTCGAGATGGATGTACTCGACCACCTTGGAGGAGCGCGTCACGTCGAACCGCGTGAGGTTTCCGCAGAGCGTGCAGCGCCAGCGGGTCGTGTCGGTCGGCTGGGGAACGGTCGTCATCGGTGCGTCCTCTTTCGTCGAGCCGTGAGCTGCCGGACAAGGGTCTCGCGGTGCGCCGTCGAACTGCGGGTGTCCACCCGTCACCCTACGGCCTCGGGGCTTCCCCCCGGCACGGCGAGGCGGTCTGTCCCGTTCGCTCCGCTTGCGTCATGCTCTGTTCATGATCGATCGGCGGGGTGTGGCCGGCAGGCTCCTGCGCGCGGCCGCTTCGGGCGGGCCGCCGGTGACGCACGGGCTCATCGCCCTGTGCTGCGCGCTCTTCGTGGTCAGCCCGCTCTCCGGTTTCGTCCCGGTGCGCGGCGGGGCCGACGCGCTGCTCGCCGCCCAGGCCGGCTACTTCGAACGGTGGGGCGTCATCCCGAGCGAGCTGTGGCAGGGCTCGGCGAGCGCCCTGCTCACCCCGCTGACCGCGCTGTTCGTCCACGGCAGCTGGCTGCACCTGCTGGGGAACATGCTGTTCCTGTTCGTGTTCGGCGCGATGGCCGAGGAGCGCATGGGCCATGTGGAGTTCGCGCTGTTCTACCTCGGCTGCGGCTATCTCGCACTGCTCGGTTACGCGGTCGGGCACGCCTCGTCCGACCAGACGCTCGTCGGCGCGTCGGGGGCGATCTCCGCGGTGCTGGGCGCGTTCCTCTACCTCTTCCCCCGGGCCAGGGTGACGAGCCTGTTCCCGTTCCTGCTGTTCCTGCCGCTGCGCTTCCCGGCCTGGGTGGTGCTGATCTTCTGGTTCGTGCTCCAGTGGCTGGCCGCCGGTGCCGCCGGAAGCGGTCCGGGGGTGGCCTACCTCGCCCATGTCGTCGGCTTCGCCACCGGCTTCCTCTACGCCTGGGCACGCTACGGCCGCGACCCACGACCCCCTAGAGTGAAAGCTCCAGCCACGGCCACCGAGGGAGAAACACAGCCGTGATCACCGCGATCGTGCTCATCAAAACCAGCGTGGACCGGATTCCCGAGATCGCCGAGGCCATCGCCGCGCTGGACAGCGTCAGCGAGGTCTTCTCGGTCACCGGCACCTACGACCTGATCGCCATGGTCCGGGTGGCCAGGCACGACGACCTCGCCGAGGTCATCCCCGGCCGCATCAGCAAGATCCCCGGCGTCGAGGGGACCGACACCCACGTGGCGTTCCGCACCTACTCGCAGCACGATCTGGAGGCCGCGTTCTCCATCGGCCTGGACGCGTAACGCGTACGACGCGCCCGTCCCCCGTCAGCCCCGGTCGGCGGCGTCCCGGTCCGGCACGCAACGGCCGTCCTCGGTGCGGTACTTCCACCGCGCCCCGGAGGTCACCAGTTCCCGGACCGCCCGCAGGAACCGCTCGACGTGCTCGTCCGGCGTCCCGGCGCCGAAGCTGACCCGGATCGCGTTCAGCGACTTCTCCCCCGGCGCCGCCTCCGGCGCACCGCACGCCCCGGCCTCGCCCGGATCGCCGCCGAGCAGGGTGCGCACCAGCGGATGGGCGCAGAAGAGGCCGTCGCGCACCCCGATGCCGTACTCGGCGGAGAGGGCGGCGGCGAAGTGCGAACTGTTCCAGCCCGCCACCACGAACGAGATCACGCCGACCCTCGGCGCCTCGTCGCCGAACAGCGAGAGCACCTTCACTTCGGGCACCTCCGCGAGCCCGGTCAGCACCCGTTCGACGAGGTACTGCTCACGGGCGACCAGCCGGTCGAACCCGGCCTCGGTGAGCGCCTTGCAGGCGGAGGCGATGGCGTGGACGCCGATGACGTTGGGCGAACCGGCCTCGTGGCGGGCCGCGGTGGTGTGCCACTCGACGTCCACACCGCCGTCCGCGCGCCGGGCGACGGTACGGGAGGCGCCCCCGCCGGCCAGGTAGGGCTCGGCGTCGCGGAGCCAGTCGGCCCGGCCGGCCAGCACGCCCGAGCCGAACGGCGCGTACAGCTTGTGCCCGGAGAAGGCGACCCAGTCCACGTCCAGCCCGGCGATGTCCACGGGGTGGTGCGGGGCGAGCTGGGCGGCGTCCAGGACGATGCGGGCGCCGTGGGCGTGCGCGGCGGCGGCCAGGTCCCGGACGGGCCACAGCTCACCGGTGACGTTGGAGGCGCCGGTCACACAGACCAGAGCCGGGCCGTAGGGATCGCGGTCGGCGAGGGCCCGCTCCAGCGTGGCGACGGCCTGGGCGGGGGTGCGCGGGGCGTTCAGATACGTCACCCGGGCGTCGCGCCAGGGCAGCAGCGAGGCGTGGTGCTCGGTCTCGAAGACGAAGACCTCGCAGCCGGCGGGCAGCGCCCCGGCCAGCAGGTTCAGCGAGTCGGTGGTGGACCGGGTGAACACCACCTGGTCGTCGGGGCGGCACCCCAGGAACTCCGCCACGGTGGCCCGGCCGGCCTCGAAGAGGTCGGTGGACAGCTGCGAGAGGTAGCCGGCGCCCCGGTGGACGCTGCCGTAGTACGGGGCGTAGGCGGCCACGTCGTCCCACACCCGCTTCAGCGCCGGGGCGCTCGCCGCGTAGTCCAGCGCGGCGTAGCCGACCTCGCCGCCGGTGACGAGCGGCACGAGGACATCCTCGCCCAGAACCGGCAGAGGCACACAAATGGACTGGTCGGCGGCAGCGGTGAAGACGGACATGGCGAACTCCCGTGAGAGGCAGGCGAATTCCGCGTGCCGGCGGATACACGGCAGCACGGAGTGAAAGTGAGAGGGGTGCGGAGGAGGGCGTGAGGCCCTAACGCATTCGCTGACTCACAGAAGGCTCCTTGAGGACCAAGGACCCCACGGGTGGACGTCGCACGACGTCGAGGGGTCCGCGCTTGCCGCAGACCTCGCTGCCTGCGGCCCGGTCTTCACCCGGGGCACCCCGCCACGGACGGAGGGTTGCCGGACAGCGGGCCGGGGCCGTAGTCGCTGTCACTCATGACCTGGTCGGTATCTTGCCACATGTACGGGAACGCGCAAGGCGCAGTCCATGATCCGGACTGCGCCCCGCCGCACATCCGTACGCTCAGGCGTTGCTGGCGACCACCCAGCGCTCCAGCGCGCGTTCTGCGGCGCCGGAGTCGACGGCCTCGGCGGCCCGCGCCATACCGGCCCGGATCTGCTCGGTCAGCGTGCCCTCGCCCGGGTTCAGGGCGACCAGCGCCGCCGCCGAGTTGAGCAGCACGGCGTCCCGTACGGGCCCGGTCTCCCCGGCCAGCAGCCGGCGGGCCACATCGGCGTTGTACGAGGCGTCGGCGCCGCGCAGCGCCTCCACCGGGACCAGGTCGATGCCCACGTCGCGCGGGTCGAAGGACTCCTCGCGCACCGCGCCGTCCCGCGCCACCCACACCCGCGAGGTCGCCGTGGTGGTCAGCTCGTCCAGCCCGTCGTCGCCCCGGAAGACCAGGGCGGAGTTGCCGCGCTCGGCGAGCACCCCGGCGACGATGGGGGCCATCCGCAGATCGGCCACCCCGATCGCCTGCGAGCGCACCCGGGCCGGGTTGGTGAGCGGGCCCAGGATGTTGAACGTGGTCGGCGCACCCAGCTCCGAGCGCGCCTTGGCCGCGTGGCGCAGGGCGGGGTGGAACTTCACCGCGAAGCAGAAGGTGATGCCCGCCTCCTCGGCCACCTCCACGACACGACGCGGGGTCAGCTCCAGGTTGACGCCCAGCTTGCCCAGGACGTCGGACGATCCGCTGGCCGACGAGGCGGAGCGGCTGCCGTGCTTGACGACCTTGGCGCCGGTCCCGGCCAGGACGATGGCGGACATGGTGGAGATGTTGACGGTCTTGGCCATGTCGCCGCCGGTGCCGACGATGTCCACGGTGCGGCCGGGCACCTCGATGGTCGTGGCGTGCTCGTACATCGCGCGGACCAGGCCGGTGACCTCGGTGACCGTCTCGCCCTTGGCGCGCAGGGCCACCGCGAAGCCGGCGATCTGGGCGTCGGTGGCCTCGCCGCTCATGATGCGGTCCATGGCCCAGGCGGTGGCGTCGGCGCTCAGGTCCTCGCCGCGCAGCAGGGGGGCGAGCACGCCGGGCCAGGTGCGGGCCGCCACGCTGTCGCCGCCGTCCGGGGTCACAACGTTCATGGTCCGCTCCTGGGGGTCCACTGCCGATAGGGATCGGGGTCCACCCTATCGAGCGACGGGGACGGCAAAGAGCCCCGTCCATGGTCTGGACGGGGCTCTCGCCGTGGCGATCAGAACGGGTGATCAGTGGTGGCCGTGGCCGCTGGTGATCTCCTTGTACTCCTCGGCGGTGGGCTTGGCGATCTGGCTGTGCTCGCCGTACAGGCTCCTGCTGAGCCGTGCCCGCAGCTTCTGGAGCGCGGAGACCTTGCGCCGCACACCGTTCTCGTCGACCTCGGGGCCGATCTCGAGCGGCTTGTACTGCTCGTGTGCGGTGAGCTTGTGCAGCATCTCCGGCGACAGCGGCTCGTGGACCTCGACGAACTCACCGTGCGGCAGGCGCTTGATGAGCCCGGACTCGCGGCCGTGCAGCACCTTCTCCTTGTCGCGGCGCTGGAGGCCGAGGCAGATCCGCCGCGTGACGATGAACGCCACGACCGGACCGACGAAGAAGGCGATGCGGACGAACCAGCTGATCGCGTTCAGCGAGAGGCTGAAGTGCGTCGCCCAGATGTCGTTGCCGCCGCCGACCAGCATGACGAAGTAGATCGTCACCCAGGAGACACCGAGCGCCGTCCGGGTCGGAGCGTTGCGCGGCTTGTCCAGGATGTGGTGCTCGCGCTTGTCGCCGGTGATCCAGGACTCGATGAACGGCCAGAGCGCCAGGACACCCAGGACCAGGCCGAACAGCACCAGCGGGATGAAGACGCCCAGGACCAGCGTGTGGCCCCACAGGTTGATCTCCCAGCCCGGCATGACGCGGACGAAGCCCTCGGCGAAGCCCATGTACCAGTCCGGCTGGGCGCCCGTGGACACCTGGTCGGGACGGTACGGGCCGATCGACCAGATCGGGTTGATCGTGGCGACCGCCGCCATGATGGCGATGAAGCCGAAGACCAGGAAGAAGAACCCGCCGGCCTTCGCCATGTACACCGGCAGCAGCGGCATGCCGACGACGTTCTTGTTCGTCTTTCCGGGGCCCGCGAACTGCGTGTGCTTGTGGTAGAAGACCAGGATCAGGTGGCCGACCACGAGCCCGAGCATGATGCCCGGCAGCAGCAGGATGTGGATCGAGTAGAACCTCGCGATGATGTCGTGGCCGGGGAACTCCCCGCCGAACAGGAACATCG
The DNA here is from genome assembly GCF_036346595.1 of Streptomyces sp. NBC_00525. Classification (GTDB taxonomy): domain Bacteria; phylum Actinomycetota; class Actinomycetes; order Streptomycetales; family Streptomycetaceae; genus Streptomyces. The sequence continues at coordinate 1,469,125 of NZ_CP107834.1, forward strand.
AGATGTACGTACCGACGATCGGCGTCGCCAGGATCGCGCCCTGGGTGAAGCGGACACCCGTGCCCGAGAGCAGGTCGTCCGGCAGCGAGTAACCGGTGAAGCCGGTGAACATGCCGAGGACGAACAGCAGGAAGCCGAACAGCCAGTTGATCTCGCGCGGCTTGCGGTACGCACCGGTGAAGAACACCCGGAACATGTGCACGAACATGCCCGCGAGGAACACGATCGCGGCCCAGTGGTGGATCTGCCGGACGAGCAGACCGCCGCGGACGTCGAAGCTGATGTTCAGCGTCGAGGCGTAGGCCTCGGACATCCGGATGCCCTGCATGGGCTCGTACGGGCCGTGGTAGACGGTCTCGGCCATGCTCGGCTCGAAGAACAGCGTCAGGTACACACCCGTGAGGATGATGATGATGAAGCTGTAGAGGCAGATCTCCCCGAGCATGAAGGACCAGTGGTCCGGGAAGATCTTCCGCATGTTGGCCTTGGCGAGGGAGTAGATCCCCAGCCGGCCGTCGGCCCAGTCGGCCACCCGCTCACCGGCGGGCGCCTTGCGGTTGCCCGACGCGGGGGCGTCGGGTGTGTTCGTCGCAGTACTCATCCGCGCTCCCAGAATGCAGGACCGACGGGCTCTTCGAAGTCGCCGAGCGCTTCGAGGTTGCCCTCGCTGTTCACGCCGATCCGCAGCTGCGGGAGGGCGTGACCGGCCGGACCGAAGATGACGCGGGCGCCGTCGGCAAGGTCGAAGGTGGACTGGTGGCACGGGCAGAGCACGTGGTGCGTCTGCTGCTCGTAGAGGCTGATCGGGCAGCCGACGTGGGTGCAGATCTTCGAGAAGGCCACGATGCCCTCGTGGGCCCACTCGCGCTCGCGCTTGTCCTTGATGTCGTCCGGCTCGATGCGGACGATCATCAGCGCGGCCTTGGCGATCTGCGTCTGGAAGTCGTGCGCGTCCTCCTCCAGGCCCTCGGGCATGGCGAAGGTGAGCGAACCGACGACGACGTCCTCGGGACGCAGCGGCTGCATGGTGTTCATGTTGACGAGCTGCTTGCCCTTGGCCCACAGGGTCTTGCGGAGCTTGTCCTCCGGCAGCGGACCCAGGTCGCGCAGCAGCACCACACCGGAGAGCGGCACCAGGGCCAGCGCGCCGAACATGGTGTTGCGGATCAGCTTGCGCCGGCCGAGCGCCGACTCACGGGCGCCGTCGGCGAAGTCGGACAGGACCTTCGCCTTGACCTCGGGAGAGGCCTCGATCGGGTGCCGGTCGTCGGCGACCTCGACGTCGGACATCAGGGTGCGCGCCCAGTGGACGGCACCGGCGCCGATCAGGAAGAGCGCCAGCCCCAGGGAAAGACCCAGGGAGAAGTTGAGCGCGCTCACGTGCCCGATCGGGAAGATGTAGACGATCTTGTCGACCGGGAAGATGACGTAGGAGGCGATGAACGCCACCGTCGCCAGCATGGACAACAGGAACATCAGCGCGACGGTGCGCTCGGAGCGCTTCGCGGCCCGCTCGTCGATGTCCTGGATGCGCGGCCGGTGGGCCGGCAGTCCCGGATCGGCGAACGGGTCGTCGTGCGCCTTGGCCACCGCGTCGTGCGCGGCGTCGCCCTGCTCGTCGGGCAGGTTCTCTTCTGGAATCTCTTGGCTACTCATGACTTCTTGGCCTTAGCGGTGTGGGCCGCGACCCAAACGGCGATTGCGATCAGACCACCCAGGCCGAAGATCCAGCCGAACAGACCCTCGCTGACCGGACCCAGACCACCGAGGCTGAGGCCGCCGGGGGATGCCGTGTCGGAGCTGTTGACGGTCTTGACGTAGGCGATGATGTCCCGCTTCTGCTTCCCGGGCATCGTCGAGTCGGGGAAGGACGGCATGTTCTGCGGGCCGGTGACCATGGCCTCGTAGAGATGCTTCGGGCTCACGCCCTCCAGGTCCGGCGCGTACTTGCCGTCCGTCAGGGCCCCGCCCCGGCCGGTGAAGTTGTGGCACTGCGCGCAGTTGGTGCGGAAGAGCTCGCCACCCTTGGCGATGTCCGCACCCGCCGGGTCGACCTGGCTCTTGGTCGGGACGACCGGACCGGCGCCGAGCGACGCGACGTACGCCGCGAGCTGGTCGATCTCGGCCTGGCTGTAGATGACCTTCTTCTTGGGCACCTGGGCGCCCGGCTGCTGCGCGGGCATCCGGCCGGTGCCGACCTGGAAGTCCACGGCGGCGGAGCCCACGCCGACAAGCTGGGGCCCGTCGGTGGTCCCCTGACCGCCGGTCCCGTGGCAGCTGGCGCAACCGACGGAGTACAGCTTCTTGCCCTCTTCGATGGCGAGGGACTGGGCGGTGTCGTCGGCCTGTGCCTTGCTCGCGGGCGCAAACGCGGCGTACAGCCCCCCGGTGGCCGCCAGCGCGAGGAGTAGTACGACGACCGCCGCCAACGGATGGCGTCGTCGTGCGGAGAGCTTTTTCACGGATTACCCCGGTGTCAGGATCTTCTGCGTCGATGCTGGATGTGGTTCGGGCTCGGGCCCGGTTACTTGATCATGTAGATCGTGGCGAAGAGGCCGATCCACACGACATCGACGAAGTGCCAGTAATAGGACACGACGATGGCAGCGGTCGCCTGGTCATGGGTGAACCTCTTGGCCGCGTACGTCCTGCCCAGGACGAACAGGAAGGCGATGAGACCGCCTGTCACATGCAGACCGTGGAAGCCGGTGGTCAGGTAGAACACCGAGCCGTACGGGTCGGAGGACAGCGAGAGGCCGTCCTTCTTCACCAGCTCCGTGTACTCGAAGATCTGGCCTCCGATGAAGATCGAACCCATCACGAAAGTGATCACGAACCAGGCACGGAGCTTCTTCACATCGCCCCGCTCCGCGGCGAAGACGCCGAGCTGGCAGGTGAGTGAGGAGAGAACCAGGATCGTGGTGTTCGTCGCCGCGAACGGGAAGTTCAGGGCGGACGCCATTTCCTCCCAGTGCTCTGGTCCGGTCACCGATCGCAGGGTGAAGTACATCGCGAAGAGGGCCGCGAAGAACATCAGCTCGGAGCTCAACCAGATGATGGTTCCGACGCTGGTGAGGTTCGGTCGATTGACCGACGGGTGCGCGTGCCCGGTATCTACTGTCGTTGCTGTCGCCACGCCGACATTATGTCGGTCGCTTATCCCGCCCTCACTCCGGGGGGTGCCGTTCGGTGTGTCAGGGGTGTGTGTCCTGCCCGAACGGCCCAGGGAAGCCGGGTACGAACCGGTGCTGACACGCTGTCGGTCGGAGTACGATCCGCGCATCGGAGGGTGCCCGTACGGCGGGTGCCCCGAGTGCCCCGAAGACACGGATGTCACGGAGGAACCATGCAGCCGACCGCCACGGTCCTGGTCTACAGCGACAACGCGCACACCCGTGAGCAGGTGAGGCTGGCAGCAGGGCGCAGGCCCGCCGCGGACGTGCCGCAGGTGCAGTTCCTGGAGTGCGCCACCCTGCCGGCCGTCCTGGAGGCCCTGGACCGCGGGGGCGTGGACGTCTGCGTGCTGGACGGCGAGACCGCCCCGGCGGGCGGCATGGGCGTCTGCCGGCAGATCAAGGACGAGATCTTCCGCTGCCCGCCGGTCCTGGTCCTCATCGGGCGCCCGCAGGACGCCTGGCTGGCCACCTGGAGCCGCGCGGACGCCGCTGTGACGCTGCCGGTGGAGCCGGTGGAGTTCGCCGACTCCCTGGCCTCCCTGCTGCGTTCCCGGCTCTCCGTGGGGGCCTGAGCCCCCTCCGCGTACGGTGCGGCGCGCCCCCGGTCGTCAGACGCGGGGGCGCAGCCGTGCCGCGCTCACCTTGTCGACCTTCGGCGCCGTGGTGTCGTTGTGCAGGGCGCTGCCCTGCTGCCACTTGGCCCAGGACAGGTTCCAGTCGCCGTAGCCGTTGTCGAAGGGCGTCATGGTCTCGCCGTCGCTGCCGACGACGCTGACGATGTCGCCCTTGCGCACGGTGTTGTAGAACCACTCGGCCTCGCCGGTGCTCATGCCCGTGCAGCCGTGGCTCACGTTGGCGTAGCCCTGCGAGCCGGTGGACCAGGGCGCCGCGTGCACGTATTCGCCGCTCCAGGTCACCCGCGTGGCGTAGTAGACGTCGAGGTCGTACGAGTCCGGCGAGCCGGCCGCGATGCCGATGGACTCCCCGCGCATACGTACGAGGTACTCCTTCTCCAGTACAACCTTGACGCCGTTGCGCGTGTCGAAGCCCGGTTTGCCGGTGGTGACTGGAATGGTGTTGATCACTTCCCCGTTGCGGAGCACGGTCATGACGTGCTCGGCGGCGTCGGTGACGGCTTCGATGCGGTCGCCGGTGGTGATCTTCAGCGGCTTCGCGGGCGCCCCGTAGAGCGCGTTGGTCACCTTGATGCCGGTGAGATTGCTGCTGACCTCGATGCTGGCCTTCGTCGGCCAGTACTCCTTGGGCCGGTAGTGCAGCGTCTTGTCGTCGACCCAGTACCAGGACCCGGTGACCGCGGGCGTGGAGCGCACCTTGAGGCCGCGCTCGACGGTGGCGCGGGAGGCGTTGTCGGTGACCGGGGCGCTGAGCGTGGCCGTGAGCGGCTGCCCGACGCCGTAGGTGCCCGCCCGGGGGCCGAAGGTGACCTTGAGGAACTTGGTGGCGCGTGCCGTGTCGAACGACATCGTGCGGGTGCCCGGGGCCCCGTCGTCGTCCTCCATGCGGACTTTGACGGTGTAACGGGTGCCTGCGGCCAGCGGAGCCGTCGAGTGCCAGCGGAGCCCGTCCGCGTCGAGTTCGCCCGCCAGATGGCGTCCTGCGGCGTCCACGGCCGTGACGTCGGTGATCCGTCCGTCGTCGGCGTCGACCCGGACCTCCAGCGGTTTGTCGGGGTCGACCTTCTTGCCGCCGTCCGGCGTGTTGAAGGAGATCTCGTCGGCCGCGTCGAACGGCTGGGCCGAGAGCGGGTGACCATCGGAATCCCCGCAGGCCGCCGCCCCGGCGACCAGAGTCGCGGCCAGCAGAGTGCAGCTCACTACGGGACGGATGCGCGGCGTGTGGTTCATGAACTCACGCTAAGAACATTCGTCCGTTTCAGCGCGCGGGACGACTGCAAACGGGGGGCCGACACTTCGCGGTGGAAGTGTCGGCCCCCCGTCAGGTGGAGCGGTGTGCTAACGGCCTCGCGGCCTCACTGGGTGCGGTTCTCACCGTGGTAGTACTCGAACACCCAGCCGAAGATGCTGATCAGGATGATCGGCATCGAGAAGAACATCAGCCACCAGCCGACGGCGATGCTCAGAAAGGCGAACGCGCCGCCGATCGCCAGCCCGAGCGGCTGCCAGCTGTGCGGGGAGAAGAACCCCACCTCGCCGGCCTCGTCGGCCACGTCGGCTTCCTTGTTGTCCTGCGCCATGGCGTCGACCCGCCGGGCCGTGAAGGCCAGGTAGAAGCCGACCATGATGCTCAGGCCGAACGCGAGGAACAGGGCGGTGGTACCGACCGGCTCCTTCGACCAGACCCCGTACGTGATGGCCATGACCAGCATGAACACCGAGAGGCCGAGGAACATCTTGCCCTGGATCTTCACTTGCCCGCCTCCTTGCCGCCGGCGAGGGCCTTGTCGTCATCGGCGGCGTGGTCGAGCTGCTCCAGCGCGGTGATCTCCGGGTGGTGCAGGTCGAACGCCGGGGATTCCGAACGGATGCGGGGCAGCGTGAGGAAGTTGTGCCGGGGCGGCGGGCAGGAGGTCGCCCACTCCAGCGAGCGGCCGTAGCCCCACGGGTCGTCGACCTCGATCTTCTTGCCGTACTTGGCGGTCTTCCAGATGTTGTAGAAGAACGGCAGGATCGACAGGCCGAGCAGGAACGAGGAGATCGTCGAGATCGTGTTCAGCGCGGTGAAGCCGTCGGCGGCCAGGTAGTCCGCGTAACGCCGCGGCATGCCCTCCGCGCCCAGCCAGTGCTGGACCAGGAACGTGCCGTGGAAGCCGATGAACAGCGTCCAGAAGGTGATCTTGCCGAGCCGCTCGTCCAGCATCTTGCCGGTGAACTTCGGCCACCAGAAGTGGAAACCGGAGAACATCGCGAACACCACGGTGCCGAAGACCACGTAGTGGAAGTGCGCCACCACGAAGTACGAGTCGGAGACGTGGAAGTCCATCGGCGGCGAGGCCAGGATGACACCGGTCAGACCACCGAAGGTGAAGGTGATCAGGAAGCCGATCGCCCAGAGCATCGGTGTCTCGAAGGACAACGAGCCCTTCCACATCGTTCCGATCCAGTTGAAGAACTTCACCCCGGTGGGTACCGCGATGAGGAACGTCATGAAGGAGAAGAACGGTAGGAGCACACCGCCGGTGACATACATGTGGTGGGCCCACACGGTCACCGAGAGGCCGGCGATGGAAATCGTCGCGGCCACCAGGCCGATGTATCCGAACATCGGCTTGCGGCTGAATACCGGGATGACTTCGGAAATGATTCCGAAGAACGGCAGGGCGATGATGTACACCTCTGGATGGCCGAAGAACCAGAAGAGGTGTTGCCACAGCAGCGCGCCGCCATTGGCCGCGTCGAAGATATGGGCACCGAACTTGCGGTCCGCCTCCAGGGCGAACAGCGCGGCCGCCAGGACCGGGAAGGCCAGCAGGACCAGCACACCGGTCAGCAGGACGTTCCAGGTGAAGATCGGCATGCGGAACATCGTCATGCCGGGCGCGCGCATGCAGATGATCGTGGTGATGAAGTTGACCGAACCGAGGATCGTACCGAACCCGGAGAAGGTCAGGCCCATGATCCACATGTCGGCGCCGACACCCGGCGAGCGGACGGCGTCCGAGAGCGGGGCGTAGGCGAACCAGCCGAAGTCGGCCGCACCCTGGGGGGTGAGGAACCCGGCCACCGCGATGAGCGAGCCGAAGAGGTACAGCCAGTACGCGAACATGTTCAGCCGCGGGAACGCCACGTCGGGCGCGCCGATCTGCAGCGGCATGATCCAGTTGGCGAACCCGGCGAACAGCGGCGTCGCGAACATCAGCAGCATGATCGTGCCGTGCATCGTGAACGCCTGGTTGAACTGCTCGTTCGACATGATCTGCGTGCCCGGACGGGCCAGCTCGGCGCGCATGAAGAGCGCCATCAGACCGCCGATGCAGAAGAACGCGAACGAGGTGACCAGGTACATCGTGCCGATCGTCTTGTGGTCAGTGGTGGTCAGCCACTTGATGACGACGTTTCCCGGCTGCTTGCGCCGGACCGGCAGTTCGTCCTCGTACGAGTCGTCTGCTGGCGCGGCACCCTGGGGTTCGTTGAGGATGCTCACAGTTTGTTCGTCTCCGCATTCCTGGCCGGGTCAGTCTGCTCGATGCCGGCCGGCACGTAGCCCGTCTGACCCTTCTCCGCCAGCTCCTTGAGGTGCGCCTGGTAGCGCTCCGGGGAGACGACCTTGACGTTGAAGAGCATCCGGGAGTGGTCGACGCCGCAGAGCTCGGCGCACTTGCCCAGGAAGGTGCCCTCCTGGGTGGCGGTCACCTCGAAGGCGTTGGTGTGGCCCGGAATGACGTCCTGCTTCATGAGGAACGGCACCACCCAGAAGGAGTGGATGACGTCACGCGAAGTCAGGATGAAACGGACCTTCTCCCCCTTGGGCAGCCACAGGGTCGGGCCGGGGTTGCCCGTCTGGGGGTTCCGGTCTCCCGGAATGCCGGCGTCGTACACGCCGTCGGCACCCTTGGGGAAGGCCTTCTGGAACCGGTCCGGAATGGCATCGAGTTCCTTGGGGACCTCGTTGCCCGTGGTGGCGGAGCCGTCCACGTCCTCGATGTAGTTGAAGGCCCAGCTCCACTGGTAGCCGACCACGTTGATGGTGTGGGCCGGCTTGTCGGAGAGCGAGAGGAGCTTCGTCTCGTCCCGTGCGGTGAAGTAGAACAACACCGAGACGATGATCAGGGGGACCACGGTGTACAGCGCCTCGATGGGCATGTTGTACCGGGTCTGCGGAGGTACCTCCACCTTGGTGCGGCTGCGCCGGTGGAAGATGACGCTCCACAGGATCAGACCCCAGACAAGCACGCCCGTGGCGAGCGCTGCCGCCCACGAGCCCTGCCAGAGGGAAAGAATCCGTGGGGCCTCTTCCGTTACCGGCGTAGGCATTCCAAGGCGGGGGAAGTCCTTGTACGTGCAACCGGTGGCGGTCGCCAGGATCAGGCCCGCAGTCAGCACCTGCGGCAGCTTCCGCCGCATCGGGCGCCGCGACGAGCGGTCGGAGCCGTTGGGACTCACGTAGCGCCTTCCCGAGAGTCTCGCCCGCACGGTCGGCGCGGCCGTGTCGCTGGTCGGTCGCCGGCCCTGTACGGGCAGGGGTTTGGATGTTTATGCGGACCAAACCCTACTGGACGCCATTTGGGGTCGCGCGGGGAGGGTGCCCAACGCGCCGCCCGACTCCCCGAAGGGGTGGAATTCGCGCCTCCGACCGCCATCTGACGCCCCCTCTCCCGCCCCCGGCCCGGCCGGTCGTGGCCGGGGGCGGGGGCGGGCTAGCGTGGCCGGATGCCCTACTTCGACGCGGCGTCCGCCGCCCCCCTGCATCCCGTCGCCCGCCAGGCCCTGCTTGCCGCGCTGGACGAGGGCTGGGCCGATCCGGCCCGGCTGTACCGCGAGGGGCGGCGCGCCCGGCTGCTGCTGGACGCCGCGCGGGAGGCGGCCGCGGAGGGCGTCGGCTGCCGCCCGGACGAGCTGACGTTCACTCCTTCGGGCACCCGCGCGGTGCACGCCGGAATTTCCGGGGCGCTCGCGGGACGTCGGCGTGTCGGCCGCCATCTGGTGGTGTCGGCGGTCGAACACTCGTCGGTGCTCCACTCCGCCGCGGACCATGAGGACCGGGGCGGCACGGTGAGCCGGGTGCCGGTGGAGCGGACCGGGGCGGTGGACGCGGGGACGTACGGGCAGGCGCTGCGCGAGGACACCGCGCTGGCCTGTCTGCAGTCGGCCAGCCACGAGGTCGGCACCGAGCAGCCGGTGGCCGACGTGGCCGCGCTCTGCCGGTCGGCCGGGGTGCCGCTGCTGGTGGACGCCGCCCAGTCGCTGGCCTGGGGGCCGGTACCGGAGGGCTGGTCACTGCTGACGGGCAGCGCGCACAAGTGGGGCGGGCCGGCCGGGGTCGGGCTGCTCGCGGTGCGCAAGGGTGTCCGGTTCGCGCCCCGGGGGCCGTCCGACGAGCGGGAGTCGGGGCGGGCGCCGGGCTTCGAGAACCTGCCGGCGATCGTCGCGGCGGCCGCGTCGCTGCGGGCGGTGCGGGCGGAGGCGGCCGCCGAGTCGGTGCGGCTGCGGGCGCTGGTGGACCGGCTGCGGACCCGGGTGCCCGAACTGGTGCCCGATGTGGAGGTGGTCGGCGACCCGGTGCGGCGGCTGCCGCATCTGCTCACCTTCTCCTGTCTCTATGTCGACGGGGAGACACTGCTCCAGGAGCTGGACCGGGCCGGTTTCTCCGTGTCGTCCGGTTCGTCCTGCACCAGCAGCACGCTGACGCCGAGCCATGTGCTCAAGGCGATGGGGGTGCTCTCGGAGGGCAACGTGCGGGTCTCGCTGCCGGCGGGCACCTCGGAGGAGGACGTCGACCGCTTCCTGGCCGTGCTGCCGGGTCTGGTCGCCGGGGTGCGCGAGAAGCTGGCGGCGCCCGCGGCGGCCCCCTCCCCCGCCCCGGTCTCCGCGCCGGCCGACTCGCTGGTGCTCGACACACTGGGCAAGCGGTGCCCCGTTCCGGTGATCGAACTCGCAAAGGTGATCGGAGGGGTGCCCGTGGGCGCCACGGTGACCGTGCTCTCCGACGACGAGGCGGCCCGGCTCGACATCCCCGCCTGGTGCGCGATGCGGGAGCAGGAGTACGTGGGCGAGGAGCCGGCGGACCGGGGCGCGGCCCATGTGGTCCGCCGGCTCTCCTGAGACGGTGCTCCGGGCCCGGTGCTCCGGGCCCGCCGCGTCAGGCCAGGTGCGTACGGACCTCGGCGGCGGCCTCGTGGCCGTACGCCTTGGTGAAGCGGTCCATGAAGTGGGCGCGGTGCAGGGTGTATTCCTGGGTGCCGACCGTCTCGATGACGAGCGTGGCGAGCATGCAGCCGACCTGGGCGGCCCGCTCCAGGCCGACGCCCCAGGCGAGGCCGGAGAGGAAACCGGCGCGGAAGGCGTCGCCGACGCCGGTGGGGTCGGCCTTGACGTTCTCCTCGGGGCAGCCGACCTCGATGGGCTCCTCGCCGACCCGCTCGATGCGCACGCCCTGTGCGCCGAGCGTGGTGACCCGGTGGCCGACCTTGGCCAGGATCTCCTCGTCGGTCCAGCCGGTCTTGGACTCGATGAGCCCCTTCTCGTACTCGTTGGAGAAGAGGTACGTGGCGCCTTCGAGGAGGATGCGGATCTCGTCGCCGTCCATGCGGGCGATCTGCTGCGAGAAGTCCGCGGCGAACGGGATGCCGCGGGTGCGGCACTCCTCGGTGTGCCGGAGCATGCCCTCGGGGTCGTCCGCGCCGATGGAGACGAGGTCGAGGCCGCCCACCCGGTCGGCGACGGCCTTCAGCTCGATGAGCCGGGCCTCGCTCATGGCGCCGGTGTAGAAGGAGCCGATCTGGTTGTGGTCGGCGTCGGTGGTGCAGACGAAGCGGGCGGTGTGCAGGACCTCGGAGATCCGCACCGAGCCGGTGTCCACGCCGTGCCGGTCGAGCCAGGCGCGGTACTCGTCGAAGTCCGAGCCGGCCGCGCCGACCAGGATCGGCCGGGTGCCGAGCAGGCCCATGCCGAAGCAGATGTTGGCGGCGACCCCTCCCCGGCGCACGTCCAGGTTGTCGACCAGGAAGGAGAGGGAGACCGTGTGCAGCTGGTCCGCGACCAGCTGGTCGGCGAAGCGGCCGGGGAAGGTCATGAGGTGGTCGGTGGCGATGGAGCCGGTGACTGCGATACGCACGGAGACTGCTCCTGCGGGGGTCGGGGGGAACGGGTGTCCGCGTCCCTCGGGTGGAGTGACACCTCACGCTACCCGCTCGCCCACACCCCGAAGCGGAAAAACTACCCGATAGTAGGGCTTTCTTCCCCGGCATCGAGGTGCCTACGGTGCGATCATGTCGAACCACATCGCCCCGCGCGAGTCCGAGTCGGGTCTGGCCGAGCTGCGCGGAGACTGCGCGCGGATGGCTCCGCACTGGGCGGCGCCCGCCCGGACCGTCCCCGCCCGCGTCGCACCCGCCCTGATCAACGGGGTGACCGTACCGCCCGCCTCGGCCCGGATGATCGACGCGACGGCCGAATACGGGATCTGACGGGAACCGCGCGCCCCGCCGCTCCGTCCCAGCCATGTCCGCCCCGCGCGGCGGACCGTGTGCCGGCCCGGCATACGACGGCGATGCAGGCGAAGGAGCGATCCGGTGAGCACCGAGCGACCCGACAACGACGTGACCACCACCCGGCGGCGTTCCCCGCTGATCGCGGCCTCGGTGGCGGCCGCCGTCCTGCTGGCCGGTGGCGGCGGCGCGTACTGGGCCGCGACCGCGGCGGACGGCGGCGACGGCGGCCCGGGGACGACCTCGGCGGCCGGTGATCCGGCCGCTCCCCCGCCGCTGCGGCTGGACGGCGTGTACGTGCCGCTCGACGAACCCTCCGGGCCGCCGCGGGGCATCGCTCCCGGCGAGCCCGATCCGAGCGGTGACCGGGTGGTCTACCGGGCGACCGGGAAGCTGCCGGACGGCCCGGACGAGGCCGCCGTCCGGCGCGCCGGGGGCGCGGTCACGGCCGCCGACGTGGCCCGCCTCGCGAAGGCGCTCGGCCTGCCGGGCACCCCGCGGTCGGAGGCCACGTACTGGAAAGTGGGCTCGGACGGGGACGGCTCGGGTCCGCTGCTGCGGGTGAACAAGCAGGCGCCCGGCACCTGGACCTTCACCCGGTTCGGCAGCGGGGGCACGGACAACTGCAAGAAGGGGCCCGTCTGCTCGGGCGGCCAGGTGGCGCCGGGCGGCTCCGGGCAGCCCGTGGACGAGAAGACCGCGAAGGCCGCCGCCGCTCCGGTGCTCAAGGCGGCGGGCCAGTCCGGCGCGGCGCTCGACGCCGGTCAGCTGATGGGCTCCGCGCGGGTGGTGAACGCCGATCCGGTGGTGGGCGGCCTGCCGACGTACGGCTGGACGACCGGTCTCCAGGTCGGCCCGGACGGCACGGTGGTCGGTGGTTCGGGGCGGCTGAAGGCGCCGGAGAAGGGGGACACCTATCCGGTGATCGGCGCGCAGGAGGCGCTGGACCGGCTGAACGCCGCGCAGGCCCCCGCCGGGGGGATCGGCGGCTGTGCCTCGCCGGCTCCGCTGGAGAACGGAACGGATTCCTCCGGGGCCCGGTGCGGGGTGAAGAGCGGTGAGCCGCGTCCGGCGACGACGGTGCCGGTGGAGAAGGCGGTCTTCGGGCTGGCCGCGCACACGACGGGCGGTGAGCAGGTGCTCGTGCCGTCCTGGATCTTCTCGGTGAAGCCGGCCGGCGGCGCGGGCGACACGGTGACGCAGGTGGCGGTGGACCCGGCTCTCCTGGCTCGGGAGCCGTCGCCGGGCACCTCGCCGGACGGTGACGCCACGGCGAAGGCGCGCGCGGTCCGGTCGTACAGCGCGGACGGACGGTCCCTGGCGGTGACGTTCTGGGGCGGCGCGTGCGCCACGTACACGGTGGACACGGACGAGAACGGCGGCGAGGTCCGGGTGGCGGTGCGGGAGAAGAAGGACCCCGGCAAGGTCTGTGTGCTGATCGCGAAGGAGCAGACCCGTACGGTCACGCTGGAGCGACCGCTGGACGGGCGGAAGGTGATCGACGCGGAGTCGGGCTCCGTGGTGCCGCGCGCCTGAACCTCCGGCGCGTACGGCAGCACGGCGCGACGCACGCGTACGGCCGCACGGCATGACGAAGCGGCGGTGGCCCCGGGACCGGAGTCCCGGGGCCACCGCCGCTTCGGCTGCGGGTCAGCTGAAGGAGTCGCCGCAGGCGCAGGAACCCGTGGCATTCGGGTTGTCGATGGTGAAGCCCTGCTTCTCGATGGTGTCGACGAAGTCCACCGAGGCGCCGCCCAGGTACGGGGCGCTCATGCGGTCGGTGACGACCTTGACGCCGTCGAAGTCCTTGACGACGTCGCCGTCGAGGGAGCGCTCGTCGAAGAAGAGCTGGTAGCGCAGGCCCGAGCAGCCGCCGGGCTGAACGGCGACGCGAAGCGCCAGGTCGTCACGGCCTTCCTGCTCCAGCAGGGCCTTGACCTTGGCTGCGGCGGCGTCGGACAGGAGGATGCCGTCGCTCACGGTGGTGGTCTCGTCCGATACGGACATCTGCTTCTCTCCCGGTTTGTACGGAGACTGCTTGCCGACGTTGCAACCGTCGGGGCCGCGGATTCATTCCGGGCCGAGCGCTTGCCTGTTCCCTTCATGCTCGCACACCCGCCCTGCGGGCGGATGCGTCACATTGACGCTTTCGGCATCGTCAAAGTGACGTGAAGCGGCTATGATAGATAGCGTCAATTAGACGAAAAGGCTTTCTCCACAGAGAAGTCCGCAGAAGAAAGGGTGCGTGACGTGACCACGGCCCACCCCGTCCAGGATCTCGATGTCCAGCCGACACCCCTGGCCCTGCTCCTGCTCGGCCGCGACGCCGACCCGCGGAGCGAGCGCGGTGTCGAGTGCCCCGGCGACCTGCCATCCCCGTCCGACCCGGACCTGGTGGAGCGGGCCCGCGCGGCCAAGGAGAAGCTGGGCGAGAAGGTCTTCGTCCTCGGGCACCACTACCAGCGCGACGAGGTCATCCAGTTCGCCGATGTGACCGGTGACTCCTTCAAGCTCGCGCGCGACGCCGCGGCCCGCCCGGAGGCGGAGTACATCGTCTTCTGCGGTGTGCACTTCATGGCCGAGTCGGCGGACATCCTGACCAACGACGCACAGCAGGTCGTGCTGCCCGACCTCGCGGCCGGCTGCTCGATGGCCGACATGGCCACCGCCGAGCAGGTCGCCGAGTGCTGGGACGTGCTGACCGACGCGGGCGTCGCCGAGCAGGTCGTGCCCGTCTCGTACATGAACTCCTCGGCCGACATCAAGGCGTTCACCGGTCGGCACGGCGGCACGATCTGCACGTCGTCCAACGCGAAGCGCGCCCTGGAGTGGGCCTTCGAGCAGGGGGACAAGGTCCTCTTCCTGCCCGACCAGCACCTGGGCCGCAACACCGCCGTCCGCGACATGGGCATGTCCCTGGAGGACTGCGTCCTCTACAACCCGCACAAGCCGAACGGCGGGCTGACCGCCGAGGAGCTGCGGAACGCGAAGATGATCCTGTGGCGCGGCCACTGCTCGGTGCACGGCCGCTTCTCGGTCGACTCCGTCAACGACGTGCGCGAGCGCATACCCGGCGTCAACGTCCTGGTGCACCCCGAGTGCAAGCACGAGGTCGTGGCCGCCGCGGACTACGTCGGCTCGACGGAGTACATCATCAAGGCCCTGGAGGCGGCTCCGGCCGGCTCCAAGTGGGCGATCGGCACCGAACTGAACCTCGTACGCCGCCTGGCGAACCGTTTCGCTCCCGAGGGCAAGGAGATCGTCTTCCTCGACAAGACGGTCTGCTTCTGCTCCACGATGAACCGCATCGACCTGCCGCACCTGGTGTGGACCCTGGAGTCCCTCGCCGAGGGCAAGGCGGTCAACCGGATCGTGGTGGACCCGGAGACGGAGAAGTACGCGAAGCTGGCGCTGGAGCGGATGCTGGCACTGCCGTAGCGGCGGCCCGCCCGCCGGCCGGCCGTGCTGCGGCCCGTCCGCCGTATGACGAAGGGGCTCCGACACCGTGTGTGTCGGAGCCCCTTCGCGGGTGTCAGGCCTTCGCGGGTGTCAGGCCTTCGCCGGCTCGGGTTCGCCGGTCGTGGCGTCCTGCTCGGCGGCCGGAGCCGGGAGACCGGCCTTCGCGGCGCGCTTGGCCTCCCTCTTCTTCCGGCGGCGCTCCTTGCGGAGCTCCACGATCGTGTAGAGCGTCGGCACCAGAAGGAGCGTCAGCAGGGTCGAGGTGATCAGACCGCCGATGACGACGACGGCCAGCGGCTGCGAGATGAAGCCGCCCTCGCCGGTGACGCCGAGCGCCATCGGGAGCAGGGCGAAGATCGTCGCCAGGGCCGTCATCAGGATCGGGCGCAGCCGGTGGCGGCCACCCTCGACGACCGCTTCGACCACGCCCAGGCCCTGGGCCCGGTACTGGTTGATGAGGTCGATCAGCACGATCGCGTTGGTCACCACGATGCCGATGAGCATCAGCATGCCGATCATCGCCGCGACGCCCATCGGGGTGCCGGTGACGAGGAGCAGTCCGATCGCGCCGGTGGCGGCGAACGGGATGGAGACCAGCAGGATCAGCGGCTGGATCAGCGACCGGAAGGTGGCGACCAGCAGCATGAAGACGATCGCGATGGCGGCCAGCATGGCCAGGCTGAGCTTGATGAGCGCGTCCTGCTGGTCCTCGGAGACCCCGCCGATGGTGGCGGTGGCGCCGTCCGGGAGGTCCAGGGCCTCGATCTTCTTGCGCAGCTCGTCGCTGACGTCACCGGTGTTGTCGCCGGTGGGCCGGGCGGTGACCGTGGCGGCGCGCTGCCCGTCGATCCGGGTGGTGGAGACCGGCCCGGGGACCAGCTTCACATCGGCGATGGTCCCCAGCTCGACGCCGCCGCCCAGCGGAAGGTTCTTCAGCTCCGCCATGGTGGTGGCCGGGTGGGCGGACGTGACGACGACGTCGCGCTCGGTGTCGTCCATGATCGCCTTGCCGGCCGGGGTGCCCTTCACCGCGGCGGCGACGGCCGCGCCGAGCGTGGCCTGGCTGTAACCGGCGTCCGCCGCCTTGACGTTGGCCGTGACCGCGATGCGCTTGACGCTCTCCGCCAGGTCGCTCTCGACGTCCGTGGCCTCCTTGAGCTTGGTCATCTCCACCCGTACGGCTTCGGTCGCCTTCTTCAGCGTGTCCGCGTCGGCGGCCTTGACCACCACGCTCAGGTTCTGGCTGCCGAAGCCGTCGCCCGCGCTGATGGTGGTGTCACCGACGCCGTCGAGGCCGGCGAGGCCGTCCTCGATGCGGTCCTGGGCGTCCTCGAAGTCGGCGGCGTCCTTGAGGGTGACCTGATAGGTGGCCTGGTTGGCTCCCGTGCCGCCGCCGAAGGCGGCCATGAAGCCGGAGGAGCCCACGGTGACCTGGTAGTCCTTGACGCCCTTGTCGTCGGTGAGGAGCTTCTCGACCTTCTTCGCGGCCTCGTCGGCGGCCGCCAGGCTGGTGCCCGGCGCCAGTTCCTGCTTGATGGACAGGGTGTCCTGCTCGCCCGGGTCGAAGAAGGTGAACTTCAGCAGCGGGGCCATGCCGAAGGTGCCGATCAGCACGACGACGGCGATGGCCAGGCTGACGAGACGGCGCCGGGTGGCGAACCGCAGCACTGGGAGGTAGATCCGCTGGAGCCGGCTGCGGGCCTCCTTCTCCTCGGCCTCGCGCCGCGCCTTCTCCGGGTCCACGTCGGTGCCCTTGGGGGCACGCAGGAACCAGTACGAGAGGACGGGGACGACGGTCAGCGAGACGAGCAGCGAGGCCAGCAGGGCCGCCGTGACGGTCAGTGAGAACGGGCCGAAGAGCTGTCCGACCATGCCGCCGACGAGGCCGATCGGCAAAAAGACGGCGACCGTGGTGAGGGTGGAGGAGGTGACCGCGCCGGCCACCTCCTTGACCGCGGTGATGATCGCCGACTGGCGCTCCTCGCCGTAGCCGAGGTGGCGCTTGATGTTCTCCAGGACGACGATCGAGTCGTCCACGACCCGGCCGATCGCGATGGTGAGCGCGCCCAGGGTGAGCATGTTCAGCGACAGGTCGCGGGTCCACAGCACGATGAGCGCGAGGACCACGGACAGCGGGATGGAGACCGCGGTGACCAGGGTGGAGCGCAGGGACGCCAGGAAGACCAGGATCACGATGACCGCGAAGACCAGGCCGAGCGCGCCCTCGGTGGTCAGCCCGGAGATCGCCTTGGAGACGGCCGGGCCCTGGTCGGAGACGACGGTCAGCTCGGCACCGGAACCGAGGTCCTTGCGCAGGTCCGGGAGCTTGTCCTGGACGGCCTCCGAGATGGCGACGGCGCTGCCGTCCTTGTCCATGGTCGCCAGCACGGCGAGGCTCGGGCGGCCGTTGGTGCGGGTGATGGAGTCCGCGGCGGCGGGCTCCTGCTTCACAGTGGCGATGTCACCGAGGCGGACCGGCTTGCCGGGCTTGCCGCCGGCCGGGTTCTGGCCGGTGACCCGCAGGTCCTGGATCTGCTCCAGCGAGGTGAAGGCGCCGCCGACCTGGACGGTGCGGCTCTTGCCGGACTCGGAGAAGGCGCCGGCGGGGACGGTCGCACCGCCCGCCTGGAGGGCCTGGGCGAGCGAGACCGCGTTCAGTCCGGCGGCGGCGAGCTTCTTGTCGTCCGGGGTGACGGAGATCTGGAGGTCGCGCACCCCGTCCACGGAGACCTGGCCGACGCCGTCGATGTCCTCCAGGGCGGGGACGACCGTGCGGTCCAGCTGGTCGGCGAGCGCCTGCTGGTCCTTGTCCGAGGTGACGGCGAGGACGACGGTCGGGATGTCGTCCGTCGAGCCGGCGATGACCTGCGGGTCGACGTCCTGCGGCAGCTGGGCGCGGGCCCGGTTCACCGCCTGCTGGATGTCGGCGACGAGCTGCTTGGTGCCCTCGTCGCCGAAGTCGAAGGTGGCCATGATGAGGGCGTTGCCCTCGCTGGCGGTCGAGGTGAGGCCGGTGACCCCATCGACGGCCTTGATGGAGTTCTCAAGCGGTTCGACGACCTGCTTCTGCACGACATCGGGAGACGCACCCTGGTAGGGCGCCAGCACCGACACCATCGGGAGTTCGATGGTGGGCAGCAACTGCTGTTTGAGCTGCGGGATCGCGATCGCGCCGAAGACGAGGGCGACGATCGAGATCAGCCCGATCAGGGCCCTTTGCGCGAGGCTGAATCTGGACAGCCAGGACATGGGTGGGTCTCTCTTCCGTGGCGTACGCGGCAGGTGGGCGGGTGACTCGGGGGACGGACCCGGCCCACCTATACGATCGCCGATCACCGGGGCGGAAATCCTCGGCCCCAGGGTCGCTTTCCGGGGCCGTGCATACCGCAGGTGGAGTACACCCCGGTTGCACCTTCACTCCACCCGTGGGCGCACCAGGCCCGATTCGTACGCGATTACCACCAGTTGCGCGCGGTCCCGGGCGCCCAGCTTCGCCATCGCCCTGTTCACATGGGTCTTGACGGTGAGTGGGCTGACGACCAGGCGCTCCGCGATCTCGTCGTTGGACAGCCCGCCCGCGACCAGGACCAGTACCTCGCGCTCCCGTGTGGTGAGGGCCGCCAGCCGCTCCGAGTACTCCGCTGCGCCCGGCCCGTCGCCGGTGCCGCCCTGGGCGAGGAAGGTGGCGATCAGGCCCTTGGTCGCGGCCGGCGAGAGCAGCGCCTCGCCGCCCGCGGCGATCCGGATCGCGTTCAGGAGTTCGTCCGGCTCGGCGCCCTTGCCGAGGAAGCCCGAGGCCCCGGCGCGCAGCGACTGCACCACGTACTCGTCGACCTCGAAGGTGGTGAGCATGACCACGCGGACGTCCGCGAGGTCCGGGTCGGCGCTGATCATGCGGGTGGCGGTCAGGCCGTCGGTACCGGGCATCCGGATGTCCATCAGCACCACGTCGGGCCGCTCGGCGCGGGCCACCTCCACGGCCTGCGTCCCGTCCGCCGCCTCCCCCACGACCCGCATGTCGGGCTCCGAGTCGACCAGTACCCGGAACGCGCTGCGCAGCAGCGCCTGGTCGTCGGCGAGCAGGACCTTGATGGCCGGTGTCATGCGTTCTCCCCCGTCCGGTCCGGCGCGCCCGGCCGACCGGGCTCCTGCGCGCGGGCCTCGACGGGCAGGATCGCATGGACGCGGAACCCGCCCCCGTAGCGGGGACCGGCGGTGAGGGTGCCGCCCAGCGCGGTGACACGTTCGCGCATGCCGAGCAGGCCGTGGCCGCCGCCGGGCGCCGGGGGGTCTGCCGCGGAGCCGGGTCCGCGGCCGTTGTCCAGGACCATGACCTCGGCGGTGCTGCCGACCCGTACGACGCTGACCTCGGCCCTGGCGCCCGGACCGGCGTGCTTGCGGACGTTGGTCAGGGCCTCCTGGATCACCCGGTACGCGGCCAGGTCGACGGCGGAGGGCAGCGGCGGGTCGTCGCAGGCCGAGCAGGCCACCTCGACGGGCAGCCCGGCCTGCCGCACGCCCGCCACGAGTTCGCCGAGGACCGCGAGGCCGGGGGCCGGTTCGGTGGGGGCCTCCGGGTCGCCGGACTGGCGCAGCAGGCCCACGGTGGCGCGGAGTTCGTTGAGGGCGGAGCGGCTGGCCTCGCGGACATGGGCGAGGGCCTGTTTGGCCTGGTCGGGGCGCTTGTCCATGACGTGTGCGGCGACTCCGGCCTGCACGTTGACCAGGGCGATGTGGTGGGCGACGACGTCGTGCAGGTCGCGGGCGATGCGCAGGCGTTCCTCGGCGACCCGGCGGCGGGCCTCCTCCTCGCGGGTGCGTTCGGCGCGTTCGGCGCGTTCCCGGATGGCGTCCACGAACGCGCGGCGGGAGCGGACCGCGTCGCCCGCCGCCCCGGCCATCCCGGTCCAGGCGAAGACGCCCAGGTTCTCCTGGCTGTACCAGGGCGGGGAGCCGAAGAGCATGGCGGCGGCGGTGAGCGCGGCCATGGTGAGCAGCCCGACCCGCCAGGTGGTGGGCCGGTCGGTGCGGGCGGCGACGGTGTACAGGGCGATGACCGCGCTCATCACGACGGGGGCGGGCGGGTCGGCGGTGACCAGTTCGACGACGGTCAGCGCGCCGGTGGCGGCGAGTACGGCCAGGGGTTCGCGGCGCCGCCGGATCAGCGCCAGGGCGCTCAGCACCATCAGGAACAGGCTGCTGGCGGCGGGGGTACGAGCGCCGAAGGCGGGCCCGTCGGGGCCGCCCGGATCGACGAACGATCCGATGATCATGGCCACGAGCACGGCCAGGGCGAGCGCGGCGTCCAGCGCGAGGGGATGGCCGCGCAGCCAGGTGCGGATGCGCAGGACACCGGTTCCGAGGGTGGTCACGTCCAGCTACGTTACGGCGTGTCGCGCGCGGGCAGGTCCGGGTCGGCGGCGGGAGCGGGGCCGGGGACGCCGGTGCCCCGCGTCCGGCGGGCGGGCGCGGGGCATCGGGTGCGGGTGCCGGGAAAGCCTCCGGGTGTCAGCCGGGGATCAGGCCGTCGTCGCTGAGCATGTCGCGTACCTCGTCGAGGGTGGCGTCCGGCGACGGCAGGATGAGCTCGGACGGCTCCAGGGAGTCGTCCGGCAGAGGTGTGCCGAGTTCGCGTACGCGGGCCAGGAGTGCGTGGAGCGTGGTGCGGAAGCCCGGTCCGTCACCGCTCTCCATCTCGGCCAGCAGGGCGTCGTCGAGCTTGTCGAGCTCGGCGAGATGACTGTCGGCCAGGACTGCCTGGCCCTCCCCCATGATCCGTACGATCATGTCGCTGCCTTAGTTCTTGTCGAATTTGTGGGACTGGCTGTTCTGCTGCCGGGCGTCCTGGGGGCCGCCCTCGATCGCCTGCTGCGAGGAGGAGCCGCCGGCCAGTTCGGCCTTCATGCGCTGGAGTTCCAGCTCCACATCCGTACCACCGGAGATCCGGTCCAGCTCGGCGGCGATGTCGTCCTTCGCCGTGCCGGTCGGGTCGTCGAGGGCGCCGGAGGCGAGCAGCTCGTCGATCGCGCCGGCGCGGGCCTGCATCTGCTGCGTCTTGTCCTCGGCCCGCTGGATGGCCAGGCCGACGTCGCCCATCTCCTCGGAGATGCCGGAGAACGCCTCGCCGATCCGGGTCTGTGCCTGCGCCGCGGTGTAGGTGGCCTTGATGGTCTCCTTCTTGGTGCGGAAGGCGTCCACCTTGGCCTGGAGCCGCTGGGCCGCGAGGGTGAGCTTCTCCTCCTCGCCCTGCAGCGTGGTGTGCTGCGTCTCCAGGTCGGTGACCTGCTGCTGGAGGGCGGCGCGGCGGGACAGCGCCTCGCGCGCCAGGTCCTCGCGGCCCAGCGCGAGGGCCTTGCGGCCCTGGTCCTCCAGCTTGGTGGACTGGCCCTGCAGCTGGTTCAGCTGCAGTTCGAGCCGCTTGCGCGAGGTCGCCACGTCGGCGACGCCGCGGCGTACCTTCTGCAGCAGCTCCAGCTGCTTCTGGTACGAGTAATCGAGGGTCTCGCGCGGATCTTCGGCCCGGTCAAGGGCCTTGTTTGCTTTCGCGCGGAAGATCATCCCCATACGCTTCATGACACCGCTCATGGGCTTCGCGCGCCCCCTTCTGGCTCAACTGGGCTCCGGCACTCCAACAGAACCCACAGTACGGGCCCTGTCTCTATTACCGCACTGTTCGGGTGCGGATGGGCTCCTCCCCAAGGACGACTGTGTCCCCGGACCGATCAGGCCCAAGGAGTAGGTGACGCCCGTATCACCCGTCCATACACGGACAAGGACGCGGGCCGTTGCCGGATCGTTCCCGGCCGGCCTGCGGGTACCGGCCGCCGACCCCGTACCCTTGGGCCTTGTGTTCCGTAGCCGCTCCAAGGAAGAGAAGGCCCCCACCGACAAGGTGACGGCGGACCTCTCCAAGACGCCCCGCGACCCCGAGGCCCCCAAGGGTCGCCCCACCCCCAAGCGCAGCGAGGCCCAGTCGCAGCGCCGCCGCGCCTCCAGTGGCGCGCCGCTGGACCGCAAGGCGGCCATGCGGCGCCAGCGCGAAGCGCGGCGCGCGGACCTGGCCAGGCAGCGGGAGGCGCTCGCCAACGGTGACGAGCGCTATCTGCCGGCGCGTGACAAGGGGCCGGTGCGCCGCTTCGTCCGCGACTATGTGGACTCGCGCTTCTGCATCGCGGAGTACTTCCTGCCGCTCGCCGTGATCATTCTGATCCTGAGCGTGATCCAGGTGCGGGGCATCCAGAACATCTCGCTGCTGCTCTGGCTGATCGTGATCGTGCTGATCGTGATCGACTCCGTCGGGCTGGGCTTCCGCATGCGCGCGCAGCTGCGGAGCCGGTTCCCGGACACCCCGAAGCGCGGCGCGGTGGCCTACGGGCTGATGCGTACGCTCCAGATGCGTCGGCTCCGGCTACCGAAGCCGCAGGTCAAGCGCGGAGAGCGGCCCTGAGTACGGAGCCGTCCGGCCCGGTCGGCGATGGTTTCGCCGGCCGGCCGACCGCTGCCGTCGCGGGCTTCACCGGGGCCTCCGGGGCGTGGACCAAAGGGCTCTCCGGTCTGCGCAACACCGTGCGCCAGGAGCTGGTGGCCCGGCAGCTGGACGAGCAGATCGCGGCGCGCTTCCCGGTGGGGCAGCGGCTGCGCATCCTGGACGTCGGCATGGGCCAGGGCACCCAGGCGCTGCGCCTGGCGCGCGCCGGGCACACGGTGACCGGCCTGGAGTCCGATCCGGAGATGCTGCGGATCGCCCGTGAGGCGCTGGGCGGCGAGCCGGCCGGCATCCGTGAGCGGGTGCGGCTGATCGAGGGCAACGGCCAGGACACCGGGGTCCACTTCCTGCCCGGCAGTTTCGACGTGGTCCTGTGCCACGGCGTACTGATGTACGTCCAGGAGCCGGACGCCATGGTGGCGGGGCTGGCCCGGATGCTGGCGCCCGGCGGGCTGCTGTCCCTGCTGGTGCGGAACGCGGACGCGCTGGCGATGCGGCCGGGCATGGCCGGGGACTGGGAAGGGGCGCTGGCCGCGTTCGACAGCGACCACTACACCAACCGGCTCGGCCTGTCCGTGCGCGCGGACCGGCTCGACGCGCTGACGGCGACGCTCGCCTCGATCGCGGCGCCGCTGCACGCCTGGTACGGGGTGCGGATCTTCACGGACAACGTGAGCAACGACGTGGAGCTGCCGCCGGCCGCGGAGCTGGAGCGGGTGCTCGCGGCGGAGGACCGGGCCGGCCGGACGGACCCGTACCGCGGGGTGGCGGCGCTGCTGCATCTGTGCGGCGTACGGGGGTAGGGCGCGGCGGGCCCCGGGTGACCCCACGGGTGCGCTCAACGGGCCGACCGTGAGGGCAAAAGTAATAATCCGGACATGGATGTCCTTCGCTCCCGCCGTCGTGCGCGCCGGCTGATGCTGCCCCTGTCCGCCGGTTTCTGCGCGATCGCGCTGGTGAGCGGCTGTTCCTCCGCGCAGTCCCCCGCTCCGGGGCCGGACGCGACGGCGTCCGGTTCGGCGCAGGCCGGTCCGGCCGCGAAGGCCGCCGGTGATCTCCAGAGCGAGTACCAGACCGCCATCAACGACGTGCTGCCCTCGGTCGTGCAGATCGACGCGTCCGAGAGCCTCGGCTCCGGCGTCGTCTACGACACCAAGGGCCATATCGTCACCAACGCCCATGTCGTCGGTGACGAGAAGTCCTTCAAGGTCACCGTGGCCACCGGCGAGAAGGTCCTCAAGGCGACGCTGGTCGCCGCCTACCCGGAGCAGGATCTGGCGGTCATCGCGCTCGACGACGTGCCGGACGGGCTGCGGCCCGCGAAGTTCGGCGACTCGGAGAAGGTCGCCGTGGGGCAAATCGTGCTGGCGATGGGTTCGCCGCTGGGCCTGTCCAGCAGCGTCACCCAGGGCATCGTCTCGGCGCTCGGCCGGACGGTCAGCGAGAGCAGGACGGCCGGCGGCACCGGAGCGACCATCGCGAACATGGTGCAGACCTCGGCGGCGATCAACCCCGGCAACAGCGGGGGCGCCCTGGTCGATCTGAACAGCGAGGTCATCGGCATCCCGACGCTCGCCGCGTCCGATCCTCAGATGGGCGACAGCGCGGCGCCGGGCATCGGCTTCGCCATCCCGGCGTCGATGGTGCGGACGGTCGCGGACCAGATCATCAAGGACGGCAAGGTCACCGACTCGGGCCGGGCGGCGCTCGACATCACCGGCCGCACGGTGGTCAACGACGACTACCGCCCGGCGGGCGTCGCGATCGTCAACGTCCAGAAGGGCGGCGCGGCGGCCGACGCGGGGCTGCGCGCGGGCGACATCATCACCGGGGTCGGCGACGCGAAGATCACCACCATCACCTCGCTCGCCGAGGCCCTGGCCGCCGAGAAGCCGGGCCAGGAGGTGAGCGTGACGTACATGCGCGGGAACGCGAAGAAGACGGCGAAGGTCACGCTCGGCGAGATCTGACGGGTGTGCCGGGCGCCGGGCGGCGTCCCGCACGGCGACGGCCGGCCGGCAGGTCCACGGGGACCCGCCGGCCGGCCGTCGCGTGGCCCGGGTCAGTCCGCCGAGTCGGCGTGCAGGCTCATCGGGCCGTAGATCTTCGTGGTGTCCTCGAAGAGCGTGACCTGGTCCGCCCCGCCGTCCAGGAGCTGCTTCCAGTACTCGCCGATCCAGGATTCCGCGTCACCCTGGGTCGGGAACTCCTCCGGCTGCAGGGCCGGCTCCGTCTCCGTACCGTCGGACTTCTCGAACCGCCACGTCCACGCCATGTCCGCCTCCTGGGTATGTCGTTCCAGTCGGCAGCCTAGTGCTTCCCACCAGCGGGGGAAGGGCGTCTCGGACGGTTCGCCGCCCCCACGGCGCGCACCCCGCGCGGGGACGCGGCAGGATCGGAGCGTGGAACTGACTCTGCTCGGCACCGGAGCCCCCGACGGGCTGCCGCGGCCCGACTGCCCCTGCGCCGCGTGCGCCCTCGCCCGCGGCTCCGCCGGCCGGGCCGCGACCGCTCTCCTGGTGGACGACGCGCTGCTGCTCGACCTGACGCCCGGCGCGGTGTTCGCCGCCGCCCGCGCGGGCCGCTCGCTCACCGCCGTACGCCAGGTGCTGCTGACGCACCCGCACGACGGGCCCGCCGTCGAGCTGCCCGCCGGGCTGCCTCCGGCGGGCCGGGTGCCGGACGGGCGGGAGCTGACGCTGATCAGCGGGCACCGGGTACGGGCGGTGCCGATGGACGCGCCCGGTACGGGGTACGAGGTGACCTCGCCCGAGGGCGCCCGGCTGCTGTACCTGCCGCCGGGCGGAGCGCCGGCCGGGCTGGCGGAGCCGGTGGAGCAGCCGTACGACCTGGTCGCCCTGGACCTCGTCGGACGGCCCGACGCCGTGGCGCGGCTGCGGGCCGCCGGGGCGGTCGGGGCCGCCACCGAGCTGATCGCCGTCCATCTGGGCCATGACGCGCCGCCCGCCCCGGAGCTGGAGCGCCGGCTCGCCGCGGCCGGGGCGCGGGCCGTGCCGGACGGCACGACGCTGACGGTCGGCGGCTTCCGCGAGCCCGCCCCGCTCCCCCGGCGCACCCTGATCACCGGGGGCGCGCGCTCCGGGAAGTCCGTCGAGGCGGAACGCCGGCTGGAGACCTACCCGGACGTGGTGTACGTGGCGACCGGCGGCGGGCGCGACGGGGACGCCGAGTGGGCGGCCCGGGTCGGGCTGCACCGGGAGCGGCGGCCGGCGAGCTGGCGCACCGAGGAGACCTGCGCGCTGACGGAGCTGCTGGCCGCGGACGGGCCGCCGCTGCTGATCGACTGCCTGTCGCTGTGGCTGACGCACCTGATGGACCGGGTGGGTGCCTGGGACGACGCGATCTGGGCGGAGGGCGGGGAGCGGGCGCTGCGGGCGCGGACGGCGGAGCTGGTCGCCGCCGTGCGCGGGACCCGGCGCACGGTCGTCATGGTGACCAACGAGACCGGCTCGGGCGTGGTTCCGGCGACGGCGTCCGGCCGGCGCTTCCGGGACGAGCTGGGCCGGCTGAACGCGGCGGTGGCCGGAGAGTGCGAGCAGGTGCTGCTGGTGGTGGCGGGCCAGGCGGTGCCGCTGCGCGGCTGAGCGGGAGCGGTGGGCCCGCAGGCGGCCCGCTCCGGCCGAGCCTGGGCGGAAAGGGCGGCGGGTACTGTTCCGCAGTGGGCCCGTGACGGGCTCGACGGACCATCCCCCGTATCTATCCCGCGAGGCAGAACCCCGTGAATCTGGACGACTTCTCCGATCTGATCGAACGCCCGGACGGGGGCGTACGGCGCGATGCCGAGGAACGCCGGGAGCGGTTGAGCGTGCCGGTGGGCGCCCTCGGGCGGCTGGACGAGCTGGGTGAGTGGCTGTCCGCGGCGCAGCAGGCGGCTCCGGTGCGGACGATCGAGCAGCCGCGCGTGGTGCTGTTCGCGGGCGACCACGGGGTGGCGCGGCTCGATGTGTCGGGGCGGAAGGCGGGCACCGCGAACGAGCTGGTGCGGGCCACGCTGGAGGGCGCGACCCCGCTGGCGGTCCTGGCCCGCCGGTACTCCGTGCCGGTGCGGATCGTGGACGCCGGTCTCGACTGCGACCCGGAGCTGCTGCCGGAGGCCGTCGTGCGCACCCGGGTGCGGCGGGGCAGCGGGCGGATCGACGTCGAGGACGCGCTGACGGCCGACGAGGCCCAGGCGGCGGTGCGGCTCGGCATGGCGGTGGCCGACGAGGAGGCCGACTCGGGCACCGATCTGGTGGTGCTCGGCGACCTCAGCGTGGGCGGTACGACGGCGGCGGCCACCCTGATCGCGGCGCTGTGCGGCACGGACGCCTCGGTGGTGACCGGGCGCGGTGGCGCGGGGATCGACGACCTGGCGTGGATGCGCAAGTGCGCGGCGATCCGCGACGCGCTGCGCCGGGCCCGGCCGGTCCTGGGCGACCAGCTGGAGCTGCTGGCGACGGTGGGCGGCGCCGATCTGGCCGCGATGACCGGCTTCCTGCTCCAGTGCGCGGTGCGGCGGCTGCCGGTGATCCTGGACGGCGTGGTCGGCGCGGCGGCCGCGCTGGTCGGCCAGCGGGCCGCGTTCCGGGCGCCGGACTGGTGGCTGGCGGGCCAGGCGAGCGGTGAGCCGGCGCAGGCGAAGGCGCTCGACCGGATGGCGCTCAACCCGGTGCTCGACCACGGGGTGATCGTCGGCGAGGGGTGCGGGGCGCTGCTCGCCCTCCCGCTCGTCCAGGCCGCGGCGGCGCTGGCGGCGGAGCTGCCCGAGCGCGAGCCGGAGGCGGCGGGCTGACGCCGGCGGTCACGGCCGGGGCGGCGGGGCGGGGGCCCGGTCCGGTGCCCCGCCGATGAGGTCCTGGAACCTGCGGCGCGGCCCGGCCCAGCGCACGTCGTGGTGGTAGGCGCGCAGCACCGCGCGGGAGCGGGCCCGGTGCCGGCCGCGGTAGAAGCGCCTGGCCCACGGCGAGGTCGGCCGGGCCAGCCGTACCGCCCCGACCAGAGCCACGAAGGGAACCAGGGTGCCGACCACCGCCATCCTGGCCTTCCCCTTGAACAGGGTGATCAGGACGAAGCAGAAGTTGATGACGACGGTGACCACCGCGCCCGCCCTGCCCTGCTGCTGATCGTCGCTCAGATCGTCCACGCCCAGCGGCGAGAACCCGCCGAGCACCAGCAGCACCAGGGCCGCCGTGAGCACGACGACCTCCACGCTCCGGCGGCCCTCCTCCGTCCAGTACACGTCGTCCAGATGCAGGATCAGCGCGAACTCGTCCAGGACCAGCCCCGCGCCCACGCCGAAGACGACCGCGCACAGGGCGGCCGCGACGCCGTGCTGCCCGCAGGCGACCGCGCCGAAGCCGCCGACGACGCTCAGCACCACGCCGGGCACCACGTGGTGGATGTGGACACCGCCGGGCGTGATGTTGCGGAACGGGCCCTTCCCGGCCCGGATCATCCGGGTGATGAACCGGGTCACGGCGAAGGTCAGCACGAAGGCGGTCAGGGCGAGGAGCAGCGGAAGTTTCCCCGGCTCGACGAAGTTGCGCTCGAACCAGTGACCCATCCCACCACTCCCGGTCATCCGCTTCTGCCCCGTTGTGCGGCATTTCGGACAATCTAGCGGCCGGGCGCACCGATTAGCCTGCGCGCCGTGACCTCCTCCCTCGACAGCCACGGCCTGCGGTTCGCCTTCGGCACCCTGACCGTGCTCCCCGTCCGCGTGACCCGCTGGGACCGGGAGGCCGCGCGGGCCGGGATGCTGTGCGCGCCGGTGGCCGGGCTGGTGGTGGGCCTGCTCGCGGCGGTGCCGGGCAGCCTGCTGCTGTGGGGCGGCGCGGGCCCGCTGCTCGCCGCGGTGGCCTCGGCGGCCGTGCCCGCCGTGCTCACCCGGGGGCTCCATCTGGACGGTCTCGCGGACACCGCGGACGGCCTGGGCAGCGGCAAGCCGGCCGGTGACGCGCTGCGGATCATGAAGCAGTCGGACATCGGCCCGTTCGGCGTGATCACCCTGCTGTTCGTGCTGCTGGCGCAGGTGGCGGTGCTTCAGCAGGAGTACGCGCGGGGCTGGGCGCACGGCGCGGTGGCGGCCGCCGTCGCGGCGGTCGTCGCCCGGCTCGCGCTGACCCTGGCCTCGCGGCGCGGGGTGCCGGCGGCCCGGCCGGAGGGCCTGGGCGCGGCGGTCGCCGGAACGGTTCCGGTGGCCGGCGCGGTGGCGGTCGGGCTCGTGGTGGTGGTCGGCTGCGCGGGGGCGGGGGCGCTGACCGGCGGGTACGGGACGCTGCGCTGCGGCCTGGGCGCGGTGGTCGCGGTGGTGGTGGCGGAGCTGCTGCTGCGGCACTGCGTGCGGCGGTTCGGCGGGGTGACCGGCGATGTGTTCGGGGCGCTCGCGGAGACGGCGGCGACGGTGGCGCTGGTGGCCCTGGCGCTGGGCTGACGGCTGACCCGCTTCCCGGCCGGGCGGGGCGCGAAACCCGGCGCGTCCCGCGGGCTTCCCGGAGCGGCGGAGTGCGAAACCCGGCGCCCCGTCAGTCCGCGTCCGCCGCGCAGGACTCGCGCGACGCGTCCAGCGCGTACTCCTTGCGCAGCGAGCTGAGCCCCAGCTTCCGGGACTGTGCGCAGAACCGCTCGGCGGGCAGTTCGTACTCGACGTGGAACACCGCCTTGCCCGCCTTCACGAACGGGGTCAGCTCCTCGCACTCGTCGTACTGCGCGCACTGCTCGTTGACCGCGAAGTCGAAGTCCCCGACCAGCTCCGGGATCTGCGGCAGGTCGTTCTTGAGGCCGGCGGCCATCCCGTGGCGGTGGACCAGGCGGGCGATCAGACGGTTGTAGCGGAGCTGGTCGGCGGCGGTCAGCGGGAAGCCGCTCTCGTTGCGGTAGCCGTCCATGTTGTCGGGCTCGACCGCGTCGAACCCCTTGTCGGCGCACATCTCGATCCGGGACTCCATCAGCGGCTCCAGGACGTCGGTGCGCCGGATGTCGAGCCAGCGCTCGCCCTTCCAGCCGTTGCCCTTCCCGAGGAGCACGGTGGGGAAACGGGCCGCGTCCGGGCGGAAGTCCTCCCAGGCGCCGGTGGACAGGTAGCAGATGACCTTGCGGCCCTCGCGGTGCAGCGCGGCGACCTCGGCCGCCGTCCGGTCGAAGCCGTCGATGTCGTACACCGGGGCGTCCACGGTGGTGTCGAGCCGGCCCGAGAGCTGCCACTGCCAGTCGGTGCCGGGTTCCGGCTGCCAGCGCTGCCGCGCGGGCTGGGCGGACGCCCCGGCTCCGGTGTCCTCGCCCGCCGGGGCGCCGCCCCGGTCCTGGGCGCAGCCCACGAGCAGCGCGAGCAGTGGCAGTGCCAGTGCGCCGCGGGCGAGGGCGCCGCGCGCCCCGCCCACCCGTGCGGCCGTACGGTCGCGCATCGTTCCCCCCATGTGCGCCCCGGGTCCGTGCCATCGGGACGATCTTCCTGGAACCCCCACCGTACGTCGGCCGGGGAACAGCCGTGCGACCGCTACGGCCCGCCGCCGTGAGCGGGCAGCAAAGGCGCGCGTAGGCTCATTCCCGGCACATTGCGACGGCGTCTACGATGCGCCGGGCCCGGTCGGCCACCCCTCGACCACTACAGGGCCGGAAAAGAACTCAACGGAAGCGAGATTTCACCACCGTGACTGCTCTCACTCTCAGCACCGCCGGTGCGGCGACGCTGCGCGCCGACGCCCTCGTCGTGGGCGTCGCCAAGAGCGCTGGATCCAAGTCCGCGGACGTCGTCCTCGCACCGGGCGCCGAGGCCGTGGACAAGGCGTTCGGCGGGAAGCTCGCCGCCGTCCTGTCGACCCTGGGCGCCTCGGGTGCCGAGGGCGAGCTGACGAAGGTCCCGGCTCCGGACGGCCTCAAGGCCCCGGTCGTCATCGCGGTCGGCCTCGGCAAGGCCCCCGAGAAGGACGGCGCGTACGACGCCGAGGCGCTGCGCCGGGCCGCCGGTGCCGCCGCCCGTTCGCTGGCCGGGGCGAAGAAGGCCGGCTTCGCGCTGCCCATCGGCTCCGTCGAGGACGCCGAGGCGATCGCGGAGGGCGCGCTGCTCGGCGCGTACGCCTTCATCGCCTACCAGGCCGGCGAGAACAAGCTCGCCCCCAAGGGCGCCAAGGCCGCCGGTGCCAAGCCGGCGCTGGCCGAGGTCGCCCTGCTCGGCGCCAAGCCGCGCGACAAGGCGTTCAAGGCCGCCGCCGACCGCGCGATCGCCCTCGCCGAGGAGATCAACCGCGCCCGCGACCTGGTCAACACCCCGCCCAACGACCTCTACCCCGAGTCCTTCGCCGCCGTGGCCACCGCCGCCGGCAAGGAGCACGGCATCAAGGTGCAGGTGCTGGACGAGAAGGCGCTCGTCAAGGGCGGCTACGGCGGCATCCTCGGCGTCGGCCAGGGCGCGACCCGCGGCCCGCGCCTCGTGAAGCTCGCCTACACGCACCCGAAGGCGGAGAAGACCCTGGCCCTCGTCGGCAAGGGCATCACCTACGACTCGGGCGGCATCTCGCTGAAGCCGGCCGGCCACAACGAGACGATGAAGTGCGACATGGCCGGCGCCGCCGCCGTGTTCGCGACCGTCGTCACGGCCGCCCGCCTGGGCCTGCGCGTCAACGTCACCGGCTGGCTGGCGCTCGCCGAGAACATGCCCTCGGGCAGCGCCACCCGCCCCGGCGACGTGCTGCGCATGTACAGCGGCAAGACCGTCGAGGTGCTCAACACCGACGCCGAGGGCCGGCTCGTCATGGCCGACGCGCTCACCCGCGCCTCGGAGGACAACCCGGACGCGCTCGTCGACGTGGCGACCCTGACCGGCGCCATGGTGCTGGCGCTGGGCAACCGCACCTTCGGCATCATGTCCAACGACGACGCCTTCCGTACCTCGATCCACGAGATCGCGGAGGAGGTCGGCGAGGCGTCCTGGCCGATGCCGCTCCCGGCCGACCTGCGCAAGGGCATGGACTCCCCGACCGCCGACATCGCCAACATGGGCGAGCGGATGGGCGGCGGCCTGGTGGCCGGCCTGTTCCTGAAGGAGTTCGTCGGCGAGGGCATCGCCTGGGCCCACCTGGACATCGCGGGCCCCGCCTTCCACGAGGGCGCCCCGTACGGATACACGCCGAAGGGCGGCACCGGTTCCGCCGTCCGCACCCTGGTCAAGCTGGCGGAGCGCACCGCCGACGGCGACCTCGGCTGAGGCCGGCCGGCCTCTGTACGGCCCCGGGCATACGTCCGGGGCCGTAGGTGTTTGACCCATGGCACCGCGTCCGGGCGGGGTGGTTTCGCTCTTGACGAAATCCCTGTCCGCCACGCAGCGGTTATCCACCGGGACGGACGATCATCCGCCCCGGACACGGGCCCCGCGTCCCGCTCACCGTCAACAAATGCGAAGATGGGTTCTCGGCAGGACAGGGCCCCCACCACAGGGCCGAAGACAAAGCGGCCGCACACCAGCCGACCGGCCGGTAACACCCCGAGGACGGGGCCCGGCGTACGGCGCACATGCATGGAGGACGTGACGTGGCGAACGACGCCAGCACCGTTTTCGACCTAGTGATCCTCGGCGGTGGTAGCGGCGGGTACGCCGCGGCCCTGCGCGGAGCGCAGCTGGGCCTGGACGTCGCTCTGATCGAGAAGGGCAAGGTCGGCGGCACCTGCCTGCACAACGGCTGCATCCCCACGAAGGCCCTGCTGCACGCGGGCGAGATCGCGGACCAGGCCCGCGAAGCCGCCCAGTTCGGTGTCCAGGCCACCTTCGAGGGCATCGACATGGCGGCCGTCCACAAGTACAAGGACGACGTGATCTCCGGCCTGTACAAGGGTCTGCAGGGTCTCGTCGCCTCCCGCAAGGTGCACTACATCGAGGGTGAGGGCCGCCTCTCCTCCCCCACCTCGGTGGACGTGAACGGCCAGCGCATCCAGGGCCGCCACGTGCTGCTCGCGACCGGCTCCGTGCCGAAGTCGCTGCCGGGCCTGGAGATCGACGGCAACCGCATCATCTCCTCGGACCACGCGCTGAAGCTGGACCGCGTCCCGAAGTCGGCGATCGTGCTGGGCGGCGGCGTCATCGGCGTCGAGTTCGCCTCGGCGTGGACCTCCTTCGGCACCGACGTGACGATCGTCGAGGGCCTCAAGCACCTCGTCCCGGTCGAGGACGAGAACAGCTCCAAGCTCCTTGAGCGCGCCTTCCGCAAGCGCGGCATCAAGTTCAACCTCGGCACGTTCTTCCAGAGCGCCGAGTACACGCAGGACGGCGTCAAGGTCACCCTCGCCGACGGCAAGACCTTCGAGGCGGAGGTGCTGCTGGTCGCGATCGGCCGCGGCCCGGTCTCGCAGGGCCTGGGTTACGAGGAGGCCGGGGTCGCCATGGACCGCGGCTACGTCCTGGTCGACGAGTACATGCGGACCAACGTGGAGACGATCTCCGCCGTGGGCGACCTGGTCCCCACGCTCCAGCTCGCGCACGTCGGCTTCGCCGAGGGCATCCTCGTCGCGGAGCGGCTGGCCGGTCTCAAGACCGTCCCGATCGACTACGACGGCGTGCCGCGCGTGACGTACTGCCACCCCGAGGTCGCCTCCGTCGGCATCACCGAGGCCAAGGCCAAGGAGCTCTACGGCGCGGACAAGGTCGTCGCCCTCAAGTACAACCTCGCCGGCAACGGCAAGAGCAAGATCCTCAAGACCGCGGGCGAGATCAAGCTCGTCCAGGTCAAGGACGGTGCGGTGGTCGGCGTCCACATGGTCGGTGACCGTATGGGCGAGCAGGTCGGCGAAGCCCAGCTGATCTACAACTGGGAAGCGCTGCCGGCCGAGGTCGCCCAGCTCATCCACGCCCACCCGACCCAGAGCGAGGCGCTCGGCGAGGCCCACCTGGCCCTGGCCGGCAAGCCCCTGCACTCCCACGACTGATCAGTCGACCGGGCGCGACGACCGACCACTTCCGCATTTTCGTAAGGAGCAACTGAAACCATGTCGGTTTCCGTAACCCTTCCGGCGCTCGGCGAGAGCGTCACCGAGGGCACTGTCACCCGCTGGCTGAAGGCCGAGGGCGAGCGCGTCGAGGCCGACGAGCCGTTGCTCGAGGTCTCGACCGACAAGGTCGACACCGAGATCCCCGCCCCCGCCTCCGGCATCCTGTCGTCCATCAAGGTCGCCGAGGACGAGACCGTCGAGGTCGGCGCCGAGCTGGCCGTCATCGACGACGGCTCGGGCGCCCCGGCCGCCGCCGAGGCCCCGGCCGCGGAGGCCCCCGCCGCCGAGGCCGCCCCGGCCCCGGCTCCGGCCGCCGAGACCCCCGCCCCGGCCCCCGCGGCCGAGGCCGAGGCCCCCGCCGCCGCTCCGGCCGGTGGCGCCTCCGGCACCGACGTCACCCTGCCGGCGCTCGGCGAGAGCGTCACCGAGGGCACCGTCACCCGCTGGCTGAAGGAGGTCGGCGAGGAGGTCGCGGAGGACGAGCCGCTGCTCGAGGTCTCCACGGACAAGGTGGACACCGAGATTCCCGCCCCGGTCGCCGGTGTGCTGCTGGAGATCGTGGTCGGTGAGGACGAGACCGCCGAGGTCGGCGCCAAGCTCGCCGTCATCGGTGCGCCCGGTGCCGCCCCGGCCGCCGCGCCGGCTCCGGCCGCCCCGGCCCCGGCCCCCGCCGCCCCGGCCCCGGCTCCCGCCGCTCCGGCTCCGGCCGCTCCGGCCCCCGCGCCGGCCGCTGCCCCTGCCCCCGCCCCCGCCGCTCCGGCACCCGCCCCGGCCGCCCCGGCCCCGGCACCCGCCGCCGCTCCGGCTCCGGCCGCCGCCGCTCCGGTCGCGACCTCCGGTGACGACGGCGCGTACGTCACGCCGCTGGTCCGCAAGCTCGCCGCCGAGAACGGCGTCGACCTGGGCGCGGTCAAGGGCACCGGCGTCGGTGGCCGTATCCGCAAGCAGGATGTCGTCGCCGCCGCGGAGGCCGCCAAGGCCGCCGCCGCTGCCCCGGCGCCCGCCGCCGCCGCCGCTCCGAGCGCCTCCAAGGCGCCGAAGCTGGAGGCGTCCCCGCTGCGCGGTCAGACGGTCAAGATGACCCGCATGCGCAAGGTCATCGGCGACAACATGATGAAGGCGCTGCACTCGCAGGCCCAGCTGACCTCGGTCGTCGAGGTCGACGTCACCAAGCTGATGAAGCTGCGCGCCCGCGCGAAGGACGCCTTCGCGGCCCGTGAGGGCGTCAAGCTCTCCCCGATGCCGTTCTACGTGAAGGCCGCCGCCCAGGCGCTGAAGGCCCACCCGGTCGTCAACGCCCGGATCAACGAGGACGAAGGCACGATCACGTACTTCGACTCGGAGAACATCGGCATCGCCGTGGACGCCGAGAAGGGCCTGATGACCCCGGTCATCAAGGGCGCGGGCGACCTCAACATCGCCGGCATCTCGAAGAAGACCGCCGAGCTGGCCGGCAAGGCCCGCGGTGGCGGCCTGACCCCGGACGACATGTCCGGTGCCACCTTCACCATCAGCAACACCGGCTCGCGCGGTGCGCTGTTCGACACCGTCATCGTGCCGCCGAACCAGGCCGCCATCCTGGGCATCGGCGCCACCGTGAAGCGTCCCGCGGTCATCGAGACCGAGGAGGGTACCGTGATCGGTGTCCGCGACATGACGTACCTGTCGCTCTCCTACGACCACCGTCTGGTGGACGGCGCGGACGCCGCCCGCTACCTGACCGCGGTCAAGGCGATCCTGGAGGCCGGCGAGTTCGAGGTCGAGCTCGGCCTGTAACCGGCTCGGCCTGTAACCAGCCTCACGATCGGCGCCCCCGTCCGGAACCCTCCCGGACGGGGGCGCCGCCGTATTGTCTAGACACCCGGTCGCCCCGGCCACTGTGCCCGGCGCAGGCGTACCGGTCTGTCCGAAGGAGCCCGTCATGACCCCGCCCGTCGTCCACTCGCTGCGCGAACAGATCCGCGAGCACATCGTGGAGGGGATCGTGAGCGGGCGCTGGAAGCCGGGCGAGCGGATCGTGGAGCGGCGCATCGCCACCGAGCTGGAGGTCAGCCAGACGCCCGTGCGCGAGGCGCTGCGGGAGCTGGAGACGCTGCGGCTGATCGAGTCGGCGCCCAACAAGGGCGTCCGGGTCCGCAACCTCACCGCCGCCGACCTGGAGGAGAGCTACCCCGTACGGGCCGGTCTGGAGCAGATCGCGGCCGAGCTGGCGGCTCCGGGGCTCGGCGAGGACTGCTCGCTGCTGGCCCCGCACGTGAGCGCGCTGTACGAGGCGGACCGGCTGGCGGACGGCGAGGCGCAGGTGCGGCACACGGTGGGCTTCCACCGGGAGATGGTGCGGGCGGCGGGCAACGCGGTGCTGCTGCACACCTGGGAGGGGCTGGGCATCGAGGTGTTCACTGCGCTGTCGATCCGCTGGCTGGGAACGGTGCAGAAGTCGTACGCGGAGGAGCACGAGGCCCTCATCGACGCGTTCCTGCGCAAGGACCCGGACATCGGCACCCTGGTCAAGGCGCATGTGCTGGGCTGCGCGCCGCGCGCCTGAGCCTCCGGACAGGCTGGTGCGCATCTGTCGTGGAGGGCGCTCTCCTGTGCGGACGGGTGCCCTTTTTGACGGTTAAATCCCGTCACTCGGTGCCCTGTTTCCTGGCACCCCATGCCACTTTTCTTCATATCGAGAAGTTTTGCCTTTCATCCTTTGATCGATCATCGATCGGCGTCTTACAGTTCACTTCGCGGGCCCACCGGCCCCATCGCCCTGTCCTGCCAGTCAGGGACTTCTCCACCCCCCTCCTCACCGGAAGGCGGCGATCATGACCGACCCCGTTGGAAAGCTTCCGAGCGAGCTCGACCAGCTCCCGGACCGCGACCCGGAGGAGACCGCCGAATGGGCGGCCTCCCTGGATGCCGTCACCAAGGCCGCGGGCCCGCACCGTGCCGCCTACCTGATGCGGCGCTCGCTCGAGCACGCCGAGGGCGCCGGTCTCGCGCTGCCCAAGCTCCTGGAGACCGACTACGTCAACTCCATCCCCACCGCCGCCGAGCCCGAGTTCGACGGCGACCTGGAGATGGAGTCCCGGATCACCGCGTGGAACCGCTGGAACGCGGCCGCCATGGTCACCCGCGGCTCGCGCTTCGGCGTCGGCGGCCACATCGCCACCTTCGCCTCGGCGGCCTGGCTGTACGAGACCGGCTTCAACCACTTCTTCCACGGCAAGGAGGGCGAGGGCTCCGGCGACCAGCTGTACATCCAGGGCCACGCCTCCCCCGGCATCTACGCCCGCGCCTTCCTCGACGGCCGGCTCAGCGAGCAGCAGCTCGACAACTTCCGCCAGGAGGCGGGCGGCAACGGCCTGCCATCCTACCCGCACCCGCGGCGGCTGCCCTGGCTGTGGGAGTTCCCCACCGTCTCCATGGGCCTCGGCCCGCTCTCGGCGATCTACCAGGCGCGCTTCAACCGCTACCTGGCCAACCGCAACATCAAGGACACGTCGAACTCGCACGTCTGGGCCTTCCTCGGCGACGGCGAGATGGACGAGCCCGAGTCGACGGCCGCCCTCGCCCTCGCGGCCCGCGAGCAGCTCGACAACCTGACCTTCGTCATCAACTGCAACCTGCAGCGCCTCGACGGCCCGGTCCGCGCCAACTTCCGCGTGGTCCAGGAGCTGGAGGGCGCCTTCCGGGGCGCCGGCTGGAACGTCGTCAAGACGCTCTGGGGCACCGCCTGGGACGAGCTGTTCCAGCTCGACACCACGGGCGCGCTGGTACGCCGGCTCCGCGAGGTACCGGACGCGCAGTTCCAGACGTACGCCACCCGCGACGTCGCCTACATCCGCGAGCACTTCTTCGGCGCCGAGCCCGCCCTCGCCGAGCTGGCGAAACTGCTCACCGACGCCAAGATCGCCGAGTGTTTCCACACCTCGCGCGGCGGCCACGAGGCCCGCAAGGTCTACGCGGCGTACAAGGCGGCCCTGGAGCACAAGGGCGCGCCCACCGTGATCCTGGCGCAGACCGTCAAGGGCTACACCCTGGGTCCGGGCTTCGAGTCCCGCAACGCCAACCACCAGATGAAGAAGCTGGACGGCAAGCAGTTCCGCGCCATGCGCGACCTGCTGGAGCTGCCGATCCCGGACTCCCAGCTGGACGAGCACCTGGTGCCCTACGCCCACCCCGGCGCCGACTCGCCCGAGGTCCGCTACCTCCAGGAGCGGCGCGCCGCCCTCGGCGGCCCCGCCCCGGCCCGCCGGGTGCACGCGGTCGCGCTGCCGACGCCCGAGGAGCGCGCGTTCGCCGCGCTGAAGAAGGGCTCCGGCAAGCAGGAGCTGGCCACCACCATGGCCTTCGTCCGCCTGGTCAAGGACCTGATGCGGGACAAGGAGACCGGCAGGCGCTGGGTGCCGATCGTCCCCGACGAGGCCCGCACCTTCGGCATGGAGGCGCTGTTCCCGTCGGCCGGCATCTACTCGCCGCTGGGCCAGACGTACGACCCGGTCGACCGCGACCAGCTGATGTACTACAAGGAAGCCAAGGACGGCCAGGTCCTCAACGAGGGCATCACCGAGGCCGGCGCCATGGCCGACTTCATCGCCGCCGCCACGTCGTACGCGACGCACGGCGAGCCGATGATCCCGTTCTACATCTTCTACTCGATGTTCGGCTGGCAGCGCACGGGCGACCAGTTCTGGCAGCTCGGCGACCAGCTCGGCCGCGGCTTCGTGGTCGGCGCGACCGCCGGGCGGACGACCTTGACGGGCGAGGGCCTCCAGCACGCGGACGGCCACTCGCACCTGATCGCGTCCACCAACCCGGCCTCGCTCAACTACGACCCGGCGTTCGCGTACGAGATCGCGGTGATCGTCCAGGACGGTCTGCGCCGGATGTACGGCCCCGACGCCGAGGACGTCTTCTACTACCTGACGGTCTACAACGAGCCGAAGCAGCAGCCCGCGATGCCGGCAGGCGTCGAGGAGGGCATCGTCAAGGGCCTGTACCGCTTCAAGGAGGGCACGCCCGCCGGGGCGAACGGCCCGCGCGCCCAGCTGCTGGCCTCCGGTACGGCGATCCACTGGGCCCTGGAGGCCCAGGAGCTGCTGGCCGCCGACTGGGGTGTCACGGCCGACGTCTGGTCCGCGACCTCCTGGGGCGAGCTGCGCCGCGAGGCGCTGGAGTGCGACGAGGCACTGCTCCGCGGCGAGCAGCGCACGCCGTACGTGACGCAGGTCCTGGAGGGCGCTCCGGGCCCGGTCGTCGCGGTCAGCGACTGGATGCGCGCGGTGCCGGACCAGATCAGCCAGTGGGTCGAGCAGGACTGGACCTCGCTCGGCACGGACGGCTTCGGCATCTCCGAGACCCGTGACGCGGCCCGCCGCTACTTCGGGGTGGACGCCCAGTCCGTCGTGGTCGCGACCCTGGCCCAGCTGGCCCGGCGCGGCGAGGTGCCGGCGACGACGGTCAAGGAGGCGCGGGACCGCTACGGTCTCTGAGCCCACGCACCGGTGAGCCCGCCGTACGCCCTCGGGGTGTCCGGCGGGCTCACCGCGTTCCGGGGCCGCCCGGCGCGGCGGCCACAATGGGCCGTATGCGTGCTGCCCGGCTGATCCGTATGGTGCTGCTCCTCCAGGCGCGCCCCGGCATGACCGCCGCCGAGCTCTCCCGTGAGCTGGGGGTGTCCGAGCGGACCGTCACCCGGGACGCCGGGGCCCTCTCCGACGCGGGCATCCCGGTGTACGCGGAGCGGGGGCGGGCCGGCGGCTACCGGCTCGTCGGCGGCTACCGCACCGGGCTGACCGGGCTCGCGCGGGACGAGGCCGAGGCGCTGTTCCTGTCCGGGCTGCCCTCCGCGCTGCGCGAGATGGGGCTCGCGGACGCCGCGTCCGCCGCCCGGCTCAAGGTGTCGGCGGCGCTGACCCCGGCGCTCCGGGACGCCCCGGCGGGGGCCGGCCGGCGCTTCCATCTGGACGCGCCCGGCTGGTACCAGGAACCGGTGGCGCCCGAACTGCTGCCCGCCGTGGCCGACGCGGTCCGGCGCGACCGGCTGCTGCTGGCCCGCTACCGGCGGCCCGGCCGGGACACCGGGCCGGAGCGGGAGCTGGCCCCGTACGGGCTCGTGCTCAAGGCGGGCGTCTGGTACCTGTGCGCCCGCGTGGACGACGGCGCGGGCGACGGCTCCCGCACGGACGGCGGCTTCCGGGTCTACCGCGTCGACCGGTTCACCGCCGTGACGGATTCCGGCATCCCTTTCGTCCGGGACGAGGGTTTCGACCTGCCCACGTTCTGGGAAGAGCGCGCGGCCGCGTTCGCCCGCTCCCTGCTGCGTGCGAAGGTCCGGCTGCGGCTCTCGCCGGAGGCGGTGCGCAGGCTGCCGCAGGTGGTGGACCGGGCCGCCGCAGGCGACGCGCTGGAGTCGGCCGGGCCGCCGGACGGCGACGGGTGGGTCGCGGTCACCCTGGCGGTGGAGTCCCCGGACGTGGCCTACGGACAGCTGCTGGGCCTCGGACCGGAGTTGGAGGTGCTGGAGCCGGCCGCCCTTCGGGAGCGGTTCGCGAGGGCCGCCGCCCGGCTGCACGCCCTGTACGGGGACACGCCCTGACGGCTTCGTTCGGCTGTCCGGGCGTGCGGCCCCCGCCGCCGGGGCGGATGCTGGGATGCGTGATGGACGAGACGGAGTTCTGGGAGCTGGTCGACAGCACCCGCGAGGCCGCCGGCGGCGACCCCGAGGACCATGCCGACCTGCTGGTCGAACGGCTGGTGCGGCTCGATCCGGAATCCGTGCTGGACTTCTCCCGGCACTTCGAGTCCCGTGTCAACCGCGCCTACCGCTGGGACCTGTGGGCGGCCGCCGCCGTGCTGCTCGGCGGCGCGAGCGACGACGCCTTCGACTCCTTCCGCTGCTGGCTGATCGGCCGGGGCCGCGAGGTGTTCGAGGGCGCGGTGCACGACCCGGACAGCCTGGCCGGGCTGCTCGGCTCCTTCGACGAGGAGTTGGACGGCGACGGCGAGGAGCTGGGGTACGCGGCCGACGAGGCGTACGAACAGCTCACCGGGGTCCTCGCGCCGGACCTGGGGCTGCCGCCGCAGCCCGGCGAGCCGGAGGGCACCCCGCTCGACCTGGACGACGACGCGGCGCTCGCCGCCCGGCTGCCCATGCTCTGGGAGCGGTACGGGAGCTGAGGCGCGCCGCACGTCTCACGGCGCGAGCGGGCGGCCCATCATCACATCGTCCACGTACCGCCCGTTCAGGAAGAACTCGCCCGGCAGCACGCCCTCGACGGTGAACCCCTCCGACTCGTACAGCGCGCGGGCGGGCGCGTTGTGACCGAGGACCCGCAGGGTCATCCGGTTCGCCCCCTCGCCGCGCGCCGCGACGCAGGCCGCGCGGATCAGGGCGCGCCCGACGCCCCGGCCGCGCGCCCAGTGCGCCACGGCCAGGCCCTGGATCTGCCGTACGTGCGTGTTGCAGGGCAGCGGGGTGGGCGGCACGAAGCGGATGTAGCCGGCCGGCTCCCGCTCCCCCGCCGCGCCGGGCATCTCCGCCACCAGGATCTCCCGCGGCGGATGGTGCTCGTCGAAGAAGGGGGCGTACGGGGGCTGCGGGCGGGGCTGCACCGCGTGCAGCGTCGACCAGGTGGCCCGGTCCAGCTCGCCGAGTGCGGGTCCGTCGCCGGCCACGGCGCGGCGGACGACGGGCGGGACGGGTATCGCGGATGCGCTCATGGCCGTCACTGTGCCACGGCCGGGTACGGCGGCCCGTCTGGGGCAGGATGGGTGTCATGGCTCACTCGCGCATCGCCGTCACCGGATCGACCGGACTCATCGGAGCGGCGCTGGTGCGCTCGCTGCGGGCCGACGGGCACGAGGTGGTGCGCCTGGTGCGCCGCCCCGCCCGCGCCGGCGACGAGGTGGAGTGGGACCCGAAGCGCGAATACGTGGACACGGCGGGCCTGGTCGGCTGCGACGCGGTGGTCCACCTCGCCGGGGCCGGGGTCGGCGACCACCGCTGGACGGCGGCCTACAAGAAGGAGATCCGGGACAGCCGGGTGCTGGGCACCGCCGCGATCGCGGAGGCCGTCGCCTCGCTCGACACCCCGCCCGCCGTGCTGCTGTCCGGGTCCGCGATCGGCTTCTACGGGGACACCGGGGACCGTCCGGTGGACGAGGACGCGCCGCCCGGTGACGGCTTCCTGCCCTCGGTGTGCGTGGAGTGGGAGGAGGCCACGGCGGCGGCCGAGGAGGCGGGGGTGCGTACGGTGCACGCCCGCACCGGTCTGGTGGTCGCCCGAGCGGGAGGCGCCTGGGGCCGGCTGTTCCCGCTGTTCCGGGCGGGACTCGGTGGCCGGATGGGCAACGGGCGGCAGTACTGGAGCTTCATCGCGCTGCACGACCACATCGCGGCCCTGCGGCACATCCTGGACACCCCCGAACTGACCGGGCCGGTCAACCTGACGGCCCCGGCGCCCGTCACCAACGCCGAGGTGACGGCCGCGATGGGCCGGGTACTGCGGCGTCCGACACTGTTCACCGCACCCGCGCCGGCGCTGCGGATCGTGCTCGGCGAGTTCGCCTCGGACGTGTTGGGCAGTCAGCGCGTGCTGCCCGCCCGGCTGCTGGACTCCGGCTTCTCATTCGCCTTCCCCGAGATCGACTCCGCCGTCCGCGCGGCACTGCGCTGACCGCCGCCCCGCACCGGCACACCCGTTCGGACGGGTGTGCGACCCCGTGCATCGGTGCACCGGTACGCGCGCGACTGCGCACGATCGGGCCACTCTCCTAGCCTCCTGACGAACGCACGCATTCCGGTGGGCGGTTGAGGGCAAGAGCCCCCCACCACTTGCTCCGAATCGGGGAGGGCACGTGCTCAGCACGGCACACCACGCGGACGTCGTCATCATCGGGGCCGGGATCGCCGGCCTGTCGGCAGCCCACCGGCTGACCAGCGCGGGGGTCAGCGTCAGCGTCCTGGAGGCCGGAACCGGCGTCGGCGGCCGGATGGCGACCGACGAGGTGGACGGATTCCGGCTCGACCACGTCGGCCCGCTGCTCAACACCGCGTATCCGGAGCTCCGCACCACACCGGGGCTCGACGGACTGGTCCTGCGCACCTTCGATCCCGGCGTCCTCGTCCACAGCGCAGGCCGCCGCCACCGGACCGGCGAAACCCGGGGCACACCGCGCTCGCGCCGCACACGGGGCGCGCTCAAGGCGGCACGCGCCCTCGCGAGCGCCCCCCGGCCGCCGCGTACCGGCGCCCTCACCGGAGCCATGGGCGGCGCGATCGACCACGCCCGGCTCGGCGCGGCCCTCTCCCGGCTCGCCGCCACACCCCCGGCCCGCATCCTCGCCCGGCCCGAACGCGCCGCGCTGGACGCGCTGTCGGGCCGGCTGTCCGCCCGTACGCTCGACGGCTTCGTACGCCCGCTGCTCACCGCGCTGCTCAGCGACCCGGACCTCACCACCTCCAG
Organism: Streptomyces sp. NBC_00525; assembly: GCF_036346595.1. Classification (GTDB taxonomy): domain Bacteria; phylum Actinomycetota; class Actinomycetes; order Streptomycetales; family Streptomycetaceae; genus Streptomyces. The sequence goes on from NZ_CP107834.1 coordinate 1,511,806, forward strand.
CCGGTGCGCCGACCTCGCCCTGCGCTCCTACGCGAGCGGACGGCTGTGTGTACCGGAGGGCGGAGCGGGTACGCTGCCGGCGCTCCTGGCCGCTTCCCTGCCGCCCGGCACCGTACGCACCGGAGTGCACGTCACCTCCGCCGACATCACCTCCGTACGCACCAAGGAACACGGCGAACTGGGCTGCCGGTCCTTGCTGGTGGCCACCGGGGCGAGCGCGGCCGCCGAACTGCTGCCCGGACTGCGGCTGCCGTCCTTCCACCCCGTGACCGTGCTCCACCACACCGCGCCGGAGCCGCCGCCCACCGGCGCCTCGCTGCTCCTGGACGCCGACCGGTCCGGCCCGGTCGCGCACACCGCCGTGATGAGCGCCGTCGATCCGGTCCGGGCCCCGCGCGGCCGGACGCTGATCAGCTCCACGGTCCTCGGCACCCCGCCCGACGACCTCGACCGCACGGTCCGCGCCCATCTCGCCGCGCTCTACGGCGTACCCACCGGGGACTGGGAGCTGCTGGCCGCCCACCACGACCCGGAGGCGGTGCCCGCGATGCCCGCGCCGCACGACCCGCACCGGCCCGTCCGGGTCCTCGCGGGCCTCTACGTCTGCGGCGACCACCGCGACACCGGCACCGTCCAGGGCGCCCTGGCCTCGGGCGCCCGCGCCGCCGCCTCGATCCTGCACGACCTCGGCGTGCGCCCGGCCGCCGGCCCCGCCCCGGCACTCCCCGAGGCGGCCTGACCGGCGGCTCAGCCCAGCGCCGCCACCCGCTCGCGGTAGCCGCGGACGGCGGCGGCGTCCCGGAAGGGCTCCAGCCTGCGCTCGAAGTCCCGTACGTACTCCGCGGCGCGCACGGAACGCATCTCGGCCGCCTGCTGGGCGGCCTCCGCCCCCAGCCGGCACGCCTGCTCCAGCTCCCCGAGCCCCAGCCGGGCGGACGCCAGCACCACCCGGCAGAACAGCCGGCTGCGGGCGTACGCGGGGGCCCGCAGCTGGAGCGCGCGCTCGGCGTACTGGGCGGCGGTCCGGTACTGCTGGAGGTCGCGGTGGCAGTGCCCGAACTCGTCGGCGAGCTGCGCCTCGTCGAAGTGGCGCGCCCAGTGCGGCACCTCGTCGCCGGGGCGCGCGGTCTCCAGTGCGCGCTCGGCCCGCGCGAGGGAGGCCGTGCACGCCTTGGCGTCGCCGAGCACCGCGTGCCCGCGCGCCTCCACCGCGTGCAGCAGGGCGAGGACGGTGTGGGGCGCGGCCGATCCGATGCCCTGCTGGGCCACCCGCGCCAGCTGGACCGCTTCCCGGCCGTGCGCGAGATACACCGCCTGGCGGCTCATGGTGATCAGGACATAGCTGCCGTAGGCCCGGTCACCGGCCGCCTGGGAGAGCCGCAGCGCCTGGACGAAGTAGCGCTGGGCGAGGCCGTGCGCCGCGATGTCGTACGAGGTCCAGCCGGCCAGCCTGGTCAGATCGGCGGCGGCCGCGAACAGCCGCCGCCCGGTCGCCTCCCCGTACGTGCCGCGCAGCATCGGCTCCGTCTCGTGCTCCAGATACCGCACGAGGGCCTGCCGGGCGTGCCCGCCGCCGTAGGCGTGGTCCAGGGTGCGGAACAGTTCGGCGACCGACCGGAGCGCGGCGACGTCCCCCTCGCCGACCCGGAGCCCGGAGCCCCGCTCGGTCTGCCGCTGGCGGGGCACCCCCGCGCCGGCCGGGGCGCCGGGCGGCGCGGGGGCCCCGCCGGGCCGCGACGGGACCGGCCCCCGCACGCCGTGCCGCCCGCCGCCGGGACCGGGCGCGCCGCCCTGCTCGGGGACGACCGGGGCGGCGCCGTGCGGCGGGTACGGGGCGGGGGCGGCGGGCGGCCTCGGGGCGCCGGTCCGGCCGGGGGCGGCGGGCGCGGGGCGGGCGACCCACTCGTCGGCGCGGCCGATCAGCCAGTCCCGGCTGGGCACGACGAGCCCGGCCGGGGTGAAGGCGATCTTCCGCAGCTCCGTCTGGCTGCCGGAGTCCTTGCGCCACAGCCCGCTGACGATGTCCACCGCCTCGGCCGGGGTGGCGGCGAACTCCAGGCCCGCGTACACCGGGGCGCAGGCGTCGAGCCCGAGGTCCTGGGCGGAGAGCCGGCGGCCGAGGCGGCGGGTGAAGACCTCGGCGATCAGCGCGGGGGTGGTGCCCCGAGGCTGCTGGCCGCGCAGCCAGCGGGTGACCGAGGTCTTGTCGTACCGCAGGTCGAGGCCGTGTTCGAGGCCGAGCTGATCCACCCGGCGGGCGAGGCCGGCGTTGGAGAATCCGGCCTCGGTGATGAGTGAGGCGAGCCGACGGTTGGGGGTGCGCTGCGGTGGTCGTTCCGACATCAGCTGTAGGGTCTCCTGCCTTCGGGGCCGGGCGGGCAGCCCTCTGGGCCTCCTCTGACGAACGGCGCGAATTTAGCCCTCGGCGCGGCACCGACAGCACCGTTCGCTCCACATTCATCCGATCGTGTGAGGATTGTGGACGGCGCTGACGGGAAGACCTGCCGGGCCGCCGCGTCGCCGCCGGTCGTACAGTGGCCGGGGTCTTTCACGAAAGGCCCGGGCGCGATTCGTGCAGGGTGACGCGGTACCGGGGAAATCCTCCGGCCCACGCCGCCGCGAGGAGAGAGGCTGCTGCCGTGACTGAGCTCCGGTTCGTCCACATGGGTTTCGGCGAGAACGCCGTCGACTACCAGGAGGCCTGGCAGAAGCAGCGCGAGGTGCACGCGGCCCGGTTCGAGGACACCGTCCCCGACACCTGCCTGCTCCTGGAGCACCCGCCCGTCTACACCGCCGGCCGGCGCACCGAGGACAGCGAGCGCCCCCTCGACGGCACCCCCGTCATCGACGTGGACCGGGGCGGCAAGATCACCTGGCACGGCCCCGGCCAGCTCGTCGGCTACCCGATCCAGAAGCTCCCGCGCCCGGTGGACGTCGTCGCGCACGTGCGCCGCCTGGAGGAGGCGCTGATCCGTACGGCCGCCGAGTTCGGCGTCGCGACCAGCCGGGTGGAGGGCCGCAGCGGCGTCTGGGTCCTGGGCGACCCGGTCGAGGAGCGCCCCGCGGTCGGCGGCCTGACGCTGGACTTCGACCCGCGGCTGCAGGACGAGGAGTTCGACCCCCGGCTCAACGGCCCGGACTACGCCCCGTCCAACGCCGGGCAGCGCCGCGAGGACCGCAAGTTGGCGGCGATCGGCATCCGGGTCGCCAAGGGGGTCACCATGCACGGCTTCGCGCTCAACGTGAACCCGGACAACACCTGGTTCGACCGGATCGTCCCCTGCGGCATCCGGGACGCCGGCGTGACCTCGCTCAGCTACGAGCTGGGCCGCGACATCACCATCGCCGAGGTGCTCCCGGTCGTCGAGAAGCACCTGAAGGACATCCTGGAGAACGCCGAACTGGCCCCCCGGACGATCGGGCGGCCCGACGACGCCATGGCCACGGCGTGACCCACGGAACCCATCGCCGGGAATAGGCCCCACCTGCCACAGGTTGGGCAGACGTAAAGCCGAATGAACTACGGGCGTACCCTGGTGTTCGCCGAAGAATCCAATGCAGTGAAAGCAAAGGGGAGTGCCGGAGTGTCTGTCGCACCTGACGGGCGCAAGATGCTGCGCCTTGAGGTCCGGAACAGCCAGACCCCCATCGAGCGCAAGCCCGAGTGGATCAAGACCCGGGCGAAGATGGGCCCCGAGTACAACCAGCTGCAGAAACTCGTCAAGAGCGAGGGCCTGCACACGGTGTGCCAGGAGGCCGGCTGCCCCAACATCTTCGAGTGCTGGGAGGACCGCGAGGCCACGTTCCTCATCGGCGGCGACCAGTGCACCCGGCGCTGTGACTTCTGCCAGATCGACACGGGCAAGCCGCAGGCGCTGGACCGGGACGAGCCCCGCCGCGTCGGCGAGTCGGTCGTCACGATGGACCTGAACTACGCCACGATCACCGGCGTCGCCCGCGACGACCTGGAGGACGGCGGCTCCTGGCTGTACGCGGAGACCGTGCGTCAGATCCACGCGCAGACGGCGGACCGGGAGGCCGGCCGCACCAAGGTCGAGCTGCTGATCCCCGACTTCAACGCCGAGCCCGCCCAGCTCGCGGAGGTCTTCTCCGCCCGCCCCGAGGTGCTCGCGCACAACGTGGAGACGGTGCCGCGCATCTTCAAGCGCATCCGCCCCGGCTTCCGCTACGAGCGCTCCCTGGAGGTCATCACCCGCGCCCGCGAGGCCGGCCTGGTGACCAAGTCCAACCTGATCCTCGGCATGGGCGAGACCCGCGAAGAGGTCAGCGAGGCGCTGCGGGACCTGTACGAGGCGGGCTGCGAGCTCATCACGATCACGCAGTACCTGCGGCCCTCGGTGCGCCACCACCCCGTCGAGCGCTGGGTGAAGCCGCACGAGTTCGTGGAGCTGAAGGACGAGGCCGACGCGATCGGGTACTCGGGCGTCATGTCCGGGCCGCTGGTCCGCTCCTCGTACCGCGCCGGCCGGCTGTTCCAGCAGGCGATGGACCGGCGCGAGGCGCAGGTCGCGGCGCCGTCCGCGTAGGCGCGTTCCGGGGCCCGTGTTCCCGGGCGGTGCCGTCCGCGTGACCGCGCGGACGGACCGCGCCGGGGTGCGCGGGGCGCGTACCGAGGTTTCATGGGTGTGTGACCGTGCGGTCATGCGCCGGTAACGCCCACCGGTGACCCTGGACACAGGCACCCGCACTTCGTTCCGAGGGGACTTCCACGATGCAGGCCGCGCCGGTACGCGCCACCGTCATCCCGACCGTCACCGGTGCCCTCCGCGCCGTCGAGTCGCTGCTGCTCGGCCGCGGCCAGCGCACGGCCCGCCGCAACGCCTGGACGGCCGTCCTGGCGGACCGCCGCCGGGCCGAGGACCGGGCGGAGTCCGGCTACGTACCGCAACGGGAGGCCGCGGCGGCCCGCCGCTCGCGGGCCACGTAAACTTCATTGCATGGCGAGGAAGGCAAAAACCACTGAAGGCGCGGACAGCGCCGAGAACGCGGGGCGGCTCAAGCAGATCGCTCTGACCTACAAGATGACCAAGCGGACCGACTCCAAGATCGGTCTTGTGGTCGCGGGTGTGGGAATCGTCACCTTCGGTGTCATCCTCGCGATCGGTTTCCTGATCGATCACCCGGTCTACCTGGGCATCCTCGGGTTCGTGCTCGCCCTCCTCGCGATGGCGATCATCTTCGGGCGCCGCGCCGAGCGCGCCGCCTTCGGGCAGATGGAGGGCCAGCCGGGCGCCGCCGCCGCGGTGCTCGACCGGGTCGGCCGGGGCTGGACGACCACTCCCGCGGTCGCGATGAACCGCAACCAGGACGTCGTCCACCGCGCCGTGGGCAAGGCGGGCATCGTGCTGGTCGCCGAGGGCAACCCGAACCGGGTGAAGAGCCTGCTCGCGGCCGAGAAGAAGAAGATGGCCCGGATCGTGGTCGACGTCCCGGTCCACGACATCATCGTCGGCAACGGCGAGGGCCAGGTGCCTCTCAAGAAGGTGCGCACCAAGATGCTGAAGATGCCCCGCGTGCTGACCGGCCCGCAGGTCACGGCCGCCAACGACCGCCTGCGCGCGATGGGCGACCTGATGAGCAACATGCCCCTCCCGAAGGGGCCCATGCCGAAGGGCATGCGGATGCCGCGCGGCGGCAAGGCGCGCTGACCGGACGGCGTCCGGAGAACGAGGAGGGCGGGCCGTGAACCCCTGGGTTCACGGCCCGCCCTCCCGCTTGTGTACGGGTACGGTCAGGCGCGGATCTGTACGGCTCGGGCCAGGCGGTCGTGGAGGCCGCGGCCGTCGCGGTCCCAGACGAGCGCCGGGATGGCCAGGCAGAGCAGCACGCTGCGCAGGAGCACGCGGACGGGGCCGAGGCGGCCGCCGTCCTCGGCGATGACGCGGACGCCCATGAGGCGCTTGCCGGGGGTGCAGCCGATCGTGCCGACGGTGAGCACGCTCATCACGAGGAAGACGGCGAGCGCCCAGTTCCCCGCCGTCTGCTGGTCACCGCGCGCGATCAGGCCGTATGCGATCAGCATGCACAGCGCCCAGTCGATGAAGAGAGCTCCGAAGCGCCGGCCGAGCGGGGCGATGGCGCCGGGCCCCTCCTCGGGGAGGCCGAGCCGCTTCCCCCGGTATCCGAAGTCGGCGCCCATCTCCTCGGCGGCCGCGCGCGGCCCCGAGAGCCACGATCCGATTGCTTGCCTGTTGTCCACCCGACCACGGTACTGCGCCGGGCCGCACGCCTTCGCCCGTGGGGGGCGAACACGGCCCGCAGCACCCGCGCCGGTTAACTTCCGCGAAACAAATGGGTCATGCTTGAGAAATCCGGTCTGCCTATGGTCGGGTCCAGCGTGTGCCACCGCACTGGCCACAACGAGCTGCAACCCCGACCCCTCCCCGGGCCGGGAGTAGGAGGAGTTGGATGTTCCAGAACGCCGACGACGCGAAGAAGTTCATCGCCGACAATGACGTCAAGTTCATCGACGTCCGGTTCTGCGACCTGCCCGGCGTGATGCAGCACGTCACCGTCCCGGCGGCGACCTTCGACCCGGCGGAGGAGCTGGCCTTCGACGGCTCCTCGATCCGCGGCTTCCAGGCCATCCACGAGTCCGACATGTCGCTGCGCGCGGACCTGTCGACCGCCCGCGTCGACCCGTTCCGCCGCGACAAGACGGTCAACATCAACTTCTTCATCCACGACCCGATCACCGGCGAGCAGTACAGCCGCGACCCGCGGAACGTGGCGAAGAAGGCCGAGGCGTACCTCACCTCGACCGGGATCGCCGACACCGCGTACTTCGGCCCGGAGGCCGAGTTCTACGTCTTCGACAACGTCCGCTTCCAGACGTCGGCGAACGAGAGCTTCTACCACATCGACTCCGAGGCCGGCGCCTGGAACACCGGCGCGCTGGAGAACAACCGCGGCTACAAGGTCCGGTACAAGGGCGGCTACTTCCCGGTCTCCCCGGTCGACCACTTCGCCGACCTGCGCGCCGAGATGTCCCTGGTGCTGGAGGAGAGCGGTCTGCAGATCGAGCGCCAGCACCACGAGGTCGGCACCGGCGGCCAGGCGGAGATCAACTACAAGTTCAACACGCTGCTCGCCGCGGCCGACGACCTGATGCTCTTCAAGTACATCGTGAAGAACGTCGCCTGGCGCAACGGCAAGACCGCGACCTTCATGCCGAAGCCGATCTTCGGCGACAACGGCTCGGGGATGCACGTCCACCAGTCCCTGTGGGCCGGCGGCGACCCGCTGTTCTACGACGAGCAGGGCTACGCGGGCCTCTCGGACACCGCCCGCTACTACATCGGCGGCATCCTGAAGCACGCCCCGTCGCTGCTGGCCTTCACCAACCCGACGGTGAACTCCTACCACCGCCTGGTGCCGGGCTTCGAGGCGCCGGTCAACATGGTGTACTCGCAGCGCAACCGTTCCGCCGCGATGCGTATCCCGATCACGGGCTCCAACCCGAAGGCCAAGCGCGTCGAGTTCCGCGCCCCGGACCCGTCGTCCAACCCGTACCTGGCGTTCTCGGCCCTCCTGATGGCCGGCCTGGACGGCATCAAGAACAAGATCGAGCCCGCCGAGCCGATCGACAAGGACCTGTACGAGCTGGCCCCCGAGGAGCACGCCAACGTCCAGCAGGTCCCGACGTCCCTGCCGGCCGTCCTGGACGCCCTGGAGGCGGACAACGAGTACCTCCAGGCCGGCGGTGTCTTCACGTCCGACCTGATCGAGACGTGGATCGACTACAAGCGCACCCACGAGATCGCCCCGATCCAGCTCCGCCCGCACCCCCACGAGTTCGAGCTGTACTTCGACCTCTAAAGACACGGACGACGGCGAGGGCCGCTCCCCCGGTTTCCCGGGGGGCGGCCCTCGCCGTGTTTTCCGCGCGTTCAGTGGCCGGCGGTGAGTTCGCCGCTCAGGGTGGTGTGCAGGGCGGCGCTCGGTTGGTTGAGGCCCACGATTTCGACGGTCTTGCCGCGCTGGGCGTACTTCGTCTCGATCGCGTCCAGGGCCGCGACCGAGGAGGCGTCCCAGATGTGGGTGGCGGAGAGGTCGATGACGACCTTGTCCGGGTCGGTGGCGTAGGCGAAGCGGGTCACCAGGTCGTTGGAGGAGGCGAAGAAGAGTTCGCCGGTGACGGAGTAGACGACCTGGGAGCCGTCCGGGTCGGTGACCGCGGTGACGTCGGCGAGGTGGGCGACGCGGCGGGCGAAGATCACCATGGCGGTGACCGAGCCGACGACGACGCCGATCGCCAGGTTGGACGTGGCGACGACGATGGCGACGGTGATGACCATGACCGCCGTCTCGCCCACCGGCATCCGGCGCAGGGTCTTCGGGGCGATGGAGTGCCAGTCGAACGTGGCGAACGAGACCATCACCATGACCGCGACCAGGGCCGCCATCGGGATGTCCGAGACGACCGGGCCGAAGGCGATGCAGAGCACCATCAGGAAGGAGCCGGCCAGGAACGTCGACAGGCGGGTGCGCGCGCCGGAGACGCGGACGTTGATCATCGTCTGGCCGATCATGGCGCAGCCGCCCATGCCGCCGAAGAAACCGGTGACGATGTTGGCGACGCCCTGGCCGATGGACTCACGGGTCTTGTTGGAGCGGGTGTCCGTGATGTCGTCGACCAGCTGGGCGGTCATCAGGGACTCCATCAGGCCGACCAGGGCCATCGCCAGGGCGTAGGGGGCGACGGTCGTCAGCGTGTCCAGGGTGAACGGCACGTCGGGGAGGCCGGGCACCGGGAGCGAGGAGGGCAGCTCGCCCTTGTCGCCCACCGTCGGCACCGCGATACCGGCCGCAACGGTGGTAACGGTCAGGATCACGATGGAGACCAGGGGCGCCGGGATCACTCGGGTGACCTTCGGGAAGAACACCATCAGCAGCAGGCCCCCGGCGATCAGCGGGTAGACCGCCCACGGCACGTCGTGCATCTCGGGCACCTGGGCCATGAAGATCAGGATCGCCAGGGCGTTGACGAAGCCGGTCATCACGGAGCGCGGCACGAACCGCATGAGCCTGGCGACGCCCAGGGCGCCGAGCACGATCTGGAAGAGGCCGGCCAGGATGACCGCGGCGATCAGGTAGCCGAAGCCGTGCTCCCGGTTGAGCGGGGCGATGACCAGGGCGACGGCGCCCGTGGCCGCGGAGATCATCGCGCGGCGCCCGCCGACGACGGAGATCGTGACGGCCATGGTGAAGGAGGCGAACAGGCCGATCGCGGGGTCCACACCGGCGATGATCGAGAACGAGATCGCCTCCGGGATCAGGGCGAGCGCGACGACCAGGCCGCCGAGGACCTCGGTGCGCCAGACCCTGGGGTCGGTGATCCAGTCGGGCTTGAGGGCGCGCAGCCGGGACGCGGGGGCGGACGGGGGCGAGGGCGGTGCGGAGGAGGACACGAAGGCGTACCTGTCGGTCGGGCGCGCCCGTGGGAGAGGGCGTGCGGGGGTGGACAGCGGGGACGGCGGGGCCCGGCGGACGCGTAGGTGCGCGCGGGGGGCCGGGGAGCCGGCCGGGGGCGGGTCCGGCGGATCGGCGCGCGGACGGATCGGCGCGCGGACGGGTCCGGTGCCCGGGGGCTCAGGGGTGAGGGGTCACGGCGGGCAGGCGGCGCTGCGGTGCGTCGTCATGCGCATCCGCCCGCTCGCTCTCTGTCCACCGGAATCAGGGAAGGCCCCGCGCACGCGTGGGCGCGGTGCGGGGCGCCGAAAACCACTGTACCTTGCCGCCCGATCACCGTAGGGTCGTGTCCATGATCACCGGACCGGCCTTGAGCCACGCACGGAACGGCTATCCGGTGGAGGGCTGAGCCCCCGCCGGACGCGCCGCGCCGGGTGCTTCGCACACCTGGCGCGGGGACCTCCTCCGGCTCGTACACCCGCGTTCTTTCCGAGTGTCGAGCCGATTGAGAAGGATGAGGTCGTCAACCATGCCTGTTTCGTTCAACCACACCATCATCGCCGCCAAGGACCGTCATGAGTCCGCGCGGTTCTTCCGTGATCTGCTGGAGCTGGACGAGGCCCCGTCGTGGGGTCCGTTCGTCAACATCCAGCTGGAGCACGGTGTGCTGCTGCAGTTCGCCGAGCCGCCGGTGGAGATCCAGATGCAGCACTACGCGTTCCTCCTCGACGACGAGCTGTTCGACCGCGCCTACGCGCGGCTGGTCGAGGGCGGGGTCGAGCACTGGGCCGATCCGCAGATGAAGCGGTCCGGTGAGACCAATACCGAGCACGGCGGCCGGGGCGTCTACTTCAAGGACCCGGCCGGGCACGCGATCGAGCTGATCACCCGCCCGTATCTGTAGTCCGCCGTATCCGCCCGTATCCGTGGTCCGCCCGGTCCACCGTCCCTGGTCCGCCCGGTCCATCGCCGGACGGACGCGGCGGGGTCGCGGGGCGGCGGCGGGGCGCGGAGGCTGGGGGGATGAGCGATCTGGAGCCCCCCGGTGGCGGTCCGGTCCCGCCGCGGCCTCCCCGGCGGCGGATCTGGCCGTGGGTGGTGCTGCTGGTCGCGGTGCTGCTGGCGCTGGCGGCCGGGGCGGTCTCGGCGGTGCTCGCGGACGTGGTCCGCTCGGAGGGCTCGCGGACGGTGCACATCCGGTACGAGGTGACGGGCACCGCGCGGGACGTGGTGCTCACGTACAGCACCTGGCGGGGCGACGAGCTGTCGACCGGCCGGCTGGCGCTGCGTTCGCTGCCGTGGGCCGGGGAGCTGGACACTCGGGGCTTCCTGAGCGGCGGGTCGTTCGAGGTGAGCGTGGGCCGGGGCGGTGGTGACGTGGCGTGCGCGGTGACCGTGGACGGCGGTGCGCGGCGTACGGACGCGGCCTCGGGTGCGTACGCGACGGCCACCTGCGACGGGTACTGAGGGGCGGGCCCCGGATCGTTCCGGGGCCCGCCCGCCGTGTGTCAGCGGCCGTAGCGGATCAGGGCGCGGACCATGCGGCAGGTGGTGTCGGACGGCGGGTGGATGCCGAGGCGCTGGGCGGTGGCGCGTATCCGGGCGTTGTTCGCGGTGGACGGGAGGTAGACGCCGGTGTCGAGCAGGGCGATGGCGAGGCGCATCGCCTTCAGCCGGCGGTTGTGCGAGACGTACCACTCGCGGGGGCGGCCGGCGGGGAGCGGCTTCTTCTTCAGCGGCTGGTGCAGGGGTGTGTGGAGCGGCTTGGTCGTGACTGCGGCAGCGGCCATGGGCAACCTCCTGGCACGGTGGCGGAACTGATCGGAACCCTCACGAACTACCCCCGATTCTACCGCCGGGCACTGACAATCGGCCCTGGTCGGCGGGGCTTTGACCGGTCCTGGAGGGAACCGTCCCGTACGGTGGGTGCCATGGAGATCTGGATCAATCCCGCGTGTTCGAAGTGCCGCGGCGCGATGGATTTGCTCGATGCGGAGGGGGCCGATTACACGGTCCGCCGCTATCTGGAGGATGTGCCCTCGCCGGACGAGATCCGGGCCGTGCTGGAGCGGCTCGGGCTCGAACCGTGGGACATCACGCGGACGGGGGAGGCGGCGGCGAAGGAGCTGGGTATCGCGGACTGGCCGCGTGAGGAGGGCGCGCGGGAGCGGTGGATCACGGCGCTCGCCGGGCATCCGAAGCTGATCCAGCGTCCGATCATCACGGCGGACGACGGCACGGCGGTCGTCGGCCGCTCGGAGGACGCGGTGCGGGACGCGCTGGGGCGCGGGGCGTCCTGACCGGCGGGGTGCCCGCCGGTTTCGCCCGGCCCCGCCCGCGCCGGACGCCCCGCCCGCCGTACTACCGTGCGGCTTGCGCCGACTCCTCGGCCCCGGCGAGGAGTTCCGTCAGGTGGAGGCCGAACCGTACGTCGCAGGGGTGGGCCTCGCCCGTGCGCGCCGAGGTGATCAGCGCGTCCACCGCCGCCGTGAACGCGTCCACCGCGCTGCCCCAGTCCGGCATGGTGGCGACGCCGTGCTCGCCCCGCAGGACGAACTCCACGCCGGCCGCGCCCTCCGGGGCGCCCAGGGCGAGCGTCACGGTGCTGGAGGCGCCGGAGGCGTGGCGCAGGACGAGGTTGTACACGTCGGCGGGGCCGCGGGCGGCGGTGAGCGCGGTGACGTCGCCGAGGAGCGGGATCAGGACGGAGAGGGCGTGCGGGCCGACGTCCCAGAGGCCGCCGCGCTCCCGGCGCCAGGGGGACGCGGCGTACGCGCTGTCGCTCCTGGGGTCCCAGAGCGCGCCGAGCCAGTCGGCGCGGGCGGTGAACCAGCCGCCGGTCGCGCTCTGTTCGGCGATCCAGGCGGCGGTGCGCGGGGCGAACCTGAGCGTGCAGAAGACGACGGAGGCCACGTCGGCCCTGGCGGCGGCCTCGGCCACCTCGCGGGCGCCGGCGGCCTCGGTGGCGACGGGCTTGTCCAGGAGCAGGTGGCAGCCGGCCGCGGCGGCGCGGGCCGCGAGGGGGGCCTGCACGTCCGGCGGCAGCGCGAAGGCGACGGCGTCGCTCGCGGCGAACAGTTCGTCGAGCCCGGCGTCACCGGAGTAGGCGGGTACGCCGTGCTCCCCGGCCAGTTCACCGGCGGCCTCCGCCCGCCTCCCCCACACTCCGCTGAACACGGTGCCGGGGTGGGCGGCGAGAGCGGGGGCGTGGGTGCTGCGTGCCCAGGGTCCGGTGCCGGCGAGGCCGATGCGCAGGGGGGTCTCGGGTGTCGTCATGGGGACAGTGTGCCGGGTGGGGACGGGGCGGCGGCGCGGCGGGGGGCACGGCGGAGGGTGCGGCGGGGGCTCGGTAACACGGGGTTCACACGAGGGCAACGGTCGGGAAATCGCGGCTTGCGAAGCTGCACCGCATAGACCGCAGCACCCGTAAAGGATGGCTTCCGTGACGTTCAAGGCTGAGTACATCTGGATCGACGGCACCGAGCCGACCGCCAAGCTCCGTTCGAAGACCAAGATCATGACCGGCGCCCCGTCGTCCGACGTGGCCGCGCTGCCGATCTGGGGCTTCGACGGGTCGAGCACCAACCAGGCCCAGGGGCATGCCTCGGACCGGGTGCTGAAGCCGGTCTTCCTGTGTCCGGACCCGATCCGGGGCGGCGACGACATCCTGGTGCTGTGCGAGGTCTTCGACATCGACATGACGCCGCACCCGTCCAACACCCGTGCCGAACTGCGGCCGGTCGCCGAGCGGTTCGCCGGGCAGGAGGCGATCTTCGGGATCGAGCAGGAGTACACCTTCTTCGACGGCCACCGGCCGCTCGGCTTCCCCGAGGGCGGCTTCCCGGCCGCGCAGGGCGGCTACTACTGCGGGGTCGGCTCGGACGAGATCTTCGGCCGCGAGATCGTCGAGAAGCACCTCGACAACTGCCTGAAGGCGGGCCTGGGCATCTCCGGCATCAACGCCGAGGTCATGCCCGGCCAGTGGGAGTTCCAGGTGGGTCCGCTGTCCCCGCTGGAGGTCTCCGACCAGCTGTGGATCGCCCGCTGGCTGCTCTACCGCACCGCCGAGGACTTCAACGTGTCCGCGACGCTGGACCCGAAGCCGGTCAAGGGCGACTGGAACGGCGCGGGCGCGCACACCAACTTCTCGACGAAGGCGATGCGTGAGGGCTACGACGCGATCATCACCGCCTGCGAGTCGCTGGGCGAGGGCTCGAAGCCGATGGACCACGTGAAGAACTACGGCGCCGGTATCGACGACCGGCTGACCGGTCTGCACGAGACCGCCCCGTGGAACGAGTACAGCTACGGGGTGTCCGACCGGGGCGCCTCGGTGCGCATCCCGTGGCAGGTCGAGCAGGACGGCAAGGGCTACATCGAGGACCGCCGCCCCAACGCCAACGTCGACCCGTACGTCGTCACGCGGCTGATCGTGGACACCTGCTGCGCCGCGCTGGAGAAGGCCGGCCAGGTCTGACCGGCCGCCGCGCCGTCGGAGGGCAACCACCGGGAGGCGTCCGCCGCGAGTCGCGCGGCGGGCGCCTCCCGCGCATGCGCGCCCGGCGCTGTCAGTGGGGTGTGCCAGGCTGGCGCCATGCTCGACATCAAGGTCGCGACCGAGAACCAGCACCCCCGTACGCGCGTCTCCGAGGAGGCGCTGAGCGCTCTGGTGCACCGCATCGGCGAACCGAGGGACCGCTTCCTGGTGGTCCAGCGGATACCCGACCTCCCCGGCACCTTCATCCAGGTGTGGCACGAGGCGGGCGGCGCCTACGAGTTGGAGCACCGTACGGGCTCGGCGTCGAGCCATGTCCGCGCCGTCCTCGACGATCCGGAGCGGGTCGCGGAGCTGATGACGCGCTGGGCGCGCCAGGAGCCGGGCTGGGACGGGGGCATGGTCTGGGAGAGCGCGGGGATACCGGAGCCGGACCCGGTGCCGGAGCTGCCCGCGGAGATCCGGGAGCAGTTGGAGGCGCGGGTCCGGGAGCTGCTGCGCGGCGGTTACGGGACGGTGTCCACGCTCACCGAGGCCGCCGAGGACTACCTGGTGAAGGACGGGGTGCGGCCGGTGACGCGGGCGCAGGCCAGACAGCTGGTGGAGCGGCTCTGGCTGGAGCGGGTGGCCGAGCAGCGGGGCTGGGAGGGCGAGACGGACCCGGAGCGGCTGGCGCGGGCGTTCGCCGCGCTGGACTGGGGCGGCATCACCGCTCGCGAGCATTTCACGTGCTGCCGTTCGTGCGGGACGAGCGAGATCCGGGAGGCCGGGCGCGAGGACGCCCGCGGTTTCGTCTTCTTCCACTTCCAGGGCACGGAGAGCGCCGCCGCCGGGCACGGGCTCTCGCTGTACTACGGCGGGTTCGACGGTTCCGGGGAGACGACCGCCGCCGTGGGCCGCGAGGTGGTGGCCGCGCTGGAGGAGGCGGGGCTGACCGCGGAGTGGGACGGTTCGCCGGACCGGGCGATCGGGCTGACGAACCTGGACTGGCGCAAGCGGCTGGTGGGTTAGGAGCCGGCGGAGGGGTGCCGGGTCGCGGGCGGAGGGGCGGGCCGGCGGCTGGGAGCGGTCTGCTGCGGGGCGGGGTTCTCTGCTTCAATGGGGGCATGGCCGGTTTCCCGCACACCTCGACAGGTCGCAGCGACCTGGAACCGTTCTGGCCGTCCCGTCAGCATCACGACTTCGACCGGGTGTGTTGTCGCGCGCCGAGCGCGTCGGCCCTCTAGAGCCCTCACCCGGTCTCGGGTCCGCGCGCGTACGCAGCAAGTCCGTCCGTTCGACGACTCCTCGCGCGAAAGAGCTGACCCCTCATGGCGAACAACCGTTCCTTCTCCGCTGCCGCCGTCCGCCCCTCCTCCCCCGCCCGGCACCGATTGCGTGCCGTCGCCCCCGACGAGGCCGTTCAGCAGGCCGATGTGTCCGCGCTGCTCGCGCCGGGCACGACCTGGCTGCCGGCGCCCCAGCACTCCCTGCCCAGTCTGCCGGGCCGGCCGCCGATGGTCGGCTATCTGGTGCTCGTGCCCGCCGACCAGCAGCCCGCCTTCGCCGCTGCCGCCGCCCGGTACGCGGTTCCGGGGCACTCGGTGGAGGCGGCGGGTCCGGGCCCGGCGGGTTCCGGCGCGGCGGGCGCGGGGCCGGTGGCCATCGACCCGGTGCGCCGCGCCGCGTCGGTGCAGGGGCGGCCGCTCGACCTCACGTACCTGGAGTTCGAGCTGCTGGCCCATCTGGTGGCCCACCCCCACCGTGTCCACACCCGCGACCAGCTGGTGACGACGGTCTGGGGCTACGGGCACGTGGGCGACGGCCGCACCGTGGACGTGCACATCGCCCGGCTGCGCCGCAAGCTGGGCGCCGAGCACCGCCGTTCGATCCAGACGGTGCGCCGGGTCGGGTACAAGTACGCGCCCTGACGGACTGCGCACGGGGGCGGGCCCCGGTCCCGGTATCCGCTACCGGGGCCGGGGCCCGTCCTCGTACCGTCCCGGTCAGCGCATTCCCGGCCCGACCGGGGTGGCGGCGGCGACGGGCTCCGGCTCGCTGTGGTCCAGGCTGGGGAGCCGGCCGAGGCCGCGCGGGGTGCGCCAGTTGCGCTCGCCGAGCAGTGCCATCACGGAGGGCAGCAGCACCATCCGTACGACCGTGGCGTCAAGGAGCACCGCGACGGCCAGGCCGACGCCCATCTGCTGCATGTCCTGCATGGACAGGGTCGCGAAGACGGAGAACACCGCCACCATGATCACGGCCGCGCCGGTCACCGCGCCGGCCGTGGCGCGGATGCCCTCGTCGATCGCGGGCCGGGTGGCGAGGCCCCGGCCGCGGGCCTCGCGGATACGGGAGACCACGAAGACGTGGTAGTCCATCGAGAGGCCGAAGAGGACGACGAGGACGAACAGCGGCATCCAGGACTCGACCGCGCCGACGCCCTCCGAGCCGATGAGCCCGGCGCCCCAGCCGTGCTGGAAGACCGCGGTCATCACGCCGTAGGCGGCGCCCACCGACAGCAGGTTGAGCAGGATCGACGTCACGGCGATGACGTAGGAGCGGAAGCAGAACAGCATCAGGAGGAACGTCACGGCGGTGATGAAGAGGAAGACGGGGGCGATGCCGCGCTTGAGCTGGTCGTTGAAGTCGACGGACGTGGCGACCTCGCCGGTGACGTAGGCGCGGGCGCCTGTTCCGTCGAAGGCGGCGGACAGCCGGTCCTCGCGCAGGTCGGTGAGGCCCTGCTCGCCGCCGGGGAGCGGCACCTCGAACTCGGCGACGTTCTTCGCCCGGTGGACGGTGACGTCGTCGAAGCCGGCGAGGGCCTCGCGTACGGCGGGGGCGGTGATGTCGTCGGCCTCGACGACGACGTGGGCCGGGGCGGGGCCGCCGGGGAAGGTCTCGCTGATCTGGCGGTAGGCGACGGACAGCGCGGAGTCGGAGCCGAACTGCTTCTCCAGGCCCAGGGATTCGGTCTTCATGCCGACGGCGGGCGCGGCGAGGACCAGCAGGACGGCGACGGAGGCGGCGGCGAAGAGCTTCGGCCGGTTCAGGACGGGGCGCAGCACCCGGCCCGCGAAGCCGCCGCTCTGCTTGCGGCCGCGCTTGCCACGCCGGTTCAGCAGGGGCACCCGGCCGGCCTCGATGCGGTCGCCGAGCCAGGAGAGCAGGGCGGGCAGCACGGTGACGGAGCCCAGCATGGCGATGAACACGACGGTGATGGTGGCCAGCGCGAAGCCCTTGAAGAGCATCAGGCCGGACAGGAACATGCCGGCCATGGCGACCATGACGGTGAGCCCGGAGACGAGGACGGCGCGGCCGCTGGTGGCGGCGGCGATGCGCAGGGCGGTCTCGGCGTCGCGTCCGGCGGCCCGTTCGTCGCGTTCGCGGCGCAGGTAGAACAGGCAGTAGTCGACGCCGACGGCGAAGCCCATCAGGAACATCACGGAGTACGTGGTCTGGAAGAGGTGCAGCTGGTGGCTGGCGAGGGAGAGCAGTCCGAAGGCGGCCATGCAGGCGGTGAGGGCGAGGCCCACGGGCAGCAGGGCGGCGACGACGGCGCCGAAGGCGACCAGCAGGATGCCGAGGGCCAGCGGTACGGCGGTGAACTCGGCCTTCTTGAAGTCGTCGGAGAGCAGGTCGCCGAGCCATTTGCCGGCGCTGGCGTCGCCGAACTGGCTGACGGTGACGCCGGAGTGCTTCTCCTGGACCCCGGCGACGGCGTCCAGCACGGGCTGGACGCGGTCGGCCGCGGTGTCGGGGTCGCCCTTCATCTCGAAGGTGATCAGCGCATCCTTGCGGTCCTCGGAGGGGACCGGGTCCGCGAGACCGGTGACCTCGCCGGTGTCCTCGACGGCGGTGGCGAGTTCGCGGGCGGCGGCCTTCCAGCCGTCCGGTTCGGCGGACGACACCATGACGAGTTCGCCGGCCCGGTGGGCGAGTCCGGCGTCGGCGAGGATCTGTTCGGCGCGGGCCGAGTCCCCGGCGGTGTTCTCCGCGTTGGTCATCTCGACCATGCCCGAGGCGCCGCCGATGCCCGCGGCGAGTACGACGAAGAGCAGCCAGCCGAGAATGGCCGTCTTGCGGTGGTGTGCGCTCCACACACCGATGCGTGCCGCCAGGTTACGCCTCATGGCGTGTTCGCCCCCTGTTGATGGAAGTTGATGGAAGTCCGTCGATGTGCCTTCGAATCTAGGGAGGCGCCGAGATCCGCCCCAGCCGGTGAAACCCCCGGTCGCACGGCACATAGGGCGAGGTGGCGGGGGTGGTGCTGGGTACACCCCCACCGGGTGGGGAACCGGCTGGGACCCGCGGGGTGCGGCGGGTGAGACTGTCTGCGACACGGGGCCGGTACGAGGGCCCGGCGAGGGGAAGAGGAACCGGGATGGACGCGATACGGGGACGGATCGGGTCGGCGCTGCTGGCCGCGTGGCGCGGGCTGCTGATGTCGTTCGCGGCGCTCGTCGGGTCGTGCGCGCTGTTCTCGCTGGCGCTGGTCTCGATCGCCATGATTCCGCTGGGCATCGGCCTGCTGACCACGCCGTACCTCCTGGAGGCGGTCCGCAGGCACGCCAATCAGCGCCGGCTGCTTGCGGCCACCTGGTCGGACGTGCGCATCCCGGTCCCGTACCGGCCGTTCCCGAAGGATCTGCGCGGCGGGTTCCTCGGGCAGGTGGAGCGGACGACGCTGATGCTGAAGGACCCGGCGACCTGGCGGGACATGCGGTGGATGCTCGTCGACATGACGGCCGGCTACACGGTGGCCGTGTTCGGGGCGGCGCTGCTGCTCTACCCGGTGGAGGGTCTCGTGCTGGCGGCCGGTCTGTGGCGGGTCTTCACGGACGACCGGTACTGGTACGCGTTCGTGCCGGTGGACAGCCAGGCGACGGGGCTGATGGCGGCGGCGCTGGGTGTGGCGATCTTCGCGGTGGGCGTGCTGCTGAGCGAGCGGCTGCTGCGGGCGCACTTCGTGCTGGCCCGCGCCTCGCTGGCCCCCACCGAGAAGCAGGAGCTGGCGCTGCGCATCGACCGGTTGACGGAGACGCGGCACGAGGCGGTGGACACGGCCGCGTCCGAGCTGCGGCGCATCGAGCGGGATCTGCACGACGGGGCGCAGGCGCGGCTGGTGGCGATGGGGATGAACCTGGGCACCATCGAGGCGCTGATCGAGAAGGACCCGGCGCAGGCGAAGAAGCTCCTGTCGATGGCCCGTGAGTCGTCGGCGGAGGCGCTGACGGAGCTGCGCGACCTGGTCCGGGGCATCCACCCGCCGGTTCTCGCGGAGCGCGGGCTGGGCGACGCGGTGAAGGCGCTGGCGCTGCGGCTGCCGATCGCGTGCGACGTGGACGTGGAGCTGGCCGGGCGGGCGGAGGCGCCGGTCGAGTCGGCGGCGTACTTCGCGATCAGCGAGGCGCTGACGAACGCGGCGAAGCACTCGGGCGCGGAGCGGATCTGGGTGGACCTGCGCCACGGCGAGGGGGCGCTCAGGTTCTCGGTCACGGACGACGGCCGGGGCGGTGCGACGGTCGGCGGGGGTTCGGGGCTGAGCGGTATCGAACGCAGGCTCGGTACATTCGACGGCGTCATGGCCGTCAGCAGCCCGGCGGGCGGCCCCACCATGGTGACCATGGAGATCCCTTGCGAGTTGTCCTAGCCGAAGACCTCTTCCTGCTGCGCGACGGTCTGGTCCGGATGCTGGAGGCGTACGACTTCGAGATCGCGGCCGCGGTCGAGACCGGGCCGGAACTGTCCAAGGCCCTTGCCGAGCTGGAGCCGGACGTCGCCGTCGTCGACGTCCGGCTCCCGCCGTCGCACACGGACGAGGGGCTGCAGTGCGCGCTGGCGGCCCGGCGGGCGCGGCCCGGACTGCCGGTGCTCGTCCTCTCGCAGCACGTCGAGCAGTTGTACGCGCGCGAGTTGCTGGCGGACGGCAACGGCGGCATCGGCTATCTGCTCAAGGACCGGGTCTTCGACGCGGACCAGTTCATCGACGCGGTGCGCCGGGTCGCGGCCGGCGGTACGGCGATGGACCCGCAGGTCATCTCGCAGCTGCTGACCCGGCGTTCGCAGGACAAGCCGATGGTCGGGCTGACCCCGCGCGAGCGGGAGGTCATGGAGCTGATGGCGCAGGGCCGGTCGAACGCGGCGATCGCCTCGCAGATGGTGATCACGGAGCGGGCGGTGGCCAAGCACACCTCGAACATCTTCGGAAAGCTGGGCCTGCCGCCGTCCGACGACGACAACCGCCGCGTGCTGGCCGTGCTGGCCTATCTGGACCGGGGCTAGGGCCTGTCCGGCGGATCTTCGCGGGACACGCACCAGCGCGTCCTCAGCCGTTGAACCAGGACGCCACGTCGAGCCGGAACGCGCCGTCCGGGGCCATGGTGCGCAGGTCGTCCTCCAGGGCGCGGACCCGGTCCGCGCCCAGGGCCAGGACCCACTCGGCGCGCAGCCGGTCGAAGCCCGCCGCCGACCGCGCCAGCACGTCCGTGCCCCGCGCGGTCAGCCGGACCAGCTTGCGGCGCCCGTCGTCCGGGTCGTCGGCGCGCTCCACGTAGCCCAGGCCCTCCAGCCGGTCGACGGTCTTGCCCGCGGCCTGCTTGGAGACGCCGAGGCGGCGGCCGATCTCGCTGGCGGTCGCCCCGCGCAGGCCCACGGCCTGGAGGGCGTAGCCGTACGCGGGCCGCATGTCGGGGTGGCCCTCCTCGGCCAGTTCGCGGTGGAGCGCGTCGATCACCGACCGGAAGCCCGCGAACAACAGCAGCGGCAGCTCGAAGCCCCGGCCCTCCCCGCCGGGCCCCTCCCCGCCGGGGTGCGCCCCGGCGTGCCCGCCCGGAGCCTCAGCCATTGCGAAACCCGACAACCTGGTTTACGTTTTCGACAATCACGTTGTCGAGTTTACCCGAGAGGCCCCGCCATGCCCGCGACCGCCTTCCCCGACCACACCCACGCGTCCGCCCCCGCCGCCGCCCGCCCCGCCCTGGCCGCCATCGAGGGCAAGCAGGGCTTCCTGCCGTCGGCCGCCGCCCGGATGGCCACCTCGCCCGAGGTGCTGGGCGGCTTCCTGAAGATGAACGCCCTCTTCGAGTCCACCACCCTGGATCGGCTCTCCCGCGAAGTGCTGAGCATGACCATGGCCACCCGGAACGGCTGCCACATCTGCGTGGCGATGCACACCGGGATACTCACCGCCCTGGACGCCGACCCCGACCTGATCGCCGCCCTGCGCGAGGCCGCCCCGCTCGGCGACGAACGGCTGGAGGCCCTGCGGCGGTTCGTCCTCGCGGTCCTCGCGACGAACGGAGCGGTGGGCGAGGAGGCGCTCGACGCGTTCACGGCACACGGCTACACCGCGCGCAACGCGCTGGAGGTGACCCTCGGCATCGCCACCTACACCCTGTCCACGCTGGCCAACCGGATGACGGGCGCGCCGGTGGACGGACCACTGACCCGGTTCGCCTGACCGCCTCGGGACGACCGCTCCGGGGCCCCCGGAGTGACCATCGCATCATTCGCTCGTTCAGCTGACTGTGCGCCCATCGTCAGAGCCACCGGCAGCCCTCACCCCGCCCGGCGCGGAGCAGGCCGAGGCCGCGCTGATCGAGCACTATCCGCGTCTGGTGCGGATCGGCTACCTCCTGCTGCCGCCCTCGCCGGGCCGCGGCCGGCGCGTCCTCGCCGCCCACGCCCTCGCCCAGCGCTCCCTCCAGGCGGCGCACCGGGCCGGCGCCGCCACCGTCCCGCTCCCCCGCCGCCCCGGCCGCGACGAAGCCGCCGACCCCGGCTACGCCTTCGTACGCCACCAGGTGCTGCGCCGGGCCCTGGCCGCGCGCCGCATCCCCCGGCTGCCGCCCCCGCTGCCCACGGCCTGGGGGCTGCGCCTGCTCCCGCATCCCGGCGGCGCCGGTGAACTCGCCCTGGAACGCGAACTGGCCGCGCTCGGCCCGCCCGCCCGCGCCGCCTTCGTACTGCGCGGCCTCGACGGGCTCACGGACGGGGAGATCCGGCGGGAGCTGGCCGCAGCCGGGGTGAGCGATCCGCACGCCGCGCTGGTCGAGGCGGACGGGGTGCGGGCCGGCCACGCGCTGCTGGGGTCACCGGAGTTCGACCCCTGCTCGCTCCAGGCCCGGCCGCCCGATCTGCCGCGCCGCCGCCGCAGGGCCAGGGCCGCCTGCGCGGCCGTCGCCGCGCTGCTGGTGTGCGGGGCGCTCGTCGGGCTGCCCGGCGGCGGCTGGGGGCACCGCGCGCCGTCCGCCCCGCCGTACGCGCGCAATCCGGCGGCCGAAGCGGCTCTGGACCCGGCCGCGCTGCGCCGCGTACCGGCGGGGTACTGGCAGCGGGCGCCGCGCC
Organism: Streptomyces sp. NBC_00525; assembly: GCF_036346595.1. GTDB lineage: Bacteria > Actinomycetota > Actinomycetes > Streptomycetales > Streptomycetaceae > Streptomyces. The sequence goes on from NZ_CP107834.1 coordinate 1,534,064, forward strand.
GGGACTTCACCGTCTGGCCCGCGCGCGGCGCCCGCACCGGGGACGCCCGGCTGCTGCGGCGGGCCCTGCGGACGTGGGCCGGGCCGGGCGCCGGGGTGCGCACGTCGGCGACGCCGGGCACCCCGGTGGGCCCGCCGATGGGGCCGCCGCAACTGCTGTACGCGGGCGAGGTGGGCGGCTCCGCGGTGGTGCTGTTCCACGACGGGCTGCGCGTCGTGCGGTACGCCGAGCCGGGCGACGCCGGCCGGGGCCGGGGCGCCGCCCTCGACTTCGCCCGCGTGGACGGGGCCGACGCGGCGTCGTCGGGCGCCCTGGTGGTGGCCCGTACCGACGACGGGGTGCGCTATCTGACGGCACCCTGGGTGCGGGCGGTCCGGGTGCGGGACCTGCTGGCGCCGGAGAGGGCGGCGCGGGCGGTGCCGCGCTCCCCGGACGGGGTGACGGGCGCGCTGGCCGACCCGGCCGCGGCGACCGGCTGCCGGTCCTGGGAGGCCGTCGAACTGACCGGACCCGCGGGCGCGCCGGTGCGGCTGGTCACGGACCTGGGCGAACCGGCCCCGGCCCGGCTGACCTCGGGCGCCCCCGGCGCGCCGCACGACGTCACCGGGCGGGCCGCGCGGGAGAGCTGGGCGCGCGCCGCGTGCCTGCTCCGGGAGGCCCGGTCGCACGGCGTGCGCGCGGTCAACGCCTGGACGTACGCCCGGCAGCCGCTGCCCGAGGACGGTGGCACGGCGCGCTGGCTGTGCACCCGCGCGGAGACCTGGCGGGGCGCGGGCAGCCGGGTCGTCGCCCAGTTCCAGGACCCGTCCGAACGGGCCCCGGTTCCGGGCACGGTGGCGGCCCGCGCCGAGGACTCCCCCGCCTGCGGGGTGCGCGCCCCGCGCGTCCTGGCGGGCGTGCTGTGGCAGTCGCCGGGCGGCCGGTGGTACGTACTGGCGGCGGGCAGCGAGGAGTTCGCGTCGCTGTCCACCTCGGGCGGGGTGACGGGCGAGGTGCGGGGGCGGCTGCTCGCGGTGCCCGCCGAGGAGGGCGACCGGCCCCGGCTGCACGGCCGGCTGGAGGACGGCGGCCGGGTGGACGCGCTGCACTGAACCGCAGGTCCGGGCCGGTCCGTTCGCCCGGGGAGCGAGGGGCCCGGTTCGCCGCGCCGGACCCACCGGTCGGTACGCTGGGGGCATGACGACCGGGGTGCGGCGCAGGATGGGCGTCGAGGAGCGCAGGCAGCAGCTGATCGGCGTCGCGCTGGAGTTGTTCAGCCGCCGCTCGCCCGACGAGGTGTCGATCGACGAGATCGCGGCGGCCGCCGGCATCTCCCGGCCGCTGGTCTACCACTACTTCCCGGGCAAGCAGAGCCTGTACGAGGCGGCGCTGGGCCGGGCGGCCGACGAGCTGGCGGCCAGGTTCCTGGAGCCGCGCGAAGGGCCGCTGGGCGCCCGCCTGCTGCGGGTGATGGGCCGGTTCTTCGACTTCGTGGAGGAGCACGGGCCCGGTTTCGCGGCGCTGATGCGGGGCGGCCCGGCCGTGGGCTCCTCCACGGCGAACGCCATGATCGACGGGGTGCGCCAGGCGGCCTGCGCGCAGATCCTGGCCCATCTGGACGTGGCCGCTCCGCCGGCCCGGCTGGAGCTGGTCGTCCGTTCCTGGGTGTCGCTCGCCGAGTCCACGGCGCTGCTCTGGCTGGACGGCCGGCGGGTGCCCCGGGCGGAGCTGGAGCTGCAACTCGTGCACGACTTCGCCGCGCTGGCCGCCGTGAGCGCGGCGTACGACGAGGAGATGGCGGGCATCGTGCTGCGGGTGCTGGCGGAGGAGCCGGCGGACGGCCCCTTCGGCGACCTGCTGAGCCGGCTCTCCGCCCTGGCCCCGGCCGTCCCGGCGGTCCCGGCCCAGCGGCTGCCGTAACGGCCCCGGACCGCGCGGCGCGGCGGGGCCGGTCCCCGTGCGGTCAGGCCTTGCGGTAGGAGGCGTCCAGGTCGCGGGCCTCGGCCGACAGGTGCAGGGCCGGGCCCGCGACGGCGCGGAGGTGGCCGGTCAGCAGTTCCAGGACGGCTGCGGTGAGCCGGGCCTTGATCTCCGGAGTGCGGCCGGGCAGCAGCGAGATGTCGACATGGACGAGCACATCGCCGGCCGGGGCGTCCGCCACCACGGTCTCCGCGGTCCGGCGGAAGCGGGTCTTGCAGGCGGCGACCTTGGTGTCGACGGTCTCGGCGACCAGCGGGTGCAGGGCGAGGGCGAAGGCGGGGCGGTCGAAGACCTCGTCGAGTTCGGCGGAGTAGTCGACGGTGATCTGCGGCATGGCGGTCTCCAGGGCGGTCGGGCGGTGGACGGACGCCGGCCAGCCTTCCCCGTACCCGCGAGCGCGCACAACAGGGCTCCACCATGTGGGCGCGGGGGCCGCCCCACCGGCACTGCGGCACCGGCTGCTACGTCAGCAGTTCTCCGTGCAGGGCGAGGGCCAGGCCCGCCTCCGCGCTGTCGGAGCGGCCCTGTTCGAAGGCGCGCCGGTAGGCCGCGTCGCCCACGGCCTCGCGGGCGCGCCGCTCGCAGGCCTCGCGGACCGGGCCCAGTTCGGGGGTGCCGCGCTGGGGGTGGCCGACCATGCGCCAGTAGACCTGTCCGGTGCCGTAGACCCGGGCGGCCCTGGCCCCTTCGCCCTGGGCGGCGATGGCGGCGGCCAGTACGTCCAGGCCGAGGGCGATGCCGAAGCGGTCGCGGAGCCGGTGCTTGCCGGCGAGCATGGCCCGCGCGTGCGCGGCGGCGGGGGCGGCGCGGCCCTGGAGCAGGGCGATCAGGGCCAGTTGGTAGTCCACGTAGGAGCGGGTCCAGCACTCGTCCTGGGCCTCGCAGGCGGCGCGCAGCACGACGGCGGCCGACGCCGCCTCCTCCAGCCGGCCGAGTCCGGTGAGGGCGAAGACGGTGATGAGGTGGCAGCGCAGCCGGTAGGCGGCTTCGAGCCGGCTGCCGGAGCCGGTGGCGTGCAGCACCCGCTGGGCCTCACGCAGCCCCTTCTCGGGCTCGCCGGTCATCAGATGGGTGAGCCCGCGCAGATAGGCGGCGGCGAGGACGCCCTCGTCGGTGCCGTCCGCCGCGGCCGACCGTACGCACTCCTCGCCGATCCGTTCGGCGGCCGGGTAGTCGCCCTGGAGCAGGACGCAGATGCCGAGGACCCACAGGACGCGGGTGCGGTGGGGGCCGCCGGCCGGTCCGGAGTCCAGGGCGCGCTGGGCGTAGCCGCGGGTCTGCGGCAGATGGCCGCAGCAGCACCAGAAGAAGCCGATGCGGCCGGCCATCTCCTGGGCGGCGGCCGGGTCGTGGGCGAGGAGGTGGTCGAGGGCGGCGCACAGGTCGGCGTGCGCGTCGGCGATGCGGTGGTACCAGAGGATCTGGTCGTCGCCGGTCCAGCCCGCGTGGGCGTTGCGGGCGAGGCGGAGGAAGCAGGCGGCGTGCCGGTCGGCGGCGGAGCGTTCCTCGCCGAGTTCGGCGAGCCACATCCGGCCGTACTCGCGCAGTGTGTCGAGCATGCGGTGGCGGGTGCCGTCGCGGGTGATGACGGACTTGGCGGTCAGGCCGCGCAGGGCGGTGCGCACGCCGTCCTCGCCGAGCGGGCCGCCGGCGCAGACGGCGACGGCGGTGGCCTCGTCGAAGTCGCCGCGCAGGACGGTCAGCCGGGCCCACAGCAGCCGTTCCAGCGGGGTGCACAGTTCGTGGGACCAGCCGATGGTGGTGCGCAGGGTGCGGTGGCGGACGGGGCGCAGGCTCGCGTCGGCGAAGACGTCGAGGCGGGAACCGAGGCGGTGGGCGATCTCCTGGACGCTCTGCCGGCCGACCGCGGCGGCGGCGAGTTCGATGGCGAGCGGGATGCCTTCGAGGCGGCGGCAGATGTCGGCGGCGGCCTCGGCGGTGCCGGGTTCGCGGAACGGGGTGGCGGGGGCGGCGGCCGTGGCCCGTTCCCGGAAGAGGGTGAGGGCGTCGGCGGCGCCGTCCACGGGCAGCGGGTCGACCTCGACGAGCTGTTCGCCGCGCAGGTCGAGGGGCTGGCGGCTGGTGGCCAGGACGGTGAGGCCGGGCGAGGTGGTGAGGATCTCGCCGAGGAGGTGGGCGCAGGCGGGGCGCAGGTGTTCGCAGGAGTCCAGGACGAGCAGGAGCTGCTTGTCGGCGAGCCATTCGCACAGCACGTCCATGGGGTTGCGCAGGGTGTGGTCGCTGAGGCCGACCGCGTCGGAGACGGTGGCGAGGAGCAGTTCGTCGTCGTGCAGGGGGGCGAGGTCGGCCCACCACACGCCGTCGCGGTAGGAGGTCGCGGCGCGGCGGGCGGCGCGCAGGGCGAGCCGGGTCTTGCCGACTCCTCCGGTGCCGGTGAGGGTGGTCAGCCGGCCGGTGGCGAGGGCGTGTTCGAGACCGGTCAGCTCGGCCGTCCGTCCGACAAAGCTGGTGGTCTCCTCGGGGATGTTGCTGACCATCGTCACCGTCGCTGCACAGGTGGGTCGGCCGGTCCCGGCCCCCGCGTCCGCGCGGTCCGGCGAGGAGGGACGCCGGGTCGTGCGCCGGGGGCCGGGACCGGCCGGGTGGAGTGGGAGGCGTGCCCAGGGGGTGCGAGGTGCGGCACCCCCTGGACGGCTGCCCCATACGGTAGTCCTGATATCGGTCAGCGCAGGGTGAATACCGCCACTGTGCGTCCCGGAACGGTGAAGCTTCCCGAACTCCGCTCGTACGAGGAGCGCTTGACGGTAGAATCCGCGCCCTTCGCCTGGACGGGGTGCAGGGTGTACTTCTGGCCGGCCAGTGCGGCGATCTTCTGGGTGGTGGTGCCGGGTGCGGCGTTGAAGACGACGACCAGGTCACCGAGGCGCATGGTGATCACGCCGGGGGTCTCGTCCTTGCCGGAGAGCGGGAAGGAGAGCCGGGACTGCACCTGGGCGGCGGAGGAGAGGCCGAAGTCCTTCTCGGTGCCGCGGATGGTGAGCAGGTCCCGGTAGGCGGCCGCGGTGCCGTTGATCTGCGCGCAGCTGGGGGTGATCCTCGGGTTGGTCAGCAGCGGTGCGGCGTACGGCCACTTGGCCTCGTTGTCCGCGGCCGGGGGCAGTCCGCGTCCGAAGCCGTTGCCGGCCCGGCAGTCCCAGTGCAGGGCGTTGAACCAGTCGCCGCTGTCGTAGGAGTTGCGGTCCAGCGACTTGGAGCGCAGCAGGTCGGTGCCGGCCTGGGAGAGCGCGGGGCCCTGCGAGAGGGTGGCGGTCGCCATGGCGAGGACCTGCATGCGGGCCCGGTCGGCGGCGGTGGTGTCCGCCGGGAGCTTGTAGGCGAGGGCGTCGTACAGGGTCTCGTTGTCGTGGGCGTCGGCGTAGGCGAGGGCGTCGCCGGGTTCGGCGGCGTAGCCGGCCGGGGCCCCGTTGTAGTCGACGCCGGAGCCCTTGACGGTCTTCCCGGAGCTGTCGGTGAAGGTGTAGTCGGCGAGGTTGCCGGTGAGGCCGACCTTGATCAGGTCCTGGTAGTGCAGCAGGCGGGCCTTCTGCTCGGCCTTCGAGCCGTTGGCGGTGGAGGTGTTGGGGTCGGTGTAGAGGCCGGTGGCGAAGCCCTGCACGCCGGGGTCCTCGTCGAACGGGGAGCCGCCGCGCACGGCGTCGCGGGCCCGGTCGGAGAAGGTGGCGATGCCGGTGCCGGCCATGTTCTTCTGGGTGGCCTGGACGAAGCGGGCGTCGTCGGCGATCTCGCCGAAGTTCCAGCCCTCGCCGTACAGGATGATCTTCTTGCCGTCCACGCCGTCCCTGGCGGGGGTGAGCGCGTCGAGCGCCTTGCGGACGGCGAGGATGTTGGCCTTGGGGTGGTGGCCCATCAGGTCGAAGCGGAAGCCGTCGACCTTGTACTCCTTGGCCCAGGTGACGACCGAGTCCACGACGAGCTTGCCCATCATGGTGTTCTCGGGGGCGGTGTTGGCGCAGCAGGTGGAGGTGGCGACGGTGCCGTCCTCCAGGAGCCGCTGGTAGTAGCCGGGCACGATCCGGTCGAGGACGGACTTGTCGTCCTGGCCAGAGGCGACGGTGTGGTTGTAGACGACGTCCATGACGGTGCGCAGTCCGGCCTTGTTGATCCCCTGGACCATCTGCCGGAATTCGACGGTGCGCTTCGTGCCGTCCGGGTCGGAGGCGTAGCTGCCCTCGGGGACGGTGTAGTGCAGCGGGTCGTAGCCCCAGTTGAAGGCGTCCTTGGCGGCGGCCTTCGCGACGCAGGCCTGCTGTTCGGCGGAGTCGGGTGCGTAGACGGACAGGTCGCAGGCCGGCTTCCGCTGGTCCTTCTTCTTCTCGGGAATGGTGCCGATGTCGAAGGCGGGCAGCAGGTGGACGTAGCCGGTGCCGGAGTCCGCGAGCTGCTTGAGGTGCTTCATCCCGTCGGAGCGGGTGTCGGTGAACGCCAGGTACTCACCGGGGTGCTTCGAGGTGGGGTCCGCGATGGAGAAGTCGCGGATCTGGAGCTCCTGGATCTGCGCGTCGCGCAGCGGCACGGCGGCGGGTTTGCGGAGGGTGTCCCAGCCCTTGGGGGCGAGCTTTCGGTCCTCCAGGTCGACGACGAGGCTGCGGGCGGAGTCGGTGGTGAGGGCGGTGGAGTAGGGGTCGGTGACCTTGTTGGTGACGAGCTTCTGGACGGTGGGCGCCCAGACGTTCACGACGTACCGGTAGGGCTTGCCCTTCCAGTTCTTCTTTCCGGTGACGGACCAGACGCCGGTGCGGTCGTCGCGCCGCATGGGGACGGTCTTCCCGTCGAGTTCGAGGGCGACGGTACGGGCGGTGGGCGCCCACACCGAGAGGGTGGGGGTGCCGCGGTGGAAGACCGGGCCGAGTGCGGCGCGGCTCGCCTTCTCGCCGTAGAGGTCGTCGAGCACTCCGGCGCTCTGGACGCCGGTGGCGGCGAGGAGGGCGCCGTTGGCGGCGCGCTGGGTGGCGATGAGCTGGCCGCGCAGCGCCTCGCGGACGCGGTCGCGGTCACGGGCGTCGACGGTGAAGGCGGGGTAGTCCTTGAGGTGCGGGTACTTCGCCTTCTGGGCGTCGGTCAGCGCGGACGGGGTGAGGCGCAGCCACCGGCCCTCGTCGCTGAGGGCGCCGTCGACGACGGAGATGCCGCCCTTCTTGGCGTAGACGAGCTGCTGGCTGGTGGCCTCGGTGGCCTTCACCTTCCAGACGACGGTGTCGGCGTCGATCCACTGCGCCTCGGCCTTGGTGAGGTCGGGTGCGGGGATGCCGCCGGCCTGCGGGAGGAGGTAGCCGGGGGTGGCGCCGAGCAGCCACACCTCGTGGCCGTGGGTCGCCAGGTCCAGGGACTGGTCGCTGGGCAGGTCCTTCTCGTCGCCGCGGTGCAGGATGTAGCTGAGCGAGGTGGCGCCGTCCACGAGCGGGACCTCGAAGGTGAGGCCGGAGGCGTCCTTCTTGACGGGCTGGAGCGGCTTGGCCCAGTCGGTGGGCGCCTTGGCGCCGGTCCAGGTGTGCAGGCCCCAGCCGTCGTAGTCGCCGTCGGCCCGGTAGTAGTGCAGGACGGCCTTGGTGGTGTCCGGGGCCGGGTAGGCGCCGTCGGGTGCGGTGTCGCGCTGGCCGTCCTCGCCCCGGGTGATCCACACCTGGCCGGTCTTCGCGAGGTCGATGGTGCGCTCGGGCCCGTCCGCGGTGCCGTCCTTCTCGACGGTGTAGGCGACGGTGGCGGCGCCCTCGGGCACCTTGACCCAGGCGAACGCGCCGTAGGCGTCGCGGCCGGTGAAGGCCGCGGTGGTGTCGCCGGACCTGAGCCGCAGGCCGTCGTAGTCGCCGTCGGCGCTCTTGTAGTGGACGACGGCGTAGTCGCGTTCGACGGCGACGGGCTTGGCGGGGGCGGGTGCCTTGCCCGCGGTGGTCGAGGCGGTGGCGCTCGCGGTGCGGCCGGTGCGGTCGACGACGACGGCCTTGTAGCGCAGCGGGGTTCCGGCGGCGGTGTCGTCGCCGATGACCTGGGTGACCTTGTACGGGGCGTGGTCGGCGGTGCCGAGGACGCTCCACTTGCCGTTGCCGGTCTGGGCGGCGAAGACGACCCGGTTGAGGGAGCCGCCGTCCACGTCGGCGGTGAGCTCGACGGTGCCGGTGGCGCCGGCGGCCGGGGCCTTCAGCGTGACGGAGGGCCTGGTCGCGGGGGCGGCGAGGGACTTCCCGGCGCGCAGCACGATGCTCGACAGGGCCGGGACGGTGACGGTGATCTTCTTGTCGGCGCCGCTGCGGACGGTGCCGGAGCCGCCGTACAGGGTGCGGAAGTCCATCCGGGCGGACTCGGTGGGCACGTCGACGGTCGTGGCGGAGGTGCCGTTGTTGACGGCGACGACGTACTCCCTGCCGCGCTCGGCGTCCGTACGGGAGAAGGCGTACACGGAGCCCTCGGCGTACCGCTCGGTCTGCACTCCGTCGCGCAGTGCCGGGTTCTCGCGGGTCAGCTTCGAGAGGGCGGCGATGTTCCGGTAGAGCGGGTGTCCGGGGTCGTAGGCGTCGGAGGCGTGGGTGCGGTCGGTGCCCAGCTCGTCGTCGTCGAGGTAGTCGGCGGTCCGGGAGGCGAACATCGTCTGGCGGGCGTCCTTGTCGCCGCCGGCGCCGGTGAAGCCCTGCTCGTCGCCGTAGTAGACGACGGGGTTGCCCCGGCCGAGGAACATCAGCTCGTTGGCCAGCTTCGCGCGCTCGACCAGCTCCGCGTCGCCGGCCTTCGGGTTGTCCTGCTTGAGGAAGGTCCCGAAGCGGCCCATGTCGTGGTTGCCGAGGAAGGTGACCTGCTCGTAGGCGTTGGCCTTGTCGGTGGTGTAGCGGTAGTCGTCGCCGAAGACGGCGGCGAGCTTCGAGGCCGGGGCGCCCTGCGAGGCGAACTGGCGGGCCGCCTCCTGGAACGGGAAGTCCAGCGTGGCGTCGAGCCGGCCCCGGGTGACGTAGGGCGCGGTGACGGAGGTGTCCGAGGAGTAGACCTCGCCGAACATGAAGAAGTCCTTGCGGCCGCGCTTGGCCGCGTACGCGTCGAGCGCGGTGGCCCACTGGGTCCAGAAGTCCATGTCGACGTGCTTGACGGTGTCGACGCGGAACCCGTCGATGTCGAAGTCCCGGACCCACTTCTCGTAGATCTTCTCCATGCCGGCGACGACCTCGGGCCGTTCGGTCCACAGGTCGTCGAGCCCGGAGAAGTCGCCGTACGTGGTGGACTCGCCGGCGTAGGTGGAGTCGCCCCGGTTGTGGTACATCGTCGGGTCGTTGAGCCAGGACGGCGTCTTGCCGCCGCCGCTCACCGGCTTGTACGGGAAGGAGTCGGCGTCCACCTTCGCCATGCCGGCCGCGTCGTCGAAGGGGCGGCCGTCGCGGTCGAGGTAGGGGTAGGCGCCCTTGGACCGGTAGCCGTAGGTCTTCTCGGCGTAGTCGACGGTGTCGGCGGTGTGGTTGGTGATGACGTCGAAGAAGACCTTCATGCCCTTGCGGTGGGCCTTGTCGATCAGCTTCGTGAGGTCGGCGTTGGTGCCGAAGTGCGGGTCGACCCGGGTGAAGTCGGTGATCCAGTAGCCGTGGTAGCCGGCCGAGGCGTCCTTGCCGGTGCCCTGGACGGGCCGGTTCTCGAAGATCGGCGCGAGCCAGATGGCGGTGGTGCCGAGCCCCTTGATGTAGTCGAGCCGGTCGGTGAGCCCCTTGAGGTCGCCGCCCTGGTAGAAGCCCTTGTCGGTGGGGTCGTAGCCGGTCTCGAGGCGGGAGCCGGTCAGCCCGCCCCGGTCGTTGCCCCGGTCGCCGTTGGCGAACCGGTCCGGCATGACGAAGTAGAACTGCTCGCGGGTCAGGTCGTGCCGGGTGGCCTGGGCGGCCAGCTTGGCGTCCGAGGGCGCGGCGGGCGGCCGGGCCGCGGCGGCGGGCAGCGCGGGCACCAGGGCCGCGCACAGGGCGGCCGCGACGACGGCGGTCGCCGTTCTGCGTGCGGGCACGCGCGGGTACGGACGTTTCACTCGGACTCTCCTAGCAGGGGTACGGGGGTGTGCGGGGCCGGGCGGGCCGCTGGGGGACGGCCCGCCCGGCGGGTGGGTGGCTCGGGGGGGCAGCCGCTGGGCGCGGGGGTCAGCCGCGCCAGACGTCCGAGGTCAGCGTGATCCTGCCGGAGGAGGGCACCGTGGCCGTGCGGTTGGCGCCGCTCTCCCAGGTGACGTTGCCGTTCGCGTCCTTGCGGATGTACTTGTACTCGAACGTGGTGCCGGCGGGCAGGTTCACGTCGAGCTTCCAGACCGGGTACGTCGCCGGGTCGAGCTTCAGCGCGTTGCCGGGGTTCCAGTTGCCGAGGGCGGACTGGTTGCCGGTGACGTAGATGTTCTGGCCGAGCTGGGTGGTGGCGTTGACGCCGAAGGAGGCGCCAGCGGTACCGGTCTCGGTGCCGGGGTCCGTGCCGGGGTCGGTTCCGGGGTCGGTGGAGCCGCCGCAGGTGCGGGCGCCGGTGTGCAGGGCCAGGGCGGTGTCGGCGGCGAGGGTCGCGGTGAACTGGCCGGAGCCGTTGACCGTGACGCCCTTGCCGGACTGGATGTCGCAGTAGTCGCCGGCGGGCAGCGAGGTCTGGAACGTCCGGGTCAGCGAGGAGCCCTCGTGGTTGATCGCGACGTACGCCTTGGAGCCGCGGCCGAACGCGATCCGGTCGCCGCCGTTGTCCCACCAGTCGACGACGGCCTCACCGCGCGCGGTGTTGCGGAAGCCGACCATGGAGGAGATCTCGCGCCAGGCGTGCTGGCACTTCCAGCCGTCGGTGTAGCAGGAGTTCACGGTGCCGCCGTTCGGCGGGCCGGCGTCCTTGTCGGACCACTCGTAGCCGGAGTGGACGTCGGGCGAGCCGTAGGGCCAGGCGAGCATGAACACGCTGGCGAGCGTGTAGTCGGCGCCGTCCTTGTAGTTCAGCGTCTCGCCGTTGCGCTCGGTGTCGTGGTTGTCGACGAACACCCCGGCCCTGGAGGAGGGCATGAAGCCCCAGCCCTCGCCGAAGTTCTTGAGGTAGGCGAGGTTCTCGTACCTGAAGACCTGCTTCAGGCCGCGGGCGTAGCGGAACTCCTGGACGTCGCCGTTCCCGGCGTACTCGTCGGGCGAGACGGCCTCGCCGGCGCCGTAGATCGCCTCCTGCTTCCAGTAGACGTTCGGATTCGTCAGCCGGGACTTGATGTTGGCGAGGTCCCCGGCGGGCATGTGCTTGGCCGCGTCGATGCGGAAGCCGTCGACGCCGAGCGAGAGCAGGTCGTTGAGGTAACCGGCGATCCTGCCGCGTACGTAGTCCTCGCCGGTGTCCAGGTCGGCGAGGCCGACCAGCTCGCAGTTCTGCACGTTGCCGCGGTCGCCGTAGTTGTTGATCTGCGACTGGCAGTCGTTCATGTCGTTGACCGAGTACAGGCCGGGGTAGTTGTACTTGGTGTACGACGACCCGCCCGTGCCGGTGCCGGAGCCGGCGGACATGTGGTTGATGACCGAGTCCGCGACGACCTTCACACCCGCGCTGTGGCAGGTGTTGACCATGTGGGCGAAGGAGGCGCGGTCGCCGAGCCGGCCGGCGATCTTGTAGCTGACCGGCTGGTACGAGGTCCACCACTGGCCGCCCTGGATGTGCTCCTGCGGGGGCGAGACCTGGACGAAGCCGTAGCCGGCCGGGCCGAGGGTGTCCGTGCACGCCTTGGCGACGGAGTCGAACTTCCACTCGAAGAGGACGGCGGTGACGTCCTTGGTACCGGGGGCGGATGCCGAGGCCGTCGTGGCGGGGACCACGAGGACGGCGGCTCCCGCGACGAGGGCGAGCGCGGCAGACAGGGGTCTGCTGGCCATGTTTTCCTCCTGCTGTGGGGGAAATTTCTGCGGGTGACGGTTCGGGGGCCGGGTCGGACGACCCGGTTCGCTCAGCCCATACGGCAACGCGCCCTGCCCTCAAGGCTCCTGAATGTTCTTGCTGCAAGAATGCAAACCTTGCCGCAGCGAGACCGTACGAGCCCGACAGGTTCCGGTCAACCCTTTGGACATCCCCCGCTCACATCCGCGAAATACCGCAGATTTCTTCCTGCAAGGACTTACGCAAGGTATTGCAACACTGTTAGGTTTCTCCCGACTCCGGTCCGGCCGGCCGAGGGTTCCGTGTCCCATGGACCCCACGCGCCCGGCCGGCCGGGCCGGTCAGGGACACGAGAGGCACCGGCGGTCACACCTCCCCGCCGGCCCGATCCGGGTCGACCTCCGGTGCCTCTCCTGTGTCAGCCCGCTTCCGGGCCCGGCCCGGCCCGCGATTAGGCTCGCCCCCATGTGGCCAGGAGAGCAGTCGTCGCGCCCCGACCAGCCCCATGCGCAGGGCGCGCAGCCCCCTTCGCCCCCGGCGCAGCCCGACCGGTACACCGCCGGCCGGCACGCCGCGCCCACGATGGGCATGGGCGCCCCCGAACCGCCCCGCCCCCGCCGCAACCGGACCACGACCGCCGTGGTCGCCACTTCCGCCGCGATCGTCGTGGCCTGCGCGGCCGTGGGCTACCTGGTCCTCCGCGACGGCGGGAACGACGAGGCCGGTCCGCAGCCGACGCCCACCTCGAGCGCGTCCGCGAGCGCCGACGACACGGACCGGGGCGCCGGAGGCGGCGGCTCGGGCCCGCTCGTCCCCGGCTGGAACACCGTGGTCAACGCCAAGCGCGGCATCACCTTCGACGTGCCCGCCTCCTGGCAGCGCCAGTCCGCGAACTGGGTGAGCTACGTCACGGAGAACGACGATCCCCAGGAGAAGCCGCTGGTCGGGATGATGGCCCCGGCCGTCCTCAAGGAGAAGTGGTGCACGTCCGACGATGACAAGGACGGCACCCCCGAGGAGTTCTCGCTCGCCTCGGTCGGCACCACCGGCGAGCAGGGCGCCAAGAGCGCGGCCGAGGCCGCCGAGAACACGGCCGAGACCTGGGTCTACGGCCTCTACACCCAGCCCGACCGCTCGCGCCTGACGGTCGGTGAGCCCGAGTCGTTCCGCACGAAGAGCGGCGTCGAGGGCAGCCTCGTCACGGTCACCTCGTCCGGGTCACCGAAGAAGGGCAAGTGCGACAGCGACGGGAAGGCGGTCACGTTCGCCTTCAAGAACGCGGAGGGCAGGTTCGTCTCGTGGACCTACGTCGGTGCCCACGGCGTCCCGGACGAGGTCTCCGACGCCACGATCCGCCAGATTCTCGGCACCGTACGCCTCTTCGAGGACGGCAACGGGCAGGACTGAGCTGTCCGCCGGTGCCGACCGCGCCCGTTGTGCCACAGGCATGCGCGGGCCTCGCACCGGGCGACCGGCGGCCTTCAGCGCTCAGGCACCCGCATGGATGTATGCGGCCCACTCGTACGGACGGTCCGGCGCGAGGTCCCGCAGTTCCCTGACCGCGTGGTGCACCGCGCGGGCGGCCGTCCGCCCTTCTGCCGGCGCCCGGCCGTAGAAGGCGCGTAAGAACGCGCCGATCCGGGTGCTCTCCACCTCCCACAGGGTGCCGACGGCCTCGGGGTATCCGGCCAGTAGAAACGCGCTGGAGACCTGCACGGCCTCGTCGGTGAGCCGTGTCGAGGTACGCGCCGTGCCGCAGGCGGTGAGCACGGCGAGCCGGGTGGACACGGGCCTGATCCGGCAGATGTCCACCACCGACAGCTCCTCTCCGGACGGCAACTGGATCCAGCTGCCTGTCGGCTCCTCGGGCGGGCTGTGGGCGTGACAGCCGAACTGCACCCACTGCGCACTCTCCAGAGCGGCAAGGACGCCCTCGCGGGTGGCAGCTTCCCCGATGAGCAGGTCCGAACGGTCGAACGCGTCCGCCGTGAGGCGCGCGGCGGCCTCGGAGCCCGGCAGCACCTCGTCCGATTCCGCGACGATCAGTGCGTGCTCCGCCCCGGAGCCGTGGCGTCGGGCGGCCCGGGAACGTGCGTGGGCCAGGGTCTGGAATCCCGGGATGTAGGAGGACACCACCGTGTCGAGCGCGCTGCCGCAACGGCCGTTCTCACAGTCTCCGGAAAGGCACTGGGCCGCGTGCAGCGGAAGCGCTGTGAACGGCCCGGTCGGCACCCACCAGATACGCGGCAGGCCGGCGTCGTCGGGCCCCGCGGCCCCGTCACGACGCAGGACGTCGAGTACGGGTTCCACCACGGAGTGCCAGGTCCATCCGAGGAGGCGGTGGATCGTTTCCCGGGCCGCGATCAGCTCTGACGGTGGCAGCCGTCGGCTGCCCCGGGCGTAGACCGACTCGATCGCCGCACGGAACTGCTCTGCAGCGTCGGTGACCTCCTGCGCCATGACGTCGAGAAGCAGCGCGGTCGCCCCTCGGGGGGTGACGACGAAGGCGATGCACGACAGGCCGCGCGCGTGGTTGAGGGCGACGACCGGCCCCTCGGCCGTGAGTTCACGCAGGCGGTCCGGCGGGAGTGGTCCCAGGAAGTCCTCGAACCCGGGTTCCGTCCGGATCCGCTCGATGAGCCGGTCCAGTTCCGCCGAGGCCTGCCGACCCGCCAGACGGGCCCGGCCGGCACCCCTGCCACCACCCTCCTCCAACTGCGCGGTCAGCCGGGTGAACCGGGAGGCGAGGCCGGGATGCGCCTCGGCGAGTGCGCCGAGGTCCGTACGGGATTCGAGCCGGCGGGCGAGCAGAAGGCCGCGGCCGCGTTCGTGCAGCGCGACGGCCGCGTCGATCCGGGGGCCGCGGACGGCACGGATGAGTTTCCCGGCCGGAAGCCCCGCCAGGAGGGCGTCATCGTCCTCCCTGCCCTCACTGTCGTGCCCGCTCCCGCCCTCGCCCCTGCTGTCACCGTCGTCCGCGTCGCCGCGACCGGCGCGCTCCGCCGCCGCCCGCAGTCGCCTCCCCAGCGCTTCCAGGTGAGTTGTGTTGCGGCTGTGTACGAGATTGACCGCGATCATCGCAGTGAGTCCGCGTACATCGCCGTCGAAACCGAGGAGGCCGTGTTCGGCGGCGGACTGCGGACCGCCCCGGTCGGTCACCCGTTCCAGCAGACCCACGGTCTCCGCTCCCAGCGACAGGGCGAGATCGACGTCCGAGGTGGCGATGTCGGCGCACCTCACCGCGGCGGCGATGCCGGCGTGGGCGCGCATCCAGACCGAGTGCAGCGGACTGCGCAGTACGTCGATGTTCCGCTCCAGCCGGTCCTCGGTACGGAAGGAGCCCAGCAGGGGGGACATCACGTCCTCCATCAGGCCGGCCATCGTCCCGGAGCCTTTCCGACCGGCATCGGCTACCGGCGGAAGATCACCGAGGTCGATCGGGTCGCCTGGTCGAACGCGCTGCAGGGCGCTCATGACGCGCATCAGCGCGATCATGTTCGCCTCCACTTCCCCTGTGATCGTCTCGATGACGGAGTCGGCCTCGTCGACAAGCCGGGTGCCACGGTCCGAGTCGTCGCCGCGCACGGCCATGGACCGCTGGAGCAGCGCTCTGACCAGCGTCGTTCCCGCAAATCCCCTGTGCTTCCCCGGAGGAGCCGCGGCGAAGCTGCGGCGGCACTGCTCGACCTCCTCGTCCGTGGTACCGGCCGCGGGACCGCCGCCCGGGCCGACCAGTCCGATCAGGTCCCTCATGCTCTCGGCGTGGAGACGATGCCGGCCCACGCCGGGCTCCTGGCAAGCGTCGGCCTGTTCGCCCAGCTCGATGAGGTCCGAAAGCAGCTCCCGGACATGTCGCAACTGGTCCTGATCGTGGGTGAGGACATAGCCGATGACTCCGTTCAACGCCGTGAGGTGCGCGGCCCTGAAGGACTCCTCCGCGCTCGCCGGCTCACTGTCCCGCCCGGAATCCGTCATGTCCTCCTGAATGGCGGCCGCTTCCATGATGAGGTTCGGATCGCTGGTCACCGTGCCCAGCAGCGTGAGCAGTTCGGGCAGCCGGGTGGCCACTGCCGCCGAAGGCCGATCCGACTGCTCGTAGATCTGCCGCAGCAGTCCTACCGCCTCCGTGAGGGTCCGCACATCCACATCGTCCGCGTCGACCACGCTCAGCCTCGCGCTCAGGAGGTCGCCCCCGGCCTCGCGCAGGTCCTTGTCCCAGCCCAGCCGGTCGAGTGCGGTCCGGAGGTCCCGGACCGTCGAGTCGACGGCGGGCTGCTCGCCGCCCTCCGGTCCCACGAGGTTGACCATCGCGCTGATTCCGGCGAGGTCGCCTCCCACCTCCTGCCTCATCGAGGCCGCGGCCTCCGTGAGCAACGTGGCCAGCGCGCGCAGCGCCTCGCAGCCCATGACGTCCAGCGCGTGCTCCGCCTCCGCCGACCACACCGGCTCCGTCAGTGTGCACAGCGCGCCCACCGCCGCCTCGGTCACCCGCCCGGCCCGGAGCCAGGAGAGGGGTTCGAAGCCGGTCGGTGGGCAGGCCGCCACTTTCGCGGTGACCGCGGTGGCGAGCGCACCCAATTGAGCCGCCTCCCGCGGTGAGTGGTCCGCCATGATCTCCGCGCAGCTCCGGGCCGAGGCCGCCAGGACCACCCCGTACACGGGGCGTCCCGCGTCGTGAGGTGCGAGCGCGTCGAAAGCCCTGCGGTACCGGCCGATGCGTTCCAGCGGCTGGTCCGTGGGGTCGTCGGCGGCCCTGGTGTCGAGGCAGTCCGCGAAGGCGACGGCGGCGTGCAGGTCGGCCGGCAGGCCGGGCAGGCCGTGGTCGAGGGCCAACTCCTCCGTCAGCGCCAGGATCCGGTTGAGCAGTGTGTTCATCTCACCGGCCCGGTGACCTTCCTCCCCGCTCTGCAGGCCGAAGAACAGCAGGATCGACGCCTCGATCCGCTCCCGGGCCCGCGCCGCGGGCCCGGAAGCCTCGTCGGCTTCCTGCCCGAGCCGGCCGAGGACTGTGTGCAGCGTAGCGGCCAGCGCGCCGCGGGACGGGTGGTCCGGGGGCAGCGTGGTGAGCGCGGCCCGGACGCGGACGGCCGCGCAGGCCAGCGCGGGCAGTTCGCCGTTCTCGGCGGCCGTGGTGCAGAGCAGCAGTCCGGTCACGGCGTGCAGCTCCGCGGGGTCGTGCCGGGCGGCGTGCCACAGTTCTCTCAACTCCACGACCTTTTCGGTCGTTTCGGGCGCGGGTGTGATGCCACAGGTACGCAGCAGCTCCTCGACCCGGTCCGGGGACGGCTCGCCGAGCAGTACGGCGGCCCGGACGACCACGTCGAGCATGAGCGGCAGCTGACCGCCCTGGCGGGGATGACTGGCAGGGACCAGGGCGCACGCCTTGGCGGCGGTCCGTGCCGCGGCCGTGAGCGAATCGGGCTCGGCCAGCGCCTCGAAGCGCTGCATGCGTACGGCGACGAGTGCGACGGAGACGTCACCGAAGCCCTCGTGGTCAGGGGGCATGACGACGAGCGCGTCGAGCAGCCAGGCGAGCGCCTGATCGAACAGTGGCGTGGCCGCGGCCGCGCCGCCGTCCTCCATCGCCCGCAGGGCCAGCGCGCAGCAGACGGAACCCACGATGCAGGCGAAACCCGACAGGCGCAAGAACGTATCGGCCTCCACCTCCGCGATCTCCGGAGGCAGATCCGGCAACACGCTCGGATCGGGCAGCAGCGGACGAAGGAGGCTGCGCAGAGCGAGAGCGAACAGCGCGTCCTGGTCCGCCGCCGGGTTCCGGTCACCGGCGCTCGCTCGGTACCAGTACGTCCAGCAGACGAGCAGGAGGGGGTCGAAGGGCACCTCCACGCCAGGTGCGGGTGCCGCTCCGGCGAGTAGTCTCAGCGCGTCGGTTTCGGCGTCCTCACTCAGCAGCCCTTCGAGATCCCGCGTCTGCCCCGCCTCGCCGAGCCGGGCCGCCACCCGCCCTGCCAACTCGTTCCGCTTGTAGTCGGACATGGCGCGTATCATATTCTGACACACTCTCAAGAAGGTTGTCTCTCAACGGTGTTCGGACACAGGAGGCACTACGTGCTCACGTCGGGGCGTGGCAGGTGAGCAAACGGGAGCGCCTACGGCGTCAGGCCTACGAGGACGCGGTCGAGTACCTCTGCGCCGAGTTCGTCTCCTTGAACGAACACCTCGGCGGCCCGGAATGGGCGCGGACGGTCGAGGCGGTCACCTCCGGTGAGCCGCACACGGAGAGCTGGTATGCCGCCGTCCGGCTCCTGCACGAGGCCGTCGAGGGAGCGGGTATCCCCGGCGGCCTCGGTCTGACCACGCCCATGGGCACCCAGGAGTGGCCGGTCACCGGGCGCCGCGTCACCGGCTGGGTGTGCCCCGCCCATTCGTGCTCACGCGTGCAGCGCTTCGAGGGGGGTGGCGATCAGCCGCCCGCCCCGGAATGCGCTCTGCTGGGACGGGCGATGCGCTTCGTGACGGACTGAGCGGCATGGGCCTGCTGCTGGCACTCCAGAGCCGTATCCCGGACCGCTGGTTCCTCAGACGGCTGCTCCCGTCCGCCCTCTTCGTCGCGGTCGCGTATCTCGTCGCCGGACTCGGCCAGTCCCGCTGGTACGACGCCGGGCTCGCCGCCCGCAGGCTGGAGCGGTACCTCGGTGCGGCGGGCGGCGCCCCGGCGCACACCACGGCAGCCCTGCTGCTCTACGCGATCGCGGTGACCGCGTGCGCGTTCGCCGTGCCCGTGTCGGCGCAGGTCGTGAGCTCACTGGCCGCAGGTGCGTGGCCGTGGTGGCTCGCGCCCCTGAGCGAGCGCGTCCGGGAACGGCGCGTGCGGCGCTGGCGGTCGCCGGACGATCTGCGCGACGACGCCCTTCGCAGCCGGGGCCGCGGAAAGGTCCTGCGGGCCGCCAGGCTGGAGGCACGCGCGGCGGCAACCGCGCGGATCGCCCCTAAGACCCCCACGTGGACGGGCGACCGGCTCCGGTCCGCCGCGGACCGGGTACGCGAGTTGCGCGGTCTGGACGTCGAGACATCGTGGGTCGACCTGTTGCTGGACCTGTCGGAGTCCTCTCGTGCCGCCCTCCTCGAAGCACGCGACGGCTACGACGGCGCGTGCGAGGCAACTGTCTGGAGCCTTGCCTACCTGGCCCTGGGCGTGTGCTGGTGGCCCGCAGCGGTCGTGGGCGCTCTGGCCTGGCTGGCCTCCTGGCGGTGGCTGCGGCAGGCGGGTGACGTACTCGGGAGCACCACGGAGGCCGTCGCGCGAGCCCAGGACGCCTGAGCGGACCGGATGCGGTGGCTGGCGGGCCCCGGTCACCGGCGCTCGCATCGCCCGCCTGCCTGCCTGCCGCACGGGCCGATGCGGCCCCTGCCGTGGGCGTTCAGCCGCCGTCGCAAACGATCGGCTGCGCCCGTGGCCCCGAGGCCGTCGGCGTCAGCCACGCCACACAGACGGCCGTGGCCGTGTGCCCGTCCTCGGTGATGCGCACCGCATACCGCACCGGACCGGGGCGCGCGTCGGCTTCGGCGGTCAGGCGCAGGCCGGCGGAGACGGTGGCCCTCGCGGGGACCCGGTGCGGCGGAGCACCGGCGGGTGCGGCCCGCCAGCCCGGTGGCAGCGAAGGCGGGCGGACATCGACGGTCACCGCCCGGTTCGCCGTGCTGGTGAGCAGCAGGCCTGACCCGCTGGGCCGCAGCCGGAGCAGTCGGCTGGAGGGCGACCAGGTGCGCAGCGTGACGATGCTCACCCCGGCGGGCCGGTCGGTCCCGGGAACGACGATCCTGATCGCCGACGCGGTCACCCCGACCGTGATCTCGTCCAGGGTCAGATGCGGGGTGAGGTCGGTGGCGTCGTGTTCGAGGGGCCGGGCCACCCACTTGCCGGCGGCGTCCGGTGTTCGGATCTCCAGTCTGTCGGGGTCCACCCCGGTGAGCATCAGTTCGACGCGCGAGATCGGGACCGGGACGCCGAAGTCGACCTCCAGCCAGTCCGAGTGCCCTGGTTCGCCCGCACCGGGGCTGCCCGCCGTCGACCACAGTCCGGTGGCCCCCGCCCGGGGTCCGGCCGGTGAGGTTACCGGGGCCGAGTAGCTGGCCTTGAACGTGGGCCACGAGACGCCCTGGTGGACTTCCGTCAGGTCACGATCGTGAGTGAATCCAGGCAGCGGATCGGCCCAGCGGTCATAGGCTGCGGGCAGACCGAAGAGCGCGGTAGCCGGAAGGGCCGAGGTCTGCAGCAGGACGAGCACCAACGGGAGGGCCACCAAGCCGGCGAAGTGAGAGAGCAGCAGGGCGTAACGCGCGCGTCCGGTCCGGGCCGCGGCGGGACGGCGCATGCGAACCGGCCGCGGCAGGCGCAGCGGTGGGACGAACCTGAGCCGCCGGGGAGTCGCCGGGACTCCGGCCGTCCACAGCAGCAGTCCGCCGAGATCAGTCCCCCCGTCCGCTCCCGCGTCGTCGGCCAGAAACCGAGTGGGGACCGCGGATGCCTCCACAAGACGGACCAGGTTCCCGGCCCCCGCGGCCACCAGCCACTGCCGGACGGCGTCGTCGCCGTCCGCGAGCCCCGCCCCCGCCGAGGTACGGCGGAGCGCGGCCGTCTTCGTCAGGACGACGGCGATGCGCCGCGGTCGGCGGCCCGCGGGAAGGGCCGCGACGTTGCGCAGCACGCGTTCGGCGGTTTCGCCAGGCTCCTGCGCGGCCTGCGGCACCGAGAGGATCCGCTCCCGGTCCTCGTCGGTCGACGCGCGCCGTACGGCGGTGAGCGCCGGCCCGTCGATCACCAGCACCAGGCCGTGGGCGTGGTGGAGACCGTCCACGGCATCCAACTGCGACTGCTCGGCGAAGGCGGGCCCCGGCGGATCGAGCAGGACGAGGGAACGGCGTCCACCACGCAGCCCGAACAGGCCGGTCGCGGCGGCACCCCGCACACCGCCGCCGACGCTTCCGCGCAGCGACCGCACCCGCCGGATCAGTTGTGCCAGCCCGCTGCGCACGAGGACGCTGCGCCCGGAACCGGGCGCCCCGGCGACGAGGATTACACGGGTTCGGTGACCGTCCCGCAGCACGGGGCGGGAGCAGTGCGGGCACCGGGCGTCCAGCCGCCGGGCGCCGGACATGATGGCTGCGGGCAGCCGGATCCCGCAGCGGCAGACGCGGTGCAGGGCGCCGTCGCGTCCGGGTTCGAGGCGCCGGTGCCGCGCACGGCAGCCGGGGCAGATCCTGACGGGCAGGGCCACGACGCGCCCGCAATCGGCGTGCGGGCACACGCCGGCGGCGCCGGTCAGCCCGCGGGCGGCCCGGTCGACCGTCCGGCAGAGTGCGCAGAAGAGCCGGAAGCAGTCCGTCAACACGGTCCAGACCAGGAGGTGGAGCAGCAGCGCCGGCAGGAACAGCACAGCCGTCGCCAGGACGATCGCCAGCAGCCAGCAGCCGCGGTAGGCACACCCGATCAGGCCGATGCACCGGTCTCCGAAGACCTCGATACGTCTGCGAGGGCGGCCGATCGACGTGAACAGCTCGTAATCGCGCGTGAGCGCGCTCGCCGCCTCCTTGGCGTACGCCTCCCGTGCGTCCTGCCACAGGGCCGGGAACACCCGCGGGCCGGCCCGGTGCAGATACGGGACCCGGACCGGCTCGTCACTCGCGACCGCCACTTCGGGCGAGCCGCCCTCGGACAACTTCCACACAGAGCGGACATGACGCCAGATCAGTCGCGGCAGCACCCCACAGACGTAATAGAAGGCGAAACCCACCGCTGGGAACACAAGCATCGCGAGGCAGAACCAGAAGAGGACGACAGGCATGACCAGGACCTTGAGGACGGTCTCGATCCACTCACGCGCCTTCTGTGCCTTCGGACGCAGCCTAGCCGCCGTCTCGCGCACACGCGCCGGCAGTTCGGGCCGCCTCACCTCCTGTGTCCCGCGCGATCGAGCAGGCCGAACCGGTGCAGCAGCCACAGCAGCGGGTCCTCGACCCGGTGCGGCCTCGGTCCGCCGGGTGGTGCCGCGTCGCCACGGGGTGAGCGACCCAACGCCGAGAAGGCGAAGAGCTGGTAGTCCGCGCAGGTTTCACGCAGCCGCCGGTCGATGCCGTCGCTCTGCCACAGCGCCAGCAGCGCCCGCAGTTCCGCGTCCACCGCCGAACGGTCGACGGCGTCGAACCCGGGGCCGGGGGAACGTCGGCGATGCAGCGGTGAGTTGGGCGGCAGTTGTGGGGCGACCAGGTCGAGTTTCGCCACGGCGACCGCGACCGGAATGCCGATCCGGCCACGGTCCGGGGCCCCGGCTCCCGCCGTCCGCAGTCGGTCGAGCACACGCTCCACCACCTGTGCTGAATCCGCTGTCGGCGGCCGTCCGACCGGCCGGGGCACCGCGCCGGTCAGATCCTGCGGGTCGAGCAGCAGCACGATCGCGTCCGCCCCGGCCAGGCTCCGCAACTCGCCCTCGGCCGGCTCCCCGCCCGCGAACCACCGTTGGGCCGTGTCCAGCAGCACGAACGTCAGAGCCCGCTCACGCCGACCGGCGCGACGGCTCATGCGGTGGACCAACGGGCGCGGGCTCCCGGACGGAAGGGCCGGGGGAAGCACGTGCGCGTCCTCGTAGAGCGGCTGCTCGTACCGCCGTACGTCGGTGGCCGTACGGTCGTCGCAGGGCAGCAGCGCCATGCCCAGTTCCGCACCGAGGCGATGGCGCAGCTCATGCAGCGCGACGGCGGTGAAGGTGCTGCGTCCGCTGCCCGCCGGGCCGGCGAGGACCACGACGCGACTGCGGTCCCGCAGGTATCCCTCGGGCAGCCGCTCGTCGCACCACCCGCAGTGAGGCCGTGCGGTCGTACGGCCGCAGGTATCGCAGAGCCCGGTCGACAGGGGCGGACCGGCAGTGGGCCGACCGCGTCCGCCGCAGTGGCGGACGCACCGGAGTCCGATGTCGCCGCGAGTGATCCGACGCAAGCACGACGGGCACACCCAGGTGTCCGCGCCGCGGTTCAGGATCGCCATCGGTTGCGCTCCGCCCGCCCGGCCGCGATCCGTAGTCGGCTCGTCGGCGGGTCGACGAGGACCGCCTCCTCGCCAGGTTCCTCGCCGACGGCGAAACAGCGCAGCCAGGAGGTGTGCCCCCGCGGCAGCCTGGCCGTGAGGGTGACCGCCCTGCCGGGGCCCAGTTCCACGGCGCCGAGCTCGGCGAGCGTCTCGCCGTCGCCGGCGGCGAGCGGCCAGGAAGGGCCCTGCGAGCCGACGAGTAGCAGTCCTGGTACCCGCACGGGGGCGGTAGACGTGAAGACCGCCCGCACCGACGACCGTCCCGGCAGCCTTCGGAGGGCGAGCGTGTAGGCGATCTCGATGCGCGCGGGCAGTTCGAGCCGCAGCGGTGCGCCCACCGCACGCAGGCCACGCACCCTGCCGACCGGGCGCACTTCGATCTCGACGGACGCCCCGTCGGCGACCGGGAGCCGTGCCCCGCCCCGGTGGAGGTAGCCGAGGCGGGTGACAACGTGCCGGCGCGGTGCGCCGTCGGGGGCGGTCCAGGCGAACTCCACCTCGCTCGTCCCGTCCGGCGGCCAGCCGAAGTGGATGACGGCCTCGCCCGGGCCCCGGGCCGCCGTCACCTCACTCAGCTCCGGGACCGCCACCACCAGCTCGCGGGCACCGGCCACCGCCCGGTCGCCCGCGACGGTGGCCGCGAGGACGACGCTGCTGTGCCGCGGCGGCCGAAAGCGCAGACCGCCGCTGACCGGACGGGCCGTCAGCCTGACGCCCTGAGCATCGAGCTCGGGGGGATGCAGGCGCTGCCCCACGGGCCAGGGCGGCGGGCCGTCGAAGGCGTAGAGCCTGACCTCGCCGTGCGGTGGCTCGAACCGGGCCTCGAAGAGCGACCGTTCCCCGGCTACGGCAATGATCACAAGGTCCGTAACCGGCTCGGGCGGACCGAGCGGGGTTGCGGTCAGCCAGATGCCTTCGGACACCGACACCGTGCCGTCGTCCTCGGCGTAGAGCACCTGGACCAGGTAGCGGTGGGCGACGCCGTTGGGCAGCTCCCGATCGGTGAAGCCGCCCCGGTGGGCGGCCACGGTCCGGTTCCGCCCGGGACCGGACCGGTCGACGACGCGCACGGACCGGGCTTCGGCAGGCAGCTGCCATCGGGCTGTCACCACACCGTCCGCCGCCTCCACGACAGCCGCCCGGACCTCCGGCCGGTACCGTAACGGGCCGCAGACGGCGAGGTCCGACACGGGCCCCTCGATCTCGGCCGCGCGCCGGACCGCGACACCGTAGTAGACCGGCACGTTGACCGGAGCATCGGTGTCCACCAGGCGGCACCCGCCCTCGGCGGGGGTCGCCGCCAGCGGCACCCCGTCCCCCGCGGTCCGTGGTGGGCCTCCCACCCTGCGCACCACCACGTACTGCGGCTGACCGGCGGTCGACGGAGTGGGTTCCCAGGCGACCAGCACGCCCTCGGCGTCCGCTGTCGCCGTCACCCGCGGGACCGGCCGCACAATCAGTGAGCGCCGTACCTCGTCGATCCGGTGCAGGTCCCTGACCAGGGTCTCGGCCTGGTCCAGCAGCGTCCAGGCGAGATCGGGTGCGTCGACCGAGCGAATGGAGGCGTGGGTGCTCAGCTGCCACGCCTCGGCCAGTGTGTCGCGCACCTGCGCAGCCAGCGCCCCCGCCTCCCGCGGCAGCCCGTCCGGAGGGAGCCGGTCGAGAACCGCCACGGCCTCGGAGAGCCGCCCGTCGGCGACGAGTGAGCGCAGCCGGGTGGTGACCGGATCGGCGGCTTGCTCGTGCAGCACGGCAAAGACCAGCCTGCGGGCGTCCGGCGGCGCCACCGAGAGCTCGCCGGTGGCGTATGCGAGCAGGCTGCGCGCCCCCGCACGGGCCGCCCGCCGTGCCCGCAGCGGCTCGGCCAGCTCGTGCAGCAGGACTGCTTGCAGGCCCTCGGGACCCGCGTCGCCGAGGACCTTGCGCGCGGCGGCGGCGACGGCCTGAGCCGCCGTATGCGCGGCGCTGTGCGGCAGACGCCCCCAGTTGCGGGCGGCTGCCTCCAGCTCGTCCTCCCCGGGACCGGGTCCGGTGAAAGGCCGCAACGGTTCGGTCAGGCGCCCACCCGGCCCTTTCGCGGCGAGGAAGTCGGAGAGATGACGCAGGCGCAGCACGGCAAGGTGCCGTGCACAGCGGGTGTAGGCGGGATGCGGCAGGTCGCGGGGCAGCGGGTCAGGGGCGGCCACGACGACGGACAGGGTGGCGAGGGCGGCGTCCACCCGTGAGGCGTCCACTCCGTGGACGGCGCCGGCCTGCCGCCTCGTCTCGTCGGTGATCAGCCCGAGTCCGTCCGCGGCCTCGGTGAGGGTCGAGACCAGCGCCCCCTTCGCGGCGGTCGCGCGCACGTCCTGCTCGGCGAGGGCGGCATGCAGGGGAGCCAGATCACCGCCCTGCGCCGCCTCGAACAGCGCCTGGTGGACGAGATGGGCCGCCTCCAGCTCCTCGATCACCGCCCGGTAGGTCAGCCGGGTGCGCTGGCGCCGCCAGCAGGCCCGCACCGCCTGCACCGTCTCGGCGACTGCCCGGGGCGACAGGTCCTCCGGGAGCTGATAGCGGTGCCGCAGGTCCTCCCGGACCGGCAGGCCCGCCTCGAGTACCTCGCGCCGATAGCTCGCTTCGTCGAATGCCATGATCCGGCCGTGCCCGACTGCCGTCAGGCGATCCTTTCCTGGGCCAGAGCCGTACGGGCCTCATCCACGTCGTTCTGGGTCATGCCGCCGATCTGTACGGACAGATGGAGGCGCTTGCCCGTCTCGCGTTCCGTAGCCACCACTTCGAGCAGGCCCGAGCCATTGAGTGAGAACTCACAGGCGAACGGCCAGCGGGCGGGTTTGCCCGGTGGGATCTCCAGATCCCCCTCGGCGACCACGGTGTTGTGGTCGAGCTCCTCGGACTCGACGGCGCCCGCCTGTTCCATCACCTGGATGTGCACCCGGCGCTGGTTGTCCGAGACGGTGTAGAAGTCCTCGTTCACCGCGGCCGGCAGACTGTCGTTCGCGTGGACGAGGTGCGTGACGTAGGCGCGGTCGGTCTCGACATCGAGCACGCGGATGCCGTAGCCGCGCGAGGCCACGGTCGAGACCTGGTATGCCTGCCGCGTGATCCGGCCGGTGTCGGGGACGTCAGGGGCATCGGCGGCACGCAACTCACCGGAGCTGATGGCGTAAAGGGCACGATCGAGTGCGTACAGGGCGGCGCCGCGCGCCACCGTCAGATCAGGGTTGTGCAACTGGGGGTCGAAGCCGAACGCGTCGTGCAGCCGCTGCGTCACGGCCGGCATCTTGGACGCTCCGCCGACCAGCAACACCTCGTCGAAATGCGCGACCCCTCGTTCGCGGGCGACGGCGAGGGTGCGCCGGGTGATCTCCACCGTCCGGTCGAGGAGATCGGAGGTGAGCTCTTCCAGCAACTCCCGGGTCAACTCGATCTCGGCCACCAGGCCCTGGTGCATGACGCGCACCGTGTAGTGCGAGCGGAAGGAGAGGGCCTTCTTCGCCTCCTCGGCATCCCGGCGCAACTGGGTCTCGGAATGCTGGTCCGCCAACGGGTCGTCGGCATCGGGGAACTTGGCCCGGAAGGATTCCACCAGGTGCAGCACGACGCGGTCGTCGAAGTCCGATCCGCCGAGCTCCTTGGCGCCGTCGGTGCACAGGACCTGCAAATCCGTCCCGCGCAGGGTCAGCACGGTGGTGTCGAAGGTGCCGCCGCCCAGGTCGTAGACGAGCACGGTCCGGTCGCCCCCGGTGGCGGCGTCGAGTGCCCCGTAGTCGAGCGCGGCGGCGATGGGCTCGGCGACGACGTCCAGCACCCGGAGGCCGGCGATCTCCCCCGCCTTGCGCGTGGCATCCCGCTCCGCGAGCCCGAAATAGGCCGGTACGGTGATGACCACGTCCCGGACCTCGGCGCCCCCGCTGACCCGGGCGTCGTCGGCGAGCTTGCGCACGATGCGCGCGGAGATTTCCTCGGGCGTGAAGGGCCTGCCGTGGAAGGTGCGGACCACGGACTCACCCATGTCCCGCTTGATCAGCCGGACGACGTGCTCCGGATCCAGCACCGCGGCGTCCTTGGCGCTCTGACCGACGACGGTCTGGACCTCGTTCTCGAAGTACACCACGGAGGGAGTGGTGTCGGAACCCTCCAGGTTCCGCAACACCGTGGGCCGGCCGACGTCGTCGACGCTGGCGACGCAGGAGTAGGTAGTGCCGAGATCGATTCCGTAGACGGCCATATGCGGATCCTCACCTGGGGCGGACGGGCTGGGAAGGTCGGAGGCCGGCCCGTCAGGGCGCCCAGTGAGTGACGACGACCTCGGACTTGCGCACCACTCGGTCGCCCTGCTCGAAGCCCGCCGAGACGGCCCGGCCGACCGTGCGGTCCTGCTCCGGCGACACGGCGGGGATCCGTCCGACCGGACGGTGCCGCCCCGCGTCGTAGGCCTCGCCCACCTGGGCCACGTACCGGTCGACGCCGGTGGCCGCCAGTGCGTCCGCGGTCTCGTCCGCGAGCGCGCGCAGCAGGGTGCGCAGATCCTCGACGCTCAAAGGGCCGTCGACCACCTCAGCCTGTCGTTGGATCTGGTCGTGCAAGCGGATCAGCGGCCGGCGTACAACGTCGAGGGCGTGCTCGACCTCCCCGCGGCGCAGCTGTTCCACTTCTGTGTGCAGGCGCTCGATGACACCTTCACGCAGTTCGGCCAGTTCCTGCTCGCGCGTGAGTGCGGCTACGAACTCCGCCGCCAAGTCCCGCAGTTCACCGTCTGTCTCGGCTGCGACCGCTTCAGCTGATGGCTCGGACACCGTTGACCCCTTCCCATCGAAAGGTAGTTCCGACCATAGCTTCCGGAGCCGGGCCGAATCAGCCGTTCCCGCCATTTCGGTGCATGCGGACCGACCGGTGCTGGTCCACAGATGGCGGTGGGCAGTTGCCTCCGTTCACCCCGGCCCCGTTCCGGACGCACATCGGGGCCGGGTCCCCCCTCCGGACCCGGCCCTCACGCGCGTCGCCTCACACGCCGCGCAGTGCCGCCGTGGAGCCGCGTACCACCAGTTCGGGCTGGAAGACGTACTCCGTGCGCTGTACGGGGCTGCCGCCGATCTCCTCCAGGAGCGCGCCCACCGCGGCCGCCGCCATCGCCTGGACCGGCTGGCGCACCGTGGTCAGCGGCGGGTCGGTGAACGCGATGAGCTGCGAGTCGTCGAAGCCGACCACCGAGACGTCACGCGGCACGTGCAGCCCCCGGTCGCGGGCCGCGCGGACCACGCCGAGCGCCATCAGGTCGCTGCCGCAGACCATGCCGGTGCAGCCCCGGTCGAGCAGCGCGCCGGCCGCGACCTGGCCGCCCTCGACGCTGAACAGCGTGGAGCACACCAGGAGTTCGGCCTCCTCGCGGTCCAGGCCGAGCACCGAGACTGCGGCGTCCACGAAGGCGTCCCGCTTGCGGCGGGAGGGCACATAGCGCTGCGGCCCTATGGCCAGGCCCACCCGGCGGTGGCCGAGTTCGGCGAGATGGCTCACCGCCATCCGCACGGCGGCGGCGTCGTCCGGCGAGACGAACGGGGCGCTGATGCGCTCGTTGTAGCCGTTGATCAGGACGAACGGCACCCCGCGCTCGCTCAGCGCGGCGTAGCGCGCCGGGTCGGCGGAGGTGTCGGCGTGCAGCCCGGACAGGAACACGATCCCGCCGACGCCGCGTTCGACCAGCTGCTCGACGAGTTCGTCCTCGGTGGCGCCGCCGGGCAGCTGGGTGCAGAGCACCGGCGTGTAGCCGTGCCCGGCGAGCACCTGTTCCACGGACTGGGCGAACGCCGGGAAGATCGGGTTGGTCAGCTCGGGGGTGACCAGCCCGATGAGCCCGGCGCTGCGCTGCCGCAGCCGTACGGGGCGTTCGTAGCCCAGGATGTCGAGCGCCGCGAGCACCCGCTGACGCGTGGTGTCCGCGACGCCCGGCTTGCCGTTGAGGACCCGGCTGACGGTGGCCTCGCTGACGGACGCCTGGCCGGCGATGTCCGACAGCCTGAGCGCACCGCCCGCGCCGGGGCTCCTCGGCAGGGGGACGGTCGTCACACCGTCCACCACACCGTGGTGTCGGCCGGCAGCTCGACCGTGTCGCCGTCGGTCTCGACCGGGGCGCTGGACAGCAGGAGCGTGCCCGGTGCGGGGACGCGGACCGGGGCGCCCGTGGTGTTGACGGTGCAGACGAAGCCGGGGCGGGCGAAGGCCAGCAGCCCCTCGGGGGCGTCAAGCCAGCGCACGTCGGTGCCCGCGCCGAGGCCGGGGTGGGCCCGGCGGGCGGCGATCGCGGCCCGGTACAGCTCCAGCGTGGAGCCGGCCGCGCCGGTCTGCGCCTCGACGCTCAGCTCGCCCCAGCCGGCCGGCTGCGGGAGCCAGCTGCCGCCGGCGCCGAAGCCGTAGCTGCTGCCCTCGCGGGTCCACGGGATCGGGACGCGGCAGCCGTCGCGGAAGCCGTCCTGGCCGTCGGCCCGGAAGAACGACGGGTCCTGGCGGGCCTCGTCGGGCAGGTCGGTGACGTCGGGCAGGCCGAGCTCCTCGCCCTGGTAGACGTAGGCGGAGCCGGGCAGCGCCAGCATCAGCATGGTGGCCGCGCGGGCCCGGCGCAGGCCCAGCTCGCGGTCGCCGGGGGTGCGGATCTGGGTGCCGAGGCCCGCCGGGTTGGCGAAGCGGGTGGCGTGCCGGGTGACGTCGTGGTTGGAGAGCACCCAGGTGGTGGGGGCGCCGACCGGCCGCATGGCGTCGAGCGAGGTGTCGATGACCTCGCGGAGCGCGGTGGCGTCCCAGGCGGTGGCCAGGTACTGGAAGTTGAACGCCTGGTGCATCTCGTCGGGGCGCACGTAGTTGGCGGTGCGCTCGACGGTCGGCGTCCACGCCTCGGCGACGGCGATCCTGTCCCCGGGGTACTCGTCGAGGATGGTGCGCCAGCTGCGGTAGATCTCGTGCACGCCGTCCTGGTCGAAGAACGGCATGACGTCGTTGCCGAGGAGCTTGAGCTGGTCGTGGGTGCCGAGGTCGGGCAGCCCGGCCGCCTTGACGAGGCCGTGGGCGACGTCCACCCGGAAGCCGTCGACGCCCATGTCGAGCCAGAAGCGCAGGATCGAGCGGAACTCGTCGGCGACGGCCGGGTGCTCCCAGTTGAAGTCGGGCTGCTCGGGCGCGAAGAGGTGGAGGTACCACTCGCCGGGGGTGCCGTCCGGGTCGGTGGTCCGGGTCCAGGCGGGGCCGCCGAAGATGGACTCCCAGTCGTTGGGCGGGAGTTCGCCGTCGTCGCCCTTGCCGGGGCGGAAGTGGTAGCGGTCGCGCAGGGCGGAGCCGGGGCCCTCGGCGAGCGCGCGCTTGAACCACTCGTGCTGGTCGGACGAGTGGTTGGGCACCAGGTCGACGATGATCCGCAGCCCGAGGTCGTGGGCGTCGCGGATCAGCGCGTCGGCGTCCAGCAGGCTGCCGAACATCGGGTCGATGGCCCGGTAGTCGGCGACGTCGTAGCCGGCGTCGGCCTGCGGGGACGCGTAGAACGGGCTGAGCCAGACCGCGTCGACGCCCAGCTCCTTGAGGTACGGGAGTCTGCCGCGTACGCCTGCGAGGTCGCCCATGCCGTCGCCGTTGCCGTCGGCGAAGCTGCGCGGATAGACCTGGTAGATCACCGCGTCCTGCCACCAGCCGGTGGGGTGGCCCGCGGCGGCGTCGGACGTGCCGGTGGAGGGGGCAGCGAGGTGCTGGGTCATGTCGTCCCTGGGGTGTCTGGGTGGGGGTGGCGCCGGGACCGGGTCGGGATACCGGCGCCACCGTGACTGGTGCGTGCGGGTCGTACGGGCGGTGCTCAGCCCTTGACGGCTCCGGCGGACATGCCGGTGACGAGGTGCTTCTGCGCGAACAGGAACACCAGGGCCGCGGGAATCGCGATCAGGACGGACGCGGCGGTCATCGGGCCCCACTGGGCGCCGTACTGGTTGACGAACAGCTGGAGGCCGCCCGCGAGGGTGAGGTTGTCCTCGCCGACCAGGAAGGCGGAGGCGTACGCCACCTCGCCCCAGGCGGTGATGAAGGAGTAGAACGCGGTGACGGCGATGCCGGGCTTGGCCAGCGGCAGGATGAGCCGCCAGAACGTGCCGAACGGGGTGAGGCCGTCCACCTGCCCGGACTCGTCGATCTCGCGCGGGATGGTGTCGAAGAAGCCCTTCATCATCCAGGCGCAGAACGGCACCGAGATGGTGAGGTAGGTGATGACGAGGCCGGACGGCTTGTTGAGCAGACCCATGCTCGCCATGATGTTGTAGATCGGCACGATGAGGACGGCGACCGGGAACATCTGGGTGATCAGCAGCGTCCACATCAGCCCGCGCTTGCCGGGGAACCGGAAGCGGCTGACGGCGTAGCCGGTGGAGGCCGAGATGATGACGCCGGCCAGGGTGGTGAGGCCCGCGACGATCAGCGAGTTGCCGAACCAGGTCAGGAACTTCGTGTTCTCGATGAGGTTCGTGTAGTTCTCGAAGGTCGTTTCCTTGAAGAAGTCAGCCGTTGTCGCGTACTTGGCGGGCTTCAGCGAGGTCAGCAGGACCCACAGCACGGGGAACACCGCGACCACGGACGCGACGATCAGCGTCAGGTGCAGTGCCGTGGAGGCCAGCGGCGAACGCTCGCCGCGCAGCCGGACCTTGGCGGGGCGGGACGCGGAGTGCCGCGCGGTGGAGGTGGGTGCGGTGGTCACCAGTCGTCTCCCTGCGTGCGGAGGACTCGCCGGTAGATCGCGGCGAAGACCATCAGAAGGACGAGGATCAGCACGCCCCACGTGGAGGACTGCGCGAAGTCGCGCGGGCTGATCTCGAAGGAGAACTTGTACGCCTGGGTGACCAGGATCTGGGTGGCCTCGCCGGGTCCGCCGCGGGTGAGCAGGAAGATCACCGGGAACATGTTGAAGGTCCAGATGGTGGAGAGCAGGACCACCGTCGTGGAGACCGGCCGCAGTCCGGGCATGGTGACGTGGCGGAAGCGCTGCCAGGCGGTGGCGCCGTCCATCTCGGCGGCCTCGTAGTGCTCGCTGGGGATGGACTGGAGGCCGCCGAGGAGGGCGACCATCATGAACGGCACGCCGAGCCACACGTTGACGGCGATGACGGAGAACTTCGCCCAGGTGGGGTCGTCCAGCCACGGCACCGCGTCGATGCCGCCGCCGGAGAGGATTCTGTTGAGCAGCCCGCGGTCCTCGTTGTAGAGGAAGCGCCAGGCGAAGACGGAGACGAAGCCGGGGATGGCCCAGGGCAGGATCAGCGCCATCCGGTAGGCGGACCGGCCGGCGAACTTCCGGTTGAGGATGTTGGCGAGCGCCAGCCCCAGCGCGAAGGTGATGGCCACGCAGGAGACCGTCCACACCAGGGTCCACCCGAGCGTGCCGAGGAACTGGTCGCCGGTGAGCGCCTCGGTGTAGTTGTCCAGGCCCACGAACTTGTACGTGGCGGGCATCTCGTTGACGCCGATGGACCGGGCGACGTTGCGCTCGTTGGCGTCGGTGAGCGACAGGTAGACGCCGCGGACGAGCGGGTACCCGATGATCACGCCGATCACGATGACGACCGGGGCCACCATGGTCCAGGCGTACCAGTGTGTCGACAGGGCCCGCCGGAGCCGTCCGGGCGGCGGGGGGTTACCAGTACCGCGGCTCCGGCCGCGGGCGCTCTCGGCGCCCGCGGCCTTCACCACCGACTGGCTGGTGTGGACAGCCATCAGCCGGCCTGCCTTCCTGAGTTACTTCCAGCCCTTGAGGAGCTTGCGGTAGGAGTCGCCGGTCGCCTTGACCGCCTTCTCCGGGCTGGTCTGACCGGTCAGGACCTTGGTGTACTCGGTCACCAGCGGGGCGAAGAGGCTGCCGCCCTCCGGAATCCAGGGGCGCTCGACGGCGCTCTCGACGACCGGCTTGAAGAAGCCGACGATCTCGTTGTCGACGACCGACTCCTGGGCGTAGGCGGAGGTACGGGTCGGCAGGAGGTTGATCTCCTTGGCGACCTGGGCCTGCGACTTGACGGAGGTCATGTAGTCGACGAAGGCGTAGGAGGCGTCCAGGTTCTTGGACCCGGCGTAGACGGCCAGGTTGTGACCGCCCTGCGGGGCGCCCTGGGCGACGGAACCGGCCGGGACCGGGGCGACGCCCAGGTTGGCCTTGTCGGCGAACGCCTTGCCGGTGTAGGTGTCGGCGACGGCCCACGGGCCGTTGATCATCATCGCGACGTCGCCGTCCTTGAAGGACGCCATCATGTTCTCCCAGCCGTCCGTGGCGTCCGTCTTGGCGGCGCCCGAGTCGACCAGGTCCTTGACGACCTTCATGGCCTTGACGCCGGCCGCGTCGTCGATGGTGACGGCCTTGTCGGCGGCGTTGACCATGTCGCCGCCCTCGCCGTAGAGGAAGGACAGGAAGTAGTAGGCGTCGTCGCCGCGCAGGTACAGACCGGTCTTGCCGGTCTTGTCCTTGATCTTCTTGGAGACGGTCTTCAGCTCGGCGATGGTGGTGGGCACCTCGACGCCGGCCTCCTTGAACATCTTCTTGTTGTAGAAGACGCCCATGGAGTCGATCACCTGCGGCACCGCGTACGTCTTGCCGTTGTACTTGGTGGACGCGGCGGCCTGCTTCAGGAAGTCGTCCTGCTTCTGCAGGGCGGGGGTGCCGTCCAGCGGGGCCAGGTAGCCGAGGTCCGCGAACTCGGGGGTCCACGCCACCTCGGAGCGGATCACGTCGGGGGCGCCGGAGCCCGCCTGCGCCGCGTTCTTGAACTTGTTCTGCGCCTCACCGAAGGGCACGTTGACGTACTTGACGTCGACCTTCGGGTGCAGCTTCTCGAAGCCCTCGGCGATCTTCTTGAAGACCTTGTCCTCGCTGCCCGCCGTGGAGGTGTCCCACCACGTCACGGTGCCGGAGAGCTCGCCCGAGCTCTTGGAACCGCTGTCGGACTTGTCGTCATCGCTGCCGCAGGCGGTCGCCGCGAGCGCCAGGGCCGCGACCAGGGCGGTGGCCGTTATGCCACGTCGCATCTGAACTCCTTCAACTGCCGTACCGCTCCGTCGCGGCGCCGGGTCGACGTGAACGTAACAAGGATGAAAGACGACCGAAAGAGTTTGCGGAAGATTTCTGCAAGCCCCGACGATCGTTACATTGGCGTGTCCTCAAGGTTGCCGTCAAGCCACTTGACGAAACTGCTCTCCCCCTGGCACATAAGGCCGAGCGGCCCTGATTCCGCAGTGCGACGATCTGACCGCAGCCGGCAAACCCGGCCCGCAAGGCCTTGCAAGATGTTGCCGTCAGCCGTCGCGATCAGCGGCTTCGGGCCGCCCGGTGGGCGCGGGGCGGAACGGAGCGGGCCGGGGGACGGCATCCGGGCCCCTGACCTGGACGGCGTCCGGGCCCCTGACCTGGTGGGCAATCCGACCCGCTCCCGGTACAGTCCAGTGCCATGACCGCACGGCTTGCCGATATCGCAACTCAGGCGGGAGTCAGCGAAGCGACGGTCAGCCGCGTACTGAACGGCAAGCCCGGTGTAGCCGCTGCCACCCGCGAATCCGTCCTCGCCGCTCTCGACGTCCTGGGCTACGAGCGCCCCGTACGTCTGCGCAGGCGCAGCGCGGGGCTCGTCGGCCTGATCACGCCGGAGCTGGAGAACCCGATCTTCCCGGCGCTCGCCCAGGTCATCGGGCAGGCGCTGACCCGGCAGGGCTACACGCCGGTCCTGGCGACGCAGACGCCGGGCGGCTCCACCGAGGACGAGCTGACCGAGATGCTGGTCGACCGGGGCGTCTCCGGGATCATCTTCGTCTCCGGGCTGCACGCCGACACCTCCGCCGACATGGGGCGCTACGAGCAACTGCGCGCCAAGGGCGTGCCCTTCGTCCTGGTCAACGGCTTCTCGCCGAAGGTGCAGGCGCCTTTCATCTCCCCCGACGACCGGGCCGCGATGCGGCTGGCGGTGACGCATCTGGTGTCGCTGGGGCACAGCCGGATCGGCCTGGCGGTCGGCCCGAAGCGGTTCGTGCCGGTGCTGCGCAAGATCGAGGGCTTCCACGCCACGATGCGCGAGCAGTTGGGCCTGTCGACCGATGAGATCGAGGGACTGATCCAGCACTCCCTGTACACGCTGGAGGGCGGCCAGGCAGCCGCATCGGCGCTGCTGGAGCGGGGCTGTACGGCGGTGGTGTGCGCGAGCGACATGATGGCGCTCGGCGCGATCAGGGCCGCCCGCCGGCTCTCCCACGAGGTCCCGCGCGACCTGTCCGTGGTGGGTTACGACGACTCGCCGCTCATAGCGTTCACCGATCCGCCGCTGACCACGATCCGCCAGCCGGTGACGGCCATGGGCCAGGCCGCCGTGCGTACGCTCCTGGAGGAGATCGGCGGCACGCCCGCCCCGCACAGCGAGTTCGTCTTCATGCCGGAGCTGGTGGTACGCGGCTCCACCGCCGCGGGCCCCGGCCCGGACCCGGCCGGCACCGCCCCGGCGTCCCTCCCAGCATCGCACGCGGACGCGTAGGCGGCCCGCCGCACCCGTCCCGCGCTCCTCCGCCACCCACCCACCGCACCCGCCCCGCGCGGGTTTTCGGCATGCCCGCGCACGGTCCCCGGAGGTGCAACCCGCGCCCCACCGGAGGATCATCGGGCAGAGAGGGCAAATCTGGCAGACTCTGTGCCTATGGGTGAATTGAGCGTGAAACGACAGGAAGGCCGCACGGAGGCCACCCCGTCACCCATCGTGAACGAGGCGGCTCCCGAGGCGAACACCAAGCAGTCCGGTCGCACAC
Organism: Streptomyces sp. NBC_00525; assembly: GCF_036346595.1. Lineage (GTDB taxonomy): Bacteria > Actinomycetota > Actinomycetes > Streptomycetales > Streptomycetaceae > Streptomyces. The sequence goes on from NZ_CP107834.1 coordinate 1,569,705, forward strand.
ACGGGCTCGGCAGAGCACTCGACAGACCACTCGCTCACATCGTGTCCCGGCTGCGTTCCCCCCGGTCGCCCCGGCGGCCCCGTCTCTGGTTCGAAATCCTGCTGGTGGCGGTGAGTTACTGGCTGTACTCGCTGGTGCGCAACGCGGTCCCCGAGCAGAAGGCCGCCGCACTCGCCAACGCGGACTGGCTGTGGTCGGTCGAGCGGTTCCTCGGCATCGCGGTCGAGCAGTCCGTCAACCACGCGGTGAACTCGGTGACATGGCTCATCGTGTCGATGAACTACTACTACGCGACCCTGCACTTCGTGGTCACGATCACCGTGCTCATCTGGCTGTTCCGCCGGCATCCGGGCCGTTACGCGGCGGCCCGGCTGGCCCTGTTCGCCACCACCGGCGTCGCGCTCGCCGGCTACTACCTCTACCCGTTGGCGCCGCCCCGCCTGATGAACGGCGGCAACTTCGTCGACACGGTCCTGGTGCACCAGACCTGGGGCTCGATGGCGTCGGGCAACTTCAAGAACATGTCCAACCAGTACGCGGCGATGCCGTCGATGCACATCGGCTGGTCCCTGTGGTGCGGCCTCACCGTCTTCGCCCTGGCCTCGGTCCCCTGGGTCCGCGTGCTGGGGCTGCTGTATCCCGCGGTCACGCTGATCGTCATCGTGTCGACGGCCAACCACTTCTGGCTGGACGCGGTGGGCGGCATGGCCTGCCTGGCATTCGGTTACGCGGTGTCGTACGCCTGGTACGGAGCGCTGCCGCACCGGCTGCCCAGATGGATTCCGCGCAAGGCGTCCCGCCCTCGCCTCAGCGCGTTGGGGGCGCGGCCCCAACGCGAGCCCGCGGCGACCCGCCACTGACCCGGCGCTCCGCCCCGCGAAGGCTCGGCCCCCGTGGAACCGCTCAGCCCCCGTAGAACCGCTCCTCCACCACCGCGCGCGCCCGCCGCGTGACCCGCCGGTAGTCCTCCAGCATGTCCCCGACGTGCCCCTCCTCGTACCCCAGGTACCGCCCCACCGCGGTCAGCTCGCGCGGGACCGAGGGGAACGTGTCCCCCGGCCTGCCGCGTACGAGCATCACCGCGTTGCGGACGCGGGTGGCGAGGACCCACGCCTCGTCCAGGGTCCGGGCGTCGTCCGCGCCGATCAGGCCGGCCTCGTGGGCGGCGGCCAGCGCGGGGCGGGTGCGGGTGGTCCGCAGCCCCGGCACGGAGCGGCCGTGCCGCATCTGCATCAGCTGCACCGTCCACTCGACGTCGCTCAGCCCGCCGCGCCCCAGCTTGGTGTGCAGGGTCGGGTCCGCGCCGCGCGGCAGCCGCTCGGACTCCATGCGGGCCTTGAGCCGCCGGATCTCGCGGACGGCGTCCTCCGTGAGCCCGTCCTCGGGGTAGCGCAGCGGGTCGATCAGCGCGGTGAACTCCGCGCCCAGGTCCAGGTCCCCGGCCACCGGCTCGGCCCGCAGCAGGGCCTGGCTCTCCCACCCCAGCGACCAGCGCCGGTAGTACGCCTCGTACGACTTCAGGGTGCGGACGAGCGGCCCGTTCTTGCCCTCGGGGCGCAGGTCGGGGTCGATGACCAGCGGCGGGTCGGCGGTGGGCAGCTGGAGGAGCCTGCGCATCTCGGAGACCACCCGGCTCGCGGCCCGGCCCGCCTCCTGCTCGTCCACGCCCTCGCGCGGTTCGTGCACGAACAGGACGTCCGCGTCGGAGCCGTACCCCAGCTCGTGGCCGCCGAACCGGCCCATGCCGATGACCGCGAACCGGGTGGGCAGCGTGTCGCCCCACTCCGCGCGTACGGCGGCCCGCAGCGCACCGGCGATGGTCACGGCGTTGATGTCCGTGACGGCCCCGCCGACGCGGTCCACGAGGGCGCCGGGATCGGATTCGGCCGGGCTGTCCTCCGTACCGTAGGAGCCGATCAGGTCGGCGGCCGTCGTGCGGAACAGCTCGCGTCTGCGCACCCCGCGCACCACCGCCACGGCCGTCTCCGCGTCGTCCGCGCGCCCCACCGCGGCCAGCACCTCCTGCTCCAGGTGCTCCCGGCTGCGCGGGGCCAGGCCGTGCGGGTCGCCGAGGATGGAGACGGCCTCCGGGGCGCGCATCAGCAGGTCGGGGGCGAGGCGGCCGGCCGACAGGACGCGCGCCAGGTTCTCCGCCGCGGCGCCCTCGTCGCGCAGGAGCCGCAGATACCACGGGGTCTTGCCGAGCGCGTCGGACACCTTGCGGAAGCCGAGGAGACCGGCGTCCGGGTCGGCGGAGTCCGCGAACCAGCCGAGCAGCACGGGCAGCAGGGTGCGCTGGATGGCGGCCTTGCGGGAGACCCCGGAGGACAGGGCCTCCAGGTGGCGCAGGGCGGCCGCCGGGTCCTCGTAGCCGAGGGCGACGAGCCGGGCGGTGGCGGCCTTGGTGCTGAGCCGGGACTCGCCGGGCGCGAGCTGCGCGACGGCGTCCAGGAGCGGCCGGTAGAACAGCTTCTCGTGCAGCCGCCGCACCACGGAGGCGTGCCGCCGCCACGCCTGGTTCAACTCGGCGATGGGATCGGTGCGCAGGCCCAGCGAGCGGCCGAGGCGGCGCAGGTCGGGCTCCTCGTCGGGGACGAGGTGGGTGCGGCGCAGCCGGTAGAGCTGGATGCGGTGCTCCATGGCGCGCAGGAAGCGGTAGGCGTCGTCGAGCTGGACGGCGTCCACCCGGCCCACGTAGCCGCCGCGGGCGAGCGCGGCCAGCGCCTCCAGGGTGGACCCGCTGCGCAGGGAGGGGTCGCTGCGGCCGTGGACGAGCTGGAGGAGCTGGACGGCGAACTCGACGTCCCGCAGTCCGCCGGGGCCGAGCTTCAGCTCCCGGTCCACCCGGTCGGCGGGGATGGTGTCGACGACGCGGCGGCGCATCTTCTGCACGTCCGGGACGAAGTTCTCCCGGTCCGCGGCCTGCCAGACGAGCGGCGCCACGGCGTCCACGTAGTCGGCGCCGAGCGCGGGGTCGCCGGCCACCGGCCGGGCCTTGAGCAGCGCCTGGAACTCCCAGGTCTTGGCCCAGCGTTGGTAGTACGCGAGGTGCGAGGAGAGCGTGCGCACGAGGGGCCCGTTGCGGCCCTCGGGGCGCAGGTTGGCGTCCACGGGCCAGATGGTGCCCTCGACGGTGGTGTCGGAGCAGATGCGCATGAGGTGGGCGGCGAGCCGGGTGGCCGCCTGCATGGCCTTGCTCTCCTCGGCGCCGTCGGCCGGTTCGGCGACGAAGATGACGTCCACGTCGGAGACGTAGTTCAGCTCGTGGCCGCCGCACTTGCCCATCGCGATGACGGCGAGCCGGCACTGCGCGGCGTCCTCGGGTGCGGCGGCGGAGGCGATGCGCAGGGCGGCGCGCAGCGTCGCGGTGGCGAGGTCGGCGAGTTCGGCGGCGACCTCGGCGACGTCGGTGGTGCCGCAGACGTCGCGCGCGGCGATGGACAGCAGGCACCGGCGGTAGCCGACGCGCAGGGCGTCCGGGTCGCCCGCCCCGGCCAGCTCGCGCTCGAACTCGGCGATGCCGGGGTGCAGGTCGGCCGCCTCGTACGTGACGAGCACCTGCCAGTCGCGGGGGTGCCGGGCCAGATGGTCGCCGAGCGCCTCGGACGCCCCGAGCACTCCGAGCAGCCGGTCGCGCAGGGGCTTGGCGGTGACCAGCGTGTCCAGCAGGATCTGCCGCTCCCCCGCCTCCTCCGCCTCGGCCAGCCGGACCAGGCCGCGCAGGGCGAGATCGGGGTCGGCGGTGGCCCCGAGCGCTTCGAGGAGCACCGGGTCGGACCGTACGGAGGACAGGTCGGGCAGGTCGAGCAGCCGCTCCGCGGCGGACGGGTCGGTGAATCCGTGCCGCAGAAGTCGGGTGAACGTACTGCTCCTGCGCCCCGGCACCATGGTCATCCCGCGCTCTCCCGCCCGCCACCAGTCCAGCTCCCAGCCTTCGGAGTTTAGGCGCTGCCCCGACGGGGCGCGGGGACCGGCGGTGCTGCGGGGCGTTGGGGCGGGGCGGCTGGAACCGCGCCCGTGCCTCCGGGCGTGTGCTCTACGGTGAGAAGGCAGTCGACATGGGGTGGGGGCCGGTGGAACGGATACGCACAGCGTTTGCCGAGCGCGTTGCCGGTGGGGTGCGGGTGTGAGCGGCGACGGCGCGGACCTGCGTCTGGACAAGGCGTCGGTCGCCAAGTTCACCAAGGGCCTGAACACGACCATCGACGAGTTGGGGGAGCTCGGCGGGGCGACGGGTTCGGTGCTGGGCAAGGGTTTCTCGGAGCTGGCGATGACCGGGATGGAGGCCGGGCACCACGGGCTCTCGGTCGACTTCGAGGACTTCTGCGAGCGCTGGGAGTGGGGGGTGCGGGCTCTGGTGCGGGACGCCAGCGGGCTCGCGAACCTGCTGGGCCTGGCGGCGGGTACGCAGTGGGAGCACGACCAGTACCTCGCGGGCACGCTCAAGGTGGGTGCCAACGCCCTGCTCGGCGGGAACCCGCACGCGAGCGAGGAGGAGATCGCCCGGCAGGACTGGGGCGATGTCCTCACGCCGGACTACCTGGACCCGGACTACAGCCCGGAGTCGTTTCGGCAGGCCGGCCAGGACATGGGGCAGACCTGGAAGGACACCGGCCGCACGGTCCTCACCGAGGGCACCGGCGGGCGCCGGGCCGACATGTTCAACAGCGCGCTGGGGATCTCCGACGAGCAGTTCGACGGCATGCTGGACGAGACGTTCGGCCCGTCTCCGGAAGAGCGCGCACAGCAGGCACAGCAGGGAAGCGAGCCGGGGGGCGACTGATCCGTGGGCATAGGCGATGTCATCAGCGACCTGACGCCCGACCCGATCGAGAACGCGGTCGAGGACGGTATCGAGTGGGCCGGTGACCGGGTCGAGGACGCGGGGAACTGGACGGCCGACCGGCTGGACGACGTCGGCTGGCAGTCCGGTGCGGACTGGGTGCGCGAACAGTCCCGCTCCGTCGCCAACCGGATGGGCGCCGAGGTCGACGAGATGGACCTCGGGCAGACCGAGGACAAGACCGAGCTCATCTACGGCAGCCCCGCCGAGATCACGGCCACGGTCGCGAAGCTCCGGGCCTTCCGGGCCGCGTTCGACGGCACCGGTGACGGGCTGAAGGGGCTGGACTCCGGAGAGCTCAAGGGCGAGACGGCCAACGCCCTGCGCACCGCGGTGAGCACCCAGCCGCCGAAGTGGTACGCGGCCGCCGACGCCGCGGCCGGGGCGCTGGGGGCGCTCGACGCCTTCGCGGACACCGTCACCTGGGCACAGGGCCAGGCGCAGACGGCGATCGACAAGTGGAAGGCGGGCGTCAAGGCGTCCGAGGACGCTGCGGACGCCCACCGCAAGAAGGTGGACGACTACAACAGCGCCGTCGACCGCTACAACGCCCTGCCCGCCGACAAGCGCGACCCGTCCTCGCTGCCGCCGAAGCCCGCGTCCACGTTCACCGACCCCGGCAAACAGCTGATGCAGGACGCGCAGGACTTACTCGCCGCCGCCCGCGAGCAGCGCAACTCCGCGGCCGAGACCGCCCGCACGGCGGTCAGGGCCGCCCGCGACCTGGCGCCGGAGAAGCCGTCGTACGCCGAGCAGGTGCGGGACGGGTTCGAGGAGTCCCAGGTCATGGGCATGCACCTGGACGGCGGGATCATCAAGGCGTCGGCGGGCATCGTCAACTTCGTGCGCGGCGTCAACCCGATGGACCCGTACAACCTGACGCACCCGGCCGAGTACGCCACCTCGCTCAACAGCCTGGCGGCCGGGCTGGTGGTCGCCGCGAACGACCCGGCCGGCACCGGCAGCCGGATGGTCCAGGACTTCATGAAGGACCCGGCCGAGGGCGTCGGCCGGCTGATCCCCGACCTCGCGCTCACCGCCGCCACGGGAGGCGGCGGCGCCGCGGTCAAGGGCCTGCGCGTCGTCGACGAGGCGTCCGACATCGCCCGGCTGCGCAGGCTGGCGGACGACGCCCCGGAGGGCACCCACACCCGGTCGGACGGCCGGCGCGTCACCGACGGCACCGACCCCGTCGACCTGGCCACGGGCCGGATGTTCCTGCCGCAGACCGATGTCGCGCTCCCCGGCATCCTGCCGCTGCTGTTCACCCGCCGCACCGAGTCCGGCCTGACCGCCGGCCGCTTCCTGGGCCCGTCCTGGACCTCCACCGTCGACGAACGCCTCCAGATCGACTCCATCGGCGTCCTCCACGTCACCGCGGACGGCCTCCTGATCCGCTACCCGCACCCGGCACCCGGCGCACCCGTCCGGCCGGAGTCCGGGCGGGCCCGCACGCTGCTGGCCCGCGACGCGAACGGCGACTACACGGTCACCGACCCCGACAGCGGCCTGGTCCTCGACTTCGACGCCCCGCCCGGCGCGGAGCCCGGGGGCGACGGCGTCGCCTGGCTCGGCGAGATCACCGACCGCAACGGCCACCGGATCACCGTCGAGCGCGCCGAGGGCGGGCTGCCGCTGGCCCTGGTCCACTCCGCGGGCCGGCGGCTCGGCCTGACGACCGCCGACGGCCGGATCACCGCCCTGTCCCTGACGGGTGCGGGCGAGGACGGCACGGACCTGCTCCTGATGAGCTACGGCTACGAGGACGGCGATCTCACCGCCGTCACCAAGCCGTCCGGCGCCACGACCACCTTCGTCTACGACGACCGCCACCGCGTCACCGCCTGGATCGACTCCAACGACAGCCGCTACGACTACCTCTACGACGACCGGGACCGCGTCGTCGCGGAGGGCGGCGAGGCCGGCCACGTACAGATCACCCTCGCCTACACCGAGCCCGACCCCGACACCGGCCACCGCACCACCACGCTCACCACCGCAGACGGCCACACCACCCGCCACCTCTTCGACCCCGGCTGCCTTCCCCTCGCCGTCACCGACCCACTCGGCCACACCACCCGCTACACCCACGACCCGCACGGCAACACCCTGACCCGCACCGACCCGCTCGGTCACACCACCGCCTTCACCTACGACGGGGACGACCGGCTGGTTGCGACCACCGCCCCGGACGGCAGCGAACTGCGCACCGTGCGCGGCCCGTCGGGCCTGCCGGTCGAGATCACCGGCCCGGACGGCAGCCGGGTGCTCCAGGAGTTCGACGAACGCGGCAACCGCACGGCCGTCACCGACGCGGCCGGGGCCACCACCCGCTACACCTACGACGACGCGGGCCGCCTCACCTCGGTCACCGACGCCCTCGGCGCCACCACCCACATCGAGTGCGACGCCGCCGGCCTGACCGTACGGGTGACCGGCCCCGGCAGAGCCGTCACCCGAACCGAGCGGGACCCCCTCGGACGGCCCGTCCGCATCACCGACCCGGTGGGCGCCGTCACCCGCCTGGAGTGGCGCCCCGACGGCGAACTCGCCCGGCGCACCGCACCGGACGGCGCCACCGAGTCATGGACGTACGACGGCGAGGGCAACGCGCTCACGCACACCGACGCGGCGGGCGGGACCACCCGATTCGAATACACCCACTTCGACCTCCTCGCCGCCCGCACCGGACCGGACGGCGCCCGCTACGCGTTCGAGCACGACCGCGAGCTGCGCCTCACCCGCGTCACCAACCCGCAGGGCCTGACCTGGGACTACGCGTACGACGCGGCGGGTCGCCTCGTCGCGGAAACCGACTTCGACGGCCGCACCCTCACCTACGAGACGGACGCGGCGAACCGGATCACCGCCCGCACCGACGCCCTCGGCGGGACCATCACCTTCGAACGCGACCCACTCGGCCGGGTGATCCGCAAGGACGTCGGCGGCCGGGTGACGACGTACGCCTACGACCGGGCGGGGCGGCTGCTCGAAGCGGTGGGCCCGGACAGCGAAATCCGCTACCGGTACGACCGCCGCGGCGCGGTCAAGACCGAACTGGTGGACGGCCGCGCCCTCTCCTACTCCTACGACGCGCTGGGCCGCCGTACCGGGCGCGTCACGCCCACGGGCCACGTGACCTCCTACACGTACGGCCCGGACGGCCGCGCCCACAGCCTCACCAGCGGCGGCCACCGCATCGACTTCACCCACGACGACGCCGGCCGCGAACTCACCCGCGCCTACGACGACGCGCTGACCATGACCTCCGCCTGGGACGAGGCCGGGCGCCTCACCGCCCAGCACATCGACGCCGGGACCCGGGCCGTCAACAGCCGCGCCTACACCTACCGCGCCGACGGCCACCTGATATCCGTCGCCGACCGGAAGTCCGGCACCCGCACCTTCGACCTCGACCCGGTGGGCCGCGTCACCGCCGTCCACGCCCAGAACTGGACCGAGCGCTACACCTACGACGACGCCGGCAACCAGACCTCCGCCACCTGGCCCTCCGCCCACCCCGGCACCGAGGCCACCGGCTCCCGCGCCTACACCGGCACCACCCTCACCCGCGCCGGCGACACCCGCTTCGAACACGACGCCCTCGGCCGGACCACGCTGCGCCGCAAGACCCGGCTGTCCCGCAAGCCCGACACCTGGCACTACACCTGGGACGCGGAGAGCCGCCTCACCTCCGTCACCACCCCCGACGGCACCCGCTGGCGCTACCACTACGACCCGCTCGGCCGCCGCACGGCCAAACAGCGCCTGACCGCCAACGGGGACGTGGCCGAGGAGACCCGCTTCACCTGGGACGGCCCGACCCTCTGCGAACAGACCACCCACCAGCCCGACGACCCGAACACGGTCGCCCTCACCTGGGACCACCGCGGCCCGGCCCCCCTCGCCCAGACCGAACGCATCCTCACGGCCGACGACCACCAGACGGAGATCGACCGCCGCTTCTTCGCCATCGCCACCGACCTCGTCGGCACCCCCACCGAACTCATCGACGAGACCGGCCACACCGCCTGGCACTCCCGCACCACCCTCTGGGGCACCACCACCTGGCCCCGCACCAGCACCACGTACACCCCCCTCCGCTTCCCCGGCCAGTACTACGACCCGGAAACCGGCCTCCACTACAACGTCTTCCGCCACTACGACCCCGAAACCGGGCGTTATACGACCCCCGATCCGTTTGGCCTGGCCCCCGCGCCCAACCCCCTCACCTACGTGGTCAACCCGACCACAGGGTCCGACGCACTCGGTCTCGCTCCCGACTATCAGTCAATCTACAAGGCCCCTCAACGAGGGCAAGGCGACATTCAGGAAACTGTGGGATACCGAGCCGAAGACTTCCCGGGTGGACCTCATGACCCGTACATGGACGGAAAGGCGTATTTCGCCAAGGAGCGTGAAATCGCAGAGAAGTACGCCAAGCACTATGGCGAAGGAATTATTGAGATCAAGATTCCCCGAGAAGAGTACGATCTTCGCTTCGGGCAATACGAGCGCCCCTATGAAGGTGGCCCCTTGACCGAGATCGAGATCCCGAACACCTCGGTGGAGGATCTGAACCACTACCCCAGGGTGAGGCACAGGTAGCAGTGGAAGACGCATGGGAAGACGCGAAACTCCGGTATCCGGTCGGCAGCACGGCTCACGGGGTGGTACGAGTGCGGCGCCCGTTCGGAGTGTTCATCGAGTTGGACGGTGCTCCCGAAGTGATCGCACTCCTGGACATCGCCTCGTACAATCCCGATCCACTGGTAGTCGAACTGCCCGAGGTCGGAGAAGGAGTCTTCGGCGAAGTGGCTTTCCACGACGAGCAGAAGAGGCAGATCCGAGTGCGGGTGGGCGCACCGTTCTGGAATGACGATGCCGGACGGGCGGACATGGGCGGGGGCTCAGGTGCGGACTGAACCCGAATCCCCCGAGAGTCGGCAAACCCCGATGGGGGAGCAGGAGATGCCCGGCCCAGCTGAACTGGAGCAGCTCTGCCCATCGCCGGTAGGCTCGTCGCCCGGTGGCCATGAAAGACGCATGGGAAGACGCGAAACTCCGGCGCCCCGTCGGCAGCACGGCGCACGGGGTGGTACGAGTGCGGCGCCCGTTCGCACCACGACGAACGGAAGAGGCAGATCAGAGTCCGAGTCCGTACCGTCCGCCGAGGCCGGAACCAGCCGGATCGGATGAGGTGATGACTGCGGTGCGACTGGAATTCGGCGGTGACTGGTTTGCGACGGTGACGGGTGAGCCGCTCGATCTCGTTCCCCGTCTCCATACCGACCTGCGGGTCTCCCCCTGCACGAACACGGTGGAACGGGAGGCGTTCCTCCTGGGTACCTTCGGCAGCCAGGACTGGCTGTGGGATGTGGTCGACATCCTGCGCTTCGATCCGGACGACCGGCGGCTGGTCGGGGCCGAATTCTGCATTCCGGAAGATGAGGCATCGGCGGAGGACTCGGCCCGTCTCCGTCTCCCGCCCGAGGCACGGTCGGGCGGGCTTCGCGCGGACCAGGTCAAGGACTTCCGGCTGGAGTCCTGCACCGTACTGTGCCGTACCCCCGGCGACACCGTGCTGACCTGCCTCCGCGACCTCGACGTCCTCGACGAGCCGCTGGAGGCGCGCGTACGCATCGCCCAGGACCTGGCGCTCCTCGTCCAGCACGGCACCGTCGTCGGCTGGAGTCTCACCGATCCCGTGCGCTACGTGCCCCCCCCGTACGTCGATCCCGGCCCCGACCCGCCGGCGGCCGCCACCCGAAGACTGTTCACCGAGTGCATGGACCTGCTCGCCGAGCCGATGGCCTTCGCGCTGTCGGAGGGCGAACCGGCCGCTCTCGAACGGCTCCGGGCAGCCGATCAGGCCCTGCGCGACCAGCGCGAGGACCGCCACCGGGCGAACGCCCTGCGCACGGTCATCAGCCAATACGTCGAGGACTACCTCGACGCGCCCGGGCGACAGCCATAGCCCACCGCGCGAAGTGGCCGACTCCTCGCAAGGCCGTCGTGTGCCGTCTCCTTCAACCGAAAGGACGGACCTGGGAGTTGAGTGTCGACACCAATATCGACATCATCCTCCACTTCAACTTCGTTAGGTAGAAATGGCGCACAAATTCATCGTTGAAGCAGCGAGCCCTCTGGCAGGTACGCTTCGCTACTCCGACGCGGACCGAGGGTTCTCCTTCCAGCCGCAGAGCTTTGACGACCTGGCTCGGCTGGAAGGGAGCGAGGGACGAACGAGTCTCGTCGCCGATACCCTTCAGCTGGAGGTCGCGGTGGACAGCGGTCGCGCCCTCTATGTGTGGGGTTACTTGCCGAAGGAATCGTGGCAACGGGAGGAATTGAAACTGCCGACCTCCGCCGGCGGTGCCGTGGCAGTGGAACTGGACGACCCTCCACTTGAGGAGCATATTTCTGTATCGATCGCTCGATCGGACTGGGATGTTCTGTTCGATGAGTCTTCGAGACTGGTCCGAGTCGTACGGGATCGACGGGTTCCCGAGAAGCTGGTCGAGATCGCCGATGGCGTTCATCTTGGTCTGAACGGTACGGAATTCGTCTCGTTCTGGCTCTGCCCGGAGTTCGTTGAGTAGAACCACACAGGCGGCCTTGCTGAGCAGCGTCAAGTGCTCACGCCGGACTTCCGTGGGGGGCGTGGTGCGAGCCGCCCCCTACGGGCCGCCGTACTGCGGAACGACGTACTGTCCAAGGCGTTCCCCGAGGCCTACGCCGGCGGGCAGGCGAGGATGTATCACGTGCCCGGCAACGGCATGAGTGGAATGAGTTCATGGCTGTAGTGATCGCAATGCTGGAAGAGCTAGCGGACGTCGCCCCGCTGACCGCCGAGGGTGCGGCGGCGCGGTTCACTGCCCAGAAGTGGACGCCTGGAGGCAAGCCCCGCGACGGCCTGGAGACGTCGTGGGACAAGGACGGCGTCGGAAGCTGGATCCAGGTGTTCGGCAGTGGGGCGGTCAGCGTCTCGTTCGCTGTCTGGATCCGCGACGTCGACGAGTCGGGCTACTTCGACGACCTGGAAGCCGTCTACGAGCAGGGGGAACAGGCGCTGGCCGGCTTCCTGCCCGAGATCGAGGAATCCCCTCTCGCCGTCCGCCTTGTCGAGGCCGCGCAGACGGAGGCGGACAGGGACGAGTTCATCGCGGTGAAGAGGTGGGCCCTCGACACCCGGATCGTGACGGCCGGTGTGATCCAGCAGGACACCGATCTTCCGGTGATGGTCGTGGTGGCGCTGGAGGAACCCGGCACCGCCTGAACCACCGCGCGCACGCCAGGAAACCCGTTCCGTGAAAGCGCGACGCGTCTCTCTCAGAATTCCCTGTCGCAGTGGCCCACTGCGACACACAGGACAGGAAGGCCGGATGAGGTGGTGACGGCGAGGCAACTGAGATTCGACGGTGGCTGGTCCGCGACGGTGACGAATGAGCCGCTGCGCCTCGTCCCCCGCTTCGAAGGCCGGACCGTCCGCGTCGTGCCCTATACGGACATGACCGAGCGGGAGGGGTTTCTCCTGAATACGTTCGGCAGCCAGGAATTTCTGTGGGACATGCCCGACGTCATTCGGTTCACTCCGGCGGGCCGGCAGCTCGTCGGGGCCGAGTTCCGTGTGCCCGAGGAGCCCGCGTCCGCCGAGGACTGTGCCCGCGTACCGCTGGAACCTCCCGTGCGTCCGGGGGGGCTTCGTGCCGACGAGGCACGGGATTTCCGGCATGAGATGACTTCTGTGCACTGCCGCGCCTCCGGGGACACCGTACTGACCTGCCTGCGCGACCTCGATGTCCTCAACGGGCCCCTGGACGCCCGCATCGGCATCGCCCGGGACATGGCGCTCCTCGTCCAGCACGGCACTGTCGTCGGCTGGAGCCTCTCCGACCCCGCGCGATACGTGACCACCCCGTACGCCGACCCCGACCCCGACCCCGACCCACCGACAACAGCCGTCCGAAGGCTGTTCACCGAGTGTCTGGACCTGATCACCCAGCCCCTGATCCTTGACGTGGAAGACGGCGAACCCGCCGCCCTCGAACGGCTCCGGGCAGCCGATCAGGACCTGCGCGACCAGCGCGAGGACCGCCACCGGGCGAACGCCCTGCGCACATTCATCAGCCAATTGGTCGAGGACTACCTCGACACCCCGGCCAGGCGACAGTCATAGCCCACCGCACCCAGCTCGGAGGACCTCAATGACGTTTCACGATGGCCAGGAACTCGATGTGACGGTGACCGGGGTAGCTCCGGTGGGCTCACAGGTCGGAGTGGACGGCGAGATCGGGTTCATCGACCAGGTGAAACACCCCTCCTGGTGGGACGAGGAGGCCGCACCGCCCCGAGTCGGGGACCGGCTGCACGTCGTCGTGCTCGACGCGAGCCGGGAACCGCCCCGCTTCAGCGCGCTGCAGAGCGACATCGACGGAGCACGCGGTATCCGGCGCGTGCTCGACGACAGCGCCGGGCAGCTCCAGATCTACTCCGTGGAGGACCGGAGCGCCGAAGCCGCCGTGTGCGTGGCCCGCTGTGTGGGCGGCGTGGTCCGCCTCGGGCAGCGGTTCGGCGCTGCCCCGGTCACCGATGGGGCAGAGGCTGCCCGGCCGGGCCTCGTCCTCGACCGGATCATCCGTTACGACAGCGACATGGACTTCATCGAGCCGCCCCACGGTGCGACGGTCCGGTTGTCGGGCGACGGCGTGGATCTCCTGAAGAGGGGCGTCATCCTCACCGCTGCCGCGGAGTAGCGCCCGCACCGGTCGCCCGGTGAGGCGGTCACCGCGTCAGCCCGCTGCCCGTGTTCCCGTCACGACGGTCGCGTACCGCTCCTCGCAGGTGGCCACCCGTGCGGTGAGGCCGGTGGCGGCGACGGCCTGTGCCGCCCGTTCCGCCTGGCGTTCGCTGGTCTCGACGAGGAGGCTGCCGCCGGGGGCCAGCCAGTGCGGTGCCTCGGCGGCGACGCGGCGCAGGACGTCGAGCCCGTCGCCGCCGCCGTCGAGCGCGACGAGCGGTTCGTGGACGCGCGCCTCGGCGGGCAGCAGGGGGACGTCCTCGCTCGGTACGTACGGCACGTTGGCGAGCAGCACGTCGACGCGCCCGCGCAGCGTTTCGGGCAGTGCGGCGAACAGGTCGCCCTCGTAGACGCGTCCGCGCTCCCCGATGTTGCGGCGGGCGCAGCGTACGGCGGCGGGCTCGACGTCGGCGGCGTGGAGTTCGACGCGGTCCAGGGCCGCGGCGAGGGCGGCACCGAGCGCGCCGGAGCCGCAGCACAGGTCGACGACGACGGCCGGGTCGGGGGCGAGCGAGACGGCCCGCTCCACCAGGAACTCGGTGCGGCGGCGGGGGACGAAGACGCCGGGGTCCACGGCGATCCGCAGCCCGTTGAACTCGGCCCAGCCCAGGACGTGTTCGAGGGGGTGTCCGGCGGCGCGCCGGCGCGCCATGGCATCGATGTCGGCGGGGTGGTCTGCGGTGGCGGCGATGAGCCCGGCCTCGTCCTCGGCGAAGACGCAGCCGGCGGCGCGCAGTGCGGCGGCGAGGGAGGAGAGGGCGGACGGTGACAGCGGGACCGGCATGGTGCGGAGCCTTTCGGAGAAACGCCGAGGGGTGCTCCGCGGCCGGGTCAGGTCCGGTCGGCCACGCGATCGCGGGAGGGGAGCACCCGGTGCGATACAGCGGTGATCGGTCCCACCTCCTTGGTCAGGTCCCCGTGCGGGGATGCGAAAGACTACCCCAGCCGCCGCTCAGCGCCGTCGGGGCCGGTAGTCGTTGCCGCCGTTGACGAAGCTGTTGTGCACGGCGTTCGACGAGTTCGCGGCGCGGATGTTGCGGATCTCCGCGCTGTGCTGCCGCTCGATCTCCTGGCCGTCGAAGTTGTCGGTACGCCGCCGCTGACGCAGGTTCACCCGCACGATCAGCAGAACGATCAGTGCCGACAGCAATCCCATCAGTCCGAGAACCGCGTGCACGGCGCCCCTCCCCCTGGTCACGCCCCGCGAGGGGCCCGTGATCTTCCGCCCATTGTCCGGTACCGGGGGGAGGTAGTCCAGCGACCGCTACACGTCCGCCCCGATGCGCCGGCCCGACAGGGGCCGGACGGTGACGCCCCCGTGCCCGTCCGCCTCCACGCGGCTCACCCGGGCACCCTCCGTACGCGCCACGACATCGGCCACGCGTCCGTCTGCGAACAGCACGCCGGCTCCGTCCTGAACGGCCCACCCGCCCGGCAGCACGCCACCGGCCACGGCGGCCCCGTAGGACGCGCGCCGTGCCGGCTCGCTGTCGTAGTGCGGGCAGACGGAACCGGACAGCAGCCCCAGCCCGTCCGGGAGATGCGTCAGGGGTCCGAACGAGTCCGTGTGCGAGGCCTCGGCCCAGCAGTTGGCACCCGCGCTGATGCCGCACAACAGCACCCCGCGCTCGTACGCCTCCCGCATCAGCCGGTCCACGCCGTGCGCACGCCAGACGGCAAGCAGGTTGGCGGTGTTGCCTCCGCCGACGTAGAGGACGTCCTGGGAGAGCACGAACTCCCGCAGGGCCGCGTCGTCCGACTCCCGCTCGAAAAGGGGCAGTACGCCGGGCACGCAGGACCGCTCCCGGAACGCCCGGTGGAACCGGTCGACGTACGCGACGGCGTCCCCGCTGGCCGTGGGCACGAAGCACACCCGGGGCAGTTCGGCGTCCACCTGCCCGAGCACCCAGTCGTCCAGCACCCCGTCCTCGTCCGTGGAGAAGCCGCCCCCGAGCAGAGCGATCCTCCGCACGCACCCCGCGCTTCTCGCCATGGCCATGCCCCTCCTCGCAAATGCGCCGGACGGCACGGCCCCGCCGTACGCCGGCGGTGCCACCGTCCGGCAACCGACTGTGCGGCCGGACGCTACCCGGCCCGGCAGCCCGGCGGCCACGCCATTTCGGCGCCGGGCCGGCTACGCGTCGCCGGGGGTGACGAGGCCGGTCGCCGCCGCGAAGGAGACGTACGCGAAGAGGAAGCCGACTGCGAGGACGAGGAAGATGGCGAGCACGCCGGGCAGGCGCTGTTTCCGCGACCGCAGGGCCAGGACGCGGCCGGGGTCGCGCGGGTCGTAGAGCGCCTCGATGCTCCAGGTGTTCACGGAGGAGAACACGGTGCGGATCATGCCGGACGGGTCCGTGAACACGTACTCGCCGGACCGGCCGTGCAGCCGGACGGCAGCGGTTCGGACGCCGCGCTTGCGCAGATACCGCTCTTCCACCGGCGTGTAGAGAAGAAACGCGCCGAGGGCGAGCACGGGGATCGCCACGAGGCCGAGCGGCGTGACGAGGGCCAGGTTGGTCGGGGTACCCAGGACGCCCACGAGCACGCTCACGCCGATGACCAGCACGACCCCGGCGTACGTGCCCAGCCGCATCCGGCGCAGCCATCTCCGGTAGCTCGGCTGGTACAGCCGCTCGCCGGAGACGAGCCCCGCCCCGTCGACCGGCTCCACACCCTCGGGCCGCTCCGGCAGCGCCGCGTTCACCGCGTCGGCGAAGGCCGTGGCCACCCCGGCATCGGCCACGTCCCAGACCCGGTGGACGAACGGCTTGTCCATGCCCGGCGAGGCGGTCAGCTCGATGGCGAGGTGGTCCGCCTCGACCCGCGCCCGGCTGATGGCCGCCAGCGGAATGTGCGCCTGCTCGTGCGGACGGCGCACGGTCAGCCCACCGTCCTCCACGAGCACGACGGTGTCCGCGCCGGCGTGGAGAAGGGGTATGTGAGATGTGAGGGACATGTGCGTGATCGTATGCGCGAACACCGCCCCGGGGGAGTCCTTCGCCCCGGCGTTCGACGCGCCGTCACGCGGCCACGACGGCCTCGAAGATGTCGGCGTCGGTCTCCCGCTGCCACTGGGGCAACTCGCCCCAGTCCGCGACGTATCCGGGCTTCGGCTCCTCGAAGTGCTTGTACATCTGGGCCGTCCAGCACAGCGCCACGAACCGCCCCTTCTGCTCCCGCGAAAGCCGCGCCGCGTGCCCGCCGCTCACCTCGACGAACTGCCGCACCTGCTCGTACACCGCCCCGGCCGCTTCCCGCTCCCACTGCGGGGTCTCCTCCCACGGCATGACGTACCCGGCCTTGGGCTCCCCGGGAAAGTGCCGCCGCACCCCGGCGATCCAGCTCTTACCTCGCGGAAGCAGAGCGATCCGGCGGCAAGCCCTCCGTGGCCGTGCTCTTCATCTGCCCGGCCGAGGCACCCGAGGAGATCGCGAAACGGCTGGGCGTACCCCTCGGCTCCCAGGTACTCGCGCGCAAGCGCCGCTACTTCCGCGAGGGCGTCGCGACCGAGGAGGCCACCTCCTACCTGCCCTGGGATATCGCGAAGGACATCCCGGAGCTGTTCGCCGAAAACCCCGGCGGCGGGATCTACGCGCGCCTCGAAGAGAACGGCCACACCCTCGCGGAGTTCAGCGAAACGGTACGCGCCCGCCTCGCCACCAAGGCCGAGGCATCCGCACTGGCACTCAGCCCGGGTTCCCCGGTAGTCCACCTCGTACGCGATGCCGAGGCGACGTCCGGGCGGATCGTAGAGGTATGCGACACGCTCATGGCCGCCGATCAGTTCGTCCTGGAGTACCGCTTTCCCGCAGAGGACTGAGCAGACGTCAGCCTTGCGCGCATCGGCGCACATTGCAGCGAAGACAGCCGCTTGACTCATGTACGGAAGTTGGGAATCTCATCGATGGGGCCCGTCACGGTGGTGCAGGCGCCGAATGCACCAACGCTCCCCGTCCTGGCGGATACCCACCGTGTGGCTGCGCACCGTGCGCGGGGCGGACCGCGCTCACACACGAACGGCCCGCACTACGCACTCCTCGACGAGGTCGGCCCAACCACCGCTCTGTGGCTCCGATGGCACGACGCCGAAGTCGGGCTCAGCGTCCTCCCGGACTGCCCGTCCAACGCCCCCGGCCACGATGGAGACGCCTGCTGTCTGTTCGACGGCCATGCCGGTCCGCACAGTTGGCAGGACGTCCGGGCGGATGACAATGGGCCACATGGACCTTCTGTTGCATCTGGGGCAGACGCTTGATGAGTTGGACGCGCCCCGCTGGACGGAGCCCCCGGCCGATGCCACGCACCTCGTGCGAAAGGTGCATGCGCTGCGGCGGGTGCCGCTGGGGGAGTTGCGGGCGGCGGATCTGCGGGTGCTCGTCTCGCAGCAGGTGGCGTTGGCGTACGTCGTTCCGCTGGCGGTGCGGATGCTGGTGGAGGAGCCGCTGCTCGACGCGTACTACTACGAGGGCGATCTGCTGCTCGCGACCGTGAACGTTCCGGCGACCGTGTGGGATCTGTTCCCGGAGTTGGCGGAGGAGTTGCGGGCCGTCGTCGTCGAGCTGCCGGAGGAAGCGGTCGCCGGCCTCCGCCGTGGGGCCGCGGAGGAGGTCGGTCGCTTTCTCGGCGTGCGTCAGTGGAACTCGTGAACCACCTGGATCTCGCCCACGATGTGCGCGTTGAAGTCGTCAAGCTCCTCCGCCGGAATCCATAGTTCCAGGATGGTGCGTCCGCCCGCCTGCTGGACTGGGTAGCGGCTCAGGAAGTCCGACTCGACCTCGAAGCGGGTGACGAAGCCTGCGCCGCTGTGGCGTACGTTCCAGTCGCGCGCGATGCGGATCGCGTAGTCCTCGTTGAGGACCGGGTAGAAGATCGGCTGCTCGGGAAGCCGGGGCGGCCAGGCACGCCAGCCCAGTTCGCGCACCAGGGCCAGCTCCTCGGGACCGGTCGGGCGCCAAAGGGTCGTCGTGGCTCGGCGGCTGTTCATGCGACCGGACGATACCGGCCCCGCAAACCCGGCGGCCACGCCCTTTCGACACCGGGCCGTGCCGGCGTCGCCGGAGCGGCCCAGGGAGGGCGCGCGCACCTGACGCGGCGCGGCCCTCCCGGCGGAAACCTCCGGCCGTGACTACAGCACCGGCAGCAGCGCCTTCAGTTCGAAGGCGGTGACCTCGCTGCGGTACTCCTCCCATTCTCGCTTCTTGTTGCGGAGAAAGAAGTCGAAGACGTGTTCGCCCAGGGTTTCCGCGACCAGTTCGCTCTTCTCCATCAGGGAGATCGCCTCGCCCAGGTTCTGCGGGAGCGGTTCGATGCCCATCGCGCGGCGTTCCGCGTCGGAGAGGGCCCAGACGTCGTCGTCGGCGCCGGCCGGGAGTTCGTAGCCCTCCTCGATGCCCTTGAGGCCGGCGGCGAGCAGGACCGCGTAGCACAGGTAGGGGTTGGCACCGGAGTCGATGGAGCGGACCTCGACGCGGGCGGAGCCGGTCTTGCCGGGCTTGTACATCGGGACGCGGATCAGCGCGGAGCGGTTGTTGTGGCCCCAGCAGATGTACGAGGGGGCCTCGCCGCCGGCGCCGGCCGCGCGGGACGAGCCGCCCCAGATGCGCTTGTAGGAGTTGACCCACTGGTTGGTCACGGCGGAGATCTCCGCCGCGTGCCGCAGGAGGCCCGCGATGAAGGAGCGGCCCACCTTGGACAGCTGGTACTCCGCGCCGGACTCGTAGAAGGCGTTGCGGTCGCCCTCGAAGAGGGAGAGGTGGGTGTGCATGCCGGAGCCCGGGTACTCCGAGAACGGCTTCGGCATGAACGTCGCCTGCACGCCCTGTTCCAGCGCGACCTGCTTCATGACCAGGCGGAAGGTCATGATGTTGTCGGCCGTCGAGAGCGCGTCCGCGTACCGCAGGTCGATCTCCTGCTGGCCGGGCGCGCCCTCGTGGTGGCTGAACTCGACGGAGATGCCCATGGATTCGAGCATGGTGATCGCCTGGCGGCGGAAGTCCATGCCGACGTTCTGCGGGGTGTGGTCGAAGTAGCCGGAGCTGTCGGCGGGGGTGGGCCGGGTGCCGTCGACCGGCTTGTCCTTCAGCAGGAAGAACTCGATCTCGGGGTGGGTGTAGAAGGTGAAGCCCAGGTCCGAGGTCTTCGCCAGGATGCGCTTGAGCACGAAGCGCGGGTCGGCGAAGGACGGCGAGCCGTCCGGCATCAGGATGTCGCAGAACATCCGGGCCGTACCCGGAGCCTCCGCGCGCCAGGGCAGGATCTGGAACGTCCCCGGATCGGGCTTGGCGATCATGTCCGACTCGTACACCCGGGCGAAGCCCTCGATCGCGGAGCCGTCGAACCCGATGCCCTCGTCGAACGCCTGCTCAAGCTCGGCGGGGGCCACGGCCACGGACTTGAGGTAACCGAGCACATCGGTGAACCACAGCCGTACGAACCGGATGTCGCGCTCCTCAAGGGTTCTGAGGACGAATTCCTGCTGCTTGTCCATAGCCACATCCTTGCAGTTCAGATGGCCCGGGCTCCACCTTCGCGGGCTGGGGAGGGACTCCAGTATCACGACCCCGGATTTCCCCCAGATTACGCACCCGACGTGACATGGAGCACGCGGCCACCCACTACGATCGGCGCGCGCCCCGTCTCCTCATCGCCCCTTCCCCGAAGGATTCACGACATGAGCTACGACCACGACCGCAGGACCCGCATAGAGCAGATGCGCAACGCCGACCGGGCGCGGGACCGCCGCGTCCGGGTCGTCGCCGTGAGCGTGGGCGCCGTCCTGGTCGCCGGGCTCGTCGCCTTCGGCTCGTACGCGCTCATCGACAGGGCCGACGACAAGTCCGGCGTCGAGAGCTCGATGGGCGGCGACGGCAAGGGCGGGTCCGCCTCCGTCGCCCCGCAGGACGGGACCGCAGCCGCCGGGCCGATCGAGGGCGAGAGGTCCTGGGACGCGAAGAAGCTGACCCGCAACCACGTCACCGACACCGTCACGTACCCCATGAAGCCCCCGGTCGGCGGCGACCACAGCCCGGTCTGGATGAACTGCGACGGCGAGGTCTACAAGAAGGCCATCCCCGACATGAACGCCGTGCACGCCCTGGAGCACGGCTCGGTCTGGGTGACGTACAACGACAAGGCGTCCGACGCCGATGTCGCGAAGCTGGCGGACCGGGTGTCGACGACGCCGTACTCGCTGATGAGCCCCTACCCGGACCAGGCGGGCGCGATCATGCTGACCGCCTGGGGCAAGCAGGTCACCGTGGACGGCGCGGACGACCCGAGGGTCGCGCAGTTCTTCACCCACTACGTGCAGGGGCCGCAGACGCCCGAGCCGGGCGCCGCCTGCACGGGCGGCCTCGACGGCTCGTAAGGGGCCGGCTGCGCACAGGGCCCCGCGCCGGGCGGGCGGGGCCCGGTCCGGAAATTCCCGCGTACCGGAAAACCACCCGTATGGCCGATAGCGGTCGCGTCCCCCGAACGGGTCCATGACGATGGGTGCGCTCGGGGTTGTACGTCCGGCCGTCCCTCGGTACGCAGGAGGAATCCCCCATGACCACCGCCAAGGACATCATGCACACCGGCGCCACCTGGATTCCGGCGCACGAGACCCTCGACCGCGCCGCGCAGATGATGCGCGAGCACCACGTCGGCGCACTGCCCATCTCGGCCAGCGGTGAGCAGGACCGGATGATCGGCATCCTCACGGACCGCGACATCGTCGTCGGCTGCGTGGCGGAGGGCCGCGACCCGTCCAAGGTCACCGCGGGCGAACTCGCCCAGGGCACGCCCCGCTGGATCGACGCGGACGCGGACGTGGAGGCGGTGCTGAGGGAGATGCAGAACCACCAGATCCGCCGGCTCCCGGTCGTCGAGAACAAGAAGCTGGTCGGCATGATCAGCGAGGCCGACCTGGCCCGGCACCTGTCCGACGACCAGATCGCCGACTGGGCGGAGAAGGTGTACTCGCGCACCGGGCAGCACTGAATCCGGCACACCGTCCCGCGCACCGGACACCACTGAATCCGGCACACGCCGTCCGGCGCATCGGACCGGAGATTCCCGCGCGCCGCGCACCACCGAATCCGGCGCGGCGTGCCCCGTCTCACGCGGCCCGCCCAGCATCGCGTCAGTCAGACGATTAGAGTGGGCCGCGTGCCTCAACTACGCCTCGCACTGAATCAGATCGACTCGACCGTCGGCGACCTCGCCGGCAACACCGAGGCGATCGTCCACTGGACCCGGCACTCCGCCGAACAGGGCGCCCACTTCGTGGCGTTCCCCGAGATGGTGCTGACCGGCTACCCCGTCGAGGACCTGGCCCTGCGGTCGTCCTTCGTCGAGGCCTCGCGGCAGGCGCTGCGCGCGCTCGCCGCCCGGCTCGACGCGGAGGGCCTCGGGGAGGTTCCCGTCCTCGTCGGCTACCTCGACCGCTCGGAGTTCGCGGCGGAGCGCTACGGCCAGCCCGCCGGTTCGCCGCGCAACGCCGCCGCGGTGCTGCACCGCGGCGGGATCGCGCTGAACTTCGCCAAGCACCATCTGCCGAACTACGGCGTCTTCGACGAGTTCCGGTACTTCGTGCCGGGCGACTCGATGCCCGTGGTGCGGGTGCACGGCATCGATGTGGCGCTCGCGATCTGCGAGGACCTCTGGCAGGACGGCGGCCGCGTGCCGGGCGCGCGCGCCGCCGGGGCCGGGCTGCTGCTGTCGGTCAACGCCTCGCCGTACGAGCGGGACAAGGACGACACCCGGCTCGAACTGGTCCGCAAGCGGGCCCGCGAGGCCGGCTGCACGACCGCCTACCTGGCGATGATCGGCGGCCAGGACGAGCTGGTGTTCGACGGCGACTCGATCGTCGTGGACCGGGAGGGCGAGGTCATCGCGCGCGCCCCGCAGTTCGCCGAGGGCAGCGTGATCCTCGACCTGGAGCTGCCGGCCGCCGCGGCCGAGCCGCCGTCCGGCGTGGTCACGGACGGGCTGCGCATCGACCATGTGGTCCTCTCGGAGGAGCCGCTGCCGCCGTACGAGGCGGAGCTGGCCGGCGGGTACGCGGACCGGCTGGACGACGACGAGGAGCTGTACACGGCCCTCGTGGTGGGCCTGCGGGCCTACGCCGCGAAGAACGGCTTCAACAGCGTGCTCATCGGGCTCTCCGGGGGCATCGACTCGGCGCTGGTCGCCGCGATCGCCTGCGACGCGCTGGGCGCCCCGCAGGTGTACGGGGTGTCGATGCCGTCCAAGTACTCCTCGGACCACTCCAAGGGCGACGCGGCCGAGCTGGCCCGGCGGACCGGGCTCAACTTCCGTACCGTCCCGATCGAGCCGATGTTCGACGCGTACATGGGCTCGCTGGGGCTGACCGGGCTCGCGGAGGAGAACCTCCAGTCGCGGCTGCGCGGCACGATGCTGATGGCGATCTCCAACCAGGAGGGCCAGATCGTGCTGGCTCCGGGCAACAAGTCGGAGCTGGCCGTGGGCTACTCGACGCTGTACGGGGACTCGGTCGGCGCGTACGGGCCGATCAAGGACGTGTACAAGACGTCCGTGTTCCGGCTGGCGAAGTGGCGCAACCGGGCCGCCGAGGAGCGCGGGCAGACGCCGCCGATCCCGGAGGCGTCCATCACCAAGCCGCCGAGCGCCGAGCTGCGGCCGGGCCAGGTGGACACGGACTCGCTGCCGGACTACGACGTGCTCGACCGCATCCTGGAGCTGTACGTGGACCGGGACCAGGGCCTCGAAGCCATCGTCGCGGCCGGGTTCGACCGGGCGCTGGTGGCGAAGACGCTGCGGATGGTGGACGCGGCGGAGTACAAGCGGCGGCAGTACCCGCCGGGGACGAAGATCTCGCCGAAGGGGTTCGGGAAGGACCGGCGGCTGCCGATCACCAACCGCTGGCGCGAGAACGGCTGACGCCGGTACGACGGAGCCGTGGGGCCCGGGGATTCGTCCCTGCGCCCCACGGCTCCGTCGTACCCCGGTCAGAGCCTGACGCGGGCGGCGATCGGGAGGTGGTCGCTGCCGGTGGCCGGGAGGGTCCAGGAGGACATCGGTTCGACGCCCTTGACCAGGATCTGGTCGATCCGGGCCATCGGGAACGAGGCCGGCCAGCTGAACCCGAAGCCGTCGCCCGCCGCGCCCTGGGTGGAACGCATCTGGGCGGTGACCGCGTTGAGCGAGCGGTCGTTCATCGTCCCGTTCAGGTCGCCGAGGAGGGCGACGCGGGACAGCCGCTCGTGCGCGATGGCCTTGCCGAGGGCGTCCGCGCTCTGGTCGCGCTGGTTGGCGGTGAACCCGGCGTGCAGTTTGACCCGTACGGAGGGCAGGTGCGCCACGTACACGGCGAGCGGGCCCTCGGGCGTGGTGACGGTGGTGCGCATGGCGCGGACCCAGCCCATCTTCAGGTCCACCGGGCGGGTGTCGCTGAGCGGGTACTTGCTCCACAGGCCGACCGTGCCCTGCACGGAGTGGTAGCGGAAGCGTCCGGCGAGCGCCTTCTCGTACGCCGCGACCTTGCCGGCGGGCAGTTCCTGGAGGGCGACGACGTCCGCGCCGGAGCCCGCGACCTGGTCGGCGGTGGCGGCGGGGTCCGGGTTGTCGGCGTTGACGTTGTGGGTGGCGACGGTGAGGTCGCCGCCGCTGCCGGACTTGTCGGTGAACAGGCCGCCGAACATGTTGAGCCAGACCACGACCGGCAGCAGCAGCGCCACCAGGGCGGTGCCCGAGCGGCGCACCAGGCCCAGGACCAGCAGCAGCGGAATGAACAGGCCGAACCAGGGCAGGAACGTCTCGGTGAGGCTGCCCAGGTTGCCGATGCGGTTCGGAACCCGCGCGTGGAAGGCCATGACGAGGGTCAGCAGGACGGCCAGGGCCGCCAGGACGATGCCGCGACGCCAGATGCCGGGGTCGCGGGTGAGTCTGTCGCGCAGGTCCCGGAAGCGGGAGCCGGTGGGCCGCGGCCCCAGGCCGTTCCCGGTGTCCGCCCTGTACGCCTGCACCATCGCGCTGTCCTCACTGCCTTGCCGTACACATCGCCGCGCCCCCGACCCTAGGGGATGGGCGACGCCTTTCATGCCGCCCGGTGCGGTGGTTCTGCCACGAGGACGTGGCGGACGGCTCCGGCAGTTCCTGCGGGAAGGTGAATCGCGGGCTCTGTGACGAAACGATCACATACGTCCGGCTCCGGCGCGTCCGCCCGTGTCGTCCGGGGCGGGGCCGGGCCGCCGGGGCGCGAGGCCCTCGACGGCCAGGGCGATGATGCGGTCGGCGAGGTCCTCCGGCAGCGGCGCGTCGGGCCGGTGGATGGTGCGTACGAGCATGGGGCCGAGGAACAGGTCGTCCATCAGTTCCACGTCCGTGTCGTCGCGCAGCTCCCCCGCCTCCACGGCGCGCCGGACGGCGGCGACCATGGCGAGGCGGCGGGGGGCGATGACCGTGCCGTGGTAGGCGTCCCAGAGCTTGGGCAGGCTCTTCATCTGCGCGAACACGTTGTGCAGCAGGGCCGAGGAGCGCTGGGCGAGGCCGCGCCTGCGCATCGATTCCAGCAGGACGCGCAGATCGCGCAGGCCGCCGGTGCCGGAGACCTCCGGTTCCGGCGGCTCGATGGCGCGGAGCACGTCGACGAACAGCTCCTCGCGGCCGGCCCAGCGCCGGTAGATGGTGGCCTTGCCGACCCCGGCGGTGCGGGCGATGCGCTCGATGGAGAGGGCGGCGAGCGGTTCGCCGGCCTCGATCAGCTCGACGACGGCGTCCAGGATGGCCCGCTCGGCGGCGGCACTGCGCGGCCGCCCCCGGCGGGGCTCGTGTTCCTCGCCGGGGCCCCGGCCGCAGTCTCCGCAGCCGGGAGCCCCGCCGGACCGCTCGCCCGACCCGTCCGCCTCGCCGGCAGCCCGTTCCTCCGGTGCCTGAGCCTGCACGTGAACCACCTTTCGCCGCCCCTGATTCTCTCCGACGCGCGAGGGGGTGCCGGTGTCACCGTTCGGCGCCGGCCGGGGCGGGTCGCTCCTCCTCGTGCACGGGCCGCGGTGCGGCCGGTTCGCGGCCCGGCAGCCACAGGGCGACGACCAGCGTGCCGACGAGGGCGACCGCGGCCGAGCCGATGGCGGTGACGTGCATGGCGTTCATGAAGGCGTCGTGCGCGGCGCCGACCAGCGGGGCGCCCTCGGGGCCCAGCTTCCCGGCGACGGCCAGGGTGGCCTCGATGGACTCCCCCGCCGCGTCGCGGGCCGCGGCGGGCAGCGCGCCGAGGTGGTCCTCGATGTCGCCCCGGTAGACGGCGGACAGCACCGAGCCGAGTACGGCGATGCCGAGCGCGCCGCCGACCTGGCGGAAGGTGTTGTTGACGGCCGATCCTGAGCCCGCCTTCTCGCGCGGCAGGGCCTGCATGACGGCCACGGTGACCGGCGGCATGACGTGCGCCATGCCGGTGCCCTGGACGAAGAAGACGACGCACATCAGCCAGACGGGCGTGTCGGCGTCGAACAGTGCGAAGGCGGCCAGGCCGACGGCGACGGCGAACATGCCCGCGGTGCAGACGGCGCGGGCGCCGAAGCGGGCGACGACGATCCTGGCGCGCGGCGCGAAGACCATCTGGGCGATGGCCAGCGGCAGGATCAGCAGCCCGGACTCCAGGGCGCTCCAGCCGCGCACGCTCTGCATGTAGAAGGCGGAGAAGAAGGTGACGCCCATCAGCGCGAAGAAGACCAGCGCGATGGCGGCGACGGCCGCGGAGAAGGCGGGCTTCCGGAAGTACGCGATGTCGATGGCCGGGCTGGCGCTGCGCTTCTCGTGGAGGACGAAGAGCACCAGGACGGCGAGGCCGCCGGCGACCGGCAGCAGGACCGAGGTGTCGGTGAAGTCGGCGAGTTCGCCGCCCCGGATGATGCCGTACACCAGCAGCACCAGGCCGATGATGGAGAGGACCACGCCGAGCGGGTCGAGCCGGCCGGGGCGCGGGTCCTTCGAGTCCGGTACGAGCAGCACCATGGCGACCAGCGCGATGATGACGACGGGCACGTTGACGAGGAAGATCGAACCCCACCAGAAGTGTTCGAGGAGCAGGCCGCCGGTGATGGGACCGATCGCGATGCCGAGGCCGACGCTGCCGGCCCAGATGCCGATGGCCTTGGGCTGCTCGTCGCGTTCGAAGACGTTCATCAGGACGGCCAGCGTGGCCGGCATGACGAAGGCGGCGCCGAAGCCCATCAGGGCGCGCCAGGTGATGAGCTGGCCGGGCGAGTCGGACATGGCGGCGAGCGCGGAGCCGAGGCCGAAGAGGGTGATGCCGAAGAGCAGGACCTTCTTGCGCCCCAGCCGGTCGCCGAGCAGGCCGGCGGTGAACAGGAGGCCGGCGAAGACGAGCGTGTAGGAGTTGATCGCCCACTCCAGCTCGCTCTGGGTGGCGCCGATGCCGGTGGGCGCGGGCGAGGCGATCGTCTTGACGGCGACGTTCAGGATCGAGTTGTCCAGCACCACGATGAGCAGGCTGAACATCAGGACGACGAGAATCGCCCAGCGGCGGCGGTGGACCGCCTCCGGTATCCGGGAGACGGCGGGAGCGCCGGAAGGTGTGGACATGGGGAGCAGCCTAACGGCATTCCGATACGAGACCGTCTCGTATTGTAAATTCTTTACCGAGGTCCGGGAGGTGCGGCCCACTTCCCGCGACCGGCTCCGGGATGCCACCATGGAAGTGATCCGGGGACGCCGTCAGGGCGCCTCGAGATGACGAAGGAGCCACCTGCCATGTCGCTTCCGGCTGCGCAGAATCAGTCCGCATCCCCCGCGAGCACCCCGTCCGACAGCGGAAGGACGCTGTACGGGGGCAAGAGCAACCGCCGGGTCACCGTCCACGACGTCGCCGCAGCCACCGCGCGCGGCGAGAAGTGGCCCATGCTCACCGCCTACGACGCGATGACCGCGTCCGTGTTCGACGAGGCCGGCATCCCGGTCATGCTCGTCGGCGACTCGATGGGCAACTGTCACCTCGGCTACGAGACCACCGTGCCGGTCACCATGGACGAGATGGCCGTGCTGTCCGCCGCCGTCGTCCGGGGCACCAGGCGCGCGCTGATCGTCGCCGACCTGCCCTTCGGGGCGTACCAGGAGGGCCCGGTCCAGGCCCTGCGCAACGCCACCCGGCTGATCAAGGAGTCCGGCGTCGGCGCCGTGAAGCTGGAGGGCGGCGAGCGCAGCCACGAGCAGATCAGGCTGCTGGTCGAGGCCGGCATCCCGGTCATGGCCCACATCGGCCTCACCCCGCAGTCCGTCAACGCGATGGGCTACCGGGTCCAGGGCCGGGGCGAGGAGGCCGCCCAGCAGCTGCTGCGCGACGCCAAGGCCGTACAGGACGCGGGCGCGTTCGCCGTCGTCCTGGAACTCGTACCGGCCGAACTGGCCGCCGAGGTCACCCGCACCCTGCACATCCCCACGGTCGGGATCGGCGCGGGCCCCGACACCGACGCGCAGGTGCTGGTCTACACCGACATGGTCGGGCTGACCGGCGGCAAGGTGCCGCGCTTCACCAAGCAGTACGCGGACCTGCGGCAGATCCTCGGCGACGCCGCGAAGGCGTACGCGGAAGAGGTCGTCGGCGGCGCGTTCCCGGCCCCGGAGCACACCTTCCACTGACCACCACCGGCAACGACGACGGCCCGCCGAATCCCCCATCGGCGGGCCGTCGGCCTTCCTCGGGCGGCTGTCGGCGGGTTGTCGGGCCGCTGTCGGCGGACTGTCGGTGGCGGCTGGTCCACTGGTGGGCATGACGCGAATCGACAAGAACCCCGCAAACGGCGGGAACGCCGTAGAGGTACGGGGACTGGTCAAGCACTACGGCGAGACCAGGGCCCTGGACGGTGTGGACCTGGATGTGCGCGAGGGCACCGTGCTCGGTGTGCTCGGCCCCAACGGCGCCGGCAAGACCACCCTCGTACGCTGCCTCTCCACGCTGATCGTGCCCGACGCCGGGACCGCGGTCGTCGCCGGCTTCGACGTGGTGAAGCAGCCCCGCGCGCTGCGCCGCACCATCGGCCTGACCGGCCAGTACGCCTCGGTGGACGAGAAGCTCTCCGGCTGGGAGAACCTCTACATGATCGGGCGGCTGCTCGACCTCCCCCGCAAGAGGGCGCGGGCGCGGGCCGACGAGCTGCTGGAGCGGTTCTCGCTCACGGACGCGGCGAAGAAGGCCGCGATGGAGTACTCCGGCGGTATGCGCCGCCGGCTCGACCTGGCCGCCTCCATGATCGGCAACCCGGCCGTCCTCTACCTGGACGAGCCGACGACGGGGCTCGACCCGCGCACCCGCAACGAGGTCTGGGACGAGGTGCAGCGCATGGTCGCGGAGGGGGCGACCGTGCTCCTCACCACCCAGTACATGGAAGAGGCCGAGCAGCTGGCCAACGAGCTGACCGTCATCGACAAGGGCCGCATCATCGCCAGCGGCGGTGTCGACGAGCTGAAGGCCAAGGTCGGCGGCCGCACCCTGCAGATCCGCCCCTCGGACCCGGCCGAGCTGGCCCCGATGGCGCAGGCGCTGCGCGAGACCGGCCTCGACGGGGTGGCGGGCGCGCAGGCCGTCCCGGACGAGGGACTGCTCTACGTACCGATCCTCAGCGACGAACAGCTGACCGCCGTCATCGGGCTGCTCGGCGCCCGCGGCTTCTCGCTGGCCCATGTCGCCACCGCGCTGCCCAGCCTGGACGAGGTGTTCCTCGCCATCACCGGCGACAAGGCCACCGTCACCGACACGACTCCCGAGGAGGTCGCGGCATGAGCACGACGACCCTGACACCCGCTCCCGCCGGCACGTCCGCCCGCCCGCCTGCCGCCCGGCCGCACGACGAGGGCTCGATCGGACTGCGGAACAACCTGCGCCACATCGGGGCGCTGGTGCGGCGCAATCTGCTCCAGATCAAGAGAGATCCGGAGTCGATGTTCGACGCGCTGCTGATGCCCGTCATCTTCGTGCTGCTGTTCGTGTACGTCTTCGGCGGCTCGGTCGGCGGCAGCATGGGCGGCGGCCGGCAGGAGTACCTGAACTACCTGATCCCCGGCCTGATGGCGATGATGGGCATGAACATCGCCATGGCCGTCGGCAGCGGTGTCAACGACGACTTCCGCAAGGGGGTCATGGACCGCTTCCGCACCATGCCCATCGCCCGCTCCTCGGTGCTCATCGCCAAGATCGTGGTCGAGCTGGGCCGGATGATGGTAGCCACGCTGATCCTGCTCGGCATGGGCTTCGCGCTCGGCATGGAGCTGCACGGCTCCGTGCTGGGCCTGATCGGGGCGATCGGCCTCGCGGCCGCGTTCGGCGCCGCGATCATGTGGATCTTCATCCTGCTCGGGCTGGCGATGAAGACGCCCCAGGCGGTTCAGGGCATGGGGATGCTGGTCATGATGCCGCTGCAGTTCGGGTCCTCGATCTTCGCCCCGCCCGCGACGATGCCGGGCTGGCTCCAGTCGTTCACGGACTACAACCCGCTGTCGAACCTGGCCGACGCGGCGCGCGGCCTGATGATGGGCACCCCGCTCGGCGACTCGGTCTGGCTGACGCTCGGCTGGGCCGTGGTCATCACGGCGGTCATGGCGCCGCTCGCGGTCTCCAGGTTCCGCAAGAAGTCCTGAGCAGCGGGTTCGAGTCCCGTCACGCGTCGACGAGGGCGGCCGCCTCCTCCACGGAGAGGCGGGCGCCCTCGGCGTACGCGGCCTCGAAGGCGGCGTCCCCCAGCCGGCCGCGCACCAGCGCCTCGGCACGGGCGAAGTTCTCGCGCTCCATCGCGTTCAGGAAGTGGCCCCGCGGCAGGTTCTCCCGGCCGGCGCCCAGCAGCCGCGCCGCGGTACGGGAGCGCTCGTCGCCGCCGAGCCCGCCCAGCGCCCAGGCGAGGATCACCAGATTGATCACCGCCATCTGCGGCGCCACCATCTGCGTCAGCGGCTCCCGCAGCCCGCGCAGCGCCCGCCTGGCGCGGTCCAGCGCGCGGGCGTACTCGCCGTCCTGGTTGTCCAGCCAGGCCAGGCCGCCCAGGACGAACCCCTCGAAGACCGCCATCGTCTGGGAGCCGAACTCGTCGAGGAGCAGGCCGAACTGCTCGCGCGCTTCGGCGGTCCGCCCCTCCCGGCCCAGCCACATCGCCAGGAACAGCCGGGCCGCCGGCCGCGCCTCGTGCCCCGTCCGGCGCTCGTCGCCCAGCACCTCGCGCATCATCGCCTCGCCCTCCGCGCCCCGGCCCAGCTCGGTGAGCACGGAGGCGTAGCGGATGCGCAGCACGGACACCTGGGCCAGGGCGCCCAGCTTCTCCGCCGAGCCGATCGCGGCCTGGTAGTCGGTGGCGGCCCGCGCGTAGTCGCCCTGCTTCTCGTTGGCCTCGCCGCGCGAGGAGAGCGCCTCGGCCATGCCCCAGTCGTCGCCCAGCCGGTGGAAGATCGCCAGGCTCTCGTCGGCGTCCTTATGGGCCTCGCCCGCCCAGTCGGGGCGGTTGGCCAGCACATTGGCCCGCATCTGGAGGGCGGCGGCCAGCTCCCACTCGTAGCCGTACGCGCGGGCGCCGCGCACGGTCTCGTCCAGCAGATGGCGCAGGTCGGCGACGCCGCCCGTGAGCATCACGGCGTAGAACCAGAGCGAGGCCGGGCTGCGGCAGGTCTGCGGCTGGCCGGCCCGGTAGGTGGCGACGATCGCCCGCAGCCGCTCCATGCTGGCCTCGTTCGTCCACTGGTCCATGGCGTGGTCCATGTTGACCAGCTGGACCAGCGTCACCTGGCGCCGCGCCTCCTCCAGCAGCTCCTGCCGCATGGGCGGGGGCGCGTCGGTGCAGCGCTCGTGGATGGACGGGGCGGGCCGTACGGGCGGCGCGAACGGGTCGGGGCCGAGGGCGGCGGTCGCGTCGGCCCAGTGCAGGGCGTCGGCGCGCAGGTTGCGGATCTGCCAGTACCAGGAGAGCGACAACACCATGCACAGCGCCTCCTGCTCGTCGCGGGCGGCGACGGCGTGGCGCAGGGCGGTGCGCAGGTTCTCGTACTCGCGCTGGAGCAGCGTCACGGCGGCGAGCTGGCCGGAGCCGCGCAGCAGCGGGTCGGTCGTACGGGCCAGCTCGCGGAAGAACACGAGGTGCCGGCGCTCCACCGCGTCCCGCTCCCCCGACTCCGCCAGCCGCTCCGCCGCGTACTCGCCGACGGTCTCCAGGAGCCGGTAGCGCATCTGGCCGTCGTCCACCGGGGCGGCCACGACCAGTGACTTGTCGACCAGGGAGCCCAGCAGGCGGGCGACGTCGCCGGACCGGCCCGCGGTGTCCGCGCAGACGGCCTCGGCGGCCTCCAGGGTGCAGCCGCCGGCGAAGACGGACAGCCGGCGCAGGATGACGCGTTCGTCGTCGTCGAGGAGCTCCCAGGACCAGTCGACCACCGCGCGCAGGGTCTGCTGGCGGGGCAGCACGGTCCGGCTGCCGCTGGTGAGCAGGCGGAAGCGGTCGTCGAGCCGGTCCGCGATCTGCTGCGGGGTGAGCATCCGCAGCCGGGCGGCGGCGAGTTCGATGGCGAGCGGCAGGCCGTCCAGGCGGCGGCAGATCTCGGCGGCGGCCGCCGCCGTCGCCGCGTCCTGGTCCACCCGGAAGCCGGGCCGGGCGGCGGCGCCGCGCTCGGCGAGCAGCCGCAGGGCGGTCGGGTCCGGCAGCGGATCGACCGGCCGCAGGTTCTCGCCCGGCACGCCGAGGGGTTCCCGGCTGGTCGCGAGGACGGTGAGCCGGGGGCAGCGGGCCAGCAGATGGTCGGCGAGGGCGGCGGCGGCCTCGATGACGTGCTCGCAGTTGTCGAGGAGGAGCAGCATGCGGCGGTGCGCGCAGTACTCGGTGAGCCGGGCCAGGGACTCGCCGGCGGCGCGCTCCTCGCCGGCGGCCCGTTCGGCCGCCCGGAGCTCCCCGGCCCCCGCCCCGCTCAGCACCGTCTCGCGTGCGCCCAGCGCGGCGAGCACCGCCTCCGGTACGGCCTCCGGGTCGTCCACCGGGGCCAGTTCGGCGAGCCAGACGCCGTCCGGCCAGGTGCCGGGGTCGATGGTGTCCGCGACCTCCTGGGAGAGCCGGGTCTTGCCGGCTCCGCCGGGTCCGAGGAGGGTGACGAGCCGGGCGCGGGAGAGGTCGCCGCGCAGCTCCGCCATCTCCCGTTCCCGGCCGACGAAGCTGGTGAGCCGGGCGCGGAGGTTGCCCAGCGGCGCGGGGGCGGCGGGCGGGGCGGGCGGGGCGGGCGGGGCCGCCGGGGCGGGGCTCGCGGGCCGCTGCCGCAGCAGTTCGGCGTACAGGGTGGTCAGCTCGGTGCCCGGATCGGTGCCGAGGCGGTCGGCGATCAGGGTGCGCACCTCGTCGTAGGCGGCCAGGGCCTGGGCGGTGCGTCCGGCGTCGCGCAGGGCGCGCAGGCGCAGCGCCTGGAGGGGTTCGTCGAGGGGGTGTTCGTCGCAGAGGGCGGCCAGTTCCGGCAGCGCCTCGGTGGCCCGGCCGAGGCGGAGGGCGGCGGTGAGCCGGTCCCGGCGGGCGTCGAGCCGGCGGGCCGTCCAGCGGGTGGCGGCGGCGTGCCGGTCGGGGAGGTCGGTGAGGGCGGGGCCCCGCCAGAGGGCGAGCGCCTCGTCCAGGAGGGCCGTGGCGCGGGCCGGATCGCCGTCGGCGAGCGCCCGTGCGCCGTCGCCGGCGAGCCGGTCGAAGCGGAACAGGTCGACGTCCTCGGGCCGGGCGGCCAGCCGGTAGCCGCTCTCCGCCGATGCGACGGCCTCGTGCCCGACGGCCCGGCGCAGCCGCCCCACCAGGGCCTGGAGCGCGCCGGCCGCGTCGGCGGGCGGTTCGCCGTCCCACACCTCGTCCACGAGGACGGCGACCGGGACCGTGCGGCCCGGCCGCAGCGCGAGCACGGTCAGCAGGGCGCGCAGCCGCGCACCGCCGACGGGGAGGGTCGTGCCGTCGTCGCCGAGTGCCTGGGTGGTGCCGAGGATGCCGTAACGCACCCGCCCATTCTCCGTGACCCGCCCCGCGGTCCGCACAGCCGCCCCGCCCCGTGTCCCCGCCCCGCTCGTCATACCCCCACCCTTTCCGCAACCCGGTCCGGCGGGCGAGGGGTTTTCGGCGTGTCGGCGGGGCGGTCAGGCCGGTGCGTCCGTTTCCGGCCGCGGCCCGACCGCGTATCCGGGGACGGACGGCCAGCGGACGGTGAGCACCACGGACTCCTCCTCGGCAACCCAGGAGTGGTCGACGCCAGCACCCCACACCACGTAGTCGCCCTGCTCCGCCAGAAGCACACTGCGGCCCGGCAGCTCCACCCGGAACCGCCCGCTGATCAGGACGAGCAGCGCGGTCCGGTCCTCGCCCCGCACCCACCGTGCCCGCTCTTCGCCGGGTGGGTGGACGCCCCACTTGATCTCGACGTCCTCGCTGTGCCGGGGGTCGCCCGCGGCCTTGAAGTGTCCGAGGATCCAGCCCCGGTCGAGCGCGGCATCCTTGCCGGCTTTGCCCACATATACGCTGTCGTTCATGTGGGGCGACGCTAGCAGCGCACATCCATGGGCGGCCCCTCCAGGCGGGCGGCTCGCGTCGGTCCCGTTCGACACAGTGGATACGGCCGATGGCCGTGAAGCCCCTGCGTTCGTACCAGTGGCGGGGCCGGTCCGCCGCGTCGGCGGTCGGGAACCGCATGCCGCAGCCCACCCCGCCGCGAGGTGCAGGGCGGTGGCCGGCACCGTGTCCGGGCGCGGGCGCCGAGGAAGCGAACCTCGTCGTCGTACACGGCGAACCCTCCCGAAGGTCTACGACCCGCCTGGCCCGGCGGCGCTCGCAGGCCGCCAGGAAGGAGTGGGTCAACCGCGGTTTCCGGGCTCGCATTACGCGACGCGTGGGCAGCGCGGGCCGCGACCGGCTCCGACATTACGGTGCGGCGGACGGCGACACGCCCCCGGCGCGGGGGGGCGGGGTCACTCCCCGTCCGCCCCCTGCTGCCGTGCGTCGGCGATCGTCTGCGCCGCCGCCACGATCGCCGCCCGGGTGCGCCCCATCGCGCCGGCGTCGTCGCCCATGATCATGCGGGTGACCTGCGGCACGGCGAGCGGCCAGCCGACGAGCCCGGTGAAGACCAGGAGGAGGGCCTGCGGGCCGAGCGGACCGGCCGTCCCCGCGTCACCGATCCCCCCGATGGCCCCGGCCTTCTCCTGGTAGTGCGCCGTACGGGACTCCTCGTCGGGCACCTCCGCCGTGGAGAACTCCAGCGCCTCCCAGAGCAGCAGTCTCAGCACGGCCGGGTGCTCCTGGTGGTAGGCGAAGAGCCGCTCGATGTAGGCCGCCACGCCGTCGCTCCCGGAGGGCGGCGCCACGGCTTCGGCGAGCTCCTCCAGCACCCGGCCGAGCACGAGCGCGAAGAGCTTCTCCTTGTCGCCGAAGTAGAGGTAGATGGCCTGCTTGTTGGCCTGCGCCGCCTTGGCGATCCGGTCCACGCGGGCGCCGGCGATGCCGTACTGGGCGAACTCCTCCAGAGCGGCTTGATAGATGCGGTTCTTCGTCTGTTCCGACCGTGCGGCCACGTCGCAGACCCCTCTTCTCTCGGTTCGGCAGTCAACTAAACCAACCAGTTGATTTAAACCAACTGGTTGGTGTACCTATAGAGCGTAGCCAACAGCACGGCAGCCCGGAGTCCAGGGGGAAGAGGCACCATGCGTATGAGTCGGCTCGGAGACGCGGGGCCGTTACTCCTGTGTGTCGGGCTCGGGACACGACGCAGGTTCGCCCTGTCGCCCCAGCGGGAACACCGCGCCTGTATACGGGCGGGCCCGAAGAGGTGCTCCCCCGGTCCCCCGGCGGAAACCCGCAGCGCGCATTCGTCGCCACCAGGATCTGGGCACACGACAGCGCGGGCGGACGAAGCCGGTTCGACCGCCGGCTGCACCGCGGCGGAGTCGGGATCGGTGCACCGGTCATGCGGCCCTTCGCCGAGGGCGAGTTGCCGCCCCGTGCCGCCGTCGGCGCCCTCTACGGCCATCCTCCGGCGCACCCGTAGGCCGGGACCCGGCCCCGCCGGGCGCCCCGCCCGCCCTTTCTCCCTTCGTACGTCGACCCCAGGGACCTCCCCATGTCGGAATCGGACACGCTCCCCACCTCGGCCCAACCGGGCGCCGGCCCCGCCTCTCCTCCGGGCACGGCACGCCCGCTCCTCTTCCTCGCCATGGCCGTGTGCTCCGCGGCCACGGTCGCCAACGTCTACCTGGCCCAGCCGCTGCTCGCGCTGTTCGCCGACGACCTCGGCGTCTCCTCGTCCGCGGCCGGGACCGTCGTCACCTGCGCCCAGCTCGGCTACGCGGCCGGCATCCTCTTCCTCGTACCGCTCGGCGACATCCGCAGGCGGCGCCCGCTGCTCACCACCATGCTGGTCTGCACCGTCCTGGCGCTCCTGGCCGCCGCCGCCGCACCCGGACTCTCCGTCCTGGCCGCCTCCGCCGCGCTCGTCGGCGGGGCCACCGTGATCCCCCAGGTGCTGGTGCCGCTCGCCTCGGAACTCGCCCCGCCGCAGCGCCGCGCCTCCATCGTGGCGAACGTCCAGATCGGCCTCATGACCGGCATCGTCGGCTCCCGGGTGATCGGCGGCCTGGTGGGTGAGGCGCTGAGCTGGCGCGCCATGTACCTGCTCGCCGCCGTGCTGACCGCCCTGACGGGCGCGGTGACCGTCGCCCTGCTGCCGCGCGAAGGGGCCCGCAAGGCCCTCCCGTACCGGCAACTGCTCGGCTCACTGCCGCGCCTGCTCCGCCAGGAACCCGTACTGCGCCACTCCTGCCTCATGCACAGCGCCCTGTTCGGCGCCTACACCGCGACCTGGACGACGCTGGTATTCGCCCTCGCCGACGAGCCCTACGGATACAGCAGCGCGACCGCCGGACTCTTCGGGCTGCTCGGGCTCGCGGGAGCGTTCGCCGCGCCCTGGGCCGGCCGCTTCATCGACCGGCGGGCAGCGGCTCCGATCATCACCGTCGCCCTGGTGCTCATGGTGGTCTCCGCGGGTGCCTACTGGTTCGGCGGCAGCCTGATCGCCTTCATGATCCTGGCCGTGATGCTGGCCAACGTGGCCGTGCAGTGGAGCCAGATCGCCAACCAGGCCCGCATCTTCTCCTACCTGCCCGAGGCGCGCAGCCGCGCCAACACCGTCTACATGGTCGCCGCCTTCCTCAGCGGCGCCGTCGCGGCCGCCCTCGGCAGCGTCTGCTACGGCGCGTTCGGCTGGGGCGGCGCCTGCGCCCTGCAAGCCGCCCTCGCCGCCGCAGGACTGCTCGTCGTACCGGCCATGCGCCGCCACGACACCCACCGGGCCCCCGCGGCCTGATCCCGGCGCCGACGCGTCGCTCGTCCGTACACGTCCGTCCGTACACGTCCGTCCGTCCATGACACGAAAGAGAGAATCCTCATGACCGCTCCCGCCATGCCCAAGGCCGTCCTCCAGTTCTTCGACGCCTCGCAGAAGGGCGATGTCGACGCCTGGGCCGACGCGTTCGCGGAGTCCGGCATCTTCCACGACCCGGTCGGCACCGAGCCGATCAAGGGCCGCGAGGCCATCCGCGCCTTCATCGCCTCCGTCGTCCCCAACTTCGACCCGTTCCTCGGCCTGACCCCGGTCGAGGCCCACACGGTCGGCTCCTCGGTGGCCGTCTCCTGGCACGGCTCGGCCGTCTCCAAGGACGGCAAGCCGGTCAACTGGTCGGGCATCAACGTCTACGAGCTCGGTGAGGACGGCCTGATCCACGAGGCGAAGGCGTACTTCAACCACGCGATCTTCCAGGCCCAGCTCTCCTGAGCCTGGAACGCGGTGGGCGGAGCACATCCCCCGTCTCCGCCCACCGCACCCCCTCCGCCGTACCGGCCCGGCCTCCCCGCGCTTCCACGGCCCCGCGACAGTCATGCCGCCCTGCTGGACCGGCATGGCTGTCGCCCCCGTCGGAGGCACGATTCGGGGCGTGGTGACACCCGTCCGGAAGGTACGGCCGAAGACGCTGAACAGAGGTCCGGTCGCCGGAACGCCGTGGTTCCCCGTCCACCCGTGCGAAACCGGCCACCGAGGAGGCCCCCCGCCCCGCCGACGCAGGCTGCTTTTCGCGCGTCGGCCACGCCCTCCACCGCTCCATCCCAAAGCGGCGGGACAAGCTGTCCCTCCCTGCTCGCATCGGAAGGACGCATCACAACGTGTTGGAGATACCTACCACCGACCAGAATCCACACCAGCCGGCGGAGTGGGCCGGCCTTCTGAGAAGCCTCGGTGAGGGAGTGGTCCGCAAGGAGACGGACGCGACCGCGCCCGCCCCGGAGCTCACCGTGAAACTCCTCGGGCCCCCCGAGGTGTACGACGCCCACGGGCAGCCCGTCCCGCTCCGCAGCGACGTGGCCCGCCGGGTCCTGTTCCACCTCATCCTCGTCGCGCCCCACGTCATACCCAACCACCGGCTCATCGAGGCCGTCTGGGAGGGCGAGGAGCCGGAGAGCGCCATCGACCAGATCCGCAAGACCATCTCCCGGCTGCGGCGTGAACTGCCCGCCGGAACCAGCCTCATCCGAACCGAACCAGGTGGGTACCGGCTCGTGTTGAACCCCTCGCACATCGACCTCACCCGATGGCGCGAGGCATTGCGGCACACCACGCTGCTCGAACAGAACGGTGACTGCCGCGGCGCCCTCGAAACGCTGTCGGCCGGGCTCGAACTGTGGCGCGGCCGGGCACTCGACGGTCTCGACGGCAAGCCGTTCACCGGGGAGTCGGTGGCTCTCCAGGAGGAGCGCAGCGCGGCGCTGGAGACCTGGTGCCGGCTCGCGCTGGAGGAGCTGGGCTCCTCCACCGTGATCGCCCGGCTCCGCCGCGAGATCGCCCAGGACCCGCTTCCGGAGCGGCTGTGGGAGATCCTCATCCGGGTCCTCGCCTCGTCGGGCCGCCCGCTGGAGGCCATGGAGGAGTACAACCGGATGCGCAAGATCCTCGCCGGGTCCCTCCGCGTCCGCCCCTCGGCGCCCCTGCAGAACCTCTACCGCAGACTCGAAGCCGAAGTCGGCGGCCGGTCCCCGGTGGGCACCCCGCCGGCCGGCCGCGCCCGGCCGGTGAACCGCCGCAAAGTACCCCTGTGGATCATGGAGTTGCTGCGTGGCCAGGAACCCGTACCGGCGTACGTCCTCGACCAGCACTGGAACGTGCTGCACCGCAATCAGGCGATGAGGCGCTGGTTCCCCTGGTTACGGGGGGAGAGCGCCAATCTGCTGCGGTGGGCCCTGCTCGATCCCAGCGCCCGTACCGTGCTGCACAACTGGGACGAGCACGCGATGGTCTACCTGGGCATCGTCCACTGCGCGCTGCGCAAGAACCGGGACGACGCCTTCTTCACCACCCTGAAGGCGGAGGCCGAGAACGATCCGGCGGTCGCCGCCCTGCTCGCCAAGAGCCGCGTCATCGAGGTCGCCTCCCGCTCCGGCCACCACTTCACCCTGGGCCTGCCGCACGTCACCCCGGAACCGCTCGAGGTCGTCGCCCATGTGCTGTGCCCCGAGGGCAGAGGGGGCCTGCGCGTCGTCGTACTGACCCAACCGACCACTTCACTCGAGGAGAACGCCGCATGACGAACGTACCGGGCACCCACCTCGCCCGTCGCAGCCTGCTGGGCCTGGGAGTCTCCCTCGGCGCGACCACCGCGGGCGCGCTCCTGACCGCCCCCGCGGCCCACGCCTCGGACACCGCGCGGCCGGGGCGGAGCGGCCACGTCCTCGAACAGAGCCACGCCGGGTTCCCCGCCATGCCCCGATCCGTGCTCGGCTTCTTCCTGGCCTCGCAGCGTGCCGACGCCGACGGCTGGGCCGCGGTGTTCTCCCACGGAGCCGTCTTCCACGACCCGGTGGGGCAGCCGCCGCTGATCGGCCGAAGGGCCATCAGACAGCGAATAGCCTCGATACTCCCGGAATTCCGGCCGTTCCTCGGCATCACGCCCCGAGAGGCGCACATGACCGCCGACCACGTGGCCGTCTCCTGGCACGCGGCCGCGGTCACCCGCGGCGACCGCCCCGTCAACTGGTCGGGCATCAACATCTTCCACCTGGACCCGGACGGCCTCATCGACGCGTGCTCGGCCTACTTCGACCTGGCGGTCTTCCAGGCGCAGCTGGCCCCCTCCCCCGAGGCGGTCACCGGATAGCCGCTGTGCGCCTTCCGCCGGACGGCATCGATCCCCGGCCCCGCGCACGGCATCCACCGCTGCGCGGGGCCCGACGCCGCGACGCCGCGAACGCGCCCTAGGCTCGGGGCATGCCGACCACTCAGCACCAACGCATCAGTCCGGTCTTTCTGGGGATCGTCGCGGTGACGGCCGTGGCCGGGTGGGCGGTGTGGACCGACTTCGCGGCGTCGCCCGGGTTCGCCGCGTTCCTGTTCGTCACCGGGGCGTGGGTGGTGTCGCTGTGCCTGCACGAGTACGCGCACGCCAGGACCGCGCTGCACAGCGGGGACATCTCGATCGGGGCCAAGGGCTATCTCACGCTGAACCCGCTGAAGTACACGCACGCGCTGCTGAGCATCGTGCTGCCGGTGCTGTTCGTGATCATGGGCGGCATCGGGCTGCCCGGCGGGGCGGTGTTCATCGAGCGGGGGCGGATTCGCGGGCGGTGGCGGCACAGCCTGATCTCGGCGGCGGGCCCGCTGACCAATGTGCTGTTCGCGCTGGTGTGCACCGCGCCGTTCTGGCTGGGCGCGCTGGACGGGGTGCCCGCGGCCTTCCGGAACGCGCTGGCGTTCCTGGCGATGCTCCAGGTGACGGCCGCGATCCTGAACTTCCTGCCGGTGCCGGGGCTGGACGGCTACGGCGTGGTCGAGCCGTGGCTGTCGTACCGCACGCGGCGCGCGGTCGAGCCGTTCGCGCCGTACGGGCTGATCGCGGTGTTCGCGCTGCTGTGGGTGCCGGAGCTGAACCGGGCGTTCTTCGACGCGGTCTACGCCCTGCTGGGGGCGCTGGACGTGCACGGCTTCTGGACCGACTGCGGCCTGGACGCGTACCGGTTCTGGCAGGGGGCGAGCCCGGTGTGCGAGGCCGCCGGTTAGGCGTTGTGGTCTGCCGTCGCGGCGCGGTGGCGGCGCACGTAGTACCAGGCCATGTTGGAGGAGAGGCCGAACAGCAGCACCCAGACGACCCCGATGATCACGCCGCCCCTGGCGAAGGAGACGACCGCCGCGGCCAGGGCGAGGAGGCAGAGGACGAGGGCGTAGAGAGCGAGGCGGGGCATGGGGGTGGCTCCTGTCGGGGTGATGCGCGGTCCCGTCCAGTGTCCCCCATGCCCCGCCCCGGTCCGTGCGGGGCCCGGCGGCGGGCCTTCGCCGTCAGACGTCGGTGGTACGGAGACCGGCGTGGGCCTTGTAGCGGCGGTTGACCGAGATCAGGTTGGCGACCAGGGCCTCGACCTGGTGGGCGCCCCGCAGCCGGCCGGCGAAGATGCCCCGCATGCCGGGGATGCGGCCCGCCAGCGCCTGGACGATGTCGGTGTCGGCGCGGGTCTCGCCCAGCACGAGGACGTCGGTGTCGATCTCCTCGATCGTCTCGTCCTGGAGCAGCACCGCGGACAGGTGGTGGAAGGCGGCGGTGACGCGGGAGTCCGGCAGCAGGGCGGCGGCCTGCTCGGCGGCGCTGCCCTCCTCGGGCTTCAGCGCGTAGGCGCCCTTCTTGTCGAAGCCGAGCGGGTTGACGCAGTCCACGACGAGCTTCCCGGCCAGCTCCGCGCGGAGCGACTCCAGCGTGGCGGCGTGCCCGTCCCACGGCACGGCGACGATCACCACATCGCTCTCGCGCGCGCAGCCGGCGTTGTCCGTGCCGCGTACGCCGTTGCCCAGTTCCGCGGCGGCCGCCTCCGCGCGGTCCGCGGCGCGGGAGCCGATGATCACCCGCTGTCCGGCGCGGGCGAAGCGGTACGCGAGGCCGCGGCCCTGGGGTCCGGTGCCGCCGAGGACGCCGATGGTCAGGTCCGACACGTCCGGCAGGTCCCAGGGGTCCTTGGCGGGGGGCTTGGGCGCGCTGCCGCTGTCGTCATTCGTAGTCATGGCCCCGACACTACTGCCAGGTAGCGGGCGCGGTCCCGGACCCGCGCGCCCGCTCGGCCACTCGTACGGATGGCGCTCGGGCCGTTCGCCGGTGGCGGGGCTCCGGCATGGTGCAGGATGCCGGGCCATGGATGCCGTACGAGTGGCGCTGCTGCGCGAAGTGCTCGCCAGGACCCAGTGGCCGGCGGCCGCCCGCCGGTTCGCCGGGGCGCTGCGCTCCTCCGTCGTCCCGCACGGCGGCGGGCTGCTGCTGGTGGGGACGGAGGTGTACGAGCCCTGGCATCTGGCCGCCCATCTGGTCGACGAGTCCACCTGGTCCGGGCTGCCCGAACTCCGCCCCACCCTGGTGCGCCACCGGGTGGAGCCGGGCGATCCCGCGCACCTCGCGGTCGGTCTCGGCCGGATCGAGGCGGCCGGGCGCGGCGAGACCCTGCTCGTGGTGATGCCGCAGCGGCCCGGCGAGGGGCTGCTGGAGCGGGTCCACGACGCCCGCCGGGCCGGGGCGACGGTCCTCTCGCTGGACAACGGCGATCCGCAGGTGCGCGGGCTCGCCCACGAGGCGCTGTCCGTGACGGACGGGGACGACGTGGACCTGGACACGGTGCAGCATCTGGTCAGCGCCGCCGCCGGGGAGAACGGCGCGCCGGTGCCGCGCGGCGGGCGGCGCACGTTCCGCGACCGGCTGTCCCGGCTGGCCGACCAGCTGACCTCGCCTCCGCCGCCGCGCTGGTGAGCGGGGCCGCCCGGCGGAGAAAACCCGTTTGCGCGCCGCGCGGAGCACGTCGGAGCATGTCTCCTCGTGACCTCACGCCCCTCCCTCGCCGCCAGGCTGGCCGCGCTGCTGCCCGATCTGTCTCCGTGGCGCTCGTCGGCGGACTTCCGGCTGCTGTGGGTGCAGGGGATCATCACCTACTTCGGCAGCTTCATGGCGCTGATCGCGCTGCCGCTCCAGATCAAGGACCTCACCGGCTCGCCGCTCGCCGTCGGCGCGATGGGCGCGGTGGAGCTGGTGCCGCTGGTGGTGTGCGGCCTGTACGGGGGCGCGCTGGCCGACGCCGCCGACCGGCGGAAGATCATCCTGGCCTCGGAGGCCGGGCTCGGGCTGCTCGCGGTGATCCTCCTGGTGAACGCGGCGCTGCCGGACCCGATGCTGTGGCCGCTCTATGTGGTGGCGGCGGGGGTCTCGGCGCTCTCCGGGCTCCAGCGGCCCGCGCTCGACTCGCTGATGGCGCGGATCGTGCCGCACGACCAGCTGCCGGCCGCCGCCGCGCTGAACTCGCTGCGCTGGCAGGCCGGGGCGATCCTGGGGCCCTCGCTGGCCGGTCTGGTGGTGGCCTACGCCGGGCACCCCACCGCCTACTCCGTCACGGTCGTCACCTTCGCCGCCTCCGTGCTGATGTGCCGGCGGCTCGCGCCCGCACCGCCCGCCGAGAAGGGCGCGAAGCCGTCGCTGCGCGGCATCGTGGAGGGCGCCCGCTACGCCTGGAGCCGGCCGGTGCTGCTCGGCACATACGCGATCGACATGGCCGCGATGTTCTTCGCGTTCCCGAATGCCATCTTCCCGTTCCTGGCGGACGACCTGGGCGCCGACTGGTCGCTGGGCCTGATGTACGCGGCGGACTCGGTCGGCGCGCTGCTGCTGGGGCTGACCAGC
This sequence comes from Streptomyces sp. NBC_00525, assembly GCF_036346595.1. Classification (GTDB taxonomy): domain Bacteria; phylum Actinomycetota; class Actinomycetes; order Streptomycetales; family Streptomycetaceae; genus Streptomyces. Next base: position 1,613,052 of record NZ_CP107834.1, read on the forward strand.
GGGTGGACCGCGCGGGTGCGCCGGCACGGGCTGTTCGTGGTGTGCGGTGCCGCCGTCTGGGGGCTGGCCATCGCGGCGGCGGGCTGGTTCGGCAACGTGTGGCTGGTGCTGTGCTGCCTGGCGCTGGCCGGGGCGGGCGACATGCTCAGCGGGCTCGGCCGCTCGACCATCTGGAACCAGACGATCCCGGAGGCGCTGCGGGGCCGGCTCGCGGGCATCGAGGTGCTCTCGTACAGCGTCGGCCCGCAGCTGGGCCAGGTCCGGGCGGGCTCCATGGCGAGCTGGACCGGCACCAGGGCGGCGATCTGGAGCGGCGGGGTGGCCTGCGTGGCCTCGGTGGCGGTGCTGGCCGCGACGCTGCCCAAGCTGGTCACGTACGACTCGGCGACCGACGAGGACGCGCTGCGCAGGCGCGCCGCCCGCCCGGAGGAGCCGGAGGAGCCGGCCGCCGCCCCGGCCACCTGAGAGCCGGGGCCCGGCCCCTTCCGCCCGGCCCCACCGTCCGGTTTCTTCGCGGGCCGCCCCCCTCACGGCGTTCTCAGCCCGCCGCGTCGCCCTCCCCGGGGCCCTTGCGGTCGTGCCATTTGGGGTCCGTGTCCCACTCCAGGTTCCGTTCCCGGGCCGTCTCCATCGCGTGCTGCGCCTCCTGCCGGGAGGTGTACGGGCCGAAGCGGTCCTTGGCGGGGCACTCGGGGCCCTCCTCGACCGTTCCGTGCTCCAGGCAGTAGAACCACTCGCCCGGCTTGCCGACCGTGCGCTTCTTGAACAGGGCCATCGTCGGTTCCTTTCCTCTGTGCCATGGTGCCCCGGACTCGCTGGTTAGACTCGCTGGCATGTCTGGCCAGTCGCTGCTCGTACCAGGGGAGATCACTCCCGTCCGTTCCGTGCCCGGAAACATCCGGCGCCCCGAGTATGTGGGCAAGCCGGCTCCGACGCCGTACACCGGTCCCGAGGTGCAGGACGCCGACACCGTCGAGCGGATGCGGATCGCCGGGCGGATCGCCGCGCAGGCGATGGCCGAGGCCGCCAAGCACATCGCCCCGGGCGTCACGACGGACGAACTGGACCGCGTGGCGCACGAGTTCATGTGCGATCACGGCGCCTACCCGTCGACGCTGGGCTACCGGGGCTTCCCGAAGTCGCTGTGCACCTCGCTCAACGAGGTCATCTGCCACGGCATCCCGGACTCCACGGTGCTGCGCGACGGCGACATCGTGAACCTGGACGTGACCGCGTACATCAACGGGGTGCACGGCGACAACAACGCGACGTACCTCTGCGGGGACGTGGACGACGAGTCCCGGCTGCTCGTCGAGCGCACCGAGGAGTCGCTGCGGCGGGCCATCAAGGCCGTGAAGCCGGGCCGGCAGATCAACGTGATCGGGCGGGTCATCGAGTCGTACGCGAAGCGCTTCGGCTACGGCGTCGTCCGGGACTTCACCGGGCACGGGATCAACACCTCGTTCCACTCCGGGCTCATCGTGCCGCACTACGACAGCCCGCACGCCACCACGGTGATGAAGCCCGGCATGACGTTCACCATCGAGCCGATGCTGACCCTGGGCAGCCACGACTACGACATGTGGGACGACGGCTGGACCGTGGTGACCAAGGACCGCAAGCGCACCGCGCAGTTCGAGCACACGCTCGTGGTGACGGAGACCGGCGCGGACATCCTCACGCTCCCGTAGCCCGTACCGCCCCCGCCTCCCCCGCTTCCGAAACGGCCGCCCCTCCGGGCGGCCGTTTCCGTTTCCCCCTGCTCACAGTTGCCGACAAGACGTCGGCAAGCAGTTGACTTAGGTAAGCCTAAGTAGGAAGATCGACGCATCGGCCCGCGCCACCGGCGGACAGCTGTGGTGGGCCGATTTTTCCGTCTCTTTCTGGACTTCTCCCCCCCTTGGCCCCGGAGGCCCGCCTTGGACGCAACCGTCACCGCCACGCCCTTCTCGACGCTGATCCGCACCGCGTCCCACGAGCAGCACACCGAGGCGGAGACCTCTGCCTTCATGGGCGACCTGCTCAACGGACGCCTGGGCGTGGACGCGTACACGCGCTACACCGAGCAGCTGTGGTTCGTGTACCGCGCCCTGGAGGAGGGCGCCGGGACCCTGGCCGCCGACCCGGTGGCCGGGCCCTTCATCCGGCCGGAGCTGATGCGCACCGCCGAACTGGAGCGCGACCTCGCCCATCTGCGGGGCGAGGGCTGGCGCGAGGGCCTGGAGCCGCTGCCGGCCACCGCCGCGTACGCCGCACGGGTCGCCGAGTGCGCCCGCACCTGGCCCGCCGGGTACATCGCGCACCACTACACCCGCTACCTCGGCGACCTGTCGGGCGGCCAGATCATCCGGGACAAGGCGGAGAAGACCTGGGGCTTCGCGCGCAAGGGCGACGGGGTGCGGTTCTACGTCTTCGAGGAGATATCCAACCCCGCCTCCTTCAAGCGGGGTTACCGGGAGCTGCTGGACGCGGTGAACGCGGACGACCTGGAGAAGCGGCGCATCGTGGACGAGTGCAAGCGCGCGTTCGCCCTGAACACCGCCGTGTTCCGGGAGCTGGGCGAGGAGTACCGCGCCGCCTGATACGCCGTACGCCCTAGCCGTGGTGGGTCAGGACGACCCGGCCGCCGATCTCCACCGTGCCGTCCGGCGCGGGTGCCGTGAGGATCTGGGAGCCGCGGCCCTGTGTGATGTTGAGCGCGCGCCCGAGGTGCGCGCTCAGCAACAGGGCCGCGGCTCCCGTCGCTTCGTCCTCGTCGATCCCATCGAACCGGCGCGGGAACGCCCGTGCCCGGACGCGGCCCGCCGCCTCCTCCTCCCACGCCCAGGCGTAGAGCCAGCCCTCGCCGGGCGGCGGGGCCGGGAGCTCATCGACCTCGGCGGCCGAGGCGTACTGCCGGAGGGTGCGCGGCGGCGCCCACTCGGGGCGGGCGGTGATCCAGGTGAACTCGCCGTCGTGGCGGGCGAACACCTCGCCCACCCCCAGCTCCAGGATCTCCAGGTCGAGCAGCCAGGCGGCGCCGACGACGGGATGTCCGGCGAACGGCAGCCGCAGCCCCGGTGTGTAGATGTCGAGCTGCCCGCGCTCGTCGTCGTCCACGAACACGGTCTCGCTGAAGCCGAGCCGGCGGGCGAGCTCCTGCCGGGCCGCGGGGTCGGGGTGGCTGCGCCCGTCGCGTACGACGCCGAGGGCGTTGCCGTGCCGGCCGTCCGGGCCGCAGAACACGCGCAGGATGTCGATGCCGGCGGGTACGTCGTTGTCGCTCACGTGGGGCATTCAAGCACCGCACGGGCACCCGCCCCCAACGCGAGGGCCGGTACCCGTGCGGTGCCGTCGTGCGCCGGGGTCAGGCGGTACGGCGGCGGCGGGCCACAAGGACCGCTCCGGCGCCGGCCGCCACGACCAGGCCGGAGGCGGCGAGCAGGGGCCCGGTCGGGACGTCGGAGCCCGTGGCGGCCAGGGCGCCCGAGCCGCCGACCGTACCGGCGCCGCCCACACCGCCGACGCTGCCCGCGCCGCCCACGCTGCCGCTGCCACCGCCGGACGTGGTGGAACCGCCCGTGGTGGAGCCGCCCGTGGTGGTGCCGGACGGGAGCGTGGCGTTCTTGTCCAGGGACACCGCGACGGTCAGCGGGTCGAGCTGGTCACCGGCCTTGTACATCCCGCCGAACGCCTTGGTGCCGCCCTCGGCGGTCAGCGTCGCGGGGACACCGGACAGGGTCACCACGCCGTCCTTGGCGGTCAGCTTGCCGGCGGGCAGCTTGAGGTCGGCGAGGGGCAGCGCGGTGTACGTGGACACCTTCTTGGTCGCGCGGTCCTTGGCGGAGACGTCCGCGAGGAGGGTGCCCTTGCCCCCGTTCACCCGGACCGTCAGCCGGGAGAACGACAGGTCGAGAGTGTAGGAGCCGTTCTCCTGGTGCCCGAGGAAGCGGACCTTGCCGCCGAACGTGGCCTTGAGGGTCTGTCCGGCGGCGTCGAAGGTGCCGGTGGCGTCGGTGAAGCGGTAGCCGCCCGCCGCGGCCTTCGCACCGCCGGTGGTCTCGGCCCGGCCGTGGGCGATGGGGCCGGTGACGTACGAGCGGAAGGACTCCTTCACGCCCCAGTTCAGGGCGCCGTCCACGATGGCGCCGGTCGTGGCGGCGGGCCCGCCGGTGCCGGTCGCCGTGGCGGTGGGGCTGGGCGCGGTGGTCGGCTTCGTGGGCGTGGCGGTGGGCTTCCCGGTCGGCTCGGTGGGCTTCTCGCTCGGCTTCTCGGTGGGCTTCTCGCTCGGTTCGGTGGGCTCGGTGGGCTTCTCGGTGGGCTTCTCGCTCGGGGCGGGGGCGGCGGTCACGGTGAGCGTGGCCGGGTCGAGCGCCTCGCCCTCCTTGTACTGGCCGTTGAACGCCTCGGAGCCGGCCTTGGTCAGCTTGGCGGGTATGTCCTTGAAGACCATGGCGCCGCCGGCACCCTGGCCCGGCTTCACGGCCGAGAGGTCCAGTTCGGCGACGGCCACGTCGTCGGTGGTGCCCTGCGGGGTGGCCACGTCGGCGGTGATCGCGCCGCCCTTGCCGGTGGTGGTGACCTTGACGTCGGAGAGGGTGATGTCCAGGACGCCCCCGTGCGCCGAGAAGTTGACGCCGCCCTCGAAGGCGGTGGCGGTGCCGTAGGTGGCGGTGTCGTACGTGCCCTTGCCGTTGACGAAGGTGAAGACGCCGTTGTTCGCGGCCTGGGTGGCGCCGTCGCTGACCGTGATCTTGCCGGCGCCGCCGACGTACCGGCGGAAGGACTCCTTGAAGCCCCAGTCCAGCGTGCCGTCCTTCAGGTCGATGACCCGCGCGCCAGCGCCGGCGCTCCCGTCGGAACGGTCGGCGGCGAGGGCAGGGAGGGCGAGGGCGGCGCCGAGCGTGGCGGCGGTGGCGACGGCTGCGGCAAGGGTGAGGGGGCGGCGGGTGGCTGCCATGGTCGAGGTCTCCTCGGGAATGAACGGTGTACGGGGGTGGTGGGGAAGGTCGTGGGGACGGGTGGTGCGGGGGGGTCAGGACGAGGCGTCCGGTGTCGCCCGGTTGCGGCGTACGAGCACCAGCACGGTGACGGCCGCCGCGGCGAGCAGTCCGGCGCCGCCGAGGGTGAGGTGGAGCCCGGTGCGGGAGTCGTCCTCCGGGGCCGCGGCGGCCACCGGGGTCGCCGCCGCCGCCGGGCTGCCGGACGGTTCGGGGGTGGCGGAGGCGTCGCTGCCCAGGTCGGGCAGGGCGGGCAGGACGGCGTCGGCGTCGGTGGCCACGGCGAGCGAGACCGGGTCCATCGCGGTGCCCGCCTTGTAGAGCGAGCCGAAGACCTTCGCGCCCTCGGCGGTCAGGGTGGCGGGAGCCTCGGCGAGGACCGCGAGGCCCTTCTTCGGTGCGAGGTCGCCGGCGGCGAAGGTGACGAGCGGCACGGCTTCGGTGGCCCCGCCGTCGCTCAGGACGTCGGCGCGCAGGGTGCCCCGGCCGTCCTTCACGGCCACCGCGAACCGGGACAGCTTCAGGTCGAGGCCGTCCTGCGCGGTGAAGCGGACGCTGCCCGCGAAGGTGGCCGCCAGGGTCTTGGCCGCCGGGTCGTAGGTGCCCCTGCCCTTCGGGAAGCGGAAGAGCGCTCCGCCGTCCTGGGCCCCGTCGGCCAGGGTCCATTCGCCCTTGCCGATGGGGCCGGTGACGTACTCCCGGAAGGTGCGGCGTACGCCCCAGTCGACGGCGGCGTCCTCGAAGCGGCCGGCCGCCGCCTTCTTGTCGTCCTTCTTCTTCGGGCTCTTCTCCGGGGCGGCGCTCGTGCCGGGGCCGGTCGCGGAGGGCTTCGCCGCCGGGGCGAGGGTGTCCACGGAGAGGCTGATCGGGTCCAGCGGGGTGCCGGCGGTGTAGTAGCCGGCGAAGGACTTGGCGCCCTGCGCGGTCAGCGTGGCCGGGATGTTGGTCAGGGCGACGGGGCTGGTGCCGCCGCGCATGTCGATCCCGGACAGGCCGAGTGTGGCCAGCGGGACCTGACGGGCGGTGGTGACGCGTCCGCTGCCGCGGTCCTTGCTCGCCATGTCCGCGTACAGGGTGCCGCCGCCGTCGCGGATGTGGACGGTGGGGCGGCTGACGGTGAGGTCGAGTTCGTAGGAGCCGTTGGACTGCCGGTGGCCGGTGAAGCGGACGCCGCCCGCGAAGGCGGCCCGGAACCCGCCGGTCGCCGGGTCGTAGGAGCCGCTCGCGGAGTGGAACCGGAACCGGCTGCCGCCGACCGTGGCGGCGCCGCCGGTCAGCCCCCAACTCCCCTGCGCCACCGGGCCCGTGACATAGCTCTGGAACGAGGACTTGATGCCCCAGTCCAGCCGCCCGCCCTGCACCGTACGGCCGGCGGCCTGAGCCGCGGTGGCCGGGAGCAGGGCACCCAGCAGGGCCGCGAACAGCACGACGACCGGCATGCGGGCAGGTCTGAACGGTGGCATGGAACCCCTCCGGGATCTGGAAACTCAGGTAAGGCTAACCTAAGCTACGTACATCCGTGCCGGTACCCCCCTTCCGTCACATTCCTCGCAGACCCCTACCAACTGCTCGCCGCAGTACGAGCCGTAGAACGACAGGACGGTGCCCCGTGCACTTCTCGCAGGACTTCGCCCCACCGGGCCGCGGCCCCCGGCGGACCGGGCTGCGGCGCGGCGGCGCCCGCACGGCCGCGCTCGCCCTGGCCGGGGCCCTGCTGCTCGCCGGCTGCGGCGGTACGGGGGCGTCCTCGGCGAAGTCCGCGGGCGCCGGGGCGTCCCCGGCGGCGGAAGCGGACCGGATCGAACCGCTCACCGGGACGCCCGCGCCGAAGCTGCCGGTCACCGTGGAGTCGGCGGACGGCAAGCGGGTCACCGTCACCTCGGCCGACCGCATCGTGCCGCTCACCGGCGGCCTCAGCGAGATCGTGTTCACCCTGGGGCTCGGCGACCGGGTCGTGGCCCGTGACATCACCGCCACCTTCGAACAGGCCGCGAAGCTGCCGGTGGTGACCCGCGCCCACGACGTGTCGGCCGAGAGCGTGCTCTCCCTGCGGCCCACCGTGGTCCTCGCGGACACCACCACCGGTCCGGCCGAGGCCATCGGCCAGATCCGCGACGCCGGGATTCCGCTGGTGGTCGTCGAACCCGCCAAGGAACTGGCCGATGTGGGCAGCCGGATCGGCGCGGTGGCCGCCGCGCTCGGCGTACCGGAGTCCGGGACGAAGCTGGAGCGGCGCACCGAAGACCGTATCGACGCGGTCCGCGAGACCGTGCCCGCCCCGGCCGACGGAGCCGGGAAGCCGCGCGTGGCCTTCCTGTACCTGCGCGGCTCGGCGTCCGTCTATCTGCTGGGCGGCCGGGAGTCCGGGGCGAGTTCGCTGCTGGAGGCGGCGGGCGCGGTGGACGCGGGCAAGGCGTCCGGACTGACGAAGGACTTCACCGCCATCACCAGCGAGGCGCTGGCCAAGGCCGCGCCCGACGCCATCCTCGTGATGGCGAAGGGCCTGGACTCGGTGGGCGGGATCGACGGCCTGGTGAAGATTCCGGGCGTCGCGGAGACCCCGGCCGGAATGGACCGGCGGATCGTCTCCATCGACGACGGGGTCCTCCTCAACTACGGCCCGCGCACCGACCGCGTCCTGGCCGAACTCGTCGCCCAGCTCTACCCGGAGAGCGGGGCCGGCCGATGACGGCGACCACTCGCGAGACCACTCGGGAGACCACTCGGGAGACCGCTCGGGAGGTGTCAAAGCCGGTGGCGCCGCCCGCCGCGGCCCGGCGCTCCACCGCCGTCCCGCTCACCGCCGGGCTGGCCGCCGCCCTGGTGGTGGGCTGTCTGCTCTCCGCCGGGCTCGGCGCGTACAACATCCCGCTCGGGGACGTCCTGGCCTCCGTCCAGCACCGGATCGGGCTCGGCGGGCACGCGCTGGACCGGGTCGCCGAGAGCGTCCTGTGGAACGTACGGCTGCCCAGGGTCGTCCTGGCCCTCCTGGTCGGCGCCTCGCTCGGCTGCGCGGGCGCCCTGATGCAGGGCGTGTTCGGCAATCCGCTGGCCGAACCCGGCGTCATCGGGATCTCGGCCGGCGCGGCGGTCGGCGCGGTCGGCTCGATCGCGCTCGGGCTCAGCTTCTTCGGCAACTGGACCATCACCGTGTGCGCGTTCGCCGCCGGACTGCTGACCGTGCTGCTGGTGTACGCGCTGTCGCGGTCGGGCGGCCGGACGGAGGTGGTGACGCTGATCCTGACCGGGATCGCGGTCAACGCCTTCGCCGGGGCGCTGATCGGCCTGTTCATCTTCTTCGCGGACAACGCGCAGATCACCCAGATCACCTTCTGGCAGCTCGGCTCGCTGGCCCAGGCCACCTGGCCCAAGGTGCTGGCCGTCCTGCCGTGCGCGGCCCTCGGGCTGCTGATCGCCCCCTTCTACGCGCGCAAGCTGGACCTCCTCGCGCTCGGCGAGCGGCCCGCCCGGCATCTGGGCGTGGACGTGGAGCGGCTGCGGCTGGTGCTCGTCCTGGTCGTGGCGCTGCTGACGGCGGCGGCCGTGGCGGTCGCCGGGATCATCTCGTTCGTCGGACTCCTCGTACCGCATCTGCTGCGCATGGCCAATGGGCCCGGTCACCGCTTCCTGGTGCCCGGCAGCGCGCTGGGCGGCGCGCTGGTGCTGGTCGCGGGCGATCTGGCGGCCCGGACCGTCGCGGACCCGGCGGAGCTTCCGCTCGGGGTCCTGACTGCGCTGTTCGGCAGCCCGTTCTTCTTCTGGCTGCTGCGCAGGACCCGTCGCAAGCAAGGTGGTTGGGCATGAACATCCTGCGGAATCTCCTCGCCCCGCAGAGCCGGCGGCTGCCCGTGCGGGCGCCGGCCGGGGCGCCGGCCGCCGAGGCGGTCGGGCTGCGGGTGCGGCTCGGCGGCCGGCCGGTGCTGGACTCGATCGATCTGACGGCGTACGCGGGCGAGGTGCTGGCCCTCGTCGGCCCGAACGGGGCCGGTAAGTCCACCCTGCTGGCCGCGCTCGCCGCCGACCTGCCGGCCGAGAGCGGCGCCGTGCGCATCGACGGGCGGCCGGTCACCGGCTGGTCCGCGCCCGAACTGGCCCTGCGCCGCGCGGTCCTGCCCCAGTCGGCGGCCCTCGCCTTCCCGTTCCCGGTGGAGGAGGTCGTCCGGATGGGCCGGGCGCCCTGGGCCGGGACGGACCTGGCCGACGAGGACGAGGAGGCGGTGGCGTCGGCGATGGCGGCCACCGAGGTCGCCGGGTTCGCCGGGCGGCCGTTCTCGGCGCTGTCCGGCGGCGAGCGGGCCCGTGTCGCGCTGGCCCGGGTGCTGGCGCAGCGCGCCCCGCTGCTGCTGCTCGACGAGCCGACCGCCGCGCTGGACCTGCGCCACCAGGAACTGGTGCTGCGGATCTGCCGGGAGCGGGCGGCGGCCGGGGACGCGGTCGTGGTCGTCCTGCACGACCTGGGGCTGGCCGCCGCGTACGCGGACCGGGCGGCCGTGCTGCACGAGGGGCGGATCGCGGTGGCGGGCCCGCCGGGCGAGGTGTTCTCGGGCGAGCTGCTGGGCACGGTCTACCGGCAGCCGGTGGAGGTGTTCCCGCATCCCCGGACCGGGATTCCGCTTGTGGTGCCGGAGCGCACCCCGTGAACCGCGTTTTACCCACGCTTTACCCGAGCGGGGTTCGTCCATGGGTCGACCGTGACCATGCCGTTCCCGGACCCCGCGCAGTGAGAGCTGAATCACTGCACGGGTGGGTATCGGGCAGGTAAGCCTCGGTTAAGTTAGGTCCGCCTCACCCGCCTTTGTCCGGCCCTTCTCCCCTACTCCTTCATCCTCATGTGGAGCCCAAATGCGAGCCGTTCGTCTCTCCGTCGTCACCGCTGCCGTCACCGCGGCCGCTCTGACCGCCGTCACGGGATGCTCCGAGAAGAGCGACGGCAAGGGTGAGGGGGCCGTCGAGGTCATCGCCAAGGACGACTCCTGCGAGGTCTCCCGGACGAAGCTGCCTGCCGGTCACATCGAGCTGGCCGTGCAGAACAAGGGCTCCAAGGTCACCGAGGTCTACATCCTCTTCCCGGACGACCGCATCGTCGCCGAGCGCGAGAACATCGGCCCCGGCACCAAGGCCACCATCACGGCCGAGATCAAGGCCGGTTCGTACGAGATCGCCTGCAAGCCCGGTATGAAGGGCCACGGCATCCGGCAGAAGATCGAGGTCAGCGGCGGCAAGGCAGTCAAGCGCAGCCCCGAGATGGACAAGGCCGTCGCCGCGTACCGCACCTATGTGCAGGCGCAGGCCGACCAGACGCTGCCGAAGGCGAAGGTCTTCACGGACGCCGTCGCCGCGGGTGACATCGAGGCCGCGAAGAAGGCGTACGCCGACTCCCGTATCGGCTGGGAGCGCACCGAGCCGGTCGCCGAGTCCTTCGGTGACATCGACCCCAAGGTCGACGTCCGCGAGGACGGCCTGGAGGAGGGCCAGAAGTGGACCGGCTGGCACCGCCTGGAGAAGGCGCTGTGGCAGGACAAGAAGCTGGGCGCCGAGGAGAAGGCGCTCGCCCCGGTCCTCTACAAGGACCTGGTGGACTGGCAGAAGCGGGTCGGCACCGCCGAGATCACCCCGACCTCGATGGCCAACGGCGCCAAGGAGCTGCTGGACGAGGTCGCCACCGGCAAGGTCACCGGTGAGGAGGAGCGCTACAGCCACACCGACCTGGTCGACTTCAAGGCCAATGTGGAGGGCGCCGAGCAGTCCTACAAGCTGCTGAGGTCGATCGCGGCCAAGAACGACTCCGCGCTCACCGAGACGCTCGACAAGCGGTTCGGCGAGCTGAACAAGCTGCTGGAGAAGTACCGCAAGGACCGCTCCACGTACGAGTTCACCTCCTACGACAAGGTCGGCAAGGCGGACCGCAAGGAGCTGTCGGACGCGGTCAACGCCCTGGCGGAGCCGCTGTCCAAGCTGGCCGCCGCGGTGACGAAGTAACCGGCGGAAGAGGGGCCGCGATGAGCGAGGAGAAGCACGCCTCCGGCGGGGACGCCCCGTCGCGGCGGGCGCTGCTGGGCTGGGGCGGGGCCGGGCTGGCGCTCGGCGCCGCGGCCGGTGTCGGTGTCGGCGCGGCCCGCTCCGGCGGCGGAGGGACGGCCGCGGCCGCCGACAGCGGCGCCGCCGTGCCCTTCCGCGGCGCGCACCAGGCCGGGATCGCCACCGCCGTCCAGGACCGGCTGCACTTCGCCGCGTTCGACGTGACAACGAAGGACCGGGGCGAACTGGTCGCGCTGCTCAAGGAGTGGACGCGGGCCGCCGAGCGGATGACCGCCGGTCACGAGGTCGGCGACGGCGCCTACGGCGGTGTGCCCGAGGCGCCGCCGGACGACACGGGCGAGGCGCTGGGCCTCAAGCCGTCCCGGCTGACGCTGACCCTCGGCTTCGGGCCCTCGCTGTTCGCCAAGGACCGCTTCGGGCTGGCGGACCGGCGGCCCGAGGCGCTGGTGGACCTGCCGAAGTTCCCCGGCGACAACCTCGACAAGGCCCGCAGCGGCGGCGACCTGTGCGTCCAGGCGTGCGCGGACGACCCGCAGGTGGCCGTGCACGCCATCCGCAACCTGGCCAGGATCGGCATGGGCCGCACCGCGGTCCGCTGGTCCCAGCTGGGCTTCGGCAAGACCTCGTCCACCACCCCGGACGCGCAGACCCCGCGCAACATGTTCGGCTTCAAGGACGGCACCCGGAACATCTCCGGCACCGACGCCGCCGCGCTGGAGAAGCATGTGTGGGTCGGCTCCGGCGACGGACCGGACTGGATGACCGGGGGCTCGTACCTGGTCGCCCGGCGCATCCGGATGCACATCGAGACCTGGGACCGCACCTCGCTCAAGGAGCAGGAGGACGTCTTCGGCCGCGACAAGGGCGAGGGCGCCCCGGTGGGCCGCTCGAAGGAGCGCGACGAACCGTTCCTGAAGGCGATGCTGCCGACCGCGCACGTACGGCTGGCGCACCCGGACACCAACGGCGGGGCGACGATCCTGCGCCGGGGCTACTCCTTCACGGACGGCACCGACGGTCTGGGCCGGCTCGACGCGGGGCTGTTCTTCCTGGCGTACCAGCGCGACACCCGCAAGGCGTTCGTCCCCCTGCAACGGCGCCTGGCGGCACACGACGCACTCAACGAGTACATCCAGCACGTGGGTTCGGCGCATTTCGCCGTCCCGCCGGGCGTCCGCGACAAGGACGACTGGTGGGGCCGTGCGCTGTTCTCGTAACGGGACTCGAAGCGGAAAGGGAACCGAGACGTGTTCAGCAACTTCCTGATCGGGCTGCGTGAGGGCCTGGAGGCCAGCCTGGTCGTCTGCATCCTCATCGCCTACCTGGTGAAGACCGGCAACCGCGACAAGCTGGCGCCCATCTGGATCGGGGTGTCCATCGCGGTCGTCGTGAGCCTCGGCTTCGGCGCCGGGCTCGAATTCGGCTCGCAGGAGATGACGTTCAAGGCGCAGGAGGCGCTCGGCGGTTCGCTGTCGATCCTCTCGGTGGGCCTGGTGACGTGGATGGTCTTCTGGATGCGGCGGACCGCGCGCCATCTCAAGGCGGAGCTGCACGGCAAGCTCGACGCGGCGCTCGCCATGGGCACCGGCGCGCTCGTCGCCACCGCGCTGCTGGCGGTGGGCCGGGAGGGCCTGGAGACCTCGCTGTTCGTGTGGCGCGCGGTGCACGCGGCGGACGACGGCTGGCATCCGATGATCGGCGCGGTGCTGGGCATCGGCACGGCGGTGGTGCTGGGCTGGCTGTTCTACCGGGGCGCGCTGAAGATCAACCTGGCGAAGTTCTTCACCTGGACCGGCGGCATGCTGGTCGTCGTCGCGGCCGGCGTGCTGGCCTACGGGGTGCACGACCTCCAGGAGGCCGAGTTCCTGGGCGGTCTGCGGAACCGGGCGTTCGACGTCAGCTCCGCCATCCCGCCGGACAGCTGGTACGGCACGCTGCTCAAGGGCACCTTCAACTTCCAGCCGGACCCCACCGTCCTCCAACTCACGGTGTGGGCCCTGTATCTGATCCCGACCCTCGCGCTGTTCCTGGCCCCGGTAGGGTTCGGACGGTCAGTGGCGACGGATCAGAAGGCGCGGAAAGCAGCGGATGAGAAGTCTGAAGCCGGTGCGGCGGGCGGCGGCACTCGCGGTGGCGACGGCGCTGAGCCTGACGGCGAGCGGATGCGTGACGGTGCACGGCGAGCGGGAAGTCGTTCCGGCGGCGACGAAGGCTGAGGCCGCCGAGGCGCTCAAGGAGTTCACCGCCGCCTACAACGCCGCCGACAAGGCGTACGATCCCGCGCTCGACGCGGGCGTGGTGACGGGCTCCCTCGGCGCCATCAACCAGGCGGGGCTCAAGGCCCGGCACCGGATATCGCCCACCGGAAACTCGCGGCACCGGCCGCTGGAGCTGACCGACGCCCGGTTCGTGTTCCCGCGCAAGGCCGGCTGGCCGCGCTGGTTCCTCGCCGACACGGACTCCAACCGCGACCAGGACGAGGGCGCGCGGGACAACCGCTGGCTGCTGGTCTTCGTCAAGGCCGGCCCGGACGCGGGCTGGAAGGCCGCCTATCTGTCGGTCGTCACGCCCGGCGACATGCCCGCCCTGGCGAAGGACGGCGAGGGCGGGGCGAAGCCGGTCGCCCCGGACGACCCCGATCTGGTGGTGGCTCCCAAGGACCTCGGCACCCGGTACACGCAGTACCTCCAGAAGGGCTCGCCGGACGTCTTCGCGCCCGGTTCCGACACCTCTCAGTGGCGCGAGGCCCGGCTGAACACCCGGCGGGCGGGCTTCTCGTACCAGTACGTGGACCAGCCGATGGACAGCGGCGCGTTCGCCCCGCTCGGGCTGGCCACCGAGGACGGCGGGGCGCTGGTCTTCTTCAGCAGCAGGCACTACGAGCGGCAGACCGCCGCCCAGGGGCTGCGCCCGGCGGTCGATCCCGATGTGGAGGCGCTGCTGACCGGCGAGGTGAAGAACACGCTCACCAAGGAGCGGGTGTCCAGCCAGCTGGTGTACGTGCCGAAGAAGGGCGCCGACGCGAAGCGGGTGGCCGTGCTCAACCGGCTGCCGGGCCTGACGTCGGCGAAGGGTTCGTAGGGCGGGACCGGGCCGCCGGCGTCGCGGCTATCGGCGCAGCGGCCAGGCCACCGCGTCGTGGTCGGACTCGCCGCCGGCGGAGCCGACGAACCGGGCGCAGGCGTCGGTCAGTGTCTCCAGCAGGGAGAGCGGGTCCGGCAGCGGGTGTTCGGGGCCGCGCAGCCAGGCGACGTCCAGCTCACCGGGCAGCTGGGCGGGCGGCAGCAGCACATAGCTGCCCCGGCAGTGCCAGCGCAGTCCGGGGTGCTCGTCCATCGTCTCGGGGTGGCAGTCCAGCTCGCAGGGCCACCACTCGTCCTCGTCCTCGGGGGTGCCGCGCGTCGCGGTGAAGAACAGCATCCGGTCGTCGCCGGAGCGGGCCACGGGCCCGACCTCGACGCCGGCGGCGAGCAGCCGCTCCAGGGCCTGTTCACCGGCGGCCAGCGGGACGTCGAGGACGTCGTGGATCATGCCCGTCGCGGTGATGAAGTTGGCCTGCGGCTGGCTGCGGGCCCAGCGCTCGATCTGGGCGCGGTCCGTGGTGGACTGCGTCTGCCAGGCGAAGGAGAGCGGGTGCCGGGCGGGGGTGGGACAGCCGATGCGTTCGCAGGAACATCGGTAGCCGACCGGGTGGGCGGCGGGCGCGATCGGCATTCCGGCTTCGGCGACAGCCAGGAGCAGCGCCTCCCGCGCGGTGTCGTCGACCTCGCGCTGCTGCGGTTTGGGTCGGCGCCGCAGCCACTGGGAAAACCTGCCCTCTGAGCCGCGAGAACGGCCGAAATCGACGCCCATCTATCCCCTTGCCTTTGCGTTGTGCCCCAGCCCATGGTCCCACCATCCTGCGCCTCGGGTGGCCAGAGTCCGGAAGCGGGGTGGGACGGGTGAGGGAGCGCGAGCGGCGCTATCACACTCTTTGTCACGAAAGAGCACGCTTCGTGACGGGCCCGCGCCCGGCCGGTGCCGTCCGCCGGGGGCCCGTGTCCGCGCGAACCACCCGTTCGGACCACTGTGCCCGGAGCACCGGACGGCGCACCATGGGCTCACGCACACACCCGTGCGACGCACCCGCCGCAGTGGCCACCAGCCGCCGCGACACCCTCGTGAGGAGCCCTCATTGCCTCGTGAAGCGACCCCCCGGCACTACCTGATGTGTGCGCCTTCCCATTTCCGGGTGACGTATTCCATCAACCCCTGGATGGACCCCACCAAGCCGGTCGATCTGCCGCTGGCGCAGACGCAGTGGGAGGATCTGCGCGACCGCTACCGTGCTCTCGGTCACACCGTCGATCTGCTGGAGCCGCGTCCGGAGCTGCCGGACATGGTGTACGCGGCGAACGGGGCCACGGTGATCGACGGGCGGGTGCTGGGCGCCCGGTTCGCCTACCAGGAGCGGTTCGAGGAGGCGGCGGCCCATCGCGACTGGTTCCTGGCCCACGGCTTCACCGAGGTCCATGAGCCGGATCACGTCAACGAGGGCGAGGGCGACTTCGCGGTGACCGCCTCCTGGGTGCTGGCTGGGCGGGGTTTCCGGTCCTCGCCGCTCTCGCACGGGGAGGCGCAGGAGTTCTTCGGGCGGCCGGTGATCGGGCTCGATCTGGTGGACCCGCGCTACTACCACCTGGACACCGCGCTGTGTGTGCTGGACGACGCGGCGGACGAGGTCATGTACTACCCGCCGGCGTTCTCGCCGGGCAGCCGGGCGGTGCTCGCGCGGCTCTTCCCGGACGCGCTGATCGCCGGGGAGGCGGACGCCGCCGCGCTCGGCCTGAACGCGGTGAGCGACGGGCTGCACGTGCTGCTGCCCCAGGCGGCGACGGGCCTGTTCGACCCGTTGCGGGCGCGCGGCTTCGAGCCGGTGCCGATGGACCTGAGCGAGTTGCTGAAGGGCGGCGGCAGCGTGAAGTGCTGTACGCAGGAGCTGCGCGGCTAGCCGCTACTCCGCGTCCTGCCGGGGCGGCCAGGGGTCGCCCCAGTCGATGTTCCGGGCGGCGCGGTAGAGCCCGCCGTGCCGCTTGGTGACCGTGGTGCGGCCCAGGGCCTCGTCACGGGTGCACAGGTCGAGGAGCACCTGCCCCTTGCGGATCTGCGGCCTGCGGATCACGCGGGCGGTGACCGGGTCCGGGGTGAACCGGGTGGCGACGACGTAGGAGAACTTCTCGTCCTCGTACGCCAGTGAGCCGCCCTTGACCTGCCGGTGCAGCGAGGACCGGCTGACCCGGACCGCGAAGTGGCACCAGTCGGTGCCCGGCTCGATGGGGCAGGCGTCGCTGTGCGGGCAGGGCGCGGCGACGGTGAGGCCGGCGGCGGTGAGCCGGTCGCGGGCCTCGATGATCCGGGTGTAGCCGTCCGGGGTGCCGGGTTCGACGACCACGACGGCCCGGGCGGCCGCGGCTGCGGCGTCGATGAGGGCGGTGCGGGCGGGGCCGGTCAGCTCGTTGAGCACGTAGGAGATGGTGACCAGGTCCGCCGGGGCGAGTGCGAGGTCCTCGCCGATGCGGGCCCGCCGCCAGTCGGCGGTGCGCAGCGCGTCCGGGCCGGCGGCGGCCAGTTCGCGGCCGAGGGCGAGGGCGGGTTCGGCCCAGTCGAGGACGGTGGTGCGGTGGCCCCGCCACTCCCCCGCGACGGCCCAGCTCGCCGATCCGGTGCCGCCGCCGACGTCGGTGTGGGTGGCGGGCGCCCAGTCGGGGGCGGCCTCGCGCAGCGCGCCGAGGGCGGCCCGTACCGCCTCGAAGGTGGCGGGCATCCGGTACGCGGCGTACGCGGCGACGTCCGAGCGGTCGCGGAGCACCGGCGTCCCGGTGGGCACCGTGCCCCGGTAGTGGGCGATGAGCCGGTCGACGGCCTGGCCCGCCTGCTTGGGCGGCAGCCCGTCCAGCGCTCCGGACAGGGCCGCGCGCAGGGCGTCCGCGGTGGGGAGGGTGGCGTTCACCGGGGAATTGTAGGCGGGCCGGGGGCGGGCCCCGGACGGTCGCCGGGACCGGTCAGGGGCGGCGGGTCCGGGGGCGGCACATCGTGAGGAAGCAGAGCAGGGCGCCGGCGGCGCAGGCGAGCTGGACCACGGCCATGGGCACGGCGGTCTCCTCGCCGGCGATCCCGACGAGCGGGGACGCGATGGCGCCGATCAGGAACTGCGAGGTGCCCAGCAGCGCGGAGGCGGAGCCCGCCGCGTGCTTGGTGCGCATCAGGGCCTGCGCGTTGGTGTTGGGCATCGCCAGGCCCATCGCCGACATCAGCACGAAGAGCCCGGTGGCCACGGGCACGAGGCCGACGTCGCCGAAGACCCCGGCGGTCATCAGGAGCAGCGCGGCGGCGGCCGCCACGATGATGACGAGTCCCCAGGTGAGGGCCTTGTCGAGGCTGACCCGGCCGACGAGCAGCTTGCCGTTGACCTGGCCGACGGCGATCAGCCCGATGGAGTTGATGCCGAACAGCAGGCTGAACGTCTGCGGGGAGGCGCCGTAGATCTCCTGGACGACGAAGGGCGAGGCGCTGACGTAGGCGAAGAGGGCGGCGAAGGCGAGGCTGCCCGCGATCATGTAGCCGGTGAAGACGCGGTCGGCGAGCAGGCCGCGCATGGTGCGCAGCGCGTCGCCGATGCCGCCGGTGTGGCGCTCGGCGGGCGGCAGGGTCTCGTGCAGCCACTTGTGGACGGCGAAGGTGAGCAGCAGGCCGACGACGGTCAGGACGCCGAAGATGCCGCGCCAGTCGGTGAGCCGCAGTACCTGGCCGCCGATGACCGGAGCGATGACGGGTGCGACGCCGGAGATCAGCATCAGGGTGGAGAAGAACCGGGCCATCGCGTCGCCGTCGTACAGGTCGCGGACGACGGCGCGGGCGATGACAATGCCGGCGGCGCCGGCCAGGCCCTGGACGAGGCGGAAGGCGATGAGGAGCCCGGCGGACGGGGCGAAGATGCACAGCGCGGTGGCCAGCACGTAGACGGCCATGCCGAGGAGCAGCGGGCGGCGCCGGCCCCAGCGGTCGCTGAGCGGTCCGACGACGACCTGGCCGAGGGCCATGCCGGTGAGGCAGGCGGTGAGGGTGAGCTGGACCGTGGCGGCGGGGGCGTGGAGCGAATCGGTGACGGCGGGGAGCGCCGGGAGGTACATGTCCATGGACAGCGGCGGGACCGCCGTCAGTCCGCCGAGGACCAGCGTGACGAGAAGTCCGGTGCGCCGGGCGGCGGTGGTGGCTCTGCCGGCGGACGGCTGTCCGGCCTGCGCGGGAGCGGCGGTTTCGGGGGTGGTGTCGGTGGTGCGTATGTGCTGGGCCCGGCTGCCGCCGCTCTCCGGCATTCTCATCTCCATGGTTGTTGAATCCGGCTCTATCCTCTCAGCTCGGCGGGACGGTCGATACCTCGCGAGGGTCGGCGGCCGTCAGGCGGGCTTGAGGCCGGGGTCGCCGGCCTCGGTGACGTAGGAGCCGGCGGTGGTGATCGGCGCGCCCGGCGTGGTGACGGCGGAGACCGTACGGAAGTCGGCGCGTGCCTGGCGCTCCTGGAGGGTGATGACGGCGTAGCCGCGGCGCCCGTTGTAGAACTTCAGGTGCGGGTTGGCGCGGGTGAGGTTGTTGTAGTTGGACGGCTTCTCGGAGCCGTTCTTGCCGCTGGTGATGGATGTGGTGACGATCTCGGTGCCGACGGTGCGCGAGTCCGGGTCGTCGAAGTCCCGCTTCAGGTCGAAGCCGTAGCTGACGTGGACGTCGCCGGTGAGGACCATGAGGTTGTCCACGCCGGCGCGTTCGGCGCCCTCGATGACGCGGTCGCGGGAGGCGGGGTAGCCGTCCCAGGAGTCCATGGACAGCTTGAAGGCGTCGGTGGGCACGTCGCGGCGCTGGGCGAAGGTGACCTGCTGGGGCACGATGTTCCAGGTGGCGTGCGAGCGGCGCCAGCCGTCGAGGAGCCAGCGTTCCTGGGTGGCGCCGGTCAGGGTGCGCCGGGGGTCCTCGGACTCGGGTCCGGGGGTGCGCCAGCCGTCGCCGTACGCCTGGTCGCTGCGGTACTGGCGGGTGTCTAGGACGTCGAACTGGGCGAGCCGGCCGAAGTTGAGGCGGCGGTAGAGCCGCATGTCGGGGCCGGTGGGCCGCTGCGGGGCGCGCAGCGGCTGGTTCTCCCAGTACGCGCGGTAGGCGGCGGCCCGGCGGATCAGGAACTCCTCGGGCGGCACGCTGTTCTCGGGGGTGTCGCCCGCGTAGTTGTTCTCGGTCTCGTGGTCGTCCCAGGTGACGACGAAGGGGTGTGCGGCGTGGGCGGCGCGCAGGTCCGGGTCGGACTTGTAGAGGGCGTACCGCAGCCGGTAGTCCTCCAGCGTCGTCGTCTCGCGGTTGAAGAGGGCCGGCAGGGTGCGGTCGGTGTAGGCGCGGGCGCCGCCGGTGGCGTTGACGGCGTACTCGTAGAGGTAGTCGCCGAGGTGGAAGACGACGTCGACGTCCTCCTGGGCGAGGTGGCGGTAGGCGGTGAAGTAGCCGTCGTGGTACGCCTGGCAGGAGACGGCGGCCAGGGCCAGTTCGCGCTTGTGGGCGCCGGGCGGGGGCGCGGTGCGGGTGCGTCCGGTGGGGCTGGTCCACCGGCCCGTGCGGAAGCGGTAGTGGAAGACCCGGTCGGGGGCCAGGCCCCGCACCTCGACGTGCACGCTGTGGTGGAACTCCGGGTGGGCGTACGTGGTGCCGCGCCGCACGATCCGGGTGAAGCGCTCGTCGTGGGCGACTTCCCAGTGGACCTCGACGCGGGCGTGGGGCAGGCCGCTGTCGGGTTCGAAGGGGCGGGGCGCGAGGCGCGTCCACAGGAGGACGGAGTTGTGCAGCGGGTCGCCGGACGCGACGCCGAGGGTGAACGGGTTCTCGCCGATGCGGTGGCCGCTCAGCTCGCCGGCACTGGCCGTCCCGGCGGCGGGCAGGCCGACCGAGAAGGCGAGCGCGGCGGCGGCTCCGGTGACGGTGAGGAAGCGGCGGCGGTCGGTGTGCCGGGCGGCGTCGCGCAGCTCCTGCTGTGGCGATGAGTGCGTCATCTGTCCCTCCCCTGACTGGTGGTGTGGGTGGAAGTCCACCGGCCGGGCGCATCCGGAGGCTGACGTGTTCGCGTCGTGCGGGCGTCGTCCGGATGAGGAGTGCGGCAGGATGGTGCCCCTGGGGGCAAACGCCGCGTTCGGGGCGGATCGATGATCACCGAGCGGGGCCGCGCGGGCGCGTGAATCGCCGTGGCCGCCCGCGAATTCACCCCGGGGGGTTGCGTCGGGCGAGGCGTCGCGCGAGGGCGCGCAGCAGCCGTGTGTACGGTCCCCTGCGCGCGGGCCGTGCCACGGCGCCCGCGCAGGACCGTTCCGCCCGGTCCAGGCTCTCCTCGATCAGCGCGTCGTGCAGCGGGCGCCAGACGAGCGGCCAGCTCAGCCGGGCCGGGCCGGTGGCGCGCATGGCGAGGGTGTGCCGCAACAGTGTCCCCGGCTCTCCCGGCCCGGCGGGCAGTACGGCGTACTCGTGGAAGCCGTGGAAGCCGCGCGGCCCGTCGAAGGCGAACCGCACCCAGAGCGCGGGGACATGAGCGACGACCGTGTACCGGACGGGTCCGTGGCCGCCGGCCGCGCCGACGCCCAGCGGCCGGTCGAACGCCATCGCGGGCCAGCTCCGGTGCGGCCACAGGCGGTCCTGGGCGCCGGGGCGCGCCAGGGTGTCCAGCAGGGCGCCGGCCCGGTCCGCCGCGACGGGCAGCAGCCGTTCGTGCACGTTGTAGACAGCCATGCGTCCCGCCCCCGGCGAATAGAGAAACGGCAAATAGAGAAACCTCTCCAAAACCATTATGGAGAGTACTCTCCGATTCATGGCCAGGCCACCCCGCTTCAGCACCGATCAACTCCTGGACGCCGCCGTGCCGCTGGGTGCCGCCGCCGGCCCGGCCGGGATCACCATGTCGGCCCTCGCCCGCGCGACGGGCGCCCCCAGCGGCTCCGTCTACCACCGCTTCCCCGGCCGCGACGCGCTGCTCGCCGAGGTGTGGCTGCGGACGGTGGAGCGCTTCCAGGAGGGCTGGTTCGCGGCCATGGACTCCGGGGCGGACGCCCGGCGGGCCGGCCGCGCGGCGGCCCGCCATGTCGTCGCCTGGAGCCGCGCCCACCCGCAGGAGGCGGCGCTCCTGCTGTACGGCGCCGAGGACTTCGGGCGCTCCGGCTGGTCCGGTGAGCACCGCGCCCGCGCGGACCGGGGCGACCGGCGGGTGCGGGCCGCTCTGGCCGCGCTGGCGGCCGGGCTGGGCGCGGACGGACCGGGCACGGACGGGCCGGCGGACCGGGAGCGGATCGCCCTCGCGCTGATCGATCTGCCGCTCTCGGTGGTCCGCCGCCCGCTGCGTGCGGGGCAGCCGCTGCCCGCGCACGCGGAACGGCTCGCCGAGGAGTGCGCGGACGCGCTGCTGGGTGGGGCACCCCTGTCCGGCGCACCGGATGCCCCCGGCCCCGCCGGTCCTGCGGGCTGAGGGCGACCGGCCACGCGTACGCTGCGGCGGCATGAGCAACAATCTGTTGAACTCCGCGAAGGACTCCGCCCCGCGCACGGCCGTGGTCACCGGCGCCGGTTCCGGCATCGGCCGCGCGGTGGCGCTCGCCCTGGCCGGTGCGGGCTGGTCGGTGGCGCTCACGGGCCGCCGCCCGGACCCGCTCGCCGGGACGGCCGCGCTGGCCGGCCCGGACGCCCGGATGATCACCGTGCCCGCCGACGTCTCGCGCCCGCAGGACGTGAACGCGCTGTTCGCGTCGGTGCACGAGTGCTTCGGCCGTCTCGACCTGCTCTTCAACAACGCGGGGACCTTCGGTCCGGGCGACGTGCCGGTCGAGGACCTGGCGTACGAGGACTGGCGCGGGGTCGTCGAGGTGAACCTGACCGGGGCGTTCCTGTGCGCGCAGGCGGCGTACCGGCGGATGAAGGAGCAGGACCCGCAGGGCGGCCGGATCATCAACAACGGCTCCCTCTCCGCCCATGCGCCCCGCCCGCACTCGGTCGCGTACACGGCGACGAAGCACGCGATCACCGGCCTGACGAAGTCGCTCTCGCTGGACGGCCGTCCCTACCGCATCGCCTGCGGGCAGATCGACATCGGCAACGCGGCGACGGACATGACGGAACGCATGCGGACGGGCACCCTCCAGGCGAACGGGGAGCTGGCCGCGGAACCGGTGATGGCGGCCTCCGACGTGGCCCGGACGGTCCTGCACATGGCGGAGCTGCCCCTGGAGGCGAACATCCAGTTCGCCACGGTCATGGCCACCACGATGCCGTACGTGGGCCGGGGATGAGGGGCGCGCGGGCGCAGCGGGACGGCGTTCCCGACCGGGCCCCGGTCTCCGCTCTCAGGCCGGTCCGCCGAGCGCGCAGGTGAAGACGGTGTCGCCGTCCTGCTCCGCCCGTACGAACACGCCGCCCGGCGCGGGGCGGGCCTCGACCCGGCAGGGCCGGTCCAGCTCCACGTACCGCAGGAAGTCGGAGCGCACGGTGACCGGGAGGAAGCCCGGCACGGTGGCGTTGGCGGCCTGCCGGGCGGCTTCGAGGAGCAGGATGCCCGGTACGTGGTCGTTGGGGCGCCCGAAGAGCGTCGGGTGCCCGGTGTCGAGCCGCAGCGGCCAGCGGCCGGGGCCCTCGGCGGGCCCGAGGACGACGTCGCGCTCGGCGGTCCGGCCGGCCGTGTGCGGCGCGAGGGCCGGGATCAGGGGCACGGACACGGGGCCCCTGCTGCCCCGCAGCCGGTGGTAGGCGGCGGCCGAGGTGCAGCTGATCCGGGAGCCGCAGGTGGCGAGCACCCCGCCGTCCCGGCGTATGACGAAGTCGACCCGCATCGAGCGGAGGCTGCTGCCGCGCCGGCGTATGTCGGAGCAGGTCACCTCCACCACGACGTCCCAGGGCTCCTCGCCGAGCACCAGGTGTTCGGCGGCGGTGGCGTAGTTCAGCTCCCACATCACGAACGCGTCGCCGAGCGGCACCCCCAGCTCGGCGTGGCAGACCAGCATGGCCGCCTGCCGCATGGTCTCCGCGATCAGCAGTGGGTCCTGGTGGCTGCCGCCCACGGGGGCGAAGAAGCGGTGGGCGCGCGGCCAGTGGGCCGGCACGCAGAACCGGGTCTCGTTCAGCCGGGCCACTCCGGTGGGGAACACGTCCAACGGGTCCCCCCGGTGGACAAGTCGCCGGAAGTGTTCCTCGGCCACGCGCGAGGAGAACTGGATCATGGGGCGCCCCCGGGGAACTCCGATGCGAATGGCCGGTTCGGGGTCACCCCGGACCGGCCGTGATCAGGCCAGTTTGCCCCGGCCGCGCCCGCAGTTTCCAGCCACCCCCTGGAGTAGCTCTCAAGCGGCCCCGGAGCGGACGTCTAGTGTGGGTTGAGTGACTGACCGTCATCAATGTGACAGGAGTGATCCATGTCTGTACAGCGTGTGGTCCCGAACATCCCGGTCGGCACGGGTGACGAGGACGGGGCGAGCGAGTCCGTGCTGCGGGACAACGCCGCGTTCTACGGGCTGCTCGGTTTCGAGGAGGTCATGAACCTTGGCTGGATCATGACCCTCGCCTCGCCGACGCGGCCGGCGGCCCAGATCAGCTTCATGACACGGGACGCGACCGGCCCGGTCAACCCGGACATGAGCGTCGAGGTGGCGGACGTGGACGCGGTGCACGCCGCGCTGGTCCGCGCGGGCGCGGAGATCGTCCACGGCCCGCAGGACGAGGAGTGGGGCGTACGGCGCTTCTTCGTGCGCGACCCCAACGGCAAGGTGGTCAACGTACTGTCACACCGCTGACGCGGCGGCGGCCCGGCGTTTCGGCCATTCCCGCTCCGGGTGGCCGAAATACAGGGGTGCGAGGGGTGGGGGCGGTCGTTGGACACGGTGATCCTGCCGCGACGACCCCAGGAGGGCCTTGTTGACCTCGTACAGCACGCATGGAGGCGGCACGAGCGGGCGGACGCTGCTGCCGCCCGACGAGTACGCCCGCTCGGTGCCCAAGTCGACCGGCTTCGCCTTCGTCTTCTTCACCGACGAGGACTGCCGCCCGGTGCAGTTGCGGGCCACGTACTCGCGCACGCACCCCTGGCAGTTCCCCGGCGGGACGATGGACCACGGCGAGCGGCCCTGGGAGACGGCCCGCCGGGAGTGCCGCGAGGAGACGGGTATCGAGGTGCCGGGCCCGCCCCGGCTCCTGGCCTCGGTCTTCGGGCCGCCCGGCGCCGACTGGCCGTACAGCACGGCGGGCTGCGTCTTCGACGGCGGCCGGCTCACGGACGAGCAGATCCGTTCCATCGTCCTGGACCCGGACGAGCACGACGCGGTCCGGGTGCTGTCCCTGGACGAGTGGCGGCCCCTGATGCCCCGGCAGGACTTCGCCCGCCTGGAGGCGGTGCTGACGGCCCGTCTGACGGGCACGGCTGCGTACTTCGACGCGTGGGGGTGGGGGGACGGCTGAGCGGGGGGCGGGGTACGGGGAGACGGCTGAGCGGCGGGGGTACGGGGAGACGGCTGAGCGGCGGGGGTGCGGGGAGACGGCTGAGCGGCGGGGGTGCGGGGAGACGGTTGAGCGGCGGGGGTGCGGGGGACGGCTGAGCGGCGGGTCCCTCAGCTCCCGGCCGGCCGCTCCACCGCCTCCACCACCCGGCCCGCGCCGTCCTCCCCCGCCATGTGCTTCGCGGCCCGTGCGGCGGCCTCGGCGCAACTCCCCCGCCGGACGGCCCGGTCCAGGGCGTCCGCGAGCCGTTCGGCGGTGAGACGGCGGTACGGGATCGGCTCCGGGGCGGCGCCGATCGCGGCCAGGCGGCGGGCCCAGAAGGGCTGGTCGGCCGTGACGGGCACGGCCACCGCCGGGAGGCCCGCGCGCAGGGCGGCGGCCGCGGTGCCGGCGCCCGCGTGGTGGACGACCGCGGCCAGGCGCGGGAACAGCGCGGCGTGCGGTACGTCTCCGACGGTCAGGACGTCGTCGCCCCCGGCGGCGAGCCCGGCGCTGCCGGACTGGAGGATGCCGCGAAGCCCGGCGCGACGCAGGGCCGCCGCGGCGAGTGCGCCCAGCCGCTCCCCCTCACCGGCCGCCATGCTGCCGAAGCCGATGAGGACGGGCGGGGGCCCGGCGGACAGGAAGTCCTCCAGTTCCGGCGGGAGTCGCGCGTCCGCGTCGTGGTACGGCCACCAGTTGCCGACCACCCGGAGGCCGGGGCGCCAGTCGGAGGGGCGGGGCACCAGGGCGGTGCTGAAGCCGTGCAGGACGGGCCGGTCCCCCCGCTCCAGGCGCTCGCGCGGCGCGGCGGGCGGGGCCGGCGGCAGCCCGAGCCGCTCGCGCAGCGCGGTCACCGCCGGGGCGTAGAGGCGGTCGGTCATCCGCAGCGCGAAGCGGCCGGCCATGCGGTTGCCGGCGCGGCCCAGGGAGCGGGCGCCCGAGACGACGGGCGGGAAGTCGCCGGTGGGCGCGGTGGGCTGGAGGTACACGCCGAGGCCGGGGATGCCGGTGGCCTCGGTGAGGTGCCGGCCGAACGGCGCGGTGGTCGTCGAGAGCAGCATCAGGTCCGCACCCCGGTCCAGCGCGTCGGCGAACCCCTGGCCCAGCTCGCCGACGAACGCGGCGGCGGCCCGCAGGAGTTCCCGTGTGCCGCCGTTGCCGCCGCCCTTGCGCGGGTCGGCGGGGAGCGGGCGGAACTCCAGCCCGGCTTCGCGGACCAGGGGGGCGAAGGCGTCCGTGGTGGCGAGCGCGACGTCGTGGCCGGCGGTGCGCAGCGCGGCGCCCAGGCCCGTGTAGGGGGCGACGTCGCCGCGCGATCCGGCTGCGGCGATCAGTATCCTCATCGGTCCTCCTCGGTGCCGGTGCCGGTGCCGGTGTCGGTGTCGGCACCGGTGCGGCGGGCGGCGTTGGCGTGGACGGCCCTGCGCAGGTAGGCGGCCAGGCCGGGACGCTGCCGGGACGGCGGTACGACCAGGGCGAAGGCGCGCGGATCGGCGGCGAAGTCGTCCGCGATGCGCCGGTGCATGTCCGGCGGGCAGGCGGTGAACCAGCGCGAGATGTGCAGCCGGTGCTCCTCGGCGAGGTCCATGGCCCGCTCGCCGTCGCTCGGCTCCCCCTCGTCGAAGGCGGCCAGCAGTTCCGCGCGCCAGGCCGTGGCCTCGCCCATGAGCCGGCGCCAGTCGTCCTTGGTGTGGGCGGCGGCGCGGGCCATCGACTCGCGCCGGCCCGGCGAGTCGGCCCACTTGAGCTCCGCCTCGGTGGCGTAGCTCAGGTCGAAGGCGATCTCGCCGAACACCTCGAAGCGCTCCTGCGGGGTGAGCGCGACCCCGGTCCGCTGCACCTCGATCGCGCGCCGGGCCACCTCGGACAGCCGTTCCAGCCGGGCGATCTCCGCCGCCAGCCGCTCCTGCCGCGCCAGCAGTTGGTCCAGGGCGTTGGCCTGCGGGTCCTTGAAGATCTCGGCGATCTCGTCGAGGGAGAAGCCCAGCTCGCGGTAGAAGAGGATCTGCTGGAGGCGGACCAGGTCGGCCTCGCCGTACAGCCGGTATCCGGCCGGGGACCGGCCGCTGGGCGAGAGCAGCCCCGCCTTGTCGTAGTGGTGCAGCGTGCGCACGGTCACTCCGGCGAAGGCCGCGACCTGACCCACGGAATAGCTCATGCGTCTGCCCTTTCGTCGTGGCCGATCCTCGGGCCTGACGTAAGGGGAGGGTCAAGCCGGGCCCCGATCCGGGGACACCGGCCCGTCAGCCGCTCCCCACAACGTAGCGAAAGGTACATTTCACCCCGACGGGGGTGCTGTCCCGCGCTCCTTCCCACCCCCTCCGGCCGCAGCCGTCGCACCAGGAAGGGCCCAGCTCCGTGTCCACAGTCACCGAAGAACAGCCCCACACGGCGAAACTCTCGCTGATGACGCTGTCCGCGCTGGTCGTGGGCTCCATGGTCGGCGCCGGGGTGTTCTCGCTGCCCCGGCGCTTCGCGGAGGAGACCGGCGTCGCGGGGGCGCTGATCGCCTGGACGATCGCGGGCACGGGCATGCTGATGCTGGCGTTCGCCTTCCAGTCCCTGGCGATGCGCCGGCCGGACCTGGACGCCGGGGTGTACGCGTACGCCAAGGCCGGGTTCGGCGAGTACCTCGGGTTCTTCTCGGCGTTCGGCTACTGGGCGAGCGCCTGCGTCGGCAATGTGACGTACTGGGTGCTGATCATGTCGACCATCGGCACGATCTGGCCGGCGCTCGGCGACGGCGACACCGTGCTGGCCGCGGCGCTCTCCTCGGTCGGGCTGTGGAGCTTCTTCCTGCTGATCCGGCGGGGCGTCAAGGAGGCCGCGGCGATCAACCGCATCGTCACGGTCGCCAAGGTCGTACCGATCCTGGTCTTCGTCGTGCTGGCGCTCTTCTGCCTGGACCCGGAGGTGTTCACCGAGAACTGGGGCGGCGCCGACTACGCGGGCTCCCTGTTCGACCAGATCCGCGGCACCATGCTGGCCACCGTCTTCGTCTTCCTCGGCGTCGAGGGCGCGAGCGTCTACTCCCGGCACGCCCGGCGCCGCAAGGACGTGGGCCGGGCCACGGTCCTGGGCTTCCTCAGCGTCTTCGCCGTCTTCGCCTCGGTCACCATCGTCTCGTACGGGATCATGCCGATGAGCGAGATCGCGGAGCTGCGCCAGCCCTCCATGGCCGGGGTCCTGGAACACGCCGTGGGCACCTGGGGCACCGTCTTCGTCAGCGTCGGGCTGATCGTGTCCGTCCTCGGCGCCTATCTGGCCTGGTCCCTGATGGCCGCCGAGGTGCTGTACGTGGCCGCGCAGGACCACGACATGCCGCGCTTCCTGCGCCGGGCCACCGCGGACGACGTGCCCGTGCCCGCCCTGGTCATGACCACCGTGCTGGTGCAACTGGTGCTGATCGTCACGCTGCTCTCGGACGACGCCTTCAACTTCGCACTGAACATGACCAGTTCGCTGACCCTCATCCCGTTCCTGCTCGCCGCCGCGTTCGCGCTGAAGATCTCGCTCACCGCGGACCCGCCGGCCCAGCGGCCGGCGACGGGGCGCGACCTCGCCATCGGTGTGCTGGCCACCCTCTACACGGCGTTCCTGCTGTACGCGGCCGGGCTCAGGTTCGTCCTGCTCTCCTTCATCGTCTACGCCCCGGCCACGATCCTGTTCGTGATGGCCCGCCGCGAGCAGGGCCGGCGCCCCTTCTCCCCCCGTGAGCTGCTGATCTGCGCCGTCTCGGTCGCCGGTGCCGCCCTGGGTGTGATCGCCCTCGCGGTCGGCTGGATCAGCCTCTGAGCCGGACCCGCCCCCCCCAACCCGTCTGCGAAGGACCGCACATGACCGCTGCCAGCGCTTCCCGCACCCCGCTCGGTGTCCACTCCGAGGTCGGCCGGCTCCGCAAGGTCCTGGTGTGCGCGCCGGGCCTCGCGCACCGCAGGCTCACCCCGACCAACGCCGCCGATCTGCTCTTCGACGACGTGATGTGGGTGGAGAACGCCCAGCGGGACCACGCCGGCTTCGTGGACGCGCTCACCGCTCGGGGCGTCGAGGTCGTCGAACTGCACGGCCTCCTCGCCGAGACGCTGGCCGTACCGGGCGCGAAGGACTGGCTGCTCGACCGGAAGATCACGGCCGGCGAGGCGGGCCTGGGGCTGATCGACTCCACCCGCGCCTTCCTGGACACCCTCGCCCCGCGCGCACTGGCCGAGTTCCTGATCGGCGGCCTGGCCACCACCGACCTGCCCGACGACTACCGCCCGCCGTACATCGCCCTTGCCCGCGAGTCGAACGGGGTGCGCGAGTATCTGATGCCGCCGCTCCCCAACACTCTGTACACCCGCGACACCACGTGCTGGCTGTACGGCGGGGTCACGCTCAACCCGCTGTACTGGCCGGCCCGGCACGGCGAGACCCTGCTGATGAAGGCCGTCTACCGCTTCCACCCGGACTTCGCCGACGCCACGGTGTGGTGGGGCGACCCGGAACGGGACTGGGGCCAGGCCACGTTCGAGGGCGGCGACATCATGCCCGTGGGCAACGGGGTCGTCCTGATGGGCATGAGCGAGCGCACCTCGCGCCAGGCCATCACCCAGGTCGCCGCCGCTCTGTTCGAGCGGGGCGCGGCCGAGCACGTCGTCGTGGCGGGCATGCCGAAGCTGCGGGCGGCGATGCATCTGGACACGGTGTTCACCTTCGCCGACCGGGACGTCGTGACCCTCTACCCGCGCATCGTGGACGCGATCCACGCCTTCTCGCTGCGGCCGGGCGGCGGCGCGGTGCCGGTGGACATCACCGACGAGGGCTCCCGGCCGTTCACCGAGGTGGTCGCCGGGGCGCTGGGGCTGCCGGGGCTCCGGGTGATCGAGACGGGGGGCGATGTGTACGCCTCCGAGCGGCAGCAGTGGGACAGCGGCAACAACGCGGTCGCGGTCGAACCGGGTGTGGTGTTCACGTACGACCGCAACACCCAGACCAACGCGCTGCTCCGGGAGGCGGGCATCGAGGTGATCGAGATCGTCGGCGCGGAGCTGGGCCGGGGGCGGGGCGGCGGCCACTGCATGACCTGCCCGCTGATCCGCGAGCCGGTGGCGTTCTGAGGCGGGGCCCCGAAAGCGGCCGTACGCGGAACACACGGCGGCCCAGCGGGATATCGATCACCGCTGGGCCGCCGGTACGGGCGCGTCACCGGGGGACGCGCCGTCAGAGGGGAGACGCCGTCAACGAGGGCGCTCCATGGGGGCGTGGCGCGTCAGGCGCAGGCGCCCAGGTCCTCCCAGACGCCCCACTCGCCGCCGGCGCCGGGCTCGTCACCCTGCACCCACCACTTGGCGCGCCAGTTGTGGCCCTCGTGGGAGACGGTGTTGCCGCCGGTGTAGACGGCCTCGGTGCTCCACGCGGGCGCGTCGCAGGTGCCGGTCTCGCCGCCACCGGTGTTGCCACCGTCGCCACCGCCGGTGTTCCCACCGTCGCCACCGCCGGTGTTGCCGCCGTCACCGCCACCGGTGTTGCCGCCGTCACCGCCGCCGATGTTCACGTCCACGCAGGAGTAGAAGGCGTTGCCGGTGTCCGCGACGTTCCACACGGCGAGCACCTTCTGCTTGCCGGTGAAGTTGCCGAAGTCGACCTGGTGGCTGACGTCGACCGGCGGCTGGGCGTTGTTGCCGGAGTACTCGGCGATCTTCGTGTCACCGATGAAGTACTGCCAGTTGGCCGTGGAGTGCCGGGCCGTGTGGTGCCAGGTGAAGGTGAAGGTCTTGCCGACCGGGGTGACCTTCCAGCCCTTGTTGTCGTCGTCCAGCTCGCGGTAGGCCGCGTTGCCGCCGCTGCAGCTCTTGAGGCCCTTGGGGCCCTCGACGCTCTGCGGCTCGTACTTGATCTGGCCGCAGTCGACGGCACCGGTGGAGCACTGGTCCTGCCGGCTCGTGGGGGCGGTGACCCAGCCGTGGGCGCTCGCGGTGCTGACCTGGAGGCCGAGGGCGAGGGCGGGGGCGACCAGCGCGCCGATCGAAATGGCCATCCGTCGCTTGCTGTTCATGCCACATCACTTCCTTTGCTCTTACGGTGACCGGCCGGATGCTCGCCGGGGCGCTGGGGGAGGTGCGCCCGGCCATGGGGGGAAACGGCCGTTCCGTCGGGACGGGGGTGCGAAGCCGCCCGGTCCGTGGTCTAGACCTAGACGATGCGGTCTAGACATTAACGGGGTTCAGGCGCCAGTCAAGGGCTCGGAGCAAGCCCGGCGGCGGCTCCGTTTTCCGCATTCAAGTGGTTCGTTCTCGAACTACTCGTTTGCCATTTTTAAGTGATCCTTAAGCCGCTGGTCACCGGCACCGCCCGGCCGGCCCCCGATGCGCACCGACCCTCCGACCGGCCCACAGACCGTCAAATTGGTCTAGTCCTAATCTTGTTGGAATCGTTGACGCGCAGGTCACGGGCCGGTTATCACTTCTCCAACCCCCCATTCCCACAGCACCACCCGCACCCCCATGCTGGAGGCCCGCACGTGCACCCCCGCAAGACATTCACCGCCGCGCTCCTGAGCACGGCCCTCGCCGCCGGAGCGCTTGCCGCGACCGTCGGCATCGGCTCGGCACAGGCGGCCGACGCGCCGGCTTCCGCTTCCGCCTCCGCCGGCAACGTGCGCATCGCGTACTACGACCAGTGGAGCGTGTACGGCAACGCGTTCTACCCGAAGCACCTCGACACCCGGGGCATCGCCGGGCAGCTGGACATCATCAACTACTCGTTCGGCAACATCCACCCGACGAACCTGACGTGCTTCGAGGCCAACAAGGCCGCGGGCGACGACAACAACCCCAACGCGGGTGACGGTGCCGGCGACTCGTACGCCGACTACCAGAAGTCGTTCAGCGCCGCAGACAGCGTGGACGGCGTCGCCGACAAGTGGGACCAGCCGATCGTGGGCGTCTTCAACCAGTTCAAGGAACTGAAGGCGAAGTACCCCCACCTGAAGATCAACATCTCGCTGGGCGGCTGGACGTACTCCAAGTACTTCAGCGACGCGGCCAAGACGGACGCGAGCCGCAAGAAGCTGGTCTCCTCCTGCATCGACCAGTACATCAAGGGCAACCTGCCCGTCGAGGGCGGCTACGGCGGCCCCGGCACCGCGGCCGGCATCTTCGACGGCATCGACCTCGACTGGGAGTACCCGGCCTCCGCGGGCGGTCACCTGGGCAACCACTACGCCCCCGAGGACAAGCAGAACTTCACGCTGCTGCTGGCCGAGTTCCGTAAGCAGCTCGACGAGTACGGCGCCGCCAACGGTGGCAAGAAGTACCTGCTGACCGCGGCGTTCGGCGCGGGCCAGGACAAGATCGCGAACATCGAGACCGACAAGATCGGTCAGTACCTCGACTACGCGAACATCATGACGTACGACATGCACGGCGCGTGGGACGGCGACGGCCCGACGTACCACCAGTCGCCGCTCTACTCGGGCAGCAACGACCCGTCCGACCCGGTCGCGCCCGGCACCGAGAAGTACTCGATCGACAACGCGATCGACTCCTGGATCGACGGCAAGCCGGCCTACGGCATCGCCGGCGGCTTCCCGGCGAAGAAGCTGACCCTGGGCTACGAGCTGTACTACCGCGGCTGGAAGGGCGTCCCCGAGGGCGGCACCCACGGTCTCGCGCAGTCCGCGACCGGTGGCTCCGGCGCCCGTCCGCTGAGCCAGCAGGCTGGCATCGCGCACTACAAGGAGCTCGGCGGCATCGTCGACAACCCGGCGACGACCTACTGGGACGACGAGGCGAAGGCCTCCTACTTCTACAAGGACGGCGAGTTCTTCACCGGCCTGGACAAGAAGTCCATCCAGGCGCGGGCCGACTACGCCAAGCAGCGCGGCCTGGGCGGCGCGATGATGTACTCCCTGCTCGGCCTGGACGAGAACATCACCCTGCTGAAGCAGATCAACGCGGCGATCGGCGGCTCCACCACGGAGCCCACCACCCCGCCCACCACCGAGCCGAGCACCCCGCCGACCACCGGGCCCAGCACCCCGCCCGCCACGGGCTGCGGTTCGACCCCGGCATACGTGGCCGGCACGGTCTACAACTCGGGCAACGAGGTCTCCTACAACGGCCACAAGTACAAGGCCCAGTGGTGGACCCAGAACGAGACGCCGGGCAGCACCGGCGAGTGGGGCGTCTGGAAGGACCTCGGCGCCTGCTGATCCCCTCACCCCGCTGAACCCGAACCCCCTGCCGGCCCCACGCCGGCAGGGGGTTCGCACGTACCGGCGGCAGGCGTCACGGCTGCTCGGGGTTCCAGGCCGCGCCGAAGAGCGCCAGTTCGAGGACGCCGGGGTCATCGGGCCAGTCGATGCCCGCGCCCACGAGCCGGGCATGGGCGGCGTGCATCCAGCGGAGGTAGACGTCGTAGCGGTGGGAGGTCCAGCCGCCGTCGCGCCACATCCGCCCGGCGATCGCGCCGGACCACTCGCGGCCGGCCGCCCGCCCCACCTCCGAGGCGTACCGGCGCAGGACCCCGGCCAGCACCCGGTCGAGGATCAGCGGGCGCGGCCCGCGCACTTCGGGCAGCGCCAGGCCCGCGAAGTAGAGGAACTTGGTGAGGAAGGACGGCCCGAGACCACCGAGCGTGTTCAGTGCCTCGTACGCGGCGACCGCGCCCTCGTCCACGAGCAAGGACACCGATTCGGCGAGGGCGGCCCCGGCGGCGGGCCCGGCGAGCACCCTGCGAGTGCGGTACGAGCCGTAGCCCCGGTCGCCGTACCCCCACAGCTGCGTGGCGACGAACGCCCGCGCCCAGTCCTCGCTCTCTCCCGCCTCCCGGACCACGGCCACGACGTCGGCCCGGCTCACCGAAGCCGGACCTGCGGCCGACCGGTCGGCGAAGGCGGCGGGCCACGGCTCCACGGCGGTCCACGCACCCGGCACATAGGACACGGCATGAGCGCCGCTGCCGCCCGCGTACCGCCCGCCCCGCTCCGGATCGGCCAGCCACTGCCCCAGCGCCCGCACCGCACTGTCCGGCAGCGGCAGGCCCAGCATCAGCCCATCGAGCTCGTCCGCCCGGCTCTGATCGAATGTCATGGCCCTGGCCGCCCCCGTATCCCCACACCGCTCGGACGCCAAGGAGACCGCGCCGGACACCCGCGTGGCAAGCCGTGGGTGGCGGCAGACGAGTCGGGCTGTACGCCGGGTTCTGTCGCCCGGTCGCCTCGCGGCGGCCGGGGAGACGGCCATCCATCTAGGACCGGCATTGCTGCCGGCCTCGTGCGGTCTACCCGCGAACTCGGGCGGGCAGCCCTCGAACGTTCGCGCAGGGCCGCCTCGCGGCGGCCCCTCTTGACCTTGCTCCGGGTGGGGTTTACCTAGCCGCCTGGGTCGCCCCAGGCGCTGGTGGTCTCTTACACCACCGTTTCACCCTTACCCAGGGACCGGAGTCCCGGGCGGTCTGTTCTCTGTGGCACTGTCCCGCGGGTCACCCCGGGTGGCCGTTAGCCATCACCCTGCCCTGTGGAGCCCGGACGTTCCTCGGGAGGACCCGAAGATCCCCACGCGGCCGTCCGCCCGGCTCGTCTGCCGTACCGCCCATGCTACCCGGACGACGTCAAGACGTCAGAGGCGGCTCGACGTCAGCGCGGTGATGCCGGCTGTCCAGGCCGTGGTGACGGATTCGGGGGTGGGGAAGCGGTTGTTCAGTTCCATCATGACCATTCCGTGCGCGAAGGCCCAGGCCGCGCGGGCCGTGGCCTCGTCGTGGGAGAGGGCGCGGAAGAGGGGGGCGGCGGCGCGGTCTTCGAGGTGCTGGGGGTGTGCGCGGGACGTCGTGAGGCGGTAGAGGTGCGGGTGGGCCAGGGCGTGGGCGCGGTAGGCGGCGGCCAGGGCCGGGAACGAGCCCGGCGCCGCCGTCTCCGCCGCTTCGAGGGCCTCGGCGGTCTCCGCCAGCATCGCGTCGGCCAGCGCGTTCACCACGGACGACTTGTCCGGGAAGTGCTTGTACAGGGAGGGGGCCGTGATGCCGAGCCGCCCGGCGAGCCGGCGCATGGTCAGCGCGTCCGGGCCCTCCTGCTCCAGGAGCACACGGGCGGCGGCCAGGATCTGGTGCTGGCGGGCGCGGTCGGTCACGCCGGTCCTTCCTTCGTACGGGCGCGGGGCGCGGGGGCCGAACTCGCGATCGTACGAGACGCCGTCAGGCCGGGTTGAACAGGGCCTTCGCCGTGCCCGGCGCCGCCTCGGCGAGCCGGACCCGCAGCCGCTCGCCCAGCGGCAGGGGCGCGTCGCCCTCGATGCGGGCGACGATCGCCGGGTCGTCGATGTGGACGGTGCCGGTGGCCGGTTCGTTGTCCTTCACGTCCACCACGTACCCGTCGAAGACCGCGCCCACCCGGTCCTGGAGCAGCGCCGCCTCCACCAGGTCCACGGACTCCCGCTCCACCGTGTTGGCGCGCCGCGTGCCCTCCGCCATCTCCTTGGGCAGGGCCGGCAGCGCGGCGAGCACCCACTCGGGCGGGTCGCGGTCCTCGCAGGCCGCCAGGCACAGTTCGGCGGCGTACCGGTCGACCAGGCGGCGCAGCGGTGCCGTGCAGTGGGTGTAGAGGTCGGCGACGGCCGCGTGCACGGCGGGGACCGGCAGGTCGCCGCCTTCGAAGGCGGTGTAGCCGGCGCCGCGCAGCAGCGTCGTGCAGTCCTGGAGGAACGCCGCGTGGTCCGTGCGCCTCGGGTCGAGCGAGCGGACGACCTCGGCGTACGGGACGTGCTGCGGCCAGTCGATGCGCAGGGCCTCGGCGCTGCGGCGCAGCCGGGCCACCGCGCCGTCCGGCGCGACCGGCAGCGTACGCAGGATGCCGGTGCCGCTGTCCGCCATGACGCGGGCCGCCGCCATGCCGGTGAGCAGGGAGATCTGCGCGTTCCAGCCGTCCGCCGGGAGCGGGGCGCGGTACTCCAGGCCGTAGCCGCCGTCGTGCTCGGTGATCTCCTGCTCGGGCACGTTGAGGGAGATGCCGCCCCGTGCCACCTCCCGCTCCTCGCGCAGGGTGCCGATGTCCCGGAGGAGCGCCAGCGGCTCCTCGGCGGTGCCCGCGTCGATCTGCCGCTGCACGTCCGCGTAGTCGAGCCGGGCGCGGCTGCGTACGAGGGCCCGGCTCAGCCTGGTCGCCACCGCGCGGCCCTCCGGGTCCAGGTCGATCTCCCACAGGGCGGCGGGGCGGACCCGGCCGGGCAGCAGGCTCGCGGCGTCCTCGGACAGGACCTCCGGGTGCAGTGGAATCCGGCCGTCCGGGAAGTAGAGCGTGGTCACCCTGCGGTGGGCCTCGGCATCCAGCGCGCCGCCTGGGCGTACGAACGCGGCCACGTCCGCGATGGCGTACCGCACCCGGTAGCCGTGGGCGCGGCGCTCCAGGTGCATCGCCTGGTCGAGGTCCATGGCGCCGGGCGGGTCGATCGTGAGGAACGGGATGTCCGTCGCGTCGCGGTGTGCGCCGAGTTCCGGCGCGCGTACCGCGTCGTGCGCCTCGGCGAGGACACCGGCCGGGAAGTCGCCGGGCAGCGACAGTTCGGTGCGCAGCCCGCGCAGGGCCTCCCGCAGCGGGGTCCCGGCTGCGCCGGTCATACGAAGGTGACGGCGAGGCATGCCCCGAGCGTAGGCCGCCACACGGACCACGGCATTCCGGAAGCCCTGGCCCCCGTACGCTGGCCAGGGGTCTCCGTGCCGACCGCACGCCGGGCGGAGCCCTTCCCCGTGCGTCAGAAGGAGAACCGTCGTGCTCGTGTTGTTGCCGCCCTCCGAAGGCAAGGCCGCCTCGGGGCGGGGGGCTCCCCTCAAGCCCGAGTCCCTTTCGCTGGGCGGGCTGGGCGGGGCCCGGAGCGCCGTGCTGGACGCCCTGGTGGAACTGTGCGTGGGGGACGAGGACAAGGCCCGCGAAGTGCTGGGGCTCAGCGAGGGGCTGCGGGGCGAGGTCGCGAAGAACGCCGTGCTGCGGACGGCGGGGACACGGCCGGCCGGGGAGCTGTACACCGGTGTGCTGTACGACGCGCTCGGCCTGGCCACCCTCGACCCGGCCGCCCGGCGCCTCGCCGGGAAGTCGCTGCTGGTGTTCTCCGGGCTGTGGGGCGCGGTCCGGGTGGGCGACCGGATTCCGCCGTACCGCTGTTCGATGGGCGTGAAGCTGCCGGGCCTCGGCGCGCTCGGGGCGTTCTGGCGTACGCCGATGGCGGAGGTGATGCCGGAGGCGGCGGGCGACGGGCTCGTGCTGGATCTGCGTTCGTCCGCGTACGCGGCGGCGTGGAAGCCCAAGGGCGCGGTCGCGGAGCGAACGGCGAGCGTCCGGGTGCTGCACGCGCAGCTGGTGGACGGGGTGGAGAAGCGGTCCGTGGTCAGCCACTTCAACAAGGCCACCAAGGGCCGCATCGTGCGGGACCTGCTGCTCGCGGGGGCCCGGCCGGCCCGTCCGGCCGAGCTGGTGACGGTCCTGCGGGACCTGGGTTACGTCGTCGAGGCGGCGGAGCCCGCCCGGCCGGGGCGGCCGTGGCAGCTCGACGTGGTGGTCACGGAGATCCACTGAGCGGACACCGCACTGGCGTTGCACAGGACGCAACAGTCATTGCGTGCTGCGCCGTGCGCGGGCAGGATGGGCGCATGATCTCCTCCGTGCCGGACTCCGTGCTGGACCTCGCCCCCGTCGTGCCCGTCGTCGTCCTGGAGGACGCGGCCGACGCGGTCCCGCTGGCCAGGGCCCTGGTCGCGGGCGGGCTCCCGGCGATCGAGGTGACCCTGCGCACCGCCGCCGCCCCGGACGCGATCCGGGCGATCGCGGCGGAGGTCCCGGACGCGGTCGTCGGGGCCGGCACGGTCATCTCGGCGCGCGATGTCGCGGACACGGTGGCGGCGGGGGCCCGGTTCCTGGTCAGTCCGGGCTGGACGGAATCGCTGCTGGAGGCGATGAAGGGGTCCGGGCTGCCGTTCCTGCCGGGTGTCTCGACCACCTCCGAGGTGGTCGCGCTGCTGGAGCGCGGCGTCACCGAGATGAAGTTCTTCCCGGCCGAGGCGGCGGGCGGCACCGCCTATCTCAAGGCCCTCTCCGCCCCGCTCCCCCGGGCCCGGTTCTGCCCGACCGGCGGCATCTCGCCCGCGTCCGCGCCCGCGTACCTGGCGCTGCCCAACGTCGGCTGCGTGGGCGGCAGCTGGATGGTCCCCGCGGACGCGATCGCGGCCGGCGACTGGGGCCGGGTGGAGCGTCTCGCCGCCGAGGCCGCGGCGCTGGGGGCCTGAGCGCGTCCGCGCCGGCCGGAATCTCGTACACCGGTCGAATCCCCGTACAGCACATGCATGCTCGCCGGTATTCGGGGCACGACCTCTGTAGGGGACGTCACCCGCACGCCGGGTCACCCGGGTTCCGACAGGTAATCCCCCGACCGGCCGGAACCGCCTCGGCCCCACCGGCCCTCCCCCCGGCCGGTGGGGCCGAGTGCCGTCCGGGCGCGGTCAGCCCGCCAGGTGGGACGTGTCGTTCAGGAGGCGTACGGAGGCGTTGCCGTCCGCGTAGTACGCCACCGTCGAGACGGACGCCGCCGACAGCTCCATCCGGAACAACGCCTCCGGGGGCGCGCCCAGGGCCAGCCGGACCAGCGTCTTGATCGGCGTGACGTGCGTGACGACGAGGACCGTGCGCCCCGCGTAACGCGTGACGAGGCGGTCGCGGGCGTCCGCCACCCGCCGGGCGACCTCGGCGAAGCTCTCGCCGCCGCCGGAGGGGGCCGCGTCCGGGGAGGCGAGCCAGGCGTCCAGCTCGGGGCCGTACCGCTCCTTCACCTCGCCGAAGGTGAGCCCTTCCCAGGCCCCGAAGTCCGTTTCGCGCAGCCCGTCCTCGATCCGCACCTCCAGGCCCAGCCGGTCCGCGACCGCGCCGGCCGTCTCGCGGCAGCGGCGCAGCGGGGAGCTGACGATGTCCTGGACGGTGCCGCGCGCGGCGAAGGCGGCCGCCGCGTGGGCGGCCTGTTCGCGGCCGGCGGCGGAGAGGACGGGATCGGTGCCGCCGCTGCCGGAGAACCGCTTCTGCGGGGTGAGGGCCGTCTCGCCGTGCCGCAGCAGGACGAGGGTGGCGGGGGCGCCCAGGTCCGGGGCGGAGCCCCAGCCCACCTGCGGGGTGACGGGGTCGGACGGGGCCGGCGCGCCGGGGAGCGGAGGCACGGCCACCGGGGTGTGCGGGGCGTCCGGGGCGGCCGTGGAGGCGGCCGGGTCCCACGGGACACCGCGCCGGCCCGCGTCCATCGCCTCGTTGGCCAGCCGGTCGGCGTACCGGTTCCGCTCGCGCGGAATCCACTCGTAGGTGACGGCCGCGCCCGGCAGTACGCCCGCGGCCTCGGCCGCCAGGGGTTTCAGGTCCGGGTGCTTGATCTTCCAGCGGCCGGACATCTGCTCCACGACCAGCTTGGAGTCCATCCGGACGTGCACCGCGGCGTCGGACGGCCCGGTGCCGTCCGGGAGCAGGGACCGCACGGCGCGCAGGCCGGCGACCAGGCCCCGGTACTCGGCGACGTTGTTGGTCACGACGCCGAGGTACTCGGCGGCCTCGGCCAGCGTCTCGCCGGTGTCCGGGTCGATGACGACCGCGCCGTAGCCGGCGGGGCCCGGATTGCCCCGTGAGCCGCCGTCGGCCTCGACGACGAACCGGCGCGGCCGCTCCACCACTACAGGCCCGAGTCGGCGGTGCGGACGAGGATGCGGCGGCAGTTCTCGCAGCGCAGGACCGCGTCCGGGGCGGCCGCCTTCACGTCGTTGATCTCGGTGATGTTGAGCTCCAGGCGGCAGCCCTCGCAGCGGCGCTGGTAGAGGCGGGCGGCGCCCACCCCGCCCTGCTGGGTGCGGAGCTTGTCGTACAGCTTGAGCAGGTCGGCGGGGACCGAACCGGCGACGACCTCGCGCTCCTTGGTGACCGTGGCGGCCTCCGCGTCCAGCTCCTGCGTGGCGGTGTCGCGGCGGGCGGTGGCGTCGTCGACCTTGGCCTGCACGGCGGCGACCCGGTCCGTCAGCTCGGAGACCCGCTCCTGGGCGGACTCGCGGCGCTCCATGACCTCCAGGACGATGTCCTCCAGGTCGCCCTGGCGCTTGGCGAGCGAGGTGATCTCGCGCTGGAGGCTCTCCAGGTCCTTCGGCGAGGTGACCGCGCCGGAGTCCAGGCGCTGCTGGTCGCGGGCGGCGCGCTGGCGGACCTGGTCTACGTCCTGCTCCGCCTTGGTCTGCTCGCGGGCGGTGTCGCTCTCCTCGGTGGTCGCGGCGACCAGCAGGGCGCGGTGCTGGGCGAGGTCGGCCGTCAGCGACTCGATCTCGGCGTGCTCGGGCAGGGACTTGCGGCGGTGCGCGAGCTGGGAGAGGCGCTGGTCGAGCGCCTGGACGTCGAGAAGTCGGATCTGATCGGCGGGCGCGGCGTTCAGTTGGGGGCTCCAGAAGAGTGGTGGGCGGTCCAGGGGTCGGTGACCTGCTTCGAGACGTGGACCCGGAGGTCCCATCCGAGGCGGTCGGAAATCGCTTCGAGCTGTGCGGCGGCCTGTGCGCACCACGGCCACTCGGTGGCCCAGTGCGCGGCGTCGACGAGGCCGAGCGGTGAGTGCTGGGTGGCCTCGGAGGCCGGGTGGTGGCGCAGGTCGGCGGTGAGGAAGGCGTCCACACCGGCGGCGCGCACCGCGTCGAAGAGGCTGTCGCCCGATCCGCCGCTGACGGCGACGGTGCGCACGGTCGCCGCCGGGTCGCCCGCGAGGCGGATGCCCTGCGCGGTGGCGGGCAGCCGGGCCGCGGCGCGGGCGGCGAACGCGCCCAGCGTCTCGGGGTGGTCGAGCACGCAGACGCGGCCGAGGCCGCGGCGCCCCTCCGGGTCGCCCGGGTCCGGGACGAGGGGGCGTTCGACGCGCAGGTCGAGGGCCGCGGCGAGGGCGTCGGAGACACCGGGGTCGGCGGTGTCGGCGTTGGTGTGGGCGACGTGCAGCGCGACGCCCTGCCGGATGAGGGTGTGCACGACCCGGCCCTTGAACGTGTCGGCCGCGACCGTCGTCGTCCCGCGCAGATAGAGCGGGTGGTGGGTGACGATCAGCTGGGCGCCCAGCCGGACCGCTTCCTCGGCGATCTCCCGCACGGGGTCCACGGCGAACAGCACGCGGTGGACCTCGGCGTCCGGATCACCGCAGACGGTGCCGACCGCGTCCCATCCTTCGGCCCGCTCGGGCGGCCAGAGGGCGTCGAGCTCGGAGATGACATCAGACAGACGGGGCACGGAGCAAAGGCTACCTGCCCGGCGCACCCCCGGAAGCCCCGGGGAACGGGCCGCCCGACGGCACCCGTCCGCGCAGCACACCCGCGCTCGCGGGCACAGCGGAATCCGACCATCACCACCCTTATGTGTGAAGTGGGGGGTCTCGTGTTGTTCGGCTGGAAGTGCGAAAACTAGCTTCGGTGGCCGGAGGTAATGAGTCGATGACTGCCTGTGCCATCAAAGAGGGGTCCACGACGGGGGCCGGTGCGGGGGCCGGCGGGCCCAAGTGGGTCCGCGTGGAGACGAAGCCGGCGGCCGGTGCCCGCGCGCGGGCCGCCTCCCCGGTGGCCGGAGTCGTCCCGGTCGCCCCCGCGCCCGCCCTCTCGCCCGTCGCGGTCCCGGTGCCGGGCCGCGCCACCGAGTGGGCGCTCGCCCCGGCCGGGCCGGGGAAGTGGACGCTCGCGGCGCCCGGCCGGGCGGAGCGCCCCGGCACGGAGGCCGTACCCGCCGCGCCGGTCGGCCGGGCCCCCGCCGTCGAGCGCCCGGCCGAAACGGTCCTGCCGCCGTTCGTGCTCGCCGGGGACGGGGCGTACGGGGCGCGGCTCGCCGTCGCCTCCGTGGCCGGGGGCGAGGGTGCCCGGTTCGTCGAGCGGTGGACGCTGGACGGGCCCGAGCCGTACGCCGTGCCGCTGCCCACCGACCAGCCGGAGGAGGCGGAGGCGCAGGTGCTGCCGCTGGCCGACGGGCGGGTGCTGATCCGGCGCCGGGTCGCGGAGCGGCACACCTTCTCGCTGCTCTATCCGACCGGGCCCGGCACCGGCGAGGTGCTGCTCGGGTCCGTCGAGCGCGACGCGCTGACCCTGCTGCCGCCGTCCCCGGACGGGGTGAGCGCCTACGCGCTGTCGGCCGGTGCGTACTCCACGGGCCTGTGGCGGGTGGCGGGCGGGCCGGGCGGGCCCGAGCACCTCGCGGATCTGCCGGGCCGCTGCTCCGGCGGGGTCTGGCTGGACCGGGACGGCCGGCTGCTCGCCCTGGACCGGGAACCGGCGGGCGGCGGCCCGGTGAAGACGGTCGCCGTGGACCTGGATCGGGACGCCGGGATGACGCCGCTGCTCCAGATCGCGCCGGAGAGCGACGACCGGCTGCTGCTCGCCGATCCGGACAGCGGTCTGCTGCTGATCCGCTCGGACGCGCCCGGACACGCCCGGCTCGGCTGGGGGGTGCTCGGCAGCAGCCTGCCGGTGCGCTTCCCGGAGTGCCTGCGGCTGCCGGGCCGCACGGTGACGCCGTTCGCCGTGCAGCCGGGGCAGCCGCTGATGCCGGAGAGCTGCGCGGTGGCGCTGCGGATCGACGGCGCGGAGGGGGCCTGGATCGGTCTGTGGCGTCCGTCCGGCCGCCGGTTGCATCAGGTCGCGGCGCCCGCCGGCTGGCTGGGCGGCAGCGGGGTGTGGTCGCGCGACGGGGTGCTGAAGCTGCCGTACGCGGACGGGGAGACGGCCTGCGCGGTGGCGCTCCTGGAGATGCCGGAGGACACGGAACGGCTGCCCGGAGGAAGTCGTAGGCAACCTTCCGGCGCGCCGGTTCCTCTTCCCGCGTGTACCCCGGTTCCCTTGGGGCAGGCGCCCCTGGTGGGGTGCACGAGCTCTAAGCTTGGGCCCGGGCTCACGTAACCGTGCATTCGGTCACTGACCGTGGCCTTTCCCGGATGGCGGTGGCGTGACGCTCCGGTTGACACACACGTAAGCGATCACAACGGGGTGACTTCCCACATGTCTGAAGCCCACACCGACACGACCCTGACGCACCCGCCGGTGGCGGACGCGCCGCGGGCCGACGCCGGCGGCTCCGGAAAGCACCGAGGGGGTGTGGCGACGGAGGAATCGGCGGATCGGCCGGCCGGACGCCACCGCCGCCCTGCGGAGGAAGGCGGCGCGGCGGCGGCCTGACCGCCGCGCGGTAATCGAGGAGGGGGACGCGGTGCCCCTGCCGCCCGTGACGCCCACGGCCGGCAGGGGCACCGCTCTGTTCCCGCGTCCCCGCCACCTCGCGTACGGCCGGTGACAAATGTCATCGCGGACCGGGTACGCATGGATCTGCCGCCGCACGATCACGCTCCGTAACGTCGTAGGCATGAGGCAGACAAGGGACGACGGGGCCGCGGTGGTCTTCACCGGGGCGGTGAAGACGTTCGGCCGGGCCGGGCGGAGCGTACGGGCC
Organism: Streptomyces sp. NBC_00525; assembly: GCF_036346595.1. Classification (GTDB taxonomy): domain Bacteria; phylum Actinomycetota; class Actinomycetes; order Streptomycetales; family Streptomycetaceae; genus Streptomyces. Next base: position 1,656,027 of record NZ_CP107834.1, read on the forward strand.
GTGGACGGCATCGGGCTGCGGATCGGGCGCGGCGAAACCGTGGCGCTGCTCGGCCGCAACGGGGCGGGGAAGTCCTCGGCCATCTCGCTGCTGCTCGGCCTGAACGAGCCGGACGAGGGGACGGTACGAGTGCTGGGCCGCTCCCCGGAACAGGCGGTGCGGGCGGGCCTGGTGGGCGCCATGCTCCAGGAGGGCCGGCCCATCCCGAGGGTGACCGTGCGCGAACTGGTCTCCTTCGTCGCCTCGGCGTATCCGCACCCCATGCCGCTCGCGGAGGCGCTGGCCCTGGCCGGGGTGGCGGAGTACGCGGACCGGCGCATCGACAAGCTCTCGGGCGGCCAGACCCAGCGCGTTCGGTTCGCCGTCGCGCTGGCCGGGAACCCCGAGCTGATCGTGCTGGACGAGCCGACGGCCGCGCTCGACGTGGCGGGGCGGCGCGCGTTCTGGGAGTCGATGCGGGCCTATGCCCGGCGCGGCAACACCGTCCTGTTCTGCACGCACTACCTGGAGGAGGCCGACGAGAACGCCGACCGGATCGTCGTCATCGACCGGGGCCGGATCGTCGCGGACGGCAGCGGTGAGGAGGTCAGGGGCTCGGCCGGGCACAGCCAGGTGTCGTTCGACCTGGCGGGCGGGCCCACGGAGGGCCTGGACCGGCTGCCGGGTGTGGTGGCCGTCGAGGTGACCGGGGACCGGGCGCTGCTGCGCACCGACGACTCGGACGCGACGGTGGTGGAGCTGGCCCGGCGCGGTCTGGTGCGCGGGCTCCAGGTCTCCCCGGCCACGCTGGAGACCGCCTTCCTCGCGCTCACCACGCCCACCGGCACCGCGCCCGCCGGCACCACGCCCGTACCCGTGCCCGGCCTGCCCGGAGCGGCGAAGGAGACCGTCTGATGTTCCGTTACGTCCTGCTGGAAACGCGCCGGACCCTGCGCGACGCCGGATTCCTGATCTTCGGCACGGGCATGCCGGTGATGATGTACCTGATCTTCACCAACATCGGCGCCGAGGGGAGCGCCGACGGCTGGCGGACCGCGTCGATGGTCGGCATGGCCGCGTACGGGGCGCTCGGCTCGGCCATGTCGATCGGTACGGGCGTCGCGTCCGACAAGTCCCTGGGCTGGCTCCAGCAGTTGAGGGTGACCCCGCTCGCGCCGTCGCACGCGGTGGTGGGCCGGGCGGTCAGCGGATCGGTGACGGTACTGCCGGTGATCCTGACCGTGCTGCTGGCCGGGGCCCTGGTCAACGGGGTGCGGGTGGCGGCCTGGCAGTGGGTGGTGCTGGTGCTGCTGCTGTGGATCGGCGCGCTGCCGTTCACGCTGCTCGGGCTGGGCAACGGCTACCGGCTGACCCCGCAGGGCACCGGAGTCGCCAACGTGGCCTGCCTGATGGGCTTCGGGGTCGTCGGCGGGCTGTGGTTCCCGCTGGAGATGCTGCCCGGCCGGCTGCGCGCGGTCGGCCGGCTCACCCCGGCCAACCGGTTCGCCGACCTGGGCTGGGCGACGACGGGCGGGCACGCGCCGGGCGCGACGACGCTGGGCGTGCTCGCCGGGTGGCTCCTGCTGTTCGGGGCGTACGCGGTGATCTCGTACCGTCGGTCCGCCAGGACCGTGTGACGGGAGCGAAGATGCCACGGAACGGACAGCCCTCGCGCCGGGAACGCCGGGAACGCCGGGAACGCCGGGAACGCCGGGAACGCCGACGGTCGCGGAGGGAGTGCCGCAGGCCGGGACCGCCGACGCCGTACACGCTGCTGCCCTGGCTGCTGATGGGGCTGGGCTCGTTCTCCAACCTGTTCCAGGGCGAGACCCCCAGCCCGTGGATCGGCGGCCTGGGCCTGCTGGCCTTCAACGCGCTGTACATCTCGGTGGTGTTCCGGGGCTTCGTCAAGGAGAAGCGCGAGAGCCCGGTGACGTACGTGCTGCTCGGGGCGCTGGCGGTGGTCACCTTCGCGCTGGCGATCGGCTACGGCGACAGCTGGCTGCTGTTCTTCCCGCTGCTGTCGCTGGCCGCCGGCACGGTCCTGCGCCATCGTTGGCTCATGGCCGCGCTGCTGGGGCTCGCCGCGGCGGCCTGTGCGATCGCGGTGTGGCGCGGGGACAGTGTGTCCCCGCCGTGGACGCTGGGGTACGGGACGTTCATCTCCGGGGCCGTGACGTCGGCGATCCTGCGGCTGGCGGAGACCGTGACGGAACTGCGCGCCACCCGGCAGGAGTTGGCGCGCACCGCCGTGGAGCGGGAGCGGCTGCGCTTCTCGCGGGATCTGCACGACCTGCTGGGCCACACGCTGTCGGTCGTCGTGGTGAAGTCGGAGGCGGCCCGCAGGCTCGCCCCGCGCGACCTGGACGCGGCGCTCTCCCAGGTCGCCGACATCGAGTCGGTGGGCCGTCAGGCGCTCACCGAGATCCGGGAGGCCGTCACCGGCTACCGCGAGGGCGGCCTCGCCACCGAGCTGGACCGGGCCAGGTCCGCGCTGACCGCCGCCGGTGTCGAGCCGGTCGTCCGGCGCTCCGGGCCGCCCCTCGCCCCGCAGACGGAGGCGCTGCTGGGCTGGGTGGTGCGGGAGGCCGTCACCAATGTCGTGCGCCACTCGACGGCGACGCGCTGCGTGTTCGCGGTCGGCGGGTCCGCCGAGCGGGTACGGCTGACGGTGACCGACGACGGCCGGGGCCGCCCGGCCGGGCCCGCGCCAGCGCCGGGCATCGGCGGCACCGGGCTGAAGGGGCTGACCGAACGGCTGGCCGCGGCCGGCGGCTCCCTGGTGGCGGGGCCGGGCCCGGACGGCGGCTTCGTGGTCACCGCGGAACTCCCGGCGGACGCGGGCGCCGAGGCGGGCGGCGACGCGGCGGGCCCACCCGGCACCGGGGCCGGGGCGGACGGCTCGCCTACCCTGGGCCGGTGAACGAAATGCCTGATGAAGGGCGCCCCCCGGCCCCGTCCATCCGCGTCCTGCTCGCCGAGGACCAGGGGATGATGCGCGGCGCGCTCGCCCTGCTGCTCGGTCTGGAGCCGGACATCGAGGTGGTGGCGCAGGTCGGCGCGGGTGACGAGATCGTGGCGGCGGCGCTGGCGTCCCGTCCCGATGTCGCGCTGCTGGACATCGAGTTGCCGGGCCGCAGCGGCCTGGACGCGGCGGCCGACCTGCGCGAGGAGGTCCCGGACTGCCGGGTGCTGATCCTGACCACGTTCGGCCGGCCGGGCTATCTGCGCCGGGCGATGGAGGCGGGGGCCGCGGGCTTCCTGGTGAAGGACGGCCCGGTCGAGGAGCTGGCGGCGGCGATCCGCCGGGTGCTGGCCGGGGAGACGGTCGTCGATCCGGCGCTGGCCGCCGCCGCGCTCAGTTCCGGGCCCAGCCCGCTGACGGCGCGTGAGCGGGACGTGCTGGTCGCCTCGGTGGACGGGGCGACGGTCGCCGACATCGCGGCCAAACTGCATCTGTCGGAGTCGACGGTGCGCAACTATCTGTCGTCGGCGATCGGCAGGACGGGCACCCGCAACCGCATGGAGGCGGTCCGCGCGGCCCGGCAGCAGGGCTGGCTCTGACCGCCCGTACGACCCACAGTCAGTCAGTCCGTCCGTACCGTGACATCTCGGGGGCTTGGTACGTCATGTCTTCTTCCGGCTCCGCGCCCCGGCGCGCCGCTCCGCTCTGGCTCGTACCGGCGCTCTGGACGCTGGCCCTCGGGCTCTGGGGGCTCTCGCGGCAGGGCAGCTTATGGCGGGACGAGGCCGCGACCTGGCAGGTGGCGCTGCGGTCCACCGCCGACATACGAACCCTGCTGGGCCAGGTGGACGCGGTGCACGGGCTGTACTACCTGCTGATGCACGGCCTGTTCGACTGGTTCGGGCCGACGACCACGACGCTGCGGCTGCCGTCCGTGCTGGCCATGGCGGTGGCGGCGGCGTGTGTGGCGGCCGTCGGCGAGCGGCTGGCCGGGCGCTGGGCGGGGCTGGGCGGCGGCATGGTCCTCGGGCTGTTGCCGGCGGTGCAGTTCTACCTCCAGGAGGGCCGCCCGTACGCGCTGGTCGCGGCGGGGGCCGGGGTCGCGACGCTGCTCCTGGTAACGCTGGTCCAGGGGAACGGCGGCTGGGGGCGCTGGGCGGCGTACGCGGGCGCGGTCCTGTTCGGCGCGCTGCTGAACTGGTTCTCGCTGCTCGTCCTGCCCGCGCATCTGGCGACGCTGGTGTGGAGCGGGGCGGGGCGGCGGGTGGCAGGGCGCTGGGCGGTGGCGTCGGCGGGCGCGGTGGCGGGTGCGCTGCCGCTGGTCCTGTTCACGGCGGGCCAGGCCGGGCAGGTGTCCTGGATACCGCCGCTGACCTGGCACATGCTGATCGGCCCCGGTGTGCTGCTGACGCTCGGCGCTCTCGCGGCCCTGGCCGACCGGCCGGGTGCGGGGCGGCTCTCGGTGGCCTCGGTGGGGCTGCCGCTGCTGGCGGTTCCGCAGCTGGGCCTGGTCGCCGTCTCGCTGGGCAAGCCGCTGTTCCTGGACCGCTATGTGCTGTTCAGCATGCTGGGCCTGGCGCTGCTGGCGGGAGGTGTGTGCGCCGCGGCGGTGCGGGTGGCGGCGCCCCGGTTCCCGGCGGCGTCGCGGTGGCTCGTACCGGCGCTGCTGGTGTGCGTGGTGGCGGCGCTGCTGCCGCAGTCGCTGGCCAAGCGGTCGCCGTCGAGCCGGGTGGACGACGTGCTGGCCATGGCGGCGGACGTGCGGCGGCTGAAGGAGCCGGGGACGGCGGTGGTGTTCCTGCCGAGCGCCCGGCGCGACGCCAGTCAGGTGTCGCCGGAGGCGTTCACCGGTCTGCGGGACATAGCGCTGGTGCGGGGTCCGCTCGCGTCCGGGACGCTGAGCGGGGTGGAGGCCGCTCCGGACCGGATACGGGAGGCGATGCTGGCGGAGCGGCGGATACTGCTGGTGACGGACGCGCCGGAGGCGGCCCGCACCGAGCACGCGCGGCGCGAGCGGGTGAAGGCCGCGGTGCTGAGGGAGCACTTCGGCATCGTCGCGGACGAGCGGGTACGGGGGCGCAGGGTGACGCTGTACGAACGGAAGTGAACGGGCCCGGCGCCCCCGAACGGCGCCCGGCCCTCGGCCCGGCCCCGCAGCCCCGGCCCCGCAGCCCCGGCCCCCTGGCCCGGCTCCGTAGCCCGGCCGCGCCGCCCCGGCACCCCGCCGCTCAGGCCCGTACCGTCCGTTCCCGGGCCGGGCGGTGGCGCGGGAGCCAGAGCAGCATCAGCAGCAGCCCGGCCAGCAGGACGCAGCCCGCGGTGCGGAAGGCCAGCGCGTAGCCGGCGGTCAGCGCGGCCGGGTCCGTCGCGTCGCCGGTGCGGGCCGCGGCGACCGTGGAGAGCACCGCCAGGCCCAGCGCGCCGCCCATCGTCCGCGAGGTGTTGACCAAGCCCGAGACGAGGCCGGCCTCCCCCGGCGCCGCGCCCGACGTGGCCAGCGAGGCGAGCGGGGTGGAGGCGAGCCCGGCCCCGGCCATCATCAGCACACCGGGCAGGCAGACCGCGGTGAGGAAGGAGCCGTGCGCGGTCATCGTGGACTGCCAGCCGAAGCCCGCGGCGGCGACGGCGGTGCCCAGGAGCGCGAGGTTCTTCGCGCCGACGCGGGCCATCAGCCGGGGCGCGGCCTTGGAGCCGGCGACGACGGCCAGCGAGGACGGCATCAGGGCGAGCCCGGCCGCCAGCGCGCTGTAGCCCAGGATGTTCTGCGCGTACACCGTCATGAAGTACCACATGGCGAACGTGGCGGAGCCCATGACGAGCATGGCGACGTTCGCCGAGGCCACCGCCCGTGCCCCGAGCACCCGCAGCGGCATCAGGGGGCTCGCGGTGCGGGCCTCCACGAGGGTGAACAGGGCGAGCAGGACGGGTCCGCCGACCAGCGGGACCAGGGTCGCGGCGGCCGTCCACCCCACCGCCTCGGTCTGCACGATGCCGTACGCGGTTGCGGCGAGGCCCGCCGTGACGAGGACGGCGCCCAGCAGGTCGACGCGGCTGCGGCCCGCCGCGCGGCCCTCGGCGAGCCACAGCACGGCGCCGATCAGCACCAGCACCCCGATGGGCACGTTGATCAGCAGCACCCAGCGCCAGGACAGCGCGTCGGTGAGCACCCCGCCGACCAGTCCGCCGGCCGCGCCGCCGCCCGCGCCGACCGCCATCCAGGTGCCGATGGCCCGGGCGCGGGCGGGGCCCTCGGGGACGGCGGCGGTGAGCAGGGTGAGGGTGGCCGGGGCGAGGACGGCGGCGCCGAGGCCCTGCGCGGCGCGGGCGGCCAGCAGCTGCCAGCCCTCCTGGGCGAGCCCGCCGGCCAGCGAGGCGGCGGTGAACAGGCCGAGGCCGACGAGGAACATCAGCTTGCGGCCGTAGAGGTCGGCGGCCCGCCCGCCCAGCAGCATGAACCCGGCGAAGGCGATGGAGTACGCGTTGAGGACCCATTGCAGGCCGGTGGTGCTCAGCCCGAGGTCGGCGCGCATGGACGGGAGGGCGACGTTGACGACGGACACGTCGAGCACCACGAGGAACTGCCCGACGCATGCGGCGAGGACCACCGCCCAGGTGCGGGTCCCGGAGCGTTCGGTGGGCGGTGCGGGGGTGGTGACGTCAACCATGGGTGTCATACTCGCAGCCGCCGTGCACCCCGTACATCGGTTTCGGGTCCGGTCCCGCTCGGTCCGGCGGCGTAGGACCCGCACGCACACGCGGGTGCGGTGTGTGCGCCCGCGTGTGCGTGCGGCCGGTTCGCACCCCGTGCACCGGAATACGCCGTAGCCGAACAAGGTTCACCCTGCACAGACTTGGCGGTCGGCGCCGCCCGGCCCGGCCGCGCCACCGCCCGCACCACCCCTCACCGCCGCCCGGAGGCCGCCCGCATGTTACCGACGCCGCACGGCCGGGGGATCGTCCCCGTGCTCGCCTTCGCGGGGATCACCGTCGCCGTGATGCAAACCCTGCTCGTCCCCGTCTTCAAGGACCTGCCCGCGCTGCTGCACACCTCCCCGTCCGACGCGACCTGGGTGATGACCGCCACGCTGCTCGCCGGGGCCGTCGCCACCCCGATCATGGGGCGGCTCGGAGACCTGTACGGCAAGCGCGGGATGCTGCTGGCCAGCCTCGGCGTCATGGTCGTCGGCTCCCTCATATGCGCCTTCACCGACGACCTCGTGATCATGATCACGGGCCGCTCGCTCCAGGGCTTCGCCATGGGCGCGATCCCGCTGGGCATCGGCATCATGCGCGACGAGCTGCCGCGCGAGAGGCTGGGCTCGGCGATGGCGCTGATGAGTTCGTCCATCGGGGTCGGCGGCGGGCTCGCGCTGCCGGGCGCCGCGCTCGTCGCCCAGCACACCGACTGGCACGCCCTGTTCCTCGGCTCCGCCGGGCTCGGCGCGCTGGCCATGGCGCTGACCCTGTACGCGGTCCCGGAGAGCACGCTGCGCGCGCCCGGCCGCTTCGACCTCGTCGGCGCGCTCGGCCTCTCGCTGGGTCTGGTGCTCCTGCTGCTGCCCGTCACCAAGGGCGGCGACTGGGGCTGGGCCTCCCCCATCACGCTCGGGCTGCTCGCCGCCTCGCTGGTCGTCCTGGTGCTGTGGGGGCTGTTCGAGCTGCGCACCGAGGCGCCGCTGGTCGATCTGCGGACCACGGCCCGCCGCGAGGTGCTGCTGACCAACCTCGCGTCGATCATGATCGGCGTCGCCTTCTACGCCGTCTCCCTCGTCCTGCCCCAGCTGCTCCAGCTGCCGGCCTCCACCGGCTACGGCCTCGGCCGGTCGATGGTGGTCGCCGGGCTGTGCGTGGCCCCGCTGGGCCTGACGATGATGCTCGTCGCCCCGCTGTACGCGCGGATCTCCGCCCGCCGGGGCCCCAAGGTGTCGCTGATGCTCGGCCTGCTGGTGATCGCGATCGGTTACGGGGCCGGGCTCGGGCTGATGAGCGCCACCTGGCAGACCGTGCTGATCTCCGTCCTGCTCGGCGCCGGCATCGGGCTCGCCTACTCCTCGCTGCCCGCGCTGATCATCGGCGCCGTGGACGTCTCCGAGACCGGTGCCGCCAACGGTCTGAACACCCTGATGCGCTCCATCGGCACCTCGGTGTCCAGCGCGGTCATCGGCATGGTCCTGGCCCACACCTCGACCCGGATGGGCGCGGTCGAGGTGCCCACCATGAAGGGCTTCCGCATCTCGTTCCTCATCGCGACCTGCGCGGTGGTCGCCGGTCTCGTCCTCGCCTCGTTCCTGCCGTCCCGGCGCACGGCCACCGCGCCGGTCCTGCTCGCGAGCGCCGAGGGCGACGCGGCCGCCCGGCACACCGGCTTGCGCGACCGGGTGCCGGACGCGGCGGGGCGCCGGTCGCCGGGGCCGACGTAGACCCGATCGGGCGGCGGGCCCCGGCTCGTCCGCCCCGCCGGTGTGTCCGGCCGGGGCGTACGGCACGATGGCGCCGTCCCGCACGTCGTCGCAGCACCGCCCACCAGGAGGAACACCGTGGCCGCCGAGCCCGAGCCGGAGATTCTCGCCGCCTTCCAGGCCGCCAAGGGCTTCATGCCGGTGGTCGAGGGGCTCGCCCTGTACGAGGCCGCGACCGCGGCCGCCGCGCTCGGCCTGCCGCTGCTGGAGGTCGGCACCTACTGCGGGCGCTCCACGATCCTGATCGCCGACGCGGCGCGGGCGGCCGGGGTGACCGCGCTCACCGTGGACCACCACCGGGGCAGCGAGGAGCAGCAGCCCGGCTGGGAGTACCACGACCCGACCGTGGTGGACCCGGAGGTGGGCCGGATGGACACCCTGCCCACCTTCCGCAGGACGCTGCACGCGGCGGGCCTGGAGGACCACGTGGTGGCGCTGGTGGGGCGGTCGCCGCAGGTGGCGGCGGTGTGGGCGGGCCCGCTCGGCTTCGTCTTCATCGACGGCGGCCACACCGACGAGCACGCGGCCGGCGACTACGAGGGCTGGGCGCCGCACGTCGTGGAGGGCGGGCTGCTGGTGATCCACGACGTGTTCCCGGACCCGGCGCACGGCGGCCAGGCCCCGTACCGGGTGTATCTGCGGGCGCTGGAGTCGGGGGCGTTCACGGAGGTCTCCGTCACGGACTCGCTGCGGGTGCTGCGCCGTACCGGTCCCGGCATCTGAGGGCCGCCGCCGTGCGCGGCGGCCGGTCCGCGGACGGCCCGGACAGCGGCGGGTCCGGCCGGTAGCATCGCCGGGTGCGTCACGACGAGAGCCTTCCCGCCACCCCGCGCCGGCCGCTCCGGCTCGCCGCCGCCGCTGCCCTGCTGTGCCTGGGCCTGGCCGGCTGCGGCGACGGGGACGGCCCCGTGCGGGGGCAGGCCGGGCCGACTGCCACCGGGGCCGCCACGCCCGCGCCCTCCGCCCCGGCCCCGTCGTCGGCCGTGCCGACGCCGGTGAAGTCGCCGTCGAGGACCGCCTCCCCCTCGGCGTCCGTGTCGAGGACCCCGGCCGCCCCCACCGGGCCGCTGTCCGGGAAGACGGTGGTCATCGACCCCGGCCACAACCCGACGAACCACCTGCACACCGCCGAGATCAACCGCCAGGTGGACATCGGCACCGGGCACAAGGCGTGCGACACCACCGGGACCGCCACCAACGGGGGTTACGCCGAGGCGGAGTTCACGCTCGACGTGGCGCACCGGCTGCGGAAGCTGCTGCGCGCCGAGGGCGCCGATGTGGTCCTGACGTACGACCGCGACCGGGCGTTCGGGCCCTGTGTGGACGAACGGGCGCGGATCGGCAACCGGGAGCACGCGGACGCGGTGGTCTCGATCCACGCGGACGGGTCGGCCGCGGGCAACCGGGGCTTCCATGTGATCCTCCCGGCGGCGGTGCGCGGCGGGGGCGCGGACACGTCGAAGATCGTCGAGCCCTCGCGCGACCTCGGTACCCGAATCGCGGGTCTGTTCGTACGCAGTACCGGAAGTTCCCCTTCCAATTATGTCGGCGGCAAAACCGGTTTGGACGTTCGCAAGGATCTCGGCGGACTTAATTTGTCGACCGTGCCCAAAGTGTTCATCGAATGCGGCAATATGCGTGATCCCAAGGATGCCGCCCTGCTCACCGACGCGGGTTGGCGCCAGAAGGCCGCCCAGGGCATCGCGGACGGGATCAGCAGCTACCTCAAGGGGTAGGCAAGGGGTGATTCTGCGATGAATTCGGGAGGATGTCCGCGCACCCGGCGGGCAGCAACACGACCCGCACGAGCAGACGATACATTCACCCGTACGATGGGGAGCCGTTCCCGAGCTTCGAGCCGTGCCAGCCGTGTATCCGGCGGCAACGACGACCGCCCCCGACGAGACGACCGACTAAGGACCTTCACGTGAATATCCGCTCCCTCACTCGAGGCGATGGCGTGGTGATCGGAGCAGCGGTCGTGCTGTTCATCGCCTCGTTCCTCGACTACTTCGACTACGGAAGCAGCAACGTCGACGCCCCCAACTCCTGGGACTCCCTGGGCAACGGCATCGGCGTCTACATGGTCGGGGTGATCGGCGCAGCACTGATCGTGCTCTCCCGCTCGCAGCCCCAGCCGCGCAAGATCGTGGGTCTCGACCTCGCCCAGTTCGGCGTCGCCGCCACGGTTTTCACCGCGTGGAACATGTTCTGGACGATCATCGACCTCGGCCAGATCGACGCGGGCGCCGGCCTGATCCTCGGCTTCATCGCCTCGCTGGCGCTGGCCGCGGGCGCGGTCGCGTCGCCGCTGGTTCCGGCGCTCAAGGCCCCGCTCGCGGGCGCCCCGAACCCGCAGGCCGTGCAGCCGCCGTACGGCGCGCAGCCCGGCCAGGGCTACGGCTACCCCGGTGGTCCGCAGCCGGCGTTCGGCGGCCAGCAGGGCCAGCCGCAGCCGTACGGTGCGCAGCAGCCGGGTCAGCCCGACGCGCAGAAGGCTCCGGCGCCGCAGACCCCGGCGGCCGGCGGGCAGTCCGGCGAGTTCACCGCGTTCTGGTTCGCGGTGCCGGTGGCCCGTCCGCTGTACAACGAGGACGGTTCGCAGGCCCCGATCGCCGAACTGGCGCCGGGCACCTGGTACCTCGCGGTCGAGCAGCGCGGTTCGGCGCTGATCGCCCAGACGCAGGACGGCCGTCGCGGCGTCCTCCAGGACACCTCGGGCATCCAGCGCGGCTGACGCCCGCCGTCCGGTCCTGTCAGCGGCCCCCGCCCCCTTCCGGGCGGGGGCCGCTGCCGTTCCCGGCCGGGTTCAGCCGGCCGCCCGTTCCGGGATCTCGCCCGTACGGGTCCAGCGCAGCAGTTCGTCCGCGGACCAGGTGGTGACCACGCGCTCCGGCGGTACGCCGCACTCCTCGGCACGGGCGCAGCCGTACGCCTGCCAGTCGAGCTGGCCCGGCGCGTGCGCGTCGGTGTCGACGGCGAACAGGGTGCCCGCCGCCACGGCCCGGTGCAGCAGCCGGCGGGGCGGGTCGAGCCGTTCGGGCCTGCTGTTGATCTCGACGGCGGTGCCCGCGTCGGCGCAGGCGGCGAAGACCTCGTCGGCGTCGAACGCGGATTCGGGGCGGCCCTTTCCGGTGACGAGGCGTCCGGTGCAGTGGCCGAGGACGTTCGCCTGCGGGTGGCGTACGGCGGCGACCATCCGGCGGGTCATCGGGGCGGCGTCCATGCGGAGTTCGGAGTGGACGGACACGACGACGAGGTCCACCTGTTCCAGGAGGTCCTCTTCCTGGTCGAGGGAGCCGTCGCGGTGGATGTCGCACTCGATGCCGGTGAGCAGCCTGAACGGTGCCCAGCGCTCGTTGAGTGCGGCGACCTCGTCGAGTTGCCGGCGCAGCCGCTCGGGCGAGAGGCCGTGGGCGACGGTGAGGCGGGGCGAGTGGTCGGTGAGGACCGTCCAGTCGTGGCCCAGTTCCGCCGCCGCGCGGCCCATCTCCTCGATGGGGCTGCCGCCGTCCGACCAGTCGGAGTGCGTGTGGCAGTCGCCGCGCAGCAGCGACAGCAGGTGCTCGCCGCCCTGTGCGAGGGGCCCGGCGCTCGCCGCCTCGGACTCCAGCCGGTCCAGGTAGCCGGGGGTCCGCCCGGCCAGCGCCTCCCGGACGACCTGGGCGGTGCGGGGGCCGATGCCCTTGACCCGTTCCAGCGAGCCGTCCGCGACACGGCGGGCCGGCTCGCCGTCGTCCATCGCGGCGACGGTGCGCGCGGCGGTGCGGAACGCCTGGACGCGGTAGGTGACCGCCCTGCCGCGTTCCAGCAGGAAGGCGATCCGTTCCAGGGCCGTGACCGGGTCCATCGGCACCTCCGGGGCGGCCGGGACGGTGGGGCCGCCCGTCCAGCTTGGCCCGGACCGGCCCGGCCCGCACACCGGGGGGCCGGGCCGCGCGGCTCAGCCGAAGGTGGTGCGGGCCAGCCAGAAGTCCAGCAGCGCGGCGTCGCCCAGGACCTCCACCCGGTCGCTGTCGGGGGCGAGGCGGCGGTTGAAGACCAGCATCAGGTCGGTGAGCGACCCGCGCAGTGCCACGTCCGCCTTGGCGTGCGCCCGCCGCCAGGTCACCCCGTCCTCGCCGATCTCGATCAGCCACTCGGCGTCGGGTACGTCGGTGGCGTGCAGGTGCAGGGAGCGGGCGGCCCCGCGCAGCTCGGCGACATCGCGGTCGCCGTCGGCCTGCGCGAAGACCACGATCTGCAGCCACTCGTCGATCGTGTCGGCGGCCAGCTCGGGCGTCATCGTGTAGGGGACGTTCGCGGTGAGGGCCGCGTCGGCGAGGTGGACGACGGTTTCGAGGGTCATGCGGCGCGCCCAGAAGCCGGCCCTCCGCTCCCAGGCCCAGGTCCACACCTCGGTGTCCGGCCCGGCCTCGCGCAGCGCGGCGGCGGTCCCGGCCGCCCCCGCGGCCAGCCAGGCGTCGAGGGTGGCGGGGTCGTCGTCGGCGGGGCTGTCGTCCGGCACCTTGTCCTCCGGCACCACCTCGGCGGAGCGGGTGCGGACGATCTCACCGGCCCAGCGGTGGGCGCGGCCCACGTGCTCGGCGAGTTCGCGCAGGGTCCAGTCGGGGCAGGTCGGTACGGTCGCGGTGAGGTCGGCGCCCCGTAGTGCCGCTCTCAACTCCTCGGTCAGCCGGACGATTTCATCGCAGTAACGCTCGTGCGTCAGAAGACCCATACCCGCACCCTAGTGCGACCGCACCCGGCTCCACATGCGGATATCCGGCCGCCGTGCGCCGTTCAGTCGCAGCAGTCCGGTTCCAGGCCGCTCGGCAGCCGGTCGCCGCCGAAGACGGCGGTCGTGGCCTCGTCGCCGCCGAGCGCCGCCACCGCGAGGAGCAGGGAACCGGCCGTCCAGGAGGTGTGCTCCTCGGGCCAGAACGCCTTGTTGCCCTCGAAGACGTAACCCGTCCAGTACAGGCCGCCCCCGGCCCGCAGGTGCTGGATGGACTGGAGGATCTCCAGCGCCCGGTCGGACTCGCCCATCACCCACAGGGCCAGGGCGAGTTCGCAGCTCTCGCCGCCGGTGACCCACGGGTTGGGCAGTACGCAGCGCACCCCGAGGTCCGGCACGACGAAGTCGTCCCAGCCCTCTTCGATGCGCTTCTTGGCGGCGGCACCGGTGACGGCGCCGCCGAGGACCGGGTAGTACCAGTCCATCGAGTAGCGGCTCTTGTCGAGGAAGCGTTCGGGGTGGCTGCGGATGGCGTGGCCCAGGGCCCCGGTCGCCAGCTCCCAGTCGGGCTGGGGCTCCTCGCGGCGTTCGGCGAGGGCGAGGGCGCAGCGCAGGGCCTGGTGGATGGAGGAGGAGCCGGTGAGCAGCGCGTCCGTCACGGCCGTGCCGTCCGCCTCGCGCTTCCAGCCGATCTGGCCGCCGGGCTGCTGGAGGCGCAGGACGAACTCGACGGCGGCGTAGACCGTGGGCCACATCCGGTCCACGAAGGCGTCGTCGCCGGTGGCGAGGTAGTGGTGCCAGACGCCGACGGCCACGTAGGCGCAGAAGTTGGTCTCGCGGCCCCGGTCGGTCGGCTGCCCGGGGTCGCCGTCGTGGTAGGCGGCGTACCAGGAGCCGTCGCCGTTCTGGTGGCGGGCCAGCCACTCGTAGGCGCGGGCCGCGGCGGTGTGCTCGCCGGCCGCGTCCAGGGCCATGGCGGCCTCGGTGTGGTCCCACGGGTCGAGGTGGTGGCCGCGGAACCAGGGGATGGCGCCGTCCGGGCGCTGGAGGGCGCGCAGTGCGGCGACGGTCTCGGCGGCCTGTTCGGCGGTGAGAACGCCGGGCAGGACGAGGTGTTCGGTCCGTTCGGGAAGGCTCACGCCTCGGCCCCGGCGACTGCGGCCTCCGCCGCGCTGACGGGAAGGTGCGGCTTGGTCGCGTAGGCCACGAAGCTCTTGCCGACGACCGGGTTGAGCAGCTGCTCGGCGACCCGGGTCAGGGCCGGCTTCTTCATGATGTCCCAGACCAGGAGCTTGTGGTACGCCTTCACCGGCAGCGCCTTGTCGTTGTCGACGCCGAACGCGCACTTGAGCCACCAGTACGGGGAGTGCAGCGCGTGGGCGTGGTGGGTGCCGTACGGCTTGAGGCCGGCGCCGCGCATCCTGGCCAGCAGTTCGTCGGCCTTGTAGATGCGGATGTGGCCGCCCTCGACCTCGTGGTACGCGTCGGAGAGGGTCCAGCAGACCTTCTCGGGGCCGTAGCGCGGGACGGTGACGGCGATCCGGCCGCCGGGCCGCAGGACGCGGACCATCTCGGCGAGCACGCCCTTGTCGTCGGGGATGTGCTCCATGACCTCGGAGATGATGACGACGTCGAAGGACTCGTCGGGGAAGGGCAGGTTCAGCGCGTCGCCCTCCATCGCGGTGGCGGTGGCGCCCTCGGGGGCCTCACCGGCCTCCTTCATCGCGGCGAACCACTTCGCGACCTCGCGGATCTCCTCGCCGTTGCGGTCGAGGGCCACCACCCGGGCGCCGCGCCGGTAGCACTCGAAGGCGTGGCGTCCGGCGCCGCACCCCAGGTCGAGCACGCGGTCGCCGGCGGCGAGCGGGAAGCGGGTGAAGTCCACGGTCAGCACGAATGCCTGCTTTCGCGGTCGGGGGTGGAGGCGGGAGCGGTCGGGGCGGGGTCAGGGGCGGGGCGGGGTCATCGCCGGCCGCCGGGGCCGGTGGCGGCGCGGGCGGCGATGGCCTGCCGGTAGAGGTCGACGGTGCCGATCGCGGCCTGCTTCCAGGTGAACCGGGCGAGCACCCGGGCACGTCCGGCGGCCCCGAGCCGGGCGCGCAGCTCCGCGTCGCCGAGCAGCCGGCCCAGCGCGTCGGCGAGGGCGCCGGCGTCGCCGGGCGGGACCGCGAGGCAGGTCTCGCCGTCGGGGCCGGTGACCTCCGGGATGGCGCCGCCGGTGGTGGCGACGAGCGGGGTGCCGGTGGCCATGGCCTCGGCGGCGGGCAGCGAGAAGCCCTCGTACAGGGAGGGGACGCAGGCGATCTGGGCGCCGCGCACCAGGTCGACCAGCTCGGTGTCGCTGATGCCCTTGACGAACTCGACGGCGTCCGCGAGGCCGTGCCGCTCGATGGCGCGGGCGACGGGGCCGTCCTCGGCGCGCTTGCCGACGACCACGAGGTGGGCGGCGGGGTTGCCGGTACGCAGCTTGGCGAGGGCCTCCACGAGGTGGACGAGGCCCTTGAGCGGGACGTCGGCGCTGGAGGTGGTGACGATCCGGCCGGGGACCTCGGCGACCGCGGGGTCGGGCGACCACAGATCGGTGTCGGCGCCGATGTGGACGACCCGGATGCGGCGCGGGTCCACGCCGAGGTGCTCCACGATCTCCTGCTTGGAGGAGCCGGAGACGGTGAGCACGGACGGCAGCCGGCGGGCGACCCGCTTCTGCATGCGGGTGAACGCGTACCAGCGGCGTACGGAGGCGCGGCGGCGCCGGGTCGTGGCGGCGGCCAGGTCGAGCTGCCGGTCGACGGTGATGGGGTGGTGGATCGTGGTGACGAGGGGGGCGCCGAGGTCGGCGAGGAGCCCGTAGCCCAGGGTCTGGTTGTCGTGGACGACGTCGAACTCGCCGCGCCGGGCGGCGAGGTGGCGCCGGGCCCGCAGGCTGAAGGTGAGCGGTTCGGGGAAGCCGCCGGTCCACATCGTGGCGACCTCGGCGGCGTCGATCCAGTCCCGGTACTCGTCGCGTCCGGGGGTGCGGAACGGGTCGGGCTGCCGGTAGAGGTCGAGGCTGGGCAGTTCGGTGAGCGGGACGCCCTCGTCGAGCACCGGGTAGGGCTGGGCGCCGATGACCTCGACGCTGTGTCCGAGGCGGGCGAGTTCCCGGGCGAGGTGGCGTACGTAGACGCCCTGGCCGCCGCAGAAGGGGTTGCCCTTGTAGGTGAGGAGCGCGATGCGCAGCGGCCGGTCGCCGGGGTCCGTGCCCGATGCGGCGACGCCCGTACGGGGACCCGACTCCACGGCCTCAGCGGTCACACTCGGCCCCCTTCTCACTGCTCTGTTCGCCGGAGCGTAACCGCCGTGGCTAATCTAGAACAAGTTTCAGACTGGATGGTTCAATGAGCTACGAATCTACCGGTCGGTAGCGTCGGTGCAACGGCCGGATCAGGTGATTCACGCCACGGCACACGCCCCGGCTGCGGGATGGGACACATGACAGCGGAAGCCCGGCCGGTATCGCCGCCCCTGACGGAACGCCAGGAGGCCCGTCGCCGCCGCATCCTCCGGGCCACCGCCGCCCTGGCCGGCGAGGGCGGCTTCGAGGCCGTCCAGATGCGCGAGGTCGCGGTGGCCGCCGAGGTCGCCCTCGGCACCCTGTACCGGTACTTCCCGTCCAAGGTGCACCTCCTCGTCGCCACGCTGCGGGACCGGCTGCAGCGGCTGCGCACCGATCTGCGCGACCACCCGCCGGCCGGGGACGACCCGGCGGCGCGGGTGGCGGGCACCCTGCTGCGGGCCTTCGGCGCGCTGCGGCGCGAACCGCAGCTCGCGGACGCGATGGTGCGCGCGCTGACGTTCGCGGACCGGGGCGTGCGCCCCGAGGTGGACGCCGTTTCGCGGCTCACAACCGCGATCATCCTGGACGCGATGGACACCGGCCACCCGACGCCGCAGCAGCTCTGCGCCGTGCGGGTGATCGAGCACACCTGGCACTCGGCGCTGATCGCCTGGCTGTCCGGCCGGGCCTCCGCCGCGCAGGTGCGCGCCGACATCGAGACGGTCTGCCGGCTGATCGGCCCGCCGGCCCCCGGTGTGCCCGGGGCACGCGCGGCGGGCTGAGACGGCTCCAGGGGCCGGCCCCCGGCAATGCTGCCGCGGGGCCGGCCCCTGGAACGGGCCGTGGACCGGCGGGTCAGATCCTGCCGTTGGCCAGCCGGGTGAGCGGGCCGGTACGCGGCTTGGCGGTGGCGCGTCCGGTGGCGAAGGCGGCCCCGGCGATGCTCACCACGCCCACGGCGGCGCCGGTGGCGACCGCCTTCCTGAGCTTGACGACGGTCCACGCGGAGGCGGCCGCGCTCCCGGCCCTGGCCACCCCGGCCGTCACCGCTTCCCGGCCGCCGCGGAGGCCGGAAGCGGCGGTCTGTCCGGCGCGCTGCGTGAGCCCGCCGGCCTCGCTCGCGCCGTCCGCGACCGCGTCCTTGGTGTCACGGGCCGCGCTCCGCGCCGTGCCGGTCGTCCTGCGGGCGGTGGTGGTCCTTCCCTTGCCGCTGGTGGAACTCTTGCCGCTGGTGGGGCCCTTGCTGCTGGTGGAATCCTTGCTGCTGGTGGGACCCTTGCTTTCCTTTTCGGTGGTCATGGCGTCCTCCTTGCCTTGAGGTGGTGCGTGAAACCCCGGGCGCGGCCCGCTCATGCGTCGTTGTGCGACAGCAGGGAGCCGAGCGGCCCGAGGTCGAGATCGAGGTCGTCCATCGTCAGGTCGTACCGGTCGCACAGTTCGGTCATGCGCTCGTGCAGGATCATCAGCGTCATGCCGATGCGCTCCTCCTGCTGCTCGGTCAGATCGCCCTCGTCCACCCGGTGCAGGGCGGTGCGTTCCATGAGCTGACGGAGCAGTTCGACGAGGGTGAGCACCAGCTTCATGAGGTCCCGCTCGACCGTGTCCGGGTCGGTCTCCAGCCTGCGGGCGCCGTCGCCGTGGGGCATGCGGTCCTCCTCGTCGGGTGGTGCGGTGGATGGTCCGAACGGCGTGCGGCTCACCACGGCGCCGGCTCCTCGCCGGTGATCGACCGGATGACCGCCCGCAGGTTGATGTGGACGAGGTCGACGTCCGCGATGGACAGGACGAGGTCTCCGGTGAGCACCGCGCCGCCGTTCAGGAGGCGGTCCAGGAGGTCGATCAGGGCGACGGGCGGCCCGTGCCGCTGCTCGGGACCGCCGAGGACGTCCCCGGCGATGTCCGTGCTCACCGGCCCTCACCGCCGTCCCCCTCCTGTGCGGACGGCGCGGTCGCGAACGAGTAGGGCGCCCACGGCCCGGTGACCTCGACCGCGACTCCCGCGACCCCGTCGGCCAGGCCGGTGAGCGCCCGGCGCAGTTCGCCGGCGCGCGACCGGGGGACGAGGTACGCCTCGTTGGCCACGTTCACTCCGGGGCGGGCGGCGAGCCGCCCCTGCTGCGGGCGGTGGACCACGCGCGCGGCGGCGATGTCCCGGGTCAGCCGGGCCGCGCGGTCGACCAGGTCGGACGCCGCCCGGTGGGCGTCCCGGCCGCTGCGCCGGGACGCCTGGCGCTGCCGCAGATAGGCCCGCCCCGCGCCGGCTCCGGTGGTCGTCGCGGCGGGGTCCGGGGCGGGCGCGTCGGCCGTCCGGGGATCGGCGTAGACCTTCAGGCCCAGTTCGACGTGGCCCTCCAGCCGGCCCAGCAGGTCGTCGAACTCCTCCCGTCGCCGGAGCAGTGTGCCGGCGACCCCGGCGTCGTCCAGGTAGACGGTGGCCAGCCGCATCGGCAGGACCGGTGCCTCGGCGAACGCGGCGTCGACCACGGCGTGATGGACCCGCGCGAGCGCCTCCAGCCGTTCCAGGTCCTCCAGTTGAGCGGTCAGGCCGGAGGTGCCGAAGGTCTCCGCCGGTACTCGGGAGACGAGCGCGCACAGCCCGCCCGCGGTCACCGGGTACAGCGGTCCGCCGTCCACGCCCGCCGGGCGGGAGGCCGGGTCGTGGGGCGCGGGGCGCTCCCGGCCGACGGCGTAGACGTACGTCAGCTGCCCGTCGTCCGGGGCCGGCAGGCCGCCCGGCGGGTCGGTCCGCGTGTTCATCGTGCCTCCTCCTCCGCGGCCGGGGCCGGCTGTCCTTCGGCGGCGGCCGCGCCGGGGAGCCCCGCGGCCGAGCGCAGCCGGGCCAGTTCGGCCCGCAGCCGCTCGTTCTCCTCCGCCAGGGCGCCGTCCTCGGGGCCCGCCTCCGGCCGGGGCGCCGGGCGGGCCCGTGAGGAGAGCGAGGGATCGTGCTCCCACCAGTCGATGCCCATCTCCTTGGCCTTGTCGACCGAGGCGACGAGCAGCCGGAGCTTGATGGTGAGCAGCTCGATGTCGAGCAGGTTGATCCGGATGTCCCCGGCGATGACGACGCCCTTGTCCAGCACCCTTTCCAGGATGTCGGCGAGGTTGGCCGACGAGCCCTGCTGCCCGTACGCCGCAGTCGTCCCCCTGGGCGGGGCCGGCAGTCGGCCGGCGAGTGAATCGGACACGGTCTCTCACGCCTTTCCTGGGGTCGGGTGTGTCAGCGGCGGGCCGGCCGCCGCTCCTCTGCGGGCTCGTCCTCCGGCTCCTCGAACTCGTCCTCCGGCTCCGCTTCCTCGTCGGCGTCGGTGAGTTCTTCCTCGTCCTCGTCGGCGAGTTCGTCGTCCAGCGGCTCTTCCCCGTCGGCGAGTTCGTCGTCCTCGTAGGCGTCGGCCTCCTCGCCGGAGGGCTCGTCCTCGGCGCCGGATTCCCCGTCGTCCGCCTCTTCCTCCTCGACCGCCTCGTCGTGGCCGACCACGACCTCGCCGTCGCGGATCTCGCCGCGCCAGCCGTCGGTCGCCTCACCGCGCATCATGATGAACTTGCGGTAGAGCTTCAGGTCGAGCCGGGCGCGGCGGCCCTGGGCGCGCCAGATGTTGCCGGTCTTCTCGAACAGGCCCTTGGGGAAGTATTCGAGGACCAGCAGGACGCGGGTGAGGTCGTCGGTGATCGCGTGGAAGGTGACCACGCCCTTGACGGTTCCCTTGGCACCCTCGGTGGTCCAGGTGATGCGTTCGTCCGGCACCTGCTCGGTGACGTTCGCCTTCCAGCTGCGGGTGGACTTGGCGACCTTGACCTTCCAGTTGCTGGTGGTGTCGTCGGCCTTCTCCACGCTGACGACGCCCTTGGCGAACGAGCTGAACTCCTGGAACTGGGTCCACTGGTCGTACGCCTCGCGGACGGGCACGCCGACGTCGATGTCCTCGACGACGGTGACGCTCTTGGACTTGCCTCCGCCGGACTTGCGCCCCTTGCCGAACAATCCCTTGACCTTGTCCTTCACCGTGTCCTTGAGATGGGAGGCGCCCGCTCCGAGCGCGGCCCGCGCGGGTGACTGCCCGTCCTCAAGGGCCTGGCCGCCCTTGGCGAGGCTCTTCAGGGCGCCGCTCCCGCCGCCCGGTTCGGCGAGCTTGGAGACCGAATCGCCGAGCCGGTGCCCGAGCCGGGTCACGGAGTGTTCGGCGCGGGCCCGGAGGTAGTTCCGCAGTTCCTCCTTGAGCCGGTCGGCGGCCGGGCTGTTGACGACGTCGTCCTTGATGCCCTTGAGCGCGGAGTCAGGCATGGCTGCCTCCTCGCGTCCGGCGCGTCCCGGAGCGGCTGCCGCTCGCCGCGGTCCGGCTCTTCGGGGCGGCCTTCCCGGCACCCGAAGCGGCGGTGCGCTTACGGGTGGAGCCACCGCGCTTCGGCTTCTCGTCGCGGGCCCCGGAGTGCTTCGTGTCGCCGGTGTCGTCCGTGTCGCCGGTGTCCTCGGTGTCGCCGGTGTCCTCGGTGTCGTTCGTGTCGTCGGTCGGCTCGTCGTCCCCGGTGGCGGGGCCCGACTCCAGCGACTGGGTGCGCCGTTGCAGCGATTCGGCCAGGCTGCCGGCGCGCTGGGTGACGGCCTTGGTGGCCGCCGTCCGCGTGGCGTCCACGAGTTCCTTGCGGACCTGGTCGTTGAGCGGGCCCAGGGCGGGCGACTCGGCCAGCATCCGGCCGATCCGCCTCGGGTCGAGGTCGACCTTCTTGCCGAGGAGGAACATGCCCAGTCCCACGGCGAGTTTGGCCTTCTTGGTCCGCCCCAGCAGATATCCGCCCACCAGGGCCGCGCCTATCTTCGCGTTCTTCGTCATGTGCGATGCACCTCGGGTCTCCCCCTGTCGTGTGTGGTCCGGTGGCCGGTCACGGCGCCTGCCGCGGGCCGTTCCGGTACTCCTCGATCTCGTCGAGCCGGTCGAGCAGTTCGTCCTCGCGCCGGTCGAACTCCTCCGGCCCGATGGCTCCGCTGTTCAGCTCCTGCTCCAGCCGCGCGAGCCGGGCGCGTACCGGTTCGGGGTCGTAGTACTCCTCCTCGGCGGCGCGGACGACCTGGTCGAGAACCCATGCCGTCCCCCGGACGGGGGCCAGCGGCAGGGTCAGCAGCCCGGTGATGAGTCCCATGCCGGCGGATCACCTCCGCTCTTCCGGGCCGGGACGGGCCCGCGCCCCTCAGACGAAGCTGTACGGGGGAAGCGGCCCGGTCAGGGTGTACGTGTAGGCGTCGCCCCGCGCCTCGGCCTCGCGCCGGACCGCCGCCACGAAGGCGTCCGTCCCCTCGCGGGGCACGAGGAAGGACAGGTTCAGGAAGTGCTGGGGGCCCGGCTCCGCGAACGCGCCGCGCGTGGCGGCACCGGCCAGCCGGCCGGACACCTCCTCGGCCTCCCTGGCGTGGCGGGCGCTCACCTCGCGGGCCACCAGCTCGCCCAGCGCCAGTCGGTCGTCCTGGCCGCCCCGAGCGCGGGACCGCTCGCTGAGCCGCCGTACCTCGTCGGATTCGGCCATGATCTCCCGCAGGAGGTCGTCCTCGTCCCGGCCGGCCTTCAGGTTGTACTCGACCTGCCCGTCCAGTTCCGCGAGCCGCTGCCCGTAGGCGTCTGCCTCCCGTTCCAGGGCCGCGACGACCTCCTCGTCGCCCGGCCCGACCAGGCCGAACCGCATGGGCAGGGTCGCGCCCTTCTCCATCAGGGTCTCCAGGACGCCCTGGTGGGCCATGACGTCCCGCCGCTTCGCGCGCAGCCCGGCCGGGGCGTCGCTGACCACCGCGGCCAGCCGGTCGGTGCGCAGGGTCCGCAGGGCGGCGGGCGGTTCGCCGACACCGTTCAGGCCGTCCAGCGGCAACGGGTGGCCGGCGCCGGTGATGGCGTAGATGTACGTGGGCACGGCTGCTACTCCTCGCGTCGCTGGGTCTGCCTGCTGCTGGACGTGGACTTACGGGCGGGCCGCTTGCGCGGTTCCTCCTCGGGCTCGTCGCCCTTGCCCTGGAGCGATTCGCTGAACGCCTCGACGGCTCCGGACAGCGCGCCCTTGGACTTTCCCTTGGCGCCGTTCTCCGTCATGTCGCCCACCAGGTCGGTGAGCTGGCTCGGGGCCTTTCGGCCGGATTCCAGGTCGAGCCGGTTGCACGCCTCGGCGAATCGCAGATAGGTGTCGACACTGGCGACCACCACGCGGACATCGATTTTGAGAATTTCGATGCCCACCAGGGAGACGCGGACGAACGCGTCGATGACCAGGCCGCGGTCGAGTATGAGCTCGAGAACGTCGTAGAGATTTCCCGATCCGCCGCTCCCGCCGGACGTCGCATTGCTCTGCTGCACGAGTGTCATGGGAACTCATTTCGGTGATCTTTTTCCGTTCGACAACGGAGTCCCTCAGCGTCGGTCGATCTGGCCCCTGGCGTACCGGCGGACGCGTTCGTAGGACATGAGCCGTCCCCGGGGGTCGAGTTGCACCCGGTAGGAGGCCAACACGCTCATCGTGTCCGGAACCCTCTCCAGCTCGACCACTTCGACGTCCGCCGACCAGCCGTCCCCGGTGGCTTTCACCGCGGAGACCGAATCGGGTTCGCACCGAAGCATTTCCGTGAGCTGTGCGGCGGCCTGCCGCATCGCGGTGAGCGCGTCGACACGCTCTTCATCGTGCTTGTTTCCGGTGTCCTTTTCGGTACTCATCCTTCCCCTGTCGCCGGGGAGCGCCGTTGTCTTTTCCGGGCTCCGTCGTCATGGCTTCCGTTCGCGTGCCCATGCATTCCGCAGACATGCGGGACGGTGCCCCGATTTCGGGAAAGGGCGAGCGGGCCGGGGTGGGGAAGGAGCCAGCCGCGGGCGGCGCCCCACGGCGCGCCGGGCCCGCCCGGTAGAGTGTGCGAGTCGTCATCATGCTCGTTCAGGGGGAAGCCGGTGCGAATCCGGCACTGACCCGCAGCCGTGACCGCCGCCCCGCGGTGGAAGTCGGAATGCCCTGTCCGAGTCGTGACCGGCTCGCGCCGCCGGACCCCCGGCGGCCGGCACCGTCGAGGTATACGGAGCCGGAGCCTGGTGCCTGTGTGTGCCTGTGCCCGGTTCCCCCCAGGGAGAGGCACCCGCCGCCATGACCGTCCGCCGCAGCGCCGCCGCGCTCGCCGTCACCGCCGCAGCGCTCTGCGCGTCCGCAGCCCCGGCCGCCGTCGCGGCACCCTCCCCCTCCCCGTCCGCCGCGCTGCCCTCCGGGCTGTACGGGACGAACGACCCGACGTACGACGGGGTGTGGCGGCAGTCACTCGCCTTCCTCGCCCAGCAGGCCGTGGGTGTGACACCCGCCACGAAGGCGGTCGACTGGCTGACCGGCCAGCAGTGCGACAACGGCGCGTTCCCCGCGTACCGCGCGGACACCTCCGCGCCCTGCACCGACAAGACGGTGGTGGACACCAACGCGACGGCCGCCGCCGCCCAGGCGCTGCGCGCGATCGGCGGCCACCAGGACGCCCTGGACAGCGCGGTCGGCTGGCTCAAGTCCGTCCAGAACGAGGACGGCGGCTGGGGCTACACCGCCGGCAGCCCGAGCGACGCCAACTCCACGTCCATCGTGATCGGCGCCCTCGCCCGGGCCGGCCAGAAGCTGGGCGATGTGACGACGGACGGCGGCAAGACCCCGTACGCGGCGCTGCTCACCTTCTCCATCCCCTGCGGCGGCAAGGAAGGCGGCGCGTTCGCCTACCAGCCCGACAAGGCCGGCAAGCTCGCCGCCAACGGTGACGCCACCGCCGCCGGTGTCCTCGGCGCGCTCGGCAAGGGCCTGGTCGTCACGGACCACGCGGCCGTCAAGGCCCCCGCCTGCCACGACGGCTCCCCGCTCGAACCGGAGCAGGCCGCCCAGAACGGCGCCGCCTACCTGGCCGGCACGCTCGCCGCGAATGGCGGCCATCTGAACACGCCCCCGATGCCCGGCGCGGAGGACAGCGAGCCGCAGCCCGACTTCGGCAACACCGCCGACGCGGTCGTCGCCCTGTCCGCCGCCGGTCACAAGGACAAGGCCGCCGCCTCCGTCGCCTGGCTGAAGAAGAACTCCGCCGTCTGGGCCGAGCAGAGCGGGCCCGCCGCGTACGCGCAGCTGATCCTCGCCGCCCGCGCGACCGGCGCCGACGTCCGCGACTTCGGCGGCGCGAACCTGGTGACCGAGCTGAACGCGACCGGCCCCGAGCCCGCCGCCGTAGAGAAGCCGAAGCCGGCCGGGACCGAGGACGAGGAGAAGAAGGACAGCGGCGACGGCGACGGCATCGGCGGCGTCTGGTGGTTCGTCGGCATCGGCCTCGCGGTCGGCGCGGGCGCCGGCTTCCTGATCAGCGGCCGCCGCAAGAACCAGCAGCTGTGAGCCGCCTCGCGCGGGCGGTCGCGCTGCTGGTCATCGGTGCCGTCCTGGCCGTGCTCGGCGCGGGCACCGCACAGGCGGCCGGCTACCGCTACTGGTCGTTCTGGGAGGGTTCGGCGAGCGGCTGGTCGTACGCGACGCAGGGGCCCTCGCTCGTCCGGCCCGAGGACGGTTCGGTGCAGGGCTTCCGGTTCGCCGTGAGCACGAACTCGCAGGACGCCACGAAGCCCCGCCGCGCCCCCGACTTCGCGAAGATCTGCGCCGACACCCCGGCGAAGGACGGCAGCAAGCGCGTCGCGCTCGTCATCGACCCCGGTGTCGCCGCCGACGCGCCGGACGGGGAGACCCCGCCCGCACTGCGGACCGCGTGCGCGCGGGTGGCGAAGGACGCGAGCAGCGCGGAGGCCCTGGCCTCGGTGGCGAAGCCGCTGCGCTACGACACCAACGCCATGCTCTGCGCGATCTCCGGCTACCCGGCCACGGGCTGCGGCGAACAGGTCTCCGGCAACGGAGACGGCGGCTCCTCGGACGGCGGCACGGACGGCGGGGCCTCCGACACCGCGGCCCCGGACGGCACGGCGTCCGACGGCAGCACGGCGCCCACCCCGGCGGCCGCCGGCTCCTCCTCCGGTGACGGCGGCGGGCCCTCCGCGAGTGTGCTCGTCGGCGTCGGCGCCGTACTGCTCCTCGGTATCGCCGCCGTCGCACAGGCCCGTCGCCGGCGCGGATGACCGGCACCACGGCCGGCCGCACGGACCCCGCGACACACCGGCTCCCCGCCTGGCGCGCCCCCGCCGCCGCGCGCGGCAACGCGCTGCCGGCCGGGGCGTGGTGGCTGTGGGCGCTGGGCCTCGCGACCGCCGCGTCCCGGACCACCAACCCGCTGCTGCTCGGGCTGCTGGTGGGGGTCGCGGGCTATGTGGTGGCCGCCCGCCGCACGGACGCGCCGTGGGCCCGCTCGTACGGGATGTTCATTCGGATCGGGCTCTTCGTGATCGCGGTCCGGCTGCTGTTCTCCATCGTGCTCGGCTCCCCGATCCCCGGCACGCACACCCTGTTCACGCTGCCCGAGGTGCCGCTGCCCGACTGGGCGAAGGGCGTCCGGATCGGCGGCCGGGTCACCGCCGAACAACTGCTGTTCGCGCTGTACGACGGGGCGAAGCTGGCGGCCCTGCTGATCTGCGTCGGCGCGGCGAACTCGCTCGCCAACCCGGCCCGGCTGCTGAAGTCGCTGCCCGGCGCGCTGTACGAGGCCGGGGTGGCCGTCGTCGTGGCGATGACGTTCGCGCCGAACATGGTCGCCGACGTGCTGCGGCTGCGCACCGCCCGCCGGCTGCGCGGCCGGCCGACCGGCGGGGTGCGGGCCGTCCTCCAGATCGGGCTGCCGGTCCTGGAAGGCGCCCTGGAGCGGTCGGTGGCCGTGGCGGCCTCGATGGACGCGCGCGGCTACGGGCGCACCGCCCGCGTCCCGGCCGCCGTCCGGCACACCACGAACGTCCTCACGCTCGGCGGGCTGCTCGGGGTGTGCGCCGGTACGTACGGGCTGCTGGCCGCCGAGGGCGCCGGCTACGGCGTGCCGCTGCTGGTGGCCGGGCTGGCCGCCGCGCTGGCGGGGCTGCGGCTGGGCGGGGCGCGTTCGGTGCGGACCCGTTACCGGCCCGACCGGTGGGGGGTACGGGCCTGGCTGGTCGCCGGGTCCGGCGCGGCGGTCGCGGCCGCGATGATCTGGGCCGGGCACGCCGATCCGGCCGCGCTGCACCCCGGCGTCGTCCCGCTGGTCGCCCCGGTGCTGCCGCTGTGGCCGGCCGCGGCCGTGCTGCTCGGGCTGCTGCCGGCGGTGGTCGCGCCCGTCCCGCCCTCCCCCACCGGCTTCGAGGAGCAGCTGTGATCCGGTTCGACGATGTTTCGGTGCGGTACGAGGGCGTGGAGCGCCCCACCCTGTCGGGGATCGACCTCACGGTCCCGGAGGGTGAGCTGGTGCTGCTCGTCGGGCCGTCCGGGGTCGGCAAGTCGACCCTGCTCGGGGCCGTCTCGGGGCTGGTGCCGCACTTCACGGGCGGCCGGCTCACCGGGCGGGTCACGGTCGGCGGGCGCGACACCCGTACGCACAAGCCCCGCGAGCTGGCGGACCTGGTGGGCACGGTGGGCCAGGACCCGTTGTCGCACTTCGTCACGGACACCGTCGAGGACGAGCTGGCCTACGGCATGGAGTCGCTGGGCCTGGCCCCGGACGTGATGCGGCGGCGGGTCGAGGAGACCCTGGACCTGCTGGGCCTGGCCGGGCTGCGCGACCGCCCGATCGCCACGCTGTCCGGCGGGCAGCAGCAGCGGGTCGCGATCGGCTCGGTGCTCACCCCGCATCCGCGCGTCCTGGTCCTCGACGAGCCGACGTCCGCGCTGGACCCGGCGGCGGCGGAGGAGGTCCTCGCGGTCCTCCAGCGGCTCGTCCACGACCTGGGCACCACGGTCCTGATGGCGGAACACCGGCTGGAGCGCGTGGTGCAGTACGCGGACCAGGTCGTCCTGCTGCCCTCGCCGGGCGCCGCCCCGGTGATGGGGACGCCCGCCGAGGTGATGGCCCTCTCCCCGGTGCACCCGCCGGTCGTCGCGCTCGGGCGCCTCGCCGGCTGGGAGCCGCTGCCGCTCTCGGTCCGTGACGCCCGCCGCCGCGCCGCGGATCTGCGGGCCCGCCTGGCGGACGCGGAGCCGGCCGCCCACCGGGGAGCGCCGGACTCGTCCGGCGCCGTCCACCCGGCCGCACCCCTCCCGCCGCTCCGCCCCGCGCCCCGCCGCGGCGTCCTCGCCCGGCTGTTCGGGCGTACCCCTGGTGCCGGGCCCGTACCGGAGTCCGCGCCCGCGCCCGGCGACACCGCCGCCGCCCGCGTCGAGCGGCTGGGCGTGCGGCGCGGCCGGGTCGAGGCGCTGCGCCGGGTCTCGCTCACCGTGCACGCGGGCGAGACGGTGGCCCTGATGGGCCGCAACGGCGCCGGCAAGTCCACGCTGCTCGGCGCCCTCGTCGGCATGGTCGAGCCCACCTCGGGCACCGTGCTGACCGGGGGCCGGGCCCCGCACCGCACCCCGCCGCGAGAGATGGTGCGCCGCGTCGGTCTCGTACCGCAGGAGCCCCGCGATCTGCTGTACGCGGACACTGTCGCCGCCGAGTGCGCGGCGGCGGACGCCGACGCGGGGGCGGAGCCGGGCCGTTGCCGGGCCCTGGTCTCCGAGCTGCTGCCGGGTGTGGCGGACGACACGCACCCCCGCGATCTGTCCGAGGGGCAGCGCCTCGCGCTGGCCCTCGCCCTGGTGCTCACCGCACGGCCGCCGCTGCTCCTGCTGGACGAGCCGACGCGGGGTCTGGACTACGCGGCGAAGGCCCGGCTGGTGCGGGTGCTGCGGGCGCTCGCGGCGGAGGGCCACGCGATCGTGCTGGCCACCCATGACGTGGAGCTGGCCGCCGAGCTGGCGCACCGGGTGGTGATCCTCGCGGACGGGGAGGTCGTCGCGGACGGGCCGACCGCCGAGGTGGTGGTGTCCTCGCCGGCGTTCGCCCCGCAGACGGCCAAGGTGCTCGCCCCGCAGGAGTGGCTCACGGTCTCGCAGGTGCGCGCGGCGCTCGGGGGTGGCGCGTGAGCGGCGGGGAGCGGCGCGGCGGCGGTCCGGTCCGGCTGGGGCCGCGCGCGGTCGTGGCGCTGGTGCTGATCAGTGCCATCGGGGTGGCCGCCTTCGGCTGGCCGCTGCTCGCGGACGCGGACTCGGGGCTGGCGCACGCGCAGGACGCACCGTGGCTGTTCGCCGCGCTGCTGCCGCTGCTGGTCGGGGTGGTGGTCGCGATGATCGCGGACGCCGGCCTGGACGCGAAGGCGGTGGCGATGCTGGGGGTGCTGGCCGCGGTGGGGGCGGCGCTGCGCCCGCTGGGGGCGGGCACGGCGGGCCTGGAGCCGATGTTCTTCCTGATGGTGCTGAGCGGGCGGGTGCTGGGGCCGGGGTTCGGCTTCGTGCTGGGGTCGGTGACGATGTTCGCGTCCGCGCTGCTCACCGGCGGGGTGGGGCCGTGGATGCCGTTCCAGATGCTGTCGATGAGCTGGTTCGCGATGGGCGCGGGCCTGCTGCCGGGCCCGGACCGGCTGCGCGGGCGCGGTGAGCTGCTGATGCTCGCCGGGTACGGGGCGGTCGCGTCGTTCGCGTACGGCACGGTCATGAATCTGTACGGGTGGACGATCGTTCCGGGGCTCGCCTCGGGCATCTCGTTCCGGCCGGGTGATCCGCTGGGCGACAACCTGGTGCGCTTCCTGGCGTACTGCGCGACGACGTCGCTGGGCTGGGACCTGGGCCGGGCCGTGCTCACGGTGGTCCTCACGCTGACGGTCGGGGCGCCGCTGCTGAAGGCGCTGCGCAGGGCGACCCGGCGGGCTTCCTTCGAGGCCCAGGTCACATTCGGCGCGGCTTCGGAGTGAGGGCACCCACAGGACTTTGGTCCCGTACTAGGCGGGGTAGGAGGCGCGGGGCCGGACCGCAGGGCCCCGGCGCATCCGCCGTGACCTGCTATGAAGCGTTTTGAGGGGGTTCGGGACCTTCGGCCCCGGGTGCGAGGCGGGGTCGTATCGGGGGTCGTTGCCACGGCCGAACGGCGCCGCTAAGACTGGAACCCGTCGCCGAGCACCGCAGGTCCTCACCCGGATCACGGTCAACGAGCGCCGGTCCACGCAGGATTCGGACCGAGCCCGCGACTCCCCCGTTCCCAACCGTTAGGTTCCCTGTGTCGTTCGCCCGTAACCTCGTCTCCGCGCCCCGCATCTCCCGTCGCAAGGCCGCCGCTGCCGGCGCCACCGTTCTGCTGGGCGCCACCGGCCTCGGCCTGGGGGTCTCCTCCACGGCCATGGCGGCCCCGTCCGCCGTGCCGACGTCCGCCGGGAGTGCCCAGGACACGGCGCGGCAGATGATCGGTGACGGCGCCCAGTTCCAGTGCTTCAGCAACATCGTCAGCCACGAGAGCGGCTGGAACCCGACCGCGACCAACGCCTCCTCCGGTGCCTACGGCCTGGTCCAGGCGCTGCCCGCGTCGAAGATGGCGTCGGCCGGTTCCGACTGGAAGACCAACCCCGGTACGCAGATCAAGTGGGGTCTGGACTACATGAACTCCCGCTACGGCAGCCCCTGCGCCGCCTGGTCCTTCTGGCAGGCCAACAACTGGTACTGATCGGGCCCGTCCCGGACAGCCGGTGATCACCGAAGCCCCGACCGCCTCGCGCGGCCGGGGCTTCGGCCTGTCCGGGTGCCGGTGAGCATCCCCGTACGCCCGCCCGCACCTCCACTCGTACCCCGGTCCGAATGCAGAACGGGCGCACGGAATCATGGCGGGCATGTCCGCCCTGCTCTCCGGCTTCGCCCCCATCTGGGTCCTGACCGGCATCGGCTACGCGGTCGGGCGCGGTGGACTCCTCGGGGAGCGGGCGGAGGCGGTGCTCGGCCGGTTCGTCTTCCACGTGGCCATGCCCGCGGCCCTGTTCACCCTGGTGTCGGGGGCGAGCCCGGACGTCTTCGGTCATCCGTCGATGGTGGCGTTCGCCGCGAGTACGGCGGTGGCCGCCGGTGCCGGGTTCGTCCTGGCGCGGCGGGTCTTCGGCCGGGACCGGGCCGGGGCGGCGATCGGCGCGATGACCTCGGGCCAGGTGAACTCCGCCAATCTCGGCATTCCGGTGGCGGTGCAGGTGCTGGGCGACGCCTCGTTCGTGGCGCAGGTCATCCTCTTCCAGGTACTGGTGCTCTCGCCGGTGATCCTGACGCTGCTGGACTCCGGGACGCGCGGCGGCGGGAAGGGGGAGCCGGGCGTGCGGCGGGGCGGCGGGGTCCGCCGGATGCTCACCATGCCCGTGCGCAACCCGATCATCCTGGCCTCGCTGCTCGGGGTGGCCGTCTCGGCGTCCGGGCTGCGGCTGCCGGCCGCGCTGACGCATCCGTGCGAGGTGCTGGGCGCGGCTGCGGTGCCCACGGCCCTGATCACGCTCGGCCTGTCGCTGCACCGGGGGCCGGGCGGGGGCGAGGGGCGCGGGGGGCGCGGAAGCCGGGCGGAGACGGCGGTCGTCGTCGCGGTGAAGACGCTGGGGCAGCCGCTGGTCGCACTGCTGGTGGCGGGCCCGCTGCTGGGGCTGGCGGACGACCGGCTGCTGGCGGTGGTGCTGTGCGCGGCGCTGCCCTCGGCGCAGAACTCGTTCATCTACGCCCGTGAGTACGGCCTGGACACCGGGCCGGCCCGCGACGCGATCGTGGCGTCCACGCTGGTGTCGATGGTCACGCTGTCGGTGGCGGCCTGGGCGCTGGGGGGCCGGTGAGCGGCCGTGAGCCGTTCGAGTGGCGGGTGGCCGGGGGCGGGCCGATGCTTGAGGAGCGACGATCCACATACCGAAGGGGTGCGGGGACGTTCCACGTTTCCCCTCACCCCTTCGGTCAGGTCCGGGCCTCCAGCGCCCGGCCCGCGTCCTCCGGTGCCGCGGGTGCCGGCGGGGCGGCGCGCGACCGGCGCGGCCCGGTGAGCACGTACGTGATCAGGAAGCCGAGCGCGACGACGGTCGCCCCGCCCACCGCGTCCAGCACCCAGTGGTTGGCGGTCGCGACGATCGCGGAGACGGTGAACAGCGGATGCAGCGCGCCGAGCGCCTTCATCCACGGTTTCGGGGCGAGCAGCACGACGATCACCCCGCACCACAGGGACCAGCCGAAGTGCAGCGAGGGCATCGCCGCGTACTGGTTGGTGACGGCCGTCAGCGCCCCGTAGTCGGGCTGGGCGAAGTCCTGGACGCCGTGGACCGTGTCGATGAAGCCGAGGCCGGGCATCAGCCGAGGCGGGGCGAGCGGGTAGAGCCAGAAGCCGACGAGGGCCAGCAGGGTGGCGAGGCCGAGGGCGGTGCGCGCCCAGCGGTAGTCGGCGGGGCGGCGTACGTACAGCACGGCGAGGATGGCCAGCGGCACGAGGAAGTGGAAGGTCGCGTAGTAGTAGTCGAAGAAGGCCCGCAGCTCGCCGGTGCGGGCGACCGCGTGGTTGAGGGCGTGTTCGATGTCGATGTGCAGCCGGCGCTCGACGGAGTGGATCTGCCGGCCGTGCCGTTCGGCGGTCTCCCGTCCAGCCGTGGCGGCCAGCCGGATGTGCGCGTACGCGGAGTAGACGACCCGCAGCAGCAGCAGTTCGAGAAGCAGGTTGGGCCGGCCGAGGGCCCGCCGCAGCGGCAGGAGCGGGGTCCGGCGGGAGGCGGCGGGCTCCGCGTACGCGGTGGGCAGCGGCCGCCGCCAGTACGGGGAGGTGCGCGGCAGGAACGGGGCGGCGCAGGCGGCCCCGAGCGCGGCGATGAGCAGCACGTTGTCGCGTACCGGGAACGCCGCCCCGATGTTCGGCAGCAGCACGGTGCCCGGCAGGGTGGTGACCAGGACCACGACGGCCGGCCACACCATGCGGTCCGAGGCGCGCCGGCCCGCCCGGCCGACCACGGCGAGCAGCACCCACAGCAGCTGGTGCTGCCAGGCGGTCGGGGACACGGCGACGGCGACGCAGCCGGTGACGGCCACGGCGAGCAGGAGCTGCCCGTCGTGCGCGTACCGCACGGCGCGGCGCAGGCCGATGGCGCAGACGGCGGCGCCGAGCGCCAGGAACAGCGCGATCTCCGGCGGCCCGGTCAGGCCGGATCGCAGCAGCGCCCCGTGCAGGGACTGGTTGGCGAGGCTGTCGGCCTGGTCGCCGAGTCCGGCCCCGGCGACGTGGTGCACCCAGTACGTCCATGAGTCGTGCGGCATGACGGCCCAGGCCAGGGCGGTGCAGCCGGCGAAGGCGGCGGTGGCGGTGAGCGCGGCGCGGCGCCGGCCGGTGAGCCGGAGCAGGACCGCGAAGAGGAGCACGGTCGGCTGGAGAGCGGCGGCGACGCCGATCAGGACCCCGGCCCTGCGCTCCCCGCGCACGGCGAAGAGGCCGACGAGGACCAGGAGGACGGGCAGGATGCTGACCTGGCCGAGGTGGAGGGCCTCGCGCACCGGCAGCGAGAGCATGAGCAGGCTGATCGCGACGGGTGCGGCGAGCAGGGCGGTGCGCCGGCCGACCGGGCCGGGCAGGGCGCGGGCCGCGACGACGCCGAGGGCGGCGACCAGCAGCAGCGATCCGAAGGTCCAGGCGACGCCGAGGCTCTGTTCGGCGGTACGGGTGAGCGGCTTGAGGACGAGCCCGGCGAACGGCGTGCCGGTGAAGTGGTCGGTGTCGTAGAGCGAGCCGGGTACGTGGAGCACGCTGTGCGGGCCGATCCAGGTCTCCAGATCGGTGAGCCGTTCGCCCGGCGGCCGGCGCAGGACGACCGCCATCTGCCGCAGGGCCAGCGCGGCCACGATCAGCCAGAGCACCGCCCGTGCCGCGGTGGTCCTGGGTCCCGCCGTCGCGCTTCCGCTGCCGCCGTGCTCCGCGTTCGCCACGCTGTGCCGTTCCTCCCGAGGTCTGCCACCGGCCGACTGTCCGGCATGTGTAGAACCTTCGCACTGTGTTACGGGATAGGCACAATCAACCCGCTCTTCGAAATTCACCCCCATTTGTCCTAAAAGATGCCCGGTCAGGTGTGCGGAACGGCCGGAACCGGCGTGCGTCCGCGCACGTCTGAGCCCGTGATCAGCAACGACGGGGAGGACGGAAGATGCGGCGCGCGCGGAGAGAACGCGGGACGGGCAAGGGGGCGCGCGGCTGGGCGGCCCGTGCGCTCTCCCTGGCCCTGATCCTGGTGTCGTTGCAGCTGGGATCGTTGATCGCGCCGGCGTACGCCTGCGGGTGCGGGGCGATGGTGGTGGACCGCGAGAGCAGGGTCGCGGTGGACCGGGAGACGTCGGCGGTGGGCTGGGACGGCCGCACCGAGCAGATCGTGATGCGGCTGAGCGTCCGGGGCGACGCGCCCGACGCGGCCTGGATCATGCCCGTGCCGAACCGCGCCACGGTCGAGCTGGGCGACGCCGAGCTGTTCACGGAGCTGGAGGCGATCACCGCGCCGGTCCACGAGGAGCGGCACTATTTCTGGCCGCGCGAGAAGGACTGGCCGTTCGGCGGCTCGGACCACGCGGTGGGCGACAGCGCCGCCGGGCCCCGGGCGCCCGCGCCGGTCGAGGTCGTCGGCCGGGAGCGGCTGGGCCCCTTCGACGTGGCCCGGCTGGCGGCGACGGACCCGGAGGCGCTGGAGGGCTGGC
Source organism: Streptomyces sp. NBC_00525 (assembly GCF_036346595.1). Lineage (GTDB taxonomy): Bacteria > Actinomycetota > Actinomycetes > Streptomycetales > Streptomycetaceae > Streptomyces. The sequence continues at coordinate 1,690,022 of NZ_CP107834.1, forward strand.
TGACGGAGAACGGCTTCGAGCTGCCGGACCGCCTCGCCACCGCCCTGACCCCGTACGTGGAGCAGAAGTGGGAGTACGTTGCGGTGCGGCTGGCGCCGCGGGACCGGGGGGCCACGCTGAGCGGCACGCTCGACCCGCTGCGGCTGCGGTTCGCCAGCGACCGGCTGGTCTATCCGATGCGCCTGTCGAAGCTGGCCGCCACCCCGCAGTCCCTGGACCTGTACGTGCTGGCCGACCACCGCATGGAGCCGCGCGGCACGATCGGCGGGCGGCCCGCGAAGGTCTCCTACGCCGGCCGGGTGGACCCGGCGGCGGAGCCGTACGAGGCGCTGTCGGCGGTCACCGGCGACAAGCCGGTCTTCGTGACGGCGATGCACCAGTACTTCCCGACGCCGGAGCGGATCAACGGCGACCACGAACTGCTGGCGACCGCCGAGGACACCCCGTACCGGACGGTGATCCACCGGGAGACGCTGCTGACCTGGGGCGGCATCCCGGCCTGGCTGCTGACGCTGCTCGCCGGCGCGGCGGCGGTGGTCGTGACCGTGCTGCTGCTGGTACGCGCCCGGCGCCGGCGCCCGGTGACGCCCCCGGCCCCGGTCCTCACCCCGCCGCCGCTGCGGTGAGCCGGGCCCGGCCGGCACCGGCGGCCGACCGATGATCCGGATGTGCGTACGAGGAGTGAGGCGTCACCGGTACCCGTCACCCTCGAAATCACGTGGCCCATACATGTGTGCGGTGCCCAGAATGGCCCCATGACCTGGACCGTGGCACCCGAACCCTTCGACTCCGCCGACGCGGCCCTGCTCCGGCGCGACTACTACGGCGAGGTCGCCGGCCGCTACTGGGGGCGCCCGGCGACGGCCGCGGAGATCGACGAGGGGCTCACCGACGACGGCGCTTCGCTGCTGCGGGCGCCCACCGGGGACTTCCTGGTGGGCCGCTCCGGTGGCCGCCCGGCGGGCTGCGCGGGCCTGGTCCTCGTGGAGGGCGGCACCGCCGAGCTGACCCGCGTCTTCGTCCGCCCGGAGTTCCGGGGCACGGGCGGCGGCGGGCTGCTGCTCGCGGCGGTGGAGGCCCGCGCGCGGGCCCTGGGGGTGGCGCTGCTGCGGCTCGACACCCGGCACGACCTGGTCGAGGCCCGCGGCCTGTACGCGAAGCACGGCTACCGGGAGGTGCCGGCGTTCAACGAGGGCCCGTACGCCGAACGCTGGTTCGCCAAGGAGCTGCGCGGGGCGGCGCAGTAGGGGTGCGGGGGCCGGGGGACTTCCCCGTACGCCTTCGGGTCACTCGCCCCGGTGGGGGTGGCCCGCCGCGTGGTCGCGCCTCGGCTCGGGGCTGTGCGGGCGCTCCTTGCTCGATCCGCTCGTCTCGGCCGTCAGCTCGGAGACCAGGGCGACCAGGTCGGTGGGCCGGTCGGGCCCCCACCAGTCACCCAGGAGCGCGGCCAGCGAGTCCTCGCGGGCCTGGGCGAGCTTGACCACCGCCTCCGCGCCCGGCTCGGTGAGCACCATCTGCACCCCGACGCGCCGGACGAGCCCGCGCCCCTCCAGCTGCCGGGCCGCCTCGTTGATCACGCGCAGCGGTACAGGGGCCACCTCGGCGAGCCGGGCGGGCTCCACGGTGCCGTGGCGCTTGATGCGCAGCAGCATCCAGCCGGCGGCCGGCAGCAGATCGAGGCCCGCCCGCTCGGTGATCTTCACATAGACCTCGCGCCGGCCCTCCCGGGTAGCGAGCACGGACAGGGCCCGCGCGCACTCGTCGTACGAGGAGCGCTCGACCGGGTTGGAGGCCAGCGTCTCGGTCGGGTCGGGCGCCGTCACCGAGCCGCGCAGCGGGTCCTCCTTGAGGAACCAGGCGAAGACGAAGGCGACCAGGACGACGGGCGCGGCGTACAGGAACACATCGGTGATCGACGTCGAGTAGGCCTGGAGCACCGGGCCGCGCAGGCCGGGCGGCAGCTGCCCGATGGCGCGCGGGTCGGCGGCCAGGGCCTTGGCGTCGACGCCCGGCGGCATCGACCGGCCGGCCAGCGCGGCGCCGAGTTTGTCCGTGAGCCGGTTGGTGAAGATCGTGCCGAAGATCGCCACACCGAACGAGGCCCCGATGGACCGGAAGAACGTCGCCCCGGAGGTCGCCACGCCCAGGTCCCGGTACGAGACGGCGTTCTGCACGACCAGGACGAGGACCTGCATCACCAGGCCGAGCCCCGCGCCGAACACGAAGAAGTAGGCGCTCATCTCCCAGGTGCCGCTGGAGACCGTCAGCCGGTGCAGCAGAAGCAGGCCGATCGCGGTGATGCCGGTCCCGGCGATCGGGAAGACCTTCCAGCGGCCCGTCCGGCTGACGATCTGCCCGGACACCGTGGAGGTGATCAGCAGCCCGAAGACCATGGGCAGCATGTGCACACCGGACATCGTCGGCGTGATGCCGTGCACCACCTGGAGGAAGGTCGGCAGATAGGTCATCGCACCGAACATCGCGAACCCGATGACGAAGCTGATCACGGCGACCAGGCTGAACGTCCTGATCCGGAACAGTTTCAGCGGGATCACCGGCTCGGCGGCGCGCCGCTCCACGAACACGAACGCGATCAGCAGCAGGACGGCCAGCACCGCGAGGCCGATGATCTTCCAGGAGCCCCAGGGCCAGGTGGTGCCGCCGAGGGAGGCGACGAGGACCAGACAGGTGGCGACCGCCGCGATGAGGAAGGTGCCCAGGTAGTCGATGGTGTGCTTCGTCCGGCCGACCGGGATGTGCAGCACGGCGGCGATCACCACGAGGGCGACCACCCCGATGGGCAGGTTGATGTAGAAGACCCAGCGCCAGGAGAGGTGCTGGGTGAAGAAGCCGCCCAGCAGCGGCCCCAGGACGCTCGTCGCCCCGAACACCGCACCGAAGAGACCCTGGTACTTCCCGCGCTCGCGGGGCGGGACGATGTCACCGACGATCGCCATCGACAGCACCATGAGACCGCCGCCGCCGAGCCCCTGGAGGGCGCGGAATCCGATCAGCTGGGGCATGTTCTGGGCGATGCCGCAGAGCGCGGAGCCGATCAGGAAGATGACGATCGCGGTCTGGAACAGCTTCTTGCGCCCGTACTGGTCGCCGAGCTTCCCCCAGAGCGGAGTCGCGGCCGTCGAGGCCAGCAGATAGGCCGTGACCACCCACGACAGGTGTTCGAGCCCGCCGAGGTCGCTGACGATCGTGGGAAGTGCCGTGGAGACGATGGTCTGGTCGAGTGCGGCGAGCAGCATGCCGAGAAGCAGTGCGCCGATCGCCACCAGGACCGACCGCGTGGAGCGGTCCGCACCGGGGGCCGGGGCCTGGGGGCTCAGCTGCTGGGCCATGAGACATCTCCTCGGAGGCTCTCCTCGGATGATCCGCTACACACCCATCCTGTCTGTTCCACCCCGTTATGGCCTGCCGGAGACCCACCTGATTGGGGTTCTCGGCGGCGGGCTGCATAATCGCAGGCAGTTCAAGGGGAGGGGACCCACCATGACCGGACATATATGCCCGGAGTGCGGTACGGAAGGCAGACCGGGCACCGGCCCGGTCTGCGCCTGCGCGGGCCGCGCGGTGTACGGCGCCACGGGCGCGCCCGGTCACCTCACCGACCCGGAGCGGGCCGCCGAGCAGCGGCGTATCGCCGAGGAGCACCACGCCGGCCGGTCCGCCGAGATGGCCGCGGCGGAGGACTTCGACCCGCTGCGCATCCGCCCGTACGTGACGCTGGGCGGCGACACCGCGGCCGCGCCGTCCCCGACGCCCCCGCCGGGCGCCCCGCACGTCTACGCCCCCGAGGCCGACGCCGCGACGACCATGCCGCTGTATCTGCCGCCCATGGCCCCCGCGCCGCACGCCGGTGACGGGACCGACGAGCCCACGACCGCGCTGCTGCTCACCCGCCCGGACCCGGTGGCGCCGCGCCGCCGCAAGCCCTTCGTCGCCGTGGTCGCCGGCGCGGCCGTGGTCACCGTCGTCGGTACGGCCGCCTTCATCGGCGGGCTGTTCAACGGGGACGGCGGCGGGGAGGCCGACCTGGACCAGGCCCTGCCCTCCACGGTGGCCAGCCTCCCCGACGAGAGCAGCGAGCCCTCGCCGTCCGCATCGGCCTCCGCATCGCCGTCCCCGTCGCGCTCGGCCTCCCCCTCGGCGTCCGCGACCGCCTCGGCATCGGCGTCCGCGTCCGCGTCACCCTCCGCGTCCCCCTCCCGCTCCGCGTCCGCGTCCGCTTCGGCGTCCGGGGCGGGCCACGCCTCCTCGTCCCCCTCGACCACGGCGGGGAGCAGCGCCCCGGTGGAGGGCGTGGCCCCGCCGCCCACGACCCCGGACGAGGGGGAGACGCTGCGGCGGGGCGACCGGGGCCCGGCGGTGGCGGAGCTGCAGAACCGGCTGCGCGAGGTCTGGGTCTACAACGGCCCCGTGGACTCCTCCTACGGGGACCGCACGGAGCAGGCCGTGGGCGATCTCCAGAACTGGTGGAACATCACGGGGGACCCGAAGGGCGTCTACGGCCCGCACACCCGGACCCGCCTGGAGGCGGTGACGACGGGACGCGGCCGCCGCTGACCGCTGCCCGTTCCCTGCTGCCCCTTCCCCGCTGCCCGCGCGGGCGCACGCGGGACCGCCGGCCCGGAGGGATTCGCCAAGACCGGCATGTTTTTGTATCGTGGAGGAACAAAGTGGCCTCCGCGCGCACACCCTGACCGGCGGGCGGGGGCCGCTTGATCTCTCGCGCCGCTCACCCCCCGCAGCGCCCTCCCCCGTTCTGGAGCCCGCCCATGCCGGCCACCGCCCTCACCGCCAAAGCCCTCCTCCTGGACATGGACGGCACCCTGGTGAACTCCGACGCCGTCGTGGAGCGCTGCTGGCGCCGCTGGGCGCTGCGACAGGGGCTGGACCCGGAAGAGGTACTGAAGGTCGTCCACGGCCGGCAGGGGTACGCCACGATGGCGGTGCTGCTCCCGGACCGCCCGATGGCGGAGAACCACGCGGACAACCGGGTGATGCTCGCCGAGGAGACCGCTGACACGGACGGGGTGGTCCCGATCGGCGGCGCCCCCGCCTTCATGGACGCCATCGCGGCCCTGCCGCACGCCCTGGTCACCTCGGCCGACCTGCCGCTGGCGACGGCCCGGATGGGCGCGGCCGGACTGCGGATGCCGGACCTCCGCGTCACCGCCGAGAGCGTCGGGGCCAGCAAGCCGGACCCGGAGGGCTTCCTCAAGGGCGCGGCGGCGCTGGGCTTCGATCCGGCGGACTGCGTGGTCTTCGAGGACTCCGAGGCGGGCATCGCGGCGGGCCGGGCGGCCGGTATGCGCGTGGTGGGCGTGGGCCCGCGCGCGGGAGCCCACGCCCCGGACGTCCATGTGCCGGACCTGGCGCACCTGCGCGTGGAGCCGGCACCGGACGGCACGATCACCCTGCACATCGCGGCCGCCTGAGCTACGGACACCGGCCCGGCCGCGTCCGGGTGGGGCCGGTGACCTGAGCCGCGGACGCCGGCCGCGCCAGGCACGGCCGCACCCGCGGCCACCCGCACCCCATACGTCCGACGCGGCACCTCACGCCCCCTCAGACACCAGCGCCACGAACCTTCGTACGGCCCCCGCCTCCCCCCGGCGGGGGCCGTTGCGCATGCGCTCCCGCCCTGGTCAGGGGCGCCGGTCTCCCGCCGCCCGCCGCGCCGCACCGGCTCGGCGCGCCCGCGTGCGCGAGCCCGCGCTCCCCCCGCACCACGAACGTCTCCGTCAGATCCCTTGATGTGACGTGCCCATGTCGCCACTCTGTTACCTGGCGCCCACCCCACGGCAACCCGGCGCCGCCACGATGGTCGGGTCGTTGCTGACGGCCCGTCCGCATCCCCCCACATCAAGGGAGTTCGCATGTCAGGTGTCTACGCGCGTCGCATAGGCGTCCTCGCCGCATCCGCCGCCCTGGCCGCCACCACCGGCCTGCTCACCGCCCCGAGCGCCCGGGCGGCCATGCCCACTCCGGTCTCCGCGGCCACCGCCCGTACCTATCTGAGCCAGCTGACCGTCAAGGCGGAGGGCTCGTCCAGCGGGTACAGCCGGGACAAGTTCCCGCACTGGATCACCCAGTCGGGGACCTGCAACACCCGCGAGGTCGTTCTGAAGCGGGACGGCACGAACGTCACCCAGAGCTCCAGCTGCGCGGCGACGAGCGGCACCTGGTACTCGCCGTACGACGGCGCCACCTGGACCGCCGCGTCCGACCTGGACATCGACCACATGGTCCCGCTCGCCGAGGCCTGGCGATCGGGCGCCTCCAGCTGGACGACCGCGCGACGGCAGGCGTACGCCAACGACCTGACCCGGCCGCAGCTGATCGCGGTCACGGACAACGTCAACCAGTCCAAGGGCGACAAGGACCCCGCCTCCTGGCTGCCGCCGCGCGCCGCATACAAGTGCACATATGTGCGCGCCTGGGTACATGTGAAGCACTACTACAACCTGACCGTGGACACGGCCGAGAAGTCGGCCCTCCAGTCCGCGCTCAGCGGCTGCTGAACCGGGGCGCGCGACACCGCGCGCCCGCCCCCCGGTGGCCCCACCGACCGGCGCCCGCACAACGGACCGGCCGGGCGGGGCCACCGATGCGTTTTCGGCCTTCTACTGCTGTTCATGACAAGCCACCGAGCCCTCCGGAGGCGGCGCCGGGCCGCAGCGAGCCGCCATCGGGACGAATCGGGCCCGCGACTCCAGCGGGGCTCAGGTGAGAACAGAGGCGGCCATGGTCGGGGCACCGACCGCCCTCCACCAACCCTCATGGCCGGAAAACTGCGTTGCCATTGGTTCAGGCCAACACAGGAAGGAAGACTGCCCAGTTCGAGGCGGTATCGACCCGTCGATCGGCTCACAACTGACCATCTAATTCTGGCCAGTCGGCAGAACGTTGAACTTGCAAGTATTGGTGAGGTCTACCTAATCTTTGGCGCTCAGTCGGTTCACGTCCCCACCAGACCGAAGGAGCCTCCCCCACCATGACCCCACACCTCCACCGGGCCCAGCCCTACGCCCTCGCGCTCTTCCGTATCGTCGCCGGTCTCCTCTTCGCGTGCCACGGTGCCGCCTCGATCTTCGGGATTCTCGGCGGCGCCCACGGCGGCGGCTCCATACCCGCCGGCACCTGGCCGGGCTGGTACGCGGCGGTGATCCAGCTCATCGGCGGCATCCTCGTCGCCCTCGGCCTGGGCACCCGCGTCGCGGCCCTCGTCTCGTCCGGCTCCATGGCGTACGCGTACTTCACGGTCCACCAGTCGCACGCCCTCCTCCCCATCGAGAACGGCGGCGAATCGGCCGCGATCTTCTGCTGGGTCTTCCTGCTGCTCGTCTTCACCGGCCCCGGCGCCTTCTCCCTGGACGGCCTGATCACCGCCCGCACGCCGCACCGCCAGAACCGGGACCACAGCCAGGAGCAGAACTCCCCCGTCGCCGTCTGACCCCCGCCGACCTCCCCCTTCCCACTCCCACCCCCTCCCCCGGGGCCCGCTGACCGACCGGGCCCCCGAGACCCCCGACCGAACCCCCACCAGACCCCCATCGAAACCCCTGTCAGAACCCCTGCCGAAACCCCTGTCGGACTCCCCACCGACGCCCGTACGCCTCCGTGTACCGCCGGGAAACCGCTCCCCGGCGGTACACGCTCAAGCCTCGCTCGAGCGAGGTGCCGAACATCACGCATATATATGGATCACCGGGTGAACGGCGGGCGTACGCTGTACAGCTGGACCTGCCGCTCCTGCCGCTCCCCTGCGACGTCGCGGCGTTGTCACCGATCGGGGAGTAGAAGGTGCTGGAGAGTGTGGGTGCGCTGATCGGCAGCCCATGGATCTATGCCGTGGTCGCCCTCTCCGTGCTGCTCGACGTCTTCCTCCCCGTCCTGCCCAGCGGCGTCCTGGTGGTCACCGCCGCCACGGCGGCCGCCGCCGGCACTACCGGGGTCGCCGCCGACGCCGTGGGCGCCGCCCGGCATGTGACCGAGGTCCCCTCACTGCTCGCCCTTCTGCTGTGCGCCGCCACCGCCTCGGTGCTCGGCGACCTGGCCGCGTACCGGCTGGCCCGGCGCGGCGGGGAGCGGCTGGACCGCGCCATCGCGCGCTCCCGGCGCCTCAGCTCTGCGCAGGAGCGCCTGGGCGCCGCCCTGAGCCGGGGCGGCGGCATCCTCGTCGTCATCGCGCGCTTCGCCCCCGCCGGGCGCTCCGTCGTCTCCCTGGGCGCGGGCGCCTCGCACCGCAAGGTGAAGGAGTTCCTGCCCTGGTCGGCCGTCGCGGGCCTGGCCTGGGCCGGCTACAGCGTGGGCCTCGGCTACTTCGGCGGGCAGTGGCTGGGCGCGGGCTGGCTGGGCACGGCCGTCTCCGTCCTGGCCCTGTTCCTCGCGGGCTCGTTCGCGGCGCTGCTCATGCGTCGCCCGGCCGAGGCGGCCCGCGCCGCCGCGGCGGCGTCCTGACAGCACGGTATTCCTGACGGCACGGCCCTCAGCCCCCGCCGGGCGGGCCCTACGGCGTTCTCGCGCCGCCCCGTATCTCCAGGCCGTCGAGCAGCCGGGCGGTCGCCTCGGCGATCTCCTCGACGGCACGGTCGAAGACTTCCCGGTTGTGCGCGGCCGGGGCGCGGAAGCCCGACACCTTGCGGACGAACTGCAGGGCGGCGGCGCGGATGTCCTCCTCGGTGGCTTCTTCGGGGAGGGCGGGCGGTCGGAGCGTCTTGATACTGCGGCACATGTCTCCAGTGTGACCCGCACCACTGACAACGGCGCCCGACGCCGGCATCCGGCTCCGGCCGGTCAGATGACCGGCTTGAGGCGTCCCGTGCACAGGGCCCAGATCACGAACGTGTCGATGGCCAGGGAGACCACCGCTCAGATCGGCTGGTAGGGCAGCCACATGAAGTTGGCGATCATGTTGAGCGCCGCGAGGCCCACACCGACCCCGCGTGCCCAGGCGAAGCCCCGGAGGATGCCCCAGCCGACGAGCGCGACGAGGATGCCCAGGACGAGGTGGATCCAGCCCCAGGCCGTCACGTTGAACTTGAAGACGTAGTCGTTGATCCGCGCGTACACGTCGTTCGAGGCGATTCCGGCGATGCCCTTGATCGCCCCGAGCACCCCGTCGACCATCAGCAGCACGCCGGCGAACATGATCCCGCCGGACGCCCAGGGGTTCTCGTCCTCCGGCCCGGTCCCGCCGCCGGGAGGCGGGGAGGGCGACGAAGGGGTGCCGGGCGGGGGCGCTGTCTGTGCCATGAGGACTCCTCGGCCGGTGGAAGGTGCGGGCCAGACCGACCCTGCGCCCCCGCCCCGCGCACGGCCACACGGACGCACCCGTACGGGTGACGCCTGCTCCGGCGGCCCGCACCTCGCCCCACCCGGTTCGCACCCTTCCCATCGCAGGTCGGGAGCACCCGACATATGCCGCTGAACGACACATGACTGTCGTAGGATGCCGGGCATGAGCGAACGCGCGATGCAGGAACCGACCCTCCTCCTCCTGACCGCCCTGGCCGACCAGCCCCGGCACGGCTACGCCATCACGCGCGAGATCGAGAAGATCTCGGACGGCCGCGTGAAGATGCGGACCGGCACGCTGTACGGGGCGCTGGAGCGCCTGCTCAACGAGGGCCTGATCGAGGTGCACGCGGAGGAGGTCGTGGACAGCAGGCTGCGCCGCACGTACACGCTCACCGCCACCGGCCGCGAGGTCCTGGCCGCCGAGGCGCGCCGCATCGCCGCCACCGCGCGCGAGGCCACCCGGCGGCTGGGTGTCGCCGGGAAGCCGGCCACCGCATGAGCACCCCGCTGCTGCGGCTCTACCCGGCCGGTTACCGCCGCGCCTTCGGGGACGACATCGCCGAGGCGTACCGCGAGGCGGTCGAGGGCGCCGGCCGGTCCGCGCGGCTGCGCGAGGCGGGCGACATCATGGCGCACGCGCTGCGGGTGCGGCTGCGCCTGGGCTCCGCGCAGCGCGCCGGCCGGCTGTTCGCCGCCGCCGCGCCCTTCGCGCTGGCCGCGACGGCCGCGTACGCCGCCTTCGGCCTGGTCTCGATGCTGGCCGACTGGCGGCTGAGCGGGACTTCGGACTTCCTCCTTCCGCTCAGCTACGTCATGATCGGCTGCGATCTGGTGACGCTGACGGGCGCGGTCCTGGCGCTGGGCGGCCGCTTCACGACGGGGGCGCGGTGGGCGTTCGCGGGCGCGCTGACGCAGCAGCTGGCGCTCGTCCTGGTCCCACTGTCGGCCGGGGCAATCGTTCCGCCGGCCGCCGCCCCGTACATCCTGGCGCCGGTCGCGGTGGCCGCGCTGCCCGTTACCTGCCCGCCGGACCTGCGCCCGCCCGGCCGCGCCCTGGGGGCGTCGGCGCTTGCGGCGCTGTCGCTGTGGACGCTGCTGGTGGTGGCCGCGCTGGCCCTGACGGACGTCACCGGCCATCTCGCGATCACCCTGTGGCGCCTGGGCGTGCCGATGACCGCCGCGCTGCTGCTGGCGGGGCGCCCGGCGCTGTCCCGGCTGCGGACGCCGGGGCGGTTCGCGCTCGCGGGGGCGCCGTTCGTGGCGATGGGGTACTGCGCCGGGGTGGTGGACCGGGACACGCTGGTCCCGGCCCTAGCGGCGATGGCGGCCGCGGGCGTCGCGCTGCGCCTGTGGCGGGTGCGGGCCGGTGCGGGGGCGGGCTGAGGGGCCCTGCGGGCTACGCGGTGACGCGTATCTTCGACTGGCCGTGCCCGAGCTTCTCCCAGTCCTCCATGAACCGCGCCCGCAGCCCGTGCCGGGCGGCGAGGTCGATCAGGGTCTCGGTCCGGTAGTAGAAGTCCTCGCGCAGCACCTGGTGTTCGGCGCCGGTGGTGCGGTCGAAGGTGAAGTCGAAGTGCCCGCCGGGCGCCAGTACGCGCCCGACATGGGCCAGGCACTCGTCGATGATCTCCAACGGCGAGTGCGAGAACACGCTGTGCGCGTGGACGACGTCGAAGTACGCGTCCGGCAGGAAGTCCAGCGTCAGGTCCTTGGTGATGGTCAGGTGCGGCACCTTGGCCTGGAGCCCCTGGGTGGTCAGGGTCTGCTTGGCGGCCATCAGGATGTCGGGCGAGATGTCGATGCCGTAGTAGTGCCCGGCCTCCAGGTAGTCGATGAACCGCCAGCCGGCGCGCAGGTTGCCGCAGCCGATGTCGAGCATCCGGGCACCGGGGGCGAGCCCGTGCTCGACGAGATAGTCGAACTGCATCTGCCCCAGGGCCAGCCACCGCTCGTGCGTCTGACTGCCCACGGCGGCCTCGGGGTTGCGCCGGGTGTCCGAGGCCATCACGGCCCGGTAGTAGTTCACGTGGTCCGGGTGCTTGAACGCCAGCCAGCGGTCCCTGGCCGCCCGCTTCAGATAGGGCGCGATGCGGTCCGGACGGCGTGCGGCGTAACGGACCTTATGGGCGAGCGACTCACGGTTGGCGACGAGGTTCTTCTTGGAGGCCATGCTGCTCCACCTTCTCCACTGCGTGCGGCATCCCGGAAGGCCGCAGCGTGAAGCGGCCCGGAGCGGGACGTAACGCTGCCACTATAGGTCGGTCACCGACATATACAAACCAACGACGTACGCGTACTCCCTCCTCGCCGGCCGGCCCGGTCCGCTCCCGCCTCCGTCGCTACCGCTCGCGTCCGCGTCCGCGGCCGCGCCCGTGATCGGGGTCCGCGTCCAGGCCGGGCAGTTCCTCGTGGCCCTCCGAGTAGTGATTGACCCATCCGCAGAGCGCACAGGCGTACCGACCGGCCAGACCATGCACCTCGGTGCCGCAGCGGGCACAGTCGGTGCGGGTGATCTCCGGAATCGCGGGCTCGGGCTCACTGGTCACACGGGGACTGTACCGAGCACGCCTTCGACGCGCGCGAACCACGACTGTCGGACCGGCCTGTCATCCTGCCTGCGTGACGATGACATGGGCCGACTTCTGGGCACTGATAGCCACCCTGAACGGCGAAGCGACCGAAGCCAGCTGCCGGCGCCTGGCGAAGAGGCTGAGCCGGCGCCCCCTCCCCGAGATCACCGCCTTCGCGGAACGCCACGCGGAAGCCCTCTACCGCCTCGACCAGGAGAAGTTCGGCACCCTCCCGGTCGCCGACATGACCCTCGACGACGGCGCCCCCTTCCCGCAGTCGGGCGACTCCTTCCTCTACGCCCGCTGCGCCGTGGTCGCCGCAGGCCGCCGGACCTGGGAGAGCGTCTTCTCCGACCCCGCGAAGTTCGCCCCGTACACCGCCACCACCTACGACGGCGAACGCTTCCTCTACGTCCCGGACGAAGCCTACGAACTGTCCACGTCCGAGGAATGGCCCCGCACCACCCGCTACTGCTACGAGTCCTTCAGCAACAAGGACGGCTGGCCCGCACTCCCCCACCACGCGAACCGTGGAGGCGAGAGTGAAAGTCCCTGACCTGTCCCACGATGCGCGTCTCACCGCCCATGGTGCCGTCTCGACATCCCTGGCCCTGTGCAGTGATCGCGCGCTCCTCGAACTCATGGACACGGCGGTGCCGCTCGGAACCGGCATCGGCGGGAAGTGCGCCCTGCTGGAGATCGCCGGAACCCCGACCTTCGTGAAGCGGGTACCTCTCACCGACCTGGAGAGGCAGCCCGAGCACGTCCGGTCCACGGCGAACCTGTTCGAGCTGCCCGGCTTCTGCCAGTACGGCGTCGGCGCCATCGGCAGTCCGGGCTTCGGAGCCTGGAGAGAACTCGCCGTGCACACCATGACGACGAACTGGGTGCTCACGGGCGAGTACGAGGGCTTCCCCCTCATGTACCACTGGAGGGTGCTGCCCGATGCGACGCCCCTGCCGGACGAACTGGCGGACGTCGAACGGGCCGTGGCGTACTGGGGCGGCGATTCGCGGGTACGCCGCCGAATCCGGGCTCTCCAACAGTCCTCGGCGAGCATCGCGCTGTTCCTGGAGTACATCCCGCAGAACCTGCACGAGTGGCTGAGCGCTCAGGTCGAAGCGGGAGACCGGACCGCCAACCGGGCCTGCGCCATGGTGGAGCGGGAGCTGGCAGCCGGCACCTCGTTCATGAACAGCCGCGAACTCCTGCACTTCGACGCGCACTTCGAGAACATCCTGACCGACGGCCGGCGCCTCTACTTCGCGGACTACGGCCTCGCCCTGTCCTCCCGGTTCGAGCTGTCGCAGAACGAGACCGACTTCTTCGACCGGCATCGCACCTACGACCGCGATTACACCGCCACATATCTGGTGAACTGGCTGGTCACCGCTCTCTTCGGTTACCGGCGAGAGGACAGGAACGGCCGCTACGAACTGGTGCGCACCTTCGCGGAGGGCAAGCGCCCCACCGGAATCCCCGAGAAGGCAGCAGCAATCCTCACCCGGCACGCCCCAACCGCCGCAGTGACATCGGACTTCAACCGCACATTCCAGCACCAGAGCAGACAAACCCCGTACCCCAAGAACCCCCAGCCATGATCGGCCGGGGGCCTCTGTGCCGGCGGACACGGACGGCCTCGAACCGCCGACATCTACTTTGTAAGCCCGTGCGGGACACCTTCATCAAGAGCGAATCGCTGGTCACCACCACGACAGCACACGAGCGACCGCTGTCATCCGCCACCGTTGATGTCAGTTTTGGATGTCAGCCGGCCGCACTCGACGGCCCGCTACCGCTTCTTCCGAAGCTTCTTCATCCTGGCTTCGGCTTCCTTCTTCTTCCGCTGCTCGACGCCGTACGGCGACCACGGCCCCTGGTGCTTGGAGCACCGAGAGGTACCCGTCATCGCCTTGTTCTGGCAGCGGCCCCCGCTCTGGGTAGGAGCACCGCACTTCGACTGAACCATCCTGCCCCCTTCGTCGCCGGACCCTGGAATGCTTCCAGCGCTCGACGCAAAGCGGGAAGGCGCAACCGCGGCGGACGGCAGCACGCCGACAGCACACGCCCCGGGAAACGGGCTCAGGCCTCTTCCGCCGTGCCGGTGCTCCGTCAGCGATTGATCGGCAGATCAGGAAGGCCCGGCCTGCCGAACCCGGCGAGGCATCTGGCACGTATGTGGCACGGCGCCTCTCCCCCCGCCCTCGCGGCCAGGGAACGAACAAGGCCCAGGCTCCCGGTTCAGTACCGGTGACCTGGGCCTTCGTCGTTCAACCTGCTGGTGGGCGCGGACGGTTTCGAACCGCCGACATCTGCTTTGTAAGAGCAGCGCTCTACCCCTGAGCTACGCACCCGTGGACGAAGGAACAGGGTACATGGCCTTCGGCGCATGTCGACAATCGGTTCGGGCGGGGTTGGGCGGGGCGTACGGGGGATAGCCCCACCCCGGACACGGTAGCCGTCCGGATCGTGGGGGCGGGGTGCCGCTGCCTACCGTAAGGACATCGCAAGAGGCACATCGCAGAGCCGGCCCAGGGGGACCTGATCACATGACCATCCGCAATCGCCACGCACTTCTGGCCGCCGGGGGCGCCGCTCTGCTCGTCGCCGCGCTCACCGGGTGCGGGAGCACGGACGTGGACGACGCACCCGTCGAGCACAAGTCGTTCGCGTACGACGGGAAGGCGCTGACCATCGACGCGGAGAACTCCGTGGTGGAGGTCGTCCCCGCCGATGTGGACGAGATCGAGGTGACCCGGAGGGTGGACGGCTGGGTGGTCCTCGGGAGCGGGCCGGACCCCGTGTGGAGGCTGGAGGGCGACACCCTCACGCTCCGGGTGAACTGCAAGGCGATGATCAGCGACTGCGAGGCGCGGCATCAGATCAAGGTGCCGCGCGGGCTCGCGCTCACCGTGGACGCGGACAACGGGAAGGTCACCGCCTCCAAGTTCACCACGGCCCTGAAGCTGTCCTCCGACAACGGCGGCGTCGTCGTCAAGGACGTCAGCGGGCCGCTGGACCTGAAGAGCGACAACGGGGCCATCCGCGGCGAGCGGATCTCGTCCCGGTCCCTGGTGGCCCGGTCCGACAACGGGTCCGTGGACCTCGATCTCGACCGCGTCCCCGACCTCGTGGACACCGTGAGCGACAACGGGCGCATCGCCATCAGCCTGCCCCCGGGCTCGACCACGTACGCCGTGAGCGCGTCCTCCGACAACGGGCACGTCTCCGTCGAGGTGCCGCGCAGCAACACGAGTGCGCACGTGGTGAAGGCCCGCAGCGACAACGGCGGCGTCGCCGTCCGCCACGGAAGCTGAGCCGTCCGGCCCCGAAATCCAGGAGCCCGCACGACCGCCCCGTACGCCGTGAACTATCCGGCCCGTGTGTTCGTCCTTACTGGTGGGAGAATGTATCGGGCAGGCTGGAACGGCACGGGAGAGGCATGTGACGGCGACACACGCGGGACCGCAGGCGGCAGTCGTCCGGGCGGTCCGGGGGCGGAGTCGGCGTCCTGCGACCGGGCAGGCTCTCCGTGACGTCTGCTTCCTCGTCCTCGCGCCGCTCCCCCTCCTCGCCGCCCTCCCCCTCGCCGTCACCGGCGGCGGTACGCGGCGTTGGTTCGGGGGCCGGGGCGGCGGGCAGCGCGCCGAGGCGCAGGCGGCGAAGGACGCGGCCGCCGAGGCGTTCTACGAGCTGGACACCGCCCAGCGGGACCTCCGGATCTCCATAGAGACGATCACGGCCGTCGACAGTTCACCGGCCGCCCGCAAGGCCGTCGACGACTTCGCCGCGCTCGGGCGGCGCATCGACGAGGCGAGCCACGCCTACATCACCGCCGTCGACGCCCACGACCTCGACCGGGACGATCTGGACCCGTCCGTCGCCTCGCGGGCGCGCGCCGAGCTGACCTCGGCGAAGGAGCAGCTGGTACGGGTCAAGGGCGAGCTGGACCGGTTCGGCGCCGGTCTCGGCCCGCTGCTCGGGAGCGCCGAGACCCAGCTCGCCCGACTGGCCCCCGCCGTCGAGCGGGCCCGGCAGGCGCTCCTCGGCGCGAGCAACGCCCTGGACGCGGTGCGGGCGTCCGGGCTGCGCGCCGACGACCTGGCCGCCCGGCTCGCCGCGCTGGCCCCCGAGCTGACCAAGCTCAACCAGGGCGCGGGGCGCCACGGCGTGCCCGAGACCCTCCAGCGCGCCGACCGGGTGCTGCGCGACGCCGAGGCCGTGCGGGCCGAGGCACAGAAGCTGCCGGAGCGCGCCGCCGAGATCGACCGCCGCCTGGTGACCCTGCGCACCCGTGCCCAGGCCCTGACGACCCGGTCCGCGTCCGTCGAGCCCGTGCTCAGCGAGTTGCGGCGGCGGTTCTCCGCCGCCTGCTGGCAGGACCTCCAGCCGGTGCCGGAGCAGGCCGAGGTCAATGTGCGCCGGGCCGAGGAGAAGCTCAAGGAGGCCGCGCTGGCCCGCGAGGAGCAGCGCTGGGCGGATGCCACGTCCCGGCTGAGCACCGTGCGCGCGCTGCTCAACGCGACGGACGAGGCGGTGTCCGCCGCCGGTGACCGGCTGCGCCGGCTCGACGAGGTCGCCAAGGACCCGCAGCGGGAGATCGAGCGCACCCGGTTCGCCATCCGCGACGCCCAGCGGCTCGCCATGGCCGGCCGGCACACCCCCGAGCCGCGGCACGCCCGTCCGCTGGACGACGCGGTGTCCCGTCTCGACCAGGCCGTCACGGCGCTGGAGAACCGCCACCCGGACTACTGGCACTTCCTGACCGTGACGGAGTCCCTGCGCCGGACCGTGGCGGACGTCGTGGCCGACATCCGCGAGGAGCGGGGCGCGGGCAGCCACTGACGTGTCCGCCCGCTGCCGCTAGCCTGGCGTCATGCCTCGTTACGAATACCGCTGCCGTTCCTGTGGGGACACCTTCGAGCTGAGCCGGCCCATGGCCGAGTCCTCCGCGCCGGCCTCCTGCCCCGCCGGGCACGAGGACACGGTGAAGCTGCTCTCCGCCGTCGCCGTGGGCGGCTCCCGTACCGCGCCCGCCGCCGGGGGCGGGGGCGGTGGGGGCGGCTGCTGCGGCGGGGGCTGCTGCGGCTGACGAAGGGTTCAGCGTTTGCGGGACAGTGTCAGGCCGTCCGACACCGTGAGCAGCACGCTGTCCATCCGGGCGTCCGCCGACACATGGTCGTTGAACTCCCGGATGGCCTTCGCCGCGCCCGTCGCGGCAGGCTCCGTCACCTGGCCGTGGAAGAGGACGTTGTCCGTGGTGATGACCCCGCCCGGGCGCATCCTCGGCACCAGTTCCTCCCAGTACGCGATGTAGTTGCCCTTGTCCGCGTCCAGGTAGGCGAAGTCGATGTGGGGTTCTCCGGGCATCGCGCGCAGGGTGTCCAGGGCGGGTGCGATGCGCAGGTCGATGCGGTCGGCGACGCCCGCCTTCGCCCACGCCTCGCGGCCGTACGCCGTCCACTCCTCCGAGATGTCGCAGGCGATCAGCCGCCCGTCCTCCGGCAGCGCCCGGGCCATCGCCAGGGCGGAGAAGCCGGTGAAGGTGCCGACCTCCACGATGTGCCGGGCGCCGGTCAGCCGGACGAGGAAGGCGAGCAGCGGGCCCTGCTCCTCGGCGGACTGCATGCCCGCGTGTTCGGGCAGCCGGGCGTAGGTGGTCTCGACGAGCTCGCGCTGGACGGCGTCCAGCGGCGGATTGTGCGCCAGCATGTACGCGTACAGCTCGTCGGTGATCTCGGTGGAGTTTCCCTTGGTCATCGCACACGCCCCTCGGTCATCGCACACGCCCCTCGCTCGTCGCGCCCACCTCTCCGTTATCGCACACACCTCTCCGCCGTCGCACGCCTCCCGTGCATGTCGCCCGCCCCGCCGTGTCCCGTCAGGCGCCCGATGCCCGCAGGAAGCGGCGCAGGATCTCCTCGCCCGCCGCCACGCCCCGTTCGGCGGTGGCCTCGACGTGCGGTGCGGTCCAGCCGGCGTCGGCGAGTTCGCCGTGACCGGGGCGCCAGCCCTCGTCGGCGGCGAGCAGCAGGTCCGCGTCGAGGAGCGAGTCGCCGGCGGCGAGGGTGCGTGTCGCGCCGGTGCGGCGGGCGACCTCACGCATGGCGGCGCTCTTGGTGAGCGGCCGCGGCACGACGTATATCTTGCGGCCCTGGAGGGACACGGTCCAGCCGCGCGGCTCCGCCCAGTCGGCCAGCTCCTTCATCCACTCCGGGGGCAGTTCGGCGCGGTCGACGACGAGATAGGCGAACAGGTCCTCGGCGACGCGTTCCTTCAGCAGCCAGGCCGGGTCGGCGGTGGCGACGAGATGGGCGCGGACCTCCTCCAGCGGGGCGCACTCGTCGGAGAGCCGGCGGGCGACGGTCCGCTGCCAGTCCGGGTCGGACTCGCCGTCCACCAGGATGTGGCCGCCGTTGGCGCAGATCGCGAACTCGGCCGGGTTTCCGGGCAGCTGGATGCGGTGGTACTGCTCGCGGGTGCGGGTGGTGGTGGGGACGAAGACCGTGGACTCGGCGTCCGTCAGGTCGGTGAGGAGGCCGGCGGCGGTCTCGGTGACGTACGAGAGGGGCTTGTGTCCGTAGACCTCGACGCACAGCAGCCGGGGCGCCTGTACGTCCTCCATGGTGAGGTTGAGGGCGGCGGTCGAGTAGATCAGGGTGCGGTCGAGATCGCTGGCGATCAGGGTGACCGGGGAGGCCGTCACGCGGTCTCCACCGCCTTGCCGTCGGCGCCCGTGGCCCCTCGTGTGTATGCGGGGTGGATGAGTCCGACACAGGTGTACGGGAGCGAGTCGACCTCCTCGACCGGTACGCCGCGCTGCGCGGCCAGCAGCCTGATGTGGTCCAGGTCCGGGCCGGCTCCGCGCCGCGCGAGGATCTTCCACGGGACGCGGCGCAGCAGAACGCGTGTGGTCTCGCCGACGCCCGGCTTCACCAGGTTGACGTCGTGGATGCCGTACTCCTCGCTGATGCGCTCCACGGCGGCCCAGCCCTCCCAGGTGGGGGCCCGGTCCGCGGTGAGCAGTTCCTTCACCTCGGCGTCCACGGCGTCCGCGACCTCGGCGAAGCGCGCGGCGACGGTGTCGAGGAAGAGGCCGGAGACGTCCGAACCGGCCAGTTCGCGGTAGAACTTCGCGCCGTGGAAGTCGTGCGGCCCGACGAGGTCGGCGCGCAGGACGGTACGGGAGATGAGCCCGGAGACGGTGGAGTTGAGGCAGGCGGAGGGGATGAGGAAGTCCTCGCGGGTGCCGTACGTCCGCACGCAGCCGCCGGGGTCGGCCAGCACCGCGATCTCCGGGTTGAAGCCCTCCACTCCCCCGGCCTTCTCGAACTCGACGATCGCGGCGGCCAGTTCGCGGGTGATGGCGCCCTTGCCGGTCCAGCCGTCCACGAAGACGACGTCGGCCGGGTCGTGCCGGGCGGCCAGCCAGCGCAGCGCGTTGGCGTCGATGCCTCGTCCGCGCACGATGGAGACGGCGTAGTGGGGCAGTTCGACGCCACGGCGTTGCTGGGCCCAGCGGCGCATCAGCACGCCGACGGGCGTACCGGCGCGGGCGAGCGAGACGAGGACGGGGCGCGGGCCGCGCTCGGCGAGCACCGTCTCGGTCACCGTGCCCACGGCGCGGGCGATGCGGGCGGCCGACAGGTCGAGGGCCTCCTTGAACAGCCGCTGGTACTCGGCGGAGGGCTGGTACTCGATGGGGAGCGACTCCGCGTAGTGCGCGCCCCCGCTCTGTATCGCCTCCTCGCGCTCCTCCGTGGGCGCTTCGAGCCGGGTCTCCGAGAGGTCCTGGAGCAGCCACCCGACCTCGTCCGGCGCGTACGAGGAGAACGCGGGGCCGCGCAGGGGTTCGGGGAGCTGCATCAAGGCTTCTTCCTGGCATTCGGAGGCTGTCGCCACGGGTACGTACGAGGGGATCACCGCGAGCAGGACGTGCGCGGTGTGCGGAGCGAGCCGGTCGAGCAGGCCGCCGGGGGCGTGCAGCGCCGGGGTGTCGGCGGTCGAGTCGACGACGACGACCACGGCGTCGAAGCCGGCGCCGGCCACGTTGTACGCGTAGCGGTCACCGGGGCCGTCGGCCGGGTCGTCGTGGGCGGGGAAGACGATCCGGGTGCGTATCGCGTAGCCGGGGTCGTCCACGGCCAGGACCGGGGAGCGGGTCGTGGTGGAGGAGCGGATCTCGGCGTCGGTGCGCTCCTCCAGGGCGGTGGCCAGGCGCAGCGGCGCGTACATCAGCTCCTCGGAGCCGAGGACGAGGACACGGCGGGGGGTGTCGCCGAGGGCCTCGGCGACGCGATCCGCCAGGGCGGGCAGGGCGGGCTCCAGGAGGGCGCGGTGGGCGCGGGTGAAGCCGTGCCGGCCGCCGTCCGGGACGCCGGCGGGCCAGGGAAGGTCGATGCGGGTGTGGGGGCGCGGGGCGGGGGCGGCTCCGTCGGCGGTGCCCGGGTCGGCGGCGGCCTCGCGTTCCGCCACCAGCGCCTGCCCCTTCTCCAGGACGCCGTCCGGGAGCGTGACCGTGCCGGTGGTGCGGGCCACGAGGTCCACGCGGGCGCCGATCTCCGCCGCGAACTCCGCGAGCCGGCCCCGGTCGGCCGGTGAGCGCATGTCCACCAGGGCGACGATCACGTAGCGGTCGCGGGGGTAGCGCTCGTGCAGGGCGCGGATGGTGTTGAGGACGGTGTTGCCGGTGGAGAACTCGTCGTCCACGAGCACCAGCGCCGAGCCCTCCCCGCCGTGCCGGTCCGCCGCCAGCAGCCGGGGGTCCTCCGGGAGCAGCAGATGCGAGGTGGCGTGCGAGTGGGATTCCTCGAAGCCGCCCGCCCGGGCCACGCCGGGCACCGGCCTGCGGGTGGAGTGGAGGTAGGGGGCGTCGCCGAGGCCGTCCGCGACGGAGTGCCCGAGGCCGGTGGCGGTCTCCGCGTAACCGAGGACGACCGCCCGGCGCGCGCCGTCCTCGCCGAGGAGGGCGCGGACCCGGCGGCCCAGCTCGACGCCGGCGGCGTACACGACGGAGGGGCGCTGCGGGACGTGCTTGCCGAGGACGTTGGACACGAGCAGGTGCGCCCGCTTGGGGTTGCGCCGCAGGGCCAGGCCCAGCAGCTCGCGCAGTTCCCCGTCGCCCACCAGCCCGACGCCCAGTCGCTCCGCCACCCAGCTACCCGACCACACCACGTTCGCTTCTCTTTCCGTTCGTCCGCCGGGCCGGAGCAACCGCCCGGCCCGTCCGTACCCGATCCTGCCGCCGGTTGCGGTCACTCCGCGAGGCAGGCCGTCAGCAGGTCCACGAAGCCGATGTCCTCCCGGGCCACGCCGAAGACCTCGGCGCGCAGCAGCGTGCGCTCCGCCCAGGCCCGGTGGGGCTTCACCTCGTTCATCTTGTTGGTGTAGGCGGAGCGCAGCACTCCGCCGCCGTTGCTCTCGGGCCGCAGGATGTCGCGGGCATCGCTGTACTCCTCGTGGCTGACCACGGACAGCGCGTGCACGGGGGCGACGTGGGAGGGGTGGATGCAGGTCTTGCCGAGGAGGCCGTTGGCCCGGTCCAGCTCGATCTCGCGCAGGAGCCCGTCCAGGTCGTGGGCGATGAGCGCGGTGCGCAGCGACTCGGCCCGGTTCTGCTGGAAGGGGCTGCTGCGCAGCTGCGGCTTGAACATGCGCTCCTGGCGGGGGAAGTACTCCCAGACGGGTCCGGTGACCGTGAAGCCCGTCCCGTCGGCGCGGCCCAGCATGTTGACGACGTCGGCGATGACGTGGGCGACGATCCCCACGTCGTACGCCGTCATGTCCGGGGAGCGCCGCAGTCCGTAGGCGGAGCAGAAGTCGGTGACGCCGAGGCGCAGCGCGAGCACGCGGTCGCGGTGGGCGGTGATGATCTCGGCGATGCCCCGGAGGGTGTCGGTGCGGGTCTCCAGGTGGAGCAGTTCGGGCGATTCGAGGACGGGCATGGCGAAGAGCCGGCGTCCGGCGCTCGCCTCGGCCTTGGTCAGGGCGTCCATGAAGGGCGTCCCGCGTTCGCGGGTGAACTTGGGCAGTACGAATCCGGACAGCAGCCGGACCGACGCGCCGAGGCGGCCCACCAGATCGGTGATCTGTTCCGGTTCGCGGACCCGGATGAACAGCAGCGGCAGCGCGGCGGGGCGTGTGTCGAGGTCGGCGAACTGCCGGACCAGGTTCTCCTCGGCTCCGGGGACCTCGGAGTCGTCGATGGAGTCCTCCAGGCACAACACCATCGAGACGACTCCGCGCCCGGCGAGCTTGACGATGTCGTCGGCGAGCCGGGGGCGGGTGGCGGGACTGTAGAGCGTGGCGCCCAGCGCGGCGGAGAGCAGGGGGCCCGGTGAGTCCCGGTCGAACTCACAGGGCTCCTGGAAGAAGAGCCCGTCCTTCGCAGCAGCTGCAATATGACCGAAATGACGCATGCAATTCCCCCCGTACTCTCTGACCGATCGGACAACGTGTGGCCGGTAATAGTACGTACGAACGGGTGTCGGCAGTTCCCAGCTGAGGTGAATTCCGGGTGTCGTACCCCTTTCGTACTGCTTTCGAGGGGGGCGGAGCGGGTGAATCCGACCGGCTGCCGGAAGGGACACCACGCCCCCCGCGTTGTCCGCGCGGGCGGCCAGCAGGCAGGATGACCGGCATGACGCACGCGATGGTGAAAGGCTCGAACGTCCCCCTCGACGCCATGGCCGTACGGGCCGTGCTGCGCTGGACGCCGGGCGCCGGGGTGCCCGACGTGGACGCCTCGGCCCTGCTGCTCGGCGCCGGCGGACGCGTGCGCTCGGACGAGGACTTCGTCTTCTACAACCAGCCGCGCCATCCGTCGGGCCTGGTGCGCAGGCTGCCCAAGCGCAGTCTGCCGGAGGGCCTGACGGACACCATCGAGGCCGATCTGAACGCCCTCGACCCGTCGGTCGACCAGGTCGTCATCGCCGCGTCCTCGGACGGGGCCGCCTTCGAGCACGTACGCGATCTGCGCATCCTCATCTACGACGCGGCGGCGGCCGGCGGCGAACCGCTCGCCGTGTTCGACGTGCGCGCGGAGACCGGCGAGGAGACCGCGATCATCTGCGGCGAGCTGTACCGGCGCGGGGACGGCTGGAAGTTCCGGGCGGTCGGGCAGGGCTATCCGACCGGTCTCATCGGCCTGGCGACCGCGTTCGGCATCTCGGTCGACGAGGCGGAGCCCGAGCCGCAGCCCCAGGCCCCCGCGCAGCCCGAGCCGCAGTACCGGCCGGACCAGGCGCCGCCCGCTCCCGCGTTCCCGCCGGCTCCGGCGCCCGCGCCCGACTCGCAGGCCACCGTGCTGCACCAGCAGCCCTCGTACGGCTATCCGCAGCCCGCCGCGGCCCCGGCGCCGCAGCCCTCGTACGGCTATCCCCAGCCGGCCTCGCCGCAGCCCGCCTACGGCTATCCGCAGCCCGCCCCGGCGGCCGCGCCTGCGCCCGACCCGAACTTCACGCTGCCCCCGCAGGGCCCGCAGTTCATACGGCCCTGAGAGCGGCACGCGGCGACGGGACACGCTCAGGTGCGGGTCTTGTAGCCGCGGCCCCACTGCATGCCGAAGCCGTACATCCGGTCCAGCTCGGACTGGAAGCCGTAGACGAACTTCACCTCGCGCCGCACGATCAGCTCGTCCTTGACGTTCTCCAGCGTGAACACCGCGCAGGAGCGGGCCTGCGGGGCGCGCTCGTCCAGCTCGATCTCGATGCTGGGCCCGTTGCCGGGATAGAGGGTCACCTTGGCGTGCGTGCGGTCGAAGGCGGGCGTCTGGTCGTAGATGTAGACGAAGCACATCAGCCGCTTGATGTGCTCGCGCTGATCGATGTTGACGTAGAGGGTCTCGCCGGAGGGGGCGCCGAAGCGGTCGTCGCCGCTGAGCCTGATGTATGGCGGCCCGTTCAGATCGCCGAGCAGGTTGCCCAGCGGCTGCACCACGCCCTTGGTGCCGTCCGCCAGCTCGTACATGCAGCCCAGGTCCAGGTCGACGTTGACCATGCCCTGGGTATGCGCCTGGACGGCCTCCGGCTGGAACAGCTTCAGCGGGTGCAGCAGCCGGCCGCTCTGGCGGGAGCGGCCCCCGATGTCCGAGGTGCGCATGCGCCAGGAGAGGTTGACCCGGAGGTTGCCGCTGAGCGCTCCCTGCTTGGTCAGTGAGACCGTGGCGTGCCGCCGGGTCAGCACGATGGAGTTGGTGGCCGCGCTGCCCGCTTCGAATCGTGTGTCCCGCCCCGGCCACAGGCTGTCCCAGAACGCCATCCCCGACCCCGCCCCTTTTTCTCGGTCCCTCACCCGTCGCATGCGGCGCATACGGCGCACGCACCACCGCGGGGCGGCTCCGGGCCGTCTCCGGGGTGTCCCGGAGCCGTTGCCGTACGAGCCGCCCCGCAGAGAGCGTTCCCTCCATACCTACCGGGTCACACCCCGGCGGTCACTTCGGTGCTGCCTTCCTCCGCCTCCAGCGCCTTGTTGCGGCGGACCGAGGACCAGAAGGACCAGGCGATCAGGACGACACCGATCAGACCGGTGATGATCTCGTTGATCTCGTACTGGATGGTGACGAGCAGCAGGACGGCCAGCGCGCCGATCGCGTAGTGCGCGCCGTGCTCCAGGTAGACGTAGTCGTCCAGGGTGCCCTGGCGGACCAGGTAGACCGTGAGCGAACGGACGTACATGGCGCCGACGCCGAGGCCGAGGGCCATGAGCACGATCTCGTTGGTGATGGCGAAGGCGCCGATCACGCCGTCGAACGAGAAGGAGGCGTCGAGCACTTCCAGGTAGAGGAACATGAAGAACGCGGCCTTGCCGGTGAGGGCGATGGCCGAGACCTTCTTGCCGCTGCGCTTGGCCTCTTCCTCCGCCTCGTGCTCGCGCTCCTCCTCCTCTTCGAGTTTGTCCTCGAAGTAGCCGGAGAGCCCGCCGACGATCAGATACGTGATCAGACCCGCGACGCCGGAGAGCAGGACGGTCGCCGCCTTGTCCGCGTGGCCGCCGCCGTGCTGGTGGGCGTGCGTGGCGACGGTCAGGGAGGCGATCAGCAGAACGATCAGCGCGACGCAGACCGACAGCATGTCGACCTTGCCGAGCTTGGCGAGCGGGCGCTCGATCCAGCGCAGCCACTGGATGTCGCGCTCCTCGAAGATGAAGTCGAGGAAGATCATCAGCAGGAACATGCCACCGAAGGCGGCGATCGCCGGGTGGGCGTCCGTGACCAGCTGCTTGTACTGGTCCGGGTCGTTGAACGACAGGTCGATCGCATCGATCGGGTTCAGGCTCGCCGTAACAGCCACGATCACGACGGGGAAGACCAGCCGCATACCGAAGACCGCGATCAGGACGCCGATCGTGAGGAAGATCTTCTGCCAGAAGGCAGACATCTTCTTCAGGATTCCGGCGTTGACCACCGCGTTGTCGAACGACAGCGAGATCTCCAGGACGGACAGGATCGCCACCACACCGAAGGCTTCCCACCCCCCGTAGAAGAATGCGGCCACAAGACCGGCCACGGTGATCGCGAACGACCACCCGAAGGTTTTCAGAAGCACTGGCTACCCCATCATGTATGTAACGGGTCTCCCCCGATGTGCACGGGGCTCCCCCGCGCCGTGCGCGGCTTTACGAAACGTTGACCCCGAAGTCTAGAGCGATGCCGCGCAGCCCCGACGCGTACCCCTGACCAACTGCACGGAACTTCCACTCGCCGTTGTAGCGGTAGAGCTCGCCGAAGATCATCGCGGTTTCCGTCGAGGCGTCCTCGCTGAGGTCGTACCGCGCCAGCTCCTGGCCGTCGGCCTGATTGACGACGCGGATGAACGCGTTGCTGACCTGGCCGAACGTCTGGCCGCGGTTGTCGGCCTCGTGGATCGAGACCGGGAAGACGATCTTGTCGCAGTGGGCCGGCACCTGCGTGAGGTGCACGATGATCGACTCGTCGTCGCCCTCGCCCTCACCCGTGAGGTTGTCACCGGTGTGCTCCACGGAACCGTCGGGGCTCGTGAGGTTGTTGTAGAACACGAACCATTCGTCGCCGAGCACCCGGCCCGACTGGCACAGCAGCGCGCTGGCGTCGAGGTCGAAGTCGGCCCCGGTCGTGGATCGTGCGTCCCAGCCGAGACCGACCAGCACCTGGGTGAGATTGGGTGCGGCCTTGGAGAGGGAGACATTGCCTCCCTTGGCGAGCGTGACGCCCATGGTGTGTCCTCCCCGAGTTTGTGAACCGTCTTTTGTACCGGACGGAGCCGCCGGCCGCACGTGTTCGGCCGGCGGCTCCGTCCGCCCTGCGCGTCCGGCGCCGCACGTGGTGCGGCGCCGGACGGATGCTGATGCCGGGGCCGGGGCCCCAGGGCGACTCAGACGTTGACGCCGAAGTCCTGCGCGATGCCGCGCAGACCGGAGGCGTAGCCCTGGCCGATGGCCCGGAACTTCCACTCCGCGCCGTTGCGGTACAGCTCGCCGAAGACCATGGCGGTTTCGGTCGAGGCGTCCTCGGACAGGTCGTAGCGGGCGAGCTCGCTGTTGTCGGCCTGGTTGACGACGCGGATGTACGCGTTGCGGACCTGGCCGAAGCTCTGCTGGCGGGACTCGGCCTCGTAGATCGAGACCGGGAAGACGATCTTGTCGACGTCGGCCGGCACCGTGGCCAGGTTGACGTTGATGACCTCGTCGTCGCCCTCGCCCTCACCGGTGAGGTTGTCACCGGTGTGCTCGACGGAGCCGTCGGGGCTCTTGAGGTTGTTGAAGAAGACGAAGTTGCCGTCGTTGGCGACCTTGCCCTCGGCGTTCGTCAGCAGAGCACTGGCGTCGAGGTCGAAGTCCCCGCCGGTGGTGGTACGGGCGTCCCAGCCGAGACCCACGATGACCGCGGTCAGGTTGGGCGCGGCCTTGGTCAGCGAGACGTTGCCGCCCTTGCTGAGGCTGACTCCCACGAGTCCTCCCATTGGTTTCTTGGGGGCCGGCCGGTGCCGGCGCCTCCACGTCGTGTTGACATCGGATCAACGAGTGGATCCTAGTGACCGGTTCCCGGCCTCAACAGGCATTCGGGCCTCGGGTCTCCGGTCCGCGGTCCACTCCCGAACCGGTTTTCAGAGCGCGCCGAGCGCCTTGACGTAGTCGTTGAGGTCGCGCGCGTCGGGCAGCCCGTTGACGACCGTCCAGCGCACCACGCCCTCCTTGTCGATGATGAAGGTGCCGCGCACGGCGCAGCCCTTCTCCTCGTCGAAGACGCCGTACGCCCGCGAGGTCTCGCCGTGCGGCCAGAAGTCCGACAGCAGCGGGTACTCCAGGCCCTCCTGCTCGGCGAAGACGCGCAGGGTGTGGATGGAGTCGTTGGAGACGGCGAGCAGCTGCGTGTCGTCGTTCTCGAACGTGGGCAGCTCGTCGCGGAGCGCGCACAGCTCGCCCGTGCAGACGCCGGTGAAGGCGAACGGGTAGAACAGCAGCACCACGTTCTTCTCACCGCGGAAGTCGGAGAGCTTCACGGTCCGGCCGTGGTTGTCCTTCAGCTCGAAATCCGGGGCCTGGGTGCCGACCTCGATCGCCATGGAAACGCGTCCCTTCGCTACTTCACCGGGCTGGGCTGTCCGGGTGACCCCCACCCTACGCAGAGGAGGAAGCCGCCCGTGCGGCACCCGGTAAAGCGGGACGCACGAAGACCCCCGGCCGGCGCGATGCCTGTCGGGGGCCTTCAGTGGTCGGAGCGGTCAGCGCTTGGCCTTGGCCGCTTTGGGCGTGACGAGTCGGCTTCCCGACCAGTCCTTGGCCGCGTTGACGCTCTTGGTCTGGGTGAGACCGGCGGTCTGCGAGGCCTCGTTGATGTCGCTCGGCTCGACGTATCCGTCGCGGCCGGTCTTCGGCGTCATCAGCCAGATCTCGCCGCCCTCGTCGATCAGACCAATGGCATCCACCAGCGCGTCCGTAAGGTCGCCGTCCTCGTCGCGGAACCAGAGCAGGACGACGTCGGCGATGTCGTCGTACTCCTCGTCGACGAGGTCCTGGCCGGTAATGGCCTCAATGCCCTCACGGAGCTCATGCTCGACGTCGTCGTCGTAGCCGATCTCCTGGACCACCTGTCCGGGCTCGAACCCCAGGCGTGTCGCCGGGTTGGTCCGCTCCTCCGCGTGGTCCGCGGTCGCGCTCACGGGTTGCCTCCTGATCATGTTTCGGAAAATGCTTCAGCCACGCGCGTGCGCGGGGCGCTGGCCGTAGTCCACACGGGAGCGGCGGATCGCGCAAGTACCCAGCGTACGAGACCGCCTAAACGGTGACGATTCCTCCCACGTCGCCGTCCTGTCGGCGGTCCTCCACGAGGGCCCGCGTGCTTTCTCCACTCCCTGTGCGACCTACGTCCATGGACAGCTTATGCCGTTTCGCGTCGGCATCCGGAGTCGAGCCGTGTTTGGGAACACTTGGACGCCTTGGGCGTATGGTTACGGTCCGTCCTCGGTCATCCCGACTGTCCCTCCTGTCCCGACACCTTCTGCTGCACCGATACCCACTCGGCGGCGGTCCATCCGCCCCGGCCGGGCCGGGTCCGGAACGCGTGCGCGGTTACCTCTCGGTAGAGATGACGTAAGCGTTCCAGCGGTACACGATGGGGAAGGCGTACACATCGATACGGCCGGGGGCAGGACTCCCGCAGCAGACCCCGAAGCGCAGCACCGAACAGCGAAGGAACAGCGTGGCTTCCGGATCAGATCGCAACCCGATCATCATTGGCGGCCTTCCGAGTCAGGTCCCGGATTTCGATCCCGAAGAGACCCGTGAATGGCTCGACTCCCTCGACGCCGCCGTCGACGAGCGCGGCCGTGAGCGGGCCCGCTATCTCATGCTCCGGCTCATCGAGCGAGCGCGCGAGAAGCGTGTCGCCGTGCCGGAGATGCGCAGCACGGACTACGTGAACACGATCGCCACGAAGGACGAGCCGTTCTTCCCCGGCGACGAGGAGATCGAACGCAAGATCCTCAACGCGACCCGCTGGAACGCGGCCGTGATGGTGTCGCGCGCCCAGCGGCCGGGCATCGGCGTGGGCGGCCACATCGCCACGTTCGCGTCGTCCGCCTCCCTGTACGACGTGGGTTTCAACCACTTCTTCCGCGGCAAGGACGACGGCCGGGGCGGTGACCAGATCTTCTTCCAGGGGCACGCCTCCCCCGGGATCTACGCCCGCGCGTATCTGCTGGACCGGTTGAGCGAGGCGCAGCTCGACGCGTTCCGCCAGGAGAAGTCGAAGGCGCCGAACGGGCTGTCCAGCTACCCGCACCCGCGGATGATGCCGGACTTCTGGGAGTTCCCCACGGTGTCGATGGGGCTCGGCCCGCTCGGCGCGATCTACCAGGCGCGGATGAACCGCTACATGGAGGCGCGCGGCATCGCCGACACGTCGGACTCGCATGTGTGGGCGTACCTGGGCGACGGCGAGATGGACGAGCCGGAGTCGCTGGGCCAGCTGTCGATCGCCGCCCGCGAGGGCCTGGACAACCTGACCTTCGTCGTCAACTGCAACCTCCAGCGCCTCGACGGGCCGGTGCGCGGCAACGGCAAGATCATCCAGGAGCTGGAGTCCCAGTTCCGGGGCGCCGGGTGGAACGTGATCAAGCTGGTCTGGGACCGGTCCTGGGACCCGCTGCTGGCTCAGGACCGCACGGGCATCCTGGTCAACAAGCTGAACACGACGCCGGACGGGCAGTTCCAGACGTATGCGACGGAGACCGGCGCGTACATCCGGGAGCACTTCTTCGGCGACGACCCCCGGCTGCGCGACATGGTCAAGGACATGACCGACCAGCAGATCCTGCACCTGGGGCGCGGGGGCCACGACCACCGCAAGGTGTACGCGGCCTACGCGGCGGCCAAGGCCCACAAGGGCCAGCCCACGGTGATCCTGGCGCAGACGGTCAAGGGCTGGACCCTCGGGCCGAACTTCGAGGGCCGCAACGCGACCCACCAGATGAAGAAGCTCACCGCCGAGGACCTGAAGCGCTTCCGGGACCGGCTGCACATCCCGATCGCGGACAAGGAGCTGGAGGACGGCAACCCGCCGTACTACCACCCCGGCCGCGACACGGAGGAGATCCAGTACATGCACGACCGCCGCAAGGGTCTGGGCGGCTACGTCCCGACCCGTGTGGTGCGTGCGAAGCCCCTGACGCTGCCCGGCGACCAGGCGTACGCGGCGGCGAAGAAGGGCTCGGGGCAGCAGTCGATCGCCACCACGATGGCGTTCGTCCGCATCCTGAAGGACCTCATGCGGGACAAGGAGATCGGCAGGCGCTTCGTGCTGATCGCGCCCGACGAGTACCGCACGTTCGGGATGGACGCCTTCTTCCCGAGCGCGAAGATCTACAACCCGCTCGGGCAGCAGTACGAGTCGGTGGACCGCGATCTGCTGCTCGCGTACAAGGAGTCGCCGACCGGTCAGCTGCTGCACGACGGGATCTCGGAGGCCGGCTGCACGGCCTCGCTGATCGCCGCCGGTTCGGCGTACGCCACGCACGGCGAGCCGCTGATCCCGGTGTACGTCTTCTACTCGATGTTCGGCTTCCAGCGCACCGGCGACCAGTTCTGGCAGATGGCCGACCAGCTCGCCCGCGGCTTCGTACTCGGCGCGACCGCCGGCCGGACGACGCTGACCGGCGAGGGCACCCAGCACGCCGACGGGCACTCGCAGCTGCTGGCCTCGACCAACCCGGCCTGTGTGGCCTACGACCCGGCGTTCGGGTACGAGATCGCGCACATCGTCCGGGACGGGCTGCGCCGGATGTACGGCGGGACGCCCGAGGAGAACGAGGACGTCTTCTACTACCTCACCGTCTACAACGAGCCGATCCAGCACCCGGCGGAGCCGGCCGACGTGGACGTCGAGGGCATCCTCAAGGGCGTCCACCGCTACCGGAGCGGGGAGAAGGGCGAGATCCCGGCCCAGATCCTGGCCTCCGGGGTGGCGGTGCCGTGGGCGGTGGAGGCCCAGCGCATCCTCGCGGACGAGTGGAACGTACGGGCGGACGTCTGGTCGGCGACCTCCTGGAACGAGCTGCGGCGCGAGGCCGTGGACGTGGAGCGGTACAACCTGCTGCACCCGGAGGAGGAGCAGCGCGTCCCGTATGTGACGCGCAAGCTGTCCGGGGCGCAGGGGCCGTTCGTGGCGGTGTCGGACTGGATGCGGTCGGTCCCGGACCAGATCGCCCGCTGGGTGCCCGGCACGTACCAGTCGCTGGGGGCGGACGGCTTCGGCTTCGCGGACACGCGGGGCGCGGCGCGGCGGTTCTTCCACATCGACGCGCAGTCGATCGTGCTCGCGGTGCTCACGGAGCTGGCGAAGGACGGGAAGATCGACCGTTCGGCGCTGAAGACGGCGGTCGACCGCTACGAGCTGCTGGACGTGGCCTCGGCCGATCCGGGGGCCGCGGGCGGAGACGCGTAACGCCGTGTCCGGAGCGGGGCGGCGGTGCCCGGAAGGGTGCCGCCGCCCCGCGGCGCGTCCGGGCCCGTTCAGTTCTCCCACACCTTGAAGGCGCGGACCTGGTACGGGGAGCGGGGCAGCCAGGTGCCGCCGCCCGGATAGGTCTCGAACTCGCCG
Source organism: Streptomyces sp. NBC_00525 (assembly GCF_036346595.1). Taxonomy (GTDB): domain Bacteria; phylum Actinomycetota; class Actinomycetes; order Streptomycetales; family Streptomycetaceae; genus Streptomyces. Next base: position 1,721,480 of record NZ_CP107834.1, read on the forward strand.
GTCTCCTGGCACTCGGCGGACTGGTAGGTCGTGACGGGCCGCCCGGTGCGGTTGGCGAGGGACTGGGCGGTGGTGCCGGGTTTCAGCGGCACGCAGCTCTCGATGTCGATGGTGGACAGCTCATGGGTCAGGCGGGCGCCGGTGAAATCCGGTTTCGCCCAGAGGCAGAGCTGCCCACTGGCGCAGTCCCCGAGGCGGACCGGCGCGGCGGCGGGCACGGCGGCCCCGGCGGGCACGGCGGCTGCGGCCGGCGCCGCCGCTCCGGCGGTCGCGGGCGGGAAGAGGGCCGTGGTGATCAGGGCGACGGCGGCCAGGGCGGTCGCGGCAAAGGTCGTACGCATGCGAGATGAACCCCCGTGGTGATGGAACCTGTAACGGGGAGCGTCCACCGGTGTGGATCTCCCGCCATCCACCCTGCGTGATTACGGAGAGTAATCGGAAGGGTTCGGAGCCGGTTTCACCCGTACAGGTGACGGCCCCGCCGGATCGCTCCGGCGGGGCCGTGGTGCGCGCGGGGCCGTGGTGCGCGCGGGGGTGTGGTGCGCGCGGGGGTGTGCCGCGGCCGTCAGATGTGGCCGCCGCCCATGCCCGCCTCCGCGTTCTCGCCGCGCTTGGTCAGCGTGGCGACGAGGGCGGCGATCACCGCGACGATTCCGGCGACCATGAACGCGGTGCTCATGCCGGAGACGAACGTGTCGTGCGCGACGCCCACGATCTTCCCCGCGATCTCCGGCGGGGTCTTCTCGGTGACCGGCGGCATGCCGACCTTGATGGCGGAGGACGCCTGTTCGAGCTGCTCGGGGGTCAGCTGCTGCAGCCCGGCGTCCTTCCAGTTGCCCGGCAGCGCGGAGTCGACACGCGAGGCCATGATCGCGCCGAGCACCGCCGTACCGAGGCTGCCGCCGACCTGCATCGCGGCCTGCTGGAGGCCACCGGCGACGCCGGACAGCTCCATCGGGGCGTTGCCGACGATGACCTCGGTGGCACCGACCATGACCGGGGCGAGGCCGAGGCCGAGCAGGGCGAACCAGATCGACATCGTCAGCGTGCTGGTGCCGACGGTCAGCTGGGACATGCCGAAGCAGGCGACGGCGGTGCAGACCATGCCGCCCACCAGCGGGACGCGCGGGCCGAACTTGGTGATCAGGGCGCCCGCCACCGGCGAGGCGACGATCATCATCGCGGTCAGCGGCAGCAGGTGCAGGCCCGCGTCCACGGCCTTCATGCCGTGCACGTTCTGGAGGTAGAAGGTGACGAAGAACAGGCCGCCCATGAACGCGAAGGCCATCAGCACCATCAGCACCGTGCCGGCGGAGAGCGGGACGGAGCGGAACATGCCCAGCGGGACCAGCGGCTCCCGCACCCGCTGCTCGACCATCGCGAACGCCAGGAACAGGACGGCCGCGCCGACCAGGTAGCCGACCGTCTGGAGGTCGCCCCAGCCCCACTCGGCGCCCTTGATCAGCGCCCAGATCAGGCAGAACATCGCGCCGGACAGCAGGACGATGCCCGCGATATCGAAGGAGCGCGGCGCGTTCTCGGCGCGGTGGTCCTTGAGGATCAGGATGCCGAGCACCAGGGCGATCACGCCGACCGGCACGTTGATGAAGAAGACGGACTGCCAGCTGACGTGCTCGACGAGCACCCCGCCGAGGATCGGGCCGCCCGCGGTCGAGGCGCCGATCACCATGCCCCAGATGCCGATCGCCATGTTCAGCTTCTCGGCCGGGAACGTGGCGCGCAGCAGCCCCAGCGCGGCCGGCATGAGCAGCGCGCCGAAGAGGCCCTGGAGCACCCGGAAGGTGATGACGAGGGCGACGCTGTCGGACAGCCCGATGGCGCCCGAGGCGGCCGCGAAGCCGACGACACCGATGAGGAAGGTCTGGCGGTGACCGAAGCGGTCACCCAGCTTGCCCGCGGTGATCAGGGAGACCGCGAGGGCGAGCATGTAGCCGTTGGTTATCCACTGGACGTCGGCGAGCGAGGCGCCGAGATCCTGCTGGATGGCGGGGTTGGCGATCGCGACGATCGTGCCGTCGAGCGCGACCATCATCACGCCGATGGCCACGGAGAACAGCGTCAGCCAGGGGTGGCCGCGCAGCCCTCCGGCCGGTGCGGGACCGGGGCCCTGTGGGTCCCGCGGAGCCTTTTCGACGGTGGTCTGACTAGTCATACGCGCGAGATTAGTGTCAGCCGCTGACAGTTGACAAACCATTTCACTATTCGGTAACTGTCACGTAGCTCACAGGTAGGCTGAGCTGGACAAAGCAGGGAAAAGAGGACCAGTTCAGTGACCGAAGGGCAGCCGTCCGCGGCCCTCCCGACGGGGCTGCGCGAGCGCAAGAAGCGGCGTACCCGCGACGCGCTGCTCGTCGCCGCCCTCGAACTCTTCACCACCCACGGGTACGAGGAGACCACCGTCGACGAGATCACCGACGCGGTCGAGGTCTCCCAGCGCACCTTCTTCCGCTACTTCGCGGGCAAGGAGGCCGTCGTCTTCGCCGTGCAGGACATGGTGGAGTCGCACTTCCTCTCCGAACTGCGCCAACGGCCCGCCGGCGAGGCTCCGTTCGAGGCCATGCGCCAGGCCGTGCTGTGCGCCTGGAACAATATCGGAGAGGCCGTGGAGTCCATCATCCCGGTCGAACTCCACATGCGGGCCTACCGGATGATCGAGTCGACCCCGTCGCTGCTCGCCGTCCATCTGCACCGCGGCATCCAGCTGGAGAACCGGATCGCCGAACTGATCGCGGGGCGCGAGGGGCTGGACATGGCCGTCGACCCGCGCCCCCGGGTCGCGGTCGCCGCCTTCTCCGGCGTGATGCGGGCGGCCGGCCAACTGTGGGGCCAGGGGCGGGACGCCGGGATGGATTCGCTCCGCACGCTGACCGAGACCTACCTCGACGCGCTCGCCCCGGCCCTCGCCGGGGACTGGCGCGCACCGTAGAGCACGCCCACGTACGAGCACGCCCACGTACAAGCTTCGCCCACGCACGAGCGCCGCCCAGGCACGCAGCGTGAGGCGATCGCCGTGTCATTCCGCACAGTCGGGTGATGTGCGTCACCCCGCTCCCGAACCGGCCCTGTGCGTCTCCTAGGGTGGTCCGGAGTGACTTCCTTCGATTCCTCCCCCACGCTCACCGCCTGGCGCGCGCTGCTCGCCCTGGCGGTCGTCTTCGTGATGCTCGCGACCACCGGCTGGACCGCCGTACGCCATCAGCGTTCCACCGACGGCCGCGCGCTCGCGCTGGCCGCCTGGGCCAAGGGATCGATAGCGGGCCGGCCGCTGCCCGACGCCGCGGCCCCGCCGTACAAGCTGGCGCACTTCTTCGGCACGCTGACCGCCGCGCAGCGCGCCCACCTCGCCGACACCTACCCGCTGGTGGTCGGCAACCTCAACGGCGCCCCGGTCACCACCCGTTACCGGGCGAACCGGCGGGCGATCGTGCGGGCGAGCGCGGTCGAACGCGAGCGCGTCCACGACACCAGGCTCTCCCCCACCGGCCGCGCCCGCGCCCAGCAGCGCCTGGACCGCTTCCGCTCGATGCTCGGCCGGGACCGGCACTTCCTGGCGTTCGACCCGTCCGGGCGCGGGCTGGCCGCCGAGGTCTTCGGCGACCTCGACCGGGCCGGGCGCATCTCGCTCGTCGTGCCCGGCGTGGACACCGGCCTGCTGACCCTGGAACGCACCGGCGCCAAGGTCAACGCCGCGCCCGTCGGCATGGCACGAGCGCTGTACGCCGCCGAGCGCGCCGCGGACCCCGGGGTGCGCACCGCCGTGATCGCCTGGGCCGACTACACCACGCCGGTGGGCATCGGGATGGACGCCGCGACCGGCACCCTGGCCGAACGCGGGGCGGTCCGGCTGGACGCGCTGGTCCGGGCGCTGCCGGGCCCCGCGCCCGTCTCGCTGTTCTGCCACAGCTACGGCTCCGTCCTGTGCGGGGTCGCCGCGAGCAGGCTGCCCGGCCGGGTGGCGGACATCGCGGTGGCCGGCAGCCCCGGCATGCGGGCGGACAACACCGCCGAACTGCACACCCGGGCGCATGTGTGGGCGATGCGCGACAGCGACGACTGGATCGAGGACGTGCCGAACCTGGAGATCGGCGGCCTGGGCCACGGCGCCGACCCGGTGGACCGGGGCTTCGGCGCCCGTGTCGTCTCGGCGGACGGGGCGATCGGCCACAGCGGCTACTTCGTGCCCGGCACCGAGAGCCTCGACAACTTCGCCGCGATCGGCGTGGGCGCGTACACGTCGGTGACCTGCGCGTCCGCCGACAACTCCTGCAACGCCGGGGTGTACGCCGACGCGCCAGCCTGACGCGCGTAGAGAAAACCGCCTCCGATGGCCGGAAGCGGTCGCTTCGGAGAGGGGACGGGGCGGGTAAGTGCCGCATACGATGAGGCCCATGGGTGATGTGCTGGCCGGAATTCATGCCACCTGGGAGTTCGACACCGACTCCGTGCTCATCCGCTACGAACGGGGCATCCGCACGCCGAGACTCCTCCAGAGCCTCCGCGAGCGCCGCATCCCGCACGCGGCGCTGTCGTCGGTGACGCTGACTCCGGGCAGGCGGGGCACCGTGGTGCTGCGCGCCGTGCCGCGCCCCGGCGCCGATCCCCTCCTGGAGGCCGCCGCCGGGCAGTTGAAGGACGGCTGCGACCCCTACCGGCTGGTCCTGCCCGCCGCCCGCGAGACCCTCGCGGAGTACTACGCGGACGAGCTGCGGGCCTGTCTCGGCGGGGACGCGGCCCGGCCCGCCGACCGCTTCCTGGTCGCCGCCCCCGAGGCCCCGATGCAGTTCAAGGCGTACGACGGCCGGGCGGGCTTCGACGGCGAGCGGATCTCCTTCCGCTGGTTCTGGACAGGCGCGTCCTCCGAGAAGTGGAAGGCCGGCGACCAGACGTTTCCGGTCACGGACCTGTGCGGGGTCGAGTGGCGCTCGCCGGAGGGCTTCGAGGGCTATCTGCGACTGCTGCCCAAGGCCTCCGACCCGCTGGGGCCCGCGTCCGGCGGGCTCACCGGGCCCGCGTCCGGCGGCGGGCCGCGGTCCGGCACGGCGACGGGCGTACAGCCGGTGATACCCCGGCCCGCGCGGGCCGACCAGGACCCCGCCGCGGTGATCTTCGGGCTCGGCTACGGCCCCGTCCACGAGTCGCTGCCCTTCGCGGCGGCCGTCCTGGAGTCCGTACGCAGGAAGCAGTCCGGGCCCCCGGTCACCGCGCCCCACACCACCGCCGCCGCCCGGCGCGACCCGGCGGACATCGCGGAGCGCATCCATCACCTCGGTGAGCTGCACCGGGCCGGCCTGGTGACCGACGAGGAGTTCAGCGCGAAGAAGGCGCAGCTCCTCGCCGAGCTGTAGCGGCCGTCCCGCCCATGACCGAGCCGATACCGGGCCCCGCGCCCGTGCGCGCCGCCGGCCCCGCCCGGTACCTGCCGTTCGCCGCCGCCGTCGCCCTGACCGTGCTCATCCTGCCGGTCACCCTCGTCAACCTCCGCGACCAGTACGGCATGTCCGGCGGCGGCGCGGCCGTGCTCGCCGCGGTGCAGGCGGTGCCGCTGCTGATGCTGGCGCACCGGCCGCTGCGTGCCTGGTGGATCGTCTTCCCGGCCGATGTGGTGGGCGCGCTGGCCATCCTGGTGCGGCCGGCCCAGGAGTACGACGTGTGGCCGTGGCCGCCCGCGCCGCTCGTCGCCTACCTCTTCCTGCTGCTCGCGCTGGCCCTGCGCGAGCCCCGGCGCACCCTCGTCGGAGTCTGGCTGGCGACCGGCGCGGCGGGCCTGGTCCTCCATCTGGTCCGCCCGGACCGCAGCAACGGCAGCGGGCTGATCCTGCCCGTGTGCGGGGCCGTGGTGCTGGTGATCGGCGCGGCGGTACGGGAGCGGCGCGTCGCCCAGCGCCGGCTCGCCGAGCAGGAGACCGTCAGCGAGGCGGAACGCGCCCGGCGCACGCTGCTGGAGGAGCGGGCGAGGATCGCCCGCGAGCTGCACGACGTGGTCGCCCACCACATGTCCGTGATCACCGTCCAGGCGGACTCCGCGCCCTACCGGCTGCCGGATCTGCCCGAGTCGGCGCGCGAGGAGTTCGGGACGATCGCGGCGAGCGCGCGGGAGTCGCTGGCCGAGATGCGGCGGCTGCTCGTGGTGCTGCGCGGGGACGGCGCGGAGGGCGAACGGGCCCCGCAGCCGGGGATCGGCCGCTTGCAGCAGCTGGTCGAGTCGACGGTGCGAGCGGGGCTGCCGGCCGAACTGTCACTGGCCGCCGACCTGGGTGACGTACCGCCGGCCGTCGACCTGTCCGCGTACCGGATCGTGCAGGAGGCGCTGGCCAACGTGGTGCGGCACGCGCCGGGCGCCCGCACCCGGGTCACGGTCTCGTCGGACGGGGAGCAGGTGACGGTGCTGGTCGTCAACGAGCCGCCCGGGCAGCCGGTTTCGCCGCTGGAGACGGCGGGAACGGGGCACGGTCTGATCGGGATGCGCGAGCGCGTACGGTTGACCGGCGGCACGCTGGACACCGGGCCGCTGCCGGACGGGGGGTTCCGGGTCGCCGCGCGGCTGCCGCTTTCCCCGTCCGCGCCCGCCGACACCCCCGGTCCGGAGGAAAAGTGACCATCCGTGTGATCGTCGTCGACGACCAGGCCATGGTGCGGGCGGGGTTCGCCGCCCTGCTGTCGGCGCAGGCGGACATCGACGTGGTCGGGGAGGCGCCGGACGGGCGCCAGGGGGTCGAGGTCAGCCGCCGGGTGCATCCGGACGTGGTCCTGATGGACGTCCGGATGCCCGAGATGGACGGCCTCGCGGCGGCCCGCGAGCTGCTGGACCCGCCGCCGGGCGTGATCCATGTGCCGCGCGTGCTGATGCTGACCACGTTCGACGTGGACGACTACGTGTACGAGGCGCTGCGCGCCGGGGCGTCGGGCTTCCTGCTGAAGGACGCGCCCCCGGCGGATCTGATCGCGGCGGTACGGGTGGTGGCGGCGGGCGACGCACTGCTCGCGCCGTCCGTGACGCGCCGTCTGATCGCGGACTTCGCCCGGCAGCAGCCGTCACCGGCCGCCCGCAACGGCGCCGCGCTGCGGCTCAACGGACTGACCCCGCGTGAGACGGAGGTCCTGGAGCTGATCGCGCGCGGTCTGTCGAACCAGGAGATCGCGGGGCGGCTGGTGCTCGCCGAACAGACCGTCAAAACGCACATCGGGCGGGTCCTGGCGAAGCTGTCCCTGCGGGACCGGGCGCAGGCGGTGATCTTCGCGTACGAGGCGGGGCTCGTCGTCCCCGGCGGCGCCTGACCGGAGTCCGGGACAGTCCGGGGCGGCCCCGGACCGCCCACCCCCTACCCCGGTATGACCCGGTGGTTGGCTCCCCGGTGTGACGCCCGCGCGGCCGTCGTCCTCCTACCTTCCTCCCGTCGCGCCGCACGGCGTGCGGGGACCGGCGGTGGGGCCGGAGGGGGAGGGCGGGGCGGATGCGGCGTTATGCGAGGACCCTGGTCGCGGTCGCGCTGGCGACCACCGTGGTGTCGGGCACGGCGGGCTGGGTGTCGGGCAACGCCCAGCAGGCCGTCACAGGCCCGCCGCCCGGTACAGCGTCCTGGCGGGCCGACCACCTGCTGGGGCGCGAACTGCCCGACCCGGAACGGGACGCTCCGGCCGCGGTGGCCCGGTTCTTCGCGGGGCTGACGGATGCGCAGCGGCAGGCGCTGGCCGTCCGGCATCCGCTCGTCGTCGGCAATCTGGACGGGGCGCCCGTCGAACTGCGCTACCGGGCCAACGCCCTTGCCCTGACGGCCTCGCCGGACCCGGTCTTCGCCCGCCTCGCGAAAGACCCGGACCGCCGCTTCCTGGCGTTCGACCCGCGCGGCCGGGGCCAGGTGGCGGAGGTGTTCGGCGACCTGGCGACGGCGCGGCGGGTGTCCGTCGTCGTACCGGGCTCCGACATCGACGCCGGCACCTTCGACCGGACGACCGACGTGTACGGCACCCCGGCCGGCATGGCCCGGTCGCTGTACGCGCGCACCGGGCCGGGCACCGCCGTGATCGCCTGGGCCGGGTACACCACCCCGGTGGGCCTGGGGCTCGACGCCGCGCGCGGCACCCTGGCGGAGGCGGGCGCCGACCGGCTGGCCCGGTTCACGGACGGGCTCGCGGCGGCCGGGGTGCCGGTCACCGCAGTGTTCTGCCACAGCTACGGTTCGGTCGTCTGCGGTCTGGCCGCGCCCCGGCTGTGCGTCGCCGACCTGGTCGTCCTCGGCTCGCCCGGGATGCGCGCGGACGACGTGGCCGATCTGCGGACCGGGGCGCGGGTGTGGGCGGCGAAGGACCCCGGCGACTGGATCGGCAAGGTGCCGCACGTCGAGTTCGCCGGCCTCGGCCACGGCGCCGACCCCGCGTCACCGTCCTTCGGCGCCTGCCGCGTCCCCGCCGAGGACGCCGAGGGGCACACCGGCTACTTCGCGCCGGGCACGAAGTCGCTGCGCGCGTTCGCCGCGATCGCACGGGGCGCGTACGAGCAGGACGCGTACGACCGGGGCACGTACGAGCAGGGCACGTACGAGCAGGGCACGTACGACCCGGCCGGCTGCCCCGCCCTGCGCTACTCGCGGGCGAGCGCGGTCAGGCTCATGTCCGGGTAGCGGTCGCCGGCGACCCGGCCGGCGATCGGTTCGAGGAGGGCCAGTTCGTCGTCGGTGAGCGTGATGCGGGTGGCGGCCGCGTTCTCCCGGAGGCGGTGGCTCCTGCGGGTGCCGGGGATCGGGACGACGGCGATGCCGTGGACCCGGGCGCGCTGCTGGACCCAGGCGAGCGCGATCTGTCCCGCGGTCGCGCCGTGCGCGGCGGCGATCGTGCGGACCGGTTCCAGGAGGGCCGCGTTGGCCTTCGCGTTCTCGCCGGTCATCCGGGGCTGCGAGGCGCGGAAGTCGCCCTGCGACAGCTCCTTGCCCGCGTCCGCGAAGGACCCGGTGAGGAAGCCCCGGCCCAGCGGCGAGTACGGCACGACCGTGACGCCCAGGTCGGCGGCGGCGGCCACCGCGCTGCGCTCCACGTCGCGGCTGAAGAGGGACCACTCGGACTGGAGGGCCGCGATGGGGTGCACGGCGTACGCCTCGCGCAGTTCGGCTCCGGTGACCTCGCTGAGCCCGAGCTGCCTGACCTTGCCCTCCTTCACCAGCTCGGCCATGGCGCCGACGGACTCGGCGAACGGGACGGCCGGGTCGTGGCGGTGCATGTAGTAGAGGTCGATGACCTCGGTGTCGAGCCGGCGCAGGCTGGCCTCGACGGCCGTGCGGATGTAGGCGGCGTGGTTGTTGACGCCCCGGTAGTCCGGGTCGGCCTCGCGCCGCTCGATGCCGAACTTGGTGGCGAGGGTGATCTCGTCGCGGTGCGCCCCGACGAACGGCGCGAGGAAGGTCTCGTTGGCGCCGCTGCCGTAGATGTCGGCGGTGTCGAAGAGGGTGACGCCCACCTCCAGCGCCGTTTCCAGCGTCTCGCGGGCCGAAACCTCGTCGGTGTCGCCGTAGAACTCGCTGATGCCCATGCAGCCGAGGCCCTGGACCCCGACCTGCGGGCCGCCCCTGCCGAGCTCCGCGGTGGCGATCCTGCCGTCCGTCGTGTTGTCCGTCCTGTCGTCCGTCATCAGGCACCGGTTCCTTCCGGCGCCCGCCGGGCGCCCGCGTAGAAGTCGATCTTGTAGTCCAGTACGGCCAGGGTGTCCTGGAGCTCCGCGATCCGCGTCCGCACGTCGCGGCGGGTCGCCTCCAGCAGTTCCTGGCGTTCCTCGAAGGTGTGGTCGCCCTCGCGTATCAGCTCCGCGTAGCGGACCATGTGGGCGACCGGCATGCCGGTCAGCCGCAGCTTGGTGACGAAGGCGAGCCAGTCCAGGTCGCGGTTGCTGAAACGGCGCTGGCCGGTGTGCGAACGGTCCACGTGGGGCATGAGGCCGATCCGCTCGTACCAGCGCAGCGTGTGCGCGGTCAGGCCGGTGAACGCCGACACCTCGCTGATCGTGTACCGGTCCTGCCCGTCGGGCCGCGGGTGCGCCGAGGGGCCGGAGGCGCAGAGGTCGGTCCGTGTCGAAGTGGTCTCCATCACCGTCATGCCCTCCACGCTATGACGTTGGAGTGCACTCCAAGCAAGCACCGACGGGTGCGGGTTTCCGGCGACCGGGATCAGGAATCTACTCTCGTACGCATGCAGAGCCTGGCGATGATCGAGAACTGGCCCGTCCCCCACGCGGCGGCGGCCGTCGTACGAGCGGACGGCACGGTCGCCGGTACGCACGGCCCGACCGCGCACCGCTTCCCCCTCGCTTCCGTCACCAAACCGATCGCCGCCTACGCGGCGCTGGTGGCGTACGAGGAGGGCGCCGTGGAACTGGACGAGCCGGCGGGCCCGGAGGGCTCGACCGTACGCCACCTCCTCGCCCACACCAGCGGCCTCGCCTTCGACGAGCACCGGGTGATGGCCCCGCCCGGCAACCGGCGCCTGTACTCCAACGCCGGTTTCGAGGTCCTGGGCGACCACATCGCCGAGGCCACCGGCATCCCGTTCCCGGAATACGTGCGCCAGGCGGTCCTCGAACCCCTCGGGATGACCGCCACCACGGTGGACGGCTCCCCCGCCAGGGACGGCGTCTCCACGGTCGACGATCTGGCACGCTTCGCGGCCGAGGTGCAGGCGCCCCGACTGCTCGACCCGCGCACAGTGCTCGCCGCGCAGACCGTCGTCCACCCCGGCCTCAAGGGCGTCCTGCCCGGCTACGGCCACCAGAACCCCAACGACTGGGGCCTCGGCTTCGAGATCCGCGACTCCAAGTCCCCACACTGGACCGGGGCCGCCTCCTCCCCCGCGACCTTCGGGCACTTCGGCCAGTCCGGCACCTTCCTCTGGATCGACCCGGCGGCGGGCGCGGCCTGCGTCGCTCTCACCGACCGGGCCTTCGGCCCGTGGGCGGCCGAGGTGTGGCCCGCGTTCACGGACGCGGTGCTGGCGGAACTGGGCCGGTAGCGGGCGTTCCCAGGGCGCCCGGCCGCCGCTACGCTGCCCGGCCATGACCGACGCCCCCGTCCGCGCCACCGCGTCCGACGCCCCCGCGCTCGCGGGCGTCCTGGCCAGTGCGTACGCCGAGGACCCGGTGTGGTCCTGGCTGATGCCGCACGACCGGGACCGCCGGCTGCGGCTGCTGTTCACCGCGCACCTGGCCCAGCAGATCCCGGCGGGCCGGGTGTGGACGGACCGGGACCGCACGGTGGCGGCGGTGTGGGCGGAGCCCGGCGCGTGGAAGCTGCCGGTGTCCTACCTGCTGCGCAACGCGGGCACGCTGCTGCGCGCGGGGCGGGGGCAGCTGCCGCGTACGGCGCTGCGGTTGCTCGCCCTGGAGCACCGCCATCCGGTCCGGCCGGAGCACTGGTACGTGGAGTACATCGGCACTCACGCCGACGCGCGCGGCACCGGGCGCGGCTCGCTGGTCCTCGGCGGGCTGCTGGAGCGGGCGGACGCGGACGGGCGGCCGGTGTTCCTGGAGTCGAGCAACAGCCGCAACCTCACGTTCTACCGGCGCCACGGCTTCGAGGTCCACGAGGAGATGACGTTTCGCGCGGGGCCGCCGATGTGGTCGATGTGGCGGCGGTGAACCGTCCGGTCAGGCCGGGAGCTCCCAGACCAGGACCTCCGCCGGGTCCACCGCGCACAGTTCGAGGCCGCTCCCGCCGGTGACGCGTGCCGCGTCCCCCGCCGTCAGCTCCTCCCCGCCGACGCGCACCGTGCCGCGTACGACGTGGAGGTACGCCCTGGGCGCGTCGGGCACGGGCGTGCGCCCGCCCCGGTCGAGCCGCCGCACATGGAGCACGGCCCCGGCCGCCGGGAGCCTGTACGGGGTGGCGTCGGTCATGCCGGGCACGGTCGTGTACGCGGGCTCGCCGCCGGCCTCCAGGGGGGCCAGCCACATCTGGAGGAACGTCAGCGGGCGGTCGCCGTCGTTGCGTTCGACGTGGCGGACCCCGGAGGCGGCGCTGAGGTGCTGGAGGTCGCCGGCCCGGACGACCGTGGCGTGCCCGGCGGTGTCGCGGTGGGTCAGCTCGCCCTCGACGACCCAGGTGACGATCTCCGTATGGCTGTGCGGGTGTTCCTCGAAGCCCGCGCCGGGCGCGAGGCGCTCCTCGTTGCAGGCGAGGACCGGGCCGAAGCGGAGGTTGTCGGGGTCGTAGAAGGTGCCGAAGGAGAACGAGTGCCGGGACGCGATGCCGGCCGCCTCGTCCCCGCCCTCGAACCGGTCGCCCGCGCGGTGTACGGATATCACGCGTCCACGGTAGCCCGGCCGGGCCCTCGGGACCCCCGGCGGGCGCCCGGCCGGCCCGCCACCGGCCCCGGCCCTCCGCACGTGCGTCCCGATAAGGCAGTCTTGTCTCCGTGCCCCGACCCGATCCTGAGCAGCCCGCTGCGAACGACGCCCATCTCCACGCCGCGACCCTGAAGCGGCTGGAGCAGTCCTCCGGCCGGCTGGCCGCCAACGCGATCGCCCGCATGGACGAGTCGCTGCCGTGGTACCGGGCGATGCCCCCGGAGAACCGGTCCTGGATCGGCCTGGTCGCCCAGGCCGGTATCGCCGCGTTCACCGAGTGGTTCCGGCACCCGGAGACCCCGCAGGCGATCTCCACCGATGTCTTCGGGACGGCGCCGCGCGAGCTGACGCGGGCCATCACGCTGCGGCAGACCGTCGAGATGGTGCGGACGACGATCGAGGTCATGGAGGCCGCGATCGACGAGGTGGCCGCGCCCGGCGACGAGTCCGCGCTGCGGGAGGCGCTGCTCGTCTACGCCCGCGAGATCGCCTTCGCGACCGCCCAGGTGTACGCGCAGGCCGCCGAGGCGCGGGGCGCCTGGGACGCCCGGCTGGAGTCGCTCGTGGTGAACGCGGTGCTCTCCGGCGAGGCCGACGAGGGCGCCGTCTCGCGGGCCGCCGCGCTCGGCTGGAACTCGCCGGAGCACGTCTGCGTCCTGCTCGGCACCGCCCCGGACGGGGACAGCGAGCTGACCGTGGAGGCGATCCGGCGCGCCGCCCGGCACGCCAAGCTCCAGGTCCTGACCGGCGTGCTCGGCAACCGGCTGGTCGTCATCGCGGGCGGCAGCGACAACCCCCTCCAGGTCGCGAAGGCCCTGATCGGGCCGTACGCGGCGGGCCCGGTGGTGGCCGGTCCGGTGGTGGCGGACCTGCTGGCCGCGACCCGGTCCGCGCAGGCCGCGGCGGCCGGACTGAAGGCGTGCGGGGCGTGGCAGGACGCGCCGCGGCCGGTGCTCGCGGACGATCTGCTGCCGGAGCGCGCGATGGCGGGCGACCCCGCCGCGCGGGAGCAGTTGGTGGAGGAGATCTACAGACCGCTGGAGGAGGCGGGCTCCGCTCTCCTGGAGACGCTGAGTGTGTATCTGGAGCAGGCGAGCAGCCTGGAGGGTGCGGCCCGGATGCTGTTCGTGCATCCCAACACCGTGCGCTACCGGCTCCGACGTGTGACAGACGTCACCGGCTGGTCACCTTCCGATGTCCGTTCGGCGTTCACTCTGCGAATCGCCCTCATCCTGGGGCGCCTGGCCGACCGGGATACGCAGTCCTAGACTTTTGTCGGACATCAACAATTCCCCCTACGGTTCTTCGTCCCTGTCCCCACGGGTGTTCCGGACCGTTCACAAGAGAGAGTGTGAGGGTGCTCGTACTCGTCGCTCCCGGCCAAGGCGCTCAGACGCCCGGCTTCCTGACTCCCTGGCTCGACCTCCCCGGCGCCACCGACCGCGTCGCGGCCTGGTCCGAGGCCATCGGGCTCGACCTCGCCCACTACGGCACCAAGGCCGAAGCGGAGGAGATCCGCGACACCGCGGTGGCCCAGCCGCTGCTGGTCGCCGCCGGTCTGCTGTCGGCCGCCGCGCTCCGCGCCTCGCCGGGTGTCGTCGCCGGCCACAGTGTCGGTGAGATCACCGCCGCCGCCCTCGCCGGAGTCATCGGCGACGAGGCCGCGCTCCGCTTCGTCCGCACCCGCGGCCTCGCCATGGCGGAGGCCGCGGCGGTCACCGAGACCGGGATGGCCGCGCTGCTCGGCGGCGACCCCGAGGTCACCGTGGCGCATCTGGAGAAGCTCGGGCTGACCCCGGCGAACGTCAACGGGGGCGGCCAGATCGTCGCCGCCGGTACCGCCGAGCAGCTCGCCGCACTCAACGAGGACAAGCCGGAGGGGGTGCGCCGCGTGGTGGCCCTCAAGGTGGCCGGCGCGTTCCACACCCACCACATGGCGCCCGCGGTCGAGCGGCTGCGCGCGGCGGCCGGTGACCTCGACGTCTCCGACCCGTCCGTGACGTACGTCTCGAACGCCGACGGCAAGACCGTGGCCACCGGCCACGAGGTCATCACCCGGCTCGTCGGCCAGGTCGCCAACCCGGTCCGCTGGGACCTGTGCATGGAGACGTTCAAGGCGCTCGGCGTCACCGCGCTCATCGAGGCCTGCCCCGGCGGCACGCTCACCGGTCTGGCCAAGCGGGCGCTGCCCGGCGTCCAGACCCTCGCGCTCAAGACACCCGACGACCTCGACGCGGCCCGCACGCTCATCGCTGAGCACGCGGGTGCCCGGTAAGGAGCCCGAGAGCATGTCGAAGATCAAGCCCAGCAAGGGCGCTCCGTACGCGCGGATCATGGGCGTCGGCGGCTACCGCCCGACCCGGGTGGTGCCCAACGAGGTCATCCTGGAGACGATCGACTCGTCCGACGAGTGGATTCGCTCCCGGTCCGGCATCGCGACCCGGCACTGGGCCTCCGAGGAGGAGACCGTGTCGGCGATGTCCGTCGAGGCGGCCGGCAAGGCCGTCGCGGACGCCGGGATCACCCCGGAGCAGATCGGCGCGGTGATCGTCTCCACCGTCTCGCACTTCAAGCAGACCCCGGCCATCGCGACCGAGATCGCCCACAAGGTCGGCGCCGGCAAGCCCGCCGCCTTCGACATCTCGGCCGGCTGCGCGGGCTTCGGCTACGGGCTGACCCTGGCCAAGGGCATGATCGTCGAGGGCTCGGCGGAGTACGTCCTCGTCATCGGCGTGGAGCGGCTGAGCGACCTCACCGACCTCACCGACCGGGCGACGGCGTTCCTGTTCGGCGACGGCGCGGGCGCGGTCATCGTCGGCCCGTCCCAGGTGCCCGCCATAGGCCCGACCGTCTGGGGTTCCGAGGGCGACAAGTCCGAGACGATCAAGCAGACCGTGGCGTGGAACGACTTCCAGGTCGGCGACGTCACGAAGCTGCCCCTCAACGACCGCGGCGAGATCAAGTTCCCGGCCATCACGCAGGAGGGCCAGGCGGTGTTCCGCTGGGCCGTCTTCGAGATGGCGAAGGTCGCCCAGCAGGCGCTGGACGCGGCCGGGATCGCTCCCGAGGACCTGGACGTCTTCATCCCGCACCAGGCCAACATGCGGATCATCGACTCGATGGTGAAGACGCTCAAGCTGCCGGAGAGCGTCACGGTCGCCCGCGACGTGGAGACCACCGGCAACACCTCCGCCGCTTCGATTCCGCTCGCGATGGAGCGGCTCCTGGCGACCGGCCAGGCCAAGAGCGGCGACACCGCGCTCGTCATCGGCTTCGGGGCGGGTCTCGTCTACGCCGCGACGGTCGTTACTCTCCCCTAGGCACACCGGGCCATTCGCCCGGACGCCCGAACCCAGCAGAAACACATCGAAGGAGCGCCGCCATGGCCGCCACGCAGGAAGAGATCGTCAAGGGTCTCGCCGACATCGTCAACGAGATCGCCGGTATCCCGGCCGAGGACGTCAAGCTGGAGAAGTCCTTCACGGACGACCTCGACGTCGACTCGCTGTCCATGGTCGAGGTCGTCGTCGCCGCCGAGGAGCGCTTCGACGTGAAGATTCCCGACGAGGACGTCAAGAACCTCAAGACCGTCGGCGACGCCGCGGACTACATCCTCAAGCACCAGGACTGATCAGCCGGTTCGTGTCTCGCCACCCGGCGGTGACGCCGCTGATTCACGACCCCCTACACGTGGAGAAGATTTTCCAGTGAACTCGACCAATCGCACCGTGGTCGTCACCGGTATCGGCGCAACCACTCCGCTGGGTGGCGATTCCGCATCGACCTGGGAGGGCCTGATGGCGGGCCGTTCCGGCGTCAAGCCCCTCGAGGGCGAACGTTTCGCCGAACTGCCCGTCCGGATCGCGGCCCTGGCGGCCGTCGATCCCGCCGACGTCCTGCCCCGCCCGCTCGCCCGCCGGCTGGACCGCTCGGCGCAGTTCGCGCTGATCGCGGCCCGCGAGGCGTGGGCGGACGCGGGTTTCACCGGCAAGGCCGGTGAGGACGAAACGATCCAGCCCGAGCGGCTGGGTTCGGTCATCGCCTCCGGCATCGGCGGTGTGATCACCCTGCTCGACCAGTACGACGTGCTGAAGGAGAAGGGCGTACGCCGCGTCTCCCCGCACACCGTGCCCATGCTCATGCCCAACGGCCCGGCCGCGAATGTGGGTATCGAGGTGAACGCCCAGGCGGGCGTGCACACCCCGGTCTCCGCCTGCGCGTCGGGTGCCGAGGCGATCGGGTACGCCGTCGAGATGATCCGCACCGGCCGTGCCGATGTGGTCCTCGCCGGTGGCACCGAGGCGGCGATCCACCCGCTGCCGATCGCCGCCTTCGCCAACATGATGGCGATGTCCAAGAACAACGACGAGCCGGAGAAGGCCTCGCGCCCGTACGACGTGGGCCGTGACGGCTTCGTCCTCGGCGAGGGTGCCGGTGTCGTCGTGCTGGAGTCCGCGGAGCACGCGGCGAAGCGCGGTGCGCGGGTCTACTGCGAGGTGCTGGGGCAGGGGCTGTCCGCCGACGCCCACCACATCGCGCAGCCGGAGCCGACGGGGCGCGGGATCGCCGCGGCCATGCAGAACCTGCTGGACCAGACGGACCTCAAGCCGTCGGAGATCGCCCACCTCAACGCCCACGCGACGTCCACCCCGCAGGGTGACATCGCGGAGGTCAAGGCGCTGCGTGCGGTGCTGGGCGAGGACCTGGACCATGTCGCGATCTCCGCGACGAAGTCGATGACGGGTCATCTGCTCGGCGGCGCCGGCGGTATCGAGACCGTGGCGACGGTGCTGGCGCTGCACCACCGGATGGCGCCGCCCACGATCAACGTGGAGGACCTCGACGAGTCGGTCGACGCGGACATCGTCCGGGACGCGCCCCGCGCGCTCCCGGAGGGCCCGATCGCGGCGATCAACAACTCGTTCGGCTTCGGCGGCCACAACGTGGTCCTGGCGTTCCGCAGCGTCTGACGCGTACGTGTGAAGCCCGCGTCCCCCGAGTGGGGGCGCGGGCTTCGTCGTGTGCGGTGGCGACGCGGGGAGGGGTGGGCTACACGACCTGGTGGAGCCAGCGGACCGGCGCGCCCTCGCCCGCGTGGCGGAAGGGCTCCAGCTCGTCGTCCCAGGGCTTGCCGAGGAGCCCCGCGATCTCCGCCGCCAGATCCGTATCCCCGCCCGCCGAGCGGGCCAGCGCCGCGCGCAGCCGGTCCTCCGGGACGAGGATGTCGCCGTGCATGCCGGTGACGGCGTGGAAGATGCCCAGCGTGGGCGTCGAGCTGTAGCGCTCGCCCTCCGCCGAGGGGGAGGGCTCCGCCGTCACCTCGAAACGGAGCAGGTCCCAGCCGCGCAGCGCCGACGCCAGCTCGGAGGCCGTGCCGGCGCGTGCCTTCCAGGAGAACTCGGAGCGCCAGGTGCCCGGCGCGGCCGGCTGTCTGATCCAGTCGAGTTGCACCCGCCCACCGAGGACACCCGCCACCGCCCACTCGACGTGGGGGCAGAGCGCGCGCGGTGCGGAGTGAACGTACAGGACTCCACGTGTCGTCACCGGGACCTCCAGTGTGGGACGAGGTTCGCCTTTCCCAGCGGCCTGTCATCAGTAAACAGCATCGGGAGTTATTCTCCGGAAAAGCGACAGTATGTGACGCGGTGTGATGTTCGGATGCCACCCGAGTGGAGCCGGGCGCCGCGGGGACCGCGGGTGCGCCGGGGAAAAGCTACCGCGCCCGCGGGGCGCGGGGGTGACGTACGGTCGGTCACGGGGCCCTTCTTCGCTCAGTCTTCACCGGGCGGAGCGTCGGGCACGAACAGGAGGAGACCAGGCCATGCCCGACCAGTCCGTACGGCACCGCTCGCGCACCGCACTGGCCGGGCTGGCGGCGCTGGCCTGCGTCGGTACGGCGGCGCTGGCCGGCTGCGACTCGGGGTCCGGCGGGACGACGAAGGGGGCGGCGTCGGCGGAGCGCAGGCCCACCCCGGCGGCGGGCCCGGTCTGGGACCCGAGCCCGGCGTCGATCGCGGCCGTCGGGGACTCCATCACCCGCGGTTTCGACGCGTGCTCGGTGCTGGCCGACTGTCCGGAGGTCTCCTGGTCGACCGGTACGGACGCCTCGGTACGGAGTCTGGCGGTGCGGCTGCTCGGCGCGTCCGGCGCGGCCGACCGCAGCTGGAACCACGCGGTGACGGGCGCCCGGATGGCGCAGCTGCCGGAGCAGATGGCGCTGGCGGCGGCCGAGGACCCGGATCTGGTGACGGTGATGATCGGGGCCAACGACGCCTGCCGCGACTCGGTGCGGGCGATGACCCCGGTGGCGGACTTCCGCAGGTCGTTCGAGGTGTCGATGCGCAAGCTGCGCGACGGGGCGCCGAAGGCGCAGGTGTACGTGTCGAGCGTGCCGGACCTGAAGCGGCTGTGGTCGCAGGGCCGGGCCAATCCGCTGGGCAAGCAGATCTGGAAGCTGGGCATCTGCAAGTCGATGCTGAGCGACGCGGACGACATGAGCGCGGCGGCGGTGGCCCGGCGCACGGCGGTGCGCGAGCGCGTGGTGGCGTACAACGAGGTGCTGCGCGAGGTGTGCGCGAAGGACAGCCGCTGCCGGTACGACGGCGGGGCGGTGTTCGACTACCGGTTCACCGGCAAGCAGCTCAGCCAGTGGGACTGGTTCCATCCGGGCCGCAACGGGCAGGCGCGACTCGCCGAGATCGCCTACGCAAACGTCACGGCGGACCGTCCGCCCGCGTAGAGTCGTTGATCATGCAGACGGGTGCGCACACGGCGATCGGTAAGGAACACTTCGGCACACTCGCGGACGGCACCGCCGTGCACCGCTGGACGCTGGAGCGCGACGGCACACGGGTGCGCTTCCTGACGTACGGCGGCATCGTGCAGTCGGTCGAGGTGCCGGACCGGGACGGGGCGCGGGCCGGAATCGCGCTCGGGCTGCCGGATCTGGCGTCCTATCAGGAGTACGCGAGCCCCTACTTCGGGGCGCTCGTCGGCCGGTACGCGAACCGGATCGGCGGGGCGGCCTTCGAGCTGGACGGCCGCACGTACCACCTCTCGCGCAACGAGGGCCGCAACCAGCTGCACGGCGGGGTGTGCGGCTTCGACAAGCGGGTGTGGGACGCGCGGGAGATCACGGACGGGGTGGAGCTGTCGCGGGTCTCGGCGGACGGCGAGGAGGGCTTTCCGGGCCGTCTGGAGGTGACGGCGGCGTACACCCTGGACGAGGGCGGCGCGCTGCGCATCGCGTACCGGGCGGTGACGGACGCGCCGACCGTGGTGAATCTGACGAACCACAGCTACTGGAACCTCGCGGGCGCGGACAGCGGCAGTGCGCTGGGCCAGCGGCTGCGGATCGCGGCCGGGGCGGTCCTGCCGGTGGACGCGGAATCGCTGCCGACCGGTGAGGTGCTGGCGGTGGCGGGCACCCGGTTCGACTTCCGGGAGCCCCGGCCGGTGACCGCGGGGTACGACAACAACTACGTGCTCGACGCGGACGGAACGGGGCCTGCGGCCGAGCTGTACGACGAGGCGTCGGGGCGCGTGCTGACGGTGACGACGACGGAGCCCGGTCTCCAGCTGTACACGGCGGACCACCTCGACGGCCGGCCGTTCGGTCCGGGCGCCGGGATCGCCCTGGAGACCCAGCACTATCCGGACTCGCCGAACCGTCCGGAGTTCCCGAGCACGGTGCTGCGGCCGGGCGAGGAGTACAGGTCGACGACGGTGTACGGGTTCTCGGTGCGCTGAGCGGGCGGGCGCTCAGCCCTCGGCGGCCGTCTCGCCCTTGCCGGCGCCGGCCGCCGCGTCCGCCCCGTCCCGGTCCTCGTCCGCCGTGTCCTCGCCGACCAGGCCGCGCGCCAGCAGGGTGGCCCCGGCGACGGCTCCCGGCATGAGGAACACGGCGACGAACGGCAGCATGAAGGCCAGCCCCAGCGGTACGCCGAAGCCGAGGGTGCGCATGCGGTGGCCGCGGAGCAGGGCCAGGCGCTCCTTGAGCACCATGCCCCGGCGCTGGAGGGCGACGGCGGTCAGCTCCTCGGCGAGGAAGTACCCGGTGACGCAGAAGCCGATGACGGGGACGACGGTCTGCCCGGCGACGGGCACGAAGCCGAGGGCGAAGAGCAGCACCGCGTACAGCCCGACCCGCAGCAGGATGCGCACGCTGTCGCGCGCGGAGATCCACAGCTCCCGCCAGAGCGGCAGCCCGGATTCGGGGACCGTGCCGCCCTCGGTGCGTTCGACCTCCTCGGACAGCGACTCGTAGAAGGGCTGGCCGACCAGCAGGGTCACGGCGGTGAAGGTGATGACGGCCAGGAAGAGGCCGAGGACGAAGACGAGCACGGTCAGCGCGGTGCGCAGCAGTCCGGACCAGGGCGAGGACCAGTCGTCGGCGAAGGGGGTCGCCCAGGCCACCAGGTCGTCGGCGCCGTAGCCGAGTCCGACGAGGGCACCGGCGTACAGCACGAGGGTGATCAGTCCGGGCAGCAGCCCTATGCCGAACCACTTGCCGTGGCCGAACACCCAGCGCTGGCCCTTGATCAGAAAGCCGAGCCCCGCCCCGAGATCACGCATGGCGTCAGCCTAACGGGATCGGGGCGGGGCGTGCGGCGGCGGCGGTGCGGGGGCGGTCAGGCGACCGCGAGCTCCACCTTGATGTTGCCGCGGGTGGCGTTGGAGTACGGGCAGACCTGGTGGGCCTTCTCCACGAGCGCCCGCGCGGTCGCCTCGTCGACGTTCGGGATGGTCGCGGTGATGGCGACCTCCAGGCCGAAGCCGCCGGCCGCGGTCTTGCCGATGGAGACCGCCGCGGTGACCGTGGAGCCGGAGATGTCGGCCTTCTCCTGCCGGGCGACGACGCCGAGCGCGCCCTGGAAGCAGGCGCTGTACCCGGCGGCGAAGAGCTGTTCCGGGTTGGTGCCCGCGCCGCTGCCGCCCATCTCCTTCGGCGGGTTGACGACGACGTCGAGCTTGCCGTCGTCCGAGGCGACGCGGCCGTCCCGGCCGTTCTCGGCGGTGGCGACGGCGGTGTACGCGACGGATATGTCCTGAAGGGTCATGCTGAGGATTCCTCCTGCTGTGCGCCGCGACTCGCGCCCACGATCGCGACGGCCTGGATGGAGACTACCGGGTGCCGGGCGGGGCGGTTCAGCCGAGGGAGACGATCATCTTTCCGGTGTTCTCGCCGCGCAGCAGTCCGAGGAAGGCGTCGACGCCGTTCTCGATGCCCTCGACGACCGTCTCGCGGTACTTCAGTTCGCCGGAGGCCAGCCAGCCGGCCACCTCGTGCACGAACTGGTCCTGGAGGTCGGCGTGGTCGGCGACGAGCATGCCCGTCAGGCGCAGCCGCTTGCCGATGACGAGCGCCAGGTTGCGCGGGGCGGGGGTGGGCTCGGTGGCGTTGTACTGGGCGATCATGCCGCAGATGGTGGCGCGGCCGTGCACGTTGAACGAGGAGATCGCGGCTTCCAGGTGCTCGCCGCCGACGTTGTCGAAGTAGACGTCGATGCCGTCCGGGGCTGCCTCGCGCAGCTGCTGGGCGACCGGCCCGTTCTTGTAGTTGAACGCGGCGTCGAAGCCGTACTCCTCGGTGAGGAGCTTGACCTTCTCGTCGGAGCCGGCGGAGCCGATGACGCGGGAGGCGCCCTTGATCTTCGCCATCTGGCCGACCTGGCTGCCGACCGCCCCGGCGGCGCCGGAGACGAACACGGCGTCGCCCTCCTTGAAGGAGGCCACGTCGAACAGTCCGGCGTAGGCGGTGAGCCCGGTCATGCCGAGCACGCCGAGGTAGGCGGAGAGCGGGGCGAGCGAGGCGTCGACCTTGACGGCGTGCTGGGCGGGGACGCTCGCGTACTCGCGCCAGCCGAGGCCGTGCAGGACGTGGTCGCCGACCTCGAAGCCCTCGGCCGCGGAGGCGACGACCTCGCCGACGGCGCCGCCGTCCATGGGGTGGTCCAGCTTGAAGGGCGGGGTGTAGGACTTCACGTCGTTCATCCGGCCGCGCATGTACGGGTCGACGGAGAAGTGCAGGTTGCGCACGAGGACCCGGCCCTCGGCGGGGGCGGTGACCGGCGCCTCACGCAGCGCGAAGTCCTCGGCCTTCGGCCAGCCGTGGGGGCGGGCTACCAGGTGCCATTCACGGCCGGACGCGGGAAGAGCGGACATGGGCTCGGGTCTCCTCGGTGTGGGGGCACGGCGAAAAAGCTTCACCACGTGAAACAACCATGCTCATGGATATTTCATGTTGTCAAGCAACTGGGTATCCTGTGTGTCATGGCCTCCTCGCGCACTGATCCCCTGACACTCGAAGTCATCGAGCTCATCGGCACCGTCGTGGCGCGCTACTACGAGGAGTACGAGCAGGCCGCCGCCGCGCACAGCCTCACCGGCGCCCAGGCACGTGTCCTGGGGCTGCTGTCCGTCGAGCCGCTGCCCATGCGCCGGATCGCCCAGAAGCTGAAGTGCGAGCCGTCCAACGTGACCGGGATCGTCGACCGGCTGGAGGCGCGCGGCCTGGTGGAGCGGCGCCCGGACCCGGCCGACCGCCGGGTCAAGCTGGCCGCGCCCACCGCACGGGGCACCGCGACGGCCGCGCGGCTGCGTGACGCCCTGGACTTCGCGCGGGAGCCGCTGGCCGGTCTGTCGGACACGGACCGCACGGTGCTGCGGGATCTGCTGCGGCGGATGCTGGGCGTCGAACCGGACGCCTGACCGGCGGGCCCCCGGGCACGATGGGGCCATGAGCCCTTCTTCCGCCGCCGCCCCCTTCGGCCCCCGTGAGTTCCAGCTCGTCCTGCTGCGCCGGATGGCCGACCATCAGCCCGGCCTCGTGGAGGACGCCCGGCACGAGCTGAGCGCCACGCTCGCCGAGATGCGCGAGGCGAACCGGCGCTGGCAGGCCATGGTCCGGGCGCCGGGCGGCCGGGGCTCGCTGCGCCGCTACCGCTCCGTGCTCGGTGAACCGGAGCAGACCGGCCGCCGGGCCATCGGCGACCTGGAGTGCGACGTGCTGCGGTGGCCGGTGCCGCTCTGGCCGGAGCTGCGGTTCGAGGTGATGGTGGCGCCGGGCGGGGCGGTGTGGAACGAGTGGCTGGTCCGGGCACCGGGCGCGGCGGCACCGGCCCTGCGGACGGTCGAGGACCTGGTGCCCTGGTCGTGCACGGTGGACGAGGTGGCCCGCGCCTTCGCCCCGGCCCGCCCGATGGAGGGCAGCGCGCCGACCCGCTGGGCGCTGGCGATCGGCTCGGGCGCGGACAGCCATGTCGCGGAGTTCACCTGGGGATTGCTCCAGCGGGTGCTGCCGGGCGGCCGCTGACGGCACGGGGGCGCGGGGCGGAGGGTGCTGCGGGGCGCCCGCTGACGGCCGGGACGCGGGGCGCGAGCACGTCCGCGGGCGCTCCCCTCCGGCGGCGCGCCCGACACGCCGTCAGGTGGTCCCTCCTACGGCTCAGCCCAGCGGGCGGCGCCTCCCCGAACGGCGCAGGCTTTCAGGAGAGCCGGCTGCCCGTCGGTCCCCCTCAACGCTTCCGGGAGGAACCCGCCGTGACCGTCAGCCTGGAGCAGTTGCGCCGTTGCCACATCGCCGTGGACCTCGGAGCCTCCCGCACCCGTGTGTACGTGAAGGGGCCCGGCCTCGTCGTGGACGAGCCGAGCGTCGCCGCCGTCAACACCCGTACCGGCTCCCTGCTCGCCGTGGGCGCGCTGGCCGAACAGATGACGGGCCGCACCCCCGACTACATCCGGGTGGCGCGTCCGGTCTCCGGCGGGACGGTGGTGGACATCGAGATGGCCCAGCGGATGCTCCGTCATCTGCTCGGCGAGAAGCTGCGCCGCCAGTTGCGCCGCAAGCCCTGGCTGCGCGCCGCCGCCTGCACCCCGCACGACAGCGACCCGCTGGCCCGGCGGGCGTCGGTGGAGACCCTGGTCGGTCTCGGGGCCCGCCGGGTGGAGCTGGTGGACACGCTGATCGCGGCGGCGGTCGGCAGCGGGCTGCCGGTCGAGCAGCCGACCGCGACCATGATCATGGTGTGCGGGGCGGCGACGACCCAGATCGCGGTGCTCTCGCTGGGCTCGATCGTGACGGCGGTACGGCTGCCGATCGGCGGCGACGCGATCGACCACGCGGTCATCCAGCATCTGCGCCAGTACCACGAGCTGATGCTGCCGAGCCAGTCCGTGCGCCCCCTCCAACTCGCCCTCAGCGACAACGGGCTGACCACGCAGGGCCCCTCGGTCACCGAGATCCACGGCCGGGACGTGGCCACCGGGCTCGCCCGGACCGTCCAGGTGGACACCGCCGCGATCCGCCAGGCGATCCACCGCCCGCTCACCGCGGTCCTGGACGGCGTCGGCAAGGTGCTGCGCAACTGCCCGCCCGACCTGGTCGCCGACCTCGCGGACTGCGGGATCATGATGGTCGGCGGCAGCGCCCTGCTGCCCGGCCTCGACCAGATGCTCCGCGAGGCGACCGGGGTGCCGGTGCACATCGCGGAACAGCCCGACACCTGCTCCATCCTGGGCCTGGGCGCGATGCTGGACGGCGAGATCAGCCCCATGGTCCTCGACCCGCTGGCGAGCTGACCCGGACGGCGGGAGCGGACGGTGACGGACCGGCCGCCCGGGGTGCCGCAGGAGCCCGGCCTGCCCCGCTCGCCGCTGCTCCCCCGGCTCCTGGAGGCGGTGCTGAGCGTCGGCTCGGACCTCGAACTGCGGGCCACGCTCCAGCAGATCATCGACACCGCGACCGCCCTGACCGAGGCCCGCTACGGGGCGCTGGGCGTCCTCGACCCCGGCCGGGGCACGATCCGCGAGCTGTACGTCTGCGGGATGAGCGAGGAGGAGCAGGCGGCCGTCGGCGACTTCCCGGACGGGCACACCGGACTGCTCGGCGCGCTCACGGACGCCGCGGAGCCGCTGCGCTCCGACGACCTGACCGCCGATCCGCGCTCCACCGGCATGCCGGCCGGCCATCCGCCGATGCGCTCGTTCCTCGGCGCCCCGATCCGCGTCCACCACGAGGTGTTCGGCAACATCTATCTGGCCGAGAAGGACACCGGGCACTTCACGGAGACCGACGCCGGACTGCTGAAGGTCCTGGCCGCGCAGGCCGGCATCGCCATCGGCAACGCCCGCCTCTACGAGAACGCCCGCCGGCGGGAGCGCTGGATCGAGGGCGCGGCGGCCGTCACCAACACCCTGCTCACCGGGGAGAACCTGTCCGACGCGCTGACCGCGGTCGCCGAGCGGGCCCGCATCCTCAGCGACGCCTCGGCCGGGGTGATCCTGCAGCCCACCGAGGACGGCGGGATGGAGATCGTCGTCGCCGCCACCCGGGAGGACCCGGCCGGCCTGGTGGGCACGGCGATCGCGCCGGGCTCGCCCGTCCTGGAACAGCTGCTGGGCGGCGAGGCCGTCTTCATCGAGGACTCGGCGACCGATCCCCGGATGACCACACCGGTGCGGTCGCGGTTCGGCCCGAGCATGATGCTGCCGCTGCAGAGCGGGGGCCGGCTCATCGGCACGCTCGCGCTGCCCCGGCGGCACGGCGCCCGCCCGTACAGCGACATGGAGCGGCTGCTGGCCGCGCAGTTCGCCTCGCAGGCGGCGCTGGCCCTGGTGCTCGCCGACTCGCAGCAGGACCGGGAGCGGCTGGCGGTGTACGAGGACCGCGACCGGATCGCGCGGGACCTGCACGACCTGGTCGTCCAGCGGCTGTTCGCCACCGAGATGATGCTGGAGTCCACGCGCCGCAGGGCCGGGGCCGGGGAGACGGCCGAACTGCTCGGCCGGGCCGTCGACGAGCTGGACTCGACGATCCAGGAGGTACGGACGGCCATCTTCGCGCTCCAGCAGCCGCCCGCCGACGCCCCCGCCACCTTCCGGGGCCAGGTGCTGCGGGAGACCGGGGGCGCGGCGGCGCTGCTCGGCTTCCGGCCGTCGGTGCGGTTCGCGGGGGCGGTGGACGCGCTGGTACCGGAGCCGGTCGGCAAGCGGCTGCTCGCGGCGCTGCGGGGCGCGCTCGCGGCGGCGCACCGGCGGGCCGGGGTCTCGGCGATCGAGGTGACGGTGGACGCGACGGCGACGCTGCCGGACGGGCGGGGCGCGGTCCGGCTCACGGTCGCGGACGACGGGCGGGAGCCGGACGGGTCGCGGGCGCCCGCGGTGGTCTGGGAGGCGCCGCTGTGAGCGGCGCGGTCACTGCCCGGGGGCGGCCCGGAGCGCCACGCGGGTGTTCGAGTGGGCGACGCCCGCCTCGCGCTTGAGGCGGCGCAGGAGGGTGTCGAGCGCCGCGGTGTCGGCCGCGGTGGCGCGTACCAGGTAGTCGTGTCCGCCGGTCACGTGCACCACTTCGGTGATGCCGGGCAGGGCCAGCACCGCCCGTTCGAAGGTCTCGTTGGTGGTGTCGATGCGCAGGGTGACGTCGATGAAGACGACGAGCCCGGTGCGGGTGTCGGCGGCCGGGTCGATGATCACGGTGAAGCCGCGGATCACGCCGTCCTTGCGCAGCCGTCTGACCCGGTCGGCCGCCGCGTTGGCGCTGAGCCCGACCCGTACGCCCAGGTCGCGGTACGAGATCCGGGCATCCTCCTGGAGGACGCCGAGGATTTCCCTGTCCAGACGATCCATGGACCAATTGTCGCAGCTTCGGCGCGTATGCGGGGATCGGGTCGGCGTGTATGCGGGGATCGGGTCGGCGCGTATGCGGGGACCGGGGAGGCGTCCCCCGTACGGCTCAGGCCGACGCGCTCACCGCCGGTGTCCCGCCTTGACTGGCTGTGTGGACACAGCCGTGAAGCAGTCACCCCCGCGTGCGGGCTCTTCCGCCGCCTATCGCAACCTGATCATGGCCACCGTCGGATTCACGCTCACGTTCTGGGCCTGGAACCTGATCGCGCCCATGTCGGGGGAGTACAAGGACCGGCTCGATCTGGATTCCTTCCAGCAGTCCCTGCTGGTCGCCGTGCCCGTGCTGGTCGGCTCGCTGGGCCGCATCCCGGTGGGCGCGCTGACCGACAGGTACGGGGCGCGGCTGATGTTCCCGCTCACCTCGGCGCTGACGATCCTGCCGGTGCTGCTGCTGATCCCGGCGAAGAACTCGTACGGTGCGATGCTCGCCGTGGGCTTTCTGCTGGGTATCGGCGGTACGACGTTCGCGATCGGCATCCCGCTGGTCAACTCGTGGTTCCCGCCCGCCAAGCGCGGCCTCGCGCTCGGTGTCTTCGGCATGGGCATGGGCGGCGTCGCGCTGTCGGGCTATTTCACCCCGCGCATCGCGAAGCACGGCGACAACCTGCCGTTCCTCGTGGTCGCCGGGGCCCTGGTGGTGTACGCGGCGCTCTCGGCGGTGCTCATCAACGACCACCCGGACCGGCAGGTGCCCACCGACTCGCTGGGGCACCGGCTGGGGTCGGCGGGCCGGCTGCGGGTGACCTGGGAGCTGTCGGCGCTGTACGCGATCGGCTTCGGCGGGATCGTCGCGTTCGGGGTGTACCTGCCGACGTACCTGAAGACGTGGTACGAGCTGACGCCGACCGACGCCGGTACCAAGGCGGCCGGGTTCGCCCTGGTGACGGTCGTCTTCCGGCCGTTCGGCGGCTGGCTGTCCGACCGGCTGCACCCGGCGGTCGTGACCTCGGTGGCGCTCGGGGTGGCCGCCCTGATGGCCATCGTCCAGGCGTTCGACCCGAGGCTGGACCCGACGGGCACGGTGGCGCTGCTGGTGATGGCGGCGGGCCTGGGCATGGCGAGCGGCAGCGTCTTCGCCCTGGTCTCGCAGGTCACCCCGCAGGCGAAGGTGGGCAGTGTGACCGGGATCGTCGGCGCGATGGGCGGTCTGGGCGGGTTCGTGCCACCGCTGGTGATGGGCGCGATCTACAGCGCGAAGGACTCGTACTCGATCGGCTTCATGCTGCTGTCCGACCTGGCGCTTGCGGGCTGTGTGTACGCCTTCGGCCGCATGCGCACGGTACGGCGGGACGGATGACGGGGCGAGGTGTGCGCGGGGGTGAGGCGTGGGCCTCATTCGAGGCGCTTTCGAGGGCCGGGGGCATCCGATCGCTCTAGGGTGCGCAGGGTGATGCCACTTCTGCCCGCACTCCAGGACGCGACCGCTCCGGCGGCCGCCCGCGAAGCCGTCCGGTTCGACGACGTCAGCCTCACCTACTCCGCCCTCGCCGAAGTCACGGCCGGTCTCGCGGCCCGGCTGGCCGGCGCGGTCCGGGTGGCCGTCTGGGCCACACCGACCGCCCACACCGTCGTCGCGGTGGTGGCCGCCCTCCGGGCCGGGGTCCCGGCCGTCCCGCTGAACCCGAGGACGGGCGGGCGCGAGCTGGCACACATCGTCACGGACAGCGCCCCCACCCTGGTCCTGGCCGCCCCCTGCGACGAGCTGCCGCCCGCGCTCGCCGGCCTGGAACGCCTGGACGTCCCCACCGCCCCGCAGGGCGGCCCCGCCCCGGCCGCGCTCCCCGAGCCGGATCCGGAGTCCGCCGCCCTCGTCGTCTACACCTCGGGCACGACCGGCCCGCCGAAGGGCGCCGTGCTGCCCCGCCGGGCGCTCGCCGCCTCGCTGGACGCGCTGGAGGACGCCTGGGAGTGGACCGCCGACGACGTCCTCGTCCAGGCGCTGCCGCTGTTCCACGTGCACGGGCTGATCCTGGGCGTGCTGGGCCCCCTGCGCCGGGGCGGCTCGGTGCGCCACCTGGGCCGGTTCTCGCCCGAGGGCGTCGCCCGTGAGCTGGCCTCGGGCGGCACGATGCTGTTCGGCGTACCGACCATGTACCACCGGCTCGCGGAGGCGCTGGCCGGTCCGCGGGAGTCCGCCGCCGGTCTGGCGAAGGCGCTCGCGGGCGCCCGGCTGCTCGTCTCCGGTTCGGCCGCCCTGCCCGTCCACGACCACGAGCGCATCGCCGCGGCGACCGGCCGCCGGGTCATCGAGCGGTACGGCATGACGGAGACCCTGATGAACACGGGCATGCGGGCCGACGGGGCGCCGCGTCCCGGCACGGTCGGCCCGCCGCTGCGCGGGGTGGAGCTGCGCCTGGTGGAGGAGGACGGCGGCCCGCTCGCCGACCCGGACGCCATCGGCGAGATCCAGGTGCGCGGCCCGAACCTGTTCACCGGCTATCTGAACCGGCCCGACGCGACGGCCGCCGCGCTCACCGCCGACGGCTGGTTCCGCACCGGCGACATGGCGGTGCTCGACCCGGACGGCTATGTGCGCATCGTCGGCCGCAAGGCCACGGACCTGATCAAGAGCGGCGGCTTCAAGATCGGCGCCGGCGAGATCGAGAACGCGCTGCTCGACCACCCCGGTGTGCGCGAGGCGGCGGTCACCGGGGAACCCGACCCGGATCTCGGCGAGCGCATCACGGCCTGGGTGGTCCCGGCCGACCCCGCCGCCCCGCCCTCCGCCGACGAGCTGGCGGACCATGTCGCGGCCCAGCTGGCCCCGCACAAGCGCCCGCGCACCGTTCGCTACCTGGACGCGCTCCCCCGCAACGACCTGGGGAAGATCATGAAGCGGGCCCTCCATGGCTGAGCGGCTGACGGCACGCGAGGCGATCGCCGCGCTCACCGCCGACTTCACCGAGCTGCCCGCCCCGGCCGGCGACACCACCGGCGACGGCCCGCTCGACTGGACCGGCTACGCGGAGTCCAGGGCGCGCGCCACCGCCCGTACCGGCGAGCGGGAGTCCGTCGTGCACGGCACCGCCGAGGTCGGCGGGCACCCCTGCGTCCTGCTCTCCTTCGAGTTCGGCTTCCTGGGCGGCTCGCTGGGGCAGCGCACCGGGGACCAGCTGGTGGTGGCGTACGAGGAGGCCCTGGCCCGGCGGCTGCCGCTCGTCTCGCTCATCGCCACCGGCGGCAGCCGGATGCAGGAGGGCATGATCGCGCTGACCCAGCTCCAGCGGGTGGCCAGCGCCTCTGCCCGGCTGCGGGCGGCGGGCCCGGCGCAGCTCGCCGTCCTGCGGGACCCGACGACCGGGGGCGGCTGGGCCACGCTGGGCGCGGGCGCGGACGTGATCCTGGCGCTGCCCGGCGCGCAGATCGGGTTCGCCGGTTCGCGGGTGCGTCCGGCCGACGCCGACCCCGCCGCGTACGAGGCGGCCGGGCAGCTCGCGGCCGGTTCGGTGGACGCGGTCGTGCCGGCCGGGGAGCTGCCGGACACGGTCGGGCGCTGGCTCGGCCTGCTCGGCCACCACGCAACGCCGCTCCCGGCGGCCCCGTTTCCGGCGGCGCTCGGGGCGACCGACCTGCCCCGGACCGGCTGGGAGGCGGTGGAGCGGGCCAGGTCGGCGGAGCGGCCGCGCGCCGGCGCCTATCTGGACGCCTACTTCGAGGCGCGGCTGCCGCTGAGCGGCGACCGCTGCGGCGGCACCGACGCGGGGCTGCTGTGCGGGTTCGGGCTGCGCGCGGGGAGCCCGGTGGCGTACGTGGCGCAGTGCGGCACCGCGACCCGGCCGGCCGGTTACCGCACGGCGGCCCGGGTGATCCGGCTCGCCGACCGGCTGGGCGTCCCGGTGCTCACGCTGGTGGACACGCCGGGCGCGGCCAACGACGCGGAGGCGGAGCGCTCGGGTGCGGGCGCGGCCATCGCGGACGCCTTCGCGGCGATCGCGGCGGCACGGGTGCCGGTGACGACGCTGGTGATCGGCGAGGGCGGCTCTGGCGGTGCGCTGGCGCTGGCCGCGCCGGACAACACCCATGTCACCCCGGACGGCTACTTCTCCGTCATCGCGCCGGAGCTGGCCGCCGCGATCCTCAAGCGCTCCCCGGACGAGGTGCGGGCCACGGCCGGCCAGCTCCGGCTGCGTCCGCAGGATCTGGTGGAGCTGGGCACGGCCCGCTCGGTGGCCGGCCCGGCCGCCGACGGGCAGCGGGCGTGAAGGGTGGCTAGCGTGAGGGAGGGGGCAGCCCGCTCACGCGAGGAGATGACCGACGATGCCCGCAGAAGCGACCAAGGGCACACCGTGCTGGGCCGACGCGACGTTCCCCGACCTGGAGGGCGCGAAACGCTTCTACGGTGAGCTGCTGGGCTGGACGTTCGGCGAGACGCAGGCCGAGTACGGCAACTACACCCAGGCGTATCTGGGCGGCAAGGCGGTCGCCGCGCTGATCCCGCCGGGCCCCGGCGGGATGCCACCCGGCTGGTGCCTGTACCTGGCCTCGCCGGACGCGGCGGCCACCGCGTCGGAGATCCGCGAGCACGGTGGCACGGTGCTGGTGGAGCCCATGCGGGTCGGCGAGTTCGGCACGATGGTGCTGGCCCGCGATCCGGGCGGGGTGACCTTCGGCGTCTGGCAGCCCGGCACCCACAAGGGCTTCGAGGCGCGGACCGTGCCCGGCTCCTACAACTGGGCCGAGATCTTCACCCGCGAGCCGGCGAAGGCGGACGCCTTCTTCCCCGCGGTCTTCGGCTACGGCGTGAAGCGCATGGCGGACGACGCGGTCGACTTCACGCTCTACGACCTGGGCGCCGACCCGGTGCTGGGCCGGATGAGCATGACGGACGACTTCCCGCCGGACATGCCCTCGTACGTGAACGTGTACTTCTCGGTGGCCGACTGCGACGCGGCGGTGGAGAAGGCGAAGTCGCTGGGCGCGACACTGCGGTTCGGGCCGATGACGATCCCGTTCGGCAGGTTCGCCGCGCTCACGGACCCGCAGGGCGCGCCGTTCTCCCTGTTCGACAACGGCACGACGGCCGGCGAACCGCCCCGGCTGGAGGACGTGTCGTAGCGGCTGCCGTCCCGGCCGCTACGGCTGGGGGTCGCGCGCGTCGTACCGGGTGAAGGCGGGCCAGCGCAGCGCCAGCAGCACCACCGCGAGGACGCAGGCGATGCCTCCCCCGGTCACGGCGAGGCCGGGGGAGGTCAGATCGGCGGCGGACCCGGCGATGAAGTCCCCCAGCCGGGGCCCGCCGGCGACGACCACGATGAAGATCCCCTGGAGCCGGCCGCGCAGCTCGTCCGGGACGGCCGCCTGGAGCATGGTGTTGCGGAAGACCATGGACGTGTTGTCGGCGGCGCCGGCGAGCGCCAGGAACAGCAGCCCGAGCCAGAGCTGCCGGGTGAGCCCGAAGACGGCGATGGCCGCGCCCCAGCAGCCGACGGCGACGATCACCGCCAGCCCGTGCCGCCGGACGTTCCCCAGCCATCCGGAGAACACCCCGCCCAGCAGCGCCCCGAGCCCCGGCGCGGCGACGAGCAGCCCGGTGGTCTTGGCGTCGCCCCCGTACCAGAGGACGGCGACGACCGGGAAGAGGGCGCGGGGCTGGGCGAGCACCATGGCGCACAGGTCGCTGAGGAAGGTCATCCGCAGGTTGGGCCGGGTCCCGAGGAACCGCAGCCCGTCCAGCACGGAGGCCCGCTTCCGCCCCGCCGCCGCCTCGCGCTCGGGCAGCATCGAGGGCAGCCGCCACATGGCGTACAGGGAGGCGGTGAAGGCAACGGCGTCGACCCCGTAGGCGGCGCGGTACCCCCACCACCCGACGATGAGCCCGCCGAGCATGGGCCCGACGAGGGCGCCGGTGGTGCTGGTCATCGAGTTCAGGGCGTTGGCGGCGGGCAGCTGTTCGGCCGGCAGCAGCCGGGCGATCATCGAGCTGCGCGCGGGCGAGTTGAGCGCGAAGCAGACGGCCTGGAGCGCGACGACCCCGTACAGCACCTCCACCCGCTCCAGGCCGGCGACGGTGACCGCGACCAGCAGCACCGACAGCACGAACGAGCCCAGCGCGCTGGCGAGCCCGAGCTTGCGGCGGTCCACGGTGTCCGCGACGGCCCCGCCGTACAGGCCGAATACGACGAGCGGCACCAGCGAGCAGGCGCCGATGAGCCCCACGGAGAACGCGGACCCGGTCAGGTCGTACACCTGCAGCGAGACCGCGAGCGCGGTCATGCCCTGGCCCACCCAGGAGACGGTGTTCCCGAACCAGAGCCGCCGGTAGTCCGGGGAGGTCCGCAGCGGGGTCACATCGGCGAATATCCGCGCACGGGGCGCCGGCTCGGGGCCGCCCTCGGCGGGTTCGGTCAGGGGTTCGGTCACGCGAAATGGTACCGACCGGCGCCGCGGCCCCTCGGCCCGCCGTCAGTTCCGGGGCGGAGTTACGGGCTCGGCCTCAGCGGCGCCCCCGTGGTGACCGGCGCGGTGGCCTGCGCGGTCCAGGAGCAGGTCGGCGGCCAGGGCGAGGACCTGCCCGCGGCTGCGGCCCTCGTGGTCGGCGGCCAGGAAGTGGGCGCCGATGGCCGTACAGAAGGCGAGCAGGCTGCGCGCCTCGATCTCGTCCGGGTCGGCGCAGAACGTGCCGAACTCTTCGCGCAGCAGGGCCATGCGGCGGTTGTCGACGCGGCGCAGCCGCTCGGTGACCGCCTCGTCGTTGCGAGCCCAGGCGCGGATCGCGAGGTCGATGGGCAGCAGCCGATCGCCGGAGAAGGTGAGCGCGCCCGCCCGGCTGATCCTGGTCCGCGCATCGCCGCCCTCGCGATCGACGCGGTGGGCGACCTCGTCGGTGCTCTCCCGCTCCCAGGTGTCCAGCATGGCCTCCAGCAGTGCGCCGCGGTGGGCGAAGTGCCCGTAGAAGCCGCCCTTGGTGACACCCAGCCGCTTGGCCAGCACCTCGATGCGGACGGCGTCGGGGCCGCCGTCGACCAGGGCGCGCAGGCCCTCCTCGATCCATCGTTCACGCGGGGTCCGGACCGTAGCCACCGTGTGTCCCACCTCACATTTCGACGAGTATACGCCGCCGTATAAACAGCGTTACGCTCGATCTATACGCTACCGTATACAAGACGGAGGCAGCGCGATGACCATGGGTTCCGCCGACTTCGGCACAGGCTTCGGCGCACGTGAGCGCGCGTCGTACCGGCCCCTCCCCCACCGGGAACGGTAGGGAGCCGATCGTGGCCACCAGACTCCCCAACGACGCGCATGCCGCGCTTCCCTGGCGGATTCACGCGCTCACGCGCGACTTCGAGGTCGAGGATCTGTGGACCATCCGCACCCCCGGCGCCGGAGCGGACGACTTCCCCGCCGCCCTCACGGCCATGCGCGCACGGCGGCGCAGCCCGTTGCCGGTGCGGGCCCTGTTCGCGGTGCGCCGGAAGCTCGGCGCCCTCTTCGGCTGGGACGGGCCCGGCGCGGGAGCGGGGGGCCGGGGGCGCGCGGTGCTCGACCGGCTTCCCGACGACCTGCGCGCGACCACCCCCGGACCGGGCGCCGGGCTCGGTCCGCTCACGCCCGTCTACGTACTCGACGACGAGTGCGCCCTGGAGCTGGCGAACAGGACCGTCCACGCCGTCATGCACCTCGGCTGGACACCGGCCGCGCAGGGCGGGCACGAGCTGCGCATGGCGGTGCTGGTCAGACCCAACGGCCTGCTCGGACGCCTCTACCTGGCCGCGATCACCCCGTTCCGGCGCCTGCTCGTGCTGCCGGCCTTCATCCGCCAGAGGGAGGACGCCTGGCAGGAGCGACGCGTCGCGGCCGGGAACGCCGTCGAACAGAACCCTGAGCATGTCACCGAATCACAGAGGCGGGATCTCCGTTGACCAGTGCAGCCGTTCACTACGACCAATTACTCGCCGCGCAGTACACCTGGATGCTCGGCGGTGACATCGGCGGCCTCGCCGCCGAACAGGAGACCTTGCTCCGGCGCCTCGGCGTGCGGCCGGGGCCGGACGGGGGCCTGGCGGTGGACCTGGGGTGCGGGCCGGGCCAGCAGTCGCTGGCACTGGCCCGGATCGGCTTCGCGTCGGTGGTCGCCGTCGACACCAGCAAGGATCTGCTGGACGAACTCGCGCTGCACGCGCGGGGTGAGGGCGCGACCGGGATCTCCCCCGTCCACGGCGACATCCGCGGCACGCTCCGGCGCGTGGCCCGCCCCGGCACGGTGGACGCGGTGGTGTGCATGGGCGACACGCTGCCACACCTTCCGGACAAGGCCGACGTGACCAGGCTCCTGGCCGACGTGGCGGACGCCCTCGCGCCGGGCGGCCGGTTCGTCGCGACCTACCGCGACCTCTCCCTGCGCCTGGAAGGCACCGACCGTTTCATCCCCGTCCGCAGCGACGAGGACCGCGTGCTCACCTGCTTCCTGGAGTACGTGGAGCACGACACCGTCATGGTCCACGACCTCCTGCACACCCGGTCGGGAGACACCTGGACCCAGCAGGTCGGCAGCTACCCCAAGCTGCGCATCGCCGCGGACTGGCTGACCGAGCAGTGCCGCACGGCCGGCCTGGAGGTCCACGACGACACGGAGGGTCCGCACGGCATGCGGCTCGTCCACGCCGTCAAGAACCGCGGCGGTGAACGATGCTCGGAGTGACCCGCCCCAGGCGCCGGGGCGACCTGTTCGCCGGCCCGGAGAGCGAAAGCCGGTTCGCGAGCCCCGGCACCGACGGCGAACGCCGGATGCTGACCGACGTCCTGGCGGCCCAGCGTGTGACGTTGCGGCTGAAGTGCTCCGGTCTCGGGCCGGAGCTGGTCCTGCGGTCGGTGCGACCGTCCACGCTGTCGCTGCTCGGGCTGGTGCGGCACCTCGCGGACGTCGAGCGGCGCTGGTTCCGGCAGGTCCTGGCGGGAGAACCCGCGCCGCCCCGGTTCTCCGACGCCGCCAACCCCGACGGAGACTTCGAAGGCGCCCGCCCCGGCCCGGAGGTCGTCGAAGCCGCGTGGGAGGCATGGCACACGGAGGTCGCGTTCGCCGAGCACTTCACCGCACGGGCCCCCGATCTCGACGTCGAGGGCGAGGACACCTGGCGCGGCACGGTATCGCTGCGCTGGGTGCTCATCCACATGATCGAGGAGTACGCCCGCCACAACGGCCACGCCGACCTGCTCCGAGAACGCATCGACGGAACCATCGGCCTGTGAAGCCACAGAAAAGGCCCCCGCCTCGGCGGGGGCCGCGCCGTCTCCCCTGGTTACACAGAGGAACCGGTTCTTCAATCAGGTGGGGCGGGTGGGACTCGAACCCACGGCCGACGGATTATGAGTCCGCTGCTCTAACCGGCTGAGCTACCGCCCCGTCTCGGCGTGGCGCGTACATGTGTGCGCACCGTCTGCCGCAGCATAGCCGGTCATACGATCTCCCGCTGCGGTTGGCCGGCTGCTGATGACCATGAAGACGGCGGGGTTCGCCGGGCGGTTCCTGGCACACGAAAAAGGACCCCGTACGGGGTCCTCGTCCGTTGGCTCCCCCGACTGGACTCGAACCAGTAACCCTCCGGTTAACAGCCGAATGCTCTGCCAATTGAGCTACAGGGGATCGCGCTCCCCCGACTGGACTCGAACCAGTAACCTGCCGGTTAACAGCCGGCTGCTCTGCCAATTGAGCTACAGGGGATTGCTGCGGTGCCTCGAACGCACCTGCCTGGCGGATGCCGGGCGGCGCGCGCTCGCTGCGACACATACATTAGCGCAAGCAGGGGGGTGCTTTGCCAATCGGTATCGGCCGGGGTGATCTCGGGCGTCTGCGGGTAGGCGGGCAGCACACGTCGCACGGAGCGAAGGAAGGGTGGCACCCATGCGGTACCGGCTCACGTTCATCGCCGGACTGGCCGTCGGTTACGTGCTCGGCACGCGGGCCGGGCGGGAGCGCTACGAGCAGCTGAAGAAGTCCGCGCGCCAGTTCGCCCAGAACCCGGCCGTGCGCAACACCTGCGAGACCGCGGCCCAGAGCGGCCGGGAGTTCGCGGGCAAGGCGTACCACGCGGTGGGCGAGAAGGTCGGCGACAAGGTGCCGCCCTCCGTGACCGACCGGGTGCGGTCGTTCCGGGGGCGCGGGGCCGGGAACGGCGTCGAGGACGACTGGGGGACGACGAACACCTAGCAGGCCCCCCGGGCCCGCCCACGCTTCTGCCGCGTCTCCGGTACGGCAAACCGCCGGGGGTGCGGCAGAATCTGTGTATGGGCATAGTCGCCGGCTTGGACAGTTCTTCCGCGTTCACACACATCGTGGTCTGCGATACGGACACGGGCGCCGTACTGCGCGAGGGGTACGCCGCGCATCCGGTCGAGGCCAGGGCCACCGAGGTCGACCCGCAGGCATGGCTGCTCTCCCTCGGTGAGGCCGCCACCGGCGGGCTGCTCGAAGGGGTGCAGGCGATCGGTGTCTCCGCGCAGCAGCACGGGCTCGTCCCGCTGGACCACCAGGGCAACCTCGTACGCCCGGCGCTGCTCGGCAACGACAAGCGGGCGCAGGCCGCCGCGGCCGATCTGATCGACGGGCTCGGCGGCCGGCAGTCCTGGGCCGAGGCGGTCGGCGCGGTGCCGCAGGCCGCGCAGCCGGTGGCGAAGCTGCGCTGGCTGGCCCGGAGCGAGCCGGAGCAGGCGCAGCGGGTGGCGGCGGTGCTCCAGCCGCACGACTGGCTGGTGTGGCAGCTGCTGGGCCGTCCGGCCCGGCGGACCACCGACCGGGGCGCCGCGTCCGGGACGGGGTACTGGTCGGCGGGGACGGAGTCCTACCGGCCGGATCTGGTGGAGCTGGCGCTCGGGCACCAGGCGGCGCTGCCCGAGGTGCTGGGCCCGTCCGACGCGGCCGGGACGACGCCGGAGGGGCTGCTCATCTCCGCCGGTACCGGCGAGATCATGGCGGCGGCCTTCGGCCTGGGGGTCGGCGTCGGGGACGCGATCGTGTCGCTGGGGGCCTCGGGGTCCGTGATGGCGGTGCACCACGAGGCGCTGGCCGATCCGAGCGGGATGATCACCTCGTTCGCCGACGCGACGGGCATGCATCTGCCGGTGGTGCATACGTCCAACGCCGTACGCGCCCTGCGCGGCACCGCGGAGATGCTGGACGTGGAGGGGTTGGAGGCGCTGTCCGCGCTGGCCCTGAAGTCGACGGCGGGCTCCTCGGGGCTCGTCCTCCTGCCGTACCTGGAGGGTGAGCGCACCCCGCGGCTGCCGCACACCGCGGGGACGCTGTGCGGGCTGCGGCGGGAGTCGATGAAGCCGGAGCATCTGGCGCGGGCCGCGTTCGAGGGGATGCTCTGCTCGCTGGCGGACGCGCTCGACGTGCTGCGCGGCCGGGGCGTGGCGGTGCGGCGGGTGTTCCTGCTGGGCGCGGCGGCCGAGCTGCCGGCCGTACAGCAGCTGGCCCCGGCGCTGCTGGGCACGCAGGTGGTCGTGCCGCAGCCCGCCCAGTACGCGGCGCTGGGCGCGGCCCGGCAGGCCGCCTGGGCGCTGGGGGTCTCGCAGGGGGCGCTCGACGGGCGCACTCCCCCGGCCTGGCGGGGCGCGGCGGCGCAGGTGCTGGAGCCGGGCGAGGAGCTGGCGGTGGGGCAGGCGGTGCGCCAGCAGTACATCGCGACGCGGGACCAGATCCACCCGGGCGCGTTCGACCTGGCACCCTGAGTGCGGAGAGGACCGCGAAATTATGGACCGGGTCTGTTTTTTGACCTGGACTTGAACAAAACCGTTCGCGGTCCCGGCAAGCGGTACCGGAAGATGGGTCGGCTCCCCCGACCTACGCCGACTCCGATCTTCGCCGACTCCGAGAGACACGCGTGCTCATAAAAATCCTGCGGGCCTATCTCGGTCCGTATCAGAAACCACTCGCGGTGCTGGTCGTTCTGCAGCTGTTGCAGACCTGCGCCACGCTCTATCTCCCGACCCTCAACGCGGACATCATCGACAACGGTGTCGTGCGGGGGGACGCGGGCTACATCCTCCGGTACGGCGGCGTGATGCTCGTCGTCAGCGTCGCCCAGGTGGTCTGCAACATCGGCGCCGTGTACATCGGCGCCCGTACCGCCTCCGCGCTCGGCCGGGACGTGCGGGCGGCGGTCTTCGACCGGGTGCAGTCGTTCTCCTCGCGCGAGGTGGGACGGTTCGGCGCCCCGTCGCTGATCACCCGTACGACCAATGACGTCCAGCAGATACAGATGCTGGTGCTGATGACGTTCACGCTGATGGTGTCCGCGCCGATCATGTGCGTCGGCGGCATCATCATGGCGCTGGGCCAGGACGTGCCGCTCTCGGCGGTGCTCCTGGCGGTGGTGCCGGTGCTCGGGATCGCGGTCAGTCTGATCGTGCGGAAGATGCGTCCGCTGTTCCGGCTGATGCAGACGCGGCTCGACACGGTGAACCGGGTGCTGCGCGAGCAGATCACCGGCAACCGCGTGATCCGCGCCTTCGTGCGGGACGCGTACGAGGAGGAGCGCTTCCGGGGCGCCAACACCGAGCTGACGGACGTGGCCCTGTCGACGGGCCGGCTGATGGCGCTGATGTTCCCGACGGTGATGACGGTCGTGAACGTGTCGTCGATCGCCGTCGTCTGGTTCGGCGCGCACCGCATCGACAGCGGCGGGATGGAGATCGGCGCGCTGACCGCGTTCCTCGCCTATCTGATGCAGATCGTCATGTCGGTGATGATGGCGACCTTCATGTTCATGATGGTGCCGCGCGCCGAGGTGTGCGCGGAGCGTATCCAGGAGGTCCTGGAGACCGAGTCCAGCGTCGTGCCGCCCGTCGAGCCGGTCCGCGAGCTGCGCGCCCACGGGCATCTGGAGGTGCGCGGCGCGGACTTCCGCTATCCGGGCGCCGAGGAGCCGGTGCTGCGGTCGGTGGACCTGGTGGCCCGGCCGGGCGAGACGACCGCGATCATCGGGTCCACGGGCAGCGGGAAGTCGACGCTGCTCGGTCTTGTGCCCCGGCTGTTCGACGTGACGGACGGCCAGGTGCTGGTCGACGGGACGGATGTGCGGACGCTCGACCCGGTGCTGCTGTCGAAGATCGTGAGCCTGGTCCCGCAGAAGCCGTATCTGTTCTCCGGGACGGTGGCGACGAACCTGCGGTACGGGAATCCGGACGCGACCGACGCCGAGCTGTGGCACGCGCTGGAGGTGGCCCAGGCGAAGGAGTTCGTCGAGGACCTGGAACACGGCCTGGACGCGCCGATCGCGCAGGGCGGCACCAATGTCTCGGGCGGTCAGCGCCAGCGGCTGTCGATCGCGCGGACGCTGGTGCAGCGCCCGGAGATCTATCTCTTCGACGACTCGTTCTCGGCGCTGGACTACGCCACGGACGCGGCGCTGCGGGCCGCGCTCGGGCGGGAGACGGCGGAGGCGACGGTGGTGATCGTGGCCCAGCGGGTGTCCACGATCCGCGACGCGGACCGGATCGTCGTGCTGGACGAGGGTCGGGTCGTGGGCACCGGCACGCACCACGAGCTGATGGCCGGCAATGACACGTACCGGGAGATCGTGCTCTCCCAGCTGACGGAAGCGGAGGCCGCGTAATGGCCGGGCCTGGCGGACGCATGATGGCGGGCGGGGCGCCGACCGAGCGGTCCATGGACTTCAAGGGGTCCTCCAAGCGGCTGCTGAAGCGCTTCGCCGCCGAGAAGAACACGCTGTACGTGATGCTGCTCGCGGTCGCGCTCAGCGTCGGGCTCTCGGTGGTCGGCCCGAAGATCCTCGGCAAGGCGACGGACCTGGTGTTCGCGGGGGTCATCGGCCGCGAGATGGACGCCGGGACGACCAAGGAGCAGGCCGTGGAGGGTCTGCGCCGCGGCGACAGCGATCTGGCCGACATGCTGGCGTCGGTGGACTTCACGCCGGGGCAGGGCATCGACTTCGGCGCGGTGGGCGACGTCCTGCTGCTGGCGCTGGCGGTGTACGTCGGCGCCGGGCTGCTGATGCTGGTGTCCACGCGGCTGTCGATCCGGGTCATCAACCGGGTCGTGTTCCAGCTGCGCGAGGACATCCAGACCAAGCTGTCGCGGCTGCCGCTGTCGTACTTCGACCGTGCCAAGCGCGGCGAGGTGCTGAGCCGGGCGACGAATGACATCGACAACATCTCGCAGACGATGCAGCAGACGATGGGCCAGCTCATCAACTCGGTGCTGACGATCATCGGCGTGCTGGTGATGATGTTCTGGATCTCGCCGCTGCTGGCGCTGGTCGCGCTGGTGACGGTGCCGCTCTCGGTGGTCGTGGCGACGCGGGTCGGCAAGCGCTCGCAGCCGCAGTTCGTGCGGCAGTGGCAGGTGACGGGCAAGCTCAACGCCCATATCGAGGAGATGTACACCGGGCACACCCTGGTGAAGGTCTTCGGCCGGCAGGAGGAGTCCGCGCGGGACTTCGCCGAGCAGAACGAGGCGCTGTACGAGGCCGGGTTCAAGGCGCAGTTCAACAGCGGGATCATGCAGCCGCTGATGATGTTCGTGTCCAACCTGAACTATGTGCTGATCGCCGTGGTGGGCGGCCTGCGGGTGGCCTCCGGCGCGCTGTCGATCGGCGATGTGCAGGCGTTCATCCAGTACTCGCGGCAGTTCTCGATGCCGCTGACCCAGGTCGCCTCGATGGCGAACCTGGTGCAGTCCGGGGTGGCGTCGGCGGAGCGGATCTTCGAGCTGCTGGACGCCGACGAGCAGGAGCCCGACCCGGCGAAGGGCGCGGCCCAGCACCCCGGCATCCTGCGCGGCAGCGTCGCGCTGGAGAACGTGGCGTTCCGCTACGACCCGGAGAAGCCGCTCATCGAGGACCTGTCGCTGCACGTCGAACCGGGCCACACGGTGGCGATCGTCGGTCCCACGGGCGCCGGCAAGACGACGCTGGTCAACCTGCTGATGCGGTTCTACGAGGTGACGGGCGGCCGGATCACGCTGGACGGCGTGGACATCGCGAAGATGTCGCGGGCGGACCTGCGCTCGGGCATCGGCATGGTCCTCCAGGACACCTGGCTGTTCGGCGGGACCATCGCGGAGAACATCGCCTACGGGGCGCCCGGTGACGTCGGCCGGGAGCGGATCGAGGAGGCGGCGCGGGCCGCCCACGCCGACCGCTTCATCCGGACCCTGCCCGACGGCTACGACACGGTG
This sequence comes from Streptomyces sp. NBC_00525, assembly GCF_036346595.1. Taxonomy (GTDB): domain Bacteria; phylum Actinomycetota; class Actinomycetes; order Streptomycetales; family Streptomycetaceae; genus Streptomyces. Next base: position 1,763,647 of record NZ_CP107834.1, read on the forward strand.
ATCGACGACGAGGGCTCCGGGGTCAGCGCGGGCGAGAAGCAGCTGATCACCATCGCGCGGGCCTTCCTGTCCGACCCGGTGATACTGGTGCTCGACGAGGCGACCAGCTCCGTGGACACCCGGACCGAGGTGCTGATCCAGAAGGCGATGGCGGGCCTGGCCCACGGCCGGACGAGCTTCGTGATCGCGCACCGGCTCTCCACCATCCGGGACGCCGACGTCATCCTGGTCATGGAGAACGGCTCGATCGTGGAACAGGGCACGCACGACGAACTGCTGGCGGCCGAGGGCGCCTACGCGCGGCTGTACGCGGCGCAGTTCGCCCAGGCGGTCGCCGAGGTCGACTGAGCCCGGCCGGGCCCGAGGGTCAGTAAACGGTTCCGCGGCTGCCCCGGCCGTGCGCGCGTCGCGCGTCAGTCGAGGTAGCCGCGGAGCTGTTCGGCGGAGGTGTGGTCGCGCAGCCGGGTGAGGGTGCGGGACTCTATCTGGCGGATGCGTTCGCGGGTGACGCCGAAGATGCGCCCTATCTCCTCCAGGGTGCGGGGCCGTCCGTCGACCAGCCCGTAGCGCAACTGCACCACCCTGCGCTCGCGTTCGCCGAGGGTGGAGAGCACCGCCTCCAGGTGCTGGCGCAGCAGCAGGAAGGCAGCGGACTCGGCGGGGGACGCGGCGTCGCCGTCCTCGATGAGGTCGCCGAGGGAGACGTCCTCCTCCTCGCCGACCGGGGCGTGCAGCGAGACGGGTTCGCGGGCCAGGCCCAGGATCTCGCCGACCCGTTCGGGGGTGAGGTCGAGCTGGGCGGCGACCTCTTCGTGGCTGGGTTCGCAGCCCCGTTCCTGGAGCATCCGGCGCTGGACCCGTACGACGCGGTTGATCAGCTCGACGACGTGGACCGGGACGCGTATGGTGCGCGCCTGGTCGGCCAGGGCGCGGGACATGGACTGGCGTATCCACCAGGTGGCGTACGTGGAGAACTTGTAGCCGCGCGTGTAGTCGAACTTCTCGACGGCCCGGATCAGCCCGAGGTTGCCCTCCTGGACGAGGTCGAGCATGGTCAGGCCGCGGCCCACGTAGCGTTTGGCGACGGAGACCACGAGCCGCAGATTGGCCTCGATCAGGCGGCGTTTGGCGGTGCGGCCCATGACGACCAGGCGGTCCAGGTCGACGGCGAGCCGGGTGTCCGGGTCGGGGGCGCGGGCCAGGCGCTCCTCGGCGAACAGCCCCGCCTCGACGCGCCGGGCGAGCTCCACCTCCTCGGCGGCGGTGAGCAGCGGGATGCGCCCGATCTCGCGCAGGTACTGGCGGAACAGGTCGGAGGTGGGGCCGGTCTCCGGCCTGGCGCGCGGCGTCGGCGGCGCCGGGGTTTCCATGACGGTCCGGGTCTGCACGTGGGCGACCTCCAGGTGATCGCTGCCGGACCCCGGGGGCCGGGGCCGCGCTCCGATGACTCATGGCACCGGCATCCAGTGTGGGGCACGACACACAACCGCCACGAGGGGCGTGCGGTGACTTTCTGAGACGGCCTGGTTACGTCAGAGGGCGGCGGCGCCGTGGTTGCGCAGGGTCTGCGCGTACTGCTGGAGGACCCAGACCTCGTTCTGCGCGGCGGCGAGGTGGTCGGGGGCGACGTTGCTGCCGAGGCGGGCCAGGCTGCTCTGGACGTCGTTGATCCGGCGGTCCACGGCGCGCAGCCGGACCTTGACCAGGTGTTCCCCGGCGTAGGTCTCGTCGATGGACTTGCCGTGGAAGACCTCGACCGCCAGCTCGGTGATCAGCTTGCGGACGGATTCGCTGGGGGTGGCGTCCAGGACCCGGACGAGGTATTCGCGGCTGTCGGCGAGGCCCTGTTCGGCGCCGCCCGCCTCCTCGATGCACTGGCGTACGGCGGCGTAGGGCGGTGCGGTGAACTCGTCGGACCCGTAGGCGTCGAAGGCGGGCGCGACCAGTTCGGGGCGCTGGAGGGCGAGCTTGAGCAGTTCGCGCTCGGTGCGGTGGGCGGGGCTGCGGAGGTTGAGCGCGGGGCCCGAGGGGACGGGCGGGGCCTGGATCTGCTGGGAGCGGCCGGCGCCGCCGCGGCCGGTCCGGCCGGGTCCGCGCGGGTCGCCGCCGCGGCCTCGGGCCCACTGGGCGAGCTGGTTGACCCGGTGGACGACGTATTCCTGGTCGAGGATGCCGATGAAGCCGGCCAGCTGGACGGCGACCTCGCGCTGCACGCTGCGCGTCTTGATCTTGGCGACGACGACGGCTGCCTCGTCGAGCGCGGCGGCGCGGCCGGCCGGGGTCTCCAGGTCGTAGCGGCCGACGATCTGGCGGAGCGCGAACTCGAAGAGCGGGGTGCGCGGTTCGACCAGGTCGCGGACGGCGTCGTCGCCCTTGACCAGCCGCAGGTCGCACGGGTCCATGTTGTCCGGGGCGATCGCGATGTAGGTCTCGGCGGCGAACTTCTGGTCGTCCTCGAAGGCGCGCAGGGCGGCCTTCTGACCGGCCGCGTCGCCGTCGAAGGTGAAGATCACGCGGGCGCTGCCGTTGTCCATGAGGAGGCGGCGCAGGATCTTGATGTGGTCGCCGCCGAAGGCGGTGCCGCAGGTGGCGATGGCGGTGGTGATCCCGGCGAGGTGGCAGGCCATGACGTCGGTGTAGCCCTCGACGACGACGGCCCGGCTGGACTTGGCGATGTCCTTCTTGGCCAGGTCGATGCCGTACAGCACCTGGGACTTCTTGTAGATCGGGGTCTCGGGGGTGTTGAGGTACTTCGGGCCGTTGTCGTCCTCGCGGAGCTTGCGGGCGCCGAAGCCGACGACGTCCCCCGCGGTGTCGCGGATGGGCCACATCAGGCGGCCGCGGAAGCGGTCGATGGGGCCGCGCCTGCCGTCCTGGGAGAGGCCGGAGGTGATCAGCTCCCGGTCGCTGAAGCCCTTGCCGCGCAGGTAGCGGGTGAGGTGGTCCCAGCCGGCCGGGCTGTAGCCGATGCCGAAGTGGGTGGCGGCGGCCTGGTCGAAGCCGCGGTCGGCGAGGAACCGGCGGCCGATCTCGGCCTCGGGGCCGTCGAGCTGCTCGGCGTAGAACTGGGCGGCCGCCTTGTGGGCCTCGACCAGCCTGATGCGCTCGCCACGCTGGTGGGAGGGGTTGTAGCCGCCCTCCTCGTAGCGCAGGGTGATGCCGGCCTTGGCGGCGAGCCGCTCGACGACCTCGGCGAAGGTGAGGTGGTCGATCTTCTGGACGAAGGCGATCGTGTCGCCGCCCTCCTGGCAGCCGAAGCAGTGGAAGAGGCCCTTGCTCGGACTGACCTGGAAGGAGGGGGACTTCTCGTCGTGGAAGGGGCACAGGCCCTTGAGGTTGCCGCCGCCGGCGTTGCGCAGCTGGAGGTACTCGGAAACGACGGCGTCGATCGGGACCGCGTCCCGTACCGCCTTCACGTCGTCGTCATTGATCCTGCCCGCCACGATTGAATTCTACGGGTGGGCTCGGACAGGAAAGCCGCGGCCGGGGCCGGGGCCGCGCCCGCTCCCCGGCCGGCGCGGGTGCGGGCGGGGTGCCCGGGCGCCGGCCGGGGCCGCTCAGACCAGGGATTCCAGGGGCACGGAGGGGTCGGCCAGGGCGTCCGGGTCGACCGGGCGGCCGGCCCTGATCAGCTTCTGGATGGGTTCCGTGACGTCCCACACGTTGACGTTCATCCCGGCGAGCACGGTGCGGTCCTTGAGCCAGAACGCGATGAACGTGCGCTTGCCGGCGTCGCCCCGGATGACCACCTGGTCGTAGCTGCCGGGCGGCGCCCAGCCGGAGTACTCCAGGCCGAGGTCGTACTGGTCGGAGAAGAAGTAGGGCACCCGGTCGTAGCCGACGTCCTGGCCGAGCATGGCGCGGGCGGCTGCCGGGCCGCCGTTCAGCGCGTTGGCCCAGTGCTCGACCCGCAGCCGGGTCCCGAGCAGCGGGTGGGCGGCGCCGGCCACGTCGCCGGCGGCGTAGATGTGCGGGTCGCTGGTGCGCAGCGAGGCGTCCACGGCGATGCCGCCGCCCTCCTCGCGCGGGGCGATGTCGAGCCCGGCGGATTCGGCGAGGGCGGTGCGGGGGGCGGCGCCGATCGCGGCGAGGACGTCGTGGGCGGGGTGCTCCTCGCCGTCGTCGGTGCGTACGGCGAGGACCATGCCGTCCTGGCCGACGATCTCGGTGAGCCGGGCGCCGAAGTGGAAGCGGACGCCGTGGTCGCTGTGCAGCTCGGTGAAGATCTGGCCGAGTTCCGGGCCGAGGACCCGCAGCAGCGGGGTGGCCTCGGGTTCGACGACGGTGACCTCGGCGCCGTAGCCGCGGGCGGCGGCGGCGACCTCCAGGCCGATCCAGCCGGCCCCGGCGATGACCAGGTGGCCGTTGTCCCGGCCGAGCGCGGACAGGACGTGGCGCAGCCGGTCGGCGTGGGCCAGCCGGCGCAGATGGTGGACGCCGGCCAGGTCGGTGCCGGGCACGTTGAGCCGGCGCGGTTCGGAGCCGGTGGCGAGCAGCAGCTTGTCGTAGTGGATGACGGTGCCGTCGCCGGTCTCCACGGTGCGGGCCTCGCGGTCGAGCGAGGTGACGGGCTGGCCGAGGTGGAGCTCGATGTCGGCCGCCGCGTACCAGCCGGTCTCGTGGACGAAGACGCTGTCTCGGTCCTCCTTCCCGGACAGGTAGCCCTTGGACAGCGGCGGGCGTTCGTACGGATGGTCCCGCTCGTCGCCGATCAGGATGACCCGGCCGCTGAATCCTTCCGACCGGAGCGTCTGGGCCGCCTTCGCCCCGGCCAGCCCTCCGCCCACGATGACGAACGTCCGATGTGCGTCTGCCACTTGATGCCTCCTCGGTGCTTGCTGCGCGGCGCCAACTGCGAGCGTCCCGCACGCAGCGTAGTGCCGAAAGGGGGTGTGGCCCGATCACGTCACCCCTGGTGGCGGTCGGCGCCGGGGGTGAGATGGGCGTGCAGGGCGCGGGCCGAGGCGTCGGTGAGGGCGGCGATCTGGTCGACGAGGACCCGTTTGCGGGCGCGGTCGTCGGGGGCCGCCTCGTAGAGCGCGCGCAGTTGCGGCTCCAGGCCCTCGGGGGCGCGGGCGGTGAGCGCGGCGGCCAGTTCGGCGATGACGATCCGCTGGTCGGCGCGGATCTCCTCCTGTTCGGCGCGCTGCATGACGTAGCGGTCGGCGATGGCCTTGAGGACCGCGCACTCGTTGCGGGTGGCGCGCGGGACGACCAGTTCGGCGCCGTAGCGGCTGTGGCGGCCGGGGCCGTACGCCTGCCGGGTGGCGGTCTCGGCGGCGAGGCAGAAGCGGCCGATGAGCTGGCTGGTGGCGTCCTTCAGGCGGGCCTGGGCCACGGCGGAGCCGTCGTAGCCGTGCGGCCACCAGTCCTGGGCGATGAGCCGGTCCAGCGCTTCGGCCAGTTCCTGCGGGTCGGTGCCGGCCGGGACGTAGCGGCCGACGGCGACGTCCCAGATCTCCCGGCGCTCCGGCGCGGCCTCCAGGCAGTCGGGGTCGATGTGGCCGGCGTGCAGCCCGTCCTCGAAGTCGTGCACGGAGTAGGCCACGTCGTCGGACCAGTCCATGACCTGGGCCTCGAAGCAGGTGCGGTGGGGCGGCGCGTCCTGGCGGAACCAGGTGAAGACGGGGAGGTCGTCCTCGTAGACCCCGAACTTGGGCGAGCCGGGGTCGGTGGGGTGGGCGCCGCGGGGCCAGGGGTATTTGGTGGCGGCGTCGAGGGCGGCGCGGGTGAGGTTGAGGCCGACGCTGACCAGGTCGCCGGTGCGGGTGTCGGGGACGAAGCGTTTGGGTTCGAGGCGGGTGAGCAGCCGCAGCGACTGGGCGTTGCCCTCGAAGCCGCCGCAGTCGGACGCGAAGTCGTTAAGGGCCTGTTCGCCGTTGTGGCCGAAAGGCGGGTGTCCCATGTCGTGGGAGAGGCAGGCCGCCTCCACCAGATCGGGGTCGCAGCCGAGCGCGGCGCCGAGTTCCCGGCCGACCTGGGCGCACTCCAGGGAGTGGGTGAGCCGGGTGCGCGGGCTGGCGTCCCAGGCGGGGCTCCGGGTGCCCGGTGTGACGACCTGGGTCTTGCCGGCGAGCCTGCGCAGCGCCGCGAAGTGCAGGACGCGGGCGCGGTCGCGCTGGAAGGCGGTGCGGCCGGGCCGTTTGTCGGGCTCGGGGTCCCAGCGCTCGGCGTCGGCGGGGCCGTAGGGCGCCGTACCGGGGTGCTGTGTGCCGTCCGTGCCGTTCATGGTGCCGACCCTAATCGGCCGCACCGACAGGACGGGTCAGGCGGAGGCCGGCAGCGGTGTGTTCATCGGTATGTCGCACACGGCCGGGTCGGCCGTCCGGGTTTCGTCGTACCGGTGCAGGAGCAGCCGGGCCATCGCGGGGTGGGCGCCGAGCGGGGCGGCGGCGATCCAGGGCGCGTGCGCGGCGGCGGCCGCGGCGAAGCGTCCGGGGGCGGTGAAGCAGGAGGCGACGGCGATCCGGTGGTGGCCGCGTGCGGCGAGGGCGCGCACGGCGGCGGGGACGGTGGGCGCGGCGGCGGAGGCGTACGCGGGTACGACGGGCACGCCGCCGAGCCGTTCCCCGAGGAGCCGGGCGGTACGCCGGGTTCCGGCGGCCGATTCGGGGTCGCGCGATCCGGCGGCGGCCAGCACCACGGCGGCGCCGCCGCCCCGGTCCGCCGTGCGCCAGCCGGCCTCGACGAGGCGGTCGTGCAGCGCCTCCACCAGGAGCGGGTGCGGTCCCAGCGGCGCGGCGACGCGGGCGCGCAGGGCGGGGGCGGCGGCGACGGACGCCGGGATGTCGTGCTTGACGTGGTGCCCGCGCCCGAGCAGCAGGGGTACGAGGACGGCCTCGCCGGCGCCGAGGGCGGCCAGGGCGTCCGGCAGCAGGGGTGCGTTGAGTTCCACGTGTCCGAGGCGGACGTCGAGCCCCGGCCGCAGCTCGCGCACCCGTTCGAGGAGTGCGGCCACGGTGCGCGGGGTACGGGGGTCGCGGCTGCCGTGCGCGACGACGACCAGGGCGGGGGCGGGCTGACGGGTGCGCTGCATGGGCCGATGGTGGCGGACGTACGTTGCCGGGTCGTTGCGCGCCGGTCACGTACGTTGTCCGCCGCCTCACGGGGAGGCGGTCCGGCCGTCAGCGCGCGCCCCTCCCCCGTGCCGCGAACAGGTGCTCGATGACCTGGGCCACCCCGTCCTCCTCGTTGGTCCGGGCGTGCGCCGGTACGGCGGCCAGCACCGACGGGTGGGCGTTGGCCATGGCGTAGCCCGTACCGGCCCAGGCCAGGACCGTGAGGTCGTTGGGCATGTCACCGAACGCGATGACGTCCGCCGCCCCGATGCCCCGCGTCTCGCACAGCGCCGCGAGCGCGCCGGCCTTGTGGACGCCGGGCGCGCTGATCTCCAGCAGCCCGCGCCCGCCGGAGTGGGTCAGTTGGACCGTGTCGCCGGCTCCCTCGCGGGCGGCGGCCATCAGGGTGTCCGCGTCGAGCCGGTCCGACCAGGCGAGCAGCTTGGTGACGGGGGCCTCGGTGAGCCACAGGTCCGCGAGGGAGGCGACCGGCAGTTCGGCGCCCGCGTCCTCGGACAGGCGCAGCCGGTAGGCCGGTTCGTACAGCACGTGGTTGCCGGTCTCCAGGGCGAAGCCGATGCCGGGGACGGCGGCGGCGAGCGCGGTGGCGACCTGCCGGGCGACGGCCAGCGGCAGGGCGCTGGAGGCGACGACCGTACGCCCGGCCAGATCGTAGACGAGGGCGCCGTTGCTGCACACGGCCGTGCCGGTGAGCCCGGTGGCGTCGGCCAGCCGGTCCACGAAGCGGGGCGGCCTGGCGGTCACGATGACGATCTCCGTACCGGCTTCCTCGGCCGTGCGCAGGGCGCGCAGGGTGCGGGGCGAGAGGGAGCCGTCACGGCGCAGAAGGGTGCCGTCGAGGTCGGAGGCGATCAGCCGCGGGAGTGACATCGCCCGATGGTACGCGGGCCGTCCGGGGCCGGTGGAGAACCCTTTCGGCCGTCCGCTCGTCCTGAAGGGCGGGGCCGCATGCGCCCCGGTACCGGAGACGGGCGAGTGGGGGCGGGGACGTGAGGGCACGGATGCGGCGGACGCCGGAGGCCGGACGGGCGGGCGGCGACCGGCCGCGCGGGGCGGCCGGCCGGCTCCTTCGAGCCGTCGGCCGGCTGCGGCCCCGGCTGCCGCGCACCCGGCGGGGGCGGCGGCGGGCGGTGCAGGGGCTGATGGCGGCCTGTGTGCTGGCGCTCGCACCCGCGACCTGGCTGCACACGGTGGCCGACGCGCGGATCAGGACCGTCCAGGACGTGCCCGCGCGGCAGGTCGCGGTGGTGTTCGGGGCCGGGCTGTGGAACGGGAAGCCGTCCCCGTACCTCGCGAACCGGCTGCGGACGGCCGCCGCGCTCTACCGGGACGGCAAGGTGAAGGTCGTCCTGGTGACCGGGGACAACAGCCGCGAGGAGTACGACGAGCCGGACGCGATGCGCACGTTCCTGGTCGGGAAGGGCGTGCCGGACGACCGGATCGTCAGCGACTTCGCGGGCTTCGACACCTGGGACTCGTGCGTGCGGGCGAAGCGGATCTTCGGCGTCGACCGGGCGGTGCTGGTGAGCCAGGGCTTCCACATCCGCCGCGCCATCGCGCTGTGCCGGGCGGCGGGCATCGACGCCTACGGGGTCGGCGTGGACGCCAGGCACGACGCGACCTGGTACTACGGCGGGACACGGGAGGTGGCCGCGGCGGGGAAGGCCGCGTTCGACGCCCTGTTCAAGCCGGACCCGCACTTCCTGGGGCCGCGGGAGCCGGGCATCGACGACGCCCTGGCGGCGGCCGCCCGCCGGCCGGAGCCGGGCCCGGCCGCCACGCTCAGGGCGCGGTGACCGGAGCCGTCTCGGCGGCGACCCAGCCGAGGTAGCCGGCGCTGCCCCGGAGGACGGGCAGGGCGATGATCTCCGGGGTGTCGTAGTCGTGCGCCTCGATCAGACGGGCCTCCAGCTCCTCGTACCGTTCGGCCGTGGTCTTGCAGAACAGCTGCCACTCCTCGGTGGCCTCGATGGCGTTCTGCCAGCGGTAGACGGAGGTGACGGGCGCGGAGATCTGCACACAGGCGGCGAGCCGCGCCTCGACCAGTCCCCGCGCCAGTTCCCTGGCCTTCTCCTCGCTGTCCGTCGTGGTCAGTACGGTCAGCCATGCCGGCGTCGTCGTCACTTCGGCCTCTCCTCGCAGCGGTCGGCGGTCCTCCCCGATTGTGGGCGACCGGCTCCCGCCGCGCCATCAGCCGCCGTACGGACGGACCCGCCTGGCGTCCCGCAGCGCCCGGCCCCACCAGATGAGCTGGTCGAGCAGCGTCTTGACGGCCGCGTCCGGTCCGGCGGGGTCGCGGTGCCTGCCCTCGTCGTCGAACTGGCCGCCGGCGTTGTGGAAGGAGACGGTGTCGCGGATCGACACGCTGTGCACCTCGGCGAAGACCTGCCGCAGGTGCTCGACCGCGCGCAGGCCCCCGGCGACACCGCCGTAGGAGACGAACGCCACCGGCTTGGCCTGCCACTCCGAGCGGTACCAGTCGATGAGGTTCTTCAGCGGCGCCGGGTAGGAGTGGTTGTACTCGGGGGTGACGACGACGAAGGCGTCCGCCTCGGCGAGCCGGGCCCCGATCCCGGCCACCTGTTCCCGGTCCCCGGGTTCCAGGCGGTACTTGAGGGAGGCAGGCAGATCGAGTTCGGCGATGTCCAGCACATCGGTCTCGATCGCCGGATGCGCGTCCGTGTGGGCGAGGAACCAGTTGGCGACGACGGGCGCGAACCGGCCCTCGCGGTTGCTGGCGAGGATGACGGCCACCTTCAGGGGGGCGGCGGTCTCGGGCAGGGCGGTGGCGGAGGATTCCGCGGTGGTGAGGTCCATGACGAAAACGTTCCTGTATCAACCATGGTTGAGGTCAAGCCCCGCTGGAGGCGGCCGTGCCGGGCGGCCCCCGGCGGTCCGCGACCGCCCCGCCGCGGGGCGCCGGCCTGCGCATACGGTGGCCGTATGACGACTTCACCCGCAACGGCCCTTCCGTACGCCGAGTTCGACGGCCGGCCCGCCACCGAGGACGATCTGCGCCGGGCCCTGTTCTTCAACTACGGCCACTTCACGGCGATGCAGGTGCGCGGGGGCAGGGTCCGGGGCCTGGACCTGCAGCTGGCCCGGCTGGACGCGGCCAACCGGGAGCTGTTCGAACTCCCCCTGGACGGCGCCCTGGTGCGCCGGCTGATCCGGCACGCGCTGGAGAGCGCGGGGGCGGCGGACGCCTCGGTGCGGGTGCACGCGTATCTGCCGCCGGACACGGACGCGACGACGGTCATGGTGACGGTGCGCGGGCCGGCCCGGATGACGCCCGAGCCCCAGCGGCTGATGTCGGTGCCCTACGCCCGGACCGCCCCGCACCTCAAGCGCCCCGGCGAGTTCGGCCAGACCTATTACGCGAACCTGGCCCGCCGGTCCGGATACGACGACGCGCTGCTGACCCTGCCGGACGGCTCGGTGACCGAGGGCGCGATCACCAACATCGGCTTCTGGGACGGCACATCGGTGATCTGGCCGCAGGCGCCCGCGCTCGCCGGTGTGACCATGGGCGTCCTGGAACGCGAGCTGCCGGGCGCGGGCCTGCCCTCGCTGCGCCGCCCGGTCGCCCTGGACGGCCTCGGCGCCTTCCGGTCCGCATTCGTCACCAACTCGCAGGGGATGGCCCCGGTCGCCCGGATCGACGACACCGCGTTCACGGTGGACGAGGAGCTGATGCGGCGGCTGGCGGCGGCGTACGAGAGGGCGCCGGACGAGGCCGTCTGAACGGGGCCGTCCGAACACGTCGTCCGAACAGGCCGTCCGAACGGTCCGCCCCCTCCGGGCCAGGAGGGGAGAGGTCCGGAGGGGGCGGCGGCCGGGGGCGGCGGTGCGCGCCGTCCCGTGGGGGGTTGAGATGCGCATTCCCTCTCGGCACCGCTCCACGCATGTGAGCTACGACACACTCGCCGCCGCTCCCGTCACTCGAACGGCACCGGGGCACCCAGGGGCGCGCCCCTCCCCCGCCACCACCGGCGTGACCTGCGGCGATGAGCCGTGGCAAGGAGGGCGCGCCGGGCCGAACGGGTGAGAGCTGACTCGGTGTCAGCAGGCATGGGCGCCGGTACGGCTGTTGGCTCGGGGTCAGGACACACCCGCCAGCGCCCCCGGCCCGGAGGAAACCCCCATGCGCCGTCCTGCCCGACTCGTGACCGGCACCGCCGCCGCGGCCCTCGCCGCCGCCGCGCTCGGCCTCTGCGCCGCCGCCCCGTCCGCGTACGGGGACGAGCCCGCCGCCCTGCGGATCACCCCGGCGAGCGCCGCGCCCGGCACCACGGTCACCGTGGACACCACCGCCTGCGGTGGCGCCGGCGGTGCGACGGGCGACGCGAGCGCGCTGGACGCACCGGAGTTCCCGCTGGCGCCCGTGGGCCTCGAAGAGGCGCTGGCCGGCTCCTTCCGGGTGCCGGGCGGCATCGCGCCGGGGCCGTACCGCATCGGCGTGGACTGCGCGAACGGCGCGAAGGCCACCGGGCAGATCGAGGTCAAGGCGGCCCCCCGGCCCGCCGGGAACGGCACGGACAGCGCGCCCGGCACGGATGCCGCGGACGCCGCCGGGGGCACGGACGGCGCGGCCGACTCGCCCGCGTACGACTTCTCCGACCTGGAGGGCCCGGGCAGCGAGGAGGACTCCGGCGGCCTCGACGGCCTGGACGCGGAGGCGGCCGGCTCCGCCCTCGTACCGGACGCGCCCCCGGCGGCGGACCGCGCCTCGCCCACCGAGCGCCCCGCCCCCTCCGGCCACGCGACCGGGTCCGGCGGCTACGACCAGTCCGGGTCCGGGCGCGAGACCCCCTCGGGGCACCGCACCTCGCCGGCGCCCACCGCCCCCTCGGGGCATGTGAAGACCGGAGTCGGCGGCAGCGTCGGCCCGGACACCACCCAGATCGCGGCGGGAGCCGGCGTACTCGCCGCTGCCGCCGTCGGCGGAGCCTGGCTCCTGCGTCGCCGGGCGAGCGGCACGCGGGACGCCGGCTGACGGAGGCATCCACCCCTCCGTACCGCCAGGTGGCCGTCCCGGTGGCCCCGAGCCACCGGGACGGAACCATTCCGTTTCCGCCCCCGGAGGACGCACGTGTCCCAGAAGGCCAAGGGCTGGCTGCTCGTCGTCGTGGCGCTGGCCGGGGTCTGGCTGATCCAGAACGGCGCGGGCACCCGGCTCACCCCGCCGGGACCGGCCGCCGCCCAGGCGTTCGCCGCCGGTCCCGCCCTGCTGCCCGGCTCGCCCGTCGCCGAACCGCTGCGCCCGTCCGCGCCCGTACGGCTGCGGATTCCCGCCATCCGGGTGGACGCGCCGATGATGCGGCTCGGGCTCGGGGCGGACGGCAGCCTGGACGTTCCGCCGGCCGGGAACACCGATGTCGTCGGCTGGTACAAGGACGGCACCCCGCCGGGCGCCGAGGGCACCGCGATCGTCGCCGGGCATGTGGACAACGCCCGGGGGCCGTCCGTCTTCTACGACCTGGGCTCGCTGAAGAAGGGCAGCACCGTCGAGGTGGACCGGCGGGACGGCCGTACCGCCGTCTTCACGCTCGACGCGATCGAGGTGTACGAGAACGAGGACTTCCCCGACCAGCGGGTCTACGGCGCGTCCGACTACGCCGCGCTGCGGCTGATCACCTGCGGCGGCGGCTATTCCGACGCCACCGGCTACCGGGGGAACGTGGTGGCATACGCCCACCTCACGAGCGTGCGCTGACCTCGCCCGCGTGCGCCGGCCTCACGCACGTACGCCCGCGCCCCGCGCGTCAGCCCTGCCACTGGTCGAATCCCAGCTTCGCCACCAGTGAGAAGACCACCACCAGCAGCACCCCGCGCACGAACTCGCTGCCCTTGCTCAGCGCCATCCGGGCGCCCAGCAGCCCGCCCGCCAGATTGAAGACCGCCATCAGCGCGGCGAGCCCCCACAGCACATTGCCCTGGTAAGCGAACATCGCGAGGGCCCCGGCGTTGGTGCAGACGTTGACGATCTTGGCGGTGGCCGAAGCGGTGACCAGGTCGAGGTGGAGCACCGCCGTCAGGGCCAGCACCAGGAAGGTGCCGGTGCCCGGCCCGAACAGTCCGTCGTACAGGCCGATGCCGCCGCCCACCAGGACGATCGCCGTGACCGCGCGGGCCCTGGTCACCGGGGGCGGGACGGCGTCGCCGGCCGCCCGGCCGAACTGGGGCCGCAGCATGACGAACGCGGCGACCGCCAGCAGCACCACCATGATCACCGGGCGCAGCACCTCGCTGCTGATCCCGGCCGCGAAGAACGCCCCGGTCATCGAGCCCGCCAGGGCCGCGAGCCCGATCCGGACCGCCGTGCCGACCTTCACCGGCGCCCTGCGCGCGTAGGTGACGGCGGCGCCCGAGGTACCGACGATGGCGACGGCCTTGTTGGTGCCGAGGATCTGCGCGGCCGGCAGCTGCGGCAGGCCGAGGAGCAGCGCCGGGAGCAGCAGCAGTCCGCCGCCGCCGACCACCGCGTCGACCCACCCGGCCGCCGCGGCGGCGAGGCACAGCACGACGAGGGTGGTCAGGGTGATGTCCGGCATGGGCCAGACCCTATGGAGCGGACGCGGACACCGTCCAACCGTCGCGGGGCCCCGGCGGGAAAGTTGAGCCAAGTCTGAGGTTTCCGCAGCCCACGGGCCGTTTCGAGGGCCTCACAGGGTCGCGCGGCGGGTGCTGAGCGCACGGTTCCGCTCGGGAAACAGCGGGGAACCGGCCGGGTAACACCGCCGGGACACGCTGTCGGGCATGAGCACACAGGCCCGGCGCCTGTGGCCCTGCCGAGACCGCTCACCGACGACGGAGGTCCCGAGATGCCGGTGTCCACTCCCCCGACCGCCCCCACCCCCTCCTCCCCCGCCGCCGTGCCGACCCTCGTGGTCGTCGGACACGGGATGGTCGGCCAGCGCTTCCTGGAGGCCCTGGCGGAGCGCGGGCTGACGGCCGCCGCCGGTACCGCACGGGTCGTCGTCCTCGGTGAGGAGCCGCGTGCCGCCTACGACCGGGTGCGGCTGACCTCGTACTTCGCGGGGCGGACGCCGCAGGACCTGTCGCTGGTGGAGCCGGGCTTCATGGAGCGGCACGGCTTCGAGCTGCGGCTCGGCGACCCGGCGGTGTCCGTGGACCGTGCGGCGCGCACGGTGACGGCGCGGTCCGGGAAGACGTTCCGCTACGACACGCTGGTGCTGGCGACCGGGTCCGCCCCGTTCGTGCCGCCGGTCCCCGGCAAGGACAGCACCGGGTGCTTCGTCTACCGGACGATCGAGGACCTGCTCGCCATCGAGGAGTACGCGAAGTCGGCGAGGACCGGCGCGGTGGTCGGCGGCGGGCTGCTCGGCCTGGAGGCGGCCGGCGCGCTCAAGGGCCTGGGGCTGGACACGCACGTGGTGGAGTTCGCGCCCCGGCTGATGCCGGTCCAGGTGGACGAGGGCGGGGGCGCGGCGCTGCTGCGGACCGTCGAGGAGATGGGCCTGACCGTGCACACCGGGGTCGGCACGCAGGAGGTGCTGGCGGACGGGGACGGCGCGGTGACCGGGATGGCGCTGTCCGACGGGTCGGAGCTGGCGGCGGACCTGGTGGTGTTCTCGGCCGGGGTCCGCCCCCGCGACGGGCTGGGCCGCGACTGCGGTCTGGCGGTCGGGCCGCGCGGCGGGATCGTGGTGGACGAGGAGTGCCGCACCTCCGACCCGGCGGTCTTCGCCATCGGGGAGTGCGCGCTCGCGTCGGACGGCCGGGTGTACGGGCTGGTGGCGCCCGGCTACGAGATGGCGCTGACGGCCGCCGAGGTGATCGCGGGCGGCGAGGCGGCGTTCACGGGCGCCGACCTGTCGACGAAGCTGAAGCTGCTCGGCGTGGACGTGGCCTCGTTCGGCGACGCGCACGGCGCCACCGAGGGCTGCCTGGACGTGGTGTACGCGGACGCCCGGTCCGGGATCTACAAGAAGCTGGTGATGGCCCCGGACGGCACCCTGCTGGGCGGCGTGCTGGTGGGCGACGCCGAACAGTACGGCACGCTGCGCCCGATGACGGGCAGTGTGCTGCCGGTCGCCCCGGAGCAGCTGGTGCTTCCGGCGGGCGCGGGCGGCCCGGTGGCGCTCGGCCCCTCCGCGCTGCCCGACGAGGCGGTGATCTGCTCCTGCCACAACGTCACCAAGGGCGCGATCCGCGCGCACACCACGCTGCCCGAGGTGAAGAAGTGCACCAAGGCGGGCACCGGCTGCGGCAGCTGTGTGAAGGTGATCGGCCAGTTGCTCCCGCAGAGCGCGGACGCGGGCCTGTGCGGCTGCTTCGCGTACACCCGCAGCGAGTTGTACGAGATCGTCCGCACCCTGCGGATCACCTCGTACGCGGAGCTGCTGGACTCGCACGGGCGGGAGGAGGCGCGCGGCGGGGAGGGCTGCGAGGTGTGCAAGCCGGCGGTCGGTTCGGTCATCGCCTCGCTGGCGCCCACGGTCGGCGCGAGCGGCTATGTGCTGGACGGCGAGCAGGCGGCCCTCCAGGACACCAACGACCACTTCCTGGCCAACCTCCAGCGCAACGGCTCGTACTCGATCGTGCCGCGCATACCCGGCGGCGAGATCACCCCGGAGAAGCTGATCGTGATCGGCGAGGTGGCCCGCGACTTCGGGCTCTACACCAAGATCACCGGTGGTCAGCGCATCGACCTGTTCGGCGCGCGGGTGGACCAGCTGCCGCGGATCTGGGCCCGGCTGGTGGACGCGGGCTTCGAGTCGGGGCACGCGTACGGGAAGTCGCTGCGCACGGTCAAGTCCTGTGTGGGGCAGACCTGGTGCCGCTACGGCGTGCAGGACTCGGTGCGGATGGCGATCGACCTGGAGCTGCGCTACCGGGGACTGCGCGCCCCGCACAAGCTGAAGTCGGCGGTCTCGGGGTGTGCCCGCGAGTGCGCGGAGGCGCGGGGCAAGGACTTCGGGATCATCGCCACGGCCGGCGGCTGGAACCTCTACGTGGGCGGCAACGGCGGCGCGACCCCGCGCCACGCCGACCTGCTCGCCCAGGACCTGTCGGACGCCGAACTGGTCCGGCTGATCGACCGCTTCCTGATGTTCTACATCCGCACCGCGGACCGGCTGGAGCGCACCTCGGCCTGGCTGGAGCGGATCGACGGCGGCCTGGAGCACGTCCGGGACGTCGTCGTGCACGACTCGCTGGGCCTCTGCGACGAGCTGGAGCGGCTGATGGCCGACCATGTGCGCGGCTACCGCGACGAGTGGGCCCAGACCCTCTCCGACCCGGAGCGGCTGCGCCGGTTCGTCACCTTCGTCAACGCGCCCGGCGCACCCGACCCGTCGGTGAGGTTCGTCCCGGAACGCGATCAGGTCAAGCCCGACCTGGACATCCTCGCGGGCCCGGTGCTCGCCGTCCGTACTCTCGAAGGGACCGCCTCCTGATGACCACACAGACGACGCAGACCGCGCAGACCACGCAGACCGTGCAGGACGCCCGGACCGTCCGGCTCGCCGCCGGGGACGGCTGGCTCACGGTGTGCGACCGCTCGCTGCTGATCCCCGGCCGGGGGGTCGCCGCCCTTCTCCCGGACGGCCGGCAGGTGGCGCTGTTCCTGGACCGGGCCGGGCGGACGTACGCCATCGACAACCGCGACCCGTTCACCGGCGCCTACGTCCTCTCGCGCGGGCTGGTGGGTTCGGACGGCGGGCAGCCGTTCGTGGCCTCGCCCCTGCTCAAGCAGCGGTTCGACCTGGCGACGGGCGCCTGCCTGGACGACGACGAGGTGTCCGTGTCGGTCTTCGAGGTACGCGCGGACTGACCGCGACCACCGGTGCGCGCGCACGGCCGGAAGAGCCCCGGAACGGGCGCTTCCGGCCGTGCGCGCGCACGGTCGTACGCTTGGGCCCATGAGCCAGGGCTGGAGCGCGCGCGACATACCCGACCAGAGCGGCCGCACGGCGGTGGTGACGGGGGCCAACAGCGGCATCGGGCTGATCACCGCCCGCGAGCTGGCCCGCTGCGGGGCCAGGGTGCTGCTCGCCTGCCGCGACGAACGGCGCGGCGAGGAGGCGGCGGCCCGCATCCGGTACGCGGTGCGCGGCGCGGACGTGGCGTTCGCCCCGCTGGACCTGGCCGACCTGGCCTCCGTACGCGCCTTCGCCGCGGACCTGCCGGCGGACCGGCTCGATCTGCTGATCAACAACGCCGGGGTGATGGCCCTGCCGTACGGGCGGACGGCAGACGGCTTCGAGACCCAGTTCGGCGTCAACCACCTCGGGCACTTCGCGCTCACCGGGCTGCTGCTGCCGAAGCTGCTTGCGGCCGGGCGCCCGCGCGTGGTGACCGTCTCCAGCGGGCTGCACGCCCTGTCCGACATCGACATGGGCGACCTCAACAGCGAGCGCCACTACCGCCGCTGGATCGCCTACGGGCGCTCCAAGACCGCCAACCTGCTCTTCGTCCACGAGCTGGCCCGGCGGGCGAGGGCGGCCGGCAGCGCCCTGGTGGCCGCCGCCGCGCACCCCGGCTACGCCGCCACGAACCTCCAGACGGCCGCCGCCCGGATGGAGGACCGCAGGGCGGCGGAGCGGATGATGGCCCTCGGCAACCGTCTCGTCGCCCAGCCGGCGTCGGCCGGCGCCCTGCCCACGCTGTACGCGGCGACCGCGCCGGGGGTGCGCCCCGACTCGTTCACCGGGCCGCGACTGCTGGGCTGGCGCGGCGCGCCCGGTCCGTCCTGGCGGGCGGGCTGGACGCGCGGTGATGTGGCGGGCGAGCGCCTGTGGGTGGCGTCGGAGCAGCTGACCGGGGTGACGTACGAGGGGCTGTAGTCCGGCGCCGGCCTCCCGCCGCCGCTCAGCCCTGGTCCTCGATGGCGGAGGGGTCCATCCAGACGACCTCCCAGATGTGGTGGTCGGGGTCCTGGAAGGAGCGGCCGTACATGAAGCCGAGGTCCTGGGGCTCGTTGGCGGGCGATCCGCCGTTCGCGAGGGCCGCGTCGGCCAGCTCGTCCACCTTCTCGCGGCTGTCGGCGCTGAGCGCAAGGATCATCTCGGTGGAGGTGGCGGCGTCGGCGATCTCCTTCTTGGTGAAGTCCTTGAAGCGTTCCTCCTGGAGGAGCATCGCGAAGATGGTGTCGCTGATGACCAGGCAGGCGGTCTGCTCGTCGCTGAACTGAGGGTTGAAGGAGTAGCCCAGCTTCGCGTAGAAGTCCTTGGCCGTCTGCAGGTCCTTGACCGGCAGGTTCACGAAGATCATCTGAGGCATGGCCGTCTCGCTCTCTCGGTGCGCGGTTCCGCGTGCGTCTGTCGAACAACTTCTCGATAGGTAGACGCCGGGGCCGCCCGGAACTCATCGGTGCGGAGCGAGATCCCTTCCGCGCCGGGCCGCTCAGGAAACCGCCAGCGGCGCCCCGCCCCTCAGCAGCAAGCCGCCCAGCGGGGTCAGGGTGTGCAGGACCGAGCCGCCGTGCCGCAGGGTGTGGACGAGCCCCGCCTCGCGCAGGACGCAGGCGTGCTGGCTGGCCGAGGCGAGGGAGACCCCGGCGCGCCGGGCCAGTTCGCTGGTCGTGCAGCCGTCGCCGATGGCCCGCAGGACCGTGGAGCGGGTCTGCCCGAGGAGCCGGCCGAGCCAGGGGCCGGGTTCGGCGAAGGCCGGGGCGACCGGATGGGCGACCGGGTAGACCAGGACGGGCGGCAGCAGCGGGTCGCGCAGGACGACGGGGGTGCCCCGGCAGAAGAACGAGGGCTGGAGCAGCAGTCCGCGCCCGTCCAGCCGGAGGTCCCGGTCGACGGGGTAGTCGGCCTCCAGGACGGGGGCCCGCCACCGGATGACGGGCGGGAGCGAGGTCAGCAGCGCGTCGGTGCCGCCGTCCAGCAGGGCGCGGCCGCGGATCGCGCGGTCGGCCCCGACGGCGGACTGGATGTGCGGCCAGTAGGGCTGGACGGCGGCGCGGTGGTAGTCCCGTAAGGCGTCCACGAGCCGGCCCAGGGGTGCGGCGCCGCCCTCGCGGAGCGCGTCCAGGCGGGCGCGGCGGGCCGGCTGCCGGGCGTCGGGCGCGCGCTGGGCGTCGAGCACGGCCAGCTCGGCGCGCAGCCGCTCGGGCGAAGTCGCGCGCACGGCTTCCATTCCGGCGTCGAGTCCGAGCGGTTCGGAGTTTTCCTGAGAAGGCGTCAGAAAGTCGGGAAAATATCCGCGCTGCGGAACGATCGCGGACAGCAGGCGTACTTCACCGCTCAACTTCGGGCGGGTTTCCGCGCGCCATTCCCCGAAGACCGCGGAAGCCCTCCGGTCCCTCAGCCGGTGAAAGCTGAGAATGGTCTCCCACAGCGCGTCCGGGCCGGAGGCCATCCGCACCCGCGAAAGGTCCCATCCGGAAACATGGATACGCAGCACCTAACTCCCACCCCTTGCACCTGCAATTACCCCCTCGCAAGAGTATGCGAATCGTAACAGCACGTCACCACGGGGTTTCGGCCAGAGGTGAAACGCCTCGCCCCGGACCGCCACCGGACGAAAAGCTGTACGTCGTCGGGTGCGATTCCGGAGCCACCGGAAGAGCGAGCGAAGGCCGTGGGGGGTTTTGCTCGTTCGGCGGCGGTTGGCAATGGTGCGGCTCCGCACTCGATGGGGGTAAGCCGGGTGCGGCCCGCCGATGGGGATCGGCGGGCCGCACCCCGGTCCGTTCAGCTCGATTTCTTTGCGCATTAAACGAAGCAATGGGCGCCCGCCATCCGCCCGTCACCCCGATTTCCAGGGACATGACAACCCACTGCGGCGGCCCCGCCGGTACGAGAAGGCGGCGGCACCCCCGCACAGGGTGCCGCCGCCGCCGGAATTCCGCGCGGCCGGCCCGGTGAGGGTGGGTCGGCCGGCCGCGCGGAATCGGTGGGTGTGCCGCCTCAGCGGCTGTCGCTGGCCCGCGGCCCGGCCGCCGCCCGGCCCGCCTCCAGACGCGCCACCGGAATGCGGAACGGCGAGCAGGAGACGTAGTCGAGACCGGCCTCGTGGAAGAAGTGCACCGACTCCGGGTCGCCGCCGTGCTCCCCGCAGATGCCGAGCTTGAGATCGGGGCGGGTGGCCCGGCCGGCCGCGACGGCGCTCTTGACCAGCGAACCGACGCCGTCCTTGTCGATCGTCTCGAACGGCGAGACCCCGAAGATGCCCTTCTCCAGGTAGGCGGTGAAGAAGGACGCCTCCACGTCGTCGCGGGAGAAGCCCCAGACCGTCTGGGTGAGGTCGTTGGTGCCGAAGGAGAAGAACTCGGCCGCCTCCGCGATCTGCCCGGCCGTCAGCGCGGCGCGCGGCAGCTCGATCATGGTGCCGATCTTCAGCTTGAGGTCGGTGCCGGTGGCGGCCTGCACCTCGGCGATGACCCGGTCGGCCTCCTCGCGGACGATCTCCAGCTCCTGGACCGTGCCGACGAGCGGGATCATGATCTCGGCGCGCGGGTCGCCCTTGGCGTTCTTGCGGGCGGCGGCCGCCTCGGCGATGGCCCGCACCTGCATGGCGAACAGGCCGGGGATGACCAGGCCGAGCCGGACCCCGCGCAGCCCGAGCATCGGGTTCTGCTCGTGCAGCTTGTGCACCGCCTGCAGGAGCCGCAGGTCGTTCTCGTTGGCGTCCTTGCGGGACTCGGCGAGCGCGACCCGTACCGACAGCTCGGTGATGTCGGGCAGGAACTCGTGCAGCGGCGGGTCCAGCAGCCGTACAGTGACCGGCAGTCCGTCCATCGCCTCGAACAGCTCGATGAAGTCGGCCTTCTGGAGCGGCAGCAGCTGCTCCAGGGCGGCCTCGCGTTCCTTGTCGGTGTCGGCCAGGATCAGCTTCTCGACCATCTCGCGGCGCTCGCCGAGGAACATGTGCTCGGTGCGGCACAGGCCGATGCCCTGGGCGCCGAAGCGGCGGGCCCGCAGGGCGTCCTCCGCGCTGTCCGCGTTGGCCCGCACCCGCAGCCGGCGCACCCGGTCCGCGTACGCCATGATCCGGTGCACGGCGGCGACCAGCTCGTCGGCGTCGTCGGCGCCCGCGTGCATCCGGCCCTCGAAGTACTCGACGACCGGGGACGGTACGACGGGGACCTCGCCCAGGTACACCTTGCCGGTGGAGCCGTCCACGGAGACGAGGTCGCCCTCCTCCACGACGATGTCGCCGACCGTGAGGCGCCGGCGCTTGGTGTCCACCTCGATCTCCTCGGCGCCGCAGACACAGGTCTTGCCCATGCCGCGCGCGACGACGGCGGCGTGCGAGGTCTTGCCGCCGCGCGAGGTGAGGATGCCCTCGGCGGCGATCATGCCGTCCAGGTCGTCCGGGTTGGTCTCGCGGCGGATGAGGATGACCTTCTCGCCGGACCGGGACCACTTGACGGCGGTGTACGAGTCGAAGACCGCCTTGCCGACCGCCGCGCCGGGCGAGGCGGCGATGCCCCGGCCGAGCCGCTGGGTCTTGGCGGTGTCGTCGAAGCGCGGGAACATCAGCTGCGCGAGCTGGGCGCCGTTGACCCGCTGGAGGGCTTCGGCCTCGTCGATCAGGCCCTGGTCCACCAGCTGGGTCGCGATGCGGAAGGCGGCACCGGCGGTGCGCTTGCCGACCCGGGTCTGGAGCATCCACAGGTGCCCGCGCTCGATGGTGAACTCGATGTCGCAGAGGTCCTTGTAGTGGGTCTCCAGCGTCTCCATGATCTTGAGCAGCTGGTCGTACGAGTTCTTGTCGATCGCCTCCAGGTCGGCGAGCGGTACGGTGTTGCGGATGCCCGCGACGACGTCCTCGCCCTGCGCGTTCTGGAGGTAGTCGCCGTACACGCCCTGGTGGCCGCTGGCCGGGTCACGGGTGAAGGCGACGCCCGTACCGGAGTCGGGGCCGAGGTTGCCGAAGACCATGGAGCAGACGTTGACGGCGGTGCCGAGGTCGCCGGGGATGCGCTCCTGGCGGCGGTAGAGCTTGGCCCGGTCCGTGTTCCACGAGTCGAAGACCGCCTTTATGGCGAGGTCCATCTGCTCGCGCGCGTCCTGCGGGAAGTCGCGGCCTGCGTCGCGGGCGACGATCTTCTTGAACTGCTTGACCAGCTTCTTCAGGTCCGCCGCGTCCAGGTCCACGTCCACCGTGACGCCCTTGGCCGCCTTGGCCTCCTCCAGCGCCTCCTCGAAGAGGTCGCCGTCCACCCCGAGCACGGTCTTGCCGAACATCTGGATGAGCCGGCGGTAGGAGTCCCAGGCGAACCGCTCGTCACCGGACTGCTGGGCCAGGCCCACGACGGAGGCGTCGGAGAGCCCGATGTTGAGGACCGTGTCCATCATGCCGGGCATGGAGAACTTGGCGCCGGAGCGGACGGAGACCAGCAGCGGGTCGTCGGCCTGGCCGAGCTTCTTGCCCATCCGGGCCTCCAGCGCGTCGAGGTGCGCACTCACCTCGTCGCGGAGCGCCGCCGGCTCGGCCCCGCTGTCCAGGTAGACCTTGCAGGCCTCGGTGGTGATCGTGAAGCCGGGGGGCACGGGGAGACCGAGGTTGGTCATCTCGGCGAGGTTGGCCCCCTTCCCACCGAGCAGGTCCTTCAGATCCTTGTTGCCTTCGGTGAAGTCGTAGACGAACTTCTGCACATCTTTGTTTTCCGACACGGTCTCGACTCCTCGAAGACGCGGTGGCTGCCCTGACGGCGAGGAACATACCCAGATCGAAGGTGCGTGGGTACGTCCACTTGCGCGTCGTACGGCCGCAACCACCCGTCCGCCAGCAGATCGAAAGTGAAGCGCGTTTCGGCCCTGGGAAGCGTCGCGTTCAGAAGTCGTACACAGGATGACGCCATGTCCATCGAAGGCCGCGAATCGGTGGCTGAAAGTAGTCGAAGCGTCGATCGATCAAAGTACGACCCGCTGGCACCCAGTGCCACCCTTTGAGAAGTGCAACCCCCGTTTTTGCGCTCATGTGAGCGTCAACCCTCTCAAGGTGGCGAGAATCACTCCCAAGAGGCCGCTCAGATGTCACCATCCGGACACCCTTGTGTTGACGCACCGCATACAGATCAACCACATAGGGTCACCTTTTACGTGCATGCGCTTGCGCTGAGCATCGATTCAAGGTCGGGAAGCCTGAATACCGGCCCAATAAGCGCTCAAATGAGCAGAGCACGCGTGGGGGCACCCAGTGCCCCGCTGGCGCGGGCGGTTCGTCAGCCGCCGGAGGTGTCCAGCTCCGCGTCGGCGCTCACGCCCGCGCAGTCGTACGGGTCCTTCAGCCAGCCGTCCGGCAGAGCCACCCTGTTGTTGCCCGAGGTGCGCCCGCGCGGCCCGTCGGCGCCGTCCGGCCACGGCTGGTCCAGGTCCAGCTCCTGGAGCTGGGAGCCCAGCTCCTCCAGCGAGGAGGTGATCGCCAGCTTCTTGCGCATCTCCGAGCCGACCGCGAAGCCCTTGAGGTACCAGGCGACGTGCTTGCGGAAGTCGATCACGCCGCGGGCCTCGTCGCCGATCCACTCCCCGAGCAGCGTCGCGTGGCGCAGCATCACCCCGGCGACGGTGCGCAGCGTGGGCGCCTGCCTGGTCTCCGTTCCCTCGAACGCGCTGACCAGGTCGCCGAAGAGCCACGGCCTGCCGAGGCAGCCGCGCCCCACGACCACACCGTCGCAGCCGGTCTCGCGCATCATCCGCAGGGCGTCGTCCGCGCACCAGATGTCGCCGTTGCCGAGCACCGGGATCTCCGGGACGTGCTCCTTGAGGCGGGCGATGGCGTCCCAGTCGGCTGTGCCGCCGTAGTGCTGCGCGGTGGTCCTGCCGTGCAGGGCGACCGCCGTCACGCCCTCCTCGACGGCGATCCGGCCGGCGTCGAGGTAGGTGAGGTGGTCGTCGTCGATGCCCTTGCGCATCTTGATGGTGACCGGCAGGTCCCCGGCCCGCGAGACGGCCTCGTGCAGGATGGCGCGCAGCAGCGGCCGCTTGTACGGGAGGGCGGAGCCGCCGCCCTTGCGGGTGACCTTGGGGACCGGGCAGCCGAAGTTGAGGTCGATGTGGTCGGCGAGGTTCTCGTCGACGATCATGCTGACCGCCTTGCCGACCGTCTCCGGGTCCACTCCGTACAGCTGGATGGAGCGCGGGGTCTCGCTCGCGTCGAAGTGGATGAGCTGCATGGTCTTCTCGTTGCGCTCGACCAGGGCCCTCGTGGTGATCATCTCGCTGACGAACAGCCCCTTGCCGCCCGAGAACTCCCGGCACAGCGTGCGGAACGGGGCGTTGGTGATCCCGGCCATGGGCGCGAGGACGACCGGCGGCTGCACGGTGTGCGGGCCGATGCGGAGCGGCGAGGGCGAGGGGGCGAGCGTGGTCATGACCCCCATTGTCCCGTACCCCGGTGACTGCTCCCTGGGCCGGTCGCGTCCGGCCGGGGACGGCGGGAGGAAGACGTCGTCGGAACCACGTCTAACGTGGGAGTTCCGGCAACGGGCCGGTGGACGAAGGAGACGAAGCCCATGACGACAGCCCTGTCCCGCTTAACCCCTGGCTCCCCGAGCCGCCGTGGACTGCTCGCGCTCGGCGGCGCCGGTGCGGTGGGAGTACTGCTCGCCGGTGCGGGGACCGCCCGTGCGGCGGCGGACTCCGCGACGGACCGGCTGTGTGCACTGGAGCGGGCGTACGGCGCCCGCGTCGGCGCGTTCGCGTACAACGTGGCCACAGGGGTCGCCGTGCGGCACCGGGCCGACGAGCGCTTCCCGATGCTGTCCACCTTCAAGACACTCGCCGCCGCGGCCGTTCTGCGGGATCTGGACCGCCACGGCGAGGTGCTGGGGAAGGTGATCCACTACACGAAGGCGGACTGCGTGTCCGACTCGCCGGTCACCGACACCCCGGAGCACATCGCGAGCGGGCTGAGCGTCGCCCGGCTCTGCGACGCCGCGATCGGTGACAGCGACAACACCGCGGGCAACCTGCTGCTGCGCGAGTTGGGCGGCCCGGACGCGGTCACTCGCTTCGCACGCTCCCTGGGCGACCGTACGACACGGCTGGACCGCTGGGAGCCCGAGCTGAACTCCGCCGAACCGGGCCGGGTCACGGACACCACGACCCCGTTCGCGATCGGCCGCGACTACGCACGGCTCGTCCTGGGGAAGGCGCTGGGACG
This sequence comes from Streptomyces sp. NBC_00525, assembly GCF_036346595.1. Taxonomy (GTDB): domain Bacteria; phylum Actinomycetota; class Actinomycetes; order Streptomycetales; family Streptomycetaceae; genus Streptomyces. Next base: position 1,788,810 of record NZ_CP107834.1, read on the forward strand.
CCGGGACCGCGCACGGCTGACCCGATGGCTCCTCGACTGCCGGACGAGCGGTACGCGGTTCCGGGCGGGGCTGCCGCCGGAATGGACGGTCGCCGACAAGACGGGCGGCGGCGCCTACGGCTCGTGCAACGACGTAGGCATCGCGTGGACGCCGGAGGGCACACCGGTGGTGCTGGCGGTGCTCACGACAAAGCCTGGCGATCCGGAGGCGGCCGGAGACCATCAGCTGATCCGGACGACGGCCGCCGTCCTGGCAGCGGCCGTCGCCGGGTAGAACGGTCGTCCGGCTCGGCCGTCAGTCCCGGTCCGGGGCTTCCCCGGCGGGGGTGTCCGTCTCGGGGGTCTCCGGGGCTTCGGCGGTGGCCGGGGCTGCCGCGCGCTCCCGCATCCGGCGGAGCAGTTCCTGCTTCTGGTCGGCGGCGCTGCGGCGGTCCGCCTCGCCCGCCGGGCCGGCGCCCTGCGCGCCCGCGCGGGACAGCTTCTTGCGCTGTCCGCCGACGCCGAGAAGGTTGTTGCGGCTCTTGGCCATGGGGTTCTCCCGTTCCTGGTCTCAGTGAGGTCTTCGTGACCTTGATCGATCCGGGGGGCGGCGGGTGGTCGGGCCCGCCACGCGCTCACTCGTAGATCTGGAAGAACGTGTGCATGGGCAAGACCGTACCCACGCCGCTCCCCGTCCTCACCCGGTTTTCCGGCGCCGGGCGCGCTGTGCCGCGTACTGCGTGCGAAACCCCCGCTCCGCCGCGAGGGCGGAGCGGGGGTTTCGTACGGCGGGTGCGGCCGTCAGCAGCCGATCAGGCGGGTGGCGAGGTAGCCCTGGATCTGGTCCAGGGACACGCGCTCCTGCTTCATCGTGTCGCGCTCGCGGACGGTGACCGCGTTGTCGTCCAGGGTGTCGAAGTCGACGGTGACGCAGAACGGCGTACCGATCTCGTCCTGGCGGCGGTAGCGGCGGCCGATCGCGCCCGCGTCGTCGAACTCGATGTTCCAGTTCTGCCGGAGGTCGGCGGCCAGGCCCTTGGCCTTCGGCGAGAGCTGGGCGTTGCGGGAGAGCGGGAGGATCGCGACCTTGACCGGCGCCAGGCGCGGGTCGAGGCGCATCACTGCGCGCTTCTCCATGACGCCCTTGGCGTTCGGCGCCTCGTCCTCGTTGTAGGCGTCGAGGAGGAAGGCCAGCATCGCGCGGCCGACACCGGCCGCCGGCTCGATGACGTACGGGGTGTAGCGCTCGCCCTTCTCCTGGTCGAAGTAGGAGAGGTCGGTGCCGGACGCCTTGGAGTGGGCCGTGAGGTCGTAGTCGGTGCGGTTGGCGACGCCCTCCAGCTCACCCCACTCGCTGCCGCCGAAGCGGAAGCGGTACTCGATGTCGGCGGTGCGCTTGGAGTAGTGGGAGAGCTTCTCCTGCGGGTGCTCGAACCACCGCATGTTCTCCTCGCGCATGCCGAGGCCGGTGTACCAGTTCCAGCGCTGCTGCATCCAGTACTCCTGCCACTCCTCGTCCTCGCCCGGCTTGACGAAGAACTCCATCTCCATCTGCTCGAACTCGCGCGTGCGGAAGATGAAGTTGCCCGGCGTGATCTCGTTGCGGAAGGACTTGCCCATCTGCGCGATGCCGAACGGGGGCTTCTTGCGCGAGGTGGTCTGCACCTGGGAGAAGTTGGTGAAGATGCCCTGGGCGGTCTCGGGGCGCAGGTAGGCGACCGAGCCGGAGTCCTGGGTGGGGCCGAGGTGGGTGGAGAGCAGGCCGGAGAACTGCTTGGGCTCGGTGAAGGTGCCCTTGTTGCCGCAGTTGGGGCAGTTCAGGTCGGCGAGGCCGTTGGCCGGCGCCTTGCCGTGCTTCTCCTCGTACGCCTCCTCCAGGTGGTCCGCGCGGTAGCGCTTGTGGCAGGAGGTGCACTCGGTGAGCGGGTCGGAGAACGTGGCGACGTGGCCGGAGGCCACCCACACCTCGGGGGCCAGGATGACCGACGAGTCGAGACCGACCACGTCCTCGCGGGAGGTGACCATGTAGCGCCACCACTGGCGCTTGAGGTTCTCCTTGAGCTCGACACCCAGCGGCCCGTAGTCCCAGGCGGCCTTCTGACCGCCGTAGATCTCACTGCAGGGGTAGACGAAGCCACGGCGCTTGCTCAGGCTGACGATGGTGTCGATCTTGTCGGCGGCCACGGTGCTCTCTTCATTACGACGACGGAACGTGCGGGCTAATGGCCCAGATTACCGGCGGGCACTGCCCTTCGATCAAATCGGTACCGGTCCCGGAGGCGAACCCCGCTTGTTGACAATCGTTTCCACCTTTGTTGAAAATGACTGTCATGAACGTACGCCGCCTCATACCCGTCGCCGCCGTCACCGGCGCCGTCCTCCTCGGTCTCACCGCCTGCTCCTCCCCGGACGGCTCCGCGCACAAGAACGGCGGCAAGCTGGATGTGGTGGCGTCCTTCTATCCCATGCAGTTCCTGGCCGAACGCATAGGCGGCGAGCACGTCGAGGTCACCAGCCTGACCAAGCCCGGCGTGGAACCCCACGACCTGGAGCTCACCTACCGCCAGATAGGCGGCCTGAGCGACGCCGACCTGATCCTGTACCTCAAGGGCATCCAGCCCGCCGTCGACGAGGCGGTCAAGCTCTCCGAGGCCCCCCACACCCTCGACGCCACGACGCTGACCACGCTGGAGGACCACGGCACCGAGGTCGGCGGCCACGACCACGGCGGCGACGAGCACGGCCACGACGAACACGCCCACGAGCACGAGGGCGACGGAGCGGGCGCCGACCCGCACATCTGGCTCGACCCGGTGCGCTACGCCGAGGTCGCCGAGGGCGTCGGCAAGTCCCTGGAGAAGACCGACCCGGACCACGCCGCGGACTACCGCGAGAACACCGACGCGCTGGTCGCGGAGCTGGGCGCGCTGGACACCGCGTACCGTACCGGTCTGAAGAACACCGAGACCCGGACCTTCATCACCACCCACTCCGCCTTCGGCTACCTCGCCGAACGCTACGGGCTCACCCAGGAGGGCATCGCCGGCATCGACCCCGAGGCCGAGCCCAGCCCCGCCCGTATCAGCAAGCTGCACTCCATCGCCGAGAAGGAGAAGGTCACCACCGTCTTCTTCGAGACCCTGGCCAGCGACAAGACCGCGAGGACCGTCGCCCGCGACACCGGACTGCGCACCGACGTCCTGGACCCGCTGGAGGGAATCACCGAGGCCTCCGAGGGCGATGACTACATCGAGGTCATGAAGTCCAACCTCGCCGCCCTGCGCACGGCACTCGGCGCGAAGTGAGCGACGACCGCACCGCACCCACCCGATCCACCCGCGCAGCAGCACCGGAGGCGCTCATGCCCGAGCCCCGCACCCCCGACCGCGAACCCGTCATCGCCGTCCGCGACGCCACCGCCGTCCTCGGCGCGCGCCCCGTACTGCGCGGCATCGACCTGACCGTGCGCCGGGGCGAGGTCGTCGCCCTGCTCGGCGCCAACGGCTCCGGCAAGTCCACCGCCGTCCGCTCCGTCATCGGCCAGGTCCCGCTCACCGGCGGCACCGTCGAACTCTTCGGCACCCCGCTGCGCCGCTTCCGCTCCTGGGCCAGGGTCGGCTACGTACCGCAGCGCACCACGGCGGCCGGCGGGGTGCCCGCCACGATCCGCGAGGTCGTCTCCGCCGGGCGGCTCTCCCGCACCCGGCTGCGCATCCCCCGCCGGGCCGACCGCGCCGCCGTCGACCGCGCCATCGAACTCGTCGGCCTCGCCGACCGGGCCGGGGACGCGGTGGACGCCCTCTCCGGCGGCCAGCACCAGCGCGTGCTCATCGCCCGCGCCCTCGCCGCCGAACCCGAACTCCTGATCATGGACGAGCCGATGGCGGGCGTGGACCTGGCCAGCCAGGAGATCCTCGCCGACACGCTGCGCGAGCAGGTCGCCGCCGGCGCCACCGTGCTGCTCGTCCTGCACGAGCTGGGCCCGCTGGAGCCCCTGATCGACCGGGCGGTCGTGCTCCGCGACGGCTGCGTCCTGCACGACGGACCGCCCCCGAAGGCCGTCGGGCAGCACGCCCTGCCCGGCCACGACCACGTACACCCCCACGCGGCTTCCGAGCCCGTCCGGACGGGACTGCTGAGCTGACCATGGAATTCCTCGACCCTCCCTTCATGCAGCGGGCCCTGATCGCCGCCGTGCTCGTCGGCGTCATCGCCCCCGCCGTCGGCGTCTACCTGGTGCAGCGCCGGCAGGCCCTGATGGGCGACGGCATCGGCCACATCGCGATGACCGGCGTCGGCCTCGGCTTCCTGCTCTCCACCAGCCCCGTCTGGATGGCCACCGGCGTCGCCGTCGCGGGCGCCGTCGTCATGGAGCTGATCCGCTGGTACGGCCGCACCCGCGGCGACATCGCGCTGGCCATGCTCTTCTACGGCGGCATGGCGGGCGGTGTCCTGCTGATCAACCTGTCCGACACCGGCTCCAACGCCAACCTCACCTCCTACCTCTTCGGCTCGCTGGCCACCGTCGCCCCCGAGGACATCACCGCGATCTCGCTGCTCGCCGCGTTCGTGCTGCTGGTGACGCTGGGGCTGCGGCGCCAGCTGTTCGCGGTCAGCCAGGACGAGGAGTTCGCGCGGGTGACCGGGCTGCCGGTGCGCCTGCTGAACCTGCTGGTAGCGGTCACCGCCGCGGTCACCGTCACGGTCGCGATGCGGGTCGTCGGGCTGCTGCTGGTCAGCGCCCTGATGGTGGTCCCGGTCGCCGCCGCGCAGCAGATCACCCGGTCGTTCAAGGTGACGTTCGTGCTGGCCGTCGTCATCGGCGTCGCCGTCACCCTGTCCGGCACCATCACCTCGTACTACCAGGAGGTCCCGCCGGGCGCGACGATCGTGCTGCTGGCCATCGCCGTCTTCGTCGTCCTGACCCTGCTGGCCGGTCCGCTGGCCCGCCGCCGGGCCCGCCGGGGCGAGGCCGCCGCCGCGGACGGGTGCACCCTGGAGGTACCGGCGGCCCGCCCCTCCCCGGACGACGTCCGCGTCTGACCGCCCCACCGGGCGGGGCCGGGCTGGCACAATGGCCCGACAGATGTACGGGCGACACGAGGAGGCTCCTGTGGCGACGGCGCCGATCAGTGGAACGAACGCGGCTCCGGTACGCGGCCGCTCGACCCGGCAGCGGGCGGCCGTCGCGGCGGCACTCGACGAGGTGGACGAGTTCCGCAGCGCCCAGGAGCTGCACGACGTCCTCAAGCACCGCGGGGACTCGGTCGGGCTGACGACGGTCTACCGCACCCTGCAGTCCCTGGCCGACGCCGGCGAGGTGGACGTCCTGCGCACCACGGAGGGCGAGTCCGTCTACCGGCGCTGCTCGACCGGCGAGCACCACCACCATCTGGTCTGCCGCGTGTGCGGCAAGGCGGTCGAGGTCGAGGGCCCCGCCGTCGAACAGTGGTCGGAGACCATCGCCGCGCAGCACGGCTTCGTCAACGTGGCACACACGGTCGAGGTGTTCGGCACCTGCGCGGACTGCGCGAGCGCCGGGAAGTAGGCCGGGAGGAACGGGACGGGCCCGGCGGGGACACCCCCGCCGGGCCCGTCGGCCGTCCGGTCAGCTGCCGGAGGCGGCGACCTCCTCGGCGCCGCCGAAACGGCGGTCGCGCTGGGCGAACTCCAGGCAGGCGCGCCACAGGTCGCGGCGGTCGAAGTCCGGCCACAGCACGTCCTGGAAGACCATCTCGGCGTACGCGCTCTGCCAGATCAGGTAGTTCGAGGTGCGCTGCTCGCCGCTGGGGCGCACGAACAGGTCGACGTCCGGCATGTCCGGGTAGTAGATGTACTTCGCGAACGTCTTCTCGTTGACCTTCGACGGGTCGAGCCGGCCGGCGGCGACGTCCTGCGCGATGCGCTGCGCGGCGTCCGCGATCTCGGCCCGGCCGCCGTAGTTGACGCAGAAGTACAGCGTCATCTTGTCATTGTCCTTGGTCTGCTCCTGGGCGACCTGGAGCTCCTGGACGACGGACTTCCACAGCTTGGGCATGCGGCCCACCCAGCGGATGCGGATGCCCAGCTCGTCCATCTCGTCGCGGCGGCGGCGGATGACGTCCCGGTTGAAGTTCATCAGGAAGCGCACCTCCTCCGGGGAGCGCTTCCAGTTCTCCGTCGAGAAGGCGTACAGCGAGAGGTTCTTGACGCCCATCTCGATGCAGCCCTTGAGCACGTCCAGGACGACGCCCTCGCCGACCTTGTGGCCCTCGGTGCGGGGCAGGCCGCGCTCCTTGGCCCAGCGGCCGTTGCCGTCCATCACGATGGCGACGTGCTTGGGCACCAGCTCACCGGGGATCTTCGGCGGCGTGGCACCGGAGGGGTGCGGCTCCGGGGTCTTGTAGTCGCGCCGGTTACGGCCGCCGAGCATCCCGCGTACTGCCATGAGCTTCTCAGTCTCCCTGTGTCACTTCTCTACGTACCGCAGTGAACGCAGCCCGCGCTCCAGATGCCAGTGCAGATACGCGGACACCAGCCCGCTCCCCTCCCTGACATGACGCGCCTCGCACGCGTCGGCCGTCTCCCAGTCGCCGGTGAGCAGGGCGCTCAGCAGGGCGACGGCCTCAGCCGAGGGTACGACGCTCCCGGGCACCCGGCAGTCGCCGCACACCACGCCGCCCGCCGCCACGGAGAAGAAACGGTTCGGGCCGGGCAGTCCGCAGCGCGCGCAGTCGTCGAAGCTGGGGGCGTAGCCGTTGACGGCGAGGGAGCGCAGCAGAAAGGCGTCCAGGATCAGATGCGGCGCGTGCTCGCCCCTGGCCAGCGTGCGCAGCCCGCCCACCAGCAGCAGGTACTGCTGGACGGCGGGTTCGCCCTCGTGGTCGGTGAAGCGCTCGGCGGTCTCCAGCATGGCCGTGCCCGCGGTGTAGCGCCCGTAGTCGGTGACGATCCCGCCGCCGTACGGGGCGATGGTCTCGCTCTGGGTGCACAGCGGCAGCCCGCGCCCGACGAGCTCGCTGCCGCGCGCGAAGAACTGCACGTCCACGTGGGAGAACGGCTCAAGGCGGGCCCCGAACTTGGACTTGGTGCGGCGCACGCCGCGCGCGACGGCCCGCACCCGGCCGTGGCCCCGGGTCAGCAGCGTGATGATCCGGTCGGCCTCGCCCAGCTTCTGCGTGCGCAGCACCACGCCGTCGTCCCGGAACAAGCTCATGCGTCCATTGTCCGGTACCCGGCCGGTGTGCCGGGCCCGCCCCCGCGAACCGGTGCGCTCAGTTTCCCGCCGCGCCCCCGCCCGCGGGCACGACCAGGCCCGATTCGTAGGCGGCGATGACCAGCTGGGCCCGGTCGCGGGCGCCGAGCTTGCCCATGATCCGGCTGACGTGGGTCTTGGCGGTGAGCGGGCTGAGGCCCAGGCTCTCGGCGATCCCGGTGTTGTTGAGCCCGCGCGCGACCAGGGCGAGCACCTGGCACTCGCGCTCGGAGAGCATGCCGAGCGCCTCGGGGCCGGGCCCGGCCGGGGCGCTCGGGGCGCTGAGGACGCGTGCGATCAGCCGGGCGGTGGGGCCGGGCGAGAGCAGGGAGTCGCCGGCCGCCACGGTGCGGATGGCTGCGAGCAGCTCGGCGGGCCGGGTGTCCTTGACCAGGAAGCCGGAGGCGCCGGCGCGCAGCGCGTCGAGGATGTGGTCGTCGGTGTCGTACGTGGTGAGGACGAGGACCTTCACGCCGGCCAGGTCCTCGTCGGCGGCGATGCGGCGGGTGGCCTCGATGCCGTCGAGTTCGGGCATCCGGATGTCCATGACGACGAGATCGGCGCGGGCGGACCGGGCCAGCGCGACCGCTTCGAGGCCGGTGGCCGCCTCGCCGACGACCTCCATCTCCGGGTCGGAGCCGATGAGCATCGCGAAGGCCGCCCGGACGAGCGTCTGGTCGTCCGCGAGCAGTACCCGGATCATGAGGTGGTCTCCGCTTCCCGTGCCGGCGCGTGGTCACGCGTCCGGTCATCCGTTCGAGGGGCTTCGGGTGCCCGCTGGTTGCCCGGCGATGCGGGCGGGCAGGGCAGCAGCGCCGACACCTCGAAGCCGCCGCCGGGCCGGGGTGCGGCGGTGAGGGTGCCGCCGGTGCTGCGGGCCCGTTCCCGCATTCCGGCGATGCCGAACCCCTGCGGGACGCCGTTGTCGACCGGGCCGGTGCCGTCGTCGCTGACCGTGACCCGCAGCCCGGCGGGGCCGGCCGGTTCGACGGCGACGGTGATGTGGACGCCGGGGCCCGCGTGGCGGACGGCGTTGGTGAGGGACTCCTGCACGATCCGGTAGGCGGCGGCTCCGGTCACCGGCGCGAGGCGGCCTTCGGGGACGCGGACCCGGAGGTCGACCCGGGCCCCGGCCGTCTCCGCCGCCCGGACCAGGCCGGGCAGGGCGGCCAGGTCGGGCAGCGGCCCCTGCGCGGCGCCGTCGTCGCGGCCGGTGTCGCGCAGCACCTGGAGGGTGGTGCGCAGCTCCGCCCTGGCCTCCCGGCAGGTCTCGGCGATGTCGTCCAGCGATGCGGCGATCGCCGTACGGTCCAGGCGCTGCGGGTCGACGGTCAGGATGTGCGAGGCCACCGAGGTCTGGACCCCGATGAGGGTGATGCTGTGGGCCAGCAGGTCGTGCAGGTCGCGGGCGATGCGCAGCCGCTCCTCGGCGACCCGGCGCCGGGCCTCCTCCTCCCGTGTCCGCTCGGCGCGTTCGGCGCGCTCCAGCATCGAGGCGACGTACTGGCGGTAGAACCGCACGTCGACGCCGCAGAACAGGATGGCGACGATCCAGCCGGAGATCCTCAGCAGTTCGAACCCGTGGTGGGCGTTGATGCCGAGGGCGACCGCGACGGCGACGGAGGTGACGCCGATGCCGACGCCCAGGGTGCGCAGCGGACGGCCGGTGACCGCCACGGTGTAGAGCACGATGCAGGCCGGCGGCACCGCCGCCGTGTGCAGGTCCTCGGTGACGTGGTAGAGCACCAGCGGCACCACCATGGCCAGCAGCACCCGCAGCGGCCCGCGCCGCCGCCACACGAGCGGTACGGAGCAGCCGAGCAGCAGCGCCCAGCCGGCCGCGCCGAGCGTCCGGCCCCCGTCCGAGCAGAGCGTGAGGACGGCCGAGAGCGCGGCGGACGCCAGCGCGGTCAGGGCGTCGTTGCGGGTGCGGTGGGGCGCCGTCATGGGGTCGCGGTTGACGACGGCCATGACGCGGTCGCGGCGGCTCGTTGCGGTGGCTGGGGGCACGTCGCCATCCTCCGGTACCGGGGCGGGGTCTGTCAGGGGACTTCGGCGGGTGCGGGCTCGCGGGGCGCCGGTGCGGGGGGCGCGGTACGGGAGAGGGCGCCCGGCCACCAGATCGCGCGTCCGAGCGCCACGCTCGCGGAGGTCACCAGATAGGTGCGGACGAGGAAGGTGTCCAGGAGGACGCCGACCGCGATCACGAAGCCCATCTCGACGAGGGCCGCCATCGGCATGCTGGTCAGGACGGCGAAGGTGGCGGCGAGCACCAGACCGGCCGAGGCGATGACACCGCCGGTGGTGCGCAGGGCGGTGAGCGCGGCCTCGGTGGGTCCGGCGCCGTTCCGGGCCTCCTCGCGGACCCGGTGCATCAGGAAGATGCCGTAGTCGACGCCGAGGGCCACCAGGAAGACGAAGGACACCAGGGAGAGTCCGGGGTCGGTGCCCCGCAGGCCGAGGACCGGTTCGAAGAGCAGCCCGCCGATGCCGAGGGCGGCGCCCCACACCGCGACGACGGCGACGACGAGCAGCAGGGGCGCGACGAGGCTGCGCAGCAGGGCGATGAGGATCAGCAGGACGGAGAGCAGGACGAGCGGCACGATGACCTTCAGGTCGCGGGCGCAGGCGGCCTCCATGTCCATCTGCTGGGCGCCGGGTCCGCCGACGTGGCTGTCGGGCAGCCGGTCGCGCAGGGCCAGCAGGGTGGCCCGTTCCCCGGCGGACTCGGGCGGGGCCTCGGCGGTGACGACGAGTTCGGTCCAGCCGCCGCCGCTGCGGCCGCGTTCGGCGGCGGCGACGCCCTCGGTGCTCCGGGCCAGGGCGAGCGCGCCGGCGGCCCGTTCGGTGGGCGTGGTCACGCTGATCGGCTGGCTGGAGCGGCCCGGATAGGCGTCGGCGAGGATCTCCATCGCGGCGATCGAGTCGGGCCGGCTGGTGAAGGAGTCCTCCTGCTTGAGGGCACCGGGCAGGTTGAACGCCCCGAGCGACAGCGCGCCCAGCAGCACCCCGCCGGTGACGAGGACGGTGACGGGCCGTCGCCCGGCGGAGCCGCCCATCGCGGCGAACAGCGAGCGGCGGCGGCGCGGCTGGACCCCGTACACCGGTACGAGGGGCCAGAAGACCCGGCGGCCGAGGAGGACCAGGACGGCCGGGAGCAGCGTGAGCATCGCCAGGAGGGCGCACAGCACGCCGACGGCGGCGATGGGTCCCATGCCCCGGCTGCTGTTGAGGTCGGCGGCGAGCAGGCAGAGCAGTCCGGCGGCGACGGTCCCGGACGAGGCGAGGACGGCGGGTCCGCAGCCGCGCAGCGCCGCCGCCATGGCCTCGTGGGGCCGTTCGACGCGGACCAGTTCCTCGCGGTAGCGGGCGACGAGCAGCAGGGCGTAGTCGGTGCCGGCGCCGAAGACGAGGATGGTCATGACGGCGGAGCTCTGGCCGGTGACCGTGAGGCCGAACCCGTCGTGGAGTCCGTGGACGACGGCCATGGACAGGACGTCGGCGGCGCCGGCGACCAGGAGCGGGACGAGCCACAGCAGCGGGCTGCGGTAGATGACGATCAGCAGGACCGCGACGACGGCGACGGTCGTGTAGAGCAGCGGCCCGTCGAGCGACTCGAAGACCTCCTGGGCGTCCACGGTCAGCGCTCCGGGGCCGCCGACCTCGGCCTCCAGCCCGTCGCCGCCGCGCACCGCGGCGCGGACGTCGTCCACGTAGGCGGTGCGCGCCCGGTCGTCCTGGCCGGGTTCGGTCGTGGAGAGCGGGTACATCAGGGTCGTGCCGTCCTTCGACGGTACGGCGTGCGGCGGCGCGGACAGGGTGTGGGCGCTCGCCACCTCGGCGGTCTGCCGGGCGGCGAGGGCCCGGTCGGCCGCGGTGAGGCCGCCGTCGCGGTGGTAGACGAGGACGAGGTCGGTGGACTCGCCGCCGGGCAGGGTGTCCTGGATCTTGGCGGCCCGCGTCGAGTCGGCGCTCGTCGGGAGGTAGTCCACGTTCCGGTTGACCTGGTCGCCTCCGAGTTCACCGGCGAGCGGGCCCGCGAGGGCCAGTACGGCCGCCCAGAGGGCGACGAGCACCCAGGGCAGCAGCCGCCACCCGCCCGCCCCTCGTACGGCTCTTCCGCCACTGCCCTGCCCTGCGCCCCTCATGGAGGCCCCCCTCTTCCGTACGGGTGTCCGGTCGTGTCCAGACTCCCGTGGGGGCGGGGGCTTCGCGTCGCGCCGGGGACCGACTTCGCGGCTACTTCCCGGGAGGGCGCGGCGGGTCCGTTACTCCTCGGGGAGTAACGGGCGGTTGCAGGCGCGGGATCAGGAGGGGGTGCGCGCCGCGGCGTCGAGCAGCCGGACGGTGTCCTCGGCGCGCAGGCGCAGCGCCCCGCCGACCGTGGTCAGCAGTTCGCGCTCGGCGGTGTTGTAGGCACCGTCCGCGAGGGCGATCCGGGCGCCCTGGAGCAGAATCGATTCACGCCCGGTGGGGGCGAGGTGCGGGGCGAGCGGTTCCAGCGCCTCGTGGAGTTCGATGGCGAGGGCCGCGCCGCACGCCTCGGCCGCGGGGTCGAATGCGGAGCCGTGGCCGATGTCGGCGGAGAGCACCTCGACGACGGTGGTGAGCTGTTCGGCCGTGCACTCCTCGAACCCGGCGCCGCGCACCGTCTCGACGGCGGTCTCCAGCACCGTACGGGAGGTGCTGCCGCCGGCCGCGAGGACGCCGAGGGCCACGGTGTGCACGGCGTCCCTGAGCATGGCGGAGAACCGGGTGGTGGTGGGGTGGTCGAGCGCCTCGGGCTCGAAGTGCCGGTCGCAGGCCGCGCAGGCGACGACCGGGCCCGTGGTGCCGCGCCGCAGCAGCGGCACGCCGAGCACGGCGAAGCGGCGCCGTCCGGTGAGGCGGCGGTAGTTGCGGTCACCGCCGCATCCGGGGCAGAAGAACTCCCCGTCGCCCACGGTGTCCCACAGCGTACGGATGCCGCAGATACGCAGCTTCATGGCGCGTTGTCCCAGGGCTGACCGCACGTCGCACACCTCCGTAACACTCCGGCAACACTGCCGTGTCGACGTGATGTTAACCACATCCACCTGGCGCCGTCAGCACCCCGCCCGTCACAACCGGCCGGAGATGGCCGAACCCCGCCCCCCTGGAACGGGTGGGCGGGGCTCACCGGCCCGCGTCTTCGGGCCCTCGGGCCGCTGGTTCAGCGGGTGGCGCGGTTGACCGCGGAGACGACGGCCTTCAGCGAGGAGCGGGTGGTGTTGGCGTCGATGCCGATGCCCCACAGCACCTTTCCGTCGATGACGCACTCGATGTACGAGGCGGCCTGCGAGCTGGCGCCCTCGCTCATGGTGTGCTCGGTGTAGTCCAGCAGCCGGGCGTCGATGCCGATGGCCTGCAGCGCTTCGAAGAACGCGGAGATCGGTCCGTTGCCGGTGCCGGTCAGCACGGTGTCCACACCGTCCACGGTCGCCTCGACGGTGATCGTGTCCCGGCCGTCGGAACCCGTGGTGCTCTGGCCGGAGCGGATCTGTACGCGCCCCCAGGCGTTCTCCGGGTTGGGCAGGTACTCGTCCTGGAAGACGCTCCAGATCTGGGCCGGGGTGACCTCGCCGCCCTCGGCGTCGGTCTTGGCCTGAATGATCCGGGAGAACTCGATCTGCATCCGGCGGGGCAGGTCCAGCTTGTGGTCGTTCTTGAGGACGTACGCGATGCCGCCCTTGCCGGACTGCGAGTTGACCCGGATGACCGCCTCGTAGGAGCGGCCGACGTCCTTCGGGTCGATCGGCAGGTACGGGACCGCCCACTCGATCTCGTCCACGGTCCTGCCCCGGGCGGCCGCGTCGGCCTCCATGGCGTCGAACCCCTTCTTGATGGCGTCCTGGTGGGAGCCGGAGAAGGCGGTGTAGACCAGGTCGCCCGCGTAGGGGTGGCGCGGGTGGACCTCCATCTGGTTGCAGTACTCGCTGGTGCGGCGGATCTCGTCGATCTGCGAGAAGTCGATCTGCGGGTCGACGCCCTGCGAGAACAGGTTCATGCCCAGCGTGACCAGGTCGACGTTGCCGGTGCGCTCGCCCTGGCCGAACAGGCAGCCCTCGATCCGGTCCGCGCCGGCCATCAGGGCCAGCTCGGCGGCGGCGACGGCGGTGCCGCGGTCGTTGTGCGGGTGCACGGACAGGCAGACGAACTCGCGGCGCGACAGCCGGCGCGACATCCACTCGAACCGGTCCGCGTGCGTGGAGGGCGTCGAACGCTCCACGGTGGCGGGCAGGTTGAGGATGATCTCGCGGCCCTCCTCGGGCTGCCACACGTCGCAGACCGCCTCGCAGACCTCCAGGGCGAAGTCCAGCTCGGTGTCGGTGAAGATCTCGGGGCTGTACTGGTAGCCGAAGACCGTCTCCTCGCCCAGGATCTTGTCGGCGTACTCCATGACCAGCCGGGTACCGTCCACCGCGATCTGCTTGACCTGCTCCTTGGAGCCGCGGAAGACCACGCGGCGGAAGGTGGGGGCGGTCGCGTTGTACAGGTGGACGGTGGCGCGGTGGGCGCCGCGCAGCGATTCGACGGTGCGCTCGATCAGTTCCTCGCGGGCCTGCGTCAGGACGGAGATCGTCACGTCCTCGGGGATCGCGCCCTCTTCGATGATGGAGCGGACGAAGGCGAAGTCGGTCTCGCCGGAGGAGGGGAAGCCGACCTCGATCTCCTTGTACCCCATGCGCACCAGCAGGTCGAACATCTCGCGCTTGCGGGCCGGCGACATGGGGTCGATCAGGGCCTGGTTGCCGTCGCGCAGGTCCGTGGAGAGCCAGCGGGGAGCCTTGGTGATCCGCTTCTCGGGCCAGGTGCGGTCGGGGATGTCCACGGCCTCGTAGCGGCCGTACTTGTGGACCGGCATCCCGGACGGCTTCTGCAGCACCGTCGCGTTGGTGATCGGCGTGGGCCGGCCGACGGCGTGCGGGGCGGGGGTTCGGGCGGGATTCACTTCGGTCATGGCGTTGGGCTCCTCGGGTACCTCTCCGGGACGGCCGACTGTGCCACTGCAGCACCAGACTCCGCGGGGAGGGGGTCGACCTACGACTACAGGCCCTCGCCGCGGCAGCTAAGAAGAAGCAGCCCGAAACGCATGATGCGTCGAGACTAGCCGAGGGACGCCCGAGACGTGGGTGCCGTATCAGTATGCGGGACCGACCGGCCGAAACCCCCAACCGTGACCAATCACTCTATTTCAGCAATCCTGGTTGCAACCAGTGACAGTGCACTCACCGAGTGCCACAGTCGGGTGTATGCATCCTTCTTCGCAGCAGGGGTTCCACCCCGTCTTCTGCACCATCGTCCCGCCCCACGTCCTGGACCGGCTCTCCCAGTCCGACGACCCCGTCCTCGCGGACCCGGCCCGCCGCACCCTGGAGTCCGACGCGGCCCGGCGCACCCGCCGCGAGGCGGCCCCCGCGCCCCGGCGCACCGCCGCCCCGGAACCGGACGACGGGACCGCCACCCCCGACCGCACGCTGTACGACTGCCGCCACCGCACGCGCCTGCCGGGCACCAAGGTCCGCGCCGAGGGCGAGCCGCCCACGTCCGACGCCAGCGTCAACCGCGCGTACGCGGGCCTCGGCGCCACCTTCGACCTGCTGCTCACCGCCTACGGCCGGCGCTCCATCGACGGCCACGGGCTGCCGCTGATCGGTTCCGTCCACTACGACCGGCAGTACAACAACGCCTTCTTCGACGGCGAGCAGATGGTCTTCGGCGACGGGGACGGCGAGATCTTCCTCGACTTCACCGTCGCCATCGACGTCATCGCCCACGAACTGGCCCACGGGCTGACGCAGTACACGGCCAATCTGAGCTACTACGGCCAGTCCGGCGCGCTCAACGAGTCCGTCTCGGACGTGTTCGGCTCCCTCGTGAAGCAGTACTCGCTGGGCCAGACCGCGGCGGAGGCCGACTGGCTCATCGGCCAGGGGCTCCTCGCGCCCCGCGTCCAGGGCGAGGCGCTGCGCTCGATGAAGGCGCCGGGCACGGCGTACGACGACGATGTGCTCGGCAAGGACCCGCAGCCGGCCACCATGGACGACTACATCCACACCGGCGACGACAACGGCGGGGTCCACCTCAACTCCGGCATCCCCAACCGCGCCTTCTACCTTCTGGCGACCGCGCTCGGCGGCAGTTCCTGGGAGCGGGCGGGTCAGCTCTGGTTCGATGTGCTCACCGGTGGTGAACTGGCGGTGGACGCCGACTTCGCGGACTTCGCCCGGCTGACCGTCGCGGCGGCCCGCAGCCGCTTCGGTGAGGGCGACGTGGTCGAGGCCGTCCTCAAGGCATGGTCGGAGGTGGGCGTCCCGACCGACTGACCGCCGCCGACCCGTCCGCCGTGGAAGGACACCGCATGCGGATTCAGGTGAGCAGGACCGGTGGTTTCGCCGGTATCGCACGCCACCGCGAGATCGACACCTCCGGACGGGCCGACGCCCGCGAGTGGGAGGCCCTGGCCGGCTCCGCGCTCGCGGACGGCCAGGACACCGCGCCACGGGGCGTCCCGGACGGCTTCCACTACCGGATCACGGTGGACGGCCGCACCGTGCACTGCGCGGACCCCCGCCTGACCGACGCCCAGCGCACACTGATCTCCCGCGTCCTGAAGGAGGGCGCGTAGCCGAAGGGCGCCTGGACGGAGGGCGCCTGGACGGAGGGCGCGTAGCCGGAGGGCGCGGGCCGGGTGCGGCTCAGAAGCCGAGCTTGCGGAGTTGCTTCGGGTCGCGTTGCCAGTCCTTGGCGACCTTGACGTGCAGGTCGAGGAAGACGGGGGTGCCGAGCAGGGCCTCGATGTGCTTGCGGGACTTCGTGCCGACGTCCTTCAGCCGCTTGCCCTTGGGGCCGATGATGATGCCCTTCTGGCTGGGGCGCTCGATGTACACGTTGGCGTGGATGTCCAGCAGCGGCTTGTCCGCCGGCCGGTCCTCGCGGGGCAGCATCTCCTCGACGACGACCGCGATGGAGTGCGGCAGCTCGTCGCGTACGCCTTCGAGCGCGGCCTCGCGGATCAGCTCGGCGACCATGACCATCTCGGGCTCGTCGGTGAGGTCGCCCTCGGGGTAGAGCGGCGGACCCTCCGGCAGCAGCGGGGCGATCAGGTCCGAGAGCAGGTCCACCTGCTGGTCCTTGACGGCCGAGACGGGAATGATCTCCGCCCACTCGAAGCCGAGCTCCTCGCCGAGCCGGGAGACGGCCAGCAGCTGTTCGGCGAGCTGCTTGGACTCGACCAGGTCGGTCTTGGTGATGATCGCGATCTTGGGCGTCTTCCGGATGCCCGCGAGCTCCTTGACGATGTACTTGTCGCCGGGGCCCAGCTTCTGGTCGGCGGGCAGGCAGAAGCCGATCACGTCGACCTCGGCCCAGGTGGTGCGCACGACGTCGTTGAGACGCTCGCCCAGCAGGGTGCGCGGCTTGTGGAGGCCGGGCGTGTCGACCAGGATCAGCTGGGCGTCCGGCCGGTGCACGATGCCGCGCACGGTGTGCCGGGTCGTCTGCGGCCGGTTGGAGGTGATCGCCACCTTCCGGCCGACCAGAGCGTTCGTCAGGGTGGACTTGCCCGCGTTGGGGCGGCCCACGAAGCAGGCGAAGCCGGCCCGGTGGGGTGCGGTGTTCTCATCCGGCCGGGCAACGGCTTCAGGGTCAGGTCGAGCGCTCATGGCGCCCATTGTCCCCGATGCCGGGACCGCGGGGCACCGAGGCACCCCGCCGCGCCCCGGCCCGTACGGCCGGGGCGCCCCGGCGGGCCGCCGGGGCGCCGCCGTACGCGGGTCAGCCGGCGGTGACGCTCAGCCGCAGCACGCCGTCCGGACCGGCGAGCAGTACGGGCGTGCCGGGGCCGCCGAGGTCCCGGACGGCCGCCCGGTCCTCGTCGGACGGGGCCTGCGCCTCGGAGACGATCGCGGCCGCCTCCAGGGACTTCGCCCCGCTGGCGACCGCCATCGCGACGGCCGTCCGCAGCGCGCTGAGCTTCAGCGACTCCAGTTCCACGGTCCCCGCGACATAGGTGCGTCCGGTCTCGTCCCGGACGGCCGCGCCCTCCGGCACCCCGTTGCGGGCGCGGGCGCTGCGCGCCAGGGTGACGATCTTGCGGTCCTCGGCGCCGAGGTCGGTGCTCTCAGTCATGTGCCGAGCATACGAAGCCCGGCGCGGACCGGGGCACGCGGGAGCCCGCCCCGGCCGGGCTCGGGCGGCCCCCGGCCGGGCTCAGGGCCGGTCCAGCCGCAGCCGCTGCGCCCTGGGCAGCCCGGCGACCACCAGGTCGTAGCTGTCCTCGATCAGCTCGCGCAGCTTCGCGTCGGGCAGTCCGGAGACCGTGACGGTGTTCCAGTGGCGCTTGTTCATGTGCCATCCCGGCGCCACGGCCTCGTACTCCTCCCGGAGCCGCACCGCCTCGTCCGGGTCGCACTTGAGGTTGACGGTCAGCGGCCGGGCGTCCAGCGCGCTCAGCGCGAACATCCTGCCGAGCACCTTGAAGACGGACGCCTCCGGGCCGAAGGGGAACTCCTCCACGCTCGCGTTGAACTCCAGGCAGAACGCCCGCAGCTCCTGCGGAGTCATGCCGCCTCCCCCTCCTCGGGCGTCACCGGCTCCACCAGCACCGTGACGATCTTGTTCCGCCGGCCCGCCGGGGACTCGGCGGTCAGCCGCAGCCGGCGCCCGTCCGGCAGCTCCACCTCGGCGCCCGCCCCGGCGATCGGGACGCGGCCGAGCGCCTTGGCGAGGAGCCCGCCGACCGTCTCGACGTCCTCGTCGTCGTACTCGTCGAGGCCGAACAGGTCGCCGAGGTCGCCGATGTCGAGGCGGGCGGTGACCCGGAAGCAGCCGTTCTCCAGCTCCTGGACGGGCGGCAGCTCGCGGTCGTACTCGTCGGTGATCTCGCCGACGATCTCTTCCAGGATGTCCTCGATGGTGACGATGCCGGCGGTGCCGCCGTACTCGTCGATGACGACGGCGACGTGGCTGCGCTCCTGCTGCATCTCGCGCAGCAGGTCCCCGGCGTTCTTGGTGTCGGGGACGAAGGCCGCCGGGCGCATCGCGGTGGAGACCGGGTCGGCCTCCGAGTCGCGGTTGATGTGCGTCTTGCGGACCAGGTCCTTCAGATACACGATCCCGACGACGTCGTCCTCGTTCTCGCCGGTGACCGGAATCCGCGAGAAACCGGAGCGCAGCGCGAGGGTGAGGGCCTGACGGATCGTCTTGTAGCGCTCGATGCAGACGAGGTCGGTGCGCGGCACCATCACCTCGCGCACCAGGGTGTCGCCGAGTTCGAAGACGGAGTGCACCATGCGGCGCTCCTCGTCCTCGATCAGGGACTCCTGCTCGGCGAGGTCCACCATGGCCCGCAGTTCGGCCTCGCTGGCGAACGGGCCCTTGCGGAACCCCTTGCCGGGGGTGAGCGCGTTGCCGATGAGGATGAGCAGCTGCGGGATCGGCCCCATGATCCGGGCCAGCGGCAGCAGCACGTACGCGGAGGCGGTGGCCGTGTTCAGCGGGTGCTGGCGGCCGATGGTGCGCGGCGAGACTCCGATCGCCACGTACGAGACGAGGACCATGACGCCGATGGCGACCGCCAGCGCCTCCCAGGTCTCCGGGAACTCCTTGAGGCAGGCGTAGGTGACGAGCACCCCGGCGGCCATCTCGCAGGCGACCCGCACCAGCAGGGCGACGTTGAGATAGCGCGTCGGGTCGGCGGCGACCTGTTCCAGCTTGGCGCTGCCGCGCCGGCCGGAGCGGACCGCCTCGGCGGCCCGGAAGCTCGACGTACGGGCGATTCCGGCCTCGGCGCAGGCCGCGAGCCAGCCGACCACGACCAGCAGGACGACGCCGAGGATCAGGGGCAGGCTCACGAGACGGTGGGGGCGGGGGACGGGCCGGTCAGGCCCCGCTCACCGCGCCAGCCGTCCACGATGGCCGCCTGGAGGCCGAACATCTCGGCCTTCTCGTCGGGCTCCTCGTGGTCGTAGCCCAGCAGGTGCAGCACGCCGTGGACGGTGAGGAGCTGGAGCTCCTCGTCCATGGAGTGCCGCGTCTCGGCCTCCTGGCCCTGCTTCTCGGCGACCTCGGGGCAGAGCACGATGTCACCGAGGAGCCCCTGCGGGGGCTCCTCGTCGTCCTTGGCCGGCGGACGCAGCTCGTCCATCGGGAAGGACATGACATCGGTCGGGCCGGGCAGGTCCATCCACTGGATGTGCAGCTGCTCCATGGCCGCGGCGTCCACCACGATCACCGAGAGCTCGGAGAGCGGGTGGATACGCATGCGCGCGAGCGCGTAGCGGGCGATGTCGAGGATCGCCTGCTCGTCGACCTCGGTTCCGGACTCGTTGTTGACGTCGATCGACATGGTGCGCTGCTACTGCTTCCCGTTGTGGCGGCCGCGGCCCCGGTGGCCGCCGCCGTCCTGCTCGCCCTGGCGGTTGTCGTACTTCTCGTACGCGTCGACGATACGGCCGACCAGCTTGTGCCGGACGACATCCTGGGAGGTGAGCCGGGAGAAGTGCACGTCGTCTATGCCGTCCAGGATCTCCTGGACCTGGCGCAGACCGCTCTTGGTGCCGGTCGGAAGGTCGACCTGGGTGATGTCACCCGTGATGACGATCTTGGAGTCGAACCCGAGCCGGGTGAGGAACATCTTCATCTGCTCGGCACTGGTGTTCTGCGCCTCGTCGAGAATGATGAAGGCGTCGTTCAGGGTACGACCCCTCATATAAGCCAGGGGGGCGACCTCGATCGTGCCCGCTGCCATCAGGCGCGGGATCGAGTCGGGGTCGAGCATGTCGTGCAGGGCGTCGTACAGGGGGCGCAGGTACGGGTCGATCTTGTCGAACAGGGTGCCGGGCAGGAAGCCGAGGCGTTCGCCGGCCTCGACGGCCGGGCGGGTCAGGATGATCCGGCTGACCTGCTTGGACTGGAGGGCCTGGACGGCCTTGGCCATGGCGAGGTAGGTCTTGCCGGTGCCCGCGGGGCCGATGCCGAAGACGATCGTGTGCTTGTCGATGGCGTCGACGTAGCGCTTCTGGTTGAGCGTCTTGGGGCGGATGGTGCGGCCCCGGCTGGAGAGGATGTTCTGGGTGAGCACCTCGGCCGGGGTCTCGCTGCCGTCCGCCTGGCCGTTGTCGGTGGCCTTGAGCATCGCGATCGACCGTTCCACGGCGTCCTCCGTCATCGGCTGCCCGGTGCGGAGCACCAGCACCATCTCGTCGAACAGGCGCTGGATCAGGGCGATGTCCGCCGCGTTGCCCGTCGCGCTTATGTCATTGCCCCGGACGTGGATGTCGGCCGCCGGGAACGCCGCTTCGATCACGCGCAGCAGCGAGTCGCCCGCTCCCAGGAGCATCACCATCGGGTGAGCGGCCGGGATGCTGATGTGGGCACGCGCCTGCGGCTGTGTGGGTGACTGAGTCATGGGCCGGCCCTCGGGCCTGCGCATACCTCCCGTTGCAGGGTTCTCGCTGCTCGAAAACCTCGTGTGTCTCCAGCCTACGACTCCCCGCCGACAACTCCAGAGGTTTTGCCGGGCAGTACGGCGGCGGGGACGGGACGGGCAGGTTACGCCCGGAATCCGATGGTGGGCACGGCCCGGCGCAGCGGCCACGGCCGGGCGGCGGCGGGCAGCAGCGCGTCGAGGAAGGCGTAGCGCCGCAGGGCGGCCGGGTCCTGGCCGGCGCAGGTGCGCACCTGCTGCCACCAGGCGGCGATCTCCGCCCAGCCGGGGGCCGAGAGCGAGCCACCGAACTCCTGCACGGAGAGGGCGGCGGTCAGTCCGGCGAAGGCGAGGCGGTCGGCGAGCGGCCAGCCGGCCAGGGTGCCGGTGACGAAGCCGGCCACGAAGACGTCGCCGGCCCCGGTCGGGTCCAGGGCCTCGACCTCGATGGCGGGCACCTCGGCGGCGGCGCCGGTGGCCGCGTCCACCGCGTAGGCGCCCTCGGAGCCGAGGGTGACGACGGCGAGCGGGACGCGTTCGGCGAGGGCGTGCGCGGCGGCGCGCGGGCACTCGGTGCGGGTGTAGCGCATCGCCTCCTGGGCGTTGGGCAGGAAGGCGTGGCAGTGCTCCAGGCCGCTGAGGGAGTCCAGGTCCCAGCTGCCGGTGTCGTCCCAGCCGACGTCCCCGAAGATCAGGGCGCCCCGGCCCGCGGCGTCGGCGACCCAGGGTTCGGTGCGGCCGGGGACGAGCGAGGTGACGGCGGCCCGTGCCCTGGGCGGGCAGCGGGGGAAGGCGGGAGCCTCGGGCGAGGCGGTGGCGGGCAGCGCGGGGGCCTCGTGGCCGTGCGAGACCATGGTGCGCTCGCCCTCGTACGCCATGGAGACGGTCACCGGGGAGTGCCAGCCGGGGACGGTGTGGGAGCGGGACAGGTCGATGCCCTCGCCCTGTTCGAGCGCGTCCCAGCAGTACTCGCCGTAGTGGTCGTCGCCGAAGGCGGCGGCCAGCGAGGTGCGCAGGCCGAGCCGGGCCAGCGCGGTGGCCATGTTGGCGACGCCGCCGGGGCTGGAGCCCATGCCGCGGGCCCAGGACTCGGTGCCGCGCACGGGGGCGCTGTCCAGGCCGGTGAAGATGATGTCGAGGAAGACCGTGCCGGTGAGGAAGACGTCGCAGTCGGGGTCCTGCGGGGCACGCAGCCCGTCCAGCGGGTCGATGTCAGGGATGTCGGCGCTCACCTTGCACTCCCGGTCGTGGCGGTTGCGGCCAGTGTGCCCGATGTGGGGTCTTGTTGGACGAGTGCGCGGCGTGCGTGTGTTCACCGGCGCTGACCTGCGTAAACATGCGCAGCTACCCATCCGTGGAACCCGTAAACGCAAAAGTGATCCAGATCACACATGACCGGCTATCGGTGAGCCGGGAGCACTTGATACAAATTGGCCCGCGAGCACCGTTGGAGACGTACCCGACGGAAGCGCCGATCTTCTCTCATTTCAGCATTTCCCCCCTCACCGCCTGTCGCCTCTCCTCGGCATGTCCTTCAGGAACGCCCATGTCCTCGCGCCCTCGCGCCGCGTGGCCTCTGGTCGCCGTGTTCACCGCCGGCTACCTCGCCGCCTATCTCCTCCCCACCATCGTGGGACGGCTCTCCGTCTACCTCGGCCTCAGCACGGCCCAGGCCGGGCTCGTCGGCAGCGCGCTGCTGCTCGGCTCGGCCTCCGCCGGCTTCGCCCTGGCCGGACGCGTGGAGACGTACGGGCCGTGCAGACCGGCGCGCGTGGGTCTTGTCCTGTGCGCGGTGGGGTACGGCTGCGCGGCGCTGGCCGGGTCGGTGCCGCTGGTGGTGGCCGGCGCGGTCGTCGGCGGCCTGGGCTCCGGCACCGCGACCGCCGTCGCGGCGGCGGGCATCGCCGCCCAGCGCGACCCGCACCGCACCTCTTCCCTGGGCCTGCTGAGCGTCTCGGCGACGGCCGGCGCCCTGTATCTGACGATCCCGCACCTGGGCGGCGGCCACCGGCTGCCGTTCGCCTCGATCGCCGTGGTGGCGCTCCTGGTCTGGCCGGCCACCTCCCGGCTCGGCGGCTCGGGAGCGAGCGGACCGGCCGTCCCGGCGGCCGGCCGGCTGCCGCACCGCCGCTCCGGTCTGGTGCTCGCGGGCGGAATGCTCGTCTGGTCGATGGCGCAGAACGCGCTGTGGGGCGTCAGCAGCCGCATCGGCGTGGACCAGGTCGGGCTCTCCGAGGTCACCATCGGCGCGGTGTTCGCCGCCGCGCTCGGCGCCGGGCTGCTCGGTGTGATGGGCGCCGGCGTGCTCGGCTCGCGGCTCGGCCGGGCCGTCCCGATCGGGGTGGGCACCGCGGTCATCGCGGGGAGCATCGTGCTCAGTTCGTCGGCCGGGAGCCTCGGCTCCTTCGCCACCGGCGAGATCCTGTGGAACACCGTCTACCCGGTGGTCCTGTCCTATCTGATCGGCCTCGCCGCCTCCCTGGACGTCCGCGGCCGCTGGGCGGTCCTCGCGGGGTCCGCCTCGTCGGTCGGCGTCGCCTGCGGCCCGGTGCTCGGCAGTGTCCTGTCGGAGCAGGCCGGGTTCCCGGGGATGGGCCTGATCCTGGGCACGCTGACCCTGCTGGTGGCGCTGCCGGTGACGGCGGTCGCCCTGCACACCGGCGGCCGTCCGCTGGTGCCGGGTTCGGTACGCCGCCGGGGCGGCGCGCCCGCGGCGCTGCTCGCCGTCACCACGGGCGCGGTGCCGGGCGCCGTGCCCAAGGTGGGTGCGCCGGAGCAGGCCGTCACGGAGATCAGCAACCCGGTGCTGCGCCGCAGGCGGCCGGCCCGGAGCGCGTTCCGTACGGCCGGCCCGGCGGGCGGCGGTCAGTCGAACGCGTACTCCTCGACCTCCGACAGGTAGCGCGCCCTGCGCTCCTCGTCGTGGTCGAGGAAGGCCGCCTGGAAGGAGTTGCGGGCCAGGGTTCGCAGCTGCTCGCGGTCCAGGCCGAACGCCTCGTGGACGGCGTGGAAGGTGTCCCCGACGTAGCCGCCGAAGTAGGCTGGGTCGTCGGAGTTGACCGTGCACAGCAGCCCGGCCTCCAGCATGGCGGGCAGCGGGTGCTGTTCCAGCGTGTCGACCGCGCGCAGCCGCACGTTGGACAGCGGGCACAGCGTGAGCGGGACGCGCTCGGCGACCAGCCGCCGCACCAGGTCGGGGTCCTCCATGCAGCGCAGCCCGTGGTCGATCCGCTCCACGCCCAGTTCGTCGAGCGCCTCGCGGATGTAGGAGGGCGGGCCCTCCTCCCCCGCGTGGGCGACCTTGCGCAGCCCGAGTTCCCCGGCCCGCTCGTACACCTCGCGGAACTTGACGGGCGGGTGGCCGACCTCGGCGGAGTCCAGGCCGACGGCGCTGATCCGGTGCAGGTGCGGCCGGGCCGCCTCCAGGGTCTCCAGGGCCGATTCGGCGGACTCGTCGCGCAGGAAGCACATGATCAGCTGGGTGGAGATCCCGTGGTTCTCCTCGCTGCGTTCCAGTGCCTTCCCGAGCCCCTCGACGACGGCGGCGAGGGGTACGCCGCGCGCGGTGTGGGCCTGCGGGTCGAAGAAGATCTCGGCGTGGCGTACGCCCTGGGCGGCGGCGCGGGCGAGGTAGGCGTCGGCGAGCTCGGTGAAGTCCTCCTCGGTCCGCAGCACCGCCATCAGCGCGTAGTAGAGGTCGAGGAAGCTCTGCAGGTCCTCGAAGAGGTACGCGGTGCGCAGGGCCTCGGTGTCCGCGAAGGGCAGGGTCACGCCGTTGCGCGCGGCGAGCGCGAAGGCCAGTTCCGGTTCGAGGGTTCCCTCGATGTGGAGGTGGAGTTCCGCTTTGGGGAGGTGCACGGTGGTTCTCGCTTACGCAGTGGTGCTGTGGGGGGGGCCGGGTGTGACGGGTCTCTACGGGTGGCGGCGCGGGACCGGGACGCGCGTCAGGTCGCGGGCGACCGTCAGCTCGCCCGCGTACCCGGCGGCCCTGGCCTCGGCCTCGAACGCCTCGGGCTCCGGGTAGCGCTGCGAGAAGTGTGTGAGGACGAGATGCCGTACGCCCGCCTCGCGTGCGACACCGGCGGCCTGGGCGGCGGTCAGGTGGCCGTGGTCGGCGGCCAGCGCACGGTCCGGTTCGAGGAACGTGGACTCGATGACCAGCAGGTCGCAGCCCTCGGCGAGGGCGTGCACGCCGTCGCAGAGCCTGGTGTCCATGATGAACGCGAACCGCTGTCCGCGCCTGTGCTCGGAGACGTCGTCGAGCGTGACCGTGCCGAGGGAGCCCTCGCGCTGGAGGCGTCCGACGTCCGGCCCCGCGATGCCGTGCTCGGCGAGCTTCGCGGGCAGCATGCGCCGCCCGTCCGGTTCGGTGAGCCGGTAGCCGTAGGACTCGACGGGGTGCGAGAGCCGGCGGGTGTCGAGGGTGTACGCGGCGGTGGTGGCCAGCGGTCCGTCGGCGGCGACCGGGGCCTCGGTCAGCCGCACGGTCTCGCGGTAGGCGGTGGCGTACCGCAGCCGGTCGAAGAAGTGCTGCCCGCTCGCCGGGTAGTGGGCGGTCACCGGGTGCGGGACCTGGTCGAGGTTGATCCGCTGGATCACCCCGGCCAGGCCCAGCGAGTGGTCGCCGTGGAAGTGCGTGACGCAGATCCGGTTGATGTCGTGGGCGGCGACCCCGGCCCGCAGCATCTGGCGCTGGGTGCCCTCACCGGGGTCGAAGAGGATGCCCTCGCCGTCCCAGCGCAGCAGATAGCCGTTGTGGTTGCGGTGCCGTGTCGGGACCTGGCTGGCGGTCCCGAGCACGACGAGTTCGCGTGCGGACATTATCCGGGCGGCCATTCCAGACCGCGGCCGCCCAGCACGTGGGCGTGCGCGTGGAAGACGGTCTGGCCCGCCCCGGCGCCGGTGTTGAACACGATCCGGTACCCGGTCCCGTCGATCTTCTCATCCGCGGCGACGTTGCCCGCCTCGCACAGCACGTCGGCGAGGACCTGCGGTTCGGCGGCGCCGAGCGCGGCGGCGTCGGGGTGGTGCAGCCGCGGGATGACGAGGACGTGGGTGGGGGCCTGGGGGTTGATGTCGCGGAAGGCGACGGTCGTCTCGGTCTCGCGGACGATGGTGGCCGGGATCTCGCCCGAGACGATCTTGCAGAACAGGCAGTCGGGTTGGGGTTCTCCTGCCATTTGCTTGCGCGCTCCTTGGGTCTCGGGTGCTCCGTCGCGGGCCAGCCTATCCGGGCGGGCCCGCGACGGGCGACGGCTTTCGGGGCCGCCGCCCGTACCGTCTCAGCCCGGCAGCCCCGGCAGCTCCGGCGGCACCTTCGCGGCCACCCGCTCCAGCGACTCCAGCCCGATCCGGACCGCCTCGTCCAGCTGCGGATCACGTCCCTCGGCGTGGTCGCGCGGCGTCATCACGACCTCCACGTCCGGGTCGACGCCGTAGTTCTCGACGCCCCACCCGTAACCCTCCAGCCAGAACGCGTACTTCGGCTGGGTGATGCGTGTGCCGTCGACGAGCCGGTAGCGGTTGTCGACGCCGATGACGCCGCCCCAGGTGCGTACGCCGACCACGGGCCCGATCTTCAGGGCCTTGATCGCGGCGTTCACGATGTCGCCGTCCGAGCCGGAGAACTCGTTCGCGACGGCGACCACCGGGCCGCGCGGCGCGTCGGCCGGATAGCTGGCGGGGCGCATGCCGCGCGGCAGGTCCCAGCCGACGATGCGGCGGGCCAGCTTCTCCACGACGAGCTGCGAGGTGTGGCCGCCGCGGTTCTCCCGGACGTCCACGACCAGGCCCTCGCGCGCCATTTCGGTGCGCAGGTCGCGGTGGATCTGGGCCCAGCCGGCGCCCACCATGTCCGGGACGTGGAGGTAGCCGAGCCGGCCGCCGGACCGCTCGTGGACGTACGCCCGCCGGTCGGCGACCCACGCGTGGTAGCGCAGGGCCTCCTCGTCGGCGACGGGTACGACGACGACATGGCGCCGCTCGCCCCCGTCCGCCGGGGCGACCGTCAGCTCGACGGGCTTGCCGGCCGAGCCGGTGAGCAGCGGCGCGGGCCCGGTCAGGGCGTCGACGGGCTGCCCGTCGACGGCGACGATCGTGTCCCCGGCCCGTACGGCGACGCCGGGCGCGGCGAGCGGCGAGCGGGCCGCCGGGTCCGAGGTCTCCGAGGGCAGGACGCGGTCGACGCGCCAGCCGCCGTCCTCCCCGCGCGACAGGTCCGCGCCGAGGAGCCCCTGCCGGGCGGCCTCGTCGCGCCAGCCGCCGGGCGGGGTCACATAGGCGTGCGAGGTGCCCAGCTCGCCGTGGACCTCCCAGAGCAGGTCGATGAGGTCGTCGTGGGTCGCGACCCGCTCCAGGACCGGGCGGTAGCGGTCCAGGACACCGTCCCAATCGACGCCGCCCATGTCGGGGCGCCAGTAGTTGTCCCGCATGAGGCGCCCGGTCTCCTCGTACATCTGGCGCCACTCGGCGGCCGGGTCGAGGGTGCGGCGGATGCGGGACAGGTCGACGGTGACGGCGTCGTCGTGGTCGTCGTCACCGGCGGGCACCCGGCTGTCGGAGGGGACGACGGACAGCTTGCCGCGGTTGATGATCGCGAGGCGCTTCCCGTCACCGCTGACCGCGAAACCGCCGACGTCGGAGGAGAGTTCCTCGCAGCGCAGCTTCTCCAGGTCGTAGCGTTCCAGGACGGTGTCGGGGCGGCGGGAGTCGGGCCCGGCGCCGCTGGTGCCGAGGACGCCGGTGAGCGGGTGGCGCAGCCAGAGCAGTCCGTCGCGCGCGGCCCTCAGCGAGGAGTAGACGGCGGCTTCGACGGGAAGGGGCACGATCCGGTCGGCGAGGCCGTCCAGGTCGATGCGGGTGATGGGGAGCGCGGTGGGGTTGTCCTCGCCGTCGCCGCCCTTCTCCTTCTCCGTGGGCCGGCCGTGCAGTTGCGGGCCGAACGGGGACGGGGTGGTCGCCGCGAGCGTCAGCAGATGCGGCCGGCAGGAGCCGATGAACGCCAGGTCGAAGACGTGCGCGTCGTAGACGGGGTCGAAGGCGCGCTCGGAGAGGAAGGCGAGGTGCTTGCCGTCCCCGGTGAAGGCGGGCGCGAAGTCCCGGAACCGCAGCGGGGTCGCCTCGTGGACCGCGAGGTCGGCGATGTGGGCGAGCTTGATCTGGCTGAGCGGCTCGGGGCCGGGGTGCGACCAGGCGAGCCAGGCGGAGTCGGGCGACCAGGCGAGGCCGGAGGCGTCGCCGTACTCGCTGCGGTCCACCTCGTGGATCTCGCCGCTCTCCCGCTCGACGACGAGCACCCGCCCGTCGTGGGCGGCGACCGCGAACCGGCTGCCGTCCGGGGCGGGGGCGAGGTCCAGGACGCGGCCGAGCCGGCCGGCCGCGAGGCGGTGCGGCACGGCGCCGGGGGCGGTGCCGGTGGCGGGGGCGATCTCCAGCGCGTCGTCGCCCTCGGCGTCGGTGACCCAGACGACCTGCTGGTCGCCGTCGGCCTGGAAGGTGCGCGGCAGCCGGGCCCGTACTCCGGGTTCGGCGGCGAGCGCGCGGACCGGGCCCTCGCGGTGGGTGACCCAGTGGACGGCGCCCCGGGTGCAGACGGCGCTGCCCCGGCCGGTGCGGTCGGGCGAGGCGCTGGTCAGGTGGGAGTCGGAGTGCAGCGGGTAGGGCTGGAGGTCGGCGCGCTGGCCGCCGAGCCGGACCTCGACCCGGCGCGGCTCGCTCTCCAGGTCGTCCAGCAGCCACAGTTCACCGGCGCTCGCGTAGACGACCCGGGTGCCGTCCGTGGTGGCGTGCCGGGCGTAGAAGCCGTCGACGGGTGTGTGCCGGCGCAGCCCGGTGCCGTCCGGCAGGGAGGAGTAGAGGGCGCCGACGCCCTCGTGGTCGGAGAGGAACGCGATGCGCTCCCCCACCCACATCGGGCACTCGATGTTGCCGTCGAGGTCGGCGTGGACCCGGACGAAGTCCAGCGGGTCGTCCCCGGTGGCGATCCAGAGCTTGCCGGCCGTGCCGCCCCGGTAGCGCTTCCAGGCGGCGGCCTCGCGGCCCATGGTGGCCGAGAGCAGCAGGACGCGTCCGCCGGGCCCGTACGCGAGGGAGCCCACGGGCCCGTACGGGAGGGTCCGCGCGGGGCCGCCGTCGACCGGGACGGCCCGCGCCCAGGTGCGGCGCAGCGAGACCTGGCCCTGGGTGCTGGTGACCAGTACGTCTCCTTCGGGGGTCCAGCCGCGCACGGTGGTGCGGGAGTCGCCCCAGTGGGTGAGCCGCCGGGAGGGTCCGCCGTCCGCGGGGGCGATGTGCACCTCGGGCGCCCCGTCGCGGGTGGAGGTCCAGGCGACGAGGGTGCCGTCGGGAGATATGCGCGGCTGGGTGACGGGACGGTTGTCTGCGCTGACCCGCCAGGCCCGGCCGCCGTCGAGCGGCGCGAGCCAGACGTCGTCCTCGGCGGTGAAGGCGATCTGATCACCCTGGACATGGGGGTACCGGAGGTAGGAAGGCTGTGTCACACGGTCACCCTAGGCCGCGGGCATGCCTGGTGGCACGGGGTTGGCCGGAGTACGTCGTGCGCCGCCGGGGCGGCCTCGGCGGCGCGTCCGGATGTGCCCGCGGGGTATGCGGACCATCGGGGTACGGCAACTGGCGCTTCCACGCGGCTACTTGCCGGGTTGAGCGGTGACCGTCACGGTCACCGTGACGGTCGGGCGCACGCCCTGCCCCGGTGCTCCGGCGGGCGGCCTGCTGGTGGCGGGCGCCGCGCAGTTGCCGAGAAGGGTGGCCCGGAAGACGGTGCGTCCACCGGTCTTCGCGGTCATGTCGCCGCGTACGCACCGCCCTTCGACCGCCTGTGTGACCTGGCCGCCGAGCGCGATGGTCCGGCCGTCCTCCGTCCGGCCGTCGCAGTCCACGCGGGCGGTGCGGCGGGTGGTGGCGGGCGCTCCGGAGGCGGTGCCGGCCTCCTTGGCGCCGTTTCCTTCGAGCGAGGCCATACAGGTCAGCCACCGCACCCGGACGCCTTCGTGCTCCAGGGCGCGGGTGGCGGTGTGGTCGGTGGTCAGCGCCACCGAGGCGGTGTTCAACGCGCCGATCCCGTCGGCCGGTTCGCAGGCGGCGAGGCCGGTGACGGCCGCGACGGCGAGGCAGAGTACGGCCGGAAAGCGTCGGGCCGCCGGACGGCCCCATGCCCTTGATGTCCCCATACGGGCAGCTTCCCACCACAACGGACGGTGCGGTAGGCCGCTTCCGGGCACATCCACCCCTTCGGGGGCCGGTTACGACCAGCGCCCCGTGCGTCCGAGCAGCAGGGCGGTGGCCGCGGTGCCGGCCGTCGAGGTGCGCAGCACGGTGGGGCCGAGCCGGCAGACGCGGGCCCCGGCCGCGGTGAACACGGCCAGTTCCTCCGGGGAGACGCCGCCCTCGGGTCCGACGACGAGCACGATCTCGCCCTCGCCGGGCAGTTCGACGGTGGCCAGCGGTTCGCTGTCGTGGTCGCGGTCCTCGTGCAGCACGGCGGCGAAATCGGCCGCCGCCAGCAGGGCCGCGACCTGCTTGGTGGTGGCCAGATCCGCCACCTGCGGGAACAGCACCCGGCGGGACTGCTTGCCGGCCTCGCGGGCCGTACCGCGCCACTTCGCCAGGGACTTGAGGCCGCGGTCGCCCTTCCACTGGGTGATGCAGCGCCCCGCCTGCCAGGGCACGATCGCGTCCACGCCGGTCTCGGTCATCGTCTCCACGGCGACCTCGCCCCGGTCCCCCTTGGGCAGGGCCTGGACGACGGTGATGCGCGGGGCGGGGGTCCGCTCCTCGCGGACCGGGTCCAGTCCGCCGACGACCAGCCGGTCCTTGCCCTCGGCCGCGCGTACGACGCCGCGTGCCCACCGGCCCCGGCCGTCCGTCAGGACGACCTCCTCGCCGGTGCGCAGGCGCTTCACCGAGACGGCGTGGCGTCCCTCGGGCCCGTCGAGGACCAACTCGGGGGCGTCCGGCAGTTCTTCGACGACGAAGACGGGTGCCGTCACTGGGTACTCCTCGTGCTCACGGCCGTGCGTGCGGCGTCCAGTTCGTCGGCGAGCAGCCGGACCAGCCGGCCGGCGGGCAGCTCGCGGGCCATCCGGTGGCCCTGCCCGGCCCACAGGGCCATGCCCTGCGCGTCCCCGGCGCGCGCCGCGGCCCGGCGCAGCACGGAGGTCATGTGGTGGAGCTGGGGGTAGGCGGCGGGCGCGTGCGGCCCGTGCTCGCGTACGAAGCGGTTGACCAGGCCGCGTGCCGGGCGCCCGGAGAACGCCCTGGTGAGGGTGGTGCGGACGAACAGCGGGTTGGTCAGGGCCTGTTTGTGCAGGGCGTGCGCGCCGGACTCGGGGCAAACCACGAAGGCGGTGCCGAGCTGGGCGGCGTCGGCGCCCGCCGCGAGCACCCCGGCGATCTGGGAGCCGCGCATGATGCCGCCCGCGGCGACGACCGGTATCTGCACGGTCTCGCGGACCTGGGCGACCAGGCTCAGCAGCCCGGTCCCGCCGTCGTCGGCGGGGTCGTCCCGGAAGGTGGAGCGGTGGCCGCCGGCCTCGGTGCCCTGGGCGCAGACGGCGTCGGCCCCGGCCCACTGGGCGGCCTGGGCCTCCTCGGGCGAGGTGACCGTGACGACGGTGTACGTACCGGCCGCGGCGAACGCGTCGAGGGTGTCGCGCGAGGGGCAGCCGAAGGTGAAGGAGACGACCGGGACCGGGGCGTCGAGGAGGACGGCGAGCTTGTCCTCGTAACCGTCGTCGCCGGAGACGTCCGGGTCGCCGAGGGCGGTCTCGTAGCAGGCGGCCTCGCCCGCGAGCTGCCGGGCGTACCCGTCCAGGACGGCCGGGTCGGCGGGGCTGTGCTGCGGCATGAAGAGGTTGACGCCGAAGGGCTGCGCGGTCAGTGCGCGCATCTGCGCGATCTCGTCGCGCACGGCGTCCGGCGTCTTGTACCCGCCGGCCAGGAAGCCGAGCCCGCCGGCCTCGGAGACGGCGGCGGCGAGCTGCGGACAGGAGGGGCCGCCGGCCATGGGGGCCTGCACGATCGGGTACCGGCACAGGTCGGTCAGCGCGGAGGACATGACCGCATCGTGTCATGTCCTCCCATGTCCCGTGCCGTCCGCCCCGCGACGGCGGGGTGTGCGGCCGCGGTACGGGCCCCGGACCGGGCCCGTACCGCGGGGACGCATGCCGTCAGCGGCCGTTGAAGGCGTCCTTCAGGCGGGAGAACAGGCCCTGCTGGCCGGGCTGGAACTGGCCGGTGGGCCGCTCCTCGCCGCGCAGCTCGGCCAGTTCGCGCAGGAGGCGCTCCTGCTCGGGGTCCAGCTTCATCGGCGTGGTCACCTCGACGTGCACGATGAGGTCGCCGCGACCGCCGCCGCGCAGATGGGTGATGCCGCGCCCGTGCAGCGGGACGGACTGGCCGGACTGGGTGCCGGGCCGGATGTCCACCTCCTCCAGGCCGTCCAGCGTCTCCAGCGGCACCTTGGTGCCGAGGGCCGCCGCCGTCATGGGGATGGTGACCGTGCAGTGCAGGTCGTCGCCGCGGCGCTGGAACACCGCGTGCGGCAGCTCGTGGATCTCGACGTAGAGGTCGCCGGCGGGGCCGCCGCCGGGGCCGACCTCGCCCTCGCCCGCGAGCTGGATGCGGGTGCCGTTGTCGACACCGGCGGGAATCTTCACGGTCAGCGTGCGCCGCGAGCGGATGCGGCCGTCGCCGGCGCACTCCGGGCACGGGGTCGGCACGACCGTACCGAAGCCCTGGCACTGCGGGCAGGGGCGCGAGGTCATGACCTGGCCGAGGAAGGACCGGGTGACCTGCGAGACCTCACCGCGGCCGCGGCACATGTCGCAGGTCTGCGCCGAGGTGCCGGGGGCCGCGCCCTCGCCGCTGCACGTGGTGCAGACGACGGCCGTGTCGACCTGGATGTCCTTGGTGGTGCCGAAGGTCGCCTCGGAGAGGTCGATCTCCAGCCGGATCATGGCGTCCTGGCCGCGCCGGGTGCGCGACCGGGGACCGCGCTGCGACGAGGTGCCGAAGAACGCGTCCATGATGTCGGAGAAGTTGCCGAAGCCGCCCTGGCCGAAGCCGCCCGCGCCACCGCCGCCGGACTGCGAGAGCGGGTCGCCGCCGAGGTCGTAGACCTGCTTCTTCTGGGCGTCCGACAGCACCTCGTAGGCGGCGTTGATCTCCTTGAACCGCTCCTGGGTCTTCGGATCGGGGTTGACGTCCGGGTGCAGCTCGCGGGCGAGCCTCCGGAATGCCTTCTTGATCTCGTCCTGGGAAGCGTCGCGGCGCACGCCGAGTACGGCGTAGTAGTCCGTGGCCACTTACGACTCCGCCAGGATCTGTCCGACGTAACGTGCCACTGCGCGTACCGCTCCCATCGTTCCGGGGTAGTCCATGCGGGTCGGTCCGACCACGCCGAGTTTGGCGACTGCCTCGTCGCCCGAACCGTAGCCGACCGCGACGACGGACGTGGAGTTGAGCCCTTCGTGGGCGTTCTCGTGCCCGATGCGTACGGTCATGCCCGAGTCCTTGGCCTCGCCGAGCAGTTTCAGCAGCACGACCTGCTCCTCCAGTGCCTCCAGCACCGGCCGGATCAGCACCGGGAAGTCGTGTCCGAAACGGGTGAGGTTGGAGGTGCCGCCGATCATCAGCCGCTCCTCCGTCTCCTCGACGAGGGTTTCGAGCAGGATCGAGAGAACGGTGGACACGGTTCCCCGGTCCTCGCTCTCGAAGGATTCCGGCAGATCCTGCACCAGCTGCGGGACGTCCGCGAAACGGCGCCCCACCACCCGGCTGTTGAGCCGGGCCCGCAGGTCCGCGAGGGAGGTCTCGCCGAACGGCGCCGGGCAGTCCACCATCCGCTGTTCGACCCGGCCGGTGTCCGTGATCAGCACGAGCATCAGCCGCGCCGGGGCCAGCGAGAGCAGTTCCACGTGCCGCACGGTCGAGCGCGTCAGCGAGGGGTACTGCACG
Organism: Streptomyces sp. NBC_00525; assembly: GCF_036346595.1. GTDB lineage: Bacteria > Actinomycetota > Actinomycetes > Streptomycetales > Streptomycetaceae > Streptomyces. The sequence goes on from NZ_CP107834.1 coordinate 1,822,445, forward strand.
ACGGCGACCTGCCGCGTCAGCTGCGCGAGCAGCCGCACGGTCCGGCCGACGACGTCGTCGAGGTCCACGGCGCCGTCGAGGAAGTTCTGGATGGCGCGGCGCTCCGGCGACGAGAGGGGCTTGACGCCCGCGAGCCTGTCGACGAAGAGCCGGTAGCCCTTGTCCGTCGGGATGCGCCCCGCGCTGGTGTGGGGCTGGGCGATGAAGCCCTCCTCCTCCAGCACCGCCATGTCGTTGCGGACGGTGGCAGGGGAGACCCCCAGCTTGTGCCGCTCCGTGAGCGCCTTGGAGCCGACCGGCTCCTCGGTCCCGACGTAGTCCTGGACGATGGCGCGCAGCACTTCGAGTCTGCGTTCGCTGAGCATCGCGCGCACACCTCCAGCTGTCTGCTCCATTGGTTCCCGGGCCTTTCCCCGAGATCCTTCCTGGCACTCTGTGCGTACGAGTGCCAGCGATCCCCGGCCAGTGTACGGGGCCGGGGTGGGCCGGTAGCAAGGGTGACCGGCCACGCTACCGCGAGACCGCGCAGGTCCCTGCCGATAGCGTCGCCGTATGGACGCCTCTTGGGAAGACTTCGGATGGGAGCGGCTGGGTCCCGGAACCGGCCGCCGGCGCCTTCCGGTCTGGGACGCGACGGCCCTGCTGGTGGCGGGGAGGGACGGGGTGCTGCTCTGCGACACCGGCTCGTCCCTGCGCGAGGGAGTGGAACTGCGCACACAGGCGCGGGCGCTGCTCGGCCGGAGGGTGACGCACATCGCACTCAGCCACCCCCACTTCGACCACGTGCTGGGCACGGCCGCGTTCGCCGGGGCGCGGGTGTACGGGGCTTCGGGCACGGCGGACCTGCTGCGGCGGGGAGCGGACGCGCTGTACGCGGACGCGGTGGCGCACGGGCTGCCGGAGCCGGACGCGGCGGTGTCCGCCGATGTGCTGGTGGCGCCGCACGACGAGGTGTACGGGGAGCGGACGCTGGACCTGGGCGGCCGTGAGGTGCTGCTGGTGGACATAGGGCCCGCGCACAGCGGCCACGACCTGGCGGTGCTGGTGCCGGGCGCCCCGGCGCTGGTGTTCTGCGGTGACCTGGTCGAGGAGTCCGGCGAACCCCAGGCCGGTCCGGACGCCCGGCCCGCGCGCTGGCCGGCGGCGCTGGACCGGCTGCTGGAGCTGGGCGGCGAGGACGCGCTGTACGTGCCGGGGCACGGCGCCGTGGTGGACGCGGCGTTCGTCCGGGCCCAGCGGGAGGCGCTGGCGGCGCGGGTCGAGGGGCCGTAGGACCGCTCCCGGTTCCGGCTCGGCGTGTCGTGGGCCGTCCCCGCTTATCGTCGTGCGATGCGCAGCTACCAGCCCGATCTGACCCCGCCGTGGAAGAAGTCCGCCCCCGCCCCGGAGGTGCCCGCCGAGCCCGAGCTGGTCGTGGAAGAGGCCGTCACCGGCTTCTGCGGTGCGGTGATCCGGTGCGAGAAGACCGCCGAGGGGCCCACCGTGACCCTGGAGGACCGCTTCGGCAAGCACCGCGTCTTCCCGATGGCGCCGCGCGGCTTCCTGCTGGAGGGCCGGGTCGTCACCCTGGTGCGCCCCTCGGCCGGCGGCCCGGCGCGCCCCACGCGTACGGCCTCCGGCTCGGTGGCGGTGCCCGGCGCGCGGGCCCGGGTGGCGCGGGCGGGGCGGATCTATGTGGAGGGGCGGCACGACGCGGAACTGGTCGAGCGGGTCTGGGGCGACGACCTGCGCATCGAGGGCGTGGTCGTCGAGTACCTGGAGGGCATCGACGACCTGCCGGCGATCGTGCGGGAGTTCGCGCCCGCGCCGGATGCCCGGCTGGGGGTGCTGGTCGACCACCTGGTGCCCGGTTCCAAGGAGTCCCGGATCGCGGCGCGGGTCTCGGACGCCGACGTGCTGGTGGTCGGCCACCCGTACATCGACGTGTGGGAGGCGGTGAAGCCGGCGTCGGTGGGCATCCCCGCCTGGCCGGTGGTGCCGCGCGGACAGGACTGGAAGACGGGCGTGTGCCGGGCGCTGGGCTGGCCGGAGAACACCGGCGCGGCCTGGCAGCGCATCCTGGCCTCGGTGCGCAGCTACCGCGACCTCCAGCCCGAGCTCCTGGGCCGGGTCGAGCAGTTGATCGACTTCGTCACCGCTCCGGAGTGACGCCCGGCGGCCGGCCCGGCCGGACGGCCCGTCGGACGGCCCGTCGGACGGTCCTGTGGTGGCGGGGCTAGTCGACCAGGTCCCGCACCACGGCGTCGGCCAGCAGCCGGCCGCGCAGGGTGAGGACCGCCCGGCCCGCGTCGAACGGCGCCGGCTCCAGCAGGCCGTCCGCCACGGCGCGGCGGGCGGCGGCGAGTCCGGCGGGGGCGAGCAGGGAGAGCGGGCAGCCCTCGACGAGCCGCAGCTCCAGCAGGATGCGCTCGACGCGGCGGTCCTCCTCGGACAGGATCTCGCGCCCGGCACCCGGCGACCGGTCCTCGCCGATCGCCTGCGCGTACGCCCCCGGGTGCTTCACGTTCCACCAGCGCACCCCGCCGACGTGGCTGTGCGCTCCGGGGCCGGCGCCCCACCAGTCGGCCCCGCGCCAGTACAGCTCGTTGTGCAGGCAGCGGCCCTCGGGGGTGCGGGCCCAGTTCGACACCTCGTACCAGGAGTACCCGGCGGCGGTCATCGCCTCGTCCGCGATGAGGTAGCGGTCGGCGTGCACGTCGTCGTCGGTCATCGGGATCTCGCCGCGCTTGATCCGGCGGGCGAGGCCGGTGCCCTCCTCGACGATCAGGGCGTACGCGGAGATGTGGTCGGGGTCCGCGCCGATCGCCGCGTCCAGCGATGCCCGCCAGTCGTCGTCGGACTCGCCGGGGGTGCCGTAGATCAGGTCGAGGTTGATGTGCTCGAACCCGGCCGCGCGCGCCTCGGCGACGCATGCCTCGGGCCGGCCGGGGGTGTGGGTGCGGTCGAGGATCTTCAGGACGTGCTTGCGGGCGCTCTGCATGCCGAAGGAGATCCGGTTGAAGCCGCCCTCGCGCAGCTCGGCCAGGTAGGCGGGGCCGACCGACTCCGGGTTGGCCTCGGTGGTGATCTCGGCGTCCGGCGCGAGTCCGAACTCCTCGCGCACCGCCGCCAGCATCCGGACCAGGTCGGCGGCGGCGAGCAGGGTGGGTGTGCCGCCGCCGACGAAGACCGTGCGGACCGGGCGGGGGTCGTCGCCGAGGACCTTGCGGGCCCGGCGGACCTCGCCGATGAGATGGGCGGCGTAGTTGTCGCGGGAGGCCAGGGCGCCGCCGGAGCCGCGCAGTTCGGTCGCGGTGTAGGTGTTGAAGTCGCAGTAGCCGCAGCGGCTCGCGCAGTACGGCACGTGCAGATAGAAGCCGAGCGGGCGGCCGGCTGCGCCTTCCAGGGCATGGCGGGGCAGCGCCCCGTCGTCGGGCACGGGTTCACCATCGGGCAGTACGGAAGGCATACCGCCCATTGTCGCGCGCCGCCCGGCGACCGTGCGCCACGCCCGTGTCCCGGCCGCCGCCACCGCCCCGGCCGACCTCACCCGCCCCAGACGCCGCCCGCCCGCGCCGCCGTCACTCGGCCTGGAGCACCAGCAGGGCCAGGTCGTCGTCCGGCGGGCGCTCGGCGAAGTCGTGCACGGCGCGCTTGATGCACTCCGCGATCCCCTCGGCGCTCAGCCCCGCGCAGCCGGACAGTGCCCGCGCCAGGCCGTCGCCGTCGTCGAACATCAGCCCGCCCGAGCGGCGCTCCGTGACCCCGTCGGTGACGCAGAGCAGGCTGTCGCCGGGGGCCAGGTCGAAGCTCTGGGTCTCGTAGACGGCGTCGTCCATGAGGCCGAGCAGCAGCTGCGGTTCGGCGGCGGGGCGCACCGTGCCGTCCGGGCGCAGCAGCAGCGGCAGCGGGTGTCCGGCGCTGGCCAGGGTGCAGCGGGCGCCGCCGCCGGGCAGCGGCACCAGCTCCCCGTACAGCAGGGACAGGAAGCGGGACTGGCCGCCGTTGTCCTCGGAGTGCTGGCCGCCGGCGGCGGCGACCATGAGCGCGGCGGCCTCGGCGGCCTCCATGGCGTCGTCCAGGAGCAGCCGGTTGAGCCGGACCAGGACCTCGCCGGCCTGGAAGCCCTCGCGGGCCAGCAGCCGCAGCCAGGGCCGGGCGAGGCCGGTGACGACGGCGGCCTCGGGGCCGCTGCCCTGGACGTCGCCGAGCACGAAGCACCAGCGGTCGCCGGGGCACGGGAAGATGTCGTAGAAGTCGCCCCCGACGACGCCGTCGTCGCTCGGCTCGTAGACGAGGGAGCTGGCGACACCCGGTATCTCGGCGACCTTGCTGGGCAGCAGGCCGCGCTGGAGGATGCGGCTGATGGTGGCCTGCCGGGTGTACGCGCGGGCGGCGCCGACCGCGAGGCCGACCCGGCGTACGAAGTCCTCTATCAGGGCCGTCAGCTCGTCGGGGAGGCGCAGGGTGGACTCGCGCCCCAGGAGTACGGCTCCGAGGGTGCGCCCGCCGGAGGTGATCCGGTAGGCGAAGGCGACGCCCTCCTCCTCGCCCGGCGGTTCGCCGTCCCACTCGTCCGGTGGTTCGCCGTCCTCGGCGCTGCCGGGCCACGGCATGGTGACGGCGCCGGTCCCCACGCGTTCGGGGAGCCGGAGCGGGTCGCCCTCCAGCAGGGCGCGCAGCGGCCCTATGCGCTCCTCGTCCACGTGCCAGACCTTGGCGAGGCGCGGGACGGCCGCCGGTCCGCCGCTCTCGGGCTCCAGCCAGATCGCGCACCAGTCGGCGAGCCGGGGTACCAGTAATTGTCCGGCGAGGGCCGCCACGATGTCCTCGTCGAGCTGGCCGGCCAGCAGGTCGGACGCCTCGGCGAGGAAGGAGAGCGCGCCGCGCCCGGCCCAGTCGCCGTCGTCGCGGGCGGTGCGCCGGACGGTGGGGGCGAGCAGTTCGGCGCGCAGGCCGCGGTCGAGGCCGCCCTCGCCCCGTCCCGCCGGGAACGGGTTCCAGTCGTCGACGGGGAGCCGGGCCCAGACGGTCTTGGCGCCCGCGCGGTAGGTGATGCCCCACCGTTCGGCGAGGGCGGCGACGATCTCCAGGCCGCGTCCGTAGTCGGCGGGGGCGCCGGCGGCCTCGGCGGCGCTGTGTCCGTGGTCGCCCCGGACGGTGCGGGCGGGGTGCTGGTCGGAGACCTCCAGGATCAGCGCGGACGCCTCGTCCTCGGTGGCCTCCTCCAGCCGGAAGTACAGTTCGACGGTGGTGCCCGCGTGGACGACGGCGTTGGTCACCAGTTCGCTGACGATCACCGCCGCGTCCTCGGACAGCCGCTCGCTGAACCCGACCGCCGCGGGCAGCCCGAGCGCGGTCCACTCGGCGAGCGCGGCGGTGACGAACCGCCGGGCCGCCGCGGGCGCGAGGAGGTTGCCGGGCAGGCTGGTCCGGGCGACCGGCCGGGTGCCGGCGGCAGCGGTGGTTCCGGGACGCTGCACGATGTCCCGCTGCAAGGGAATGGACCCCACAGGGCGGCTCCTGACCTGTTCTCGCTCTGCCTGTTTCTCCGTTGTGCGCCGCTGACGACACGGACAGAGTGACAGATCGACCCTCCGCATACGCGCCGAGTTACCGAAGTGGGTGGTGAAGAGGTTGCGGGAAGAACGCGCCGACCCCCCGCGCCGTTGTGCGCGGGGGGCTTGCAGGGGGCGCGCGAAGCACCGGCGGGCGCCCGGCGGGGCGCCGGTTCACGCCTGCCGGGAGTCGTTACGCGCGTACCGGAAGTCGGTACGCGCGTGCCCGGAGGTCGGTCCACGCCCGCCGGCGTGTCGGTCAGGCCTCGCGGGAACCGGCGTACATCTCCTCGATCAGGTCCTTGTAGGTGCGCTCGACGACGGGTCGCTTGAGCTTGAGGCTGGGCGTCACCTCGCCGTGCTCGATGTCGAGGTCGCGCGGGAGGAGGCGGAACTTCTTGATGGTCTGCCAGCGCTGGAGGCCGTCGTTGAGCCGCTTGACGTAGCCGTCGATCAGCTCGACGGTCTTCGGGGAGGCCACGACGTCCGCGTACGGCTTGCCGGCCATGCCGTTCTCGGCGGCCCAGCCGAGGATGGTGGGCTCGTCCAGGGCGATCAGCGCGGTGCAGAAGTTGCGGTCCGCGCCGTGCACCAGGATGTTCGAGACGAACGGGCACACGGCCTTGAACTGTCCCTCGACCTCGGCCGGTGCGATGTATTTGCCGCCGGACGTCTTGATGAGGTCCTTCTTGCGGTCCGTGATCCGCAGGAAGCCGTCCACGGAGAGTTCGCCGATGTCGCCGGTGTGGAACCAGCCGTCGGCCTCCAGCACCTCGGCGGTCTTGTCGGGCAGTCCCTGGTAGCCCTGCATGATGCCGGGGCCGCGCAGCAGGATCTCGCCGTCGTCGGCGATCCGGACCTCGGTGCCGGGCAGCGGTTTGCCGACCGTGCCGGTGCGGTAGCTCTCGCCGGGGTTGACGAAGGAGGCCGCGCTCGACTCGGTGAGCCCGTAGCCCTCCAGGATGTGGATGCCGGCGCCGGAGAAGAACAGTCCGATGTCGGTCGCGAGCGCGGCGGAGCCCGAGATGCAGGCGCGCAGCCGGCCGCCGAACGCCTCGCGGATCTTGGCGAAGACCAGGGCGTCGGCGACCTTGTGCTTGGCGCCGAGACCGAAGGGCACGGACGCCTTGCCGGTGCGCCGGAAGTTGTCCTGGGAGACGCGGGCGTACTCGCGGGCGACGCCGGCCGCCCACTGGAAGATCTTGTACTTGGCGGCGCCGCCCGCGCGGGCCTTGGCCGCGACCCCGTTGTAGACCTTCTCGAAGATGCGCGGGACCGCCGCCATGTAGGTCGGCTGGACGACCGGCAGGTTCTCGATGATCTTGTCGACGCGGCCGTCCACGGCGGTGACGTGGCCGACCTCGATCTGCCCGGAGGTGAGGACCTTGCCGAAGACGTGGGCGAGCGGCAGCCAGAGGTACTGGATGTCGTCCTTGGTGATCAGGCCGGTGGCGACGGTGGCCTTGGCCATGTACGACCAGCTGTCGTGCGGCAGCCGTACGCCCTTGGGGCGGCCGGTGGTGCCCGAGGTGTAGATGAGGGTCGCCAGCTGCTCGGAGGTGATGGCGTCCACCCGCTCCCGGATCGCCTCCGGGTTCTTCGCCAGGTGCTCGGCGCCCCGGGCCTCCAGCTCGGCCAGGGTGAGCACCCAGCCCTCGGGGTCGCCGTCGGCGGGGCCGACGCCCTCCCCGTCGATGACCACGACGTGGGCGAGGGCGGGCAGCTCGGCACGGCGCTCACGGGCCTTGGCCAGCTGCACGGCGTCCTCGGCGATCAGGACCCGGCTCTCGGAGTCGGAGAGGATGAACGCCGACTCGTCGGCGTTGGTGGTGGGGTAGACCGTGGTGGTCGCGGCTCCCGCGCACATGACGCCGAGGTCGGCGAGAATCCACTCCACGCGCGTGGACGAGGCGAGCGCGACGCGCTCCTCCGGCAGCACGCCCAGCGAGATCAGCCCGGCGGCCACGGCGTACACCCGCTCGGCCGCCTGCGCCCAGCTGAGCGACTTCCATACATCGGGCCCCTCGCCGCCGGCCGCCGGCACGGGGTAGCGGTACGCCTCCCCGTCCGGGGTGGCCGCCACCCGGTCGATGAAGAGGGTCGCCACGGAGGGCGGACGGTTATCGATCATGGTCTGTGTGTCGCTCACGACATCCTCCGGGCCTGCGGCGGTACTTCACGACCGGCTGCTGCTTGATGTGATCCTGCGTGCTGCGATCCCGCTTGTTTAACTGGCGAGTAACCAAGAAGTCGTGATCAGAGTAGAGCGCCCGCGCGCCCCGCGTAAGGGGCATTCGGACCCCGCTTGATAACGAACGGGCCCCCGCACCGCAGCGTGCTGCGATACGGGGGCCGCCGGTCCTGCCCGGGAGGCTACTTCTTGCCCTTGCCCTCCCCGGCGGACTCGTCGGTCGACAGCACGGAGATGAACGCGTCCTGCGGCACCTCCACGTTGCCGACCATCTTCATCCGCTTCTTGCCTTCCTTCTGCTTCTCCAGCAGCTTGCGCTTACGGGAGATGTCGCCGCCGTAGCACTTGGCGAGGACGTCCTTGCGGATGGCGCGGACGGTCTCGCGGGCGATGACGCGGGAGCCGATGGCCGCCTGGATCGGCACCTCGAAGTTCTGCCGGGGGATGAGCTTCTGCAGCTTGGCGACCAGGCGCACCCCGTAGGCGTACGCCTTGTCCTTGTGGGTGACCGCGGAGAACGCGTCCACCTTGTCGCCGTGCAGCAGGATGTCCACCTTGACGAGCTGGGCGGACTGCTCGCCGGTGGGCTCGTAGTCGAGGGAGGCGTAACCCCGCGTCTTGGACTTCAGCTGGTCGAAGAAGTCGAAGACGATCTCGGCGAGCGGCAGCGTGTAGCGGATCTCGACGCGGTCCTCGGAGAGGTAGTCCATGCCGAGGAGGGTGCCGCGGCGCTGCTGGCACAGCTCCATGATCGCGCCGATGAACTCGCTGGGCGCCAGGACCGTGGCCCGCACGACCGGCTCGTGCACCTTGTCGATCTTGCCCTCGGGAAATTCACTCGGGTTGGTGACGGTGTGCTCGGTGCCGTCCTCCATCTCGACCCGGTAGACCACGTTGGGCGCCGTGGCGATGAGGTCGAGGCCGAACTCGCGCTCCAGCCGCTCGCGGACCACGTCCAGGTGGAGCAGGCCGAGGAAGCCGACGCGGAAGCCGAAGCCCAGCGCCGCGGAGGTCTCCGGCTCGTACACCAGGGCGGCGTCGTTGAGCTGGAGCTTGTCCAGGGCCTCGCGCAGGTCGGGGTAGTCCGAGCCGTCCAGCGGGTAGAGCCCGGAGAACACCATCGGCTTGGGGTCCTTGTAGCCGCCCAGCGCCTCGGTCGCCCCGTTGTTCAGCGAGGTGATCGTGTCACCGACCTTGGACTGCCGGACGTCCTTCACACCGGTGATGATGTAGCCGACCTCGCCGACGCCGATGCCGTCGGAGGGCGTCATCTCCGGCGAGGAGACGCCGATCTCCAGCAGCTCGTGGGTGGCGCCGGTCGACATCATCCGAATGCGCTCGCGCTTGTTCAGCGAGCCGTCCACGACACGGACGTACGTGACGACGCCCCGGTACGAGTCGTAGACCGAGTCGAAGATCATCGCGCGGGCGGGGGCGTCCGCGTCGCCGACCGGGGCCGGGACGTCCCGGACGACGCGGTCGAGCAGCGCGTCCACTCCCATACCGGTCTTCGCGGAGACCTTCAGCACGTCCTCCGGCTGGCAGCCGATGAGGTGGGCCAGCTCCTCGGAGAACTTCTCGGGCTGCGCGGCCGGCAGGTCGATCTTGTTGAGCACCGGGACGATGGTGAGGTCGTTCTCCATCGCCAGGTAGAGGTTGGCCAGGGTCTGGGCCTCGATGCCCTGGGCCGCGTCCACCAGCAGGATCGTGCCCTCGCACGCCGCGAGCGAGCGGGAGACCTCGTAGGTGAAGTCGACGTGTCCCGGCGTGTCGATCATGTTGAGGACATGGGTGCTGCCCTGGCCCTCACCGGTGGTCGGCGCCCAGGGCAGCCGGACCGCCTGGGACTTGATGGTGATACCGCGCTCGCGCTCGATGTCCATCCGGTCGAGGTACTGAGCGCGCATCTGCCGCTGGTCGACCACTCCGGTCAGCTGGAGCATCCGGTCGGCAAGGGTCGACTTACCGTGGTCGATGTGCGCGATGATGCAGAAGTTGCGGATCAGCGCCGGGTCGGTACGGCTCGGCTCGGGCACGTGGAGAGGAGTCGCGGGCACGCAGGGTCCTGATTCTTGAGACGCCGGACGCCGTGTCTCGGGTCGATGTCGGGTCGGGGCGGATCGGTACGTAGCTTCCATCGTCCCACGCCTGCGGGGCGGCGACCGGTTTGGGCCGGTCCGAGGGCTGCTGCTACCGTGGACAGCTGTGCCCCGTGGCTCTCGGGCCGTACGGACACTCCTAGAAGATCCAACGAACCTGAAAAGGCTCTTTCGTGGCGAACATCAAGTCCCAGATCAAGCGGAACAAGACGAACGAGAAGGCGCGCCTGCGCAACAAGGCCGTCAAGTCGTCGCTCAAGACCGCGATCCGCAAGGCCCGCGAGGCCGTCGTCGCGGGTGACGTCGAGAAGGCCACCGTGGCCGTCCGCGACGCCTCCCGTCAGCTCGACAAGGCTGTCTCGAAGGGTGTCATCCACAAGAACGCCGCCGCCAACAAGAAGTCGGCGCTGGCCGCCAAGGCTGCCACCCTCCAGGGCTGAGCGATCTGAGCACCGCCGGAACGGATCAAGCGGGCCCTCTACCCCGCTCCTGACCGGCCCCCGCGTCGCACACCGAACCTGCGTTCGCCACGCGGGTGCGACGCACCCTTCTGTACCCGAGGCCCCGCCACCCTTTCCCCAGGGTGAAGCGGGGCCTTCGGCGTATGCGGGGTGCCCGGCGTACGGCGCGGCTTCCCGCGCACGCGCATGCGCATGCGCATGCGCATGCGGGGAGGTCTATCGGGGGCCGCGTCCGGCCCGTGCGGCGCCGGCCACCGCGACCACGGCCTTCTCCAGCGCGTACTCGGGGTCGTCGCCGCCGCCCTTCACGCCCGCGTCCGCCTCCGCGACCGCCCGCAGCGCCACGGCGACGCCGTCCGGGGTCCAGCCCCGCATCTGCTGGCGGACGCGGTCGATTTTCCACGGCGGCATCCCCAGCTCGCGCGCCAGGTCCGCGGGGCGCCCGCCGCGCGCCGACGACAGCTTGCCGATCGCCCGTACGCCCTGCGCCAGGGCGCTGGTGATCAGGACCGGCGCCACGCCCGTGGACAGCGACCAGCGCAGCGCCTCCAGGGCCTCCGCCGCCCGCCCTTCGACCGCCCGGTCGGCGACCGTGAAGCTCGACGCCTCGGCCCGCCCCGTGTAGTAGCGCCCGACGACCGCCTCGTCGATCGTGCCCTCGATGTCCGCGACGAGCTGCGACACCGCACTGGCCAGCTCCCGCAGGTCGCTCCCGATGGCGTCGACCAGCGCCTGGCACGCCTCGGGCGTCGCGGAACGGCCAAGCGTGCGGAACTCCCCGCGTACGAAGGACAGCCGCTCGGCCGGCTTCGTGGTCTTCGGGCAGGCGACCTCGCGGGCCCCGGCCTTGCGGGCCGCGTCGAGCAGGCCCTTCCCCTTGGCCCCGCCCGCGTGCAGCAGGACGAGGATGATCTCCTCGACCGGGTCGCCCAGATACTTCTTGACGTCCTTGACGGTGTCCGCGCCGAGGTCCTGCGCGTTGCGCACGACCACGACCTTGCGCTCGGCGAACAGCGACGGGCTGGTCAGCTCGGCCAGCGTGCCCGGCTGGAGCTGGTCGGGGGTGAGGTCCCGGACGTCCGTGTCGGCGTCGGCGGCGCGGGCCGCCGCCACGACCTGCCGCACGGCACGGTCGAGGAGCAGGTCCTCCTGCCCCACGGCGAGCGTGAGGGGGGCGAGCGGGTCGTCGGTGGAATTCCTTCTGGTGGCCATCGCCGTCCAGCATCCCACGGGCCACCGACAGCCCGGCCGCGACCGGGTCCGCCGCACCCCGCCCCGTACCCGAGAATGAGCACGTGAGCGATGAGAGACACGTCCTGGTGCTGCCCGACCGCGACGCCGCCGAGGAGGCGGCGCAGGAGCTGGCGGACCGCTTCGGCGTCACCGACGAACCGCAGCTCGTGCGCGACGCGCTGGCCGGCGAGGACGACGCCGAGGACGCCCAGTGGCTGGTGGTCGTGGAGGACCCGCGGGGCCGTCTCGACGCCGCCGCGCTCGACGCGTTCGCCGCCGAGTACGAAGGGTGGCTGGAGGCCCCGTGAGGTGCGGGCCGCCGCGCCGGCGGCCCGCGCGGCTCAGCCCTTCGGGACGATCTGGACGTCCATCTCGATGGAGATGCTCGGGCCGACGACCGCGATGCCCCGGGCCAGCATCGTCTGCCAGGTGAGGGTGAAGTCCTCGCGGTGCAGCTGCGTGGTGGCACGGCAGGCGGCCCTGGGCTCGCCCTCCATCCCGTTGCCGAGCCCCAGGTACTGGGTGTCGAGCGTCACCGTACGGCTCACGCCGTGCAGGGTGAGCGCGCCGCTCACGCCCCAGCGGGAGCCGCCCCGGTGAACGAAGCGGTCGCTGTAGAACTCCAGCGTCGGGTAGCGGCCGACGTCCAGGAAGTCGCTGGAGCGCAGGTGGTCGTCGCGCATCTGCACGTTCGTGTCGATGGACGCGGCGTCGATGATCACGTGCATCGCCGAGTCCTCCATGCGGTCGGCGATCCGTACCGCCCCGGCGAAGGTGTTGAACCGGCCGTGGATGCGGGCCATGCCGATGTGGCGGGCGGTGAAGCCGATCTGCGAGTGCATCGGCTCGATCTCCCAGTCACCGGACTCGGGCAGCTGCGGCGGCGCGGAGATCTGGAGCGTCACATCGCCGAGGCTCGCGTGCCCGCCCTCGGTGACCGTGGCCGAACCGTGGAAGGGGGTGAACCCCTCCGCCGTGACGGCCAGCCGGTACTCCCCCGCCGGGACCGTGGCCAGGACACTGCCGTACGGGTCGGTCTCGCCCCCGACCACCTTGCGCCCCGCACGGTCCGTCAGTACGAACTCCGCCTGTGCGACCGGCTCGTTCACCGGGTCGAGCACCCGGCAGCTGAGGACACCCGCCGAGTCCGGCACCACCAGTCCGGCGAGGGCGTTGCCGAGGGCGGCGCCCGTCGTAGTTTTGCTTCCGAACCAACGGCCGAACATTCTTTCCACACACTCCCGGGCGCGCTCTCACCTCGGGCCGTGGGGCAGACGTCGTTGTCGGAGCAGCGGCCCGCCGACGAGGATGCATTCGAACACCATTGAGGCGTTCGAGGCAAACGCAGCAGCTCGCGGAGGCTTGGGCGTAGGTGTTACCGAAGGTCCGATTTGTTGGGCAGCCGGTCCAGGCGCACCCCGAAGTGCTCGCGATAGGCGGCGAGCACCTCCGCGTCGTCGCCGAGCGGCGTCTCCAGGCGCCGGCCGCCCGCGGTGGTGCGCAGTGTGCGGCCGGTGAGCGTGATCCGGCCGTCGTCCGTGCAGCGCGAGCAGACCGGGGCGCGGGTGAAGTGGGAGTCGGGCGAGGTGCGGTGGTACCAGGCGCCGGCCCGGAAGTCGGCGAGCGTTCTGGGCCGCGGCTCGACGCGGAGCCGGGGCGCGCCGTCGCACAGCACGTCGAGGTCCCCGGAGCCGGCATCGGCCCCGGTCGTGACGGGCGCGATCCGGAAGGTGCCGGCGGGGTCCCTCTGGTCGGCGCGGTCGTCGAGCGCGAGGGGGCTGCGGGCATGGTCGCCGAAGCCGACGTCCGCGAGCCACGGCCCGGTCCCGTCCACCGTCTCCACCCGCAGCACCAGGTGGTCGTACGGGATGCCGAGCCGGCCGCCGTCGCCGTACACGCGGGCCTGGAGCAGGGTGACGCGGAAGCCGAGGGCCCGCAGCAGGGCGGCGAAGGCGCCGTTGAGTTCGTAGCAGAAGCCGCCGCGCCCGCGCGCCACGATCTTGTCGAGGAGCGCCGCCTCGTCCAGCACGATGTCCTCGCCGAGGTGGATCGAGAGGTTCTCGAACGGCACGGAGAGGAGGTGGCGCAGTTGCAGTTCGCGCAGCGCGGGTGCGTCGGGGCGTGCGGGCCGGTCGGCGCCGATGCGTTCCAGGTAGGCGTCCGCGGTGCGGGGCAGCTGGGGGTCCATGTCCCCAGTCTCCGCCGCGGCCCCACGGCGGCACCATGCGTCACTGGTCCTAGGTCCGGCGACGGTGTCATGGGCGTGGCTGGCCGGGATGGCGAGGGTGTCGGAGCGGGGTGGCGGGGTGTGGCGGCGAGCTGGGGTGTCGGGGCGGAGGGGCGGGGTGTGGCAGCGAGCTGGGGTGTCGGGGCGGACGGGCGGGGTGTGGCAGCGAGCTGAGGTGTCGGGGCGGACGGGCGGGGTGTGGCGGCGAGCTGAGGTGTCGGGGTGAGGTGGCGGGCCGTCATGAGCTTCCCACCGCCCGGAGTTCGCGGCCCTCGCCGGTGACCGCGATGGCGCCGGCCCTGTCGGTGCGCAGCACCACCGCCCCCTCGCCCGTGAGCGCCCGGACCGTCCGGGGCGCCGGATGGCCGTACGGGTTGTCGCGCCCCACGCTCACCAGCGCGAACCGGGGGCGCAGGGCCCGCAGCAGGGCGTCGTCCTGGTGGGCGGAGCCGTGGTGGGCGACCTTGAGCACATCCACCGGCGGCAGCCCCGGACGGCTGCGCAGCAACGCCCGTTGGGCGGGCGGTTCCAGGTCGCCGGGGAGCAGCAGCGTGAGCCCGCCGGCCCGTACGAGGAGGGTCACGCTGGCGTCGTTCGGGTCCTGCGGTACCGGACCGGCCGCCGGGCCCGCCCCGGCCCCGCCCGGAGGCCACAGCACCTGCCAGGCGAGCGGCCCGATCCGCCGCCGCGCACCGGGGACGGCCCGCAGCACGGGGACCCGGGCCCGCGCCGCCGTCCGCCGGACGAACGCGGCCTGCTCCGGCGGCTCGTCCAGGCTCGTCGTCCGGATCTCGCCCACCGCGCGCCCCCGCAGCACACCGGGCAGGCCGCGCACATGGTCGGCGTGGAAGTGGGTGAGCAGCAGCAACGGCACACGACTGACGCCCAGTTCGCGCAGGCACCGGTCGGCGAGCCGGGGATCGGGGCCGGCGTCGACGACCACTCCGGCGCCTCGGCCCGCCGCGAGCACGAGGGCGTCGCCCTGTCCGACGTCGCACATGGCGAACCTCCAGCCGGGCGGCGGCCATCCGGTCAGCACGCGGGTCAGCGGCACCGGCCGGAGCACGGCGAGCACCAGGAGCAGCGCGGCGGCCGCGCAGGCCCAGGGCCGGCGGCCCATCCACCGCACGGCCGGCACCAGGACCAGGACGAGGGCGGCCAGCAGCACCGCCCCGGCCGGGCCGCCGGGCCAGTCGGTCTCCGCTCCGGGGAACGACGCCCCGGTCCTGGCCACCGAGGCGATCCACCCGGCCGGCCATCCCGCGACCCCGGCCACCAGGACGGCCACCGGCATCGCCACCGGCGCCAGGGCCAGCGCGGCGAATCCGAGGACGGTGGCCGGTGCCACGGCGAACTCGGCCAGCAGGTTGCACGGGATCGCCACCAGGCTCACCCGCGAGGCGAGCAGCACCACCACGGGCGAGCACACCGCCTGTGCCGCTGCGGCGGCGGCCAGCGCCTCGGCCAGTCGCGGCGGCACCCGGCGCCGGCGCAGCGCGTCGGCCCAGCGCGGGGCGAGGGTCAGCAGGGCGCCGGTGGCCAGCACCGACAGGACGAAGCCGTAACTGCGCGCCAGCCACGGGTCGTAGAGCACGAGCAGCAGTACGGCGGCGCACAGGGCGGGGATCAGTGTCCGGCGCCGCCCGGTGCCGATGGCGAGCAGGGTGATCAGCCCGCACGCGGCGGCCCGCAGCACGCTCGGTTCGGGCCGGCAGACGAGGACGAACGCGAGTGTGAGCGCGCCGCCGAGCAGCGCGGTCGTCCGCAGGGAGATCCCGAGCCGGGGCGCCAGTCCTCCGCGCTCGGTGCGCAGCGCCCTGCCGGGTGGTCCGATGAGCAGGACGAGCAGAATTCCGAGGTTCGATCCTGATACGGCGAGAACGTGGGTGAGGTCGGTGGCCCGGAAGGCTTCGTGCAGCTCCGGGGTGACCCGTGCGGTGTCGCCGACGACCAGTCCGGGCAGCAGGGCCCGTGCGTCGGGGGGCAGTCCGTCCGTGGCTTCCCGCAGTCCGGCGCGCAGCCGTCCCGCCGTGCGCTGGAGGAGGCTGGGCGGGCCGGTGACCTTCGGCGGGGTCTTGGCGTCGGGCCGCAGGACGGCGGCGCTCCGCTCGCCCCGGTGCAGCGGTGGCGCCAGCCGTCCTTCGATCCGCAGCCGGGTGGAGGGGAGCAGCCGCTGCCACTGGGCCGCCGCGCCTCCCGGCGGGACGATGACCAGCACCGGCGTCCGCAGCCGTACGACGGTGCCGTCGCGGCGTGTGAGGCGGTCGACCTCCGCGTCCAGGAGCAGCGAGGCGGGCACGCTGCGGTCGCCGCGCACCCGTGGGTAGGTGCGCCGGGCGTCGGAGGTGAGGGTGATCTCCGCCTCGATACGGGCGAACTCGCGGGCCAGTTCCGGCACCGGGCCTGCGCGTACGCCGGCGCCGTGCAGTCCGGCGGACGCCACCCCGGCGGCGGCGCAGAGCAGCACCGCGGCGGCGGCCGTGGCACTCAGCCGGCGCCGGACGCGGGCGCCCGTGCGGGGGCGTCGCAGGCTCACCGCGAGAAGGATCATCGCCGCCACCAGGCAGAGCGCCGCCCCTGCCGCCGCCCAGTGCCCCGGAGCGCCCACCGCGAGCCCGGCCCCGGCCCAGGCCGCCGCTGCGGGCGCGAGCAGGCGGAGGTCGGCGGGGCCCTCCTGACGGGGGTCGGAAAGCCCCAGTCGCTTGCCGGACGCCGCGTGAATGTCCGGCCCGTGGATGGCCGGCTCGCGGCTGGCCGGCTCGCGGCTGGCCGGCTCGTGGATGGCCGACCCATCGGTGTCCGGCCTGCCGATGTCCGTACCGGCGGCTCCGGGCGCGCCGGCCGGCCCGTCAACGTCCGCGCCCGTGCCGCCGGGTGCCCCGGTCCGCGTGTTCACGGCCGCACCAGCGGGTGCAGGTCCGCGAATCGGCGCGCACCGATCCCCGTCACTTCGCGGAGTTCGTCGACGGACCGGAAGCCGCCGTGCTGGGTGCGGTAGTCGAGGATGTGCCGGGCGAGGACGGGGCCGACGCCCGGAAGCCCCTCCAACTGCTCGGCCGTCGCGGTGTTCAGGCTCACCGGTCCGGCGGCGCCCCCGGCGGACGCGGGGCCGGTGGCGCCCGCGGCGGGGGCCGGAGGGGCGCCGACCACGATCTGTTCGCCGTCCACGAGCACCCGCGCCCGGTTGAGCCCCGCCAGGTCCGTGCCGGGCCGGGCCCCGCCCGCCGCCTTCAGCGCGTCGTCCACCCGTGATCCGGAGGGCAGTCGGCGCAGCCCCGGGCTGCGCACCTTCCCGCTCACGTCCACCACGATCGGGCCGCCCGGCCCGGCGACGGGCGCGGCACCGGGCGCCGGCTCGGGCCGCCCCGCGCCGCCGTCCGGGGTCGGCTCCGCCTCCTCCGGGTCCGGGGCGTGCACCGCCTCGCCGACCGTGTCCGGAGCCCGTACGCCCTCGGGCCGGGCCGACCGGAAGTGCATCCCGGCGAACACGGCGGCGGCCACCAGGACCACGGCGAGCGCGGCGAGGGTCTTCGGTTCGAGGCCGCATCGGAGCTGCACCCACATCGGCAGCCTTTCCCGCACCGCGAACGCGGCCGCCGCCCATCGCCCCACGGGAGCCCCGGCCGCAGCAGAGCCCGGAGCCGGCGCGGGAGGCGGGGCGGGCTCCCCGGCCGGGGGCGGCCCCGAAAGCCCGCCCGGAGCGGACACCGGCTCGGCCGGCACCGTCCCCGCGTCCCCGGCCCCGGACTCCGGCCCCGTCCCCGGCCGCGCGCCGCGCCCGCCGTAGCCGCCCGCCATGAGCGCATCGGCCCGGCTGCGGGCCGCCGCCACCGCTTCGGCGCGGTCCGCGGTGCGCCGCCTCCGGCCCGTTCCCGGGCGCGCCGTCGCGCGGAAGCGGCCGTCGGAGGCCGGGTCGCGTCCGGGGCCGGCACCCGGTCCGCCGGGTCCGCTGGTTGCACGATGTGATCGGGAAGCCATACGGGCGACGCTAGGTAGTTACGCCAAATCCCGCTGAGCGCACCCGATTTCGGTGGACGGCCGACTGAATGTGGATAACTCCCCCACTCCGGAGGGTGACCGGCCGCCGCCGAATCCGCACCGGGCCGCCCCGGCCCCTCCCCCGCCCCGCCGTATCAGCGCGGCGAGACCACCGCGCCCAGCAGCCCCGGCCCCGTGTGGGCGCCGATCACCGCGCCCACCTCGCTGACATGCAGGTCCACCAGCCCCGGCACACGCTCCCGCAGCCGCTCGGCGAGACGTTCCGCCCGCTCCGGGGCCGCCAGGTGATGCACCGCGATGTCCACACTGCCGCCGCCCGCGTGCTCGGCGACGATCTCCTCCAGCCGGGCGATGGCCTTCGACGCCGTCCGCACCTTCTCCAGCAGTTCGATCCGGCCGCCGTCCAGCTGGAGCAGCGGCTTGACCGCGAGGGCCGATCCGAGGAGGGCCTGTGCCGCGCCGATCCGGCCGCCCCTGCGCAGATAGTCCAGGGTGTCCACGTAGAAGTAGGCGGAGGTTCCCGAGGCACGCTTCTCGGCCGCCGCGACCGCCTCGTCCAGGCTTCCGCCCGTCTCCGCCGTCTCGGCTGCCGACAGGGCGCAGAAGCCGAGGGCCATCGCGACCATCCCGGTGTCCACCACCCGCACCGGCACCGGGGCGTCCTTCGCGGCGAGCAGCGCCGCGTCGTACGTACCGGAGAACTCCGCGGACAGGTGGAGCGAGACGATGCCGCTCGCACCGGCCTCGGCCGCGGCCCGGTAGGTGGCGGCGAAGACCTCGGGGCTGGGCCGGGAGGTCGTCACGGGGCGCCGCTTCTGGAGGGCCAGGGCCAGGGAGCGCGCCGAGATCTCGGTGCCCTCCTCCAGGGCCTGGTCGCCCAGGACCACGGTGAGCGGTACCGCGGTGATGCCGTGCCGCCGCATCGCGTCGGGTGGCAGGTAGGCCGTTGAATCGGTGACGATCGCGACATGGCGGGACATGAGCGGGAGGTTACCCGCAGGGGCGGGCCGTCGGCATTCCGCCCCCGCGCGTCCTGCGCCGGCGGTCAGTTGGAGGTCTCGGGCCTGGCCCTCTTCTGCCAGGGGTAGGTGGTGTTCTGCCGGGGGTCCCGGGCCGTGAGGGCCTCCGGCGACGCCTGCCGGTCGTGCCGCGGCGCCTGCCGGTCGCGCTCACCGGGTGCGGGCGCCGCCTCCGGCTGCGGTGTCGGCGCCGCCGCGGGCTCCTGCGCGGTGGTGGCCCAGTGGCGCAGGGCGCCGGCCTCCAGGTCGATCTGGGCGTTCAGCGTGGACAGGTCGTCGTCCGCGAACTTACGGGCCCGGTCCCTGGCGGCCCAGCGCAGCGCGTCGGCGGAGCCGGTGACCTGCGCGGTGCGCTCCTTGAGGCCGGGCAGCCGGGAGGTCACCGTCGCCTTGTCGGGCTCGTGCTCCAGCGCCTTGAGCTCGGCGTCCAGTTCGTGGCCGTGGACGCTCAGCCGGTCGAACAGGCTGAGGGACTCGGCGAGCGACGCGTCCTCGGCCACACCGGCCCGGAGCGCGTCCTGTGTGGCGCGCATCGACGTACGCAGCGAGAGGCGCAGCTGCGCCAGTTCGCCGCCGACGCCCAGCTGTCCGTAGCTCTTCGCACGCAGGGTGGTGTCCTCCACCGTGCGGCGGGCCTGTGTGATCGTCCGGTCCACGCCGCGCCTGGCCGCGCCGACGACCTTGACCGTCGCGTAGACGCCGAGGGCCATGAAGGCGACGACGAGCAGCCCCAGGATCAGGATCACGGCTTCCATGAGCGCCCCTCGGTGGTGTGACGGCCTCCGGCACCCGTGCGCCGGTCCCCTCCACCGTAAACGGAACGGGCAGGCCGCGGGTTCCGATGGAACCCCCAACCTGCCCGTAGGGGAAAGCCCTCACCCGCAGAAAGTCCTAGGCGGGAACGATGTTGACCAGCTTCGGGGCGCGGACGATCACCTTGCGGATGCCGGCCCCGCCCAGCGCGGCGACGACCGCCGGGTCGGCCAGTGCCTGGGCCTCCAGGTCGGCGTCCGTGATCGACGGGGAGATCTCCAGGCGCGCCTTGACCTTGCCCTTCACCTGCACGACGCAGGTGACGGTCTCGTCCACGACGTACGCCGGGTCGGCCACCGGGAAGTCCTGGTGGACGACGGACTCCGTGTGGCCCAGGCGGTGCCACAGCTCCTCGGCGATGTGCGGGGCCAGCGGCGCCACCAGCAGCACCAGGGCCTCGGCGACCGAGCGGGGCAGCGGGCCGCCCGCCTTGGTCAGGTGGTTGTTCAGCTCGGTGACCTTGGCGATCGCCGTGTTGAACCGCATGCCGGCCATGTCGCCGCCGACGCCGTCGATCGCCTTGTGCAGGGCGCGCAGCGTCTCCTCGCCGGGCTCGGTGTCCACGACGGTGACCTGGCCGGTCTCCTCGTCGACGATGTTGCGCCACAGCCGCTGCAGCAGCCGGTACTGGCCGACGACCGCGCGCGTGTCCCAGGGGCGCGAGACATCCAGCGGGCCCATCGCCATCTCGTACAGGCGCAGCGTGTCCGCGCCGAACTCGGCGCAGATCTCGTCGGGCGTGACGGCGTTCTTCAGGGACTTGCCCATCTTGCCCAGGACTCGGGAGACCTTCTCGCCCTGGTGGTAGTACGCCCCGTCGCGCTCCTCGACCTCGGCGGCCGGGACCGCGATGCCGCGGCTGTCCCGGTAGACGAAGGCCTGGATCATGCCCTGGTTGAACAGCTTGTGGAACGGCTCGGCGGAGGAGATGTGGCCCAGGTCGTGCAGCACCTTGGACCAGAAGCGGGCGTACAGCAGGTGCAGCACGGCGTGCTCGGCACCGCCCACGTACAGGTCCACGCCCCCGGTCGGCTGACCCTCGCGCGGGCCCATCCAGTACTCCTCGATCGCCGGGTCGACCAGCTTCTCGGAGTTGTTCGGGTCCAGGTAGCGCAGCTCGTACCAGCAGGAACCGGCCCAGTTGGGCATGGTGTTGGTCTCGCGGCGGTACTTACGCGGACCGGAGCCGTCGCCCAGGTCCAGCGTGACGTGGACCCAGTCCTCGTTGCGGGACAGCGGGGTCTCGGGCTGGGTGTCGGCGTCGTCCGGGTCGAAGGTGCGCGGCGAGTAGTCGTCGACCTCGGGCAGCTCCAGCGGCAGCATCGACTCGGGCAGCGGGTGGGCGATGCCCTCCTCGTCGTACACGATCGGGAAGGGCTCGCCCCAGTAGCGCTGGCGGCTGAACAGCCAGTCCCGCAGCCGGAAGTTGACGGTGCCCTCGCCGACGCCGCGCTCCTTCAGCCACTCGGTGATGCGGGCCTTGGCGTCGGTGACGCCCAGGCCGTTCAGCGAGATCTCGTCGTTGGCGGAGTTGACCAGCTTCGCGTCGTACGAGGCGAAGGCGTCCTCCCACGTGGAGGCGTCCGTGCCGCGGTCGTCGGACGGCTCGACGACACAGCGCACCGGCAGCTCGAAGGCGCGCGCGAAGGCGAAGTCACGGGCGTCGTGCGCGGGTACGGCCATGATCGCGCCGGTGCCGTAGCCCATCAGCACGTAGTCGGCGATGAAGACGGGGATCTGCTCGCCGCTGACCGGGTTGGTGGCGTACGCGCCGGTGAAGACGCCGGTCTTGTCCTTGGCCTCGGCCTGCCGCTCGACGTCGGACTTGGCCGCCGCCTGCTTGCGGTACGCGGTGACCGCCTCGGCCGGGGAGGCGTGGCCGCCCGTCCAGACCGGGTGGGTTCCCTCGGGCCAGGCGGCGGGGATGATCCGCTCGACCAGCTCGTGCTCCGGCGCCAGCACCATGTAGGTGGCGCCGAACAGCGTGTCCTGGCGGGTGGTGAAGACGGTGACGCTGCCCGCCCCGTCCACCGGGAAGTCGACGCGCGCACCCTCGGAGCGGCCGATCCAGTTGCGCTGCTGCAGCTTGATCGCCTCGGGCCAGTCCAGCCCGTCCAGGTCGTTCAGCAGCCGGTCGGCGTAGGCGGTGATGCGCATGTTCCACTGGCGCAGCTTGGCCTTGAAGACGGGGAAGTTGCCGCGCTCGGAGCGGCCGTCGGCGGTGACCTCCTCGTTGGCCAGGACGGTGCCCAGGCCGGGCGACCAGTTGACCGGCGCGTCGGAGGCGTAGGCCAGGCGGTACCCGCCCAGGACGTCGGCGCGCTCGGCGGCGCTCAGGGCGCTCCAGTCACGGCCGTCCGGCGTCGCGCGCTCGCCGCTCTCGAACTGGGCGACCAGCTCGGCGATCGGCCGGGCCCGGTCCGCCTCGGTGTCGTACCAGGCGTTGAAGATCTGCAGGAAGATCCACTGGGTCCACTTGTAGTACTCGGACTCGATCGTGGCGAACGAGCGGCGCTTGTCGTGGCCCAGGCCCAGCCGGCGCAGCTGCGCCTTCATGTTCCCGATGTTGGCCTCGGTGGAGATCCGCGGATGCGTGCCCGTCTGCACGGCGTACTGCTCGGCGGGCAGGCCGAAGGCGTCGAAGCCCAGGGTGTGCAGGACGTTGTGCCCGGTCATCCGCTGGTGGCGGGCGAACACGTCGGTGGCGATGTATCCCAGCGGGTGGCCGACGTGCAGCCCCGCACCCGAGGGGTAGGGGAACATGTCCATGATGAACCGCTTGGGCTTGGCGGCCAGCTCGGGGTCGCCCGCCAGGTCACCGGTCGGGTTGGGTGCCTCGTACGTGCCCTCGGCGTCCCAGAAGTCCTGCCAGCGTGCCTCGATGTCGGCGGCCATCGCTGCCGTGTAGCGGTGCGGCGCAGCAGAGTCGGCTGCGGAATTCGTCTCGCTCATGATCCTCAAAGCTCCATTGGTCGTCATCTGCCGGCATCCACGTCCACGGACGTACGTCCTTGGGAAACGAAAAATCCCCTCGCACAGGAGGGGACGCCGCGCTGATGCCGACCAGGCGTTCTCACCGGTCGGGACTGGTCAGCGCGGCTCGCTAAGCAGAAGGGCTACGGCACGCATGGCGTCAGGGTACCGCACGGAGCCGGTTCACCCCTGGCCAGTGGCCGGGCACCGAGCCCGTACACGCGGAACGGCGGGCCATCCGATTCGGACGACCCGCCGTTCCCACTTCACTGTGGAGCTAAGGAGAATTGAACTCCTGACCTCTTGCATGCCATGCAAGCGCTCTACCAACTGAGCTATAGCCCCTCGCTTTGCCGCCCGGTCTCCCTGGCGACATCGAGAACAGTACCGGTCCTCCCGGCCGTCCACCAAATCGATTCCGGTCCGTCCGGTTTTCACCCGGCCCGGAAGGGGAAGCGGTCAGGCCGTGGCGAAGGAGTAGAAGCGTTTGAGGGTGCAGTGCTCCTCCAGGAGCCGGCCGTAGATCGGCTCCCCCTCCAGCTCCCGGTAGGTTTCGATGGGGTCGCCCTTTATGACGAGCGCCCGCGCGCATTCCTCGCACCAGTACTGGTAGTCCGCGTTGACCGGGTCCATGTCCCTGACGATGGGCGTACCGCTGCCGCACCAGTCGCACTTCCGCCTGTGAGCACCCATGGTTCAGCTCCGGCCCCGGCGGACGAAAGGCGGCTTCGGAACCTCGTGGCGGCTCCCAGGCATTGCGCACACCCTCCCGTTCGGTCCGTCGCCCCCTCCGGCGGTCCGATTCTGCCATGACCTCGCAAAAAGGGGGTCAGCCCGCGCGAGTCACCGTCCGCCGCCGTACGAGCCCCGCCGCCGCGCCCGCGCACGCGGCACCCGCCAGGGCCAGTTCGCAGACCCACAGCGCGTGCCCCGAACCCTGCGGTCCCGGCGTACCGAGGCGGTTGAGGTAGAGGGTGCCGATCGTGGCGACGCCGATGACCTGACCGAGCTGGGTCACGGTCACCAGCACACCGCTGGCGTCGGCGGCGTCCTGCGGCCGTACGTCCGCCAGGGCGCCCGCGAGGTTGGGACTGAACGCGAGAGCCATACCCGTCCCCAACAGCACGAAACCCGTGTACAGCGTCACGCCCCCGCCGGAGCCGTCCCGCAGCGCGAGGCCGATCAGCGCGTTCCCGACCGCCACCAGCACGAAACCACCGGGCACCAGGCCCCTTCGCAGCCGGGCCGGCCACCGCCGCCAGGTCAGCCCGGCGACCCCGAAGGCCACCGCGGTCGGCGCGCACATCAGCCCGGCGTGCAGCGCCGAGTACCCGAGGCCGCCCTGGAGGTGCAGGGTCAGCGTGAACAGGAAGCCCGCGTTGACCGCCATCACCAGCAGGATGCGCACCGACGCCACGGCGATGCCCGGCAACCGGAGCACCCTCGGCGCGATCAGGGGCGCACCGCCCCGGGCGGCGAGCCTCGTCTCGTACGCCACGAAACCGGCGAGGACCAGCACGCAGGCGAGCAGGCAGCTCCACGTCCAGGCGGGCCAGCCCAGTTCCTGGCCGAGCACCAGCGGAACGGTGAGCAGGGTGACGCCCACGGCCAGCACGGCCAGGCCCACCGGGTCGAAGCCGCGCGCCCGCGCCTCGCGCCGGGCCCGCGCGGTGCGCGGTTCGCGCGGCAGGAAGCGGGCGCCGAGCACCAGCAGGACCAGCCCGGACGGCACATTGACCAGGAAGACCGGGCGCCAGCCCGCACCGAACAGATCGACGCTCACCAGCACCCCGCCCACCACCTGCCCGGCGGCGGCCCCGGTGGCCAGCACGGCGCTGTAGGCGCCGATCGCACGGACCCGCGCGGGGCCGGTGAAGTGCTGCTGGATCAGGCTGAGCACCTGCGGGATCATCACCGCGGCGCCCGCCCCCTGGATCACCCGGAACGCGATCAGCTGCCCCGAGCCCGCGGCCAGTCCGCAGGCGAGCGAGGCCGCGGTGAAGACCGCGAGTCCGGCGAGATGGGCGCGGCCGTGGCCGAGCAGGCCGCCGAGCCGGGCGCCGGCGACGAGGAGGACGGCGTAGGAGATGGTGTAGCCGGCCACCACCAGCTGCAACTGGGCCCCGGACGCGTCGAGTTCGGTGCGGATCGTCGGGGCGGCGACGTTCACGATGAAGATGTCGAGCATGGCCATGAACTGGGCCGTCAGCACCACGGCGAGCAGTCGGCCGGGGGTCTTGTCGGTGCCGGGTGTTCTACTGATGACGGAGCGTGAGGCCGTCGTTTCTGTGGTCGCGGTCATGGGCTCCAGGCTGGTGCCGCGCGCATACGGGTAACGAGAGCCCGCCGATGCTGGTACTGGCAGCACCTGGCAACACCCTGGCGCAGCACCGACGATGGGGGCGTGACGACGGTGACGGCACAGAAGACGACACAGGCGACGACACGGACGACGGTGACGGCCCAGCGGCAGACGCGCCGGTCCGGACCGGCGTCCGGCCGGCGGCCGGAGCTGGCCGCGTTCCTGCGGGGCCGCCGGGCGCGGGTGACCCCGGCGGACGTGGGCATGGCCCCCGGCTTACGGCGGCGTACGCCGGGCCTGCGCCGCGAGGAGGTCGCCCAGCTCTCCGGCGTCGGGGTCACCTGGTACACCTGGCTGGAGCAGGGCCGCCCGATCAACGCCTCCTCGCAGGTCCTGGACGCGGTGGCGCGGACCCTGCGGCTGGACCCGCCGGAGCGCGAGCACCTCTACGAGCTGGCCGGGGTGCCGTTCCTGCCGGGCCGGGAGTCCGATGTCTTCGAGGTCGGCGAGGAGATCCAGGGCATCATCGACGCGCTGGACCCGCTGCCCTCGGTCGTCTACAACGCCCGCTACGACGTGCTGGCGACCAACGCCGGCTACCGCGACCTCTTCGGCGTACCGCTGATGCGGGGCGCCCGGGTCCGCAACGCGCTGTGGTCGCTGTTCACGTTGCCGGAGGAGGAGTGCCCGATCGTCCACCGCGCCCAGGAGCTGCCCCTGATGGCGGCGACCCTGCGCAGCGGCTACGGGCGCCATGTGGGCGAGCCCGCGTGGGAGACGTTCATCGCGGCGCTGTCGGAGGCGAGCCCCTACTTCGCGAAGCTGTGGCGCAGCGGGGACGTCGCCCCGCCGGGCCGGCGCGTGAAGACCTTCCGGCACTACGCGGTGGCCGGTGAGATACGGATGACGTCGGTGTCGCTGATGGTCAACGGGCTGCCGGAGTGCCGGATCGTCACGTACACACCGGCCGACGACGAGAGCGGAAAGCTGCTCGCCGTCCTGCGGGGGCTCCGGCGGAGCCCCGGCCCGGAGGCCCGCCCCTGACCGTCGCGACGGCGCACACGAAAAATCCCGCCCCCTGGTGGGGACGGGATTTCTTCGATTGTGGAGCTAAGGAGAATTGAACTCCTGACCTCTTGCATGCCATGCAAGCGCTCTACCAACTGAGCTATAGCCCCGCTGTTCGCTGTGTTTCCCTGCGCTCTCGCGCTGCGAACAAGAAGAACTTTAGCCTGTGACCAGCCGGAAAGTGAAATCCGGCCCCCACAGCCCGGGGACGGCCCGCCGCGACCGGGTCAGGTGTCGTCGCCGAGCACCGGTTCCGGCAGGGTGCCGGCGTTGTGCTCCAGCAGCCGCCAGCCCCGGGCGCCCTCGCCCAGCACGGACCAGCAGCAGTTGGTCAGCCCGCCGAGCCCCTCCCAGTGGTGCGCCTCCAGGCCCAGCAGCCGGCCGATGGTGGTGCGGATGGTGCCGCCGTGGCTGACGACGACCAGCGTGCCGTCGTCGGGCAGCTTCCCGGCGTGTCCGAGGACCACGGGGGCGGCCCGGTCGGCGACCTCGGTCTCCAGCTCGCCACCGCCCCGCCGCACGGGCTCGCCGCGCTTCCAGGCGGCGTACTGCTCGCCGTACCGCTCCACGATCTCCTCGTGGGTCAGGCCCTGCCAGGCGCCCGCGTAGGTCTCGCGCAGGGCCGCGTCGTGCACCACGTCGAGGCCGGTGATCGCGGCCAGCTCGGCGGCCGTGGCCGCGGCCCGCCGCAGGTCGGAGGCGACGATCGCGTCCGGTGCGAGGGAGGCGAGCAGCCGGGCGGCCCGGCGGGCCTGCGCGACGCCGGTGTCGGTCAGCTCGATGTCCGTGGAGCCCTGGAAGCGGCGCTCCAGGTTCCACGCCGTCTGGCCGTGCCGCCAGAGGACGATCCTGCGGCCCCTGCCGCTCCTGCTGCCGTTCAGCTCTGCTCACCTTCCGTGACACCGTTGAGCTGCGCGTGCTCAGCGGCCTTGCCCCGGGTGCGCACGGCGTCCTCGGGAAGGTCGATCTCCGGGCAGTCCTTCCACAGGCGCTCCAGCGCGTAGAAGACGCGCTCCTCGCTGTGCTGGACGTGGATGACGATGTCGACGTAGTCGAGGAGAATCCACCGCGCGTCGCGGTCGCCCTCGCGGCGGACCGGCTTGGCGCCGAGGTCCTTGAGGAGCCGCTCCTCGATCTCGTCGACGATCGACTTGACCTGGCGGTCGTTGGGGGCCGAGGCCAGCAGGAAGGCGTCGGTGATCGACAGCACGTCGCTGACGTCGTAGGCGATGATGTCGTGCGCGAGCCGGTCGGCGGCCGCCTGGGCGGCGGCGTTGATGAGCTCGATGGAGCGGTCCGTGGCGGTCACAAGCAAGCTTTCGTCGTCGGTCGGATTGTTCTCTAGGGGGTGTCTGACAAATCCCCGTGGAAGAAGGAGCGGCGTCTGGTGCGTGCGATCGCAAGGCGCCGGGAAGTCCTCGTAGCGGAGCTACTAGGGCTTTTCGGCAACGCGGCGAGCATGCGTGCCAGACGCCGCGACGCCGCGGGGATTTGTCAGACACCCCCTAGGGTCTCACGGGGAAGGCGGGGGCCACGCAGCGATATTTCCGGGGCCGTGCGGGCCCGTCGCGGGCGGGAGGTCCGGGCCGTGCGGGCCCGGACCTCCTGCGACCGCCGGGCGGTCAGCCGATCTTGTAGTCCTGGCCGAGCAGGACGGACACCGTCGCGTTCCCGGCCGGCTTGCCCTGCTTCACCGTGCTCGTCGGCAGTCCGAGGGTCTTGGCGACCTGGACCGCCTTCTCCTTGTCGGCGGCCCCGGCGTAGACCACCTGCGAGGAGGCGGCCGCGTCGGCCTTCCCGCTGTTGACGAAGGCGAAACCGCCGTTGACCAGCTTGGCGCGGGCGGATTCGGTGCCCTCGGAGTCACCGGTGGCGTTCCTGATCCCGACCCGGACCACTCCGTCCGCCGAGGGCGCCTTGACCGCGCCGCCGAGGATGTCCTTGACGACGCCTTCGGTCGCCTCGTCGGTGAGGGTGCCGTCCTCCCGGACCGGCAGCAGCGCCGTCTTGTAGTCGCCGAGCTTGGCGTGCTGGGCGAGCTTCGCCAGCGAGGCCCCGAGGTCCTTCTCGGGCAGCGACGGGTCGAGGATCTGGGCCAGCGTCTGGACGGTGACCGTGGCGGCCTTCGGGTCGTCGGAGATCTTGCGCAGGACGCCGCGCATGACCTGCCCGAACCTCGTCAGCTGCTTGGCCTCGGCCTCGCCGGGCCCCCGGTAGGTGGCGTACGCGACGGCCATCCGGCCGCTGAGGGTCTGGTCCTCGCCCTTCTTCACCAGGTCGCCGGAGCCCTTCTTGGCGCCGGGCACGGCGGTGTCGGTGTCGATGTCGATGTTGCCGACGAGGTCGACGAGGTTCTCCAGGTACGGGGTGTCCAGCCGCCAGGTCCCGCCGATGTCGGTGCCCAGCAGGTTGTCCAGGGCCTCACGGGTCCCGGAGGTGCCGTCGTCGTCGACGGACTTGCCGAGCGTCGTGGTGCTCCCGTCCTCGTCGGAGACGGCGAGCGCGTTGGGAAGCAGGACGGTGGTGCCCTGCTTGGTGGTGACGTTGTCCACGAGCAGCGCGGTGGACGTGCCGCCGCCCTTGGTGTCGTGCAGGTGCACCACGATGACGTCGCGGCGCTGCGGGCCGGTCGTCGCGGTGTTCTCCTTCTCCGCGCCGTCGGACATGCCGGGGATCTTGTCCGCCGACCACAGGTAGCCCACGCCGCCGAGGACGGCGAGGACTCCGGCCACGATGAGCGCGACGAGCCGGTTGCGGCCCCGGCGGCGCGCCTCCTCACGGCGCTCACTGCGGCTCTCGGTGAACTTGAGCCAGTCGATGACGTCCTCGGAGTCCTCGTCGGGCTCCTCGATGAAGGCGAACTGCTCGGTGCGGTAGTCGTCCCGTCCGCCGCGCCGCTGTCCGGGCACGGCCGCGTCGGCCTCCGGCTGCGACTCGGGCACACGGGAGGGCGCGGGCTCGCGCGCAGGGGCGGGAGCGGCGGGGGCCTGGGCCTGAGCGGGGGCCTGGGCAGGGGGCTGCGGCTGGGCGGGGGCGGCGGGGGCCTGCTGAGGGATGCTCCACTGCTGGGTGGTGTCCACCGCGGCCGGCTGCTGCCCGGTGCCGTAGCCGTACGGGTCGTAGCCGTAGTCCTGCTGCGGGGCCGCGCCCGCGTAGGGGTCGTACTGCTGCGGCGGGGCGGGGGGCTGCTGCTGGGCGTACGGGTCGTAGCCGTACCCCTGTCCGCCGTCCTGCGGTGCCTGCTGCGGCGGCTGCTGGGCCTGCTGGTCCCCGTAGGGCTGCTGGGCGTACGGGTCGTACTGCTGCTGACCCGGCTGCTGGTACACCGGCTGCCCGTACGCGTCGTAGCCGATGATCTGCGGCTGCTGGTAGTACGGGTCGTACGGGTTCTGTCGGTCGTTCACCGGTGCCCCTCTCCGCTCACTCGCCGCGGTACAGCTGGCGCTTGTCGATGTAGCGGACCACACCGTCCGGAACGAGATACCAGACCGGCTCGCCCTGGGCGACCCTCGCGCGGCAGTCCGTCGAGGAAATCGCGAGCGCGGGGACCTCCACCAGGGAGACGCCCCCCTTCGGCAGGCCGGCGTCCGTGAGCAGATGGCCCGGCCGGGTGACTCCGATGAAGTGGGAGAGCGAGAACAGTTCGTCGGCGTCGCGCCAGGTGAGGATCTGGGCGAGCGCGTCGGCGCCGGTGATGAAGAAGAGGTCCGCGTCGCCGTGGACCTCGCGCAGGTCCCGCAGGGTGTCGATGGTGTACGTGGGGCCCTTGCGGTCGATGTCGCTGCGGCTGACCGAGAACTGCGGGTTGGACGCCGTCGCGATGACCGTCATCAGATAACGGTCCTCCGCCGGGGAGACGTGCTTGTGGCTCTTCTGCCACGGCTGCCCGGTCGGTACGAAGATCACCTCGTCGAGGTGGAACTGGGCGGCCACTTCACTGGCCGCCACCAGGTGTCCATGATGGATCGGGTCAAACGTCCCGCCCATCACGCCGAGTCGGCGTTTTCCGGGGCCGGTAGGCACTTCCTGCTCTCCCATGCGTGCAGAGCCTACTGGCACAGCTGTACGCCTCGGCCTCAGCGGTCGCGGTTGAAGCGCGTGGTGATCCACAGGAGGAGGAGAAGCACGACAAGGGCGCCGCCACCGGTGACGGCGGGGATGAGGCTGTCGTGATTGCCGCCGTGCTCGCCCTCGGCGGCGACGGTGACCAGCTGGTGTGCGGTGCTCGTGAGGCTCATCTTCGGCAGGACCTATCGATCGGGAGTCGGGGGAAGACGTCGCGGACATCGTATGCGGGGGTCACGGGCACGCTCACGCCGACTCAGTCGTTGTTGTCGTCGTTGCGGTATCCGCGCAGCAGGAACCAGGCCAGCAGGGCGGCGCCCAGGAGGGAGGCGACCAGCACGATGCGGATCGTGTTGCCCGGCCCCTGGTCCCCGGACGCGGCGGCGAACAGAGCAACTGAGTACGGCATGTCGGGCGTCTCCTCGGTTATCCACAGCCCCCCGCACACCGTAGCCCCAGCACCTAGGCTGGGCTGCGCCAGGGGGCGAGCGACGTCTCGCACGAAGATCAGGGGGATCATCCATGACCGGTGGCGGCCACGAGAGCAGCGGCGTACCGAGCAGGCAGCGCAAGCGATTTCCGGGGATCTCCTCCCGGTCCTACGAACATCCGGCCGACCGCTCCGCGCTGGTCGCGCTACGGAAGCTGAGCGGCTTCGACACCGTCTTCAAGGCACTGAGCGGTCTGCTGCCGGAGCGCAGTCTGCGACTGCTCTTCCTGTCGGACTCCGTCCGGGTGAGTGACGCCCAGTTCGCCCACCTCAACGACATGCTGCGCGACGCGTGTTACATCCTGGACCTGGAGAAGGTCCCGCCGATGTACGTCAACCAGGACCCCAAGCCCAACGCCATGTGCATCGGGCTCGACGAGCCGATCATCGTGGTGACCACGGGCCTGGTGGAGCTGCTGGACGAGGAGGAGATGCGGGCGGTCGTCGGCCACGAGGTCGGACACGCCCTCTCGGGTCACGCGGTGTACCGCACGATCCTGCTGTTCCTCACCAACCTGGCGCTCAAGGTCGCCTGGATTCCGCTGGGCAATGTGGCGATCATGGCGATCGTGACGGCGCTGCGCGAGTGGTTCCGCAAGTCGGAGCTGTCGGCCGACCGGGCCGGACTGCTGGTCGGCCAGGACATACAGGCGTCGATGCGCGGCCTGATGAAGATCGCCGGCGGCAACCACCTCCACGAGATGAACGTGGACGCCTTCCTGGCCCAGGCCGACGAGTACGAGAAGTCCGGCGACCTGCGCGACTCGGTGCTCAAGATCCTCAATGTGCTCCCCCGCTCCCACCCGTTCACCACGGTCCGGGCGGCCGAGCTGAAGAAGTGGTCGGAGACCCGCGACTTCCAGCGCATCATGGACGGCCACTACCCGCGCCGGGACGAGGACAAGGACACCTCGGTGACCGACTCGTTCAAGGAATCCGCCGCGCATTACGCCGATTCGGTGCGCCACAGCAAGGACCCGCTGATGAAGCTGGTCGGCGACATAGCCGGTGGCGCCGGGGACCTGGGCGGGAAGCTGCGGGACAAGTTCACCGGGGGCGGCGGCAAGGGCGGTGCTACGGGCGGCTCGGCGGGGTCGCCGGGGACGGAAGGAGCGGCGGGGACGGAAGACCGGGGCCCGGAGGGCTCGCAGGGGTCCGGGACGGACGGGAGCTGACGTCCAGCGTCCCGCACAGGGCGGCGGCGGGCCGGCCCGTGGCGTACGGATCGGTGCCCGCCGGCCCCCGCGACTCCGCCCGCTCACCGGCCAGCAGCGGCCGCAGCGCGCCCGAGGTGTCGGCCGGGCAGGACTGCGGGCCCGCCTGGAGGTAGCTCGTCCGCACCTCCAGCCGGTGCAGCCGCAGGTCCTCCCGGTCGAACCGGAAGCTCATCTCCCGCCGCACGGTGAACAGGGAGGCGCCGCCCTGCGGCTGCGGCCCCGAGGCGGCGGGGCGCAGCGCGTACGTGAAGGTGTGGTCCGACACGACCTCCAGGGCGTCGGAGCCCGTCTGGGCGTAGCGCAGGGTGCCCCGGACCCGGACCTCGGGGTCCGGGACGGCCTCGGCGGGGTCGAAGCGGACGAGCCAGCCGGTCGCGGCGTGCTGCCCGTCGTCGTAGGGGTCCTCGACGCTGCGCTCGAACTGCTCCATCTGGTCCGGGTCGAGCAGGGCCTCCACGGGGCGCACGGTGCTCCCGCCGAGCACGTCGGGGTCGAGCGAGGAGGCCACCAGATAGTCCGTCGCGGTGGCGAGGGCGGCACCGACCTGGCTCTCCGAGAAGTCCTCGGTGCGCCGGGCGGGCGGCGGGCTGATGCCGTCCCGGCCCGTGGCGTGGCCGGCGGCCGGGCTCGCGGCGAAGAGGGCGTCGGGGGTGCCGCCGGGCACGGCGCCGCGCGGGGCCAGGGGGACGAGGGTCATCCGCAGCGGCTCGGTCCGCCGGGCCACCGGGCTCTCGTAGGGGTGGCGCAGTCCCATGAAGACGGCGGTGCCGAAGGCCAGGGCGATCAGGATCACCAGGGCGACGGCGATCCGCGAGCCGGTGCGGACCGTCCGTCCCGGCAGGCTGCGCACGGCACGGGCGTGCTCCCCCATGCGTTCCTGGGCGGAGAACTCCTGCAGCCGGGCGGCGCGTACGAAGGACTCGTCGAAGACGAGTGAGCCGTACTCGTCGTCCTGGCCGCCCGCGCCGTTCTCCGCCGGGCCATCGGGTGGGTCTCCGCGGTGTGCCATGACTTCTCCCGAGTCCGTGAGAAGTCCCCTCTTCGAGCGGACGAGGGGTCATACATTCAGGGTGGGTCGATCACGACGACGGTAAACGCGGTGGCGCCGGGCAACCACCGCAGAGTTCTGCCGGGCACCCCGTGGCGGGCGGGTGTTCAGGGGGTGCGCGGGACGGCGGAGGCCTTCGGGCGGGAGTTGTCGTCCGCCTCGGACGGGGACGGCTCGGAGGGAGCCGAGCCGGGGCCGGGGCCGGGCGCGCTGTCGACGCCGGTGCTGGCCGGTGTCCGGACCGGGCTCTGCCGGGCGCCGGAGCTGTTGCGGTAGACGGCGCTGAACGCCAGCGCGACCATGCCGATGCCCATCAGGACGGCCAGCAGCCAGGCGACCGGGCGGTGCCAGCGGGCCGTGCCCCGGTACGGGCGGAACGAGCCGCCGTGGCGGCCGTAGGGGCCGTGGTCGCGGAATCCGTCGTCGTCCAGCGGGTCGTGGTGGCCGGGGCCGTAGCCGTCGTCGTACGGCTCGTCGTCGTAGGGGCCGCCGCGGGCACCGGCGCGCCGGGCGTCGGCCTCGGCGCGCGCCTCGGCCGCCGCCAGCAGCCGCTCCACGGCGGTCGGCTCGTGGAAGGCGGCGGCCCGTACGAAGTCCTCGTCGAACACCACGGAGGCGAAGTCCTCGTCAGCGCCCCCGCGGTCGTCGTCGGGCTCCCGGCCGTTCGGATACGGCCTGCCCCCCACGTCGTCCGGCACGCATTCAGACTAGACCCGCAGCCCCGCTTTGGGCAGGGAGACGGCGGATTCGGCCCCGTTCCGGGTCACCTCACATGGCCGTCGCCGGTGACGATGTACTTGGTCGAGGTGAGTTCCGGCAGGCCCATGGGGCCCCTGGCGTGCAGCTTCTGCGTGGAGATGCCGATCTCGGCGCCGAAACCGAACTGGCCTCCGTCGGTGAACCGCGTCGAGGCGTTGACGGCCACCGTGGTGGAGTCCACCAGCTGGGTGAAGCGGCGGGCGGCGGCCTGCGAAGTGGTGACGATCGCCTCGGTGTGGCCGGAGGACCAGAGCCGGATGTGGGCCACGGCCGCGTCCAGCGACTCCACGACGGCCGCCGCGATGTCGTACGAGAGGTATTCGGTCTCCCAGTCCTCGGGGGTCGCCGCGACCACGGTCGCCTTGGAGCCCTCGGCGTACTCCAGCACCGCCTCGTCGCCGTGCACGGTCACGCCGGCCTCGGCCAGGGCGTCCAGGGCGCGCGGCAGGAAGGCGCCCGCGACGTCCTTGTGGACGAGGAGGGTCTCGGCGGCGTTGCAGACGCTGGGGCGCTGGGCCTTGGAGTTGACCAGGATCTCCACGGCCATGTCCAGGTCGGTCTGCGCGTCCACGTACACATGGCAGTTGCCCGTGCCCGTCTCGATGACCGGGACCGTGGACTCCTCGACCACGGTCCGGATCAGCGAGGCGCCGCCGCGCGGGATGAGGACGTCCACCAGGCCGCGGGCGCGCATGAGTTCGCGCACCGAGTCACGGCTCTCGCCCGGCACCAGCTGCACCGCGTCGGCCGGCAGGCCGGAGCCGCCCACCGCGTCGCGCAGCACCCGCACCAGGGCGGTGTTGGAGGCGAAGGCGGAGGACGAGCCGCGCAGCAGGACGGCGTTGCCCGACTTCAGGCAGAGGGCCGCGGCGTCCACCGTCACGTTGGGCCGGGCCTCGTAGATGATCCCGACGACGCCGAGCGGCACCCGGACCTGGCGCAGGTCGATGCCGTTGGGCAGGGTCGAGCCGCGCACCACCTCGCCGACCGGGTCGGGCAGGGCGGCGACATCGCGTACGTCGGCGGCGATGGCGCGGATGCGCTCGGGCGTGAGGGTCAGCCGGTCCACCACGGACTCGCTGGTCCCGGCCTCGCGGGCGCGGGCCACGTCCTCGGCGTTGGCCGCGAGGATGTCGCTCGTCCGTACCTCCAGGGCGTCCGCGATCGCCAGCAGCGCGTCGTCCTTGGCCGCGCGCGGAAGTGGCGCGATGTCGGCGGCGGCGGAGCGGGCCCGGTAGGCGGCCTGGGCCACGGGAGACATGTTGTCGTACGGCGAGAGCGTGGTCATGCCCGCAGAGTAGTGCGCGCCCTGCGGGCATCCCGTACGCATTTCGTGATGCGAGACGGCTGTTTCCCCGGTTCGGCTTCTCCCGTCCGGTTTCCCCGGTTCTGCTTCCCCCGGTCCGGCTTCCCCGGTTTCGGTTCCCCGGTTCGGCCGGATCAGTACGGATGGACGCCGACCGGGGCGGCCGGGGGCGGCCCGTACCCCTCGGCGACGCGCTGGTGGTAGGTCTCGCGGTCGATGACTTCGAGGCCGACGATCGTCCAGGGCGGCAGGCCGGCGCTGGAGCGGTGCTCGCCCCACAGGCGCAGGGCCACCGCCGCCGCGTCGTGCAGGTCGCGGGCCTCCTCCCAGTAGCGGATCTCCGCGTGGTCGTTGGCGTAACGGCTGGTCAGCAGGAAGGGGTGGTCGTGCGCGAGCTGTTCCAGGCCGCGTCTGACCTCCTTCAGCGGGAACTCGGCCCCGGAGACGCAGAGGGTGACGTGCCAGAGCTTCGACGGGGTGTGCTCCTGTGCGGCCGGTCCCGGCTCCGGCCGGGTGGTGCGCTCGTTTCTGCGGTCCATGGGCCGGTTCCCGTCGAAACCGGCTCCCGCTCCGACACTGGTCAGGGTGCGGCCACCCGTTCCTCGGGGCGGCGCCCCCGGGCGCGCTCGTCTCACCGGCGGCCTCCTGTGATGTGTTGCTTTGCTGTACCCCGCAGTTTCCCTGCTACAAAGTGGACCAGTCCGCGGCCCGGTGTGGGGCGGTTTTCGTGAAGCTCTCCGTCCGTTGGCCGGACTTTCAGCCGTTTCGGTGCGTGTCAGCCGTGCAGGACGACGAGATCGTCCCTGTGTACGACCTCGCGCTCGTAGGCGGGGCCGAGGTCGCGGGCGAGGTCGCGGGTGGAGCGGCCGAGGAGCCGCGGCATCTCCTTGGCGTCGAAGTTGACGAGTCCGCGGGCCACCGCCCGGCCGGTCAGGTCGCGCAGCTCGACCGGGTCGCCCGCGGTGAACTCGCCCTCGACGGACGCGATCCCGGCGGGCAGCAGCGAGCTGTGCCGCTCCACGACCGCCTGCACGGCCCCGTCGTCCAGGGTGAGCGAGCCGCGCGGCGCCGAGGCGTGGGCCAGCCAGAGCAGCCGGCCGGCCGAGCGGCGGCCGGTGGGGTGGAAGTAGGTGCCGGTGTCGCGGCCGGCGAGGGCGTCGGCCGCGTGGCTCGCGGAGGTGAGGACGACGGGGATGCCGGCGGCGGTGGCGATCCGGGCGGCCTCGACCTTGGTGACCATGCCGCCGGTGCCGAGGCCCGCCTTGCCGGCGCTGCCGATGCTGACCCCGGCCAGGTCGGCGGGGCCGGTGACCTCGGCGATGCGGGTGGTGCCGGGGATGCTCGGGTCGCCGTCGTAGAGGCCGTCCACGTCGGAGAGGAGGACCAGCAGTTCGGCGCGGACGAGATGGGCGACGAGGGCGGCGAGCCGGTCGTTGTCGCCGAACCGGATCTCGTCGGTGGCGACGGTGTCGTTCTCGTTGACGACGGGCAGCGCGCCCATGTCCAGGAGCTGGTCCAGGGTGCGGTAGGCGTTGCGGTAGTGGGCGCGGCGGCTGGTGTCGTTGCTCGTGAGCAGGACCTGGCCGACGCGGACGCCGTAGCGGGCGAAGGAGGCGGTGTAGCGGGCGACCAGCAGTCCCTGGCCGACGCTGGCTGCGGCCTGCTGGCGGGCCAGGTCCCGGGGCCTGCGGTGCAGGCCGAGCGGGGCGAGCCCGGCCGCGATGGCGCCGCTGGAGACGAGGACGACCTCGCGCGCGCCGCCGTCGCGGACCTTGGCGAGTACGTCGACGAGGGCGTCGACCCGGTCGGCGTCCAGGCCGCCGGTGGCCGTGGTGAGGGAGGAGGAACCGACCTTGACCACGATCCTGCGGGCTTCCGTGACGCCGTTCCTTGCCCCTGACACCCGGTCCCCCAAGTTTCGCTCGCTGGATCTCGCAATCTACATCTACACGCGGATCGCATATCGATGCGCTCGCATTCCGTACTGCGGAACCCCTTTCATGCCGTTCTGCACCGTTCCGTATCTGTTCGGGCTC
This sequence comes from Streptomyces sp. NBC_00525, assembly GCF_036346595.1. Lineage (GTDB taxonomy): Bacteria > Actinomycetota > Actinomycetes > Streptomycetales > Streptomycetaceae > Streptomyces. The sequence goes on from NZ_CP107834.1 coordinate 1,859,288, forward strand.
CCGCCTCGTTGGGCACAGGTACCGGGGCCGGCAGGAGGCCCCGCGGACCGCGAAGAGGATGTGATCGCATGCGCCGGCTCTCCGTCCCCGGGGCCTGGGTGCACGAGCCCGAGGTCTTCCCGGACAGCCGCGGCAGCTTCCACGAGTGGTTCCGGGCGGCGGACCTGGAGGCGGCGGCCGGGCACACGCTGGGGCTCGCGCAGGCCAACTTCTCCCGCTCCCGCCGGGGCACGCTGCGCGGCATCCACTTCGCGGACGTCCCGCCGGGCCAGGCGAAGTACGTGACGTGCGTACGGGGCGCGGTGCTGGACGTGATCGTGGACGTACGGACGGGCTCGCCGGCCCACGGCCGGTGGGAGGCGGTCCGGCTGGACGACACGAGCCACCGGGCGGTCTACCTCGCGGAGGGGCTCGGGCACGGCTTCATGGCGCTGACGGACGACGCCTGCGTGCTGTACCTGTGCTCCGAGGGGTACGCGCCGGAGCGGGAGCACGGCATCGATCCGCTCGACCCGGAGCTGGGCATCGAGTGGCCGGCGGACATCGCCCCGCTGCTCTCCCCGAAGGACGCGGCGGCCCCGGCGCTCGCCGAGGCCGCGGAGCGGGGGCTGCTGCCCTCGTACGCCGCGTGCGAGGCGTACTACGCGCGGCTGCGCGCGGGCGGTCCGGCGGTGCCCGGCGTCCGCTCCGGCGAGCCGGCGGTCAGCCCGGCCGGCCGCTGACCGGGCCATTCCGCGGACCATTCCGCGGGGCGTTCGGCGGGTCTCTCGGCGGCGAGCAGCGCGGGGAAGGCCGCGTGCAGCGCGGTGCGCCAGTCGCGCAGGGGGGCGAGTCCGGCGGCGGCGAGCCGGTCGTGCCCGAGCACGCTGTACGCGGGCCGGGGCGCGGGGCGGGCGAAGGCGGCGCTGTCGGTGGGGCGGACCCGGTCCGGGTCGGCGCCGAGCAGCCGGAACACCTCGCGGGCCAGGCCGTACCAGCTGACCTCGCCGGTGCTGGTGCCGTGCTGGACGCCCGCCGGAGCGGTGCCGTCGAGCGCGGCGCGGCCGAGGGTGGTCAGCAGTGCGGCGAGGTCGGCGGTCCAGGTGGGCTGTCCGCGCTGGTCGTCCACCACATCGAGGGTGTCCTTGACCGCCTCCAGCCTGATCATCGTACGGACGAAGTTGGCGCCGTCCGCGCCGTAGAGCCAGGCGGTGCGGACGACGTGGCCGGTGTCGGGCAGGGTCTCCAGGACGGCGCGCTCGCCGGCGAGTTTGGTGCGGCCGTAGGCGCCGCACGGGGCGGTCGGAGCGTCCTCCGGGTAGGGCCGGTCCGCGTCGCCCGCGAAGACGTAGTCGGTGGAGACGTGCAGCAGGACGCTGCCGTGGGCGCGGCAGGCCTCGGCGAGGACGGCGGGTCCGGTGCCGTTGACGCGCAGCGCGTCGGCCTCCCGGCTCTCCGCGTCGTCCACGGCGGTCCAGGCGGCGCAGTTGACGACGACGGCGGGCCGGTGGGCGTCGAAGGCGGCGCGGACGCGGTCCGGGTCGGCGATGTCCAGGGCGGCCCGGTCCGCCGCGACGACGGCGGCGCCGTCGCGGGCCAGCGCGGCCGTCAGGTCCCGGCCGAGCATGCCGCCGGCGCCGGTGACCAGCCAGCGGGGGTTCACAGGGCGGCCCTCTCCTTGAGCGGCTCCCACCAGGCGCGGTTCTCGCGGTACCAGCGGACGGTCTCGGCGAGGCCGGTGCGGAAGTCCTTGCGGGGCGCGTAGCCCAGCTCGTCGCGGATCTTGGCGCAGTCCACGGAGTAGCGCCGGTCGTGGCCCTTGCGGTCCTCGACGTGGATCACATCGGTGTCCCAGTCGGCGTCGCACGCCTCCAGGAGCAGCCGGGTCAGCTCCTTGTTGGAGAGTTCGGTGCCGCCGCCGATGTTGTAGACCTCGCCGGGGCGGCCCTTGGTGCGGACCAGTTCGATGCCCTGGACGTGGTCGTCGATGTGGAGCCAGTCGCGGACGTGGGCGCCGTCGCCGTACAGCGGGACGGGCCGGCCCTCCAGGAGGTGGGTGACGAAGAGGGGGATGACCTTCTCGGGGAAGTGGTGGTGGCCGTAGTTGTTGGAGCAGCGGGTGACGCGCACGTCGAGGCCGTGGGTGCGGTGGTAGGCCAGCGCGACGAGATCGCTCGACGCCTTGGAGGCGGAGTACGGGGAGGTGGGCGCGAGGGGTTCCTCCTCGGTCCAGGAGCCCTCGTCGATGGAGCCGTAGACCTCATCGGTGGAGACGTGGACGAAGGTGCGCACCCCGGCCTCGTGCGCGGCGTGGACCAGGGTGTGGGTGCCGACCACATTCGTCCGTACGAAGGCGGCGCCGCCGTCGATGGAGCGGTCCACATGGGACTCGGCGGCGAAGTGCACCACCTGGTCGTGCCCGGTCATGAGCCGGCGCACCAGGTCGGCGTCGCAGATGTCGCCGTGCACGAAGGAGAAGCCGGGGTGGGCGCGGACCTCGTCCAGGTTGGCCGGGTTCCCGGCGTAGGTGAGGGCGTCCAGGACGGTGACGGAGACGTCGCCGGGGCCGTCCGGGCCGAGGAGCGTACGGACGTAGTGGGAGCCGATGAAGCCGGCGCCGCCGGTGACGAGGAGGCGGGTAGGGGTCATGAGGAGATCTGCACCTTGCTGTGGTCGCCGAGGACGAGGCGGTGGGCGGAGGGGCTGCGGGGCGCGGGGGTCACCTCGACGTCATGCCCGATCAGCGACGCCTCCACGCGCCGGACGCCGTCGATGGACGCGCCGCGCAGCACGATGGAGTACTCGATCTCGCTGTCCTCGATGCGGCAGTGCCGGCCGATGGAGGTGAACGGGCCGACGTAGGCGTCGCTGATCACCGAGCCGGTGCCGATGACGGCCGGTCCGACGATCCGGCTGCGGGTGACGCGGGCGCCCGGTTCGATGAGCACCCGGCCGATGATCTCGCTCTCGCCGTCGACGTAGGCGCCCTCGGTGCACGGCTCGACGCTCTCCAGGACGGTGCGGTTGACCTCCAGCATGTCGGTGACGTTGCCGGTGTCCTTCCAGTAGCCCCGGATGACGGTGGAGCGCACGTCGCGTTCCCGGTCGATGAGCCACTGGATGGCGTGGGTGATCTCCAGTTCGCCGCGCCAGGAGGGCCGGATGGAGCGGACGGCCTCGTGGACGGCGGGCGTGAAGAGGTAGACGCCGACGAGCGCGAGGTCGCTCTTGGGGTGCTCCGGCTTCTCCTCCAGGGCCACCACCCTGCCGTCCCCATCCAGTTCCGCGACGCCGAAGGAGCTGGGGTCGGGCACCTGTGTCAGCAGGATCTGCGCGTCGGGCCGGTCCGCGCGGAACTCCCCGACCAGGCCCGCGATGCCGCCGACGATGAAGTTGTCGCCGAGGTACATCACGAAGTCGTCGTCGCCCAGGAAGCGCTGGGCGACCAGGACCGCGTGGGCGAGGCCCAGGGGCTCGGCCTGCCGGATGTAGGTGACGTCGATGCCGAAGCGGGAACCGTCGCCGACCGCCGCGCGGATCTCCTCCTCGGTGTCGCCCACGATGATGCCGACCTCGGTGATGCCGGCTTCGGCGATGGCCTCCAGGCCGTAGAACAGCACCGGTTTGTTCGCCACCGGCACGAGCTGTTTGGCGGAGGTGTGGGTGATGGGGCGCAGCCGGGTGCCCGCCCCACCGGAGAGTACGAGAGCCTTCACGGTTTGCTGCCCCCACGGTGAGAGTGGCCGATGCGGCGGCGGTCCGCCGCAGCCGACCCTACTGACCCACACCCTCACTTCGGTGGCGAAACGGCCCATGACCGGCTTTCACTGACACATCCGGACGAAAAGCGGCAACTTTTCGTCACCCGTACGGGGTGGCGGCGTACCGGGGCTACGGGTGGCGCAGGCGCCAGCCCTGCCAGGCGGACTCGATCATCTCGTCCACGCCGTACCGCGCCGACCAGTCCAGCTCCGCGCGGATGCGGTCGGCGGAGGCGACCACGCGGGCCGGGTCGCCGGGGCGGCGGGCGGTGACCTCGACGGCGGTGTCCTCGTTGCCCGTCACCTTGAGGATGCGGTCCACCATCTCGCGGACCGAGCTGCCCTCGCCCCGGCCGATGTTCAGCGTGAGGTCCGTACCGGGCTCGGCGGTCTCCAGCCGGCGCGCGGCGGCCAGATGGGCGGAGGCGATGTCCTCGACGTGGATGTAGTCGCGGACGCAGGTGCCGTCCGGGGTGGCGTAGTCGTCGCCGAAGACGCGCGGGGAGCCGCCCGCCTCCAGGCGCTCGAAGACCATCGGGATCAGGTTGAACACCCCGGCGTCGGCCAGCTCCGGCGAGGCGGCGCCCGCCACGTTGAAGTAGCGCAGCGAGGCGCAGCGCAGCCCGTGGGCCCGGGCGGCGGCGTGGATCAGCCATTCGCCGACGAGCTTGGTCTCGCCGTACGGGCTCATCGGCGCGCAGGGCGTCGTCTCGGTGACGAGGTCCACGTCGGGCATGCCGTAGACGGCGGCCGACGAGGAGAACACCAGCCGCTCGACCCCGGCCGCGACCATGGCCTCCAGCAGGACCTCCAGGCCGGTGACGTTCTCCTTGTAGTAGTGGAGCGGGCGCTCCACGGACTCGCCGACCTGCTTCTTTCCGGCGACGTGCACCACACCGGTCACCCCGTGCTCGCGGATGGCCGCGTCCAGGGCCTCGCGGTCCAGCACGGTGCCGGTCACCAGCGGAACCCCGGCGGGGACCGCGTCGGCGCTGCCGGTGGACAGATCGTCGAACACGACCACCCGCTGACCGCCCGCGAGCATCGCACGCACCACGTGCGCACCGATGTACCCCGCCCCGCCCGTAACCATCCAGGTCATGTCGTGCGTCTCCTGTCAGATGCTGTAACCGTCGGCATTCCACCCTACGTGGACGTCTCGGGCACCCCCGGCCGCGGTGGAGGCCATCAATTACGCTGTCCGGGTGCCGGACGCCGACCACTTTCGCACGGTCCGGCCCCGCCTCCCGTACAGCCCCCGCAGACAGCCTCTGGAACTGGTGGACGATGCCTCGACTGACCCTCATCGTGCCTGCGTACAACGTGCAGGGGTACATCGGGGAGTGTCTGGACTCCGTGCTGGGGCAGGACTTCACCGACATCGAGGTCATCGGCGTCGACGACCGCTCCCCGGACGGCTCCGGCGCCATCCTGGACGCGTACGCGGCGCGGGACTCCCGGCTGCGTGTGCTGCACCTCACGGAGAACGTGGGCCTGGGGCGCGCCCGCAACGCCGGTCTGGAGCTGGCGAGCGGTGACTACGTCCTCTTCCTGGACAGCGACGACACGCTGGCGCCGGGCTCGCTGTCGGCCATCGCGGCGCGGCTCGACGCCACGGACGACCCGGACATCCTGGTCTACGACTACACCCGGACCTACTGGGACGGGCGGATGCTGCGCAACAAGCGCGCCGACCTGATGTCCGAGGAGGGCCCGGACGTCTTCACGCTGGCCGAGCGCCCGCAGCTGCTGGACCTGCTCCAGATCGTGTGGAACAAGGCGTACCGCCGCGACTTCGTCACCCGGCACGGCTTCCGGTTCCCGCCCGGTTACTACGAGGACGCCCCCTGGACGTACGGCTCGCTGATGGCGGCGGAGCGCATCGCGGTGCTCGACCGCTCCTGTGTGCTGTACCGGCAGCGGCGCGAGGGCGGCAACATCCTGCGCACGGTCAGCCGCAAGCACTTCGACGTCTTCGACCAGTACGACCGGGTGTTCGCGTTCCTGGACGAGCGGCCCGAGCTGGCCTCGTGGCGCCCGGCGCTGTTCCGGAAGATGGTCGACCACTTCCTGACGGTGCTGGAGAAGCCCGGCCGGCTGCCGCGCGACGCCCGCGCCGAGTTCTTCCACCGGGCGGCGAAGGACTACCGCGCCCGGCTGCCGGAGGACTTCGAGCGGCCGGCCGGGGGGCGCGGCTACAAGTACGCGCTGCTCGGCGTCGACTCGTACTCCGCGTTCTTCGGCCTGACCCGCGCCAACAACGCGCGCCACCGCGCCCGGCTGGGCGGCCAGGCCCGCATCGGCCGGGCCAAGCGGGCCGCCCTCGGCATGTTCTACCGGTCCCAGCTGCGGATGCCGCTCGACGAGAACCTCGCCGTGTTCTCCGCGTACTGGGGGCGCGGCTACTCCTGCAACCCCGCCGCCATCGAGGCCGAGCTGGGCCGCCTCGCGCCGCAGATCCGCCGGGTCTGGGCGGTGCGCGCCGAGCACCGGGGCCGGGTGCCCGAGGGCGTCGAGAAGGTGATCGTCGGCTCCCGCGAGTACTGGGCGGCCATGGCCCGTGCCACGTACCTCACGAACAACGTCAACTTCGGGGACACCGTCGTCAAGCGCGAGGGCCAGATCCACGTGCAGACCCACCACGGCACCCCGCTCAAGACGATGGGCCTCGACCAGGCGCAGTACCCCGCGTCCACCAGCATGGACATGGAGAAGCTGCTGCGCCGGTGCGACCGCTGGGACTACAGCCTGTCCGCCAACCGGTTCTCCACCACCGTCTGGGAGCGGGTCTACCCCTGCCGCTACACCACGCTGGAGACGGGCTACCCGCGCAACGACGTCCTCGTGAACGCCACCGCCGCCGACGTGGTCGAGGCGCGCCGGGAGCTGGGGATCGCGGACGGCACGACCGCCTTCCTCTACATGCCGACGCACCGCGAGTACGAGAAGTCCTTCACGCCCCGGCTCGATCTGACGAAGCTCGCCGAGGATCTGGGCCCGGACGTCACCCTGCTGGTGCGCGGGCACTACTTCTACAAGCCCGCCGAGCGGCCGGACGAGCGGCGGGCCGCCGGCCGGATCGTGGACGTCTCCGGGCACGGCAGCGTCGAGCGGCTCTACCTGGCGGCGGACGCCCTGATCACCGACTACTCGTCCGCGATGTTCGACTACGCCAACCTGGACCGGCCGATCGTCATCCACGCCGACGACTGGGACACCTACCGGGTGGTGCGCGGCACCTACTTCGACCTGATGGCCGAGCCGCCGGGCGCCGTCGCCACGACCCAGGAGCGGCTGACCTCGATCCTGCGCTCCGGCGAGTGGCGCGACGAGGAGGCGGCGGCGCTGCGCGCGGCGTTCCGGGAGCGCTACTGCGACTACGACGACGGGCGGGCCGCCGAGCGCGTGGTGCGCAAGGTGTTCCTGGGCGAGGCGGAGCTGCTGCCGGTGGTCCCGCTCGCCGAGCGCACCCCGGCCCCTTCCCCCGCCGAGGCCCTGAAGGCCGGGCGCGCCTGACGGGCCCCGTACGACGACGACCGCGGTCCCGGTCCCCTCTCCGTCCTGCGGAAGGGGCCGGGACCGCGGTCGTTCACCCGCGCTACGCGAACGGGTCGAAGTCCTGGTACTCCTGGGCGGCCTCGTCGCGCTCCGCCTCGCGGTCGCGGCGGCGCTGGGCGGCCGGGCGCGGCTCCTCCAGGCGGTGGTCCTCGCCGCGGCGGCCGAGCATCTCGGCACCCGCGGTGACCGTGGGCTCCCAGTCGAAGACGACCGCGTTGTCCTCGGCGCCGATGGCCACGCCGTCGCCGGCGCGGGCCCCGGCCTTGCGCAGCTGGTCCTCGACGCCGAGCCGGGCGAGCCGGTCCGCGAGGTAGCCGACGGCCTCGTCGTTGTTGAAGTCGGTCTGGCGCACCCAGCGCTCCGGCTTCTCGCCGCGCACCCGGTAGACGCCCTCCTCCTCGTCCAGGGTGACGGTGAACCCTGCGTCGTCCACGGCCTTGGGCCGGATGACGATGCGGGTGGCCTCCTCGACCGGCTTGGCGGCGCGCGCCTCGGCGATGATGCCGGCCAGCGCGAAGGACAGCTCCTTGAGCCCGGTCCTGGCGACGGCGGACACCTCGAAGACGCGGTAGCCGCGCGCCTCCAGGTCGGGGCGGATCATCTCCGCGAGGTCCCGGCCGTCCGGTACGTCGATCTTGTTGAGGACGACGATGCGGGGCCGGTCCTCCAGACCGCCGTACAGCTTCAGCTCCTCCTCGATGATGTCGAGGTCGGAGACCGGGTCGCGGTCCGACTCCAGCGTGGCCGTGTCCAGTACGTGCACGAGCACCGAGCAGCGCTCGACGTGGCGCAGGAACTCCAGGCCGAGGCCCTTGCCCTGGCTGGCGCCCGGGATCAGGCCGGGCACGTCGGCGATGGTGTACACCGTGCTGCCGGCGGTGACCACGCCCAGGTTGGGGACGAGGGTGGTGAACGGGTAGTCCGCGATCTTCGGCTTGGCGGCCGACAGGACGGAGATCAGTGAGGACTTGCCGGCGCTCGGGTAGCCGACGAGGGCCACGTCGGCGACGGTCTTCAGCTCCAGGACGATGTCCCGCGCCTCGCCGGGCTCGCCCAGCAGCGCGAAGCCGGGGGCCTTGCGGCGGGCGGAGGCCAGCGCGGCGTTGCCGAGGCCGCCGCGGCCGCCCTGGCCGGCGACGAAGGCGGTGCCCTGGCCGACGAGGTCGGCGAGCACGTTGCCCCGGCGGTCCAGGACGACGGTGCCGTCCGGCACGGGCAGGACCAGGTCCTGGCCCTCCTTGCCGGTGCGGTGGTCGCCGCCGCCGGGCTGGCCGTTGGTGGCCTTGCGGTGGGGGTGGTGGTGGTAGTCGAGGAGCGTGGTGACGGACTGGTCGACGACCAGGGTCACATCGCCGCCGCGACCGCCGTTGCCGCCGTCCGGGCCGCCCAGCGGCTTGAACTTCTCACGGTGAACGGAGGCACAGCCGTGGCCTCCGTTACCCGCGGCGACATGCAGTTCGACGCGGTCCACGAAGGTGGTCATGGGTGGAACCTCCAGTTGCATACCTGCGGAAAGATCTCGCTCGCCCCCGTAGGGACAACACGTGAAAGGCGGACCCACTTCCCTGCTCGGGAAGTGAGGTCCGCCTCCACGTCATACCGCTCGACGAGCGCCGGGGATTCAGCCGGCGATCGGAACGATGTTCACGACCTTGCGGCCACGGTGCGTGCCGAACTCGACCGCACCGGCGGCGAGGGCGAACAGCGTGTCGTCGCCACCGCGGCCGACGCCCGTGCCGGGGTGGAAGTGGGTGCCACGCTGGCGGACCAGGATCTCACCGGCGTTGACGGCCTGGCCGCCGAAGCGCTTCACGCCGAGCCGCTGAGCATTGGAATCGCGCCCGTTCCGGGTGGACGATGCGCCCTTCTTGTGTGCCATGTGTTCTCAGTCCCTTACTTCGCAGCCGCGGGAATACCGGTGACCTTGATCGCCGTGTACTGCTGGCGGTGACCCTGGCGACGGCGGTAGCCGGTCTTGTTCTTGTAGCGAAGGATGTCGATCTTCGCGCCCTTGTGGTGGTCCACGACCTCGGCCTGGACCTTGATGCCGTCCAGGACCCACGGGTCGCTGGTCACGGCGTCGCCGTCGACAACGAGCAGGGTAGAGAGCTCTACCGTGTCGCCCACCTTGGCAGTGGAAATCTTGTCAACCTCAACGATGTCGCCGACAGCAACCTTGTGCTGGCGACCACCGCTGCGCACGATGGCGTACACGCGGATCTCACTCTCACTCGAAGCGGAAACCCCTGATGCCAGCCGCTCGCACGGGTCCGGGGACCCATGAGGATCCGGAGTGGACGAGCGGCCTCTCCCGTACGAGCGGGAGGTCGGTGCTCAGAGGTGTGGCGAACAAACGCCGAGGGTCAAGGTTACGGGGCCCCGCACAGCCGGTCAAACCGGGCCCCGTGCTCTAGACGCCTGCGGTTCTGCGGTACTCGGCGTAGGCGTCCCGGATGCCGTCCTCGGACAGGTTCAGGTGCTCCAGGATCGTGTAGCGGCCCGGCCGGGTCCTCGGCGCGAACGCCACCACCCGGACGAACTCCTCCACGTCGAAGCCCATGTCCTCGGCCGTCACCGGCAGCCCGTGGCGCCGCAGCACCTCGGTCATCCGGACCGACTCCTGCACGGCGCCGCGCAGGTGCATGGCGAACGCGGCGCCGAGCCCGCACTGCTCGCCGTGGCTGGCGGCCCGCTGCGGGAAGAGCAGGTCGAAGGCGTGGTTGATCTCGTGGCAGGCGCCGGAGGCCGGGCGGCTGTCCCCGGCCACCGACATCGAGATCCCGGTGAGCACCAGGCCCTCGGCGAGCACCTGGAGGAACGCGTCGTCGTCCAGCCCGCCGGGGTGGCGCAGCACGGCCTCGCCGGCCTGCCGGGCCATCGCGGCGGCCAGTCCGTCGATGTCCTCGCCGTTGACCCGGTGGGCCAGCTCCCAGTCCGCGACGGCGGAGATGTTGGACAGCGCGTCCCCGATGCCGGACCGCACGAAGCGGGCGGGGGCCTCGCGGATGACGTCGAGGTCGATGACGACGGCGATCGGGTTCGGCACGCCGTACGAGCCCCGGCCCGCGTCGTTGTCGAGCGTGGCCACCGGGGAGCACAGCCCGTCGTGGGACAGGTTCGTCGCCACGGCGACCAGCGGCAGCCCGACGCGCGCCGCGGCGAACTTGGCGCAGTCGATGATCTTGCCGCCGCCGAGGCCCACCACCGCGTCGTACCGCCCGGACTTCATGGCCTCGGCGAGCTTGACGGCGTCGTTCAGCGTGCCGCCGCCCACCTCGAACCAGGAGGCGCCCGGCAGGCCGTCCGAGAGCCGTTCCCGCAGGGCCCGGCCGGAACCCCCGCTGATCGCCACCGCCAGCTTGCCGGAGCCGGAGATCCGCTGGTCGGCGAGGACGGCCGCCAGATTCGCGAGGGCTCCGGGCCGGATGTCGACGACGACCGGCGCGGGGATCAGCCGGGTCAGTACTGGCACGCGATCTTCCTGCCCTTGGCGAGGTCGTCGTGGTTGTCGATCTCGACCCACTGGACGTCGCCGATCGGCTCCACGTCGATCTTGAAGCCGCGGTTGACGAGCTCCTGGTAGCCGTCCTCGTAGTAGAGGTCCGGGTCGCGCTCGAAGGTGGTCCTCAGCGCGTCGGCCAGCGCCTCGGCGGCCTCGGCCTCGATGAGGGTGACGCCGATGTACTCGCCGGTGGCCTCGGCCGGGTCCATCAGCTTGGTGATGCGCCGGACGCCCTCGGCGGGGTCCACGACGACCTTCATCTCCTCGTCGGCGAGCTGCTTCACCGTGTCGAGGGCGAGGATGATCTTCTTGCCCTCGCCGCGCGCGGCCAGCAGCGACTTCTCGACGGAGACCGGGTGCACGGTGTCGCCGTTGGCGAGCAGGACTCCGTCCTTGAGGGCGTCCCGGCCGCACCACAGGGAGTAGGCGTTGTTCCACTCCTCGGCCTTGTCGTTGTCGATCAGCGTGATGCTGACGCCGTACTTGGCCTCCAGCGCCGCCTTGCGCTCGTACAGGGCCTCCTTGCGGTAGCCCACGATGATCGCGACCTCGGTCAGCCCGACCTCGGCGAAGTTGCCGAGCGCCAGGTCGACGACGGTGATGCTCTCCTCGTCGCCCTCGGGCCCGACCGGCACCAGGGCCTTGGGCAGCGTGTCGGTGTAGGGGCGCAGACGGCGGCCGGCGCCGGCCGCCAGAATCATGCCGATCATGGGTGTTCTCCTTGGTCCTCGGTACGGGTCAGAGTTCGGCCGCTGCGAAGGAGCGCAGCCAGGTACGGAAGTCGGGGCCCAGGTCCTCGCGCTCGCAGGCGAGGCGGACGATGGCCCGCAGATAGTCGCCCCGGTCCCCGGTGTCGTAGCGGCGGCCCCGGAAGACCACGCCGTGCACCGGGCCGCCGAGCTTCTCGTCGGCGGCCAGCCGCTGGAGCGCGTCGGTCAGCTGGATCTCGCCGCCCCGGCCGGGCTCGGTCTCGCGCAGTACGGCGAAGACGGCGGGGTCCAGGACGTAGCGGCCGATGACCGCGAGGTTGCTGGGGGCCTCGCCCGGCTCCGGCTTCTCGACCAGGCCGGTGACCCGGACGAGGTCGTCCTCCGCCGTGGGCTCCACCGCCGCGCAGCCGTACTGCTGGATCATCGCGGGCGGGACCTCCATGAGCGCGACGACGCTGCCGCCCTCGCGCTGCTGGACCTCGGTCATCCGGGTCAGCAGCGGGTCGCGCGGGTCGATCAGGTCGTCGCCGAGCAGGACCGCGAACGGCTCGTCCCCGACATGGGGCTCCGCGCACAGGACTGCGTGCCCGAGACCCTTGGGGTCGCCCTGGCGGACGTAGTGCATGGTGGCGAGTTCGTTGGACTCCTGGACCTTGGCCAGCCGTGCGGCGTCGCCCTTGCGGGTCAGCGCCGACTCCAGCTCGTAGTTCCGGTCGAAGTGGTCCTCCAGCGGCCGCTTGTTGCGTCCGGTGACCATCAGGACGTCGTTCAGGCCCGCTGCGGCGGCCTCCTCCACGACGTACTGGATCGCCGGCTTGTCGACGACCGGCAGCATCTCCTTGGGAGTGGCCTTCGTCGCCGGCAGGAACCGGGTACCGAGCCCGGCGGCCGGTATGACGGCCTTCTGGATCTTGCGCATGGGGGGCTTTCTGTCAGGGGCGGGAGCGGCCCGCGCCGCGGCCGGCCGGTCCCTCGGGGGGACCGGCCGGACCGCGCCGCGCACGTACGGGGGCGGGTCAGCCCTCGTCGGCCGCGGCCGTGACGGACGGGGCGGACTGCTCGGCCGCCGCCGTCTTCTTCGCCGCCGCCTTCTTGGCCGTCGTCTTCTTCGCGGCCGTCTTCTTGGCCGCGGTCTTCTTGACGGCCGCCTTCTTGGCCGTGGCCTTCTTGGCGGTCTTGCGGGCCGCCTTCTTGGCCGTGGCGGCCTCGGGCTCGGCCGCCGGCGCCTCGGAGGCGGGGGCCTCGGAGGACACGGGGGCCTCGCTGGCGGGGGCCTCGTTGGCCTCAGTGGCCTCGGGGGTCTCCACCACGACGACCGCGGCCTCCTCCGCCCCTGCGGGGGAACCGGCGGGCGCGCTCACCTTGCGGGTGGCGCGGCGCCGGACGCGCGGCGGGGCGGCCGGCTCCTCTGCCGGGGCCTCGGCGTGCGCGGCCTCGACGACCGGGTCCTCGGCGGCGACCGGGTCCGGCACGGGCGCCGGCTCCTCGGCGGTGGCCGACGCGAGCGCGGCCGGCTCCGCCGGGGCCGGTTCGGCCACGACCGCTTCGGCCGGGGCACCCGCCGGGGCGGTGGCCTTACGGGTCGCCCGGCGCCGGGTCCGGCCCTGCGGGGCCTCGGCCGGTGTCTCCTGCGGGGCCTCGGCGGGCGCCGCGGCCTCGGGCTCCGGCTGCGCGACCGGCTCGGCGGCCGGGGCGGCCTCGGGCTCCCGCGCCGGGGCGGCGGACTTCGGGGCGCCGGCCGGGGCCGATGCCTTACGGGTCGCCCGGCGGCGACCGCGGCCGCGCGATGCGGCGGCCTCGGCCTCGGCGGCGCTGCTGTACAGCTCCTCGTCCGGGGCGAACTCCGGCTCGGGCAGGGCGACCGGCGTCGCGGCCTCCGCCGCCACCTCGGCCGCGCTCTCGGCCTCGGGCTCCGCCTCGGCGGCGTGCTCGTGGGTGTGCTCGTGGCCGTGGTCGTGCTCGTGGTCCTGGCCGGCACCGCCGCGGCGCTTCTTGGAGCGCTTGCCGCCGCCCCCGCCGCCCACCGATGAGGGCTGCTCCATGTGGACGATGACCCCGCGGCCGTTGCAGTGCACGCAGGTCTCGGAGAAGGACTCCAGCAGCCCCTGCCCGACCCGCTTGCGGGTCATCTGGACCAGGCCCAGGGAGGTGACCTCGGCGACCTGGTGCTTCGTACGGTCGCGGCCCAGGCACTCCAGCAGGCGCCGCAGCACCAGGTCCCGGTTGGACTCCAGCACCATGTCGATGAAGTCGACGACGACGATGCCGCCGAGGTCGCGCAGCCGCAGCTGGCGCACGATCTCCTCGGCCGCCTCCAGGTTGTTCTTGGTGACGGTCTCTTCCAGGTTGCCGCCCTGGCCGGTGAACTTGCCGGTGTTGACGTCGACGACGACCATCGCCTCGGTCTTGTCGATCACCAGCGAGCCGCCGCTCGGCAGGTAGACCTTGCGGTCCAGCGCCTTCATGAGCTGCTCGTCGATCCGGTACGTCGCGAAGACGTCCACCTCGGACGTCCACCGCGAGAGCCGGTCCGTCAGGTCGGGCGCCACGTGCGAGACGTAGCCGTGGATGGTCTCCCACGCGTCGTCGCCGCTGACGATGACCTTGGAGAAGTCCTCGTTGAAGATGTCCCGGACGACGCGGACGGTCATGTCCGGCTCGCCGTACAGAAGGGTCGGCGCGTTGGAGCCGCCGGTGCCCTTCGCCTTCTTCCGGATGTCCTCCCACTGCTGCTGCAGCCGCTCGACGTCACGGCGCAGCTCGTCCTCGCTCGCGCCCTCGGCGGCGGTGCGCACGATGACGCCCGCGTCCTCGGGGACGATCTTCTTGAGGATGGTCTTGAGCCGGGCGCGCTCGGTGTCGGGCAGCTTGCGGCTGATCCCGGTCATCGAGCCCTCGGGCACGTAGACCAGGTAGCGGCCGGGCAGCGAGACCTGGCTCGTCAGACGGGCACCCTTGTGGCCGATCGGGTCCTTGGTGACCTGGACCAGGACGGACTGGCCGGACTTGAGCGCGGTCTCGATGCGGCGCGGCCCGTGGGCCATGCCGAGCGCCTCGAAGTTGACCTCACCGGCGTACAGGACGGCGTTGCGGCCCTTGCCGATGTCGACGAAGGCGGCCTCCATGGACGGCAGCACGTTCTGGACCTTGCCCAGGTAGACGTTGCCGACGTAGCTGGTGGCCTGCTCCTTGTTGACGTAGTGCTCCACGAGCACGTTGTCCTCGAGGACGCCGATCTGCGTGCGCTCACCGCTCTGGCGGACGACCATGACGCGCTCGACGGCCTCGCGGCGGGCCAGGAACTCCGCCTCGGTGATGATCGGCACCCGGCGTCGGCCCTGCTCGCGGCCCTCGCGGCGGCGCTGCTTCTTGGCCTCCATACGGGTCGAGCCCTTGATGGACTGGACCTCGTCGAAGCCGGTGCCGGGCTCCCGCTCCTCCTTCTTGCGGGGCTCGCGGACCTTGACGACGGTGCGCTCCGGGTCGTCCGTGCCGGTCTCGGCCTCGGGCAGGACGTCACCGCTGCGGCGGCGGCGGCGCCGACGCCGGCGGCTGCTGCTCGTGCCGGAGGCGACGGCCTCGTGCTCGTCGTGGTCCTCGTCGCCCTCGTCCTCGGACTCCTGGGCGGCGGCCCCGGACTCGTCCTCGGTGTGGTCGGCGGCCTCGTCCGCGTGCTGCGGCTCGGAGTGCTCGTCGTCGCCGGTCTCGCCCCGGCGGCGGCGACGGCCACCCCGGCGGCGGCGGCGCGAGGGGCGGTCGCCGTACTCGTCGGTGTCCTCGCCGTCGTGCCCGGCCTCGGCGGCGGCCTCCGGCTCCGGCTCGTCCTCCGGCTGCTCCCGCTCCGGGGCGGCGGTCACCGTCTCGGCGGCGTCGGCGGCCTCCACGGCCTCGCCCCGGCGGCGGCGACGGCGGCGCGAACCGCCCTGCGGCCCGGACTCGGACTCGGCGCGCTCCTGGACCGGGGCGGGCTCGTCGGCCGGCTCCTCCTGCGAGACCGCGGCAGCAGCGGCGGCGGCCGCGGTCTCCGGGGTCTGGAACATCGGCTCGGCGAAGACCGGCGCCTGGAAGACGGCGACGGCCGGGCGGGTCGCGCGGCGGCTGCGGCGCGCCGGCTCCTCCGTCTGCGCGGTGAACTCGGGGCGGCCGGCGGCGGCGGTGACCCGGCGGCGCTGACGGCCGCGCGGGGCGGCCTCCTCGACCTCGACCGGCTCGGCGGCCAGCTCCTCGACGGCGGCCTCGGGCAGGCTCTCGCCGGTCTGCACATCGGCGGGCTGCTCGTCGGCGGCCTTCGGCGCACCGGCCGGGGACGCCGCGCGGCGCGTGGCGCGTCGGCGACCGCGCGGGGCCTCGGCGGCGGGCTCGGCGACCGGCTCGGCGGGCTCGGCCGTTGCGGTGACCTCGTCGGTCTCCTCGGCCTCTTCCTCCTCCGCCTCGTCGGCCTCCTCGGCGACCGGCTCCACGGGGGCGACGGCCTGCGGGGCACCGGCCGGGGCGGACGCCCGGCGGCGGGCACGGCCGCGCGGGGCCTCGGCGGGCTCGTCGGCGGCGACCGGCTCGGCGGCGGGCTCGGCCACGGCGGGCTCCTCGACGATCTCGACCGGCTCGGCGGCCTTGGGCGCACCGGCGGGCGACGTGGCCTTGCGGACGGCACGGCGGCGGGTGCGGGGGGCCTCGGCGGCGGGCTCCGCGACCGGTTCGGGGCTCTCGGCCACCACGGCCTCCTCAACGATCTCGACCGGCTCGACGGCCTTCGGCGCACCGGCGGGCGAGGTCGCCTTGCGCACGGCACGGCGGCGCGGACGCGCCGGGGCGGCGGGCTCCGCGGCCGGCTCGGGGCTCTCCGCCACCACGGCCTCCTCAACGATCTCGACCGGCTCGACGGCCTTCGGCGCACCGGCGGGCGACGTGGCCTTGCGGACCGCGCGGCGGCGGGTGCGGGGGGCCTCGGCGGCGGGCTCCGCCGCGGGCTCTTCGGCGACCGGCTCGGCGGCCGGGGCGGGCTCCACGATCTCCGCCGGCTCGGCGGCCTGCGGCGCGCCCGGGGCGGAGGTGGCCTTGCGGACCGCGCGGCGGCGCGGGCGGGCCGGGGCGGCGTCGGCGGCCGGCTCGGCGTTCGTCGGGGACTCTCCGGCGTCAACGGCCGGTATGGCCGCGGCGTCGGCGGCGGCCCGTTCCCCCGTGGTCGGGGGGCCGGCGGGGCGTGAGGCCGCGCGGCGCCTGCGGCGCGGCGGCAGCTTGTCGCCGGGGGTGTTGTTGTCCTCTGCGTTTCCGGCGGTGCCGGATTCGTTCGGCTGGGGCATGCGGGCGGTTCTCCCGTCGCGCTACCGGGGCGCCGCGCCTGGTTCCGGTCCGGCTCGGGCCGCGTACAGTCGCGGCTCCGCCGTCCGGGGCGCGGGCGCCGCACGGAAGCTGAATGTCTGGCTCGCCGGTTCCGTACGCGGTGTGCGTACGGCCTGGCGAAAGTCTTATGGGTCAGCGCGCGGCCCGGCCCAGGTGGCTCCCGAGCGCGAGGGCTGCGCTACAACGACCGCCTTACGCGGAACCTGCACCTTCCGGCGCCGTCGCGACGGCGGTCCCGGCGGCCGTGGTTGCTGCGGCCGGGGCTGCCTCGCGGTCGGGCGCGAGCGGGTCGGTCACCGTGCCGGACTCCTCGTCGAAGAGCCCCTGCGCCAGCCTGGTCACCGCTGCGGGGACCGGCGGCGCCAGGTCGGCCACAACGCGGAGACCGGACAGGACGTCGTCAGGACGCACGGCAGGTGTCACGTGCCGAACGACCAGCCGCAGTATCGCACAGGCCCTGTCACCGGACCTATCAGCCGGAAGATCGACGCTGCGGAGTTCCACCACGGCGGCGCGCGCGTCGAAGGCCCGCATGCCGTTCTTCGTACGGCGCTCGACCTCGACGGTCTCGGCCGCGTCGAAGGCGGCGACGGCCTTCTCGGCCGCCTCCCGCTCCACCCCGTCCAGGCGGATCTCCCAGACGGAGGCGGTCAGCCGGTCGGCGAGGCCCGAGGTGCGGGCCTCGACGGCGTCCGTGATGTCCAGGCCGTCGGGCATCGAGTCGTCGAGCTGCCGGCGCAGGACGTCCGGGTCACGCCGCTCGGTGAGGGCGATCTCCAGGAACTCGGCCTCACTGCCCGTCCCGGTGGGGGCGGCGTTGGCGTACGACACCTTGGGGTGCGGGGTGAAGCCGGCCGAGTAGGCCATGGGCACCTGCGAGCGGCGCAGCGCCCGCTCGAAGGCACGCTGGAAGTCGCGGTGACTGGTGAACCGGAGGCGGCCGCGCTTGGTGTAGCGCAGTCGGATGCGCTGCACCGCCGGTGCGGGCGGCGGGCCTTCGGGCTGTCGCTTGCCCAGTGGTTCTTCTCCTCGGTGCGGGGCGGGCGCGGTGGCGCGCCGCCCACGAAATGCGGGCGGCCCGGCGGCTCCGACCGGCTCACCCCTGCCGTACGGATTTCTCCGGGAGCGGGGAGACCTCTGGTCCGGGTGCCGCGCTGGGCACAGTCGTTGCACTGTCCAGAGTACGCGCAAGGGGGCCCCGGGTTTCCCCGGCTCGGGGCGGGCGGGCCCGCCGACCAGTGCGCGCCAGGCGTCGCGGCGGGCCTGCCGGACCGTTTCGCGCGCCGCGCGCAGGGTGTCGCGGGCCGTGCGGCCCACCGCGCGCAGAGCGCGTCCGGCGGGTGCCAGGAGGGCGTCCCGTACGAAGTGGCCGACCGGCACGCACACCGTGCGGTACGCCCAGCGCACCGGCGTGGCGATCAGGGTCCGGGCGAGCCACACGAGCGCCCGGCCGACCGCGCGCGAGACGAAGCCGGCCACCCGCCAGGCGATGCCGAGCGCGGCCACGATCTCCCGGCCCACCGGGGCCAGCACGTGCCGGCACACCCACACGACGGGCACCACCAGCAGGGTGACGACGAGCCACCGCACGGCGAGCCACAGCCCCCGGACCACCGCCTCGATCCCCCGGATCAGCACCTCCACCGTCCACGCGACGGCGCGGCCCACCGGGGTGAGCACCTCGCGGTACAGCCAGACGAGCGGGACCACGATCAGGTACCGGACCAGCCAGGCCGCGGCGAGCCCCACCGGCACCAGGACGTAGCGCCACAGCAGCACCACCGGCAGCACGAGGACCGCGGTCAGCAGCCATTTCAGGCCGGTGCCGAGCCATCGCAGCGCCGCGCCCAGCGCGTGGGCGGCGGGCACCAGCACCGCCCGGTACACCCACCGCAGCCCGTGTCCGAGCGGGGTGAGCAGATGCGCGTACGCCCACCGCAGCGGCAGCACGATCCCGTACCGCACGCCGGGCACCAGGACGTGGCGCCAGAGGGCGACCCACGGCCGGACGAACAGCGCACGGGCCAGCCAGGCCAGGGCGTACCCCAGCGGGATCGCGACCCAGCGCCACAGCCACCGGGCCGGGATCACCACCAGCGCGTCGAACAGCCGGGCCAGGGCGCGGCCGAGGGGGCGCAGGAGCACGCGTTCGGCGGCGCGGGCCGTGACGACGAGGGCGTCCCACAGCATCCGCAGCGGCAGGACGACGAGGACGACCACGATCCGGACCGGGACCCGGACCAGCGTGGTGAGACAGCCGTCTCCGCCCTCGTAGCGCGCGGGTGCCCGGTGGTCGTCGTGCGTCGGCTGCGGCACGGGCGCGCGGTGCTTTCCGTGTTCCATGCACCTGATGACGCAGCGGCCCGGTCCGGGGTTTCCCCGGACCGGGCCGTCGTCACCGAGTCGTCACCCGCGGGCGGTCGGCCCGCCGCTCACTTCACGACCGTCAGCGGCAGGAGCTTCTTGCCGGTGGGGCCGATCTGGATGCTGGTGTCCATCTGCGGGCAGACCCCGCAGTCGAAGCACGGCGTCCAGCGGCAGTCCTCGACCTCGGTCTCGTCGAGCGCGTCCTGCCAGTCCTCCCAGAGCCAGTCCTTGTCGAGACCCGAGTCCAGGTGGTCCCAGGGCAGGACCTCCTCGTAGGTGCGCTCGCGGGTGGTGTACCAGTCGACGTCCACGCCGAACTCCGGCAGCGTCGCCTCGGCGCTCTTCATCCACAGGTCGTAGCTGAAGTACTCGCGCCAGCCGTCGAACCGGCCGCCGGCCTCGTACACCGCGCGGATGACGGAGCCGATCCGGCGGTCACCGCGCGAGAGGAGGCCCTCGACGATGCCGGGCTTGCCGTCGTGGTAACGGAAGCCGATGGAGCGGCCGTACTTCTTGTCGCCGCGGATCTTGTCCCGGAGCTTGCCGAGACGGGCGTCGGTCTCCTCGGCGCTCAGCTGCGGCGCCCACTGGAAGGGCGTGTGCGGCTTGGGCACGAAGCCGCCGATGGAGACGGTGCAGCGGATGTCGTTCTGGCCGGAGACCTCGCGGCCCTTGGCGATCACGTTGACCGCCATGTCGCCGATCTGGAGGACGTCCTCGTCGGTCTCGGTGGGCAGCCCGCACATGAAGTAGAGCTTCACCTGGCGCCAGCCGTTGCCGTAGGCGGTGGCGACCGTGCGGATCAGGTCCTCCTCCGAGACCATCTTGTTGATGACCTTGCGCATGCGCTCGGAGCCGCCCTCGGGGGCGAAGGTGAGGCCGGAGCGGCGGCCGTTGCGGGTCAGCTCGTTGGCGAGGTCCACGTTGAACGCGTCGACGCGGGTGGACGGCAGCGAGAGGCCGATCTTGTCCTCGGTGTAGCGGTCCGCGAGGCCCTTGGCGATGTCGCCGATCTCGGTGTGGTCGGCGGAGGAGAGGGAGAGCAGACCCACCTCTTCGAAGCCGGTGGCCTTGAGGCCCTTGTCCACCATCTCGCCGATGCCGGTGATGCTTCGCTCCCGCACGGGGCGCGTGATCATGCCGGCCTGGCAGAAACGGCAGCCGCGGGTGCAGCCGCGGAAGATCTCGACGGACATCCGCTCGTGGACGGTCTCGGCGAGCGGGACCAGCGGCTGCTTCGGGTAGGGCCACTCGTCGAGGTCCATGACGGTGTGCTTGGACACCCGCCACGGCACGCCCGACCTGTTCGGTACGACGCGGCCGATGCGGCCGTCCGGGAGGTACTCCACGTCGTAGAAGCCGGGGACGTACACGCCGCCGGTCCTCGCGAGGCGGAACAGCACCTCCTCGCGGCCGCCGGGACGGCCCTCGGCCTTCCAGGCGCGGACGATCTCGGTGATCTCCAGGACCGCCTGCTCGCCGTCGCCGATGACCGCGCAGTCGATGAACTCGGCGATCGGCTCCGGGTTGAACGCGGCGTGGCCGCCGGCGAGCACGATCGGGTCGTCGATGTCCCGGTCCCTGGCGGCCAGCGGGATACCGGCCAGGTCCAGGGCGGTGAGCATGTTGGTGTAACCCAGCTCGGTGGAGAAGCTGAGCCCGAAGACGTCGAACGCCTTGACCGGGCGGTGGCTGTCCACGGTGAACTGCGGCACCTTGTGCTCGCGCATCAGCGCTTCGAGGTCCGGCCAGACGCTGTACGTGCGCTCGGCGAGGACGCCCTGACGCTCGTTGAGTACCTCGTAGAGGATCATGACGCCCTGGTTGGGCAGCCCGACCTCGTACGCGTCCGGGTACATCAGCGCCCAGCGGACGTCGCACTCGTCCCACGGCTTGACGGTGGAGTTCAGCTCACCGCCGACGTACTGGATGGGCTTCTGCACATGCGGGAGCAGAGCTTCGAGCTGTGGGAAGACCGAATCGACAGACATCGCGAACTTTCGAGAGCCGGCAGGGGTGACCATCCAGCGTACCTCGCTGCTCAGCCTCCGGAGGACCGCCGGATACGGGCTCGGGCCGCCCGGTGCCACACCCCGGGCAGCTCGCTCTCGGCCGCCGCCGCGGCCGCCTCCTCGCGCCCGTACACCAGTCCCCAGGTGAACGACGGCTCCCCCGCCGCGTGCGCCTGTACGGCGAGGGCGCGCAGGGTCTCGCGGGCGACGACGCCGTCCTGGTGATCGCCGAGGAGGCTCTGTACGGCCTTGAGCCGCTTGGCGGCCTTCTTCGCGGGCCTCCCCAGGGCGGGGCGAGCGGCCTCCGCCGCGTACCGGGCCCGTTTGGCGGCCTTGCGGGCGCTGTGCAGGGCGGCGTCCCGGTCCGGCCCGGCCGGCAGTTCCCGGGCGTACGCGATCCGTCCGGCGAGGCGCTTGTGGTCCTTGCGGGCCGCGCGGGCCAGTTCCTCGCCGGGCGGGGCCCCGGCCCCCGGCAGCAGGGGCGGCGCGGCGAGCAGCTCCTCCAGGGCGCGCAGCAGGTCCAGGTAGCGCGCGGAGTCCAGCACGGCGGTGGTGCGCCGGCGCGAACCGCTGCGGCCCGCCGCCGACCAGAGCCGCAGCCGCGCCCGGACCGGGCCGATGGCCAGGGGGTGCGACAGTTCGCCGAGGCGGGCGCGCAGCCGGGCGTCCAGCACCTCCTGGTCGCGGTCGACGCCCAGCTCCCCCGCGAGCCACTTCAGCTCGGCGCCGAGCGCCGCGGTGGCGTCCCGGTCCAGGACGCGGCGGTGGGTGCGCAGGGCGCTGCGCAGCCGGCGGGTGGCGACGCGCATCCGGTGCACGGAGTCGGGCAGCCCCCGGCGTACGGCCGGGTCGAGCGCGGTGATGGCCGCGGCCTGCCGGCGTACGTAGGCGAGGACGTGGTCGCCCGCGGTGTGCGGGGTGGCGGGGTCGTCGGGCGGGGCTCCGGCGGGCGCCGGGTCCGGTGCCGTGTCGGTGAGCGCGCGGGCGAGTTTGGAGGAGGAGGCGGAGGGCCGGATGCCGGCCGCTTCGAGGTGGCGCTCGACGGTGTCGAGGAAGGCGGGGTCGCCGTCGTCGGCGAGTTCGACCTCGATCTCGGTCCAGGCGGCGGTGCGGTCGCCGCCGTGCAGCCGTTCGGCGCGGACCTCGTCCACGCTCAGCTCGGCCAGCGCGGTGCCGTCCGGGGCGGTGAGGACGTGGACGTCGCGGGCGGAGCGCAGCCGGACCACGGGGACGACGGGGGCGTCCAGGGTGCGGGAGCGGATCAGGACGGTGAGGCGGGCCGGCGGGGTGTCGGAGAGCGGGGCGCGGATCTCGTCCCGGACGTGTGCGGCGACGGGGAGTTTGAGATGCCAGCCGGCGTCCGCCCCGCCGGTGCGGCGGCGCAGGGTGACCCCGGCGGCGGCGAGGCGCAGGTCGCCGGTGTCGTAGTAGACGGCGTCCAGTTCGGTGACGCCCTCGTGCGTGACGGACCCGACCCCGGCCACCCGGTCCAGGGCGGGGAGCCGGGTGGCGTCCGTGGCTTCGTACTTCCGCTCGATCTCGCGCTTGGAGTCGGCCATGTACCGAATCTAGCGCGGGACCGGGCGGCCGGGGTCAGGCCGTTATCGGCCGTTGCACCCGGATCGACTGGAGCAGCCCGATGGCCACCCAGACGGCGAACATGGAGGAGCCGCCGTAGGAGACGAACGGCAGCGGGAGTCCGGCGACCGGCATGATGCCGAGCGTCATGCCGATGTTCTCGAAGGACTGGAAGGCGAACCAGGCGATGATGCCTGCGGCGACGACCGTGCCGTACAGCTCGGTGGTCTCGCGGGCGATGCGGCAGGCGCGCCACAGGACGATGCCGAGCAGGACGAGGATGAGCCCGGCGCCGAGGAAGCCGAGTTCCTCGCCGGCGACCGTGAAAACGAAGTCGGTCTGCTGCTCGGGGACGAACTGCCCGGTGGTCTGGGTGCCCTGGAAGAGGCCGGTGCCGTACAGGCCGCCGGAGCCGATGGCGATGCGCGCCTGGTTGGTGTTGTAGCCGACGCCGGCCGGGTCGAGCGCCGGGTTGGCGAAGGCGGCGAACCGGGCGATCTGGTAGTCGTCGAGGAGCCCGAGCTGCCAGACGGCGACCGCCCCGGCCACGCCCGCGCCCAGGAGCCCGAAGATCCAGCGGTTGGGCGCGCCGGAGGCCAGCAGCACGCCGAGCACGATGACGACCATGACCATCACGGAGCCGAGGTCCGGCATCCCCATGACGATCGCCATCGGGAGCGCGGCGAGCCCGAGGGCCTTGGCCACGGTGCGGTGGTCGGGGTAGAGCTGGTCGCCGGCGTCCACCCGGGCGGCCAGCAGCATCGCCATGCCCAGGATGATGGTGATCTTGGTGAACTCGGAGGGCTGGAGGGAGAACCCGCCGGGCAGCAGAATCCAGGCGTGGGCGCCGTTGACCGTGGCGCCCAGCGGGGTGAGGACGATCAGCACCAGCACCACGGACAGGCCGTAGAGGACCGGCACCGCGCCGCGCAGGGTGCGGTGGCCGAGCCAGATGGTGCCGATCATCAGCGCCATGCCGATGCCGGTGTTGAGGGCGTGCCGGAGCAGGAAGTAGTACGGGTCGCCGTGGGTCAGCGAGTCGCGTCCCCGGGTCGCCGACCAGACCAGCAGCGAGCCGATGAAGGAGAGCGCGACGGCGGAGCCGAGGAGCGGCCAGTCGAGCCGGCGCACCATGGAGTCCCGTGCGGTGAGGCGGCCCCACGCGGACCGCTCGGGGCCGTAGCGCGGGACGGAGAAGCCGGCCATCAGTCGCGCCTCCCCACGAGCGCGGCGAGCGTCTGTTCGGCGGCCGGCTTCTCGGACGCGGGGTTGTAGGGCTTGATGGTCGGGGCGTCGATGGTGCCGTCCGTCCGGATGCCGGGCAGGCCCTTCTGGGGCGTGGGCAGGAGGGCCTTCTTGAGGTCCTGCTTGCCGGTGGCGTCGAGGCCGTAGAGCGCGTTGTAGATGTTGCGGACGGCGGGCCCGGACGCGCCGGAACCCGTACCGCCCTGGGAGATCGTCATGACGATCGAGTAGTCCTTGGTGTACGTGGCGAACCAGGAGGTCGTCTGCTTGCCGTAGACCTCGGCGGTACCCGTCTTGGCGTGCATCGGGATCTTGTCCTGCGGCCAGCCGCCGAATCGCCAGGCGGCCGAACCGCGGGTCGCGACCCCCGCGAGGGCTTCGTCTATCTGGTTGCGGGTCTTCTTGTCGAACGGCAGCTTGCCGTGCGACGTGGGCTCGATCATCCGCACGTCCTTGCCGTCGGGGCTGATGATCGCCTTGCCGACGGTGGGGTCGTACAGCGTGCCGCCGTTGGAGATGGCCGCGTAGATGGTGGCCATCTGGATCGGGGTGACGAGGGTGTCGCCCTGGCCGATCGAGTAGTTGACGGAGTCACCGGCGCGCATCCGGTCGCCTTCGAGGCAGTTCTCGTAGGCGATCTGCTCGACGTAGGTGCCGTCCTTCTTGCCCTGCTTGCACCAGGCGTCGTGGTTGGCCTTGGCGAAGTTCTTCTTCCACTCGCGGTCCGGGACGCGGCCGCTGACCTCGTTGGGGAGGTCGATGCCGGTGGTCTTGCCGAGGCCGAACTGGTGGGCGGTCTTGTAGAACCAGTCCTTGGGGTTCTTCTTGGGGTGGTTCCCGCCGTCCTTGAGCCACTCCTTGTGCGCGAGGCCGTAGTACACGGTGTCGCAGGAGACCTCCAGGGCGCGGCCGATGGTGATGTCGCCGTAGCCCTGGGACTCGTAGTTGGTGAAGGTCTGCCCGCCGATGGAGTACGAGCTGGGGCAGGGGTAGTGGCCGTCGAAGGGGTAGCCGGCGTTGACGGCGGCGGTGGAGGAGATGACCTTGAAGATGGAGCCGGGGGCGGCCTGGCCCTGGATGGCCCGGTTCAGCAGCGGGAAGTTCGACTTCTTGCCGGTGAGCTTGGCGTAGTCCTTGGCGGAGATGCCGCCGACCCAGGCGTTGGGGTCGTAGTTGGGCAGGGACGCCATCGCGACGACCCGGCCCGTCTTGGCCTCCATGACGACGACCGCGCCGGAGTCCGCCTTGTAGTTCTCGCCGGTGTTGTGGTCGAACTCCAGGCGCGCCTTCTTCATCGCGTCGTTGAGTTCGTACTCGGCGACGGCCTGGACACGGGCGTCGATGGAGGTGACGACGCTGGAGCCGGCCTCCGCCTCGTCGTTCTTGGCCTGGCCGATGACCCGGCCCAGGTTGTCGACCTCGTAGCGCTTGACGCCCGCCTTGCCGCGCAGCTCCTTGTCGTACGTGCGCTCCAGGCCGGAGCGGCCGACCATGTCGGAGCGCAAATAGGGCGACTCGCTGTCCTGGGCCTTGGTGATCTCCTCGTCCGTGACGGGCGAGAGGTAGCCGAGGACCTGGGCGGTGTTGGCCTTGCCGGGCGCCGGGTAGCGGCGGACGGCGGTGGGTTCGGCGGTGATGCCGGGGAAGTCCTCGGCGCGCTCCCGGATGGTCAGGGCCTGCTGGGTGGTGGCCTCGTCGGTGACCGGGATCGGCTGGTAGGGCGAGCCGTTCCAGCAGGGCTGCGGGGTCTTGGCGTCGCAGAGCCGGACCTTGTCGAAGACGTCCTTCGGCTTCATGTCGAGCACGTCGGCGAGCCGGGTGAGCACGGCCTTGCCGTCGTCGTCCATCTTCATCAGCTCGGTGCGGCTGGCGGAGACCACGAGCCGGGTCTCGTTGTCGGCGAGGGGCACGCCGCGCGCGTCGAGGATGGAGCCGCGGGCGGCGGGCTGGACGACCTGCTGGACGTGGTTGTTCTTCGCCTCGTCGGAGTACTCCTGGCCGTTGCGGATCTGGAGGTACCAGAGCCGGCCGCCCAGGGTGAGGAGCAGCGAGAAGACGAGAACCTGGATGACGACGAGCCGGATGCGCACGCGCTGGGTCCGGCCGGTCTCGGGGATGTTGCTCACGGGGCGCCCCCGGTGGTGGTCCGGGGGCCGGGCCCGGGCGGCCCGGAGTGTCGCAGCCTCACAGTCGCTTGACTCCCTTGATCCGTCCGGCGCGTGCGGCCCGGTTGCGGGCCGCCTTGACGCGCAGTCCGCCGCGCTGGCTGCCGATCCGCAGCCCGGTGCCCGACGCCAGCCAGCCGGCCGCCACGTCGCCGTGGCCCGAGGAGGACTCGGCAACGGGGTCGTTCACCGTACGTCTGGCGAGCGCCATGATCAGCGGCACGGTGAACGGCGCGAGCAGCAGGTCGTAGACGGCGGCGGTGAACAGCAGGCTGCCCAGGCCGACGTGGCGGGCGGCGGTGTCGCCGACGAGCGCGCCGACGCCCGCGTACAGCAGGGTCGTGCCGATCGCCGCCGCGACGACCACCGCCATCGGCAGGAACGCGGACTTGAGCTGCCCGTTCTCCGGCCGGGCCAGGCCCGCGAGGTAGCCGATGACGCACAGCACCAGGGCGTAGCGGCCGGCGGCGTGGTCGGCCGGGGGTGCCAGGTCGGCGAGCAGTCCGGCGCCGAAGCCGATGAGGGCGCCGGCGACGTGTCCGTACACGAAGGCGAGGCCGAGGACGACCATCAGCAGCAGGTCGGGCACGGCGCCGGGCAGCTGGAGCCGGGCCAGCACGGACACCTGGACGACCAGGGCGAAGACGACCAGAACGATGGAGAGCAGGGTCCGGTTGACGTGCATGGGAATCAGCTCTACCTCTGTTCGTTGACCGCGTCGCCGGCGCTCGGGGTGGCGTTCCCGCTGGGATCGGGGCTCTCGTGGATGTTGCCGACCACGTTGCCCTCGGTGTCGACGATGTCGCCGTTGGGCGAGATGGTGACGGTGACGGTCGGGGTGGGCTTCGGCTTGGCGGGCGCCTTCGGCTTCTTCGGCAGGACCATGTCGCGCGGGTCCGTGCGCGGGGCCTGGACGACGATGCCGACGATGTCGAGCTTGGTGAAGGAGACGTACGGGCGGACGTAGACGGTACGGGTGAGGTCACCGCCGGAGGGGTCCACCCGGACGACCTCGCCGACCGGGACGCCGGGCACGAACGGCTTGTCCTTGCTGGAGCCGAAGGTGACGAGCCGGTCGCCCTTCTTGACCCTGGCCTTGCCGTTCAGGAACTGCACCGCGAGCGGGCGGGTGCCCTGGCCGGTGGCGAAGCCGAGTTCGTCGGTGGCCTCCATCCGGGTGCCCACGGTGAAGTCGGGGTCGTTGGCCAGGAGCACCGTGGCGGTGTCCGGGCCGACCGTGGTGACGCGGCCGACGAGCCCGTCCCCGTTGAGGACGGTCATGTCGCGCTTGACGCCGTCCTTGGAGCCGGCGTCGATGGTGACCGTCCAGGAGAAGCCCTGGGCCGCTCCTATGGCGATGACCTCGGCCGCCTTGATGCCGTACTGGCCGGTGGCCGACTTCTTGAGCATCGCGTCGAGCTGGCGGACCCGGCTGCGGTTGCGGTCGTCGCTGCCGAGGCTCGCCTTCAGCTCGGCGTTCTCCTTCTCCAGGGCGGCGATCTTGTCGTGCCGGGAGCCGGAGGCGCGGACCGCCCCTATGGCGTTGCCCACCGGGTCCACCGCCGACGCCACGCCGTTCTCCACGGGGCCGAACACCGTGGCGGCGGCCTGCCGGGCGCCGTCCACCGGTGAGCCCTCACCGCCCCGGATGTCCACCGTGATCAGTGCGAACGCGATGACGATCAGCAGCACCAGGAGCAGCCGGCTCTCTCGTGTGTCCCTCACGTGCGGCGGCCGTGCCTTCCTCGTAGGAATGTTCGTGCCTGTATATCAACGTTCCTCCGCGTCCCTCCGCACGGAGCGGCAGCGTCCGCGCGGAGGGCCGTGGGGTCGCTACCGTCGGGGCTGGGCGTCCAGCACCTGCTGGAGCGCCTCGAACTCCTCGACGCACTTGCCGGAGCCGAGCGCCACCGAGTCCAGCGGGTCCTCGGCGATGTGGATCGGCATGCCGGTCTCGTTGCGCAGCCGCTCGTCGAGCCCGCGCAGCAGCGCGCCGCCGCCGGTGAGGACGATGCCGCGGTCCATGACGTCGCCGGACAGCTCCGGCGGGCACTTGTCGAGCGTCGTCTTGACCGCGTCCACGATCGCGTTGACCGGCTCCTCGATGGCCTTGCGGACCTCGCCGGCCGAGATGACGACGGTCTTGGGCAGGCCCGAGACGAGGTCGCGGCCGCGGATCTCGGTGTGCTCGTCCTTCTCCAGGTCGTACGCCGAGCCGATGGTGATCTTGATCTGTTCGGCGCTGCGCTCGCCGAGGAGGAGCGAGTACTCCTTCTTGATGTGCTGGATGATCGCGTTGTCCAGCTCGTCGCCGGCCACCCGGATGGACTGTGCGGTGACGATTCCGCCGAGCGAGATCACCGCGACCTCGGTGGTGCCGCCGCCGATGTCGACGACCATGTTGCCGGTGGCCTCGTGGACCGGCAGGCCGGAGCCGATGGCCGCCGCCATGGGCTCCTCGATGATGTGCACCTGGCGGGCGCCGGCCTGCGTGGACGCCTCGATGACGGCGCGGCGCTCGACGCCGGTGATGCCGGAGGGCACGCACACCACGACCCGGGGGCGGGCCAGGTAGCGGCGCTTGTGGATCTTCAGGATGAAGTAGCGGAGCATCCGCTCGGTGATCTCGAAGTCGGCGATCACACCGTCCTTGAGCGGCCGTACGGCGACGATGTTGCCGGGAGTACGGCCGATCATCTTCTTGGCCTCGGCACCGACCGCCAGAATTCCGCCGGTGTTGGTGTTGATGGCCACGACGGACGGCTCGTTCAGGACGATGCCGCGCCCCCTGACGTACACCAGCGTGTTGGCAGTCCCGAGGTCGATAGCCATGTCACGGCCGATGAACGACATTGAGTTCCCCTTGTTCCCCATGAGGATGCGTCGGGCCTTCCCGAGTGAAAGCTCGGGTGGCTTGTTTTGGTGGGCGGGATGGGCGCTGCGGGCGTGGAAGGTTCCATCGTAGTGCCGGTTGCACCGACACGGCGCGAGGGTACGCCGCCCTGCTGGGCAGAACGGGTGGCCGTTCCACTCATGGTGACGTTACGTCGGGGGGATGCGTTCCCGCGATCGGACACCCTATGCCGAAGGGCGACCGAATTAATTCGGTCGCCCCAGGTCATGAGCGCTGTTCGGCTGAGTGCGATTCAGGAAAGACCCGGAAAGAACAGCTTCATTTCCCGCTCTGCGGACTCCTCGGAGTCCGATGCGTGGATGAGGTTCTCACGGGTGATCGTGCCGAAGTCGCCGCGGACGGAGCCGGGCGCGGCGGCGATCGGGTCGGTGGGGCCGGCCAGCGTGCGGACGCCCTCGATGACCCGCTCGCCCTCGACCACCAGCGCGACGGCCGGGCCGGACTGCATGAACTCCATGAGCGGCTCGTAGAACGGGCGGCCCACGTGCTCCGCGTAGTGCTGCTCCAGCGTGGCGCGGTCCAGGGTACGCAGCTCCAGCGCCGTGATCTTCCAGCCGGCCTTGCGCTCGATGCGGCCGACGATCTCGCCGACCAGACCGCGACGGACGGCGTCGGGCTTGAGAAGAACGAGGGTGCGCTGGGTCATCTGCGGCTCCTTGAAGGCATACGGGTGCGGTGAGGCGACATTACAGGGGCCGGGCGGGGGCGCCGCGGCCGGGTTTGCCGTGGTGGGGGCGGGATCAGCCGCCGGCGGGTGTCCCCGCCTCGGCCTGGGCCGCCGCCCACCGGGCCTTCACCTCGTCGATCCGGCGGCCGTAGTGCACCGAGGCCCACCACAGCGCGCCGAAGGCGAGGCCCAGGATGTACATCACCGGGATCACGAGGCCGCTCGCGAGCAGCGCGACCTGGAGCGCCCAGCCGAGCTGGACGCCGCCGGGCCGGGTGATCATGCCGCAGAGCAGCAGGGAGAACAGCATCCCGATGCCGCACACCGTCCAGACCGTGGCGCCGGTCAGGTCGTCGGACTTCATGGCGACGAGTCCGGCGAACCCGATCACGAAGAACTCGCCGATCAGCGTGGAAGCACAGAGCGTGCGCATGGGTCAGCGCCTTCCCAGGAGCAGCCGGGCCTCGCCGACCGTGATCACCGAGCCGGTCACCAGGACTCCGGCGCCCGCGTACTCGTCCTCTTCCTCGGCCAGCGTGATCGCCGCCTCCAGGGCGTCGTCGAGCCGGGGTTCGACCTGGACCCGGTCGTGGCCGAAGACCTCGACGGCGATGGCCGCGAGGGTGTCGGCGTCCATGGCGCGCTCGGTGGAGTTCCGGGTGACGACGACCTCGGCGAAGATCGGCTCGAACGCCTCCAGGAGGCCCCGCACGTCCTTGTCGCCGCTGACGCCGACGACCCCGATCAGCCGGGAGAAGCCGAACGCCTCGGAGATGCCCTCGGCGGTGGCGCGGGCGCCGGCCGGGTTGTGGGCGGCGTCCAGGATGACGGTCGGGCTGGAGCGCACGACCTCCAGCCGGCCGGGCGAGCGCACCGAGGCGAACGCGGCGCGCACGATGTCCGGGTCGAGCGAGCCGGGCTGCTCGGCGCCGACGCCGAAGAACGCCTCGACCGCGCAGAGCGCCACCACCGCGTTGTGCGCCTGGTGGGCGCCGTACAGCGGGAGGAAGACCTCCGGGTACTCGCCGCCGAGGCCGCGCAGTGTCAGCAGCTGGCCGCCGACCGCGATCTCGCGGGAGACCACGCCGAACTCCATGCCCTCGCGGGCCACGGTGGCGTCCACCTCGACGGCCTTCTTCAGCATGACCTGGGCGGCGTCCACCGGCTGCTGGGCGAGGATGACCGTGGCGTCCTGCTTGATGATCCCGGACTTCTCCGTGGCGATCTCGCCCGGCGTGGAGCCCAGGCGGTCGGTGTGGTCGAGCGAGATCGGGGTGACGACGGCGACCGAGGCGTCGATGACGTTGGTCGCGTCCCAGGTGCCGCCCATGCCGACCTCGACGACGGCGACGTCGACCGGCGCGTCGGCGAAGGCCGCGTACGCCATGCCCGTGAGCACCTCGAAGAAGGACAGCCGGTAGGGCTGTTGGGAGTCGACCATCTCGACGTACGGCTTGATGTCCTCGTACGTGGAGATGAACCGCTCGGCGTCGATGGGGGCGCCGTCCAGGCTGATCCGCTCGGTGATCGACTGGACGTGCGGCGAGGTGTACCGGCCGGTGCGCAGGTCGAAGGCGCCGAGCAGGGCCTCGACCATGCGGGCGGTGCTCGTCTTGCCGTTGGTGCCGGTG
This sequence comes from Streptomyces sp. NBC_00525, assembly GCF_036346595.1. Lineage (GTDB taxonomy): Bacteria > Actinomycetota > Actinomycetes > Streptomycetales > Streptomycetaceae > Streptomyces. The sequence goes on from NZ_CP107834.1 coordinate 1,890,717, forward strand.
ATGTGGATCGAGGGGTACGCGCGCTGCGGGTCGCCCAGGACGTCCATCAGGGCGGCGATGCGGGTGACGGACGGCTCCAGCTTGGTCTCGCCCCAGCGCCCGGCGAGCTCCTGCTCCACCGCGCGCAGCGCCTTGTCGACCTCCGGGTCGGCGGGGCGGGTGGGGACCTCGTCGCCGGGCGGCGGCCCCGAGGCGGCGCGCAGCGTGCGGCTGCCGGCCTCGATCACCGCCAGGTCGGGGTCGCGCTGGGTCGCTTCGTCGACGATCTCCGCGAAGGTGTCGTCGGGGTCGGACGCGTCGGGCCGGTCGGGGCGGGGCTCACTCACGGGCCCCAGTCTACGGATGGCCTCCGACATCGCGCGCAGCCGCCCGCGCCCGGACATCGCGGAGCCCCCGCGCCGCCCGGCTCGCGCCGGGGTGCGGGGGCTCCGCGGTGTGCGGTACGGGTCAGGCCTGCGGGAGGCCCGCCAGCTGGCCGGTGATCCGCTCGATGTCGGCCTCGGCCTTGGCGAGCCGGCCGCGGATCTTGTCGACCACGTTGTCCGGGGCCTTGGCCAGGAACGCCTCGTTGCCGAGCTTGGCGCCGGCCTGGGCGACCTCCTTCTTGGCCGCCTCCAGGTCCTTGGTCAGCCGCTTGCGCTCGGCGGCCACGTCGATCGTGCCCGACAGGTCGAGCGCGACGGTCGCCCCGGCGACGGGCAGCGACGCGGTGGCCTGGAAGCCGTCCCCGGCGGGCTGGAGCCGCAGGAGCTGGCGCATGGCCGTCTCGTGCGGGGCGAGCGGCGTACCGGTCAGGGTCAGCTCGGCCGGGACCTTCTGGCCGGGCTGGAGCCCCTGGTCGGAGCGGAAGCGGCGGACCTCGGTGACGACCTGCTGGACGAGCTCGATCTCCCGCTCGGCGGCGTCGTCGCGGAAGCCGGAGTCCTGGGGCCAGTCGGCGACGACGACGGACTCGCGGCCGGTGAGCGCGGTCCAGAGGGTCTCGGTGACGAAGGGGACGACGGGGTGCAGCAGGCGCAGCAGCTTGTCGAGGACCTCGCCCAGGACGCGCGCGGAGACCCGGGCCGCGTCGCCGCCCGCGAAGAAGGTCGTCTTCGACAGCTCGACGTACCAGTCGAAGACCTCGTCCCACGCGAAGTGGTAGAGGACGTCGGCCAGCTTGGCGAACTGGAAGTCGTCGTAGTAGGCGTCCGCCTGGGCGACGACCTTGTTGAGGCGGGAGAGAATCCACCGGTCGGCCGCCGACATCACGTCGGCGGAAGGCAGCTCGCCCTCGACGGTGGCGCCATTCATCAGCGCGAAGCGGGTGGCGTTCCAGATCTTGTTGGCGAAGTTGCGGGATGCCTTGACCCAGTCCTCGCCGACCGGCACGTCCGCGCCCGGGTTGGCGCCGTTGGCCAGCGTGAAACGGACGGCGTCGGAGCCGTACGCGTCCATCCAGTCGATCGGGTCCACGGCGTTGGGGTTGGACTTCGACATCTTCTTGCCGAACTCGTCCCGCACGAGACCGGTCAGCGCGACCGTCTTGAACGGGACCTCCCCGTCCATGGCGTACAGGCCGAACATCATCATCCGGACGACCCAGAAGAAGATGATGTCGTGACCGGTGAGCAGGACGTCGGTCGAGTAGAACTTCGCCAGGTCCGGCGTCTCCTCGGGCCAGCCGAGCGTGGAGAAGGGCCACAGGCCGGAGGAGAACCAGGTGTCGAGGACGTCCTCGTCCTGGGTCCAGCCCTCGCCGCTCGGGGGCTGCTCGCCGGGTCCGACGCAGACGACCTCGCCCTCGGGGCCGTACCAGACCGGAATGCGGTGTCCCCACCACAACTGGCGGGAGATGCACCAGTCGTTGAGGTTGTCCACCCAGTCGAAGTACCGCTTCTCCATCTCCTTGGGGTGGAGGGCGACCCGGCCGTCGCGGACCGCGTCGCCGGCGGCCTCGGCGAGGGTCTCGACCTTGACCCACCACTGCAGCGAGAGCCGCGGCTCGACGGCCGTCCTGCAGCGCGAGCAGTGTCCGACGGCGTGGGTGTACGGGCGCTTCTCGGCGACCACACGGCCCTGGTCGCGCATGGCCTCGACGATGGCGGAGCGGGCCTCGAAGCGGTCGAGCCCCTCGAACGGGCCGGGCACGGTGATGATGGCCCGCTCGTCCATGACGGTCAGCATCTCGAGCCCGTGCCGCTGCCCGATGGCGAAGTCGTTCGGGTCGTGGGCCGGGGTCACCTTGACGGCGCCGGTCCCGAACTCGGGGTCGACGTGCGTGTCGGCGACGACCGGGATGGTCCGGTCGGTCAGCGGCAGCTTGATCCGCTTGCCGATGAGGTGTGCGTACCGCTCGTCGTCGGGGTGGACGGCGACGGCGGTGTCACCGAGCATCGTCTCGACACGGGTGGTCGCGACGACGACGGTGTCGTCGCCCTCGCCGTACTTCAGCGAGACCAGCTCGCCGTCGTCGTCCTGGTAGTCGACCTCGATGTCGGAGATCGCGGTCAGACAGCGCGGACACCAGTTGATGATGCGCTCGGCGCGGTAGATCAGCCCGTCGTCGTACAGGTTCTTGAAGATCGTCTGGACGGCCTCGGAGAGACCCTCGTCCATGGTGAACCGCTCACGCGACCAGTCCAGACCGGCTCCGAGGCGGCGCAGCTGGCCGAGAATCCGGCCGCCGTACTCTTCCTTCCACTGCCAGGTCTTGGCGACGAACGCCTCGCGGCCGATGTCGTGCCGGGACTTGCCCTCCTCGGCGAGCTGCTGCTCGACCTTGTTCTGCGTGGCGATACCCGCGTGGTCCATGCCGGGCAGCCACAACGTCTCGTAGCCCTGCATGCGCTTGCGGCGCGTGAGAGCGTCCATGAGCGTCACCTGAAAGGCGTGGCCCAGGTGCAGGGAGCCCGTGACGTTCGGCGGCGGGATCACGATGGTGAACGGCGGCTTGTCGCTCTTGGCGTCCGCCTCGAAGTAACCGCGTTCTACCCAGCGCTCGTACAGCTTCCCCTCTACCTCGGCCGGCGTGTACTGGGTCGGCAGTTCGGGGTTGCTGGCTGGCTGCTGCGTTGGATTCTCGGTCACGCGGACAGTTTAGGGCCGTCACAGGAGTGACCCGAAACCGGTTTGTTCGGTAACGGTGTGCCTCCCGGTGGTCCGCGCGCGCGGGGCTTGGGTCAGGATGTTCGCAACGCGTAAGTTTCACGAACAGGGGACACCGCAGATGAGCTACAACCAGCCGGGCCCGTACGGTGGCCAGCCGCCGCAGGGCCAGCCCGGACCGTACGGCCAGCAGCCGGGCCCGTACGGCGGTCAGCCGCCGCAGGGCCAGCCCGGCTACGGCTACCCGCAGCAGGCCCCCCAGGGCGTCCCGCCCCAGCAGCCGCCGCAGCCCGGTTACGGTTACCCGCCGGCCCAGCAGCCCGGCCCGTACGGCCAGCAGCCGCCCACTCCCCCGTACGGCCAGCAGCCCTACGGCCAGCAGCCGGGCTTCCCGCCGCCGGCCCCGGCGAAGAAGAAGACGGGCCTGATCGTGGGCGCGGTCATCGTGGCCTTGGCGGTCATCGGCGGCGGGGTCTACTTCCTGACCTCGGGCGGCGGCAACAGCGATGTCGCAGACTCCACCAAGGGCTACAAGCTGACCCTGCCGGAGTCGGTGGACAGCTACAAGCAGGACGCCTCGAAGTCGTCCACGGGCGAGATGACCAGCAAGGAGAAGTCCGAAGCCGAGGCCGCCGGCATCAAGGACCCTCACAAGGCCGAGGCCCAGTACACGAGCGGAGACCTTGGCAAGAACCCGCTGACGGCCAAGATGCTCATGGTCTACGGGAACTGGGGAGAGGTGACCGACCCCGCGAAGGCTCTCGACGCCATGTTCGCCCAGGCCAAGAAGGGGATTGCCGAGGACGAGGACAAAAAGAACAAGCCTTCCCTCGTCGGCGAGCCCGAGAGCGTGACGCCGCCCGGTTTCAAGGACGCGCTGATGAAGTGCCAGAGCTTCAAGATCGTCAACGACGAGGCCGACGGCAGCGTGGCAAAGGGCCCCAAGGAGATGCTCATGCCCGTCTGCATCTGGGCCGACTACAGCACGGTCGGCGCCGTAGTCGGCTTCGACATCGGCGCCGCCATGACCAACAAGTCCATGTCCCAGGAGGAGGTGGCGGCCCTCGCCGCCAAGCTCTACAACACTTCCCGCACCAAGATCTGACCACGACAGTGCGGCGGCGTTACGGAACACCGTTTCGCCGCCGCCGTCGCCACCTTGGGCACACCCCTAACGGGGCTCGCTACGCTCAGTACGAGTAACAGGCATCATCCGCATCCGCGCGCTTCACATTGAGATTCAGAAGCATCTGCCTGCACAGCAGGCGCTCGGTCTGCGCATGAACGTTCAACATGCCCGTCCCTGAACTCGCATGCGAGCAAGCCGCCCTGGAATTGGTTCCCACGTTGTACCCATCATTCTTCAGCGAGATCACGCATCGCGAAGGACTCGCACTGGCAGTACCGGCGGTTGCGATCGGGAGAGCAACGCCCGCCATCACCACAGCGGCGGCGACAGCCACCCTTCGCATGCCCAGACGACTCATATCGATGATTCCAATCACTTGAGTAGCAAAGTGCTCACCCAGAGTGAATCAAGGCAGCGCCTATCGATCAAGAGTTCGGATGATCATTGGCTCGATCCAATGCCTTCCCTTCCGAAGCTGACGCTAACAAGCCCTTGATCGTTACCGCTTCATGGTTCCCGCGACGTACGTACGCGAAGGGGCGCCCGGCCGGATGAACCGGCCGGGCGCCCCTTCGCGTACGTACGTCTGCCGCGCCGCGCTACGCGGACTTCTCGTGGCGGCCGTCGTCGCCCTTGCCGATCGTGCGCGGCTCGCGCGGGACCAGGGTGGGGTTGACGTTGTTGCGGACCACGTCGGCGGTGATCACCACGCGGGCGACGTCCTTGCGGGAGGGGACCTCGTACATCACCGACTGGAGGACCTCCTCCATGATCGCGCGCAGGCCGCGCGCGCCGGTCTGGCGCAGGATCGCCTGGTCGGCGATGGCCTCCAGCGCGCCGCGCTCGAAGTCCAGCTCCACGCCGTCGAGTTCGAACAGCCGCTGGTACTGCTTGACCAGGGCGTTGCGCGGCTCGACGAGGATCTGGAGCAGCGCCTCGCGGTCCAGGTTGTGGACCGAGGTCAGGACGGGGAGGCGGCCGATGAACTCGGGGATCATCCCGAACTTCACCAGGTCCTCCGGCATGACCTCCTGGAACTGGTCGCTCGCCTGGATCTCCCGCTTGGAGCGGATCGTGGCGCCGAAGCCGATGCCCTTGGCGCCGGCCCGCGACTCGATGATCCTCTCCAGGCCGGAGAAGGCGCCGCCCACGATGAACAGGACGTTCGTCGTGTCGATCTGGATGAACTCCTGGTGCGGGTGCTTGCGGCCGCCCTGCGGCGGTACGGAGGCGGTGGTGCCCTCCAGGATCTTGAGCAGGGCCTGCTGGACGCCCTCGCCGGAGACGTCTCGCGTGATCGACGGGTTCTCGCTCTTGCGGGCGACCTTGTCGATCTCGTCGATGTAGATGATCCCGGTCTCGGCCTTCTTGACGTCGTAGTCGGCGGCCTGGATCAGCTTCAGCAGGATGTTCTCGACGTCCTCGCCGACGTAGCCGGCCTCCGTCAGCGCCGTCGCGTCCGCGATGGCGAACGGGACGTTGAGCATGCGGGCCAGCGTCTGCGCGAGGAGAGTCTTGCCGGAGCCGGTGGGGCCCAGCAGCAGAATGTTGGACTTGGCGAGCTCGATCGCGTCCTCGCGGTTGTTCCCGCCGCCGTTCTCACCGGCCTGGACCCGCTTGTAGTGGTTGTACACAGCGACCGAGAGGGCCTTCTTCGCGGGCTCCTGCCCGACGACGTACCCCTCGAGGAACTCGTAGATCTCGCGCGGCTTGGGAAGCTCTTCCCAGCGGACCTCGCTCGTCTCGGCGAGCTCCTCCTCGATGATCTCGTTGCAGAGATCGATGCACTCGTCGCAGATGTACACACCGGGACCCGCGATGAGCTTCTTCACCTGCTTCTGGCTCTTTCCGCAGAACGAGCACTTGAGCAGGTCGCCGCCATCACCGATGCGTGCCACGAGGTGCTTCCCCTTCGCCTGGGAGACGCCTGGTTCAGCGGCTCCTGTGCCTCTAGTCGACGGTACCTTGCCTGGCCCCCCATTCGGGCCCCCCTTGGCACGGTTCACACGGCCGGAGCCGGGTGTCGCCGCCGTGCCAAGGGGAAGCGGCGCAGGTCAGGCGAGCGCTCCGGACGCGCTCTTGCGCGTCGACACGATCTGGTCGACGAGGCCGTAGGCGAGGGCGTCCTCGGCGGTGAGGATCTTGTCGCGCTCGATGTCGTCGCGGATCTTGTCCAGCGGCGTGGTGGAGTGCTTGGCGAGCAGCTCCTCCAGCTGGGTCCGCATGCGCAGGATCTCGTTGGCGGCGATCTCCAGGTCGGAGAGCTGCTCGCGGCCGGTCTGCGAGGACGGCTGGTGGATCAGCACACGGGCGTTCGGCAGCGCCATGCGCTTGCCCGGCGTGCCCGCGGCGAGCAGCACGGCGGCGGCGGAGGCGGCCTGGCCCATGCAGACCGTCTGGATGTCCGGCTTCACGAACTGCATCGTGTCGTAGATCGCGGTGAGCGCCGTGAACGAGCCGCCGGGGCTGTTGATGTAGATGGAGATGTCCCGGTCCGGGTCCATCGACTCCAGGCACAGCAGCTGCGCCATGACGTCGTTGGCGGAGGCGTCGTCGATCTGCACGCCGAGGAAGATCACGCGCTCCTCGAAGAGCTTCGCGTACGGGTCGTACTCGCGCACGCCCTGCGAGGTGCGCTCCACGAAGCGCGGGACGATGTAGCGGTTGTCCACCTGCGGGCCCGTGTAGAGGCCGCTCGCGGAGGCGCCGGGGAAGTTGTTCATGTGGGTGTTCACCATCCTGGTGGCGTTCTGTGGCTGGGTGTCTCGGCGTACGAGAGATGCGCGGTGCGGTGGGGCGCCGTCCGGGAGGGCCGGATCAGGCGCCGGTGCCGCCGCCGCCCGGAACGCCCGATGCGATCGAGATGATCTCGTCGATGAGGCCGTACTCCTTGGCCTCCTCCGCGGTGTACCAGCGGTCGCGGTCGCCGTCGCGGATGATCGTCTCCACGGTCTGGCCGGAGTGGCGGGCGGTGATCTCCGCCATGCGCTGCTTGGTGCGCAGCAGGTACTGGGCCTGGATCTTGATGTCCGAGGCCGTACCGCCGATGCCGGCCGAGCCCTGGTGCATGAGGATGTCGGTGTTCGGGAGCGCGAAGCGCTTGCCGGCGGTGCCGCCGGTGAGCAGGAACTGGCCCATCGAGGCCGCCATACCCATGCCGATGGTGACCACGTCGTTCGGGATGTACTGCATGGTGTCGTAGACCGCCATGCCGGCCGTCACCGAGCCGCCGGGGCTGTTGATGTAGAGGTAGATGTCCTTCTCGGGCTCGGCCGCGAGGAGGAGCAGCTGCGCGGTGATCTTGTTGGCGATCTCATCGTCCACCTGCTGGCCGAGGAAGATGATGCGTTCGCCGAGCAGCCGGCTGTAGACCTGGTCACCGAGGCCACCACCGAGGGACGGCTCTCCGGCGGCGTAGGGCATCAGATTCGTCACGTATCCACCTGCTCGTCTCTGACGGCTCCGGCCGTCTCAGCGTCTTCGTACCGGGTGGGCCGGGACTACCCGACCCTTCCTCTTCATGGACCCTAACGCGCAGGTGGAACAACGCCATCCCGCTTCCGCGACTGTTCGCTGGGAGCGCAAGGTCCGCAGCCGGTACGCGGGTTGTGGCGAATCGTCCGCCGGTACGCCGACGGGCTCCGGACGCGATGGCGTCCGGAGCCCGTCGTACGGGGTCGGTGCGAGGCTCAGGCCTCGGTCTTCTCCGCGGCGGCGTCGGCCTCGGTGGCGTCGGCGGCGGCCTCGGTGGTCTCCGCGGCCTCCTCCTCCTCGTCCTCCAGCTCGACGACCTCACCGTTGGTGTCGACGACCTTGGCGGCCTCGACGACGACGGCGAGCGCCTTGCCGCGGGCGACCTCGCCGACGAGCATCGGCACCTGGCCGCCCTCGACGACGGCCTGGGCGAACTGGTCCGGGCTCATGCCGGAGGAGGCGGCACGCCGCATGAGGTGCTCGGTGAGCTCCTCCTGGTTGACGTTCAGCTTCTCCTTGTTGACGAGCTCGTCCAGGATGAACTGGGTCTTGATGCCCTTGACGGCCTGCTCGGAGGTCTCGGCCTCGAACTCCTCGGCGGTCTTGCCCTGGATCTCCAGGTACTTGTCGAGGGTGAGCCCCATCTGACCGAGCTGGTGGTGCTCCAGGTTGTGCTTGCGGGTCTGGATCTCGTCCGCGAGCAGCTTCTCCGGGATCGGGACCTCGGCGAGCTTGAGCAGCTCCTCCAGGACGCGCTCCTGGGCCTGGGTGGCCTGGTCGTACTGCTTGGTGTTCTCCAGGCGGCTGCGGCTGTCGGCCTTCAGCTCCTCCAGCGTGTCGAACTCGCTGGCCATCTGCGCGAAGTCGTCGTCCAGCTCGGGGAGCTCGCGGGCGGCGACGGCGGTGACCTTGACGGTGACCTCGGCGTCCTTGCCCTCGGCGGAGCCGCCCTTGAGCTGCGAGGTGAAGGTGGCCTCGCCACCGGCCTCCAGACCGGTCACGGCCTCGTCGATGCCCTCCAGGAGCTCACCGGAACCGATGGTGTACGAGACACCCTCGGCCACGCCGTCCTCCAGGACCTCGCCGTCCACCTTGGCCTGCAGGTCGATCGTGACGACGTCGCCCTCGGCGGCGGCGCGCTCGACCGGGTTGGTGGAGGCGAAGCGGTTGCGCAGCTGCTCGACGGCCTTCTCGACGTCCTCGTCGGTGACCTCGATGGCGTCGACGGTGACCTCGATGCCGGAGTAGTCCGGGATCTCGATCTCGGGGCGCACGTCCACCTCGGCGGTGAAGGCCAGCAGCTCGCCGTCCTTCAGCTCGGTGATGTCGACCTCGGGCTGGCCGAGGACGTTCAGCTCACCCTCGTTGACGGCCTCGGTGTAGAACTTCGGGAGCGCGTCGTTGACGGCCTCCTCCAGCACGGCGCCGCGGCCGAACCGCTGGTCGATGACCCGGCTGGGGATCTTGCCCTTGCGGAACCCCTTCACCGTGACCTGCTGGTTGATCTTCTTGTACGCCGCGTCGAGGCTGTCCTTGAGCTCCTCGAAGGGCACCTCGATGCTGAGCCGAACCCGGGTCGGGTTCAGGGTCTCCACGGCGCTCTTCACGGTTCGGTCTCCTTGGTGGCTGACTTCTTGGGGTTCTGCTCCGCCGCACCTGGGGCGGCTTCGCGGACCGAGCCCGGTACATCAGACACACGGGCACGCATTTTGCATAGTAACGGCAAGGGGGAGAACTCCCGCAACGCGATCTTGCCGGTGGTCGGGGTGGCCGGATTCGAACCGACGACCTTCCGCTCCCAAAGCGGACGCGCTACCAAGCTGCGCCACACCCCGTCGGTGCGACACGTAGGGTACATGGAGCGGAGCGCCGGGCCGGCAGCTTTCCACGGGCCGGTCGGGGCGCGGCTCGCGCCGGGCTTCCGCCAAGGGTGCCGGGCGGTCTCGTACGGAGTGTGCGGACAGCGCCCGTGACCCGCTACGATGCTTGTCGTGCCGCGGTCGCCGAGACCTGCGGTGCGCGCAGTGCGGGCGTAGCTCAATGGTAGAGCCCTAGTCTTCCAAACTAGCTACGCGGGTTCGATTCCCGTCGCCCGCTCCATCGCGAAGGGCCCGGTCTCCGAGAGACCGGGCCCTTCCGCGTGGTGCCCGGGGGCCGCCGGTGCGGCCTCAGAAGTTGATCTGGCCGACGGACTCGATGATCGAGTTCATGAAGCGGTTGATCGACGGGCCCATGCCCGTGGGCGCCAGGAAGAAGCCGAAGAGCGCCGCGACCACCGCGGGGCCGGTCTTGATGGACCCGCTGCGGATCATGACCACGAGGACGATCCCCAACAGAAGCACCACTGACAGCGAAATGGCCACGTCTGCTCACACCCTCGGTCGGTCCGCCTTGCCGGCCCGGAGATGTGCGGCCGTGCACCCTCCGTCGCTCCCATCGTGCCACCAACTCCCCCCGGCCTGCTGCCGGGTGACGTATCGACCTGTCGATATCGCGCCATCCTGCGCCCCGCGCACCCCTCCATGCGCCCAACCGGCTCCGGAGCCGCCCCGGAGCCGCTCCGGAGCCGTCCCGGCCGCATAACCGCACTTCGGAACACCCGGCGACGATGATCGTTTCTGTATCCACACAGTTTATTCACAGGGGAATTCGACGCCGAAAGCGAGGTAATTCACTTCCATCAACTGGCTGATGGTTTACCCCTTTTGGGGGACATAAAGCGGGTCAAACCGGTCACAGCCCATGAGTTTGGCATTTGATATGAAGGGAAGACGCGCTATTCGACCGCGGTTTTACGGATGCCAATCGAGACGTCTAGGGTGCCTGAGATGTTCCACGCTCCGAACGCAATGCAGAGGACCGCACTCCCCCCGGTGACCGAGGGTGCGGAGGTCAGACGCCCTGCGCGGGAGGATGCGGGCAGGAAGCGCGACGCCCACTTCGACAACGCCAAGTACCTCGCCATCGTGCTCGTCGCGGTGGCGCATTCCTGGGTTCCGGTCATGGACGGGAGCCGGACCGCCCGTGCGCTGTACATGGTGGTCTACACATTCCACATGCCCGCCTTCATCCTCATCTCGGGCTATTTCTCCCGGTCGTTCGACCTGACCCCCGCCAAGGTGAAGCGGCTGATCACCGGCATCGCCGTGCCCTATGTGGTGTTCGAGACGGCGTACTCGCTGTTCCGCCGGTACGCCAACGACGTGCCGGGCGCCCCCGTCAGCCTGCTGGACCCCTGGTATCTGACCTGGTTCCTGGCCGCCCTGTTCATCTGGCGGCTCACCACCCCGGTGTGGCGCAATCTCCGCCATCCGCTGGCCGTTTCGCTCGTGATCGCCGTGCTCGCGTCGGTCTCCCCCAGCATCGGCCGGGACCTCGATCTGCCGCGCGTCCTGCAGTTCCTGCCCTTCTTCGTCCTCGGACTCCAGCTGAAGCCGGAGCACTTCGAGCTGGTCCGCCGCCGCGAGGCCCGGCTGATGGCTCTCCCCCTGTTCGCCTGCGCCCTGGTCGTCGCGTACTGGGCGGCGCCCCGGATGCAGCTGGGCTGGTTCCTGCGCGACTCCAGCGCCCAGGAGATGGGGGCGCCGTGGTGGTCGGGCGCGGTCATGACGCTGGCGATGTTCTGCTGCGCGACGCTGCTGACGGCCGGGTTCCTGGCCCTGGTGCCGCGCCGCCACATGTGGTTCACGGTGCTCGGCGCGGGCACGATCTGCGGCTATCTGCTGCACGGCTTCCTGGTGAAGGGCGCCGACTACGCGGGCGTCTTCGACGACCACGCGTGGCTGGTCTCGCCGACCGGCCTGGTCGTCGTGACCGCGGTCGCGGCCACCGCCGTCACCCTGCTGTGCACCCCGCCGGTGCGGCGGGCCCTGCGCTGTGTGACCGAGCCCGACATGGACTGGGCGTTCCGCCGGGACTCCGCCAGGATCTGATCCTTCCGCGTACGCGTACGACGAAGCCCGGCCCCGTGCGGCCGGGCTTTCGTCGTGCCGGGCCGGTGTTGGCTCAATCCCGTCGTTCGAGGGGCTCCTGCGGTGCGGTGAGCCCCAACAGCCCACGCATCCGCGCATACTTCGCGGTCAGCCGGGTACGCACGGCCGGCTCCAGCACCGCGAGGCGGGCCGGGTCGGCGTTGTGGGCGAGGTCCGCCTCCTTGACGAGCAGGGCGCCGGGGGTCGCGAGGATGCGCCGGCTGTACGCCTCCGGCTCCTCCCCCGCCCGCTTGGTGACCGCGAGGACCATGTCCTTGACCTCCTCCGGCAGCGCGGCCCCGGCCAGCCACTCGGCGGACAGCGCGTCGTCCTCCACGGCGTCGTGCAGCCAGGCCGCGGCGATCTGCGCCTCGCTGCCGCCCCTGGCCCGGACGCCCTCCGCGACGGCGGCGAGGTGTTCGGCGTAGGGCCGCCCGGCCTTGTCCCGCTGACCGGCATGGGCGGCGCGGGCCAGGGCCTCGATCTCGGTGAGCGTCAAGCGGGGAGGCGTCATGGCGAGGACTCTAGGCCCTCGGGCGGGCCCGGAGTACGGCCCGTACGCCCGTTTGCGGGCCCGGAGTACGGCCCGTACGCGCACTCGACAGTTGCAACGTCAATTGTTCGGTAAACTAACCGATGACTCCCCCTTGACCTTTTCTTGACCTCTTGAAAGGCCAGGCTCATCGGACACGCAGACACACTCATCGCCATGGGCGGCGCCTTCCTCGCCGCCGCCGTCCTCGCCCGCGTCGGCCGCCGCATCGGGCTGCCGACGATCCCCCTGTTCATCCTGGCCGGGATTCTCCTCGGCCCGCACACTCCCGGCATCGTCCTCGTCGCCGATCCGCACGAGCTGGAGATGCTCTCCGCGCTCGGCCTGGTGCTGCTCCTCTTCTACCTGGGGCTCGAGTTCCATCTGGACGATCTCAAGACCGGCGGCCGCAAGATGGTGGTCGCCGGGACCGTCTACCTCATCCTGAACGTGGGTGCCGGGCTCGGCTTCGGCTTCGCGGTGGGCTGGGGCACGGCCGAGGCGCTGGTGCTCGCCGGCGTGATCGGCATCTCCTCGTCGGCCATCGTCACCAAAGTCCTGGTCGACCTGGGCAGGCTCGGCGATCCGGAGACCCGGCCGATCCTCGGCATCATCGTGGTCGACGACATCTTCCTCGCCCTGTACCTGGCCGCCCTCCAGCCCGTCCTGTCCGGCGCGGACAGCCTCGGCGCGGCGGTGACGGACGGGAGCAAGGCGTTCGGCTTCCTGCTCGTGCTCGCCCTGGCCGCCCGCTACGGCACCCGGCTGATCGGCAGGCTGATCAACACGCGGGACGACGAACTCCTCGTCATCTCGTTCCTGGGGGCCGCCGTCCTGGTGGCCGGGATCTCGGACTGGTTCGGCGTCGCGGACGCGATCGGCGCCTTCATGGTGGGGCTGATGCTCGGCAACACGTCGTCGGGCGACCGCATCCGCACGCTGGTGCACCCCCTGCGGGACGCGTTCGGCGCGATCTTCTTCTTCGCCTTCGGTCTCTCCATCGACCCCGGCGACCTGCCGACCGTGCTGTGGCCGGTGCTGGCCGCCGTCGCGATCACCCTCGCGATGAACATCCTCTCCGGTATCGCCACGGCCAGGGTGTACGCGTTCGGCCCGCAGGCCGCCGCGAAGATCGCCACCACCCTGGTGGCGCGCGGCGAATTCGCGCTGATCCTCGCCACGATGGCGGCCGGTGCCGGGCTGAACGAACGGCTCTCCCCGTTCATCGCGGGCTACGTCCTGGTCCTCGCGGTCCTCTCCCCGCTGGCGGCCGGGCGCTCGCACTGGCTGGCCCGCATCCTGCCGGGCCGAAGCGAGCCGGCGCTCCCCGAGCCGGCCCGGACCGGTTCAGGACGTGCGTGACAGGAGCAGCAGGGCCCGGTCGTCGTTGACGTCCTTGGCGCAGGCTTCGATCAGGTGCCAGGCGGCGCCCTCGAAGCCGGTGCTCACATAGCGGTCGGCCTCGCCGGTCAGCCGGTCGATGCCCTCCGCGATGTCCCGGTCGGCGGCCTCGACCAGCCCGTCGGTGAACAGCATCAGCACGTCGCCGGGGGCGAGATGGCCCTTGACGGCGTCGAACTCGGCGCCGTCGTACACCCCGAGCAGCGGGCCCTCCGCCGCCTTCTCCTCCCACTGGCCGCTGCCGGCGTGGAGCTGGAGGGCCGGCGGATGGCCCGCCGAGAGGAGTTCGTAGTCGCCGGTCTCCAGGTCCAGGACGAGGTGGATGGAGGTGGCGAAGCCCTCGTCCCAGTCCTGGCGGAGCAGATAGCCGTTGGCGGCGGGCAGGAAGCCGTGCGGCGGCAGCGAGCCGAGGAGCCCGCCGAAGGCGCCGGACAGCAGCAGGGCGCGGGAGCCCGCGTCCATGCCCTTGCCGGAGACGTCGGTCAGGACGGCTTCCAGGGTGCTTCCGCCCTGGGTGCGCGCCGCGACGACGAAGTCGCCGGAGAAGGACTGCCCGCCCGCCGGGCGCAGCGCCATCTCGCGGTGCCAGCCGTGCGGGAGGCGGGGCAGCGAGCTCTGGACCCGGATGCGTTCGCGCAGGTCGAAGAGCATGGTGCCGCCGCGCCGCCAGGGCACCCCGACGCGGGCCCGGAACTGGGCGAGGATCAGCCCGAAGAATCCGCAGGCCGCGACGGTGAGCACGGTGCCGGGGGTGACTCCGGCCGGGCCGTCCTCGTAGGGGCCGAGCCGGACGGACTCGACGATGAGGGCGGCGGCGGACGCCGCGTAGAGGCCGAGGAGGCTGGCGGGGCGCAGCAGCAGCCCGCCCGCGACGATCGGCAGGACGAGCATGGTGGGCGCGCACCAGACCGGGTCGAGCAGGGTGCAGGCGGTGATGACCGGGATGACGAGCATCAGGCCGGCCAGGGCGACCCAGTCGGAGCCGTCGCCGCGGAAGTAGTCGACCCCGGACCGGCGCAGCGTGCCGTAGACCCGGCGCGCCGATTTCCGCAATCGGGCCGGGTACGTCTCTGTTCCTGCGCGTCGGGCCATTGCGGGGACCTTATCCACCCGGCGGCCTCCGGTGCAGGGGGACCCCATGACAATGCGTTCGAAAACGGCCCGCCGGGTGTCGTACCGGCGGGTAGGCGAGAGGTGTCACGCGGTCTGGCAGCCGGGGCACCAGAAGAGGTTGCGGGCGGCGAGATCGGCGGTGCGGATCTCGGTGCCGCAGATGTGGCAGGCCTGGCGGGCGCGCCGGTAGACGTACACCTCGCCGCCGTGGTCGTCGACGCGCGGCGGGCGGCCCATGGCCTCGGGCAGGTGCTCGGGGCGGACGGTGTCGATGCGGTTGTGGCGTACGCCCTCGCGCATCAGTGCGCACAGGTCCGCCCAGATCGCGTCCCACTCGCGGCGGGTGAGGTCCCGGCCCGCGCGGTAGGGGTCGATGCCGTGCCGGAAGAGCACTTCGGCGCGGTAGACGTTGCCGACGCCCGCGATGACCTTCTGGTCCATCAGCAGGGCGGCGACGGTGATCCGGCTGCGGGAGATCCGCTGCCAGGCCCGTTCGCCGTCCTCGCCGTCGCGCAGCGGGTCGGGGCCGAGCCGGTCGTGTATCGCGGCCTTCTCGGCGTCGGTGATCAGGGCGCAGGTGGTGGGGCCGCGCAGGTCGGCGTGGTGGGCGTCGTTGAGCAGGCGCAGCCGGACGGTGTCGGTGGGCGGCGGGGCCGGCACCGTACCGAAGCCCAGTTTGCCGAACAGGCCGAGGTGGATGTGGACCCAGCCGGTGTCCCCGAAGCCGAGGAAGAGGTGCTTGCCGTGGGCGTCGGCGGTGTCGAGGACCTGTCCGTCGAGCAGGGCGGCGCTGTCCGTGAACTTGCCCTGCGGGCTGCTCGCCCGGACCGGCCGGCCGGCGAAGCGCTCGCGGTGGTCCGCGGCGAGGCGGTGGATCGTGTGTCCCTCGGGCACGGTGGCGGGTCTCCTGGCTGGTGCGGGGTCCGGACATGGCTGTGCCGCCGGGCGGACCGGCGGCACAGGGAGTCGGTCAGCCCTGCTGGGGGTGGTGGGCGGGGATCGGGGGGAGTTCGCCGGTGTTCTCGTAGGCGGTGAGCATGTCGATGCGGCGGGTGTGCCGCTCCTCGCCGGAGTACGGGGTGGCGAGGAAGATCTCGACGAACTTGGTGGACTCCTCGACGGTGTGCATCCGGCCGCCGATGGAGATCACGTTGGCGTTGTTGTGCTCGCGGCCGAGGGCGGCGGTCTGCTCGCTCCAGGCGAGCGCGGCGCGGACGCCCTTGACCTTGTTGGCCGCGATCTGCTCGCCGTTGCCGGAGCCGCCGATCACGATGCCGAGGCTGTCCGGGTCGGCGGCCGTCTTCTCGGCGGCCCGGAGGCAGAACGGCGGGTAGTCGTCCTGGGCGTCGTAGACGTGGGGGCCGCAGTCGACGGCTTCGTGGCCCTGAGCCGTGAGCCACTCGACGAGGTGGTTCTTGAGTTCGTAACCGGCATGGTCCGATCCGAGGTACACGCGCATGGGAGGAGTGTGGCACGTGCGGCGCGGGGCCGCCGACGACGGGGGGCGGCGTGCCCGAAGGCGGGCAGGGACGCGAAGAGGCCCGCCGGGGGTCCGGCGGGCCTCTCGGTGAGTCCGTACGGGTCAGCCGCGGCGGCCCAGGAGCTTCCAGGCGGCCGGCAGCGCGCCCATGGCGAGGGCTGCCTTCAGCGCGTCGCCGAGCAGGAACGGCGTCAGGCCCGCGGCGATCGCCGCGCTCGCCGACATGCCGGTGGACAGGGCGAGGTAGGGCACGCCGACCGCGTAGATGAGCGCGGAGCCGAGGACCATCGTCCCGGCGGTGCGCAGGACCGAGCGGTCGCCGCCGCGCCGGGCGAGGCCGCCGACGACGGTGGCGGCCAGGAGCATGCCGAGGACGTAGCCGAAGGAGGCGCCGCCGGCGCCGGAGCTGCCGGCCGAGAACCACGGCATGCCCGCCATGCCGACGAGCGTGTACACGGCGAGGGAGAGGAAGCCCCGGCGGGCGCCGAGCGCGGTGCCGACGAGGAGGGCCGCGAAGGTCTGGCCGGTGACCGGGACCGGGGAGCCGGGGACGGGCACGGCGATCTGGGCGGCTATGCCGGTGAGCGCGGCGCCACCGAGCACCAGCGCGGCGTCCACGGCGTAGCGGTGCCGAGCGGCGGGGAGCAGATCGGCGAGGACCGCTCCGGTGCGGGCGGGGGCGGCAGCAGTGCTCATCGGGGACTCCGCGGGGTGAGGGTGGGACGGCTGGGGACGGACTGATCGTGACGTTAGCCGACTGAGCCGTGCTCGATCACCATCGGCGGCCCACAAAGCGGCGGTTGGGCCGTTGGTGGAATTCATACAAGAGCAGCAGCGCAATCACCGCGGGGGGTGACGCTGGTCACGAAGGTGGGGATGGTTTCCGCAGCTCCGGCCCGGGGAGGGGCGCGGGTCCGTGACTGTGCACTCCCTCCAAAAGCGCGACACGCCGGGACGGGGGCCTAAGCCCAAGGACCGACCCGGAGTTCGGCACTTTTGCTGTTAGCCTGCTCTTGCATAGAGGTTGCAATAACAACTTGTCAGCAGTTGGAGGGTTCGAAACCAATGGCCACGTACACGCTCCCGGAACTCCCGTACGACTACGCCGCGCTCGAACCGGTCATCAATCCGCAGATCATCGAGCTGCACCACGACAAGCACCACGCCGCCTATGTGAAGGGCGCCAACGACACCCTGGAGCAGCTGGAGGAGGCGCGCGACAAGGAGGCGTGGGGAGCGATCAACGGCCTCCAGAAGAACCTCGCCTTCCACCTGTCCGGCCACATCCTGCACTCCATCTACTGGCACAACATGACCGGTGACGGCGGCGGCGAGCCCCTCGCGGCGGACGGCGTCGGCGACCTCGCGGACGCGATCACCGAGTCCTTCGGCTCGTTCGCCGGCTTCAAGTCCCAGCTGACGAAGGCGGCGGCCACCACCCAGGGCTCCGGCTGGGGCGTCCTCGCCTACGAGCCGGTCAGCGGCAAGCTGATCGTCGAGCAGGTCTACGACCACCAGGGCAACGTCGGCCAGGGCTCCACGCCGATCCTGGTGTTCGACGCCTGGGAGCACGCCTTCTACCTCCAGTACAAGAACCAGAAGGTCGACTTCATCGAGGCGATGTGGGCCGTCGTCAACTGGCAGGACGTGGCCAGGCGCTACGCCGCCGCCAAGGAGCGCGCGGACGTCCTGCTGCTCGCCCCCTGACCGGGCACCCCGAACGTCCTGCCTCGTGATCGTCTTCTCACCCTTCACCTGGCAGGCGGTTGAAGAGGAGGCCCCCGCCCGGACGTGACGGACGGGGGCCCTCCTTGTTGCCCCGGCGGCTGCCATGATGTCTGCCATGAGGAGCACTTCATGACCGTCACCGTCCACGAGTTGGTCCACTACCCGGTCAAGGGCTGTGCCGGAACCTCGGTGGACTCCGCCCGCGTCACCGTCACCGGCCTCGCCCACGACCGGACGTTCATGGTGGTCGCCGCGGCCGACGGCGCGTTCCGCAGCCAGCGCACCCACCCCGCGATGGCGGCGATCGGCGTCCGCGTCCTGGACTCGGGTGCGGCCCTCGCCCTGTCCGCCGAGGGGCCCGGAACACTGCGCCTGGACGTCGACCCGGACGGGCCGCGCCGCGAGGTCAGCATGTTCGGCAAGGCCCTCGGGCCCGCCGCGGACCAGGGCGACGCGGCGGCGGAGTGGTTCTCCGAGGCGCTCGGGGCCGCGTCCCGGCTGGTACGGGTGGTCCCCGGCTTCGACCGCGACGGCTGGGGCGAGACCCCCGGCAAGGTCAACTTCGCCGACGCGCACGCGGTCCTGGTCACCTCGACGGCCTCGCTGGCCGGGCTCAACGCCCGCATCGCGGAGCGGGGCGACGCCGCGCCCGTCCCCATGAACCGCTTCCGGCCCAACATCGTGCTGGCCGGCGACGGCGAACCGCACTTCGAGGACCGGGTGGCCGGGATGACCGTGGGCACCGCCGAACTCGCCTACTCGGTACGGGCGCTGCGGTGCAACGTCCCGCTCGTGGACCAGCGCACCGGCCTCCGCGCGGGCCCGGAGCCGGTGCGCACGATGGCCACGTACCGTAAGGAGCCGGAGTACGGCAACAAGCTCAGCTTCGGCACGAAGAACGCGGTGGTCCGCGAGGGCGTGGTGCGGGTCGGCGACCCGGTCGCCGTGCACAGCGCGGTGGCCGGCTGAACCCCCCGTAAAACCGGCTGCCGCGCGCGGCCCGCTCTCCTATCGTCGTGCCGATGTTCCCCGTGAACGGGACGACGACGTGGAGGATGACTGTGCGCTACCGCGAGCTGGGACGCAGCGGACTTTCGGTGTCGGAGATCGGCTACGGAGCCTGGGGCATCGGCGAGTCGAGCTGGGTGGGGGCGAGTCGGGACGAGTCGCTGCGCGCCCTGAACCGGGCCGTCGACCTCGGCGTGAACCTGATCGACACGGCGCGCGGCTACGGCGAGAGCGAGCGCATCGTCGGAGAGGTCGTGCGCGCGCGGGCCGGTGACGGGGTGCTCGTCGCGACCAAGGTGCCGCCGAAGAACGGGGTGTGGCCGGCGGCCGACGGCACGGACCCGGCGGACGCGTTCCCCGGCGAGCACATCCGCGCCAGCCTGGAGACCAGCCTTGCCGCCTCCGGCCTCGACCACTTCGACGTGCTCCAGTTCCACGTCTGGAACGACGAGTGGCTGGGGCGCGGGGACTGGCTGGAGACGGTCGCCGCGCTGAAGCGGGAGGGCAAGATCCGGCTGTTCGGGGTCTCCGTCAACGACCACGCGCCCGACAGCGCCCTCGCACTGGTGCGCAGCGGCGCGGTGGACAGCGTGCAGGTCATCTACAACGTGTTCGACCAGTCCCCCGCCGACGCGCTGCTGCCGGCCTGCCAGGAGTACGGGGTCGGGGTCGTCGTGCGGGTCGCGCTGGACGAGGGCGGGCTGACCGGCCGGATCACCGCGGACACGACGTTCCCCGAGGGCGACTGGCGCAACCGCTACTTCCGCGACGACCGCCCGGCCGAGGTCGAGCGGCGCGTCGCGGCGATCGTCGCGGACCTGGGCATCGGGCAGGACGAGATCGCCGAGCACGCGCTGCGGTTCGTCCTGAGCCACCCGGCCGTCTCCACCGTCATCCCGGGCATGCGCAGCGTGCGCAACGTGGAGCGCAACACCGCCGTCGGCGACGGACGTCCGCTGACCGCCGAGCAGTTGGCGGTGCTGGCGAAGCACCGCTGGCAGCGCGACTTCTACTCCTGAGAGGCGCCCGGCCGCTGGTCCGGTCGCGGCTGCTGGTCCTTCGGGGTCTTCGTCCACGGGCCGACGCCGAGCCGGCCGGTGGTCCCGAGGTCCAGTTCCGGGGTGACGGTCACCGGTTCGGCGCCGGGCCTGGCGGTGACCTCGACGTAGGGGGCGTCGACCGGGTCGCCGGCCGTGGTGGTGTTGCGCCAGGCGAGGTTGGCGTAGGCGCTCTCGCCGGGCCGCAGTGTGACGGGGCGGGGCGAGGGGTCGCCGCCGATCCCGGTGGAGATCTTGTCGGTGCCGCGCAGGATGTCCACGCCGGTCACCGGCTCGCGGTCCTCGCCCAGGAGCCGCAGCGCGGGGTAGCCGTTCAGGCGGTAGTCGGCGGTGGAGCAGTTGACCAGGTGGATGCCGACGACGCGCAGGCCCATCGCGGCGTCGCCCTTGTCGTTGGTGATGCGGACCCCGGAGGGCGGGCAGGCGTCCGTCCCGCCGGGCGCCCCGTTCGCCGGGACGGCGCGGACCTTGGTGATCCGGGCCCGGTGGCCGCGCGCGGAGCCGGGTCCTTCGTCCGTGTCGAGGGGGCGGCGCACGGTCTGGCCGGGCTTCACCGCCTCGACGGTGCGCGTGACGCTGTCCATGGCCTCGCCGAAGCCGTTCACCAGGGTGAAGGTGATGGTGTAGGTCAGCGGTTCGTCGTCGTTGTTGGTGACCTCGAACCCGGTGGAGGGGGCGCCGGAGGGCCCGCACTTGCCGCTGATGACCCGGACGTCGTCCCAGGTCCGGCCGGCCGGGTCGGGGACCGGGGCGAGGGAGGCGCAGGTGGCGGCGGGCGAGGCCCCGGCGGCCGTCTCCTTCCCGCAGCCGGTGAGCAGCGCGGTGCTCGCGAGGGCGGCACACAGGGCGAGGACGGGGGCGGGGCGCATCCGTCCAGAAGATCAAAGCGCACCGGGAGGTGCTGTGCGCCAGGTCACATATCGCGTCACGGTGGCGTCACAAGGGCGCGGGGGTCGGGCCCGAAGACGGCCGGACCCCCGCGTCGGGGTGCTCAGTCGAAGATCGGGCCCTGGGTACGGGTGCGCTTGATCTCGTAGAAGCCGGGGATGGAGGCGACCATCAGGGTGCCGTCCCAGAGCTTCGCGGCCTCCTCGCCCTTGGGCGCGGGGGTGACGACCGGGCCGAAGAAGGCGATCTGTCCGCCGTCCGGGCCGGGTACGGCGATGACCGGCGTGCCGACCTCCTGGCCCACCTTCTCGATGCCCTCCCGGTGGGAGGCGCGCAGTTCGGTGTCGTAGGCGTCGGAGTCCGCGTACGCGGCCAGTTCGACGGGCAGGCCGACGTCCTTCAGCGCGGCCTCGACGGCCTCGGGGGTGACGCCCTCGCCCCGGTTGTGGATGCGGGTGCCGAGCGCGGTGTAGAGCGGGCCGACCACCTCGTCGCCGTGCTTCTGCTGGGCGGCGACGACGACCCGTACCGGGCCCCACGCCTTGTTCTCCAGCATGTCGCGGTACTCCTCCGGCAGCTCGTCGATCCGGTCCTCGTTGAGCACGGACAGGCTCATGACGTGCCAGCGGACCTCGACGTCGCGGACCTTCTCCACCTCCAGCATCCAGCGGGAGGTCATCCAGGCCCAGGGGCAGACCGGGTCGAACCAGAAGTCGACGGGGGTCCTGCCGCTCGCCGTGCTGTTGTCAGACATCTCTCTCCTCGAACTGGACCGAACGCTCCGTGCGCGAGAACACCGGACGACGCTCCGGCCATTCCCGCCCGCGACTCCGGGAGGCGGCATGCGAGGATCAAACTATTCGAACGTGACACAAAGGAGTGTGCCGTGCCCGGCGAGAACCTGTCCCGCGACGAGGCCCGCGAGCGAGCGGAGCTGCTGACCGTCGACGGTTACGACGTCGAACTCGACGTCCGTTCGGCGGTCGGCGACCCCGGCCGGGACGAGCGGGCCCATGGCCCGCTGACCTTCCGCTCGGTGACGACGATCCGGTTCCGCACGCGGCGCGGCGGCGCGTCCACCTTCGCGGACCTGATCGCCCCGTCCGTCAGCGCGGTGACGCTGGACGGTGCCGAGCTGGACCCGGCCGCCGTGTTCGACGGGGCGCGGGTGACGCTGGCGGACCTGTCGGAGGGCGAGCACGTCCTGGTGGTCGACGCGCAGTGCGCGTACAGCCGTACCGGCGAGGGCATGCACCGCTTCGTCGACCCGGAGGACGGCGAGGTCTACCTCTACACCCAGTACGAGCCGGCGGACGCGCGCCGCGTCTTCGCCAACTTCGAGCAGCCCGACCTCAAGGCCCCGTACCGCTTCCGGGTGACGGCGCCCGCGGAGTGGACGGTGTGGAGCAACGGCGCGGAGGAGTCCCGCGAGGGCGGGGTGTGGCGGTTCGCGGAGACGAAGCCGATCTCCACGTACATCACGGCGGTCGTCGCCGGTCCCTACCACTACGTGACGGACTCCTACAGCCGGACCTTCGAGGACGGCACGACGCTGGAGATCCCGCTCGGCGCGATGTGCCGCAAGGGGCTCGCCAAGCACTTCGACGCCGACGACGTCTTCCTGATCACCAAGCAGGGCCTGGACTTCTTCCACGACAACTTCGACTACCCGTACCCGTTCGGGAAGTACGACCAGGCGTTCGTGCCGGAGTACAACCTCGGCGCGATGGAGAATCCGGGCTGTGTCACGTTCCGCGAGGAGTACATCTTCCGCGGCAAGGTGACGCAGGCGGCGTACGAGGGCCGGGCCAACGTCATCCTGCACGAGATGGCGCACATGTGGTTCGGGGACCTCGTCACCATGGGGTGGTGGGACGACCTGTGGCTGAAGGAGTCCTTCGCGGACTTCATGGGCGTCTTCGCGATGACCGGCGCGACCCGCTTCGAGGACGGCTGGATCACCTTCGCGAACAACCGCAAGTCCTGGGCGTACCGCGCCGACCAGCTGCCGTCCACCCACCCGATCACGGCCGACATCCGTGACCTGGAGGACGCCAAGCTGAACTTCGACGGCATCACGTACGCCAAGGGCGCCTCGGTGCTCAAGCAGCTGGTGGCGTACGTGGGCCGGGAGGCGTTCCTGGAGGGCGCCCGGCGCTACTTCAAGAAGCACGCCTACGGCAACACCACGCTCGGGGACCTGCTGTCGGTGCTGTCCGAGACGTCCGGGCGGGACATGACCGCGTGGTCGCGCTCCTGGCTGCAGACCGCGGGCGTCAACTCGATGACCCCGGTGGCGACGTACGACGCGGCCGGCCGGATCACCGAGCTGGCCGTCCTCCAGGAGGCCGCCGAGTCCCACCCGGAGCTGCGGCCGCACCGGGTCGCCGTGGGCCTGTACCGGCGCGACGCCGAGGGCGCGCTGGTGCGCTACGCGCGTGCCGAGGCGGACGTGTCGGGCCCGCGCACGGTGATCGGGGAGCTGGCCGGGGCCGAGCGGCCCGAGCTGATCCTGGTCAACGACGACGACCTGACGTACTGCAAGGTGCGGTTCGACGAGGTGTCGCTGGCCACGCTGCGGGCGCATCTGGGCGACATCACGGACCCGCTGGCCCGTGCCCTGTGCTGGTCGGCGCTGTGGAACCTCACGCGGGACGGGCTGATGCCGGCCCGTGACTTCGTATCTCTGGTGCTGGCGTTCGCGGGGCGCGAGACGGACATCGGCGTGCTCCAGATGCTGCACGCCTGGACGCGCGGCGCGCTGACGCACTACGCGGCGCCCGCGTGGCGCGAGGAGGGCGGCCGGGCGCTGGCCGAGGGCGCGCTCGGCGAACTGCGGCTCGCCGAGCCCGGCAGCGAGCACCAGCTGGCCTGGGCCCGGTTCTTCGCGTCGGTGGCCGCGTCGGACACCGACTTCCAGCTGCTGTCCGGGCTGCTCGACGGGTCCGCCCGGATCGACGGGCTGGACGTGGACCAGGAACTGCGCTGGGCGTTCCTGTCGCCGCTGGTCTCGCATCTGGTGGCCGACGAGGCGGCGGTGGACGCGGAGCTGGCGCGGGACGACACGGCGTCCGGCGAGCGGCACCGGGTGCGGTGCCTGGCGTCCCGGCCGTCCGCCGAGGTGAAGGCGCGGGCGTGGGCGGACGTCGTGGAGTCGGACGCGCTGTCCAACGCGCTGGTGGAGGCCACGATCGCGGGCTTCGAGCAGTCCTCGCAGCGGGAGTTGCTGGCGCCCTACGCGGAGCGGTACTTCGAGGCGATCGAGCGGGTGTGGGCGGACCGGTCGATCCAGATCGGGATGGCCGTGGTGCGGGGCCTGTTCCCGTCGCTCCAGGACGACCCGGCGACGCTGGAGGCGACCGACGCCTGGCTGGAATCGCACGCGGACGCGGCACCGGCGCTGCGCCGGCTGGTACTGGAGTCCCGCGACGACCTGGCGCGCGCCCTGCGGGCGCAGGCGGTCGACTCGGTGGCGTAACGGAGTCACGGGCGGGACGGGCGGGTCGGTACGCGTGGCGTATCGGCCCGTTCGTCCCGTCTGACGCTTCGGCACCAGTGGCGGGATTACGCCATGTACTCAACAAGTCCCCCACAACTCTCCACAAACCCCTGTCATTTACGAAAGGGTGAGCGGTCATCCGGTACCGATTTCCGGACTCTCTCTTTCACTTACAGGGATGCTGATGACCTCCGAATCCCCCGGTTCCATATCCGGAGCGAGACGAGCGGCCCGGGTGGCGGCCGTCGCCGGTCTGGCGGCCGCGCTGGCCGCCTCCGGCATGGCCCCCGTCTTCGCCGCCGACGACCCGGCAGGCTCACCCGTCAAGGAGGCCGGTGCCACCGCTCCGGCCGACAAGCTGGGCACCGCCGACGCCGAGGTCCTGACCAAGGCCAAGGCCAAGGGCGAGAAGAACGTCACCATGATGGTCGCGACCACCCCCGGCGCGACCGAGCAGGTCACCAAGCAGCTGGACGCCGTCAAGGGCTCCGTGCTGGGCCTCGCCTACGACAGACTCGGCTACGTCCGGGCGACCGTGCCGACCTCCGCCGCCGAGGCCACCATCAAGGCGGCGTCGAAGCTCAGCTCCGTCCACGGCATCGATCTCAAGCAGGAGATCATGCTGGACGACCCGACGCCCGCGGCCGACCGGGCCACCGGCGCCAAGGCGCGGACGAAGTCCACCGGCAGCTACCCGGCGCCGGGGAAGAAGACCCCGGCGAAGAACCCGTACAACCCGTCCTTCGAGACGGGCGCGGTCGACTTCGTGCGGCAGCACCCCAAGGCGGACGGCCGCGGGATCACCATCGGCGTGCTGGACTCGGGCGTGGACGTCGCCCACCCGGCGCTGCAGAAGACCACCACCGGCGAGCGCAAGATCGTCGACTGGGTGACCGCCACCGACCCGGTGAGCGACGGCGACGGCACCTGGCTGCGGATGACGGACGCCGTCTCCGGCCCGGTGTTCACGTACAAGGGGCGTACGTACAACGCGCCCAAGGGGTCGTACCGGATCAGCGTGTTCGCCGAGGCCGCCACCAAGGGCGGCGACATGGCGGGCGACCTGAACCGCGACGGCGACACCACCGACACCTGGGCCGTCCTCTACGACCCGGTCACCGGCACCTCCCGCGTCGACCTGAACGGCAACGCGGACTTCCGCGACGACACCGCGCTCAAGCCGTACAAGGAGAAGCACCAGGTCTCCTACTTCGGCAAGGACGACCCGCGCACCGACGTGGTCGAGCGCATCCCGTTCGTCGTCGAGAACCGCGCGGACGTCGTCTACAACGCGGCGGGCGACACCGCCGACTTCGTCTCCATCGGTGTCATCGAGTCCGAGCACGGCACGCACGTCGCGGGCATCACCGCCGCCAACGGCCTGTTCGGCGGGAAGATGGACGGTGCCGCGCCCGGCGCGAAGATCGTCTCCTCGCGCGCCTGCACCTGGTCCGGCGGCTGCACCAACATCGCGCTCACCGAGGGCATGATCGACCTCGTCGTGAACCGCGGCGTGGACATCGTCAACATGTCGATCGGCGGTCTGCCGCCGCTGAACGACGGCAACAACGCCCGCGCCGAGCTGTACAAGCGGCTCGTGGACATCTACGGCGTCCAGCTGGTCATCTCGGCCGGCAACGACGGCCCCGGCGTCAACACCATCGGCGACCCCGGCCTCGCCGACCACGTCATCTCGGTCGGCGCGTCCATCTCCAAGGAGACCTGGGCCGCCAACTACGGCTCCGGCGTCACCAAGAAGTACGACATGATGCCGTTCTCCTCGCGCGGCCCGCGCGAGGACGGCGGATTCGCGCCGACCCTGACCGCCCCCGGCGCGGCCATCAACTCCACGCAGACCTGGCTGCCCGGCGGCCCGGTCAAGGAGGCCGGCTACTCGCTGCCCGCCGGCTACTCGATGCTCCAGGGCACGTCGATGGCCTCCCCGCAGGCCGCCGGCGCCGCCGCGCTGCTGCTGTCCGCCGCGAAGCAGAAGCACATCGAGCTGCCCCCGGCCGATCTGCGCACCGCGCTGACCAGCACCGCCACCAAGATCAAGGGAGTGCCCGCGCACGCCCAGGGCGCCGGTCTGATCGACATCGTGGACGCCTGGAAGCTGATCTCCCGGAAGGGCGCCCCGGCGCACGAGTACACCGTCAAGGCGCCGGTGGACACCGCGATCGACTTCGCGCTGAAGACCCCGGGCTTCGGCACCGGCCTCTACGACCGCGAGGGCGGCCT
The DNA here is from genome assembly GCF_036346595.1 of Streptomyces sp. NBC_00525. GTDB lineage: Bacteria > Actinomycetota > Actinomycetes > Streptomycetales > Streptomycetaceae > Streptomyces. Next base: position 1,917,323 of record NZ_CP107834.1, read on the forward strand.
GAAGGCGGGCCAGAAGAAGACCTACGACGTCACGGTCACCCGCACCACGGGCCCCGACCGCGACGTCGCGCACAAGCTCTCCTGGAAGTACGACGACGGCACCTTCCGGATCGTCGGCCCCAAGAAGGTCTCGCTGCCGCTCGGCAAGCCGGTCACCGTCAAGGTCCAGGCGAAGCCGCGCACCGCGGGCGTGCACAGCGCGATCCTCCAGCTCGACGACAGGAAGACCGCCGGCACCGACCAGCAGATCCTCACCACGGTCGTCGTCTCCAAGGAGCTGGCGAAGCCGTCCTACGCGTACACGACGTCCGGCACGGTGCAGCGCAACAGCACCACGTCGTACTTCGTGACCGTGCCGGAGGGGGCCAGGACCCTGGAGGTCTCGCTGGGCGCCCTGCGCTCGGGCAGCCAGACCCGCTTCATCTCCATCCACCCGTACGGGGTGCAGATGGAGGACAGCAGCACGCCGAACTGCTACCCGAACTACGAGAACCCGGCCAACACCTGCCGCCCGGACGCGCGTTCCTACGCCGACCCGCAGCCCGGCGTCTGGGAGATCGAGGTCGAGGCGCGGCGCACCTCGCCGCTGCTGGACAACCCGTACCGGCTGAACGTGGCGCTGCTCGGCGCGACCTTCGACCCGGCGGTGCAGACCATCGCCGAGGCGAAGATCGGCACCCCGGCCGCGGTCGACTGGACGGTCACCAACAACGCGGGGCCCCTGGAGGCGCACCTCAAGGGCGGCTCGCTGGGCTCGGCGGACGTGGAGCGCCCGTCGATCTCCACCGGTGGCACGTACGTCAAGGAGGTCACCATCGGTGAGGGCGTCGAGAAGCTGGACGTCGCCATCGGCGGCACCACCGACGCCAACGCCGACCTCGACCTGTACGTGTACAAGGGTTCCGCCGAGGTGGGCGCCTCCACCACGGCGGGCTCCGAGGAGTCCGTCAGCCTGCTGAAGCCGGCCGCCGGCACGTACACCGTCCTGATCGACGGCTACGACGTCCCGGCCGGCACCACCGAGTACGACTACCGCGACGTCTACTACTCGGCGGCGCTCGGCACCATCTCCGTGGACGAGTCGAAGGCCGTGAACCTGGCCGCCGGCGAGTCCGCCGAGGTCGGCGCCGAGGTGAAGGTGGCCGGCGCGGCCCCCGAGGGCCGGCAGTTCTTCGGTGAGGTCAGCCTGGTGAACGCGCGCGGCACCGCGGCGGGCACCGGCAGCGTGGTGATCCAGAACGTCACCCCGTAGTCACACCGTGTCGAACATGTGACGTGCACAACGGCGGGGGCGGGTGCTCACGGAGCGCCCGCCCCCGCTGCGCTGCGCATACGCGGTCCGCAGGTCGGACAATGGATTGGACAAGGCAGCCGTGGACATACGCATCATGGAGCGGCAACCGTGCCCGTTCGTACGTCTGAGGGAGTTCCTGTGAAGGTCGGAATCGTCGGCGCCACCGGTCAGGTCGGCACAGTCATGCGCAGCATCCTGGCCGAACGCGAGTTCCCGGCCGACGAGCTGCGGCTGTTCGCTTCCGCGCGTTCGGCCGGCTCCACCATCGAGTGGAAGGGGCGCGAGATCACCGTCGAGGACGCCTCGACCGCCGACTACACCGGCCTGGACATCGTGCTGTTCTCGGCCGGCGGCGCCACCTCCAAGGCACTCGCCGAGAAGGTCGCCTCGCAGGGCGCCGTGGTGATCGACAACTCCTCGGCCTGGCGCAAGGACCCCGAGGTCCCGCTGGTCGTCTCCGAGGTCAACCCGCACGCGATCGCGAACCGCCCCAAGGGCATCATCGCCAACCCGAACTGCACCACGATGGCCGCCATGCCCGTGCTGCGCCCGCTGCACGAGGAGGCGGGGCTCGAAGCGCTCACCGTCGCCACGTACCAGGCGGTCTCCGGCTCCGGCCTGGCCGGTGTCGCCGAGCTGCACGGCCAGGCGTCCAAGGTCGTCGCCGACGCGGACAAGCTCACGCACGACGGCGCGGCCGTGGACTTCCCCGAGCCCGGCGTCTACAAGCGCCCCATCGCCTTCAACGTGCTGCCGCTGGCCGGCGCCATCGTGGACGACGGCTCCTTCGAGACGGACGAGGAGCAGAAGCTCCGCAACGAGTCCCGCAAGATCCTGGAGATCCCCGGCCTGAAGGTCTCCGGCACCTGTGTCCGCGTCCCGGTCTTCTCCGGCCACTCGCTCCAGGTGAACGCCCGCTTCGCCCGCCCGATCGGCGTGGAGCGCGCGTACGAGCTGCTCAAGGACGCGCCGGGCGTCGAGCTGTCCGAGATTCCCACGCCGCTCCAGGCCGCGGGCAAGGACGCCTCCTTCGTGGGGCGCATCCGCACCGACGAGACCGCGGAGAACGGCCTGGCGCTGTTCGTCTCCAACGACAACCTGCGCAAGGGCGCGGCGCTGAACGCGGTCCAGATCGCGGAGCTGGTCGCGGCCGAGCTGCGCGGCTGAACCGGTCGTTCCCGAGCGCCGGGCGGGGCCGGATTTCCGGCCCCGTCCGGCGCTGCGGACAGGCGCGGGGGCTCGTGGAAGGATGGCCGGAAACATCACAGAGCAAGGAGATGACCGCGTGCCTGGCACGAATCTGACCCGCGAAGAGGCACAGGAGCGGGCGCGCCTGCTGACCGTGGACGCGTACGAGATCGATCTCGACCTCTCCGGAGCGCAGGAGGGCGGGATCTACCGGTCCGTCACCGTCGTGCGCTTCGACTCCGCCGAAGCCGGTGCGGAGACCTTCATCGACCTGGTCGCCCCCGCGGTGCACGAGGTCGAGCTGAACGGCAGGGCGTTGGACGTCGCGGCGGTGTTCCGCGACTCCCGGATCGCCCTGCCCCACCTGCAGGCCGGTGCCAACGAGCTGAAGGTCGTCGCCGACTGCGCGTACACCAACACGGGCGAGGGCCTGCACCGCTTCGTCGACCCGGTCGACGAGCAGGCGTACCTCTACACCCAGTTCGAGGTCCCGGACGCGCGCCGCGTCTTCGCGAGCTTCGAGCAGCCGGACCTGAAGGCGACCTTCCGGTTCACCGTGAAGGCCCCGGCCGGCTGGACCGTGATCTCCAACTCGCCGACGCCGGAGCCGAAGGACGACGTCTGGTCCTTCGAGCCGACGCCGCGCGTCTCCACGTACATCACCGCGCTGATCGCCGGTCCGTACCACTCGGTGCACAGCAGCTACGAGAAGGACGGCCGGACCGTTCCGCTGGGCATCTACTGCCGGCCCTCGCTGGCCGAGTTCCTGGACGCGGACGCGATCTTCGACGTGACCCGGATGGGCTTCGACTGGTTCCAGGAGAAGTTCGACTACGACTACCCGTTCGCCAAGTACGACCAGCTCTTCGTCCCCGAGTTCAACGCGGGCGCGATGGAGAACGCGGGCGCGGTCACCATCCGCGACCAGTACGTGTTCCGGTCCAAGGTGACGGACGCCGCGTACGAGACGCGGGCCGAGACCATCCTGCACGAGCTGGCCCACATGTGGTTCGGCGACCTCGTCACGATGGAGTGGTGGAACGACCTCTGGCTGAACGAGTCGTTCGCCACGTACACCTCGGTCGCCTGCCTCGCGTACGCGGAGGGCTCCGGCTGGCCGCACTCGTGGACCACGTTCGCCAACTCCATGAAGACCTGGGCCTACCGGCAGGACCAGCTCCCCTCGACGCACCCGATCATGGCGGACATCCGCGACCTGGACGACGTCCTGGTCAACTTCGACGGCATCACGTACGCCAAGGGCGCCTCCGTCCTCAAGCAGCTCGTGGCGTACGTCGGCATGGACGAGTTCTTCAAGGGCGTGCAGGCGTACTTCAAGGCGCACGCCTTCGGCAACACCCGGCTGACCGATCTGCTGGGCGCGCTGGAGGAGACCTCCGGCCGCGACCTGAAGACCTGGTCGAAGGCGTGGCTGGAGACGGCCGGCATCAACGTCCTGCGCCCGGAGATCGAGACCGACGAGAACGGTCACGTCACCTCGTTCAGCGTGCTCCAGGAGGCGCCCGCGCTGCCCGCCGGCGCCAAGGGCGAGCCGACGCTGCGCCCGCACCGGATCGCGATCGGCTGCTACGACCTGGATGCCGGGGGCAGCCTGGTGCGTACGGACCGGATCGAGCTGGACGTGGACGGCGAGCGCACCGCCGTGCCGTTCCCGGCCGGCACGGCGCGCCCGGCGGTCGTCCTGCTCAACGACGACGACCTGTCGTACGCGAAGGTCCGCCTGGACGCGGAGTCGCTGCGGGTCGTCACGGAGCACCTGGGCGACTTCACCGAGTCGCTGCCGCGCGCCCTGTGCTGGGCGTCGGCCTGGGACATGACGCGGGACGGCGAGCTGGCCGCCCGCGACTACCTGGCGCTGGTGCTGGCCGGGATCGGCAAGGAGTCGGACATCGGTGTGGTGCAGTCGCTGCACCGCCAGGTCAAGACGGCGATCGACCTGTACGCGACGCCGGAGTGGCGCGAGGCGGGCCTGACGCAGTGGACCGAGGCGACGCTCGCGCACCTGCGCGCGGCGGAGCCGGGCAGCGACCACCAGCTGGCCTGGGCGCGCGCCTTCGCGGCCACCGCCCGCACCCCGCAGCAGCTGGACCTGCTGCGCGCGCTGCTCGACGGCGCCGAGGCGATCGAGGGCCTGACCGTGGACACCGAGCTGCGCTGGTCGTTCGTGCAGCGGCTCGCGGCCACCGGCCTGATCGACGAGGAGGAGATCGACGCCGAGTACGCGCGGGACCGGACGGCGGCGGGCGAGCGCCACGCGGCCTCCGCCCGTGCGGCGCGGCCCACCGAGGAGGCGAAGGCCGAGGCGTGGGCGTCGGTCGTGGAGTCCGACAAGCTGCCGAACTCCCTCCAGGAGGCGGTCATCGCGGGCTTCGTGCAGACCGACCAGCACGAGCTGCTGGCCCCGTACGCGGAGAAGTTCTTCGCCTCGGTGAAGGGTGTCTGGGACTCGCGGAGCCACGAGATGGCCCAGCAGGTGGCCATCGGCCTGTACCCGGCGCTCCAGGTCTCGCAGGAGACCCTGGACGCGACGGACGCCTGGCTGGCCGCGGCCGAGCCGGGCGCGGGTCTGCGCCGGCTGATCTCGGAGTCCCGCTCGGGCGTGGAGCGCGCGCTGCGGGCACGGGAGGCGGACGCGGCGGCCGCGACCGCGTAACCGGTACGTGTGGGTAAGGGGCACCCCTCCGGAGGGGTGCCCCTTACCCGTGCCCTGGGTCCGTCAGGCGCGGGACGCCTCGTGGCGGGCGGCCAGTTCGGCGGCGCCGGTCTCCGTGAGGGAGCCGTGCAGGCGCATCCGGGCGACGCCGCCGTCCGGGAAGGCGTCCAGCCGGACATGGGTGACCACGGCTTCCTCCGGCAGCGGGAAGCGGTGGACGGTGTCGGGCTGGAGCCGGGTGCGCGGGATGATCTCGAACCAGTCGCCGTCCTCGCCGTCCCGGCCGTGCAGGGCGATCCAGCCGGCCGCGTTGCCCAGGAGGCAGGCGGTGTCGATCTCGACCGCGCGGACGGCGCCCTGGGCGGGCAGCCGGAAGCGGACCCAGTCGTTGGTGCCGCGGACCCGGCGGCGGCGGTTCTCCCAGCCGTCGTCCATCTTGCGGGAGGTGCCGGGCAGGATGATCTGGGTCGGCGAGGAGTAGAAGCGGTCCGAGGCGTCCTCGTAGCTGCCGCCGTTGAGGACCGCGATCAGGTCGAAGGTGCCGAGCGCGGCCAGCCAGGACGGGTCGGGGACCACTTCGCCGTGCACGCGCAGACGGGCGATGCCGCCGTCGGGGTGCTGGCAGAGCCGGATGTGGGTCCAGCGGCGTCCGCCGGTGACCTCGAAGCCGTTGGCGGCGTGGCCGCGTACGGGGGTCGGCGGGACGATCTCCTCCCACTTCACGTCGTCGGCGAGCAGCTCATCGGGGCCGGGCGCGCCGTCCACGCAGGTGGCCTGGACCGAGACGCGCTGCGGGTAGTTGCCCCGGAAGTGGGCGGTGTCGACGACGATGCCCCGGATGATGCCGGGGGCGCCGAGGCGGATCAGGGCCCAGTCGTGGTCGTCGGGGGCCGGGAACGGATGGGCGGCGTCGGTGCCGCGCCGGCGACGGGTCTCCCAGCCGTCCATGATCTTGCCCTTGTGGCCGAAGCGCTCCGGGTCGAAGACCGCGCGTTCGCGCAGGAGGAGGTTCTCGCGCTGGGCGAAGAACTCGTCGTTGGCGGCGATCACGCCCGCGCCGAGCCGCCGGTCGGCGAGGTCCACGAGGTCGGTGAAGGGGAGGTCGGCGGTGCGGTAGTCGGCGTAGGGGTCGCCACCGCCGTAGGGGGCCGCGTCGTTGGCATGGGGATCGTCGTGCCGGGTCTCATCCTGTTCGGTGGTCATGGGCCCACTGTCGTACGCCGGAAGCACGTAGGTCCATCGAAAGTTTCCGCACGAACCGTTCAGGATTCCCGAATGGTCCGCGGGGCGGTCTCGGGGTCGTCGTACGGCCGCGCCGCCTCGCGCAGGGCGGCGAGGACCCGGGCGACGGCCGGGGCGTCCTCACCGCCGCGCCGGACGGCGGCGACGACATGGCGCCGGGGCCGGTCCGCCTCCAGGGCCCGCATCACCACGCCCTCCCGGCCGTGCCGTTCCGCCGACGCCATGCGCGGGACCAGGGCGATGCCCATGCCGGCCGCGACCATGGCGAGGATCGCCGTCCAGCCGGACGCGCTGTGCGCACGGGCGGGTACGAAGCCCGCCGCCCGGCACGCGGAGCGGGTGATCTCCGACCAGGGGCCCGAGCCGCCGTAGATCCAGGGCTCGGCGGCAAGGTCGGCCAGCCGCAGTCCGGGCACGTCCGCGAGCGGATGGCCGGCGGGCAGGGCCACGTCGAGCGGGTCGGCGAGCAGCGGCAGCACGGTGAACCGGGGGTCGCAGGACGCGGGGGCGTCGGCGGCCAGCGACAGGGCCAGATCCGCCTCGGCGGCGGCGAGCAGTTCGTACGCGCGGGCGGCCTCCGCCTCCCGCACCCGGACGTCGGGGCCGGGGCGGCCGGCCGTGCGCAGCAGCTGCACGGCGGGGACGACCAGGGCGGGTACGGCGGTGGCGAACGCGGCGACGCGGACCTCGCCCGCCTCGCCGCGCAGATAGCCGGTCAGTTCGGCGTCGGCGCGCTCCAGCTGGGCGAAGACCGCCTCGGCGTGCCGCAGGACGAGATGGGCGGCGTCGGTGAGCCGCACCCGCCTGCCCTGGGCCTCCAGGAGCGGCACGCCGAGCTGTTTCGCCAGGTTGGAGAGCTGCTGGGAGACGGCGGACGGGGTCATCAGCAGGGCGTCGGCGGTCGCGGTGACCGTGCCCCGGTCGCGCAGGGTGCGCAGGATGCGGAGCTTCTTGACGTCCCACTCGGTCATGGCCGCGACCGGCCCCGGCCGCCGGGCAGGTGGGTCAGACCTGCTTCTTCGACTTGTCGAGGACCATGACCAGGCCCGTGATGACGGCGAACAGGACGATGGGCGCCGCGACGTACAGGCCGAGGGTGTCGAGCACGCTCAGGCCCGGGCCCGGGTCGTCGCCGTCGTCGCGGGTGAGCGCGAGCGCGGGGGACGACATGAGCAGCATCATCAGCGTCGTTCCGGCGGCGACGGCGCCGGCGCGCATAGCGTTCTTCTTGTCCACGGTGCCAACGTAGCGAACGCCCGCGCGGGCCGCGCGTCCGGGGTGCCGTACGGGCGCTCAGCAGCCTCCCCCCGCCGGGTGCAGTACGTCCATCAGGCGGTGCAGCCGGGGCGAGGCGGCGAGCTGTTCCAGGGTGACGGGGCGGCCCTCCGCGTCGGCGACGGGCAGCCGCCAGTTGGGGTACTCGTCGCAGGTGCCGGGGAGGTTCTGCGGGCGGCGGTCGCCGATGGTGTCGGGCAGCCAGATACCGGTGAGCCGGGCGGGGGTGCGCAGCAGGAAGCGGTGGACGGCGCGCACGGCCGCCTCCTCGTCGCCGCCTCCGGGGAGCGGGCCGGGGGCGCCCCCAGGGAGCAGCCCGAGCCGGGTGAACAGGGCCAGCCACTCGGCCGTCTCGGCGCCGTCCCGCCGGTGTTCCTCGTCCGGGGGGCCGGTGAGCAGGCCCAGCCGGTGGCGCAGCGTCACATGGTCGCCGGTCAGCCGGGCCGCGGTGGAGGGCAGGTCGTGGGTGGTGGCGGTGGCCAGGCAGTCGGCGCGCCAGCGCTCGGGGGCGAGGGGCCGGCCGTCGCCCGCCCAGTCCCGCTCGAACCAGAGCACCGAGGTGCCGAGCACGCCGCGCCGGGCGAGCGCCTCGCGGACGCCGGGTTCGACCGTGCCGAGGTCCTCGCCGAGGACGGCCGCGCCGGCCCGGTGCGCCTCCAGGACCAGGACGGCGAGCATGGCCTCCGCGTCGTAGCCGACGTAGGTGCCCTCGGTGGGCGGGCGGCCCTCGGGCACCCACCAGAGCCGGGACAGGCCCATGACGTGGTCGATGCGCAGGGCGCCGGCGTGGGCGAGGAGGCCCCGCAGCAGGTCCCGGAAGGGGGCGTAGCCGCTCGCGGCGAGGGCGTCGGGGCGCCACGGGGGCAGGCCCCAGTCCTGGCCGCGCGCGTTGAAGGCGTCGGGGGGCGCGCCGACGGACATGCCGTGGGCGAAGGTGTCCTGCTGGGCCCAGGTGTCGGCGCCCGAGGGGTGCACGCCGACCGCGAGGTCGTGCACGATGCCGACGGTCATCCCGGCGTCCAGGGCGGCGCGCTGGGCCTCGGCGAGCTGGGTGTCGGTGAGCCAGGCGAGCCGGCAGTGGTGGTCGACCCGGTCGAGCAGTTCGGCGCGGGCGCGGGCGGTGGCCTCGGAGCGCGGGTCGCGCAGCCCGTCCGGCCAGCCGCGCCAGTCGGGGCCGTGCGCCTCGGCGAGCGCGCACCACAGGGCGTGGTCCTCCAGGGCCTGGCCCTGGCGGGCGAGGTAGTCGCAGTACGCGGCGTGCCGGCCGGGGGTGAGGGGGACGGCGAGGATCAGGTCGAGGGCTTGGCGCTTGAGGTCCCGTACGGCGTCCCGGTCGATGAGGGCGCCCTTGTCCAGGACGGCTTCCCGCAGCCGGGCGCCCTTGCGGCGCAGCGCGTCGAGGGCGGCCGGGTCGGGGACGTGGCCGTACTCCGGGACGGACTCGACGCGCAGGTGCACCGGGTCCGGGAAGCGCCGGGACGAGGGGCGGTAGGGCGAGGGGTCGGTGGGGGCGCCGGGGACCGCCGCGTGCAGCGGGTTGACCTGGACGAAGCCGCAGCTGAGCCGGCGGCCGGACCAGGAGGCGAGGTCGGCGAGGTCACCGAGGTCGCCCATGCCCCAGGAGCGGCCGGAGAGCAGGGAGTAGAGCTGAACGAGGAAGCCGTGGCCCCGGCCGGGGGGCTGCGGGGCGCGGGGCGGGGCGACGACGAGCGCGCAGCGCTGCTCCCGGCGGTCCGGGGCGCGGACGGTCAGCCGGTGGACGCCGAGCGGGGGTTCGGTCCACCAGGGGTGGCCGGACGGTCCGGGCTCCCCGGCGGGCCGGGGTGCGGCATCGGGTCCGGCATCGGGTCCGGGCTCCCCGGCGGGCACCCGCATCGGTGCCTCCCCCGCCCCGCCGCTCCCGCGCGCCCCGTCCGGCGGCCCGACCGTCAGTTCCGTGCCGGGCGGCAGGCCGGTGAGCGCGGGCGGCAGCGGTTCGCCGGACCAGACCACCACCGTGTCCGGGAGGAGCCGGGCGCGGGCCGCCGACTCGGCGGCGGCGAGCGCGGCCCGTACCGCCTCGGGTGTGGTGGCGTCCACGCCGAGCGCGCCGAGCACGGCGACGACCGTGCTCTCGGGCACCGGCGCGGTGGCGCCGGAGGGCGGGGAGAAGGAGGTGGCGACGCCGTGCAGGGCGGCGAGCCGGGACAGGCCCATTCAGACTCCTGGGGACTCCGGGCCCCACGCGCAACCGGTCGCGGCCGGTTCGCTGGTCAGCGGGGCGAGGACGGCGAGCGGGGGCTCGCTGGTCAGGGGGGTGGCCTCGGCGAGCGGGGGCTCGCTGGTCAGGGGTATGGCGCCGGATGCCTGCTTGGGAAGGTCGGAGAGCGGGAGCTGCGCGGTGGCGGGCATGGTGGCCTCCTGGCCGTGGAGAACAGGACAGTGACGGCCTACCCAGCGGACGCCGCCGCAGACGTAGGCGTTATGACAACGAGTTCAACGTGCTGCGGGTCACATTCCGTTCCCACGGGGCCGGTTGCCCGCAAGACGTTCGCCGATTTCGGCCATTCGGCGCTGTCTTTCGCGTAGTGGACCGCCCTGCGCGGCGCGCCCGCCGCACTGCTCGTACCAGGACATTCCGCCATCGAACGACTCGCACATTGACACCCTCGCGCGCGGGGTGGTGGGCTCGGAGCCCGAGGTGGGAGCGAGGGGAGAGACCGCGATGGGGCTCAGTGGCAGGACGCGGGCGACGGCGGTGGCCGTGGCCGTGCTCGGCGGGCTGCTCTCCGCCGGTGCCCCGCCCGCGCTCGCCGCTCCCCCGGACCCCGCGAGCGCCTCCGCCGCCGGGCCGGGGCGCACGGCGCAGGGCGCGCCCCCGGCGGTGTGGCCGCGCCCGCAGAGCATGGCGGCGGCCGGTCCCGGGGTCGCCCTGGGCCACGAGGTCACGCTGGTCGCGGACGCGGCGGCCGATCCGTACGCCGTGGCGGCGCTGCGCACGGTCCTGCGGGACGCCGGGGTGCGGACGGTCCACGAGGCGCTGCCGGGTGCCGGGCCGGTGATCCGGCTGGGCGGCGCCGGGGCGGCGGACGCGCTGCGCGCCCTGGGCGCGCCGGACCGGGCGGACCTGCCGGCGGGCGGTTACCGGCTCGCGGCGGGCCCGGTCGCGAAGCGGGGCACGGTGGCGCTGGAGGGCGTCGGCGAGGACGGGCTGTTCCACGCGGTGCAGACGCTGCGCCAGCTGGTCCGGGGCGGGAAGGTCGCCGGGGTCACCGTCCGGGACTGGCCGGCCACGGCGGTGCGCGGGCTGACCGAGGGGTTCTACGGACAGCCGTGGAGCCGGGAGGACCGGCTCGCGCAGATCGACTTCCTGGGGCGCACCAAGCAGAACCGCTATCTCTACGCGGCGGGCGACGACCCCTACCGGCAGGCCCGCTGGCGCGACCCGTATCCGGCGAAGCGGCGCGCGGACATCCGGGAGCTGGCCGACCGGGCCGCCGCCGCGCATGTGGTGCTCGGCTGGGCGGTGGCGCCGGGCCAGTCCATGTGCCTGTCGTCGGACGGCGATCTGAAGGCGCTGAACCGGAAGATCGACGCGATGTGGGACCTGGGGGTGCGCGCTTTCCAGGTGCAGTTCCAGGACGTCAGCTACAGCGAGTGGCACTGCGCGGCCGACGCGGACACGTTCGGCAGCGGCCCGGAGGCGGCGGCTCGGGCGCAGGCCCGCGTGGTGAACGGCGTGGCCCGGCATCTGACCGCGCGGCATCCGGGGGCGGCGCCGCTGTCGGTGATGCCGACGGAGTTCTACCAGGACGGCGCCACCGCGTACCGCACCGCGCTCGCCGGGGAGCTGGCGGACGGTGTGGAGGTCGCCTGGACCGGGGTCGGGGTCGTGCCGAGGACGATCACGGGCGCCGAACTGGCGAGGACGCGGGCCGTGTTCGGGCATCCGCTGATGACCATGGACAACTACCCGGTCAACGACTACGCGCACGACCGGATCTTCCTCGGCCCGTACACCGGCCGGGAGCCCGCCGTGGCGGTGGGCTCGGCGGCGCTGCTGGCCAACGCGATGGAGCAGCCGTCCGCCTCGCGCGTCCCGCTGTTCACGGCCGCCGACTTCGCGTGGAACCCGAGGGGCTACGACCCCGCGCGGTCCTGGGAGGCCGCCATCGACGACCTCGCCGGTTCCGGCGGGGACGGGGCCGACGCGCTGCGGGCCCTGGCGGGCAACAGCGCGGGTTCGGTGCTCGGCGGCACCGAGTCCGCCTATCTGCGGCCGCTGATCGCCGCGTTCTGGAAGGCGTACGCCGGTGACGACGCCGGCGCGCTCGACGCGGCGGCGGACCGGCTGCGCGACGCGTTCGGCGAGATGCGCGCGGCGCCGGGCGGTCTCGCGGGGGTGGCCGGGGGCCGGCTCGGTGACGAGGTCCGCCCGTGGAGCGCGCAGCTCGCCCGCTACGGCCATGCCGGTGAGCTGGCCGTCGACCTGCTGCGCGCCCAGGCCACGGGCGACGGGGCTGCGGCCTGGCGGGCGTCGCTGGCGCTGGAGCCGGTGCGCGAGGACATCGCGGCGGGCGGGGCGAAGGTCGGCGAGGGCGTGCTCGGCCCGTTCCTGGACCGGACCCGCAAGGAGGCCCGTTCCTGGACGGGCACGGACCGGGCGGGCGGCGAGGTGAGCGAGGCGCCGGGCAGCTATACGGTCCGGCTGGACCGGGCCCGTCCGCTGGAGGCCGTCACCGCGACGACCGTGCCGGACGCCGGGGCCGCCGCGGGCGCCACGGTGCAGGCTCATGTGCCGGGCGAGGGCTGGCGGTCGCTGGGCCGGCTGTCGGCGAGCGGCTGGACCCAGACGGCGGGCGGGGGGCTGCGGGCCGACGCGGTCCGGATCAGCTGGCCCGCCGCCACTCCGGTGCCGGCCGGGTCGCCGCCGCTGATCATCCCGCCGCTGGCCGGGGCGTCCGTGGGCGCGGGCACCGCCCCCGATGTGCGCTCCCTGGTGCCGTGGTTCGAGGACGAGCCGGCCGCCCGGCTGGACCTGGCGCGCGGCGAGACCGACGCCGTGATCGGCGGGAAGCCGCAGGAGGTGCGGGCCCGGCTGTCCGGGCGCCGGCCGGCCGAGGTGCGGGGCAGGCTGGTCGCGAAGGCGCCCGAGGGCATCGAGGTCCGGGTGCCGAAGCGGACGACCGTTCCGCGCGGGACGCGCACCGAGGTCCCGGTGGAGATCACGGTCCCGGCGGACACCCCGTCCGGGGAGTACGAGGTGCCGTTCTCCTTCGGCGGCGAGGAGACCACGCTCACCGTGCGGGCCTATCCACGCACCGGCGAGGCCGATGTGCTGCGCGGGGCCACCGCCTCCTCGTCGGCGGACGAGACCGCGGACTTCCCGGCGTCCGCCGCGCTGGACGGCGACCAGGAGACCCGCTGGTCCTCCCCGGCCGCGGACGGGTCGTGGTGGCAGGCGGAACTGCCCGCCCCGGTCCGGCTGGGGCGGGTGGTGCTCGACTGGCAGGACGCGTACGCCTCCCGCTACCGGGTCCAGGTCTCCGGCGACGGGCGCACCTGGCGCACCGCGGCGACCGTGCGCGAGGGCGCGGGCGGCCGCGAGTCGGTGCGGATGGACGCGAAGGACACCCGGTTCGTGCGCGTCCTGGGCGACGAGCGGGCCACCGAGTACGGCATCTCGCTCTGGTCGGTGAAGGCGTACGCGGTGGCCGGGCACGACTGACCGCCTCCGGGCCCCGGCGGACGGGGTCCGCAGACGACGAGGGCCCGGAGACGACGAGGGCCCGGTCTCAGGCTGAGATGCCGTCGATCCGGGCCATCGCGTCGTCCGCGCCGAACGGTTGCAGATAGGGCAGCCAGCGCGGGTCGCGGTGGCCCGTGCCGATGATCCGCCAGGCGAGTCCGGTGGGCGGGGCGGGCTGCTGGTGGAGCCGCCAGCCCAGCTCGGGCAGATGCCGGTCGGCCTTGACGTGGTTGCAGCGGCGGCAGGCCGCCACCACGTTGTCCCAGGCGTGCTGTCCGCCGCGGCTGCGCGGAATGACGTGGTCGACGCTGGTCGCGGCGGCCCCGCAGTACATGCAGCGCCCGCCGTCCCGCGCGAACAGGGCCCGCCGGGTCAGCGGCACCGGACCCCGGTAGGGAATCCGGACGAACCGTTTGAGGCGGACGACGCTGGGGGCCGGGACGACACGGGTGGCGCTGTGCATGAGGGCACCGGACTCCTCGAGGCAGATGGCCTTGTTCTCGAGGACGAGGACGAGTGCGCGGCGGAGCGGTACGACGCCGAGCGGCTCGTACGACGCGTTGAGAACCAGGACATGCGGCACGGATGCCTCCTTGTACGCCGGCGGCGCGTGGCTCGCGCCGGGACGATCTCCGTTCTCAGTCTCCCCTCACGCCGGGTCATAGCGCCACCACGTGCGGAAAGGAATTTCACCGGGTGAGCCGCGTCTCTCCCCCCGCTCACGGCAACGGAGCACGGGTGATGCCCCGTTAGTGTGGTTGTTCAGCGCTGCACCACTCGGCGCTCACCCCCCAGGAGGTCTCGTCGTGTCCCTGTCCGCCCTGTTGGCCGCAGCCCCGTCACCGCAGCCCGGTGGCTCGCTGGACGAAGCCGCGGAGCAGGCCGGCAACGCCGCGGGCTGGGTGGAGGAGAACTGGTCCACCTGGCTGAACACCGGACTGCGGATCGTGCTGATCGCGGCCGTCGCGATCGTGCTGCGCCATCTGATCCGCCGTGCCCTGACCAAGTTCATAGACCGGATGAACCGCAGCGCCCAGGCGGTCCAGTCCACCCCGCTCGGCAGTCTGCTGGTCAACGCGGAACGGCGCCGCCAGCGCTCGGAGGCGATCGGCTCGGTGCTCCGGTCGGTGGCCTCGTTCCTGATCATGGGCACGGCGGCGCTGATGATCCTGGGCGCGTTCCAGATCAACCTGGCGCCGCTGCTGGCCTCGGCCGGGGTGGCCGGCGTCGCGCTCGGCTTCGGCGCCCGCAACCTGGTCACCGACTTCCTGTCCGGGGTCTTCATGATCCTGGAGGACCAGTACGGAGTCGGCGACCAGATCGACGCGGGCGTCGCGTCCGGCGAGGTCATCGAGGTCGGTCTGCGCGTCACCAAGCTGCGCGGCGAGAACGGCGCCATCTGGTACGTGCGCAACGGCGAGGTGAAGCGGATCGGCAACCTGAGCCAGGGCTGGTCCACCGCAGGGGTCGATGTGCAGGTGCTGCCCACGGAGGACCTGGAGAAGGTCCGTGCGGCGATCACCGGGGCCGCCGAGGAGATGGCCAAGGACGAGCCCTGGTCCGAGCGGCTGTGGGGTCCGGTGGAGGTCCTGGGCCTGGACGCGGTGCTGCTGGAGTCGATGACGGTCCGGGTCAGCGCCAAGACGATGCCGGGCCAGGCGGTGGGCGTGGAGCGGGAGCTGCGCTGGCGGATCAAGGTGGCGCTGGACGCGGCGGGCATCCGGATGGTGGCCGGCACCCCGGAGGAGGCCCCGCAGGCCGACCCGACGGCGGGCATGGCCGCCCCGTCCGCGTACGCGTCGGCGACCTCGCCGCAGTCCCTGGCGGCGACCCCGATCCCGCCGCCGAACACGGCGAAGTAGCCGCCCGGCCGGGGACCCGCGTGGGCCCCGGCCGGTGTCGTTTTCCGGCCGGACCGATTTTCGGGTAACGCTTTGGTTGCCACCGGCCGTCAGGTCATTGACGCCCCGGTGGCAAGGGCCCTACCTTCCTTCTCACCGAATAGGAAACTTTCCTAACAGAGGGGCAGGTGCAGTGAGCATGGCCGGAAACACGCCGGGCACCCCCAGCGTTCTGCGCGCCATGAACGACCGTGCCGCCCTCGATCTCCTCCTGGAGCACGGTCCCCTCTCACGGACGCGGATCGGGAAGCTCACCGGCCTCTCGAAGCCCACCGCGTCCCAGCTGCTCGCCCGCCTCGAAGCGGCCGGACTCGTGGTGGCCACCGGCACCGCGGCCGGCCGCCCCGGACCCAACGCCCAGCTGTACGCGGTCAACGCCGCCGCCGCCCATGTCGCCGGGCTCGATGTGAACGCCCACCGGATCGTCGCGGCGGTCGCCGACGTGACCGGCGAGACGGTCGGGGAGTTCGAGCTGCGCACGCCCGGCCGGCGCGCCGAGAGCGTGCTGCGGCAGGTGACCGGGGCGCTGGACGGCGCGCTCGCGGAGGCCGGGCTGACCAGGGCCGATGTGCACCGGGTGGTCATCGGCACGCCGGGCGCCTTCGACCCGAACACGGGCCGGCTGCGCTACGCCTCGCATCTGCCGGGCTGGCACTCCCCCACGCTGCTGGACGAGCTGGCGGCCGTGCTGCCGATGCCCGTCGAGTACGAGAACGACGTGAACCTCGTCGCCGTGGCCGAGCAGCGGCGCGGCGCGGCACGCGGCCACGACGACTTCGTCCTGCTGTGGAACGAGGAGGGCCTGGGTGCCGCCCTCGTGATCAACGGCCGGCTGCACCGGGGCTTCACCGGGGGCGCCGGCGAGGTCGGCTTCCTGCCGGTGCCGGGCGCGCCGCTGGTGCGCCAGGTCACCAAGGCCAACGCGGGCGGCTTCCAGGAGCTGGCCGGCGCCCAGGCCCCGGCCAGGCTGGCCCGGGAACTCGGCGTCGACGGGGCGGTGCCGGACTCCGGCACGCACCACGAGATCGCCGCCGCCCTGATCGGCCGGGCCGCCGAAGCGGTGGAGGCGGGCGAGGAGGGGCCGTACGGCCTGCTGCTCGACCGGCTCGCCACCGGGCTGGCCACCGGTCTCGCCTCCCTGGTCGCGGTGCTCGACCCGGAGGTCGTCGTGCTCTCGGGCGAGCTGTTCTCGCGCGGCGGCGAGCCGTTGCGCGCGCGGGTCGCGGCCGAGCTGGCCCAGCTCGCCGCGTCCAGACCCCGGCTGCTCGCCGGGGACGTCACCCACCATCCCGTTCTGCGCGGCGCGCTGGAGAGCGCGCTCGCCACGACCCGCGACGAAGTGTTCGACACCTCGCGCTGAACCCCCCACTCCCCGCATTCCCGTACACGTTCCGTCCTTCCTGCCCACCTCGTACCGGGAGACCCACCATGTCCGGAAACCGCCGGAAGCCGGCCGTCGCGCTCGCCGCGACCGCCGCGATAGCCCTGTTCGCCTCCGCCTGCACCGGGCAGAGCGACTCCGGGGCGCAAGACGACGCCTCCAAGGAGACGACCATCACCTTCTGGCACGGCTGGAGCGCGCCGGGCGAGGTGAAGGCCATCGAGGCCACGATCGACGCCTTCGAGAAGGCCCACCCCAACATCCATGTGAAGGTCGTCGGCAACATGACCGACGACAAGATCAACCAGGCGCTGCGGGCCGGCGGCTCCAAGGCGCCGGACGTGGTGTCCTCCTTCACCACCAACAACGTGGGCAAGTTCTGCTCCTCGAAGGCGTTCGTCGACCTCAACCCGTTCTTCGAGAAGGACGGCATCGACCCGGCGGCCACGTTCCCGAAGGCGATGAACGAGTACACCCAGTTCAACGGGGTGCGCTGCACGGTTCCGCTGCTGGGTGACGCGTACGGGCTGTACTACAACAAGGACGCGTTCGAGGCGGCCGGCATCGACAGCCCGCCAAAGACCTGGTCCGAGCTGGCGACCGTCGCGAAGAAGCTGACGAAGACCAAGGGCGACTCGTACGAGCAGCTGGGCTTCATGCCGAACTTCCACGGCTACGAGACCACCACCGAGCACTACCTCGGCGGCTGGAACCCCTCGTACTTCGACGCGGACGGCAAGTCGAACATCGCCAAGGACCCGGCGTTCGCCGACATGCTGACCACCCAGAAGAAGCTGGTGGACACGCTCGGCGGCTACGAGAAGCTGGAGAAGTTCCGGGCGTCCTTCGGTGACGAGTGGGGCGCCAAGCACCCGTTCCACCTGGGCCAGGTGGCGATGCAGCTGGACGGCGAGTGGCGTCTGGGCATGGCCGAGGACACCAAGCCGAAGTTCGAGATCGGCGTGGCCCCGATGCCCGTCGCGGACAGCGAGGCGGACACCTACGGCAAGGGCTACCTGACCGGCACCATCGCGGGTATCGCGGCCACCTCCGGCAAGCAGAACGCCGCCTGGGAGCTGGTCAAGTTCATGACGACCGACACGGACGCGGTCGTGAACTTCGCCAACGCGATCCACAACGTGCCCTCCACGCTGGAGGCGCTGAAGTCGCCGAAGCTGAAGTACGACCCCCGGTTCAAGACCTTCCTGGACATCGCGGCGAACCCGAACTCCACCACCACCCCGCCCTCGGTGAACGGCGGCGCGTACCTGGTGTCCCTGCAGAACCTCGGCTTCGACGTCGAGAAGGGCAAGCAGAAGGACATCAAGGCGGGTCTGGAGAAGACCGCGAAGGAAATCGACGCGGCGATCGACCAGGCGAAGTAGAGCCACCACGATGAGCACGTACACACTCCGTTCGAAGCGCCGCAGGTCGGCGCTTCGAACGGCGGCCTTCATGTCGCCGTGGCTGATCGGGTTCTGCGTCTTCTTCGCCTACCCGCTGATCTCCACGCTCTACTTCTCGTTCACCAGCTACGACGGGTTCGCCGCCCCCGAGTTCAGCGGCTTCAAGAACTGGTCGTACGTCTTCAACGACTACCCGCTGTTCTGGCCGGCGCTGCGCAACACGCTCTGGCTGGTCGTGGTGATGGTGACCTGCCGGGTGGTCTTCGGACTCGGTGTCGGGCTGCTGATCACCAAGATCAAGACGGGCACCGGGGTCTTCCGGACGCTGTTCTACCTGCCGTACCTGGCCCCGCCGGTCGCCGCCACGCTGGGCTTCGTCTTCCTGCTCAACCCCGGCACCGGACCGGTCAACTCCATCCTGGGCGACCTCGGTCTGGGGACGCCCGGCTGGTTCACCGACGCCACCTGGTCCAAGCCGGCGCTGACCGCGCTCGCGGTGTGGGGCGTGGGCGACCTGATGGTGATCTTCATGGCCGCGCTGCTCGACGTACCGAAGGAGCAGTACGAGGCCGCCGAGCTGGACGGGGCGACCGCGTACCACCGGTTCCGGTACGTCACGCTGCCGAACATCTCGCCGATCATCATGTTCGCCGTGGTCACCGGCATCATCCAGACGATGCAGTACTACACCCAGCCGCTGGTGGCCGGGAAGGTCGCGTCCGGCGTCATCGGCGGCTCCGGCCAGCAGTTCGAACCGGGCTATCCCGACAAGTCGACACTGACGCTTCCGCAGCTGGTCTACAACCTCGGCTTCCAGCGCTTCGACTACGGCTCGGCCTGCGTGGTCGCGCTCGTTCTCTTCGCGCTCGCGATGGCGTTCACCGCACTGCTGATGCGGCGCCGCAGCGGACTGATCCAGGCAGGTGAATGACATGGCGCAGGTTCTCGACACCCCGGCGACCGCGGGCCCGGCGAGCGAGCCCGCCTCGCCGGAGCAGCGCACCGCGCGCCGCAAGGCGCTGCTGCACTGGATCGCCGTGCACTCGCTCGGCGTGGCCGCGGCCCTCTTCTTCGTGCTGCCGTTCGTCTTCCTGGTGCTCACCTCGCTGATGAGCGACCACCAGGCGCTCACCCGCGACCTGTGGCCGCACCCCTTCGAGTGGGCCAACTACAAGAAGGTGTTCGACACTCCGGGCTTCCTGACCTGGTGGAAGAACACCCTGCTGTACGCGGGCCTGGGCACCGTCCTGACCGTGGTGTCCTCGCTGCCCGTGGCGTACGCGCTCGCCAAGTTCCGCTTCCGCGGCCGGCATCTGTCGCTGATGCTCGTCATCTCGATGATGATGCTGCCGCCGCAGGTCGTGGTCATCCCGATGTACCTGTTCTGGGCCAAGGAGCTGGACCTGTCCGGCTCGCTGTGGCCGCTGATCATCCCGATGGCCTTCGGCGACGCGTTCTCCATCTTCCTGCTGCGGCAGTTCCTCCTCACCATCCCGGACGAGTACCTGGACGCGGCGAAGGTGGACGGCTGCGGCGAACTGCGCACGCTGCTGCGCGTGGTGGTGCCGATGGCCAAGCCGGGCATCGCCGCCGTCGCCCTCTTCCAGTTCTTCTACGCCTGGAACGACTACTTCGGCCCGCAGATCTACGCCTCGGAGAACCCGGGCGCCTGGACCCTGAGCTACGGACTGGAGTCCTTCAAGGGCGCACACCACACCGACTGGAACCTGACCATGGCCGCGACCGTTCTGGTCATGGCCCCTGTGATCGTCGTCTTCTTCTTCGCACAGAAGGCCTTTGTCGAGGGCGTCACACTGACCGGAGTAAAGGGCTGAACCATGAAGCTCGCTGTAGTGGGTGGCGGGTCCACCTACACCCCCGAACTGATCGACGGATTCGCCCGGCTGCGTGACACGCTGCCGGTCGAGGAGCTGGTCCTCGTCGACCCGGCCGCCGACCGGCTCGACCTCGTGGGCGGCCTCGCCCGGCGGATCTTCGCCAAGCAGGGCCACCCCGGCCGCATCGTCACCACCTCGGACGTCGACGCGGGCGTCGCCGGGGCGGACGCCGTCCTGCTCCAGCTGCGCGTCGGCGGCCAGGCCGCCCGCAACCAGGACGAGACCTGGCCGCTGGAGTGCGGCTGCGTCGGCCAGGAGACCACCGGGGCCGGCGGCCTCGCCAAGGCCCTGCGCACCGTCCCGGTCGTCCTGGACATCGCCGAGCGGGTCCGGCGCGCCAACCCCGACGCCTGGATCATCGACTTCACCAACCCGGTGGGCATCGTCACCCGCGCCCTGCTCCAGGCCGGTCACAAGGCCGTCGGCCTGTGCAACGTGGCGATCGGCTTCCAGCGCAAGTTCGCCGCCCTGCTCGACGTGGCCCCCGGCGAGGTGCACCTGGACCACGTCGGCCTCAACCACCTCACCTGGGAGACGGGCGTGCGCCTGGGCGGCCCCGGCGGCGAGGACGTGCTGCCCCGGCTGATCGCCGAGCACGGCGACGCCATCGCGGACGACCTGCACCTGCCGCGCGCCGTCGTGGACCGGCTCGGCGTCGTCCCCTCGTACTACCTGCGGTACTTCTACGCGCACGACGAGGTCGTCCGCGAGCTGGGCAGCAAGCCCTCCCGCGCGGCCGAGGTCGCCGCCATGGAGAAGGAACTGCTGGCGATGTACGGCGACCCGGCGCTGGACGAGAAGCCCGCGCTGCTCGCCAAGCGGGGCGGCGCCTTCTACTCGGAGGCGGCCGTGGACCTGGCGGCGGCGCTGCTCGGGGGCGGCGGCTCGGCCCACCAGGTGGTCAACACGTACAACAACGGCACGCTGCCGTTCCTGCCGGACGACGCGGTCGTCGAGGTGCAGGCGAAGGTGGACGCCTCGGGCGCGACGCCGCTCGCCGTGCCCGCCCTGGACCCGCTGTACGCGGGGCTCGTCGCCAACGTCACGGCGTACGAGCATCTGGCGCTGGAGGCGGCGCTGCGCGGCGGCCGGGACCGGGTGTTCAAGGCGCTGCTCGCCCACCCCCTGATCGGCCAGTTCGAGTACGCCGAGGCGCTCACCGACAAGCTGATCGCGCACAACCGGGAGCACCTGGCGTGGGCGTGAACGGCGCGGTCCTGGCGATCGACGCGGGGAACAGCAAGACCGATGTGGCCCTCGTCGGCGCGGACGGCACGGTGCTGGCCACGGCCAGGGGCGGCGGGTTCCAGCCGCCGTACGTGGGCGTGGAGCCGGCGGTCGACGTCCTCGGGGACGCGGTGGCGCGGGTGCTGGCCGCGGCCGGCGCGGACACCTCGTCGGTCGCCCATGTGTCGGCGTGCCTGGCCAACGCCGATCTGCCGGTCGAGGAGGAGCGGCTGACCGCGGCGCTGGCGGCGCGCGGCTGGGGCCGAACGGTCGAGGTCCGCAACGACACCTTCGCGATCCTGCGGGCCGGGGTGGACGAGCCGCGCGGCGTCGCCGTGGTCTGCGGCGCGGGCATCAACTGCGTCGGCATGGTCCCGGACGGGCGCACCGCGCGCTTCCCGGCGATAGGCCGCATCTCCGGTGACTGGGGCGGCGGTTCGGGCCTGTCCGAGGAGGCGATGTGGTTCGCCGCGCGCGCCGAGGACGGCCGGGGCGAGCCGACCGCGCTGGCCCGGACGCTGCCCGCGCACTTCGGGCTCGACTCGATGTACGCGCTGATCGAGGCGCTGCACCTGGGCCGCATCGAGGCGGAGCGCCGGCACGAACTGGCCCCGGTGCTCTTCGCGACGAGCGCGGCCGGTGACCCGGTGGCGCGGGGTCTGGTGGACCGGCTGGGCGAGGAGGTGGTGGCGCTGGCCTCGGTCGCGCTGAGCCGCCTGGAGCTGCTGGACGAGGAGGTGCCGGTGCTGCTCGGCGGCAGCGTCCTGGCGGCGCGCCACCCGCAGTTGGACGAGCGGATCGCCGAACTCCTCGCGGCGCGGGCCCCGAAGGCCGTGGTGCGGGTGGTACGGGAGTCCCCGGTGCTCGGCGCCGGGCTGCTCGGCCTGGACCGCACGGGCGCCGCGCCGCAGGTGCACGCCCGGCTGCGGGCGCAGTACGCCTGAGAGTTCGGACGGCCGGGGAATCCGGGTTCCGGCCCGTCAGGGGCGCCCCTCCGCCTGCGGGTTGCGGGGCGCCTTTCGCGTGTCCGGGAACCGATCGGGTGTCCCGAACGTGTTGATGGTGGGGAGGACGGTTCGGCGGGGGATCGCGCCGTTCGCCTTGATCAACGGCGCCGGTCTTGATCGAATGCCGTTGACCGCGGCCGGCCGTCGCGTGGCCCGGTGCCCGATCCAGGCGTTCTGGATGTGTGTGCCGGTCCCGGCGGCCATACTTCTGGCCGGGTACCAGTCCCCCGATCGGCCGGGGGGCGGGCCGCCGTCAATGACCGAGGGGGAGGTCACGTGACACACCCGCCGAGTGCGCGCCAGGCGCCGCACCGCGCTCCGGGGCAGCCGCCCGCGCCGGCGGCCGTACCCGTGCCGCCGCGGCCCGGCGCCCGTGCGGCCCTGGCCGGGCGGATGCGCGCCGCGGCCACCACCGAACCGGGCCGGCTGAGGATCATCGGGGCCGTCCTGGCGCTGCTGGTCCTGGCGTTCGGGGCGGTGACGGCGTTCGAGATCAGCGGCCGGGGTGCCGCCGCCGACGACGTGGTGGAGCGCAGCCAGCCGCTCAGCGCGGACGCGGCGGGCATCTACCGCTCGCTGGCGGACGCGGACGCGGCGGCGGCGAGCGGCTTCCTGGCCGGTCCGCAGGAGCCGCGCGCGGTGCACGAGCAGTATGTGAAGGACATCGAGGAGGCGTCCCGGCTGCTGGTGAAGGCCGCGGCGAACACGGAGGCGTCCTCGGCGTCGGGCCGCGAGATCACCACGCTCAACGAGGGGCTGCCGCGCTACACGGGCCTGATCGAGCGGGCCCGCGCCAACAACCGGCAGGGCCTTCCGCTGGGCGGCGCCTACCTGCGGTACGCGAACCAGCAGATGTCCGGTGAGCTGCTGCCGGCCGCCGAGCGGCTGTACGCGGCGGAGACCGGCCGGCTGGAGGCGGACCACGGCTCCGCGCGGGCCTGGCCGCTGTTCTCGGTGGCCGCCGGGGTGATCGCGCTGGCCGCGCTGGTGTGGGCGCAGCGGCGCAACTACCGGCAGACGAACCGGGTGTTCAACCAGGGGCTGCTGGCGGCGACCGCCGCGGCGACGGTGCTGCTGCTGTGGCTGGCCGTGGGGCACACGGTGGCCAGGGCCGATCTGGCGGAGGCCGACGCGCACGGGCAGCAGTCGATGGACGTGCTCAACCGGGCGCGCATCGACTCGCTGAAGGCGCGCGCCGACGAGAACCTGACGGTGGTGGCCCGCGGCGCGGTGCTCACCGCGGACGGCAGGAACGACAAGTACGAGACCGATTACGCGGCGGGCATGAAGGCGCTCGGCGAGGAACTGGCCGCGGCGGCGAAGCTGGCCGACGAGACCGGGGACACCGAGGGCGGCAAGCCGGTCGCCGCGGCGGCCGCCGCGGTCACGGAGTGGCAGGAACGGCACCGCACCGCCCGGAAGACCGACGACGCCGGGGACTACGAGTCCGCGCTGGAGCAGATCATCGGCCAGGAGAATTCCACCGGAGAGTCCTTCAAGAAGGTGGACGACGCGCTGCGCGACGCCCTGGCGCACGAGCAGAGCGAGTTCACCCGTGCCGCGCGGGACGGCCGCGACGCCCTGGGCGGCCTGCCCGTGGGCGCGGCGGTGCTGGCCGTGCTGGGCGCGGTGGCGGCGATCGTCGGCGTCAACCGCAGGCTCTCGGAGTTCCGGTGACAGGGGGAGCGATGACAGCGAAGGACCCGAGGACGGGCCGCGGACCGCTGCGCCGGCTGCGTGGCTGGGGCGGGGTGACGGCGATGGCCGCGGCCTGCGCGCTGACGGCGTCGCTGACCGTGCTGCCGCTGTCCCACGACGGCGACGACGTCTTCGGCCCCCAGATGACGGGGCCGGGCGCGGCGCATGCCCTGCAGGCGCGCGCCGACACGTGCACGGAGCCGGAGGCGAGTCTGCGGCCGGGCGCGGTGGACGGGGACGCGGTCAGGAAGATCAAGGAGCGCGGCAAGCTCATCGCGGGCGTCGACCAGAACAGCTTCCAGTGGGGCTTCCGCAATCCGGAGTCCGGTCATCTGGAGGGCTTCGACATCGACCTGGTGCGGGCGATCGCCGAGGACATCCTCGGGGACGGCGACAAGGTGATCTTCCGGGCCATCCCGACCAATCAGCGCATCGCCGCGCTGGAGAACGACAAGGTGGACGTCGTCGTGCGGACGATGACGATCAACTGCGCCCGGCTGAAGCAGGTGTCGTTCTCGACGGCCTACTTCCAGGCCGGCCAGCAGGTCCTCGCCGCGAAGGAGGACCACTCGATCACCGGGTTCAACTCCACGCTGGCCGGCAAGCGGGTCTGCACCGCCGAGGGCTCCACGGCGTACGAGGCGCTGGAGAAGGAGTCGTTCGGCTCGGTCTACAAGGACGAGGCCGACGGCACGGCGGCCGACCGGGACCGGCTGACCGTCCCCAACCAGCTGGACTGCCTGGTGCGGCTCCAGCTGGGCGAGGTGGACGCGGTCGTCACGGACAACGCGCTGGCCGCCGGCCAGGCCGCCCAGGACCCGGCCGTGGAGCTGAAGGGCGACCCGTTCACCACCGAGTACTACGGCGTGGCGGCGAAGAAGGGCGCGGACGATCTGGTGGCGCGGGTCAACAAGGTGCTGGAGGGCTACCGCGCGGGCGGCTCGGACAGCCGCTGGATGAAGTCGTACCGCGCGTGGCTGGAGGGCGGCCTGCCGGGGATCGAGGCGCCGCCGGCACCGAAGTACCGGGACTAGATCCGTCCGAGCGCGGGCGGCGGCACTGATCCTGCGGGCCCCGGCCGGCAGGGAGAGCGGAGAGGTGATCGATGGGCGTCGCTGGCCCCTTCCCCAGCTACGCGGCCCGGCCCCCCGGTCCGGTCATGGACCGGGACGAGGCCGACCGTGCGCTGGCCCGGCTCGGCGCGGAGCACGAGGCGATCGAGACCTCGCTCCTCGCCCTCCAGGACCACGCGGGCCGCAGGCTCCTGGAGGGCGCCGAGCTGTCCGGCGTCACCCGCGAGCGATGGGCCGTCACCGAGCGGTCGGTCACCCTGCTGTGGAGCTACTTCGAGGCGTACGCGGGAGTGCTCGACCAGGCGCGCGAGGTGCGGGCCAGGCGCCGCCACCCCAACCGCGAGGATCTGACGGTCCTGACCGAGCTGCTGCGCGGCCAGGGGGTCACCGTGGCGCACGCCGCCGCCGGGCACGACCCGTCCGTCACCGGCCCGGCCCGGCTCTCCGAGCGGTTCACGCTGGAGGAGCTGGTCGCCCGGATGAACCGGCTGTACGCGAGCGCCCTGGACATGGTGGTGGCGTCGGACACGGTGTGGTCGGCGATGCCCGCCCGGATAGACCTGCTCGCCGCCGAGCTGCGCCGCACGCACTCGCTGGCGCACTCGGTGGGCGTACGGCCCGGTGAGCATCCGGCGGGCGACGAGCTGGAGGCGATCACCGAGGAGCTGGGCACGCTGCGCGCCCAGGTGATCGCGGACCCGCTGGCGTTCTGGCTGCCGGGGCCGGGCAGCGCCGCGCCCGGCGGCGGGCGCCCGGACACGACGCGCTACGACCGGGCGGCGCGGGCCCTGGAGGACGTACGGCGCGAGGTCGAGGCGGTGCTCGCGGTGCGGCAGGACGCCGAGCAGCGGCTGGTGCACCTGCGCGACGTGCTCTCCCGCGCCGACCGCACGCTGGCCGAGGCGCGGACGGCGCGCGGCGAGGTGCTGGCCAAGATCGCGGCGTCGGAGGTGCCGGTGGTCAACGGCCCGCCGACCGCCCTCCAGGAACGGCTGGCCGCCGCGTCGGAGTACCGCAGGCATGCCCGCTGGCACCGGCTGTCCCCGCTGCTGGAGGCGCTGGAGCGGGAGGCGGAGGAAGAACTGCTGCGGGCCCGCGAGCAGTTGACGGCGGTGACCGCGCCGCTGGCCGTCCGGGCGGAGCTGCGCGGCCGGCTCGACGCGTACAAGGCGAAGGTGGCCCGCAACGGCCTGGCCGAGGACCCGGTCCTGATCGAGCGGTACGACGCGGCGCGGCGGATGCTGTGGAGCGCGCCGTGCGATCTGCGGGTGGCCGCGCAGGCGGTGCAGCGCTACCAGGACGCGGCGCTGGAGCTGCTGGACGTCCCGTCGAGGCGGCGGGGCGAAGAGGGGGAACGAACATGAGTACGCAGTGCCAGCGCCCCGCGTGCGAGGGCAGCTACGAGGACATGGGCGGCGGTGAGCTGTAC
Source organism: Streptomyces sp. NBC_00525 (assembly GCF_036346595.1). Classification (GTDB taxonomy): domain Bacteria; phylum Actinomycetota; class Actinomycetes; order Streptomycetales; family Streptomycetaceae; genus Streptomyces. Next base: position 1,943,744 of record NZ_CP107834.1, read on the forward strand.
TGCGACACCTGCGGTCTGGCGCCTGTCGTCTCTCCGAACGGGATGGTCAGTTCGCCGCCGACCGGGGTCGCGGTGGGCGGCCGGGGCAGCCGTGGGTCGAACAGCTCGTCGGCGCGCAGCGGTTCGCAGTCCTCGTCGCGGGCGTCCTCGCGCTCCTCGTCCCGGTCCTCGACGTCGCGGCGCTCGGTGTCGGGGCGGCTCTCGCGGTCGCTGTCCGGCGCGGCCACCGCGCATTCGGTCTCGGTGCGCTCCTCCGCCAGGTCGACCAACTCCTCTGGCCGCAACCGGCTGGGCGCGGGCCTGGTGCAGGTGCCGGACGTGCCGCGCCCCGATCCGCGTACGGCCGTCATGGAGAACCCGGAGGTTCCCGAGCGCAAGCGGTTCTGCTCGCGGTCGGACTGCGGGGCTCCGGTGGGCCGGGCGCGGGGCGAGCGGCCTGGCCGCACCGAGGGGTTCTGCACCAAGTGCGGCCACCCGTACTCCTTCGTGCCCAAGCTCGAGGCGGGCGACGTGGTGCACGGCCAGTACGAGGTCGCGGGCTGTCTGGCGCACGGCGGGCTCGGCTGGGTCTACCTGGCGGTGGACCGGGCGGTGTCCGACCGGTGGGTGGTGCTCAAGGGCCTGCTGGACACGGGCGACCAGGACGCGATGGCGGCGGCGATATCGGAGCGGCGGTTCCTCGCCGAGATCGAGCACTCCAACATCGTGCGCATCTACAACTTCGTGGAGCACCTGGACCAGCGGACCGGTTCGCTCGACGGCTACATCGTCATGGAGTACGTCGGCGGCAAGTCGCTCAAGGAGATCGCCAACGAGCGCCGCACCCCGGCCGGGAAGCGCGATCCGCTGCCGGTGGAGCAGGCGTGCGCGTTCGGCATCGAGGCGCTGGAGGCGCTGGGCCATCTGCACAGCCGCAACCTGCTGTACTGCGACTTCAAGGTGGACAACGCGATCCAGACCGAGGACCAGCTGAAGCTCATCGACATGGGCGCGGTCCGCCGGATGGACGACGAGGAGTCGGCGATCTACGGCACCGTCGGCTACCAGGCCCCCGAGGTCGCGGAGCTGGGCCCGTCGGTCGCCTCCGACCTGTACACGGTGGCCCGGACGCTCGCCGTGCTGACCTTCGACTTCCAGGGGTACACGAACGTCTTCGTGGACTCGCTGCCGGACCCGGACAACATCGAGGTGTTCCGGACCTACGAGTCGTTCTACCGGCTCCTGGTGCGGGCGACCGACCCGGACCCGGCCCGCCGGTTCGCCTCGGCGGCGGAGATGGCGGAGCAGCTGACGGGTGTGCTGCGGGAGGTGGTGTCCCTGCAGAGCGGGCGTCCGCGTCCGGCGCTGTCCACGCTGTTCGGCGGGGAGTTGCGGGTCACCGACACGGAGCTGTTCGCGGACGGTGCGGGCGAGGTGTCGCGCCTGGGCGCCAGGGCCGCCGCGTCCGGCGGGCGCTTCGGCCGCCGGAAGGGCGGTACGGCCGCCGGGGCGCCGGCCGCGCCCGCCGCCGTGACCCCGCCCGGCGGGACGCCGGGGGCGCTGCCCGCCGGGCCCGCCCCGTCGCCCGCGGGCGCGGCGCCGGTGCCGTCGGCCGCCACCCACGTCCGTACGCCGGGTGGCGCGGGCACCGGCGCGGGCCCGCTGCCGTACGCGCCGGCGGCGAGTGTTCCGGCGCCGCGCAGCCCGCTCCCGGCCCCCTCCCCCGGCGCCGCGCCCGCGGTTGCGGGGGGCGGCGCGCCCCGGCTCGCCGGGCTCGACGTACGCGGGACCTCGCTGGCGCTGCCCGTGCCGCGTGTCGACGCGAACGACCCCAACGCCGGTTTCCTGGCCGGGGTGATGGCGTCCGCGCCGGCCGAGCTGATCGCCGCGTTGCAGGCGGTGCCGGCCGCGTCGCTGGAGACCCGGCTGCGTGAGCTGCGGGCCCATCTGGAGATGGGCGACCTCGGTGCGGCGGCGAAGACCCTGGGCGAGCTGGAGGGACAGCACGCGGACGACTGGCGCGTCGTCTGGTACCGGGGCCTCACCTCGCTGGTGACCGGTGCCAACGAGAACGCGGCGCTGTCGTTCGACGCGGTGTACGACGCGTTCCCCGGCGAGCCCGCGCCGAAGCTGGCCCTGGGCATCTGCGCGGAGGTCCTGGGGCAGCTGGACAACGCCGCCGAGTACTACCGGCTGGTGTGGCTGACCGATCCCAGCTTCGTGAGCGCGGCGTTCGGCCTGGCCCGGGTGCAGATCGCGGCCGGTGACCGGAACGCGGCCGTCCGGACGCTGGAGTCGGTGCCGGAGGCGTCGATCCACTACACGGCGGCCCGGATCGCGGCCGTCCGGGCCCGGCTGCGCGAACGCGCCCCGGACGAACCGCTGATGGCGGACCTGACGGCGGCGGCGGCCCAGGTGTCGGGGCTCACCGGGCTCGGACTCGACGCGGTCCGGCGGGAGCGGCTCGCGACCGAGGTTCTCGGCTCGGCGCTCGACTGGGTACTCTCCGGTAGCCCGTCCGGCCCGCAGCCCGCCGCGCAGGCGGGGCCGCGCCCGGCGACGCTGCTGGGCAGCGAGCTGGACGAGCGCGGTCTGCGTTTCGGTCTGGAGCGTGCGTACCGGATGCTCGCCCGGCTCGCCGAGCCCGGCGACGAGAGGATCGAACTGGTGGAACGGGCCAACCGCTTCCGCCCCCGAACGTGGGTGTGAACATGTCGCAGAACCACCAGGAGACGGCCCTGCCGAGGTGCCCCGGCTGCGCGGAGCCGCTGGAGCGGGACGACCTGTTCTGCGGCGCCTGCGGGTACGACCTGTCGGCCGTGCCGGAGCCGCCGCGCGACCGCCCCACGGTCGCCATCGCCGCGCCGGACGCCCCCGGACCGGCTCCGGCCGCCGCACCGCGCGCCGCCGCGCCGGACCCGTCGTCCCCGGTGCGCCACGACGGGCCCGCCGCCTCCGCCGACTTCGAACTGGCCGCGCCGGGCGCCGCCCCCGATCCGCGTACCGGGCCGCCTGCGGCCCCGGCGGCCGGCGGCGCGGTCTGTGTGGCCTGCCGGGCCGGGCGGGTCGACGGCGACGGCTACTGCGAGAACTGCGGCCACGCGCAGCCGCGCGAGCGCGACCACATGGAGCGGGAGCTGGGTTCGGTCGCCGCGGTCAGCGACCGGGGGCTGCGCCACCACCGCAACGAGGACTCGTTCGCGGTGTCCACGACCGCGCTGCCGGACGGTTCGGCGGCCGTCGTCGCGATCGTCTGCGACGGGGTGTCGTCGGCCAGCAGGCCCGACGAGGCGTCGGCCGCGGCGGCGGGCGCGGCCAACGAGTCGCTCCTGGAGTCGCTGCCGCGCGGTACGCATCCGCAGCAGGCGATGCACGAGGCGATCGTGGCGGCGGCGGAGTCGGTCAACCGGCTGGCCCAGCAGGCCGTTCCGGAGCGTGATCCGCACCGCCACCAGAACGCCCCGGCGTGCACGCTGGTCGGCGCGGTCATGGCGAGCGGGCTGCTGGTGGTCGGCTGGGTCGGCGACAGCCGCGTGTACTGGGTGCCGGAGGACCGCTCCACCGCGCCCGCCCGGCTCACCGAGGACGACTCGTGGGCCGCGCAGATGGTGGCGACGGGCCTGATGAACGAGGCGGAGGCGTACGCGGACGAGCGCGCCCACGCCATCACCGGCTGGCTCGGCGCGGACGCCTATGAACTGGAGCCGCACACCGCCTCGTTCAAGCCCGACCGGCCGGGCCTGGTGGTGGTCTGCACGGACGGCCTGTGGAACTACGCGGAGTCCGCCGCCGAGATGGCCGCCGCGGTGCCGCAGGACGCGTACGCCCATCCGCTGCGCGGGGCGCGGGCTCTGGTGGGGCACGCCCTGGACGGCGGCGGCCACGACAACGTAACAGTGGCCCTGCTGCCGTTCGCCGTCTCCCCGCAGGGGGCAGGCTCCGCCTGATTGAGACCGACCGGCGAATGGCGGGTCCGCCCCCTCCCGCCTTCGATGCTTTGTCCGTACCTCTGTCTTCATCTGACAGGTGGAGCCTCAAGGAGCCGATCAGATGGCCAACTTCTCCAAGTCGAACGTGCCGCAGTTCTCCGTCGAGGTGTACCAGAACGAGTTCCTGCCCGAGGGCGGCCGCGAGGTCAACGGCATCATCACGGTCACGTCGACCGGGGGCGGCACCACCGGGGGCGTACCGCTGCCGGGGACGCCGGAGCGGTCCGGCGGCGCCGCGGTGGTGATCATGGTGGACTGCTCGGGTTCGATGGACTATCCGCCGACGAAGATGCGCAACGCCCGCGACGCGACGGCGGCGGCCGTGGACACCCTGCGCGACGGCACCTCGTTCGCCGTGGTCGGCGGGACGCATGTGGCCAAGGAGGTCTATCCGGGCAACGGCCGGCTCGCGGTCGCCGACGCGCGGACCCGGGCCGAGGCCAAGCAGGCGCTGCGCCGGCTGAGCGCGGGCGGCGGTACGGCGATCGGGACCTGGCTGCGGCTGGCGGACCGGCTGCTGGCCGCCGCCGACGTGGACATCCGGCACGGCATCCTGCTGACGGACGGGCGCAACGAGCACGAGGCACCGGAGGACCTGCGCGCGGCGCTCGACGCCTGCGCGGGCCGGTTCACCTGTGACACGCGCGGGGTCGGCACCGACTGGGAGGTGAAAGAAGTCACAGCGATCGCCTCGGCGCTCCTGGGCACCGCCGACATCGTCGCCGATCCGGCCGGGCTCGCCGCGGACTTCACGCGGATGATGGAGAACGCCATGGGCAAGGAGGTCGCGGACGTGGCGCTGCGGCTGTGGACCCCGGTCGGCGTGGAGATCAGGTTCGTGAAGCAGGTCGCGCCGACGGTCGCCGATCTGACCGGCCGCCGCACCGAGGCGGGCCCGCGCGCCGGGGACTACCCCACCGGCTCCTGGGGCGACGAGTCCCGCGACTACCACGTGTGCGTCCGGGTGCCGGAGGCCGGCATCGGGCAGGAGATGCTCGCGGCCCGGGTCTCGCTGATCCTGCCGGACCCGGCGGGCGGGGCGCCGCAGACCCTCTCGCAGGGACTGGTCCGGGCGGTGTGGACGGACGACATGGCGTCCTCGACCGCGATCAATCCGCAGGTCGCGCACTACACGGGTCAGGCCGAACTGGCACAAGTCATCCAGCAGGGACTCGATGCCCGCAAGTCGGGAGACTTCGACGGCGCGACGGCCAAACTCGGCCGCGCGGTGCAGTTGGCGTCGGCGTCCGGGAACGAGGACACTGCGAAACTGCTTTCGAAGGTGGTAGACGTCGTCGACGCCGCGACAGGTACTGTGCGACTGAAGGCGAAGGTCGCGGAAGCGGACGAGATGACTCTCGAAACGCGCTCCACGAAGACGGTTCGCGTCAAGAAATAGCGACGGCCCGCCGGCCGGAGAAGGAGAGGGGGAAGCGCCGACATGCCGACCTGCCCGAACGGACACCAGTCGGGTTCCGAGGACTGGTGCGAGGTCTGCGGCCATCGCATGGCCGGGGCGGGCGCGCCTGCGGGTGCGGTTCCCCCGCCTCCTCCGCCGCCCCCGCGGTACGGATATCCCCAGCCGCACGACCCGGACGCGACGGCCCAGGCCGAGCTGTGCCCGCAGTGCCGCACCCCGCGTGAGGCGATGGCGCCGTTCTGCGAGGAGTGCCGCTGGAACTTCCTCACGAACACGGCGACGTCCTACACGCCGCTGGCTCCCCGGCACAACATTCCGGGCGACCCCGGCCCGGCCGGCAACCGGCCGCCCGGCTTCCCCGCGCAGCAGCCGCCGCCCCCGTCGCAGGCGCGCGACCCGTTCGACTACCAGGGCTCCCGGCCCTCGCAGATGAACCGGTCCGCCGAGCCGCTGTCCCCCGGTCCGGGCCAGTCGGGCCCGCAGGGCCAGGGTCAGGGTCAGGGCCGGCCGCCGTTCGGCCAGAGCCCGCAGGGCACCCCGCCGCCGTTCCAGCAGGGCCCACCGCCCGGTCCGGAGGGCCGCCAGGGTCCGCCGCCCCCGCCCCCGTACCAGCAGGGGCCGCAGGGCTCGCCGCCCCCGTTCCAGCAGCAGGGCGCGCCGCCGCCCGCCTTCCAGCAGCAGACGGCGCCGCCGCCGGCCCCGCCGCGTTCGGACGGCGACGACTGGCTGCTGTCCCCGCCCTCGCAGCCGGCGCCGCAGGCCCGGACCCCGCAGGACCCGATGGGGCAGCCGCCCTTCCCCGGTCAGCAGGGGCCCGGTCAGCCGCACGGCGCCGGTCCGCAGGGCCACGGCCCGCTGCACGGTCCGGGCGCCGGTCAGCCGCCGCTCTCCAACAACTGGACGGCGTTCATCGCGCCGGACCGCGAGTACTTCCTGGCGATGATGCAGCGCAGCGGCCCCGAGGCGACCGGGCTCAACCTGCCCGCGTACTCCCCGGAGCAGCAGCTCGCGCTCACCGGCAGCCAGATCACGATCGGCCGCCGCCGGCACAGCACGGGCGAGTCCCCGGACATCGACCTGTCGGTGCCGCCGGAGGACCCGGGCGTCTCCCACCAGCACGCGGTGCTGGTGCAGCAGCCGGACGGCAGCTGGGCCGTGGTCGACCAGAACTCCACCAACGGCACCACGGTCAACGGTTCCGAGGAGCCGATCCAGCCGTACGTCCCCGTCCCCCTCCAGGACGGCGACCAGGTGCACGTCGGGGCGTGGACGACGATCACGATCCGCCGGGACTGAGCGCCCCGTCCGGCCGGACGGGGCGTCTGCGACCATGGACGGGTGACTGAGAACCCGCGCGACACCATGCAGGTCGTGACCTTCTACGAGCAGGTCGGCGGCGAGGACACCTTCAGGCGCCTGGTCCACCTCTTCTACCTGGGCGTCGCCGGAGATCCGCTGCTGCGGCCGATGTATCCGGAGGAGGACCTCGGACCGGCCGAGGAGCGGTTCGCGCTCTTCCTGATGCAGTACTGGGGCGGCCCGCGCACCTACAGCGAGCGGCGCGGCCACCCCCGGCTGCGGATGCGGCACGCCCCGTTCCGGGTGGACCGGGCCGCGCACGACGCCTGGCTGGGCCATATGCGGGCGGCGATGGACGAGCTGGCCCTCGACCCGGAGCACGACCGGCAGCTGTGGGAGTACCTGACGTACGCGGCCGCCTCGATGGTGAACACCGACGGCTGACCTACGGTCACGTACCGCCCACATACGTGCGGAATGCGGAACTCCGCGGCCGGATACCGGTCACGAATGCGTCAAGTTGTGTCCGTAAGCGGTTTCACGAACCACCTGGTGTCTGAAAGCATCCAGGCAACGCCGGGGGCGGGCGGGGCGGATGCGGTGACGAGGGGGCCAGGTGACGGGGTTCGTCTTTCTGCGGGTGAGGGCGCACCGGCTCCTGCTCGCCGCGGCCGTGCTGGCCGTGCTGCTGACCACCTCGGTCCTGGCCGCGCTCACCGCGTTCTCCGGCTCCGTGGGCGACGCGGCCCTGCGCCACACACTCACCCACCGCTCCGCCGAGCCCGCCTCGCTCGTGATCTCCGCGCAGCTGCGGCCCGAGGAGCGCGAACCGGCCGACGCGGCGGCGCGCAAGGCCGCGCGGGAGACATTCGACGGGCTGCCGGTGACCGTGCGGACGCTGGAGGCGTCCGGCCCGTACGCCCTGCCCCGCAGCCTCCAGTCACCGGCCGCCCGGCGCGGTGACCCCGACCTCACGCACTTCGCCGCGCTGGACCGCAGCCGCGTCCGCGTCACCGCCGGGCGCCTGCCGGCCGCCGGGGCGGGCGGGAGCGGCGGGCCCGTCGAGGTCGCCCTGCCCGCGACCGCCGCCGAGGCGCTGTCGGTGAAGCCCGGCGCCCGGTTCGAGGTCACCGACCGGCTGGGCGGCAAGCCGCTGGACATCGTGATCACCGGGTTCTACAAGGCCGCCGACCAGGCCGACCCGTACTGGCAGCTCGACGCGCTCGGCGGGCGCGGCATCCGCAAGGTCGTCTTCACCACCTACGGGCCGCTGCTCGCCGACCCCGCCCTGCTCGGCTCGGGCCGCACCAGCGCGGGCGAGACGGCCTGGCTGGCGACCGCCGACTTCCGCACGGTCACCACGGACGCGATGGCCGACCTGCGCGAGGCGGCGACCGCGGGCCCCGAGCGACTGCTGGCCGCCCCCGAGTTCAAGGACGGGGCCACCGCCCGCACCTCGCTGCCCACCGTGCTCGAGGAGATCGACCGCGCCCTGCTGGTCTCCCGCTCGACGCTGACCATCGTGGCCGTCCAGCTGGTCCTGCTCGCCGGCTACGCCCTGCTCCTGGTGGCCCGGCTGCTCAGCAGCGAGCGCGCCGGTGAGACGGAGCTGCTGCGGGCGCGCGGCGGTTCGCGGGCCCGGATCACCTCGCTCGCCGCCGTCGAGGCGCTGCTGCTGGCCCTGCCCGCGGCCGTCGTCGCACCGCTGCTCTCCGGCCCGCTGACCCGGCTGCTTGCCGACCGCAGCGAACTCTCCCGGATCGGGCTCCGCCTGGACACCGGCATGACCGGCCAGATGTGGCTGGTCGCCGCCGTCACCGCGCTGGCCTGCGCGCTCGCCGTCGTGGCGCCCGCCCTGGCCGCCAGCGCCGGGGGCCGGCGCAGCACCCGGTCCGCCGCGCTGCCCGGCCCGGTGCGGGCCGGCGCCGACCTCGCGCTGCTGCTGATCGCGGCCGTGGCGTACTGGCAGCTGGACCGGCAGACGAAGGGTTCCGGCGGCGGCGCGCTCAGCGGCGACCGCTCCGGCGGTCTCGGCATCGACCCGCTCCTGGTGGCCGCGCCCGCGCTGCTCCTGCTCGCCGGCACCGTGCTGACGCTGCGCCTGCTGCCGCCGGCCGCGCGGCTCGCGGAGCGCCGTGCGGCCGGCGGGCGGGGGCTGGCCACCGCGCTGGCCGGCTGGCAGTTCAGCCGCCGGCCGCTGCGCGGCGCCGGGCCCGTGCTGCTGCTGGTCCTTTCGGCGGCGATGGGCATGCTGGCGATCGGGCAGAGCGCCTCGTGGAACCGTTCGCAGAGCGACCAGGCCGACTTCCGCTCGGGCGCCTCGGTGCGCATGACCGGCGGCATCAACGCGGACCCGGCGAAGTCGGGCGCGTACGAGGAACTGCCCGGCGTACGCGGGGTGGCGCCCGCCTTCCGTACGACGGTGGACCTCTCCGGCGAGCGCACCGCCGACGTTCTCGCCCTGGACACCGCGCACGCCGACGAGCGGATGCTGATGCGCGACGACCTCGGCGCCGGCTCCACCGACCGGCTCTTCGACTCGCTCGCCCCCGCGAAGCCGGCGCGCCCCGGCCTCGTGCTCCCCGCCGGGAGCACCCGGCTCCGCTTCGACCTGGCCGTCTCCGCGCCCGCCGCCCCGCACAACACCTCGCCCTCCGGCAGGGACCCCCGGCTCACCGTGCTGCTGGAGGACCGCTACGGCCTGCCGTACCAGGTGTCCGCCGGGCAGGTGCCGGTCGACGGGAAGGCCCGGCCGTACGAGATCAAGGTGTCCGCGGCCGGCGGGCTGGCCGTCACCGGCTTCGAGCTGGACGACAAGCAGCCGGTGGACCGCGGCGAGACGCACCGCCTCACCCTGACCGGGCTGCGCGCGGTCACCGGGGGCGGCGCCGAGCGGCCGGTCCCGGTCCCCGGCGGCTTCCGCTGGCGCGCCGCCGTCACGACCGACACCTTCGGCGAGGTCCGCCCCGGTGCCGCCGCCTTCCCGACCTCGTCGGCCGCCGCCCCGCTGGCCGTCGAGTACCGCACCGGCTCGGTCACCTCCGAGGACGCCGTGTACGCCGTGCCCGGCCTCAACGTGCGGATCACCGCCGAGCGCCCCAAGGCCCCGGCGGTCATCCGGGGCGTCGCCACGGACGCCTACCTCCGGGCGACCGGCGCGAGGACCGGGCAGGCCGTCGATGTGACGCTGGCCGGCGAGCGGGTCCGGGTGAAGATCGCCCGGACCGTGGACCGGCTGCCGACGACCGGCCCCGGCGGCTCCGCCGCGACCACCACGGAGTACCGGCGGGCCAGGGACGGCGGGGCGCTGCTGCTCGACCTCCGGTCCCTGGGCCAGGTCTTCGCCGAGCGCCCCAACGCCCGGCTCACCGTGTCCGAGTGGTGGATGAGCACCGAGCCCGGCCGCACCGCCGACGTGGCCGCAGCACTGCGCGCCCTGCCGGACGTCGACCCTGCGCAGGTGCTGGTGCGCGACGAGGTCGCCGACGAGCTGGTCAGCGACCCGCTGGGGGCCGGGCCGCAGTCGGCGCTGCTCGCGGTCGCGGTGATCGCGGCGGCCCTGGCGGCGGTCGGCTTCGCCGTGGCGGCGGTCGGCTCGCAGCGGGAACGTTCCGCCGAGTTCGCCGTGCTGCGGGCGCTCGGCACCCCGCGCCGCCAACTGGCCCGGATGACCGCGGCCGAGCAGGGCGTCCTGATCGCCATCGCGCTGCTCGTCGGAGGACTGCTCGGGGCCCTGCTCACCCGTGCCGTCGTCCCGCTGATCGTGCTGACCGGACAGGCGGCCCAGCCGGTGCCCCCGGTCCTCGTACAGCTGCCGGCCGGGCAGGTGGCCCTGCTGCTGGCCGGGGTCGCCGCGCTGCCGCTGCTCATCGTCGCGGCCCTCGCGCTGCGCCGCGCCGACCCCGCGATTTCGCTGCGCCACCAGGGGGACCACTGACATGAGCCCGCGTACGAGAACCCCCCGCGCGGCGGCCGCCGGCGCCCCCTGGGTGCGCACCCGACTGCGGACCGCGCCCGGCGCCTCCCTCGCGTTCGCCCTGCTGGTGCTGGTCACGGCGTTCCTGGCCGCCGCCTTCCCCCGGTCCGTGGACCGCTACGAGGGGCAGGGGCTGCGCCACGACCTCGGCGCCGTCGAGCCCCGGCGCGGCGTCCTGGAGATCAGCAGCCCGCAACCCGGCCTCGAACTGCCCTCGGAGGCCCGCGAGGAGGCGGTGCGCGGAGCGACGCTGGGGGCCGTCCAGCGCGACCTCCTGCGCACTCTGCCCGCGCCGGTACGGGCCGACGCCACCCAGTCCGCCTACGGCATGCGGACCTCCAAGGGCATCGCGGCGGGGGAGGCGTGGTTCCCGCGCCCGTACGGTCTCGACCCCTCACTCACCTACGTCACCCAGGCCGGGCTTCCCGACCACGCCACCCTGCGCACCGGCTCCTGGCCGACAGTCCGCGGCAAGGTGACCCTGCGGACCCGCGAGGTCGAGGCCGCCGTCACCGAGGCGACCGCGAAGGCCCTGCACATCGAGGCGGGCGCGACGATCGCCGTCCCGACGCGGGGCAACGGAACCCTGACCGTGCGCGTCACGGGCATCGTCACCCCGAAGCGGCCCGAGGCGTCCTACTGGTCGGCCGAGCAGCTGCTGCGCACCCCGTCCCTGGTGCCCATCCCGACCAAGGAGACCCCGCGCTACTACTGGACGGCCGCCCTCCTGCTGCCGCCGGACGCCGCCCCGGCCCTGCTCTCCACGACCGGGCAGCCCGAGGTCTACTGGCGGCTCGCACCGGACAGCACCGCCCTGAGCGCCCGTGACGTACCCGGCCTGCGGACGGCCATCGCCTCCCTGGAGGGCGGCCCCGGACTGCTCGCCATACGCGAACGCGCCGGGAACACGGCCACCCTCACCACCGATCTGGACGAGGTCCTGGCCGGCTACGACGGCATGCGCACCGCCATCCAGCCGGTCGTCGCCGTGGCCGCCGTCGGCATCGGGGCCGTGGCCGCCGTCGTCCTGCTGATGACGGGCGGCCTGATCGCGGCCCGCAGGCGCGCCGAGCTGTCCCTGCTGCGCGCCCGCGGCGCCTCCCTCACCGGCATCGGCGGCCGGCTGCTGGCCGAGACCGCGGTGCTGGCCGTACCGGCCGGCGCGCTGGGGCTGCTGCTCGCGGTCCGCACGGTGGACGAGGCCCGGTTCGGCCCGGCCGCCCTGGCCGCGGGCGCGGTCGTCGCCCTGGTCTGCGTGGCGCTCCCGCTGCGCACGGCCCTGCTGCACCGCAGGCACCGGGCGCACGGCGAGCGCGACGACCTCGCGACCGCCCGCCCGTCCCGGCGGCGCACCGTCGCCGAGCTGACCCTGCTGGTGCTGGCCGCCGGCGCCGTCGTCGCGCTGCGCAGGCGCGGCACGGACGCGGAGGGCGGCACCGATCTGCTGGTCAGCGCCGCGCCCGTGCTGGTCGCGCTGATCGCGGCCGTGGTCCTGGTCCGGCTCTATCCGCTGCCGCTGCGGCTCGCGCTGCGCTCGGTGTCCCGGCTGCGGGGCGCGGTCGGCTTCCTCGCCCTGGCCCGCGCCGGGCGCTCGTCCGCCGCCGGCACGCTGCCACTGCTCGCCCTGCTGGTCGCGCTGACCACGGCCGCGTTCGGCGGGTCCGTGCTGGCCGGGGTCGCCGACGCGCGCGACGACGCGGCCGTCCTGGCCACCGGCGCCGACGCCCGGATCAGCGGCCAGGGCGACTCCGTACCGCTGCCCGCCGACCTGATCCGGGCCGCCGGGAAGGCGGACGGCGTGCGCCAGGCGGTACGGGTCCAGATCGAGTACGGGGTCGCGCTGCCGCCCGCCGAGAACGGGGTCGAGGACGCCAAGGGCGCCACGCTGATCGGTGTCGACCCGGAGGCGTACGCGGAGCTGGCGCGCGGCCTCGGGCTCGGCTCCTTCCCGGCCGGCCCGCTGAAGGCCGCCGACGCACGGCCCGTGAAGGGCGAGCCGGCCTCCCGCGACCGGGTGGTGCCCGTGATCGCCTCGCCGTCCGTCGCCGAACGCCTCGGTGACCGGCCGCGCGACCTGGAGTCCGTGGCCGGTGACTTCAAGGTGAAGGTGGCCGGCACGGTGGCGCACGCCCCCGCCGTCAACGGCTCCTCCTTCATGATCGTGGACTCCTCCGCCCTCACCCACCGGCAGACCACCGTGCTGCTGCTCACCGGCGACCACCTGGACGCGAAGGCCCTGCGGGCCGCCGCCGACAAGGCGGGCGAGCACTTCTCCGTACAGCTGCGCTCCGAGACGCGCGAGGCGTACGTGGACACCCCGATGCAGAACGGCGCCGAGCGGATCTATCTGGCGGCCATCGCGGCCGGCGCCGGATACGCCCTGCTCGCCGTCCTGCTGTCGCTGCTGCAGACCGCGCCGGAGCGCACCACACTGCTGGCCCGGCTGCGGACCATGGGCCTCACCTCCCGGCAGGGCGGGCGGCTCCTCGGCTTCGAGGCCATGCCGCAGGCGGTGCTCGCCGCCGTGGGCGGGCTGCTCGTCGGCCGGGCGACCATCGCCCTGCTCGCGCCCGGCATCGACCTGGTGCACCTCGCGCTCTCGACCGGCCCCGGCTCCGGCGTACTGGCCACCGCACCGCTGCGGACCGACCCGTGGTCCCTGGTCCTGCCGGCGGTGGGCGTGATCGTCCTCGCCGCCGCGGTGGCCGGTGTGCAGGCCTGGTGGACCGGCCGCCGCGGATCGATCACCGAACTCAGGGCAGGAGACTCCCGATGACGACGCCGTCGACCGATTCCACGCTGGCGGAGCTCGAACAGCGGGCCACCGCCCGGCGCGACCGGCCCTCCTACGGGCACGACGCGCTGATCGCCTGCGACCGTCTGGTGCGCATCTTCACCACGGACGGGGTCGAGGTGCAGGCCCTCCAGGGGCTCGACCTGCTGGTCGAGGAGGGCGAGCTGCTGGCCCTGGTCGGCGCGTCCGGCAGCGGCAAGTCCACGCTGATGAACATCCTGGCGGGCCTGGACGAGCCCACGGCCGGAGCGGCCAAGGTGGCGGGCTGCGATCTGCTGAACATGGGGCAGAAGGAGCGGCTCCGCTACCGCCGGGACGTCGTCGGCTTCGTCTGGCAGCAGACCGCCCGCAACCTCCTGCCGTATCTGACGGCGATCCAGAACGTCACCCTGCCGATGCAGCTGCGCGGGCGCGGCCGGGCCCGCGAGCGGGCGGCGCGCGCCGAGACGCTGCTGAAGATGCTGGAGGTCGACGACTGCCGGGACAAGCGCCCGCAGCAGATGTCGGGCGGCCAGCAGCAGCGGGTGGCGATCGCCGTCTCGCTCGCCAACTCCCCCTCGGTGCTGCTCGCCGACGAGCCGACCGGTGAGCTGGACTCGGCCACCGGCGAGCAGGTCTTCGCCGCGTTCCGCCGCGCCAACGAGGAGCTGGGCACGACGATCGTGATCGTCACCCACGACCAGGCGGTGGCCAGTGAGGTGCGGCGTACGGTCGCGATCCGCGACGGCCGGACGTCCTTCGAGGTGCTGCGCCGCACCGAGGTGGACGCGGCGACCGGCCAGGAGTCCCAGGTGGCCCGCGAGTACGCGATGCTGGACCGCGCGGGCCGGCTGCAGCTGCCCGCCGACTACACCGAGGCGCTGGGCATGGAGCACCGGGTGATGCTGGAGCTGGAGCAGGACCACATCGGCGTCTGGCCGGACGGCGCGACTCCGGGCGCGAACGCGGACGCGGCCAAGAACACGGGTGCGGGTGCGGACACGGACGCCGGCACCGGCGCCGCGTAGCCGCCGCTCGGGCGTCCGCTGACCGGCCGTTAGTATCCGGGCCATGACGACGTTCGAACGCGAGATCACCGAGCCGGTCGACCTCTGTCTGCCCGACGGGCGCCTCGACCCGTCGGCGGTCGGCTGGTCGCGGGTGCCGCTGCACCGCGCCAATCTGCGCGGCTGGGGCCGGACGAAGCGCTGGGAGTACTGGTGCGTGACGACGCCGACCCATCTGGTGGCGCTGACCGTCAGCGATCTGGACTTCCTGGCCCTGAACAGCGTCTATCTGCTGGAGTACGCACCCGGCGGGCTGGAGTTCGAGCGCACGGCGGTCATCCCCGGCGGCGTGGGCGTGAGCCTGCCCGACACGGTGGCCGGCTCGCCCGGCGCCCCGGACGTGGTGACGGGCCCGGCCCGCCCGACCGGCGGCAAGGTGCGCGTGGAGATCCGCGACGAGCCCGGCGGGACCCGGCTGCGGGCGCGCTGCCTGACCCCGGAGCGGGTGCCGGTGGAGGTGGACCTGCTGGTCGCCCGCCCGGCGGACCACGAATCGCTCTCCGTCGTCGTGCCGTGGGACAGCCGGCGCTTCCAGTACACCTCCAAGCAGACCGCGCTGCCCGCGTCCGGCCGGGTCCGGGTGGGCGGGGAGTACCTGGACTTCGACGGCGAGGACACCTGGGCCGTCCTGGACCACGGCCGGGGCCGCTGGCCGCGTACGGTCGACTGGAACTGGGGCGCCGCGTCCGGCCGGACGGACGGCCGTACGGTGGGCCTCCAGCTCGGCGGGCGCTGGACGCTGGGCACCGGCTCCACGGAGAACGCGCTGTGCGTGGACGGCCGGCTGAGCAAGATCGGCGAGGAGCTGGACTGGCGCTGGTCGCCTTCCGACCTGCTCGCGCCGTGGACGATCCGCACACCGGTGACCGGGCAGGTGGACCTCACGTTCACCCCGTTCCACAACCGGCGCGCCCGCACCGAGGCGGGCCTGATCGTCAACCGCACCGATCAGTGCTTCGGCCACTACGACGGCCGCATCCGCACCGACGACGGCGCGGAGATCGCGGTGGAGCGCCTGCTGGGCTGGGCGGAGGACGTACACATGCGGTGGTGACGGGGGCTGTTCCCGTACGCAGTGCGGGCCGTTCCCGTACGCGGTGCGCGCCGGCCGTGCGGCCGGGGACGCGGTACGGGTCAGCCGCGTACGGAGACCGCGAGGTTGCCCAGGCCGCCCGCCGCGTCCGCCCGGCGCAGGGCGACGGAGCCGTACGGGGTGCGCAGGCGCAGCCAGCTGCCGGCCGCCAGGAGGGCGACCGGGAAATCGGGGGCGGCGCGCAGGAAGCCGAGGGACTGCGCGGCGTGCACCGCGCGCAGCGGGAGCCCGGTGCCGGCGACGGTGCGCGACCAGATCTCGTGGCCGATGCGGTCGCGCTCGGCGCGGGTGCGCCGGTCCTCGGGCAACGCTTCGTCGCGGGTCCGGAACTCCTGGACGGCGGCGGTCAGCGCGGTGCGCAGGGCGACGGGGTCGGGCAGTCCGCCCTGTTCCCGCCAGCCGCGGCGGGGCGGCAGGACACCGGCCCAGGGCGGTCCGGTGACCGGGGCGGGCAGGGCGCCCGCGTCAGGTTTTCCGGGGCCCGGTCCTTCGGCGTCCTCGGCGGGCAGGGCCTCCAGCAGGTCGCCGGCCGACACGGTGGTGTCGAACTCCTGTGCCTCGGCCAGCCGTACGGCACGGATGGCCAGCACCTCGAAGGAGGGCGGCCGGCCGAACACGGCGAGCGCGCCGCCGCCCGCCTGGAGGCGTACGGCGGCGGCGCGGTCGTAGTGGAGCAGCCGGCCGAGGAAGGCCGCCAGATCTGCGGCCTCCCTCGCGTCGGCGAACCGAAGCGGCTGTACGGACACGGTCATACCGCGGCGGGCTCCTCCGCGAGGTACTCCTGGAGGAACAGTTTCTCCTCCGGGGAGATCCGCCGGGGGCGCTCCTCGGCCAGGTCGTAGGGGACGACGACGGTGGACGCCCGTACGTAGACCTGTTCCGGGTCCTTGATCTCGTAGGCGATCGTCAGCGACGCGGCGCCGATCTTCGTGACCCAGGACTCGACGGTCACCGGACGGTGCCGGTGGACCAGGGGCCGCAGGTAGTCGATCTCGTGCCGCGCCACGACGGAGCCGCCCGCGAAGGACGGCGAGCCGTCCCCCGGCGCCAGCCGGAACATGAAGTCGATGCGCGCCTCCTCCAGATAGCGGAGGAAGACCACGTTGTTGACGTGGCCGAAGGCGTCCATGTCCGACCAGCGCAGTGGGCAGCTGTAGATGTGACGAGCCAAGACGATCAGCCTCGCGTGAGCTTCTTGTACGTGGCGCGGTGCGGGCGGGCCGCGTCGGCGCCGAGCCGGTCGATCTTGTTCTTCTCGTACGACTCGAAGTTGCCCTCGAACCAGTACCACTTGGACTCGCCCTCGTACGCCAGGATGTGCGTGGCGACGCGGTCCAGGAACCAGCGGTCGTGGGAGATGACGACGGCCGCGCCGGGGAACTCCAGGAGGGCGTTCTCCAGCGAGGACAGGGTCTCGACGTCGAGGTCGTTGGTGGGCTCGTCGAGGAGCAGCAGGTTGCCGCCCTCCTTGAGCGTCAGCGCCAGGTTGAGGCGGTTGCGCTCACCACCGGAGAGGACCCCGGCCGGCTTTTGCTGGTCCGGGCCCTTGAAGCCGAACGCGGACACGTACGCCCGCGAGGGCATCTCGACCTGGCCGACGTTGATGTAGTCCAGCTCGTCCGAGACGACGGCCCAGAGGGTCTTCTTCGGGTCGATGTTGGCGCGGGACTGGTCGACGTAGCTGATCTTGACGGTCTCGCCGACCTTGATGGAGCCGCTGTCCGGCGTCTCCAGGCCCTGGATCATCTTGAAGAGCGTGGTCTTGCCGGCGCCGTTCGGGCCGATGACGCCGACGATGCCGTTGCGCGGCAGCGTGAACGACAGGTCGTCGATGAGGACCTTGTCGCCGAACGCCTTCGACAGGTGCTCGACCTCGACGACGATGGACCCGAGGCGCGGCCCCGGCGGGATCTGGATCTCCTCGAAGTCCAGCTTCCGCATCTTGTCCGCCTCGGCCGCCATCTCCTCGTACCGGGCGAGACGGGCCTTGGACTTGGTCTGCCGGCCCTTGGCGTTGGACCGCACCCACTCCAGCTCTTCCTTGAGCCGCTTCTGGCGCTTCTCGTCCTTGCGGCCCTCGACCTTGAGGCGGGCGGCCTTCTTGTCGAGGTACGTGGAGTAGTTGCCCTCGTACGGGAGCGCGCGGCCGCGGTCCAGTTCGAGAATCCACTCGGCGACGTTGTTGAGGAAGTAGCGGTCGTGGGTGACGGCGACCACGGCGCCCGCGTACTTGGAGAGGTGCTGCTCCAGCCAGTTCACCGACTCGGCGTCGAGGTGGTTGGTGGGCTCGTCGAGCAGCAGCAGGTCGGGCGCCTCGATGAGCAGCTTGCAGAGCGCGACGCGGCGCTTCTCGCCACCGGAGAGGTTGACGACGGGCCAGTCGCCGGGCGGGCAGCCCAGGGCGTCCATGGCCTGCTCCAGCTGGGCGTCCAGGTCCCACGCGTTGGCGTGGTCCAGGTCCTCCTGGAGCTTGCCCATCTCGTCCATGAGCGCGTCGGAGTAGTCGGTCGCCATCAGTTCGGCGACCTCGTTGAACCGCTTGAGCTTGCCCATGATCTCGGCGGCGCCGTCCTGCACGTTCTCCAGGACCGTCTTGCTCTCGTCCAGCTCCGGCTCCTGCATGAGGATGCCGACGCTGAAGCCGGGCGACAGGAACGCGTCACCGTTGGACGGCTGCTCCAGGCCCGCCATGATCTTCAGCACCGTGGACTTACCGGCGCCGTTGGGCCCCACGACACCGATCTTCGCGCCGGGCAGGAAGTTCAGATTGACGTCATCGAGAATCACCTTGTCGCCGTGCGCTTTGCGCGTCTTGCGCATGGTGTAGATGTACTCAGCCAAGAGAAACCGTCCGGCAATCGATGTGTGGGCAGATACACCCCATCTTGCCTGACGGCCGCCTCTTGACGGAAACCGGTCCGGTGCGCGATACGCGCGATCCCGGCTCGGGAGACGCGAAGGCCCCGGCGGGCCTGTGGCTCGCCGGGGCCTTCGTCAGTGGCGGTGACGCCGCGTCGTCGCGGGGTCACTCACCGCCGGTCACTCACTGGCGGTGCGCTTGCGGCGCAGGAGCAGGACCGCTCCGCCGCCGACGACGACCAGGGCGATGGCGACGCCCGCGATGACCGGGGTGGCGCTGGAGCTGCCGGTCTCGGCGAGGTCGGTGCCGCCCGAGGTGCTGCCGCCGGCCGTGGCCGTGGTCGGCGCGGTCGGGGTGGGCTCGCTGCCGGTCTGGGTCTCCGTGCCGCCGGTGCCGCCGGTGCCGCTGCTGGTGGTCTTGCAGTCCAGGACGCCCTTGAACGTCTTGGAGAAGCCGTTGGGGCCGGTGACCGTGATGTCGTACGCCTGGTCCTCGGCGACGGGCACCGTCACGGTCGTGGTCTTGCCGGCCTCGACGGTGTGCTCCTTGCCGTCGAGCTCGAAGGTGAACGCCTCGTCGCCCTTGTTGCCGACGGTGATGTCGACGCCGCCCTTGTCACAGTTCTTCTCGGCGGTGGCCGTGGGGATCGGGCCCTGCTTCGCCCAGGTGGCGGTGGCGGTCGCGGAGACCGTCGACTCGCTGGAGCCGGCCAGGATCATGGTCTGGCTCTTGGTGACCCCGGCGAAGGCGCGGCCGACCGGGACGGAGGTGGTCGCCTGGACGGTCAGCGAGGCGCTGCCCTCCTCGGAGTCCGCCGGCACGTCGAAGTAGAGCTTGGTGCCGTCCGACGCCGTGGTGACGGGCTTGCCGTCCTTGTCGGTGACCTTGACGCCGCTGGCGAGGTCCGCCGGCGGGGTCACCGTGGCCTGGCCGGCGTTGGTGTGGACGGTGACCGGGCCGACCCGCTCACCGGAGCGGCCGGAGACCGCGATCGGGTCGAGCGCCAGGGAGGCCTTGGGCTCGGGGGTGTCGGTGGCGGACTTCTCCAGCCAGTCGGCCAGCTTCTCCGCCTGCTCGTCGGCCGCCTCCACGTCGACGTGGTCGGAGAACCGCCAGATCGCGACCTGGGTACCGGCCGCCGCGGTCTTGTCCGTGAGCGTCCCGGTGCCGGCCGCCTTCGCCAGCGCCGAGAGGTCGTTCACCTGCGGGTAGGAGTGCTGCAGAATCCAGAGGATCTTGCCCGCGTCGTTGTTGCCGCCCAGCGAGGACTGACCCCAGGGGGTCTCCAGGTACTTCGCCCGGTCCTGGGTGGGGTTGTGGATGTCGATGCAGTACGTCTTGAGCGTGCCGCCGCCGTCGACGTTCATCTCGAACAGACCTGCGGCCACCTTGCGCTTCTTGCCGTCCTCGTTCAGGACCGCGGTGCCATAGGTCTTCAGCCCGTCCAGCACGGCGGTGGCCCCGCCCTGGTGTGCGGGCACCTCGTCGGCGGCCGCACTGCCCGCGCCGACGAGGGCACCGGCCACGACCAGGCCGGACGCCGCCACCGACGCGGCGAGCCGGGATATGCCCCGGCGCCGTCCTGTGCGGCCCGCCGCCGCGGATGACGAAACGGTCTCTGAAGAAGCAGAAAACACTTATTTCCCCTCCGGGCGAGACCCTCGCGCCCGGTACGCGTGTGGGGATAGTCCCGCCTGCTACTCAAGTGCCTTGTGAGTACGGGGAGATCCTATGGAGCGGGCCAAGAACAATCCCCCGTCATACCGTCCGACAACCATTCCGAATCGCAATCGTTATCCCCGGTAACTCCCGCCGCCGGGCGGCCACCGTCCACGGGTACGCTTGGTCATCGCCCGGTCGCCGGCGGGTCACCACACCCCCGCGTGCCGCTTCACTCCGCCGCCACCAGGTCGGGCTCCTTCTTCCGGGGTGCGGCGGCGGCCCTTTGACGTACCGTCCGTTTACGAGCCGCGGGCCGCTCGGCCGCGCCCTCCGCCGAGCCATCCTCGACGCGCCCCTCCGCCCGCTCCCCGCCCGACGTCTCACCCGATCCCTCCGGCGTGGCGGGGACCGCCGGAACCCCCGAAACCTCCGGCACCGCCCACGGGTCGTCCCCCGCCGCGACCGGCGCCGGGCCGAACCGCGAGGTCAGGGTCGGGTCGTTGCGCAACGCCCGCCGGAAGGCCGCCGTACCCCGCGTCAGATCGTGGCCCACCGCCACCGCCTCGATGTCCACGAACGTCCGGCGCGGACCCTCCACTTCCTCCTCGCGCACCTTCAGCCTGCCGTGCACCACCAGCGGCTCCCCCACCGACACCGATCCCGCCAGGTTCGCCGCGAGCGTCCGCCACGCCCACACGGTGTAGAAGCTCGTATGCCCGTCCGCCCACGCCTCCCTGGCCCGGTCCCACCTCCGGGGCGTGACGGCGAACCGGAACCGGGCCATCCCTCCCGTCGCTGTCTCCCGGAACTCCACCGCCGTCGCCGCGTTGCCCACCAGCGTCACCCAGGTCTCGTTCATGACTCCGCCTCCCCCTCGCCCGGACTTCGCGACCGCGCCGTACGCGCGGTCACCGATTCCATGCTGGAGGGGAGGCGGAATTCCCGCTGGGAGCTGTGGGCTAACGGCCCGTTGTGGAAAGCTCCGTCACCGCCACGTACCGCTCGCGCACTTCGCGGTAGCGCGCCAGCTCCGCCGCGACCGGGTCGAGCACCCTGGCCCGTCCGCAGGCCGCCGCCGCCTCGCGCAGCCGGCGTTCGGCCTCCTGGCCGTACCTCCTGGCCGGTCCCCGTGCCGCCGCCGCGCACGACCACTCCACCAGCGGGCCGCCGACGATGCCCGCCAGCATCACCAGGGCGGGCGTCAGCAGCCCCGGCTCCAGGACGCCGAT
Source organism: Streptomyces sp. NBC_00525 (assembly GCF_036346595.1). Lineage (GTDB taxonomy): Bacteria > Actinomycetota > Actinomycetes > Streptomycetales > Streptomycetaceae > Streptomyces. The sequence continues at coordinate 1,965,091 of NZ_CP107834.1, forward strand.
GATCTGGCCGGCCAGCCACAGGCCGCCGAAGATCTGGAGCAGCGTCATCGCGACCTGGGCCAGCACGGCCGCAGGCCACCAGGCGGGACGCGGCGGCTTCCCGGCCGCCCGGCCCTCCGTACCGCGTGCGCCCGTCGCGTCACCGCCCGTGCCCGTACCGCCTGCGCCCGTCGCCTCGCCCCCCACCCGGCCCGCCAGTTCGTCCAGCGCGTCCGGCAGCCCCTTCGCCCCGTGCACCGCGGCCTCGCGCACCGCCTGTGCCCAGGGTCCGGGCAGTCCGGCGGAGGCGTCGTCCGCCACCGTGCGCACGGCCTGCTCGACGCGCTGACGTGCAGTGAGCCGTTCCTCGGGCGGGGTGGCGAGCGGGACCCGGTCCCGGGCGCCGGGCTGCCGGGTCGACTCGTACCAGCGCCACAGCCGCAGCCACGGCGTGCCGCACGCCCGTCCGGCGTTGCGGCGCCACTCGCGTTCGGCGGCCTGGCCCGCAGCCGCCGCGCCCACGGCCTCCGCGAGGCGGTCGGCGAACTCCTCCCGCGCCCGCTCCCCCAGGCCCGCCCGCCCCTCGGCGACGTACACCGGGCGCAGTCTGGCCGCCGCCGCGTCCACGTCGGCGGAGAGGCGGCGGGTGGCCGCCGTGCGTTCCTGGACGAACCTGCCCAGCAGTTCGCGCAGCTCGCCGACGCCCTCGCCGGTGAGCGCGGACAGCGGAAGCACGGTCGCGCCGGGGTCGCCGTGCTCGCCGAGGGCCATGCCGTCCTCGTCGAGCAGCCGGCGCAGGTCGTCCAGGACCTGGTCGGCGGCCTCGCCCGGCAGCCGGTCGATCTGGTTGAGGACGACGAAGGTCACCTCGGCGTGGCCGGCCAGCGGGCGCAGATAGCGCTCGTGGAGTGCGGCGTCCGCGTACTTCTCCGGGTCCACCACCCAGATCACCGCGTCGACCAGCGCCAGCACCCGGTCCACCTGATCGCGGTGGCCCTTCGCCGCAGAGTCGTGGTCGGGCAGGTCCACCAGGACCAGGCCCTGCAGCGCCTCCTCGGACGCCGCGCCGGGCTGCGGCCTGCGGCGGAGCCTGCCGGGCACGGCGAGCCGGTCGAGCAGTCCGGCGGCGCCGTCGGTCCAGGAGCAGGCGAGCGGGGAGGAGGTAGTGGGCCTGCGCAGGCCGGTCTCGGAGAGCTGGGCACCGGCGAGCGCGTTGAACAGGGTCGATTTGCCGCTGCCGCTGGCGCCGGCGATGGCGACGACGGTGTGCCGGGAGGAGAGGCGCTGCCGGGCCGCCGCCTCGTCCAGCACCCGGCCGGCCTCGGCGAGCGCGGCCCGGTCCAGGCGCGCCCTGGAGAGCCCGACGAGTTCGCGCAGGGCGTCCAGGCGGGGGCGCAGCGGGCTGCCGGAGTCCACGTACGCCTCGACCTGCGGCCGGGTCTCGTCGTCCTCCGGAACGATCTCGTCCGGGGTTCGGACGGCCTCCTTCCGCGCTTCCTGGGCGCGCCGGGCGATCAGCCCGTCGTCCCAGCCGCCGTTCTCCGAGCGCCCGGGGTCGCGGTCGTGGTCCGCCGCGTCCTGTTCCCGCCGCGCGCGGGCCGGGCGGCCCGGCTCCCGGCCCGATTCCCGTACCGTGTCCCGGCCCTGTCCCGGATTCTCGTCAGTGACGGCAGTCATCGCTGCCACCTCTCCTTCTGCAGTAGGGACAGCGCGGCGATCAGTTCCGCCTGCGGTTCGGGGGCCACGTCGAGGGCGTCCAGGGGTGCGAGGCGCCGGTCGCGTTCGCCGTTGAGGACGTGGTCGAGGTAGGTGGTGAGCAGTGCGCCGCCCTTGTCGCGCAGGCGCAGCGCGCCCTGGGCGCCCATGCGTTCGGCGAGTTGTTCGCCCGCGGTGCGGGCGCGGCGCCCGCCGAGGAGGGCGGCGGCCAGGAGAGCGGCGACGGTCTCGGGGTCCGGGGCGGTGTTGCGCTCCATCAGGCGCAGTTCTTCCTCGGCCAGTTCCTCCAGGATGCGGCGCCACCGGCGTACGGTCATGGCGATCCGGCCCCGGATGTCCTCGGCCGGGCCCCAGCCGCCCTCCTCGCGGCCGGCCGCCTCGTAGGCGAAGGCCGCGGCGGCGGGCTCGCGCCGCCAGACGGTACGGATCTGCTCGTCGGCGGCGGCGACGGCACACTCAAGGAGCGCGGCCAGGCTCTCGACGAGCGCGTCGAGCACTTCCTCGGAGGTACTGTACGTGGGGTAGCCGCGCCATCTGGTCCGGGCGTCGCCCGCGAGCGCGCCGCCGTTCTTCAGCCGGCGGCGGACCCTGGCGCCTTCCTTCCCGTACGCGTCCTCGACCACGCCCGTCAGCCGTACGGCGGCGGCGTACTGGGCGGCGACGGCCCCGGCGAGGGCGGGCATGCGGACGTCCAGCGAGTCGATGACCCCGGCGGCGGTCCGGCCGACTGCCTGCTGACGCGCCGCCGGGTCCTGGACGCGGTGGGCGAGCCAGGCGCGCAGCGGGGCGACGGCGGTGGTGGGCAGCAGTCCGCGGCCGCCGCCCGCGGACTCGGGGAGTTCGGGGATGGTGAACCGGGGCACTTCGCCGAGCCCGGCCTTGGTGAGGAGCGCGCCGTACTGCCGGGAGACCTCGGCGATGACCTGGTGGGGGACGCGGTCGAGGACGGTGACGAGCGAGGCGTTGTACTCCTTGGCGGTACGCAGGAGGTGCCAGGGCACGGCGTCGGCGTACCGGGACGCCGTGGTGACCATGACCCAGATGTCGGCGGCGCAGATGAGTTCGGCGGCCAGGACGCGGTTGCGGACGACGAGGGAGTCGATGTCGGGGGCGTCGAGCAGGGCGAGCCCGCGCGGAAGCCCGGGTGCGGTCTCGATGCGCAGGGCGGTGCCTTCCTCGGCGGCGTTCCCGTCGGGGCCGTCGAGGTCGTCGCACTGGCCGGGGTCGGCGTACTCCTCGGGCGACAGCCATACGCGGGTGAGCTGCGGCAGCACCCGTACGCCCGTGAACCAGTGCTGGTCGTCGGGGTGGCAGACGAGGACGGGCGTACGGGTGGTGGGCCGGAGCACTCCGGCCTCGCTGACCCGGCGCCCCACCAGCGAGTTGACGAGCGTCGACTTGCCGGCGCCCGTCGATCCCCCGATGACCGCGAGCAGCGGCGCCTCGGGGTCCTTCAGCCGGGGCAGCAGGTAGTCGTCGAGCTGGGCAAGCAGCTCGATCCGGGTCTGCCGGGCACGGGCGGCTCCTGGGAGCGGCAGTGGGAGACGCACGGCAGCGACACGGTCGCGCAGGGCGGAGAGTGCGTCGATGAGCTGAGGCCGTACGTCCAAGGTCACCACATGCGAAGAATGCCCAATTTTGGCGCCCTTTTGAAGCGTATAGCCACTTCTGCGCGCCGGTTCCCCCGTCCGGACAGAGGGGATGAGTGGGACGCAGGCATAACGAGTGCACAACACCCGAGGCGTGAAGCGTCAAAAGCGGTGCGTGATCCGTACCCACCTGCGATTATCGTCTCGCTTCACCGAACCTCCACATAGTGCCACGGAGGTGAAGCAACGAGGTCCAGCCAATCGGAGCCCTATCCTTGTCCCGGCAAGGTCACGGACCACCAGGGTCCCAGGGAGCTCCGGAACACCGCAGCCACCACCGGCCCCCGTAGCTCAGTGGATAGAGCAGGTGCCTTCTAAGCACTTGGCCGCAGGTTCGAGTCCTGCCGGGGGCGCACGTCGCACGACCCTCCTCCGGGAGGGTCTTTCTCAGGCTGACGCTCGTCGGCGGCTCGACGCCGCCACCGCGCAGGGCCCCGTACACGTGGATGCCGGGTCCGGTGCGGTGGCGGCTCGGCACGGGGCGTGGGTTCACTCCCCGATGACCCTGGACCACTTCCCGAGCGTCGCGGTCTTCCGCAGCACGCCTCCCACGACATCATGGGCCGGCCTGAGCAGGCCGCGGGGATTGATGCGGATTCTGTTCGAAAAAGGATGGGCGCCGCGATTGAACCCTCGCCAAGTCCCGTCGCCCCTGCGCTCGCGGGGCTTCATCACGTCGAGCAGCCGATACGCTTCAAGGGCTTGGACGGTGTCGTGCACATCTCGGGACAAACCGAAGAGTCCGGCCCTCTCCCGCCAGGAAGCCACATGGTATTCGGCGCCGGAACTCAACTGCGACCACATCAGGTAGGCCGCGATTTCGCTTTTCGTCAGCACCTGGACCCAGCCCCGCGTAAAGAATTGAACGGGGATGCTCAGCGTTTCCTCCTCCTCCCGAGGGACGCGGTAGTCGACGGCCCCGGCCGGGGAGCTGCGCCCGTCCTCCGTGAGGAGCCTGAAGCCCTCGTACCTGTCTCTCGCCCCGGGCACTCCGATGTCCGCCAAGCCGCGCCTGGACAAGAGGCCGAGGGCGGAACGGAACTGGCGCAGCTTATTGGCCGTGTAAGCCGATGCCTGCGTGCTGCCCTTGCCCGAACTCGCGGATACGGCCATGAGGTCCAGCCAGCTCGTCGCCCCCGATTCGCGCCTGCCGAGGGGAATGGAATTTCCCCATGTCCGGCCGGGCTTCGTTTGGCATTGCGCGACGAACATCGCCATGAGGTGGAATTTCAGCGCCACCCCTTGCGACAGGATCAGGTGTGCCATCGGAGGGAGGACCCGATCTGCGGGGCGCCTGCGTTCGTCGACGTCGGGGCCGAAGCGGAGAGCCGCCGGCCATGGATACGGGCTCCAGAGATCGGTGTCCGGGACAGCCTGATTGCGCAGATAAGGGACTCGGATGTTGATTTTCCCGGGTTCCAGCCCACTGGTCCGTAGCCTCTCCGTGGCGTCCAGGACCTCCAGGAGTCCCCTCTCGCGTACGAGAGCTCTGAGGGCCTCCGCGCGCTTGCGTGCCCTCTGCTGATTCTGCGTCACATCGCTCACGGTCAGCCCTCCCCCAGGCCATGACGTCTTGGTCCGTCCTTCCGAATGTCGCGCGCACGCGCGCGAACAAGTCGGACCAAGGCGTCACAAGATCCGCCTGGCCCACTCCCGTTGGTCGCCCAGAATGACTTCACCGAGCGGCACCCGCCGACTCGGTAGCGAGGGCGGCAGCGCCGCCAAGCATCCACCGCCCCCGTACCCGATCAACAGCGTCCCGGAGGAACACTGATGCCCATCAAGCCTACGCAGCTCGGCATTGAAGCCGCAGTCTTCGTTGCCATTCTGGCGGTCGGCGTACTGCTCATCATGAGTCGGTCCGCCAGCGCCCAGGACGTGTCCGTACTCACGCCTGCGCTCGGCGGGCTGTACGCCGTCTGGCTCAACCGCTCGCCGGCCCGCTCCAGCCAGGTAGTGCTCACGCCGCTCTCGCGGGCCTGAGCAGCCCACGAGAGCGGCGGCCGCACCACCTCATTCGGTCTCGTCGCCGTCCGGTTCAGGGCGTCCCGGTCCCCTGAACGTCGCGAGGAGCGCGCGGGCGCGGTCCCGGAAGGCTTCGTCGTGGCGGATGATGCGGTCCTCGACGCCCGAGCGGACCACTCGGGCGTCGCCCTCGGCGAGGGCTTCGAGCCGGCGCAAGCGGTCGCCGTTCAGGGCGGCGCCGCCGAGGGCCGCCAGGGCGTCGCACGCCCCGGTCGGATCGGCGTCCGACTCGGCCGCGGCCAGAGCGGCGGAGGCGAGCGCGGCGCGGTTCACGGCGGCCGGGTCCGCCACGGCCAGGAGAGCCGTCGCCACGGCCGGGGCCTGCACCGGATCGCCGAGGGCCGCATCGAGGGCGGCGGTGAGCGAACGGCCGGCCGGACCCAGGAGCGCGGTCGCCCGGGCGGCCCGCACCACCGACCAGCGGGCCCACCGGCTCCGCGAGGCACGGTCGAGGACCGACGCGAGGACGGCGACGACGGGTTCCGGGTCGCCCGTGACCCGCCACAGGGCTTCGGCCAGGGCGGTGTCCGTGTCCAGCGCGGGCGTGGTGTCCTTCTCCGGGTCGCCGAGCGCGCCGCGCAGGAGCGGGGCCAGAGCGGCTCCCCGGGGACCGAGTGCGCCGGCGGCCCTGGCGGCATCGCGCAGGCCCCACCCGTTACGGCCGAGTTCCTGTTCGAGGCAGCGCAACAGCGGGGCGGGGTCGTCCGTGAGCTCGTACAGGGCCTGCGCCGCCGGAAGGACGTCCCGGCGGGCCGCAGCCCGCAGCGCGGCAACGGCCGTGTCGCGATCCGACGGAGCGCAGTCGGCCGCGACGGAGGCAAGGGCACGTGAAGCTTGGTCGGGAAAGTGCGGGACGGCCGCGCACAACTCGGGCAGCGCGGCCGACGCTTCGGCGCCCCAGCCGGCCAACAGGCCGGTCAGCTGACCGGGTTCGTTGCCGCTGAGCGACGCGGGCCGGGAGAGGCGGGAACGTACGGCGTCGAGGAGGTCCCCGTCGAACGGGAAGGGCGCGGCTTCCGCGTCCCACAGGCCGGTCGCCGCGTCCAGGGCACGCGGGCGGCGCCCCAGGCCGGCGGCGAGGAGCGGGGCCGCCCGCTCGGGTGCGACGAGCACGAGTGCGGCCAGAGCGCGGTCGGCGTCATCGTCCTCAAGGTCCGGGCGCCGTGCGGCGAGTGGGGCGAGCACGTCCGCGGCCGGTTCGGCGGCACGGGCCAGCCGTCCCAGCAGGGACGCCATGCCCACCACCGCCTCCTCGTCGACGGCCGCCGCGCACAGGCCCGCCACCAACCGCCGCGGGGCTCCGCGCGAGAGCATGCAGGCGCGGTCGGCCGCCCAGGTGCCCTCGGCCCGGACCGCGGCCCGGCTGTCCCGCAGGGCCGCGTCGACCAGGGCGAACGCCGCCTCCCGGTCCGCGTCGCGGTGCCGGGAGAGAAGGATCTCGACGACAGCGGCCAGCGGCTCGCCGCGTTCGAAGTCGAGGTCGGAACGCAGGGAGTCGGCGGGCAGGAGCGACAGCATCGCCGTGTGCAGGGAGTCGTCCCAGGGAGCGTCCGCGTCGAGGAGGGCGAAGAGGGCGGCCAGCCGTACGACGGCGGGCTGGGAGGGGTCCAGGGCACAGGCCGCCGCGGCGGCCCCGCGCTGCGGGTCGAGCCGGGCGATCCCGGCGAGCACTTCGGCCCGGACGGCGGGCTCGGTCTCCTGCGCCCAGCGGGTCTCCAGCGCGGGCAGGACGGTTCCACCGTCGCGGGTCTGCGAAACCGCCCAGGCGGCGACCCGCCGGACATCCGGTTCGGCACCGTCCAGCAACGGCAGCAGCAACTCCGACTGCGCGGCCACGGCCTTCCGTACAGCGCCCGGAGCCACGCCGTACTCGTCCTCGCTCTCGGCCATGCCACCGAGCAGCCCCAGGATGTCGGCCGTACGGTGGCCGGCCGCCGCGATCCCGGCGAGGAACGGCACCGCTTCCGCGCTGGCCGCGTAGACGGTCCCCTGGTGCAGCACGCTCCCGTACAGCTCCGACAGCGCTTCGGCCGCCGCGGCGGCGTCCGTACCCGCAAGGGTCCGGAGCAGTTCGGGAACGTCTTCCGCGCTGCCGTACGCGTGGGAGGAGGAGGCCCATGACACGGCGTCCAGGCCGTCGAGCGGGTGTGCGAGATCCATAGGGGGCATGCTGTCATCCGCCTCCGACAGGGCCTTGCCGCGTCCGGCTGTCCGCCGGGGACGGGGGCCGTCAGTAGCATGGGGCCGCGCTCGCCGTGGTGGGGGCGTGGGACGGTGGGAGGCCTGGGATGACGGAGCAGCGGGGGGCCGGGGCGCGGCGGCGGGGGCAGGGGGAGCTGGAGGCCCAGGTGCTGGCCACGTTGCGTGCGGCGCCGGGGCCGGTGGTCGCGGGGTGGGTGCAGGAGCGGCTCGGGGGCGGTCTCGCGTACACGACGGTGGTGACGATCCTGACCCGGCTGCATGCCAAGGGGGCGGTGGCGCGGGAGCGGTCGGGGCGGTCGTTCCAGTGGACGGCGGTCGCGGACGAGGCGGGGCTGGCCGCGTTGCGGATGCGGCGGGTGCTCGACTCCGAGGCCGACCGCGAGGCGGTGCTGGCGAGTTTCGTGAACACGCTGTCTCCGGGGGACGAGCGGCTGCTGCGCACGCTGCTGGAGACGGCGGAGCCCTCGGAGGAGGGAGACTAGGGCCATGGGGGTCTTCGTCTTCCTGCCACTGGTACTGCCGCTGACGGCCTGGCCCGTGGCGCGGCTGGCCGAGCATCATCTGCACCCTCGGGCGGCGACCCGGCTGCTGAGCATGGTCGCGGCCGTGCTCGCGCTGTGCAGCACCCTGTGTCTCGGGCTGCTCATGGTGGTGGGCACCGCTCAGCTGCCCGGCAATCCGCTGCCCGACGGCTGGTCGGACCCGGAGGTGCGCGCCGCCGTGCCGCACGACGAGATCGCCGGCCGGATGGCGATCCCCGCCCTGGTCGCCGTGCTCGCCGCGTGTACGGGGACGGCGCTGCGGCACCGCCGGGTGCGGCGCCGGGCCGCGCGGGCCCTGGCCGGGCTGCCGGACACGTCCGTGGCGGTGCTGCCCGACGAGGCGGCGTACGCGTACGCCCTGCCGGGCAGGCGCGACCGGGTCGTCGTCAGCACGGGCATGCTCGCCGGGCTCGCCCCGGCCGAGCGGCGGGCGATGTTCGCGCATGAGCGGGCCCATCTGGCCGGTCGTCACCACCGTTTCCTGCTGACCGTCCAGCTGGCCGCCCGCGCCAATCCCTTCCTGCGCCCGCTGCGTACGGCGGTGGCCTACTCCACCGAGCGGTGGGCGGACGAGGAGGCGGCGCAGGCCGTGGGCGACCGGCGGACCGTGGCGCGGGCGGTGGGCAAGTCGGCGCTGATGGCGGGGGTTTCGCCCGCGCCCGGCCTGGCGCACTTCGCGGCCGCCGGGCCGGTGCCGCGGCGGGTTGCGGCGCTGCTCGGGCCCGCCCCCTCGCCCCGGACCTGGCCCCCGGTGTTCACCCCGGTCGGACTGGCCGCCTGGACGGCGACCGCCGGAACGACCGTCTCGGCGCTGTCCTCCGCGAATGCGACCGTGACGCTGTTCTTCATCCTGCACGCCGCCACCCCCGTGTAGCGGGGGCGGGGCGTGGCCCCGGCGACGGTCAGCCGGACAGGCCGTACGGGCAGGCCCTAGAGGTCGAACTCGTGGGGCGGGAGGTCGAGGGTGAAGCACGCCTCGCGCACGACGGCCCGTTCCGTGTCGTCGAAGTGGCCGTCGGCGCCGCCGATGACGATGCCGATCTGGATCACGGCGCGCGCCTCGGCCGGCTTCTTCTTCGCCTTGGCGATCTCCTGGAGCACGCCGACCTTGCCGAAGCCGAAGTCGGCCGTCAGCTTGTTCAGGTTCTCGTCGAACCGGCGCCGGAGGTCGTTCGCGTCGAAGTTCTGCAACACCTCGTTGGTGGCGATGAGCTGGGCCACGCGCTGCCGTTCGGAGGGGTCGATCGAGCCGTCCGCCGCGGCCACGAGGGCGCACATCGCCATGGAGGCGTCCCGGAAGGCACCGGACTTGAGGTCGTTCTTCTTCGCCAGCAGCTGCGTCTGCATCGTCGACGCGGACTCCTTGATGCGGTCCCACAGGGCCATCCCGCACTCCCAACGCGCTTGGTGGGCCCGCCCGAGCCGGGGTGGGGTGGCGGCTCGGACGGACCCAACTTCTACATTACTGTAGAAACTACCAGTCCGGAGAGGCCACGCCCCGGCCGCGCGGACCGCCCGGTCTCACCCCTCGTCCTCCCTCTCCTCCTCTTCGTCACCCTCGAAGAAGTCGCCCACCTCGTCGACGACTTCGGCGGCCACCACGGCGCCGACCACGCCGACGGCCAGGCCCGCCGCACCGGCGGCGACCGCCGTCCCCACTCCGGGGCCGGAGCGATGACCGTCACCGCCGTGGCCGTCATGCCCTCCGTAGCCGCCGTGGCCGTCATGGCCCCCGTGCCCGCCCTGCACGAACAGCGCGCCGTCCGCCTGCCCGTACGCGGCGCGGTGCTCGACGAGGCGTCGAATCCAGCCGTCGACCTCCGCGTTCCAGTCCGTCCCCGCGACCTCGTGGTGGCCGACGGTGTGGCGGACCAGGGCGTCGTGCCCCTCGGAGAGGAAGCCGTCGCGCTTGTCGGCCTCCAGGACCACCTCCAGACCGGTGGGCCCGGCCAGGAAGGTCACCTCGATCTCGTTGAGCTGGTGGGCGTACTGGGGCGCCAGGGACAGCTCGATCTCCTGGTAGAACGGCAGCTGTTGCCCCGTACCGCCGATGCGGCCGAGTTCCAGGTCGGCCGACCTGAAGCCGAAGCCGAGTTGCCCGAGCGCCTCCAGGACCGCTTCCTGAGCCGGCAGGGGGCGCACGGCGAGCGGGTCGAGGTCGCCCTTGTCCCTGGCGCCGGCCACCCCGAGTTCGGTGCGGACGCCGAGGACGATCCCCAGCTCCTGCCCGTACAGTTCCGTGATCGGCGTCTCCCACGGCAGCGTCAGCGCGAAGGGCACCGCGCGGTCCTCGCCCCCGGAGAGGCGGAAGCCGCCCGCGACGGCACACCGGTGGAAGGCGACGAAGCCTTCGGACTCTCCGTCGTCGTGCTCGGCCTCGACGCGGGCGACGAGTTCCAGGGTGATGTGCTCGATCGTGACGTCACCGTCGCCGCCCCGGAGGCGTACCTCTCCGGTGACGTCACCGCCGGGCGCGACCGCGCCCGCCTCCAGCACGGTGTCCACCGAGGGGCCCCCGATGCCGAGCGAGCCGAGCAGACGCTTGAACACCATCGGGCGTTCACTCCTTCATATGGCTTGTGCGGTACAGCACTTCGGCCGCCGCGACCAGCGACCGTCTACACTTGTGTAGAAGCATATGAGGGGCGACGGCCGGCGGACGGGATACGAGCAGGTGGACACGACAGGAACCGGCGGCCTCGGCGACGCTCCGGGCGCGGGTACGGACACCGTCGCCAGGGTCTTCGCGGCCCTCGCTTCTCCCGCGCGTCTGCGCATCCTCCAGGTCCTCACCCAGGGGCCGAGCGATGTGACGCGTCTGGTGGAGCAGGTGGGCGGAGCCGCGTCCACGGTGAGCCAGCACCTGTTCACCCTGCGGCGGGCCGGGTTCGTCGATTCCCGCAGGGAGGGGCGTCGGCAGGTGTACTTCACCGAGGAGTCGCAGGCGCTCACCGAGGTCCGGCGGGCGGCCGAACGGCTGGCCGCGCGCCAGGGCGACGCCACCGGCCGGGGAGCGGCCGGCGGCTGACACCGCCGGCCGGAGCGCCGCCCGGCCGGGCGGCGGGGTCGCGCTACTTGGCGGCGTCCAGCGCGGCCAGCGCCTGCGCCCACCGTACGTACTTCAGCGAGGCCAGGTCCGCCACGGTCCTGACGCCGAACGCCTCGTCCAGCAGCTCACCGTCCCGGTCGGACACGCCCTTCAGAGCGGCCACCGGCGCGGCCAGGATCTCCGACAGCTCCTTGTCCGCCCACGCCGAGTCCAGCACCTTGCCGAGATCGATCGAAGCCATGTCCAACCCTCCGGGAACGAGTGGGTGCGACCGCCGCACCCTCTACACTTCTGTAGAAAATACGAGCCCGGATCACCCCTCAAGGGCTTGATCGGGTCTCCGCCAAAAACGGCTGAAAGTACCGCCTTCTGCGGCTTCAGGGCCTTCGGGGTCTTCGGGTCCTTCAGGGTCTTCAGGGCCTTCGGGACGAGAGGTACCGAAGGACCCGTCAGCCGGCCGCCACCGCCAGCAGCGCGAACGCCGCCAGGGACAGGACCGTGCGGATGCGGTGGAAGGTGTTCCAGCGGGCCTCGAACGCGGTGCGGGCCGCCGTGTCGTCGCCGCCCTCGGACTGTGCGAGGGCGTTGTTCAGCGGGATGTTGCCCGCGACCGTGATCAGGTGGGAGGCCACGGCGCAGACCAGTGCGGCGAGCAGCAGGGGCCAGGTGTCCTCGCCGGTCTCCGTGAAGACGGGGACGGCCGGGAAGGCGATCACGCCGAGGAAGAGGAGCAGGAAGACCGGGCCGGGGACCTTCTCGTTGAAGCGGCGCATCGCGGCCGTGAACCCGGCGTCGGGCAGGACCGCGAGGCCGGGCATCACCGCGATGAGGAAGGTCAGCAGGAATCCGGCGTAGAGGCCGGTCGTGAGCACGGCGAGGGTCAGGAACAGCGAGGCCATGGGCCCATCATGGCCTGCGGGGAGCGGCCGCACCGCCTGATTTCGCAGATGTGTGCGAACCGCTCCCCGGTGCGCGGCCGTCAGTCCATCTCGCCCTCTCCGGTGTCCTCCACGACATCCCCGCCGCCCTTGAGCCGGTCGGCGCGGCCGATCGCGTCGGCGAGCTTGGAGACCGAGGAGTCCTCCGTACGCGTGGCCAGCTTGCGCGCCCGCGCGGCGAGTTCGCCGAGGCCGGGGGCGCCGGGCAGGCTGCCGCCGCGCAGGTTCTCCGCGAAGTAGGCGGCCACCGCCGTGACCTGGAGCCGGTCGCTGCGGCCGCCCCACAGCTTGCCGGTGACCGCGCCGGTCTCCACCGAGCCGGTCTTCTCGTGCGGGGTACGGGTCTTGGGGTCGAGCCAGCGCACCGTGGCGGTGGCGACATGGCCGGAGGCGCCGTCGCGCAGGTGCACCGCGTACAGGGCGGTCACCGTGTGGCCGGGGCCGACCTCGCCGCCGTCCACGCTGTCGTCGCGGAAGTCGTCGTCGGCGACCTTGCGGTTCTCGTAGCCGATCAGCTTGAACTTCTCGACGGTCTCCGGGTCGAACGCGACCTGTGCCTTGGCGTCGCGGGCGGTCAGTTCGAGGTGGGCCGGGAGCTGGTCGACGAAGACCTTGCGGGCCTGCTCCTCGTCGGAGACGTAGGTGGTGTGGCCGTCGCCCTTGTTGGTCAGCTCCTCCATGAAGGCGTCGCCGTACTCGCTGCCGACGCCCACGCCGAACAGGGTGATGCCGTGCTCGCGGCGGGCGGAGTCGATGCGTTCGAGGATGTCGTCCGCCTTGGTTTCACCGGTGTTGGCCAGTGCGTCGGAGAGCAGGACGACCCGGTTGTTGGCGCCCTTGCGCAGGCCCTCGACGGCCTCGTCGTAGCCGCGCTCCACACCGGCGCCGACGTTGGTGGAGGAGCCGGGCTCCAGGGAGTCGACCGCGTCGCGGACCTCGCCCCGGTGGCCCTTCAGCCGGGTCATGGGCCGGACGGTCTCCGCCTCGTCGCTGAAGGTGACCAGGCTGATCGAGTCGTCGTCGCGCAGTTCGTCGGTGAGGATGCCGAGCGAGGTCTTCACGAGCCCGAGCCGGTCGGGCGAGTTCATCGAGCCGGAGACGTCCACCACGAAGGTGAGGGCGGCCGGGGGCCGGTCGGCGCTGCTGGGCGCCGCCCTGGTGGCCAGCCCGACCCGGACCAGCGACCAGTCGCCGCCCTCGCCGCCCGCCCGGGCGCCGTCCACCGAGACCGAGAAGCCGTTGCCGGTGGGCCGGTGGTAGCCCTGCCGGAAGCTGTTGACGAACTCCTCCGGCCGCACGCTCTGGGCACCGGGCAGCCGCCCGTCGGCGAGGGTGCGGCGGGCGTAGCCGTACGAGGCGGTGTCCACGTCCAGCGCGAAGGTGGACAGGTAGTCGGGTGCGTCGGGGCCCTTGAGCCGGTCGGGGCCGTCCGTGGGGCCGCCGTTCGGCCCGTCCGTGGGCCCGGCCCGCAGATCGTCCGTCGCCCCCTTGGTGCCGGCGGGCGCGGGTGCGGGCGCTCCGGCGCGGCGGTCGGCCGAGGAGGCCGCGTCCCGGCCCGGCTCGCCCGAGCAGCCGGTGAGCAGCACGCCGGCCGCGAGCAGCAGCCCGAGCGCCCCCTGATGCCTCCGCCGGTGATTCCGTGTGCGGCGTTCCATTCCGTACCCCCTGTGTCGTCACGTCAGCACTTGTGAATGTGACGCGCGAGCGGGGCCGCGGGACCGGCCGAAAGCGTTGCGGAACGATCTCGATGCGGCAACGGGGAGCGCACAACGGGCGGAATGTCAAGGTCAGGACACGATGTCCTTACGACTGAATCCCCGGAAGGCGAAGGCGAGCAGGATCAGGGCATAACTCACCGATACCGCCGCGCCCTTGGCCATGCCGCCCCACTCGATGGCGGGCTGGAGGGCGTCGGCCCAGGCGAACTGCCAGTGGGCGGGCAGCAGCTCGCGCCAGGAGCCGAGCGCGGTCACCGCGTCGAGCACATTGCCGACGATGGTGAGCCCCACCGCGCCGCCGACCGCGCCGAGCGGGGCGTCGGTCCGCGTCGAGAGCCAGAACGCCAGCCCGGCGGTCACCAGTTGGGACACGAAGACGAACGCGACGACGAGCGCGAGGCGCCACACCGCTTCCCCGGCCGCCAGCGTCCCCCCGGTCGGCAGCTCCAGCGGCCCCCAGCCGTACGCCGCCGCGCCGGCCGCGAGCGCGACGAGCGGCAGCAGCACCATCGCGGCGAGGCTGAAGCCCAGCGCGACGACGAGCTTGCTCCACAGCAGCCTGCTCCGGGGCACGGGCGCGGCCAGCAGATAGCGCAGCGAGGACCAGCTCGCCTCGGACGCCACGGTGTCGCCGCAGAACAGCGCGACCGGGACGACGAGCAGGAAGCCCGCCGAGACGAACAGGCAGGTGGCGGCGAAGTTGGCGGCGGACGCGGTGGCGGTGTCCATCAGCGTGATGCGGTCGTCGCCGCCGGGCCCGCCGTCCGGGGTGCCGCCGATGGCGAACGCGATGATCAGGACGAACGGCAGCGCGGCCAGCACTCCGCCCATGAGCAGCGTGCGGCGGCGGCGCAGTTGCCGTACCGCCTCCACGCGCAGCGGGAGCGTGTGGCGGGCGCGGTAGCCGGGGGCCTCGGGGGCCGTGGTGAGGTCGGCTGCGGTGCTCATGCGGAGCCTCCGGAGATCAGGGTGAGGAAGGCGTCCTCCAGGCGGCGGTGCGGTCCGACGCCGGTCAGCGGCACGTCGAGGCGGACCAGTTCGGCGACCAGGCCGGGCGCCGTCGCCCCGTCGAGCCGGACCAGCAGGCCGTGGCCGTCGTCGGTGCGCACGGCGGAGCCGATGCCGGGCAGGGCGGCGATCTTGTCCACGACGGGTTCGGTGAGCGGGTCGGCCGCGGTGACCAGGAGCATGTCGCCGGAGCCGGTGATCTCCGCGACCGGGCCGGCCTGGACGAGCCTGCCGCGGTCCATGACGACCAGATGCGTGCAGGACTGCTCGACCTCGGACAGGAGGTGGCTGGAGACGATCACGGTGCGGCCGCCGGCCGCGTACCGGATCATCACGTCCCGCATCTCGCGGATCTGCGGCGGGTCGAGCCCGTTGGTCGGTTCGTCGAGGATGAGGAGGTCCGGCATGCCGAGCATGGCCTGGGCGATGGCCAGGCGCTGCCGCATGCCCTGCGAGTAGGTGCGCACGGCGCGGGCCAGGGCGTCGCCGAGACCGGCGATCTCCAGTGCCTCCTCGATGTGCGCGTCCTCGGCGGGGCGGCCGGTGGCCTGCCAGTACAGCTCCAGGTTGGCGCGGCCGGACAGATGCGGGAGGAAGCCGGCGCCCTCGACGAAGCAGCCGACGCGGGACAGCACGGGCGCGCCGGGGCGGATGGCCTGCCCGAAGACCCGGATCTCGCCGTCGTCGGGGGTGATGAGCCCCATGAGCATGCGCAGTGTCGTCGTCTTGCCGGCGCCGTTGGGCCCGAGCAGGCCGAGCACCTGCCCCTTCTCGACCCGGAAGGACAGGTCGCGGACGGCATACCGCTCGGCGGACCCGGCGTACTTCTTGGACAGGCCGGTGATCCGCAGCGGTACGTCGGCGAGTGCCGGATCGGGTGCGGGCGTCGCGGTACGGCGCCGGGCGGTGAGCAGCAGGGCCGCGGCGGCGGCCAGCGCGGCGGCGGGCAGCCCCCAGGTCCACCAGGGCAGCGGGGCCGCGCCGGTTTCGAGGCCGGGCGCGGTGGGAAGCGTGAGGGGCCCTTCGAGGGAGACGGTGTACGTGGCCGGCGCGGCCGGGGACGCGTAGCCGAGGTCGGTCGTGGCCAGGACGAGCCGGAGCCGGTGGCCCGCTTCGAGTTCGTGGTCGATCGCGGGCAGCGTCAGCTCCAGCGGCTTGCCCTGCCGCTCGGGCGTGATCCGGTAGGGGGCGACGAGCTGGGCGGGCAGTACCTGGCGCTTGCCGTCCGGGGAGACGTCGTACACCTTGCCGAACAGGACCGCGTCGCCGTGGTCGGCCTCGACGGTGACCCGGACGGTGGGGGCGCCGGTGACGCGGCGGGCGGTGGTCAGCGGGGCGGAGTCGAAGCGGGCGTACTGGCCGGGGAAGTCGAGGGCGAGGCCGAGGCCGAAGGTGGAGAGCCGGGCCAGTGAGCCGCCGGCGCCGGGGACCGCGGAGATGGCGGGCGGGTTGCCGCCGGGCGGGTTGGCGATCTTCTGCGGTTCGCCGCGCAGTTCGACGGGGACCCCGCCGCTGTGCAGCCCCGGATAGGTGTCGGAGGTGGCGCCCCGGGTGAGGGCGGCGCCGTCGGTGGAGTCGATGCCGCCGGTGCGGGTGGTGCGGAAGGCGGGGCCGGTGTCGGCGCCCTCCTCCCCCTTCAGATAGCGGTCGAACCAGGTGCCGATCCTCTTCTCGACCCGGTCGGTCTCGCGGTCGCCGCCGTCGTGGCCGCCGGCGATCCAGTCCACGGAGACGGGGGCGCCGTTGGCGGCGATGGCCTTCGCCATGGCGTCGGCCTGGCCGAGCGGGAAGAGGGAGTCGGTCTGGCCCTGGACGATCAGGGCGGGGGCCTTGATGCGGTCGGCGACGGCGCTCGGGGAGCGTTCGGCGAGCAGGGTGCGCGCGGCGGCGTCGGGCTTGCCGCTGACGGCGACCCGTTCGTACAGCTCGCAGAGCTTCTTCTCGAAGTTGCCGCAGCCGCCGCCGGAGTTGACGAAGATCCCGGCCCAGAGTTTCTTGAACACCCCGTCCGGGAAGAGCGCGTCAGCGAGGTTCCAGTAGGTGATCTGCGGGGCGATGGCGTCGACGCGCCGGTCGTGGCCCGCGGCGAGCAGCGAGACGGCGCCGCCGTAGGACGCGCCGGTGATGCCCACGCGCGGGTCGCCCTCGGCGTCGAGCCGCACCTCGGGGCGGCCGGCGAGCCAGTCGATCAGCCGTGAGACGTCCTCGACCTCGCGGTCCGGGGCGTTCAGCGAGATGGTTCCGCCCGACTTGCCGAAGCCGCGCGCGGACCAGGTGAGCACGGCGTATCCGTCGCGGGCGAGCCGCTCCGCCTGGGCACGGGTCTCCGCCTTGCTGCCGCCGAACCCGTGGCCGATGAGCACGGCGGGCCTGCGCCCGGCGCCGCCGGCCGTGAAGTAGGAGGTGTCCAGGGTCACCCCGTTCACGTGCATCATCCGGTCCTGGCGGTGCACGGCGGGCCCGCTGTCGTCGGCCGCGGCGCTCCAGGTGCCCGCGCCGGCCAGTACCAGGAGCGCGGCACCGGCCGCCGTCCAACGGCCTCGGGTGCGCGGCAGCAGCCGCCGCCACCGGGGCGTACGCGCAACAGGGGTGTCCATGCACCGACCCTATGCGGCCCGCCGCCCGGCCCCGCCTGCCCCGGGGCGGAACTCCCGCACCTCCTCAAGAGGTACGGGGCCCGGCCCGCGTACTCCGCGCGCGGTACGCGCCGGTCCCCGCGCCTGTGGGAATCGGGTCGCCCGGAGGGCCGTGCTCTGGAACGCTGCCGTCATGCATCGACCGGAGGCACTGCTGATCGGCGGACGCGCCGGGGTGGGGAAGACGACGGCGGCGTGGGAGGTGTCGGCCCGGCTGCGCGCGGCCGGAGTGGCACACGCGGTCGTGGACGGCGACTTCATGGGCGCCGTGCATCCCGCGCCCGACGGCGACCCGGACCGCTCCCTGATCACCGCACGCAATCTGGCGGCCGTCTGGGCCAACTACGCGGAGCTGGGCCTGCGCCGGCTCGTCTACACCAACACGGTGAGCGTGCTGGCCGGTTCGGCGCCCATGTTCGAGCGGGCGATGGGGGCGGAGGTGCGGTGCGTACGGGTGCTGCTGACCGCGTCCGACACGACGGCCGCCGAGCGGCTCGCCGGCCGCGAGACCGGGTCGGGGCTGGAGCGGGAGTTGCGGAACAGCGCCCGCAAGGCCCGGCTGCTCGACGCGCAGGCCCCGCCCGACACGGTGCGGGTGCCGACGGACGGGCGGACGGTGGTGGACGTCGCGGCACGGATCGTCGCGCTGACGGGGTGGCTGGGGCACTAAGGCGTGGGCACGGGCAGCGGGGTGCCCTCGGGCAGCGGGTACGGGGACTCGGCGGGGAGCAGCGTGCTCGCCTCGTCCGTCGCTCCGGCCCGGACCAGGGCGTGGATCTTCCGGGCGAGCGGGGTGACGTCGCGAACGGCGACGGTCCACTCGTCCGCGTACCGCCGGGACGCCTCGCCCGCGAGCCCGAGTTGCAGCGAGCGGTGCGGGAGGCGGTTGAGGTGCAGGTCGCGTTCGGGGTCCCACTGGACGCGGGCGGGGGCGCGGCGCAGATCGCGCTGCCAGGTGGCGCGGTCGGGGTGCACGCCGTGTTGGTAGTGGGAGAGTTCGGCGTGGCCGAGGGCCCAGTCGAAGCCCTCGCGGGTGATCTCGATGGCGAGGACGGTCTCCTGGCCCTCCTTCGTCCCCCAGCCGCAGCGGTACATCATCCACAGGAAACTCGGCTTGATCCATGTCATCCGGTCGCGCTTCCAGGCGGCCGGGAAGCGCCCGTCGCGGGCGGCCGGGAGACCGAGCGACGGGGTGTACGCCTGATAGACGGTCACGGTGTCGGCGGTGTGGAGCGCGCGGATCTCGTGCGGGGGCCGGGTGGTCGCGGATACGGACACGGATGCGGTCATACGGGCATTCCAGCACCGGGGGCCGGGGGACGGCGAACGAGTTTGCGTACGCCGGTGCCCGGCGGTGTCCTCCCGCACGCGCATACGGTGACATCTGTCATGCGGAGGTCGGGACACGCGGCTCTGCCGGGCAGGGGGGCCGGCGGAGCAGTCTGTACGTGTCGAGAGCGGGAGCCGCGAGGGCGCCGCCGGAACGGGAGGAACCGACATGAGCAGCACGGCCGTCACACTCCACGCACCTGTCGCCGACGCCGCTCCGATCGCTCCCCGCAAGGCGCTCGTGGACAGTCTGAAGCCGCTGCTGGTGGATGTCGCGCTGCCGCTGGCCTCCTACTACGCGCTGAAGGCGGCGGGGCTCGGCACCTTCGCCGCGCTGGCCTGGAGCAGTACGGTGCCGGCGGTGCGCACGGTGTGGGGCGCGGTGCGCGAGCGGCGGCTCAACGGGCTCGCGGCGCTGATGGTTTCGGTGAACGCGGTGTCGCTGCTGCTGGGGCTGGTGGCCGGTGACCCGCGGCTGATGCTGCTCAAGGACAGCGGGGTGAGCAGCATCGTCGGGCTGACGTTCCTGGTGACGGCGGTGCGGGGGCGGCCGATGCTGTCGGCGGGGCTGCGGCCGTGGCTGACGCGGGGCGAGGCCGCCAAGTCGGCCGCCTGGGAGCGGCTCGCGGCCGGTTCGCCGGAGTTCCGGCGGGCGGAGACGCGGTTCTCGGCGGTGTGGGGCGGGGCGCTGCTCGCGGAGTGCGCGGTGCGGGCGGTGGGGGCGTACACCGTGCCGGTGGAGACGATGGTGTGGGCCGGGACGGTGCTGATGATCGGCGCGATGGTGGTGGCGTTCCTGGTGTCGGGCCGGGTCGGGGTCGTGCCCATGGAGCGCATGATCGCGGCCGAGGCCGGCACGACGGAGCGCTGAGGCCGTCCACGGGATTCCGCAGGGCCACTCCGGGGGGGGGTGGCCCTGCGGGCGTGTCCGCCCGTGCGGCGCCGGGTCAGTGGTTGCGGGGGAAGCCCAGGTCGACGCCGGAGGGGGTGTCGGCCGGGTCGGGCCAGCGGGTGGTGGTGACCTTGGCGCGGGTGTAGAAGCGCACGCCGTCGCTGCCGTAGATGTGGTGGTCGCCGAAGAGGGAGTCCTTCCAGCCGCCGAAGGAGTGGTAGCCGACGGGCACCGGGATGGGCACGTTGACGCCGACCATGCCGGCCTCGATCTCCAGCTGGAAGCGGCGGGCCGCCCCGCCGTCGCGGGTGAAGATCGCGGTGCCGTTGCCGTACGGCGAGGCGTTCATGAGGGCCACGCCCTCCTCGTACGTGTCCACGCGCAGCACGCACAGGACCGGGCCGAAGATCTCGTCGCGGTACGCGTCGGAGTCGGTGGCGACGTGGTCGAGGAGGGAGAGGCCGATCCAGTGGCCGTCCTCGAAGCCCTCGACGGTGAATCCGGTGCCGTCGAGGACGACTTCGGCGCCCTGGGCGGCGGCGCCCGTGACGTAGGAGGCGACCCGGTCGCGGTGGGCGGCGGTGATCAGGGGGCCCATCTCGGAGTCCGGGTCGGTGCCGGGGCCGATCTTGATGCGGCCGGCCCGCTCCTTGATCCGGGCGACCAGCTCGTCGCCGATCGCGCCCACGGCGACGACGGCGGAGATCGCCATGCAGCGCTCGCCGGCGGAGCCGTACGCGGCGGAGACGGCGGCGTCGGCGGCGGCGTCCAGGTCGGCGTCGGGCAGCACGAGCATGTGGTTCTTCGCGCCGCCCAGCGCCTGGACGCGCTTGCCGTTGGCGGAGGCGGTGGCGTGGATGTGGCGGGCGACGGGCGTCGAGCCGACGAACGAGACGGCGGCGACGTCCGGGTGGGCCAGGAGCGCGTCCACCGCGACCCGGTCACCGTGCAGCACGTTCAGGACGCCGTCCGGCAGCCCGGCCTCGGCGGCCAGTTCGGCCAGCAGGTTGGCGGCGGACGGGTCCTTCTCGCTGGGCTTGAGCACGAAGGTGTTGCCGCAGGCGATGGCGAGCGGGAACATCCACATCGGCACCATGGCCGGGAAGTTGAACGGGGTGATCCCGGCGACGACGCCGAGCGGCTGCCGGATCGAGGAGACGTCGACCCGGCTGGAGACCTGGGTGGACAGCTCGCCCTTGAGTTGGGTGGTGATCCCGCAGGCCAGCTCCACGATCTCCAGTCCGCGCGCGACCTCGCCGAGCGCGTCGGAGTGCACCTTGCCGTGCTCGGCGGTGATGAGCGCGGCGATCTCGTCCCGGTGGGCGTCGAGCAGCGCGTGGTAGCGGAAGAGGATCGCGGTGCGGGTGGACAGCGACGACTGACGCCATGCCGGGTACGCGTCCTTCGCGGCGGCCACCGCGGCGTCGGTCTCCGCGGCCGAGGCGAAGGCGACCCGGGTGGTGACGGCCCCGGTGGCGGGGTCGGTGACCTCGCCGTGGCTGCCGGACGTGCCCTCGACGGTCTTGCCACCGATCCAGTGGTTCACGGTCTTCATCTGCGACTCCTTCAGAGGTGATGGCGCCGGCCGGTGCGGTGTCGTTCGTACTCTTTCCGTGCTTCGACCGCCGGGGGGCGGGTGGCCGTCGCGGCCACGGGAACATCCCACCACGCCTGCGCCGGCGGGGGCCCCTGCCCGGCACCGGGTGTTTCGGTCTCGACGTGGACGCAGACGGGCCGGTCGGCGCTGCGGGCCAGGGCCAGCGCCTCGCGCAGTTCGGCGACCGTCGCGGCGCGCAGCACCCGCATGCCGAGCGAGGCGGCGTTGGCGGCGAGGTCCACGGGCAGCGGCGGGCCGGTGAAGCCGCCGTCCTCGCGGTGGCGGTAGTCCGTGCCGAAGCGTTCGCCGCCGGTCGCCTCGGAGAGGCCGCCGATCGAGGCGTAGCCGTGGTTCTGCAGGACGACGAGCTTGACGGGCAGGTTCTCCTGGACGGCGGTGACGATCTCGGTGGGGTTCATCAGATACGTGCCGTCGCCGACGAGCGCCCAGACGGGGCGGCCGGGGGCGGCGAGCTGGACGCCGATCGCGGCCGGGATCTCGTAGCCCATGCAGGAGTAGCCGTACTCGACGTGGTACTGGCGCGGGGAGCGGGTGCGCCAGAGCTTGTGCAGGTCGCCGGGGAGCGAGCCGGCCGCGTTGACGAGGATGTCCTCCTCGGTGACCAGCTCGTCCAGCAGGCCGAGGAACTGGGTCTGGGTGGGGCGGGCGGCCGGGTCGGGGGCGGCGTACGCGGCGTCGACGCGCTGCTCCCAGCGGGCCTTGGCCGCGGTGTACTCCGCCTCGTACGCCGGGTCGGCGCGGTGGCCGGCGAGGGCGTCGGTGAGGGCTTCGAGGGCGGTGCGGGCGTCCGCGACGAGTGGGAGCGCGGCGAGCTTGTGGGCGTCGAAGCCGGTGATGTTGAGGTTGAGGAAGCGGACGTCCGGGTGCGCGAAGAGGGTCGCGGACGCGGTGGTGAAGTCGGTGTACCGGGTGCCGACGCCGATGACCAGGTCGGCGGTGCGGGCGAGGTCGTCGGCGGTGGCGGTGCCGGTGTGGCCGATGCCGCCGACGTCGGCGGGGTGGTCGTGGCGCAGGGAGCCCTTGCCGGCCTGGGTGGAGGCGACGGGGATGCGGGTGGCTTCGGCGAACGCGGCGAGGGCGTCCTCGGCGGCGCTGTGGTGGACCCCGCCGCCCGCGACGACGAGCGGGCGGCGGGCGGCGCGCACCGCCCGGACCGCCCGGTCGAGTTCGCCGGGGTCGGGGGCGGGGCGGCGTACGTGCCAGACGCGCTCGGCGAAGAACTCGGGGGGCCAGTCGTGCGCCTCGGCCTGGACGTCCTGGGGCAGCGCGAGGGTGACGGCGCCGGTCGCGGCCGGGTCGGTGAGGACCCGCATGGCGTGCAGCGCGGCCGGGATCAGCGCCTCGGGGCGGGTGATCCGGTCGAAGTAGCGGGAGACGGGGCGCAGGCAGTCGTTGACGGAGATGTCGCCCGCGTACGGCACTTCCAGTTGCTGGAGTACGGGGTCGGCGGGGCGGGTCGCGAAGGTGTCGCCGGGCAGCAGCAGGACGGGGAGGTGGTTGACGGTGGCGAGGGCGGCGCCGGTGACGAGGTTGGTGGCGCCGGGGCCGATGGAGGTGGTGACGGCCTGCGCGGAGAGCCGGCCCGTCTGGCGGGCGTGGCCGACGGCTGCGTGCACCATGGCCTGTTCGTTGCGGCCCTGGAGGTAGGGCATGGTGGGGCCGGTCTCCAGGAGGGCCTGGCCGATGCCCGCGACGTTGCCGTGGCCGAAGATGCCCCAGGTGGCGGTGATCAGCCGTTGGCGTGTGCCGTCGCGCTCGGTGTACTGGCGGGCGAGGAAGGCGATGAGTGCCTGGGCGGTGGTGAGGCGGCGGGCGGACCGGCCGGTGGCCGGGGGTGTCGGGGGCGTCTCTGCTGTCGGGGGCGGCGTGGGTGTTCCGGGTGTCGTGGGTGTCGCGGTCATGCGGGGTCCTCCGGGCCGTGGAGCGGGAGGCGGGGGTCGACGGGCTGGGACGGCCAGGTGTCGCGCACCCAGCTGTGGTCGGGGTGGTCGCGGATCAGCCACTCCCGCTTCTCGCCGGGGCCCGCCATGACGTTGAGGTAGTACATGGTGCGGCCGGGTGGCGCGATGGACGGGCCGTGCCAGCCGTCCGGGATGAGCACGGTGTCACCGCTGCGGACCTCGGCCAGCACGTCCGTGCCGCCGGGGCGGGACGGCGAGACGCGGTGGTAGCCGAGGCCGCCGCCCTCCACCTCGAAGTAGTAGATCTCCTCCAGGACGGACTCCCGGCCGGGATGGTGCTCGTCGTGCTTGTGCGGCGGGTAGGAGGACCAGTTGCCGCCGGGGGTGAGGACTTCGACCGCGATCAGCCGGTCGCAGTCGAAGGCGTCGGCGGCGGCGAAGTTGTGGACCTGCCGGGAGCAGGTTCCGGAGCCGCGCAGCTCCACGCGTACCTCCGGCGCGGGGCCGTAACGAGCGGGGAGTCGTCGCTCGCATTTCGCTCCTGCCAGGGCGAAGCGGCCGCCGGCGCCGGAGGCGATCTGTGCGTGGGCATCGCGCGGTACATAGGCGAAGTCGGTAACGCCGCTGAACACACTCCTACGGCCCAGCAGTTCAAAGATCTCATCTGAGGTGTGCACCGTACAGCCGCCGGTCAACGGCAGAATGATCCACTCGCTCTCCCCGGTGACAAGTGTGTGAACTCCTCCCGGTTCCAGCTCCACCACTTCGAGGCCGGATCGCTCCCAGCCGGCCTGTTCCGGCCCGATGTCCACGGTGTACGGCCCGTGCCCGGTGCTTCCGGCGGGCAGATGGTACGTCGTCGGTTCCCGTCGCATGCTCAGTTCCCCTTCCCCTGCTGGACGGTGACCGCGCCCTCGGCGAGGGCGGCCTCGACCTCGTGCGGGAACGGCATGGCGGAGGAGCAGGCGAGCCGGGCGGCGACGATGGCGCCCGCCGCGTTGGCGTAGCGGATGGTGCGGGCGAGGTCCCAGCCGCTGAGCAGGCCGTGGCAGAGGGCCCCGCCGAAGGCGTCGCCCGCGCCGAGGCCGTTGACCACGTCGACGGGGAGCGGCGGCACATCGGCGACCGTGCCGTCGCGGTGGACGGCGAGGACGCCGGCCGGGCCCTGTTTGACGACGGCCAGTTCGACGCCGGCGTCGATGAGGGCGCGGGCGGCCGCGTACGGTTCGCGCTCGCCGGTCGCCACCTCGCACTCGTCGAGGTTGCCCACGGCGACGGTCGCGTAGGCCAGGGCCTCGCGGTAGCGGGCGGCGGGCCGGGGCGCGGCGGCGCCGTCGCGCTCGGCGAGGCCGTTCCGCTCGGCGGCGCCGTTCCGCTCGGCGGGCGGCCAGAACGCGGGGCGCCAGTCGAGGTCGAAGACGGTGAGGGCCGCGCGGTCGCGGGCGCGCAGCGCGGTGAGCGTCGCGGTGCGGCTGGGCTCGGCGCAGAGTCCGGTGCCGGTCATCCAGAAGACGGCGGCGGACCGGATCGCCGCCAGGTCGAGTTCGGCGGGGTGGATCTCCAGGTCGGGGGCCTTGGGCTGCCGGTAGAAGTAGAGGGGGAAGTCGTCGGGCGGGAAGATCTCGCAGAAGGTGACCGGGGTCGGGTAGGCGGCGACGGGCGTCACCCAGCGGTCGTCGACGCCGAACTCCCGCAACTGCTCGCGCAGATAGGTGCCGAAGGGGTCCTGTCCGGTGCGGGTCACGACGGCGGTGCGCCGGCCGAGGCGGGCTGCGGCGACGGCGACGTTGGACGGGGAGCCGCCGAGGAACTTCCCGAAGGTGTCGACCCGTGCCAGCGGCACGCCCGTGCGCAGGGGGTAGAGGTCCACCCCGATCCGCCCCATGGTGATCACGTCGTACGGCTGCTCGGGCATGCAGTGTCCCTTCCGCTGGGCACCGTTCGGGCTGCCGGAGGGTCCGGCCGCCGCGTCGGCGCCGGCCGGGCTCCGGTATGTCTCTTCCCTGTCTCACTCTCCCTTTTGATCATCGTCAACCCTGTGCACGGACATGCGGGCGCGTGCTTGACACCCGTTTCACCGCGTGATGAGCCTTGGTCATGACCTCATCCACGGCTTCCGCCCCGGACCGCATCCGCATCGGATCGGCACCCGACTCGTGGGGGGTGTGGTTCCCCGACGATCCGCGGCAGGTGCCCTGGCGGCGCTTCCTCGACGAGGTCGCGGCCGCGGGCTACGAGTGGATCGAGCTGGGTCCGTACGGCTACCTCCCGACCGATCCGGGGCGCCTCGCGGAGGAGACCGGCAGCCGTGGGCTCTCCGTCTCGGCGGGCACCGTCTTCACCGGATTGCACCACGGGCCGGACGTCTGGGACCGGACCTGGGCGCATGTCGCCGGCATCGCGGCGCTCACACAGGCGATGGGGGCGGCGCATCTCGTGGTCATCCCCTCGTTCTGGCGGGACGACCGGACGGGCGAGGTGCTGGAGGAGCGCACGCTGACCGCCGGGCAGTGGCGGAACCTGACCTCGCAGACGGAACGGCTGGCGCGGGAGGTCCGCGAGCGGTACGGGCTGCGCGTCGTCGTCCACCCGCATGCCGACACCCATATCGACACCGAGGAGAACGTCAGCCGGTTCCTGGACGCCACCGACGCGGACCTGGTCTCGCTCTGCCTCGACACCGGGCACTACGCGTACTGCGGGGGCGACAGCGTGGAGCTGATCGAGCGCTACGGGGAGCGGATCGGCTACCTCCACCTCAAGCAGGTGGACCCGGAGGTCCTCGCGGAGGTGGTGGCGGACGAGGTGCCGTTCGGGCCGGCCGTGGCGCGCGGGGTGATGTGCGAGCCGCCGGGCGGGGTGCCGGCGCTGGAGCCCGTGCTCGCCGCGGCCCGTCGGCTGGACGTCGATCTGTTCGCCATCGTCGAGCAGGACATGTACCCCTGCCCGCCCGACCGGCCCTTCCCGATCGCCCGCCGCACCCGCGACTACCTCCGCTCCTGCGGCACGGGCGGGGGGCACCGGGGGGCGTGAGGCGGGGGGGGCTCCCCGACCTCGCGTCCCACCTCGTGCCTCGGGGCTCCCCCGTCTCCCCCGAGGCTCCCCCGCCCCGCGCCCCCCGCCCCGCGCCCCCCGCCTCTCGGGGTCAGGTCCGGCTGGGGACCCGCTCCGGCTCGCTCACTCCGGGGCTCGGTATCGCCCCGTCCCCGGGGCGCGGCGCCTCGCCCTCGCTCAGCCCGAACCGTTCGTGGAACCTGCGCAGCGGGGCCGGGGCCCACCAGCTCGCGCGGCCCGTCAGCTTCATCACCGCCGGGACGAGCAGGCTGCGGACCACCATGGCGTCCATCAGCACGGCGAGCGCGATGCCGAGGCCGAGCATCTTGGTGTTGGTGACCCGCGAGGTGCCGATGGCGACCATCACGACCGCCAGGATCACGGCCGCCGCGGTGATCAGGCCGCCGGTGTGCCGCAGGCCGAAGCCGACCGCGTGTTCGTGGTCGCCGGTGCGGTCGTACTCCTCCTTGATCCGGGAGAGCAGGAACACCCCGTAGTCCATGGAGAGCCCGAAGGCGACGCAGAACATGAGCACCGGGAGCGTCGTCTCGATGTCGCCCGTGCTGGTGAAGGAGAGCGGCCCGGACAGGTGGCCGTCCTGGAAGACCCAGACCACCGCCCCGAACATCGCGGTCAGGCTCAGGGCGTTGAGGACGACGGCCTGGATGGGGATCAGCACACTCCCGGTCAGCAGGAACACCAGCAGCAGCGTCACGACGGCGATGATGCCCACCGCCCACGGCAGCTTGTCGCCGATGGCCTCCTTGGAGTCCACCAGGACCGCGGCCGTGCCCGTCACGGAGGTCTCGAAGGGGGCGGGCTGCGCCCGCAGGTCCTTCACCAGGCGCTGGGTCTCCTCCCCGACCGGCTCGCCCTTGCCCAGCACGCCGAAGTAGGCCGTCCGCCCCTCGGTGAACGGGCCGTCCACCCGGAGGACGCCCGGAAGCGCGGCGATCCGGTCGCGGTACGCGGCGTACTGGGCGGGGGTCGCCGCGCCCTCGGCCAGGATGTCGAGGCTGCCGCCGGGGCTGCCGGGGAAGCCGTCCCGTACGTGCTGCTGCACCACGTGGGACTCGGCCGTCGCGGGCAACTGCCGGTCATCAGCCGTACCGAACTTCACGCCCAGGAAGGGCAGCCCGAGCAGGACGAGCCCCACGCTCGTGGCGATCGCGAACAGGGGCGCCCTGCGCATCACCAGCTTCGCGAACCTCCCCCAGCCCGCGCCGGCCTCGGCCCCGGCGGAAGCGGCGTCCGCAGCCGATGCCGGCCGCCTCCGGCGCAGCGCCTTGCGCAGGTCCAGGGAGTTGACGCGGGGGCCCAGGAGCATCAGGGCGGCCGGCAGGAGGATGAGCGCCGCAGCGGCGGCCAGCAGCACCACGGCGATGCCCGCGTAGGCGAAGGAGCGCAGGAAGTACTGCGGGAAGACCAGCATCGCGGCGAGCGACACGGCGACCGTCAGCGAGGAGAACAGCACCGTACGGCCCGCCGTGCGCAGCGTCGTCCCGACGGCCGTCCGGGTCGGGGCGCCGGTCGCCAGTTCCTCGCGGAACCGCCGCACGATGAACAAGGCGTAGTCGATGGCGAGCCCGAGGCCGAGGGCCGTGGTGAGGTTCTGCGCGAAGACGGAGACGTCGGCGAACTCGGTGATGCCGCGCAGCACGGCGTTGGTGCCGAGGATGGCCACGATGCCCACGCCCAGGGGCAGCAGGGCGGCGATCGCGCTGCCGAAGACCATGACGAGCAGCACCAGCGTCACCGGGAGGGCGATCATCTCGGCCCTCAGCAGGTCCTCCTGGATGATCTTCTGCATCTCGTGCTGCACGGCGGCGGGGCCGCCGACCGATACGTTCACCGGGCCGTGCTCTCCCCGGAAGGCCGGGGCCAGCCGGTCCAGCACCTCGCCCGCCGCCTTGTCGTCCCCCTTGATGCGGGCGGCGATGAGCGCTTCCCGGCCGTCCTTCGCGCGCAGCGCGGGCGCCTTGTCCTGCCAGTAGGAGCGGACGCCCACGACGTCCGCCTCCCGGGCGAGCCGGGCGGCCAGGCGGGTCGCCTCTGCGGCCACGGCGGGATCGTCCACGGAGGCGGCGCCGCTGTCCACGAGCAGCAGGAGGTTGGGCTGGGAGGCGGGGAACTCGCGCTCCAGGGCCTTGGTGGCATAGGTCGACTCGGCGTCCGGCGCCTGCCAGCCACCACTGCCCATCCGGTCGGCGACCCCGCCGCCCGCGAGGACCGCGAGCGCCGTGATCACCAGAGCCGCCAGCAGCGTGAGCCGGGGGCGGGCGGTCACGAAGCGCGTCCAGCCCCCCGGACGCTGTGGACCATTGACTTCGGGCATGGTGCGAGATCCCCTTTTCCCCCGGACCCGGGCACGCCAGGCGGCCGCACGAGGCGGTCGCGCAGGGCAGCATGGATCAGTCGTTGCCACATACACTGGCAAACACGAGTCTTCGCTCGCGTTTCATAAGAATGCGAGCGACCACTCGTGTTTGTCAACCGCTCACGAAAGCTGGGGATTGACCGTGTCGCAGGCCAAGGACACAGGGAGCGCCGGAAGCACAGGGAGCCCCGGAAGCGCCGGAAGCGCCGACCGGGCGGACGCCCCTGCGCGGCCGCGCCGGCGGCAGGCTCGGGGCGAGGCCCGTATCGCACAGCTGCTCAAGGCCGCCGCCAACGTCTTCTGCACGACCGGCTACACCGCCGCCAGCACCAATGCCATCGCCCGCGAGGCCGGGGTCTCCCCCGGCACGCTCTACCAGTTCTTCCCGAACAAGGAGGCCATCGCGGTCGAGCTGGGCGACCAGCTCCTGACCCGCTGGCGGGAGACGTACGGGGCCGCCTTCCTGGTCGACCACCTGGAGCTGCCGCTGGACCGGATGCTCGACGCCACCCTCGATCCGCTGATCGAGTTCAACTGCGCGAACCCGGCCTTCACGGTCCTGATGCACGGCTCCGAGATCCCCGGCATGATCACGCGGGAGCACGACGCCGTGCACGTCACGATGCTCGCGCGCGTCGAGACGATCCTCACCGGCTACCTGCCGGACACGCCGCCCGCCGACGTCACCCGGGTCGCCACGATGATCTTCAACGTCTTCAAGTCCGGGCTCGACGTGATCATGGCCCACGAGGGCGAGGAGCGCGCGGCGTACATCCGGGAACTGAAGACGATCCTCTTCCGCTACCTCGAACCCATGATCCCCGACGACACATGCCCGCACACCGACTCGCGTCATACCCCCTAGGGGTATACAGTGAGGGCATGGAAACGCACCGAGTGCGTCTCTCCAGCCCCGCGTGTCCGTCGAAGTCGAAGAGGAGAACACCATGACCGCCGAGACCCAGCTCCCCCAGGCCACCGGCTCCTGCTGCTCGCCGAGCGGTTCCTGCCACGGCGACGCCGGGGCGGACGCCTCGCAGACGGGCGGGGTGACCACCGTCTACCGGGTCACCGGCATGACCTGCGGTCACTGCGAGGGCGCCATCTCCCAGGAGGTCTCCGCCATCGAGGGTGTCACCTCGGTGCAGGCCGTGTCCGCCACCGGGCTGGTGACGGTGGTCTCCGCGACCCCCCTGGACGACGAGGCCGTACGCGCCGCCGTCGACGAGGCGGGTTACGAGCTCGCCGGCCGCGCCTGACACCCTCCGGGAGCCCTCGCGCTCCGCACCACCGGCACCATCCGCACCACCCCTTCGCCGCCGGGCCGGCCCGACCAGCAGATACTGGTGGGGTACGGCCCGCTCGGCGTTCCAGGAGCTCGGACATGCACAGTGCATCGGACACCCCCGGCACGACGGGGTCCGGCACCCCGACCGCGGAGCCCTCGCGGGCCGAATTCCTGATCGGCGGCATGACCTGCGCCTCGTGCGCGGCCCGCGTCGAGAAGAAGCTCAACCGGATGGACGGCGTCACCGCCACGGTGAACTACGCCACGGAGAAGGCCCGAGTCAGCTACGACGGGGCCGGCGTCAGCGTGGACGACCTCATCGCCACGGTCGAGAAGACGGGCTACACGGCGAAGCGGGTCGCCCGGCCGGGCGAGGAGCGGACCGCCCCGGCCCCGGAAGCCGAACGTCCGGCTCCGGAAGCCCAGCGTCCGACTCCGCCGCCGGTCCCGGCATCCCCCCGACCCCGGCCCCCGCAGCAACCGGAACCGGAAGCGGAGGCCCCGAACCAACCCGAGCCCGACCACAGCCCCGAGCCCGACCACGCCCCCGAGCCCGACCACGGCCCCGAGCCCGAGTCCGACGACGACCCCGCGCTCAGCTCCCTCCGGCAGCGCCTCGCCGTCTCCGCCGTGCTCGCCGCCCCCGTCGTCGCCCTGGCGATGATCCCGGCGCTGCAGTTCGATTCCTGGCAGTGGCTCTCGCTCACGCTGGCCGCGCCCGTCGTCGTCTGGGGCGGGCTGCCCTTCCACCGGGCCGCCTGGACCAACCTCCGGCACGGCGCGGCGACCATGGACACGCTCGTCTCCGTGGGCACCCTGGCCGCCTTCGGCTGGTCCTTGTGGGCACTGTTCCTCGGGGACGCCGGGATGCCCGGCATGCGGCACGGCTTCGACCTCACGGCCACCCGGACCGACGGCTCCTCGACCATCTATCTGGAGGTCGCGGCGGGCGTCGTCACCTTCATCCTGCTGGGCCGCTACCTCGAAGCGAAGTCCAAGCGGAGGGCCGGGTCCGCACTGCGCGCGCTGATGCACCTGGGCGCCAGGGACGTGGCGGTCCTGCGCGGCGGCGCCGAGGTCCGCGTGCCCGTCGACCGGCTCGTCGTGGGCGACCGCTTCCTGGTCCGCCCCGGCGAGAAGATCGCCACGGACGGCACGGTCGTGGAGGGCTCGTCTGCGGTGGACGCGTCCATGCTCACCGGCGAGTCCGTCCCCGTGGACGTGAGCGCCGGGGACCGGGTCGCCGGGGCGACCGTGAACGTCTCGGGCCGGCTCGTCGTGGAGGCGACCCGCGTCGGCTCGGACACCCAGCTCGCCCGGATGGCGAGGCTCGTCGAGGACGCCCAGAACGGCAAGGCCGAGGTGCAGCGGCTGGCCGACCGGATCTCGGCGGTGTTCGTCCCCGTCGTCCTGCTGATCGCCCTCGCCACCCTGGTCGCCTGGCTGCTGGCCACGGACGACGTGACGGCGGCGTTCACGGCGGCGGTGGCCGTGCTGATCATCGCCTGCCCCTGCGCCCTGGGCCTCGCCACCCCGACCGCCCTCATGGTCGGCACCGGACGCGGCGCCCAGCTCGGCATCCTCATCAAGGGCCCCGAAGTCCTCGAATCCACCCGCCGCGTCGACACCATCGTCCTCGACAAGACCGGCACCGTCACCACCGGCCGCATGACCCTCCAGACCGTCCACACCGCACCCGGCACCACCGAAACCGACGTCCTGCGCCTCGCCGGAGCCCTCGAACACGCCTCCGAACACCCCATCGCCCAGGCCGTCGCCACCGGCGCCACCGAACGCACCGGCACCACCCTCCCCACCCCCGAGGACTTCACCAACGTCCCCGGACTCGGCGTCCAGGGCATCGTGGACGGCCACAAGGTGCTCGTCGGGCGCCCCAGCCTGCTCGCCGAGGCCGGAATGCCCCTCCCCGACATCCTGGCCACCGCCGTCGCGGACGCCGCCGCCCGAGGGCGTACGGCCATCGCGGTCGGCTGGGACGGCGAGGCGCGCGGGGTCCTGGAGGTCGCCGACGCGGTCAAGGAGTCCAGCGCGCAGGCCGTCGCCGCGCTCCGGGACCTCGGCCTGAAACCGATCCTGCTGACGGGCGACAACCGCGCCGTGGCGGAGGCGGTCGCCGCGGAGGTCGGGATCGACGAGGTGCGCGCGGAGGTGCTGCCGGAGGAGAAGGCACAGGTCATCCGGGATCTGCGGGAGCGGGGACGGGTGGTCGCCATGGTCGGCGACGGGGTCAACGACGCGGCCGCGCTGGCCACCGCCGACCTCGGCCTCGCGATGGGCACCGGCACGGACGCCGCGATCGAGGCGAGCGACCTGACGCTGGTTCGTGGAGATCTCAAGGTGACAGCCGACGCCATCCGCCTCTCGCGGCGCACCCTCACCACCATCAAGGGCAACCTCTGCTGGGCATTCGGTTACAACGTCGCCGCCCTACCCCTTGCGGCGTTTGGGCTGCTCAACCCTATGATTGCCGGAGCGGCGATGGCCTTCTCATCGGTCTTCGTCGTGACGAACAGCCTGCGCCTGCGGTCCTTCACGTAACTTCCACAATGAGATTCAGATCACATCGGTTTCAGGGTAACCATTCGATGGGTTCGTAAGTCTTAGAGTGCGATGCCAAGGATGTCTTGGGGGACGTCCGGCGGAGTGTCTTGGGGGACGCTCCGGGCTAGCGTGGGCCGGGGCACGTACACCGGGGAGCTTTGAGCGGCCCTCCCGTCGGTACGTACCCCGGCAGACCACAGCAGCAGTGCGCAGTACCGAGGCACGGCTCCCACCGAACGCCCGGCCGGATCCCGTGGGGGGAATCCGCTCCGGGACATGGGAAGCGCCTCGCTGTCGGCCCGTGGGGGGATCGACGGCGGGGCGCTTCTCGCTTACGCGGGAGCGCTCCCGGCGCGAAACCGCAGCGCGCACGCAGCACAAAAACACCCACCGCACACGCACCGCGCCCCCGGCTCCGCGTCGCTCGGGGCGAGGCGCGGCAGGCGGGGGCGCGGGGGTCCGGCGTCAGTCAGGGCCGGGGTGATGCGGAGGAGGTCGTTCAGCGGCCCTCGACCGGGACGAAGTCGCGCAGGACCTCGCCGGTGTAGATCTGGCGCGGGCGGCCGATGCGGGAACCCGGCTCCTTGATCATCTCGTGCCACTGGGCGATCCAGCCGGGGAGCCGGCCGATGGCGAACAGCACGGTGAACATCTCGGTCGGGAAGCCCATCGCGCGGTAGATGAGGCCCGTGTAGAAGTCCACGTTCGGGTAGAGGTTGCGCGAGACGAAGTACTCGTCGGAGAGCGCGTGCTCCTCCAGCTTGAGCGCGATGTCGAGCAGCTCGTCGGACTTGCCGAGCGCGGACAGCACGTCGTGGGCGGCGGCCTTGATGATCTTGGCGCGCGGGTCGAAGGACTTGTACACCCGGTGGCCGAAGCCCATCAGGCGGACGCCGTCCTCCTTGTTCTTCACCTTGCGGATGAAGGAGTCGACGTCGCCGCCGTTGGCCTGGATGCCTTCCAGCATCTCCAGGACGGACTGGTTGGCGCCGCCGTGCAGGGGGCCCCAGAGGGCGGAGATGCCGGCGGAGATCGAGGCGAACATGTTCGCCTGCGAGGAGCCGACCAGGCGCACGGTGGAGGTCGAGCAGTTCTGCTCGTGGTCCGCGTGCAGGATGAGGAGCTTGTCGAGCGCCGCGACGACGACCGGGTCCAGCTCGTACTCCTGGGCCGGCACGGAGAAGGTCATGCGCAGGAAGTTCTCGACGTAGCCGAGGTCGTTGCGCGGGTAGACGAACGGGTGACCGATCGACTTCTTGTACGCGTACGCGGCGATGGTCGGGAGCTTGGCGAGCAGCCGGATCGTCGAGAGGTGGCGCTGCTCCTCGTCGAACGGATTGTGGCTGTCCTGGTAGAACGTGGACAGCGCGCTGACGACCGAGGACAGCATGGCCATCGGGTGGGCGTCGCGCGGGAAGCCGTCGAAGAAGCGCTTGACGTCCTCGTGCAGCAGGGTGTGCTGGGTGATCTCGTTCTTGAAGGTCGACAGCTCGTCGACCTTGGGAAGCTCGCCGTTGATCAGCGTGTAGGCGACCTCGAGGAACGTCGAGCGCTCGGCGAGCTGCTCGATGGGGTAGCCGCGGTAGCGCAGAATGCCCTGCTCACCGTCGAGGTAGGTGATGGCCGATTTATAGGCAGCGGTGTTGCCGTATCCGCTGTCCAGGGTCACCAGGCCGGTGTTCGCCCGGAGCTTCCCGATGTCGAAGCCCTTGTCGCCGACGGTGCTGTCGATCACCGGGTAGGTGTACTCGCCATCGCCGTACCGAAGTACCACAGCGTTGTTGGTGTGCTCGCTCACGTCATCCCTCACCGACGTAGTGCCTCTTCTTCGAGGTTCCCTGACTGTCTCCACCCTCCCCCATTTGGCTCAGGAGAGTGCACTCGGGGTCGTCCATTGGACCTACTCGCGGCACTGAGTGCCGCGAACTTAGCCATCCTGCCCCCTTGACTCCGGTTCCGGAAGACCTCCGTGATGTTTCCCACCGTTTTGATCGATCATTTTTACCGACGATCCTCCATCGAGGTCTCCGGAGAGCCGGTGATCCAGCGCCGTACAGCGTCTGCCTGCGGAAACCGTGCGAACCGCCTGGCCGATCGCCTGCCGGGAACCGACCAGGACGACGAGCTTCTTGGCACGGGTGACGGCGGTGTAGAGGAGGTTCCGCTGGAGCATCATCCAGGCGCTCTTGGTGACGGGGATGACCACGGCCGGGTACTCGCTGCCCTGGGAACGGTGGATCGTCATGGCGTACGCGTGGGACAGCTCGTCCAGCTCGTCGAAGTCGTAGCCGATCTCCTCGTCCTCGTCGGTCAGCACCGTCAGCCGCTGTTCGTCCAGGTCGAGGCCGGTGACGACGCCGACCGTGCCGTTGAAGACGCCGTTGGCGCCCTTGTCGTAGTTGTTGCGGATCTGGGTGACCTTGTCGCCCACCCGGAACACCCGGCCGCCGAACCGCTTCTCCGGCACGTCGGGCCGGCCGGGGGTGATCGCCTGCTGGAGCAGCCCGTTGAGATGACCGGCCCCGGCCGGGCCCCGGTGCATCGGCGCGAGCACCTGTACGTCCCGCCGCGCGTTCAGTCCGAACTTGGCCGGAATGCGGCGGGCGGCGACGTCCACCGCGAGCACCCCGGCGTCCTCCGTCTCGTCCTCCACGAAGAGAAAGAAGTCGCTGAGCCCCTGGGTGAGGGGCGGTACGCCGGAGTTGATGCGGTGCGCGTTGGTGACGACGCCCGATTGCTGGGCCTGGCGGAAAATAGTGGTCAGCCGGACCGCCGGCACCGGGCCGCCGTCCGCCAGCAGGTCCCGCAGCACCTCCCCCGCCCCCACCGATGGCAGCTGGTCCACATCGCCGACGAGCAACAGGTGGGCACCGGGTGCCACCGCCTTGACGAGCTTGTTGGCCAGCAGCAGATCGAGCATCGACGCCTCGTCCACGACGACGAGATCGGCGTCCAGCGGACGGTCCCGGTCGTACGCCGCGTCGCCGCCGGGCTTCAGCTCCAGGAGCCGGTGCACGGTGGACGCCTCGGCCCCCGTCAGCTCCGAGAGCCGCTTGGCCGCCCGGCCGGTGGGCGCGGCGAGCACCACCTTGGCCTTCTTGGCACGGGCCAGCTCCACGATGGACCGGACCGTGAACGACTTGCCGCAGCCGGGGCCGCCGGTCAGCACGGCGACCTTCCGGGTGAGCGCGAGCCGTACGGCGGCCTCCTGCTCGGGCGCCAGCGTGGCGCCGGTCCGGCCCGCGAGCCACCTCAGCGCCTTGTCCCAGTCCACGTCCGCGAAGGCCGGCATCCGCTCCTCCGGTGTCCGCAGCAGCCGGCGCACCTGGGCGGCGAGGGAGATCTCCGCGCGGTGGAACGGCACCAGATACACCGCCGTGACCGGCTCGCCGCCCTCCGGCGACGGCACCTTCTCGCGTACGACGCCCTCCGGTTCCCCGGCCAGCTCGGCCAGGCAGTCGATGACGAGGCCGGTGTCCACCTGGAGCAGCTTCACCGCGTCCGCGATGAGCCGTTCCTCGGGCAGGAAGCAGTGGCCCTGGTCGGTGGACTGCGACAGCGCGTACTGGAGGCCCGCCTTGACCCGTTCCGGGCTGTCGTGCGGGATGCCGACGGCCTGGGCGATCCGGTCGGCGGTCAGGAAGCCGATGCCCCAGACGTCGGCGGCCAGCCGGTAGGGCTGGTTCTTCACCACGGAGATCGAGGCGTCCTCGTACTTCTTGTAGATCCGCACGGCGATCGACGTCGAGACGCCGACGCCCTGGAGGAAAACCATGACCTCCTTGATCGCCTTCTGCTCCTCCCAGGCGGCGGCGATCATCTTCGTCCGCTTGGGGCCGAGGCCGGGCACCTCGATGAGGCGCTTGGGCTCCCGCTCGATGATGTCCAGCGTGTCCACGCCGAAATGGGTGGTGATCCGGTCGGCCATGACGGGCCCGATGCCCTTGATCAGGCCGGAACCCAGGTAACGGCGGATGCCCTGGATGGTCGCGGGCAGAATCGTCGTGTAGTTCTCCACGACGAACTGCTTGCCGTACTGCGCATGGGAGCCCCAGCGCCCCTCCATCCGCAACGACTCCCCCGGCTGCGCGCCGAGCAGCGCCCCCACCACGGTGAGCAGATCGCCGCTCCCCCGCCCGGTGTCCACCCTCGCGACGGTGTACCCGTTCTCCTCATTGGCGTACGTGATCCGCTCCAGGACGCCTTCGAGGACGGCGAGGCCGGGGTGGTGGGGTGCGTTGGCAACCATGCCGCGACGCTACCGGGTGGCTCGGACAGCGTGAGCCCCCGCACCGGAGGCTCTCGACTGGCGCCATCGCCAGTACCAGTCGGCCGCGCGCGAGAAGGGGCCCCGGATGTCGGTATCGGGCAGCGAAGCGACGAACACCGCCTTGTGTACCAGCCCACGGAGTACGAACTCGTCATCGTCCAGGCCGGATACCGCTACGGCTGAGGGTCGCCGTCGCCGAGCCCGCCAGGCGCACTGTCGGGTGGTGGTGGGTCGGTTGTACGTTGGCGTTCCGTTCGGCCGGTGAAAGGTGTCGCGTGTGTCCAGGTCCCGTGCGTTGTCGCTGTCTCTCGTGGCGCTCGCCGCTGCCGCGCTCGCGCTGACCGGCTGCTCGTCGGACGACGGCGGCTCCGGCAAGGGAAGCGGGGGTACGGGCGGCGGCAAGGGGAGCGCCGAGCTGACCTACCAGGGCGGGGACGGCGGGAAGCTGAGCATCGACAGCGTCGGCTGCGCCACCCTCGACGGCAAGCTCACCGCCATCACCGCGCCCGCCGACGCGGACAGCGAGAACCCCGCGAAGCCGTCGTTCACCGCCGCCGTGAGCGGCGAGAAGGCGATGGTCACGCTCACCACGAAGGACGGCACGACCTACCTGCACGCCGCCGCCCCCGGCGTCACCGGCCGTGAGAGCGGCGACACCTGGGTCGTCACCGTGGCCGGGCTGAAGCTGGAGCCGACCGATCCGAGCGGCGAGTCGATCACCGTGGACGGCACGATCACCTGCGGCAGCGTCGTCGGGATCTAGGGCGGCCGGGTCCGCCCGCCCAACGGCCGGATAGCATCCGGCCCATGGGTAGATCGAAGCTCCTCGTACCGGCCCTCGCCCTCACCGCGGCCGGGGCCGCCCTCCTCACCGGCTGCTCCTCCGACGATCCGGACACGGACGCGGCGCAACCCGCGGCCTCCTCGCCGGCCGCGTCCTCCCCCGCCTCCTCCGCCGCACCGGCGACGAGCGAGGCCGCGCCCGCCCCGTACACCGAGCCCGCCGCGTGCGAGAGCCTCGGGCTCGCGTCGGAGGCGACGCTCGCCGGGAAGGACCTGGCGGCCTGTGTGTCCGCCGCGTTCGCCGCGTACGGGACGGGTACGGAGAGCCTGCTCGTCGGTGACCGGTCGGGCATCACGCGGTTCCGGGTCGGGGACGATCCGGCGCTCGCGGGGGACGTCGACGGGGCGGACGGCAAGAAGGCCGCGAACTCGTACGTCTCGATCGGCGGCGAGGAGTGGATCAAGTCCGACGGGGCCTGGGAGAAGAGCGACTCCAAGGAGGCGGTCGACGCCGAGCTGGGGAGGAAGTACCGGACGGTCTCCGACCCGCAGGGCATCGCGGACGTCATCGGCTCATTCTCGACCTGGAAGGTCGACACCGAGAAGGCGCTGATCTCCCTGGAGAACGGCAAGGACGTGCAGGCGTGGCGCATCACCAACGCCGAGCACTTCGACCACGACGGCTCCGAAGTGGTCGAGTACATCGTGTGGCTGGACGACGACGGTACGCCGGTGGGCGTCCAGAACACGTCGAACACGGCCGGGAAGTCGCGCACGTACTCGCAGCACTTCTACGACCTCGGGCAGCCGGTCACCATCGAGGCGCCGCCCCAGTAGGCGCCCCGACAGGCACGGCAGGCGCAGCCCGCTCCCCGGCGTCCGGACCGCACAGCCGGGCCCCGGGGAGCGGAGGCATCGTTCAGCAGGCGTGCTCGGTGTAGCGGGCCGCCACCTCCGCGAGGACCTCCGCGCCGTTGCGCGCCCACAGGGCCTCGTTGAAGATCTCCACCTCGATCGGGCCGTCGAAGCCCGCCTCCTCCACCGCGCGGCGGAAGAACCGGAAGTCCACGCTGCCGTCGCCGAGTTGGCCGCGGCCCAGCAGGACGCCCGCCGGGAGCGGGGTGATCCAGTCCGCGAGCTGGAAGGAGTGGATGCGGCCGCCCGCGCCGGCCCGCGCGATCTGGGCGGGCGCCTGGTCGTCCCACCAGAGGTGGTACGTGTCCACGACGACGCCGACGTGCTCGGCCGGGAAGCGCTCCGCGAGGTCCAGCGCCTGGGAGAGCGTCGAGACGACGCAGCGGTCGGCGGCGAACATCGGGTGCAGCGGCTCGATGGCGAGCCGCACCCCGCGCTCCGCCGCGTACGGGACCAGCTCGGCCAGGGCGTCCGCGATGCGCTCGCGGGCGCCGTACAGGTCGCGGCTGCCCTCCGGCAGGCCGCCCGAGACGAGGACCAGGGTGTCCGTCGCCAGGCCCGCCGCCTCGTCGAGCGCGGCCCGGTTGTCGTCCAGGGCGCGGGTCCGCCCCGCCGGGTCCGCCGCGGTGAGGAAGCCGCCCCGGCACAGGCTGGTGACGGACAGGCCGTGATCGGACAGCAACCGGGCGGTCGCCTCCACGCCGTACGCCTGCACCGGGGCCCGCCACAGGCCGACCTTGTCGACACCCGCCTTCGCGCAGCCCGCGGCCAGCTCGGGGAGCGACCACTGCTTGATGGTCTCCTGGTTGAGGGAGAGCCGGCCGTCGCTCATCGGGTGCCTCCGTTGACGGTAAGGAACGCGCGCATCCGGGACTCCGCCAGCTCCGGGTCCGGGAACAGGCCGAGCCGGTCCGCGAGTTCGTACGCCTTCGCCAGGTGCGGCACCGAACGGGCCGACTGCAGGCCGCCCACCATCGTGAAGTGGTCCTGGTGGCCGGCCAGCCAGGCCAGGAACACCACACCGGTCTTGTAGTAGCGGGTCGGCGCCCGGAAGAGGTGCCGGGACAGCTCGACGGTCGGATCGAGGAGTGCGCGGAAGCCCTGGGTGTCACCCGTGTCGAGCACCCGTACCGCGTGCGCGGCCAGCGGGCCCAGCGGGTCGAAGATGCCGAGCAGCGCGTGGCTGAAGCCCCGGTCGTCGCCGGCGATCAGCTCCGGGTAGTTGAAGTCGTCGCCGGTGTAGCACCGCACCCCGCCCGGCAGCCGGCGGCGCACGTCGATCTCGCGGTCCGCGTCGAGCAGCGACATCTTGATGCCGTCGACCTTGTCCGGGTGCTCCCCGATGACCTGGAGGAAGGTGTCGGTGGCCAGGTCCAGGTCGGTGGAGCCCCAGTAGCCTTCGAGCGCCGGGTCGAACATCGGGCCCAGCCAGTGCAGGACGACCGGTTCGGTGGCCTGGCGCAGCAGGTGGGCGTACGTGTCCAGGTAGTCCTGGGGGCCCTTCGCGGCGGCGGCCAGGGCGCGGGAGGCCATGAGGACGGCCTGGGCGCCGCTCTCCTCGACGACGGCGAGCTGTTCCTCGTACGCGGCCCGCACCTCGGCGAGCGTGGCCGGACCGGGCGGCAGCTGGTCGGTGCCGACGCCGCAGGCGATGCGGCCGCCGACCGACTTCGCCTCGGCGGCCGAGCGGCGGATCAGCTCCTCGGCGCCCGCCCAGTCCAGGCCCATGCCGCGCTGCGCGGTGTCCATGGCCTCGGCGACGCCCAGCCCGTGCGACCAGAGGTGGCGGCGGAAGGCGAGGGTGGCGTCCCAGTCGACGGCGGCGGGCGAGTCAGGGGTGACGTCGGCGTACGGGTCGGCGACGACGTGCGCCGCGGAGAAGACCGTACGGGAGGCGAGCGGCGCCCCGGCCGGGGCGAGGTCGAGCGGGGTGGCGCGGGGCTCGTAGGGGCCCTGCGGGAGGTGAAGGGTCACGGTGACGGCTCCGTTGGTCCGTGGGAGGGGTGGCGGCGGGTCACAGCGACAGCTCGGGGACGTCCAGGCGGCGGCCCTCGGCGTGGGACTTCAGGCCGAGCTCCGCGAGCTGCACACCGCGCGCGCCCGCCATCAGGTCCCAGGTGTAGGGCTCGTCCAGCACGATGTGACGCAGGAACAGCTCCCACTGGGCCTTGAAGCCGTTGTCGAAGACCGCGTTGTCCGGGACCTCCTGCCACTGGTCGCGGAACGGCTCGGTGACGGGCAGGTCCGGGTTCCAGACCGGCTTCGGGGTGGCCGAGCGGTGCTGGACGCGGCAGTTGCGCAGACCGGCGACGGCGGAGCCGTGGGTGCCGTCCACCTGGAACTCGACCAGTTCGTCGCGGTTGACCCGGACCGTCCAGGAGGAGTTGATCTGGGCGACGGCGCCGCCCTCCAGCTGGAAGATGCCGTAGGCGGCGTCGTCGGCGGTCGCGGCGTAGGGCTTGCCGTGCTCGTCGCGGCGCTCGGGGATGTGGGTCTGGACGTGGGCCTGCACGGTGGTGACCCGGCCGAACAGCTCGTGGAGCACGTACTCCCAGTGCGGGAACATGTCCACGACGATGCCGCCGCCGTCCTCCGCGCGGTAGTTCCAGGAGGGGCGCTGGGCCTCCTGCCAGTCACCCTCGAAGACCCAGTAGCCGAACTCGCCGCGCACGGAGAGGATCTCGCCGAAGAAGCCGCCGTCGATGAGGCGCTTCAGCTTCAGCAGGCCCGGCAGGAAGATCTTGTCCTGGACGACGCCGTGCTTGACGCCGGCCTCCTGGGCCAGCCGGGCCAGGTCGAGGGCGCCCCGCACGTCCGTGGCGGTCGGCTTCTCGGTGTAGATGTGCTTGCCGGCGGCGACGGCCTTCTTGATCGCCTCCACCCGTGCCCGGGTGACCTGGGCGTCGAAGTAGATGTCCACGGTGTCGTCCGCGAGGACCGCGTCGAGGTCGGTGGACCACTCGGTGAGGCCGTGGCGCTCGGCGAGTTCCTCCAGCGCGTGGGCGCGGCGGCCGACGAGGACCGGTTCGGGCCACAGCACGTCGCCGTCACCGAGGTCGAGGCCGCCCTGCTCGCGGATCGCGAGGATCGAGCGCACCAGGTGCTGCCGGTATCCCATGCGTCCCGTGACGCCGTTCATGGCGATGCGCACTGTCCTGCGTGTCACGAAAGTTCCCTCCGTACGGCCGTAGCAAGCGCTTTCTATGCGAGATGACGCTAGCCTGCGGACTGCGGCCCGGACAAGAGGGGGCGCCCCGATTGGTTTCAGGCCCCGGAGGAATGCGATGACAGTCACCCTGGCGGACGTGGCGGCCCGCGCCCGGGTGTCCCCGGCCACCGTGTCCCGTGTGCTGAACGGCAACTACCCGGTGGCGGCCGCCACCCGGGAGCGGGTGCTGCGCGCGGTGGACGAGCTGGACTACGTGCTGAACGGGCAGGCCAGCGCCCTGGCCGCCGCCACGTCCGACCTGGTCGGGGTCCTCGTCAACGACATCGCGGACCCGTTCTTCGGGATCATGGCGGGCGCCGCGCAGACCGAGATCGGCGGGCCGGGCGACGGCTCCGGGCGGGCGGGCGGCGAGAAGCTGGCGGTCGTCTGCAACACCGGCGGCTCCCCCGCCCGCGAGCTGACCTATCTCACCCTGCTCCAGCGCCAGCGCGCCGCCGCCGTCGTCCTCACCGGGGGCGCGGTGGAGGACCCCGAGCACCAGTCGGCGATGGCCGCGAAGCTGACGAAGCTCGCCGAGGCGGGCACCCGCGTCGTGCTGTGCGGGCGGCCGCCGCTGCCGGACGGAGCCTCCGTGGTGGCCGCGCTCGCCTTCGACAACCAGGGCGGGGCCGCGCGCCTGACCCGGCATCTGCTCTCGCTGGGGCACCGCAGCATCGGCTATGTCGCCGGCCCGCTGGAACGCACCACGACCCGCCACCGGCTGGCCGGGCACCGCGAGGCGATGCGGTCGGCGGGCGCGGCCGGCGACGAGGACCGGCTGACCGTGCACGGCTCGTACGACCGGGGCTCCGGCTACGACGCCACCGTCGAACTGCTGCGCCGCGAACCGGGGATCACCGCCGTCGTCGCCGCCAACGACACGGTGGCGCTCGGCGCGGCGGCGGCGATCCGGGACCGGGGGCTGCGCATCCCGGAGGACATCTCGGTGGCCGGCTTCGACGACCTGCCGTTCTCGGTGGACGTGGTCCCGGCGCTGACGACCGTACGGCTGCCGCTGTTCGAGGCGGGGGCGCGGGCGGGCCGGCTGGCCATGGGCAAGGAGGAGCCGCCGCCGGGCGGCATCGCGCTGATCCCGGCCGAGCTGATGGTGCGCGGCTCGACGGCCCCGCCCCGCACGTGAGTCCCGCGCGGGACGGGGTACGCGAGGGGGCACCCGCCCGCTGACCTGCGGCGGCGAACGACGGAAGGACCACGGACGTGAAGCTCGCTTTCTCCACCCTCGGGGTGCCGGGACTGCCCCTGCCCGAGGTGGTCCGGCTGGCCACCGGGCACGGCTACCAGGGGGTGGAGCTGCGTGCCCACCCGGAGGAGCCGGTGCACCTGGGGCTCGGCGCCTCCGAACGGGCCGCCGCCCGCGCCGTGTTCGAGCGCGCCGGGGTCGAGGTCCTGGGGATCGCCGGGTACGCGAAGGTCGCCGCCGAGGGCGACGACGGGCCGGTCCTGGAGGAGCTGGCCGCGCTGACCCGGCTGGCCGGCGACCTCGGCGCGCCGTACGTCCGGGTGTTCCCCGGCGGCGGTGATCAGGACCCGGAGGCGGCGGACGCGATCGCCGCGCGCCGGCTGGGCGCCGCCGCCCCGTACGCCGCCGATCTGGGCGTACGCATCCTGCTGGAGACCCACGACTCGCACCGGGCCGGGGCCGACGTGGCCCGAGTGGCCGGTGCGGTGGG
The DNA here is from genome assembly GCF_036346595.1 of Streptomyces sp. NBC_00525. GTDB lineage: Bacteria > Actinomycetota > Actinomycetes > Streptomycetales > Streptomycetaceae > Streptomyces. The sequence goes on from NZ_CP107834.1 coordinate 2,008,441, forward strand.
GCACGGCAGCGTCGGTGCGCTGTGGGACGTCATGCACACCTGGCTGGCGGGCGAGGAGCCGGTGGCCAGTCACGCGGTGCTGGCCCCGCACCTGGGCTACGTACAGGTGAAGGACATCGCATCGGCGGCGGACACCACGCCGCTGGTGCCGGGTGCGGGGGTGCTGCCGCTGCGGGACTGCCTGGACGCGCTGGACCCGGACGGCTGGGTCTGCTGGGAGTACGAGAAGCGCTGGTACCCGGAGGCGACGGAGCTGCCGGGGCTGCTGGGCGCGGGGCGCGAGCATCTGCTGCGGCTGGGGGCGCCCAAGCAGTAGGCCGGGGCAGCGGTCCGGGTCAGGCGGGGGCGGGCTCCTCCGCCGGCTTCTCGGCGGGCTCGGGTTCCGTCTCCTCGGCGGGCGCGGGCCCCGGCTCCCGTACCGCCGTTCCGCGCGTCCGGCGCGTTCCCGCGAGAGACGTGAGCGCGACCCCGCCGACCAGCAGTGCCGCCGCACACCACCGCAGCGCGCTCACCGACTCGTCCAGGAACAGCGCGGCCGAGGACATCCCGAAGACCGGCACCAGCAGGGTGAACGGGGCGACTGAGGACGCCTGGTAGCGGCTGAGCAGGAAGCCCCAGGCGCCGAAGCCGAACACGGTGGTGATCCAGGCTACGTAGACGATGATCCCGGCGCCGCTCCAGTCGAGCCCGGCCAGCGCCGCGCGGTCGCGGTCCCAGCCCTCGAAGAGCAGCGAGAGCCCGAGCAGCGGCAGTACGGGCACGGTCGAGACCCAGACCATGAAGTTGAGGGCGTCCGGCGGGGCCGCCTTCCGGGTCAGCACATTGGACACGCCCCAGCAGGCCGCCGCCGCGACGACCAGGACGAATGCGAGGACGGGCCCGCTCGCCCCCTCGTCGACGGCTGCGACCCCGATGCCGGCCAGCGCCACCGCCATGCCCAGGAGCCGCACCCCGCCCGGCCGTTCGCCGAGCGCCGCCGCCGCGAAGAGGGCGGTGAACACGGCCTGGACCTGAAGGACGAGCGAGGAGAGCCCGGCGCCCATCCCCCGGTCCATCCCGATGAACAGCAGCCCGAACTTGGCGACCCCCAGCACCAGCCCGACCCCCACGATCCACTTCCAGGCGACCTTGGGCCGGCCGACGAGAAAGACGGCGGGCAGCGCGGCGGCCAGGAAGCGCAGGGCGGAGAACAGGAGCGGCGGGAAGTGGCCGAGACCCAGCTCGATGACGACGAAGTTGACACCCCAGACGGCTGCCACCAGGGCGGCCAGGGCGATGTGCAGGGGACGCATGCAGCGAGGATCACCCGGCCCGACCATGTAGCACCAGCGCGCGTTTCTTCATGGTGGAATTGAGCAACGCTAATGACTCATGGCCCGCTCGGGAGGTCCCGGATGCTCGATCTCGCCCGGCTGCGCGCCCTGCACGCGGTCTCCGTCCACGGCTCGGTCGCGGGCGCGGCGGCGGCCCTCGGCTACACCGCGTCGGCCGTCTCGCAGCAGATCACCAAGCTGGAGCGGGAGACCCGCACCACCCTGCTCGAACGGCGCGGGCGGGGCGTGGCCCTGACCGACGAGGCGGTCCATCTGGTGTCCGCCGCCGAACAGTTGCTGACGATCATGGAGAGCGCGGAGACCTCGCTGGAGGAGCGCAGGGGGCTGCCGACCGGGCGGCTCTCGGTGGCCGCGTTCGCCTCGGCGGCGCGCGGGCTGCTGCCCGGTGTGCTGGCGGATCTGGAGCGGGCCCACCCGGACCTGGACGTGCGGCTGACCGAGGTCGATCCGCATCTGTCGGTGGACCTGGTGGCCAAGGGCGTGATCGATCTGGCCGTGGCGCACGACTGGGACATCGCCCCGCTGCCGGCGCCGGAGGGCGTGGCGCAGGCGGTGATCGGGGACGACCTGTGCGATCTGCTGGTCCCGGCGGGGCACCGGCTGGCGGGCCGGGACGGGGTGCGGCGCGAGGAGCTGGCCCGGGAGCGGTGGATCTGCCAGCCGCCGGGCACGGTCTGCCACGACTGGCTCGTACGGACGCTGCGCGCGGCGGGGTACGAGCCGGACATCCGGCACCGCGCGGAGGAGAACCACACCCAACTCGCCCTGCTGGCCGCGGGGCTGGGGGTGGCGATGATCCCCCGGCTGGGGCGCGGCCCGCTGCCGCAGGGCGTGGTGGCGGTGCGGATGGACCCGGTGCCGGTGCGCCGGCTGTACGCGCTGTGGCGTACGGGCGCCGCGCGGCGGCCCGCGATCACGGCGGCGGTGGCGGCGCTCCGGGCGCACGGGGCGGGCGCGGGGCTGCGGCCGGACGAGACGTAGCCGCGGCACTCCCGAGAAGTGGCGACGAGCGGCGACGGGCGGCAGGGCGCGGCAACGAACAGGAGGGACGCGCGCAGAACCGCCCGCACCCTTGACCGGAAGTTATTTTCTGGATATCCGTGCTTCTTGGCAGTTTCTTTCACCACCCCCTCGTCACCGAGTACGGCCGAAGGAGCTCACGTGCCCCACCGCACCTCCAGACGGACCCTTCTCACCGCCACCGCAGCCACCGCCGTCGCCGCGGCCGCGGGCATGGCCACCGCCCCCGGCGCCCTCGCCTCCCCCGGCGCCGCGCACAGCAGCCACACCTCCGCCGCCACGACCCGGCGGCTGAAGCGGCTCATCTCCCGGATGAGCCTGGAGGAGAAGGTCGGCCAGCTCTTCGTCATGCGGGTCTACGGGCACTCGGCCACCGACCCGGACCAGGCCGACATCGATGCCAACCTCGCCGAGATCGGGGTGCGTACGGCGGCCGAGATGATCGCCAAGTACCACGTGGGCGGCATCATCTACTTCGCCTGGGCGCACAACACCCGTGATCCGCACCAGATCGCCGAGCTGTCCAACGGCATCCAGCGCGCGGGCCTGGCGGGTCCGACCCCGCTGCCGCTGCTGATCTCCACCGACCAGGAGCACGGCATCGTCTGCCGCGTCGGCGAACCGGCCACGCTGATGCCCGGCGCGATGGCGCTGGGCGCCGGCGGTTCGCGCTCCGACGCCCGCCGGGCCGGGCGGATCGCGGGCGCCGAACTGGCCGCCATCGGCATCCGGCAGAACTACGCGCCGGACGCCGACGTCAACGTGAACCCGGCCAACCCGGTGATCGGCGTCCGCTCCTTCGGCTCGGACCCGCAGTCCGTGGCGGGTCTGGTCGCCGCCCAGGTGAAGGGGTATCAGAGCGCCGGAATCGCCGCCACCGCCAAGCACTTCCCCGGCCACGGCGACACCAGCACCGACAGCCACACCGGGCTGCCGGTCATCGGGCACACCCGCGAGCAGTGGGCCGAGCTGGACGCGCCGCCGTTCCGGGCGGCCGTCGCGGCGGGCATCGACTCCATCATGACCGCGCACATCGTGGTGCCCGCGCTCGACCCGTCCGAGGACCCGGCCACGCTCTCCGCGCCGATCCTCACCGGCATCCTGCGCGAGGAGCTGGGCTACGACGGTGTGGTGGTCACCGACTCGCTGGGCATGCAGGGCGTGCGCACGAAGTACGGGGACGAACGCGTGCCGGTCCTCGCGGTCCGAGCCGGTGTGGACCAGCTCCTCAACCCGCCGAGCCTGGACGTCTCGTGGAACGCGCTGCTGGCGGCCGTCAAGAGCGGCGAGATCACCGAGGCCCGGCTCGACGAATCGATCCTGCGCATCCTGCGCCTCAAGGCGAAGCTGGGGCTGTTCGACCGGCCCTACGTCACCGCGCGCGGCGTGGACCGCACGGTGGGCACCCACGCGCACCTGGCCGCCGCCGACCGGATCGCCGAGCGCACGACGACCCTGCTCGCCGACGAGGGCCGGCTGCTGCCGCTGTCGCGCCGCTCGCACCGCAACCTGCTGGTGGTCGGCGCCGACCCGGCGTCCCCCTCGGGCACCACGGGGCCGCCGACCACGACGCTGGCCGAGGCGTTCACCGAGCTGGGCTTCACCGCGACCGCGCTGTCCACCGGGACCGCGCCGAGCCGGGCCGCCATCGACGCGGCGGTGGCGGCGGCCGCGGGCAAGGACGCGGTGGTGGTGGGAACGTACAACGTCTCGGCGACCAGTTCGCAGCGGACGCTGGTGAGCGCGCTGGCCGCGACCGGCATCCCGGTGATCACCCTCGCCATCCGCAATCCGTACGACATCGCCCAGCTGGCGGGGACCGGGCACGCGGCGCACCTGGCCGCGTACTCCTGGACCGATGTGGAGCTGCGCGCGGCGGCCCGGGTGATCGCGGGCCGGGTCCGGCCCGAGGGGAAGCTCCCGGTGCCGGTGCAGCGGGCCGACGACCCGTCGAAGGTGCTGTATCCGGTGGGCTACGGGCTGACGTACTAGGAGGCGCCACTAGGGGTCGAACGTTCGCCGCGCGTTCACACCCCCTCCACAGTTCGGGGTCGGCGTCCCGGTTGTACGGGGCCCCGATGACGAGTTCCGGCCATGAGCACCGGACGCGGGGTGCGCACGCCGGCGGGGGCGCCGGCGGGGCGCGCGGCACCCGGGCGGGCCGCCGGATTCCGCTTTCGGCGGCCCGTGACCTCGGGCTTCGGGCCCGCCACCCCTGGGAAGAGGCGTTCCGCTTCCTGGGGTGGCGGGCCCGCGCCCTGCCCGGCCCCGTGCGCCGGACGACCGTTCGAACAGCAGGTGGAATGGTCGTGGCCGCGTCAAACCCGTAGTCCGCACCTCGGCCGAAAGAAATCCCACCGGCCGCACGGGGACTTTCACGTCCTGGCAACAAACGGGGAGCCGGTGCTATAACTGACGAGCCCAAGGCCCAGGACTGAATGCAATTCGCAGTCCGCAGGCCGGCACCGAAAGATCATTCCATCGAAAAGGGGGGATTCCCATGAAGAAGATCGTCGTGCGCAAGACCGGTGGCGTGAAGCTCACCACGAGCGCCAGCGCCTACTGGCCGCCGATGTGCATCGCGGCCCAGAACTGACGCAGTACGTGGTGCCCGGAATTCACTGAATTCCGGGCACCACGCCGGTTCACCCACACAATGCCGGGGAGTTCGCCGGCGCATCCGACACGGAGAAGGCATGGCGGATACTCGGCGGACCGCGGGGCCCGCCTTCCATCGACTCACCTTCGTCCCCGAGGGCGACGAGGTGCTCGTCGGCCGGACCGGCACCGACTCGTACGCCCTCTTTCCCGCCGACGGCGCACTGCTGCTCCACAAGCTCACCACCGGCATGCCCCTGGCCGAGGCGGTCGCCTGGTACAACGCCGCCTACGACGAGCCCGTCGATATGGACGACTTCCTGGAGACCCTGGATGACCTGGGGTTTCTTCTGGCTGAGGGGGAAGAGCCGGCTCCGGAGGAACCGGCTGCGGTGCGGTACGAACGGCTCGGCCGGGCCGTCTTCTCACCGGTGGCCTGGATCGTCTACGCGGCGGTGGCCGTGGTGTGCGTGGTGCTCCTGGTGCGCATGCCCGATGTGCGCCCCTATCCGAGGGCCCTGTTCTTCACCGAGTCGCTGCTGCTGGTGCAAGTCGGCCTGCTCTTCGCCCAGCTCCCGTTCGTCTTCCTCCATGAGTCCTTCCACGCGCTCGCGGGCCGGCGCATAGGCATTCCCTCCAGCCTCGGAGTGGGACGACGGCTTTATTTCGTGGTGTTCGAAACAACACTGAACGGACTGCTCGGAGTCCCCAAGAAGAAGCGATACCTGCCTTTCCTCGCCGGAATGGTCGCCGATACTCTGGTGTTCTGTCTGCTGGTCTTCGCAGCCGCTCTCGACGCGCATCTGAACGGCAATGGACTCACCTTTATCGGGCGTTTCGCGGTGGCCCTCGCATTTGTCACCGCACTCCGGTTCGTCTGGCAGTTCTACCTTTTTCTGCGCACCGACCTCTATTACGTCTTCTCCACAGCTCTCGGCTGTGTGGCCCTGCACGACACGACGCGGGCGCTGATCCGCAACACCGGCTGCCGGCTGCTCGGCCTGCGGAACCGCATGGTCGACCTGGAGCAGTGGTCGGAGCGGGACCGCAGGGTCGCGCGCTGGTACGCGCCGTTCGCCGCGGCCGGTGTGCTGGTGATGCTGCTGACGGCCGCCCTCACCGCGGTTCCGGTTCTCGCCCACTTCGTGCGCCTCCTCGTCGACCGGCTCGGCCGGGCCGGCGACCCGGACTCCGGTTTCTGGGACACCGTCGGCTTCCTGGTGCTGAGCGTCGTGCAGTTCGGGCTCGCCGGTGTGGTCGCCCTGCGCGACCGCTCCCGCGCCCGTGCCGAGCAACGGCTCCGGCAGGAGCGCAAGCAGAACGGGAACCCCGCGCAGGCCGCGCCGGCCGACACCCCCGCACCCGAACCCGCGCCCACCACCGCGGCCCTTCACGCAGAACAGGAACACAGCCGATGAGCGAGCAACCCGCCCACCTGTGGATCGTCGGTGGCACCCGCCGGGACCGCGACGCGGCGCTGGACGCCGTCCTGCCCCGGTCCGCCGCGGGGGAGTTCCACGCGGTCGCCGCCCACCGGGACGGCCGGGGCCCGTACGCGGGCACCGCCGCCCTGCTCGACCTGGTGGTGCCCCGGATATGGGCCGGCTCCCCGGACAAGGTCACCGCCCACGACGTGGAACTCCTGTCGGTCGCCCCCGGCCTGGAGTCCGTCGTACGGCCCTCGCGGGAAACCCTCACCTCGCTGGCCGTCCCCGAGGAACGCACCCGCTTCTACGGCCCGGCCCGCACCCGGCGGCTGGTCCACGGGGTGGTGGAGTTCCTGAACCAGTGGGCCGCCGCCACCGACCGGCCGGTCACCGTGCGGTTCGACGCCGTGCACGCCGCCGACGCCACCGAGCAGGAGCTGCTCGCCATCGCCCTGCGCCGCGTCGACCCGGCCCGGCTGCGCATCGTCGTGGCCACCACCGGCGACCCGCTGCCCGCGCACGCCGCCGAACTGGCCGCTGCCCTGGACCGGTACGCCGTGCGCGTGGACGCCCCGGCCGCCGCCCCGCCCGCCGCGCCGAGGGAGGCCGCCGACCTGGTCCGCGCCTACGTGGAGTCCGACGGCGGCTGCGACGACGCCGACGAGCGCGCGGCCTACGAGGCGGCGCCCGCGACGGTACGGGCCGCGCTGCACGACGCCAGGGCCGCCGAGCTGGAGCGGACCGCGCCGCAGGCCCACCGGCTGGGCGCCCTCCCGTACCACCTGGAGCGCGGCAGCGACCCGCACGGGGCCGGGCTGCGCGCGGTCCTGGACGCGGCCGGCCGCTGTGTGGACATGGGCTTCTACCACGCGGCCGCCGACCTGGCCCAGCGGGCGCGGGCGCTGGCCGACCCGGAGCTGCAGGAGGACGCGTACTGCACGGCGAGCACCCGGCTGACCAGCGCGCTGGCCGTGGTGGGCCGGGTGGACGAGGCCGAGGAGATCTACTTCGATCTGCGCAGCCGCTTCACCACCCCGATGGTCCATCTGTTCTCCAACTACGCGCTCGGCATGCTGTACACCCGCCACCGCGCGCCCGGCACCCGCAACCACCTCACCGCCCGCGTCCATCTGCACACCGCCATCGCGCTGGCCTCGCAGATGCCCGAGGCCACCCGCTCGTTCCAGAAGGTCTTCCAGGAGAACGGACTCGCCCTGGTCGAGATGCACATGGGCAACCTGGAGCGGGCCGAGGAGCTGGTGACCGAGGGGCTGGCCCGGCTCGACGCCGACCTGGCACCGGGCGAGCACGAGCTGCACCGCTCGGTGCTGCTGCACAACCGGGGGCAGGTACGGGCCGCGCGGGGCCGGATCGAGGAGGGGATCGCCGACCTCTCCCGGGTGATCGCCGCCGACCCCAACCACCCCGAGTACTACTTCGACCGGGCCTCGCTGCACCGGCGGGCCGGCGACACCGACGCGGCCCTGGCCGACTACCAGACCGCCATCGACGTCAGCCCGCCGTTCCCCGAGGCGTACTACAACCGGGGCGATCTGCGCGCCGAACTCGGTGACGTCAAGGGCGCCCTGGCCGACTTCGGGTACGTCCTGGAGCTGGAGCCGGACTATCTGCGGGCCAGGATCAACCGCGCGTCCCTGCTGCTGGAGGGCGGCGACCCGGAGGGCGCCCGCGCGGACGTGGCCGAGGGGCTGCGCCACGACCCCGACAGCGCGGACCTGCTCTGCACCCGGGGCCTGCTCGCCCTGGAGGACGGTGACACCGGGGCCGCGCTGGCCGACTTCACCGCGGCCCTGGAGCACGACCCGGAGCTCTACGAGGCGCTGGCCAACCGCGCGGTCATCGCCCAGGAACAGGGCCGGACCGACGACGCGGTGGACGACCTCACCCGCGCCCTGGAGCTGGTCGGCCCCGACGCGTCCCTGCTCTACAACCGCGGCTATGTGAACCGCTCCGCCGGACGGTGGCCGCAGGCGATCGACGACTTCACCGCCGCCCTCGGGCTGCCGGACGCCGAGCGGGACGAGCTGCTGTGGGAACGGGCGGGCTGCCGCGCCGAGAGCGGCGACCTCGACGGCGCCCGGAGCGACCTGGGGCTCTGCGCCGGGCTGGACCCCTCCCCGTACGCCGACCGGGCCCGCGTCCGCCTCGCGGAACTCGCCGGGGCGTAGTGCGGCACCGGGTCCCTGCCCGCCGCCGGGTGCGGCGGGCAGGGACCCGGTCCTGTCAGCTCACGGGCGCCGGACGCCGAGCCGGTGATCCGTCGTCAGGTCCTTGTTGTCGAGCCGGGCGTCGAACTTCGCGAGCGGCTTCGCCTTCGACTCGTCCTGCTGGACGGCGGCCGGGGCGACGCCCGCCCAGCGCAGGATGGCGGCCGTGGCCGTGGCGTTCTCCGAGGGGACCAGCCCCGCGACGTTCGAGCCGTGGTTCCCGCCGGGCACCGTGAAGACGTAGCTGTCACGGGCGCCCGCGCCGAGCCGGAAGCGCTCGGCGCCCCACGGGTCGTTCTCGCCGTAGACGTACAGCATGTTCCGGGCGTGGTGGCGCACCCAGGTGTCGACGTCCCGCATCGCCTGCGGCCGGAACCGCATCGGGATGGAGCGCGGGACGAAGTTGCGCGGCGGCTGGTAGCCGTAGCGGCTGAGGTCACCGAGCCAGGGCTGCTCGATGTCCGGCGAACCGAGCTGGGTACCCGCCTGGTAGTAGTACGGCGTGTAGCGCTCCAGGCCCTGGTCGGTGTAGGCGGAGAAGCCGGAGATGGCGTCGACGGACTTCCAGATCTCCTCGTCGGTCGCCTTCGTCGCGTCGGCCGGCAGGCGGTCGCAGTCGGCGAGGAGGCTGTACTGCCAGAACGCCCACACGTAGTCCATGACGACGGCCTCGTACGCCCGGTCCAGGGAGCCGGTGGTGCGGAAGGTGTAGCCGTTCTCCCGCGCGTACTGCTCGTACATCTCCTCCAGCGGCCCCCGGCGGATCAGGGCCTGGCGCTGGACGCCGCTCAGCTTGTCGCGGCACTCCTTCGTGCCGACGCGCGCGAAGAAGCGGTCGTACGCGGAGTCCTCCCTGTTCACCACGTCGTTGGGGGCGACGTAGGCGACGACGCCGTCCATGTCCCTCGGGTAGAAGCGCTCGTAGTACGTGGCGGTCATGCCGCCCTTGGAGCCGCCGGTGGTGATCCAGTTCTCGGAGTAGATCCGCTTGAGCGCGGTGAAGATCCGGTGCTGGTCGCTGGCCGCCTGCCAGATGTCGAGCTTGGACCAGTCGGCGGGCGAGGGGCGCGACGGAGTGAAGAATCGGTACTCCAGCGACACCTGGTTGCCGTCCACGATCCGGGTGGGCTCGGAACGGCTGGGGTTGGTGGAGACGTTGTAGCCGCCGGTGTAGAAGACCGTGGGGCGGGAGGTGTCCTTGTGCAGCACGGTGAGGCGCTGCTGGAACGTTCCCTTCCACGGGCGGCGGTGGTCGACGGGCTGGGTGTATTCGAGGACGAAGTAGCGGTAGCCCGCGTAGGGCTTCTCCTCGACGAGACGCATGCCCGGGATGGCCAGGATGCGGTCCTTGATGTCCGTACTCGTGCCGCGGTCGCTCGCTGCGGTGCCGAGCGGGGCCGGTCCGGCGGCGGTGGCCGCCCCGGCCGAGGCTCCCGTCGCGCCGACCGTGCCGATGAGCACCGCGAGCGACAGGATTCCTCTGAGCGCCTTGCGCATGCGCGTCCTCCCCTTGAGAGGCGCCCCGCCGATCACGAACAGGCCCCGGGGGACACCTCTTGGTTCACAGCTGACGCGGCGAACCTAGCGGGGCGGCCCCGGTACCACCAGACCCCCTTGCCGGGGCTGCGGACATGTCACCCGGTCAGCACAGAATCCAGCTCGTGCGGCTGCCCTTGCCCGCGATCTTGCCGGAGACGCGTACGCACCGGTTGAGCGCGTGGACGGTCACCGGGCCGGCCTGCCGGGTGTAGCGCCCGCTGTCCGTGACGGGGTGTCCGCCGCGCGGCTGGATGGTCACGGCCATCGGGCGGCGCTTACCGGGTTTGGCGGCGACCGCGGTGGCGCAGGCATAGGCACGGGACTTGTACACGCGCAGCTCGCCCGTCGCGAACTTCACCGTCGTGCGGGGGCGCCCGGCGCACACCGAGGCCGCGTCCGCGCTGCCCGCGACCGCCCCACCGAGAACCAGTGCGAAGGCCGTCGCCAGGGTGAGCGCCGCGAAGCGGCGGCACAGCCCGCGCCGTGCGCCACAGGCATGTCCTGCTGTCCCTCTGGTCACCGCAGCCCCATCACTTCGTCGAACATCTGCGCCCGAATCCGACACCTGGGCGCATGGGTGTGTCCCTGCGTACGACGCCGGAGGCCACGGAGAGGTTGCACTCGGCGGGTCCGGCATATGCCCGGCACGCCCCCGGCCCACCATGGACCCCGGCAGGACAGACCCCCACGAAAGGCAGGAACCGCCATGACCCGAATCGGCTCGGCCCGGCGCCCCCGCGGCCGTACGCTGCTCGCCGCCGCCCTCCTGGCCGCCACCGCCCTGGCCGTCCCCTCCGCCGCCGCGGCCCCGCGCGCGGCGGACCGAACGGCGCCCGTCCACGACGAGACCTCCAGCCGGGAGTCCCGGCTCGTGGACCACTTCTACGCCTCGTACATCGACGCCGCGGCCGCCGAGGACGGGGGCTCGCTGGCCACCGCGCTGCGCGGCTTCTACCTCACCCCCGCGCTGCGCGACCGCCTCCGCGACTGGGAGGCGGCCCACCACGCCGACGGGGTACTGCTCGCCCAGGACGTCCCGGTGGACCACCGGGTCACCGCCGGACACAGCGGCGCCGGCCACACCTGGTCCACGGTCCGCCTCGCCTGGGGCACCCCCGACGACCCCTCGTACACCTATGTGACCGTGCGCTCCGACCTCGCGACGGGGAAGATCTCCGGCATCCGCGAGGGCGACTGATCACACCCCGGCCGGCTCGTCCTCTCCTATGAAGGTGCGCCACAGCACCGCGTAGTGCCCGTCGCGGGCGAGGAGTTCGCCGTGCGTGCCGTCCTCGACCACCCGGCCGTGGTCCATCACCACGACCCGGTCGGCACGCGCGGCGGTGGTCAGGCGGTGGGCGACCACGAGCGTGGTGCGCCGGCCCGCGAGCCGGTCGGTCGCCTGATTCACCAGGGCCTCGCTGGCCAGGTCGAGCGAGGCGGTGGCCTCGTCGAGCAGCAGGATGTCGGGGTCCACGAGTTCGGCGCGGGCGAGCGCGATCAGCTGGCGCTGACCGGCCGACAGGTTGCGGCCCCGCTCGGCCACCTCGTGGAGGTAGCCGCCGTCCAGCGTGGCGATCATGTCGTGCGCGCCGACCGCCCGCGCCGCCGCCTCCACCTGCGCGTCGGAGGCGTCCGGGCGCCCGTAGGCGATGGCGTCCCGCAGCGTGCCCGCGAAGAGGTACGCCTCCTGCGGGACGACGCCGAGCCGGCGCCGGTACGCGGTGAGCCCGAGGCCGCGCAGATCGGTGCCGTCCACCGTGACCCGGCCCTCCGTGGGGTCGTAGAACCGGGCGACCAGCTTGACCAGGGTGGACTTGCCGGCCCCGGTCTCGCCGACGAACGCGACGGTCTGGCCCGCCGGGATGCGCAGGTCGACGCCCCGGAGGGCGGCCTCCTCGTCCCCGTACGCGAACGACACGTCTTCGAAGGCGATCTCGCCGCGCAGCTCGTCCACCTCGCGTGTCTCGCCCCGGTCGGTGGTGGACGCCGGTTCGCGCAGGAGCTCCTGGATGCGGCCGAGGGAGACGGCGGCCTGCTGGTAGCCGTCGAAGACCTGGGAGAGCTGCTGCACGGGCGCGAAGAACAGGTCGATGTAGAGCAGATAGGCCACCAGCGCGCCCGCCGTGAGCGTCCCGTCGTCCACCCGGCCCGCGCCGACTATCAGCACGGCCGCGGCGGCCACCGACGACAGCAGCTGGACGAACGGGAAGTAGACCGAGATCAGCCACTGCCCGCGCACCCGCGCCTCGCGGTACTCGTCGCTGCGGGCGGCGTAGCGCTCGGCGCCGTCCCGCTCGCGGCGGAACGCCTGCACGATCCGCAGCCCGGCGACGGACTCCTGGAGGTCGGCGTTGACGACCCCGATCCGCTCACGGGCCAGCTCGTACGCCTTGACGCTCTTGCGGCGGAAGAAGATCGTCCCGACGACGAGCAGCGGCAGCGTCGCGAAGACGACGAGCGCCAGCTCCACGTCGAGGACCAGCAGCGCGACCATGATGCCGAGGAAGGTGACCACGGAGACGAAGGCGGTGACCAGGCCGGTCTGCAGGAACGTGGACAGCGCGTCCACGTCCGTCGTCATCCGGGTCATGATGCGGCCGGTCAGCTCGCGCTCGTAGTAGTCGAGCCCCAGGCGCTGGAGCTGGGCGAAGATCTTCAGCCTCAGCGCGTACAGCACCCGCTCGCCGGTGCGGCCGGTCATCCGGGTCTCGCCGATCTGGGCCGCCCACTGCACGAGGACGACGACCAGCGCGAAGGCGGACGCCGTCCACACCGCGCCCAGCGCCAGCTTGGTGACCCCGTCGTCGATGCCGTTCCTGATCAGCACCGGCAGCAGCAGCCCGGCCCCCGCGTCCACGGCGACCAGGCCCAGGCTCACCAGCAGCGGCAGCCCGAAGCCGCGCAGCAGCCTGCGCAGCCCGTAGGAGTCCTCGGCGTGCACGGCACGGGCCTCGTCCACGTCCGGCGTGTCGGTCGCCGGGGGCAGGGCCGCGACCTGGGCGAGCAGCTCCGGGGTGGCCGGGGTGCCCGCCGTGTCGGTGCCGCGGCCCTCCTCGCGGCGCACCCACAGCTGGGGGGTGATGCCGCGCTCGGCGTCGAACTCGGCGTCGATCTCGTCCTGGAGGGCGCGGTCGCGCGCGGGGTCCTCGACGGCCTTCGCCACGGCGGCCGGGCGGTGGCCGGGCGAGGGCGCGCCCAGCTCGTCCGGGTCGGTGAGCAGGCGCCGGTAGAGCGCGCAGCGGCGTTCCAGTTCCTCGTGGGTGCCGAGGTCGGCGAGCCGGCCGTTCTCCAGGACGGCGATCCGGTCGGCGAGGTTGAGGGTGGAGCGGCGGTGGGCGATGAGGAGGGTGGTGCGTCCGGCCATCACCTGGCGCAGCGCCTCGTGGATCTCGTGCTCGACGCGGGCGTCCACGGCGGAGGTGGCGTCGTCGAGGACGAGGAGCCGGGGGTCGGTGAGGATGGCGCGGGCGAGCGCGATGCGCTGGCGCTGGCCGCCGGAGAGGGTGAGCCCGTGCTCGCCGACCTTGGTGTCGTAGCCGTGGGGCAGTTCGGCGATGAACCGGTCGGCCTGGGCGGAGCGGGCGGCCTGTTCTATCTGTTCGTCGGTGGCGCCGGGCAGCCCGTAGGCGATGTTGGCGCGGACGGTGTCGGAGAACAGGAAGCTGTCCTCGGGGACGAGCCCGATGGCGGCGCGCAGCGAGTCGAGGGTCAGTTCCCGCACGTCGTGGCCGCCGACGAGGACGGCGCCGTGCGAGACGTCGTAGAAGCGGGGCAGCAGCAGGGAGACGGTGGACTTGCCGCTGCCGGAGGCGCCGACGACGGCGACGGTCTCGCCGGGTTCGATGGTGAGCGAGAAGCCGTCCAGGACGGGGCGGTCCTCGTCGTAGCCGAACCGCACGTCCTCGAACTCGACGCTCGCCGGGACGTCGGCGGGCAGTTCCTTGGTGCCGTCGGTGAGGGTGGGTTCGGTGTCGATGAGTTCCAGGACGCGTTCCACGCCGGCGCGGGCCTGCTGGCCGACGGTGAGGACCATGGCGAGCATCCGGACCGGGCCGACGAGCTGCGCGAGGTACGTGGAGAACGCGACGAACGTGCCGAGGGTGATCTCGCCCCGGGTGGCCAGCCAGCCGCCGAGGGCCAGCATGGCGACCTGGCCGAGCGCGGGCACGGACTGGAGGGCGGGGGTGTAGCGGGCGTTCAGCCGGATGGTGCGCAGCCGGCCGGCGAACAGCTTGCGGCCGACCTCGCGCAGCTTGCCGGTCTCCTGCTCCTCCTGGCCGAAGCCCTTGACGACGCGGACGCCGGAGACGGCCCCGTCCACGACGCCGGCGACGGCGGCCGCCTGTGACTGGGCGTACCAGGTGGCGGGGAAGAGGCGGGTGCGGGAGCGGCGGGCGATGTACCAGAGGGCGGGGGCGACGGCGACGGCGACGAGGGTCAGGAGCGGCGACAGCCACGCCATGATCACCAGGGAGATCAGGAAGAGCAGGACGTTCCCGATGGTCATCGGGAGCATGAAGAGCAGGCCCTGGATGAGCTGGAGGTCGCTGGTGGCGCGGCCGACGACCTGTCCGGTGGACAGTTCGTCCTGGCGTCTGCCGTCGAGCCGGGCGATGGACGCGTACATGCCCGTACGCAGGTCGTGCTGGACGTCGAGGGCGAGCCGGCCGCCGTAGTAGCGGCGGATGTACGTGAAGGCGTAGACGACGACGGCTGCGGCGATCAGCAGTCCGGTCCAGACGGCCAGGGAGCGGGTGTGGCCGACGACCACGTCGTCGATGATGACCTTGGTGAGGAGCGGGACGAGGGCCATCACGGCCATGCCGCCCAGCGAGGAGCCGAGCGCCAGCAGGACGTTGCGCCGGTAGCGCCAGGCGTAGCCGCTCAGTCTCCGCGCCCAGCCGCTGTGCTGCCTGTGCCCCGCGTCCCGTGTGTCCGCGTCCCGTGTGCCCGCCACCCGGTGCCTCCCGTCCGACCTGATCCGACGGAAGGCACCAACGCGGTGGGCTGCGGATTTCATCCCGCCGCAATGAAGACGAGACCTTGGTCGTAGGTCCCGTACGGCGGGTTGCTAGCGGAGCCGGGCGGTGAACATGCGGCCGGCGGGGGCCTCCGGGACCGGCGGGAGGGCTTCCTGCGGGGCGGCGGGCACGGTGAAGTTCGGGGCGTGCGCGATGCGCGGGTTGAGGTCCGTGTGGACGACGCGGGCCACGGCCTGGATGGTGTTCACGCCGTCGCTCATCGTCTTGTTGTCCTGGGTGAGGACGGTGAGCGCGTAGTCGTGGCGGTTGCCGGTGAAGGCACCGATGCTGTGCACCCGCCAGCCGTGCGTGGAGCGCTGGAGCCAGCCGTTCTTGACCTGGACCGTGGTGCCGGTGCGGGCGCCGGCCGGGGTGCCCCAGCGCTGCGCGGCGACGACCTTCTTCATCAGGCCCAGTTCGTAGCTGCGGGAGCCTGCGGTGAGCACGGAGTTCTTCGAGGTGAGCAGGGAGAGCAGCCGCTGCTGGTCCTGGGCGGTGATCTGGGTCAGGCCCCAGTAGCCGCCGGAGCCGGGCACGGTGTGGGTCATTCCGGCCGCCTTGAGGAAGGCGTTGACCTTGCCGACGCCGAGCTGCTTCCACAGGGCGGTGGTGGCGTCGTTGTCGGACTTGGTGATCATCCGGGTGCTGAGGTCGATCTCGCGCTGGGTGAGGTGGCGGCCGCGCTTGGCGTTGTCCCACAGGAGCGTGGCCAGCACGGTCGCCTTCACTATGCTCGCGGAGTCGTATTTGGCGGTGGCGCGGAGGGTGCAGGTGGTCTTGGTGCTCCGGTCGTAGAGCGCGACGGAGACGGTCGACTTGCGGCCCTTGAGCGCGGCGGTGATGTCCTTGGAGAGCTTCGCGGCGAGGCCGGCCCGGCCGGAGGTGCAGCTCACCTTCGCGGTCGCGGCGGACGCGGGCGCCGCCGCGAAGGATATGGGTGCGAGGACCCCGGCGGCGACGGCGGCGCAGAGCGCGGCGCGGGCGCGGGCGGCGGTACGGGACGTGGTCATGGTGCGTTCCCCCTGAGTGATCCGGGCGTGGTCCGGGCGGCCCCCCGGCACGCCCGCAAGTGATGACTCACGGGCGCCCGGAAGGTTGTACGCGCCACCGGAATCCCGGCGGGACCCGTCACAGGTGGGTCGGCTCGAACATCTTCAGCAGGGCCGGGAGGACGACGACCGAGGGGCCGGGCCGTCCGAACGCCTCCGCCAGGTCCGCGGCGAGCGTCTCGGGGCTCGTCCGCACGGCGGGCACGCCGAAGGACTCGGCGAGGGCTGCGAAGTCGGGCCGGGCCAGCTCCGTGGCGGTGGTCTCGCCGAAGGCGCCGGTCAGGTACTCGCGCAGGATGCCGTAGCCGCCGTCGTCCACGATCAGCCAGGTGACCGGGAGGTTGTACTGCCGGGCGGTGGCCAGTTCCGCCAGCGAGTACATCGCGCCGCCGTCGCCGGAGACCGCGAGGACCGGCCGCGTCGGGTCGGCCACCGCCGCGCCGAGCGCCGCCGGGTAGGCGTAGCCGAGGCCGCCCGCGCCCTGGGCGGAGTGCATGGTGTTCGGGCGGCGGGCGTCGAACGCGGCCCAGGCCCAGTAGCCGAGGATCGTCATGTCCCAGAAGCTGGGCGAGGCGTCGGGCAGGGCGGTCCGGATCGCGGTCAGGAGCCGCTGTTCCAGGTCGCGCCCCTGGCCGGCGATCCGGTCCCGTACGCGGTCGAGGACGGCGGTGACGCGGGCGGCGGCGGCCGGGTCGGTGCGCGGGGCGACCGCGTCGAGGAGGTCGGCGAGCGCGTCGCGGGCGTCCGCGTGGATGCCGAGCGCCGGGAGGTTGGCCTCCAGCTTGCCGGCGTCCGCCTCGATCTGGATCACCCGGCCGCGCGGGGCGAAGGTGTAGTAGTTCGAGGAGAGTTCGCCCAGCCCCGAGCCGACGACGAGCAGGACGTCGGCGTCCTCCAGGAAGTCCGTGACGTGTCGGTCCTCCACCCACGACTGGAGCGAGAGCGGGTGGGTGTGCGGGAAGGCGCCCTTGCCGCCGTACGTGGTGACGACCGGGGCGTCGAGCCTCTCGGCCAGCGCGCGCAGCTTGCCGGAGGCGTCGGCGCGTACGACCCCGCCGCCGGCGAGGACCGCCGGGCGCTCGGCGCCGGACAGCAGATGGGCGGCGACGGCGATCAGTTCCGGGCGGGCGTGGAGTTCGCGCGGGGTGGCGTCCGGGGCGAGCACGACGGGCAGCGAGGTGGCCGCCTCCAGGACGTCCTGCGGGATCTCGACCCAGACGGGGCCGTGCGGGGCCGTCAGCGCGGACTCCCAGGCGGCGGCGATCGCGGAGGGGATCTGCGAGGCGGTCCGCACGGTGTGGACGGACTTCACCACGTCACGGAACGACGCCTGCTGGTCGCGCAGTTCGTGCAGCATGCCGTGCCGGCCGCCGCCGAGGCCCCGGACGGGAACCTGGGCGGAGACGGCGAGCACGGGCGCGGACGCGGCCGCGGCCTCCTGGAGCGCGGCGAGCGAGGTCAGCGCGCCGGGCCCGGTGGACAGGAACAGCGGGGCGGCCTCGCCGGTGATCCGGCCGTAGCCGTCGGCGGCGAAGCCCGCGTTGTTCTCGACGCGCAGGCCCACGTACTCCAGCGGCGAGCGGCGCAGCGCGTCGAACAGCGCGAGCGCGTGCTGTCCGGGCAGCCCGAAGACGGTGGTCGCGCCGAGGCCGCGCAGCGTCTCGACGACGAGGTCGCCGCCGGTCCGTCCCGGCGGGGGGTTCAGCGCGGCCGCGATCTGGGCCGGGGTGAGCGCGGGCCGCTCGTCGTGGTCGTGACTCAACTCTGCCGGGCCTCCGCGATCTGGCGGGTCATGATCGTCGTCAGCTCGTACGCGGTGTGCGAGGCGGCGACGGAGGTGATCTCCGCGTGATCGTACGCGGGGGCGACCTCGACCAGGTCGGCGGAGACCAGCCGGCAGGAGGACAGGCCGCGCACGATCTCCAGCAGCTCGCGGGAGGTGAGGCCGCCGGCCTCGGGGGTGCCGGTGCCGGGGGCGTGCGCCGGGTCGAGCACGTCGATGTCGATGGAGATGTACAGCGGCCGGTCGCCGATGCGCTGGCGCAGCTGGTCGGCGACCTCGTCCACGCCGCGCCGCATCACGTCGGCGGAGGTGACGATCCCGAAGCCCATCTTGGCGTCGTCGGTGAGGTCCTGCTTGCCGTAGAGCGGACCCCGGGTGCCGACGTGGGAGAGCGCCGAGGTGTCGAGGATGCCTTCCTCGACGGCCCGGCGGAACGGGGTGCCGTGGGTGTAGGCGGCGCCGAAGTAGGTGTCCCAGGTGTCGAGGTGGGCGTCGAAGTGGAGCAGCGCGACCGGTCCGTGCTTCTTGGCGACGGAGCGCAGCAGCGGCAGCGCGATGGTGTGGTCGCCGCCGAGCGTCATCAGCCGGGCGCCGGTGTCCAGGAGCGCGTCGGCGGCGGCCTCGACGGTCTCCACGGCCTCCTCGATGTGGAACGGGTTGGCCGCGATGTCCCCGGCGTCGGCGACCTGCGCGAGGGCGAACGGGGAGGCGTCCTGCGCCGGGTTGTAGGGGCGCAGCAGCCGTGACGCCTCGCGGATGGCGTTCCCGCCGAAGCGGGCGCCGGGCCGGTAGGAGACGCCCGAGTCGAACGGCACCCCGACGACGGCGACGTCCGCCGTGCCGACCTCGTCCAGGCGGGGCAGCCGGGCGAACGTCGCGGGCCCGGCGTAGCGGGGTACGCGCGAGGAGTCGACGGGTCCGCGCGGCGTCTCGTTGCTGGTCATGAGCGGTGTGCCCTTCCTCGGATGCGATGTGCCGGAGCGACGCTAGGCGGCCTCGGGGCCGGACTGAAGTGTACGTTTCGTCCACTGACCCACCGGAACGGATGAATCGCGCCGCACCGCCGGTCCCGGGCGCTCCCGCGCCGTTCCCGCCCCGATCCGGCCACCCGGTGTGCCGATCATCGCTTCATGTGACATATGTTGCAGTGGCAAAGGGGGGATGCATGGCGCGGGATTACGACAGCCAGCTGCTGGAGTCGGTGGGCGTACGCCGCCGCCGGATGCGGGACGCGCTGCTGTTCGGTACCGGACGCGCGCGGCGCACGGCGGACGAGCGCCTGGGCAAGGTCTTCGCGGGGATCGCGATCACCGCCGTGCTGTGCGCCGGCTGCGTCGGCTGGTCCTTCCTCCAGCACACCCTGGACAAGCAGAAGGCCGAGCAGGAACAGCGGCAGCGGCAGTCCCAGCAGTACGGCCTTCCGGCCCGCTGACGCCGCCGTCCCACCGGCCCTGGAATCCGGTCCTGGAGTCCGGTCCTGGAATCCGGTCTAGGAATCCGGTCCTGGAATTTGGTCCTGGACCGGTCATGGAATTCCGAGAAGTCACGACGATGGGGTTTCGCCAGTGAGTACGGCAATGACGTCCCGTGCCGAGATGAGCCGGGTGACCCTGGTCGGCGAGCGGCGCCGCGCCGATCTCGTCCTGCCCTCCGACACCCCGGTGGGGCAGCTCCTTCCGGACATCCTCCGGTTGCTCGACGACCGGGCCGCCTCGCGTCCCCTGACCAGGCAACTGCTCACCGCCGACGGCTCCGCCCTGCCGCACGACTCCACCCTGGCCTCCGCCGGCGTCGGCGACGGCGCCGTCCTGCGGCTCGTCCGCATCCACGCCGCCCCGCCCGCGCCGGTCGTCCACGACGTCACCGACCAGGTGGCCGACAGCCTGGACCTCCAGGCGTGGCGCTGGCGCCCGGCCGCCCGCCGGGTCACCGCCGGGGTGGCGACCGTGGTCTTCGCGGTGGCCGCCGCACTGCTCGCCCGCCGGGAGTTCCCGCTGGACGCCCTGGCCGGCGCGCTGGCGGGCGTCACGGTCCTGCTGCTGGCGGCCGGGGCGCTGGTCGCCCGGATCGGGCGCGGCCACCACGCGCCGGCGACCGCGCTGCTCCTGCTCGGCGCCGGGCTCGGGGTGCTCGGCGCCTGGACCGCGGCCGACGCCCACGACTGGCCGGGCGCGCTGCGGCTCGCCGCCGTCGCCGGGGCCCTCGCCCTCTCGCTCGCCCTGCTGGGGCTGCTGACGCCGTTGGGCCGGGGCGGCCTGATCGGCGCGCTGGCCACGGCCGTGCTGACCGGGGTCTGGGAGGCCGTCGCCGCCGCCGCTTCGGGCCCGGCCCGGCTCGGCGCCGTGATGGCCGTGTTCTCCGTCGTGCTGCTCGGCCTGCTGCCCCGGCTCGCCCTGATGGCGTCGGGCCTCACCGCACTGGACGACCGGCGCTCGGGCGGCGCCTCCGTCAGCCGCCACGACGTGCGCAACGCGCTGGCCGCCACGCACCGGGGCCTCGCCCTGGCGACCCTGGTCACGGCGGCGTCGGCCGCAGCCGGGGGCGTCCTGCTCACCTCGGCGGCCCGGCCGACGGTGTGGACGGTGCTGCTGGCGTGCCTGGTCGCGGTGGTGCTGCTGTCCAGGGCGCGGGCGTTCCCGCTGGTCGCGGAGGTGGTGGCGCTGTTCGCCGCCGCCGCGTTCGTCGCGGTGCGGCTGGTGGTGCTGTGGCTGGACCACTCCGGGGGCGCGGGGCCGATCGCGGCCCTGTGCGCGGCGGCGCTCCTGCCGCTGCTCGCGCTGGTGGCGGAGCCCCCGGAGCACGTACGGGTCCGGCTGCGGCGGACGGCGGACCTCATCGAATCCATCGGCGTGGTGGGGCTCTTCCCGCTCGCCGTCGGGGTGTTCGGCGTCTACGGACAACTGCTGAACAAGTTCTGACCACCCCCGACACGACGACGCGGGCGCTCCGGGAGAAAGCGACGACATGCCGAACGCGGACCACAACTGGCAGCACGACATCCTGCGCGCCCTGCGGGGCCCGGCGGTCCCCGCCGACACCCCGGGCCCGGCGGCCCCCGCGCCGTCGCCGCGTCCGGCTCCGGCCGCCGCCCCGGCCGCAACCGAGCGGCCCCGGCCCGCCGTGCCGGAGCAGCCCCGTACCCCGGCCCCCGCCGCGTCCACGCGGCCGGCGCGGACCACCGCCCCCGACTCGCTGCCCGCCCTCGACACCGCCATGGCCGCCGTCGCGCGGCGCCCCACGCGCGGTGAGCCCGCCGTCGTGCGGGGGGCACGCGCCCTGCGCCGGATCGTCTCCGGGTCCGCGTCCCGCGAGGTCGCCGTCCTCACCCGTACCGCCGAAGTGCTCCAGCGGCCGGTCACGACGGGGCGGCAGATCGCGGTCACGTCCATCCGGGGCGGCGCCGGCAAGACCACGGTGACCGCCCTGCTGGGCACCACGTACGCGCACTACCGCCAGGACCCGGTCCTGCTCGTGGAGGCCGACCCGGCCCTCGGCTCGCTGCCGCTGCGGCTGGGCGCGGCCTCGCTGCGGTGGACCACCGCCGACCTGGCGGACATCGTGGCACCGCAGATGTCGCTCCTCGACATCACCGGCTACCTCGTCCAGCTCCCGGACAACGCCTGGCTGCTGCCCGGCAGCCAGGGCCGGATCGGGGCGATGGTCGACACCGCCACGTACGAGCGGGTCATGGTCGCCCTGCGCCGCTACTTCGGCGTGACCGTGGTGGACTGCGAGACGCTGCCCGCCGAGGTCGCCCGCGCCGCGCTGTCCGCCGCGCAGGCCCGCGTACTGGCGGCGCCCGCCACCCTGGACGGGGTGGCCGGCACCTACGCCGTGCTCGAATGGCTGCGGTCCCTGCCGCCGCACGTCATCGAGGGGACCGTCGTCGCGCTCTCCGTCATGAGCCCGCGCCCCGGCATCGACGTCGAAGCGGCTGCCGAACGCCTCGCGACGACCGGCGCGCGCGTCCACGTCCTGCCCCACGACCGGCACCTCGCGGCCGGCGGCCGGCTGCGCACCGACCTCCTGTCCCGGCCCGCCCGGCTGGCCGCCGCCCGCCTCGCCGCCGAGGTCTTCGAACTGTCCCGGAAGCGCCGGTGAACCCGGTACCGAGGGCCTGTCCCCCGCCTCCCGTCCGCCGCGCGACGCCCTGCCCGTACGCCCACGCCCACCCGGCCGCGACCCCCGGACGGAGCCGATGAGCACCCGCCTGATCCACCGCCCCGCCCGCACCACGCGCCCGCCGGCCGACTCCGAGCCGCGCACCATCGAGGCGCCGCCCAACCTGCCCGAGGGCAAGTCCGGGAACATCGCGATGTCGCTGCTCCCGGTCGCCGGGGTGATGTCGTCCGTGGTGATGATGACGGTGGTCCGCAACAGCCAGTTCGCCGGGCTCGGCGCGATCATCCTCGTCGTCACCGTCATCGGCTCGGCCGTCCTGCTGCTCTCCCAGCGCGGCAAGGCCCAGCGCACCCGCCGCACCCAGCGCGAGGCGTACCTCGCCTATGTGGAGGACCTGCGCGAGGAGCTGTCCGCCGAGGAGCGGGTCCGGCGCGAGCGGGCGGACGTGCTGAACCCGTCCCCGTACGCCCTGTACGACGTCGTGCGCGATCCGGCCCGGCTCTGGGAACGGCGCAGGGCCGACGACGACTTCCTGCGGATACGGGCCGGCACCGGCGAGATGCCGCTGCGCGACCTGCGGATCGGCGAGCAGGGCTCCTCCGTCCTCACCCCGCCCGACCTGTTCATGCTCAACGAGGCGTCGGCCCTGGTGAACCGGTTCCGCAACGGCACCGAACTGCCCCTGACCGTCCCGCTGGACCGGGCCGGCGACGTCAGCGTGGTCGGGCCCCGCGAGGACTGCCTGCGGGTCGTGCGCGCCCTGCTCGTCCAGGCCGCCGCCCTGCACGCGCCGGACGACGTGGGGATCGCGATCGCCGCCCCCGGCGAGCGGGCGGCCGACTGGGAATGGACCAAGTGGCTGCCGCATCTGCTCGACCCCGAGCAGTCCGACGGCCCGGTCGCCGCCCGCCGCATCGCCCCCTCCGCCCCGCAACTCGCCCGGCTGCTCGGCCCGGAGCTGCGCCGCCGCGCGTCCTACGCCGCCGAGGTGCGCCGGGGCCTGGCCGGGCGGGACGCGCTCGCGATGAACTCCCGGCTGCTGGTGGTGAGCGACGGCCACGGCGAGGACGCGGTCGAACTGCCGCGCCCGGACGACGCGGTGGGGCTGCGCGAGATGGGCGTGACCGTGATCCATCTCCTCGAACGCCGGGTCCAGGAGCCGGACCACGTCGGTGTCCGCCTCACCGTGGACGGCACGGACGTGGTCGTGGAGGACCTGCGCGGGACGGAGAGCGTCGAGTCGCACGGCACGGTGGACGAGGTCGGGGTGCCGTTCGCCGAGGGCCTGGCCCGGATGCTCGCGCCGCTGCGGCTGTCCGCCGAGTCCCTGGTGGACGCCCCGCTGGCCGGGCCCGTCGAGTTCGCCGCGATGCTCGGCATCCAGGACGTGGCGGCGCTGGACCTGGACCGGCTGTGGGCGCCGCGCGGCGAACGCGCCTTCCTGCGGGTGCCGATCGGGATCAGCGACGCCCACGAGCCGGTCCTGCTCGACCTCAAGGAGTCCTCCGAGCTGGGCATGGGCCCGCACGGGCTGTGCGTCGGCGCGACCGGCTCCGGCAAGTCGGAGCTGCTGCGCACCCTGGTCCTCGGCCTCGCCGCCACCCACCCGCCGGAGGACCTGGCGCTGGTCCTGGTCGACTACAAGGGCGGCGCCACCTTCGCCCCCTTCGCGGACCTGCCGCACGTGGCGGGCGTCATCACCAACCTGGAGAACCAGGCGGGCCTGGTCGAGCGCGTCCACTCCTCGCTCGCCGGCGAGGTCAAGCGCCGTCAGCAGGCGCTCAAGGACGCGGGCAACGTGGCCGACATCGGCGACTACGCGGCGCTGCGCGCCCAGCGGCGCCCGGACCTGGAGCCGCTGCCGCACCTGTTCGTGGTGATCGACGAGTTCGGCGAACTCCTCACCGCCAAGCCGGACTTCATCGACCTGTTCCTGTCCATCGGCCGGATCGGCCGCTCCATCGGCGTCCATCTGCTGCTGTCCAGCCAGCGCATCGAGAGCGGCAAGCTCAAGGGCCTGGAGACCTACCTCTCCTACCGGCTCGGGCTGCGCACCTTCTCCGCCGACGAGTCGCGCATGGTGCTGGACACCCCGGACGCCTTCCATCTGCCGCCGCTGCCCGGCTTCGGCTTCCTCAAGGTGGACACCAGCCACTACACCCGCTTCAAGGCGGGGTACGTCTCCGGCGCCTACCGGGGGCCCGTACGGACCGCCGACGCGGAGGAGACCGGGCCGCTCGTCCTGCCCTACGAGGCGTACAACACGCTCGCCGGCCCCGACAGCGCCGCGCGGGAACGGGAGCCGTCGGCCCGCCGCCGCGAGACCGGGCCGACCGAACTCGGCGTCATGGTGGACCAGTTGACCGGCGCCGCGCCGGGCGTACGGAGCATCTGGCTGCCGCCGCTGCCCCCGGCCCTCACCCTGGACGCCGTCGCCGGACCGCTGGACGCCGGGCCGCGCGGGATGCGGCTGACCGGGGTGCGGCCGGACGCGGGCAGGCCGGGCACCCGGCAGCGCGGCCCGCTCCTGGTGCCGCTCGGTCTGCTGGACGACCCGGCCAAGCAGTGGCAGGGGCAGTGGCTCCTCGACCTCACGGTGGCCGGCGGGCACGCGGCCGTCATCGGCGGGCCGCAGTCCGGCAAGACGACGCTGCTGCGCACCCTGGTCCTGTCGCTGGCGCTCACGCACACCCCGCAGGAGGTCGGCGTGTACGGCCTCGACCTCGTCGGCGGCGGCCTCCAGGCCCTCGCCGGGCTGCCGCACGTCGGCGGGGTCGCGGGCCGCGCCGACCGGGAGCGGGCCGCGCGCACGGTCGAGGAGGTGCGCGCCATGCTCGCGCTGCGCGAGGACCTGTTCCGGGAGCACGGCATCGACTCCGTCGAGCAGTTGCGCACCCTGCACGCGGCGGGCCGGCTGCCGGAGCTGGCCTCCGCCGAGATCGTCCTGGTCATCGACGGGTTCGGCGCGCTGCGCGACGACTTCGACGAGCTGGACGACGCGGTCGCCGACATCCTCAAGCGGGGCGGCGGCTACGGCATCCACGTCGTCGCCGGCATGCTCCGCTGGAACGACGTGCGCATCGCCATCCAGTCCAACTTCGGCACCCGCGTCGAACTGCGGCTCAACGACGCCGGGGAGTCGAGCATCGACCGCAAACTGGCCGAGACCCTCTCCCCCGACGAGCCCGGCCGCGTCCTCACCGACGGCAAGCTGTTCGCGCAGGTCGCCCTCCCCCGCACGGACGGGGTCGCGGAGACGGCGGAACTGGGCGCCGTCCTGGAGCGCGCGGCCCGTACGGTCCGGGCCACCTGGCACGGCGAGGTCGCCCAGCCCGTACGGGTCCTGCCGCATCTGCTGGAGCCCCGGCTGCTGCCCAGCCCGGCGGCCGAACCGGAGCGGGTGCCGCTGGGGCTCGACCAGTCGGCCCTCGCCCCGGTGCTGCTCGACCTCTTCGGCCACGACCAGCACCTGCTGGTGCTCGGGGACAGCGAGTGCGGCAAGACGAACCTGCTGCGGACGGTCGCCGAGGGCCTGGCCCACCGCTACGGCGAGGACGACCTCGTCTTCGCCGTGATGGACCCCCGGCGCTCGCTGCGCGGTGTGGTCCCGGAGGAGCTGAACGGCGGCTACGCGTACAACTCCAAGCTCTGCATGGGTCTTTCGGCGGCCATCGCCTCGGAGCTCGAGAAGCGGCTGCCGGACGAGAACGCGCCGCTGGAGGACCTGGAGCCGGGCAGCTGGGGCGCGGGCCCGCGCATCGTGGTCCTGGTGGACGACTACGACGTACTCACGACGGCGGGCCAGTCGCCGCTGGCCGCGTTCCTCCCGTACATCCCCTCGGCCATGGACATCGGCCTGCACTTCGTGCTGTCGCGGCGCGTGGCGGGGGCGGCGCGCGGGATGTACGAGCCGCTGGTGCAGAGCCTGCGCGAGTCGGGGGCCTCGGCGCTGGTCATGTCCGGCGACCGCAGCGAGGGCCAGCTCTTCCCCGGTGTGTACGCCTCGCAACAGGCGGCCGGCCGGGGCGTGTTCATCCGGCGCGGGCGCCCGAACCGGCTGATGCAGACGGTGTACGCGCCTCGCTGACCCGCGCCCCGGCCCGGTCACCGTGGCGATATGGCCGATTGCAGATTGCAGTAGCGACGCACGCATTGATAGACATGAGTACGGAGAGGACACGTTCGTTCGATCGCTGGGGGGAAACGAATGAAGTTCGACATGGGGTCCACGGTCCTGTCGACCCTGATCTCGCACTCACAGGGCTCCAGTACGGATCTGGGCACGCTCATCCGGCAGTTGATCCAGGCGGCGGAGCCGCTGGAGGGCAAGTTCAACGGCTCCGGCAAGGTCGCGTTCGACGACTTCAAGAACCGCTCCGACGAGATCACCGCCGCGCTCAACGCCTCGCTGTCCGGCATTCTCGGCGGCCAGCAGGGCATGGACGCGGCGTTCGGCTCGGGCGACCAGGAGCAGGGCGAGAACGCCCGTACGCAGATGGCGTCGGCCAACTTCGACGCGGCCCGGTTCGGCGGCCGCTGACCCGGCGCGGGCTTCCACGCATCCGTACACATTCCTGACGGGGAGAGACAAGAGTCATGGGGAACGCGGGCAACACCGACCGGCGCTCGTACGACATCGGCGCGTCGACCGAGGTACAGGGCAATCTGCAGGTGGTCATCGCCCAGCTGGAACTCGTCATCACGGCGCGGGACGGCCAGGTCAAGGCCGCGATGAGCGACTTCGCGGCGGACGGCGTGGCCGACGAGTACCACGGCAAGGAACTCCGCTGGAACGCGGCCTCGCAGGAGGTCAAGAACATCATCCACCTGCTGCGCTCCACCCTGGAGAAGAACGACGGCACCGCCCAGCAGACCCTGGCCCGCGCGAAGGCGGCCGTGGACAACATCGGCTGACGTACACGACTTCGGGGGAGGCGGCCGGTGACGGCTTGGGACATCGAACCACAGGGTGTGCAGGGGCAGCTGAAGAAGGTCGGCACGCACGCCGGTGACCTGGAGAAGGCGTTGAACGCCCTGGTCACCGCGATGTCGGAGGCGGCGACGCACGCTGGTACGGCGGTCCCCGGCTCGGCGGCGTCGCTGCCGGTGGCCGGGCCGGTGGCGGTGGGGGCGGAGCCCCTCTCCCACCCCACCCTGGGGCCGGTCGCCGCGGCGCTCGGCGCGTACGTGACCGGGCGGAAGCCGCAGCTGAAGTCGATGGCGGAGCGCATCCAGGCCGCCGTGCTCGGCGCGGCGACGGCGACGAGCGAGTACGTGGAGGGCGACCTCGACACAGCCAAGCGGGCCCAGGACGCCGCCAGGTCCGTCCGCCTGGACGTGCTCAAGGACATACGGGCGGGCAAGTGAGCGACAACGAGGCGGTCACCCCGTCGGGCATACCCGTCTTCACCGGCAACCTCGCCCTGCTGGACACCAGCGTGACCACGCTGACGAAAAGCGCGGCGTCGACCGCCACCGCCGCCGGTGACGTCCACAGCAGCTTCGGCGGCCTCCAGGCGTTCTACAAGGCTCCGGAGGCCGACCAGCTGTTCGCGACGACGCAACCGGTCGCGGACCGCGGGACCTCCCTGAAGTCGGAGCTGGAGACGATCACGGCCGCGCTGTCCGCGTACACGACCGACGCCGCCCCGCTGGTCGAGAAGCTGAGGGAGCTGAAGCGCGAGGCCGAGTCCTTCGTCGTACGGATCAAGGACGACAACAAGTGGCGCGAGGACGGCGACCTGGTCGAGGAGAACAACCGCCGCCACGACGAGATCGCCGAGACGTGGGCGGCGTTCCAGGCGGTGGAGCGGGCCTGCCACGACAAGATCGTCGCCCTGGTCGGCGGCCCCGCGCTGAAGACCGACGACGGCTCCGGCAAGAAGGGCACGTACGGCTACGACGCCGAGACCCTCAAGCACGCCGAGGGCCTGCCCTGGGGCGACCCGGTCGAGGAGTCCAAGCCCTGGTGGCACCTGCACGAACACGCCTGGGATTTCGCCAAGGGGTTCTTCGTCGACGGCGTCTGGGGCACGATCGAGGGCCTGGGCACCCTGGTCGGCACCGACGGCTGGGACTCCGCCAAGCAGGCGTGGTCGGGCCTGGGGAAGCTCGCCACGGGCGTGGTGATCACCGCCACCCCGTTGGCCGGCCTGTACTGGGGGCTGCCGGACGATCAGCTCCCCGCCTATCTGCGGGACTCCCGCAAGGCGATGAAGGAGACCGGCAAGGCGCTCCTGGCCTGGGACCAGTGGAGCGAGAACCCGTCCCGGGCGCTGGGCGCGGTGGCGTTCAACGTCGTCACGACGGTGTTCACCGGCGGCACGGGCGGCGCGGCCTCCGGCGCCGGAAAGGCGGCCGTCGCGGCGAAGGCCCTGTCCACGGCGGGCAAGGTGGGCCGGGTCGTGGACCCGATGACGTACGTCTTCAAGGGCGCGGGCATGGGCCTGACGAAGATCGGCGACGGCCTGGCGGCGCTCAAGGGCCTGGGGCAGCTCGAGATACCCACCTTCCCCGAGGGCACGGTCGCCCTCCCGGAGGGCGCGTTCAAGCTCCCCGACGGCACCCTGCACCTGCCGGAGGGCGCGGCGGTCCCGGCGGCCGCGTTCGAGGTCCCGGCCAACTCCTTCAAACTCCCGGACGGCGCGAAGGTCCCTTCGGGCGCGATAGACCTGGGCGACGGCGTGGTCCGCCTCCCGGAGGGCGTACATCCCCCAGAGGGCGCCCTCCGCGTACCCGAAGGCGCGCTCAAACTCCCCGACGGGACGACGGCCCTCCCCGAGAACGTGATCAAGGGAGTGGACGAGCACGGCAACACGGTCTACCTGGACCGCCCGGGCAACGTCCTCGCCGAGGACGGCACCCTCCTCCAGCACAACTCGGCGGCCCGCCAGGAGGGGGCGGGGGCACGGGCTTCGGCGTCGCCGGAAGAAGCGTTGACCGGTGCCACCACGCGGACGAGCCAGACCACGCACTTCGCGGGACGCGGAGCAGGAGGCAGCGGACACAGTCTCCCTGAACCGCCATCGGGGGCCGTGAACAATGCCGCACGAGGCAGTGGGCCGGGGTCGCCGCACTACGAGCATCCGGCCGACGCAACGAATCGGCCCGAGGGCCCTGACGACCCACCACACGAACCGAAGCAGGACGACAGAGCGGGGGCGTCTGACAGTGGCGGCGAAGGGCCACCCCATGATCACCCGGCTACGGCACCACGCCTGGAAGGCGAACAGAGCCGACCGAGGCTCGCGCTCCCCCCATCGGACGGCCCGCTCACTCTCAGGGATGTCCGTAACACTGGTCGCACGCGAGACCGTTGGGAACGCGGCGAGGAATTTCATCGTCAACTGTGGGGCGGGGATGCGGAACGCCACTATCCGGTCCCAACGAGTTCACACCCTCGCTACCCTGTGACCGCCACCGGCGGACGAAAAGTGGACGTCCCCGTCGACCTTCCCGATGGGCGCACCCTCGCCGTGGAGGTGAAAACATACGGGCCGTACCGAACCATCACTCTCAAGGACGGCACGCGCCAGTCGGTCAGGAATCAGGTACCTTTGAGCCAGCACATTCGGGAGCAGATACACAAAGACTTGGCCCTAAGACGCGCCGACCCCCGATACGATCCACGGTGGTCGTTCACGCACGCTGGCCCGTCCGATGAACTTCGGGCTTACCTGACCGAGGCAAGAATCATCTTTCTCGAGTACGGCGAGGCGCCCAAGAAGAACTAGCCGTTGCGCACTCGAATAGCACCAGACTTCCATTTCGAGATCAAAGGCAGGGCCCGATCGAATGCACGGCGAGAAAATTCCGGAATCCGGCCCACACACCTCCGAGTGGACCGCCGGCATGCACCTGCACGCAGCAGGCCTCGCAGAAATGCTGGGCCTGAGCGAGCGGCAGTACACGGAAGACCCTCTGATTCTCCTGCCAGGTCTCCAGAACTACGTGGACCGCCTTCCGCTCGCAGAGTTCGAGCAGTCGGACTGGATCACCCTTCACACGGACCTCACCGCTTACCTGGGGGACCTCATGGTCCTGCGC
Organism: Streptomyces sp. NBC_00525; assembly: GCF_036346595.1. GTDB lineage: Bacteria > Actinomycetota > Actinomycetes > Streptomycetales > Streptomycetaceae > Streptomyces. The sequence goes on from NZ_CP107834.1 coordinate 2,038,611, forward strand.
CATCAGGCGACCTGGGTGGATGTGGAGGACTCCACGTCTCCTGCTGGGTACCGGTGGTTCATCGAGGCGACCGGCCTCGACGGGAACCGCTATCGCGTAGAGCCGTACGACGTCGCCATGGAGGAATTTGAGCATCTCCCCATCGAGATCGGGCGAATGATCGCAAACGCCGAAGTCGTCCTGCACCTTACACCCTCACCCGACACACAATCTGGTTACCAGTAACGCAGGTTCGACATCAGCAAGGGAACTCTTCCATGACGGTAGTTGTTACACGCCACGACCTCCAGGGGGAAGTCGACACGGAGGCACTGGCAAACCGACTGAGCGAGCGCCTGGTCGAGGAAATCAACGACCTGGAGGAGTCAGCAGCCCTGCTCGATTTCACGTTCGGTTCCTCCATTCTGGGGTTCCGTGCCCGCTGTGCCATCGATCCGCGGGCCTCCAAGGTGGAGACGTGGGAAGCCACGGTCAACGCCATGCAGGTCAGCTCAGCACTGTTCGCCGCGAGCATGGTGAACGAAGGAACGGTCGAGTGCCGGATCAACAGGAAGCTGCGCACCATCCCCGCCGCCGGTCCGCTTTCCATGGCCGACGCGGGCAACTGGCTGTCCGCCTTCTGGCTGGCCGTCATCTGCCGTGACCAGGAACGGATGACGCAGCTCAGCGAGATCCCGCTGGAACGGCTTCGGTCACCGCAGGGACAGTACGACGAGTACATCTACCACTGGGTCGACACCCTCCAGACCTGGTGGCTCCGCGGCCCCGGCCTCGCCGACAAACTGATCGCCACCATCGAGGCATCCGACCCGTCCGTGGCCCGGATCGCCCCCCGAGACCTGATGGACGGCATCCTCTACCCGCCCATCAACCTCTTCTACCACTACGTCCGCCAAGACCGAGACGGCTTCGCCCCCGCCCTGGCAGACGCACTGAAGCTCCACAAGGCGTACTGGACCCTCACCGAGGACCGGGCCGCCGACATCGACGGCAGCATCGCCCTCGGACCCCTCGCCATCGCCTGCCTCGCCCACGACGCCGACTTCCCCCTCGATGTCGAATCCGACTACCTGCCCAAGCATCTGCTCCAGCGCAGCCGGCTCGGCGAGTTCCCCACCTGACACCTCAAAAGGCAGCTGCCGTCGAGTGGCTACGCAGTGCTCTGGCAGTTCAGCAGGCCGGCGCTCACAGTTGGTGTGACCGGCGATTCGACGCTTGCCGAATCTGCCAACGTCGCTACTCCGACATCAGCAGAGAGCTCTTCCATGACCACGACCACCATCGCCCGTCACGCCCTGTTCACGGGCCTCGACCACAAACAGTTCGTGGCGGATCTGGAAAAAGATCTGTTCGAGGAGATCGATGGCCTCGAAAGAAGTTCTGGTCTCATCAGCCTGACCTTCAGCACCACAATGATGTCACTGCACGCCAGGTGCCTGATCGATCCTGATGCCGCTGCGATCGAGACATGGGAATCGACGGTCAACGCGCTGCAGTTGGGCTCGGCACTGTTCGCGGTGGCCGGCGCCGAGGAGGGGACCGTGCAGTGCCGGATCAACAGGAAGCTGCGGACCGTCCCGATCGCCGGACGCCTGTCGGCAGCCGACGCGGGCAACTGGCTGTCCGCCTTCTGGCTGGCCGTCATCTGCCGTGACCAGGAACGGATGACGCAGCTCAGCGAGATCCCGCTGGAGCGGCTTCGGTCACCGCAGGGGCAGTACGACGAGTACATCTACCACTGGGTCGACACCCTCCAGACCTGGTGGCTCCGCGGCCCCGGCCTCGCCGACAAACTGATCGCCACCATCGAGGCATCCGACCCGTCCGTGGCCCGGATCGCCCCCCGAGACCTGATGGATGGCGTCCTCTACCCGCCCATCAACCTCTTCTACCACTACGTCCGCCAAGACCGAGACGGCTTCGCCCCCGCCCTGGCAGACGCACTGAAGCTCCACAAGGCGTACTGGACCCTCACCGAGGACCGGGCCGCCGACATCGACGGCAGCATCGCCCTCGGACCCCTCGCCATCGCCTGCCTCGCCCACGACGCCGACTTCCCCCTCGGCGTCGAATCCGACTACCTGCCCAAGCACCTGCTCCAGCGCAGCCGGCTCGGCGAGTTCCCCACCTGACACATTCGGAGGGAGGTCGCGGCCTACCCGAGGGGCGCTCCAAGAAGGCCGCGCCTGCGACGCTCAGGGCATCAAGGGCTGGATCAGACAGCGGGGCCTGGGTGCGGACAGACGTGAAGCCCCTGATAGGACGGTTCTCACCACTAGATCGTTCGCTGCGCACCAGAGGCTTGATGGAGTACGTGGCCCGACTGCCGGCCGACCACCACCGCCGGATCGGTACCTCGAAGGGCTCCGGGCACTGGGCCCTGGCCGCCAGGCCGTCTTCGCGCTGCGCTGGTTCCATGAGCGCGGCTGTGGGGCATGGCCTGGCCCGCGATGCCGGCGTCTCCCAGGCCACCGGCTACCGCTACCTGCACAAGGTCCTGGACCGCTGCCAACAAGAGGGTAAGACAGCGTAATGAAAAAGGGAGAAGTCCCCGCCCCCGACCTCAAACGCTGGACCGAGGAGGGGCGCCTCACCATCATAGATGTCGCGGATATCCTCGGAGTGCCCCCGGATATCTACACAAGTGACCCATTGAATTTGACACCCGCCCGGCAGAGTTACACAACAAGGCTACCTTTTCACGAATTCGAACAATCGGACTGGATAACTTTCCAAACGGACCTGATGGCCTACGTGGCTGACTTTTTTATCCAGCGCCACGGGGCGAAACGGGTCGTGATCAACGACTCCACGACACCGCTCGGCTACCGCTACGCAATCGAGGCGACCGGCCGGGACGGGCGGGTTCGGACAGCAGATCCGGCCGAAATCTTGCGAGAAGAACTCAAGAATTCCCCTATCGAGATCGTTAGAATGCCCGCAAGCGCAGAACTCACGTTGCATTTGACGCGACAGGTGAACGAGGAAGGCCCTGCAAATCCGAGGGATTGAGGCCCACCTGCGGCAACCCCCCGATCGCAAGGGTCTCCGCGTGTCCACGGTCCATCCTGCGGCTGGAATCGAGTGAGGCGTCGCCGCGGGGGTATACACACGACCGTCGGCGACTACGGCGAGGACGAGTTGACGCTGCGCTTGCGTCATGCGCCGGCCGCGCGCCTTGTCCTCGCCGCGCATGGACTCGCCACCACCGAAGCGTCTGTGGACGCCAGTGCACCGGCGTTCCTCCTCAGACGTACGGACAAGGCTCTCCTCGGTCCGGCAGTGCGTGTGCCGGCGAGCCCTCCGGGGGAAACCGAACGAAGCGAGCGACAGGATTCTTCAGTGACACGGCACGTGACTCGACACGGCAGCGCGGGACCCGACGACGAGGCATACGCACGGTCCCTGAGTGAGGGCCTGCTGAGGACCATCGGAACCCTGGAACGCTCGCCCGGAATGTTCGACAGCGCCCTGGGCAAGTCCCTTTTGAACGCTCGGGCCCACCTGGCCATCGATCCGGACGCCTCAGAACTGAGCACCTGGGAGGCCGTGGTCACGGCGTTGCAGACACATTCCTCACTATTTGCGACTGCCGGAAAGAGCGAGGAAAGGGTCCTTTGTCGCATCGCCGGAGCAGATCGGTCCATCCGAACAACCGGACCAACGCGCTCCGTCAACCCCGGTCACTGGATCAACGCCTTCTGGCTGGCCATTGTCTGCCGTGATCAAACACGGATGAGCCAGTTGAGCGGCGTTTCGCTGGAGCTGTTGAGGGCGTCACGAGCGCGGTACGACGAGTTCATGTCCGATTGGGTCGACACGCTTCAGCCCTACTGGGACAAGCGTCCGGCCTCGCAGGGAAACTCGTCGCCACCATCGAAGGCTCGCATCCTGACGTCGCGCAGGTGGCGGAAAAAGATCTCATCGACAAGATTCTCTATCAACCGGTAAACCTCTTCCATCTCTTCGTACGCAAAGACCGAGAAGGTTTCAACCAGGCCCTCGTCGAGGCTCTGGAGCTGCACAAGTCGTACTGGACCGCAACCCCGGAGAGAGAAGCCAGCGTCGAGGGCTGTCTGGCGCTCGGACCCCTGGCCATGACCTGTCTCGCCCTCGACGCGGGATTCCCGATCGAAGTCGAATCCGACTATCTGCCTACCTACCTGCTGAATCGCGCCTGGGTGGGCGAATTTCCCACCTGAGAGCCCCCAACCCGCAGCGCATCCGACAGGTGCGCCGTTCGTCTCGATACGCCATCCAGAAGTTCGACATCAGGGAGCCTTCGTGACCGTGATCATTCCTCGCCATGGCAGGCCTGGGCCCGACGACGAAGGCTTTGCACGAGCCCTGACCGAGGAGACCATCGAGGAGATCTCCTCGATCGAGCAGTCGCCGCACATGCTCGACGCCATGTGGAACTCCGTGCGAACGTGCGTCGGCGCCCGTTCGACGGTCGACCCCGCGTGCTCAGGCATCGAAACCTGGGAAGCCGTGGTGAACGCCATGCAAGTGGGATCGGCGATCTTCCGCGCCGCCACTGCCACGGGCGACACCTTCGAGTGCCGCATCCATCACGAGATGCGCACGCTCCCTGTCACCGGCCCCAGGGTCTACGCCAACGCGCCCTCGTGGATCGATGCGTTCTATTTCGCCCTCATCTGCCGCGACCAGGAACGGTTGACCGAACTGTGCGAGGTGCCCATGGCCGTGCTGCGCGACTCAGGCGCACAGCACGACGAATACCTCTACCATTGGGTAGCAACGTTGCAGGCATATTGGTCACGCCAGCAACCCGCAATGGTCGAGGCCCTCACCGCAGCCTTCCGCACCTCCGACCCGGACATGACCGAAATCGCCCCGCGAGACTGGCTGCAGACCATCTCGTACCCGCCGATCAACCTCTTCTACCGGTTCGTCAAACATGACCACGCCGGTTTCAACGACGCGCTGACGGAAGCACTTGAACTTCACAAGAGGTACTGGACAAAGGACGAGGACCGCGAGAAAAGCACCAAGGGCCTGTGGGCCATCGGTCCACTGGCCATGGCATGCCTCGCCTACGACGGCGATTTCCCCGTCGACGTCGAATCCGAATATCTCCCCCAGCACCTCCTCCAACGCAGCTGGGTCGGAGAGTTCCCCATCTGACGCGCGACTCACCGCCCAGCCCCGTGGACGCCAGCGTCCGGTGCGACGGGCTGCTCGCGTCGACCGAAGGGGCGCCCGCTCCCACGTGCTCGGTGTCACCCTGGACAGTGCCGTGACTGCCGGGTAACTTCTGAGTGGGCTGAGCAAGCGCTTAGCCATGTCGTAGGAGACGTCGCCGACCAAGGAGGCACCCGTGCGCCGTACGGTATTCAACGAGGACCACGAGGCGTTCCGGGAGACCATCCGCGCCTTCATCGCGGCCGAGGTCGTGCCCGTGTACGACGAGTGGTTCGCCGCCGGGCAGGCGCCGCGCGACTTCTATCTCAAGCTCGGTGAGCTGGGCGTCTTCGGGATCAACGTGGACGAGGAGTACGACGGCGCGGGCATCGACTCGCACAAGTACGAGGCCGTCATCTACGAGGAGACCGCGCGTGCGGGCGTCTCGTTCGGCGGGTCCGGGGTGCACACCCTGCTCGGGCTGCCGTACATCAAGATGCTGGCCACCGCCGACCAGAAGAAGCGCTGGCTGCCGAAGTTCGTCACCGGCGAGGAGATGTGGGCCCTCGCGATGACCGAGCCGGGCACCGGGTCGGACGTGGCGGGCATGAAGACCACCGCCAAGCTCTCCGAGGACGGCACGCACTACGTGCTCAACGGCGCCAAGACGTTCATCACCGGCGGCGTGCACGCCGACCGCGTCATCGTCTGCGCCCGCACCTCCGCCCCGCGCGAGGACGACCGCCGCTTCGGCATCTCGCTGTTCGCCGTGGACACCAAGTCCGAGGGCTACTCCATCGGCCGCAAGCTCGACAAGCTCGGGCTGCGCGTCTCCGACACCGCCGAGCTGGCCTTCGTCGACGTCAAGGTGCCCGCCGAGGACCTGCTCGGCGAGGAGAACAAGGGCTTCGGCTACCTCGGCACCAACCTGGCATCCGAGCGCTGGGGCATCGCCTTCGGCGCGTACGCCCAGGCCGCCGCGGCCGTCCGGTTCGCCAAGGAGTACGTGCAGGAGCGCACGGTCTTCGGCAAGACCGTCGCCTCGTTCCAGAACACCAAGTTCGAGCTGGCCGCCTGCCAGGCCGAGGTGGACGCGGCCCAGGCCGTCGCCGACCGCGCCCTGGAGGCGCTGGACGCCGGTGAGCTGACCGCCGCCGAGGCCGCCTCCGCGAAGCTGTTCTGCACCGAGGTCGCGCACCGCGTGATCGACCGCTGCCTCCAGCTCCACGGCGGCTACGGCTTCATGAACGAGTACCCGATCGCCCGCCTCTACGCCGACAACCGCGTCAACCGCATCTACGGCGGCACCAGCGAGGTCATGAAGTCGATCATCGCCAAGTCCATGGGCCTGTAGGGACCTCGTACCCCCCATGAGCACCGCACTCGATTCCCTGCTCGATCTGCTCGACCTGGAGCGGATCGAGCAGGACATCTTCCGGGGTGCCAGCCGCTCGGCGGTCGTGCCCCGGGTCTTCGGCGGACAGGTCGCGGCCCAGGCGCTCGTCGCCGCGGGCCGCACCGTCCCCGCCGACCGGACCGCCCACTCGCTGCACTCGTACTTCCTGCGCATGGGCGATCCGGGCGCCCCGATCGTCTACACCGTGGACCGCATCCGCGACGGCCGGTCGTTCACCACGCGCCGGGTCGTCGCCGTCCAGCACGGGCAGCCGATCTTCCACCTGTCCGCGTCCTTCCAGACGTACGAGGAGGGGCTGGAGCACCAGACGGCCATGCCGGCGGCGCCCGACCCCGAGACGCTGCCCACGGCCGCCGAGATGCTGCCCCGCCACGCCCACCGGTTCAGCGACCCTGGCATGGTGGACCGACTGATCGAGGCGCGCGCCGCGGTCGATCTGCGGTACGTGGACGCGCCGCCGTTCGGCACGGTCGGCGTGCCCCGCGAGCCCCGGTCGCAGGTGTGGTTCCGGACCAACGGCAAGCTGGCCGACGACCCGCTGCTGCACGTGTGCATGGCGACGTACGTCTCCGACATGACGCTGCTCGACTCCGTGCTGCTCGCCCACGGGCGCGGTGGATGGGCGGTCGGTGACGTGGTGGGCGCGAGCCTGGACCACGCGATGTGGTTCCACCGGCCGTTCCGGGCCGACGAGTGGCTGCTGTACGACCAGGAGTCGCCGTCCGCGTCCGGCGGGCGCGGGCTCGGCCAGGCCCGCATATACACGCGGGAGGGCCGCCTGGCGGTCACCGTCATCCAGGAGGGTGTCGTCCGCGTCCCCCGCTGACCGGCCGGCCCCGGCCGCGCGTCGGACACCGGCCGCCCGGCTGCGGACATACTCACCGGCATGACTGACGCGAAAAGCAGTGGCGGCGGGTCCACCTTCACCGTCGTCGTCGCGGCCCTCGCCAACCTCGGCATCGCCGTGGCGAAGGCGGTCGCCGGGCTGATCAGCGGATCGAGCGCGATGCTCTCCGAGGCGGCCCACTCGGTGGCCGACACCGTCACCGAGGTACTGCTGCTCACCGCGCTCAAACGCAGCGAGAAACCGGCCGACGAGGACCATCCGCTGGGGTACGGCCCCGAGCGGTACATCTGGGCGCTGCTCGCCTCCGTGGCGACGTTCGTCGGCGGCGCGGTCTTCTCGATCTACGACGGGGTGCACACCCTGCTCGCGGGCGAGGAACTGGGCGACCCGCTGCTCTCGTACCTCGTGCTCGCCGTCGCCTTCCTGCTGGAGGGCTTCTCGCTGCGGACCGGGCTGCGCCAGGTCCGGGAGGAGGCCGTACGGCTCGGCGCGCCCGCCCGGCACTATTTCCGCCGCACCCCGGACACCGCGGTCAAGGCCGTCGTGATGGAGGACTCGGCGGCCCTGGTGGGGCTGCTGCTCGCGGCGGGCGGGCTGCTCGGCGGGCAGCTGACCGGGTCCGGGGTGTGGGACGGCGTCGCCTCGCTGCTGATCGGGGTGCTGCTGGTGTACGTGGCCTGGGTGCTCGGGCGGTCCAACGTGCAGCTGCTGATCGGGCGGCCGGTGTCGCGGCCGATGCGGGAGGGCATCCGGGAGGAGCTGCTGGGCGTCGACCACCTCATCTCCGTACTGGAGCTGACCACGCTCATCCAGGGGCCGGACGAGATCCTGGTGGCCGCGAAGGTCGACTTCTTGGACACGGTCAGCGCCGAGCAGGTCGAGTCGGCGTGCGAGCGGGCGGAGCGCCGGCTGCGGCAGCGGTACGCGTCGATCAAGCGGGTGTACCTGGACCCCACGTCGGGCCGGGAGGCGCGCCGCCGGGCCCGCGCGGAGGAGGAGGGGCCGGGGGCCTGACGGAGCGGCCCCGGCGCCTCGGGCCGGCCCCGTCGCGTCAGAGCAGTCCCGCCGCCGCCAGCAGGTAGTCCGTCATCGGGTCGTAGAAGCGCGGGTCCAGGACGTGGTCGTCGAGCGGGACGGCCACCTGGAGGGTGCCCTCGGCCTCGCCGAGGAACAGCGCCGGGTCGTTGCAGTCGGCGTACCCGATGGCGTCCAGGCCGCGCTGCGCGGCGCAGCCGGCCCAGCCGTGGTCGGCGACGACGAGGTCGGGCAGCGGGCGGCCCTCCCGTTCCAGGCCGTCCAGGACGGCGGCCATCGGGGCCGGGGAGTGGGTGTGCCAGAGGGTCGCGCCGCGCTCCTGGACGGCGACGTCCGCGAACTGGAAGACCATGCCCTCGTCGGCCATCAGCCCGCCCGGAATCCGTACGATCTCGCAGCCGGCCGCCCGCAGCGCCGCCGCCGTCTGCCGGTGGACGTCCAGGAGGCCGCCGGGGTGGCCGGTGGCGAAGAGGACCCGTTCGCGGCCCTCGGCGGCCTTGCGCAGCAGGGCGGCGGCCCGTTCCAGGGCGTCGACGGTCAGCTCGGGGTCGATGGTGTCCTGGCCGAACCGGTGCTCCGGATCGTCGCTGACCCCGCACCTTTCGGCCATCACGGCGAGCACGTCCTGCTCGTCGCGCCACCGGTCGCCCAGCTCCAGGCCCAGCCAGTAGTGCCGGTCGCCGTTGGCCAGGCTGCGGTAGTGGGCCAGGTTGTTGTCGCGCGGGGTGGCGACGTCCCCCGCGATGCGCGTACGGACGAGGTGCTCGACGAGGGCGGCGCGGCTGGGTATCGGCATGGGGCCATTGTGCCGTGGCCGGTGCGCGGCGTCCCGGCCATCCGCAGGCCGGATGTTGAGTGAGCGTTCACCCGCCGGTGACCTGGAACTTTCCGCTCCGACCGGCCTCCCCGCATGAAATGGGTATAGACCACTGACTTTGCGCCAAACCCCTGTCTCATTCACCCGCGAGCGCCAAGTGGTCTATACCTCTGATACTAGGGTGGGGTGGGTCACCCGATACCGGGATATGCACAGCCGTGGGGGGCTTTATGTCCGTGCGTCACTTACCGCAACCACCGTCCGATCAGGAGCTCTACTGGTACTTCGGGCCGCAGCGCCGCTGGGTACTGATCAGCTCCTCGCTCGCCTTCGTACTCACGGCGGCGACCATGCTCACCTTCGCCCTGCGCACACCGGCCCTCTGGGCCTTTCTCGCGGTGCTCTCCCTGAACGTCGTCGCGCTCGCGCTGTCGTCGGTCAACAGCCTGCGGGCCCGCCGGCTGACCCGGCGCTCGCACGAGGTGCTCGTCCACGCCTGGGACCCGCCCGAACTGCCCACCGTCGACCTCTACCTGCCGACCTGCGGGGAACCGCTCGACGTGCTGGAGAACGCCTACCGGGCGGTCGCCGCCCTGGACTGGCCGGACGCGCTGACCGTCTGGGTGCTGGACGACGCCGACAGCCCCGAGGTGGCCGCGCTGGCCGCCGCGTACGGCTTCCGTTACGTCGTCCGGCCCGACCGGGGCCATCTGAAGAAGGCGGGCAATCTCAACCACGCGCTCACCCTGAGCAGCGCCGAGCACATCGCCATCCTGGACGCCGACTTCGCGCCCAGGCCCGACTTCCTGCGCCATCTGGTGCCGTATCTGGCCGACCCCGGCGTCGGCATCGTGCAGAGCCCGCAGTGCTTCGACACCGACGAGACCATGGGGTGGATCCAGCGCGCGGCCGGTTCGGCGCAGGAGTGGTTCTTCCGCTGGATCCAGCCGTCCCGCGACGCGAGCGACGCGGCGATCTGCTGCGGGAGCAACGCCGTCTACCGGCGCAGCGCCATCGACCGGACCGGCGGCTTCGCCCGGCTCGACCACAGCGAGGACCTGTACACCGGACTCGCCCTGCACGCCGAGGGGTTCAGGACCCTGTACGTGCCGGTGCTGGTCGCCAAGGGCACCTCGCCGGACAACCTCGCCTCCTACCTCAACCAGCAGTACCGCTGGGCGATGGGCAACCTGCATCTGCTGAGCACCCCGGTCCTCAAGAAAATGGGCGCGCCCCGGCGGATGCGGCTGTGCTTCTACGAGGGGATCGTCGGCTATCTGACGACGGTGGTGAACACGTTCGCCGCGCCGCTGCCGCCGCTCGTGATGATGATCTGGTACCCGGACGACATCCGGCCCTGGCACGTGCTGCCGCTGCTCGCCCCGCTGTGGCTGTGGCACGTGCTGCTGCCGCAGGTCAGCCGGACCCGCTGGCGCGTCGAGGTGATCCGGGCCAACGTCCTGATGAGCGTCGCCGCCGGAGCCGCCGTCTGGCACACCCTGCGCGGGCGCAGCGCCGCCTGGGTGCCGACCGGGGCCGGCGGCGGCAGATCCGGCGCGCTGGCCCACCGGGTGGTGCTCGTCTCGCTCGGCTGGCTGGTCTGCTCCACCGCGGCGGCCGTCGCCGGGCTCGCCCTGGCCGTCGCCCGCAACGGCTGGGAGCCCAACTGGGGCCTCGGGCTCTATGTGCTGGTCCAGCTCCAGATCAACGTCCCGCTCGTACGGGACCTGCTCACCGAGCTGCGTCCGGCCGCCGGGCCCCGGCCCGCCCGCGCCCCGCGCGGTTCGCGCACCGCCGTCCTGCCCCGGCGCTGGCCGGAGGCGCTGGCGGTCACCGCCACCCTCGTACTCACCGCACTGCTCGCGTCCGGCTGGGTCAACCCCATGCTGCCCTGGCTGAGCTGAAAGGCCCTCACCCGCGATGCCCACTCCCGCCACCGCCACCCGGCGGCCCGGCCGTCCCACCTCCCTACCCGCATCCGCGTCCGCGCCCCGACCCGCCCACCGGACCCGATTCCGTCCCGACATCGAGGGGCTGCGCGCGTTCGCCGTGCTGGCCGTCCTCGCCTTCCACGCCTCCGTACCGGGACTGGCCGGCGGCTTCATCGGCGTGGACGTCTTCCTCGTCATATCCGGCTACCTGATCACCGGGCTCCTGGTCCGGGAAGCCGTCACCACCGGACGCGTCCGGCTGGGCGAGTTCTTCTCGCGCCGGGCCCGCCGGCTGCTGCCGTCCGCGGCCGTGGTGCTGGCCGCGGTCGCGGCGGCCGGTGCCTGGCTGACGGTGCCGCTGCGCCGTACGGACCTGGAAAACGATGTCGTAGCGGCAGCCCTGTCGGTGGCCAACTGGCGGTTCGTCCACCAGCGCACCGACTATCTGGCGGCCGGCCAGGACGAGAGCCCGCTGCTGCACTTCTGGTCGCTGGCGGTCGAGGAGCAGTTCTATCTGTGCTGGGGCCCGCTGCTCGCCCTGCTGGCCGCCCTCACCGCCCGCGCGGTGCGCCGGGGACGGGCCCTGCGGCCGGTGGCCGTCGCCGTCACCGCCGTGCTGACGCTGGTCTCCTTCGCCCTGGCGCTGCGCTGGACGGGCGACTCCGTCTCGCTGGCGTACCTCGGTACGCCGTCCAGGGTCTGGCAGTTCGGGGTCGGGGCGCTGCTGGCGCTGCTGCCCTGGCATCTGGTGCCGGGCCCGCGCGTGCTGCGGCTGCTGTGCGGCTGGGCGGGCGCGGGGGTGCTGGTGTGGTGCGTGCTGCGGTACGACGCCTCGACCCCGTACCCCGGATACGCGGCGCTCGCCCCGACCCTGGCGACGGCGGCGGTCCTGCTGGCGGGGGCGCCCGGCCGGGGCCCCGGTACGCCCTCGCGCTTCGGCGTCGGGCGGCTGCTGGGGCTGCGCGGACCCCGTGCGCTCGGGCGGCTGTCGTACACGCTGTACCTGTGGCACTGGCCGGTGCTCGTCCTGGCCGAGGCCCGCTACGGCACCCTGGACTGGCCGGTCCGGGTGGCGCTCACGGCCGCCGCCGTGCTGCCGGCCCTGGCGACCCGGCGCTGGATCGAGAAGCCACTGCGGCACAACCGTACGGTCTCCGAGCTGCCCCGGCGCGGTCTCGCGCTGGGCGTCGCGTCCGTCGTCATCCCGGTCGTCCTGGCCCTGGTGGTCGGCACCACCACGCTGCGGCTGCTCGGCCCGGCCACCCCGGTGGACATGAAGGGCCTGCCGCCCGGCGCGGTCACCGGCCCCACCCTGCTGGCCCGGACCGCCGGGGCGGCGGCTCCCGAGGGCCCTGTCGTGCCGAACCCGGTCCAGGCCCGCAAGAGCTTCCCGCCGGACGGGGAGTGCGAGGTGGCCCCGGCGGTGACGAGCAGCCCGCCCTGCCTGTTCGGGGCGGTGGACAGCCCCGACCGGGTCGTCCTGCTCGGCGACTCGCACGCCGGGCAGTGGTTCTCGCCGGTGCTCAGCCTGGCCGCCCGGCGCGGCTGGGCGCTCCAGGAGCTGGTGAAGCAGGGCTGCCCGCTGCCCGAGCTGTCGGTGGTGAACCCGCAGCTGGGGCGGACGTACCACGAGTGCGACACCTGGCGGAAGGACAGCCTGGAGCGGCTGGCCGAGGGGCCCAGGCCCCGGCTCGTCGTCATCTCCTCGCTGAACCGCTACACCGATGACGAGCGCGCGCTGCTCAGGGGCTGGGAGCGGACGCTGAAGCCGCTGCGGGCGCTCGGGGTGCCGATCGTGTACATCGAGGACACCCCGATCCCCGGCCGCGACGTCCCCGCCTGCGTCTCCGGCCACCTCACGGACCCGGAGGCCTGTGCCTTCGACCGGAAGAAGTCCCGGTGGCCCGATCCGCTGGCGCGGAAGGCGGCGGCCGGCTCGCTGCCGGGGGTGCGGACGGTCTCGGTGAACCCGGTGCTGTGCCCGGCCGCCGGTCCGACGTGCCCGGCGGTCCTGGACCGGGTGCTGCTCTACCGCGACGACACCCATCTGACCGATGTGGCCGCCGTGGTGCTGGCCCCCCGCCTCGAACGGCTCCTCACCGAAGCCGCTGGCCCGGACGGCGGCCAGGACGCCGGCGGTGGCGAGGACGGCGGCGGGGCGTCCCGCGAGGGCTGGACGACCCTGCTGGACGAGAGGTTCGACGGCCCGGCGGGCAGCCGCCCGGCGGCCTCCCGGTGGCTGTACGACAAGGGCACCTGCTATCCGGGCTGCCCGGCCGCGCAGTGGGGCACGGGCGAGATCGAGACCATGACGGACTCCGCGGACAACGTCCGGCTGGACGGCGAGGGGGCCCTGGAGATCGTGCCCACGCGCCGCGACGGGCGGTGGTACTCGGGCCGCATCGAGTCCCGGCGCTCCGACTTCGCGCCGCCGCCCGGAGGGGTGCTGCGCATCGAGGCGTCGATCGCCCTGCCGGACGTGTCGGGCGCGGCAGCCGCGGGCTACTGGCCGGCGTTCTGGACGATGGGCGCCAAACTGCGCGACGGGTACACCGGCTGGCCGGCCACCGGCGAGATCGACGTCATGGAGTCCGTCAACGGGCGCGACGCGGTCTTCGGCACCCTGCACTGCGGGACCCTGGACGGCGGCCCCTGCCGGGAGCCGGTGGGGCTCACCTCGCCCCGGCAGAAGTGCGCGGGCTGCCGCGGCGCGTTCCGCACGTACGCCGTGGAGGTCGACGCCACACCCGGCGCCGAGGAGATCCGCTGGTACCTGGACGACCGGGTGTACCACCGGGTGAAGGCGTCCACGACGGGCCGCGAGGCCTGGGACGAGGCGCTGTCGCGCGGCCAGTTCCTGATCCTGAACGTGGCGATGGGCGGAGCGCTCCCGGCCGCCGACGGCGGTACGCCGGGCCCCGCGACGGAACCGGGCCACCCGATGCGGGTCGACCGGGTCACCGTGTCCACCAGGGAGGGTGCCTCCTAGGCGGGCCGCCCCGCCGCCGCGAAGGCGCCCCGGGCCAGTCGGTGCAGCAGTGCGGCGGTCTCCGCACGCCCCGGCAGGGCACCGGGGCGTCCCAGGTGCGGGGTGGAGTTGAGGAGGCCGAAGACGGCGTGGACGGTGGCGCGGGCCTCGTGCTCGGGGAGGTCCGGGTAGAGGTCGCGGACGACGGTGACCCACACCTCGACGTACTGCCGCTGGAGCCGGCGCACCCGCTTGCGGTCGGTGTCCCGCAGGCGGTCCAGCTCGCGGTCGTGCAGGGTGATCAGGGGGCGGTCGTCGAGGGCGAAGTCGATGTGGCCCTCGATGAGCGCGTCCAGCAGTGCCTCCGGCGATCCGTCGCCGGAGGCGGCGTCCTCCGACACCCGGAGCTTCCCGCCGGTCAGCAGGCGTTCGCTGATGCCGACGAGCAGCTCGGCGAGCATCGCGTCCTTGCCGGGGAAGTGCCGGTAGAGACCGGGGCCGCTGATGCCGACGGCGGCCCCTATCTCGTCGACGCCGACACCGTGGAAGCCGCGCTCGGCGAAGAGGCGGGCGGCCTCCCGGAGGATCTGCTCGCGGCGGGTGGGGGCCGCGACGCGGGCGGCGGCATGGGTGCTCATGAGCAGCCATTCTAGACAGGCGGGTTAGCGCTCGTTAACCTGTAGCAACGTTAACGCTCATTAACAAGGTGGCGTGGACGCTCAGGAACACCGCGGTACGGGCAAGGGGGCTCGACAGGATGCAGCAGGCACCGGTGCTGGCGAGCGCGGCCGATCCCGCCTCGGAGGCTTGGCAGGCCAACGAGGCGGCGCATCACGCGCTCACGGACGAGCTGCGCAAGCGGCTCGCCACGGCCAGGCTGGGCGGGGGTGAGAGGTCCCGCGCCCGGCACGTGGCGCGCGGCAAACTGCTGCCCCGCGATCGGGTGGACACCCTGCTCGACCCCGGCTCGCCCTTTCTGGAGCTGGCCCCGCTGGCGGCCGAGGGGCTGTACGGGGGCGCCGCGCCGGCCGCCGGGGTGATCGCCGGGATCGGCCGGGTCAGCGGGCGCGAGTGCGTGATCGTCGCCAACGACGCCACGGTCAAGGGCGGCACGTACTACCCGATGACCGTGAAGAAGCATCTGCGGGCCCAGGAGGTGGCGCTGGAGAACCGGCTCCCCTGTCTGTACCTGGTCGACTCGGGCGGTGCCTTCCTGCCGCTCCAGGACGAGGTCTTCCCCGACCGGGAGCACTTCGGCCGGATCTTCTACAACCAGGCCCGGATGTCCGGCGCCGGCATCCCGCAGATCGCGGCGGTGCTCGGCTCGTGCACGGCGGGCGGGGCGTACGTCCCGGCGATGAGCGACGAGGCCGTCATCGTCCGCGGCCAGGGGACGATCTTCCTGGGCGGCCCGCCGCTGGTGAAGGCCGCCACCGGCGAGGTGGTCACGGCCGAGGAGCTGGGCGGCGGCGAGGTGCACTCGCGTACGTCGGGCGTCACCGACCACCTCGCGGAGGACGACGCGCACGCGCTCCGCATCGTGCGGAACATCGTGGCGACGCTGCCGGACCGGGCCCCGCTGCCCTGGTCGGTGCGGCCGGTCGAGGAGCCGAAGGTGGACCCGGCCGGGCTGTACGGCGCGGTCCCCGTCGACTCGCGCACCCCGTACGACGTGCGCGAGGTGATCGCGCGGGTGGTGGACGGCTCCCGGTTCGCCGAGTTCAAGGCGGAGTACGGCCAGACGCTGATCACCGGCTTCGCCCACATCCACGGCCACCCGGTCGGGATCGTCGCCAACAACGGCATCCTGTTCTCCGAGTCCGCCCAGAAGGGCGCGCACTTCATCGAGCTGTGCGACCAGCGCGGCATCCCGCTGCTGTTCCTGCAGAACATCTCGGGCTTCATGGTCGGCCGGGACTACGAGGCCGGCGGCATCGCCAAGCACGGCGCGAAGATGGTCACCGCCGTCGCCTGCGCCCGGGTCCCGAAGCTCACCGTGGTGGTCGGCGGCTCCTACGGGGCGGGCAACTACTCCATGTGCGGCCGCGCCTACAGCCCCCGGTTCCTGTGGATGTGGCCGAACGCCAAGATCTCGGTCATGGGCGGCGAGCAGGCCGCCTCCGTCCTCGCCACGGTCAAGCGCGACCAGCTGGGCGACGACTGGAGCGCCGAGGACGAGGAGGCGTTCAAGGCGCCGATCCGCGAGCAGTACGAGACCCAGGGCAACGCCTACTACGCCACGGCCCGGCTCTGGGACGACGGGGTGATCGACCCGCTGGAGACCCGCCAGGTGCTGGGCCTCGCCCTGACCGCGTGCGCCAACGCCCCGTTGGGCGACGCCGGCTTCGGCGTCTTCCGGATGTGAGGAAGAGATGACGATGTTCGACACGGTCCTCGTCGCCAACCGGGGCGAGATCGCGGTCCGGGTCATCCGGACCCTGCGCGAGCTGGGCGTGCGCTCGGTCGCCGTCTTCAGCGACGCGGACGCCGACGCGCGGCACGTACGGGAGGCCGACACGGCGGTACGGATCGGCCCCGCGCCCGCCTCGGCGAGCTATCTGAGCGCGGACCGGCTCCTGGAGGCGGCCCGCCGCACCGGCGCGCAGGCCGTCCACCCCGGCTACGGCTTCCTCGCGGAGAACGCCGCGTTCGCCCGGGCGTGCACGGAGGCCGGGCTGGTCTTCATCGGGCCGCCCGCCGCCGCGATCTCGCTGATGGGCGACAAGATCCGGGCCAAGGAGACGGTCGCGGCGGCCGGCGTCCCGGTGGTGCCCGGTTCCTCCGGCAGCGGGCTGAGCGACGAGGCGCTGGCTCAGGCGGCGGCCGGGATCGGCATGCCGGTGCTGCTCAAGCCCTCGGCCGGCGGCGGCGGCAAGGGCATGCGGCTCGTCCGGGACGCGGCGCTGCTCGCGGACGAGATCGCGGCGGCGAGGCGCGAGGCCCGCGCCTCCTTCGGCGACGACACCCTGCTGGTGGAGCGGTGGATCGACCGGCCGCGCCACATCGAGATCCAGGTACTGGCCGACGCCCACGGCAATGTGATGCACCTGGGCGAGCGCGAGTGCTCCCTCCAGCGCCGCCACCAGAAGATCATCGAGGAGGCCCCGTCCGTCCTGCTGGACGAGGCGACGCGCGCCTCGATGGGCGAGGCGGCCGTGCAGGCGGCCCGCTCCTGCGGGTACGTCGGGGCGGGCACGGTGGAGTTCATCGTGCCGGGCAACGACCCGTCCTCGTACTACTTCATGGAGATGAACACCCGGCTCCAGGTCGAGCACCCGGTCACCGAGCTGGTCACCGGCCTGGACCTGGTCGAGTGGCAGCTGCGGGTCGCGGCCGGTGAGCCGCTGCCGTACGGCCAGGACGACATCACGCTCACCGGGCACGCCGTGGAGGCCCGGATCTGCGCCGAGGACCCGGCGCGCGGCTTTCTGCCCTCCGGCGGCACCGTGCTGGCGCTCCACGAGCCGCAGGGCGGCGGGGTGCGCACCGACTCGGGGCTCGGCGAGGGCGGCGAGGTCGGCAGCCTGTACGACCCGATGCTGTCCAAGGTCATCGCGTACGGCCCCGACCGGGCGACCGCCCTGCGCCGGCTGCGGGTGGCCCTGGCGGACACGGTCGTCCTGGGCGTCCCGACCAACGCGGGCTTCCTGCGCCGGCTGCTCGCCCATCCTGCGGTGGTGGCGGGCGAGCTGGACACCGGTCTGGTGGAGCGCGAGGTGGATGGGCTGGTGCCGGACGGCGTGCCGGAGGAGGTGTACGCGGCCGCCGCGCTGCTGCGGCAGCACACCGCGTCCGCCGCGGCCCGCCCGGCCGCCGGCGCCTGGGCCGACCCGTTCTCGGCGGGGAACGGCTGGCGGCTGGGCGGCACCCCGGCCCGGACGGTGTACGACTTCCACATTCCCGGCCACGACCCGGTCCAGGTGAGCCTGCGCCCGTGCGGCGGCGGGGACACCGAGCTGACGTTCGGCCATGTCGGCGAGGGCCCGACGCCGCCCGCCCCGGAGTCGGGCGCCTGCGGGCCGCTCGGGCCGCTGCCGGGCACCGCGGAGAAGGCCAGGACGCTGTCGGTCGGCGCCGGCCGCATCGCGCTGGAACTGGCCGGGGTCACGCATGTGTTCGCGTACGCCGTCTCCCCGGAGGGCCACTGGCTCGGCCGGGACGGCGACAGCTGGCACGTCCGGGACCACGACCCGGTCGAGGCGTCGCTGACCGGCGCCGCCCGCTCCGGCGCCGACACACTGGCCGCGCCCATGCCCGGCACGGTGACCGTGGTGAAGGTGGCCGTCGGGGACGAGGTCGTCGCCGGGCAGAGCCTGCTGGTGGTGGAGGCGATGAAGATGGAGCACGTCATCTCCGCGCCGCACGCCGGCACCGTCACCGCGCTCGACGTCACCGCGGGCACCGCGGTGGCCATGGACCAGGTGCTGGCCGTCGTCGCGCCGGCCGACACCGCCGGGGAGGACGCATGACGACCACCGACCGCGCCCTGCCGATGACCGTCCCCGCCGACGGGCTGCCCGCCCGCGTCCGCATCCACGAGGTCGGCGCCCGCGACGGGCTGCAGAACGAGAAGACGACCGTCCCGACCGCGATGAAGGCGGAGTTCATCCGCCGGCTCGCGGTCGCCGGGCTGACCACGATCGAGGCGACGAGCTTCGTGCATCCCAAGTGGGTGCCCCAGCTCGCCGACGCCGAGGAGCTGTACCCGCTGCTCGGCGACATCGCGGACGTGGGCGACGTGACGCTGCCGGTCCTCGTGCCGAACGAACGCGGGCTGGACCGGGCGCTGGCGCTGGGCGCCCGCTCGATCGCGGTGTTCGGCTCGGCCACGGAGACGTTCGCGCGGCGCAACCTCAACCGGACGGTCGACGAGTCGCTGGCCATGTTCGCGCCCGTGGTGGCGCGCGCCAGGGCGGACGCGGTGCGGGTGCGCGGCTATCTGTCGATGTGCTTCGGCGACCCGTGGGAGGGCGCGGTGCCCGTGCCGCAGGTCGTCCGGGTCGCGAAGGCGCTGATGGACCTCGGCTGCGACGAGCTGTCCCTCGGCGACACCATCGGGGTCGCCACCCCCGGCCATGTGCAGGCCCTGCTCACCGGGCTGAACGAGGCCGGTGTGCCCACCGACGCGATCGGGGTGCACTTCCACGACACGTACGGGCAGGCCCTGTCCAACACCCTGGCCGCGCTGCGGCACGGCGTGTCCGTGGTGGACGCGTCGGCCGGCGGCCTCGGCGGCTGCCCGTACGCGAAGAGCGCGACCGGAAACCTGGCCACCGAGGATCTCGTGTGGATGCTCGACGGCCTCGGCATCGAGACCGGGGTCGATCTCGGCGAGCTGACCGCCACCAGCGTGTGGCTCGCCGAACACCTGGGCCGACCCAGCCCTTCCCGCACCGTCCGCGCACTCGCGGCACAGTGACATCCCACAAGGAGAACGTCCCCATGTCCCTGGACCACCGGCTGACCGCCGAGCACGAGGAACTGCGGCGCACCGTCGAGGAGTTCGCGCACGACGTCGTCGCCCCGAAGATCGGCGACTTCTACGAGCGGCACGAGTTCCCGTACGAGATCGTGCGCGAGATGGGGCGGATGGGCCTGTTCGGGCTGCCGTTCCCGGAGGAGTACGGCGGGATGGGCGGCGACTACCTCGCGCTCGGCATCGCCCTGGAGGAGCTGGCCCGCGTCGACTCCTCGGTGGCGATCACGCTGGAGGCCGGGGTGTCGCTGGGCGCGATGCCGGTGTACCGCTTCGGCACCGAGGAGCAGAAGCGGCGCTGGCTGCCGAAGCTGTGCTCGGGCGAGGCGCTGGGCGCGTTCGGCCTGACCGAGCCGGACGGCGGTTCGGACGCGGGCGGCACCCGTACGACCGCCGTGCGCGACGACGCCACCGGCGAGTGGGTGATCAACGGCTCCAAGTGCTTCATCACCAACTCCGGTACGGACATCACCGAGTTGGTGACGGTGACGGCGGTGACCGGCCGCAAGGAGAACGGCGCCCCGCTGATCTCGTCCATCATCGTCCCGTCCGGCACCCCCGGCTTCACGGTGGCCGCCCCCTACTCCAAGGTCGGCTGGAACGCCTCGGACACCCGCGAGCTGTCCTTCTCCGACGTCCGCGTTCCGCTGGAGAACCTGCTGGGCGAGGAGGGCCGGGGCTACGCGCAGTTCCTGCGCATCCTGGACGAGGGCCGCATCGCCATCGCGGCGCTCTCGACGGGCCTGGCGCAGGGCTGTGTGGACGAGTCGGTGAAGTACGCCGCCGAGCGGCACGCGTTCGGGAAGCCGATCGGAGCCAACCAGGCGATCCAGTTCAAGATCGCGGACATGGAGATGCGCGCGCACATGGCCCGCATCGGCTGGCGGGACGCGGCGTCCCGGCTGCTGGCGGACGAGCCGTTCAAGAAGGAGGCGGCGATCGCCAAGCTGTACTCCTCGACCGTGGCCGTGGACAACGCCCGCGAGGCGACCCAGATCCACGGCGGCTACGGCTTCATGAACGAGTACCCGGTGGCCAGGATGTGGCGGGACTCCAAGATCCTGGAGATCGGCGAGGGCACCAGCGAGGTGCAGCGCATGCTGATCGCCCGCGAACTCGGCCTCCAGGCCTGACGGACGGACAGACGGCGGGACGGACGGGCGGAGAGGCGGACCGGCCGGACGGAGAGGTGGACCGGCGGGCGGACCGCAAGGCAGGTTAGGCTAACCTTCCTTTAACGTGTCACCCGCCGGTCTTCGGCGCGTACGAAAGCGGATTCCGTCATGAGCACCTCACGCGTGTCCCGTCCCACCCGCCGCGGCCTGCTGGCCATGGGAGGCGCCGTCGGCCTCGGCGCCGTGCTCGCGGCCTGCGGCGGTGACGGCGACGCGAAGGACTCCGCCGCCGCCGAGTCCAAGGGCGGGAACACCGGGCCGTGGAAGTTCGAGGACGACCGGGGCAAGGTCGCCGAGGCCAAGTCCGTCCCGAAGAACATCGTCGCCTTCACCGGGGTCGCCGCCGCCCTGCACGACTACGGCATCGAGGTGAAGGCGGTCTTCGGGCCGACGAAGACCAAGGACGGCAAGCCCGATGTGCAGGCCGGCGACCTGGACATCGACAAGGTGGAGATCCTGGGCAACGTCTGGGGCGAGTTCAACGTCGAGAAGTACGCGGAGCTCGGCCCCGAGCTGCTGGTCACGGCGATGTGGGAGAAGGACGCCCTCTGGTACGTGCCGGACCAGTCCAAGGACAAGATCCTCCAGCTGGCCCCGAGCGTCGCCCTGTGGGCCGCCGAGACCACCGTCCCCAAGGCCATCCAGCGCCACGAGGACCTGGCGGCCTCGCTCGGCGCCGATGTGAAGTCGGCGGCGGTCACCGAGGCGAAGACCCGCTTCGAGAAGGCCGCCGCCCGGCTGCGCGCCGCCGCGAAGTCCAAGCCGGAGATCAGGGTCATGGTCGGCTCGGCCAGCCAGGACCTGTTCTACGTCTCGCTCGCCAAGATGTCCGCCGACACCCTGTACTTCCAGGAGCTGGGCGTGAGGTTCGTCGAGCCCAAGGTGAACGCGGCGGGCTTCTTCGAGGAGC
The DNA here is from genome assembly GCF_036346595.1 of Streptomyces sp. NBC_00525. Lineage (GTDB taxonomy): Bacteria > Actinomycetota > Actinomycetes > Streptomycetales > Streptomycetaceae > Streptomyces. The sequence continues at coordinate 2,060,332 of NZ_CP107834.1, forward strand.
TGAGCTGGGAGAACGTCGGCAAGTACGACGCCGACATCATCATGATGGACAACCGCTCCTCGGCGCTTCAGCCCGAGGCGCTGACCGCCAAGCCGACCTGGAACCAGCTGCCCGCCGTCAAGGCCGGCCAGGTGATCCCCCGCACCACCGAGCCGATCTACAGCTACGACAAGTGCGCGCCGATCCTGGAGGACCTGGCGAAGGCCATCGAGAACGCCAAGAAGGTCGCCTGACCCACCGAGGCCGTCCGGCGGTCCGGGACACATCGCCCCGGACCGCCGGACGCCGCCGTTCCGGTCCCCGTCTCAGCCCCCGGTCGTCTCCGAGGCCGGCCACGGCACCTGCGGCGAGCGGTAGTAGTCGATGCCCTGGGCGGTGAACCGCTCCCCGAGCCCGGCGAGCCGCACCTTGTACGTGTCCCAGTCGTGCGTCGAGGCCGGCGACCAGCCCAGCTCCGCGGCGCCGGGCAGCCGGGGGAACGCCATCGCGTCGAGGTCGTCGCTGTCGTCCAGCGTCTCCGTCCACATCGGCGCCTCGACGCCGAGCACGGCGTCCGCCGGGGCGCCGGTGAGGTAGGTCGCCGGGTCCCAGTCGTAGGAGCGCCGGACCTCGACCAGACCGGCCCACTTGAGACCCAGTTCGGTCTCGTCGTTGTACTTCATGTCGAGGTAGATCCGGTCCGCCGGGGAGAGCACCAGCCTGGTGCCGTTCTTCGCCGCGTCCACCACCTGCTGCCGGTCCGCCGCGCTGGTCCGGTCGTAGCCCCAGTACTGCGCGACCGCGCCCTTGACCGGGTCCGCCCCGGTCAGCTGGTGCCAGCCCATCACGGTCTTCCCGTACGCGCCGACGACCGCCTGGGCGCGGTCCATGATCTCGGTGTAGTCCTCGTGACTGGTGGAGTGCGCCTCGTCGCCGCCGATGTGGAGGTAGCGGCCGGGCGTGAGCGCGGCCACCTCGCGGACGACGTCGTCGATGAAGTCGTACGTCACGTCCTTGCCCGCGCACAGGGAGCTGAACCCGACCTTGATGCCGGTGTAGAGCGGCGGCGCGACCCCGTCGCAGTTCAGCTCGGCGTACGAGGCGAGGGCGGCGTTGGTGTGGCCGGGCAGGTCGATCTCCGGGACGACCTCCAGATAGCGGGACGCCGCGTACCGGACGATCTCCTTGTACTGGGCCTTGGTGTAGTACCCGCCGGGCCCGCCGCCGACCTCGGTGGAGCCGCCGTACGTGGCCAGCTTCGGCCAGGAGTCCACGGCGATGCGCCAGCCCTGGTCGTCGGAGAGGTGGAGGTGGAAGGTGTTGATCTTGTACTGCGCGACCTGGTCGATGTAGCGCTTGACCTCGTCCACCGAGAAGAAGTGGCGCGAGACGTCGAGCATCGCGCCCCGGTACGCGTAGCGCGGGGTGTCGGTGATCGTGCCGCCGGAGACCCGCCAGGGGCCCTTCTGCGGACTGTCGCGCTCCACCCGTGCCGGGAACAGCTGACGCAGCGTCTGGACGCCGTGGAAGAGCCCTGCGGCCTTCCGGGCGGTGATGGTGACGGAGCGGCTCGTGGCGGTGAGGGTGTAGCCCTCCGCGCCGAGGCCGCCGGCGCGCGGGTCGATCCTGAGCCGGATGCCGTCGGCGGCGTCCCGGTCCGTGACCGGCAGGGCGAACCCGGTGGAGGGGCGCAGCACGTCCGCGAGGTAGTCGCCGATCCGGCGGGCGTCGCCGGAGGACGGGGTGGTCCGGATGCTGGTGGACGGGGTGAGGAGATACGGTTCGCCGCCGGGCCTGACCGAGGCCGGGGCGGGCACCACCTGGCCCAGCGGTCTCAGGGCCCGGGCGGCCGCGTCGGAGTCCGCGGCGGACGCCTCGGGGGCGACGCACGCGCTGGAGAGGCCGGCCGCCGCGACGAGCAGCAGCGAGCCGAGCAGTCGGGGAAGGGCACTGAGCCGGGCCGTGTGCAGTCTCACAAGCCTGGTCCCTTTCTTCGGGGGGTCACTCTGCCGGTTCCTTCGCGATCGCTGCCGGGGCCGTCGCCCCCGGCACCGTCGCCATGCGTACCGCGCGCCTTACGGCTGGTCAAGGTGTAGACCACTTCCCGGCGTTGGTCACCCAGGCGCCTCGGGGGCGTTTTGCGCCGTATGCGGGACTTCACCCCGTTGGCTCCGACCACTACCGCGCGAGCCCCTTCCCGAGCCCCCGAATCACCCCCGCGCAATCCACCCAAGTCAGAGAAAAGAGGACCACTAGCCCCATCCCCTGCCCGAAATCGGGCAGGATTGTTGCGCTCGACCCCCGTCCGCAGCAATATCGACGGGTGCTCGAACGCCGCTCGTCGTACGACGACCTCATTGACCACGTGGTGCGCAGCACCGCGCTCCCCCGCGGTGAAGCCGCGCGGGTGATCCTCGACGTCCTGGCGTACTTCGACGAGACGACCGAAGTCTTCGTGCGCCGCCGCCACCGCGAACTGCAGGCGGGCGGACTGGTGAACGCGGAGATCTTCGAGCGGATCGCGGCCGAACTGCCGCACCGCGCGGTCGCGCCGCCGGAGCTCTCGCTCCGCCAGCTGCGCCGCATCGTCTACGGCTGAGGCCGCCTCCCGGCCGGGTACCCCTTACTTCACGACGGAGGACAGAACTCTTCATGTGCGGAATCGTCGGATACATCGGAAAGCGTGACGTGGCCCCGCTGCTGCTGGAGGGCCTGCAGCGGCTGGAGTACCGCGGTTACGACTCCGCCGGCATCGTGATCACCGGAAAGCCCGCGGCCGGGAAGCCCGCCGCGCTGAAGTCGGTCAAGGCCAAGGGCCGGGTCCGCGAGCTGGAGTCCCGGGTGCCCAAGCGCTTCGCCGGGACGACCGGGATCGCCCACACCCGCTGGGCCACCCACGGCGCCCCCAGCGACGAGAACGCCCACCCGCACCTGGACGCCTCGGGCCGGGTCGCCGTCGTGCACAACGGGATCATCGACAACGCCGCCGAACTGCGCGCCCGGCTGACCGCCGAGGGCGTCGTGTTCCTCTCCGAGACCGACACCGAGGTGCTGGTCCACCTGATCGCCCGCTCGCAGGCCGCGACGCTGGAGGAGAAGGTCCGCGAGGCGCTGCGCTCCGTCGAGGGCACCTACGGCATCGCCGTCCTGCACGCCGACTTCCACGACCGCATCGTGGTGGCCCGCAACGGCTCGCCGGTCGTCCTCGGCATCGGCGAGAAGGAGATGTTCGTCGCCTCCGACGTCGCCGCCCTGGTCGCCCACACCCGCCAGGTAGTCACCCTCGACGACGGCGAGATGGCCACCCTCAAGGCCGACGACTTCCGCACGTACACCACGGAGGGCTCGACCACGACGGCCACGCCGACCACCGTGGAGTGGGAGGCCGAGTCGTACGACATGGGCGGCCACGACACGTACATGCACAAGGAGATCTCCGAACAGGCGGACGCCGTCGACCGGGTGCTGCGCGGCCGGATCGACGACCGGTTCTCCACGGTGCACCTGGGCGGCCTCAACCTGGACGCCCGCGAGGCGCGCGGGGTCCGCCGCATCAAGATCCTGGGCTGCGGCACCTCGTACCACGCGGGCCAGATCGGCGCCCAGCTGATCGAGGAGCTGGCCCGCATCCCCGCGGACGCCGAGCCCGCCTCAGAGTTCCGCTACCGCAACCCGGTCGTGGACCCCGACACGCTGTACGTCGCGGTGTCCCAGTCCGGCGAGACGTACGACGTGCTGGCGGCCGTCCAGGAGCTGAAGCGCAAGGGCGCGCGGGTGCTGGGCGTGGTCAACGTGGTCGGTTCGGCGATCGCCCGCGAGGCGGACGGCGGTACGTATGTGCACGCCGGGCCCGAGGTCTGCGTGGTCTCCACCAAGTGCTTCACCAACACCGTGGTGGCCTTCGCGCTGCTCGCCCTGCACCTGGGCCGCATCCGGGACCTGTCGGTGGCGGACGGCAAGCGGATCATCGACGGCCTGCGCAGGCTGCCCGCCCAGATCAGCGAGATCCTGGCGGGCGAGGACGAGATCAAGCGGCTGGCCGCCGAGTACGCGGACGCGAAGTCGATGATGTTCATCGGGCGCGTGCGCGGCTATCCGGTGGCCCGCGAGGCGTCGCTGAAGCTCAAGGAGGTCTCGTACATCCACGCCGAGGCGTACCCGGCCTCCGAGCTGAAGCACGGTCCGCTGGCGCTGATCGAGCCCGCGATGCCGACCGTGGCCATCGTGCCGGACGACGACCTGCTGGAGAAGAACCGCGCCGCGATGGAGGAGATCAAGGCCCGCAGCGGCCGCATCCTCGCCGTGGCCCACCAGGTCCAGGAGAAGGCCGACCACACCATCGTCGTGCCGAAGAACGAGAACGAGCTGGACCCGATCCTGATGGGCATCCCGCTCCAGCTCTTCGCGTACCACACGGCGCTGGCCATGGGCCGGGACATCGACAAGCCGCGCAACCTGGCGAAGTCCGTCACCGTCGAGTAGGCGGGCCCGCGTCGCGCGGAGCGGCCCCGCGGTCACGGGAGGTGACGGCGGGGCCGCTTCCGGTTGCGCGGAGGTGGCGCGAACGCGCCGGCGGCGCCGTCACGGGCCGCGTCCGGGGCGTCACGGGATGACGACGACGGGCCGCTGCGCGCGGCGGGCCAACCGGCCGGCCACCGAGCCGAAGAGCTTGCCGACCAGGCCGTGCGTGGAGCCCACGACGATCGCGTCGGCCGAGTACTCCCGGCCGACCTCCTCCAGTTCGTGGCAGATGTCGCCGCCGCGCTCCACGAGCACCCAGGGCACCTCGGCGAGGTAGTCCGCGCAGGCCAGTTCCAGGCCGAGCACCTCGGTGCGGTGGTCCGGGACGTCCACGAAGACGGGGGGCTCGCAGCCCGCCCAGACGGTGGTCGGCAGCCGGTTGGCGACATGCACGATGATCAGCCCGGAGCCCGTCCGGCGGGACATGCCGATCGCGTAGGCGAGGGCCCGCTCGCTGGAGGTCGAGCCGTCGAAGCCGACGACGACCCCATGCCGGAAGGCGGGATCGCAGGGACGGCGCTCTTGTTCGGCCGCCAGCGGGTCCGACACGGGGTCGGCTACCTGCTTGCGGTCCGCGGGTTCGGGGATTTCGTGACCGGCCATCGGTGTCTCGGCGAAGAGAGTCCTCGTGAGGAGAGCGACGTGGAAGGTGCGTCAGCGGGCGGTGTCGTGGTGTCCGGGAATCATCTTCCCAACCCCTTACCCCCAAGGGTACGGCCCCATTCCTCCATTGCCCGCACCGTGCACGGCGCATGCGGCGTTTTCCGGAGCATGCCCGAGACCGGGCCCGTCTGGCAATGCCGGTTGCCCCGTACACAGACGTACCGGCCACCGCCCGGTCCCCTTCCGGCGCCCGGCGCGAGCGGCTCCGGGAGGCCGGTACGGGCGTCGCCCCGGCGTACCGGAACCCACCCTTCCGGGGGAGCCGGGCGGATGCGGCGTGCCGTCCGGAACCGACCGCGCGGATTGCCGGCGGCCGTGGCCGGTGAACGGTATCCGGCGGCCCCCCTCCGGCCGTCGCGCCGCCGGGCGCGTCGGACCCGCCCGATGCCCGCCCCGCCCAGCGAGGGGGCGCACGGGGGCGCACAGGCACCTCGGGTCGTGCGCCGGTAGAACGACTGATTTCCGCACACGCGACCGTACATTTTCAGCCAACTTCTGGGACCGGTCCATTCCTTGTCGAAATGGCCGATCAACCCCCTTGCCACCAGGCAGGAAGAGACCGCGCGGTACGCTTCCGCCCAATGGGGACGGGCCATGAACGCCGGGCGCACTTCCCTGCACGACCTGTGAGTGAAACGCTTCGTGATCGAACGCTTCCCGCCAGGTTGCCTTGTCGACAATGAGCCGGTTGGTGAACTTGTCACGACGGCACCACGGGACGCAGTAGATTCGATCTTGGGCGTCGAAGGCCGGGGACTCGTGCACGACCGAGGGGACATGTGCAGGTGCGACAGGCCCGTAAGGACCAGGAAGACGCGAACACCGAGGGGGGCTTAGCGTCATGAGCCAGGACTCCGCCACCGCAACGGAGGCTGTACGGAAGCTGGGCGGACGACGACGCCGGGAAGTCGTCGCCGTGCTGCTGTTCAGCGGTGGCCCCATCTTCGAGAGCTCCATCCCGCTGTCGGTGTTCGGAATCGACCGCCAGGACGCGGGAGTTCCGCGCTACCGGTTGCTCGTGTGCAGCGGTGAAGAAGGGCCCCTGCGCACCACCGGTGGCCTCGAACTGACCGCGCCCTACGGGCTGGAGGCGATCAGCAGAGCCGGCACCGTCGTGGTGCCCGCCTGGCGCTCGATCACCTCGCCGCCGCCCCTGGAAGCCCTGGAGGCGCTGCGCCGCGCCCACGAGGAGGGCGCCCGCATCGTCGGGCTGTGCACCGGGGCCTTCGTACTGGCCGCCGCCGGGCTGCTGGACGGCCGCCCCGCGACCACGCACTGGATGTACGCGCCGACGCTGGCCAAGCGCTACCCGTCGGTGCACGTCGATCCGCGCGAGCTGTTCGTCGACGACGGCGACGTGCTCACCTCCGCCGGGACGGCGGCCGGCATCGACCTCTGCCTGCACATAGTCCGCTCGGACCACGGCACGGAGGCCGCCGGGGCACTGGCCCGCCGGCTCGTCGTGCCGCCCCGGCGCAGTGGCGGCCAGGAGCGCTACCTCGACAGGTCTTTACCGGAGGAAATCGGCTCCGACCCGCTCGCCGAGGTCGTCGCCTGGGCGCTGGAGCACCTCCACGAGCAGTTCGACGTGGAGACGCTCGCCGCGCGCGCCTACATGAGCCGGCGGACCTTCGACCGGAGGTTCCGCTCACTCACCGGAAGCGCGCCGCTGCAGTGGCTGATCACCCAGCGGGTGCTTCAGGCACAGCGCCTCCTGGAGACGTCGGACTACTCGGTCGACGAGGTCGCGGGCCGCTGCGGCTTCCGTTCCCCGGTCGCGCTGCGCGGGCACTTCCGCCGCCAGCTCGGCTCCTCCCCCGCCGCGTACCGGGCCGCCTACCGGGCCCGTCGTCCGCAGGGCGGGGTGCCGGAGCCGGTCGTGGTGACGGAGGTGGCGGTGCCCGCCCAGGGCTCCGCCGGGAACCGCCGGGCCGCCGTCGCGGGCCCGTCCGCCGCCGCACCCGCGGCACTGGACACGGCCCGCCCGGACCACGGCAAGGCGGCCACCGACGTATTCGCCACCGGCCGCCCGGCCCTGCCCGGACAGCGAAGCGCCCCGTAATGTAGGTCGCATGAACGACCGCATGGTGTGGATCGACTGCGAGATGACCGGGCTCTCGCTGGCGGAAGACGCACTCATCGAGGTGGCCGCCCTGGTCACCGACTCGGAGTTGAACGTGCTCGGCGAAGGGGTGGACGTCGTGATCCGCCCGCCGGACGCGGCGCTGGAGACCATGCCCGAGGTGGTGCGGCAGATGCACACCGCCTCGGGCCTTCTCGACGAGCTGGCCGGCGGCACGACGCTGGCCGACGCCGAGGAACAGGTCCTCGCCTATGTCCGCGAGCACGTGAAGGAGCCGGGCAAGGCCCCGCTGTGCGGAAACTCGGTGGGGACCGACCGCGGCTTCCTCTCCCGTGACATGCCGCTCCTGGAGGGCTACCTCCACTACCGGATCGTCGATGTCTCCTCGGTCAAGGAACTGGCCCGCCGCTGGTACCCGAGGGCGTACTTCAACAGCCCGGAGAAGAACGGCAACCACCGGGCGCTCGCGGACATCCGCGACTCCATCACCGAGCTGCGGTACTACCGCGAGGCGGTCTTCGTCCCGCAGCCCGGCCCGGACTCGGAGCAGGCGAGGGCCGTCGCGGCACGGGTCTCCGGGCCCCACGACTGAACCCCTGGTCACGGCCCTTCCGAGGGCCGTGACCCACCGCCGGGTAATGAGTGCGCGAGCACCCTCCCGGACCCTGTACACTTTTTCTCGGCCGGTCGGAAACGACCGGACGCGGTGGGTATAGCTCAGATGGTAGAGCACCTGGTTGTGGTCCAGGATGTCGCGGGTTCGAGTCCCGTTACTCACCCTGATCGTTGAAGGGCCGGTTCGCATGGGCGAACCGGCCCTTCTCTATGCTCGGACCGTCCCGCAGTAGACGAGAGGAACGTTCATGCGCGCCCGGAGTATCGGCACGGCCGCGGCGGCGGCCGTGGCGCTGGTGGCAGTCCGCGACCTGGTGCAGAAGAAGCACGCGCTGCTCAGGAACTTCCCCGTGGTCGGCCACGCCCGGTATCTGCTGGAGCGGATCGGTCCCGAGCTGCGGCAGTACGTCGTGACCTCCAACGAGGAGGAGCGCCCCTTCAGCCGCGACCAGCGCACCTGGATCTACGCCTCCGCCAAGGAGGAGAACAACTACTTCGGCTTCGGCACCGACATGGACGTGGAGCACGTCCAGGGGCACGCGTACGTGAAGCAGCGGACGTTCGCCGGACCGCTGCCCGACCTCCACGACCCGCAGGCCCCGCTGCCCTCCGCCAAGGTGCTGGGCGGCCCGCGCGGGCGCGCCAAGGCGTTCCGCCCGGCGAGCGTGGTGAACATCTCGGCGATGAGCTTCGGATCGCTGTCGGGCGCGGCCATCACCGCCCTGAACAAGGGCGCCGGTCTGGCGGGCGCCCTCCAGAACACCGGCGAGGGCGGCCTCTCCCCGTACCACCGCAACGGGGGCGACCTGATCCTCCAGATCGGAACCTCGTACTTCGGCTGCCGCGACGAGAACGGCGCCTTCAGCCTCGACAGGCTCAAGCAGGTCGTCGCGGGCGCCCCGGTCAGGGCGATCGAGATCAAGCTCTCGCAGGGCGCCAAGCCGGGGCTCGGCGGGCTGCTGCCCGCGGCGAAGGTCACCCCCGAGATCGCGGAGATCCGCGGCATCCCGGCCGGCAAGGACTGCGCGTCGCCCTCCCGGCACACCGCGTTCCACGACGTCGACTCGATGCTCGACTTCGTGGAGCTGCTCGCCGAGGAGACCGGGCTGCCCGTCGGGATCAAGAGCGCCGTGGGCGAGATGGGCTTCTGGGAGGAGCTGGCCACCCTGATGGCGCGGGGCGACCGCGGCGTCGACTTCGTGACCGTGGACGGCGGCGAGGGCGGCACCGGGGCCGCTCCGCTGATCTTCTCGGACTCGGTGTCCCTGCCCTTCCGCATGGGCTTCTCCCGCGTCTACGGCGCCTTCGCCGAGCGGGGCCTCACCGACGACATCACCTTCATCGGCTCCGGCAAGCTCGGCCTGCCCGAGAACGCCGTGGTCGCCTTCGCCCTCGGCGTCGACATGATCAACGTCGCCCGCGAGGCCATGCTCTCCATCGGCTGCATCCAGGCCCAGAAGTGCCACACCGACAAGTGCCCCACCGGCATCGCCACCCAGGACCCCTGGCTGGTGCGCGGCGTCGACGCCCCCTCCAAGGCCACCCGCGCCGCCGTCTACCTCCGCACCCTGCGCAAGGAACTCCTCAAGGTGTCCTCCGCCGTGGGCGTCGCCCACCCCGGCCTCATCACCACGGACGACATCGAGATCCTCAACGGCGACTACGAGGCGCGGGGGCTGGCGAGCGTCTACGGCTACAAGGAAGGCTGGGGCGCCCTCTCGCCGGAGGCCGCCGAGGAGATCACCGCACTGCTCGCGGCCCCGGAGGACCGCTCCTGAGCGGCGGCGCCCGCCGCGGCGACGCGTGACTCACGAGGAGTCGCGGACCACCAGTTCCGTGGGAAGCACGATCTGGGCCCGGTCCGCGTTCTCCCCGGCGATCATGTCGAGCAGCAGCCGGGTCATGGTGCGGCCCATCTCCTCGATCGGCTGGCGCACGCTGGTGAGAGCCGGGTCCATGTGACGGGCGACGGCCGAGTCGTCGAAGCCGATCAGGGCGACGTCGTCCGGGATGCGGCGGCCGGCCTCGCGCAGGACCTGGCGGGCGCCGGCGGCCATCACGTCGGAGGCGGCGAAGACCGCGTCCACGTCGGGGCGGCGGGCGAGCAGGTCGCGCATGGCCCGGGCACCGCCCTCCTCGGAGAAGTCGGCGGGGGCGACGAGCCGTTCGTCGGGCTCCAGGCCCGCGTCGCTGACGGCCTGTCGGTAGCCGTCCAGGCGGCTCTGGGAGGCGTAGACGTCGAGCCGGCCGGTGATGGTGGCGATGGTGCGCCGGCCGCGCGAGACCAGGTGCTCCACCGCGCCGCGGGCGCCCTCGAAGTTGTCCGAGTCGACCGAGGAGAGCGATTCGGCGGCGGATCTGCGGCCGTTCATGACGGCGGGCATGCCGAGCTGTTCGAGCAGATCGGGCAGCGGGTCGTCGGCGTGCACGGAGACGAGCAGTACACCGTCCACGCGGTGCGCGGTGAGGTACTGGGCGAGCCTGCGGCGTTCGCGGTCGCTGCCGACGAGGGTGAGCAGCAGCTGCATGTCCGTGTCGGCCAGGGCGGCGCCGACCCCGCGCACGATGTCGGAGAAGTACGGTTCGGCGAAGAAGCGGCTCTCGGACTCGGGGACGACGAGCGCTATGGCGTCCGTGCGGTTGCCGGCCAGCGCACGGGCCGCGCGGTTGGGCACGTAGCCCAGCTCGGCGACGGCCGCCTCGACCGCCTCCCTGGTGTGGGCGCTGACCCGCGGCGATCCGTTGATCACGCGCGAGGCCGTGCCCCGCCCCACTCCCGCCCGCGCCGCGACCTCTTCGAGCGTGGGCCGGCCCCCGCTCCGTACTCGCGATGCCGTCATGGCTGCCTCCCGTTCGCGGTCAATTTCTCACAGTCGGATAACCAAACCAAGTCCTGGCGTTGGTTCCCTTGACACTCTGAGGGACCGGTCGGCCGCTCCCCGGCTCCCCTGATGGGAGCGCTCCCACTCTACGCGCGTGGTCAAGCGGAACGCACACGCCGGGGGTGATCCGGCCTGGTCGGGGGCGGAAACGGCTGAGACCCGGCACCGGGGCCGGGTCTCAGGGGCGGTACGTACGGGGCCGTACCGGACGGGTCAGACGAGGTCCTCCTGCGGCGGCAGGGCGTGCCTGCGGATCACGTCGGCGTACCAGTGGGCGCTGTCCTTGGGGATGCGGCGCTGGCTGGCGTAGTCCACGTACACGGCGCCGAACCGCTTCGAATAGCCGTACGCCCACTCGAAGTTGTCCATCAGCGACCAGAGGAAGTAGCCGCGCACGTCGGCCCCGTCGGCGACCGCGCGCCGCACGGCGTCGAGGTGGCCGTGCAGGTAGGCGATGCGCTCGGGGTCCTGGACCCGGCCCTCGGGCGAGACGTAGTCGTCGAAGGCGGCGCCGTTCTCGGTGACCATCAGCGGGATGCCGGGGTGGTCGCGGGTGACGTCCATGAGCAGGTTGTAGAGCCCGTTGGGGTCGATGGACCAGTTCATGGCGGTGCGCTCCTTCCCCTCGGCGAGGTGGAAGGCGACGTGCTCGGAGCCGGGCCAGGGCGAGTAGTCGCTGGCGCCGTGGCCGTCGTTGCGGGTGTCGCCGGCGCCCTCGGCGGGCGTGGAGACCAGGGTGGGCGTGTAGTAGTTGATGCCCAGGACGTCGACCGGACGCGAGATCGCCTCCAGGTCGCCGTCCTGGACCAGCTTCGACCAGTCCACCAGGTGCGCGGTGTCCGCGAGCAGGTCCTCCGGGTAGGCGCCGTGCAGCATCGGGCCGGTGAAGACCCGGTTGCCGACCGCGTCGATGCGGCGCGCGGCGTCGGCGTCCTCGGGGCCGGCGGTCAGCGGGCGGACCTGGTGGAGGTTGAGGGTGACCGAGGTCTGCGCGCCAGCGGGGAGTTGAGCGCGCAGAACCTCGATCGCCCGGCCATGGGCGAGGTTGAGGTGATGGGCCGCCCGCAGGGCGGAGGACGCCTCGGTGCGGCCGGGGGCGTGCACGCCGGAGCCGTATCCGAGGAAGGCCGAGCACCACGGCTCGTTGAAGGTGGTCCAGGTGGGCACCCGGTCGCCGAGGGCGCCCGCCATGATCTGCGCGTAGTCGGCGAACCGCTCGGCGGTCGCGCGCTCCGGCCAGCCGCCGGCGTCCTCCAGCTCCTGGGGCAGGTCCCAGTGGTAGAGGGTGGCGACGGGCGTGATGCCGGCCTCCAGCAGCTCGTCGACGAGCTTGCGGTAGAAGTCCAGGCCGCGCTCGACGGCCGGGCCGCGGCCGGTGGGCTGGACGCGGGACCAGGAGACGGAGAAGCGGTACGCCTTCAGCCCCAGCTGCTTCATCAGGGCCACGTCGTCGCGGTAGCGGTGGTAGTGGTCGGCTGCGATGTCGCCGGTGTCGCCGTTGCGGACCTTGCCGGGGGTGCGGCTGAAGGTGTCCCAGATGGAGGGCGTGCGCCCGTCCTCGGCGGCGGCACCCTCGACCTGGTAGGCGGCGGTGGCCGCTCCCCAGAGGAAGCCCGTCGGGAACCGGGTGGGTTCGTCGGGGGCCGGCTTCGGGGCGATGTCGGGTCGTACTGCAGTCATGCGGGAGCGCTCCCAAGGATGTGACGGACAGGGGCGTGACGGGGTGGGGCTCGGGACCCGTACGGCCGGCGGGGCGGGCGGGGGCCGTACGGGGTCCACTGCGGGGGAGGCGGCAGACCGGGCGTCAGCCCTTGACGGCGCCGGACATGATGCCGCCGACGATCTGCTTGCCGAAGATCACGAACACCACGAGCAGCGGCAGGGTGCTGATGAGCGCGCCGGCCATCACGATGCTCGTGTCGGGCGTGTAGGAGGCGCTCAGCTGGCCGAGGGCCACCTGGAGCGTCGGGTTCTGCTGGTTCAGGGCGAGGTAGGGCCAGAAGAAGTCGTTCCACGCCTGGACGAAGGTGAGCATGCCGAGCACCATCATCGCGGGGCGCGCCACCGGCAGCACCACGCTCAGCACGATGCGGAAGTTGTTCGCGCCGTCGATCTTGGCGGCCTCGATCAGCTCGTACGGCAGCGCCTCCATGAGGTACTGGCGCATGAAGAACACACCGAAGGCGCTGACCAGGGTCGGGAAGATCACCGACTGGAGGTTCCCGCCCCAGCCGAGGTCGGCCATCATCATGAACAGCGGGACGACGCTGAGCTGCGGCGGGATCGTCAGGGTGAGGATGACGCCGGTCATCAGGGTGTTGCGGCCGCGGAAGCGCATCTTGGCGAAGGCGTAGCCGGCCAGGGTGCAGAAGAAGAGCGTCGCCGCGGTGATGCAGCCGGACACGATCACGCTGTTGACGATCGCCTTGCCCAGGTGGGCCTGGTTCCAGGCGGCGTCGAGGTTGTGGAAGAGGCGGTCGCCCGGCAGGAACGGCGGGGTGCTGGCCAGTACCTCGTCCTGGGTGTGGGACGCGGCCACGAGGGTCCAGTACAGCGGCAGCAGCGAGCCGATGCCGACGACGGCCAGGGCGATGTAGGCGAACGGGCCGCCGTTCAGCTGCTGGCCTGCGCCGGGCTTGAAGCGGCTGGCGCGCTTGGGCGCGCGGTGGGCGGAACGCGCCGCGAGGCCGGGTTCCGAGACTTTGGCGGGGCTGGTCATGGTCATGGATATCGCTCCCCGTCAGACCGCGGATTTGCGTACGTAGCGGCCGATGAGCCAGTTGACCGCGGCGATGAGCAGCAGGAGGGCGAGCATCGCCCAGGCCACTGCGGCGGCCGGACCGAGATGTCCGAGGTTCCAGCCGTAGTTGTAGAGGTAAACGCTGAGCGTCTCGTACTGATTCTCGTTGCCGCCGGTCGCGCCGAGGGTGCCGCCCTCCAGCAGCAGCGGTTCACCGAACAGCTGCATCGAGCCGATGGTCGAGATGACGATCGTGAAGAGGATCGTGGGCCGCAGCGAGGGGATGGTCACCTTGCGGAACTGCTGCCAGCGCGAGGCGCCGTCGAGCGAGGCCGCCTCGTACAGGTCGGACGGCACGGCCTGCATGGCGGCCAGGTAGATCAGGGTGTTGTAGCCGGTCCAGCGCCAGATCACGATGACCGAGATGGCGATCTTGGACGTCCAGTGGCCGTTGGCCCAGTTGGTGTCGCCCAGGCCGATGAAGTGCAGCGCCCAGTTCAGCAGGCCGCCGTCGGCGCGGAAGACCAGCGCGAAGACGAGGGCCGCGGAGGCCACGGAGGTGGCGTACGGGGTGAGGATCACCGTGCGCCAGAAGGTGCTGGCGCGCAGCTTGTAGTTGAGCAGGTGTGCGAGGCCCAGCGCGACGAGCAGCTGCGGGACCGTCGACATCACACCGATCACGAAGGTGTTGCTGACGGCCGTCCAGAACTCGGAGTCGTGCAGGATCTTGTCGAAGTTCTCCCAGCCCACCCACTCCATCTGGTTCATGCCGGTCATCTCGACCCGGTGCAGGGCGATCCATCCGGTGTAGATCAGCGGATAGAGCCCGAAGGCGCCGAAGACGAGGAAGAACGGTGCGATGTAGGCGTACGGCGACGCCTTGTCGTCGAACCGCCAGAGCCGGCTGCGCCAGTTCTGCCGGCGGGGCGCCGGTTTGCGCTGGGAGCCGCGGGGTGGCGGCGCGTATGCGTCCCGGGTGGGAGTCGAGGTGGCCACGAGCGGGAGTCCTTCCCTGGAGTGCTTGAGTTACCCGGCTGCGGGGCGAGGGCGACGGTGTTCGCGGTGGGCTTCCACGGGGCGGCCGGAGCCGTCCGGTCGCCCCGTGCAGGCCCGCCGCGACACGCAGGTGCGGGCGGCCCGGAGGCCGCCCGCGCCGGGCGCGTCCGGCGGATCAGACCGGACGCGCCCCGGCGAACGTCAGCCGATCACCTTGTCGATCGCCTTGGTCGCCGCCTCCCAGGCGTCGTCCGGGGCGGTGCCGCGCTGCTCCATGTTGTTGATCTGCGTGGAGATGGTGTCCTTGATCGCGGCGTCCTTCGGGCCGAGGATCGCCTCGGGGATGGACTTGGCCTCATCGGCGTAGATCTGGCCGATGGGGGCGTCGTTGAAGTACGGCAGGGTCGCGTTCTTCACGTCCGGCAGGTCGTAGGCGCCCTTGTTGGACGGGAAGGAGCCGATCGCCTTGAAGACGGCGGCCTGCTGCTCGGGGGCGGTCAGCCACTTGACGAGCTTGGTGGCCTCCTCGACGTGCTTGCCCGACTTCGGGACGCCGAGGAAGGAGCCGCCCCAGTTGGCGGCGGTCGCACCGGGGGCGGTGGTGATGTCCCACTTGCCCTTGTTCGCGTCACCGGCGTTCACGGAGATCTGGCCGGCCATCCAGGCGGGGCAGACCACGGTGGCCATGGTGCTCTTGCGCAGCGCGGCCTTCCACGGGTCGCTGAACTGGGCGAGGCCCTGGGTCAGCTTCTTGTCCGCGGCCTCGGCGGCCAGGTTCCAGCCCTGCTGCACGCTGGGGCTGTCCTTGTAGATCGGCTTGCCGCTCTCGTCGTAGTACTGCTTCGCGTTGGAGCTGACCACGGCGTTGAACATGGCGCTGGCGGAGTCCATGAAGTAGGTGCCCTTGGGGGCCTTCTTCTTGTACTCCTCGCCGAGCTTGAGGTAGTCCTCCCAGCCGCCGGAGATCTTGGCCGCGACCTCCTTGCGGTCGGTCGGCAGGCCGGCCTTCTTGAACAGCTCGGTGTTGTAGCAGAGGGACATCGGGCCGATGTCGGTACCCGCGCCGATCACCTTGCCGTCCGGCGTGGTGGCCTGCTTCTCCTTCCACGACACGAACTCGTTGACGTCGATGACCTTGCTCAGGTCGGCGAACTGGTCCGCCTTGGTGTCGACGAGCTCCTTGATGCGGCCGACCTCGAGACCCTGGACGTCGGCGAGACCGCTGCCCGAGTTCAGCTGCTGGAGCAGCTTGGGGTAGTAGACCTTCTCATCGGCGGTGGTGTCTTCCTTCACCGTGATGTTCGGGTGCAGCTCGTGGTACTTCTCGAAGAGGCCGGCTTCCTTGTAGCCGAACTGGCCGAAGTCGGCGACGGTCAGCGTGATCTTCCCGTTCGCGTCGGACGACTCGTTCGAGTCGGAGTCGTCACTGCTGCAGCCGGTCAGCAGCAGCGCCGAAGCGGTCAGGCCCGTGGTGGCCAGAACCGCGACTCTGCGGCTCCGACCGGCGACGGTGCGGGTGATACGCATTCCACTACTCCTTGTTCCAGGGTGGGACTGGCTCACTGCGTGGCATACGCGCTGGTGAGTGCGGGTGCCGGATGGGTTTGGGGGGAGAACACGGGTAGTGCCGTTTCACGCGAGAAACCTCGTGCGATGTGGGAGCGCTCCCATGCGTCGATGTCGGAAGATTGCTGCCTGCGGGGGGTGGGTGTCAAGAGTTGAAGACGCTTCCGTTGCGCGAGCGTGTCCTGCAAGTCACGAGACCGTGTCCGCCCGAAGGCTTGCCAAAGCGGGGCGCCACACTGCGGCCCGGCCGTCGATTCCGAATTCCCGCAGGTCGGGGCGGGGTTGACAAACGATCTTGTTCGAGCACCCCGGAAAAACCGGCCCCGGCGCCCGTTTCCCGGCATCCCCCGGAAACCGTCCTCCGCTCCCCCGCCGCCCCCGGAAACGCCCGCCGGGAAGTGAACGGGACACCACCGGGAGGAGGCGCGGATACGGACTCACGCGTTCTTTGCCCGAACCCGGAACCGGGCGGCGGGTGGCGCAGGCCCCATCCGGCCGGACGACCGGGACCGCGTCGCGGTGATCCCGCGCGAGATGCCCGGACGGCTGACTGCCGTCCGCGAAGGCGGCAGCGGTGCGTGAGGAGCGCCGGCCCCCGGACGGGCGGCGAGGAGCGCGGGGCGGGACGCCTCGGGCGTGGCGCCGCGGTGGCGGCGGTGCTGTCGGCGGTGAACCGGGCCAGGCCCTGAGAAGAGGGGGCGCGCACCCCGGCCGGGGTGGGGGGGATGGGGCCGGCCGGGATGCACGGGCGGGGGAGGTTGGTCCTGTGTGCGGGCGGGCAGCTGCTGGGCGATCGTGCTGCGGGGGTGTCATCGGTCCAGCCGCTGGCAGCACGCTAGCGGCTGGGGAACGGGCGATCGGGGCGAACCGGACCCGCTCCGGCATTCTTAGGGTGGGCTTAAGGAACGCATCGGCCGCGCTAAAGGTTGGCCCGCCCCGCGCCCCGCGTCCGGCGCCGCTGGCGCCCCACCCGGGGGCCCCGTCCGCCGTTGTCCGGGCGCTGTCCGGCGAGCCCGATCCAGACCCGGATCTCCGCGCCGCCGAGCACGGAGCGGCCGATGCGCACCTCGCCCCCGGTGGATTCGGCGACCCGGCGGACGATGTCGAGCCCGAGCCCGGTCGAGCCCACCGCCTCCCGTGCCTTGCCGCGCTCCAGGGCCGCCTTCGGGTCGGCGATCCCGCCGCCGGCGTCCGAGACGAGCACGATCACCGCCTCCCCGCTGTGGTGCACGTCGACGGCGAAGGCGGTGCCCTCCGGGGTGTGCCGGAAGACGTTGCCGAGCAGCGCGTCGAGCGCGGCCGCCAGTTCGGGGCGGGCGACCGGGATGCGTGCCGCGCGGTCCACCCCGGCCAGGCGCACCTCGCGGCCCTCGTCCTCGGCCAGGGCGGACCAGAAGGCCATGCGTTCGCGGATCACCTCGGAGGCGTCGCAGCCGGCGGCGGGCCCGCCCGGCTGGGTCTGCGGGCGCTGCTCGCGGGCGGTCCGGATGATGGTGTCCACCTCCCGCTCCAGCTGTTCGACGGCCGCGCGGGTCTGTTCGGCCGCCGGGCTCTCGCCGAGGGACGCGGCGTTCAGCCGCAGGACGGTGAGCGGGGTGCGCAGCCGGTGCGAGAGGTCGGCGGCCAGTTCGCGCTCGTTGGCCAGGAGCTGGATGACCTGGTCGGCCATGGAGTTGAACGCCACGGCGGCGGAGCGCAGTTCGTCCGGGCCCTCCTCGGGGACGCGGGTGCCGAGCCGTCCCTCCCCCAGGTCGTGGGCGGCGCCGGCGAGGCGGCGGGCGGGCTCGACCATGCGGACGCCGAGGCGGTCGGCGACGGCGACCGATCCGACGACGAGTGCGACGCCGACGCCCGCCAGGATCAGCCAGGCGGTGGTGACCCCGTAGGACACCTCGGCGTCGGGGACGAAGACCTCGACGACCGCGATGCCGCTGGGGCCCACGGCGGTCGGCTGGAGCAGCACGGAGCCGCCGGTGACCTCGGTGATGGTGGCGCGCCCGGAGGTGCGTACGGTCTCCAGGTCCTGCGGGGTGGCGCGGGTGCGGCCGATGTCCGCGGCGAAGCCCTCCCGTTCGCCGGTGGCCGGGATGTGGAGGGTCATCCGGCCGGCGGCGCCGGGTTCGGTGGTCAGGACGGCCTTCTCCAGCTGGGTGCGGTCGGTGGTGATGGAGAGGGTGGGCGCGATGGTCGCGGCCTGGCGTTCGGCGTCGGAGAAGGCGCGGTCGCGGGCCATCTCCTTGACGACGAGCCCGAGGGGCACGGCGAAGGCGACCACGACCATGGTGGTGACGGCCAGGCAGACCTTGACCAGTGCCCATCTCATTCCGGGTGCTCCGGCTGCTCCGGGGCCGGGGGCTGGAGCTTCACGCCGACGCCGCGCAGGGTGTGCAGATAGCGGGGCCGGGCGGCGGTCTCACCGAGCTTGCGCCGGAGCCAGGACAGATGCACGTCGATGGTCTGGTCGTCGCCGTAGGACTGCTGCCAGACCTCGGCGAGGAGTTCCCTGCGGGGGACGACGACGCCGGGCCGGCCGGCCAGGAAGGTCAGCAGGTCGAACTCGCGGCGGGTGAGGTCGAGCGCGGTGCCGTCGAGTTCGGCCTGCCGGCGCAGCGGGTCTATGGCGAGCCCGCCGACCCGGATGACGCGGGAGGGCGGGGCCTCGCCGGCGGCGGTCCGGGCCCGGCGGAGCACGGCGGCCATCCGGGCCGACAAGTGCTCCACGGAGAACGGTTTGGTGAGGTAGTCGTCGGCTCCGTCGTTGAGCAGCCGGACGATCTCGCTCTCGTCGTCGCGCGCGGTCGCGATGATGACGGGGACGTCGGTGATGCCGCGCAGCATCTTCAGGGCCTCGGCGCCGTCGAGATCGGGCAGCCCGAGGTCGAGGATGACCACGTCGAAACGGAAGTGGGCGACCTCGCGCAGCGCTTCCAGGGCGGTGCCCACGCTGCGTACGGTGTGGGCGGCCTCGGTCAGGTGCCGGATCAGCGCGGAACGTACGAACTGGTCGTCCTCGACCACGAGCACACTGGGCATGGGCGGCACCGTACGCCATCCGACCTGGACCGGGGTGGCATGCTCCCCGGGTTTGTGGTGCAGGATATTGAAGATGCAACGAGGTCTGGTACACGCGCTGGCGTGGTCGCTCGCCACCGGCGGGGCGGTCACGGTGTCGTGGTGGGGTGTGCACGCGGTGCTGGCGGGCACGGTGTACGACCCGCCGCGCGCGGTGGCGGTCTCCGCGCCGACGGCGGAGAACCTGACGTCGTCGACGCACCGCCCGCCCTCCTCGGCCCCGGCCGATCCGTCGCCCCGGACCACCTCCGCCGAGCCGTCCGTCCCGCCGTCCCGTACGCCGTCGCCCTCGCGCACCCCGGCCCCGAACACCCCGCGTCCGGCGTCGATGGCCGCCGCCGCCTCCGCGTCCGGGGAGGCGCGCAGCTACACGACGAAGGGCGGCCGGGTCGTCTTCGAGCTGGGTCCGGACTCGGCGGAGCTGGTGTCGGCGACCCCGCGGCCGGACTGGTCGATGCAGGTGTGGTCCAACTCGACCTGGATTCGGGTCAACTTCGCGCGGGACGACGGGACGACGGTCTCGATCTTCTGCACCTGGAACGATCACGCGCCGCAGGTGGACATCGTCAACTCCTGAGCCGGCTCAGCGGAAGGCGTCCGGGGGCGGCGGGGGCGAGGGGCGGGCGTCCGCGTCGTGGACGGGGGCCGCGCCGCCGGTGAAGTCCGCCAGGGCGCGGCCGTGTTCGACGCGTCCGGGGTGCGGGTCGGTGGCGACCCGGCGGGTGAAGCGCGCGATCTCCGGCGCGGTGTCCGAGGCGACCAGCACGGCGTTGCCGAAGCGGCGGCCCCGCCACACGGTGGGGTCGGCGGCGAGGGCGAGGTGGGGGAAGACGGTGGCGGCGGTGGCGATCTGGCCGCGCAGATGGGCCAGCGGCGGCCCGTCCGCGAGGTTGGCGAGGTAGCTCCCGCCGGGTTTCAGGACGCGGCGCACCTCGGCGAGGAACTCGGTGGTGGTGAGGTGGGCGGGGGTGCGGGCGCCGCTGAAGACGTCCGCGATGACGAGGTCGGCCCAGGCGTCCTGGATCTTGCCGAGGCCCGCGCGGGCGTCGGTGGACCTGACCCTGATCCTGGCCTGCGGGTCCAGCGGCAGTTCGCGGCGCACCAGCCGCACGAGGGCGGCGTCGGCCTCGATGACCTGCTGGGTGGACCGGGGGCGGGTGGCGGCGGTGTAGCGGGCCAGGGTGAAGGCGCCGCCGCCCAGGTGCACCACGTGCAGCGGCTGCCCGGCGGGCGCGGCGAGGTCGATGAGGTGGCCGATGCGGCGCTGGTACTCGAAGGAGAGATGGGCCGGGTCGTCGAGGTCCACGTGGGACTGCGGGGCCCCGTCGATGGTCAGTGTCCAGGCGCGGCGACGCTCCCGGTCGGGCACGAGTTCGGCCAGGCCGCCGTCCACGGGCTCGGAGATCCCGGCCGCCGCGCCGGCCCCGCGGCCGGCGCGCTGCCTGCCGCCGGCGCGCTCCTTGCGGTCGCCGCCGGCCGCTCCTCGACGTGCCACTGCCTCTCGCCCCTGCCCACTGCCGATCGTGTCCGGTACGGGCCGCTCCGGGCGGCCCGCCGTCCATTATCGGTGCGGCCGGAACGGTTCGGCTCAGCGGCAGCTGTCGGCGGCCTCGATGAGCCGGGCGGCCTGGTCGAGCGCGGCGCGCAGCACGGCCGGATCGGTGACCGGGGTGCCCGCGGCGGGCGGCAGCAGCCAGCCGCTGCCGGAGACCGGGGGCTCGGCGGGGATGCGCAGCCCCCGGCCGTCGGTCCGCGTACAGGCGCTGCCCGGTACGTCCCAGCCCTGGGCGGTGCCCGGTGGCACCAGGAAGCCGAGGGTGTCGCAGGTGCCGTCGTGGATGACGGGGCCCACGGCCGGACGGTCCGCGCCCCGGCGCAGGATGTCCACGGCCTCCAGGCCCTGCCGGGCGGGCACGGTCACCAGATCGCAGGGTTCGTCGGCGGACGCCGAACCTCCGGTCGCCATGTCGATACGCAACAAGGGACTCTCCTCTCATCGCCGGGCGGAGTCGCACTCCGTCTCCGCAGGGACCAACGGCCCGACCACGTCAAGGGCTACGGTGCGACACCGCCGCAAAGGGTGGCAGTTCATGGCAGATCGCGACCGAGATGCCCGGTTCGCCCGGAAACCCTGCGTGTGCACGTCGTCACAGCGGGTACGTTCTTGCTCCGCCGGGACACCGGAAACTTCGCCCGGCTCGCACCGAGAGGGTCACGCCATGGTGTCGGCAGGGGCAGTTCCCAACCTCGCCTTCCGGCGGCTGCGCGGACCGCGCTCCGCCGGTGAGTTCGCTGCCGCCGTACGCAGGGCCGCCCGCGAGATCGGCGAGCAGGTCGCCTGCGACGCCCGGTACATCGGACGCGTGGAGTCCGGCGAGATCCGCTGTCCCAACTACGCGTACGAGCGGGTCTTCCGGCACATGTTCCCCGGCACGACCCTGGAGGACCTGGGCTTCTCGCCCCGTGCCTCCGTACGCGGGCGGGCGGCCGGGCCCGCGCCGGACACCCCCACGCACCCCCCGACCGCTCCGCCGCCCGCGCCCGGCAGCGACACCGACGAGGAGAGCGACGTGCTGCGTCGCGTATTCATGACGAGCGGCACCACCACGGTGGCGGCCGCTTCCCTGGGGCTGGGCCTCGGCGGCCCGGCCGCCTCCCTGCCCCTGCAACGCCGGGTCGGCGAGACGGAGGTGAGCGCCGTCGAACGGGCGGTGCGGCAGATCCGGCTGCTGGACGACCGGCACGGCGGCGACCGGCTCTACCGGCGGGCCGCGCAGCCCCTGCGGGCGGCGTACGCGCTGCTCGACGCCGGCACCGCGCAGCGCCGCTCCATGGTGGACCGGCTGCACTCCGGCGCGGGCGAACTGGCCCTGTCGGTGGGGTGGCTGGCCCATGACTCGGGCCGCTTCGAGGACGCCCGCTCGCACTACGCGGAGGCGCTGGCCACCGCCCGCGTCGCCGGGGACCCGGCCCTGGAGGCGCACGCCTTCTGCAACACGTCCTTCCTGGCCCGCGACACCGGGCGCCCGCGCGAGGCGGTGCGGGCGGCGGAGGCCGGGCTGCGGGCCGCCGAGCCGCTGGGCTCGCCCCGGCTGCGGGCGCTGCTGGCGCTGCGCGAGGCGGGCGGCCGGGCGGGGCTCGGGGACCGTACCGGCTGCGAGCGGGCGCTCGGGCAGGCGCACACCGCGTTCGCGCGGGGTGCGTCGGGGGCGGACCCGGAGTGGATGAGCTTCTTCCGGGAGGCGGAGCTGGAGATGCTGGAGGCCCAGTGCTGGGCGGCGCTGGGCGACTGGTCGCGCGCCGCGCGGCACGCCGGGCGGGCGGTGCGGCTCCAGGACCCGCACTTCACCCGGAACCTCGCGCTGTACCGCGCGGAGCTGACCGTGGACCTGGCGCGGGCGGGCCGGGCGGAGGAGGCGGCGGCCTCCGGCCACGAGGTGCTGGACCTGCTGAACCGGGTGCAGTCCTCGCGGATCAGGGCCATGCTGCGGGACGCGGCGGCCGCCCTGGAGCCCCGGTCCGGGGTGTCCGGGCCGGTCCGGGCGTTCCTGGACCGCCACCGGGCGGGCCGGGCCGGCGTCTGAGAATGGCGCGGGAGCGGGCGGCGCCGGACCGGGCCCGGCGCGTGCTCACCGCTCCAGGTGGCCCGTGTCGTTCCAGCGCTGGATGGCCGGGGCGCCGTACGCCCAGCCCAGGACGGAGAGCGAGGTGGGGGCGAGCCAGATGCGCGCGCCGAAGGCGATGTCCTCGCCGAGCCACCGCGCGCCCAGCGCCCGCAGGATGTGGCCGTGCGCGAAGACCAGGACGTCCCGGTCGGCCGAGCGGGCCCACTCCACGATCTCGTCGGCCCTGGCCGACACCTCGGCGGTGCTCTCGCCCTCCGGCACCCCGTCGCGCCAGATGAACCAGTCCGGCCGGCCCGCCTTGATCTCCGCCGGGGTCAGCCCCTCGTACGCCCCGTAGTCCCACTCCATCAGCGTGTCCCACGGCCGGGCGCGGTCGCCGAAGCCGGCCAGCTCGCAGGTCTCGGAGGCCCGGACGAGCGGGCTGGTGCGGACCTCCAGGTCGCGCAGTTCGGCCCACGGCCCCCGGTGCAGGCGCTCGCCGAGCAGCCCGGCCCCGTCGCGGCCCGCGTCGAGCAGCGGGATGTCCGTCCTGCCGGTGTGCCTGCCGTTGAGGGACCATTCCGTCTGCCCGTGCCGGGCGAGCAGGATGCGCGGTGCCATAAAAGGGTTCTCCCTGAAAAAGCCGGGACCTGGGGTGCGGAATCTGAGATCTTGTTCCCATCATCCCGTACGTGCCGATGAGGCAACCCGGCGGGCCGCCCCGGCGTCCCACACACCACAGAGGGAAACGGGCAGTGACCGAAGGGGTGCCGACCACACCCCAGGGGGACACACGGCCGACAAGCACCGTACGGTTGGACGCCCGCAGTCGGCCGCATGAAAACGTGATGGAGAAGTTCCGGATGCCGCACGCCACCACCGCGCCCGCTCCGCGTCACCGGCCCCGCTGGTGGACCGAGCTGCCGCTCCTGGCCCTGGTGTACGCGGCGTACTCCGGGGGCCGCCTCCTCGTACGCGGCGACGTGTCCACGGCCGTGGACCACGGCCTGGCCATCCTGCGCCTGGAGAAGGCGCTGTACCTGAACGCGGAGCACCCGCTCAACCGCCTGTTCACGGCACACCCCTCCGTCGGCATACCCTCCGACTTCGCCTACGCCTCGCTGCACTACGTGGTCACACCGGCCGTGCTGATCTGGATGTTCCGGCGCCACTCCGCGCTCTACCGCCGGGCCCGCACCTGGCTGATGACCTCCACCATGCTCGGGCTGATCGGCTTCACGCTGATGCCCACCTGCCCGCCCAGGCTGCTGGACGCGAAGCACGGCTTCGTGGACACGATGGCCCAGTACAGCTCGTACGGCTGGTGGGGTACGGAGGCGAGCGCGCCGCGCGGCATGGGCGGCATGACCAACCAGTACGCCGCGATGCCCAGCCTGCACGTGGGATGGGCGCTGTGGTGCGGCATCCTGCTCTGGCGGCACGCCAAGCACCCGCTGCTGCGGGCGGCCGGCATCGCCTACCCGCTGGTGACCACGTTCATCGTGATGGGCACCGCCAACCACTACTTCCTGGACGCGGTCGCCGGCTGCGCCGTGATGGGCGTCGGGGCCCTGCTGGCCCGGCCCGTGACGCGCCTGGCCGGCCGGGTCAGGTCGGCGCTCCTGGTCCGCTTCGGCAAGCCGGGCACGGCGGTGGAGTCCCCGGATGTCAGTGCCGGGTGCGAGACTTCGGCGGGTGAGCGAATCCCCGGCCAGCGGACCTCCTCCGCAGAACCATCCGACGCGGCGGCGGACGGCCCGCCCCGCCGGGCCGACGCCTCCGACCGGGCAGGACGCGCCCCCGACGGGGACCCTGCGACGGCGGCTCGCTGAGCTGAGGGGCCCGGCGGTCGCCCCGCGCCCGCTGGACGCCCGCGCGCTCGCCGCGCTCGCCGCCAATCCGGGCTGCAAGCGGCGCGCCCTGCTCGACGGCGCCGGGGTGGACAAGGGCGCGCTCGCCTCCGCGCTGGGCTCGCCGGCCCCGTTCGGCCAGTCCCAGTTCGCCTTCATGCGGGGCAACGCCTTCGAGGCGCGGGTCAAGGCCGACGGCGGTACGGAGCTGATGCGGCTGCTGTACGAACGGCTCGGGGGCGGCGGCGAACCGCCGCGCGAGGTGCGGGTGCCCGATCTGGCCGCCGCCGGGCCCGAGGGCCGCGCCGCCAGGACCGCGCTCGCCCTGCGGGAGGCGACGGAGGCGGCCGGCTGGGCGCTGCTCGACCATCCGATGCTGGCCCTGGAGGTGGCGGGTTCGCCGGCCTATCTGGAGCCGGATGCGGTGGTGGTGCATCCGGACGGCACCTGGACGGTCGTCGAGATCAAGTCGTTCCCCATGATCGACGGCTCGGCGGACGCCGCGAAGGTGGGCGCCGCGGCCCGCCAGTCCGCGGTCTACGTGCTGGCGCTGGAGCGGGTCGCCGAGGTCACGGACGGGGCGCGGGTGGGCCACCGGGTGCTGCTGGTGTGCCCGAAGGACTTCTCCAACCTGCCGGCCGCCTCCGTCGTGGACGTACGCAAGCAGCGCGCGGTCACCCGCCGCCAGCTGACCCGGCTGACCCGGGTCGAGGAGATCGCGGCGGCCCTGCCCGAGGGCGCCACCTTCGATCCGGAGCGCTCCCCCGACGAGCTGGCGTCGGCCGTCGAGTCGGTCGCCGCCGCCTATGCGCCGGAGTGCCTGTCCGCCTGCGAGCTGGCCTTCCACTGCCGGGCGCGGGCCCGCGCCGAGGGGGCCGTGGAGGCGCTGGGGCGCGGGGTGCGCGGTGAGCTGGGCGGGCTGACGACGGTCGCCGGGGTGCTGGCGGCGGCTTCCGGCAAGGAGGGCGATCCGGCGGACCCGGCGGTCGCCGCCCTGCGCCGCGCGGCCGCCCTGCGCGCCGAGGCGCTGGAGGGGCGGGCCCTGTGTCACTGATCAGCACCCTGGCCCGGATGGAGGCCGTGGAGAGCGGCCGGGCCCGGCCCACGGCCACCGTGCGGCACCGCCGGCTGACGGACCGGCCGCTCGTCCTGGTGCCGCTGACCACGGCGGGCGAGGCGGGCGCCCCGCTCGGCGCCCTCGTCGGCACGGACCGGGACGCGCCCCGGCTGCTGGCCGTGCCCCAGCCCCGCGACCGCGACCTGCGCTTCGCGTTCCTGGCCGAGCTGGCCGAGGCGGTCCTGCCGCACATCGAGGCGTACACCGACGTGGTGGAGCCCGCCGAGCGCAGCGAGGCCGATCCGGCGACGGGCAAGCGGGTCAAGGTCGAGACGGAGCTGTGCGTGGACGCCGCGCAGCTCGTGGTGCCGAGCCGGGCGGGCATCGAGTTCGTCCGGCTGCTGGGCCGCTCGATGCGGTTCCGGCGCACCGCCGAGGACGATCCGGACACCCCGTACCCGGCGCCCGCGCGGGTGCCGCTGCTCGGGCGCTGGCTGACGCATTACGGGGAGCGGGCGCGGGTCCCCGGCTCCTCCCTGCTGCTGGCCTGCACGGACCTGCTGAACCGGCACTGGGCGACCGGCCAGTCGAATCTGGAGGACCAGCATCTGGGGGCCCTGCTCGCCTGGATCGACCCGCCGGCCGGCGAATCGGGGGCCGAGGCGGCGCTCCGGGCCGAGCTGGCCAGGGACGCGGCGGGGCAGCTGTTGTGCCCGCCGGCCGGTCCGGCCACCGATCCGGACTTCGACAACCGGCTGCTGGCCCCCGCGATCGAGAGGTACGACCGGGCGCGCGGCGCCTTCGCGGCGGCGGAGGACGGGCTCGCGGCCGATGCCCGGCTGGCCGAGCTGACCGGCGCCGAGCGGGAGATCAGGGCGCTGCTGGCCGGGGTGCTCCGGCCGACCTGGGACGCGGTGTGGCGGGGCCTGGACCTGCTGCGGGAGCTGCCCGAGGGGGTCAGGGCCGAGGACCGCTGGACCAGGGACCGCTGGTCGTTCACCGCGCACCGGGACCGGGTGCGCTCCGGTGAGCCGCCGCAGCCCCGCCGGGACGACGCGGTGACGGCCGCCCGCAAGCTGGCCTCGCGGGAGACGGCCCAGGCGCAGCTGGAGGCGCAGGAGGCGCTGGACGATCCGCTGGTCATGGCGGGCCGCCGGCTGGCCGGGGAGGCGTTCGTGGGCGAGGTGTGCGACGTGGAGATGGCGTACTCCGAGTCGAAGCGGCCCACGCCGCGCCCGCTGGTCACCGTCCGCACGGACGAGCGGCCGCAACTGGCCGCGGGCGTCAAGGTGTACCGCTCGCTGGACGGCAGGCCGCAGACCGCCGAGTTCGTGGCGCTGGAGCCGGCGGACGAGGAGGGCGGCGCGCTGTCGCTGGTGCTGCGGATCACGGACCGGATGGGGCGCGGCAAGGAGCCGGCGCCGGGTTCGGTCCCGGAGCGGGGCGACCGGATCGCCTGGACCCTGTTCGAGCACGACCAGCGCGGCGGGCCGCGGCTGCCGGACGCGGAGGAGACGCCGTGGACCCACGGCGGTCCGCCGGGCGGCCTCGACGCTGCGGAGCAACCCGATCCCGTGACCCCGGAGGACCTGCTGTGACGGCCGTTTTCGATCCGGGCGCGGCGGCGGGCCTGGCCACCGCGAAGATTCTGGACGACACGTTGAACGGCACGGCGCGGGGGGTCGTGGTGGACTCCCCGCCGGGGGCCGGCAAGTCGACGCTGGTGGTGCGCGCCGCGCTGGGGCTGGCGGCGGCGGGGCGTCCGCTGATGGTGGTCGCGCAGACGAACGCGCAGGTGGACGACCTGGTGGTGCGGCTCGCCGAGAAGGAGCCCGAGCTGCCGGTCGGCCGGCTGCACAGCAGCGACTCCGATCCGTACGACAAGGTGCTGGACGGTCTGGCGAACGTGCGGAAGTCGGCGAAGGCGGCCGATCTCGCGGACCTGGACGTGGTGATCTCGACGGCGGCGAAGTGGGCCCATGTGAAGAACGTGGAGCCGTGGGGGCACGCGATCGTCGACGAGGCGTACCAGATGCGTTCGGACGCGCTGCTGGCGGTGGCCGGGCTCTTCGAGCGGGCCCTGTTCGTGGGTGACCCGGGTCAGCTGGACCCGTTCTCGATCGTCGGCGCGGACCAGTGGGCGGGGCTGAGCTACGACCCGGCGGCCAGTGCGGTGAGCACGCTGCTCGCGCACAACCCGGAGCTGCCGCAGCACCGGCTGCCGGTCTCCTGGCGGCTGCCGGCGTCGGCCGCGCCGCTGGTGTCGGACGCGTTCTACCCGTACACGCCGTTCCGCAGCGGTACGGACCACGGTGACCGGCGGCTGTCCTTCGGGGTGGCGTCGGACGGGTCGGCGGCGGACCGGGTGCTGGACGAGGCGGCGGAGTCGGGCTGGGGCCTGCTCGAACTGCCGGCCCGGCACACCCCGCGCACCGACCCGGAGGCGGTGGGGGCGGTGGCCCTGGTGGTCCGCCGGCTGCTGGACCGGGGCGGCGCGGCCACGAGCGAGCGGTCCCCGGACCCGGCGCCGGTGACGGCGGACCGGGTCGCGGTCGGCACGGCCCACCGGGACCAGGCGGCGGCGGTACGGGCCGCGCTGGCGGACCTGGGCGTGACCGGGGTCGCGGTGGACACGGCGAACCGGCTGCAGGGCCGCGAGTTCGACGTCACGGTGGTGCTGCACCCCTTGTCCGGCCGCCCGGACGCCACCGCGTTCCACCTGGAGACGGGCCGGCTGTGCGTGCTGGCCTCCCGCCACCGCCACGCGTGCGTCGTGGTCTGCCGCGAGGGGGTGACGGACCTCCTGGACGAACACCCCTCGACGGAACCGGTCCAGCTGGGCGTCACGGTGAAGTTCCCGGACGGCTGGGAGGCCAACCACGCGGTCCTGGCCCACCTGACGGAACACCGAGTGCGATGGACCCCCTGAGCGCCGCTCCACCTGACGGAACACCGGGTGGGGTGGCGTTGTTGAGTGCGCCGGGGGCGTGGCCGGGCTTTTCCGGCGCTCTTGCGGCGGCCCGGACAATGGAGGGTGGCCGTCCGGCCGTCCGAGGAGGAAGCACATGGCACAGACCGAGCGGAGCGACCAGCGGCGGCTGCGGCCCGCACCCCTGCTCTTCGAGCCGGCGACGGCCGCCGCCGACCCGGAGCACTTCTTCGACCTGGAGTCCCTGGAGGACCCGAAGGAGCTGCTGGGCCGGGCGACGGAACTGGCTCTGGCCTTCCGGGCCGCGACCGACCGGGCGGTGGAGTTCCAGGCGATAGCCGCCGCCCAGCTGGCCGATCCGCGCCGGTTCGACCGGCTCACCACGGCGGACATCGCGCGGCGCGCGGAGTGGACCGAGGACTACGCGAAGAAGATGGTCGAGTTCGGCCGGACGCTGCTGAACGCACAGCCGTCCTAGAGCCTCCGGCTACCACCATGGGCATATGCCCGCGCGAACCATACTCCTCGCGCGGTTATCGTGTCACGGTTTTCGGCAACTCTCGGAATCCGGCCGATCACTCCGGGTAGACCTGTCCACATGACCGCATGGCTGCCCGACGAAACGACCCTGCACCACGGCGACGGACCCTGCCTCCGCGCCGGCCACGACAGCGACCCCTTCGCGGAGCTGCGCGAGCCCGCGCGGCACCAGACGGCGCAGATCACCGCCGCCGGTGCCGCGTGGCTGGCCGGGGCGACGGCGTATCCGCGCAGCGCCCTGTCCCAGTGGGAGGCGCGCCCCACGGCGCCGGGGGTCCTGCCGTGCGGTACGGCGTTCGACGTGGTGAACGTGCCGACGCTGTTCGGGCGCCGGATGCTGGAGCACCTGTGGGCCGACGGGCCGGGTTCGGGCCCGGTCGCCTCGCACCGGGGGCGGATGCTGCTGTTCGCCTCGCCGGGCACCGCGCAGCGGCTGCCCTCGCTGCTGGACTGGGAGGAGTGGGGCGACGGCGCGCGGACGCCCGCGCTGCTGTGTCACGGCACCGGGGATGCCGTCACGGTTCCTCCGCTGACCTGCGGCGACAGCTACGCGGGGCCGCGCTGGCTGGTCGCCCCCGACACGCGCAACCCCTGGCTGCCGGGGCCGGACGTCCTGCTGTGGGCGTGCGTCCGGGTGGCCCGTTCGGTGCCCGCTCCGATGCCCCGGATTTCGATTTTTCCTCTCACGGATCAGGGTGCTAAGGTCTACGACGTCAGCAGGCGCCGCTAGCTCAGTTGGTTAGAGCAGCTGACTCTTAATCAGCGGGTCCGGGGTTCGAGTCCCTGGCGGCGCACAGACGGAAGAAGCCCCCTCGCGAGAGCGAGGGGGCTTCTTCGCTGTCCGGGCACGGACCGGGTCAGGTGCCCGTGGTGATGCGTACGGTCCAGTCGCCCGAGGGCGTCCGGTCGGCGACCTCGACCGTGGTGTGCGCGCCGGGCACGGTGTACGTCTCGCCGACGCGCAGGGGTGCGTCGGCGAGCGGTGGGTAGACCGAGCGCTCCCAGCAGGCGTCGGTCTCCGGATGCGTGTCGAGCACCTCGACGGGCCCTCCGCCGGACGGCGTCTCGTTGCGCACCCGGTAGAGCAGGACGCCCTCGGCGCAGGTCGAGCTGTCGTTGCCGGTGGCGCCGCGGGCCTCGACGGCCACCGCGGTGCCCTCGCCGGTCCTGATCACGGCGAGCCGGGTGCCGAGCGTGGCGCCGCGTACGGGCACGGCGGCCATCGGTTCGAGGGTGACGACCCGGTCGCTCTGGACGCAGACCACCTGCCGGTCGTCCAGCCAGCCCAGCTTCCACTTGTGCCAGCCGAAGAGGTCGGGCGCCAGCCCGAACTGGCTGCCCATGACGTCCCAGTCGCCGACGAAGGTGTCCCAGTCGCCCTTGCCGTCCGAGGGGCGGTGGTAGAGGTCGGGCAGGTCGAAGACGTGGCCGGTTTCGTGGGCCAGGACGTTGTGGTCGGGCGGGTGCTGTTCGAAGAGGGTGACGACGCGCCGGATGTCCGTGCCGTCCGCGCGCACCGGGCGGTCGAAGTTGACGACCTTGGTGGCGTCGGAGTCGACGCCCGGCGCGTCCGGGTCCGCGACGAAGTAGACGATGTCGTAGCGCGAGAAGTCGATCCGGGCGTCGGCCACCCGGATCGCGTCGCGCAGATAGGCGCTGCGCCGGCCGCTGTCCCAGTCGCGCTTTATGCCGTACCAGGTCGACGGTTTCGGCATCGCGATCCACTGGCGCTGCGGGTGCGGGCGCAGGGTGAACTTCCCGTACGAGGCGCGGCGGAAGAACCGGGTGGTGGCCGGGAAGTAGTCGGCGGTGAGTTCGGCGGGGGTGGTGGCCGGTCTGGCGTCGGGGAACGAGAGGAAGACCATCACCGCGTCCAGGGTGCGGACCGGGCGCGGGTAGGCGCCGTTCCAGCGGTCGACGCCCAGGGAGTGGTGGGCGCCGGTGCGGGGCAGCGCGCAGGGGGCGGCGTCCCCGGTGGCGGCGGCCACGGGCCCGGCGACGAGGGAGGTGGCGACGAGCGCCACCAGCGAGAGCAGCCCGGCCGTCAGCCCGCGGGGGCTGAGCCCCTCCACCCGCCTCCCCGCCCCCGACGAGGGCCCGGACTGACGCGGCACATCTACCTCCGGCGCGGCGAGCGGATACCTGCCGTCCACCTTGTGCCGTTATAGGCGTTTCGTCACGCCATGGTCGCCCAGTCGGGTCCAGTCGCCTCACTCCGTCACCCCCTCACGTACAGTCACAATCGATCACGCGGGCAACGGGAGGAAACAGAGGCGCGCAGAACCAATCACCCGAGGTCGAACCGGATCGGGTCCGCCCGGGCCGTGCGAGTCGTACGCGGCCCCGCCGGGGGCCCGCGCGCTGGAACCGCCGGGGCGCCGCCCTCTATGCTTCACCTCGCCTTTCCTGCGCGGTCTCCGCCTCTCACGACGGCGAACCGGCACGGCGGGCCAGTCCGACCAGGGATGTCCGGGAGAGCACGGCAGGGCGGAGCGAACGGTGAGCGCAACCCCCGAGGGGCCGGTGCCCGCGGCGGGCCCGGCACCTTCCGCACAGCGACCCGAGGTCACGGAGCGTGATGATTATCGGGCCGCCTTCCGTGCCGCCGCTCTGCCGATGGCCGTCGTGGACCACGAGGGCCTGATCGTCACCGCCAACGAGGCGCTCGGCGTGCTCACCGGCACCCGCGCCGCCGCGCTCACCGCTCAGTCGGCCGCCGATCTGGTGGACCTTCCGGCGGACGCCCGCGACTGGCACGCGTACCGCGAGGTGCTGCGCGGCCGGCGCCCCCGCTTCCGCAGCACCCGCCGGCTCAA
Source organism: Streptomyces sp. NBC_00525 (assembly GCF_036346595.1). Classification (GTDB taxonomy): domain Bacteria; phylum Actinomycetota; class Actinomycetes; order Streptomycetales; family Streptomycetaceae; genus Streptomyces. The sequence goes on from NZ_CP107834.1 coordinate 2,092,246, forward strand.
GCTCCCCGACGGCCGCACGCTGTGGGCCGAGATCACCGTCGTACCGATGGCCGGCCGGGCGGCGGACGCGGACGGGCCGGGCCGGGTCCTGCTCTCCGTCGCGGACGTGGGCGACCGGCGGGAGCTGAACCGGCGGCTGCGCCACCTCCGGCTGCACGACCCGGTGACCCGGCTGCCCAACCGGGCGCTCTTCTTCGAGCGGCTGGCGGCGGCGCTGCGGCCCCCGGCCGACCGGGACGGCACCGCCCGCGTCGGGCTCTGCTACCTGGACCTGGACGGCTTCAAGGCGGTCAACGACACCCTGGGGCACCCGGCCGGCGACCGGCTGCTCGCGGCCGTCGCCGGACGGCTCACGGACTGCGCCGCCCGGCAGGACGCGCCCGGCGCCCCGCTGGTGGCCCGGCTCGGCGGCGACGAGTTCGCGATCCTGGTCGAGGAGTCCACCGGCACCGAGCAGCTCACCGAGCTGGCGCGCTCGGTCCTGGGCGCCCTCCAGCGGCCGTTCGACCTGGCCGGGCAGCGGCTGGCGGTCTCGGCGTCGATCGGGGTGGTCGAGCGGCCCGTCGCGGGCACCTCCGCCACCGGTCTGATGCAGGCCGCCGACACCACGCTGTACTGGGCGAAGGCGGACGGGAAGGGCCGCTGGACCCTGTTCGACCCGGAGCGCAACGCCCACCGGATGACCCGCCAGACGCTCTCCTCGACGCTGCGTCCGGCCGTGGAGCGCGGCGAGTTCACCATCGAGTACCAGCCGCTGGTCGGCATGGCGGACGGGGTCGTGCACGGGGTGGAGGCGCTGGTGCGCTGGAACCATCCGCAGTTCGGCCTGCTCGCGCCGAATCGGTTCGTCGCCATCGCCGAGGAGGACGGCTCGATCGTCCAGCTCGGCCGGTGGGTGCTGCGCTCCGCCTGCCGGCAGGCCCGCCGCTGGCAGCTCGACCACCCGGCCGAACCGCCGCTGTTCATCAGCGTCAATGTCGCGGTGCGCCAGGTCTGGGACTCCGACCTGGTCACCGATGTCGCGCAGATCCTGGCGGAGACCGGGCTCGACCCGGCGCTGCTGCAACTGGAGCTGACCGAGTCCGCAGTCATGGGCTCGGCGGGCCGGCCGCTGCGCGCCCTGCGGGCCCTCAGCGACATGGGCGTCCGCATCGCCATCGACGACTTCGGCACCGGCTACTCGAACCTCGCCTATCTGAGCCGACTGCCGGTGTCCGCGCTCAAGCTGGACGGCGCGTTCGTCCGCGGGTTCCGCCACGAGGACGGGACGCGCCCCTCCCCCGCCGACGAGACGATCGTGGAGGCGATGGTGGGGCTGGCGCACCGCCTGGGTCTGACCGTCACCGCGGAGTGCGTGGAGACGGCCGGCCAGGCGGAGCGGCTGCGCCGGATCGGCTGCGACACCGGACAGGGCTGGCTCTACTCGCGGGCGGTGGCCCCGGAGCGCATCGCCGAACTCATCGGGACGCGCGCCCCGGGCGCGTAGCAGCGCACCCGTGGCGCGTAGCACCGCGCCCGTTCACTCCCGCGGCAGCCCGTACGCGTCCGCGATCAGGTCGTAGCTGTGCAGCCGGGCGTCCCCGTCGTGGGCGTTGGCGGTGATCATCAGCTCGTCGGCGCCGGTGCGCTTCACCAGGTCGTCCAGGCCGGAGCGGACCTCGTCGGGGGTGCCGTGGACGATGTCGGCCAGCCAGTTGTCCACGAACTCGCGCTCCATCGGGGCGAAGGCGTACGCCTCCGCCTCCTCGGGCGTCGGCACCAGGCCGGGCCGCCCGGAGCGCAGCCGCAGCATCGACAGGGCCCCGGTCAGCACCTGGCGCCTGGCCTCGCGCTCCTCGTCGGCGGCCAGGGCGGCGACCCCGATCAGCGCGTAGGGCTCGTCCAGGACCGTGGACGGCTGGAAGGAGTCGCGGTACAGCTCCAGGGCCGGCACGGTGTTCCGGGCCGAGAAGTGGTGCGCGAAGGCGAACGGCAGTCCGAGGACCCCGGCCAGCCGGGCGCTGAAGCCGGAGGAGCCGAGCAGCCAGACGGGCGGGCGCGCCGGGGACTGGACGCCGCCTTCGGCCGTGGCCTGCACGGGTCCGGGGACCGCGTGGATGCGGGCGTAGGGGTGCCCGTCCGGGAAGTCGTCGTCCAGGAACCGGGTGAGCTCCATGAGCTGCTGCGGGAAGTCTTCCGCCCCTTCGCCCAGCCGGTCCGTGCGGCGCAGGGCGGCGGCCGTGGCGCCGTCCGTGCCGGGGGCGCGGCCGAGTCCGAGGTCGATACGGCCGGGGGCCATCGCCTCCAGGGTGCCGAACTGCTCCGCGATGACGAGCGGGGCGTGGTTGGGCAGCATCACGCCGCCCGAGCCCAGCCGGATGCGCTCGGTGCGGGCGGCGGTGTGGGCCAGCAGCACGGCCGGGGACGAGGAGGCGACGCCGGGCATCGAGTGGTGCTCGGCGACCCAGTAGCGGTGGAAGCCCCGGCGGTCGGCGAGCCGGGCGATCTCGACGCCGGTGAGCAGCGCCTGGCTCGCGGTACGGCCCTTGCCCACGGTCACCAGGTCCAGCACGGACAGGGGCACGGGCGCGGTCCCCCGCGCGGTGCCCCGGATCTCGTCGCCCCGGCCCCCGTCGTCGCCCGGGGTTCCGTCGCTCCGGGTTCCGCCGCCTCGCATCTCGTCCACGTCCTGGCCTTTCCGGTGGTGCGCGTCAGTGCCTCGTACTCTCCGGGAAGAACAAACAGGAGGGCGACTCCGTTTATTCCGCGGTCGCGAACCGCTCAGCTCTTCCTTCCGTGTGCGTACGCCCGGCCGCTCCCCCGGCCCACCGGTGCGGGCGGCTGCTCGCGGCCGGCGAAGAGCGCACCGAGGCGGGGCGCGAAGGCCGGGCGGTCGGCGAGGCGCAGGGCCTCGCGGGCGGCGACCTGGTTCGCGGTGAGGACGGGCTTGCCGAGGGCCTCCTCCAGCGCGGGCAGATGGGCGACGGTGTGCAGGGCCGTGTCGGGCAGCAGGATCGCCTCGGCGTCGGGGCGGTCGGCGGCGCGGGCCAGGCCGAGGACCCGGTCGCCGTCCCAGGAGGCGGCCTCGGCGGCGTCGGCGGCGCCCGCCGCGTAGGTACCGGTGACCTCCGTACCGCTCTCGCGGAGGAAGGCGGCGAACCGTTCGGCGACGGGCTCCGGGTAGGTGGCGCCGACGGCGACGCGGGCGGCGCCCAGCTTCCGTACCGCGTGCACGAAGCCGATGGAGGCGCTGGAGGCGGGCACGCCCGCCGCGCGGGCCAGGGCGGCGACCTGGTCGTGGGCGCCCTGCCACCCGTACGGGAAGCTGCCGCCGTCGCAGGCCCAGACGATGGACTGGACGCCGGAGCGCTGGAGCTCCTCGATGCCGGCGGCGAGCCGGCCGCGCGTGCCCAGGGCGCGCAGGGCGTCCTCGCGGTAGGCGCCGTCCGGGCTCTCGGTGTGGTGGACGACGAGTCTGATGGTGCTGTCGAGAAGGATCTCCATGCGCGGGTAGTCGTCCTCGGCGAAGTGGCCCGGATAGAGGAATCCGACGGTCGTCATGTCCATCCCTTCCCTGCGCCTGCGTCCGTGCGCCGGTGGTTGCGGCGGCACTGACCGGTTTCCCCGCTCCTGTTCCAGTATTCCGCCATCCGTCCCGGATATCGCCCGGAGCGGAGGATCGCGTGGCCCCGGACGCATGAACGGCGCCCGCGCGGGCAGCCGACGCGGGACGGCGCCTTCCACGGGACATGCCGCCCAAACACCGCCTACCGTCCCAGCTGCGGACACGGGAAGGTCACCCTCCGGCCACCGTTCGATTACATGCGCTTTCTCCCTGCATAGACGCCCCGGATCGGGCAGGCGCCAAGCCTGTCCGGACTGGTCGAACCCTTCAGGAGACTGCGAACCATGGCTGACTTCCCGAACCTGTCCCGCCGGGGATTTATCAACCGATCGGCAGCGGTGGGCGGTCTGCTCGTCGTTCCGGGCCTGCTCGCCGCGTGCAGCAAGACCGGTGAGGAGTCCGCCGACGGCGAGGGCGCCCTCAAGAAGCTCCGGAAGCAGGGCTTCGTACGGGTCGCCTACGCCGACGAGGCCCCGTACGGGTACATGGAGGGCAAGGAACTCAAGGGCGAGGCGCCCACGTTGCACCGCGAGATCTTCAAGGCACTGGGCGTGGACGAGCTGAAGCCCACGCTGTCCGAGTGGGACGGCCTGATCCCCGGCCTCCAGGCCGGCAAGTACGACGTGGTCAGCGCCGGCATGGCGATCACCCCGGAGCGCTGCGCCAACGCCCTGTTCTCCGAGCCGGAGTTCATCTCGCCGACCGCGATGATGGTGAAGAAGGGCAACCCGAAGAAGGTCACCGACCTGGCCTCCGCGAAGGCCGCCGGCATCACCATCGGGGTGATGGCGGGCGCGGTCGAGGGCAAGTACGCCGAGGGCGCGGGCATCCCCGAGAGCAGGATCAAGACGCTCCAGAAGCCGCAGGACGGCGCGGACGCGGTCAAGGGCGGCCGGGTGGACGCGTTCCTGCTGACCGGCATCTCGCTGCGCTGGCTCGCCAAGACCAACGAGGAGACCGAGGTCACCGAGGCGTTCCTGCCCGAGCTGGACGGCGTGAAGCAGTACAGCCCCGGCGGCGCGGTCTTCCGCAAGGGCAACGAGGAGCTGCGCGACGCCTTCAACCGGGAGCTGAAGAAGATCGTCTCCGACAGGTCCCGCTATGTGGAGCTGCTGCGCGACTACGGCTTCGGCGCGACGGAGCTGCCGCCGGCCGATCTGAAGACGGCCGATCTGTGCAAGGGCTGACGGGGACGGGGCCCACCGCATGAATGATTTCTTCTCGGCCTTCGCCGACGACCTGCCGCAACTGCGGTCGGGGCTGTGGGTGACCCTGGAGGCCACGGTCCTGGGCGCGCTGCTCGCGCTGTTCCTGTCGTTCGTCCTCGGACTGATGTCGCTCAGCCGGCTCATGCTGTCGCGCGGGGTCTCCCGTGTGGTCGTGGAGTTCTTCCGGGGCACCTCGCTGTACGTCCAGCTGTTCTGGCTGTACTACGCGATGCCGTCGCTGACCGGCTACGACCTGGACCCGCTGTTCTGCGGGGTGCTGGCGTTCGGCCTCAACTACGGGGCGTACGGCGCCGAAGTGGTGCGCGGCGCGGTCAACTCCGTACCGCGCGGGCAGTACGAGGCGGCGATCGCGCTGAACATGTCGCCGGCGCACCGGATGCGGAAGGTGATCCTGCCGCAGGCGTGGGTGCAGATGATCCCCTCGTTCACCAATCTGCTGATCCAGCTGCTGAAGTGCACGCCGCTGCTGTGGCTGATCTCGGCGGCGGATCTGATGACGGCCATCGAGAAGCTGCGCAGCCGTACGGGTGAGACGCTCACCGCGTATCTGACGCTGCTGGTCTGCTACTTCGTCCTGGCCTACGCGCTGACCCTGCTGATGAACCTGCTGGAGCGGTCCGCCAAGCGGCGGCTCGGCCTGGCCACCGGCGGCCGGAGCCTGCTGAAGTCCCGCAGCGCCGTGCCGGCCGCCCGGACCACCGGAGGTGCCGGGTGAACGGCGATTTCGACTGGGGCACGGTCCGCGAGGCGTTCCCGCAGCTCCTCGACGGTTTCTGGACGACCCTGCTGGCCACGGTGTTCGGCATCCTGGTCGCCGCGGTGCTCGGGCTGGCCATCGCGATCGCCGGACGGGCGCCGACCCGGCTGGTGACCGTGCCGGTGAAGGCGGTGATGGAGTTCATCCGCTCCACCCCGCTGCTGGTGCAGCTGGTGGGCGCGGCGACGCTGTTCACCTCGGTGGAGCCGCTGACCGTCGGCATCGTGGTGCTGGGCATCCACTACGCCACGTACACCTCGGAGGTGTACCGGGCGGGGATCGACGCCGTGCCGAAGGGGCAGTGGGAGGCGTGCCGGGCGCTGTCGCTGACGCCCCGGCGGACCTGGCAGGCGGTGATCCTGCCGCAGGCGGTCCGCAATGTGGTGCCGGCGCTGGGCAACTACGCGATCTCCATGTTCAAGGAGACGCCGTACCTCGCCGTGATCACCGTGCACGAAATGGTCTACCAGGCCCGCGACTACGGGACGGACAACTTCCGCTTCACGGAGGTGTTCACCCTCGCCGGGCTGATCTTCCTGGTGGCGAGCTACCCCACCTCGCTGTTGATGAGAAAGCTGGAGAAGCGCCTTGGCCACTGAACCCCTTCCCCTGCAGAAGAACGCGGCCGCGGCCCCCGAGGCGGCCGTGCCCGTCGCCGTGTCCAAGGACGACGGGCATCCGCTGGTCCGCTTCGACAAGGTCGTCAAGCGCTACGGCGACCACACGGTCCTGGACCGGCTCGACTTCACGGTCGAGCGCGGCGAGCATGTCACCCTGATCGGGCCCAGCGGCTCGGGCAAGACGACGATCCTGCGGCTGCTGATGACGCTGGAGCGGGTCAGCGACGGCGTGATCCGGATCAACGGCGAGCCGCTGACGCACATGCGGGCGCCGGACGGTTCGCTGAAGCCCGCGTCCGAGAAGCATCTGCGGGCGGCCCGCCGAAGGATCGGCATGGTCTTCCAGCAGTTCAACCTGTTCCCGAACATGAAGGTGCTGCAGAACATCACCGAGGCGCCCGTCAACGTGCTCGGCATGGACCGGGACCGGGCGGAGGCCAGGGCGCGGGAGCTGCTGGACCTGGTCGGGCTCTCCGGCAAGATCGACGCGCATCCCTCGCAGCTCTCCGGCGGCCAGCAGCAGCGGGTGGCCATCGCCCGCGCGCTCGCGATGGAGCCGGAGATCCTGCTCCTGGACGAGGTGACGTCGGCGCTGGACCCGGAGCTGGTGGCCGGGGTGCTGGAACTGCTGACGGACATCGCCCGGAACACCGACATCACGATGCTCTGTGTGACCCACGAGATGAGCTTCGCCCGAGACGTCTCGGAGAAGGTACTGATGTTCGATGCCGGGCGGGTCGTGGAGTCCGGTTCGCCGGAGAAAATATTCACCGACCCCTCGCACGAACGCACGCGCGAATTCCTCAACGCGGTGCTGTGACCTCGGCTTCCTCGGCGCAGTCATGACAGAGGCATATGCCGATCGGGTGCGTCCCTGCTGGCGGGGCCGGGACGCACCCGCGAGTCCGCCGCACGGCCCCCCGGACGGGCGCCCGGCGGCTATCGTGGGTGCGAAACCTCCGGCCGCGCGCCGGCCTCCGGTTCCCAATGGCAGGGGGATGCCGTGGCGTTGAAGCCAGAACCGACCGCCCCGTTCATCTCCGTGCAGTACGCCCTGCGCGTCCTCGAATCGGTCTCCAAGCACGGCGACGGGGTCACCGCCGCCCAGCTCTCGCGCGACACCGGCCTGCCCGCCGGCCACCTCTCGCCGCTGCTGCTGACGCTGCGCCGCGAGGGCTACGTCGAACAGGTCGCCGACGGGGCGTACGTGATCGGCTCCTCGCTGCTGCTGATCGGCTCGGGGGCGGCGCGCCGTCAGGCCCTGGAGACCCGGCTCCAGCAGACCCTCGCCCAGCTGCGCGACTCGGTCGGCGCGGCGGTCTACATCAGCCGCTATGTGGACGGCGAGGTGCGGGTCACGCAGTACGCCGACAGTCCGCTCACCCCCGCGGTCAACGAGTGGGTGGACTTCCGCTCGGCGGCGCACGCCTCGGCGATCGGCAAGTGCCTGCTGACCCAGCTGGACCAGAACGCCCGGCGCGACCATCTGGCGCGGCACCGGCCCGCCCGGCTGACCTCGCGGACGATCACCAATGAGAAGGTCCTCTTCTCCAAGCTGGACAGCCAGCCGGCCACGGTTCCGGTGCTCGACCTCCAGGAGTACGCGGTCGGCACGGTGTGCGCGGCGGTGCCGCTGACCGCCGGGGCGTCGGCGGGCTGCCTGGCTCTGTCGATGCCGGTGGAGGACGCGCACCGGCTGCGCGCGGCGGCGGACACGCTGAACCGGCGCGCGGCCCCGATGATGCTGTCGCTGGCCCTCTAGGAAGCGGGCGCGGGGCCCCGGGGGCCACCGTGTGAACAGCACCCCTCCGGACCAGGTATTATTTTCACGTCAGCAGGCGCCGCTAGCTCAGTTGGTTAGAGCAGCTGACTCTTAATCAGCGGGTCCGGGGTTCGAGTCCCTGGCGGCGCACAGACAACGCACGAGGCGGTTTCCGTATCCACGGAGACCGCCTCGTGCGTTTTGTGCTGCCCGCAGACATGTACGGGCGTTTTACACAGCCGTACTAGACAGCTGTTTTAAACAGCCGTATATTCCTGGGCATGACGAACCCCACGAGCACCACCGCCGCCCCCGGCGCACTCGCCGGACGTCGGGAGTGGACCGCGTTCCTGGTCCTCCTCCTCCCGCTCCTCCTCGTCTCGATGGACGTGTCCGTCCTCTTCTTCGCGATCCCGTCCATCGACCGCGACCTCGCCCCGAGCGCCACCCAGCAGCTGTGGATCTTCGATGTGTACGCGTTCGCCCTGGCCGGCCTCCTCATCACGATGGGCTCGCTGGGCGACCGCATCGGCCGCCGGAAGCTGCTGCTCATCGGGGCCCTGGCCTTCGGCGCGGCCTCGGTCTGCGCCGCCTACGCGAGCAGCCCGGAGATGCTCATCGCGGCCCGCGCGGTCCTGGGCATCGGCGGGGCGACGCTGATGCCGTCCACCATCGGCCTGGTGCGCAACATGTTCCGCGACGAGCGGCAGCGGGCGAAGGCGATCGGCATCTGGTCGGGCGCCATGGCCGGCGGGGTCGCGCTCGGCTCGGTGCTCAGCGGGGTGATGCTGGAGCACTTCTGGTGGGGTTCGGTCTTCCTGATCAACGTGCCTGCGATGCTTCTGCTGCTGGTCCTGGTCCCGCTGCTGGTCCCGGAGTTCAAGGACCCGAATCCGGGCCGCTTCGACTTCCTGAGCGTGCCGCTGTCCATGGGCACGGTCCTGCCGGTCGTCTACGGCGTCAAGGAGAGCGCCGCCCACGGCCTGAACGCCGAGCGCGCCCTGATCATCGCCGCCGGGCTCGCCGTCGGCTGGGTCTTCGTCCGCCGCCAGCGCACCCGCCCCGACGCGATGATCAGCCGCGGGCTGTTCCGCAACCGCGGCTTCGGACTCGGCATCGGGCTGAACGCGCTGGCCGCCTTCGCCATGATGGGCTCGGCCTTCTTCACCACCCAGTACCTGCAGTCGGTGCTCGGCATGGGCACGCTGGAGGCGGCGCTGTGGAGCCTGGCCCCGTCCCTCGCGGTGGGCGCGGCGGCGCCGACCGCGACCGCGCTGGCCCAGCGGACCGGGCGCGCCACCGTGGTCTGCGGCGGGTTCGTGACCGGGGCGGCCGGGTTCGCGGTCTTCACCCTGGCCGGGACCGACTCGCTGGCCCTGCTGCTGATCGGCTCCGCCGTGATGAGCAGCGGCATCGTCGCCGTGATGGCCCTGGTCTCGGACCTGGCGATGGCGGTCAGCCCGGCGGAGAAGGCCGGTTCGGCCGCCTCGCTCCTGGAGACCGGGCAGGAGTTCGGCGGTGCGCTCGGCATGGCCCTGCTGGGCGCCGTGTCCACCGCGGTCTACCGGGCGGACATGCCCGCCGCAGCCCCCGAGATCGCCCGCAAGACCCTGCCGGGCGCGCTGGCCACCGGCGACGGCTCGCTGATCACGCTCGGCCGGGAGGCCTTCGTGCACAGCATGCGGTACGCCTCGGTGACCGGTTCGCTGGTCCTGCTCACCGGTGCGGTGCTGGCGGCGACTTTGCTGCGCCGGGCGGCCCGGTCGGCGCCGGCCGCGCCGGAGACCGCCGCCGAGGCCCAGGCCCCCGCTCCGGTACCGGCGGTCTGACGGTGGCGCGGCCGTCGCCGGCGACGGCAGGAGCGACAGCGAAGCCCCGGAGTGTGCTGCCACACTCCGGGGCTCGCCGTGCTGCCCGCCGACAGCACGTCAGGATCGGGCGCGGGGCCCGTGCGTCAGAACTTCACGTCCGAGCAGGCGTAGAACGCGTTGCCCGTGTCCGCGACGTTCCAGACGCTCAGGATGATGTGCTTCCCGGTCTTCTGGGTGGGGATGGTGCCCTGCTGGGTCAGCGTCGACGGGGGCTGCTTGCCGCCGTACGGCACCGTCATGAAGGGCTGCGACTCCAGGTCGGCGCGGGTGAGCGGCTTGGTGGGGTCCCAGCCGTTCTTGGTGATGTAGTAGCGGAAGTCCGACGTGGCGTGGCGGGCGGTGAACTGCCAGCGGAAGCTGAAGCCCTGGCCCGCCGTCACCTTGGTCGCCGGCCAGTTGCCGCCGCGCGGGTCGTCGAGCTGGGCGAACGAACCGTTGCCGCCGGAACAGATCTTCCCGTCCGCCGGTCCGGCCGCCGGGAAGCCCTTGGGGCCCTCGACGCTCTGCGGCTCCCACTGGATGTTGCCGCAGCCGGTCACCGTGCCGTTGGCGCACAGCTTCTGGCGGCTGATCGGGTTGTCCGTGTAGCCGTGGCTGCTGGCGCTGCCGGTCGCGAACATCGAGACGCCCGCTACCGCGAGACCGACCAGGGCCGCGCTTGTCTTCATACGCATGTGATGACGCTCCTCGGATGTGGGGGGAGGTGGGGGTCCTCCATGGGGAGTGCGCGTACGTATGTCCTTTGGTCTGGACCAGTTCAGGCTAGGGACACGTCGTGGACATGTCCAGACCAATGAGCGCCGGACTCCGCTTGCCCCCGAAACCTCCCCGCCACCTCCTCAGACGCCGTCTCCGCCGGTCCGTCCCGTGTAGAACGCCACCGTCAGGTCCTTGACGAGCAGCTTGCGTTCGTAGTCGTCGAGCTCGACCAGGCCGCGCTCCGTCAGCCGGGTCACGGTGTCGTCCACCGCGTCGACGACCGAGGTCAGGACGCTGTCCCGGTGCTGCGCGTCGATGGCCGCGATCCGCCGCCGCTGCATGGCCGCCGCCACCTCCGGCGCGTACTCGATGCCGGTCGGCTGCGCCGAGTACACCTCGATGCCGACGGGTTCGCAGTCCGCCTTCAGCATCCGGGTCAGCGCGTCACCGACCGCCTCCGCGTTGCGCAGGGTGTGCGCGTCCTCGTGGAAGGCGTCGGCGGGCAGCTGGGACAGGACCCGCGCCATCGCGGCCTCGACCTGCTCGCGCAGATACGTCTCGTGGTCCTCGACCCCGAGCGCCGCCCGCACGGTGTCCTTGACCCGCCACACCACCTGGACGACGACCCGCAGCGCGGTGCCGTTCGCGTCCACGGCGGGCAGCGGCTCACTGCGCCAGTGCCGCAGCCGCACGTCCACCCGGCGGCGCAGCAACAGCGGGCTGATCCACATCAGCCCGGTCCGCCGCACGGTGCCCCGGTACTGCCCGAAGAGCGTGAGCACCCAGGCGTGGCCGACCCGGCCCCGGCTCAGGCCGCCGAGCGCGAACAGCACCGCGGCGCCCAGGAACACCAGCGCCGCCCAGGCGCCCGTGCCGAGCCCGTCGTACGGTCGCGGGCCGAGTCCGAACCGGGCCAGGACGGCGGCCGGCACCACCCCGGTCCACCACAGCACGGCGGCCGACGCCGCGATCCCGCCGGACCCGGTGAGCAGCGCGGCCCAGCCGGGCAGCGCCGGTCCGGGCCGCTCCCGCAGCCGGGGGTCGGCGTCGGGCGCGGGTCGCGTCGGCGGCCGCACCTGACCGCTCCTGGGCACGGGGGGCCGCCGCACGACGGAGGGCGCGGCGGCCTGCCGGTCCTCCCGGAAGAGGAGGTGCACGGGGATGGAGGCGGTGCGCTCGCCGCCGATGACGGCCTGGTGGCGCCCGCTGTCCCGGAGCGGATCGGGCCGGGGCGCGGCGTCGGCCCCGGACGCGGCCCCGGACAGCACGAGAACGGGTTCGGCGACGGGGGCCACCTCGCTTACGGCCTCGGCCTCGGCCTCTCCCACGACCCCGGCCGCGCTCACCGTCTCGCTGACGGCCTCGGCCTCGGTCCGGTTCTCGGTCGCGGCCCCGGTCACGACCTCGTTCGCGGCCTCCGCCCCGGCAGCGGCGGCGGGCCGCTCGTCCTCGGCAGGCCGTTCGTCCCCGGTGGCCGGCTCGCGCTCGCCGCTCTCCGCAGAGCGTGCCTCCTCCTTCGGCGCCGGAACCGACGCCGAGGGGACCGACGCCGAAGGGACCGACACCGACGCCGACGTGGCGCCCAGCGGGGTGGCCTCGACCGGCGTGAGGTCGAGGACCAGGTCGACGGCGTCGTCGGGCTCCCGGCTCGCGGGCGGGGTCGCCTCCGGCACCTCGACCACCACCTCGCCGCCGGCCTCCGGGACGGACACGGAGACCGGTGCGAACAGCGGGGGCGCCTCGCGCGAGGGCCCGCCGCCGTCCCGGCCGGGCACCCTGCCCTTCACCGGCAGCCCGTCGGCCACCGGCGCCGCGTCCGGTCCGGCGGCGCCCGCCGCCCACGCGTCCGTGACGCTGCCCGCGCCGCCCGGTCCGACCCACTCCCGTACCGGGACCGTCCCGTACCGCTCCTCCCCGTACTCCGTCTGCTGGCCGTCCTCCGGGTTTCCGGAGCTGTCCGACACCGTGGTTCGCATTACCGCCTCCGTCATGTGCGTCGTGTCACGCGAAGAGTCGCCGCCAGGTCTCCGGGCCCGGATAGCCGTCCGCCTCCCGGCCCCGCCATCCCTGGGCCTTCTGGAACGCCTCGACATTGCGCCGGTCCGCCTCGGTCCACCGGGGGTCGGGGCCCGAGCGGTAGTGCGCGCCGTATCCCTTCTTCACCAACTGTTTTCCGAGGTTCTCGACATGGCCGCTGACCTGACCCGGCCGGAAATAGCCCCGTCCGGGGAAGGCCGGGACCGCCTTCGAACCGCTCTGCCCGCCCGCGGCGGGGATGTCGCGGCCGGTTCCGGTCACCAGCCGCTGCCAGGTGTCGGGGCCGGGGATGCCGTCGGCCTCGGCGCCCTTCCAGCCCTGGGCCCGCTGGAACGCCCGGGTGGCGTTGCGGTCGGCGGCGGTCCACAGGGGGCCCGGACCGACCTTGTAGAAGCGCCGGCCGCCCCGGCCGACGAGCATGGTGCCGAGCCGGGTGACCTGGGTGTTGTTCGTGCCGGGACCGAACTTCGTCGCACCGGGGAACGGCGCGGTGGTGGCCTCGCTGCCGGAGTTCCCGGTGGCCAGGCCCTTGTACCGGTAGGCGACGTAGCTCGCCGAGTTGGTCCAGTACGCCATGGGCGTCGTCTGCTTGCGGGTGCTCGGCTTGGTCTGCTCGTACGCCGTGTAATGGGTGTGCGTGTGGTCGGTCCAGCCGCCGAAGATCGTGACGTGCGAGCCCTGGGCCGGGTCGGCGAGGTTGTGGAAGAGCAGGATGTCGCCGGGTTGCAGGTCCTCGCGGGCGATGCGGGTGCCGTACGCGGCGAGGCTGCCGGTCCACTCGTTGCCCGGCAGGTTCCAGGCCATCGAGACATAGCCGGAGCAGTCCTGCCGGTAGCCGTCCGTCCAGTACGTCGACATGCTGTACGGGACCTTCGCGGCGACCCACTTCTTGGCCCGGTTGATGATCTCGGTCCGGGTGGTCGCCGGCAGTACGGGCGCCGCCGGGGACGACAGGCTCGTCCCGGTCTCCGCCGCCCCCGCGTCAGCCGCCCCGGAGGCCCCGGTCCCCGGCGCGTCGGCCCCCGGCGCCTCCGCGCCCGGCGAACCGGTTCCTCGCAGCGGGCCCGGCATGCCCTGCGGGCTGTCCGGGAACGGGGAGAGCCCGGCCGGCACCCCCGTACCGGGCACCGGGGCCGGGTCGGCCGGGGCGCCGAAGGACTCGGCGATCCCACCGCCGAGCACCACCCCGGCCGCGGTGACCAGGACCATCGCGCGCCGCGCGCCGTGTGCGGCGGGATTTCCTCCGTATCGCGTGGGCAGTCCCCCGGCGGCGGTCCGCCGCTGGGCGGCGCACCCCGGGCAGGGACAGTCGGTGGCGGGTACGTACTCCTCGAAGGCCGGCACGGTCATGCGATCCCCTCCGCAGTCGTCAAGATCCTCGGGCCATCTGCTCGGGCGTCAGTGTGGCAACAGTCACGACATACCGCAGTTTGACGGATAGAAGGGAAAAAACGACCATCCGACAGGCCGGGAGACGACACAGCGGTCGGGAGCACCGCTCGGGATCGGGTAGAGTTCTCGACGTCAGCAGGCGCCGCTAGCTCAGTTGGTTAGAGCAGCTGACTCTTAATCAGCGGGTCCGGGGTTCGAGTCCCTGGCGGCGCACAGACAGTCAAGGCCCCCTCGCTCCGCGCGAGGGGGCCTTGATGTTTTTCGGGCCGTCCGCACGCTCGACGCCTGCGGAGGGTGACCGGTTATCGGCGTACCGTCAGAATGCGGGTGGGCCGGCGGGGCTCGTCCCCCTACAGTGGGGCGTGCGGCGGACCCGGGTGTTCCGGAGTCCGCCCGGTGGGTCTCCCGCGTCCGTGCCGGGCCACTCCCGCGGCCCGCGCACCGCGGTCGAGGACCGGCCCGGCCGCCACCCGGTGACGGGCGGCGGCCGGGCCGGGTACCGAACGGGTCAGGCGGCCCCCGCCAGGGCCTTCGCGCTCGCGGCCTCGCCCGTCGGCGCCGTACCGGCGGGTTTCTCCGCGGTGAGGTAGGCCGAGACGACCACGTTCGCGGTGTACGAGCGGGACTCCTGGTCGTACGTGCCGCCGCAGGTGATCAGCCGCAGCTCCGCCCGGCCGTCCTTGCGGGGCCCGTACGCCTTCTGCGCGTCGAACCGTGTCCGGGTGAGGACCTGCACGTCGTCGATGGTGAACTCGGCGACCGTGCCGTCGGTGCGGGTGACGTCCACCTTCGCGCCGGGGCGGGCGGCGCTGAGTCCGTAGAAGACGGCCGGTTTGGTCTCGGTGTCGACATGGCCGACGAACAGGGCGGGACCGGCCGCGCCGGGCTCGGTGCCGGCCCCGTACCAGCCGACCGTCTGGGGCGTGTCGAAGGACGGCGGCTCGATGGCGCCGTCCGCGTCCAGGCCGCGCGGGACGACGGGGGCCCGGACGCCGATCGACGGAATCTCGACGCTCTTCGGCGCGACGCCCCCGATCGGCTCGTGCGCCGGGGGCAGCGGTACGCCGAGCGGGCGCCCCACGGCGGCGACGTCGCCGGTCGTCGGGGCGGAGCCGATGCCCGAGCCGTCGGTGATGCCGCGCCCCCACAGCCACAGGCCCAGCAGGATGACCGCCCAGGCCACTCCGGTCAGCAGTCTGCCGCGCCCCGCCGAGCCCTCCGAGCCCTCCGGTGCCGTCATGTCAGTCGGCCGCCGGACGTCGGCGGCGCACCCCGCGGAAGGCGACGGCGGCGGCCGCGACGGCGGCCAGGCCGAAGCCGATGACCTCCTGGGTGGTGCCGGGGCCGTCCTGTTCGGCGGTGTCGCTCGCGAGCACGGCGGTGCCGCCGCCGCCCGCGTGGACCGGGGCGACGGGCATGGGCCGGGAGCGGTGGACGACGGTGAGGGTGGCCGTCACCGTGGTGTGCTTGTCGTCCTTGCAGACCGCCCGCACGTCGTAGTCGCCCGGCTCCGCGTCGGCGCGGACCCTGGCCTCGGCGTAGAGCGTGCGGTCGCCGCCGGACGAGAACCGTGCCTCGGAGACGAAGGCGTCGGAGCTCCCCTTGGCCTCCTTGGCCTTGCAGCCGGCCAGCTCCAGCTCGACCTCACCGCCCGGCGCGAGGGACGACGGGGTGACCGACAGGGTGACGCGGGACCGTGAGTCCTCGTGGCCGGAGCCGGATTCGGCCAGTGCCGCCGGGACGGGCACCACGGTCGCCGCGGCCACTGCGACGGCACAGAACGTAAGGGGTATGGAACGCATCGTGAACCTCCTGATGGCAGGTTCACGCGCGCCCGGCCCTTCCGCATCCGCAGCGCGGAGGCGTTGGGCCGGTGGAGTGGGCGTACGGGGGAGGCGGGCGCGTTACGGCCCGCTCCCCCGGTCCGGGGCCCGGTGTCAGCTCGGGTCGACGAGCTCGACCAGGTCCGCGATGGAGTCGACCACCGTGGACGGGCGGAACGGGTACTTGTCGATGTCGGCGACCGTGGTGAGCCCGGTGAGCACCAGGAAGGTCTGCATGCCGGCCTCCAGGCCCGCCAGCACATCGGTGTCCATCCGGTCGCCGATCATGGCGCTGGACTCGGAGTGCGCGCCGATCGCGTTGAGGCCGGTGCGCATCATCAGCGGGTTCGGCTTGCCCGCGAAGTACGGCGCCTTGCCCGTCGCCTTGGTGATCAGGGCGGCGACGGAGCCGGTGGCGGGCAGCGGGCCCTCGGCGGACGGGCCGGTCTCGTCCGGGTTGGTGCAGATGAACCGGGCGCCGGCGTTGATCAGCCGGATCGCCTTGGTGAGCGCCTCGAAGGAGTACGTACGCGTCTCGCCGAGCACCACGTAGTCGGGGTCGTGGTCGGTGAGGACGTAGCCGATGTCGTGCAGCGCGGTGGTGAGCCCGGCCTCGCCGATCACGTACGCCGTGCCGCCGGGGCGCTGGTCGTCCAGGAACTGGGCGGTGGCGAGCGCGGAGGTCCAGATGTTGTCCACGGGCACGTCCAGGCCCATGCGCTGGAGGCGGGCGTGCAGGTCGCGCGCGGTGTAGATCGAGTTGTTCGTCAGGACCAGGAAGGGCAGCCCCGAATCACGCAGCCGCTTGATGAAGGCATCGGCGCCGGGGATCGGGGTGCCCTCGTGGATGAGGACGCCGTCCATGTCGGTGAGCCAGGACGAGATCGGCTTGCGCTCTGCCATTGTGGGACTCCAGTTGCCGTACGCCAGGTGCGGGGACGCCGGCGGCACCGCGTTGTGCAGCGCCGACGCCCCAGAGTTTAGGCGGAGTGTCCGGTCCGGAGGTAACGGCCGACCGTCTGGTGATCAGCGGTGCGCGCGGCGGGTGCGGCGGGTCGTGAGCACCATCGCGCCGCCGCCGATCAGGAAGCCGGAGACGGTGAGGGCGGGCAGGGTCACGGGGACGGAGATGCCGGTCCTGGCGAGTTCCGGGAGCCCGGCCGGGTCGGTGCCGGGCGGAAGGGGGCGGCGGGCAGCGCCGGGCGGCGTCGTGTCGGTCCTGCCGGGGTCCGCGTACCCCTCGTCGCCCTTGCCCCTCACCGTGCCGCTCCCCTCTTCCCGCGTTCCGTCGATGCCCACGTCGTCCCTGTCCGTCGCGTCCGTACCGCCGCCCTCGACCACGGTGAACGGGTAGTCGCCGGACTCGCCGACCCACTCCCCGTCGCCGCCCCCCGCCCCGTCCCCGGCGCCCCGGCGCTGGACGACCGCGGCGTTCGCGGTGATCCGGCCGGGGGCGGCGTCCGAGGTGAAGGCGAGCCGGACCTGCACGGTGACGGTGCGCCCGGCGGGCACGGTGAAGCCGGGGAAGGCGTCGTCGCCGTCGCCGCCGAAGACCCCGATGTGCTCGTCCCGGTCCGTCGTCTCCCAGGTCACGCGGTGCTCGACGCCGGGCCGGGCGCGCTCGGAGAACCGGAGCCGGATCTGGTCCGCGGTCAGGGTCCGGTCCTCGTCGGTGAGGACGAGGACCGGGTGGACGGCCCGGCAGGGCTCCGCCGTGGTGTTCGTCAGGTCCAGGAACCAGGTGCCGTAGCCGCCGCCGGAGGCGTAGGTGTCGGGGCCGCCGTGGATACGGGTGTCGATGGGGAAGTCGTCCGACGCCGGGTCCCCGCAGCCGGTCCGGCCGGGCGCGGGCGCCGCCGGGGTGGCCGCCTTGGTGACGGGGCCGCGCTGCGGTGCGGCGGACGCGGTCGCCCCGCCGAGGACGACGGGCATGACGCTGGCGGCGGCGAGACCGAGCGCGAGGCCGTGCCGTGTCCGGCCGCTCCCGGGCGGTTCGGGGGCCTCGGCGGGCTCAACGGGTTCGGGCGGCATGGCGGACCGGCCTCCACTTCGTACGACGACGGTCGGCCGGCGCGGACCGGCGGATCAGGACCGGGGTCCCGCCCCTGATCCGCCGGCCACGCCTCGGCCCCGGACCCGAAGTGCACCGGCCCGGAAGGCGAGCCGCGGCCCCGCCCGCCGGTCGGACGAGCGGCGCGCCACGGAACACGCCTGCCCGGCGACCCTGCCACGCGCACCCGGCCCCGCGCGGCAGACGTGCCGGTGCCCACCGGAACGACAGCCGACGACCGCCCGATCGGCGGCGGGCGGCCCCCGTCTCCCGGTCAGCCGTCTCCCGGTCTGCCCGCCTCCACCGCTCCCGCCCGGCCGAACAGCGGGGCCAGGACCAGTTGGGCCGCGCCCTCGACGATCGGGCGGTCGCCCGCCCCGTGGGCCGTGACCGGGACCGGGGCGTCGTGCGCCCCGCCGCGCCGGGCGCGCTCCGCGAGCACCGCGCCCACCCCGCGTACGAACACGTCCGGGGACGCGGCGACCGTGCGGCCGCCCAGCACCACCCGGTCGATGTCGAGGAGCCCGACCAGGTTGGCGGCGCCGGTGCCGAGGACCCGGGCCGCCTCGGGCAGGTCGCCCCGGCGGACGGCGGCCAGGCAGAGCGCCTCCAGACAGCCGCGGCCCCCGCAGTCGCACCGCTCCCCGTCCAGCCGTACGGTCTGGTGGCCGAACTCGCCAGCCCCGGTCCTGACCCCCCGGTGCACCGTCCCGCCGAGGACGAGCCCGGCGCCCAGGCCGGTGCCGAGGTGGAGGTAGGCGAAGTCGGCCGGGCCCGCCGCGCCCAGGGCGAGACCGAGGGCGGCGGCGTTGGTGTCCTTGTCCAGGACGACGGGCAGTCCGGTGCGGGCGGCGAGCGCGTCGCGCAGCGGGAAGCCGTCCCACTGCGGGAAGCCGGTGACCCGGTGCAGCACCCCGGCCCGGTGGTCCAGGGGCCCCGGCGCCGCGACGCCCACCCCGAGGACGGGCAGCGCCCCGTCCCCCCGTACGGCGGCGACCGCCCCGGCGGCGGCCGCCAGCACCTCGTCCGCCGGGGCCCCGAAGTCCAGCGCGGCCGTACGGCTGTCGGCGACGGCGCCCGCGAGATCCACCAGGACCGCGGTCAGCCCGTCCCGGTCCAGATGCAGCCCCACCGCGTGCCCGGCCTCCGGGACCAGGCGCAGCACGGTCCGGGGCTTGCCGCCGGTGGAGGCGCGGTGGCCCGCCTCGGCGGCCAGGCCGTCCGCGCGCAGCCGGGCGGTGATCTTGCTGACGGCCTGCGGGGTGAGCCCGGTGCGCTCGGCGAGTTCGAGCCGGCTGATGCCGCGCTCGCCGGCCGCCCGCAGCAGGTCCAGGACGAGGGCCGCGTTGTGGCTGCGCAGGGTGGGGAGGTTGGCGCCGCTGTTGCTCCTGTTCACGCCTCCATTGTGGCCTGCGCTTGCACTTCAGCAACAGCGTTGCCAAAGTGGGGGCATGACCGCCCACACCACTCACGGGACCTCCCGCACCGCTTCCGGGGCCTCCGGCCCCGCGCTGCGCGTCGGGCTCGTCGGCTACGGCCTGGCGGGGTCCGTCTTCCACGCCCCGCTGATCACGGCGACCGCCGGCCTCGCGCTGGACACGATCGTCACCCGTGACGAGGAGCGCCGGGCGCGGGCCGACGCCGCGCATCCGGGCGTACGGTTCGCGGACTCGCCCGACGAGCTGTGGCGGCGGGCGGACGAGCTGGACCTGATCGTGATCGCCTCGCCGAACCGGACGCACGTACCGCTGGCGCGGGCGGCACTGGAGGCGGGGCTGCCGGTGGTCGTGGACAAGCCGGTGGCGGGCACGGCGGCCGCGGCGCGGGAGCTGGCGGCGCTGGCCGGGGCGCGCGGGCTGCTGCTCTCGGTGTTCCAGAACCGCCGCTGGGACGGCGACTTCCGCACCTTGCGCGCGCTGGTCGCGGACGGCGCCCTGGGCGAGGTGCGGCGCTTCGAGTCCCGGTTCGAGCGGTGGCGCCCGCGGCTGAAGGGCGGCTGGCGCGAGTCGGGCGACCCGGACGAGATCGGCGGGCTGCTGTACGACCTGGGCAGCCATGTCGTCGACCAGGCGCTGACCCTGTTCGGCCCGGTGGACCGGGTGTACGCGGAGTCGGACGTGCGGCGGCCGGGCGCGGCGGCCGACGACGACACGTTCCTGGCGCTCACGCACACCTCGGGCGTCCGCTCGCACCTCTACGTCAGCTCCACGACGGCGCAGCTCGGCCCGCGTTTCCGGGTGCTCGGGTCGAAGGCGGGCTTCGTGAAGCACGGGCTCGACCCCCAGGAGGCGGCGCTGCGCGAGGGCGCCCTGCCGGTGCCGGGCGCGCCGTGGGGCGAGGAGCCGGAGGAGCTGTGGGGCCGGCTGGGCGCGGGCGAGTCCCCGGTCACGGGCGGCGGCACCCCGGTCCGTACGCTGCCGGGCGACTATCCGGCGTACTACGCGGCGATCGGCGACGCGCTGCGCGGCCGGGGCGACAACCCGGTGACCGCCCTCCAGGCGGCTGCGGCGCTGGACGTCCTGGAGGCGGCGCGCCGCTCGGCCCGCGAGGGGATCACCGTCACCCTGCCGCCGACCGGCTGAGATCGACGGAGGGGCGCGGTCCGGGTACCTGACCGGCGCCGCACCCCTCCGATGTATCAGGCCGCCGTCAGGCGTCCTTCAGCTCCTGCCGCTGCCGGCCGAGCCCCTCGATCTCCAGCTCCACGACGTCACCGGCCCGCAGATACGGCTTGGGTTCGGGCTGCCCCATGGCGACACCGGCCGGGGTGCCGGTGTTGATGACGTCGCCCGGGTGGAGCGTCATGAAGCGGCTGATGTAGCGGACGACCTCGCCGACGGGGAAGATCTGGTCGGCGGTCGTGCCGTTCTGCCTCAGCTCGCCGTTGACCCGGAGCCGCAGCGGGAGGGCCTGCGGGTCGGGCACCTCGTCGGCGGTGACCAGCCAGGGCCCGAGCGGGTTGAACGTCTCGCAGTTCTTGCCCTTGTCCCAGGTGCCGCCGTGCTCGATCTGGAACGCGCGCTCGGACACGTCGTGCGCGACCGCGTACCCGGCGACGTGGGCGAGCCCTTCCTCGGCGCTCTCCAGGTAGCGGGCGGTGCGGCCGATGACGACGGCCAGCTCGACCTCCCAGTCGGTCTTCACGCTGCCGCGCGGCACGAGCACGGTGTCCTCGGGCCCGACGACGGTGTCCGGGGCCTTGAGGAAGAGGATCGGCTCGTCCGGGACCGGTGCCCCGGTCTCCGCCGCGTGGTCGTGGTAGTTCAGCCCGACGCACACGATCTTGCCGATGCGGGCGAGCGGCGGGCCCACCCGCAGCCCCTCGGCGTCCAGCTCCGGCAGCCCGCCGGGGGCCGCCGCGGCGGCGCGTACGCGCGCCAGCGCCTCGCCGTCCGCGAGCAGCGCGCCGTCGATGTCGGGCACGACGCCCGACAGGTCACGCAGGGTTCCGTCCTCCGCCAGCAGCGCCGGTCGTTCCGCGCCGGCCGTACCCACACGAAGCAGCTTCACGAGTCTTCTCTCCTCGGTCGGGATCGGGCCCGTCGGATGGGTAGCGGCCACCGCAGGCTTGTCCGATCCTCCAAGACGTCCGATCACCCCGCAAGACCCTGTTCACACCCTGGACCGGCCGGGCCGGCCCCGCCGTCAGGCGGCGGGGGCGACGGCGGTGCCGGGGGCGGTCAGGTCGCGGTACAGGTAGGCCCGCTCGATCGCGGTCCAGGTGGTGCTGGTGACGACGTACAGCGCGGCGGCCAGCGGCACGAACCCGACGGTGAACAGGGTGAAGAAGGACATCATCGGCATCAGCCTGGTCATCGCGCCCATGCCCGGCATCGGCTGCCCGTCCGGGCCGGTCGCCGGGGCGGCCGGGTTCGCGGCCATCTGGCGCTTGGTCCGCCCGTAGTTGAACGTGGCGACGACGGCGACGATCGCGAAGAGGCCCAGGTAGACGAGGCCCTGTGCGCCGAAGACCCCGCCGTGCGCGAGGGCGTCGTGCCAGCGCTCGCCGAGCGGGGCGTCGAACAGCTGGTGGTCCAGGAGCGCGTTGGCCTCGTCGCCGATCCGCCGGCTGGAGAAGAGGTGGTAGAGCAGGAAGAACGCGGGCATCTGGAGCAGG
Source organism: Streptomyces sp. NBC_00525 (assembly GCF_036346595.1). Lineage (GTDB taxonomy): Bacteria > Actinomycetota > Actinomycetes > Streptomycetales > Streptomycetaceae > Streptomyces. Next base: position 2,114,207 of record NZ_CP107834.1, read on the forward strand.
CTCGGCAGGCAGCCGGAGAACGGCGAGACCTTCTCCTCGCGGTGCAGCTCCATGAGCGCCTTCTGCATCCGCTCGGGGTTCTTGGCGTGCTTCTTGCGCAGTGCGGCGATCTGCGGCTGGAGGCGGCGCTGCGCCTTCTGGCCGCGTGCGGCGGCGCGGGAGAGCGGGTGCACGGCGAGCCGGACCAGCGCGGTGAACAGGACGATTGCGGCGGCGGTGGCGGCGCCCTGGAAGAGCGGGTGGAGGAGGTCGGCGAGGGCGCCGACCAGAGCGGCGAATGCGGACATGAACGCGGACATGGCTGTGGTGTCTCCGGGAGGCTCGTCGTGCCGGGAAGCGGAAGGGAACTGCTTCGGCGTGACGGTCCGCGAGATGCCCGCGCCCGTACGGGGTCGGGAGGAGCGGGAGCGGGGTGCCCTACGCGGCCGTCGGGACGGCGTGGCCCGGTGCTCGGGGACGGCGGCGGCCCTGCGCGTCGGGGTCCCGCTGGGGAAGGAACGCGGTGCGTTTCTCCCGGTCGCGCATGGCCGTACGGACGCGGGTGCGGGGCACCGGGGCGGCGCAGCGGGCGCTGATGACGGCGCAGGCGGCGAGCGCGGTGCCGGCGGCCGCGGTGGCGGCGAGCGCGACGGCGGCGGAGAGGGTGCCGCCCTCGGCGAGCAGCACCTCGGTGAGCAGCAGGAGCAGCAACCCGGCGGGTCGCAGGAGGCGGGAGAGTCCGTCGCGTACGCGGTTCACGGCGTAGCTGCCCATGGGCGGTTCCCCCCTCTCCGGATGGCTGCGGCCGGTCCATCCGTTATACACGACGAACCCATGCCGTCAACGTGCATTGACAACCGGCTCGTCGCGGGCCAGCACCTCCCCGTCCGGCCGCGCGTCGTGCTCGCGCGGCCCCGCGTACGTCACCGCCAGCGCGACCGCGAGGTTGGCGGCGAGGGCGACGATGCCCGCGTTCACGCCCCACACGGGGTCGTTGTCCGTGAACACGAACCCGCACACCGCGCCCACCCCGACGACGAGCCCGCTCAGCGCCCCGAGCAGCGTCAGCCGGCGCCACACGAGCCCCAGCAGCACCATGGGCAGCAGTTGCGCCATGCCCTCGTACGAGATGAGCGAGAGGCGGACGAGGGTGTTGGGGGCGGTGTACGTGAGCAGCAGCGCGAGCGCCCCGGCGACCACGACGACCAGTTGCGCGGCCCCCTTCTGCCGGCGCTCCCAGCGGGGCACGAGTGAGAGCACGCTGCGGCCCCACATCGTGCCGATGACCAGCATGAACACGGCCATGGGCACGATCGAGGAGAGTGCGGCGGCGACCCCGATGACGCCCACCGACCAGGCGGGCAGCGAGTCCGTGACCAGCTCGAACAGAGCGAGGTTGGACTCGGCGCCGACGAGCCCCGGCACCACGAACAGCGCGGCCATGCCGAGGAGCATCGGGACGAAGAGGAGGACGTTGTAGGCGGGCAGCCACATGGCGTTGCGGCGCAGCACGTCGGCGTTCCGCGCGCCGAGGTAGCCGGCGACGGTGGTCGGGAAGATCACGACGGTGAGGGAGTTGAGGAACGAGGTGGTGATGAACCACGCCTGCCCGAGGCCGCTGTCGCCGTGGCCGGGGAGGGTCAGCCAGTCGCTCTTCTCGGTGACGAGCCGGTCGAGGAAGGGCCCGTACCCGCCGAAGTAGTGCGCGGGCACGTACACGGCGAGGAATCCGAGCGTGACGATCACCAGCAGGTCCTTCAGCACGGACACCCAGGCGCTGCCGCGCAGCCCGCTGACGACGACGAACCCGGTGGTGACGGCGAAGGCGATGAAGTAGGCCCAGTTCAGGCTGATGGCGCCGTAGGAGATCGTCGAGACGACGACGCCCATGCCGGTGATCTGGAGCTGGATGCAGGGGAGCAGGAACACGGTCGCCAGGACGGCGACGAGCGCGCCGAGCCAGGGCCGCCCGAAGCGGTGCGCCACCATGTCGGTGATCCCGACGAGTCCGTGCTCGCGCGCGTACGCCCACAGCAGGGGCCCGACGACGTAGCCGAGCGCGTAACCGCAGGACATGTACGCGACGACGTAGAGGACGGGCGCGCCGTAGTTGTAGCCCCAGCCGGCGGCGCCGAGGTAGCTGAAGCTGGTGTAGCCCTCGCCGGCCATCAGCACCCAGATGAAGACGGTGCCCAGGCTGCGTCCGCCCACCGACCACTCGGCGAGCCCGCCGCCGCCCTCACCGCCCTCTCCGTCCTGGCCGCTCTTGCCGCCGCGCCGGCCGCGTACGGCGAGCAGGCCGAGGGCGACGGTGGCGACCATGAAGACCCCGAAGACGGAGGTCGCGACGGTGGCGTTCACCGGCGGTCACCCCGCCGGGCCAGCCAGACGGCGACGGGGGTCAGCAGGGTCGCCCCGAGCAGCCAGAGGAAGAGGAACGGCAGCCCGAGAACGACCGGTTCGACCCGGTTCACGAACGGCAGCGCCCCGAGGTAGAGGACATAGGGGACCAGCAACCACAACAACCGCGGACGTCGTCTGAGCACGTCGGAGTACCTTACGGGCTCGGCCCCGCGCGGACCGGAGCCCCGGCGGGGCCCGGCGGGTCGGGCGATCCGAGCGGCGTGTCGGCCGGCGGATCGGACGGCTCTCCCCACCTGTGGACAAGCCCCCCGTTCCGGGCCCGTACAGCAGTACGGTGTGGTCCATGCGCCCCGACACTCCTTCCGACCACATCACCGAAGCCGAGCGTCTGCTCCGCACCGCGGCGCAGTACCCCGAGGACCACGAACCACTCCTCCTCCAGGCGGCGGCCCACCTGGAACTCGCCGGCGAACGCGCCCGCGCCGCGACGCTCTACGACGAACTCCTCAACTCCCCCGGCACCGAGCACCCGCAGCTGGTGAAGGCGCTGAGCGCGTCGAACCTCTGGGAGTACGGCCACGAGGCGGAGGCCCGCGCGCTCATCGACGGCGTGCGCGTGGCGGCCCCGCAGGAGGCGGCGCCCTGGGAGATCGCGGCCGAGACGCTGGAGGCCCACGACGAGCTGGAGGCGGCCCACGACCTCTTCTCCACGGCCCTGCGGCTGCTGATCGCCCCGGGCGAGGAGGTGCCGTACGCCACCCAGTCGCTGCTCACCGGCCGCCACCGGGTGCGCAGGCTGCTGGGCGCCGCGCACGACGCCTGGGACGAGCTGGCCGACACGCTGCACACGGCGGCGGTCCCGCTGGACGAGCTGCACGACCCGAAACGCCTGTGGTCGCTCGGCTCCTCGGACCCGGGCGAGCTGCGCGCCGAGATCACCCGGCTCCGCGCCGAACTGGGCACGTACCGCACGGCGTTGTCGCGCCCGTTCCCGGTGGCGGTGCTGCACTGGCCGGCGGACGAACTGCGCGAACTGCTCACCGCCTACCCGGGCCTGGGCAGCGAGTACGCCTCGCACCCGGACCATCTGGCGCGCCTGGAGACCGCGCTGCGCGACCTCCAGGCGGCGGGCACCCCGAACCTGGGCATCGTCACCGGCACGGTCCCCTCCTACGAGGCCTTCGCCGCCTCGGAGGCCGCGTCCCCGGCGGACCCGGACCTGCTCCCCCAGTACGCCACCACCCTGGCCGCCCGGGGCCGCGCGGTCCCGTGGCCGCCGCCGAAGAGCGGGGCGTGCTGGTGCGGCTCGGGCGAGTCGTACCGGGAGTGCCACGGCGGGCGGGTGGGCTGACGGACATGCCCGCGCTCCAGCGCCTGCGCGCCGACCACGCCCCCGCCGTCCTCGCGTTCGAGGAGGCCAACCGTGCCTTCTTCGCCGCCTCCGTCCCGGACCGCGGCGACGCCTACTTCACCGACTTCCCGGCCCGCCACGCCGCCCTGCTCGCCGAACAGGAGACGGGCGTCTGCCACTTCCACGTCCTGGTGGCGGAGGACACCGGCGAGGTACTGGGCCGCTTCAACCTGCTGGACGTCTCCGACGGCGCGGCCGAACTCGGCTTCCGCCTCGCGGAGAAGGCCACCGGCAGGGGCCTGGCGACCGCCACGGTCCACCACCTCTTCGGCCTGTGCCGCACGACGTACGCCCTCACCACACTCCGCGCCCGCGCAAGCCTGGCCAACGCGGCCTCCCGCACGGTCCTGCGCCACACGGGCTTCGTGGCCACGGGCGAAGAGGTCCTGCTGAACGGCGAACGCGGCCTGGAATTCGTACGAGAACTGGGAGCGGGCCACCGCGAGGCGTGAACGGGGGCGCGGCGGCCACCGGAATTCCCGGCTGTCCCATCTTTGCAATACCATCACATCCCATCTAGTCATCAGGGCCGCGCCTCCCCACCCAGGTCCCAGCTCTGTGTGCGCGCGAGGAAGGCTCCATGGCCCCTTACCAGCCCTCTGCCGACTGGCAGTTCGAGGTCCCCACCACCGGCGCCAAGCGGCTCCCGCCCGCCGCCCGGTACGTCGAGTCGCTGACCCACCAGGGGTACGGGTTCGAGGCGGCCATCGCCGACCTAGTCGACAACTCCATCGACGCGGGCGCCCGCAACGTCGTCGTCAGCCTGCTGCGGGACGACGACCGGCTGGTCAGCCTGCTCGTCATAGACGACGGCTGCGGCATGGACGACGCGGCGCTGGACACCGCGATGACAGTGGGCGGCCGGCAGGGCTACGGGGAGGCCGCGCTGGGCCACTTCGGCGCGGGGCTCAAGGCGGCCTCCCTGTCGCACGCCGGATCGCTCACCGTGATCAGCCGTACCAAGCGCAGCCCGTCCACCGGCCGGCGCTGGCTGACCGCCCGCGCCCAGGCGGACTTCAGCTGCGACATCGTGGACCCGGAGTACTGCCAGGACCTCGTCGACCGCTACGACGGCGTCATCCAGTGGCAGGGCACGATCGTGCGCTGGGACCGGGTCCGCGCCTTCGAGACCATCACCGCCGGGCAGACCGACCGCTATCTCAACGACGCGATCGAGAAGCTGGAGACCCATCTGGGCCTCTACCTCCACCGCTTCCTGGCCCGCGACGGCTTCAACATCGACATCGTCGTGGAGGACGTACGGACCAGGGAGGAGCTGGACCACCGGGGCGTCGAGCCGATCGACCCGTTCGGCTACCGGGTGCCCGGCCGGGCCGGCTACCCCCGTACGTACTCCGCGCCGGTCGAGGGCGTCGGCGAGGTCGCGCTGAGCGCGCACATCTGGCCGCCGAAGTCCCCGCTGGTCAGCTTCCGGGGCATCGGACCGCTCGCCGAGCGCCAGGGCTTCTACATCTACCGCAACGACCGCCTCGTCCAGGCGGGCGGCTGGAACGGCACCCGCAGCCCGGAGGGCCACCTCGCGCTCGCCCGGATCGCCGTCGACCTGCCGCCCGGCCCGAACGACGTCTTCAACCTCACCGTGAAGAAGGACGGCGTGACCGTCACCCCCGCGTTCGCGCGCGGCCTGGAGCGGGCCGCGGACGGCTCGGGCCACACCTTCGCCGCGTACGTCCAGGAGGCGGCGCTCACGTACCGGGAGGCGGCCCGGCGCGCCACCGAGCCGCAGCGCAAGGCGGTCCTGCCGGCGGGCAAGGGGATGGACCCGAAGCTGCGGCGCACGCTGCGCGACGAGCTGCCGGAGCTGGAGGGCGAGGACCCGATCGCGTTCCGCTGGGACAGCCTGCCGCCGGACGTCTTCTTCGAGCTGGACCGCGAGCACCGGGAGGTCCGGCTCAACCGCGAGTACCGGCAGGTGCTGAACGGCGGCCGGCGCGGCGGGCTGAACGACGCGCCGGTGATCAAGAGCATGCTCTATCTGATGGTCAACGAGATCTTCCAGAAGGAACGGGTCCGGGCCGTCCACACCGACAACGTGGCGCTGTGGAACAGCGTCCTGGTCACGGCGGCGCGCTGCGAGATGGAGCGCTGACCCCCGCTTCCTCCCCCCTTCCCCCGTCCTGGCCGCCCCCCGTTCCCGCGCCGATCCGAGAGAGCCGCCCGTCATGACCGACCACCTGTTCACCCTGCACGGCGATGTGCTGGCCGCGATGCGCCGGGGGCCCAGGCCCTTCGCGAAGCTGGCCTTCGCGCTCTCGGAGGACGAGGAGCCCGCCGACACCACGCTCTCCCTCTTCCTGGACCGCGTGCTGGCCGCCGATCCGGGGGACGGGCTGATCGCGCTGTGGCACCGCACCCTGACCGCCTGGGACCTGGCCGAGCAGGCCGACTGGTCCCAGGCGCCGCCCCGTACGGACGCGCGCCGCGCGGACGCGTACGACCGGCTGGGCTTCGCCGCCGGCCTCCGCAAGGCGCTGGACAGCGCCGTCCCGGTGTTCAAGGAGCCCGGACCGGCCGTCATCAGCAAGGAGTTCACCTCCTGGTACTCGCGGGACACGGCCGCCGCGCGCTCGTTCTACTGGAACGCCTACGAGCGGCTGCTGCGCGCCAAGGGCTGGCCGGACGCGGCGGTCTCCGGCCTCGACGAGGCGAGCCACGCCGTGGTCGAGCGCCTCTCCGACCCGACCCGACCCGAGGCGTACGGCGCGCGCGGGCTGGTCGTGGGCTACGTCCAGTCGGGCAAGACCGCCAACTTCACCGGGGTCACCGCGAAGGCCATCGACGCCGGATACCGCCTGGTCATCGTCCTCGGCGGCACGCTGAACCTGCTGCGGGGCCAGACCCAGCGCCGGCTCGACATGGAGCTGATCGGCCAGGAGAACATCCTGCGCGGGGCGGACCCGGCCGACCCGGACGCCCTGGTCGGCATCGACTACCAGGAGGACGCGGACTGGCCGGAGAAGTTCGTCAGCCACGGCGGCCGGCCCTCCGCCCTGGGCGCCTTCGACATCGAACGCCTCACCACCCGCGACAAGGACTACAAGAGCCTGCTCAACGGCATCCGCGCCCTCGAATTCGAGAAGCAGTCCCGCACCGAGCCGCTGTACGCCCCGGCCAACCTGCACCACGCGGCGGCCCGGATCATGGTCGTGAAGAAGAACAAGTCCGTCCTGGACAAGCTGATCAACGACCTGAAGAAGATCGGCCCGATCCTCTCCGAGATCCCCGCGCTGATCATCGACGACGAGTCGGACCAGGCGTCGGTCAACACGACGGACCCGAAGAAGTGGGAGGAGGGCAAGGTCACCCGTACGGCCATCAACGGCCAGATCTCCCAGCTGCTCGGCCTGCTGCCGCGCGCCCAGTACGTCGGCTACACCGCGACCCCGTTCGCCAACGTCTTCATCGACCCGGGCGACAGCGCGGACATCTTCCCGCGCGACTTCCTGATCTCGCTGCCCCGCCCGTCCGGCTACATGGGCGTCCAGGACTTCCACGACCTCGACACGGACGAGGGCACCGCCGAGGAGACGCACATCCGCGGCATCTACGAGGACACCGGCGACCGCCTCCAGGAGGCCCTCGACGCGTTCGTCCTCACGGGCGCGCTCAAGCTGTACCGCGCGGACCGGGGCGTGCCGGAGGGGCCGTTCCGCCACCACACGATGCTCGTCCACGAATCGGTGCGCATGGCCGAGCACACGGCCCTGGCCCTGCGCATCAGCACCCTGTGGCACCAGGCCGGCTACACGGGCCGCGCGGGCCACGACCGGCTGGCCGCGCTCTTCGCCGCCGACTTCCACCGCTTCGCCGACGCGGAGCTGCCCACGCCGGACTCGTACGAGGAGCTGCGGGCGTACGTCTCGCGGGCCCGCCAGCTCATCAACGCCGGCGGCACCCCCGTCCTGGTCGTCAACGGCGACACCGAGCGCGACTACGACCAGCCCGACCTCGACTTCGAGCGCACCCCGCACGTGTGGAAGATCCTGGTCGGCGGCACCAAGCTGTCGCGGGGCTTCACGGTCGAGGGCCTGACGGTCACGTACTACCGCCGCACCACCCAGCAGGCCGACACCCTGATGCAGATGGGCCGCTGGTTCGGCTTCCGCCCCGGCTACCGCGACCTGGTCCGCCTCTACATCGGCCGCGAGGAACCCCTCGGCAAGACGAAGACGATCGACCTGTACGAGGCCTTCGAGGCCATCTGCCGCGACGAAGAAACGTTCCGGACCCAGCTGACCCGCTACGCCACCCTGGTGGACGGCAAACCCCAGGTCACCCCGGCGCAGATCCCCCCGCTGGTCTCCCAGCACCTGTCCTGGATCAAGCCCTCGGCCCGCAACAAGATGTTCAACGCCGAACTGGTCGAGATCCGCTCCCCGGGCCAGTGGGTCGAACCGACGGCGTACCCGGTGGAGCCTGCAGAACTCCGGGCGAACGCGGAGGCGTGGGGGGTGGCGCTGGGGGCGCTGGGCCCCGACCTCGTCACCCTGCGCTGCGCCGCCGCCGGGCGCGACGACAGCTATCGGGCGCGCATCGGCACGATCGGCCACGGCACGCTGCTCGGCATCCTGTGCGAGCTGAAATGGTCGGCCCCCGACCAGTTCTCGCCGCATCTGCAGTCCCTGGTCTCCGCGGGTGAGGCGGGCGACGGCATCGACGACTGGTTGGTGATCGCCCCGCAGCAGACGTCGGACCGGCGGGTCGAGGCGACCCTCCTCGGGCACGGACCGCTCTCGCCGGCCCGCCGTACCCGGCGCCGCGGGGACCTCTTCGGAGCGATCAGCGAGCCGAAGCACCGCGGGGTCGCCCTGCGGGTCGCCGGTGCGCTGGAGGACTCCGGCGACCCCTTCGTCGAATCGTTGGTCCGCGAGCGGCGAGGCGTCGTGGTCCTCTACCCGTTGACCGAGTCGGAGCCGAATCCCGGTCCGGACGGCGCGCTCGACGCCGGGAAGGTCGTCATGGCCTTCTGTCTGGTCGCCCCGGCCTCGGCGAGCGCGGGCCGGCGCAACCTCGTGCGCTTCCGCACCATCGATTCGAGCAAGAGCGATTCCGTCGTCATCGACCGCGAAGAGGGCCTGGCGTAGGAGACTTGGTCGTGATGAGTACCGCCAGACCCTCCTCCCCGGCCGTGTCCGCCCGCATGAGTCGCCAGGCGAGCCGCGACACCGCACCGGAGGTGGCGGTCCGCAAGCTGCTGCACGCGTCCGGCTACCGGTACCGCCTCAACGAGCGGGTGCCCCACATGTCCCGGCGCACGATCGACATCGCCTTCACTCGGGCCAAGGTGGCGGTGTTCCTGGACGGATGCTTCTGGCACGGCTGTCCCGAGCACGCGACGCAACCGAAGTCCAACGCCGAGTGGTGGCGGCAGAAGCTCGATCGCAACATGGCGCGGGACGCCGAGACCACGGCGCATCTGGTCGCCGAGGGGTGGACGGTCCTCCGCTTCTGGGAACACCAGGCGCCGGCCGCTGTCGCCGAGAAGGTCGCGGAGACGGTCGATCGCGAGAGGTCCACCAGGGGAACGCGACGAGGGGACGGCGACGCGTGAGCGACCTGCGGTTCGTGGATGTGTGCGCGGGGGCCGGTGGGCTGGCCCTCGGTCTGGAGCGCGCCGGGTTCGATCCGGCACTGCTGCTGGACAGGAAGACGGTGGCCTGCGAGACGCTCGCGCTGAACCGGCCGCTCTGGAAGGTCCTGGAGATGGACCTGCTGGACTTCGTGCCGGACGAGCACCCGCACACGTACGACGTCGACCTGCTGTCCGCCGGCCTCCCCCGTCTGCGGTCGAGCGCGACGGTCGCCCGGGCGGAGACGGACGAGGAGGAGCGACTTCTCCGGGCCGCGGTGCTCCTCGCCCACTCGATCCAGCCGCGCGCGGTGATCCTGGAGAACGTGCCGGGGCTGGTCGACGCCGGTGCCTTCGAGCCGCTGCGGGAATTCGTCCGCGAGGAGCTGGAGCACCTGGGCTACCGCCTTCACTGGTTCGTCGTGAACGCGGCGGACTTCGGTGTGCCCCAGGACCGGAAACAGGGAGTTCTCGTCGCGCTCAAGGAACGGTACTTCGACCGCTTCCGGCCGCCGGAGCCCACGGTGAAGGAGCATGTGCCGGTGGGCACGGCGCTGCGGGACTCCATGGCGGCACGAGGGTGGACCGGCGCCGACGCCTGGGCGGCCAGGGCGGTGTCCGTGGCACCGACGCTGGTCGGCGGCTCCGACAACCGAGGGGGCGCGGATCTGGGCCCTACGGGCACGAAGGCCGCGTGGGCGCGGATGGGGGTCAACGGCGGGGCCTTGGCCGACGAGGTGCCCGGGCCCGAGAACGACGCCGACCAGGGCCTGATCAAGCTCACGGTCGCACAGGCGGCGCTGCTGCAGGGTTTCCCGGAGGAGTGGCGCTTCGCGGGCCGGAAGACCGCGCGGTACCGCCAGATCGGGCATGCGTCGCCGCCGGCGGTGGGCGAGGCACTGGGCGCGGCGGTCGCGGAGGCGCTGCGGACCCGATCACTTGGCGAATGACCAGCAATTTGGCCGGATACACTGGCGTATCATGACCCACCCACGCCATCCGTCACTCTCCGCCGCGAGATTTCGGATCGTTGATCTTTTCGCGGGGCCCGGCGGTCTCGATATCGCCGCCGCGATCATGGACGACGTGGAAAGCATCGGCGTCGAGTGGGACGAGGCAACCTGCACAACACGCCGGGCTGCCGGCCTGTGGACCACCGAGGTCACGGATGTCGCTGCTCTCGATCCTTGCGACGACGAGGTCGTTTGCGCCAACGTCCTCACCGGCGGGCCCCCGTGCCAGTCGTTCTCGGTCGCCGGCAACCGGGAGGGTCACAAGGCACTGGAGGACGTGAAGCGGCTCGCCGACTGCTTGGTCCTCCCCCACACTCTCCGATCCTTCGAGAAGGCGTGGAAGGCAGTCAAGCGCGAGACCGACGCCATGTCCGACAACCGCACCGGCTTCGTGCTCCAGCCGTTGCGTTGGATCATGGAGGCCAAGCTCAAGCGCGGGGAGCCCTACGAGGTAGTGGTCCTGGAGCAGGTCCCCACCGTGCTGCCGGTGTGGAAGCACTACGCCGAGCTCCTGAGAAGCATCGGTTACGCCGCCGAGGCCCATGTGCTGCACGCCGAGGACTTCGGCGTACCGCAGACCCGACGGCGTGCCGTGCTGATCGCACAGTTGGACAAGGAGAACACGGAGCGGCGCGTCTACTTCCCCGAGCCGACTCATCAGCGGTACCGCAAGGGCGTCGAACGCCTGCGGCCCGCGGCGCACGAGGACCCGGCCGCCGATCCGCAGGACGGCGCCCTGTTCACGACGCCGAGGAACACCAGGCAGCCGTGGGTGTCGGCCGGTGACGCCCTGGCCGCCACGCGCCCCCGCGACTTCGTCCTGGTCTCCAACTACGGCTCCGGAGGCGACCCGAAGAACCGGGGGCGCCGTACCTCCGAGGAGCCGGCCGCGACGATCACCGGCAAGTTCCGCCGCAACCGGCTCTTCCTGCTGAAGGAGAACGAGGCGGGCGAGAAGGAGATGGGCGAGGAGCTGGAGCGGCTCTCACCCGAAGAGGGCGGACTGCTCCAGTCCTTCCCGGCCCGCTATCCGTGGCGGTCCACCGATGTGGCCCAACAGATCGGCAACGCCATCCCGCCGCGCCTCTCCCTGCACATCCTGAGCGCCGCGCTGCTGCGCGAGCCGCCGAAGGACGAGTGGTTCACCCAACTCGCGGAGTGGGCGCCGGAGGACCGGTCCGAAGACTCCTGACACAGGCCTCCGGGCCGCCCGGTCACTCCGTCTCGTCGCCCTCGGCCTTCTTCCCCCGTACCGGAGCGCCTGCGAAGAGTTCCGCGAAGTGCTCGGCGAGGACGGCGACGGAGGCTTCCGGGGCCCGCTCCTCGTCCGGTCCTTCCGGGAGCGCTCTGCGTGGCACCGCCGGCGCCCACTCACCGCCCTCGATCCACCGCGCCGTCGCCCGGCCGTCCCGTTCGACGTCCGGTGCGATGACGTCGTACATGAGCGTGGCGGCAGACGCGTTGACCGCCTGCGCCAGTGCGTTGATCTCCCGGCCGGTGCGGACGGTGGCGCTGTCGATCAGCTTCACCAGTGCCTGTGCCGTGGGCCGGTGGTCGATGACGGCGAGCCGCAGGGCCGTGTTGAGCATGTCCTGGTGGGCACAGACCGTGGCGACCGGTCCGTAGTCGGAGCCGTTGCGGAACAGCTCGGCCGCCCACCACAGCCGGGCGAATGCCTGGGTGTACGAGGCGCCGCGAAACCGTGTCGCCGCGGCCTTCGGCACATCCCGCTCCTTGCGGGGTTCCGTCGTGTGCCGCCACACCACGTAGTCGGGGGCGACCCCCAGTGCCAGGTAGTTCCACAGCCTGCGGTCGGCCGCCTCCCGGCGGGTGAGCCGCAGGGTCGCGTGGAGACGAGGGGCCAACCACGCGTCGGCGGCGGTCACCTTCTCGTCCCGGAAGGCGTGCATGGCGTCGTCCACCAGGTCGCGGACCGGTTGGAGGGCTCCTCGCGCCTCCTCCCGCGGCAGGGGCTCGGTGACCTTGTTGAGCGCGATGGCGGGAACGTCCTCCTTCCCGGTGAGCAGCCCCTCGGTGATGTAGCGGGCGGCGTTCAGGTCCGCGAGGAGCGCGAGGCGCTCGGGAAGGTGGCTGGGTCTGTCGGTCACGCGTCGGTCCCCCGGTCGAGTCGGTCGAGGCCGCGAATGGTCGCCGTCAGGGCCTTCGGTACTTCCGCCCGGCGTGTCGCGGCGTAGTGGATGCGCGGCTGGAGATCGGTCCATCCCGACGCGCCGGTCCGGCGGCCGTGGACCTCGCGGAGCGCGTCCCCGAGCGGCCGGTCGGGAACGACGTCCGGGAGCATTTCCCGCAGCACCTCGCCCCGCCAGTCCTGCGGGAAGAGCGGGGTGCCGTCGTCCTCGACCTCCAGGTCCCCGATGGCCGTGTGGAACACGGCCGTCCACACGTCCGTGCACATCTGGGCGATCAGGAGGTCGCGGACCAGACTCTCGACCGCCGTGCCGGTGCCGTCGACCAGTTCCGTGACACCCTCGAAATCGGTGTTCACATGGACGGTGGGCACCTCGCCGGAGGTATCTACGGTCCACGGCACGTCGGCGAAGGGCCGCAGCCACTCGGGGCCCTCGCGGAACCCGACCTCGGACACGTCGAGTTCCCTCTCGCGCAGCGGGGCATCGGACTTCATGTCGACGATCCAGTCCTTCGCGGACTCGGCGATCATGCGTCCCCGCACTCCGTCGACCGCGGCGACCACGTGTGCGGTCATCGTCGCGCGGTCGAGGTGGTCCGCCCGCCACAGATCGACGTGGCCGGCCCACTCACGACCGCCCTCGGCGAGCGGCTCCAGACAGACGGTGGTCCGGGTGTTGGTGGCGCCCTCCGTGACCACGACCGCGACCGACACGTCGGACCAGGGGCCGTCGGGGTCGGTGGCGCGGCCGGGAACGACGACCGCGAGCGACAGCCTGGCCCGCTCCCAGTCGTCCCGTTCGGCCAGCCCCAGGGCCACCACCTGCTCGATGGTGGAGAACGTCTTCGTGTCGAGCGGTTCACGGGCTTCGCCGGGGCCCCGCAGTTCCACGCCCGTGACCCGCAGCGCCACCGTGCCGGGCAGCCGCTGGTACGGATAGCCCCTCATGCCTGGCCCCCCTTGTCGGTTCCGAGTTCCACGACGAGGCCGGTGTACACGGCCTTCACCGGGTGTGTGGCGACATCGGTCGTACCCCTGAACGTCGCCTTGCGGGCTCCCGGCGCGAAGTGCAGGGAGCCGTCCACCACTTCGCAGTTGTGTACGCCCGCGAGCTGCGCCCACTCCAGGACGGGGCGCGGTCCGGAGCGCACGTCGAGTTTTGCCACGGGGGTCGGTCGGGCGCCGTCTCCGCCGGCGGGGATCTTCACCTCCCCGGTGACGCACCACGCGCCGTTCTCGTCGACGAAGGCGTCCAGTTCCTCCAGCGTCGGCAGTGCCGAGGGCCCGGCGGGGCGGGGCGCCCGCTTGCCACCCAAGGTGAGCTTCTTGCGCAGCCGGGCGGAGCCGCCCGCACGCTTCGCCTTGGGGACGGCGACGAGGTCGCGCACGGCCTTGTTCGTCTCGGTGGTGAGCTTGGCGATCTGGCGGTACGCGGAGGGCGAGTACAGCATCCGCAGCTCCTCCGTCTGCCCCCACTTGTTGTGCTCGGGCGGCTCGGAGGCGCGGAGGAATGCCTCGGCCTCGTCCGCGCCCGGCGCGTCCTCCCCGGCGGCGTGACCCGTGAGCAGTACGGCGTGGAAGGGGTTGGTGCCGACGGCGAGGTCCCCCACGCGGGCTTCCCGTACGGCCATGCGGTTGCCCCGCATCGTGACCACGTGGTTGTGCTTGCCGACGTCGTCCGCATCGGTGACGAGGACAACGGCCCGGTGCTCGACTTTCTCCTTCCTTCCCCCGAGAGCGGGGACCCCGAGCGTCACCTCGGCCCTGGCCACCTGCCCCGAGGCGGTGAGCCGCTCCACGGTCGTCCCGTCGAAGAACGCCCGCAGCGCGCGGGTGCGTGCGGGCTGCTCGATGCCGGGGTCGACCCGCTCCTCCGCGAAGATCTCCGCACCGTTGCGAAGCGTTCTGACCGATGCCTCCAGCAGCGGTCGTCGTGTCTGCCCCGCGGTCATCGCGGCCCAGAAGTTCCGGCCGAGGGCTTGGACGAGACGCTTGTGCATCCGTTGCACGCTGTCGTCGTCCTCGACCCCGTTCCGCTCCGCCTCGGGGTCGACGAGGCTGGCCACGTCGTGGGCGCCGACGATCAGGAACGACGTACCCGGCTCGTCGCTCTCCCGCGTGAGGTGGAGGCGCTCGACCCGCTCCTCGTCGGCCCACCACGACCGGGCGACGTCCGTGCTGTCAGCGTCCGGGTCGGGGCGGCCGAACCAGGCCGGTCCGGCCCAGTGGTGGCCGTCGACTTCGCGCCAGGGAAGGTCCAGCCGGCCGATGAGACGCCGCTCCGTGCGTCCCTCGTGTGGCTCGGAGAGGGTGGAGTTGATGAGGACGAGGCCGAGACGGCTCGTCGCCCAGAGCGTCGCCTTGCCGAGGCCGTACGAGCCGCCCGCGCCGCTTCCCGTCTTGTGACTGTCGAGTTGGCGACGCACCACGGCCGCGAAACGGCCGTTCTCGTAGTCGTCGCCGGTCAGCCCGGAGGCGTTGTAGTCGTCGACGCGCAGGAGCACCAGCCGGTCGCGGTCGTACATGTCGCTCAGACCGGCGGCGATGACCCGGCCGACCTTCTGCTGCTGGGCCGCCGCCGCCTGGTAGTGCGGGAGGAGGTCGTCCCAGCGGATCTCCTCGCGGAACCGGGCCAGGGTCTCGCCCGTCAATTCGTGGAGCGTGTAGCGCACTCGGACCGGCTGGTTGCGGTCGAGCCGTTCGTCGAGACTGTTCTGCGTGGCCTCGCGGGCGAGGACCTCGACGTCTGCCTCGAAGGCGAAGGCGGCGGCGTTGCCGAAGTCACGCCCTCCGTCGGCGTATCCGGGCCGGTGGTACCAGGTGACGGGAAGCCCGGACAGCGTGTCCGCGGTGCGGGTGTGAATCGTGCCGAGGTCGGTGCCGAGGGCCTCGGCGATCTTGGCGATGGTCTCCGTACGCGGTGTCGCCCGGCCGGTGATCCAGGCCGACACCGCGGCTCGCGTCATCCCGATGCGCTCGCCGAGGTCGGCCTGGCTCATGCCCACCTGCTTCAGCTGTCGGGCGAGCCAGGGCCCGAACTCCATGCCGCTGTCCAACGTCACCACTCCTCGGCTGCGCGCGTGACCAGGGGACCACCGTACCCCAAATTTGACACCGCCCGAGGAGCGATAACGGGATTTGACGCACCCGGAAGGCAGTCGGAATGTTCACCCTTTCCCCTGACCCAATTGCACGGAGACATCCCCGTTCAACCACCTTCATTCACCTTCGAGCCTATTGTCCGAACAGTCCGAATCAACCTCCCGGCGGCCCGCTTCGAGCTTCCGAGAACCACGTCCGAAGCCTCTTGAACAGACCCGTCCGAGCAGCTAAGGTCGGTACCGGAGAGCTCTTACCAGGGCTCGGGAGGCACGCTTTTCCAGGTGCTCCATTTGTCGTGCCCGGACGCCACCCACGCGTCTGATCACGGGTTTTCTACAGGGCGAGAACCCCTTGACCGCATCCACGAAATGCGCTTCTCTTCTCTCACTCGCCCATCCGAAACGCCGTTCTCACCGGACAAAATTATTCGCTTGCTGAATTCGCGTACACACATGCATTCAGCCCTCTGCACGTGCGCCACCGTCATTGCCGATCCCGGCACCGTTCACCCGCGCCATTTCATGAGAGCAGGGGGCTCCAGCCACCCATGAGTTCCAGCGATTACGACCCGGACGAAGAATTCGGGCTCGTCGACCAGTACGACTCCTTCGAGGACCCGTGGTTGCGGTCGGAGTTCCTCGACGCCATCGGCAGGACCCGTCCCTGCATCGACGCTCTCCGCGCCCGTCGGGACGCCGCCCGGACGGAGGACACCCCCGGCCCGGTGCCCCCGCGTCGTCGCAGGCCCGGCAGCCGCCGGGCGGCCCCGACGCGTCCCCGTAACCGGACCGACCTGCGGTACCCGTACCGGCGCCGTCTCCCCCGCACCGTCGTGCTCGTCATCGTCATCGGCGGGCTGGACTGAACCCGGCGTCCGGTCCGGCGTCCACACCTATCGTTGAGTACGTCGGCCGGCCGCACCCCCGCTGCGGCCGGCCCCCGCTCCCCCCACGTCCATCCCACTGCCATGAAACGGGAACACCTTGAACCACAGCGACGTGACGGGTACTTCGGGAGCCTCGCCCGTCATTCGGAAGATCCTCGAACAGTCGGCGCGTGTTCTGGAGACGTATCGCGTCGACCCCGGGCTGATCCTGGAGCACGCCAATGGCGAGCGCAGGATCACTCAGGGCGGTTATGGCGACCGGCAACTGTTCGAGCTCGTGCAGAACGCGGCGGACGAGATCGCCGCGGAACCGGGCGGCAAGGTGCACGTCGTCCTCACCGGCACCCATCTCTACTGCGCCAACGAGGGCACAGCGGTCACGCCCGAGGGCGCCGAGACCATCCTCCGCATGAGTGTGTCGAGGAAGCGCGGCGGTCAGATCGGGCGCTTCGGTGTCGGTGTGAAGTCGATCCTGGCCGTGACGGACACACCCCAGTTCTTCAGCGCCTCGGGGGCGTTCGGCTTCGACCGGGCCTGGTCGTACGAGGAGATCCGGAAGGCGCGGGGCGCGGCCCCCGACGAGGACTTCGAGGCGCCCGTCCTGCGCATGGCGCGACCGCTGGACGCCGAGAAGGAGCGGCTCGCGGACCCCGTCCTGAACGGCCTGCTCGGCTGGGCCACCACGGTGGTCCGCCTCCCGCTGCTGCCCGGAGCCGCCGATCGCCTCGGCAAGGACATCCACGACACCGGGAACAAGGGCCAGGGCGGCCGTGAGTTCCCCGCCGGGTTCCAGTTGTTCTCCCACCACGTCGGGACCGTGATCCTGGAGGACACGCGGTCGATGCCGCCGATCCGCCGTGAGATCACCGTCGACCACGACGGCTTCCGGCACACCATTCACGAGGCGCGGACCGGCCGGCCCAGGTCCAGCTCCGCCTGGAAGGTGTTCTCGTACGCCCACCAGCCCTCCCGGACCGCACGGGCGAGCGCCGGCGAGATGCACGACCGGGGCACCATCGACATCTCCTGGGCCGTCCCCGAGTACACGGGCGACACCGTGCTCAGCACCCCGCGCGGCCGGGGCGAGTTCTGGTCGTTCTTCCCCACCAAGTACCCGATGACGCTGCGGGGGGCGCTCAACGGCGCCTGGAAGACGAATGAGGACCGACAGAACCTCCTGGACTCCAGTCCGTTCAACCAGGAGATCATTCAGGTCGCCGCCCGCCTCGTCGTCGAATCCCTGCCGCATCTGGCGCCCGCGCAGGACCCGGCCGCGTACCTCCCGCTGCTCCCCGGTCGCACCAAGGAATCGGAGACCCTGAACTGGGCGGACAAGTACCTGACGGAGCAGATCTGGAAGCTCGCCGCGGAGCATCCGTCCCTTCCCGACCAGGACGGCGTGCTGCGGGTTCCCCGTGACATCCGCGTGCATCCGGCCCCGCACAACAAGATGCCGATCAAGCAGGAATGGCTCCGGATGTGGAGCGCCTGCCCCGGCCGGCCCGCGAACTGGATCCACCCCTCGGTGGAGGCCGCCGAGTTCCGCGCCGGCAAGGTCGGGCACATCCTGGACGAGGCCGGGCTGCGCCGCGCGACCGTGCGCGATTGGCTGGAGGCGCTGGTGGTCGGGGAGACGGTGGAGGCGTCCGCCGTCGCGATCCGCATCCTGGCCGCCATGGTCCGCGAGGCCTCCCCGTTCGCGGCCGAGGCCCGCACGGCGCGCATCGTGCTGACCGAGGAGAGCGGGCTGGTGGCACCCGTCGTGGGCAAGGTCTTCCGCCGCACGGTGCGGGACGGGCTGCGCGACGGAACGACATACATCGACCCGAGGCTCTCGGAGGACGAGTCCCTCATCCACGACCTCAACGAGATCGGCATCCGCGAGGCGGACCCCCGGGGCCGCTTCATCGGGGTGCTGGAACAGGGCCTAGACCACTACGGGCCGCAGGACTGGAACCGCTTCTGGGAGCTGTTCCACAGCGCGGGCGGCAGCCGGGTCGGCGGCGAGGTGACGGCTCGGGTGCCCGACCCGTCGGACACCCTGTTCGTGCGGACCGCGGACGGGCGGTTCCACCGGATGCGGGAGTGTCTGCTGCCGGGCCCGGTCGTGCCGGGCGACGGCTCCAGGGACGCGTCGGTCGCCGTGGACCCGTCCTTCCACTCGGACGACCTGCGCGTGCTGCGCGAGTTCGGCATGCGGGACCGCCCCACGCACGGGCACAGGCCGTCCGACGAGTCGTGGTTCGAGGACTACCGGGCCGCGATGTACGACAGCTACTGCAAGACGCTGAGCAGTGACGCCCCACGCCCTCAGCCTTCCCGGATCAAGCTGGAGGGCTCCCCCGTCGGTGGCCCCCTCCACCTGCTGGAACTGCTCTCGGACGAGGGCCGCGCGGCCTTCGTCAAGGCGCTGCCCGACGACAGTGTCATCGACACCTGGACCCTTCGGGTCGGTGTCCAGGCATCGACCCGCAAGGTGATCTACTCGCCGCTGCGCTGGATGCTGCACCGATACGGACGTGTGTCCACCTCACAGGGCATCGTGCCGCTCGCGAGTGCCGTCGGCCCCCAACTGCACGCGTACGCGGATGTGCTGCCCGTCGCCGACATCAGCGCGGAGAAGGCCCGCAAGCTGCACCTTCCCGTGGTCGTGGACGAGGTTCCGGCCACCCAGTGGGACCGCCTTCTCGAACAGCTCCTCACCAGCGAGGACGACGCCTTCGTCGGGCGCACCTATGTGATGCTGACCCGACTCGGAGTGGAGTTCCCGGACCAGCTCACCCGCTGCCGGGTGGGCGCGGAGTGGGGCACCCGCGAGGACGGCGAGATCGCCGTCGCCGCGACCGAGGCCGAGTACCGCGCGCTGCGTGCCGAACAGATCCCGGCGCTGTTCGCGGGGAGTGCCGAGGACGCCGAACTGCTGGTCGGCACCTGGGGGATGCTGCGGCATGCCGACGTCATCAGCAAGGAGATCCGTCATGTCGCGGTCGGCGAGGCCGTCCTCCTGAAGGACGAGTTCCCGACGCTTCGCCAACGCCTGGGCTCCACCGTGAACGACCAGCTCCTTCTGCGCTGCTCGGAGCTGGAGGAGGTGCTGCGTACGCCCCGGGGGTCCGCCACCACCCCGCTCGACAGCGCGGTGCAGGGCACGACCGTCCTGGTGCCGGACTCCCTGGACCGTCTCGCGACCCTGGTCGCCGTCGATCGCGAACTGCGCTGGGGGCTCAAGGAGTCCGGGTGCCGGGCCGTTCTCGAGGCGCAGGCCCGACAGGAGGCCGATCAGGAGTTGCAGACGACCCTGCGACGCGTCCGCGAGGCGAGCGGTGTGGACGAGAAGCTGGAGCTGTTGATCGGCGCGACGGCGTTGCGCGCCGGTCTCCCGCCCGGCCTGCTGGAGAGCGAGCCGCCGGAGCCAGGGGGCGGTGAGCCGTCCCCGCGTCGCATCGCGCGTCTGGCGTACGACGCGCACGGCGACGGGGTGCTCCAGATGCACGTCAGGGATCTGCAGGCGGCCTACCCGACCCATGCCCCCTCCGGCTTCACCGGGTCGTCCGCGGCCGTGAAGTTCGTCTCGGAGCTCGGCTTCCCCGCCTCCTTCGCCGGTGCGCGCACCCCGTCGTTGCCGCCCCGGATCGAGGTGCCGGGTCCGACGGAGTTCCCGCGTCTGCACGACTACCAGGAGCGGTTGGCGGCGAAGGTGTTCGCCATGCTCGATCGCTTCACCCCGCAGCGCGGGATGCTGTCGCTGCCCACCGGTGCGGGCAAGACACGGGTCGCGGCGGAGGCCGTCATCCGCTGGGTCAAGCAGATGGGCGAGCTGAGCGGCCCCATCCTGTGGATCGCCCAGACCGAGGAGCTGTGCGAGCAGGCCGTGCAGAGCTGGAGCTTCGTCTGGTCGAAGGTGGGGGCCGAGACCCCACTCACGATCAGCCGGCTGTGGACGACCAACGAGGCCGGGCCGGTCACCGATCGTCCGCACCTGGTCGTCGCCACCGACGCCAAGCTCCGCAACTGTCTGCACACCGGGACCTACGGCTGGCTGCGCGATGCCGCCCTGGTCATCGTCGACGAGGCGCACGTCGCCATCTCGCCGCAGTACACCGAGATCCTGGCGCACCTGGGGCTGACGGCACACGAGACGAAGCGTCATCTGCTCGGGCTCACCGCCACCCCGTTCCGCAACACCAACGACATCGAGACCAAGCGCCTCGTCCAGCGGTTCGGTGCCACCCGGCTCGACGACGGGGTCTTCCCGTCCGGGGACCCGTACGCGGAGCTGCAGGAACTGGGCATGCTGGCGAGGGTCGCGCACCGGGAGCTGCCCGGCGGCACCATCGAGCTGACCCAGGAGGAGAAGACACGCGCCGACCGGATGAGCCTGCTGTCGAAGGCCGCCGAGCAGCGCCTCGCCGACGACCAGGACCGCAACAAGCGCATCCTCGAAGAGATCCGCGCCATGCCTGACGACTGGCCCGTGCTCGTCTTCGCGACGTCCGTCGCGCACGCCAAACTCCTCGCGGCGAAGCTGAAGGGCCTGGGCATCACCGCCGCCTCGGTCGACTCGGCCACCTCCACGGGAGAGCGTCGGAACAGCATCGACGCCTTCCGACGCGGTCGGGTGCGGGTCCTGACGAACTACGGTGTCCTGACCCAGGGCTTCGACGCCCCGGCGACCAGGGCCGTCGTCATCACCCGACCCACGTACAGTCCGAACGTCTACCAGCAGATGATCGGCCGCGGCCTGCGCGGGCCCCGGAACGGTGGCGAGGAGGAGTGCCTGATCCTCAACGTCCGGGACAACATCACGAACTATGACAAGGCGCTCGCCTTCACCCGGTTCGAGCACCTGTGGAGCGCCAAGTGACCGACACCTACCTCGACAGCCCTCCCCTCACCCCGGAGCAGCGGGCCGTCGTCGAGCAGCCCTGGGACACCCGGCTCCTGGTGACGGCGGGCGCCGGCTCCGGCAAGACGCACACGCTCGTCCGCCGGCTCGACGCGCTCATGAGCGACGAGGAGGACGCGCTGGAGGCGCGCGAGATCCTGGTGCTCAGCTTCTCCAGGGCCGCCGTGCGGGAGCTGCGGGAACGGATCGCGCTCCATGCCCGCACGGCCCGCCGGGTCCGGGTGCAGACCTTCGACTCCTGGGCGTACGCCGTACTGCGCGCCGAGCAGCCCGACCGGGACTGGGGCGCGCTGCGCTTCGACGAGCGGATCGGTGAGGCCACGAAGGCGATCCTGCGGGGTGCCGTGGAGGAGAGCGAGCAGGGCGCCCCCGCCCATGTCGTGATCGACGAGGTCCAGGACCTGGTCGGTGATCGGCGCGACATGGTGGAGACGCTCCTCGACCGGTTCCAGGACGACTGCGGCTTCACCGCGGTCGGTGACGGGGCGCAGGCGATCTACGGCTTCCAGGTGTCCGACGAGGACGCGCGCGCCGCGGAGACGAACTACTTCTTCGACTGGCTGCGGGCCTCCTACCCGGACGATCTGGTGGAGCTCCACCTGTCCGGCAACTTCCGGGCGCGCACGCCGGAGGCGGGTCTCGCGCTGCCGCTGGGCGGCTCGCTCCAGCGACTGCCGTCCGAGACGTCGGCGGCGGCGGCCGCGGGCGAGGACCTCCATCGTCAGCTGACCGACCTTCTGCGCACCTGCCCGTCGTTCGGGGCCGTCGACGACGCCTTCACCATCGGCTCCCTGAGAGACTTCCGGGGAACGTGCGCGATCCTCTGCCGGGACAACCGGCAGGCCCTGGTGCTGTCGGAGACCCTGTTCGCCCGCGGTGTGCGCCACCGGCTCCAGCGGGACCTCCAGGACCGGCCGGTGCCGGCCTGGGTGGCCGCGGTGCTGCGCGGCACGGGCTCCACGACCCTGACGGAGGACCGCTTCCAGGAGCTGCTCCCCTCGGGGCCGCTCGCCCCGGTCGGGGACCGGACGAGGATCTGGCGGTCGCTGCGCGGCGCGGCGGGGGCGCCCAGGGGGCTGCTGGACGTGTCCGCCGTCCGGCGGGCGGTGGCGCAGGGCAGGTTCCCCGACGACCTGGCGGCGGTCGAACCGGCCGATCTCGTGGTGTCGACCGTGCACCGGGCCAAGGGGCTCGAATTCGACCGGGTGATCGTGGTCGAGCCCGCCTCGATGGCCGAGCTGCGCAAGCAGCACACCCACATCGACCCCGCCGCGGAGGCGCGGGCCCTCTATGTCGCGATGACGCGCCCCAGGGACGACCTGTTCCGCCTCGACGCGCCGGAGACCGCCCTGATCCGCAAGGACCGGCGCACCGGCCGGTTGTACCTCGGTGGTTGGAAGTCGTACCAGCGCCACGGCATCTCGGCCGCGGGCCCGGACGTCTCCCGCGAGCACCCGCCGGGCACCGACGGCTTCGAGCACGACGCCGGGGCGCTGCAGGAGTACCTGGCCGCGTCCGTCGCCGCCGGGGACGCGCTGGAACTCCGCCTGCAGCACGCGATGCCCCTGGCCTCGGACGAGAGCCCGCCGTACACGGTCTTCCACGGGGACCGTCCGATCGCCGTCGTCTCGGAGCGGTTCCGGCAGGACCTGTACACCTCGCTCAAGATCAACAAGACCTGGGACGTCACCTGGCCCACGCGCATCGAGGGCTTCCGCGTCGACTGTCTGGAGACCGTCGCGGGCAGCACGGCGTCCGGCGCCCGCGCGGGTCTCGGCGAGCACGGCCTGTGGATGGTCCCCCGGCTGTCCGGGCTGGGCCGGCACCGGTGGACCGACGCGCACACACACGAGGAGAACGACCGATGAGCAACGCGTCGAACCCGCACGCCGCGCACTACGCCGTACGGGAGGAACTCGTCGATCAGCTGCGCCGGGACCTCATGGGCCCCGGTGCCCCCGACGAGATCCTGACCCAGGACCCGCCGGTCACGGCGTACCCCGTCGGGGTGCTGTTCCCCCGGCCCGCGAACCGGGAGGCGGAGCAGGCTCGCAGCGACGACGAGGCGGAGACCGAAGGACTGGACGAGGCCCCGCTCCTGCGCGGAAGCCGGGACGTCGAGGAGTCGACCCCGGATCTCGGCACCGCCGGTACGGGGGACCGCCGCCCGTCGTCCATGGGGATCACCTTCGCCGTCGACCCCTCGGTCGCGTCGAGCATCGTCGTGCACACGGAGGCCGCGAGGTACGACCCGGTCGATCCCGAGGGGCGTGCCACCTCCGCCAAGCGGGCGGAGGCCCGCAGCACCTCGGACCAGCGGGAGCACTGGCGTCGGCGGGCCCTGGACTTGGAACCGGTGACGATCGATGTCACCGTCCCCGAGCAGCACCGGAAGTCCCTGGGCGAAGGCGCGGGCATCGAGGTCTTCGTACGTCCGCCGGTCGCCGGCACGGTCACGGTCACCGTCACCCTGGTCAACACCGAGACGGTGAGCGAGCGCGAACTCCAGGACGCGCACTGCCTCTACCAGCCCCGTCTCACCGTGACCACGACGACGGGGGCGCGGGCCTTCGTGGAGCGCCCCGCCGGCCGTCGCGCGAACGACCCCGAGGTGGCGACGAGCCGCCTGCTCCACCGGCACGCACCCACGTTCGCCATGGGTCACGGCTGCTCGGCGGAGTGGGACTGGACCCCTCCGGCCATCGGCACACCGGACCACGCGCCCGCCGCGATCACGGCCGTGCGCACCCAGTTCCTGCCGGCCCACGAGGTCCTGCTGACCGATTCGAACCCGGACATCGACGACTCCGCCCTCACCATGCACGGCCTGGCGACCCGCCCGGAGAACGAGGTCCTGGCCGCGCTGAACAACCTGATGGCCGACTACGCGCAGTGGATCGATCGCACGGAGAAGGAGGCGGCGGGCTTCCGGGACACGCCGTACGAGGCTCCCGCGCGGGAGCGGATCGAGCAGTGCCGCGCGGCCCACGTCCGCATGCGCCGGGGCATTCGGGTGCTCGGGGAGAACCCGGACGCGATGCGGGCCTTCCGGCTCGCCAATCGCGCCATGGCGCACCAGCGCGCCCGGAGCGAGTGGGTGCGGAACGGACGCGAGGGAGCACCCGACGAGACCGTCGGGCGGTGGCGGCCGTTCCAGATCTCCTTCGTGCTGCTCTGTCTGGAAGGCATCGTCGACCCGAACCACGAGGACCGGGCGGTGGCGGACCTGCTCTGGTTCCCCACCGGTGGTGGCAAGACCGAGGCGTACCTCGGCCTCATCGCGTTCACCACGTTCCTGCGCCGTCTGCGGCTGAAGGAGCGGGGCGCCGGCGTCACCGTACTCATGCGCTACACCCTGCGGCTGCTGACCCTTCAGCAGTTCGAGCGTGCCGCAGCCCTCATCTGCGCGATGGAACGTCTCCGGCTCGACAGCGAGGAGGCGCTCGGCACGGAGCCGATCTCGATCGGCATGTGGGTCGGCCAGTCCGCCACCCCCAACCGGCTCTCGGACGCGGAGAAGAGCCTGGTCGAGCTGCGCAAGGAGAAGGATCTCCAGGAACGCAACCCCGTACAGCTGCACGCCTGTCCCTGGTGCGGCACCCGTCTGGACGCCTATCAGTACGAGGTCGACGAGGACGCCAAGCGGATGCACGTCCGCTGCCCCGACGACTGGTGCGACTTCCGCGACGGCCTGCCGGTCCATCTCGTCGACGAGGCCGTCTACGACGCCCGGCCCACCCTGGTGATCGCCACCGTCGACAAGTTCGCGGCGATGCCGTGGCGGGTGCAGACCGCGGCCCTCTTCAACCGGGACCGCGCGGACGGCACCCCGCCCCCGGAACTGATCGTCCAGGACGAGTTGCACCTCATCTCGGGCCCGCTCGGAACGCTCACCGGCCTGTACGAGACCGCGGTGGACCTGCTGGCCGACAGCCCGAAGGTGATCGCGTCGACGGCCACGATCCGCCGTGCCTCGGACCAGGGGAGGATGCTCTTCGACCGCAAGGTGGCGCAGTTCCCCCCGGCCGGGATCGACTCGCGCGACTCCTGGTTCGCGGTGGAGACCCCGAGGGAACGGAAGGCGAGCAGGCTGTACGTGGGTCTCCTCACCCCGAGCACCAGCCAGTCGACCCTTCTCGTCCGCACCTACGCGAACCTGCTGCACCGGGCCGCGCTCGCCGAGGCCGACGACGGGGTGCGCGACGCGTACTGGACGCTCGTCGGCTACTTCAACAGCCTCCGACTGCTGGCCGCGGCCGAACTCCAGGTCCACGACGACGTCGACGCGCACCTCGGATACCTGGCGTCGCGCGGGGACCTCCCCGGGCGCAAGGTGCTGGAGCAGACCGAGTTGACGAGCCGGGCCAACTCCAGCGACATCCCGAAGCGGCTCAAGCAGTTGGAGCGGCGCCTGCCGCATCCGGACACCGTGGACGTCCTGCTGGCGACGAACATGATCTCGGTCGGGGTCGACGTGGACCGGCTCGGGCTGATGGCGGTGATGGGCCAGCCGCAGACCACCGCCGAGTACATCCAGGCGACCAGCCGCGTCGGGCGTCGCCATCCGGGTCTCGTCGCCGTGATGCTGAACTCCGCCCGGTCCCGCGACCGTTCCCACTACGAGAGCTTCCAGCACTTCCACTCCGCGCTGTACCGGGAGGTCGAGTCGACCAGCGTCACGCCCTTCTCGTCCCGCGCCCGTGAACGGGGGCTGCACGCGGTGGTCGTCGCCCTGGCGCGCATCCTCATCCCGGCTGCGGCACCCAACGACGGAGCCGGACACATCGAGGAGTTCCGTACGGAACTGGAGGAGGTCGTGCGCACGGCGCTCCTCGCGCGCGTGCAGTCGGTCGCTCCGGACGAGTACCGGGCGACGGCAGACGCCTTCGACGAGTTCGTGGCGTGGTGGGCGGCGGAGGCCCTGGCCAACGGCGGTCTCCTGTACGAACCCAAACGCGGCAACCGGACCCCGTCCCTGTTGAGCGCGTTCGACAGCGAGGACGAGAGCGCATGGCCCACCCTGTGGAGCCTGCGTGACGTCGACGCCGAATCCGCCCTGTTCATGGAGGCATCCCGATGACCCCGCCCCCGCCCCCCGCCCGCCGTCGCCGCGCCGGCGCACCCGAGCGCAGCTACCCGCGACGTGGCTCGGTGCGACGTGCCCAGATGATCACCACCTACGGGGTGGGCTCGATGATCGCCGTCGACAACGAGTCGTTCATGGTGAGCGGCATCGACTCGTGGAACATGACCGACGCGCCGACCGTCCACGAACACCGGCTCGCCCGTGTCCTCGGCGTGAAGTCCTTCCGCCTCCCGCCGGCGTCCGACGACACCAGCAAGGACGGAGTCCACGTCCGCCGTTTCCCCCTGTGGCACTCGTGCCCCGGCTGCAATGCCCTCCAGCACGTCGGGCAGTTCAACTCCCCGCCGGGAAAGAACGAATGCGGCGACTGCCACGAGGAACTGGTGCCCTCGCGCTTCGTCATGGCCTGTCCCAAGGGACACATCGAGGACTTCCCGTACTGGAAGTGGGCGCACCGCAACAATCGTCAGGACGGCGGCGCCGGACTGTGCGGCGGTGAGCTGCGGCTGCGTACCAGTGGCAAGACCGCGTCGCTCAGGTCGATCCTCATCTCCTGCACCTGCGGAATCCCCGAGGTGTCCATGGAGGGCGCGTTCCGTCGCACGGCTCTGTCGGACCTGAAGGTCTACTGCAACGGTCGCCGCCCCTGGCTGGGGAACGCGCCCGCCGAGCACTGCGGGGAGAAGCCGCGCACGCTCCAGCGCGGTTCGTCCGTCGCCTGGCAGCCCATCGTGCGGACGGCCCTGTCCATCCCCCCGTGGAGCGACGGACACGCCGCCCGCCTGGGGGCGTACTGGGACGACCTCCGCACGATGAAGGACAACCCCAGCGAGATGGCTGGGTTCCTGAAGGCCCTGACGCTCCAGGAGGACTACGAGTTCTCCCTCGACAAGGTCATGGCCCTCCTGGAGGCGGAGAACCACGAGGACGACGCGTCGGAGGAGGACAAGGGCGTCGACAGCGCGTACGTCGCTCTGCGCAAGCAGGAGTACGAGCGGCTGGTCGCGGGCAGGCCGGAGGGCGAGACGGACCACGAGGACCAGTTCGTCTGCGAGCCGCCCCGCTCCTCCGAAGCGATCCTGACCCCCTACGGGGTGACGGGGCCGATGCTGGTCAAGCGACTGCGGGAAGTGCGCGCCCTGAAGGCGTTCTCCCGCGTCGACACACCGGAGACACACACCGACGTCCACGAGGCGGCACTGTCGCTCGCCCCGATGGACTGGCTCCCGGCCATGGAGGTCCAGGGCGAGGGCGTCTTCCTGCGCCTGGACGAACAGCGCCTCGACGACTGGGCGCGCAGTGCCGCCGTGGCCGCCCGTGCCGACCGCATCCGCGCCAACCATGTCCGGATGCTGCGCGAGCGCGCCCAGGACCCCGCGAACGTGCCCGACTCCCCGGCGGACGCCCGCATGGTGCTCCTGCACACGCTGGCCCACGCGCTGATCAACGAGTGGAGCCTGGACGGCGGTTACCCGGCGGCCTCCCTCCGGGAGCGGTTGTACGCGGACGATTCGATGGCCGGACTCCTCATCTGCACGGCCACCAGCGACTCCGCCGGAAGCCTCGGCGGCCTGGTCGCGCAGGGGGAGCCCGACCGGCTGGAACCCGCCCTGCACTCGGCTCTGCGTCGCGCCCAGTGGTGCTCGGCCGATCCCCTGTGCGTGGAGTCCACCGGCAGCGGTGTGGGCGGCATCAATCTGGCCGCCTGCCACGCGTGCGTGCTCCTGCCGGAGACCAGTTGCGAGCACAACAACGGCCTGTTGGACCGCGCTCTGCTGATCGGCACGCCGGAGGACCCGTCCATAGGGTTCTTCCACGAGGCACTGCGCTGAGCCGACCGGGGCCGCCCTGCGAACGGGGCGGCCCCGGTCCGCCCTCTACCCCCCGTCCCCCACCCGCAGCCGGCACTCCCCCGTCTCCCCCGTCTCGCAGTCGCGGCGGAGGCGGCCGCGGGAGAGGGTCTGGGCGAGGCCGATGGTCCAGCACAGAGGGCAGCCGCGCAGGGCGAGCAGGCCCGCCGGCAGGAGCAGCAGGCTGAGCGGGCCGGTGAGCGGAAGCAGCGCGAACGCGCCGACCAGGCCGCCGAACCCGGCCGCGCCACGGGCCAGATGACGGGGCAGGGTCACGCTCGCGAAGTCAGGGCCGCCGGCCCCGGTCCGCGTCGTCATGGGCACCTCCAGGTGTGGGTTCGGGTTCGGATACGGGGCGGAGGGATCGCTGGACCGCGGTGCGGGCGCGGTGCAGGCGCGACTTCATGGCGGCCGTGCTGAGGCCCAGCGCCTCGGCGGCCATGCGCCCGCTGTAGCCCTGGACGTCCCGCATGATCAGGACCCGGCGCTGATCGGCGGGCAGCGCCGCGATGGCCGCCGCCACCTCGGCGGCCTCCATCCGCCGCAGCACCTCGTCCTCGGCGGAGGCGGACGCGGCCCCGAAGGCGGGCGCATAGGAAGAGGGAACGGAACCCTGCGCATCCTCCGGCAGCGCCACCGGCGCCCGCATCGCCCGTGCCCGCCGCAGGCACTCGTTGCGGACGATCCGGAACATCCACGAGGCCAGCGCCCCCGACGCCCGGAGCATCCCGATCTTGCGGTAGAGGATGATCAGGGCCTCCTGCGCGGCGTCCTCGGCGTCCTCCGGCGAGGCGCAGAGGGAGCGCGCGAAGCGCCGTACGTTCGGATGCGCCCCCGACACCAGCGCGGTCAGCGCGTCGACGTCCCCGTCCCGCGCCGCGACCACCAGTTGCTCACCGGGCCAGGACGAGTCAGCCACGGCCCTGCCTCCTCCTGCGTACGACGAAGTAGCCGCACGTACACAGCAGCACGGCCCCGGCGGCGATGGCGATTCCCACGATCACGAGTCCTCCTCCACTCACGCAGACGTCCGTCGGCACACCTATATAGGAGACGCGCGCCCCGAAAAGGATTCGCCGCCACAAGAACGCCCCGCGATCCTGCCCCGCCCGTGCCCGGCGGAAGAGCCCCTTTCCCGCCACCGCCCGGCGATATGCTCCGGCATCGCGACGACCGCACGGCGGAGCGGACAGGGGGTTACGCACGATGGCGCGGCCCTTGCTGTTCCTCGATGTGGACGGGCCGCTGAACCCGTACGCCGCCCAGCCCGAAAGGCGGCCCGAGGGCTATACGACGATCCGGGTCCCGGGTCCCGGTAGAGACGGCGGCGGCTCGGGGCCGAGCGGGCTGCTGCGGCGCGGGAAGCCGCTGCGGGTCCGGCTCAACCCCGGTCATGGGGCGGCCCTGCTGGCGCTGGGGTACGAGCTGTGCTGGGCCACCACCTGGATGGACGAGGCGAACCGGTGGATCGGGCCGGTGATCGGCCTGCCCGCGCTGCCGTTCGTGGACTTCGGTGACGCCTTGTTCCGCGAGCGGTCCGACGGTGTGCACTGGAAGACCGAAGCGCTGCTCGCGTACGCCGGTGACCGCCCCTTCGCCTGGGTGGACGACGAGCAGAGCGACGCCGACGAGACCTACGTACATGCTCACCACACGGCCCCCGCGCGCCTCCATCACGTCAATCCGCGCGTCGGGCTGCGCGACGACGACTTCACGGCGCTCGCCTCGTTCGCCGCGTCCCTCAGCGGGCCCGACCACGGGTTCTGAGGGGAGCGGGGGCGTGATCGGGCCGGAATCGCCCTTCCGTTCGGGTCGCTGAGGAGCGACGATGGGAGAAACCAGCGGGGGCCGGGACGCGGTCGCTCCTGTGGAACGGGGAACATCATGGTCGTAGCCGTAACCGTCGTGGCAGTTGTCGCCGTGGTCCTCGTCGCGTGTCTGCTCGTGCTGCGCCGGCGAGGCGGCTCCGGCGAGCAGGGCGCCGCAGGTCGCGGGGCGGCACAGCAGGGGTACGCCCAGGGCCTCGCGCACAACCACGCGCAGAGCCAGGGGATGGGGCCGTACGGGGGCTGAGCGCGCCGCGGTCCGTTGTGGGTTTGAGGGCCGGCGGGCGTTGTAGGGCTTGAGGCCCGCTCGGGTGCGTGGGCTTGAGGGCCCGGCCGTACCGCCCGCGCAGGGCGCCGAGCGGTGGGGCCGGTACGGCTGCCCGCCGGAACGGGGCTGGCCCGAGTAGACGGGCTCCGGGGGAGGACCCGCTGCCCCTCCCCCGGTCCGCCTTGGCCGTACGCCCTACCCTCGCGCCTCGATGTACGCGTAGGCGGCCAGGACGACGATCACCGCCACCGCGCCAATGGCCGCGAGGAGGGCGCAGCCGAGTGTGCCCACCGTGGCCCCGATCGTCAGCCAGCCGAACCGTGTTGTGCGTTCGGCACGTTGGACGGCGTCCTTGTACGCGCTGTCGTCGTCCCAGTCGCCCTCGGCCATGGCCGCCCCCGCCCCTCCCCGTACCGCCGAACCGGCAACCGGCCCTGCGGTGGCACACGTCCATCCGCCCCTGCCGGTCGGCGGGTTGGTGGCTCAGGGGGAACGCTACTCGGGCCGCTTCCCCGTGCTCACGGCGCATCCGGCGATACGGGAACGGCCACACCCGCTACGGCCTCGCCGCCCGGCAGTCGCCACCAGCCGCTCCAGCGCGACCCGCGCCGGCGGGCCCCACGTCGGCTTCCCGTTGGACAGACCGCGATCACCGTCGTCCCCGATCAGCAACCCGGACATCCCACGCAGGACCGCCCATCCCCGCGCGCGGCGCAGAGTCGCCACGTCGGGGGCCGGTTCGTAGGCGGCGTGGAAGCGGTCGGCGACCCCCTCCGGAAGCAGGTTCCACACGGCCGCAAGGTCGCAGGCCGGGTCGCCGGCGAAGAGGTCGCCGAAGTCGATGACGCCGCAGAACGTGCCTTCTGCTGTCAGCACGTTGGCGGAATGCAGGTCCCCGTGCACCCACATCGCCGGCCCCGCCCAGTCGGGGGCTGCGGCCGCGTCCTCCCAGACCGCGCGAATACCGTCCGGGTCGGGGACGAGACCTCGCTCGGTGACGGAGGCGAGCATCTGCTCGAAGTGCTTCCCGTACGGGGCCAGCGGCCCGCCCCGCCCCCGGCCCTCGGGCGCCCCGGCGGGAGCCGGCCGGTGCAGCGCCGTGAGGAACCCGGCCAGCGCGTCGGCCGCCTCCTCGCCCCGCGTCACCGGAACCCGGTCACCGGGTTCGCCCGGCACCCACGTGGTGACCAGCCAGCTCCGCGGAAACCGCTCGGACGGCACGCCCAGGCGCTGCGGCACGGGAACCGGCAGCGGAAGGTCCGGGGCGAGACGGGGCACCCACGCATGCTCCTTGAGCAGCAACTCGTCCGCCCCCGCCGTCGCCCACGGCAACCGCACGGCCAGCTCGTCCCCCAGACGCCACAACTGGTTGTCCCACCCCCGCGCACCAAGGCACAGGGGAAGCTCGGCAAGATCGGGATGCTGGTCACGGAGAAGATCGCGAATCAGGTCGGCGGTGATGTCGACGGGCGCGTGCGTGTGCGTATCGCTCATACGGCATCACGGTAGCGGGGCGGGGCAACGGACGTCGGCCAGCGGGAGTTGGGGCCGGTGGACGGCCCCGTTGACGGAGGGCTGGAAGCGCGGGGGAACGACTTCTCCCAGGGCCCCGTTGGGGCGTTGGGGCCATCCCCGCAGACGCGGGGAGCAACACGCGCCGATGCAGACGATCGTCGACCGTCGCGGACCATCCCCGCGTGCGCGGGGAGCAGCACCGTGACCGACACCCCGATGACCGACTCTCCGTGTACCTGGGACCATCCCCGCGTGCGCGGGGAGCAGGAGAGGACGGCAGCACCACTGCTGTACTTCCGGGGACCATCCCCGCGTGCGCGGGGAGCAGTCCTGCATCCCCGGCCGGATGTCGTCCCCCGCGGGACCATCCCCGCGTGCGCGGGGAGCAGCAGATGTACCTCGCCGAGCGCGCCCAGTTCCGGGGACCATCCCCGCGTGCGCAGGGAGCAGCCGGAGTCGCGGCCGCCCGCCGTGTCGATCGCGGGACCATCCCCGCGTGCGCGGGGAGCAGCCAGCCGACCGGCCGCCGACGTCGGCCGGGAAGGGACCATCCCCGCGTGCGCGGGGAGCAGGACTGTCCATACTGAACCTGACCACTGGTGGGGGGACCATCCCCGCGTGCGCGGCGAGCAGCAGGAACCGGGGCCGCGGTCGGCGGCCGTGGCAGGACCATCCCCGCGTGCGCGGGGAGCAGCGGACCTCGGCGAGGGCGCGGACGCGGGCCTCGGGACCATCCCCGCGTGCGCGGGGAGCAGAGCGAACGAGAACTCGGGCGCCACGGATGAGCGGGACCATCCCCGCGTGCGCGGGGAGCAGGCGACCACACCCGCACCGTCGAGAAGTGGCGCGGGACCATCCCCGCGTGCGCGGGGAGCAGACGACACCACCGCCGCACAACGACTCCGCCTCCGGACCATCCCCGCGTGCGCGGGGAGCAGCAGTGAGGCCTCATCACCGCTGGTCGGGGCGGGGGACCATCCCCGCGTGCGCGGGGAGCAGCGCGGTCGGGCGCCCGTCCCTGCCGAGCGCCTGGGACCATCACCGCGTGCGCGGGGAGCAGTGGTCGTCTTGATCCAGCTCAGACCAAGACTCAGGACCATCCCCGCGTGCGCGGGGAGCAGGTGACGACCTGCGACGGCGAGCCCATCACCGCGGGACCATCCCCGCGTGCGCGGGGAGCAGTAGGCCAGCAGAACCCCGTCCAGGGCCACGGCGGGGCCATCCCCGCGTGCGCGGGGAGCAGATACCGCGCGGGCGGTTGGGTCTGTGATGCCGAGGGGCCATCCCCGCGTGCGCGGGGAGCAGGCGACCCCAAGCAGTCCCCGATGTATTCGGGAGGGGCCATCCCCGCGTGCGCGGGGAGCAGCAGCAGGACTTCACGGCTGCTGCGGCCAAGGCAGGGCCATCCCCGCGTGCGCGGGGAGCAGACGGCCCCGGTCCAGGTGATCGGCGCCAACGCGGGGCCATCCCCGCGTGCGCGGGGAGCAGAGTGCGTGACCTGCTTGTTTGTATCGTGGGAACCCGGATTTTGACCACTTTCACCGAAACCGGCATAGCAGTCAAAATTCCCACAGCAGGCATTCCTGGTAGGCCGAGTCACGGCTCCATCGTTGCATCGTCGCGCGGGAAGCGTTTCGCTGCCAACTCGGCGCCTGCGGCGAGGGCATCCCGGACGGCCGACGCCCGCGGCTCCATCACACCGTGCCTGGGACGGGCGCACCGCGGCACCCGTCCCGTGGGCCTCCGCTCGTTCAGGCTGCGGTGTGGCGCGCATCGCCGGGGCCGGGGGCGTAGCGTTCGGCGCGCAGGCGCTTGCGGTGGTCGCTGCGGCGGACGGCGACGACGATCACGATGGTCAGGCCGATGCCGAACCCGCACATCGGGAGCACGATCGCCAGAACCGAGCCGCGCATGAACTCAACGAATCCACCGGAGTCCCCAACTGCGTATTCCGACAGTCCCTTGGACTCACAGGTGACCTCGTACGTGCCTGCCTGGCTCACTTCCAGGGCGAAGAGCGGGTTCCAGGTCTCGTCGCGGGTCCAGTAGAAGTCGATCCCCGGACCGCCGAGGCTGGGATCGCCCGGTCCGGCGATGCTGCACTCCTGGTCGTCGGACGGCCCACGGTTCTTGATCCAGATCGACTTGTCGCTGTCCGGTCCGAGCTGGAGGGAGACGGTCTCGCCGTTGGCGAACCTGTGGTGGGTGTCCACGGCGTCGGTCACGCCCTTGAACTGGTACACCCCGACGACCACGCCCAAGGCGACCAGCACCACTACGATCGCGGCCGCTATGGCGTACCAAAAGCGGCCGGGCCTGAGTTCGTTCGCCGGTATCTGCGGCGGTGCGAAGGGCAGCATCGGTGCATCGTAAACCGGCCGTTATGGCTGGTTGGCGGGTGCCAAGTGCTTTGTGACTCAACGCGTACACACCGCCGGAGAGCGTGTGGTTGGGGGCCGTCCTGCGCCTATGCCTACTACAACGATCCGCTCCGCGATGACCCGCTGGCGCCGTGCCGAACATCCCACACGCAGAACGGACCGCTGAAGGCGCCAGCTGCGCCCTTGGGGCGGGACCATCCCCGCGTGCGCGGGGAGCAGGCTCTGCAGCCTGCGGGTTTACGTCGCCTGGCTGCAGATGCCGACCGCCCCAGTAGTCCGGCACCCCGCACCCACCCCTCGCAGGGTACGGCCCGCTCGGCGCCGAGCGGGCGGCGTGAAAGCCGGGGGTCGTCCTCTCCCTTCGGGAGAGGACACACCTCACTGCTTGCCGTAGCCGACAGGCTCGACCGTGACGCCCGGACCGGAATCCGAACCGGCCTCCGTCACCGGGAGGCTGAGGCCGATGCGGAGTGTCTTGGAATGCGTCTCGTTCGGCGGGGTCACGACGATGGAGACGATGCGGAGGCCGGTGCCGCCGGTGTTGTTGGGCGGGGTGTGGAGCATGAAGTGGGTCGTCTCGCCGCCGCCGAGCACAACCGCCTGCGGCGTGTTCGCGCTGCGGTCAGCGCTGAACGTGTCGCCGTCCGACGTGTTCAGGTCGACGCCGGGGAAGCCCTTGAGCGAGCAGGCGTCGCTCTCGTTCTTCATGCTGACCAGGACGTCCCCCTCAGCCATCCCGTGATGGGCGGTGATCGTGAGGTTGGCCGTCTTGCACGGCCCGGTGTTGATCTGGCCGCCGCCGCTGCCCTTGTCGCTCCCGGAATCGCTGCCGGAGTCGCCGCCCGTGGAGCCGCCGCTCGTGCCGCCGCCGTCCGTGGCGGCGCCACCGTTACCGCCAGTGGTGCCCGAGGAAGCCGCCGAGCCCTCGGCGGCGGGGGAGGACGCGGCGCCCTGCGGCGAGGCCGCGTCGGTGCTGTCGTCCTGGCAGGCCGTCAGGCTCAGGCCCGCGAGGACGGCCACGGCGGCGAGGGTCAGCTTCTTCGTCAGCTTCGGCTGAGCGTGCATCGGGTCTTCCTTGCTGTGATGTGGGAGGTGGTGCGCTGTTGATCATTAGGACAGGGCCTCAACCCGCCTCGTTCCGATCGCGCGCCGCTGGAACGTGTCCCTGACAGACCTGTTACACAGAGCCCGGCACCCCGCCCGCCGTACGCAACTACCCGCGCACCGCACGGACCTGGGAGCCGACCGCCCGTTGCCGCCCTCCTCCACCGCTCGACCGCAAGGTGGTGGGACCGCTCCGTGTAACGAGCGGGCCGCGTTCACGGCAGTGGCGTACGCGCGTACCCGCTGACCGGCCGGGGCCCGCGGGCCCACGCCATCCCCGCACACGCGGGGAGCACTCCTTGGCGAGGCGGCGGGCCTCGTCCACCTTCGGGCAACCCCCGCGTCCGGCGGGGAACCGATCATCGCCCGGCACATTCCGGCTGACGCCCTGGGGCCATGCCCTGGGGCCATCCCCGTACGCGCAGGGAGCAGGCCGTGCGGCCATGCCCGTACCCCCGCCTCACAAACCGCGCCCCTCCTCGTCCAGCCAGACCCGCTCCCCCTCCCCCTCCCCCTCCCCGTTCACCGTCAGGCCGAAGCGTTCCCAGCCCGGACGCCCCTGCGCCACCCACCACTCGAAGCCGGCCCGTGCCTCGTCCCACAGGTGCCGGCCGCCGTGCTGCCATACGCGGGCCGTGTCCTCGCCGTCCGTCAGCAGCGCGCACGCCCAGGAGCGGTCCCTGCGGCTGTAGAGCCAGTGGGGCCGGGTGTCGCCGCGCGCCGGCGCGGCCACGTACGAGCAGTGCGGTACGCGCAGCCCCAGGGCGAAGGGCAGCGCGTCGAACCGGTCCGCGTCCGCCAGGGCCCTCACCGCATCCGCCGGAACCAACGCCGCAGGCACCGCCGGGAGTTGATGTGCGTACGCCTCATGGTCGAGCGGGGCCGTCCGGTGCGCCCGGAGCTTCATGAACTCGACCGGGCCCAGAAACCTGCCGCTCGCGCTCTCCCCCTCCGGCCCCACCCGGAGTCGTACCAGCGCGTCGGCGTTCGTGAACGCCGTACCCCACGGCGCCACGATGACGCCGCCGGGGCGCGTCTGCGTGATCCACGCGTACGGGATCGAGCGCACCCCGCACGTCGCGATGACCCGGTCGAACACCCCGCGTCCCGGCGCCCCCGCACGGCCGTCCCCGTGCAGAACGTCCACCGGCATCCCGAAGTAGTGGGCGAGGGTGTTCCGCGCGCGAGCCGCCACCCCCTCGTCCACCTCCACGGTCACCACGTTCTCCTCGCCGACCTTGTGGGCGAGGAGCGCCGCGTTCCAGCCCGTGCCCGTGCCGATCTCCAGGACACGGCAGTAGTCGTCCACCCGCAGGGCGTCGAGCATCCGGAACACCACGCTCGGCATCGACGCCGAGGACGTCGGCACATTGCCGGGTTCGCGGCCCGCGTGGCGACCGTCGTCCCACTGCGTCACGATCGGCACGTCCGCGTGCGCGTACCCCCGCCACGCCTCCGCGTCCTCGGACCGCGATACGTGGATCGCCTTCCCGGCCGCCATGTCGAACGGCCAGATCGTGTCCGGCAGGAACGCCTCGCGGGGCACTCGCGCATAGGCGTCGAGCCAGGCCGCCTTCAGGACGCCGCCCGTGGTGAGCGCGTAGCCCACCTCCTCGCGGGTCGGGTACTCCCGTACCGTCCGCCCGCCCGCAGCGCTCGTGCTCGTGCTCGTGTGCGTGCTGTTCATCGTCGGTTCCGTCCTCTCTCCGTGTGTGCTGTCGGCGCGCCGTACGGGCCTTCTACAGGCGGTACTTGGCGCGCATCGCGTTCGTCTCCCGTACGCGTGCGCGGATGCCGTCCACCCGTTCCGTCGCGTCGGTCTCCGGGTCGGGCGGCTCCGGT
This sequence comes from Streptomyces sp. NBC_00525, assembly GCF_036346595.1. GTDB lineage: Bacteria > Actinomycetota > Actinomycetes > Streptomycetales > Streptomycetaceae > Streptomyces. The sequence goes on from NZ_CP107834.1 coordinate 2,151,479, forward strand.
GGCGGCGGGGCGTCCGGACAGATCGCCGCCCCGCACCGGCACGGCGGATACGCCGCGAGCGACGCGTAGCGGGAGAGGTCCGGCCCTCGCCGCAGCCCGCGATCCGGGGCGCTGCCGCCGGCGCAGGCAAAGAGAGGGCCGGGGGCCGGGGCGGGTTCATGCTCGTTCACAGGCACGCTTTCGTGTCCCTCCGTAGCCTTTCCACTACCAGGAGCGCCCAGGGTGACCTAGCCTCGGCGAGGAGAGCAACGTGGCAATGTAGCGGTTAGGGAGGGCACGTTGGTCAACATCAAGAAGCTGAATCCGAACTCTTCGCCGCAGGCGGCTTATGGCGCGCGTTTACGCAGGCTGCGTGAGGCACGCGGCTGGACCCAGGATCACTTCGCCGGTGCGGTCGGATGCAGCGGACGCCACGTCTCGGCAATCGAGACAGGTCGCAAGCCCGCGACCCTCCTTTTCTCCCGGAAGGCTGACGCCGCATTCGGCCTGACCGGCACGCTCGACTCCTTCGAGCGTGAATGGCGCAAGATCAAGCACGGCAGCTTGCTGGAGGGCTTCCCCGAGTACGTGGGATACGAGGGCCGGGCCGTAGAGATCCGGCTCTTCCAACCTTCCCTCGTCCCCGGCCTGATGCAGACCCCTGAATACGCTCGGACCTTGAACGGCAGCTACGTACAACGCGGTTCCGTCACTGCCGAGCAGGCCGAGGAGCGCGTCTCGCTTGTGCTGGAGAGGCAGGCCGCGCTGGTGAGGCCCCGGCCGCCCATGATGTTTGTCGTCCTGGACGAAAGCTGCCTCCACCAAGCCATTGGCGGATCGAAGGTCATGAACGCCCAGCTGCTTCGGCTGGAAGAGCTGGCCGCGCTACCCAACTGGCTCATTCATGTAGCGCCATTCTCCCTGGGAGAACGGCGGGCATTCCATCTACCCGTCAATCTGCTCACACTCGCTGACCGATCCGTCGTGGCGTATGCCGAATCCGAAGTTCAGGGATATCTCGAACGCGAGTCTTCGCTCGTGGTGCCCATGCTCACCGCCTATCACCAACTTCAGGGCGAGGCACTGTCCCCGACAGCGTCGGTGGCCATGATCAGCCAGTTACGAAGGGGCATCTCGTGACTGCCGCCGCCGCTGACCGGGTCCGATGCCGGGAGTGGCAGCCACCACGTCAGGCGTGCCGCCACGCGGTGCACCGGCCCGTGACTTCAAGCAGACGCTGGCTCAGCGGTGCCGTCTCTACCGACGCGTTCACGCCGCTCGCACGTGGAGCCAGCACGTGCGCGCGTACGAGGTCAGGCCGGAGGCGCCGCTCTCCTGACGTGCCCGGCCGGACACAAAGGGGCACGTGTGATGGTCGCCCCAGGCTGGTACAAGTCCTCGTACAGCTCGAACGGCGGCGACTGCATCGAGGTCGCGGCGAACCTTGCCGGGGCCGTCCCCATGCGGGACTCCAAGCAGGACGGCGGACCGGTTGTAACCGTCTCCGCCGACACATTCGCCTCGTTCGTACGCTGGGCCGGGGCTCCGGCCGGTGAGTTCGGGGACGTCTGAGGCGCCACCGTCGCGCCCCCGATCGCGGACAGCCCTATGTGAGCGGCTTGTGCATGACGATGCATGGGCGGCCGTGGGCCCTGTCGGTACGCCGGTCGATCTCGCGCCAGCCGAGGGAGTGCCAGAAGGCGACGGCGTCGGGGTTGTTCTCCAGCACGGCGAGCCGAAGGCCGCGTCGGCCTTCGGCTCGGTACCGCTGTTCGATGAGGGCGACGAGTTGCCGGCCGATGCCCGTACGGTGGGAGTCCCCGCTCACCATCAGCAGCCCGATCCAGGGCAGGCCGTCCACCGGGTGTCGCGCGAGCAGGCAGACGATTCCGACGACTCGCCCCTCCTCGTCCCGTCCGAGCAACACCTCCCCGCCCTCCACGGCAGCCTCCGCCCGGAGATCGGCCTCCACCTTCGCGGCCTCGATGTGCTCGGGGTCGTGCTCGCCGGCCGCCTGCCAGTAGGCGGGGTTGCCGGCGTAGAGATCGACTACGTCGGCGATCTCGTCGGGCAGGAAGGCGAGGGGGCCGAGGGTGAGGTGGGGTGACATGGGGTCAGGGTACGGGGGCTCCGTCCGGGCCGAGGCCGGGTGCTGGTGGGGCGGGGCCGCCAGGTGCGTACGGGGGGGCCGGACCAGGGCGTTCCAGGCTGGTCCGGCCGTTGCCCGGCCGCTCAGCCGTTGCGCAGTGTGCGGTCGAGGAGGGGCAGCAGGCGGTCCCAGTGACGTTGCAGCCCGGCGGGGTCGAAGACGTCGGTGTCGGACATGGTGAACCCGTGGGCCGTGCCGGGGTAGATCTCGGAGGTGTAGTCGACCTTCGCGGCGTCCAGGGCCTGGTTCAGCTCGCCAAGGACTTGCGGTGTCAGGTCGTCCTCGGCGTGGCCGAAGTGGACCTGGGCGGTGATCGCCGCGAAGGCGTCCGGCCCGGCCGCGCCCACCGGGGCGTGGAACGCGGCGAGGGCGGCCACCTGGGTGGGGTGGGCCGCGGCGGTGTGCGTCGCCAGGAGGCCGCCGATGCAGTAGCCGGTGACCCCGACCGGTCCGGCGCCGACCTCGGGCTGAGCGGCGAGGAAGCCGAGGTAGGCGTGGGCGTCGCTGAGGATGCGTTCGGTGGTGTGCGCCTCGATCAAGGGCATCAACTGGGCGATGAGCGCGGGCCTTTCCTTCTCCCCGATGTGCTCGGGAAGTTCGATCACCGGTGCCGGGCCGTTCCGGTAGAAGAAGTTGGGGACGAGCACGTAGTACCCGTGGCCGGCCAGTTCGAGGGCCATCTCCCGCACCACGGGCCGGATGCCGAAGCCGTCCGCGTACATCAGCACCCCTGGGTGCCGTTCGCCGCGATCGGGGAACGCGGCGAAGGCATCGGCCTGGCCGTCCGGGGTGGGAATCCGCAGTGTCTTGGTGGGCATGAAGTCTCCTGTCGTGGTTGATGTGTTGAGCCTGCGATCAACACGACGGAGGCGGTGCCCGTGCGGCGGCGCGGGGCCCTTGGCCGAGGGGCGGGCGCGCGTCGGCCCGCACGGCGCTCAGGAGGGCACCGGGTCGCCAATCCGTGTGTGGCGCGATGCCGTCCCGGTGTTCATGGCCGCACAGCGTAGCCCACCGGGGGGCGGGGGCGGTGTCCGGTACGTGGCGCGTCGGTGTCGGGCTCGGCGGGGAGGCGGCGTACCTCGCCGTGCAGGCCGTCGCCGTGCACTTTTCGACGCGCCAGTCGTAGACCGGGTAGCCGGGACCATCCCCGCGCGTGCGGGGAGCACAACTCGGCGATCCGGGCCAGGGTGCACTCCTCGTTCGTGCACGGGCCGATCAGCATGATGTCGAGCCGCCGCGAGATGACCTTGGTCCAGGATCATCGCTCGGAGTCGGTTGGTTTCGGGCCCGCACAGACACGCGGCCTCCAGCACACCGTGCTCCTGGCCAGGCCGTCGTAGTGGGGGTGCAAGGTGTAGTGGTCGTCCCCGTCGTAGAAGACGATGTCCGTGGCACCCAGTTGCTCGGCGACCAGGTGCCGCGCAGATGCTTTCTGATCCCTGGGGCCCGCCGAACAGGATCAGGCTGGGCGGGGCGCGTCGCGGGAGGTGTGACGGGCAAGGCCAGGACGTACGTCTTCCTGGAACATCTCTTCCATTTGACTGTCGGTCAGGTGACGCGTGACGGGGTCACTCACCCGTTCCCTTGATGCTGCGGATCGCGGCCAGCTCCCCCGGGGTCTCCCGGAGGATCTCCTCGATCCGTTCCCAGTCGTCGGCGGACAGGCCGTCCCGCTCGGCCAGAAGGAGCGCGCGCTCCGCCCGCAACTCCTGGGCGGCTCCCTGGGCCGGTGCTGCCCCGATTCGGGCGCTGTACGCGGAGATCAGCGCGTTGAACAGAGCGCGGGCCTGCTCGTGGCGGCCATCCCGGCGACTGTCCCCCGAGCCTTGCTTGGCATCATTTCCCCCTTGGGTTCAGGCCATGGGTCCTACACTTCCGTGTGGCAGTGAGCGATCTGCCGCATTCCCCGCATACCCGGGAGGCCCCTATGGCACTGTCGCCCAGCGAATGGCGCAAGAGCACCTACAGCGGCAACTTCGAGGACGCTTGTGTGGAGGCCCGAGCAGCTGCGTCCACCGTGCACGTCCGAGACTCCAAGGACCTCTCCCGGCACCCTCTGGAGTTCTCCGGGCCGGCATGGCAGGTATTCCTCTCCGCCTGCAAGCAGCCGACGCCCCAAGACGTGTGACCCCACTCACGCCAAAAGCCTCCGGAACACAGGACCATCCCCGCGTGTGCGGGGAGCACAGCTGCGGCCCGTCCGTGGGCGCCACCGCGAGGGGACTATCCCCGCGAGTGCGGGGGGGCACCGGAGGGGTTCGAAGATGCTAGCGACAACTTCGGGACCGTCCCCGCGTGTGCGGGGAGCACTCGCGCTGGAGCTGGAGCACTGCGGAGAGCACGGGACCATCCCCGCGTGTGCGGGGAGCACGTTCACAGCATGTCCACGCTAGACCGTCCGTCGGGACCATCCCCGCGTGTGCGGGGAGCACTTCGGCGCCCACGAGTTCGCCGCCGAGAACGCGGGACCATCCCCGCGTGTGCGGGGATCACGGAATCGCCGCCACGGTGGGGGACATGAAGCGGGGACCATCCCCGCGTGTGCGGGGAGCACGCGAGCCAGTGGTTCATGGTCAGACTCCGAACATGGTGAAGAGGGACCATCCCCGCGTGTGCGGGGAGCACATCGGAGTCGAGGCGTACTCGTCGGGCCGGCCGGGACCATCCCCGCGTGTGCGGGGAGCACTTGTCGCCGGTGAGACGCGCGGGAGCGACGACGGGACCATCCCCGCGTGTGCGGGGAGCACTTCGAGCCACCCTCGATCGACTGGTAGTACGCGGGACCATCCCCGCGTGTGCGGGGAGCACAGCTCGACGGTCATGTCGGAGCGCAACGTGAAGGGACCATCCCCGCGTGTGCGGGGAGCACTTGCCGGTCTGACCGGGCGAACGGACGTCGTCGGGACCATCCCCGCGTGTGCGGGGAGCACACGACCTCGACCTGCGTGCGGCCGGGCATGTCGGGACCATCCCCGCGTGTGCGGGGAGCACGTGAGCCGGGAGAGCCTCCTCTCGTCTGCGGTGGGACCATCCCCGCGTGTGCGGGGAGCACTTATCACCTCGTGGGGGAGCCCCTCCCACACCGGGACCATCCCCGCGTGTGCGGGGAGCACACCGCGTCCGCGAGCGTCCCTCCCATGGTGGTGGGACCATCCCCGCGTGTGCGGGGAGCACCTCACCCTGGCGTATGTTGACCAGCACTTCCGGGGACCATCCCCGCGTGTGCGGGGAGCACGCCCCGGCGCGGCCCCATCGACACCGTCAGATCGGGACCATCCCCGCATGTGCGGGGAGCACTCTTCGTGACCTGGGCGTTTATCCCGGCGTCGCGTAGAAACTGACCACTTTCACAGACTCCGGCATATCAGGCCCAACATCTCGCTCCTATGCATACCAGGCCAACCCGCTCACCGTTCGGGTCCGCCATCGTGACGCGGTCGTTGGGTTGATTGTCTCTCCGTCAGCCTAGGCTGCGGTGGCCTGTCCGATCATGTATGAGGGGGAAGTTCATGTCTGGTACACCGCAGGGGGTGCGGCGGCGGTTGTCCTGGCTGGCCGTTGCGGTGGTTGTGCTTGTTGCCGGGGCGGGGGGCTTCGTCTGGTTGTTCCAGGACCGGTTGTTCCATCCCTTCGGGGACTCCCGTGCGTGCGACGGCAGTCAGACGCAGCTTCCCCAGGTCATCTCTGCCGGAGGTGCGCCGATACCCGCCGGCGCCTCCGACGTCCACTACTACACCCGGAACGGCATCGCCGAGGTCACCTTCACCAGCGGCCAGGTCGCCGACTACCTCCACCGTGCCGGTGTACTCCCCGACGACGCGCCCCTGTTCGACCAGGAGTACGGCTCCAAGGCGGACGCCGAGGACGAGATCGCGCTGCCCGATGGCTTGTGCGGTTCGCCCCTGCGCGGCCCCGTCTGGGTCTACGGCTCCACCAGCGCGGCCGGCCACCGCGTCAGCGTCATGGTCGAACGATCCCCCGCCGACAACCTCTCCCTCCGCGTGCCGGCTCGTGCCGTGGTCACCTACCACCTCCCCTGACGTGGACGGCCGATGGGAAGCGCTCCCCGCCTCACTCCCCCGACCCCACCCGGTACACCACCTTGCCGTCCAGTTCCTTGAAGCCCAGGCTCTCGTAGAAGCGTCGTGCGGGCGGGTTGTTCGTGTCCGCCATCCACTCCACCCGGCTGCACCCCGGCCGCGCCGACGCCACTTCGCGCAGTCCGGCCATCAGGCGGGCGCCGACTCCCTCGCCGCGCCACGCGTCGCGTACGTACAGCTCCTTCAGGAACAGGGCATGGGTCGTCCCCCGCGCCGGCCACAGGAACGAGTACGCGGCCAGGCCCGCGAGTCGGCCGTCGTCCGTGGCCGCGACCAGGGCGTGGGCCAGGGGTTGCGGGCCGAACAGGGCCTCCTTCGTCTGGGTGCGGCGTTCCGGCAAGGGCTGAAGGGCCGTCCCGCCGTAGAAGCGCTCGATCTCCTCGATCAGCTCCGCCAGGGCGGGGACGTCGTCCGGGTGGGCGGGGCGGATGGTCACGGTCATGGCGGTGCGGCGCTCCTCGGGTCGCGGCGAGGGGTGCCGGAGGGCGCCCCCGTGTGACCATGCCGTCCGCACGGCCTCCACCTCAACCATGTACGCACCCCCGCCCCGCCGACCCCCGGCGTAAGGTGCCCGGATGATCGTGATTCCGGAAGAGTTCGCGCGGACCACCATTGCGCGCGAGGGGGACGCCGGGGCCGCCTGGCTTCGGGAACTGCCGGGGCTGGCGGCCGAGTTGATCGACGGCTGGACCTGTGTGCCGGACGGCGAGGTCATGTTCGGGGGCGTCGGCATCATCGTGCCCGTACGGCGGGACGGGGCGCCGCCCGCCGTGCTGAAGGTGTCCTTCCCGCACCCCGGCAACGACCACGAGCCCGACGCCTTCGTCGCGTGGGGCGGGCGCGGGGCCGTCACGCTGTACGAGCGGGACGACGCCCGGTACGCGATGCTGCTGGAGCGGGCCACGCCGGTGACGCTCGCCGGGGCCGCCGAGGGGGACGAGGTCGTGGCCGTCGCCGCGCGGCTCGGGCGGCGGCTGGCCGTGCCCGCCCCGGCCGGGCTGCCCCGGCTCAGCGACCAGGCCGACGCGTGGGAGGCCGAGCTGCGCAAGGACGCCGCCGAGCTGACGCACGCGCTCCCGCGCCCCGTGCTGGAGGCCGCCCTCGCGACCGTACGGGAACTCGCCCGACAGCAGCCGGACACCCTGGTCCACGGCGACCTGCACGCCGGCAACATCCTGCGCGCCGAACGCGAGCCCTGGCTGGCCGTCGACCCCAAGGGCTACGTCGGCGACCCGGCGTACGACGCGGGCACCCTGCTCAAGTCGCGGGCGTTCGCCCTCGCCGAAGCGGACGACCTGGACGCGGCCGTGCGCCGGGTGATCGCCGTCTACGCGGACGCGGCCGAGCTGGACCGCGAACGCGTACGCCGCTGGGCCCAGTTGCACGCGGTGCAGGCCGCGTTCTGGGCGCGCCGGCACGGCTTCCGCGTGGCTCGGGGCGGCCCGCAACTGGAATGGATCACGGCGTTCGCGGACCGGCTGGCGGAGCTGCTCACCTGACGGACGAGCCGAGGCCGGCGAGCGCCCCGCCCAGCACCCCGGTCCCGCCGCCCCGCACGCCGACCCCGCCCAGCACCCCGCTCCCGCCGCCCCGCACGCCGACCCCGCCCAGCACCCCGCTCCCGCCGCCCCGCACGCCGACCCCGCCCAGCACCCCGCTCCCGCCACCCCGCACGCCGACCCCGCCCCGTACGCCGGTTCCGTTCCCGTCCCCGTACCCCGTGCCCGTACGCCAGCCCCGCCCCGCACGCCGCCCCCCCATACGCACCCCACCCCTCCGACCACTCCCCCTCCGGCGACCCGACCTCACAAAACGGCCGCCCACTTCGTCGGACCCTGTGAAACGACGACAGCGCCACATCTCGCCACGCCGGAGTCCCTCATGCGTATCGCCTACCTCATCGTCACCGCCCTCGGCATCCTCTTCAACGGCGCCGCGGCCGTGACGTACCTCATCGGGCACGAGTACCCCAAGACGCAGGCCGACATGAAGGGCATCCCGCGCAGGTACGTGCCCGTGCTCGGGCTGTTGCTGGCCGCCGGGACCCTCGGGCTGGCGGCCGGGTTCGCCGTGCCGGCGCTCGGCACCCTCGCCGCCTCCGGACTCGTCCTCTACTTCATCGGGGCGATCATCGCCCACCTGCGGGTCGGCTCCCGGAACATCGTCGGCGGGATCGTCTTCCTCGCGACCGCCGTCGCGGCCCTCGTCCTGGGCGTGCAGCACCACGGCGCCTGGTAGGCCACCGGCAGGCCCCGCCCCGGCGCCCCCGCCCTCACCCCCACCCCGCCCTACCCCAAGTCGTCCGACCTCTTGACGTGCTCCTGACCGGAATGGCTTCATGGTTGCGCACTCATGTGGGAGCGCTCCCACACTCAGTGGCCGCCCCTCCTCCCCCATCTCTGGAGCCGCAATGAGTACCGCGAGCTACGCAGCGAGACATGCCGTGAAGCGCCCCGCTTCCGTCATCCTCACCGTCCTGGCCACCCTCCTCGGGGTCCTCGGCCTCGGCGCCCTCACCCCCGCACAGGCATCCCCCGCGCAGGCCGCTCCCGCCCCGGCGGCCCCGGCCGACACCGCCGCCACCACCGGGCTGCACATCAGTGACGGCCGGCTCGTCGAGGGCAACGGGAACGACTTCATCATGCGCGGGGTCAACCACGCGCACACCTGGTACCCCGGCGAGACCCAGTCGCTGGCCGACATCAAGGCGACCGGGGCCAACACCGTCCGCGTCGTGCTGTCCGACGGCTACCGCTGGAGCGAGAACGGGCCCGACGACGTCGCCTCCGTCGTCGCGCAGTGCAAGGCGAACCGGCTGATCTGCGTCCTGGAGGTGCACGACACCACCGGGTACGGGGAGGACTCCGCCGCCGGCACGCTGGACCACGCGGCCGACTACTGGATCGGCCTCAAGGACGTCCTCGACGGCCAGGAGGACTACATCGTCATCAACATCGGCAACGAGCCCTGGGGCAACACGGACCCGGCCGGCTGGACCGCCCCCACCACCGCCGCGATCGAGAAGCTGCGCGCCGCCGGCTTCGCGCACACGATCATGGTGGATGCGCCCAACTGGGGCCAGGACTGGCAGAACGTCATGCGGGACAACGCGCAGGCGGTCTACGACGCCGACACCACCGGCAACCTGCTCTTCTCGATCCACATGTACAGCGTCTACAACACCGCTCAGAAGGTCACCGACTACCTGAACACCTTCGTGGACGCCGGACTGCCCCTGGTCATCGGCGAGTTCGGCGGGCCCGCCGACCAGTACGGCGACCCGGACGAGGACACCATGATGTCCGAGGCACAGCGGCTCGGGCTCGGCTGGATCGCCTGGTCCTGGAGCGGCAACACCGACCCGATCCTCGACCTGACCATCGGCTTCGACCCGGCGCGGCTCAGCCCCTGGGGCGAGCGCATCTTCCACGGCGCGAACGGCATCGCCCAGACCTCCCGCGAGGCCACGGTCTACGGCGGGCCCGCCGAGGAGGACACCGAGGCCCCCACCGCTCCGGGCGCCCCGGCCGCCTCGGCCGTGACCGACACCTCCGCCACGCTGACCTGGGCCGCCTCCTCCGACAACGTTGCCGTCGCCGGGTACGACGTCGTCCGCGTCAGCGGCACCGCGGAGACCGTGGTCGCCTCCTCCGCCACCACGGGCGTGACCGTCACCGGGCTGACCGCCGACACCGCGTACTCCTTCGCCGTCTACGCGCGGGACGCGGCCGGCAACCGTTCGGCGCGGTCGGCCGCCGTGAGCGTCACCACGGACGAGGCCCCGACGACGCCGGCCAGCAGCTGCGCGGTCGGGTACAAGGTGGTCGGCCAGTGGCCGGGCGGCTTCCAGGGCGAGATCACCATCCGCAACACCGGCACCGCCGCCGTCGACGGCTGGACGCTCGGCTTCGACTTCGCCGACGGCCAGACCATCACCAACATGTGGGGCGGTACGCCGACCCAGTCCGGCGCCTCGGTCAGCATCGCGCCGGCCGCGTACACCGCCACGATCGCCCCGAATGGTTCGGTGACCGTGGGCTTCACGGGCAGCCAGAACGGTACGAACGGCGTCCCCGCCGCGTTCACCCTCAGCGGCGCGGCCTGCGCCACCGCGTGACCCGGTGCCGTCCGGCGGGGGCCGCCACCCCCGCCGGACGGTGTCCGTACCGGCCGCGCCTAGCCGGTGACGGCGGCGGCACGCTCGTACGTCACGTACGCCGCTCCGCTCCCCAGGACCGTGTGGTCCGTGAGCGCCCAGGCCGCCGGTTCGAACGCCGCGTTCCGGCCGAACAGCGGAATGCCGGAGCCGATCGTCGTCGGGCTCAGCTTGAGGATCAGCCGGTCGATCTCCCCGTAGAGGGCCCCGGCCAGTTCGCCGCCGCCGACCAGCCAGAGGTCCTTGCCGTCCTCCCGCTTCAACTCCCGTACGCGCGCCACCGGGTCGGTCGCGACGATCTCCACGGCCGGGTCGGGGCTCTCGCCGAGGGTGCGGGAGAAGACCAGGTGGCGCAGGTGCGGGTAGGCGTCCGTCACACCGGCGTCCAGGCCGATCTGATAGGAGCGGCGGCCCTCCAGGATCGTGTCGAAGTGCGTGCCCTCCGCCGTCACGCCGAGCGCGGCCCGCGCCGGGCCGGGCAGCGTCTCCGGGTACTCGGCGATCAGGTGCTTGAGGTAGTCCTCCGGGATGGGCCAGAAGCCGTCGGGCCCGGTGGGGTCGGAGCCGTCCGGTCCGGCGATGAAGCCGTCCAGGGTCGCGGCGATGTAGTAGACAAGCTTGCGCACATGGGGCCTTTCGTCCGGGGGCGGCCACCGTACGCGGGACCGCCGGCCGCCCATGATCAAACAGGCGCCCGGAGCAGGCAACGGGAATCCGGTCTTCCGGTGAGTGGGGGCCGCGGGGGCACACCCCTTGGGCCCGCTGGGTCCGATAGGTGCTCAGGGGGCGCCGTGCCCCGGTGATTTGGATAAAGTGCCGTTTCTACAGCAGCGGCTCTCCGGGGGAGTTACGAGTTCATGAGCGGTCAGCAGCCAGCCAGAGGCGACGCCTCGCAGGTCTTCCAGCCCCTCGCGGCCGACGACCCGACCACCATCGCCGGGTACCGGCTGGCCGCCAAGCTCGGCGCGGGCGGCATGGGCAAGGTGTATCTGTCGTACACGCCGGGCGGGCGGCCCGTCGCGATCAAGGTGATCCGGCCCGAGTTCGGCGAGGACGCGGAGTTCCGGCGGCGGTTCGCTCAGGAGGTGCAGTCCGCGCAGCGCGTGCAGGGGCTGTTCACCGCGCCCGTGATCGACGCGGACACCGAGGGCGCGCAGCCCTGGCTCGCCACCGCGTATGTGCCGGGTCCCTCGCTCGCCGACGCGGTCGTGGCGCACGGCGCGCTGCCGGTCGAGACGGTGCTGCTGATGATCGCGGGCATGGCGGAGGCGCTGCACGTCATCCACGGGGCGGGGATCGTCCACCGCGACCTCAAGCCGTCGAACGTGCTGCTCGCGGCGGACGGGCCGCGCGTCATCGACTTCGGCATCGCCTACGCGGCGGACGCCACGTCGCTCACGGGCAGCGGGGTCACCATCGGCACCCCGTCGTTCATGGCGCCCGAGCAGGCCGCCGGGCGTCGGGTCACGCCCGCGACGGACATCTTCGCGCTGGGCCAGGTCGCGGCGTTCGCCTCCACGGGCTCGCCCGCGTTCGGCGAGGGCACCTCGCACGGGGTGCTGTACCGGATCGTGCACGAGGAGCCGGACCTGACCGGGGTGCCGGAGCGGCTGATGGAGCTGGTCGGGCGCTGCCTGGCGAAGGACGCGGCGAACCGGCCCTCGGTCGCCGAGGTGATCCAGCTGTGCCAGACCGCGAACGCGGAGACGGTGCTGCGGCGGCCGGAGGACTGGCTGCCGAAGCCGGTCGCCGCCGACATCACCGTAAGGGCGGCCGCGCCGGCCCCCGTACAGACCCCGCCGCCCCCGTCATCCGCGCCGGCCACGCCCGCGCCCACGCCCGCCTCCGCCGCGCCCGCGACGCCGCCGGTCCAGGCGCCCGCCGCCCCCGCGACACCCGCCGCGCCGCCGGTGCGGGACGCGCCTCCCGCTCCCGCCACGCCCGCCGCTCCGGCCGGGTACGCGCCGACCGCTCCGGCGCCGAGCACCCCGCCGCCGGGGTACGGCCCGCCGGTCACGCCCGCGCCGGGGCACGGGCCCGCGCCGGTGGCGCCGGGGCCGTACGGCGCGCAGGGCGGCTACCAGCAGGCGCAGCCGTCGTACGGGTATCCGGGGCCCGCGTACACCGGGGGCGGCGTCACGCAGCCGACCGCGCAGGTGGCCCAGCCCGCGCCCCCGAAGCGCCGGCGCGGGCGGGCCGCCGCCCTGGCGATCGTCGCGGCGCTGCTGTTCGGTGTGGCGGGCGGGGGTACGGCGTACTTCCTGCTGAAGGACGACGGCAAGGAGGACAAGGCCGGGGCCGTCACCCAGGACAAGAACGAGCCGAAGCCGACGAAGAGTTCCCGGCCCAGCTCGGACGACACGGCCGGGACGGACTCGGGTTCGGGCACGGAGGACGACGGGGAGACGCAGCAGCCGGACGGCCAGACACCCGCGACGACGGACCCGACGCCGGACGACTTCCCCGGCATCAACCTGACGCGGGGCTACCACCTGACGTTCGGGGACGCGGAGGTGCGTCCGCAGGACGGCGTGGACGGCGAGTACGAGCTGGCGTACGACTCCGGCTACCTGGAGGCGGAGAGCGACGGCGGCAAGCTGACCCTCCTCGACCCCGGCCAGGAGGGTTCGCTGGACGTCTGCCGCGCGGAGACGCGCTTCGCGTCGAGCATCTCCATCGAGAAGCTGTCCAAGGGCCGCCAGGTGTGCGTGACCACCGGAACCGGGCACATGGGCCTGGTGACGTTCCAGGCGAAGTCCCCGGAGGACTCGCCGAGCGACTACATCACGCTCGACGTGACGGTGTGGCGCAACGCGGTGCGGTGACGCCGGCCTCCGGACGCGAAATCGGCGGCGGGGCCCACGCCCAGTGGGCACCGCACCTCCGGCTCGGCCGGTGGTGCGGCCCTCACCTCCGCCGGACTCCAGGAAAGGACACAGCGCGTGCGCAACGGAATGTGCGAGGAGAAGTGACCGCGATCGAACGGCTGTGGGCCGACGACTACCGGCTTCCTGCCGAGGACGCGCTCCACTTCGCCGACGGGCGTTCCTACGAGGTCGCTCTCACCCCCGAATCGCCGACGGGTGTCACGGTCCTCGCACCCTTCGACCTCGACGCGAGACTGGCGGAGGACCCGTCCTGGGTGTCCTCGGTCGACGGGCTCGCTTCCCTGTATCTCGGGAGCGGGGGGATGCTGTGGGGAGGCGAGGGTTCACACGGTTCGGAAGGATTCATCGCGCGTCTGACTGCTGATCGCAGGCTGGTCTGGGCACTCTTTTTCGCCGACTCCAATCCATTCACCCGCATTCGGTTGTCGGGGAATGTCGCCGTTTTCCGCTCGACCAGCGAGTTCGATATCGCTGTCGACATCGACGATCCTCGGGTTCCGGTTTCCCAGGGTCGCCGTTAGTCCTCCGGGTCCGTCCGCCTCAGTCCTCATCAACGCGGCCGGCCCGCGGCACTGGCCCACGTTCAGCCCGTGATCAGGCTCTGGAGCGCGGGGGCGCAGAGGTCCGCGATGTGGTCCGGGGTCGCGGCGGCTCCGGCGCCCTCGCGGTGCAGGCTCAGGGTGGCGCCGAGGCCCAGCAGGTGGCCGGCCAGGAGTTCGGCGCGCAGGGCGCGGTCCTCGCCGGGGAGGCGGGCGGTGAGCGCGTCGGTGACCTGTTCCTGGAACCGGTCGCGGAGCAGGGAGCGTTCGTCCTGGTTGCCGAGCGAGAAGACGACGCGCAGCAGCGGGTCGGAGTGGAGCGCGCGGCGGTGGGTGATCAGGGTGACGACCATGTGCCGGCCCAGGGCGTCGAGCGGGGCGTCGAGGAGGAGGGCCGCGGCCGGTCCGAAGTCGGCGACGGTGTTGAAGAGTTCCTCCTTGCGGCCGAAGTGCTTGACGACGAGTGAGGGGCTGACGCCGGCGTCCGCCGCGATGCCCCGGATCGTCACCTCCGCGTACGGGCGCTGGGTGAACGCCCGGCGGGCGGCCTGGAGGATCGCGTCGCGTCCCGTGCCGGTGTCCGCGGCCGGGGTCGCCGCGACGGCCTGGCCACCACCGGTCATGCGCCCTCCTGGATCTCCGCCGGCCGCGCACCGCCCTTTCGGGTGCCCGGCGCCTTGCGGCTCTCCTCGACCGTACCCGCACCGGTGGACCTGCCGCCCGGCAGCAGGAGGGTGACGGCCAGGGCGGCGAGGGCGGCGCCCCCTGCGATGACGAAGACCAGTTGGTAGGCGTACAGGGTGGGGGCGGTGCGGCCGCCGGCCCGGAAGGTGATGTTGGCCAGGACGGCGGCGACGGTGGCGCTGCAGAACGCCTGGCCGATCGAGCGCATCAGGGTGTTGAGCCCGTTGGCCGCGCCGGTCTCGCTGACCGGGACGCCGCGCATCACCAGGGCGGGCAGCGCGGAGTAGGCGATGGCGGTGCCGGCGGAGACGACGGTGGCGCCGGCGATGATGAGCCACAGGCTGTGACTGGTGAAGTACCGCACCCCGTAGCCGGCGGCGATGATCCCGGCCGCGAGGGCCAGGCTGACCTTGGGGCCGTGCTTGGCGGAGATCCGGGCGGACACGGGCGAGAGCGCCACCATGGACAGCCCGCCCGGCAGCAGGCACAGTCCGCTGACGACGATCGAGGCGCCGAGCCCGTAGCCGGTGGCCTTGGGTTCCTGCACCATCTGGGCGGTGACCAGCGAGTTCGCGTAGAAGGCGAAGCCGATGAGCAGGGCGGCGATGTTGGTGAACAGGACCGCCGGGCGGGCCGAGATCCGCAGGTCGACCATGGGCGTCGCGACGCGGAGCTCGTACGCGCCCCAGATCAGCCCCACGACGACGGACGCCACGAGCAGTCCGAGCGTCCGGCCGGACGTCCAGCCCCAGGCGCCGCCCTGGGTGACGGCGAGCAGCAGGCAGACCAGCGCGCCGGACAGGCCGAGCGCGCCGAGCGCGTCGAAGCGGCCCCGGGTGCGCAGCGGGGACTCGGGTACGCAGGCCAGCACGAGCGCGATGTCGATGACGCCGATGACGCCGGAGACCCAGAACATGGTGTGCCAGTCGTAGTTCTCGACGACCAGCGCGGCGATCGGCAGGCCGACGGCGGCGCCGATGCCGAGGGTGGAGCTCATCAGCGCGACGGCGGACAGGACGCGCTCGGGCGGCAGTTCGTCGCGCAGGATGCTGATGCCGAGCGGGACGACGGCGATGGCGGCGCCCTGGAGGGCGCGGCCGGTGATCAGTACGCCGATGTGGGAACTGGCCCCGCACAGGACCGAGCCCACCACGAGCACGGTGAGCGAGGCGACGAGCACCCGCCGCTTGCCGTACATGTCGCCGACCCGGCCGAGGACGGGGGTGAAGACGGCGCCGGTGAGGAGGGTGACGGTGACCAGCCAGCTCGCGGCGGCCGGGGTGGCGCCGGTCAGCGCGGGGATGTGCGGGAGGAGGGGCACGACGATCGTCTGCATGACCGCGACGACGACCCCGCAGAAGGCCAGCACGCCCACCGCGAAGCGCGGGTGCGGGGCCTGGGTCGCGGGGGCGGCGGGGGCAGGTATCTCCGCGGGCATGATTCTCCGTTGCGGGCTCGGCGGTGCGCGCGGGGCGCGCGGTGCGCACGGTGGCGCGGGGCACGGACAGGGGGTGCACAGGTGTTCACCTCCAGGGTAAACACGTGTGCACCCCCTGGGCGACGGGAATGCCGAAGCGCGAGTTAGCCTCGATCCGGGCGCCGGTGCGGTGCTAGGCGCGGGGCGCGTGTTCGTACGCGCCGGGGCGCGCCCCTGACGTGGACGTAGGCGGAGGTGGCTGTGATGGCGAAGGTACCGGCGGCGGCAGTGGCGGCGGGCGGACTGGTCGGCGGTTACGCCGTCGCGCGGTGGACCCGCAAGCGGCCGCTGGGCGGGGTCGCGCTCGCGGCGGCGGGCGGCGTCGCCGCGTACGAGTGGAACCGGCAGGCCGGTCCGCGCGCGGCGGTCGCGCTGACCACCGCGTACGTCGCCGCGTTCGCCGGCTCCCACCCGCTGGCCAAGAAGGTCGGCGCCTGGCCCGCCGTCTTCTCGGTGGCCGGAACCGTCGCCGCCGCCTCCTGGGCCGTCACCCGCCGGGCCTCCTGACCCGTACCGGAACGCACGGCTCCCGGCGCGCCGCGTGAACGGCGGCGCGCCGCTACCCCCAGAACACCTGCGACACCGAGTAGATCGCCAGGCCCGCCAGGGCGCCCACCACCGTGCCGTTGATGCGGATGAACTGCAGGTCGCGGCCGATGTGGGCCTCGATCTTGCGGGACGTCTGGTCGGCGTCCCAGCCGGCCACGGTGTCGCTGATCAGTGAGGTGATCTCCGCCCGGTACGTCGTCACGACGTACACCGCGGCGTCCTCCAGCCAGCCCTCCAGCTTCGCCCGCAGCCGGTCGTCCGACTCCAGCCGGGCCCCCAGCGACATCAGCGAGGCGCGGGCGCGCAGCCGCAGCTCGCTGCGCTCGTCCTCCGCCGCCGCCATCACCATCGCCCGCACCGAAGCCCAGGCGGAGGCGATGACGTCCTGGACCTCGCCGCGCCCCAGGATCTCCGACTTCAGCCGCTCCACCCGCTCCCTGGTCTCCGAGTCGGAGCTCAGATCGGCCGCGAAGTCCGACAGGAACGTGTCGATGGAGTGGCGCGCCGGGTGGCCCGGCATGTCCCGCATCTCGGTGACGAAGCGCAGCAGCTCCTTGTAGACCCGCTCCCCGACCCGCTTGTCCACGAACCGGGGCGTCCAGCCGGGCGCCCCGCCCTGCACCGCGTCCATCACGGAGTCCCCGTGCAGCACGAGCCAGTCGTGGGCGCGGGCGCAGACCAGGTCCACGAGCTTGCGGTGGCCGCCGTCCGCGACGATCTTCTCCAGCATCCGGCCCAGGCCGGGGCCGATCTCCACGGCGTTGGCCCGGCGGGTGATCGCCTCGCCGACGACGGCCTGCACGTCCGCGTCCCGCAGCACGGTCAGCGCCCCGCGCAGCGCGGTCGCCAGCTCCGCCGTCACCCGGTCCGCGTGGTCCGGTTCGGCGAGCCAGCCGCCGACCCGGCGGCCGATGCCCAGGGAGTGAATCCGGTCACGAACGACGTCCCCGGAGAGAAAGTTCTCGCCGACGAAGGAACCGAGGGACGCCCCGAGCTGGTCCTTCTTGGTGGGAATGATGGCGGTGTGCGGAATCGGCAGACCGAGCGGACGCTTGAAGAGGGCCGTGACGGCGAACCAGTCGGCCAGCGCACCCACCATGCCCGCCTCGGCGGCCGCCGCGACGAAGCCCGGCCAGCCGCTCACCCCCTCGTTCTTCGCCCAGGTGGCGAGGACGTACACGAGCGCGACCAGCAGAAGGAGGCCGGTGGCCGTGGTCTTCATCCGGCGTACGCCACGACGCTTCTCCTCGTCCGCCTCGGTGTACGCGAACGAGGCGAGGCCCGCGGGGCGCTCCCGCGCGCCCTCGTCCCGCCGCTTCCCGCCGGGCCCGGGGGGCAGCTCGCCCCGCGCGGCCCGCCCGGTCCCATCGATCCGTTCCATCCGCTCCACCCGTCCGCGTAAGCGCGGCACCCCGCACCCACTACGCATTGTGCCTACCTGAGCTACTCCCGAACCGCCCGCCGAGTTCCCCGCGCGCGCTGCCTCATCATGGGAGCAGGCCACCGGCCCCCTCCCCCGTTCCGCAAGGAGACACACCGTCCATGCCCAGGCGCCAGGGTCTCGCCCTGCTCATAGCCCTGCTGGCGGGCACCGCCGCGCTCGCCGCGGCCGTGGCGTTCGCCGGTTCGCTGCTGTTCACCGGGTCCCGGGCGACCGCCGCCGCCTCCACCGCGCCGCAGGGCGCGGCCAAGGCCCCGGCCGCCCCGGCGCACTCCTCCGGGCACTGGCTCGCCACCTGGGCGGCGGCCCCCGTCACGGGCGTGGCCGACCCGGCGCAGGCGCGGGACCAGAGCCGGCGGATCATCCGTAACGTCGTGCACACCAGCATCGGCGGCTCCGAGGCCCGCGTCACCCTGTCCAACCTGTTCGGTACCCGGCCCCTGCTCGTCGACCAGGTCACCGTGAACACCCGGCCGGTGACGTTCGGCGGGGCCGGGTCCGCCACGATCGCGGCCGGCGGGCAGACCGTCAGCGACGCCGTCGCCGTCCCGGTCGGCGCCGACGCGGACCTCGTGGTCGCCCTGCGCACCCCGACCGCGGACGGGCCGGTCACCGCGCACCCCAACAGCCACCAGACCTCATACACCGAGGACGAGCGGGGCACCTGGAGCACCACGCAGTGGCGCTACCTCACCGCCGTGGACGTGCGGGGCGGCGGCACGGCGGCCACCGCGACGATCGTCGCGTTCGGCGACTCGCTCACCGCGGGCTCCGGCTCCACCACCGACGCCGACGCCCGCTGGCCCGACGTGCTCGCCGACCGGCTGCACGGCCGGTACGCGGTCGTCAACCAGGGCATCGGCGGCAACCGGCTGCTGCTCGACGACACCGGACCGCGCGCCCTGGACCGCTTCGACCGCGACGTCCTCGGGGTCGCCGGCGTGAAGACGGTCGTCATCGCGCTCGGCATCAACGACGTGCAGGCGCTCCCCAGGGAGACCGACCCCGCGCGGATCACCGCCGCCCTGCGCGAACTCACCGACCGGGCCCACGCACGCGGCCTGCGGGTCATCGGCGCGACCCTCATGCCGTACGGGGGCTGGCGCAACTGGACGGTGGACGGGGAGCGGGTGCGCCAGGCCGTCAACACGGAGATCCGGTCGGGCGGCGTCTTCGACGAGGTACTCGACTTCGACGCGTCCCTGCGCGACCCGGCCGACCCGCAGCGGCTGCGCGCGGAGTACGACTCCGGCGACCATCTGCACCTGAACGACGCGGGCTACGCGCGCCTGGCCGCGCTCCCGGACCTCGGCACGCTGCTCGCCACCAGGCCGACGACGGACGCCCTCTGAGACGGCCGGGCCGCCGGAGAAGGGGCCGGGGTCAGCGGTCCTCGCCCTTCTCCAGGCGGCCCCGCTCGCGCCGGGCCTCGCGCAGCCGCTGCTTCTCCGCCTTGCTGCGCTTGTGCTCCACCCCGACGCCGCCCATCAGCGCGAAGCCGGTGATCCGGACCCGGGGCGCGTCCGGGGCGGGGACCGACTCGTCCCGCGCGTCCTCGCCGAACCCGCCCATGATGCCGACGCCCCGCACGTCCACGTTCAGGTCCGGCGGGACCGTCACATGGATGCCGCCCATGATCGTGAAGCAGCGGATCACGGTCTCGCGGTCCTCGAAGTTCGCCTCGCGCAGGTCGATCTCGCCGCCGCCCCACATCGCGAACGCGGTGAAGACCTTGCCGACCGTCCAGTTGCCCCGGCGCCGGAACCCGCCCCAGAACGCGAACGCGCCGCCCGAGGTGGCCGGCTTGCCGACGCGCTCCGCCCAGCGGGCCGCCGAACCGGTCCGGGGCCGTACCGCGGTCGGGGCCGGCACGGGCGCCGCGCCCACGGCGGGCAGGTCGCGGACGAGCGGTTCCAGCTCCCCGCGCGTACGGGCCTTGTACGCGCTGTCCAGACGCTGCTCGAACTCCTCCATCTCCAGCCGGCCCTCGGCGACCGCCTCACGCAGGATCTCGGCAACTCGTTCACGCTCGGCGTCGGAGGCCCGCATATCCGGAAGTTCGCTTGTCATACCCCGCAGCCTATTGAACGCACCCGCTCACGTCACCGGCCTACGGGGCGGTGGCCGACGCGTACATCCGGGCGATGACGGCCTCGATGTCGGGCTCCCGCACCGAGAGGTCCGCCAACGGGTACTCCGCGGCGATCCGCGCCACCAGCGGGGCCGCCGACGCGGAGGCCGGGAAGGCCAGCCACTGGCGCGGCCCCTCCACCTTCACCGTCCGCACACCGGGCTCCGACTCCAGGCGGATCGGCGGGAGTTCGCGCTCCAGATCGACCACCAGGGTGCGTTCGCTCTCCCCCACCTCGTGCAGCCCGGCCAGACCGCCGTCGTACATCAGCCGGCCGTGGTCGATCACCATCACCCGGCTGCACAGCTGCTCGATGTCCGTGAGGTCATGGGTGGTCAGCAGCACCGTCGTACCCCGCTCGGCGTTCAGGTCCCGCAGGAAGCCGCGCACCTTGGCCTTGGAGACCACGTCGAGGCCGATCGTCGGCTCGTCCAGGTACAGCACCTCCGGGTCGTGCAGCAGCGCCGCCGCGATGTCCCCGCGCATCCGCTGCCCCAGCGACAACTGACGCACCGGCACATCCAGCAGCTCGCCCAGGTCCAGGAGTTCGACGCACCGGTCCAGATTGGCGCGGAAACGCGCGTCCGGCACCCGGTACATGCGGTGCATCAGCCGGTACGAGTCGCGCAGCGGCAGGTCCCACCACAGCGTCGTGCGCTGCCCGAAGACCACACCGATGCGGTGCGCCAGCCGCGTACGCTCCCGCGA
The DNA here is from genome assembly GCF_036346595.1 of Streptomyces sp. NBC_00525. GTDB lineage: Bacteria > Actinomycetota > Actinomycetes > Streptomycetales > Streptomycetaceae > Streptomyces. The sequence goes on from NZ_CP107834.1 coordinate 2,172,280, forward strand.
GGGGTCGATGCCCGCGACCCGCAGGGAGCCGCCGGTCGGGGTGAGGATGCCCGTCAGCATCTTGATCGTCGTGGACTTCCCGGCCCCGTTCGGCCCGATGTAGCCGACCATCTCGCCGCGCTCCACCCGGAAGCTGATCCCGTCGACCGCCCGCACCTGGCGGCGTTCGCCGCGCAGGAAGCCGGTTTTGCGCCGGACGTCGAAGACCTTCTCCAGCCCGTCCAGCTCGATGAAGGCCGGCCCGCCGCCCGTGCCCGTACCCATGCCGTTTCCTCTCCCGTCCCGGTTCAACTTCCCGTACTGCGGTACGACCGCAGCCCCCTGCGCCACGCGAGCCCCGCCGCCGACGCGCACACCGCCGCCACCACCGGCGGCAGGAACGCCACCCCGTCCGGCAGCCCCAGCGGCAGCGGCCTGTCCAGCAGATACAGCGCGGGCAGCCAGTTCACGAACGCCAGCGGCACCACGAACGTCACCCCGCGCACCAGGTCCTGCGCGAACACCGTCGGCGGGTACTGGAGCAGCGTGTTCCCGCCGTACGTGAACGAGTTCTGCACCTGCGAGGCGTCCTGCGCGACGAACTGGAACGCGCCGCCCGCCACGAACAGCGAACCGAAGATCACCGACCCGCTCAGCAGCATCAGCGGCAGCACCGGCACCTTGACCGCGGTCCAGTCGATGTCCGCGGCCACCAGGCCGTAGCCGAGGACCAGCAGCCCCTGGGTCACCCGGCCCAGCCGGCGCAGCGCGAACCGGTCGGCCGCCACCTGCGCCAGGACCGGCACGGGCCGCACCAGCAGCGTGTCCAGCGTGCCGTCGCGGACCCGGCGGCCCAGCCGGTCCATCGACCCCATCAGCAGGTCCGCCAGGCCGAACGCCGTCCCCGAGGCCCCGTACAGCAGTGCGATCTCCGGGAGCGTGTAGCCGCCCAGCGCGTCGACGTGCGCGAACATCAGCAGGATCGTCACGAAGTCGAACGCCGTCGCCACGAAGTTCCCGAACGCCGTCATCAGGAACGACGCCCGGTACGCCATCGTCGAGCGCAGCCACATCGCGACGATCAGGCCGTACGCCCGGACCCCCTCGACCAGCCGGGACCTCGGTTCGTACGCCGTCACCGGCGCCGGCGGCACCGCGGCCTCGGCCGCCTCGGCCACGTCAGCCACCCTGGACCACCACCCTCCGCGTCGCCGCCGACTGCACCAGCCGCCCCAGGAGCAGCAACACCGCGGCCCAGGACGCCTGGAACGCGTACACCCGCACCAGGCCCCAGCCCGTGTGCTTCCCCAGGAACACATCGGCCGGCAGCTGGAGCAGCGCCGACCACGGCAGCACCCGCGCCACCTCGCCCAGCAGCCCCGGGAACAGGCTCAGCGGCAGCAGCATCCCGGTGAAGAACAGCCCGGCCAGGAACGCGATCTGCGCCGCGCCCGCCCCGTCCATCAGCCAGAAGGCGGACAGCGCCACCAGATAGCGGATCGCGAAGCTCACCACCACGCCCAGCGCCACCGCCACCAGGAATGCCAGCCAGGGGCCGGGGGACCCCGGAAGCGCCAGGTCGAAGGCGAGCGCGCCGAACACCATCGGCACGATGCCGCGCCCCAGCAGATGGAACGCCGCCCGCCCCAAGTCCTGCGCCAGCCACCACAGCTGGAGGTCGACCGGCCGGTAGAGGTCCACCGCGATGTCGCCCGTGCGGATGCGCTCGATCAGCTCGTCCTCGAAGCCGCCGCCCATCATCACGCAGGTCATCAGCAGGGCCTGGCCCAGCCAGACGAAGGTGAGGGCCTGCGGCATGTCGTAACCGCCCAGGTGGGGCCGCTCGTCCCACAACGCCCGGTAGGTGTAGGCGAGGATGAAGCCGAAGACGGTGTTGGTGAACACCCCCGCCGCCGTCTCGATCCGATAGGTGGCATAACGGCGGAAACCACCCGCCGCGACCACCGCGTAGACCCGCACAGCAACCGCCTCCCCGCTCACGGGTGCCGCACCGCGCGTGGACACCAAAGCGCAGAACCCTAGCCCGGCCGGGCCGGCCGCCGCGACCGTTTTTCGGCAGACGTTCCGAGGGTTATGAGACGGAAAAGGGCACTATGGGGGAACTGACCGCGGCCGAGGAGTCTGCACCGACATGAGCGACGAGCCACAGCAGAACGGGGAGACCGGCCCGCCGGGCTGGGCCCCCAGGGACCGGTCTGCCGACGCCGCCGCGGCCCCCGACGGCACCGGCCCGAACGGCACCGGCAGCGACACCGGAACCGGTAGCGACACCGACCCCGCCCCCGGTTCCGGTGCGAAGAAGTCCGGCAAGGCCCGGCGGCCCAGGCGCACCGGCTGGCGGCGGCTGATCCCCACCTGGCGCATGGTCCTCGGCGGCGTCCTGCTCATCGCCCTGCTCCTGGTCGGCGGATTCTTCGCCGGCTACCAGCTCGTGGACATCCCGCCGGCCAACGCCAGCGCCACCGCCCAGTCCAACGTCTACCTGTACGCGGACGGCAGCGTCATCGCCCGCGACGGCGACGTCAACCGCGAGAACATCCGGCTCGCCCAGGTCCCGCGCAACGTCCAGCACGCCGTGCTCGCCGCCGAGGACCGCGACTTCTACTCCGAACGCGCCGTCGACATCAAGGCGATGTTCCGGGCCGGCTGGAACACCCTCACCGGCAAGGGCAAGCAGGGCGGCTCGACCATCACCCAGCAGTACGTCAAGAACTACTACCTGGGCCAGGAACAGACCGTCGTCCGCAAGGTGAAGGAATTCTTCATCGCCATCAAGCTCAACCGGGAGCAGTCCAAGGACCAGATCCTGGAGGGCTATCTCAACACCAGCTACTTCGGCCGCAACGCCTACGGCATCCAGGCCGCCTCCCAGGCGTACTACGGCAAGGACGCCAAGGACGTCACCACCGCCGAAGGCGCGTACCTCGCCTCGCTGCTCAACGCGCCCAGCGCCTACGACGTCGTCGCCCACCCGCAGAACAAGCCCGCCGCCGTCGCCCGCTGGAACTACGTGCTCGACGGCATGGTCAAGGAGAAGTGGCTCACCCCCGCGCAGCGCGGGGCGATGACCTTCCCCGTCCCCGGACCGGTCAAACCGGCCAACAGCCTCTCCGGGCAGCGCGGCTACATCGTCAAGGCCGTCGACGACTACCTCGTGGACCAGGGCATCCTCGACGAGAAGACCCTCGCCACCCGCGGCTACCGCATCACCACCACGCTCCAGAAGAAGAAGCAGAGCGCCCTCGTGGCCGCCGTCGACGACCAGGTCATGTCCAAGACCGACGACGAACGCGCGGCCGACCGCAACGTCCGCGTCGGCGGCGCCTCCATCGACCCCGGCAACGGCCACGTCGTCGCCCTCTACGGCGGCATCGACTACACCCGGCAGTACGTCAACAACGCCACCCGCCGCGACTACCAGGTCGGCTCCACCTTCAAGCCCTTCGTCTTCACCTCCGCCGTCGCCAACGACTCCACCACCCAGGACGGCCGCCGCATCACCCCCAGCACCATCTACGACGGCACCAACAAGCGCATGGTCCAGGGCCCGGACGGCCCCACCGGCTACGACCCCGCCAACGAGGACGACGTCGACTACGGCCCCGTCACCGTGCGCACCGCCACCGACAAGTCCGTCAACGCCGTCTACGCCCAGATGGCCGAGGACGTCGGCCCCGAGAAGGTCCGGCGCACCGCCATCGGCCTCGGCATCCCGAAGAACACCCCCGACCTCACCCCCACCCCCTCCATCGCGCTCGGCGTCGCCACCGCCAGCGTCCTGGACATGACCGAGGCGTACGCGACCCTCGCCGCCCACGGCAAGCACGGCGACCACGTCCTGGTCACCGACGTCACCAAGGACGGCGAGCACGTCACGCTCCCCGGCCGCACGGTGAAGCAGGCCGTCAGCCGCGAGGCCGCCGACACCACCACCTCGATCCTCCGCAGCGTCGTCGACGGCGGCACCGGCACCGCCGCCCGGGGCGCGGGCCGCCCCGCAGCCGGGAAGACCGGCACCGCCGAGGAGGACCGGGCCGCCTGGTTCGCCGGCTACACCCCCGGCCTCGCCACCGTCATCGCCGTCATGGGCCAGGACCCCGACACCGGGGCGCAGAAGTCCCTCTACGGCGCGCTCGGGCTCCCCCGCATCAACGGCGGCGGCGCCCCCGCCCAGACCTGGGCCCAGTACACCGGCGCCGCCCTGCGCGGCACCCCGGTCGAGGAGTTCGACCTGGACACGGAGGAGGAGAGCGGCGACACCGCACTGCCCACCGAGGAGGACACCGCCCCCGGCGAGACCGGCCGCCGCACCCCCTCGGCCACGCCCCGGCGCACCCCGTCCACCACCCCGTCCCGGACGCCCTCCGCGCCCGGCACCACCCCCGGCACCACGGACTCCCCCGACGGCGGCACCGACAGCGGCGGCACCGCGGACGGCGGCGCGGACACCGGCGGCACGGACGGGGGCGACGGCGGGGACACCGGGGGCGGGGACGGCGGCGACGGGGGCGGGGACGGCGGCGACGGCGGCACCCTCGAAGGGCCCCGCGGCACCCGGGCCCCCGTCGCGCGGCCTGCCGGGCGGACCTGAGTCGCGGACCTGAGTCAGTGACCCGAGGTGGCCTTCAGCCCCACGACGGCCACCAGCAGCAGACAGACGAAGAAGATCCGGGCCGCCGTCACCGGCTCGTGCAGCACCACCATGCCCAGGATCGCCGCGCCCGCGGCGCCGATGCCGACCCACACCCCGTACGCCGTACCGATCGGCAGCGTCCGGGCCGCGTGCGACAGCAGCACCATGCTCGCCACGATGCCCAGACCGGTGAACACACTCGGCCACAACCGGGTGAACCCCTCGGTGTACTTCATCCCGATCGACCAGGCCACTTCCAGCAGACCGGCGACGACCAGCAGCACCCACGCCATGACAGAACCTCCGACGAGACAGAACACGCGAACTTCACGGGTGCGTCGTCTTTGCCAACCCGGTACGGCGCGTCTCGTCGGGGTCCCTCCACCGTAGCAAAAAACAGGCAAAGGGCCTGGTGACAGCCGTCACCAGGCCCTTTCACGCCATCTCGGCGACTACAGATACAGGCCGGTCGAGTCCGTCGAGCCCTCGAACCGGTCGGCGGCCACCGCGTGCAGGTCGCGCTCGCGCATCAGCACGTACGCCACGCCCCGCACCTCGACCTCCGCCCGGTCCTCCGGGTCGAACAGCACCCGGTCCCCCGGCTCGACCGTGCGCACGTTCTGCCCCACCGCCACCACCACGGCCCACGCCAGCCGGCGGCCGACCGCGGCCGTCGCGGGAATCAGAATGCCGCCGCCGGAACGCCGCTCGCCCTCGGGCGACTCGGACCGGACCAGCACTCGGTCGTGCAGCATCCGGATGGGCAGCTTGTCGTCGGTGTTCTCGCTCACGCCCCGCAACCTACCGGGCGGCGGCCCGCGCACGCGCGAGGGGGCGGCGCTTCACGCCCGTACGGGCCGGGAGCGCCGGGGCGACGCGTCAGCGCTTGTTGCGGCGGGAGGAGACCACGACCAGGCCGACCACGCCCGCCGCGAGCAGCGCCGCCGGGATCACGCGCTCCAGCCGGGGGCTGCCGGTCTCGGTGACGAACTGGGCCTTCACGTCCGAGACCGCCCGGTTCACCGCCACGTACGCGCGGCCGGCCGTCCGGTCCACGGTTCCGGCCACCTTCGCCTTCGCGTCACCGATGATCGTCTTCGGGTGCACCCGCACCCCGATCTCATCGAGTACCACCGCCAGCTGCTCGCGCCTGCTGATGATGTCCGCCTCGATCTGCGCAGGGGTCCTGGCATCCGACACCGCGCCGCCTCCGTGGTCCTCGTCCGGTAAACCTTCATCGACAGTCTGTCAGTTCCACCGCGTCCGCACCCGGCGGCACCCCCATTACGCTCGGTCCCGTAGACCCCACGTACCAACGAGGAGAACCATGAGCGAGCGCCTCAAGACCGGCGACACCGCCCCCGCCTTCACCCTCCCCGACGCCGACGGCAACGACGTCTCGCTCGCGGACCACAAGGGCCGCAAGGTCATCGTCTACTTCTACCCCGCCGCTCTTACCCCCGGCTGCACCAAGCAGGCGTGCGACTTCACGGACAACCTCGACCTGCTCGCCGAGGCCGGCTACGACGTCATCGGGGTCTCCCCGGACAAGCCGGAGAAGCTGGCGAAGTTCCGCGAGAAGGAGAACCTCAAGGTCACGCTGGTGGGCGATCCCGCCAAGGAGACCCTTGAGGCGTACGGCGCGTACGGCGAGAAGAAGCTCTACGGCAAAACGGTGACGGGCGTCATCCGGTCCACCGTCGTGGTCGACGAGGACGACAAGGTCGCCCACGCCTTCTACAACGTCAAGGCCACCGGCCATGTCGCGAAGATCATCAAGGACCTGAAGATCTGACGTCCGGGTATTCCGGGGGAATGCGGTGCCTCTTCCCGGCCCGCCCGGAACGAATCGTCCATTGAGCCGTATGGCCGAAATCGTGTGACGGACATCGCATTCCCTCGCCGAACCGGTTTGCGACCACCATGTCCGCGCAGAAGCCTTTCCTGAAACAGTCGCCAAGGAAAGGAACCGGCCATGGCGGCCCCCGACCCCCAGCAGGCGGCCGACCCGGAAGCGGTCAAACGCCATCCCGCGCTGTTCCGCGCCATCCGCAAGCGCCGGAACCCGAAGCTCCGGCGCACGGACATCACGGTCACGGACGACCGGGCGGTGAAGCGCGCGGTCAAGGCGGCCTCGCTCGGCAACGCGATGGAGTGGTTCGACTTCGGCATCTACTCCTACCTGGCCGGCACCATCGGGCATGTGTTCTTCCCGTCGGGGAACGACACCACCCAACTGCTGTCCTCGTTCGCCACCTTCGCGGTCGCCTTCCTGGTCCGCCCGCTGGGCGGCATGTTCTTCGGGCCGATGGGCGACAAGATCGGCCGCAAGAAGGTCCTCGCCCTCACCATGATCCTGATGGCGACGGGCACCTTCGCGATCGGCCTCATCCCCTCGCACCAGACCATCGGCGTGTGGGCCGCGGTCCTGCTGATCTTCTTCCGCATGCTGCAGGGCTTCTCGACGGGCGGCGAGTACGGCGGTGCCTCGACGTTCATCGCGGAATACGCGCCCGACAAGCGGCGCGGCTTCTTCGGCAGCTTCCTGGAGTTCGGCACCCTCGCCGGTTACGTGGGCGCGGCCGGCCTGGTGACGCTGCTGTACGCGCTCCTGGACGACGCCCAGATGAACTCCTGGGGCTGGCGCGTCCCGTTCCTGGTGGCCGGCCCGCTCGGCCTCGTCGGCCTCTACCTGCGGCTGCGGCTGGACGAGACCCCGGCCTTCCAGAAGCTGGAGGGCGGCACGGCGCACGCCACGGAGGCGGCGGACAGCGTGGAGACCACGGCCAAGGGCGACCTCGCCAAGATCTTCCGGGACTACTGGCCGACGCTGATCCTGTGCATCTGCCTGGTCGGCGCGTACAACATCACCGACTACATGCTGCTGTCGTACATGCCGACGTACCTCTCGGACGAGCTGGGCTACAGCGAGACGCACGGTCTGCTGATCCTGCTCGGCGTGATGGTGTTCCTGATGCTGATCATCAATCAGGTCGGCAAGCTCTCGGACCGCTTCGGCCGCAAGCCGCTGCTGATGGCCGGCATGCTGGGCTTCCTGATCTTCTCGCTGCCGTCGTTCCTGCTGATCCGTCAGGGCAGCATCCCGGCCATCATCATCGGCATGGCGCTGCTGGGCCTCTCCCTGGTCTGCATGCTCGGCACGATGTCCGCGGCGCTCCCGGCCCTGTTCCCCACCCATGTCCGCTACGGCTCCCTCTCGGTGGGCTACAACCTCTCCGCGTCGATCTTCGGCGGCACGACCCCGCTGGTGATCACGGCCCTGATCAGCGTCTCGGGCTCCAACCTGATGCCGGCGTACTACTCGATGGCGGCGGCCCTGGTCGGCGTGATCGCGGTCGCCTGCATGAAGGAAACCGCCAACAAACCCCTGGCAGGCTCCCCACCGTCGGTGGAGACCACGGAAGAAGCAGAGGAACTGGTCGCCGCCCAAACCCCGGACCCCAAGTTCTGACCCGGCCGCTGGGGTGAGGGCGCCCGCCCCGGTAGCATGTCTGACTGCCGGCGGCGGTGGTGCAATGGCGACACAGCAGACTTAGGATCTGTGGCCCGTGAAACGGCTTGAGGGTTCGAATCCCTTCCGCCGCACTGAAACGGCCTGGACTTCGAAGATTCGAAGTCCAGGCCGTCCGTGCGTTCGGGCCCCTCACCCCACCAGCTCCCGCACCACCGGGACCAGGGCGCGGAATGCCTTGCCTCGGTGGCTGATCGCGTTCTTCTCGTCCGGGGTCAGTTCCGCGCAGGTCCGGGTTTCGCCGGAGGGTTCGAGGATCGGGTCGTAGCCGAAGCCGTGGGTGCCGGCCGGGGTGTGGCGGAGGGTGCCGGTGAGGCGGCCCTCGACCACACGTTCCGTGCCGTCCGGGAGGGCGAGCGCGGCCGCGCAGGCGAAGTGGGCGGCACGGTGCGGGGCGTCGATGTCCGCGAGCTGGGCCAGGAGCAGGTCCAGGTTGGCGCGGTCGTCGCCGTGGCGGCCGGACCAGCGGGCCGAGAAGATGCCGGGGGCGCCGCCGAGGACGTCCACGCAGAGGCCGGAGTCGTCCGCGATGGCCGGGTGGCCGGTGGCCCGCGCGAGGGCGTGGGCCTTGAGCAGGGCGTTCTCGGCGAAGGTGACGCCGGTCTCCTTGACGTCCGGGATCTCCGGATACGCGTCGGCGCCGACCAGTTCGTGGGTGAGGCCGGCGGCGGCGAGGATCGCGTGGAGTTCGGTGATCTTCCCGGCGTTCCGGGTGGCGAGGATGAGACGGGTCATGCGTCCAGTATCGCCTCGTCCACCCGGCCGGATCACGGGCTGCAGACCTTGGCGATCTCGCCGGCCGCGTCGGTGACCGGGGTGATGTCCGGGGTGGCGTCGCCCTTCTCGATGGCGTCGCGGACGTTGGTGACGCCGGCGCGGAGGTCGTCCACGGCCTTGCCGAGGTCGGCGTTGTCCGTGGTGTCGCTGAGGTCGCCCAGTTCCTTCTGGATGTCGTCGAGGGCCTCGGACGCCTGAGTGGGGTCGCTGGAGGCGTCGGACACCGCCTGCTGAAGGTTGTCGACGCTGGTGGCGATGGCGTCGGCGGTGCGGACGCAGTCGAGCGTCTTGTCGAGGGCGCCGCAGCCCGCCACCGCGGTGACGGTGACAAGCGCGGCCGTGACGGCCAGGGCGATGCGTGCGTGACGGTGGCGCGAGGCCATGGTGTGGTCCCTCCCCGATGAGCGGATACGCGGACGGGCGCCCGGTTCGACCCGTGCGCCCGTATGCGTATCGACGCCGCCGGGGGCTTCTTGGTTGCCTCTTTACCCGTGTCAGGCGCCGAGGGTGGTGGCCAGCGCCTCGTTCTGGAGCCGGGCGAGGTCGACGCAGCCGGCGGTGGCGAGGTCGAGCAGGGCGTTCAGCTCCGCGCGGTCGAAGGGCTCGGCCTCGGCGGTGCCCTGGACCTCCACGAAGCGGCCGTCGCCCGTGCAGACGACGTTCATGTCGGTTTCGGCCCGTACGTCCTCCTCGTAGCAGAGATCGAGGAGCGGGGTGCCGGCCACGATGCCGACGCTGACGGCGGCGACGGTCCCGGTCAGCGGCTTGCGGCCGTGCTTGATCAGCTTCTTGCCCTGGGCCCAGGCGACCGCGTCGGCCAGGGCGACGTAGGCGCCGGTGATGGCGGCGGTGCGGGTGCCGCCGTCGGCCTGGAGGACGTCGCAGTCGAGGACGATGGTGTTCTCGCCGAGTGCCTTGTAGTCGATGACGGCGCGCAGGGAGCGGCCGATGAGCCGGCTGATCTCGTGCGTCCGGCCGCCGATCTTGCCGCGTACGGATTCGCGGTCGCCGCGGGTGTTGGTGGCCCGGGGCAGCATGGAGTACTCGGCGGTGACCCAGCCCTCGCCGCTGCCCTTGCGCCAGCGGGGCACGCCTTCGGTGACGGAGGCGGTGCAGAAGACCTTGGTGTCCCCGAAGGAGACGAGGACGGAACCTTCGGCGTGCTTGCTCCATCCGCGTTCGATGGTGACGGGGCGGAGCTGCTCGGGGGTACGGCCGTCGATACGAGACATGCGGCCGAGCCTATCGGTTGCGCGGGGCGGCGATTTCCGCCGCGGGCGGGTACGCCGAGGGCCCCGGCCCTCCGGGGTGAATTCCCGGGGCCGGGGCCTTCGGTTATCGGCAGGTGGGGCGCCGACAGGCGTTCAGGGGTGTAAAACCGGTCGGTCTTACATCATGTCTTCGATGTCGGCGGCGATCGGGTCCGCGTCCGTGCCGATCACGACCTGGATCGCGGTGCCCATCTTGACGACGCCGTGGGCACCGGCGGCCTTGAGCGCGGCCTCGTCGACCTTGCTCGGGTCGACGACCTCGGTGCGCAGGCGCGTGATGCAGCCCTCGACCTCCTCGATGTTCTCGATTCCGCCGAGCCCGGCGACGATCTTCTCAGCCTTGCTGGCCATGGCCTTCTCCCTGGTTCTTCACGTACGTGCGACGGCCCACCCTGGGTCCGTTTCGTCACGGTAACGCACGGTTGGCCCAACTTCACGGGCGAGTACCCCGTCCATCACCAATGATGACGATCACCGGCACCCTGTCCCGACGGGCAGGCACCGCACCGTACCCCAACTGGTCTACACCAGTCTGCAACGACCGCCAAATACGCCGTGTTCCGGGAGGATGCCGATGAGCTCGAGCAGCGAAGCCGTCCCGCAGAAGAACGTGTGGAACGGACTGTTCCAGGGCCTTCAGAAGATGGGCCGCAGCCTCCAACTGCCGATCGCCGTGCTGCCCGCGGCCGGCATCCTCAACCGGCTGGGCCAGCCGGACGTCTTCGGCGACGACGGCCTGGGCTGGAACAACGTCGCCAAGGTGTTCGCGGCCGCGGGCGGCGCCCTGCTGGACTCCGGCATCGGCCTGCCGCTGCTGTTCTGCGTCGGGGTCGCGATCGGCATGGCCCGGAAGGCGGACGGCTCGACCGCGCTCGCCGCCGTGACCGGCTTCCTCGTCTACTACGCGGTACTGCATGCGTTCCCGGTGGACTGCGACAAGGGCCAGACATTCGTCTCGGGCGGCATCTGGTTCGGCTCGTGCGTCGCGGGGGACGCGACCGTCACACCGGCCGCGTACCAGAACCCCGGCGTCTTCGGCGGCATCGTGATGGGTCTGATGGCGGCCTGGTTCTGGCAGCGGTTCCACCGCGTCAAGCTGGTGGACTGGCTCGGCTTCTTCAACGGCCGCCGGCTCGTCCCGATCATCATGGCCTTCGTCGGCCTGCTCTTCGCGGCGCTGTGCGCCTGGGTGTGGCAGCCGATCGGCGACGGCCTGACGAGCTTCTCGAAGTGGCTGGTGGACCTGAACTGGCTGGGCTCCGGCATCTTCGGCGTCGCGAACCGCGCGCTGCTGGTCATCGGCATGCACCAGTTCCTGAACACCTTCGTCTGGTTCCAGTTCGGCGACTTCGAGAAGCCGGACGGCACGATGGTGCACGGTGACATCAACCGCTTCCTGGCGGGCGACCCCACGGCCGGCCAGTTCACCTCGGGCTTCTTCCCGATCATGATGTTCGCCCTGCCGGCGGCGGCCCTCGCCATCTACCACTGCGCCAAGCCGCACCGGCGCAAGGCGGTGGCGGGTCTGATGATCTCGGTCGGCCTGACCTCGTTCGTCACGGGCATCACCGAACCGATCGAGTACTCGTTCCTCTTCGTCGCTCCCCTCCTCTACGCGATCCACGCGGTGCTCACCGGTGTGTCGATGGCGGTGACGTGGGCACTGGGGGTGAAGGACGGCTTCAGCTTCTCGGCCGGCCTGATCGACTACGTCATCAACTGGAGCCTGGCGACGAAACCCTGGCTGATCATCCCCATCGGGCTGGCGTTCGCCGTCGTGTATTACGTCATCTTCAGGTTCGCGATCACCAAGTTCAATCTCCAGACGCCGGGCCGCGAGCCCGACGAACTGGAGGACGAGATCGAGAAGAACCTGACCAAGTAGCGGCATTATGCAAGGTCACTGACCTTGTCGACGCAGGCCCCCGGACCCTTTGGTCCGGGGGTTTCCCGCATGTCACGGTACGTATGCGTCAGCTGCTGAGAAGTAGTCGGAAATTGCAGGTTCCTTATCTATCCCTCACCGTGCTACAACTGGTCTACACCACTCAGTGGTCCAGACCACGCGATGCCTCGCGCGCCGCGTTTCTCGAGTCGTCGCCCACCAAAAACCCCCTGTCCCCGGCGGCGCCTTGCTTACTGGAGGAAGTTGATGAGTACGGCCACCGCTACGGCGGCCCCCGCGAAGAAGCGGGGCTCCGGCCTGTTCCAGGGCCTGCAAAAGGTGGGGCGCAGCCTGCAGCTGCCGATCGCGGTGCTGCCGGCAGCAGGCATTCTGCTCCGTCTCGGCCAGCCCGACGTCTTCGGTGACGACGGGCTGGGCTGGCACAAGGTCGCCTCCGTGTTCGCCACCGCGGGCGACGCGGTCTTCGGCAACCTGCCGCTGCTCTTCTGCATCGGTGTCGCCATCGGTTTCGCCAAGAAGTCGGACGGCTCGACCGCCCTCGCGGCGCTGGTCGGCTTCCTGGTGTACAGCAATGTGCTCAAGGCCTTCCCGGTCACCGAAGCGGTGATCCAGAAGGGCGAGGACACGGCCGCCACGTACAACAACCCGGGCGTCCTCGGCGGCATCCTGATGGGTCTCGTCGCCGCGATCCTGTGGCAGAAGTTCCACCGCACCAAGCTGGTGGACTGGCTCGGCTTCTTCAACGGCCGCCGCCTCGTCCCGATCATCATGGCCTTCGTCGGCGTGGTCTTCGGCGTCTTCTTCGGCCTGGTCTGGGAGCCGATCGGTGACGGCATATCCAACTTCGGCGAGTGGATGACCGGTCTCGGCTCCTTCGGCGCCGGCCTCTTCGGTCTGATCAACCGCGCGCTGATCCCCGTCGGCATGCACCAGTTCGTCAACACCGTCTCCTGGTTCCAGCTGGGCGACTTCACGAACGCCGCCGGCGAGGTCGTGCACGGTGACCTGAACCGCTTCTTCGCCCACGACCCGACCGCCGGTCAGTTCATGTCGGGCTTCTTCCCGATCATGATGTTCGGCCTCCCGGCCGCCGCGCTCGCCATCGCGCACACCGCTCGCCCCGAGCGCCGCAAGGCCGTCATGGGCATGATGGTCTCCCTGGCCCTGACCTCGTTCGTCACCGGTGTGACCGAGCCGATCGAGTTCTCGTTCATGTTCATCGCGCCGCTGCTGTACGCGATCCACGCGGTGCTCACCGCCATCTCGATGGCCGTCACCTGGGCCCTGGGTGTCCACGCCGGATTCACCTTCTCGGCCGGGTTCATCGACTACTTCCTGAACTGGAACCTGGCGACCAAGCCGTGGCTGATCATCCCGATCGGCCTGGTCTTCGCGGCGGTCTACTACGTGGTCTTCCGCTTCGCGATCACCAAGTTCAACCTCACCACCCCGGGCCGCGAGCCCGAGGAAGAGGTCGAGGACCTGACCAAGTAGTCCGGTCCCCGCAGACCGAAGCCCTCACCTTCCCGGCGGAAGGTGAGGGCTTCGTCGTACCCGCGCCCGTACGCGTACGGGCGCGCCGCTCAGAGTTCGTACACCGCGCCTGGTGCCGCGAGTTCCGTGGGGCCGGTGAAGACCGCGCGGGCGTCGGTGAGGTTCTGCCCGGCGTCCGTCCACGGCGGGATGTGCGTCAGCACCAGGCGCCCGGCGCGCGCCCGCTCCGCCAGCTCGCCCGCTTCCCGGCCGTTGAGGTGGAGGTCCGGGATGTCCTCCTTGCCGTGCACGAACGACGCCTCGCACAGGAGGAGGTCCGTGTCCTCGGCCAGCTCGTCCAGGGCCTCGCAGGTGCCGGTGTCCCCGGAGTACGTGAGCGAGGCACCGTCGTGCTCGATGCGGATGCCGAAGGTGTCGACGGGGTGGCGGAGCTTCTCCGTACGCACCGAGAAGGGGCCGATGTCGAACCAGCCGGGCTTCAGCGTCCGGAAGTCGAAGACCTCGCTCATCGCGTGCTCGGACGGGGTGTCCGCGTGCGCCGTGGTGAGCCGCCGCTCCGTGCCCTCGGGTCCGTAGACCGGGATACGGGCGGGGCGCTCGCCGCCGTGCGGGTAGTAGCGGACGACGAAGTACGCGCACATGTCGATGCAGTGGTCGGCGTGCAGGTGGCTGAGGAAGATGGCGTCGAGGTCGTAGAGACCTACATGGCGCTGCAGCTCGCCGAGGGCACCGTTGCCCATGTCGAGGAGCAGCCGGAAGCCGTCGGCCTCTACGAGGTAGCTCGAGCATGCCGAACCCGCGGAGGGGAACGAGCCGGAGCAGCCGACGACGGTGAGCTTCATGGAGCGTGAACCTCCGAGACGTGGGAACGGGGAGGGTTCGTGCGGTTCTCGCGGTGCGGTTCGTTGAGCGTAAGGCGCGAAAGTGCGGGTCGCTCCTCCGAGGCGGGTCGTTGTGGGGGAACTCACCTGTGCTGTCACCGGTTCGGGTGGCGAAAGCGGGGCGGCGCCCCTGGGATACGACGACGCCGGGGCCGAACCTCAACGGTCCGGCCCCGGCGTGGGGTGCGCCGCGCGGGCGGCTAGGCCCAGAGTTGGCCCTGGAGGGTTTCGATGGCGGCTTCCGTCGTGGGTGCGGTGTAGACGCCGGTCGACAGGTACTTCCAGCCACCGTCGGCGACGACGAAGACGATGTCGGCCGGTTCGCCGGCCTTGACCGCCTTGCGGCCGACGCCGATCGCGGCGTGCAGCGCCGCGCCCGTGGAGACGCCCGCGAAGATACCCTCCTGCTGGAGGAGTTCGCGGGTGCGGGTGACGGCGTCGGCGGAGCCGACCGAGAAGCGGGTCGTGAGGACCGAGGGGTCGTACAGCTCGGGCACGAAACCCTCGTCGAGGTTGCGCAGCCCGTACACGAGATCGTCGTAGCGCGGCTCGGCGGCCACGATGCTGATGCCCTCGACGTGCTCGCGGAGGTAGCGGCCGACGCCCATCAGGGTGCCCGTGGTGCCGAGGCCGGCGACGAAGTGGGTGATGGACGGGAGGTCGGCGAGGATCTCCGGGCCGGTGGTCGCGTAGTGGGCGCCCGCGTTGTCCGGGTTGCCGTACTGGTAGAGCATGACCCAGTCCGGGTGCTCGGCCGACAGCTCCTTGGCGACGCGGACCGCGGTGTTGGAGCCGCCCGCGGCTGGCGAGGAGATGATCTCGGCGCCCCACATGGCGAGGAGGTCGCGCCGTTCCTGCGAGGTGTTCTCGGGCATCACGCACACGATGCGGTAGCCCTTGAGCTTGGCCGCCATGGCAAGCGAGATGCCGGTGTTGCCGCTGGTGGGTTCGAGGATCGTGCAGCCGGGGGTGAGCCGGCCGTCCTTCTCGGCCTGCTCGACCATGTGGAGCGCGGGGCGGTCCTTGATCGAGCCGGTGGGGTTGCGGTCCTCCAGCTTGGCCCAGATGCGGACGTCCGCGGAGGGCGACAGCCGCGGCAGGCGCACCAGAGGGGTGTTGCCCACCGCGGCGAGGGGGCTGTCGAAGCGCATCAGTTCATGCCGCCGGCGACGGCCGGGAGGATGGTGATGCTGTCGCCGTCGCTGAGCGCGGTGGAGATGCCGTCCAGGAAGCGGACGTCCTCGTCGTTCAGGTAGACGTTGACGAAGCGGCGGAGCTGGTCGCCGTCCACGATCCGCTCCCGGATGCCGGTGTGGCGGCTCTCCAGGTCCGTCAGGAGGTCGGCGAGGGTGTCCCCCTTGCCCTCGACGGCCTTGGCGCCGTCGGTGTAGGTGCGGAGGATGGTCGGGATGCGGACCTCGATGGCCATGGCGTGGGCTCCTGTCGAAGCTGTGTGGTGGCGGTGGGCGTATGGCGTGCGGCTCTGCCCCCGCGCGGGGGTCGGTGCGTGGTGCGGGTGGCGCCAGGCCGTACGGCGGCGCCCTGACGTGGTCCGGCTCAGGCCCGGCGGCCGGCGGACCGTTGGGTCGTACAGATCGCGCTGGCGAGGCGGCACAGGTCGACGTGCAGGCGCGCCACGAGCAGCGAGCCCGGCGTCTTGTCACTCACGTCATGGGGAACCATGCGGTCATCGTATCGATTCCCGGTCGGGGATTCGGAGTGTGATCTCACCTTGTGGATACTGAGCGTTCGAGGGGCGGACAGCGCTGGTCACAGGGGGTGTCCGCCCCTCGCGGGAGGGCTCAGGTCGCCGGGTACGCCTCGACGACCCGGACCTCCTCCTCGGTGATCTCGCCGTCCACGATCCGGTACGAGCGGAACTGGAAGGGGCCCGCGTCGTCGGTGTCCGCGGTGGAGACCAGCACGTAGTGGGCGCCGGGCTCGTTGGCGTACGTGACGTCGGTGCGCGAGGGGTACGCCTCGGTCGCCGTGTGCGAGTGGTAGACGATCACGGGCTCCTCGTCCCGGTCGTCCATCTCGCGGTAGAGCTTGAGCAGGTCGGCGGAGTCGAACTCGTAGAACGTGGGCGAGCGCGCGGCGTTGAGCATCGGGATGAAGCGCTCGGGGCGGCCGCTGCCCTCGGGGCCGGCGACGACGCCGCACGCCTCGTCGGGGTGATCGGCGCGGGCGTGCGCCACGATCCGGTCGTACAGCGTCTGGGTGATGGTCAGCATGGCGCCCAGGATAGGCCGACCGGCCCCGGTGTACCGAGGGGTGGTACGCGGGGGCCCGTATCGTGGGACGTCGCTGGTGGGGGCCGTACGCCTTAGCGCCTCGTACGCCCGGCGAAGGCCCGGCCCCGCGGGTCGCGGGAGCGCAGGACCAGGTAGGAGACGCCCAGGATCAGGGCCCACAGCGGGGCGCAGTACAGCGAGATCCTGGTGTCCTCGTCGATGCCCATCATGACGACGACCACGGCGATGAAGGCGAGCGCGAAGACGCTGGTGTACGGGGCGCCGGGGGCCCGGAACGTGGACTGCGGGAGCAGTCCGCGCGCGGCCAGGCGGCGGTAGCGGAGCTGGCTGACCAGGATCATGATCCAGGCCCACATGCCGGAGATCGTGGCGAAGGAGACGACGTAGGTGAAGGCTTCGCCGGGCCACTGGTAGTTGATCCAGACGCCGACGAGCATGAGGGCGGCGGAGAACGTGGTGCCGACGAGCGGGGTGCCGCCGCGGGTGAGCCGGGTGAAGAGTTCCGGGCCCTGGCCGTTGAGCGCGAGGTCGCGCAGCATGCGGCCGGTGGAGTACATGCCGGAGTTGCAGGAGGAGAGCGCGGCGGTCAGGACGACGAAGTTGACGATGCCGGCGCCGAGGCCGAGGCCCATCTTCCGGAACGCCTCGACGAAGGGTGAGACGCCCGGCGAGAACGCGGTCCACGGCACCACCGAGAGGATCATGACCAGGGCGCCGACGTAGAAGACGGCGATGCGCCAGGGGACGGTGTTGATGGCCCTGGGCAGCACGGTCGCGGGGTCCTTGGACTCGCCGGCGGTGACGCCGACGAGTTCGACGGCGAGGAAGGCGAACATCACGATCTGGAGCGTCATCAGGGTGCCCTTGATCCCGTGCGGGAAGAAGCCGCCGTCGGACCAGAGGTGGGTGACGCTCGCGGTGTCCCCGGCGTCGGAGAAGCCGAGGGTGAGGATGCCGGCGCAGATGAGGATCATGCCGACGATGGCGGTGACCTTGACCATCGAGAACCAGAACTCCAGCTCGCCGAAGAGCTTCACGGAGATGAGGTTCACGCCGTAGAGGACGACCGTGAAGCCGAGGGCGGAGACCCAGGGCGGGATGGCGAACCAGTAGGTCATGTACTGGGCGGCGGCGGTGACTTCGGTGATGCCGGTGACGACCCAGAACAGCCAGTACGTCCAGCCGGTGACGAAGCCCGCGAAGGGGCCGACGAATTCGCGGGCGTACTCCGAGAAGGAGCCGGACACCGGGCGGTACATGAGGAGTTCGCCCAGGGTCCGCATGATGAAGAAGATGACCAGTCCGGCCACGGCGTAGGCGAGGACGATGCTGGGGCCGGCCTTGGCGATGGCCTTGCCGGCGCCGAGGAAGAGCCCGGTGCCGATGGCGCCGCCGATCGCGATCATCTGGATCTGGCGGGCGCCGAGCGCTCTGCGGTAGCCCTCGGCGGAGGTGGTGGTGTCCGCGGCCGCGGGGTGCGGGCCGTCCTGCCCCTTGTCGTCGATCTGCGCGGATGTCATTGGCTGCGCCCTTCTCCGGCCGGATCACCAGTAGACGCGGGCCGGGCGGGCGGGGCGCAGCCGAGGGCGGCCGTTCAGGTGACGCGGGGGTCCTCGGTGGGCGTCACGGCATCATCGTCTCGACGAGGGTCTCCTGGAGGGCGCCGAGCCAGAGGTAGGCCATGACCATGGGCTTGCGGGGGTCGCTGTCGGGGAGCCGGTAGAGGGAGCCCTCCTCGCCGTCGTCCTCGTCGGTGACCTCCAGGCGGGTGCCGATGGTGAGCCGGAGGTCGTTGAGCGAGCCGAGCCAGTTGCGGCACTCCTCGGCGTTGAGCGTGAGTACGGCCGCTTCGTCGCCGGCGGGCGTCAGGGCGTCCAGGGTGCGTACGACGGCGAGGGCGTCCTCGCGCTTGCGGGTGCGCAGGTCGTTCTCGGTGAAGCGGCGGAACTCGGCGGAGGCGGCGCGCAGTTCGTCGTCCCCGTCGCCGTACGCCTCGGGGAAGAGGCGGGCCAGGGCCGGGTCGGCGGGCGGTTCGCTGGGGCCCTCGGCGAAGAGGGCGGCGAGCGGGTCCTCGCCCTCGGCGGGCTCGTCGCCGGGGCCGATGAGTTCCAGGAGCTGGACGGCGAGGGAGCGCAGGATCGCGATCTCCACCTCGTCGAGCGCGACGGCCGCGCCGCCGGGGGTGGCCTCGAAGTGGCCGGCCATGGGTTCTCTCCGATGATGGTCGGGCGGGCGGTGCGGAAGGGACCGTGCGGGGTGGGCGCCGCGCGTGCGGCGCTAGTTGCGGTCCTGGGTGAGCGTGGCCCACAGGCCGTAGCCGTGCATGGCCTGGACGTCGCGTTCCATCTCCTCGCGGGTGCCGCTGGAGACGACGGCGCGGCCCTTCTGGTGGACGTCCAGCATCAGCTTGCGCGCCTTGTCCTTGGAGTAGCCGAAGTACGCCTGGAACACATAGGTCACATAGCTCATGAGGTTGACCGGGTCGTTGTGGACCAGCGTCACCCAGGGGACGTCGGGCTCGGGGACGACGAGGTGTTCCTCGGCCGATTCGGGACGTTCGATCTCTGCGGGGGCGACGCTCACCTGTCCCATGCTGCCACTCACAGTGGCCCATCGCACAAACGGCCCCACGCCGCGCCACCCCCGGCACCCCCATCTCGTCACTTTGACGAAATAGGGGTAGCATCCCCGGCATGAACTCTCCGGACCTCGCGCGGCGGGTCGGTGTGCCGTCGACCGCGCTCTTCACCGACCAGTACGAGCTCACGATGGTGCAGGCCGCGCTGAAGGGCGGCACGGCCGGGCGGCGCTCCGTCTTCGAGGCGTTCACCCGCCGGCTGCCCGAGGGCAGGCGCTACGGCGTCGTCGCCGGCACCGGACGGGTCCTGGACGCGGTGGAGAACTTCCACTTCGACGACGAGATGCTCGGCTTCCTGCGCGACCGGGCCGTCGTGGACGGGCCGACCCTGGACTATCTGGCGGACTACCGGTTCAGCGGCGACATCTGGGGCTACCCGGAGGGCGAGGTGTACTTCCCGGGCTCGCCGATCCTGCGCGTGGAGGGCTCCTTCGCCGAGTGCGTGCTGCTGGAGACGGTGATCCTGTCGATCCTCAACCACGACTCGGCGATCGCCGCCGCGGCCTCCCGGATGTCGGCGGCGGCGGGCGGGCGCGGGCTGATCGAGATGGGCGCGCGCCGCACCCACGAGCTGTCGGCGGTCGCCTCGGCGCGCGCCGCGTACATCGGCGGCTTCGACACCACGTCCGACCTTGCCGCCGGCTTCCGCTACAACATCCCGACGGTCGGTACGAGCGCCCACGCCTTCACCCTGCTGCACGACTCGGAGCGGGACGCCTTCACGGCCCAGGTGGACTCGCTGGGGCGCGGGACGACGCTGCTGGTCGACACGTACGACGTGACGGAGGCCGTCCGCGCGGCGGTCGAGATCGCCGGGCCCGAGCTGGGCGCGGTGCGAATCGACTCCGGCGACCTGCTGCTCGTCGCCCACCGGGTGCGCCAGCAGCTCGACGAGCTGGGCGCCACCGGGACGAAGATCGTGGTCACCTCGGACCTGGACGAGTACGCCATCGCCTCGCTGGCCGCCGCCCCGGTGGACGCGTACGGGGTGGGCACGCAGCTCGTCACCGGCAGCGGGCACCCCACCTGCTCGATGGTCTACAAGCTCGTCGCCCGCGCAGGGTCCGCCGACCCGGCCGACGAGCTGCGCCCGGTCGCGAAGAAGTCGATGGGCGCGAAGTCGTCCAAGGGCGGCCGCAAGTGGGCGGCGCGCCGGCTGGACGAGCACGGGGTCGCGGAGGCCGAGGTCGTCGGCACCGGGCCGGTCCCGGAGGAGCTGGCCGGCCGGCAGCTGCTGGTGGAGCTGGTCCGGGGCGGCGAGGTGGTCGCCCGCGAGCCGCTGGACGCGGCGCGGGAGCGGCACATCGCGGCGCGGGAGGGGCTGCCGCTGTCGGCGACGCAGCTGTCGCGCGGCGAGGCGGTCATCCCCACCGAGTACGTGTGACGCGGCCCGTCCGGCGTACCGACGCGCCCCGCCGGGACACCGGACGGGCTTGATTTCCCCCTCGCCCCGCTGGAATCTCTAGTGACGGAACCATCTCCCCGTACCGCTCCGCACCGCTCCCCCACCGCTCCCCACCCCGAAGGACCACCGCCATGCACCGCGCCTTGATCGTCGTGGACGTTCAGAACGACTTCTGTGAGGGCGGGAGCCTCGCCGTGGCGGGGGGTGCCGATGTCGCCGCCGCCATCACGGACCTGATCGGCGAGAGCCGGCCCGCCTACCGGTACGTGGTGGCCACGCGGGACCACCACATCGATCCGGGCGACCACTTCTCGGCCACGCCGGACTTCGAGCACTCCTGGCCGCCCCACTGCGTGGCCGGTACGGAGGGCGTGGGCTTCCACCCCAATTTCGCCCCGGCGGTCGCCTCCGGGGCGATCGA
The DNA here is from genome assembly GCF_036346595.1 of Streptomyces sp. NBC_00525. Lineage (GTDB taxonomy): Bacteria > Actinomycetota > Actinomycetes > Streptomycetales > Streptomycetaceae > Streptomyces. The sequence continues at coordinate 2,193,493 of NZ_CP107834.1, forward strand.
CACGGTGTTCGACAAGGGGGCCCACGCGGCGGCGTACAGCGGCTTCGAGGGGCTCGACGAGAACGGCACCGGGCTCGCCCGGTGGCTGCGCGAGCGGGACGTCAGCGAGGTCGACGTGGTCGGCATCGCGACCGACCACTGCGTCCGGGCCACCGCGCTGGACGCCGCCCGCGAGGGCTTCACCACGCAGGTGCTGCTCGGCCTGACGGCGGGGGTCGCCCCGGCGACGACGGAGCGGGCGCTGACGGAGCTGCGCGAGGCGGGCGTGGCGCTGACGGGCGAGCCGGTCGTCTGAGCGGCCGTACGGGCGCCCCGGCCCTCCGGGGCCGGGCTCAGCCCCACGCGGCCGGGACGGCCGGTACAGCCGGTGCGGCGGCGGGTTCCAGCAGGGTGCGGATGGGGTGCCACAGCTCCTCGGCCCGTTCCGGGCGGGCGCGCCAGAGCAAGCCGTCCGGGTGGTGCAGCACGGCGGTGATCTCGTCCGGGGTCGGCGGCTCGGCGTTGCCGCGCAGATACACGGCGCGCAGGCCCAGGTTGCGCAGCCGGGTCAGGGCGCGGGGCCGGTTGGCGGCGTGCACCAGGACCCGGACCGGAGTGCCGGGTCCGGGGCCCCCCGCCGGGCGCGGCAGGGTGATCGCGACGACCACACTGCCGTTCGGCAACTTGCTGAATCCTCCGCCTGCCATACGTACGCGCTCCCCCGTGAGACGTCGTGTCAATAAGAAAGTGAACAGGGGCACCTAAACACGATCGGCCGCCGCCCGCTAGTGGGCGACGGCCGATCATGCTGTGACCTGCGGTGATGCGGTACTACTTCTTCGAGGGGCCCACCTTGACGACCATCGTCTCGCCGCTGAGCGGCTCGCTGACGATGGTGATCCGGGTGTTGGTGTCAGGAACCTTGACGCTGCCGGTCGGGTTCTCCTTGTACCAGTACGTGCCCGTGCGGTCGTCGAAGGCCGGGACGCCGAGCTGCGGCTTGATCTTCACGGCCTGGTCGGCCGAGTGCAGCGTGAAGCCGTCCGTCGGGTACCAGCTGAACGGGGCGTCGAAGGGCTGGATCTTGTTGCGCATGATCGAGCCGTTCGACCACTTCAGCGGCTTCGCGTGTGCGTCCACCGGCAGGATCAGGCCCTGGCCGGGGTGCTGCGAGACGTTGTTGTCCTTCTGGGAGGTGTCCCACAGCCAGACCAGCAGGCCGTTCTGGTAGGGGAAGTGCTCGACCCAGTCCGGACGGGTCTTGGAGAAGCCGAAGTTGTACGGGCCGACCTGGAGGGTCTTGTCGTAGCTGACGTACTGGCGGTTCTCCGCGATGTAGTACTGCGGGTAGTTCTTGGTGAACGACGCGCCGACCCGCGAGAAGCCCTTGCTGGTCCAACCGTTGTCACCGGCCTCGGCGTTGTCCGAGAACAGCGCGGTGCCGTCCGCGGTCACCGAGATGGTGTCGGCGGTGAAGCCCTTGCCGCCCGCGCCGCCGTCGGTGGCGTAGCGGAAGCGGATGTCGATCTTCTGGCCCGCGTAGGCGTCCAGCGAGTACGACAGCTTCTTGTACGCGCCGGAGACGTCGGTCAGGGCCGGCTTGTCGCTGGCGTCGCGCGGGATGGCCTTGCCGTCGGCGGTGCCGTCGATCGCGGTCCAGCTGGTGCCGCCGTTGGTGGACACCTCGGTGTAGAGGTAGTCGTAGTCCTTCTCGATGTCCCACCAGCCCTGGAGGTCCAGGGACGCCTTGGTCTTGCCGGTGAGGTCGACCGGGCGGGACAGCGTGTTGCTGAGGTTGTCGCCCATGTCGCTCCACCACTGCGCGGCGCCCTCGGCGGGGGCCGTGACGTCGGTGGTGACGGGCTTCTCGGGCAGCGTGACGACGAGCGCCTGCTTGTCCTTGGTGTTGTACTCGGAGACGCCCAGCTTGTGGGTGGACTTCGTGGCGGCCTTGGCCTCGTCGAAGTTCAGCCAGCCCAGCTGGAGCTTGTCCCAGGCGGTCATGTCACCGGGCATGTCCCCGATGCTGTCCTTGCCGGTGCCGAGCCAGGAGCCCGCCGACATCAGCGACCAGAAGCCGACCGAGTTCTCGGCGGTGTTGGTCGTGTCGTAGAGGTCCGGGAGACCGAGGTCGTGGGCGTACTCGTGGGCGAAGACGCCCAGTCCGCCGTTCTCGGGCTGCGCGGTGTAGTCGCCGACCCAGATGCCGGTGTCGCCGATCTCGGTGCCGCCCGCCTTGTTGGCGGAGGGGCCGGTGGCGCCGACGTTGGTGCCGTACGCGTACCAGCGGTGCGCCCAGATGGCGTCGGCGCCCTGGGCACCGCCGCCGGCGGACTCGTCCTCACCCGCGTGCACGATCTGGAAGTGATCGATGTAGCCGTCGGGCTCGTTGAAGTTGCCGTCGTTGTCGAAGTCGTAGCGGTCCCACTTGTCGTACTCCGACAGGTCCGCCTTGATCTGGTCGAGCGTGCGGCCCTTCGCCTTCTGGTCCGCGACCCAGGCGTTGACGCCGTCCCGGACCATGTCCCAGGAGTTGGCGCAGTTGCTCTGGCCGCAGTAGTTCGAGCCGTACCGGGCCTCGTTGTACGGGACCTTGACCCAGTCGGAGACCTCGCCCTCGACCGAGTAGCGGCCGGACGACGTCTTCTCGTAGTACGTCTTGAGCGAGTTGGTGCCCGCGCCCTCGCCGAAGTACAGCTGCTGGAAGTGCGCCTGGTCGTAGTCGGCCTGCCAGGCGGTGCTGTTGTCCTTCTTCGGGTCCGGCTGGGCTATCTGGTTGTGCAGCGGGCCCGGCGTGCCGCCGTAGGCCGGGACGGGCGGCTTGGGGCCGTCGCCGTCCGGGTCGTACATGGTCGTGTTGTCGACCTTGTCGCCGAACTCCACCAGGACGGTGAAGATCTTGTCGGTCTTCTCGCGGCCCAGCTCGACGTACTTCTTGTCGTCGAGCTTGACGACCTTGGAGCCTCCGCGCGACGAAACCTTCTTGTCGCCGGATATGACCTGTTCCAGGGCAGCCTGGCGCTGAGCGGCCTGCTGCTTGCTGAACGGGCCCTCCAGGTTGTGTTCGCCGCCCCTGGCCGACGCCGGGTCCCGGCGGTCGATCTTGGCGGTGCCTGACGCCTGGTCATCAGCCTGAGCGGTGGCGAAGGCGGATGCGGTTGCGGCGGTCGCGGCCATGGCCACGACAATCGCTCCGGTCCGAAGCGCCCGTCTCTTAATGATCACGTGATGCAGTCCTCCCCGGCGTCCGCGTCGGCGGCCCGGAGGTGTAGGAGAGGCCGCGCGCGCGGAAACGCGTCACAAGTGACGACATTCGACCGGAGTTACGGGAGAAAAGACAGACCTTGACTTGGACAGAGCAAGTGCACTATGCAGGAGCACCATTCCGGTATCCGGACGAAATGTCGCTCCCTGTCCGTGACCTACCGGTGCGTCAGAAGCGTGCCCGGGCGCCCGGGATGACTCCGTGCGCCCCCTGTGCACCGGCACTGTGGGTTAGGTTACGCTTACCAGCCGTTCCTCACGGGCATCCACCGACATAGAGTCGCTCGACAGCGCGACCGTGTCGAGAGAACGCCCATCCGACGTCCCGAGGACGGAATCAGCCATGCCGCGTCCCACTGCCGCACAGCTCGTCTACGGTTCGGTCACCGTCGTCTTCGCGGACCTGGCCATGTTGCTGCTGTTCCAGGTCGGTTCGGGCGTCGGCATCGCCGTGGCCGGGACGGCCGCGCTCGCGCTCGGAATCGCCGTGTCCGTCACCGTACCCACCGGGCACCGCCGCCACACCGCGCGATCGGCGGAGTCGGCGGGCGCCGTCCCGGTGCCGGCGCCACGCCGCTCCGCGGCCGCCGCGGAGGGCCGGGCGCCCGTCTCCGCCCAGAGCCACCGCTGAGCCCGGGCCGAGACCGGGCGAAATCTCAGTTGACGGTCACCACCACGGTCTTGGCCGCCTTGTCCTGGAGGCCCTGCCGGTAGGGCTTGTCGGTGAACATCAGCACGATGTTGATGAGCCACCACAGGCACGGGCAGCACAGCAGCGCGGGCAGCCACAGCACCACGGCCCGCATGAACGCCGCCCCGGTGTCCGGCACCCGGCCGTCGTTGAGCATCGCGACCCGCATCTTCAGCAGCCGCTTGCCGAGGGTGCGGCCGTCCTTGTGCGTGAAGTACGTGTCGTACGCGACGTAGACCACCAGGCCGATCAGCGACCAGAGCAGCTGATGCCCGCTGTAGGTCTGGGCGAACAGATCGCTGACGTCGTCGTCGTTGCCGTTGCCGTTGGTGTTGCCGACCGCGCCGCCCCAGGGCAGTGAGATCAGGTAGAGCGGGATGGAGATGATCAGGAAGTCGATCAGCCGGGCCAGGATGCGCTTGCCCGGTTCGGCGAGCGGCGGCATCCCCGCCAGCGGGTCCGCGCCGTACGGCCCGCCGCCGCCCCCGTAGGGCCCCGGATCGTACGGGGGCGGCGGCGGGGGCGCGCCGTCGTAGGGCGAGCCGGACGACGGCGGCGGCTGGTCACCGGGCGGCCGCTTCCGGAACGGATCGTCCTCGGGCGGCTGACCGGGCGGCGGCTGATCGTTGCTCATGGGGGCAGTGCATCCCGGCGACCGGGCCCCCGCAACGGCTCAGGGCCTGTCGGGTGACCGCCGATCGGTAGCGGACGCGGTCTGGCGCGTGCGATTCCAAGGCGCCGGGATGTCCTCGTAGCGGAGCTACGAGGACATCCCGGCAACGCGGGAAGCGTGCGTGCCAGGGCGTGACCGCCCGATCGGAGGTCACCCGACAGGCCCTCATGTGCGTTCGGGGGAAGGGGGTGCGGCCACGAAGGTGCCGGCCGCCTTGTCGTGCCAGCACTGCCGCCACGGCCGGTCGACCAGGCACCAGAGCACGCCGGCCGCCCCGACCACCAGCAGGCCGGGCACCGCGTACACCAGCCAGCGGCGGAGCGCGGCGCCGAAGCCGGGCGGTTCGTGGGACTCGATGTCCCGGACGTCGAGCCCGCACAGCTTCTTGCCGAGCGTACGGCCCCACTTCGCGGTGGGCAGCGCCTCCAGGAGGACGCCGAGGACCAGGAGGACGCCGAGGACCGCCCCGCCCAGCGCGGCCGTGGTGGAGTCCAGCAGCCATACGGTGACCGTCTCGCCGGACAGCTTCGCCGCGTCGATCTTGGCGTCGATGTGGTCCAGGGCCCGGCCGGCCAGGGGAACGGCCGCCGCGGCGGTGAGCGCGCCCAGCACCGCCGTGTCGATGAGCCGGGCGGTGAACCGCCTGCCGAGCGGGGCGGGCCGCCCCGCGCTCCGGGCCGCGACGAGCCGCTGGAACGGGTCCTCGACGGGCGGCTTCCACGGGGCGGGCCGCGCCTGCGGCGCGGGGACGGGCGCGGGGACGGGCGCGGCGGGCTGCGGGGCGGGGGCCGGGCGCGGCTGCGGTGCCGGGGCGGGGGCGGGCGGCTGCGGGGCGGGGACGGGGCGCGCCTGCGGGACCGGGGCTCGGCTCACCGGGCTCGGGCTCACCGAAGGCTGGCTCACCGGGCCCTGACGGTCCCACGGGGTGCTCGGGGTGCGCGGGTCCGTGTCGCGCGCGCGGGGCGGGGCGCTGCTTGCGGCGGCCGGGCGGGCGGTGTCGCCGCCGGGGCGGTTCACCCGGAGGGCGACGGTGTTCTCGGGCACGGGCGCGGTGTCCTGCGGTTCCGGCTCGGGGGCGGGCTCCGGTGCCTCCGGCGCCGTGCTCGTGCCCCGCTCGCCCCACGACACGCGGTGGTCGCCGAAGCCGGTCTGGCGGGAGGCGTCGGCCTGCCAGGCGGTCGCGGGTTCGGGGCGGGCCCCGTCGGGCGGCGCGTCCGCCGGCGCCTCGTCCAGGAAAACCGGACCGGTCTCCTCGACCGCGTCCTGCTTCGGGGCCGGACGGCTGGTGCCGGGCACCCAGGCGGCGCCGTTCCAGTAGCGGACGTAACCGGGGATGGACGGGTCGGGGTAGTACCCCTCGCGGGGGCTTTCGTCACCGGGTGCCGGGGTTGGGGCGCTCATCACCGTGGTCCCGTATCTCTTCGCGGCCTCAATACAGGGGTCCACATCTACCAGACGGGCGCGGATCGCCGGGCCGGTCCGGGCGTTTGACCCCCATTTCGGTCACGCGAAGTTTTTTCCCGAAGTCGCGTAATGAACCGCGTGGAAGGCGCTCTCACCTGTGCGGGCCGGTCGAGGGACCGGCTCCGGACAACGGAAGGACGCCCTCATGAACACCGTCGTGGAACGCGAGCTGGAGCTCAAGCTGGTCCTGTCGCCCGAGCGCAGCATCCCGGTGCCGGCCCGGCTGACGTACCGCACCGAGGACCCGTACGCGGTGCACATCACCTTCCACATCACCTCGGAATCGCCCGTGTACTGGACGTTCGCCCGCGATCTGCTGGTGGAGGGCGTGTTCCGGCCGTGCGGGCAGGGCGATGTGCGGATCTGGCCCACCAAGGTGGACGGGAACAGCGTCATCTGTGTGGCGCTGACGTCCCCGGAGGGCAATGCGCTGCTGGAGGTCCCGGCGGCGGCCGTGGCGGTCTGGGTGGAGCGGACGCTGCGCGTCGTCCCGCCGGGCACCGAGAGCGAGCGGCTCGGCATCGACGAGGGCCTGGCCGAGTTGCTCGCGCCGCTGCCGGCCGACGACCTGTGGATGAGCGACCCGTGGCCGTCGGACGAGTCGCAGGCGCAGGAGGGGGAGAACTGAGCGGCGTGGGCCGGGGACGGTCAGAAGACCTTGCCGGGGTTGAGCAGCCCGAGCGGGTCGAAGGCCCGCTTCACGCCCCGGTGCAGTTCCACGCCGGTCTCGCCGAGTTCGCGGGCCAGCCACTCCTTCTTGAGGACGCCGACGCCGTGCTCGCCGGTGATCGTGCCGCCGAGGGCGAGGCCGAGGGCCATGATCTCGTCGAAGGACTCGCGCGCCCGCCGGGACTCGTCGGCGTCCGCCGGGTCGAAGCAGACGACGGGGTGGGTGTTGCCGTCGCCCGCGTGGGCGCAGACGCCGATGGTGAGGGCGTACTTCGCGGCGATCTCCGCCGTGCCCTCCAGCATGGCGGCGAGCCGGGAACGCGGTACGCACACGTCGTCGATCATCGTCGCCGGCTTGAGGGTCTCCAGCGCGGTCAGCGCCATCCGCCGGGCCCTCAGCAGCATCTCGGACTCGGCCGCGTCCTCGGCCGGCACGACCTCGGTGGCCCCGGCCGCCGTGCACAGGGCGGCGACGGCGGCGAGGTCGGCGGTCGGGTCCGGGGTGTCGAAGGCGGCGAGGAGCAGGGCCTCGGTGGTCTCGGGGAGGCCCATGCGGGCCATGCGGTTGACGGCCCGGACGGTCGTACGGTCCATCAGTTCGAGGAGTGAGGGGGTGTGGCCGCTCTCCATGATCCGGCAGACGGCGTCGCAGGCGGCGGAGGCGCTGGGGAACTCGGCGGCGAGGACGAGCTGCCGGGGCGGCCGGGGCTTCAGCGCGAGGACGGCCTTCACGATGATGCCGAGGCTGCCCTCGGAGCCGACGAGGAGACGGGTGAGGTCGTAGCCCGCGACGCCCTTGGCGGTGCGCCGGCCGGTGCTGAGCAGGCGTCCGTCCGCGAGGACGACGTCGAGGCCGAGGACGTACTCGGCGGTTACCCCGTACTTGACGCAGCACAGGCCGCCGGACGCGGTGCCGATGTTGCCGCCGATGGTGCACATCTCCCAGCTGGAGGGGTCCGGCGGGTAGTACAGGCCGTGTTCCTCCACCGCGCGGGAGAGCACGGCGTTGATCACTCCGGGTTCGACGACGGCGATCCGGTCGACGGGGCTGATCTCCAGGATGCGGTCCATCTTGACCAGGGAGAGCACGATGCAGCCGTCGGTGGCGTTGGCGGCGCCCGACAGGCCCGTGCGGGCGCCCTGGGGGACGACCGGGACGCGCAGCGCGGTGGCGGTGCGCATGACGTGCTGGACCTGCTCGACGGTGCACGGGAGCACCACGACGGCGGGGGTGCCGGCCGCGCAGAAGCTCGCCATGTCGTGGGCGTAGGAGGCGGTGACGTCCGGATCGGTGATCACTGCCCCGGCCGGGAGGCCCGCCCGCAGGAGTTCGGGGAGATCGTCCATGATCCAAGCGTGGCACCCGGACCCATTGGTGTGAACCCGTCTGCGGTGGCGATCCCAAGACACGGTGTGATCTTCATACTGACGCACAGTGAGCGGCATGGAACTCACGCCTCAGCAGCCCCCGAGGGCCTCCGGGCCCGAGGACTCCTCCGACACCGGCCTGCCCGACCCGAGCCTGCCCGGCCCCGGTCTGCCGGACCCCGGCCCCTATCCGCCGGATGCCGCCTCGCCGGCCGAGCCGCCGCCCCCCACGATGCGCACGACGCTGCGCCGGGCGGCCTTCGGCATGGTCGCGGGGGCGGTCCTGGTGACGGGCGCGGTGGTCGCGGTGCCCGACGACGACAAGGACGCGGCGCCGCTGCCCGGTCCGGTCTCGCGCGCGATGTCCGCGACGGCCGCCGGTTCCCCGGCCTCGCTCTCCGATCTGACGGCGCTCATCGGGGACCGGCAGAAGTGGGTGGGCACCCACCCCTCGGACGCGCCCGCGTGGGCGGTGCTGGGGTCGGCGTACGTGGAGTGGGGGCGGCGCGCCGCCGACCCGGCGTACTACACGCGGGCCGAGCAGGCGCTCAAGCGCTCGCTGAACGTGCGGCCGGGCGAGCGGGGCAACACGGCGGCCTGGGTCGGCCTCGCCTCGCTCGCCAACGCCCGGCACGACTTCGTGACGGCCAAGAAGTGGGGCGAGACGGTCCGCAAGCGGCAGCCCAAGGAGTGGACGGTCTACCCGGAGCTGATCGACGCCTACAACGGCCTGGGCGACCGCAAGTCGGCGATCACCGCGGTGGAGAAGTTCACCGAGCTGCGGGCCGGGGTGCCGGCGCTGGGCCGGGCGGCCGAGATGTACCGGGACCGGGGCTGGCGCGAGGACGCGCTGGCCACCGCGCAGGACGCGGCGAACCGGGCGAGGACACCGGCCGAGAAGGCCGCCTGCCTGTCCCGGCTGGGCGAGCTTGCCTGGGAGCGCGGTGAGCCGAAGGAGGCCGTGGCCCAGTACGGGGCGGCGCTGCGCGTCCTGAAGGGCCATCACCCCGCGCTCGCAGGGCGGGCCCGCGCGCTGGCGGCCCTCGGGCGCACCGACGAGGCCGTACGGGACTACCAGGCGGCGCTCGCCAAGTCGCCGCGCCCGCAGTACCTGCTGGAGCTGGGCGAGCTGTACGAGTCGATGGGGCTGGACGGCGACTCGGTGGACCAGTTCAAGAAGCTGCGCGCGGCGCTGGACCGGGGCCGGGCCCGCGGGGTGGACGAGTCGCTGCCGCTGGGCCGCTTCGAGGCCGCGCACGGCGACGCGGACGCGGCGGTGGAGCTGCTGCGGGGCGCCTGGCAGCGGGGGCACCGCAGCCCGGCGATGGCCGACGCGCTGGGCTGGGCGCTGCACCGGGCGGGCGACCCGGACGCGGCCCTGGAGTACGCGCGGCGGGCGGTGGAGCAGGGCGGGCAGAACGCCTCGTACGCGTACCACCTGGGCATGACGGAGCGCGCGGTGGGCGACTACGGGTCGGCGCGCCGCCATCTGGAGGACGCGCTGCGCACCAATCCGGAGTTCTCGCCGCTGGACGCCTCGTCGGCGCGGGACGCGCTGGACGCGCTGGGTGAGCCGCCGGCGGGCGGTCCGGCGGACATGCGGCCGCCGGCGCCCCCGGCACCGCAGGCCCCGGCCCCTCAGTCCCCGGCACCGCAGGCTCCGGCGCCCGTTCCCGCGCCGCAGCAGCCCGCGCCGGGTGGCGGTGCGGCCGTGCCCGCGCCTCCGGCGGCGGCGGGTCCGCAGGCGGCCCCGGCGCCCTCGGCGGGCGGCGCGCAGGCCCCCGTACCGGCGCCGGCCGTCACGGTGGCGGCCGGCTGACGCGGGCGGGAGGCCGCGGCGTACACGCGGACAGGGGCGGGCCGGAATCCGGCCCGCCCCTGCGTCATGCCCGGCGTGTCACAGGTTGCCGCGCTTCTCCTGCTCGCGCTCGATCGCCTCGAACAGGGCCTTGAAGTTGCCCTTGCCGAAGCCCATGGAGCCGTGGCGCTCGATCATCTCGAAGAAGACGGTCGGGCGGTCCTGGACCGGCTTGGTGAAGATCTGCAGCAGGTAGCCGTCCTCGTCGCGGTCCACGAGGATCTTCAGCTCGCGCAGGGTCTCCACGGGCACACGGGTCTCGCCCGCCCACTCGCCGAGGGTGTCGTAGTACGAGTCCGGGGTGTCGAGGAACTGCACACCGGCGGCGCGCATCGCCTTCACCGAGGCGACGATGTCGTTCGTGGCGAGCGCCATGTGCTGGACACCGGCGGCGCCGTAGAACTCCAGGTACTCGTCGATCTGCGACTTCTTCTTGGCGATGGCCGGCTCGTTGATCGGGAACTTGACCTTGAGCGTGCCGTCGGCGACGACCTTGGACATGAGCGCGGAGTACTCGGTGGCGATGTCGTCGCCCACGAACTCCTTCATGTTCGTGAAGCCCATGACCTTGTTGTAGAACTCGACCCACTCGTTCATCCGGCCGAGCTCGACGTTGCCGACGCAGTGGTCGATGGCCTGGAAGTAGCGCTTGGCCGGCGGCTCGACGATCGGCGCCGCCTCGACGTAACCGGGCAGGTAGGGGCCGGTGTAGCCGGTGCGCTCGACGAGGGTGTGGCGGGTCTTGCCGTACGTGGCGATGGCGGCGCGCACGACGGTGCCGTGCTCGTCCTTCGTCTCGTAGGGCTCCTCGATGCCGGTGGCGCCGTGCTCGACGGCGTACGCGTAGGCGGCGCGGGCGTCCGGCACCTCGATGGCGAGGTCGATGACCCCGTCGCCGTGCGCCGCGACGTGGTCCTCCAGGAAGTGGCCCCAGTCGGTGGACGCCTTCACCACGGAGGTGAGGACGAAGCGGGCGGAGCCGCTGGTGAGGACGTAGCTGGCGGTCTCGCGGCTGCCGGTCTCCGGGCCCGCGTAGGCGACCAGCTTCATGCCGAAGGCCGTCGAGTAGAAGTGCGCGGCCTGCTTGGCGTTGCCCACGGCGAAGACGACGGCGTCCATCCCCTTGACGGGGAAGGGGTCGGCCTGCCGGGACGTCTCGGGAACGCTGTGCGTCGTCTCTGTCATGCCCCGAGGTTCCCGCCGCTTCGCAAGGTGCGCAACAGTTCGCGTTCTCACTGGTCAACCTGTACAGCGGTTCGCCATGATGGGCGGACGATCTGTACATGATGACCATCACACCGACGGAGGCCGGACATGGCGATCGACCGACTGGACGGGCGGCTCATCGTGCTGCTGGCACGTGAACCCAGGATCGGGGTCCTGGAGGCGTCGCGCAGGCTGGGCGTCGCGCGCGGGACGGTGCAGGCGCGGCTCGACCGGCTTCAGTCGAATGGCGTCATCCGCGGATTCGGCCCGGACGTCGATCCGGCGGCCCTGGGCTATCCGGTCACCGCGTTCGCCACGCTGGAGATCAAACAGGGTCAAGGAGCCGATGTACGGGCGCACTTGAGCGGCGTACCGGAGGTGCTGGAGCTGCACACCACCACCGGGCACGGGGACATGCTGTGCCGGCTGGTGGCCCGGTCCAACGCGGATCTCCAGCGGGTGATCGACCGGGTTGTCGGATTTGATGGGATCGTCCGGGCCTCCACGGCCATCGTCATGGAGAACGCCGTGCCCCTGCGCGTCATCCCGCTCGTCGAACAGGCGGCGCAGGACACCGACTGAGCCGAGGAGTGACGGTGAGCTTCTGGGAGTATCTGGCCAACCGCCACCAGCAGTTGCTCACCGACGCCTTCCAGCACGTCAGCGCGGTCTTCCAGTGCATGGTCATCGCCACCCTGCTCGGGGTCCTGATCGGGGTCGTCAGCTACCGCAGCGGCTGGGGCTCCTCGCTGGCGATCACCTCGACGGCGACCGTGCTGACCATTCCGTCGCTGGCCGCGATCGGTCTGCTCATCCCGCTGGTCGGCCTCGGCGTCGCGCCCACGGTGATCGCCCTGACGCTGTACGGGCTGCTGCCCGTCGTCCGCAACGCCATCGTGGGGCTGCGCGGCGTCGATCCGGCGCTGGTGGACGCGGCGAAGGGCATCGGGATGTCCCGTACGGCGCGGCTGCTGCGGGTGGAGCTGCCGCTGGCCTGGCCGCCGATCCTCACCGGCATCCGGGTCTCCACCCAGATGCTGATGGGCATCGCCGCCATCGCCGCGTACGCCTCCGGGCCCGGCCTGGGCAACGAGATCTTCCGCGGCATCGCCTCGCTGGGCAGCGCCAACGCGATCAACCAGGTGCTCGCGGGCACGCTCGGCATCGTCGTCCTCGCCCTGCTCTTCGACGCCGCCTACGTCCTGCTGGGGCGGCTCACCATTCCGAGGGGTATCCGTGTCTGAGACCGCAGCACCCTTTGGCCCGCGCCCCGCGCCCGGCGCCTCATCCGGCGCCGCGTCCGGCGCGGCCATCGAGCTGGAGAACCTCTCCAAGCGCTACCCGGGCAACCCCGGCCCGGCCGTGGACAACGTGTCGATGGAGATCAGGGCCGGCGAGACGGTGATCTTCGTGGGCCCGTCCGGCTGCGGGAAGTCCACCACCCTGAAGATGATCAACCGGCTGATCGAGCCCAGCTCCGGCCGGATCAGGATCGACGACGAGGACGTCACCGACATCGACCCGGTGAAGCTCCGCCGCAAGATCGGTTACGCGATCCAGTCCTCCGGGCTCTTCCCGCACATGACGGTCGCCGAGAACATCGCGCTCGTCCCGAGGATGGTGGGCTGGTCCAAGGCGCGGGTGAAGGACCGGGTCGAGGAGATGCTCGACCTGGTCGGGCTCGACCCGCGCGAGTTCCACGGCCGCTATCCGCGCGCCCTGTCCGGCGGCCAGCAGCAGCGCGTCGGCGTGGCGAGGGCACTGGCCGCCGACCCGCCGGTGCTGCTGATGGACGAGCCGTTCGGCGCGGTCGACCCGATCACCCGCGACCACCTCCAGGACGAGCTGATCCGGCTCCAGCACGAACTCCACAAGACGATCGTCTTCGTCACCCACGACTTCGACGAGGCGATCAAGCTGGGCGACCGGATCGCCGTGCTGCGCGAGCGCTCGCACATCGCGCAGTTCGACACCCCGGAGGCCATCCTCACCAACCCGACCGACGACTTCGTCTCCGGCTTCGTCGGCGCGGGCGCGGCGCTGAAACGGCTCAATCTGACCCGGGTGCGCGAGGTGGAGATCGCCGACTTCCCGACCGTCACCGTGGACGACCCGCTCCAGTCGATCTTCAACAAGCTGCGCTCCGGCCCGCACAACGAGCTGCTGATGCTGGACCGCAGGAACCGCCCCTACAAATGGCTGCGGCGCGGCGACCTGATGCGGGCGCGCGGCTCCCTGGCGCGGGCCGGGCAGCTCGTCCACGACACGGTGACGCGGGACGCCACGCTGCACGACGCGCTGGAGGCGGTGCTCACCGACAGCGGCGGGCGGGTCGCGGTGACCGGCCGGCGCGGCGAGTTCACCGGAGTCGTGGACATGCACACCCTGATGAACTCGGTGCACGAACTCCTGGAGGCGGACCGGCTCACCGCCATCGAGCACCAGCACGTGCTGGAGGAGCTGCGCGAACACCGCACCGCCGAGGAGCTGGAGGGCGGTGCGGGCGCATGACCTCCGGCCCCTCCCCCACCCCCGGCCCCTCCCCCGCGCCCGGCCGCGAACGGCCGCCGGGCGAGCACGATGTGAAGGGCCACGCCTTCCGGGACGAGGAGGAGGAGCCCGCCCCGCCGCCCGCCGGGCCGCCGCGCCGGATCACCTGGCGGAAGCTGGTGGTGCTCCCGGCCGTGCTGGCCGTGGTGCTGGTCGTCACCTACATCTGGATCGAGAACGTGTCCCTGGACTCGATCGCGGAGAACTCGCTGGCCGGTGACACGGTCGAGGTGCGCTGGTGGCAGCATGTGCGGCTGACCGCGATCTCCACGTTCTGGGTGCTGGTCATCGCCATTCCGCTGGGCATCGCGCTGACCCGGCGGGGCCTGAGCCGGGCGGCCCCGGTGGTGACGGCGATCGCCAACATCGGGCAGGCCACCCCGGCGATCGGGCTGCTGGCCCTGCTGGTGATCTGGCTCGGCATCGGCCCGTCCACGGCGATCACCGGCATGGTGATCTACGCGGTGCTGCCGGTGCTCTCCAACACGGTCGCCGGTCTCAGGGCGATCGAGCCCAGCATGGTGGAGGCGGCACGCGGCATCGGCATGTCGGCCATGGGCACCCTGACCCGCGTCGAACTCCCGCTCGCCGTCCCGCTGATCCTGGCCGGGGTGCGCACGGCGCTCGTCCTGAACGTCGGCACGGCGACCCTGGCGACCTTCGGGGGCGGCGGCGGGCTCGGCGACCTGATCACCTCGGGCATCCAGACCCAGCGCATGCCGGTCCTGGTCCTCGGCTCGATCCTGACGGTGGTGCTGGCGCTCCTGGTGGACTGGCTGGCCTCGCTGGCCGAGGTGGCGCTCACCCCGCGCGGCCTGGAGGTGGGGCGATGAGGACGCGGCGGGCGGCGCGGCGGGTGCGTACGGCCCTGGCGGGCGGGGCGGCGCTGGCCCTGGTGCTGGCGGGGTGCGGGCTGAAGAGCGGGTCGCCGATGGTGGACGACGTGGTGCCCGGGTCGGTCGGGCAGGGGGAGCCGCTGGACGGTGCCTCGCTGACCGTGACCTCGAAGAACTTCAGCGAGAACATCATCCTGAGCCAGATGATCGGGCTGATCTTCAAGGCGGCCGGGGCGGAGGTCCTGGACCGGACGAACCTGCCGGGCTCGATCAGCGCCCGCGAGGCGATCGCCCAGGGCGAGGCGGACGCCATGTACGAGTACACGGGCACCGGCTGGATCACGTACCTCGGGCACGCGAAGCCCATCACCGACCCGCTGGAGCAGTGGAAGGCGGTGCGCGACGCGGACCTGCGCAACGGGGTGACCTGGCTGCGGCCGTCCACCCTCAACAACACGTACGCGCTCGCCGTCAGCCGCCGCAACAACGCCAAGTACCACCTCAAGACGCTGTCCGACGCGGCCGCGCTGGCGAAGAAGGACCCGTCGGCGGTGACGGTCTGCGTCGAGAACGAGTTCGCCTCGCGCGACGACGGGCTGCCCGGCATGGAGAAGGCGTACGGGATGTCCCTGCCGTCCGCCAACATCAAGAAGATGGACGCGGGGATCATCTACACCCAGGTCTCGAAGTCCGACTCCTGCCTGCTCGGCGAGGTCTTCACCACGGACGGCCGCATCAAGGCGATGGACCTGGAGGTCCTGGCGGACGACAAGCACTTCTTCCCCAACTACAACGCGGCGCCCGTGGTGCACACCCCCACGCTGGAGAAGTACCCGGAGATCGCCGGTCTCCTCGACCCCCTCAGCAAGCGGCTGACCACGGAGGTGGCCCAGGAGCTGAACGCCCGCGTGGACGTGGACGGCCGGGACCCGCACGAGGTGGCCAAGGACTGGCTGGTCGAGGAGGGCTTCATCAAGGAGGGCTGAACCCCCGCGACGGCGTGGGCCGAGCCGCCCCGAACCACGTGCAAAGATTCTTTGCAAAAACCCGTTGCAAAGGACTCTTTGCAAGTCTACGGTGGAGCCATGTCCTCCAGCGAAGTTCACGACGACCACAGCGCCACGGCGGCAGACCCCAGCCTCCTGCACATCGATGCCCGCGCCCTGCGCGGACTCGCCCACCCGCTGCGGCTCCGCCTGCTCAACGCCCTGCGCGAGCACGGCCCCGCCACCGCGTCCGGCGTCGCCGAGCGGCTCGGCGAGTCCAGCGGCGCCACCAGTTACCACCTGCGCCAGCTGGCTTCGTACGGCTTCGTCGAGGACGACCCCACCCGCGGCAAGGGCCGCGAACGCTGGTGGCGGGCCGCACACGCCGGTGCCGCCTTCGACTCCGACCTCATGCAGCACGCCGACCCCGAGGTGCGGGGCGCCATGGGCGTCGTCCTGCACGAGATCGCCACCCTGCACGCGCAGGAGCTCAGCACCTGGCTCGGCACGATGCACGAGTGGTCCCACGAGTGGTACGAGGGCTCCAGCCTCAGCGACTTCAAGCTCCGCCTGACGCCCGAGCTCTCCCTAGAGCTCACCCAGAAGGTCAATGACCTGATCAACAGCTACCGCGGCCGCGTCCCCGAGGGCACCGAGGGTTCCGCCGTGGTCCGCGCCCACGTGCACGTCTTCCCGCGCCGCACCGACTGAAAGGACCGACCGTCATGGACCCCGAAACCTACCTCGCCCCGTACCGCGTCCACTCCTCCGAGATGCGCCTGCACGTCCGCGACCTCCGTCTCGCCCGCCGCACGGCCCTGCGCCGGAAGCTGCGAAACCGGCTGGGCTGGGCCATCGTCGAGATGGGGCTGCGCGTGCTCCCGGCCGGTGCCGCGGGCCGCCCGGCCCGCGCTCCCCGTCCCGCGTAGCGCCGCCGGGTTCAGCAGCCCGGTACCTTACCCCCGCGGTCCAGGGCGCGCAGCGAGTCCACCGCACCCTTGAGCGTGGTGACCGGGATCAGCCGCAGGCCGTCGGGGAGTTCGGACTTCGCCTCCGAGCACTCCGCCTTCGGCACCAGGAAGACGGTCGCCCCGTCCCGGCGGGCCGCCTGCGTCTTGAGCGAGACCCCGCCGACCGCGCCGACGTCCCCGTCCGCGTCGATCGTGCCCGTGCCCGCGATGACGCGGCCGCCGGTGAGATCGCCGCCGGAGCCGTCGCCGTCCAGCTTGTCCACGATGCCCAGCGCGAAGAAGAGGCCGGCGCTGGGGCCGCCGATGTCGGCCAGATGCAGCGTGATGTCCACGGAGCCGGGCTTCCGGCCCAGGTAGTTCAGCGCGGCGTCCACGGCGGCGTCCTGCGACTTCGCCATGTCGTCCAGGTTGTGCCGCTCGATCTCCTTCTCGGAGCCGCCCGTCGGGTACACCGAGTCGCGGGGCATCACGGCCCGGTCCGTACGGAACCAGCTGTCCACGACGTCACCGAGGCCGACGTCCGCCTCCGGGCCCGTCGCCACGATCGTCGTCATCCGCAGCTCGCCCTCGGTGGAGCGGGTCGGGGTGCCCTTGATGCTGATCACGGGCGTGCCGTGGTCGTCCCCCAGCACATTCGCGGTCGTCCCCGGCTGCGCCAGCGTGAACGGCAGCGGCGCGAAGGCGGCCGTGCCGATGAGGGCGGCGACGGGCAGGGCGGCGAGGGCGAGGGTACGGGCGCGCGGTGTGAACACGCGCCCAATCTAACGTGCCTCCCTCAGCGCAACGCGTCCGCGACCTCACGGGCGGCGTCCACCACACGGGGGCCGACGCGCTCCGGCACGGAGTCCGCCAGCATGACCACGCCGACGCTCCCCTCCACCCCGGTCACACCCATCAGCGCCGCCGCCGCACCGCTCGCACCCGCCTCCAGCTCCCCGTGGGTGAGCGTGAACGCGGTCTCGGCCACCGGCCGCTGGCGGGCGGCCAGGATCGCGCGCCCGGCGGCGCCCCGGTCCAGCGGATGGCGGAAGCCCGCCCGGTAGGCGACGTGGTAGTCGGTCCAGGTCGGCTCCACCACCGCGACCGCCAGCGCGTCCGAGCCGTCGACCAGCGTGAGGTGGGCGGTGGCCCCGATGTCCTCGGCCAGCGAGCGCAGCGCCGGCAGCGCCGCTTCCCGGACCAGCGGATGCACCTGGCGGCCCAGGCGCAGCACGCCGAGGCCGACCCGTGCCCGGCCGCCCAAGTCGCGGCGTATCAGGGTGTGTTGTTCGAGCGTGGCGAGCAGACGGTAGACCACGGTGCGGTTGACGCCGAGTTTGTTGGACAACTCGGTGACCGTGAGGCCGTGGTCGGTGTCGGCGAGCAGCTTGAGGACACGCAGTCCTCTGTCGAGCGTCTGGGAGGTTTCCGCGGTCACGACGCCCTCTCCTCCGTGGGTGAGCGGCGGCGGCTGTCCCGTGGGAAGTGCGCCACCGGTCCCGGAGGCGACGCACGGAGAGGCCGCCGGCCTGGCCAAGGCACCGGCTGCGCTCCGCGGCGGCATTGCCACGGGGCGTTCACTTTTTTTGGACAGTAGCGAGCGAGTCCGCTCAGCGGAAGACCTCGTCCAGAATCCGGGCGCCCGCGCGAGCCCGGTTGTGCGGCACGAGCATAAGCGCCGGTCAGCGGCGCGCGGGCGGCGGGTCGCCCATCTACGCGCGTCCATGTCGGTCGACGTCGTCGCGACGCTCCGTAGACGGGATGTGAACCGCGGTTAACTCACCGTGAAAATTTTTCTGGCGATTTCCGGGCTGCCCCGGATGCGCGGAGGCCCCGGAACCCTCGCGAGGAAGGTTCCGGGGCCATGGCGGTGCGCGGTACGCGGTACGCGGCAGGCGGGGGCCGTCAGGGGCCGTCACCTCATGCGGGTGGCCCACTCCTGGACCTTCTTGATGCGCTGCTCGATCTGCCCGGCGGTGGCCTCCGCGCTCGGCGGCCCGCCGCAGACCCGGCGCAGCTCGGTGTGGATGACGCCGTGCGGCTTGCCGCTCTGGTGGGTGTAGGCCGACACCATGGTGTTGAGCTGCTTGCGCAGCCCGAGGAGCTGCTTGTGCGTGACGACCGGCCGGTCCTGGGCGGGCTTCTCCAGCAGGTCGGCCTCGGCTGCGGGCTTCTGCCTGCTGTGCGCGATCTGCCGGGTCTGCCGCTTCTGGAGGAGCAGCTGCACCTGGTCGGGTTCGAGGAGGCCGGGGATGCCGAGGTAGTCCTGCTCCTCCTCGCTGCCGGGGTGGGCCTGCATGCCGAACTCGGCGCCGTCGTACAGCACCCGGTCGAAGACGGCGTCGGACTCCAGCGCCTCGAAGGGCAGCTGCTCCTCGGTCTCCTCGTCCTCCAGCCGCTCGGCGTCGGCGAGGAGCTTGTCCTCCTCGGCGAACGGGTTCTCCTCGTCGCTGCCCCTCTTCGGCTTGTCGAGCACGTGGTCCCGCTCGACCTCCATCTCGTTGGCGAACTCCAGGAGCATCGGGATGGTGGGGACGAACACGGACGCGGTCTCGCCGCGCCTGCGGGAGCGGACGAAGCGGCCGACGGCCTGGGCGAAGAAGAGCGGGGTCGAGATGGTGGTGGCGTACACCCCGACCGCGAGGCGCGGCACGTCCACGCCCTCGGAGACCATGCGGACCGCGACCATCCAGCGCGAGTCGTCCTGGCTGAACTTGTCGATCTTCTTGGACGCGGCCTTCTCGTCGGACAGGACGACGGTGGGGGTCTCGCCGGTGACCTTCTTGAGGATCTTGGCGTACGCGCGTGCCGACTCCTGGTCCGTGGCGATGACGAGCCCGCCGGCGTCCGGGATGCCCTTGCGGACCTCGGTGAGCCGCTTGTCGGCGGCGCTCAGCACATTGGGAATCCACTCGCCGGTGGGCGCCAGGGCGGTGCGCCACGCCTGCCCGATGGCGTCCTTGGTCATGGGCTCGCCGAGCCGGGCCTCGATCTCGTCGCCGGCCTTGGTGCGCCAGCGCATGTTGCCGCTGTAGCTGAGGAATATCACCGGGCGCACGACGCCGTCGGCCAGGGCGTTGCCGTAGCCGTAGGTGTAGTCGGCGGAGGAGCGCCGGATGCCGTCGTCGCCCTCCTCGTACACGACGAACGGGATGGGGTTGGTGTCCGAGCGGAACGGGGTGCCGGTGAGGGCGAGCCGGCGGGTGGCCGGGTCGAACGCCTCCTGGCACGCCTCGCCCCAGGACTTGGAGTCCCCGGCGTGGTGGATCTCGTCGAGGATGACGAGCGTCTTGCGCTGCTCGCACCGGTTGCGGTGCAGCATCGGGCGGACGCCGACGCCCGCGTAGGTGACGGCTACCCCGTGGTACTCCTTGCTCAGCGGACCGGCGCTGTAGTCGGGGTCGAGCTTGATCCCTATCCGGGCGGCCGCCTCGGCCCACTGCTTCTTCAGATGCTCGGTGGGTGCGACGACGGTGATCTGCTGCACGACGTGGTGGTGCAGCAGCCAGGAGGCGAGGGTCAGCGCGAAGGTGGTCTTCCCCGCGCCGGGGGTGGCGACGGCGAGGAAGTCGCGCGGCTGCTCCTGGATGTACTTCTCCATGGCGCCCTGCTGCCAGGCTCGCAGCTTGCCGGCCGTGCCCCAGGGGGCGCGGCCGGGGAAGGCGGGTGAGAGGTGGTGGGAGGCGGTAGTAGTCACGGTCTCCGGTTCGGGTCTCTCGGGTACGTGGGCGCTGTCCGCGCGGGCCGGACCGGCTGCACGCGATACGACAACCGGGCCACCCTACCGGGGTCCCGGCCCCGCCCGGCGGCGATCCGCCCCGCCCGGCGCGGAAGTGCGACCGCTCTCACACGGGGGCGCTCACCAGGTCGCGCAGTCCGTCGGCGATGGCCTGCAACTCGTCCACCTCGCCCGTCGCGACCGCGATGACCAGGCGTTCCGCCGCGTCGATGTCCGGCCGGAGGCCGACCCCGTTCATGACGAGGAAGGTCACGCAGGACAGCCAGGCGGTCCGCTTGTTCCCGTCGAAGAACGGGCGGTTGACCGACAGGGACTGAAGCAGCGCGGCCGCCTTCTCCAGGACGTCCGGGTACGCCTCCTGGCCGAACATGGCGGCCGAGGGCCGGTGGACCGCCGACTCCAGGAGACCGCCGTCGCGGAGCACGATCCGCATGTCAGGACAGGCGTGCTCGGCGATGACGAGAACGTCCTCGGAGCTCAGGTAGACACAGCTCACTTGAGCCGCTCCATGAGCTCGCTCCACTTGGCCGCCTGCTCCTGCGCCGTGCGGCGGACGATCGCCTGCTGAGCCGTACGGGCCAGATAGTCGTCCACGGCCCTGAGCACTATGGCGTGCATGCTGGCGCCCTCCTGCTCGGCACGCTGCTTGAGGGCTTCCGTCTGGTCGTCGCGGAGACGCAGGTTCATGGCCATACCAAAACGGTACCACCGGGTGGGGTCAATCTGGTACCACTCAGCGCTCCCGTACCCGTGCCGCCACCCACGCGCCCGCCAGGGCGACCGCCGCCATCGGGAAGAAGACCACCGCGAAGGCGGCCGGGTGGGAGTTGGTGGCGGCGGCTTCGTGGGCGGCGTCCATCGTGCCGCCGCCCAGGGCGGCGAACGCGGCTCCGCCGGCGGCCAGCAGGAGCACGTTGGAGAGGCCGTCGGAGATCTGGAGGGCGGCGGAGTTGGCGCCCGCCTCCTCGGGGGCGGAGAGCTTCAGCAGGAGCACGCTGGTGGAGGCGATCACCAGGCCCATGCCGAAGCAGCCGAACGCCCAGGCCACCGCCACCGTCCACACCGGCACGGAGTCGATCAGCACCGCCGGGGCGGCCGCGATGGAGAGCGCGACCAGGATCATCGCGCCGACCATCAGGCGCCCCCGGTACGGCTCCACGCGGGGCCGGGACTGTACGAAGGAGCCCAGCGCCCACGTACCGCCGCCTGCCGCCAGCGAGAGACCCGCCAGCGTCGGCGAGAGCCCGCGCTGGGTGACCAGCATCAGCGGGACGAAGGACTCGGCGGCGATGAAGGAACCGGCGGCCACCCCGCGCAGCAGCACCACCGCCGGCAGCCCGCGCGCGGCGCGCCAGGTGCCGTGCGGCAGCAGGCCCCGGATAGCCGGTACGAGCAGCGCGGCCCCGGCCACCGCAGGCAGCAGGGACAGCCAGTCCAGCTCCTGGCCGGCGTACTGGAGCAGCCCGGCCCCCAGCGAGATCGCCAGCGCGAGCGCGATGCGCCGCCGGTCGAACCCCGCCGCGGCCACCGCCGGGTCCGCGGGCCCGGATGCCTTGCGCCGGATCTCCGGCAGCGCCAGCGCGAGCGGGAAGACCACCAGGACCGGGATGCCGATGAACACCCACCGCCAGCCCAGGTGCTCGGTCACGCTGCCGGCGGCCAGCGGTCCGACGACGGAGGGGATGACCCAGCTCGCGGCGAACGCGGCCATGATCGCCGGCCGCAGCCGCTCCGGATAGGCCCGCCCGATCACCACGTACAGCGCGACGATGACCAGCCCGCCGCCGAGCCCCTGCACGGCGCGCCCCGCGATGAACAGCCACATCGTGCCCGCGGTCCCGGACAGCAGCAGCCCCGCCCCGAAGGCGCTGATCCCGGCGGCCAGCGGCGCCAGCGGGCCGCGCCGGTCCGCCCACTGCCCGGACAGCACCATGGCGAAGAGGCTGGTGGTGAAGTACGCCGAGAACGCGAACGCGTACAGCGGGATGCCGTGCAGTTCCCGCGCGGCGACCGGCATCGCGGTGCCCACGGCCGTCGCCTCGAAGGCGATCAGGAAGACCACGGACACGATGCCGATGCTGAGCGCCCGGTACGTCCGCCCGAGGACCCCCTCCGGCGGTGCGGGCTTCGCGACGCCGGGGGCGTCGGGGTCTTCGATGAGGCGCGGGACATCGGCGTCCCGCGGTTCCAGGGCGGTCATGAGCCAAGAGTAAGGGGCGAAATGCGAGGTGAACCCTGTCGATGGTCCCGGCCGTCCTACGCTCCTGGTCCTACGTCCCGCGCCGAACGTGAACGGCGTATGGCAGTCGCGTTGCACGCCGGACCGAACCCTTGAGCGCCCGCGCGGCCGGGCCTACGTTCAGTTGTGCGACACCACGCAGGACCGTGTGCCCGAGAGGCTCAGGGGCTCGACTGCAACTCGAGTTACACCGGTTCGAATCCGGTCACGGTCTCCGAATGGCGAACCGCCCGCACCCTCGCCGAGGGGCGGGCGGTTCGGCGTTCCGGGTCACCGCGGTGCGCCGGTGGCCGACCAGTAGGGCGAGTGTTCGTGGGGAATCCGCTCCGGCTCTTCCGGCCCTCCGGGCTGACCTGGCGTCCCTGCCGGATAAGTCATCGCGGAGTCTTGCGCACACCCGAATCCGGCTTGGATGAAAATATTTCCGACATGGCCGATATTAAGAATCATGGCCAGTCCGTCGGCAGACGTGGCTCGCATCTGCGGCATCCTCTTGGCGGAGCCGGGATCGACCTCGAAGTCCCCGGCTCCCTGCTTTTCCCACTGCCACTGCACCATCTTCAGAAACTCGTCACGCCGCTGCTCGGGGACCACAGTGAGAATGTTCCTGCTGCGCATAATGGTCGTCGTTCCGGTGGGCTCATTGAGGCCGGTGCTGCACGGCGACTCCATCGTCGCCCCCCGCACCCATTTCACCGGCGGCTGAATCGCCGCCATGGTGTTGTCGAGGATCTCCTCCGCCCGCTCCCCTGCCTGCTGCATGTCCATCTTGGACTCCTCCCTTTCCTTGCCGCCCCCACATGCGGTGAGCGCCGTGGCCAGAAGCACACACCCGAGCAGCCGCACCGGCCACCTCACGAGGCGGTGGCGGACCAGTAAGCGGAGTGTTCGTGAGGAATCCGCTCCACCTTTTTCGGCCCTCCAGGCCGGAAGGGCGTCCCCTTCGGATAGGTCATCTCGGAGTCCCGTACGCATCCGAAACCAGCATCGACAATGACATTTCCGATACTGCCGACGCCCAGGATCACGGTGAGTCCGTCAGCAGCCGTGGCCCGGATCTGCGGCATCCTCTCGTCGTGGTGGATGTCGAAGTCCCCGAAACCTTGACTCTCCAAGTACCGCTGGACCATCGCCAGCAGTTCACTGCGCCGGTGCGCGGATACCACAGTGAGGATGTTCCTGCCACGCATAACGGTCGTCGTCCCGGTCGGCTCGTTGAGCCCCGTACTGCACGGCGATTCCGATGTCGAGCCACGGACCCATTTCACCGGCGGCTGAATCGCCGCCATCACGCCATCGAGGGTTTCCTCGGCGCGCTGCCCCGCCTGCTGCATGTCCATCTTGGGCTCCTCCTGATCCTTCCCAACCTGGCAGGCGGTGAGGAACGCGGCCAGAAGCACACAGCCCAGCCTCCACACTAAACCCCTCACACTCATCACCTCGGTGCCGTGGTGATGATCGCTTCACCATGACCGGCCACGACGCTCGCGATGTTGTACAGAGAGCTGCCTCCGTCCTTCGGGTCGAAATAGATCGAGTGCGCTGGGGTGTTTCCGGTCACCAGCCCCCACATTCCAGTGTCCTCACCGGCGGCGACGCTGAAGTGGTGCCCTCCAAAGTGGTCGTCCGCCGGATCGGTGCCGAACCAATTGTGCTTTTCGCCCCCGTACTCCCTTCCCGGAGGTGTTGCCGTCAGATAGGTGACCTGATCGTTCTCCGCCGCACCGACGTAGACGTGGTCGGCGCCCACGCCGAGGTGCGCGGCCCGGTCGACGCCGGCACCCGGGCTGCCCACCAGGACCACGTCGTCGGCGGGAATTCCGCCGGGCAGCTGGGTGGCCTGGCCGACGGTCAGCGACCCGTACGAGTGGCCGATGGCTGTCACATGCGGCGCCCCGGATTCGTGCGTGGCATGGATACCGTTCAGGAAACTGTTGTAGGCCGGAGCACCGGCCTTGGCGTCTCCTTCACCCATGACATCGGTGGACGACCAGGTGAAGCCGTCCAGTTGGGGCGCGTCATAGCCCAGCCAGACGATAGAGGCGGTGGTGGTATCCGGGTACCTATCGTTCGCCATGTCCGCCACGTTCCAGGCGCGCTCCACGTCCGACGAGGCGAAGTGCCCGCTCAGTTTCGTGTTCAGTCCCGGCACGTAGGCGGACACGTTCTGCGACGTGTCCGGGTTGCCGAAGGACACGATGGCGCGGCCGTTGCCCTCGTCGCCCAGGCCCAACAGATACAGGGGGTACTCCCGTTCCACGCCGAGCTGCTGCTGGATCCCCTTCACCCCCTCGATCTTGTCCTTGAGCGCCGCCGCCTCGTCCCCCGAGGCCGCCGCGTACCGGGTCTCCAGGCTGTCCAGCAGGGTCGGCAGGTACAGGCGGTTGGCGTGGTCGCGGTCGGCCGCCGGGATGCCGTCGCGGTTGCCGAGCAGCTGCGGGTAGTCCTCGATCAGCTCGGTGCGGAGCGCCGGTGAGAGCGAGGCCCACCAGGACTGGACGGCGTCGGCCGGGGCCTTGGCATCTGGCATGCCGAGCCGGGTCAGCAGTTCGTTGTCGGCCCCGCTCGCCGTAGCCAGTTCCAGCAGACGGGCCGACCAGTCGCCCTTGGCGCACCGGTTGGCCGCGTCGGTGAAGATCTTGATGCTCGCCGCGTACTCCTTGTCCGCCGCCTGCGCCCCGCGCCACGCCTCGGCGATCCGGTCGGCGTACTCCTGGGCGCGGGCCGCCTGGTCCCGGTGCATCATCCCGACGTCGCCCGGCGCCATGTGGGCGGTGTCGATGGTCGGAGCGGTGACCGAGCCGTCGTCGGCGACCTTGTAGCCGGCGCCCGACGCGTCGTCGAGGGCGGTCCTGAGCCGGACCTGCTGGAGGGCCAGTTCCTCACCGCAGGCACGTAACACGGTGCCGACGCCCGCCAGTTCCTCCTTGGCGATGTTCATGTACCAGCGAATCCGGCCGAGCCGTTCGGCGGCGGTCTCGGCGGTGAGTCCGCCCCACACCTTCTCCTCGACGAGAGGGCGGTGCAGGTAGGTGCCGAATTCGCCGGCCCGGGTGACGACCTTCTCCGCCAGCGCGTTCCAGGCGTCACCTGCGTCGGTCAGCAGGAAGGGCTCGGCGTCGCGGAGTTCCGGCAGGCGCATCTCAGTGCCCGCCGTTCACAGCGGGTGGGGAGTAGTACATGTCCGGTGGACTCATGCCCGGCGCGTACGGGCCGAGGAACGCGTCCCGGCGCTGCCGGTCGTCCTGGGCGAAGGCGTTGTTCGAGTCGCGGACCGCTTCTCCGGCGCCCCCCACCAGGTCCGCCAGCGCGCGCAGTGCCTTCGTCCACGCGTCCAGGCACTCGTCCAGCGCGTGCGCGGAGTCGAATCCCGTGAGCCCGGCCACTGCCGCGTCCGTCGGTTCGAATAGGCTCTTGGTGTCGCCGGGTATGTCCTCGGCGACCTTGCCGGCGGCGGCTGCCGCCTTCCCCACCTGGTGCGGGTCGATCCAGAGCCCTTGTGTGCCGCCGTCGATCGGCGTGGTCATGCTTCCCCCCTCGGCCGCAGATGCGCCACACGCTAACGCCCGGTGGGGTGGGGGGACTTGAGTACGCGTACTCAAGTCCCCCCACCCCACCGGGCGTTACGGGGAGGCCCCGCGGTCAGCCCTGCGAGGTGACGACCGCGGCCTGGGGGCGGATCGGGAGGCGGTTGACCGGGCGGCCCGTCGCCGCGCGGACCGCCGACGCCACGGCGGCCGGGGAGGTCACGACCGGCACCGCCGACGCGGGCTTCGCGCCGAACGGCGCCACCACGTCCCGCTCCTCGATCAGCTTCACGATGCGGATCTCCGGCGCGTCCAGCGTCGTCGGCAGCGCGTAGCCGGTCAGGTCCGGGTGGCGGACGAGGCCGCGGGCGGTGCGCAGGTTCTCGGTGAGGGCGGCGCCGATGCCCTGGGTGACGCCCGCCTCGATACGGGTCGCCAGCTGGGCCGGGTTGAGGACCCGGCCGACGTCCTGGGCGACCGCCATCTCGACCACGCGTACCGAGCCCAGCTCGATGTCCACGTCCACCACGGCGCGGATCGCGCAGAAGGCCATGCCCACGAAGGCGTCGCCCTGCCCGGACTCGTCGAGCGGCTCGGTGGGGTGCGGGCGGCACTGCGCGGTGGCCCACAGCTCCTTGCCGTCCAGCGCCTCCGACACCGTCGTGGAGAGCACCCCGTCGTACGAGGTGATCTTGCCGTCGGCGATCTGGAGCAGCTCCGTGGACATGCCGAACTTGTGGGCCAGCGGCTGGAGGAGCTGGGTGCGGACCATCTTGGCGGCGCGTTCGACGGCGCCGGCCGAGACCCAGGTGTGGCGGCCGTGGGTGGCCGCGCCGGCCGGTGGCTGGTCGGTGTCCACGGCGGCGACGTGCACCTCCTCGACGCCCAGGGTCTCCTGGACCACCTGGCGGGCCAGCGTGGAGAAGCCCTGGCCCGTCTCGACGGCCGCGCAGATGACCGTGGCGACCGAGTCGTGGACCCGGACCGTGGCCGTGGACACCTCGTCGGCGCCCTCCGCGCCGAGCATGTGGACCATGCCCAGCGCGTATCCGACGCCGCGCCGCACCGCGCCCGGCTCCCCCGCGCCCTCCGGCCCGCCCGGCAGCAGCCAGTCGTCCTCCGGGGCGTCCTTGGGCAGCGCGGGCAGCGGGAAGTCCCGTACGGCGGTGAGCAGTTCGGCGACCGGGGCGGGGCAGGTCACCGTCTGGCCGGTGGGCAGGATGTCCCCGGTGGCCAGGACGTTGCGCATGCGCAGATCGGCCGGGTCGACGCCCAGCTTGGCCGCCAGCTTGTCCATCTGGCCCTCGTAGGCCGCGCACACCTGCATCGCGCCCTCGCCCCGGACATGGCCGGACGGCGGGTTGTTCGTCCGTACCGCCCAGCCCTCGATGAAGGCGTGCGGGACGACGTACGGGCCGCAGGCGAAGGCCACCGCGGCGGCCAGCGACTCCGAGGAGTCGTCCGCGTACGCCCCGGCGTCCAGCAGGATCTGCGCCTCCACCTTGACCAGCCGGCCCTCGGCGTCCGCGTGGTGGCGGTAGCGCAGCAGCGTGGGGTGGCGGTGGGCGTGGCCGAGGAAGGACTCCTCGCGGGTGGCGGCGAGCTTCACCGGGCAGCCGGTGCGCAGGGCCAGCAGCCCCAGCGGCAGCTGGAAGCCGGGGTCCTCGCGGTCGCCGGTGGCGCCGGGCACGCCGGTGACGACGACCTTGACCCGCTCGGGTTCCAGGCCGAAGCAGGCGGCGGCCAGGTCGCGGTCGGTGTGCGGGTCCGTGGAGGCGGTGTACAGCTCGACCCCGCCGTCCGGCCGGGGCACGGCGAGGCCGGCCTCGGCGCCGATCGGGGCCGGGTCCTGGCGGCCGATGCGGTACAGCCCCTCCACGACGACCTCGCCGGTGGCCTCCGGGTCGCCGTAGCGCAGCGGGATGTGGCGTACGAGGTTGCCGTCGGGGTGCAGCGGCTCGGCCGCGAACGCCTTCTCCGGGTCGGTGACGGCCTCCAGCACCTCGTACTCGACGGCGATGGCGGCGGCGGCCAGCCGGGCCGTGTCCGGGTGGTCGGCGGCGACGGCCGCGATCGGCTCGCCGTGGTGGCGGACCAGGTCGGCGGCGAACACCGGCCGGTCCACGACCTTGCGGCCGTACAGTGCCTCGCCCGGCACGTCCTCATGGGTGACGACCGCCCGTACGCCGGGCATCGCGGCGGCCGCCGAGGTGTCGATGGACAGGATGCGGGCGTGCGCGTGCGGGGAGCGCAGGACGGCCGCCCAGAGCAGACCCTCGGCCCACAGGTCGGCGGCGTACGGGAAGGTGCCCTCGGTCTTGGCGCGGGTGTCCGCGGCCGGCAGCGAGGCGCCGATGCCCAGCCGGGGCCGCTCGGCCTCCGCCGCGCCGGGACCGGCCGGCGACGGAATGGTGATCGTCGTGGGGGTGGCGCCCGCCGCGTCGTTGCTCACGCCATGCCTCCGTCCTGCTGGTGGACCGCCTGATGGGGAATGCGGGCCTCTTCGTGCTCCGCCGCCGCGGCCTCGGCGGCGGCCTCGCGGCCCGCGATGACCTCGTTGACCGCCTCCAGGACGCCCCGGTAGCCGGAGCAGCGGCAGAGGTTGCCGCAGAGCGCCCGGCGGGTCTCCAGCTCGCTGGGGCGGTGGTTGCCCTCCAGGAGGTCGTGCACGGTCATCGCCATGCCGGGGATGCAGAAGCCGCACTGGACGGCGCCCCGGTCGGCGAGCGCCCGCTGCACGTCGGAGGGCTCCCCGTCGACGGCCAGGCCCTCGACCGTGCGGACCTCGCTGCCGGCGGTGGTGGCGGCGGGGACCAGGCAGGACGCGACGAGCCGCCCGTCCACCTGGACGTTGCACGCCCCGCACTCGCCCTGCGAGCAGCCGTCCTTGGCCCCGGCGAGCCCGAGGCGCTCGCGCAGCACGTAGAGCAGCGACTCGCCGATCCAGGCGTCCGCGACGGGCCGGTCCGCGCCGTTGACGTGCAGCACGTAGGAGACGGCGGGATGCTCGGTGGCGCCGGGCAGGACGGGGCCGGGGGCGGCCGTTCCGGGGTCCGGCGCGGGGCCGGCCGTGCCGGCGTCGTCCGCGGCTTCCGGTTCCGCCGCTTCCGCGCCGAGGGCGTCGGTGCCGGGGGCTTCGGTGCCGGGGGCTTCGGTGCCGGGGGCCGGGGTAGGGGCCGGGTCCGCTTCGGCCGGGACGGGGGCGGGCTCCTCGTGGGCCGCTTCCGCGTCGGGCGCCTGTTCGTGGACCGGGTCCGGGTGGGGCTGCTCGTCGGGACCGGGCGCCGCCTCCGCCTCGGGAGCGCTCTCGGCGTGGGGCTCCTGGGCCGGGACCGCCCACGGGGCCGGGGCGCCGCCCGGCAGGGTGGCCGGGCGGTCGGCGTACCAGTCGGCGGCCGGCGGGGCCGTGTACAGCTCGCCGGAGTCGTCGGAGAGGCCGGTCTCCGCGGTGGGCCAGGCCGTCGAGATGTCCTGGCCGGCCGTGCTCGCGTCGGCCGGGTACGGCTCCTGGTAGCCGTAGCCGGTCTGCTGGTTGGGGTCCGGCCAGTGCACCGCGTCCGGGGCGGACGGCTCGGGCTGCGGGGCGGCGGGCTGGACGGGCGGCTGGACGGCCCAGTTGCCGGTGGCCGCCGGGTCCAGACCGGCCGCCGGGGTCAGCGGCAGGATCATCGGCGGGACGTAGCCGTGACCGGGCGCGGCCAGCGGAATGTCCGCCAGGTCCTCCGGCGGCAGCTGGACGAAGGCCGTCGCGTCGCCGTCGTAGTCGCCCTGCGGGGTCGGCTGCCAGCCGCCCGGCTGCTCGGCGGGGTTCTCCTTGCTCACGACAGTGCCCTCCCCAGCGCGCGTCGGGCCAGTGCGGCGACGGTGCGCCGCAGATGCAGTACGGCGGGGGGCAGCGGTGGTGCCTGGCCCCCGTCGGCGGGTGGTTCCTGGTCCGGGATGCAGGCGGCGGCGACGTACTCGCCGAAGGCGGCCAGCGCGTCCGGCGCGAGGCCGCGCGCCCCGTCCCAGTCGATCAGCGAGGCGATCCAGCGCTCGGCCTCCAGCGGGCGCAGCGGCATCGGCGCGATGGCGCCGACCGCGCAGCGCACTCCGCGCCTGGCCGGGTCGAGGACGATCGCGACGGAGGCGGTGGCGCGGCCGGGCCCGGTGCGCCCGGTGGCCTTGAGGAAGACCTGCGGGGCGTGCAGCAGCGGTACGCGAACGAAGCCGATCAGCTCGGCGGGCTCCAGCATCTCGCGGCCGGCCAGCAGATGGGAGACGGGGATCTCGCGGCGGGCGCCGCCGGGGCCCGCGATGACGAGTTCGGCCTCCAGCGCGGCGAGCACCGGCAGCGCGTCCCCGGTGGGGGCGGCGGTCGCGATGTTGCCGCCGAGCGTGCCGGCGTTGCGGATCTGCGGGGGGCCCGCCGCGCGGGCGGCGGCGGCGAGCGCGGGGATGAGGGCCGCGAAGTCGGGCCGCCCCATGCGCGCGTGGGTCAGGCCGGCGCCCAGCAGGGCGTGTCCGTCCTGGTAGTGCCAGCCGCGCAGTTCGCTGATCCGGCCGAGCCCGACGAGGCCGGAGGGGCGCAGGAGCCCCTTGTTGACGGCCGACATCAGGTCCGTGCCGCCTGCCACGGGGACGGCGGCCGGCATGGCGCCGAGTGCCGCCACCGCCTCGTCCAGCGAGGCAGGCAGCGTCACGGACTGCGTCGCCTGCGGTGCGTGCGTGGTCAACCCAGCTGCCCCTTCCCGGTGTCCCGGCGCTCCCGCCTGTTTCGCCGTACGGTACGTGCTCGAAGCCCGGACGTGGCAACTCTGGCACATCTTCGGACCGGCCCGACGCGCAGGTCCGCGAAGGGAGTGTCCGCCCGACGTCAGGGTAATGGTCCCGGTTTGGCGCCTGTTCGGCCCCGAGGACCCTTTATCGGCGTTCTGTGGGCCCGTACGGCTTTCGCCCCTGCGGGGGACGCCCCGGAAACACCGCCGCCACCGCGGTCGCGGGGACCGTGGTGGCGGCGGTACGGGCCGGTGCCCGGGTCACACGTTCGGGGGTGTTCCCTCGATCGGGCGTCCGAGGATGCCGGGGCGCTTCTGCCAGGGCAGCGGTCCGGACGGCGGCCGGTAGCCGACGCCGAGCGCGTCGAGCCGGGCGTAGTGGGCGGTCATGCGCCGCTCGAAGCCGGCGAAGTCCCGTTCGTCCGGGGCGGGCAGGGCGGACCAGGCGACCTCGGCGAAGGCGGCGAGGCGGGGGAAGACCTGGTAGTCGACGCGGGCCCGGTTCTGCATGACCTCGGACCAGACGTTGGCCTGGGTGCCGAGGACGTGCCGGGCCGCCTCCTCGCTCAGGGCGGGCGGCACGGGCTCGAAGCGGTAGACGTCCTCCAGGGTGCGGATGTAGCCGATGGGCATCGGCTCGTCGGGGCCGCCGTGCTGGCGGTGGTCCAGGTAGACCTGCTGCTCGGGGCACATGACGACGTCGTGTCCGGCCTCGGCGGCCGCGATGCCGCCCCCGTAGCCGCGCCAGGAGGAGACGGCGGCGCCGGGGGCGAGGCCGCCCTCCAGGATCTCGTCCCAGCCGATGAGGCGGCGGCCGCGCGCGGTGAGCCAGGTGTCGAAGTGGCGGATGAACCAGGACTGGAGTTCGTCCTCGTCGGCCAGGCCCAGTTCCTTGATGCGGGCCTGGGCGGTGGGCGACTGCTTCCACTGGTCCTTGGGGCACTCGTCGCCGCCGATGTGGACGAACGGCGAGATCTCGGCCGGGAAGAGTTCGAGGAGTTCCTCGAAGACGCCCTCGTAGAACCGCAGGACGTGGTCGGTGGGGGCCAGGACGTTCGGGGTGACGCCCCAGTCGTCCCAGACGCCGAGCGCGGAGGTGTCCACGACGTCGGTGTTGCCCAGCTCCGGGTAGGCGCTGATGGCGGCCTGGGAGTGGCCGGGGATGTCGATCTCGGGGACGACCCGGATGTGCCGGGCGGCGGCGTAGGCGACGATCTCGCGGATGTCGTCCTGGGTGTAGTAGCCGCCGTGCGGCATGTCGTCCCACAGCTCGGACGCGCGGTGGCCGAACTTGGTGCGCGGGCGCCAGGCGCCGACCTCGGTGAGGCGGGGGTGGCGCTTGATCTCGACGCGCCAGCCCTGGTCGTCGCTGAGGTGGAAGTGGAAGACGTTCAGCTTGTGGGCGGCGAGCAGGTCGAGGTAGCGCAGGACGTCGTCCTTGGGCATGAAGTGGCGTGCCACGTCGAGCATCAGTCCGCGCCAGCCGAAGCGGGGCGCGTCCTCGATGTCGGTGGCGCCGAAGCCGCGCGTCCGCGCGTCGCCGACGGGCGCCCGGCGGAACGCCTCGGGGCCCAGCAGCTGGCGCAGGGTCTGGGCGCCCCAGAACACCCCGGCGGGGCTGCCGCCGGTGATGTCGACGCCCTCGTCGGGCCGGGTGGTGAGCCGGTAGCCCTCGGGGTCCAGGGAGTCGTCCAGGCGCAGTGCGATGGCGCGCGGGGCGTCCTCGGGGCCGGGGGCGAGGGGCAGGCCGAAGGCGGCGCCCAGGGTGGCGCGCAGCCAGCGTTCGGTGCCGGCGGTGCCGGGGGCCGCCACGATGGTGGTGGACGGATCGAGGACGAATCCACCGCGTCCCCGGTCGTCGGCGCGCAGGGGCGCCGGGATCAGTTCCATGTCCATGATGTCAGTCCTTAACCGCTCCGCCGAGTCCGGAGACCAGGCGTCGCTGTACGAGTACGAAGAAGACCAGCACGGGCACGGTCATCACCGTCGAGGCTGCCATGATCCCGCCCCAGTCGTTCTCATCGGGTTTGAAGAAGACCAGCAGCGCCATCGGAAGCGTCGACTGGGAGGTGTCGCTGATGATGAACGACTTCGCGAAGAGGAAGTCGTTCCAGGTGGAGATGAACGAGAAGACGCTGGTCGCCACGAGGCCGGGGAGGACCAGCGGGAAGAGGATCTGCCACAGGAAGCGGGTGCGGCTCGCCCCGTCGAGGTACGCGGCCTCCTCCAGGGACTCCGGCACGGCCCGTACGAAGCCGCGCAGCATCCAGATGGCGAACGGCAGCGAGAACGCCAGGTGCGGCAGGATCAGCGAGCCGAGGGTGTTGAGCTGGCCGAAGTCGCGCATCAGGAAGAACAGCGGGATCGTCAGCGCCTCGACCGGCACCATCTGGGCGATCAGGAACATGATCAGCAGCGTGGTGCGGAAGCGGAACCGGAACCGGGTGACCGCCGTGGCCGCCAGGAACGCGACGAGCGCGGACAGCACGACGACCGTGCCGGCGACGAGCAGGCTGTTGAGGAAGTAGCGGCCGAACTCCTGCTGCTGGAAGACCCGCCGGAAGGAGTCCAGGGACGGCGACAGGGTCCAGGGCCTGGGGTTCGTGGACTGGATCTCGCCCGCCGGTTTGAGGGCGGAGAGCACCATCCAGTACAGCGGGAAGGCGACGGCGGCGGCGATGAGCAGCGCGGCGGCCTCGGCGGCGAGCCGGCCGGGTCTGCGGATCGGGAAGCGGGCGGGCCGGTTCACAGTTCCTCCCCCTGGCGGCGCACGAGGCGCAGGTAGACGAGTGTGACGGCGAGCAGGATGAGCAGCATCACGATGCCGATCGCCGAGCCGAGGCTGTACTGCGAGGAGGCGAACGCCTTCTGGTAGGCGTACACGTTGAGCACGAGGTTCTGCCCGGCGATGCCGCCGCCGTTGGTCATGACGTAGATCTGGGTGAACACCTTGAAGTCCCAGATGACCGACTGGATGGTGACGACGGTGAGGATCGGCCGCAGGATCGGGGCCATGACGGAGCGCCAGACCCGCCACTGGGACGCGCCGTCCAGCGCGGCGGCCTCCAGCACCTCGGTGGGGATGGCGCGGATGCCCGCGTACACGGTGACCATCACGAACGGGAACGAGCACCACAGGACTTCGAGGAGCACCAGGGCGAAGGCGCTGTAGCGCCCGTACGTCCACGAGTGGTCGCCGAGCCCGAGCACCCGGTTGACGGGTCCGAAGTCGGCGTCGAAGAGGAAGACCCAGACGGTGGAGCCGGTGATGGCGGGGGTGGCCCAGGCGCCGAGCGCGGCCAGCATGAGGGCGAGCCGGGGCACGGCCCGTATCCGGGTCAGCAGGACGGCGAGGGCGCAGCCGGTGAGCAGGGTGGACAGGACGCAGGCGGCGGCGAGGACCACGGTGGCGAGGAGGACCTGCCAGAACTGGCTGTCGCCGAAGAGGGTGCGGTAGTTGCCGAGCCCCTGGAAGGTGGCCGGTTCGCCGCCGCTGACCTGGGCCTGGGTGTACTCCAGGAAGGAGATCAGGCCGAGTTGGTAGATCGGGTAGACCAGCAGCCCGCCGAGCAGGACGAGCGCGGGCAGGAGGTAGAGCCAGGGGGTCCAGCCCGGCCGCCGGGCCGGGGAGGCGGAGCGGCCGCGCGGGCCGCGTGCGCGGCGGCCCGGCGCGGGTGTGGGGGGCGCTTTGTACGCCGTGCTGTTCGCGGTCATGGTCAGCCCGCGTCGGCGAACGCGGCGTCCATCTTCTTCGCGGCGTCGTCGGCCGCGTCGGCCACGTCCTTACGGCCGCTGACGATCTCCTGGAACATGGTGGGCAGGACCAGCGAGGAGTCGATCCGGCCCCAGGCCGGCGACGCGGGGACGAACTTGGCTCCGGCGCCGAGTGTCCTGACGAAGGGCTCGACGAACGGCTCGCGCTTCGCGGCCGCGTCGCGTACGTCGGTGTAGGTGGGCAGGAAGCCCATCGCGTCGAACATCCGGGCCTGGGACGCCTTGCCGGTCAGCCGCTTCATCAGGTCGACCGCGAGGGTGCGGTGCTTGCTGCTCTTCAGCATCCCGATGTTGTTGCCGCCCGCGAAGGCGGGGGCGACGGACCCCTCGGCGACGCCGGGCAGCGGGACGACGGCGTACTTGCCCTTGACGCTGCCGGCCTCGACGGCGCTGTGGCTGAAGTCGCCGCCGATGGCCATGGCGGCCTTGCCGGAGGCGAAGGCGGTGACGGTGGCGTTGCCGCCCATGGCGGCGCACTTGGCGGGCGGGCAGTTGGTGTCGCCGAACAGCGAGGTGTACGCCTCGATGCCCTTGCGGGCCTCGGCGCTGTTGATGGCGGCCTTGTACGAGGAGCCGTCCTGCTGGGCGAGTTCGCCGCCGTGGGCCCAGATGAACGGCATGGCGCCGTAGGTGTAGGCGCCGCCGACGGCGAGCCCGTACAGGTCCGGCTTCTTCTTGTGGATCTTCCGGGCGGTGGAGATGAGTTCGGCCTGGGACTTGGGCGGCTGGATGCCCAGGTCCGCGAAGATGTCGGTGCGGTAGTAGAGCGCGCGCACGCCGACGAAGAGCGGGGCCCCGTAGACCTTGCCGCCGACCGTCACGGACTGCTTGGCGGCCGGGTCGGTGTCCTTGGCGTCGGCCCAGGCGCCGAACTCGGTGGTGATGTCGGCGAGTCCGCCGTCCTTGACGTAGCCGGCGGTGTCGGTGTTGCCGTACTCGATGAGGTCGGGGGCGCTCGCGGGGTCGTTGAACGCGGCCTTGACGCGCTCGGCGCGGGTCTCGACCGGGATGTACTCGATCTCGACCTTCGTGTCGTCGTGGGCCTTCTCGAAGGCGGCGACCGCGGTGTCGACGACCTTCTCCTTGGGCTTGTTGCCGACCTCCTGGAACAGCCAGACCCGCAGTGTGCCGGTCTTCTCGTCCCCCTTGGCGCCGGTGTCGGAGGTCTGCGGCGCGCAGGCGGTGGCCGTGAGGCCGGCCAGGACGAGGGCCGCGGCCGGAGCCGCGATTCGGGCAGAAAACTTCATCCGGGAACCCCTACCGGTAGGCGTTGCAACATACGCAACGCTCGTTTCGTTCTGCACAACAGGCAGGACACTAGGTGGGGACCAGAACGACGACAAGTGGTCTGCACCACTCTGTGACCCGGCGGAGCACCCCGCGCAACGCGTATCCGCCCCGTCACGCGAAAAACCCCCGGAGCACGCGAACGCGTGCTCCGGGGGTCTCCCCGCGAGCCGTCAGGTGGGGGCCGTACCGGCCGCTACTTCTTGTCCTTGCCGCCCTTGCCCTTGTCGCCGCCGGCGCCCATGGACTCGTAGATCTCCTTGCACATCGGGCAGACCGGGTACTTCTTGGGGTCGCGCCCCGGTACCCAGACCTTGCCGCACAGTGCCACCACGGGAGTGCCCTCCAGGGCGCTCGCCATGATCTTGTCCTTCTGGACGTAATGGGCGTAGCGCTCGTGGTCGCCGTCGCCGTTCGACACCTGCGGCGTCGGCTCCACGAGGGTTCCGGTACCTGCCCCGCGCTCGGGCTCAAGAGTGCTCATAACCGCCAAGCGTACTGAAAGACGGGACATCAGTTCAGCGAAGGGTCGTCCGGATACGTGGCGATCATGGCCAATTCGCTGCGCTGCCGGCGCAGGACCGCACGCCACAGCCCTTCCGGGCGCGGCGACGACACGTCCCCGGGCTCCGACTCCACCACGTACCACGCGCCCTCGGACAGCTCGCGCTCCAGCTGTCCGGGGCCCCAGCCCGCGTACCCCGCGAAGATCCGCAGCGAGCCCACCGCGGCCGCCAGCAGCTCCGGCGGCGCCTCCAGGTCCACCAGGCCGATCGCCCCGTACACCCGGCGCCACCCCAGGGGCCCGTCGCCGCCCGGGATCACGGCGACCCCGAGGGCGGAGTCCAGCGAGACGGGCCCGCCCTGGAAGACGACCTCGGGCTCGCCGGTGAGCCCGGCCCAGCCCGCCAGGATGTCCACGACGCCCACCGGCGTGGGCCGGTTGAGGACGACGCCCAGGGAGCCCTCCTCGTCGTGGTCGAGGAGGAGCACGACCGCACGGTCGAAGTTCGGGTCAGCCAGGGCGGGCGCGGCCACGAGCAGCCGCCCTGTGAGCGAGGACACCTCGGTCATGGCAGAAATGATCCCGCATCTTCGGCCGCCGCGTGGGCCAAGTGAGCCGGTCGTCGCGCTCGGTGCCCGAGCGCAGCTCAGGGCGCACGGATGCATGAGGAGCGCATGCCCGGATCACACATCCGGACGGTGACCCTCCGCAAGCCCCGTTCAGCGGAGCGTACCGGGGGCGGATTCATGGCGATCGCGCACTGTCCGCACCCTTACGGAAGGGGGGTGCGGGGCCATTACCCTTTCGTTTGACCCTCTGCCCGACCACTCCGGAACGCGAGATTCATGACCGGCACAGACGATGTCCTGCTTGTCCACGGCGGAACCCCGCTGGAGGGCGAGATCCGCGTCCGAGGCGCCAAGAACCTGGTGCCCAAGGCGATGGTCGCCGCGCTGTTGGGCAGTGGGCCCAGCCGGCTGCGCAATGTGCCCGACATCCGCGACGTGCGGGTGGTGCGGGGGCTGCTCCAGCTGCACGGCGTGACGGTCCGCCCCGGCGACGAGCCCGGCGAGCTGATCCTCGACCCCACGCACGTCGAGAGCGCCAACGTCGCCGACATCGATGCCCACGCCGGTTCCTCGCGCATCCCGATCCTGTTCTGCGGGCCGCTGCTGCACCGCCTGGGCCACGCCTTCATCCCCGGCCTCGGCGGCTGCGACATCGGCGGCCGGCCGATCGACTTCCACTTCGACGTGCTGCGCCGGTTCGGCGCGACGATCGAGAAGCGGGCGGACGGGCAGTACCTGGAGGCCCCGCAGCGGCTGCGCGGCACCAAGATCCGGCTGCCGTACCCCTCGGTGGGCTCCACCGAGCAGGTGCTGCTGACGGCGGTGCTCGCCGAGGGCGTCACGGAGCTGTCCAACGCGGCCGTGGAGCCGGAGATCGAGGACCTGATCTGCGTCCTGCAGAAAATGGGCGCGATCATCTCGATGGACACCGACCGCACCATCCGGATCACCGGGGTGGACCGCCTCGACGGCTATACGCACCGGGCCCTGCCGGACCGCCTGGAGGCCGCCTCCTGGGCGTCCGCCGCGCTGGCCACCGAGGGCAACATCTACGTCCGGGGCGCCCAGCAGCGCTCGATGATGACGTTCCTGAACACCTTCCGCAAGGTCGGCGGCGCCTTCGAGATCGACGACGAGGGCATCCGCTTCTGGCACCCGGGCGGCGCGCTGAACGCCATCGCGCTGGAGACCGACGTGCACCCCGGCTTCCAGACGGACTGGCAGCAGCCCCTGGTGGTCGCGCTGACGCAGGCCGCCGGCCTCTCCATCGTCCACGAGACGGTGTACGAGTCCCGGCTCGGCTTCACCTCCGCGCTCAACCAGATGGGCGCGCACATCCAGCTGTACCGCGAGTGCCTGGGCGGCTCGGACTGCCGCTTCGGCCAGCGCAACTTCCTGCACTCCGCGGTCGTCTCGGGCCCCACGAAGCTCCAGGGCGCGGATCTGGTCATCCCGGACCTGCGCGGCGGGTTCTCGTACCTGATCGCCGCCCTCGCGGCCCAGGGCACCTCGCGGGTGCACGGCATCGACCTGATCAACCGGGGCTACGAGAACTTCATGGACAAGCTGGAGAAGCTGGGCGCCAAGGTGGAGCTGCCGGGCGGCTCACTGGTCTGAGGCGGGACCGCCGGGGCCTCGGGGGCCCGGGCGGGCGCCGCACACGCCGAAGGGCGGCCACCCTGGTCGGGGTGGCCGCCCTCCGTCGTGCCCAGGGGTCTTACTTGCCCTTGGCGGCTTCCTTGAGCTTCGAGCCCGCGGAGACCTTCACGCTGTAGCCGGCCGGGATGTTGATCGGGTCGCCGGTCTGCGGGTTACGAGCGGTGCGAGCGGCACGGTGGGTGCGCTCGAAGGTCAGGAAACCGGGGATGGTGACCTTCTCGTCGCCCTTGGCGACGATCTCGCCGACGGTCTCGGCGAGAGCGGCCAGCACGGCGTCGGCGTCCTTGCGGGTCACCTCGGCGCGGTCGGCCAGGGCGGCCACCAGCTCACTGCGGTTCATGTTGTTACTCCCGTGTTCTTCTTGCCTGTGAGGCGGAGATCGAAGCCGATGCTGCCAGGACCCTCGGACAGTCCCCGTACTCGGGTCCGTCCTTGAGAGGGTCCGGGTAGACCTCGCGCCCTGTGGGGTCTCCCCTGGACGTAGTCCTCGGGGAAGCATCCTGCCCCCACCTGCGGCGGGAAAGCCAATCCGGCACCCTCCGGAAGCCGTGCGAAAAGCACCACTGCCTCGTCGTGGTGACGTCCCGTCGGCTTCCCCGAAGCGGTCCGCAGCGCTGCGGGGCTCCGCAGGTCGCGTCGCCCGCCCACCCTAAAGGGGCGTTTGGGGCGCCGCGACCCGCGACGCGCCGTACGTCAGACGGACGTGGGCGCCGTCACAGCGGCCCCCGCGGCCCGTGCGGCGTCCCGGACGGCTCCGGCGACCGCGCCGGCGACCTTGTCGTTGAAGACCGACGGAATGATGTAGTTCGCGTTGATCTCGTCCGCGGCGACCACATCGGCCAGGGCGCGGGCGGCGGCGAGCATCATCTCCGTGTTGACGGTCCGGGACTGGGCGTCGAGCAGACCGCGGAAGACGCCGGGGAAGACCAGCACGTTGTTGATCTGGTTCGGGAAGTCCGAGCGGCCGGTGGCCACGACCGCGGCGGTGCGGCGGGCGATGGCCGGGTCCACCTCGGGGTCCGGATTCGCGAGCGCGAACACGATCGAGCCCTCCGCCATGGCCGCCACGTCGTCCCCGTCCAGCACGTTGGGGGCGGAGACGCCGATGAAGACGTCCGCGCCGACCACGGCCTGCTTGAGGGTGCCGGTGACGTTCTCCGGGTTGGTGTTCTCCGCGATCCAGCACAGCGGCGAGTCCGGGTCGGCCGAACGCAGGTCCTCGCGGCCGGAGTGCACGACGCCGTGGATGTCGGCGACCACGGCGTGCTTGACGCCGGCGGCGATGAGGAGCTTGAGGATGGCCGTACCGGCGGCCCCGGCCCCGGACATGACGACCCGTACGTCCCCGATCGCCTTGCCCACCACGCGCAGCGCGTTGGTCAGCGAGGCCAGCACGACGATGGCCGTGCCGTGCTGGTCGTCGTGGAAGACGGGGATGTCCAGGGCCTCGCGCAGCCGGGCCTCGATCTCGAAGCAGCGCGGCGCGGAGATGTCCTCCAGATTGATCCCCGCGAAGCCGGGCGCGATGGCCTTGACGATCTCCACGATGGCGTCGGTGTCCTGGGTGTCCAGGCAGATCGGCCAGGCGTCGATGCCGGCGAAGCGCTTGAAGAGGGCCGCCTTGCCCTCCATGACCGGCAGCGCGGCCTTCGGGCCGATGTTGCCGAGGCCCAGCACGGCGGAGCCGTCCGTCACGACTGCGACGGAGTTGCGCTTGATGGTGAGGCGGCGGGCGTCCTCGGGGTTCTCGGCGATCGCCATGCACACGCGGGCCACACCGGGGGTGTAGATCATCGAGAGGTCGTCACGGTTGCGGATGGGGTGCTTGGACGCCATCTCGATCTTGCCGCCGAGGTGCATGAGGAACGTACGGTCGGAGACCTTGCCGAGCACGACGCCCTCGATGGAGCGCAGCCCTTTGACGATCTCGTCGGCGTGCGCGGTGGAGGAGGCGGCGATCGTGACGTCGATCCGCAGCTTCTCGTGGCCGGATGCGGTCACGTCGAGGCCGGTGACCGAACCGCCGGAGGACTCCACGGCCGTGGTGAGCTGGGAGACCGCGGTGCCGCTCGCGGGCACCTCCAGCCTGACCGTCATCGAGTACGAGACGCTGGGCGCCGTTGCCATGGCCGAGTCCTTCGCTTTCCTTAGCTTCATTGCTATGCGCGTCCGAAGCCCGAGCAGGCCCGGCAGCGGACACGCCTTCCGATATTCGCACCTACCGACGAGTATTCGTTAATGACTGTCGCAGCGCGGAAACATTTTTCCACCATACGAGAATGAGTGCGGGCTGCGGAACCCCCGCGCCGGTCCGGGAAAGGCGAGAGGCCCGCGCCACCGGAAGGTGACGCGGGCCTCTGCTTCAGTTGACGACACCGACCCGCCATGCTCGCCTCGCGGCAAGTGGTCGCTCGAAGCGACTAAGGTTGGGCCCGGGGGCTTGGATCGGGCCGGTGCCGGTATCCAGGCTAACAAACCACCTGGAAAAGTGACTCCCGGAACGCGGGTTGACTCCGTGGCCCCCGGTCGCAGCCCCCGCGCCTCAGTCCCTGAGCAGGTCCGGCACCCCGTCCGCGTCCGGCAGGTCCCGCTCCTGCGAGACCACCGTGAGCCGCTGCGTCGCCCGGGTCAGCGCCACGTACAGCACCCGCAGCCCGGCCGGCGACTCGTCCGCGATCTCGGCCGGCGAGACCACCACCGTCGCGTCGTACTCCAGCCCCTTCGCCTCCAGGCTGCCCAGCGCCACCACCCGCTCGCCCAGCTCCGCCAGCCACTCGCGGGCCTGCGCGCGCCGGTTCATCGCCACGACCACGCCGACCGTGCCGTCCACCTCGGCCAGCAGCCGCCGCGCCTCCGCGCGCACCGCGGCGGCCGGGTCGCCGTCCCGGACGGTCTCGAAGCGCGGCACCAGACCCGTGGAGCGGACCGCCGCCGGGGCCTCCATGCCGGGCATCGCCAGGGCCAGCACCTTCGCGGCCAGCTCCGCGATCTCGGCCGGGTTGCGGTAGTTGACGGTCAGCGTGAAGGTGCGGCGCGGGCGGCTGCCCAGGGCCTCGTCACGGGCGGCCGCCGCCTCGTCCGGGTCGGACCAGGAGGACTGCGCCGGGTCGCCGACGACCGTCCAGGTGGCGTGCCGGCCGCGCCGGCCGACCATCCGCCACTGCATGGGCGTGAGGTCCTGCGCCTCGTCCACGATGACGTGGGCGTACTCGGTGCGCTCGGCGGCCAGCCGTTCGGCCCGCTCCCACTGGGTCTCCTCGCGCCGGGGCATCAGCTCCTCCAGGCCGGTGAGCTGGTCCAGCGGGTCCACCTCGCGCTTGCGCCTGGGGCGGCTCGGGGTGCCGAGCAGCGTGTGCAGCTCGTCCAGGAGCGCCACGTCGTGCACGGACAGCGGCCCCCGGCCCGCCTCGTCCAGCCGCTTGAGGGAGCGGGCGAGCCGGCGCACCTCGCCCTGGTTGAGCGTGCGCCGCGCCCACCGGGCGAGCCGCTTCTCGTCGGCCATCGCGGCGAGCACCCCGCGCGGGGTCAGCTCGGGCCACCAGGCGTCCAGGAACTCGATGAACGGGGTCTCCGTCGACACGTCCTCGTCGAACGAGGTGCGCAGCTCCGCCACCAGCTCCGGGTCGGTGTAGCGGCCCCGGCCCGAGGAGCGGTTCCACAGCGCGTCCAGCAGCAGCCTGCGGGCGCGCGGGCGCAGCAGGTTGACCGGGGCGGTGCCGCTGAGGACGTTGTTGCGGATGCGCCGCAGCTCCTCCTCCTGGAGCTCGATCCGGCCGCCGAAGGCCACCACCCGCAGCCGGGTGGGCGTGCCGGCGGGGCGCGGGGCCTCCTCGGTCTCGCCGAACTCCAGCTGTCCCCCGGCGGGCGCGGCGGGCCGGGGCTGCTCCAGGGCGCCACGGGCGGCCTTGCGGAGCACGGGGAGCATCCGCGAGGAGCCCTTGATCCGGGCGACGGCAGGTTCGTCGTACACGGTGGCGCCCTCGGGGCCCGCCGCGTCGTCGGAGAGCGAGCCGACCGCGCGGATGGCGACCTGGCCCTCCTCGCCGAGCGAGGGCAGCACGCCCTCGGTGTACGCCACCAGGAGCGGCGTCGGCGAGACGACGAGGATGCCGCCCGCGTAGCGCCGCCGGTCCTGGTAGAGGAGGTAGGCGGCCCGGTGCAGGGCGACCGCGGTCTTGCCGGTGCCGGGGCCGCCGGAGACCTCGGTGACGGAGGCGGCGGGCGCCCGGATGACCAGGTCCTGTTCGGCCTGGATGGAGGAGACGATGTCCCGCATGGTGTGGCTGCGGGCCTGTCCGAGCGCGGCCATCAGGGCGCCGTCGCCGATGACCGGCAGCTTCTCGCCGCCCAGGTACGCGGTCAGCTCGGGCCGCATCAGGTCGTCCTCGACGCCGAGGACCCGGCGGCCCTTGGAGCGGATGACGCGGCGGCGGACCACCCGGCCCGGTTCCTTGGGCGTGGAGCGGTAGAACGGGGCGGCGGCCGGGGCCCGCCAGTCGATGACGAGCGGGGCGTAGTCGGCGTCGAGGACTCCGATGCGGCCGATGTGCAGTGTCTCGGCGATGTCGGCGGTGCCGTCCTCGCGCACGACGTCGTCGGCGGGCTCGACGGAGGTGTAGGCGCCGTCCGGGCCGCGTTCGCCGTCCTTGCCGAGCAGCAGGTCGATCCTCCCGAAGAGGAAGTCCTCGAACTCGCTGTTCAGCCGGTTGAGGTGGATTCCGGCGCGGAAGACCTGGGCGTCGCGCTCCGCGAGCGCCCCCGGTGTCCCGACCTGGCCGCGTTTCGCGGCGTCCTCCATGAGGAATTCCGCCTCGTGGATCTTCTCCTCGAGACGCTCGTACACCCGGTCGAGATGTTCCTGCTCGACACCGATTTCCCGGTCCCGCAACGAATCGACAGCGGCATCCTGCGCGGCCACCGAGGCCCCCTTCTGACGTGCACTGGGCAGCCGTCAACCCTATGCGACGGGGGGCCGGGACGCACCCGCACCCACCCGCTTCGGCGCGTGCCGGGATATCGATTGCGTGACGGTGG
The DNA here is from genome assembly GCF_036346595.1 of Streptomyces sp. NBC_00525. Taxonomy (GTDB): domain Bacteria; phylum Actinomycetota; class Actinomycetes; order Streptomycetales; family Streptomycetaceae; genus Streptomyces. The sequence continues at coordinate 2,237,077 of NZ_CP107834.1, forward strand.
CGCGCGGTCCCGGTCCACACCGGCCCTCTTCGTACGATGAGCGGATGAACGCCCATGTGTGCGACGGCCCTCCGCCGGCCGGTTCCCTGGTGCTCCGGCCCTGGTGCCCGGACGATCTGGAGGCGCTGCTCGACGCGTACCGCGACCCCGCCGTGCAGGCCGGTTCGCGGGCACCGGTGGCGGACGAGGAGGCGGCCGGAATCTGGCTGCGGGCCCAGGAGGAGGGCCGGGCGGCCGGGCTGCGGCACAGCTTCGCGGTGCTGGACCGGACGCTCGGGGACGCCCCGGTGGGCAATGTGGCCCTCTTCTTCGCGGAGCCGGGCGCGCCCGTGGGCGAGGTGGGGTACTGGACCGTGGCGTCCGCGCGGGGCCGGGGCATCGCGCCGCGCGCCCTGGACGCGCTGACCGGCTGGGCGTTCGGGAGGTTCGCCGGGGCCGGCCTCGTACGCCTGGAACTCCTGCACCGGGTGGACAACGCGGCCTCGTGCCGGGTCGCGGAGAAGACCGGCTACGCCCTGGCCGAGGTGCTGCCCCCGTCCGTGCTGTGGCCGCGCGAGGGCCACCGGCACACCCGTACCGCGCAACGCGCCTAGGACGGGCTCGGGTCTCCGGTCACCGGGCCGTCGTGCAGGATGCGCTGGAAGAGGCGGTGGTCGCGCCACGCGCCGTCGATGTGCAGATAGCGCGGCGCCAGGCCGAACTCCTCGAACCCGCACTTGGCGAGCACCCGCTGGGACGCGGCGTTGGCGAGCACCGTGCCCGCCTCGACCCGGTGCAGCCGCAGCTCGTCGCGGGCCAGCTCGCAGACCGTGCGCACCGCCGCCGTGGCCAGGCCCCGGCCCGCGTACGCCACGTCCACCCAGTAGCCCAGAATGGCGCTGCGGAACGAGCCCCGCGCGATCCCGTTGAGGTTGACGGCGCCCACCACCCGGTCGTCGGCGTCGCCCAGCACCCAGGGCATCACCCGCCCCGCCTCCCGGTCCGCGAGCAGCGCGGCCAGCCGTTCGCGCTGGCCCTCCTCGGTGTAGTAGGACTCGGGCCGCACGGGCTCCCAGGGCTTCATGTACGCACGGCTGCGGGTGAGCGCCTCGGCGAACGAGGCGGCGTCGGCCACCGCGGCGGGCCGCAGCCGTACCCCCGCGCCGAGCGGACGGATTGCGTCGGTCATGTCCGGCACGCTATCCGGCCCGGCGCGTCCCTGGACGCTCGCGTAGGTGGACGCGCGCCCGGACGATGGAGCGGCCCCGGCCGCGCCGCTTCACTGAAGCCATGACCACCAACCGGGCCGACCGGCCGACCCCCGTCTCCCACCGCCTCGTCCTCGGCGCCGCCGCCGTCACCACGGGACTGATGGCCGGCACCTTCTTCGTGTTCTCCTGCGCGGTGATGCCGGCGCTCGGGCGCAGCGACGACCGGACCTTCATCGAGGTGATGCGGAACATCAACGACGTCATCGAGAACCCGGTCTTCTTCGCCGGGTTCTTCGGCGCCCTGGTGCTGACCGCCGTCGCCCTCTGGCAGCACCGCCGCTCGCCGGGCCCGCGCGGCCTGCTCGTCGCCGCGCTGGTGGTGTACGCGGCCGCGTTCCTGCTCACCTCGGGGGTCAACGTGCCCCTGAACAACGCGCTCGCGGACGCCGGTGACCCGGCGCGCCTCGCCGATCCGGCGGCGGTGCGGGACCGGTTCGAGGACGCCTGGAACGGGTGGAACGCGGTGCGCGCGGTCCTGTGCACCGCCGCGCTGGCGCTCCTGCTGGCCGTCCCGTACGCGGGTGCGCGCCGGCGTACGCGGATGGGCAGCGCGCGCCCGGCCGGTCAGGCGCCGCTGCCTGCGGTGTCGCCGGTGTCCGGTTCCGGGTCGAGCGCCAGCCGGTAGCCGCGCTTGACGACGGTCTGGATGAGCCGGGGCGCGCCGAGCGCGGTGCGCAGCCGGGCCATGGCCGTCTCGACGGCGTGCTCGTCGGTGCCGCTGCCGGGCAGGGCGCCCAGCAGGTCGGCGCGGGAGACCACCCAGCCGGGCCGCCGGGCCAGCGCGTGCAGCAGGGCCATCCCGGCCGGCGGCACCGTACGCAGTTCGTCGTCGACCAGGACGGCGTGGCCCCTGATCTCGACCCGGTGTCCGGAGACGGGCAGCGTACGGGCGCGGGCGGGCAGTTCGCGGCAGAGGAGCTGGACGAGCGGGCCGAGCCGGAAGCGCTCCGGCTGCACGGTGTCGATGCCCCGGGCGCGCAGCGGCACGGCGGTGACCGGTCCGACGCAGGCGGGCACGACGTCGCCGCGCAGCGCCGTGACGACGTCCTCCAGCAGCCCGCGATCCCTGGCGCGGCCGAGCAGCGAGACCGCGGCGGGGGCGCTGGTGAAGGTGAGCGCGTCCAGGGCGCGGGCGGCGGTCAGGTCGATGAGCCGGTCGAGGGGCGCGAGGTCCTCCGGCGGCATCCAGCGGTAGACGGGCACGCCGATCACCTCGGCGCCGGCCTCCGTCAGCGACTCGACGAAGCCGGGGAGGGGTTCGCCGTGCAGCTGGAGCGCGACGCGCCGGCCGCGTACGCCCCGGTCCAGCAGCCGTTCCTGGACCTCGGCCATGGATTCGGAGGCCGGGGACCACGTCTCGGTGAGTCCGGCGGCGCGGACGGCGCCCTTCACCTTGGGCCCGCGGGCCAGGAGTTCGGCCGTGCCCAGGGTGGCCAGGAGCCGGTCGCCGATGCCCCAGCCGTCGGCCGCCTCGATCCAGCCCCGGAAGCCGATCGCGGTGGTGGCGACGACCACGTCGGGCGTCTCGGCGATCAGCCGCTCGGTGGCGGCGAGCAGTTCGCCGTCGTCGGCGAGCGGCACGATCCGCAGGGCGGGGGCGTGCACCACGGTGGCGCCCCGGCGCCGCAGCAGTGTGCCCAGCTCCTCCGCCCGGCGTGCGGCGGTGACACCGACCGTGAAGCCCGCGAGGGGCTCGTGCTGTGCGTCGTCGTGCATGGGGTCCACCCGGCTCTCGTCCCGCTGGTGCTCGTTGCTGCGGAGGACCGAGCCTGCCAACGCCGCGTGACAGGCCCGGTTCAGCCGTATTTCCCGCTCGTTACGTCGCGGGGCGGCCCGTGCGCGCTCACACCTCGGCGTAGCCGAGTTGCGGCTTCGCCGGTACGGGCGCGGCACGACGAAGGTATACCGCCCAGGTGAGGGCGGAGCACACCGCGTAGAAGGCGAGGAAGGACCAGAAGGCGGCGGTGCCCGTGCCCGAGGTGCCGAAGGACTGCCGGAACGCCAGGTTGACGGCGAGTCCGCCGAGCGCGCCCACCGCGCCGATCAGCCCCATGGCCGCGCCGGACAGCCGCCGCCCGTGGGCCGCCGCCGCCTCGCCGCGCAGCCCGCGGGCGACGGCCCGCGCGTGGAAGATCCCCGGAATCATCTTGTACGTCGAGCCGTTGCCGAGCCCGGACAGGGCGAACAGGGCGGTGAAGCCGGTGAGGAACAGGGGGAGCGAGCCGGTCCGGGAGGCGTATACGACGACGCCGGTCGCGGCGGCCATGGCGGCGAAGTCGGCGAGGGTGATGCGGGCCCCGCCGTACCGGTCGGCGAGCCATCCGCCGAGGGGGCGGATCAGGGAGCCGAGCAGCGGGCCGATGAAGGTGAGCGAGGCGGCCTGGAGCGGGGTGCGGCCGAACTGGGTCTGGAGGACGAGCCCGAAGGCGAAGCTGTAGCCGATGAAGGAGCCGAAGGTGCCGGTGTAGAGGACGGCCATGATCCAGGTGTGCGGGTCGCGCGCGGCCTCCTCGGCGGCGCCGGTGTCGTTGCGTACGGGCGCCAGGTTGTCCATGTGGCGCGCGGCGCATCCGGCGGCCAGCAGGATCAGCGGCAGGTAGGCGGCGAGCACGATCCTGGGGTGCGCGGCGCCGGCCGTCCCGATGACCAGGAGCCCGGCCAGCTGCACCACGGGGACGCCGATGTTGCCGCCGCCCGCGTTGAGCCCGAGCGCCCAGCCCTTTCTGCGGAGCGGGAAGAAGGCGTTGATGTTGGTCATCGAGGAGGCGAAGTTCCCGCCGCCGACGCCGGTCAGCGCGGAGACGGCGAGGAAGGTCCCGTACGAGGTGCCGGGCTCCATCACGAGGAGGGCGGCGCTCACCGGCACCAGCAGGGTGAGCGTGCTGAACACCGTCCAGTTCCGGCCGCCGAACCGGGCCACGGCGAAGGTGTACGGGACGCGGGCGAGGGCGCCGACGAGGGTGGCGGTGGAGATGAGGAAGAACTTCCCGGCCGGGTCGATCCCGTACTCGGGTCCCATGAACAGCACCATCACCGACCACAGGGTCCACACGGAGAAGCCGATGTGCTCGGACAGGACGGAGAACCAGAGGTTGCGGTGGGCCGTGCGCTCACCGGTCTCGCGCCAGAAGGTCTCGTCCTCCGGGTCCCAGTGCTCGATCCAACGGCCTGCCATGGCGCGCCTCCAGGGATGCTCGGGGGTGTTGTCCGGACCCTAAGCAGCGCACGTTTCGGTGCCGTGCCGCTCAAGGTGACCTCGAAGCAACCTGGCGCTCACCGGGCCGGGGGCGGCCCGGTGAGCGGGGCGGTCAGGTGCGGGCGGCGCGGGTGGTGCCGTTGGGCCAGAGCCTGGGGCGCCGCTTGGCGGCCAGGTCCTCGACCCAGCCGACGGCGAGGATCATCAGCCCGATCAGCGGCCAGACGACGATCAGCGCGAGGGCGTTGTCGGCCCGGTCGATGTAGGTGCCGAGGTGGTCGCCGACCCAGGGCACGTCCCAGAGCAGATCGATGATCGGGAAGGTGGCCATCAGCAGCAGGTTGTGCCAGAGGTAGATGGTCACCGCCCGGTTGTTGGCGAGGGTGATCAGGGTGTCCCAGCCCGCCAGCCGGGGCGGCAGCGTCCGCCAGGAGGGCGCGTACTGGAGCAGGATCATGCAGAAGCCGAGCGACCAGGTGGCCTGGGCGAGCGGGATCTCGTCGAGGTTCCAGCCCTCCTCGGTGAGGTGGTGCGCGCCCCACCACAGGGCGAAGGCCATGAGCATCGCGGCCAGCGAGACCGCGAGGTAGCGCGGAACGGTCTTCAGCAGCCCGTCGTGGTGCGCGAAGCCGAGAATCCAGCAGGAGCCGAACACCGCGAAGTCGACCAGGCCCTCCCCGGCCGAACCGGGCACGGTGACGAGCCCGGTGCCGATGACGGCGGTGAGGCCGATCGGGGCGAGCAAGGTCACCCAGGGCAGCTTCCGGAACGCCTTGAGCAGCAGCGGGGAGGCCAGGACGAACCACAGATAGGCGCGGATGTACCAGAGCGGCCCTATGGCCTGCTCGGCCCAGGAGGTCTCCAGCCAGCCGCCCTCGGAGCCGTTCTCCCAGGGGAAGGGCGGGGTGCCGATCGGGAGGAGGTAGCAGCCCAGCTTGAGGAACCACCAGATGCCCTCCTCGCGCACCGGCTTCCAGCCGAGCAGGAAGACCGTGGGCACGACGACGGCGGCGAACGCCCACATCGGCGGCAGCAGCCTGCGGACGCGGGAGCGGATGACGCTCCACGCGGGACGGGCCAGCGAGCGCGCCATCAGCGATCCGGCCAGCGCGAACATGACGCCCATGGACGGGAAGATCACGGTCAGCCAGGCCCAGCCGAAGAGGTGGAAGATCACTACCCGGACCAGGGCGACGGCGCGCAGCAGATCGAGATAGCGGTCCCGGCCGGAACCGGCGGGCGCGGGGGCAGGGGCGGGTTCGGCGGGGGCGGGCGCGGTGACGGGGGCGGGCTCGGTGACGGGGGCGGCGGGGCGTACCGCGCGCAGCGCCATCGTCCGCTCGTTCCCGTGCGGCTCTCCGTACGGCCGCTGTGTGTGCGTCATGCGACGGGCCTCCGGTCGTGGGCGGGTCCGCGCTGGGCCTGTGTCGCGCCGGGCGCCTCGACGACGACCCCGGTGCGGCGCAGCTTCTGCCAGCGCAGCCGGCCGCCGGTGAGCGCGGTGATCCAGGACTGGAGCAGGACGACGTACATGAGCTGCCGGTACAGGACCTGCTGGAGGGGCAGCGAGAGCAGATGCGTCATGCGTTCCCGGTCGAGCCGGAAGGCGTACGCGGCGCACACGGCCTGGACCGCGAGGACGCCGAGCCAGGCGACGACGGTCTTCTCGGTGGGCCCGAAGACGAGCCCGTACAGCAGGAAGACGTCGATGAGCGGGGCGAGCAGCGGGGCGACGACCATGAACAGCGAGACGAATGGCAGCCCGACGCGCCCGAACCGGCCGGAGGGCCCGCGCTCGATGACCGCGCGGCGGTGCTTCCAGATGGCCTGCATCGTGCCGTACGACCAGCGGTAGCGCTGGGACCAGAGCTGCTGGACGGTCTCCGGCGCCTCGGTCCAGGCGCGGGCGTTCTCCGCGTAGACGACGCGCCAGCCGTCCCGGTGCAGGGCCATCGTGACGTCGGTGTCCTCGGCGAGGGTGTCCTCGCTGATGCCGCCGACCCGCTCCAGCGCCTCGCGCCGGAACGCCCCGACCGCGCCGGGGATGGTGGGCATGCAGCGCAGCACGTCGTACATGCGGCGGTCGAGGTTGAAGCCCATCACGTACTCGATGTGCTGCCAGGCGCCGATGAGCGAGTCGCGGTTGCCGACCTTGGCGTTGCCGGCGACGGCCCCGACGCGCGGGTCGCCGAAGGGCTGGACCAGCTCGCGGACGGTGGACGGCTCGAAGACCGTGTCGCCGTCCATCATGACGATGATGTCGTTGCGGGCGTGCGCGATGCCGTTGTTCAGGGCGGCGGGCTTGCCCGCGTTGCGCTGGCGCACCACCCGGACGTTGGGCAGCCGCATCCGCTGGACGATGTCCGCGGTGCCGTCCGTGGAGCCGTCGTCGATCACGATGACTTCGACCGGATAGTCGCTTGCCAGCAGCGAGCGCACCGTGTTCGCGATGCACTTCTTCTCGTTGTACGCGGGCACCAGGACGGTCACCGTACGGGTGACGGGCTCGCCCCATTCGAAGTCGCGTCTGCGGACCCGGCGGGCGTGGACGAAGGAGAGCACCAGCATCAGCCCGAAGCGGGCGAAGACCAGCACGCCGATGACGGCGAGCCCGGCGACCATCACATCGGTGAGGTGCTCCGAGACGCCCACGGCGTAGACGAACGCCTTGCCCTTCCACAGATCGAAACCGGTCACCCGGGTGTGCGCGCTGGGGGCGCCGAGCGCGTCGGTGAGGTTGGTGAACTCGTAGCCCCGCTCCTGCATCTGCGGCAGGAACTTCCCCAGGGCGGTGACGGTCTGCGACCGGTCGCCCCCGGAGTCGTGCATCAGGATGATGGCGCCCTTGCCGTGCTTGGGCGTGGCCCGCTCGATGATCGCGTCGACACCTGGCCGCTTCCAGTCCTCGCTGTCGGTGTTGTTGACGACGGTGAGGTAGCCGCGGCTGCCGATGTACTGGGTGACCGGCCAGGACGCGTTGTCCATGGCGTCGGCGAAGGAGGAGTAGGGCGGCCGGAACAGCGAGGTGCGGATGCCGGCCGCTCCGGCGAGCACCAGCTGGTTCTGGGACAGCTCCCAGTCGATGCGGCCGGGTGACTGGTACGACAGGTCGGGGTGGTTGAAGGTGTGCAGCCCGACCTCGTGCCCCTCGTCGACCATGCGCCGCACCAGGTCCGGATAGCGCGAGGCCATGGTGCCGGTGACGAAGAAGACGCCGTGCGCGTCGTACTTCTTCAGCTCGTCCAGCACCTTGGGCGTCCACTCCGGGTCCGGCCCGTCGTCGAAGGTCAGCACGATGCGGTGGTTCGGGATGCGCAGGCTCTTCGCGGCCTCGGTGGTGCTGCGGGCGTCGATGACCGGCCCGCCCTCCAGGACCCGCTCGGGCACCCGGTCGGTCGCGACCGGCGGGCGGACGCGGTGATCGGCGAGGATTTCGCTGTGCACATAGCCACGCAGCATCAGCATGGCGAGCAGGGCAACGAGGAACAGCAGCGGCAGCATGTAGCGCATGGGAAGTCTGCGCCGGCGGGTCTGCTTCTTCCTGTGGGTGTTGCGCCTGCCCCGTGGGGCAGGATTGGTCATCTACTCGACGCCTTCTTGTCCTTGCGCGGGGTCTGTGGAATCGCCGCCGGGGTCCGGGGACACCGGCGCGGTGCCGTCGTCACCGGCGGGGGCCGTCGTCTCCTGCTGCTGCTCCTGCCCGGAGAGCGGGAGGAAGGGGGCGCTGGAGTTGCCGCCGAGCACGGCCACGACGAGGGTCACCGCGTAACAGACGCAGACCGCGGCCAGGACCCAGCCGAAACGTCTCAGCGTCTTGCCGCGCCGGCCGCTCTCGTCCACGAAGACGGGGCCGTCGGAGCCTTCCGGAGCGGTGGGTTCCGGCAGCAGCTCGGAGAGCTGCCGTCCGATTCCGTCCAGCTGGATGGTGACTTCGTTCGGCTCGTGTGTGTGCCCCGCACGGGCACCTTCACGCCAAGTTTCCACTGTTGTACGCACTTCCCCCACTCAGGAACGGGTGCGCGCAACTGACCGGTCGTACGTCGCGCCGGACGGGCCCCCACCCTGTCCACGCGCCCCCTACCACAGTGCACCCGGTCCATGAATGTAGCGCACGCCGGGACGCTTCGAACCCGCCGGGAGCCGTTGTTCATGATGAGAGATACATCTGTTTTCGAACCGTGCTGCGCCTGCTGCCTCCTACGAGTGAGCGCCCGAAGCACAGCGTAGGCGCACGCCCCGGCGCGCACTCCCCCGCGCCCCCTCGCGGAGCACGAACCGGGGCCAGGAAACGGGGCCGGGAAACGCGAGGACCCCGCTGCCGGTGGCAACGGGGTCCTCGTTCACATGGGAATTGTGGAGATGGCGGGAATCGAACCCGCGTCCAACGGTGCGGAACCAGGGCTTCTCCGAGTGCAGTCCGCTACGCTTTTCTCGGCCTCGGAGGTCACGCGGACAAGCCTCCGACAGGCCCAGTCACTGTTTGATTTCCTTCTGCGACCCGTGACCGGACGCAGAAGTTTAGATCCCTGAATGATGCCAGGGTCCGGGTCGGGATCACCCCCGGGCTGACACTCCGCAGAGTCTTCGCTAGCTGCTAATTAGGCAGCGAGGGCGAAGGCGGAGGAATCGCGCTTGGAATTGGCGATTATTGGTTGCGACATATGGTTTACGAGATCATTGCCGCTTCCTCGACTCGCTTCCCCTGCTTCGACATCCGCTGTCGAAACCGATCATCCCCATGTTGATTTTTCAAGGTGGTGCGCACACCCTCCGTGGGGTGTGGTGCCCATCGTACGTGACCAACGCACGACGATGCCAGCGTATTCCTGGTCAGGCGCTCCGCTGGCGGCGGCGGGCCGCCGCGATCGCGCGGTTCGTCTCCCTCGTGTCCTGCTTCTCGCGCAGCGTCTGCCGCTTGTCGTACTCCTTCTTGCCCTTGGCGAGCGCGATCTCCGCCTTGACCCGGCCGTTCACGAAGTACAGCGAGAGCGGCACGATCGTGTGACCGGTCTCCTGGGACTTCGACTCCAGCTTGTCGATCTCGGCGCGGTGCATCAGCAGCTTGCGCTTGCGCTTGGCGGAGTGGTTGGTCCAGGTGCCCTGCACGTACTCCGGGACGTGCACGTTGTGCAGCCACGCCTCGCCGCCGTCGATCTGGACGAAGCCGTCGACCAGCGACGCCCGGCCCATCCGCAGCGATTTGACCTCGGTCCCCATGAGCACGAGCCCGCACTCGTAGGTGTCGAGGATGGTGTAGTCGTGGCGCGCCTTCTTGTTCTGCGCGATGAGCTTGCGCCCGGTGTCCTTTTCCTTAGCCATAGTGCGGCCATTTTCGCACTACGAACCGCCCCCGAGGCCACTCAATACCGTCTCGGCCCGTTCCCGGGCCCGCGAGGTCACCACGAGGTCCGGGGTGATGCCCTTGCCGTCCACGCCGTGACCCGCCGGTGTCCGGTAGTGGCCCACGGTCAGCTCGGCGACCGAACCGCCCGCGAGCCGGCTCGGCATCTGCACGGAACCCTTGCCGAAGGTCCGCGAACCGACCGTGACCGCCCGGCCCCGGTCCTGGAGCGCCCCGGTGACCAGCTCGGCCGCGCTCATCGTGCCGCCGTCCACCAGGACCACCACCGGCCGCCCGGTGTCGCCGCCCGCCTCCGCGTACAGGGCCCGCTGCTCGCCGTGCACGTCGTACGTGGCGACCAGGCCGCCGTCCAGGAAGGCGGAGGCCGCCGTGACCGCCTCGGTGACCAGTCCGCCCGCGTTGCCGCGCAGGTCCAGCAGGACCCCGGCACCCGGCGGCGCCTGCCGGACCGCCTCGCGCACGGCGTCCCCGGAGCCCTTGGTGAACGAGCCGACCTCGATCCGGACCGCGCCGGACGGGCCCGAGCGCTCCGCCGCTACCGGCCGCACGGTCACCGACTCGACGGCGAGGCGGGCCCGGCGCAGCGTCTCGGTCCGGGTGACGGCCCCCCGGCGCACCCCCAGGCGCACCGTGCTGCCCGCCTTCGCGCCGCTCCGGTCGCCGCGCAGCAGGGCCACCACGTCGGAGACCGGCATCCGGTCCACGCGGCGGCCGTCCACGGTGCGCAGCAGGTCGCCGGGGCGGATGCCCGCGCGGTCGGCGGGGCTGCCGGGCTGGACGCGGGCGACGGCGACCTGGCCGTCCGCGGAGCGCCGGGCGGCGAGCCCGACGCCGGTGTAGCTGCCGTCGAGGGCCTGCTCGAACTCCTGGTACTCGCGCTGGTCGTACACGGCGCCCCAGCGGTCGCCGCTGCGACTGACGGCCTCCTCGGCCGCCTCCGTACCGGACTTGCCGTCGGCGACCGCGTCGGCGGCGGCCTCGGCGACCGCGTCACGGTCGGCGGCGGCGGCGACGGACCGGGTGTGCACCCGGGGCTCCCGCTGCTCGCCGCGGGGCAGCGCGCCCGTCGCGGCCCCGGTGGCGAGGACGCCGGCGAAGACCAGCGTCAGGGCCGCCCCGCGGCGCAGACCGCGGGGCCCGACGCGACATTCGGGGTCCGACATGGCGCCGAGTCTAGGACAACGCCTCTGGGGCGCATGGGACGTTGTCCGTGCGCCTCACAGGGCGCACATCACACCTTCAGGTACTTGCGCAGTGCGAAGAGAGCCGCAACGGCGGGCATCAGCAGGCCGATCGCCAGCACCAGCGGCAGCTTGGTGAGGACCGCGTCCCAGCCGATGAAGTCGATCAGGTTGAGCTTGTCCTTGAGCGCGAGGCCGCCGTCGATCAGGAAGTAGCGCCCGGCCAGCAGCATCACGCAGGCCAGCACCCCGCCGATGAGACCGGCGAAGGCCGCCTCCATGATGAACGGCGCCTGGATGTAGAAGCCGGAGGCGCCGACGAGCCGCATGATCCCGGTCTCCCGGCGCCGGGAGAACGCGGAGACGCGCACGGTGTTGACGATCAGCATCAGCGCGATGACCAGCATCAGCGCCATCACGAAGAGCGCGGCGACGTTCATGCCGTTCATCAGTCCGAAGAGGTTGTCCAGGATGCTCCGCTGGTCCTGGACCGACTGGACCCCGTCGCGTCCGGCGAAGGCGGTGGCGACGACCTTGTACTTGGTCGGGTCGTGCAGCTTGACCCGGAAGGACTCGGGCATCTGGTCCGGCGTGATGTTGCCGGCCATCGGGGAGTCGCCGAACTCCTCCTGGTAGTGCTTGTACGCCTCGTCGGAGGACTCGTAGATGACCTTCTCCACGACGTCCATCTTCTTCAGATCGGCCTCGATCCGATCCTTCTGCTGCTTGGTGACCGCACCCTTGGCGCACTGGACCACCGTCTCCGCGTCGCCCTTGCCGCAGAGGTAGATGGAGACGTTGACCTTGTCGTACCAGTAGTCCTTCATCGTGCTGACCTGCTCGCGCATGAGCAGCGCGCCACCGAACAGGGCGAGCGAGAGGGCGACGGAGACGACGACGGCGAACGTCATCGTGAGGTTGCGACGGAGGCCGACGCCGATCTCCGACAGGACGAACTGGGCGCGCATGGCGTCCTTTCAGTGCTGGGTGCTCAGTGCTGGTAGCCGTAGACGCCGCGCGCCTGGTCGCGTACGAGACGGCCCTTCTCCAACTCGATGACGCGCTTGCGCATCTGGTCCACGATGTTCTGGTCGTGGGTCGCCATGATCACGGTGGTGCCGGTCCGGTTGATCCGGTCCAGCAGCTTCATGATGCCGACGGAGGTCTGCGGGTCGAGGTTGCCGGTCGGCTCGTCCGCGATCAGCAGCATGGGGCGGTTGACGAAGGCCCGTGCGATCGCCACGCGCTGCTGCTCACCACCGGACAGCTCGCCGGGCATCCGGTCCTCCTTGCCGCCGAGTCCGACGAGGTCGAGGACCTGCGGCACGGCCTTGCGGATCTCGCCGCGCGGCTTGCCGATCACTTCCTGGGCGAACGCCACGTTCTGCGCGACGGTCTTGTTGGGCAGCAGGCGGAAGTCCTGGAAGACGGTGCCCAGCTGGCGGCGCATGTGCGGCACCTTCCAGTTGGACATGCGCGCGAGGTCCTTGCCCAGGACGTGGACGGCCCCGGTGCTGGCGCGTTCCTCGCGCAGGATGAGCCGCATGAAGGTGGACTTGCCGGAGCCGGAGGAGCCCACCAGGAAGACGAACTCGCCCTTCTCGATGTCGAGCGACACATCCCGGAGAGCGGGGCGGCTCTGCCTCGGGTAGGTCTTGGAGACGTTGTCGAATCGGATCACGGATGCACCACGGTCGGCCGGGAGTAGGTGAGCGTGACCTTACGCGAACCGGGCTCGACCGTGCAGGCACGCGTACCGGGATGGGTGATTTACGGTGAATCGGCCCCGGTTCCGCGACGGTGCGGCGGCAGGGTGTCGCGGGGCCGTGACGGGCGGGACGGGCCGATCGGCGCGCGAGCTGGCACAGTGGTAGGGGAACGGTTGCGTTTCCGTGAGCGTTGTGCGGAGAGATTGCTTGTGCGGCTCCGCCGCGCGGGAGGAGGAAAGCGCATGACCTACGACCGACTGGTGTGCGCGAACTGCGCGGCGCCCGTCACCGAGGGCCGCTGCCCCGTGTGCCGGGCGAGCCGTGAGCGGATGCGGGAGCGGGAGCAGGGCCCCTTCGGCGGGCTGAACCCGGCCATGCTGGTCGCCCTGCTGGTGGTGCTCCTGGGCGCCCTTGCACTGCTGGCGCAGCAGGCCGGATAGCGCCCGCCCGGCCCGTACGTACGCACAGGGGCCCGGACCGCTCGTCGCGGTCCGGGCCCCTCGCGTCGTGGCGCGGCCGGGATCAGGCGGCCGTGCGGTTGCCGACCAGGCGCGGCAGGATGCGGAAGCCGATGCCGCCGGCGATCATCGTCGCGGCGCCGACCAGCAGGAACGTGGTCTCGGCCGCACCGGTCTCGGCGAGCTCGTCCTTGCCCTTGCCCTGCTCGACCGGCTGGTTGCCGACCGAGTCGGGGTCGGTGTTGTCGGTGCCGTCGTCACCGAAGGGGCCCGCCGGGGCGCTGTCGTCGGAGCCGGTGTCCGCCGTCCCGGTCGGGGTCGGGGTCGGGTCCGAGGGGTCGGTCGACTCGGACGGGCCCGAGGTCGGCTTCGCCGTCGGACTCGTCGGAGTCGTCGGCGTCGTCGGAGTCGTGGGCGTGGTCGGCGTCGTCGGAGTCGTCGGCGTCGTCGGCGTCGTGGGCGTGGTCGGCGTCGTCGGAGTCGTCGGCGTCGTCGGAGTCGTCGGCGTCGTCGGAGTGGTGGGCGTCGTCGGAGTCGTCGGCGTGGTGGGCGTCGTCGGCTCGCAGCGCGGGTCGAGCGGGTTGCACGGCTCGCCCTCGTCCTCGCCGTCGCCCTGGTCACCCGCGGTCTGGGCGCCGATCTCCACGCCCCCGACCTCGACGCCGATTCCGACCGCCTGGGCCGCCCCGGCCGCGGTCAGCGAGGCACCTGCGGCGATGACCGCGCCCGCCGCGATCCGCGCGACGCGTACGCGCGTCTTCTTCGTCATGTACTGCTACCCCCAGTAGCCGTTCTCGTCGATGGAGCAGCGGTAGGACCGGGTGGTCGTCCGGCGGGGTTCGCTCCGGGCTCCGGCCCGCCTGGTACGGCGGCCGGGCAGCCCGCCCCCGCTCACAACCGCCCCGGAGATACACACGCTGCCCAAGCACCCTTGCCGGGGTTGCGGAGAACGTCAAGGCGGTTGTGGGGCGATACGGCCCGTTTCAGGGGGACTTGATGGCCATTCAGGACCGGCAACTGTGACGCATGCGGCACGGAAAAGCGCGCGGGTCGTCCACCGACCCGCGCGCCCCGTCCGCAGGGTGCGGCTACTTCTCGCTCTGCTTGCGCCAGCGGATGCCGGCCTCGATGAAGCCGTCGATCTCGCCGTTGAAGACGGCGTCCGGGTTGCCCATCTCGTACTCCGTACGCAGGTCCTTGACCATCTGGTACGGGTGCAGGACGTAGGAGCGCATCTGGTTGCCCCAGGAGTTGCCGCCGTCGCCCTTGAGGGCGTTCATCTTGGCCTGCTCCTCCTGGCGGCGCCGCTCCAGGAGCTTGGCCTGCAGGACGTTCATCGCGGACGCCTTGTTCTGGATCTGCGAGCGCTCGTTCTGGCAGGAGACGACGATGCCGGTCGGCAGGTGCGTCAGCCGGACCGCGGAGTCCGTGGTGTTGACGCCCTGGCCGCCGGGGCCGGAGGAGCGGTACACGTCGACGCGCAGGTCGGACTCGTCGATCTCGACGTGGTCGGTCTGCTCGACCACGGGCAGCACCTCGACGCCCGCGAAGGAGGTCTGGCGGCGGCCCTGGTTGTCGAACGGCGAGACGCGCACCAGGCGGTGGGTGCCCTGCTCGACGGAGAGGGTGCCGTAGGCGTACGGGACCTCGACGGCGAAGGTGGTCGACTTGATGCCGGCCTCCTCCGCGTACGCCGTCTCGTAGACCTCGGTCTTGTAGTTGTGCCGCTCGGCCCAGCGCAGGTACATCCGCTGGAGCCGCTCGGCGAAGTCCGCCGCGTCCACCCCGCCGGCCTCGGCGCGGATGGTGACCAGCGCCTCGCGCGCGTCGTACTCGCCGGAGAGGAGGGTACGGACCTCCATCTCGTCCAGCGCCTTGCGGACTGCCTCCAGCTCGGCCTCGGCCTCGGCGAGCGCGTCCGCGTCGTCCTCGGCCTCGGCGAGCTCGAAGAGGACCTCGAGGTCGTCGATCCGGGCGCGCAGGGCCTCGGCCTTGCGGACCTCGGCCTGGAGGTGGGACAGCTTGCTGGTGATCTTCTGCGCCGCCTCGGGGTCGTCCCACAGGGACGGGGCGGCCGCCTGCTCCTCGAGTACGGCGATGTCCCCCCTCAGCGCATCCAGGTCCAGGACGGCCTCGATCGACCCCATGGTCGAGGAGAGGGACTTCAGCTCTTCGGAAATATCGACGACTGCCACGGGTCCAGCGTAACGGCTGTCGGCGCGGACGTTCCTCGGGCCGCCGGATCACCCCGCGCGGCCACCGCGGCGCGCACCCGTCACGGGGTCGCCGGGGCGGAGTTCTCCGTCTCCCGGGGTCCGGGGTCCGCGTCGTCGCCGCTGAACGCCAGCCAGCCGGCCGCGCCGAGCCCGGCCACCAGCACCAGGGCCGCGGCCCCCAGCGTCAGCCGGCGCTTGCGGACGGCCGCCGCCTTGTTGCGGGCCGAGCCGGGGCGGGGGCGGCCGGGGGCGCGCGGGGCGCGGGCGGTGCCCCGGGGGCCGCCGGACAGCTCGTCGGGGGCCGGTACGCGCATGCTGGTGTGGGTGTCGCGGTTGGAGTCCGGGAAGGAGCCGGGCACCAGCGGGACGGCGCCGCGCCTGCGGGGCTCGTCGCCGGCCGGGGTGTACTGCTGCTCGTCGTAGCCGGGCGCGCTCTCCGGCTCCTCGTCCGGCTCGTCCACCTCCAGCGGCGGGATGCCGGCCAGCTGCGGCAGCTGCTCGCGCAGCCGGGCGGCCAGTTCGGAGGCGCGCAGCCGGGAGGCCGGGGCCTTGGCGAGGCACTGGACGAGCAGCTGCCACAGCTCGTCGGGGATGCCGGGGAGCGGGACGACGGTCTCGGTGACATGGCGGCGCAGCACCGCGCCGGGGTGGCCGCCGCCGAACGGCGTGAAGCCCGCGAGGAGCTCGTACAGGACGGTGGCCAGGGCGTAGATGTCCACGGCGGCACGCGGCGGCAGGCCCTCGACGATCTCGGGGGCCAGGTAGTCCGGGGTGCCGATGATCTTGCTGCTCTTGGTGCGGCGCGGGGTGTCGATGAGCTTGGCGACGCCGAAGTCGGTGAGCAGCGCGGGGTGGGAGTTGCCGGGGCCGAGCGGGCCCTCCATGTCGAGCAGGATGTTCTCGGGCTTGACGTCGCGGTGGACGATCCCGGCGGCGTGCGCGGCGGCGAGGCCGTCCGCGACGTCGGCGACGATGGCGACGGCGGCCTCGGGGGCCAGCCGGCGTTCGCGGTCGAGCCGGGTGCGCAGGTCGGTGCCCCGGACGAGGTCCATGACGAGGGCGAGGTCGTTGCCGTCGACCACGAGGTCGCGGACGGCGACGACGTGCGGGTGGTCGAGTCCGAGCAGCGCGGTGCGCTCCTGGACGAACCGGCCGACGAGCTCCTGGTCGGACGCGAGGTCCTCGCGGAGCAGTTTGATGGCGACGGGGCCCTCGGGGCCGTCCCCGAGCCACACCGTGCCGGCGCTGCCGCGCCCCAGTATCTGGTGGGCGGTGTACCGGCTGCCGATTTTCCGTGCCAAGACTGCTCCCTCAGCGGCTGGCGATGGACCCCAACAACCCCCGGTCGACAAAGTTACGCGGCGATCGGGGGCCCGTGCGCCGCGGTCGGCGCCAACCTTCGCTTCTGCGGGCGAATCGCCCCGGATTCGGCCCGCGGAAGTCGATATAGCTACAGAGTCGTGCGTGCGTCAGTTGCCGCCGCTGCCGCTGCCGCCCAGTTCGGAGAACCAGTCCTTCACCGTGGAGACGGCGTCGGTGATGGCGTTCCAGTAGCTCTGGCCCTGGCCGATCCAGTCCTTGAGCGGGGTCAGCTCCCAGATCAGCCAGCTCGCCACGAAGAGCAGGACCAGCGTGAACAGGCAGCCCTTGAGGCAGCCGAGTCCGGGGATCTTCATCGGGTTGGCGCTGCGCCGCCTCGGCTCGCGGGGTGGGCGCGGCGCCGGCTGCTGGGGCTGCTGCGGCGGCGCGTACTGCTGTTGCTGCGGCGGGGGCGCGTACTGCTGCTGGGGCTGCGGCCGGTACTGCTGCTGGGGCTGCGGCCGGTACTGCTGCTGGGGCTGCGGTTGCGGCTGGTACTGCTGCGGCTGCTGGTACGGCTGCGGCGCGGGCTGCTGGTAGGGCTGCCGGTCGCGCGGCTGCTGCGGCGGCGGGGCCTGCCGGCGCTGCGGGCGGCGGCGCAGCGGGTCCTCGCTCGGGTCGAGGTACTGGACCTGCGTCTGCTCGTTGCGGTCGCGGGCGGCCCGGAGCTGGGACTGCCAGGGGTGGGGGTCCTCGGGGCGCGGCTCGCCCTCCGGGCGCGGCGGTACGGGCGGCAGGACGGCGGTCGGGTCGGCCTGGGGGCCTGCGCCGGGGCCACCGCTGTGCGGCAGGACGCTGGTGGCCCCGTTCGGGTCGTACGAGCCCGCGTTGCTCGGCAGCACCTGGGTCGGGTCGGCGGCACCGGGGGCCTCGGGCACGGCGGTGGGTGCCGGGTCCGGCGCGAGGAGGGCGGCGACCCCGTCGGCGGCGGCGATCTGCGCGGCGCTCGCGTGCACCCCGATGCCGGCGGCGACCGTACGCAGGGCGCGGGCCAGGTTCTCGGCGCTCGGGCGGCGGTCGGGGTCCTTGCTCAGGCAGCGCTCGACGACCGTCCACAGGGGCTCGGGGACGGTGCTGGGGCGGCGCGGCTCCTCGCTGAGGTGCCGTTGCAGGACTTCGAGGGCGGTGCCGCCGGCGAACGGCGGGCGGCCGGTGAGCAGCTCGTACAGCAGGATGCCGGCGCCGTAGATGTCCACGGCGGAGGTCTGCGGGCGGCCCTCGGCGGACTCCGGCGCCACATAGGCGGGAGTGCCGACGAACTCGTGGGTCCTGGTGAGCCCCGGCGAGTCGGCGAGGCGCGCGATGCCGAAGTCGGTGAGCATCGGGCGCATCTCGCCGTCCGGGTCCGCGAGCAGCACGTTGGCGGGCTTGAGGTCGCGGTGGACGACCCCGTCCGCGTGGCTGGCGGCGAGCGCGTCGGCGATCTGCGCGGTGAGCAGGGCGGCGGCGACCGGGGTGAGCGGTCCGTTGTCCCGCAGGTAGTGGTGCAGGTCGGGGCCGTCGATCAGGTCCATCACGAGGGCGAGGAGGTCGCCCTCGACGACGAGGTCGCGGGTGCGCACGATGTTGGGGTGGGTCAGCCGCAACAGGACGGAGCGTTCCCGCAGGAACCGCATCACCACGTCCGCGTCGTTGGCCAGCTCCTCCTTGAGGACCTTGATCGCCACGGTCTCGCCGGGCCGGCCGGTCACGGCCGCCTCCGCGCCCGCCGCCTCGCGCTGGCTGGCGCGCCAGACGGTGCCCGTGGCGCCGCGTCCCAGCGGCTCCTCGAGCAGGTACTTGCTGCCTACCGGCCGCACGTCATGCGCTCCCTGCTGGTCGTGGAACTTGCGGTCCCCCCGGAGATGCCTCCCGGAGTTTCCGGCCCACTCTAGAGGCTGTACGGGGCTCCCTCCCCCGGCCCCGTACGCACGGGTCGCGGGGGAAGACGCCCGCGTCGCGCGGATGGTTGCCGCGGCGGTCCGGGGGAAACGGTCATGCCGCACTTTTGGGGGCGGAGCAGACCTTTCAAGATCACTTACCGGTGACCGCCGGGCGTGTTGTCAGTGGCAGGTGCGAGGATGCCTGGAGCACCACTGTGGGGTCGGGAGCCTCGCGGTGCGTGACGAACCTGTACCGGACGACGCGTCCGTGTCGGGTGGGGGGAATCACAGGGCGTCTCCCCGGCCGGGCCCGCGCGCAGAAGGGACCGCTGACGGCGATGCAGATCCGGCTGACCGTCCTCGCGCCGCCCAGCGGCCAGACCCCGGCGCGCGCCTGCGATGTGCTGGTGACCGCCCCAGCGGGGACGGCCCTGGCCACGGTCGCCTCCGGCCTGGCGATGGCCGTGGCGGGCCCGGAGGGCTCCCTGGGCAGCGGTGCGGTGGTGCTCTTCGCGGGCCGGGAGCGGCTGGACGCGCAGCGCTGCGCGCTCGGCGAGCCGCCCCTGGTCGACGGCGCGATGCTCTCGCTCCAGGCCCCCGGCGAGGACGAGGCCGTGGACGACGTGGTGCCCGCCCGGCTCCAGGTGGTCGCCGGGCCCGACGCCGGCGGTGTCCATCTGCTGCACGGCGGCACGGTGCGCGTCGGCCGCTCGGCGGAGGCCGACGTCCCGCTGGACGACCCCGATGTGTCCCGGCTGCACTGCGAGGTGACCGTCTCGGACGACGGCCGGGTCACCGTGGCCGACCTCGGCTCCACCAACGGCACCTCGCTGGACGGGGCGCAGGTCCGCGACCGCCCTGTCCGGCTGGCCCCCGGCGCGCTGCTGCGGCTCGGCGAGTCGACGCTGCGGCTCGCCTCCGGCGCGCGTACGCCGGTGCTGCCGACGACGCCGGACGGCGAGGGCCATCTGCGCGTGGCGCGCGTCCCGGCCGCGCCCGCCCCGGACCAGGGGGGCGAGGCGCCCGCGCCCGCCGCCCCCGCGAGCGGCCCGCCCCACCACGAGCACCCCCTCCCGGACGGCGCCGAGCCCCCCGCCCCGCCCGGCGCACCGGCCGGGCCGCCCGAGCGGTCCGCCGGGCCGGAGGCGCCCCGGCGCGGCGGCCTGGGCGCCTGGGCCCGCCGCTTCAAGGGCGCCAGGGCCGTCCCCGCGGAGGCCGAGGCCCCGGAGCCGCCCGCGCCGCCCGCCCCCGCCGTGTCCGCCGCCCCGCCCGCGGCCCCGGAGGGCACCTGGCCCGACCCGGCGGCCGTCCTGCTGACCGCCCTGGGTCCCGGCCCCCGGCTGTGGGAGCGCGCCCCCGATCACCCGGAGGCGCTGGTGGTCCGGCTGGGCACGACCGACCGGGCCGATCTGCCGGCCGTGCCGGTGACCGTGAGCCTGCGGGAGGCGGGTTCGCTCGGGCTCGCCGGGCCGCGCGAGCGGCTGTCCGGGCTCGCCCGGTCCTGCGTGGCGCAACTGGCCGCGCTGCACTCCCCCGCCGACCTGGAGATCGTGCTCATCAGCACGGACCGGGCCCGCTCCACCGAGGAGCGGCGGCGCGAGTGGTCCTGGCTCGGCTGGCTGCCCCATCTGCGGCCGATGCACGGCCAGGACTGCCGGCTGCTGCTGGCGTTCGACCGGGACCAGGCGCTCGCCCGGACCGCCGAGCTGGTCCGCCGGCTGGACGACGGGCCGCTCGGGCCGGGCTGGGCGAGTCAGGACCCGGCCACGATCGCCGAGGCCGCCCGCGCCCGCACGGGGCCGTTCACCGTGGTGATCCTGGACGGCGATCCGGGCGCCGCCGCGCTCCGGGAGAGCACCGCCCGGCTGGCCGCGGCCGGCTCGGCGGCGGGCATCCATCTCATCTGTCTGGCCGAGACCCCGGCCGCGACACCCACCTCGCCCGTCGCCGCCACGTACGAGGCCGCGTGCCACGCGTCGATCCCGTTCCGCGAGTGCGGGGCGGTGGGCATGCTGAGCGGCGATGTGGCGACGGCCCTGCGGCTGCTGCGCACGGCGGGCGGCCGGGCCGCCGGGCACGGCACGGTGGCCTCGGTGGACGCGGTGTCGGCGCACTGGGCGCAGCGGTTCGGGCGGGCGCTGGCGCCGCTGCGGGCGGAGGGTTCGGCCGCGCCGGGCGACCGCCCGCTGCCGGTGGCGCTCCCGCCGAGCGCGCGGCTGCTGGACGAGCTGGGCCTGGCCCGCGCCACCCCGGCGTCCCTGATGGCCCGCTGGGCCTCCGCCGCGGACGACCACCCGGCCCCGCGCGTGGGCGCCCAGCGCACGGCGGCCCAGGCCCCGGACACCCGCGGCTCGGGCCGCACCCCGTACCCGGACCGGACGACGACGGGCTCCGGCCGCACGCCGTACCCCCGTACCGCGACCGGTGATTCCGGGCGCACGCTGTACTCCGCCGGGGGCGGTGCCGTCGAGGGCGCGGGGAGTACGCAGACCGTGACGCGGGCCGCGCCCCGGGGGGCCGTGTACGCCGGGCGGCCCGTGGTCGTGCTGGGGGCCGGGCCGCGCGGGGCGGTGAGTGTGGATCTGGCCGACGAGGGGCCGCATCTGCTCATCGAGGGGCCCGGCGGCAGCGGGCGCAGCGAGTTGTTGCGGGCCGTCGCGGCGTCGCTGGCCGCCGCCGCCCGGCCGGACCGGCTGGGCATCGTGCTGGTGGACGGGGCCGGCGGCGAGCGCGGCGAGTCCCTGCGGCCCTGTACGGAGCTGCCGCACGCGTTCACGCATCTGGTGGCGTCGGACCCGGTCCGGATGCGGGAGTTCGCCCAGGCGCTGGGCGGCGAGGTGAAGCGGCGGGCCGAACTGCTCGGCGAGCTGGAGTTCGAGGAGTGGCACAGCCGCCGGGAGGAGGAGCAGGGCCAGGGTCAGGGTCAGGGTCAGGCCGCGGCGTCGGTCCCCTCGCAGCGGGGTGACGTGGAGGCACCGGCCAGCGGCACGCTCCGGCTGCGTGCGGGCGGCGGCCGGCCCGTCGATCCGGGGCCGTCGCCGCTGCCCCGGCTGGTGGTGCTGGTGGACGACTTCGACGCGCTCATAGCCCCGGCGCTGGGGAGCCCCGGCCGGCCGGCGGCCGGTTCGGTGGTGCGGGCGCTGGAGGCGGTGGCCCGTGAGGGCGGCCGGCTCGGCATGCACCTGGTCGCGACCTCGGCCCGCCCGGACCGTACGGAGGACACGGAGCTGGCGCGCGGCGCCCGGCTGCGCATCGTGCTCGATCCGCCCGCGGTGCCGCCCTCGCCGGACGAACCGGCGCCGGGCCGGGGCAGGCTGGGGCATCCGGACGGGCGGGTGACGCCGTTCCAGGGCGGCCGGGTGACGGGCCGCATCCCGCGTACGGCGACGCTGCGGCCGACGGTCGTGCCGCTGGAGTGGGAGCGGATGGGCGATCCGCCGACCCGCCGCCCGGTGCGGGAGCTGGGCAACGGGCCGACGGACCTGGCGCTGCTCGCCAGCGCGCTGGAACGGGCGGCGCGTTCGGTGAACGCGCAACCCCTGGCGCCCCTGGTTCCCTGACCCGGGCCCCGGCCGGTTCGGCCACCGCGCCGGAGCCGCCCCCTCCGCCGCCCCGGACCGGGCTGGCTCCGCGTCCCGGACCGGGCGGCCCGATCGTCCCCCAATCGCCGGATACCTGCACTGACGACACGTCACGAGCCCATCACGATCAAGGAGTTGGGGCCGAGCGCGGTATTGCGGCGTCCGGACGCCGGGCATAGGACTGTGCGCACACGACGATGTGACGCATGACCGGGGGCGCCGGCTTTCAGGACCGGCGCCGGACCGGCGCACGCGCACGGAGAGACGGGGCAGGGATGCGCACAACCCTTCGTATTCGCAGGGCGGCCGTGGTGTTCACCGCCATCGGCGCACTGGCCCTCACCGCCTGCGGCGGCGACGGTGACGGCGGAGAGAAGAAGACGGACGACGGCGGCTCCACGCCGGACAAGAACTCCGCGCCGAGCGTCGTTTTACCGAAACTGGACGGTGAGAAGCTCTCGGTCGCCGCGGTCTGGACGGGCCCGGAACAGGCCAACTTCGTCAAGGTGCTCGACGAGTTCGAGAAGCGGACCGGCGCACAGGTGACGTTCGTTCCGGCACAGGACCCGATCGTCAACTTCCTCGGTACGAAGATCGCGGGCGGTCAGCCGCCGGACGTCGCGATGATCCCGCAGGTGGGGGCGATCCAGCAGGCCGTGGCGAAGAAGTGGGCCAAGCCGGTCGGTGCCGAGGCCAAGGCCGAGCTGAGCAAGAACTACGCCAAGGTCTGGCAGGACCTCGGCACGGTGGACGGCACCCAGTACGGGGTGTACTTCAAGGCCGCCAACAAGTCGCTGATCTGGTACAACGCCAAGGCGTTCGAGAACGCGGGCGCGAGCGAGCCGAAGACCTGGAACGACTTCCTGAAGACCGCCGAGACGGTGTCCGCCTCGGGTGTCACGCCGGTCTCGGTGGGCGGCGCGGACGGCTGGACGCTCACCGACTGGTTCGAGAACATCTATCTCTCCCAGGCCGGTCCGGAGAAGTACGACCAGCTCGCCCAGCACAAGATCAAGTGGACGGACGGGTCCGTCAAGGACGCGCTGACCACGCTGGCCCAGCTGTTCGGCAAGCCCTCGCTGATCGCGGGCGGGGCCGACGGCGCGCTGCAGACCGAGTTCCCGACGTCCGTCACCCAGACGTTCACCGGCGGGGACCAGCCGAAGGCCGCCATGGTCTACGAGGGCGACTTCGTCAGCGTCAACATCGCGCAGACGAAGGCGAAGATCGGCACCGACGCCAAGGTCTTCCCGTTCCCCGCGGTCGGCCCCGAGGCCCCCGTGGTGACCGGCGGCGACGCGGCGATCGCGCTCAAGGACGGCAAGGGCGCCCAGGCGCTGCTCACCTGGCTGGCCTCCACCGACGCGGCGAAGATCGCGGCCGGTCAGGGCGGGTTCATCTCCCCCAACAAGGGCCTGGACCCGGCCGCGTACCCGAACGACGTGCAGCGCACGATGGCGAAGGCGCTGATCGCGGCCGGTGACGCCGTCCGGTTCGACATGTCCGACCAGGCGCCGCAGTCGTTCGGCGGGACGCCCGGCAAGGGCGAGTGGAAGATCCTCCAGGACTTCCTCAAGAACCCGAAGGACATCGCGGGGACCCAGGCCGCGCTGGAGTCCGCCGCGGCCAAGGCGTACAAGAGCTGACGGCATGACGACAGCGGCAGCGGGGGGCGCCGACGAGGCGCTCCCCGCCGACAGTCAACGGTCCGGCGGGCACCGGGTGCCCGCCCCCCGGAAGGCCGCCCCGGCCGGCTCCCCCGGTACGCCGGGCCGCCCCGGCCGGAGCGTGACCGGCACCCGCAGGGTGATCGCGTCGCTCTTCCTGCTGCCCGCGCTGGTGCTGCTCGGGGCCCTCGTGGTGTACCCGATCGTGTACTCCGTCTACCGGTCGTTCTTCGACCAGGCGGGCACGGGCTTCGCCGGCCTCGACAACTACCGGACCCTGTTCACGGACGACACCATCCGTACGGCGGTCAGGAACAACGCGATCTGGGTGGTGTTCGCGCCGACGATCTCCACCGCGCTCGGGCTGATCTTCGCGGTGCTGACCGAACGCATCCGCTGGGGCACCGCGTTCAAGCTGGTCGTCTTCATGCCGATGGCGATCTCCATGCTGGCGGCGGGCATCATCTTCCGGCTGGTGTACGACGCGGCGCCGGAGCGCGGGGTCGCCAACGCGGTGTGGGTGGGCGTGCACGACACGTTCGCCGAGTCCTCGGGCTTCCCGAAGGCCCATCCGCTGCCCGTGCACCCGCTGAAGGCGGCCGGTGGCGGCGCGTTCGTGACGAAGACGACGGTCCACGCCGGTCAGCCCGTCAAGCTCCCCCTCGTCGGGGTGCTCCCGGCGAAGATGCCGGGCGACGCGAAGCCCGCGCAGGCCCCGGAGGCGGCCGGGGACGGCGCGATCACCGGCACCGCGTGGCTGGACTTCACCAAGGGCGGCGGCGGCAGGCCCAACGTCATCGACGCGAAGGAACTGGGACTCAAGGGCCTGAAGGTGGAGGCCGTCAAGAACGGCGAGGTCGTCGCGACCGCCCGGGCCGGCGCGGACGGCACGTTCACGCTGCCCGCCGCGGCGGACGGCGCGGAACTCCGGCTGCCGGCCGACAACTTCAGGGAGCCGTACAACGGCGTCAACTGGCTCGGCCCCACCCTCGTGACCCCCGGCATCATCGGCAGCTACGTGTGGATGTGGGCCGGGTTCGCGATGGTGCTGATCGCGGCCGGACTGGCCGGACTGCCGCGTGAACTCCTGGAGGCGGCGCGGGTGGACGGCGCCAACGAGTGGCAGGTGTTCCGCCGGATCACCGTGCCGATGCTCGCCCCGGTCCTCGCGGTGGTGCTGGTCACGCTGATGATCAACGTGCTCAAGATCTTCGACCTGGTGTTCATCATCGCGCCGGGCTCCTCGCAGGACGACGCCAACGTGCTGGCGTTCCAGCTGTACCGGTCCTCGTTCGGCACGGACGCGGACCTCGGGGTCGGCAGCGCCATCGCCGTGCTCCTGCTGCTGCTGGTGATCCCGGTGATGCTCTTCAACATCAGGCGGATACGGAAGGAGGGGCGCCGATGACCACGTCCCCGGCCACCACCGCAGGGGGCACCGGCACGGTGAAGGCACGGCGGTCCCTGGGCGCCCGGCTCGCGGCGGGCGCCGCGGGCGGGGCGATGCGGATCTTCCTGGTCCTGGTGGCCCTGTTCTGGCTGATGCCGACCGTGGGTCTGCTGCTGTCCTCGCTGCGCGGCCCGGACCGGATCGCCGCCACCGGCTGGTGGAAGGTCTTCACCGCCCCCTCCGAACTGACCCTCGACAACTACTCCAAGCTGCTGGACAACTCGGCGATCACCGACTCGCTGCTGAGCACCGTGATGATCACCGTGCCCTCGACGGTCCTGGTCGTGGTGATCGGCTCGCTCGCGGGATACGCCTTCGCCTGGATGGACTTCCCCGGCCGCGACTGGTGGTTCCTGCTGGTCGTGGGGCTGCTGGTGGTCCCGGTGCAGGTCGCGCTCATCCCGGTGTCGAAGCTGTTCGGCGAGATCGGCATCTTCGAGACGACGCCCGGCGTGGTCCTCTTCCACACCGCGTTCGGGCTGCCCTTCGCGATCTTCCTGCTGCGCAACTTCTTCGCGGAGATCCCCCGGGAGCTGCTGGAGGCGGCGCGGCTGGACGGGGCGGGCGAGATCCGGCTGTTCACCCGGGTGGTGATGCCGCTGGGCGGGCCCGCGATCGCCTCCCTCGGGATCTTCCAGTTCCTCTGGGTGTGGAACGACATGCTGGTCGCGCTGATCTTCGCCGACTCCGGATCGCCGCCGATCACGGTGGCCCTCCAGCAGCAGGTCCGCCAGTTCGGCAACAACATCGACGTGCTGGCGCCCGGCGCCTTCGTCTCGATGGTGATCCCGCTGGCGGTGTTCTTCGCCTTCCAGCGCCAGTTCGTCTCCGGGGTG
This sequence comes from Streptomyces sp. NBC_00525, assembly GCF_036346595.1. Lineage (GTDB taxonomy): Bacteria > Actinomycetota > Actinomycetes > Streptomycetales > Streptomycetaceae > Streptomyces. The sequence continues at coordinate 2,263,204 of NZ_CP107834.1, forward strand.
ATGGCGGGGGCGGTCAAGTAGCAGATACGTAACAGAGCGGGGTGCTCCGGCCGGCCGGCGGGGGCGCCCCGCACCCCTGTGCGGGCCCGGAATCACGGGCCCGCGGGGCGCCCGTCATGGACCGGCACGCCCCGAATCACCCAAGGTTCACTTACTGTCCCGGGTAGTATGATAAGTGGGGCCTTCATCAGCCGCGCGGTCGACCACTCACGGGCCCGACGCGCCCCTGACCTCGAACGTCGTACGCCCGTCCGCCCCCTGACCGTCCTGCGGAGCCCGCCCCAGTACGCTGTGTGGTCTCCCAGTACGCACAGTCCGAGAAAGAGTCCGTATGCCCCGGCTGAGTGTCATCATCCCCGTCCGTCGCGCCCGAGGCAGTCTGCGCGAGTGCCTGGAGTCGGTGCTCTCCCAGTCGTTCACGGACATCGAGGTCATCGGGGTGGACGACGGCGCGCCGGACGGCTCGGGCCTGGTGCTCGACGAGTTCGCCGCGCGCGACAGCCGCGTACGGGCCGTGCACCTGGAGCCGGGCGCCGGGGCGCACGGCCGGCGCAACGCCGGGATCGAGGAGGCCGCCGGGGAGTACGTCCTGTTCCTGGAGGGCTACTACATCCACCTGCCCGGCTCGCTCCAGGCCGTCGTGGACCGGCTGGAGTCCACCGGCGACCCGGACGTGCTGGTCTTCGGCCACCGCAAGCGCCCCTTCCGCGGCAAGACCCGCTCCACCCGCTCGCTGGAGAAGCTGGGCTCCATGCCCGCCGGCCCGCTCACCCTCGTGGGCCGCCCCGACCTCCTGGACGTCGCCACGGTCTCCTGGAACCGCGCGGTGCGCCGGGGGCTCCTGGAGCGGGAGAGCGTGACCTTCGGTCCGGGGCCGCACGGCGAGCGGATGTACGCGCTGGCGACCCTCGCCGCCGCGGCCTCCGTGGCCACGCTGGACACCGCCTGCGTCGAGCACCGCCAGCAGCGCTACCTGCCCGGCCTGGTGGACGAGGCGGAGCCGACGGCCGGCTCGACGCCGCTGGAGCTGGTCGAGGCGTACGCCGCGCTGATGACCTTCGTCGAGGCCCGCCCGGCCCTGAAGGAGGTGCGCGGCCTCCTGTTCGAGCGCGCCTTCCAGGAGCTGCTCTCCGCGTACCCCACGGTGACCAAGCGCCGCCGGCAGTACGTCTCCGCCGTCGCCTCCTTCCACCGCGCGCACCGCCCCGAGGGCTTCAAGTTCCCCGGCGGCGCCAAGGGCCTGCGCCCGCAGCTGATGGGCGACGGCAAGTACACGGTGCTCGGCGCCCTGGACACCGCTCTCGCGACCCGCCGCAGCCTGCGCGCCGCGCCCTCCACGGCCCGCGCGAAGGCGAAGAAGCAGTTCACCAAGCGCTACTACAAGGCGCAGCGCAAGCTCCCGCTCGACCCGAAGCTGGCCGTGTACGCCGCCTACTGGAACCGCGGCGTGAGCTGCAACCCGGAGGCGATCTACCGCAAGGCCAAGGAGCTGGCGCCCGACATCCACGGCGTGTGGGTGGTCTCGAAGAAGAACGTGGACTCGGTGCCCAAGGGCATCGACTACGTGGTGCCCGGCACCCGCCGCTACTGGTCGGTGCTGGCTCGGGCCACGTACTTCGTCAACAACGTCAACTTCCCGGACCACCTGGTCAAGCGCCCCGGCCAGATCCACGTCATGACCCACCACGGCACCCCCGTGAAGATCATGGGCATGGACCAGCAGAACTACCCGGCGGCCGCCCAGGGGCTCAACTTCGACCGGCTGCTCAAGCGTGTGGACCGCTGGGACTGGAGCGTCTCCGCCAACCCGCACTCCACCGAGGTGTGGTCCCGCGCCTACCCCAGCGCCGCGCGCCCGCTGGAGACCGGCTACCCGCGCAACGACGTCTTCGCGACGACCACCGAGGAGCAGATCGCCAAGATCCGCGAGGACCTCGGCATCCGCCCCGGCCAGCGCGCCCTGCTGTACGCGCCGACGCACCGCGACTACGAGGCCGGCTTCACCAGCCGGCTGGACGTGGACAAGTTCTGCGCGGCCGCGGGCCCGGACACCGTGCTCCTGATGCGCGCGCACTACTTCTACGGCGGTTCCGGACTGCCGGAGAACGCGTCGGTCATCGACGTCTCCACGTACCCGCGCGTAGAGGACCTGTGCCTGGCGGCCGACGCGCTGATCACCGACTACTCCTCGGTGATGTTCGACTACGCCAACCTCGGCCGCCCGATCGTCGTCCACGCCCCGGACTGGGAGACGTACCGCACGGTTCGCGGGGTCGTCTTCGACCTGCTGTCCGGCAAGCCCGGTGAGACGCCGGGCGCGGTCACCACGACCACGGACGAGCTGGCGGCCGTCTTCACGGACGGCACCTGGAACAGCCCGGAGAACACGGCGCTGCTGAAGGCGTTCAAGGAGCGGTTCTGCCCGTACGACGACGGCCACGCCGCCGAGCGCGTGGTGCGCCGGGTCTTCCTGGGCGAGGAGCCGCCGGCCCCCGGCACCGTCTGACCCGCCTCGCGCGCCCGAAGGGCCCGGCACCGGAACGTTCCGGCGGCGGGCCCTTCGGGCGTCTCCCGGCTCAGCGCTGCTGGCCGGCCATCACCGTGACCAGCCCGACCACCACGAGCAGCGAGCCGCCCCAGGTCCACAGCGAGGTCCGTTCGTGCAGCACGGTCGCCCCGGCGAGCACGATCAGCAGATAGCCGAGCGCGTTGAAGGGGTAGGCGACGGAGAGCGGGACCTTGGCCAGCGTCGTCATCCAGGCGAGCGCGGACACCGCGAAGACCAGCAGCCCGAGCACGACCCAGGGGCTGCCGGCGGCGCGCATGACGACGGAGCCGCCGTCCCGCCCGGCGGCGGCCGCCGCGCCCTTCATCCCGTGCTTGAGCATGATCTGGCCGCCCGCCGACGAGAACACGGCGAACAGGAGCAGCAGCACGCTGGGCAGGGTCATGGCCTTGTTCCTGACTGCGGGGGGCTCGGGGGCGGCTGGTCCGGGGGCGGGCGGGGGTCCGGGGCGGGGCGCCTCAGACACCGACCCGGTGGTCGGTGGGGACGTACTGTCGGTCGAGGATGTCCTGTACATCGACGTGCTCTCCAGCGATGATCGTCTCGGCCGCGTGCGGGGTGAGCAGCGCGACGTGCTGATAGCCGAACAGCGTCGGCCGCACGCGGGTCAGCAGTTTCGACGCCCCGCCGAGTGCGGCGGCGAGTGGTCCCCGGCCGAGCAGCGACCAGAACGGCGCTCCGGTGGAGGAGAGTTCCAGGACGTCGTAGCCGGCGGCGCGCACGGTGCGGCGCAGGCTGGCGCGGGTGAAGAAGCGCAGATGCGTCTCGTCGAGGATGCCCCGGCGGTCGTAGTCGAAGGCGCCCGCGGCGACCCGCAGCCGGGAGTACCAGTGGCTGAAGTTGGGCACCGAGAGCAGCATCCGGCCGCCGGGCCTGAGCACCCCGGCCGCGGCGGCGAGGAGGTGTCCGGGGCGGGAGAGGTGTTCGATGACGTCTCCGGCCACCACGTAGTCGAAGCCGGTTCCGGCCTCGGGGGGCAGCCCCTCCTCCAGGTCGGCGAGGTGGAAGTGGCTGCACCGCTCGCGGACGCCGGGCACCTCGACGTAGTCCACGCCGGTCACCTCGTGGCCCAGGTCCTCAAGCCGTTCGGCGAACAGGCCGCCGGAGCAGCCGAGGTCGAGGACCCGGCCGGGGGGCAGGGCGCGCATCTTCTCCAGGATGACCGCGTGCGAGGAGCCGTCGCCCTCCTTGAAGGCGTACTCGACGGGCTTGGGAATCCACGGGCAGGTGCCGAACCCCTTGACGGCCAGCCGGTATTCGAGGACGTCCTTGACGACGTCCTTGGCGTACTTCATGCCGTTGACGTAGCAGATCTCGTCGCCGTAGTAGGTGGGGACGGGGATCTCCTTGATCCGCATGCCCGCGTTCAGCAGCTGGACGATGATCTGGGTGTCGAAGTCGAAGGCGTCGGTGTTCCGGTCGATCGGCAGCTGCTTGAGGGCGGCGACGCTGTAGGCGCGGTAGCCGGAGTGGAATTCGGTGAGGTCCGAGCCGAGGAGCCCGTTCTCCAGCCGGGTCAGGATGCGGTTGCCGAGCCACTTGTAGACGGGCATGCCGCCCTTGAGGGCGCTGCCGGACGTCATCATCCGTGACCCGAACACGGCTTCGCACTCGCCGCGTTCGATGGGCGCGACCATCTCGGGGAGCAGTTCGGGGGCGTACTGCCCGTCGCCGTGCAGCAGCACGATGATGTCGAGGCCGTGTTCGGCGGCGAGCGCGTAGCCGGCCTTCTGGTTGCCGCCGTAGCCGAGGTTCTTGGTGTGCCGCATGACCACGGTGCGCGGCATGCCCTCGGCCTGCGACCAGCGGCAGCCCGCCGTGAAGGTGGCGTCGTGGCTCGCGTCGTCGAGGATCAGGATCTCGTCGATCCGGGCCCGGAAGTCCTCCGGAATCCGGTCGAGGGTCTTCTCCAGCGTTGTCTCCGCGTTGTACGCGACCACCAGGATGCCGATCCTGGGGCTCGGGCTTTCCTTCACGGGGCGTTCTCCAGTTGCGCTCGGGGTGCGGTGCCGGGGTGGGGGACGGGGGGCGGGGACGTGGCGAGGAGGCGGCGCAGTCCGGTGGCGAGGCCGGCCGCGAGGACGAACCAGGCGGCGGCGCCCAGGTACAGCACGAACTCGTTCCAGCGGACGGCGGAGCGCCCGCTGTAGCCGAGTACGGCGACGAGTCCGGCGACCGCGCTGTACGCGCATCCCTCGACCGGGCCGAGGACGAACATGCCGGCGGCCGCCCAGGTCAGGTACTGGAGGCCGGAGGCGGTGGACAGCAGGAGCAGCAGCCCCAGGGTGAGGGCGACGACGCCGGGGGCCCGGTCGGGCCGCAGCCAGGCGAGCCATGTTCCGGCTGCCACGCAGGCCAGCACGAACAGGAAGTGGCCGCCGCCCTGCATGAAGGCGATGGCGGGTTCGGGCAGGCCCAGGACGTCCGCGAACCGGACCAGGCCCCACAGCCGGTAGCTGCCGCCCGCGTACTCCAGGACGTTGCGTTCCAGGTCCAGGGGCACGGTGAGCAGTGCGGGCCCCCAGATGAGGGCGGTGAGGCCGGTGAAGCCGGCGGCGAAGCGGACGAGGACCGGCCGGCCGCCGCGGAACGCGGCGACGAACAGGGCCGGGACGACCACGACCGGGATGAACTTGACGCTGATGGAGAGCGCCGCGGCCATGCCCGCCGCGAGCGGCGCCCTGCGGTCGGCCAGCAGGTGGGCGGCGGCCAGGGCGAACGCGACGGCGACGGCGTCGGTGTTGCCGTGGTAGCCGGAGGTCGCGATGAGGACCGGGCTGACGGCGACGCCGATGCCGCACAGCATCGCGGTGCGCGGGGTGGCGCGGCGGCGGACGATCTCGAACACCAGGAGCGCGCAGGCGAAGTCGGCGGCCGACGCGGGGAAGCGGATCAGGGTGGCGAAGGAGAACCCGAGTCCGGTGAGGTGGTCCAGGCCCAGCAGCATCCAGCCGGCCAGCGGCGGGTGGTTGTAGACGGGCAGGCCGGGCAGCGGCTGGGCGTAGATGTGGACGGGGCCGTACCCGGTGATGGCCTTGGCGAACCCCTCGAAGATCCGTACGTCGGCGGGGCCGGGTGAGTTGGCCGCGATGATCATACGGGTGAGGAGGCCCGCGATCGCCGCGACGAGCACGGCCGCCCTGGCCCGCCGCACGTCCGGTTCGCCCCACATTCGGATACCCATGAATCCAGAACGTAGCAACTTGACGACGCTATGCGACGCACCGAATCGTCACCGTGGCGTAAACCCTGGACCGGGTCGGGCCCCGAAACGCCGCTGCCCGGCCGGTGCGGGCAGTGGGGCTCCCCCGTGGGCGGGGGTGTCGGCTACAGCATGCGGTCGACCACGCGGGCGGTGGCCCGGCCGTCGTCGAGGTCGCAGAAGTCGTGCCGGAACTGCTCGTACGCCTTGGCGTGTCCGGCGATGGCCTTCTCCGGGTCGCGCAGCGCGGCGATCAGGTCGTCCGATGCCGGGATCAGCGGCCCGGGTGCCCGCGACTCGAAGTCGAAGCTGAACCCGCGCAGGGTGTCGCGGTAGTGCTCCAGGTCGTAGGTGTGGAAGAGCATCGGCCGCCCGGTCTGGGCGAAGTCGAACATCAGCGAGGAGTAGTCGGTGACCAGGGCGTCGCTGATGAGCATGAGTTCGCCGACGTCCGGGTAGCGCGAGACGTCCTTGACGAAGCCGGTGCCGCTGTCCGGCAGCCGGTCGGTGACCATGTAGTGACGGCGCACCAGGAGCACGGTGTCCTCGCCGAGTTCGCGCTCGGCGGCGGCCAGGTCGAGCTGGAGGCCCAGCGAGTAGCGCCCGCCGCCCAGGCGCTGGTCCTCGCGCCAGGTCGGCGCGTACAGGACGACGCGCTTGCCGGCCGGGATGCCCAGCTTCTCGCGTACGGCGGCGGCCACCTTGGCCCGGTCCGGGGCGTGGAAGATGTCGTTGCGCGGGTAGCCGCACTCCAGCACCTCGCCCTCGAAGCCGAAGGAGCGGCGCAGGACGGGCGTGGAGTACGTGTTCGGCGAGACCAGGAAGTTCCACTGCTTGGCCCGGTCGGCGAGGGTCGCGATGTACGCGGCGTTCGCCTGGGCGGTGCCGGCGAGTTCCAGGCCGATGCGCTTGAGCGGGGTGCCGTGCCAGGTCTGGACGACCGTCTGGTCCTCGCGGCGCGCGAACCACTCGGGCAGCTGGGTGTTGGTGACGATGTAGCGGCTGCGGGCCAGCGCCTCGTGCCAGGCGACCGAGCCGTGCTCGACGACGGTCGCGCCCTCGGGGATGATCGCCTGCTGGTCGCGGACGACCCAGATGTGCTCCACCTCGGTGCCCCGGCGCACCAGCTCCTCGTAGACCGCGCGCGGCGAGTCGGAGTACTGACGGCCGTCGAAGGTGCTGTACAGGGCGGCGGCGCGCAGCTGCTCGGAGCGCTGGGCGGCGTACGCCTCGCTCAGCAGGCGCTTGGCGCGCGGGCCGCGCTCGGCGGCGGTGAGCACGGAGCCGGAGACGACGAGGAGCTGGTCGCCGAAGCGGCGCTCCAGGGTGTAGTCGCGGCCGCGCAGCCGGCGGGCGGCGGGCAGGGTGTGGAAGGCGGAGGCGGGGATACGCAGCGCGCGGTCGCCGCTCTCGTCGGCGGCGCCCTTGTCCCGGAAGAAGAAGTACCAGTTGCCCTCGCCGAGCGGCAGCGCGCCGCCCGGACCCTCGACGGCGTCGGGCCGCAGCTCGGCGCGGAAGCGGCGGGCGCCCTCGGGGCCGGTGAACTCGACCGGGAAGACCTGCTCCTCGCGGTGGCCGCTGTTCTGCGCGACCAGCTCGACCGGGTGCTCCGGGTCCTCGGGGTAGTTGCCCTCCAGGAACAGCCGGCCGTCCTCGGTCCAGCTGGCCAGCTCGACGGCGGGCTGCACGGGCCGGTCGCCGATCACCAGGTTGCCGCGCGAGCTGGTGACGAGGGCCAGTTCGCGGCGGGCGCCGTCCGGTCCGCCGGCGAGCGGGTAGCGGCCGGGGTGCACCGAACCGGGCACGTCGAGCGAGGCCTTGAGGCCCTTGCCGACGAGGTGGATGCTGTACGAGACGCTCTTGGGGGCGTCCTCGCCGGCGGGGCGGTTCTCCTCGACGGTGGCGAGCGGCAGTTCGGCGGTGAAGCGGCTCCAGCCGGCTCCGGCGCCGGAGCCCACGGTGGCGGGCACCTCGAAGGTGGTCCTGGTGCCGCCGTGTGTCAGACGCAGCGTCAGTTCGCCCTTGACCAGGCGGGTGCGGACGACGCCGGAGACGGTGACGGTGCCGGGCTTGTCGCCCGCGTGCGTCTCGAACCGGGCGTCCACGCGCTCGGCGTGCAGCACCAGCTTGTCGCCGTCGAAGGCGGGGACGATGCGGTGGTCGCCGTCGGGGCGGTGGACGGGCGGGGCGACGGAGGCTTCGCGGACCGAGGGGAAGGCACGGCGCAGCAGGCCGTTGCGGGCGATGCCGACCTCGAACTGCCAGGTGAGCTGCTTGGGGCCGCTGTCGGCCTGGATGCGGAGCTTGGCGGCGTCCACGGAGGTCTCGAAGCCGGAGCGGTGGTAGTCGTGCAGGCTCTGGCGGGAGCGGGCGGTGGCCTCGGGCTCGTCGACGCGGCGCAGCCGGAGCGGGACGACGTTGCGCCGGCCGGCCCGGAGCCAGCCCAGGCGGAACTCGCTGGGCCCGGAGGTGACCGGGAGGTTGCGCACGTACGCGTAGCCCTTGAGGAACAGCTTGCCGTCGCGCCACTGGGCGTCGCGCAGCCGGGCGGCGAGCGGCAGGTCGCGGTCGGCGACGCGCAGCACCGGGGCGGGCACGGGCCGGGTGAGCACCGGGTAGTGGGCCTGGCGTCGGCGCACGCCGCTGACCTCGAAGGCGCCGGGCTCGCTCTTCTCCCTGAGCAGCAGCGCCAGCAGCTCGTCCATGCGGTGCTCGCGCACCAGGTACCACATCACGCGCAGGCGCAGCGGCAGCCCGTCGAGGACCGCGGGGTCGACCTGGTCGATGAACTTGTTGGTGTACGTGAGGAAGGCGTCCCGGTACTCCTGGTCGCCGTCCGGCAGGACCTCCATGAAGTACCAGAGGTCGTTGGCCAGCGCGTGGGCCTCGTAGTGGTTCTTGTCGGCGGCGGTACGCTTCGCGGCCAGGAACTCGGAGACGCCCTGGACGTGGGCGACGCGGTCGTGGATGCCGCGGACGACGGCCCGGCTGGTGGTGATGGAGCCGGGGCGGTCGCGCCAGTAGTAGACGGGGTCCTTGACGATGTCGACGGCGTCGGCCAGGAAGTGGGCGGGCAGCACGACGGGGATGTCCTCGTACAGCGCGCCGACCGGGAAGGCGAACTCGTTCTTGTCCCAGAAGGAGCGGCGGAAGACCTTGTTGCAGGCGATGCGGTCGCCGAGGAGGTCCAGGTCGCGCGAGACATGGGTGCGCTTGCGGGTGGTGGCCATGGGCTTGCGGAACATCGGCGACTGCACGAGCTTTCCGCCGGCCCGCAGCCGCAGCACGTTGCCGGAGGCCAGGTCCGAGCCGGTCTCCTCCAGCGACTCGACGAGCAGCTCGTAGGCGTTCGGCGGGATGATGTCGTCGCTGTCGCAGAAGGCCAGGTAGCGGCTCTCGGGGTGGCAGTTGCGGAAACCGGTGTTACGGGCGTGCCCCAGCCCGCCGTTCTTCTGCCGGACCAGCTTGAAGCGGTCGTCGCCCGCGGCGAACTCCTCGGCCAGCGCGGCGCTGCCGTCGGTGGACCCGTCGTCGACCATCACCACCTCGAGGTCGGTCATGGTCTGCTCCGCGAGGGACTTCAGGCAGTCCGTCAGGAAAAGTTCCACGTTGTAGACGGGGACAACGACACTGAGCCGTGGCGGCATGTTGAGCACGTCCGTTCATCAAGGGCCTGGCTATCCATGGGGCTCAACCGCGAAGGCGGTCGCGGGTCACCGGTTACGGTCCCGAACGAGTGACTACGCCTGCACCGTGCTCGCCCCGCGCCCACACCCCGGAAGGCCCGGTGGGCGGCCCGCCCACCAGATTAACCGATCGACGGGTGCCCCCTAAAACACGCTTGCACACCCGTTCGGGCCTTCACTCGCCGGGGGTCGGGCCCTGGGTGAGCGCCGTCACGGCGGAGGCGGCGAGGTCGTCCAGGTACCCCGGCGGCAGCTCGCCGCGGACCACCGCGAGCCGCCAGTAGAGCGGCCCGACGATGAGGTCCAGGGCCCGGTCGGGGTCGCTGCCGGGCGGCAGCTCGCCCCGGTCGACGGCGTCCCGGACGACCACGGCGGCGATGCCCTCCCGCGGGTCGAGCAGGGCCGCCTTGATGGCGTCGGAGATCTCCGGATTGCGGGCCGCCTCGACCAGCAGGTCCGGGATGACCTGGGAGGCGAGCGGGTGGCGCAGGGCGTACGCGGCCAGTTCGAGCACGGCGCGCACGTCCCCGTGCAGCGAGCCGGTCGCGGGGGCGGGCAGGCCCTGCGCGGCGACGGCCGAGACCAGGTCCAGCACCAGGTGCAGCTTGGACTTCCAGCGCCGGTAGACGGCCGTCTTGCCGACGCCGGCCCGGCGCGCGATGCCCTCGATGGACATCCGCGCGAAGCCGACCGCCGCCAGCTCCGCGAACACCGCGCTGCGAATGGCGTCGGTCACGTCCTCGCGCAGGACGGCGGCTCCCGCCGGGGCTCGGCGGCGGCTTCCGGGGTCGGTGGTCATGGCCGAATCATAGTCCGCGACGACGAAACGGTTGCGTTCCGACGTCGTGACGTCCTAACCTCTGCGTTGCGACGAAACGGTCCCGTCCCGTCGCCGGACGTGTCCTCCTCCGCCCGTACGCGGTGCCCCCGCCTGCCCGCCTCCCGTCGAAAGCGATCGTGGTGAGCCAGACAACAGCCCCGGCCCCGGTGGACACCCCGCCGCCGACCGCCCCGCCCGTGTACGGCCCCGGCGAGCTGGCCGAACTCGCCGCGCGCCACGGCCTGACCGTGAGCGGTGCGCGCCCCTCCCTGCCGGCGTACGTACGACAGCTGTGGGGGCGCCGGCACTTCATCACGGCGTTCGCCACGGCCAAGCTCACCGCCCAGTACAGCCAGGCGAAGCTCGGCCAGATCTGGCAGATCATGACCCCGCTGCTCAACGCGACGGTCTACTACTTCATCTTCGGCATCCTGATGAAGACGAAGCACGGCGTACCGGACTTCGTGCCCTTCCTGGTCACCGGCGTGTTCATCTGGACGTTCACCAGCTCCTCGATCACCGCCGGCACCCGCGCCGTCAGCGGCAACATCGGGCTCGTCCGGGCGCTCCACTTCCCGCGCGCCTCGCTGCCCATCGCGCTCGCCCTGCAACAGCTGCAGCAACTGCTCTTCTCGCTGGGCGCGCTGCTCCTGATCCTGCTGGCGTTCGGCCAGTTCCCGCAGCCGGCCTGGCTGCTCGCGGTGCCGGCGCTGGCCCTCCAGGCCGTCTTCAACACCGGCGTCTCGATGGTCATGGCCCGGCTCGCCGCGCGCACCCCGGACATCGCCCAGCTCACCCCGTTCGTCCTGCGCACCTGGATGTACGCGTCGGGCGTGATGTGGAGCATGGACACGATGCTGAGCGGGGACCGGGTCCCGCACTGGGTGAAGCTCGCCCTGGAGCTCAACCCGGCGGCCGTCTACATCGACCTGGTGCGCTTCGCGCTGATCGACAGCTTCGGCGGGAACCAGCTGCCCCCGCACGTCTGGGCCGTCGCGGCCGGCTGGGCACTGCTGTGCGGCGCGGGCGGGTTCCTGTACTTCTGGAAGGCCGAGGAGAGTTACGGACGTGGCTGAGCGCATGGATTCCGCGGTGCCGACGGTCGTCGTGGACGACGTCCACATCACGTACCGGGTCAACGGCGCCCGCACCGGCCGGGGCAGCGCCACCTCCGCGCTGAGCCGGATCGCCTCGCGCCGGAAGGCTCCGGGCGTGCGCGAGGTGCACGCCGTCAAGGGCGTCAGCTTCGCCGCGTACAAGGGGGAGGCGATCGGGCTGATCGGCTCCAACGGCTCGGGCAAGTCCACCCTGCTGAAGGCCATCGCAGGGCTGCTGCCCGCCTCCAGGGGCCGTGTCCACACCCACGGCCAGCCCTCGCTGCTCGGCGTCAACGCGGCGCTGATGAGCGATCTGACCGGCGAGCGCAACGTCGTGCTCGGCGGCCTGGCGATGGGCATGACCCGCGCGGAGATCCGCGAGCGCTACGACGGGATCGTCGACTTCTCCGGCATCAACGACAAGGGCGACTTCATCACGCTGCCCATGCGCACGTACTCCTCCGGCATGGCGGCCCGCCTCCGCTTCTCCATCGCCGCCGCCAAGAACCACGACGTGCTGCTCATCGACGAGGCCCTGTCCACCGGCGACGCCCGCTTCCAGCAGCGCAGCAAGGACCGCATCCGGGAACTGCGCGAGCAGGCCGGCACGGTGTTCCTGGTGAGCCACCACAACAAGTCGATCACCGAGACCTGCGACCGGGCGATCTGGCTGGAGGCCGGCGTCCTGCGCATGGACGGCCCGGCCAAGGAGGTCATGCGGGAGTACGAGAAGGCCACCGCGAAACGCTGAGGCGGTCGCCCGACGCAGAGGGCGGCCGCGGGGATGTCCCCGCGGCCGCCCCTTTTCAGCCGTTCCCGACTAGACGTGCGTACGCAGCAGCGTCCGCATCGTCCGCATCGCCACCGACAGGTTGGCGAGGTCGAACGCGTCCGACCCCTGGATCTCCTCCAGCGTGGACCGCGACCGCGCCAGGATCGCCGCGTTCTTCTCCTCCCACGCGTCGAACCGCTCCTGCGGCGAGGACGCCCCGTTGCCCACGCTCAGCACGTCGGCGGTGAGCGCCGCGTGCGCCGCGTACAGGTCCTCGCGGATGGACGCACGGGCCATGGACTGCCACCGGTCCGCGCGCGGCAGCTCGATGATCCGGTCCATCAGCTGGGTGATCCCCAGCCGGTCCGCGAGGTCGTAGTACACCTCGGCGACGGCCAGCGGCTCCTTGCCGGTGCGGTCCGCGATCGCCACGATGTCGAGCGCGGGGAAGGCCGAGGAGAACCCGGCGACACGCTGCGCCAGCTCGTCCGGGACCCCGGCGGCGGTCAGCTCGTCCAGGATGCCCTGGTACCACTCCTGGTCGGCGCCCTTGAGCATCTTGGGCAGCGCGGCCCAGACCTGCTCGACGCCGTCGCGGAAGAAGTCGACCGTCCCGGCGATCGCCAGCGGCTGCGGCCTGTTGCCCAGCAGCCAGCGCGAACCGCGCTCGACGAGCCGCCGCGAGTGCAGCCGGATACGGGTCTGCACATCGGCGGCGACCTCGTTGTCGAGGGCCTCGACGGCGTCCCACACCTCACCGAGGCCGAAGATCTCGCGGGCCGCGACCTGCGCCCGCACGATCTCCTCGATGGAGGCGCCGGTCTCCTCCCGCAGCCGGTGCAGGAACGTCGAACCACCGCTGTTGACGGTGTCGTTGACCAGCACCGTGGTGATGATCTCGCGCCGCAGGGCGTGCCCGTCGACCGCCTCCGGATAGCGGGCGGTGAGCTGCTCCGGGAAGTAGGCGTGCAGCAGCTTCTGCAGGTGCGGGTCGTCCGGCAGGCTGGTCCCGATCAGCTCCTGCGCGGCGGTGATCTTCGTGTACGCGAGCAGCACGGCCAGCTCCGGCTGGGTGAGCCCCTTGCCGGCGCTCAGCAGCTCGCGGATCTGCCGGTCGCTGGGCAGGAACTCCAGCGCCCGGTCGAGGTGCCCGTCCCGGCCGAGACGGCGCATGAAGCGCTGCTGGGCGTGGAGCAGGGACGGCGCCTGGGAGATCGAGTTGGCGAGGGCGGTGTTCTGCGCGTAGTTGTTGCGCAGCACCAGGCGGCCGATCTCGTCGGTCATCTCGGCGAGCAGCGCGTTGCGCTGCTTGACGGTCATGTCGCCGTCCCGCACGAGCCCGTTGAGCAGGATCTTGATGTTCACCTCGTGGTCGGAGGTGTCCACACCGGCGCTGTTGTCGATGGCGTCGGTGTTGATCCGGCCGCCGTCGCGGGCGAACTCGATGCGGCCGAGCTGGGTGCAGCCCAGGTTGCCGCCCTCGCCGACGACCTTGGCGCGCAGGTCGGCGCCGTTGACGCGGATCGGGTCGTTGGCCTTGTCGCCGACGTCCGCGTTCGACTCGGTGGTGGACTTGATGTACGTGCCGATGCCGCCGTTCCACACGAGGTCGACGGGGGCCTTGAGGACGGCCTGCATCAGTTCGGCGGGGGTCAGCTTGCTCACGCCGGCCTCGATGCCGAGCGCCTCGCGCACATGGGCGTTGACCGGGATGGACTTGGCGCTGCGCGGGTGGACGCCGCCGCCCGCGGAGATCAGCTCCTTGTCGTAGTCGGCCCAGGAGCTGCGCGGCAGGTCGAAGAGGCGGCGCCGCTCGGCGTAGGAGGTCGCGGCGTCCGGGTTGGGGTCGATGAAGATGTGCCGGTGGTCGAAGGCGGCGACGAGCCGGATGTGCTCGGAGAGCAGCATGCCGTTGCCGAAGACGTCACCGGACATGTCACCGACGCCGACGACGGTGAAGTCCTCGGTCTGGGTGTCGTGGCCCAGCTCGCGGAAGTGCCGCTTGACGGACTCCCAGGCGCCGCGGGCGGTGATGCCCATGCCCTTGTGGTCGTACCCGGCGGAGCCGCCGGAGGCGAAGGCGTCCCCGAGCCAGAAGCCGTACGCGACGGCGACCTCGTTGGCGATGTCGGAGAACTTCGCGGTGCCCTTGTCGGCCGCGACGACGAGGTAGGTGTCGTCCTCGTCGTGCCGGACGACGTCCTTGGGCGGCACGACCTCGCCGGCCACCATGTTGTCCGTGATGTCGAGCAGCGCCGAGATGAAGGTGCGGTACGCGGCGACGCCCTCGGCCAGCCACGCGTCCCGGTCCACCGAGGGGTCGGGCAGCTGCTTGGCGACGAAGCCGCCCTTGGCGCCGACCGGCACGATGACCGTGTTCTTCACCATCTGCGCCTTGACCAGGCCGAGGATCTCGGTGCGGAAGTCCTCGCGCCGGTCGGACCAGCGCAGACCGCCTCGGGCGACCTTGCCGAAGCGGAGGTGGACGCCCTCCACGCGGGGCGAATACACCCAGATCTCGAACGCGGGGCGGGGCGCGGGCAGGTCCGGGATGGACTGCGGGTCGAACTTCATCGACACGTACGCGTGCGGCTCGCCGCCGTCCGTGTGCTGGAAGAAGTTGGTCCGCAGGGTCGCCTTGATGACGGTGAGGAAGGAGCGCAGGATGCGGTCCTCGTCGAGCGAGGCGACCTGGTCGAGCGCCCCGTCGAGCTCTTCGAGGAGCCCGTCGGTCAGCTCGGTGCCGGCGGCCTGACGGCCGGGCGACATGCGGGCCTCGAAGAGCGAGACGAGCAGCCGGGTGGTGTGGACGTTGTTCTGGAGGGTGGACTCCATGTAGTCCTGGCTGAACGTGGAACCGGCCTGGCGCAGGTACTTCGCGTAGGCGCGCAACACCATGGCCTGCCGCCAGTCGAGCCCGGCACTCAGCACCAGCGCGTTGAAGCCGTCGTTCTCCGCCTCGCCGGTCCATACGGCGGCGAAGGCGTCCTGGAAGCGCTCGCGGGCCCCGTCCGCCAGATAGCCGTCGTTGGAGGTGGCCTGCGGCATCCGCAGCCCGAAGTCGTAGATCCAGGCGTGCGTGCGGTCGGCGCAGCGCAGCTCGTACGGGCGCTCGTCGACGACCTCGACGCCGAGCCGCTGGAGGGCGGGCAGCACGGCGGACAGGGAGACCTGCTCACCGGTGCGGTAGATCTTGAAGCGGCGTTCGCCGGGGGCGGCGCCGACCGGCTCGTAGAGGCTGAGCGAGAAGTCGCGGCTGTGCTGCTTGAGCGCTTCGAGATGGATGATGTCGGCCACCGCGGCGCGCGCCGAGTGGTCGGCCTTGTAGCCCTCGGGGAAGGAGTGCCCGTACTGGCGGAGCAGTTCGGCGGCGCGCTCCTCGCCGCACTCGGCGGTCAGCGCCTCCTGGAAGCCGTCCGCCCAGGAGCGGGCGGCCTCGACGAGCCGGGCCTCGATGCGTTCGGCCTCGCCGTCCGTGAGGCCGATCAGCTCGCTGCCGGGGGCGACACGGACGACGAAGTGCAGCCGGGAGAGGATCGATTCGGTGTTCCAGGCGGTGAAGTCGACGCTGGTGCCGTTCAGTTCCTCCTTGAGGATGTCGATCAGCCGCAGCCGGACACCGGTGGTGTAGCGGTCGCGCGGCAGGTAGACGATCGCGGAGTAGTAGCGGCCGTACTCGTCCTGGCGCAGGTAGAGCCGCAGCCGGCGGCGCTCCTGGAGGTAGAGGACCGAGGTGACGACCGAACGCAGCTGGTCGACGGGGGTCTGGAACAGCTCGTCGCGCGGGTAGGTCTCCAGGATCTGGAGCAGGTCGCGGCCGTCGTGGCTGTTGGGGGTGAACCCGGCGCCCTCCAGGACCTCGGCGACCTTGCGGCGGATGACGGGGACCCGGCGCACGGACTCGGTGTACGCGGCGGACGAGAAGAGGCCGAGGAAGCGGCGCTCGCCGACGACGTTGCCCTCGGCGTCGAACTTCTTCACGCCGACGTAGTCGAGGTAGCTGGGGCGGTGCACGGTGGCCCGGCTGTTGGCCTTGGTCAGGACGAGGAGCTTGTGCTCACGGGCCTTGGCGCGGGCGTCGGCGGGCAGCCGGTCGAAGGAGGGGCTGACCGGGTGGGCCTCGTCCTCGGTGTGGTGCGGGTCGGAGCGCAGGATGCCGAGGCCGGTGCCGGGGACGGCGGCCAGCGCGTCGGTGTCCGTCAGCTCGTACTCGCGGTAGCCGAGGAAGGTGAAGTGGTCGGCGGCGAGCCAGCGCAGCAGCTCCCGCGCCTCGTTGACCTCGTCGTCGGCGAGGTCGTCGAGCGGTTCGCCGGGCAGGTCGTCGGCGATGCGCAGCGCCGCGTCCCGCATCTTCTCCCAGTCCTCGACGGTCTCCCGTACGTCGGACAGGACGCGCAGCAGGTCGTTCTGGATCTGCTTGAGGTCGGCGCGGTCGGTCTCGCGGTCGATCTCGACGTGGATCCAGGACTCCACGAGGGCGTCGTGCGGCAGTCCGGTCTTGTCCTTGGCGCCCTTGCCGCCGTCGCGGCCGGTGCCCTCGGTGAGGACCTCGACCAGCTTGCCGGTGACGTCGCGGCGGACGACGACCTGCGGGTGGATCACGACGTGGATGCCGCGGCCCTGGCGGGACAGCTCGTTGGTGACGGAGTCGACCAGGAAGGGCATGTCGTCGGTGACGACCTCGACGACGGAGTGGCTGCAGGTCCAGCCGTTCTCCTCGACGGTCGGGGTGTGCACCCGGACGTTCGCCTTGCCCTGCGGGCGCTCCTCGGCCAGTCGGTAGTGCGAGGAGGCGGCGCCGAACACGTCGATCGGGTCGCGGCCCACGATGTCCTCGGGGGCGGTGTGCAGGTAGTAGCGCTGGAGATAGGAGAGCAGGACGTCCTGGGGGGAGCGATCCTGTCCGGCCCCCGCGGAGCCTTCGGCGACGTGGACGCGGGGGGCCCCGCCCGGCCCGCCGACACCACCGCCCGAACTGTTGTCAGCTACCTTGGCAGCCCGTGCGAGCAGCTCGGCCTTGGCTTCGTCCAGCTTGGTCTGCATGTCCTCTGGCTCCTGTCGCGCGCCGTTGCGTGACGTAGGTGAAAAGGTCGGCGTAACGCCGCGACGCGGGGTTTCCGGTCTGGGTCGACGCTATGCCGCGGTGAGAGATCCCCGTGACCTGATCGCCCATTTTCAGCGGTCGGTCCGGGTGGGAGGGATCAGTCGAGGCAGCCCGGACGCTGTGGCGCACCGGGCGCGGGCCGGGGGCTTCGCTGCCCCCGAGGCGTATCGCGCTGATCACGAGGTCCAGGCTATCTCGCCCGCACCCGTGACCGTCACGATCCGGATGTGTACAAAAGAACGACGCGAAGTTTGACACTCTGGACAGGGCGGGCACGCGGGCACGACGAACCGGCCGACGGGGCTGGGCAGACCGGCCGACGAGGGCGGGGCGGACCGGTCGACGGGGCGGGACGGGCGGTCCCGATGCGGTCGGCTAGCGGGTCAGCTGTTCGGCGAGCGCGGTGGCCTCGGCCAGGGTGTCCACGACGGGCACACCGGCCTTCTCCAGGCTGGCCCGGCTGTGCGAGCCGCCCGTGTAGAGCACGGCCTTGGCCCCGACGTGGGCGGCGGCCACGGCGTCGTCCACCGCGTCGCCTATGACGACCGTGTGCCGGGGGGATATCCCCTCCAGGGCCGCGAGATGCCGCTCCATGTACTGCGCCTTGCTGCCGCCGGACGGGCCGGTGCGCCCGTCCACCCGTACGAAATGGCGCTCTATGCCGAACCCGCGGACGACGGGGAGCAGCTCGTCGTGCCGGTACATGCTCATGATCGACTGGCTGCGGCCGGTGAGCTGCCACTGGGCGAGCAGGTCGGCGGCCCCGGCGGTCAGCCCGCAGGCCCCGCGCTGCTGCGTGTAGAAGCGGTGGAAGACCCCGTCCATCCGCTCCCACTCGGCGTCGGTGGGGAGCCGGCCCATGAGGCGCTCGTAGAAGCGCGGTATCGGGATGCAGTACATCTCCCGGTACTGCTCCACCGTGATCGGGGCGAGGCCGACCTCGCCGAAGGCGGCGTTGGTCGCGCCGACGACGGCGGTGTTGTCGTCGAGCAGCGTGCCGTTCCAGTCCCAGACCAGATGTGTGCGGTGGTCCCCCGGTGCGATCCCCATGCGGAGAAAACTACTCGCCCCCACTGACAACGCGCCCGCCTACCCGATCAGGCCGGGGATCTCCTGCACCCCGAACCACAGCAGCTCATGGTCCTCGGCGCCGTCCACGGTGAACTGCGCGTCGTCGTCCCCGAGGTCGGCGGCGCCCAGCGCGGCCGCGGCGGCCGTCACATCCTCGTCCGCCTCGTCGGAGTCGACGTGCACCGCGGCGGCCTTGGCCAGCGGGACGGCGGAGGCGATGGTGACCTCGCCGAGCGAGGAGGCGTCCAGGATGCTGTCCGGGTCGGCGACCGCGGCACCGTCCGGCACGTCCACGGCGACGACGACCCGGCGCCTGGCCGCCTTCGGGTCCCCGGCGATCAGCCGCAGCGAGGCTGAGGCGGCCCGGTTGAGCGCCGCGTACTCCAGCTCCTCGATGTCGTCCGAGACGTACCACTCGCGCAGCGCCGGGGTGACGGCGTAGGCGGTGAGCGGGCCGGGGCCCAGTTCACCGGCCCGGTGCGCGGCGGCGAGACCGGTGAGGGTCAGGGGTACGTACACGCGCATGGGCTCCGCCGCTTTCCTAGTCGGGAACGCCCTTCAGGATACGTGCGGCGTCCCCCTTTGGGGTTACGCGCACGGCCCCGCCCCCGTCCACCGCGCGCCGCCCGGTCACCCTGCGCGCCCGGCCCCCGCCGCGCTCGCCCGGCGGCCGGTCACCCGGTCAGGTGAATCCGGCATCTCCCGGTGGACGGCCTCCGACACTTGCGACAATTCCGGCTCCCCCGTAGAAGATCACCAGCAGAAGTTACCGCCCGGTACGCCGGGCCTCTGGAGCACGGGGGCGACAGATGAACACGAACAGGACGAGGCCCGCAGGCCGGCACGACGCCCGCAGGCCCGAGACCGTACCGGGGCAGCGCCGCCGGGTCCCGCGGCGCATGCGGCCCCACCACTGGTTCGCGGAACGCCTCCTGGCGGTCCTCAGCGGCCAGCGCCCGGTGCACTGGATGCTCGGTCACACGATCGGCGACGCCTACGACCAGCTGGCCGCGCTGGCCCCGACCACCCCGCTCCGTACCCGGGGCACCCGCCCGGTCATCCGCATGTGCCGGGGCGCCCAGCCGGCTCCGGGGGTGGTCGAGGCCTGCGCGAGCATCGCGGCGGGCGAGCAGGTCCGGGCGATGGCGTTCCGCCTGGAACAGGGCCCGGACCTGCGCTGGCGCTGCGCAGCGGTGGAACTGGGCAACACGCCCACACGATGAGGCGGGAAGAGAACCCCGAACGAGCCCCACCAGGCAGCCGTGGGGGCCCCGGAGGCGCTTACCCCCGCCTGGGGGCCCTGGAGCCCGCCCAGGGGCCCCTGAGCGGGCTCCAGAGGCGCCTTCCGGCTCCCCCGGTCCCCTTCAGCCCCGCCGGCGTTTGAGGCGCGGGGTCCGGGGCAGCGCCCCGGTTTCGGGAAGGGGCGGGGCGGGGAGCAAAAAAGACCGGCCGACCCGGGCACCCGACGGCACCCGGCCCGACCGGCCGACAAAACCCGCGAACGGCTACTTCTTGCGCCGCCGCCCGCCCCCGGACTTCTGCGCCTTGCGCCGCTCCGCCCGAGTGAGCCCGTCCGACCCGGACGACTCACCGGCACCGGCGTCCCCGTTCGCGAAGTCGCCCTCGATGACCCCGCCCTCGCCGTCGACCGTGGGAGCGGAGAAGTGCAGCCGGTCCGGCCGCTGCGGAGCGTCCAGCCCCTTGGCCCGGATCTCCGGCCGCGCGGCCGGCACCGCGTCCTCCTTGGACAGCGACGTCGCCGCGCCCGCATCCTGCACCGGAACCTCCTCGACCTGCTGCTCCACCTGGACCTCCAGGTTGAACAGATAGCCGACGGACTCCTCCTTGATGCCCTCCATCATGGCGTTGAACATGTCGAAGCCCTCGCGCTGGTACTCGACCAGCGGGTCCTTCTGGGCCATGGCCCGCAGGCCGATGCCCTCCTGCAGGTAGTCCATCTCGTAGAGGTGCTCACGCCACTTGCGGTCCAGCACGGACAGCACCACGCGCCGCTCCAGCTCACGCATGATCTCGGAGCCGAGCGTCTTCTCGCGCTCGTCGTACTGGTCGTGGATGTCCTGCTTGACGGACTCGGCGATGAACTCCGCGGTGACCCCGGCGAGGTCCCCCGCCGCCTCCTCCAGCTCGGCGACCGTGACCTTCACCGGGTAGAGCTGCTTGAACGCGCTCCACAGCCGGTCGAGGTCCCACTCCTCGGCGAAGCCCTCCGCCGTCTCCTGGCGGATGTAGTCGTCGATGGTGTCGTCCATGAAGTGGCGGATCTGCTCCTGGAGGTCCTCGCCCTCCAGGACCCGGCGCCGCTCGCCGTAGATGACCTCACGCTGCCGGCTGAGCACCTCGTCGTACTTCAGGACGTTCTTGCGCGTCTCGAAGTTCTGCTGCTCGACCTGCGACTGCGCCGAGGCGATCGCGCGCGTGACCATCTTGTTCTCGATCGGCACGTCGTCCGGCACGTTGGCCATCGACATGACGCGCTCGACCATCTGCGCCTTGAACAGCCGCATCAGGTCGTCGCCGAGGGAGAGGTAGAAGCGGGACTCGCCGGGGTCGCCCTGACGGCCGGAACGACCGCGCAGCTGGTTGTCGATGCGGCGCGACTCGTGCCGCTCGGTGCCCAGCACGTACAGCCCGCCGAGCTCCTTGACCTCCTCGAACTCCGCGCGCACGACCTCCTCGGCCTTCTCCAGCGCGGCGGGAAGGGCGGCCGCCCACTCCTCGACGTGCTCGACGGGGTCCAGGCCGCGCTGGCGCAGCTCCGCCTCGGCGAGGTCGTCCGGGTTGCCGCCGAGCTTGATGTCGGTGCCTCGTCCGGCCATGTTCGTCGCTACGGTCACCGCGCCCTTGCGGCCGGCCTGGGCGACGATCGTCGCCTCCCGGTCGTGCTGCTTGGCGTTGAGGACCTCGTGCTGCACACCGCGCTTGGAGAGCTGCTGCGAGAGGTACTCCGACTTCTCGACGGAGGTCGTGCCGACCAGGATCGGCTGGCCCTTCTCGTGCTTCTCGGCGATGTCGTCGACGACGGCGGCGAACTTGGCGACCTCGGTGCGGTAGATGAGGTCCGACTGGTCGACGCGCTGCATCGGCCGGTTCGTCGGGATCGGCACGACGCCCAGCTTGTAGATCTGGTGGAACTCGGCGGCCTCGGTCATCGCCGTACCGGTCATGCCGGAGAGCTTGCTGTAGAGGCGGAAGAAGTTCTGCAGGGTGATCGTGGCGAGCGTCTGGTTCTCGTCCTTGATGTCCACCCCTTCCTTCGCCTCGATCGCCTGGTGCATGCCCTCGTTGTAGCGGCGGCCGGCGAGGATACGGCCGGTGTGCTCGTCGACGATCATGACTTCGCCGTCGATGACGACGTAGTCCTTGTCCTTCTTGAAGAGTTCCTTCGCCTTGATGGCGTTGTTGAGGTAACCGACGAGCGGGGTGTTCACCGACTCGTACAGGTTGTCGATGCCGAGCCAGTCCTCGACCTTGGCGACGCCGGGCTCGTGGATGCCGACGGTCCGCTTCTTCTCGTCGACCTCGTAGTCGCCGGTCTCCTCGATGCCCTTGAGCGGGTTGCCCGCCTCGCCCTTGGCGAGGCGCGTGACCAGCTTGGCGAAGTCGCCGTACCACTTGGTGGCCTGGTCGGCCGGGCCGGAGATGATCAGCGGCGTACGGGCCTCGTCGACGAGGATCGAGTCGACCTCGTCCACGATGGCGAAGTTGTGGCCGCGCTGGACCAGCTCGTCCTTCGACCACGCCATGTTGTCGCGGAGGTAGTCGAAGCCGAACTCGTTGTTCGTTCCGTAGGTGATGTCGCAGGCGTACTGCTCGCGCCGCTCGGCGGGCGTCATGTTCGCGATGATGCAGCCGATGGTCAGGCCGAGGAACTTGTGGACCCGGCCCATCAGCTCGGAGTCGCGCGAGGCGAGGTAGTCGTTCACCGTGATCAGGTGCACGCCGTCGCCGGACAGGGCGTTGAGATACGCGGGCAGCGTGCCGACGAGGGTCTTGCCCTCACCGGTCTTCATCTCCGCGACGTAGCCGAGGTGCAGCGCGGCGCCACCCATGATCTGGACGTCGTAGTGGCGCTGGCCGAGGACGCGCTTGGCCGCCTCGCGGACGGTCGCGAAGGCCTCGGGGAGCAGGTCGTCCAGGCTCTCGCCGTCCGCGTACCGTTCCTTGTACTCGTCGGTGAGCGCCCGC
Organism: Streptomyces sp. NBC_00525; assembly: GCF_036346595.1. GTDB lineage: Bacteria > Actinomycetota > Actinomycetes > Streptomycetales > Streptomycetaceae > Streptomyces. Next base: position 2,285,728 of record NZ_CP107834.1, read on the forward strand.
AGCTCGGCGTCGGAGAGGTTGACGAAGTCCTCTTCGATGGAGCTGACCTGGTCCGCGATGCGGTGCAGTTTGCGCAGGATCTTGCCTTCGCCTGCACGCATGAGCTTGTTGAAGACGGACACTGAGGCTGGTCTCCTTGCCGGTCGGGCCTGGGCACTGGGTCGTGTGATGGACTCGGGCACGGGCACGGCAGGTGGGCCCCACCGCAACGGTCATCGTAAGCGAGGACCCCGCCGCGCCGGGAGGGCTGCCACCGCGTTGTCCCCGCGGCACCCGTCCGAGTCAACGGACGAAGGGCGCCGAAGGTGCCGGTGCGGCACGAAAAGTACTCGCCCCGCTTCCCGCCGCTGAGCAGAATCCCTTCATGGAAGCGACCACTCTCACCACCGACCGCCTGCGGCTGCGCCCCTTCGGCCCCGAGGACACCGAGGCCGTGTACGAGGCGTGCCAGGACCCGGACATCCGGCGCTGGACCATCGTCCCCTCGCCGTACACGCGCTCCGACGCGGAGTTCTTCACCGAGCGGCTGTGCCCCGAGGGCTGGCGGGACGGCTCCACGTACAACTTCGCCGTGCTCGGCGAGGACGGCGCCCTCACCGGCGCGCTCGGCATCACCCGCCGCACCCTCGCCGGCACCTACGAGGTCGGCTACTGGACGGCGAAGGAGCGGCGCGGCCGCGGCTACATGACCGAGGCCGTCCTGTGCGCCGCCCGCTGGGCCTTCACCTCGCTCGGCTGCGACCGGCTGGAGTGGCGCGCCGAGGTCGGCAACGTGCCGTCGCGGGCCGTCGCCCTGCGCGCGGGCTTCCGCATGGAGGGCGAGCAGCGCTCGGGCCTGCTGAACAAGGGCGTGCGCCGCGACACGTGGGTGGGTGCGCTGCTCCCCTCCGACCTGGGCCTGCCGGGCACCGAGGTGTACGTGCCCGCGGTGGCCGCCCGGTGACGCCGTCGCGCGGTCCCGTCCGGGTTCGGGCGACCGGCCTTCGCTGTCAGTGCCGCCGCCTAGAGTGCGGAGCATGACGTCCGTGCAGCCACCCGCAGTCGAACTCTCCGCCGACCAGGCCCGCAGGATCGCGCTGCGCGCCCAGGGCTTCCTCGGCGCGCCGGGCCGCCGGGCGGGGGCGCCGGGCGTGCTGCGGCACCTCGGCGCCGTACAGCTGGACACGATCTCGGTGCTGGCCCGTTCGCACGAGCTGATTCCGTACGCGCGCCTGGGCGCCATCGGCCGGCGCACGGTCGAGGAGGCGTACTGGTCGGGCGGCCGCGCCTTCGAGTACTGGTCGCACGCGGCGTGCATCCTGCCCGTCGAGGAGTGGCCGCACTTCGCGTTCCGCCGCCGCGCCTACCGGAGCAGGCCGCAGTGGTCGCACGACCTGCCGGGCGGCGCGTACGAGACGGTTCTCAAGCAGCTGACCGCCGAGGGCCCGCTGACGGCGACGGAGCTGGGCGGCGCGAAGAACGGCGGGGAGTGGTGGGACTGGTCGGCCTCCAAGGTCGCCGTGGAACGGGCCCTGATGTACGGCGAGGTCGTGTGCACCGAGCGGCGCGGCTGGAAGCGGGTCTACGACCTCGCGGAGCGCGCCCTGCCCGCGGCCGTGTTCCACGACGACCTGGACGACGCGGAGTGCCTGCGCCGCCTGGTCCGGCTCGCCGGCCAGTCGCTGGGCGTGGGCACCCGTTCGGACATCGCGGACTACCACCGGCTCAGGGGCGAGCAGTTCGACGCCGTCGTGGCCGACTCCGGGCTGGTGCCGGTGACGGTGCGGGGCTGGGCGAAGCCGGCCTGGGCGGACCCGGCGGCGCTGGCCTCCGAACCGCGCGGACGCCACCGTACGACGCTGCTCTCGCCGTTCGACTCACTGGTCTGGGAACGGGCGCGCACCGAACGGATCTTCGGCTTCACCCACCGGCTGGAGGCGTATGTGCCCAAGCAGAAGCGGATTCACGGCTACTTCGCGATGCCGCTGCTGGCCGGCGGAAGGCTCCAGGGCCGGGTGGACCCGGCCCGCGAGGGGACGACGCTGATCGCCCGGCAGGTGTCCCTGGCGGGTGCCAGGGCCGTGGAGCCGATGGCCCGAGCCCTGGTGGAGGCGGCCTCCTGGGTCGGCTGCACGGACGTCCGGCTCGAACGGGTGGAGGCGCCGGAACTGCGCGGGCCGCTCACGACGGAAATCGGCCGCCTGCTGGCCTGAGCGCGTTCGTTCCGGCGCTCCCCGCGCCGGTCAGCGGATCTCCAGGATCTTCTCCCGCATGGCATAGACGACCGCTTCCATGCGGGAGTGCAGCTGGAGCTTCTCCAGAATGTTGCGGACGTGGTTCTTCACGGTGTTCTCGGAAATGAACAGCTGCTTCGCGATATCGCGATTGTTCATGCCGGTGGCAACGAGTTTGAGGACTTCCAGTTCACGTTCGGTGAGACGGGGGGCCGGCACCAGCCGGCGTTCGTCGGTCCGCTGGATCATCGACTTGAACTCGGTGAGGAGTTTGGACGCCATGGAAGGGCTGATCTGGGACTGCCCGTCCGCGACCGCGCGAATCGCGGTGGACACCTCGTCGGTGGAGATCTCCTTGAGGAGATAGCCCGTGGCGCCGGCCTTGATCGCGTCGTAGAGGTCGGCCTCCTCGTCGCTGATCGTCAGCATGATGATCTTCGCGCTGGGAGCGACCTCCTTGATGGACGTGCACGCCTCGATGCCCCCGCGCCGGGGCATCCGCACATCCATGAGGACGATGTCCGGCAGCAGGTCGGCCGCCTTGTCGACCGCCTCGGCACCGTCCCCGGCCTCACCGACGACCTCGATGTCCTCCTCGTGGGCGAGGACGATCTCCAGGCCCCTGCGGAAGAGGGCGTGGTCGTCCACCACCAGGACCCTGATCGGCTCCTTGCGGTAGCCGCCGTCGCGGTCCGCGCCGAGCCCGCGCGCGGCGCCCTCGCCGTCACTCGCATCGCGCACGGGCCCGAAGGTGTCCGCCATCGTTCCTCCCCCTGAAGGCCACGGCCTGAAGTTCACGAACTGTCGCCAACGGCAGTCCACAGAACACCGGTTGGCTTGGTCCGCCATGATTTCATGCCGGAGGGTCAGCGCGGGTGATCCCTTGGTGACACACGGGTGCCCCTGGGGGCGCACGGACGCTCCAGGGGCACCACCGGGTGGTGGGCGTCAGCCGCCGAGCGCTCCGCCGGCGCCGCCCGCCTCGTCGGCGGCCAGCGGGTCGGTCCTCAGATGAATGACACCGTAGTCGTAGGCGTGCCGCCGGTAGACGACACTGGGTTCCTTGGTCTCGTTGTCCACGAACAGATAGAAGTCGTGTCCGACCAGCTCCATCTCGTAGAGCGCCTGGTCGAGTGACATGGGCGCCGCCACATGCGTCTTCTCGCGCATCACCAGCGGTCCCTCGCCCTGCACCTCGAGCGAACCGACCCTGGTGGTGGGTACGGGCTGTGCCGTCTCGTCGGCGATCAGCTCGCCGTCACCGTTGAAGGATGCCGCGTCCGGCACCATCTCGCCGACCTCGGCGGCGGGGATGCGCCCCGTGCCCCGGCGGCTGTAGCGCTTGTCGTGCTGCTTGCGCAGCCGGGCCTCCAGCTTGCCGGTGGCCAGGTCAAGCGCTGCGTACGGGTCGCCTGCGGCCGCCTCTGCCCTGATGACCGGTCCACGCGAGCGGAGGGTGATCTCCACCCGGTCGGAGCGGTCGGCCTGACGGGGGTTCGGCTCCTTGGACACCTCCACGTCGAGGCTGATCACCTTGCCGTCGAACTTCTGGATCTTGTCCAGCTTCAGCTTCTCGGCCACGTGCTTGCGGAACCGCTCGGGCACCTCGGTCTTGCGGCCCTTGACGACGATGTCCACGCAGAACTCCGTTCCCGGATCGCTCCGCTCGGCGGCGGAGCATCTCCCTTTTGCACCAGGCCCCGGACTTGGCCGGAGCCGCGGACTCGGTGACTTCCACCTCCTCCTCCCCCGCCGGCGGGGTTTCCACCCACCGGATTTTCCGTCTTCCGAGCTGGTGGGTCGCCTGCCCGAAACATGGTGGTGCATTCATCGAGGTCCGGCATTCACCATTCCTCACAACCGAACATAGCCTGCTCGGACGGATATCGGCACCCGCTACTCACGCGTACCTCCGTTCCGGGCTTTTCACCCACTCACTACCTGCAACGATGCAACTTCGGTTTCAGTTCCGGTTTATTTCGCGGCCCGGCTGGACATGCTGCGGCGAAGGCGATCGGGGAAGCCGCCACCACGGCCGCGCGGCGCACCGGCGCGCCGCATTCCGTGCCCCGGCCGGCCGCGTCGAGCGCGCGCGCCGCCTCGGCCAGCGTGGCGCCCGTCGTCAGCAGGTCGTCCACCAGCACCACCGGTCCGGCGCCGAGCAGCCGCCCGCCCCCGGCTACGACGCCCAGCGCCCCGGCCAGGTTGGCCCGGCGCGCTGCTGCGGTCAGCTCCGTCTGGTCGGCCACCGGCCGCCGCTGGCGCAGCACCGCGGCGACCGTCGCCGGGACCCCGGTCCGCCGCAGACAGGCAGCCGCCGCCAGCGCGATCCGCCGCGCCGGGTCGTGCCCGCGTGCCGCCACGGCCCGGCGCGCCGACGGTACGGGTACGAGCACCAGCGGCCGTCCGTGCCGGTGCGCTCCCGCGCCGGCCAGCACCGCGCCGGCCAGCGCTCTGCCGAGGGGACGGGCCAGGGCGAGCGTTCCGCGCTCCTTGTGCGCCAGCAGCACCGCACGGGCCGCGCCCTCGTAGCCGGTGGCGGCGTGCACCACGGGCAGGCCGGGCGGCTCGGCCTCGGGCCGCACCCGGCGCGGGGCGCCGCCGTACAGCTGCGCGGCGCACGCCTCGCAGAGCTCCGTCCGTGCCCTGCCGCAGCCGCCGCAGGACACCGGCAGAACGAGTCCGCTGAACTCCCGCCACCACCCGCGCACACTTCAACTGTGCCGCGTGCGGGGCCGGCGGGCCACCCCTGTGGATAACCGCTGCCGGGCATCGGGCGGCCCGGTGCGGGCCGCCCGATGTCAGCCCGGATAGACCAGCGCGGAGCCCTCCTTGAGGACCGTCTGCCAGTTGTCACCGGGCAGGAGCTTCACTATCCCGTCGCCGTAGGTGTCGGCCATCAGCGGCAGCTGCTCGTCGTCGGCGGCGGCGATGGCGAGCACCTGGTTCACTCCGGGCAGCACGCCCGAGGAGGGCGTCGAGCCGTCCGCCTGCACATAGCGGACCTGCTGCACACCGCCCTGCTCCTTGCCGACGACGACCAGGCGGCTGCGGCCGGACCAGGACATCGCGGTCACGTCCGCGAGCTGCGGGGCCGCCTGGCGCAGGTCCACCACGGACACCTTGTTCTCGTCCTGCGGATCACGCTCGATGCGGCCGATCCGCAGCGTCGTGTGGTCGTCCCGGGTCAGCAGCAGCGCTATGCGCACCCCGTCCGCGGACAGCCTCAGCCCCTCGATGCGGCTGCCGTTCAGGCTCGGCACGGTGACCTCCTGCGGCTTGTCCGTGCCGTGGGGCAGCCGCAGCAGCCGGGAGTTCTTCGGGTCGCGGTCGGCCACCCAGAGATCGCCCAGGCCGTCCCAGCTGGGCGCCGAGAGCCGGTTCTCGGGGTCGGCCGCCTTGCTCGTGACGGCGGGCAGGGGCAGCGCGCCGTCCGCCGCGATCGACGCCACGTAGAGCGATTCGTTGTGCTGCGAGAGCGCCGCCGCCGACTGCTCGTCCCGTGCCACGCCGACCGCGCTCACCTTGAGAGCACCGCTGCCGAACGGGCCGGTGACCGGCTCCGGCTCGCCGCTGCCCCTGGTGCTGCCGGGAATGCGCTCGACCCGGCCCTTGGCGTCGACGAAGTACTGGCTGTCGGGCCCGCCGGAGGAGCCGTCCGGGGTGTACTCCCCGGCCTGGTCCGCGTCGAGCAGGCACAGCTGGGAGCCGTCCGAGCGTTGCAGCTCCACCTGCTCGACCCGTGCGGAGGTCAGGTCCCGGAGGGTGAACAGCACCTGCGAGGCCATCATCCGGCAGGAACGCTGCCCGGCGCCGTCCGCCTTCTTGTTGAGCGGCACCTTGAGGACGTTGCGGTCGTCGGGCGTCAGGGAGACGACGCCCTTGCGCAGACCGGTCCCCTTGGGGAAACGCGAGGTCACCGCGGGGCGCAGCCAGTCGGTGGGCCCGCGCAGCAGGCTGCGGACGGCCTGCGTCACCGTGTCCATGCCGGTGGCGGGGTCGGTCCGGTTGCGGAGGTAGACGGGGTCGGCGACGAGCGTGGCCTGCGCGTCGGACCGGCCGGCGGCGAAGTAGAACTTGTTGACCGAGCGGTACAGGCGCTTGAAGTCGGACTGTCCGAGCACCAGCCCGTCCGACACGTTGTCGATGCGCCACTCCTTGCCGTCCGCCGTCTTCTCCCGCACCAGATGCAGCGTGCGGGAGAAGTCCGTGGGCACCAGCGGCTGGTACGCGTTCTGCTCGTCGACCGTCGCCACCATCTCACCGGTCAGCGTGTAGGTGACCTCGGTGGTGCTGCGGTCGCTGTCGCGGACCGGGCGATCGCTGCGGTTCGGCGCCTTGGCCAGCACGGTGGTCTGCGCGCTGGGCTTCCAGCGGCGCGACGCCTCCTTGGTGAGGTACTTGCGCGTCGTCCGGAAGTCGGAGTCGTCGCTGGTCATCGACTCCAGGAAGCCGTCGACCACCTCGTTGGGCGTGGCCCCGTCGCGCGGGGCCACGGCGTACACCTGCACCTGGGAGTCCCCGGGCTGCGAGGCGTCCACCGCCTTGATGTCACCGGAGACCGGCATCGAGCCGCACGCGGACAGCACGAGCGCGCCGCACACGGTCAGCACGGCCACCCCCACCGCACGCCCACGGCCGCCCTCACGACGGTCAGCGCTCACGAGTCGTGTCCTCCCGCCCCGGCGCGTGCCCCGGGAAGTCGTTGTGGCCGGCCTGCCGCTCCTCGGCGGGACGCGGCACCACCCGCGCCCCGTTGCCCGGCAGGGCCGCGGGATGCACCGACGCGGGTGCGGTCCTGGCCGACGCCGGGGCCCTGCCCGGCACGGTCAGGGGCGCGCGGCCCGTACCGGTGTGCTGGGCGGGCACGGCCAGCACATGGTGTCCGCCGCCGGTGTCGTGGGAGGTGGCGGGGGTGTCCGCCGCCCGCTCGCTGTTCTCCCGGTTGCGGCGGGAGTCCTCGGGCTCCAGCGGTATCGGCGAACCCCGCAGCGGCTCGTCCGCCGTGCGCGGCAGCGTCAGCCGGAACTGCGAACCGCCGCCGGGCTCGCCCCAGGCCTGGAGCCAGCCGCCGTGCAGCCGGGCGTCCTCCACCGCGATGGACAGGCCGAGGCCGGTGCCACCGGTGGTCCTGGCTCGGGCCGGGTCGGCGCGCCAGAAGCGGTTGAAGACGCGGGTCGCCTCGCCGGGCTTCAGTCCGACGCCGTAGTCCCGGACCGCGACGGCGACCGCTCCGCCGGCCGCGCCCAGGCGCACCACGACGTCGCGGCCCTCGCCGTGCTCCACCGCGTTGACGACGAGGTTGCGCAGGACGCGCTCGACGCGCCGGGCGTCGGCCTCGGCTATCACCGGCTGTTCGTCGCCGATCACGCGGATCGTGGTGCCCTTGCGTTCGGCGAGCGGCTCGGCGCCGCCGATCACCCGGCGCACCACCTGCCGCAGGTCTATCGGCTCCGCCTCCAGGGCGGCGGCGCCCGCGTCGAAGCGGCTGATCTCCAGCAGGTCGGAGAGCAGCGACTCGAAGCGGTCGAGCTGGTCGCCCAGCAGTTCCGCGGACCGGGCGGTGACGGGGTCGAAGTCGACGCGTGCCTCGTGGATGACGTCGGCGGCCATCCGTACCGTCGTCAGCGGGGTGCGCAGCTCGTGCGAGACGTCCGAGACGAACCGCCGCTGCATCCGGGACAGCTCCTCCAGCTGCTGGATCTTGTGCTGGAGGTTCTGCGCCATCTTGTTGAAGGCTTCACCGAGCCGGGCGATGTCGTCCTCGCCGGTGACCTTCATGCGTTCCTGCAGCCGCCCGGCAGAGAGCCGTTCGGCGATGCCCGCCGCCATGCGTACGGGGGTGACGACCTGGCGCACCACGAACCAGGCGATGGCGCCCAGCAGCACGACCACGAACAGTCCCGCGGTCGCCAGCGTGCCCTTGACCAGGGTCAGGGACTTCTCCTCCTGCGTCAGCGGGAAGACGTAGTACAGCTGGTACGGGTTGCGGTCGATGTCGTAGAGGCGCTTGCCGACGACGAGGCCGGGCTGGGACTCCTGCCCGTTCGCATACTGGATCAGCACATAGGTCTGGAAGGCTCCGGGGCCCTTGTTCACCGCGTCGCGCAGGCTCTGCGGGATGCTGGCGGCCTCGACGCTGCCGGAGCCGCGTGGCGCACGGGTGCCCTCGTCGGCGCTGAGCGCCACCACGTTGAAGGCGTTCTTGCCGCCGCTGGCGAGCTGGTCGACGAGTTCGGTGCGCCAGGAGTTGTTTGCGGTCGTGCCGTCGGCGTCGTCGCCGCTCTGGCCGGGGGCCGGGGTGAGAGGCGCGTTCGCCTTCTCCTGGGCGGCCGCGAACCCGCCGGCGGCCTGGGTCTGGGCGGCCTTGCCCTTCGCGTCCAGCAGGCCGTTGCGCACCTGCCCGATCACGACGAGGCCGAGCAGCAGCACCACTCCGAGCGACATCAGCAGCGTGCCGGCGACGACGCGCAGCTGGAGATTGCGCCGCCACAGCCGTACGGCGGGCAGCAGCGGACGCCGCACCCAGCGCATCAGGAGCCGCGGCAGCGGCCCGCCGGGCGCCCGGTCCTGGAGCAACCGGCCGCCCTGCAGAAAGCGCTCGACGGTGGACGACGTGTGCCCTGCGCCGGGAGCCCGCTCCGCACGGGCCCCCGGCTTTCCGGGCTGCGGAGCAGTGCTTCCCGGCGGCATGTCAGCTCGGTCCGGCCTTGTAACCGACGCCACGGACGGTCACCACGATCTCCGGGCGCTCCGGGTCCTTCTCGACCTTGGAGCGGAGCCGCTGGACATGCACATTGACCAGACGGGTGTCCGCCGCGTGCCGGTAGCCCCACACCTGCTCGAGGAGGACCTCACGGGTGAAGACCTGCCACGGCTTGCGGGCGAGCGCGACCAGCAGGTCGAACTCCAGCGGGGTCAGGGCGATGGACTGCCCGTCCCGCTTCACCGAGTGCCCGGCGACGTCTATGACCAGGTCCCCGATGGTCAGCTGTTCCGGGGCCGGCTCTTCGGACCTGCGCAGGCGTGCCCTGATCCGGGCCACCAACTCCTTCGGTTTGAACGGCTTGACGATGTAGTCGTCGGCCCCGGACTCCAGGCCCACGACGACGTCAACCGTGTCGCTCTTGGCAGTGAGCATGACGATCGGCACACCCGACTCGGCCCTGATCAGCCTGCAGACCTCGATGCCGTCCCGTCCGGGCAGCATGAGGTCGAGCAGGACCAGGTCCGGCTTCGCCTCTCGAAATGCGGCAAGTGCCTTGTCGCCGTCCGCTACGAACGACGGCTCGAAACCCTCACCACGCAGCACAATCCCGAGCATCTCGGCCAGTGCGGTGTCGTCGTCGACGACAAGGACGCGTCCCTTCATAAACGACATCATCCCATTAGCTAATCGTTACCTGCGATGATCTGGCACACAGCTCTGCCAGCCCGGCCCCCGTGACCGGCGAGATTACGCCTTCTTCCGTGACGATCGCCGTGACCAGCTCCGGCGGCGTGATATCGAAGGCGGGGTTGTACGAGCGGGTCCCCACAGGGGCCAGCGGCACCCCGCCCGCCTCCTCGGCCCCGAGCCCGCGCGGCACCGCTGTGAGCTCGGTCACCTCCCGCCCGGAACGCTGCTCCACCGTGATCGACGCCCCGTCCGCGGTGAGCAGGTCCACGGTCGTCGTCGGCGCCACGACGATGAACGGTACGTGGTGGTACTTGGCGAGCACCGCCAGCGGATAGCTCCCCACCTTGTTGGCCACCGAGCCGTCCGCGGCGATGCGGTCCGCCCCGATCAGCACGGCGTCGACCTCACCGGCCGCGAACAGTGAACCCGCCGCGTTGTCGGTCAGCAGGCTGTACGGCATGCCGTTGCGGGACGCCTCGTACGCGGTCAGCCGGGCCCCCTGGAGCAGCGGACGGGTCTCGTCGACCCACAGGCGCTCCAGCCGGCCCTCCCGGTGCGCGCCGAGCGCCACGGCGAAGGCGGTGCCCTCACCGCCCGAGACCAGCGCCCCGGTGTTGCAGTGGGTCAGCAGCCGGTGGCCCCCGCCCGGAACCAGCTCGTCCAGCAGGGCCAGCCCGTACCGCGCCATCCGCCCGCTGGCCTCGGCGTCCTCCCGGTGCAGCGCCCTGGCCTCCGCCAGTGCGGCCGCGCCCGCCCGCTCCCGGCCCGCGCCCTTGTCGAGCACCGCCCGGTACGCCGCGGCGGCCCGCCGCACGCCGTACCCGAGGTTCACCGCGGTGGGCCGCGCCTGCTCCAGCAGCCCCGCCGCCTCCGCCACGTCGTCACCCCGTGCCGCGGCCAGGGCCACCCCGTAGGCGCCGGCGATCCCCAGCAGCGGCGCCCCGCGCACCGCGAGCGTCCGGATCGCCTCCACCAGGGCCGGCACGTCCGCGCACACCAGCTCCGTCTCCTCGACCGGCAGCCGCCGCTGGTCGAGGAGCACCAGTACGGGGCCTTCCGGAGGTTCGTCCCAGCGCAGTACGGATAGCGCGGCGGGCTCGCGTCCCACCGGTGATTGCTCGTCCTGATCAGCCATCCGCCCAGTCTGCCCGCTGACCCGCCGGGAGATGAAGGCAACGGCGGGACACGAGGCCAGGGCCGTACGTCTGCGGCGCATGGCACGATGGCTGCCAACCTGACGCCCCGAACCCCGGTCAGGACCGTGAAGGAGCGAGAATGAACGACAATCCGGGCTGGGCCTCGCCCGGACACGCCCCCTCCGACGGCCAGGACCAGGAACCGGGCGTCCCCCGGCCCTCCGAACCGGCCGACGACAGCGCCCCCTCGGGAACCTGGGCCGCCACCCAGCCGCCCGCCGGACAGTGGTCCCCGCCCGGCCCCACCGGAACCGGCCCCACCGCACCCCCTTCCCAGGGCTGGGGCTCCCCCTCGCAGGGGCCCCGCTGGAGCGGCCCGTCGCAGGGGCCCACGCGCGGGTCCGGCTGGGGCGCGCCGCCGCCCGCCGCCAAGCCCGGTGTCATCCCCCTCCGTCCGCTCGGCATCGGCGAGATCCTGGACGGCGCCGTCACCACCATGCGCACCCACTGGCGCACGGTCCTCGGTGTCACCCTCGCGGTCTCCGTGGTCGCCCAGACCGGCATCCTGCTCATCCAGCGCTATCTGCTGCCCGAGCCGCCGTCGTTCGACGCCGACGCCACCGGCGCCGAGGCCACGCGCCAGCTCACGGAGTCGTTCCGCTACACCCTCATCGACGGCGCCCCGCAGCTGCTCATCACGATGCTGGCGACGATCTTCGTCACCGCGGTCCTGACCGTCGTGATCAGCCGCTCGGTACTGGGCCGTCCCGTCACCCTGGCCGACGCCTGGGCCGAGGCCCGGCCCAGGCTGCTGCCCCTGCTGGGCCTGACGCTCCTGATGGCCGTGCTGGCCGCGGCGATCATGACCGTCGGCATCCTCCCCGGCTTCCTGCTCGGCGACACCGCGGGCGCCGGCCTCGCCTTCCTCGGGCTGCTCGCGGCGGTGGTCGTCTTCGTCTGGCTGATGGTCCGCTTCAGCCTCGCCGCCCCCGCGCTCATGCTGGAGCGGCAGTCGATCACCGCGTCGATGAAGCGCTCCGCCAAGCTGGTCCGCAACGCCTGGTGGCGGACCTGCGGCATCCTCGCCCTGACCTGGGTGCTGACATTCTTCGTGGCGATGGTGGTCGGCATCCCCTTCGGGGCGGTGGCGGTGGCCCTGGAAGGCGGCGACCTCGGCTCCTTCCTCACCGAGGGGACCACCGATTTCGGCTGGTCGTTCCTGATCGTCACCGCCATCGGCGACGTGCTCGTCACCACGGTCACGTATCCGCTCTCGGCCGGCGTCATGGCCCTGCTCTACGTGGACCAGCGCATCCGCCGCGAGGCGCTCGACCTCGACCTGGCCAGGGCAGCGGGCCTGCCCGGCTTCGACGACAGGAGCTGAATCCGTGTCGGGGGCGGGCGGTACGACGGCACTACTGCTGATACGGGCGAGCGGCGGCGCCCCGGTCGACACCGAGCGCCTCCCCGCCAGGGAGGCCGCCGAGCGCGAACTCTCCAAGGGCGTGTACCACGAGAACGACCCGAACCCGCTCCAGCGCGCGCTGGACCATCTGTGGACCTGGTTCAGCGACATCGCCTCGGCGGCCGCCGTCGCCGCGCCGGGCGGCCCGGTCGGACTGGCCGTGCTGCTGCTGATCGTCGTCGCCCTGGCCGCCGCGCTCTGGTGGCGGCTGGGCTCCCCGCAGCCCCGCTCCCGGCCGGGCGGCGACGCGCTCTTCGCCCACGGCCCCCGCAGCACCGCCGAACACCGTGCCGCCGCCGAGGCCCATGCGGCGGCCGGCCGCTGGAACCAGGCCGTCCAGGAACGGATGCGCGCGATCGTCCGCGCCCTGGAGGAACGCACCCTGCTGGAACCCCGCCCCGGCCGGACCGCCGACGAAGCCGCAGCCGAGGCGGGCCGCGCCCTTCCCCCGTACGCCGTACGCCTGCGCGCGGCGGCCCGGGTCTTCGACGACGTCACATACGGGGGCCGCTCCGCCGACCGGGCGGCGTACCGGAACCTGCTCGAACTCGACCTCGCCGTCGAATCCGCCCGGCCGCAACTGACCGGCGTCTCCGAGGGAGCCGGCTCATGACCGCGGACACCTCCCCCGCCAAGCCCCCCGCACCGGCCACCGGGCGCTCCGCCCCCTCCACCGAGCCCCCGGCTCCGGCGGCCTCGACCTCCTCCTCCGTCACCGCGCGCCAGATCTGGCTCCGCGCCCGTGGCGTACTGCTCGCCGTCCTGCTGCTTGTCGTCGCCGCGATAGCCCTGGCGGCCGCCCGCTCGGGAGACCAGCACGGCCGCCTCGACCCCCGCTCGGCGGACCGCTACGGCAGCCGGGCCGTCGCCGAACTTCTCAGGGAGCGGGGCATATCCGTCCGGGTCGTGACCACGCTCCGGGACGCCACCTCCGCGACCGGACCCGACACCACCCTCCTCGTCACCGCCCCCGATCTGCTCACGGCCCACCAGCAGGACACCCTGCGCGCGGCGACCGCCGGAACGACCGGCCGCACCGTTCTCCTCCATCCCGAATCCCCCTCCCTCGGCACTCTGGCCCCCGGCGTGGAGGCCAAGCCCTCCGTCCCCGTCGTCGCACGTCCCCCTGCGTGCGCCCTGCCCGAGGCCCGCAGAGCCGGCTCCGTCGAAACCGGCGGCATCCGCTACGACGCGAACGGCCTCGACGCCGACGCCTGCTACCCCGCGACCGGCTTCCCCTCCGTCCTCCTGCTGCGGCAGCCGGCGGCAGGCGAGACCGTCCTGCTCGGCTCCCCCGACTTCCTGTACAACGAGCGCCTCGCCCACCAGGGAAACGCGTCCCTGGCCCTGCAACTCCTCGGCTCCCGCCCCCATCTGGTCTGGTACCTCCCCTCGCTCACCGATCCGTCCGCCGTCGGCAGCGCAGCCGACGACGGGGACACCTCCCCCGACGACTCCTCGGACGGCGGCAGCAGCTTCTTGGAGCTGATCCCGTCCGGCTGGCTGTGGGGCACGCTGCAACTCGCCGTCGCCGCCGGGCTCGCGGCGATCTGGCGCGCCTGCCGACTGGGCCCCCTCGTCACCGAACGTCTGCCGGTGGCCATCCGCGCCTCCGAGTCCACCGAGGGCCGGGCCCGCCTCAACCGCAAGGCCAACGCCCGTGACCGGGCCGCCGCCTCACTCCGCCACGCCGCCCGCACCCGGCTGGCTCCACGCGTCGGCGTCTCCCCCCACGACGCCCACTTCTCCGCCGTCCTCCTTCCCGCCCTGTCCACCCGGCTGGGCCCGGCCAGCAACAACCGCCAGAGCCTGCTCTTCGGCCCGGCCCCCTCCGACGACAGGGCACTCGTCCTGCTGGCAGACCAACTCGACTCCCTCGAAAGAGAGGTCCGAACCTCATGAGCGCCCCGTCCTCCGTGCCCACCGGGACCGCCGACTCAGCCGGGACCGCCGACGCCGACGCGGCCCGCGCTTCCCTGGAAGCTCTGCGCTCCGAGATCGCCAAGGCGGTGGTCGGCCAGGACTCGGCCGTCACCGGTGTCGTCGTGGCGCTGCTCTGCCGAGGGCATGTCCTGCTCGAAGGCGTCCCCGGTGTGGCCAAGACCCTGCTGGTGCGAGCCCTGGCCGCGTCGCTCGAACTGGACACCAAGCGCGTCCAGTTCACCCCGGACCTGATGCCCGGCGATGTCACCGGATCGCTCGTCTACGACGCCCGCACCGCCGAGTTCTCCTTCCAGCCGGGCCCGGTCTTCACCAACCTCCTCCTCGCCGACGAGATCAACCGCACCCCTCCGAAGACACAGTCGTCCCTCCTGGAGGCGATGGAGGAGCGCCAGGTCACCGTCGACGGCGTCCCGCGTCCGCTGCCCGAGCCGTTCCTCGTGGCCGCGACGCAGAACCCGGTCGAGTACGAGGGCACGTACCCCCTTCCCGAAGCCCAACTGGACCGGTTCCTGCTGAAGCTGACCGTTCCGCTGCCGACCCGTGACGACGAGGTCCAGGTCCTGACCCGCCATGCCGCCGGTTTCGACCCCCGCGACCTCCAGGCCGCAGGCATCCGGCCGGTCGCCGGCCCCGCCGATCTCGAAGCCGCCCGCATCGCGGTGGCCGCGACGGTTGTCTCCCCCAAGATCGCAGGCTATGTGGTCGATATCTGCCGTGCCACGCGTGATTCCCCCTCGGTCTCCCTCGGCGTCTCCCCCCGTGGAGCCACCGCCCTGTTGTCGACCGCCCGAGCCTGGGCCTGGCTCACCGGCCGCGACTACGTGACCCCGGACGATGTGAAGGCTCTGGCCCTTCCGACGCTCCGCCACCGCATCCATCTGCGCCCCGAGGCCTCGATGGAAGGGGTCACCCCCGACTCCGTCATCTCCGCTGTGCTCGCCCATGTCCCCGTACCCAGGTGAGGCGCTGAACCGTGGCCCTCACCGGACGTACTGCCTTGCTGGCCGCCCTGGGATCACTCCCTGTAGGCATCCTGGCCCCGAGCTGGACGGGAATGCTCGCGGTCAATGCCCCGCTCTCACTGGCGATTCTGTGCGACTATGCCCTGGCCGCGCCAGTGCGAACGCTTCGGTTCACCCGATCTGGTGACACAACCGTTCGACTCGGCGAGCAGGCCGAAGTGCAACTCTCCGTAGTCAATCCGTCCGGTAGGCGTCTGCGGGCCCACCTCCGCGACGCCTGGCCTCCGAGCAGTTGGCAGCCGGGGGACGAAGCGTCCGCCTCCCGCCACGCATTGACCGTGCCGGCCGGTGAGCGACGGCGCCTGAGCACCTTCCTCCGGCCCACCCGACGGGGCGACCGCCGAGCCGAACGGATCACCGTCCGCTCGTACGGTCCGCTGGGACTGGCCGCGCGCCAGGGCAGCCACCAGGTGCCCTGGACGGTCCGGGTTCTGCCACCGTTCACCAGCCGCAAGCATCTCCCCTCGCGGCTTGCGCGGCTGCGCGAACTCGACGGCCGCACCAGCGTTCTCACGCGTGGCGAAGGTACGGAGTTCGACAGCCTGCGCGCCTACGTACCCGGCGACGACGTCCGCTCGATCGACTGGCGGGCGACCGCACGCCAGCCGGCGGTGGCGGTGCGGACCTGGCGTCCGGAGCGCGACCGGCACGTCCTGCTCGTCCTCGACACCGGTCGGACGTCCGCGGGCCGGGTCGGCGACGTTCCCCGCCTCGACGCGGCGATGGACGCGACGCTGCTTCTCACGGCGCTGGCCACCCGAGCCGGGGACCGCGTCGATCTGCTTGCCTACGACCGCCGTGTAAGGGCCAGGGCCCAGGGCCAGACGGGCGGTGATGTGCTCCCGGCCGTGATGGACGTCCTGACGCCGCTCGAACCCGAACTCGTGGAGACCGACGCGCGCGGACTGGTCGCCGCAGTGCTCGCCCACGCGCCCCGGCGCTCGCTCATCGTCCTTCTCACGGGGCTCGACGCGGCGCCCGTCGAGGAGGGGCTGCTCCCCGTACTGCCCCAGCTCACCCAGCGGCACACGGTGGTTCTGGCGGCGGTGAGCGACCCGCGTATCGACGACATGGCCGACGCGCGAGGCACAGTGGACGCGGTGTACGAGGCTGCCGCCGGGGTCGAGGCCCGGGCCCAGCGACGCCGCACGGCGGATCAGCTCAAGCGGCACGGCGTGGTCGTCGTCGACGCGACGCCGGACAACCTCGCTCCCGCCCTGGCCGACACGTACCTGGCTCTCAAGGCCGCAGGGCGTCTCTGAAACAGCGGAGCGCTCCAAAACGCATTGCCTCGGGGAAAGCGGTCACGTTGTCTGGGCAGCATGACCGAACTGCATACCGATCGCCTCATCCTCCGGCTCTGGCGAGACTCCGATCTTGAACCGTGGGCGGCGATGAACGCCGATCCCGAGGTCCGGGAACACTTGGGCGAACTGCTCACCCGCGAGCAGAGCGATGCTTCCGTGGCCAGGTTCCGGGCCGATTTCGACCGGCGGGGATACGGGTGGTGGGCCGTCGAGGTTCGGGCCACGGGCGAATTCATCGGCTTCGCGGGCCTGGACGATGTGGACGACGACATGCCGTTCACCGGTGTGGAGATCGGCTGGCGGCTGGCCCGGCCGGCCTGGGGGCAGGGGTACGCAACCGAGGCCGCGCTGAGAGTCCTGGCCCACGGCTTCGATGTACTTGGGCTCCACGAAATCCTGGCCGTCACCACGGCCACCAACCATCGCTCCCAGGCGGTGATGCATCGGATCGGCATGACACGAAACCCGGACGACGACTTCGACGACCTCACCGAGCCCGAAGGGCCTCTGCGCCCGACCGTGCTGTACCGCATCGCCCGCAGCACGAGGAGGTGAATGCGGCGGCGGCCGGCTACTTGAAAGGCTCCGGAAACGCAGAAAAGCCCCGTGCCACAAGGGCACGGGGCTTTCCCACAATGATTGTTCGGCGGCGTCCTACTCTCCCACAGGGTCCCCCCTGCAGTACCATCGGCGCTGAAAGGCTTAGCTTCCGGGTTCGGAATGTAACCGGGCGTTTCCCTAACGCAATGACCACCGAAACACTATGAAATTCTGAACAAGACCGGACATGGACACGGCTGTTCGTTATTTCAGAACTAACACAGTGGACGCGAGCAACTGAGGACAAGCCCTCGGCCTATTAGTACCAGTCAGCTCCACCCGTTACCGGGCTTCCACATCTGGCCTATCAACCCAGTCGTCTACTGGGAGCCTTAACCAATCAAGTTGGTGGGAATACTCATCTTGAAGCAGGCTTCCCGCTTAGATGCTTTCAGCGGTTATCCTTTCCGAACGTAGCCAACCAGCCATGCCCTTGGCAGAACAACTGGCACACCAGAGGTTCGTCCGTCCCGGTCCTCTCGTACTAGGGACAGCCCTTCTCAATATTCCTACGCGCACAGCGGATAGGGACCGAACTGTCTCACGACGTTCTAAACCCAGCTCGCGTACCGCTTTAATGGGCGAACAGCCCAACCCTTGGGACCGACTCCAGCCCCAGGATGCGACGAGCCGACATCGAGGTGCCAAACCATCCCGTCGATATGGACTCTTGGGGAAGATCAGCCTGTTATCCCCGGGGTACCTTTTATCCGTTGAGCGACAGCGCTTCCACAAGCCACTGCCGGATCACTAGTCCCGACTTTCGTCCCTGCTCGACCCGTCGGTCTCACAGTCAAGCTCCCTTGTGCACTTACACTCAACACCTGATTGCCAACCAGGCTGAGGGAACCTTTGGGCGCCTCCGTTACCCTTTAGGAGGCAACCGCCCCAGTTAAACTACCCATCAGACACTGTCCCTGATCCGGATCACGGACCCAGGTTAGACATCCAGCACGACCAGAGTGGTATTTCAACGACGACTCCACAACCACTGGCGTGGCCGCTTCAAAGTCTCCCACCTATCCTACACAAGCCGAACCGAACACCAATATCAAACTATAGTAAAGGTCCCGGGGTCTTTCCGTCCTGCTGCGCGAAACGAGCATCTTTACTCGTAGTGCAATTTCACCGGGCCTATGGTTGAGACAGTCGAGAAGTCGTTACGCCATTCGTGCAGGTCGGAACTTACCCGACAAGGAATTTCGCTACCTTAGGATGGTTATAGTTACCACCGCCGTTTACTGGCGCTTAAGTTCTCAGCTTCGCCACCCCGAAGAGCAGCTAACCGGTCCCCTTAACGTTCCAGCACCGGGCAGGCGTCAGTCCGTATACATCGCCTTACGGCTTCGCACGGACCTGTGTTTTTAGTAAACAGTCGCTTCTCGCTGGTCTCTGCGGCCACCCCCAGCTCACCAAGTAAATCGGATCACCAGGAATGGCCCCCCTTCTCCCGAAGTTACGGGGGCATTTTGCCGAGTTCCTTAACCATAGTTCACCCGAACGCCTCGGTATTCTCTACCTGACCACCTGAGTCGGTTTAGGGTACGGGCCGCCATGAAACTCGCTAGAGGCTTTTCTCGACAGCATAGGATCATCCACTTCACCACAATCGGCTCGGCATCAGGTCTCAGCCTTAACGTGTGACGGATTTGCCTACCACACGGCCTACACCCTTACCCCAGGACAACCACCGCCTGGGCTGGACTACCTTCCTGCGTCACCCCATCGCTTACCTACTACAAGTCTGGTTCGTCGGCTCCACCACTACCCTCAACTCCGAAGAGATCGGGCCGGCTTCACGGACTTAGCATCGCCTGATTCAGTACTGGGCGTTTCAAAGCGGGTACCGGAATATCAACCGGTTGTCCATCGACTACGCCTGTCGGCCTCGCCTTAGGTCCCGACTTACCCTGGGCAGATCAGCTTGACCCAGGAACCCTTAGTCAATCGGCGCACACGTTTCTCACGTGTGTATCGCTACTCATGCCTGCATTCTCACTCGTGAACCGTCCACAACTCGCTTCCACGGCTGCTTCACCCGGCACACGACGCTCCCCTACCCATCCCAGCAGGCGTTAACCCTTCATGCTGGAATGACACGACTTCGGCGGTACGCTTGAGCCCCGCTACATTGTCGGCGCGGAATCACTTGACCAGTGAGCTATTACGCACTCTTTCAAGGGTGGCTGCTTCTAAGCCAACCTCCTGGTTGTCTCTGCGACTCCACATCCTTTCCCACTTAGCGTACGCTTAGGGGCCTTAGTCGATGCTCTGGGCTGTTTCCCTCTCGACCATGGAGCTTATCCCCCACAGTCTCACTGCCGCGCTCTCACTTACCGGCATTCGGAGTTTGGCTAAGGTCAGTAACCCGGTAGGGCCCATCGCCTATCCAGTGCTCTACCTCCGGCAAGAAACACACGACGCTGCACCTAAATGCATTTCGGGGAGAACCAGCTATCACGGAGTTTGATTGGCCTTTCACCCCTAACCACAGGTCATCCCCCAGGTTTTCAACCCTGGTGGGTTCGGTCCTCCACGAAGTCTTACCTCCGCTTCAACCTGCCCATGGCTAGATCACTCCGCTTCGGGTCTAGAGCGTGCAACTCAATCGCCCTGTTCGGACTCGCTTTCGCTACGGCTTCCCCACACGGGTTAACCTCGCTACACACCGCTAACTCGCAGGCTCATTCTTCAAAAGGCACGCAGTCACGACGCACCGAGCAAGCTCGATGCGCGACGCTCCCACGGCTTGTAGGCACACGGTTTCAGGTACTATTTCACTCCGCTCCCGCGGTACTTTTCACCATTCCCTCACGGTACTATCCGCTATCGGTCACCAGGGAATATTTAGGCTTAACGGGTGGTCCCGCCAGATTCACACGGGATTTCTCGGGCCCCGTGCTACTTGGGTGTCTCTCAAACAAGCCGCTGATGTTTCAGCTACGGGGGTCTTACCCTCTACGCCGGACCTTTCGCATGTCCTTCGCCTACACCAACGGTTTCTGACTTGTCTCACAGCCGGCAGACTGTGAAAGAGAGATCCCACAACCCCGCATGCGCAACCCCTGCCGGGTATCACACGCATACGGTTTGGCCTGATCCAGTTTCGCTCGCCACTACTCCCGGAATCACGGTTGTTTTCTCTTCCTGCGGGTACTGAGATGTTTCACTTCCCCGCGTTCCCTCCACACTGCCTATGTGTTCAGCAGCGGGTGACAGCCCATGACGACTGCCGGGTTTCCCCATTCGGACACCCCCGGATCAAAGCTCGGTTGACAGCTCCCCGGGGCCTATCGCGGCCTCCCACGTCCTTCATCGGTTCCTGGTGCCAAGGCATCCACCGTGCGCCCTTAAAAACTTGGCCACAGATGCTCGCGTCCACTGTGCAGTTCTCAAACAACGACCAGCCACCCACCACCCCACCCCAACCGGGATGAGTTCACTGGGGCCGGCAACCGAAGGACGACCATCACGGCCGTACCTTCAGATACCCAACAGCGTGCCCGACCCGACCCATTCACCCCACGTTCCACGCTCCGAGGAGCAGTACTGGTGAAGACTCATGTGCCGTGCCGAGTAGTCAACGTTCCACCCATGAGCTGACCACCGTCGGACGTTTGCCGACGTAGTGGCTCTGGATTCCTTGCGGAATCTAGATGCTCCTTAGAAAGGAGGTGATCCAGCCGCACCTTCCGGTACGGCTACCTTGTTACGACTTCGTCCCAATCGCCAGTCCCACCTTCGACAGCTCCCTCCCACAAGGGGTTGGGCCACCGGCTTCGGGTGTTACCGACTTTCGTGACGTGACGGGCGGTGTGTACAAGGCCCGGGAACGTATTCACCGCAGCAATGCTGATCTGCGATTACTAGCAACTCCGACTTCATGGGGTCGAGTTGCAGACCCCAATCCGAACTGAGACCGGCTTTTTGAGATTCGCTCCGCCTCACGGCATCGCAGCTCATTGTACCGGCCATTGTAGCACGTGTGCAGCCCAAGACATAAGGGGCATGATGACTTGACGTCGTCCCCACCTTCCTCCGAGTTGACCCCGGCAGTCTCCTGTGAGTCCCCATCACCCCGAAGGG
This sequence comes from Streptomyces sp. NBC_00525, assembly GCF_036346595.1. Taxonomy (GTDB): domain Bacteria; phylum Actinomycetota; class Actinomycetes; order Streptomycetales; family Streptomycetaceae; genus Streptomyces. The sequence goes on from NZ_CP107834.1 coordinate 2,306,900, forward strand.
CATGCTGGCAACACAGAACAAGGGTTGCGCTCGTTGCGGGACTTAACCCAACATCTCACGACACGAGCTGACGACAGCCATGCACCACCTGTACACCGACCACAAGGGGGGCACCATCTCTGATGCTTTCCGGTGTATGTCAAGCCTTGGTAAGGTTCTTCGCGTTGCGTCGAATTAAGCCACATGCTCCGCTGCTTGTGCGGGCCCCCGTCAATTCCTTTGAGTTTTAGCCTTGCGGCCGTACTCCCCAGGCGGGGAACTTAATGCGTTAGCTGCGGCACCGACGACGTGGAATGTCGCCAACACCTAGTTCCCAACGTTTACGGCGTGGACTACCAGGGTATCTAATCCTGTTCGCTCCCCACGCTTTCGCTCCTCAGCGTCAGTAATGGCCCAGAGATCCGCCTTCGCCACCGGTGTTCCTCCTGATATCTGCGCATTTCACCGCTACACCAGGAATTCCGATCTCCCCTACCACACTCTAGCCTGCCCGTATCGACTGCAGACCCGGAGTTAAGCTCCGGGCTTTCACAACCGACGCGACAAGCCGCCTACGAGCTCTTTACGCCCAATAATTCCGGACAACGCTTGCGCCCTACGTATTACCGCGGCTGCTGGCACGTAGTTAGCCGGCGCTTCTTCTGCAGGTACCGTCACTTTCGCTTCTTCCCTGCTGAAAGAGGTTTACAACCCGAAGGCCGTCATCCCTCACGCGGCGTCGCTGCATCAGGCTTTCGCCCATTGTGCAATATTCCCCACTGCTGCCTCCCGTAGGAGTCTGGGCCGTGTCTCAGTCCCAGTGTGGCCGGTCGCCCTCTCAGGCCGGCTACCCGTCGTCGCCTTGGTAGGCCATTACCCCACCAACTAGCTGATAGGCCGCGGGCTCATCCTTCACCGCCGGAGCTTTCAACCTTCTCCCAGGAGGGAGAAAGTGGTATCCGGTATTAGACCCCGTTTCCAGGGCTTGTCCCAGAGTGAAGGGCAGATTGCCCACGTGTTACTCACCCGTTCGCCACTAATCCACCCCGAAGGGCTTCATCGTTCGACTTGCATGTGTTAAGCACGCCGCCAGCGTTCGTCCTGAGCCAGGATCAAACTCTCCGTGAATGTTTTCCCGTAATCGGGATCACACATCACGAGAGCGGAACGAACCGGGTCGGAATATGACCCGTCGTCCACTGCGTCCTCGCTGTGTTTTTTGCCTGCCCGATCCACAAGGGACCGCACAGGACTTTCAAAGGAACCTCCAACCTGCCGTAGCAGGCCGGGGTATCAACATATCTGGCGTTGACTTTTGGCACGCTGTTGAGTTCTCAAGGAACGGACGCTTCCTTTGTACTCACCCCTGCGGGCTTTCCTCCGGGCGCTTCCCTTCGGTCTTGCGTTTCCGACTCTATCAGACTCTTTCGTGTCCGATTCCCGGTCGAAGCGGGTCTTGCTTTTGCTTTTCAGCGGTTCCAACCTTACCAGATCGATTTCGTCCCGTTTCCGGTTCGGATTTCAATTCTGGTGGCCGTTGAAGGGCCTTGCCTTTCGGCTGATTCGACTTTATCAGAAGCTTTTCGACCGAACCTAATCGACTTCATTGCTTCAGAAGGTGGGAATCCATGGCTCTGCGGAAATTCAATTTCCGGTGAGAGCGAGATAGAGATTAGCGACTGCGCCCGAACTTGTCCAGTCCCAGGCAACCGTTCAAATCTACCTCCCCCGCATCACCGTGTCAACGGGTTTTGGGGCGAACAGAACACTAGCAGGTCGGTAACGCCCCATGCACATCAGGCGGCCATCGGCAGCTCGGCGCTTCGTTCGACCGTGTCCAGGTCCCCCGCTTCACCCGCTCGGGCCGCCCGCCCGCCGAGCACGTACACGTACGCCAGGAAGAGCAGCTCGGCGGTGACGCCGAGCGTGATGCGCGCCCAGGTCGGCAGGCCGGAGGGGGTCACGAACGCCTCGATGACGCCCGAGACGAACAGCACCAGCGCCAGGCCGATCGCCATGCCGATGGCCGCTCGGCCCCGTTGTGCCAGGGCCGCCCGGCGCGTCCGGGGGCCGGGGTCGATGACCGTCCAGCCGAGGCGTAGACCGGTGCCGGCGGCGACGAAGACGGCCGTCAGCTCCAGCAAGCCGTGCGGAAGGATCAGGCCGAGGAACGTGTCGAGGCGGCCCGCCGAGGACATCAGCCCGATGCCCACCGCCAGGTTGACCACGTTGACGAAGAGGACCCAGATCACCGGCACGCAGAGGAAGGCGCCCAGGACCAGGCACATGGCGGCGGCCTGCGCGTTGTTCGTCCATACCTGCGCGGCGAACGAGGCCGCCGGATGGCTGGAGTAGTACGTCTCGTACTCACCGCCCGGTGCCGTCATGCGGCGGAGGTCCTCCGGGGCCGCGATGGCCGCCTGGACCTCCGGATGCGTGCCGATCCACCACCCCATCAGCGCGGTCAGGAGAGTGGAGAGCACGGCGGTCGGTATCCACCAGTGGCGGGAGCGGTAGACCGCGGCGGGGAACCCGGCCGTGAGGAAGCGCGCGACATCGCGCCAGGACGCCCGACGCGTACCGGTCACCGTGGCACGGGCGCGCGCCACCAGCTGCGTGAGCCGTGCGACGAGCAGCGGGTCGGGGGCGCCGGACTGGATCAGCGACAGATGGGTCGCCGTGCGCTGGTAGAGGTCCACGAGTTCGTCGGCCTCCGCGCCCGTCAGCAGGCGGCCGCGGCGCAGCAGATGGTCCAGCCGGTCCCACTCGATGCGATGGGTGTGGACGAAGACGTCGAGGTCCATGGTCGGCTGCGGCTCCAGGCAAAGGGGGTACCGGTCGTACGACTGCGTGTTGCCGGTCAGCTTGGCAGACTGTGGGGCCGCGGGGCAGGGGCCCGCTGTGAGGGGTGGGGCGATGAGTGAGCTGGTGACCGGGGACGCGGTCGTGCTGGGGCTTCGGCCGGCGAAGCTGCCGAGCCGGGCGTTGGCCACAACTATCGATCTGATCATCACGGGAGTGGTGTTCGGTGTGGTGACGCTGGGGATGGTCCTCGTGGCCGGTTCGCTGGACGACGCCGCCTTCGCCGCGGTCTCCGTCGCCACGTTCCTGCTGGTTCCGGTCGGAGGTCCGATCGCCGTCGAGACGCTCAGCCGCGGCCGTTCGCTGGGGAAGCTGGCGTGCGGGCTGCGGGTCGTACGGGATGACGGCGGGCCCATCCGGTTCCGTCATGCGCTGGTGCGCGGGGCGATGGGGCTCGTGGAGATCCTGATGACGTTCGGTGTCGTCGCCGCGGTCGCGTCCCTGGTCTCGACGCGCGGGCGGCGGCTAGGGGACGTCTTCGCGGGGACGCTGGTCGTACGGGAACGGGTTCCGGCGGGGCGGGCCGTGGCTGTTCCCCCGCCGCCCCCGTGGCTGGTGGGGCGGTTCGCCTCGCTGGACCTGTCGGCGGTTCCGGATGATCTGTGGCTCGCGGTCCGGCAGTACCTGACGCGGATGCACCAGCTCGATGCCGACGTGGGCAGGGCCATGTCGGAGCGGCTCGGCTCGGAGGTCGCGGCGCGGACCGGGGTACCGGCCCCGGCGGGCGTTCCGGCCGCCGCGTATCTGGCCGCCGTGGTGCACGAGCGGCAGGTGCGGGACGCGCGCAGGGCGTGGCAGGTCGCGCACGCGGAGGGGCTGAGCGGTCGGCCGGCCGGAGGGCGGTTCGACGGCGCGCCTCGTCCCGGCGGGCCCGCTTCCGGGATTCCGCTTCCCGGCGCCGGTGGGCCCGGACATGCCGTTCCCCGACCTCCCGTTCCTGGACCGCCCGCCACCGGGTTCGTGCCGCCCGCCTGACGGTCGGCGGCCGGTGCGGTGCGATGCGGTGCCGTCAGTGTGCCGGGGGCGGGGAGGGCGGGGAGTCCAGGTCTTCGAGCTCGATGCCGGGGGCCGACAGCACCACGTCGCCGGCGATGTGGACCGTGTGCCGTTCACCGGTGTCCAGGGCGCTGACCTGGTATTCGTCCACGTGCAGGGGGCCGTTGTCAGTGGCGTGCGCTTCACTGTTCACCAGGGCCCAGGACTGGTCGGTCGTACGGGGGGCGAGGACCGGGTCCGTGAAGGTGACGACCCGGACGCGGGTCTCGGGGGAAGCGGGGGTGAGGCGCAGAAGGCGAGCGGTCGCGACGAGGAAGGCGGGGGACATGCCGTTGAAGGCGTGGGCGCGGACATTGCCTTCGGTGGCGTGGATGCCCGTCGGGTCGGTACGGACCCAGGTGAGGCCCTCCAGGGCGGCGCCTCGGACCTGCCAGCCGGCGGCATGGAGTTCGAGTCGGAGGGGGCGGCCGAGTGCGTCGAGGGTGAGGTCGACGGAGCCCAGGTGACTGCCGGACGGGGCGGTCGTTTGGGAGATGTAGCGCCAGCCGGACGGGCCGGGCGCGCAGTGGAAGTGTTCTTCGCCGAGGGGGGTGTGGTCGTGGACGTCGTGGAGCGAATATCGGCCGCGGGGCATGGGGTCCTTCGGGTCCTCGGGTCGTGCGGGTGCGGTACGGCGCAGGCCCCCGACACGGGGGTGCGGGGGCCTGCGTTCGTCGCTGCTGCTGTTGAGTGCCCGGCGCCGCCGGGCCGGCCGGTCTGAGACCGGGCGGTCCGGGGGCGGGGTCGCGGGGTCAGTAGCGGTAGTGGTCCGGCTTGTACGGGCCCTCGACCTGGACACCGATGTACGCGGCCTGCTCGGGGCGGAGCGTCGTCAGCTTCACGCCGAGCGCGTCGAGGTGGAGGCGGGCGACCTTCTCGTCGAGGTGCTTGGGCAGCACGTAGACGTCGGTCGGGTACTCCTCGGGCTTGGTGAACAGCTCGATCTGGGCCAGGGTCTGGTCCGCGAACGAGTTGGACATGACGAACGAGGGGTGGCCGGTGGCGTTGCCCAGGTTCAGCAGGCGGCCCTCGGACAGCACGATGAGGACCTTGCCGTCCGGGAACGTCCAGGTGTGGACCTGCGGCTTGACCTCGTCCTTGACGATGCCGTCGATCCTGGCGAGCCCGGCCATGTCGATCTCGTTGTCGAAGTGGCCGATGTTCCCGACGATGGCCTGGTGCTTCATCCGGGCCATGTCGGAGGCCATGATGATGTCCTTGTTGCCCGTCGTGGTGACGAAGATGTCGGCCTGCTCGACGACCTCGTCGAGGGTGGCGACCTGGTAGCCGTCCATCGCCGCCTGGAGGGCGCAGATGGGGTCGATCTCGGTGATGATCACGCGGGCGCCCTGGCCGCGCAGGGACTCCGCGCAGCCCTTGCCCACGTCGCCGTAGCCGCAGACGACGGCGGTCTTGCCGCCGATCAGGACGTCGGTGGCGCGGTTGATGCCGTCGATCAGCGAGTGGCGGCAGCCGTACTTGTTGTCGAACTTCGACTTGGTGACCGCGTCGTTGACGTTGATCGCCGGGAACAGGAGGGTGCCGTCGCGGTGCATCTCGTACAGCCGGTGCACACCGGTCGTGGTCTCCTCCGTGACGCCGCGGATCTCGGAGGCCAGCTGGGTCCACTTCTGGGGGGACTCGCCCAGCGTGCGGTTGAGCAGCGTGAGGATGTGCGCGTACTCCTCGCTGTCCGCCGTCGCCGGGTCCGGGGCCGCGCCGGCCTTCTCGAACTCGACGCCCTTGTGCACCAGGAGGGTGGCGTCGCCGCCGTCGTCCAGGATCATGTTGGGGCCGCCGGTGGGCGTGTTCGGCCAGGTCAGGGCCTGCTCCGTGCACCACCAGTACTCTTCGAGCGTCTCGCCCTTCCAGGCGAAGACGGGGACGCCGGCGGGGGCCTCGGGGGTGCCGTTCGGGCCGACCGCGATGGCGGCGGCGGCGTGATCCTGGGTGGAGAAGATGTTGCAGGAGGCCCAGCGGACCTCGGCACCGAGGGCGACCAGCGTCTCGATGAGCACGGCCGTCTGCACGGTCATGTGCAGCGAGCCGGTGATGCGGGCGCCGGCCAGCGGCTGCGCGGCGGCGTACTCCTTGCGGATCGACATCAGGCCGGGCATCTCGTGCTCGGCGAGGGTGATCTCCTTGCGGCCGAAGGCGGCGAGGGAGAGGTCGGCGACCTTGAAGTCGGGTCGGTTGGCCGTCGTCATAACGGGCTGCTCCTCGTGATGGAGTCGAGGGTGGGTAGGGCGGCTCTGCGGCGGTGGGCACACGAATGCCCGAGCGCTCGCAGCGCAGTCCGTCGGAGGCCCTCTCTCCCTCGGCCGGTCCGGCGTACGGACCGATCGACCGCCATCAGCAGCGACGTCTGACACTGCCGTCGAATCTACACCGAACGGCGCAGCCGCTCCCAGTCCACCGGGGCGGGTCCGGGGTGGAAGCGGCTGCGACGCGCGGGCGATGGCGGGTCCGGTTCGGTCAGTGGCCGGATTCCGTCGGTCCGGTCGGGTCGGCCGGTCCGGCGGGGGCCGGGTGGCCGCCCGGTGTCTTGGCCGGGTTGGTGCCGGCCGCGGCGGCGGCCGCGTTGTAGATGTCCGGCTCCAGGTAGATCACGCGGGCGATCGGGACCGCGGCGCGGATGCGGGACTCGGCGGCGTTGATGGCGTTGGCGACCTCGTCGGCGGTGTCGTCGTGCTGGACGGCGATCTTGGCGGCGACCAGCAGCTCCTCCGGGCCGAGGTGGAGGGTGCGCATGTGGATGACGCCGGTGACGGTGTCGCCGTCCACGGCGGCGGCCTTGATCTTCTCGACCTGGTCGGTGCCGGCGGCCTCGCCGAGCAGCAGGGACTTGGTCTCGGCGGCCAGCACGATCGCGATGGTGATCAGCAGGATGCCGATGCACAGGGTGCCGATGCCGTCCCAGACGCCGTTGCCGGTGCCGAGGGCCAGGCCGACGCCGCCGAGGGCGAGGATCAGACCGATGAGCGCGCCGAAGTCCTCCAGCAGGACGACCGGCAGCTCGGGGGCCTTCGCGCGGCGGATGAACTCCGTCCAGCTGAGCGAGCCGCGCGACTCGTTGGACTCCTTGATGGCCGTACGGAAGGAGAAGCCCTCGGCGATGATCGCGAAGATCAGGACGCCGACCGGCCAGTACCAGGCCTCCAGCTCGTGGGGGTGGCGAATCTTCTCGTAGCCCTCGTACACCGCGAACATGCCACCGACCGAGAACAGGACGATGGAGACGAGGAAGGCGTAGATGTAGCGCTCGCGGCCGTAGCCGAAGGGGTGCTGCGGGGTGGCCTCGCGCTGGGCGCGTTTGCCGCCGAGCAGCAGCAGCCCCTGGTTGCCGGAGTCCGCCAGCGAGTGGACGCTCTCCGCGAGCATCGACGAGGAGCCGCTGAACAGGAAGGCGACGAATTTGGCCACGGCGATCGCGAGGTTGGCGCCGAGGGCCGCCACGATCGCCTTGGTTCCGCCTGACGCACTCATGGGTGCTCGGTGTCCCTTCTTCGGTGTGCGGCTCCGGCGGCCGCGCCATGGCGGCACATTACGCAGCCGTCGTCGCGGACGCTGCGTCAGGCCACCACTGTGGCACGGAAGAGTGTGCCGGTTCCGGAGACGCGGACCTGCTCGCCGGCCGGTACGAAGACCGAATCGCCGGGGCGGAGTCCCAGGTCACCGGCCTCGGCGGTGCCCGCGGTGCAGAGCAGGATCTGCGGGGTCGCCGCGGTCAGGTCGGCCGGGGCGGCGCCGGGCGACAGATCGAAGCGGGAGAGGCGGAACTCGTCGACCGGGGTCTCGTACACCTCCTCGCCGGACGGGGACGCCTCCGGGCGCAGGATGCCCGGATCGGTGGCCTCGAAGCGGACGACGCGCAGGAGTTCGGGGACGTCGATGTGCTTGGGGGTGAGGCCGCAGCGCAGCACGTTGTCGGAGTTGGCCATGATCTCGACGCCGAGGCCGTCGAGGTAGGCGTGCGGGACGCCTGCACCGAGGAACAGCGCCTCGCCGGGCTGGAGCCGTACGTGGTTGAGCAGCATGGCCGCGACGACGCCGGCGTCGCCGGGGAAGTGGTGGGCGATGCGGGCGTACGGGGCGTAGTCGCCGCCGAGCCGTTCCGAGGCGTCCGCGACGGCGGTCACCGTGTCGGCCATCTCCTCCGGGTCCGCGGTGAGCACCGCCGTCAGCACCTCGCGCAGGGCGGCCTCCTCGGGCTGGGCGCGCAGCAGGTCCGCGTACGGCTTGAGGGAGTCGACGCCCAGGCCCTCCATCGCGGCGGCCGTCTCCAGCGGCCGGCGGAATCCGCACAGACCCTCGAAGGGGCTGAGCGCGCAGATCAGTTCGGGCTTGTGGTTGGCGTCCTTGTACGTGCGGTGGGGCGCGTCGATCGGGACGGACCGGCGCTCCTCGTCCGCGTAGCCCGCCTTTGCCCGGTCGAGGTCCGGGTGCACCTGGAGGGAGAGGGGGGCGCCCGCGGCGAGCAGCTTGAGGAGGAAGGGCAGCCGGGGGCCGAACTTCTCGACGGTCGCCGCGCCGAGTTCGCGGGCCGGGTCGGCGGCGATGACGTCGGTGAGCGGCTGCTCGGCGGGGGCGGACGTGGCGGGGACTGTGGTGTCGGCGGTGTCGGTGGTGTCGGTGCGGGTGATCCGGGAGGGGGCTCCGGGGTGCGCGCCCATCCACATCTCCGCCTGCGGCTCGCCGGTGGGGGCGGTGCCGAGGAGGGCGGGGATCGCGGTCGTCGAGCCCCAGGCGTACGGGCGCACGGTGTTGGAGAGCCGGTCCATGGGTTCTGTCCTCGTGTTGCCGGGTGTGGTGCGGTGTGCGGGGCGCCGGGCGTACGGGTGCGCGGCGCCCGGGACGGGGGCGCGGTGGCTCGGGCGCCGGCCGTACGGGCTCGGCGCGCCGGGTGTACGGGGTCGTTCAGGCGCCCGCTCGGGAGGCGAGGGCCAGGTAGACGGCGGCGAAGTCGGTGACGGCGAGCAGTTCGGCGAGGGATTCCAGCGTGCTGCCCTCTTCCGGTTCCAGTTCGCTGATCGCCGTGTCGTGGCCGAGGGCCAGTTCGCGGGCGGCCGGGGCCGCGCTCAGGCCGCCGACCGGGCGGTCCCGGAGCAGCACCACACGAGCGTGCAGTGGTTCCGGTTCCTCGACGCGGTCGCGAAAGAAGTCGTCCGGGTCGGCGCCCGCCGCGAACGCGCCGGCCAGCAGGCCGCCGTGTGCCGGGAGCGCCTCCGGGAGCGCGGCGGCCAGGGCCGGGCGGCCCGACAGCTCCGCCAGGACGGCGGCGAAGCGGCGGCCGACCGGGCCGGCCGCGTCGCCCTCGGTCCAGATCAGCGGCAGGCTGTCCGCGAGTTCGGCGGCGAGGGTCTTGGCCGGGTTGCCGTACGTGGCGACGGCCGGGCCGCAGCGTTCCGCCGTACGGTCCAGGCGGTCGGCGACGGCCTGGAGTGCTTCGGCGGGGGCGGTGACCAGGCCGACGCGGTCGAGCAGGGCGAGCAGCGGGGTGAACAGGGCCCAGAGGGTGCCGGGCCCGGCGGCCGATGTCTCGGCGTCGTACTCCCCGTGCGGGGCGGTGGCCATCGGGACGACCAGGCCGTGCACCCCGTGCACCGCCTCGCGCAGCGGGGAGCGGAGGGGGGCGACGGCGACGACCGTACAACCCCGGCGGTACGCCTGCTCCGCGAGGAGGGCGAGGCCCGGTTCGGAGCCGTCCGCCGTGGCGATGAGGAGCAGGTCCACGGAGCCGGCCCAGCCGGGCAGCGTCCAGCGCAGGGCGCCGGGGGCGGGGGCGACGCCGCTCGGGCGGATGCGGGTGACCGGGGCGGAGGCGCCGGCGAGTGCGGTGATCAGGTCCGCGACGCCGGTCGCGGCGGTGCCGGGGCCGGCGACGAGGACGGCGCGCGGTCGGCCCTCCGGTTTCAGCTCGGTGATCCCGGCCTCCGCCGCGTGCCGGGCGGCGCTGCGGACCCGGGCGCCGGCCTCGGCGGCGCCGCGGAGCAGGTCGCGGCGGTCGGCTCGGGCCAGTGCGTCGGGGGCGTCGAGCAACGACTCGTCGAGCATGGGGCGGTCCTCCGATCGCCGGTTCGGCGGTTGCGCGCCGTTACGCGGGGGCGCGGTCGCGCGGGGGCGCGGTCGCGCCGGTGCGGGTGGGGCCGTTACGCGGGGCGGCGGGCCTCGTCGACGAGGAGTACGGGGATGCCGTCGCGGACCGGGTAGGCGAGACCGCAGTCGGTGCCGGTGCAGATGAGTTCCGGGGTGTCGGCTGCCGTCCTGTCGTCCAGGGGGGCGTGGCAGGCCGGGCAGGCCAGGATCTCCAGGAGGCCGGCTTCCAGCGGCATGGGGTGTCCCTTCGGGCGGGTGTTCTTCTGGGTGTTCTTCTGGGTGGGGCGGGGCCCCTTGGGGGCGAGGTCAGCGTACCTCCGGGGTGGGGTGGGGCGCGCGTGTGGCGGGCGCCTGCGGCGGGCCTGTTCCCCACCCCGCCCCTTCCCGAAACCGGGGCGCTGCCCCGGAACCCCGCTCCTCAAGCGCCGGAGGGGCTGGGGGGGGGTGGGGCTGGGGGGGTACGGAGGCGCTGCCCCGGGCTCCGCGCCCCAAGCGCCGGCGAGGCTGGGGGCGGGGGTTGCGGGGGCAATGCCCCGGACCCCGCGTCTCAAACGCCGGCGAGGCTGGGGGGTGCGGGGGCGCTGCCCCGGACCCCGCGCCCCAAGCTCCGGCGAGGCTGGGGGGCGGGGGGCCTGCACCAAGCACCGCGCTCAAGCGTCGCTCGGGCTGGGGTGTGCGTCGGGGGCGCCGGGGCTCTGCCCGGAGCCCCGCGTCTCAAGCGTCGGCGGGGTTGGAAGTTCCCCTGATCAGGCTCAGTACCTCGTCTCGGACCGTTCTCATCGTCTCCTCGTTCTCCGCCTCCACGTTCAGGCGGAGCAGGGGTTCCGTGTTGGAGGGGCGGAGGTTGAACCACCAGGTGGGGGTGGTGATCGTGAGGCCGTCGAGGGTGTCCGCGGTGGTGTCGGGGCGGGTGGCGAAGGCGGCTTCGACGTCGGCGGTGCGGGCGGTCTGGTCGTCGACCTCGGAGTTGATCTCGCCGGAGGCGGCGTAGCGGTCGTACTGGGCGACCAGGGCGGAGAGGGGGCCGTCCTGGCCGCCGAGGGCGGCGAGGACGTGGAGGGCGGCGAGCATGCCCGTATCGGCGTTCCAGAAGTCGCGGAAGTAGTAGTGGGCGGAGTGCTCGCCGCCGAAGATCGCGCCGTGGGTGGCCATCTCGGCCTTCATGAAGGAGTGGCCGACGCGGGTGCGGACGGGGGTGCCGCCGTGTTCGCGGACGACCTCGGGGACGGAGAGGGAGGTGATCAGGTTGTGGATGATCGTGCCGTGTCCGCCGTTGCGGGCCAGTTCGCGGGCGGCGACCAGGGCGGTGATCGCCGAGGGGGAGACGCCTTCGCCGCGTTCGTCCACGACGAAGCAGCGGTCGGCGTCGCCGTCGAAGGCCAGGCCCAGGTCGGCGCGCTCGGCCAGCACACGGGCCTGGAGGTCCGTGATGTTCTTCGGGTCCAGCGGGTTGGCCTCGTGGTTCGGGAAGGTGCCGTCCAGTTCGAAGTACATCGGGACCAGGTCCACGGGCAGGCCGTCGAAGACGGTGGGGACCGTGTGGCCGCCCATGCCGTTGCCCGCGTCCACGACGACCTTGAGCGGGCGGATCTTCGTCAGGTCCACCAGCGAGAGCAGATGGGCGGCGTAGTCCGCGAGGGTGTCGCGTTCGGTGACCGTGCCCGGCTGGGCGACCGGCTCGGGGGCGCCCTTCTCGGACCACTCCTCGGCCAGCGTGCGGATCTCGGCCAGGCCGGTGTCCTGGCCGACCGGGGCGGCGCCCGCCCGGCACATCTTGATGCCGTTGTAGCGCGCCGGGTTGTGCGAGGCGGTGAACATGGCGCCGGGCAGGTCCAGTGCGCCGGAGGCGTAGTACAGCTGGTCCGTCGAGCAGAGGCCGATCATCGTGACGTCGGCGCCGCGCCCGGCCGCGCCGCGTGCGAAGGCGCCGGACAGGGCGGGGGAGGTGGGGCGCATGTCGTGGCCGATCACGATCGCGTCCGCGCCGGTCACCTCGACGAACGCCGCTCCGAAGAGGGCGGCCAGCTCCTCGTCCCACTGGTCGGGCACGACTCCGCGCACGTCGTACGCCTTCACGAGCTGCGACAGGTCTGCGGTCACGGGCCGGTCCTCCTGGGGTTTCTTCGGACCGCCAAACTACCCGGCGGCCGAAGGCCGCTCAGGAGTCGGGTGAGCGCAGGACGCGGAGGTGGCCCCTGCGGGCGACCTCCATCGGGTCCGCGGTGCGCGGGCCGCCGCCGCGGGTGCCGTCGCCGCGCTCGGGCGGCCGGGCGGCCTCCCGTACGGCGTTGGCAAGCGCTTCCAGGTCGTCGCCGCTGGGGCGGCTGGGCGCGGAGGGGTCGGAGAGCCGGACGACTTCCCAGCCCCGTGGCGCGGTCAGCCGCTCGCTGTGCTCGGCACAGAGGTCGTAGCAGTGGGGCTCGGCGTAGGTGGCGAGCGGGCCGAGGACCGCAGTCGAGTCGGCATAGACGTACGTCAGTGTCGCGACGGCAGGGCGGCCGCACGCGGTGCGCGAACAGCGACGTACAGGGCTCACGATGTTGGACGGTACCGCACTCTTGAGCGGGCTGCGACGACTCTCCCCCGGCTCACCCCTCCGTGTCGCCCTGTGACGTCCGGCACAGGGCACCCTCGGGCAGCTCCCCTGACCTGCGCGGAGGAGAGGTGGCGGAGCCGGGGCGATCATGATTCCGGTCACCGTCGCGTCGTGAAGCTTTCACAAGGCGACGGTCCGGTGGTCGGGAGCGGGGCCGGAAAGGGCTCTCCTGTGGCCGGATCGCTCAAGTCCGGACAGCTGGGACGTTCCGGAGCGGACCGGGCGTGCCGGGGCGTTCGGACCGGGCGTGCCGGGGCGGTTCGGCGGGCTCCGGCCGGGCGGACTCCGGCGGCGTTAGGCTGCGTCGGTGATGGACAGTCCTGTACCGCCCCCGTCCGAGCCGCGTCCGCGGCGCCGCGACCGCCACGGCCGCGGGATGCGCGGGCCCGTCGCCCCGCCGCAGGTCCCGCTGTCCATGAGCCGCGCGGACCACTTCCGCGATCTCGTCCAGGACTCCGTGGAACGGCTGGAGCGGCGCTGGCCGCAGCTGGCCGAGGTCGATTTCGTCGTCCTGGAGGTGCCGGAGAAGGCGGAGGAGACGGTTCCGCTGGGCAGTGCGGTCTCCGCCCGGAAGGACCGGCCGGCGCAGATCGCGGTGTACCGGCGGCCGGTCGAGCTGCGGACCAAGAGCCGGGACGAGCGTGCGCTGCTGATTCACGAGATCGTCGTGGAGCAGGTCGCGGAGCTGCTGGGCCTGGCGCCCGAGTCCGTCGATCCCCGGTACGGACAGGACTGAGGCGGGGCCCGGCCGCGCTCGCGGCGGGGCCCCGCCTCCGGTCCGGTTCCTCAGTCGTCGAGGACCGACAGGTCCTGCCGGGCCGCCGGGACCTCCACCGTGCCCCGGTCGTCGGGAAGGGTCTGCACGGTGAACATCTCGATGCCGTTCACCTTCTCCGTGAGCGTGCGGGAGGCGTGGACCGGGCCGCCGGACCGGGTTTCGACGGTCAGCGCGTAGCTGCCCTTGAGGCCCGTGGGCACGGGCGGGGTGACGGCCAGGGTGGTGCCGGCGGGGATCTTGTACGTCTTGCTGACCGGCGTGCCGCCGCCGCTGCCCGCGGAGGCGGTGACCTCGACGGTGGCGGCGGCCGCGGAGGCGGCGAGGGCGAGGGCGGAGTTCTTGGCGCCGTTTCCGGCGACGGTCGCGCGGGCGCCGACCGGGCCGGTCGCCGGGATGTAGGCGACCTCGCGCTTGTCGCCCTTGCCCCGGACGACCCGCAGCGCGGCGACGACGGGGGTGGCCCTGTTCTTCTCGGCGGGCACCAGCATCAGCGAGCCGGCCTGGCCCCGGGTGAGGTCCTTGAGGTCGAGGGCCGCGGTCATGTTCGACTTGATGTGCAGTTCCTCGTGGCCGGCCGGGGTGATCGTGCCGGACTTGCCGACGAGCTTGATCCGGAGGTCGGCGTCGTCGTCGCCGGGGGCGAAGGCGACCAGCCGTACGGAGGTCGCGTCGGCCGGGATGCCGGGCAGTACGACGGTGCCGGCGGGTTCGGCGGAGGCGGCGAGCCAGTCGCTGCCGGTCTCGTCGTCGGCGGTCCGGAGGGCCGCGCCGACCCGTCCGGAGCGGGTGGTGACGTGCACGGTCACATCGTCGACGGCCTTGCTGGTGAGCGTCGAGATGAGGACCCGGACGCCGGAGCCGGCCGGGACGGTGATGCCCTCGCCCACGTCGGACTTGAGCGAGCCGTCCGGCCCGTACAGCTCGATGTCGGCGACGGCGGCGGTGTCGTCCGGGTTGGTGAGGTGGACGTAGTCCTCGCGGGTCTTGGCGGTGCTCGCCGCGGGGAACCAGAAGTCCGTGTCGGGCACGGTGCAGCTGATGCCGAGGATGCCGCGTCCGTCGCCGGCCTCGACGGTGGTGGTCTGCTGGGCGGTCCAGCCGGGGGCCAGCCGGCCGGTGGCGGTGCCGACGAGCGCGGGCGAGTCCGCGCCGGACGCCTTGCCGGTGGCCGGCTTGCCGGGCTCCTTGAGGGAGACGACCGGCTTGTCCTTGCCGGTGTCCTTCGCGTCCTTCCCCTTCTCCTTGCCCTTGTCCTTCTCGTCCTCTTCATCCGGCTTGTGGGCCTTCTCGCCGTCCTTCGCGGACGACAGGAGTTCGGCCGTGCCCGCCGCGCCGGCGGCGCCCTTGGTCGGCGGTGTGTAGGCCGCGTACGCCGTCTCGGAGAGGTCGGAGAGGCCGGGTGCCGGGCAGAGCAGGCTGGTCCGTTCGACGGGGAGCCGCGCGGCGGTCTTCGCCTCGGCCGGGGCGCTGCCGTCCGGCACGTTGAGCGCGGCGAACCCGGTGACGGCGGCCAGGGCGACGACCCCGGCGATGAGGGACAGGCTGCTGGTGGACTTCACTCGGACTCGCCTCGCGATGCGTTACCGGTCGGCCACGGGTTCTGGCCCGTGCCGGGGTTCTCGGGGTTCTGCGGGTCGTACGGGCGCTGCTCGCCGTACTGCCCGCCGTCGGCGTCGTAGCCGTTGGGGTCGTACGGGGCCGGGTCGTACGCCTGGCCGCCGTACGGGTCCGCGTACTGACCGCCCTGGTACTGCGGGTAGCCGCCGCCCTGGTACGGGTCCTGGCCGGGCGCGCCGTACTCGCCCTGCTGCTGCGGATAGCCGTACGGGTCGTAGCCGCCGGCGTCCGGCTGCTGCTGCCCGTCCGCGTACGGCCCGTCCTGGTACTGCGGGTAGCCCGGGTCCTGGTACTGGCCCTGCTGGGCGTCCCAGTCGCCGTACTGCTGCTGCGGTACGTAGGCGGCTTCCGCGTCCGGGGCGCCTTCCGGGGCGCTCTCCGGGGCGGCCGGGCCGGCTTCGGCGTCCTGCTGGGCGGGAACGTACGCCGGCTGCTCCCCGGCCCCGTCGGGCTCGGGTGAGCCCCCGGCGCCCTGCTGTGCGGCGGCGGCCTCGCTCTCGGCCAGGGCGGCGGCGCGCAGCCGGCGGGCCCGGCGGCCCTCTCCGGCGACCGGTTCGGCGGCGACGGCCTCGGCCTCCTCGGGCAGGTCGTCGTCGATCTCGCGGCGGCGGCCCGGCAGGGCCATGACGACCAGGACCACGGCGAGCGCGATCTGCGTCCAGATCCACACGGTGTGCGTGAAGGGTTCCTCGTACGTGAGGTCCAGGGTGCCGCCCTCGGCGGGCAGTTCGAAGCCCTGTGCCCAGCCGTCCACGGTCTTCGCGGTGAGCGCGCGGCCGTTGAGGGTGGCCTGCCAGCCGGGGTCGGCGGCGTCGGCGATCCGCAGCACCCGGTCGGCGGCGCCCGCCGGGATCTTGGTGTGCGCCTCGACCGGCCGGGAGCCCACCGGGAGCGGCTCGTCGCCGGCGGCGGACGGGACGATCATGATCCGGGAGACCTGCCGGTCCACCCGCCACAGGGCGCTGCCGTCCAGCTGGCTGAGCCGGCTGAGGCCGGGGGTGGCGTCGAGCACCCGGCTCATCTGCTTGGGCGCCCCGTCGCGCACGAGGACGTAGCGGATCGCGAAGCCGCTGAGCTGGCTGCCCTGGTCGGCGCCGGAGCCGGCGACCAGGTTGGCGACGACCTTGTCGAGGTGGCTGTTGCCGCCCTGGGCCGCGGCCAGTTCCGCGTCGCCGAGCCGGGCGCCGGAGCCCCGGACCAGGGTGTAGTCGACGGAGGCGGGCGAGGTGCCGCCCAGGACCAGGGTGCGCGGCTGGTCGCGGGTGCCGCTCTCCTCCGCGACGAACGCGGGGACCTGGACCGGGTCGCGGCGTTCCAGCGGGCCCGACGCGCCGCCGATCATCCAGCCGGCGGCGGCCAGCGCGGGGGCCAGGGCCGCCGCGAGGGCGATCAGGACGGCGACCGGCTGGCGCCAGCCGAAGCTCAGTTCGGCGACGCGGATGCGGGCGCCGTCCGCGCCGACCAGCGCGGCGGCGATGAGGGCGGCGCCGTAGACCAGCGTGGCGGGGCCGGCCCAGCCGGAGCCGTTGGCGAGGCCGGCGAAGGCGAGGGAGACCAGCGCGGCCACCCAGGCGGTCCGTACGGCGAACTGCCGCTCGCCGCGCAGCAGGGCGGCGAGCGCGGCGAGGACGATGCCCAGCAGCAGGACGCCGCCCGCCGCCTTCGGCCCGCCGGGGCTGATGCCGAGCAGGTCCAGCGCGGAGGCGGAGCCCGTACCGGTCTCCAGGCCGGCTTCCGTCAGGAACGCGGACGGGCTGGACAGCAGCGACAGCGACCAGGGCGCGAGGACGAGCAGCGGGGTGCCGACGGCGGCGAGGAAGCGGAGCGCGTACGCCGTGATGTCGCCGCGCCGCAGGACCAGGACGCCGAGGCCGAGGACCGCGGCGAGCGGCCACACGATCGGGGTGAAGGCCGTCGCGAGGGTGAGGAGCAGCGTGTACGCCCAGGTGGCGCGCCAGCTGCCGCGGGCGTCGCCGGTGGCCCGCATGCCGTGCGCGGAGACGGCCGTGCGGGCGAGCAGCGGGAGCAGGACGGCCAGGACGGCGGTGCCGAGGCGGCCGGTCGCCAGGGCGCCGGTGGCGGCGGGCAGGAAGGCGTAGGCGATGCTCGCCCAGGCGCGCAGCAGCCGGGAGGGCAGCAGCGGGCGGGTGGCGAAGTAGGCGGTGAGTCCGGCGAGCGGGACCGAGCAGACGAGCAGCAGGGTGAGCGCGAGGCCGGTTGAGCCGAGGAACAGCGCGGACAGGGCGGCGATCACGGCGAGGTAGGGCGGGGCGTTCTCGGTGCCGCCGGTGCCGATGGTGTGCCAGCCGTCCGCGTACTTGCCCCAGAGGTCGGAGACGTCGCCGGGGGCGGGCAGCAGGGCGCCGCCGGCCAGGGCGCCGCCGCCGATGAGGTTGCGGCAGGCGACGAGGGAGACCAGGAGCAGGACGGCGAAGAGGACCGGGCCGGGCTTGCGGCCGACCTTCTTGAGCCGGGCGAACTGGTCGATCTCCAGGTAGTCGGCGTCGTCGCCGCCGGGTCCGGATTCGACGGCGCCGTGCCGGGAGCCGCCGGAGTCGGCTTCGGAGCCGCCGCCGAAGTTTCCGGCGACCTGTTCGACGGTGGCGCGGACGGTGGCGCCGGGTGCGGGGAAGAGGCCGCGCAGTTCGGCGGGGTCCACGGCGCCCTTGCCGCGGGCGCGGCGGGCGGCCAGGATGCGGCCGGGGCGCAGCAGGGTGCTGAGGAGGCCGGTGACCTCGTCGAGTGCCTGACCGGGGACCTTGCCGACGAGGTAGGCGAGGGTGCGCAGCAGGGTGCCGACGACGAGCCGCAGCATGACCCAGGGCAGCTTCTTGCCGCGCGCGTTGACGAGCATGGTGTAGACGGCGCCGGCCTTGTCCACGCGGTGCGGGCTGGCGACGCTGCGGCCGGCGCAGTCGATGGGGCGGCGTTCGCGGGCGGACGCCTCGGCGTGCCGCAGGACGGCGTCGGGGGCGACGAGGACGCGGTGTCCGGCCAGGTGGGCGCGCCAGCACAGGTCGACGTCGTCGCGCATGAGCGGGAGCCTGCGGTCGAAGCCGCCCAGCTCCTCCCAGACGTCGCGGCGGATGAGCATGCCGGCGGTGGAGACGGACAGCACGGTGCGGACCTGGTCGTGCTGGCCCTGGTCCTGCTCGCGGCGGTCGAGGCCGGTCCAGCGGCGTCCGCTGTTGGCGATGGAGACGCCGACTTCGAGGAGCTGGCGGCGGTCGTACCAGCCGCGCAGCTTGGGGCCGACGATCGCGGCGTGCGGGTCGTGTTCGACGACGCGCAGCATCTCGGCGAGGGCGTCGGGGGCGGGCGCGCAGTCGTCGTGGAGCAGCCAGAGCCACTGCACCGGCTCGCCGTGCGGCAGCTCGGGCATCTCGTACGCCTCGTCGTGCCAGGTCCGGGTGACGGGGTCCCAGCCGCTGGGGCGCTTGAGGTAGGGCAGGTCGTCCGGGGTGAGGACGCCGGCCGTGCGGACGGCCTCGTCGACGGCGGTGCCGAAGCTGGTGCGGCGGGCGAGGTGCAGGACCCGGTCGGCGCCGAGTGCCTCGGTGACCAGGTGCGCGGAGTCGTCGGCGCTGCCGGTGTCGGCGGCGATGACGCTCTGGACGGGGCGTTCCTGGCCGAGCAGTCCGGCGAGCGCGTCGGGCAGCCAGCGGGCGCCGTCGTGGGAGACGAGCACGGCGGTGACGACATGCCGGGGGAACTCTGGGGCGGCGGCGGCCGCGTACGGCGCCGTCGATTGGCTGTGCACGGACATCGAGGTACGGGCCCTCCGGCCGGGTCCGGGGGCGTTCCCCCGGCTGCATCGGTGTACACGCGCGCTCTGTCGGGTTGTTGGCGCGTCTCGGACGGAGCCCCACACTAACGGTACGGATAAAGGCGGAGTGCCCGGAGCGGTTGGCGGAGGGTGCGACGGGGTAGTGGGCGGGGCCGAAATCGGTCCGGTCGGGGCATGCCGGCCGCGCCCGGCGGGTACGGCGACGGCGCCCCGTGCATGCGGCTCCCGTGCGAACAGCGACGGCCCGCCGCCTGCGGGGGCAGGCGGCGGGCCGCGGAGTGTGCGGTGGTGCGTCGGGTGTGCGGTGGTGCGTGGTGGGCCTGGGCCGGTCAGACCGCCGCCTTCTTGAGGCGTCGGCGCTCGCGCTCGGAGAGGCCGCCCCAGATGCCGAACCGCTCGTCGTTGGAGAGGGCGTACTCCAGGCACTCGGACCGGACTTCGCAGGCGAGGCAGACCTTCTTCGCCTCTCGGGTCGAGCCGCCCTTCTCGGGGAAGAAGGACTCGGGGTCGGTCTGGGCGCACAGTGCGCGCTCCTGCCAGCCGAGTTCCTCGTCCGCGTCCTCGACCAGCAGTTGTTGGAACAGCTCGGTCATGTGCGCCCCTCGTCCGTCTCTTGCGTCCCGTGATGCGGCCGTTACCGAATCGGCCGAACGACACGGGTGAAATTACAAGCGTGTAGCTCTGGCTGGTCAAGCCCGGATCTGCTATTGGCCTCGGTATTCACCCTGCGGCACCAACCGTATGCGTTAAGTGTTCAAATCACCAAAAACCTGACATATGCCATCGGCTCTGCCGCATCCGCACGTGCCATGGAGACAAACTCCCCTCGGCTCGGACACGTTGCGATTCGATCACCGAAGCGACCAAGATCACATTCGGGTCACGGTGCCGCGCCCAGGTTTGGCGGCGCGGCTGTTGCGCCACCTGTCCCGGCGAACGGGCGCTAAAACCTTTCTTCGCAGGGAGTAGCCGAAAGGGGTGAATCATTGCCGCCGAACCGTCCATCGAGTTGACAGTGGCCGGTTCTCCGGTTCTCCTTGGTGGCATGTCAGTGACCTCAGCGACGCACGCCACCCACGCCCGTGGGTTCCGTAGCGCTGTCCTGGTCCGCTGCCGCTGTTCCAGCTGTCCCGGCTGTTGATCCCGCCGGTGCCGTCGTAGCCACGCGCTCCGGCCCGGCCCCGCTCGCCCCGGACCCCCACGGACCCCGCCACCGGCCTCCGGTCCCCGTGTCCTCGCGTTTCCCCGGCGAGCCCTCGCACCGCACGACGCCGCACCCGCACGACGCCGCACCCGCACTCCGCCGAGGAACCACCGCTCCCATGAACAGCAGCGACAGCGACCTCCAGATCGCCGGCGACCTCCTGGAGGTCCAGCACCTTCTCCGCCCCGCCCGCGAACACCCCGTCACCGTGGCCGAGTTCGTCGGCCTCGCCCGTACCGTCGCCGCCGACCGCGCCCGCTGGGCGCCGCTCGTCCGGTACGACGCCACCACCCGCTGGTACCACCGCCTCACGACCGGGCCCGGCTACGAGGTCTGGCTGCTCAGCTGGGTGCCCGGCCAGGGCAGCGGGCTGCACGACCACGGCCCGTCGTCCGGCGTACTGACCGTGCTCGACGGCGAGCTGACCGAACGCACCGACCGGGGCAAGCGGACGCTGGGCGCCGGGGCGCAGCGCGTCTTCGCGCCCGGCTACCTCCACGAGGTCGTCAACGACTCGCTGGAACCGGCCGTCAGCCTGCACATCTACCACCCCGGCCTCACCGACATGCCGATGCACTCCGCGCGGTGCGCCGCCGCCACGGTCTGAACCCGCCCGCGGCCCATGGCCCGACGAAGCGCCTGACAGACTGTTTGCATGCGCATTGTGGTTCTGGCCGGCGGTATCGGTGGTGCTCGTTTCCTGCGTGGCCTCAAGGAGGCCGCACCCGACGCGGACATCACGGTCATCGGCAACACCGGCGACGACATCCATCTGTTCGGGCTCAAGGTCTGCCCCGACCTCGACACCGTGATGTACACGCTCGGGGGAGGCATCGACGAGGAGCAGGGCTGGGGGCGCTCGGACGAGACGTTCCAGGTCAAGGGGGAACTGGCCGCGTACGGCGTGGGCCCCGAGTGGTTCGGTCTCGGCGACCGCGACTTCGCCACCCACATCGTCCGTACGCAGATGCTCGGCGCGGGCTACCCGCTCAGTGCCGTCACCGAGGCGCTCTGCGCGCGCTGGAAGCCGGGCGTGCGGCTGCTGCCGATGTCCGACGACCGCGTCGAGACGCATGTGGCGATCGACGAGGACGGCGAGAGCCGGGCCGTGCACTTCCAGGAGTACTGGGTGAAGCTGCGGGCCTCCGTGCCGGCGCGGGCGATCGTGCCGGTGGGCGCCGAGCAGGCCGCACCGGCGCCCGGTGTCCTGGAGGCGATCGCGGCGGCCGACGTCGTCCTCTTCCCGCCGTCCAACCCGGTCGTCTCGGTGGGCACCATCCTCGCCGTGCCCGGTATCCGCGAGGCCATCGCCGAGGCCGGGGTGCCGGTCGTCGGCCTCTCCCCCATCGTCGGTGACGCGCCGGTGCGCGGGATGGCCGACAAGGTCCTGGCGGCGGTGGGCGTCGAGTCCACGGCCGCCGCGGTCGCCCGGCACTACGGCTCCGGGCTGCTCGACGGCTGGCTGGTGGACACGGTGGACGCGGGCACGGTGGACGAGGTGGAGGCCGCGGGCATCCGCTGCCGTGCCGTACCGCTGATGATGACCGATGTGCCCGCCACCGCCGAGATGGCCCGGCAGGCGCTGGCCCTCGCCGAGGAGGGCGCGTGAGCACCGCCGACGCGCCCTCCTACCGGGTGTGGGCGCTGCCCGGCATGCCCGAGGTGCGGGCCGGGGACGACCTCGCCAAGCTGATCGCGGCCGCCGAGCCGGGACTCGCCGACGGCGACGTGCTGCTCGTCACCTCGAAGATCGTCTCCAAGGCGGAGGGCCGGATCGTCGAGGCCACCGACCGGGAGGCGGCCATAGACGCCGAGACGGTACGGGTGGTGGCGCGGCGCGGTCCGCTGCGGATCGTGGAGAACCGGCAGGGCCTGGTCATGGCCGCCGCCGGTGTCGACGCGTCGAACACCCCCGCCGGTACGGTCCTGCTGCTTCCCGAGGACTCCGACGTTTCGGCCCGGACGATCCGGGAGGGGCTGCGCGCCGCGCTCGGCGTCGACGTCGGCGTCCTCGTCACGGACACCTTCGGCCGGCCCTGGCGCAACGGGCTGACCGATGTCGCCATCGGCGCGGCCGGTGTGCGGGTCCTCGACGATCTGCGGGGCGGGCACGACACGTACGGCAATCCGCTGAGCGCGACCGTCGTCGCCGTCGCCGACGAGCTGGCCGCCGCCGGCGAGCTGGTCAAGGGCAAGGCGGACGGGCTGCCCGTCGCCGTGGTGCGCGGGCTCGGGCATCTGGTGGACGCGGCGGACGAGCAGGGCGCCCGTGCGATGGTGCGGGTCGCCGCCGACGACATGTTCCGGCTGGGGACGTCGGAGGCGGTCCGGGAGGCGGTGACCCTGCGGCGCACGGTGCGCGAGTTCACCGACGAGGCGGTGGACCCGGAGGCGGTGCGGCGCGCGGTGGCCGCCGCGGTGACCGCGCCCGCGCCCCATCACACGACGCCGTGGCGGTTCGTCCTGCTGGAGTCCCCGGAGTCCAGGACCGGGCTGCTCGACGCGATGCGGGACGCGTGGATCGCCGATCTGCGGCGCGACGGCAAGAGCGAGGAGTCGATCGCCAAGCGGGTGCGGCGGGGCGACGTGCTGCGCCGGGCGCCGTATCTGGTGGTGCCGTGCATGGTGATGGACGGTTCGCACACGTACGGGGACGAGCGGCGGGACGGCGCGGAGCGCGAGATGTTCGTGGTCGCCGCCGGGGCGGGCATCCAGAACTTCCTGGTCGCGCTGGCCGGGGAGCGGCTGGGATCGGCGTGGGTGTCCTCGACGATGTTCTGCCGTGACGTGGTGCGCGAGGTACTGGGCCTGCCGGGGGGCTGGGACCCGCTGGGGGCGGTCGCGGTGGGGCACCCCGTGGCGCTGCCGGGGGCGCGGGTGGGGCGCGATGCGGAGGACTTCGTCGTCGTGCGGTAGCGCCTGGCGGCGCCGGGCGGGCGCGGCACGCTCACAGCCTCGCGATGTCCCTCGGCTGGAACCTCGGTGCCCTGCGCGGCGGGGTCTCGCCCGAGAGCAGGATCAGGCGCGTCGCCCGGTGTCGCTGGCCCTCGTACGGGGTGAGCAGCGCGAGCATCTCCTCGTCGTCCGCGTCGCGGTTGCCGGCCAGGGCGTGGCCGACGATGCCGGGCAGGTGGAAGTCGCCGACCGTCACCGCGTCCGGCGCGCCGTTGGAGCGCTGGAGGGTCTCCGCCGCCGTCCAGGGGCCGATCCCCGGCACCGCCTGGAGCCGGGCCAGCGCGTCCGGGAGGTCCATCGCGGCGGCCTCCTCCATGCGCCGGGCGACCCGGACCGCGCGCAGGATCGTCGCGGAGCGCTTGCTGTCCACGCCCGCGCGGTGCCAGTCCCAGGACGGGATCAGCGACCAGGTGCGGGCGTCCGGCATGACGTAGAGGCCGTACTCCTGCGGGCCGGGCGCGGGCTCCCCGTACATCCGGACCAGGAGGCGCCAGGCGCGGTACGCCTCGTCCGTGGTGACCTTCTGCTCCAGGATCGACGGGATCAGCGACTCCAGGACCAGGCCCGTGCGCAGCAGGCGGAGTCCGGGGCGGCGGTGCTGCGCCCGGGCGAGCAGGCGGTGGCGCGGGGTGAAGGCGGCCGGGTCGTCGCCCGCGCCGAGCAGGGTGGGCAGCTCGTCCAGCAGCCAGGACGCGCCGGGCCCCCAGGCGGACGCCTCGACGCGGCCGTCGCGCTCGACGACGTGGAGCGTGCCGGGACCGGCCGGGGTGCGGCTGGAGCGGCGTACGGAACCGTCGGCGACCATCCGGAACGTGGGGTCGGCGGGGCCCCGGCGCAGCGGGCCGAGGACGAGCCGCAGGTCGAGCGGGCCGGGCGGGGTCCAGACACGGGTCTGCGCCGCCGTCGCGGGCGTGGCCGCCGCCTGGTGCGGGACGGGCGCGCGCCGGGCGTTGCGGGGAGCGAATCGTCCTGCCACGGATGAGGTCCTCGGTCGTCGGGGCTGCCTGTCGAGGGTACGGGCTTTCCCGTAATCCCCGGCGGAACAGCGCGCGGCGTCAGATGCGGTGCATCGCAAGGCGGAGGGACACCCGCATACTGAATGTATTCGGGCGTTCCGACAACGCGGCGAGGCGCCGTAGCTGTCGTCGTGCGCCCGCCGGGGATTACGGGACAGCCCGTACGGCGGATTTCGGCCACCCGGAGGTCGAACGGGCCGGGGCGGCCGGGGCGCTCACTCGTCCGAGGAGAACCGTACCGAGGCGTCCGGCAGGTGGGCCCCGCACCAGACGCGTACGCCCTCGCGGAGTTCGTTGTCGGCGCCCACCTCGGCGTTGTCGCCGACGACGACGCCGGTCAGCTCCGTACGGGCGCCGATCCTGGCGCGTTCGCCGACCAGGGAGTCCGTGATCACCGCGCCGGGTTCGACGACCGCGCCCGAGAGCACGGTGGAGCCGTCGATCCGGGCGCCCGCGCCGACGACCGCGCCGGCGCCGATGACCGTACCGCCGGAGAGCTTGGCGTCCGGGGCGACGGAGGCGGTGGGCAGGGTGAGGCTGTCGCCGCAGCGGCCCGGCACGGCCGGGGACGGGGCGCGGCCGAGCACGAGGTCGGCGGAGCCCCGGACGAACGCCTGCGGGGTGCCGAGGTCCAGCCAGTACGTGGAGTCGACCATGCCCTGGAGGTGGGCGCCTTCGGCGAGGAGGCCGGGGAAGGTCTCGCGCTCGACGGAGACGGGGCGGCCGGCCGGGATGGTGTCGATGACCGAGCGGCGGAAGATGTACGCGCCGGCGTTGATCTGGTCGGTGACGATCTCCTCGGGCGTCTGCGGCTTCTCCAGGAAGGCGGTGACGCGGCCGGTTGCGTCGGTCGGCACGAGGCCGAAGGCGCGCGGGTCCTCGACGCGGGTCAGATGCAGGGAGACGTCGGCGCCGGAGCGTGCGTGCGAGGCGACCAGGGCGCGGATGTCGAGCCCGGTGAGGATGTCGCCGTTGAAGATGAGGACCGGTTCGTCCGGGCCGGAGGCGAGGCGGTGGGCGACGTTGCGGATGGCGCCGCCGGTGCCGAGCGGTTCGCGCTCGGTGACGTACTCGATGTGCAGGCCGAGCGAGGAGCCGTCGCCGAAGTACGGCTCGAAGACCTCCGCAAGGTAGGAGGTGGCGAGGACGATGTGCTCGACCCCCGCCGCGCGGGCCCGCGCCAGTTGGTGCGTGAGGAAGGGGACGCCCGCCGCCGGGACCATGGGCTTGGGCGTGTGCACCGTGAGCGGGCGCAGCCGGGTGCCCTTGCCGCCGACCAGGAGGATCGCTTCTTTTGCCTCTGTCACCTTGATTCTCCCAGGATGCCCCGTCCCCCAGGACGGGGAGGAATGGGTCCTCGGTTCGGAGCCGCGAAGCGGCGGAGTTCGCTGCACATTGGTTCTGACCTGCGCTCTCTTTCGTTGTCAGTGGGGGCTGTTAGGTTGCGGATCATGGCGACGACAGCAACGGCCGAGCAGGGTTCCGGGCTTGCCCGGTACACCTTCCGGCTGCGTGTGTCGTCGACCGCGCTCGACAGGCTGTTGACCGAGGCCCGGCAGTCGATGGTGTGGCTGCGTGAGGGTGCGTCGGTGCCGCAGCAGCAGGTCATCCGTGACTTCGCCACGTCCCGTGCCAAGGCGGTCAGGGACATCAAGGCCAGGGTGCCGGTGCGGCGGCGGGCCGGAATGCCGCGCGTCAAGCGAAAGCGGGACGCACTGCCCACGCTGAACTACACCCGGCGCGGATTCCGCCTCAAGAAGGGCCGTCTCCACCTTGCGGGCGGCATCGTCCTGACGGTCGTGTGGTCTCGCGACCTTCCGGCCACACCCTCCAGCGTGCGGGTGTACCGGGACGGTCTGGGGCACTGGTACGCGTCGTTCGTCGTCGCCACCGAACCCGAGCCGCTGCCCGCCACGGGGCGTGTGCTCGGCGTGGACTGGGGCGTGAAGGAGACCGCCACCACCACATCCGACGCCCACGACCTCCCCCACCCCGAACACGGGAAGAGCGCGGCGCGGAAGCTTGGGCGATATCAGCGGATGATGGCCCGCCGCCGCCCCGCCAAGGGCAAGGGCAAGGCAGCATCCAAGGGCTACCGCAGCGCCCGGCGGCAGGCCGCGAAGGTGCACAAGAAGGTGGTCCGGCAGCGGCAGGACACCGCCCGCAAGTGGGCCAAGGCGGTGGTCCGCGACCACGACGCCATCGCGGTCGAGGACTTCCGCCCGAAGTTCCTGGCGAAGACCAGCATGGCCCGCAAGGCCGCCGACGCCGCGATCGGCGCCACCAAGACCGCCCTCATCGAGATGGGCCGCAAGCACGCACGGGACATCCGTCTCGTGCACCCCGCGCACACCACGATGGACTGCGCGTCGTGCGGAGCGAGAACCAAGCACGCACTACCTCTCTCGGAACGTATCTACACCTGCACCGCATGCGGAGCCGTGTCCCCCAGGGACAAGAACTCCGCCCGCATGATGCTGGTCCGGGCTGGTCTCAACCCGGCTGGTGCCGATCGTGTAAGAGCCGGCGGACCGCAGGTCCCCAGCCAACGTGAGCCAGAAATCCTCGCCCTTTCCCAGGGCGGGGAGGATGTCAAAGCACTGTCTTCGCTTCCTGCTGGGGCCGGGCCTGGTTGTGACTGGTCAGTCTATGCAGACCGCTCGAACGCCTGGGCGAGGTGGCCCGCGGCGGGTGTGCCGCGGCTCCGGGCGGGGGCGTCGGCCCGGCCGCGTACGCTTCCGCCCATGAACGCCAGCGACCGCACCCCTGCCGACCTGCTGCGTTCCGCGCTCGCCGCGGACCCGGCCCGCCCTCTGGTCACCTTCTACGACGACGCGACCGGGGAGCGCGTCGAGTTGTCGGTGGCCACCTTCGCCAACTGGGTGGCCAAGACCGCCAATCTGCTCCAGGGCGATCTGGCCGCCGAGCCCGGTGACCGGCTCGCGCTGCTGCTGCCCGCGCACTGGCAGTCCGCGGTCTGGCTGCTGGCCTGCGCCTCGGTCGGGGTGGTGGCCGATGTGCAGGGCGATCCGGCCGCCGCCGACCTCGTCGTCTCCGGCCCGGACACGCTGGACGCGGCGCGGGCCTGCCGGGGCGAGCGGATCGCGCTGGCGCTGCGGCCGCTGGGCGGGCGGTTCCCGCAGGCGCCCGAGGGGTTCGCGGACTACGCGGTGGAGGTGCCGGGGCAGGGCGACCGGTTCGCGCCGTTCGCCCCGGTGGACCCGGACGCGCCGGCCCTGACGGTGGGCGGGGTGTCGTTCACGGCGGCGGAGCTGGTGGCGCGGGCGCGCGAGGACGGGGCGGCGCTGGGCCTGGGGGCCGGGGCGCGGCTGCTGTCGGGGCGTACGTACGACACCTGGGACGGGCTGAGCGCCGGGCTCTACGCGCCGCTGGCGACCGGGGGTTCGGTGGTCCTGTGCCGCCATCGGGACCAGCTGGGCGCGGAGGCGCTGGCGCAGCGGGTGGACAGCGAGCGGGTCACGCTGACCGTGTGACGGGGAGCGGTGGGCTCCGCTCCGCAGCCGGTACGACAAGCGGTCCGTGGGGCCACTCGTCCGGCTCATCGTGGGCCGAGCCCTCCGCCCTGGCGCTCAACTCCGGTACATGATCTGGCGTACAGATTCTCGAGGCACAACCAAGCGTGAGGTTCAGCCGTCTACTTCTGCGACCGGCGGCCCAGCGCGCCGCCGAACGTGAAGGATGGACGCAGACGTGACCGAAAGCGCCGGCACTCCGGGCGGCCCCGACGACGCGGCGGGCAAGGACCGGACGCCGGACGCACCGCCCGGCGGGGCACCCGACGAGGCACCCCATGAGAAGAAGGCCGCGCCCGGCGGCGAGACCCGCAGCGGGTCCGGCAGCGGACCGGGCCCCGCCCCGGAGTCCGACGCGGACGGCAGCGGGAACACGGGCGGACGCGGCGAGGCGAGCGGGAGCGGCGACGCGGGCGGGAGCGGGGCCCTCGACATCACCGTCAAACGGAAGCGTCACTGGCTGCGCTGGACCGCCCTCGGCGCCTCGTTCGTCGTGCTCGTCGCGGCGGGCGTCGGCTGGTGGCTGTACAAGAAGCTCGACGGCAACATCCGGACGGACACCTCGGCGGCGGCCGAACTGAAGGCGTACGAGAAGGAGCGGCCGGTCTCCGTCGTCCACGACGCGGAGAACATCCTGCTCATCGGCTCGGACAGCCGGGCGGGCGACAACCGGAAGTACGGCCGCGACGACGGCGGCAGCCAGCGCTCGGACACGACGATCCTGCTGCACCTGGCGGCGGACCGGAAGAGCGCCACCGCCATGTCGATCCCGCGTGACCTGATGGTGGACATCCCCGCCTGCCACAAGGCGGACAAAACCGCCACCAGGCCGCAATTCGCCCAGTTCAACTGGGCGTTCGAGATGGGCGGGACCGCCTGCACCATCCGGACCGTCGAGAAGATGACCGGCATCCGCATCGACCACTACATGATCATCGACTTCAACGGCTTCAAGGACATGGTCAACGCGGTGGACGGCGTCGACGTCTGCCTCAAGGAGCCGATCGACGACAAGGACGCCCACCTCAAGCTCACGGCGGGCCGCCACAAGCTCAACGGGGAGCAGGCGCTCGGCTACGTGCGGGCCCGCAAGTCGCTCGGCAACGGGAGCGACACCGACCGCATGGACCGCCAGCAGCAGTTCCTCGGCGCGCTGGTCAACAAGGTGCAGAGCAACGGCGTCCTGCTCAACCCGACGCGCCTCTACCCGGTCCTGGACGCGGCCACGAAGGCGCTCACCACCGATCCGGGCCTGGACAGCCTCAAGGACCTCTACGACCTGGTGCGGGGGATGCGGGACGTCCCCACCGAGAAGGTGCAGTTCCTGACGGTCCCCCGGCAGCCGTACCACCTGAACCGCAACCGGGACGAACTGGTACAGCCCGACGCCGACAAGCTGTTCAAGCAGTTGCGCGACGACAAGCCGGTCGCCGTGGTGCCCGCCGGCGAGACCGACGACGACGGTGCGAACGGTGCCGGCGGTACGACCGACGACGGTGCGACCGACGACGGTGCGAACGGCGACGGTGCGAACGGCGACGGTGCGAACGGCGACGGGAACGCGGGCGCCGCCGACGCCTCGGGGCCGTCCCCCACACCCACCTATTCGGGGAACAATGCCGCGACCGACCTGTGCAAGCAGTAAAGCAATGGCCAAACAGACACCAACATTCGGCGTGCAATGGGAAGAATGCCCGGTTGTAAGGGGCGTGGAATGTGTCACGCGCGTCGCTGCGCGCCGGATGAGACGGATATCGTGACGCGATCCGGTGCTTCCGGCCGTCCGGCCGCGCACTTCTGGACAGAGAAACTGGGCGCCTTTTCGGGGGAGGCGCCTCGCGTGGCACCGACGGAGGACTCGAACAACCGTGGATGCGCAGAGTCGTGGGCGGGCGGAAGACATGAATGATCCCGCAGACCAGTGGGTTCTCAACCCGGTCACCGGCGATTACGAACTGCGACTGAACCATTCCGGAGGGAATACACCCCGGTCCACGGTTCCTCCGGCGCAGCGCGGCCCGTCCGACGGCCCCCGCCGCTCCCCTTCGGAAAGTTCCTCGCGGAACTCCTCCGAGGGCACCCCCCGCCGCAGCGCCGAGGTGCCGCGCCAGGGCGGGCGCCGGTCGGCGAATGGTTCACGCGGCCAGCAGCGCCCGGCGCCGGGCGACACCGGCCACGGCCGCCGCAAGCGCAAGGCCCCCAAGTCGCGCGGCAAGAAGGCGCTGCTGTGGACGGGCGGCGTGATGGCCTTCGTGCTCGTCGGCGTCTCGGCCGGCGGCTACTGGCTGTACCAGCGGCTCAACGGCAACATCAGCACGGTCGACATCGGTGACACCGGCAACAAGGACGTCATCACGGCCAACGCCCCGCTCAACATATTGATCATCGGTACGGACAAGCGGACCGGTAAGGGCAACGGCGGCTACGGCGACAAGAACAGCGTCGGCCACGCGGACACGAACATCCTCTTCCACCTCTCCGAGGACCGCACCAACGCCACGGCGATGAGCATCCCGCGCGACCTCATCACCGACATCCCGGAGTGCACCGCCAAGCAGGAGGACGGCTCGGAGAAGACGATTCCGGGCACGCGGCAGGTCAGGTTCAACCAGAGCCTCGGTCAGGACGGCCGCAACCCCGGCTGCACGATGAAGACGGTCGAGGAGCTGACCGGCGTCAAGGTGGACCACTTCATGATGGTCGACTTCAACGCGGTGAAGACGCTCTCCACGGCGGTCGGCGGGGTCAAGATCTGCCTCGACCACGCCGTCAACGACCCCAAGTCCCACCTCAACCTCCCCGCCGGTGAGAACACGGTCATGGGCGAGGACGCGCTCGCGTACGTACGCACCCGGCACGCCTACGCCAACGAGAGCGACCTGGACCGCATCAAGGGGCAGCAGCAGTTCCTCGGCTCGATGATCCGCCAGGCCAAGTCGGACGACACGCTGACCAGCCCCACCAAGCTGTTCAAGCTGGCCGACGCGGCCACGAAGGCCCTGACGGTCGACGAGCCCATCGGCGACGTGAAGAAGCTCAGCACGCTCGCCAAGGAGATCACCAAGACGGACACGAACAACATCACGTTCGTCACGATGCCGGTGATAGACAACCCGAACGAGCCCACCCCCGTCACGGTCGTTCCGCACCCGACCAAGGCGGACGAGCTGTTCCAGATGCTGCGCGAGGACACCTCGCTGACCGAGGTGGCCGCGCAGAAGAAGAAGGCGAAGAGCAAGCAGGACGCCCTCCTCAAGGGAACCAAGGCGGCGCCCGCCGACGTCCGGGTCGATGTGTACAACGGCGGCGAGGTCGCCGGCGGCGCCCAGCAGACGGTCGTCTGGCTGCAGAACACCAAGGGCGTCCTGAAGTCCACGAACAAGGCCAACGCACCGAAGAAGATCGCCAAGACGACCCTCGAGTACGCCCCGAACCAGGCGGACCAGGCCCGCGCCCTCGCCGAGATGATGGGGCTGCCCGGCTCCGCGATGAAGCCGGGCACCACCGACGCCGAGGGGCAGGAGGCGATGGTGCTGACGCTGGGGGCGGACTTCAAGGAAGCCGGGAAGTCGATCACGGGCCCGAAGAAGATCGACATTCCGAAGTCCAGCGCCGAATCGGCGGGCTGCTCCAAGTGACGCGGCACCGCCGCACCATACGAATCTGAACAGCAGGGGGGTCTGGTGGGACGGAGCAGCACGCCTGGGGAGGGGACGCGCCCGCGGACCCCGCACGGCCGCAGGGCGGAGCGCCACGAGGACGATGGCGGTACGGCGACCGGCTCCTCGGCCGACCGCGACGCGGAGCGCGGCACGGGCGGCGGGCACCGGGCCGCGAGACGTGGCGGGCGCCGAAAACAGAAGAAGAAGCACCGTGTGCTGCGCTGGATAGCCTTCTCGGTCGCCTTCCTCATACTCGGGACCGGCGCGGCCGGTTACCTGTA
This sequence comes from Streptomyces sp. NBC_00525, assembly GCF_036346595.1. Lineage (GTDB taxonomy): Bacteria > Actinomycetota > Actinomycetes > Streptomycetales > Streptomycetaceae > Streptomyces. The sequence continues at coordinate 2,338,301 of NZ_CP107834.1, forward strand.
CTACCAGCACCTCAACAGCAAGCTGCAGAAGGGCGCGCGCAGCGCCGGCAACAGCGGGGCGAAGAAGACCGCGCCGAACGCGGCAGGCCAGACCCCGATCAACCTCCTGCTGATCGGCTCCGACGACCGCAACAGCGCGGAAAACCTCAAGCTCGGCGGTTCCAAGAAGAGCGTCGGGGCGGAGCCGCTCGCCGATGTGCAGATGCTGCTGCACGTCTCGGCCGACCGGAAGAACGCCTCGGTCGTGAGCATCCCCCGCGACACCCGCGTGGACATTCCCGCCTGCGAGAACCCCGACACGCACAAGAAGTACCCGGCGACCAACGACCTCATCAACGTGTCGCTGCGCGGCGGGGCCGGCTGCACCCTGGACACCTGGGAGAAGCTCACCGGCATCTACATCGACCACTGGATGATGGTCGACTTCGCGGGCGTGGTGGACATGGCGGACGCCGTGGGCGGCGCCTGGGTCTGTGTGAACCAGGACGTCTACGACCTGCCCAAGCCCAGGGTGCCCGGCGGCTCGTTCCTGCGGATGAAGGCGGGCCGGCACAAGATCCAGGGCGAGCAGGCACTGAAGTGGCTGCGCACCCGGCACGCCTTCGGCAGCGACATCGGCCGCTCCAAGGCCCAGCACATGTACCTGAACTCGGTGATGCGCGAGCTGAAGAGCCAGAACGCGTTCACGGACACGGGCAGGCTGATGAACCTGGCCGAGACCGCCGTCGAGTCGCTCACGGTCTCGGAGGAGATCGGCACCGTCAAGAAGCTGTTCGACCTCGGCATGCAGCTCAAGAACGTGCCGCTGGACAAGATGAACATGCTGACGATGCCGCGCATCCCCGACCCCGAGAACCCCGACGCCCACGTGCTGCCGAAGCCGGGCGCCGCCGACAAGCTGTGGGCGCTGCTGCGCGAGGACCAGTCGCTGGACCCGAAGGACCGGGCCAAGGCGAAGAAGAAGGCCGCCCAGGGCCCGAAGGCCGGCCCCCCGGCGTCGATCGGGATCACCGTGGTCAACGGCACCGGCGGCGACGGGCAGCAGCCCGCCGAGGGCCGCGCCGCCGCCGTACGCGATCTGCTCAAGGCCAAGGGCTTCACCGAGGCGGACACCACCAACGATCCCGGTTCCGCGCTGACGACCGAGGTGTCGTACCCGCGCAGCGCCGGGGCCCAGGGCAAGTCGGACGCGCTGTCCGTGGCCAAGGCGCTGGGGCTGCCGACCAGCGCGGTCAAGGACACCCCGGACGGGGCCGGGCTGACGGTGACCGTCGGCTCCGACTGGCGTACGGGCACTCAGGCACCGAAGACGCCCGACGACGACAGCGACCCGCTGGAGGGCACCGAAGCGGTGAACAGCGCCAAGAAGGACGACTGCATGGACGTCTACTGGCCGTACCGCACGCCGTAGGTGACGCGGTCGCGGTAACGGGGCGCCCGGTCCGGCCGGACGCCCCGTTACCGCGAATGGGGGACGGCGGTGCGCGCCGCCGGGTGGCCTACCGGGATGAGGATCGTATGGGCCTACTGTGCTAACGGTCCCCCTCGCACCGCGGAGGTGTCCCCGTGCCCACGCCGCACCGCTCCCCCCGTCCCGTCCGGCCCCGGACCGCTCCCCCGCGGCCCCGGCGGCGGCGCAAGCGGGGCGGGCGGCCACGCTGGGGGACGCGGATGGCGACCGGGCTCTCGGTCCTCGTGCTCGGGGCGGGCGGGATCGGGCACGCGGTGGTGACGAACCTGGAGAGCGGGATCGACCGCATCGACCCGTTCAAGGACATGAAGAACCGCCCCACTGGCGGGCGCGGCACCAACCTGCTGCTCGTCGGCACCGACGGCCGGGACAAGATCACCGAGGACGAGAAGCGGAAGTACCGGCTGGGCGGTGCGCCCTGCCACTGCACGGACACGATCATGCTGGTGCATCTGTCGGCCGACGAGGAGCGCGCCAGCGTCGTCAGTCTGCCGCGCGACAGTTACGCGGAGATCCCCGCGCACCGCGACCGCACCACCGGCAAGGAGCACGCGGCGCACCCGGTGAAGCTGAACGCGGCGTACGCGGAGGGCGGGCCCGCCCTCACCGTGCGGACGGTCGAGCACATGACCGGCGTCAAGATCGACCACTACCTGGAGGTCGACTTCACCAGCTTCATGACCACGGTGGACGCCGTCGGCGGGGTGGAGATCTGCACCGCCCGCCCGCTGAAGGACTCCTACACCGGCCTGGACCTCGCCCCCGGCACCCACCGGCTCGACGGCGGCCAGGCCCTCCAGTACGTGCGCTCCCGGCACATCGACGGGGACGCCGACCTGGGCCGGATGCAGCGCCAGCAGAAGTTCATGGCCTCGCTCATCGAGCAGGCGACGAGCAGCGGGGTGCTGCTGAACCCGGTGAAGTTCCGCGAGGTCGTCTCGACGACGCTGAGGTCGGTACGGGCCGACCGGGGCCTGGACACGGAGCGGATGCTCTCGCTGGGCCGGGCGCTGCGCGACTTCACCGCCGCGTCGTCGGAGTTCGCCTCGGTGCCGATGGGCGATGTCGCGTACCAGGTCAAGGGCATCGGCTCCACGGTCAAGTGGGACCCGGTGAAGTCGAAGCGGCTCTTCACCGCGCTGCGCGAGGACAAACCCCTGACCACCGCCCGGCCCGCCGAGAAGGCCCCGGCGAAGAAGGTGGACGTGCCGCCGGAGCGGGTGCGGGTCCAGGTCTACAACGGCACCGCGCAGGACGGCCTCGGCTCCGCCGTGGACGCCGCGCTGCACGCCACCGGCTTCGACACCACCCGCGCCCCGCTCACCGCGCCGCAGCACGACCTGAAGCGGACCCTGGTGACGTACGACCCCCGCTGGGACCGGTCCGCGAAGACCCTGGCGGCGGCGCTGCCGGGGGCGGAGCTGCGGGCGGTCACGGGGCAGGGGGCGACGATGCGGGTGACGGCGGGCGAGGACGCCCACACGGTGCGCCGGGTGGACGCGGAGCAGCCGGACGGGGGGAGGTTCGGGGCGGTGAAGGGGAACGAGGTGGTGTGCCCGTAGACGGGTGCCCGTGGGGCGGACGGGGAAGGCGGGACGGACGGGGAGGGCGGCGGGCCGCCGTCAGTCCTCGATGCCCTCCGCGAGCCGCTTCTCGCGCAGCTCCCGGATCGCGCGGCGCCGGGCCAGCCGGTGGGTGCGGCGGATCTGCGCCTCCTGGTAGCGCCGCTTGTCCCGCTCCGTCTCGGGGACGACCTGCGGTACGGGCCGGGGCCGGCCGTCCGCGTCGACCGCCGCGAACACCAGGTACGCGCTGCCGACCTGGGTGGCCGGCGTCGACTCGTTCCAGCGCTCGGCCATGACCCGGACGCCGACCTCCATGGAGGACCGGCCGGTCCAGTTGACCTGGGCGCGTACGTGGACGAGGTCGCCGACGCGGACCGGCTCCAGGAAGACCATCTCGTCCATCGAGGCGGTGACCGCGGGCCCGCCGGAGTGCCGGCCGGCGACGGCGCCCGCCGCGTCGTCCACCAGTTTCATGATCACGCCGCCGTGCACGGTACCCAGGAGGTTGGTGTCGCTGCCGGTCATGATGTGGCTGAGGGTGGTGCGGGAGGCCGCGGTGGGCTTGGCCGGAATGTCGCTCTCCGGGCGCGGAGCCTGATCTGTCATACCGTCCACCTTATGCGGGGGCCCGGAATGCGTCGCAATGCATCAGCTTCGCTACAGCCGTGGCCCGATTTTCCGTACTCCCTGTAAGAGGGACACCCCCGACCGGCACACTGGTCCGTATGAACGATTGGCCCGAGGGCTGGACCGGCGACAACCGCAGCGGTGACCGCTACGGGCGGGGAAGCGCGAGCGAGCGCCCCGAGAGCGCACGCTCGATGCCGCACGTGCAGCGCCGCCCCGCCCCGCCTCGGCAGCGCCCCGCGCCGCCGAGGCAGCGCCCTGTCCCGCAGCAGCCCGCCGGTTACGACGACGGGCAGCCGCAGTACGGCGAGGGCTACGACAGCGGCTACAACACGGGCCAGGTCTACGGGGCGCCGGGCGGCGGCCGTGGCGCGGGTCACGGCTCGGGCGCCGGCGGCGGTGACCGGGGTCACCTCCAGGGCCGGTCCCGCCCGGCGCCGAACTGGGGCCGCCGGATCAGGATCGGCGCGCTGGTCCTGGTCGTGGCGCTGCTCGCGGTGTCCATCGGCACGTACTTCTGGGCCGACTCGAAGCTGAACCGCGCGGTGGACCTGTCCAAGGTCATCGAGCGGCCGGAGGCGGGCAAGGGGACGAACTACCTGATCGTGGGCTCGGACAGCCGCGTGGGTATGACGTCCGAGGACAAGAAGCGCCTCCACACGGGCGGCCCCAAGGAGGGCGGCCGGACCGACTCGATGATGATCCTGCACACCGGCGACAACGGCCCGACGCTGATCTCGCTGCCGCGTGACTCCAACGTGGAGATCCCGTCGTTCATCGGCTCGGAGTCCGGCAAGAAGTACCCGGCCACGGGCCGTACGACGAAGCTGAACGCCGCGTACGCGACGGACGGCCCCGAGCTGCTGGTGCGGACCGTCGAGTTCAACACCGGCCTGCGCATCGACCACTACGTCGAGATCGGCTTCGGCGGCTTCGCCAAGATCGTGGACGCGATCGGCGGGGTGGAGCTGGACATCCCGAAGGCGTTCAAGGACAAGAAGTCCGGCGCCGACTTCCAGGCCGGCAAGCAGACGCTGAACGGCGAGCAGGCACTGGCCTTCGTCCGCACCCGGTACGCCTTCGCCGAGGCCGACCTGGCCCGTACGAAGAACCAGCAGAAGTTCCTCGCGGCGCTGGCCAGTCAGACGGCGACCTTCTCGACGATCATCAACCCGTTCAAGCTGTACCCGACGATGGGTGCCGGCCTGGACACGCTGGTCGTGGACAAGGACATGTCCCTGTGGTCGCTCGGCAAGATGTTCTTCGCGATGAAGGGCGTCACGGGCGGCGACGGCACCTCGATGAACATGCCGATCTCGGGCTCGGTGGGCGGCAACCTGGCCTGGGACAAGGCGAAGGTGAAGCAGCTGGTCGAGCAGCTCAAGAACGACGAGAAGGTCACGGTCACCGAGAACTGAGGCGCGTCCCGCGCCCCTTCCCCCTGCGGAGCCGCCATGCCCGTCCGGATCGTGTACGAGTCGCACGCCACGACCACCGACAACGAGGCCGGCATCGCCACGGGATGGCTGCCGGGGCGGCTCTCGGAGACCGGGCGCCGCCAGGCCGCCGAACTGGGCGACCGGCGGCGCGGCACCGGGCTCGACGCCGTCTACACCTCGGACCTGGCCCGCGCCGTGGAAACGGCCCGCATCGCCTTCGCCGGGACGGACGCCCCGGTGCTCCTCCGGGACGCCCGCCTGCGCGAGTGCGACTACGGGGACCTGAACGGCGCCCCGACCTCGGTCCTGCATCCGCTGCGCACCCGCCACATCGACCGCCCCTGGCCCGGCGGCGGCCAGAGCTACCGGGACGTGGTCGAGGCGACGGCCGCGTTCCTGCGCGACCTGGCGGCCGCGTGGGACGGGGGCCGGGTCCTCCTGATCGCCCACTCGGCGAACCGCTGGGCGCTGGACTGCCTGCTCGCCGGGGCCCGGCTGGAAACCCTCGTCGCGCACCCACCTCCGTGGCAGCCGGGCGTCTCCTACACGCTGCCCTGAACCAGCACCGCCGCGTGCGGCAGCGCCAGCAGCCCGTCGTCCGTGAGGAACTCGCGGCACAGCGCGTCGTACTCCCGCTTGGCCGCCGCCGCACCCTCGGGCCCGGCGGCGGTGACTATCCCGCCGACCGCCCCGATCCCGGCGGCGGGGCCCGCCCACCACTCCTCCGGATCGACGCGGTGGTCCCAGGCGTACGTGTCGCCCCGGACGTCCGCGAACCCGGCGGCCGTGAGCAGTGCGGCCAGCCCGTCCGGGGTGCGCGGGAAGTTGAGTTCCTCGTCGACCGTGGCCAGCCAGTCGGGCGGGGTGAGCCCGGCCGCCTTGGCGGCCCGCCCGACCAGCGTCTGCCCCGGTGTGCCGGGCAGCTGCCACACCGTGACGGCGATCCGGCCGCCGGGGCGAGCGACCCGCCGCATCTCGACGAGGGCGTCCAGGGGGCGGCCGACGTGGTTGAGCACGAAGTTGCCCACGACCGCGTCGAACTCGGCGTCCTCGTACGGCAGTCGGGGCAGGGTCCCGGCGCGCACCTCGACGCGGGGCGCGGCCCGCCGGGTGGCGGCGACCATGTCGGGCTCGGCGTCCACGGCCCGGACGGCGGCGCCCCGCGCGAGGGCCGCCGCGGTCACGTTGCCGGTGCCGCACCCCACGTCGAGCAGGCGCGTCCCGGCCGTGACACCGGCGGCGTCCAGCAGGGCGGGCACGGTACGGACGCAGAGCGGGGCGGCGGTGCGGGCGTAGCTCGCGGCCTGCCCGTCCCAGATCCGCCGCTCCATCACGTCGAACGCGGTCATACGCCGTCCTTCCCAGTACCTCAGCGGATGTTGCGGGCCAGCCAGGGCGAGAGCTGCATGCGGGGCACCAGCTCCTTGTACGTCTCGTCCCCCGGCAGCGGCACGACGAGCCACTCCCCCGACAGGAGGAACCGCCCTCGCTTGACGTGGGCCATCCCCCCGTACACCGACCGCAGGAACGCCGGCACCGAGTCGCGGGGCACGTCGTCGAACACCACCCCGTCCACGGTGATCCGCGCGTCGTCCTCCGGAAACACCTGCACGGTCACGGCGGGCACCCCGCCCAGCTCGATGAACGCCTCGTGCGGCAGCGAGCCGTCCGCGTCCACCACGGCGAACGCCCCCGCCGAGGCGCGCCGCGACGTCCGGTCGGCCCCGATGTCGTCCGTGACGGCGACCTCCAGGTTGTACTCCCGCGCGACCTCCCGCACAGCGGTGACGGCGGCCTCGGTGGAAGCCAGGTGGGGGTGCGTCACGCCACCGCGACCGTGTGCGCGACGAAGGCCGCCCAGGCGTGCGGGGCGTGGGTGAGGTGGGGGCGGTGGATGTCCTTGGAGTCCCGCACGAGGACGAGGCCGGGGGTGGCGGCGACCTCGACGCAGTTGTTGCCGCTGCTGCTGTCGCTGTAGCTGCTCTTGATCCAGCTCACCGCAGAAGCGTCCCCGACAGAGGGCTTGTTGGTCATGTCTCTCCCAGCACTCGCTCAATGAAGGCCAGTGACTCCGCTGGCGTCAGGGCCTGGGCCCGGATCATGCCATACCGAAGTTCCAGGATACGGAGCTGTTTGGGCTCGGTGACAGGGCGGCCGTTGAACGCCCCCCACGAGCGGCCCACGGCCGTGCCGTCGCCGAACTTCAGCACCTCGATCCCACCGTCCAGCCCAGGATGGGTCTCGCAGTTGAGCGGCATGATCTGCAGGGACACGTTCCTCAGATGCGCGATGGCGAGCAGCCGCTCCAGCTGCCTTCGCCACTCCATTACGCCGCCGATGGGGCGGCGCAGTGCCGCCTCCTCCAGGACGAAGCTGAGCGCCGGGGCCGGCGTACGGTCGAAGATCGCGCGTCGCGCCAAGCGAGCGGCCACCCCGCGTTCCACCTCGTCCCGAGAGTAGGAGGGCTGGCGGGTCTCCAGCAGCGCACGGGCGTGGCCCTCCGTCTGCAGGAGGCCGTGCACGCCGTGCTCGGCGTACACCGCCAGCTCCACCGCCTGGGCCTCCATCTTGGCCAGGTCCCGGACCTTCTTCGGGTACCGGACCACCGCCAGGTCCTGCTTCATCACGGCGATCTTGCCGTTCGCGCCCAGAGCGTCGTCGGCCTTGTCCATGTACTCCGGGCGGGGAATCCGCCGGCCGCCCTCGACCTTGTAGACCAGGTCCTCTCCGTACCCGATCACCGCCCCGAACTCGGCGGCTCGCAGGCGCGCCGCCTCGCGCCAGGCCTTGAGTTGCCGGCCCACGGCGGCGACCACGGCCACGCCCGATTCGTCCTCGGGGTCGACGTCCCAACCGTGTTCGGCCGTGTCGTTGTCGGCGTTCCTGTCCTTGCCGACCGCATCCACACTCATCCGTACCCCACTTCCGACGTGCGTGCCGTTCTTCTTCAACCGCTGACGTCCCCCCCGCGTCACGCGGGACAGCCGGGACAACGCCGGACAAGCGCTGGACAGTCACCGTCACCGTACGCACCGGACGTGCACCGGGTCGCGGGTTTCCGCGACCCGGTGCCGTACGTCGCGGACGGCCGCGACCCGGTGCGTCACGACGTCTCCTGCTTGAAAGAACCTCCGGGAAAGAACCTCACCCCACCCCACCCGAACCCGGTACGAACGCTGATCACTCGCGCGGGTGACAAATGGCAACTGAGCTGGATTTGGGGTCGGTTGTCGGGCATATGCTCGCCGCGAAACCCCCAGACGCAAGTCGGCCCCGACCGGGACGGAACCCCGGGCAGGGCCTGACCACCGAGGAAGAAGAGCCTTCCCGATGACTTCCCAGCAGGTTATCGCGCCCCCGTGCGCCCCGCCCGGTTCTCCCGGCGACGTCACACCGACTTCCGGTGTCATCCACGTCAACTCCCGCCACACGTCCGGCTTCACGGTCATCGGCAACCACCTCGCGCAGCACAGCACGCTGTCCCTGCTGGCGATCGGGATCGCCGTCCACATCCAGTCACTGCCCGAGGGCGCGAGCGTCGGCATCAAGACCCTGACCGCCCGCTTCCCGGAGAGCGAGATGCGGATCGCCGCCGCCCTGCGGGAGTTGGAGGCGGCGGGCTATCTGCGCCGCCTCCGCGTACGCCTGCCGGACGGCCGCGTACGCACCCGGACGGAGTCCCACAACCGGCCGCACGCCACGACTCCGGTGCCCCCGGCTTCGTACGCCCCACCGCGCCCCGCCCCCGCGACGCCCCCGCCCCCTCCTCCGCCCCCTCCTCCGCCCCTTCGTCCGGCCCGGAAACCGGAATCCGGGCCGAAGCCGCCCACCCCCGGCGCCCGGCCGGTCTCCCTCCCCCATGCCCGCACCGCCGCCCTGCTGTTGGCGGACCTCCGCCGCCACACCCCCGTCCTCACGCTGTCCGGGGCGGACATCACCGCCCTCGTGCCGGAGGTCGCCGCCTGGCTGGAGCGCGACGCGGACCCGGACACCATCCGCCGGGCCCTCAGCACAGACCTCCCGGCGCCCCTCACCCACCCCGCGCGCCTCCTGCGCCACCGCCTCCGGGCCCTCCTGCCACCCCCACTCCCCGACCCGGCGGACCTCGTCCGGCAACGCGCGGCCCCCACCGTCGTCCCGCTCCAGAACTGCGACGACTGCAACCGCGCCTTTCGCGCCCCGGAACCCGGCCGGTGCCGCGACTGCCGGACCGGTGGGCACCAGCCCGGATGACCGGCGCCCGCGGCGGCTGGGGCGGGAGCCGAGCCCTGTGCGGGGCGGAGGGCGCGTGTCAGCATGGCGCCGTGACAGAGATCAGCAAGGGGAAGGGTCCGGCGACTCCCGGACAGCCGGGGCAGGGCGGGCCGGTTCCGCCGGAGATTCCGCACGGAGTCGTCGGGAAGTCGTCGGAGTCGGGGCCGGGTTCAGGCGCGGGTTCCGTGTCGTCCGGGGCCGGGGCCGGGGCGCGGGCAGAGGTCCCCGCGCTGCCGCCGCGCCGGATCGGCCTCGCGGACGGCGGACGGTGGGCCGGGCTGATCGCGCCGTCGCCCGCCCCGTCCGCCGAGACGGCCGCGGCCGCGAGCGTCCTCGGCGGGGAGTTCGAGGACATCGTGTACGCAGGCGGGGGCGACGCCGTGTTCGCCATGGAGGAGACGCCTCCGGCCGGTTACGTCCTGGTCGACGTCGCCCGGACGGGCTCGGGCCTCTTCCTGCTGGACTCCCTCGACTGGAACCGCAGGGAGGCCGTCCACTTCGGCGGCGGCCACCCGCCCCTGCGATTCGGCCGGCGGGTGATGTGGTGCGACAACCTGTACCCCCTGCGCTTCCGCGTCCAGTGCGACAGCCGGGAGGAGTGGGTGATCGTGGTCCGGTCCCTCGGCGCGGTGCGTGCGCTCGGCGAGGGGGCCACCGGGCGGGGCGCCGACGTCCTGCTCCACACCGGGCCGGCGGGCGAGCTGGTCCTGCGGGCGCGCTCGGCGGCGGGGAGCGGGTCGCTGCGCGTCGAGGGCCACAGGCCGCGTCGCCCCGGCGGCGCCACCACGTACCCGCAGACGCTGGTGAGCGAGGCGGACCGGCGCCCGGAGGCCGCAGGGGCGCTCCCCGAAGGGCCGCTGGTGCTGGGGGTCGTCGAAGGGGACGGGGACTGGTCGCTCGACGTCCGGCCGGCCCGTCCTGCGGAGACCGGGAAGCCGGGGTTCTGGAACCGTCTGCGCGGGCGCTAAAGCGCTCCTTGCTCGACCGATCCTCGCTCGACCGCTCCTCGCCAGACCGTGATGTCGCCCAGAAGGAAGGCGCTCGCAGGGACCGCGGTCGACTTCGTCGCGATCACGAACAGCGCGATGTCCCCCGAGGGGTTCTTGATGCAGATCTCGCTTCCGTTGGCGACGACGGCGGTGGGAAGGCGGTGCGCCTTCTCGTAGGTAAACCGCTGGCGGCAGTCGTCGAGCGTGGTGCCCGGCTTGTCGCTCGGCTGGGCGAATACGCTCGCGTCGCTCATCAGCGCGCAGCCGTTCGTCCCGCAGCCGAAGCGGACCTCGCCCTTGCCGCTCGTCAGCGGCACGTCCGGGTCCGCGAGGTTCAGTGAGCGCTGCGCGCTGAGCATGACCATCGGGTACGGCTCGGGGAGCGGCTCGCTGGGCGAGGGGGACGGGGTCGGCGTCGGAGTCGGTGTCGGGGATGCCTTTCGCGTGGCGCCCCCGGTGTCCGTGTCCTTGCTCGGGGCGGCCGGGGCGGCCGGGGTCCCCGCGGTGTCCCGGTGTGCGTCGCCGCCGCCGGGGCCCACGGTCTGCCAGGCCAGGACCGCGGCCAGCAGCGCGCTCACCGCGCCGACCGCCGACACCAGCGCCGCGCGCCTTCTGCGGGCGCGGCGCCCGTCCTGCGCCGGTCCGGGCGTCGCGGGCCCGGCCGGTGGCTCCGGCTGCGCCGGGGTCGCCTCGGGCACCGGGGGCGGGACCTCGCTCTCCGGTCCGCCGATCTCCCGCCACACGGCGGGCACCCCGTCCGCCTCGGCGACCGCCCCCAGCCGTTGCCTGCACCAGTCCACGATCTCCGCCGGAGCGGGCCGCTCCGCCGGGTCGGCGGCCAGGCACCGGGCGAACAGGGGCCGCAACGGCTCGGGGAGCGGGGCCAGTTCGGGCTCGGAGTGGACGATCCGGTACAGCACGTCGACGCCGGGGCCGTCCCCGTAGAGCGGCCTGCCCAACGCCGCGAACGCGGCGGTCTGGGCGAGGGCGAAGACATCGGTCGCCGCCGTGATCGGCTGCATGGACGCCTGTTCCGGGGCCATGTACGCGGGTGTGCCGAGCGGGTGTCCCGTCGCCGTGTACGCCGTCGCGTCGGCGGCGAGCGCGATGCCGAAGTCGATCACACGCGGGCCGTCCGAGGCCAGCAGCACATTCGACGGCTTCAGGTCGCGGTGGACGATGCCCTCGGCGTGGATGGCCCGGAGCGCCTCGGCCGTGCCCGCCATCAGCCACAACAGGGCGGGCACCGGCAGCGAGCCCCGCCGGGCCACGGCCTGGGAGAGGGAGGGGCCGGGCACGTACAGCGTGGCCAGCCAGGGCTGCGCGCAGTCCGGGTCGGCGTCCAGCAGTTCGGCCGTGTACGCGCCGCGTACCCGGCGGGCCGCCCGGACCTCCCGGCGGAACCGCTTCCTGAAGTCCGGGTCGTCGGCCAGCTCCGGGCGTACGACCTTGATCGCCACCGGCCGGCCGCCCTCGGTGTGCGAGAGGTAGACGCGGCCCATGCCGCCCGCGCCCAGCCGGGCGGCAAGCCGGTAGCCGCCCACCACCACCGGGTCGGTCTCCTGAAGTGGCTGGAATATCTCCGTCACCTGGTCTCGCCCCGCTCCCCCACCGTGCCGCACCGACCGCGACAGCAGCCTAACAACGGCGCGAACCCCGGCCGCCGGGGCCGTCGTTCGCACCAAAACGCGCAGCACGCATGCCGAGTTTCCTGTTCTCTCAACTGGGCCGCCTTGACCCGTCTGTCACGGCGTCGCGAGGATCGAACAGGACGCCAGCCTACGCAGGGGGTCAGCCAGTGAAGCTCAACCAACTCGCAAGCGAGTGCGACGAGGGGCCGTGCCCGACCGTGTGGGCGATAGAGGGGACAGGGAGCGTTTTAGTGCAGGGCTTCAAGGTGGATGACGAGGAAGCGCTCACCACCATGCAGCTACCGAACAACGAAACCGCCGTGCGTGTCCCTATGTCGCTGATTCTGAGGGTGGCCCGTGAACATCTCGCCTGACGAATTCGGAAAGCTCTTCACTGAGTTTCAGCGGGAAGCGTTCCGGCTGGAGACCCTGGACGATTACAGCAAATCGGGCGGGGTCGACGCCTACCACGCATTCTTGGCCGGTAGGCCGCAGCCGGAAGAGTACAAGTCAGCCGGTTGGGTCACGACCGTACGAGATGCCACGCAAGCCGGAAAGCGCATGTACCGCGTGCACGTCCTGGCTCGCCCCCTGAGTGATTACCTGCGGTTCGAGCTCGGTTGGGGTTACGCCCGGAACCAAGAAGCCGGGGAGAAGTTCTTCATCCTCGACACCACCGAACAGCCGAACCCGCTGGAGGGTGTGCCGGACTTCTGGGCCTTCGATGAACGCTCGGTCGTGACTATGCAGTACGGCGGCGGTGGAGAGTTCCTGGGCGCAGAACTGATCCCCGAGGAGCAGGCGCGGGAATGGCTGGAGCGTCGAGACGCAGCCATGAGTAACGCTGTGCCGTTCCGCGACTGGTGGGAGCAGCACAAGCCGGCGTGAACAACATCAATATCGGTCGGGCGCTGCGGGAACTGCGAGAGGCCGGCGGAAGGCAGGCCAAGGCGGTCGCCCGTAGCGCTGTCATGTCTCCGAGCAAGCTCAGCAAGATCGAGAACGAAGCGCTTGCGCCGAGCGTGATGGACGTGGAGCGCATCCTCACGGCCTTGGAGGTCTCGGAGGAGGTCAAGGCCCGACTCACCGAAGCTGCCCGCAAGGCGGCCACGGAGGCGACGGCATGGCGCATCTTGCGGCGTACCGGGCTCCACAAGCACCAGGACGAGATCCGGGCGATTGAAGCTCAAACGAGCCTCATGCGGCTGTTTCAGCCGTCGTGCTTTCCCGGCCTACTCCAGACCCCCGAGTATGCCCGCGCCATTCTTAGCAGACACGGGTACACGCAAGGTGCCCTGGAGAAGATGATGGGCGCACGTCTGCTCCGGCAAGAGGTCTTGCACGACACCGCCCGAACCTTTCGGTTCGTGGTCACCGAGTCCGTACTCAGATGGAAAATCGTTCGCCCTTCGATGCTGGCAGCGCAGCTGGACAAGCTCATCACCATGTCGAGAATGCCGAACGTGAGCATCGGGGTACTCCCTCTATCGGCACCCATGACCGACTTGCCCAGTTCCTCGTTCGTTCTCTTCGACACCAACCTGGCCATTATCGAGATCCCTCACGCAGAGATCACCACTACGGAAGCCAAGGACGTCGAGCTGTACCTGAACAAGTTCGACGGCTTCGAGGGCGCGGCCGTCACGGGCGAGGAAATGCGGCGCTTCGTCGCGGGGCTCCGGGACGACTTCTTGAGGCAACAGGAATCGGGCTAGAGGTTCCTCGGTGACGGCCCGAGGATGTACTCGTGCCGACCGAAAGGACGGCGGCATGGGGCAGACATGGAAATTCTGCCCCCAGCACTGATCCCACAGGAAGGCACACCCATGCCCGGAACCGACCTGTACAGCCTGCCCATCGACGGCGCCACGTTCTACAAGGCGTGCGGGGGCAGCACGCATCCGGATGGCGAGTCCTGCGCCACGCTGGCGAAGATCGGCCCCCAGGCATGGGCGATGGGCGACAGCAAGCGCCCCGGTGCGGAGCCTTTGCGCTTCACCACCGAGGAACTGAACGCGGCCGGTATCGACCCGGCCCGCTTCGGCCTGTCCGCCTGACGCCCGTCCATGACGCCCCCGGTCCTGGCTCCCCCGAGAGGCAGGACCGGTTGGGCGCCCCTCCTCTTCTTGCACTGAACGGGACGACAGTTGCACCACCACGGCTACCTGTGGGTCGGCTCCAAGCAACGGTTCGATGACGAGGCGCTGAGGCGGCCGCCGCACCCCGATCCACCACCGGCCGACAGGCCGGAGCTTGCCCAGCGATACAAGGAAGTGAAGGCGGAGTTCCCAATCGTGGACCTGCCACCGCTGGAAACAGCCCACTGGCTGATCAAACCCGCGAAGCTCGTGCGGGGCGCCTGGGGGGAGCCGAAGGAAGCGGCGGAATGGCTCGGGCGACAACTGGCGGAGTACGCGCCCCGGTTCTCCTCCGAGTCGGACCGCGACAGTACGCGGCTGGCGCTGCTGGTCCGCTCTGCTGCCGATCGGCTGGGCCGGGGTGGAGACGTGTCCCACGGCTTCTACCTGGAGAGGCCGGCATTTCTGTCCGTAGCTCTGGTGACGTGTTCTCCGAACCGTGCCGCACCGGACCTGGCCTGCCCGGCCCCCGGCGTCGCGCCGGGGGCCGCGTTGTATGTGCAGGTCAGTGGCTGTAACCCTGCTACGGCAGGTTGCGGGCCATGACGATGCGCTGGACCTGGTTGGTGCCCTCGTAGATCTGGGTGATCTTGGCGTCGCGCATCATGCGCTCCACCGGGTAGTCGCGGGTGTAGCCGTAGCCGCCGAGGAGCTGGACCGCGTCGGTGGTGATCTCCATGGCGGCGTCGGAGGCGAAGCACTTGGCGGCGGCGCCGAAGAACGTCAGGTCGCCGTCGACGCGCTCCGACTTGGCGGCGGCCGCGTAGGTGAGCTGGCGGGCGGCCTCCAGCTTCATGGCCATGTCGGCGAGCATGAACTGGACGCCCTGGAAGTCGGCGATCGGCTTGCCGAACTGCTTGCGCTCCTTGACGTAGCCCTTGGCGTAGTCGAGGGCGCCCTGCGCGATGCCGAGGGCCTGGGCCGCGATGGTGATGCGGGTGTGGTCCAGGGTCTTCATCGCGGTGGCGAAGCCGGTACCCTCCTCGCCGATCATGCGGTCGGCGGGGATGCGGACGTTGTCGAAGTAGACCTCGCGGGTCGGGGAGCCCTTGATGCCGAGCTTCTTCTCGGGCGCGCCGAAGGAGACGCCCTCGTCGGACTTCTCGACGACGAAGGCCGAGATGCCCTTGGAGCGCTTCTCCGGGTCGGTGACGGCCATGACCGTGTAGTACTCGGAGACGCCCGCGTTGGTGATCCAGCGCTTCACGCCGTTGAGGACCCAGAAGTCGCCGTCGCGCACGGCGCGGGTCTTCATGCCGGCCGCGTCGGAGCCCGCGTCCGGCTCGGAGAGGCAGTACGAGAACATGCCGTCGCCCTTGGCCAGCGGGCCCAGGTACTTCTTCTTCAGGGCCTCGGAGCCGGACAGGACGACCGGGAGCGAGCCGAGCTTGTTCACGGCCGGGATCAGGGAGGAGGAGGCGCAGGCACGGGCCACCTCCTCGATCACGATGACCGTGGCGAGCGCGTCGGCGCCGGCGCCGCCGTACTCCTCCGGTACGTGCACCGCGTGCAGATCGGCGGCGGTCAGGGCGTCCAGCGCCTCCTGCGGGAAGCGGGCCTCCTCATCGACCGCGGCCGCGTGCGGGGCGATCTTCGCCTCGGCGAGCGCACGCACCGTCTCACGGAGCAGCTCGTGCTCCTCGGCCGGACGGTACAGGTCGAAATCGGTCGAACCCGCCAAGACGCTCACTCCCCAGGGTGCTAACTACCGTTAAGTAACCCAATTTTAGGCGTTCGACCCGCCCCCGGCATACGCGCTCGGGCCGTGAGCTGCGCGACAGCCGGAAAACAGGGGTTCCGCGGCCCGGACTATGCTCATTCCCCGCGTGCCCGTCCGCATGCCCGTCCGCCCGCCCGTCCGCGTCTCACAGGAGCACCTCATGGCCCTCACCAGGATCACCGTGATCGGCACCGGCTACCTGGGGGCCACCCATGCCGCGGCCATGGCGGAGCTGGGCTTCGAGGTCCTGGGGCTCGACGTGGTGCCCGAGAAGATCGAGATGCTGTCCGCCGGCCGGGTGCCGATGTACGAACCCGGTCTCGAGGAGATGCTGCGGCGGCATGTCGTGGGCGTCGAGGGGGCCAGCGGGCGGCTGCGGTTCACCACCTCGTGGGAGGAGGTCGCCGAGTTCGGCGACGTCCACTTCGTCTGCGTGAACACCCCGCAGAAGCACGGCGAGTACGCCTGCGACATGACGTACGTGGAGAGCGCCTTCGACTCGCTGGCGCCGCTGCTGACCCGGCCCGCCCTGGTCGTCGGCAAGTCCACCGTGCCCGTCGGCTCCGCCTCCCGCCTCGCCGCCCGGCTCGCGGAGCTGGCCCCCGTGGGCGCCGGCGCGGAGCTGGCCTGGAACCCGGAGTTCCTGCGCGAGGGCTTCGCCGTCCAGGACACCCTGCACCCGGACCGGATCGTCGTCGGCGTGACCAGCGAGCGGGCCGAGAAGCTGCTGCGCGAGGTGTACGCCGTCCCGGTCGCGGAGGGCTCCCCGTTCGTCGTGACGGACTACCCGACCGCCGAGCTGGTGAAGACGGCCGCCAACTCCTTCCTGGCCACCAAGATCTCGTTCATCAACGCCATGGCGGAGGTCTGCGAGGCCGCCGACGGCGATGTGGCCAAGCTCGCCGAGGCCATCGGGCACGACGACCGCATCGGGAAGAAGTTCCTGCGGGCCGGCATCGGCTTCGGCGGCGGCTGCCTGCCCAAGGACATCCGCGCCTTCATGGCCCGCGCCGGTGAGCTGGGCGCCGACCAGGCGCTGACCTTCCTGCGCGAGGTCGACTCGATCAACATGCGCCGCCGGGGCCACATGGTGGAGCTGGCCCGCGAGGCCGTGGGCGGCGGCTCCTTCCTCGGCCGGCGGGTCGCCGTGCTCGGCGCCACGTTCAAGCCGGACTCGGACGACGTACGGGACTCGCCCGCGCTCAACGTCGCGGGGCAGGTCCACCTCCAGGGCGGCCAGGTCACCGTCTACGACCCCAAGGGCATGGACAACGCCCGCCGGCTCTTCCCGACCCTCGGCTACGCGGAGAGCGCGCTCGACGCGGTGCGCGGCGCCGACGTCGTCCTGCATCTGACGGAGTGGCGGGAGTTCCGCGAGCTGGACCCGGAGGCGCTGGGCGCGGTCGCGGGCCGCCGGATCATCCTCGACGGGCGCAACGCGCTGGACCCGGCCGTGTGGCGCGAGGCCGGCTGGACGTTCCGCGCGATGGGCCGCCCCACCGCCTGACCGCCCCACCGTCCCACCGCCTGACCGCGCCGCCCGGCCCCTCTTCTCAGCCGCGACGCGCCCGGTACGTACGCATCTTCGCGCGCGCCCCGCACACCGACATCGAGCACCAGCGGCGGCGCCCCGCCGGGCTGCGGTCGTAGTAGGCCCAGCGGCAGTCCGCCGCCTCGCACGCCTTGAGCCTGGCCCAGGTGCCGTCCGCCGCCGCGGCGGCGACCGCGGCGGCGATCCGCGCCGTCAGCCCCGGCGGCTCCTGCACCGGGCGCAGCGCCGCCACGCCCGCCGCGTCCACCGTGACCCGAAGCGGCGCCTCGGCGAGCAGCCGGTCCAGTTCGCACAGCGGGCTGTCGTCCGAGCAGTGTCCGGCGTGCGCCAGGCAGGCGGCGCGCAGGGCCTCGCGCAGCACGCGGGCCGCCGGGAGGTCGGGCTCCGCGAGGGCGAAGGGGGCACGCCCCTCCGCCGTGTCGAGGCTGTCCGCGCCGGTCTCGACGTCCAGGGTGTTGACCAGCGCCTCGACCAGCGCGAGCCCACCGGGCGCGGAATCCCTCTCATTCATGGTTGCGACGTTACCGCCCATGGGGGAGCATGCAGTAACGGTTACCGGTTGATCGGTTCAAGCGGTAACCGCCTGTCCGTAGTCTGCCCGAGGAGGAAGCAACATGGCTCTGGCCACAGTGGGTGCCGTCGTCCTGGACTGTCCCGACCCCGTCGCCCTGGCGGACTTCTACGCCGCGCTGCTCGGCGGCGAGGTCCGGCGGCAGGAGGACTGGGTGGACCTCGAAGGAAGCGCCGGCGCCCCGCTCGCCTTCCAGGCCGCGCCCGGCTTCGTACCGCCGAAGTGGCCGCGCGCGGACGCCTCGCAGCAGGTCCATCTGGACCTGAAGGTGGCGGATCTGGACGCGGCGGAGCGCGAGGTGCTGGCGCTGGGCGCGACGGTGCTGGACGCGGAGGACCGGGAGCGCTCCTTCCGGGTGTATGCCGACCCGGCGGGGCACCCGTTCTGCCTCTGCGCCTGCTGAAATCGCCCCCTAGGCCGCCGGGGCGTCCAGCTGTTCGATCCTCGCGTGCGACGGGCCGCGCAGCGCCCGCTGCTCGCGGGCCACGTCCTCGGCGGCGCGCAGCACCCGTACGGCGTTGCGCCAGGTGAGCTTGGCCAGGTCGGCGGCGGACCAGTTGCGGCGCATCAGCTCCGCGACCAGGTTCGGGTAGCCGGCGACGCTCTCCAGGCCGTGCGGGAGGAAGGCGGTGCCGTCGTAGTCGCCGCCGATGCCGACGTGGTCGATGCCGGCGACGTCGCGCATGTGGTCGAGGTGGTCGGCGATGGTGGCCACCGTGGCGACCGGGCGGGGCTGGGCCGCCTCGAACGCGGCGTGCAGTTCCATGGCGCGCGCGGTGGTGTCCAGGTGGTGCAGCCCGTGGGCGCGCAGGTTCTCGTCGGCGGCCTGCGTCCAGGCGACGGCCTCGGGCAGGACGAACTTGGGGACGAAGGTGGCCATGGCGATGCCGCCGTTGGCCGGGAGCAGTTCCAGCACGTCGTCCGGGATGTTGCGCGGGTGGTCGCAGACGGCGCGCGACGAGGAGTGCGAGAACATCACCGGCGCGACGGAGGTGGCCAGCGCGTCCCGCATGGTCGTCGCGGCGACGTGCGAGAGGTCCACCAGCATGCCGGTGCGGTTCATCTCGCGGACGACCTCGTGGCCGAAGGGCGAGAGGCCGCCGACGCCGGGCTCGTCGGTCGCGGAGTCGGCCCAGGCGATGTTGTCGTTGTGGGTGAGCGTCATGTAGCGGACGCCCAGGGCATACAGGCCGCGCAGGGTGCCCAGCGAGTTCGCGATGGAGTGGCCGCCCTCGGCGCCCATCAGGGACGCGATCCGGCCCTCGGCGCGGGCGGCCTCCATGTCGTCGGCGGTCAGGGCGCGCCGCAGGTCGGCCGGGTAGCGGTCGAGCAGTTCGGCGACGGCGTCGATCTGTTCCAGGGTCGCGCTGACGGCGGCGTCGCCCGCGAGGTCGGAGCGTACGTAGACGGACCAGAACTGGGCGCCGACGCCCCCGGCGCGCAGCCGGGGGATGTCGGTGTGCAGGTGGGCCGACTGGTCGGTGGCGATGTCCCGTGCGGCCAGGTCGTAGCCGACCTGCTCGCGCAGCGCCCACGGCAGGTCGTTGTGGCCGTCGACCACGGGGTACTCGGCGAGGAGTTCCCGCGCCCGGTCCAGTCGGTCCGTCACGGCGCCTACTTCCCGAAGCCGAAGGACTCCGTGCCGGCCACCTTCTGGCGCAGCCGCTTGCCCTTCTCGGTCGCCTGGTCGTTCAGGTCGCCCAGGAACTCCGTCATCCGGTCCCGGAGCTCGGGGTCGGCCGCGGCCAGGATGCGGACGGCCAGCAGTCCGGCGTTGCGCGCGCCGGCGACGGAGACCGTGGCGACGGGGATGCCGGCGGGCATCTGGACGATGGACATGAGGCTGTCCATGCCGTCGAGGTACTTCAGCGGGACCGGTACGCCGATGACGGGCAGCGGGGTGACCGAGGCGAGCATGCCGGGCAGGTGGGCGGCGCCGCCCGCGCCCGCGATGATCGCCTTGAGGCCGCGGCCGGCCGCGTTCTCGCCGTACGCGATCATCTCGCGGGGCATGCGGTGGGCGGAGACGACGTCGACCTCGTAGGGGATCTCGAACTCGTCGAGGGCCTTGGCCGCCGCTTCCATGACGGGCCAGTCGGAGTCCGAGCCCATGACGATGCCGACGACCGGTGCGGTGGAGGCGGGGGAAGTCATTCGGTGATCGTTCCTCGCAGATAGTCGGCCGCGTGCCGGGCGCGCTCGCGCACGTCCGCCAGGTCGTCGCCGTAGGTGTTGACGTGGCCGACCTTGCGACCGGGCTTCACGTCCTTTCCGTACATGTGGATCTTGAGCTGCGGGTCGCGCGCCATGCAGTGCAGATAGCCCTGGTACATGTCCGGGTAGTCGCCGCCCAGGACGTTGCACATGACCGTCCAGGGGGCGCGGGGGCGCGGGTCACCGAGCGGGAGGTCCAGGACCGCCCGGACGTGGTTGGCGAACTGCGAGGTGATCGCGCCGTCCATGGTCCAGTGGCCGGAGTTGTGCGGGCGCATGGCCAGCTCGTTGACGAGGATGCGCCCGTCCCTGGTCTCGAACAGCTCCACCGCGAGGTGGCCGACGACGCCCAGCTCGGCGGCGATGCGCAGCGCGAGCTGCTGGGCCTCGCCCGCCAGCTCCTCGTCCAGGTCGGGGGCCGGGGCGATGACCGTGTCGCAGACGCCGTTCACCTGGATGGACTCGACGACCGGGTAGGCGACGGCCTGGCCGTGCGGCGAGCGGACGATGTCGGCCGCGAGCTCCCGTACGAAGTCGACCTTCTCCTCGGCCAGGACCGGGACCCCGGCCCGGAACGGCTCGGCGGCGTCCGCCTCGGAGCGGACCACCCAGACGCCCTTGCCGTCGTAGCCGCCGCGCACGGTCTTCAGGACGACGGGGAAGCCCCCGGCCTCCCCGGCGAAGGCCGCGACGTCGGCCGGGTCGGCCACGATGCGGTGGCGGGGGCAGGGCGCGCCGATCTCGGTGAGCTTCGCGCGCATCACCCCCTTGTCCTGGGCGTGCACCAGGGCGTCGGGGCCGGGGCGGACGGGGATGCCGTCCGCCTCCAGGGCCCGCAGATGCTCGGTGGGCACGTGCTCGTGATCGAAGGTGATCACGTCACAGCCGCGCGCGAAGGCCCGCAGCGTCTCCAGGTCGCGATAGTCGCCGACGACGACCTCGCCCACCACCTGGGCCGCTGAGTCCTGAGCGGTGTCGCTGAGGAGCTTGAACTTGATGCCGAGGGGGATGCCCGCCTCGTGGGTCATTCGGGCGAGTTGACCGCCACCGACCATGCCGACTACCGGGAACGTCACGCTCCCAGGGTATCCGCACCGCCCGCCGGCGGCTCCGGGCAGGGGGCGGGGCCGGCCGCACACGTTCCCGTACGCACAGGCGTACGGCGGGTGTCCTGGTTAGCATGGCCGGGTTGACGGAGCATGGAGCGGGACCTACGGACGGACTGAGCGATCACATGAGCGAGCGAGGCGCACTGCGGGCCCGGCTGGAGTCGCTGGCCCGGGAGGTCGCCAAGTTCGGCGTGGTCGGCGCTGTCGGCCTGGTGGTCAACATCGTCGTGTCGAACCTGCTGTGGCGCTACACGGAGATCCCGACCGTGCGGGCCGGGCTGCTCGCCACGTTCGTCGCGATCCTCTGCAATTACGTGGGCTTCCGCCACTGGACGTACCGCGACCGCGACAAGACCGGCCGCACCCGCGAGCTGACCCTGTTCCTGCTGTTCAGCGCGGCGGGCGCGGTGATCGAGACGGGAGTGCTGTACGTGGCGACGTACGGGTTCGGCTGGGACACCCCGGTGCAGAGCAACGTCTTCAAGATCGTCGGGATCGGTGTCGCGACGCTGTTCCGCTTCTGGTCCTACCGGACGTGGGTCTTCAAGGCGCTGCCCGCGCCGGAGGCGGCTGCTGACAAAGGAGCCCTGGTGACCGTGCCCGCCCCGGCGGTGCGCGAGGCGGATGCGGCACGGCGGTAGGGCTACCTCACCGGACGTTCCGTTTCCGCTTCCGTCCGGCTCTGGGCCATGCGGCTCAGGAAGAGGGCGAAGACCGGGGGCTGCTGCTGGAGGAGTTCCAGCCGGCCGCCGTCCGCCTCGGCGAGGTCGCGGGCGACGGCGAGGCCGATGCCCGTGGAGTTGCGGCCGCTGATGGTCCGCTCGAAGATCCGCGCCCCCAGGTCGGCCGGGACGCCGGGGCCCTCGTCCGTCACCTCGATCACCGCCTGATTGCCGGTGACCCGCGTGCGCAGGGCGACCGTGCCCCGCCCGTGCATCAGGGAGTTCTCGATCAGCGCGGCCAGGACCTGGGCGACCGCGCCCGGCGTGCCCACGGCGCTGAGCCCCTGCTTGCCCGAGCACACGATGGCGCGGCCCTCGCCCCGGTAGGCCGGGCGCCACTCCTCGATCTGCTGCTTGACGACCTCGTCCAGGTCGAAGACGACCGCCGAGCCGGTCCGGGGGTCGCGGGCGTTGGTGAGCAGCCGCTGCACCACGTCCGTGAGCCGTTCGACCTGGGCGAGCGCGATGTGCGCCTCCTCCTTCACGGTCTCCGGGTCGTCGGTGAGCGAGATCTCCTCGATGCGCATGGACAGCGCGGTGAGCGGGGTCCGCAGCTGGTGGGAGGCGTCGGCGGCGAGCCGGCGCTCCGCGGTGAGCATGCGGGCGATCCGTTCGGCGGAGGCGTCGAGGACGTCGGCGACACGGTCCAGCTCGGGCACCCCGTACCGCTTGTGGCGCGGGCGGGGGTCGCCGGAGCCCAGGCGTTCGGCGGTCTCGGCGAGGTCGGTGAGCGGCGAGGCGAGCTTGTTGGCCTGGCGCACGGCGAGGAGGACGGCGGAGACGATGGCCAGCAGCGCCACCGCGCCGATGATCATCAGGGTGCGGCCGACCTCTCGGGTGACGGCGGAGCGGGACTCCTCGACGGTGACCCGCTCGCCGTGCTCGCCCGTCTCGGTGGCGGTGATCACGCTGCCGGTGGGGCGCTCGCCGACCTCGATGGGGGCCCGGCCCGCCATCTTGACCAGGGCGTAGCGCTTGCTGTCGATCTGCTCGGCGAGCACTTCGGGGTTGATCCGCTCCTCGCCGAGGAGCCGGCTCTCGATGACGCTGATCAGCCGGAGCGCCTCGGAGTCGACGCTCTCCTGGGCGCTGCTGCTGATGGTGCGGGTCTCGACGATGACGAGGGAGACGCCGAAGACGGCGATCACCACGAGCACGACGGCGAGGGTGGAGTTGATCAGTCGTCGGCGCATGCCTGCTTCTGTACGTCGTCGGCTCGGGCTGCTGGCGCGGGGGCGTCAGCTCGTGCGGCTCGCCGGTCGTCAGCTCTTCTCGAAGCGGAAGCCGACGCCCCGGACGGTGGCGATGTAGCGCGGGTTGGCCGCGTCGTCGCCGAGTTTCTTGCGGAGCCAGGAGATGTGCATGTCGAGGGTCTTGGTGGAGGACCACCAGGTGGTGTCCCAGACCTCGCGCATCAGCTGGTCGCGGGTGACGACCCGGCCGGCGTCCCGTACGAGGACGCGCAGGAGGTCGAACTCCTTGGCGGTGAGCTGCAGTTCCTCCTCGCCCATCCAGGCCCGGTGCGATTCGACGTCGATGCGGACGCCGTGCGTGGCGGGCTGGGGGGCGGGCTCGGCGGCGCCGCGCCGCAGCAGGGCCCGGACGCGGGCGAGCAGTTCGGCGAGGCGGAAGGGCTTGGTGACGTAGTCGTCGGCGCCGGCGTCGAGCCCGACGACCGTGTCCACCTCGTCGGCGCGGGCGGTCAGCACCAGGACCGGCACGGTGTGACCCTCGGCACGGAGCCGGCGGGCGACTTCGAGGCCGTCCATGCCGGGCAGCCCCAGGTCGAGCACGACCAGGTCGATGCCGCCCTGGAGACCGGCGTCGAGCGCGGTCGGGCCGTCTTCCCGCACCTCGACCTCGTAACCCTCCCGCCGCAGGGCGCGGGCCAGCGGTTCCGAGATGGATGCGTCGTCCTCGGCGAGCAGTACACGGGTCATGCACTGATGGTAGTCCGCGCGGGGTAGGAGGCGGGAGGTGATCCGCAAGCCCTGCGGGTCACCTCCCGGAGCGGGGGCAGACCTTGGAATGTGCGAGCGCGATCATGCCCACACCTGTGATCCATCTCTCAAGTCCTTCCATATCGCTCTCTGTCATGCCGTATGGTGGCCCAACGCCTATTGCACTACTCAAGGACCTTTGGGCTGCTCTGAGCGCCAAAGGTCTCTTTTGTGTGCGGGGCCGGTACCCGCCGGCCCGGAAGTACCTCAGTGAATGACCTGTGGGCCGGGCCCGGATCGCCGATGACGGCGCCTCCGGGCGTGGATCCCGTCGCGGAGGGCGTGCCCGCGGCGGTGCCGGCCTCCCCCCACCGGGCGCGGACCCGCCTCTTCGCGGCGCCGCGTCCCGAGCACACAAGGATCGATCATGGCGTCCAGCCTGACGAAGGACCCGTCGAGCACCGCCGGTGGCGAGAAGGCCTTCTTCGGCCACCCCCGGGGCCTGGCCACGCTCTTCATGACGGAGATGTGGGAGCGGTACAGCTTCTACGGCATGAAGGCGCTGCTCCCGCTGTACTTGATCGCGCCCGGCGGCATGCACATGAACGCCGCCACCGCGACGACCATCTACTCCGCCTACATGGCGATGGTCTACCTGCTCGCCATGCCCGGCGGCTGGATGGCCGACCGGTTCTGGGGTCCGCGCCGGACGGTCGCCATCGGCGGCGCCGTCGTCATCCTCGGCCACATCACGCTCGCGGTGCCCAACTCGGCGACCTTCTTCGCGGGGCTGGCGCTGGTCGCGCTCGGTTCCGGGCTGCTGAAGGCCAACATCTCCACGATGGTCGGCCACCTCTACAACGGCCCCGAGGACCCGCGCCGCGACGGCGGCTTCACGCTCTTCTACATCGGGATCAACGTCGGCGCCTTCCTCGCCCCGCTGACCATCGGCACCGTCGGCGAGAAGGTCAACTGGCACTTCGGCTTCGCGCTGGCCGCGCTCGGCATGGCGCTGGGTCTCGCCCAGTTCATGCTCGGCACCCGCCACCTGAGCCCGCGCAGCGACATCGTCACCACCCCGGCGACGGCGCAGGAGAAGCAGTCCGCGCTGCGCAAGGGCATGATCTGGCTGATCGTCGCGGTCGTCTTCTACGGCCTGCTCGGCATCACCGGCAACTTCGTCGACTGGGGCGTCCTGCCGATCACCCTGGCCGGGCTGATCATCCCGGTCGCCGTCCTGGCCCGCATGAAGCGCGACAAGGAGCTGACCGACACCGAGCAGTCCAAGCTGTCGGGCTACATCTGGTTCTTCGTGGTCGCGGCCGTCTTCTGGATGATCTACGACCAGAACGGCTCGACGCTGTCGATCTTCGGTAAGAACTCGACGACGAACAGCCTGTTCGGGTTCGACTTCCCGACCTCCTGGTACCAGTCGCTGAACCCGATCTTCGTGATGGCGATGGCCCCCGTGCTCGCCTCGGCGTGGCTGTGGCTGAACAAGCGCGGCAAGGAGCCGAGCACCGCGGTCAAGTTCGCCTCCAGCCTCGTGCTGATCGGCGTCTCCTTCGCGGTCTTCCTGATCCCGCTGATCGACACCGCCGCCAATGGCGGCAAGGTCAGCCCGATGTGGCTGGTCTCGGTCTACTTCATCCAGACCGTCGCGGAGCTGTGCCTGTCGCCGGTCGGCCTGTCGGTGACCACGAAGATGGCGCCGGCGAAGTACAGCTCGCAGATGATGGGCGTCTGGTTCCTCGCCGTCACCGCCGGCGACTCCGTGACCGGTCTGCTCACCTCCAAGCAGCTCGGCGTGAACCTGGACACCACCGGGGCGGTCGCCTTCGAGGTGATCCTCGCCGTCGTCGCCGGTGTGGGCATCTGGATGTACCGCAAGAAGGTCGCCCAGCACATGGGCGACGTGCGCTGACCGCACCGGTCCCCGTACGCGAGAGGGGCCGCCGCACCGGAAGGGTGCGGCGGCCCCTCTTTCGCGTTACGGCGGCCGGTGCGGTGGCGGGGTCACGCCGGGGCGGCCAGCTCCGCCCAGACGGTCTTGCCGGGCTCGCCCGGCACCCGTACGACGCCCCAGTCCAGGCAGAGCCGCTGGACGATGAACATGCCGTGTCCGCCGGGCCGCCCGGCCCGGTGCGGCGTACGGGGCGCGGGCTGGCCCGCGCCGCCGTCCGCGACCTCCACGCGCAGCACCTTGGGGCTGCGGGCGATCCGGATCTCGTCGGGGCCGCCCGCGTGCAGGCAGGCGTTGGTGACCAGCTCGGAGACGACGAGCAGGACGTCCTCCGCGGCGGCGCGGCGGTCGGCGCTCGACGCGGGGAGCCAGCCCCAGTCGTGCAGCGCCTGACGGGCGAAATCACGGGCCGTCGGCACGATGCCGGTGGCCTCCCGCAACGACAGCGTGCGCCACTGCCGGTCGGCGGCCCCGTCCGGCCGGACGGGCTCGGCGGAGGAAACGCCCGCGCCCTCCGGCTCGCGGCCGAGGTCGCCCGGCGGATGCTGCCGGGTGGTGCTCATCAGCGCTTCACCTCACCGATTCACCATGTCGCCATTGGACAGATACGAACGATTGAACAGATACGAGTACGCATACCGATACGGACACTGATACAGGAACCGCACGGGCACGGAAGGCCGGACCGAACGGGCTCGCCGGAAGATCTCCTGCCCGGCCGAACGGCGACGACACCCCCCGGCCCTTCGCCGATCGCGTAACTCGCGCGACCGGACCCGTGCGGCCGGGGAGGAGTCCGGTCAGGTCTCCAGGGCCTCGGCGAGCGAGGCATGGACGGTGAACACCGCCTCGGCGCCCGTGATCTCGAAGACCCGAGCCACCACCGGCTGCATCGCGGCCAAATGAACCCCTCCCCCGGCTGCCTCCGCCTTGAGGCGCGCACCGAGCAGCACGTTCAGCCCGGTGGAATCACAGAAGTCGAGTCGCGAGCAGTCGACCACCAGGCGCACGCGCCCCTGCTCGACCGCGCTCTCCAGCGGCTCGCGCAGCAGATCCGCCGTGTGGTGGTCGAGCTCACCGACCGGCGTCACCACCTCGCTGAGCCCCTCGGTCCGGGCCTCGACCTGAAGCCGACCCCGGTTCGCACTGCCGACCGTCCCGCGGTCCATGCCCGTCCCTCTTCATCGCTCGTCACTGTCCGCATCACCACATCCACGGATGCGTGCCAGTTGTCACTGATGTTCTTGGAACAGTACGCGTTCCCTGCGCCACGCGGTAGCGGAAGACCTCAACAAACCGGACATATAGCGTCAATTGGCGGTTGTACCGAGCGGTGGCGAGCGGGTAAGGGTAGAGGGACCCCCAAAACGACACGACCGGCTTCGGAGGCGCCGCTTCACCGCAGGAACACGTATGGGCATCGGCAGCCATATGCCGAGAACGATGGAGGAGACCACATGTCGCCCCGGCTCGACGTACCGCGTACCCACGACGCGCCGTCAGCATGTCCCCAGGGACACACCGCATCAGACACCGAAGCGCCCGACGGGCTCGAAGGCCTTGAGGGACTGCCCGAGATCCCGCCCTACACCGAGGTGGGGGCGCTGGACGCCAGGGCCCTGTCGAAGACGCTCTTCGCCCGGCTCGAAGTCCTCGACGAGGGCACGCCGGAGTACTCGTACGTACGCAACACCCTCGTCGAGCTGAACCTGGCCCTGGTCAAGTTCGCCGCGTCCCGGTTCCGCTCCCGCAGCGAGCCGATGGAGGACATCGTCCAGGTCGGCACGATCGGCCTCATCAAGGCGATCGACCGTTTCGAGCTCAGCCGCGGGGTCGAGTTCCCGACCTTCGCGATGCCGACCATCATCGGCGAGATCAAGCGCTTCTTCCGCGACACCAGCTGGTCCGTGCGCGTCCCGCGCCGCCTGCAGGAGCTGCGGCTCGACCTGGCCAAGGCGGGCGACGAGCTCGCCCAGCAGCTCGACAGGGCGCCCACCGTGGGCGAGCTCGCCGACCGCCTTGGCCTCGGCCACGACGAGGTCGTGGAAGGCATGGCCGCGAGCAACGCGTACACCGCCAGCTCGCTGGACGCCACGCCCGACGAGGACGAGCACGAGGGCGCGCTGGCCGACCGGATCGGTTACGAGGACCACGGCCTCGAAGGCATCGAGTACGTCGAGTCCCTCAAGCCGCTCATCGCCGCGCTGCCGGGCCGCGACCGCAAGATCCTCTCGCTCCGGTTCGTCGCCAACATGACGCAGTCGGAGATCGGCGAGGAGCTGGGCATCTCCCAGATGCACGTGTCCAGACTGCTCTCGCGCACGCTGGTCAAGCTGCGCAAGGGTCTGACGCTGGACGAGTGAGGCTCGGCCACCGACGGGAAGGGCCCGCCCCCTCGGGGCGGGCCCTTCCCGTTTCGCCGCGTCAGCCGCCGTACGGGGCCACCACGCGCTCCCCGGCCCGCCACACCTCGCGGACCAGCGGCACGCCCGGCCGGTACGCGAGGTGGACGTGGCTCGGCGCGTCCAGCAGGACCAGGTCGGCGCGGGCACCCGGAGCGAGCCGGCCGACGTCGTCGCGGCGCAGGGCCGCCGCGCCGCCCGCCGTGGCGGACCAGACGGCCTCGTCCGGGGTCATGCCCATGTCCCGCACGGCCAGGGCGACACAGAACGGCATCGACGAGGTGAACGAGGAGCCCGGGTTGCAGTCCGTGGAGAGCGCGACGGTGGCGCCCGCGTCGAGCAGCCTGCGGGCGTCCGGCCAGGCGGCGCGGGTGGAGAACTCGGCGCCCGGCAGCAGGGTGGCGACGGTGTCCGACTGGGCGAGGGCGTCCACGTCCGCGTCGGTCAGGTGGGTGCAGTGGTCGGCCGAGGCGGCGCCGAGCTCCACGGCGAGCCGGACGCCGGGGCCGTGGCCGAGCTGGTTGGCGTGGACGCGGGCGCGCAGGCCGCGCGCGAGGCCCGCGGTGAGGATGGCGCGGGCCTGGTCGCCGTCGAACGCGCCGCGCTCGCAGAAGACGTCGATCCAGCGGGCGTGCGGGGCGCAGGCGTCGAGCATCGGGCCGGTGACCAGGTCCACGTAGCCGGCCGGGTCGTCGGCGTAGTCCGGGGAGACGATGTGGGCGCCGAGGAAGGTGACCTCGTCGGTGTGGCGGGCGGCGATGCGCAGGGCGCGGGCCTCGTCCTCGACGGTCAGGCCGTAGCCGGACTTGGTCTCCAGGACGGTGGTGCCCTGGCGCAGCGCCTCGGCGAGGTAGCGGGCGACGTTGGCGGAGAGCTGTTCGTCGGTGGCGGCGCGGGTGGCGGCGACGGTGGTGCGGATGCCGCCCGCGCTGTAGGCGCGGCCGGACATGCGGGCGTTGAACTCCTGGGTGCGGTCGCCCGCGAAGACCAGGTGGGAGTGGGAGTCGACGAAGCCGGGGATCACGGCCCGGCCGCCCGCGTCGACGGCGTTGTCGGTGGCGGGTGCTTTGCTGGACGCACCGGTCCAGACGACGCGGTCGCCCTCGATGACGACGGCCGCGTCCTGGATCAGCCCGAGGGGGGAGCCGTCGCCGAGGGAGGGGTCGTTGGTGACCAGGGCGGAGATGTGGGTGATGGCGGTCGTCGTCATCGGGGGGCTGCTCTCCTTGCGTGGGGGAGGCCGGGGGCTGTCGTCCGCCGGGCCGGCTGCTCGGGGGATGTGCCGGGCGGCTTCTAGGGGCGCAGCGCGCCGATGGCCCGGGCGAGTGCGCGGGGGACGTCGTCGACCAGCGTGTGGTGTCCGTCGCGTACGAGATGGCGGCCCGCCACCACGGTGTGGCGGACATCGGCCGCGGAGGCGGCGAATACGGCGGTCTCCGCTGCCAGCCGGGGCACGGGTCCGGCCGTCCTGACGGAGTCGAGGGCGACGGTCACCAGATCGGCCGGGGCGCCCGCCTCCAGAACGCCCGCGCCGGGCCGGCCGAGCGCGGCGTGGCCGTCGGCGGAGGCGGCGCGCAGCAGGGCGGCGGCGGTCCAGTGGCCGCGCCGGCGGGTGCGCAGCCGTTCGTTCAGCTCCATGGCGCGGGCCTCCTCGAAGAGGTCGATCACCGCGTGGCTGTCGCTGCCCAGGGAGAGCGGGGAGCCGGCGTGCTGGAGGGCGGCGGCGGGTCCGATGCCGTCGGCGAGGTCGCGTTCGGTCGTCGGGCACATGCAGGTGCCGGTGGAGGTGGCGCCGATGAGGGCGATGTCCTCGTCGGTGAGGTGGGTGTTGTGGACGCCGGTGGTGCGCGGTCCGAGGACGCCGTGGTCGGCGAGGAGCCGGGTGGGGGTGCGTCCGTGGGCGGCGAGGCAGGCGTCGTTCTCGGCGGTCTGCTCGGAGAGGTGGACGTGCAGGGGGGCCCGCCGTTCCTCGGCCCAGCGGGCGACGGTGGCGAGCTGGGCGGCCGGGACCGCCCGGACGGAGTGGACGGCGGCGCCGATGAGGGCGTGGTCGTCGCCCCTGAGTCCGGCGGCGCGTTCGGCCCAGGCGTCGGCGGTGCCGTCGCTGAAGCGTGCCTGGTGGTGGTCGGGGGCGCGGTGGTCGTCGGGGCCGGTGCCGAATCCGGCGGAGAGGTAGGCGGTGTCGAGGAGGGTGATCCGGATGCCGGCGGCGCGGGCGGCCTCGATCAGGGCCTCGCCCATGGCGTTGGGGTTGTCGTAGGGGGTGCCGCCGGGGCCGTGGTGCAGGTAGTGGAATTCGCCGACGGCGGTGATGCCGGCGAGCGCCATCTCGGCGTACACGGCGCGGGCGAGCGCGTAGTAGCTGTCGGGGTCGAGCCGGGAGGAGACCTGGTACATGGTCTCGCGCCAGGTCCAGAAGGTGCCCGAGCCGACCTGGACGGTGGAGCGCAGGGCACGGTGGAAGGCGTGCGAGTGGGTGTTGGCCAGGCCCGGCAGGGTGAGGCCGCGCAGCGCGGTGGCGCCGGGCGGCGCGGTGTCGACGCCGGTGCGGACGCGGGCGATCCGCCCGTCCGCCACGTCCAGGGCGACGCCCGGCTCGACATGGGTGCCGAGCCAGGCGTGGGAGAGCCAGTACGTCTCGG
This sequence comes from Streptomyces sp. NBC_00525, assembly GCF_036346595.1. GTDB lineage: Bacteria > Actinomycetota > Actinomycetes > Streptomycetales > Streptomycetaceae > Streptomyces. The sequence goes on from NZ_CP107834.1 coordinate 2,369,250, forward strand.
TGACGGGCGCGCCCGTCGCCTCCGTCGTCAGCGGCACGCGAGACCTTCCAGTACGTCGGCGAGTGCGGTGACCCCGGCGGCGCAGTCGTCCTCGGCGGCGTGTTCGGCCGGTGAGTGCGAGACCCCGGTCGGGTTCCGTACGAACAGCATGGCGGTCGGCACGGAGGCGGACAAAATACCCGCGTCGTGTCCGGCGCCGGTGCCGAGCACGGGGACCGGGCGGCCGGTGCCGCGGGTGGACTTCTCCAGCAGGGTGCCCAGCTCGTCGCGCAGGGCGTGCCGGAACTCGACGACGGGCGTGAACGACTCGCGGACGACGTCGAGGTCGATGCCGGCCCGGTCGGCGTGTTCGCGGGCGGCCCGTTCGACGGCGGCGACGACGGTGTCCAGGGTGTCCTGGTCGGCGGCGCGCGAGTCGAGCCAGCCGCGTACGAGGGAGGGGATGGCGTTGACCCCGTTGGGCTCGACGGCGACCTTGCCGAAGGTGGCGAGGGCGCCGGCGAGTTCGGCCTCGCGGCGGGCGGCGAGGACGGTCTCGGCGTAGGTGAGCATCGGGTCGCGGCGGTCGGTGAGCCGGGTGGTGCCCGCGTGGTTGGCCTCGCCCCGGAAGTCGAACCGCCAGCGTCCGTGCGGCCAGATGGCGGAGGCGATGCCGACCGGGTCGCCGGAGAGGTCCAGGGCGCGGCCCTGCTCGACGTGGAGTTCGACGAAGGCGCCGATCCGGGCGAGCCGTTCGGGGTCGGGGCCGATGGCGTCGGGGTCGTGTCCGGCGGCGGACATGGCCTGCGGGAGGGTGACGCCGTCCGCGTCGCGCAGCCGGTGCGCGGCCTCGGCGGTCAGCTGGCCGGCGGCGAGCCGGGAGCCGACGCAGGCGAGGCCGAAGCGGGCGCCCTCCTCGTCGCCGAAGTTGGTGATGGCCAGCGGTCTGGTGAACGTGGCGCCCCGGCGGCGCAGTTCGTCGAGCGCGGCGAACGAGGAGACGACGCCGAGCGGCCCGTCGAAGGCGCCGCCGTCCGGTACGGAGTCCAGGTGGGAGCCGGTGACGACGGCGTCCCCGGCGAGGGGGTCGCCGAGCCAGGCCCACTGGTTGCCGTTGCGGTCGGTCTCGACGGTCAGCCCGCGTGCCTCGCCCTGTTCGCGGAACCAGGCCCGGCAGTCGGTGTCGGCCCCGGTCCAGGCGTAGCGCCGGTATCCCCCGCTGCCGGCGTGCAGGCCGATGGGGGCCAGTTCGGCCCACATGGTCCGGAAGCCGGAGGGTGCGGGTGTCACGCGTCCTCCCGCATCGGGACGCGCACGCCCTTGTCCTGCGCGACGGAGTCGGCGATGTCGTAGCCCGCGTCCACGTGCCGGATGACGCCCATGCCCGGGTCGTTGGTGAGGACCCGGCGGATCTTCTCGCCGGCCGGCTCCGTGCCGTCCGCGACGGTCACCTGTCCGGCGTGGATGGAGCGGCCCATGCCGACGCCGCCGCCGTGGTGCAGGGAGACCCAGGACGCCCCGGACGCCACGTTGACCATGGCGTTCAGCAGCGGCCAGTCGGCGATCGCGTCGGAGCCGTCGAGCATGGCCTCGGTCTCGCGGTAGGGGGAGGCGACGGAGCCGCAGTCCAGGTGGTCGCGCCCGATCGCCAGCGGGGCCGCCAGCTCGCCGCTCGCCACCATGTCGTTGAAGCGCTCGCCGGCCCGGTCGCGTTCGCCGTAGCCGAGCCAGCAGATGCGGGCGGGCAGGCCCTGGAAGTGGACGCGCTCGCCGGCCATCCTGATCCAGCGGTGCAGGGACTCGTTCTCCGGGAAGAGTTCGAGCAGTGCCTTGTCCGTCTTGTGGATGTCGGACGCCTCACCGGACAGCGCCGCCCAGCGGAACGGGCCCTTGCCCTCGCAGAACAGCGGCCGGATGTAGGCCGGTACGAAGCCGGGGAAGTCGAAGGCGCGCTCGTATCCGGCGAGTTGTGCCTCGCCCCGGATGGAGTTGCCGTAGTCGAAGACCTCCGCGCCGGCGTCCATGAAGCCGACCATGGCCTCGACGTGCCGGGCCATCGACTCGCGGGCCCGAAGGGTGAAGTCGGCGGGCTTCTCGGCGGCGTAGGAGGCCATGTCGTCGAAGTCGACGCCGGCCGGGAGGTAGGAGAGCGGGTCGTGCGCGCTGGTCTGGTCGGTGACGATGTCGATGGGGGCGCCCTCGGCGAGCAGCCGGGGCAGCAGCTCGGCCGCGTTGCCGAGGAGGCCGATGGAGAGCGGGCGGCGGGCGTCGCGGGCCTCGACGGCGAGCTGGAGGGCGTGCTCCGGGGAGTCGGCCTTCACGTCCAGGTAGCGGTGCTCGATGCGGCGTTCGATGGCGCGCGGGTCGCAGTCGATACAGATGGCGACGCCGTCGTTCATGGTCACGGCGAGCGGCTGGGCGCCGCCCATGCCGCCGAGTCCGGCGGTCAGGGTGATGGTGCCGGCCAGGGTACCGCCGAACTTCTTGGCGGCGACGGCGGCGAAGGTCTCGTAGGTGCCCTGGAGGATGCCCTGGGTGCCGATGTAGATCCAGGAACCGGCGGTCATCTGGCCGTACATGGTGAGTCCGAGCGCCTCCAGGCGGCGGAACTCCTCCCAGTTCGCCCAGTCGCCGACCAGGTTGGAGTTGGCGATCAGCACACGGGGCGCCCACTCGTGGGTCTGCATGACGCCGACCGGGCGGCCGGACTGGACGAGCATCGTTTCGTCCTGCTTGAGCGTGCGCAGCGTACGGACCATCGCGTCGAAGGAGCGCCAGTCGCGGGCCGCCTTGCCGGTGCCGCCGTAGACGACGAGCTTGTCGGGGTGCTCGGCGACCTCGGGGTCGAGGTTGTTCTGGAGCATCCGCAGGGCGGCTTCCTGCTGCCAGCCCAGGGCACTCAGTTCCGTACCGCGCGGCGCCCGTACGGGGCGGGGTCCTGACATGGCGGATGCCTCCTCGCGACTGCGACGGTCGTGCCGTCGTGCCGTCCGTACCGACTGTGAATTTTCTATTCACATCTTGGGCGGATGAATACCTCCAGTCAACAGGCCCGGCCGCAGACCCCTTGGAGCCGATCCGTCCGTTTCGCGACGGCGCATTCTCCGGCAACCGCCCGCATGTACCGATGGAAAATGCCAGAACCCCCACCCGGAGCGAGCACGATGCGTAACCTCTGGGTCACAGCCGAACACCGTGTCGGAGGGGAATCCGCGTGCCCGGAATCGACGAGTGCCTGCTCGACGTCATGAGACTGCCCGGTGCCAGGGGCGCCGCGGTCGTCGACTGGACCAGCGGTCTCGCCCTCGGCACCATCGGCGAATCGCCCAACGGCGACCACGAGGCGACCGCCGCCGAGACGGCCGAGGTCGCCCGGATGGCGGCCGAACAGCCCGCGTTCGCCGAGGGGTTACCCGAGGCCGGGAGCGCTCCCCCGGTCGAGGACGTCCTCGTCACCACGCGCACCGGCTACCACGTCCTGCGCTTCGTGGCGACGGAGTTCGACAGCAGCGTCTTCCTCCACCTCTGGCTCGACCGCGCGGAGGGCAATCTGGCGCTGGCCCGGATACGCCTGGGCGAGATCGCCGAACGGCTGGTCCTCGCATGACCGCCGCCCTCGCGGACGACACCGCCACCGTCCTCTCCCCCATGCTCCAGCGCCTCGCCGCCGAACGCGCCACCGGCGCCCTGATTCGGGACCGGGGCACGCTGTACCTCGCGGACGGCGAGGTCGTCCACGCCGAGAGCCCGGCGACCCCCGGCATCGACGTCCTGCTCACCCGCAGCGGCGCGCTGCGCCACGAGGGCTGGTGGGACGCGGTCGCCGAGGCGGGGGCCGGGCAGCGGGTCGGGCGGTATCTCGTGGACAGCGGCCGGGTGCCGGGCGGCGCGCTGGAGCTGTGCCATCTGGGCGCCCTGTACGACGCCGCCTTCTTCGCCCTCGCCCCGACCAGGACCCCGGCGCGCTTCCGCTACGGCGTGGCGCACTGGATCGGCCCGGTGCGCCCGGTCCCGGTGGACGCCGTGCAGCGCGAGACGCTGCGGCGCCGGGAACTGCTGGACCGGATCTGGCCGGACCCGGCCGTGGACACGGCCCCGCTGCGCCGGACGGGCCGCCCGGCCGACGCGCCCGTGCCGGTGGGCCGGCGCCGCGTCCTGGAGTGCGTGGACGGAGCGCGTACGGCCACCGGCATCGCACAGGAGCTGGGCAGGTCCGCGTTCCACATCCTGGTGGACCTGCGGCGCCTCACGGCCGCCGGACTGGTCGAACCGGTCCCGGAGCGGGCGCCGGAGGCGAGCCGGATCGCGCTGCCCGAGGTCACGGCCGACCCCGACGTCGCCCTGCTGCGCCGGCTCCGAGACGCATTGGAGGCCCTGTGATACGCGCGCTCAGAACGCGTGCCGGAAGGAGACAGCTGATGGTGTCCGAGGCCGAAACGCAGGACGTCCTGGCCGAGCTCCAGCGGTTACGGGCCCGGGTTCCGCTTCTCTCCGGCGCGCTGGCGGCCAGCACGGACGGCCTGGTCCTGGCCCATGACACGCCGGGGGTGGAGGCCGAGGGCGTCGCCGCGCTGACCGCCGCCGCGCTCGGCGTCGCCGTCCGGATGACCGCGGCCACCGGCCGCGACGGCTTCCGGGAACTGCTCGTACGCGGCGAGTCCGGCTACATCGCGACGTACGCGGCCGGCTCGCAGGCCGTCCTCACCCTGCTGGCCGAGGACCGGATCAACGTCGGCCGGCTCCATCTGGAGGGCCGCCGGGCCGGCTCCCGGATCGGCGAACTCGTCGACCGGGCCCTCGCGCGGGCCCCGCGGCCCGCCCCCGCGCCCCACCCCCCGCAGCAGCCGGGCACCCTCCCGCACCGCCCGGTCTGAGCCACGCCCGCGCACCGGCCGGGCGTCCCCGACACCACCCCACCACGCAACGGAACCGGCCGCAGTCGGCCGGTCAGAGAAAGGGAGCACCACTCATGGCGAACACCGAAGCGTCACTGAAGGAAGCGATGTCGTCCATCGAGGGCACCACCGGTGTCGCCCTCGTCGACTTCACGAGCGGCATGGCGCTGGGCACCCTCGGCGGCGGCAAGGACTTCAACCTGGAGGTCGCGGCCGCCGGCAACACCGATGTCGTACGCGCCAAGCTCCGCACGATGGAGCACCTCGGCATCCAGGACGAGATCGAGGACATCCTGATCACGCTGGGCAGCCAGTACCACCTGATCCGGCTGCTCAAGTCCCGCGGCAACACCGGCCTGTTCCTCTACCTCGTGCTGGACTCCGGGCGCGCCAACCTGGCCATGGCCCGCCACCAGCTGAAGAAGATCGAGGCGGACCTGGAGGTCTGAGGCGACCGGGTACGGGCCGCGCGCGGGGCCCGTACCCACTCACTCCACGAACAGGCCCCGCGCCACCGCGATGGGTGGCCATGACACTCAACTCCCGTCCTGACCACGGACGTTGCAGGATGATGCAACACCCTTGACCCCCTCGTGACCCGGTGACATGGTGAGGGCCGCGCGAGCGAGGAGAGTGGCACACGAAGCCTCTGTACGGGAGAGCGGGGGCAACGACGGACGCCCCCTCCGCGGACTGGCCGGGCCGGGTGACCACCCTCGAACGCCGATCCGTTCCGCTCCCTGCTGCTCCACGCCGGGCCCCGTTGCCCCCGGACACCCGCTTCTCCGACCTGTCCGGCGCGTGACAGGAACCATTGTTCTCAGTACTGCCCGGTACCTGACCCAAGTCCGGGCTAGGGGGGATCGGGGCATGCTCTTCAGGATTCTGGGACCGGTGCAGGTGGGCCCTCGGGCCGAGGCCTGCTCAAGCGTCCGGCGCGCGCTGCTCACCGCGCTGCTGCTGCGGCGGGGACGGCCGCTGGCCACCGCCGACCTCATGGAGATCCTCTGGGACGAGCCGCCCGGTTCGGCCACCGCCAACATCCGCAGCCATCTGACCGGGCTGCGCCGCGACCTCGACCGCGCGGTGCCGGGCCTCAGCGACCGGCTGCACACCTACCGGGGGCCCGCCGGCGGCTACGTGCTGCGCGCCGAGGCGCACGAGGTGGACCTGGCCGCCTTCACCGGGCACGCGCAGCGCGGCCGGCAGCTGCTGCTGCGGGGCGAGCCGCACGCGGCGGTGACCGAGCTGGAGGCCGGGACGGCGCTGTGGCGGGGGCCGTTCGGCCACGCGCTGCCGCCCACCCGCTGGTTCGGCGCGCACGCCGCCGGGCTGGACTGCGCCCGGCTCGACGCCCACCAGGACCTCTTCACCGCCTGTGTGCTGGCCGGGCACACGGAGCTGCTGGCCTACCGCATCGAGAGCGTCATCGCCGAGGCCCCCTACCGGCAGCGGCTGTGGACGCTGCTGGCGGCGACGCACTGCGTCACCGGTGACGCGGCCGGGGCGCTGGCCGCCGTCGAGCGGTGCGCGTCGGTCTTCGCGGAGGATCTCGGGCTGGCGCTGCCGCCCGAGGTCGAGGCGGTGCGGACGGCGGCCCTGGCCTGGGACCGGGAGGCCGCCCTGCGGCTCGTGGCCGCGTACCCGGCACGTACGTCCGCCCGCCCTGCGGAGAATCTCACCGCGAACCGTGTCCCGTCACCGCAGGCCGCCGTCCCCTGACTCCGCGTCGGGCGTGACGCCCCGCAGCATCCGCAGCAGATCGTCGGCCGCCGCCTTGGGACCGTGCGTCAGGGCCACGCCCGTGGCGTTCAGCACCACCTCGTCCACCCCGGCGGCCGCGAACTCACCGAGCGCGCCGTGGATCTCCTCGGCGCTCCCGTACAGGAAGACCCCGGCGTCGACCAGGGCCCGCGCGTCCTCGTCCGCCGCGCCCCGGACCTCGACCCCGGCGCGGCGCAGCGTGTCCCGGTAGTGCGGCAGCTGGATGTGGGACCCGCAGGCCGCCGACGCGAGGGCGACCGGGTCGCGGCCGGGGCCCGCGAGGGCGAAGGGCACGATGGCGCTCACCCTTAGCGGGGCGGCGAGTTCGCGATCGGCGCCGCGCATCGCCGGGAGCAGGGTGTCCGCGAGGTACCGGGCGCCGGCCATCCAGGTGACGGCCGCGTCGGCGGCCTCGCCCGCCGCGACCGCCATCCGCTCGCGCAGCACCCCGAGGCCGACCGCGACCGGCGGCGCCAGGGCCGGGATGAGGGCCGCCGAGACGGTGAAGTGCTCGCCCTCCGCCTCCGCGGTGCGGCCCGCGACCAGGTCCCGGACGATCCGGACGTACTCCTTGGCGGCACCGATCTGGCTCGGGTAGGGACGCCCGAGCAGGCCCCGCTGGAGCGACACCGCGCCGGGGCCGAACCCGGCAACCGCCGGGCGTCCGGTGGTGATCGCCACCGAACGCGCCTCGACGGCGGCGTGGTACGGCGAGCGGAACGGCATCAGTGAGACGCCGAAGCCGATGGGCACCCGGATGCCGAGCCCGGCCAGCCAGCTGACCAGGTGCTGCGACTCCAGCACCATGCCCTGCCCCAGCCAGAGCCGGTCGGCCGCCGTCCACTGCACCAGATTGGCGAAGGGGACCACCTGCTCGGGCCGGGTGGGGCCGATGGGCAGCAGCAAGGAGTACTTCATCACCGTTCCTTTCCGCGGCCGGACCCGCGCCGCGTCACCGGGGTCGTACCCGCGCGGGTACGGCCGCTCACCGGGCGGGGGCCGGCACGACCGCGTCCGCCGGGACGCGCAGGGCGACGGGCACCGGTACGTCCGGCCCGTCCTCCAGCGCCGCCGCGAGCAGCAGATCCGTGTCGCCGACCCCGGCCCAGCCGAACATGTAGCCGAGCAGGGAGGTCCGTCCGGGTGCGCCGAGATGGAAGCCGTGCCGGACGGCGGTGGCGATGGCCCGCTCCTGGAGGTCCACCGCCCGTTCCAGGAGCGCCGGTTCGCCGAGCAGCCCGGCGGCGGCGACGAGCGACTGGACGGCGCCGCTGGTGCCGTGGCACACGGACAGGTCGACCGGCCCGTCGGGCACCGCCGTCGCCCGGTCCACGAGGGCGGCGAGCGTGCCGCCGGCCAGCCGTTCGGGCCGGCCGGCCGCGACCAGGATCTCCGCCGAGGCCAGCAGCAGTCCGGCGGCGCCCTTGCACCATCCGGCGAACTCGGGGCGGTCACCGGTGCGCAGCCGTTCCTCCAGCCAGTCGGCGGACGCGGCGCCCAGTGCCGGGTCGTCCAGCACCCTGCCGGTGCGGGCGGCGGCCCAGCGCAGGCCCAGTTCGCCGTGGGCCAGGTCGTACCAGGGCGCCGCGAGGGAGGCGGTCCGGGAGCGGACGAGGCGGGCCAGGTCCCTGGTCCCCCGCGGTTCCCGTCCGGCCGCGGTCCGCGACAGCAGCACCATCAGGGTGCCGGCGGGCCCGTTGGCCAGGTCCGCCTCCAGGGTGCCGGCCTGTGCCGCCTCCGTGATGCGGGCCAGTACCCGCGCCGTCCAGTCGGGGTCGTCCCGGTCCGGGCGGGTCAGGGCCAGCGAGGCCCCGCCGGTGAAGATGCCCTCCGGGACCTGGAGCAGGATGTCGCCGTACTCCGCGAGCAGGGCGTCCAGGCCGCGTTCGGCGGCGCGTCCGGCGGGGCCGAGGGCGGGGTCCCGCAGGGCGGCGTTGCGCAGGAAGGCGACGATGCCGCCGGCGTCGTGGAAGGAGATGAAGTTGCCCGGCGTGAGGGTCGGCGCGTTGCGGCCCGGGCCGATGCCGGAGACCCAGCCGGTTTCGGGGCCGTCCGGGCCGTCGTGGCGGACGGCGACCGCGTCCACCGTGCGGGCGATGGCGGGCCACCACCGGCCCGGCCGGGCGCCCCGGCAGGCGTCGGCGAAGACGCTGTGCGGCGAGAGCCCGCCGGGCCGGTCGGCGCAGAGTTCGCCGAAGCACTCCTCCAGGAGGAAGTGGTGGTAGGCGTCGCTCCGGCGGCCGTTGACGGCGAGGCCGCGGCGGGCGAAGTCCAGCGGGGACGACGTGTAGACGGCCGGCATGGTCCGGTCGGCGGCGGCCAGTGCGGTGGAGTCCGCGCGGGTGACGAAGTAGGGGACGTTGCCGGTGTCCAGGGCGGCCCGTTCCCCGTCGCCGACGAACCGCGCCGCCGCGGGGCCCAGGTACTCGGGGTAGCTGCCGAGGAGCCGCAGGAGCCGGTCGGCCTCCTCGGGCCGGACGAGGTAGTCGGGGTGGGTGGCCGCGTCCAGGAACCGGGAGTAGATCATGGTGGAGCGGATGAGGCAGCGCACCGGCATGTCCCGGTGGGCGTCGAGCACGGCCCCGAGCCCGTCGCCGCGCACCGACCCGAGTGCGTCCCGGTATCCGGCGAGGAGGGCGGGGAAGTGGTCCACGGGGGACAGCGCGTCCGCGCCGAGCCTGGGCACGTTGTCGCGGTGCCGGTAGACGAGGTTCTCCCAGCGGACGTGGAGGTTGTCGGTCCCGGTGTCCTGGAGGGCGGGCCGCCGCAGCCGTGACGCCTGGTCGCCCTCGACCCCCACGCCTGCCACGATCATGTCCATGGCTCCGTTGGGGTCGACCATCGGGATGAGCACCGTGGAGGCCACGGACAGCTTCAGATGGTCGACCAGCGTCTTCGGCAGGGAGGCCGGGACCTCGCCGGGGTCCGGCCGCAGCACGGTCTCCGTGTCGATCAGGCACGGGTGCTCGCCGGCCGCCAGCAGGTTCTCGTCGTGCAGGTCGGAGGCCCCGATCGCGCCGAGGAGCGCGCACAGCGCCCCGAACCGGTAGAAGTAGCGCTCGGGCTGGTCCGCGCCGTCCATCGCGGACGGGACCACGTACCGCTGCCAGCCGTGCTCCCCCGCCGTGACGGAGGACGGCACGCAGTCGGCCAGCGAGTGCCGCAGCCGGGGCTCCGCCGCGGCGAACAGGTCGCGGACGAACGCGTCGGCGCCCAGCGGCCGGGGCTTGAACACGAGCCGCGTCCCGTCGGTGAGGTGGACGCGCACCACCTGGCGGTTGTCGTTGTGCAGGTCGGAGCCGGTGCCGGAGATGTCCGCGACGCCGGTCCCGTCGCCGGACAGCAGGCCGGCCTCCCGCAGGGCCGCGCGGTCGGCGTCGAAGGCGGCGAAGACCTCGGCGTGGGCGTCCAGCCCGTTGGCGACGACGGTGCGCAGCCGGTCCCGCAGGACGGGGTGCCGGTCGGTGATGTCCCGGCAGACGGCCGGGTCCTCCAGACGGAGCCGGAAGCGCCGCAGCGCGGTGTCGGTGCCGGTGGACGCCGGCAGCCCGGCCTCCTCGCGGAAGGCGTGGAACTCCTTGATCAGCGTCCGGAAGGCGTGCGTCTCGACAGCGCGGACGAGTCCGGCACGCACTTGGAGCAGCAGCGGCTCCGCCCGTCCGGGCCCGGCCGCCCGGACGAGCGCCGGGCCGACGCGGTCGGCGACGGTGTCCTCGGGGACCAGGTGCGCGTAGAAGGGCTGGAACGCCTCGATGGCCGGGGGGTTGTGGGTCATGACCGCTCTCCAGGGACGAGGGTGGGGTCCTCGGTGCGCTCCGCGTACAGCTCGGCGTAGAGGGACCCCCGGTTCAGCAGTTCGTGGTGGGTGCCCTGTTCGACCACCTGGCCGCGGTCGAGGACATGGATGCGGTCGGCGGAGCGGATGGTCGCCAGCCGGTGGGCGATGATGACCTGGGTGGCGCCCAGATGCTCGATGATCCCGTTGACCCGGCGCTCGTTGACGGTGTCCAGGGAGGCCGTGGCCTCGTCCATGACCAGCAGCTTCGGCTTCTGCAGCAGGGCCCGCACGATGGCCAGCCGCTGGCGCTGGCCGCCGGAGAAGTTGGCGCCCATCTCGGAGACCAGGGTGTGCAGTCCCATGGGCAGGTCGTCGAGGAAGTCGAGGATGCCGACCTCGGCGCAGTACTCCCGTACCCGCTCCAGCGGCAGGTCCTGGCCGAGTGTCAGGTTCTCCAGGACGGTGCGGTTGTGCAGGTGCACTTCCTGCGGGATGTAGCCGATGGTGCGGCGCAGGGCGTCCCGGTCGTACTGGGCCGCGGGGTGCCCGCCGAACCGCACGGTGCCCGAACACGGCTCGTACAGGCCGCAGATGAGCCGCCCCAGGGTGCTCTTCCCGGACCCGGACGGCCCGACCAGGGCGATGCGTGAGCCGGGCTCGATGGCCAGTGAGACCCCGCGCAGTACGGGTTCGCTGTGCCGGGTGTAGCGGAAGACGACGTCGTCCAGCACGATCGAGGTGTCGGGGAGCCGGGTGCGGCTGCCGCCGCGCGGCTCGGGCGCGGCCTCGGCGATGTCGTTGAGCCGGGCCATGTAGCGGGACGCCTCGGTGAACTCGGTGTACGTCTGGAACACCGAGGTCGCCAGGGCGAAGTAGGTGCCGGACACCGTCTGTACGGCGATGGCGGCGCCGAGCGAGATCCGGCCGTGGCTGACGAAGTAGAGGCTCGCCAGCAGCACCACGATGGGCCCGAACATCTGGGTGGTCGTGGTGACACCCGCGATGCGGCCCTGCTGGAGTCGCATCCGGGTGCGCATGGCCTCCAGGGAGGCGTCGTAGGTGGTGCTCCACCGGTCCACGAACTCCTTCGCGTAACCGCCCATCTTGATCGAGGAGATGGACACGATGGCGTCCAGCTGGGCGGACTGGCTCTTGGAGAGGTGGGAGATCTCGGTCTCCGCCGACTCCAGCACCCGTATCCGGGTCATCGCCAGGTAGGAGGCGTTCAGCAGGAGCAGCACCGTGGCGACGGCGCCGAGCCGCCATTCCGTGACGTACAGGTAGACGGTGACGCAGAGCAGGGTGCCGATGTCCAGGACGCCCTGGGCGATCCGGGAGGACAGCAGGTCGCGGATGGAGTTGACGCTGTTGAGCCGGAACAGCAGTTCGCCGGGCTGGCGCACGGTGAAGAACCGGTACGGCAGGGCGAGCAGCCGGCTGAAGGTGTGGGTCATCAGGTGCCGCCCCATCAGGGTGACCACCGAGGAGAGCATCAGCACCCTGATGAGATGGATCGCGAAGAAGCCGGCGGCGACGGCGACGACGGCGGCCATGACCGGGGCGAGATCGACGGGGCGGTGCCAGTCGCCCGCCCGGTCGACGGCCCATTCGGTCAGCAGCGGGATGCCGAGCACGGCGCCGTAGCCGCTGAGGGAGAGCAGGGCGACCAGGGCGATGCGCCGGGGCGCCCCCTCCGCGAAGAGCGGCACGGAACGCCAGTCCGCGAACGGCCGGGCGCGTTTGCGCTCGAACTCCGGTCCCGGCTCCGCGCTGATGGCGATGGAGCTGAACCCGTCCTCCAGTTCCTGGCGGCTGATCCGGCGGCGTCCCACCGCGGGGTCCATCACGACGGCGGTCCGGCCGTCGAACCGCTCCAGCACCAGGAAGTGCTGGTCCTCCCAGAAGAGGATCACCGGGGAGGTGAACTTCTCCAGGGCGCCGATCCCGCGTACCCGGTACGACCTGACGCGCATGCCGCGTTCGGTCAGGAACCGGACGAGGTCCCTGCCCGACAGGCCGTCCCGTCCGGCGTCGAGCGCGTCCCGCGCCTCGGTCATGTCCTCCGCCCGCCCGTGGTGGCGCAGTACGGCCACGCAGCAGCACAGGCCGCACTCGGTCTGGGTGACCTGGGTGACGGTCGGCACCCGTCGTCCGCTCATCGCCGGTCCTCCAGGGTGAGTGTCACGGGCGAGAGCCGTACGGCCGGGTCGAGCCGGCCCACCAGGTGGACCACGATGCCGGCGGTGCCGACCATGAGGCTGCTGGTGTGCGCGTAGCGGCTGGTGCTGTCGTCGATCTTGCGGGTGAAGGCGTCGGGGTGCAGCCACCGCTCCTCGACGTCGGCGAGAGAGGCCCGCAGGTCCGGCCCACCGGCCCCGGCCCCGCCCCCGGTCCCGCCCTCGGCATCCGCCTCCGCCTCCGCTTCCGCGAGGGCGCGCAGGGCGTCGTGGTTGCCCAGGTCCCCGTGGCACCACGTGAGGTTGCGTCCGAAGCCGTGGGCGACCAGGTTGCGGGCCGCTCGGTCCCGCAGCGGCCCGCAGCCCTCGTGGCCGGGGCGCTCGCCGAAGCGCGCGCCGAAGGTGTCGGCGCAGGCGGCGAGGGCCAGGGCGATGCCGGTGGCGCCGTGGCACCAGCCGGTGGAGAAGGTGCGCTCGCCCGCCGTGTTGGAGAACCAGTTGTCCGCGGCCGGGTCGTGGAAGTGCCGCAGCCGCTCCAGCAGCGCCGCCGCCGTCTCCTCCGCCGACGACGCCTCGTCGCCGGAGAGGGCGGGGCGCGTCCGGCACAGGGCGTGCAGGGCGCCGCTGATGCCGTGGGCGAAGCCCGACTGGGCGAACAGCGGATCGGCGGTGCGGGCCGGGTCCCGCAGGAGGCGGGTGAGCAGCCCGGTCAGCTCTGCCAGCGCCGCCGGGGCGAGCGGGCCGCCGACCGCGGTGACGCAGGGGATCACTCCGGCGAGCCCGCCGATGACGTCCAGCGGCAGCCGGCCGGCGGGGGTCGCCCGTATCTGGTCCATGACCAGGGGCAGGGCGCCCTGGGCCGCCGTCACCCAGTCCTTCTCGTCCAGCAGCCGCCCCGCGGAGGCCAGGGCGAACAGCACCCCGGCCATGCCGGTGTATCCGGCGAAGCCGGCCTGCTGAACGCTGCGGGTCTCGTAGCCGCGGGTGGCGAGGATCTCGGCGGTGGTGGAGAAGATCTGGGCGGGCAGTTCCCGGTACGCCCCGTCGCCGAGCAGCCGGGCCGCCGAGGCCAGAGCCAGGGCCGGGCCGGTGCGTCCGGTGTACAGGTCGTAGCCGAGGACACCGGGCGGCCAGGGCCGGTTGGCGTCGGCGGAGGCGATGGGTCCGATCCAGGTGCGGGGCAGATGGGCGAACTGGTCGGGCAGGGACGTCTCGACGAGCCGGTCGGACAGCCGGCGGACCAGCGCGGTCATCTCCTCGCGCCGCCGCGCGGCGTCCGGTGCCGGGCCGCCGGCGGGCGCGGTGCCCGCGGCGCTGAGGTGGTTGTCGGGGAAGCGGGAGGAGAACGCGGAGTGGATGAGCCGCAGTTGCTCGCGCAGGTCGGGTTCCGAGAGCCGGTCCGCCTTGTCCAGGGCCTGCTGGAGGGGCGAGCTGTCGAAGGACGAGCCGACGGGTGTGCCGGAGCCGTCGCACAGCTCGGTGCCCTCCGCCGCCACCGTGAAGTAGGGCACGTCCCGCTCCGCGAGCTGGCGTATCTCCGAGCGGATCAGCGGCTGGTCGCCGGACTTGCTGGCGATGGCGACGCGCTTGAGCAGCGCCAGATAGGGGCCGGTGCCGTCGAGCGCGGCGGGCCCGGAGGTCATCCGCAGCGTCTGTCCGTACAGGGCCGTCGGGTTGTGCACGTAGCGCACCCGTACGCCGGAGGCGGTGCGGCGCAGCAGGCCGGTCCAGCCCTCCCGGTCGGCGAGGACGGCGCGGTAGAGCCGGGTGAAGCCCTCGGCCATGCACCGCCCCAGCTCGCGGACCCGTTCCTCGGTGACCGCGCCGGCGACGGTCCGGCGCTCGGCCGCGGCGGACGACCGCAGCACCAGGCTGATCCGGTCGGTGTACGGGTTCTCGAAGCGCAGGCTCTTGAACGGGGTCGCGCCGCGCCCCTGGCCGCCGAGGAAGCCGAGGTCGATGTGGCCGGCGTCGGGGCCCTTGCCGGGCATGACGAGCGGGAGGATGCCGATGCCGTAGACGGACCCGCCGATGGCTGCGTAGGCGTTGCCGGGGGCCTCCGGGACGGGGCCGTGGTGCATCCGCTCGGGATGCAGGAGGGTCTCCAGATCGATGGGGACGGGGCCGCGGCGGGTGGGCAGGATGTTCTCGAAGTGCATGTCGCGGGCGTTCAGCAGGTAGAACAGAGCGGCCAGTTCGCCGCTCTCGCGCAGGAACGCCGCGGAGATGTCGGCGACTTCCTCGGCCTCCACGTACTCGACGTAGCCGTATCCGTCGCGCTGGAGCACCCGCGCCGCGCTCAGCCGGGTGCCGTAGCGGGCGTTGAGTTCGGGGGCGAGGCGCGCGTAGGCGGCCTCGCAGGAGATGTCCCTCGGCTTGTGGACGACGCGGAGCCCGGAGCGGAAGGTCAGCACGCCCACGCTGCGGCCGTGGTGGTGGGTGTCTCCTTCGGCGCCCCCGAGGGAGACCAGCCGGTCGGCGGGGTCCAGGCCGAGGACGCGGGCGAGGTCGGCCCGGTCGGCCGCGAGCCGCCGCAGCACCTCCGCCACGGCGTTCCGCTCGTTGCGGACGAGGAGGGGGACGAGACCGCGCAGCACGGGGAAGGCCAGCCCGCCCGCCTCCTCGAACGAGGAGTCGACGGCCTGCCGCACGAAGGAGAGGTAGCGCTCCTGCGGCGTGTCGCCGGTGAGTACGCCGCGTTCGCGGGCCCGGTTCACTGCGGCCACCAGCGGCCGGGTGCAGACCTCGCGCAGCCGGGTCTCGGTACGGGTGAGCACCTCGCGCAGAAGGGCTCGGGGGTCGTGGAGCAGGTCCTCGTGTCCGGCGAGCGGGTCGGTGGCGGCCACTCGGGCGGCCAGGGACCGTACGACGCGCTGGAAGGGGTACTCCTCGGCCTCGTCGATCCAGTCCCCGGTGCCCTCCGGCGCGGTGCCGCCGTCGGCGCGTACGGACCTCAGCTCGCCGGAGCCGTCTCCGAGCATCGCCAGGATGGGGCCGTCGAAGCGCGCGAGGGGCGTGATGCTCTCCGCGATCTCGGCGCCGTCGAGTTCCGGGTAGTAGTCGGCCGGAGATGTCACGTTCGGGTTCTCCTGGAGCACTGGCGGGAGGGACGGGAAGCAGGAAGGAGAAGGGAGGGGGAGGGGAGCGGGGATCGATGAGCCGGAACGGAACCGGCGATGCGGCACCGTTCCGGCCCGCAGGGCCGCCGGACAGCACGGCCCGGCGTGTCACCGTCCGGGACGGCTGACCCCCATCAGCACTGGCTGGTGCACTTGGTGGTCGGGCAGGCCGCGGCCGACACCAGGGTGACCGTGGCTATGCACCACGGACCCGACAGCACACCGCCGTGGGACTCCGACTCGCTCAGCTCCACGAGCTCCAGCTCGTCGTAGCCGCCGAGAAGGTCGTCGTTGTTCTCCCGCATGATGTGTTCCTTCCCGAAGGTGTCAGTTGCAGTTCGGCTGGCACTCGACGGTGAGGGTGCACCAGCCACCCTTGTTCCCCAGGTAGTCGGAGAGGGAGAAGGTGTTGGTGCTGCACGCCATCCGCGCGCCGACCGCGTCGAACTCCTGCTCCTGGATCTCCTCCAGCAGGGAAATGTCGCCCTCGTACATGAGGACCCCCTTTCGTGTTTCGTTCGGGCTCCGGCCGGACCGTCCGGACCTCACAGCCCGTCCCGCATCCTGGGACGCCACTGTTGCCCGCCCGCATCTCCTCCGCGTGTCCTTCGCATGTTCTCCGCATGTGCGGTGCATAGGGCGGGCATAGGGGGCATACCGGGTGGACGGTACGGTCGGTGAGGGCCTGCCGGGCGGCCGGCGGTGCGGTGCGGTGCGGTGGGTGGTGGCGCGGGTGGACTCAGCCGCGCGACGCCCACCCCGCTCCGTCTACTCCACGAAGAGACCCCGTGCCGCCGCGCCCGCGTCGAACTCCTCCAGGCGCGCCTGGGCGTCGGGGAGGCTGTCGCACATGGCCTCCAGGAGGACCCGGCCCAGCAGCATCGGCGCACAGGCGGTGTCGAAGGCGAGGCCGGTCCCCACGGCGGCCGGAATGAGCAGGTCGCTGTGGCCGGCCACCGGGGCGAACCCTGAATCGGCCACCGACACCACGGTGAGCCCCAGGCCGCGCGCGTACGCCAGGGCGTCCACGACCTCGCGGGGGTGGCGGGGCAGCGCGAAGCAGATCAGCGCGCTGGCCCCGGCCCGCCGGGCCGCGTCGATCCGGTCGCGCAGCATGCTGCCGCCCTCGTCGAGCACCCGCACGTCCGGGTGCACCTTGGCGGCGAAGTAGCCGAACCCGCGCGCCTGCGAGGAGGCCGCGCGCAGCCCGAGCACGGGCAGCGGCCGGGACGCGGCGAGCAGCCGCCCGGCCCGCTCGACGGGGGCCGGGTCGGCGAGGAGTTCGGCCAGCCGGCGCAGGTTCTCGATCTCGCCGAGCACCGCCTGCTGGTACTCGTTGCAGGTCTCGGCCGCCTCGCCCGCCTCCGCCCCGGCGGGCACCATCTCGCGCAGCCGCCTGCGGAGCGCGGGATAGCCGTCGAAGCCGAGCGCCACCGCGAACCGGGTGACGGAGGGCTGGCTGACCCCGGCCAGCTCGGCCAGCTCGACGCTGGACAGGAAGGGGGCGTCCCCGGCCCGGCGCACCATCGAGTGCGCGATGCGCCGCTGCGTCGGCGTGAGCCGGCGCCCCTCGAACAGCTCCTGCAACCGCGCCGCCGGGCTGCTCCCGCTCATCCTGTCTCCCAGGGCGTGTACCTGCGCCGACCCCCGGCGCCCGACCCATTCAGCCAGCCTGGTCACTGAATGTCCATATGCAGCCGGGAGGGCCGCCCACCCGGTCGTACGGCCGTCCGGGACCCGCCGCCCCCTTCACCGGCCGGTCACCATCAGCAACGGAAACTTTCGAGCCAATCCGGACGGGCGCCGAAAAACGTAAACGCGCACGCCACCAGCGACTATGACGCCTCACCCGGCCGAACAAGGCTTGATACCTTCGATGCGCTCAGCAGGCCCCCCTACCGAAAGCACTTGGCTTGTGATTGCCTTCAGGCAAGATCACGCTACGGGAGGCCTCTGTTGACTTTCTCGTCAGGTGGACACGACAGCGCCCGACGGCGGCGCCTCGCAATCGCATTCCCCAGAGCCGCAAGATACTGACGAGTTCACACTCTGTCCGTTTTGCCCGAGGGGCTCGAATTAATCGCTCCCCGGCGGAAAAGCGACCCACCCCCCACCCCCCTCCACACAATTCCCGCATTCGCTGATTCCGATATCCAGTCCCACCCAAAGGCAACCCGCCGGAAGACACCGGCGGGCGTCTTCGCGTGCCCGAAAAAGGAATCCCGAATAGCAGAAGCGGAATACTGGAAACCCGTTGACAGACCGATCGAGAACTTGTTCAGATTGCCTCGCCCATTCGATTCCCTTGTCGCTCGACAGGGGACGAAGTAGGAGGATCAAATGTCTGAAGCAATGGTTTCCGCGGTTGACGAGACTGCGTTTGCCGACCTCGTCAGCAAGATCCAGGACGCCGAGACGTCGATGACGGACGAGCAGCGCGCCATCATCGACCCGGCGTCCGGCGAGAAGGCGCTGGAGGAGCTCGCCGGCGTCAGCCCGGAGGAGCTGCAGGCCTTCCTCGAGGAGAAGGCGGGCATCTCGCCCGACGAGGAGGCGCAGGGAAGCGTGATGGCGGCCGCCGCCACCGTGGCCTTCCACTGCTGATCTGAATCGTCTTCATCATGATCACTAGCGCTTCGCACGACCCGTCCGACGCCGCGTTGCCCGGGGTCGGACAGGTGGGCAGCAACACGCCTTCGCCTTGGTTCGAAGCGCTGCCGAACGAGTCCGGGCCTGAATTGGCCCGGGCTCGTTCCCGGCTCGCTTCGCTCGGCATCGAACGAGGTCCCATTGAACGAATCCAGACCTTCGCGGCACGCAACAGTGTGGCGATGCTGCATTTCTCGGACGGCACGGCGCTCGTCCTGAAGCAGGCGGACCCCGCCACGGCGAAGGCCGTCGGAACCGCAACGGGGAACGAGGAAACCATGCTGGGGCTGATGCCTGAAGCAGGAATTCCGGATTTCGCCAGGGCCGCCATTCCCCGGCTCGTCGGAGTCGACCCGGGCACCGGCACCGTCATCATGGAAGGAAAGACCGGCTTCACTTCGATGCGGGAGATAGCCAAGGAATCGCTGGACATACCGGTTCCGGTACTGGCCGCGCTCGCATCGGTGACGGCCGGAATACATGCGACGCCCGTCGGCCACATCATCGAGAATGAGAAGTACGCCTCTCAACGCATCGCGTTCCCCTTCGCGTCGTTCGTCACTCTGACTCCGAGCGAGCTCGCGAGCGGGCCTGGAATGGATTATTCCGACTATGCGGCCGCCATGCAGTCGGTGGACGAGAGCGTGGCGCGGCTACGGGATGCCTGGGGTCCGAAGGGTCTGATGCACTTCGACCTCCGGGAAGACAACATCCTCTTCAAGAATCCCGGCGGTGAGCGCCCCGAGGTCGCGCTGATCGACTGGGAACTGGCCGGCTTCGGCGACCAGATGCTGGATGTGGGCACGATCGTCGGCCAGCTGCTGATCCAGTGGCTGCACACGCTGCGGGGCAGTGTCGGCAGCCTGGCTTCCTCCGACGCGTGGGCCACCGCCCGGCGCAACGTCGGCCTGTTCCTCGCCGCGTACGGACACAGTGCTCCGTTCGACCCGGATCAGCGCGAGACGGCCTTCCGGTATGCCGGCCTGTCCCTCTTGATGTACGCGGCCGGGCGGCTGGAGCAGATCGGCTCGCTGGGCCGGATCGGTCATCTGTGCCTCTTCGTTGGCTGCAAGCTGCTGAACAATCCGCAGGGCCTGGCCAAGCTCCTCGTGCCCGGTGCCCGGAAGGCGGGGGGATGAACCAGTACGAGGCGACGTTCTCCGCCATCGCGGAGGACGTGGAAGTCCTGAACGAGTCGGCCTTCCACCATCGGGAGTGGGGTGAACTCAGCCCGGCCCCCGGCGTCGAGCCCGACCCCCGCGAGCTCCCGGTTCTCGCTCACCTGTCCCGGTTCCTGTACCTGAGCTACTACGCCGGTGACACGCGTGCCGCCCGCTGGCTGATCGACGGCGCGCCGGTGGTGCTGGGCACGCGCAGGCGCGAGGACCCGGCGGTGGCGAGCCTGCTGGCCGACGCCAACCGGGGCACCGGCTACTGGGACGCCGGCTGGCAGCCGGTCGGGGAAGCCTCCGAGGCCGTCCGCCGGGTGCGCAAGGGCGGTCTCACCCTGACCGTCACCGAGCGGGAAGTCATGCCGCCGGTCGCCCCGGCGGGTCACCACGTGAGCGTGCGGTTCCCGCCGGACCGCCCCTACCGGTACCCCGGCTGGTATCTCGCCATCGGGGACGAGGGGATGCCGCGCCACGGCGAACGCCCCGTCGTCCGGCTCTACTACACGCCCCGCGATCCCGCGGCCGCCGCCGGTCTGCTGCGGGCGCTCACGGGCCGGCTGTGCACCGCGCGCATCCCGTACCAGCTGAAGGCGGCCAACCACCCGGAGGGCTACGAGCGACGGGACGCGCTGGTCCTCTACCTGTACCGGGACGACTGGCTCCGCTGCGAACGGGACCTGACGGAAATCCACCGTGAGCACGTCCACGAGCTGCGGGACACCGGGCCCTGCCTCGCGCTGGAACTGGGCAGGGGCTGGTGGCTGGCCGACGAGCCCGAGCAGCGCCAGGGCCGGCTCATGAGCTTCGGACAGCACCGCTGCCTGCTCGTGGCCGAGGGGCTGCTCGCGGCCTGGCGGGACGGCCGCACCACCGCGACGGACCGGCTCCACGCGATCAAGGAGCGGTACCGCGAAGAGGGTCTCGACCCGGCAAGGCCCTACCTCAACGCGCAAGGGAGCACCGCGTCATGACTCAAGCCGCTTCCCGGTCCGAGGTCACGGTGCGCTCGCTTCCCGGACCGTTCGTCACCCGAGTCTGTATCCGGGTCGAGGGAGGCTACCGCTGGGGGGAGAGCGTCCGGGCCGGCGCGGCCGCCTATCTCGACGCCGCCGCCCTCCGGCATCTCTCGGCGGCGGTCGCGAAGAGCCCGGCAGCCCGGTACGCGCGGATTCCCGCGCTGGCGGACGCCCGTACCGCGGTCTACCCGGTGGTGGCCACTCCCGGCCTCGTCAGCGACGCCGTCTTCGGCACCGGCCCCACCGCCACGCGGCCGGTCGTGGAACGGGCATTCGCTGAGCTGGGCTCCTTCCTCGCACACCTGCACGCCATTCCCGTCGAGAGCGTGGCCGAATTGCGGCTCAGGAGCCGGCCGGCCTGGCTGGAGGCGGCGCCGGATGCCGCCGAGGGCGTACGAGCCGCCCGCGACCGACTCCCCGAGACCGCGGCTCCCATGATCTTCCGGCTGGCCGGAACGGACGTGTTCCGCCCGGCGGCCACGCCCGTCCTGGCCCTGACCCACGGCCGGCTGTCGACCGGCTCGTGCGTCCCCGGACCGGTGCCGGGCGTGCTCGGCTGGCGGGAGGCCGGACTCGCCGACCCCATGACCGACCTCGCCTTCCTCCTGCGCGACCTGGTGCAGGCCGCCGCCGCCATGGGCGACGAGGAACGCCAGGCGGAACGCGCCGGGCTCACCGTCGGTGGCTACGAAACGACCAGAGGCATTCCCTTGACCAGTAACGAACGCCTGCGGATCGCCGGGCACCTGGCGTCCTCCGTGCTCGACCATGTCGCCCTGCGCGCCTGGTCGGCGTCCGACCCCCAGGGCGCGACCGCCCTGCTCCGGCGGGCCGAACAGGCCCTGCCCGGCGTCCTCTCCGCCGTCGGAGCCGGTGAGGAGGTGACCGGCCGATGAGCGCATCCGCCGCGAGTCCGCAGCAGGCCCTGGCCGAGGTGCGGCTCCTGTGGGGCGTGTGCGGCTCCTTCTCCGCCGTGACGGTCCCCCATGTGAACGCCTGGCTGCGCGGCACCGTCGGCGTCCAGGAGATCCGTACCGTCATGACCGCCCAGGCCCGCGACCTCATGGGCCCGCGCA
This sequence comes from Streptomyces sp. NBC_00525, assembly GCF_036346595.1. Lineage (GTDB taxonomy): Bacteria > Actinomycetota > Actinomycetes > Streptomycetales > Streptomycetaceae > Streptomyces. Next base: position 2,390,875 of record NZ_CP107834.1, read on the forward strand.
TGATCGAGGCCGTCACCGGTCACCCACCCGTGACCGACTGGGAGGACCACAAGGGCGGCGGCGCCGCCCACGTCGCGCTGGGCAGTTGGGCGGACGTACTCGTGGTGCTGCCGGCCACCGCGAACTTCCTGGCGAAGGCCGCCCAGGGCATCGCGGACGACGTGCTGACGGCCACGCTGCTCGCCACCCGGTGCCCCGTGATCATCGCCCCGGTCATGAACGAGGCCATGTGGTCCAAGCCGGCCGTGCGCCGCAACGTCGAACAGCTCCGCGCGGACGGCTACGAGATCGTCGAGCCCAAGGAGGGGATCTCCCTCACCGAAGGACGCCGGGAAGCCGGCTCGCTCGGCGACTTCCAGCCCGCCATCTCCGCAGCCCTGGTCAAGGCCGCTGCCCGCCCCTCCCACCCACGAGGACAGTGATCACCAGATGTCGAAACTCACTCCCGACACCGTGCTCCACCGGGCACCGTCGTTCATCGCCGAGGTCGACACCAGCAACGAGGCGAAGGTCCACTACGAAAGCCGGATACTCAAGTTCGGCCACGACGCGTTCGCGTTGCTCGACCTCTTCCACACACCCCGCACGGTCGGACAGGCACTGACCCTGCTCGGACCGCGGCTGAAGGGCCCCCGGGCCACGCGCGAGGCGCTGGCGACCGTGGTCTCGCTCCACCAGGCCGGTCTGCTGCGCACCGAGCCGGTGGAGGGGTTCAGCAGCCAGCCCTTCCCCAAGGGCGGTTACGACGCCGCCTTCGTCCACATCGCCATGCTGGAGGACCCCGTACGCAAGGCGGCCTTCCAGCAGGCCGTCCGGGAGACGGTCCGGGAGGGGGACGTGGTCCTGGACCTGGGCACGGGTTCCGGCATCCTGGCGATCACCGCGGCCCAGGCGGGAGCCCGCAAGGTCTACGCGGTGGAACCGGCCGGCATGGTCCATCTCGCTCAGCGGATCGCCGAACGCAACGGCGTCGCCGACCGCATCGAGTTCATCCGCGGCTGGTCGCCCCAGCTGGAACTGCCCGAGCGGGCCGACGTCCTGCTGACGGACATCGTGGGCAACGAGGCGCTGGACATGCAGATCTGGGAGACCGTCCACGACGCCCGGCGCCGGCTGCTCAACGACTCGCCCCGCCTGGTCCCCGGCAAGCTGACCGCCTTCGCGACCCTGGCCCGCATCCCGGACGCGGTGCTCGACAAGCACCGGGTCACGCAAGGCCATCTCGCGCGCTGGAAGGAGATGTACGGCATCGACTTCAGCCCGATGGCGGAGTCCGAGAGCCGGCGTTCCATCGGCTTCTACGAGCGCCCCGAGACCGTACAGACGTGGGACGTCCTCTCCGAGCCGACCGAGCTGTACCAGGTGGACCTGCACCAGGACGCCTCGGCTTCGCTGGAGACCCGCTGCACCCTCGCCGCCCGCGACACGGGCGAGGCCAACGGCGTCATCGTCCACTTCGAGGCGCGGCTCGGGCCGACCACGACGCTGTCGACGGCGCCCTGGCTGGGCTGCGAGCGCAGCCACTGGTACACCGCCGTCTGGGCGCTCCCCGACCCCGTCAAGGTCGGCCCCGGCCAGGAACTCGACTACGCCTACCGGTACTTCGGCGACGGCACCTCCCACCTCGAATACGTCGGCGGCCGGTAGCAGGCCCGGCCGACACGACACCCAAGGAGTCCTTCCGTTGAAACTGCGCCCCAGCGTTCCCAAGATCGTCGGCAACGGCCCGCACCGGGAGATCACCGCCGAAACCACCTACGCGCGCATGGCCCCCCACCTCAAGCGGATCGGTGTGACCAGGGTCGCCAACATCACCGGTCTCGACCGGGTCGGCATACCGGTCTACAACGCGATCGTGCCTCGTGCGTTCGACATCATCTCCGTCTACAACGGCAAGGGCGCCACGGACATCGACGCCAAGACGTCGGCCGTCATGGAGGCCGTCGAACGGTTCTCCGCCTCCCTGCCCATGCGGCCCGCGGCCATCGCCTCCTATCCCGAACTGGAGGCTTCCGGACGCCGCGTGCTCGACCCCCGGTCGTGCAACTTCGAGCTGCACCACGCCTACAGCATCGACACCCCGATCTCCTGGGTCGAGGGATACGACCTGATGCACGAGCACAGCGTGCTCGTGCCGCAGTTCCTGGCCGGCTACTACATGAGCTACCACGAGGTGCCCTGCTACCCGGTCTCCACGACCAACGGCATCGCCTCCGGCAACTCCCTGGAAGAGGCCATCTGCCACGCCCTGTGCGAACTCGTCGAACGCGACGACTGGACGATGGCCGACCTCATCTCCAACCGGCTCGGAAAGCTCGCGGCCGACGCCGAGGGAAGCGCGGTCGGGGCCGCCATCCGGGCGTGGGCGCAGGAACGCCACCCCAGCCTCGACCCGTCGACGCTCCCGCCGCGCGCCCAGTTCTTCATGGAGAAGTTCCACAACGCCGGCATCGACATCGAGGTCAAGAACATCACCTCGGCGACCGGCATCCCCAGCTTCCAGGCCGTGGTGTCCGAGTTCGTGGACGAGTCGTTCTCCCGCTCCCACCACGGGATCGGCACCCACCCGGACGCCGAGGTCGCGGTCACCCGTGCGATCAGTGAGGTCGCCCAGTCCCGCGTCGTGGACATCCAGGCCATGCGGGAGGACATCACCGCGGCCGGCCAGCCCGTGGAGAAGGCCCTCTACCACGTGCGGCGCAGCAACCGGGCGAATCCCGAATCGTGGGCGATCAGGCCGTCCGCCCGGTCCGTCCGGCTCCAGGACATCGCGTCGCACCCCAGCACGGACGTGATGGCCGATGTCCGGCTGCTGCTGCAACGGCTGCGGGCCCGCGGACTCGACCGGGCCATCGTGGTCGACCTCTCCGCGCCCGGCGTGCCCGCCTCGGTCGTACGGGTCATCGTGCCCGGCATCGAGTCCTGGACCGTCGACCGCAACAAGCTCGGGCCCCGTGCCACGCAGGCGTGGAACAGCACGCTGGCGACGATCCACTCCGCTCAGCAGAGCCTCCGCACCGCCGGTTCCGCACAGTGACAGGAGAAGACACCATGCGCACGGTCGTGTTCCTCGGCCCCAGCCTGCCGCATGAGGAAGCCGCGTCGTACCTTCCCGGCGCCGAGTTCCTGCCGCCCATCGAGCGCGGCGACATCGACACCCTCATGGCGCGGGCCGAGCCGCCCCGATGTATCGGCATCGTCGACGGAAAGTTCATGCAGAGCTTCTCGATCTCCCCCAAGGAGATCCTGAAGGCCATGGACCGCCGGGTCCGGGTCTACGGGTCCTCCAGCATGGGGGCCCTGCGGGCCGCCGAGCTCGACGTCTTCGGCATGACCGGGATCGGCACCGTCTACGACATGTACGCCTCCGGCAGGGTGGAGGACGACGACGAAGTCGCCATCACGTTCGACAGCGAGTCGCTGCGCCCGGTGTGCGAACCGATGGTCAACATCCGGGTCTCGATCAGCGAAGCGCTGCGCCGGGAGGTGGTGAGCGCGGAGAACGCCGAGCTGTTCCTGGCGACGGCCAAGTCCCTCTACTTCCCCCAGCGCACCAGCGCGGCCGCCCTGCACAAGCTGAAGGGCACCATGCCCGAGCCCGACCGGCAGCGCCTGGCCGAGTTCCTGCGCTCGCCCGAGGCCCCGGACGCCAAGCGGGAGGACGCCATCGCCCTGCTCACCGCCCTGCGGGAGCACACGGAGCCCACCGGGAAGGGCGCCCTCGCCGCGGAGGTGGCAGCCTGATGACCGTCACCACAAGCCTTGCCGAGCGGTTCCACACGGACGGGTACGCCTTCCCCGTGGACGCCCTGACACCGGCCGAAGCCGCTCGGGCGGTGGAGGACTGCCGCACGTATCTGCAGACCGTCAGCGCCGTCGGCGGCGCGCTGGCCCGGTACGCCGCCTTCCCGAAGATCCACCTGGTGTCGATGTGGGCGGACCGTATCGTCCACCATCCCGCGATCGTCGACGCGGTCGAGTCGCTGCTCGGCCCGGAGCTGCTCGTCTGGTCCACCAACCTCTTCATCAGGCCGGCCCACAGCGGCAGCTCGCTCGCCTGGCATCAGGACGCCGTCTATCTGGGCCTTGACGGACTCCAGCGGCACGCGGTGCGGGTCTGGGTCGCGCTGACCGATACGACGGTCGCCAACGGCACGATGCGCTACGCGCGAGGCTCACATCTGCGGGGCCCGCTCCCGCACCGGTTCAGCGGTTCCGGCCTCGAGGACATCATGCGCGGCGAGGAGATCGCCGTCGAGATCGACGAGGCGAACGCCGTCGACGTCGTCCTCGAAGCCGGCCAGTGCAGCCTGCACCACCTGGCCATGGCCCATTGCTCAGGTCCCAACCACACGGACAGCGGACGCTTCAACCTCGCGATCGACTACATCACCCCGCAGGTCGCCCCCACGGCGGGCGAGGACAGCGCGCTCCTCGTCCGCGGTGGGAACACCGGTGCCTTCCTGCCCGAGGCCAGGCCCGTATCGGACTTCGACGGCGCGGCACTGCGGCAGTTCTACGCCGCCGCGGCCCGCCGCCAGAAGCGGATCGACGAGACGATCTCGAGCCGTGGCACCACTCGGGACCAGGACCGGACATGACCGGCGGAACGGCAGCGCGGGGAACTCCTCCACAGCCCATGACCGCGGACGACGCCTACCTCTCCCGCATCCGGCCCCCCTGGTGGAGCAGCGGCCGGACGCCGGAGCACATGGACCTGTCCAGCTGGATGCCGCCCGTGATCAACCAGGGCCGGGTTCCGCTGTGCACCGCCGCCGTCACCACGGCCATAGCCGGCTACTACGCCCGCCGGGCCGAGCACGTGGAGTTCACCGGGTCGGTCCTGTTCAACTACCGCCTCTCCCGTGTGCTCGCGGGCCTCGCCGACCGCAAGGGCTCGCGGCTGGAGCACAGCTTCCGGGCCTGGGCGGAATCCGGGCTGTGCGAGGAATCGGCCTGGCCCTACGACCAGCACGGCCTGACCAGGGTGGACCGGGACCCGCCCGAACACTGCCATGCCACCGCCCGGCGCACGCGCCCCGTGAGCAGCCGGCTGTCCGCGTCCGGCGGAACGGAGGCGCTGGACCTGGCCCGCCGTGCGATTTCCCTGGGTATTCCCGTGAGTGTGGAGATCCGGCTCTGTCCCTCGATCTCCATGTCCTTGCTCAATGGCGGTGTCATTCCCGTACAGATGACGACCGAGCAGTCCGTGGGACCGCACGTCATCCTCCTGACCGGCTACCACGATCACGTCGACACCGCTCCGTACGACCGGGGAACCGGGCCGGGCGCGTTCCAGGTGCGCAACAGCTGGGGAACCCAATGGGGCAACAAAGGCTACGGCCTCCTGCCCTACGCCTTCCTCGAACAGCAACTGACAGGGGAACACTGGATTGTCGTGGAACAGGACTGGGTGGAACAGTGACGGCCACCGGATTTTTGCGAACGAATACGGCCACCCACACACTTGTCCACGATTCCTCATGAAGAGGCACCTGCCATGATTGCCTGGAAGCCGACCGCCCGCCGCAAGGACAGGTGAACCGCATTGAGGAAGTTCTTGGCAACCGCTGCCCGGTGGGCGGCACCCACCGTGGTCCTCGCCCAGGCGTGCCTTGTGTGGACCGGCGTGTTCAGCCTCGGTGAGGCCGTCGCGGTGGGGCTGCTTCTCGAACTCCTGCTGGCCGGGATCGTGATCACCGAAATCACCCTGGCCAGGCGGGCCTTCCGCGCTTCCAAGAGCCAGGGGGCCGACGGGCAGGAGGCCCTCAACCAGGCGCTGTCCGCCGTGCTGCCGGGGCCTGTCGCCAAGGCGATGGGGATGGAGTTCGGGCTCTTCCGCGCGCTCTGGCGCTGGATCCGCCGGAAGCCGGACACGCCCGAAGGGCACCAGATGCTCAGCTACGGCTCCGAAATCAAGCCAATTATGTGGGTGATGGTCTTTCTCGTGCCGCTGGAGATCCTCGCCGTCGAACTTCTGATCCCCTGGAAGGTGGCACGCATCGTCCTGCTCGTGCTCTCCGTGTACGGATCGGTATGGCTGCTCGGATTCATCGCGGCACTCTCCATCCGCCCTCACACGGTCGGTGACGGAAAGATCGTCCTGCGGTTCGCCCACTTCACTCAGATCGCCATTCCGCTGGAACTCGTCGAATCGGTGCGCACGTCGCGGCACAGCGGCTACCGCAGGGCGGTCAGCATCAGCGATGAAGTGCTGGCCATGCCGATCGGCGACTCCACCACGCTCAGCATCAAACTGCGCGAGCCCTACTCGGTGGCGCCCAAGCCCGGAATGCCGGAGCAGGAAGTACGAGAGGTCCGCTTCGCCGCGGACAACACCCGCGAAGCCATCCGCATACTGAACACGAGCATCTCCGGGGCCTGAACCGTTCAGGACGAGGCCGGGTTCGCGATGAACGTGCGCCCGGCCGGGCGGCCGGGCGGTCAGGCGGTCATCGTCGCGTTGGCCTCGGGGTAGGGCAGGGCGTCGGCCCCGAAGCCGAAGGTCCCCCGGGTACGGATCTCCTCGGCGGCGCGGGCGACCGCGCCGAGCGCCGCCCGTGCCATCGCCGAGCCGACGCTGACCCGCCGCACACCGAGCGCGCCGAGTTCCGCCAGGGACAGCGGGAGGGCGGGCGAGCCCATCAGGACGTTGACCGGTCGGTCGACGGCGGCGCAGACCGCGCGCACCGCTTCGCCGTCCGGGAGGCCCGGCGCGTACAGGACGTCGGCGCCGGCCTCCGCGTACGCCCGCAGCCTGCGGATGGTGTCCGGCAGGTCGGCGCGGCCCTGGAAGAAGTTCTCGGCGCGGGCGGTCACGGTGAAGGGGAAGTCGAGGGCGCGTGCGGCGGCGACGGCCGCGGCCACGCGTTCCACCGCCTCGTCCAGGGGGCGTACGGGGTCGTCCGCCCGGCCCGTGGAGTCCTCGACCGAGCCGCCGACGAGGCCGGCCCCGGCGGCGAGCCGGATGGTCTCGGCGACGTCCTCCGGCGTCTCGCCGAAGCCGCTCTCCAGGTCGGCGGAGACCGGGAGACGGGTCGCCGCCACGATCTGCGCGGCGTTCGCGAGGACCTCCGGCCGGCCGACCCGGTTCGCGCCGTCCGGCAGGCCGAGGCCGTAGGCCAGTCCGGCGCCGGTGGTGGCGAGTGCGGCGAAGCCGAGTCCGGTCAGCAGCCGGGCGGTTCCGGCGTCCCACGGGTTGGGGACGACGAAGGGCTCGGGGCCCTCGTGGAGCCGGCGGAAGGCCAGGGCACGGGCCCGCTGGTCGGCGGGGCTCAAGGGGTTCTTGAGCGTTGCTGAAGAAGTGACGGGCGCATTCATGGTGACGATCCCTCCTGAGCGCTGTTGTCGGACTGCGCGAACGGGTCGGACGACCGGACGACCGGACGAGTTCGACGCGCCGCATTCCGTGACCGGATCATCATCGGCGAGAAAGGCGCCGTATTCATCGCGAGGGAACGTCCAGGGAATTTCCGGGACCGGCCGAATCGACCGCGGCGGGCGCCGGTGCGGCGGGCTCCCCTGGTCCGCGCCCGCGGAAGCCGCGCATCCGGGAGACCGCGACCCCGCCCAGGCAGATGGCTCCGCCGAGGAGGGTGATCCAGCCCGGCACCTCGTCCAGGGCGATCCAGGAGATGAGGATGACCACGGCGGGCACCGCGTAGGTGGTGGCCCCCATCTTCCCGGCGGTGGTCCGCGACAGCGCGTACGCCCAGGTGGAGAAGGCCAGCGCGGTCGGGAAGAGCCCCAGGTACACGACGTTGAGCGTGGCCGAGACGGGCGCGTCGGCCAGGTCCGAGACCAGCTGCCCGCTGAACGGCAGGCAGGCGACGGCCCCGATGACACAGCCGTACGTGGTCACCTGCATCGGTGTGCCGTGGCGCAGCGCGGGTTTCTGCAGGACCACGCCGGCCCCGTACGCCACCGCGGCCAGCAGGCAGAGCCCGATCCCCAGGACCGAGGACGAACCGCCGCCGGAGGACGAGAAGCCGACGACGACCGCGCCGGCGAAGGACACGGCCATGCCCGCCAGCAGCAGCGGCGGAAAGCCCTCCTTCAGGAGCCAGCCGCCGAGCAGCGCGACCACCATCGGCCCCACGTTGACGACCATGGACGCCGTTCCCGCGTCCACCAGTTGCTCGCCCCAGTTCAGCACGACCATGTAGACGCCGAACCAGAGCACCCCCGATCCGGCGATTCCCGGCCAGGCCTTGCGGGGCGGTACTCCCCCGCGCTTGACCAGCAGCAGGCAGACCAGCGCCGCGGACCCCGTCAGAAGCCGCCCCAGGGCCAGTGCTCCGGGTTCGAAATAGTCCGCCGAAGCACGGATGGACACGAATGCGGAGGCCCAGAGCACCACCGTGACCGATGCGGCGGCAATCGCCCGCCGGTCCATCCCGGAACCTCCGGATAATGCGTTCATTCGAGCGACCTCGCCTTACTTCTCTCACCACGATGGGTCGCCGGAGAGCGTACCGAGCGGCGCGTATCGAAAGCCCTGTGTCCGGCTGGAAGAGGGGGGTTACCCCCACTGACGCGGCCGTCGCTCCTTCGTACCGTGGGCACCATGGACGCAACCGACACCGAGCTCGACAAGGAGCTCAAGGCGACTCTGCAAGCCCGTGGCGAGCTGGGGGCCGACTACGACTCCGCGCTCGTCGAATCGTTCCTGGAGAAGGTGGAGCAGCGGCTCGACGCCACGCTCGACCGCAGGGTCCGGCGCCATCTGGCCGAGGAGCGGACCGCCGTCGCCCGCGGCGGCCGGGCCCCGGAGCATCCGCACGGCAACTTCGGCGAGCGCTTCGGCTTCGGCATCGTCTCGCTGGTGCTGGCCGTCCCGCTCTCGGCGATCGGCGCCGCGAACGCGGGCATCGGCGGGCTGCTCGTGGCCTGGCTGGGCATCGTCGGCGTCAACGTCTTCCAGACCGGCCACGGCCGGCGGCTGTTCCGCGGCCGCGAGGAGCGGCGCGCGTCCCCCGACTGGGAGAACTGAGGCCGCGCGCTCACGCCCGGCGGGCCCGGCTCGTGGCGGCTGTCGCGGGGACCGCCGCACCCCCGAGGTCCGGAGGGCGGGACGACGACGGTCCCCGCGCGGGACGCGGCGGGCCGGAGCCCGCGGCGCGCCCGGGCGACGGTGGAGGTCCGGGAGCCGCTCCGTAGTCCGTTGTCGCCGGCCGGTGCCGGCGGATCTCCTCCACCGGCACCACCACTGTGCCCGAGCCGTGTTGAGCCGGTGTTGCGGCGACGTGACGCGCGCGTGCCGTTCGTGCGAAACGCGGACCGCTACTTCCCGGCGGCCGGGGCGTCCTTCGCCAGATAGGCGAGCAGGTCCTGCCGGCTGACGACGCCCTTCGGCTTGCCCTCCACCAGCACGATCGCCGCGTCCGCCGCGCCGTTGCCGCCGAGCACCGCCATCAGGTCCTCGACCGGCTCGCCGGAGCCGACCTGCGGCAGCGGCGGCGACATGTGCTTCTCCAGCGGGTCGCTGAGCGAGGCGCGCTGGGCGAACAGGGCGTTCAGCAGCTCGCGCTCCACCACCGAGCCGATGATCTCGGCGGCCATCACGTCCGGGTGGCCCGCGCCCGGCTTCACGATCGGCATCTGCGAGACGCCGTACTCGCGCAGCACGTCGATCGCCTCGCCGACCGTCTCCTCCGGGTGCATGTGGACGAGGGTGGGGATCGGGCCCGCCTTGTGGTCCAGCACGTCCGCGACCCGCGCCGAGGGACCGGTGTCCTCCAGGAAGCCGTAGTCGGCCATCCACTCGTCGTTGAAGATCTTCGAGAGGTAGCCGCGTCCGCTGTCCGGGAGCAGGACCACGACCACGTCGTCCGGGCCGAGCCGCCGGGCGACCTCCAGGGCGCCCACGACCGCCATGCCGCAGGAGCCGCCGACGAGCAGCCCCTCCTCCTTGGCGAGCCGGCGGGTCATCTGGAAGGAGTCCTTGTCGGACACGGCGACGATCTCGTCGGTGACCTCGCGGTCGTAGGCCGAGGGCCAGAAGTCCTCGCCGACGCCCTCGACGAGGTAGGGGCGGCCGGAGCCGCCCGAGTAGACCGAGCCCTCCGGGTCGGCGCCGACGACCTTGACGGCGCCGCCGCTGACGTCCTTGAGGTAGCGGCCGGTACCGCTGATCGTGCCGCCGGTCCCGACGCCCGCCACGAAGTGGGTGATCCTCCCCTCCGTCTGCTCCCACAGCTCGGGACCGGTGGTCTCGTAGTGGGAACGCGGGTTGTTCGGGTTGGAGTACTGGTCGGGCTTCCAGGCGCCCGGCGTCTCACGGACCAGCCGGTCGGAGACGTTGTAGTACGAGTCGGGGTGCTCGGGGTCGACCGCCGTGGGGCAGACGACGACCTCGGCACCGTAGGCGCGCAGTACGTTGATCTTGTCCGTGGACACCTTGTCCGGGCAGACGAAGACGCACTTGTACCCCTTCTGCTGCGCGACGATGGCCAGGCCGACGCCCGTGTTGCCGCTCGTCGGCTCGACGATCGTGCCGCCGGGCTTCAGCTCGCCGCTCTGCTCGGCGGCCTCGATCATGCGCAGGGCGATGCGGTCCTTGACCGACCCGCCGGGGTTGAAGTACTCGACCTTGGCCAGGACCGTCGCCTGGATGCCGGCCGTGACACTGCGCAGCCTCACCAGCGGGGTATTGCCTACGAGACTGATCATCGAATCGTGGTATCGCACCGTGTACTCCGGGATCTCCGAGATGGTCCGGCAAGCGTATGCGTACGAGCACGAGATCGGGCGGCGCGATTGAACAGCGGGCGGTAGCGGGCAGGTAGCTGTGTGTACGGCTCTACGGCGGTACGTGCGACGAGGAGGTGGACCGGACTGTGTCGACGGCAAGGGTGGCACGGCGGATCGCGGCGGGCGCGGCCTACGGCGGTGGCAGCATCGGGCTGCTGGGGGCCGCGGCGGTCGGGGTCCTGCTGGCGGAGGTCCAGCTGGCGAAGCGGCAGGTGGGCGGCGGTATCGCCCCGGTGCCGCCGAGCGCGGACGGACGGTACGGGGTGGCGTTCGCGGGCCCGGCGGAGCCGTTGCGGCTCGGGCTGCTCGGCGACTCCACGGCGGCCGGACAGGGGGTGCGGCGGGCCGGGCAGACACCGGGTGCGCTGCTGGCCTCCGGGCTCGCCGCGGTGTCGGAGCGGCCGGTGGACCTGCGCAACGTGGCGCTGCCCGGGGCCCGGTCGGACGATCTGGAGCGGCAGGTTTCGCTGCTGCTCGCGGACCCGTCCCGGACGCCGGACGTGTGCGTGATCATGATCGGGGCCAACGATGTGACGCACCGGATGCCCGCGACCCAGTCGGTGCGCTGTCTGACGACGGCGGTGCGCCGGCTGCGGACGGCCGGGGCCGAGGTCGTCGTGGGCACCTGTCCGGACCTGGGCACGATCGAGCCGGTGTACCAGCCGCTGCGCTGGCTGGCCCGGCGGGTGAGCCGGCAGCTCGCGGCGGCGCAGACGATCGGCGCGGTGGAGCAGGGCGGGCGCACGGTGTCGCTGGGCGACCTGCTGGGCCCGGAGTTCGCGGAGAACCCCCGGGAGCTGTTCGGCCCGGACAACTACCACCCCTCCGCCGAGGGCTACGCCACCGCCGCCATGGCCGTGCTGCCGACGCTGTGCGCGGCGCTGGGCCTGTGGCCCGAGTCGGACCGGCTGGACGGCGCGCGGCGCGAGAACATGCTGCCGGTGGCCAAGGCGGCCTCCCAGGCGGCCAAGGAGGCCGGTACGGAGGTCACGGGGGCCCGCGCGCCCTGGGCCCTGCTCAAGCACCGCAGGCGGCGGCGCCTGCCCGACGCCACGGAGCCGCACCCGGAGGCGGAGGCGGGCGCGGGCGCGGAGGACGGCGGCGCGACCCGGATGGACCACCGCAGCGGGGAGCCGAGACGGTGAGCGGGGCGGCCGGACGGTCGCGGCGAGGCGGTGTGCGGGGCGGCCGGGAGCCCGTGACTGAGCGCTCGCTTAGAAAAGAGGCCCTCATCACACGCCGCGTCGGGTGACCCGCGCGCTACGTGCGGGTAATTTCCAGAGCAGTCGTGCCAGACAGCCGTCCAGCCCTCATGGAGCCGCGTGATGCCCGAAGCCGTGATCGTCTCTGCCGCCCGCTCGCCCATCGGCCGGGCCTTCAAGGGTTCGCTGAAGGACCTGCGCGCGGACGACCTGACCGCCACCATCATCGAAACGGCGCTGGCCAAGGTCCCCGAGCTGGACCCGAAGGACATCGACGACCTGATGCTCGGCTGCGGGCTGCCCGGCGGCGAGCAGGGCAACAACCTGGGCCGGATCATCGCCGTGCGGATGGGGATGGACCACCTCCCCGGCTGCACGGTGACCCGCTACTGCTCCTCGTCCCTCCAGACGAGCCGCATGGCCCTGCACGCCATCAAGGCCGGCGAGGGCGACGTCTTCATCTCGGCCGGTGTGGAGATGGTCTCCCGCTTCACCAAGGGCAACTCGGACAGCCTGCCGGACACGCACAACCCGCTCTTCGCGGAGGCGGAGGCCCGTACCGCCGCCCGCGCCGAGGAGTCCGGCGCGGGCTGGCACGACCCGCGCGAGGACGGCCTCGTCCCGGACGCCTACATCGCGATGGGCCAGACCGCGGAGAACCTGGCCCGGCTCAAGGGCATCACCCGCCAGGACATGGACGAGTTCGGCGTACGGTCGCAGAACCTCGCCGAGGAGGCCCTGAAGAACGGGTTCTGGGAGCGCGAGATCACCCCGGTGACCACGCCGGACGGCACCGTCGTGGCCAAGGACGACGGCCCGCGCGCGGGCGTCACGCTGGAGGGCGTCCAGGGGCTGAAGCCGGTCTTCCGCCCGGACGGCCTGGTCACGGCCGGCAACTGCTGCCCGCTCAACGACGGCGCCGCCGCGCTGGTGATCATGTCCGACACCAAGGCGCGCGAGCTGGGCCTCACCCCGCTGGCCCGGATCGTGTCCACCGGCGTCTCCGGCCTCTCTCCCGAGATCATGGGCTACGGCCCCGTCGAGGCGAGCAGGCAGGCGCTCCGGCGGGCCGGGCTGACCATCGGCGACATCGACCTCGCCGAGATCAACGAGGCGTTCGCCGCCCAGGTCATCCCCTCCTACCGGGACCTCGGGCTGCCGCTGGAGAAGGTCAACGTCAACGGCGGCGCCATCGCCGTCGGCCACCCCTTCGGCATGACCGGCGCCCGGATCACCGGCACGCTGATCAACAGCCTCCAGTTCCACGACAAGCAGTTCGGCCTGGAGACCATGTGCGTCGGCGGCGGCCAGGGCATGGCCATGGTGATCGAGCGTCTGAGCTGATCAGGGCGGGTTTCCGGCCCTCACCGGCCACCGAGCCCCGACCGTGACCGAATCTCCCCCAGGATGTGATGTATCTCCTGGGGGAGAGTCGTTTCCGCAGGTCACACTGGTGATCGAGGGTTACACCGGGCCTAAAGACCTGTCCATTTCGTGACGTAATGCACTGACAGCCGGTGCCGTTGGGGGACAAGCTGATGTAGGAAGCTCGGGGGATCGATTGAAACCGGGAGTATGTCAGTGAGCGCCATGCCTATTGCCCTGTTGCTGACCACCGCCGCCGCCACGGCCGTGGGCGCCGCCGCTCTGCACGCTGCTCACGGGCTGCGCAGGCAGGTGTCCGCCCTCCGCAAGGAGCTGGCCGAGAACCGCGCCGTTACAGCCGCCGTACCCCCTCAGACCCGTCACGACACCACCTCCGCCGAAGAAATACGCGCCGCGGTCGCGGAGGCACTCGCCGAGGAGCGGGAGCGCGAGCTGGCCGAGGCCCGCGCGTTCTGGGCCTCGCAGGAGGCGCGGGACGCGGCCGACGCCCCCTCGCTGCTCGGCGGGCTGGCCGGCCTCGGTGAGGACGCCCCGTTCTTCATGCCGCGCCAGAGCGACTTCGCCGGTCTCGACGCCATGGACCTCGAAGCGGTGGAGGCCGTGGACGAGCTGACCGAGACGGTCGGCCTGAACGAGGCGGCCGAGTTCCCCGAGGACTCCCCCGAGCTGGCCGCGGCCCGCCGCCGCCACCCCTCGCACCCCGACTTCGTGCCGGTCCAGACGCCCGTCGTCACCGACCACGAGCGCACCGTGAACCGCCTGGAGGAGCTGGCGGACAGCCGTACCGAGCTGTCCGACGTGCGCCCCGGCCCGCTCGGCACGCTCGACGTGTACGTGTTCGCCGACGGCACCACGCTGTGCATGACCCCCGGCCACCGCGAGACCGCGGAGCGCCTGGCCGAATCGCTGCGGGCCGGCGAGCACCCGGTGCTGCTGGGCGGCTCCGGCGTCTCCGGCGCGTACGCGCTGACGTTCTCCTGCGGCAAGGAGAACGTGTACATACTCGCCGACCGCGTCATAGCGAGCTTCTGAGCCCCGCTCCCCCGACCCGCCCCGCCCCTACCCCCGGTCCGGTCCGGTCCCGGGCGTCCCTACGCGAGGCCCTGTCCGAAGGCCCGCGCGGCCGCCTCGTCGACGTATCGCACGGCCTCGTCCAGCTCCGTGGACGGGGCCGTTTCCAGTGCCACGGCCAGGTCCCGCCCGGCGACGGCGAGCTGGTCGCCGACCGCGAAGACCCCGGCGTCCGGCATGATCCGCGGCTCCCGGCCGGGCTCCTGCGCCCGCTGGGCCCGTACCGACAGCTCGCGCGCGGTGGCGAGCCCCGCGGCCGCCGCACCCCGCTGGAGCCGGCTCTGCGGGGCGGCGCGCAGCCGGTCGGCGAATCGGTCCACGGCGATGATCAGAGGAGTCGTATCGAGCACCCCGCGACCCTATCCCGCACCCCGATCCGCAACACGGGAGCACACGAAGAAGCGGCCCGCCGCCTCCGGGAGGGAGGCGGCGGGCCGCTCGGTGCGCGCCGGGCGCGGGGACGGTCAGTCGTCGCCGCTGAGGATGGAGAGCAGGCGCAGCATCTCCAGGTAGATCCAGACCAGGGTCATGGTCAGGCCGAAGGCGGCCAGCCAGGACTCCTCGCGCGGAGCGCCGTACGCGATGCCGTCCTCGACCTGCTTGAAGTCGAGCGCGAGGAAGCAGGCGCCGAGGATGATGCCGATGACGCCGAACAGGATGCCGAGGCCACCGCTGCGGAAGCCGAGGCCGTCACCGCCACCGAAGGCGGCGAACAGCAGGTTGACGACCATCAGGAGCATGAAGCCCATGGCGGCGGCCATCACGAAGCCGTAGAAGCGGCGGGTGACCCGAATCCAGCGCATCTTGTACGCGAGCAGCACACCGGCGAAGACACACATGGTGCCCATCACCGCCTGCATCACGACGCCGGGCCCGATGTGGGTGCTGACCGCGCTGGAGATGACGCCGAGGAACACGCCCTCGAAGGCGGCGTACGCCAGGATCAGCGCCGGGACGGGCTTGCGCTTGAAGGACTGGACGAGCGACAGCACGAACGCGATGATCGCGGCGCCGATGGCGATGCCGTACGACGTGCCGAGGTTGTCCTTGTCGACCGGCAGCAGCGCCCAGGCGAGCGCGGCCCCGAGCACGACCGTGCCCAGCGTCATCGCCGTGCGCGTGACGACGTCGTCGATGGACATCGCGCCGGTGCGGGCGGGCGCGGGGGCGCCCGTGGCGGCGTACGGGTTCGTCGCGTACGGGTTCGGGGCGGTGCCCTGCGCGTACGGGTTGGCACCCGCTGCGGGGGCCCCGGCCTGCGGCGCCGCGTTGAAGCCCGCGTAACCGTTGTCGCGGCTGAAGCCCCGTCGCGAGAAGACCGGGTTGCTGCTCCTCATCTCACTCCTCCATGGCCACCCAGCGTGGCCTTCCCACAAGAGTAATGGGTAGGCAAAGCAATCGGTCCAGTACCGAAGGAGGATCTTTCCACCGCGGGCTCCTCACCCGGCGGCATCCGCCAGCCGGTCGAAGGTCGCGGTCAGAACCGCCCGCCGCTCCTCCTTGAACCCCTCCACCGGCCCCAGGTCGTCGATGGTGCGCTCCCACACCGCGAGGTACGCGTCCCGCCACCCCCGGATCACCTCCGGCGCCGGCAGGGTCACACCGACCCAGCCGCGCTCGCGCAGCAGGAGGAGCAGTTCCACGTTGCAGGGGACGGCCACGCCGTCGTACTCGTCCGGCTCGATCCCCACCGGATCACCGGCCATCGCCCCGGCCACCTCGCCGACGAGGCGCTCCACCAGCGCGGAGAGATGGTCCGCCGCCGTATCACTGTCGAAGTTCCCCACACCCCAGGTCCCCACGGTCCACCCCTCGCCTCATCACCGCCGGTGTTGGGGGCCATCACAGCACGGGACACTGACAACGCCGGGGGCGACGGGGGTGGGGTGGGGGTGGTTGCGGATATTCTGGCGGGTGCGGTGCGGGGGTGTGGGGGTCTTGGC
Source organism: Streptomyces sp. NBC_00525 (assembly GCF_036346595.1). Classification (GTDB taxonomy): domain Bacteria; phylum Actinomycetota; class Actinomycetes; order Streptomycetales; family Streptomycetaceae; genus Streptomyces. The sequence continues at coordinate 2,407,229 of NZ_CP107834.1, forward strand.
TTCGGTTGCCCGCAGGCGCGCGATGGTGCCCGGAACCGGACTCGAACCGGTACGCCCCCGAGGGGCAGCGAGGTTTAAGCTCGCCGTGTCTGCATTCCACCATCCGGGCCTTGGCGCGCGGCTCCGCGTTGGCACATGACCCTATCCGGGGGGCTCGGCGCGATCAGCCGAACAGTGGCTCGATGTTGTCTTATTTATCGATCTCTTGAGTCCCCGTCAGCCCATGTGGAAGGCATACCCACATGCCCGGGCGAAGGGGCGGCAGTACAGCGGCAGTACCGGAGTCCCAGTCGAATTGACGGAAAGTCGCCGCACGGACACAGCCGATTCGCCAGGGGCGCGCCACCGATCGCCAGGGGTGCGCCACCCGGTGGCTGATTCTAGAGCTCGGCACGGTCGTCCACGCGGCGCGGGACCGGGCGTGTCACGGGGGCGGACGGCCGTTTCCCCTAGGCCGCACGGAGGCGGATGTCATACCCGAGGAGGATGCCGAGGGGGTGATGGTGCGACTCGAGAGGGCCCCGGGAACGGGCACGGGGATTGACGCCCCGCGGCCGTCCGGCGGAGACGATGGAGCGGTACCCCCGACCCGGAAGCCACGCCCTCGCGGCGGGCCCCGGGCCGGTCCCGTCCCGTACGCATCCACCCACCCTGGAGTCTGCCGTGACCACCATGTCCACCGCTCACCGCGCCACCGCGGTGGCCGCCCGCGCCACGGAACTGTCGAAGGTCTACGGCGAGGGCGAGACACGCGTGACCGCCCTCGACCGGGTCACCGTGGACTTCCCGCAGGGCGAGTTCACCGCGATCATGGGCCCGTCCGGCTCCGGCAAGTCCACGCTGATGCACTGTGTGGCCGGTCTGGACAGCTTCAGCGGCGGTTCGGTGCGCATCGGCGAGACGGAGCTCGGCTCCCTCAAGGACAAGCAGCTCACCCAGCTCCGCCGGGACAAGATCGGCTTCATCTTCCAGGCGTTCAACCTGCTGCCGACGCTGACCGCCCTGGAGAACATCACGCTCCCGATGGACATCGCCGGCCGCAAGCCCGACCAGGAGTGGCTGGGCCGGGTCATCGAGATGGTGGGCCTCTCCGACCGGCTCGGGCACCGCCCCACCGAACTCTCCGGCGGCCAGCAGCAGCGCGTGGCGGTGGCCCGAGCGCTGGCCTCCCGGCCCGAGATCATCTTCGGGGACGAGCCCACCGGCAACCTCGACTCGCGCTCCGGCGCCGAGGTCCTCGGCTTCCTCCGCAACTCCGTGCGCGAACTGGGCCAGACCGTGGTGATGGTGACGCACGACCCGGTCGCCGCCTCCTACGCGGACCGGGTCATCTTCCTGGCGGACGGGTCGATCGTGGACCAGATGATCCGCCCCACCGCCGACGGGGTGCTCGACCGGATGAAGGCATTCGACGCCAAGGGCCGCACCAGCTGAGCCGGACCCCGCCCGCGCTCCGTACCGCCCCCTTCGGCCCACCTTCCTCACAGGACTGACAGACATGTTCCGAACCGCCCTGCGCAATGTGCTCGCGCACAAGGCCAGACTGCTGATGACGATCCTCGCCGTGACCCTCGGCGTGGCCTTCGTCTCCGGCACCCTGGTCTTCACCGACACCCTCGGCAACGCCTTCCGCAACCAGTCGGCCAAGAGCTACGACGGCATCGCCGTCGCCGTCACCACCTACGCCGACCAGCGCGACAACGACGACCGCGCCGTCGACGAAGCCACCCTGGAGAAGATCCGGGCCCTGGACGGCGTCGCCTCCGCGACCGGCCGGGTGGACGGCTTCGCCGGGGTCGCCGACCCCGACGGCAAGCTCATCGGCAACGGCTGGTCCAACGCCGGCGCCAACTTCGCCCCCGGCGAGGACGGCCGGGACCCCGCGTACGACTTCACCTCGGGCAAGGGCCCCGTGGAGCCCGGCGGGGTCGCGCTGGACAAGGACACCGCGCGGAAGGGCGAGTACGAGGTCGGCGACACCGTGCGCGTCGCCACCAACGGGCCGGTGAAGGAATACACCCTGACCGGGATCTTCACCACCGAGGACGGCGCGGTCAACGCCGGCGGCAGCCTGGTCCTCTTCGACACACCCGTCGCCCAGAAGCTGTTCCTGCGCCCCGGCGAGTTCAAGGACGTCTCCGTCGCCGCCGCGCCCGGCGCCTCCGACGAGAAGCTGCTGGCGGCCGTGAAGCCGCTGCTGCCCGAGGGCGCCGACGCCAAGACGGGCACGGCCCGCGCGGACGAGCAGGCGAAGGACATCGAGAAGCAGCTCAACGGGATCAACTGGGTGCTGCTCTCCTTCGCGGGCGTCGCCCTGTTCGTCGGCGTCTTCCTGATCGCCAACACCTTCACCATGCTGGTCGCCCAGCGCACCAAGGAGCTGGCCCTGCTGCGCGCCGTCGGCGCCTCCCGCCGCCAGGTCAAGCGCTCGGTGCTCCTGGAAGCCGCCGTGGTCGGCCTCAGCGCCTCCGTGATCGGCTTCGCGCTCGGCCTCGGGCTCGCCGTCGGGCTGCGCTCGGCCATGGGTCTGCTGGGCGGCAAGATCCCGGCCGGTCCGCTGGTCGTCGCCCCGCTCACCTTCGCCGCCGCCTTCACGGTCGGTGTCCTGATCACCGTGCTGGCCGCCTGGCTGCCCGCCCGCCGGGCCGCGAAGATCCCCCCGGTCGCCGCGATGAACAGCGCGACCGCGGTGGCCACGGTCAGGTCCCTGGTCGTGCGCAACACCATCGGCGGCATCATCACGCTGCTGGGCGCCGCCGGCATCCTCGGCGGCGCGGCCACGGGCGGGACCTCCGGCCGGCTGCTCGTCGGGGGCGGCACGTTCCTGGCGCTGATCGGCATCATCATCCTGATCCCGCTGCTGTCCCGCCCGGTGATCGCCCTGGTGCGCCCGCTGCTGATGCGGCTGTTCGGGGTGTCCGGCAAGCTCGCCGCGCAGAACGCGGTCCGCAACCCCCGGCGCACCGGTGCCACCGCCTCCGCGCTGGCGATCGGCCTCACCCTGGTCACCGGCATCTCGGTGCTCGGGGTCACCCTCGGCCACGCGGTCGACAAGCTGACCACGGACAACATCAAGGCCGACTACATGGTCTCGATGGCCGGCGGCGACCCGCTCGACGAGTCCGCGCTGACCGCGCTGGAGAAGGCGAAGGGCGTCACCGCCGTCTCGCCCCAGCAGAACGTCTGGCTGACGGTCGGCGACAGCGGCGTCTCGGCGTCCGGGGTCACGCCGGGCGACGTGCAGCAGGTCCTCGCCGTCGACACCGTCGCCGGTTCGCTCGACTCGCTGGAGAAGGGCGAGATCGCCGTCGCGGAGAAGACCGCGAAGTCGCGGGGCTGGAAGCCCGGTGACACCGTCCGGGTCACCTTCCACGACAAGAAGAAGGGCACGCTCAGGATCGGCGCCCTCTACACGGACAACGAGTTCCTCTCGCCGGTCCTCGTCCCCCGCTCCGTCATCGCTCCGCACGAGCCCAAGGGCGACATCCGGGAGATCTGGGTCAAGACGGAGGGCGGCGCGAGCGCGGCCAACGAACAGGCCCTGGTGGACGCGCTGGGCGGCAACCCGGGCATGAGCGTCATGGACCGCCAGGACATCCGGGACATGTTCGGCGGCAGCGTCAACCTCATCATGAACATCATGTACGGGCTGCTCGGCATGGCCCTGATCATCGCGGTGCTCGGGGTCGTCAACACCCTGGCCATGTCGGTGTTCGAGCGCCAGCAGGAGATCGGCATGCTGCGGGCCATCGGCCTGGACCGGCGCCGCGTCAAGCGGATGATCCGGCTGGAGGCGGTCGTCATCTCGCTGTTCGGCGCGGTGGTCGGCATCGGGCTCGGGCTGTTCCTCGGCTGGGCGATCGGCCGGACCGTGTCCGCGAGCATCCCGCAGTACGTCCTGGTCGTCCCGTGGGACCGGATCGCGCTGTTCCTGCTGCTGGCCGGTGCGGTGGGCGTACTGGCCGCCCTGTGGCCGGCCCGCAGCGCCGCCAGGCTCAACATGCTGACGGCCATCAAGACCGAGTAGGCGTACCCGTACGACGCACGGGGCCGGTGTCCGCTGCCCGCGGACACCGGCCCCGTTCCGTCGCCGTTACGGCGCTCAGGCCGTCGCGTCGGCCCGCCAGACGCGGGCGCGCAGTGGCATCCGCGAGGCGCCGTCCTCCTCGGGGCGCACCGCCAGGATCTGGTTGACGCCGATCCGGTTGCGTTCGAAGGAGAGCGCGGAGGCGGCCATGTACAGCCGCCAGACCCTGGCCCGGCCGGGCGAGACCAGCCGCACGGCGCGCGCCCAGTCGCGCTCCAGGTTGGTGACCCACTGCCGCAGCGTCAGCGCGTAGTGCTCGCGCAGCGCCTCGACGTCCCTGGCCTCGAAGCCGGCGTCCTCCAGGATGGACAGGGTCCGGCCGACCGGGGCCAGTTCCCCGTCCGGGAAGACGTAGGCGTCGATGAAGGCGTCGATCTCGTAGGCGGACTCGTCCCGCTCCGGGCGGCGGCCGATCTGGTGGTTGAGCAGGCGCCCGCCGGGCTTGAGGAGGGCGTAGAGGTCGTCGGCGTACTCGCGGTAGCGGGCGGAGCCGACGTGCTCGGCCATGCCGATGGAGGAGATCGCGTCGTAGGGCCCGTCGCGGACGTCCCGGTAGTCCTGGACGCGGATGTCGATCAGGTCGGCGAGGCCCTCGTCGGCGATACGCTTCCTGGCGTAGGCGGCCTGTTCGGCGGAGAGGGTCACGCCGGTGACGCGGGCGCCGTACTCGCGGGCGGCGTGGATGGCCATGGAGCCCCAGCCACAGCCGACGTCGAGCAGGCGGTCGCCCTTCTTGAGCGCGAGCTTGCGGCAGACCAGGTCGAGCTTGTCGCGCTGGGCCCCCTCCAGCGTTCCGGCGTCCTCCCAGTAGGCGCAGGAGTAGACCATGGAGGGCCCGAGGACCAGGGCGTAGAAGTCGTTGCCCACGTCGTAGTGGTGGCTGATGGCCTGCTTGTCGCGGCGCTTGGTGTGCCGGGTGCCGCTGCGGCCGCGCACCTCTTCGGGGGGCGGGGCGGGCGGGAGCCCGGGGCCGGCCAGTTTCAGGAACTCCCCGGCGGCGGCCCGCACGCGTGGGTCGCGTACCGCTCCGAGGCCCCCCTTCGCGTTCGCGCCGTCGCCGCGCTCCCAGAGGAGCCCGGCCATCAGGTCCAGGGCCTCGTACAGGTCGCCGTCGATGTCGAGTTCGCCGGCCACCCAGGCGCGGGCGAGGCCGAGTTCGCCCGGTTTCCACAGCAGCCGGCGCAGGGCGCGGCGGTGCTTGACGACGAGGACGGGGGCGCCGGGCGGTCCGGCCTCGCTGCCGTCCCAGGCCCGGACGCGGACCGGTAGGGGTTGTCCCAGCAACTCCTGGGCGAGAGCGGTCAGCCGCAATGCGGCGTCTGCCATGGCGCACACCTCCGTGACGGTGTTTCCCGACGTGCCCGAACATGCCCACACATGTCCTCGACCACGCCCGGCGCCCGCGGCGTCCCGGCGTGGTACATCCCTCACAACAGTCTCCGGCGGCCGGGCCATCCCGCTACCGGGCAAGGGAACGGCAAAGAGCATGCAGGGCGCACGCATCCTGCGCGGGTGCGGGTCGCGCGCCCCCGTGCGCCGTACGGTGCCGGTCGTCGCCGGATACGCCGAAGGGGCCGTCCGCACCACGGATGGCGGACGGCCCCTTCGGGCGTTGTGCGTCTTGCCGCTGCCGGGCGGACCCGGCGTGGGTCAGGAGGCCTTGGCCTTCTCGCCCACCGGCTTGGCGGCGGCCGGCGCGGGGGCCGGCTTGGCAGCCTCGTAGAACTCCTCGCGCGGCGTCTCCATGGCGCCGAGCGAGACGACCTCGCGCTTGAGGAACATCGCCAGGGTCCAGTCGGCGAAGATCCGGATCTTACGGTTCCAGGTCGGCATGGCCAGACCGTGGTAGCCGCGGTGCATGTACCAGGCGAGACGGCCCTTGAGCTTGATCTTCATCTTGCCCATGACGATCATCGCCACACCCTTGTGCAGCCCCAGGCCCGCGACCGCGCCCTTGTTGGCGTGGCTGTACTCGGCCTGCGGGAAGCCGCGCATCCCGGAGATGACGTTGTCGCCGAGGACCTTGGCCTGGCGCAGCGCGTGCTGGGCGTTGGGCGGGCACCAGGCGTTGGGGTTGCCGGCCTTGCGGCCGACGACGTCCGGGATCTGGGCGTTGTCGCCGGCGGCCCAGATGTAGTCGGTGCCCTGCACCTGGAGCTTCTCGGAGGTGTCCACGTGGCCGCGGGGGCCGAGCGGCAGACCGAAGCGGGCCAGGGCCGGGTTCGGCTTGACGCCGGCCGTCCACACGATGGTGTTGGAGTCGACCTCAAGGCCGTTCTTCAGCACGACGTGGCCGTCGACGCAGGAGTCCATGGAGGTCGAGAGGAAGACCTCGACACCGCGGGACTCCAGGTGCTCGCGGCCCCAGGTGCCGAGCTTCGGGCCGACCTCGGGGAGGATCTTGTCGGCGGCGTCGACGAGGATGAAGCGCATGTCCTCGCGCTTCACGTTGGTGTAGTACTTGGCCGCGTCGCGGGCCATGTCCTCGACCTCGCCGATGGTCTCCGCGCCGGCGAACCCGCCGCCCACGAAGACGAAGGTGAGGGCCTTGCGGCGGACGTCCTCGTCGGTCGTGGAGTCGGCCTTGTCCAGCTGCTCCAGGACGTGGTTGCGCAGGCCGATGGCCTCCTCGATGCCCTTCATGCCGATGCCCTGTTCGGCGAGGCCGGGGATCGGGAAGGTGCGGGAGACCGCGCCGAGCGCGATGACGAGGTAGTCGAAGGGCAGCTCGTAGGACTCGCCGACCAGCGGCGCGACCGTGGCGACCTTGCGGTCCTGGTCGATGGTGGTGACGCGGCCGGTGAGGACCTCGGCCTTGGGCAGGACGCGTCGCAGCGGGACGACGACATGCCGAGGCGAGATGCTGCCGGCAGCAGCTTCGGGGAGGAAGGGCTGGTAGGTCATGTACGACCGGGGGTCGACGACCGTGACGGTCGCCTCGCCGTAGCGCATCTTCTTGAGGATGCGCCGAGCTGCGTACAGGCCTACGTACCCACCGCCTACTACGAGGATCCTGGGACGCTCCGTGGTGCTCATGCCATCGAGTATCCACCCCCCTCGGAGGGCATGCTCGTGAGCCCCTTCACAAGGATGTGGCCACCCTCTGCTATAGTTCGCCGCCCGCGTGACCCAGGTCATGAGCCGCGCCGGGAACCCCACCCCTCCGGTGAACGTTGTTCACCGCCTGTGAGCTGGCCCTGGGCCCCGCGACCCCGGCCACCCCCGGACCGGACCCCACCCCGGCCTTCACTCCCGGAACCCCCCGTTCCGCCCCCCGAGTGACCCCGCTCACCCCATCCGGGGCAGAAGTCCGGACCGGGGTGGCCAATCTCTTGTGAAGAAGTTCACGAAGTTGGTCGCGGGGCGGCCCGAAAGCCGCCCCACCAGGCACATCCCGCCCACTCAAAGGGGCGGCCGGAAGGACGCATGAGCGCCCGGCGGGGCCGGTCGGTCAGGCCAGGGACCAGGCGATTCCGTCAAGAATGTCGTGTTCGCTCACGACGATTTCCCGGGCGCCCGTTCGTTCCATCACCGACTGGAGGATCAGGGCTCCGGAGGTGATGACGTCGACCCGGCCCGGGTGCATGGCGCCGATCGCCGCGCGTTCCGCGTGGGTGGACGCCAGGAGGCGGGCGGTGATCTCGCGGACCCGGTCCAGGGGGACACGGGAGTGGTGGATCGCCTCGGAGTCGTACTCCTCCAGGCCCAGCGCGATCGCCGCCACCGTGGTGACCGTGCCGGCGAGACCGACCAGGGTCGCCGCGGAGGTGAGCGGGACGGTCTCCGCCGCCAGGTCGAGGGCGGCGGCCACGTCCGCGCGGATCGCCGCGGCGGATTCGGGCGAGAGCGGGTCCTCGACGGCGCCGTCGCGCATGAGGTGGCGTTCGGTCATCCGGACGCAGCCGATGTCCACGGAGCGGGCGGCCCGTACCCGGTCGTCGCCCACCACGAACTCCGTGGAGCCGCCGCCGATGTCCACGACCAGGTACGGCTTGGCCAGGTCGTCGCGGCCCGTCAGCTCCTTGGTCGCCCCGTCGAAGGAGAACGCGGCCTCCTGGTCGCCGCTGATCACCTCGGGCTCGACGCCCAGGATGTCCAGCACCCCGCGTACGAAGTCGTCCCGGTTCTCCGCGTCCCGCGAGGCGGAGGTGGCGACGAAGCGGACCTTCTCGGCGCCGTGCTCCCCGATCACCTCGGCGTACCGCCGGCAGGCGGCGAACGTACGCTCCAGCGCCTCCGGGGCGAGCCGGCCGGTGCGGTCGACGCCCTGGCCCAGCCGGACGATCTCCATCAGCCGGGCGTACTCGACCAGCTCCCCGGTCGCCGGATCGGCGTCCGCGACCAGCAGCCGGATCGAGTTGGTGCCGCAGTCGACGGCGGCCACGCGCGTCATGCCGACGCCTCCCCGCCCTCGTCCGCGCACGGCGTGACGCACGGCCCCTTGCGCCACCACTCCGGCAGCATCGCGATCGCCTCGTCGCCCAGCGGGTTCACGCCGGGCCCGGCCGCCAGCGAGTGCCCCACGAGCACATGGAGGCACTTGACCCGGTCCGGCATGCCGCCGGCGCTCGGGAAGCCCTCCAGGACCTCGATGGCGTCCCGCCGCGCGATGTAGTCCTCGTGCGCCGCCCGGTAGGCCGCCGCCAGCTCCGGGTCGGTGCCCAGGCGCTCGGTCATCTCCTTCATGACCCCGTTCGCCTCCAGCGTGCCGATCGCGGACGCGGCGCGCGGGCAGGTCAGGTAGTACGTCGTCGGGAACGGCGTACCGTCCTCCAGCCGGGGCTGCGTCTCGACCACGTCCGGGTTGCCGCAGGGGCAGCGGTGCGCGATGGCGCGCAGCCCGCGCGGCGGGCGCCCCAGCTGCTGCTGGAACGCGGCGATGTCCGCCTCGGTGGGGACGGTGGACTCGGTCTGGGGAGGGGGCGTTTCCATGCCTGCCTTGAAATCTGGTCGGACTGCGCGAACCGCGGGGTGCCGGTTCGACAGGGATACGGGGATGGGGACGGCGGCCGTCAGCCGCGGTCGGCGCTGTCCACGCCGTCCCACAGGTTGGAGTGCCACGGCCGGTCCGTGCCGGACGGCTTCCCGCCGCGCGCACGGGCCGCGTCGGGGTCGACCACGGTGTAGCCGGTCTCCCCGGGAAGAACGTAGTGCAGGTGCTCGCGGGCCAGCCGCCTGATGTACGCGTCGTCCTGGAGCCGGGCCTTCTCGTCCCGCAGCTCCTCGGTGCGCTCCTCGGCCTCCCGCGACAGCCGCCGCTGGTCGGCGATCTCGTCGCGCTGCGACACGTACTGCCGCATCGGGTACGCCAGGGCGACCACCAGCGAGCAGACGATCAGGGCCAGGAAGGCGGCGCGGCCGGTGAGCCGGGAGCGGCGGGCCTGCCGCCGGTTCTGCGACCGGTAGACGCGGGCCGCGGTCTGCTCGCCGAGCAGCCGCAGCCGGGTAGCGGTGGAGAACCGGTCCCGGTCCTTCGCGGCCATGTTCCCGCCTCCCCATTACGCACGTACGTCCGTCCCCGCACACGGTACGGGACCGGGTGCGGGGACGGACGGAGGCGGGGGTGGTCGCCCTGCCGGGCGGCCGCCCGTACGGCGTTCGTCAGTTCGCGGGGCGGAACCGGGGGAACGCCGAGCGGCCCGCGTACACCGCGGCGTCGTCGAGGATCTCCTCGATGCGCAGCAGCTGGTTGTACTTGGCGACGCGGTCCGAGCGGGCCGGGGCGCCGGTCTTGATCTGGCCGCAGTTCACCGCGACCGCGAGGTCGGCGATGGTGACGTCCTCGGTCTCGCCGGAGCGGTGCGACATCATGCACTTGAAGCCGTTGCGCTGGGCCAGCTCCACGGCGTCCAGGGTCTCGGTCAGCGAACCGATCTGGTTGACCTTGACGAGCAGGGCGTTGGCGGAGCCCTCCTCGATGCCGCGGGCCAGGCGCTCCGGGTTGGTGACGAAGAGGTCGTCGCCGACGATCTGCACCTTGGCGCCGAGCTTGTCGGTGATGACCTTCCAGCCCGCCCAGTCGTCCTCGTACAGCGGGTCCTCGATGGAGACCAGCGGGTACGCGGAGACCAGCTCCTCGTAGTACTCGGTCATCTCGGCGGCCGAGCGGGACTTGCCCTCGAACTCGTAGGAGCCGTCCTTGTAGAACTCGGACGCGGCGACGTCGAGCGCGAGCGCGATGTCCTTGCCCGGAACGTAACCGGCCTCCTTGATGGCCTCGATGATGAGGTCGAGGGCGGCGCGGTTGGACTCCAGGTTCGGCGCGAAGCCGCCCTCGTCGCCGAGACCGGTGGACAGGCCCTTGGTCTTCAGGACCTTCTTGAGCGTGTGGTAGACCTCGGCGCCCCAGCGCAGCGCCTCGGAGAACGACTCGGCGCCGATCGGCGCGATCATGAACTCCTGGATGTCCACGTTGGAGTCGGCGTGCGAGCCGCCGTTGAGGATGTTCATCATCGGAACGGGCAGCAGGTGCGCGTTCGGGCCGCCGAGGTAGCGGAACAGCGGGAGGTCGCTGGCCTCGGAGGCGGCGTGGGCGACGGCGAGGGAGACGCCGAGGATGGCGTTGGCGCCGAGCGAGCCCTTGTTCTCCGTGGCGTCCAGGTCGAACATCGCCTGGTCGATGAGGCGCTGCTCGGTGGCGTCGTAGCCGACGAGCTCCGGGCCGATCTGCTCGATCACCGCGAGGACGGCCTTCTCGACGCCCTTGCCCTGGTAGCGGTTGGGGTCGCCGTCACGAAGCTCAATGGCCTCGAACGCGCCGGTGGAGGCGCCGGACGGAACAGCAGCACGCCCGGTGCTGCCGTCGTCGAGGCCGACCTCGACCTCGACCGTGGGGTTGCCCCGTGAGTCGAGGATTTCCCTGGCTACGACGACGTCGATGGACGGCACGAGGCATCTCCTTCTGGGATATGACGCTGATGGTGCAGGGTCACTTTGGCCTTGCCACAAGAGCCTAACCGGCCCGGCCCTCCGCGACGGCGGGGCGCCCGCCCCCTGGGACGAAAAAGGACCCAAGGGCGGGCATAAGCGGACGCAACGCCAGATAGTTACCGGCTGGTAACTACAACAGTTGAACGGGCCGGGCCGCAGGCGATCAGCGAGGAGAGGCCGCGACTACTTCGTCAGGTGGAGCTGCTGACCGGGGTAGATCAGGTCGGCGTCCTGGACGATGTCCTTGTTCAGCTCGAACAGTCGCTCCCAGCCGCCCTTGACGTGGTGGTCGGCGGCGATCTTGCTCAGCGAGTCGCCGGTGACGACCTTGTACTCGCCGTCACCCTTGGCGACCTTCTTGCCGGTGGGGGTGGTGACCGTCTTCTTCGCGGCCTTGTTCGGCGCGTCGGAGCGGTCGGAGCGGTTGGTGGCCGGGGCCTCGGTGCGCTCGGCCTGCTTCTTCGGGGCGGCCTCCTGCTTGGGCGCGGCCTCCTGCTTGGGGGCGGCTTCCTGCTTCGGCGCGGCCTCCTGCTTCGCGGCACCGGAGCCGGTGTCCACGCCGGGGTCGACGCCGTCGTTGGTCAGGCCGCCGGCACCGGCGCAGGCCCAGGCGCCCGGACCCTGCATGTCGAGGAGGCGCTCGGCGGTGGCGATCTGCTGGGCCTTGGTGGCCAGGTCGGCGCGCGGGGCGTACTGCGTACCGCCGGCGGCGGCCCAGCTGGACTGGGAGAACTGCAGACCGCCGTAGTAGCCGTTGCCCGTGTTGATGGACCAGTTGCCACCGGACTCGCACTGGGCGACGGCGTCCCAGGTGGCGACCGAGGCGGCGGAGGCGTTGGTGGCGCCCATCAGCGGCACGGCCACGGCGGCGCCGGCGACACCGGCCAGGGTGGCGAGACGGACGGCCTTGGACGGACGGCGGTGCTTGTTGCTCTTGCGGTTGAGCAGCATCGAGTCTTCTCCTCACCGACGCCTACGAGGTGAGCTGTCGGGTTCGGGCCAAGTGAGTTGCCCGGTCGCACGTCCTAGCACGCGACTTCACCCCAAGCCGGTCCTGATGCGTCTTGCGACGATCGGGCCCGGCGCCTACCTGGGTCCCCCGCTCCTGCCTACGGCGCTTTCGCGTCTGTTCCCTTCGACCGACGGCAGGATTCGGCGTGACGGTCGACGGGGCCCGCGGTGCGAGCGGTTCCGACCGTAATCACACCCAACCGTCATATTCAAAGACGGACATACCGGATAATCATCACGTAAGAGCATCCGAAGAACCCTCGTTTGCGCAGGTCGGAAGGGATGCGGCGGGACCTCCCGGACAAGGCGCGTGAGTTCACGCAAAGAGACCCATGTCTCACTCGGTCAAAAGTGGGACATAGGCCTCTTAAACCACCCAGTTCTCAGCGGGCGCCGACCCCCAGATCGAGGCTCTGACCGGGCAGGATGAGGTCCGGGTCGGAGCCCACCTCGTCCTTGTTCGCCTCGTACAGCTCCGGCCAGCCGCCGGGCACGTCCTGCGCCTCGGCGATCGCCCAGAGGTTGTCGCCCGGCCGCACGGTGTACGTGTCGCCGTCCGGCCGCGCACCGCCGTCGCGGCCGTCACCGTCGCCCCGCGAGGCGTGCCGGCCCGTGTCGCGCCCGCTGTCCGCCGGGGTGTCCTCGGCGGCCGGGGCACCCCGGTGCTTGCCGCCCCGCTCCCCCGCGGCGTCCGACGCGCCGGCCGCGGGGTCACTCGCGCCGGAGGGGTCCGCGGACGGGGTGCCGGAGGGGTCGGCGGACGGCGAGGCGGAGGCGTCGGCGGACGCGCCGTCCTCCGCGCTCCGGCCCGCGTGCTTGCCCTTGGCCTTGCCCGTGCTCGGGCTCGCGCTCTTGCCGGCGCTCCGGTCCGCGGCCGTACCGCCGGCCGAGGCGTCCGCAGACCCGTCCGACGCGGACCGGTCCGACGCGGTGGCGTCGTCCTCCGGGTCGGTGCCGAGTCCGGCGTCCAGGCCCGCGTCCGCGCTGCGGGCGGGCGCGTCGGCCGCCTCGTCGCCCGGGTCCACGTCCGCCGTACCGGTGCTCTTGGCGAGCCCGGAGATCACCGCGCAGCTGGGCCACGCCTTCGGGCCCTTGTCGGCCAGGACCTTCTCGGCCACCGCGATCTGCTGCGCGCGGCTGGCGAGGTCGGCGCGCTCGGCGTACGCCTCACCGCCGTACGCCTTCCACAGCTCCGGCGTGAACTGGAGGCCGCCGTACGAGCCGTTGCCGAGGTCGGCGCTCCATGTGCCACCGCTCTCGCACTCGGCCACCCGGTCCCAGGTCGCGGCGTCGGCCGCGTGCGCCCCGGAGGCACCGAGCAGGGGGATGGCCAGGGCCGATCCCGTGACGCCCGCTGCGACGACGATGGCGGGTGCCTGACGAGGGCGGCGGTGTCTGCCGTTCGCGGAGCCCATGGGAGATGCCTTCCGTGTGACTGACAAGCGACTACTGACAAGCGACTGGTGAGTCGAACGGTGAACCTAGCCGGAGTCGAACGTGAGTCACAAGTCGATGCAGCGCAGATCACGTGAAAGTCACAGAGTTGACAGAGTGTCACTTCCGGCGTCGCGCGCCTCCGGCGTGAACCGCACCGGGAGCGTGCGCAATCCCCGCATGATGAGCCCGCCGCGCCACCTCAAATCGCCAGGTTCCACCGCAAGTCGCAGGTCCGGAAGGCGCGTCAGAAGTGTGGCGAGCGCGGCCTGTCCCTCCAGCCGGGCGAGCGGTGCTCCCAGACAGTAATGAATGCCGTGGCCGTAGCCGAGGTGCTGGTTGTCGCGCCGGGAGAGGTCCAGCGTGTCCGGCCCGCCGAACCGTTCGGGGTCGCGGTCGGCCGCCGCGAGCACCACCAGGACCGGGTCGCCCTCGGCGACGCGCTGCCCGCCGATGGTCAGCGGTTCGGTGGCGAACCGCCAGGTCGCCAGCTCCACCGGACCGTCGTAGCGCAGCAGCTCTTCGATCCCGGTGGCCAGCAGCTCGTTCTCCCCCGCCGCCAGCGACCGCTGGAGGCGTTCGCGCTCGGCGGGGTGGCCGAGCAGGGTGTGTACGCCGTTGCCGATGAGGTTCACCGTGGTCTCGAAGCCGGCAAAGAGCAGGATGAAGGCCATCGCGGCGGCCTCGTTCTCCGTCAGGTGCTCGCCGTGGTCGCTCGCCCGGATCAGCCCCGAAATCAGGTCGTCGCCCAGGTCCTCGCGCTTGCGGTGGATGAGTTCGAGCAGATAGGCCCGCATCTTCTTCACGGACCTGGCGACGCCGCCGCGCGGGCCGCCGCCGTGCCGGATCATCATGCCCGCCCAGTCCCGGAAGTCGTCCTGGTCCTCGGCGGGGACGCCCAGCAGGTCGCAGATGGCGTAGATGGGGAGCGGGAAGGCGAACTCGTGGATGAGGTCGGCCTCGCCCTTCCGCGCGAACCCGTCGATGAGCCGGTCGGTCAGCTCCTGCACGCGGGGCGCGAACCGGGCGATGCGCCGGGGCGTGAACGCCTGGGACACCAGGCGGCGCAGCCGGGTGTGGTCGGGCGGGTCGATGTTGAGGAGGTGCGTCATCAGCTCCGCCTTGCGCTCGCCGGGGATGCCGGTCTTCCCCTTGGCGTGCGCGGGCTCGGCGTGGTGCGCCGGGTTCTTGGACAGCCGGGCGTCGGCGAGGGCCTGCCGGGCGTCCGCGTACCGGGTGACGAGCCATGCCTCGACCCCGCTGGGCAGCGTGGTGCGGTGCACGGGGCTGTGCTCGCGCAGCCAGGCGTAGGCGGGGTACGGGTCGGTGGCGAACTCCCAGGTGAAGAGTTCGGGGCAGTCGTTCACCCGGCCGACGTTATCCCGTGCCCTCTGCTGTGCCCCCGGCCGTGCTCTCGGCCGTCCTGATCGCGTCCCGGTACGTCCGGCCGGCGGCCCGCAGGGCGGCCTCCGGGTCGATGCCGTCCTCCTGGGCGCGTACGGCGAGGGCGAGGAGCCGGTAGCCGATGTCGTCGCCGCCGGGGAGCGGCACGTCGAGCCCGGCGGTGCGGGCCCGGCCCGCGAGCTTCGCGGCGAGCGCCAGGGCGGGCTGGCCGAGCGGTACCCCGTCGGTGACCGATTCCCGCCGCTTCTCGATCGCCTTGGTGCGCAGCCAGTGGGCGTGGACGTCCTCCGGGGTCTCGGCGGTCTCGTCGCCGAAGACGTGCGGGTGGCGGTGGATCAGCTTCTCGATCAGTGTGCCGGCGACGTCGTCCACGGAGAACGGGTCCTGCTCGTCCTCCTCGGCGATGCGGGCGTGGAAGACGACCTGGAGCAGGACGTCGCCCAGTTCCTCGCGCAGTTCCTCGCGGTCGCCGGCCTCGATCGCCTCGACCAGCTCGTACGCCTCCTCGATGGCGTACTTGGCGAGGCCCTTGTGGGTCTTCCCCGAGGTCCAGGGGCACTCGATCCTGATGCGGTCCATGATCTGGACCAGGTCGAGCAGGCGGGCGCCCGGCAGGTCGTAGGAGCCGGGCAGCAGCTCCAGGTCGGGCATCCGGACCCGGCCGGAGCCGGCCAGCCGGGCCAGGCCGTCGGTGAGCGGCTGGTTGCCGTCGCCGCCGGTGAGAACGATCACGGTTCGGCCGCCCTCGCAGCTGTCCACGAGCTGCTGGGCGTCGGGCAGGCCGGGGGTGACGGTGACGCCGGCCTCGCGCAGATACGGGAGCTGCGGCTGCTCAGGCTCGCCGCAGCGGACCTCGTCGGCGGCGTGCAGGGCCTGCCAGGCGGGCCAGGACAGCAGTCCGGGCGCGACCCGGTGGCTGGCGGTGAGCAGGACGATGCGGCCGGGGTCTTCAGCGTTCACACGGCGAATCTACCCGGCCGCGGGCACAGGCTCTCAGGCCCCGGCGTTCGGGACCGTGCCCTCCTGCTTGGTGACCTGGCTGAGCCAGGGGGCCTTGTAGTCGCCGAGCTGGATCTGCTGGTGGTCCCAGGCGCCGTAGCGCGGGTTGACGTCGACGTTCAGCGCCTTGGACGCCTTGGTCAGGGCCTCGCCTACGGCCCGGCTGCCCTCGGGCGTGGCCAGGTCGGCGCCGAGTGCCTGGCCGAGCTTGGTGAGCTGGATCTGCTCGCGCAGGAAGCCGTCGATCTGGTCCGGTGCGAGCCAGCGCTCCTGGAGGACGGCCGCCCGGAGGCCCTCCTCACCGTTGTAGTTCGCGACGACCGACTTGCGCATCTGCTGGATCTCGGCGCTGGAGACGGTGATGCCCGCGTCCGCGGCCGCCCGGTCCAGGACGCGGTCCAGGATCAGCCCGTGCAGCTTGGCGCGGGCGAGCCGGCCGGTGCGGTCGGTGAGCTGGGCGGCCTGGGCGGAGGAGTTCTGCGCTTCGCGTACGTCCGCCACCTGGGCCTGCACGGTGGACACCGTGATCCGTTCGCCGCCGACGACGGCCGCGGCGCCGGGGTGGGCCTGGCTGCCGCAGGCGGTGAGGAGCGGCGCTGCGGCGAGCAGTGCCGCGGAGACGGTGAGCGCGGTGCGACGGCGGCGGTGCAAAGGAGCCTCCCGAGGAGATTGTGCGGCGGTGCACAAGGCCTTGCGATGATCGATGTTAGGCAGTGGAACAAGTCACGGCCACTGATTCGACCAACGATTCGGGAGCAGTTGGGGATGTGGCCCGCCTTCGGGCGGCTCAGCCGACTGGTTCGGCCGTTTTCTGCGGTGTGTCCGGTCGGAGCATGATCGTGCGGGAGAGCAGGAAGGTCACGGGGATCGCGGCGGCCGCCGCGACGGGCGGGGCGTAGCGGCTGCTGAACCCGGCCACGTCGACGAGGAGGTAGACCCCGCCGGTGGTGATGACGAAGTTCGCCGCGTTGGTGAGCGGGAAGAGCAGGAACTTCCGCCAGGTGGGCCGGGTGCGGTAGGTGACGTACGAGGTGAGGAAGAAGGAGCCGGTCATGCTGAGCGCGAAGGCGAGGGCGTGCGCGGCCAGATACGGCAGTACGTGCAGGAGCAGCAGGTAGCAGCCGTAGTACGTGGCCGTGTTCACCGCTCCGACGAGGACGAAACGTACGAGTTGGGCGGAGACCGTCATCGGCGGGCGAACTCCTGCGGCTCCCGCTCGGGCGTGTTGCGGCGGGTCTGCGCGTTGGTGGCCTTGACGAGGAAGTGCGGGCGGCGCTTGACCTCGTAGTAGATGCGGCCGACGTATTCGCCGACGACCCCGGCGAGCACCATCTGGACGCCGGCGAGCGCGGTGACCACGACGAGCAGGGTGACGTAGCCGGGGGTCTCGACGCCGCGCACGAGGGCGACGCCGACGATCCAGGCGGCGTAGAGGAGGGCGAGCGAGGTCAGCAGCAGGCCGAGGTAGAGGGCGGCGCGCAGGGGTTTGTTGTTGAAGGAGAGCAGCCCGTCGAGGCCGTAGTTGAGGAGTTTGCCGAAGGTCCAGGCGGAGCGGCCCTGCTCGCGTACGGCGTTCTCGTAGCCGAACGTCGTGGTGGGGAAGCCGACCCAGGCGAAGAGGCCCTTGGAGAAGCGGTTGTACTCGGTGAGGGAGAGCACGGCGTCGGCGGCGCGGCGCGACAGGAGCCGGAAGTCTCCGACGCCGTCCACGAGTTCGACGTCGATCAGGCGGTTGATCAGCCAGTAGTAGGCGCGTGCGGTGAGGGTGCGGGTGACGCGGTCGCCGGCGCGGGTGCGGCGGGCGATGACCTGGTCGTAGCCGCGCGCGTGTTCCTGGAGCATGCGGCCGATCAGTTCGGGCGGGTGCTGGAGGTCGGCGTCCATGAGGACGACGGCGTCGCCGTCCGCGTGCTGGAGTCCGGCCAGCATGGCGGCCTCCTTGCCGAAGTTGCGGCTGAAGGAGACGTAGCGGACGCGGGGGTCGGTGGCGGCGAGTCGTTCGATGAGGGGCAGGGTCCGGTCGGCGCTGCCGTCGTCCACGTAGACGATCTCGAACGCGTGGCCTAGGCCTGGCATTTCGTCCGTGACGCGTGCGTGGAAGCGGTCGAGGACTTCTTCCTCGTTGTAGCAGGGCACCACCAGCGAGATCAGCACCCATGTACATCACCGGGTGCACGTGTCGTCCGCCGGAGCCCGGTGTGACGGCCGGGCGGCCATCGGGTGAACGGACTCGGACGCCCTTCCCGGCGTGCGGCCGCTCAGCCGCCCCGGACCTGCATGCGCCGTTCCAGTTGCCGGCGCAGGTCGGCGGGCAGCGGGTGGTGCGGTCCGTAGGCGCGCTCGGTGTCGTAGAGCAGCGCCTGGAGCTGGGCGATCGCCCCGGCGTGGTCGCCGAGGGCGAGGAGCAGTTCGCCGATGCGGTGGCGGATCTCGTAGGAGCGCGCCGGGTCGTTGCCCGTGGCGTACTGGTTCTCGTAGTAGGGCAGGACGGCGCGGTACTCGGCGAGCGCGGCGGCGGGTTCGCCGAGCTGTTCCAGGCACTGGGCGACGTCGCAGCGGTAGCCGAGGGTCTGCGGGTCGGCGGGGCCCGATTCGGCGGCCCGGTCGTCGGCGAGTCGGCGCAGTTCGGGCAGGGCGCGGCGGTACTGCCCGTCGTCCATGAGGGTCGCGGCGTACTGCTTGCGCAGGATGCGCACGACCGGGGAGCCGGGGCCGTGCTGTTCGGCGGCGACGGGGAGCAGGCCGCCGAGCATGTCCACGGCCTGGGTGATGCGGCCTTCGCCGAGGAGCCGCTTGACCTCGTCGACGGCGGCGGCGACGTCCGGCCGGGCGGGCGCGGGGGCGGGTCTGGCCGGCGGCGGGACGGTGGCGCGGTCGGGCCAGGGGGCGTGCGGGCGCAGGAAGGGGCGGGTGGGGTCGAGGGGTCCGGAGGGGGGCCGGGAGCCGCGTGCGGGCAGCAGCGGGGCGAGCTGTTCGTACACCTCCTGGGCGCTGGCGGGGCGGTGCTGCGGGTCCTTGGCGAGCAGCCGCAGGACCAGTGTCTCCAGGGCCTCGGGGATGTCGGGCCTGATCTGCCGGACGGGCAGGGGCGGTTCGTAGAGGTGGCGGTGGAGCACGCCGAGGGCGGTGGAGCCGGCGAAGGGCACGTCGCCGCTGAGCAGTTCGTGCAGCAGGACGCCGAGGGCGTACAGGTCGGTGTACGGGCCGACGGCGCCGCCCATGGCCTGTTCGGGGGCCATGTAGGCCGGGGAGCCGATGGGCGAGCCGGTGTTGGTGAGCCGGGTGGTGTCGGTGTCGAGGACGGAGGCGACGCCGAGGTCGAGGACGAGGACGGTGCCGTCCGGACGGACCATCACGTTGCGGGGCTTGAGGTCGCGGTGGACGATCGGCACGGCGTGCACGGCGCTGAGGACGGCGCACAGCTGGGCGGCGACCGCGACGGCCCACGGCCAGGGGTAGGGGTCGTGTTCGGCGAGGTGGTCGCCGAGGTCGGCGCCCTCCACGTACTGCATGACGAGGAAGAGGTCGTCGCCGTCGCTGCCGGCGTCGTGGACGGTGACCAGGCCGGGGTGGTCCACCTGGGCGGTGACCCGGCACTCGCGGACGAAGCGGCGGCGCAGCTCCTCCGCCGCGTCGCTCCCGATGGGGCCGGTGACCCGGTCGGGGCGCAGCAGTTTGACGGCGACCCGGCGGTCCAGGCGCTGGTCGTAGGCCGTCCAGACCTGGCCCATGCCGCCCTGGCCGAGGATCGTGGCCAGTTCGTAGCGCCCGCCGACGAGGCGGCCGTTCACCGGCCCTCCTCCTTGCGGAGGTAGTCGCTCAGCTCGTCCAGTTCGGCGCGGACCTGGTCGATGCGGTGGGGTGGCGGGGGCGGGGTGTGGGGCCGGGGGGCGGGCTGCGGGCGGGGGGTCTGCGGCAGGTCGCCGGGCTGGGGGCAGCGGGTGGGGGGCAGGGGGTGGGGCGGTCCGTACGGCTGGGCGGTCAGCGGGACGGTGGTCGCGTAGGCGTAGGGGGAGTGCGGGAGGCCGGCGCCCTTGCCGGTGAGGCGCGCGTGGTGGCGGACGTCGGCCACGAGGTAGTACACGCAGGCGCCCGCCATCGCCAGGAGGAGCAGCGGGATGCACACGTAGTCGACGCCGTTCGGATCGGCTTCCGAGCCGTCGCGGCCGATGATCGGCAGCAGCACGCAGACGAGGACGAAGCCGGCGGCGGCCGTCCACCAGTCCGCGGCGCGGCGGCGGACGCACGCGAGGCGGACCAGCGGCGCCCACAGCAGCAGTCCCATCGAGCCGATCGCGAGCAGGGGGAACAGCACGCGCATCGACACGATCCAGACCGGGCTGGGGACTTTGCGCGGCGCCGCGGGCGCGGGACCCGACGCATACATGGCTGCTCCTGGAATGCCTGGTCGTGGAAGGTACGCGCGCACGGGTGCGGGCGTACGGGATCGAGCGTAAGGGGCGACACCGACAGGGGCGCCGGGGTTGTGCGGAACCGTTGTGGTTCCGATCACTTCCGCGTGACCGCGCCCTTCGTCCGTCCCGCCGCCCCCGCTGTCATTCCGGGGTGACCGTACCGTCCGTCAGGCCGTCGTAGAGACCCTGGGCGAGCTGTCCGCCGAGGCGTCCGGCGAGCCGCAGCGCGTCCTCGAACGCGGCGAGCGCGCGGAAGCGTTCGCCGTAGCGGCGCTGTTCGGACAGGGGCAGGCGCGGCAGTTGGAGGCGGCGGGCGTCGAGCCGGGTCGCGGTGGAGGCGTGGCTGCTGGCCTGCCGGTTGTTGGTGGTGCCGCGCAGGAAGCCGGCGAGGAACCAGGGGTCGAGCACGGCCGGGTCGGGGCGCAGCAGCTGGAGGTTGCGGCCGAGCGCGGCGCCGGCGGTGGCCTCGTCCACGACGCGGACGACGGTGACGCCGCCGAGTACGGGGACGACGACGTCGCCGGCCGCGACGAGGACGGGTTCCTCGGGTGCCCCGTCGGCGGGCAGGCTGCCGGAGGGGCCGGTGCCCGCGAGGACGTCGTGTTCGGTGAGGACGGGGCCGGTTCCGGTGCCGGGGCCGCCGTGCCGGAGCTGGAGGGCGCCGGCACGGGCGAGTTCGCCGAGGGTGGTGAGCGGACGGTGCGCGGGGGTGGCGGGGGCGGGCGGCGGCGGGGTGAGCCCGGTGGCCAGGCCCAGGGTGCGGGTGAGCCGTTCGCGTACGCCGGCCAGCTCGGCGGGGCCGCGGGTGGCGGCGGGGGACGGCAGGTGGCGGGCGGGGGCGAGGTCCACGTCGTCGTCGAGGAGTTCGATGACGGGGACGGTGCGGGAGGCGCCGGAGCGCGGGTCGGCGGGCTGCGGGCGCCCGTCTTCGTACGCCTGCCAGGCATCGAGCACGGTGTGGCGCAGGGCGGCCGGGTCCAGGCGTTCGCGGCCGCCCCGCTCGGCGGTCTCGGCCGGGTCCGCGGTGTCGACCAGGAGGAGTTCGGGCGAGGGGTGCGGCTCGGCGCCCGGCCTGCGCAGCACCCACAGGTGCAGCGGGACGCCGTAGGGGGGCGCGGCGCCGGCCGGCAGGGCGACGACGGCGCGCAGGGCGCCCCGGCGCAGGAGGTCGGCGCGGATGCGGCGGCCGGAGCGGCGGGACGCGGCGGCGGGCGGCATCAGCAGGACGGCGGTGCCGCCGTCGCGCAGCCGGGCCAGCGCGTGCTGCACCCAGGCGAGTTCGGACTCGGTGCGGGCGGGCAGTCCGTACTCCCAGCGCGGGTCGTAGGCGAGTTCCTCGTGGCCCCAGTTGCGTTCGTTGAACGGGGGGTGGCAGAGGACGGCGTCGGCGGCCAGTTCGGGGAAGGCGTCGGCGCGCAGGGTGTCGCCGGTGCGCACGTCGGGCGCGCCGGCGCCGGGGGTGGTGCGCAGGGCGAGGCGGAGGGCGGTGACGGCGGCGAGGCCGGGGTCGCTCTCCTGCCCGTACCGGGCGGCCGGTCCGGGGACGGCGGCCAGCAGCGCGCCGGTGCCGGCCGCGGGGTCGAGGACGGTGCGTACGGCGGGGTCGCCGGCGCCGGCCAGTTCCGCCATGAGTTCGGCGAGGCCGGGCGGGGTGAGCGTGTACTGGCGCGGGTTGGCGTCGAGCTGGCGGCCGAGCAGGAACTCGTACGTCTCGCGGGTGCCGGTCCCGGCGGCGAGTTCGGCGGCGGAGCGCAGCAGCGGGACGGAGGGGAGGAGTTCGGCGCGGTCCGGGGTGTGGACGGCGCGTCCGTTGCCCGCGGGGCCGAAGCGGTCGGCGAGGACGTCGCCCAGGGCGAGGGTGAGCACGCCGGCCATCCGTTCGTCGCTCACGCCGGTGATCTCGCGCCAGGCGGCGGGGCTGCGGTCCAGCAGGAGGAGGGCGCAGCCGACGTGGACGAGGGCGGTGACGGCGCCGGCCGGGTGTCCGGCGAGTTGCTGCCAGAGGCGTTCGCGGAGCGGGACCTCGACGAGTTTGCCCTGGTCGCGGAGCCACCGCTCGACCTCGGACAGGGCGAAGGAGGGGCTGGTCTCGGTGCCGCCGACGGGCTGGGGGAAGTCGGCGTGCCGGCGGCGCCAGTTGCTGACGGCGGCGCGTCCCACCCCGGCCAGGCGGGCGATCCCGGCGGCGGTCACCTCTGTCGCGTTCTCCGGCACTGCTGTCTCCCTGTCCCGCTGCCGGCCGATGCCTGGACAGCGCATCACGTGATGCGTTGCGGCCGTGCGGGCGAGCATACCGACCCGTTCACAGAGCACGCCCACCCTCTTCGTTCACACCGAACGGCGAGCCATTTCCTGTGAACCATGTTGACTCGGTTCACACATGATGGTGTCATTGACTTGTCGCCGCACGACAGCGACAGCCGCAACCGCTCACGTTCACCCCGTACTTGCCGAAGGGCACATCCATGTCCCAGTTCACGCAGCCGCCGCAGTCCCCGTACTCCCAGCCGCAGCAGCCGTACGGCCCCGGTCATGCGCCGGGCGTGCGCCCCGCGCGCAACGGGCTGGGCATCGCCGCCCTGATCCTCGGGCTCATCGGCGCGGTCTCCGGCCTGATCCCGTTCCTCTTCTGGCTGGCGGGCATCCTCGGCACCATCGCGCTGGTCCTGGGCCTGGTGGGCCGGGGCCGCGCCAAGCGGGGCGAGGCGACGAACAAGGGCATGGCGACGTTCGGCACGATCCTGGCGCTGATCGCGCTGATCATGTCGGTGGTCGGCGCGGTGATCACGTTCAAGGCGGTGGACGACGCGGTGGACGACCTGAACAAGGCGGTGTCGGACACGACGGCGTCCGCGAAGCCGAAGGCGGGCGGTGACGCGGCAAAGGCCAAGGACAAGGACAAGGCCAAGGACAAGGGCGGCGACACGGCGAAGGGCGAGGAGAAGCCCCTCGACGAGGCGCTGGAGGCCGGTGACTCGGCGGTCTACGACGACGACCTCACGGTCACGGTCGGCGACCCGGCGGCGTACTCCCCCAGCGAATACGCCGTGGGCCACACCAAGGGCAACAAGGCGTACAAGGTCACCGTCGTCATCGAGAACGCCGGCAAGGAGAAGTTCGACGCCACGCTCGTCACCGCCGAGGCGCGGGCCGGCGCGGACGGGGTGAACGCCGAGGAGATCTTCGACGACAAGGTCGGCGAGGGTTTCACCGGCACGATCCTGCCGGGCAAGAAGGTCACGGTGACCTACGCCTTCGACGCGCCGGCCGACGCGAAGAACCTCACGGTGGAGATCAGCCCCGGCATCTCCTACGACGCCTCGCAGTGGGAGCTCAAGCTCTGACCCGCAGGGCCTCCGGCCCGTACGACCCGCGCACCACCCGTCCCCGGGGGCGGGTGGTGCACACGTGCTGTGCATCGTGCGTCAGGTGGTGCACCTGTGGCGTAGGAATCGGCATGTACGCGCCGTACGCTCACCGGCACCGGCAGGCGGCGACGAGCCCGTCGCCGTACCGAATGGGGGACGTCCATGCTTCCGGGGTTCACGATCGCCTCGCCGCGCCACTGGCCGGAACCGGACGAGGCCGGTGAGGGGATCACGGCCTGGCGGATCAAGGAGGCGTCGGTGGCCGACCCGAGCGTGATGGTGGTGCTCCGCTTCGCGGGCGGCGCCGCCTTCGGCGAGGACCGGCACGGCGTACGGGAGATCGTGCACGTCATGGAGGGCGAGTTCGGCGACGGCCGGGACGTCTGGCCCGCCGGAACGGTCATCTGCGGCGAGCCGGGGTCGGTGCACCACCCCCAGTCGGCGACGGGCTGCACGCTGCTGGTCATCTACCCGGACGGCGAGGCCGCCTGAAATCGTGGTGCGGCCGGCCCACGGGGGTGGTCGGCCGCACCGCCGCAGACGCACCGGCGAGGAAGCGGGGGGACAGAGGTGGCGTGGCTGTCGTATGCGGGCGGTGCCGCGGCCGTGATGGCGGCCGTGGCCTGTCTCGTGGGCTGGATACGGGAGAGCAGGCGGCGCGTCGCCGCCGAGCGGGACGGCGAGGACGCGCTGCGCCGGTACCGCGTGGCGGCATCGGACGCCGCCGCACAGGCGGAGGCCGTCCACCGGCTGGAGGGCCGCATCCGGTCCGAGGCGCTGGCGGTGGACTGGTGGCGCAGCCGCTACGGCGAACTGAGCGAGGCGCTCGGCCCCGCCGTACGGCGCCTGGAGCAGCAGACGTCCGCCGCGCGGCCGCCCGAGGAGGAACTGCCCGTCGACGCGCGGCGGTTCGAGACGCTGGTCCACGAGGTGCTCGAACAGGCCCGCCACGAGACCGTCCGCGCGCGGACGCGGGTGGAGCGGGCCACCGAGGAAGCCGAACGCGAAACGGCGTCCCTGCGCGCCTCGGCACTGGCCGGCGTCCGCACGACGGCCGAGCAGATGCACACCGCTCTGGCCACCGCGCAGGTGGCCGTCGACCAGGCGCTCGAACAGGTCGCGTCGGAGGTCGAGCAGGGTGTCCTGCACGAACTGGACCGGTGCGTGAGCCAGGCCGGACACGCGGTGCAGCGGCTGCGGCTGCTGAGCGACGCCTGGCCGGGCGTCCAGCGGGCGGACTGCACGGTCGAGGAGATCGTGGAGGGCGCACGGTCCCGCACCGTGCACTTCGACCTGGTCCGCTGGGTGCCCGCGGAGCCGGGCGACGTGTGGATACAGGGCCGGGTGGCCGAACCGGTCGCCATGGTGCTGGCCGAACTCCTGGACAACGCGGCCACCTACTCGGGCCTCCCCGTACAGGTACGGGCCGAGTGGGCCGGCCCCAGCGGAGGGGTACGGATCACGGTCCGCGACCAGGGGCTCGGGATGACCCGCGGCGAGCTGGAGCGGGCCCGCGCGACGCTGGCCGCCGGCCGGACGCTGGACGCGACCCGGCTGGACGGGGCGCAGCAACTGGGGCTGCTCGTCGCCGGCCGGCTGTCCGACCTGTACGAGCTGCCGGTGCGTTTGGAGAGCACCGAGGGCGGCGGTGTGCTCGCCGTCCTCGACATCGGCCCGCACCACTTCGCCGAGGTCGAGGAGCCGGCGCTCCTGACGGCCGTACCCGCGCCGCCCCCGCCCCGGACGGCCGGGGAGGACACCGGCTCCGTCTGCCCGATTCCGCCGGCGCCCGCCCGGCAGGCGCCCTCCGGCCTCCCGCGGCGCCGCCCGGCGGCCCGCGCCGCGGCCCTTCCCGCCCTGCCGGAGACGACACCCGACGTGCTGCCGGACGCCGGAACGCGGGCGTTCTCCGCGCTGCAGGACGCCCTGACCGATCTTTTCGCCCCGGCGCCTGCGGGGCCGCGCAGAGAGGAGCTGCCACGTGGTGGACACGGATGATCTCACGGCGGACCAGGTGGATCTGAGCCCGCAGCTCACCCGCCTCCTCCAGCACCGGGGGACGGTCGCCGCGGTGCTCTTCAGCGGCGACGGGCTGGCCCTGGCCCACTCCGACGGCACATCGCGGGAGACGGCCGAGCGGACCGCCGCCCTGTGCTCGGGGCTCGCGTCCCTCACCGGCGGGCTGGCCGAGTTCTGCGGAACCACACCGGACCGGGTCCCGCTGCGCTATCTGATGATCGACTGCCACAGCCACACCGTGCTGGTGCTCTCCGCCGGAGCGCGCACCGGACTGGCCCTCTCCGTCGCGGCGGACAGCCTCTCCGCACAGGTGCAGGAGGCGATCCGCGCGGCGGGCAAGACGATCCACGGTCTGCGGTCCGTCCTGGAAACGCGCGAGCGCGACGGCGTGGGGTGAGCGGCGGCCACACCCGGCGCGGCCTGACGCGGTCCTTCGCGATGGCCGGGGACGCGGCGTACCTCGGTGTCCCGCTGGACCCGGCCACCCTGCTGCGCGTACCGGACGGCGCGGCCGATTCCGGGGCCGCCGCACGCCTGGGGCCCGGCCCGCTGCGCGTGCTGCGGCTGTGCCGGACCGGCGTGATGTCGGTCGTCGAGGTCTCCGCGCGTCTGCGGCTGCCCGGCGCGGTCACCCGCTCCCTGATCGCCGAGTTACTGGACCGGGATCTACTCCGCGCCGAGGCCGCCCCCGATCCGTCGTCGTCGGTGCCGGACACGGCCCTGCTGGAAAGAGTGCTGCGTGGACTGGAACGGCTCTAGATCCTGTCGTCCCGTTTCCCGTCGTCCGCCCGCCGGCGACTTCCCGGCCGCCCGCTGTTCCCGGCGGACGGGCTCCGCCGGGCCCCCGCCCCGACCGACCGCACACCGCCGGTCCACATCGACGCCCGCCGCCGCGACCCGGTACGGGCCCTGACCACCCTCGTCCGCTCCATCCTGGAGGCACGGTGACCACCCCACCCCTCCCGCCCCCGCCCGGTGATCCGGGCAGCGGGACGCACGGCGACGGCCTGACCCTGCACGACGGGCCCACCGCCTGCCCGCACGCCGTCGTCACCGGCTATCCGCAGGCACGGCACGTCCTCGACCGGCCCGGCCTGTTCCCCCGGACGACGAGCGCGGGGCGGCCGCCCGGACTGCGGGACGCCGACGGGGAGACCCACGCACGGCTGCGCGCGGCCGTGGAGGAGGCGCTCGCCGGCCTCGACCTCCACGCGCTGCGCCGCCATGCCCGCGCACAGGCACGGCGGTTGCTCGACCCGATCGCCGCGCGCGGCATCGGGGACCTGATGGGCGAGTACGCGGACATCCTGCCGCTGCGCGCCCTGCTGACCACCCTGGGCACCGGCGACGACACCGCCCGGCAGCTGGAGTCGGTCTGGCACACCAGCGCCTGGCCGGAGCGCCCGGCCGCCCTGGTCCCCGCCCTCGACGCCGCCGTGGCGGCCGACCGCCGCGCGCCGGCCGGCGGGCTGATCACCCGGCTGCGCGCCGCGACCGGGCGGCCCGGTCACGACACCGATCGCACCCCGGCCCAGTTGCTGGCCGAGACGCTGGCCACCGGCGCGGCCGCCACCACCGCCTG
Organism: Streptomyces sp. NBC_00525; assembly: GCF_036346595.1. Classification (GTDB taxonomy): domain Bacteria; phylum Actinomycetota; class Actinomycetes; order Streptomycetales; family Streptomycetaceae; genus Streptomyces. The sequence goes on from NZ_CP107834.1 coordinate 2,434,478, forward strand.
GACCGCGCAGACACTGCTGGCCCTGCTGCACGAGCCGCAGACGCTGCGGGCCCTGGTGACCGGCACCCGCACCACCGCCCAGCTGCTGGAAGAGGTCGCGGCCCGGCAGGCGCCGCTCGCCCGGACGGGCGACCATGTCACGGCCACCGCAGTGGAGTTGGGCGGCATCACCCTGCCGGCCGGTACCCGCCTCCACGTCGACCTGCGGGCTGCGGCGGCCACCTCCCCCGGCCGGGGCCGCACACACGACCACTCCCATCTCGGCTGGGGAGCCGGAGCCCACCGCTGCCCGGCACCGGCGACGGCCCGGCTGATCGCCGAGGCGGCCGTGGAGAGCGTCATCGACCGGCTCTGGCAGATTGTTCCCGTCACCGGGCCGGCCGATCCGCACACCGGCACGGACGTCGTCGTCCCCGTCCACATCGGCGTCACCTGCCGGCCCACCGACCGCGGCACACCGGTCCCCGACTGACCGCAGCCCGCCCCGCCCCGCTCCCGTACCGCTCCGAGGAGACCACACCCCATGCTCACGCTCGCGGCCCTGGCCCGCCGGTCCGAGTACGCCCTGCACCCTCCGGCCGGGCACGACCGGACCGGCGACGACTCCGTCACGGTCGACCGGGCCGCACTGCTGACCCGCGCCGACTGGCCCGGCGAGTCATTCGCCGGCACCCTCCTCGTCTGCGAACCCGACAGCATCGCTCCCGACCGGGCCGCCACCGTGCTCGGGCGCCTGGCCGACCGGCGCGCGGCCGGTCTGGTCGTCGCCGACGCCGAAGGACGCGCGCTGCCCCACGCCCTGGTCGCGGCGGCCCGGCAGGCGGCCCTTCCGCTGCTGCGCTCCACCGAGCCGGCGGCGGTCTGGCGGCACACCCTGATCCCCCGCGTCACCGAGCAGCGGCTGCTGAGCGCCGACCGGCACGCCCTGCTCCTGGGCCGACTCCTCGACCATCTCGCGCCCGCCACCCGGACCGCCCCGGCCGAGCTGATCGCCTGGCTGTCCGGCGAACTCGACGCCGACATACGCCTGGACGAGCCCCACGGCCAGCACGCGCCCGCCCCGGCCCCGCCCGGCGGCACGGCCCTCGTCCACCCGGTCGCCGCCACCGGCCAGGTCCTCACCGCCCACCGCTCGCTGCCCTGGAGCGCGCCCGAGGCGGAGCTGCTGCGCCGCACCGCGGCCGTCCTGGCACCGCCCCCGCAGGCACCCGCCGCCCCGCCCCCGCCGGCGCCCGTCGCAGCGGCCCGCGAGGGGCGCGCCGCCCGGCTCGCGACGAGCCTGCGGGCGGTCCGTCTCGCCGCGTTCCAGGCCCTGATGACCGGTCACATCGAGTCGGCGCAGCGCATCCTGGGCCCGCTGTCGCCCGGTCTGCTGGACACCGAGGACGCGCAGATCGCCATCATCGACTGCGCGGCCGGACCCCGTGACGAGGTCTTCGCCCGCGTCGAGTCGCGGCTCGACGACGAGGGCAACGGTCTGGCGGTGCGCTGCCCGGCGTTCGAGGGCCACATCATCGTCGTGGCTCCGCGCCCGGACCCCGGCGCGTCCGAGGCTCCCGCCGTCGCCCGGCTGCGGTCGCTCGTCGCCGGCAACGGGCTGCTCAGTCTGGGGATCAGCCCCGTGCTGCCGGTGGAGGAGATCGGCAACGGCTACAGCATGGCCTACGACGCCATCGCCACCGCCCGTATCAGTCCCACGCGGGCCGCCACCGCCACCGGGGCCCCCGGCCTGCTGGAGGCGCTCGATCCCGCCGGGGCGCGGCAGTGGGCCACGGCGCTGCTGTCCCCGGTCCTGGGCCGGCGCGGCGGCGATCAGCAGCTGTCGACCGTGGGGCTCGGCCTCGAATTCGAGGTCTCGGCCGCCAGCCGCATCCTGGGCATCCACCGCAACACGCTCTCGCGCAGGGTGCGCGGCATGCTCCAGGCCACCGGCCTGGACCCGGACCGCGCCCTGGACCGCATCAGCCTCTCCCTGGCCCTGCAGATCCACGCCCTGCACGGACCGGCGCCCCGGCCCGCCGCCGGCGCGGTTCCCGGGCTCGCCGGCCTCTTCGACCGGGAGCCGGTGACCACCTGGGCCGCCGCCGCCCTGGCCCCGCTCCGGCAGGACCACACGGACCGGCGGACCACCGACGGCGGAACCCTGCTGCGGACCCTGCGCGCCTGGGCCGCCCTCGACTTCCGGGTCGACGCCACCGCGCGGGAGACCGGCCTGTACGGCGCGACCGTACGCAGCCACATACGCACCGCCGAGGGGCAGCTCGACTGGATGCTCCTGTCGGCCCTGCCGAGCGGTCACCTCACCACCGACGAGGACGCCCCGCGCAAGCAGTCCGGGCTGCGGAACCTGGCGGTGGCCCTCCAGGCCACACCGGGCTCCCCGCCGCTCCGGCTGCCCGACCCGGTGCACGCGGGAGGCGAGGTGCCCCGGCCCTGACGGCCGTCGGCGGGGCCCGTCAGCGGGGCCCGTCAGCCGGAAGCGGTCAGCCGCCGCACTGCTTCAGCATCATGTCCTTGTCGGCGGCCGTCACCGGCAGGGCGTACTTCAGGGAGACCTGGGCGAAGCGCAGCGCGTAGGCGCAGCGGATCGGCTTGTACGGGGGGAGCCAGGTGGCGGGGCCCGCGTCCCGTTTGGCGTTGTTGGCGGGGCCGTCGACCGGGAGGAGGTTGAGGGGGTCGTTGGCGATCTGCTGGCGCTTGGCCTCGTTCCAGTGGGCGGCGCCCATCTGCCAGTCGTACGAGAGCGGCATGACGTGGTCGATCTGGACCTTGGTCGCCTGCTGCTTGCGCCACTCGATGGTCTTGCCGGTGTACGGGTCCTTGAGGGTCATCGAGACGACCACGCAGTCCGAGCCGGAGCGGAGTTCGACGTTCTTGCCGTCGCGGGCGAGGAGGTCGTTGCGGGTGTCGCAGCCGTTGCGGGACAGCGGTATGCCGTCCACCGAGTCCTTCCACGCGTAGCCGAACTTGTCCCGCTTGTAACCGGTCTTGGCACCGCGGCCCTTGGTGGCGACCCGCTCGATGACCTTGCGGGCCGCCGCCTTGTCCGCGTCCGAGGTGAGGGGGGCGAGGCCGGGCTTCGTACCGTCCGCGTTCTCCAGCGGGCTGGCGCCGAAGCCGGTGGCGGCGGGGCCGCCGCCGTCCGCGCCGGAGGAGGGGCCGTTGGAGGAGGCGGCCTGCTCGGGGTCGCAGCCGGCGAGTGCCAGCACGGCCGTCGCGGCCAGGGCGGGCACCATCACTCGACACACGCGGGGAGATATCACTCGTAGCCGTCCTGACGGGGAGAAAGCCGAACCAACCCTGGGAATCCTCTGAAGGTCTTCCCCGCCAGGAGGATTTCATGGACGCCCGCCGTTCCCGCGCGGGCCCCCTCCGACACGTTCACACCGTGCCGATGCCCAGGGTGTTCTCGGAGGGCAGCAGTCCGGACCCGACCGCCGCCACCCACAGCGGTCCGAGCAGGCCGACGAGCCGTTCCCGCTCCGCCTCCGTGAGCACCCGCCACGGGCCGGCCGCCGCCGCGTCCGTCCGCCGCTCCACCTCGGCGCGCAGGGCCCGTCCGGCCTCCGTCGCCGTGCCGTCGTCCGCCACCAGCCCCCGGCGCGCGAGCCGTTCGAGCCCCGCCCGCCACTCGTCCTGGTCCCAGCCCCGGCTGCCGAACACCTCGGGGCGGGCGGCCCCGATCGCCGCGAAGGACACCAGCGACTCGACCGGGTCCAGCTCCGCGTCCGCCAGCGCCGCGAGGTGGCCGTCGCCCCGGTGCTCACGCAGGACCGTCGCCGCGTGCCACAGGGCGAGGTGCGGGGCGTCCGGCCGGGGCAGCGCGGCGTTCGCGGCGGCGAGCGGCCGACCCGCCACCTCGGCCGCCTCCGCGACGCGCCCCAGCAGGGCCGCGGCCTCCGCGGTCCCGGACGCGCCGGTCTCCTCCCCCAGCAGCGCCCCGTACATGCGGTCCACGGCCCGGACCCGGGCGGCGAGCACCTCGTCCGGCGCGGCGACCGACCAGACGGCGGGGACGTACGCGCCGACCATGCGCGGGCTGAAGCTGTAGAACGCCTCCCCGACGGTGTCCGCCCCGGCCTCCCCGAGCGGCGCCGCGCGCCAGGCGAAGTAGCTCGGCCACCGCTCGTCCACCGCGTACCCCAGGGCCGCGGCCTCCTCGAACGCCTCCGGCGCGTAGTACAGCACCGCGTGCAGCGGCTCCAGCAGGTGCCACAGCTGCCGTACGCGACCCGGCTCGTCGGTCATGTCGTCTCCGCCCTTCCCCCGCGCGGCCGCCATCTAGCCACCGCCTAGATTCAGGCTCCAGAGTGCGCCGGACCCCTCAAACTTGTCAACGCCTAGATCCCGCGTACCCTCGTCCCATGACCAGCGACCGCGCCTATCACCACGGCGACCTGCGGCGGGCCGTCCTCGCCGCCGCGCTCGACGTCATCGGCGCCGAGGGCCCCGCCGCGCTCAGCCTGCGCGACCTCGCCCGCCGGGCCGGGGTCTCCCATGCCGCCCCCGCCCACCACTTCAAGGACCGCACCGGCCTGCTCACCGCCGTCGCCGCCGAGGGCTACGGCCTGTTCGCGGACGCGCTGACCGCCGAACCGGACCTGCGGGAGCGGGGCGTGGCGTACGTACGGTTCGCGGCGACGCACCCCGCGCACTTCCAGGTGATGTTCCGGCCCGACCTGCTCCGGGCCGACGACCCGGACCTGCTGGCCGCCAAGGACCGCGCGACGGCCGCCCTGCGCTCGGGCGTCGCCGCCCTCACCCCCGCCGACCCGGCCGACGACCCCCGGCTCACCGGAGTGGCCGCCTGGTCCCTCGCCCACGGCTTCGCCACCCTGCTGCTCAGCGGCAACCTCACCGACGCGGTGGGCGACCGCGACCCGGAGGACGTGTTCCGGATCATCGCCCGACTGCTGTTCACACCGGACGGGCCGCACGGCCGGTAAGGCCCTACTCGGCCGTGAACTCGTACCGCACCTCGTACAGGTGCCCGGCCTTCACCATGACCGTCGCCTCGATGGGCCGCTCACCGTCGCTGTAGACGACGCGCAGCGTACGCAGCACCGGCAGCCCTCCGGGCAGGCGCAGCGCCTGGTACTGCTCCTGGGTGGGCACGCGCGCGGACACACGGTCGACACTGAGCCGTGGCGGGTACCCCAGCCCCGCGAGCAGCGTCGGGGTCCCGCCCGGAATCTTGCGGCGAGCCGTCATCGCCGTACCGCTGACGATGTCCAGCGGGTAGTACGAGGCAACGAGCTCGGCGGGTTCGTCATCGATCACGAGCAACTGGCGCCGCAGCAGTGCCGGACCACCTCCCGGAAGCCTCAACGCCTCCGCGACATCCGCCGGCGGCTGGACCTCGGCCACTTCGAGCAGCGTGCTGTGGGCCCGAGAGCCGCCCTTCGCCGCTTCGGCCAGCCAGCGGTACGGCTCCCCGGCGCCCGCCGGAGCCATCGACGCGGCTGGGCGGACAGTCCGCTGGCGATGCTCGCGCACAGTCACCGACGCACCCGCCCTACCGACCACCAGTTCCTCGTCCTTGAGCAGCTGCACCGCCTTCTGGATCGTCGCGTTCGAGGCGTCGAACCGCTGCTTGAGGTGGGCCGTCGAGGGCAGGTTCGCGCCGGGCGCGAGATCTCCGCCCATGATCTGGTCCCTGAGATCGGCCGCGATCCGCTCATGCAGCGAACGGCGGTCGGCGGCGTCGGCTTCGGGTCTGGGCACGGTCATCCGATCCTGATCTCGTAGCGCAGCTTCTGGCGTTGCGGAGGCATGACCATGACGTCGACCTGAATGGGCCGGTCAGCCCCGTCCAGGGTGAGCCGTGTCAGCTGGAGGACGGGGTCGCCCTCCGCCAGCCCCAGCTGCTCGACCTCGGGCCCGGTCGCCCGCCGTGCGGTCACCTCTTCGCGTACGCGTACGCCGATGTGACCCAGCTCCGCCAGGAGCCTGACCGCCCCGCCGGGGATCTTGGCCGTTCCGGCGAGGCCGGTGCCGCCCGCGATGCCCAGCGGGTAGTAGGTGTCCGTCAACTCGCAAGGGACGGCGTCGAGGTACATGATCCTGCGCCGGGCGACGATGTTCTCCCCGGCCGCCACCCCGAGCAGTTCCGCGACCGATGCCGGGGCCGCCACCTCGCCCGCCTGGACAACGCGCTGGCTCCCCCGGCGCCCCTCGGCAGCGGCCTCGGCCGCCCAGGTGTCGCCCGGAGCGCCGGAGGACGCGGCGAGATAGGGCGTCGACGTACTGACCCATTCATTACCGCCCATGTCCTTCTCCTCCGCAGCTCCCACCGACACGACACCCAGCGTGCCTCATCCCCAGACGGGAGGCCCAGTCGCCTCCCCACCAGAGACCACCTTGCCGCCTTTCGCGAATAGCAGTAAGGTCGTCGCCACGTTACAACCCGCAAGCAAGGCGGTGAACCACCGTGTCCCTGGTGCAGCAACGACGCTTCACCCGCAGGCGCACCTCTGTCGGTGCCTCACGCGCGTTCGTTACCGGCGTCCTCGCCGAGTGGCAGCTCCACACCTTGATCGAGGACATAAGGCTGTGCGTCTCGGAACTCGCCACCAACGCATTGCTGCACGGCGTTCCGCCCGGCCGGGAGTTCAGCGTCGTCCTCCACCGGGCCGAGGACCAGGTACGGCTGGAGGTCCGCGACAGCGGACCCGGTCAACCACGCGTCCAGCAGGCCGCTGAAGACGCCTGCTCCGGACGCGGCTTGCACCTCGTCCGGGCACTCGCCGACGACTTCGGAATCGATGACCACGTCGTCGGCAAGACCGTGTGGCTGATCTTCAAGACCGCGCCCGCCACGGCAGCGCTTCCGTGATGCGGCCGCCGCTCACTCCTCGATCGACCGCATCCCGTCCCCCCGGTACGCCACCGCGCCCCCGTCCAGATCCCGTATGCGCGGGATCGGTGACGGCAGGAGCCAGAGCAGGGAGAGGCAGCCGCCCACTGCCGCCACCAGGAGGGTGGGACGCAGGCCGAGGAGGGTGGCCAGGGCACCTCCGGCTACCGCGCCCACCGGGCGTACACCGTAGTTGACCGTGCCGAACGCGCCCGCCACACGGCTGCGCATCCCGTCCGGGATCACCGCCGCCTGGAGGGAGTTGAGGTTGACGTCGAACAGCATGACGCCGAAGCCGGAGAGGAATTCCGCACCGGCCAGCGCGGCCGCGCGGAGCCAGAGCGGCCCATTCGCGGCGGCGGCGAGAGCGATCGGGGCAGGGAAGAGGACCGCGCCCACGAGGATGCCCCGGCCCATGCCCAGGCGGCGGGAGATCGCCGGGGCGCACACCGCGCCGAGCAGGGCCCCGGTCGCGCCGATGCCCAGGGCGAGACCGATCGCACCGGCCGACAGACCGAGGTCGCGCGTCGCGAACAGGACGAGCAGGCCGCTGCCGCCGACGAAGGTGAAGAAGTTGACCGTCGTCGCGCAGCCCAGGGACGCCCGCAGCACCGGGTGGCGCACCACGAACGCCAGGCCCTCGCGGGCGCTGCGCAGCAACGGGGGTGCGGCCGGGCCGGTGGCGGGCGGCTCGTCGACCCGGATACGGCCGATCAGCGCTGCCGACGCCAGGAACGACAGCGCGTCCACCACGATCGCGACGGGCGCGGTCAGCGCCTGGACCAGTGCGCCACCGATCGCGGGGCCGGCCACGTAGGAGGCCGAACGGCTGGTGCTGATCCTGCTGTTGGCGTCCACGTACGACGCCCTCGGCACGAGCCGCACGAAGAACGACGGGTACGCGGTGTTGAACAGCAGCCCGCCCGCGCCCACCAGGACCGCGACCACGTACAGCTGGGTCAGCGTCACCGAGCCCAGGACGTAGGCGACCGGGAGGCTCAGCAGGACCGCCGCGCGCACGATGTCGGCAAGGACCATCAGGCGGCGCTTGCGAGCACGCCGGTCCGCCCACGCGCCCACGAACAATCCGAGGAGGTTGGGCGCCCAGATCAGGGCGGTCAGCCAGGCGACCTGATTGGCGGAGGCGCCGAGAGTGCTGACGGCGATCAGCGGCAGAGCCAGTTCGGTGATCCGGTCACCGAACTGGGAGACGGTGTTCCCCGCCCAGAAGCAGGCGAAGCGCCGGTCCCGCCACAACGACGGTGTCTTCGCCTGCGGGGATATGCCGGAGGGTGCACCGGATTCGGCGGTCATGGGGCCGCCCCCTCGTCTCCCTCACCCTCCGGCAGCGTGTACCGCAGCAACGCCACGCCACGGCTTCCCTCGGGGCGGTCCGCCGCGTCGCGGGTGACGTACGGGGCCAGCACCTGCTCGATCGCGTCCTCGATCGCGGCGAGTTCGTCGGCGTTCACCGTGATCCGGGTGTGGGCCAGGCCTGCGGCGGACCGCCACTGCGGGTCGAGGCCGGGCTCGACCTCCGCAGCCCAACGGGCGGGGAGGCCGGCGGTCCGCAGGAACATCTGGCGCGACAGCTCCCGCGCGGCCGAGCGGCCCTCACCGTCCGCCGGGTCCTGCGGCGAGTCGAAGCGGAAGCCGCGCGCCACCGCCTCCCAGCGGCGACTGCGGCGGTCGGGGCCGGGCGCACTGTCCCGTACCAGCCCGAACGTCGCGAGGTGGCGCAGGTGCCAACTGGTCACCGAGGGGGTCGCTCCTACGTCCGGCGCCAGCTCGGTCGCGGTCGCCGGTCCGTCCCGGCCCAGCCGTTCGAGGATCGCGAGGCGCACAGGGTGCGCCAGGGCGCGCATCGTCTGCGGGTCGGTGATTTCGAGGTCACCCATGCGATTGACGGAGTCCATGACGTGAGAGAGTGCTCTCATATTTTATGAGAGTCAACTCTCATGTCGTGCCGGAGGTGCAGCCGATCCTGACCTCTTCTGTCGTTTTCGGCTCACAACTCCCTTGCTCAACTCATCCATTCGACTGCAAAGGCCGTCCCCTGCCTCACTCCACGCCGCCCTGCTGCCGACAACCAACGCATGATCATTTCTCCCTCACGACGCTCAAAGGCCCTCGCCGCCGCAGCCGCCACCGTGTGTGCGCTCACCGTCTCGGGCGCACTGCCCGCCTCCGCCTCCGCCGCCCTGACCGCGCCGGCCGCCCCCGCCGAGGCGCCCCTGCTGGTGTCCGTGGGTGACAGCTTCATCTCCGGTGAGGCCGGACGCTGGGCAGGCAACAGCAACCGCAGCGCCGACGGTTACTCCGGCACCGACCGGGCCTGGGACCCGGCGACCGATGAGAGCGACCCCTACCGGGTGTACGGGTCGTCCTACGACAGCGGCTGCAACCGCTCCGACGTGGCCGAGGTCCAGTCCGTCACGCTCGACGTCAGCCGCCTCAACCTCGCCTGCTCGGGGGCGACCTCGAAGGCGGTGCTCCTCCCCGAGAACGGCGGCGAGCCGTTCAAGGGCGAGCGCTCGCAGGCCAGGGAGCTGGAGGACGTGGCGATCGGCCGCGAGGTGCGCGCGGTCGTCGTGTCGATCGGCGGCAACGACCTCGGCTTCTCCGACATCATCACCGACTGCGCGACCCAGTTCGTCATCGGCGGCTCAGCGTGCGCACCGGACGCGGCCGAGCAGGTCGCCGAGCGGCTGCCCGACGTGCGGCAGGCGGCCGTGAACACCCTCGCCGACGTGCGGACCGCGCTCGACCGGGCGGGCCACCCGGCCGGCTCGTACCGGCTGATCCTCCAGTCGTACCCCTCCCCGCTCCCGGACGCCGGCCGCATCCGCTACCCCGGCGAGAAGTACGACCGGCTCCAGTCCGGCGGCTGCCCCTTCTACGACAAGGACCTCACCTGGGCGCACGACGAGCTGGTCCCGGAGATCAGTTCGGTCCTGGCGGACGCGGCCGACGAAGGCGGCGCGGAGTTCCTGGACCTGTCCCGGTCGTTCGAGGGCCGCGAAGTGTGCTCGACCAGCACCCGGCACGCCGACGCCACCCACGCCCCCTCCGGTGACACCAGCGAGTGGATCCGCTTCGTGACCTCCGGCTACGGGCAGGGCCAGAAGCAGGAGTCCCTGCACCCCAACAGCTACGGGCAGCAGGCCCTCGGCACCTGCCTGACCCTCCAGTTGCAGCAGCCGTCGGGCGACCGCCGCTGCACCAACACCGCCGGCCAGGGCCCCGCCGCGATGCGGCTGGACTCCATCGGCTGACCCCTTCGCGGAAACGGAAACGGGAACGGGTGCGGAAACGGGAACGGGTGCGGGTGCGGTACGTCGTCGGCGTATCGCACCCGCGTCCGCGCTCAGACCCTCACGACCCCAGGATCGTCGTCAGGAACTCGCCCGTCCACGCCAGCAGTTCGCGGCCCACCACCGGCTTTCCGCCGATCCGCCCCGTCGTCGGGCGCGGGACCAGGATCTGGTGCACCGCCGGCTTGATGACCGTCTTCGGGTAGAGCCGCTTGAGGCGCAGCTCCTGCGACTCGCGCAGTTCGACCGGCGCGAAGCGGATGTTGGACCCCTGGAGCACGATGTCGCCGACGCCGCAGGCGCGGGCCAGCATCCGCAGACCGGCCACGAGCAGCAGGTTCTCGACCGGCTCCGGAAGCTTGCCGTAGCGGTCGGTCAGCTCCTCGCGGACCGCCTTGATGTCCTCCTCCGAGTTCGCCGAGGCGATCGCGCGGTACGCCTGGAGGCGCAGCCGCTCGCCGGGCGCGTAGTCGTGCGGGACGTGCGCGTCCACCGGCAGCTCGATCTTGACCTCCAGCGGCGGCTCCTCCTCCACCCCGCCTTCCAGGGAGGCCCGGTAGTCGGCGACCGCCTCGCCCACCATGCGTACGTACAGGTCGAAGCCGACGCCCGCGATGTGGCCGGACTGTTCGCCGCCGAGCAGGTTGCCCGCGCCGCGGATCTCCAGGTCCTTCATGGCGACGTACATGCCGGCGCCCATCTCGGTGTGCTGGGCGATCGTGGCCAGGCGCTCGTGCGCGGTCTCGGTGAGCGGCTTCTCGGGCGGGTAGAGGAAGTACGCGTACCCCCGGTCGCGGCCCCGGCCGACGCGGCCGCGCAGCTGGTGGAGCTGGGAGAGGCCGAAGTTGTCGCCGCGCTCCACGATGAGCGTGTTGGCGTTGGAGATGTCGATGCCGGACTCGACGATCGTGGTGGAGACCAGCACGTCGAACTTCTTCTCCCAGAAGTCCACGACCACCTGCTCCAGGGCCTGTTCGGACATCTGGCCGTGCGCCGTGGCGATCCGCGCCTCGGGCACGATCTCGCGCAGCCGCGCAGCCGCCCGGTCGATCGACTCGACCCGGTTGTGGATGTAGAACGCCTGGCCCTCGCGCAGCAGTTCACGCCGGATCGCGGCGCCGATCTGCTTCTCCTCGTAGGGGCCGACGAAGGTCAGGACGGGGTGGCGCTCCTCGGGCGGCGTGGTGATGGTGGACATCTCGCGGATGCCGGTGACCGCCATTTCGAGCGTACGGGGGATGGGCGTCGCGGACATGGTGAGCACGTCCACGTTGGCGCGGAGCTTCTTCAGCTGCTCCTTGTGCTCGACGCCGAACCGCTGCTCCTCGTCCACGATGACCAGGCCCAGGTCCTTGAACTTCGTCTCGGACGAGAACAGCCGGTGGGTGCCGATGACCAGGTCGACCGAGCCCTCGCGGAGCCCTTCGAGGGTGGCCTTGGACTCCGTCTCCGTCTGGAAGCGGCTCAGCGCGCGCACATTGACGGGGAACTGGGAGTAGCGCTCGGTGAACGTGCCGTAGTGCTGCTGCACAAGGAGCGTGGTGGGGACGAGGACGGCGACCTGCTTCCCGTCCTGGACCGCCTTGAACGCGGCGCGGACCGCGATCTCCGTCTTGCCGTACCCGACGTCGCCGCAGATCAACCGGTCCATCGGGACCGACTTCTCCATGTCCGACTTGACCTCGGCGATCGTCGTCAGCTGGTCGGGCGTCTCCGCGTACGGGAAGGCGTCCTCCAGCTCGCGCTGCCAGGGCGTGTCCGGGCCGAAGGTGTGGCCGGGGGCCGCCATCCGGGCCGAGTAGAGCTTGATCAGGTCGGCGGCGATCTCCTTGACGGCCTTCTTGGCGCGCGCCTTGGTCTTCGTCCAGTCGGCGCCGCCGAGCCGGTGCAGGGTGGGGGCCTCGCCGCCGACGTACTTGGTGACCTGCTCCAGCTGGTCGGTCGGGATGTACAGCCGGTCGCCGGGCTGGCCGCGCTTGGCGGGCGCGTACTCGACGAGCAGGTACTCGCGGGTGGCGCCCTGCACCGTGCGCTGCACCATCTCGATGTAGCGGCCCACGCCGTGCTGCTCGTGGACGATGTAGTCGCCGGCCTCCAGGGTCAGCGGGTCGATGGTCTTGCGCCGCCGGACGGGCATCCGGCCCAGGTCCTTGGTGGCGGTGCGCTGACCCGTGAGGTCCGTCTCGGTCAGCACGGCGAGTTGGAGGCCGGGGTGGACGAAGCCGTGGTCGATGGCGCCGCAGGAGACGTGCACCACGGACGGGGAGATCTCGCCCAGGTCCGGGTCGAGCCGGGCCGCGATCCCCTCGCCGCCCAGCATCTCGACAGTGCGCGAGGCGAGGCCCTGGCCCTCCGTGACGTACACCGTGCGCCAGCCGTCGGCCAGCCGGCCCTTGGTGTCGGCGAACGCCCGCGCGGTGTCCCCCCGGTACGCCTCCGGGGCCTGCATGCCGAGCGCCAGGGTGTCCCCGTCCGGCTCGGCGTCGGCGGCGAACGGGGAGATCGACCACCACATCATGTCCAGCTCACGGGCCCGCTCGCGCACGTCCGCGATGCCGCGCAGCGAGGCCGCGCCGACGTCGATCGGGGCCTCGCCGCCGCCCGCCGACGCCGCCCAGGACGCCTGCAGGAACTCCTGGCTGGTCGCGACCAGGTCGGCGGCGCGGGTGCGCACCCGCTCGGGGTCGCAGACGACGGCCATCGCGCCCTTGGGCAGCACGTCGAGCAGCAGCTCCATGTCGTCCACGAGGACCGGGGCCAGGGACTCCATGCCCTCGACCGCGATGCCCTCGGCGATCTTGTCGAGGAGTTCGCCCAGCTCGGGGTGGGCCTCGGCGAGCGCGGCGGCCCGCTCCCTGACCTCGTCCGTCAGCAGCAGCTCCCGGCAGGGCGGCGCCCACAGCCCGTGCTCGGCGACCTCCAGGGAGCGCTGGTCGGCGATCTTGAAGTAGCGGATCTCCTCGACGTCGTCGCCCCAGAACTCCACCCGCAGCGGGTGCTCCTCGGTGGGCGGGAAGACGTCCAGGATGCCGCCGCGCACCGCGAACTCGCCGCGCTTCTCGACCAGTTCGACCCGTGCGTACGCGGCTGCCGCCAGCGCCTCCACGGTGGCGCCGAGGTCGGCGCTCTGCCCGGTGCGCAGCGCCACGGGCTCCAGGTCGGCGAGCCCCTTGACCTGCGGCTGGAGCACGGAGCGGATGGGGGCGACGACGACGGACACCGGCCCGGTCTCGGGGTCGTCCGCGCTCGGGTGCGCCAGGCGGCGCAGCACGGCGAGCCGGCGGCCCACGGTGTCGGAGCGGGGCGACAGGCGCTCGTGCGGCAGGGTCTCCCAGGACGGGAACTCCGCGATCGTGTCCGGCGGCAGCATGGTGCGCAGCGCGGCGGCCAGGTCCTCCGCCTCCCGGCCGGTCGCGGTGACCGCGAGGACGGTGCGCCCGGCGTCCCTGGCCAGCGCCGCCACCGCGAAGGGGCGGGCGGCGGGCGGGCCCACCAGGTCGATGTGCATCCGGTGGCCGTCACCGGCGGCCTTCACCGCTTCGTCGAGCGCCGGATCACGTACGACGACATCCAGCAGACCGTTCAGGCTCATGAAGGGGGTTCCGTCCGGGTGGTGAGGGGTGGCCTGACGGCCGGCTGCCGCCAGGGCGCGCTGCACCGGGGGCAACGCGAAGGGCCCGACGCGTGGAACGAGCCGGGGGTTCCAGCGTACGGCCCGGAACCGACAGCCGCGCCCGCGGCGGGGGTCCGCGCACCGTACCGTGCGCGCCCCACCGGCCCCTGTCGCCCCGCGCACCCCACACGCCCCGGCCCCGGCGCGTTCCGGGGAACGTGCCGGGGCCGGGGCCGTCAGGGCGTGACCTTTCTTCTCACCCGTCCGAGGCGATCGCGTTCAGGACGTTCATCCGGCCGGCCCGGAACGCGGGGACCAGGGCGGCGAACAGTCCGACGAAGGCGGAGGCGATGAACACCGTGATGATCGTCGGCCACGGGATGTCCAGGACGCCCAGGCCCTCCAGGGCCAGCAGCTTCTGGGCCGCGGTGCCCCAGCCCATGCCCAGGCCGAGGCCGAGCAGGGCGCCGAACAGGGCGATGACCACGGACTCCAGCCGGATCATGCGGCGCAGCTGGCGGCGGGAGAGACCGATGGCGCGCATCAGGCCGATCTCGCGGGTCCGCTCGACGACCGACAGGGCCAGGGTGTTCACCACACCGAGCACCGCGACGATGATCGCCAGGGCGAGCAGCCCGTACACGACGTTCAGGAGCTGGCCGACCTGGTCCTTCAGGTCCTCCTTGAAGTCGGCCTGGTTCTGCACCTTGTACTGCGGGTACTTCGCGAGCGAGTCCTTGAGCGCCGCGTAGGCCGCGTCCTCCTGGCCGTCCTTCGCCTTGGCGAACATGATCATGTTCTGGGGCATCTTGTCGGCGGGGACGTACCGCTGGGCGGTCTCGGTGCTCATGTACATCGCGCCCTGGTCGAGGGCGGTGTCGTCCGAGGTGATCGCGGCGACCTTGAGCTTCGCCCGCTCGCCGCCCTTGAACGCGACGGTGAGGGTGTCGCCGACCTTGACGCGGTGGGCGGTGGCGAACTCCTCGCCGACCGACATGGCGTCCTTGCCGTACGCGGCGTCCAGGTCGCCGGAGAGGACCTCGCGGCGTACGTCCTGGGCGTAGGTGGGGTCGGCGGCGGTGACGTGCTCGTCGGTCTTCTTGCCGTCCGGGCCGGTCAGCTCGGCGTTGATCACCTTGTAGTGCGTGAGGTGGTCGATGCCGGGCGCGGAGGCCAGGGCCTCGGCGGCCTGCGGGACGATCAGCTGCTCGGGGACGGAGGACTGCACGATGAAGTCCGCGCCGACCGACTTGTCGAGTTCGTCGGTGGCCGAGGCGACCATGGAGGAGCCGACCACGGACAGGCAGGCCACCAGGGCGAGGCCGATCATCAGGGCGGCGCCGGTGGCGCCGGTGCGGCGCGGGTTGCGCAGGGCGTTGCGTTCGGCGAGCCGGCCGACCGGTCCGAAGAACCGCAGCAGTACGGCGCTCAGTGCCCGTACGACGACTCCGGCGAGCAGCGGGCCGATCACGACGAAGCCGACGAGGGTGAACAGGACGCCGAGGCCGAGGAAGGCGGAGCCGTCGCTCGCCTCGTCCACCCGGGTGGTGTACCAGAGGGCGGCCGCGCCGGCGCCGGTCAGGACCAGGCCGAGGCCGGCCCGGACCCAGCCGGACTTGGCGTCCGCCGGGGTGCCGGCGTCGCGCAGGGCGGCCATCGGGGAGACCTTGCCGGCCCGGCGGGCCGGGACGTAGGCGGCGAGGACGGTGACGACGATGCCGAGCACGAGCCCGATGACGGGGGTGGTCCAGGCGATCGTGAGGTCCTCGGTGGACAGCTCCATGCCGACGGCGCCCATGACCTTCATCAGCCCGACGGCGAGCCCGACCCCGGCGCCGACGCCGAGGACGGAGCCGAAGATGCCCAGGAGCACCGCTTCCAGCAGCACCGAGCGGTTGACCTGCTTGCGGCTGGAGCCGATGGCCCGCATCAGGCCGATCTCGCGGGTGCGCTGGGCGACCAGCATGGAGAAGGTGTTGACGATGAGGAAGATGCCGACGAGGAAGGCGATCCCGGCGAAGCCGAGCATGGCGTACTTCATGACGTCGAGGAACGACCCCATGGAGTCCTTGTTGTCGGCGGCCGACTCCTCCTGCGTGCGGATCTTGTACGCGGTGGAGCCGGCGAGCTCCTTGGTCACGTTCTGCTTCAACCGCTCGTCGCTGACGCCGGGTTCGGCGGTGACGGAGATGTGCGAGTAGACGTCGGGGGCGCCGAGGAGGTAGCGCTGGGCGGTGGTGGTGTCGAGGTAGACGATGGCCGCGCCGGGGTTGGTCACCTTGAAGGCGACGATGCCGCTGATCTTCCCCGTGACGTCGCCGGTGGCGGCGATGGTGCGCAGTTCGTCGCCGATCTTGAGATCGTGCTTCTCGGCGGTGTCGGCGTCCACCATGACGTCGGTGGGGCCGCGCGGGGCGTGGCCGGAGGTGATCTCCATGGACCGCAGGTCGTTCTCGGTCCAGTTGGCGGCGATGGTCGGGGCTCCGGTGTCGGAGCCCATGTTCTCGTTCTCGCTGTTGACGACGGTGACGGCCGCGCTGGAGACGCCGCCCTCCGCCTTCTTGACGCCGTCCGCCTTCTCGACGCGGGCGAGGAGGGAGGCGGGCACCGATTCGGGCTTGCCGTTGCCCGGGATGTCGTCGACCTTGGCCTTCTTGGGGCTGACGGTGACGTCGGCGGAGGTGGCGGCGAAGAGCTTGTCGAACGTGGTGTTCATGGTGTCGGTGAACACGAGGGTGCCACTGACGAACGCCACCGACAGCAGGACGGCGACGGCGGAGAGCGCCATGCGTCCCTTGTGCGCGAAGAAGTTGCGCATCGAGGTCTTCCACACGGTCATGAGGTCCGCCCGCGCGCGTCGAAGTCCTTCATGCGGTCCAGCACCTGGTCGGCGGTGGGGTTGAGCATCTCGTCCACGATGCGGCCGTCCGCCAGGTAGAGCACCCGGTCCGCGTAGGAGGCGGCGACCGGGTCGTGGGTGACCATGACGATGGTCTGGCCCAGCTCGTCCACGGACTTGCGCAGGAAGCTCAGGACCTCGGCGCCGGCCCGCGAGTCCAGGTTGCCGGTGGGCTCGTCACCGAAGATGATCTCCGGCTTGGCGGCGAGGGCCCGCGCGACGGCGACGCGCTGCTGCTGGCCGCCGGAGAGTTGCGTGGGGCGGTGCTTGAGCCGGCCGGCGAGGCCCACGGTCTCCACGACCTGGTTGAGCCAGCCGGCGTCGGGCCTGCGGCCCGCGATGTCCATCGGGAGCGTGATGTTCTCCAGCGCGTTGAGCGTCGGGAGCAGGTTGAACGCCTGGAAGATGAACCCGATGCGGTCGCGGCGGAGTTGGGTGAGCTTCTTGTCCTTGAGGCCGGTGATCTCGGTGTCGGCCAGGTGGATGTGACCGGACGTCACGGTGTCGAGGCCGGCCAGGCAGTGCATCAGCGTCGACTTGCCGGAGCCGGACGGGCCCATGATCGCCGTGAACTGCCCGCGGGCGATGTCCACATCGACGTGGTCCAGCGCGACGACCCGCGTCTCGCCGGTCCCGTACGCCTTGACGACCTGCCGCGCCCGCGCAGCCACGGCCGTACGCCCTCCAGTGCCCCCGTGCCTGGGAATGGTTACAGCCGTTGTCACGGTATATCTCCTAAGTCGGTCGGCGACGGATTGTCGCCCTCTGCTGTGAAGTCTGCTGGCAGGAGGGGGTCCGGCGCGCTGGTGCGCAGCGCAGTCTTCGGGTGGGGTTTTCCCCACCCCGCCCCCTGTGGTCCGCCCGTCCCCGGTACGTGGAACACGCTACGGAAGGGGGCCACCGCGCCACGTCCTCCAGCGGGAGGAACGGTCCCTGGCCCGATCTAAGGAGCACCCCCTAGGGGACTGCGCCCCGAGTAGCACCCCCGGCTCAGGGGCTGCACCCAGGGGTCCACACCCCGGGGTGGGCACGGCAACGCCCCCGCCCCGGCGGGGAAGCCGGGACGGGGGCGCGGGAGGGGCGGTGCGGCGGAGCGGCGGCGGCTCAGCTCTTGGCGGTGGCCGCCTCGGTGGCCGCCTCGGTGGCCGCCTCGGTGGCCGCCTCGGTGGCCGCCTCGGTGGCCGCCTCGGTGGCCGCCTCCGGGGTCGCCGGGGCCGGGGAGGTGTCCGGGGTGGCGGTGGTGGTGCGGGTCGCCGGGATGAAGGCGGCGACGGCCACCGCGATCAGGGCGACGCCGCAGCCGACGATCAGGCCCATGCGGAAGCCCGCCTCGGAGGTGAAGGTGTAGCCGCCCGTCTCGGTGGTCAGCTGGGCGAGGACGGCGCCGATGACGGCGGCGCCGACCGAGGTGCCGAGGGCGCGCATGAGGGTGTTGAAGCCGTTGGCCGCGGCGGTCTCGGAGGCCGGGACGGCGCTCATGATGAGGGCCGGCATCGCCCCGTAGGCCAGGCCCACGCCGCCGCTGCTGACCATGAGGAACAGCATCAGGCCCCAGGCGCTGCCCATCAGCAGCAGGCCGAGGCCGTAGGCGGCGGCGATGACCGCGACCCCGCAGATCAGGGTGAACTTGGGGCCGCGGGCGTCGGTGAGCTTCCCGCCCAGCGGGGAGACCAGCATCATCATGATGCCGCCGGGGGCCATCCACAGACCGGCCTGGAGCATCGACTGGCCGAGCCCGTAGCCGGTGGCCTCGGGGAACTGGAGCAGCTGAGGGGCGATCAGCATCCCGGCGTACATGCCGAATCCGACGAACAGCGACGCGATGTTGGTGATCAGCACCCGGGGGCGGGCCGTGGTGCGCAGGTCCACCAGCGGGTCGGTGGTGCGCAGTTCCCAGAAGCCCCAGGCGATGAGCACCACGACGGCGGTGGCGAACAGGCCCATGGTCGTCGTGGAGGTCCAGCCCCAGTCGGCGCCCTTGGAGACGGCGAGCAGCAGGGCGACCAGGCCGACCGCCAGGCCGAGCGCGCCGGGCACGTCGAAGCGCTGCCCCTTGGCGCCGGCCGGGACGTCCGGGATCAGGAACCAGATCAGCGCGCAGATGGCGGCGGCCAGCACGGCCGAGCCCCAGAACAGCACGCGCCAGCTGGCGTACTGGGCGACCGCCGACGCGATCGGCAGGCCGAGCGCGCCGCCGATGCCGAGCGAGGCGCTGACCAGGGCGATGGACGAGCTCATCTTCTCCGGCGGCACCACGTCGCGCAGCAGGGCGATGCCCAGCGGCACCATGCCCATGCCCATGCCCTGGAGCCCGCGCCCGACGATCATCGGGACGACGGTGGAGGAGAGCGCGCAGACCACCGAGCCGACGATCAGCGGCACCGAGCAGGCCAGCAGCATCCGCCGCTTGCCGAGCAGGTCGCCGAGCCGGCCGGAGACCGGCACGCACACCGCGGAGACCAGCAGGGTGACGGTGATGACCCAGGCCGCGTTGGAGGACGTGGTGTCCAGCATCCGGGGCAGTTCCGCGATGAGGGGCGTGACCAGCGTCTGCATGACCGCTGCCACGGTGCCGGCGAGGGCCAGGGTGGCGACGACGCCACCGGTCCTCGCCTGCGGCTGGGGGGCTTCCATGAAGGGGGACTCCTCGGGGGTAGGGGTGGTCCCGCCTGCCGGGACAGCGACGTGCATCGTACATGCTCAATGTGTCATACACATCATGTGTCTCATGCACACTGCATGCGAGAATGAACCGCCGTCCCCACGCAGCAGAAGCAGGAGGCCGCAGACATGCCCAGGCCCACGGAAGAGGTGGAGTACGAGCAGATGCTGCTCGGCCGCCACAGCCTCGCCGACCACCGCGGCGGACGCCACAAGTACGCCCTCCTGGACCGCAGCGCCTACATCCTGCTGAGCCGGCTCCGCGTCCAGGGCCCCATGTCCAACGGCGAACTGAGCGACGCCTTCGGCCTCGACGCCTCCACCCTCAACCGGCAGACCGCCGCCGTGACCCGCGCCGGGCTCGCCGAACGCATCCCCGACCCGGACGGCGGCATGGCCCGCAAGTTCCGCATCACCGACGAGGGCGCCCAACTCCTGGACGCGGAACGCGAACGCGTCGTGCGCTCCCTGGACCAGGTCATGCACGACTGGCCGGACGACGACATCGCCGCCTTCGCCGGCTACCTCAAACGCTTCAACAGCAGCATCGAACAGCTCTCCCGGCGCCCCTGGCCCCGCCCCTGAGAAGCCCCCGAGAGCCCTCCGCGCGCCCCCCGGGGGAAAGCCGGTCAGTCCCGCGCCGGGGCCACCCGCCCGGTCAGCGCCGCGAGCGAACTGCGTACGTGCGCCATGTGCGCCTGGACCTCCTCGCGGCCCTCCTCGTGCTCCCGCAGTATCCGCTCGGTCTCGCGCACCACCCGCTCCTCGCGCACCCGCGCACGGGAGAGCAGCTCCGCCGCGCGCGCCTCGGCGTCCTCCCGGCCGTGCCGCGCGGCCTCCTCCGCCTCGGCCCGGACCCGCCGCGCCGCCGCCAGGTCCTCCTCCGCCCGCTCCAGCAGCGCGGCATGCTCGGCCGCCTGCGCCGCCTCCGCGTCCGCCAGCTCCCGCTCGGCCGCCTTCCACCGCTCGGCGTGCTCCTGCTCCTGGTGCGCCAGCACACTCGCGGTACGGGTGCGCGTCGCCTCCACCGCGGACGCCGCCTCCTCGCGCAGCCGCGCCGCCTCGGAACGCGCCGCCTCCAGCACCTCACCGGCCGCCGCCTCGGCGACCCCGACCACCTCGTCGGCCCGGCCCACCGCCGCCGCCCGCACCGCATCCGCGTCCGCCCGCGCCGCGTCCCGCAGGGCCAGCGCCGCCGCGTCCGCCTCGTCCCCCAGAGCCTGCGCCTCCTCGCGCGCGGCCGCCACGAGCGCCCCCGCCTCCTCGGCGGCCAGCGCGAGAATCCGCTGCGCCCGCTCCCCCAGCGACGCGTAGTCCTGGGGCTCCAGCCGCGCCACGACCTCGTCCAGCCGGGCGGACTCCGCCGCCAGCAGCTCCGCCCGCTCCATGAGCGCGGCCACCCGCGCCGCGGCCTCGTCCCGCTCGGCGGTGAGCGCCGCGACCGCGCGGTCCACCTGCTCCGGCCGGTAGCCACGCCCTCGTACACCGACGAACCCGTACGCGGACCCCGGTGCAGAACTCATCCCTGACGCCTCTTTCCGATCATCCCGAATCCGACACCCGCGCGGCGAGCGATACGTCAAGGATGCGGCAATTGGTGGGGGAGTCGGAATCGATGCGGCGCTTTCCGGACGGAAGCGACCGGCATCACACCCGGCGAAAGGCGTGGTGCCCGGCCCCTCGCAGGGTCCGGGCACCACGCCTCGCGTACGGAACGGTCAGATCAGCCCGTCCCACATCTGTTCCAGCAGCACCGACCACCAGCTCTCCGGCGACGCCAGCGCCGCCGCGTCCAGCGCCACCAGCTGCGCCTGGAAATCCACCGTCCAGCGGCCCGCCTGCTCCGGGTTCAGCCCGTACCGCAGCCGCCACATCCGGCCCAGCAGCGCCATGCAGCGCACGAACTCCGGCAGCCCCGTGTTCACGAACTGCGGCGGCACCGGCGCACCGCCCGGACCCGACTCCACCGGCACCGCCACGATGTGCGCGGTCCCGTACTGGACACAGATCGCCCGGCCGAAGTCCGAACCCATCACCAGGTACGACCCGGCGTCCGAGGCCGGCTGCACCTGCCGCTGCGCGGCCAGCTCCGCCAGCGTCGGCACCACCGGCTGACCCGGCTGCGCCCAGAAGAACGGCCCGAAGTCGGCGGGCAGCCCCGCCCACACCAGCGTCCGCGCCACGATCTCCGGCACGCCCTGACGGGACACCGCCCGCTGGTCGAAGCGGAGCACACCCTGCGGACCGAAGGTCTGCAGCATCTCCTCCGCCAGCGCCTCCGGCGGGACCGGCGGCGCCGGCTGCATCTGCGGCAGCGGGGCACGCACCGGCGCCGGCCGCGCGGGACCGTCCGCCACCTGGTGCAACTCGCCCTGATGCGTGAGCAGATGCTGCATGCCCTGCTGCCGGCTGGCGTGGTCCGTGCCGTACGGGGCGACGGAGGTGATCCGCACCTGCGGCCAGGTCTCCCGGATCATCCGGGCGCAGTAGCCGCCGGGCAGCTCACAGGACTCCAGCTCCGTGTGCAGCTCGATCACCTGCTGCGGCGGAACGTTCATCGCCCGCAGCTCGTGCAGCATCTGCCACTCCGGATGCGGGGTGCCCGGCGCCGAGCGGCGGATCAGCTGCTGCTCACTGCCGTCCGGCGCCCGGAAGCGCAGCACCGCCTGGTAGCCCGGACCCACGGTCGGCTGACCGGGGGGCGCCTGCGGATAGCCGTACGCCGGCGGCGGAGCCTGCCCCGGTACGCCCATCGGCGGGCCGGGCGGCTGCGGCGCGCCCGGACCGACCTGGCCCGGACCGGCGAGCATCGTCGCCGCGTGGTGCACCCCGCCGGGGCCGGGCGGCGGCGTCGCACCCGGCGGCGGGGGCGGCGGCTGCTGCCCGGCGGGCGCGCCGGGAGCACCGGGCGGGCCGGGCGGCTGCGGGGCGTGCGGGCCGGCCGCCTGGGGGTCGGCGAACATCGTGGCGGCCTGGTGCACCCCGCCACCGGGCGGCGGCGTCGGCGGACCGGGCGGCTGCGGGGCACCGGGCGGGCCCAGCTGCGAGACGAGCTGCGTCGGCACATAGCCGCCCGCCGGGGCGCCGGGCGCACCCGGCCCCGAGGGCGGCGGCGGCACCGGAGCACCCGGCCGGGCACCCGGAACACCGGGGGCACCGGGCGGCGGAGGCGTCCCGCCCCGCGGGGAGCGCGGCGGGACGGCCGCCTTGCTCGTCGCGGCGTCGGCGATGTCCCCCGCGCCACCGGGCGGCGGGGTGGGCCGGCCGGGAACCCCCGGCGCGGGCGGCGGACCGGGCACACCGGGAACGGGCGGGCCCGGCACCGCGGTACCGGGAACGGGCGGTCCGGGCACGGCCGTACCGGGCACCGGCGGACCCGGCACCGGCGGGGCGGAGTTCGCCGGGTGGCCGCCCAGGCTCGGCGCGATCGCGGTCTTCGGCAACTGGCTGCCACCCGACATCAGCGCCGTGGGAGCGTCCGCCGGCACGACCGGGGGCAGCTCCTCCTCGTCATCGGCGCCGGAGAGCGGCGGCGCGAACACGGTCGCCGGCAGCGCCACCTCCGCGTCGTCCGCGCCGGCGCCGGTGTTCGTGTCGGTCCCGGCCCAGGGCGTGGCGCCCACGGGCGGCTGGAGCGAGGACGCCGGCACACCGTCCGACGCGGTCGGCTCGTACGCCACGGACCCGCCCTGCGAAGGCGTCGGGGACGACGGGACCGGGGACGACGGGATCGGAGCCGGCGGCGGAAAGGACGACGGGGCGGCCGGGGCGGGCGGCGGGGTGTCGTCCCGCTCGGCACGCCGGTCCGGGATGCCCAGCTTGTCCGCCGCCTCCTGCAACCACTCCGGCGGGCTCAGCAGGAACGACGTCTGATTCAGGTCCACCCGCTCGGGCGGCGCCGGAGCGTCCGGCTCGACGTCCTGCGAGCCGTACTCCTCCTCGTACCGGCGGATCACCTCACCCACCGGCAGTCCGGGCCACAGCGTCGCCTCACCGCTGTCCCGCGCGATCACCAGCCGCTGACGGCCGCCGTCCGACACCGGCCCGTCCGGACGGTCCTCGGCCCACACCACGAATCCGAGTTCGAATTCACGGACCCGCACCTCGCGGTGCTGATACGCAGGAACGTCACCGTTCACCCATTCGTCCGCGCGCTCCTGCGCCTGTGCGAAGGTCACCATCGCGCTCACCCCTCCACCGGGACGACGTGCGCGAAGCCGCCGTCCACCATCAGGTTCGCCACCGTCTCCAGCTCCGGCGGGTTGCCCGCGAGCCGCTGGAGGAACGCGTCGAAGTCCTCACCGCACGGCAGCAGCAGCCGGTCCACCCGGTCCTGCACCGTCCAGCCGTCCCGGTCGCGCGCGTCGTCGTAGGCGCAGAACCACACCGAGCCCAGACCCTCGCCCCGCACCTTCACCGCGAGAATGCCGCCCTGCACGAAGGCCACACCGAGGTAGTCCTTCGTCAGATGGTCGCGCAGGCACTTGTTCACGTACACCAGGTCGTTCACGGCGGCCTCCTCGCGCACCGTGAAGAACGGCTGGTCGATCAGCAGCCCCAGCTCCGCGTCCAGCGCCGTACCCACCGGAGCCGCGCCACCGGCCGCCTTGAGGAACGAGCGGTACGCACCCGGCAGCCGGTAGCCGAGGTCCTCCTCGACGCCCAGGATCTGCTGCTCGCTCACCGCGACCGACCCCTTGGGCAGCCGGAAGTGCGCGGGCCGGGTCTCCTGGAGCGGGCGCGTACCCCGCTTGTCCAGGTCCACCTCGGTCGACGCCAGCCCCGCGTGGTGGCGCAGCAGCGCCTTCACCTCGACCGGAACCAGCTCCATCCGCCGGCCGCCCGGCACGTGGTGCCAGGTCCAGCCGTGCGGGGTCGCCACCGGCGGGATCGTGTCCCACAGCTCGTGGCCGGCCTCCGCCATCGCCGCGTTCGCCGACACGTAGTCCGTCAGCCGCAGCTCGTCCACGCCGAAACCCTGCGGAGGCTCCGCGATCTCCGCCGCCGCCCGCGCGTACGGCGAGAAGTCCGGGCAGCCGTTCTCGTCCATCCGCACCCCTCTGGGGTGGCGCGAGGCCCGGACCGGGTCCGGGAAGTGCACGAGCTGCCCGGCATAGGCCGCGTTCGGTGGCGCGGCTTCCTGCCCGAGCCGACCTGTCGTCATGGCGGTTGCCCCCTGCTGCGTCCGGCTGATGAGGACCGACCCAGGGGGTCGTCCAGGCACAGCCTAAGCGGTGACCCCCGTACGGGAACCGGCCCCGCCGCCTCCGGACCACTTCCGTCACCAACCGTCACAACGGTGTGACGGACGAGCGACGGGAAGGCCACCGAATCGCGACACGCGACCACGTTTCACCGACCCAGCTTTCACAGGACCCGACACATTTGGCAGGCTGTCACCCGCATACACGGGGGCGTGCACATTCTGCAGCGGCCGCTGCGGGCACGGGAGGGACACAGCACCATGCACACCGCACACTCTGCACAGACCGTCACCACCGGGGACCCACGACTCAGCTGGAGCAGCACCGATCAGGGCCTCGCCCCCCGGCTCGGCCAGCGCCGCGACGGCATCCTGCCCGCCGTCGCCGCCGCCCTGTCCGTACGCGGCGAGACCCTCACCTGCACCGCGGGCAAGGGCGACCAGCCACCCGTCCTGCACCACCTCGTACAGGACTTCCTCGACACCCTCCCCAGCGCGCAGCGCGAACGGTTCACCGGCCGCTGCCCCGAAGCCATACTGCTCTCCCGCCACCTCACCGCCACCGAGGCCGGACGCTCCAAGCGGGCCCAGCGCAAGCCCCTCACCAACGGGGAGGCGCGCCGCGCCCTCAAGCACTCCCGGCTCACCGCGCGCCGCATCCGCGAGGACGGCGACCCGCTGCACGGCAGCTACGCGGCACCCTGCCGCTCCTGCGCCGTGATGCTGGCCCACTTCGGCGTCCGCCCCGTGGACATCACCACGACCGGCGCGGCCACCACCGCAGAGAAGGGCTGACCGCGCCCATGCACGACCGCACCGACCTGCCCGCGCAGTCCGGCCCTGAGCGGCCGGCCGCCCCCCGCTTCCCGGCCGCCGTGGACACCGCCCTGCGGGCCGCCGGCTGGCAGCCCGGCCGCTGGGACATCCGCCAGGCCGAGGAGTGGGCCGACGCGCTGCGCTCGTACGCCTCACCCGCCGGGCACCGGCACGCCGTCTTCCCGGCCGCCGTCGAGGCGTGGGCCGAGTTCGGCGGGCTGCGCGTCACCGCCACCGCGCCCGGCCGCCAGATCGCGCCGCCGGCCGTCCGCATCGACCCACTGAGCGGACTGCACCTGGCCCGCACCCTCGGCGACCTGGGCCGGGCGCTGGACACGGAGGTGGCGCCGCTCGGCGAGGAGGGGGAGGGCCAGGCGGTCTTGGCGATCGATCTGACCGGGCGGGTGTACTCCATCGACCACACCGGCGACTGGTATCTGGGCCGGGACATCGACACGGCCCTCGCGACGCTGGTCACGGGGCTCCAGCCGGAGCGGCTGGTCTCGGGCTAGTCCCCTGCCCTAGGCGGACGCCGCGGTGGCGCCGTCGGCGCCGGTGCCCTCGTCCGGCAGGACCGCCGAGACGCGGAAGCCGCCCTTGTCCGTGGGGCCCGAGACGAACACGCCGCCCAGGCCCAGCACCCGTTCGCGCATGCCGACCAGGCCGTTGCCCCCGCTGGGCAGCCCCGCGTCCGCCGTCGCCGCGTCGGACGGGCCGTTCTCCACCTGCATCGCGACCTCGGCGTCCCGGTGCGCCAGCCGCACCCACGTCCTCGCGCCGGCCGCGTGCTTGTGGACGTTGGTGAGGGCCTCCTGCACCACCCGGTACGCCGTCTGCTCGACCTCGGGCGCGTACGCCCGCGCGTCGCCCTCCACCGACAGCTCCACGGTCATCCCGGCGGCCCGCGACTGCCCGACCAGCGCCTCCACCTCGTCCAGGCGCGGCCCGTCCTCCGCCGCCGCCTGCGCCGCCCGGCCGACCGCGGCCAGCGGCACCTTGTCCACGCGGGTCATCATCGGGTCGCCGGTCCGCAGCACGCCCAGCATCTCGCGCAGCTCGGTGAGCGCCTGGCGGCCCATGTCGCCGACCAGCGCCGCGTTGCGCACGGCCTTGGCGGGGTCCTTGGGCGCCACCGCCTGGAGCGCCGCCGCGTGCACCACCATCAGGCTCACCCGGTGGGCCACCACGTCGTGCATCTCGCGGGCGATCCGGGTGCGTTCCTCGGTGCGGGCCCACTCGGCGCGCTCCTCGGCCCGGTCGGCGAGCAGTGACAGCTCCCGCTCCAGCGAGTCGGCCCGCTCCCGCAGGCTCTCCATCAGCCGGCGCCTGGCCCCTATGTACAGGCCGAACAGCACGGGCGGGGCGGTCAGCCCGACGGCCATGAAGAGGGACAGCATCGGCACGTACCAGTCGCCGGGCCCGAAGTCCGCGTTCTCGTCGACGCCCTGGCGCAGCCGTACGTAGGTCACGATGAACGTCCCCACCAGGGACATGCTCATCAGCACGGCGGTGATCCGCCGGGGCACCTCGGACGCGGCCAGCGTGTAGAGCCCCACCAGGCCCATCAGGAAGCCCATCTCGGCGGGGGTCGTCGCGATCGAGACCAGCACCACCGCGATCGGCCAGCGCCGCCGCACCAGCAGCACGGCCCCGGCGAGCAGCCCGAACACCACCCCCAGGGGCACGGGCAGCCCCGCGTCCCCCGCGAACGCCACCCCTTCGAGTCCGCATTCCAGCGCCGACACCAGCGCCAGTCCCCCGTCGAGCGCGACACTCCGTCGCCGTTCCCACCACCAGTAGCCACGGGTGGTCGAACCCGCCGCTTCCCGGTCTGCCCCCGTTGCGGTCATGGCATCCAGCCTACGGGCGCCCGCATCCCATTTACGGAGTACCCGTCCAGCACGTCCCGCCGCCGGTTCCGGCGATCCGCATCCTCGTCGCGTACAAGGGGCTTGGTACGGCATAGTGTTGGGTGCCGATCGGGCAGACCGGAGCAATGTCCGGTATGAACCGATTCAGTCCCCCGTGGTGTAATTGGCAGCACTGTGGCTTTTGGTGCCATCTGTCCGGGTTCGAGTCCTGGCGGGGGAGCTTTCCTGTGCGGGCCCCGACCACTGCGGTCGGGGCCCGCGCCCATGTCCGGGGACGGGCCCCCCGGTATCCTGCAGATGTCCACCACCCGAAGCCGAAGGGCATATCCGTGAGCTCCGTACGCCCGGCAGCCGTCGTCGTCCTCGCAGCGGGTGAGGGCACCCGCATGAAGTCGAAGACACCCAAGGTTCTGCACCAGATCTCCGGGCGCTCGCTCGTCGGTCATGTCGTCGCCGCATCGCGCGAGCTGGACCCCGAGCACCTCGTCGTGGTGGTGGGCCACGCGCACGAGCAGGTCACCGCCCACCTCGCCGAGGCCGACGCGCAGGTGCGCACCGCCTACCAGGCCGAGCGCAAGGGCACCGGGAACGCGGTGCGGGTCGCGCTCGACGAGCTGGGCGGGGCGGTCGAGGGCACCGTGGTCGTGGTGTGCGGGGACACCCCGCTGCTGTCCGGCGAGACGCTGGCGGCGCTCGCCGCGACGCACACCGCCGACGGCAACGCGGTCACCGTGCTCAGCGCCGAGGTCCCCGACGCCACCGGCTACGGGCGCATCGTGCGCGACGCGGCCAGCGGCGCGGTCACCGCGATCGTGGAGCACAAGGACGCGAGCGACGAGCAGCGGGCCGTCCGGGAGATCAACTCCGGGGTGTTCGCGTTCGACGGGAAGCTGCTCGCGACGGCGCTGGGCCAGGTGCGCACGGACAACAGCCAGGGCGAGGAGTACCTCACCGACGTGCTGTCCATCCTGCGCGAGGCCGGGCACCGGGTGGGCGCGTCGGTGGCGGCCGACCACCGCGAGATCCTGGGCATCAACAACCGGGTGCAGCTGGCGGAGGCCCGCCGGCTGCTGAACCAGCGGCTGCTGGAGCGCGCGATGACGGCCGGGGTGACCGTCGTCGACCCGGCGTCCACGCTGATCGACGTCACCGTGACGTACGAGCGCGACGCGATCGTGCACCCGGGCACCCAGCTGCTGGGCAGCACGCACCTCGCGGAGGACGCCGAGGTCGGCCCGAACTCGCGGCTGACGGACACCGTCGTGCACGCGGGCGCGCGGGTGGACAACACCGTGGCGGACGGCGCCGAGGTCGGTCCGGGCGCGCTGGTGGGCCCGTACGCGTATCTGCGGCCCGGCACCACGCTCGGCCCGAAGGCGAAGGCCGGCACCTACGTCGAGATGAAGAACGCGACGATCGGCGAGGGCACCAAGGTCCCGCACCTGTCGTACGTGGGCGACGCCACCATCGGCGACCACACCAACATCGGCGCCGCGAGCGTCTTCGTGAACTACGACGGTGTGGCCAAGCACCACACGACGATCGGGTCGCACTGCCGCACCGGGTCGGACAATATGTTTGTGGCGCCTGTCACGGTCGGAGACGGTGTCTACACCGCCGCCGGGTCGGTCATCACGAAGGACGTACCGTCCGGTTCGCTGGCCGTGGCACGGGGCCAGCAAAGGAATATCGAGGGTTGGGTGGCGCGCAAGCGTCCCGGAAGCGCCGCCGCGCAGGCGGCCCAGGCGGCGGAGGAGAAGCCGGCCGGCGAAAGCTGACCGGAAACAGGTGCGCCGCGCACGGCGTACCGTGATAGATGCTCACCCCATTTCGGCTGGCTCGTTGCACTTCGGGACATCTGTGTGCGGCGCCAGGAACACGTCTGAGGAGACTGTGCTGTGACCGGGATCAAGACGACCGGCGAGAAGAAACTGATGCTCTTCTCCGGCCGCGCCCACCCCGAGCTGGCCGAGGAGGTCGCGCACCAGCTGGGTGTCGGCCTCGTGCCGACGAAGGCCTTCGATTTCGCCAACGGTGAGATCTACGTCCGCTTCCAGGAGTCGGCGCGCGGCGCGGACTGCTTCCTGATCCAGAGCCACACGGCTCCGATCAACAAGTGGATCATGGAGCAGCTGATCATGCTCGACGCGCTCAAGCGCGCGTCGGCCCGTTCGATCACGGTGATCGTGCCGTTCTACGGCTACGCCCGCCAGGACAAGAAGCACCGCGGTCGCGAGCCGATCTCGGCCCGGATGATCGCGGACCTGATGAAGACGGCGGGCGCGGACCGCATCCTCACCGTCGATCTGCACACCGACCAGATCCAGGGCTTCTTCGACGGCCCGGTGGACCACCTCTTCGCGCTGCCGATCCTGGCGGACTACGTGGGTGCCAAGGTGGACCGCTCCAAGCTGACGATCGTCTCCCCGGACGCCGGCCGCGTGCGCGTCGCGGACCGCTGGTGCGACCGGCTCGACGCCCCGCTGGCGATCGTGCACAAGCGCCGTGACAAGGACGTCGCCAACCAGGTGACCGTCCACGAGGTCGTCGGCAATGTGAAGGGCCGGGTCTGTGTCCTGGTCGACGACATGATCGACACCGGCGGCACCATCTGCGCCGCCGCCGACGCCCTGTTCGCGCACGGCGCGGAGGACGTGATAGTGACGGCGACGCACGGCGTCCTGTCCGGTCCGGCGGCGGACCGCCTCAAGAACTCGAAGGTCAGCGAGTTCGTGTTCACGGACACCCTGCCGACCCCGAATGAGCTGGAGCTCGACAAGATCAAGGTCCTGTCGATCGCCCCGACGATCGCCCGCGCGGTGCGCGAGGTCTTCGAGGACGGCTCGGTCACCAGCCTGTTCGAGGAGCAGTAGGACCGGGCGGCGGCCACCGCCGCCGTTGATCCACTTTGGGATGCGGCCTCCCCGCCGGGTAGACTCGACGAGTTGCTCGGCGAGGGAGGCCGTACCTGTGTACGGGGCTCCGTTATCGGCGCGCTCTTCGTAGCAGGCCAGTTTTGGCCGGGTGACCGTCCGTTCTTCCGTCACCTCACGAGGAGTGCCACCATGGCCGAGATCAAGCTCGCCGCCCAGGTCCGTACCGAGTTCGGCAAGGGTGCCGCCCGCCGCGCGCGCCGTGCCCACCAGGTCCCCGCGGTCGTCTACGGCCACGGCGCCGAGCCGGTCCACATCACCCTGCCGGGTCACGAGCTGCTGCTCGCGCTCCGCACCGCCAACGTGCTGATCGGTCTGGAGATCGACGGCAAGGACGCGCTGGTCATCCCGAAGGCCGTCCAGCGCAACCCGCTCAAGGGCGACATCGAGCACGTCGACCTGCTCACCGTGAAGCGCGGCGAGAAGGTCAACGTCGAGATCGCCGTGCACGTCGAGGGCGACCTGGCGCCGGGTGGCAACCTGCTCGAGTACGTGATGAACACGCTGCTCGTCGAGGCCGAGGCCACCAACATCCCCGAGTCCGTCACGGTCTCCGTGAAGGGCCTGGACGCCGGTGCGTCCATCCTCGCCAAGGACATCCCGCTGCCGGCCGGCTCGGTGCTGGCCGAGGGCGACCCGAACGCCATCGTGCTCCAGGTCGTCGCCGCGCAGGTCGAGGAGGCCCCGGCCGAGGAGGCCGGCGAGGAGGCCTGAGCCCTCGCCGCACCTGCTTGACTGACGGGGCGGTGGTCTCCCTTCACCGGGGAGCCGCCGCCCCGTCTTCCTGTCCGCGCCCGCCGTACGGGGGCACAACGTGTACGAACGAGGAGACCGCACGCGATGTCCGAAGCCACCGACCCCTGGCTGATCGTGGGGCTGGGCAACCCCGGCCCCGAGTACGCGGCGAACCGGCACAACGTCGGCTTCATGGTCGCCGACCTGCTCGCCGAGCGGATCGGCGGGAAGTTCAAGCGCGCCCCGAAGGCCCAGGCGCAGGTCCTGGAGGGGCGGATCGGTCCGCCGGGGCCGCTGAGCCGGCGGGTGGTGGTCGCCAAGCCGATGTCGTACATGAACCTGTCCGGCGGCCCGGTCGCGGCGCTGCGGGACTTCTACAAGGTGCCGCTGGACCATGTGGTGGCGGTCCACGACGAGCTGGACATCGACTACGGGACGCTGCGGCTGAAGCTGGGCGGCGGCGACAACGGGCACAACGGGCTGAAGTCGATGACGAAGGCGATGGGTCCGGACTATCACCGGGTGCGGTTCGGGATCGGCCGGCCGCCGGGGCGGATGCAGGTGGCGGACTTCGTGCTGAAGGACTTCTCCTCCACGGAGCGCAAGGAGCTGGCGCTGGAGGTGGACCGGGCGGCGGACGCGGTGGAGTGTCTGCTGGCGGAGGGGCTGGAGCGCGCGCAGTCCGCGTACAACTCCTGACCGGGTGCGTGCCGGTGGAGCGGGACGGGGCGCGGGGGGATTCCCCCGCGCCCCGTCCGTGTGTGCGGGGCCGGCTCAGCCGGTGTTGCGCAGGCCCGCGGCCACACCGTTGACGGTGAGCAGCAGGGCGCGGGCGAGCAGCGGGTCCTCCTCCTCGCCGCGCTCGGCGGCCTGGCGCTGGCGGGCGAGCAGGGAGACCTGGAGGTAGGAGATCGGGTCCAGGTAGGCGTCGCGGATGGCGAAGGTCTGCTGGAGCACCGGGTGGGTGTCGAGCAGCTTGTCGCCGCCGGTGACGCGCAGGACTTCCTGCACGGTGAGGGCGTGCTCGGCCTCGATGGCGTCGAAGACGTGCTTCAGCTCGTCGGGGACGAGGGTGTCCACGTAGTGGCGGGCGATGCGCAGGTCCGTCTTGGCGAGGGTCATCTCGACGTTGGAGATGAAGTTGCGGAAGAAGTGCCACTGGTCGTGCATCTCTTCCAGGACCGTGTCGAGGCCGGCTTCGCGCAGGGCCTTGAGGCCGGAGCCGACGCCGTACCAGCCGGGGACGATCTGGCGGGACTGGGTCCAGCCGAAGACCCACGGGATGGCGCGCAGTCCGTCGAGGGAGACGCCGGAGCCGGGGCGGCGGGAGGGCCGCGAGCCCAGGTGCAGGTTGCCGAGCTGTTCGACGGGGGTGGAGGCGAGGAAGTAGGACGGCAGGTCCGGGTCCTCGACGAGCTTGCGGTAGGCGGCGTGGGCGGCGTCGGAGACGGTGTCCATCGCGGCGTCCCAGCGGGCGAGGGCCTCGTCGGACTGGCGGGGCGCGGTGTGCAGGGCGGATGCCTGCAGGGTGGCCGCGACGGTCAGTTCGAGGTTCTCGCGGGCGAGGGCGGGGATGAGGTACTTGTCGGAGATGACCTCGCCCTGCTCGGTGACCTTGATCTCGCCCTCCAGGGTGCCCCAGGGCTGGGCGAGGATCGCGTCGTGCGAGGGGCCGCCGCCGCGGCCGACGGTGCCGCCGCGGCCGTGGAAGAGGCGCAGCCGGACGCCGTAGCGGTGGGCGACGTCGCGCAGGCGGCGCTGGGCGCGGTGGATCTCCCACTGGGAGGTGGTGATGCCGCCGAACTTGGAGGAGTCGGAGTAGCCGAGCATGACCTCCTGGACGTCGCCGCGCAGGGAGACGAGTCGGCGGTAGGAGGGGTCGGCGAGCATCTCGTCGAGGATGACGTCGGCGGCGCGCAGTTCGTCGGTGGTCTCCAGGAGCGGCACGATGCCGATCCTGGCCCAGCCGGCGTGCAGGTCGACGAGGCCGGCCTCGCGGGCGAGGACGGCGGCGGCGAAGACGTCGTCGGCGCCCTGGCACATGGAGATGATGTAGGACTCGATGACCTCGGGGCCGAAGCGCTCGAAGGCTTCCTTGATGGTGTGGAAGACGCCGAGGGTCTTCTCGCCGGCGGCGTCGAGCGGGGCCGGGGTGGGGGCGAGGGGGCGGCGGGAGCGGAGTTCCTTGGCGAGGAGCTTCTGCCGGTAGTCGCGGGGCATGTCGGCGTAGCGCCAGGATTCCTCGCCGAGCCGGTCGAAGAGCTGGCCGAGGGCGTGGTGGTGGGCGTCGGCGTGTTCGCGGACGTCCATGGTGGCGAGCTGGAGGCCGAAGGCGGCGAGCGTGCGGATGGTGCGGGCCATGCGGCCGTCGGCGACGATGCCGGCCTTGTAGCGGCGCAGCGAGTCCTGGATGAGGGTCAGGTCGTTGACCAGTTCGGCGGTGCCGAGGTAGTCGCAGCCGGGGCGGTGCGGGCGGCCGCTGGCGAGGCGTTCGCGGGTGTTGACGAGCTTCTGGCGGATGCAGGTGGCCTTGAGCCGGTAGGGCTCTTCGGCGTTGAGCCGCTTGTAGCGGGGGCTGATCTCGGGGAGGAGGTCGAGGTCGGCCTTGAGGGAGGCGAGGAGTTCGTCGGTGGCGCCGGTGTAGCGGATGGAGTTGGAGAGCAGTCCGCGCAGCTGGTCGATGAGTTCGAGGGCGTCGGTGATGCCGTGCTCGTGCTGGAGGATGAGGACGTCCCAGGTGACCTTGGGGGTCACGTTGGGGTTGCCGTCGCGGTCGCCGCCGATCCAGGTGCCGAAGGTGAGGGGGCGGGTGCCTGCGGGCAGTTCGACGCCGACGCGTTCCAGTTCGGCGGCCAGGTCCTCCAGGACGTCGCCGACGGCGTCGGCGTGCAGCTCGTCGAGGTAGTAGATGGCGTTGCGGGCCTCGTCGGTGGGCTCCGGGCGGACGACGCGCAGTTCGTCGGTCTGCCAGATGAGGTCGATGTTCTCGGCGAGCCGGAGGTCCTGGCGGCGGCGGTCGGCCTCGACGACGGGGGTGTCGAGGAGGGCGGCGACGCGGCGGAGCTTGTTGAGGACGGAGCGCCGGGCGGCCTCGGTGGGGTGCGCGGTGAAGACGGGGCGCACGTTGAGGTTCTTGACGGTGGCGCGCAGGTGCTCGGGGTCGGCGTCCTTGAGCCGGTCGGCGGTGCGGGCGAGGAGGCCGCCCTCGGCGCCGCGGCGGTCGCGCATCTCGTGGGCGCGGTGGACCTGCTCGGTGACGTTGGCGAGGTGGAAGTAGGTGGAGAAGGCGCGGACGAGCTTGGCGGCGGTCTCCAGGTCCGTGTCCCCGAGGAGCTGGGCGGCGGCTTCGCCGTCGGTGCGGGTCAGGGCGCGGACGCGCTCGACGAGGTCGAGGAGTTCCGGCCCTTCCTGGCGTACCAGGGTTTCGCCCAGGAGGTCGCCCAGGCGGCGGATGTCGGCGCGCAGCTCGGGGCTGGCGGCGGGGGTCTGGTCGGCACTGCTCACAGTGTGCGGCTCCTTGCAGTGGTTGTGCACGGGGTCCGGGGACCGCGGTCGGCGGATGCCGACGCCACCCCGGAAAGCAGGGTGCGGACCGCGCTGTCCGACCTCTCCAGGATAGGTGTCCGTGCTTTCGGCGCTGTTCGCGCCCCGGAGGGGCCGTCGGGGCTGCGGCGGCTCCGGCCGGGGTACGCGGTGTGTGTCTACCCGGTATTCGTGCGTCTGTGCGCGGTGTTTCGCCCTCTCGTGGGCGGGCCTGCGCGCTGACATACTTACGAAGCCGTAGGTTACGGATGCGTAACCCCGGTTGTCCGTCTCGTTCTCACCCCCAGGGGACTCCCCATGAAGACCAGCCCCGATGTGATCGAGGCCGCCGCTCCGGCGGCCGGTGATCCTGCTCCTCCCTCCGCCACGCTCGGCGGGGACAACAAGCGGTCGATCGAGCAGATCGCGCTCCTGCTGTTCATCGTCGTCCCGTTCGTGGCGCTGGTCGCGGCGGTGCCGCTGGCCTGGGGCCGCGGTGTGAGCTGGCTCGATCTGGGCCTGCTGGTGGCGATGTACTTCATCGGCTGCCATGGCATCACGATCGGTTTCCACCGCTATTTCACGCATGGTTCGTTCAAGGCGAAGCGTCCGCTCCGCATCGCTCTGGCGGTGGCCGGTTCGCTGGCGGTCGAGGGTCCCCTGGTGCGCTGGGTGGCCGATCACCGCAAGCATCACCGGTTCTCGGACGCGGACGGTGATCCGCACTCGCCGTGGCGGTTCGGTGAGACGCTGCCGGCGCTGCTGAAGGGCCTGTGGTGGGCCCACATCGCATGGATGTTCGACGAGGAGCAGACTCCGCAGCAGAAGTACGCCCCGGACCTCATCAAGGACCCGGCGATCCGCCGTGTCTCCCGTCACTTCATGACGTTCACGATCATCTCGCTGGCGATTCCCCCGCTGGTCGGCGGGCTGGTGACGATGTCGTGGTGGGGTGCGGCGACGGCGTTCTTCTGGGGCTCGCTGGTACGGGTGGCCCTGCTGCACCACGTGACGTGGTCGATCAACTCGATCTGCCACGCGGTGGGCAAGCGCCCCTTCAGGTCCCGTGACCGCTCGGGCAACGTGTGGTGGCTGGCGGTCCTGTCCTGCGGCGAGTCCTGGCACAACCTGCACCACGCGGACCCGACGAGCGCGCGGCACGGCGTGATGCGGGGTCAGGTCGATTCGAGTGCCCGGCTCATCCGCTGGTTCGAGCGGGCCGGCTGGGCCTACGACGTGCGCTGGCCGGACTCCGCCCGGATCGAGTCCCGGCGCAACCCCGCGGCGGCCGACCCGGCATGATGGACGACGTGGCGACCGACTCCAGCGCAGGCAGCGAGAACACCCGTGCACCCTCGTCCCGGCGGGCCCGCCGGGTGCGGATGACCGGGAAGGAACGCCGTGAGCAGTTGCTGGACATCGGTCGCACCCTGTTCGCGGACAAGGGCTTCGAGGGCACGTCGGTCGAGGAGATCGCGGCCCGCGCGGGGGTGTCGAAGCCGGTCGTCTACGAGCACTTCGGCGGCAAGGAGGGGCTGTACGCGGTCGTGGTGGACCGGGAGATGCGCAAGCTCCTGGACATGGTGACCGGTGCGCTGACCGCGGGCCATCCGCGTGAGCTCCTGGAGCAGGCGGCCTTCGCTCTGCTGGACTACATCGAGACGTACACGGACGGCTTCCGCATTCTCGTCCGGGACTCTCCGGTGGCGCAGTCCACGGGTACCTTCGCCTCCCTGATCAGTGATATCGCCACCCAGGTGGAGGACATCCTGGGGCTGGAGTTCAAGGCCAGGGGATTCGATCCGAAGCTGGCCCCGCTGTACGCGCAGGCGCTGGTGGGCATGGTGGCGCTGACGGGTCAGTGGTGGGTGAACGCGCGCAAGCCGAAGAAGGCGGAGGTCGCGGCGCATCTGGTGAATCTGGCCTGGCACGGTCTGGAGAATCTGGAGTCCAAGCCGCGGCTGATAGGGCACCGCAAGAGCTGACGGGCCGTCCGGATTTCCGCGGCCGGGCGGTTTTCCGCGGCCGCGGTCGCGGATGTGTCCAAGCCGCAACCTTGATCCAGCGCTAAACCACTACAGTCCCGGTGGTCACAGTTGTAGAGTCTGTGACCATTCCGGGAATGCGTCGCCTGCATGTAATGCACCTGTGAACGGTGCACGTTTTGCACCGTGCGATCGCCTTTCTCCCGGTTCCACCACTTACCCCTGGGGGGGCTTTGACTTCTGTGGAACCCGGCCGTTCTGTTACGCGCTCCAAGCGTGCGCGGCGGATCGCGGCCTGCACCGCACTCGTCCTTTCCGCCGGCATGCTGCTGGCGGCCCCGGCCTCGGCCGATGACTCGGCGACCGCTCCGAGCGGCGCCACCGCACAGAACACCCCGGAGCTCGGCGCGCAGCCGACGCTCACCCTGCCGAAGCGCTCGGCGAAGAAGAAGTCGGACGCGTCCGGCGCACCGAGCGCGCAGTCCCCGTCCGCGGTCGTTCCCGCGAAGCCGCGTGCCGACCTGGACGGCGACGGCTACAGCGACATGCTGTACCGGGGCCTGGACGGCAACCTGTACGCGATCACGGACTCCTCGGGCTCGCACGCGTACACGATCTACAGCGACGACCAGTTCGAGACGCCGAAGGACATCATCACGCCGGGCGACCTGGACGGCGGCGGGATGGCCGAGGTGCTGACGCTGTCGGCGTCCGGCAAGCTCTCGCTCTACCAGAGCTGGGGCGCGGACAGCACCGGCTACGTCACCTGGTCGGGCAACGGCTGGCAGAAGTACAACAAGGTCGTCTCCCCCGGCGACCTGGACGGCGACGGCCGCGGCGACCTGATCGCGCGGACGCCCTCCGGCGACATCTACGTGTACGTCTCGACCGGCAATGTGAACAGCGCGCCCTTCAAGGCCGGTGTCAAGGTCGGCTACGGCTGGAACACGTACGACCAGATCGTCGGCGCCAACGACGTCAACGGCGACGGGCTGGGCGACATCATCGCCCGCAAGCCCAACGGCGACGTGTACTTCTACGCCGGTACCGGCGACGCGTCGAACCCGTTCAAGGCGCGCGTCAAGGTCGGCTACGGCTGGGACATCTACAACCAGCTGATCAGCTTCGACGACGTGGACGGCGACGGCCTGGGCGACATCGTCGCCCGCAAGGTGAACGGCACGCTGTACACGTACTACTCGAAGGGCGACGGCACCTTCGAGAAGCGCGTCGAGGGCGGCACCGGCTGGAACGCGGCGGCGCTGTTCGTCGGCGCGGGCGGCAACCCGGACTTCGGCAAGCACGAGGTCCTGGGCCGTTCCAAGGGCGGCAGCCTGTACTGGTACCAGGCCCGCAACAACGGGAAGTTCTTCCCGCGTCAGGGCGACGGCTCGGACAGCGGCTGGAACAGCGTGAGCCTGTCGATGGCGTCGTCGCTCGACAACGACGGCTGGGGCGACCTGGTCCAGAACTACAAGGGCACGCTCTACGTCAACGGCGACTACATCGGCACCGGCTGGCAGGTCTACAACAGCCTCACCGGTCCGGGCGACCTGACCGGCGACGGCAAGGGCGACCTGCTGGCCCGCGACACCAAGGGCAACCTGTACCTGTACAAGGGCAACGGGCTCGGCACCAAGTTCGCGGCCAAGGCCAAGGTCGGCTACGGCTACAACACGTACAACAAGATCGTCGGCGCCGGTGACCTCAGCGGCGACGGCATCGCGGACGTCGTGGCCCGCGACACCAAGGGCAACCTGTACCTGTACAAGGGCACGGGCAACGCCTCGAAGCCGCTCTCGGCCCGCGTGAAGCTCGGCTACGGCTACAACATCTACAAGCAGTTCGCCGCGCCGGGCGACATGGACGGCGACGGCCACGCGGACCTGGTCGGCATCGACGGCAAGGGCGACGTGTACCGCTACTCGTCGACCGGCACCGGCAAGCTGAACAAGCGCGCGAAGATCGGCTACGGCTGGGACATCTACAACGGCCTGTACTAGGCCGGTCCTCGACGTCCGACGCCGAACGACGCGCCGTAGCTGATCTCCCGGTTCGGTGACCGTCGTACGCGTCAGCGGCCTTCGCCCGGATCATGTGCTCCGACCGAGGAGCGCACACGTCCGGTGCGAAGGCCGCGGGGACGAGTTCCACTCCTGCCCCACCACTCCCTCGTGTGTCCCGACCCGCGCCGCGCTGTGGCCGAACCTCGGCCAACCGGGCTTCCGCGGTGGGACACTTGCGACGAATCGATGCCGGGGCCGATCAGGGAGTGAGCCGGTGAACTCTGCCGTGGACGCGGGCAGCCGCCGTGGACGTCATGTGGTGGTCGTGGGCGGGAGCCTCTCGGGGCTGCTCGCGGCGCATGTGCTCGCCGGGCACGCCGACCGGGTGACCGTCGTCGAGCGGGACCGGTTCCCGGACGGCGCCGAGTCGCGGCCCGGCGTACCGCAAGGGCGCCACCCCCATGTGCTGTTGGAGGGTGGACAGGTCGCCATGGAAGCGCTGCTGCCGGGCTTCCTCGCGGATTTACGGAAGGCGGGTGCGCCGTGGGTGGGCATGCCGTCGGACCTGGTGCTCCGGCAGGCCGGGCGCTGGTTCCGGCGAGTACGCCCCTCCGCACACATCTACACCGGCTCCCGTGCGCAACTGGAGGAACTGGTACGGCGGCGGGTTCTCGCCAATCCGCTGATCAGCACTGTGGAGGGCACCGATGTCGTGGGGTTCCTCGGTGACACCTCGCGGGTGAGGGGCGTACTGCTGCGGGACCGTTCCGGGGACACCCGTGCGGAACCCCGGCCCCTGGCGGCCGACCTGGTCGTCGATGCCTCCGGCGCCGGTACGAAGGCCCCGCAGTGGCTCGCGTCGTGCGGCGCCCCGGCCCCGCACGAGGAGACCATCGACACGGGGCTCGCCTACGCCTCCCGCGTCTACCGCGGCCCGGAGGGGGTCCTCGACGGTCCGACCGTCGGGTACTACGTCTATCCGGGCCCCTCGCAGCCGCACGGCGGCGGTGCGCTGCCCCTGGAGGACGGCACCCACCTGGTGATCGTGTCCGGCCTGCGCGGCACCGAACCGCCCACGGACGAGGACGGGTTCACGTCGTACGTCAAGCGGCTGGACCATCCGCTCCTGGACCGCTGGCTGGAGAAGGCCGAACCGCTCTCCCCGCCATTCGGCTTCCGGCGCACCGCCAACGTCCGCCGCCGCTACGACCTGCCCGGCACGCCGGCGGGGTTCCTCGCGACCGGCGACGCCCTGTGCACCTTCAACCCGGTCTACGGCCAGGGCATGGCCGTCGCCGCGATGAACGCGGTCGCCCTGCGTGACGCGCTTGCCGATCGGCGCCCTACGACCCGGCGCGTGCGGCGGGCACTGCTCGCGGCCTCCCGTCAGGCATGGGACATCTCCGCCGGGGCGGATCGCAAGATGCCGGGCGCCCTGGGCAACGCCCTCGACTGCGGGCCCGCGGACCGGGTCGCGGACTGGTACTTGAACCGCGTCCAGGAGAGGGCGACCGGCGACCCGGTCGTGGGTGACGCCTTCCGTGCCGTACTCATGCTCGCCCGGCCCGTCTCGGCGCTGTTCGCTCCGCCGGTCGCCCGGGCCGTTCTCTTCGCCCGGCCGGCGCCGACGCCGGCGGAGCCTCCTGCGACAC
Source organism: Streptomyces sp. NBC_00525 (assembly GCF_036346595.1). Classification (GTDB taxonomy): domain Bacteria; phylum Actinomycetota; class Actinomycetes; order Streptomycetales; family Streptomycetaceae; genus Streptomyces. Next base: position 2,474,544 of record NZ_CP107834.1, read on the forward strand.
CGGAGGAACCAGGAGCCTGAGCGGGCGAGGCCCGGACCGGCGAAGGACACGGGTTCGAGGAACTCCAGCCGGTTGCCGACCGGGTCGTGGCTGTAGAAGCGGCGGTGTCCCGGCAGGTTCCCGTCCCAGACCACCTCGGCACCGCGTGCGGCCAGCCGGGCCGCGTACGCCTCGATGTCCGTGACCCGCAGCCCCGGATGGGCCTTGCGGGCCGGCCGGAAGTCCGCCTCGGTGCCCAGATGCAGCTGAACGGCTCCGGCGGCGAACCAGCAGCCGCCCCGGGCGGCGAGCACGGGCGGCTTGCGGATCTCCGTCATGCCGAGGACGTCCGCGTAGTAGGCGCGCAGCGCCTCTTCGCTGCCCTCGGGGGCGGCCAGCTGGACATGGTCGACCGCGGCGATCATCGCTTCCCCCGCCGGGCCACGGCGAAGATGCGGCGGAAGGGGAACACCGTGCCGTGCGGGCCCCGGGGGTAGGCCGTGCGGAGGCGGGCGCGGTATTCGGCGCGGAAGGCGTTCAGTGCCTCCTCGTCGTCGGCGAGGGCGGTGAGGACGGGGCGCAGGCCGGTGCCCTCGACCCAGTCCAGGACCGGGTCCTCGCCCGGCAGCAGGTGGAGGTACGTGGTCTCCCAGACGTCGGCGGTGAGGCCGGGGCCCGTCAGCGCGTCCAGGTAGCCGGCGGGGCTCAGCACGGCGTCCGCGTGGCGCAGCAGGCCGCCCAGGCGGGGGCGCCAGCGCGGGGATTCGGCGAGTTCGCGCATCAGGGTGTGCGAGGGCTGGTCGAAGTTGCCGGGGACCTGGAGGGCGAGGGTGCCGCCGGGCAGCAGGGCGTCCAGCCAGTCCGGGAAGCGGTCGGCGTGGCCGGGCACCCATTGGAGCAGGGCGTTGGAGATGATCAGGCCGTACGGCTCCGAGGGCGTCCAGGTGGCGGCGTCGGCCTCGGCGAAGTCCAGCAGGTCCGTGGTGTGGGCGCGGGCCCGTTTCAGCATCTGCGGCGAGTTGTCGTAGCCGGTGATCCGGGCGGCGGACCAGCGCTCGGCGAGCAGGGCGGTGACGTTGCCGGCGCCGCAGCCGAGGTCGGCGACGCGGGGCGCGGGGGCGCCGGGCGGGTCGGGTACGCGGGCCAGGAGGTCGTGGAAGGGCCGGGTGCGGTGGTCCGCGTGGCGCAGGTACTGCCGGGGGTCCCAGAGCGGTGCGGTCATGGTTCCAGGGTTGACCGAAAGTATCTTGATGTCAAGACACTCGAATTCAAGAGACTTCATATCGACAGACCCTCTACACTGATCCACATGGAGGACGAGGTCGACCGACTGGTCGCTGCATGGCGCCGAGAGCGCCCCGACCTCGACGTGGAACCGCTCGAGGTCCTCAGCCGCGTCTCGCGCCTGGCCCGTCACCTCGACCGGGCCCGCCGCATCGCCTTCGCCGAGCACCAGCTGGAGCCGTGGGAGTTCGACGTCCTCACGTCGCTGCGCCGGGCCGGCGCCCCGTATCAGCTCTCCCCCGGCCAGCTGCTCACCCAGACCCTGGTCACCTCGGGCACGATGACCAACCGCATCGACCGGCTGACCAAGAAGAACCTCGTCGAGCGGCTCCCCGACCCCAGCGACCGGCGCGGGGTCCTGGTCCGGCTCACCGCCGAGGGCCGCGACAAGGCCGATCAGTCGCTGGCCGGACTGCTGGCCCAGGAGCGCGCCATCCTCGGCGAGCTGTCCGCCCAGCAGCGCACCGAACTGGCCGGGCTGCTACGCCGGTTGACCGCCCCGTTCGACAACATTCCCTGAGAGCGTGTCGGCGGACCCCCGTCCGGGCGCGGGTCCGCCGACACGCTCTGAGCCCGCCGCCCCGTCCGGCGGCTCCTTCTCCGCCAGGTCGGCCGGGCCGACCCCCGCCCGGCGCGCCAGCGCCACCGCGGCCAGGGTGGAGTGGACGCCCAGCTTGCCCAGCACGTTCTGCATGTGCGTACGCACGGTGTGCGGCGAGAGGAACAGCCGCTCCGCGACCGCCTTGCGGCCCAGCCCCGCCACCATGCACCGCAGCACCTCCCGCTCGCGCGGGGTCAGCGATGCCACCAGCTTCTCGCTCTCGGTGCGGTGCTTGCGCTCGGCCAGCAGCTCCCGCAGCACCCCCGTCAGCAGGGCGGCGGGCAGATGCGTCTCGTCCCGCAGCACCCCCCTGATCACCGCGAGCAGCCGTTGCAGCGAGCTGTCCTTGGCGACCCAGCCGCAGGCCCCCGCCTGGAGGGCGCGCGCGGCCCGGCCGGGCTCGTCCTTCTCGGCGAGCACCACCGTACGCACCGAGGGGCGGGCCGCCCGGACCGCGCCCACCAGCGCGATCCCGTCCACCGGGACCGGCGCGGCGGCCTGCGGGGCGAGGTGGCCGCCCAGCTCGGCGTCCACCAGCAGTACGTCGTACTCCCGGCCCTCCGCCGCCGCCCGCTCCAGGCAGCGCAGCGCGGCCGGGCCGCTGCCCGCCGCCGCGACCTCCACGTCCGGCTCGGCCGCGAGCGCGGCGGCGAGCGATTCGGCGAAGATCCGGTGGTCGTCCACCACGAGAACCCGGATACGGGCCACAGGCACCCCCATGCTGTGCACTGTGCATCAGGGTACGGGCGAGGGGCCCGGCCGGAAGGAAATTGCCGGAAGTCGCGGCGGGGTTCGCCCTACGCTGGGGCGCATGCTGCATCTTGAGACGGACGTGGACAAGGAGCGGCGGGCGCTGCTGCATCAGCGGCTGCGGGACGACAACACCGCGGCCTCACCGCATATGAGGGCCCTGCGCGACCCCGAGCTCGAAGCCGAAGTACCGCTGCACGTATGGGCGTTGGACGCCGAAGGCGAGCTGGTCGGGGGGCTGGCCGCGCGGACCTGGGCGCGCTGGCTCCATCTGGAACTGCTCTGGGTGGACACCGCGCACCGGGGCTCCGGCCTCGGCGCGCGGCTGCTCGCCGAGGCGGAACGGCTGGCGCGGGAGGACCGGTCGTGCGCCCGCTCCCGCGTGGAGACCTGGGACTTCCAGGCCCCCGGCTTCTACCGCAAGCAGGGGTACGAGATCCGCGGCCAGGTCGAGGACTTCCCCCCGGGCGTCACGCAGTTCACCCTCACCAAGAACCTGGTCTGACCTCGCCCCGCCCCGCCGGAAGGGCCGCCGGCCCGGTCGTCAGACCAGCCGGCGCGCCCCCGCCGACGGCACCGCCGCAAAGACCCCCGGCGCACCGAACCCGGCGCCCGCGAACGCGTCGAGCACCGCCCCGGTGACGGCCTCCGCCGCCGCCTCCTCGACGAGCACGATCGCCGAGCCGCCGAAGCCGCCCCCGGTCATGCGCGCGCCGAGCGCCCCGGCCGCGTTCGCCGCCTCGACCACGAGGTCCAGCTCCGGGCAGGAGACGCGCAGGTCGTCGCGGAGCGAGACGTGCCCCGCCGTGAGGACCGGGCCCACCGCGCGCACGTCGCCGGCGTCCAGCAGGGCGATGACCCGCTCCACGCGCCGGTTGTCGCCGACCACATGGCGCACGTAGCGCACGACCGAATCGCCCGCCCCGGCCCCGGCCAGCCGGTCGAGGGCGGAATCCAGCTCCTCGTACGGCAGTTCGCGCAGGGTGCGCAGGCCGAGCAGGCGGGCGCCCTCCTCGCAGCCGGCCCGGCGCTCCGCGTACGCCCCGTCGCCGAGCGCGTGCTTGACGCGGGTGTCGACGACCAGGAGCCGCAGCCCGTGGGCGGCCAGGTCGAAGGGGACCTGGCGGCGGCCGAGGTCGCGGGTGTCCAGGTGCAGGGCGTGGCCCTCGGTGCAGCAGGCGGACGCCATCTGGTCCATGACCCCGCAGGGCACCCCGACGAACGCGTTCTCGGCGCGCTGGGCGAGGACCGCGAGGGCGGCGCGGTCGAGCCCGAGGCCGAAGAGGTCGTTCAGGGCGAGCGCGGTGACGACTTCGAGGGCGGCGGACGAGGAGAGCCCGGCGCCCGTGGGGACGGTGGAGGTCAGCTGGATGTCGGCGCCGGTGACCGGGTGGCCGGCCTCGCGCAGCGCCCAGACGACCCCGGCCGGGTAGGCGGCCCAGCCGTGGCCCTGGTGCGGGGCCAGTTCGTCCACCCGGAGGCTGACGACGCCGCCGGGCACATCGGTGGAGTGCAGCCGCAGCTCCCCGTCGGTGCGGCGGGCGACGGCGGCGCGCGCGGTGTGCGGGAGGGCGAGCGGCATGACGAAGCCGTCGTTGAAGTCGGTGTACTCGCCGATCAGGTTGACCCGGCCGGGCGCGGCCCAGACGCCCTCGGGCGCGTACCCGTACAGCTCGGTGAAGGAGGCGGTGGGCTCCGCGTGGTCCTCGGTCATGGCGCGGTGGGCTCCTCTCGGCGGGCGAAGGTCCAGGCGTCGGCGACGATGCCGGCCAGGTCGGTGCGGGAGGGCCGCCAGCCGAGCCGTTCCCTGGCGGTGGCGGCGGAGGCGACGAGGACGGCCGGGTCGCCGCCCCGGCGCGGGGCCGCGGTCTCGGGGACGGGGTGGCCGGTGACCTCGCGGACGGTCTCGATGACCTCGCGGACCGAGAAGCCGTTGCCGTTGCCGAGGTTGCAGATGAGGTGCTCGCCGGGGGCGGCGGCGTCCAGGGCCAGCAGATGGGCCTCGGCGAGGTCCGCGACGTGGATGTAGTCGCGGACGCAGGTGCCGTCCGGGGTCGGGTAGTCGTCGCCGTAGACGGAGATCGACGCGCGCCGGCCCAGGGCCACCTGGAGGACCAGCGGGATGAGGTGGGACTCGGGGCTGTGCCGCTCGCCGCAGGCGCCGTACGCCCCGGCCACGTTGAAGTAGCGCAGCGAGACGGCGGCCAGGCCGTGCGCGGCGGCCTCCCCGGTGATCATGTGGTCCACGGCGAGCTTGGTGGCGCCGTACGGGCTGGTCGGGGCGGTCGGGTCGGACTCCGTGATCGGGCCGGCGACCGGCTCGCCGTAGGTCGCGGCGGTGGAGGAGAACACCAGGGTGCGCACCCCGGCGTCGCGCATGGCGGCGAGCAGGGCGGTGGAGCCGCCGACGTTGTTGACCCAGTACTTCTCGGGGTCGGCGACGGACTCGCCGACCTGGGAGTACGCGGCGAAGTGCAGCACCCCGTCGTAGGAGGCGTCGAGCCACTTCGCGGCGTCCTGGACGCGGCCCTCGATGAACGCGGCACCGGCCGGGACGCCCTCCCGGAAGCCGGTGGAGAGGTCGTCGAGGACGGTGACGGTGTGCCCGGCTTCGAGCAGGTGCTGCGCGACGACGCCGCCTACGTATCCGGCGCCGCCGGTGACCAGGTACTTCTTCGGGGTCTTGCTCACTGGCTCGCTACCTCTCGCAGTCGCTGGGCCGCGGTCTCCGGCGGCACGTCGTTGATGAACACGTTCATGCCGGATTCGGAACCCGCGAGGAACTTCAGCTTGCCGGAGGTCCGTCGGATGGTGAAAAGCTCGAGGTGGAGCCCGAACTCCTCGCGCCCGGGGGCCCCGAACGGCGCCTGGTGCCAGGCGGAGATGTACGGGGTCGGCGGCTCTCCGGGTCCGAAGATCCGGTCGAATCGCCTCAAGAGTTCCAGATAGACCTGTGGGAACTCCGTGCGTGCCGCCTCGTCGAGGTCCCGGAGGTCGGCGACGCGGCGGCGCGGGTGGAGGTGGACCTCGTACGGCCAGTGCGCCGCATACGGCACGAAGGCGGTCCAGTGCTCGGCGGCGAGCACGATCCGGGAGCCGTCCGCCTCCTCGCGGGCCACCACGTCCTCGAAGAGGTTGCGGCCGGTCTCCGCGCGGTGCGCGGCCGCCGAGCGCAGCATCAGCCCGGTGCGCGGGGTGACGAAGGGGTAGCCGTAGATCTGGCCGTGCGGGTGGCCGAGGGTGACGCCGATCTCGGCGCCCCGGTTCTCGAAGCAGAAGACCTGCTCGACCTGCGGAAGCGCGGCCAGGGCCGCGGTGCGGTCGGTCCAGGCGTCCAGGACGAGGCGGGCGCGCTCCTCGGTGAGGTCGGCGAAGGAGGCGTCGTGGTCGGAGGTGAAGCAGACGACCTCGCAGCGGCCGGAGTCGCCGGCGAGGGAGGGGAAGCGGTTCTCGAAGACGGCGACGTCGTAGTCCGGTTCCGGGATCTCGCTGCGCCGGCCCTCGCGCGAGGGGCACAGGGGGCACTCGTCGGCGGGCGGGTGGTAGGTGCGGCCCTGGCGGTGCGAGGCGATGGCGACGCTGTCGCCGAGCAGGGGGTCGCGCCGGATCTCGGAGGAGGTGGAGACGGCGTCGAGCGGACGGGTGTCGACCGCGGCGCGCACGGCGTCCTCGCGGCGGTCGTAGTAGATCAGCTCCCGGCCGTCGGCGAGCGTCGTCACGGTCTTCTTCACCAGGCTCCCTCCACCATCAAACATAACTCAACACAATGAACCACGAATCAACAACAGCGTCAATGAAGAACCCACCGAAGGACCCAGCGAAGAACCCCCACCACCCGTGCGGGCGATGGGGTCTGGGGGCGGGCGGCGGGCGCCGTCAGCCGGTGGGCTCCGGGCCCCGGCGGAGCATCGCCGCCCGGTCCAGCAGCCCGGTGCGGGCGGCCAGCGCGGCGGCCTCCAGCCGGGAGCCGACCCCGAGCTTCATCAGGACGCGCTGGACATGGGTACGGGCGGTGCTCGGCGCGATCCGCATCCCGGCCGCGATCAGCCGGGTGTCCTCGCCCTCCGCGACCCGGACCAGCACCTCCGCCTCGCGCGGGGTGAGCAGCCGCAGCAGCCGGCGGCCCTCGTCGTCGGGCCGGGCCGCCGGGGCGAGGAGTTCGGCGAAGGCGCCCTGGAGGAGCTGGGGCGCGATGGCCGCCTCGCCGGACCGGGCCTTGGCCATGGCGCGCTCCACGCCCTCGATGCGCTCGTCGTGCCGGACGTACCCGGCGGCCCCGGCCGCGAACGCGGCGGCGATCCCGCGCGGGCTGGGCACCGGGCCGAGCACCACCACCGCGGTCTGCGGGCGCTCCCGTCTGATCCGGACCACCGGGTCGAAGGTGCCCGGCTCGGCGGGGGCGGCCGTGCCGAACAGGCAGACCTCGGGGGCCCGGCCGACCACCAGTTCCGCCGCCCCGCTCGTCGGCGCGGCGGCGGCCAGCACCCGGTGGCCGCGCAGCTTCAGCGCGGAGGCGAGCGCCTCGGCGAGCAGTCGGTGGTCGTCGACCACCATGAGCCGGACACCCACACCCATCGCACGTTCCCCCCGTAGCACCGACACAGGCCCCCCGGCCCTCCAGGGCCGCAAGTTACACGCCCGGAAACGCGTGTGGGGGTGGAACCGGCCGGTTCCACCCCCTACGCGTCGGTGCCTCGCACTCAGCCGGTGCGGAAGGACACCACCAGGTACTCGTCGTCGTCCAGGGAGCTCTTGCGGGGTGCGCTGACCATCGTCTCGGAGATGAAGAAGTGCCCCTGCTCGTAGCGGAACTCCGCGTAGTCCGAGGAGAAGCTGGTCTCCGCGTCCCGGATCTTCTCGTCGGCCGGGTTGCGCATCAGCACCGTCTGCTCGAAGGTCTCTCCGTTGATCGAGACGACCTCGCCGCCCTTGTCGTAGGGGGGCTCGCGGTAGGCGATGATGTTGCCGCCGTCCATGCGCAGCGGGAACATCGTGTACTTCTCGCCCGCGTCGGCCCGGTCACCGGTCTGCTTGCCGGTGGTGAGGTCGAAGGAGACGATCTCGTTGGTCCGGCTGAAACTCTCGCCTGTGCCGTCGTGCTCCTCGGTGGGCACGTAGATGCGGTTGTTGCCGACCGCGACGTGCTGGCAGCTCTCGACCTTGGTGGACCGGCAGTTGGCCGCGTACTTCTCCGCGTCGGCCGAGATGCGGATCTTCAGCTTGCCGGTGGCCTCGTCGATCGAGAAGAAGTCGGAGATGCCGCTGCCGTCACCGGCGGTGTCGCCGACGTCGGCCGCGACGACGAGGGGCTTGGTGGAGACGATGCTCGCGTAGTCGACGCCCGCGGGCATCTTGTACGAGGAGATCGGGGCGCCCGTCGTCGGGTTCAGCGACTGGATGATGAGCTGGGGCTCGTCGTACGAACCGCAGGAGCGGACCACGGCGAGGGCCTCGCCGCCGCCGTATCCGCGGTCGTAGCAGCGGTCGGTGCTGACCTTCGGCTTCCACAGTTCGGCGCCGTCGGCGAGCTTGAAGGCGGCGCCGCCGTCGTTGCCGCCGGCCGCGACGGTGGTGCCGCTGAGGGTGACCTCGTCGAACCGGACCGGCCGGTCACCGCCGGTGGTCGCGGTGACCTGCTTGTTCCACAGGAGCTTGCCGGTCGCCAGGTCGAGCGCGCCGACCCGGTTGCAGCTGGGGTACTTGTTGGACTTCGACCGCTTGCCGTCCTCGATCAGGACGGCGGTCTTGTAGTCCTCGCTCATGTGCCGGGAGGCGGCGCAGACCTGGCCCTCCAGCGGGATCGACCAGAGCTTGGTGCCCTTGTCCAGGTCGTAGCCGACGACCTCGTTGACGCCGGTCTTCACATACGCCTTGTCGGTGATCCAGGAGCCGGCGACCGTGGTGACCTCGGTGACCTTGGGGTGCGGGAGCTGGAAGGCGACGGTGGACTCGACGTTGGCCGGGGCCTTCTCCTTGCCGCCGGTGTCGCCGCCCTTCTCGCCCTTGTCGCCCCCCTTCCCGCCCTTGTTCTCACCGGTGGTGCCGGCGGAGGTGCCCGCCTCGTCCTTCTTCCCGTCGTCGCCGCTGTTGGCGTACCAGATGCCGCCGCCGACGATCAGGGCGACGGCGACCACGGCGGCGACGATGATCTGTGCCTGGGTGGAGAACTTCTTCGGCCCGTTCCCGCCGGGCTGCGGCGGCTGGTAGGCCGGCTGCATCGGGGCGGTCGGGTAGCCGTACGGCTGCTGCTGCTGTCCTTGCTGCGGGAAGCCGTAGGCGGCCTGCGTCGGGAAGTCGTGCGGCTGCTGCTGTCCCTGCTGCGGGAAGCCGTAGCCGGGCTGGGTGGGGGGCTGCGGGTAGCCGTAGCCCGGCTGCTGGGGCGGCGGGGTCGGCGCGCCGAAACCGCCGGGCGGCGGGTCCTGGGGCGCGCCGAATCCACCCTGGGGCGGATCGTTGGGGGGCGGCGGGGGCGGCTGGGTCATGGCGTTGCGTACCTCGGGAAAAAAGGGGCGGTCGGTCGGTGGGCCGTCACATCAGTTGCCGAAGGCCATCATGGTCTTCGTCTCCAGCTCTTCCTTGTCGTTGCCCGCGCTGACCCGTCCGCTCGCGATGAACGAACGGCCGTCCGCGTACAGGATCGTCGGGTTGTAGAACGAGCGCTCGATCGCGGAGGTCGAGTCCGGGTGCTGGAGGACCATCTTCGGGCTGCCGCCGGACGGCGCGAGGGTGGCGATGCCGCCGCCCTTGCTGTAGCCGCCGTCGATGTACAGCAGGACGTCGCCGCCCTCCATGCCCAGCGGCTTCATGGTCTGCGCCTCCGGGGCGTTCGCCTTCCACTTCGGCTTGCCGGTGTTCAGGTTGAACGCGACGACCTTGTTGGTGCGGGCGGAGCCGCTGGTGTCGTCCTGGGTCGCCATGTAGAAGGTGTTGGCGTCGGCCGCGACGCCGGTGCAGCCCTGGAGCTGCTTGCCGAAGATCGTGAAGCCGCCGCCGCAGTCCGGGGCGAACTTGTCGCCCTTGTCACCGACGAGCTGGGAGCGGAGCGTGCCGTTCTCGCGGAGCGCGATGATGCTCCACTTCTTGTCCTCGCTGCTGTCGCCCTTGGTGAGGGAGACGATGAGCGGGCTCACCGAGTAGACCTTGTCGACCTCCCAGCCGCGGGCCGGCTTGTAGGTCCACTTGGCCTTGCCGGTGGCGGGGTCGAGCTCCTCGATCTGCTGCTGCGGGTTGTTCACGTCGCCGGTGCGGCAGTTGACCGCGGCGATGAGCTTGGGGCCGCCGGCGAACGCGAAGGGCTGGCAGTTGCCGCTCCGCTTGCCGAAGACCTCCTTGCCGTCGCTGACCCGGTAGGCGTTGGCGGCGCCGGTGCGGCCGGCCGTCACGGTGTCACCGCTGATGGCCATGGAGAAGTCCGACATCATGTCGAAGAGGCCGCTCTTCTTGACCTCCTTCTTCCACCCCGCCTCGCCGGTGTTGAGGTCGATCTGCTGGAGGACCGAGCAGTCGGCCTTGTCCGTGGTGCCGTTCTTGACCGCGAGGACGATCTTGCCGTCCGTGGTGGTCTGCTCGGGCGCGGAGCAGAGGTCGGCGGGCAGCTTGAGCGTCCACTGCTGCTCGCCGTCGGCCACCGAGTAGCCGGAGACGGTGCGGTACATGCCCTTGACGATGGTGTCGCCGACGATCCAGGGGCCGTAGACGTCCGCGCCGTTGCGCGGCAGGTCCACGTCGTTCTTCTGGAGCCAGAGGACCTTGGCCTCGCCGTCCTTGCGGCCGCTGTTGAGGTCCTCGTCGTCCCGCCCGGTGCCGTTGCCGTCGCCCTTGTCGACGGTGGGCGACGCGGAAGGCTTCTGCGACGCCTGCTCGCTCTTCTTGGCGACCGGCTTCTCGTCGTCGTCGCCGTCACCGCTCGTCGCGAACCAGACGCCGGCGCCTATGACCAGGAGCGCGGCGACGGCGGCGCTGATGATCACGACCGGCTTGCGCTTGAACGGGCCGGAGCCGCCGGGGCCGGGCGGCACGGGCGCGCCGGGGTACTGCTGCGGCGGGAAGCCGTAACCGGGCTGGGTGGGCTGACCGTAGGGGCCCGGCTGCTGCTGCGGCTGCCCGTACGGGCCGGGCTGCTGGCTGTACGGGCCCGGCTGCTGGGGCTGCTGCCCGTAGGGGCCGGGCTGCTGACCGTACGGGCCCGGCTGCTGCGGGTAGCCGTAGCCGGGCTGGGTGGGCGGCGGGGTGGCGGGGGCCTGGGGCGGCGCGGCGGGCGGCGGCGGTGTCTGCGGCGGGCCCTGGGGCGGCTGCGGTACCCCGTGCGGCGGCTCCTGCGGAGCGCCGAAGCCTCCCTGCGGCGGTTGCTGTCCGGGCGGCTGGGTCATCAGCACGTCCCCCCTTCGTGCGGTCCGGTGCCCGTTCCGGACTCCCCCGCGATCCCGCCGGTGGTCCGCGGGACGGTCACGACCCCCTGGACCATGGCGAAATGGAGCGAATCGGGCATGGCTTCCGCAGTGTTACGTCATCGAGCGGGACTTCTTTGTACCACCCGCCCCACGGGGCCTCCCGGTTCGGTCCGCCCCTGTTCCCAAGGGCGGACCGGGTCGTGATATCGCCGTGATGCTCCGGACCGTCAGTTCCCGAAGGCGACCATGGATCGGGTCTCCTCCTCGTCCCCGTCGTCCACCCCGCTGATCCGGGTCTGCACGAGGAGGCTGCGCCCGTCGGCGTACACGACGCGCGGGTCGAAGAAGCCGCGCTCCATCTCGGCGCCGGACGCCGGGTGCCGCAGCACGAAGCGCGGGGTGCCGCCGGTGGCGGGGAGGGTGGCGATCCCGCCGCCCTTCTTCCGGCTCGGCTGCACGTACATCACCAGCTTGCCGTCCTCGACGCGCAGCGGGGTGAGCGGCTGGTCGGGCGCCGAGGTGGCGGACCAGCGGAACTTGCCGGTGCTCAGGTCGAAGGCGGCGACCTTGTTCACGTAGTCGTGTTCCGGGTCGGTCTTGGTCTTCAGGTAGAACGTGTTCGCGTCGGCGGCGACGCCGAGGCAGTTGTCCAGGTTCCCGCTGAGCGAGCCGAGGTCGTCGTCGCACTTGGGCTCGTAGTCGCCCGGCCCGCCGGAGAGCCGGGAGCGGTAGCTGCCGTCCGCGTTGAGCACGATCACGGCCCACTTGTCCGGGCTCATCAGCGAGACGATCGGCGGGTCGGCCGAGTAGATCTGCTTGATCTCCCAGTCCTTGTCGGTCTTGAGCCTGTACGTCCACAGCGTCTTGCCGGTGGCCGGGTCGATGCGTTCGAGACGCTGGTTCTTGTACTGGTCGTCGGAGGTGTGACAGCTGACGGCCGCGAGGGCGACCGGGCCGCTGGCGAGGCCGAACGGCTGGCACGTGCCGGTCCGTTCGCCGAACAGCTTCTTGCCGTCGCTGACCCGGAAACCCTCGGTGCGGCTCGTGCGGCCCACGGTCACGGTGTCGCCGTTGATGGCCATCGCGAGGTCGGAGAGCCCGTCCCACAGGCCCTTGCGGACGAACGACTTGCGCCAGCCGAGCTCGCCGGTACGCATGTCGACCATCTGGAGGGTGTCGCAGTCGGAGCCCTCGGTGGTGTCCTGCCGGAGCCCGAGGACGATCTTGCCGTCCTCGGTGGGCCGGGAGGGCGCCCCGCACATCCGGGTGGGCAGCCGCAGGCTCCAGAGTTCGGTGCCGTCCGCCATGGAGTAGCCGGAGACGGTGTGGAACATGGCCCTGACGACGGTGTCCCCGGCGAACCAGGGGCCGAACACGTCGTCGCCGTAGCGCGGCAGGTCCACGCCGCTGCGCTGGAGCCACCGGACCTTCGCCTCGCCGGACCCGGCGCCGGCGTTGATGGTCCGGGTCTCCTCCTCCGGGCTGATCACCGGCTCACCCGTGGCCTTGCCCTTGCCCTCGTCCCCGGTCGGCGAGGGGGCCGCGGTGGGCTTCGCGGAGTGGCTGGGCCCCGCCACGGGCTTGTCGTCGTCCCCGTTCCCGGCGGTGGCGAACCATATTCCGCCGCCGGCCAGCAGCGCCACGGCCACCACAGCGCCGACGATCTTCGCGGTCCGGCCCCGGAAGGGCCCGCCGCGCGGCGGCCGGGGGGCGGGGGCGGCGTACTGATGGGTGGGCAGTTGGTGCAGCCCCGGCTGCGCGTACGGGCCGGGCTGCTGGTACGGGCCGGGCGGCGGCTGGGGGGCGGGCTGCGGCTGGGGGCCGGGCTGCTGGTACGGGCCGGGCTGCGGCTGCGCGTAGCCCTGTGGCGGGAATCCGTAGCCGGGCTGCGCGGGCGGGTCGTACGGTGCCCCGAACTCGCCCTCGGGCGGCCGCTGTCCGGGCGGCTGACTCATCGCCCCGTCCCCCTGTTCCGTTGTCACTTGTCAGGCGTCCTCGGCCAGTTCGAGCCAGCGCATCTCCAGCACATCGCGTTCCGCGACGAGTTCGCGCAGTTCGGCGTCCAGCTTCGCGACCTTCTCGAAGTCCGTGGCGTGCTCGGCGATCTGCGCGTGCAGGGTCGTCTCGCGGGTGGACATCTTCTCCAGCTGCCGCTCGACCTTCTGGAGCTCCTTCTTGGCGGCGCGGGCCGCCTGCGCGGAGACGGCGGGCGCCGGGGCGGCGGTCTGCGACGCGGCGGCCGGGGCCGCGGCGGCGGGCGCCGACGTCTCGGCCTGGCGCTGCCTGCGCTCCAGGTACTCGTCGATGCCGCGCGGCAGCATACGCAGCGACTTGTCGCCGAGGAGGGCCATGACCCGGTCCGTGGTGCGCTCGACGAAGAACCGGTCGTGGGAGATCACGATCATGGAGCCGGGCCAGCCGTCGAGCAGGTCCTCCAGCTGGGTCAGGGTCTCGATGTCGAGGTCGTTGGTCGGCTCGTCGAGGAAGAGGACGTTGGGCTCGTCCATCAGCAGCCGCAGGATCTGGAGCCGGCGCCGCTCACCGCCGGAAAGGTCGCCCACGGGCGTCCACTGCTTCTCCTTGGCGAAACCGAACTGCTCGCAGAGCTGGCCGGCGGTCATCTCGCGGCCCTTGCCGAGGTCCACCCGGTCCCGCACCTGCTGCACGGCCTCCAGGACGCGCAGGTTCGGGTCGAGCTCGTGGACCTCCTGGGAGAGGTAGGCGAGCCGGACGGTCTTGCCGACGACGATCCGCCCGGCGGCCGGCTGCACCTCGCCCTCGCTGCGGGCGGCCTCGGCGAGCGCCCGCAGCAGCGACGTCTTGCCGGCGCCGTTGACGCCGACGAGGCCGACGCGGTCGCCGGGGCCGAGCTGCCAGGTGAGGTGGGTGAGCAGGGTCTTGGGGCCCGCCTGGACGGTCACGTCCTCCAGGTCGAACACGGTCTTGCCGAGCCGGGCGTTGGCGAACTTCATCAGCTCGCTGGTGTCGCGCGGCGGCGGCACGTCCGCGATCAGCTCGTTGGCGGCCTCGATGCGGTAGCGCGGCTTGGCGGTACGGGCGGGGGCGCCGCGCCGCAGCCAGGCCAGCTCCTTGCGCATCAGGTTCTGCCGCTTGGTCTCCTCGGTGGCGGCGATCCGCTCCCGTTCGGCGCGGGCGAACACGTAGTCGCTGTAGCCGCCCTCGTACTCGTGGACCGTGCCGCGCTGGACGTCCCACATGCGGGTGCAGACCTGGTCCAGGAACCAGCGGTCGTGGGTGACGCAGACCAGGGCGGAGCGGCGGGCGCGCAGATGGCCGGCGAGCCAGGAGATGCCCTCGACGTCGAGGTGGTTGGTGGGCTCGTCGAGGACGATCAGGTCCTGGTCGGCGATGAGCAGCTTGGCGAGGGCGATCCGGCGCCGCTCGCCGCCGGAGAGCGGCGCGATGACGGTGTCCAGGCCATCGGCGAAGCCGGGCAGGTCGAGCCCGCCGAACAGGCCGGTGAGCACGTCGCGGATCTTGGCGCTGCCCGCCCACTCGTGGTCGGCGAGGTCGCCGATGACCTCGTGCCGGATGGTGGCCTGGGGGTCCAGCGAGTCGTGCTGGGTGAGCACGCCCAGGCGCAGGCCGCCGCTGTGCGTGACGCGGCCGGTGTCCGCCTCCTCCAGCTTGGCGATCATCCGGATCAGGGTCGTCTTGCCGTCGCCGTTGCGGCCGACGACGCCGATCCGGTCCCCCTCGGAGACGCCGAGGGAGACTCCGTCGAGCAGGGCACGGGTGCCGTACACCTTGCTGACCTGCTCGACATTGATGAGGTTGACGGCCACGAACGCTCCAGCTACGAGGAAGATTCCGGCCTCCAGCGTAGTCGCCGCCGTACGGACCTCCGTACGAGCGCCCGCCCCGCCCGGTGTACGTTGCGCGCATCGATCAAGGGGTGGGGAGTCTCGATGACACTGCGTACCGTGCGTGGCCTGGTGCCCGCACTGCTGGCCGCGGCCGTGCTGACCGGTTGCTCGTCGGAGCCGGACACCGGCGACGGCGCGAAGGCGGGGAAGTCCGCGGCGCCCGCCGTGAAGGCGGCGGCCAAGGGCGGCACGGTCGGGGGCGCGGGCTCCGGCTGCGAGCTGCCGGTGACGTTCGACCTGGCGAAGGACTGGAAGCCGAAGGCGGTCGAGATCGATCCGGACTCGGAGTTCGCCGAGCTGGCGAAGCAGGGCCCGGTCACGATGGCCTGCGAGATCGACGCGAAGCCGGCGGGGCGGATCGGCTTCCTGCGCGTCTGGCAGGCGAAGGGCTCCGACGCCTCGGCGCGCAAGGCGCTGGAGGGCTTCGTCGGGGCGGACAATCAGCCTTCGAAGATCACCTACCAGCAGGTCACCGTGGGCGGTCTGGCCGTCACCGAGGCGACGTACACGACCTACAGCGCGCTGCTGGAGGAGGACATGCGCGCCCACGCCTTCGCCGTCGCGACCCCGAAGGGCCCGGTCGTGGTGGGCCTGGACGGCATGGACGAGGTGGAGATCGGGGACATGCTCCCGGCGTACGAACTCGCCAAGAAGTCCGTACGGGTGGGCTGAGCGCTACACGACCGTCGCGCCCCGCGCCGGGGAGGACGCCGTGCGCGCCGTGCGGCAGGTGCCGGACGCGGTGAGGGCGGCGGCCACCCGGTCCGCCGCCGCCGCGTCCTCCGTGAGGAACGCGGTCGTCGGGCCCGAGCCGGAGACCAGGGCGGCCAGCGCGCCCGCCTCCGTGCCCGCGGCCAGGGTCGCGGCCAGGGAGGGACGCAGGGAGAGCGCGGGGGCCTGGAGGTCATTGCCCAGGGTGGCGGCCAGGGCCTTCGCGTCGCCCGTGCGCAGGGCGTCCAGGAGGGCGTCCGACGCGGCCGGTTCCGGGACGCGGGTGCCCTCCGTGAGCCGGTCGAACTCGCGGTAGACCGCGGGCGTGGAGAGCCCGCCGTCCGCCACCGCGAACACCCAGTGGAACGTGCCGCCCACCTCGACCGGGGTCAGCAGCTCGCCCCGCCCTGTGCCGAGGGCGGCGCCGCCGACCAGGCTGAACGGCACGTCGCTGCCCAGCTCCGCGCAGAGGGCGAGCAGGTCCTCGCGCGGGGTGCCGGTCCCCCACAGCGCGTCGCAGGCCAGCAGGGCTCCGGCCCCGTCCGCGCTGCCGCCCGCCATGCCGCCGGCGACCGGGATGTCCTTGTCGATGTGGATGTGCACGTCGGGCGCGATGCCGTGCCGGGCGGCGAGGGCGGACGCCGCCCGCGCGGCCAGGTTGGACGCGTCGAGCGGGACCTGTGCCGCGTCGGGCCCGGAGCAGGTGATCCGGAGGCTGTCGGCCGGGGTGACGGTGACCTCGTCGTACAGGCCGACCGCGAGGAAGACGTTGGCCAGGTCGTGGAAGCCGTCCGGGCGCGCGGCGCCGACCGCGAGCTGGACGTTGACCTTGGCGGGAACCCGTACGGTGACGCTCATCGGGCACTCCCGGTCTCGGTGTCGGTGTCGGTGCCGGTGCCGGTCCCGATGCCGGTGTCGGTGTCAGTGCCGGTGTCGTTCCCGGTCGTCGTCGGCTTGTTCTCGGCGACCGCCGCGAACTCCTCGATGGTCAGGGACTCGCCGCGCGCCTGCGGCGAGACACCGGCCGCGAGCAGGGCGGCCTCGGCGGCGGGCGCGGAGCCGGCCCAGCCCGCCAGTGCCGCACGCAGGGTCTTGCGGCGCTGGGCGAACGCGGCGTCCACGACCGCGAAGACCTCTTCCTTGCTCGCCGTCGTCGCCACGGGTTCGCGGCGGCGGACCAGCGAGACGAGCCCGGAGTCGACGTTGGGCGCGGGCCAGAACACCTTGCGGCCGATGGACCCGGCGCGCTTGACGTCGGTGTACCAGTTGGCCTTCACGGAGGGCACGCCGTAGACCTTGTTGCCGGGGCGGGCGGCCAGCCGGTCGGCGACCTCGGCCTGCACCATGACGAGGGTCCGCTCGATGCTGGGGAAGCGGTCGAGCACGGTGAGCAGCACCGGCACGGCGACGTTGTACGGCAGGTTGGCGACCAGCGCGGTGGGCGCGGGCCCCGGCAGTTCCCGTACGAGCATGGCGTCGGAGTGCACCAGCGCGAAGCGGTCGGCGCGGGCGGGCATCCGGGCGGCGACGGTGGCGGGCAGGGCCGCCGCGAGTACGTCGTCGATCTCGACGGCCACGACGCGGTCCGCGACCTCAAGGAGCGCGAGGGTCAGCGAGCCGAGTCCCGGCCCGACCTCGACCACCACGTCGTCCGGCCGAACCTCCGCCGTCCGCACGATCCGGCGGACCGTGTTGGCGTCGATGACGAAGTTCTGCCCGCGCTGCTTGGTGGGGCGTACGCCGAGGGTCGCGGCCAGTTCGCGGACGTCTGCGGGGCCCAGGAGGGCGTCGGGCTCAGTGGTACTCACCTGTAAAGCGTAAGGCGCCCCGCCCCGGACGCCCGCCACCCGTCGCCGTCCGCTCAGTAGTCGAACGCCCTCGCCGTGTTGTCCGCGATCGCCTCCGCCAGCGTGTCCTCGTCCAGGCCCCTGACCTCCGCCATCGCCCGCAGCGTCACCGGGATCAGATACGGGGCGTTGGGGCGTCCCCGGTACGGGGCCGGGGTCAGGAACGGGGCGTCCGTCTCGACGAGGACCAGTTCCAGCGGGGCGACCGCCAGCGCGTCGCGCAGCGGCTGGGCGTTCTTGAAGGTCATGTTGCCGGCGAACGACATGAAGTAGCCGGCGTCCGCGCAGATCCGGGCCATGTCCGCGTCGCCCGAGTAGCAGTGGAAGACGGTCCGCTCCGGCGCCCCCGCGTCCGCGAGGATGCGCAGGACGTCCGCGTGGGCCTCGCGGTCGTGGATGACGAGGGCCTTGCCGTGACGCTTGGCGATCTCGATGTGGGCCCGGAAGGACTCCTCCTGGGCGGCCATGCCCTCGGGGCCGGTACGGAAGTGGTCGAGGCCGGTCTCGCCGACGCCGCGTACGTGGGGCAGGGCGGCGAGCGCGTCGATCTCGGCGAGGGCGTCGTGCAGCGCGGCGCTGCCGCCCGCCTCACGGGCCCCCTGCCTCGACCAGCCATCGGGGTCGCCGTGGACGATGCGCGGCGCCTCGTTGGGGTGGAGGGCGACGGCGGCGTGCACGTTCGCGTGGGCGGCGGCGGTCTCGGCGGCCCAGCGGGAGCCCTTCACGTCGCAGCCCACCTGGACCACGGTCGTCACGTTCACCGCGGCGGCCCTGGCCAGGCCCTCCTCGACGGTGCCGTCCTGCATGTCCAGGTGGGTGTGCGAATCGGCGACCGGGACCCGGAGGGGTTCCGGCAGCGGCGGTGCTTCGGTGCGGCTCATGGGCACGATCGTACGAGGATCGCGCCGCGGGGGTCTCCGCCAAGCGGTCTGAGCTGTCTGAACGGTCTGAACGGTCACCTGCGGAAGGGGTGCAGGAGATTGGAGAGGTGCCAGTGGTGGCCGGTGGACGGGGCGGCGGTGGCCGCGGTGGCCGGCCGGGGTTCCTCGGGCGGCTCCTGGGGGATCAGCGGTCCGGCGGGGGGCTGCGTGCGCGCGTCGTGCAGGAGCCGCTGGACGGTCGAGACCCGGCCGGCCCGCATGATCCGTACGACGTGCCCGCCGCAGTTGGCGCAGGTGGGGGTGGAAAGCGGGGACGGCACCCGTTCGCCGTCCGCCTTGTAGACCACGTAGGCGTGGTTGGAGGCGTCGACGTGGTGTTCTATCTCGTAGGCCTGCTCCCAGCCGTGCCCGCACCTCATGCAGGCGAAGGCGTAGGCCTCGTGCGCGGTGGTGATGGTGGTGTCGCTCATGCCTGCTCCTCTTGTCCGTCGGACAAGCACTCCGGGGAATGCGCCCTGAATTCCAGTGGACGCCTTCGCCGGCGGGAGCGCACCGGGCCGGGTCGAGTATTGGAGCGGTTTTGGCCTGCTCGTGGTCAAAGAGCCCGGTTCGCGGCTCTCGCTTTGCTTTTCACGATAGTCCTTTGCCGTCCGCGTGGCCGGTCCTGGCCGCATTCTTTGCCGCGACGACCGCGTCGAACACCTCGCGTTTGGGCAGGCCCGCCTCGGCGGCCACGGCGGCGATCGCCTCCTTGCGCCTCTCCCCCGCCTCCTCGCGCACCCGCACCCTGCGCACCAGCTCCCCGGCGTCCAGTTCCTCGCCGCCCGCGGGCGCGCCCTCGACGACGACGGTGATCTCGCCGCGCACCTGCTCGGCGGCCGACCAGGCGGCGAGATCGCCCAGCGGGCCGCGCTTGACCTCCTCGTACGTCTTGGTCAGTTCCCGGCACACGGCGCCCCGCCGTTCCGCGCCGAACACCTCGGCCATCGCGGCGAGGGTGTCGTCCAGCCGGTGCGGTGCCTCGAAGAAGACCATCGTGCGGGGCTCGCGGGCGACCTCGCGGAGCTTGGAGAGGCGTTCGCCGCCCTTGCGCGGCAGGAACCCCTCGAAGCAGAACCGGTCCACCGGCAGCGCGGACAGGGCGAGCGCGGTGAGCACGGCGGACGGGCCGGGCACGGCGGTGACCCGGATGTCCTGCTCCACGGCGGCGGCGACCAGCCGGTAGCCGGGGTCGGAGACGGACGGCATGCCCGCGTCCGTGACCAGCAGCACCCGGGCGCCGCCGACCAGCGCCTCCACGAGTTCCGGCGTGCGCGCGGACTCGTTCCCCTCGAAGTAGGAGACGACGCGGCCCGTGGTGTGGACGCCGAGCCCCTGCGTCAGCCGGCGCAGCCGGCGGGTGTCCTCGGCGGCGATGACGTCGGCCGCCTCCAGCTCGGCGGCGAGCCGGGGCGGGGCGTCCGCCAGGTCGCCGATGGGGGTCCCTGCGAGCACGAGCGTTCCAGTCGATCCAGTCACCGTCCCATCCTCCCAGTACCGGCCGCGCCCCTCCCACAGACGTGTTCCCTACGATGGCGCCGTGACGAGTACTGCGCCCGACGCCCGGCAGGGCGAAGACGCCGGGGAACAGCACGGCACGGAGCCGACCTCCTGGGAGCGGCGGCTGCGCCGCTTCGGCCATTCCCCGCGCCCCGGAATCGGGCTGCGCGAGCGGCTGGTTCCGCCGTACACCCGGCCCGGAAAGCAGCTGTGGGCGGTGCTCGGCGTGCCGCCGGGGCTCGCCGAACGGCTGGTCCGCTGGTCGGCCTGGGGCGGGCCGCTGCTGGTGGCCGCGGTCGCCGGTGTGCTGCGGTTCTGGAAGCTGGGCAGCCCGCATGCGGTGATATTCGACGAGACGTACTACGCGAAGGACTCCTGGGCGCTGGTCAACCAGGGGTACGAGGGCGCGTGGCCCAAGGACGTCGACCGGCTGATCCTGAACGACCCCTCGCAGGTTCCGGTGCCGACCGATCCCGGTTATGTGGTGCATCCGCCGGTCGGCAAGTGGATCATCGGCCTGGGCGAGCAGATGTTCGGGTTCACGCCATTCGGCTGGCGGTTCATGGTGGCGCTGCTCGGCACGGTGTCGGTGCTGATGCTGTGCCGGATCGGCCGCAGGCTGTTCCGCTCGACGTTCCTGGGCTGTCTGGCGGGCACGCTGCTCGCGGTGGACGGGCTGCACTTCGTGATGAGCCGCACCGCGCTGCTCGACCTGGTGCTGATGTTCTTCGTGCTGGCCGCGTTCGGCTGTCTGCTGGTCGACCGCGACTGGGCGAGGCGGCGGCTGGCGGCGGCGCTGCCGGTGGACGAGGAGGGCGTGCTGCGCCCGGACGCGCGGGTCGCGGAGAACCTGCGGCTGGGGTGGCGGCCGTGGCGCATCGCGGCGGGCGTCTCGCTGGGTCTGGCCTTCGGCACGAAGTGGAACGGCCTGTACATCATGGTCGCGTTCGGCCTGATGACGGTGTTGTGGGACGTGGGCGCGCGCCGCACCGCGGGGGCCGTGCGGCCGTATCTCGCGGTGCTGCGGCGCGATGTGCTGCCGGCGTTCGTGTCGGTGGTGCCGGTCGCGATCGCCACGTACCTGGCGTCCTGGACGGGCTGGATCGTCCGCGACTCGCCGGGCCACCGCGGCTACTACCGGGACTGGGCGGCGACGGACGGCACCGGCGGCAGCTGGACCTGGCTGCCGGACTGGCTGCGCAGCCTGTGGCACTACGAGTACCAGGTGTACGAGTTCCATGTGAACCTGACGTCCGGGCACACGTACCAGTCCAATCCGTGGAGCTGGATCATCCTGGGCCGGCCGGTCTCCTACTTCTACGAGGAGCAGAACGGCTGCCCGACGTCCTCGACCGGCAAGTGCGCCCGCGAGGTGCTGGCGATCGGGACGCCGCTGCTGTGGTGGGCGGCCTGTTTCGCGCTGGCGTACGTGCTGTGGCGCTGGTTCTTCCGCCGCGACTGGCGGGCGGGCGCGATCGCCTGCGGGGTGGCCGCGGGCTGGCTGCCGTGGTTCCTGTACCAGGAGCGCACGATCTTCCTGTTCTACGCGGTCGTCTTCGTGCCGTTCCTGTGCCTGGCGGTGGCGATGATGGCCGGGGCGATGCTGGGACCGGCCGCGGAGACGGGGACGCGGTACGAACTCGGCCTGGTGAAGCCCGATCCCACGGGCGAACGGCGGCGGACGCTGGGGGCGGTCGCGGTCGGGGTGCTGGTGCTGCTGATCATCTGGAACTTCATCTACTTCTGGCCGCTTTACACCGGAACCCCCATCCCGGAGGACTCCTGGCGCGACCGGATGTGGCTGGACACCTGGATCTGACCGGAGCGTTCGCGCCAATCGCCTCCGGGCGCATCGCAGTCCGGTAACGACCGGCACCCGTGTCACTACTGTCCCGTAAGGTGCCCCCTACAGCCTTCTTGAACGTGTTCAAGAAAAAAGCTCCGGGGGATGGGGACGGCAGGGAATGCGCAGTGGAGCGAAGGTAGGCATAGTCGGCGGGGTGTTCGCGCTCGTCCTGGGCGGGGTGGGTTACGGGGCGTACAACATCCTGGACGGCCTCGGGGGCAACGGCGGCGGGGACGGTACGAGCACCGCCGCCGACTCCACCGAGGTGCGGACGGGTCCGGTGACCGAGAAGGAGATCGCCGAGACCTCGAAGAAGTTCCTGGCCGCCTGGGCGAAGGGCGACGCCGCGACGGCGGCGGCCCTCACCAACAACAAGGGCGACGCCGAGCCCGCGCTGGCCGGGTTCAGCGAGAAGGCCCATGTCACCGAGGCCGTGATCACGCCCGGCCCGGCGACCGGTTCGACGGTCCCGTACACGGTGAAGGCGACCGTCTCGTACGAGGGCGCCTCCAAGCCGTTGTCGTACGCCTCGAAACTGACCGTCGTACGCGGGCTGACGACCGGGCGCGCGCTGGTGGACTGGGAGCCGTCCGTCATCCACCCGGAGCTGGACAAGGGCGAGTCGCTGCAGACGGGCGAGTCGTCCACCGCGTCGATCGAGGCGGTGGACCGCAACGGCCAGGTGCTCACCGTGGAGAAGTACCCGTCGCTGGGCGGCATCCTGGGCGAGCTGCGCAAGAAGTACGGCGAGAAGGCCGGCGGCACGACGGGCATCGAGACCTGGATCAGCGGCGCGAACGCGGACGGCGTGAACCAGACGCTGCTCACCCTGGTGAAGGGCAAGCCGGGCCGGGTGCAGACGACGCTCGACGCGAAGATCCAGGCGGCGGCCGAGCGGGGCGTGAAGAAGTACGAGAAGGCGTCGGTGGCCGCCGTCGAGCCCTCCACGGGCGCGATCCGGGCCATCGCGAACAATCCCTCGACCGGCTTCGAGCCGGCCCGCAGCGGTGCGGTGGCCCCCGGCTCGACGATGAAGATCATCACCGCCGCGATGATCATCCAGAACGGCCTCGGCAGTGCGAACAGCGCCGTGCAGTGCCCGCCGGACGTGCAGTGGGAGGGCGTCACCTTCCACAACCTGGACAACTTCTCGATCCCGAACGCGACGCTGAAGCGGGCCTTCGCCAAGTCCTGCAACACCACCTTCATCAAGCCGGTGGCGCCCCTGAAGGACAAGCGCGACACCGCGCTGAAGCTGGAGGCCGAGCGGTACTTCGGGATCGGGCTCAACTGGCAGACGGGCATCGTCACGGTCGACGGCAAGGTCCCGGAGTCCTCCGGCGCCGAGACCGCCGCCTCGTACATCGGTCAGGGCAAGATCCAGATGAACCCGCTCAACATGGCGTCGGTCACCGCCACCGCGGTCAACGGCCGCTTCCTGCAGCCGTTCATCGTCCCGCGGTCCCTGGACAACCGGACCTTCGCCACCGCGACCCCGCTGCCGCCCGGCGTCTCCGCCCAGCTCAAGGAGATGCTCCGCTACACCGCGACCAGCCCCGAGGGCACCGCGACCCAGGCCATGGCCAACGTGGGCGGCGACAAGGGCGCCAAGACCGGCTCGGCGGAGATCGACGGCCACGCCACGTCCGACAGCTGGTTCACCGGCTTCAGCAACGACCTGGCGGCCGCCGCACTGGTCCGGTCCGGCGGCCACGGCGGCGACGCGGCGGGCCCGGTCGTCGCGGAGGTCCTGCGCGCGGGCCCGTGAGGTCGGTTCAGTAGGCGACCGTGAAGTGCCGTTCGCCGTACGGCACTTCCAGCTCGTCCAGGACCGCGGCCGCCAGGTCCTCCGCCGAGATGCGGGAGGTGCCGTCCGGCGCGGTCAGGAGCGTGGTGGTGCCCCGGCGGTAGCTGCCCGTGCGGGAGCCCGGCTCCAGGACGGCGGGCGGGCTGAGGTAGATCCAGTCGGCCGAGTGGGCCCGGCAGGCGGCGAGTTGGGCGGTGCTGGCGTCGGCGACCGTGCGCCACCGCGCCGGTACGTAGGCCGGGTCGTCCCGCACGAGCCGGCCGGGGTGTCCGGGGACCTCCAGCGGGCCCGACCCGCCGATCACCAGGACGCGCGTCCCGGCCGCTGCCGCCGCGTCGAGCAGCGCCGTCGTGGTCGCGGCGATCGTGTGCTCCCGGCCCGCCGGCGGCCGGGTGGCGGCCACCACCGCGTCGGCGCCCGCGAACAGGGCGGCCATCGCGGCGGTGTCGTTCGCGTCACCCGCCACCGGGGTGACGCCGGGCGGCAGGGCCTCGGGCCGGGTGCTGCGGTAGACCGCGAGGGGCGTGTGGCCCCGGCTCACGGCTTCGGCGACGACGCGGGAGCCGGCCATGCCTGCGGCTCCGAGAACGGCGATCCTCATGGGTGGGTCCTTTCGGGTGCGGATGCGGGTGCGGGTGCGGGTTGGTGTGCCGGTGCGGGTTCGTGTGCCGGTGCGGGTTCGGGTTCGTGTGCCGGTGCGGGTTCGTGCACCGGTGCGGGGGCGGACGTGGTGGCCGTTGGGGTACGCGCCGAGCGGCCCGGCAACTGGCCCCCGACGATGGAGGCCAGGGCGAGCGCGAAGCCCAGCAGCTGGACCGGGCCGAGCGTCTGGCCGAGGACGAGCACGCCCAGTCCGGCCGCGACCAGCGGGGAGAGCAGACCGAGGACGGCGACCGAGGTGACCGGCAGCTTGGCGATGCCCTGGAACCACAGGGCGTACGTGAGCAGCCCGCCGATCAGGCCCAGCCAGAGGTAGCCGAGCGCGGCCCGGCCGTCGATCGCGGGCGGCGCGCCCTCGGCGAGGAAGGTGACCGGGGCGAGGAAGAGGCCCCCTGCGGTGAGCTGCCAGCCCGTGAAGGCGAGCGGACCCACGCCTTCGGGCCGCCCCCACCGCTTGGTGAGCGTCACGCCGAGCCCCATCGTTATCGCTCCGGCGAGCCCCGCCGCCACCCCGGCCGCGTCCAGCGACGCGGCGGGCCCGATGACGACCAGGCCGACGCCGGCCACCCCCGTGACGCCCCACACCAGGGGCCGGGCGGACAGCGGCCGGCCCAGTACGGCCACCGCGAGAACGGCGACGACGAGGGGCTGCGCGGCGCCCAGGGTCGCGGCGACCCCGCCCGGCAGCCGCTCCGCCGCGATGAACAGCAGCGGCAGGAAGAGCCCGATGTTGAGGACCCCCAGCACCGCCGCCTTCCCCCACCAGGCGCCGCGCGGCAGCGTGCGGGTCAGGACGAGGGCGATCAGCCCGGCGGGCAGGGCGCGCAGCAGACCGGCGAACAGCGGGTGCCCGGCCGGCAGGAACTCCGTGGTGACGATGTAGGTCGTGCCCCACACCGCCGGTGCGAACGCGGTCAGGGCGGTCCGGGGCAGGTTCCCGGCGGCTCCTCGCATGGGTCGGCTTGTCATGTCTCGAAGTCTCGGCCCGCGCCCATTGATGAGTCCAACACATGTCTGTCAGTTCATTGATCTCGATTCGCGATGAGTGGACGATGTGCCCATGGAACTCCAGCAGCTGCGTTACGTGATCGCCGTGGCCGAAACCAATAGCTTCACGCGGGCCGCCGAGCGGTGCCTGGTGGTGCAGTCGGCGCTCAGTCACCAGATCGCCCGGCTGGAGCGGGAACTGGGCGGTCGTCTCTTCGAGCGGACCACCCGCCGGGTGCGGCTGACCCCGGCGGGCGAGGCGTTCCTGCCGGCCGCCCGGCAGTGCGTGGAGGCCGCAGAACGCGCCGCCGCCGAGGTCGCGGCGGCCGTGGGCGAGGTGCGCGGCCGGCTGGCGGTCGGCCTGATTCCGACGGTGACCGCCGTCGACATCCCGGCCGCGCTGCGGGACTTCCGCCGCCGCCATCCCCAGGTGCGGGTCAGTCTGCGCGTCGGGGCCAGCGACGAGCTGGCCGAGCAGGTGCGCGAGGGCACGCTCGACGTGGCGTTCCTCGGGCTGCCGGCCACGGCCCGCCCCAGCGGCGTCGGCCGCCACGAGCTGTCCCGGGAACGGCTCGTCGCCGTGGTCGCCCCGGACCACGCGCTGGCCGGGGCGCCCTCCGTCGACCTGCGCCGGCTGTCCCGCGAGGTCTTCGCGGACTTCCCGGCCGGTACGGCGGGCCGCGCGCAGACGGACCAGGCGTTCACGGCGGCGGGCCTGACCCGTGACGTCGCGTTCGAGGTCACCACCGCCGACTACATCGCCAGCCTCGTCGGCCCCGGCCTGGCGGTGGCGATGCTGCCGCCCGCGTACGCGGCGCGACTCCCCGGCGTGGTGGCGGTCGAGGTGTCCGACGCGCCGGTGCGCGTCCAGCACGTCATCTGGAGCCGGTCGGGCCGGACGCCCGCCGCGACGGCGTTCCTGACGGTGCTGGGCGCGCCCGTACCGAAGGCGGACGGACGGTAGCCGGGCGCCGCCCGGAGGGCGGGCCCGGACAGGACGAGTGCCTATCCCTGAACCAGAGTTGACGGGGCCTCGGCGGTCGATTCAGGCGGACTCAGCTACGCTCAGGAAGTCGTCGGCAGTGGCGTCCATCAGGAGCTCGTCACAGGAACGGCCCAGCCAGTAGCCGGACTGTCGCAGGCGGCCGGCGGACTGGAATCCGGCCTTCTGGTAGGCCGTCACGCCCGCCGTGTTGGCTTCCAGCACCTTGAGCCACACCATACGCAGCGCGGCGTACTCGAAGGCCCAGCGGAGGGTCAGGGAGGTGGCCTCCGTGGCCAGGCCCCTTCCCCTGGCTTCGGGGGCGACGAGGATGACGAACTCGGCGGTCCGTACTGCCGAGTCGATCTGCAAGGTGGTGATCCCGACCGGGGTGTGGTCGTCGGTGGTGATCACCTCGAACTGGGCGTAGTCGCGGTTGCGGCCCTGGCCCTCCCAGCCGCCGGCGCGGACCTCCCATGACTGGGTTACCTGGGTGCCGTAGCCCAGGATCGTGCCGGGGTCGTTCTCCCACCGGTGATAGTCGGCGAGGTGGTCACGGTCGGTCATCGCCAGGCTGACTCGCTCACCGGGCAGCAGGATGTGCGGGGCACTCATCGCGGTTCGGCTCCAGGGGGAGTGGCTGTGTTGATCGGGGTGTAGTCGCCAGTGTGGCGGGGTTCCTCCACCGGGCGTCCGTGTTCGTCGCGGATCCAGGCATGAAGCCGGATCGGGTCGGCGGCGACACCATGGCGCCAAGCACTGCCCCGGCCACTGGCCGCGAGGAGCAGGGAGGCCGCGGTGGACCCTTCAAGGCAGGCGATCCAGGCGGGAACGGCGCGTGCGGACGCCATCGCTAGGGGGACCAGCTAAGCCCTGTCGGCCTCGGTCACCGGCTTGATGCGCTCCAGGGGCACGTCCCACTCGACACCCCCACCCTGGGGGCGCATAAACGCCTGTCGGCCGGCCAGTTGACCGTTCGACTTGTAGCGCTCCTCAATCACGCCCACCAGCAGGCCCGTGCGTTCCGAGATCGTGTCCACCACGAGCGTCTCGCGCGGCCATGGCAGTTTCCCGTGGTTGATGGTCGTTGCTGGCTTCTGTTGCCGCGTCACTGACGGCCCCCTCTCTGGAGCACTTCGGCCAGGCGGGCGGCCACGTCGGCACGCACGCGCCCCAGCTCGACAAGTCGCAGCGCAGGGGACGCGATGTCGACACCGAGCGAGGGAAGGACGATGCCGGCTGCGGCCAGCGCTTCCCGTAGAGACTCCGTCGCCGCGAAGGGGTCGATGTCCTGCTGTGTCTTGGTTGCCATGAACGGGACGCTAGAAGTGGGCGGTTGCTTGGCGACAGGCTATTTTCTCGGTTTTTCTCACATACTGGCTTACCTAGCTCGTCTTTTCGCGCAAAGATGGTCGGAACCCGTGGTCGAGCAGCCTCCACCGCGCAATGCTTGGGTGATCAACCCCTGGCGGAAGGATCTGGTCATGGCCCGACGATTGCGCTTCAACGGGACGGGCAGCGGCGAAGGCGGCTGCCCCGCGATCCATGAAGATGTCGACACGGGCGAAGTCATCGTGCACGGGCCGCGCCTCACTGACCCGGACGCCCTCGCGCAGCTCCAGCACATCAACGAGGACGAGATCCCGATCGTGATCCCCCGCAACACGCTGATCGACTTCGGACCGAAGGACCGCGACACCGAACCGCGCATCTTCACGACAGAGCAGTTCGCCCGGCTGTTCGAAAAATTCCAGCACAGCGCGTGGCGCCTGGAGATGCGAAAGCGGTACGCGACCGATGAGGTCACGGACACCTACGCGCAGTTTTCGCGGGGCGAGACACCGACGTGGGACCTCGACACTCCGTGGAGCCAGGCTATCCGGACCAAGACGGCCGACGGCGTATACGTCGGCCGGGTGCGCATCATGGACAACCCGCCGACCGAAGGGCAGCGGTACCTGCTCGCTCACGCCGAGAAGAACGCCGCCCTGGGCGAAGACGTGCGCACCATGTGGCGCGAGGACGCCGAACGAGTCAACCTGCCGGATGAGGATTTCTGGATCTTCGATTCGCACATCGTGGCCGTGTGCCTCTTTGATGACGACGACAACCTGACGGGTGCTGAGATGGTCACAGAACCGGCGCGCGTCAACCAGTACAACCGGCTGCGGGACGTGGCCCAGCACCACGCCACCCCGTTTCGGAAGTTCGCGGCGGAGCTGGCCGCGAAGGAGGAGTAAAGCAGGCGTGAACCGGTGAGGACCGACTATCAGCAGGCCCGCGAAGCCCTCGGGGTTCGACTCCGGGAGCTTCGTTTGACCTGCCCTGCCGGTCGGCTCACCGGTACCGCCTTGGCGCGCAAGCTCGGGTGGCCGAACTCGAAGGTCTCGAAGCTGGAACTGGGCAAGCAGACGGCCACTCCCGAAGATCTCGAACAGTGGGCCATCGCGTGCGGTCAGGCCACGTCCTACGGCGAGCTTCGCGCCAGGCTGGCGGGGTTCGAGTCGCACATCCGCTCGTGGCGGCGGCAGCTCGCTGGTGGCCACAAGGCCGTACAGGACGTCCACAACGAGGCGCAGGCCAACTCGAAGGTGCTCCGGGCCTGGGAATCCTCATGGGTCGTCGGCGTGCTCCAGACCCCCGACTACGCACGCGCTGTGCTGACCCGGTCCGTCGAGCTGCACCGGTCGCCGCGCGATGTTGAAGAAGCCGTCCGCGCCCGGATAAGGCGCCAGGAACTTCTGTACAGCGGAGGCAGGCGGTACCACGTCATCCTGTGGGAACCGGTGCTGCGGTCTCTGGTCTGCTCGCCCTCGGTGCTGGCCACCCAGCTGGACCGCCTCATGGGTGTGGTCGGCATGGACACCGTGGAACTCGGCATCGTCCCGCTCACTGCGTCGTTGAAAGTTCCGCCCGGTCTCGGCTTCTGGATCTACGACGACCGCGAGGTGGTCACCGAGGCATGGCACGCCGAACTGTGGTTGGACGACGCCGACAGCGTCGCCCTGTATCTGCGGACGTGGAAGACCTTGCGCGAGTCGGCTGTGTATGGGGCCGACGCCCACAACCTCATCAGTTCCGCCCGCCGGGCTCTGAACGCCCGTTAGCGGATCGCCGGGGTGGTCGGCTCCAGGGCCGGGACCTCGTTGGCCGCTCGGCGAGCAGGGCCGTACGGGGGGCCCGCGACAGCATCCGCAGATACACGGTGAGCATCACCATCAGGCTTCGGCGCACAGTCGGCGGTCGATCTCCGCGCGCGCATTCACGAGGTGACCGCCCGGCCCACTCCTGCCGGCAAGCCTATGGAGGCCCGATGACCGACCAGCCCACGCGCGATCGTTCGGTGACCGATCGCTGCCTTCTCTCCACCAGGGCGTACGGCTCGGGGCAGTACCTGGCCGCCCGTCAGTCCCTCTACCGATGGCAGACCCCGCGCCACGATCTGCCGGGCATCGTCGCCGGTGAACTGGCCGGTGTACGTGGGGTGGTCGCTGACGTGGGTTGCGGTAACGGGAAGTTCGTCGCCCGGGTGCGGGAGGACCGTCCCGACCTGAAGGTGCTGCCCATGGACGTCTCGCCCGGCATCCTCGGCGCCATTCCCGGAGCGGTCGTCGCGGACGTCCAGCAGTTGCCCGTCGCGGACGCGTCCCTCGGGGCGGTTCTCGCGCTGCACATGCTGTACCACGTCGAGGACCAGGGCCGGGCCGTGAAGGAGCTGGGGCGCGTACTGGCGCCCGGGGGCATCGCGATCGTCTCCACGAACAGCCGGACCGACAAACGGGAGCTGGAACACCTCTGGCGCCGGGCCGCAGGCGATGTGCTGGGCGTGCGGGAGGGCCCGGCCCGAGTGCAGTTGTCGGCCCGCTTCACGCTGGAGGACGCGCCGGGGGTCCTCGGTGCCGTCTTCGGTGAGATCCGCACGATTCCGCTTCCCGGCATGATCGAGGTGACCGACGCCGGGCCGGTCGTCGCGCACCTGGCCTCGTACGAAGCCTGGGCCGACGAGATGGGCGTTCCGTTCCCGGAGACGGTCGAGCGTGCGCGGGAGTTGGTCGACGGGGTCATTCGGGTGGAGGGTGCCTTCCGGGTCAGCTGCCTCGGCGGCGTGCTCGTCTGCCGGTGAGCCCGGTCACCGCGCTGGGCGGGCAGGGCCAAACCCTGCCCGCCCAGGGTGGCCGGCTGTCGAGCGGGGCTCGTTCAGTGGGGCGTTTTCGCCGGGCCCGCGTTCAGGTACGTTTCGCGCTGGACGACGTGGCCGGGGCGGTTGTCCGGGTCGTGGCCGACCTCCAGGAGGCGGCCGTCGGAGGGCGAGACGATCCAGTTCTCGCGCAGGGTCGCGGTGGCTTCGATCTTCCAGCCGCCCTTGTCGTTCTTGTACGTGGTCGGGGACCAGCCCCATTCCCGCTTGTTGCTCTCGGTGGGCCGGGCGGCCCACTTCCACGAGATCCGGGTGCCGGAGCGGCCGACGGCGTCCTTCACGCCCTCGGTGACCGTGGCGCCGGGGGTCTGCGCCAGGACGCGGAACAGCGCGGCCCGTACCTCCGGGGAGACCGGGGCGTCCGTCAGCAGCCGGCCGGCCTGCCGAACCGTCTGTTCGGCCGCGGCGTCGGCGCCCCCGGCACCGGCGGACAGGGTCCCGCGCAGGGCGTCGGGGTCGGTCGGCAGGGTGCCGAGGCCGTCCCAGTCGACGGTCCCCTTGCCGACGGGCCACGAGGTGCCCCCGGGGTTCTTCTTGGTGAGGGTCCGGCCGTCCTGGGTCTTCACCACGACCCCGTCTCGGCTGAGATAGCGGGTGTCGGTCCGCGCCTTCCGCCCCTCCGCCCAGCTCCGCACCTCGGTCTTCCAGTACCTGGTGCCCGCGCCCGCTCCGGTGGTCGCGTGGTCGGCCATCGTCGTGAAGACCTCGGACGCCGACGCGGTGGCGGCCGGGCCGTCGTCGCCGAAGCCGACGACCGGGAGCACCGCCGCCCCCGTCGCGACGGCCGCGACCGCCGCCGCGAGGGCGAAGACCCGGCGGCGGGCGAAGCGGCGCGCGGGGGCCGGGGCGGGGGCCGCCGTGTCGGCCGCGATGGCGGCGAGGACCAGGGAGCGGGCGCGGGCCTCGGCCTCCGGGGCGGGCGGTTCGGTGCGGCCGGCGCGGGCCAGGGCGGCGCCGCCGGGGAAGTCGAGCAGGTCCGTGGGCGGGTTCTCGTGGGTCATGCGAAGTCTCCCGTCAGGGTCGTACGGGCGGGGCCGGCCAGTCCGTCGCGCAGCCGGGCGCGGGCCCGGTGCAGGCGGGAACGGGCGGTTCCGGCGGGGATGCCGACGGCGGCGGCCGCCTCGGCGGGGGTCAGCTGCTCCCAGGCGACGAGCAGCAGCAGTTCGCGCTCGGTCGGGGGGAGTTCGGCGAGTCTGCGGCGCAGCTCCGGTGCCACCGACGCGGCGTCCAGCCGCCGGTCGACCGCCTGCCAGGGGTCGGCCGTCGTGGCGTCGGGCCGCGGTTCGGTGCGGGCGGCGGCGCGGGCCGCGCTCTGCCGGTGGCGCGACAGCACGTTGCGGGCGACGCCGAACAGCCAGCCGCGTGCGGAGCCGCGCGCCGCGTCGAACGTGGCCCGGTGGGCGTACGCCTGGAGCCATACCTCGGAGAGCAGGTCGTCGGCGGCGTCGGGGGCGCGGCGTACGAGGTAGCCGTGCAGGGCCGTCGTGTGCCGGGCGACGAGCGGTTCGAAGGCAGTGGGCTCCCGCGCGGAGCGAGCGAGCAGATCCTCGTCCGGGTCCATGGGGTCTCCTGTCCGAGACCGCCGGGCGGCGGTCTCACCCCGTACTTGCACGAAGCGGGGAGCAGCGTTCGCGGCCTGCCTGCGAAGGGCCCGCCCCGGCCCTGGATCGCGGCCTGCTCGCGAAGGGCCTCAGCCCTCGATCGCGGTCCGGAACCCCACGTTCACCGCTGTCAGGCCGCCGTCCACGCACAGTGACGTGCCCGTGATCCACTCCGCGTCCGACGACGCCAGGAACGCGACCGCCTTCGCGATGTCCTCCGGTTCGCCGACCCGGCCCAGCGGGTACAGCGCGCTGATCCGGCCCAGTTCGGCGTCGCGGCCCGCCCAGGCGTCGGTGCGGATCGTGCCGGGGACGACGAGGTTGGCGCGGACGCCGCGCGGTCCGGCGTGGCCGGCGAGGGTGCGGGTGAGGCTGGCCAGGCCCGCCTTCGCCGCGCTGTAGGCGTGGTTGCCGAAGTCCTGGGTGCCGTTGACGGAGCCGATGGACACGATCGCGCCCCGGCCGGACGCGGCGAGGTGCGGCATCGCGGCGCGCGAGCAGCGGTAGGCGCCGCCCAGCGTGATGTCCAGGTCGCGCTGCCAGGTCTCGTCGGGCTCGTCCTCGAAGAGGACGCTGTCCTGAGTGCAGGCGTACGCGTTGTTGACGAGGACGTCGAGCCCGCCGAACGCCTCGACGGCGCGGGCGACGGCCGCCTCGATCGCCGCCCGGTCGGCCACGTCGCAGGCCAGTGCCTCGGCCGTGCCCCCGTCCGACCGGATCTCCGCCGCCACGGCCCCGGCCCGGCCCGCGTCCAGGTCGGTGACGAGGACGCGGGCGCCCTCGGCGGCCAGCAGGCGGGCGGTGGCGGCGCCGATGCCCCGGCCCGCGCCGGTGATGAGGACGCCGTATCCGTCGAAGCGCGCAGGAGTCATAGCGCCGACCGTACCGCCCGGACGAGTGCCTGTGCCCGGGGATCGGCGGTGACGCCCTTCTGGAGGCCGTTGGTGACGTATCCGAAGGCGATCCCGGACTCCGGGTCGGCGAAGCCGAGGGAGCCGCCCCGGCCCGGATGCCCGAAGGAGCCGGGCGCGAGCAGCGGGCTCGCCGGGCCGTGGAGCATGTAGCCGAGCCCGAACCGGGTGGAGACGACGAGGACCCGGTCCGGCCCGGCCGACTCCTCGGTGCGGGCGAGCGTCAGGGTGGCCGGGGCGAACAGCCGGTGGCCGTCCACCGGGCCGATCATCGCGGCGTAGCAGCGGGCCAGGCCGCGCGCGGTGGCGGTGCCGTTGGATGCGGGGAGTTCGGCGGCCCGGTAGCCGGCGTCGTTCTCGTCGGGCAGCGGGTCGATCGCGCCGAACGCCCGCCGGGTCAGCGAGTCCGGGTCGCGGTACGCCTCGGCCACCGACCGTTTGGGGCGCAGCCGCAGCGCCCCGGTGTTCTCGGCGACGGGCGCCTCGACGGGGCCGATGCGGCCGACCCGGTGGGCCTCGTCGGCGGGGATGCCGAACCAGAAGTCGAGGCCGAGCGGGCGGGCGATCTCCTCGGCGACCCAGCGGCCGACGGTGCGCCCGGTGACGCGCCGTACGAGTTCGCCGATGAGCCAGCTGTAGGTCTGGGCGTGGTAGCCGTGCGCGGTGCCGGGCTCCCAGGCCGGGGACTGGGCGGCGACGGCGCGCGCCCCGCTCGTCCCGTCGGCGGCCTCCTCGGGGGTGAGCGGCCGGTCGAGGGCCGGGACGCCGGCCCGGTGGGCGAGGAGGTGGCGGACGAGGACGCGTTCCTTGCCGTTCGCCTTGAACTCGGGCCAGTACGTGGAGACCGGGGCGTGCAGGTCGATCTGGCCGCGCTGGTGCAGCAGCAGGGGGACGGCGGCGGCGATGCCCTTGCCGGCGGAGCGGACGATCTGGACGGTGTCCACGGCCCAGGGTTCGGTGCCGTCCACGTCTCTGGTGCCGGCCCACAGGTCGACGACCTTGCGCCCGTGCCGGTAGACGGTGACCGCCGCTCCCCGGTCCCCGCGCTGTTCGAAGTTGCGGACGAAGGCGTCCCGGACCGTTTCGAATCCGGGCGCCGCCGTGCCCCGTACGTCCACGCCTGTTGCTGCGCTCCCGCTCATCCCCCCATGGTGCACGGCGGTGCGGGTGGGACGGGGCCCAGGGTCACCCGGAGTTGACCGTCACGGAGCGCGGGTCGAAGCCGAAGGGCAGTTCCAGGCGGTGGGCGCGCATCAGGGCCGCGTCGCACAACAGGTCCTGGGTGCGGTCGTCGGCGGCGATGACGCCGTCGCTGAGAATGACGGCGCGCCCGCACAGTTCGAGCGCGTACGGCAGGTCGTGCGTGACCATGAGGACGGTGACGTCCAGGGAGCGCAGGATGTCGGCGAGTTCGCGCCGGGACGCCGGGTCGAGGTTGGAGGAGGGCTCGTCCAGGACGAGGATCTCGGGCCGCATGGCGAGGACGGTGGCGACGGCGACGCGGCGGCGCTGGCCGAAGGAGAGGTGGTGCGGCGGCCGGCCGGCGTACTCCTCCATGCCGACCTGGCGCAGCGCCTCCATGACCCGCTCCTCCAGTTCCTCGCCGCGCAGTCCTCCGGCGGCGGGGCCGAAGGCGACGTCCTCGCGGACGGTGGGCATGAAGAGCTGGTCGTCGGGGTCCTGGAAGACGATGCCGACGCGGCGGCGGATCTCCGCCATGTTCCGTTTGTCCACGGGCAGCCCGGCGACGCGCACGGTCCCGGCGCCCGCCTCCAGGATGCCGTTGAGGTGGAGAACCAGGGTCGTCTTGCCGGCGCCGTTCGGGCCGAGCAGCGCGACGCGTTCGCCGCGCGCGACGGTCAGGTCGACGCCGAAGAGGGCCTGGTGGCCGTCGGGGTACGCGTAGGCGAGGCCGCTGACCTCCAGGGAGGGCGGTACGGGGGCGGGGTCGGGGCTGCTCATATGGTCCATCCCACCAGACACACGGCGAGGGCGAGTACCGGGAGGGCCGCGGCGTACGCCCACTGGGTGCGGGATGCGGTCACCTCGTCGATGACGGGCATGGAGCCGGTGTAGCCCCGGCTGACCATGGCGAGGTGGACGCGTTCGCCGCGTTCGTAGGAGCGGATGAACAGGGCCCCGGCCGACTTGGCGAGGACGCCCCAGTGCCGTACGCCCCGCGCCTCGAAGCCGCGGGAGCGGCGGGCGATGGACATGCGGCGCATCTCGTCGCTGACGACGTCCCCGTAGCGGATCATGAAGGAGGCGATCTGGACGAGCAGCGGCGGGAGTTTGAGCCGCTGGAGGCCGAGCAGCAGTTCGCGCAGTTCGGTGGTGGAGGCCAGGAGCACGGAGGCGGCGACCCCGAGCGTGCCCTTGGCCAGGACGTTCCAGGCGCCCCAGAGGCCGGGGACGCTGACGGAGAGGCCGAGGACGTGCGTCTGCTCGCCGGGCACCACGAACGGCATGAGCACGGCGAACGCGACGAACGGCACCTCGATGAGCAGCCGTTTGAGCAGGAAGCCGGCCGGGATGCGGGCGAGCGCGGCGACGCCTGCGATGAGCAGGGCGTACAGCCCGAACGCCCACACGGCCTCGCGGGGTGTGGAGACGACGACCACGACGAAGCAGAAGACGGCGGCGAGCTTGCAGTGCGGCGGCAGCTCGTGAACGGGCGAGTGCCCGTGCCGGTAGAGCTTGTGCGCGTGGCCGGCGCCCATGTCAGACGTTCTCGTCGGTGCGGTGGCCGGCGGCGGCGTCGTCCTTCGCACGCCGTCGGCGGGAGACCACGTAGAAGGCGCCGCTGCCCGCGACGAGGGTGGCGCCGACGCCGATGATCCCGGCGAGGCCGCCGGAGAGCCGGGCGTTGGAGACGTCCTTGACGCCGTAGTCGGCGAGCGGGGAGTCCTTGGCGGCGTGGTCCTTGACCTCCTGGTCGATGCCCTTGTCGGCGGCGACCTTCTCCAGGCCGTCCGGGTTGGCGGAGGCGTAGAAGGAGACGAAGCCGGCCAGCACGAGGGCGGTGACCAGGCCGGTGATCCACAGGCCGCGCGTCGGGCGGTGGGCGGCCGGGGCGGGTCCGGGGGCGGCGGCCGGGGCGGGGGCGTCGATCAGTTCGCCGTCCACGCGGAGCTTGAGCGGGGCGGCGAGGTCGCGCGCGCCGTGCACCAGGTCGGGGCGGACGGCGACGACGGCGCCGACGGTGAGCGCGGTGATCAGGGCCTCGCCGATGCCGATGAGGACGTGTACGCCGCCCATGGCCGTGAAGACCTTGCCGATAGGAATGTCCGTGGTGCCGCCGATCCAGTACAGCAGGGTGAACGCGCAGGCGGCGGCCGGTACGGAGACCAGCGCGGCGACGAAGGAGGCGGCGGTCACCGAGCGGCGGGTGCGCGGCAGCACGCCGAGCAGGCCGCGGAAGAGGGCGTACGCGACGACGACGGTGACGACGCCCATGTCGAGGATGTTGACGCCGAGCGCGGTGAGCCCGCCGTCCGCGAAGAGGATGCCCTGCATCAGCAGGACGACGGATATGCAGAGCACCCCGGTGTAGGGCCCGACCAGGATCGCGGCCAGCGCCCCGCCGAGCAGATGGCCGCTGGTGCCGGCCGCGACGGGGAAGTTCAGCATCTGCACGGCGAAGATGAACGCGGCGACGAGCCCTGCCAGCGGTGCGGTGCGCTCATCGAGTTCCCGCCGGGCCCCCTTGAGACTGACGGCCACGGCCCCGGCGGCGACGACGCCTGTGACGGCCGAGACAGGTGCGTTGATGAATCCGTCGGGTACATGCATGAAGAGGCTCCGCTTCCTGCGTTCTCGCGTCGCTGCGCCGGGTGCGCGGGATCGGTCATGAACCTCTCAATGATAGGGGCTTGTTGCAAAGCACTCGCAAGAGCGCCTGCGCGACAACTACCCGCCTGCGCGACAACCGCCAAGGAGCTCCGCAATGCCCTTTACGTAAAATATGGGACATTAGATAACAAAGTTGCAGAAGTAGGAGGAGAGTCGGTCCATGCCCCCCGTGATCCATGACCATGCCCGAGCCCGGCTCGTCACCGACGCCCGCGACCTGCCCGTCGTCCCCGTCGAGCTGCGGTTCGACAGCGCGGACGACCCGGCGACCGTGCACCTCGCCTACCCCGGCGGCACCGAGTGGGCCGTCGACCGGGAGCTCCTGGAACGAGGGCTGCGCTACCCCGTCGAGCAGGACGGCTGGCGGATATGGCCCTGCGGCCGGGTCCAGGTGGTCGTGGAGCGGCACGACACCGCCGGTGTCGACGTCGTCCAGTTCGACTGCGCCCCGCTGGTCCGCTTCCTGCGGCGTACGCACCGCGAGGTCGAGGCCCCGGCCCACGCCTGAGCCCGGACGCCGCCGCCGGAACGGACGCCGGACATACGGGAGCCCCCGCGCATCGCTGCACGGGGGCTCCGTCGTACGTACGGATCAGAAGCGGATCAGAAGCCGTTCGGACGCGGGTCGGACCCGGACCGACGCGGACCGACGCGGATCAGACGCGGGCCAGCTCGCGCTCGCCGCCCTCCGGGCCGCCCTCACCGCCGGTGGGCTCGCCCAGCTCCTTGCGCAGGCCCTCGCCCTCGACGTCCACGTTGGGCAGCGCGCGGTCCAGCCAGCGCGGCAGCCACCAGGCGCGGCGGCCGAGCAGCGCCAGGACTGCGGGCACGATCGCCATGCGGACGACGAACGCGTCGAAGAAGACCGCGATCGCGAGCGAGAAGCCGATCATCTTGATCATCTGCTCGCTGGAGCCGATGAATCCGGCGAACACCGCGATCATGATCACGGCGGCGGCCGAGACGACCCGCGCCCCGTGCTGGAAGCCGGTGACGACGGCCTGGCCGGGCGTCTCGCCGTGGACGTACGCCTCCCGCATCCGGGTGACGAGGAAGACCTCGTAGTCCATCGCGAGGCCGAAGACCACGCCCACCATGAA
Source organism: Streptomyces sp. NBC_00525 (assembly GCF_036346595.1). Taxonomy (GTDB): domain Bacteria; phylum Actinomycetota; class Actinomycetes; order Streptomycetales; family Streptomycetaceae; genus Streptomyces. Next base: position 2,512,357 of record NZ_CP107834.1, read on the forward strand.
GATCGGCATCATCGACATGATCGGGCCCGTCTGCTCCACCCCGAAGAGCGAGCCGAGCCAGCCCCACTGGAAGACCGCGACGACCGCGCCCAGGGCCGCGACGACCGAGAGCAGGAAGCCGAGCGCCGCCTTGAGGGGCACCAGCACCGAGCGGAAGACCACCATCAGCAGCAGGAAGGCGAGGCCGACCACGAGCGCCAGGTAGGGCAGCAGCGCGTCGTTCATCTTCTGCGAGAAGTCGATGTTCATCGCGGTGGCGCCGGTGACCAGCACCTCGGCGCCGGTGTCGGACTTGAAGCCGTCGCCCGCGTCGCGGATGGCGTGGACGACGTTCTCCGTCTCGACGGAGCTGGGGCGGTCCTTCGGGATGACGGTGATCATCGCCGCGTCGCCGGCCTTGTTGAACGTGGCCGGGGTGACGGCGGCGACGCCCTTGATGTCGGCGATCTCGTCGCCGACCTGCTTGGCCGCGGCCTTGCCGTCCGCGCTGTCCTCGGTGTCCACGACGACCAGCAGCGGCCCGTTGAAGCCGGGGCCGAAGCCGTCGGAGAGCAGATCGTAGGCGCGGCGCTGGGTGGTGCTGGTGGGCTGGGAGCCGTCGTCCGGCAGGCCCATCTCCAGCGAGGCGGCCGGTACGGCGATGGCGCCGAGGCCCAGCACACCGACGAGCAGCACCCAGACGGGCTTGCGCAGCACGAACCGGGCCCAGCGGGTGCCCATGTTCGCCTTGGCCTCGCGCGTGGTCCCCGCCTCGGCGGCCTCGCGCGCCTTGCGGCCCAGGACCCGCTTTCCGGCGAAGCCCAGCATGGCCGGGACCATGGTGAGCGCGATGAGGACCGCGATGGCGACCGTGCCGGCCGCGGCGAAGCCCATCTTGGACAGCATCGGGATGTTGACGACGGCCAGGCCGACGAGGGCGATGACCACGGTGAGCCCGGCGAAGACGACCGCGGACCCGGCCGTGCCGACCGCCCGGCCCGCCGCCTCCTCGCGTTCCCGGCCCTCGGCCAGCTCGGCGCGGTAGCGGGAGACGATGAACAGCGCGTAGTCGATGCCGACCGCGAGGCCGATCATCATGGCGAGCGTGGACGTGGTGTTGCCCAGGTCCAGCACATTGGCCAGGGCGGTGATCGAGGAGACGCCGATGCCGACGCCGATCAGGGCGGTGAGCAGGGGCAGCCCGGCCGCGACGAGCGAGCCGAACGTGATGACGAGGACCACGGCCGCGATGGCGACGCCGATGATCTCGGTGGCGCCGGTCTCCGGCATCACCTGGAGCGCGTCACCGCCGATCTCGACGGTCATCCCGCTCTTCTCGGCGTGGGTGCCGGCGTCCTCCAGCGACTCGCGGGTGGCGTCGGTCAGCTCCATCGAGTTGACCTTGTACGAGACCGAGATGTACGCGGTCGAGCCGTTCTGCGAGACCGCGTCGGCGGCGTACGGGTCGGCGACGGAGGCGATCTGGTCGGAGCCGTCCTTCAGCTCCCGGACGATCTTCTTGACCTCGGCCTTGTTGGCCGCGTCGGTCACCTTCTCGTGCTCGGGCGCCTTGAACACGACGCGCGCGGTGGCACCGTCGGCACTGGAGGAGGGGAAGCGCTGTTCCAGCAGGTCGAAGGCCTTCTGGGCCTCCGTACCGGGAATGGAGAACGAGCTGGAGGTCGCCGTGGAGGCGGCGGACGCGCCGAACCCGGCGAGCGCCAGCAGCGCCACCCAGATCAGGGCGACGTAACGGCGGCGCCGGAAGGCGAGCCGTCCGAGTTTGTAGAGGAATGTGGCCACGAGGGCGTACTCCCGGTCAGGTCGTTGTGTGGAAATGGGCGTGTGGAACCAGCCCGACGACGAGAGCGGCGTGTCAGGTGGGACTCGGGGAGAGGGCCGTACGGGTGGAGCGCGGGGACCTGGGGGTCAGACTCCGAGAGCGGGGAGGATCACGGAGTCGACGTAATCGAGGAGGAATGCCTGGTCGACGGGGCGGTCCTCGACCATCTGCCGGGTGGCTACGGCGCCCACCAGCATGTGCGGTACGTATCTGAGCGCCGGATTGTCCGCGCTCACCTCTCCCCGGGCCACGGCCCGGCGCAGCAGGGCGTCGAGGCCGGTCATCTCCGGCTCGATCAGCAGTTCGCGCAGGGCCTGGAGGAGATCGGGGTTGTCATGGACGGCATGGCTCAGACCCCGCATCAGCGCGGCGTCCTTCTCCATCTGACAGTCGTCACTGCGGCTGAGCACGGCGTGGAAGTCACCGCGCAGCGTGCCGGTGTCCACGTCCCCGAGGGTGACGGGTTTGTTGTGCCGCAGGGCCGTGACGACGAGCGCCGGCTTGTTCCCCCACTGGCGGTAGAGGGTGGCCTTGCTGGAATGCGCACGCGCGGCGACGGCGTCCATCGTGAGGGCGTCGTAGCCGACCTCGCGCAGCAGGTCGAGCACGACGGCGTACAGCTCGCTCTCACGCTCGGGCGTGAGCCGTGTGCGTGCCATGGTCGACCTCCTGTCCGATGAACAACCGAACGAAACCGTTTCGTACCGTAGAAAGGTAACCCCGCCTCCTAGCGAAACGGAACAGTTTCGCTTGTGGCCCGCACCACAGAATGGGCGTCTCCCTGAGTTGCCGGGCCCTGCGGGCGCGGAAAGCATTGGGGGGTGAGTGACGACGTCTCGTATCTCCGCTTCCCGCACCTCCACGAGGACCTGCTCTGCTTCGCGGCGGAGGACGATCTCTGGGTCGCCCCGCTCGCCGCGGAGGGCGAGCGCCCCGGCCGGGCCTGGCGGGTGACCGTGGACCGCACCAGAGTCGGCCATCCGCGCTTCTCCCCCGACGGCACCCGGATCGCGTACACGTCCTGGCGCAGCCTCGACCCGGAGATCCACCTCGCCCCGGTCGACGGCGGCCCGTCCCGCCGGCTCACGTACTGGGGGTCCACCGACACCCGGGTCTGCGGCTGGACGCCCGACCCCGGCGACGCGGCACAGATCCTCGCCGTCTCCTCGCACAACCAGCCGTTCTCGTACTTCTCCTGGGCCTACAGCGTCCCCACGGACGGCGGTCCGGGCGGCAAGCTGCCCTGGGGTCCGGTCTCCGACATCGCGGTCGCCGACATCGACGGCGAGCGCCGCACCCTGCTGCTCACCGGCACCCCGCCGCACGAACCGGCCGCCTGGAAGCGCTACCGGGGCGGGGCCACGGGCCGGCTGTGGCTGCACGGCGAGCGGCTGCTCCCGGACATCGGCGGGCACCTCGACACCCCGATGTTCGTCGGCGGCCGGATCGCGTTCCTCTCCGACCACGAGGGCGTCGGCAACGTCTACTCCTGCCGCCCGGACGGCACCGACCTGCGCCGGCACACCGACCACGACGCGTTCTACGCCCGGCACGCGTCGAGCGACGGACGCCGGATCGTCTACCAGTGCGCGGGCGAGCTGTGGCTGGTGGACGACCTGGAGACGCCGGACGCCGTCCCCCGCAGGCTGGCGGTCCGCCTCGGCGGCCCGCGCGCGGGGCGGCGTACGTACCAGGTGCCGGCGTCGAGCAATGTGGACGCGCTGTCCGTGGACGAGACAGGGCGGGCGAGTGCCGTGTCGGTACGCGGCAGCCTGTACTGGCTCACGCACCGCGACGGGCCCGCCCGCACCATCGCCGACACACCGGGGGTACGGGTGCGGCTGCCGGAGATGCTCGGCAGCGGGAACCAGGTGGCGTACGTGACCGACGCGGAGGGCGAGGACGCGATCGAGATCGCCCCGCTGCCGCGCGCCAGCGGCGAACGCCCGACGCGGCGCCTCGCATCGGGCCGGATCGGCCGGGTGCTGGAGCTGGTCGCGGACCCGGAGGGCGAACGGCTGGCCATCGCCTCGCACGACGGCCGGCTGCTGCTGCTGGCGACGGGCGAGGGGGCTGTGGGTGAGGGGGCTGTAGGTGTGGGGGCTGTGGGTGAGGGGGCTGTGGGTGAGGGGGCTGTGGGTGAGGGGGCTGTGGGTGAGGGGGCGGCGGCCGGCGAAGGGGTCACCGGCGGGGAGCCGCCCGCCGGCGAGCCCGTCGAGCTCATCCGGTCCGTCAACGGCCCCGTCCGCGACCTGGCGTTCTCCCCGGACGGCGACTGGCTGACCTGGTCGCATCCGGGGATCGGCCGCTCCCTGCGCAAGATCAAGCTGGCCCGGATCTCGGGGCCGGGCGAGCCGACCGTCGTGGACGTCACCAACGGCCGCTTCGAGGACGAGAACCCGGTCTTCACGGGCGACGGCCGCTATCTGGCGTTCCTGTCCTGGCGCGGCTTCGACCCGGTCTACGACGTGCACACGGGCGACCTGTCGTTCCCACTCGGCTGCCGCCCCTACCTGGTGCCGCTGTCCTCGGCGACCCCGTCCCCGTTCGCCCTGCTGCCCGACGGGCGGCCCGCGGCGGGCGGCCTGGACCCGGTGGACACGGCGGAGGCGGGGATGACGGAGGGGTCCACGGTCACCGTCGAGTTCGAGGGGCTGCAGAGCCGGGTCACGCCGTTCCCGGTGTCGGCGTCCAAGTACTCCGCGCTGGCCCCGGTCAGCGGCGGCGGCCTCGTGTGGCTGCGCTGGCCGATCTCCGGGGCGCTCGGCGAGACCTTCGCCAACCCGGCGGACATGTCGGGCCGGCCGACCCTGGAGCACTTCAACATCGCCAAGGCGAGGAGGACCGAACTCGTCGGCCACCTCGACTGGTTCGCGGTCAGCGGCGACGCCTCGCGGCTGGTCGTGATGGACGACGGCGAGCTGCGCGCCGTCCCCGCGGCGGAGCCGGGCGACAACGACTCCACGGTCTACCTGGATCTGCGGCGCATCCTGCACGAGGTGGACCCGGCGGCGGAGTGGCGCCAGGCGTACGGGGAGGCGGGCCGCATCATCCGCTCGTACTTCTGGGAGCCGGACATGTGCGGGATCGACTGGCCGGCGGTGCTCGACCAGTACCGCCCGCTGGTCGAACGCGTCGCCACGCCCGACGAGTTCGCGGACCTGCTGCGCGAGGTGCTGGGCGAGCTGGGGACCTCGCACGCGTACGTGTCGCCCGCGCGCCGCAACGAGGGGCCGCCGCACTACCAGCGGGCGATCGGGCTGCTCGGCGCCAACTTCGCGTGCCGGGACGGGGACTGGACCCTGCTGCGCATCCTGCCGGGCGACTCGTCGGACTCCAAGGCGCGTTCCCCGCTGGCCGGTACGGGCATCCGCGAGGGGGCGGTGCTGACGCATGTGGACGGCCGCCCGGTCGATCCGGTCGCCGGGCCGTACGCGCTGCTGGCGGCGGCGGGCGGTACGACGGTCGAGCTGACGTTCCGCCCGGCGGAGGGCGGTGGGCGGCCCCGGCGCATCGCGGTCGTGCCGCTCATCGACGAACGCCCCCTGCGCTATCAGGATTGGGTCGCCAAGCGGCGCGAGGTGGTCCGGGAGCTGAGCGGGGGCCGGTGCGGCTACCTCCACATCCCGGACATGGGCGGCTCCGGCTGGGCGCAGTTCAACCGCGACCTGCGCATGGAGGTCTCGCGCCCCGCGCTGATCGTGGACGTGCGCGGCAACGCCGGTGGCCACATCAGCGAGCTGGTCGTGGAGAAGCTCACCCGGACGATCCTGGGCTGGGACCTCACCCGCAACGCGCAGCCCGTCTCCTACGCCTCCAACGCCCCGAGGGGCCCGGTGGTCGCCCTGGCCGACGAGGCGACCTCCTCCGACGGCGACATGATCACCGCCGCGTTCCGCCTGCTGAAACTGGGCCCGGTCGTCGGCCAGCGCACCTGGGGCGGCGTCGTCGGCATGACCGGCCGCCACCGGCTGGGCGACGGCACGGTGATCACGGTGCCGATGAACGCGGCCTGGTTCGACACGTACGGCTGGTCCGTCGAGAACAACGGCGTCTCCCCCGACCTGGAAGCGCTGCGCACCCCGCTGGACTGGGCGGAGGGCCGCTACGCGGTCCTGGACGACGCGGTCCGCATCGCCCTCGACCTCCTGGCCGCCCACCCCCCGGCGACCCCACCCACCTACGACACGGCCCCCAACCGCCGAAGGCCCCCACTGCCCCCGAGGTAGGGACGGGGCCGGACACCCGGCTCCGCCCGCTCAGACCTTCAGCAGGCTCAATTCCGGCGAGGGATTCACCGTGGCTACGGCCTCGATGGCGCTCCGCACGTCTTCCCGCACGTCGCCCGTTGCCTGCCCGAGCGCCTCGGACAATACGTAGCGGGCGACATCGCGCGCGAATGCGCTCTGCTCGGACAGAGAAGGAGCGGGAGATTCCTTGTCCACCGCGAAGGACAGGACGTCTTCGTAGATGACGACTCCGAACCTGTTGGTGAACTTCCTCTCCTGCCATCGTTCAAATTTAAGATTGGGAATGATCTCGGCCAGCATGGCCACGATCTCGGAGTTCGAGAACGCTACGCCGCGCACTCTCGACTCCCGCCCCACCACCAGGACGACGTGCCCCGCCCTGGACACCAGCCGCTCCATCTCGCTGAGCGCCTGCATCATGTCGATGCAGTACTGGATGACCGTCAGGAACCTGTTCTGGCGATTCTTCCGATTGGAGCCGATCTCCGTCCGCGCGGCGGGAAGAACGTTCCAACCGAGCATTTCCACCGCCGGGCGGTAGTTCTGGTGGTAATTGAAGACATTGATGTAGGGCGGCGAGGTGACCACGAGGCCCGCGCATCCGTCTTCGAGGGGCACTCGACGCGCATCGCCGGGAACAATGCGTGAGGACACCGGGGCGAGCGGGAAGTCCGCGATCAGGTCACGCACCTGATTCCAGGCCCGCCACACCTTCTTCGCGTCCGTCTCCTTCTTGTCCTTCATGCTCAGCAGCAGCGTCGTCGCGAAGATGCGTTCCACGTTCTCGTCGGCAGCGCCACGGTATCCATCGAGCAGATGCTCCACGACGTCGACGGTCTCCGCCGACTCACCGAAGAGGGTGCCCTGGTCCGCCGCCGCCACCTTCTCCATGCGGGCGGCGGCTTCATCCACGAGGCGCAGCCGCCGCTCACGGTCCAGCGAGGCGAGCGCCAGGATGCCGGAGAGCTCCAACGCCGCAGGGTTGATCTCGACACCGGCGGACGGAATTTCCCTGCGGATGCATTCCAGAACAGTGGTGCCGCTCCCCAGGAAGGGATCGAAAACGATTCCGGAGCCGGGATAATATGCGTCGAGGAGCTTGCTCACCAGCCCCGGTGTGAATTGACCGCGCCAGGGAAGCGCGCTGCGTCGTTCCCGCACGAGCACGTCGAGGTCCGCCTGGCCGATGAAGCTGCGATCGTATTCACGCCTGCGAACCGAGTTGAAAGTCTCCTCGACGTCCATGCTCCTGCTTCCTAAAAGTATCCCTTGGCGACAGCGTCCTCTTCGTCGGGATCTTTGGCCTCGAAAAGTGATCGCAGGTGATCGACGAATCGCAGTACGACATCATACCTGATCGGATTACTCTCCAGGTAATCCAGATATTTCGACCTCAGCCTCTTCCGGTTGGCGGCCGAGGAGTATTCCTTCCGCTGATTGGAGCCGAGCCTCTTCCCGCGCAATATCAGCACCTCATCGATGTCCGTACCAGCAGTACTGATGGGTGTCATGTCGAGGTATTCGCAGATCAGGTAATAGCGGGCGGCCGGTACGGCGACCTTCAGATCGTGGGAGGTGGCGGCCGCCTCCTGGAACATCGTTTTATCCAGATTTGTTTTGCATTCGGCAGCCACATAGGCCAGCCACACATCCATACGGGTGGAGGCGCCGGCGGGGAAGTCCGGCTTGAACGACGCCTGCAGATAGGCGCGCCGGCTCAGCGTGAAGTCCTGGTCCTTCTTCCTGACCTTCATGGAGATGTCGGCCGTGGACGCCGTGAGGGAGCTCGAAAAATAGGCGGCGGCGAAAGCCCCGGCCGGGCCGGCGTACAGGTCCTGGTCGGCCAGCTCAGGGATGACGCGTGGATCGATCAGCCAGGGCAGGAACTCCTCGATGATCGAGTTGTCGATCTTCAGCTGACCCCGCTGCCTGAAGAGGAAGTCCTTTCCGCTGTCCCAGATCAGATCGACCTCCACGCCCTTCTTGTAGTCATTGGCGAGGTCGACGAGTTGCCGCACGAGTTCATTGCCGGTGGCGTCAAGGTGCGTCATGGCATCGATCCATGACGTGTACCGCTCGATCGCCTCCTCGACGGAGGGAATGTCCTCATCGGGAAGCTTCGGGTTCTTCAGCAGCTCAACGAGCTTGGATTTGTGCGGAGTCGGACGTACCCGTCGAGGCGCCTCCGCACTGGCGTCGGCCAACGGCTCCTCTTCGGCCGCCCCTGCGGGCTCCACCCCCGACGGTTCGAGGGACGCGAAGAGAGTGTCGTCTTTTCTCATGCGGTGAGCCTAAAGGGCTCCCGCAGCCATGTCACAGCCCCGGCCGCTGTCTCGTCTCGGGGGGTGTACACGTCCTACGCACACCGAGGAGCACCCCATGAACGCTCGGCTCGACTACTTCGCCAGTCCCGTCGCCGGCAAGGCGCTCAAGTACTTCATGGCGTTCGGACGGGAGCTGAAGGCGTCGCCGCTGCCCGCCGTGACGCAGGAACTCGTCGCGCTGCGCGTCAGCCAGATCAACGGCTGCGCCGCCTGCGTCGACATGCACACCAAGGAGGCGGCCGCCGCCGGGGAGAGCGCGGTGCGGCTGAACCTCGTCACGGCGTGGCGGGAGGCGACCGTGTTCACCGAGGAGGAGCGGGCCGCCCTCGCGCTCGCCGAGCAGGGGACGCGGACCGCCGACGCGGCGGCCGGCGTGGACGACGAGGTCTGGGCGCGGGCCGCCGCGCTGTACGACGAGGAGCAGCTGACCGCGCTCGTCATGCTGGTCTCGTTCATGAACGCGGTGAACCGGCTGAACATCATCACGCAGCAGCCGGCGGGCGGCTATCAGCCCGGCGGCCACGCGCACTGAGCGGACGGACCGGAAGCGACCGACGGCACCGAATCCCGGGGAGGACCGGCATGGGCAAGGCCGAGGAGTTCGAGGAGTTGCGGGGGCTGTTGTTCTCGATCGCCTACCGCATCCTGGGCAGCGTCACGGAGGCGGAGGACGCGGTGCAGGAGACATGGCTGCGGTACGACGCCACGGCCACCCGGCCCGTGTCGGTCAAGTCGTTCCTGTCCGCGACGGTGACCCGGATCGCGATCGACGTGCTGCGCTCCGCGCGGATGCGGCGGGAGGAGTACGTGGGCCCGTGGCTGCCCGAACCCCTGCTGGACGACCCGTACGCGGACCCGGCGCGCGCCGCCGAGCTGGCCGACTCGGTGTCGATGGCCTCGCTGCTGCTCCTGGAACGGCTGAGCCCGCTGGAGCGGTCGGTGTTCGTGCTGCGGGAGGTCTTCGCGTTCGGCTTCGCCGAGATCGCGGCGGCGGTGGGCCGTTCGGAGGCGGCGTGCCGGCAGTTGCTCGTACGAGCCCGCCGCCACATGCACGAGGGGCGGCCCCGGTTCGAGGCGGACCGCGTCGAGCAGCGGGAGCTGGCGGACCGGTTCTTCGAGGCACTGTCGCACGGGGACGTGGACGGGCTGCGCGAGCTGCTGTCCGCCGACGTCCAGCTCGTGGGGGACGGTGGCGGCCGGGCCCCGCAGCTGGCGCGGGCCGTCGCGGGCGCGGACAACGTGGCCCGCCTGCTCGCCACGGTGTACCCGCTGATGGCCCGCGCGGGCATCACGTGCGAGCCGCGCCAGGTGAACGGCCTGCCGGGCGCGCTGTTCCGGGTACGGGACGGAGCCGTGCTCCACGTGCTGTCGCTGGACGCGCCGGACGGGCAGATCCAGACCATTCACACGGTGATCAACCCGGACAAGCTCGGCCACCTGGGCCCGGTGGCGGACGCCTGGGCGATCAACGACGAGGTGAAGCGGCTCCGGCTCCGTGAACGCTGATCGCTCGGGGGGCGACGCGGGCGACGACGGCGGCCTCGGGTGCGGCGTCCTGATCGGGTGCCTGCCGCGTCCGCCTCGTGGCAGGCTCGTCCCCATGCGTATATCCCGTATATCCAGGCCCGGTTACGTCGCCGCCGGTCTCGTCCTGGGCGCCGCCCTGACCCTGACCGCCTGCGGTGAGCAGCGCGTCGGCGATACGGTGGCCGACTCCGGCCCGAGCCTGAGCGCCGCCGCCTCCGCCTCCGACTCCCCCTCCTCCGAGCCCTCGCCCTCGCCCAGCGGCGCGCAGGGCGACGTGGCGCCCGTAGTGCCCGACGGCGCCCCGCACTACGGGGAGAACAACGCGTTCAAGTTCCCCAAGAAGATGTCCCCCGCCTCCGAGAAGGCCGCCCGCACGGAGGCCGCCCGCATCGAGCCGGTCCTCGAACGGCTCTGGAAGGCCAAGACCTGGGACGCCGAGCGGGTACGCGCGGAACTCCTCGAACTGGGCTACCGCGACGAGACACCGAGCGACGGACAGGGGCCGGGGATGCTCGTCGTGCAGCCCCACGCCCCCGGCAGCAACCCCGGCGCCAGTGTCGCCCTCTACGTCGGCCGCGACGCCTGTGTGACCGCGTTCGTGCAGTCGACCAACTACGAGGTCAAGGTCAACGGCCGATTCATGGAGACCGGCTGCTTCGAGCCGCGCGGCGGCCACTGAGCACCGGCGCGCCGCGCCGATGACTTTTCCCGTGTGCCGCAGTCTCTACACATGTAAAGCTCACCGCACACCCCGCGAGGACCTCATCATGCGCACCCTCATCACCACCGCGTTCGTCTCCCTCGACGGTGTCGTCGAGGCGCCCGGCGGCGAGCCCGGTTACCGGAACTCCGGCTGGACGTTCAAGGACATCGACTTCCTGCCGGAGGCGTACGAGATCAAGGGCCGGGAACAGGAGCAGGCCGGGGCACTGATGATGGGGCGGGTCAGCTACGAGGCGTTCAGCCCCGTGTGGCCGGGGATGGCGGAGTTCGCCGGCTACAAGGCGATGCCCAAGTACGTCGTCTCCACCACGCTCTCCGAGGACGACCTCGTGGACACATGGGGCGAGACCCACATCCTGCGGTCCCTGGACGACGTCGCCGCGCTCAAGGAGACCGAGGGCGCCCCGATCATCGTCCACGGCAGCGCCACCCTCAACCGCGCCCTCTCCGACGCGGGCCTCATCGACCGCTACCACCTCCTGGTCTTCCCCCTCCTCCTCGGCGCGGGCAAGCGGCTGTTCAGCGCGGCCGACAAGGACACCCGGCACCTGAAGCTCGTGGAGCACGAGGCGTTCCCGAACGGCATCCAGAAAAACGTCTTCGACGTGGTCCGCTGACACGGGAACCACCGCCTCCCTTCGCCGCCCATGGACAGTGGGCCTCAAGGGAGTCAGAACCCGTCGATTCCGATCACATTGCCGAACGGGTCGATCAGTTGGGCGATCGTGCGGCCGGTGCCGTCCTCGATGTCCAGGGGGCCGCGGTGGTGCGTGCAACCGGCGTCGAGGAGACGCTGTCGAACGGCGTCGACGTCATCGACCGCCCAGTACGGGACCGGGCTGCCGCCGCGCTTGTTGCGCTGCTCGTCCAGGGGGTGGAACCCGAACTCGACGCCGGCGACATCGAGCCAGGCGTACACGGCGCCGGTCGTGTCGTCGACGTCGACGTGGGCGTCCGTGTCGAGGACCCCCGCCCACCAGCGGGCGGACTCCTCGGGGTCCTCGGCGAAGATCATGATGGCGCGGATGCCGTTGAACACGTGCCCCCCAGGGTTCACCGCTCGGCGAGGTCGTTGGTGGGACGACGGTATGCCCGGCGCGGGAACAGCGTGTGCCCGCAATAGCCAGGTCGGCAGTCCCTCCCCTGTGAGGTCGGGCCACCGGCGACCAGTACCGTCGCGCCATGGACGACATACAGCAGGCATGGGCCAGGATCACTGCGCGGCTCGCCCCACGCACCCTAGGCGGCCCGGACGCCCCCGATCCCGATGCCGTGGCCGGCGCGGCCGCGCGCATGGGCGTCGAGCCGGCCGGGGACCTGCGCCGCTGGCTCCTCGCCGTCGATCTCGACGCCGGCCGGCGCCCCGCCGCACACGCGCCCCTGGTCGCCCTGGGCTGCCCCGGCGTCCTGCCCGGCGGCGCGCTGCTGCTCGGCCTGACCGACATCGAGCGCGTCCACGGGCAGCGGATGAACCTGGCGGCGGACGGGCTGTGGCGGCGGGAGTGGGTGCCGGTGGCGGCGGAGACGGACGGTTTCCACGGCGTCTTCGTGAACACCCTCACCGGCACGGTCGGCTCCTGGTCCGAGGGCGAAGACCCCAAGGAGGACACGCACCCCTCCCTCGCCACCTTCTTCCACGACATCGCGGACCAGCTGGACGGCACGCCCCGCCCCGAGGCCGAGGCCCCCGTACGCGCCTGGGCCCGCGCCCACGGCATCCGGATCAACGACCGGGGCCGCATCCCGGCCGACATACGCCGAGCCTACGAAGCCTCGACCTGAGCCCCGCCCCCGGCGCTGCCGACGCCCACCGGACGCACCGCCCGTCGCGGGGTCGGTGGACGCAGTTCGCACCACACCGTCTTGCGGTACGGGCTCTGCTCCACGCCCCACCTCAGCGCCACCGCGTCGATCAGCAGGAGCCCCCGACCCGACGTGCCCTCCGGGCCGGCCTCGCGGAGTATCGGCCACACCGCCGGGGCGGGGTCGCTCACGGCCACCCGTACGCGTCCCGAGTGCGTCGCCGTCACCCGTAACGTCACCGGCGTACGCTCCCCCACGTGAGTGATCACATTCGTCAGCAACTCGCTGACGCACAGCAGGAGATCGCCCGCGTCCTCCCCCGCGAACCGGGCCCGCAGCATCCGCCGCAGCTCCGGTACCGCCTCCGGCACGGCCAGGAATTCCAGCGTCAGGGGCAGCCCGTTCATCCCCCCGTCGCCGCCCTGTTCAGCGCCTCGGCCAACCGCCGCGCCGTCTCCGCATTGCAGTTACCCAGCGCGATCAGCGGTACCCGCATCGTCCACCCCGCCAGCGTCAGCGGGTCAACCCCCAATGACGGCAGCGTGATGCCGTTGGCCTTGAGCGCCGCGCGCAATGCGTCGATCTCCGGGCCGATGTCGTACGGGGCGTCCTCCATGAGGGCCGTCCACCTTTCGGTTGCTTGCTGTGACGAACCCCTCACACGCTGCCCCACGACGCTCTACGGTGGAAGCCGATTCCGCTCCACAGAGCGAGGTGTGAAAGGCGGTTGGCGGTGGCCAAGGAGATCGACGCCTCGGCGGGCGTCCCCGAGTTCTACGGGAAAGAGCTGCGCTACAAGCGGGAGAAGGCGGGTCTCACGCTGGAGAAACTGGCCGCCGGCGGCTTCTGCAGCGTCTCCCTGCTGAGCGAGATCGAGCACGGCAACCGCCGTATGCCCCCGGACCTCGCTGTACATATGGACCGCGCGCTGAACACGGACGGCTTTTTCGCCAGGCGCTGTGAAGACGTGAGCAAGGCCCGGCGCAGGGGCCATGCCGGGTACTTCGAGCGTGTGCTGGAGGCGGAGAAGCAGGCGCTGGTCATCGGGCAGTGGTCGCCCACCGTCATCCCCGGCCTGGTGCAAACGGAGCCGTACATCCGCGAGTTGTACCGCGCCGAACGTGTGGTGAAGCCTCCCGAGCAGATCGACACGATGGTCCACGCCAGGCTGAAACGGGCCCAGCTTCTTCTGGATCAGGGCAACCCGGAGTACTGGATCGTGTTGCCAGAGACTCTGCTCTGGCAACCGGTCCTGCCGCCGCAGCAGATGGCTGAACAGCTGGAGCATGTGGCTGGGCTCGCCAGAAGCGGAAGGATCATTTTGCAGGTCGTTCCGTGGAACACGGGAGCGCATGCCCTCATGCACAACAACGCCATGCTGCTCGACTTCGCGGACGCGCCCCCTCTCTTCTACACGGAGGGGCAGTACCACGGGAACACGATCGACGATCCCGGGATCGTCAAGCAGTATCGGAGGTCCTACGATCTGCTCAGGGCCGCCGCCATGTCGCCGGACTCATCCTTGGCCACGGTCGAAGCAGCAATAGAGGACTATCGAAATGGCGTGCAACCCCATCAACTTGTTCGGCGCAGACTGGCGGAAGAGTAGTTACAGCAACGCTGACGGCGGCGACTGCCTCGAAGTGGCTGACGGGCACCCCGGCCTCGTCCCCGTCCGGGACTCCAAGCGGCCCGAGGGCCCCGCTCTCGTCGTCAACGCCGCCGCGTGGGCACCGTTCATCGAGGCGGTCAAGGCCGCCTGACGCCCACCCCGCACGCCGAAGGGCACGCGCCGCGAGGGCCGGACTCAGTACATACGACCAGGCGGCGTGATCGCCCGTGCGCGTTCGTAGAGATCTCTCGCGGCGGCGTTCCTCAGATGCGGACGGAGAAGACCGAACATGGCTTTGATCCGGTCATCGGCCCGACCGGACTGCACCATCGGGTAGTCGTCGAGGGCCAGCTGCCAGGTGGCGCAGGCCGCTTCGAGGTGTCCGACCTCCAGTTGTCGCTCGGCCAGCACGGCACGGTGCCGGACCCGAGCGCGCCGGTAGACGCTGTACCGCACCTTGTCGGACAGTTGCATGGCCGCAATGGCACCGGAGACGTCGCCCAGTTCGTAACGGACTTGGCTGACGTGGTAATTGAGTGAAGCCGGGTCGTACGAGCCGAACGTCGTGCCGCGCGACTCGGCGCGTTCCATAGCGGTTTCCGCCTCGCGGAGATACCGCAGAGCTCCGGTCCGGTCGCCGATTTGCGCGGCGGCGTGCGCGCGCTGGCCTGAGATGAAGGCTTGCATACGGGGGCCGGCCTGGGGAGAGGCTGCCGCAGCGGCGTCTGCCAATTCCATGGCCTTTCCCCCATGCCGGAGGTCGACTGCCTGGACGCTCATGCCGCGCAGTGTGGTGCAGTAGGTCAGGTGGTCCTCGGCGGCGCCGGCCAGTTCCAGTGCCTTGACGTAGTAGCGCTGGGCAAGGCCGTGCAGTCCCTCGTCCACGGCCATGTAACCGGTCAGGTAGAGCAGGTCCGAGGCTGCGGACAACATGGCCTTTCGTACATGGCACGGGGCATCGGCGCGCAGGTAGGGGGCCACGGTGTTGACCATGAACGAGGCGGCCATCGGGCGTGCGTGCCGTCCGCCGAACTGATCGTCCAGTTCCGAGACACGCTCGGTCATGGCGATGACCATGTCCACTTCACTCATGCCGATCCGGCGTGCGCGTCCGGACTGGACCGCTTCGGCACGGCCGATGACATCGGTCCATCCGGGAATGGTGAGGGCGACGGAAAACAGACCGACCCCGAGAACACTGCGGCGCGAGGGGTCCATGTCCTGCCTCCCGAGGTCGATCAGGCTCTCCAAGCCGACCGTATCGGTGGCGGGCTGATCCTGGGGAGCGGGCAGCCCAGCCTCCATGTGCGTCACGGGTCGCCCCAGACGCCGCGAAAGGGCCTCCAGGAGGCATGCCCGTACGGCCACACGCGGCACGGTTCCGCCCAGCCAGTGGCTTACCGCTGACTCGTCGTAGCGCGAGGGCGCGCCTGTCTCGGTACCCAGGCGGTTCACAGCACGCGCGAATTGACGGTGCGTCCAGCGGCATTCGACCAGCAGGCGCCCGAGCGAATCGTTCGGACCGCGCTTGGCCATATCCCCAACCCCCCGCGCTCTCACGGTCTTTCAAGGCTTTCAAGTCCCGGCTGCGCCACAACGGCACCGCTGTGCGTGGTCGCGCGGTTGCGTAGAGAGAGGAATCGGGACGGGTTGACCACCGCAGCATCGGCAGCGGGGACCGTTCCGACCGTAGGAGGAGAAAACGATGAACGTGGACGAACTGTTCTCCGGCGACCTGACCATCGGCATCCCCGCCGTCGAGGCGGCGCTGCTCGACAAGATGCCCGGCGGCGGCGACAACAACGGTGACCACTGCTCCAAGTGATCCAGGACTGACACAGGCGGGGCGGGGCCCCACGGCCCCGCCCCGCCGTACGACTCCGGGAGGGACTACATGCTGTCGATGCGTCTGCGCCTGGCCGATCTCCACGCACCCCGGTGGAGGCAGGAGGGAGGGCGTTGGGTCAGTGGTGAAAGTTGGGTCGAGCCTGCGCGCGTATCCGCGCTGGTCACGAAGGTCTGCACCGGCCAGGCAGCACAGGTGCGAGTGAGGGTGGAGGAGAACAAGCAGGGCGAGGCCGACTTCGTCGAGGCCGTCATGACCTCCGGGGAAGCTCGTCTCACGGTGGGGGTCTTCGGCACAGCCCCGTTGTACCTGTTGGAGAACGCGGGCGAACTGCACGTGTCGTGGGACTTGGCCACGCTGCGGCCGTATCTGTCGGTCGAACGTTTGGTGCCGCGTGTGGTGGCACGGACTCTGACACGGCAGCACCGCTACACGTCCGACACCGTGTTCGATGGTGTGTATCGCCTGACCGAACGGGCATCTGCCGTCTTCACCGCTTCCGGGCTCACCGTTCTCTACCCGGAACCCGCCGAGCATGTTCTGGAACCACGCACGCTGCGTCCCGGTGTCGATCCGCTCGCCTCATTCGACCGGCTATTGACTGACGTAGTGCGCGAAGCTCCGTGCACCACGGGGTGTATGGGCGTCGAACTGTCGGGGGGCGCGGATTCCGGGAATGTCGCCCTCAGCGTGAAGGCGACCGGATTCCCACAGGTGCACAGCTTCGGTCTACTGGTCGGAGGAACCTCCGGCGGCCCGCAGCGTGAGCGGCGACGGGCGTACGCGGATCACTGCGGTTTCCAGGACACGACCGTTCCCGCAATGCGGTACCCACCGTTCTGTCCCGGTGGTGTGCGCGCTCTGCGTCGACCGCATGATCCGGCCGGGGCGTTCTATCAAGAGGCATTCGACGCCCTGCGCACGCAGATGGCCGTCCGGAGGTGCGAAGTCGTCTTCACGGGAAGCGGCGGAGACGAAGTCAACGCCCACCACTCCAGAACCAGCGCTGAACTGCCCTCGCCCGAGCCCGTTCCCTGGCTCGGCCCGGCAGCGGTACGAGCGCGAACGGAGGTGAATGAGCAACTGGCGCCCATCCCCGTCCTGCCGGTGCCGACCCTCATGGCGTTCGGAATGCACAATCCGGGACATCTTCGGGCCGGAGTCTGGCCGATGAGCCCGCTCGCGCACCCGAGGATCATCCGGTTCATGGAGCAACTGCCCCACGAGTACAAACGCGGGAAGGCTCTGTTCCGTGAACGGATCAGGAGTGCGGGGCTGCCGGACGCGGTGGCATCACCGGCCGAACCCGAAAACTTCCTGACCGTCCTGGAAACAGGGCTGCGACGCTACGGCCTGGCCATGCTCGACACCATGCTGAAAGAGTCCGTCCTGGTCGATCTCGGCTACGTTGACGGAAAGGCACTCGCCAAGGCCCGCAAGGACGCCGGTGCGGCTCCCGTCGTTCCCGATCTGCTGTGCGACGTCCTCGCTCTCGAAGCCGGGCTGCGGAGCCTCATGTGACCAGCCCCTGGAGCGGAGCCCGTGGAAGCAACCAATCTCCTCTACCGGGACCCGGCCCTCTACGACGCCGTCCAGGCCGACAGCACCGGCGCCGGGATGTGCCTGGCCCTTGTCGAGTCCTATCGGCCGGACGCCCGGACACTGATCGACTTCGGGTGCGGCACCGGCAGGGACCTGCACACCCTGGCGGAACGCTTCGAGTGCGTCGGCCTGGACCTCCAGCCCGGCATGGTCGGCTACGCCCTGCGGACCCGGCCTACGCTGGACATCCGCATCGGGGACATGCGCACGGCCCGGCTCGGGCGGCGCATGGACGTGGTGACTTGTCTGGGCAACAGCCTCGCCTACGTACACGGCAACAGCGAGATCACTCAGGTGTTCGCCACGTTCGCGGCCCATGTCCGGCGCGGCGGTCTGCTCGTCCTGTGCTCCCCCGTCGCGCCCATTGCGGACTCCGGCCCGATGAGCGCCACAGTCGGCACTCCGGACGGACCGGCGACCGTGACCATCTACTACGAGTGGGACCTTCGGACGCAGATCAACACCATGCGCCGGCACTGGACGCTTCCCTCGGGGGAACAGGCCCAGGACGAGATCCGCAGACGAGTCCTCTTCCCGCGCGAGCTCGAACAGTACGCGGAGCGCGCCGGATTCCAGGTCCTGGACATGACCGACGGACGCGAAGGCCCGTTCGCAGGGCCGACCGCGTACACGGTGGCCACGTATACCTGACGCCCACCCCGCACGCCGAAGGGGCGCCCCCGGAACGTGCCGGGGCGCCCCTTCGCGTATGGGCTTCAGCGCTCCGAGGCGCGCCCCCGCATGTCGTCCGCCGCGTCGCGCGCCTTGCCGCGGCCCTTGTCGGCCGCGTCCTTGGCGCGGTCGGCGGTGGACTCGCGGTCCTGGTTCCGGTCGTCCATGGTGTCCTTGGCGCCCTTCGCGCGGTCGGCGAGCTCGTTCGCCTTGTCCTTGAACTGGTCGGCGATGCCCATGCTGGTCACTCCTCGGGATGCGTGGGGGGCGGCCCGGTGGGGCCTCGACCAGGTTCACACGGGCCGCCACGCATCGCATGTCGATCAGTCACGCTGCGTACGGGCCGCGCGTTCGTCCTGGTCGGCGGCGCCGCCGGCGCCGACCAAGCCCTTACTCACGCCCTCCAGGCGCGGCCCGAACCTGCGCATCTCGCGCTGGCCGACGACGCCGATGAGGGTCGGCAGGTAGCCGCGTACGGGCTGCATGCCGCGCAGCCACCACTGGGCGTACACGTGGGCGGAGCGGCGCTCGATGCCGGCGACGACGCGGTCGACGGCGGGGCCGAGGGGGTAGGTGCGGTTGGTGGGCCAGGGCAGCCGCTTGCGGAGGTCGCGCATGACGTCGTCCTCGTCGGCGCCCCGGACCATGTCGGTGTCGGTCCAGGAGAGGTAGCCGACACCCACCTTGACGCCCCGGTAGCCGACTTCGGCGCGCAGGGAGTGGGCGAACGCCTCGACGCCGGACTTGGAGGCGCAGTAGGCGCTCATCATGGGGGCCGGGGTGATCGCGGCGAGGGAGGCGATCTGGAGGAAGTAGCCGCGGCTCTCCATCAGGACGGGGAGGAACGCGCGGGCGGTCACCGCGCCGCCGATGAGGTTGACCTCGATGACGCGGCGCCAGGCGACGGGGTCGGAGTCGATGAGGGGGCCGCCGGTGGCGACACCGGCGTTGGCGACGACGACGTCGACCTTGCCGAACCGATTCTTTACTTCCTGGGCGACGCGGGCCATCGCCTCGTGGTCGGTGACGTCGGCGTGCCAGTGGTCGCTCTCGCCGTGCAGGCGTTCGGAGACCTTCTTCAGCTCGTCGGGTTCGAGGCCGACGAGGGCGAGGATCGCGCCCCGGGCGGAGAGCTTGCGGGCGAGGAGTTCCCCGACGCCGCGGGCGGCTCCGGTGACGACGACGACCTGCCCTTCGAGACTTCCCCTGCCGCTCATGCGACCTCCTCCTTGCCCTCGGCCTTGCTCTCGGTGTCCGTGGTGGTGTCGTTCTCCCGGTCCGGGCGGACCGTGAGGTGGGCGGTGACGAGTTCCCGTATCTTCGCCGTGACCACCTCCGGCGCCTCCACGGGCGTCATGTGTCCCATGCCCGTCAGCTCGGTGAGGCCCCGGCAGTCGGGCAGGGCCGCCGCTATGGCGCGGGCGTGGACGGGCGGGGTGAGCCGGTCCTGCGTACCCGCGATGACGGCGGTGGGCACCCGCAGCTCCCGTACGCCCTCGTCGAGGTCGAGTTCCGCGAGGACGTGGCCCCAGGCGACGCGGGGGACACGGGGGCAGGCGTGCACGATGCGGGCGCACGTGTCGACCCGATCGGGGGCCGAACCCGGTCCCATTGTCCCGTACTTGAGGATGCGGCGGGACAGCGGGGTGACCGGGCCGAGGGGGGCGCGGGCGCCGAGTATGGCTCGGGTGACGCGGGTGCGTACGGCGCCGGGGCGCAGCGGTACGACGAGCGACTCGGCGAGGAGCCGGGAGCTGCCGGTGCTGCACAGCAGGGCGGCGGCGGCGTGCTCGCGCAGTTCGGGGCGGCGGGAGGCGGCCATGATGGTCATGCCGCCCATGGAGTGGCCGGCGAGGACGGCCTTCTCGCCGGGGGCGAGGGTCGCGCCGAGTACGGCGACGAGGTCGTCGGCGAGGGCGTCGGTGCTGTAGCCGTCGCGGCGGGCGGCGGGCGAGGTGCCGTGGCCGCGCTGGTCGTAGGCGATGACGCGGTGGTCGGCGGCCAGGTCCCGTATCTGGGCGTCCCAGAAGCTGGTGTTGCAGGTCCAGCCGTGGGCGAGGACTATCGCGGGCGCGTCCTCGGGGCCGTGTATCTCGACGTGTATGCGGGAGCCGTCGGCGGAGACGGCGAGGAGTTCGCGGGCCGGGACGGGCCGGCGGCCGGCGACGGGCAGGGGGCGGCTCATCGGACGGCCTCCTCGGCAGTGGCCCCGCTCGTACGGCGCTGGGCGGGGACGGACGGGCGGATCACCTGGTATTCGGAGACGTTCACGGTGCGGGTGGCGCGGCGGAACTCGGAGGTGGTGCCGGGCCAGACGGTGGTGTTGCGGCCGTTGGCGTCGAGGTACCAGCTGTTGCAGCCGCCGGTGTTCCAGACGGTGCGCTTCATGCGGTCCTGGACGCGGCGATTCCAGCCGTTCACGGCGGAGGGGCGGGCGTCGAGGGCGACCTTGCCGCCGAGGACGTCCAGCTGGCGCATGAAATCGGCCATGTAGTTCAGCTGGGACTCGATCATGAGGATCATCGAGGAGTTCCCGAGGCCGGTGTTGGGGCCGATGATGGTCATCCAGTTGGGGAAGCCGGCCGCGCTGGCGCCGCGCAGGGCCTGCATGCCGCCCTTCCAGGACTCGGTGAGCGTGATGCCCTCGGCGCCGACGACGCGTTCGGCGATCGGCATGTCGGTGACGTGGAAGCCGGTGCCGAAGATGATGGCGTCGACCTCGGCCTCCGTACCGTCCGACGCGACGACGGTGGAGCCGCGGACCTCGGCGAGGCCGGAGGCGACGACGTCGACGTTGGGCTGGGCGAGGGCGGGGTAGTACGTGCTCGACAGCAGGATGCGCTTGCAGCCGATGCGGTACGAGGGGGTCAGCTTGGCGCGCAGTGCGGGGTCCTTGATGGCGCGGGCCATGTTGGACTTGGCTATCCGCTCGACGAGGCCGAGCTGGTCGGGGTGCTTGGTGAAGGCGCTGACCTGGAGTTCCCGGATGCCCCAGAGGAGGCCGCGGCGGGCGGTGCCGGTGATGGGCAGGGCACGGTGCAGCCGGCGTTCGAGGCCGCTGATCTCGCGGTCCATGCGGGGCATGACCCAGGGCGGGGTGCGCTGGAAGAGCGTCAGCTTGCCCACCTTCGGCTGGATGGACGGCACGATCTGGATGGCGGAGGCGCCGGTGCCGATCATCGCGACGCGCTTGCCGGTGAGGTCGGCGTCGTGGTCCCAGCGGGCGGAGTGGAAGACCTTGCCGGGGAAGTCGGCGAGACCGGGGATGTCCGGCATCTTCGGGTCGGAGAGCGGGCCGGTCGCGGAGACGACGACGTCGGCGACGACGGTGGTGCCGTTGGCGCTGTCGATGACCCAGTGCAGCTCGTCGTTGTCCCAGCGCATCTGCGTCACCTCATGATTGAGACGCAGATGGGCGCGCAGCCCGAAGGTGTCGGCGACGTGCTCCAGGTAGGCGCGGATGTGCTCCTGCCCGGAGAAGGTGCGCGGCCACTCGGGGTTGGGGGCGAACGAGAAGGAGTAGAGGTGGGACGGTACGTCGCAGGCGCAGCCGGGATAGCTGTTGTCGCGCCAGGTACCGCCGACGGAACCGGCCCGTTCCAGGATCACGAAATCGGTGATGCCTTCGCGGCGCAGCCGGACCGCCGCTCCGAGGCCCCCGAATCCCGATCCGATCACCGCCACGCGTACATGCTCGTGCTGGGCCATGCTGCCGCCTCCCGCGGTACGTCACACGACTCTGCCAGCAATCACTGGCATTGTTGGGAGGGTAGAGCAGCGGAGTACCGATGGGTAGAGGGTCCGCAGAGGAAAGTTACCGGCGGTACAACCTGGGTTCGGGCCACCGGGGAGGCGGATAGGGTGCGGGGGTGGCAGAAGGACGCGAGCACCGCGAACACCGCGAGTACCGCATGGAGGAGCTGGCCGGGGAGGCCGGCATCCCCGTCCGGACCGTACGCTTCTACCGAGAGCGTGGCCTGATCTCGCCGCCCCGCCGCGAGGGCCGCATCGCCTGGTACGACGACAGCCATCTGGCCCGCCTGCGTACGATCACCGGCCTCCTGGAACGCGGCCACACCCTGACCGGCATCGCCGACCTCGCCCGTACGTTCGAGAGCGGGCGCGATGTCGCGGAGGTCCTGGGCCTGGGCGAACCCTCCGAGGAGACCCCGGTCCGCCTCACTCCGGAGCAGCTGGCCGACTACTTCGAGGGCGAGTCCACCCCGGAGAACCTGGCCCTGGCGATGGAGCTCGGGTACCTGGGGACGGACGGCGAGGAGTTCGTCCACATCAGCCGCCGCCTGCTGGAGGTTTCGGCGGAGCTGGTACGGGAAGGCGTCCCGCTCGCCACGGTGCTCGCGACGGGCCGCCGGGTCCGCGAGCACGCGGAGGCGCTGGCGGACCTGTTCGTGGCGGTGCTCCAGGAGTACGGACCGGAGCCGGGCGACGCGTCGGCAGATGTGGCCGAACCGCCCCAACTACGGCCGCTGGCACGGGCGGTGATGGACGCGGAGCTGTCGATGGCGCTGGACAGGCGACTGCGACGCGAGAAGCCGGAACCGGAAGCGGAAGCGGAAGCGGAGCCGGAACCGGAAGCGGAGCCAAGGTCGGAGTCGGAGTCGGAGTCGGACGAGGCGTAGGAGGGCGGGGCGCAGGGAGGCAGGCCCCGGCTGAACGGGGCCGGGGCCCCGGCCCCGCGGCCCTACCCGCCCCTACTGCTCGTACACCACCGTCACCGGCGCATGGTCGCTCCACCGCTCGCCGTGCGTGGCGGCCCGTTCCACCCACGCCTTGACCGCGCGGGCGGCGAGGCCGGGCGTGGCCACCTGGTAGTCGATCCGCCAGCCCGTGTCGTTGTCGAAGGCGCGACCCCGGTACGACCACCAGGAGTAGGGGCCCTCGACGCCGGGGTGCAGGGCGCGCACCACGTCCACGTACGCCGCCTCGTCGAAGACGCGCGTCAGCCAGGCGCGCTCCTCGGGCAGGAAGCCGCTGCTCTTGCGGTTGGCGCGCCAGTTCTTGAGGTCGGCCTCCTGGTGGGCGATGTTCCAGTCACCGCAGACGACGACTTCGCGGCCCTCGGCGGCGGCGCGGGCCTTGAGGCCGGTGAGGTAGGGCAGGAACGCGGCCATGAACCGCTCCTTCTCCTCCTGGCGCTCGGTGCCGACCTCGCCGGAGGGGAGGTAGAGGCTCGCGACCGTGACGCCGGGAAGGTCGATCTCGACATACCGCCCGCTCGCGTCGAACTCCTCGCACCCGGCGTCGCCGTACCCGCCGAAGCCGATCTGTACACGCTCGGGGGCGCGCCGCGAGTAGAGGGAGACCCCGGCCCGCCCCTTGGCGGCGGCCGGCGCGTGGACGGTGTGCCACCCCTCGGGCTCACGGACCTCCGCGGGCAGCTGCTCGGGCTCGGCGCGCACCTCCTGGAGGCAGATCACATCGGCGTCGGTCTGCGCCAGCCACTCGACGAAGCCCTTCTTGGCCGCGGCGCGGAGACCGTTTACATTCACGGAGGTCACGGTGGTGAGCATTCCGGCACGATACCGGCCATTGGGAGCCACTCGAACGCATAGATGTACGGTGTACTGCATGAACATCCAGGTCCGCGCCTACGATCACCCCGATGCCGTCAAACTCAACGACCGCGTACAGCTCGAATACGCCGAGCTGTACGGCGATGAGGGCGACGTCACACCGTTGGACGCCACGATGTTCGACCCGCCGCACGGCCTGTACCTGATCGCGTACGACGCACACGACCGGCCGGTGGCCACGGGCGGCTGGCGCTCCCAGGAACGCAACGCCGAGGGCTACTCGGACGGCGACGCCGAACTGAAGCGGATGTACGTCATACCCGAGGGCCGCGGCCAGGGCCTCGCCCGCCGCATCCTCGCCGCCCTGGAGGCCGACGCCCGCGCGGCCGGCCGCACCCGCATGGTCCTGGAGACCGGCGACCGCCAGCCGGAGGCCATCGCCCTGTACCTCTCCAGCGGCTACGCCCCGTGCGAGAAGTTCGGCCACTACCGCACGTACGAAACCAGCCGCTGCTACGCCAAGCCCCTCCGGGAGAACCCGCCGGCCTGAGCCAGGCCTCCTCCGGCGCGCTCCGAGAACCCGTCGGCGACCATGCGCATCCACGCGCAGTCGGGACCCAGGCATTCACCTCGTCGACAACGGTATGCGCGGCCTCCCGAGGCAAACGGGCGTACCGTTGGGTGTCAACACACCCTCGGGGACGCTCGCCCATCGAGGAGGCGTCTGACGATGACCACGAATCCCACCCCTGTCTGGGGAACTCCTGCCGAGCCGCACCCGCCCGGTGGCGGTGCGCGCAAGAGGCACCACCGAGTTTTCCTGTGGGTCTTCCTGGCCGTGCAGGCGCTGTTCCTGGCGTGGATCGTCGCCGGCGTCAATGGCAATGACCACCCTTCCTGCAAGGGGCTGGCGGGCGACGCGCTCAGGACGTGTCAGGACGCCGGTGACGCCGGTACCGCGATCGGAGTGGGCCTCATCATCGCCCTGTGGGTGGCCGCCGACATCATCCTGGGTATCACCTACGGCGTGTACCGGCTCGCCCGCAGGAATGCCTGACGAGAACGTCAGCTTCGGTCCGTCTCGCCGGCTACGAGCATAAGCCTGTCCGCATTACCGGGTACAGGCTGGGCGCGAGAGGCACACCTTGCCGAGTGTGGCGCTCGAACACGTCTCCCCCGTTCCGTCCGCCGAAGAACGTCTGCCGTCCCGATCGCCGCACGCCCCGGACGACCGGGCCGTCCCCGCACCGCCGGCCGGAGACCGGTCGGAGCGGTCCGCGCGCGGGATGGGCGTGCCTGTTCAACAATGGCGGAGGACGCGCCCGCACACGTCGCGAGGGGAGCACGCATGGCGGCCGGAGACGGGCAGGACGACTCCCGGCCCGCGACCGGCAGGGCGTCCAAGGCCGCGGTGCTGGTCACAGCCGTGGTGCTGTGCCTCGTGGTGACCGTCCTCCAGGTGAGCACCCCGCCCTCCTCCCACATCGCCTCCGTGCTCGTCGGAGTCCCGGCCGTCGTCGCGTTCGCCTTCGGCCCACCCATGATCCTCGGCTCCGCGGTGGTGGCGGCCGGCGTCCGCTGGGCGCTGCTGCCGGCCGAACCGGAGCGCGTCGGCTCCGCCGTCGGCACCACCGTGGTCATCTGCGTCATCGCGGTGCTCAGCTGCTTCGTGGTCCGCCGGGGCGAGCGGGAGTCCGCCCGGCTCCAGAAGGTCTCCTCCGTCGCCGAGACGGCACAGCGGGCCGTACTGCGGCCACCTCCGGAGACCGTGGGCCGCTTCCGTACCGCCGCGAGCTACCGGGCGGCCGCCCAGTACGCCCGCATCGGCGGCGACCTCTACGCCGTCGCGGACACCGACTACGGCGTACGCGCGCTCATCGCCGACGTACGCGGCAAGGGGCTCGGGGCCGTCTCCACCGCCGCCACGGTCCTCGGCTCGTTCCACGAGGCGGCGTACCTGGAACCCTCGCTCGGCCTCCTGGCCGGCCGGCTCGACACCGGCCTCAACCGTTTCCTGCCCGACGACGAGGCCTTCGTCACCGCGCTGCTGATCCAGATCGCCCCGGACGGCCTCACCCACGCGTACTCCTGCGGCCACCCGCCCTCACTCGTGCTGCGCGACGGCACGGTCCAGGAGCTTCCGGCCACCCCCGGCCTCCCGCTCGGCCTGCGCGCCCTCACCGACTGCCCCACCCCGGCGACGGACGCCCCGGAGCCACCCGCCACCCGGCTGCGCCCCGGCGACACCCTCCTGCTCTACACCGACGGAATCGCCGAAACCCGCAACACCTCCGGCGCCTTCTACCCCCTCACCACCCGCCTGACGACCTACCAGGCCACTCACCCCGCCCCGGTGGACCCGAACCACCTGCTCACCTGGCTGCTCGACGACGCCCAGGACTACAGCCGCGCCGACACCTACGACGACGCGGCCTTGCTGGCGCTAGCGTGGCTGCAGGAGGGGGACGAACCTGGAGAGCGCGGGGAGTCGATCACGGAGACTTCCTGATGAAGGCGGCGCAGCGGTCATCCGGTCAGCCTGCGGCCGGCCCGGGGCCGTAGTCCGCCTTGAATCCTCCCAGACCGTCTGCGAGACGGGCCAGCCAGCCGCTCGGGGAGTACGGCTCGGGCGGGTCCACCTCCATGCCCAGCTCAGCCATCGCGAGGGCGTACTCGGACTCTTCGAGGCCGAGGGCGAGCAGTTCGTGGACCTCACCCGCGAGACGGGCAACCAGTTGCGGATCGGTGGTGGCGGTGTAGTCGCCTACGGCCGCTTCGTGATCCGGGAACTCGTCCGGCATGTCCTGCGAGAACCAGCCACCGAGGAACTGGCCGAGCTCGGGGAAGCGCGCGTGCCACTCCCAGTGGGTACGAGGGCCGGACGGGGGCGGGACCTCACCCTCCTCGATCGACCGCTTCAGGTGATCCGCGATTGCGAACAGCCAGCCCCGGATTGCTGACTCGGGCAGCCCGACGTCAGGCATGAAGTAGAACTCGCCGAGACTCAGACGCAGGCGGCCCGGCGGGTTACGGGCGTACTCGCGGATCTGCTGTTCGGCCATGCCCAGGGCCCAGGGGCGGGTGTGCCAGGTGTGGCGGAGATATGCCTGGAGGGCTTCGCTCGGCTTGCCCGGCTCATCGTCGGCCGACACTCCGGTGTACGCGCTGATCACCTGGTCCAACTCACCGTAGCGGCGATCGAACTCGAACGGCTTCATGGACAAGGAATGGGCCTCTACAGGTAGATCGGGACGGTGGTGAGCACAACGAAGCCGTGCGGGCTGCTCGGCTCACGCTTGAGAACGACACGCGCCGCGCGCACCTCCACGGGCTCGCGCCCGGCAAGCATCATCGCCTGCAGCAGTACGCGGCCGACAGGAGCCTCGCGAGAGGGCCAGGCGGCCTCGATGGCAAGGCGGCTGCGAGTTCCCTGGGCGAGCCAGCGGTGGATCTTCTGCTCGTTGTTGGTCACCACCTGCTGGGTGGCCCAGTGGGCCGTTTCCCGGTCGGGGTAGGTGGCCGAGCGGGTCCTTACGGTCATGCGCAGAACTTCCTGTCGGCGGTGTGTACTTCAGGGACCGGAGTGCTCCGCCCGCATGTGGCCCTCGATGCTCCGCGTGATCTGGCGCAGTGCGTCGTGCGAAGCCCAGGGAATCCATCGCATCACGTTGCTGGACAACGCCGAAGACTCCGGGAAGAGCACGAGAACTGCTTGGGCATCAGCGGCCAGCCGAAAGAATGCCTCGCCGCAGAAGGGGTGCTCCGCTTCGATGAAGGCCGCGATCGAGTCAGCCGGCAAGGGGAATTCACCGCCATAGATCCAGTTGGCGCCGAACCCGAAGAGCTCCGGGAAACGGGCTGCCGCCTCCCAACGCGTCAGGGGCAGCTCGTCGAATTCCGCATCCGGCTCCTGGTCGGCCGTTCTGACCCGGCCGGCCAGCATGCGCAGGAAGTCCTCCCCGGGAACGCTGTCGCGCGCCTTGTCCAGCCGTTCGTTGAACTCGCGCGGAAAAAATACCGCGCCCTCCGACCGAAGCAGGTCGGCCGTGTGATCGAGCAGGGCGGCAACGGCCACAACCGGAAGCAGCCAGCGCGAGACATCCGCGGCACCAGAGGTACGGACGAAACGCCTGATTTCGTCGTCCAGGTCGAGGGCGCCCTGCGACTCCCGGGCACGCACAGCCGTCTCGAGCACGCGTCTGACCGGGCCGTCATTGAAGAGGGTGCCGGTATACGAGATCACGTTGAGATCACCTCCACGAGAAGCGTCCGAGGGATTTATGGAGACACGGGGTAAGACGTGATCACCACGAAGGGGGGGTCCATGCCCTTCCTGTACTTCAGGGCGACCTGCGCGGAGTGCACCTCGGTCGCGGTCGCCCCCATACCGTGGGCATCATAGTCGGCGCGCTCGACAGTGCGGCCGGTGACGTCCGGGAAGGTGAGGGTCAGCGGCGGCGAAATCTTGGAGTTGTTCGGATCCCAGCCAGGGTTGTTCTTCTCCTTCTGCTCCACTCGCTTGATCCACTCCTCGATCCTGGCCGCATTGTCGATGTCATCGAGCGCAGTCTGGGTGAACCGTTGGGCGGAACCGAGATCCTTGTATGCCGAAGCGGACGGCGCGTTGCCCTGGTCACGCAGTCGCTGGGTCAACTGGTCGTCGGTGAGCCCTATGTGCTTGTCCACACCGTGGCTGCCTCCGATACCTTCCTGACCCGCGAGGTCGAGCGGGTAGAAATGATCATTAGGATCCTCACCCGGAACCGTGTATGTGTGCTCGGTCCTGAATTCGCTCAGTGCCCTGGCCCCGAACGCCTCGGCACGTGCCTCCTCCGCGTTGAACGTAGGCGCGCTCCGGTACGCCTCGTCCAGCGGCCCCAACAGTGCGTCCAATTGCGGCACCAGTGCGTGGACGCGGGAGTTGTACGTGCTGACGATCGCATTCAGTCGCGCGGTGTCGATGTTGAGGACAATGCCCGCACCGAGCTCGGCGGCACCCTTGGCAACCCCCTTGACCACGCCCTTGATGAGCCCCTTGACGTCGTCCATTCCGACACCGTCCTTAAGGTCCACGTCAATCTTGGGCACGGCCTCCTCAACGGCTTCCCAGTACACGTCCCAGACCGCACCGTTGACGTACACCGCTGCTTCGGCGAACTGATAGAGCAGATCGCCGACCTTCTGGGCGGTATCGAACAGCACCGTCATCACCGGATGCGTGGCGGTAGCCGACGAGGCCGAGTCATGCTTCCACTCGTAGCCTGCGGTACTCGCTCCCCACGCTGTCGTTCCCCACAGCGAGCTGCAGAACTGACGCATGGCGTCGTACCACTCGCTGTTGCTCTGCCGCGTGATACTGCTGACGTTGCCTGTCAGGCCGCTCTCGGCCATGGAGAGGGTCATAGTCGTCGCCATCCATGCCTCGGACAGCGAGTTGAGGTAGTGCTGCTGCGGGTACGGGTAGACCTCAGCAACCTTGCCCATTCGGAAGGCGTGCTTCACGACCGGGCGCAGCACGTCACGGATCGGACCCGGCACCCATTCGAGCAGGGAGCGGATCCACCCATCGCCGCCGTCGTCGTCACCCCACTTCAGATTCGGCACGGCCCCGTAGTCCGGCGCCCTCTCGATGACCGCGGGAAGTGCCTGAGTGACCGCGGTCGTCTGGCCCGTGACGTCGTTGGCCGCCTCCGCCCGGGCGTAGTTGTTGGCCGTGGAGGTGAAGCCCACCGCGGCGCCGCCGATGCTGACAACACTTCTCGCCCATACTTCGAGGAAGCGGTTGCCAACCTTTACGTAAGAGGCGGCGAAAGCCTCGGGAGCGGCGCCATAGCCGCCGGCGTCCGGGTACTTCCTCAGCTCGTCCAGGAGTGCCTTGGCAGCTCTGTCCATCAGCGGCTGCTGCATCGCCACGCCGCCCGCGACTCGGAACAGGTCCGACGGCTTGACATCAATGGTGCCGTTCTGGGCTGGGCCCTGTGTGCCCTGCCCAGTCCCGGAGCCCGCACCCGTCATCAGCCGGCGCCCCAGCCCCGCAGTACTGCACGGTGTGCCGCCGCGTAGTTGATATGTCCCTTGGTGACGACCTCATGCAGCCACTTCTGCGACGCCCGCAGGTCTTGGGCCGAGTGGCCCCACTTGTCGAGCTCATCGATGAAGACCTCGCGGGTCTCTCCTTCCCAGGTGAGAACTACCTTCTCTGCCCGGCTGTACAACAAATCCAGCTGCTCGTTGAGCTTCTTGAGGATATCCTCGAGGTCGCCGGACAGCCTCTGCAACGTCGCGAAGCCAACCGTTATGTGCTCGTCGTCCGGCATCGATTACCCCCGTACCCCGAATGCGGTGATGATGCGACTCGGCGCGGCGTCGGCTACCGGATTCGGCGTCGAGAGCTCGGCCGCTTCGGCCTGTACATCGGTCTCCATCTGGATCTTCCGCAGCCGGTCCATGACATCGAGTTCCTGCTCCGAAAACCCGTCCCTGCTCAGTCGTACGGCCTGTTCAAGGCGCTGGATGACCATGCGGATGCGTACGGCGTCCTCGGCGACGCCCCGGTGCAAGGCCCGGTATGCCTCGGCCGCAGGCCCGCGCCAGGCCGCCTCGATCCCGTCTACGACGGCATCCATGCGCTTCACCTGAGCGTCCAGATGTGCCTGCATCGCTTCGAGGTCATCGGCGAGGGCAGTCAGCCTGTCGCTCTCGACCCGCAGTCCGGCCTGCCCGTTCTCACCGCTCACTACATCCCCCAGCCTATGGGGTCAACAGCCTTGGCTGAGACGCCACTTTCGCTCCATATTGCATCCTAGCGATACCGATCAAAGTGCCGCGGCATCGCTTCATCAACGAACGACTACTCGGAAGGGCCGATGCGCACCCGGCCAGGTGGCCCAATCGAACACCCCCCGAAAGGCCGAAGATCGTTTCCCGCTGATGGACGGCCCGTCGATATGGAGTCGAGTCGGCGACCACGCAAGGCAGAGTGGGACGGTGAGTGAACTGTGGGCACATACCCTGACGTGGGCAGATGTGGCTCTGGCTCGGCATCCGTTCCAGATGGACGACGATGTGGCGGAGGAACTGGCGAGCCTTGTCGCGCGCCTGCTGCCCAGCGCTGACCTCGTTCGCAAGGATCGCTGGCACTCGCTGGATCCCGTCACCGAGTTCCTGGCGGGCGTACGGCCGATGGGCCTGCGGAACTGGTCGGTCAGTGAGGGAGGCGTCGGCGGATGGGTCCACGACGCAGAAGGCCTGCCGATCTGGCAGTGCTGCTCGGAATCCTGATCACCGCTGCGGAACGGCGTCCGTCCCACGGGAGGCAGTCATGAACGGACTCGACGTCCTGCTCAACAAGCTGGCACAGGGGCTGCGCCCGATGCCAGAGGGCATCGAATGGTTCGACAGCCTCGGCCAGAAAGAGCAGTCCGAGGCGCTGCTGTTCCTGCGTCACCACTGCGTCCAGGCGCGCGCAGTCACCGAGGACGCGCCAGGGAGCATCCGCCGTTCCGGGCTGCGCTCGACGCAATACGCCCGCCGTGCTGATCTCACGAGGCCGGGTCGACGAACAACTGGGAAAGATCGCCGGTCTCACGCCTCTCGACGAACGCCGCAAAGCGTTCAGGCTGCTGATCGCAGTGCTCTCGATCGCCGACGCGCGGCGCCGCGAGCGCTTCTGCTTCGGCGGCTGCAGTCACTGGTGGCACAGACTGCCGTCCGTCGCCTGACAGCCCAGCGCCGCACTCTGAAGGCCACTTCCCGGGCGGACGTCTTCTGGGTAGGGGATCAGTCCCACCAGAAGTCCCAGTGGTGGGCACCGGTGATCCGCTCGGCGTATGCGGCCAGTGTGTACGGCCTGCTGCCCTGCCAGAGGTTGTCTGGGCAGAAGGCGAAGTGCTCGGCCGCAACCAGAAGAGCCTCGTGCTCGTCCATTGGAGGCGAGGCGATGCTGAGGTGCGGCGTGGAGAAGCCGACCGCGACGACACGAGCACGGAACCGGTGCTCCCAATCTCGGACGACCGTAGAGGACTTCGCGGTGTCGTTGTCGTAGTTGCAGGGCCCCGACCAGCCCGCGACAGTCAGCGCCTCGGCACCTGACTCCGCGATGACCAGCCCGAGACGTGTCTGGGGGTGGTCAGCAAGAAACGTCCGCGCGTACTCGGCGGCCAAGGGGGTCGGGACGCGTTACCGTCTCCCGCCGGGACGCGAGGCCGGGCCATGTCTGCCCGAAGCGGGCCGTAACGGCAAGGCGCCTGCCGGTATCGAGCATGTCGTCTTCGTCGACGGCCGTATAGGTCGTCCACCACTGTTCGAGGAGGCGGACGGGGCCGTGGTCTGTCGGCGAGAACATCTGCTCAGGGAACACCTCCCCGGATCCCCATGGGCGGAATTCGCTGTCGCTCGGGTCCAGCGAGTCAAGCAACAATGGCCCCAGGCCGGAGCGTGTGTGCTGGGAGTGCATCCGCATCCACAGCTCGGCCGTCGTCGGCCCGTCGCTGAGCCCCAGGGGCTGTACATCTCCGTCGCCCTCATCGGACGTGACCATCCGACCGGGCGAAAGCCTGCCTTCCAGGCCCACTCTGGTTCCAGGGTGCATGGGGCGGAAGCCGACGCTTTGACCAGGAAGTATCACTGGGAGGGTCCCACCACTCGATCGCGGAACCGCTGGAACGCGTGCCAGCCCGACGTCTTCCCCGGAGTGATCAGGTCCCCTTCGGAGCAGTCGAGCGCCTTGCACCGCAGAGCCTCGGCAAGACGGAGGACGGGCGTCAGCACGTCATCGCCGAAGCCCCGGATGTGGAGCATTACGGAGTCCACAGGGTCTTCTGAGCCGATGTTGAGCTCGATGGACCACGTGGGGCCGGAGAGTTCACCCCACGCGGGGTCCGTGAGATCAACACCGGGAACGGCCTGGGTGACAGCCGCGAGTACGTCGTGTCGTGGGCCGAGCAGGTCCGGGGTGTAGTCGGCAGGAATCTCCTGCACCGAGGTGACGTCGTCTGGCAGACGAAGGAGGATCACGTCCCAGCTCATGGCGGCCTTCCGAGTTCGAGTAACGGTTGCGGTGGGTCGGAGCAGGCTGAGCTGGTCTCCGGGCGGCTTGGGCAGGAGCACGTTCTGTAGGCGGAGCACGTTCGCCCGCCAGGGTCAGCCGTCCGAATGCGCCCATAGGTCCATCAACTCAGGTTGACTGGGGGCATCCTGACAGAGGCCACTGACAGCACCTGCGCAGTCCAAGGGATGCCGATGAGGGCATCCGCTGGGCTGGAGACCTGCCATGCATCCGAAAGCTCCTCGAACACGGTGCGGCGGAGGGCGGGTGCCACTGGGAAGAAGGGTGCGTTGCCGCTGCCAGGAGGTCCACTGACGGCAGTGCGCGTCCACGATCCCTTCCGGTTCGTTCCGTCGAGCTTTTGGTACGGCAAGCCGTCGATGGACCCAGAGCTGGAGGGGTGGTGGCAGGTCTTCTCGCTGGCCGTCTACAGCGGGTACGAGCGCATAGCTCTCGAAGATGTCTTCACACGGAACGGCCTGGTCCATGAGCAAGCCGGCGCCGACGTCGTCCCTCCGAGCCCTCTGCCCAAGGATTCCGCGCGGCCTCCGGCGGGTCCGCCATCGGTGAGGTCGGTGAGCGCTGCTCTCGGGGACGTGTTCGCACTGCTCTGCTTCGCAGGCGGACGCATCAGGCTCGCACCACGCTGAACGTCTAGTCCCGCCACCTACCCCTTAATCAACGGGCCCGAAGAGACACCTTCGAGTTTCCAAGTTCCGTGGACGATGCAGCGATCCTTTGGAATCTTATTGATGGTGACCTTTGAGTCGCTGCGGTCGAGGAGAAGTTGTAGCGCCGCCCCTTGTTCGTCATGCACATCGATGCGAGGCGAGTCGGACGAGAAGTGCTGAACCTTGAGGTGCTCTATGGCAGCGAACAGACCCATCGGAACTTCAACCAGCTCATAGATGAGGGTATCGGGCTCACTTTTGAGCCGGTATGCACGCAGTACGATCCAGCGCTGCACCGCCGCCAAAAACGCTTCGAGCAGAGTCATCGTACCGTCATACCGCATTCGGGCTGACCGGCAGTCCTGAATCCACGCCCCCTCACTCAGTTTTGAGATATGCAGCTCATGAAGCTTAATATCCTTCGCACTGGTGCTCTTGGCCGAGATTTGCTCGCCGTCTACCCGCAGATCCCAAAAGCGAGTCGTCTTGCTCGGCGCCATTTCGACAGCCATACCTTGAGCAGCACAGGAGGCTGCAAGTGCGTTCTCAAACGCCAACCGGTCAAGCGGCGTGGCATGGGTTCCGTGATGAGCCTGCAAGCGGGCTCGAAATTCTGCAGAGAAAGAATTGGACACGAGGGCGCTTTGCGGATTGATCAGTTCGACCATGGGACGCAGCATGGAATCGACAATATTCCGAATCTGCCTGAGTTGCGCTTCGTCGCACTTTGCCACCAGCGCGTAGGCATCTCTGGCATCAGCCGACCCTTGGATTTGCGCTGCCACCTTTTGAACGATATGCGCTTGATGATCTTCGAGTTGCGCTATGCTTTCGATCAATTGGGTGCGGGCAGCACTATTCATCGCAGTCCTCTTAACGGGATCGATAAAAGCGAAACTTGTGAGTCATTCAGCAGGCTAGACGGCTACGAACTCTCGCGCCTGAGCAGCTTCGCCCGTGTCATTGCCGGAGAGGGAGTCATCAGCCTCTCGAATGTCCTCGGGGCGAAGATGCGTGCCCGGCAGGATCATGTCGTCGACGCCAGGCCGCTGTCCTGTGAGGATCCAGTGGCATACCGAAGCAAGTTGGTAACTAATGAGAGGAGGTACCGCATCACCAATATGCCTGTACTTATTACTAAGGCTCGCACCTTCGAACTTATAGGTTCGCGGAAAGCCGTTGAGGATTCCAAGCTCTCGAACCGAGCATAGGCGATCCTCTGCAGGGTGAGAGTAGCGGCCGTTCCCCACATGCGCGCATTCTCGCTTAATGGTGGGCGCCGGCCGGTCCCACGCCATACGCCCGTAGACGTCGGGAAAACTGCCGAAGTCCTTCTTGGCCACGGACTTAAGCATGGCAGGAGTCAGGTATTCAGTCCCGTCCGGAACACGCAAAAGGTCCCGCCAAGATCCTCCGTCATGAGGGATCTTTTGTAGGCGTCCCAGCGTTGCTGCAGAATGAAAGCTCGGAGACGCGTGTGCATCATCGTCCGGGTGCGCATCGCCCGCATTAATCGATGGCAGGCCGTTGAGGGCGCGTCGCACACTCGTGGCCTCCTGAGTCAGCGTGCGACCGGCCCATGCATCCTCGAGGGTGCGTAGATCGAGACCCGGAGCAACTGCAATGACAAGGCTTCGCTCACGAACCTGCGGGAGGCCGAACCTGTTCAGAAAATGGTTCTGAGCGTGAACGGTATATCCGCGAGCCTCAAGGTCCTTTCTCAGGATCTCAAAGTGATGAGCCCAACGCCCTTGAAGGAGTTCCCTGGCGTTCTCCATCACAACGATTCGCGGCTGAAAGGCGTCAACGTAGACAATAGTGCGTCCGACCAGACTGTTCCGCTTGTCGTCTTCCAGATGATTCTTCGCGTTCGTGCGCGAGAATCCTGTGCATGGAGGACAGGCGGACAGGATATCGATCGGCGATGTCACACCCATGGATCGCATCAACGATTGAGGGTCCGCTGTCCCCAAATCGGTTTCGACTGGAGTGATCCCAATGTTGGCTTCATAGGTGGTATTACACGCCAGCGAGCCCTTTGGGCTACTTGGCTTTCCCAGCTGGGCGTCAGCCGCTCCGATCACCTCGAAGTGCGGATGAGCGTGAAATCCGAAGCTCATACCTCCGCCCCCGGAGAAGAGGTCCACGACCTGGAAGGTCGTTTTAGGGATAGCTGGTACGACACCGTCCTCAATGATGTTGATTCGACTACCCACAGTAAGCCTCCTGATGATCAGGGTGAAAACCCTAGCATCACCGGCATCGTGACTACTCTGGGGTCATTCAACTGGTGCGTTGAGTGGCCGCGGGTTTAGACGGCCGCTCTCCTCAGCCACCACTCTCCCCCCAGCTCCCATCCCGTCTGCCGTCGACCCACACCACCGTGGAGCAGGCGTGGTTCCTGGGCCAACGGCAGACGGGATGGGAGCCCCCGCACCAGCCACTCACGGCCGGCACTCGCGCACCGGGCCCCCGCCATCTCGGAGCCTGAGCGCCCTGCCGGAGGCTTGTTCTGAACGTGGCTGTTCTGCACGGTGATCGACCCATGGCCCTCGGCCCTATCCACGTGTGGGCGCGCGTCGGCGTCGGAGGCGCCGAGCGGGCCGAAGGCAGGAGCGCGGGCGCGGCCAGAGCCGGGAAGCGCGCCGGGCGGAGCGGAGCGCAGCCGGGTGCTTTGATGAGGTAGAGAAACCTGTAACTCTCCGGCCTGTCGGTGGGAACCTCGTCCGATACCGAAGCAAGTCGCTCTCAGCAAAGTAGATCGAATTAGGGTCGGCCGAGTGCCGCACATTACGCTTGCTCACGCACGACCAGAGTTCGTCATGACTCGCCTCAAGGCAGACCAGCACCGGCAACCGACTTCCAGTGGTACGCCACCGCCGAGGTGGCCGAGATGCTGGGCTTCGGCCGCTCCAAGACCAAGATGCTTGTCACCACCGGAGAGATCCGCTCGGTGAAGATTGGCCGCGCCCGCCGCATCCTCCCGGTCTGGGTCGACGACTACGTCCGCCGTGTCACCGCCGATGCCGAGGGGTGGGCGGCAAGCGCGGCAACGGGGAAGGGTCCATCCACCCGTACAAGAACGGCTGCGCAGCGTACGTCTGGGTCACCAAGCCGGACGGGAAGCGGGCCCGGAAGTACACCTACGGCAAGACCCGTGAGGAGGTCCACGACAAGTGGATCAGGCTCCACGGCGAAGCGAAGAAGGGCCCGGTTGCTACCTCGCCCCCGACACTCGGCGCCTACCTTGCACGGTGGTTGAAGGAGGTCGTACAGCCGGATCTGAAGCCGAAGACCGCCGAGACGTATGCCATGCATGTGCACGGCGAGACGAAGACCGAGGCATCGTCGGCCACGCTGCCGCTGCCGCAGATCTGCGTGACGGCGCTTCAGCTCCACAGGAAGGGGCAGGAGGCAGCCATGCAGGCGGCTGGAGAACTGTGGTCGGACTCGGATTTCGTCTTCACCACGCGGTACGGCACTCCGATTGAGCCGAGGAACTTCAACCGGTCGTTCACCGATCGCTCCGCGAAGCCGGCGTCCGCAGAATTCGTCTGCATGACACCCGGCACACCTGCGGTTCGCTCCTTGCTGCCCTGGACGTGCACCCGAGGATCGCCATGCAGATCCTTCGGCACAGCAAGATCGCAGTCACGATGGAGGTGTACACCCACGTTCCGTCCGAGGCGACGCGAAAGGCGCTGCGGAAGCTGGGCAAGCACTTGGGTCAGCAAGAGCCCGCGTAGTTGCTGTACTCCACTGCTGTACGACAGCTCAAAGCCCCTACCGGATGAACCCGGTAGGGGCTTTGACGTGCGTGGACCTGTGGGGATTTGAACCCCAGACCCCCTCGATGCGAACGAGGTGCGCTACCAGACTGCGCCACAGGCCCTTGCGACGTGTGAAACTCTAGCACCCTCCACGGGGTGCTCGGAAATCCGTTCCGCGCTGGTCAGCCGTGGCGGGTGCCGCGGCTGTCCGGCGCGGGGTCACTCGTTGGCCGCGCGGGGGCGGTCGCCGTCCTCGTACTGGTCGAAGAGCGGCGTGCGGCCCCGGTCGCGGGAGCGGCGGGACTGCGGGGAGCGGCGGCGCGGCGCCGGGTCGTCGGCGGGCGTCGCGGTGTCCTGCTGGGCCGGTTCGGCGGTGCTGGAGCGGGCCGCGCTCCACGTCTCCGGGTTGCCGACCTCGACCCCGCCCGTGGCGCGCGGGGCGACCGGGGCGGTGACGTACGTGGGCAGGGGGACGGGGACGGGCTCCCAGCTGTCGCCCTGGGCCGGGCCGCGGTCGCGCTGCTGGTCCACCCACTCCGCGTGGTCCGTCTGCTCGACCAGAGCGCGGCGGCCGGCCTCCTGCGGGGAGACCGTGGGGGCGGGCTCGGGGGCCGGGTGGCGCGGCTCGGAGTCCTCGTCGGCCTCGGCCGGGGCGGTCGCGGCGGGCTGATGGCGGCGCGGGCGGTTCTCGCGGAGCCGCTGGGCGGCCACCTCGGCGCGCCGCTGGTCCATCGTGAACGCGAACCGCCGCCGCTCGTGCGCCCGCAGATGCGCGATGTACGCGCTGAGCAGCACGGCCGGGACCGCGGGCGCCCACAGGAAGCGCAGGCCCCCGACCGCCGCGACGATCGCGCCGAGCGTGAAGGCGAGGAAGAGGACGACGGTGGTGCGCCGGCGCCGGGCGAGCACCTGGAGGCGCTGGGCGCGTCGGGCGCGTTCCGCGTCGATGCCGCCGGGGCGCGCGCGCCGGGCGGAGCCGGGGGCGCGCGAGGTGCCCGGTGCGCCCGAAGCACTCGGGGCGCCTTGGACGCCCTCCCGCTTGCGCGGGCCGCGCTCGGGCGCACCGGCCGGGTCGTGCATCCGGACCTCGGTGTGCGCCGGAGGCGCGGCGAAGGCCCGGACGTCCACGGAATCCAATCGGTCCGTGCTCACGTCCGGGTCGGCGTCGGACGCCGCCTCGTCCCCGGTGCGATCCCCCAGCCCCTTGGCGTACCGGCGCTCCATCGCCGCCCGGCCGGAGAGCAGCCGGATGGCGGTGCTGAAGCGCTCGGTCGGACGCTCTTCGTTCAGCTCGTCCTGCCTGCGGAGCCACATCGGCACCAAGTAGGCGGCCCAGGCCCCGACGATGACTGCGTAGATGAGGCCGCTGCTGCTCACATCTCACACCGTAGAGGGGTTTGCTCGGAGGCATCCGCCAATTGGCGCGGTGTGTCGCACGATCCGGCCGATATCGCGGACTTTTTTTGTGATTGTTCCGATCACCAGACAGGTAACCGGCTGAATTAAATCGAACGCATTTTCTATTATGCGGGCGGCGGGTTCTCCGGACGCTCCGGACGCGCCTGCTCCGCCCGGCGCGGAGCCGGCCGCGACCGGTGCCATCTGCGCAGCAGCCCGTCCGGCACCTCCTCCGCCGTGAGCGCGTAGATGAGGTGGTCCCGCCAGGCGCCGTCGATGTGGAGATATCGCGGACGCAGCCCCTCCTCACGGAATCCGAGTTTCTCCACGACCCGCCGGCTCGGCCCGTTCTCGGGGCGAATGCACACCTCGATGCGGTGCAGCCCGACCACCTGGAAACAGTGGTCGACGGCGAGCGCGACGGCGGTCGGCATCACCCCGCGCCCGGCCACGTCCCGGTCCACCCAGTAGCCGACGTGCCCGGAGCACATCGAGCCCCAGGTGACCCCGGCGACGGTCAGCTGGCCGACGAGCCGCCCCCGGTACTCGATGGCGAACGGCAGCATCCGGCCGGCGTTGGCCTCGGAGCGCAGATGGCGGATCATCTGGCGGTACGTGGGCCGCTGGGCGACCGGCCCGCCGGGCGCGGGTGGCGGCACCGTCGCCTCCCAGGGGCGCAGCCAGTCGCGGTTGCGCCGGTTGACCTCGCGCCACTCGCGCTGGTCGCGCAGTCTGATGGGCCGGAGGGCGACATCGCCGTCCGCCAGGTTCACCGGCCAGGTCGGGACGTTCAGCTCGGGCTCCCCGGTCGGGGGTGGTCGCCGCCGCGCAGCTGGTCGACGGCGTGTACGAGGAGCCGTTCCAGGACGGCGAGCCCGTCGCGCACCCCGCCGGTGGAGCCGGGGAGGTTGACGATCAGGGTGCGCCCGGCGACGCCGGCCAGGCCGCGCGAGAGGGCGGCGGTGGGGACCTTGTCGCGGCCCTCGGCGCGGATCGCCTCGGGGATGCCGGGGATCTCGTGGTCCAGGACGCGGCGGGTGGCCTCGGGGGTCCGGTCGGTGGGCGAGATGCCCGTACCGCCGGTGGTGACGACCACGTCGTACGCGGCGGCAGCGGCGGCGTGCAGGGCCCGCTCGACGGGGTCGCCGTCCGGCACGACCTGCGGGCCGTCGACGGTGAAGCCGAGCCGGGTCAGCGCCTCGGCGATCAGCGGCCCGCCCCGGTCGGCGTAGACCCCGGCGGACGCGCGGTTGGACGCGGTCACGACGAGGGCGCGGTACGGGGACGGCGGCGCGGCGGCGCTCACGCGTCGGCCCCGGTCTCCCGGGCGCGTACCCAGTCGCCGGACTTGCCGCCCGACTTCGACTCCACCCGGATGTCCGTGATGACCGCCGCCTTGTCGACCGCCTTGACCATGTCCACGACGGTGAGCGCGGCCACGGACACGGCGGTCAGGGCCTCCATCTCGACGCCGGTGCGGTCGGTGGTCTTCACCGTGGCGCTGATCTCAACGGCGTCGTCGGCCACGGTCAGCTCGACGCCGACGCCGGAGACGGCCAGCGGGTGGCAGAGGGGGATGAGGTCCGGGGTGCGCTTGGCGCCCATGATGCCCGCGATCCGCGCGGTGGCGAGGGCGTCGCCCTTGGGGACCCCTTCGCCCCGGAGCAGTTCGATCACACGCGGCGACACGAGGACCCGGCCGGCGGCGCGGGCGACGCGCGCGGTGACGTCCTTCCCGGAGACGTCCACCATACGGGCGGCGCCCGCCTCGTCGATGTGCGTCAGCCTGTTCTGCGTACTCAACTCACTCCGCCTAGCGGTAGGGCGCCGGATTCCCCGGCGCCGCACCGGGGCGCGGGTCCGGGGGCCGGGGGGTGTCCCCCGGACGGCACAGCGCCAAATACCGTACCGCCACGGAGCCCCGGTCAGCGGAGCAGGATCACCTCGGTGTCGGCGCCGGGCTCGGCCGATGTGACGTCCTCGGGCAGCACGATCAGCGCGTCCGCCTGGGCGAGCGCGGCGATCAGATGCGATCCGGAACCGCCGACCGGAGTCACGGTGCCGGCCTCGGCGTCGTACGTGCCACGCAGGAACTGGCGCTTCCCGGCCGGTGAGGACAGGGCCTTGTCGGTGGCCAGCACGGCCTTCGCCGTGGGGCGGCCGGTCTCGGACAGGCCCATCAGCGTACGGATCGCGGGGCGGACGAACAGCTCGAAGGAGACGTAGCTGGAGACCGGGTTGCCGGGAAGGGCGAGCAGCGGGGTGTGGTCGGGGCCGATGGAGCCGAAGCCCTGCGGTTTGCCCGGCTGCATGGCGAGCTTGCGGAAGTCGACCCCGCCGCCGCCCGTCCCGTCCTCGTCGCCGACGGCGGACAGGGCCTCCTTGACGACGTCGTACGCGCCGACGCTGACGCCGCCCGTGGTGACGACGAGGTCGGCGCGGATGAGCTGGTCCTCGATGGTGGCGCGCAGGGTCTCGGCGTCGTCGGCGACGGCGCCGACGCGGTAGGCGATGGCTCCGGCGTCGCGGGCGGCGGCGGTGAGCGCGAAGCTGTTGGAGTCGTAGATCCGGCCGGGCGTCAGCTCGCCGCCGGGCTGCACGAGTTCGCTGCCGGTGGACAGGACGACGACGCGCGGTCGGGGCCGTACGGTGACGGTGGAGCGGCCGATCGCGGCGAGCAGCCCGATCTGCGGCGGCCCGATCACCGTGCCCGCCGTGAGCGCGAGGTCACCGGGGCGGACGTCGCTG
Organism: Streptomyces sp. NBC_00525; assembly: GCF_036346595.1. Taxonomy (GTDB): domain Bacteria; phylum Actinomycetota; class Actinomycetes; order Streptomycetales; family Streptomycetaceae; genus Streptomyces. The sequence goes on from NZ_CP107834.1 coordinate 2,553,705, forward strand.
CCCCGGTCCCGGACATGGGCGCGGGGCTCGACCGGGCGGTGCACCCGGACCTCGCCGCCGGCGCCCTCGGGGGCCTGGCTGTGGGCGCGCATCGCGGCGGCCGGGCCCTCGCCCGTACCGCCGTCGGTCCACTCGACGGGCACGACGGCCTCGGCGCCCTCCGGGAGCGGGGCGCCGGTCATGATGCGGGCGGCCTCGCCGGGGCCCAGGCGCCGGCCGGCGCCGAGTCCGTCGTCCCCGGCGGCGACGTCACCGACGACCGTGAGGACGGCGGGGAACTCCTCCGTGGCGCCCTCGACATCGGCGACGCGGACCGCGTAACCGTCCATCGAGCTGTTGTCGAAGGGCGGCAGGGCGATCTCCACCACGACGTCCTCGACGAGGACGCAGCCCTGGGCCTCGGGCAGTTGCAGCTCGATGGGTTCGAGCGGCTTCACCGCGGCGAGGATGTCTTCCAGGTGCTCGTCCACCGACCAGATCGTGCTGCTCAACGTGTTACATCTCCTCGGTGACGTACCGGCGGAGCCAGCTGCGGAACTCCGGCCCCAGATCTTCACGTTCGCACGCGAGTCTGACAATGGCACGCAGATAGTCGCTGCGGTCCCCGGTGTCGTAGCGGCGGCCCTTGAAGACGACGCCGTGCACGGGGCCGCCGGCCTTCTCGTCCTCGGCGAGCAGTTGCAGCGCGTCGGTGAGCTGGATCTCGTTGCCCCGGCCCGGTTCGGTCCGGCGCAGTATGCCGAAGACCGCCGGGTCCAGGACGTAGCGGCCGATCACGGCGAGGTTGCTGGGCGCGTCGGCGGGCTCGGGCTTCTCGACCAGGCCGGTGATCCGCACGACGTCCGCGTCGGGCGTGGGCTCCACGGCGGCGCAGCCGTACTGGCGGATCATCGCGGGCGGGACCTCCATCAGCGCGATGACACTGCCGCCCTCGCGCTCCTGGATCTCGGTCATCCGGGTCAGCAGGGGGTCGCGCGGGTCGATCAGGTCGTCGCCGAGGAGCACCGCGAAGGGCTCGTCCCCGACGTGCGGTTCGGCGCACAGGACGGCGTGCCCGAGGCCCTTGGGGTCGCCCTGGCGGACGTAGTGCATGGTGGCGAGGTCGGTGGACTCGCGGACCTTGCGCAGCCGGTCGGCGTCGCCCTTGCGGGTCAGCGCCGACTCCAGCTCGTAGTTCCGGTCGAAGTGGTCCTCCAGGGGGCGCTTGTTGCGTCCGGTGACCATGAGGACGTCGTGCAGCCCGGCGGCCACCGCTTCCTCGACCACGTACTGGATGGCAGGCTTGTCGACGACAGGCAGCATCTCCTTGGGGGTGGCCTTGGTGGCCGGAAGGAAGCGGGTTCCGAGGCCCGCCGCCGGGATGACGGCCTTGCTGATCCTGGGGTTCGACTGGGTCATGCGCTGAACCCTAGCGGTGCGGCATGGGCGGAAGATGAGCTTCCGGTTAACTTTGTCCTCATTTATTCCTATACGAGAGCCCGGCAGGTACCCCGTTGAACACCGACATGTCCGCAAAGGCGCTCCTGCGGCGCGAACTGCTCGCCGCCCGCCGTCTCCTGACGGACCAGGACGTCGAGCGGTACGCCGGAGTGCTCGCCCGCCACGCGCTGGAACTCCCGGAGCTGGCCGGGGCCCGTACCGTCGCCGCGTACGTTTCGGTGGGCCGCGAACCGGGCACCCGCGCGCTGCTGGACGCGCTGCGCGCGCGGGGTGTCCGGGTGCTGCTGCCGGTGCTGCTGGCCGACAACGACCTGGACTGGGCGGCGTACGAGGGGGCGGAGGGGCTCGCGAAGGCGGGGCGCGGGCTGCTCGAACCCACCGGTGAGCGACTGGGCCCCGACGCGGTGCTCGATGCGGACGCGGTGCTGCTGCCCGGCCTCGCGGTGGACGCGCGCGGCATGCGACTCGGGCGCGGCGGCGGCAGCTACGACCGGGTGCTGGCGCGCCTGACGGCCGCCGGGGCCGCCCCCGCGCTGATCGTGCTGCTGTACGCGAACGAGGTGGCCGCGCGGGTCCCGGCGGAGCCGCACGACTTCCCCGTTCACGCGGTGGTGACACCCGAGGGCCCCCGGCGCTTCGGCGTGAACTGAAGCACCGGGGGCCCTCGGGGGCGCCTGCTACGGCCTGACGGCGGACCCGCTACGGCTTGAGGGTCAGCGTGTCCGTCGTCGTCCCGGCCACGGCGTTCGTGCCGTAGGCCCAGGGCAGCAGTTCACCGTTGACCCACTTGTCGGTCTGGTCGGTGTAGTGCGCGCTGAACGCGTGCCCGGAGGCGCCGGTGAGGTTGATCCAGCGGGACTTGTCCCAGTCCCCCACGTTGACGACCATCCGCATCGACGGCACCCAGACGACCTCGTAGCCGCCGGCCGCGTTCCAGCCGGTGGCGTTGACCGCGGCCTCGCCGCCGCCGAGCTCCCAGGGGCCGCGGTTGAGGAGCCGCTGGATGATTCCGGGGCCCTCGGTGCCCAGCGTCTGGTTCTTGAGGGTCAGCCGGTGCAGCCGGCCCCAGTTCCAGGTGGTGATGTCCTTGCCGAGCTTGGCGGTCAGCTCCCAGCGGGCGTCCTCCATGGCACGGGCGAACAGCTCGTCGCGGGTCTCGGTCGCCTTGTCCTTACGGCTCCTGGGCGACTTCCACCACTCGCTGTCCGGCTTGTCCATGAGGTTCGCGACGACCTGGTACCAGCGGTCGCCGCCGTCCGGCTGGGCGGAGTCCGGGGAGCGCCGGCCGCACTCGCGCACCAGGCGTTCCTGCTCGTCCACCGGGCCGGAGCTCTTGGGGGGACGAACGTTCAGGCACTCGCCCTCGACGCGCAGCTCCTTGGGCAGCTTGTCGCCGAAGGCCAGCTTGAGGATGTTGCGCCAGACGCCGTTGAAGTAGGCGGCGGCGGCCGAGTCGGCCTCCTGGGTGTAGTCCCAGCCCTCCAGCAGCTTCTGCGCCTCGCGGACGTCCTTGTCGGCGATGTTGATCTTGAGCAGTTCGGGCACCAGAAGCGCGGCGATCTCGCTGGTGTTGTCCATCTGCATCTTCTGCATGTCTTCGGTCGAGATCTTGCCGCCGCCCTTGAGCTTCGACTGGATGAGGTCGTTGATCCGCTGGCTGCGGCTGCCGTAGCCCCAGTCCTTCGTCAGCAGGTACGGGTACTCGTCCTCGTCGATCACGGCCTGGTTGGCGGTGACGATGTAGCCGCGCTCCGGGTTGTACTCGTAGGGCAGCTCGTCGAACGGGATCGGGTCCTTCTTCCAGCCGTACTCCGACGACCAGCCGGGGCTGGGCGTGGTGCCGTCGCCCTTCTCGCGGACCGGGATCTTGCCGGGGGCCTGGTAGCCGATGTTGCCCTTGGTGTCGGCGTAGATCAGGTTCTGGGAGGGAACCTCGAAGTGCCGGGCGGCCTGGCGGAAGCTCGTGAAGTCCTTGGCGCGGTTCAGCTCGAAGACGGCGTCCATGGAGTGGCCGGGCTCCAGCGCGGTCCACTTCAGGGCGACGGCGTAACCGTCCGCGCGGTCCGGGGCGGAGTTGGTGACGGGCGCCTTCTGGCCGACCTTCTCCAGCTCGCCGCTGCGGTCGGAGACCAGCGGGCCGTTGTTGGTCTCGCGGACGGTGATGTGCCGGTCCTTGCCGCCGGCGACCTTGATGGTCTCCTCGCGGACGGTGAAGGGCTTCGTCCTGCCGTCGTACAGGTAGCCGTCGGTGGTGACCTTCTCCAGGAACAGGTCGGTGACGTCGGCGCCGAGGTTGGTGAAGCCCCAGGCGATGTCCTGGTTGTGGCCGATGATCACACCGGGCATGCCGGAGAAGGTGTAGCCGGCGGTGTCGTACTTGCAGGTTTCGGAGACCTGCCGGCAGTGAAGGCCCATCTGGTACCAGAGGGACGGCAGCATCGGCGCCAGGTGCGGGTCGTTGGCCAGCAGCGGCTTGCCCGTGGTCGTGTACTTGCCGGCGACCACCCAGGAGTTCGAGCCGATGCCGTTGCCGTTCGGGCCGAGCAGCGCGGGGATCTCGTCGAGGGTGTCGGAGAGTGCGCCGAGCTGGGTGCTGAGGCCCTGGGTCGCGCCCGCCACGGTGTTCGGGTCGACGGTGCCGGTGTCGGTCGCCTTCGGGTCGAACTTGCCGGTGAGCGAGGAGACCGCGCCCTCGGTGACGATCGGCTCGTGCTTGTCGTACGGGTAATCGGGGTAGAGCTGCTTGATCTGGTCGGCGTCGAGCCGGCTGGTCATCAGCGAGCGGTCGATCTCGTCCTGCATGTTGCCGCGCAGGTCCCAGGCCATCGCCTTCAGCCACGCGACCGAGTCGACCGGGGTCCACTCCGAGGGCTTGTAGTCGTTGGTGAGGCCGAGCGCGGCGTACTCGACGGAGATGCCCTTGCCGTCGCGCCCCTTGAGGTAGGCGTTGACGCCGTCCGCGTACGCCTGGAGGTTCTTCTTGGTCTCCTTGGACAGGACGGTGTCGTACTCCTCCTGCGCGACCTTGCGCCAGCCGAGCGTGCGCAGGAAGGAGTCCGTCTCGACCTGGCCGGAACCGAACATCTCGGAGAGCCGGCCGGCCGTCAGGTGGCGGCGGACGTCCATCTCCCAGAAGCGGTCCTGCGCCTGGACGAAGCCCTGGGCGCGGAACAGGTCGGTGTCGGAGTCCGCGTAGATCTGCGGGATGCCGTAGCCGTCGCGCTTGACCTCGACGTTGCCGTCGAGCCCGTCGATGCGGATGGTCCCGCTGGTCTGCGGGTACGAGGCACGCACGGTGGAAACGGACCAGTACGCTCCGTAACCGATGCCCGCGATGAGCGCCAGCACCAGGACGATCACGAGGAGGCGGGCGCGTCGCCCCTTCTTCTTCTTGCGCGGCCCGCTACCGGCGGTACCGGTGGCTCCGGAAGTGGCGGTTGTTGTGGCGGGCATCGCTGTCCTTCGAGGGCAGGGCGGTCCTGGGAGTGCAGGAGCAACCATAGGCGCAGCGCGCACGCCACTCGGACGCGGTATCAGGATGGCTCGAATTGCGTAGCGATCGTACGAATACTCGAACGCATCAAGAAAACGTTAAAGATTAGGTAAGGTAACGAAGTACTGGCCGCCGGAAGACGATCCGGCAGGCGTACGCAGGAAAGGACCGGCCACTGACTGTCCACACGCTCAACGAACTCCTGCTCGTCTGCTCGCTCGTTCTGCTCGTCGCCGTAGTGGCGGTACGCGTCTCGTCCCGCAGCGGGCTCCCCAGCCTGCTCCTGTACCTGGGCATCGGCATCGCCCTGGGCCAGGACGGCTTCTTCGACGTCAAGTTCGACAACGCGGAACTCACGCAGGTCATCGGGTACGCGGCCCTCGTCGTGATCCTCGCCGAGGGCGGCCTCGGCACGAAGTGGAAAGAGATCAGACCGGCGCTGCCCGCAGCCGTGATGCTGTCGCTCGTCGGCGTCGGCGTGAGCGTGGGCGTGACCGCGGCCGGAGCCCACTACCTGGTCGGTCTGGAGTGGCGCCAGGCGCTCATCATCGGCGCGGTCGTCTCCTCGACGGACGCCGCCGCCGTCTTCTCCGTGCTGCGCAAAGTCCCGCTGCCCTCCCGCATCACCGGCGTCCTGGAGGCCGAATCCGGCTTCAACGACGCCCCCGTGGTCATCCTCGTCGTCGCCTTCTCGACGGTCGGCGAGGTGGACAGCTGGTACGTACTGGTCGGCGAGATAGCCCTGGAGCTGGCCATCGGCGCGGTCATCGGCATCGCCGTGGGCTGGCTCGGCTCGTACGGGCTGCGCCATGTCGCCCTGCCCGCATCCGGTCTGTACCCGATCGCCGTCATGGCCATCGCGGTGTCCGCGTACGCGGCGGGCGCCATGCTGCACGGCAGCGGATTCCTCGCCGTCTACCTCGCGGCGATGATCCTCGGCAACGCCAAACTGCCGCACTGGCCGGCCACCCGCGGCTTCGCGGACGGGCTCGGCTGGCTCGCCCAGATCGGCATGTTCGTCCTGCTCGGCCTGCTGGTCACCCCGCACGACCTGCTGGACGACTTCTGGCCGGCCGTCGTCGTGGGCCTGGTGCTGACCGTGGTGGCCCGGCCGCTGGAGGTCTTCATCTCGCTGCTGCCGTTCCGGCTGCCCTGGCAGGAGAAGGCCCTCATGTCATGGGCCGGGCTGCGCGGCGCCGTACCCATCATCCTGGCGACCATTCCCATGGTGTCCGGGATCGAGGGTTCGACGCGGGTCTTCAACATCGTGTTCGTCCTGGTCGTCGTCTACACCCTCATCCAGGGCCCGACGCTGCCCTGGCTCGCCAAGGCGCTGCACCTCGGCGACAGCCCGTCCGAGGCGTCCGACCTGGGCATCGAATCGGCACCCCTGGAACGGCTGCGCGGACATCTGCTGTCCGTCGCCATCCCCGCCGAGTCGAAGATGCACGGCGTCGAGATCGGGGAACTGCGCATGCCGGCGGGCGCCGCCGTCACCCTCGTGGTGCGCGACAACGAGAGCTTCGTGCCCTCGCCCTCCACGGTGCTGCGGCGCGGCGACGAACTGCTCGTCGTGACCACCGACCCGGTGCGCGACGCCGCCGAGGCCCGGCTGCGCGCGGTCGCCGAGGGCGGCAAGCTGGCCGGCTGGCTCGGGACGCCCGGCGGGCATCCGGCGGGCCAGGAGCCCGCCGGGCCACAGCTCGGCGGGGCGCTCAAGACGGTGAAGAAGCTCGGCAAGGCGGACGAGACGAAGAAGCGCGAGAGTGCCAGGCGCGTGGCGGCGAAACAGGAGGCCGCCAAGAACGGAACCGCGAAACAGGAGCCGCAGCAACGCGACGCGAAGGCCCATCACTGAGCCCGCACCCTGTTCGCAGGCGACGGAGGGCGGTGCGCCCACAATCACAGGAGCGCCGCCCTTCCTCCCTGTAGCATGAAGGAAACCCAGAACCACCGATTGATCGACCAACTCTGCCTGACGCAGAGCTGGCGCGACCGTATGGCGGTCGTGGCGTCCTCCGTACCGGCCGCGCAGCGCGCACCGGCAGCGAGCGCCCGGCATCTACCGCAGTTCCGCGCGAAGAGGACAGCTCTCGGCAGCCCCCACCCGGCCCGCACGCATGCGCCGGAGACCACGGGGAGCACGGCCACCAGGCGGCAGAAAGGCAAGGACCGTGGCGTCCACGGTCTCCGACCGCCCCGGATACGGGCAGTTGCTGCGCACCCCCGGTGCGTGGACCTTCCTCCTTCCCGGCTTCGCCGCACGGCAACCCTTCGCGATGCTCACGATCGGCATCGTGCTGCTGGTGCAGCACACCACCGGCTCGTACGGCAGCGCGGGCGCCGTCGCGGCCGTCACCGGGGTCTCCATGGCCCTGTTCGCCCCGCAGACCGGCAAGCTCGCCGACCGGTTCGGCCAGCGGGCCGTCCTGCTGCCCGGCGTCCTCGTGCACGCCGCCGCCGTTTCGCTCCTGGTGGTGCTCGCCCTGGCGGACGCGCCCCTGTGGGCGCTGTTCGCCGCGGCCGTCCCCACCGGCGCCTCCGTCCCGCAGGTCGGCCCCATGGTGCGGGCCCGCTGGGCGGCCCTGCTGGGCGCGGCGCCCGGCCGCGAGGCATCGCCGCTGCTGGCCACGGCCGCCGCGTTCGAGTCGGTGACGGACGAGTTCACCTTCGTCATCGGGCCCGTGCTCGCCACCGCGCTGTGCACCGGCGTGCACCCGGCGGCCGGGCTGATCGCGGAGGCCGCGCTCACCCTGCTGGGCGGGCTGCTCTTCGCCGCGCGCCGCGCCACCCAGCCGCCCGTCCGCGACCGCGCCCTGCCCGGCGCCGAACCACACACCTCCGCGCTGTCCGTACCCGGCGTACGGGTGCTGGCGGTGGCCTTCCTCGGCATCGGCTCGGTCTTCGGCGGCATGCAGGTCTCGCTGACCGCGTTCTCCGAGGAGATCGGCAACCCTGGCGCGAACGGCGTGCTGTACGGGATCTTCGCCGCCGGCAACATGCTGGCCGGTATCGCCTGCGGGGCCATCGCCTGGAAGTCCGGCCCCCGCCGCCGGCTGATCACCGGTTACGCCGCCCTGGCGCTGACCGCGTCCGGCCTGTGGGCGATGCACTCGGCGCCGCTGCTCGCCGCGCTGGGCCTGCTGGTCGGCCTCTGCATCGCCCCGGCCCTGATCAGCGGCTACACGCTGGTCGAGGCGCTGGTGCCGGGCTCGGCGCGCACCGAGGCGTTCACCTGGCTGACGGGCGCGGTCGCGCTGGGCCAGGCGGCGGCGGTCACGGTGGCCGGACGGCTCGCCGACGCCCACGGTTCGAGCGCCGGTTTCCTGGTGCCGCTGGTGGGTACGGTGCTGGCGCTCGTCACCCTGGTGACGCTGCGTTCCAGGCTTCTGCCGGCCGGTTCGGGGCGGACCGTGGCGCGTGGTATCGGTCACCGCGGCGCGGTCACGGTGGACTGATTCCGCGGAATACGTCACTATGGAGCGTCGTTAGCACTCATCGAGTCAGAGTGCCAGGAGGAACAAAGTGCCGACCTACCAGTACCAGTGCACCGAGTGTGGCGAGGGCCTCGAAGCGGTGCAGAAGTTCACCGATGACGCCCTCACGGTGTGCCCGAACTGCGAAGGACGCCTGAAGAAGGTGTTCTCGGCGGTCGGCATCGTCTTCAAGGGTTCCGGCTTCTACCGGAACGACAGCCGCGGCTCCTCGTCGAGCAGCACGCCTGCCTCCTCCGCCTCGAAGGCCTCCGGTTCCGGATCGTCCTCGTCCTCCGGTTCCTCGACGTCGTCGGACACGAAGTCCTCGGCCGCTCCGGCGTCCGCGTCGTCGTCCTCGTCGTCCTCGTCCTCTTCCTCGACGAGCGGTTCGTCGGCCGCCTGAGCCTCCGGCTCTCCCGGCCGCCCCACGATTTCCCGCAGACCCCGCCGAGCGCCTCGGCGGGGTTTTCGCGTCCCCGTGCCCGCCTTCCGGGGCGCGGCGGGCGGCGCTTAGTGTGACGGTCATGGCGAACGCAGAGATCGGCGTGATCGGCGGCTCGGGGCTCTACTCCTTCCTGGAGGACGTCACCGAGGTCCGCGTGGAAACCCCCTACGGAGACCCCAGCGACTCCGTGTTCCTGGGCGAGACCGGCGGCCGCCGGGTCGCCTTCCTTCCCCGGCACGGCCGGGGCCACCACGTGCCCCCGCACCGCATCAACTACCGCGCCAACCTGTGGGCGCTGCGCTCGGTCGGCGTACGCCAGGTGCTCGCGCCGTGCGCGGTGGGCGGCCTGCGCCCGGAGTACGGTCCGGGCACCCTGCTCGTACCGGACCAGCTGGTGGACCGCACCAAGGCCCGGACGCAGACCTATTACGACGGGGAGACCCCGGTCGACGGAGTCCTGCCGAACGTGGTGCACCTGGGCTTCGCCGACCCGTACTGCCCCGAGGGCCGCAAGGTCGCGCTGGCCGCCGCGCGGGGCCGCGACTGGGAGGCCGTGGACGGCGGCACGCTGGTGGTCGTGGAGGGGCCGCGCTTCTCGACCCGCGCCGAATCGCGCTGGCACGCGGCGATGGGCTGGTCCGTGGTCGGCATGACCGGGCACCCGGAGGCGGTGCTCGCCCGTGAACTGGGCCTCTGCTACACCACGATGACCCTGGTCACCGACCTGGACGCGGGTGCCGAGGCGGGCGAAGGCGTCTCCCACGAGGAGGTGCTGAAGGTGTTCGCGGCCAATGTGGACCGGCTGCGCTCGGTCCTCTTCGACGCGGTGGCGGGGCTGCCGGCGACGGAGGACCGGGGCTGCCCGTGCGGGCACGCGCTGGACGGGATGGACACGGGGATCGCTCTGCCGTAGGGCGCTCGTGACTGTGGGCGGGGGCCGGTTCGCCCAGGGGGCGGGGCCGGTTCGCCCTGGGGGCGGGGCCGGTTCGCCCTGGGGGCGGGGCCGGTTCGCCCTGGGGGCGGGGCCGGTTCGCCCTGGGGGCGGGGCCGGTTCGCCCTGGGGGCGGGGCCGGTTCGCCCTGGGGGCGGGGCCGGTTCGCCCTGGGGGCGCTGCCCGGCTCGCCCCTGCGGGTGACGGGGTTATCCACATGCGGTGGACGGTCCACAGGGCCCAGCGGGATTCGGGCGACCGGTGCATCGTGGTGGCTGTCCGGCGGCCGTGACCTCGGGGTTCGCGGCGGCCGGCCGACCCATCGGCTCCTGTACACAGGCGGTGTTCGCGATGCGCTCGTCCGGTTCCTCCTGCCTTTCTCCGTCCACTCCCCCGGCCTCCCGCGCGGATGATTCGCCGGGGCCGCTGCCCGCTCCCGCACCGTACGGGGTGCCGACGTTCCCGCCGCTGCGGGTGCGCGGAGGCGCCGGGCAGCGGCTGCGGCGGGCTGTGTGGCGCCGGCGCAGATCGCTGGCGGCGGGGCTGGCGCTGACGGCGGCCGCGCTGGCCGTCTCCGGGTTCGCCGGCGGCGGCGGCGCGGAGCCGGGTGGCGGTACGGCGCGGGCGGCGGCCCGGGAGCGGGCCTCGCCCCCGGTACGCCTGGTGTCGGCGCCGGTACGCATCGCGGACGCGGAGACCGTACGGCTGCTGCGGCCGGGCGACCGGGTGGACGTGGTGGCGTCGGACGGCTCCGGCGCGGCGGAGGCCCGCGTGCTGGCCAGGGGCGCGCGGGTGGAGCGGGTGCCGGGGGCGGGGGACGCGGGGGACGGGAGCGCGACGGGCGCGGGTGCGTTCGGCGCGGGTTCGCCGGGGGACGGGGCGCTGGTCGTGCTGGCGGTGCCGAGGGCTGCGGCCGCCGAATTGGCCGGTGCGGGGATCTCCGGCGGACTGGCGGTGATCCTGTGCTGATTCGTACTGACGAACTATGCCGTCACCGGGCAACCCTCCTGAATGGGGTGTTCAGCTGCCTTACTGCCGTAAGTTGCCGGGGAGTTCACACCCCTTGTGGCATTTACGGAGGAAAGCGCACCCGTGAGCGAGACGAAGAAGGTCAGTGTGCTGGAGGGCTTCAAGGCCTTCCTGATGCGTGGCAACGTGATCGATCTGGCGATCGCCGTCGTCATCGGCGCGGCGTTCACGAACATCGTGAACGCGTTCGTGAAGGGGGTCATCAACCCGCTCGTCGGTGCGTTCGGCACCAAGGACCTGGACAGTTACAGCTCCTGTCTGAAGGGCCCGTGCAAGACGGACCCCGCCACGGGCGAGGTGACGGAGGGCATCCAGATCCTGTGGGGCTCGGTGCTCAGCGCGACGCTGACGTTCCTGATCACCGCTGCCGTCGTCTACTTCCTGATGGTCCTGCCGATGGCGAAGTACCTCGCGCGGCGGGCCGCGATGCAGGCGGCGAAGGAAGGCGTCCAGGAGACGCTGGAGGTGAGCGAGCTGGAGGTCCTCAAGGAGATCCGGGACGCCTTGGTGGCCCAGCGCGGGGGCGGCAGCGGCAGCCCGGTCCAGGACCACGGCTAGCACGCTCCCGGCAGGGACCGCGTCAGATGTGGTGCGGCGGCTTCTCGTCCAGGAAGCGCGCCAGATCGGCCGCGCTGCCGCTGGACGGGGGCCGGTCGCCCCACGCCTGGTCGGTGTCGTCCGAGGCCCGCTGGTCCAGCGGATCGTCGAAGACCAGCGCCGGACGGGGCCGGGGCCGGGCGGGCTCGGCGGACTGCGCGTCATGCGGTTCGGGGGCGGGTCGGGGGGCGCTACTCATGCCCCCAGGGTACGACCGCCCGACCCCGGCGGGCGGTCAGCGGTCCTTGGGGTCGAGCAGCCAGAGCCCGAGGACGACGAGGAACGAGAGGCAGAGGAAACCGGCTCCCCACCACGCGGTGCCGGTGTTGCCCTCCATCCACTCGTCCACGATGACCGTCAGCCCCCACAGCTGCCCGATGACGACGCTCATGGCCAGCACGAGGCGTGCGGTGAGCTTGGAGGACCGCTCGGGCTCCTGGTCGGTGCCGGCGCCCGGTCCGGGCCCGGTGTGCCGGACGCGGGGGTCGCCGTAGCCGCTGGTGGGCCGGATCTGCGGATAGCGCTCGTGGACGGGCCGGTTCAGCTCGGCCCGCGCACTGCCGGGGTGGTACTCGGGGTAGCGCGCGGCGGGCTGCGGGGTGGCGGGGTGCTGCGGGCTGCCGGAGGGCTGCGGGGTGCCGGGGCGGGGGTCTTCGTCGCTCATGTCGGGCTTCCCGTGGTGTCGGTGTCGGACGCTCCGGCGCCGGTACGGCTGGTGCGGGACAGGCCGGGGGCGACCGGTCCGGGGGCCACCGTGCGGGCGGCTCCGGGGGCGGCGGGCCCCTCGGCGCCGTCGCGGACGCCGGGGCAGCCGAGCCGCGACGCCAGATCCGGGCGCTCCTCGCCGAACTGGCGGCACAGCCCGTGTTCGAGGCTCTCGCCGGAGCGGGTGGTGCCGACCGCCCAGACGCTGCCGTCCTCCTGCTCGGTGAGCACCACCTTGGGCAGCCCGCGAGGCGGCGGACCGGCCGTCACCGCACCGCTGCGGGCATCGAAGACGCCCTCGTGGCAGGGGCAGTACAGCTCGCCCTCGGTGCCCCGGTCCTTGCGCCAGAGCACGGCGCAGGCGAGGTGGGTGCAGATCGCGGAGTAGCCGACGAGCGTGCCGTCGTTGAGCCGGACGGCGACCGCGCGGTCCTCCTCGTCCGGGTAGTCGAAGGCGATGGACTCGCCGGGGAGGAGTTGGGAGGCGATCTTCTTGGGGGCCGGGGCCTTGGCGTCGTCCGGGTCGCCGTGGCGGGGCAGGATGCCGGCGGCGACGCCCAGGCCGCCGACCGCGAGCCCGCCGGAGACGGTGGCGACGATGCGGAGGTAGTCGCGGCGGGTGGTGAGGGAGTCGGCGGCGATCCGGTCGTGCAGCGCCTCGCGGGGGTCGCCGGAGGCCGGCCGGCCGGGCGGTCCGGGCGGTGTGCCGGCCGGGTCGCGGGGTGCGGGCTGCTTCGGGTCGCCGGGCGGCGGGTAGTCGGTCTCGGTCACCGTCGCACGTCCTTCCCGTTGATCTCGACGACGGGCAGGCCGCCGGGGACCGGCCACTGGACCCGGTCGGCGGGCACGACCATCGCGACGCCGGTGCGGACCTCGCTCTCGCCGAACACGAAGGAGTCGGCGACCTGGACGCCGGGGCGTTCGGCCTGGAGTTCCTCGGCGGTCCCGTAGAAGAGGGCGCCGGTCGGGCAGACGGTGGCGCACATCGGGGCGAGGCCGTAGGCGGTGCGGTCGTAGCAGAGGTTGCACTTCAGCTGCAGCTTGGCCTGGAGGTCGATCTTCGGGACGCCGAAGGGGCAGGCGTTGACGCAGTTGGCGCAGCCGATGCAGCGGGTGGTGTCGGCCTGCTGCACGACGCCGTCGGCGGTCACCAGGATCGCGTCGGCGGGGCACACCTCGGCGCAGGGGGCGACGGGGTCCTCGCAGTGCATGCAGACCGTGGGAAGGGAGGCGACGGACTGGCCCTCGTCGGTGTAGTCGAGGTGGATCATGGACTTGCCCCGGTGCGAATCGCACTCGCGGCAGGCGGAGACGCAGGCCTGGCAGCCGATGCAGCGCCCCGGGTCGATGAAGATCGTGCGGCCCATCATGCGGGCATCAGCTCCTCTCCGAGGTGCCGCGGCCCTGCGGGGAGGTGGGCGGCAGCGGGTCGGTGCGGGAGACCTGGGTCTCCGGGTAGGCGACGTGGCCGGGGGCCACCGGGGGCGCGGGCACCTCGTCGATCCGCTCGGCGTGCTCGATGCGGCAGGCGCACACCTTGTACTCGGGGATCTTGGAGCGGGGGTCGAGGGCGTCGATGGTGAGCGCGTTGGCGGCGGTGGGGACCGGCCAGTGGTAGGGGATGAAGACGGTGTCGGGGCGGATCGCCTCGGTGACCAGGGCGGGGAAGACCTCGCTGCCGCGCCGGGTGACGACGCGGACCGGTTCGCCGTTGCGGAAGCCGTGCGAGGGGTGGACCTCGGCCCAGGGGCGGGGGGTCTGTTCGACGAGGGCGCCCAGGCGGCGGGTCTGGTTGCCGGAGAGGAAGTGGGCGACGGTGCGGCCGGTGGTGAGCGTCATGGGGTGCTCGTCGTCGTACGGGTCCATCGGCGGGTGCCACTCCACGACCTGGAGGTGGATCTTGCCGTCCGGGTGGTAGGTCTTGCCGTCCTCGAAGAGGCGGGGGGTGCCGGGGTGGTCGGTGGAGGGGCAGGGCCAGGCGATGCCGCCGGTCTCCTCCAGCCGTTCGTAGGTGATGCCGTAGTAGTCGTTGACGGTGCCGGCGGAGGCGATCCGCAGTTCGTCGAAGACCTCGCGCGAGCTGGTGAAGGCGAATTTGTCGCCGGCGCCGAGGCGGCGGGCGAGTTCGCACATGACCCAGGTGTCGGTGCGGACGCCGGGCGGCGGTTCCTGCGCCTTGTTGTGCTTGACCACGCGGGCTTCGGCGTTGGCCATGACGCCGTCGTCCTCGGCCCAGCTGGTGACGGGGAAGACGACGTGTGCGTTGGCGGCGGTCTCGGAGAGGAAGAAGTCGAATTGGGCGTGGAACTCGGTGGCGTCGTAGCCCTCCTTGACGACCCGGTAGTTCGGCAGGGAGACGAAGGGGTTGTTGCAGATGCCGATCAGACCGCGGATCTCGCGGCGCTGCATCTGCCAGACCATTTCCATCATCGAGGTCCCGGCGGGCGGGAGTTCGGACTCCTCGATGCCCCAGATCTCGCAGATCTGCCGGCGGTGCTCCTCGTTGTTGATGGAGCGCCCGCCGGGAAGGAGGTCGGACTTCTGGCCGTGCTCGCGGCCGCCCTGCCCGTTGCCCTGGCCGGTGATGGTGCCGTAGCCGGCGCCGGGCTTGCCGATGTTGCCGGTGGCGGTGCAGAGGTTGATCACGGTGAGGCAGTTCTCGACGCCCTGCGAGTGGTGCTCGATGCCGCGGGCGTGCCAGGCCATGGCCTTGGGGGCGCGGCCGAAGGCGCGGGCCACCTGGACGATCTGTTCGGCGGGGATGCCGCAGATCTCGGCGGCGCGGGACGGCGGGTATTCGGCGGCCTTGGCCCTGACCTCCTCCCAGCCGGTGGCGTGGGCGGCGAGGTAGGCCTCGTCGGTGAGGCCCTCCTCGACGACGACGTTCAGCACGGAGTTGAAGAACGCCGAGTCGGTGCCGGGTTTGAGGGCGACGTGGATGTCGGCGGTCCGGGCGACGGCGGTCTCGCGCGGGTCGATGACGATGAGGGTGGCGCCCCGGTCCCGCGCGCCCCACACGTACTGGGTCATCACGGGGAAGCACTCGCCGACGTTGGAGCCGGCGATGAGCAGGCAGTCGGTGAGGAGGATGTCGGAGAAGGGGTTGCCGGCCCGGTCGATGTTGAAGGCGAGCTTGTTGGCGCCGGCCGCGCTGACCATGCAGAGCCGGCCGTTGTAGTCGACGTGCCGGGTCTTGAGGGCGACCCGGGCGAACTTGCCGACCAGGTACGTCTTCTCGGAGAACAGGCTCGCTCCGCCGAGCAGCCCGAAGGCGTCGTTGCCGTAGGCCTGCTGGATGCGCCTGATCTCGGCGACGGTGAAGTCGAGCGCCTCGTCCCAGGAGACCTCGCGCAGGGGCTCGTCGCGGGAGCGGCGCATGAGGGGGGCGGTGAGCCGGTCGGGGTGGTTGACCTGCTGGTAGGCGTTGACGCCCTTGGGGCACAGCCGCATCCGGTTGATGTCGTGGTTGCGGGGTTCGACGCCGAAGACCTTGCCGCCCCGGTCGACGCGCAGATACATGCCGCACTGGACGCCGCAGAAGCAGCAGTGGGTGGGGACGAGCGTCTCGCCGTTCTGGTCGGCGTGCCAGCGGTCGGCGGGGATGCCGCCGGCGTCGCGGAAGGCGCGGGTGCCCGGCGGTGCGAGGGAGGGGTCGATGGGAACGACCGCGTGCGGTTCTGGCGTGCGGGAGTCCGCGGTCACTTGAAGCCCTTCTTCACCTGGGAGAGATAGGCGCTGCCTCGCAGCACCCGCTTGCAGCGCGGGCAGTATTCGGCCCACTCGTCGAAGTCGAGGCTGAGGTCGCGCATGGTGCCCCGGAGGTTGTCGACGTACGGGGTGGTGTCGATGGGTTCCTCGCAGCGGCGGCAGGCGAAGACCTCGTCGTCCTGCCGGCCGGTGTACTTGAACAGCTGCATGCCGACGGCGGCGGGGCGCTGGACGATGTGGAAGAACTTCCCGAAGGGGATGTAGATGAGGGTGAAGACCACCGAGACCATGTGGAGGATCGCCAGGAACTCGTAGCCGCCGCCGTGCAGGAAGATCGAGGAGAAGGTGAGGAGCAGCCCGGTGACCGAGATGACGATGAGCGCGATCAGCGGCACCAGGTCGTAGGCGAACCGCTGGCCCGTGACGGCCCCCCGGTCCTTCATCCGCCGCCACAGGAAGTAGGAGGCGCCGGGGATGACGAGGACGGCGGCGATGTCCAGGCCGTGGAACATCAGCCAGCCCAGGAAGTCCAGGGAGTCGAACCCGATGATCTTGAAGCCCCAGATGCGCATCTCGTAGCCGGGCCCCGAGCCGGTGCCCGAGGTGAAGGTGAACCAGCCCCAGGTCAGCGGGAAGGTGATCAGCGCGGCGAGGACGCAGCCCCAGAAGATCAGCTGGTGGGCGGCCCAGCGGGCGTGCGAGCGGGCGCCGAGGAACTTCTGGAAGCCGAGGTAGGTGGCGATCATCTTCGGCAGCGCGGTGGGCGCCCGGCGGAAGTTGTCGGCGGAGAAGAGGCTCCCCCAGCCCTTCTTGAACAGCCGCTGGGCGCCCGGTGCGGAGACCCAGACGGTGTACCGGTACGCGACGCCGAAGGCGAGGAACACGGTGGCCACGGCGTACGGCAGCAGCGCGGAGTCGAAGTGCTCCAGCAGCCGGCTGCCGAGCACGATGGCCACGACGAGGAGCAGGGAGACGATCACGCCCGCGGCGGTCGCCCGCGCGGTGACGGACCGGGGCACGAACCCTCCGGCCCGGCGGGAGCCCCCGGAGAGGCCGGTGCGTCCGGTGTCCGGCGGACCGCCGCCCCCGTCCACGGCCCCGTTGCGGACTCCGGCGGCGGGCTGCGCGGCTGCGCCTGCGGCTTCAGGTGGCTCGGTCACGCTGCCACGGTAGGTCGGTACAGGATGATTGGTCCTGTTTTGTGGGCTCAGAGGGTGAGCGCGTCGCCGCGGTGAGCGACCGGCCCGCCCGGCGCGTCAGCGCCCGGAACAGGCGCGCGGCGTGAACACGCGCCCCCGTTCACCACCACGCGCGACCGGGTCGCGACCTCGTCGTGCGCCGAACCGCGCACGGCGCGGAACCTTCCGCGCGCGCCGTGCGTTTTTCTGAACCCCGGTCCTGATGTCAGCCCAAGGGGCTACGTTATGCACGCACCAAGTCACACGCGGCGACGGCCTGGAGACAGCACTGTGAGCGATCCGTACGAGACGACCGAGCAGCACGTCGAGCGAATCCTGCGCCGGACTCTCAACTCGTTCGAGCTGTCCGACCGCACGGTGGAGCGGCTGGGCACCGCGCTGGCCCACAGCAGCTCCCTGTACTCCTCGCACCACAGCGCCACACTGCACCGCGAGACCTACCGCCACACGTATCTGCTGAGCGACGGCTCCCCGCTGACCCTGTGGGAGCTGGTGCACGGCGGTCCGCGCGGCGCCGGCCACCCCGACACCCGCCGCCACGAGCTGTACGACGACGAGGCCGACGCCCACATCGCCGCCGCCCGGCTGACGGGCAGCCCGTGGGACGTTCCGGAGTTCGGCGACGAGGAGACGGCACAGGCCGATCTGGAGCTGCTGTCCGCCCTGATGGCCGCTCCCCCGGCCCCGCACCCCCGGATGTACGCCCCGGACAACTCGGCGGACCACGCCCGCCGGGTGCTGCGCCGCGCGGAGAACGGGGACGGGCCGGGCGAGGAGACCGCCCGCCTGCTGCGCGCCGCCTTCGCCCACCACATCACCCAGGTGTTCGGCCGCCAGTTCCAGGTGGAGGGCCGCAACGCCGGGTTCACACTGTACGAGCACGCGTTCCTGCTCCTGGACGGCAGCGAGACCAGCCTGTGGGAGGTCGAGCACACGGCGACGCCGGACGGCCGCCACATGTGCGAGGTGTACGGCGACGAGGAGTCGGCGCGCTGCGCGATGGAGTCCCGTACGCGCATCTGCTGATCCGGGGCCCGGCGGGGGGCCGCGCATGCCGGTGCCCGCGTCCCCCAGGGGGGGGATGCGGGCACCGTGACTCTGCCGCGTACGCCGTCGGCTCAGTGTGTGAGCGCGGGCTCCTTGGCGGGCTCCTCCGCCTCGGCGGGCTCCGCCGCGTCCCCGCCCTCCACATGCTGCTTCGGCCTGGCCGGCAGGGCGAACATCACCACGAAGATCAGGGCCAGCACACCGGCCACCCACCACAGCGACTGCTCGAAGGCGTCGGCGAAGGCCGGGCCGATCTGCGCCGGAGTGAGCCGGTCGCCGATCGCCCCGTAGAAGACGACCGACACCAGGCCGAGGCCGAGCGCGTTGCCCATCTGCTGCACGGTGTTGAACAGACCGGAAGCGGAACCGGCGTGCTCCTTGGGCACCTCGGAGAGCACCGCGTCGGCCAGCGGGGCCACGATCAGGCCCATGCCGATGCCCATGACCACCAGGGGCAGCGCCATCTGGAGCGACGTGATCTCCATGCCATAGTGGTGGGACTCCCAGATGTAGATCAGCAGCCCGGCCGCCATCAGCAGCGCGCCCGCCTGGAGGACCTTGCGGCCGAAGCGGGGCACCAGCTTCTGCACGGAGAGGCCGGCCGCCACCGAGACGGAGACGGAGAACGGGATTCCGGTCGTGCCGGCCCGCAGCGCGCTCCAGCCGAGGCCCATCTGCATGTACAGCGTCCAGACCAGGAAGAAGATGCCGAGCCCGATGCCGAAGGTCAGCTGCACGGCGATACCGGCGGCGAAGCTCCTGACCCGGAACAGCGACAGCTCCACCAGCGGCGACCCGTCGCGGTTGCCCTTGCCGCGCTCGAACAGCACGAGGACCAGGAAGACCAGGACGCTGCCCGCCATCGACAGGTACCCCCACAGCGGCCAGCCCAGCTCACGGCCGCGCGTCAGCGGGTAGATCAGCATCAGCATGGCGAGCGTGACCAGCACGACGCCGACCAGGTCGAGGCGCAGGGCCCTCGGCGACTTGGACTCGGTGATGTACTTGGCGCCCAGGATCAGGCCGAGGATGCCGACCGGCAGGTTGATCAGGAAGATCGGACGCCATTCCAGACCGGCGATGTTCCACTCGGTGAGCAGCGCGCCCAGCAGCGGACCGGACACCGCGCCGAGACCGACGATCGCGCCGAACAGGCCGAAGACCTTGCCGCGCTCGTGGGCGGGGAAGGTGGCGTGCACGATCGACAGCACCTGCGGCACCATCAGCGCCGCTGTGGCCCCCTGGAGGAAGCGGGAGGCGACCAGCATCTCCGGGTTGGCCGCGAAGCCGCAGAGCGCCGAGGCGAGGGTGAATCCGGCTATGCCGATGAGGAAGAGCCGCTTGCGGCCGTAGATGTCGCCGAGGCGTCCGCCGGTGATGAGACCGGCCGCGAAGGCCAGGGCGTACCCGGCGACGATCCACTGGATGGAGCTGAACGAGGCGCCGGTGTCCCGTTCGATGCTGGGGATGGCGATGTTGACGATCGTGACGTCGACGAGGTCCATGAAGGCCGCGGTCATCACGATGGCCAGGGCGAACCACCGGCGGCGGTCCGAGGGAGCAGCCGCGGGCGACGGCAGTGGTGCGGTGGAAGTCATGGAAAGAACGTAAACCGTCAATAGGCCAGTTCATGACCTGATGAGCGCGCATCCTGAGTGACATGACCGATACCCCGGCACGTCTGCTGAATCTGCTGTCCCTGCTCCAGACGCCGCGCGAGTGGCCGGGCAGCGAGCTGGCCGAACGGCTCGCCGTCAGCCCGCGCACCATCCGCCGCGACATCGACCGCCTCCGCGACCTCGGCTATCCGGTGGAGGCCTCGCGCGGCTCGATCGGCGGCTACCGGCTGGTGGCGGGCGCGGCCATGCCGCCGCTGCTCCTGGACGACGAGGAGGCGGTCGCCATCGCGGTGGGGCTGCGCGCCGGTGCCGGCCACGCCATCGAGGGCGTGGACGAGGCGTCCGTACGCGCGCTGGCGAAGCTGGAGCAGGTGCTGCCGGCCCGGCTGCGCCACCGCGTCTCCGTCCTCCAGAACGCGACGGTGCCGCTGGCCCGGGGAGACGGCTCGACGATCGACCCGGAGACACTGACGGTGATGGCCTCCGCGGTCACCGGCCGGGAGCGGCTGCGGTTCGCCTACCGGGCGGGCGACGGGGCGGAGACCCGGCGACAGGTGGAGCCGTACCGGCTGGTGAGCACCGGCTGGCGCTGGTACCTGGTGGCGTACGACCTGGGGCGCGAGGCGTGGCGCACCTTCCGGGTGGACCGGGTGAGCGACCCGTTCGCGACCGGCTCGCGGTTCACGCCGAGGGAGCTGCCGGAGGGGGACGCCGCTGAGTATCTGAGCAGTTCGATGGCGCGCCGGCAGCCGGAGTTCGAGGTGGACGTGAGCTTCGCGGCGCCGCGGGAGTTCGTCGCGTCGCGGCTGCCGGGGCGGATCGGCCCGCTGGAGCCGGAGGGCGAGGACGGCTGCCGGCTGCGCGCCGTGGTGCGGGACTCGCTGGAGTGGCTGGCGCTGCGCCTGGCGCTGGTGGACTGCGAGTTCACCGCGCATCAGCCGCCGCAGCTGGTGGCGTACCTCGCGGACCTGGGCGGCCGGCTGACCCGCGCGGCCACGCCCTGAAAGAAGCGGGGGCTGGCCGCGTAAAGAAATGAGCCCCGGCGCCAGGGGGGGTGGGCGCCGGGACTCAGCTTCGGGGGGCCGGAATGAGCGGCCCGATTCGGAGGTTACTGGACTCGGGCTCAGGCCGCAGCGTCAAAGCCCGTGTCGTGAGCCATTCGCTTCAATTCGAGCAGCGCGTGCTTCTCGATCTGGCGGATGCGCTCGCGGGTGAGGCCGTGCTGCTTGCCGACCTCGGTCAGGGTCCGCTCGCGGCCGTCCTCGATGCCGTACCTCATTCGGATGATCGACGCCGTCCGGTTGTCGAGCTTGCCGATCAGCTCCTCCAGCTCCTCGCTGCGCAGCAGCGTGAGCACCGACTGCTCGGGCGAGATGGCGGAGGTGTCCTCCAGGAGGTCACCGAACTGGGTGTCGCCCTCGTCGTCCACGGACATGTTGAGGCTGACCGGGTCACGGGCCCAGTCCAGGACGTCGCCGACGCGCCCCGGCGTGGAGCCCAGCTCGGCGGCTATCTCCGCGTGCTCCGGGTCGCGGCCGTTCTCGCGGTTGAACTCGCGCTGGACCCGGCGGATGCGGCCCAGCTCCTCCACCAGGTGGACGGGGAGCCGGATGGTGCGGGACTGGTCCGCGATGGAGCGGGTGATGGCCTGGCGAATCCACCACGTGGCATACGTGGAGAACTTGAAGCCCTTGGCGTAGTCGAACTTCTCGACCGCGCGCACCAGGCCCGCGTTGCCTTCCTGGATCAGGTCGAGCAGAGGGAGCCCCGCACGCGGGTAGCGGCGGGCGACGGCGACGACGAGACGGAGGTTGGAGCGGATGAACACGTCCTTCGCGCGCTCGCCCTCGGCGACCAGCGCCTCCAGCTCCTCGCGCGAGGCACCGCCGGCCTCGCTCTCCACTTCGCCGTCGAGGATCTGGCGTGCGAACACACCGGCTTCGACCGCCTGCGAGAGGTCGACTTCCTTGGCCGCGTCGAGCAGCGGTGTACGGGCTATCTCGTCCAGGTACATGCCGACCAGGTCGCGATCGGCGATCTCTCCGCCCACGGCGCGAACACTGCTCGCCCGGTTGGTCCCGCCGGTGGCGGACGAACGACGGGCGACGGCACGGGTTGCCATGCGTGCTCCCTTGCTGAGTAGGTCGCGACACCCTCTCGGGTGCCCTGCATCCGATGGAAACAACGACTGGAATCCGGACAGAATTCCCATGCCTGGCATTCAATTTCGCGATCATGCAGTACTCTGTCCCGCCACCAGGCCGATCGCAGGGTGCACGAGTACCCCGGAAGACGCCGCTCACCGGCTCCGAGTTGCGCCCGAAGCCGCGCTGTGACGGGCGTCCCAGCCCAGGACCGGAGCTGGACCGGACCCGACCGGAGCCGGACCTGAGTCCTAGGCCCCATGCCCCGCCCACTCCGGGACCGCAGCCCGTTACCGGGCAGGCGCCGGGTGCATAGCGTCCCTGCCATGAACGAGACGACGCGCCCGACCTCATCCGAGTCCACCGCCGCCCCTGCCCCCGACGCCTCCGGCACCCTCGACGAGGCCCTGGAGCGGCTGCACTCCTTCGGCCCCGAGCGGGACGGCTGGCTGAGCAACCACGCGCCCATGGCCGTCGAAGCGCTCGTCCGCCACGGCCAGGCGCCGGGCGTGCACCGCTGGATCGACCACTACCGGGCGAAGCTGGAGGACATGCCGGACCGCTTCGCCGAGGTCACCCCGGACAACTGGCGGGAGGCCCTGGGCGACCCCCGCCGCATCGCCGACTGGGCGGTGTACTTCGAACGGGAGACCGCCGAGCGCCCCTGGCGCGACGTGCTCGCCGAGTGGTGGCCCCGGCTGCTCCCCGGCATCGCGGGCGGCGCCACGCATCCGGTGATCCGGGTCGGCCACAGCGTGCGCACCCTGCTGGCGGCCGAGGAGAGCGGTCCCCGCGTCGGGGAGCTGGCCCACGCCCTCGGCTACTGGGCCGCCCGCCACGAGCCGCTGCCCCCGCTGACCCCGCTCGCCCCCGTCCCGGACGCCGGGGACGCGCTGGCCGCCGTGGCGCGGGTGCCCGACCGGAGCGGCGGCATCCGGTCCCGGCTGGACCAGCTCACGGGGTTCCCGCAGTGGCCGGGCGCGCCCCTGAGCGATGCGCGGGAGGCGCGCGACCGGCTGGCGGAGCTGGTGCGGGCGGCGACCCACCGCTACGCGGAGTACGGGCACGGCGAGCCGATCATGCTGGTGCACGCGGCGACCGCGCCCAACGCCGTACTGCGGACGCTGCCGGCACTGCCGCCCGAGCTGTGGGCGCCGAGCGTGGCGGCCGCGTGGGCGGCGAGCGCCGCGGTGACCGCCGCCTACACACCTGCCGAAGCCGTCGCGCCGCCGGCCGGGTACGCGGCCCCGATCACGGCCGACGAGGTGTTCGCGCGGGCGGCGGCGCACGGCGACGACCACACCATCAAGTTCACGGACACCGCGCTGGACATCGGCGACGCGACGGCGCTGGCGGCCGCGCTGCGCTCGGTGGAGCTGAACCCTCCGGCGTTCTGAGCACCGGGGGGCCGTGATCGCTACCCGTACTGCACCGACCGCTTGGCGAGCCCCATCCAGAAGCCGTCGATCACGCTGCGGCCCCGGTCCAGCTCGCCCTCCGCCGCGCCGAGGGTGACGAACAGCGGGGCGAAGTGCTCGGTGCGCGGGTGGGCCAGCCGGCCCGCCGGAGACTTGTGCTCGAAGTCCAGGAGGGCGTCGATGTCCTGCGCCCGGAGCGCACGGCTCCCCCAGTCGTCGAACTCCGCCGACCAGCCGGGGGTCCCGCCGCCCGCGTGCCGCAGGGCGGCGAGGTTGTGCGTGAAGAAGCCGCTGCCGATGATCAGGACGCCCTCGTCGCGCAGCGGCGCCAGCTTGCGCCCGATGTCCATCAGCTTCTGCGGGTCGAGCGTCGGCATCGAGATCTGGAGCACCGGAACGTCGGCGTCCGGGAACATCTCGACCAGCGGTACGTAGGCTCCGTGGTCGAGGCCACGGTCCGGGATGTCCTGGACCGGCGTACCCGCGCCGCGCAGCAGCTTGCGTACGCTCTCGGCGAGGTGCGGGGCGCCGGGGGCGGCGTAACGCACCTGGTAGTAGTGGGCCGGGAAGCCCCAGAAGTCGTACACCAGCGGGGCCGTCACGGTCGCGCCGAGCGCGAGCGGAGCCTCCTCCCAGTGGGCGGACACGATGAGGATCGCGGTGGGGCGCGGCAGGTCCGCGGACCAGGCGGCCAGCTCGCCGGGCCAGACGGGGTCGTCGGCCAGGGGCGGGGCGCCGTGGGAGAGGTAGAGGGCGGGCATGCGCTCCGCGGTGATTGTCATGACACTCCCCAACTACGGCTACTCAAGGTAAGTCTTCGGCAGGAGACTCAAGGTTCGAGACTCACAGGTTCGAGCTTCGGTGTTCGACAGGGAAGATTATTGAATCTTCAAGCTCCTACCTTGAGAGACCTTAGCCTTATCTAGTTAAACTTTCAAGAAAAGGTCGTACAATGGAGTACATGACCACGGCATCAACCAGTGCGCCGCACTGGCTCACCGACGAGGAGCAATGCGTCTGGCGGGCCTACCTGCACGCCACCACGCTCCTGGAGGATCACCTCGACCGCCAGTTGCAGGCCGATGCCGGCATGCCGCACATCTACTACGGCCTGCTCGTCCAGCTCTCCCAGGCGCCGCGCCGCCAGATGCGGATGACGGAACTGGCCAAGGCCGCCAAGATCACCCGTTCGCGCCTCTCGCACGCGGTCGCGCGGCTGGAGCGGAACGGCTGGGTACGCCGTGAGGACTGCCCCTCCGACAAGCGCGGCCAGAACGCCGTTCTCACCCCGGACGGCTACGAGATGCTCCGCCGTTCGGCCCCCGGCCATGTGAAGGCCGTCCGCCAGGCGATGTTCGACCGCCTCACGCCCGACCAGGTGCGCTCACTGGGCGAGATCATGAAGGTGCTGGCGGCCGGCCTCCAGCCGGAGGGCGCGGACGCCGACCTTCCCTGGCTGCGCTGAGACATGGGCCTGCCCCGGTTCCCTCGTACGGGGAACCGGGGCAGAAACGTATCCGCGCGGGGGCGGTGCCGAGCACCGGCCGTCAGTGGGCGACGACCGGGACCCTGAACTCGTCCTCGACGCCGTCTGCGCCACCCTCCGTGCCGGCGGCAGAACCGGAACCGGAACCGCCGCTCGCCGGCGTGCCCGCTGTCGGACGGCCCGCGTTGACGAAGGTCAGCGCGATCGCGGCGGCCACCACCAGGATGCCGACCGCCCACCAGATGGCTCCGGTGAAGCCGTGCACCATCGACTGGAGCTTCAGCAGCTCCGGGTCCTTGGCGCCGAGCGCGGCGTGCGAGGTGGCGTACGCCGTGGCGGCCGAGGCGGCGATCGTGTTCAGCAGGGCCGTACCGATCGCACCGCCGACCTGCTGCGAGGTGTTGACCATCGCGGAGGCCACACCGGCGTCACGCGCCTCGACACCGTGCGTCGCCAGCGACACGGCCGGCATGAACGCCGTGCCCATGCCCAGACCCAGCAGCAGCTGGCCGGGCAGGATGACGGCGGCGTACGAGGAGTCGATGTCCAGGCGCGTCAGCAGCAGCATGCCCACGGCGGCGGTCAGGAAGCCGGGGCCCATCAGCGTACGGGCCGGAATCCGGGTCATCAGCCGGGCACCGATCTGCGTGGACCCGGTGATCATGCCCGCGATCATCGGCATGAAGGCGAAGCCGGTCTTGATCGGCGAGTAGCCCTTGACGACCTGGAGGTAGTACGTGAGGAAGAGGAACAGGCCGAACATCGCGATCACGGCCAGGCCCAGCGAGAGGTAGACGCCGCCCCGGTTGCGGTCCATCACCACGCGCAGCGGGAGCAGCGGCGAGGCGACCCTGGACTCGATCAGGACGAAGGCCAGCAGCAGGACGCCCGAGGCGACGAACGAGCCGACGGTCAGCGCGTCCGACCAGCCCGCGGACTCGGCGCGGGTGAACCCGTAGACCAGCGAGACCAGACCGAGCGCGGACAGGACCACGCCGGGAATGTCGAGCGGGGAGCGGTTGCGGCTGCCGGCCGGCTCGCGGATGACGAAGTACGCGCCCGCGGCGGCGACGATCGCGAACGGGATGTTGACGAAGAAGGTCCAGCGCCAGTTCAGCGTCTGGGTGAGGAGACCGCCGAGGATCAGACCCACGGCGCCACCGCCACCGGCGATCGCCCCGTAGATGCCGAACGCCTTGGCACGCTCCTTGGCGTCGGTGAACATCACCGCGAGCAGCGAGAGCGCGGCCGGCGCGAGCAGGGCACCGAAGACGCCCTGGAGCGCGCGGGAGCCGAACAGCATGCCCTGGTTCTGCGCGGCGCCGCCGAGCGCGGAGGCCAGCGCGAAGCCGACGAGCCCGACGACGAAGGTGCGCTTGCGGCCCCAGAGGTCGGCGATGCGTCCGCCGAAGAGCAGCAGCCCGCCGAAGGCGAGGGCGTAGGCGGTGATGACCCACTGCTTGTTGGCGTCGGTGATGCCGAGGTCGGTCTGGGCGTGCGGCAGGGCGATGTTCACGATCGTGGCGTCGAGCACGACCATCAACTGCGCGAGCGCGATGAACGCCAGCGCCTTCCAGCGACTGGGGTCCGGGAGTCGGATATCAGCTGTTTTTGACATGGGAGTAGCCACCTAGGAGCGCGCGAGGGCGCGGGAGATCGCGAACCGTGCGTGCCGCTGGTCACGGGCACGGCCGAGGGCGGGTCTGGCGGATGTGTCGCTTCGGATGTGAGGGAGGGCGGGCGCCGGTCGCGTCAGGTGCGGCGCCGCAGGTCCTCCAAGGTCGCCGCCGTTCCCGGCAGTACGGAGCGGGCCGGGGCCTCCAGTCCGTCCAGGAACAGCTGGATGTGGCGATGGGTGAAGCGGTCGATGTTCGGGCAGGCGATGCCCGGCAGCGGCCGGGTGAGCTGGGAGAGGGCGACCAGTACGTCACCGACGGCGATGTCGGTGCGCAGGCGCCCCGCGGACATGGCGCGCGCGACGAGCCCTTCGACGGCCTCTTCGAGGCGCCGGCGCTCGGCGAGCAGTTCGGGGTGGTCCTTGTCGAAGCCGCCGGACAGCATGGGGCACAGGGCGCCGATGCGTTCGTCGGCCGCGGCGTGGACGAAGCGGCTGAGCGCGGCGAAGGGGTCCGCCTCTTCGGCGGTGGCCTCCTCGGCGCGGTCGGTGGTGCGGGAGGTGACCGCGAGCACGACCTCGTGGACGAGGGCGGCGCGGTCGGGGAAGTTCCGGTAGAGGGTGGCGTTGCCGACGCCGGCGCGGCGGGCGACCTCGTCGAGCGGGACGTCGGGCCCGAACTCGACGAACATCTCGCGCGCGGCCGTCACGATCCGCTCCCGGTTGCGCAGTGCGTCGGCCCTCGGCTTGGGCGTACGCGGCTGCGCGGGGGCGGTGGCGGTACGGGCGGCGACCACGGCTGCGCTCCTTGTCTTCCGGTTCGCTGTTCTACGGCTCTCTTCCCCTGCGGCTCCGGTTCGGCGAACCAACCGGGGACCGCTTCCCCGTTTCGCGGGGACACCGATGCAAACGGGGAAACGCTCCCCGCTTATTTCCGGGGCGCTTTGTGACCTGCGTCACGCGCACTGTCGCCAGAGGAAGCCGACTCGGGCCGCCGGGGAAACCAGCCGAACGGCGCACCCAGCGAGCGCCCGGCGATCACCCGGCGGAGGCTGACGGCAGAGCGCAGCCGGGGCCGGCCGACTGCCGCGGACCGGAAGGTGCCCCGATGCAGCAGCACCGCCGCCGGATACGCAATCGCCGCCGCCCGCTCGCTCTCGGCGCCGCGACGTCCCTGGTCATCGCGGCCCTGGCGACGGCCAGCAGCACCCTGCCCCTCCAGAGCCCGATCGCGGCCGGCCCGGCCGCGACGGCCCCGCTGGCCACCGGACTCGGCCCCTGCCGGATCGCGTCGGCGATGGGCGTCCAGATGTCGGAGGGCATGCCGACCGAGCCCGGCTACGCACGCTCCACCGGCCGCGTCCGCGCGCTGAACCTGATGATCGACTTCCCGGACGCGCAGGGCACCGAGCCGGCCATGGACCGGCTGGCCGAATTCTTCCCGCAGACCACGGACTGGTTCCGGACGAGCTCGTACGGCCGGCTCACCTACATACCGGAGGCCCCGATCCGCTCGTGGCTGCGGATGCCGCTGCCCTTCGCGGACTACGGGATCGAGCGGGGCTCCCCGTACGAGCCGGGCTACCGCCACCTGGTGCAGGACATCGTGGCGGCCGCCGACCCGAAGGTGGACTTCGGCGCGTACGACCTGGTCAACATCCTGGTCACGCCGAACGCCGGGCCCTCGGCGCTGGACACGGTGCTCTCGGTGACGTTCTCGGGGAACGACGACGCCCCGCTCGCGGACGGGGTCCCGCTGTCCAACACCTCGTTCGTCTACAGCCGCCAGGACGACGGCTCCGGCTCGTACGCCCAGACCGGCTACCGGGTCCTCCCCCACGAGAACGGCCATGTCTTCGGCCTGCCCGACCTCTACACCCTGGAGGGCGGCGGCTCGGTCGGGCACTGGGACATCATGTCCGAGGACTGGGGCGCCAACAACGACCTGCTGGGCTGGCACAAGTGGAAGCTCGGCTGGCTGGACAACGACCAGGTCAGCTGCGCCGCCCGCCCCGGTACGACGGACCACGTCCTGGAACCCCTGGCCACCCGGGGCGGCCTGAAGCTGGCGTTCATCCCGCTCACCGCGGAGTCCGGCTACGCGGTGGAGGTCCGCACCCAGGCGGGCAACGACGAGGCGGTCTGCCGCCCCGGCGTCCTCATCTACAAGGTCAACTCCGACGTGGACACCGGCCAGGGCCCCATCTCGGTGACCGACAGCACCAAGGACAGCCCCGGCTGCACCCGCCTCCCCAACGTCCACGCCGAACTCTCGGACGCCGCCTACCAACCGGGCGACACCTTCACGGACCGGGCGAACGGAATAAGGATCTCGGTCCTGGAAAAGGACACCAAGGGCGACTACCGCGTCCAGGTGACCCGCTCCTGACGGGGCTGGAGCACTTCGCCGACGACCGGTCCACGCGCGGTGCCCGGACCACCGACCCGTGGTGGGAGAGGGGGACCGGACAGGGCAGGTCGCCTACCGTGACAGCAGGCGGGCCCTGCCCCGAGGGCGGGTCCGGCGGATCAGTGCCTAACGGCGGTTCTCTTCGACGCTGTCGTTGGAAACCGACGTGTCGTTGGAAACCGACGTGTCGTTGGGGACCGATGTGTCGTCGGCGGCCTCCGGTGCGGCCTTGCTCGGCTCCCAGCCGATCCGGGTGCTGCACACCGCCACGACGAGCGCGGAGAGCGAGACGAGCGCCAGCCCCCACACGAGGCTGCTCGCATCCGCGACGAAGCCGATGACCGGCGGTCCGGCCAGCAGCCCGGTCGTGCCCATGGCGGCCACCAGAGGCAGAGTGTTCGTGCCCTCCCGCGCGGCCGCCACATAGACACAGGGGGTGACCGCGGCGACGCCCAGACCGACGCATGCGAACCCGATGAGCGCGGGCACCACTCCCCCGGCCATCAGCGCGCAGGCGAGCCCCGAGCCGGCCAGCACGCTGCCCACGAGGACGACACGGCCGTCGCCCCAGCGACTGCGCCAGCCGTCCGCGAAGAGCCGGGCGAGGAGCATCATGCCCGACACCACAGCGATGCCCAGGGGTGCGATCTGCCCCGACGCGCCGGCGACGTCCTTCATGTACAGGGTCGACCAGTCGTTCATCGAGCCCTCGGTGACGGTGCCGAAGACCATGGCGCAGCACATCCACAGGGCCACGCGACTGGGCATTCTCCAAGCGGTACGAGGCTTCTTCCTCGGCCCGTCGGCCGACTTGTCGACCGGCCTGTCGTCGGCCAGCAGACCGCCCTGCGCACCTGCGGCGGTGAGCACGAGAAGGACTGCCGCGACGCAGAAGTGCGCCATGACGGACGAGGTCGCCGTGAGCACTGCCGAGGCGAGGATCGCCGCGAGCAGGGAGCCCGCACTGAACGTGGCGTGCAGCCTCGCCATGGTGGTGCGTTCGTACCGTGCCTCAAGGGCCGCACCCTGGGCGTTCATAGCGGTGTTCAGGCATCCGACGAACACACCGTCCACACACAGCACCAGGAGTGCCGTCGGATAGTTCGGCGCTGCGGCCAGGGCGACGAGCACCCCGGCGAGGGCAAGCGTCGACCAGAGCGAGAGCAGCCGTGACCCCACCCGTCCGACCAGGTACATCACTATGGGGAACGACACGGACGCGCCGACGCCGGCCGCCATCAGCAGGATGCCCACCTGGGCCGGTGTCAGGCCGAGGTCCGCCTTGATGGCCGGGATGCGCGCGGCCCAGGTGGCGTACTGGAAGCCGAGGGAGCAGAAGAGGGCTCCCGTGGCCAACTGGCCTCGGCGGAAGGGAGTGAGGGCAAGGGACACGTGGTCAGCTCGATTCGTGTGGCGGGGAGGGACGGGGACCGTGGACGGGTACGGGCGCGGACATGTAGACGGCGGTGGAGCCGTAGCCGCCCGCGGTGACCGGTCGGGGATGCGCGGTGAAGCCGCAGGACGACCAGAAGCCCTCGCTGTCGCCGACCGCGACCAGTGACAGTTGCTCGTATCCATGCGTTCGCGCTGTCCCCGCGACGTGCTCCAGCAGCCGCCGTGCCATCCCTCCGCCGCGGAACGGTGGAGCGACGACGAGGTCGTGCAGGTGAAGGTTGCGCGAGACGAAGGCGGTCGTCTCGGACTGCCGCAGATCCGGGTAGCGGCCGGCCGGGTAGGGAAGGGCCAGCAGGTAGCCGACGGCCCTGCCGTCGGCCTCCAGTACGAAGCAGGTCTCGGGAGAGACCTCCGCCCGGGATCTCAGCGCCTCCCGGCCCTCCGAGAGGCCCAGCTCCCCGTATGCGGCGGCCTCCATGTCCGCGATGGCGTCCCAGTCCCGGTCTCCTGCCGGACGTATCAGCACATCGCCGTTCACCGGGTGCCGCCTGTGCAGACGCGGGGCAGCGGTGCGAAGCCGTTGAAGCCCTGGGTCATGTAGCTGACCGCGTACGCACCGCAGGAGACGATCTGTACCGGGTCTCCCGAGGCCAGGTCCTCCGGCACCTCCACAAGGCCGTGCGCGGGGGAATAGGCGTCGTCACTGTCGCAGGTGGGCCCCGCCACGACCGCGGAGACCGTTCGTCCCGCGGTATGTGAGGGGAAGACGAGGCGGTACTGCAGCATGTCCATCTCGTACAGGCCGTTGAACTTCCCGACGCCCAGGTACAGCCACCGCTGCCGGACACCATCGGGGAGGCAGCGTGCGGTCATCCGGACGACGTGGGTGTGAATCGTGCCGTGGTCGGCCACCAGGTAGCGCCCCGGCTCCATGACGATCCCGAGGTGTTCGCCATGGGCCCGGCGCAACGCCGCCATTCCCTCCCGGAGGACGAGGAAGATCTTGTCGATCGGCGGGCGCAGCGGGTTGCCGTGCCGGTCGAGGTAGTCGAGCGCGGGAAGCCCGCCGCCGAGGTTCACGTGGTCGAGGACGATCCCGCGCGCCGCGAGGGCCGCCAGCACTGCGTCCAACCGTTCGAAGGCCGCGAGCCAGGCGTCGGGGTTCATCTGCTGGGAACCCACGTGCACCGACAGGCCGGACGGGGCCAGACCGCCGGCCTCGGCCGCTGTCAGGATGCGCACGGCGTCGTCGGGGGAGCAGCCGAACTTGTGCTTCAGCCCCCACAGGGCTCCCTCGCCCGTGGTCGCCAGGCGGCAGTAGACCCGTGCTCCGGGAGCGTGGCGCACGAGGGCCGATACGTCCTCCTGGCTGTCCGTGGCGAAGTCCCGTACACCCAGGCGGTAGGCGGCGGCGATGTCCTGGTCCGACTTGACGGTGTTGCCGTAGTGCGTGCGGGAGAGCACGGCTCCGGCACGCAGCGCGTGCTCCAGTTCGGGCATGCTCGCCGCGTCGATCCCGGCTCCCAGCCCGATCAAGCAGTCCAGGACCTCGTCGACCGGGCACGCCTTCATGGCGAAGCGGACGTCGACACCGGGTACTTCGCGGCGCAGTGTCTCGTACCGCTCGCGCACGCCGTCCAGGTCGAAGACGATCCGGTCCTCTCCGGCCTGCCCTTCCCCGACAGGCGGCAGGCCGGGCTCGCCGGTCATCGGACCGCCCGCCGGGGCCTGGTCGCCGAGGCGTCGACAGGGGTGTTGCGCGCGGCGCGGACCAGTTCCCCCCACGCCTCGGTGAGGACGGCGAAGTCACCGATGTCCTCGCGGGCCTCTTCCAGGAGGCTCTCCCGCCGGGGCAGCAGCAGATCGGCGAATTCGGCGTACCTGCCGCCCAGCCGTCGGTAGGCGGAGTCGACCCGGTCGAGCCGCTCCCGGTTCTCCGCCTGGTCCAGCCCCATGCTCTGCCGGGCGAACCCCGCGACGAGGGGGCCCAGAACCTGCCCGCGCTCGTCGAGCAGCGACGGACCGGTTTCAGCCAGCCGGTCGTAGAGGGAATTGAAGTAGAGCATGGACAACAGGAACTTCACGAACCGCGTCTGATAGGCGACGAACCCGGCGTCGGTCCTGCGCTCGGCAGTGTGGAAATTGACGATGTCGCGGTTGTGCAGCACGCCGGGCAGTCCGGCACTCCGCACCAGGTGGATCAGAAAGTAGTCGCTGCCGATGGTGTCGGTGGCGGGAGGCAGCGGCACCCGGGCGTGCACGTCGTGGAAGGCGATGTTGCACATGTCCACCCGCATCGGGTCGACCAGGCCCAGTGTCGAGTTATCCCGCTCGAACGTCTTCGTTCCCGCGCCCCGGAAGGACTCCGTCACGAGCTGCCGTTTGCGCTCGGCCGGCCACTCCATCGGCGCCCACAGGCTGACCACGTCGTAGTAGACCTCGGGGTCGATACGCGCGACCTCGTCGATGTCCACGGACGGTTCGCCCACGAACGAGCCGCCCACCATCGCCACACGGCGGCCCGCCTGCTCCTCCGTCAGCACGGTCTCCGAGACGGCGTCCGCCGCATCCGCCGCGCGTCTGCCGAGGGAGGCGAGCTCGTGGTGGATGGGGAAGATCTCCCTGCCGTCCGGGTCTCTCTGGTAGTGGCTGTCGGAGTCCCGCCGGTGCACGGAAGAGCATCCGAGTGCGAAGGCGACGAGAAAGGCCCGGTTGGTGCAGGCGCCGTACGACAGTGCCTCCGGGAGCATCAGGTCGAGGAGCAGGCGGGGCTTCGCCACGTCGGCGCACCCTGTGACCCGCTCCAGGAAGTGCCGCTGCCCGGCCTCACTCAGGTGGTGCGTGACGATGCGGGGGTGCGCGGGCTGAGTACGCAGGACCTCGGCGTGCTCGGCGTACTGCGGAGGGGAACAGGTATCGAGCACGAGGAGATGTACCTCGACGTCGAAGTGGTCGACGGCGTAGGCCGCCTCCCGGACGAGGGCCGCGATCGTCGCGGGGCACGTCCGATTGGTCGGAAGGGCTAGGCAGACACGCCGCATATCGCCACCTCGGTCGGTTCGTCGGTGCTTTCGACCTTCCAAGGCTTCAGACCGAGGAGCTTCTCACCGAGTTCGTTCAGCGCGGCCGGCCCGTATCGCTCGCTCTCCGGCCTCACCGCGTCGCCGAGCAGGGTGCCGTTCCACGTGGGCGTGGTGACATCGCGCCAGGAAGCGACGCGCGAGCGACGCAGTTCCGTGTGACTGTCGAGGGCGGGCATCATCGACAGGTACTGCACGGCCCGGACACCCTCCTGGGAGAGGTTGGGTCCGACGCCATGGGCCAGGTGACCGTTGAATATCAACAGGTCACCGGCCTCCAGGACCGGCCGGACCACGGGAAGTTCGCTTCGGTCGATCGCCGGCCGGATCGGGTCGCGGTCGTCCGGCTGGAGCGCCGCCCAGCGGTCGAACGTGCGGAACAGCTCGGGGCAGCACTGGAAGCCACCGTGCTCCTCCGCGGTGTCGTTGAGCGCGATGATGCCCTGGACGCGCTGCGGGGGGATTCCCAGGGTGGTGTCCACGTCCCAGTGCAGTTCGATGTCGAAGCCGCGCTCACGGGGCTCGATCAGGGCCCGGTCACGGGTCTTGATGTTCGGCGGGTTCAGGTTCAGCCGGTCCAGCGTCACCCACAACTCCTCGCAGTCCCACACATCGACGAACGCGTCGTACACGCGCTGTGTCTGCCGGCTGTCCCAGAGGAGTTGGTGGTGGTACGCCTCGACGAAGCCGTAGATGTGCAGTTCCCGGTCGAGTTCGGAGCGGTACTGCCGCTCGTCGTACCAGCCTTCCGGACGGTCGGGGTCGAGGCCCTGGAAGTCCCAGGCGAAGTCCAGCAGACGCCGGGCCGCATCCGGAGAAATCGCCTGCTTGACCACGACGTAGCCATACGTCTGCCATGCCTCGAAGTCTGCCTCGGACAGCACCCGGAGAGGACGGGACTTCTTCACATCCCGCAACCGTACGGGCGTCAGATACGTCTCGCCGTCGGAGCTTAAGTAGGGGAGATCCGAGGCAGCCCGGTAGAGATAGTGATCAGCCGTTGGCATGTTCGCACTCCAGAAATTCGATTCGTCGGCGATCGCTCGACGCAGCCGTCCGGGCCCGTGGCGGACAACCACAACGCGCTTGGCGGTGGTCGCGACGCGATTGGAGCAGGGCACGCCGAAGAACGAAGTGGGTACTGATCTCCCGCATTCCGCGAGCGATCACCAGTTCGGCAACGATGGACTAGACCAATAGACCCTGTCAACGCACCGATCGATCGATCCGATACGTCAAGTGGCTTGAATTGATTGGCAGTCGATCGACCGCGCCATCAGCCGCCCGGCAGGCGCGAACAGGGACGCGACACCTCGCCGCCTCCGCGTCGGCGGCCGCCGGGGGCGGCCCGCCGGGAGAACCGGATCACTTGACACGAATACCTGACGTGGGGTCAGAATCGTCGGCATTGGTGCAGACCAATAGGCGGCCGGGCGGATGTGCCACGGGCGGTCTCTCATGCATGCCCGCGACCCCGCGAAAGGTGCCGACCATGTCCGTCAGAGGTAATACGGAGTTGCGGCAACTGGCACTCTCGGTCCTGCAACCGGGATTCGTGGGGACCACTCCGCCGGACTGGTTGCTGCGAGCCGTCCAGGACGGCTTGGGTTCCGTTGTGCTCTTCTCCCGCAACATCCTCTCGATCGAACAGGTCGCCCGGTTGACCGAGCGCCTGCGGGCCGAGAACCCCGACCTGATCGTAGCGATCGACGAGGAGTCCGGCGACGTCACACGGATCGAATCCGCCACCGGTTCGTCCCGCCCCGGGAACTTCGCTCTCGGATACGTCGACGACCCCGAGCTGACCTCATCGGTCGCCGCGGATCTCGGCCGGCAGCTGCGTGCCGCTGGGGTGAGCCTCAATTACGGGCCCAGCGTCGACGTCAACTCGAACCCGGACAATCCGATCATCGGGGTGCGGTCCTTCGGCGTCGACCCGAAGGTGGTGTGCCGCCACGCCGGTGCCTGGGTACGCGGCCTGCAGTCGTCCGGGGTCGCCGCCTGCGCCAAGCACTTCCCCGGCCACGGCGACGTGGCCGTCGACTCCCACCACGGGCTGCCCGTCTACGACACGACCCGTGAGGAACTGGAGGCCCAGGCGCTTCCCCCGTTCCGCGCGGCGCTGGACGCCGGTGCGCGTGCGGTCATGAGCGCGCACCTTCTCGTGCCCGCCTGCGACCCCGCGGTCCCGGCCACGCTGAGTTCACGCATCCTCGGCGACCTGCTGCGCGGTGAGCTGGGATTCGACGGCCTGATCATCACCGACGCCATCGAGATGGGTGCGGTCGCCGACCGTTACGGCGTCACCGGTGCCGCGGTCGCGGCCGTGACGGCCGGCGCCGATGCCATCTGCGTCGGCGGGGAGAACGCCGACGAGGGTATCGCCACCGGCATCGTCGACGCGCTGGCGCAAGCCGTGCTCGCCGGGGACCTGCCCGTCGAACGTCTCACCGATGCCGCCCGCCGCGTCCGTGAATTCGCCGCATGGTCCTCCCGCCTCGCCCCCGCCGCTTCGGACGGCTCCGTTCCGGACGGCTCCGTCGGCCTCTCGGCCGCCCGGCGGGCCATCCGCGTGCGAGGAGCCACGCACGGCGTCCTGCCGGTGTCCGCCTCACCGCATGTCGTCGAGCTGTCGCCCGCCACCAACCTCGCCATCGGCAAGGAGACCCCCTGGGGCGTGGCCGCTTCCCTGCTCCAGCACATCCCCAGCGCGACCTCGGTCCGGCTGGGGCAGGAGAACCTGGACCCGCCGGCCGCCACCGCGGACCTCTGCGGACTGGACGGGGCACGGGGACGCCCGCTCGTCGTCGTCGTCCGTGACGCCGCCCGTCATCGCTGGATGACCCACGCCCTGGAGGAGATCACCGGAGCCAGGCCCGACGCGATCGTCGTGGAGATGGGCCTTCCCGGACAGCGCTGGGGAGCGACGACCCTGGACACCCACGGAGCCTCCACCGCTTCCGGGGCCGCCGTGGCCGAGCTGTTGGCAGGTGCACCTGCAAGGCCGTAGCGGCCCTTGCCCCGAGGCCCATCCATCGCCGCACCGAACAGATCCGGCCACAGATCCCGACCGATCCACGGCGGCATCAGGACAGGTGACCGGATCTGCGACAGGCCGAGGGCCGCCCCGTGGATCGAGACCGCCGGCTCACCACGCACCCCGATCCGCCGAGCACGTCACCCGCTACACTGGCTGCGGCGAGCAGGCAGGCCCTCACCGGCCGACCACCAACCTGTCCGAAGCATGTCGCCTTCGTCGCCCTCGTAGCTCAGGGGATAGAGCACCGCTCTCCTAAAGCGGGTGTCGCAGGTTCGAATCCTGCCGGGGGCACAGAGAAACACCAGGTCAAAGGCCCTTCCGCCCGTGGGCGGGAGGGCCTTCGTACTCGCAGCACACATGCGGCTGCGGGCAAAGGTGGGGAGCTGTGCGGTATGCCCGCGAAGGACGAGCCGGCTCGCCGCCGGCACGAGAGGCTGATCGACCGGCTCGAGTCGATGATGCTGGCTGCGCTGAGGCCGGAGGACGAGGGGTACTACGGGCAGCTCATCCTTGACGCTGACGATCTTGCAGAGATGGGCGAGTTCAAGGACGTCCGGCGTGCCGCCAGGGAAGCGGGACGGCATCTCGACTGGAGGACGACCACCCACCTCGTCGGCGGGAGGCTCTTCGTCCTCGACGAGCGCGAGGTGCCCGAGAGGATCGAGCGGTTGGCCGGGGATGCGGCCGCTGCTGCGATGGACTGAATCCGGGACGAAGCCGTCGGCCGCGACTGACCTTTTCCGAGGAAGACCCGAAGGGGCACCCCACCGCATGAGCCCGGTGGGGTCCCCCTTCGGTTGCGGCCCCCGGGACGGGTCAGGCACGCATCACGCGGCGTCTTCCTCCAGGGCGGCCACGGTCTCGGCGGCCTCACGGGCCTTCCGCTCCGCCTACTCCAGCTTGACCTTCGCCTTGGCCAGTTGCTTGGAGCGGCGCTTGCATCTCCTTCGAGACCTCGTCCAGGCGGCGAGGTCCGAAGATCTCGACCCCTCCGAGCGGGAGAGCGCGAACGGGATCGAGGACATGCACCGAGAATCCATCGCAGGCTGCGAGGACGCCGCCATTGGCAAGGTTGAGCGCACGACCAGTTAGAGAGTTCTATTCCTCGGCATCCCGCGACGGACGTTCTTCTTGGTGCAGCACCTTCTCCATAAAGGAACGAATCGTGGTCTCGTACGGCTTGTACGAGAAATCTCCGCCGGGCGGGCGCAGCGAGATCAAGTCATGTGCCACGACGAGAAGCGAAAGCAACAGGCGGTTAACGTCTGAGGATGAGACATCAGAGTGAAGGCCCTTGTTACTCAGACTGTCCAGCCTGTCGATACGCTTCCCCAAGTCCTCGACGTTCGCGATGAGCAGTTCCCGCGTGGTGTCAGAGGTGACGTTTTCCGCGATGTACGCCCATAGGCGGTTCCGGTACTCAGCCTGGCCGACCTTTCGCCCGTTGACTTTCTCTTCACGGGGAGGATAGAGGCAGTCAGCAAGCTTTTCCGTGAATCGACGGCAAGACAGCGACACATGCGCCAGCTCTTCCCCTGTCTCGTGGCTCTCGAACGCCTTGAGGGCCGCGTGGAGCCGTTGATTGAGAATATCCGTGTACAGCACGGCCTCCTTCTCAACCCCCTAGCCCGGCACCAGCGAACTCACTCGACCTACCAGAGGTCTCCATCGCTGCGTGGAACCATTCCCCCTTCGGGTTCGGAAAACAACGGGGTCACGGCACCAGTCCAGCGGAGTGCGCATCCCTGTCGCCGTCCCAACCGGCCGTCCTTCGGACGGGAGTGCCTTCGCAGGACACGCACGGCACATGTGCGGCTGCGGGCAGAGTTGGCGAGCCGTGCGAAATGCCCGCGAAGGGCGAGCCGGCCCGGCACCGGGACGAGAAGTCGCACGAAGCTCACCGGCCCACCGACCGTGCAAGCACGGCAAAGAAGGCATGGGCAACGGGCAACCACCAAGCGGAAACATCTCTCTGACTGGTGGTACACCAGCGCATGGCCTGGTGTACCACCAGCAAAACATGGAGATCACGAGGAGACATTCAGGACAACATCTCCAGGAGTCCTGACTCGCCACAGCCCAAACGCCCTGGCTCGGCCGACCGCACAGCGAGCCACAGGGGCATCCCACGCGGACTACAAGCGCCGCATGTCCAGAAAGAACTAGATGCATCACCGAATACGAGCGAGCGCCCGTCTTGCTGCGCTCGGCGCGGCCGCAGCAATTCTGTTTGCCTCGCCCGGCGTAGCATCGGCCGCGCCGAGTCCGGCCGCACCGACGGCGACGCCGTCCGGGTCTGCTGAGGCTCCGGACACCAGTGGAGATTTCTCCGATGCCTCCCCTGCCCCGTCAGGTACCCCGCCCACTGCCCGGCCGACGGACGCGGCAAAGCAGAAAACCACTGCTCCGGAATCCCCCGCTCCCATTTCCGGGGCGGACACGCCGAAGCCGGAGGACCCTGCGACGGGGATGCCCGAGGGCTCCACGACGCCCCAGGAATCCGTAGCGCCGGATGGCGAACTCAAGGCAACGCCCGAAGAGATCGCGGAGGCAAAAAAGGCGGAATCGTACTGGACTCCGGAACGCATCGCGGATGCAGTGCCTGCCAATCCGGAAAAGGGCGTTGAGGGATCGCCAACTCTTGGCAGCCTCATGAGATCTCCCTCGCACATCGACAACAACGGTGTGGCCACCGCCGGCGTCTTTCTGATCAGCCAGGACGACGACCCGCAATCGGACCCCGGAAAGCGCGACCAGTTCTGTTCCGCGTCGTCGGTGGCTTCGCCCACCAAGTCACTGGTGCTCAGCGCCGCCCACTGCCTCAACGACAACGACCGGTTCCGCAATCTCGCTTTTGCCCCGGGGTGGAAGGTCGACCCGAACAAAAAATCCCAAGGCATCGCCCCCTACGGAATCTTCCCGATCAAGAAAGGAAAGATCTGGATCGACGGACGCTATCTCTCCCAGGGCACGGTGAAGGCGGATGACCTCGACTTCGCTTTCCTGAAGACCGGCCCGAACTCCAAGGGTCAGTTCCTGGAGAACGCCACAGGGATGGGTAACCAACTGACCATGCTGCCCGCTGCCGGGAACCTGAACCAGAGGAACGTTTCCCTGATCGGATTTCCGGGCGGGGCCAAGTCACCGCTGGTCTGCCCCTCGACCAGCACCAAGGAGTTCGAGGGACGATTCCTGGAGATAGCCTGCGACGGGTTTGCCCCTGGTGTGTCCGGCGGCCCGTTCCTGCGGAACTTCGATGGCAAACGGGGAGATGTCATCGGCGTGATCGGCGGATACAAGACGGGCGGAAAGTATGACAACGTCTCCTATTCCTCCCAGTTCGACGCCGACGTGGTACGCCTGTACAACCAGGCGGTCAACGACTACGCGCCGGATCAGCCGACCGGGATCGACGGCATGGGTGACGCCAACCTCTGGACCCATGCCGAAGCCGCCGCCACCGGCCAGTTCCACACGTCCTCGCAGAAGACGAAGGACGGCGACTTGATCGTCAAGTGGTCCGATGGAGAGGTCACCCTGTACCCAGGCGACCAGTCACAGGGCTTCTACACCGGCTGCGCTCCCGGCCAGCCCTGCGAGACCCAATTGGCGAAGCCCAACAAGCTGTGGGCGGACCACGCCGAGGCCATCACTGCGGGCGACTACACCGGCTCCAACGCATTCGACCTGATGGTCAAGTGGAGCGACGGCGAAGTCACGATCTACAAGGACATCGACGAGACGACAAAACTGCCGACCGCCACCGATCAGCACCCGGCGAACGAAATCAAGATCGCCGCCGCCGGTTCGACATGGAAGTACGCCAAGGGCCTGGCGACCGGCAAGTTCGGCGGCAACAAGTGGCCCGACGACGTTGTCGTGCGCTGGGTCGACGGAGAGGTGACGAAGTACATCAACGTCGACGGCACGGGTTTCCACGCCGAGCAGCAGCTCCAGGCCCCCAATAGCCTGTGGAAGAACCACGCCACGATCATCGCGGGCGGCGACTTCGACGGCACCACCAACTCCGACTTCGACCTGCTCGTCCGCTGGTCCGACGGCGAACTCACCGTGTACGAGGACCTCGGTGCCAACAGCCTGAAGAAGGAGCGGAAGCTCAGGTCCGCGAACCAGCTGTGGACCCACTCCCGCGTTCTTGTGCCCGGCGAGTTCGGCGGCAATCTGTGGGAGGACGACCTCTTCGTCCGCTGGTCCGACGGAGAGGTGACGGTCTACGGAAACACCCAGGCCGACGCGCTGGGCCGGGAGTACCAGCTCGTGCCCCCGCCTGCCAAGGGCTCGGCGCTCCGACGCGCGCAGTACAGCGGTTGGGCTGGGAAAGAGGAGACTGCCGCCGAAGAGTCCTGTGCCTCGGTGTGCGGCCCCGGTCTGCTGCGGCGGATCACCACAGAGAAGTGAGCAACAACCCACGTTGAGACGGTGGATACATGCGTATACGTCAATTCCTGCCGGTCTGCGTTGCAGCCGTCGGGCTGCTCGTCGGGTGTGCCGAAGCGGGCGAGGAGCCGAATGGGCCGGTGGATCGGTCGGCGGCGTCCGCCGAGCGGCCGAGCGGGCCGCCGGGTGACGGCAGCCGCGCCTGGGAGCCGGACGACGCGATGCGGCGGGCGGAACGGGCTCTGGAAGCGGTCTCCGACAGCGACGCGCGTCCGGAACTCGTCCACGCCGCAAGCGCGTCCGTCGCGAGTGGCATGGACCAGGAGCACAAGGCGCCCGGCGACCGGCCGTACCTCCTCGGCATCACCTGTGACACGAACGGGATCGAGGAACTCACCCTCACCCTGTCGCGAGGCGATCAGGAGCAGGCGTACGGGATCGGGTGCGGGGACCCGGAGGCCGACCAGTTCAACATCCCCGCGGGTGAGCCGTTCACCGCACGGGTCGCCCCGGTCGAGAACGGCACCGGCCTGATCCTGTGGCGCCTGGACACCATCGCCCGGGATGCGGTGGAGGGGTGTGACGACGACATCGATGGTTGTGACAGCTGAGCCGGTGGGCGGCCGCGCGGGGCCGTCTACCATCAGCCGGCATGGAGTGGATGGAGCGCGTCGCCAAGTTGAGGCAGTGGACCAGGAGCGGGGCTCGGGCTCCGCACAAGCCGTTGCTGCTCCTGTACGCGCTCGGCCGGTTCCGGGCGGACGCCGACGGCGATCTGCCGTACACCGCCGTGGAGCGGGATCTCCAGCTCCTGCTGACCGAGTACGGGCCGCCCAACAAGACGACGCCCGCCTACCCCTTCCATCATCTGGTCAACGACGGGGTGTGGGAGGTGCGCACCGATCGTGGGCCCGGCAGCCCCGGAAGCGGGGTGCGGGATCTTCGGGAGAGCGGCGCCACCGGGCGGCTCGCGCCGGATCTGCGGGCGGCGCTGCGGCGTGATCCGCAGCTGCTCGGCAGGCTCGCGGGGCTGCTGCTCGACCTGCACTTCCCGCCCTCCCTCCACGGCGAACTGTGCGAGGCCGTGGGCCTGGAATCGGAGCCGGTCGAGACCGGGCCGTTCGCCGCGGCGCGCAGGAACCGGGACCCGCGCATGCGAGAGCGGGTGCTGGTCGCCTACGAGTACCGGTGCGCCTTCTGCGGCTACGACGGCAGGATCGGCGCGCTGCCGGTCGGGCTGGAGGCCGCCCATGTGCGCTGGTGGGCGTTCGAGGGGCCCGACGACATCGAGAACGGGCTGTGCCTGTGCTCCTTGCACCACAAGCTCTTCGACCGGGGCGTCCTGGGTGTCGGGGACGGTCACCGCATCCTGGTCTCGCAGAGCTTCGTCGGCCACAGCGCGGCGGCCCGCGAGCAGGTCATAGCCCTCGCCGGCCGTCCGCTCGTCGGGCCGCAGGCCGGCGCGGACCCGGTCGCCGCCGCTCACCGCGACTGGCACACCCGTGAGGTCTTCCGGGGCGAGCCGCGCCCCGCCGCGACCGCCTGACCGCGCGCCCGACGCGCACGGCGGCGGGCCGGCCGTCCCCGGGTGGGAGCGGGCGGGCCGTCGCCGTGGTGCGGGGGGCCGGGGTGGGTCACGCCTTGGCGGGGGCGCGGTCGGGGCGCATCGTCAGGAGGGTGATGACGCCGCCCACCGCGGCGATCGCCGCGGCCGTGGTGAACGCCGCGCTGTAGCCGTCCGTCAGGGCCGGCAGGTCGCCGAGGCGGCC
Organism: Streptomyces sp. NBC_00525; assembly: GCF_036346595.1. Lineage (GTDB taxonomy): Bacteria > Actinomycetota > Actinomycetes > Streptomycetales > Streptomycetaceae > Streptomyces. The sequence goes on from NZ_CP107834.1 coordinate 2,596,149, forward strand.
GGCGCCCTGTGAGGTGGCCAGGGCGGTGAGGGCGGCCAGGCCGAGGGCCGAGCCGATCTGGTACGTGGTGTTGACGATGCCGGAGGCGAGGCCCGCCTGCTCCGCGGGGGCGCCGGACATGGCCGCCATCATGGCCGGGATGTACGCCAGCGACATGCCGAGTGCGGCGACCAGCGAGGCCGGCAGCACGTCCGCGGCGAAGGAGCCGCTGGGCTCGACGGCCGACAGCCACAGCAGGCCGGCCGCGAGGACGAGCAGTCCGCCGCCGATCAGCGGCTTGGCGCCGAAGCGGGCCAGCAGCCGCGCCGTGATGGCGGTCATGAAGACCATGAGCAGCACGGTCATCGGGAGCAGCGCGGCGCCGGAGGCGAAGGCGCCGTAGCCCAGGACCTGCTGGAGGTAGAGGTTTAGGAAGTACCACATGGGTATCCACGCGGCCCCCAGCAGCGCCATGCCCAGGTTGGCCGAGCCGAGGCGCGGCACGCGCCAGATGCCCAGTGGCATCAGCGGCCGGCGCATCGTCTTCTGGAGGATCAGGAAGAGTGTCAGCAGGGCGGCGGCGCCGATGAGTTGGAGGACGGTCTGCGCGGTTGCCCAGCCGGTCTCGGGGGCCCGGACCACGGCGAAGACGGCGAGGGCGAGGCCGGCGGTGACGGAGGCGGCGCCGAGTACGTCGATCGCTCCGCGGCTCGGGGCGACCGACGGCAGCAGCCCGGTCGCGGCGAGCGTGGCGAGGCCGATCGGGATGTAGATGATGAACACCCAGGGCCAGCTGAGCCATTCGGTGAAGACGCCGCCGAGGAAGACGCCGGCGGTGCCTCCGGCGGGCGCGGCCGCTCCGTAGAGGGCCATGGCCTTGCCGAGTTCCTTCGGGTCGTGGGCGAACAGCGTCATGAGCAGGGTCATCGCGGCTGGGGCGATCAGTGCCCCGCCGACGCCCTGGACGGCGCGTCCGACGACCTCGGCCCAGGCGGTCTGCGCGGCCGCCGCGACGACGGAGCCGGCGATGAGGACGCCCCAGCCTGCGGTGAACACCCGGCGCGCGCCGAGGAGGTCGGAGAGGCGTCCGCCCAGGAGCAGCAGTCCGCCGAAGGCGATGACGTAGGCGTTGAAGACCCACTGCAGGTCGCCCTGCGAGAAGCCGAGGTCCTTCTGCATCTCGGGGAGCGCGACCCCGATGATCGAGGTGTCCATGATCACCATGAACTGCGCGGTGGCGAGCACTGCGAGTGCCCACCAGCGCTTGGGACTGACGGTTGGCATTGCCTTCCCCTCTCAGAGATCTCCGGGATCTCCCGGAGATCTCCCGGAATCAAAGCTCCTGCTACCCCCTCGGGGTATCCGAGACGGGACCATAACATACCCCTAGGGGGTATGCATCGGTCGTGCGGGAATCAGCTCGTGCGGCCAACCCCGTCAAGTCCATGGGCTCAGGCGTTCGTTGCGCACTAAAGTTGCTCCATCACTGCTGGTTATGGGGTCGGGGCTCATTCGCGTGCGCGGACGGCGTCCCGGTGGGGAGGGCCTGCGCGGGATGAGTCGTCGCTCCAATGGGTTGGTCGGGATCTGGGCCGAGGCACAGCGCCAACAGCAGCTTCAGCAGGAGGCGCGAGCCAGGTATCAGCGCGATCAGGAGCGGGCGCAGCGGGCCCACGAGCGCGAACTGGCGCGCAGTCAGCGGGAGCAGAAGGCGGCGTACCGGGAGCAGCGCGAGGCGGAGGCCCGGCGGCGTACGCGCGAGCTGGACGCCCGGGTCGACGCGCTCCAGGGGCTGTTGGCGGCCGGCTGCCGGGCCCCGGCGTTCCGGGCCGCCGCGCTGACCCGGCCGGAGCAGGTCGAGCCGTTCGCGCCGGGTCCGCTGGCGCAGCCCGTACGCATGCCCGATCCGGGGCAGTACGAGGCGCAGGGCGGCGGCTGGACCGCGGGGCGCCGCGCCCAGGCCCAGGCGGAGGCGCGGGCCAGGTTCGAGCGGGACTGGCAGGCGGCGCAGGCCGCCGAGGCACAGCGCCAGGCGCAGTACGCCACCTACCAGCGGCAGTACCAGCAGTGGGCCGACGCCCGGCTGGCGGAGATCCGGCGGCACAACGCGGGCGTCACCGAGATGACGGCCGGGCTGCGCAACGGGGACGCCGAGGCCGCCGTCGAGTACTTCTCGGCCGCGCTCTACGCCTCCACGGGCTGGCCCGACGAGCTCCCCCGGCAGGTGACGGCGGCCTACGACTCGGCGGCGCGGCAGCTGGTTCTGAACTGGGAGCTGCCCCGGTACGACGTCGTCCCGGAGGCCAAGTCGGTGCGGTACATGATCAACGCGGACCAGGAGAAGGAGTCGCCGCGGCCGGTCACGCAGCGCCGGGCGCTGTACCGCGACGTGCTCGCCCAGTGCCTGCTGCTCGTCCTGCGCGACCTCTTCGCCGCCGACGAGTTCGGCGCCCTGGAGTCGGTCGCGCTGAACGGCTTCGTGGACGACCACGACCCGGCGACCGGGCGGCGGGTGCCCATGTTCCTCGGCACGGTGATGGCCCCGCGAGCGGACTTCGCCGAACTGCACCTGGAGCAGGTGAACGCGGTCAACTGCCTGGTGGACGGGTTGCGCGGGCAGTTGTCCACGCGCCCCGACCAGTACGCGGCCGTGCGGCCGGGCCGGGTCCCGGAGGACGTCGGCAACGGCGTCGTGACGCACGGCGGCGACGAGGAGCCGGACCTGTACGAGATGGACCCGCTGGCCTTCGAGTCGCTGGTAGCCGATCTCTTCCGGGCCATGGGCATGCAGGCGGTCACCACGCAGCGCTCCAACGACGGCGGGGTGGACGTCGACGCGCTGGACCCGGCCCCGATCCGGGGCGGCAAGATCGTCGTCCAGGTGAAGCGCTACCGCAACACCGTGCCGCCGACCGCCGTCCGCGACCTGTACGGCACGGTCCAGGACACCGGTGCCAACAAGGGCGTGCTGGTCACCACATCCAAGTTCGGCCCTGGCTCCCACACCTTCGCCAACGGGAAGCCGCTGGAACTCGTACCGGGCTCCGAACTCGTCGACCTGCTCCACCGGCACGGGCTGCGCGGCCGGCTCGGCGGCGGCGGGGGCGGACCGGTGCCCGCCCCGCGGACGGCGCCGGACGACGAGATCCGGGACGGCGACCACAACGTGCTCGGCATGTACTGGTCGGGCACCGTCGCGCTGGACGTCTGCGCGCTCGTCTGCCAGGGCAACCGGGTCCTGGACGACGACCACTTCGTCTTCTTCAACAACCCGGCCACCCCCGATGGCACGGTGCGCGCGCTGATCCCCGTCGCGCCCGACAAGGCCGCGATCCGGGTCGACTTCGACGCCCTTCCGGCGCGCGCGGACCGGCTGGTCGTCATCGCGGCCGTCGACCCCGTCGCCAACCCCCACGCCGACCTGTCCGGCTTCACCGACGCCGGCATCCGGCTGCTGGACGCCGAACGCGACCCGCTCGACCAACTGGACGTGTCGGACGGCCGGCCCGGCGAGACCGCCCTCGTCCTGGGCTCCTTCCGCCGGCGCGCCAACGGCGACTGGGAGTTCGTCACCGGCGGCAAGGGCTACCGGGGCGGCCTGGAGGAGCTGGTCCAGGACTTCGGCATCGAGGTCGAGTAACGCCCGCGGGCCGGCCCGCACCCCGGCCAGCCGCCCCGCACCCCGCCCCGCGAAATCCGCAGGCACTCCCCTCCCCCCGTACGGGAGGATGAGCCATGGAGACCTCATCGGCCCCTTCGACATGGCATCCGCTGCCCGACGTCCACGCCTTCCTCGACCGCGCCGGTGGCTTCCTGCGCTCCCGGCCCGCCCCGCACACCGTCCCGCTGACCGTGACCGAGCAGCTGCGCACCTGGGGTGCCGGGGTGTACGGGGAGGACGCGCCGGTCTTCGGGGTGCTGGAGCGGGGCGGTGAGGTGCGCGCCGCGTATCTCCGGACGCCGCCCTACCGGCTGATCGTCACGCCCCTCACGCCCGAGGAGGCCGGTTCGCTGGTCGCCCATCTGGTGACCGCCGGCCACGAGGTGCCCGGGGTCAACGCGGACAGTGACACCGCCACCGCGTTCGCGGCGGCGTGGCGGGCCCGTACGGGGATCGAGCCCCGGCTGCACGAGCGCATGCGGCTCTACCGGCTCGGCGAGCTGCGGCGGCCCGAGCCGGCGCCGCGGGGGCGGGGCCGGCTCGCGGACGAGCGGGACCGGGAGCTGCTGGCGCGGTGGTACGCGGAGTTCGTGCGGGACATCGGCGAAAGCGGCGCCCAGGACCCCGCTGCCTGGGCCGACCGGCACATCACGGAGCGCCGCATCACCCTGTGGGAGACCCCGGACGGGGTGCCCGTGTCCATGGCCGGGGTCACCGCCCGGGTCGCCGGACAGCTCCGGATCGGCCCCGTCTACACCCCTGCCGGGCTGCGCGGACGCGGCTACGCGGGCGCCGCGACCGCCGGGGCGAGCCTCGCCGCGCTGACCGCAGGCGCCGAGGAGGTGCTGCTCTTCGCTGACCTCGCCAACCCCACCAGCAACGGCCTGTACCAGCGCGTCGGCTACCGGCCGGTGACCGACTTCGCGGTGTACGACCTGCCGGGAGCCGGTGGGTGAACGGACACCTCATGGGCCGCGCCCCATAACCCGTCCCGGCCCCCGCCGGGCCCGTCAGCGCAGTTCGTCCGGGCACGGGGTGCCCGGCTGGAACTGATACGGGGCGCTCAGCCGGTAGGTGCCGGGGCGGGGGGCGAGGAGTTCGGTCCACTCGTCGCCCTGCTCGTCCTCCGCCACCTTGATCAGGCAGCCGTTCTCGTTGACGAAGGACCTCGGGGATTCCTTGTCCGGGCGGTTCTTGGACGCCTCGGTCTCGCGGGGGCGGTCCAGGCCGTTGCCGTCCTCGTCGACCAGGGCGAGCCAGGGCGAGTACGGGATGCGGATCAGGACCCGGCCGGCCTTCTTGACGTGGATCGTCAGCTCGCCCTCGCCCGCGCGCTCCACCGTCGCCGGCGGGTCGGCCAGCGGCACCGGACTGTCCACCTCGAACAGCCGCCAGTCCTTGTTGGACCAGATCGCCTTGAGGTAGGGCAGGCCGTTGCTGACCAGCTCGGCCTCCTTGCGGGCGCCGCTGTAGTCCGGGTCGCCCTGCGGCAGCACCACGTAATGCACCGCCCAGCGGTCGAGCCACTGGCGGTAGTTGATGGCGTCCAGGGTGTCGTCGTAGAAGAGCGGGTTGCGCTTCATGTCGGCCTGGCGGTTCCAGCCCCGTGCCAGGTTGACGGAGCGCGGCAGCGCGGACGCCTCGCGGTGGCTGCTCGGCGGGACGACCTCGACCCGGCCCCGTTCGGCGCCGATCTTCTGGAGCTGGTTGACCAGCGGGCCCAGCGAGCGGGTCCAGGAGGCGGTGGGCGCGGTCCTGACGATGTCGTCGATGCCCTTGAAGCCGATCCAGAAGTTCAGCGAGGCGAAGGCGAGGACCAGCGCGTACCAGCGCCGCGAGCGGGGCGTGGTGTACGGCAGCGCGGCCAGCAGCACGACGCCCGCGAACAGCATCGCCATCCGCGAGACGTTGGAGCCGATCTGCGAGTCGATGATGAACGTGAGCAGCGTGCCGATCCCGTACACGGCCGACGCCGTGCGCACCGTCTTCCAGTCGCTCGGCACGAGGAAGAAGACGAGCCACGAGAAGATGAACGGGCCGGAGAGCGTCGCGACGGACATCGGCTGGGTGCCCGAGAACGGGAACAGCCACGCGGACAGCGCGACCACCACGACCGGCGCGAGCCCCAGCGCGTACGCGCCCGGCCGCCGCTTGTTCAGGAACAGCGCGGCCGCGACCACCCCGAGGAAGAGGCCCGCCACCGGGCTGCCCGCCGTGGCGAGCCCGGCCAGCGGCGCGGCGACGGCCGCCTTGGCCCACCGCTTGTAGCGCCACCGGTGGGGCCAGCAGAACACCGCCGCGGCGGCGCCGACCGCGAACATCATGCCGAGCCCGAACGTCACCCGGCCCGACAGCGCGTTGCACAGGTACGCGAAAACGCCCGCCATCGAGCAGGCCAGCGGGTTGCGGACCGCCTTCACCCGGTACAGGATCAGCGCCGTCAGCCCGGCCGAGACCGTACCGGCGACCATCATCGTCGTCCGGACGCCGATCACCGACATCACGTACGGCGAGACCACGCTGTACGAGACGGGGTGCATGCCCCCGTACCAGGCGAGGTTGTACGCCGTGCCCGGATGGCGGCCGACGAACTCGGCCCAGGCGTCCTGGGCGGCGATGTCGCCGCCGCTGTTGGCGAAGAAGAGGAACCAGACGATGTGGGCGACCGCGGCGACGGCGGTCGTCAGCAGGACCGGGTGGCGCAGGCAGCGCCGCTTGACCCCGGCGAACCACCCGCCCCCCGCGGACGGCGTGGCGCGCGATTCGGCGGTCGCGCCGGCCGTGGCATCAGCCGTGTCGGCGGTGGTGTCGGCCGTGTCGTCGTCGGCCCGTGTGGGCTCGGCAGTGGTCACTGCGTCTCTCCCCGTCCCTCCCCGGACGCGTGATTTCGGCCGGCTCTCCTGCTCGGGTCTCATGGGCCGAAAGACGCGTTCCAGGGTCCACGCGTTGCCCTGGGGACGCTAACACGCGGCGCGTCGCGGCGGACCGGAAGGCGGTCCGGCCCGGAGCGCGGGTGCGGGGCGCCCGGACGGACGCCCCGCACCCGCACCGTCCTCAGCCCAGACGGGTCAGCTTGTCGGTCATCGAGGGCTCGGCGAGATCCTTCTGGAGCGCGACCGCCACCTTCACCTGGCTGCGTCCCTCGCCCACGGTCAGCGTGCCGACATGCGTACCGGCCACCGCCTCGTGGGGGATCGTCCTGCCGTCGTCGGTCAGCTCCAGCTTGACCGTGAGACCGGACCAGCCGACCGCCTCTACGTCCTTCGTCGCGACGACCGGGGTGGTGTGGCCCATGCCGTCGTCCACCTGGCCGACCACGTCGCCCTTCTTCACGACCTTCGCCCCCTCCAGCAGGTCCAGCGTGGCCAGCATCACCTTCTTGCTGACCCGGTTGACCTCGTCGATGATCGAGACGTCGTCGTACTGCCCCAGGATCGCGCCGACGATCAGCTGGTCCGTGCCGTCGATCATCTTGTGCGCCGCGAAGAGCAGGTTGCCGCCGGCCTTGGAGGTGGAGCCGGTCTTGATGCCCAGCGCCCCGTCGAACGGCACCAGCGTGTTGTAGTTGCGCCACGTGTGGCCGGACGGGTCCTTCCACTCCGGCAGCTTCGTGATGTCCATCAGCGCCGGGAACTCGACCAGCTTCTCGCCCAGCTTCACCAGGTCCTCGGCCGTGGAGACCGTGGAGGCGGTGAGCCCGGAGGGGTCGGTGTACGTGGTGTTCTTCATGCCCAGCTCGTCGGCGGTGGCGTTCATCTTCGCCACGAACGCCTTCTCCGAACCGGCCTCCCAGCGCGCCAGCAGCCGGGCGATGTTGTTGGCCGACGGGATCATGAGGGCCGACAGCGCGTCACGCTCGGTGAGGTAGTCGCCCTCCTTCACCGTGTTCAGCGTGGACTCGCCCTCGGTGTAGAGCTTGCCGTCCGCCTCCGCCTTGGCGTCGACCTTGATCTTCGGGCCGTCCTCGCCGCGCTTGAGCGGGTGGCTCTTGAGCACGAGGTACGCCGTCATGGCCTTGGCGACGCTCGCGATCGGTACCGGCTTCTGCTCGCCGAACGAGCCGATCCGGCCGAGGCCGGTGGCCGCCATGTAGCCCTGGCCCTGGTCGGGCCACGGCAGGCTCGGCGTCTCGCCCTCGAACGCGTACGTCGACTTCGCCGTCATCGTCAGCGACGGGTCCGGCAGCGGGCGCACAATCTGTACGATCGCAAACACGAGGAGCAGCAGCAGTACCAGCGGCGTCCAGATCTTGACCCGGCGCACCGCCGTGCGGACCGGGGTCTCCGGCGGCGGCGGGGTGTTCGTCAGCTCGGCGAGCAGGTCGAGCGGCGGCTTGGGCGGCATCGGCTGCTGCCGGGTCCGCTCGGCCCCGCTGAGCGCCGCGGCCGGCGCGGGGCTCTCGGGCCTGCGCGGCCCCGGCGTGGGCGCGGGCGCCGGCCGTACGTCGTCGGTGCGCAGCGGTACGAAGGTGCTCTTGCGCTCCGTGAGCGACTCGGACTCCGCCGCGACCGGGCGGCCCGACGCGGACCGGGTGATCTTCAGCGCGGTCGTCGGCTGGTCGACCTGCGGCAGCCGGGGCGCCTTGAAGACGGCGGTGGGCTGATCGACGGGCGGCTCGGCGTCGGGGGCTTCCGACTCGGCGGTGGGCGCCTTCGGCTCGGCCTCGGGGGCGGACTTCTCGCTGGTGGGGGCGGGGTCGTCGGCCGGGGCGTCGTCGGGGCCGGAGGCTTCGGGAGCCTCGGAGGCGTCGGCCTCGGGCCCCTCCTCCTCGGCGGCAGACTCGCCCTCGGCGGCAGACTCGTCCTCGGCGGCCGGCGCCCGCTGCCCACCCTCGTCGGAGGCGTCCGCGTCCGTGCCGCCCTCGCCGTCACCGTCCTCGTCGTCCGTCTTCGACACCCACGCGGCCACCGCCGCCCGCAGCCGCGCGTCGCCCTCGGAGCCGCCCTCCCCGGAGCCGCCGGCCTCGGACTCACCGGCCTCCTCCGCGTCCCCGGCGGCGTCCGACGCCCCCGCAGGCCCCTCCGGGGCGTCCACAGGGCCCTCCGGCGCCTCCTCGGGCGCCTCCGTGAGGTTCGGAGCGCTCTCAGCGTCATCGGCGGCCACGGGGGCCGCCAGCGGCTTCCCGGCGTCCGTGCGCGCGTCGCCGTCCGGGCCCGTGCGCGCGTCACCGTCCGGCTCGGCGGCCGGTTCGGCGGGCGCCGGCTTCTCATCCGTACCGGACACACCGGACTCCGCCCGGTCCGGTTCGCGGAAGACGCCGAGGCGCGGGTCGCGCTCGTTCCGAGTCGTTCCCGACGACTGCTGCTGCTCCGACTTGTCGGGGGACTCGCCCGCCACCGATGCCTCCTCCATGCGGCGCGGGGAACCACCCGCGCTGTCCGAACCGTCTACCAGTGTCCCGTGCGAACCCTTGGCCGGGCTGCTAGACGAGAACGACATACCTACTGGTTCCCGTACAAAGCCACCAGGCACCCTCGACAGACAGATGTGAGAGGGGTCACCCTGTCATTCATCCACGCGGGGAGGCATGGATGGGCAGGAGCCGCAGAACAATTCCGGAGGAGCTTCTGCTGCTCGCTCTGGACCCGACCACGGGTACCACAGCGCAGCCGCAGTCGCTCGACCTCGGTCTCGCCGGAGCCCAGCTAGTGGAGCTGGCCCTGGCAGGACGAATAGCCCCAGACGGGGATCGTATCGCCGTGGTGATGCCACGGCCGACAGGAGATCCGACCCTGGACTCCGCACTGGAACTGCTGCGCAGGCGCGGCAGCCCGGTACGGGCGGTCCACTGGATCGGCGGACCCCGGCTGGGGCTCCGCCAGATCTATCTCGCTCATCTGGAGCGGTGCGGCATGGTGCATGCCGTCGCGGGCCAGATGTGCGGGGTGCTGCCGACGACTCGCTACCAGGCGACGGACACGGCGATCAGCCGGGACATCAGGGCCCGGCTGGACAGTGCGATCCGCACCGGCGTACCGCCGGACCCGCGGACCGCGGCGCTCGCCGCGCTGGCCCACGCGGTCGGACTCGGCAAGCACCTCTACCCCGGGAACGAGGGGCGTTCATCACGCTCCAGGCTCCGGGACCTGATCAGGCACGACCCGATGGGCGGTCTCGTGGCGCACGCCGTGATGGACGTCCAGAACGGGGCGGTCGCGCAGCCGCGCCGCGGCCAGGCGGCCGGCGTTCCGTTGCAACCGCAAGCGCAGCCCCCGTCACGCCGAGGCGGCATGGCGCACACCGCGGCCCACTAGGACCGCGTCGCGCGCACCCCGCGGCCCGTCAGGACCGCATCGCGCGCAACCCTCGTAACACCCGCACCATCGCGTCAACGCACCACGACACACGTCAACAATCGAACACCGCCGCACCGTTGTCCTCGCGCGTCGCCGAGACCCGGTTCGGGAGCCGCACCAGACGCGGGGCAGCCGGATTCACCGGCTGCCCCGCGCCGCTGTGTGTGGCCGTTTCCCAGCGGGGCCGGGGGCAGGGGTGGCAATCTGCTCAGCAGTAGATACGCACAGCTACATAGCCGGAGGTGCCGTTTCCGTGCCGTCCAACGTCAATCCCACCGTCAGGCGACGTCGGTTGGGTCAGGAGTTGCGCCGACTGCGCGAGATCAAGGGGATGACCGCCGAGGAGGTGGCGGAACGGCTGCTGGTCTCGCAGTCGAAGATCAGCCGCCTGGAGAACGGCCGCCGCTCCATCAGCCAGCGCGACGTGCGCGATCTGTGCGGGGTGTACGAGGTCGAGGACCACCGGGTGGTCGACTCGCTGATGCAGATGGCCAAGGACTCCCGCCAGCAGGGCTGGTGGCACGCGTTCGGAGACATCCCGTACAGCGTGTACATCGGGCTCGAAACCGACGCGGCGTCGCTGCGGGTGTACGAACCCCAGGTCGTCCCCGGCCTGCTCCAGAGCCGCCAGTACGCCGAGGCGCTGATCGCCGGCGGGCTGCCGGAGGCGCCGCAGACCGACATCGACAAGCGCGCGGGCGTCCGCACCCGCCGCCAGGAGAGGATCACCGACCCGGAGCGGCCGCTGCGGATGTGGGCGGTGATCGACGAGGCCGCGCTGCGCCGGATGGTCGGCGGCAAGCAGGTGATGATCGAGCAGCTGGAACACCTGGTGGAGCTGTCGCACCTGCCGCACGTCACGGTCCAGGTGCTGCCGTTCGAGGTCGGCGCGCACCCGGGAATCAACGGGCAGTACGCGATCCTGGAGTTCCCGGACACCACGGACTCCAGCGTCGTCTACATCGAGGGCGTGACGAGCGACCTCTACCTGGAGAAGACCAACGACGTGCAGCGCTACAGCGTCATGTACGAGCATCTGCGGGCGCAGGCGCTGAACGTGGAGCAGAGCCGCCAGTTCATCGACCGGATCGCGAAGGAGTACACCCGCCTGACCACGGAGTGATTCCGGCCGATGGGCCCCACCCAACCATGTCCGGTTTACGGGGAATTCAACGAAGCGCCGGGAAGGCGGCGGCAAGATACACCGCCGCCAGCTCCCCACGGAAGGGCTGAGCCCCGGAATCACCCGTTCGGGTGAACGCCCGCTTCACGCAGGGGAGTTGGCGAGTAGCGTCGATCAAGCCAGTCGGAGCCTCGCTGGCACACCCCACACAACTCTCTGGAACCGGAGTGAACATGGCTATCCGCCAGGGCGCCACCACCACATGGACGAAGTCGTCGTATTCCGGGCCGAACGGAGCCTGCGTCGAGGTCAGGTCCCCGCTCACGCGGGCGGTCGACGTGCGTGACTCGAAGGTGACCGGGGGCCCCTCGGTCACCTTCGTCCCCGGCGCGTGGAGCGCGTTCGTACGCGAGGTCGCCAAGGGCGTCGCCGACGCCTGACCGATGCCCCCCTTATCGACCGCCGCCGTCGACAACATCGCACCGACCGGCGTCACCACAGCCCTCTCGACCGGCCCGCCGTCCTGGCCGAGAGGGCTTCCGCCTTTTCCGGGCCCGTTCCCGGACGGCGCGAAGGGGCCGGATCGGCAAGGGCCGGATCAGCGCGGGTAGCGGGCCAGCCAGCCCGGCGCCGCGGTGTCCGGGCCGTGCAGGGCGGGCCCCTAGGTCATCTCCAGGGCGAAGTCGTCGGCGAGTTCGAGGAGGGTGGCCCGCCCCTCCAGCTCGGCGAGCCAGCCCGGCGGCAGCGCGGTCTCGCCGTGCAGCGCCCCCAGCAGCGCCCCGCACAGCGTGCCCGTGGCGGCGGACGGCCCGCCGTGGTTCACGGCCAGCCGCAGCCCGTGCCGTACGTCCTCGCCGACCAGGGCGCAGTACACCGCCACCGCCAGCACCTCGTCGGCGGAGTCGGTGGCGCCCAGGGACTCGATGAGCTCGGGGCCCGGCACGCCCCGGCGCACCGTGTCCAGCGCCCGGCCCAGCGCCTCGGTGACGGGTTCGTGGCCGGGGCGCTCCGCGAGCAGCCCGAGCGCGTGGCCCACCGAGCCGTCCAGGGTGTCGCCGCGCGCCAGGCCGTGCACGATGACGGCGAAGGCGCCGGCGGAGAGCAGGGCGGTGGGGTGGCCGTGGGTGTGCGCGGCGCACTCGACGGCGAGCTGGAGCACGAGCTGCGGCTCCCAGCCGACGAGCAGCCCGAAGGGCGCGGACCGGGTGAGCGCGGCGGCGTCCCGCGCGGCGGGGTGCTTGGGCCGGTCCAGGGTGCCCATGGTGTCGTCGCCGAGGCCGTTGAGGCATTCGCGGGTGGGGGCGCGGCGTGCGTAGAGCCATTCCAGACCGGCGAGCCAGCCGTTGTCCTCGCGGCGCTCGTCGGGGCCCCAGTCGTGCTGGGTGGCGGCCCAGCGGAGGTGGGCGCGGTGGACGTCGGTGGGCGGGTGCCAGACGCCGGTGTCGCGGCGGACCTGGGCGCGGATCAGCCCGTCGACGGTGAACAGGGTGAGCTGGGTGGCGGCGGTGACGGTGCCGCGCGCGCCGTGGGCGGGCACGAAGTCGGTGACGGCGTCGGGCCCGAGCGCGGCGCGCATCTCGTCCAGGGTGAGGGTGCTGACGCCCGCGCCGAGCGCGTCGCCGATGGCGCCGCCGAGGAGGGTGCCGCGTACCCGGCTCCGGAAGTCCTGCTGCTCGGCCCGGCCCCAGACGGCCGTGATCCCTGTGCTCACCGCGCCACTCCCGTATGCCGTGGTTTTCGTTCCCCTGTGCGACTGTGCGGTAACCGCACAGCACTGTAATCGAACAGCCCCGCCGCTCCGGGGGTCCTGAACGCTTTTTGTACGGCTCCGAGGCGCATCGAATTCCGTTGCGGCGGGCGGGCGCGGGGCGGATGATCGCCCGATGCCCTCTTCGTACCCCTCCCCCCGTCCCGACGGCCGCGCGGGCATCGACGCCGCGCTCGTGGAGCGTCTGATCGCCGCGCAGTTCCCGCAGTGGACGGGGTTGCCCGTGGTCCCCGTCGAGGTGGACGGCTGGGACAACCGGACGTACCGGCTGGGCGACGCGATGACGGTCCGGCTGCCCACCCGCGACTGGTACGCGCCCGCCGTGGAGAAGGAGCACCACTGGCTGCCGCGCCTGGCCCCGTCGCTCCCGGTCCCCGTGCCACCGGTGCTCGCGCTGGGGGCGCCCGGCGAGGGCTATCCCTTTCCGTGGTCGGTCCGCCGCTGGCTGCCCGGCGGGACGGCGGCGCGCGAACGCATCGGGGATCTGCCGGGCTTCGCGGTCGCGGTGGCCGGATTCGTGCGCGCGCTCCAGGGCTGCGACGCCGCCGGCGGTCCGGCGGCCGGCCCGCACAGCTTCCACCGGGGCGCGTCGCCCGCGCGCTACGACGAGGAGACCCGCGGCTGTCTGGCCGCCGCGGCGGACCGGGTGGACGCGGCCGGCGCGGCGGCGGTGTGGGAAGCGGCCCTGGCCGCCGAGTGGCAGGGGGCGCCGGCGTGGTTCCACGGCGATCTGGCGGCCGGGAACCTGCTGGTCCGGGACGGCGAGCTGGCGGCCGTCATCGACTTCGGCACCTGCGGGGTGGGCGACCCGGCCTGTGATCTGGTGATCGCCTGGACGCTGTTCGACGGCGAGAGCAGGGAGGCGTTCCGGGACGCGGTGTGCCAGGACCCCGGCACCTGGGCGCGGGCCCGTGGCTGGGCGCTGTGGAAGGCGCTGCTCAATCTGACGCGGGACGCGGGGCTGCACGGAACGCCGGAGGAGCGCGAACTGCGCGTGATCGACGCGCTGCTGGCCGACCACGACGCGTTCGGCTGAGCGGGGGCCCGGCAGCCGGCCGGCCGGTCAGCTGGTCATCGAGCGGGCCGCCGCGTACAGGTCCAGGACGGCCAGGCAGAGCGGGATCAGGGCCAGGAGCAGCAGTATTTCGGCCAGATCGGACAGGCGGCCCCAGAACGGGGACAGGCCCTTGCGGGGGACGACCAGCGCGATGCCGGTGAGCAGGGCGGCGCCGGCCGTGACGGCCAGGGCGAGCCACAGCGTACGGAGGTCGAGCGCGCCCGGGTCCTCCCCGGTCAGGATCGCGGCGACGGCGTCGGCCGGCGGGTGGAGGGCCAGCCCGATCACCAGCAGGCTCAGCGCGGTGATGCCCGCGCCCAGCACGGTGGCGACCTGGGCGGTGTGACGGAAGAGGCGGGCGCGCAGCAGCGTCGCGAGTCCGGCGACCAGGGCCAGGCCCCGGGCCCAGCCGTCCGCCGAGAAGCCGAGGACGGCGCCCGCCGCGACGACCACGAGGCAGCAGCCCCCGACGAGGCCGAGGAGGAGTTCGTGCCCGCGCCGGGCCCGTGCCGCGATGCGTTCGGTGTCGACGGGGTCGGGGTCGCCGAGGCCGGGCTCGTCGTCGGGGTCGGCGTCCGTCGCGGACTGCGGGGCCGCGTACCCGATGGGCAGCCGGGCCACCCGTGCGGAGAGACCGGGCAGGAAGGCGACGGCGCCGATCGCGACGACCACGCACACGGCCGCCGTCTCGCGCGGCCGGGCCTCCGCGACGATCGACAGGAACGCGGCGAGGGTGCCGACCGCCGACGCGGACACGACGGCGACGAACGGGGCGTCCCCGGCCGGCAGGGCCACGACGAGCCCGGCGGAGACCACGAGCACCGCAGCGCAGCCCAGCATGAACTGGAGGCGGCCCGCCCCGGTGCCCGGATCGAGGGCCAGCAGCCCGGACCCGGCGATCATCACGTGCGGCAGGGCCGCCAGGCCGAGGGCGACGGCCGATGCCCGGTCCCCGTAACGCCGGGCGCGGACCCCCGCGAGCACGGCGAGCAGCCCGCCCACGGCGGCGGCGACGATCCCCGGCAGCCCGTGCATGTCGTGCCGGACCGGGTCGGCGAACCAGAGCACGAAGGCCGTGAGGACCAGCAGCAGCGCCCCGCCGAAGAGCCCGGCCGCGCCCAGCAGCCGGTCGCTCCACAGGGTGCGGTCGCGCCGGACGGCGGAGGCGACCGCGTCGGCGACGTCGTCGAAGACGGCCGGTGGCAGCGACTCGGTGAACGGCCGCAGCCGCAGCACGTCCCCGTCCGGGACGCGCTGCACGCCCAGCGTGTGGGTGGCGTCCAGGACGGTGTTGTCGCGGCGCGTCAGGTGGAAGCCGGGCGGTGTTCCCGGCGGGACCTCCTGGCCGGTCAGCCGCAGGATCTCCGGCAGGAGATCGGCGACGGGGACGTCGTCCGGCAGGGCGACGTCGATGCGGCCGTCCGGCGCCACGACCGTTATGCGGCAGAAACCTGCGGTTGTGACGGTCGAACTCACCTGCTGTGCCCCCTCGTTCGCTCCCCGGCGCGCCGCCGATCGCTCACGCGCCGGTCAAATCCCCAACCACCGACGGCCGTTACCCTATCCGGGGCCCGTCCCTTCCCTCGATTAGGATGATCGGCGCGCGGAGCCGAGCCGCTGCCAGGGGGGTGCCGGCACACCATGCTCCGGGCAGCACTGAGGGACTGATTCGCCGGTGACCCAGATCGTCGTCAAGCGCCCGCCCCGCACGATGCCGCCCGAGGCCGCATCGGCGGAACTGCGGCTGGAGCCGCCGCCCGAGCTGCCGCGCGGACAGCAGGAGGGCATGGCCATGCAGCTCCTGCCGATGCTCGGCATGGGCTCGTCGGTGGTGTTCTTCTTCATGCCCGGCTCGCATCCGTTCATGAAGATCATGGGCGTCATGATGCTGCTGTCCACCTGCGCCATGGTCGTGGCCCAGGTGATCCGCCATCGCAAGGGCACCCAGGGCCAGTCGGCGCAGGGCCGCCGGGACTACCTCAAATACCTGGCGCAGACCCGGCGCAAGGTGCGCCGCACCGCCCGCGCCCAGCGCGACGCCCAGTTCCATCTGCACCCGGACCCGGGCCAGCTGTGGTGCCTGGTCGCCGAGGGGCAGCGGCTGTGGGAGCGCCGCATCACCGACGACGACTTCGGGCAGGTGCGCGTCGGCCTGGGCCCGCAGCAGCTGTGGACGCCGCTCGTCGCACCGACGACGGCCCCGGTGGACGAACTGGAGCCGCTGGCGGCGGGCGCCATGCACCGCTTCCTGGCCGCCCACGGCTCGGTGGACCGGCTCCCCATGGCGGTGTCCCTGCGCGCCTTCTACCACCTCGTGGTCTCCGGCGACCCCGATGCGGTACGCGGCTGCGCCCGGGCGATGGTGGCCGGACTGACCGCACTGCACTCCCCCGAGGACCTGACGGTCGCGGTGGTGGCCGCCCCGGACACGGCGGACCTGTGGGACTGGACGAAGTGGCTGCCGCACACCCAGGTCCCCGGCTCGACGGACGGGGCCGGCACCAAGCGGCTGTTCAGCGACGACCTGGCGGAGGTGGAGGCACTGCTCCACAGCACGCTGGACGGCCGCTCCCGCTTCAGCCGCGAGGCCACCCCGCTCCTGGACCAGCCGCACGTGGTCCTCGTACTGGACGGCGGCGTCGTGCCCCCGGACTCGCTGTTCGCCTCGGCGGAGGGGCTCCAGGGGGTCACCGTCGTGGAACTGGTCCCGGAGGACCTGGCGGAGCCGCGCGGCGGACTGCACCTCGCGGTGCGGCCGGACCGGCTGCGGGTGGAATCGGCCGGCGCCGCCTACCACGGCACGCCCGACCTGCTGCCCGTCGAGGCGGCGGAGGCGCTGGCCCGCCAGCTCGCCCCGTTCCGGCTGGGCGGCGGCGGGGACGACGACGAACCCCTCCTGGCCAACCTGGACTTCACCGACCTGCTGAACATCGGCGACCCCGCGGCCGTGGACCCGGACACGGTGTGGCGGCCGCGCTCGGCGGCGGAGCGGCTGCGGGTGCCGATCGGTGTCGGCGAGGACGGCTCCCCCGTCATGCTCGACCTCAAGGAGGCCGCGCAGGAGGGCATGGGCCCGCACGGGCTGTGTGTCGGCGCGACCGGTTCCGGCAAGTCCGAACTGCTGCGCACCCTCGTCCTCGGCCTGGCGGTCACCCACTCGTCGGAGACCCTCAACTTCGTCCTGGCCGACTTCAAGGGCGGCGCCACGTTCTCCGGGATGTCCAAGCTCCCGCACGTCGCCGCGGTGATCACCAACCTCGCGGACGACCTCACCCTGGTCGACCGCATGCGGGACTCCATCACCGGGGAACTCCAGCGCCGCCAGGAGCTGTTGCGGACCGCCGGCAACTACGCCAACCTCACCGATTACGAGAAGGCGCGCGCCGCCGGGGCCCCGCTTGAGCCGCTGGCCTCACTCGTCCTGGTGATCGACGAGTTCAGCGAACTCCTCACGGCCAAGCCCGACTTCATCGACATGTTCATCCAGATCGGCCGCATCGGGCGGTCCCTGGGCGTGCATCTGCTGCTGGCCTCGCAGCGCCTGGAGGAGGGCCGGCTGCGCGGCCTGGACACCTACCTCTCGTACCGGATCGGTCTGCGGACCTTCTCCGCCGCCGAGTCCCGCACCGCCCTGGGCGTGCCCGACGCCTACCATCTGCCGTCGGTGCCCGGTTCCGGGTTCCTGAAGTTCGGCACCGAGGGGATGACCCGGTTCAAGGCCGCCTACGTGTCGGGGATCTACCGGCCGGGCACCGCACCGGCCCCCGACGACGGGGAGCCCGTCATCGACCGGCGCCCCGTCCTGTTCACCGCCGCCCCGGTCGCGGTCCACTACCCGGAGCCGGAGCCGGAGCCGAGCACCCCCTTCGTACCCGGACGGACGACACCCGACGCCCTGGCGGACACCGTCCTCGACGTCATCGCCGGCCGGCTGGAGGGCCAGGGCCCCCTCGCCCACCAGGTGTGGCTGCCGCCGCTCACCGAGGCCCCCTCGCTCGACCGGCTGCTGCCCGCGCTCTCGGTGACGCCCGCGCGCGGCCTGCACGCGCCCGAGTACGCGCGGAACGGCGGGCTCACGGTGCCGTTCGGCCTGGTGGACAAGCCGTTCGAGCAACGCCGCGACACCCTCGTACGCGACTTCTCCGGCGCCGCCGGACACATGCTGATCGTGGGCGGGCCGCGCTCCGGGAAGTCCACCCTCGTACGCTCCCTCGTCGGCGCCTTCGCCCTCACCCACACCCCGCACGAGGTGCAGTTCTACGGGCTGGACTTCGGCGGCGGAGGCATGACCGCCGTCGAGGGCCTGCCGCACGTCGGCGGAGTCGCCTCCCGGCTCGACCCGGAGAAGATCCGCCGCACGGTCGCCGAGGTCGCCGGCATCCTCAACCGGCGCGAAGCCCTCTTCCGGGACCGGGGCATCGACTCCATCACCACCTACCGCAGGCTGCGCGCGGCGGGCCGGCTGCCGGACGAGGCGTGGGGCGACGTCTTCCTGGTGATCGACGGCTGGCAGTCCTTCAAGACGGACTACGAGTTCCTGGAGCCCGTCGTCGCCGACATCGCCGCCCGCGGCCTCGGCCTCGGCATCCATCTGGTCGCCACCGTCTCCCGGTACATGGAAATGCGCGCCGCGCTCAAGGACCAGCTGCTCAACCGCCTGGAGCTGCGCCTCGGCGACCCGACCGACTCCGAACTCGACCGCAAGATCGCCAAGAACGTGCCGGTCGGCACGCCGGGACGCGGCCTGACGGCGGAACGGCTCCACTTCATGGGCGCCCTGCCGCGCACCGACGACTCGGCGGGCGGGGGTGGCGACGACCTGTCCGACGCCACCGCCGCGTTCGTCCGCTCGGTGGCCGACGCCTGGCCCGGCCCGCACGCCCCTGCGGTCCGCATGCTGCCCCGGACGCTCGCCGCCCGCGACCTGCCGACCGGCCCGGACGGGGAGCGCGGCGGCGTCGCGATCGGCATCGACGAGATGAACCTCGCCCCCGTGTACGTGGACTTCGACACCGACCCGCTGTTCGCGGTGTTCGGCGAGTCGGAGTCCGGGAAGACGGCGCTGCTGCGGCTCCTCATCCGGCAGATCACCGCCCGCTACACCCCCGCGGAGGCCCTGATCTGCGTCGGCGACTACCGGCGCGGACTGCTGGAGTGCGTGCCCGAGCCGTACCTGGTCGGCTACGCGACGACGCAGAACACGTTCGAGTCGTACCTCAACGACATGAACACCCTCATCGGCAGCCGTATCCCCGGCCCCGACGTCACCCCGCAGCAACTGCGCACCCGCAGCTGGTGGCGCGGCCCGCGCGCCTTCATCATCGTGGACGACTACGACCTGGTCGCCACGTCCTCCGGCAACCCGCTGGCCCAGCTGGTGGACAACCTGCCCTTCGCCCGCGACACCGGCGTCAACTTCATCATCGCCCGTAGCAGCGCGGGCGCCGGACGCTCCTCGTACGAGCCGTTCATCCAGCGCTTCAAGGAGCTGGGCGCCCAGGGCGTCCTCCTGTCCGGCCACCCCAACGAGGGCGAGCTCCTGGGCAGCGTGAAGGCCCGCCCGCTGCCCCCGGGCCGCGGCGTATTCGTCGCCCGCCGGGGCACACCGGCCCTGATCCAGACGGGGTGGCTGGCGCCGGAGACGGATTAGGGGCGGTACGTGGTGCTCCGGCGCCGCAGCAGGATCGCGCCTACGGCGACGGCTGCGGCGAGGGCCGCCCCGGCGGTGATCCACACGCCCGTGCCGATGGCCTTCCCGCCGCTCTCGCCGGCCGCCTCGGGGGCCGCCGTCGGCTGCTCCGCACGGGTCGCGGTGCCACCGGCGGCGGACGCGGCCGGTGTCGGAGACGCGGCCGCGCGGGCCGCGACGAGCGGGTTCACGTCGGCGGGGCCGGGGTCGCCCGGATCACCGAGGACGGCGATGCGGGGGCGGACCGTGCCGTATCCGATGTAACGGCTGGGCACCTCGCCCTCGGTCGGCCGGGCCGCGGTGTTCATCAGGACGCGCAGCACTTGGTTCCCGGTCCAGTCGGGGTGCATGGACCAGATGAGGGCGGCGGAGGCGGATGCGATGGCGGTGGCTTGGCTGGTGCCGTTGCTCTTGCAGTATCCCTCTACGCCGCCGCCGCACGGGACCGGAATCTCGTCTCCCGGCGCCGCAAGAGCCACCTGGGGACCGGACACCGAAAACTTCGTTACCGTCGACATCTTGTCGACAGCTGCAATGCCCGCGACACCGAGACTCGCTGCGGGGTACCCCTTGTCATTCCCCTGTTCTCCGGAGTTTCCGGTAGCCGCCAGCACCAACTTGCCACGCTGCACGGCGTAGTCAACGGCTCGTTGGATCTCCTCCCGCTCGTCACCTTCAAGCTCGTGGTCCCTGAATCCCAAGGACAGGTTGATGATCCGGGCGTCGCTGTCAGCGGCGTACCGGATGGCCTCAATCACCGCGCGAACGCTGTTGGTTCCGGATTCCTTGGAAGACCCGAAGACGGTGAGCGGAAAAATACGTGCATCAG
Organism: Streptomyces sp. NBC_00525; assembly: GCF_036346595.1. GTDB lineage: Bacteria > Actinomycetota > Actinomycetes > Streptomycetales > Streptomycetaceae > Streptomyces. Next base: position 2,616,551 of record NZ_CP107834.1, read on the forward strand.
GTGCAAGCCCCTGCACGCCCTGGCCGTTCACCCCGTTGCCAGCGATGAGCGACGCCATCCCTGTGCCGTGACCGTCCTTGTCCCGGTGTGCTCCGCGTTCGGGCTCCACGAAGTTCTTTCCCTGGAGTACCTTCCCCGTCAACTCCGGCACGGTGGGGTCTACCCCTGTATCAAGCAGAGCGACGGTAATCCCCTTACCGGTACTGACTTTCCACATCTCCGGAGCCTGCATCCGGTCCAGGTACCACTCACGCTCACGCACGGTGTCCGCTGTCGCGGCCGGTGCGAGGGCACCACCGAGAAGGAGCAGGGCGCCCAACGCCGACGCCGCCACCGAAGCACGCCGCCGCCCGGCCGTTGACCTCATGCCACCCATTCGTGTTCCTAGTCGATTACGGGCGGGACCACACCGTCGTCACCGGTCGCCCAGGTCTCCTCGTCCTCGGTGAGGTAGTCCGGGGACTCGCCGTCCCGTTGCGTACGCCGCCGGGCGCTCTGGGCACCGGCCATCGGCCCCATCGCACCCATACCCGCCGGACCTCGGACGAGACCGCTACCCCCAGGTGTGAACTCCCTCGCCGCTCCCGTCTCGCGCGGTGCCCGCACCGTACCGCCGGGCCGGGTAACCAGACGCTGCGAACCGCCGATGGCACCCCCACGCCCCATCGGCGTGCCGACAGCTCCGACCCCATGGCCACCCATCATTCCGGGGCCGGTCACAGGTCGTTCCCCGCCGATCACCGTGCCACGAGGACCGCCTCCGGTCGGACCGGTGACCGGCCTGGCCGGTGTCCCGCCGTGGACACCCGGATCGGCCCGGACGGTCGCAGGCGGCCGGACGCTCTCGATGCCTCCTCTGCCCACCGGCCCGACCGGCTCCCCCCGCCGCGTACCACCGCCGCCGGGACCGATCGGCCCCGTCCGCGAGGGCAGTACTACGGGCGGAAGTGGGGTCTGGCCCCCACCACCTGCCGGAATCTGCGGCACGGGCGTGCCCGTGGCCGGAGGCGCCGTGACCACCGGGGCCTCCGGCAGCGTCACCGTGTCGATGTTCGTGCCCGTAGTGTCCGGGGCCCCAGAAACGATGGGAATCTGCTGCGGTGTGTGGGTGGATACGCTGGCGACGGACGATGATCCGCCTTCGAAGTGCTGCACCGTACCCGCATAGGAACTGCCCACCGAGCCCACGGTTACCGGCACACTGGACTCCGAGGGCGGGGCCACAGAGGAGTCGGATGAGCCGTATGGCTTCGACATCCAGGCATAGTCGTCTCCCGGCATCACCTCTGTCGGCAACGGCCGAAAGTTCGGTTCTTCCTGTGCCGCGATCGTCTGCTGCGCCATCAGGTAGTACGAGGCGAGCTTGTTCATCTGCGGAATCGCCTCGTTCCGCGCCTTCTCGACGGCCTCCAGTCGGGCCTTCTCCTTCTCCGCGTCCGCGTAGCACATCGCGGTGGCGTCGGGATGGCCCTGCATTGCCGCAGTGACCTCGCTGAGGGCCTGGCCGGCCGTCTGGAGCGAGGTGCCGGCGGCGCCCGCGTAGTCGGCCAGCTTGAGCGTCTCCCTGGCGAACTCGTCGCCCCACTCGTGGAACGCGTCGCCGCCCTTGCCCTTCCATGTGGTGCGGCTGACGTGCTCCTTGAGTTCGGTGCCGATCTTCTCGATCTCCGCCTGCGCGTCCACGAGCGCCGTGCCCCGGTCCATGATCGCCGTGGGGTTCACCCCTCGGATCATGCGGAGCATGTCCTCGTACGGCATGTTCTCGAAATCGGTCGTGTGGTACTGCGCGTTGAGCGGCGGCAGCTTGCCCTTGTCGCCCATGGTCCGTTCCCCCTCGCCCCGTTCGGATCGCGTGGCTAGAAACCGTCGGGGCCGCTGGAGGTACCCGTGCCCGTGGGCGGAACGTCCTTCGGCTGCCCGGTGTCCGGGCCCGCCTCCGGCTTCTGGTAGCCGGCCGCGACGCGCTTCTGGATCGCGTGCAGGCGCTCCGCGTACTCCTGGTCCACGTTCTCGTACCCCCGGTCGGCCAGGTCGACGGTGATGCCCATCGCCTCCAGCTGCTCACCGAGCGTCCTGGAGAGCTGGGTGAGCCGCAGGTGGACCACCTTGTAGGTGACCGACAACATCATCGCTTCCGCGAAATCGGTCCCGTACGCGGCGGCCTGGATCTCCTGTTCCCCGATGCGGCTGTGGGCGGCCGGTGAACCGTCGAGCTTCGTGAGGAGCAGGTCCACGCGTGTCTTGAACTTCTTCAGCGACTCACCCGGTGTGGCCAGGTCCGGCGCTCCGGGCCCCCCGCCCGGATGGCTCGGGTCGTTCAGCGGTGGGTCGTCCGGAAGACGCAATCCCATGCCCGCACCCCCCTATGGTGCCGTGATGCCCGCAGGTCAGCCGTGGAAGCGACGGGACTGGGCGAGGTCGTTCGCCGCGTAGCCCTCGGTCGCCTCCAGAAGCTTGTTCGCGATCGTCGTCAGCGTCTCGTGCATGTGGTTCACCTTGAGGTCCCAGCCGGCGTGGCGGTCGTAGAACGCCCGCTGCGTCTCACCGTCCCAGGTCGCGACGACGGCCTTGACCTTCGTGTTGAGCTCGTCGAGCTGGGTCTTGATGGTGCCGGCGGTGGTCCTGACCTGGTTGGATGCCTCGACGACACCCGAGTATGTGATTTCCATGGAACGGTCTGTCTCCTGAACGAAGGAACGAGGGAACGAAGGAACGAAGGTACGAAAACGGGTACAGGTACGAGTACGGGTACGGGTACCGGCCGCGCGGAGGCGGCGGCTAGGAGACCTGGAACCGGTCCAGGATGCCGTTGCTGCCCGTGTGGTCGACGCCGTCGATGCCCTTGAAGCTGTTGAGGCGCTCGACCTCCTCGGCGTCGAAGCCGTCGCGGCTCATCTGAACCGCTTCCTTCGTGAAGGCCAGGAGCTCCTTCAGGTTCCGCACATCGAGGTTGACCTGCGCCTGAAGGCCGTTGTACGCGTTGGCCGCGACGCCCTTCCAGTGGCCCTCCACGGCGTCGATGACCCCGTTGAGCTGGGTGATCCTGCCTTCGAGCGTGTCGTGCATGTGACCCAGCTCGATGATGAGCTTGTCGATCTGTTCGGATGAAAGCTTGAGCCTGTCTCCCATGACGTGCCTTCCCCCAGGAGTGGACGGTGCGGGGTACAGGCCACCCGCTGTCGCGTCTGGGCCCCCGCACCACTTTTTTTGCTGTTTCACTTTAGCTACGCGCAGCAACTATTCCAACATGCTTATGCGCCAAGCGAGTTGTTACTCATTCACCTATTTCCGGGTGCTCGTCGTCCCGAGTGCGCAGCAGGACCGCGACCCCCGCGATCACCATCGCGAGCACGCCCGTCACGGCCAGGACGTACGTCGCGAGCCGGGTCATGCGCTCCTGCCGGGTCTCCCCCAGCTGGAGCGCCACCGGCTCCGGCCCGACCGGCCCGTCCGAGACCGCCCGGTCCGGGGTGGGCGCGTCCACCGGGTGCTCGTCGTCGTTGAGCGCGCGCACCGGGTCCACCACACCCCACCCGATGAAGTCGTCCCGGCCGTTCACCGCGCGCTCGGCGGTCTGCTCGATCTGGGCCACCACCTGGCCCTGCGTCCAGCGCGGGTGCTTGGCGCGGATGAGCGCGGCCACCCCCGCGACGTACGGCGCCGAGAAGCTGGTGCCGTTGTCCACGCACTGGCCGCCGCCGGGCACGGTGGACACCATGTCCACGCCCGGCGCCGCGACGCCGATGAAGTCCCCGGTCTGCGAGAAGGGCGCCCGCTCGTCGTTCCGGTCCGACGCGGCCACCGCGAGCACCCCCGGATACGCCGCCGGGTACGTCTTCTCGACCCGGTCGGTGAGCCCGTCGTTGCCCGCCGACGCGACCACCACGATGTCCTTGTCCAGCGCCTCGCGCACCGCGCGCGCCAGGTCGGAGTCGGCGCGCAGCGGCTTCGCGGTGTCCTGGGAGATGTTGATGACCCGGGCGTCCTCGCTGATGGCGTGCCGGATGGCCGTGGCCAGGGTCGCGGCGGTGCCGGTGCCCCGGTCGTCGTTCTGCCGGATCGGGATGATCGTCGCCTCGGGTGCGATGCCGACGAACCCGGTGCCCGCGCGGGGGCGGGCCGCGATGATCCCGGCGACCTTGGTGCCGTGGCCGACGCGGTCGGCGGTGGCGTCACCGCGCCCCCTCGCCTTGCCCTTGCCCTTGCCGCCGGCCTTCTCCCCCGCCGCCGAGCCGTCCGGCTTCTCCGGCGGGAGCAGGTCGAGGCCGGCCGCGCGATCCACGGCGGTGCGCAGTTGGGGGTTGACGGCGTCCACCCCGGTGTCGATGACGGCGACCCGGACCCCCTTGCCCCTGGTGTCCTGCCAGAGCTGATCGAACACCAGCCGCTGGAGCGACCAGGGGCGGCCCCGGATCTGCTTCGGCATCGGAAAAGTGCACTCGCCGCTGCCCTCGGCGCCCGTTTGCGGAACGGAATCCTCGGCGGCGGCGGGCGCCACGGGCAGGACCGGAATCCCTCCGGCCGCCGTGAGCGTCAGCAGCAGTACGGCAGCGGCCCTGCGCGCCGGAAGAGCGATCGCACCATGGGTGATCATCTCGTAGATCCCCTCCCCCTCTCTCTCAGGAACTCTGCGGCTGCTTGGCGCTGTTGGTGTCGAGGCGGGGCCCCTTGGGCAGCAGGTTCGACCAGTTCTCCGGCACCGGGACCGGCCGGACGTTGCGGTAACCGAGCCTGATCTGCGTCTGGTTGACCTCGACGGTCCGCTCCCCGGGGGCGCCGGGTTTCGCCGTCTCGCCGATCTCCGAGGGGTCGGCGCTGCTGTCGTTGTTGGTCTGCACCGCGTACCGCAGCCCCGTGTCCGTGACCAGGAAGAGCGAGCCGGTGGTCGGCGACGCCCCGCTGAACTGCCGGTACAGCACCCCGCTGCCCGGCGTCACGTAGGCGCTGGTCGCCCCGTCCAGGAAGCTCACCGGGTAGCGCGGGCCGGCCCAGGTCGTCAGCTCGGCCACCCCCTTGGCGTCCACCCCGTGCAGCACGTTGCAGACCGTTCCGGTACGGGCGGCCGTGTCGTTGGCCTGGACGGGGATGCTCGCGGGCCAGCCCTTGTCCGCGTAGAACTCGTCCGGCGAGGGCGTGAACGACTGCGGGGCGACCTCCGCGGCCTGTGCCTTCTGGCCCAGCACCGCCGCCTCCGGGCTCGTCAGGAGCAGCCGGGCGACGAAGTCGGACACGGGTGCCACCTCGCCGGGCAGCACGACGTAGTGCTGCATCCCGGTGCCGGCGACGGCCTTGAGGACCATGCCCACCTTGTCCAGTCGGGCGTCCAGGCCGCCGCCCACCCCGGCCGGGGCGCCGGCCTTGCCGGGCAGCTTCGGGAAGTCGATGGCGCTGCCGGTGTGCAGGGTGCGCAGCCAGTCGTCGGTGACCCGCTGGGGCCGGGCGCCGTCGCCGAACAGGGAGCGGCGCAGCACCTCCTCGCGGGCCGGCGGCCGGTCGCCTCCGGTGGTCCCCACGGCGTGCCGTGTGCCGTCCGGTTCCACCAGGTACCGGGTGGCCTCGTCGCCGTCCGCCTCGACGTAGAGCGCCTGGCCCTCGTGCAGCCGCCGCTTGCCGCCGACCTTGCCGGCCTCCCGGTCGGCGAGCAGGAAGACGGCCTTCTGCACGGTGCGCCCCGCGCCGGCGCCGGGCTGTTCGCAGACCACCCACAGCTTGCCGCGCCCCGCCTCGGCGGCGCTGGGCAGCCGGTCGGGTGCGTAGGGGATGCCGAGCATGGGGCCGCGCTGGATGCCGCCGCCGTCGAGTACGGACTCGGGGACCTGCATCACCGAGGAGTTGTCCGGGTCGAGCAGCAGTTTCGCCGAGGCGAAGTTGAGCACCGGGTGCAGGCGCTTGACGCCCTTGGTCTCCAGGACGACGTACCGGGTGGTGGATTCGCTGCCGACGATGACGTGGGCGCCGGGGGCGCTCCAGCCGTTCGGCACCTTCGGTTTGAAGATGCCCCAGGCGCCGAATCCGGCCAGCAGCAGGGCGCCCACCACCAGCCCCGGCAGCACGGCGCGCAGCGGGCGCGGTGCCGCCTCGTCCGTGCCGGCCGCCGAGGGTTGCAGAAAGGCGGCGACCAGTCGCTTCTTCGCGAAGGTGTAGGCATTGAGTTCGTCACGCCGTGATGCCATCTGCCGGGCTTCCCCCTGGTTGTGTACGCCTCGCGAACCGCACCCACTATGCCCGCCCGGCCGGAGTCTCGCTGTACGGGCCCCGTTTTCGGGGCAGTTGGCGGCCGGCCGTCGTCGTGCCGATAGCGTGGGTGCGCTCGCGGATGCCGAAGTGCCGTGACGCGGAGGGGACATAGCGGGGATGAGCAGCACGACGAGTACGGTGACGAGGTTGCGATCGCATCCCCGGCCGGGACGGATCGGCGGTGTGCGGCTGCATCAGTTGGTGCTGCTGGAGGCGGCCGGTGCGCTGGTGCTGGTCGCGTGGGCCGCGCACCGCGCCCTGCTGGTGCCGGCGGCCGTGGTCGCCGCCCTTCTGGTGCTGGTCGCGGCCCTGCGCAGGCGGGGGCGTCCGGCGCTGGAGTGGTGCGCGACGGCGCTGGCGCTGCGGGCACGGCTGCGCGCGGCGCGCAGGCCGTGGTCCGCCGAGGGCGTCGATCCCGTCCTGGCACCGGTCCTGGAGTGCGCGGGCGCGCTGCGCACGTACACCTACCGGGACCGGAAGCGGGAGCGCGGGATCGGCATGGTGGGCGACGGCTCGTTCCTGACCGCGCTGCTTCTCGTGCAGGCCCGCAACGAGCCGCTGCGGGCGGAGCGTGCGGCGCGGCCGCTGGAGCTGGGGCTGCTGTATGAGGCCCTGGAGGTGGACGGCGTCCGGCTGGAGTCGGCGCAGGTCGTGCAGCACACCCGGCCCGCGCCCGGCCCGCAGCTTCCGCAGGATTCCCCGGCCACCCGGTCGTACGCGTCGCTCCAGGCCGCATCGGGCACTCCGGCGGTCCGACTGACGTGGATCGCCCTGAAGCTCGACCCGGCCCTGTGCCCGGAGGCGGTACGGGCGCGCGGCGGCGGGCTCGGCGGGGCGCAGCGGGCGTTGCTGCGGGCGGCGGACCAGCTGGCGAGCCGGCTGGCGGCGGCCGGGTTCGAGGTGTCGCTGCTGTCCGAGGAGCAGGTGGTGTCCGCGCTGGCGACGTCGGCCGGGGTGTCCGCGCAGGCCGGTCCGCCGGGGGCGGGGCCGGACGGGTCGGTGCGGCGGACGGCGGAGTCGGGCCGGGCCTGGCGCTGCGACAACCGCTGGCACACCACGTACTGGGTGGGGCGCTGGCCCCGGCTGGGTGCGGGGGCGGCGGCCTCGGCGGAGTTGGTGGCGCTGCTGACGTCGGCGCCGGCTCCGGTGAGTACGTTCAGTCTGACGGTATCGCGCGGTACGGGCGGGGCGCCGGCCGTCACCGGTCATGTGCGGCTGACGGCGCACGGCGCGCAGGAGCTGGCCGGGGCGGGTCGCCGGCTGGAGCGCGCGGCGCGCGGTGCGAAGGTCGGCCTGGTGCGGCTGGATCGCGAACAGCTGCCCGGTGTGCTCGCCACTCTGCCGCTCGGAGGTGTCCGGTGACCGCTCCCCGTACCCGCTTCCGGGCCGGGCTCGGGCTGTTCGGCCCGCGCCGGGGCCGGCACACGCTGCCCGTGGACCGGCTCGCCGCGCTGCGGCTGCCGGTGGGGGACGACGGCGTCGTGGCGGGCAGCGACGCGCACGGGCGGCCCGCCGTGCTCGGCCTGTTCCGTCCGGAGCCGCTGGACGTGGTGCTCATCGGGGGTGTGTGGACGGCCCAGGTACTGGCGCTGCGCGCGGCCGGTACGGGGGCGCGCGTCGCGATCGAGACGGCCCGGCCGCAGGCGTGGTCGGGGCTCGCGCGGTCCGTGGCCGGCGGCGAGCCGTCGATGACCGTGCACGAGGTGCAGCGGGTGGCTCCGCAGGGCGCGTCGGCGTCCGGCCCGGTCCTGGTGGTCCGGGACTGCGGCATGCGGCCCCCGCGCAGCCGGCTGGCCCCCGGGCCCTGGCAGTCCGTGCTGACGCTGCTGCCGTTCCCGGGCCCGGCGGCGCCGAGGCTGGTGGAGCACGCCGGGCTCGTCGGTGTCCAGCGGGTCTCGCCGGAGGAGGCGGCGGTGCTGGGCCGGGTGCTGCGGCTGCCGCGCGTGAACGCGGAGGCGCTGTCGCAGCTCGGCGACGACATGGTCCTGTGGTGCGCTCCGGGCCACCACAAGCTGGTCAAGCTGCTGCCGACGGACGTCGAGACGGGCCTGCTGGGCGCGCCCCGCCGCCTGGACTGACCGGGGCCACCGGCCCCACCGGGCGCGCCGCCGACCCGTCAGCCCCGGTGGCGCACCGACCCCGCGCTCACTCCGGCAGCAGCGGCAGCAGTTCCGGCAGGTGTCCGTCCGATGCGGCGGCCGCCGCGACGCGTTCCGCCGGGACCTCCTCGTACAGCGTGGTGCGCGGCTTCGCCGGACGGCCGGCGAGTTCGGCGATGGCGGTCAGGTCGCGAACCGAGCGGTACGAGCCGTAACTCGACCCGGCCATACGGGAGATGGTCTCCTCCATCAGGGTGCCGCCCAGGTCGTTGGCGCCGGAGCGGAGCATTTCCGCCGCACCCTCCGTGCCGAGCTTGACCCAGCTGGTCTGGATGTTGGTGATGTGCGGGTGCAGCAGGAGCCGGGCCATCGCGGTGACGGCCCGGTTGTCGCGGTCGGTGGGGCCGGGGCGGGCGATGCCGGCGAGGTAGACCGGGGCGTTGGTGTGGATGAAGGGCAGCGTCACGAACTCGGTGAAGCCGCCGGTCTCCTGCTGGAGCGCGGCCAGCGTGCGCAGGTGGCCCAGCCAGTGGCGGGGCTGGTCGACGTGCCCGTACATCATGGTCGAGGAGGAGCGCAGGCCCACCTCGTGGGCGGTTTTGATGACCTCAAGCCAGGTCGCGGTGGGCAGCTTGCCCTTGGTGAGGACCCAGCGGACCTCGTCGTCGAGGATCTCGGCGGCGGTGCCGGGGATGGAGCCGAGCCCGGCCTCCTTCGCGGCGATCAGCCAGTCCCGGATGGACAGGCCGGTGCGGGTGGCGCCGTTGACGACCTCCATGGGTGAGAAGGCGTGGACATGCATGCCGGGCACGCGCTCCTTCACCGCGCGGGCGATGTCGAAGTACGCCGTGCCGGGCAGGTCCGGGTGGATGCCGCCCTGCATGCAGACCTCGACGGCGCCCACGTCCCACGCCTGCGCGGCCCGGTCGGCGACCTGGTCCAGGGAGAGGGTGTAGGCGTCGGCGTCGGTGCGGCGCTGGGCGAAGGCGCAGAAGCGGCAGCCGGTGTAGCAGACGTTGGTGAAGTTGATGTTGCGGGTGACGATGTACGTGACGTCGTCGCCGACCACGTCCCGGCGCAGGGTGTCCGCGATCCGGCACAGCTCGTCCAGGGCCGGGCCGTCCGCGTGCAGCAGGGTGAGCGCCTGGTCGTCGGTGAGGCGGGTCGGGTCGTCGGCGGCCCGGCTCAGCGCGGCCCGCACGTCCCCGTCGATCCGCGAGGGCACCATGCCGGGGGCCGCCGCCTCGCGCAGCGCCTCCCAGTCCCCGTAGACGACGTCGAAGTCGTCGCGGCGGTCGGCGGTGCGGCCCTCGGTGTCGATGGTGCGGTGCAGGTCGGTGCGGCCGGAGGCGTTGAACCCCTCGTCGGGCTCCTGCCAGGGCAGCCCCTCGGGGATCGCGCCCTCCTTGGCGAGCCCGGTCTCCGGGTCGGCGAGCGCGCGTACGTGCGGCAGGAGGCGCGGGTCGAGCCAGGGTTCGCCGCGCCGGATGAACTCCGGGTAGATGGTGAGGCGTTCCCGCAGGGTGAACCCGGACTCGGCGGTGCGGGCGGCGAGTTCGTCGATGTGCGGCCAGGGGCGCTCGGGGTTGACGTGGTCCGGGGTGAGCGGCGAGACGCCGCCCCAGTCGTCGATGCCGGCGCCGATGAGCAGGGCGTACTCGGCGTCCACGAGGTTCGGCGGGGCCTGGATGCGGGCGGAGGGGCCGAGGATGTGGCGGGCGACGGCGATCGCGGCGGCCAGCTCCTCCAGCTCGGCGTCGGGCATGCCGCGCATCGCGGTGTCGGGCTTGGCCCGGAAGTTCTGGACGATGACTTCCTGGATGCCGTGGTAGGCGCGGGCGGTGCGGCGCAGCGCGAAGAGGGCGTCGGCGCGTTCCTCGTACGTCTCGCCGATGCCGATGAGGAGGCCGGTGGTGAACGGCACGTTGGACCGTCCGGCGTCCTCCAGGACGCGCAGCCGTACGGCGGGCTCCTTGTCCGGGGAGCCGTGGTGCGGGCCGCCGGGCTCGGACCAGAGCCGGGTGGCGGTGGTCTCCAGCATCATGCCCATGGAGGGGGCGACGGGCTTGAGGCGCTGGAGGTCGGTCCAGGTCAGCACGCCGGGGTTGAGGTGGGGCAGCAGCCCGGTCTCCTCCAGGACCCGGATCGCCATGGCGCGTACGTAGGCGAGGGTGTCGTCGTATCCCTCGGCCTCCAGCCACTGCCGGGCCTCGGGCCAGCGGTCCTCGGGCCGGTCCCCCAGCGTGAACAGGGCCTCCTTGCAGCCCATCGCGGCGCCCTCGCGGGCGATGGCCAGCACCTCGTCGGGCGACAGGAACATGCCGTGCCCGGCGCGGCGGAGCTTGCCGGGCACGGTGACGAACGTGCAGTAGTGGCACTTGTCGCGGCAGAGCCGGGTGAGCGGGATGAAGACCTTGCGGGAGTACGTGATGACCCCCGGCCGCCCCGCTGCTTCCAGGCCCGCGTCCCGCACCCTGGCGGCGGACGCGGCGAGGTCTCTCAGGTCCTCGCCGCGCGCCCGGAGCAGCACGGCGGCCTCCGCCTCGTCGAGGGCGACACCGTCACGGGCACGCTTGAGGGCACGCCGCATGGCGTTGGTGGTGGGGAGTCCGCGCTGGGGGTCGGTCATGCTCCGAGCATACGAGCGGGACCCCGGCGGCGGCCCGACCGGATCTCGCCGCAGGTCACCACGGTCCGGCCGACACCGCGCGGGGCGTCACCAACTGGTGCCCGCGGGCTCCTCGATGGTGGCGTTGATGCGGTTGAACAGGTTGGTGAGGCCGATCATCAGGATGATGGCGGAGAGCTGCTCCTCGGTGAAGTGGTCGGCGGCCTCGTTCCACAGCTCGTCGGAGACCGCCTTGCCGGAGCGGTCGGCGAGCCGGGTGGCCGCCTCGGTCAGTGCGAGGGCGGCGCGTTCCTCGTCGGTGAAGAAGGGAGCCTCGCGCCAGGCGGCCACGGCGTGCAGCCGCTCGTCGGACTCGCCGTGCTTCTTCGCTCCGGCGACCCCGGCGAAGACGCAGGCGCTGCACCCGTTGATCTGACTGGCCCGCAGATGCACCAGTTCCAGGATCTGCGGGGCGACCCCGCCCTGGTACATGGCCTTGTAGATGTTCTGGATGCCCTTCATGGCGTCCGGCAGCACCATGGCGGGGTTCTTCATCCGGGCGGACAGGGCGGGGGTGGTGCCGTGGGTGGTGGTGGTGCTGTTGCTGTTGTCGGTGCTCATCTCTGGTGATCTCCCGTGATCCGTTAGCGTGTTCACCGGATCGACGTATCCGCGCACGGGGGTGTGACAGATGAACGGAACTTTTTCCGCGACGGACCGGTTCGAGGCCGAACGGCCGGGACTGCACGCGGTCGCCTACCGGATGCTCGGCTCGCTCGCCGAGGCGGACGACGCCGTTCAGGAGGCGTGGCTGCGGCTGGAGCGCAGCGATGTGAGCGAGGTCAGGAATCTGGGCGCCTGGCTCACGACCGTCGTCGGCCGGATCTGTCTGGACCTGCTCAGGGCGCGGACGACGCGGCGCGAGGAGCCGCTGCCCGAGCAGGACGGGTCTGTGCGGCTGCCGGACCCGGTGGTCACCGAGCTGCGGCGGGTCGATCCGGAGCGCGAGGTGCTGATCGCGGACTCGGTGGGCATCGCCCTGATGATCGTGCTGGAGACCCTGTCCCCGGCCGAACGCCTCGCCTTCGTGCTGCACGACATGTTCGACGTGCCCTTCGACGACATCGCGCCCGTCCTGGGCCGGACGACGGTCTCCACCCGGCAGCTCGCCAGCCGGGCCCGCCGCCGTGTCCAGGGCGCGGCCCCGGCCGCCGACACGGACAACGCCCGCAAGCACGGCGTGGTCGAGGCGTTCCTGAGCGCGTCGCGCGGCGGCGACTTCGAGGCGCTGCTGGCGGTGCTCGACCCGGACGTGGTGGCGCGGTCGGACGGCGGGGCGCTGCTGCCGAGCCTGCTGCGGCGCGGTGCGGCGGACGTGGCGTCGCAGGCGATAACCTTCGCCCGGTTCGCCGCCGAGTCCCGGATCGTGCTGGTCAACGGCACGCCGGGGGTCGTCGCGTACGCCGACGGCCGCCCGCTGTCCGTGATGTCGTTCACCGTCCGGGACGGCCGCGTCGCCGGGCTCGACATCCTCACCGACCCCGACCGGCTGGCCGGGCTGGGCCTGGCGGCCTGACGGCGGGCCCGGACGGCGGGCGCCGTCCGGGCCCCGAAGGGGTCAGCCGCCCGCCGTCTGGTCCACCTTGAAGTCCATGTGGACGGTGCCGCCGGAGATCGACTGCGCGGTGACCGTCACGCCGTACTGGCTGCCCCCGTCCGTGAGCCGGCAGCGAACCATGGCGCCGACCCGGGCCGGCAGGTCCTGGGGGCAGGTGAAGGTGTCGGGCTCCTTGCCCACCTGGGCGGCGAGGGCGGCCCTGCCCTGCCGGGCGACCTCGGCCTTGTCCACGGCGCCGGCCGTGCCGGTGGCGCCGGACGGGGAGCCGGAGGGCTGCGGGTCGGCGGACGCGCCGGAGTCCGCGCCACCGTCCACCTTGTAGTCCATCTTCACGTCGTCACCGTCGACGCTGCGCACGGTGACGGTCATGCCGAGCTTCTTGCCGCCGTCCGTGAGCGTGCAGCGCACCGACGCGCCGACCTCGGCCTTGAGGTCGTCCTCACAGGTCACGTCCTCGGGGGCGCGCCCGACCTGCTTCTCCAGTCCGGCGGACGCCTGCTCGGCGACCTCGTCCTTCTTGACGACCTTGTCGCCGCCGAAGCTGAACGAACAACCGGAGACGAGGAACAGAGCCAGCGTCCCGGCCGACACCGCGGCCAACCCCCGGCCGCGCCGCACGGACTTCCTCATGGTTCCCCCTCGGTACGGTGTACACATCAAAATCAGCCATCCACGCTAGCACCGGGCCCGGCGGCGCCCCGGACCGGCTGTCGGCCGGCCCACCGCAGCGGCAGATCCCCGGGTATGTGTTCGGCCCCTCGCGTACCGTTCCGCCCATGACTGCGGGTTTCGAGGGACGCGTGATCGATGGGCGCTTCGAACTGCTGGAGCGGCTCGGTGGCGGAGGCATGGGGCTGGTCTGGCGGGCGCGTGACATCGTCCTGCACCGGGAAGTGGCGCTGAAGGAGGTACGGCCGCCCGATCCGGAGCTGCTGCGGCTGCGCCCGGACGCGCCGGAGATGCTGCGGAAGCGGGTGCTGCGCGAGGCCGTGTCGCTGGCCCGGATCACCCACCCGAACGTGGTGACCATCCACCACATCGTGAGTTCGCCGGAGGTGGAGCACCCCTGGCTGGTGATGGAGCTGGTCTCGGGCGGCTCGCTCCAGGACCGGCTGGAGCGCGGCCTGTGCACGCCGGCCGAGGCGGCGCTGCTGGGCCGGGGCGTGCTGGCCGGGCTGCGGGCCGCGCACGAGGCGGGCATCCTGCACCGTGACGTGAAGCCGGGCAACGTGCTGCTGCGTACGGACGGCACACCGCTGCTCACGGACTTCGGGATCGCCGCCGTACGCGAGGCGACCAGCCTCACCAACACCGGTGAACTGGTGGGCTCCCCCGACTACATGGCTCCGGAGCGGCTGCGCGGGCACGACGACGAGCCGTCGTCGGACCTGTGGTCGCTGGCGATGATGCTGTACGTCGCGGTGGAGGGCCACCATCCGATGCGCCGCTCGTCCACCCTCGCGACGCTGGCCGCGATCCTGGAGGAGGACGTTCCGGGCCCCCGCCAGGCGGGGGCACTCGGCCCCGTACTGCGGTCCGTCCTGGTCAAGGACGTCGCCTCGCGGCCGGACGCGGAGCGGCTGGACCGGCTGCTCGCCGAGGTGGCGGACGAGCGTCCCGCGACGGTCGTCGAGGACGCGCGACCGGCGTCCGGCCCCTCGGCCGCGTACACCCCGACCGCGCCCGGAACCCCGGCGCCGACGGCCGGCTACACGCCCACGGAGCCGGGAACCCCGGTGCCGCCGGGTGCTTCTCAGCCGCCGCGGCCGGAACCGGCCGACGCCCGTCCGGGCGGGGACACCGAGGGACGGGGCGAGCCCTCGGCGACGACGGGCCGGACGCCTGTGCAGGGCACCGGGAGCAACCGGGCCGTGCGCCGGGTGCTGATACCCGGAGTCCTGCTGACGGCCGTGGTGGCCGGGCTGCTGAACAGGGGGCTCATACCCGGCCTCGGCGACGACGACAACGCGTCCGCGGGCGCCAAGCCCACGCGGTCCGCGACCCACTCCCCCTCCTCCACACCGAGCCCGACACCGACGCCCTCCCTCACTCCCACGCCCTCCGCCACACCGACCGAGGACACGGACCTCGTCAGCGCGGCGGGCGGCCGGCGGATCGTCAAGGAACTCAAAGCGGTGACGGGCGGAACGAAGGTGCTCGCCTGGTTCTCCATCCATCAGAGCCACGCCTCGGGCAACGTGCCCGTGAAGGACAAGAAGATGCCGAACGACCGGGTCTACGACGGCTTCTCGTACAACGACGGCTCCGGCAAGCTCGACGGCAACAAGGGCATCCTCGACGGTCAGACCCCGATGGACCTCAGCAAGGTCGACTGGGACAGCTTCCCCCGCCTCCTGCGCGTCGGCTACAAGGAGATGGGCGTACGGAACGCGGACCCCACGAAGACGTATGTGATCTTCGACTGGGAAGACGGCAAGCAGGCCATGCGGTTCTACATCAACGGCGACTACCGGACCTCGGCCATGCTCACCGCCTCGTTCGACGGCACGATCCTCCGGCGGCACAACGCACGCTGACCCCGGCTACGGGGTGCCCGGTGCCACCCGCGCCCACACCGTCTTCCCGATGACCCGGTCCGCCACACCCCACTCCGCCGCCAGCGCAGCCACCAGCCGCAGCCCGTACCCCGACTCCGCGTCGGGCCCGCCCGCGCACAGCTCGGGCCGCCGCTCGCCACGTGCGTCCGACACCTCGACGCGGAACCCGCCCGCCTCCTCGGGCAGCACCCGCAGCTCGAAGTCCCGCCCCGTCACGCGGCCGTGCAGCACCGCGTTGGCCGCCAGCTCGGCCACGACGACGGCCACGTCGTCGGACAGCGCGCTCCCGTAGGGCACGCCCCAGGCGTCCAGCTGTTGCACGGCGAGGCGGCGGGCGAGCCGGGCCCCGCGACGTGAGGCACTGAAACGCTGGACGAATTCGGTACCCACAAGAGTGATTTCGGCGTTCATGTGACTCAGCGTGGCCGCGTACTCGTACGCTGACCAGGAGTGACACCACGACTCCGTGGAGCGGTACGGCCCTGCCCTACCGGCTGTACGGGAAGTCGGCCGTGACCGGACGGACAGAGGCGGTACGGGGCTAGATGACGAACACGCAACGTGAGGAACGACCGGAGCGCCCGGTCGAATCGGACGGGACGGCGCACCTGTTCAGGGCGCTGGGCCGCCAGTTGAAGTTCCTGCGCGAACAGGCGGGCATGAGCCAACGGGAGTTGGCCCAGGCGACGCACTGCGGCGAGGACCTGATCTCCGCGATGGAACGGGGCGTACGCACGCCCCAGGTGGAGTTCCTGGCCCTGGCGGACAGGGCGCTGAAAACGGGTGGGCTGCTGTCGTCGGCGGCGGAGGAGGTGAGGGAAGCGCTGGGCCGCGTCCGGACGCGGCATCCGGGGTGGTTCCGGGACTACGCGCGGACGGAGGCGGAGGCAGTAGCCGTCCACGGATACAGCGCCCAGGCGATTCCTGGTCTGCTCCAGACGGAGGCATACGCGCGAGCGACGTTCATCCAGCGTCGACCGTTGCTGAGCGAGGAGACCATCGAGAAGCGGGTCGCCGATCGCCTCGCGCGACAACAGGTCTTCGAGCGCTGGCCTCCGCCCACCTTCAGCTACGTCCTGGAGGAGACCGCCTTACGCCGTCCGCTCGGCGGGCGGGATGTCCACGCGGAACAGTTGCGGCGCATCATGCACTTCGGGCGCCTGCGCAATGTGGAGATCCAGGTCATGCCCACGGACCGGGAGGAACACGCAGCACTCGACGGCACGTTCACACTGATCGACCCCAAGGGCCGCCCTCAAGTTGCCTACACCGAGCTCTACGGGAAGGCGAGGCTGATCACCGACCAAAACGAGGTGCGTGTGTACAGCGAACGCTATGGGATCATCCGAGCGCAGGCACTCTCCCCGAGGGAGTCCCTGACGTTCATTGAGAAGGTGTTGGGAGACCGATGAACACTGAGCAACTGCACTGGTTCAAGAGCAGCTACAGCACAGGTGAGGGCGGCAACTGCATCGAGGTCGCCTTCGACTGGCGCAAGTCGAGCTACAGCACGGGCGAGGGCGGGGAGTGCATTGAGGTCGCGTCGTGCGACTCCGCCGTGCATGTGCGCGACTCGAAGAACATCCCCGGCCCCCACTTCGACGTGGCGCCCACGGCCTGGTCCGCGTTCGTCACGTACGCCCGCCAGGGCTGACCTGCCCCGGACGGCGAGCCCCGCCCAGGGCGCTCGCCGTCCGCCTGCCGGAGGCGTATGTTCCGCTTAGTGACCGAGTATTGACTCTCCGCTTGGTCTATACCAATGATTCGACGCATGCCGAATCTGAGAAGAACTCTCGCCGTGCTCGCGCCACTGCTGCTGGCCGCGGGCCTTGCCGCCCCCGCCTCGGCGGCCCCGGCCCCCGCCGGCTCCGCTGCCTGGCCGCCGCCCGCCACCGCCTACAACCACGTCGACACCGACGACCCGGTCCTCTTCATCACCATCGACGACGGCTGGGGCACCGAGGACGCCGCCGGGGCCCAACGCCTGCTCATCGAGCGGCGGGTCCCCGCCTCGCTGTTCCTGCTGCCCGACGCCTACAAGCGCGACCCGGCCTACTACCGCACCCTGCTCGCCAACAGCCCGGCGCGGGTGGAGAACCACACCCTGACCCACCGTGACATGACCACCCTCAGCGAGGCCGAGCAGCGCCAGGAGATCTGCGGGGCCCGCGACCGCCAGCTCGCCGCCTTCGGCGACAGCCCCCAGCTCTTCCGCCCGGCGGGCGGCGCGACCTACCAGTGGCCGTACTACAACGACGCGACCCGGACCGCCGCCGCTGCCTGCGGCGCCCGCTCCGTCGTCACCTGGACCCACGACCTGACGACCTGGGGCGAGTGGTCACCCGAGGTGCCCGAGCTGAAGTCCGGGGACATCGTGCTCCTCCACATGGGACCGCAGCTGGAGGGCGACCTGCGCCGCGTCCTCGCCGCCGCGGACGAGGCGAACCTCACCCCGGCCCGACTGCGCGACTACCTCCGCAACGCCTCCTGACCCCAGACCGGCGGCGCCGCGATCCGGGTGCTGATCCTCTCGGAGAAGACCGGATCGCATCCGGCTTCCGCCAGGGCGTCGAGCCGGCTCTGGAGTTCTTGCTGGGCGGTACTGCAACGCGCGTACCCCACTCTCGTGGGCTTCGTCACGGACTTCCGGGCGGGCACCTCACAGGTGGGGCAGTCGCACTGTTGGACGACATTTGCGAGAGCCGCGGACTACCGCCAACCCGCCGACCCGGGTCGTGATGCCCGCCGGCCCGCGTGCGGACTCGGAGCAGCGCCGACCGGTCGTGGACCGGTACCAGCATGCGTGGTGCGCCGGGCGCGGCGATCCGTGGCGCGTCGGTCGGATGCGGATCGTCCGCGGTGAGCCCGAGCGCGGCGACGATCGCGGCGCGCTCGTCCGGTGCCGGGTGACGCAGCGCGACGAGGCCCTGGTCGAACCACACCTCGATGCCGGCGGGGCGGCGGATCGCGACGGTGTCGAATGTGCGCCCGCCGGTGTGTTGGCGGTCGTTCAGCTCGCCCAGCGCGGTGCGGGTCAACCGGACGGCCTGCGCGGCAACGGTGCCGTGGCCGCAGCCGGACAGTTCGGCGGAGGCGGTGAAGAACCGGACCGGCCGGCCACCGTCCGGCGTCCGCCCCGGACCGAGGAACGCCGCGTGCGAGGTCCCGGCCGCGGCAGCGACCGCACGCCGGTTCGCGTCCGTCGCCTCCGGGTCGTCGTCGGTGACAGCCGTGGGGCTGCCGCCCCGGCCGTCGCGCCGCACGCACGCATCAACCACCGTCACATCCGGCCAGGACATCGGCCCCCCTTTGACCCTCGACGCACCGGCAACCGCGAACGGCGTTCCGGAGATGGCCGGGACCTGGCCGCGACGGCACGCTCCGAACGCGTCCCGGAGCGTCCCGGCCTGCCTCGGCCGGTGCCGTCCTGCACCGGATAGTCGATGACGACCACACCGCCGGTGGCGTAGTTGGCGACATCGGCGGCCAGCCGCCGGCCTTGCGGCGACGACCGCGCCGCGGCCAGGGCGGTGGCGTCGGCGAAGTCGGCCTCGAAGACCGCGAAGTACGGCGCTTCTCCGTTGGTCGCCGCCACGTCGAAGCTGTAGCGCCACGCAAGCAGGCCGGGCCAATCCATGACCAGCGGAAGGTGGTTGTTCACGTAGTAGTCGCGGAAGTGGTCAGGGTCGGCGGGCTTGGGATACAGGACCACCAACTTATGCATGACGGCCTGTCGCGCCTCGGAGTACTCCTGGGCAGTGCTCATCGGCTGGTCCCGGTCGTGAGGGGGAGAAAGTCGGCGAAGCGAGGCGCGCCGGACTCGTGCGGCACGCGCGTGGCGCGCGCGGCGAAGCTGACGGCGTGGTACCACCCGCACAGCAGAAGCAGATCGAGCAGCTGGAGCTCATCGAAGACCGACACGAGCCGTGTCCACAGCGCGTCGTCGATGTCGGAACACTCGTGCAGCGCATCGACAGCGAGAATGAGCAGCCGTTCCCTCTCGGACGTCCAGCACTCGTCAGCGGGGCCGCCGTGCACCAGGGATACCGCCTGCTCGCGGGTGAGTCCGACCCGGTCGGCGAACGTCATCATGTGCACGCCCCACTCGTACTCGCAGCCGCACAGCGCGCACGTCCGGTCGATGACGATCTCGCGTTCCCGCATGGTCAGGGTCAGCTGTCTGCCCAACTCGTAGCGGCCCCACCCGTGCATGGCGTCGGCCATGGGGATGTTTCTGGCGAACATCCGGAACAGCCCGATCGGCGGGGCGTCCCCGGCCATCATGCGCGCCAGCAGTGTGCCGGCCCGGTCGGTGTACGGCGGGTCCAGCAGGGCTATCCGCGACATCGGCTCTCCCGTCCAGTTCGTTTCGAAATCAGAAACGCCGAGTGGATGCTAGTGTTTCGAATAACGAAACGCAAGGACTAGGAGGGGTATGCCGACGCCGCGCCCAGGAACACCGGTTCGTGGATCGACGACCGGCCGTCCCCTCATGGCCGCGATGGACCTGTTCGGCCGTCGGTGGGCGCTGCGGATTCTCTGGGAACTGCGTGCGGGTCCGCTCGGCGCCCGCGCACTGCTGGCACGGTGCGAAGGGCTGTCGTCCAGCGTCCTCTACCAGCGACTCCGTGAACTCGCATCGAGCGGGATCATCGCCCCCTCAGCCGATGGCTACGAGCTGACCCGGCTGGGGACAGCACTCCGTGATGCCCTCCATCCGCTCGACGAATGGGCGATCACCTGGGCGCAGGAGCAGGGACACAACGATCAGGAGCCCACGGAGACGTGAAGGTCACGCCCGACCAGGTGGAGCGGTGATCTGACGGCCGCCGACTCGGGACACGGACTCACGCGGCCTGCCCCAAGGGGCCGCACCCAACGGCTCCGCCATGCGGCGCCGCATACACGTCGGACGCTACCGAGTGCTGTACGAGGTCATGGAGGCTCGGGTCACCGTCATCGTGATCCACGTCGGCCGCGTCGGCTGAACTCCTGGCCCCACACCGGCCGGCCCCGGTCCCCTCACCCCAGCCCGCGCTTCGCGCGCTCCGCTGCGGTCAGGGTTTCCAGGAGCTTCGCCGGGTCCACGTGGTAGTCGCGCTCGTCCAGGGCGTCGTAGTCACGGGTGGCCGGCGGCAGCCCCAGGGCGTCGAGTTGGGCGACGATCTGCCCGTACGCGAGGCGCTCGTCCGGTTCGTCCTGGTAGGCGGACTGTTCGGCGGCGGCGGCCTCGGTGAGGGTGGTGCCGCGCATGTGCCACAGGGTGAACTCGGTGTCGAGGCCGATGGGGCGCCAGGCCGGGGACGCGGGCTCGTCGGGGTGCAGCCAGTAGCCGACCCAGCCCATCCCGCCCTTGGCCACGAGCTTGACGTGTTCGGCCATCTGCGCGACGGCGGCGTTGACGGCCTGCATCTCCGGGGCCGCCAACTCCTCCTCGCTGAGGTAGTCGGTGTCCAGGAAGGGGTGGAGTTCGTCCGGCTCGAAGAACTCCAGGTCGAGCAGGCGCGCGAAGTCGCTCCGGCCCTCCCACTGCGCGATCAGCAGCGTGCGCAGATCATCCGGCACCGGGCGTCCGTCCAGCCGCTCCCGCGAGAACTCCGCGAGCTGTTCGTCGTACAGGGCGTCCACGTGGCCCCTCCTGTGGGGTCGGTCCTCGATGCTGCCGCCAACGTAACAGCGACCTCGGACAACGACCCCCGCCCCTGGTCAGGAGTAGGTCCAGCGCCAGGCGCTCCCGCTGTAGCTGCACTTGATCCGCGCCCCGGTCGCCGTGGTGGTCACCGCGCCGTGGTCGCCGCCCCGGCAGAACTGCCCGGCCCGGTAGCAGTTGCCCGCGTTGGACTTGATGGAACACGTGCCGGTGGCCTGGGAACCGCCGCCGCCGGACCCCGAGGAGGTCGCCCTGGTGACCCGCACCGTGACGGTCGGGCCGGGAACCTCCACCTTCTTCGTCCGGGTCACGGTGACCGTGGGCACCGGAGCGGGCGACGCGGTCTCGGTGGCCGTGGCGGTGGCGGTGGCGGTGGCGGTCACCGTGACCGTGGCCGCCGGCTTCGCACTCACCGTCGCAGCACCCGAGCCACCCTGCCCGGACTCCGAACAACCGACGGCCCCCAGAGCCAGCAGGGCCACCCCGCCGATCCACATCTGCCTGCGCCGACTCAACACCTTGCCCATGCGGTCCCCCCACACGTCTCGTCCCATTCCACGTCAAGCGAAGTGACCGTATTACCTCGAACGAGTTGTGGGGGAACCAAGGAGGATCAGTGACCCTATTGTGATCACCGCCAAGTGTTCTCAGTGGCCGGGGTGTACCACTGCGGACCTCAAAAGCCTTGTGTGTCCACAGACAGGAGAGGGTGGTGCCAGCGCAGCTGCGGGTGCCCGTCGATCCAGTACGTATGGGCCTCTCGGGTAACACGGAGCCGTACGTCGGTGATGTCGGCGCGGTTCGTGGCCTGCCACTCCGTAAGGGACTGCTCGATCGTGTCCCACAGCGCCACTGGCCCTCCCTGGCGAACCGTCCAGCCCCCACCGCTCTCCGTGAACGCGGCGAACGACTCACGGTCCGGGTCGAAGAGGTACAGCAACCGGCCTCCCTCCGGCGTGGTGGCGCGGATGAACCGCGCCCCTGGGGCGGCGAGTTGCGCGACGAAGGCCGGCATCCAGTCCTCCAGCAGTAGCGGGGACACCTTGGCCGCGCGTTCCGTTTCGGCGTAGGCGGTTCGGGCGGAAAGATCGCCGTCGATCGGTGCCTGCGCCTGGGAGCGGGCCTGCATGAACGAACTGCGGCCAACGATCCTGCCCTCGGCGGTCCCGTCCTCGGCGACCGTCACCTTCGCCAGCCCCGTCCCGTACCCCCATGTCCCGCCCACCGTGGCGAGGACAATGCCTCCTGACGCGGTCTGCCTGATCCAGGTGTACGGGATGCGGCGAACCGCGCACGTGGCGATGACGCGGTCGTACGGGGCGCGGCGGGGATGGCCGAGGAGACCGTCTCCGGTGACGGTCCAAGTCGAGTGTCCTGCGGTCTCCAGGGCGGCATCCGCTCGGGCTGCGACGTCCGTGTCCACCTCGACGGTGGTGACGTTGTCCTCCCCGAGACGGCTGCACATCAGGGCGCAGGAGTATCCGGTTCCCGTACCGATCTCCAGGACCCGGTGGCCGTCTTCCACATCCAGCTTCTCCAGCATGTCCACGACGGTGAACGGGGTGGTGGACGACGAGGTGGGGGAGCCGGACACGAGGTCGCTTACCTGGTCGGCGGTGAGGTGCCCGTCGAGCTGGGTTGTCAGGGACTCGTCGCGGTAGGCGATCCGCATCCACTCGGCCGGGGCAGTTCCCACGGCGGTCACGGGACGCCACCGACCGCCCTCCACGGGCAGGAAGACTCCAGGATTCAGGAACAACTCGCGCGGAACGGCCTCCACCGCCGCCCGCCAGCCGGGGTGGGTGAGGACCCCGGCCCGTGTCAGACGGGCGGCGAGGGAGTGGCGCTCGTGGAGAGTGTCGGCGGTCATGGGGCGGCTCCTTCGGTGAGCAGTGTGGCGAATGCGGCGGACATGGCGAGGCCGGTGGCTTCTTCCAGCCACCCCCACTGTCCGTTCGGGTTCAGCTCCAGCCACCAGAGGTCACCGGCACGGTCCACGGCGAGGTCGAAGCTCCCCGAGGCCAGTCCGAAGTGATCGAGGTAGGCGAGGAGCGCCTTCTCCGTCCGGCTGGGCAGGTTCACCACGCGGTAGGACAGGGCCGAGTAGTCCTTGCGCCAGTCGAGCAGCCCGGACTCGATCCGTACGGCGAACACCTCACCACCGACAACCAGCACGCGGAGGTCGGCCGCCTTGTCCACGACGGCCTGGAACAGGTGCGGCACCAGGGCCACGCTCGCGTCGATCTCCTCGGCGGTGACCGGATCGGCCCAGCCGGTGACGGGGACGCCGTCGCGTCGGCAGGGCGTCCAACGGAGGATTTTGAAGAGCACCTGGCCGTGGTTGTCGATGAAGGCTCGTGCCTCGTCCGGGTCGTTCGTGACCAGCGTCGGAGGGACGGCCAGCCCAAGGCGCTGGGCAACAGCGAGCTGAGCGGGTTTGTAGTCGGCGGCGGCGTTGCGCAGCGGATGGTTGACCCACAGCGGCCCGTCCAGGGCGTACAGGACCCCGCCGAGGCCGTACCGGACCTGAGCGGACGCGAACCGCGCTTCGTCCGCGCCGAGGTGATCGAAGGTGGGCCACACCGGGCGGCGCCAGTAGACCGACCGAACGTGGGTCAGGTCCACGGTCCTGGACGGAGTACGAAGCTGCCCGCCCACCGGGGCCGGGCAGCTTCCGAACCGGGCGGAGACCGTCAGGGCCGAGCCGATGTCGGCCGGGTTGAACCTGGTCACGGGTACGTTGCGCCGGCCCAGCTCGGCGATCACCATGTCGGCGGTCAGGTCGTCCGCCTCGGTCACCACCAGCACCGGCCTCTCGTCGGTCATCGGTCAGTCCTGCTGGGAGTCCTGGTCGTGGCCCTGGTCGTTCTGGGAGTCGCTGTTCGTGACCGTGCTCGTCTCGGTGCCCTTGCTGGTGCCGTGCTTGCCCATCTCGATCACGGTGCCCGTGTGGTCGGTGTAGACGCCGAGTTGCGTGTCGGGGTCGAGCACGACCGACGTGTGGGGGCGGCGGGTGACGGTCGGGTACGGGGTGAGCCTGCCGGCTCCCCAGGGACGCGTCACGGTCCCGGCTGCGGTGGACATCTTGGCCTCCTCGAAGACAGTGAGTGGTTGTTGCCGAATCCGAAGCTACGGTCGCGGCGAATCGAGTAGGACTGACTGTGGGTACGGGTTCGATGACCGAGCGCGTACGAAGGGGGTGGCATGGGGGCGGCGGAAGGTGCACGCGGGCGTGCCCGCACCGGCCTGATCGCCGGGTTCGTTCTGCGTGTGGCCCGAGAGAGTACGGCCGTCCACACGCAGGCCGGCATGGCGGAGGTGATGGGGGTCGATCTCGCCACGTGGCAAGGGTGGGAGACGGGGCGGCGGCCCCTGGTCAACGTGAAGGCCGGTGCGCTGCTCGACATCCGGCGCCGGTTGCTCGCGC
The DNA here is from genome assembly GCF_036346595.1 of Streptomyces sp. NBC_00525. Lineage (GTDB taxonomy): Bacteria > Actinomycetota > Actinomycetes > Streptomycetales > Streptomycetaceae > Streptomyces. The sequence goes on from NZ_CP107834.1 coordinate 2,640,748, forward strand.
TGGGCGCGGACCCGCGTGTCCTCCATCTCCTCGATCCCGCGATGGACGCGGACCGCGTCATCGCCGCGACGCTTCACCCGGATGTCAACGCCCGTCACCCCCTCGCACACTGGGTACACACGCGCGACACCGCCCACATGATCGCCTGGGCGCTGAACGGAACCGTTCCACCAACTCTCAGGCGCAGGGCGCCGGTCGGGCGCCGCGGCCCGGTCGCCAAGGCGCCGCTCCTCTCCACGCCCGACCGCGCCCTCTTCTTCGACCGTCTCCGGGAGACCGCCGAGTCCGCGTCGCGCACCGGGGACGACGGGTTGCTGCTGCACCGCCAGACCCTCTACCTCTGTTCCTACGACCGGACCTTGGAGGCCAAGACATGGACGGCGCACGCCCTGCACAGCCGCCGCGATCTGATCGCCTCCCATGGATGGACACCGTTCTGGGCCACATCGCGCTCAACTGCCACCGCACTGGCCAGGCTCGGCGATCGGCAGCCGCTCCTCGACTTCATCGAAAAGGGGCTGGCTGGTGATGACAAGGGCGAGACAGCAAACCTGAACTACTGGGCGTACTGGCTGGGTTCGATGCGGGAGCCACAATCGGACGACACGTTCATGCGGCACGGGCCGACCGACTGGGACCCCGTACGGCTCCTGCGCGGCCTCACAGACGGCCTCCACCGGGCTCCGGTGTACACGGATCTGTACGTGCACTCGCTATGGGCCCTGCTGACCACCAACCGATGGCTGCCACTGGCAGACCCCACCCTCGCTGCCGAACTGGCCACGTATTCCGGCCAACTCCTGGACCGAAGCGGGGTATCCCCGCGAGCTCGGCGGGAACTCAGCACAGTGCATTACGTTCTACGCAAGAACCGCACATGACACATCGGAGGCGCATTCATGGCGGACGCAGAGCAGGAGCAGGTCAAGGGGACCGCGGGGTTTCTGCTGGAGATGGGGATGCTCAAGCGCGCCAAGCGGAGCGGCTGGTGGATCGCCGGGGTGAAGGACCCCGAGACCATCGCGGAGCACAGCTTCCGGGTCGCGCTCATCGGCTCCGTGCTCGCCATGATGGAAGGCGCCGACCCCGCGAAGACGGCGCTCCTCGGCCTGTGGCACGACACGCAGGAGACCCGCGTCGGCGACATCCCGCACATCGGCCGCCGCTACCTCGAAGCCGCGAGCAACGAGAAGGTCACCGCGGACCAGGTGTCCGCCGCGCACCCCTCCGTGCGCGCCGGCGCCCAGCGGATCGTGGAGGAGTACGAGAACGGGGACTCCCCCGAAGTCGTCTGCGCGCATGACGCCGACAAGCTGGAATGCCTCATCCAGGCCGTCGAGTACCGCGAACAGGGCTGCGCGAACGTGCAGCCCTGGATCGACAGCAGCATCGCCAAGCTGAAGACGGCCTCCGCCCAGGCCCTCGCGGAGGCCGCGCTCACCATGACGTCGATCGAGTGGCAGCAGACGTACCTCCGCTGAGGCGCCCGGCCGGTGGTGCCGGTGGCGGGGTCAGAGGTATGCCGCGTACGCGTCCAGGGTGCGTAGTACCTCCGGTTCCCGTGTCGGGGGGAGTTGGAGGACCACCTCCTCGATGCCCAGGTCCGCGTAGTGGGACAGCTTGCCGGGGGTGGGGTTGACCGCGTACGGGACGACGTGGAGGTCCTTCGGGTCGCGGCCGGCGGCTTCCCAGGCCGTACGGAGGCGGGGGACGGAGTCCGTGAGGCCGCGGCCGCCGATGGGGAGCCAGCCGTCCGCCGTGCGGGCGATGCGGTCGAACAGCCGGGGGCCCTCCGCGCCGCCGAGCAGGGTGCGGGGGCCGCGCTCCCGGTGCGGCTTCGGGTGGGCGTGGCTGGCGCGTACGGAGCCGAACTCACCCTCGTACGCCGTGGGTTCGGACGCCCACAGGGCCCGCATCAGGGCCAGCCGCTCGTCGGCGAGGCGGCGGCGGGTCGACCAGTCCACGCCGTGGTCGGCGGCCTCCTCGACGTTCCAGCCGTAGCCGATGCCGAGGGTGAAGCGGCCGCCGGAGAGGTGGTCGAGCGTGGCGATCTGCTTGGCCAGGTCGATCGGGTCGTGCTGGGCGATGAGCGTGATGCCGGTGCCGAGGGTCAGCCGTTCCGTCACCGCGGCGGCCTGGGCGAGCGCGACGAAGGGGTCCAGGGTGCGGCCGTACTCGCGGGGCAGTTCGCCGCCCGCCGGGTAGGGCGTCTCGCGGCCGGCCGGGATGTGGGTGTGCTCGGGCAGATAGAGCCCGGCGAAGCCGCGCTGTTCGAGCTGGCGCGCCAGGCGTACCGGGGTGATGGTCTCGTCGGTGAGGAAGATCGTGGTGGCGATCCGCATGCGAAGGCACCTCCGTCGTTGTCCCGTGGCGCTCCAACGTATGCCGTTCCGCGCCGCGAAGCGGAGACCGCGCCCACCCGGAGCGCAAAACTTAGGTTAGGCTCACCTAAACAAACCGCCGATGCGGAGGGGTACGGTCATGGGGCACGGCTGGGAGGGCGTCGTCCTCAAGCTCATGCGGGGGCGCGACTTCACGTTCACCGTCACCGCGACCGAGCCGCCCGCCGGCGGCTTCCGGCGCCTCACCGTCACGGACGGCGGGCTGCTCGCCGCGACCGGCGGGGCGCACCCGACGATGTGGGTGCGGCTCTGGTTCGACCGGGCCGGCAAACCGCACCAGCGCGCCTACACCCTGGTCGACCCGGACCCGGAGGCCGGCGCCTTCACCCTGGAGTTCGCGCTCCACGAGGGCCCCGCCACCGAATGGGCGCTGGCGGCCCGGCCCGGGGACACGATCGAGGCCACGCTCCAGGGCACCGGATTCACCCTGCCCGAGCCGGCCCCCGCCCGGCTCTTCGTGATCGGCGACCCGGCCTCGCTGCCCGCGATCAACTCCCTGCTGGACGCCCTTCCGGCGACCCCGGCCACCGTCTGGTACGAGACCCCGCCCGGCGAGGACACCGAGCCGCCGCTGCGCCTGGTTCCCGGCCGCCACACGCTGCACCGGGTGGAGCGGCGGGGCGGCGCGCTGGCCGACGCGGTGCGGTCCGGGCTGCCGGGCCTGCTGGGCACCGATGCCTCGGACGCGTACGTGTGGATCGCCTGCGACACGACGACGACCAGGTCCCTGTCCGCGTACATACGCAAGGAACTGGCCGTTCCCAGGGAGCGCGTGCACGCCCTGGGCTACTGGCGCGCGACCTGACCGCCGCGCCGGGCGGGGCTCCTCCTACTCCTCCGCGCCGGCCTCGCGGCGGGGGCCGGGGAAGAGCAGCCGCGCGCTGCCCGTGACCAGGCCCAGGGACGCCAGCACGACGGCGGAACGCGCCCAGCGCATCCCGCCGTGCCAGCCCTGGGGGTCGCCCAGGGCCGCCCACAGCACTCCGGCCAGTCCGATCAGCAGCAGAAGCACACCCGAAGCACGACTCGGCGCAGTGTTCATGGGCCCATGATGACGTGGCCCCCGGCACCGGCACACCCGTATTCCGTTCAGCCGCTCGTGCGCGTCCCCGCTCCGCTCGCCGGGTCCCGCGCCTCCTCCATCGACGCCAACCGCGCGGCGCAGCAACGCCGTTGGACCGCCGCCAGTCCGGCCACCGCCGCGCCCAGGGCCAGCCAGCCCGCCGGGCCCGCGGCCATCACGACGCCCGTCAGCAGGGGCGGGCCCGCCGACTTCTGGATGGACTGGGACATGCCGGCCACGCCCAGATAGGCGGCGCGTTCGCCGGGCGGGGCGAGCAGGACGGCCAGTTCCCAGGAGCTGACCGAGCGCATCAGCTCCGCCATCGTGACCAGGACGGCGGCCACGAGCAGCACGACCGCCGCCGTCCAGGTGCCGGCGCTCGCCGCCCAGGCGGGCAGGGCGCAGCACACGCACATCAGGGCGCCGTACAGGCCGAGCGCCCGCACGGCGCCCCGCGGGCCCTCCGCCCGTCGGGAGACGGCGAGTTGGAGCAGGACGACGAGGACGGTGTTGATGACCAGGAACGCCGGGACGAGGGCGTGCGGGGCGGAGGTCTCGCTGACGAGCCAGAGCGGGAGGCCGACGCCCAGGATCGAGTCGTCCAGGTTCATCGGGATGTCGAGGAGCACGAAGCGGAGGTAACCCCGGTCCCGCCAGGGGCCCTTGGGGCTGACCGGCCCGCCTGCCGGGCGCGGCTCCCCGACCGTACGGGCGCCCGGCCCGCTCGTACGCCACACCAGCGCGGCGGCGACGACGAAGGAGAGGGCGTTGCCGATGATCAGCGCGCGGTACGCATCCGTCGTGCCGACCGCCAGGCCGAGCGCGGCGATCCCCGCGCCGAAGCCGTAACCCGCGTTGGACGCGCTGCGGGACAGCGCCTGGTACGCGGCTCGCCGGTCGCCCGCCGCGCGGGTGGCGAACAGCATCTCCAGGGTCTTGGCCGCCCGGTCCCCGAGGTAGGTCACCGCGACCACGACGAGCAGCGCCTCGAACCGCGTACAGACCAGCACCAGCGTGAGCGTCACCAGCCGCAGCAGATGGCAGCCGATCAGCAGAGTGCGCACGGGGAGCCGGCCGGCCAGGCGACCCGCGAGCGGGGAGCCCGCGATGCCGGCGACGCCCGCCGCGCCGAGCAGGACGCCGATCTGCTGGGCGCTCAGATGTGTGACGAAGGTGAGGTAGAGGACCGAGGAGGCCGCCCACAGCCCGGTGCCGGTGCGGTCCACCGCCAGCGCGCGCAGCATGATCCGGGCGTCCCGGCCACCCGGCGGATTCCTCAACTGGGCGAACAGCCCCGCCTCCCGGCGCTTCTCCACCGCCGCCCACCCCCAAGTATCTCGACATCAAGAGACCTACCGACGCGCGGTAGCCTGCCCGCACATTCTCTTGATGTCAAGATGCTTGAGGCCGAGATACATGCGGGAGCAGGCGGCGGGAACAACCCGCCGCCTGCTCTCCGGGACCGCCACCCCTACTTCGGGTCGCGGTTGAACTGCGCCCTGGACCAGAGGTATCCGAGGACGGTGAGCGCGACGCACCAGCCGGCCGCGAGCCACCCGTTGTGGCCGATCTCCGTGCCGAGCAGCAGCCCGCGCAGGGTCTCGATCGTCGGGGTGAACGGCTGGTACTCGGCGATCGGCCGGAACCAGCCGGGCATCGACTCCAGCGGGACGAACGCGCTGGAGATCAGCGGCAGCAGGATCAGCGGAGTGGCGTTGTTGCTCGCGGCCTCCACGTTGGGGCTGCCCAGGCCCATGCCCACGGCGATCCAGGTGAAGGCCAGCGCGAACAGGGCGAGCAGGCCGAAGGCGGCCAGCCACTCCAGGGCGGTGGCGCCGGTGGAGCGGAAGCCCATGGCGACCCCGACCGCGCCGACGATCACGACGCTCAGCAGCGTACGCAGAACGCTCCCGGCGACATGGCCGAACAGGACCGATCCCCGGTGGATGGCCATGGTGCGGAAGCGGGCGACGATGCCCTCGGTCATGTCCATCGTCACGGAGACGGCGGTGCCGACGGTGGTCGAGCCGATGGTCATCAGCAGGATGCCCGGCACGATGTAAGCGATGTACGCGTCCCGGCCGGCGCCGCCGCTCATGGTGTCGCCGAAGACGTAGACGAACAGCAGGAGCAGCATCACCGGGGTGAGCAGCAGGTTCAGCGTGAGCGACGGATAGCGCCGGGCGTGCAGCAGGTTGCGGCGCAGCATGGTCGCCGAGTCGCGGGCGGCGAGGGACAGGGTGCTCATCGGGCGGTCTCCTTGGACGGGGCGGGAGCGGCGGCGTCGGTGAGGGCGAAGAAGACGTCGTCGAGGTCGGGCGTGTGCACGGTGAACTCGTCGGCCTCGATGCCGGCGGCGTCCAGCCGGTCGAGGATGGAGCGCAGGATGCTCTGGGTGCCGTCGCCGGGGAGGCGCAGGGCCAGCGCCTCGTCGTCGCGGGCGGCGTCGGCGGCGAGGTGGCCGGCGGCCTCGCGGTAGGCGGCCGGGTCGCTGAAGCGGAGCCGGACGTGGCCGCCAGGGACGATCCGCTTCAACTCGTCGGCGGTGCCCTCGGCGGCGATCCGCCCGTTGTTCAGTACGGCGATGCGGTCCGCGAGTTCGTCGGCCTCCTCCAGGTACTGGGTGGTGAGGAAGACGGTCACGCCGCCGGCGACCAGGCCCCGGACGACCTGCCACATGTCGTGCCGGGAGCGCGGGTCGAGTCCGGTGGTCGGCTCGTCCAGGAAGATGATCCGGGGGGCGCCGACCAGCGTCATCGCGATGTCGAGTCGGCGCTTCATGCCGCCGGAGTAGGTGGCGGCGGGCTTCTTCGCCGCGTCGGTGAGGTCGAAGCGTTCCAGCAGCTCCGCGGTGACGCGCCGGCCCTCCGCCTTGGACAGGTGGTGCAGGTCGGCCATCAGGAGCATGTTCTCCTCGCCGGTGATCAGGCCGTCCACCGCCGAGAACTGGCCGGTCACGCCGATCGCCGCGCGCACGGCCCGGGGGTCCGAGGCCAGGTCGTGGCCGGCCACCGTGATCGGGCCGGAGCCGGGGCCGGGCGAGATGAGCGTGGAGAGGATCTTGACGGCGGTGGTCTTGCCGGCGCCGTTCGGCCCGAGCAGGGCGAACACCGTTCCGGCCGGGATGCGCAGATCGATGCCGTCGAGGACGGTCTTGTCGCCGTACGCCTTGCGCAGGCCGGTCACGGCGATGGCCGGGTTCGTCATGGGAGGGGCTCCTTCGGGGTGCGGGGAGGAGAGTCAGAGGCTCTGGGCGGTGATGTCGCCCTTGGTGGTGGTCGCCCTGATCGTCAGGACGGGCGAGCCGTCGTTGCGGAGGGTGTTGGCGACGCGGCCGAGCACGGTGCCGGCGTCGAGCACGGCCGCGACGCCGCGCGCCGCGCCGACCGTGATGTCGCCGAGCTGGGTGCTGAGGGTGAGGACGCCCCCGGTCGCCTCGTGCACGGTCACGTTGCCGCGCTGGGTGCTGAGTTCGCCGGGTCCGGTGAGGCGGCGGACGGTGACGGCACCGTCGTGTGCGGCGAGCCGGGCGCTCGCGGCCTCGTCGAGCTTGACCGAGCGGTAGCCGCCCTCGAAGACGACGTTCCCGAGGCGTCCGACGCCCCGGAACTCCGCGGCACCGGCCTTCGCCTCGACGTGCGAGCCGGCCGGGAGCTGGACGGTGATTTCGACGGAGCCGGTGTCGCCGAGGAGCCGGCTGCGCGGGCCCTTGGCGGTCCGGACGTCCAGGACGCCGTCCGCGTAGGCCACTTCGACGCGCTCGGCGGCCTTGGTGTCGCGGCTCCTGGCGGCGTCGGCGGGCCGTACCTCGACCACGGTGTCGGCGCGGTCGGCGGCGATGAACCGGATGTGGCCGGCGGGGATGTCGACGCGGGCGGTGATGGCGGCGGGGGTGTCGAACTTCGGCATGACGCGCTCCTTCTGCGGAGGCGAGTCCGGGTGACCCGCGCTTTCCGACAACAGAAACGCTACGTTGCATTCACCACTTCGGCAACGCACTTGTTGCATCAAAAGCCTGTAATCGCACGTCATTACAGGGAAGTTGGTGCAATCGTCTCGCGCGCAACGCAACGAGCAGGAGCAGGCTTCGTTGCAATGGATTGTCGGCGAACGCTATAGTCGGCACACCGGCCGCCCTGCGGCCGCACCCGCGCCACGAAGGAGGGGGCCCGATGCCGGGAGGCAGGCTCACCCAGCAGGAACGCCGCCGGATCGCCCGCGGTCTGGCGGACGGCCTGGCCTACGCCGAGATCGCCCGGCAGCTCGACCGGCCGACCTCGACCATCACCCGCGAGGTCACGCGCAACGGCGGCCCCGCCGGCTACCGCGCCGACCTCGCCCACCGCGCCACCGAGCAGCGCTCCCGGCGCGGGAAACCGGCCGCCCCCCGCGCCGCCCGCCCGGACGCCGCCCCGCAGCCGTACGGGCGGGACGCCGAGGAGGTGAGCGCGTACGAGGAGGTGCTCACGAACATGCTGCTGGCGTCGGGCGCGCCGCTGATGATGTCCCGGGTGCTGGCCGCCCTGAGCATCAGCGACTCCGGCAGCCTCACCGCCGGTGAACTCGCCGAGCGCCTGCGGGTCAGCCCGGCCTCGGTGTCCAAGGCGGTCGCGTTCCTGGAGACGCAGAGCATGGTCCGCCGGGAGCGCGAGGGGCGGCGCGAGCGGTACGTCGTGGACGACGACATCATGCACCAGTCGATGATGGCGAGCGCCCGCTCGACCGCCCAGCTCGCCGAGACCGCGCGCCGGGGCGTCCCCGTGCTCGGCCGGGACAGCCCGGCGGGCAACCGGCTGGAGAACATGGCCCGTTATCTGGACTTCGTCTCCGAGTCCATCGAGCGGGCCGCCGTGCAGGCCCGCGAGATCCTGCACACCAGGGCGCCGGGCCTCCCGGAGGAGGACGCCCCGGCCTGACGCGTACGCACGCGGGCCGGGGCCGGCCCCCGTACGGTTCGGCTCACTTGCGGTACAGCTCCTCGATCTCCGCCGCGAAGTCCCGCGCGATGGCGTCGCGTTTCAGCTTGAGCGACGGCGTCAGATGGCCGCCCTCCTCGGTGAAGTCGACCGGCAGGACCGTGAACTCGCGGATCGACTCGGCCCGCGAGACCAGCTTGTTCGCCTCGTCCACCGCGCGCTGGAGCGCCGTACGCAGCTCCTCGTCGCGCACGAGGTCGCGCAGCGGGATGTCCTCCTTCTTGCGCATCCGGCACCAGTGCGCGAGCCCGTCCGGCTCCAGCGTGATCAGGGCGGTGATGAACTTGCGGTTGTCGCCGACCACCATGCACTGGCTGACCAGCGGATGGGCGCGCAGCCAGTCCTCCAGCGGGGCCGGGGCGACGTTCTTGCCGCCCGAGGTGATGATGATGTCCTTCTTGCGCCCGGTGATCGTGAGGTAGCCGTCCTCGTCGAGCGCGCCCAGGTCCCCGGTCGCGAACCAGCCGCCGTCCAGCACCGGTACGGCCGTGCCGCTCGCCCCGTCCCAGTACCCCTGGAAGACCTGGCCGCCGCTGAGCAGCACCTCCCCGTCGTCGGCCAGCCGTACGGCGGTGCCGGGCATCGGCCAGCCGACCGTGCCCAGGCGGGGCCTGAGCGGCGGGGTGACCGTGGCGGCGGCGGTCGTCTCGGTCAGCCCGTAGCCCTCGAAGATCTCGATGCCGGCGCCCGCGTAGAAGGCGGCGAGCCGGCGCCCCAGCGGGGAGCCGCCGCAGATCGCGTACCGGACGTGGCCGCCGAGCGCGGCCCGGATGCGGCGGTAGACCAGCGGGTCGTACAGCGCGCGGGCGGCGCGCAGCCCGAGGCCGGGTCCGGGGCCGGTGCCGTGTTCGGCGGCCTCGACGGCCCGGCCGTATCGCTGGGCGATCCGGGCGGCCCGGTCGAAGGAGGAGGCGCGCCCCATCTTCTCGGCGGTGGCCCGGCCCGTGTTGTAGACCTTCTCCAGGACGTACGGGATCGCCAGCAGGAACGACGGTTTGAACCCGGCCAGGTCGGCGAGCAGGTCCTCCGTCCTGATGGAGGGCGCGTGGCCCAGGCGGACGCGGGCGCGCAGACAGCCGATGGCGACCATCCGGCCGAAGACGTGCGACAGCGGCAGGAACAGCAGGGTGGCCGCCGGGTACTTGCTGACCGACTTGAACACCGGGTGCAGCAGTTCGATGGCGTTGTCCACCTCGGCGAAGAAGTTGCCGTGGGTCAGGACGCAGCCCTTGGGGCGGCCGGTGGTGCCGGAGGTGTAGATGAGGGTGGCCGGGGTCTCCGGGGCCAGGGTGGCGCGGCGCTCGGTGACCAGGGCGTCCGGAATGTATGCGCCGCGCTTCCGGAGCCGGTCGAGCGCGCCCGTGTCGAGCTGCCAGAGGTGGGCGAGCGAGGGCAGGTTCCTGCGTTCCTGGCTGACGGTCCGGCCCTGGTCGGCGGTCTCGACCGCGCAGGCGACGGCCCCGGAGTCCTGGAGTATCCAGCGGGCCTGGAGGGCGGACGAGGTCGGGTAGATGGGGACGGTGACCAGTCCCGCCGCCCAGGCCGCGAAGTCGAGCAGGGTCCACTCGTAGGTCGTACGCGCCATGATCGCGAGGCGGTCGCCTGCGCGCAGCCCCTCCGCGACGAGGCCCTTGGCGACGGCCAGCACCTCGGCGGCGAACTCCGCCGCCGTCACGTCCTGCCAGCCGCCGTCCGGCTGCTTGCGGCTGAGGACGGCGTCGCCGGGGGCCTCGCGGGCGTTGTCGAACGGGATGTCGGCGAGCGAGCCGCGCCGGACGGGCGGCGCGAACGCCGGTACGGAGACCTGCCGGACGGCGCCTCGGGCGTCGCGCACGAGCGTCGGCTCGACCAGGGCGGGGACGGCGTGCGCGGTCGCGGGGGACGGGGTGGGTGGCGTGGACACGTGCGACTCCTGGACTTCGGGGACGGGCGGTTCACCGGGGGGACGGCCGTGCACGGGTGGGGGGTGCGGGTGGGGGCATGCGCGGGTGGGGGGGCGCTGGTGGTGGGCGGGCTCACGCCCGTTCGAGGATCGCCGTGACGCCCTGGCCACCGGCGGCGCAGATCGAGATCAGCCCCCGGCCGGGCGCGTCCCGCTCCGCGAGGAGCTTGGCGAGCGTGGCGACGATGCGGGCGCCGGTCGCGGCGAAGGGGTGGCCGGTGGCCAGCGAGGACCCGGCGACGTTGAGCCGGTCGCGGTCCACGGGCGCGAGCCCCTGCTTCTCCCAGGCGGCCAGCGTGGCCAGCACCTGCGAGGCGAACGCCTCATGGACCTCGACCAGGTCGAAGTCGTCCATGGAGAGCCCGGCCCGCTCCAGGAGCCGGGGCACGGCGTACGCGGGCGCCATCAGCAGCCCGTCCTCGCCGTTCACGTAGTCCACCGCGGCCGTCTCGTACAGCGAGAGGTACGCCTGCGGCTCCAGGCCGTGCGCGGCGGCCCACTCCTCGCTCGCCAGCAGCACGGTCGCGGCGCCGTCCGTGAGCGGCGTCGAGTTGCCCGCGGTCATCGTCGCGCCGGGCCGGTCCGTGCCGAACACCGGCTTGAGCGCGCCCAGTTTCTCGACGGTGGAGCCGGGTCGCAGGTTCTGGTCGCGCTCCAGGCCGCGGTACGGGACGACCAGGTCGTCCAGGAAGCCCCGGTCGTACGCGGCGGCGAGCCGCTGGTGGCTGGTGGCGGCGAGCAGGTCCTGCTCGGCGCGGCCGATGTCCCACTTCCGGGCGGTGAGCGCCGCGTGCTCGCCCATCGAGAGCCCGGTGCGGGGTTCGGCGTTGCGCGGGATGTCCGGGACGAGGTGGCGGGGGCGTACGCCGGTGAGGGCCTTCGCGCGGGCGCCCGCCGACCGGGCGCGCCGGACGGACAGCAGCAGCCTGCGCAGTTCGTCGTTGACGCCGAGCGGGGCGTCGCTCGCGGTGTCGGTGCCGCCGGCGATCGCGGAGTCGATCGCGCCGAGCATGATCTTGTTCGCGGCGCCGATCACCGCCTGGAGGCCCGTGCCGCACGCCTGCTGGACGTCGTACGCGGGGGTGCGCGGGTCCAGCCGCGAGCCGAGAACGGTCTCGCGGGCCAGGTTGAAGTCGCGGCTGTGCTTGAGGACCGCGCCCGCGGCGAACTCGCCGATCCGCTCGCCCCCGAGCCCGAACCGCTCGACCAGGCCGTCGAGCGCGGCGGTCAGCATCTGCTGGTTGGACGCCTGCGCGTAGGGCCCGTCGGAGCGGGCGAAGGGAATGCGGCTGCCACCGATGACCGCGACCCGGCGGGGCTGCGGGAGTGCGAGGGGAATCAACTCGACCAACTCATCTCGACCAGCTCCTGACTCTTGAGTAACCTTACTCCGGAGTAAATCTACGACCGAGCAGGGAGTCTGGACAATGGCCGACCGCTATCTGCACCTGACCGGCACGGCACCCGGCAAGTTCCTCACCCGGAAGCTCGGACTCCCGCAGCCCGCCCGGCTGCGCCGCTGGACCCTGGAGACGCCGACGCTCATCGGCCCCGTCGTCCACCTCACCGCCGGAAAGTCCGCGGTCACCGAGGAGCTGGCCGCCGTCCTCACCGCCACCGGCCTGGAGGTCACCGCCCGCGCCGACCGGCCCGCCGCCCTCGTCCTGGACGCCACGGCCGTACGCGACGCGACCGGGCTCGCCGCCGTGCACGCGGCCCTCCACCCGGTCGTCCGCTCGCTGGCACCCGGCGGCCGGATCGTCGTCACCGGCGTACGCCCCTCTCCCGACGACCACCACCAGGCGGCGGCCCAGCAGGCGCTGGAGGGCTTCGTCCGCTCGCTCGGCAAGGAGATCGGCAGGGGCGCCACCGTGCAGCTGGTCCGCGTCGACCCGGCCGCCGTCGCCTCCGCCGAGTCCACGCTGCGCTTCCTGCTCTCGCCCCGGTCCGCGTACGTCAGCGGCCAGGTCATCGAGCTGACCGCCGCCGCCCCCGACCCCGTCACCGACTGGGCCGCCCCGCTCGCCGGCCGCACCGCCCTGGTCACCGGCGCGGCGCGCGGCATCGGGGCCGCTGTCGCCTCCGTACTGGCCCGCGACGGCGCCCGGGTCGTCTGCCTGGACGTGCCGCAGGCCCAGGAGGAGCTGGTGCGCACCGCCGACCGCCTCGGCGCCACCGCGCTCCCCCTCGACATCACCGCCGGCGACGCCGCCGCACGCATCGCGGCCGCCGCCCCGGCCGGCCTCGACGTCCTCGTGCACAACGCCGGCATCACCCGCGACCGCCGGCTCGCCAACATGCCCGCCGAACGATGGGCCCAGGTCATCGACGTCAACCTGGACAGCGTCCTGCGCACCACGGACGCGCTGCTGGAGGCGGGCACGCTCAACCGGGGCGGCCGGATCGTCGCCACCGCCTCCATCGCCGGCATCGCGGGCAACAACGGCCAGACCAACTACGCGGCCAGCAAGGCCGGGATCATCGGCCTGGTCCGCTCGCTGGCCCCGCGCGCCGCCGCCGGCCACGGGGTCACGGTCAACGCCGTGGCGCCCGGCTTCATCGAGACGAAGATGACCGCCGCCGTCCCCCTGTTCATCCGCGAGGCGGGCCGCCGGATGAACTCCCTCGCCCAGGGCGGCCTCCCGGTCGACGTGGCCGAGACCACCGCCTGGTTCGCCCAGCCCGCGTCCGCGGCCGTCAACGGCCAGGTCGTCCGGGTCTGCGGCCAGAGCCTGCTGGGAGCGTGACCCGGTGACGAGCCTGACCCTCTCGCTGGTCCGGGGCGCCGTCTCCGCCCCCTTCAAGCGCCCCGGCCGCCCCGGCGCCACGCTCCCCGCCGGCCGCGCGCACCGGCCGGCCGCCCCCGCCGCTCCCGGACCGCTGGCCGCCTACCGCCGGATCTGCGGCTTCGCGGCGGACGGCCCGCTGCCGGTGACGTACCCGCACGTGCTGGCGTTCCCGCAGGCCATGCGGCTGATGACCCGCCGCGGCTTCCCGCTCCCGGTGACCGGACTCGTCCACACCTGGATCGAGATCGACGCCCACCGCACCCTGCGGCCCGAGGACCCCCTGGAACTCACGGTGTACGCCCGCGAGCTGGCCCCGCACCGGCGCGGCACCGAGGTCACGATGGTCACCGAGGCGCGCCTGGCGGGCGCACTCGTCTGGGAGTCCCGCAGCGGCTACCTCTCCCGGCACGCGACGCGCACCGAGGAGCCGCCCCGCGCGGACCCGCCGCCGCTCCTGCCCGCCGTCGCCGAGTGGCGGCTGCCCGGCAACCTCGGACGCCGGTACGCGGCGGCCTCCGGCGACCGCAACCCGATCCACCTCCACCCGCTCACCGCCCGGCCGTTCGGCTTCCCGCACGCCATCGCCCACGGCATGTGGACCGTCGCCCGCTGCCTGGCCGCCACCGAGGACCCGGCCGCCCTCCGCACCGTCCGCGCCGACTTCCGCGCCCCGGTCCCACTCCCCACCACGGTCACCTACGCCACCGAGGGCACCGCGTTCCAGCTACGCGACGGCAGGAACGGCGACCGCGTCCACCTGACGGGGACTACGGGCTAGGCACCTGCCAGGAGCGGCCGTTCATCAGGTTCTCCAGGCCCGCCCAGGAGAAGTTCATCAGGGTGGCCGCCGCCTCGTGGGCCGAGATGCCCGGAGTCTCGTTGGCCCAGCCGGCCAGCGACTCCGCGGCGCCCACCAGGGCCTGGGCCAGTCCGGCCACGTCCCGGTCCGGGAGCGCCCGGTCGTGGTGCGCCTCGCGGGCGGCGGCGCCGATGAGACCGGTCACGAAGGCGACGATCTCCTCGCGCATGGCGTGCACCTCGGTGGCGAACGGCTCGCCGTGCGTCCGGGCCTGCCGGTAGAGCACCGCCCAGCCGTCCTGGTTCTCCGCGGTGTGCGTGAAGAACGCCTGGAGCCCCTGCCAGAGCTGGCGGTCGGCCGGGAGGCCCGGCTCGGCGCCCGCCCGGACCGCTTCCAGCAGGGCCCGCGCCTCGCGCCGGATGCAGGCGGTGAACAGCTCGTCCTTGGAGTTCAGGTAGAGGTACACCAGCGGCTTGGACACCCCGGCCAGCTCGGCGATCTCGTCCATCGAGGCGGCCCGGTACCCGCGCTGCCCGAACGTCCGGACCGCGGCGTCCATCATCTGCCGCTCCCGCACCGCCCTCGGCATCCGCTTGTTGCGTCCCGCACTCACGTCGACTCCTCCCGCCCCCCCGGCACTACTCCTCGGTAAGGGTACGGGGCGCGCCGGGCCCCGTCGTACGCCGCACGGCCGAGGGCCCCTCCTCCGCGGGGAGAAGGGGCCCTCGGGCGCGTATGGCGTGGTCAGACGGCTGCCGGGACGCGCTCCGGCTCGGCGGCCGGTGCCCCGGTGCCCGCCGGCTCGGCGTCCTTCGGCTCGATGTCGTCCACCGGGGAGGCCGAGGCCGCGTGGTAGGCGTCGAGGTCGAGGATCTTCTCGCGGGCCGAGACGATCACCGGGACGAGCGCCTGGCCGGCCACGTTGGTGGCGGTCCGCATCATGTCCAGGATCGGGTCGATGGCCATCAGCAGGCCGACGCCCTCCAGCGGGAGGCCCAGCGTGGACAGGGTCAGGGTCAGCATGACCGTGGCGCCGGTCAGACCGGCGGTGGCCGCCGAGCCGATGACCGAGACGAACGCGATCAGGAGGTAGTCGCCGATGCCCAGCTGCACGTCGAAGATCTGCGCGATGAAGATCGCGGCGAGCGCCGGGTAGATCGCGGCGCAGCCGTCCATCTTGGTGGTGGCGCCGAACGGGACGGAGAAGGAGGCGTACTCCTTCGGGACGCCGAGGCGCTCGGTGACCTTCTGGGTGACCGGCATGGTGCCGACCGAGGAGCGGGAGACGAACGCGAGCTGGATCGCGGGCCAGGCGCCCTTGAAGAACTGAAGCGGGCTGACCTTGGCGACGGTGGCGAGCAGCAGCGGGTAGACGCCGAACATCACCAGCGCGCAGCCGATGTAGACGTCGGCGGTGAACGTCGCGTACTTGCCGATCAGGTCCCAGCCGTAGTCGGCGATCGCGTAGCCGATGAGGCCGACGGTGCCGAGGGGGGCGAGGCGGATGACCCACCACAGGGCCTTCTGCAGCAGCTCCAGGACCGATTCGCTGAGGGTCAGGATCGGCTGGGCCTTCTCGCCGAGCTGGAGGGCGGCGATACCGGCGACGGCGGCCATGAAGACGATCTGGAGCACGTTCAGCTCGGCGAACGGCGTGATGACGTTGTTCGGGACGATCCCGGTCAGGAAGTCGAGCCAGGAGCCGGCGTGCTCGGGGAGCTTGCCGTCCCGGGGGGTCAGGCCGGTGCCGGAGCCCGGATTGGTGACCAGGCCGATCCCGAGGCCGATGGCGACGGCGATCAACGAGGTGATCATGAACCAGAGCAGGGTGCGGGTGGCCAGCCGGGCGGCGTTGTTGACCTTGCGCAGGTTGGTGATCGACACCAGGATCGCGAAGAAGACCAGGGGCGCGACGGCCAGCTTCAGCAGCTGGACGAAGATGTGGCCGATCTTGTCGAGCGTGGTGTAGAGCCAGTCGATGTCCTGGCTGCGGGTGAGCCAGCCGAGCAGGACGCCGAGGACGAGACCGGCGACGATCTGGGCCCAGAACGGGACCTTGGGTATGCGGAAGCCGGAGCCTGCGGGCTTCTCGGCGGTGGACGCGGGGTTCGCGGACACGGACACACTCCAGATGTGACGCATCGGGACGCACGGGGACGGTGTGCGGAGGGGGACGGGGGTGCGGCGCCCGCGTCAGGGCAGAACCCGGAGGGCGACGCCGCTGCATGTGCCGGAATCAGACGTTGCGGCAACAGACCGCGGACATACAGCGGCAGAGATCGACATGCAGGCGCTCCACGAGCGGGGTGCCCGTGGCAGATCGGAGGCGCACAGCAGTCTTCATGCCGAACACGTTAACACTTGAACTTTGAGAGCCTCAAAGGTCTTCTTTGGTACAAGAGAGCGCTCCCAGCCCCCGCGCGGCCGGCCGGAGCCCCCAACTCCGCCTGGATACACGAAAAACCCCAGTACAGGAGCGGTTGCTCCTGCGCCGGGGTTCGACGGGAAAAGAAGCCGGGATGTGAGGTAACTTACGCCGTTCTTACGGGGTGACGGCGTTGTTACGGGGTGACGCCGTCCTCGCGGGTGCGGTTGGCCTCCAGGCGCGCCTTGGCCCGGCCGACCGAGTCGACGATCTGCTCGGACATCTCGTCACGCTGCTTGCGCAGCACGACGAAGCTGAGCGGCGCGGACAGCACCAGGGCGAGCAGGATCACCCACACGAGGTTGGAGCCCCCGACCCCGGACGGCACCACTCCGAAGTGGACGGCGACGGCCGCGATGACGAAGCAGCCGACGAAGATGCTGAGACGCATCGCGGTGTACCGGATCGTTGCGCTCGGCTTGGCAGCGGACACAGCTGGCCTTCTCTCTACGTACGACAGTCCTGCCCGACCAGTGAAGCATGCCCCGCAATCGATCGATTCGCAGGGCCGCGTCCCGGCGGTGCTCAGAGCAGCGGCAGCAGCATCGTGATGTCGTCGCGGTCGTCCCCGTCGGCCACCCGGATCGCCCCCGGAACGCGTCCGACCTCCTTGTAGCCGCAGGCCGCGTAGAAGCGGTCGGCGCCCGTGCCGCCCCGGCAGGTGAGCCGGAGCGCCTCGATGCCCTCGGTGGCGCGGGCCGCGTCCGCGACCACCTCCATCAGGTCCCGGCCGTACCCACGGCCCTGGTGACGGGGGTGGACCATCACGGTGTACACCCACAGCCAGTGGCGCATCAGCCGGTGCGTGTTGCGGGCGAGGAAGGCGGTGGCGGCGACGGCGCCCTCCGCGTCGTGGCCGACGACCAGCCGGGTGCGTCCCTCGGTCAGCCCGAGCTGGTGCTTCAGCAGCTCGGGCCGTACGTCCTCCTCCGACACGGGCGGTACGAAGCCCACCGCGCCGCCGGCGTTGGACACGTCGACCCAGAGCGCGACGATGCCGTCGCCCAGAGGCGCGTCGAAGGGCGGATCGACCACAAAGGTAAGACTCATAACCGCAGATTAACTATTACCAGCACGCGGCACAAGAAAGCTCCGGCCGGGGACGGTGGCCGGAGCTCTCGTACGCGTGGCGCCGCGCGGCGCGCCGGGTCAGACCCGCATCGGCTGCGGCGACTCGCGCCGCTCCGCGTCCGGTCCGGGGTACTCGCGGATGATCTCGTACCGGGTGTTGCGCTCCACCGGGCGGAAACCGGCGTCCCGGATCAGGTCGAGCAGATCCTCGCGGGTCAGCTTGTTCGGCGTGCCGTAGTTGTCCGCGTCGTGCGTGATCTTGTACTCGACGACCGAGCCGTCCATGTCGTCCGCGCCGTGCTGGAGGGCGAGCTGCGCGGTCTGCACGCCGTGCATCACCCAGAACACCTTGACGTGCGGCACGTTGTCGAACAGCAGCCGGGAGACGGCGAAGGTTTTCAGCGCCTCGGCGCCGGTCGCCATCGTGGTCCGCGCCTGGAGCTTGTTGCGGACCTTGCCGTCCTTCATGTCCACGAAGTCGTGCTGGTAGCGCAGCGGGATGAAGACCTGGAAGCCGCCGGTCTCGTCCTGGAGCTCACGCAGCCGCAGGACGTGGTCCACCCGGTGCCGGGGCTCCTCGATGTGCCCGTAGAGCATGGTCGCCGGCGTCTTGAGCCCCTTCTCGTGGGCGAGCCGGTGGATGCGCGACCAGTCCTCCCAGTGCGTCCGGTGGTCCACGATGTGCTGGCGGACCTCCCAGTCGAAGATCTCCGCGCCGCCGCCGGTCAGCGACTCCAGACCGGCCTCGATCAGCTCGTCCAGGATGTCCGATGCGGACATGCCGGAGATCGTCTCGAAGTGGTGGATCTCGGTGGCGGTGAACGCCTTGAGGGAGACCTGCGGCAGCGCCTCCTTGAGCGCGCTCAGCGAGCGCGGGTAGTAGCGCCACGGCAGCGAGGGGTGCAGCCCGTTGACGATGTGCAGCTCGGTGAGGTTCTCGCCCTCCATCGCCTTGGCGAGCTTCACCGCCTCCTCGATGCGCATGGTGTACGCGTCCTTCTCCCCCGGCTTGCGCTGGAAGGAGCAGTACGCGCACGAGGCGGTGCACACGTTGGTCATGTTGAGGTGCCGGTTGACGTTGAAGTGGACGACGTCGCCGTTCTTGCGCGTACGCACCTCATGGGCCAGCCCGCCGAGCCAGGCCAGGTCGTCGGACTCGTAGAGCGCGATCCCGTCCTCGCGGGTCAGCCGCTCACCGGCCCCGACCTTCTGCTCCAGCTCGCGCTTGAGTCCCGCGTCCACCAGTGCGCCTCCATGTCTTCCGTACCGGACCCGCCCCACCGTACGCCTAGGCGGGCTCGGGCAGCTCTCCGACCCGGTTCTCCCACTTGGTGGAGAGCACGATGGTGGTACGGGTGCGCGAGACGCCCTTGGTGCTGCTCAGGCGGCGGATGGTCCGCTCCAGGCCGTCCACGTCGCCGACGCGCACCTTGAGCATGTAGGAGTCGTCGCCCGCGATGAACCAGGCGTCCTCGATCTCCGCGAGGTCCTTGAGGCGGTGCGCCACGTCCTCGTGGTCGGCGTCGTCGGACAGCGAGATGCCGATCAGCGCGGTGACCCCGAGGCCGAGCGAGGTCGCGTCCACGGTGGCGCGGTAGCCGGTGATGACCCCGGCGGATTCCAGCCGGTTGATGCGGTCGGTGACGCTGGGCCCGGAGAGCCCCACGAGCCGTCCCAGCTCGGCGTACGAGGCCCTGCCGTTCTCCCGGAGGGCCTGGATGAGCTGCCTGTCCACCGCGTCCATATGACTGAAACCTTCCATTGTTCAGCAGTACCGCAAGTCTACGTGTAGAATCTAAGGCGTGCAGGCATTAGAGCCTGCAAATCTTCTCGCACAATCAAAAACCGCTTACGAATCTTCAGGAGTGACTGCCCCGTGTACACGATCGAGATGGCCTACGCCCGGATGCGCGAGCTTCAGGACCTGGCCAACCGCTCGCGTGCCCACCACCCCGCCGCCGCCCTCCGGCTCGACCGGGCCCGCGGCCCGCGCCGCGCCGGCAAGAAGCGCTGACCCGGCCGGATCAGCCACCGGAGCCACCACCGAGCTCCCCCTCCCAGCGGCGGTACAGCCGGTGCGGCACCCCCGCCGCGTCCAGCACCCGCCCGGCGACGAAGTCCACCAGATCCTGGATGTGCGTCGCCCCCGCGTAGAAGCCCGGCGAGGCGGGCAGCACGACCGCGCCCGCCTCGTCCAGGGCCACCAGCTGCTTCAGCGTCGCCCCGCTCAACGGCGTCTCGCGCACCGCGACCACCAGCTTCCGCCGCTCCTTGAGCGTCACGCCCGCGGCCCGCTGCAACAGGTCCTTCGACAGCCCGAGCGCCACCCCCGCCACGCACGCCGTGGACGCCGGCACGATCAGCATCCCCTTGGCCGGGTACGACCCGGAGGACGGCCCCGCGGCCAGATCGCCGGCCGCCCAGTGGCGTACGCCGGACACGTCCACGTCGAAGGTGTGCGGCTTGCCGTCCGCGCCCCGCGCCAGCCAGGCCGCCAGGTCCTCGCGCCAGTGCGCGTCCCGGTAGGCGATCCCGGTCTCGTCCAGGAGCGTGAGCCGCGAGGCCCGGCTCACCACCAGATCGACGCTCTCCCCCGCCGCCAGCAGCCCCCGCAGCACCGAGGCCGCGAAAGGGGTGCCCGAAGCGCCGGAAACCCCGACAATCCAAGGCGAACGCGGCGACTGACTCACTGAAGACCCGGAATCCACACCACCAGGCTATCCGGCACCGCTCACACGGTGAGCCCGCGCACCACCAGGTCCAGCAGCGCGCACACGAACAGCGCGATGCCGATGAAGCCGTTGACCGAGAAGAACGCCCGGTTCAGCCGGGACAGATCGTGCGGCCGCACCACGCGGTGCTCGTACACGAAGGCCACCGCGACGACCGCCATGCCGATCCAGTAGAACGCCTGCGCGTCCGTGGCCAGCCCGAACCACACCAGCAGGGCCGTCGTCACCACGTGGCAGACCCGCGCGCCCCACAGCGCGGCCGGGATGCCGAAGCGCGCCGGGAAGGAGAGCACCCCGTGGGCCCGGTCCGCCCGCACGTCCTGGCAGGCGAAGATCAGGTCGAAGCCGCCGATCCAGATGCCGACCGCGAGCCCCAGGATCACCGCGTCCCACGACCAGCTGCCCGTCACCGCCAGCCAGGCCCCGATCGGCCCGATGGCCTGGGCGAGCCCCAGGATCGCGTGCGGGAAGTTCGTGAACCGCTTGCCGTACGGGTAGACCACCATCGGGACCACCGCGACCGGCGCCAGCGCCAGACAGAGCGGGTTCAGCAGGGCCGCCGCCCCGAGGAACACCACGAGCGCGACGAGCGCCCCCGTCCACGCCGACTTCACCGACACCGCGCCGGTGACCAGCTCGCGGCCGGCCGTGCGCGGATTACGGGCGTCGAGCTCACGGTCGATGATCCGGTTCGCCGCCATCGCGAACGTCCGCAGCCCGACCATCGCCAGCGTGACCAGCAGCAGCGTGCCCCAGTGGACGTGCTCGTCGAGCTGGAACATCGCGGTCAGGGCGGCGATGTAGGCGAAGGGCAGCGCGAAGACGGAGTGCTCGATCATGACGAGCCGCAGGAACGCCCTCACCTTGCCGCTCGGCTGCGCCGGCCCCGAACCGAGGGCCGCTTCGGCTGCGCTCACAGTCCGTATTCCTTCCACCGGCGGTCGACCAGCGTCGCCGTCTCCGGGTCCGACTCGACCATGTCCGGCCAGCCGCCGTCCCGCGTGTAGCCCTCCTCGGGCCACTTCTTCGTCGCGTCGATGCCGGCCTTGCCGCCCCAGAACTGCTGGTACGAGGCGTGGTCCAGGTGGTCGACGGGGCCCTCTGCGACCGTCAGGTCGCGCGCGTAGTCCGTGTTGCCCAGCGCCCGCCAGGCCACCTCGTGCAGATCGTGGACGTCGCAGTCGGAGTCCACGACGACGATCAGCTTCGTCAGCGACATCATGTGCGCGCCCCAGATGGCGCTCATCACCTTCTGCGCGTGCTTCGGGTACTTCTTGTCGATCGAGACGATCGCGCAGTTGTGGAAGCCGCCCGCCTCCGGCAGGTGGTAGTCCACGATGTCCGGGACGATGATCTTGAGGAGCGGCAGGAAGAACCGCTCGGTGGCCCGCCCCAGCGGGCCGTCCTCGGTCGGCGGCCGGCCCACCACGATCGACTGGAGCAGCGGCCGCTTCCGCATGGTCACGCAGTCGATGGTCAGTGCGGGGAACGGTTCCTGCGGGGTGTAGAAGCCGGTGTGGTCGCCGAACGGGCCCTCGGGCAGCATCGTGCCGGGCTCCAGCCAGCCCTCGATGACGACCTCGGCGTTGGCCGGGACCTGGAGCGGCACGGTCTTGCAGTCCACCATCTCGATCCGCTTGCCCTGGAGGAACCCGGCGAACAGGTACTCGTCGATCTCCTCGGGCAGCGGCGCGGTGGAGGCGTAGGTGACGGCGGGCGGCGCGCCGAACGCGACCGCGACGGGCAGCCGTTCCCCGCGCCGGGCGGCGACCTGGTAGTGGTTGCGGCTGTCCTTGTGGATCTGCCAGTGCATCCCGATGGTGCGCCGGTCGTGGCGCTGGAGCCGGTAGAGCCCGAGGTTGCGGACGCCGGTCTCCGGGTGCTTGGTGTGGGTGAGGCCCAGGTTGAAGAAGGAGCCGCCGTCCTTGGGCCAGGTGAACAGCGCGGGCAGCCGGTCCAGGTCGACGTCGTCGCCGGTGAGGACGACCTCCTGGACGGGGGCGTTCTCGCCCTTCACCTTCTTCGGCGGTACGTGGACCATCGAGCCGAGCTTGCCGAACGCCTCCCGGACGCCGACGAAGCCCTGCGGCAGTTCGGGCCGGAGCAGCCCGCCGATCTTCTCGCCGATCTCGGCGTAGGACGTGAGCCCGAGCGCCTTGAGCAGCCGCTTGTCGGTGCCGAAGACGTTCATGGCCAGGGGCATGGAGGAGCCCTTGACGTTCTCGAAGAGCAGCGCGGGGCCGCCGGCCTTGTTCACCCGGTCGACGATCTCGCCGATCTCCAGGTGGGGGTCGACCTCGGCCTTGATGCGCTTGAGCTCGCCCTCGCGCTCCAGGGCCCGGAGGAGGGAACGAAGATCGTCGTAAGCCATGGCGCCCAGTCTGTCATCCCACCGGTCGCGGGCCACCGGTGGCCGGGCCCGCGAGGGGGTCGGCGGCGAGCGCGGGGGCCCGGTCGTCGCCGAGGACCAGGTCCGGGTCGAACATGACGATGGTCGCCGCGACGACGAGCATCACGAACGGACCGGCCACCATGGTGAGCAGGAAGGCGAGCTGGTCGATCGAGGACTGGGCGGACGCGGCCGACGAGGGGTCCACGTGGACGCTCACGGCGGCCATGCCGGTGTAGTGCATCCCGGTGACGGCGATGCCCATGACGAGGCTGGCCCCGAGGCTGGCCCACAGGCCGCGGATGGAGACCGCCGCCCACAGGGCCGCGGTGGCGGCGGCCACGGCGATGAGCACGGACAGGGCGACGGTCGGCACGGAGTACTCCATGGTGCCGTGCACCCGCATGGCGGCCATGCCGATGTAGTGCATGCCGGCCACGCCGAGGCCCATGAACACCCCGGCGGCCGTCAGGACCTTGGGCTGCGAGCCCCGGTGGCCGACGAGGAAGACGCCCACGGCGGTGACCACGATGGCGACGACGAGGCTCAGCACGGTGAGCCCGGTGTCGTACGAGATGTCCGAGCCCTCGGCCCGGAAGCCCATCATCGCGATGAAGTGCATGGTCCAGATGCCGCAGCCGAGCGAGACGGCGGCCAGGGACAGCCAGCCGTTGCTGTTGCCCCGGTCCCGGCGCAGCAGGGACCGCACGGTGCAGCGCAGTCCGAGCGCGGACCCCAGGCAGGCCATCAGGTAGGCGGCGACGGGCGTCACCGCGCCGTAGTGGAACTCGGTCACCGTGGCGGCCACGACGCGATCCTTTACTCAAGAGTTCCATCGGGACGGGACACCGGGGAACGGCTGAACTGGGCGGTCGCAGACGGCGGACCGCGCCGCCCAATCAACCACATGCCGCTCATCACCCTGAACTTATGATCTTGTGGTGATTATCACGCGCTGATCCGCTATGCGGCTTTTCACAGAGAAGGGGGAGAACCGTCCGCGGCGGTGGCCCGGTCCGGACCACCGGTTACCCTGGGCGCGTCACCGGGGCGGTGCGCTGCCCCGCCGAATCTCCGCTGGGGGACCTTTCCACGATGCTCCGGGCACTGATCTACCTTCTGCCGCTGGCGCTGACGATCTTCGCGTTCATCGACTGCCTCAACACCCCCGAGGACGAGGCCAAGCACCTGCCCAAGATCGCCTGGGTGTTCATCATCCTGCTGTTCTGGGTCGTCGGCCCGATCGTCTGGCTGGCCGCCGGCAAGGTCCGCGGGGCGCCCGCCGGGGGTGGTACGCCCTCCGAGTGGCACCGCGGCCGGCGCCGGCAGTGGGTGGCGCCGGACGACAACCCGGACTTCCTGAACTCCCTCAAGGGGGAGAACAAGCCGGACGAGAAGAAGGACGAGGCGCTCCTCAAGGACTGGGAGGCGGACCTGCGCCGCCGCGAGGAGGAGCTGAAGCGCCGCGAGAACGACAGCGACGCCTCGTAGCGCCTGCCCCCTGTACGCCGACTGCCCGCCACCGGAGGTCCGGTGGCGGGCAGTCGGCGTACAGGGCAGGGATCAGACGCCGGCGTAGGAGTGCTTGCCGGTGACGAAGATGTTGACGCCGTAGTAGTTGAACAGCCAGCAGCCGAAGGCGATCATGGCCAGGTAGGCGGCCTTGCGGCCCTTCCAGCCGGCCGTGGCGCGGGCGTGCAGATAGGCGGCGTAGGCGACCCAGGTGATGAAGGACCAGACCTCCTTGGGGTCCCAGCCCCAGTAGCGGCCCCAGGCGTCGCCCGCCCAGATCGCGCCCGCGATGATCGTGAACGTCCACAGCGGGAAGACGGCGGCGTTGATCCGGTACGAGAACTTGTCGAGGCTGGACGCGGCGGGCAGCCGGGACAGCACGGACCGCGCGAAGGCGCTCGGCTCCCCGCCGCTCGCGAGCTTGTTCTCGTAGCTGTCGCGGAAGAGGTAGAGCAGCGTGCCGACGGCGCCGATGTAGAAGACGGCGCCGCAGGTGATGGCGGTGGAGACGTGAATCCACAGCCAGTACGAGTGCAGCGCGGGCACCAGCTGGTCGCTGTCGGTGTAGAGCCAGGTGGTGGCGATGCCGAGGTCCAGCAGGACGGTGGTGACCAGCACCAGACCCATCCAGCGGACGTTCTTCTTCAGCACCAGCAGGGTGAGGTACGTTCCGACCGCCACCGTGGAGAAGGTGATGGAGAACTCGTACATGTTGCCCCAGGGCGCGCGCCGCACGGACATCGCGCGGGCGACGACACCGGCCGCCTGCACGAGGAACGCCAGCACGGTCAGCGAGACCGCGATCCGTCCGTAGAGGTCGCCCTTGAACGTGCCGCCGGCGGCGCCGGGGCCGTCCGGCACGTCACGCGATCCGGCCGCGGCGCGGGTGACGACCTTCGGCCGCTCCAGTACGGCGGTGCTCCCGCCCTTGGCGGTGGCCTGGACCCGCACCGGGTCGGCCGCGGCGGTGGCTTCCTCGGTGGTGAGCGCGGCGGCGGTGCGGCCGACCTTGCTGCGGCTGCCGAACACCCACTCCGCGATGTGCGCGAGGAAGGCCAGCGTGTAGACGGCCATCGAGGAATAGATCAGCACATTGCTGGTGTGTGCCAGGTTCTCGTTGGTTGCGGCGGCGAGATTCACTTCTCAGCCCCTTCGGCGGGTTCTACGGAGGACGCCTCGGCGACGTCGCTGTCGGTGCCGGGCGCGGTGGGCGCCTCGGCGTTGAGCATGACCGCGAGGTCGGCCAGCTCCTCGGGAAGCTTCGCGGACTCGCTGCGGCCGAGTCCGGCCATCTCGACGACGGTGATCCCGTCGTCGCCGCGTACGGCCCGCAGCCAGACGCGTCGGCGCTGGATGAAGAGGGAGCCGGCCAGGCCGGCGATGGCGGCGACGGCGCCGGTGAGCGCCCAGCCGCTGGCGGGCTGCTTGGAGATCTGGAAGCTCGCCCACTCCTGGAGGCCTTCGAAGGTGATGGAGCCCGCGCCGTCGGGCAGTTCCATCGTCTCGCCGACGAGGAGGCGCTGCTTGAGCTTCTCGCCCTTGGCGTCCTTGAACTCCTTCATCTTGGACGTGTCGAGCTGGTACACGTTCTGCGCGATGCCGGAGTCCACGCCGAGCGAGCCGTGGTAGCCGTTCAGCGCGAGGACGGGGAAGTCGGCGGCCGGGAACTGCGACCACATGGTGCCCTTGCCCTTGCCGGCGAAGGTCGGCACGAAGAACGCCTGGAAGCCCAGCTGCTCCTTCTTGCCGTTCTTGTCGCGGTAGCCGTCCAGCACCTTGATGGCGCCGCTGGAGGTGACGTTGTTGTCCAGGGGCAGCAGCGGGACGGCGGTCCGGTAGACCTCCTTGCCCCGGCCGTCCTTGACGGAGATGACGGGCGCGTAGCCGTGGGCGTTGAGGTAGACCTTGGTGCCGTCGACGTCGAGGGGCTCGTTGACCTTGATGACCTTCTTCTGCGGCTTGCCGTACGCCCCGTCCGAGAACGTCACGTGCGCCTCGTACGTGCGCGGGGTGCCGATCTGCGGTCCGCTGCGTTCGTACGTACCGATGAAGTCGTCCAGGACGAAGCTGAACGGGGTCAGCTCGTCGTTGTCGAAGAGCGTGCCGGCCTTGAAGTCGTCGTACTGGGTGATCGTGTTGGCGAAGCCGTCGCCCTCGACGACGAGCTTGGCGCCCTCGGACTTGAAGAGCTGCCCCCAGGCGAAGGCGATGAGCATCACGATGAGCGCGACGTGGAAGACCAGGTTGCCGGCCTCGCGCAGATAGCCCTTCTCGGCGGCGACGGCGTCCCCGGCGACATGGGCCCGGTAGCGGCGCTTGCGGACGACGGCGAGCGCGGCCTCGTGGACCTCCTCGGGGGTCGCCTCGGTGCGCCAGGTGGTGTACGCGGGCAGCCGGGTGAGGCGCTTGGGGGCGCCCGGCGGGCGGCTGGTGAGCTGGCCGACGAAGGTGGCGGTGCGCGGGACGATGCAGCCGATGAGCGAGATGAACAGCAGGAGGTAGATCGCGGAGAACCACACCGAGCTGTAGACGTCGAAGAACTGGAGCTTCTCGTAGATCGGCGTGACGACGGTGTGCGCGTCCTTGAAGGTCTGCACCTTCATCTCGTCCACGCTGTTCTGCGGGATCAGCGAGCCGGGGATGGCGCCGAGGGAGAGCAGGAAGAGCAGGATCAGCGCGACCCGCATGGAGGTGAGCTGGCGCCAGAACCAGCGCGCCCAGCCGACGACGCCCATGGCGGGCAGGTTGGCGAGGGCCTCCTCGCGGGGGGCGGTGGAGAGCTGGGAACCGGCGGCGCCCAGCTCAGCGGCGTTCTCCCGGTCCCGGTCCTGGGAGGGGTTGGACGTGGTGTTGCTCATTGGTACTCAGATCCCCACCTGGAAGTCGGCCGACCAGCCCTGCAGATCCTGCATCATGCTGCTCCACACACCGGTCAGCAGGAGCAGCCCGGTCACGATCATCATGCCGCCGCCGATGCGCATGACCCACGCGTAGTGGCGCTTGACCCAGCCGAACGCGCCGAGCGCCTTGCGGAAGGCGACGGCGGCGAGCACGAAGGGAATGCCCAGGCCCATGCAGTAGGCGACGGTCAGTATGGCGCCGCGCCCGGCGGTGCCCTGCTCGATGGCGAGCATGGACACCGAGCTGAGCGTGGGCCCCAGGCACGGGGTCCAGCCGATGCCGAAGAGGGCGCCGAGCAGCGGGGCGCCGACCAGGCCGGTGACCGGCTTGCGGTGGATGCGGAACTCGCGCTGGGTCATCCAGGGCATCAGGCCCATGAAGAAGACGCCCATCAGGACCATCAGCACGCCGAGGACCTTGGTGAGCGGTCCGCTGTTCGCCTGGAGGGTGTCGCCGAAGTAGCCGAAGAGGGCGCCGCCGGAGACGAACACGGCGGTGAACCCGGCGACGAAGAGCGCGGCCCCGGCGGCCATCCGGCCGCGCCGGGCCTCGGCCAGGTCGGCGCCGCTGATCCCGGTGACGTAGCTCAGATAGCCGGGGACCAGGGGCAGGACGCAGGGCGAGAAGAACGAGACGAGTCCGCCGAGCAGGGCGATCGGCAGGGCGACCAGCAGGGCCCCGTTGAGGACCGTTTCGTTCTGCATGGCGGCGGCGAGGGTGATCACCTGATCACTTCTCCGCGATCAGCGGGTCGATCATCTTGCGCAGCTGGACGTCGTCGAGCGGGCCCACGTAGCGGGCGGCGAGCTTGCCCTCCCGGTCGATGACGACGGTCGACGGGATGGACTGGAGCCGGAACGTGCCCTTGGGGAAGCGGAGCAGGAGCTTCCCGGTCGGGTCGTAGAAGCTGGGGTAGGTGACCCCGAAGTTCTCCTCGAAGCTGGCGGCGTTGCTCCGGGAGTTGTCCCGGGTGTTGACGCCGACGAACCGCACGCCCTGGTCCTCGGTGGCCTCGGAGACCTTCTTGAAGTACTTCGCCTCCAGCCGGCACGGGGCGCACCAGGAGCCCCAGGCGTTGAGGACGATGATCTTGCCCTTGTAGTCGGCGAGGTCGAGCTGCTTGCCGTCCACGGTGGGGCCGTCGAGCTTCGGCGCGTCGGCGCGCTTGCCCTTGGGCGCGGTGGCGATTCCGCTGGTGCCCGTGACGAAGTTCGTGTCGCCGCCGCCGCTGACCTGGTCGCCGGAATCGCAAGCGGTCAGGGTCAGCGCGAGCGCGGCTGCCGTCAGGGGGGCGGCGAGCAGGGTGAAGCGGCGTCGGGGTGCGCGGCCAAGGCTCATGTGAAAAGTTTCGCATGGCGGTTCCGGGGATCTTGGGCACCCCCCTCGGTGCCCGTAAAGCCCGTTGTCAGGCTTGTTTAAAGAAGGCGTTCCAACCGCCTGCGGGAGCCTCGCCCACCTGGAGTGTACGGAGCTTGGTGAGGACCGCCGGGTCCTGTACGTCGAGCCAGTCGACGAACTGCCGGAAGGAGACGAGACGCACATCGGGTTTTCCGGCGATGTGCTTGAGCGCGTCCTCGACGGCGTCCATATAGATACCGCCGTTCCACTCCTCGAAGTGGTTTCCGATGTAGAAGGGCGCGCGATTCGTCTCGTAGGCGCGCTTGAATCCGCTGAGGTACGACTGCGTGGCCTGCTGGCGCCAGCCGGGATAGCGGGACGGCATTCCCTTGGTGGAGTTGAGGGACTGGTTGGCGAGGATGTTGTAGTCCATGGAGAGGACTTCGAAGGTGTGGCCGGGGAAGGGGATGCCCTGGAGCGGCAGGTCCCAGATGCCCTGGCGCTTGCTGGGCCAGACCTGGGTGCCGCCGGGTGAGCTGGCGTCGTAGCGCCAGCCGAGCTTCTTCGCGGTGGGCAGCAGGTTGTCCTGGCCGAGCAGACAGGGGGTGCGGCCGCCGACGAGTTCCTTGCGGTAATCGAAGGGGAGCGGTTCGACGTCGGTCCAGCCGGTGTTGGTGCGCCATTCGGTGACGAAGGAGATCGCCTGGTCGATTTCGCTCTGCCACTGGGCCGGGGTCCAGTTGCCGACCGATCCGGAGCCGGCGCAGAAATGCCCGTTGAAGTGGGTGCCGATCTCGTGGCCGTCGAGCCATGCCTGCCGGACGTTCCGAAGCGTGTCCTTGATATGGGCGTCGGTGAGATAGCCGATGTCGGAGGCGCCCACGCGGTTGTTCGGGGGGCGGTAGCGGGATTTCTTCGATTCCGGGAGCAGATAGAGACCGGAGAGGAAGAAGGTCATCGACGCGTCGTGCTCGCGGGCGAGTTCCAGAAAGCGGGGGAAGAGCCCGTTGCCGACCTCGCCGGCCCCGTCCCAGGAGAAG
This sequence comes from Streptomyces sp. NBC_00525, assembly GCF_036346595.1. GTDB lineage: Bacteria > Actinomycetota > Actinomycetes > Streptomycetales > Streptomycetaceae > Streptomyces. Next base: position 2,670,127 of record NZ_CP107834.1, read on the forward strand.
ATCACGAACTGCGGCGGCTTCTGGCCGGGCTCCAGCGGTACGGGGGCCTGCGGCTGCTTGGGCTGCTTTCCGGTGTCGGCGGTGGAACCGTCACCGATGGCGCGGACGTGTTTCCCGGTGCCCGAACCCTTCGGGGTGCCGTCGGCCTTCTGTCCGGTGGCTCCCTTGTCGGGGCCGGCGCTGTTCTCCGCGGGGCCGGCGCCGGACGAGCCGGTGATGCCGCACCCCGCCATTCCGGCGGCGGCCGCGGCCCCGAGACCGGCTCCCAGCAATCCCCTTCGGCTGATCTCACGCATGCGGCTTCCCATCTGCGGTCGTTTTGCCTTAAGTCCATACAAACTGGCAATCGCTTAGATGGGAGGAGCCACACGGAGGTTCCCCCGGATAGCACAAAATTCTTTACGAAACCAGCCCCCGGCGTTGACCGAACATAGAACCTAATATCGTCCGGGGGCCGCTCCGTCCAGAGTTACCGCAGGAATCGCCGGCCGCCCCTACGCCCCGAACCCCTTGGACGCGCCCTTCACCGGCTTCGCGCCCGCCCGCAGATGCGCCGGGACCAGATCGATGGCCGGCTCCGAGTAGCCCACGGACACGATCTTGTCGCCCCGATAGGTGAAGCTGGTCACCGAGGCGAGGGTGCACTGCCGCTTGCGCGGGTCGTGCCAGAGCCGGCGGCGCTCCACGAAGCTGCGGACGATCCAGATCGGCAGCTGATGGCTGACGCAGACCGCCTCGTGCCCCCGGGCCGCGTCCTTCGCCGCGTCGAGCGCGCCCATCATCCGGACGACCTGCTCGATGTACGGCTCCCCCCACGAGGGGCGGAACGGGTTCGTCAGGTGCTTCCAGTTGTCCGGCTTGCGCAGCGCGCCGTCCCCGACGCCGAAGGTCTTGCCCTCGAAGACGTTGGCGGCCTCGATGAGCCGCTCGTCGGTGGCGAGGTCCAGGCCGTGCGCCTTGGCGATGGGCGTCGCGGTCTCCCGGGCGCGCTCCAGCGGGGAGGCGACGGCGTACGTGATGTCGCGCTTCGCCAGGTGCTCGGCGACCCGGTCGGCCATCTTCCGGCCCAGCTCGGAGAGGTGGTAGCCGGGCCGACGGCCGTACAGCACGCCCTCCGGGTTGTGCACCTCGCCGTGGCGCATCAGATGGACCACGGTGATGTCACCGGCGGAGCCGGCGGGTTTCTCGCTCATGCGGTGGCCTCCGATGCGGCACGGGCGGCGGCGGGCAGGGCGGCGGCGATGCGCTCGACGGCCTGCGCGTCGTGGGCGGTCGAGACGAACCACGACTCGAACGCGGACGGCGGGAGGTAGACCCCCTGCGCCAGCATCGAGTGGAAGAACGGGGTGTAGCGGAAGGCTTCCTGGCGCTTGGCGTCCTCGTAGTCACGGACGGGCCCGTCCGTGAAGAACACGGAGAACATGTTGCTCGCCGCCTGCACGGTGTGCGCCACGCCCTCCTTGTCCAGGGCGGCGCTCACCAGGCCCCGGATCTCGGCGGACACCGCGTTCACCTTCTCGTACGCGGCGTCGTCCAGGAGCCGCAGCTGCGCGAGCCCGGCGGCGGTGGCGACCGGGTTCCCGGAGAGCGTGCCCGCCTGGTAGACGGGGCCGGCCGGGGCCAGGTGCGCCATCACGTCGGCGCGCCCGCCGAACGCCGCGGCCGGGAAGCCGCCGCCCATGACCTTGCCGAAGGTCATCAGGTCGGGCCGGACGCCGTCCACGCCGAACCAGCCGGCCTTCGAGGTACGGAATCCGGTCATCACCTCGTCGGAGATGTACAGGGCGCCGTGGGCGGCGCACAGCTCCTTGAGCCCCGCGTTGAACCCGTCCAGCGGCGGGACGACGCCCATGTTGCCGGGCGACGCCTCGGTGATCACGCAGGCGATCTCGCCGGGGTGCGCGGCGAACGCGGCGCGCACGGCCTCCAGGTCGTTGTACGGCAGCACGATCGTGTCGCCCGCCTGCGCGCCGGTGACCCCCGGCGTGTCGGGGAGGCCGAAGGTCGCGACGCCGGAGCCGGCGGCGGCCAGCAGGGCGTCCACATGGCCGTGGTAGCAGCCGGCGAACTTCACGACCTTGGCCCGGCCCGTGAAACCGCGCGCGAGGCGGATCGCGGACATGGTCGCCTCGGTCCCCGACGACACCAGGCGCACCTGCTCCACCGGCTCGACGCGCGCGACGATCTCCTCGGCGAGCGCGACCTCGCCCTCACCGGGCGTACCGAACGAGGTGCCGCGGGCGACGGCCTCCTGGACTGCGGCGATCACCTCGGGGTGGGAATGGCCGAGAATCATCGGCCCCCACGAGCACACGAGGTCGACGTATTCCCGTCCATCGGCGTCGGTCAGGTACGGACCGGTACCGGACACCATGAACCGGGGCGTACCGCCCACGGCCCGGAATGCCCGGACGGGAGAGTTCACGCCGCCGGGCGTCACGAGGGACGCGCGGTCGAAAAGCGTCTGCGAAACTGGGGCGTCATAGGGAAAGCTCACACATGCCATGGTGTCAGAGGTACGGACGGTCTTTGCGGACAGGTGTTTCACCGCACGCCCGTGGGGGAGGTCACTGACACGATGATCGGGTTGCGCGGCGGGGGCTGTGCCTCCTAGTGAGTAGTCGGGTGGATGAGATATGCATCGCGGTGGCGAAGTGGGCGAGGGGACGGACGGTCCGGCCGAGCCGGCCCGGCGGGGCCGGCACCGGCGCGACGCTGAGCAGGCGCAGGGCATACAGGCCGGTGAGGCGCGGACAGGCGGTGGAGCCGGAAGCAGGAGTGGTGGCCGGGTGGGGGTGACCTACAAATACTTCGGGGCTCCCGACGGGGCCACCGCCGCGCGGGTGCCGATCTCCATGCGGCCCGAGGAGCTCGGCGGCGACGAGCTGGGCATGGGCGGCCTCTTCACCAAGATCAAGCCGGAGACGATGGCCGCGATGGTCCTCACCGGCATCCAGGGCATACCGCTGCACAAGGTCCCGCCACTCGAACTGGTCGTCCTGCATCCCGACTACGCGGTGGTCAAGCTCCCGATGACGGTCGTCGACCCGCTGCGCGGGGTGGGCGAGGAGTCCGTGGGCGCGGCCGCCTTCATCTGGTCCACCGTCCCGGACCGGGGCGGCCCGAGCGACGCCTTCAACGTGTACCAGCTGCTCCACGAGTGGCAGGACTTCTCGCACCGGCTGCACGAGGCGGGGCACCAGGCGTACTGCCTGGTCTGGCCCTGACGGCCCGCCCCGCCCCGTCTCTTCACGGACTCCGGCCCGGTGGCCGGGCTATGCCGCCCGCCGCCGGGCGAACGTGATGGCGGCCGCCCCGGCCACACAGGCGAGCGCGGCCGTCAGATAGGCCAGGTGGTAGCCGGTGAGCCGGTCGTCGCTCGTCGCCGCGACCAGCACCAGGACGGCGACGCCGACGCTGGAGCCGATCTGCTGGGCCACGACGTTCACCGCGCCGGCGACCGCGTGTCCCTCCGGCTCGACGCCGCTGAGGCCGGCGGAGGTCATCGAGGGGAAGTTCAGCCCCTGGCCGATACCGCTGAGCACCAGCCCCGGCAGCACGTACAGCGCGTAGCCGCCGTGGTGCGGGGTGCTCATCCACAGCCCCGTGCCCACCCCGATCAGGACCAGCCCGACCGCCATCAGCGTGTACGGGCTGTACGTGGCCAGCAGGCGACCGGTGGCGTAGTTGGCGGTGAGGAACACGGCCAGCGACATCGGTACCAGCGCCAGACCGGACTCGAACGGCGAGTAGTCCAGCATCCCCTGGAGATACAGGGGCGCGAAGAACAGCATGCCGACCGAGGCCATGTACTGGAGGAACGCCGCCAGGCTCGCCGCCCGCACCGACGGGACGCGGAAGAGACCGAGCGGCAGCACCGGGTCGGCGGTGCGCAGTTCGCGGACGACGAAGAGCACCAGGAAGACCGCCGCCGCGCCGAGCGCGGCCCACACCACCGCGCCGCTGCTGCTCACGCCGACGACCAGCAGGGTGAGGCCGAGCGTTCCCGATATCGCGCCCGGCAGGTCCAGGCGCCCGCCGCGTCCGGTCCCGTCCGGCAACCCGGCGCGCGTCGCGGCCAGTACGGCGGCTCCCACCGCGACCGAGAACCACAGCACCGAGCGCCAGCCGAAGAACTGGGTCAGCACGCCGCCCAGCATCACCCCACCGCTGAAGCTCGCGGCGCCCACCGCCGCGTACACGCTGAACGCCCGGTTGCGGGCCGGGCCGGCCGGGAACACCTCGGTCAGCAGAGCCAGCGCGGCCGGACCGGACAGCGCCGCGCCGATGCCCTGCGCCGCCCGCGCGCCGAGCAGCACCGCGATGTCGGGCGACACGGCTCCGACCAGGGCGGCGGCGGTGAACAGGGCGATCCCGGCCTCGAACACCCGTCGCCGGCCGAACACATCGGCCAGCCGGCCGCCGACCAGCAGGAAGCCGGCGAAGGTCACGGCGTACGCGATCATGACCCACTGGAGCGTGGTGTCGTCCAGGTCGAACTGCTCCCCCACGGACGGCAGGGCCGCGTTGAGCACCCCGAGCCCGCTCACGTCCAGGGCGAGCGCCCCGGCCAGGACACCGAGCGCCAGGCCCGGACGCCGGTGCGGCTTCACCTCCGTACCCGTCATGCTGCCCTCCCGGCGGGGGACGCCGTGACCGGCCGTCGCCTCGGGCATCCGGGTAAGCGCGCGTCGGCACCGGCCCGGTCCGGTGTGTGGTTCGTGAATTTCATCCGAGCAGCTTGCAGTGCCACCCCGCCGCTGTCCAGGTGACCCGATCCAGTCATCCAGGGGTCTTATTCGAGCCACCGCGTCTTTCCGTCCCGGTAGGCACTCTTGTCTCTCCATTGCCCGAGTGGCACTCTGATGCTCACCGGTCGGGCAAGTGCCTCCGTCCACGTCATTCCGAATACCCCTTGACCTGGACGCATCGAATGCGGGAACGCATCGGCCGGCAGCGCGACGAGGTGTTCGGCTCCGCCCGCACGTCACAAGCACTGCGCGGTCGCGGATCAGCACGGCCAGGAAAACCCGGTGGCTGGACCGCCGGCAGTGATCCTGAATCAGATCGCGGTCTGATTCAGCCAGGACGGGTTGACGGGGGTTGGGTCTCGGTGCGCGTACTCGTATGTCGGCAGCCATGTCTCGTTGCCCTTCCGGGCACCCACGAGGGTGCCGGAAAGGCTGCCCGCCGGGTGACCCCGTACGGCACCCCACCCACGACGGAAGAGTGACTTCCGCTCCTCTCCCCGCCCGAGACCGGACATCCGGGCCCGGCCGCCCCCGCGCGAGCCGGTGATCCCAGGGCTCGCCGTCCGGTGCCCACGCACGGGTACCACCACCCTTTTCCCACCACTCGTACATTTCATTTGTCCTGCCGAGGAGCCGAAATGCCCCACGAGCACGCAGCACGAGATGTGCACTCCGTATCGGAATTCCTTCTTTCGCGCATCGCCGAAGTACTGGACGTGCCCCGGAACACGCTGGACCGCTGGGGGCCGATGCATCAGTACGGCCTGGAATCGCTGAAACTCGCGACCATTTCCGCCTCGCTGTCCGAATTTCTCGGCCGGAAGGTTCCGCTCACCTGGATGTGGCAGTACCCGACCGTCGACGCGCTGGCCCGCGCGCTCGTCGAGGGCCCCGGAGCGGCGGAGGAGGCGGGCCCGGCCCTCGGCGAGCGCCGGGGGGCGGTCAACGAGCCCGTCGCGATCGTGGGCATCGGCTGCCGGTTCCCCGGCGGGCCCGACCCCGCCTCGTTCTGGCAGCTGCTCACCGAGGGCCGGGACGCCGTGGGGCCGGTACCGGCGGCCCGGCGCGCGCTGCTGGGCGACGCGGTGCGCTGGGGCGGCTTCATCGACGACATCGACCGCTTCGACCCGCTGTTCTTCGGCATCTCGCCCCGCGAGGCCGTCCAGATGGACCCGCAGCAGCGGCTGGTCCTCGAACTGGCCTGGGAGGCGCTGGAGGACGCGGGGGTCGCGCCGCACAGCCTCATCGGCAGCGACACCGGTGTGTTCATGGCCTCCTGCTGGGGCGACTACGCGGCGCTGGCGCACTACCGCGGCCCGGACGCCCACATCACCCCGCACACCGCGACCGGGATGCACGACGGCATCATCGCCAACCGGGTCTCCTACGTCCTGGGCCTCCAGGGCCCGAGCATGGCCATCGACGCGGCCTGCGCGGGATCGCTGGTCTCCGTGCACGTCGGCTGCCAGTCGATCTGGTCGGGCGAGAGCGAACTCGTGCTCGCCGGCGGGGTGAACCTGAGCTTCGTCTCCGACTACTACACCGCCATGGCCGCGATGGGGGCGCTCGCCCCGGACGGCCGCTGCAAGTCGTTCGACGCACGGGCCGACGGCTATGTGCGCGGGGAGGGCGCCGGGGTCGTCGTACTCGCCCCGCTGAGCGTCGCCCTGGAGCGCGACCTGCCGGTCTACTGCCTGATCAAGGGCAGTTCGTCCAACAACGACGGCCTGAGCAACGGCATGACCGCGCCGAACCCGCAGGCCCAGGAGCTGATGCTCCGCAACGCCTACCGCCGGGCCGGCATCGCGCCGTCGCTGGTGGACTACATCGAGTGCCACGGCTCCGCGACGCCGCTGGGCGACCCGATCGAGGCCAACGCCATCGGCGCGGTCCTGGGCGGGGACCGGGCGCAGCCGCTGCGGCTCGGCTCCGTCAAGTCCAACGTCGGACACCTGGAGGCGGCGGCCGGGATCGTCGGCCTGGTCAAGCTGGCGCTGTCGATGCGCAACGGCGTGCTGCCGCCCAGCCTGCACTACGCCTCCCCCAACCCGCAGATCATGTTCGACACCTACGGGATGACGGTCCAGGACCGGCTGGAGCCGTGGACCCGCCGCTCCGACGCGCGCCGGGGCGGCGTCAGCTCGTTCGGCTTCGGCGGGGCGATCTGCCATGTCGCCGTCGAGGAGCTGCCCCGGTCCGAGAGCTCGCTCCTGCTGCTGGCCGAGGACTCCGAAGAGGCCCTGGCCGCACGGGTGTCCGCACTGCGCGAGGCCGACGACCTGCGGACGGTCTGCGCCGCGGCGCCCGGCGACGGCGGCTTCCGGCTCGCGGCGACGGCCCGCGACATGCCCGAACTCCGGTCCCGGCTCGACGCGTTCACGGCCGGCACGGACATGGACGGACTGAGCGTCGGACGTCCGGCCGCCGGGGAGGTGGAGAGGCGCGCGCCGCGCGTGGCGTTCCTGTTCTCCGGCAACGGCTCGCAGTGGGTGGGCATGGGCCGGCAGCTGCTCGCCGGGATGCCGGTGTTCCGGCGGTCGATGATGCGGTCCGACCGGCGGATGCGGAAGCTGCTGGGCTTCTCGCCGGTCGACCAGCTGCTGGCGGCGGATGGCCGTATCGACGACATGGACGTCTTCCAGCCGCTGCTGTTCAGCATCCAGGTCGCGCTCACCGACGCCTGGCGGTCGCTGGGGGTCGAGCCGGACGTCGTGGTGGGGCAGAGCGTCGGCGAGTTCGCGGCCTCGCACATCGCCGGCGCGCTCGACTTCGAGGACGCCTCCCTGCTGGCCGCGAGCCACGGCAGGCTCCTCCAGCAACTGGCGGTCGGCCGGGGCGACGGCATCGTCGTGACGGCCGGCGCCGACGCCGTGCGGAAGTACCTGACCGGCCGGCTGGCGATCGCCGGCCGCAACGGCCTCGCGTCCACCCTGGTCACCGGTACGCCGCAGGAGATCGACACCCTGGTCGAGCGGCTCACCGCCGACGGCGTCACCAGCCACCGGGTACGGATGGGCCACGCCCCGCACTCCTCGCTGGTCGACCACGTCCTCGACCCGCTGCGGCTCGAACTCGAGGGCATCCGGCCCCGCACGACCCGCGTCCCGATGATCTCGACGGTGACCGGTGAACCGGTGGACGGCGCGGAACTGGGGCCGGACTACTGGGCGGACAACCTGCGCGGGGAGATCCGCGTGGTGGACGCGCTGACGGCGCTGCGCGAGCACGACGTGGACACGGTGATCGAGATCAGCCCGCACCCCGTGCTCCTCAAGTCCGTGGCGGAGATCCTGCCCGCGGCCACGCTGCCCTCGCTCCGGCGGGGCGCCGACGAGGCCGGCACGCTGCTCGGCTCGCTCGGCGCGCTGCACGCCGCCGGACTCGCCGTCAGGCCCGGCCCGTTCACCGCGGGCGACCGGGGACGGCACGTCACGCCCGGCCGGGGCGAGGTCGCGCCCGACGACCGGCCGCACCTCGTCCCGGTGACGGCGCGCACGGCGGCCGCGCTGGCCGACACCTGCCGCGAACTGTCCAGCCACGTCGAACGGGACACCGGGCTGCGGGTCGCCGACCTCGCGTACACGCTCGCCACCAGGCGCACCCACCACGGTCACCGGGTGGCGCTGTTCGCCCGCAACCGCCAGGACGTCCTGGACGGGCTCGCGCGGGTCGCCTCCGGCCGGCCGCACCCCGACGTCGTCACGGGCACGGTCGCCGGTAACACCGACCGGCGGGTGGCGCTGGTCTTCTCCGGCGGCGGCACGCAGTGGGTCGGCATGGGGCGGGAGCTGATGCGCTCGCACGCCGGGTTCCGGGCCTCGATGCGGGCCTGCGACGCCGCGGTGCGGGCGGCGGGCGGCTGCTCGGTGCTCGACGAGCTGGCGGCCCCGCCCGAGCGGGCCAGGTTCGAGGAGATGGACTTCCAGCAGCCGGTCCTGTTCGCCCTCCAGGTCTCGCTGGCACGGGTGTGGCTCGGACTCGGCGTCGAACCGACCGCCGTCGTCGGGCACAGCCTGGGTGAGGTCGCGGCCGCCTGCGTGGCGGGCTCGCTGTCCCTGGAGGACGCCGCCCGCGTGGTCGTCGCCCGCTCGCACCTGCTGGAGCGCAAGGCGGAGGCCGGGGCGATGATCGCGGTCGACCTGCCGGAGCACGACCTGCTGCCGAGGCTGGCGCCGTACGCCGGGCGCGCGGCGATCGCCGTGGTGAACAGCCCCACCAGCGCGGCCGTCTCCGGCACGCCCGAGGCCGTCGCCGCCCTGGAGGCGGACCTGCTGCGGGACGGCGTGTCGGTCAGGCGCATCCGGGTCGAACGCCCCGTGCACGGCCCCGGCATGGACCCCCTGATCGAGCCGCTGCGCGAGCGCATCGCCGGCATCACCCCGCTGACGGGCACCATCGACTTCCGCTCCACCGCCCTGGCCGGCGCGGTGAACCCGGTCACCGACGTCGACTACTGGGTGCACAATCTGCGCGACCAGGTCCGGTTCGCCGAGACGATCGGCGCACTCGTGGACGACGGCGTCGGCACCCTGATCGAGATCGGCCCGCACGAGACGCTGCGCGGCGCGGTCGAGGAGATCGCCCTGACGCGCGGCGCCCGGGTGCACGCGATCAGCTCGCTGCGACGCAACGAGAGCGATGTCCGCTGCCTGCTGGAGGCGGCCGCCTCGCTGTACGTCAGGGGGCTGCCGCTGACGTACGACTCGCTGTTCGACGAGGACGTCGAGGTCGTGGAAACCCCGCTCGTCCAGTGGCAGAAGGACCGCTACTGGCTGGAGGACGCGGCGCCCGGACCCCGCACCGCACCGGCCCCGGCGGCCACCGCCCCGGCAGCGGCCCCGGCGTCGGTCCCGGCACCGGTCGCCGCCCCCGTCGCGGCCCCTGTCGCCGCCCCCGCGCCCGTGGAGAGCAGGCCGCTGGAGGACGTCGTCCTCGACGAGATAGCCGACGCGCTCGGCGTACCGGCCACCGGTTTCCACGACGGCGCGACCCTGCGGGACTTCGGGCTCGACTCGATGCTGGCGATACGGCTCGTCAACCGGCTCCAGGCGCTGTTCGGGCAGCGCGTGTCGCCCGTGGTGTTCCTGGACGGACGCTCACTGTTCGAGGTGGTCGCGCATGTCGTCGCCACGGTCGGCGGAGCGGCCCAGGCCCCTGCATCCGCCTCCGCCTCCGCCCCGGCGGCCGTACCGGAACAGCGGGCCCCGGCCCCGCGGCCCGCCGGCCGGACCGCGCGTGCCTTCCTCGACACCCTGTCCGAGCTGGACGCCGAGGAGCTGGTGGAGGAGCTGGCCGCGCGCGGGTTCCTGGAGCCCACCGACGCCCCGGCCGCCGAGCAGCTGAGCGCCGAGGGGCTCGGTTTCGAGCTGGCGCCCGCGTCGCACGGGCAGGCATCCCTCTGGTTCATGCAGCAGGTCGACCCGGACGCCGTCCCCTACAACTTCATGGTGACCGCCCGCATCCGGGCCGCCGTGGACGAGGAGGCGCTGGAGGACGCCGTACGGGCCGTGGTCGCGCGCCACCCCGCCCTGCGCACCCTGTTCGTGGAGGCGGGCGGCAGCCCGGCCCAGCTCATCCTGGACGACCCGGTCTACGAGTTCACCGTGGTGGACCGCCCGGACCTGGACGACGAGCAGGCCCGCGAGGAGCTGGCCGTCCACGGGCACCGGCCGCTCGACCTGGACGAAGGACCGCTGGTGCGGGTGGTGCTGCTGCGGCGCGGCCCGGCCGACCACCATCTGCTGGTCCTGGTGCACCACATCGCGTCGGACGCCGCGTCGGCCGACGTCATGATCCGCGAACTCCAGGAGTTCTACGGCGGCGCCGACCCGGCCGGGAGCGGCCCCGCCGCCCCGTACACCGAGTTCGTGGCGGCGGAGCGGGAGTGGCTGGCCGGTCCTGCAGCCGGGACCGCGCTGGACTGGTGGTCGCGGCAGCTGGCCGATCCGCCCGCACGCCTCGACCTGTCGACCGGGGAGCGACCGCCCGGCGTCACCTACGAGGGCCGCGACCTCGCCTTCCGCTGGAGCGCCGAGGAGTCCCGGCTGCTGCGCGAGTTCGCGGTGCGCGAGGGGGTGTCGGTCAGCACCGTCGTCCTGGCCGGGTTCTTCGCCACGCTCAACCGGGCCGCGGCGGTCGAGGACGCGGTGCTGGCCACCGCCATCGCCCAGCGCGGCGAGCCCGGCCGGGAGTCGGCCATCGGCTACTACCTGAACACCGTGCTGGTGCGCGCCCGGCCGTCCGGTGAGCGCGGCTTCCGCGAACTGCTGGGCGAGGTGCACGCCTTCTCGCTCGGGCTCGTGGAGCACATGAACTACCCGCTCGACCTGCTGGCATCCGAGCTGAAGCCGGTCAGGGCCGAGGGCCGGTCGCCGTGGTTCGACGTGGTCGTGAACTGGCTGTCGTCGGACGCCTTCCCGCGCTCCGTGAAGCTCTTCCACGGCGTCGGCTCGACCGTCGACCCGGACGGCGCCCTGCCGCTGGAACCCGTACAGGTACGCAGGCACCTCGCCAAGTTCGACCTGGAGATCTCGATGGCCGACATCGACGGCGAGGTCGCCGGCCACGTCCAGTACAAGCCCGACCACCTGGAGCGCGAGGCCGTGACGGACCTGCTGGCGCTCTACCGCACCGTGCTCTTCGACTCGATCGCCCGACCGGACCTGGCGCTGCGGGACATCGCGCCGGGCAGCCGACCCGAGGAGACAGACAAGTGACCGACACGCTGCACTCCGCATTCATCGAGCAGGCGGCCAAGGACCCGCAGGCGCCCGCCGTCTACTCCGACGCCGGCGTCCTGAGCTACGGCGAACTGGACACCCGCTCCCGCGTCCTGGCCGAACGGCTCGTCGCGGACGGGGCCGGGCCCGGTGTCCCGGTGGGCATCTGCGTCGAGCGGACGCCCGATCTGCTCGTCGCCCTGCTGGCGGTCCTGCGCGCCGGCTCCTGCTATCTGCCGCTGGACCCGGCGTACCCGGCCGAGCGGCTGGACTTCATGGTCCGCGACAGCGGCACCCGGCTGCTGCTGACCACCCCCGCCTCGCGGGCCAACTGCCCGGCCGGGCCCACCGTGGTCCTGCTGGACGGGACCGCGACGACCGAGCCCGGTGAGCGGCCGGTGCCGGTGGTGCCCGGCGACACCGCGTACATCATCTACACCTCGGGGTCCACCGGGCGGCCCAAGGGCGTGGCCATCCACCACCCCGGCTGCGTCGCCATGCTGGCCGAGCTGGACCGGCTCTTCGCCGGCTGCGACCTCAGCGGGGTCTCGGCGGCGAGTTCGGTCTGCTTCGACATGTCCGTGATGGAGATCTTCGGCGCCCTGTGCCGGGGCGGCGCGGTGATCCTGGTGGAGAGCGCCGTCCATCTGCCGGAGAGCCCGTACGCCGACCGGATCACCCACCTCAACGTCGTCCCTTCGGTGATGAACGGGCTGCTGGACGCCTCCTGCCTGCCGCCGAACGTGCGGACCGTCGTGTTCGGCGGCGAGCCGCTGCGGCGCAAGCTGGTGGACCGGGCCTACCGCGAGACGGGCGCCGAGCGGGTCTTCAACGCGTACGGCCCGACCGAGGGCACCGTCTTCTGCTCGTTCAAGCGGGTGCCGCGCGACGGGACGGACGAGCCCACCATCGGCACGCCCTCGCCGGGCGTCCGCGCCTACGTGCTCGACGAACACCAGCGCCGGGTGGCCCCCGGCGAACCGGGCGAACTCTGCATCGGCGGGGTCGGCCTCGCCCACGGCTACGTCAACCGGCCCGAGACCACGGCCGACCGGTTCGTGCCGGACCCGTTCCTGCCCGGCGAGCGCATGTACCGCACCGGGGACCTCGTGTCGTTCACCGACGACGGCGAACTGCGCTTCGCCGGCCGCGCCGACCACCAGGTCAAACTGCGCGGCTACCGCATCGAGCTGGAGGAGGTCGAGGCCCGGCTCACCGGCTGCCCCGGCGTCCGGGAGGCCGCCGCGACCGTGACCGGCCGCAGGCTCGTCGGCTACGTCGTCCCCGAGGACGGCGCACCGGACGGCACACCGGGCGGTGTCCGCCTCGACGCCGCCCTCCAGTCCGCCGTCACCGCGCGGCTGGCCGCCGAACTGCCCGACTACATGGTGCCCGCGACGATCGTCCGCCTGGACGCGCTGCCGCTGACGCCGGGCGGGAAGCTCGACCGGGCCGCGCTGCCCGAACCGCCCGCCGCCACCGCCGAATCCGGGCGCCCGCTGCTGGCCGCCGCCACGCCGACCGAGGTGGCGCTGTCCGAGATCTGGGGGCAGCTCCTGGACCTCGAACCGGCGTCCATCGACGTCCGGTCCGCCTTCTACGACCTGGGCGGCGACTCTCTGCTGCTCATCCGGCTGGCCCGGCTGACGACCCGGCGGTTCGGCCGCCGCGTGCGGGTGCCCGACCTGTTCAGTTTCCGCGACATCTCCTCCCTCGCCCGCTGGCTCGACGACGAGAGCGGCGCCACCCCCGAGGTGGTCGCCTCGGCGCGCCGTCGCGCCGGCACCCGACGCGCCGCCCTGCGCGGGCGCGGCAACTCCACCGGCAGCTGAGACATCCCGACTCACGACCCGAAGAGGAGCCTTCCCATGACCGAGAGCCCCGAGCAGGAGTACGAGCCGGGCGATGTGGCCGTCATAGGCATGTCGTGCCGGGCGCCCGGCGCGGCCACCAAGGAGCAGTTCTGGGACAACCTGGTGCACGGCAGGGAGACCGTGTCGTTCCTGTCCAAGGACGAGATCATGGTCGACGAGACGCTGATCCACAGCCCGTACTACGTGCGGGCCTGCGGGGTGCTCGACGGCTACGACCGGTTCGACCCCACGGTGTTCGGCATCAGCGACCGGATGGCGCACGCGATGACGCCGGAGAACCGGCTGTTCCTGGAGAGCGCCTGGGAGGCGCTGGAGGACGGCGGCTACGACCCGGACCGGGTCGAGGCCGAGGTGGGCGTCTACGGCGCCAACAACCCGCAGACCGCCGCGCTCTACAGCTCCCCGCCGGACCGGGTGTCGGTCGGCCCGGAGGCGATCGAGGCCAGCCTGGCCTGGTCGCCGGACACGATGACGTCCAACGCCCTCTACTACATGGGGCTGACCGGTGAGGCCGTGACGCTGGCCGCGGTCTGCGCGGGCTTCCACTACGCGGTGCACATGGCCTGCCAGTCGCTGCTGCTGGGCCAGACCGACCTGGCGATCGCGGGTGGCGCCATGGTCCGGCTGCCGCATCCGCGCGGGCACCTGTGGGAGGAGAACCGGGTGCTGTCCAAGGACGGCCACTGCCGCCCGTTCGACGCCAACGGCACCGGTACGGCGCTGTCCAGCGGCGTCGTCACGCTGCTGCTCAAGCCGGCGGCGCAGGCGGTCGCCGACCGCGACCACATCTACGCCGTGGTCAAGGGCTCGGCCGTCAACAACAACGGGGTCAGCGCGATGGCGTACGGCCTGGCGCAGCCGGAGCGGCTGAGCGCCTGCATCGCCGGTGCGATGGAGGTCGGCGGCGTCTCGCCCGACACGGTGTCCATGTACGAGGCGAACGGGCTCGGGCTGCCGATCACCGACGAGCTGGAGGTGCACGCGGCGACGATGGCGTTCGGCAAGCAGACCGGCATCAGCTCGATCGGCGGGGTCAAGGGCAACGTCGGCCACGGCGGCGTGGTGTCGGGCGGCTTCGGCACGATGAAGGCCGTGATGTCGCTCTACCACCGCAAGCTGGCGCGCACGGTCAACCTGACGGACGTCAACCCGGACCTCGACTTCCCCAGCACCCCGTTCCTGCCGCAGCTCGAATCGGCGGACTGGCGGCCCGAGTCCGGCATCCGCCGGGCGGGCATCACCTCGATCGGCGGCGGCGGCTACAACGCGCACCTGGTCCTCGAAGAGCCACCCGCCGCCACCGAACGGGAGCCGGAGGCGGCGGGCCGGCCCCGGCTGGCCGTCCTGTCCGCGATGGACGACGAGGCGCTGGCCGCCCAGCGGGCGCGGCTGCGGGAGCGGCTGCTGGCGGACCCCGGACTGCGCCTGGACGACGTGGTCTTCAGCCTCGCCATGGGCCGCCGGGTGATGGACCGCCGGTGGGCGGCCGTGGTCCGCAGCCGGGAGGAGCTGATCGACGTACTGGCCTGTGGCGCCTCCGGTGGCCGGGCCGTGACCACCGCGGACGCACCCCAGGTGGAGGCGGAGTCCTTCCGCCACACGGACGGCGGGATCACGCTTCCGGACGGGGACCTGTCGGCGCTTCCCGCGCTCGCCGCCGCCTGGGTGGGCGGCCGACGGGTGGACTTCGCCGCGCTGCATGCCGGGGAGGCCGGTCACCGCGTGCCGCTGCCGACCTATCCGTTCCGGCCGCGCCGCTTCTGGCGTACGGACTGGTGAGCGTGCGCACTCCGGCGCTCGGCACCGTGGACCTCGGCGACCCGGACACCTTCGCGGACCACGACCTGGACGCGTTCTGGCGCACCCTGCGGGACACCGCCCCCGTGTACTGGAACCCTCCGGCCGGCGGCCGCGCCGGGTTCTGGGTGCTCACCCGCCACGAGGACATCCTGGCCACGTACCGGGACGACGTGAACTTCACGTCCGAGCGCGGCAACGTACTGGTCACGCTGCTGGGCGGCGGAGACGCGGCGGCGGGCCGGATGCTGGCCGTGACGGACGGCCACCGCCACCACGAGCTGCGCAAGATCCTCCAGCGGGTGCTGTCGCCCAGGGTGCTGGCCGAGGTCGCGCGCGCCGTACGGGCCAACACCCGGCAGCTGGTCCGCGAGGCCGTCGAGGCCGGCGGCTGCGACTTCGCCGGACGGATCGCGAGCCGCATCCCGATGACCACGATCTCGAACCTCCTCGGCGTGCCCGAGGAGGACCGGGACTATCTGCTCAGCCTGACGAAGACCGCGCTGTCCACGGACGACGAGGACGTCGACGAGGTCGACGAGGTCGACTCCGAGATGGCCCGCAACGAGATCCTGATGTACTTCATGGACGTCGTGGAGGAGCGGCGCGAGTCGCCGGGCGACGATGTGATCAGCATGCTGATCGGCAGTTCGATCGACGGCGTCCCGCTGTCCGACGAGGACGTCGTCCTCAACTGCTACAGCCTGATCATCGGCGGCGACGAGACCAGCAGGCTCACGATGATCGACTGCGTCCGTACGCTCGCCTCCCGTCCCGGCCAGTGGCGGCGGCTCAAGCACGGCGAGGTCGCGATCGACACCGCGGTGGACGAGGTGCTGCGCTGGGCGTCGCCCACGATGCACTTCGGCCGCAGCGTCGTCCGGCCGGCCGAACTGCACGGCGTACGGCTGATGCCCGGCGAGATCGTCACGCTGTGGCACGCCTCGGGCAACCGGGACGAGCGGGTCTTCGACCGGCCGGGGGAGTTCGACCTCGGCCGCACCCCCAACAAGCACCTGGCCTTCGGCTACGGCCCGCACTTCTGCGTCGGCTCCTACCTGGCGAAGGTGGAGATCGCCGAACTGCTCATGGCCCTGCGGGACTTCACCACCGGTTTCGAGCAGACCGAACCGGCGCGGCGCATCCGGTCCAACTTCCTGACCGGGTTCGCCACGCTGCCCGTGCGGTTGCGTCCCGACCACTCCGGACTGAAAGAGGTCGACCGATGAGCGGCACCCCCTTCAACGACACCGCCGGCAGCGACGGCATCGCCGTCCGCGACGGCGCCCGGCCGGTGATGCGCGCGTGAACATCTACATCTCAGGGCGGGGAGCCTTCGCGGTACAGGTCGCGGAGGCCCTGCTGGACGAGGGACACAAGATCGCCGGGGTGGCCGCGCCCCGGCTGCGCCAGGGGCACTCGGACGAGGCCAACGCCGCGTCCTGGGACCGCCTGCGCTCCTGGGCGTACCCCCGGAGCATCGCGTGGACGGACTCCGGCGAACTGCGCGCGATGCACATCCCGGACGGCGTGGACGTCATCGTCGCCGCGCACTCGCACGCCTTCCTCGGGCGCCGGACGCGGGCCAGGGCGGCCGTCGCCACGATCGGCTACCACCCGAGCCTGCTGCCGCTGCACCGCGGCCGGGACGCGATCCGCTGGACGATCCGCGACGGCGACAAGGTGACGGGCGGCAGCGTCTACCACCTGACCGAGCGCACGGACGGCGGCCCGCTCGCCGCCCAGGAACATCTGCTCGTGCCGCCGGGCTCGACCGCGCAGAGCCTGTGGCGCGAGCATCTGGCGCCGCTCGGCGTGCGGTTGCTGCTGCGCGTGGTCGCGGATCTCGCCGGGGGCCGACACGTCGAGGTGCCGCAGGACGAGCGGCTGGCGACCTGGGAGCCGGCGATGGGCGCGCCGCCGCTGTTCAAGCCGGAACTCATCGCCCTGCCCGGTTCGACACCCGTCGAAGGAGGCAAGTGGGCCATCCACTCACCGTGAGGACAGGGTGACGTTCTGCGGACCAATGCGGGCCAGGGCGACAGACCGGTCATAACCGGCCATTCATTGGCCGGAGACTGATCTTCAGGGAAGCGGGCCGACGTGCCGATGCTGGAGGCAGCGAGCCTGAAGGAGGTCTGCCATGGGCGACGTGCTGTGGGCCCTGTCCATCCCCGTGCTGGTCGGCGCCGCCGGTCTGTACGCGGTCGGCGCCGCGTGGTGGCGGCGCCGGCACCCGGCCCCGCCGTCCCCGTACACGCACCAGGCCGCCCGGCTGGCCGAGCGGGCGGCGCTGGCGGGCGCCGAGCGGATCGTGGACGAGGCGTACGGAACGCTCGGCCCCCTCTACGACGGACAGCCGGGACCGGCGCACCGGGCACCCGCGCGACATGTCGGTGCCGCGTCCTAGGATCTGCCGTCGTGGCAGGTCATCAGGGGCCCCGGCGCGATACGCGGGGCATCGTGGACGCGTCCGAACTGTTCGCGCGGGTACGGTTCCGGCGCCGCGAGCCCGCGCCCGAACTGCGGCCGTATCTGGAGCACTACTGGCTGATCGACTGGGACCTGACCCAGCCGTACGCCCCCCATCTCGTCCCGCACCCCAGCGTGAACCTCGTCTTCGAGCGCTATCCGGGCTGCGGCGACGAGGAGGTGGGGTACGCGGAGGTGGCGGGCATCGGCCTGGAGCTGTTCACGCAGAAGCTGGAGGGGCGCGGGCGGGTGTGCGGGGTGCAGTTCCGGCCGGGCGGCTTCCGGCCCTTCGCCCCCGGCGCGCCCGTCTCGCGGTGGACGGGCCGGCGGCTCGCGGCGGCCGCGGTGTTCGAGCCGCCCGCACCGCCCGCCGCCGTGCTGGACCCGGCCGACGAGGACGAGCGGGTCGCCGCACTGGACGCGTATCTGCTGGCGGCCGGGCCGGAGCCGGACCCGCGCGCCGCGCGGGCGATGGCCCTGGTGGACCTGGTGCGCACGGACCGGACGATCCTGCGCGTGGAGGGACTCGCCCGCGCCGAGGGCGTGTCGCCCCGCTCCCTGCAACGGCTGTTCGCCGCGTACGTGGGCGTGGGGCCGAAGTGGGTCATCCTGCGCTACCGCATCCACGAGGCGCTGGAGCGCGCCGCAGCCGGCCCGGCCGCGGACTGGGCGGCCCTCGCCGCGGACCTCGGCTACAGCGACCAGGCACACCTGGTCAGGGACTTCACCGCGACACTCGGCGTCCCGCCCACGGCACTGACACCCCGCTGACTGTCCGAGGCGCGGCCTAGAGTGCGGGCATGGCCGCAATGGAGCAGGGCGCAGCGTCATCGTCCGTACGGATCGAGCCCTGGGCGCCGGGTGATCTGGAGCTGCTCCGCCGTGCCAACGCGCCGGAGCTGATGGCCCATCTCGGCGGCCCGGAGCCGGAGGGGAAGCTGCTCGGGCGTCATGCCCGCTATCTGGCGCTGAGCGCCGACCGGACGGGCCGGGGGCGGATGTTCCGCATCGCCCTGCCCGGCGTGGCGGAGGCCGTGGGCACGATCGGCTTCTGGGAGCACCACTGGCGGGGCCGGGAGGTGTACGAGACCGGCTGGACGGTCCTGCCGGAGTTCCAGGGCCGGGGCATCGCGTCGGCCGCGACCCGCGCGGTGGCCGGAGCGGCGCGCGCCGAGGGCAAACATCGCTATCTGCACGCCTTCCCGTCCGTGGCCAACGGCCCGTCGAACGGCGTGTGCCGCAAGGCGGGCTTCACGCTGCTCGGGGAGTGCGAGATCGAGTACCCGCCGGGCCATCCGCTGCTCACCAACGACTGGCGGCTGGATCTGCGCGCGGAGGCCGCCGCCTGACGCCCTGGGACGGGGGCCGGGATCGGGGGCCGGGGGTTTATGCGTTTGACGGGCGCCGGGCTCTCCCGGATATTTACCTGTGTCACGCAACCTATGTGCGAGACAGTCGCCGCCGATCCTCCGAGGAGACCACTCCATGCTCACGCTCGTCACCGGCTGCCGAGGCCGCGTCGGCTCCGCCCTCACCGCCCTCCTGCACCAGGGCGGCCACCCCGTCCGCGCCGCCTCGCGCAACGCCGCCGAGCTGGCCCCGCCGCCCGGCGTCCCGGCCGTGACCTGCGACCTCGACGACCCGAGCACGTTCCCCGCCGCCCTGGAGGGCGTGGACGCCGTCTTCCTGTACGCGAACCCCGCGCACATCGACGCCTTCCTCACCGCCGCGCGGGCGGCCGGGGTGCGCCACATCGTGCTGCTGTCCTCCAGTTCGGTCCTCGTCCCCGACCCGGCGACCAACCCGATCGCCGCCGAGCACCACGCGGTGGAGCGGGCGCTGACCGCCTCACCCCTCACCACGACCCTGCTGCGCCCCGGCGCCTTCGCCACCAACGCCTACCAGTGGTCGGGCGCCTTCCGCTCCGGGCGCCCGGTCGGCCTGCCCTACCCGCGCAGCGAGGGCAGCCCCATCCACGAGACCGACATCGCCGAGGCCGCCCTCGCCGTGCTCACCGAACCGGCGCTCCGGGGCGCCGCGTACCACCTGACCGGGCCCGAGTCCCTGAGCGCGGCCGAGCAGGTCGAGATCCTGGCCGCCGCGTCCGGCACGCCGGTCACCGTCGAGGAGATGAGCCCCGCCGCCTGGCAGGAGGCGATGTCCCCCTTCATGCCGGCCGGAGTCGCCGCGGGCCTGCTCATGTACTGGGCGGCCACGGACGGCCGCCGCGCGGAGGTGACCGACGCGGTGGCCACGCTGACCGGCCACCCGGCCCGCACCTTCGCGGCCTGGGCGACGGAACACGCGGCGGCCTTCCGCGCCTGACACGCCTGACGGACCTGACGGGTCGGCGCACCTGACGGGCCGACGGCGGGGGAAACCCGTGGCCTGTGCCGTCGCCGCGATGGCATCCTGGCCGGGTGAACGGACCGGAGATCCACCTCGAAGTCGCCCCCGAACTCAGGCTCTTCGTGGCCCATGGACGCCGGCAGGGGCGCACCCCGGTGGTCACGGACGGCTCCTCCACGCTCGGGCACGTCGTCGAATCCCTGGGCATCCCGCTGACCGAAGCCGGCGAACTCCTCGTGGACGGCCGCCCGGCCCCCGTCTCGCACATCCCGGCGGCGGGTGAACTGGTCCAGGTCCGCCCGGTCCCGCGCCCGCAGCCCGTACCGGGCGCGCCCCTGCGCTTCCTGCTCGACGTGCACCTCGGCACGCTCGCCCGGCGGCTGCGGCTGCTCGGCGTCGACGCCGCCTACGAGAGCGAGGACATCGGCGACCCGGCCCTGGCCGCGCTCTCCGCGAAGGAGCGGCGCGTCCTGCTCTCGCGCGACCGGGGGCTGCTGCACCGCCGGGAGATCTGGGCGGGCGCGTACGTGTACAGCGACCAGCCCGACGCCCAGCTGCGGGACGTACTGGAGCGGTTCGCGCCGGCGCTCGCCCCGTGGACCCGGTGCACCGCCTGCAACGGCCCGCTGGCGGCGGCCGACAAGGACACGGTCGGCCCGCACCTGGAGCACGGGACGCGCCGTTCGTACGACGTGTTCGCGCAGTGCGCGGAGTGCGGCCGGGTCTACTGGCGCGGCGCGCACCACGCCCGGCTGGAGGCGATCGTCGCGGAGGCGGTCCGCGACTTCGGCCCGGTGGCCGGCTGACGGACGAACAGGGCGGGCCGGGCGGGCCGGGAGGACCGGACGAGCCCGGCGGGTCCGGTCAGGCGTCGCCCTCGCGCAGCCGTGCGATCTGCGCCGCGCTCAGCTCCACGGTGCGCCGCATATGGGTGAGGAGCAGCGCGACCTCGTCGTCGTCGTACGCGTCGAACAGGCTGTCCCAGCCGCCGTTCAGCCGTTTCCAGACCGCGCCGAACTCCGCCATCCGCTCGGGCACGGTCGCCACGAGGACCCGCCGCCGGTCGGCGGTGTCGCGGGCGCGCGTCACATAGCCGGCCCGCTCCAGCCGGTCCACCAGCCGGGTCGCCGAACCGGTGGTGAGCCCGGTCAGCTCCGCGACCCGGCCCGTGGTGACGGGCGCCGCCTCCAGGCTGAGCAGATTGAGGCACTGGAGGTCGGTGGGGTGCAGCCCCAGCCGGTCGGCGACGGCCTGGTTGAACAGCGCGTAGGCGGCCATGTAGCGCCGCGACGCGACGGACAGCTCGGCCAGCAGCGTGCTGCGGCGGGGGGACGGAACGGGCGGCATGCGCCGAGTCTACGGAGCCCGCGCGGCCCCGCCGACGACGCGGCGGCCCTCATGGTCTGCGTACAAGCTCTCAGAACACGTACGTGTCCCCCGTGGCCAGGGCCAGCACCTCGTGCTCGTCGTTGCCGGTGTCCCGGTCCGTCGCCCCGCCGTTCCACGCGGTGCCGACGCGGACGACGACCTGGTCCGGCTCGCCGCGCAGCCGGAGCCCGAGGGCGATGCGCCGCTGCTGGACGCCGTCCGCGTGCAGCGGGCCGGTCCGGCACAGCACGGTCTGCGGGTCGGCCCGGAGGCAGGCGCCGGGCAGCTCCTGCGGACCGGCCAGTTCCGCGGAGAGCCGCACCCGCACGGTGACGCCGTCGAGGTCCGAAGGGCCCCGGTTCTCGCTGCGCAGCCGGATGTCGAGGGCGGAGCCCCGGAGCGTGACGTACCCGTGGTGCGACACATCCGCCTCCGGCGCGGGAGCGGCGCCGTCCGCCCGTGCCGTGCCGCCCACGAGCGGTGCCGCCGTCACCACCGCAGCGGCGATCGCAGCGGACATCCCCAGCCGAGTCCTACGCGTCAGAACCATGCCCCGAAGATACCCATCAGCCCGAATTGCACATATATACCCACCGGTTCGGCGCGTCCCGGAGGCCGCGGCCCGTGACAGGCTGCTCCCATGTCCGTCCTGCGCTCCACCGCCCTGTTCGTCCTCGCCGCGCTGTTCGAGATCGGCGGCGCCTGGCTCGTCTGGCAGGGCGTGCGCGAGCACCGGGGGTGGATCTGGATCGGCGCCGGGATCATCGCGCTCGGCACGTACGGCTTCGTGGCGACGCTCCAGCCGGACGGCGAGTTCGGCCGGGTGCTCGCGGCGTACGGCGGGGTCTTCGTGGCGGGCTCGATCGCCTGGGGGATGGCCGCCGACGGCTACCGGCCCGACCGCTGGGACGTGGCGGGCGCGCTGATCTGCCTGGCCGGGATGGCCGTGATCATGTACGCCCCCCGCAACCACTGACCCGAGCCGGGCCTGCCTATCCTGGCCGGGTTGGACCGCATCGATCACCCGTCCGAGGAGAGCCCGACCATGGCCGCATCCCCCATCGCCGTCGTCACCGGTGCGAGCAGCGGCATCGGCGCCGCGACCGCCCGGCGGCTGGCGGCCTCCGGCTACCGCGTCGTGCTCACCGCCCGCCGCAAGGACCGCATCGAGGCGCTGGCCGCCGAGATCACCGAAGCCGGCCACCAGGCGACGGCCTACCCGCTGGACGTGACGGACCGGGCCGCGGTGGACGAGTTCGCGACCGCGTTCCGCAGCCTGGCCGTGCTGGTGAACAACGCGGGCGGCGCGCTCGGGGCCGACCCGGTGGCCACCGGCGACCCGCAGGACTGGCGCCGGATGTACGAAACCAACGTCATCGGCACGCTCAACGTGACCCAGGCCCTGCTGCCCGCCCTCACGGCGAGCGGCGACGGCACCGTGGTCATCCTCTCCTCGACGGCCGGCCTGTCCACCTACGAGGGCGGCGGCGGCTATGTGGCCGCCAAGCACGGCGAACACGTCCTGGCCGAGACGCTGCGCCTGGAGATCGTCGGCACCCCGGTCCGGGTCATCGAGATCGCGCCGGGCATGGTCAAGACCGAGGAGTTCTCCACCACGCGCTTCCGGGGCGACGCGGAGAAGGCCGCCAAGGTCTACGCGGGCGTCGACGCCCCCCTGACCGCCGAGGACGTGGCCGACACGATCGACTGGGCGGTCGGCCGCCCCAGCCACGTCAACATCGACCTCCTGGTCGTCCGCCCGCGCGCCCAGGCCTCCAACTCGAAGGTGCACCGCACGGCGTAGCGGCACAGGACGGCGGCCGCCGGGGCCGGGAGGCCCCGGCCCCGCGTCTCAGCCCTTCACACAGATGACCTGCTTCAGCTTCGCGACGACCTCGACCAGGTCGCGCTGCTGGTCGATCACCTTCTCGATCGGCTTGTAGGCGCTGGGGATCTCGTCCACCACGCCGGAGTCCTTGCGGCACTCGACGCCCTGCGTCTGGTCCGCCAGGTCCTGTGCGGAGAAGCGCTTCTTGGCCGCGTTCCGGCTCATCCGGCGGCCGGCGCCGTGCGAGGCGGAGTTGAAGGACTTCTCGTTGCCGAGGCCCTTCACGATGTACGAACCGGTGCCCATCGAGCCGGGGATGATCCCGTAGTCGCCGGAACCGGCCCGGATGGCGCCCTTGCGGGTGACCAGCAGGTCCATGCCGTCGTACCGCTCCTCCGCCACGTAGTTGTGGTGGCAGGAGATGACCGGCTCGAAGGTGACCTTGGCCTTCTTGAACTCCTTGCGGACGACGTTCTGGAACAGCGCCATCATGACCGCGCGGTTGTGCTTCGCGTACTCCTGCGCCCAGAACAGGTCGTTGCGGTACTCGCGCATCGGCTCGGTGTCCGCGAGGAACACCGCGAGGTCGCGGTCGACCAGGCCCTGGTTGTGCGCCAGGCCCTGCGCCCGGCCGATGTGGAAGTCGGCCAGTTCCTTGCCGATGTTCCGCGAGCCGGAGTGCAGCATCAGCCAGACCGAACCCGACTCGTCGAGACAGAACTCGATGAAGTGGTTTCCGGCTCCGAGCGTTCCCATCTGCTTCGTGGCCCGTTCCTGACGGAACTTGACCGCTTCGGCCACTCCGTCGAACCGCTGCCAGAAGTCGTCCCAGCCCGTCGCCGCGAGGCCGTACACCTCGGACGGGTCCACCGGGTCCTGGTGCATCCCCCGGCCCACCGGAATGGCCTGCTCGATCTTCGAGCGGAGGCGGGACAGGTCGCCGGGCAGGTCGTTGGCGGTGAGCGACGTCTTCACGGCGGACATGCCGCAGCCGATGTCCACGCCGACCGCGGCCGGGCAGACCGCCCCGTGCATCGCGATCACCGAGCCGACCGTGGCGCCCTTGCCGAAGTGGACGTCGGGCATGACGGCCAGACCCTTGATCCAGGGCAGCGTGGCGACGTTGCGCAGCTGCTGCATCGCCACGTCCTCGACCGACGCCGGGTCCGTCCACATCCGGATGGGCACCTGCGCCCCCGGCACCTCTACGTACGACATAACCCCTCGATTCCCCCGGAAAGTCTCAAAGCGCAAAACCGGCGCCAAGGTCGGCAAAAACATCGCCCGACCGGCGTTCACAGCAGCGCGTGCGATACACATTGTCTCCACCGGCCGCCCTCGGGCGGCAACCGTTTTTCGCACGAAGGGAGCCCAGGACCGTGCGACGAATGGCGTACGCGATCGGCGCCGTGCTCATCGCCGCGCTCGCCGCCGGCTGCACGGGCGGCGGCGGAGCCGATGACCCCGGCGCCGACGACAAGCCCGGCATCGGGAGCGAGTCCCCCGCGCCCCCGGGCAAGTACCGCACGCTCCCCGACGCCTGCCGCGCGATCCCCCGCGCCACCCTCAAGGACCTGCTGCCGGGCACCGCCGACCTGCCCGAGGCCCAGCAGGACAAGGCTTTCGAGGGCGCCGCCACGGTCACGTACGACACCGACCGGCGCATCGGCTGCCGCTGGAAGTCCGACGCCCCGCAGGGCACCCGCGGTATCCACCTCGACTTCGAGCGCGTCGTCTCCTACGACACCTCCGTGAGCGACGACGACCGCGCCCGCGAGGTGTACGCGAAGAAGGAGGGCGCCGCCGACCTCCCCGCCCCCACGCTGCCGGACCAGTCCCCCGACGCCTCCCCCTCCGGCTCGGACACCGCCGACCCCGGCGCCACGGACACCGGCACGCCCGACGACGACCCCACGGACGGCTCCGACGGCACCGACGGCACCGGCACCCCCGGCGGGCCCGCGTCCGACGCCCCCGCCGACAGCCTCCAGCCCCGACTCCTCGACGGCCTCGGCGACAGCGCGTTCCTCGACGACGTCCTGACCCGGTCCGGATCGACGGCCCGCTACCGCACCGTCAGCGTGGTGTTCCGCACATCCAACGTCATCGTGACCGTCGAGTACACCGCCCAGCCCGCCCTCCCCACCGAGGTGCCCGACAGCGCGGAACTGCAGGAGAAGGCGCAGGCACTGGCCCGACAGCTGGTCGATTCGTTCGACGAATGAGACCGCCCGCGGCCCGCCCCGGCCCGCGCCGGACCGCCCCGCGGCCCGGCCGGCGAAGGCGGCATCCGCCCGCCGTCCGACGTACCGTGGCCCTCCGGAACCGACCACCGCGCCATCCGAGTGAAGGAACCATGCACCGATCAGCTTCGCGACTCACCCGCATACTCGCCTGCGCCGCCGTACCGGTGATGCTCGTCGTCGCCGGCTGTTCGTCGGACTCCGGCGGGGACAAGGACGCGGACAGCACCGCCTCCGCCTCGCCCGAGGCGACGAAGACGGAACCGGCCGTGGAGCCCGCGAAGTTCGCCGTGCTGCCCGACCCCTGCACGTCGGTCGAGGGGAAGACCGTCAAGTCCCTGGTCCCCTCCGCCAAGAAGAAGAACGGCACCCGCAGCAAGTCCGGCGACGCCTCGCTCCGGGGCGGCTGCTCCTGGAACGGGCTGGCCGACAAGGGCGTCAAGGGCTCCCAGTACCGCTGGCTGGACGTCGGCTTCACCCGCTTCGCCTCCGACCAGACCCTGGGCAGCGGGGCCACCCGCGCCGGTGAGGAGCTCGCCAAGCAGGTCAAGAAGGCCGAGGCCACCGACGACGCGAAGAACGTCGCGTCCGCCGCCGTCACCGGCATCGGCGACGAGGCCACCAAGGTCACGTACGAGCAGAACAAGACCGGCGAGACGTTCCGGTTCACGACGATCGTCGTCCGCACGGAGAACGTCGTCGTGGTCGTCAACTACAACGGCGCCGGTTACGCGGGCTCCAAGACGCCCTCCGCCGAGACCGTCCTCAAGGGCGCCACCATGGCGGCCAGGGACGCGGTCGCCGCCGTGGCCGAGGCCAACGAGAGCGGCGCCGCGAGCCCGAAGGCGACCGAGAAGACGAAGGACGAGAAGAAGGGCGGGGACACGGACGAGGCGTCCGACACGTCCTCCAAGAAGCCCTCGGCGAAGTCCGGTTCGTCGGTGAAGTCGAAGTCCTCGGACTGACCCCGCACACGCCCCCCGCCCCTCCCCCCGCGACACCTCTCGCACACATGTGCCAGGCTGTGCCCGCCGGAATCAAGCCACGGCGGCTCGGACGAGACGTCAGAACGACGCCCCGGCGCCGAGGACCAGGGAACAGGGAGGGGATGGGGGGTGGCTGCGATGCAGCTGACGCGCACGCATCGGGTGCTCATCGGGCTGGTCGTGGCCGGCGCGGTGCTGATCGCCGCGATCGGCTTCGCCGGTTCGTACGCGGCGGTGCGCGAGCTGGCCCTGAGCAAGGGGTTCGGTGACTTCTCGCTGGTCTTCCCGATCGGCATCGACGCGGGCATCTGCGTCCTGCTGGCCCTGGACCTGCTGCTGACCTGGCTGCGCATCCCGTTCCCGCTGCTGCGCCAGACCGCCTGGCTGCTGACGGCCGCGACCATCGCGTTCAACGGCGCCGCCGCCTGGCCCGACCCGCTCGGCGTCGGCATGCACGCGGTCATCCCCGTCCTCTTCGTCGTCGCCGTCGAGGCCGCCCGCCACGCCGTGGGCCGGATCGCGGACATCACCGCCGACAAGCACATGGAGGGCGTCCGCCTCACCCGCTGGCTGCTCTCCCCGATCCCCACCTTCCGGCTCTGGCGCCGGATGAAGCTGTGGGAGCTGCGCAGCTACGAGCAGGTCATCAAGCTGGAGCAGGACCGGCTGATCTACCAGGCCCGCCTCCAGGCCCGCTACGGCCGCTCCTGGCGCCGCAAGGCGCCCGTGGAGTCCCTGATGCCGCTGCGCCTCGCGAAGTACGGCGTACCGCTCGCCGAGACCGGCCCCGCCGGGCTGGCCGCCGCCGGCATCGAACCGGCCCTCCTGCCCCCGGCTCCCGCCCCGGAACCGGTGGCCGCGCCGCAGGCCGCCCCGGCCGCGCCCGCCGTGGAGAGCGCCCAGCCGCACCCGGAGCTGCCGCAGGCCGCCGCCCCGCAGACCGCCCCCGCACCGGAGGAGCGGCAGGAGCACCAAGAGCCCCAGGAGCCCCAGGAGCCCCAGGAGCACCCGCAGGGCGCCGAACACACCGCCGAGCACATCGCCGAGCAGCCCGCCGGGGACGACAACCCCTGGTTCCCGCAGCAGGCGACGGCCAAGGTCTACGAGGGCGCGTACGACCCGGACTACGAGGTCGAGGTCCCGACGCCGCACCAGGTCCCCTCGGGCGCCGGCGACCGCACCCGGCCCCTGGGCAACGTGGGCACGGTCGGCAGCGTCCCCCCGGACGGACCGTACGCCCGGGGCCCCGTACCCACGCCCGTACCCGCCCCCGCGCCCGTGCGGGAGTGGACGCCGGAGGACGAGGAGTTCGGCCAGATCGCGTACGAGGTGTTCTCGGCGTACGTCGCGGAGAACAACGACTACCCGAGCGTCGCGGTGCTGGACATACACCTGTCGGACGGGCACAACGTCCGCCACCCGCGCGGCGAGGCCCTGATCCGGCAGCTGATGCCGGAGTTCAAGCGGCGCTTCCACGCGGAGCTGGAGGCCGACCACATCGCGTAGGCCCCGGATACGCCGATGGGGCCGCCCCCCGCGTGGGAGGCGGCCCCATCGGCGTATCCGGCTAGGCGCCCAGCAGCCTGCGCACCCGGTCCGCGCCGACCGCGAGCAGCAGCGTCGGCAGGCGCGGGCCCGTGTCGCGGCTGACGAGCAGCCGGTAGAGCAGGGCGAAGAACGACCGCTGGGCGGTCTTCAGCTCGGGCGTCGGCTTCGCGTCGGGCTCCAGCCCCGCGAGGACCTTCGGCACGCCGTAGACCAGCGTGGTCAGGCCGTCCAGGGACCAGTGCGTGTCCAGGCCCTCCAGGAGCAGCCGGATCGACTCGCGGCCCTCGTCGTCGAGCGAGCCGAGCAGCTCCTTGTCGGGCTCGTCGCGGACGATGGTGCGGGCCTCGGCCGGGACCTGGGTGGTGATCCAGTTCTCGGCGCGGTCGAGGCGCGGGCGGGCCTCGTCCAGCGAGGTGAGCGGGTTGGCCGGGTCCAGCTCGCTGAGGATGCGCAGCGTCTGGTCCTCCGCGCCGGCGGTGATGTCGGCGACGGAGGCCAGCGTGCGGTACGGCAGCGGGCGCGGGGTGCTCGGCAGCTCACCGGCGGCCGTGCGGACCGCACGGGAGTGCGCGGCGGCGTCGGCCGGCAGCACGGTGCCGTCGGCGACCTTGCGCTCCAGCGAGTCCCACTCGTCGTAGAGCCGCTGGATCTCCTGGTCGAACGCGATCTTGAAGGACTGGTTGGGCCTGCGGCGGGCGTACAGCCAGCGCAGCAGCGGGGCCTCCATGATCTTCAGCGCGTCGGCCGGGGTCGGCACGCCGCCCTTGCTGGAGGACATCTTGGCCATGCCGGAGATGCCCACGAAGGCGTACATGGGGCCGATCGGCTGGACGCCGCCGAAGATCTCGCGGACGATCTGGCCGCCGACGACGAAGGACGAGCCGGGCGAGGAGTGGTCGACGCCGCTGGGCTCGAAGATCACGCCCTCGTACGCCCAGCGCATGGGCCAGTCGACCTTCCAGACCAGCTTGCCCCGGTTGAACTCGTTCAGCCGGACCGTTTCGGCGAAGCCGCAGGCCGTGCAGGTGTAGTTCAGCTCGGTGGTGTCGTCGTCGTACGAGGTGACGGTGGTGAGGTCCTTCTCGCAGTTGCCGCAGTACGGCTTGTACGGGAAGTAGCCGGCGGAGCCGCCGCTGCCGTCGTCCTCGCTGGCCGCGCCGGAGCCGGCCTCGGCCTCCAGCTCGGCCTCGTCCACCTTCTTCTGCTGCGGCTTCTTCCCGCCCTTGCCGCCGGCCGCCGGGTCCTTCTTGGTGCGGTAGCGGTCGAGGACGGCGTCAATGTCCGCGCGGTGCCGCATGGCGTGCAGGATCTGCTCGCGGTACGTGCCCGCGAGGTACTGCTCCGTCTGGCTGATCGGGTCGTAGTCGACGCCCAGCGCGGCCAGGGACTCCGTCATGGCGGCCTTGAAGTGCTCGGCCCAGTTCGGGTACGCGGACCCGGCCGGGGCGGGCACCGAGGTCAGCGGCTTGCCGATGTGCTCGGCCCACGACTCGTCGATCCCGGCGACGCCGCCCGGCACCTTGCGGTAGCGGTCGTAGTCGTCCCACGAGATGAGGTGGCGCACGGTGTGGCCGCGCCGGCGGATCTCGTCGGCGACCAGGTGCGGGGTCATGACCTCGCGGAGGTTGCCCAGGTGGATAGGGCCGGACGGGGAGAGCCCGGAGGCGACGACGACCGGTTTGCCAGGCGCACGACGCTCCGATTCGGCGATGACCTCGTCCGCGAAGCGGGAGACCCAGTCGGTCTCGGTGCTGCTCTGACTCTGAGCCACGGTCGGCACGTCCTTCTCTCGGGTAGGACTCATAGGGGCGTCGACCATTCTCCCAGGTGGACCCCGCAGCGCGAAAACGGCTTTGCGTGCGGCCGCGCACGCCGTGGGATACTCGGGATCACCCCTTGTACCCCTACGGAAACGGCAGCCCGTCCCATGCCTGAGCACGGCTCGGTCAATTCCCTCGCTTCCACGCTCCAGCAGCAGCTGGCGGACGCCCTCTCGGCAGCCCTGCCGGAGGCCGGTCACGCCGACCCGCTGCTGCGCCGAAGCGACCGGGCCGACTTCCAGGCCAACGGCATCCTGGCGCTCGCCAAGAAGCTCAAGGGCAACCCGCGCGAGCTGGCCGCCAAGGTGACCGGGGCGCTGCCCGCCTCGGACCTGATCAAGGACGTCGAGGTGTCCGGGCCCGGCTTCCTGAACGTCACGCTCACGGACCGGGCGATCACCTCGACGCTGGCCGCGCGCGCCGCCGACGCGGACCGGCTGGGCGTCCCGGTGAACGGGTCGGCCGGCACCACCGTGATCGACTACGCCCAGCCGAACGTGGCCAAGGAGATGCACGTCGGCCATCTGCGGTCCGCCGTGATCGGTGACGCGATGGTGCGGATTCTGGAGTTCACCGGCGAGTCCGTGGTCCGGCGCCACCACATCGGCGACTGGGGCACCCAGTTCGGCATGCTCATCCAGTACCTCGTCGAGCACCCGGCCGAGCTGGACCACGAAGGGGACCAGAAGGACGGCGAGGCCGCCATGTCCTCGCTCAACCGGCTCTACAAGGCGTCGCGGGCCCTGTTCGACTCGGACGAGGAGTTCAAGGCGCGCTCGCGGGACCGGGTGGTGGCGCTCCAGGCGGGCGACCCCGAGACGCTGGCGATGTGGCAGCGGTTCGTGGACGAGTCGAAGATCTACTTCTACTCGGTCTTCGACAAGCTGGACATGGAGATCGACGACCCCGACATCGTCGGCGAGTCCGGCTACAACGACATGCTGGAGGAGACCTGCCGCATCCTGGAGGAGACGGGCGTCGCCGTCCGCTCCGAGGGTGCGCTGTGCGTCTTCTTCGACGACGTCCTGGGCCCCGACGGCAACAAGGTCCCGCTGATCGTCAAGAAGACGAACGGCGGATACGGGTACGCGGCGACCGACCTGTCCGCGATCCGCGACCGGGTGCGGAACCTCAAGGCGGACACCCTGCTGTACGTGGTGGACGCGCGGCAGTCGCTGCACTTCAAGATGGTCTTCGAGACGGCCCGGCGGGCCGGCTGGCTGAACGACGACGTGAAGGCGCACCAGCTGGCGTTCGGCACGGTGCTCGGCAAGGACGGCAAGCCGTTCAAGACCCGTGAGGGCGTCACGGTCCGGCTGGAGGACCTGCTGGACGAGGCGGTCGACCGGGCGACGGCCGTGGTCCGCGAGAAGGCCGCGAAGGTGGGCCTGTCGGAGCGGGAGATCGTCGAGAACGGCCGGTACGTGGGCGTGGGCGCCGTGAAGTACGCGGACCTGTCGACCTCCGCCGTGCGGGACTACAAGTTCGACCTGGACCAGATGGTGTCGCTGAACGGCGACACGTCGGTGTACCTCCAGTACGCGTACGCGCGCATCCAGTCGATCCTGCGCAAGGCGGGCGACGCGAAGCCCGTCGCGCACCCGGAGCTGGAGCTGGCCCCGGCCGAGCGGGCGCTGGGCCTGCATCTGGACCAGTTCGGCGAGGTGCTGGCCGAGGTGGCCGCCCACTACGAGCCGCACAAGCTGGCCGCGTACCTCTACCAGCTCGCGTCGCACCTGACGACGTTCTACGACCAGTGCCACGTCCTGAGCGACGACAACCCGGCCGAGGTCGTGGAGAACCGGCTGTTCCTCGTCGAACTGACCGCGCGCACCCTGCACCGGGGCATGGCCCTGCTCGGCATCCGGACCCCCGAGCGCCTCTGACGCCCCGCCCGTGATACTGAGGTGATGCGTCCGGCGTTACGGCCGGGCGCGTCATCGGGGGTGGGGATCTCATGCGGGACACCGGGCACACGGCTGTCGAGGCCGTACAGGAGGCGCTGCGGGCGGGGCGCCTCGCCGAGGCCCGCGAGCGCGCCACCACCGCGCTGGAGGAGCACGGCCCCGACCCGGAGCTGTACGCGCTGCTGGGCCGGGCGCACGCCGCCGAGGAC
Organism: Streptomyces sp. NBC_00525; assembly: GCF_036346595.1. Lineage (GTDB taxonomy): Bacteria > Actinomycetota > Actinomycetes > Streptomycetales > Streptomycetaceae > Streptomyces. The sequence continues at coordinate 2,701,998 of NZ_CP107834.1, forward strand.
GAGGACGACCACGACGACGCGGCCGAGCGCGCCTACCGCCGGGGCCTCGCGGCCTTCCCCGACGACCTGCCCCTGCTCACCGCGTACGCCGAACTCTGCCGGGCCTCCGACGCGCTGGACCGCCCCGGCCGCGCCGCCCGCGCCACCGGGCTCGTCGAGCGGGTCAACGAACTGGCCCCCGGCTCGCCGGAGGCGCTGCGGCTCAGCGGACGGACGGCCTGGACCGCGCCCGCCGGCCGGCCCCCGGTCTCACCGGCCCACATCCAGCGCCACGACGTACGCCAGGCCCTGGCCGCCGCCCCGAGCCTGGCGGAGGCCGCCCGCCTCGCCGCGGAGGAGGCCGGACGGCATCCGTACAGCGTGCGGCTGGCCGTGCGCGCCGAAACCCTCACCGCGTTCACGCGCCCCGGCCGGTGGCTGCTCCTGGGGCAGGTCCGGGCCCCGTACCTGAGCGCGCTCGTCGTCCTGGCGATGAGCATGCCCGCCGTCCTCCTCGGCCCGACGACCCACTGGTACCTGTGGGCGGCCGCCGGTCTGCTGGCCCTGATCCCGAACCGCCTGCTCGGCGCCCTGGAGAGCGGCGCCCGCAGCCGCGCCACCGCCGCCACGGCGCCGCTCCCGGAGGGTGCCCCGGAGCCGGCGAGCCCGCTGCCCGACCCGCCGCCGCCGGGGTTCCGCGACTTCGCGGTGCTGGGCACGGCCCTCACCTGTCTGCTGGTCTCGACGGTCGCCGCGGTCGCGCCGCCGGCGCCGGGGCACGACCGGGAGACGAAGGACTACCCGCGCTACGAGGTGGCCGCCCCGAAGGAGTTCCGGGGTGCCCGGCTGGCCTCCGCCGTGCCGGCGGTGGACGGCGTGGATTCCGCCTACGCCTCCCTGTGGACGGAGACGGTCGACGTCGAGGGCGCGTTCGCCTACCTCTACGGCGAACTGCCGCCGCTGGGCGACCCCGCCACCGCGGACGCCCTCATCATCGGCATGACGGGCGACTTCCGGGGCGCCCCCGACTCGACCCTCAAGAGCTACGAACTGGGGCTCTCCCAGTCGGATTCGACCATCGACGAGGTCTGGCGGGCGGACGCCGGACCGGACGGCCGGCTCCGCTGCGTCTCGTACGCGACGGACTCGGAGACCCCCGGCTCACATGTGGCGTGCACCTGGCTGAACGACGGAAGTTACGGCACGGTCATCCTGAACGAGCAGGGTCTCGACCACGACACCGCCGCCGAGGCCGCCCGCACCGGCCGGGACCAGGTCCTGCACAACACCGGCCGCACCGCCGACGCCTGAGTCCATGCATTGGTCTTGACCAATTTATGCAAGTGTGAGAATGATGGCCCAAGTCGCCACAGAACCTTCATAACTGCTCTGCAGGAGAACCACGCACTATGCGCATACCGACCTCAGCCGCCCTCGCGGCCCTCGGCGGTGCCCTCGTTCTCGGGCTCACCGTCGCTCCGGCCGCCCAGGCCGCCCCCGCCACGGCGGACTGCACCACCGACGCCTTCGGAATCGCCGGTAAGTACGGCGAGTTCGTCCTCGGGGACGACGTCCACTCCCCCGACGCGGAAGGCGCCGTGGCCGTCGGCGGCAACGCGGACTTCCGGGGCGGGTTCAGCGTCGGCAACGAGCTGACGGCCGCCCAGGTCGACGCGCTGCCCGGCCGGGCCTCGCTCGTCGTGCGCGGCGACCTGCTCAACGGCGGCTCCGCCACCGTCGTCATGAAGGGCAACGCCGTCGTCGGCGGCGAGGTCAAGGACCGCGCGGTCGAGCTGCACAACGGCACCTTCAGCAAGAAGGCCGACCTCATCGACTTCGACGCCGAGTTCACCAAGCTCCGCGCCTACTCGGACGCGCTGGCCAAGGAGTCCGCGACCTCCGGCGCCGAGGTGAAGCTCGACGGCAGCCGCCTCACGTTCACCGGCACGGACAGCGGCCGCAACGTCTTCACCGTCCCCGCCTCCCAGCTGGAGAAGGCCACGGACATCTTCATCAAGGTCCCGGCGGGCGCGACGACGATCGTCAACGTCACCGGCCAGGCGTACGACATGGCCGCCGCCGGCACCACCGGCTTCTTCCTGTCGGGCGGCCAGGACTTCGTCCTGGACGACAAGCTGCAGAGCGCCAACGGCGGCGTGGTCCGCGCCAAGCTCCTGTGGAACTTCCCCGACGCCACCAAGATCGTCAAGAGCAGCAAGGCCGCCTGGCCGGGCAGCGTCCTCGCGCCCGACGCGCACCTGGAGCTGGGCACCGCCGCCCCGGTCAACGGTTCGGTGTGGGTCGCCTCGCTGCACGGCTCGGGCGGTGCCGAGACGCACCACTTCCCGTTCACCGGCTGCCTCCCCGAGGTCCCCGGCACGCCGTCCACCCCGTCACCGAGCACCACCCCGAGCGGCACGCCCTCGACGACGCCCCCGGCGACCGCGACCGCGACCCCGTCCGCCTCGGTGCCGCCCTCCGGCGAGGCCACGCCGTCCGGCACCCCGTCCGGTACGACGACGCCGGGCGCCCCGGCCCCGTCCGCCAGCCCCTCGGAGCCCGGTGACGGCGACCTGGCGACGACCGGTAGCAGCAACATGATCCCGATCACCATCGGCGGCGCCCTCGTCGTCGCCGCCGGTGCGAGCATGGTGGTCGTGGCCCGCCGCCGCAAGCGCGCCTGACCCTGCTGACCGCAGCGGCCCCCGCCCCGCCTCCTGTGAGGTGTGGGCGGGGGCCGCCGCCGTGTCAGCGCTTCTCCCAGACCGACGTGTCGTAGCGGTAGTAGTACTCCGGGCGCCCCGCGATGCTGCTCGTGCGGAACGGTTTGCCGCCGTCGTAGACGGGCAGCATGCCGGTCCGGCCGCCGCTGCTCCACTCCAGCTCCAGGTACCAGCTGACGTCGTGGCCCTCCACGTGCACGTCCAGGTCGAAGACCTCCACATCGCTGGACGACACCCGGAACGGGAAGTCCTTCGCCGGTACGACCTCGTCGCCCTGCTGTCCCGCGACCGGGGTGAGCGCGGGGCGGCTGTCGTCCAGGTCCACGTCGAAGGACTGCGGCTCGATGCCGCTGCCGCAGCCGTCGCCCATCGAGAACGCGGCCTGTTGCAGCGGTGCCCGCCGGCTCAGCACCCGTACATGGAGCGCCGTCAGCACGACGGCCTGCTCCGACGTGCCCTGCACGGTCAGCTCCAGCCGCATGGCGCCGCCGTCCACCCCGCCGAGCGCCCGCGCCCAGCCGCGGGTGCCGGCCGGCGGGGCCGGGGGCGGCACGGTCGCCGGGTCCCGGTCGAGCAGGAAGAACTGCCCGCAGGGCTCCTCCCAGTTGTACGAGCTGATGGTGACCGTGGGCGGGCCGCCCTTCCGGCCCTTCCCGCTCTCGGGCCGAACGGCGGTGTGCGACGCGGACGGTGCGGACCGTACGGAGGCGCTGGGCGAGCCCGCCCTCGCGGAGGCGCTGGGCCGCTTCGACGCACCGGCCGACGCGGACGGGCTCCGCGGCGACTCGGAGACCGCGTCGGCCCCCTTCCCCTCCGCACCGCTCGACGCGTCCGACGCCCCGGCGGCCGCGGTCGGACCGGACTCCCTGAGCTGGCCGACGACCACGGCGGTGGGCACGGTGAGCGCGACGACGGCCGCGACGGCGAGCAGCACCCGCGTACGACCGGAGGCCCACCACCGACGAGCGGACGGCGCGGCCCCGGAACCCGACTCCACCCGTACGGGCTCGGGCTCGGGGGTTACGGGGGCGGGCTCGGCGGGTACGGAAGCCGGCTCGGGCGCCGCAGGCTCGGGCTCGGGCGGCGTGGGGGCCACCGAGGCCACCGGAGCCGGAGCGTCCCCCTCCGTACGCCCCCGCCGGCGCGCCGCGTCCGCGAGAATCCACCGCCGGTGGACCTCCACCAACTCGTCGGCACTCGCCCCGCAGAGCCGGGCGAACCGTTCCACGGGCGCGAACTCCCCCGGCACCGCGTCCCCGTTGCAGTACCGGTGGAGCGTGGACGTACTGACGTGCAGCCGCCCCGCCAGCACCCCGTAACTGCGCCCCGAACGGGCCTTCAGTTCCTTCAGCAGGACCGCGAGTTCCTCGGCCTCCGGCGTCGCCATCGCGGCGTCCCCCCTCCTGGTCCGTCCCGGATCACCGTTCCAGGGACGTGGAATCTGCCCAGGTCACAGTACGCGCAGGCATTCCAGCTTCCCCAATGGTCCGGCGGGCGTTGCGGCCGGAATCCGTCGTGCCACAAGCTCGGACCAGACCACGGCGAACACGGGGGACCGACACAGTGCGAACCCTCTTCCGCATCGAACTCGTCGATGCGCTGGCGATCGGGGTGCTGATCGTGACGACCGCGATCGTCCTGTTCCTGATCTGCCGGGGCTGACCACCGCACCACGCACGACGCACCACCGACCGAAACACACTCACGGGGAGTACCACCATGCGCAGCAATCGCATCCGCTTGACCACCTTCGCGGCCACCGCTCTCGTCGCCGCCCTGTCCCTCACCGCCTGCGGCGGGGACGACGGCGCCGACGCGAAGAAGCCGGCCCCGGCCGGCTCGGTGGCCGACCAGGGCGCCGACTCGCCCGCCCCGGACACCTCCACCGGCCCGGAGAAGGACTCCACGGCACCGACCGACGCCGAACCGGCCGCCGACAACGCGGAGAAGGCCCCGGCCGGTACGCCGAAGCCGAAGGCCCCGGCGGCGGCCAAGCCCCGGCCCACGGCGAAGACCCCGGTCACCTGCACCGGGGCCAACACCAGGACGACCGTCACCAAGGTGAGCCGCCCCATCAACCACCTGCTGCTCACGGTGACCAACAAGGGCGACCGCCCCTGCTACGCGTACTACGCGCCCATGCTCCGCTTCGACGGCGCGCAGGCGGTGTTCCAGGTGTTCCGGGACAGCAAGCCGCAGGCCGTGGTGACGCTCGACCCCGGCGCGTCGGCGTACGCCGGGATCGCGCTGACCGGCGAGCCCACCGGCAAGAAGCCCTACAAGAGCGCGAACCTCGGGGTCACCTTCGCCGACCGCGCCAACGCGCCCGTCAACTCCTCGCCGGCCGAGCTGAAGCTGCCCGCCGAGACGTACTGGGACGACAACGGCTTCGTCACCTACTGGCAGAGCGAGATGTCCGACGCGCTCGTCCACTGACCGGCCGGCTACCGACCGGGCGGTTCGAAGTCGAACCGGATCCGGTGCGTGCCGTCCTCGTCCACGGCGATCCCGCCGCCCCCGCCGATCCCGGCGAGGGCGGCGGTCCCGCCGGACGGCACGATCGTGAAGAAGTCCCTAGGTACGACAGCTCATGTGCGGTTCGGCTGCGACTGGTGGAATCGCACGCATGTCGTATCCCGTCCCGGCCGACCGCCGCCGCCGCCGCAAGACCTGGATCGCCTCGCTGATCTCCACGATCGTCACGCTGCCGCTGGCGTTCTTCGCCTTCGCGTTGAGCGTGTTCTCGCTGATGGCCTGCGACGGGTGCTCGGACGCGGAGATCCGGCGCTTCGACGCGAGCTTCGATTCCGCCTGGATCGTCTTCCGGTGCGGCCTCGTGCTGGCGTTCGTCATGGTGTTCGTGAGCTGGGCGCTCACCCGGAGCAGGCCGGCCGGGGCGATCCTGCTCGCCGTGGCCGCGCCCGCCACCGTCTTCCTCGCGTGGGCCCTCTTCACAGCCCTCGTCGCATGGCCGTGAACCGGCCCCCTCAGCCCCGCAGCCGCCGTGCGACCTCCGTCGCCCAGTACGTCAGGATCAGCTGCGCGCCCGCGCGCCGGATGCCCGTCAGGCTCTCCAGGATCGCCGCGTCCCGGTCGATCCACCCCTTCTCGGCGGCGGCCTCGATCATCGCGTACTCGCCGCTGATCTGGTACGCGGCCACCGGCACGTCCGACGCGTCGGCGACCTTCGCCAGGATGTCCAGGTAGGGGCCGGCCGGCTTGACCATGACCATGTCCGCGCCCTCCTCCAGGTCGAGCGCCAGCTCCCGCAGGGACTCGCGGATGTTGGCCGGGTCCTGCTGGTAGGTCTTGCGGTCGCCCTGGAGCGAGGAGCCGACGGCCTCCCGGAACGGGCCGTAGAAGGCCGAGGAGTACTTCGCGGTGTACGCGAGGACCGAGACGTCCTCGTGGCCCGTCTGGTCGAGCGCGTCGCGGATGACGCCGACCTGGCCGTCCATCATGCCGCTGGGGCCCACCGTGTGGGCGCCCGCGTCGGCCTGGACCTGCGCCATCTCCGCGTACCGCTCCAGCGTGGCGTCGTTGTCCACCCGGCCGTCGGCGGTCAGCACCCCGCAGTGGCCGTGGTCGGTGTACTCGTCGAGACAGAGGTCGGACATGATCACCAGATCGTCGCCCACCTCCTCGCGCACCGCCCGCAGCGCGACCTGGAGGATGCCGTCCGGGTCGGTGCCCGCCGTGCCCCGGCCGTCCTTCTTCTCGTCCAGCGGCACACCGAACAGCATGATCCCCGAGACCCCGGCCGAGGCCGCGTCCACGGCGGCCTTCCGCAGGGTGTCCACGGTGTGCTGCTGCACGCCGGGCATGGCCGCGATCGGGACCGGGGCGTCGATGCCCTCACGGACGAACGCGGGCAGGATCAGGTCGGCCGGATCGAGCCGTGTCTCGGCGACCATCCGCCGCATCGCGGGGGTCGTCCGCAGCCGACGGGGCCGCGAGCCGGGGAAGTTTCCGTACACAGTCATCCTTCGAGCCTAGACCCGCCCGCACCGGGCTCTTACCGACACCGGCGCCGGGAAACCCGGCCGGACACACAGCCAAAAACGCGGCGGGGCCCGCCCGCCTCACGAAGAGGCGGACGGGCCCCGAGACCGCGACCGGATCAGGTCGTCGTACGGCGCCTGCGCGCACCCGGACGCCGCTCGCTGGGACGGGTCACCGGGTCACCGGCCTCCCGCGCCGCGTCCCGGCGCCGCGCGCCGAACTCGGCCAGCGCCTCGGCCAGCTTGTGCACCGAGGGCTCCGGCGACAGCACGTCCACGCGCAGCCCGTGCTCCTCGGCGGTCTTCGCCGTGGCGGGGCCGATACAGGCGATGACCGTCACGTTGTGCGGCTTGCCCGCGATGCCGACCAGGTTGCGGACGGTCGAGGACGAGGTGAAGAGCACCGCGTCGAAGCCGCCGCCCTTGATCGCCTCGCGGGTCTCGGCCGGCGGCGGCGAGGCGCGGACCGTGCGGTACGCGGTGACGTCGTCGACCTCCCAGCCCAGCTCGATCAGCCCGGCCACCAGGGTCTCGGTGGCGATGTCGGCCCGCGGCAGGAACACCCGGTCGATCGGGTCGAAGACCGGATCGTACGGCGGCCAGTCCTCAAGGAGACCGGCGGCGGACTGCTCGCCCGAGGGCACCAGATCCGGCTTCACCCCGAAGTCGATCAGCGCGGCGGCGGTCTGCTCGCCCACGGCCGCGACCTTGATCCCGGCGAAGGCACGGGCGTCCAGCCCGTACTCCTCGAACTTCTCCCGGACCGCCTTCACCGCGTTGACGCTGGTGAACGCGATCCACTCGTAGCGGCCGGTGACCAGGCCCTTGACGGCCCGCTCCATCTGCTGGGGCGTACGCGGCGGCTCGACGGCGATCGTCGGCACCTCGTGCGGCACCGCGCCGTAGGAACGCAGCTGGTCGGAGAGCGATGCCGCCTGCTCCTTCGTCCGCGGCACGAGCACCTTCCAGCCGAACATCGGCTTGGACTCGAACCACGCGAGCTGGTCGCGCTGGGCGGCGGAGCTGCGCTCCCCGACCACGGCTATGACCGGCTGATGGCCCTCCGGCGACGGCAGCACCTTGCCCTGCTTGAACACCTGGGCGATCGTCCCGAGGGTCGCCGTCCAGGTCCGCTGGCGGGTCGTCGTGCCGCCGGCCGTCACGGTCAGCGGGGTGTCGGGCTTGCGGCCCGCCGCGACCAGCTCACCGGCGGCCGCGGCCACCGCGTCCAGCGCCGTCGAGATGACGCACGTCGCGTCGCTCGCGCCGACCTCGCTCCAGCAGCGCTCACCGGCCGTACGGGCGTCGACGAAGCGCACGTCGGCGCCCTGCGCGTCCCGCAGCGGCACCCCGGCGTACGCGGGCACCCCCACGGCGTTGGCGATGCCGGGCACGACCTCGAAGGGGATACCGGCCGCGGCGCAGGCCAGCATCTCGGAAGCGGCGTTCCCGTCCAGGCCGGGGTCTCCGGCCACGGCACGGACGACCCGCCTGCCGCCCTTCGCTGCCTCCATGACAAGATTGGCCGCGTCCCTGAGAACGGGCACCCCGGCGGGCGTTGACTGTGCGTCAACAACCGCCAGCTCAGGGGTGCTTACCCCTGCCCGCGCATGGCAGCGGACCACACCGAGAACATCCGGCTCGGCGACAAGGACGTCCGCGCTCGCAAGCGCCTCGACGGCGCGCAGGGTCAGCAGTCCCGGATCGCCGGGCCCGGCACCCAGGAAGGTGACCTGCCCTGCGGAGTGGACCGGGAAATCGTGTGAGGCGGGGCCGGTGGGGCTCAAAGTGCTCGCTCCCCCATAAGACCGGCCGCACCCTTGGCAAGCATCTCGGCCGCGAGTTCGCGACCGATCGCCGCCGCGTCGTCGTGCGACGTGGGAACGGGACCGGTGGTGGACATCTGCACCAGCGAGGCACCGTCGGTGGAACCGACGACACCGCGCAGGCGCAGTTCGTTGACAGCCTGACCGTCGGCGAGGAGATCGGCGTACGCACCCACGGGTGCGGAGCAGCCGGCCTCCAGGGCGGCGAGCAGGGCACGCTCGGCGGTCACGGCGGCCCGGGTGTACGGGTCGTCGAGCTCGGCGAGCGCGGCGGCGAGGTCGGCGCTGCTCGCAGCGCACTCGATCGCCAGTGCTCCCTGACCGGGAGCGGGCAGCACGGTGTCGAACGACAGGAAGTCGGTCGCCTCACCGCTCCGGCCCAGACGGCTGAGCCCGGCCGCGGCGAGAACCACCGCGTCCAGCTCCCCGTCGCGTACAAAACCGATGCGCGTGTCCACATTGCCGCGGATCGGAACGGTCTCGATCTCCATTCCGTGGCTGCGGGCGTACGCGTTGAGCTGGGCCATGCGGCGCGGCGAACCGGTGCCGATCCGGGCACCGGCCGGCAGCTGCTCGAAGGTCAGCCCGTCCCGCGCCACCAGCGCGTCGCGCGGGTCCTCGCGGACCGGTACCGCGGCCAGCACCAGGCCCTCGGTGGGCGCGGTCGGCAGGTCCTTGAGCGAGTGCACGGCGAAGTCCACCTCGCCGCGCAGCAGCGCCTCGCGCAGCGCGGCGACGAACACGCCGGTGCCGCCGATCTGCGCCAGGTGTTCCCGCGAGGTGTCCCCGTACGTGGTGATCTCGACGAGTTCGACGGCGCGGCCGGTCACCTCGCTGACCGCGTCTGCGACGTGGCCGGACTGCGCCATGGCCAGCTTGCTGCGCCGGGTCCCCAGCTTCAGGGGTGAGTTGTCGGTCATGACCGCCCTCGATTCGGGTCGTTCAGGTCTGCCCGTGAGACGGCGGCCACCGTCTGCGGGTCGAGGTCGAAGAGTTCTCGCAGCGCGTCCGCGTAGCCGGCGCCGCCGGGCTCGCTGGCGAGCTGCTTGACCCGCACGGTGGGCGCGTGCAGGAGCTTGTCGACGACGCGGCGCACGGTCTGCGTGATCTCGGCGCGCTGCTTCTCGTCCAGGTCGGGGAGGCGTCCGTCCAGCCGCGTGATCTCGTCCGCGACCACACCGGCGGCCATCGTGCGCAGGGCGACGACGGTCGGGGTGATGTGGGCGGCGCGCTGGGCGGCGCCGAAGGCGGCGACCTCGTCGGCGACGATGGTGCGCACCTGGTCCACGTCGGCGGCCATCGGGGCGTCCGCCGACGCCTCCGCGAGCGACTCGATGTCGACGAGGCGTACCCCGTCGAGGCGCCCGGCGTCCGCGTCGATGTCGCGGGGCATGGCCAGGTCGAGCAGCGCGAGGCGCGCCGGTCCGGTGGACTGGGCGGGGATCAGGCCGCTCGCCGTGTCCCGGCCGAGCGCCCCGGCGACGGCCTCGGCGGTGAGTACGAGTCCGGTGGCCCCGGTGCAGGAGACGACGATGTCGGCACGTGTCAGCTCGCCGGTCACGTCCGCCATCTCCACGGCGTGCGCGCGCACTCCGGTGGAGCCGGGCTGGTTGAGGATCTCGACCAGCCGGTCGGCGCGGGCGCGGGTGCGGTTGGCGACGACGATCTCGGCGACGCCGGTGCGGGCCAGGGTGGCGGCGGCCAGCGAGGACATGGAGCCGGCCCCGATGACGAGGGCGCGCTTGTCCTTCGCCCAGGCCGCGGTGTCGGTGCCCTCGGCGAGCTGTTCCAGGCCGAAGGTGACCAGGGACTGCCCGGCCCGGTCGATCCCGGTCTCGCTGTGGGCGCGCTTGCCGACCCGCAGGGCCTGCTGGAACAGGTCGTTCAGCAGCCGGCCCGCGGTGTGCAGCTCCTGGCCCACGGCCAGCGCGTCCTTGATCTGGCCGAGGATCTGGCCCTCGCCCACGACCATCGAGTCCAGCCCGCAGGCCACCGAGAAGAGGTGGTGGACGGCCCGGTCCTCGTAGTGCACATAGAGATACGGAGTCAGCTCGTCGAGCCCGACGCCGCTGTGCTGGGCGAGCAGCGTGGACAGCTCGGCGACGCCCGCGTGGAACTTGTCCACGTCGGCGTACAGCTCGATGCGGTTGCAGGTGGCCAGGACGGCGGCCTCGGCCGCGGGTTCGGCGGCGAGGGTGTCCTGGAGGAGCTTGGCGCGGGTGTCGGCGGCCAGCGAGGCGCGTTCCAGTACGGAGACGGGGGCGCTGCGGTGGCTCAGCCCCACGAGGAGCAGGCTCATGCCGGCATCACGGCGGGCATGTCCCCGTCGGGTCCCTTCCGGCCGGTGCTGGTGGCGCGCACGGGCGGCGCGGCCGGGTCGGAGGCCGGCTCGGCGCCGTCCTCGCCCGCCTTGCGCTGCTCGTGGAAGGCGAGGATCTGGAGCTCGATGGAGAGGTCCACCTTGCGCACGTCCACGCCGTCGGGCACCGAGAGAACGGTCGGGGCGAAGTTCAGGATGGAGGTGACCCCGGCGGCGACGAGCCGGTCGCACACCTGCTGGGCGGCGCCGGGCGGGGTGGTGATCACGCCGATGGACACGCCGTTCTCGCTGATGATGCGGTCGAGTTCGTCGGCGTGCTGGACGGGGATGCCGGCGACGGGCGTGCCGGTCATCGCCGGGTCGGCGTCGATGAGCGCGGCGACCCGGAAGCCGCGGGAGGCGAAGCCGCCGTAGTTGGCGAGGGCGGCGCCGAGGTTGCCGATGCCGACGATGGCGACCGGCCAGTCCTGGGTGAGGCCGAGCTCGCGCGAGATCTGGTAGACGAGGTACTCGACGTCGTAGCCGACGCCGCGTGTCCCGTAGGAGCCGAGGTAGCTGAAGTCCTTGCGCAGCTTGGCGGAGTTGACCCCCGCCGCCGCCGCGAGTTCCTCGGAGGAGACCGTGGGTACCGAGCGCTCGGAGAGCGCGGTCAGCGCGCGGAGATACAGCGGGAGACGGGCGACAGTGGCCTCGGGAATTCCTCGGCTGCGGGTCGCCGGTCGGTGATTTCGGCCAGTTGCCACGATGCTCCTGCGGGATGAGCGGGGCTGCAGGCGGCCGTATGTCCCTAGACCGCCCCGTCGAATGCAGGCTATGTCTTTGTGAACGCGTGCACAAAGATAGTGTCCGGTTTGTCCGGTCAAAGTGACCGGGGTCACGCACATACGTCGCGCGATCCCGGAACCATGGATCGCATCAGCCCGTTGCAGGCCCGAAGGGGGCAAAGCCGAACACACTCCTCACAGCTACGCCCCCGAGACCACTCAAAACGCCCATGATGGTAACCGGGTTTCGGTCAGGAAAGCAGCGCGCTGCGCAGTCTCGCCGGGTCCACCCGCCAGAACGTGTGCTGTTCGTTATCCACGAGCACCACGGGGATCTGTTCCCAGTACTCCCGGTACAGCTCCTCGTCCCGGGTGATGTCCTTCTCCTCCCAGGAGGCGCCGGTCTCCTCGCACACCGCGCGGACCACGTCGCGGGCGTCGTCGCAGAGGTGGCAGCCCGGCTTCCCCACCAGGGTCACCACCCGCTCGGCGGGGTCCTTCTTCTTACGTCGCAGCAGGGCACTCATGTCCTCATTCTGCGTCGGCGGACGGGGCGCCCCGGACACCAGGAGTTCACGCCCCCGCATCACGGCGGAACCCGGAGCACCGGGCCGACTGGCTATGCTCGCCGCATGGCCGCTCTTGGATGGCTCACCCCCCGCAGGCGTTCCGCTACCGCGCGCAGCGTCCTGGCAGGCGAGGCGGCGGCGGAGGCCGCGCGGAAGTCCTCGCTGCAAGCCGGGTCCGCCGCGGCGGAGACCGAGGCGGAGGACACCGGGGCGCGGGAGCCCGAGTTCCCCGTCGTCGGCGACGAACGGGCCGCCGCCTTCTTCGACCTCGACAACACCGTGATGCAGGGCGCCGCGCTCTTCCACTTCGGCCGCGGCCTGTACAAGCGGAAGTTCTTCGAGCGCCGCGAGCTGACCCGGTTCGCCTGGCAGCAGGCGTGGTTCCGGCTGGCCGGCGTCGAGGACCCGGAGCACATGCAGGACGCCCGCGACAGCGCGCTGTCCATCGTCAAGGGCCACCGCGTCTCCGAGCTGATGTCGATCGGCGAGGAGATCTACGACGAGTACATGGCCGACCGCATCTGGCCCGGCACCCGCGCCCTGGCCCAGGCCCACCTCGACGCGGGCCAGAAGGTGTGGCTGGTCACGGCCGCCCCGGTGGAGACCGCCACCATCATCGCCCGCCGCCTCGGCCTGACCGGCGCCCTCGGCACCGTCGCCGAATCGGTCGACGGCGTGTACACCGGGCGCCTGGTCGGCGAACCGCTGCACGGACCCGCGAAGGCGGAGGCGGTGCGCGCGCTGGCCGCGGCGGAGGGCCTGGACCTGGCGCGCTGCGCCGCGTACAGCGACTCGCACAACGACATCCCGATGCTGTCGCTGGTGGGCCACCCGTACGCCATCAACCCGGACGCCAAGCTGCGCAAGCACGCCCGCGCCCTGGACTGGCGGCTGCGCGACTACCGCACCGGCCGCAAGGCGGCCAAGGTCGGCATCCCGGCCGCCGCGGGCGTCGGCGCGCTGGCCGGCGGCACGGTCGCCGCGGTCGCCCTGCACCGCCGCCGCCGCTGACCCTCCGCGCCCGTGTACGTCAACACGGAGCAACGTTTCACCCACCACAACCCGTCGCGCCCACAGACAGATCCCGAAGCAAAACGATCAACAAGTGGTCACGACGAGCGACTCAGTGCGTCGAAAAGTTGGCACAGAAGCGACGCAATCGATGATTTGTGCAACTGGGCGTAGTGCGGCCTGTACGAAGCGTTATTCTCCTCAGACGCATTCCGGACCCGCCGCTCACCACGACGAGTGACGGTTTCGCACTGCTCGTGATGGAAGCTCTGCCTCTGGGAGTCCCGTGTACCCACACGTCGGGGTTGACGCCTCGGGCCTGGCTACGCTGCGCGCATCCGTAGCCGAACGCATGCGCGGCTTCGTCCCCACCGCGTACGCCGTACCCGCATTCGCCACCCCTGCACCTGCCGGCCCCTGCTACGCCCTGGCCGAACGCTCCGCGGCGGTCGGAAGACGCGGCAACCGCGCGGCGGCGACCGCGCCCGTCCGGCGGCCCGCCGCCGACAGCGACAGCGCGCGCATGATGGAGCTCGTCGAGCGCGCGCAGGCCGGCGAGGCCGACGCCTTCGGCCGCCTCTACGACCAGTACAGCGACACCGTCTACCGCTACATCTACTACCGCGTGGGCAGCAAGGCGACGGCGGAGGACCTCACCAGCGAGACCTTCCTGCGCGCCCTGCGCCGCATCTCCACCTTCACCTGGCAGGGCCGCGACTTCGGCGCCTGGCTGGTCACGATCGCGCGCAACCTGGTCGCCGACCATTTCAAATCCAGTCGCTTCCGGCTGGAAGTGACCACCGGCGAAATGCTCGACGCCAACGAGGTCGCCCGCAGCCCCGAGGACTCCGTCCTGGAGTCCCTCTCCAACGCCGCGCTGCTCGAAGCCGTGCGCCGGCTCAACCCCCAGCAGCAGGAATGCGTGACCCTGCGCTTCCTCCAGGGCCTGTCGGTCGCCGAGACCGCCCGCGTGATGGGCAAGAACGAAGGCGCGATCAAGACCCTCCAGTACCGTGCCGTCCGCACCCTCGCCAGGCTCCTCCCGGACGATGCCCGCTGACCCCCACTCCCCCGGCCGGCCGCCGGCCCCCGCCGACGCCTTCAGCGCGCACTGGTCCGATCATCCTTCGTGCGTAACCCAAGTGCCGCGCCACTCGTTGTGCCGGTTGCAGGCCCCCTGTCGTCACACCATGCCCGCGGACGCTCACTCGATCGTGTGGAAGCGCTCAAGGTGTGCAACCTTCCGGACACCCAGGGGAGTCGACCGTCATGACGAGAGGAGGTGCCGCCAGTGATCGCAAACGTCTCGGCACACCGGCGGGCGAACGCCTTCGCCCAGGCCCTGGAGGAGCAGTCGCTCCGCGGTGCGGCGGCCGTACAGCCCGAGGACCCGGCCGAACAGGCCGACCGAGGAGCGCTGTTGGCCCTGGCGACCGGCCTCGGCGAACTGCCGAAGCCGCAGTTGGACCCCGAGGTCAAAGTGGTGCAGCGAGCCCAGCTCGTCGCCGCCATGGAGGCCGCGTTCGCCGAGGGAGGCGCATCCGCGGACCCTACGGTGCCCGAACAACGGAGCAGGAACAGCCACCGCGCGTCCCCGCTCCGCAAGCTGCGCCCGAAATCCCGCTGGACCAAGGGCCTCGCCGCCGGCGGACTCACGGTCGGTGTGGCGGCCGGCGCCTTCGGCGGAGTCGCCGCCGCCAGCTCCGACGCCCTCCCCGGTGACTCCCTCTACGGCCTGAAACGCGGCATGGAGGACCTCCACCTGGGCCTCACCCGCGACGACACCGACCGCGGCGAGATCTACCTCGACCAGGCGTCCACCCGTCTCAGCGAAGCCCGCCGGCTCATGGAGCGCGCCCGCTCCGGCCACCTCGACCACGAACAGCTCGGCGAGATCCGGCGCACCCTCAACGGCATGACCCACGACGCCACCGAGGGCCACCGCCTCCTGCACGCCGCGTACGAACGGGACGGCGCCCTGGGCCCGATCCAGACCCTGGACTCCTTCTCCCGCTCCCACCGCGCCACCTGGAGCAGTCTCCGCAACCGCCTCCCGGTCCAGCTCAGCGACGTGGGCGACCAGGTCAGCTCCGTGTTCGCCGCCATAGACGAAGAGGTCGCACCGCTCCAGTCGCTGTTCCCGCGCGCCCCGGAGCAGGGCGCCGAATCCCAGCGCTCCGACTCCTCGGACACCCGCACCGGCCCCTCGACCGGCCCGTCGCAGGCCCCCGCGCCCTCCTCCTCCACACGCGACGACGACAGCGGTACGGGCGACAGCTCCTCGCCGCGCCCCTCGGACGCCGGCAGCAGCCCCGCGGAAGGCGGCGGTCTGATCGGCGGCGGCACGGACGGCCTGTTCGACCCGCCCTCGCCCGACACCACCAGCCCGTCGCACGAGACCCCGAGTCAGACGCCGACCCCGGACATCACCATCCCGCCGCTGCTGCCCGGCCTCATCGGCGGCCTGGGCATCGACCCCGAGGACGACCGGGGCTGACCGGCCCCACCGGTGCGGCGGCGGCCGTCAGAAGAACACCGACCGCCGCTGCACCAACAACCGGTACAGCGTGTGCTGGATCTGCTCCCGCACCTGATCCGTCAGGTTGAACATCAGCATCGGGTCCTCCGCCGCCTCCAGCGGATAGCCGTCCGTCGCGATCGGCTCACCGAACTGGATCGTCCACTTCGTCGGCAGCGGCACCATCCCCAGCGGCCCCAGCCAGGGGAACGTCGGCGTGATCGGGAAGTACGGGAAGCCCAGCAGCCGCGCCAGCGTCTTCGCGTTCCCCACCATCGGGTAGATCTCCTCCGCGCCCACGATCGAGCACGGCACGATCGGCACCCCGGCCTTCAGGGCCGTCGACACGAACCCGCCCCGCCCGAAGCGCTGGAGCTTGTACCGCTCGCCGAACGGCTTGCCGATCCCCTTGAAGCCCTCCGGCATCACCCCGACGACCTCGCCGTTGCGCAGCAGCCGCTCCGCGTCCTCCGCGCACGCCAGTGTGTGCCCCGCCTTGCGGGCCAGCTCGTTGACGACCGGCAGCATGAAGACCAGGTCAGCCGCGAGCAGCCGCAGATGCCGGTCGGCCGGATGGTGGTCGTGCACGGCGACCTGGAGCATCAGCCCGTCCAGCGGCAGCGTCCCGGAATGGTTGGACACGATGAGCGCCCCGCCCTCGGCCGGGATGTTCTCGATGCCCTTCACCTCGACCCGGAAGTACTTCTCGTACACCGGCCGCAGCAGCGACATCAGGACCTGGTCCGTCAGCTCCTCGTCGTAGCCGAACTCGTCGACGTCGTACTCGCCGGTGACCCGCCTGCGCAGGAACGCCAGCCCGCCCGCGATCCGCCGGTCCCAGGACCCCCGCCCCTCTTCCCCGGACCGTCCGGCGCCCCTCTGGGGGCTTTCTCGGGGGCTTTCCGGGCCGTCGTCCGCCCGGCCGCCGGGCAGGGCGGACACCGACCCCGTGCCGCGTACCGGAGGGCGCCGGCGCGCGGGGCGCGGCGATCCCCCCGGCCGCGAACGGTCGTCGTCGAACGGAATGACCTTGGCATCCGCCATCGCGCTGCGCTCCTCTACCTGGCGCTCGGGGTCCGGTCGGGGGCGGCGCCGTCCCCGGCGATCAGGGGCACGGCCGCGGCCACCCGGTCCACGGCCCGGCCCACCGCCTCGGGCGGCAGCAGGCCCGGCGCCCGGCTGCGGGCGAACTCCGCGAACGTCTCGCCCGTGGAGTACTTCGGCGAGAACCCCAGGGTCTCGCGCATCTGGACCGTGGAGACCACCCTGCCATGGGTGAGCAGCCGGATCTGCTCCGGCGAGAAGTCCGTCATGCCGACCGCCCGCAGCGCCTGCCCGACCCAGGTGACCGCCGGCAGCAGCAGCGGCACCGTGGGCCGCCCCAGCCGCCGCGCGCACTGCGAGAGCAGCAGCACCCCGTCGCCCGCGATGTTGAACGTGCCGCTGTTGAGCGTGGAGCGCCGGGGCTCGCTCGCCGCGATGCCCAGGACGTCGAGCACGTCGTCCTCGTGGACGAACTGGAGCCGGGGGTCGTAACCGAAGACGGTCGGCAGCACCGGCAGCGAGAGGTAGTCGGCGAGCGGCGAGTCCGCGTCCGGGCCCAGGATGTTCGCGAACCGCAGCACGCACACCGCGACGTCCGGCCGGCGCCGGGCGAAGCCCCGTACATAGCCCTCGACCTCCGCCGCGTCCTTCGCGAAGCCGCCGCCCGGCAGCGACTTGGGCGGGGTCGTCTCGTGGAAGACCGCCGGGTCGCGGGGCGCCGAACCGTACACGCCGGTACTGGACTTCACCACCAGCCGCTGCACCGAGGGCGCCTTCTGGCAGGCCCCCAGGAGCTGCATGGTGCCGATGACGTTGGTCTCCTTGACGGCCGACCGCCCCTGGGCGCCGAGCGCGAACCCGCTGACATCCAGATGCACGACGGTGTCCACGGAGTGTTCGGCGAGCACGCGGGCGACGGCCGGGCCCCGGATGTCGGCCCGGGTGAAGACGGCGTCGCCCAGGTCGTGCTCCGGCGGGACCGCGTCGAGCGCGATCACCCGCTCCACGTCCGGGTCACGCTGGACACGCCGCACGAAACGGCCGGCCAGCTGCCGGGCCGCTCCCGTGACGAGCACGACCTTCCCCACGATCAGCGCCTTCCGTCGGTCTCCCGTGCGAGGGGTGAGAAGTACCGCAGAACGTCACCGTAACGGGTGGACACCTCCCGTACACAGCACCGCAGCCCTCCCGCCGGTCGATCGGCGGAAGGGCTGCGGACACGAACTGCGTTCGCCTACTTCTTGTTGCGACGCTGAACGCGCGTGCGCTTGAGCAGCTTGCGGTGCTTCTTCTTGGCCATCCGCTTGCGCCGCTTCTTGATAACAGAGCCCACGACTACCCTCGCTCACTTCTTCTTCACTGGTGCGGGGCGTCTGGGCCCACACGACCTACGTCGGCCTAGCCTACCCGCCACCGCGTGAGGGACGTAATCCGAGGGGAATCTCAGGCCGATGCCACCCCCACGAAGGACTCGCGCAGATACTCGTGAACCGCTTGCTCCGGCACCCGGAAGGACCTGCCCACCCGGATCGCCGGCAGATGACCGCTGTGCACCAGGCGGTACACGGTCATCTTCGACACTCTCATGACCGCGGCGACTTCCGCCACGGTCAGGAACTTGACCTCGCTCAGAGGACTCTCGCTGTCAGCAGCCATGACTCACCTGTACCTTCCGCACGAGACGCGCACCGGCTTCCCCTCCGGTGACTCTTCGTCGCTGTGCGCTCACTCCCCAGGTTAGGGGCGGGTGATGCGAGTGGGGAAGAGGAGAGACGATCGGCCGCTACTGTGACAGACACGCCCGATTGAGTACATAGCGCGTGAGCGGCAAGTAGTACGCGGACCGCACCGCGTCGTCCAGCGGAACCGTCACCGCCACCCGCCCCTCGGCCTCCCCGACGAACAGCGCCGGGTCGTCCGTATCCGCCAGGCCGATCGCCTCGATGCCCAGCTGACCTGCCCCGCAGACCCAGCCGTGATCCCCCACGACCAGCTCCGGAACCGGCCCGCACCCGGCCGCAGCGGCCTCCAGAGCGACCCGCACCGGCAGCGGGGAATGGGAGTGTGCGCCGGTGCCACCACCGGCCGGCCCCGCGCCGGGTTCACGCACCAGCGCGACACCCCGTACGTAGTCGAGGTTGTGCGTACGTACGCCAAACCGAGTCGTTATGTCGATACATCGCCCCTGCGCCGGGGTGAGGACAGGACATCCCGCCGACGACAAAGCGTCTGCCAGCGCCGCGTAGAAACCGATCAGCCGATGCGGATGCCCGGTCCCGAACAGCACCGGCGCCCGCCGCGCCGCCGCCTCCGACAGCCGGGCCGCGAACGCGTCGAGACCGGCCACCGTGCGCTCGGGGTCGATCACATCGGGCCCCGACACATGCGCGGGATCGTCCGAGACCCCGCACCTGTCCGCCATCAACTCCAGCAGCTCCCGCTCACCCCAGCCCCGCTCCGGGGCCAGCCCGAGCGTCACCCGGGGGTCGCGGGCCGCGAACAGCCGATAACTCCGCAGGCTCACCTCGCGCGAGGTGGCCACGGGCCCGGCCAGCCGGGCCGCCAGCAGATGCGCACGCAGCGCTCCGGTGCTCAACACCCCACCGATGCTGCACGAACCGGCCCGCCCAGGGGCCAAAAGCCCGATGACGCCCCACAGTCGGCGTAACCGTGCCGTCAGGTCAGCAGCCCCCGCAGCGGGAACGCCGCCCGCCGCGTCGCCAGCACCGCCTGGTCCAGCCGGTCCGCCGGGTCGTAGCCGTCCTCCCACGACGACCACGCGGGCGTCCGCCCGTCCGTCATCCGGGCCGGCCCCAACTGCCGTGTGCGCGCGTACACCTCGTCCCGCCACGACGACGGGATCACCGACTCCGGGTCCACCGGGGCGTGCGCCGCGATGCCCACCAGATGCGTCCAGGACCGGGGCACCACGTCCACCACGGCGTACCCGCCGCCCCCGAGCGCCACCCAGCGCCCGTCGTCGGCGTAGGTGTGCGCGAGGTCGTGGCAGGCCGCCATCACCGACCGCTGTGCGTCCAGCGACACCGCCAGATGCGCCAGCGGGTCCTCGAAGTGCGTGTCCGCGCCGTGCTGCGAGACCAGCACCTGCGGCCGGAAGTCCGCGAGCAGTTCCGGCACCACCGCGTGGAAGGCCCGCAGCCATCCGGCGTCCCCGGTCCCGGCCGGCAACGCCACGTTGACCGCCCCGCCCTCACCGGCGCCCGACCCGGTCTCCTCCGGCCAGCCGGTCTGCGGGAACAGGGTGCGCGGATGCTCGTGCAAGGAGATGGTCAGCACCCTGGGGTCCTCCCAGAAGGCCGCCTGCACCCCGTCGCCGTGGTGCACGTCGACATCGACGTACGCGACGCGCTCGGCGCCCAGTTCCAGGAGCCGGGCGATGGCCAGCGCCGGGTCGTTGTAGACGCAGAATCCGGCGGCCCCGCCGGGCATCGCGTGGTGCAGCCCGCCCGTGAAGTTCACCGCGTGCCGGGTCTCGCCCCGCCACACTGCCTCGGCGGCGGCCACGGACTGCCCGGCGATCAGCGCGGACACCTCGTGCATCCCGGCGAACGCCGGATCGTCCACGGTCCCGAGCCCGTACGCCTGGTCCGCCGACCGGGGGGCGGCCGACGCGGCCTTCACCGCCGCCACGTAGTCCGGCCGGTGCACAAGCCGCAGCGTGGAGTCGCCGGCCGGTTTGGCCGTCACCACGTCCACCGCCCGGTCGAGGCCGAACGCCCGCACCAGACCCATCGTGAGGGCAAGCCGGACCGGGTCCATCGGGTGGCTCTCCCCGAAGTCGTAGCCCGTTACTGCGTCATCCCACATCAGCTGTGCGCGGCCGCTCATGCCCGCCACCGTATCGGGCGGGTTCCGCCCCGAACGACTTGGCGTACAGGAGCGTCGCGAGCACCAGCACCATGGGCACCAGCATCGCGCCCCGGTAGCTCCAGGCGTCCCCGAGCGCCCCGACGAGCGGGGAGCCGACGAGGAAGCCGACGTAGTTGAAGATGTTCAGCCGGGCGATCGCGGTGTCGCTCGCGCCGGGGAACATCCGCCCGGCCGCGGCGAACGTCTGCGGCACGATCACGCACAGCCCGAGCCCCAGCAGGGTGAACCCGAGCATGCCCGTCCAGGCCCCGCCGGCGACGGCCACCACGGCGAACCCGGCCGCCGCCAGCACCGTGCCGCCCCGCACCACGGCCGCCGCGCCGAACCGCCGCACCCCGAGGTCGCCGACGGCCCGCCCCAGCAGCGTGGTCACCATGTAGACGTTGTACGGGACGGTGGCCAGCTGCTCCGAACTGCCCAGCACGTCCTGGAGGTACTTGGCGCTCCAGTTGGAGACCGTCGAGTCCCCGATGTACGCGAAGCACATCACCAGGCACAGCGGCAGCAACAGCCGGAACGAGACGGTCCCGGCCGTCCCCCGGGCCGGTTCGGCGCCCGGCTTCTCGTCCGTGCCCTCCGCGTACCAGCGGCTGCCGAGGAGCGCCGCGGGCAGCAGCACCACGACCGCGGGAAGATACGAGACCAGCAACGACAGGTCCCAGTGCGCCCCGGCCCACGCCATCGAGGCCCCGGCGATCCCGCCCAGGCTGTACGCGGCGTGGAACCCCAGCATGATGGAACGCCCGTACGCCCGCTGGAGGCTGACGCCGATCATGTTCATGGACGCGTCGAGCGCGCCGACCGCCAGCCCGAACACCCCGAGGGCGACGGCGGCCTGCCAGATCTCGCTTCCGGCGCCGACGCCGAGGAGCGCGAGGAGCACGACGGGCTGTGCCCAGCGCAGGACCACCCGCGGCCGGACCCGGGCGACCAGCTTCTCGGTGAGCACACTGCCCGCACCGGCCAGGATCGGCACGGCGGCGAGGAACACGGGCAGCAGGCCGTCGGATATCCCGTACCGGTCCTGGATCGCGGGTATCCGCGTCACCAGGAGGGCGAAGGTGACCCCCTGCACGAAGAAGCTCAACGCGAGGGACGCCCTGCCGTGCCGCAACCGTGCATCTGTCATGGCGGCGAGCGTAGAGCCAGTTTCTACCGGTGGGTAGATACGTCAGGCAAGCAATTCCGGCAGCTGGCTCATGTCGGAGAAGTGCCCGGTCACACCGGTCAGCCGGGCCGCGGGCATCATCGAGGTGAACCCGTACACGTCCATGCCGGCGGCCCTGGCCGCTTCGACCCCGAGCGGGCTGTCCTCGATGACGACGCACCGGTCGGGTGCGACGCCCATGCGTTCGGCGGCGTGCAGGAAGAGGTCGGGGGCCGGCTTGCCCACGCGGACGTCCTCGGCGCTGAAGATCCATTCCTCCTCGAACCACTGGTCGAGCCCGGTCCTGCGGTGGCTGACCCGGATGCGCTGGTGGCTGCTGGAGGAGGCGACGCAGTACGGGATGCCGTCGGCGACCAGCATGCCCAGCACGTCGTCGACGCCGGGGACGGGCTCCAGCTCCTCTTCGAACGCGGCGAAGGTGCGTGAGTGGAGCGTGACGTCGAAGTCCTCGGGCAGCTTGGTCCCGGTCCGTTCGAGGATGGTGTCGTGGACGCGGTGCACGGCGGAGCCCATGTAGTCCCGCAGGGACTCCTCGTACGAGGTGGGGTGCCCCAGCTCCGTGAGGTAGGCGGCCAGGATGGTGTTGGCAATCGGCTCGCTGTCGACGAGCACACCGTCGTTGTCGAAGATGACAAGTTCGTAGCGCATGACACGACCTTAAAGGGTCGGAACGCAGAAAAGCCCCGTGCCACAAGGGCACGGGGCTTTCCCACAATGATTGTTCGGCGGCGTCCTACTCTCCCACAGGGTCCCCCCTGCAGTACCATCGGCGCTGAAAGGCTTAGCTTCCGGGTTCGGAATGTAACCGGGCGTTTCCCTAACGCAATGACCACCGAAACACTATGAAATTCTGAACAGAACCGGACATGGACACGGCTGTTCGTTATTTCAGAACTAACACAGTGGACGCGAGCAACTGAGGACAAGCCCTCGGCCTATTAGTACCAGTCAGCTCCACCCGTTACCGGGCTTCCACATCTGGCCTATCAACCCAGTCGTCTACTGGGAGCCTTAACCAATCAAGTTGGTGGGAATACTCATCTTGAAGCAGGCTTCCCGCTTAGATGCTTTCAGCGGTTATCCTTTCCGAACGTAGCCAACCAGCCATGCCCTTGGCAGAACAACTGGCACACCAGAGGTTCGTCCGTCCCGGTCCTCTCGTACTAGGGACAGCCCTTCTCAATATTCCTACGCGCACAGCGGATAGGGACCGAACTGTCTCACGACGTTCTAAACCCAGCTCGCGTACCGCTTTAATGGGCGAACAGCCCAACCCTTGGGACCGACTCCAGCCCCAGGATGCGACGAGCCGACATCGAGGTGCCAAACCATCCCGTCGATATGGACTCTTGGGGAAGATCAGCCTGTTATCCCCGGGGTACCTTTTATCCGTTGAGCGACAGCGCTTCCACAAGCCACTGCCGGATCACTAGTCCCGACTTTCGTCCCTGCTCGACCCGTCGGTCTCACAGTCAAGCTCCCTTGTGCACTTACACTCAACACCTGATTGCCAACCAGGCTGAGGGAACCTTTGGGCGCCTCCGTTACCCTTTAGGAGGCAACCGCCCCAGTTAAACTACCCATCAGACACTGTCCCTGATCCGGATCACGGACCCAGGTTAGACATCCAGCACGACCAGAGTGGTATTTCAACGACGACTCCACAACCACTGGCGTGGCCGCTTCAAAGTCTCCCACCTATCCTACACAAGCCGAACCGAACACCAATATCAAACTATAGTAAAGGTCCCGGGGTCTTTCCGTCCTGCTGCGCGAAACGAGCATCTTTACTCGTAGTGCAATTTCACCGGGCCTATGGTTGAGACAGTCGAGAAGTCGTTACGCCATTCGTGCAGGTCGGAACTTACCCGACAAGGAATTTCGCTACCTTAGGATGGTTATAGTTACCACCGCCGTTTACTGGCGCTTAAGTTCTCAGCTTCGCCACCCCGAAGAGCAGCTAACCGGTCCCCTTAACGTTCCAGCACCGGGCAGGCGTCAGTCCGTATACATCGCCTTACGGCTTCGCACGGACCTGTGTTTTTAGTAAACAGTCGCTTCTCGCTGGTCTCTGCGGCCACCCCCAGCTCACCAAGTAAATCGGATCACCAGGAATGGCCCCCCTTCTCCCGAAGTTACGGGGGCATTTTGCCGAGTTCCTTAACCATAGTTCACCCGAACGCCTCGGTATTCTCTACCTGACCACCTGAGTCGGTTTAGGGTACGGGCCGCCATGAAACTCGCTAGAGGCTTTTCTCGACAGCATAGGATCATCCACTTCACCACAATCGGCTCGGCATCAGGTCTCAGCCTTAACGTGTGACGGATTTGCCTACCACACGGCCTACACCCTTACCCCAGGACAACCACCGCCTGGGCTGGACTACCTTCCTGCGTCACCCCATCGCTTACCTACTACAAGTCTGGTTCGTCGGCTCCACCACTACCCTCAACTCCGAAGAGATCGGGCCGGCTTCACGGACTTAGCATCGCCTGATTCAGTACTGGGCGTTTCAAAGCGGGTACCGGAATATCAACCGGTTGTCCATCGACTACGCCTGTCGGCCTCGCCTTAGGTCCCGACTTACCCTGGGCAGATCAGCTTGACCCAGGAACCCTTAGTCAATCGGCGCACACGTTTCTCACGTGTGTATCGCTACTCATGCCTGCATTCTCACTCGTGAACCGTCCACAACTCGCTTCCACGGCTGCTTCACCCGGCACACGACGCTCCCCTACCCATCCCAGCAGGCGTTGGCCCTGATGCTGGAATGACACGACTTCGGCGGTACGCTTGAGCCCCGCTACATTGTCGGCGCGGAATCACTTGACCAGTGAGCTATTACGCACTCTTTCAAGGGTGGCTGCTTCTAAGCCAACCTCCTGGTTGTCTCTGCGACTCCACATCCTTTCCCACTTAGCGTACGCTTAGGGGCCTTAGTCGATGCTCTGGGCTGTTTCCCTCTCGACCATGGAGCTTATCCCCCACAGTCTCACTGCCGCGCTCTCACTTACCGGCATTCGGAGTTTGGCTAAGGTCAGTAACCCGGTAGGGCCCATCGCCTATCCAGTGCTCTACCTCCGGCAAGAAACACACGACGCTGCACCTAAATGCATTTCGGGGAGAACCAGCTATCACGGAGTTTGATTGGCCTTTCACCCCTAACCACAGGTCATCCCCCAGGTTTTCAACCCTGGTGGGTTCGGTCCTCCACGAAGTCTTACCTCCGCTTCAACCTGCCCATGGCTAGATCACTCCGCTTCGGGTCTAGAGCGTGCAACTCAATCGCCCTGTTCGGACTCGCTTTCGCTACGGCTTCCCCACACGGGTTAACCTCGCTACACACCGCTAACTCGCAGGCTCATTCTTCAAAAGGCACGCAGTCACGACGCACCGAGCAAGCTCGATGCGCGACGCTCCCACGGCTTGTAGGCACACGGTTTCAGGTACTATTTCACTCCGCTCCCGCGGTACTTTTCACCATTCCCTCACGGTACTATCCGCTATCGGTCACCAGGGAATATTTAGGCTTAACGGGTGGTCCCGCCAGATTCACACGGGATTTCTCGGGCCCCGTGCTACTTGGGTGTCTCTCAAACAAGCCGCTGATGTTTCAGCTACGGGGGTCTTACCCTCTACGCCGGACCTTTCGCATGTCCTTCGCCTACACCAACGGTTTCTGACTTGTCTCACAGCCGGCAGACTGCGAAAGAGAGATCCCACAACCCCGCATGCGCAACCCCTGCCGGGTATCACACGCATACGGTTTGGCCTGATCCAGTTTCGCTCGCCACTACTCCCGGAATCACGGTTGTTTTCTCTTCCTGCGGGTACTGAGATGTTTCACTTCCCCGCGTTCCCTCCACACTGCCTATGTGTTCAGCAGCGGGTGACAGCCCATGACGACTGCCGGGTTTCCCCATTCGGACACCCCCGGATCAAAGCTCGGTTGACAGCTCCCCGGGGCCTATCGCGGCCTCCCACGTCCTTCATCGGTTCCTGGTGCCAAGGCATCCACCGTGCGCCCTTAAAAACTTGGCCACAGATGCTCGCGTCCACTGTGCAGTTCTCAAACAACGACCAGCCACCCACCACCCCGCCAGAAACTGACGAGTTCACTGGGGCCGGCAACCGAAGGACGACCATCACGGCCGTACCTTCAGATACCCAACAGCGTGCCCGACCCGGTAAGCCACCCACCACGTTCCACGCCCCGAAGAGCAGTACTAGTGACAACCAACTTGCCGTGCCGAGTAGTCAACGTTCCACCCATGAGCTGACCACCGTCGGACGTTTGCCGACGTAGTGGCTCTGGATTCCTTGCGGAATCTAGATGCTCCTTAGAAAGGAGGTGATCCAGCCGCACCTTCCGGTACGGCTACCTTGTTACGACTTCGTCCCAATCGCCAGTCCCACCTTCGACAGCTCCCTCCCACAAGGGGTTGGGCCACCGGCTTCGGGTGTTACCGACTTTCGTGACGTGACGGGCGGTGTGTACAAGGCCCGGGAACGTATTCACCGCAGCAATGCTGATCTGCGATTACTAGCAACTCCGACTTCATGGGGTCGAGTTGCAGACCCCAATCCGAACTGAGACCGGCTTTTTGAGATTCGCTCCGCCTCACGGCATCGCAGCTCATTGTACCGGCCATTGTAGCACGTGTGCAGCCCAAGACATAAGGGGCATGATGACTTGACGTCGTCCCCACCTTCCTCCGAGTTGACCCCGGCAGTCTCCTGTGAGTCCCCATCACCCCGAAGGGCATGCTGGCAACACAGAACAAGGGTTGCGCTCGTTGCGGGACTTAACCCAACATCTCACGACACGAGCTGACGACAGCCATGCACCACCTGTACACCGACCACAAGGGGGGCACCATCTCTGATGCTTTCCGGTGTATGTCAAGCCTTGGTAAGGTTCTTCGCGTTGCGTCGAATTAAGCCACATGCTCCGCTGCTTGTGCGGGCCCCCGTCAATTCCTTTGAGTTTTAGCCTTGCGGCCGTACTCCCCAGGCGGGGAACTTAATGCGTTAGCTGCGGCACCGACGACGTGGAATGTCGCCAACACCTAGTTCCCAACGTTTACGGCGTGGACTACCAGGGTATCTAATCCTGTTCGCTCCCCACGCTTTCGCTCCTCAGCGTCAGTAATGGCCCAGAGATCCGCCTTCGCCACCGGTGTTCCTCCTGATATCTGCGCATTTCACCGCTACACCAGGAATTCCGATCTCCCCTACCACACTCTAGCCTGCCCGTATCGACTGCAGACCCGGAGTTAAGCTCCGGGCTTTCACAACCGACGCGACAAGCCGCCTACGAGCTCTTTACGCCCAATAATTCCGGACAACGCTTGCGCCCTACGTATTACCGCGGCTGCTGGCACGTAGTTAGCCGGCGCTTCTTCTGCAGGTACCGTCACTTTCGCTTCTTCCCTGCTGAAAGAGGTTTACAACCCGAAGGCCGTCATCCCTCACGCGGCGTCGCTGCATCAGGCTTTCGCCCATTGTGCAATATTCCCCACTGCTGCCTCCCGTAGGAGTCTGGGCCGTGTCTCAGTCCCAGTGTGGCCGGTCGCCCTCTCAGGCCGGCTACCCGTCGTCGCCTTGGTAGGCCATTACCCCACCAACTAGCTGATAGGCCGCGGGCTCATCCTTCACCGCCGGAGCTTTCAACCTTCTCCCAGGAGGGAGAAAGTGGTATCCGGTATTAGACCCCGTTTCCAGGGCTTGTCCCAGAGTGAAGGGCAGATTGCCCACGTGTTACTCACCCGTTCGCCACTAATCCACCCCGAAGGGCTTCATCGTTCGACTTGCATGTGTTAAGCACGCCGCCAGCGTTCGTCCTGAGCCAGGATCAAACTCTCCGTGAATGTTTTCCCGTAATCGGGACCACACATCACGAGAGCGGAACGAGCAAGGTCGGAATATGACCCGTCGTCCACTGCGTCCTCGCTGTGTTTTTTGCCTGCCCGACCCGCAAGGGATCGCACAGGACTTTCAAAGGAACCTCCAACCTGCCGTAGCAGGCCGGGGTATCAACATATCTGGCGTTGACTTTTGGCACGCTGTTGAGTTCTCAAGGAACGGACGCTTCCTTTGTACTCACCCCTGCGGGTTTTCCTCCGGGCGCTTCCCTTCGGTCTTGCGTTTCCGACTCTATCAGACTCTTTCGTGTCCGATTCCCGGTCGAAGCGGGTCAATCATTTTTCGCTTTCCAGGTCTTCGCTTTCGCGTTTCCCTTTCCAGCGAGTCCGACTCTATCAGATCCTTTCGGGCCTGATTCCCAGTCAGCGGGGCTTGTCCTCCCGGCCGTTGGGCCGTTCCAACGTCCAAAACTCTAGCGGATTTTCCCGGCGACTCATAATCGAGTCTTTCGAAATGAATTTCGGCATGCCGAAATCTTCCCGAGCCGGGAGATCGTGCGGAGTTTTGGTTGGCCGCTGTTGCGGCGGGATCGATCGCCGCAGAACCGTTCAGGCTCTGTGGCAACCCGGAGAACACTACGGATCGGGGAAGGACGTGTCAACCCCCTCCCCGTCTCCCTCCCGAGACCCCCGTCAGTCCAGGTCGGTGAGGCGCCCGCCGGCGTCCGGCTGGGCGTGCTCCACCCGGCGCAGCAGGTGCGTCAGCATCTCGCCGAGCAGTCCGCGCTCCTCGCCCCCGAGGTCCTGGAGCAGGTCCGCCTCGAACGCGGTCGCCATCCGCATCGCCTCCATCCACTTCGTCCGCCCCTCGTCCGTCAGCTCGACGATGACGCGAACGCGGTTGTTCTCGTCGCGGTCGCGGGTCACCAGTCCCTCACCGGCCATGCGGTCGATGCGGTGCGTCATGGCGGCCGGGGTGAGGCCGAGCCGCTTGGCGAGTTCGCCGGGGCCCAGCCGGTACGGCTCCCCGCTCAGGACGAGGGTCTTGAGGACCTCCCACTCCGCGTTGCTGATGCCGAGGGTGGCGAGCTGTCTCCCGTACGCCACGTTCATCCGGCGGTTCAGCCGGCCGAGGGCGGAGACGACCTGTTCGACCTGGGGGTCCAGGTCGCGGTACTCGCGCTGGTAGGCGGCGATCTGCTCGTCGAGGCTCGGCTCGTGGAGTCCGGGCTCGCTGGTGTCAGACATGGCGCGCAGTATGACACGTCGCCCGTAGCCGTCGAAGTCCTTCGAGTCATAGTGTTCGACGTCTAACTTTAGTGATAAAGTCTTCGGGTTCGAGTCGTTCACTTGGGTACGGCTCAGAGGTTTCGAGAGCTTGAGGTAGGTGAGTGTGACCAGGGAAATGGGCGCAGCGCTCCGGCGGATTCAGCTGGGGAGCGCGCTGAGCGCGTTCGGGCTCGGGTTCACCGTTCCGTATCTGTACGTCTACGTGGCGCAGGTGCGGGATCTGGGCGCCGGTACGGCGGGGATCGTCCTGGCGGTGTTCGCCATGGCGGCGCTGGCCGTCCTGCCGTTCACGGGCCGGGTGATCGACCGGCGCGGGCCGCTGCCCGTCCTGGTCGTCGCCTCCGCCGTCGCTTCCCTGGGCGCAGTCGCGCTCGGCCTGTCCTCGCAGGTCACCGCCGCTGTGCTGTCGGCCGCCGTGCTCGGCGCGGGTACGGCCGTGATGCAGCCGGCGCTGGCCACCATGCTCGTCCGGTGCACCGGCCCCGCCACCCGGACGCGGGCCTTCGCCATGCAGTTCTTCCTGCAGAACCTGGGGCTGGGCATCGGTGGTCTGGTCGGCGGGCAGATCGTCGACACGAGCAGCCCGGCGTCGTTCACGCTGCTGTTCCTGATCGAAGCGGTGATGTTCCTGGTGCTCGGCGCCATCGCGGCGACCGTGCGGATGCCGCGTACCCCTGCGGCCGTGCCGGAAGGCGCGGCGGGTTCAGCGGCCGGGCGGGGCGGGCTGCGGGTGCTGCTCTCGCACCGGGCGATGGTGCAGCTGTGCGTGCTGGGCTTCGTGCTGTTCTTCGCCTGCTACGGGCAGTTCGAGTCCGGGCTCGCGGCGTACGGAACCGAGGCGGCCGGAATCGAGCCCTCCACGCTCGGCGTGGCGCTGGCGGCCAACACCGCCGTCATCGTCGTCGCGCAGTTCGTGGTGCTGCGGCTCGTGGAGCGCCGCCGGCGCACCCGGGTCATCGCCGCGGTCGGTCTGATCTGGGCCTTCGCCTGGATCGTGGCCGGTTACGCGGGGCTCGGGCACGGCAGCCAGACCATGGCGACGGCCGCGATGATCTCGACGTACGCGCTGTTCGGGCTCGGCGAGTCGATGCTGTCGCCGACCGTCGCGCCGCTGGTCGCGGACCTGGCGCCGGAGTCGATGGTGGGCCAGTACAACTCGGCGTTCGCGCTGTGCAAGCAGCTCGCGCTGGCGGTCGGCCCGGCGGTCGGCGGCCCGATGGGGGCCTCGCTGCACGGCCCGTACATCGTGACGTTCGTGCTGTTCTCGCTGGGGATCACCGCGCTCGCCCTCAAGCTGGGCCGGCGGCTCACCCCCGTACAGGACCAGCCGGCGCTCGCGAATGTGCCGTCCCGTGTGGTGGCCGTGTCCATGCCGGAGAGCGCGTCGGCCCCCGTGGCCGCCGCGCGCTGACCGCGCCCCCTACCGCGGCAGGGCGAACTCGCACCAGACCGCCTTGCCGCCGCCCGGCGTACGGCGGCTGCCCCACGCCGTAGCGATCGAGGCGACGATCTCGATGCCCCGGCCCGCCTCGTCCGCCGGGTCGGCGCGGCGGCGGCGCGGCAGGTGGTCGTCGCCGTCCGTCACCTCGATGATCAGGCGGCGGTCCGTACGGCGCAGCCCCAGGCGCATCGGCGGGGTGCCGTGCTGGAGGGAGTTGGCGACCAGCTCCCCCGCCGCGAGCACCCCCAGGTCGCGCAGCTCCACCGGGAAGCGCCACGAGGTGAGCACCCCCGTCGCGAAGGAGCGGGCACGGGGCGCCGCCTCGATGCCGCCGAGCAGGTCGAGCGAGGCGTTGTGGAACAGCTCGGCGGCGGCGCCCGTGCGCGCGGGGTGCTGGACGACCAGGACCGCCACGTCGTCGTCGTGCTCGGCGGTGACGTTCAGGGAGCGGATCAGCCGGTCGCACACCACCTGTGGTGCGCCCCGCGCGCCGGACAGCGCACGCTCCAGCGCGGCCACGCCCTCGTCGATGTCCTCGCTGCGGCGCTCGACGAGCCCGTCCGTGTAGAGGACGGCCGTGGAGCCGGGCGGCAGCGGGATCGTGCCCGAGGTGTGGAGCCAGCCGCCGGTGCCCAGCGGGGGCCCGATCGGGTCCTCGGCACGGCGCACCGTGCCGTCCTCCTCGCGCACCAGGATCGGCAGATGCCCGGCGGAGGCGTAGACGAGATGCCCCTCGTTGGGGTCGTGGACGGCGTAGGCGCAGGTGGCGATCTGGCTGGCGTCGATCTCGGCGGCGAGCCCGTCGAGCAGCTGGAGGACCTCGTGGGGCGGCAGGTCGAGCCGGGCGTACGCGCGCACGGCGGTGCGCAGCTGGCCCATGACGGCGGCGGCGCGCACCCCGCGCCCCATGACGTCGCCGATGACCAGGGCGGTGCGGCCGGCGCCGAGGGTGATCACGTCGTACCAGTCGCCGCCGACCGCGGCGTCCGTGCCGCCCGGCTGGTAGGTGGCGGCGATCCGCAGGTCGTCGGGCTGTTCCAGCTCCTGCGGGAGCAGTGAGCGTTGCAGGGTGACGGCGGTTTCGCGGTGGCGGCCCTCGCTGGCGCGCAGCCGTTCGGCGGCCTCGGCGTGGTCGGTGACGTCGGCGGCGTACACCAGGACTCCGCTGTCGCGGCCCTTCTCATCGTCGGGCCGTACGGGGGTGCAGGTCACGGTGTACGAGCGGCCGTCGGTGGCCTTGCGGGACTTGACCGTGCGCGGGGTGCCGCTGCGCAGGACCTGGTCCATGAGGGGGAGCAGGCCGATCGCGGTCAGCTCGGGCATCGCTTCGGCGGCGGGGTCACCGCAGGGGCGGGGGCCGAAGGCGGCGGTGTAGGCGTCGTTGACGTAGGCGATGCGGTGGTCGGGGCCGTGCACCAGGGCGACGAGGGCGGGCAGCCGGCCCAGGATGTCGCGGGCGGAGAGGTCCTCCAGGTCCGGCGCCCCGGGCAGGGGGCTTCCGGCGGGTCTGTCCCGTGGCGGGCCCGTAGCCGGTTCGGCCCGGTTGTACTCGGCGCGGGCCGCCGGTACGGAGCTGTGGTCCTCCCGGGCGGCGCGACGCTGCGTACCGGGGAGGCGGGCGCTCCAACGCGTGAAGTTCACGGAATTTCTGGCCTCGTGTGTCGGTCTGGTCCGCTCGGGCGGGCTGCTTCCTCTGCCGGGGCGTCCCACCTTGCCAGGGTGTTCGGCGGCCCCGGGGGGCGGTCTTCGCTGGTCACTGTCGGTTGCTGCCGGCCGGGTCACTCTGTGCAGATGCGGGCCCACCCATGGTCACACGTCCAGTGTGTCGGACCCTACTGACAGTCGTCCCCGTCGGGCCGCGGCCGGCGGCCTGCGGCGAGTTCGAACTCGGCCCTGGGATGCTCCAGGGAGCCGAGGGAGACGATTTCGCGTTTGAAGAGGCCCGCGAGTGTCCATTCGGCAAGGACGCGTGCCTTCCGGTTGAAGGTGGGAACCCGGCTCAGGTGGTACATGCGGTGGATCAGCCAGGCCGGACAGCCCTTCATCCGGCGTCCGTAGATGTGCGCGACGCCCTTGTGCAGTCCGAGCGAGGCGACGGAGCCCGCGTAGCCGTGGCGGTACTCGGTGAGGGGTGTGCCGTCGAGCGCGGCGACGAGGTTGTCGGCGAGGACCTTGGCCTGGCGGACGGCGTGCTGGGCGTTGGGTGCGGTGGTGCGGCCGGTTTCGGCGGCGGTGAGGTCGGGAACGGCTGCGGCGTCGCCCGCCGACCAGGCGTGTTCGGTGCCTTCGACGGTGAGGCGGGCGGTGCAGACGAGCCTGCCGCGCTCGTCCAGGGGGAGGCCGGTGGCGGCGAGGAGCGGGGCGGGTTTGACGCCGGCCGTCCATACGAGGGTGCGGGTGGGGAAGCGGGAGCCGTCGCTGAGGACGGCGATCCGGTCCTCGCAGGAGTCCAGCCGGGTGTCGAGCCGTACGTCGATGTTGCGGCCGCGCAGTTCCCGTACGGCGTAGCGGCCCAGGGACTCACCGACCTCGGGCAGGATGCGGCCGGTGGCCTCGACGAGAATCCACTTCAGGTCCTCGGCCTTGATGTTGTGGTAGTACCGCGAGGTGTAGCGGGCCATGTCCTCCAGTTCGGCGAGCGCCTCCACTCCGGCGTAGCCGCCGCCGACGAAGACGAAGGTCAGGGCCGCGTCCCGGACGTCGGGGTCGCGGGTGGCGGAGGCGATGTCCATCTGCTCGATGACGTGGTTGCGCAGCCCGATGGCCTCCTCGATCGTCTTGAAACCCACGCCGTGGTCGGCGAGGCCGGGGACGGGGAGGGTGCGCGAGACCGAACCGGGGGCGAGGACGATCTCGTCGTACTCGATCTCCAGGGCGCCGGTGCCGTCCTCGCCGCTGGCGAGGGTGGTGACGGTGGCGGTGCGCTTGGCGTGGTCGATGCTCTTCGCCTCACCGATGACGATGGTGCAGTGCGGCAGGACGCGGCGCAGCGGTACGACGACGTGGCGGGGTGAGATCGAGCCGGCGGCCGCTTCCGGGAGGAACGGCTGGTACGTCATGTAGGGCTCGGGCGTGACGACGACGATCTCGGCCTCACCGCTTCTGAGTCTCCGCTTCAGCTTCCGCTGGAGACGCAGCGCTGTGTACATCCCGACGTAGCCTCCGCCGACGACGAGGACGCGCGCACCCGGCGGGGGGCCGGGGGGTGTGCCCCCGGAAGCTGAAGCCATCACCACCCCATGACGCAACGTGCACCGGAGTTTGTCCACAGCCCCGGCAAATTGTGTGACCGGACTTCGTGAACGGGTCGCCTCCGCGGGCCGGACCGTTGGTGTGCAAGCCCCGCAGGTCAGGCATCGCGGTACGCGGCAGGGCCGGGGTTCAAGTGGTGACCAACCGGTCCTTGCTCCGATCGGGGGGCGCTCCGGGCGGAACTGCCCTCTTCTGAATTGACCCTGGCTCAACTATGTTCGTATGTCGTCAGGGTGTCGGACGGTGACGATCGGTCCGCGCTCGACAGACACGGCGGGAGTCTCCGGGGGGAGACGTCATAACCGGGGGAACAGTTATGGATATTCAGGAATCGCATTGGCCGACAACTGCTGTCGCGCCTGAAGAAAGCGGACACATCGGGGCAGTCGGCACCCTCAACGGGGTGGGCGGCCCGGCGACCACGTCGCAGGCGGCGGGCAGCCCCCTGAACAACGGCATGGGTTCCGCGTCGGCGCATGTGCGGTCGGCCCCGCTGCGGGTGGACGCGCAGCGCAATCTGGAACACGTGCTGCGTGCCGCGCGCGAGGTGTTCGGGGAGCTGGGTTACGGCGCCCCGATGGAGGATGTGGCCCGTCGGGCCAGGGTCGGCGTGGGAACGGTCTACCGGCGCTTCCCCAGCAAGGACGTGCTGGTGCGCCGGATAGCCGAGGAGGAGACCTCCCGGCTGACCGATCAGGCCCGGTCCGCGCTCGGGCAGGAGGACGAGCCCTGGTCGGCGCTCTCCCGCTTCCTGCGGACGTCGGTGGCGTCGGGGGCCGGACGGCTGCTGCCGCCGCAGATACTGCGGGTCGGTGTGGAGCCGGAGGACTCGACGGCGGTCGGCGAGGCCGGTGGCCTCGCGGCCGGGGAGGCCGCGGGCGACGAGCCCCGCGTGCCCCAGCAGCGCCAGGAGACCGGCGCGGCTCGGGCGGCCGGGCAGCGGCCCGCCCCGGAGACGGGCGGCGAGGACCTGGGCGCCGGTGCTGCCGAACTGCTGGAGGTCGTGGGGCGGCTGGTCGAGCGCGCGCGGACCTCGGGTGAGCTGCGCCGCGATGTGACGGTGTCGGACGTGCTGCTGGTCATCGCGACGGCGGCGCCCTCGCTGCCGGACGCGGCTCAGCAGGCGGCGGCCTCGTCCCGGCTGCTGGACATCCTGCTGGAGGGCCTGCGCTCCCGCCCCGTGTGACGGGTACGCGCCCGCGGCCCGGGGGACGGGCGGCGGGCGCGACGCGCGTGCGGGTACCGGCTCCGGTGCGGGTCCGGGCGTCAACTTCGGGGGTGCGCCCCTTCCCCGAATGAGTGCCGCCCAGGGCTCATATTCGGGGAAGGCGTCCCCGGATGAGTGGTTGGCGGGGCTGTGGGCCCGCCTCCTCGGCGCTCTGTGGCACGCTTGCCCGGTATTCGGGTCCGATGGCGCATACGGGGGCGTCCGCGATGAGCGGTGACGGGCAGAGGGAAGAGTCGCACGACGGTGTGTCCGTCACGGGCGACGGTACGAGAGCGGTCGGCCCGCCCGGCCATCAGGTGCCGAGCCAGGCCGTCCCCGGTCACCACGACGTCGACGAGGACGACAGTGGCGGAACGGTCCTGCCGGGCCCCTGGCCGCCCGCCGCCGACGACGACGCGCCGGACGCCTCCGGGGCTCCGGGCAAGGCGGTGGCAGGGGCAGCGGCGGAGCAGCCGGCCGCCGTGCCGATGCAGCGGGCGGGACGCGGCTCGGACGCCGAGCTGATCCAGCGCATGCGCGAGGGCGACGACCTCGCGTACGACGAGCTGTTCCGGCGCCACGCCCAGGCCGTCCGCCGTTACGCCCGCACCTGTTGCCGGGACGCGCACACCGCAGACGACCTGACGGCCGAGGTGTTCGCCCGCACCCTGCAGGCGGTACGGGGCGGCAAGGGGCCCGAGGAGGCGGTACGCGCCTATCTGATGACGGCCGTCCGCCATGTGGCCGCCGCCTGGACGAAGACCGCGAAGCGCGAGCAACTGGTCGACGACTTCGCCGCGTTCGCCGCCCAGGCCGCGCGCTCGTCGGAGGTGTCGGACGCGGACACCCTCGACCTCGGCGCGGATGTGCTGGCGATGCACGAGGCCGAGCAGTCGATGGCCATGCAGGCCTTCCGCAGCCTCCCGGAGCGCTGGCAGGCGGTCCTCTGGCACACCACCGTCGAGGAGGAGTCGCCCAGCGACGTCGCCCCGCTCTTCGGGCTGACCGCGAACGCCACATCGGTGCTGGCCAGCCGGGCCCGCGAAGGGCTCAAGCAGGCCTACCTCCAGGCCCATGTGAGCCAGGCGCTCACCTCGGGCGGCGACTGCGCACGGTACGCGGACCGGCTCGGCGCGTACGCGCGCGGCGGGTTGCGGATGCGGGCGGAGCGCGGGCTGCGGAGCCATCTGGACGAGTGCGTGAAGTGCCGGGTGGCCGCGGGCGAGCTGGCCCAGGTCAACGCCGGTATCCCCGCGCTGCTTCCGGTCGCGGTCATCGGCTGGTTCGCCGCCGGGTACGCCCTCAAGGCCGCCGGAGTGGTGGCCGGGGGAGCCGCCGGGGCCGCCGGGGCGGGTGCCACCGCGGCGGCGACCGGCGGGGGCTCCTCGGCGGGTTCGGCCGGTGGCGCGGCGGCCTCCGAAGGGCTCGGCGCACCGGCCAAGGCCGGGATCGCGGCGGCGGTGGCCGTCGCGGCGGCGGCCGGGCTCGTCTGGGCCCTGGTGGGCGACGACAGCCCCCGGCCCGAGGCGAAGCCGGTCCCCAAGCCAC
The DNA here is from genome assembly GCF_036346595.1 of Streptomyces sp. NBC_00525. Classification (GTDB taxonomy): domain Bacteria; phylum Actinomycetota; class Actinomycetes; order Streptomycetales; family Streptomycetaceae; genus Streptomyces. Next base: position 2,738,415 of record NZ_CP107834.1, read on the forward strand.
CGGCCGTGGCGCCGGCCGTGCCCTCGCCGACACCGCCGAAGCCGACTCCTCCGAAGCCCGAGCCGACGCCGCCGCGCCCCGCGCCGCCGGCTCCCACACCGCCGAAGCCCACACCGCCCCCGCCCACGCCGACCCCTACGCCCACACCCACCCCGACACCGACACCCACCCCAACACCCACGCCCACGCCAACGCCCACGCCGAGTCCCACGCAGACACCGCCGCCTCCCGCGCCGGAGCCAGAGGTCTACCAGGTCAACGAGCTGGACTACACCGTCGTCGGCGACCACACCGCGCCCGAGGTCGTCATCGGCGAGAGCGGCTGGGTCTGGCAGCGCTCCAACCTGTCGATCGGCGGCACGCGGTACGCGCACGGGGTGACCGTCAGCAGCCGCTCCTCGGTGGTCATCCAGCTGAACCGCCAGTGCACCCGGTACGAGGCGATGGCCGGGGTCGACGACCTGACGCGCGGGCTCGGCGCGATGCGGTTCTCGGTGTTCGGCGGTGACGGTACGCGGCTGTGGCAGTCACCGGTGCTGCGCGGCGGCGAACCCGCCGTGCCGGTCGCGGTGAACGTCGAGGGGCAGCAGCGGATTCGCCTCGTCGTGGAGCCGGAGCGGCCGTTCCGCGGGATCGCCCTCGCGGACTGGGCCGCGTCCCGCATCAGCTGCCGCTGAGGGCCGGCCCCTCCGCGACGACCTCATCCAGCACGTCGATGACGTCGTCCAGGCTCAGCGCGCGGCCGACGGTGCGTTCCCGCTCGTAGCGGGCGGCGCCCAGTTCCTCGCGGCACAGGTGCGCCGCCGCGTCGATCTCGGCCCGCTCCCCCGCGCTCCTCGGGCTCGACACCCGCCGCCACTCGTCGGAGGCGGCGAAGACGCGGACGGCGGCCGCATGGTGGCCCAGCTTCGCCAGGACCGTCACCGCGCCGTCCGCCAGCAGCCCCGTGACGCTCTCGGCGCACTGCGCATCCCGCGCCGCCACGAGGCACTCGGCCAGCCCGCGCGCGCCCACGGCCGGACCGCCTCCGGGCTCCGGCTCGTACACGGCGATCCGGGCCGCAAGACCGGCCATCGCCACCGTGAAGTGCGACGGCGGGCCGCCGCGCCCGGCCTCCTCCATCGCGGCGGTGACATGCCGCCGGGCCTCCGCGATGTCGCCCCGGTAGAACGCCATGGTGGCGCGCAGATAGCGGATGTACGCCATGGCGTCGTGCGCCTGGTGGCGCTCCGCCTCGGCCTCCGAGGCATCCAGCCGCCGTTGGGCGTCGGCCGGGTCACCGGTGCGGTAGGAGAGTTCGGCGAGGCGGGCCAGGTGGAACGGCGCCTCGGCGTGGGCGCCGACCTCCCGGCACAGCACCAGCGCCTCCTCGTAGGCCGTCCGGGCCTCCTCGTAACGCCCGCGCATCATGCCCGCTTCGGCCACCGCGCTGGCCACCTGGGCCCGCATCCAGCGGTCGCCGACGCGCCGACTCAGGTCGCGCAGTTCTTCGAGGTCGTCGTCGATGCCGGGCATCCCGCCGGGCATGTCCACCAGCATGTGCGCGCGGAACATCAGGATGACGCCGTACTCCCACGGTTCGCCGTGCTCACGGGCGTTGTCGACCGCCTTGTTGATCTTCCCCCGCGTGTCCTCCGAGGAACCGGTGAGATAGGAGGTCATCGGCCAGAGCAGGCCGGGGAAGCGCACGCCGTGGGTGGGAGAGGTGGCGAACACGTCGGCCACCCGTGTCACGAGCGCGTGGAGTTCGGTGTCGCCGTGAGCCATCGCGGAGTGCCCGCTCTCCGCCGCGTAGAAGAACCACAGCAGATGCAGGTTCATCCGGGGCCAGAAGCGGGGGTCCGACTCGTCGGTGGGTTCGGGGCCGAGCGAACGGGACCGCTGGGTCCAGGACAGGCCCTCGGAGCGGTAGCTGCGCAGCCACCAGAACCAGCCCATGCCCAGCACCAGGCGGGCGGCCTCCGCTTCGGACGGTGCGGTGGGCGCGGTGGTGCGCTGGAGGGCGGCCCGGATGTTGTCGAGGTCGGTCTCCAGGCGCTGTATCCAGGGCAGCTGGTCGCCGGAGCGCAGCAGCGGCTCCGCCTCCTCGACCAGGGCGAGGAAGTACCCGGTGTGCGCGCGCTCGGCGGCGGCGCGTACGTCCGGGGTCTCGGCGCTCCGCTCGGTGGCGTACTCGTGGATCGTCTCCAGGAGGCGGTAGCGCATCGCGCCGTCCGCCGCCGGGGCGGCCACCACCAGGGACTTGTCCACCAGCGCGCCGAGCAGGTCGGCGGTGTCGGCGGCGGGCCTGCCGGGCGCGGCCGGGGTGCTGATCACCGCCTCGGCGGCGGCCAGGTCCCAGCCGCCCGCGAAGACGGAGACCTGGCACAGGGCCGTGCGCTCGTCCTCGTCCAGCAGGTCCCAGGACCAGTCGACCACCGCGCGCAGGGTCTGCTGCCGGGGCAGTACGGTCCGGCTGCCGCCCGTCAGCAGGCGGAACCTGTCGTCGAGCCGGTCCGCGATCTGCCGTGGCCCGAGCAGACGCAGCCGGGCGGCGGCCAGTTCGATGGCCAGCGGCAGCCCGTCCAGCCGGCGGCAGATCTCCGCGACGGCGTCCGCGTCGTGCGCGGGCCCCTGTTCCGGGTCGAAGCCGGGGCGTACGGCCCTGGCGCGCTCGGTGAACAGACGGTGCGCCGGGTCGGCGGGGAGCGGCCCGACCGGCCGTACGGACTCGCCGGGGACGGCGAGCGGTTCCCGGCTGGTGGCGAGGACGCGCAGTTGCGGGCAACGGGTCAGCAGGGTCTCGGCCAGTAAGGCGGCGGCGCCGATGACGTGCTCGCAGTTGTCCAGGATGAGGAGCACCGGCGCGGGGCGGGAGCCGTGGCCCAACCGGTCCACCAGCACATCGACCGGGTCGGTGCGCGGGGGTGCCCCGTCGAGGGTGTTGTCCCGCAGCAGCGTGGTCTCGCGCAGGCCGAGCGCGGAGAGCACGGCGTCCGGGACGGCTTCCGGGTCCTCCACGGGCGCGAGTTCGGCGATCCAGACCTCGGGCGGGGCCGTGCCGGGCCCGGAGGCGGGCTCCTGGCGGGCCGCTGCCTCCTCGGCGAGCCGGGTCTTGCCTGAGCCGCCGGGGCCGGTGAGCGTGACCAGCCGGGAGCGCGTCAGGTCGTCGCGGATGGCACGGAGTTCGGGCTCGCGCCCCACGAAGGAGGTGAGCCGGGGGCGCAGATTGCTCCGGGCGGGTTTCACGTGAAACAACCCGGTTTCATCGGCCCCGGACCCCGACCCGGCCCCGGACCCGGCCCCGGCAGCCTGGGCGAAGCCACCAGCCGGTACGGACCCGGCAGCCCGCGCGGCGGTGAACACATCGGCAGCCGGTGTGAACGCGGGCGCGGGCGCCAGTAGTTCGCGGTGCAAAGCCGCCAGCTCCGGTCCGGGGTCGGTGCCGAGCCCCTCGGCGAGGGCGCGGCGCGCGTCCTCGTACGCGGCGAGCGCGTCGGCCTGTCGGCCGTCGGCGCGCAGGGCCCGTATGAGCTGCGCCCGGAACCGCTCGTCGTACGGGTGGGCGGCGACCAGCTCCGTCAGCTCGGCGACCAGATCGGCGGCGGAGGGGGCGGAGGGCGCGGAGGCGGGCGCGGTGGCCCGGCCGGCCGTCACCCGCCGCAGGTCCGTCTCGATGCGGCGCTCCAGCGTGGCCAGGCGGCGGGCCTCCGGGCGGAGGGCGTGGCCGTGGTCGCCGTCCGGGAGGTCGGCCAGGGCCGGGCCGCGCCACAGGGCGAGCGCGCTCCGCAGATCGTGGGCGGCCTCCTCCAGCGACCCGGAGTCGAGCGCGGCGCCGCCCTGCCGGGCCAGCCGCTCGAACTCGTACAGGTCCACGTCCTGCGGGCCCGCCGTCAGGCGGTAGCCGCCCGGCGTGCTGGCCACCGCCTCCCGGCCGAGTGCCTTGCGCAGCCGGCCTACGAGTGCCTGGAGGGCCGCCGGTGCGTCCGCCGGGGGTTCGTCCGCCCAGACGTCGTCGACCAGATCGGCGACGGGGACGGGGCGGCCCGGCCGCAGGGCGAGGGCGGCGAGAAGAGCGCGCAGCCTGCTGCCGCCGAGGGGCAGCGCGTCACCGTTCTCGTCTCGCGCCTCGCTGGCGCCCAGGATCAGATACCGCACGTCACCATTGTGTCCTGCGCCGTGCCCGGCCAGCAGGGTTCGAAGGGCGTGGGCGCCCCCGGCTCATCCCTGGAGCGAGCGCCGGGCCGGGACGACACCACCGGCCACCGCGCGCTGGCGGGGGGCCGCCGAGCCCGTCCAGCAGGTGCCGCGCCGGGAGATGAGGCGGCGCAGCCACAGTTCCGTGGAGGCGAGATCGGCGAGGCCGTCCAGCGGCAGCGGCTCGCCCTCGGAGGCGGCGCGCAGGGCCTTGCGGACGACGCGGGCCTCCACCAGTCCGGCGTCCGCGAGCAGCGGGGCGTCGAAGAGGGCGATCAGCTCGGGCAGCGCCGCGCGCAGCCCGGTCCGGGTCACGGTGGTGGAGGTGTGCTGCGAGGGCGCGCCCCAGCCGGGAGGCAGTTCGTGGATGCCCGCGCCGGCCAGCACGCGGCGCAGGATCGCCGCGCGGGCCCCCGGCTGGACGCGCAGGGATTCGGGGAGCGCGCGGGCGGCGCGTACGACCTGGTTGTCGAGGAACGGGGCGTGGAGCCGCTGGGAGCGGATCTCGGCGGCCTGCTCCAGGATGCGGTGGTCGGCGGCGCTGCGGGCGAGTGCGGCGCGGGCCCGTGCCTCGCCGGGGCGCTGGACGGAGGAGGGGCGGATCGCCGCCTCCTGGAGACGAACCGATACTTCTGCGAGCGCCTCCCCGGTCAGCCAGCGGGCGGCGGGTCCCGGCCGGGACCAGGCGAGCGCGGCGAGCGAGGCGTCGGCGGGGGTGTCGAGCCCCGGAGCGAGGCGGTTGGCCTCGGGCAGCCGTCCGGCGGCCGTTTCGAGGCCGGTCCGGTACGACGTACGGGCGAGCCGGCGGGCCGCCCGGTAGACCGTGAGCGGGACGAACAGCGACTGGGCGGTGGGGCCTTCGGCCTTGGCGAGGGCGGCGACCGGGCGCAGCAGGTGGCGTCGGCGCCGGTCCATGAGCAGGTCGGCGAGGCGGGCCGGGTGGGCGTCGAGCACCTGGCGGGCCCCGGCGCCCACGAAGTGGTCGGCGCTGCCCGCGGAGAGCCGGCGGCGGTGGCGTTCGGCGAGGACGAGGGAGGGGGCGGGCTCGTCGGTGAGCGCGCCGGTGCCCAGCGCGGCGTAGGGCAGGGCCTCCTCACCGGCCGCGACGACGACGTGGTGCAGGCGGGGGTTGGCCGCGATGGCGCGGGCGCGTTCGAGCTCGGGCTCGTGGGCGCGGGTCGTCAGATCGTTGAAGGTGACGGCGAGCAGCCGCTCCCCGGCGCCGGTGCCGTGGCCCAGGATCGTGCCGGGCAGTCCGGGGAGTCCGGCGGCGAGCAGGGCGAGGGTCGCCGACGCGCTGCCGCCGGAGAGGTCGGCGCCGATGCCTGGCACGGGGGCGCCCCGAGCGGCGCGGCGTTCGGCGGGCCCCATGCCGGGGACCGGGCCGGGGTCGGGGGGCAGGGTCTCCGGGGCGTGGCGGGGGGCCAGGAGCCGGGCGCGTACCGCTTCGACCAGGGCGTCGCGGACGCCGTCCACGGCGCTCACCGGGTCGAGTTCGGGCGCGGCGACGGCGAGGGAGGCGACGGCCTCGTAGCCGGTGATCTCGCGGGAGCCCTCGCGGAGGATCAGGGCGTGGCCGGGCGGGATGCGTTTCACGCCCGCGTAGGGGGTGCCGTCGCCCAGCGCCTCCGGGGTCTCGGGGCAGGCCAGCAGCGCGGCCAGATGCCCGATGTCCAGCTGGGCCTCGATCAGGTCGGCCAGCGGCAGCGCGGCGGTGGCGTACGCGGTGCCGCCCGCCCAGGGGGTGTAGAAGACGGGGCGGGCTCCGGCGAGGTCGCCGACGACGGTGATGCGGCGGCCGATCTGGACGACGGCCGTGTAGCTGCCGGTCCATGCGGTGAGGTGGCGCAGGGCGCCGCCGCGCGCGGCGAGGAGGCCGACGCGCAGTTGTTCGTCGGTGGCGCCGCAGCAGCCGAGGACGGCGAGCCGGACGGTGGGGGCGCCTTCGGCGGTGTCCACCCGGATCGTGCGGATCTCGTCGGGCCGCCAGTCGCCGACCGCCCAGAGCGGATCGGGGTCGCTCCACAGGAGTTGGGAGCCCACGGGGTGCATCGTGCGCCCGTCGTCACCGCCGCCGACCGCCCCGGCCGTGCCGAAGCTCGCGGCGATACTGCTCCAACCCACCAACCAACGCATCGCCGCCTCCACAGGCTGTGGACAAAAAAACGGCGCGGCAGGCAGGCACCCGGAGAACTCCGGTGGCGATCGGCGCCGTTGCGGACATGCTGCCACGACAACGGCGCGCAGGAGTGGCTACGGACGGCGCACGTCGTGCGCGCATGCGCCCCTGGCAAAGGCCGTGGGGCGAACGGCGGGGCGCGCGTCCCGCGCGCGGCCTCCGCGCGTCGTCCGGGAGGGCAACGCGGGGGCGACGGGCGGGCGTTGTGTTCCCCGTTCCCGCCGGGCGCGAACGCCCCCTTCCGGCCAGTGCCCGCACCCGGTGGGCGCGGTCGCCGGGATGCCCGCGCGTCCCCCGGCCCGACCCCGACCGACCGTCGAGATCCGGCCATTCTCACGCGCGGAGGGAACCGCCGACCTCTTGATCGGCCGCCCTCTTCATCCGCATCTGCCCTTGTTCGGCCGGCGCATCCGCGCTCGGCCCGCCCGGCCGGCCCCACAGGGGCGTCCTCCCCCGCGGGACGCCCCCGCACCCCCGAACGCACGGTCCGGGAGGCGGGCCTCGCCTCCCGGACCGGTCCCACCGCCTGCGGGGAATGAGGCGGCGATTTCCCCCAGCTCCCTGCTTCCAGCACAGCGAGCCGATCCACGCAGCACCCATGCAAGCGCCGCCCCCGAGGCCCGGCCAGAGCGCACATGCGGGCGCACGGCCACACACCGGGGGGCACACGCGGACCGCCACCGACGGACCTCGCGACGACGGCCGGGAGCGACGGGGAACGGCTCCGCATCCGTACGCCCGCGCGCCGGTCGGCGCTGGTCGGCGGGGTCGGGAAGCACGGCGGCGGGCGGCCCGGAGCAGCGGCGCGAGCGGTCCGCACACCACTCCGGGCCGGTCGGGGACGGGGGCCGGCAGACCTCCGCGTACCCTCCCCCGCGCCCCCTCATTCCCCTCGCTCCTCCTCCGCCCGTCCGCCGCTCCTCCTCCGTCGCGCGTTCGCCCCTGCTGTCCCATGCGCCACTCACGTCACCTGTCGTCCCCGCGTTCCCCGCGTCCCGTCGGCGTGGACAACAATCCCGCCATACGGACGTCCAGCCCTTAACGGTAGGGATGCGACGAACTACGCTGGGTGCACTGATGTTCTCGGCAGGGCGGCATATTCCCCGTGGCACGGCCAAATGCGTGTGCGGGCGGAGTGACGGGCTTCGTCCCTGGGGAGAACACGGTACGAATGCCGCGCGCCGTGACGGTGACGCGGCTGCCGTCTGTGTGTCGAGGGGTGGCCATGTCCAGGGAGCAACGCGGACCGAACGAGAAGCTCGGCACCGTTCTCGCCCTCGCGGGAATCAGTAACGCCGGGCTCGCGCGGCGGGTCAACGACCTCGGTGCGCAGCGCGGTCTGACCCTCCGGTACGACAAGACGTCGGTGGCCCGCTGGGTCTCCAAGGGCATGGTCCCGCAGGGCGCCGCGCCCCATCTCATCGCGGCGGCGATCGGCGCCAAGCTCGGCCGGCCCGTCCCGCTGCACGAGATCGGGCTCGCCGACGCAGATCCGGCGCCGGAGGTCGGCCTGGCCTTCCCGCGCAACGTCGACGCGGCGGTGCGGTCGGCGACGGAGCTGTACCGGCTGGATCTGGCCGGACGCCGGGCCGGCGGCGGTGGGATCTGGCAGTCGCTCGCGGGCTCCTTCTCCGTGAGCGCGTACGCCACGCCCGCGTCCCGCTGGCTGATATCCCCCGCCGACCCGTCGGTGGCTCGGACCCCGGCGGCGGTCGGCGGACAGCCGCCCGGCGCACAGGGCGCACCGGGGGCGCACGGCACCACCGGCGCACCCGCGCAGCCCGGCGCCCCCGCCGGCAACGGCGCCCCGCCGGTCCCCGGCCACAGCCTGCTCATCCCCGCACAGCCCGGCCCCGAAGCCGCGGCCGACGCCTCGTCGCTGCGCGTGGGGCACAGCGATGTGTCCAAGCTGCGCGAGGCCGCCCAGGACGCGCGCCGCTGGGACTCCAAGTACGGCGGCGGCGACTGGCGCTCCTCGATGGTCCCGGAGTGCTTACGCGTGGACGCGGCTCCGCTGCTGCTCGGCTCGTACAGCGACGAGGTCGGCCGGGCGCTGTTCGGCGCGGCGGCCGAGCTGACCCGGCTCGCGGGCTGGATGGCCTTCGACACCGGCCAGCAGGAAGCGGCCCAGCGCTACTACATCCAGGCCCTGCGCCTGGCCCGGGCGGCGGCCGACGTACCGCTCGGCGGTTACGTCCTGGCGTCCATGTCGCTCCAGGCGACCTACCGCGGCTTCGCCGACGAGGGCGTGGACCTCGCGCAGGCCGCCGTCGAGCGCAACCGGGGCCTCGCGACCGCGCGCACCATGAGCTTCTTCCGCCTGGTCGAGGCCCGCGCCCACGCCAAGGCGAACGACGCGCCGGCCGCGGGGGCCGCGCTCAAGGCGTCCGAGAGCTGGCTGGAGCGGTCCCGCGAGGGCGACGCCGACCCGGCCTGGCTGGGCTTCTACTCGTACGACAGATTCGCGGCCGACGCCGCCGAGTGCCATCTCGACCTCAAGGCCCCGCGCCAGGTGCGCCGCTTCACCGAACAGGCGCTGTCCCGGCCCACCGAGGAATTCGTCCGCTCGCACGGGCTGCGGCTCGTCGTGTCCGCCGTCGCCGAGCTGGAGTCGGGCAACCTGGACGCGGCCTGCGCGGCCGGTACCCGAGCCGTCGAGGTGGCGGGCCGCATCTCCTCCGCGCGCACCACCGAGTACGTACGCGACCTGCTGCACCGGCTGGAACCGTACGGGGACGAGCCCCGCGTCGCCGAGCTGCGCGAACGCGCCCGCCCCCTGCTGGTCGCCCAGGCGTAGGGAGCCGGCGCCGGCCGGGGGAATTCCGCTCCGGGAAGCACCACCGGGGCCGTGCGGGTTTGAGTGCGTTGTCAGTGGGTCAGTGCACTATCGGGGTGGGAGGTGGCGTGATGATGACGCACGCGGCGTACGACTGCGACGTGCTGGTGATCGGCGGCGGGATCGTCGGCCTGTCGACCGCGTACGCGCTCACCCGGACCGCGCCGGGGACGCGGGTGACGGTCCTGGAGAAGGAGAAGGGCCCCGCACGCCATCAGACGGGCCGCAACAGCGGGGTGATCCACAGCGGGATCTACTACCCGCCCGGCTCGCTCAAGGCCCGGTACGCGCTGACCGGCGGTGCGGAGATGGTCGACTTCTGCCGTGAGCACGCCATCCCGCACGCCGTCACGGGCAAGCTGATCGTCGCCACGGACCGCGCCGAGCTGCCCCGGCTGCACGCCCTGGTCCAGCGCGGCCGGAAGCACGGGCTGCCGGTGCGCGAGCTGGGCCCCGCGCAGATCGCCGAGTACGAGCCGAAGGTCCGGGGCCTCGCCGCGATCCGGGTCGGCACGACCGGCGTGTGCGACTTCCGGGCCGTCGCCGCTCGCCTCGCCGACGAGGTGCGCGGCGCGGGCGGCGTGATCCGGTTCGGCGCGGAGGTCACGGCGATCGACCGCCGCCCCTGGGGCGTCGCCGTGCGCACGGCCGACGGCCTGGTGGTCCGGGCCCGCGTCCTGGTCAACTGCGCGGGGCTGCACTGCGACCGCGTCGCCCGGCTGGCAGGCGACGACCCGGGGATGCGGATCGTGCCGTTCCGGGGGGAGTACTACGAGCTGGCGCGGCCCGAGCTGGTGCGCGGGCTCGTCTACCCGGTGCCCGATCCGGCTTTCCCCTTCCTCGGCGTCCATCTGACCCGCGGCTTCGACGGCTCCGTCCACATCGGCCCGAACGCGGTGCCGGCGGCGGCCCGCGAGGGCTACGACCGCTCGGTCGTCCGGCCCCGCGAGCTGCTGTCCACGCTGAGCTGGCCGGGCTCCTGGCGGATCGCCCGCAGGCACTGGCGCTACGGCGCGGGCGAGATGCACCGCTCGCTCTCCAAGCGTGCCTTCACCGAAGCGGTCCGGCGCCTGCTGCCCGAGGTCACCGAGGACGATCTGCGCCCCTCGCCCGCCGGGGTCCGCGCCCAGGCCGTCCTCCGGGACGGGACCCTGGTGGACGACTTCCTGATCCGCGAGGCCCCGCACACCGTGCATGTGCTGAACGCCCCGTCGCCCGCCGCCACCGCCGCCCTGCCCATCGGCCGCGAGGTGGCCCGCCGGGCCCTGCTCCGGGCCGGGGCGGCCACCGAACGGACGCCCCGCCTCCGGGCCGCCCCGTAGAATCAGGGCATTGTGTCTGAGCCCATGAACCCCTCCCGCCCGACGCCCGGCACCCCCGCCGGCCCGGACGGCACCACGCCCACCCCGGACGGCACCGCGCCCACCACCGCCGGAATCCCGGACGACCTGCGGATCGCGTCCCTGGAGCGGGCGCGCCGGATGCGCCAGGAGCCCCGCTTCCCCGGCGGACCCGCCGCGGACCCGGCCGGCTCGCACCACGAGCGCCGCATCCGCAGCTTCCAGCCGCGCCGCAGCCGGGTCACACCCGGCCAGCAGAACGCCCTGGAACGGCTGTGGCCCAAGTGGGGCCTGGACATCGACGGGCTGCGCGTCCTGGACCTGCCCACGATGTTCGACGGGCTCCCGGTGGTGCTGGAGATCGGCTTCGGCATGGGCGAGGCCACCGCGCGGATGGCGGCCGACGATCCGGGCACCGGCATCCTCGCCGTGGACGTGCACACGCCCGGCCAGGGCAACCTCCTCGGGCTCGCCGACCGCAACGGCTCGACCAACGTCCGGGTCGCCAACGGGGACGCGATCATCCTGCTGCGCGAAATGCTGGAGCCGGAGTCCCTGGACGGGCTGCGCGTGTACTTCCCCGACCCGTGGCCCAAGAGCCGCCACCACAAGCGCCGGCTGATCCAGCCGGAGTTCCTGGACCTGGTGGCCGGCCCGCTCAAGCCCGGCGCGATCGTGCACTGCGCGACCGACTGGGAGCCGTACGCGGAGCAGATGCTCGACGTGCTGACCGCCCACCCCCGCTTCGAGAACACGGTGGCCGGCGGCGGCTACGCCCCGCGCCCCGCGTTCCGGCCGCAGACCCGGTTCGAGGGCCAGGGCCTGGGGAAGGGCCATGTGGTCCACGACCTCCTCTTCGCCCGCGTCTGACCCGTCCCGACGCACCGTGGCCGCTGTCGGTGCCGCTCGTTAGGGTGCGAAGGGTGTCCGACGGGTCTGTTCAGCGACAACGGCGGGATCAGCCGTCCGTCCCGGTGCTCCAGGAGCAGCGGGTCGGCGAGATCCTGGCCGCCGTGCCGGGCCGGGAGCAGTGGCGCTACCGGCCCCGCCGCGTCGGCACGCTCTTGCGCAACCGCACGTTCCGGGTGGTCGCCGTCTTCACGCTGCTGGCGCTGTGCGGGGTGGTGATCCTCGCCCTCGTCCGCGACCAGACCGGGACCGAGGGCTTCCTCGTCGGCCTGGGCCTGGCCGTGCTGCCCGTCCCGGTGCTGATGACCGCGTTCCGCTGGCTGGACCGGGTCGATCCCGGCCCGTGGCGCAACCTGCTGTTCGCGTTCGCCTGGGGAGCGTGCGCGGCGGCCCTGGTCGCGATCCTCGCCAACTCCTTCGCGACCCGGTGGATAGCCGGCACCGACCCGGCCAACGCGGACACCCTGGGCGCCACGGTCATAGCCCCGATCGTCGAGGAGAGCGCGAAGGGCGCCGCCGTCCTGCTGCTCCTCCTCTTCCGCAGACGGGAGTTCACCGGGGTGGTGCACGGCGCGGTCGCCGCCGGCTTCACCGCGACGGGCTTCGCCTTCACCGAGAACATCCTCTATCTGGGCAACGCCTTCGGCGAGGACCAGCAGACGGACTCCGGTTTCGCCTCGGCGACCGTGACGACGTTCCTCGTACGGGCCGTGATGACGCCCTTCGCCCACCCGCTCTTCACCGTGCTGACCGGCATCGGCCTCGGCATCGCCGCGAGCGCCGCGCCGGGCGGACGGGTCCGGCGGATCGCGGCGCCGCTCGGCGGGCTGCTCCTCGCGATGGGCATGCACGCCCTGTGGAACGGCTCGGCGACGTTCGGCCGGTACGGCTTCTACATCGTCTACGGAACGTTCATGGTCCCGGTCTTCGGCGTGGTGACCTGGCTGGTGATCCGGGCCCGCCGCCGGGAGCTGCGCTCCCTGGCCGTCGAGCTGCCCGCTTACGCCGAGGCCGGATGGATCTCCCCGGCCGAACCGCTCGCCCTCGCCTCGATGCGGGCCCGCGCCCTCGCCCGGAACGCGGCCCGCCGCAGGTACGAGGCGGCGGGCGGCTTCCCCGGACATCCGTACCACCCGGCCCACGCGGCCTCCTTCTCACCGCCCGGCGCGAGGGAGCGGGGCAGGGCTGCGGCGCGCACGGTCGCGGAGTACGAGGCGTTCGCGACGACCCTCGGCCTGCTGCGGCGGCAGGCCCGCCGGGGCACGGCGGACCCGGACTTCGCCGCCCGCGAGCTGGAGCTGCTGCACCATCTGTGGCAGCGCCGGGAGATCGCGGGCCCCGCCCTGGCGTACGCGGCCCGCGCCACGCACCGCCGGCCGCCCGGCACCCCGCCGCCCTGGCCGCACCACGCCCACGGCACGCCGAGGCCGTACGGCAGCCCGGTCCCGCACCCGTACACGAGCGTTCCGAACCCGTACACGAGCGTTCCGAACCCGTACGCGAGCCCTCCGGCCCCGTACAGCGCGGCGAACCCCTACCGCGCCCCGAATCCGTACGGCGGGCCCTACCCGTACACAGACCGGCAGCCCTGACGTCGGGGGGTGTGCGTCAGGGCTGCCGGGGTTCGTGGGGCCGCGATCCGTCGAGCGGGGCTCAGACGTTCAGACCGCGGGCCTGGAGCCAGGACATCGGGTCGACGCCCGTGCCGTCCGGGGTGTGGACCTCGAGGTGGAGGTGCGGGCCGGTCACATTGCCGGTCGCGCCGACCCGGCCGATGGTGTCGCCGGTGGTGACCTTCTGGCCGATCGAGACACCGATCGAGGACTGGTGGCAGTACCACACCTCGGTGCCGTCCTCCAGCTCCAGCACCGTGCGGTAGCCGTACGAGCCGGAGTAGCCGGCCGACGTGATGGTGCCGCCGTGGACCGCCTTGACCGGTGTACCGGTCGGGGCCGCGAAGTCGAGGCCCGTGTGGTGGCCGGAGGACCACATCGAACCGGCCTGGCCGTAGGTCGAGGTGATCGTGTACGAGGAGGTGGGCAGGGAGTAGCTGGCGGCGAGCTTGGCCAGGCGCAGGGCCTCGGCCTTCTTCTTCGCCTCCTCCTCCGCCTTCTTCTTCTCGGCGGCGGCCTTGGCCTCGGCCTCGTCCTGCTGCTTCTTCGCCTCGGCGGCGGCCTTCTCCGCCGCGGCCTTCTCGGCGGCCGCCTTGGCCTCCGCGTCGGCGGCGGCGGACTGCTGCTCGGCCTGCTGGAGGATGCGGGCGCGCAGCGCCTCGCCGGCGTCCGTGGTGCCCTGCTCGGCCTCGGCGGTGGTGATGCCGGCGGTGGTCAGCGGGGCGGCGGCCGTGGTGGTCGCGGGGGCCTCGGTCTCGGTCTCGGCCTCGCCGGAGAACAACGCGCCCACGCCGGGAAGGGACTTGGCGTCGGGGAGATTGTCCTGGATGGAATCGGGAAGAGAGATGGAGACCGGCGGCTTGCTCTGCGCGGTGGCCATGCCTCCCGCACCGACGGCCGCGATGACACCGACACCGAGGACGGTGGAGCTACGGGCCAGAGCGTTGCGCTGCTTGGCGACGCGGTGCTTGCCCCGGACGGGGCGGACGGTCTCCTCGGTGGGGTTCCACTCGTCCCAGGTGCGCTCGGGGGCGGTCTCCTCGGTGCGGAAGCCGCTGCCGTAACCGGCGTCGGTGCCGAAGCCGTTGTCCCGATCGGTGGCGTGGTCGCCGCCCTGTTCCGGGAAGTACGGGGTGCCGGGGGCGGCCGCGTAATCGGCGCCGTACTCGGGCACGAACCGTGAGGGGGCTTCGGGGGCAGGCTTGTTGGACGCCACGCGGGCGCACTCCTTTCCTTCCTTCTCGCCTACCGGGTTAGCTGACGGGTTCGGAGCAGGAAGGTCTCCTACGGGTTCCTCCGCCTCTTGTGAAGGCAGGTTCGCCCGATTCACCCCATGTTGGTGGTTCCCCGGTTCCCTTGCGGAATTCGGCGCTCGCGCACGGTGCCGCCACTGACGACGGCTGGGACAACCGCGCTGCGTTATCGAACGTTAATAGACAGACGGCTCCGATTCCAAGCTGTTCCCCCTGATCGTTCATGCCTACGGCCTGGACTTTACGGGACAGAGCCGGGCGGAACCGGGCGAGTTGATCAGCGATCACCCACTACGCGGTTTCTGACGGTGCGTCAAATGTTATGCGGAGCGAGGCCCCTCAGTCACTCAGGGTGGTGTCCCGCTTGACGATCTTCACCGTCCTGCGCCGGTCGGGCTGCCCCTTCGCCTGCCGGGCGACCGCGAGCAGCGCCATGTCGTCCGTCGACTCGCCCCCGGTGTGCAGCCGTACGTCGTCGGCGAGCGCCGACAGCAGCTCCTCGGGGCCGGGGAACAGGCGCCCGCGCAACCGCTCCGCCGGGTCGTAGAAGACGCCGTCCGCGTCCCGCGCCTCGGACAGGCCGTCCGTGTAGAACAGGAGCGTCCCGCCGGGCGGCATCCCCCACTCGTCCGCGCGGCCCGCCCGCACCCCGAGGCCCATGCCCAGCGGCAGCGCCGGCTCCGAGGGCGTCAGCGCCTCCACCGCCCCGTCCCCGTACAGCAGCAGCGGGTCGGGGTGGCCGCAGTTCACCATCCGTACGGTCCGCGCACCCGGCGGGATCTCCGCGAGCACGGCGGTGACGAACTCCTCCAGCGCGTCGAGGCGTCCGTCCCGTGTCGATTCACGCGCCAAGGCATGCTCCAGCCGCTGCGCCACCCCCTCCAGCGACTCCTCCTGCTCGGCCGCCTCCCGGAACGCGCCGATCACCACTGCCACCGCCCCGACTGCCTCAAGACCCTTACCGCGTACGTCACCGAGCACCAGGCGCACGCCGTACGGGGTGTCGGCCGCCGCGTACAGGTCACCTCCGACGAACTCGTCCGCCTGCGCGGCCTCGTAGCGCGCGGCCAACTGGAGTCCCCCGATCCGCTCAGGCGGCACCGGCAGCACGGCCCGCATGGCGGTCTCGGCGATCATCCGGGCGGACGCCAGGCGCTCGTTGCCGCGCAGCACGACCCGGTTGATCACCAGGGCCTGGACAGCCACCGTGAGCACGGTGAGCATCTCGATGAACGGGACCGCACCCGCCAGCGCCCCGGTGCCGACCCGGATGGCGGCGACGGCGATCAACGCGGCGGCCCCGATCCGGATCGTCGACCAGGTACCGAAGAAGGGGGCGGCGATCAGCGGGGCGGCCGCGAAGATCGGGACGGCGGTGAAGGCAGCCGGGGTGAGGAGGTCGAACACCACCCCGACGACGATCATGGTCACCGGAAGCACCCGGACGAACCGGCGGCTGCCCGCGTCGCCACCATGCCCTCGCCACCGTCGCGCCCACTTCCCCACCTGCGGTCTCCTGCCCGGTGCTGCCGCGGACGGTACCGCGCACCCCCTCCAGCCTCACCGCAGCGCGGCCGGCGGGCGACTCCTCGGCCGCCGATGGGGCGAAGCCGCACGTACCCACCGGCCCGCCCGGCCCCGCAATGCGTCAGGCCCGGCACGCTGTCTGCGTACCGGGCCTGATCGTTCAGTAGCGGGGACAGGATTTGAACCTGCGACCTCTGGGTTATGAGCCCAGCGAGCTACCGAGCTGCTCCACCCCGCGTCGGTGAACACAACTCTACGGCATGTTCGCGGCCCCCATGACCACGGCGCGACGGCCGGCCCCGCCCCGTCCCTCTCATCTCCCGGGCTCCCTCGCGCGGTCCGCACCGCCGGGCAGTGGAGTGAATGTGGTGATATGACTGATTTTGGATTCAGTCATTCGCAGTCATTCACCGTCATTTCGACGGCGACAACGGGAGTGGACGATGGACGACTATCCCCTGCTCAACCTGTTCTGGACGATGCTCTGGTTCTTCCTCTGGGTCATGTGGCTCTTCCTCCTCTTCCGGGTCATCATGGACATCTTCCGCAGCCACGACCTGAGCGGCTGGGCCAAGGCGGGGTGGCTGATCCTGGCGCTGGTGCTGCCCTATCTGGGCGTGCTGATCTACGTGATCGCCCGCGGCAAGTCCATGGGCAAGCGGGACATCCAGGAGGCGAAGGAACGCGACGCGGCCTTCAAGGCGTACATCAGGGACGCGGCGGGAACGGACGGCGGCGGAGGCGGCGGCCATCGCGGCAACCACGTCGAGGACCTGTCGAAACTCGCCGATCTCAAGGACAAGGGCGCGATCACCGAGGACGAGTACCAGCGGGCGAAGTCGAAGCTCCTGGTCTGAACGACCCGGCGGCCCGGCGAGCGGCCCCGGCGCCCCGCGCCGGATGACGCGCCGGGCCGCCCGAATGCGTCGTCCGTCCCCCTGCGACTCCCCTACTCTGCCGGGAAGTTGGCTGGAGAGAACGACCCCGGGCAGCCGGGGAAGGGGGACGACTCCATGTACAGCGTCATCATCGTGCCACCCTCGTGCGGCAGCGTCGCCGAACAGCTCAGGATCGGTTCGGGGGAACGCGTCGCCTTCGGCCGGGCCTGCCACGGGCCCGGCGACCTCCTCATCGACCACCCGGGCGTCCCGCGCAACGCGGGTGAGATCACGGCCCACCGGACGTTCTGGCTGCTGAGCAACCTCAGCGAGGACCAGACCTACGTCGTGGAGAACCCGGAGGGCGCCGGCGAACACGTCAAGGTGCCGCCTGGCCGGGTGGAAGCGCCCGTTCCGTTCGAGCTGTCGCGGGTGACCCTGCCCGCCGCCGGCGATCTGCTCACCTTCGACGTCTGGGCGCCCCGGCACGCCTTCCGCAGCGTGCGCCGCCAGGGCCTCGACGGCGTCGGTACGCTGCCGGCGTTCGCCCTGGACCGCACCAAACGGTACTTCGCCGTCCTCGTCGCCCTGTGCGAACGCCGGCTGCGCGGTGAGCCGAACGCCCCGCTGCCCGCCGTCGAGGAGATCGTGGAGCGGCTGCGCCCCGGCTGGCCCAAGGCCAGCCGCTCGGCGGTGTACTGGAACATCGACTACCTCGCCCTCAAGCTCCGGCTGCGGCCCGACGCGGACACCGCCGAGCCCGGCCGCCGCACCCACGGCAAGAAGGAGTCCCTGGCCTCCCTCGCCCTGCGCTTCGACCTGGTCCGCGAGGACGACCTCGTGGTGCTCGGCCCCGCGCGCGCCGAGGCCGCGCGATGACCGCGCCGCCGTACGCGGTGCCCGTGCCCAGGGGCTACCGCGTCGGGCCGTGGGAGGTACGCGAGCCCATCGCGTCGGGCGCGTTCGCCACGGTGTACGAAGCGACCCGCGACCGGGAGCCGAAGGACGAGCGGGACGGACGGGACGGGCCGGACGGACGGGGCGTCAGGGGCACACGCGGCGCACAGGGCGCACGGGGCGCCGAGGACTCGCGCGACGGCGGGCCCCCGCTCCGGGCCGCGCTCAAGTTCCTGCCCACCGGCACCCGCACCCCGCGCCAGCTGGAGCATCTGCGCGACCTCGCCGAGCGCGAGGTGCAGTTGCTGCGGCGGCTGCGCTCGCCCCGGCTGATCCGGATGTACGACACCCTGACCGTCGACGACCCGGACCACCCCGAACTGGACGGCGCGACCGTCCTCGTACTGGAACGGGCCGAAGGCTCCCTGGACGCCCTGCTCGCCCGTACCGCCGTCCCCGACGCCGGGCCCGCCCTGCTGGCCCAGGTCTGCGAGGGCCTGCACCAGCTGCACCACGCGGGCTGGGTGCACGGCGACCTGAAGCCGGCCAACGTGCTGCTCATGGCGGACGGCTCCGCCCGGCTCGCCGACTTCAACATGGCGGCCGAGATGCAGGGCACCCACGCCTACACCCCGGCCTTCGCCACCCCCGACTACACCCCGCCCGAACTGCTCTGGCCCGTCGTCGACGAGCGCGGCACCCGCATACGCCCCTCCGCCGACGTCTGGGCGTTCGGCGTCCTCGCCCATGTCGTCCTGACCGGCGAGTTCCCGCTCCCCGGCGCCTCCGCCGAGGCCCGCGCCGACGCGGCGACCCGGTACGCGCGCGGCACCGAGGGGCTGCGGCTCTCGCCCGCCCTCCCCGACGCCTGGCGCGACATCCTGCACGACTGCCTCGCCCCGGACCACCGCGCCCGCGCCACCGGCACCGAGGACCTGCTCCGCCGGGTCGAGGCCGCCGCCGGTGCCGCACGCTCGGCCCGGCTGCCCAGGCTGCGGCCCCGGCGGTGGACCCGCCCCGCGCTCGTCACGGCTCTCGCGGCGGCGGTCGCGGGCACGGCCGCGCTGCTGCTCGCCTCGCCCTGGGACCCGGACGCGGCCGCGGCCGAGCCCCCGACCTGCGAACGGCCGGTGCTGTACGAGGACGCCTCGCACCGTACGGGCTACATGGCCGGCAACAGCGGCACCTGGGACTTCACCATCCAGCGCGGCGACGGCGGCAGCCAGGTCCGCGAGCTGCAATGCCTCCTGCGGTACCTGCACGGCGTCACGGAGGTCGGCGAGGTGGACGGCGACTTCGGCCCGATGACCCACCAGGCCGTCGTCACGTTCCAGACCCGGGCGGGCCTGGACGCCGACGGCATGGTCGGCCCCGCGACCTGGCGCGCGCTGCGCAGGGGCCCGGCGGGCTCCTGAACCCCGACCCTGCAACTATGCAGGTACCCGTGGCCCTCCGCCGCCCCGACGATGGGTCTGCAAACGCCCGCAGCACCACCGGACGAACGGGGAACAGACCGATGAACCTCCGCATGACGAGCACCCGCCTCGGCGCCACCGTCGTGGCCGCGCTCGCCGCCACCGCCCTGGCGGTCAGCGCCTCGCCCGCCTCCGCTTCGGCGAGCGGCGGCTACATCAGCGGCGCCGGCACCTGGACGGACGACTTCGGCGACGAGGGCGAGCTGTCCAGCTCCTCCTACTCCAGCTCGTCGGCCGTCTGCCTCTGGCAGCAGATCCTGTGGGCCGAGGGCGCCAACGAGTCGAACGGCTCCGACTTCGACCTCTCGGACATCGACGGGAACTTCGGCCCCAACACCACGTACGCCACCAAGAAGCTCCAGGCCACCTGGGGCCTGAGCGCCGACGGCCGGGTCGGCAACAACACCTTCGGCCGCGCCGACAGCAAGCTCCGCTACGTCTCCGGCAGCACCGCCGACGGCCAGTACCTCCGCGTCCGCTACGACGGCGCGGCCCACGACCTCGATCTGTACCGCGCCACCAACGGCCGCTACGTCATCTACAAGAACGGCGACCGCGACCAGGGCAGCCCGGTCGTCGCCTCGTACACCACCAACTACTGCGACTGACCCCGCACACGACGGAGCGCCCCGCCCGGCACAAGCCGGACGGGGCGCTCCTTCGCTGTTCAGGGGGAGCGTTCCGCCCCGATGTTCGGTAGGCCGTGTGGGACTCGAACCCACAACCAACGGATTAAAAGTCCGCTGCTCTGACCAATTGAGCTAACGGCCCTCGGCACATCACCCCCGAGCATAGCCCGCCCCGGCCGTGCAGCCGATCGGGTATCGGCCGCGCGGCGCGGTGGACGGCGGGTCAGAACAGGTGCTGGTACATCTGCCAGGCGCCGCCGACCTTGGTGCGGGCCGCCAGGGTGCCCCGGTCGGTGCCCCGGTAGCTCCACAGGACGCCGGACGTGTCGCGGGCGAGCAGGTCCGCGCGGCCGTCGCCGTTCAGGTCGCCGGAGCCGACCAACGTGTCGTACATGGTCCAGCCGTAGCCGAGCTTGACGCGGGCGCCGAGGGCGCCGTCGCCGGTGGCCGGGTAGCGCCAGACGTTGCCGGAGCGGTCCCGGGCGAACAGGTCGCCCAGGCCGTCGCCGTCCATGTCGCCCATGCCGGCGAGGAGGTACTTGTGCCAGCCGTAGCCGATCTTCACGCGCGGCTCGAACAGGCCGTCGCCCCGGCCCCGGTAGAAGTACAGGTCGCCCGCGGGCGTGCGGCCCAGCAGGTCCGCGCGGCCGTCGCCCGACATGTCGCCGGGCGAGGTGAGGGCGTCGAACATGTTCCAGCCGGTGCCGATCCTCCGGTACGGCGTGGAGGGCGTGAGCGCGGCTCCGCAGCCCGGCTTGTACGCGCGCAGCTCGCCGGCCTTCGTACGGACGAGGACGTCGTTGCAGCGGTCGCCGCTGATGTCCTCGAACGGCACGGCGGCGGTCACGGTGTGGTCGCCGGTCCAGCCGGAGGCCGACACCCTGTCCTCGACGCGGCCCGTCCCCGTGCCCGTACCGGCCCGCCAGTCGGCCCGCCCGGCCGGGGTGAACGCCAGCAGGTCGCCGAAGCCGTCGTCCTTGACGAAGTCCCGCGCGACGGCGGCCCCGCCGGTCACCCTCACGCCGCCGGAGACGGTCAGGGCGGCGCCCACCCCGTCCGCGGGCACGGCGGTCAGGGTCCAGGTGTACGCGCCGTTGGGGGCGTACCCGCCACCGGCGGTCTTCCCGTCCCACGCGGCCGTGATCAGGCCGCGCGCCTCCCCGCCGGTCAGTGTGCGCACCGTCGCCCCGGACGCGGTGTTCCGCACCGTCAGCCGCCAGGACGCGGCGGGCTTGGACAGCCACCAGGAGCCCCGCAGGCCCGGGGCGGAGGCCCGCAGGTCCAGCGAACCGCCCGGCGCCACCGCGTCGATCACCGACAGCGCCGAGGCCGGAACGCCCGTGGGCACGACGCGGACCAGCCGGTCCTTCCCGGTGTACGCGACATGGCCGCCGAAGCGGTCGACGGTCCAGCCGGACCGGCGCACACTGCGCGGGTCCAGGTCGGCCTCGCCGGCCAGCTTCCGCTGCGGGAGGCCGGCGTAGGTGCCGCCGGACGGCAGCCCGGCGTGGAGGTCGTACAGGGTGAGCCCGGCGCCCTCCTCGTGCGTGACGAAATAGCCGTCGGCCAGGAGGGTGTCGGCGTCGGGGGCCGTCGTGGTCTTCCCCGTCTGCCGGTCGTAGACACCCGCGCCGCGCGGCCAGCCGGAGCCGCACGACCAGTGGACCCAGCGGCCCACGGCCTGCAGTTCGTCCGGCACGCACTTGTCGGGCGTGGTGAACGAGGTTCCGGCGGCGCCCGTCGTCACGTTCTTCGAGGTGACGGTCGGCGAGTCGGGGAGGTTGCTCCAGAGCGTGTTGCCCCACAGCGCGGCGGCTTCCAGGGTGCGGCCGTCCAGCACCTTGCCGGAGTCGGTGCCCGCGTGGAACTCGACGAGCTTCTTGTGGTTGCCGGACGCCTCGTTCACCACCGCGTAGCGGCCGGAGAGGTCCACGAGTTCGGGGTTCATCAGGCCCGTGTTGAGCCGGGGGCCCCGGGCGCCGTCGCCGTTGCGGAACAGCATGGTCTGGTGCTGCTCGGTGTCCCGCTTGCGGCCGTGGAACCCGTCGCCGCTCGCGAACAGGGTGACGCAGTAGGGGTCGTCGCCGCCCCAGCCGCAGTCGGCGTCCCGGCCGCCGGTGAGGCCGTCCACCGTCGTACGGATCTCCTCGGGGCGGCCGGAGGTCCTGAGCCAGGTGCTCCGGTACGCGCCGATGTAGGTGCCCGGCTGGAACAGGCGGGAGTCGTCCGCCGTGGTGAGGATGCCGCTGCCCAGCGCGATGCCCGCCGGCTGCGCGGGCATGTCCTCGATGTCCGCGACGCGGGTGCGCTGCACGGTGCCGTCCGCGGCCTCCGTGAACAGGTAGTAGCCCCAGTCCAGGGCGCCCTCGTAGCCGCCGGTCTCGGCGCCGGCGACGAGGAGGGAGCCGTCCGGCGTCCGGGTGAGGTCGGTGTGGGCGACGGCGAGCAGTTGTTCGGTGGTCCGGCCGTCCTCGGATATGACGTCCAGGGGGTTGCCGCGGTACTCGTTGTTCCCGGGGTTCGCCGGCAGGACCCCGACGAGGGTGTCACCCAGCATCCGGAGGGAGGTTATGTGCGACTGGTCCCGCAGGTCGTACGCGCGCAGCTCGACCGACGGGTCGTCGCGGTCGAGCAGCCGGGCGGCGTAGGAGCCGTACTCCAGCACGGTGTCCGTGCCCAGGGTGACCGACGAGGCGTGCTCGTCCAGGGCTCGGAGCTTCCCGCTCGCCAGGTCCACCAGCCACCAGCCCTGGGACATCGTCGTGCCCTCCCAGAGGATGCCCCGGACCACGACCGAGCGGGCGTCGCCCTCGGAGACCGTCAGCCGCCATCCCTCGGGCAGCCCCTCCAGTGCCCGGTCCTCGACCCCGCTCTCGGTGGCGCGCAGCAGGTGCAGGCCGGTCGCGGCGGTCCGGGGGCCGGTGCGGGTGAGGACGGTCGTGCCGTACGTCCCCACGTAGCTCTGGCCCTCCGGGATCGCGACGACGGTGGCCGGGCCCTCGCCGGCGCGCTGCCGCAGCGTCACGTGCGGGCTCGGGCCGGCCGCGTACACCGCCACGGTGTCGGAGCCCTGCCCGAATCCGGTGGGCCAGTCGCCGCGGGTGCGCACGGCCTCGGGGTCGTACTCCAGCGGCTTCGGCAGCCGCTCGTCCAGGACGGTCTGCGCGCCGGACGCGTAATCGGTCCAGCGCAACCGGTCGTCGCCCTCACGCGCCGTCAGGAAGCCGGTGTCGCCGGCGTTCAGTACGTGTGTCTGCCGCGGTACGAAGCGGGCGCCGGGCTTCACGACCACGAGGTCCGCGGCCGCGGTGGGCGCCGTGTCGGCGGCTGCCGTAGCGGTGGACAGCGCGCCCGTCCCCGCGGTCATCGCGAGGGTGACCAGCAGGGCGATGCGCGCGGACGCGCGGCGGCGTCCCCGCCCGTTGGAAGTGCGGGTCACTGTGCAGGTCCTCCCCGGGAACAGGGCACGGGGAGAGGCCGGCGGAACACGCCTGCGGCCTACGCGGTGCGGCGGTCGCCGCCTGCACCCACCCCCGAGCAGATGCGGCGAACTCTAGCAGCAGACGCGGACACGCCAACCTTGATTTCGAACCCGTTCAATAGGGGCGTTCGCGCAGGTCGGCGCGGACTTCGCCGGACCATGCGGAAGCGGGCCCGTCCGGGGGGACGGGCCCGCTTCTCAGCAGACCTTCAGGGGGTCCTCAGTACGCTCAGCCGTACGCTCAGCCGTTGCGCTTCCAGCGCGGCTTGTCGTCGCGGCGGCCGAAGGAGCCGGTGCTCGTACCGGTCGAACGGTGGTCGTCGCGGCGGCCGTTGGGACGGTCGCCACCGGAGCGGAAGCCGCCGGAGGGGCGGTCGTCGCGGCGGTCCCGGTTGTACGGGCGGTCGCCGCCCGAGCGGAAGCCGCCCGAGGGACGGTCGTCACGGCGCTGGAAGCCACCGCGGTCGTCCCGGCGCTCGAAGGAGCGGCCACCCCGGTCGTCGCGGCGGTCGCCGCCCGAGCGGTAGCCACCGGACGGGCGGTCGTCGCGACGGTCGCGGTTGAACGAGGGGCGCTCGTCGCGGCGGTCGAAGGAACGGCCACCCCGGTCGTCGCGGCGGTCGCCGCCCGAGCGGAAGCCGCCCGACGGACGGTCGTCACGACGGTCGTTGCCGCTGCGGAAGGAGGGGCGGTCGCTGTTGCCCCGGTAGCCGCTGCCGGCGGGGCGCCCGGAGCGCTCGCCGATGCGGTCGTCGCGGCGGTCGCCGCCGGAGCGGTAGCCGCCGCCCCGGTTGTCGCGGCGGTCGTAGTTGCCCCGGTCGTCGCGCCGGTCCTCGCGGACGGACGGCTGCTCCGGCACGGAGACGGCGGCGGCCGCGAGGGCGGCCTCGGCCTCGGCGGTGACCTCGGCGACCGCGGCCTCCGGGTCGTCGCCCCGCTCGCGGGCGGCACGGGCCACCAGGCGGTCGGCCTCCTCGCGCAGCTCGACGGCGCGGCGCTGGGCGCGCTCCAGCTGCTTGGTCAGCTCGGCGG
This sequence comes from Streptomyces sp. NBC_00525, assembly GCF_036346595.1. GTDB lineage: Bacteria > Actinomycetota > Actinomycetes > Streptomycetales > Streptomycetaceae > Streptomyces. Next base: position 2,762,640 of record NZ_CP107834.1, read on the forward strand.
CCTCGCGCTCGGCCTGCTTGGCGGCGTTGTTCGCGGAGTCGGCCTGGACCTCGGTGAGCGAGCGGGCGCCGGTGATCTCGGCGACCTCCGGCTCGAAGACGCCCGCGCCCTGCACGATGTGGCGCGAGGCGTCCACGCCCGCGTCCTCCATCAGGCGGAAGATCTGGCGGCGCTGGTGCGGCAGGGCCAGCGAGACGACGACACCGGACTTGCCGGCCCGCGCGGTGCGGCCCGAGCGGTGCAGGTAGTCCTTGTGGTCGCCGGCCGGGTCCACGTTCAGGACCAGGTCGATGCCGTCCACGTGGATACCGCGCGCGGCGACGTCGGTGGCGACGAGCGCGTTGACGTAGCCCCGCTTGAAGTCCTCCAGGACGCGGGTGCGCGCGCCCTGGGTCATGCCGCCGTGCAGCGCGTCCGCCTTGACGCCCGCGTCGACGAGCTGCTCGGCGATGCGGTCGGCGCCCAGCTGGGTGCGGACGAAGATGATGGTGCGGCCCTTGCGGGCGGCGATGGCGGAGGTGACCGGCGCCTTGTCCTTCGGCTTCACGACGAGGACGTGGTGCGACATGGTCGAGACGTTGCCCTGGGCGGAGTCCACCTCGTGGGTGACCGGGTTGGTCAGGTAGCGCTTGACCAGGGTGCTGATCTCGTTCTCCATGGTGGCGGAGAAGAGCATGCGCTGGCCGCCCTCGGGGATCTGGTCCAGCAGCTCCGTGACCTCGGGCAGGAAGCCCAGGTCGGACATCTGGTCGGCCTCGTCGAGGACGGCGACCTGGACGTTCTCCAGGGAGCAGGCGCCCCGGTTGATGATGTCGCGCAGCCGGCCCGGCGTGGCGACGAGGATGTCGACACCGCGCTCCAGGGCGTAGATCTGGTTGCCCATCGACGTACCGCCGCAGACGACCTTCATCTTGAGGCCGAGCACGTCGCCGTACGGCTGGAGCGCGTCCGCGACCTGCATGGCCAGCTCACGGGTCGGGGTGAGGATGATCGCGCGCGGCTTCTTCTTCTCGGTGTGGCCGCCCGCCAGCGCGGACAGGGTCGGCAGGCCGAAGGAGAGGGTCTTGCCGGAGCCGGTGCGGCCGCGGCCCAGGATGTCCTTGCCGGCCAGGGCGTCCGGGATGGTCGCCGCCTGGATCGGGAAGGGGGCGGTCACACCGTTCTGCGCGAGCTTGCGGACGATGCCCTCGGGCAGGCCCAGGTCGGCGAACGAGATGGTCGGCTCGGCGTCCGCCGCCTCGGCGGACTCGGTGAGGACGGCCTCGGCGGCCGGGGCGAGCTCGTCGTTCTCGACGCTCTCGGGCATGACGGTGTGGTCAGAGCTGGAAATTGACATGCGAAATGCGAAACCTTCCGGAGTCTCGGCACGCGCCCATAACTCCGTGATTTCGCAATGTCGACCGCCTCAATGCGGTCCAGCCACGGCAAGGGAGAGTACGCGCCACACGGCGCTCTTCTGTGTCGGCGCCGGGCAATGGGATCAAACGATCTACCACCATACGCACTCTCACCCCCATCGCGCAAACCGCTTGCCGCCGGACGCCCCTCAGACCGGCCCGGCCTGCGGTGACGCCTGCGGGGTCCGCAGCCCGACCACGCTCCGCGGCCACGCCATCGCGTCGGTACGCGACCCGGCGGCCGGGGACGCGGACGGCTCCGGCGGCGCGGGCTCCGAGGGCTGCGGCTCGGGCTCGGGCGGCTCCGACGGCCGGGGCGTGTCCACCGGGTCCGGCGCGGGACCGGGGTCGACCGGAGCCGGGGGTTCCGGCCGCTCGGGCGCCGGCTGCTTCGGCGAGGCCGCCGGGACGGAGGGCAGCACGGGCCCGGCGGCTTCGCTCCGGTTCTTCGCGCCGCCCTTGCCGTCCTCCGGCTCCGCACTGGCCGACGCGCTCTCCGAGGGCGAGGCGGAGGCGCTCGGGGACGCGCTCCGGCCGCCCTGCGACCGCATCCCGGTGCCGCCGAGGCGGGCCCGGCCGGTGCCCGTGACCGTGGCGCCGTTCGGCTCGGCCGCCGCGCCGTCGGGCTCGGCCGACCGGGAGGGCTTCGGCTCCGCCCCGTCCGAGCCGACGCTCATACAGCCGGTGGCCGTGGCGAGCGTCACAGCGGTGACGGCCACCCAGCGGACGGGGACGGGGAACTGGCGCACGGGGCACCTCCGGGGCGCGGGAAGGACGGGGCCTGACATGAACAAGCCGGGCTCGCCGTGCCCAACTCCCGCCACCCCGCTCGGGACACGCCCACCGGACAGGTTCGTGCGGCCCCACCCGTCACCGGACGGGTTCGCGCGCCGGGCCTCACCCGTAACCGAGCGCGTGCAGCCGCTCGTCGTCGATGCCGAAGTGGTGGGCGATCTCGTGGACGACGGTGATCTCCGTCTCCGCCACCACGTCCTCGCGGCTCTCGCACATCCGCAGCGTCGGCCCCCGGTAGATGGTGATCCGGTCCGGCAGGACGCCCGCGTACCACTCACCGCGCTCGGTCAGTGGCGTGCCCTCGTACAGCCCGAGCAGTTCCGGGTCGTCGGCCTCCGGTTCGTCCTCGACGAAGACCGCGACGTTGTCCATCAGCCGGGTCAGCTCCGGCGGAATCCGGTCCAGCGCCTCGGCGACCAGTTCCTCGAACGCTTCTCGCGTCATCTCCAGCACCCGGCCATTGTCCCGTACACCCGCCCGGCGCGTCCCGGTCCCCGGCGGGGGAATACCCGCGTCCGGACCGGGGCACAGGCACCGAATGGCCCGCGTCCCCTTCCTCCCCCGCCGTCCCTTCCGCCGCCCGCCGGGCCGCCGCGCCCCCGGCGGAGGACCCTTCGCCGCGCCGCGCCCGTTCCTCCGGGCGCTCGGCATGGTCGCCGTGGTGCTGTTCGGCGCGTGGCTCGGGCTGCTGGCGGTCGGCGGCGTACGGGCGCCGGTGGGCCCGATGGACACGACGATGACGCTGCGGCCCTCGCTCGACGGCGGCACCCGGATCGACGTCTCCCCGCTGGGCTCCCTGGAACTGGACTCGCACCACGCCCCGGTCCGCCTGGACGTCGATGTGGACCGGCTCGACCCGGTCCGCTCCCAGGCCCTGGTCCGGCATCCGGAGCGGCTGGCCGGGCTGGAGGACGAGGTCACCGACGACGTGGCCGCCGGCACCCGGGAGCTGGCCCTGCGCTCCTGCGTGGCTGTGGTGACCGGGGCCACCGCGCTGGGCCTGGCCGTCTACCGCAGGCCGCGCCGGGCGCTGGGCGCGGGCGGCCTGGCCCTCGCGCTGCTGGCCGCGTCCGGCGTCGGCGTGTACGCCACCTGGAACCCGAAGTCGGTCCTGGAGCCCCGGTTCTCCGGGCTGCTCTCCAGCGCCCCGTCCGTCGTCGGCGACGCCCGCTCGATCGTCACCGACTTCGACGTCTACCAGCGGGAGCTGGCCCGCCTGGTCACCAACGTCACCAAGCTGTACGACGCCACCTCCACGCTCCCCGTCTACCGCCCGGACCCGGCGACCCTGCGCGTCCTGCACGTCTCCGACATCCACCTCAACCCGGCCGCGTGGCACATCATCGGCTCGCTCGTCGAGCAGTACGACATCGACGTGATCATCGACTCGGGCGACACGATGGACCACGGCACCGCCGTCGAGAACGGCTTCCTGGACCCGATCGCCGACCTCGGCGCGCCCTACGTCTGGGTGCGCGGGAACCACGACTCGGCGCAGACGCAGAAGTACCTGGCGGACCGGAAGCGGTTCCCCAATGTGCGCGTCCTGGACCAGGGGCGGGCGGTGAACGTCGGCGGGCTGCGGGTCGCCGGGGTCGGGGACCCGCAGTTCACCCCGGACCGGACCGGCCCCGAGCAGGCCGCGGACGTCCAGAGCGTGGCCGGGCGCACGCTGGCCGCCGCCCTGCGCGAGCAGCGGCGCTCCGGCACCCCGGTGGACATCGCCGTGGCCCATGAGCCGGAGGCGGTGCGGGAGACGGACGGCGAGGTTCCGCTGGCGCTGGCCGGCCATGTGCACCACCGGCGCAACGAGGTGCTCGACGGCGGAACGAGGCTGATGGTGGAGGGCTCGACGGGCGGCGGCGGACTGCGGGCCGTCCAGAACGAGAAGCCGGAGCAGGTGCTCGCCTCGGTGCTCTACCTGGACCGTGCCACGCGCCGGCTCCAGGCGTGGGACGAGATCACGCTGGGCGGTCTGGGCCTGACGAAGGCGGAGGTCAGCCGCCATCTGCCGCAGCCGGACGCCGTGCCGGGAAGCCCGCCCCCGACCGCCCCCGCCCCCTCCCCGTGAACCTCCCCACGGGCCTCCCGCGCACCTCCCCGTAAACCGTTTTGGCGATCCCCGCCGGCATCCCATATGCTTCTCACGTCCCCGACGCGCTGCGAAGCGCGCAGGTGGGCCCTTAGCCCTCATCGTCTAGTGGCCCAGGACGCCGCCCTTTCAAGGCGGTAGCACGGGTTCGAATCCCGTTGGGGGCACGCTTGAACGTGTGCGAGACTTGTTCTCGCACATCGCTTGGTCCTGTGGAGCAGTTAGGAGTGCTCGCCACCCTGTCAAGGTGGAGGCCGCGGGTTCAAATCCCGTCAGGACCGCTGCAGCCCGCAAGTGCTGCGTGGCTGGGTAGCTCAGTTGGTACGAGCGATCGCCTGAAAAGCGATAGGTCGCCGGTTCGATCCCGGCCCCAGCCACTGATACAGGGAAGCCCCGGACGTCATGACGTCCGGGGCTTCCCTGTATGGCGTTCACAGTGGATCAGGCCCCTGGGAGCCCCTGGGGTGCGTCGTCAGGCCCTAGTGGCGCGAGCGGTGTGTCGCCGCCTTGGCCCGGTTGCCGCAGCGCGTCATGTCGCACCAGCGGCGCGTGGAACGGCGGGAGCGGTCCACGTACAGCCGGGTGCAGCTGGGCGCGGCGCACTCCTTGACCTGGCCGGACGGCTGGGTGAGCAGTTCCACGGCGTCACGGGCCAGCGTCGCCAGGACGGAGCCGATCGTGCCGCTGCGTACGACTGTGCCGTCGGGCCGCAACTCCTGGCGTACCGGGATGCGGTTCGTGGCGCGGTTGAGCACGGCGCAGTCCTCCGCCGGGAGGGGCAGTCCTCCGGTCGAGGCGAGCATCAGGCGGTAGATGGCCTCGCGCAGCCGCAGGGCCGAGGTCAGGTCCGCCCGAGTCGCCGGCGCCGGCGACTCCAGCATTCCCGAGGCGGCGGTCCAGTCCGAGAGGTCGGTCGGGGTGACGAGCTGATCCAACGGGTTCTCGCGCCGGCTCCTGACCGTACCGACGAAGTCAAGGGCCGCGCTGCCACTGACGAATACGAACTTCACCCCATGAGACTACCTGCCCGAACGGGCCCCACGCCACCGCGTAAGTAACCACTCAAGCAAGTTATTTCCACGAGGCAAGTAACTGCATTGACCGGTCACCCACGTCATCGCTAGGGTGCGAAATAACCCCTGAAGCTGGTTACTTCTGAGTGAGAGGCCACCCCGTGCAGGAACGCGACGACGTGATGACCGACGACAGCGAGTCGACCGCGCCGCCATCCCCTGCGGTGGCCACCCCGGAGGCACCGGCCACCGCTGGAGCGCCCGCCTGGGTGTCCTCCTCCATCCCCGCCGTCTTCGTCCTCCTGTGGAGCAGCGCGTTCATCGCCGCGGTGATCGGCACCGACGCCGCACCGCCGCTGCTGCTGACCTTCTCCCGCTTCGCGATCGCGGGTGTGCTGCTCACAGCGGTCGCCCTGGTGTCCAAGTCGCCATGGCCGAAGGGCAAACTGCTGCTGCACGTCGTCGTCACCGGTCTGCTGATGCAGGCCGTGCAGTTCGGCGCCTTCTACACGGCCATCAGCGAAGGTCTGCCCGGCGGCCTGGTCGCGCTGATCCAGGGATTCAATCCCGTGCTGATCGCGCTGATGGCCGGCTTCTTCCTGGGCGAGAAGATCACCCGGCAGCAGTGGCTCGGCTTCGCCGTCGGCGGCGCCGGTGTCGCGCTGGCCGTCGCCGGCGCGCTGGACTTCTCCCTCACCGCGATCGTGCTCTCCTTCGTCGGTCTGCTCGGCCTGAGCGCCGGGACCGTGTACCAGAAGCGCTTCGCCCAGGGCGCGGACGTGCGCAGCGGCACCGCCCTGCACTTCCTGGCCAGCGCGCCGATCATGCTGGTGATGACGCTGACCCTGGAGGACCCGGAAGTCACCGACTGGGGGGCGTTCGGCGGTGCGCTGGCCTGGATCGTGCTGATCAACTCCGTGGGCACGTTCCTGCTGCTCAACTTCATGCTCAAGAAGCAGGCGGCGAGCCGGGTCGGCACGCTCTTCTTCCTCACCCCGGCCGTCACCGCCGTGATGTCCTGGCTGGCCATCGGCGAGACGCTCAACCTGTCGGCGATCATCGGCCTCGCCCTCGGCGGCCTCGGCGTCCTCCTCGCGGCACGCAAGTAACCGACTCCCCCCGCGAGGCCCGGCCCCGCGCTTCCCGCGCGCGGCGCTCACCCGGGGCACCGCCCCCGAACCCGAGGAGACGACTCCATGGAAAAGGCCCCCGTCGACGCAGAGATGATCCAGCTGCTCACACCCGAGGGAAAGCGCGTCGAGCACCCCGATTACCCCCTGGAAATCACCTCCGAAGACCTACGCGGCCTTTACCGCGATATGGCGTTGACCCGCCGTTTCGACACAGAGGCCACAGCGTTGCAGCGTCAGGGCGAACTCGGCCTGTGGGCATCGCTGCTGGGTCAAGAGGCGGCCCAAATCGGTTCAGGCCGGGCGACCCGGCAGGAGGACTACATTTTCCCCTGCTATCGGGAGCACGGCGTCGCCTGGACCCGCGGTATCGACCCCCTTCAGCTCATGGGCCTGTACCGCGGATCGAGCAACGGGGGTTGGGACCCCAACGAGAACAATTTCCACCTGTACACCCTGGTCATCGGCCCGCCGCTGCTCCATGCGACCGGATACGCGATGGGGGTGATGCGGGACGGCGCCGATATGGCGGTACTTTCCTATTTCGGTGACGGCGCCTCCAGCCAGGGCGACGTGGCCGAGGCGTTCACCTTCGCCACCGTGAACAACGCGCCGGTGGTGTTCTTCTGCCAGAACAACCAGTACGCGATCTCCACACCCACGCGGCGACAGACCCAGCACCCGATCAGCCGGCGCTCGGCCGGCTGGGGATTCCCCGGTGTCCGGGTGGACGGCAACGACGTGCTCGCCTGCCTCGCGGTGACGCGGTACGCGCTCGACCGGGCCCGGCGCGGGGAGGGCCCCATGCTGATCGAGGCCTTTACGTACCGCATGGCCCCGCACGCGACCTCCGACGACCCGACGCGTTACCGGGACGAGGCCGAACGGGCCGCGTGGCAGCGCAAGGACCCCATCGAGCGCCTGCACCGGTATCTGACGGAGTCCGGACAGGCCGACGAGGCGTTCTTCGACGCCGTCGCGGACGAGGGCGAGAAGCTGGCACACCACGTCCGCGAGGGCGTGCGCGCCATGCCGGACCCGCCCCTCACCGACCTCTTCGATCACGTGTACGCGGAGGAGCACGCCGTCGTGGAGGAGGAGCGGGCGGAATTCCTGGCGTTCCAGGCCTCGCTGGAGGCCGAGAACCCGGGCGGGACGACGCGGTACCGATGAACGATCCGCGCGCCCCGGTGTGTACCCGGTCGGCAGCCTGCGGGGATCACGCCATCGCGGAGACGAGCGCCAGCTGCCGGGGCTGCACCCGTGCGGAGAGTTCCGTGACCCGCCGGGCGTGTTCGGCCGTGGGGCACCACAGGAGCTGGGCGAGCAGGAAGCGGCCCCGGTCCGGGACCACCACCAGATCCGGCCACAGCCCGCCGGCCCGCTCGGCGCGCCGCTCGATCTCGGGGCGCAGGTCGCCGTGGTGGCCCGGCGGCACGGCGAACTCGGGTGTCCGCGCCATCCGCTCGTACCACTCCACCGTGTCCGCGACATAGGCGCGGCGGAACTCCTCGTCGTGCGCCCCGCTCCGCAGCCGGAGCAGCGTCTCGCGGGCCCGGCGGGCGTCGTCGTGGGCGGCGAGCGGCAGCCGGTGGCGGCGGACCGTGCGGTGCCGGCGGGTGCCGCTGTCGTCCAGCAGGAACGCGGTGCGCTCGTGCACCGTCGCGAAGCGCAGGCCCCGGTCGGCCATCCGCAGCCACAGGTCCCAGTCCTCCAGCCCGTCGCCGGCCCGCCAGCCGCCCGCCTCCTCGGCGAGCGGGCGGCGGTGCGCGACCCGCGAGGGCTCGAACATCGGTCCGAGGAGCTGGATCTCGGGGTGCCAGACCACTTCGAGCAGGTCGGAGCGCGAGGTCGGCTCCCCGGCGGCGTTCCTGCGCTCGCAGCCGGTCGCGACGAGGTCGGCGCCCGTCTCGAAGGCGGTCAGCAGGACCCGCAGATGGTCCGCGCGCCAGGTGTCGTCGTGGTCGATGTACGCGGCGAACTCGCCGCGCGCCTCGGCCAGCCCGATCATGCGCGGCCCGCTGGGATGGCCGTGCCGGGGCGCCCGGACGAGCCGGACGCGCGGGTCCTCGGCGGCGGCGGCGCGCACCCAGTCGTCCGTGTCGTCGGTACTGCCGTCCGAGACGACCAGCAGCTCCCAGTCGGGGAAGGACTGCGCGCGCACGGAGTCCAGCGTGGGCACCAGCGCGCGGGAGCGGTTGTACGCGGGGCAGATGACGGAGAAGCGCGGAGCGGGGCTCACGCGGGGCTCACCTCGTGCGCGCCGGCCAGGAAGGGCAGCCCGCCGCCCGCGCCGGTCAGTACGGTCTCCACGGCCAGCAGGACGCCCGCCGCGCCGGTCGCCAGGTCCGTGGACAGGCGCAGGCACTGGTCGCCCAGGAACGCGGGGCTCTCCCCGTACGGGACGGCGTGGAGGCCGAGACCCGCGAGATGCGCGGACGCGTCACCGGGCCGGGCGCCCGCCAGGGCGTGCTGGGCCAGCAGCGCGCCGGCCCGGCCGGTGAACAACCCGGCGTGCCCGAAGAAGGGGATGGCGAGCCGTTCGCGGGAGACCTCGCGGAAGAGGTCCAGCTCCGGGTCCGGCGCATGGGCCAGCACCCGGTCCGCGACGAGCGCGAGGCCCGCGCCGCCCGCGATCACCGGCGCGGACCACTGGCCGTGCGGGGTCCTGGCCTCCCGGTCGGCCGCCCATCCGCACTCCGCGAGGTCGGCGCGCAGGGCCTCGACGGCCAGGTCGAGGTACTTCTGCTCGCCGGTGTGCTCGAAGAGGCGGACCAGGAAGAGCGCCTGCCCGGAACCGCCGTGCAGCAGGCCGGGCCGGCGCCGGCCGCTGCTCGCCGCGCCCGTCATCCGCTCGGCGAGGCGTACGGCCTCCTCGACGCGCACGGGATCGCCGTGCCGCCCGGCGAAGTGCAGCAGGGCGAGCCCGATCCCGGAGCGGCCGCTGAAGAGGCTGTCGTCGACGTCGTCCGCGGCCCAGCGGGACCGGGCCCGCTCCAGGACCTCCTCGGCGGGTGCGGCCGCGCCGAGCGCGTCGAGCGCGAAGGCGATCCCGCACAGGCCGTCGTAGAAGCCCGGCTCGTCCACGCGGGCGGTCGCGGAGACCAGCCAGTCGAGGTGCTCGTCCGGCACCTCGGCGCCGGCCCGCGCCAGGGCCCAGGCCACGCCCGCGGCCCCGTACGCGAAGTTCACGCCGCCGCCGCTGCCGTGGAACTGCGCGATGTCCCCGGGGTAGAGCCGGTCGGTGCGGCCGGGTGTCGCGGCGGCCAGAATCCCGTCCGCGAGGCGGCGCCGCAGCTCGGGCCAGGACGCGGCGTCCGGACCGGCCGCGGGCCACACGGGCGCGGGGGTCCCGGCCGGCGAGGGCGGCGCCGCCTCCGGGAGGGTGTCCCCGGCGGGCGCCGGCGGGGCCAGGTCCGTGCGGACCCGCTCGGCGAAGTCCTCCGGTACGGGGAAGTGCCGGGCGATCAGCGCGAGGAACTCCTCCGTCTTCCGCTCCGACCAGGGCAGCACCTGGGTGAGCGGCAGGAACACCCCGAGCCGCAGGCACCCCATCGCATACCGGTCCACGTCCGTGCCCGTGTACCCGGCCGGGGCCTGGTAGCCGGGCGCGGCCATCGCCTGCGAGGCGCCGGCCACCGCCTCGCTGCTCGCCTCCAGGTCGATGAAGACCACGCTGCCGTCGGGCCGCAGGAGCACGTTGTTGGGGTGCAGGTCGCCGAAGACGACGCCCCGGTCGTGCAGGTGGCCCATCTCGCGCTCGATCGCGGCGAGGGTGTCCAGCGCCCACGCGGTGTACGCGGCGAAGGCCCCGTCCGTGGCCGGCCCGTTGCCCAGGAGCGGGTTGCGCTCCTGCATCTCCTGGCCCAGCGCCTTGCCCTCGACGTACTCGCGGGCCAGGTAGTAGTGCTCGTTGCCCTTGCGGAACTCGGCGTGCGCGGGCATGCAGTCGAGCCCGGCGAGTCTGCGCAGCGCCCAGTACTCGTTGCGCAGGCGGGCCACGGCGTCGGTGCCCTCGGCGTCGAGGCCGGCGAGCGGGCGGGCCTCCTTCAGCAGGACGGTCGAGCCGTCGCGCGCGTCGGTCGCGAGGTAGACGCCGCCGCCGTTGGAGAAGTGCAGCGCCTTGGTCGGGCGGTACGGGAAGCCGGTGAGCGCCCCGCTGTTGCGCTCCTCCAGCGCCTCCTTCACCCGTTCCGGCAGGGTGACCCAGGGCGGCGGCCGGAAGCCCGGACCGCGTACGTCGGGCACCCAGTTGCCCTCCGGGTCCTTGATGCAGTGGACCAGCTCCCCGGACTCGGTGCGCACGAGATGGGCGACGAAACCGCCGTAGCGCAGGTAGAGGGGGCCCTGCCGCCAGCGCAGGTCGCTCAGGATGTACGGGCCCGACTCGCCGACGAGCAGCGGGTCCAGGGCGTCCAGGACGTTCCCGAGCATGTCCTCGTCCAGCGGGTAGAGCGTCACGAACTTCCCGCTGCTGCCCCGGTCGCCGTACTTGCTGTTGCGCCGCGCCAGCACGGCCCGGCTGCGGATGAACTTGAAGTACACGCCGTGGTCGAGGCAGTAGTCGCGTACCAGGCGGCTGATCCGCCCGGCGTTCTCCTGCGTCGCCGTGATGTGGATCTTCCAGCCCTGCTCGGGGAGTTCGACACCCGGCGGGCGGAAGACCACCCAGTCCTCGTTGGTGGCCCGCGTCCAGCCCTCCGGCAGCGGGGCGCGCGCGGCGGGGAAGTCCTCCTCGGCGGAACCGGGCGGCTGTATGTCGTAGAAGACCTCGCCGGGCCGGCAGAAGGTCAGATACCGGAAGTCCATCAGGGTCTCCTAGCAAGCCTGTGGCAGAGAGTGCGAACCGGCGGGTGCCGTGCTACCAGCGGAAGGCGGGCAGCACGTACTTGACGTACAGCCACTTCCCGGCGGGCATGCTGCCCGCGTCCACGACCGCTCCGCCGATCCGGGCGTCGGGGGCCTTCGTGAGCTCCAGCCGGTAGCCGTCGGCGGGGGTGGGCAGCGAGTCGGCCCGCAGCGGCAGGAACGCGGAGAGCGGCGCGGTGGTGGACTCCGGCCGGTCCGAGGCGATCACACCGTGCCCGGTCTCGGCCTTCGCGGCGAGCCCCACCCGGTAGAGGCGCACCTGCGCGCCCTTCTCCATCACGGAGCGGTCGGCGGAGGGCGGCAGCAGGAACACGGCGGTGCCGTCGTCGCGCACCTCGTAGCCCGCGGTCACCGTGTACGGGATCTGGACGAGCGCGAGTACGGCCGTGAGCGCCCCGGCGGCCAGCACCGCGCCGATGCCGAGCCGTACCGTTCCCGCGCCGCCGGCCCGCGCCTCGCGCAGGACGCGCAGGAAGCCGCGGCCGAGGTGGTAGCAGAGGTAGCCGAGCCCGCAGAGCATGAGCCACGCGCCGATGATGCCGATGCGCTGCAGGGCGTCGCCCCACAGGCCGATCGCCGTGGCGATCAGATAGAGCGGGAAGGCCATGCAGACGAGCCCGAACGGCACGGCCCAGCGGCCGAGTTCGGGAAGCTTGCGGGTGTACCGCCCGCCGAACAGCAGCCGGGCCACCGCGCGGCGCCCGTCGACGAGCGCCCGGTCGCGCAGATGCGGCACGTCGAGGTGGCTCATCAGCGCGATGTAGCCGTCGAGCTTGACGAACGGCATCAGGTTGAGGATGCCCGCGATGTACGTGACGAACGAGAAGATCAGGAGCCCGTCGCGGGCCTCGCCGGAGAAGAAGACGGAGGCCGCGGCCGCGCCCCCGGCGATGACGACCTGGGTGGCGATCCCGGCCAGGGCGACGGCGACCCGCTGTCCCTTGCGCGGCAGCCGCCAGCCGTCCGTCACATCGCAGAAGAAGGCGGGCGAGAGGTAGAAGAGCATGACGCCCATGCGTGCCGGGCGTCCCCCGTGGTGGGTGAGGACGGCTCCGTGGCCGAACTCGTGCACGGCGGTCGTGGCCAGGATGCCCACGAAGATCGCGAGGTACGTGCCGAGGCCGAGCGGCCGCCCGAGCGCGGCGTTCAGGCCGGCCGACTGGGCCGCGAGCACCATCAGCCCGCCCAGCGCGAGCACGGCGGCCGCGGCGGTCCCGGCCCGGCCCGTCAGCACCCGGACCAGCGGCGCCAGGGCCCGCAGCATGCGGTCGGGCCGCAGGATCGTGAACTGCACGGTCATCGGCGGTATGAACTTGAAGCGGCGGCCGCTCCGGCGGACCGACTCACCGTTGTCGAGCAGCCGGCCCGACGCCAGCATGTCCACGGCGGTCGAGACCGCTTCGGCCGTCCACGGCTCGCCCAGGATCTCGGCCAGCAGCGGGTGGTCCCGCGTCCCGTTGAGCGCCAGGGCGAGCCGGGCCAGGTCGGGCTGGACCCGGAGGTAGCGCGCCGACCCCTGCTGGATCAGCCACGGCGCGCCCTCGGCGGCCGGCTCGTGCACCGAGACATCGGGGGCGAGCCGGGGGCGGGCGAGCAGTTCCGGGGGCACGGGCGGCGTCTCGGCCTTGGTGGACATACGGTCTGCCTGCCTTATCAGGTGAGGTCACGAACGCGATCGGATGAGGTCTCGAACGCGCTCAGGTGAGGTCTCGGACGCGGAAGAATCGGTAGGCGGCGAACCCGGCGGCCGCGAGCCAGCCCGCGATGACCAGGAGCGCGACCTGCGGCGAGAGCAGCACATGGCCCACGTCCCGGTAGATCGAACTCATGGCGATGGTGAACAGATAGCTCGCCGCCTCCGGCGCCAGCCGCTGGATGCCGGGGTCCATCAGCAGGGTCAGGGCCATCACCGCGACGACGGCCGCGATCTGGTGGCGGATGATCCAGCCGAGGAAGACGCCCCAGGGCGCGGCGAGCACGTTGCAGACGAACACGCCCAGCGCGATGAGCGTCGTCTCCTTCGTCCACTCGAAGTCCCGGCCGAAGGTGGACATGACGCCCCAGGCGGACAGCACCGAGCAGACCACGGCGAGCAGTCCGAAGACGGCGCCCATGACCGCGCCGATCGCCAGCTTGGCGCCGAACAGCCGGGAGCGCCCGGTCAGCAGGACGGAGCGGCTGATCGAGCCGGAGCCGTATTCACGGGTGACGACGACCGCGCCGTACAGGGACGCGAAGAGGAAGGTCATCATCCACGCGCGGACGACGTCGTCGGTCACCGAGGCGAGGGTCGCGGTGCCGTTGTCGATGGCCTTGGAGCCCTCGGAGCCGTAACCGAAGGCCGCCATCAGCGACATGTAGATGCCGCAGAGCATCAGCACGAGCCAGGCCTTGCCGGTCCACGCCTTGAGCCATTCACCGCGCAGTGCGTCAGACACGGGCCCCCCCGGCGGTTCCGGCCAGTTCGAAGAAACGGTCTTCCAGGCGCTCGGCGCCGTCGCCGGTGAGCTGCGACAGCTCGCCCGCGAAGCGCAGCGTGCGCTGGAGGATCACGACGTCGTCGACGGTCTGCTCGACCTCGGCGAGGAGGTGGCTGGAGAGCAGGATGGTCCGGCCCTCCGCCGCGAAGGAGCGCAGCAGTTCGCGCAGCCAGCGGATGCCGTCCGGGTCGAGGCCGTTGACCGGCTCGTCCAGGACGAGGAGTTCGGGGTCGGGGAGCAGCGCGGTGGCGAGCGCCAGGCGCTGCTTCATGCCGGTGGAGTAGCCCTTGACCTTGCGGTCGGCGCCGTCGGTGAGGCCGACCTGGTCGAGCACCTCGTCGACACGGGACAGCGGCAGGCCCAGGGTGCGCGCCCAGATCCGCAGGTCGCGGCGGCCGGTCGTGCCCGGCATCGGACCGGTCGAATCCATGCTGACGCCCACCCGCCGGGCGGCGTCCGGCAGCTTCTCGTACGGCTGTCCGAAGAGCGTGGCGTGCCCGGTGGTGGCGCGGGCGAGGCCGAGGAGGACGCGCAGGGCGGTGCTCTTGCCGGCCCCGTTGCGGCCGAGGAGACCGACGATACGGCCGGGGCGGACGGCGAAGGAGAGGTCCTCGACGGCGGTCAGCGCGCCGAACCGCTTCGTCACCCCGTGGAATTCGATGACCGCGGGCTCGCTCACGGCTGCTCCTGACCGCGGTTGCCCCTGACCGCGGCGGCTCCGACCAGGGCGGAGGCCCCTGCGATGGCAAAGACGATGACGGCGGTCACGACAATACGTGACGAACCGTCCAGTTCGAGTGCGGTCGCGACGGCGGCCAGTGCGACCAGCACGCCGAGACCGGCGACGGACAGGGCGAGGCCGACGGCGCTCCTGCGGTTCATGTCTCTCCTCCACCTCATGGTGTTCGGTACTGTGCTCACTGGGCCGATGCCGTGGTGGCGGATGCTGCCCGTCACCACGGCATCGACGCTCAGCTACTTCTCAGCATCAGGTGGCGATGCTGACGGCCACGCTGACCGCGGCGCTGGCCGCGGCGACACCGCTGATCGCGACGCCGATCGCGACTCCGGTCCAGAACCCCGGAGCGTCCATGGCCTCCAGCTCCTGCATGCCCAGTTCGAGCAGCGGAGCGATCTCCTTGGTCTCTTCCATGATCATGTGTCACACCTCTCTTCGTGATGAGTGGTCGGTCTGTATCCGGAAGTGGTGGCCGCCCGGTACGGGGACCGCCTCTCCCCGGGAATCAGGTGAGGAGCGACACCGAGACGGCGGCGCTGCCGTAGGCGGCCGAGGCGCTGACGATCACGCCGACGACCACGCCGATGCCCGTCGCCCAGCCCGGCGCGTCCATGGCCTCAAGCTCCTGCATACCGAGTTCGAGCAGCGGCTCGGGAGTCTCCTGCATGTCCCCTCCTTCTTGTCATGTTGCGTACTTTTCATCCCCCGCCGCGCCTCCCCGTCACCGGATGAGCGCGGTGGAAGTCCTAGGTGGCCGGGGCCAGTCGCTCCCCGGCGGGGCGGGCGGCGGCGCCCGCCCGCGGCCGGACCGGTCCCGGCGGGCCCGGCGCGGGGCCGGGCTCCATCACGGTCGCCCGCAGCAGCCTCAGCACCTCCGCGTGGCCGAGGCCGCCGAGCATCGGCAGCCCCGCGCCCCACACCCGCACGATGCGGTGCGCGAGCGCCGCGGTCGCCCCGGGGGCGGCGGTGACGCGCCGTCCGACGCCCCAGGCGTCGATGAGCGCGGCCACACCGTCCGCCGGGTCGGCGGGCAGCGGCTGCCCCGCCCCGGCGCGGACGGCGGACCACAGCCCGCGCAGCCGCCGCCGGGAGCCGAGGCGGGTCTCGCCCCGGTCGATGGCCCGCCACAGCGGTGGCAGCAGTGCGGCGACCGCCGTCATCTTCCGCAGTCCGAGCACGGTGGAGATCTCGTTGGCGACCAGCCAGCCCTTGACGGCGTACGGGTCGCGCTCGTCGTGGAAGTGCCGGGTGTGGATCTCGGCGCTGAGCCGGGCCGCGCGCTCCCGCTGGGCCGTCGTGGCCGGCCCTCCGGTCCGGGTCGTGGCCACGACCTCGTAGCCGAGGCCCAGCAGCTCCGCGGCCACCGCCCGCACCCGCGCGTCCGGCTCCGGCTGGTCGGCGTGGTCCCCGATGTAGGGGCTGACCAGGCGGAAGAACGCCTCCAGGACGCCCTCGACGAACAGGTGCCTGGGCAGCGTCGCGGTGGCGAGCGGATCGCGCACCGCGAACTCGGGCCGCAGTTCGGCCGCCATGACGAGCCGTTTGGCGTCCGGGTAGCCGAGGCAGGCCACCGCGCTGGCCTCCGAACCCGTGCCGATGGTGGTCGGCACGGCGATCAGCGGCATGGGACGCGGCGGTACGCGGGTGAGCACGACGAGTCCGGAGCGCTGGGGCACGGTCAGCCGGCCCGCGACCGCCCGGCCGGCGGCGGCCAGCGTCGCCAGCTTCGCCCGGTCGAGCAGCGCGCCGCCCCCCAGGGCGAACACCCTCGCCGCGCCCTCCAGCCGGGTGGCGAGCGCGAGTACGTCGTCCACGTCTCCGGCGCCGGTCAGCGTCAGGGACTCGTACGGGCGTGCGCCCAGCACCGCGGTCAGGCCGCGGTGGACCGGGGTGTCCAGGACACCGCCGTCCACGAGCAGGACGGTGCGGCCGGGGGCGTTCAGCCCGGCGTCCCGTCCGATGCGGGCGGCCAGCGCGTCGGTCCCGGTGAGGGTGACGCGGTCGGGTGGCGGGAGCACGGCCGCGGTCATGCCGTCGCCCGCCCGGTGTTCGCCAGGTGGGCGTCGAGCCCCGCCCGCACGCAGGCGAACAGTTCGGCGGCCTCGGCCTCGGTGTAGGTGAGCGCCGGGATGAGCTGGACGCCGTGCAGGCCGGGGTGGACGATCGCGCCCGCCCGCCGGATCTCCGTGACGAGCGCGGGTACCTCGGTCAGCGGGAAGGGTTCGGTGCCGT
This sequence comes from Streptomyces sp. NBC_00525, assembly GCF_036346595.1. GTDB lineage: Bacteria > Actinomycetota > Actinomycetes > Streptomycetales > Streptomycetaceae > Streptomyces. Next base: position 2,779,387 of record NZ_CP107834.1, read on the forward strand.
CGGGCTCCGCCGTGAGACGGACGGAGCGGAAGCAGCCGCGCCCCGTGGAGCCGCTCACGTACGGGTGGGTGGCGGCCAGCGCGTCGAGTTCGCGGGTGAGCGTCTCGCCGAGCACCCGAGCCCGCGCCACCACGTCCAGGCGGCTCATCTCGGCGAGCGTCGCGAGGATCGTCGCGCAGGTGACGGGCGTCCCGGCCTGGGTCTCGCCGTGGCTCAGGAGCGCCCCGGCCTCGTGGAAGGCGTCGGCGACGGTACGGGCGGCGATGACGGCGGCGGCCGCGCTGGTGCCGTTCGTCAGCCCCTTGGACACGATCATCAGGTCGGGCGGCGCCGGCCAGCGCTGCGAGGCGAAGAAGTCGCCGGTCCGGCCGAAGCCGGTCGCGACCTCGTCCGCGACGAGCAGGAAGCCGTGCTCCTCGCGCAGCCGGAGCAGGTCCGCGATGTAGGCGTCGTCGAGCGGGATCGCGCCGGAGCCGAGCACCGGCTCGACGACGACGGCGGCGATCTGGGCGCCCTGCCGGGCCAGGAGCCGCTCCAGCTCCCCGGCGTCGTTCGGGGGCACGTGCCGCACGAGCCGCTGGTCGACCCCGTACAACTGCTGCCCCAGGTCCTCGCCGGTGAGGGCGAAGCCGCCGAAGGTCAGCCCGTGGTAGCTGCCGCGCAGGCCGACGACGACCTTGCGGCGCTCCTGGCCGCGCAGCGCGTGGTAGTGCCGGGCGACCTTCATGGCGAGGTCGTTCGCCGCTCCGCCGGAGGTCGAGAACAGCACCCGGCCGTAGTGCCCGGCGCCCGCGACGTCCACCAGGGCCTCGGCGGCGCGGCGCGCGTACACGTTCTCGTAGCGGAAGGTGCTGAGGTAGGAGGCGTTGAGCAGGGCCTCGGCGCCGGCCCGGGCCACCGCCTCGTTGCCGTAGCCGAGGTTGGTGTTCCACAGGCCGCTGGAGCCGCAGAGCAGTTCCCGGCCGTCGGCGAAGCGGACCCGGACGCCGTGGGCGGAGACGGTGCACAGCTCGTCCTTGCCGTGGTGCTCGGGGGGCAGGAGGTTCGGCCAGAGGGCGGCGGTGCCCGGACCGGCCGTCTGCGGACCGGTGGCCCGGCCGGTGTGCGTATCCGTCGTGGTCATGCCGCGACCTCCACTTCGAGGAGTGTGCTGTGATGGCGCTCGCCGACCGGGGGCAGCGGGTGGCGGGTGGCGACCCGCAGACCGCTCGCGTTCAGCTCCGCCTCCAGCCGGTCGGCGGGGAGCACACGGATGCTGGTGAGGCCCACCCGTACCGGGCCCTCGTCGTACCGGGCCGGGAAGATCGAGACGACGCGGGCCTCCATGCCGGGTTCCCAGTACTCGAACATCCGGTAGTCGTTGCCCGCCGCCGTGCTGAAGTTCAACTCCCGCTCGGCGGGGGCCGATCCGTCCAGGTCGACCGTGGTGAGCAGGAACCTGCCGCCGGGTGCCAGATGGCGGCGCACGGAGGCGTAGAGCCCCGCGCGGCCGGCCTCGTCCAGCAGCGAGATCGAGGTGGTGGCCAGGACCACGCAGGCGAAGGCGCTCCCCAGCGCGAAGTCGCTCATGTCGCCCCGCACGAGCGTGGCCCGGCCCCGCAGCCCGGCCGGCGCCCGTTCGAGGCGTTCGCGCAGCAGGTCGAGCATGCTCGGGGAGAGTTCGAGCGCGGTGACCTCGCGCCCCAGGGCGAGCAGCGGCATCGTGAGCCGGCCCGAGCCCGCCGCGAGGTCGAGCACGGGTCCGGGGGCGGTGCCCCGGACGAGGGAGATCAGCTCCCGCACCTCGTGGTGGTCCTGTTGTGCCAGCTCGTGGTAGATCGAGGAGCCGTCCTCGTCGTAGAGGCTGCAGCACTCGGCGCGCTCGCCGAGTTCGGCGAGGAGCGTGGCCGCCCGTCCGGCGATGCCGGCCTCCGGCAGCGCGATCCCGTCCGTTCTCATGCCCGCGTCACTTCCCCGCCGCTGCGAGGGGCCGCGTCGTGAGGGCGAGCCCGGCGGCGCCGAACCGCTCGCCCACGGTGTCGAGGCGGGCGCGCTCCACGTACGAGGCGGCCACGTCGGCCGAGTCGCACACGAGCAGCGCCTCGGCGGCCTCGGCGACGTCGCGGCCGAGCCGGAAGCTGCGCCCGCGCCGGGGCTCGTGGGCGTACAGGTCCTCGCCGGCCCGCAGCAGCAGGAGCCGGTCGGCGTGCACGGTGTCGGCGGGGTCGCCGTGGTCGGCGAGCCCGGACACGAGGCGCTCCCCGAACCCGGAGACGCCGTCGACGACGATGCCCCGGGCCCGCAGGTCGCGCAGGGCCTGTACGGCGGCGAGGTAGCGGCCGAGCCAGGGCCGGGCGGCCAGCGCGGCGGCGCGGACCGGCTCCGGGACGGCGCTGCCCAGGCAGACGGCGCACGGCGCGTCGGACTGCGCGTTGGCCCGCGTCCACACCTCGGTGAGCTGCCCGAAGCCGTCGCCCACGGTGCCGAGCGGGGTGCCGCCGGGCGAGGTGGACAGCGTTCCCGAGGGCCCGGCGTGGAGCCGGAGTCCGGGGCCGTCGCCCGCCGGTCCGGCGCCGAGGGCCGGGAGGTCGGCGAGCTGGATGGCCGGGTTGGTGAGGAAGTCGGCGAAGCCGCCCTCCTCGTAGGCGCGGTCGGCGTCGTTGAGGTACGCCTCGAAGTCGCCCTCGTCCGCCACCCGGACGACCGTGGGCCCGACGATCGACATGTACTCGCTGATGCCGTACGCCTGGATCTGGAGGTAGAAGCCGGGGTCGTGCGTGAACTCGGTGCCCGGCTCGGCGAGCGAGCCCTCGTAGGGCACGAGTTCGGGGCCGTCACCGGGCTCGGCGGCGGAGCCGGCCGCACCCGGTACGAAGATCATGGTGTCGTCGTCCACCGCGTCCGAGGCGAGCAGGGCGTCCAGGTGCGCGGCGTCCTCCAGCACGACGGTGCCGGCGGCACGCGGCGCGACCGGGGCCGTGGTCGCACGCCCCGTCGACCAGCTCATCAGGCGCACTTTCAGCGCGGACATGACACACCCTCCTCGATGACTCAGCAAGAAATAAATTCCATGACGGCAACCCCGCGCACATGAACGCGCGGAAATTCAGATCCGGAACCTAAACGGAAGGAAGAGCAGAAAGGATTTTCTTGAGATCGGACATCGCTTCCTGCGCACCGGCGGCATTGAATACCCCGGTCACATTCAGCACCACTTCGTCAACGCCCGCCTTTTCATAGGCCAGCAATTGATCGAGCACCTGACCGGTGTCCCCGCTCAGAAATGCGCCGCCCGCCACAAGTGCTTTCGCATCGGCTTCGACGTCTTCACCGCCCACGCCGACGCCGGCCCGGCGCAGCATGTCGATGTAGTGGGGGCCCTTGAGATGCGCCATGTTGCTCGCGAGCGCGATCCGGTCCGGACCCAGCCCCTCGCGCTCCAGCGCCACCGGCACGATCGCGGTCAGCCGGGGTACCGGCCGACCCGCTCGCGCGGCTCCCTCACGCAGCGCCGGAAGCACGATGTCGGCCAGATAGGAGGCGGGGGTCAACCAGGTGATCGCCACATCGGCGATCTCGCCCGCGAGCCGTGCCATGGCCGGTCTGAGCACGCCGAGCCCCAGCTCGACGGGTGGGGCGGGGAAGGCGGGAAGCGCGCCCTGGAACGAGACGAACTCGCCCTTGACGTCGACGACTTCGTTGGCGAGCAGCCCGCGCACGATCGTCAGGTACTCGCGCGCCGCGGTCAGCGGACTGCGGTACGGCTGGCCCAGCAGGCTGCGCTGCATCGAGCGGCCGCCGGGACCGAATCCGGCCACCACCGGCTGTCCCGTCGCCAGCGCCACGGACCGCGCCTGCACGGCCGCCTCGTACGGGTGCCGCAGCGGCATCAGCGTGACGCCGAGCCCGACCGGCACCCGGAAACCCGCGCCGGCGGCATGCGCGAAGCCCTGGTGCGGCTCCACATACAGTGCCTGCCCCTGCCACAGGCGCTCGGCCCGGGTCCACTGGACCAGGCCGGCATAAGGAAGCAACTGCTCGGGGCGCCTGGGTAAGAAAGGCACCAGAACCGAATAGCCAGTCACGTAAAGCCCCCCGATAATCAATAGCGCCGACCGCCCTCGGAATGGACACGACCATCACACGATGTCCGTGTTATTTCCATCACGCTCCCGGCGTGCGCCAATCATGGCACCCACGTGAAGGGGTGTAAAGAGTCTGTATTGAAGCGGAAGAAGATCACCGATTGTCCGATTCAGCGGGAATAACACTGCTGATCATGGAGCATCCCAAGATGATCACATCCAAAAAACGGACAAAAGATGGCGTGACGGCACCCGCCGAAACGTCCTGGCGACCCCGTCACGGCCGCCGGCGGCCTCGACGCGCCCACAAGCGGAGTCCGCTGCTCCAGTAGCCGCGAAACTTGAAAGTGGAATTTATTCGGCGAAGGTGTTCGCTGTCCGGAGTCCGCCGCTGTAAGCACGGCACGCCGCGTACTCCGGCAGTGTCCCCGCCGCCCGCGCCCGCTCCAGCGTCGGCGCCGCCCGGTCCCGCTCGGACAGCAGGGGCCGCGCCACCGGCCAGTCGATGGCCAGCTCGGGATCGAGCGGATGCACCGCGTGCTCCGCCGCCGGCCGGTACGGCTCCGAGCACACATAGCTCAGCGTCGTGTCGTCCTCCAGCGCGCAGAACGCGTGCCCCAGCCCCTCCGCCAGATACACGGCCGCCCGCCGCACGTCGTCCAGGCGCACCGCCTCCCAGCGCCCGTACGTCGGGGAGCCCGTCCGCAGGTCCACCACCACGTCCAGGCAGGCGCCCCGCACGCACGTCACGTACTTGGCCTGCCCCGGCGGCACGTCCGCGTAGTGCACCCCCCGCACCACCCCGCGCGCGGACACCGACAGATTGGCCTGGGCGAGCCGCAGCGGATGGCCCACCGCCTCGGCGAGCACATCGGCGCGGTACCACTCCAGGAAGAGCCCGCGCGGATCGGCCCTGCGCACCGGCCGGATCTCCCAGGCGCCCGCGATGCCCAGCGCACGCACGTCCATCAGGCCGTCCCCCCTTCGTCCAGCAGATCCAGCAGGTAGCGGCCGTAGCCGCTGGCGAGCAGGGGCCCGCTCAGCGCGCGCAGCTGCGCGTCGTCGATCAGCCCGCACCGCCACACGGTCTCCTCCAGACAGCCGACCTTCAGCCCCTGCCGCTCCTCGACGACCCGTACGTACTCCGACGCGCCGACCATCGAGGCGAACGTCCCGGCGTCCAGCCAGGTCGTGCCCCGGTCGAGCGCCGTCACCTTCAGCTCGCCCCACCGCAGATACGCCTCGTTGACCGCCGTGATCTCCAGCTCGCCCCGCGCGCTGGGGGCGAGACCGGCCGCGATCCCGACCACACGGTTGTCGTAGAAGTAGAGACCGGGCACCGCGTAGCGCGAGCGCGGCCGCACCGGCTTCTCCTCTATGGACAGCGCGGTGCCGTCCGCGTCGAACTCCACGACGCCGTACGCCGAGGCGTCGGCGACCCGGTACGCGAAGATCCGCGCCCCCACCGGATCGGCGTACCGCCGCAGCCGCGTCCCGAGACCGGCGCCGTGGAAGAGGTTGTCCCCGAGCACCAGCGCCACCGGCTGGTCCGCGATGAAGTCCGCGCCGATCAACAGCGCCTGGGCGATCCCCTCGGGGCGCTCCTGCACCCGGTACTCCAGGCGCAGACCGAACTGCGAGCCGTCGCCGAGCAGCCGGCGGAAGTGCTGCCGGTCGTCGGGGCCGGTCACGATGAGGATCTCGCGCACCCCCGCCATCACCAGCGTGGTCAACGGGTAATAGATCATCGGCTTGTCGAAGATCGGCAGAAGCTGCTTCGACACCGCCCGCGTCGCCGGCCACAGACGGGAACCCGTACCGCCGGCGAGGAGTATTCCGCGCATCGTCACCGAGGGGGGCACGCCCTGCGGCGGCCGGCCCCGTATCCCTTCAGGTCCGAGTTGCGCGTGATCCTAATGGCTGGGCCGGTCCGCTACCAGGCTCCGCCGGGCCGCCGCTTCGCGCGAAATGGGTTCGCCGTTCCTCCGGCCCGGGTGAGACCCTGGGGTCCGTATGTCTACTTCCTTCGCCGATCTCCAGTCCCGGCTCGCACAGCTCTCCCTCCGCGATGCGAACCGGCTCGGCCGCCGTCTCGAGGGAGCCCGCCGCATCCGTAAGCCCGAGGCACAGCGGGCCGTGCTGGACGAGATCGCCGCCCAGGCGGACAAGGCGGCCGAACGGCTCGGCCTGCGGGCCGGCCGGATGCCCGCCGTCACCTACCCCGAACAGCTCCCGGTCAGTCAGAAGAAGGACGAGATCCTGGAGGCGATACGCGACCACCAGGTCGTGATCGTCGCGGGTGAGACCGGGTCCGGCAAGACCACCCAGATCCCCAAGATCTGCATGGAGCTGGGCCGGGGCGTCCGGGGCATGATCGGGCACACCCAGCCGCGCCGGATCGCCGCGCGCACGGTGGCCGAGCGGATCGCCGACGAGCTGAAGACGCCGCTGGGCGAGGCGGTCGGCTGGAAGGTCCGCTTCACCGACCAGGTGAACCCGGACGCGACCTTCGTCAAGCTGATGACGGACGGCATCCTCCTCGCGGAGATCCAGACGGACCGCGAGCTGCTGGCCTACGACACGATCATCATCGACGAGGCCCACGAGCGGTCCCTGAACATCGACTTCCTGCTCGGCTATCTGGCCCGGCTGCTGCCCCGGCGCCCCGACCTGAAGGTCGTCGTCACCTCCGCGACCATCGACCCGGAACGCTTCTCGCGCCACTTCGGCGACGCACCGATCATCGAGGTCAGCGGGCGCACGTATCCGGTCGAGGTCCGCTACCGGCCGCTGCTCGAAGAGGACGCCGAGGACGCCGACCGCGACCAGATCACCGCCATCTGCGACGCCGTGGACGAGCTGCAGGGCGAGGGCCCCGGCGACGTCCTGGTCTTCCTCTCCGGCGAGCGGGAGATCCGCGACACCGCCGACGCCCTCAACAAGCGCAATCTGCGCCACACCGAGGTGCTCCCCCTCTACGCACGCCTGTCGCACGCCGAACAGCACCGCGTCTTCCAGCGCCACACCGGACGCAGGATCGTTCTGGCGACGAACGTCGCCGAGACCTCGCTGACCGTGCCCGGCATCAAGTACGTGATCGATCCGGGCACCGCCCGCATCTCCCGCTACAGCCACCGCACCAAGGTCCAGCGGCTGCCCATCGAGCCCGTCTCGCAGGCCAGCGCCAACCAGCGCAAGGGCCGCTGCGGCCGTACCTCGGACGGCATCTGCATCCGGCTGTACTCCGAGGACGACTTCCTGACCCGCCCGGAGTTCACGGACGCGGAGATCCTGCGGACGAACCTGGCCTCCGTCATCCTCCAGATGACCGCCGCCGGCCTCGGCGACATCGAGAAGTTCCCCTTCATCGACCCGCCGGACCACCGCAACATCCGCGACGGCGTCCAGCTCCTCCAGGAGCTGGGAGCGCTCGACCCCACCGAAAAGGACCCCAAAAAGCGGCTCACCCCGCTCGGCCGCAAGCTCTCGCAGCTCCCGGTGGACCCCCGCCTGGCCCGGATGGTCGTCGAGGCCGACCGCAACGGCTGCGTACGCGAGGTCATGGTCATCGCCGCCGCGCTCTCCATCCAGGACCCGCGCGAGCGGCCCTCCGACAAACAGACGCAGGCCGACCAGCAGCACGCCCGGTTCAAGGACGAGACCTCCGACTTCCTGGCCTTCCTCAACCTGTGGCGCTACATCCGCGAGCAGCAGAAGGAGCGCGGCTCCTCCAGCTTCCGCCGGATGTGCAAGCAGGAGTACCTCAACTTCCTGCGCATCCGCGAATGGCAGGACATCTACGCCCAGCTGCGCTCGGTCGCCAAGCAGATGGGCATCTCCCTGAACGACGAGGACGCGTCCGAGCAGTCGGTGCACACCTCGCTGCTGTCCGGGCTGCTGTCGCACATCGGCCTCAAGGACACCGAGAAGAACGAGTACCTGGGCGCCCGCAGCGCCAAGTTCGCGATCTTCCCCGGTTCGGCGCTGTTCAAGAAGCAGCCGCGGTTCGTGATGTCCGCGGAGCTGGTGGAGACCTCCCGGCTGTGGGCACGGGTCAACGCCCGCGTCGAGCCGGAGTGGATCGAGCCGGTGGCCCAGCATCTGCTGAAGCGCACCTACAGCGAACCGCACTGGGAGAAGGATCAGGCGGCCGTCATGGCGTACGAGCGGGTCACCCTGTACGGGGTGCCGATCGTGGCCCAGCGCAAGATCAATTTCGGCCGGATCGACCAGGAGACCTCGCGGGACCTCTTCATCCGCAACGCCCTGGTCGAGGGCGACTGGCGCACCCGCCACCAGTTCTTCCACGCCAACCGCAAACTGCTCGGCGAGGTCGAGGAGCTGGAGCACCGCGCCCGGCGCCGCGACATCCTGGTGGACGACGAGACGCTGTTCGACTTCTACGACCAGCGCATCCCCGAACACATCGTCTCCGGCGCCCACTTCGACTCCTGGTGGAAGCACAAGCGCCGCGACGAGCCCGACGCGCTCGACTTCGAGCGCTCGATGCTCATCAACGAGAAGGCCGGGGCCGTCACCAAGGACGACTACCCGGACTCCTGGCGGCAGGGGAAGCTCAAGTTCCGGGTGACCTACCAGTTCGAGCCGGGCGCGGACGCCGACGGGGTCACCGTCCACATTCCGCTCCAGGTGCTGAACCAGGTCACGGCCGAGGGCTTCGACTGGCAGATCCCCGGCCTGCGCGAGGAGGTCGTCACCGAACTCATCCGCTCGCTGCCCAAGCCGGTCCGCCGGCACTACGTGCCCGCGCCGAACTACGCCGCCAAGTTCCTGGAGCGGGCCGTCCCCCTCCAGGAACCGATCACGGTGACGCTGGCCCGCGAGCTCCAGCGCATGGTCGGCGTCCCGGTCACCGCGGACGACTTCGACCTGGGCCGGGTCCCGGACCACCTCAAGATCACCTTCCGGATCGTGGACGAGCGGCGCCGCAGGGTCGCCGAGGACAAGGACCTGGAGGCGCTGCGGCTGCGGCTGCGCCCGAAGGCCCGGCAGGCCCTCTCCAAGGCCGCCGCGGCCACCGCGGGGCCCTCCGGCGAGTCCATCGAGCGCTCGGGCCTCAAGGACTGGACGATCGGCACGCTGGACAAGGTCTTCGAGACCCGCAGGGCCGGTCAGCCGGTGAAGGCGTATCCGGCGCTCGTCGACCAGGGCGACACCGTCGCCGTACGCCTCTTCGACACGGAGGCCGAGCAGCAGCAGGCGATGTGGCGCGGCACCCGGAAGCTGATTCTGCTGAACATCCCGGTGAACCCGGCGAAGTTCGCCTCGGACACGCTGACGAACCAGCAGAAGCTGGCCCTGTCCCGCAACCCGCACGGCTCCGTCCAGGCCCTGTTCGACGACTGCGCGACGGCGGCCGCGGACCGGCTGATCGCGGCGCACGGCGGCCCCGCCTGGGACGAGGCGTCGTTCCGGAAGCTGTTCGACAAGGTGCGCGCCGACCTCGTGGACCTGACCGTCCGCACGATCGGCCAGGTGCAGCAGATCCTCGCGGCCTGGCAGGCGTGCGAGCGCCGGCTCAAGACCACCAACAGCCTGGTGCTGATCAACAACGTCACGGACGTACGCGACCACCTGGCGCGCCTGATGCCGCCCGGCTTCGTCACCGCGACCGGGCTGCGCAGGCTGCCCGACCTGATGCGCTACCTGGTCGCCGAGGACCGCAGGCTCCAGCAGATGCCGACCAACGTCCAGCGCGACACCACGCGCATGGACAAGGTCCACGAGATGCAGGACGAGTACGCCTGGCTGCTGGAGCAGCTGCCGAAGGGCAGGCCCGTCCCGCAGGAGGTCCTGGACATCCGGTGGATGATCGAGGAGCTGCGGGTGAGCTACTTCGCGCACGCCCTGGGCACCGCGTTCCCCGTCTCGGACAAGCGCATCGTGAAGGCCATCGACGCCGCCGCGCCCTGACTCCGGACCGTAGCGGCGGCACCACCCGCGGTGAGTTCGACCGCACCCGCAGAACTCCTGTACAGTCTGTTTTCGCAGCCGGACGCGAGGAAGGCCGCGAAACCTGGTCCTGTGGAGCAGTTAGGAGTGCTCGCCACCCTGTCAAGGTGGAGGCCGCGGGTTCAAATCCCGTCAGGACCGCAGTACCGAAGGCCCGGATTCCATGAATCCGGGCCTTCGCGCGTCTTGACTCCGGGCTCCGCCGACGAGTACTCAGAAACCAGGGCCCGCCCCCGGATTCCCGGAGCGGGGCGGCGCGCATCCACCGGGAGGTGGCGCGATGGGGGCAACCACGGCCGAGTCGGCGCGGGAGCACGGGAGGGGGCCCCGGCACGCCGTCCGGGCATTGCTGAGGGCCCATCTGGCCGCCGCTTCCGGCTACCGGCACCTCACCCGGCGCTGCGCGGTCTGCGCCCGGCTGCTGCGGCTCGCCACGGAGCCCGTGACGGCCCCCCGGAGCGTCCGGCCGGGCGAGAGCCCCGCCGGACCGCCCACGGCGCCCGCGGGGCGCCGGCGGGCCCCGGCACGGGCTTCGGGGACTGGGGACGTAAGTCCTCCCACGACATGACCTTCGGCTCCACCATCGGCTTCCTCACAGTGGCAGGCTCGTAGATGGCAACAGTCATGCGGTGTGACGGGTGTCACTGAATCAGTTTTGAGAAGGGGGGACTTTACACCCTTCCTACAACTGGCGAATTTAATATGTGCAATTGCACCCCCCGGAGGGATGTCGTCCGTTTGTCACCGCGACACCCCCCGGCGACCCCCGGTGCTCCCGGCCGCAGACCCCGGACAGCGCGCGGAACCGTACCGCGAGGTACGTACCGCGAGGTACGAACCGGGCCGCCGGCGGGCACAAAAAATCGCGCTGGACCCGGCGGAGTCCAGCGCGATCGGATGACATGACCCGCTTGGCACGGGTATGGCGCCCGTTGGGGCGGGCGCCCGTCATATGGAGCTATGAGCGGGCAAGCGGGTTGGGGGACCCAAAAGCCCAGGTGTGAAGGGGTGACAGGGGGTTTGTCAGCCCTCGCTGCGCTGCTGCGGAATGCCCGCCAGCAGGGCACGGACCTCCGCCTCGCGGTACCGGCGGTGCCCGCCGAGCGTGCGAATGGACGTGAGCTTGCCCGCCTTCGCCCAACGGGTAACCGTCTTCGGGTCCACGCGGAACATCGTGGCAACCTCAGCCGGGGTCAGCAGCGGCTCGGCATCAGGGGTGCGAGCGGTCATGAGCGGCCTCCTCGGGAGAACCGAACCATCTCGGTTCTTTCCTCTAAATTCTGCACCTTGACCCGCGTTGCCCGAAATGGCGGACGCGGGCCGAGTCGGTTATAGGACGAACGGCTTGTCCTCGGCACTACAACTACACCATCCGTCCAGCCACGTCGGCCAAACCGATGGAATTGCCCTCCCAGGTGTCCATCACCGACGGAAAGCCGATGGACCATGCCATAGCGGACAGTCACACCACCGTGACGATCAGTCACAGAGCGATCAGGAGTCATCAGACCCCCCATAGCGTGCAATGCTGAGCGATCCGCCCATACATGGACGGATGGAGCCCTCGCCGGACTCCTTGTCCTATTTTGGCACGAGGGGTAGGGAAGGGCGCAAGGGCCCCGTAAGTGCTATCCATCACGGTTGAGACAAAGGCCCGGTTCGGGACGTAGGTCCCGCCACCCCCTGCGTCACAGGGGCCACTTCACCCCCACGGGTCACACCGGGAACAGGTTCACACCCTCGCGCAGGAGTGACGCCCAGACCGTCCGGTCTCCTTTGGGGCGGCTCCGCCCTCAGTTGGCGAACTGACGGTCCCTCACGGCCCGCCAGCGCTCCGCGAGCCGCGCGTACGCCTCGGCGGCCCGCTCCGCGTCCCCCGCCCGCAGCGCGGCGATGCCCTCCGCCACGTCGGCCGCGCTCCGGTCGTCGCTCAGCTGCCGCTCCGACAGCGCGTGCACCAGCCCGCCGTAGTCCAGCTCCACCAGCGCGCGCGGATGGAACTCCTCCAGCCACCGCCCGACGTCGACCAGGCCCGTGGTCAGCGGACCCTCGTCCATCGTCTCCCGCAGCGTCCGCAGCGACCTGGCCAGCCGGCGCCGCGCCTCGACCATCGGCGTCCGGTACCGGAACACCGGCGGCTCCCCGTCCGGCCCGGCCGCCACATGCTCCCGCTCCTCGTCCGCGAACAGCACGAACCAGCGGACCGGGACCTGCCACACCGCCGACCTGATCCACGGCCGGGCGTCCGGATGGCGCGCCGCCCACCGCTCGTGGTCCGCCAGCGCCTGGCCGCGCACCACCGGCGGCAGCACCGCGTCCAGCACCGGACCGGGGAACAGCTCCGCCAGCCCGTCCAGCGCCAGCCAGCCCCGCAGCCGGGTCCGCCACGGGCACACGCACACCACGCCGTCCACCTCGGCCACGAACGCGTCGGCGCTCTCGTGCACCGGCACCCCGGCGGGCGGGGTCGCCGCCAAGTCGGCCAGCGAGCGCCGGAGTTCGTCCTGCGCCGTGGGCATCCGGTCGCGGGCCGCGTAACGGGTCCAGTGGGCGCGCTCGGGCTCCGGGAAGGCCGCCAGTGGCTCGTACACCCGGAGGTAGGACGCGTAGGGAACCAGCACCGAAGACACCACCGACATGCGGTGATCGTGTCACGGCCGGACCCCCCAGGGGGGTGATCCTCGGCACTGGAACAGATCTACGTGGGGGTAGGACTTACGCTCTTGCTCACCGGGCCGTCCCACACGCGGGCGGGCCGGTGGGCCCTCCCCACCTTCAGGAGGGTCGTTCCGCCGCTTCGTACTTGGGAGTCACCACAGTGACCGATGTGACCGGCGCGCCTGTCGATGTCCTGCACACCCTGTTCCACTCGGAACAGGGAGGACACGAACAAGTCGTCCTCTGCCAGGACCGGGCCAGCGGCCTCAAGGCCGTCATCGCCCTCCACTCCACCGCCCTGGGCCCCGCCCTCGGCGGCACCCGCTTCTACCCGTACGCCTCCGAGGCGGACGCCGTCGCCGACGCGCTGAACCTCGCGCGGGGCATGTCGTACAAGAACGCCCTCGCCGGCCTGGAGCACGGTGGCGGCAAGGCCGTCATCATCGGCGACCCGGAGCAGATCAAGAGCGAGGAACTGCTGCTGGCCTACGGCCGGTTCGTGGCCTCGCTCGGCGGTCGCTACGTCACGGCCTGCGACGTCGGCACGTTCGTCGCCGACATGGACGTCGTGGCCCGCGAGTGCCGCTGGACCACCGGCCGCTCCCCCGAGAACGGCGGCGCCGGCGACTCCTCGGTGCTCACCTCGTTCGGTGTCTTCCAGGGCATGCGGGCCTCCGCCCAGCACCTCTGGGGCGACCCGACGCTGCGTGGCCGAAAAGTGGGGGTCGCCGGCGTCGGCAAGGTCGGCCACCACCTCGTCGAGCACCTGCTCGCGGACGGCGCCGAGGTCGTGATCACGGATGTGCGCGAGGAGTCCGTGCGCCGGATCACCGAGCGCCACCCCGAGGTCGCCGTGGCGGCCGACACCGACGCGCTCATCCGCACCGAGGGCCTGGACATCTACGCCCCGTGCGCGCTGGGCGGCGCCCTGAACGACGACACGGTGCCGGTGCTCACGGCGAAGGTGGTGTGCGGCGCGGCCAACAACCAGCTCGCGCACCCGGGCGTCGAGAAGGACCTCGCCGACCGCGCCATCCTGTACGCACCCGACTACGTGGTGAACGCGGGCGGGGTCATCCAGGTCGCCGACGAGCTGCACGGCTTCGACTTCGACCGGTGCAAGGCGAAGGCCGCGAAGATCTTCGACACCACACTCGCGATCTTCGCACGTGCGAAGGAAGACGGCATTCCGCCGGCCGCCGCGGCCGACCGGATCGCCGAGCAGCGGATGGCGGAGGCGCGTCGCGGCTGATCCGCGCCCCCCCGTACGGCCCCGGCCCGCCGACCGGCGAGACAAGACTCACGCCGGTCGGCGGGTCGTCGGCCGATAAGAGGTTAAAATCGCAGTTGACCAGCGAGGACGGCGCGTCTCGCGGGTCCGCTTCCGGGGCGCTTGATGCGGGCGGCGTACCGTATGGCCGCGGAAGCAGGTACCGTTGAAGCACTACAGGCACGGTCTCTCGGCTGAGAGTCCGGTCTGAAACATGAACGCGTGTCAAGACTCTGGGGCCGTCGAGCCCCGTCACCGAGGGGGTCGAGCCATGGGGCGCGGCCGGGCAAAGGCCAAGCAGACAAAGGTCGCCCGCCAGCTGAAATACAGCACCGGCGGGACGGACCTGTCGCGTCTGGCCAGTGAGCTGGGCGCATCGACTTCGAGTCAACCACCGAACGCGGAGCCGTTCGAGGATGACGACGAGGAAGATGACCCGTACGCACAGTACGCGGATCTGTACAACGACGAGGACGAGGACGAGAACGACCAGTCCGGTCCGTCGTCCAAGCGCCGCGGCGCTTGACCTCGCGCTGACACATCATCCCGGTCCGGAGCTGCTCCGGACCGGGTTTTGTGCTGCCCCGGTTCCGGGCGGTCCCGGACGGGAGGGCGAACGCGGCCGGTGAATGGCCGGGCCCGTCGGCCCGGCCATTCCCGCTCAGCGTGCGTACGAGCCCACCAGCTCGGCGCCGGTCGTGTGGTCGCCGCGCGCGGTGATCTCACCGGCGACCCAGGAGTCGACGCCCCGGTCGGCCAGCGTGGTCAGCGCCGCGTCCACGGAGTCGGCGGGCACGACCGCGATCATGCCGACGCCCATGTTGAGCGTCTTCTCCAGCTCCAGCCGCTCGACCCGGCCGACCGTGCCGACGAGGTCGAAGACCGCGCCCGGCGTCCAGGTGGAGCGGTCCACCGTGGCGTGCAGGTGGTCCGGGATGACGCGGGCCAGGTTGTTGGCCAGGCCGCCGCCGGTGACGTGGCTGAAGCCGTGCACCTCGGTCGTACGGGTGAGGGCCAGGCAGTCCAGCGAGTAGATCCGGGTGGGCTCCAGGAGCTCCTCGCCCAGGGTCCGGCCGAACTCCTCGACCTGGCGGTCCAGCGTCCAGCCGGCCCGGTCGAAGACCACGTGGCGGACGAGCGAGTACCCGTTGGAGTGAAGCCCGGAGGACGCCATGGCGATCACGGCGTCGCCCTCGCGGATGCGGTCGGGGCCCAGCAGGCGGTCGGCCTCGACCACGCCCGTACCGGCTCCGGCGACGTCGAAGTCGTCCGCGGCCAGCAGGCCGGGGTGCTCGGCCGTCTCGCCGCCCACCAGGGCGCAGCCGGCCAGCACACAGCCTTCGGCGATGCCCTTGACGATGGCCGCGACGCGCTCGGGGTGCACCTTGCCGACGCAGATGTAGTCGGTCATGAAGAGCGGCTCGGCGCCGCAGACGACGAGGTCGTCCACGACCATGCCGACGAGGTCGCGGCCGATCGTGTCGTACACGCCCATGCGGCGGGCGAGGTCGACCTTGGTGCCGACGCCGTCCGTGGCGGAGGCGAGGAGCGGGCGCTCGTAGCGCTTGAGCGCCGAGGCGTCGAAGAGGCCCGCGAAGCCGCCGAGGCCGCCGAGGCCCGCGACCTCGGGGCGCTGCGTCTTCCTGACCCACTCCTTCATCAGCTCGACGGCGCGGTCGCCGGCCTCGATGTCGACGCCCGCTGCCGCGTAGGAAGCACCTGTTGTCTCAGACATTGCCTGGGATCTTTCGTGTGGAAATACGGGGCTCGGGGAAGGGCTGCCGGACGGCCCGGATCACGGACGCCGCAGCGCGTCGGACGCCGCGGTCGCCGCGGGGCCCGCCGCCAGCTCGGTCTCCAGCAGCTGCTTGCCGAGCAGCTCCGGGTCCGGGAGCTCCATCGGGTACTCACCGTCGAAGCAGGCGCGGCACAGGTTCGGCTTGTCGATCGTCGTCGCCTCGATCATGGAGTCGATCGAGATGTACGCGAGCGAGTCGGCGCCCATCGACGTGCCGATCTCCTCGACGGACATGCCGTTGGCGATCAGCTCGGCGCGGGTCGCGAAGTCGATGCCGAAGAAGCAGGGCCACTTCACGGGCGGCGACGAGATCCGGATGTGGATCTCGGCGGCACCGGCCTCGCGGAGCATCCGGACCAGTGCGCGCTGGGTGTTGCCGCGGACGATGGAGTCGTCCACGACCACCAGGCGCTTGCCCTTGATGACTTCCTTGAGCGGGTTGAGCTTGAGGCGGATGCCCAGCTGGCGGATCGTCTGGGACGGCTGGATGAAGGTCCGGCCGACGTAGGCGTTCTTCACCAGGCCGTTGCCGAACGGAATCCCGCTGGCCTCGGCGTAGCCGATGGCGGCCGGGGTCCCGGATTCCGGGGTCGCTATGACCAGGTCGGCGTCGACGGGCGCCTCGGCGGCCAGCCGCCGGCCCATCTCCACCCGGGAGAGGTAGACGTTGCGGCCCGCGATGTCGGTGTCGGGGCGGGCCAGGTAGACGTACTCGAAGACACAGCCCTTGGGCTTCGCTTCCGCGAATCGCGAAGTGCGCAGACCGTTCTCGTCGATGGCGACCAGCTCACCGGGCTCGATCTCGCGGACGAAGCTGGCGCCGCAGATGTCGAGGGCGGCGGACTCCGACGCGACGACCCAGCCGCGCTCCAGGCGGCCCAGGACCAGCGGGCGGATGCCCTGCGGGTCACGGGCGGCGTAGAGCGTGTGCTCGTCCATGAAGACCAGCGAGAAGGCGCCCCGCACCTGGGGAAGCACCTGGGCGGCGGCCTCCTCGATGGTGAGCGGCTTGCCGTCGTCGTCGGTCTGGCCGGCGAGCAGGGCGGTCACCAGGTCGGTGTCGTTGGTCGCGGCGACCTGGGTGGCGCGGCCGTCCTTGCGCGGGAGGTCGGCGACCATCTCCGCGAGCCGGGCCGTGTTGACCAGGTTCCCGTTGTGGCCCAGGGCGATCGAGCCGTGCGCGGTGGCACGGAACGTCGGCTGCGCGTTCTCCCACACCGAGGCACCGGTGGTGGAGTAGCGGGCATGACCGACCGCGATATGGCCCTGGAGCGATCCCAGGGAGGTTTCGTCGAAGACCTGCGAGACCAGTCCCATGTCCTTGAAGACCAGGATCTGGGACCCGTTGCTCACTGCGATGCCCGCGGACTCCTGTCCACGGTGCTGCAGGGCATACAGTCCGAAATAGGTGAGCTTGGCGACCTCTTCGCCCGGAGCCCAGACACCGAAGACGCCGCAAGCGTCCTGGGGGCCCTTCTCTCCGGGGAGCAGGTCGTGGTTGAGTCGTCCATCACCACGAGGCACGCCACCGAGTGTAGGGGAGATCGACCACTGGTCCGAATTGGGGATGCCGCGCCGGACCGCCGGGAAAGCCCCTCCGGAACACGGTTCCACCCCCTCCCCCGCAGTCACGCGCAGTGACCACAACCCGTCCCTGATCTACGCGCGGCAACCGCCGCAGGGCAGGCGACACCCGGATCACCGGCCACCGGGCGACCGTTTCCGGCCACCGTACGCATCGGTCTCCGGCCCGCTTCGTGGCGCTGAGTGAAGCGGTCGGCGGGTGCCGGACGGGAACGGGGCGAACGGTCTTTTCGTGGCGAGCCTCACACCGCGCCCGCCCGGAATGCGGCATCTGGGTGGCGCCGGTCAGCCCATCAGGGGCAGCAGGTCCGACAGGTCGGCGCGCTCGCCACTGGCGGAGACCTTCGCCGCTTCGACCTCGCGCGCCCATTCCGTACGCCCGGTGGCCAGCCGAATCCAGGTGAGCGGGTCGGTCTCGACGACGTTGGGCGGGGTGCCGCGCGTGTGGCGCGGGCCCTGAACGCACTGCACCACGGCGTACGGCGGCACCCTGACCTCCACCGATCCGCCGGGCGCCCGCTCGGCCAGCGCGTCCGCGAGGAGCCGGCTGCACGCGGCGAGCGCCTGCCGGTCGTACGGGACGCGGAGCCCGGTCGCCGCGTTGAGGTCGTCGGTGTGGACGACCAGCTCCACGGTGCGGGTGACCAGGAAGTCGCCGAGGCGCATCGCCCCCACGCGGGTGGCCAGCAGCCGGTCGTCGGAGGCGCCGGGGACCGCGGCCTCGAACCGGGCGGCGACCTCCGCGTACAGCGCGTCCAGGTCGGGATGGGCGGCGGCCCGCGCGGCGGTGTCGTCCGCGATGGCCGGGGCACGGGAGGCCGTGGTGAACGGCCACTCCAGAAGGGACACCTCGGGTTTGGCCAGGGCCGGGGCGGGAAGCTCAAGCGTCCGGCTGACGTGGTCCAGGGCCATCGTGAGGTGGGCGGCCAGCTCGCGCACCGTCCAGTCGCCGAGGCCGCTCGGCGCGGCGAGCTGCTCCGGGGTCAGGGTGCGCACGGCATCCCGTACGTGCGTGAACTGGGCGAGGACCGCGGCGCGGGTCCTGGCCGGGTCGTAGCGACGGGCTCGCTTCTGCGAAGGCGGCATGCGGGGAGCCTACGTCCCGGCACCGACAGGCCGGCCGGGCCGGCGGGGCCGGCGGGGCGCTGGGCGGCGTTCCCGCCGGGGCGGCGTTCCCGTTCTCCGTCAGGTCGGGCCGGCGGCCCGCTCCCCCGTCAGCTCCGGGTCGCGTAGTCGCCGAGGCCCTTTTCCAGCAGGTCGAAGGCCCGGTGGGCCAGGACGACCGCGTCGGCGGCGACCGCGGCGGACGGTTCGCCGGCCAGCAGGCGCCTGCGGTTCTCGGTGAGCAGCGCGTTGCGGGTGCCGAGCAGCTGGCAGGCGACGATGCGCGCCATGGCCGGGTCCTCGCCCTCCTCGATCAGCGCCTCGGTGAGCCGGTCCTGGGTGCGCACGAAGAAGGAGTGGGCGCGGGCGAGCAGCGCGGGCGTCTCCATGATCAGCCGCACGATGCCGAGCGCCACCGGAGAGTCGCCCATGCCCACCGAGGGGTCGTGGCGCTCGACGGCCTCGACGAACTGCCGGCGCAGCGCCGCGACCGCCGACTCGCCGGGAGCCCGCTCCCGTACGACCCGCGCGGCGTCGTCCGCGTGCTCCTCCAGCGGCGAGAAGACCAGGTCTTCCTTGCAGTCGAAGTAGTTGAAGACGGTCATCTTCGATACGTCGGCGGCGTCGGCGATCTCCGCGACGGAGACATGGTCGAACCCGCGCTCGGAGAACAGCTTCGTGGCGGCCGCCAGCAGGCGGCGCCGGGTCTCGATCTTCTTGCGCTCGCGCAGGCCCATGCCCTCGGTCATAACCTCACTGTACCAGGATGAAGATTTATCCGAGATGAAAACTTGACTCAGTCCATAAATAACCGCGACAGTGGGAGCACCACGGTGGTGCGCCTCGGCACCGCCCGGGGAGGGGGCCATGCCATGTCCGCGACCACGACCGCCGCCGCACCACCGCTGGAGGCGACCGCAGAACGGCCGAACGCCGAACGACCGAACACCGACCGACCGCCCGCCCGTCGCGGCTCAAGGGTCGCCGTGGCGCTCTGCGTCGTCACGATCCTGCTGGCGGTGCTGGACTCGAACATCGTGTCCTCGGCCACCGTGCCGATCGTCCGCGACCTCGACCCCGTGCACGGCGTGGACCGGATTCCCTGGCTGATCGCCGCCTACCAGCTCGCCGCGACCGCCGCGCTGCCGCTGTACGGCAAGCTCTGCGACTCGCTCGGCTCCAAGAAGGTCTTCCTCGGGGCGCTCGCCACCTTCCTGACCGGGTCGGCACTGTGCGGAATGGCCCAGTCGATGAGCGAGCTGATCGCCGCACGCGCCTTCCAGGGCGCCGGGGGCGGCGGGCTGATGAGCGTCACCATGGTCGTCCTGCGCCAGATCTCGGCGGCCGGAGCGAAGAAGGAGGGCACCGGCGGAGGGACGGGGGGTGACAAGAAGGGCAACATCGGCGGGATCATCGCCGGCGCGGGCATGGCGCTCGGCCCCTGGCTCGGCGGCGCCCTCGCCGACCACGCGGGCTGGCGCTGGATCTTCTACGTCAACCTGCCGGTCGGCATCGCCGTCCTCGTCACCGCCGCCCTCGTGGTCGAGCTCCCCGCCCGCACGACGCGCCACCGCATCGACTTCCTCGGCGCCGCCCTCGCCGCCGCCTTCTCCACCGCGCTGCTCCTGGTCACCGAGTGGGGCGGCGAGGAGTACGCCTGGACCTCGCCCACCATCACCGCGCTCGCCCTCGCCGCCGCCGTCGCGCTCGGACTGTTCCTGTGGCGCCAGGCCACGGCCGCCGAACCGATCCTGCCGCTCTCCCTCTTCGCGCTGCGGACCATGCGCTACGGCTTCGCGATCCAGGGGCTCGTGGGCGTCGCGATGATGGGCTCGATCGTCTACGTGATGATCTACCTCCAGGTCGTCCGGGGGGTCGCCGCGACCTCCGCCGGACTCTTCCTGGTCCCGATGGCGATCGGCATGACCGTCGTCGGCCTCGTCTCCGGCAGGCTGGTGGCGGCCGGCTGGTCGCAGAAGACCTTCGTCGTCAGCGGCACCGTCTCCGCCGCGGCCGCCCTCGCCCTGCTGACCACGCTCGACACGGACACCGGCCTGTGGACGGTGCGCGGCGCGCTGCTGCTCATGGGCATCGGCTTCGGCCAGCTCATCGGCCAGCTGATCGAACTCGTCCAGGACACCGCCCCGCCCGGCCGGCTGGGCGTCGCCACCACCGGAGTCCGCTTCTTCCAGACCCTGGGCACCGCGCTCGGCGCCTCCCTCTTCGGAGCCGTTCTCAGCAGGGTGTACGCCGCGCAGGGCCCCGGCGGCACCACCAGCGACATCGCCCGGCTCACCGGCCGGGCCCGCGAGGAGGCCCTGGACGCCTTCGTCTCCTCCACCGGCGCGGTCTTCGCCTGCGCCACCGGGGCCATGGTCCTCGCCCTGATCCTGGCGACCCGGCTGCCCGGCCCCCGTACGACGGCCTGACCGCCGCAGCGCGAAACCCCCCGACCGGACGAGCCGGTCGGGGGGTTTCGGTACGAGCGGTGCGGGAACTACGCCAGCAGCGCCGGGATCGTCTCCTCGTGCGCCGTACGCAGCTCGCTCAGCGGGATGCTGAACTCGCCCTGGACGTCGATCTCCTCGCCGTCCACGACACCGATGCGGGTCACGGGCAGACCGCGCGCCCCGCACATGTCGTTGAACCGCAGCTCCTCGCTGCGCGGCACCGAGACGACCGCGCGGCCCGCGGACTCGGAGAACAGCAGCGTGAACGCGTCGAGGCCGTCCGGCACGACCAGCCGGGCACCCTTCCCGCCACGCAGGCAGGACTCGGTGACCGCCTGGATGAGGCCGCCGTCCGACAGGTCGTGCGCCGCGTCGATCATGCCGTCGCGGGAGGCCGAGATCAGGATCTCGGCGAGCAGCTTCTCGCGGCCCAGGTCCACCTTGGGCGGCATGCCGCCGAGGTGGCCGTGGACGACCTCGGACCAGGCCGAGCCGCCGAACTCCTCGTGCGTGTCGCCCAGCAGGTAGAGGAGCTGGCCCTCCTGCGCGAAGGCGACCGGCGTACGCCGCGTGACGTCGTCGATCACACCGAGCACGGCCACGACCGGCGTCGGGTGGATCGCCGTGTCACCGGTCTGGTTGTACAGCGAGACGTTGCCGCCGGTGACCGGGGTGCCCAGCTCCAGGCAGCCGTCCGCGAGACCGCGGGTGGCCTCGGCGAACTGCCACATGACGTCCGGGTCCTCGGGCGAACCGAAGTTCAGGCAGTCCGAGATCGCGAGCGGCTTGGCGCCGGTGGCGGCGACGTTGCGGTACGACTCGGCGAGCGCGAGCTGCGCCCCGGTGTACGGGTCGAGCTTGGCGTACCGGCCGTTGCCGTCGGTCGCCATGGCCACACCGAGGTTGGACTCCTCGTCGATGCGGACCATGCCGGCGTCCTCCGGCATCGCGAGGACGGTGTTGCCCTGCACGAACCGGTCGTACTGGTCCGTGATCCAGGACTTCGACGCCTGGTTCGGCGACGAGACCAGCTTGAGGACCTGCTCGCGCAGCTCGGCGCCGTTAGCGGGGCGGGCCAGCTTGCCGGCGTCGTCGGCCTGCAGCGCGTCCTGCCAGGACGGGCGGGCGAACGGGCGGTGGTAGGTCGGGCCCTCGTGGGCGACGGACCGCGGCGGCACGTCCACGATCTGCTCGCCGTGCCAGAAGATCTCCAGGTGGGAGCCCTCGGTCACCTCACCGATGACGGTGGCGATGACGTCCCACTTCTCGCAGATCTCCAGGAAGCGGTCCACGTGCTGCGGCTCGACGATGGCGCACATGCGCTCCTGCGACTCGCTCATGAGGATTTCCTCGGGCGAGAGGGAGGAGTCGCGCAGCGGCACCGTGTCCAGCTCGACGCGCATGCCGCCGGAGCCCGCGGAGGCCAGCTCGGACGTGGCGCAGGAGAGCCCGGCGCCGCCGAGGTCCTGGATGCCCGCGACGAGCTTCTCCTTGAAGATCTCCAGGGTGCACTCGATGAGGAGCTTCTCCTGGAACGGGTCACCGACCTGGACGGCGGGGCGCTTGGCGGGGCCGGTCGACTCGAAGGTCTCCGAGGCGAGCACGGAGACGCCGCCGATGCCGTCGCCGCCGGTGCGGGCGCCGTACAGGATGACCTTGTTGCCCGGCCCGGAGGCCTTC
The DNA here is from genome assembly GCF_036346595.1 of Streptomyces sp. NBC_00525. Taxonomy (GTDB): domain Bacteria; phylum Actinomycetota; class Actinomycetes; order Streptomycetales; family Streptomycetaceae; genus Streptomyces. Next base: position 2,801,968 of record NZ_CP107834.1, read on the forward strand.
GCGAGGTGGATGTCCTCGTGCTTCATCACGCCGATGCAGCCGGCGTTGACGAGCGGGTTGCCCTGGTAGCAGGCGTCGAAGACGACCTCGCCGCCGATGTTCGGCAGGCCGAGGCAGTTGCCGTACCCGCCGATGCCCGCGACGACGCCCGGCAGGACGCGCTTGGTGTCGGGGTGGTCGGCGGCGCCGAAGCGCAGCGGGTCCACGACGGCGACCGGGCGGGCGCCCATGGCGAGGATGTCGCGGACGATGCCGCCCACACCGGTGGCCGCGCCCTGGTAGGGCTCGATGTACGAGGGGTGGTTGTGCGACTCCACCTTGAAGGTGACCGCGTACCCCTGGCCGACGTCGACCACACCGGCGTTCTCACCGATGCCGACGAGCATGGCGTCGTTGGCGGGGACCTTCTCGCCGAACTGCTTGAGGTGGACCTTGCTGCTCTTGTAGGAGCAGTGCTCGGACCACATCACGGAGTACATGGCGAGCTCGGCGCCGGTGGGGCGGCGGCCCAGGATCTCGCGGATGCGGGCGTACTCGTCCTCCTTGAGGCCGAGTTCCTTCCAGGGCTGCTCGGTGTCCGGGGTTTCGGCCGCGTGCTCGACCGTGTCCAGGCTCATGCGTTGACCAGCTTCTTGATGATCGAGGTGAAGAAACCGAGACCGTCGGTGCGACCGGTGCCGATCAGCGGCTCCACCGCGTGCTCCGGGTGCGGCATCAGACCGACGACGTTGCCCGCGGCGTTGGTGACGCCCGCGATGTCGCGGAGCGAGCCGTTGGGGTTGCGGCCCACGTACCGGAAGGCGACGCGGCCCTCCGCCTCCAGCTCGTCGAGCGTGCGCTCGTCGGCGGTGTAGCGGCCGTCCATGTTCTTGAGCGGGACGGAGATCTCCTGGCCCTCGGCGTAGTCCGAGGTCCAGGCGGTGCCCGCGTTCTCGACGCGCAGCGTCTGGTCGCGGCAGACGAAGTGCAGGTGGTTGTTGCGCAGCATCGCGCCGGGCAGCAGGTGCGCCTCGGTGAGGACCTGGAAGCCGTTGCAGATGCCGAGGACCGGCAGGCCCGCCTTCGCCTGCTCGATCAGCGTCTCCATGACCGGCGAGAACCGGGAGATGGCTCCGGCGCGCAGATAGTCGCCGTACGAGAATCCGCCGGCCAGGATCACCGCGTCGACCTGGTGCAGGTCCTTGTCGCGGTGCCACAGCGATACGGGTTCGGCGCCCGCGACCCGTACGGCCCGCAGGGCGTCCTGGTCGTCGAGCGTGCCCGGAAAGGTGACGACTCCGATACGAGCGGTCACTTCGACTCCTCGGCGTTCTCCACCTTCACGGTGAAGTCCTCGATCACGGTGTTGGCGAGGAAGGTCTCCGCCATCTCGTGAATACGGGCGAGGGCGGCGTCATCGACCGGCCCCTCGACCTCCAGCTCGAAACGCTTTCCCTGACGTACGTCCGCGATTCCCTCGAAGCCGAGACGGGGCAGTGCGCGCTGCACCGCCTGTCCCTGCGGGTCGAGGATCTCGGGCTTGAGCATGACGTCGACTACGACGCGTGCCACTGGCACTCCCGGTGTGGTGGTGTGGTGCGGCTGTTTCTCCGGAGGGGGTACCCCGGACCCCCGCGGGTCCTCTCAGCGTACCTGGCCGGAAATTCTACGCGGGTAGATATCAAACGGGATAGATCACACTCAGATTTCGAACGATCACCGGACGGCGGAAAAGCCGCGAAACAAATGCTCAAGGGCCACTCGCATAGCGCCCGGACACGCGCAGGTAATTGGGCGGGCTTCACAATGCGGTCCCTCCCGCTGTACAAATGATTACCGGGGAATGCAGCATTGCCCCGGAGCACCGACAACAGTCGGCCCGCATCCGCGCTCACAGCCGGAAGGCCGGCATCGGCGCATGTCAGACGCGTCGATGCCGTAGGAAAGGACCGATATCCGTGGCGCAGCGCGTAGTGGTCACACTCTCCGACGACATCGACGGGGGAGCGGCGGCGGAAACGGTCGGCTTCGCCCTGGACGGGAAGTCGTACGAGATCGACCTCAATCAGTCCAACGCAAAGAAACTGCGCGACGCCCTGGCCCCGTACATGGCGGCCGGTCGCAAGCAGACAAATACCGGCAAGAGCGGCAAGGCGCCCGTTCCGTACCGGCACACCGCGCTGGCGCCCGACCCGGCGGCGGTGCGCGCCTGGGCGCGCTCGCACCGGATGGACGTGCCGGCCCGGGGGCGCATCCCCAAGAGCGTCTACGAGGCGTTCCGGGAAGCGAGTTAACTCCTCAACAGGTTCGGCCGGCCCCGGCGGGGGCCGCACCGGGGACCTGCGGGGGAGCCGACTTGCGCAACACCCCCGCAGGTCGGCTAGAGTCTGGAGCACGCCGAGGGGCAAGGCCGAAAAGGCCGAACCCCACGCAGCGTGCGGGTGTAGTTCAGTAGCAGAACATCCCCCTTCCAGGGGGAAGGCGCAGTGTGCAATTCCTGTCACCCGCTCTGCATCACTCCTGCAGGACCACTCCGGTGGATCAGGTAGGGTAGTGATCGCTCCACCGGTGAAAGCCGAGTGGCAGCAATGCGGACGTAGCTCAGTTGGTAGAGCGCAACCTTGCCAAGGTTGAGGTCGCCAGTTCGAACCTGGTCGTCCGCTCCACTGAAGAAGGCCCCGGTCATTTCGACCGGGGCCTTCTTCGTGCATTCATGTACGCGGCCCCCGTGCGCCGTCGGCCATGACGTTTGTCATGCGGGGTGGTGACAGCCCGCACTGCCCCCGGCCTTCCGGCAGGGGGAATCTGAAGTCATGACCAGCGACGACATGGCCCGTGAGTGCGTGATCCAGGCGGAGGACGTCCGCCGCCGCTACGACGGCGGCTTCGAGGCCGTGAGCGGCGTCTCGTTCTCGGTGGCACGTGGCGAACTGTTCGCCCTGCTCGGGACGAACGGCGCCGGCAAGACCTCCACCGTCGAGCTGCTGGAGGGCCTGGACCGCCCCGACGGCGGCCGGATCCAGGTCCTCGGCCACGACCCGTACGGCGAGCGCGCGGCGGTCCGCCCCCGCATCGGCGTGATGCTCCAGGAGGGCGGCTTCCCCTCGGAACTGACGGCCGCCGAGACGGTACGGATGTGGGCGGGTTGCACCAGCGACTCCCGGCCGACCGCGGAGGCCCTGGAGCTGGTCGGCCTCGGCCACCGCGGCCGGGTCCGGGTCAAGCAGCTCTCGGGCGGTGAGCGGCGGCGCCTCGACCTGGCGCTGGCCCTGCTCGGCCGGCCCGAGGTGCTCTTCCTGGACGAGCCGACGACCGGCCTGGACGCCGAGGGCCGCCGCGACACCTGGGAGCTGGTCCGCCGGCTCCAGGAGGAGGGCACCACGGTCCTGCTCACCACGCACTACCTGGAGGAGGCGGAGGCCCTCGCGGACCGGCTCGCGATCATGCACCGGGGCCGGATCGTCACGGCGGGCACCCCCGCCGAGGTGACGGCCGCCCGCCCCGCCCGCATCCGCTTCGAGCTGCCCGACGACGTACCGGCCGCACGGCTGCCCCTGGTCCTCCACGCCGCCGCCGAGGGCCGCCGGGTGGAGATCCGCACGTTCCGCCTCCAGGACTCCCTCGCCGAACTGCTGCGCTGGGCCGCCGAATCGGACGTCGTGCTGCACAAGCTCGACGCCCGCGCGGCCTCGCTCGAAGAGGCGTTCCTCGACATCGCGAGGTCCGCCGCCGAAACCGAAGAGGTACCCGTTCCATGACCACCGCGACCACCCCTGCGGCCGACACCGCCGCCCGCACCACGGCCCTGGGCCGGCTGACCGCCCTCGGGCGCGCCGAGCTGGCACTGCTCGCCCGGAACCGGACGGCGATCTTCGTCGCGCTGTTCATGCCGGCGGCGATGATCATGTCCATGCGGTCGGCGTTCAAGAACATCGACCTCGACGGCACCGGCCTGACCATGGCCGGGGCCGCACTCCTGGGCGGCATCGGAGTGGTGCTCATCCAGGCCCTCTACATGAACATGGCCGCCGCCTACGTCGCCCGGCGCGAGGAACTGGTCCTGAAGCGGCTGCGCACCGGCGAGATCACGGACCGGGAGATCCTCACCGGGACGGCCCTGCCCTCCGCCGCCCTCGCGCTGGCGCAGAGCGCGGTGATCGTCGCCGCCGGCGCGTTCTTCTTCGACCTCGGCGCCCCCGAACGCCCGGACCTGCTGCTGGTCGGACTGCTGCTGGGCATGGTGCTGCTGACGGCCCTGGCCGCCGTCACCTCCGTCGTCACGCGCACGGTGCAGACGGCCCAGCTGACGACCCTTCCGCTGTTCCTGGTCTCGATGATGGGTTCGGGCCTCTTCGTCCCGCTAGACGTCTTCCCGGACCGGCTCGCGGCGTTCTGCGAGTTCCTGCCCGTGACCGGCGTGATGACCCTGATCCGGGCCGGCTGGTTCGGCATCCCCGAGAGCTCCGACCTGATCGGCGCCGCGCTGACCGGGCTGGCCTGGACCGCACTCGCCGTGTTTGCTGTGCAGCGGTGGTTCCGCTGGGAACCGCGACGCTGAAAGGGAGGTGGGGCGTGATCCGGGTACGGGGCTGGCGCCGCAGCTGGCAGGAGCGCAGCAAGCTGGAGCGGATCGACCTGTACTCACGGTTCACCATCTCCGTGATGCCCTGGTTCTTCGCCCTGGCCTGGCAGGGGGTGCCCTTCGGGTCGGACATCCGCCATGCACCCCTTCCGCTGGCGCTGGGAGCGGCGCTGCTCCTGGCGAGCCTGGCGCAGTGCCTGCTGAGCAACCTCAACCTCCCGGCGTCGTACGAGCACTACCTCGGCACCTCCGTCTTCCCCCAGCGGCGCCTGTGGGCACCCGTGGCGCTCCTGCTGCTGGCCATCGGGCTGCTGGCGGTGCTGGCCGGGGTGGACGGGGTGCACGGCGCCGGGCTGCTGCTCATGGCGCTGAACGCCCCGGTGGCCCTCGTGATCACACGCGTCCTGCTGGTGCCGATCCGCCGCTTCCTGATCGAGTCGCTCGGCCTCACCGCCCTGATCACCGGGGCACTCGCGGTGGCGGGGGTCCGGGGCGGCACGCTGGCCGCCGTGGTGCCGTGCAGCCTCTTCGGCTGTGTGCTGATGCTGATCTCGATCCGGCCCAGCGCCTGGAGCATGAGCGTGATGTGGCAGGCGGAGGAGGCGCGGGACGTGCAGGCCAGGCTCGCCGTCGCCGAGGAACGGCTGCGGTTCGGCCGGGACATGCACGACGTGCTGGGCCGCAACCTCGCGGTGATCGCCCTCAAGAGCGAACTCGCGGTGGAGCTGGCGCAGCGCGGCCGGCCGGAGGCGGTGGAGCAGATGGTCGAGGTGCAGCGGATAGCGCGGGCCTCCCAGCAGGAGGTGCGCGATGTGGTACGCGGCTACCGCGAGGCCGACCTCACCACCGAACTGGCCGGTGCCAAGGGCGTGCTGAACGCGGCCGGCATCGAGTGCACGGTGACCGGCGACGGCGGGGAGCGGCTGCCCGCGCCCGTCCAGTCGGCGCTCGGCTGGGTGGTCCGGGAGGCGGCGACCAATGTGCTGCGCCACGGCGACCCGCGCGCGTGCGTGATCCGGGTGACCACGACAGCGGACGCCGCGGTGCTCCGGGTGGAGAACGACGGCGCGGCGGCCGCCGTTGCCGCGCCCGCGTCGGGCACCGCCGGCTCCGGGCTGGCCGGCCTCCGGGAACGGCTCGGCGCGCTGGACGGCACGCTGGAGGCGGGGCTCGCGGAGAACGGCCGCTTCCATCTGACCGCCAGCATCCCGCTGACCGAGGCGGAGGGCCGCCGCAAGCGGGGAATGCCGCCGGGGACCGCGGTGGCCCCCGGCGTGATCGTGGGGCCGGGACGCGGCCTGCTGGAAGGAAGACGATGACCGCGGTACGGGTGCTGCTCGCCGACGACGAGCATCTGATCCGGGGCGCGCTGGCCGCCCTCCTCGCGATGGAGGAGGACCTGGTGGTGGTCGCGGAGGCGGCGACGGGGCCGGAGGCGCTGGCCATGGCCCGTGCGCACCGGCCGGACGTGGCGGTGCTGGACCTGGAGATGCCGGGGGCGGACGGTGTGAGTGTGGCCACATCGCTGCGGGCCGAACTCCCGGACTGCCGCACGATGATCGTGACCAGCCACGGCCGGCCCGGCCATCTCAAGCGGGCCCTCGCGGCGGGTGTGCGGGCCTTCGTCCCGAAGACCGTCAGCGCCCGTCAGCTGGCCGGCATCATCCGCACCGTGCACGCGGGAAACCGCTATGTGGACCCGGAGTTGGCGGCGGACGCCATCGCCGCCGGGGACTCGCCGCTGACCGTGCGCGAGACCGAGGTGCTGGAGCTGGCAGCCGACGGGACGTCGGTCGCGGAGATCGCCGAACGGGCCTCGCTGTCGCAGGGGACCGTACGCAACTACCTGTCCGCGGCGGCCACGAAGCTCGGGGCCGAGAACCGTCATGCGGCGGTGCGTCTCGCACGGCAGCGGGGTTGGGTATAGTAGGTCTCGCGCTTCGGCGCTTGCGGACGTAGCTCAGTTGGTAGAGCGCAACCTTGCCAAGGTTGAGGTCGCCAGTTCGAACCTGGTCGTCCGCTCGGTTGAGGAAGCCCCGGCCTTTCGGTCGGGGCTTCTTCGTGTCCGTACGCTCCCGGCCGGGAGTCCCCGCCGACCGGGGCCCGCTCCGGGTCCGGCCGGCGAGGTGTCGCTCCTACTGCCAGGGGGTGCCGGTGAGCAGCTCGTACGCCTCCACGTACTTGGCGCGCGTCGCGTCCACGACCTCCTGGGGCAGGGCCGGGGGCGGCTGCTCGCTCCTGCGGTCCCAGCCGGAGGCCGGCGAGGTCAGCCAGTCGCGGACGAACTGCTTGTCGTAGGACGGCTGGGCGTGGCCCGGCTCCCAGGAGGCGGCCGGCCAGAAGCGGGAGGAGTCCGGGGTCAGGACCTCGTCGGCGAGGGTCAGTTGCTCGCCGCCGTCCGCGGTGGGCGCGTAGCCGAACTCGAACTTGGTGTCCGCGAGGATGATCCCGCGCTCGCGCGCGATGTCGCGGGCCCTGCCGTACACGTCCAGGGTGGTCCGGCGCAGCGCGGCGGCGGTCTCCGTGCCGACCTGGCGGGCCACCTCCTCGTAGCTCACGTTCTCGTCGTGGTCGCCGACGGCGGCCTTGGTGGCGGGCGTGAAGATCGCGCCCGGCAGCTCGGAGCCGTCCACCAGGCCGTCCGGCAGGCCGATGCCGCAGACGGTGCGCGAGGCGTCGTACTCCAGCAGGCCGGAGCCCGTGAGGTAGCCGCGGGCGACGCACTCGACCGGGACCATCCGCAGCGACGTGCAGATCATCGTGCGCCCGGCCCAGTCCTCGGGCGCCCCGGCGGGCACCTCGGTGGACAGCACATGGTTGGGCACCAGGTCGGCGAGCTGGTCGAACCACCACATCGACAGCCGGGTCAGAACGCGGCCCTTGTCCGGGATCTCGGTCGGCAGCACCCAGTCGTACGCGGAGATCCGGTCACTGGCGACCATGACGAGGTCACCGGCCTCGTTCCGGTACAGGTCGCGCACCTTGCCGGTGTGCAGGTGGGTGAGTCCCGGTACCTGCACGGGCTCGGGCTTTTCTACGAATCCGGACACGCTGCCTCCGCGTAGGTTGATCCAGGAACGGTTCCGATTCTCCCGTATCCGGGAACGCCCGGCTGCGGAGGGGTGCCGACCGGGTGGCCCGGCGACCCGCTGCGGAACGCCCGCGCTCAGGCCCGCTTGCAGATCCGGTCGAGCAGATTGGCGGTGGCCCGCTGGATGCGCGCGTCCACATGGCCGGGCCGGTCCAGCGCCGGGGACCAGGCGAAGGTGCCCGAGGCGAAGACCAGCGCGCCGGACGGGGCCCGGTACAGCGAGGTCTCCTGGTACCGCAGCACGCCCTCGCCGTCCTGGTACGGAGAGTGGGCGAGCAGGATGCGGTTGTCGTGCTCGGGCAGCGTGGTGCGCGGGAAGTAGCGGTCGGCCTCGCCCGCCACCAGGCCCGCGATCTCGTCGCCCTCGCCGGCGCCCGTGGCGTCCCACAGCCAGTGGTCCGCGTTCCGCACGACCATCGGATGCGGTTCGGGCACCCGGCCCGCGTACTGGATGCCGAGCAGCTGCTGCTCCGGGCGGTCGATCTCCCGCCACAGCGCGGGCTTGCCGGGGCCCCGGCGCTTGCGGCAGGTCAGCAGCCGGTCGGGCACCCCGGACGCCGAGGGTTTGAGGCCGACCTGCCAGTACATGGTGTTGGCGGAGAGGTGGACCAGCGAGGTGCCGTGGTCGCGGGCGCGCTCCGCCGTACGGCGCATGGGCACCGACCAGTACTCGTCGTGGCCGGGGAAGACCAGGCCTCGGTAGCGCGTCGGGTCCACCCGGCCCGCGTGCAGGTCGCGGGTGTCGGCGTAGGCGAGGTCGTAGCCGTAGCGCTCGGCCCAGCGGATGAAGTCGTACGCGTGTCCCACATGCAGCGGGAGGCCGGCGCCGGCGTAGGGGCGGTCGAACGAGACGGTGACCGCCGCGTCCTCCTCGCCGAGCAGCCGGCCCTCCTCGTCCCAGGCGTGGTAGAGGCTGGCGCCGGTCCGGCCGTCCTCCGGGTAGAGGTTGTACGCCTGCCAGGTGACGTCCGGGAGCACCAGCAGCAGGTCGGCCGGGTGGTCGTCGCGGATGGTGAACGGGATGTGGGAGCGGTAGCCGTCGAGCGTCGTGAGCACGGCGACGTACGCGCCGATCGACCAGTAGGACGGGATCTGCAGCCGCCAGGACAGCCACCAGTGGTGGCAGGAGACCGTGCGGTCGGCGGTGAGCGGGGCCGGCTGGACGATGCCGGACAGCCGGGGGCTCGTGGTGATCTTCGAGGCGCCGTCGCCCCCGTAGTGGCCGATCCGGTAGACGTCCACGGTGAACTGCTGGGGCGGGTCCACCGTGATGTGGAAGTCGATCGCCTCACCGGGGGCGGCGGCTCCGGTGGAGGTGAAGCCCTTGATCTGCCGGTGCACGTCGTCGGCGGTGCGCGTGCCGCCGTCCGTGGAGCGGTGCAGGGTGGGGTCCGCGTACCAGGGCACGATCTGCCCGGTGTCGTCGAAGTAGTTCTCGCTGCCGCGCAGCCAGGGCAGCGGGCCCTGGCCGAAAGGATCGGTCACGGCGTGCGCCAAGGCACCCGATTCCCACCGACGGATCTGTTCCGCCCCCATTGACGCTCCCCCTCCCTCACAACCCCCGGAACAACAGTGACGCGCCGGCAGTCGGCGCCGTTCCCCAGCACATCACATAACGCACGCACTCCGTCACCGTTCGTCGCGAATTGACGTTTAACGGAACTCGATGCTCCGGTTACCTCCGTTCCGTGCCGGTGGCGACCGGTCGGGTCAGACCAGGCGTACGGGCTTGTCGACGCGTACGCCGACCGCGTCCAGCCAGGACCGCAGCGGGCCCGCGTCACCGTCCTCGATCAGGCTGAGCACCGGGCTCCCCAGGTCCGCCCCGCGTTCCCCGCCGACGAGCAGCGCGGGCCCGTCGAGCCAGTCGAGCCCGGGGGCGGCCCCCGCCGTGTCCACGGCGGCACAGCAGACCATCGCCGCGACGTGGTCGACGAGCAGGTCGATCCCGGTACGGGGCGGCTGCAGCGGGAAGAGGGGGAGGGGGTCGGGGCCCCAGGGGGCGAGAAGGTCCTCGCGGGCGGGATGGTGGGCGGGGGCCGTGGAGCCGGTGGGGGCGCTCGGGGTGGGGGCGCTCGGAGTGGGGACGCTCGGGGTGGGGGCGCTCGCGCCGGAGTGCGCCTCCGCGCTGTGCGCGTCCGTACCGGCGTGCACGGCGTGGCCGTGAGCCCCCTCCGCGCTGTGGGCTCCGGCGTGCGCGGGCGCGTCCGCGCCGGTGGGGGCGCCGTGTACGGGGGCGTCTTGTACGGGGGCGCTCTGCACGGGGGCGTCCTGTACCGGGGCAGCGGCCGCGGGAGCACCGGGCCGGGGCGTACCGGGCCCGTCCGCTCCCCTGGCTCCCGCCCGGTCCGCCGCCTCCTCGCGGGCCAGTGCCGCGGTGATCCCGGCCGCCAGCGCCTCGCCACCGCTCTCCGCCGCCTCCAGGTGGTCGACGACGCGGGCCAGCGTGGGCACTCCGTCGTCGCCCAGGGCGTCCAGGACCCGGTGCAGACGGGCCGCCTCGGAGCGCCACTTCCGGTCGACCACCTCGTCCGGGTACTGCTGCCAGTCCACCGGCGCCCAGTCGGCGCCCACCCCGGCGGGGCCGCCGTGGAACAGCCGGGCCGCCAGCAGGGAGACCGCCTCGTCGGCCGCGCCGGGCTCCTCCAGGAGGTCGCAGGCGGGGCGCTCGCCGAGCCGGGAGGCGTACCCCTCGGCCAGCCGGTCGCGGCGGGACAGCTCGGTGAGAGCGCAGACGACGCCCGCGTCCAGCTGCGAGGGCCAGCGGCCCATCCGCCAGGCGGGCAGCGCGACCCGGGTGAGCAGCCGGTCCCAGCCGGCGTAGGCGAGGCCGACCTGCTCCTGCGCGACGATCCGCACCCCGTAGTCCACCGCCTGGGCGCGCGTGGAGGCGGCGGCGGCCACACCCCGCTCCATCTCGGCGGCGTGGCCGCGGCAGCTGCGCAGCAGCATCCGGGCGATCCGGCCGACGAAGGCGCGCGGCAGCCGCAGCACCCGGCCCACCGGCCCCCGGCCGGGGGCGGCCGCGTCCGCGACGGCCCCGTCGAGGCCCCGGACGAAGCGCCGGGCGGCGGCTATGTCGGGATGGGCGGACGAGCTCGTACCCGCGACGACCGGGGCGAGGACCGCGCGCAGCTCGCCGACCCGCATCCACCACAGGAACGGCGACCCGATGACCAGCACCGGGGCCGCCTCGGCGCGCCCGGCGGAGCCACCGCCCGCCGGGCGGGCGCGGTCCTCCAGCCAGCTGTCGCAGTCGGGCGTGAGCGCTATCGCGGCGGGCGCGGGCACGTCGAGCCGGTCCGCGAGCTCACGGACCAGGCGGTAGAGGTCGGGGGCCGCCGTCTCGCTCAGCGGGACGGTCGGGCTGACCGCAGGTTTCGCCCGCGCGACCGCGATCGCGACGGCTGCCGCGATCAGCAGGACGACGAGCGCGCAGGCGGCCACCGCCCAGCGGGCCGCGTCCCAGCCGTCGCCGCTCGCGAATCCCCGCGCCCCGGCGGCGAACAGCACCGCGGCCAGCGCCGCGGGCAGCAGCGCGGCCGCCGTCGCCCTGCCGCGAATGCGCAGCAGGGCGAGCGCCCGGACCCGCGCCGCACGCGCGCCCGGCTCCTCACCCGTACCGGTACCGGACATGGCTGGACCTCACCCCCTCTGCCCCCACGGCGGTGTTGCTCACTCCCCCACTGTGGCACCGGCCCCTGACATCGCAATGCCGGTGGGCCAAGTGCCGGAACGCCTGCGCCGCACCCTAGTTGGGGGTGCGGCGGGCGTCATCCGGATGGCTCAGCCGTCACTCGATGGAATGGCTTTGGGCAAAGGTGTTGAGGTGTGGGGGGCCTACGGGGTACGGGGGCGAGGCCCTCGTTTTTGGCCGGATCAGGCCCGTGCGGTTGCCGCGTCCTCGGCGGCCTTGCGGGCGATGTCCGTACGCAGCTGGGAGCCCTCCAGCCGAATCCTGGCCGCCGCCGCGTAGGCGCGCTCGCGGGCGCCCGCGAGGTCCTCGGCCGTCGCCGTCACGGACAGCACCCGGCCGCCCGCGCTGACGACCGCGTCGCCCTCGCGGCGGGTGCCGGCGTGCAGGACGTACGCGTGCGGGGCGTCCTGCGCCGCGACCTCGTCGAGCCCCTCGATCGCATCACCCGTACGGGGAGTCCCCGGATAGTTGTGCGAGGCGATGACCACGGTGACGGCCGCCTCCTCGCTCCACCGCAGCGGAGGCAGCTGGTCCAGGGAGCCGTTGGCGGACGCGAGCAGCACGCCGGCCAGCGGCGTCTTCAGGCGCGCCAGGACGACCTGGGTTTCCGGGTCGCCGAACCGGGCGTTGAACTCGATGACCCGTACACCGCGCGAGGTGATCGCGAGGCCCGCGTACAGCAGCCCCGAGAAGGGCGTACCGCGCCGGCGCAGCTCGTCGACGGTCGGCTGGAGCACCGACTCCAGGACCTCGTCCACCAGCTTGGGGTCGGCCCACGGCAGCGGGGAGTACGCGCCCATGCCGCCGGTGTTCGGGCCCTCGTCGCCGTCGAGCGCGCGCTTGAAGTCCTGGGCGGGCTGGAGCGGCAGCACGGTAGTGCCGTCCGTGATCGCGAAGAGGCTCACCTCGGGGCCGTCGAGGAACTCCTCGATGACCACCCGGTCGCAGGCGAGCGCGTGGGCGCGGGCCGCCTCGACGTCCTCGGTGACGACGACGCCCTTGCCGGCGGCCAGCCCGTCGTCCTTGACGACGTACGGCGCGCCGAAGGCGTCGAGGGCGGCGTCGATCTCGGCGGGCGTGGAGCACACGTAGCTGCGGGCGGTCGGTACGCCCGCGCCGGCCATGACGTCCTTCGCGAACGCCTTCGAGCCCTCCAGCCGGGCGGCCTCGCCGGACGGGCCGAAGCAGGCGATGCCGGCGGCGCGCACGGCGTCGGCGACCCCGGCGACGAGGGGCGCCTCCGGGCCGACGACCACCAGATCGGCACCCAGCTCGGTGGCGAGGTGCGCGACGGCAGCGCCGTCGAGGGCGTCGACCTGGTGCAGTTCGGCCACCTCTGCGATACCGGCGTTGCCGGGGGCGCAGTACAGGTCGGTGACCTCGGGGTCGAGGGACAGAGAGCGGCACAGGGCATGTTCGCGGGCGCCGCCGCCGATGACGAGGACCTTCACGGGGTGCAGCCTAGCCGCCGGGACGCGCGGGCCCGGACGGCCGCCGATCCGTGGACACGGGGGCGCGTGCCGCGCCGGGGGCGGGGGCGGCACGTCGGGGCGCCGGGTGTCAGGTGCCCGGCGTCAGGTTCCGGAGTCCGGCGTTCGGCGTTCGGCGCCAGGTTCCGGTGTCCGGTGTCCGGCGTTCGGCGTTCGGCGTTCGGCGTTCGGCGTTCGGCGTTCGGAAGGGTGTCGGTGCCGGCGGGCTATTCGTTCGTGTACTCCTCCACCACCGTGGCCCCCAGCTCGCGGACGATCAGCTCGTGCCCGGAGAGCGCGGAGTCGACCAGGTCGGGGTCGTCGGCCTCCGGGATGTCGTCCTCGGGCGCCACGGCCCTGGGCGGCTCGGGAGCGGCGGCGGCCGGCGGCGGCCCGGCCGGGGCCCCGGAGCCGCCCGGCTGCGGCGGGGCGGCGGGAGGCTGGGCGGGGGCGGGCCGCTGCTCGTACGACTGCGGCGCGGGGGCGGCGGGCCGCTGCGGGGCGGGCGGCGGAGTGTACGGGCGCTGCCCCCCGGACGGCGGCGGCGCGGGCTGCCCGCCGCCGGACGGGTCCACGATGGCCTCGATCTTCCACTGCGCGTTGAACCGCTCGGCCAGGGCCTGCCGCAGCACGTCCTCGCTGCCGCTGCTCGCGAAGTTGTCCCGCGCTCCGGCGTTGAGGAAGCCGATCTGCAGGGTGCTGCCGTCGAACCCGGTGACCTGGGCGTTCTGGCTGAGAAGGATCCACGTGAAACGTCGGCGGTTCTTCACCGCCTCCAGGATGTCGGGCCACATGTTGCGCACCTGCCCCGCGCCCTGCGCCATGCCCGGCGCGGTCTCGGGGGAGGTGGCGGGGGCGCTCTGCGGCGCGGGGACGGGCGCGGCCGGGGCGGGCGTGGGCGCCGGGGCGGGGCCCCTGCCGGGCGCGGCGGCGGTGGGCCAGCCGCCGGGGCGGCGTCCCTGGTCGGCGGCGGGCGCGGGCGCGGAGGCCGCGGCGGGCCACGCCCCGGGCCGCTGCCCGGAGCCGGGCGCATCGGCGGGGGGCGGGGTGGGCGCGGGGGCTGCGGGCGGGGCCTGCGGGTCGGCCGGAGCCTGCGTGTACGGGGCGGGGGGCTCCGGGGCCTGCGCGGCGGCCGGGGCGGGGGGCTGCTGCCCGTACGGGGCCTGCGGCGCGGGCGCGTCCCCCCGGACGGCGGCGCGCGCGGCGGCGGGCCCGGCGCCCGGCTGCGGGGCGGCGGGGGCCGGTGCGTGGGCGAGGGCCTCGGGGCCGGGGACGTACCCCATGGCGGGACCGGGGCCGGTGGTGGCGAAGGAGGCGCCCCGTTCCAGCCGGTCGAGCCGGGCCTGGAGCGAGCGCTCGTCGTCGAAGGCGGCGGGCAGCAGGACCCGGGCGCAGATCAGCTCGACCTGGAGGCGCGGCGAGGTCGCGCCGCGCATCTCCGTGAGCCCCTGGTTGACCAGGTCGGCGGCGCGGCTCAGCTCGGCGGCCCCGAACACGGACGCCTGGGCCTGCATCCGCTCCACGACGTCGGCGGGCGCGTCGATCAGCCCCTTCTCCCCGGCGTCGGGGACGGCGGCGAGGATCACCAGGTCGCGCAGCCGCTCCAGCAGGTCGGCGACGAAGCGGCGCGGATCGTTGCCGCCCTCGATGACCCGGTCCACGACCTCGAAGGCGGCGGCCCCGTCGCCCGCCGCGAAGGCGTCGACGACGGAGTCGAGCAGGGAGCCGTCCGTATAACCGAGGAGGGCCGTCGCCATGGCGTACGTCACACCCTCGTCGCCCGCGCCGGCGAGCAGCTGGTCCATGACGGACATCGAGTCACGTACGGACCCGGCACCGGCCCGTACGACGAGCGGCAGGACGCCCTCGTCGACGTGGCTGTTCTCCCGGCCGCAGACCTCGGCGAGGTAGTCGCGCAGCGTCCCCGGCGGCACCAGCCGGAAGGGGTAGTGGTGGGTGCGCGAACGGATGGTGCCGATGACCTTCTCGGGCTCCGTGGTCGCGAAGATGAACTTCAGATGCTCCGGGGGCTCCTCCACCACCTTCAGCAGGGCGTTGAACCCCGCCGAGGTCACCATGTGGGCCTCGTCGATGATGTAGATCTTGTAACGACTGGAGGCCGGCCCGAAGAACGCCTTCTCGCGCAGATCACGGGCGTCGTCCACGCCACCGTGCGAAGCGGCGTCGATCTCGATGACGTCGATCGACCCCGGCCCGTTGCGCGCGAGGTCCCGGCAGGACTGGCACTCGCCGCAGGGAGTGGGCGTGGGCCCCTGCTCGCAGTTCAGGCAGCGGGCGAGGATGCGCGCACTCGTCGTCTTGCCGCAGCCCCGCGGGCCGCTGAACAGGTACGCGTGATTGACCCGGTTGTTCCGCAGGGCCTGCTGGAGCGGGTCAGTGACATGCTCCTGACCGATGACCTCGGCGAACGACTCGGGGCGGTAGCGGCGGTACAGCGCAAGGGACGACACACCTACGAGGTTATCGGGGCGCACTGACAACCCCACCCGCGCCCGAACACGCAAGGGCCCCCCACGCACCCGCCAGAGCCAACCTACCCTTGCTGCCTTCCGGCCCTGGGGGAGTTCAGTCAGATAGCGCCACGTGAGGGGCTGACGCCCACCTTAACCGATCCCCACCCCCACAAGTCCACCTCCCCCACCTCCCCGAACCCCCTCCAGCACCTCCCCGCGGATCGGGTTCGCGAGCACTCCCCAACGTCTTGTATTGTTTGCGGCGGAGGATTCGCCTAGTGGCCTAGGGCGCACGCTTGGAAAGCGTGTTGGGGGCAACCCCTCACGAGTTCGAATCTCGTATCCTCCGCCAGATGGGCCCCGACCTGCGACTATGCGGGTCGGGGCCCTCTCTGTTGGTGCAGCGACTCTCACGTCCAGACGCCGCTGGCCAAGACGCTTGGGTTACAGGCACTTGGTTAGCGGCTCTCAGAGAGGGTCCACCCCATGGCCACAGCAGCCAGGCAGTACAAGAGCCCCTTGAGGGCACAGACACGCTCCTCCGCCCCTGCCAGTCCTCCCCCGGCAGCAGTCCCCCTCCGTGCCCTCAACGGCAGCCAGGACGCCAGGACGGCCCTTGTGGCAGAGCTTGAGCTACACCTGTCCACGACCACGAACAGGAAGGGCAGGCCGTACCAGAGGCGCACCATCAACGCCTACAAGTTCGCAGCCGTTCAGCTTCACCACTGGATGACTGCTGCTGGCATTGAGGGGGACTTCACCGAGTGCGATGTCTCCACCCTTAACCGGTACTTCCGCTGGTACTACGAGGAACACGACGTGCCCAAGTCTCAGGACGGGAAGGGTGGGTACACAGGCGGAACCAATACCGCACAGAGAAACCTGCGGGCGCTGTTCCTGTACCTGGCAGAGGAGTACGAGCACCCAGACCCGTACCTGAGTCCCAAGCTCCAGAAGTACGCCACTCCTCCGATGGGAAAGCCCAAGACCCTCTCGTCCGAGTTCATCGGGGACGTTCTCCGGGTGACCGGCAACGGGAGCCCGAAGGTGAAGGACTTTCAGGCCGTACGGGATCACGCCATCATCCGCGTACTCACTGAGGGGCTTAGGTCTGATGAACTCCTGAATCTCAGGGTGCAGGATTTGGACCTAACTAACGGGACTCTCGTCGTCATCCCCTTGAAGATGGACAGGAACTCCTTGGACGGCAGGGTGATTCCTCTCCAGCCCAAGACAGTTAAGGCCCTCTCCCGATACCTCCGACTCAGGGCCTTGCACCGTAGGGCTAACAGGGATGAGTGGCTGTGGCTGGGAACGAGGAACAGGTCCAGGCTCCAGTACGGGGGTCTGTACGAGATGGTGAAGAAGAGGGCGGAAGAGGCAGGGTATGACCCGGCAGTCGTATCCCCTCACTCGTTCTGCCACACATGGTGCGATGACCTCAAGGCAGAGGGAGTCTCAGGGGAGCACATCATGGCCATCCGTGGGTGGAAGTCTCCGGCCATGCTCAGGCGCTATGGGGCGGACATGGCCACCACACGGGCCGTGAATGCAGTCAAGGGACTGGGAGACAGGTACTAGCTCCCTCCTGGAAACCTCGGGGAGCGGTGAGGCCCAATCCCTTGGGCTGATAGCTCCTGGTCTCTTAGGGGGCACACAAGGACTGACCAAAGCGGACCTGTCTGCTGAGGCGATGACGGGAGGCACCCCGTTTAGGCGGGGTGACCTCCCTTTGTCATGTCGTCACTGAGACATCCGTACCCCTGCTCCACAGTTCCTCTGCATGCTCGGCAAACCTGGAGAACATCCCAGCCTCACCAATGCGGCGGAGATGAAGCAGAGGGGAGTCATGCCCTACAAGCCTTGCCAGATGCGGAGTCACCAAGGCTTGGTCATCGAACCTGAATACCGACAGGGATACGTGATTCATGGCGTCAGGGGCGGAGGAGAACTTGGCCTCTACCCCCTCCACCCCGCCGAGCTTTTCCAGGTGCTCCAGGGTGATCCGGATACGAGTGGAGACGGTAAGGGCTACGCCTTCGATCTCTTCTCGCTGCCTAGTGACTTCTCCATTGGGATCTCCCAGGAGGAACCTGACCCGGCATCCGCTCTCCGCCTTCTTCTTCACTATCCCGATGAAGTCCGGGAGCTGAGACCACAGGAAGTAATTCGTGTAGCCAGCGAAGAAAAGATCCCCTTTGGTTTCCCGCACCAGATCAGCCCAAACCGTTGATGGGCAGGCGGAGCGATAGGGATAGCTACGAACGATCTCCCTGTCCTCTCCGGTCTTCACGCGATCCGTGATCAGCTTGGGCCACAGCATCGTTACGTCCTCCACGCCTAGCGCTTTGCAGGCATCCTCACGGTTCCTCGGGTGGGGGATGAGGTCAGGGTCACCAAGCCACCTCTCTACCGTCTTGCCACTGACACCCACACTCATGGCTAGCCGACGTGGAGTCACACCAGCGGCCTCCATAGCAGTACGTAGAGCGGTGTTCAAGGCTTCCCCCTGGGACATCTAGGCGTTCTTAGAGGCTAGCGCCCAGACGTCCCAACTGTCTCTGGTCCAGGACGGATACGGCCCGCATGGGCACCGACTCTCAGGCCATGAACCGATACGTAGTGATCTCCAAGGCGGACCAGACCGGCTACGTGATCCTGGACAAGCAGTTGTTCGGCTACTGCACCCTTCCTGATGACTCCGACTCCGACAGCCCCAACCTTCTGCCCCTGGAATGGGGGATGAGGGAGGGGGCGGAAGCCTGGCTCAATCAGTGTTACCGAGCATGGCAGGCAGAAAGAGTTCCCCCACCAGAGGGATGGATGCCATTTCGCCTGGAGGAATCTCCCTGGGCAAGGCGATAGCAGCAAAGCAGGAACAGCAACCCACGGGCCCGTTTAGGCGGGCCCTTCGTTGTCGGCGGAGGGAAAATACCAGGGTCCAGCCGGCCGAACCCCTAGCGATTAATCGATTACGGTCTGTTCTGATGGGGACTATAGAATCCCACCCCGGATCACCCCACTTTCCTCCGCCATTCTCCTGTGCCTTGTGATCCATGGCAGATTTTTTATGGGTCTCACACACCCACACCCGCTCGCATTTAAACATCCCCGGGTCACTCTGTGTAGAGAATGAGAGAAGAGGGAGTCACCCTGCGTTGCCTTGCTCTCTGCACCCACTGCATTCACTCAGTCACTGACGGAGGGAGAATGAGGCAGTGGCAGGCAGGTGAATTCATAATGGCTAAGGGGCCGGGCCTCTCATGAATAGCAATGCGAACTAAGAACGGGCCCGTCCTAGCGGGCCCTCCTGTGAGTCATGTTTGTGACAGTGGGGTGGTGGAGAGGAAGGGGAGGAGCGCCTTAGCGCGATGCCCCGTAGAGGGTTGCCAAGGGCCTCCTCCTTCTCGCCTCCTACCATCCTTTCGTGGAGAATTCGTGGAGGCTGTGAGCGGGGCTGGTGGAGAGTTACCGAACTAGCGGACAGAAGTGGCGATGTCCGGCTACATCTATAAGTGAGGGCAGTGCACAGGCAGGCGGTGTGATCCCGATTACACCTTGCCAGCAGAGCGGCCAAAAGTGCCGTTGGCCTACTACATCTATAAGTGAGGGTTCTACTCAATGCACCGAGTGATCTAGCTCACACTTCACTGACGGAGCGACCAAAAGTCTCGATGGTCGGCTACATCCATAAGTGAGGGTGGTTACTTCCCCTCCCCAAGACTCCATCCGCAGTAAGTGGGTGGACACAGAGGCTGGTCCCCTCAGTGTGCAGAGGTCCGGTTCTCCTGGATAACCCCCAGTGAGGATCGGGCCTCTTCCTTTTGACCAGAGGTGGACCAACACTCACCAACCCAACAGGGCAGGCCGTTAACCGGCCGTGCCCTTTTTTTCATCCAAGGAGGACCAACACATGAAGCGCCACTTCACCAAGACCAGCAGCAACACGATCCGATGCACCCTCTGTCGGCAGGACTTCACCAGCAAGCAGGCGTTCGGCTCTCACTGCCTACCCCGCCATGGACAGAGGGGCAGAGGAGCAAGCCTCTGTGCCACGTCGGGAAACCCGGCTAACCGGGAGCTGCTGTAAGCCCGTGTGAGCTGCTGTCAGGGGCTATCCCTACCAGACACCCAGGCACACACTCAGAGGCTCCGAGACA
The DNA here is from genome assembly GCF_036346595.1 of Streptomyces sp. NBC_00525. Classification (GTDB taxonomy): domain Bacteria; phylum Actinomycetota; class Actinomycetes; order Streptomycetales; family Streptomycetaceae; genus Streptomyces. The sequence goes on from NZ_CP107834.1 coordinate 2,821,420, forward strand.
GGCACACAGAGGAACACAGACACCATGCGGGCCGTTCAGGCGGCCCGCTATGAAGGGACCAGTTATGAAGCACGTCATCTGCAAGGCAGACATCAACCGGGACATCTACATCGAGCAGAAGAAGGCGGAGAAGGAAGAGGGCAAGCCCAGAGAGCTTCTGGTGTTCGGGGCTTGCTCCAATCAGGGGTGTACCAGGAGAGCCGTGTGGGAACCGATGGGGCCCCTGGTTATGAAGCTCTGCCGAGAACACGTCTACCAACTGTCCGGCTACACCAAGAAGAAGGAGAAGGACTTCATCAAGGGGATGGACGATGAAGGGCTCATCACCAAGCACACCAAGGGATGGACCTACGTCATCCGCATGAAGGGTGGGGTGGTGAAGATAGGAACCAGCGTCGCCCTTAACAAGAGGCTTCAAACCCTCTCCCGTGACCAGGGTGGCGTCCCGGTAGTCGTGCTGGCAGTTCTCCCCGGAGGAGTCAGCAGGGAAGCCCTGGAGCACAAGCGCTGGGAGAGCTATCGCATCTCCGGCACAGAGGAACTGTTCCATCCCGCCGCCCAGATTCTCGACTGGGCAAAGGAACAGGGCGTCAGCGAGGGTGCGGTTGACGAGGTGGAGAAGTTCAACAACTGGACCCCCAAGGATGACCACGCCGACTACTGGTTGAACTGGGGGCGGGCCATGACAGAGCAGAAGCAGACCGAAGAAGGCGAGAAGGCGATAGGCACTGGAGGCCAGCAGTAATGAAGGTAGCTACGAGCGAAGCAAAGGCAAAGCTCCCGGAGTTGATACGAGCAGCCGAGCAGGGTCAGACGGTAGAGCTGACTCGATATGGGAGCACTCAGGCAGTCATCATCAGCCGGGAGAGGTACGAGCGGCTGACTAGGGAACTGATGCAGTGACACCCACCCCGAGAAAGCCACGGACTTCAATACGAGTCTGCGAATAGGGGTGTGGTCCGGCCGGCAAAAATACGACCCCTGTAAGCCTCCCTGAGAGGACGTAAGGCAGGCACCCTCCCGAGATACCTGGAAGAAGCTAAGGGCCCGGGAGGAGGGCACACAGGGGCATAGAAAGGTAACGGGAGGCGCCCGCTAAGGCGGACACCCTCCCTTGATGGCAGTACCCCAGAAGCAGGGGCCCTTACCAATGTCGGTGAGGGCCCCTTTCGCATGCACAGAAGGAGACCAGTACATGAGCAGGCGCAAGACCACCAAGCAGAAGAAGGCAGTGCACATCCTCACGGCCTATGGGGCGGAGGTGAAGGAGCATCAGAGGAAGCTAAAGAAGAGGGGCTTTGCCCTGGCTGCTGAGGACATGCCCCCAACCGGTCAGGCGGCCGAGTGGTACCACGACGTCATCCATTACGTGCCTAGGAGCGGAATGCTCGTTGCCCGACAGATAGCCAGGCTTGCGGGGGAGGACTCTGAGGTAACCATCCCCTGGCGCTCCCTGGCCGATGCAGTCGGAGTGCTAGACAAGGCAGGCAGGCACATTGCCTATGCGCAGCGAGGGGTGAAGGCACTCGTGGATGCAGGCTGGTTGAGCGTCAAGACGACCGGCAAGGGATGCAACGCCAAGACCACGTTCCACCTCGAAGCAGGAGACCTCTACGACTGGACCCACGTAGGAAGCGAAGGAGACTCGCTCGAAGAGGACTAACAATGTACATAAGTAAGAGCCCCACACCCCGGGGTACCAACAATGTACATAAGTAAGAGTCCAAGACCACTCCGGCTAGGGCCTACGTGGTCAGGGGTACAACTTATGCACAGAGTAAGAGCATCACTTCGTTAGGACCGTACAGACCGTGCTACGCACAGAGCGTACGAGCCCAACAGACCAGGGATTCCGGCGGAGAGGAGGAGACTGCCGTCAAGGGGAGGAGCGCCTTAGCGCGATGACCCGTAGGACTTGGCGGAGGAAGAAGAGGAGTACCGAACCACCCAGGGGCCCGTCTAAGCGGGCCCTTAGTCATGTAAGGACATCAACGGCACTCCGGCCAAAGGGCCTACGTGCCTGACCGAAGGGACCAGCAGTGAAGAAGCGACCGATCGTTCTCAGCAAGAAGCAACTCAAGGAGATGCCCGTCTCGGTTCTCCTCAACCCCGCCGTTCGAGAGCGACTGATGATGAAGGTCAAGGGGAGCCGACCATAGGAGTCGACCCGTAAGGGGTTAGCACCAACGGCACTCCTCCTTCGGAGTCGTCGTGCCTAGAAGGAGTTCCTTCCCTCTCCGCCAACCAAGGGTGCGCAGCCCTAGCGGAGCAACCCGTAAGGAGAACTGTGAGCAAGGCAGATGACATCAACTTCCTCCTCCGCCAACGACAGATTGTTAGGCGCCACAACAAGGAAGGGGGTTGGGAAGGCATGGCCAGTAGAGCCCAGGAAGAAGCAGCCATCATCCGGCAGCTAATAGAGCTAGCCCCTGACTACCGACTCTTCCGCAGTTGGCTATGGATGGCGGAGTGGAAGAGTGTCCAGGGAGCGTAACCAGTAGCACCGTAACCAAGGAGAGGGCCCGTCCAGGCGGGCCCCTCTCCGTAACCAGTTACGCGTAACCAATCTCTGTAACCGTAACCAGTAGCACCGTAACCAAGGGACCAGCAATGAACGTAACCGAAGAACTCAAGTCCGTAACCCGCACCCGTAAGCTCGTTAACTCCATGCTCTGGGTGATCGTAACCGGGGCAGTCTTCTACTCACTGATGACAAGCACCCCCCTTGTCTCCGCCCACTCTCAATGGCATTGGTCTGGTTGGGCCCTAGGAGTCCTTACCGATGCCGCCTTCATCCTCTCCATCTCCGCCGATGCCGTTCTCTCTAGGCATGGACTGAGTGGAGGCAAGTGGCCAGCAGTGTTCAGGTGGGTTACTGGCCTGGCTTCCCTCTTCCTGAACACATGGAGTTCTGTGGCGGAGAGGGATGGAGTCGGAGTAGCCATTCACGCCATATCCCCCGCCATCCTCATTTGCGCTGCCGAGGTTGCACCCATCTACCGACGCAGGTTCCGGGACTTGGAGACAACTCTCCTTGCACTGGTTACGGAGGAGAAGGTTACGCGTGCGGTTACGCCAAAGAAGGTTACGCGTAACAAGGAGAAGGAGGTTACGGTTACGCCCCTGGTTACGGAGAAGGGAGTTACGGCGGAAGAAGGATCGGTTACGCCGGAGAGTGGAGCCCTTAAGGCGGAACTCTCCTCTACCAAGAAGGGAATCAAGGATGCGTTCCTTCAAGGGCTCTCGGCTACTGAGGCTGCCAAGAAGGTTGGGAAGTCTCGCCCCTACGTCTCCAGGATCTACAAGGAGATCAAGGAAGAGTTGGAGCTGACTGCCTGAGACCGCCTCCCAGGGCCCGTCCTAGCGGGCCCCTGGTGCTTACGATCGATCCTGGGGAACCTAACCAAGACGCTTGGCCCTCCTGCCTCACCTTGACCCTGCCTTGCTCCCCTGGTCAGATGGTCCTAGTCGCAGTGCTTGGTGGAACGGCTTGGAAAGCGTGTTGGGGGCAACCCCTCACGAGTTCGAATCTCGTATCCTCCGCCAGTGCCTCACCGGGCACGATGTCGAAGGGCCCCACCGCACGCGGTGGGGCCCTTCGACGTTCCGGGGGTCGTCTTCGACGAGCAACCGTGCAACACCGGGGCCTCTCACCCCTTGAGGGGCAGGTCCCTGGATGCGTAGTACGCGCGCAGCGCCGCCTCACTGCCGGAGCCGAGGGCGGTCATGATCCGCTGGAAGCGGGCGGAGCGGAGGTCCCCTGCCACGATGACGCGGGGGTACTGGTCCGTGGGCGGGCAGTATCCGTCCGGGCCACGGATCAGGTCTCCGGGTGGCACGGCGGGGGCACTTCCCAGACTGAGGAAGACGGCGTCCGCCGTGACCGTCCGATGGACACCGTCCCTTCCCACCGCCTCGGCCGCCGGCTGGGCACCTTGCCCACCGTGCAGCGTCAGGTGATCGACGGGAAGCAGCGTGACCCGGGGGTCCTCGCGAACCTCATCGATCTTGTACGCGTCCGCCGCCGGGTACGCCACGAGGAGGCGCGTGTCGGTGGTCGGGTGGGCGCGCAGGAAGGTACCGATCGGGCGGTCGCCGCCGAGGACTAGGAGGGCGCGGCCCTGGGCGTCGTCGGCGTCGGCCTGCCAGAGCGCGGGCAGGGTCAGGCCGGCCGGGGCGGTGATCCAGGGCGCGTCACCGGGTTGAAGAGGACCGACGCCCGTGGCGACGACGGCGTACGGGGCGGTGAGAAAAGCGCCCGTGTCCAACGTGACGGCCACCTGGTCGTCGTCCGCACGAAGCTCGATGACGTACCGACCGAGTTCGAGGCGGCACAGCTCCGTGCTCTTCAGCTCGGCGACGATGGCGTCAGCCAGCTCGGGGCCGCTGGTGTAGCCGCCGAGGACATTGTTCAGGGCTGAGATCCGGTACAGGTTCCGGCACAGCTGGTCCGACTCGACCAGAATTGAGCGCATGCCGACGCTGGCGGCCATACGTGCGGCGGCGCACCCGGCGGGGCCGCCGCCGATGATGATCAGATCGGTGTCGTACAGCGTGTCGCCCATGGGGCTATTCCAGCACCGGGGCCCCTGCGTACGCGGCGAGTTGGCCGACCACGTGGTCCGAGGTGACAAGTTGGCCGGTTCCGATCAGACGGCGGGCGACCACGAGTCCGGCGTCGTGTACGTCAGGGCCGGCGTCGCTGGCGGAGGCGTCGGTGACGATCCAGGGTGCGTAGCCGTGTTCGAAGGCGTCGGCCGCGGACTTCAGGACACAGCTCTCGGTGGCGATCCCGCAGAAGACGAGGTCGGTCCAGCCGCCCCCGCGGACCAGTTCGGCTGCCTGGGGGGTGAAGAGCGTGTAGCCGGTCTTGTCGACGACCGCGTGCGCGCGGGCTGCCGCCTCCGCGAGTTCGGGGACGATGTCGGTCTCAGGTGGTTCTTGGAGTCGGCGCCACTGGAAGAAGCGCTCGTACGGGCTGTCCGGATAGTTGAAGTACCGGGTGAAGATCACGGGCCGGCCGGCGCCGGTCCACTGGGCGACGAGATCGGAGACCGCCCGCACGGCGTGGCGGCTTCGCTCGTTCACGAAGCCGTTCTGCATGTCGATCACGACCAGCGCGGCGCTGCCGATGTCCATCCGTTGCCTCTCCTGCCCTGTGTTCTCACCCGACGCCCTCTCGCAGAGCGTCCTGCGCGGCGCGCAGCCGTTCGGCCAGCCCGCTGGTCTTCATGATGGCCTCCCGCATCAGAACGTGTTGAGCGGTCTCCTGGGCTCGGGCGGTGGTGAGCCGGGAGGAGGCGGCACGCAGGAAGCGCCAGCCGTACTGCTCGGGCATGAAGGGGTCCTGGCCGTCCTCAATCATCTGCTGCACCTGGCGGGTGAAGCACCAGAGGGCTTGGACGGTCAGTTCGCAGGTGACCAACTCGTCGATCGTGAGGCTGCGCTCGCGGGAGTGGGAGGCGTAGGTGACGCCGGACCAGCCCGCGTAGGCGGTGGACACACCCCGTACGCCGAAGGACACGATGTCGGGGTGGTCGAAGCCGGTGGCGAGGAGAGACTCCTCGACCGCACCGCCCAGAGGAGCAGGGCCGTCCGGGGCGCCGCGGTCGACCAGGACGGAGGGCGTGGACAGCAAGCGCAGTGCGGTGTCGTGGGCGTCGCCGGACCAGGGCCCCGAAGTGAGCCAGTAGAGGGAGAGGACGTACTCGGGGTTGGGAACGCGGACGGGTTCCTCGTCCAGGAGATCGCGGAGCTTGTCCCGTGCCCAGGGCAGGTCGGAGGCGTAGGAGCGGTACCGCCAGACCGCAAGGTCGGTGAGCGCGGCGGGCTGGTGCGCCTGAACGAGGTGGAAGACGGCCACTCCGCACGCGAAGACGTGAAGGACGCACTGCTGCGCTTCGGGGTGGTCGACGCGGGCCGAGGAGGACTCCAGCCACTCGCCGTGCGCACTCGGTCTCATGTGTGCACGGAGGCGGTCGGCGCGCTCGACGCCGATGAAAACTGGCAGGAACTTGTGGGAGTCGACTTCGATGCGGCCTGTCGCGGGTGGCGCAGCGCCGTTCGTTCCCAGTGCCGCCGCGAATCGCGTCTGCGCTTCGCCCGACGCATGGTCGAGTGCGGTGTCGAGCACAGCCTGGGACTCGGCGCGCGGCTGGTAACTCGCACCGCCTCCCTCCCAGTTCGACACGGTCCGGTCACTGACTCCGAGGTAGGCGGCGAAGTCACGCAGGCTCATGCGAAGGGCTTCGCGCAGCAGCCGTGCTTCGCGGCCGGACCATCTCTGCACAGTCACCACCGTCGTACCCCCCCGTCCGTCACATGGTGAAACGCCGAAACACCCTGCGCGGGCAGTCCTGTTCGGCATAACTGCGGCATTGCTGCAGCACCCGTGCGTCACACTCAGCGATCAGTTTGCACCATGCTGTATTCACGAACCGGGGAAAGTGGCCACAGCCGAAAAGCGCCCCTCCGCCCGTTCTCTCCGGTTACACACCCAAGGAGCAAACGGCATGACCGACATCGTCAAGCGCAACGCCCGCGCCATCCTTCTCGACGGCGACGAACTGGTCCTCATCAAGCGCACCAAGCCCGGCAGGGAGCCGTACTGGGTGTCGGTCGGCGGAGGCGTCGAGGAAGAGGACGCGACCATCGAGGCGGCTCTGCACCGGGAGGTGTTCGAGGAGCTGGGCGGCAAGCTGGAGAGCGCCGAGCTCGTACACCTCATCACCGACGCGCTGGAGGGAGGCGTCGGAGTCCAGCACATCTTCGCGGCGCGCCTGGAATCGATGGACCTGGCCGCACGGACGGGCACCGAGTTCGACAAGCCGGAGCGGGGCGGCTACGAGGTGGTCCGGGTGCCCTTCACCGCCCAGGCCGTCCGTGAGTTGAACCTGATGCCGCCGGAGTTGGCCGAGTTCATCGCCATGAACACCGCCGCGATCGTCTCCGTCCTCGACACACCGATCCGCGAGGCATGAGCGATGGTGCGGTTACCGGACTTCGTCAGCCTCAACGGCCCTGACAATGTCGGCAAGACGACTCACCTCGATCGGCTGGCCGCGCGCCGGCACGCCCTTCAGCCGCTGGGGGCTGTCCACGAGCACGACCCCGAACCGTGGGCGCGGGTAGCCGCCGGCGACTACGCCCGGTGGTGGTTCGAGACGTCCACGACGGTCGAGCTGACGGAGATGCTGCTCGTCGGTCACGCCAAGCGGGCCGCCGCACGCGAGCCCGGTCGTACGGGACTGCTGGACCGTGGCCTGCCCATGCTCCTCGCTGTGGCCACCGCGACATGCGTGGTCAAGGACGGGCTGACGGTGGGCGAGGCGTTCAAGGCCGTTACGGACATCGCGGGTTCGCGCGCCACCGCATCGGAGACCTCGGTGCTACTGCTCGCTTCCTTCGACGCCGAGCGCAGTTACGCCATCACCAGCGCCCGCGAGGGCCGCCCGTGGACCGGGATCTACCCGGCCTACCAGAAGACACTGCACGCTGTTCTGCTTCACCAGGCCGGCCACGGCACGTACACCGCCGTCGTCGACTGCGAGAACCGCTCCCTGGACGACGTGCACAGCGCCGTACTCAATCACCTTGGCCTCACCCCACTCACCGACCGGAGTCCCCAATGACTCAGAACTCCCCGCCCCTGGTGCTACCTCCGGGGCTCACCCGCGCCATAGCCACCCTCCAGGACAAGGACCGGAACCGGCTGGACGACACCGTCACCCGGCTCCACGCCGTCAACGGGCCTCTGTGGGACACCGAGGACCGGGTGCGTAGCGCCTTGCTCTCCGCCGCCCAGGTCGCCGACTGCAAGCGAGAGATCGACCAGCTCAACGCCGAACGCAACGCCCTCGCCGAACGGGCTGACGAAGTGCTCGGCTCACTGGCGGACGCGGGCCGCGCCGATGTGCCCCTGCACACCGAGACGCTCGCCTCCGTCGTGGATCGCATGTCGGTGCTGACGCTGCGGATCTGGCACAGCGAGCGTGCGGCGGGCCGCGACGAGCTGGCCGCGCGACGTGTCCCGGCCCTTCACGGGCAACGTGAGGAGCTCTGCGCCGCTCTCGACGCGCTGGTCTCCGATGTCGTCGCAGGCCGGCGTCGGCTCCCCGTGCCGGCCCGCTTCAAGCTGTACGGACGGGAGGACATCGCTCCGGCAGAGGTCAAGCCGAGTCGGCATCTGCGCCAGGTACTCGCCTTCGGCGGGCTGAGCGAGTGCGGGAAGAGCACCAGCGCGCAGTTCGTCCAGCGGACCTGCGGCGCCCAACGCCTCAAGATCGGCTTCCTGTTACGGCAGGCAGCCCATCGGGAGGGGCTCGCCGACCCGTACGCACTCTCGGCCCGTCGGCAGGCCGAACTGCTCCTCGGCGAGCTGAACCGCTTCGCGGACGCCCACGTCGACACGAAGCTGTTCACCATCGAGTCCGTCCACGACGATGCCTCGATCGCCGAACTCAAGCAGCTCATGGGCGACACGCTCCAGATCGTCTACCTGGATGCCCCCTTCTCCGTACGCGTCGAGCGGTCGGGCACTCCGGCCCCGGCCGTCGCCGCGAAGGACGAGATCAAGATGAGCCGCGGCGCCCACCAGGTCGCCGCTCTGGCCGACCACGTCATCGACAACACCGGCAGCATCGCCGCCCTTCGCGCCCGCCTCCGGCGCATCGCCGCCCCGCCCTCCACGACTGCGCTGCGCGTGGCCACCCCGTACGGGCTCGGTCTTCCGGCAGCAGTCGCGTCGGCGACGGCCGACTTCACCGAAACGGTGCGGGCGTACGGACCCGGCGTCCGGCTCGTCGCCCTGACCGGAAGCCCCGGAGAGGGGACCTGGATCGCCGGATGGTCCGACCTGGACCTCATGGTGATCGCCGAGCACGAGGTCATCGGCAGGATCCATGAGGCCCTGGAGCAGTACCGGACGGCCCTCGGCAGTGCGGCCTCTCTCGGCCCCACCCTCGTCACGCCCGGAGAACTGACCGCCCGACGCCTCACTCCGCGCCTGGCCTTCGTCCTTCACCAGCTCCAGCAAGGCAGCCCCGTCCTGCATGCGGCATCCGACCTCGAACTTCCGACGATCAGCCGGGACGAGCTCGCGTTCGCTGCCGTCCGTGAACTGCCCCAGGTCATGCTCACCATGCGCCGTCTGCGTACTGCGGAGGGGGCGACCGCCCTGCGGCAGCTCTACAAGCACCTCGTGCTCGCCTGCCGCCTTCTCCTGCGCGAGCACAACCAGTGGGAGTCCGGCCCCGACCGGATCCTCGCCGCCGCCTCCCGCATGCCGGGCCTGACGGCCCTCGCGGTCCCTCCTCTGGCCGAGGTCGCGAACGCTTGGCGTGACGGTGACACCGAGCTCGTGCTCAAGCCCATCACCGCGGCGGTCGACCAGCTCCTCACCTGGTACGCGCTCCAGCTCGCCGCCTGAACCACGCACCTCTCCGTCTCCCCTCTCCACCGACAGGAGCTTCGTCATGCCCGAAACCGTCACCCTGCCGCCCTTCTCCGCCCGAATCGTCGAACGGCTCAGCGTCGGAGCCACGAGCCGCCGCGAGCGTGTCATCCACTCGTTGGACGGCCTGGAGAGCCCGGTGCATCCCGACACCCTTGCCAGCACGGGGGCCGATCTGTGGCGTCTGGTCCAGGAGCAGTTGCCGGACGGCGCCGGCTCCGTGGACTTCCTCCTGGGCCTGGACGCGGGCGGCATTCTGCCCACCGTCTCCCTCGCCGACGCCGCCCGCCTCCCCTACAAGATCGCCTGGAAGCTGCATCTCCCCCTGGACGGCGCGGTCCGCTTCAGCGAGCCGCACGCCATGCGCACCGACGTCTTCGCCTACGGCATCGCTCCGGGACAGCGCATCGTCATCGTGGACGACGAGATCACCACCGGTCGGACCCTGGCCGACCTCACCCGCCGCCTCCGCGAGGCCGGCGCCGTCCCGCTGGCGGCGGCCTGCCTGGTGGAGGACACCACGCGCGGAGCCCGCGCCCTGCTCGACGAGCTGGAGCTGCCGCTGGTCTCGCTCACCACGATCGAGGGTCCGGCGTGAGCTCGGTCGCGCCGCCAGGGGTCCGGTTTCACCACGGTTCCGTGGTCGTCCCCGCCGGGGCCGTCCACACCACCCCGCTGGGGTACGACCGTGGCAGCGTCCCCCTCGGCGCGCCGCTCCCGCTGACTGCCTCCGCCGAGCTCGTCCACCGACTGAGCGGGTGCGGCGAGGTCGTGGTGGCCTTTGAGGGGAAGCTCGGAGACACCCTCCTCGCTCTTACGGGGGTCCGCGCGGTGCTCGACTGGCTGCGGCTGCGGTCGGTTCGCACCTCCGTCCGGGCGGTGGGGCCGTACGCAGGGCTGATCGCCCGGACCGGGCTGATCACTCAACCCCCAGTCACCACGCCCCACGGTCGACGCGCTGTGATCGGAGACCGCGCGGGGATCGAGGCGCACGGCTCCGAAACCGTGGTGAGCCTGTTACTCGATCCAGCTGCCCCGCCCTGCTGGTCGAGCGACGGCCGCGCCCACCCGGACCTGCCTGCCCGCCACTACCTGGCGCTGGAACGCCGCCTCGGTATCCGCCTCCCCGGCACGGCTCCCTTCGCGCCGACCCTCGCGACCGGCCCGAATGATCTCGTGGAGGAGCTGCGATCGGTGGGCTGGCTGGGCGGCCTGACCATCGCCGCCATCACCGCCACCAGCTGGCCGGAGCGCAAGGACTACACCGCCCAGCGGTACATCGCCCTCGCCGAGCACATCGCCGAGGCCCAGCAAGCACAGGCCCGGCTGCTGCTCATCGGCGGCAGCGCGGAAGATGGCTTCCGCGTCAGCGCGGAGGCCCCTCGACGCCACGTTCAGGTGCTCCACCTGGACGGGGTGCCGGGCGACCAGCTCGCCGATCTCTTCCCGCACTGCGACCTGATCGTCGGCAACGACACCGGCCTCACCCACCTCGCCGCCATGACGCGCAGTCCCGAGAGACCCGTCATCGGCTTGTACGCGCGCCACAGCCACAGCAAGTGGCGCACCGGGCTCCCCCGCCACCACGCCATCGCCACCGACCTGTCCGACCGCATGCACCAGGGCGACCTCTGCCCCGTCCGAGACGCCATCCCTCCAGACGTCGACGTTCACATGGACGCCTTCCCGCCCGCCGAACTGGCCCGAGTGTGCCTCGACCTGCTCAACGGGGTGCGGCCATGACCTTCCGCAGCTCTCTGCGGCTCGGCCCGGTGCGGCGCTTCACCCGCAACCTGCTCTGTCCCGTCGACCTCCTCGGCCGCCCGTTGCTCCTGAAGTACACGCGCGACCCGGTGGAAAGCCGCGCCGAGGTTCGCGGGCACGCACGTCTGGCCCCGCACTACCGGGTGCCTACTCTCCACGCCCACCTGCGTGTGCCGGGCGGGCGGCTCTTCGCGTACGAGCGTCTGCCCGGCGGCACCGATCACGGGCTCCTGCTCGACCTCCTCAACGCGAGCGAGGCGAGCGGCGACCTCCACGCCTACATGGATCAGCTCACGGCTGCGTACCGCGAGGCCATCCTCGCGACGGCGAGGCCCACCGACCCGACACGCGTGGTACGCAAGCTGTACTGGAACCGTGCGGCCCCCCGCGGCCGACTCGACGAGTACTACGGCGGCAGGGACTTCCCGATCGCCGACGACCTCATCGACGTCCCGGTCTCCCGCCTCGGCACCTACACCCTGTACGTCAACGGTCGTCGGCACCACTTGGACTGGGTTGCCACCCTCCGCTGGCTTCGGGCCCACTTCGCGGCGGCCGAGCCGGTCTGGGCGGCCCTCACCCAGGGCGACCCCACCGACGTCAACCTCGCCCACCCGCTCGCCTGGTTCGACTACGACACCGCCGGCATGAACAGCATCCCCGGCGAGTTCGCCAACTTCCTCTGGTACGCCTCCACCCTCGGCGGCTGGCTCGTGCCCACGTACAACCCAGCAGCCTTCGCCGATCACCCCGCCACGTTCGCCCACGTCCCGGAGAACACCCCCGAGCTCCGACGAGCGGACATCGAGCACACCACGAGCACCATCCGCATCGACTACGCCCCACGGCTCGCGGCGCCCCGGCGGGCCGCCGTGACCACGTACTGGAACCAGCTCGTACGGCCGGTCGCCGACCGTCTCTGGCCCGGCGCGGACCTGGCGAACCTTCTCCGCCCCTACCTGGCCATGCGCGTCCTCGGCGTCTACAACCTCGCCGAGCTGGCCCCAGCGGACCGGCTCGTCCTCCTCGCCCGGCTCGCCGAAGCGATGAGCCCCGCCTTCGACCCCGCCACCTACTTCTGCCCCCTGGAGTCTCCATGCCCGGCCCCCTGAACGGCCGCACCGCGCTGGTCACCGGAGCGACCGGCGGCCTCGGCACGGCCATCGCCCGCCGCCTCGCAGCCGACGGCGCCACCATCGCGCTCGCCCACTTCGACGACAACCGAACAGCAGGAGAGCTCTCAACCTCCCTCCCCTCTTGCATCTCCCTTTCGGCAGACCTCCGAGACGCCGAGGCCGTACGGTCCCTGTGCCGTCGGGCCCAAGAGGCGCTGGGCCCGGTGGACATCCTGGTCAGCAACGCCGGTGCCTACCCGCGCCGATCGTGGCCGGAGACGACACCGACCCACTGGGAGGACACCCTGGCCACCAACCTGACCAGCCACTATCTCCTCGCCCACGAACTCACCCCCGCCATGACGGCCGCCGGCTGGGGCCGCGTCATCACGATCGGCTCCGTGCTCGCCGCTGCGGGCCGCCACGAGCTCGCCGGCTACATCAGTGCCAAAGCCGGCCTCGAAGGACTCACCCGCGCCCTCGCCCGCGAACTCGGCCCAGTCGGCGTCACCGCGAACTGCGTGGCTCCCGGCTCCATCCGTGTCCCCGCCGAAGACGCAGTCGTCGACGATCCAGAGGCCATGACCGTCCGCCAGCTCGCCCGCCAGTGCGTCCAACGCCGGGGCCGGCCGGAAGACGTCGCCGCGGCCGTCGCCTTCCTCGCCACCGAGGACGCCGGTTTCATCACCGGCCAGACCCTGCGCGTCGACGGAGGCTGGATCCTTGGCTGACATCTGGCTCATGCGCCACGGCGCCTACGAAGGCCACCGCCCCGGCTACCACGCCCCACACGAGGCCGCTCTCACCATGGAGGGCCGCGACCAGGTGTGCCGCTCGCTCCCCCTCCCCGAGGGCATCACCGCGATCGTCACCAGCCCGATTCCCCGTGCCCGCCAGACCGCCACCCTCGTCTCGCATCTCACGGGCCTGCCGATCGTGGCCACCTCCGGCCTCCTCGCCGAGTGGCGCGCCCCGAGCATCGTCCTCGGCCGCAGCGCCGAGACCTACCCGCCCGCCTATCGCGCCTGGCGGGCCCGGCGCCTCGCCAATCCGTCTCTACGCTGTGAAGACGGCGAAAGCCTCACCGACCTCCACACCCGAGCCCGCCACTGCGCCACTTTCCTCCACCACGCTGCCCAACGCCACGGCCCCCTGCTGGCGGTCTCCCACACCCTCTTCCTGGGCGTCCTCACGCACCTCCCAGAAGGCCCCGCCGCCTTCGTCACCGCGGCGAAGGGCCCCTGGCGCTTCGCCGAACGCCGCCTTTTCACCGCCTTCCAGTCCCCGGCGTTGCACCTTCAGAGACCTGAACGATGAAGGGCCTACGGTCCGCCCGCCGCCGACCACCTGTTGGACGTAGGCCACCTACACCCCCAGCGGCTCCTCTGCACGTTGCGTTCATCTAAGCCGAGTTGGAGCGCTCAGGGGGGCAATTGGAGTCACTTATAAGGCTGTTAAGTGTCACGTAGTCAACCGTCCAGCGCCGAAGGTCACGAGCCCACAAGTCTGACAAAACGTCAAACCAACCGGCTCACGGCGTTAAACTCCTCCACACGACGGCAGTTAGCCCCGGACAATCTGGAGGACAAAGATGAGCGCGAGCGGAACCCGCACCTGCTCTTGGTGCGGCGAGGGAGGGCACGACAAGCGGTCGTGTGCCGTCCCTTCCAACTCTGGGAGGTGCAGCGTGTGCAACTACCACGGACACGATAAGCGCAACTGTCCGAGCAAGTGAACCCCTTTCCCACCTGACGGTGCGGGCCGGTAGTGGCGGGTTGCGCGAAGCGGTGAAGCTCCCGGTGGACGGGCTCACGACCATGATCACCCGTGCCGACCAGGAGCTTCGCATGCTTGTCCACCCATCGGCGGTCGACCTGTCCAGTGGCCATCTGCGCAACCTCGCCGGACACCTGGCTGTGCTCCGTCGTGAGATCGGCACCCGGTGGCCGCGCATCACGCCGGCCGCCAGGCCCTCCTGGTTCTGGCGCATCTGCGCTGCGGTCACACCTACGCCCAGCTTGCCGCCGGGTGCGGCATCGGGGTTGCAACGGCCTACCGCTATGTCCGCGAGGTGATAGAAGTCCTGGCCACGCTCGCTCCCAGCCCGGCCCAGGTCATGCGGACAGCGAGCCGCCGGGCCTTGTGATCCTCGACGGCATCCTGCTGCCGATCGACCGGATCACCGCCGACATCCCGTGCTGCTCCGACAACCACAAACGTCGCGGCATGTACGTCCAGGTTCTCACCAACCCGTTCGGCCGCCTGCTGTGGGCTTCGCCCGCACTGCCCGGCTCCGCCGAGACCTGACAGCGGCCCGCACTCACGGAATCGTCGAAGCTCTCGCCGCTGCCGTACTCGAGTGCAGGACGCAAGGCATACCAAGTGCCGACTGCCCGGTTCGAGCGCCCTTCCATGGCCGTCGCCTCAAGCGGTGGCAGCGCGGCACGTCAAGATTCGCTACCTCGGCGAGCAGGCCACGGCCCCCTGCAGGGCTGGCGACTGCTACGGAAGCTCCGCTGCAGCACTACCCGCATCAGCGCGCTCGTCCAGGCCGTTCTCATCCTTTAGTAGAGTCCAGAAGTTTCTGACCTAGCGAACAACCCGCCACTCTGACCCTATTAATGCACCATCTAGGCTGCATCCTCAATTTTCTTCAGCGCATAAATGATGTCCCTGCCGAACACGGTGAGAGCTCCCGGATCATCCACTCTTCTGACCATTGCATACAGAACATCAGCAAAAGGTTGCACGGTCAGTGATTCGATTATCTCGCGCGCGTCCTCACTCCTTCCCTCCCTTTCCTGGACTGCCCAGTCTCGCAGCATCGATTTGCATCTAACATAAGCCTTCGCTCTACCTCGCTCCAGGTCCGGCCTGCCGAGCCCAAAGACCTCAATAGTTGCCCAACCCTTTGGCGTAACCCCAGCATACTCGCCGGTAGAGAGCGTCAGAACTAGGTGATCCCAAGGGTCCTCTGCGCAAGGATCCACAAGGAGACATTCACCGCTAGCACTACAGGGATATCTATCCCTCTTTTCGTTGCTATTGCAGTGTGAGCAAGCAAGCAAGTGATTCGTCCAAACGAAGGCGGAAAGGGGATCCTCGACTATGGGCTTAAAGTGGTCAATATCAGTACCTTGGCTATCACCGCAATACATACAGCGGGAAAAACCTGAAGCCATCGGCGAAAGCAGAGCTTTAAGGTCCCTACGAATCGTCCGAGCGGATTTCCATGCGGCCCTAGCCGCAGCAGTACCTCCGACTCCGTTCGCCAATGCTTGAGTCTTATCCAACAGACGCTTTTCTAATTTACTGGGGACCTCAGGCCTGATTAGAGGGATCACGACCGCCTCCCTAGGCGCCCAGATACCTCATCCACTCGAGCTTCCAGAGAGCTGGACAAAGTTTCACTCAGTCTCTTGTAATTGGCCACCTCGGCCTTGCTGGCAGATCCTGAGAAAACTTTCCCTTCCAGTTCGACAAGCCGCTTACGCAGCCTCTCCGCCTCACTTGAATACGGTGTGTCCAGCCCGAATAGGGCCGAAAGTGCCGCGTCATCTCCGCTTCCGTAGACAATTCTCCTGTGCAGCTGCTCGTCTACCACGTGTGGGGCAACATCTTCACCGAAGCCTGGTAGGCGAATCAGCCCCCCCGGGTCAGCGGATTGACACACGTATGGACTATGGGTTGTCACGATGAACTGAATTTTCGGGAAATGCGTCGTCAGCCATCCACCGATTCTCTGCTGCCAACTCACATGCATGTGGGCGTCAATTTCATCGATCATAACGACTCCTGGAACATGCAGCGCAATTCCACCTTTACCTCTCCTCGCCCTCAGAATTCCGTAGAACTCGTGAAGGCGCCGCACGATATCTAGCACCAATGCAGTGACGGTTCGGTAGCCATCACTCATCTCCCTAAGGGGGAAAGTCTGGCCAGCAGACCTTACCCAAAGACCCGATGAGGTCACCTTCACAGCCTCATAGCCGTCAGGGAGAAGCCCATCAGAAAGTAGCTCCAGCACAGATTTCAGCAGTCTAGCGGCTCCACGCTCCTTTTCAAGACTGCGCAGATAAACGCCCACAAGCCACGCAACGCTCTCACCCAAGGCGGCGTCCTCGTGAAATAGGGTGGAGAACCTTTCAGCCGTTGAGACTGCGTCCGATGGATCGTGTAGGTCTGCGGGTCCTGTTAGCGCCTCCGGAATATCTGATGAGAGCCTCCGAAACGGTCCGTAACCCGCAGCAAACCAGTTCTTAGTTGGAAAAATTTCTCCTTCCAAATCCCCGTCATCGGCAGATTGAACTTCTTGCACCCAATCGCTACTAAAACTGAGCCTAACAACCTTTCCAGACCTGGAAACAATTTTTGGCGGCGGGAGGAGTAGTGACGCACGGCCATGCACGCCCGGTTTTTCGGGCACCCCCTCTAGGCTGATATTTTTTAGGTCATCTGCATCCAAGAAGAAGGAAGCTGAGATACTTCCGGAATTCTGTTCTCTGGGTTTCGAACCCCAGGCGACGTGATTAGGGGCCAGCGTTTGCGCGGCCGCTGGACCAGCAAGCATCAGGGCGATGCACTGCAAAAGTGAGGTTTTGCCAGATCCATTCCTACCTGCAATTACAGTCCACCCAGAATACTTTCCACCCGGCCTCTGGAAATCAAGGTTGACTTTTTTCTCCCCTGAGAATCCTCGGATATTATCGATTTGCACTGTTGAGATGTAAATGCGAGCCTCCAGGTTAGGTACCTTCTCGGAAGTGTAAGGGAGCCATGTACTGATTCGCACAATGCGCGGAAGACTCTGCTTCGGCGCCGCGCTGGATACACGACCAGTGCGGGCCTACGTCCTCAATGAGCAGCCAGCCCCTTAGCGGAAGTCGGCAATCGCAACCCGTACTCCGCGATGATCGCCTCGGCCAGCTCGGGGCCGCTTGTGTAGCCGCTGAGAACGTTGTTCAAGGCCGAGATCCGGTACAAGTTCCGGCACAGCCGGTCCGGCTCGACCAGAACCGAACGCATGCCGACGCTGGCAGCCATGCGCGCGGCAGCACACCCGGCGGGCCCGCCGCCGATGATGATGAGGTCGGTGTCGTACAGCGTGTCACCCATGGCGCTATTCCAGCACCGGAGCCCCTGCGTACACGACGAGTCGGCCGGTTCCGATCAGGCGGCGGACGACAACGAGCCCGGCGTCGTGCACGTCGGGGCCGACATCGCTGCATCATGTGGAATAGAGCAGCAGGAAGAGGGCCGTCATAGCGGTCACGGTGAAACCGGCAGCGGTTAGGGCGGCGAGGCCCCGACGGCGCCCCTTCGCGGGGGTGCGGAAGGTCTGCCAGGCGCCGTGGGCGAGGAAGAGGCTGAGCAGCCCAGCCCCCGCGATGGTGAGGCGCGGGCTAAAGGACCAGCTCAGGTAGGCGATCAGAGCCAGGCCGCCGAGCAGGGCACAGGCGAGCAGGCTGAGGATCACCTCGGCGACGGCCTCTCCCAGCGTCTCGACCAGGAAGTCACCGATGCCTTTCGCTGCCCTGCGGACCCCCATGACGCTCCTCCCTCATGCGCCGATGGCCCCGAGCGGGGCCCGGAATGGAGGACCCCCGCTGAACGGGAATGGTTGCCGGGGTGCAAGAGTTGCCGACTGCGGCACCCGGTCACATCTTCCCCAAGGGCATAGAGCCCCCGGATCAGTTCGGCTGCCTGATGAGTGGAGAGCGTGCGGCCGGTCTTGTCGACGACCGCGTGCGCGCGGGTCGCCGACGCGGCGTCCTGGTCGAGCGTGAGCGGAAGGTTGCGGCATGAGTGAGCGCAAGGAACGCCCGCTGTTGTTCCTGGACGTCGACGGGTCTCTCCTGCCGTTCGGCGATGGACCGCAGCGCCGCCCGGCAGGCACCGCGACAAGATGCGCACCTGGCGCGGCTCGACCCGCGTCTCGGGCCTCTTCTCGCGGCACTGCCGTGCGAGCTGGTCTGGGCCACCACCTGGGAGGACGAGGCGAACATCGATCTAGCACCGCGCCTGGGCCTGCCGCCCCTGCCGGTCGTGCACTGGCCGGAACCCTCCAACGCCCATGAACGGGAGGACCAGTGGTTCGGGCTCCACTGGAAGACCCGAACCCTGTTGAGGCTCGCGCGTTGGTCGCCAGGACGGATGGTTGGGCGCCTCCGCCGCAGCACCGCCCGGCCCACGGCCGCCCTTCGAGCCGTCGTCGCCCCCGAACTCGCGACCTGATCAAGGGGGAAAGGCGTGGTGTCTCCCCGGTTCGTGGTCTGCCGTTCGACGGGTGGGTCGTCAGGTTCGGGGGCCGTTTGGGGGGAGGTAGCCGAGTTGGGCGGCGTGGACTCCGGCCTGGAAGCGGCTGCGGGCGTCCAGGTGGCCCAGTAGGCCCTTGGCTATGCGGCGGGCGGTGCGGGGGGAGACGCCCAGGCGCTTGGCTATGGCCTCGTCCGTGTGGCCGCGGGCCAGCAGGCGCAGGGTCTCGTGCTGCTGGCGGTTCAGGGCGTGCTCCTCGGGCTTCTCGCACGGGCCCAGGGGGTCGGCGTCCAACCAGACGTGCTCGAAGAGGGCCTCCAGCGCCGCGATGAGGCCCCCGCCCGACACCACGAGTGCGCCGAGCGAGGAGTCCTGGTCGTCCAGGGCGACCAGGGCGAGGCGGTGGTCGGCGATGATCATGCGGGTGCTGAGCGAGGGCGTCGTACGGACCTCGGCGCCGAGCGAGGCCAGCCAGGTCACATGGGTCACCGTGGGCGGGTGGTTGTGGATGCTGGAGAGGTAGACCGTGCGCATCCGCACCCCGCGTTCCAGGAGTTCCTGGTTGAGCGGGCGGGAGGCGTGCATGTTCTCCTCCGTCTGCGCGCCGCCCGTCGCGAAGGTCAGGATCTCCTCCTCCACCTCCTCGTGGAGCTGGGTCAGGTAGTCGCGCACATGGTCCACGCCGTCCAGGTGCACCACCGGGGACTCGCCGATCGCCGGATGGGTGGCGGGGAGGTCGCAGAGGAGTTCGGCCACGGCCGCCTCGCCGTCCGCCAGGCGCCGGCGTTCGGCGGCGAGCCGGGCGCGGCGGCGGGCCAGCAGCGCTTCCAGGCCGAGCCGGGGATCGACCACGTGCAGCCTGCGCCCGCCCGAGCTCGCGGCCGGCCGCACCAGGGCGAGGTCGAGCAATGTCTGTAAGGCGTCCTCGAATTGATCCGGCGTCAGTTCCAACTGTGCTCGGTGCTCGGCGAGGGACGCGTAGGGCTGGGCGAGCAGCGCCCGGTAGACGGCCTCGGAAGTGGCGTCCAGCCCCAAGGGGTCGAGCATCGTCCCTCCCCGTCAGGAACCCTGTCGGCACGGTCGGTCCGGCCACCTGCCGGATTTATTCCTCAAGTGCCGAATTGTATTCTTCGGCAACTCGTTGACGCTGCGGTAAAAATCATGGCACGAGAGGGTGAGCGGCGGCAGACGGCATCCCGCCGACCGGGCGGGAGCGGGCCGTCCGGGCGTCCGAATGCTGGACGGAAGGGGCCATGGCCTCATCGGTCCAGTGGTCTCACCTTCACCATCGCCTCGCTCGCGTACAAAACTCACGGTGCTGTCGAACACTCCCCACCGATGGTTCGAAGGGCTACCGCATGACGCGTCTCCACCGGTTCTCCGTTACCGCGCTCGTGTCCGTGGCGCTGAGCGGCGGCGTTCTCCTCGCGGAACCCGCGTACGCCGCCACCTCCGCTCCCGCCTCCGCCCCGGCGTCCGCCTCCGCCTTCACTTCCGCCTCAGCCTCCGCCTCCGACGTACCGCGCGGTCCCGCCGGTCACGGCGCCCCGTCCGCACACCCACGCCCGGGTCATCTGCCGCACGACTTCGGCTGGCAGTAGCCCTCCGATTCGAATCGGGTACGACGACGCGGCGGCCCGACGACGGGCCGCCGAGAGCGCACGGGAAGGCGGACGACGGTGCTGTTCCAACTGCTCGGGCCCCTGAGCATCACCGATGGGCGGGACCATGTGGTCCTTCCGCCCTCCAAGCCGACCGCACTACTGGCCGCCCTGCTCATCCGTCCGGGGCGCGTGGTCTCCACCGACCACCTGCAGGAGGCCGTCTGGGGCGAGGAACAGCCCGTCACGGCCAAGGCCGCGCTCCAGAGTTGCGTACTGCGGCTGCGCCGGATCTTCGCCAAGTACGGCATCGAGAACCAGGCCGTCGTGGCCGTCGCCGGCGGCTATCGCATCCACGCCGACGCCGAGACCCTCGACCTGCTCCACTTCCGGCAGCTCGTCGACCGTGCGGCGGCGGCCGGCGCGGACTCCGAGCTCTACACCCTGCGGGCGGCCCTCGCCCTCTGGCAGGGGCCGCTGCTGGCCAATGTGCCCTCCGGGCTGCTGCACCGGGACGAGGTGCCCCGGCTGGCGGAGGAGCGGCTGCGGGTCCTGGAACGCGTCTGCGACATCGAGCTGGAACACGGCCGCTGCCGCGAAACCCTCGTCGATCTTTGGGAAGTTACGCGCGTATACCCGGCTCACGAGCGGTTTTCCGAGCAACTGATGCTGGCTCTCTACCGGACCGGGCGGCAGGCGGAGGCGCTGTCGGAGTACCGGAGGATCAAGCGGCATCTGCGCGAGGAGCTGGGTGTCGATCCCCGGCCCGGACTCCAGCGCCTGGAACTGGCGATCCTGCGGGGCGACGACCTCGGCGCCCCGGACACCGGACACGCCCCCCTCTCGCTCGTCCCCCCGGCCGCGCCGGCCACCGCACCACCCGCCGCGCTCCCGCCCGCCGCCCGGACCGAGAACCGGGATTCGGGCGCGGGCGCGGGCCGGAACGAGAACGCGCCCGTACGCCGCCGCACCGCAGCCGCGACCCCGGCGCCCCTTCCCTCAGTGCCCGGCTTCACCGGCCGCCGGAGCCAGGTGGACGAACTCCTGACCATGCTGACCGGCAGCGGAGCCACCGCCTCCCGGCCCGGCCCCGCCGGCCCCGTCAGCCCCTCCGGCCCTGCCAGCCCCGCTGGCCTCACCAACCTCACCAACCTCACCGGCCCCACTGACCTCACTAGCCCCTCCAACCCCACCACCCCCACCGACCCCGGCCGCTCCCCCGTCGCCGTGCTCTCCGGGGCGCCCGGCATCGGCAAGACCGCGCTCGCCCTGCACGTGGCCCGCCTGGTGGAAGGGCACTTTCCGGGCGGCTGCCGCCTGTTGCCGCTGACCCGGCCCGACGGCACCCCGCGCCCGACGGAGGAGGCCGCCGCCGAACTCCGCGGCACCGCCCCGGAGGAGCCCGGCCCCGGACGCACGCTGCTGATCCTCGACGACGTCGTCCACCCGGACCAGGTGCGCCCGCTGCTCACCGCCAACGCGGGCGGTGCCGCGATCATCACCAGCCGGATGGGGCTCGCCGCCCTGGTCGCCACGCACGGCGGCACCGTGCACCGGCTCGGCGCGCTCGCCCCCGAGGAGGCGTACGACCTGCTCACCGCCGTGCTGGGCCGGGAACGCGTCGCCGCCGAGCCGGCCGCCGCGCGGCTGATGGCCTCGGTGTGCGGGCACCACCCGCTCGCCCTGCGGATCGCCGCCGCCCGCCTCCTCACCCGCCCCCGCCTCAAGCTGGCCGACTGCGCGGACTGGCTGGGACGCGATCTGCCGGGCCGCCTCAGCCTGGCCGACGACCCCCGGATGTCCGTACCGCTGACCCTGGACGAGGCGGTGCGGCGGCTTCCTCCGGTGCTGGCCGAGGCGCATCTGCGGCTCGGGGCGGCGACGCGCGGGCCGCTCACCGCGGAGCTGGCGGCCACCGTCCTCGACCTCCCGCCGGAGCCGGCCGAGGACGTGCTGGAACGGCTCCTCGACGCGGGCCTCCTGGAGGAGGAGCACCCCGGCGTGTTCCGGATGCACGAGCTGCTGCGGGCGCACGCCCGGCGCGCGACCGCCACCTCCGTCCGGCCGGCCCCGGCCCTCCTGCGCCCACCGCGGCGCGGGGAGACACCCCAGGCGGGCAGTACCTGCCCGACCGCCTTGCGGTGACCTTCCGTCACCGCACTGCGGGCGGCGCCCCTCGCGTCCGCCCGGACCGGCCGCCCGGCCCCTGAGAACACCGGCCCCTGAGAACACCCGCCCCCGAGCCCCGGACCCGCAAACCGCACGCCCCGCACAGCCGGCGGCGGGGCCCGGCCTCGTACCCGAGTACCCGAGTACCCGACTCTCCCTCTCCCCGAACAAGAGGTGTGACGCACGCATGGCAGCAACGTCGTACGCAGAGACCGCCGGCACCCGGCCCCGGGTCCGTCGTGACGTCCTGTTCACCGAGACGCCCGACGGCGTGATCTTCCACAACGCCGACGGAGGGTTCCGGCTCACCGCCAGATCCGGCTACCGGTTCGCCAGCCTCCTCGTGCCCCACCTGGACGGCAGCAGATCGGTCGAGGAGATCTGCCAGGGCTTCGGCGACCAGCAGAAGGCGATGGTCGGCGAACTCGTGAAGGCCCTCTACGCACGGGGCTTCGCCCGTCCGGTCCCGGCACCGGACGAGTCGGCGGGCCCCCGGACAGACCCGGCCGCCGCCGAGCGCTTCGCCGAGCAGATCGCCTACATCGACCACTACGCGGACGACGCCGACGCCCGGTTCGCCCGCTACCGCGCCACGCGGGTCGCCGTCCTCGGCGACGGGCCGGTCGCCCGCTGGTGCGTGCTGTCGCTCGTCCGCAACGGCTGCGCCGCCATCGGCGTCGAGGCCGCCCTCGCCGACGGCTCCGGCGGCACCACCGCCGAGGAGTTCGCCGAGGTCCGCTGGGAGGCCGACCTGCCGGCCGGCCAGGACTGCCCCGTCGAACTGTCCGTGCTCCCGGAGCGGCCCGGCGCCGGCTGGGCGGCGTACGACGGCTACGACGTCGTCGTCGCCGCGGCCGGCCCCCGGGTGCCGGGCACCGTGCTCGCGCTGCTGCGGGACGGGGTGCCCGAGGGGCGGACGCTGCTCCCGGCCTGGACGTTCTGGGGCCGGGCCGTCGTCGGGCCGGTCATGACCCCGGGCTCGGCGGCCTGCTGGGCCTGCGCCGCCCTGCGGCTGGGCGCGGCCGGCGGCGGGGCCGACGCGGCGGCCGCCGGCCTGTGGAGCGGGCTGGCCCTCGGCACCGGCACCCCCGGCCCCCAGCCCGTGGGACCGCTCGCGGCGATGCTCGGCAACCTGCTCGGCTACGAGGTGTTCCGCCTGGTCACCGAGGCGCTGCCGGCCGAGAGCCGCGACCGGCTGCTCATCCAGGACATGGCCTCCTTCGACGTGGCGTCGGAGCCCCTGCTGCCGCACCCCGCGTGCCCGTTCTGCACGGCACCCGCCGCACTGCCCGAACCGGTCGACCTGACCGCCGCGCCGGCCCGCCCGGCGTTCCTCCCCACGGTGGCCACCGCCCCCGACGACGAGGCCGCCCAGGGCCCGCTCGCCGAACTCGAACGCCGCTCCGCGCTCGTCCACCCGCACACCGGGGTGTTCACCGCCTACGCCGACGAGCGGCTGACCCAGACCCCGCTGAAGGTGGGCGCGGTCGTCCTGGGCGGGCTGGGCACCCGGACCCCCCGGACGATCACCGCCTTCGACATCCACCACACCGCCGGCGCCCGGCTGCGGGCGCTCAACGCCGCCGCGACGGTCTACGCCGAGCACGTGGCGCCCGCCCCGGTGCCCGGCGACGCCATGGCGGAGCTGCCCGCCGTGGACCCGGACGCGCTCACCGTCGCGTCCGGCACCGGCGGGACCGGAACGGCCGTCCGCTGGACGGCGGCCGTCTCGCTGCTCACCAAGGAGGCGGTGCGGGTGCCCGCCGGGGCGGTGCGCCCCTTCGGCGCGGACAACGCGGACCGGCGCTTCGAACCCACGCGGGCCGGTGCCGGGGCCGGAGCCGACCTGCCCGAGGCGGCCGCCGCCGGGCTGCTGTCGGCGCTCGCCCACGACGCGCTGCGCCGGGCCGTCCGGGGCGCGGGCGACGTCTCCGTGCTCACCCCCCAGGCCCTGGGCGAGGACCCCGAAACGGTGTTCCTGCTCCGGTCGGCGGCCCACCTGGGCCTCACCGTGGAACTGCTCGACCTGGGCGAACGGGCGTACTCCGGGGCGTCCGTCGTCCTCGCCCGGACCACCGGCGCCCCCGGCCCCGCCCGCTGGGCCGTGGGCGCGGCCCCGGACCTCGCGGCAGCGGCCGTGGACGCCCTGCGGGACCTGCTCGGCGCGGTGCAGACGGCGGACGGGCCCGACGCGACGGACACCGGTGACCCGCTGCTGGCCGACCTGGACGCGTCGCTCGTCCCGGTCACCGGCGAACAGCCGGCCCCAGCCGATCCGGACCGGACGGACGACGCCGGCTGGGCGCGCCTCCTCGAACGCCTCGCCGCCGCCGGGCGGGACGCCCTGGTCGTGCCCACGCACGCCGCCGACCTGCCCACCGCGGGCATCCACACCGTCCGCGTCCTGCTCACCCGGGCGGCCGCCGATGCCGGCTGAGACCGCCCGGCGCCCCCGGCCCGACGAGCACCCCCGGCCCGACGAGCGCCCCCGGCCCGACGAGCGCTCCGGGGCCGACGCGCGCTCCGAGGCCGCCGGCCGGTTCGCCGCCGCCGTCCGCGACGCGCTCGCCGCCAGCGGCACCGACCGGGCCGTGACGGTCGCGCCGCTCGGCGTCCGGGACGCGTACGCGCGGACCGGCGCCCCGGCCGGCGACGCCCCGGCCGACGCCACCGCCGTGCCCCTCCACCTGTACGGCCGGCAGGTGCTGATCGGCCCGTGGCCCGCGCGGGACGGACGGCCGGGCTGCGGCACCTGTCTCGCCCGGCGCTGGCAGGGCGTGCGCTCGGTGTCCCTGCGCGAGGGCCTCGAACTGGGCACCGGCACCCGGCCGGTGGGCGACTGGCCGTACGGCACCCCGTTCGCCGTCACCGCCGTCGCCGCCCTGGTGGCGGGGCTCGCCGGGGCCGGCCCGGAGCCCGGCCCGTACCCACGGGTCCATCTCCTGGACCTGGACGCCATGACCGTACGCAGTCATCCCCTCGTCCCCGATCCGGAGTGCCCCGACTGCGCCACGCCCCGGCCCGACACCGCCGAAGGGGCCGCGCTCACCCTGCGGCCCGCGCCCCCGTACCGGCCGGGCGTCTTCCGGGTGCGGCGGGTGGAGGACTACCGGCTGCCGGAGGACGCCTTCGTCAACCCGCACTGGGGCGCGCTCGGTTCCTCGGTGATCTGCGACGTCGCGTCCACCACCACCTCCGCCACCGTCGGCTGCTTCTCGACCCGCTCCGGGGACTACCTCCGCGAGACGTTCTGGGGCGGCCACGCGGACACGTACGCCCACAGCCGGAGCATCGGCGTCCTGGAGGCGCTGGAGCGTTACGCCGGGATGCGGGCCAGGGCCCGGACCACCCGGCTCACCGCCTCCCTGGACGAGCTGGGCCCCGACGCCGTCGACCCGCGTGAAACCGGCCTGTACGCGGCGGAGTTCTACGCCGCCAACCCACGGGTGCGCCCCTTCGCCACCGACCGGAAGATCCCCTGGGTGTGGGGCTGGTCGCTGCGCGACGACCGGCCGCGGGCGGTGCCCGAGATCCTCGCCTACTACCACGCCCCCGGCCTGGAGGGCCGGTTCGTGCAGGAGAGCTCCAACGGCTGTGCCTCCGGCGGCAGTACGGAGGAGGCGGTCTACTTCGGACTGATGGAGGTCATCGAGCGGGACGCCTTCCTGCTCGCCTGGTACGGGCAGGTGCCGCTGCGCGAGATCAACGCGGGCACCAGCACCAGGGCCGCCACCCGGCACATGGTGGACCGGCTCGCCATGTACGGCTACCGGGCCCGCTTCTTCGACACCCGGATCGGCTTCCCCGTCCCCGTGATCACCGGCTGCGCCGAACGCTTCGACGGCTCCACCGGCCGGATGTGCTTCGGCGCGGGCGCCGGACTCGACCCGGAATCCGCCCTGGACTCCGCGCTCTGCGAGATCGCCACCGACGCGGTCAACCTCGTCGGCCGGACCCGGCGCGACGAGGAGCGGCTGCGCGCCATGGCCACCGACTTCGACCGGGTCACCACCCTGCACGACCACCCGCTGTCCTACGGCATCCCCGAGATGGGCCGGCACGCCGACTTCCTGCTGCGGCAGTCCGAGCCCCGCCCGCCGCTCGCCGTCGCCGATCTGGCCTGGCCGGACACCGAAGGCGACCCGGCGGCCGCCCCCGACCTGCGCACCGACCTGCTGCGCGCGGTCGGCGCCGTCACCGCAGCCGGACACGACGTGGTCGTCGTCGACCAGACCCTGCCCGAGCAGCGCGCCCTCGGCCTGCACACCGTGAAGGTCCTGGTGCCGGGGCTGCTCCCGATCGACTTCGGCTGGTCCCGCCAGCGCGCCCGGCACATGCCCCGGATGCGCACCGTACTCGGCCCCGCCGGACTCAACCCCGCACCGCACCCGTTCCCATGACCGGCCGCCGGCCCCACCGACCCATCCGAGCCCATGCGAGAGGGGGCCTCCCCCATGGGGTACGCCCATGAGTACGCCGACGCCGTCCTGCACCGGGGGCGCGTCCCGATGGAGCCCACCGACTTCGTCCCCGACTGGCCCGACGGCCCGCGCCGGGGGAAGTTCTACCCGGACGTGGAGCCCTACGCCCTCCCGGACGGCGACGGCCTCCCGGACGCCCCCGCCGCACGCGGTCTGCTGCCCGCTCCGGGCGACGGCGCGCGGCCGGGCGATCCGGCGGGATTCACGCTGCCGCTGCTGGCGGCGATGCTCAAGGACTCCTACGGGCTGACCGGCCGCCGCCTGGGCATCCAGGCCAACAGCGACCTGTCCGGGCTGCCGCTGCACCCCCACGCCAACTGGTCCCGCGGCACCGCGGGCGGCGGCGGACTCTACCCGGTCAGCATCTACTGGGCGTCCGGCCCCTCCGGGCCGCTGACCCCGGGCATCCACTACTACGACGTCCAACGGCACGCCGTGCAGCGGCTGCTGACCGGTGACGTCTCGGCCCGCGTCCGCGAGGCGCTGGGGCCCGACGCCCCCGAGGAAGCCCGCCAGACCGACCAATACCTGATCCTCGGGGTCAAGTACTGGCAGAACGCGTTCAAGTACAACAGCTTCTCGTACCACGTGGTCTCCACCGACCTGGGCACCCTCGTGCAGACCTGGCGGATCTGGGCGGGGGCGCGGGGGCTGGCGCCCTCGCCCGTCCTGTGGTTCGACGAGCCCCGGCTGAACGGCCTGCTCGGCACCTCGGGAGAGGAGGAGGGCATCTTCGCCGTCGTCCCGCTCCGCTGGGACACCCCGAAGGCCACCGCCGCCCCGGCCGCCCCCGCCGGGCCCGACCCCGCCGTCCGGCACCGGGACTCCGAACGGTCGCGCACCGTGCTGGAGTTCCCCACCCTGCTCGCCATGCACGCCGCGACCACGCAGGACCCCGCGAACCGCCCCGCCCCCGGCGCGCTGGCCGCCGCCGCGGCCCCGCCCACCCCGGCGGGCGGCACCCGGACCGCCCTGCCCGCCCCGGAGTTCCCCGCCGTCCCCGTACGGCGCGCCCTGCGCGGCCGGCGCAGCAGCTTCGGCCGCTTCGACGCGGCGCGCCCGGTCACGCCCGCCCAGCTGTCCGCCGTACTCGCGGCCTGCGCCGGGACGTCGCTGCCCAGCGACGCGGACCCGGACGGCGCGGTGCGCCAGGCCCGGATGTACGCCTTCGTCAACCATGTCGAGTCCGTCGCGCCGGGCGCGTACGCCTACGACCCCGACGCCGGGGAACTGCGGCTCGTCGAGGCCGGGCCGCAGGGGGCTTTCCTGCAGAACACCTACTTCCTCGCCAACTACAACCTGGAGCAGGCGGGGGCCGTCCTCGTGCCGACCGTCCGCACCACCGCGGTGCTGGACGCGGTCGGCGACCGCGGCTACCGCCTGGCGGCCGGCACCGCGGGCGCCGTGGCCCAGACGTTCTACGTGGCCGCCGCCGCGCTCGGACTCGGCGCGGGCGTCGCGCTCGGCTTCGACAACATCTCGTTCATCGAGAAGCTCGGCCTGGGCGACGGCGACGAGGCGCCCCTGCTGATCATGCCGCTCGGCAACGAGCGCCCCCGGCCCGCCGACTTCCGGCACGAGATCGCCTGACGGGAACCCTGCGATGACACTCCTGACATCCGACACCACCCCCCGTGCGCCCGACGTGTGGGAACCCGGACACCGCTTCCTGCTCCGCGCGGCCGGCCTGCCCCTGGAGACCGTGCGCGGCCTGCGCTGCCCGGACACCGGCGACTGGGCGGACGAGGCCCTGGAACTGGAGGAGCGGCTGACCGCCGAGGGCGCCGCGCTCAGCGAGCTGCTGCACGGGCTGCTCGGCGCCGCCGACGCGGCCGGCAGCGAGGCCCGCCGCCTGCTGCTCCGGGTGCGCCGCGAGGTCTTCAACAACCGGCTGCCCGCCGATCCCCGTGCCGCCGAGCGCCTGGTGACCGGGCTGTCCGCACCGGCGGGCGCCCGGCTCGCCCACTGGCTGACCCACCGCGCCCGCTACGCCGAACTGCTGGACCGGGGGCCCGAGTTGCTGGCCGGTGAGATGCGGGACGCGCGCCGGGCACTGCGCGAGGCCCTGGCCGGGGACCGGCTCCGGCTGGGGCTGCTGCTCGCCTCGCCCACCCTGGACAGCAGGCTCGACGGCTACCTGGCCGACACGAGCGCCGAACCGGGCAAGCGGATGCGCAAGATCGAGCGTTCGGCGCTCACCTACCTCTACCGCACCGCATGCAAGACGAGCCCCTTCAGCACCCTGACCGCCGTCGCCACCGGCACCTTCGCCCCGGCCTCCGCGCCCTCCGCCCCCTTCGGCCCGCGCCTCGGCGAGGAGTGCACCAGCCATGTCCGGCTCAACGTCGTCGTCCTCGGCCGGCTGGCCGACCTGATCCTCGCCGACCCCGTCCGCCGCCAGGACCTCCCCGTCGTCCTCGCCCCCGGCTGGGGCCGCGACGAGGACCGCATCCGCTACGTCCGGCAGTGGGTGACCGCAGGCGACGACAGCGCGGCCGTCACCTTCGACGCCGTCCGCGACCGGCTGTTCTACCTCCGCTCCAGCGGCACCCTGGACCGGCTGCTCACGTTCTTCTCCACCCACGAGGGGCTGCGCCACCGGGACCTCGTGGACCTGCTGCGCACCGAGCGGGGCGCCGGGCCGGACGAGGCCGAACGCTACGCGGCCGCCCTCCTCCAGCTCGGCATGGTCCAGGTGCCGGGCCTGCGCACCGATGTGCACAGCGCCGACCCGCTGCGTTCCTTCCAGCAGGCCCTGCGCGGCCTCGGGGCCCCCTGGGCGGACGCGGTCGCCGCCTCGCTCGACGGACCGGCCGCCTGCCTGGCCGCGTACCCGTCCGCCCCGCTCGCCGAACGGCGCGCCCTGCTCCGCACCCTGCGCGCCCAACTCCTCGGCATCCAGCGGGAGCTGGGGGCCGAGGAGGACGCCGTGCTCCCGCAGACCCTGGTGTACGAGGACGTCAGCGCGGGCGAGGACCTGCCCGGCGGGCCCGGACCCCTGGCCGGCGCCACCGGGCAGGCGCTGCGACGGGTCGAGGGCATCCTCCCGATGTACGACATCACGCTGCCCCAGCGCATCACCCTCAAGGGCTTCTTCCTGGCCCGGCACGGCAGCGGCGGGCGCTGCGACGACCTGCTCGGCCTGGTGCACGACTTCCACGAAGACTTCTTCGACCAGTACATCTCGTTCACCTCCAAGCGCAGCGCCTTCGACGCCGACGGCGAGTACGTCCCCGAGGAGAACTGGCTCGGCCAGAGCGCCCTGCGCACCCTGGACTCGGCGCGCCGGCGCTTCGTCGCCGGGATGCGCGAGCAGTGGGAGAAGCACGGGGCATCCGACGAGATCCGGCTGCCCGCCGCACTGCTCACCGAGGTGTCCGGTGAACTGGCCTCCATCGCCCCGGACTTCACCCCGCAGAGCCATCACATCCAGGTCGCCGGGGACGACGCGGACGGCCGGCCGCTGGTCGTCCTCAACCGCTCGTACGGCGGACTCGCCTTCCCCTTCAGCCGGTTCACCCACGTCTACGACCCGGACGGCTCGGCGCCCCCGGACGCACCCCCCGGCCTCTCGGAGCGGCTGGCCGGCGAACTCCTCGCCCGCGCCCCGGAGGGCGCCGTCCTCGCCGAGCTGACCGGCGGGCCGATCACCACCAACCTCAACCTGCACGGGCGGCTGACCAGCCACCAGATCGTCTGCCCCGGCGAGACCTCCACGGTGCCCGAGGACGCCCGCATCCACCTGGAGGACCTGTACCTGCGGCACGACGAGGCCACCGACCGGCTCGTCCTGCGCTCCCGGCGGCTGGAGCGCGAGGTCGTCCCCGTCTACCTCGGCTACCTCGTGCCCGTCGCCCTGCCGGAGATCCCGCGCACCCTGCTGCTGCTCTCCCCGAGCACCATGACGCCCACGGACGTGTGGGGCGGCGTCCCCGAGGGCCCCGCCCGCGACGGCGTCACCCGCAGGCCGCGCGTCGTCCACGACGGGGTCGTCGTCAGCCGCCGCAGCTGGACGGCCGACGCCCAAGTGCTGCCCGCGCGCACGCCCGGCGCCGACGAGGCGGGCTGGTTCCTCGGCTGGCGGCGCTGGCGGCGCGCCCACGGGCTGCCCGCCCAGGTCTTCGCGACGGTCCTGCGCGAGGGGCGCCGCGCCCCGGGCGCCAAGCCCCTGTACGTGGACTTCGACAGCCCCCTGTCGCTGACCGCGTTCGACGCCCTGCTGGAACGGGGCCCCGGCGACGCCGTGGTCCTGCGGGAGATGCTCCCCGCCGAGGACGCCCCGCACGTCGTCTCCGCACAGGGCCACCACGTCGCCGAACTGGCCGTGGAGACCTTCACCTCCCGCCCGCGTACCGAGGACGGCCCGACATGCCGGAACTGATCTCGCCCAGCCCCGCCCGACCCGACGCCACGGAACGGGGTGACTGGATCGCCCTGCACGTCTTCTACGCGGCCAGCCCCCGGCCGATGCTGGTCAACTGCGTCCGGCCGCTGGTCGCCGAACTGACCGCCGAAGGGCTGCTGGCCGGCCACTTCTTCATCAACTACTGGCTGGAGGGGCCGCACGTCCGGCTCCGGCTGCGCCCCGCGAGCCCCGCCGCCGCCCCGGAGGTGCGCCGCCGCGCCGAGGCGGCCCTCACCGCATTCCTCCGGACCCGGCCGGCCCTCTACGAGGTCGACTCCGGGTTCCTCAAGGACTTCTACAACGAGCTGTTCGACATCGAGTTCCCCGGCGAGGACCGCAGCCGGTACATGGGCGCGGACGGCCGGATGAACCTGCGGCCGAACAACTCCTTCAGCTCGGAGCCGTACGCCCCCGAGTACGCCAAGTACGGCGGCCCCGCCGGGGTCGAGCTCGCCGAGTGGCACTTCCGGCACTCCAGCGACCTGGTCATCGACGCCTTCCGCACCATGAACCTGCACCTGCGGACGGTGCTGCTCGGCACCTCCGCCCAGCTGATGATGGTGATGTCGAGCTGCTTCCTGCCCGAGGACGACCGCCTCGCGGACTACCTCGACGGCTACTACGCGTTCTGGCATCGGGCGTTCCCCGGCACCGGCTTCATCGGCTCGAAGGAGTACGAGCGCAACTACGCGCGGATGGCACCCGCGCTGGGCAGCCGCTTCGCCGCGATCCGGGCCGCCGTGGCCGCCGGTGAACTCGGCCGGCTGCCCTCCTTCCTGCGCGACTGGGCCGCCCACTGCCTGGAGCTGCGGGACCGCGTCGCCGATCTCACCAGCCGGGGCGAACTCCTCTTCCCGGCCTGGGACGGACCCGCCCGCGAGGACACCGGCCAGGAACGCGCCGAACCGGAAACCCCCCTGACCGCGCTCACCCATGTCCCGGCCGTCCTGCCCCGGCTGCTCTCCCCGTACATGCACATGACCAACAACCGGCTGCATGTGACGATCCGCGACGAGGCGTACCTCTCCTTCGTCCTCGGCCAGGTGCTGCGCGAGCCGGCCGGCGCGGCGCCGGAGGGCACCGGCCGGGGCGGGACGGCGGACTCGTGAACCCGGCCACCGACCGCGCCCGGTCCGCCGCCCGCGCCTACCGGCCCGCGCTCAGACCCGGCGTCCTGCTCAGCCCGCCCCTGCTGCGCGGCCCCCGCACGGTGCACCTGCTCAAGCACCCGGTGAGCGGGGCCGCGTTCGAGGTCGGGCCCAAGGAGTACTTCCTCATCTCCCGCCTCGACGGCACCCGCACGCTGGACGACCTGGTACCCGCCTACGCCGAACGCTTCGGCCGCCGGCTCGCCGAGGAGCAGTGGAACCGGCTCCTCGGCCTCCTCGGCACCCGCGGCCTCCTGGCCGGCGCCCCCGACCCGCCGCCCGCCGCCCCACCCCCGGCCCGCACCGGCGGCCTGTGGCACGGCACCCGGAGCCTGGTCGCCGACGCCGACCGGACCACCGCCCGGCTCCACCGCGTACTGCGCCCACTGCTCCACCCGGCCGTCCAGCTCCCGCTGCTGGCCGCCGTCCTCGTCACCGTCGTGACCCTCGCCCTGCACACCGGCGAACTCCTGGACGGCACCGGTGAGCTGATCCGGGAACCGGCCGCCCTGCTGGGCGCCGCGCTGTTCCTGTGGTTCAGCATCACCCTGCACGAACTGGCCCACGGCGTCGCCGCCCGGCACTACGGCGGCACGGTCACCGAGATCGGGCTGCGCTGGCGACTGCCGGCGGCGATGCTCTACTGCACCGTCGACAACTACCTCTTCCTGCCCGCCCTGCGCGCCCGGCTCGTCATCGCCGGGGCGGGCGCCCACCTCAACATGGTGCTGCTGCTGCCCTTCGCGCTCTGGTGGTTCCTGCTGCCCCAGGGCGACCCCACCAGGGCGCTGCTGGCCGGGCTGCTGCTCCTCGGCACCGTCCAGGGGCTCAGCAACCTCGTCCCGCTGCCCCCGCTCGACGGCTACCGGATGCTCGGCCATCTGCTCGGCACCGCCCGCCTCGCCCCGGAGACCCGCACCTACCTGGCGCTGCGCCGGAGCGACGCGGATGCCGCCGCCGCGTACCCACGCCGGGCCCGGCGCCTCTACACCGCGTACGCCGTCTGCTTCGTCGTGCTCGTCCTCCTCGCCGCGACGGGCACCTGCGCCGCGGCGTACCTGCTCCTGACGGGGTGACCCGAGGTGACCACGCCACGCGCCCGCCCCCGACCGGAAGGAACCCCGCACCACATGAGTGAGGTACAGGCGATGCCAACCAGCCCCGGCGAGGACGCCGCCCCCGCCCCCGCCGTCCGCGTCCGTAACGTCTCCAAGCGCTACGGGGAGCGCCGGGCCCTCGACGACGTGTCCCTGGAGATCGGCCGCGGCGAGTTCTTCGGCCTGCTCGGCCCCAACGGCGCCGGCAAGTCGACCCTGGTGGAGATCATGGAGGGGCTGCGCCGGGCCGACAGCGGCACGGTCGCCGTGTTCGGCGCGTCCCCCTGGCCCCGCGACACCGCGCTGCTGCCCCGGATCGGCATCCAGACCCAGTCCTCCGCCTTCTTCGTCCGGCAGCGGGCCCACGAACACCTGCGCACCGTCGCCGCCCTCTACGGCGCCCCGCGCAACGCCGTGGACGCCACCCTGGACGCCGTCGGGCTCACCGAGCAGCGCGACATCCAGGTGGAGAGCCTCTCCGGCGGGCAGCGCCAGCGCCTCGCCATCGCCTCGGCCCTCGTCCACGGCCCCGAGCTGATCTTCCTGGACGAGCCCACCGCCGCCCTCGACCCGCAGGCGCGCCGCGATCTGTGGGAGGTGCTGCGCGCCCTCAAGGCACAAGGCCGCACCATCGTCTACACCACCCACCACCTGGACGAGGCGGAAGCGCTCTGCGACCGCATCGCGATCCTCGTGGAGGGCCGGATCGCGGTCACCGACACCCCGCACAACCTCGTCGGCGGGTTCGAGGCGCCCACCAGGCTGCTGCTGCCGCTCGGCCGCCTAGGCGAGGAGGAGGCGGCGGCCGTCCCCGGCGTCGACCGGGTCACCGTCCAGGGCGGCTCCCTCGTCCTGGAGACCCGCGAGGCCGGCCGGGTCCTCAGCGCCCTCGACAAGCTGACCGGTCTCGACGGCGTCCAGACCCGCACCGCCGGCCTGGAGGACGTCTACCTCGACCTCACGGCCCGGTTCACCCGGTCCGCGCACGCCACCCGCCGGAACACCGACGCCGCCGACACCACGGAGCACCAGCCATGAGCGCCTACGCCGCACTGGCCGCAGCGGGCTACCGCGCCCAGATCCGCGACAAGACCACCCTCTTCTTCACCTTCGCCTTCCCGCTCCTCTTCCTCGTCGTCTTCGGCCTGATCTTCCGGGGCCAGGACGTCGAGGAGAGCGGCCTGTCCTACCTCTCCTACACCGCCGCCGGCGTGCTGTCCTGGGGCGTCGCCAACGCCGCCGTCTTCGGCATCGCGTTCACCCTGATGCAGTGGCGGACCGACGACATCCTGCGCCTGATCCGGATGTCCCCGGCCCCGCTCAGCGCCGTCATCGGCTCCCGCTACGTCATCGCCCTGGTCGTCGGCGCCGTGCAGTCGCTGCTGTTCGTCGGCGTCGCCATGCTGCCGCTGTTCGGCCTCCGCCCCGCCTCCGGCTGGCCGCTGCTGATCCCGGTGCTCCTCCTCGGGGTCACCACCTTCCTGCTGCTCGGCGTCATCATCGGCTCCTTCGCCGACACCCCGGAGTCCGTCGCCGCCACCGCCAACTTCCTGATGCTGCCGATGGCGTTCCTCTCCGGCTCCTTCTTCCCGCTGGACTCGATGCCGTCCTGGCTCCGACACGTCTCCGTCGTCCTGCCGCTGCGCTACCTCAACGACGCCGTGTCCCACGCGCTCGCCGGACGCGGAGACCTCTCCGACGTCTGGACGGGCTGCGCCGGACTCGTCTTCTTCGCCCTTGTCTTCGGCGTCGCCGCCGTCAAGACCTTCCGCTGGACGAGGTCCTCATGAGCACCCCGACGCGCACCGCCCCCGCCGC
Source organism: Streptomyces sp. NBC_00525 (assembly GCF_036346595.1). Lineage (GTDB taxonomy): Bacteria > Actinomycetota > Actinomycetes > Streptomycetales > Streptomycetaceae > Streptomyces. The sequence goes on from NZ_CP107834.1 coordinate 2,856,724, forward strand.
GAAACCCGCCCCCATGGAGCCGGCCCGCGCCGCGCTCCAGGCCGCCCTGGCCGACCGCACCGGACGCGACGTCCCCGTCGTCCCGGTCGGCGCCACCGACGCCACCGCCGCCCTCGGCGACCGGGGCGCCCCCGACCCCTGGGCCGCCGAACGGCCCGGCGCCCGCGTCCACCTCACCGCCTCCGCCGTCCTCATCGGCCCCTGGGGCGGCGACGGCACCGCCCCCGCCTGCGGACGCTGCCTCGCGATGCGCTGGCAGCGCCTGCGCAGCCGCAGCGAACGCGACGCCCTGGAGACCGGCGGCCCCGACGGACCCCGCCCCGCGGGCGCCTGGCCCCGCCTCACCGCCCACGCCCACGACGCCGCGGCCGCGCTGTACCGCGCCCTGCTGGACGGCCCCGGCGCCCAGCCCCCCGCCTCCCTCCCGGCCGACCGGCGGCTGCCCCAGGTCACCCGGCTGGACCTGGCAACCCTCCGGGTACGGACCTACCCGCTGCTCGCCGACCCGCTCTGCCCCGACTGCGCCCCGCCGCCCGCCCCGGCCGGGCCCCGGCCGCTCACCCTGGTGGCCCGCCGCAAGCCCGACCCGGACGGCTACCGGCTGCGCCCCGCTTCCGCGTACCCGCTGCCGGAGGAGGCCCTCGCCAACCCCGTGTGCGGGGTGCTGGGCGGCGGCACCTGGAACGACGTCACCTCACCGACGACCGCGCCCGTCGCCGGAAGCGTCTTCGTCCGGGGCTACGCCGGGCTCAACGACGTCACCTGGAGCGGCCAGGAGAACGCCTTCTCCACCAGCCGCACCCTCGCCTTCCTGGAGGGCCTGGAACGCTACGCCGGAACCCACCGGCGCGGCCGCACCACCCCCGTCACCGGCTCCTGGACACAGCTGAAGGACGACGCCGTCGACCCCGCCGTCTGCGGCCTCTACACCCCCCGCACCTACCGCGACGACCCGCTCGTCGACGCCTTCGACCCGGACCGCGCCATCCCCTGGGAGTGGGGCTGGTCGCTGCGCGACGACAGGCCCGTCCTGGTCCCCTCCCGGCTCGTCTACTACAGCGCCGGACTGGCCGCCGACAACTTCGTCTTCGAGTGCTCCAACGGCTGCGCCATCGGCGGCGGCCTGGAGGAGGCCGTCCTCGGCGGCCTCCTCGAACTGATCGAACGGGACGCCTTCCTCAACGCCTGGTACGGAGACGCCCGGCTCACCGAGATCGACCTGGCCACCGTCGGCGGACGGGCCGCACCCGCCATGGCCGAACGCGCCGCCCTCCAGGGCTACGACGTCCACGTCCTGGACAACCGCGTCGACCTCGCCGTCCCCGTCGTCACCGCGCTCGCGGTACGCCGCGACGGCGGCCCCGGCGCCCTCTCCTTCGCCGCGGCCGCCTCGCTGGACCCGCGCGCCGCGGTCGAGGGAGCCCTTTCCGAAGTCCTCACCTACATCCCGCACCTCGCCCGGCAGACCGAGGAGCGCCGCGAGGAACTGGAGGCCATGGCCGACGACTTCGAGCGCGTACGCCACCTCAAGGACCACGCCCAGCTCTACGGCCTGCCCAGGATGGCCGCCCACGCCGAGAGCTACCTCCGCCCCCTGGCCCTACGCCCCTTCACCGACGTCTACCGGGACTGGGAGGCCACCGGCCGCCCCCGCACCGGCGACCTGCGGGACGACCTGCGCGCCGTCATCCGCGAACTCTCCGGCGCCGGACATGACGTGATCGCCGTCGACCAGACCACGCCGGAGCAGGAACGCATGGGCCTGCGCACCGTCGCCACCCTGGCGCCCGGCCTCCTGCCGATCGACTTCGGCTGGAACCGCCGCCGCGCCCCGTTCATGCCCCGCCTGCGCACCGCGCTCCGCCGGGGCGGCCACCGCACCACCGACCTCACCGAGGCCGGGATGCGCATGGTCCCGCACCCCTTCCCGTAACCGTGCCCCGCTGCCCGCAGCCGTGCCCTGGCGGCGCGGACGGCGAAGCGCCCGGTACCCCGGGAACGGGTACCGGGCGCACACGCCGCTCGTCAGCGGCGCGGCCGACGTGACGTCAGGCGGAGCAGGAGGTGGTGCTGGTGGTGGAGCTGCACGTCGAGGTCGAGCTGGTGCTGGTGGAACCGGCGAGCACGACCTCGCTGGCGTCCGAGTAGTCGGAGATCTCGAAGGTCTCGGCCTCGAGCTCAAGGATCTCGTCGGCGAGGGTGCTCAGGTTCTTCTCCATGGTGTCTCCTCCGGTCCTGGGCCACCGTCTCCGGGGCCGCCACCTGTGCGCACCCCGGCGGGGCGCGCACAGCCATTGCACCGCCCCGCGCTCACCGCTCGGCATGCCTCCCGCACGCACATCGCTGGCACGCGACGCCAGCGGCCCGACGAACCCCTCCCGGAGCGCCATGACCCAGCCCGCCCCGCCCCACCCGCCCCACCCGGCCCTCTCTACCCCGCTCGCGCGGGAGACGGTCCGCCCCGCCCTCACCCTCTACCTGGACGTCCACCGCCACCCGGAGACATCCGGCGAGGAGGCCCGCACCGCCGCCCTGTTCGCGGACCGGCTCACCGCCGCCGGCCTCGACGTCACCCGGAACATCGGCGGCCACGGCGTGGTCGGCGTCCTGCGCAACGGCGACGGCCCCCGCGTCTACCTGCGCGCCGAACTCGACGCCCTGCCGCTGGCCGAGCGCACCGGCCTCCCCTACGCGAGCACCGGCCCGGCCATGCACGCCTGCGGCCACGACCTCCACCTGGCGGCGGCCACCGGCGCTGCGGACCTGCTCGCCCGCACCACCGCGCACTGGCGCGGCACCCTGGTCGTCGTGGGCCAGCCCGCCGAGGAGACCCTGACCGGTGCCCGCGCCATGCTGGCGGACGGCCTGTACGAACGGTTCGGCAGACCCGGCACGGTCCTCGCCCAGCACGCCGCCCCGCTCCCCGCCGGGCTCATCGCGCACGGCGGCCCGCATGCCCCCGTCACCGCCGCGAGCGCCGCCCTCACCGTCGTCGTCCACGGCCGGGGCGGCCACGCCGCGACCCCGCACCTCACCGTGGACCCCGTGGTCACGAGCGCGGCGGTGATCGGCCGCCTCCAGACGATCGTCGCCCGCGAGGCCGCCCCCGCCGAACAGCTCACCCTGACCGTGGGCACCCTGCGCGCCGGCACGGCCGTCAACGTCGTCCCGGACACCGCCGAGCTGGGCATCGGCCTGCGCGCCCTCTCCGACGACACCCTGGACCGCGCGCTGGCGGCCGTCGAGCGCATAGTCCGGGCCGAGTGCGCCGCGTCGGCCTGCCCCCGCGACCCGGACCTGACCCTGCTCTCCCGCTCCCCCGCCCTGCACGGCGACCCGGCCGCGACCGAGGCCGTCCGCTGCGCCCACACCGCCCTGTACGGCCCCGAACGCGTCACCGGCTGGCCCCCTTCCCTGGCCTCCGAGGACTTCCCCCTCTACGGGGACGCGGGCCGCGAACTCCACGGCGAGGCGGGCATCCCCCTGGTCTACTGGATGCTGGGCACCACGAGCCCCCGCCAGTGGGCCGCCACCGCCGGCCACGACATCCCCCCGAACCACTCCCCCCACTTCGCCCCCGCCATCCGCACAGCCCTCCCCACCGCGATCACGGCCCTCACAGCGGCGGCCCTGAACCGCCTGACCGGGAACCCCGCGCAGGCAGCGCCGGACTGATGGGCGCTCACGCCACCGCCGACAGTCGGGGCGTCGTGTCCGGGGTCGGGAGGGGGAGGGTGTGGGCGCAGTCCTGGAGGAGTTGGGGGATCGCCAGGTGGGCCGGGTTGGGTTCGTCGGCCAGGTTGTGGTCCAGCAGGGTGTCGAAGAGGCATTCCACGGCCGCAGGAGCCAGGCCCGTCGCGGCGCAGGTCTGCGGGATGTCGTGGACGGGGGCCGGGTGGAGGGCGAGGGTGCGGGTGAGCTCCAGGGCCTCGCGGGGGAGGTGGGCGTAGGAGAGGGCCAGGACGGACATCAGGTCGCGGTCCGCCGTGCGCAGGAACGCGGCGCGGCTGCCGCTCGTGCACAGGCGGGCCGTCACATCCGGCACCTTCCACGAGGGGCGGTCGCGCAGCCGGGTCGCCGCGATGCGCAGGGCCAGCGGGTGGTGCCCGCACAGGGCGACCGTCCGGTTCAGCGAAGCGCCGGCGCAGGCCTCGCCCGCGATGCGGCGGAACAGGGTCTCCGCCTCCGCCGGGGCCAGCGCGCCCAGGGGCAGGGAGAGGGCGCCGTCCGTCGCGGTCAGCTTGCGGCGGGTGGTGACCAGGGTGAGCGTGTCTCCCGTGCCGGGCAGCAGCGGGGCCACCTGGGCGGCGTCGGCCGCGTTGTCCAGGACGAGCAGGGCGCTGCGGCCCGCGAGCCGGGAGCGCCAGATGGCGCTGCGCTCGGCCAGGCCGGCCGGGAGACTGCCGGGCGCGGCGCCGTCCGAGCGCAGCAGCACGCCGAGCGCCTCCTCGGGGGTCAGCGGGGCGCGCCCCGTGCTGAAGCCGTGCAGGTCCACGTAGAACTGGCCGTCCGGGTGGTCCGAGGTGCGGCGGTGGGCGAAGTGGACAGCGAGGGCCGTCTTGCCGATGCCGCCCATGCCGTCGATCACGACCGTACGGGGGAACCCGTCGCTCAGGTCGTCGACGGCCCGGTCGAGCCTGGCCAGTTCGGCGGCGCGGCCGGTGAAGTCGGGCAGGTCGCGCGGCAGGTAGTTGTCCTGGGCGGGCCGGGCCGCGGCGGGCCGGGCGGGCGCGGCGGCACGGCGCTGCACCCGGGGGGCGTCCGCGAGGATCTCGGTGTGCAGGTGGCGCAGCCGCGGGCCCGGTTCCAGGCCCAGTTCGTCCGCGAGCAGCCGCCGCCCCTCATCGTAGACGGCGAGCGCGTCCGCCTGCCGGCCACTGCGGTACAGGGCGAGCATCAGGCTGCCGCGCAGGGCGTCGCGCAGCGGGTGCCCGGCGGTGAGCGCGGACAGTTCGGCGACCAGGGAGCCGGTCTCGCCGGCCGCGAGGCGCAGCTCCATCAGCTCCTCGACGGCCGTGAGCCGCTGCTCGTCGAGCCCGGCCGCGGCCGCCCGCACCGCGGGGCAGTCGATGTCGGCGAAGGCGTCGCCCCGCCACAGGTCGACCGCTGCCTGGAGCAGCCGCATCGCCTCGGTGTCGCGGCCCTCCCGGCGGGCGGCGCGGGCGGCCCGTACCCCTTCGGTGAAGCGGTGGGCGTCCACCGCCCCGGCGGGTACGTCCAGCCGGTAGCCGATGTCCACCGTGACGAGTCCGGCGCCCGCGGAGCCGGCCAGGGCGGCGCGCAGGTCGCGGATGGCGTTGTGCACCTGATGGCGGGCGGATGCGGGCGGGTCCTGCCACAGCTCGTCCACCAGAACGTCCATGGACACCGCGTGCCCCGCGTTCAGCAGCAGAACGGCAAGCAGCCGGCGACGACGCATTCCGCGGAGCCGGACCGGCTCTCCCGACTCGCGTACCTCCACCGGTCCCAGAACCAGGAAATCCATCTCCCGCTCCCCCCTGACGTTCCGCATCATGCAGCGTGATCGCGACACTGGTGACGCTAGGCGCGCGGGGCCTTCGTATTCAACGCGAGTACTTCCCAAGGCACATGGCCTACCTCAAAAGACACACGTCGGAACGTCGAGTTCCCGCCTTAAGTTCCACCCATGACTCAGGCCCTTACGCCTCGCCTCTCGCCCTCGCCCACCTCCTCCTCCGCCTCCGCGTCCGGTGCGTTCGACCTCTCGGGGTCCGCACTGCTTTCGGCCACCCGCACCGTGCGGTTGTGCCTGCGGGAGGCACGCCCGCTGGTCCAGGTGATGTTCGTCCTGCGGTTCGTCACGGGGGCGCTGCTGACGGCGTCCGCCGCGCACCAGCGCCCCGACGCCCCGCATCTGCTGTGCGGTGCGGCGGCCTGGTGGGCGGTGACGGTCAGCGTCTACGTCTTCAACGGGGTGAGCGACCTGCGCGAGGACCGGGCCAACCGGTCCCAGCGGCCGCTGGCCAGCGGCCGGCTGACCGAGGACGCGGCCCGCCGGGCCGTGGTGGCGAGCGCGCTGGCCGGGCTGCTGCTCGGCTGCGCGGCGGGCTGGAAGGTGGCCGAGGCCGCCGCCGTCTTCCTCGTGCTGGGGTACGTGTACTCCGCGCCGTGGGTCGCCGCCAAGTGCCGTTCCTGGTCGGCGTCGGCGGTCACCTGCGCCGCCGCGGGGACCACCTATCTCGCCGGGGTCGCCTCCTCCGGCAGCGCGCTCAACGCCGAGTCGGCCGTCTTCGCCGCGGTGCTCTCGCTCGGCGTGGGGCTGATCGCGGCCGTCGCCAAGGACCTGGGCAGCACCCGCGGCGACGCCCTGGCGGGCCGGCGCACCCTGGCCGTCGTACGCGGCGAGCACACCGCCCGGCGCTTCTGCGCGGTCGCCAGCGGCACGCTGACGCTGGCCCTCACCGCCGGCGCCCTGTGGGTGCACGAGGTGCCGCTCGACGCGGCGGCCGTCGTCTTCGCGGTCGGCGCCCTGTGCGTGGCGGGACGCTGCCTGCCGCCCCGGACCCGCGACGGCCGGATCACGGACCGTGAGCACCGGGCTCCGTACCGGAGCTGGATGGCCACCCAGTACGCCGTCCACCTCGCCGCGCTCGCCGCGCTCCTGCTCGTCTGAGCCCCACGATCCCCGTCTCGCACTCGCCTTCGGGCAAGAGGCTCTTTAGTATGATCCCGGCCGGACGGGTGATCGTGGGGGAGTCGGACCGTCCACGACCAGGCGACTCCCCATATCGAGGGGGCGCACCGTGGAACTCTCAGCCGACCCGGCAACCGAACGGTCCAGCCTGATCGAGTCCGCCATCGCCCGCTACGCCGACGAACTGCGCGAGACCACCAATCCGCTGGTGCTGCGGCCGGAACTCTGGGTCTCCTGCGAGAGGCAGGCCCGGCAGATACTCGGCGAGTGCGTCGCCACCCTGAACGGCACCCCGGTCCAGGTCGCCGAAGGGGCCGAACTCACCTCGATGGCGCTGGGGGTGCAGCGCTCCTTCGAGAAGGTCTCCCCGATCGACTCGGTGCACGCCGCACGGGTGCTGTTCGACGTGGCGGTGGAGGCGATGACCGAGGCCGCCGCCCAACTCCCGCCCGAGGTCGCGCTCTCGCGCTTCCTGACCGCCGTACGGACGCTGCACAAGGGCATCTTCGCACGGGTCAGCGCCGCCGCGATCGGCTACGAGTCGGTGCCGCTGCGCGACGTCGGCAAGGCCAGCACCGCCCGCCGCCACCAGCTCGCCCACGATCTGCACGACCACATCGGCAGCAGCATCGGCCTGGCCCTGCGCTGCCTCGACCTGTACAGCATGGAGCAGGCCAAGGGCATCGAATCCCCGCGCGACCGGCTCCAGGACGCCCGGCAGGCCCTGCGCGACGTGTTCAGCTTCACCCGCACCATGGTCAGCGGGCTGCGCGTCAACGAGCTGCACGACGGCCTGAAGGAGGAGATCGACGCCTACAGCGCCGCCGCCTCCGACCGGCCGGCCGAGGTGTTCTCCCGGATCGACGGCGACGAGTCCTGGCTGCCCGAACAGACCCGCCAGGAGCTGTTCCTCGTAGTCCGTGAAGCGCTGCGCAACGCGTTCGCGCACGCCAGGGCCCGCCGGATCGACGTCCTCGTCAAGGTCTTCCCCGACGCCGCGCACGCCAGCGTCACGGACGACGGGGTCGGGCTGCCCGACCCACCGCGCGACGGCGACGGCACCGGCCTGACGGCCATGCGGCAGCGGGTGAGCGCCGTCGGCGGGACGCTGGACGTGCTGAGCGAACCCGGCCAGGGCACCCGGGTCCAGCTCCGCATCCCGCTGGACGGCGCCGGAACGGCATGCCGATGAGCGGGGGACCGGCCGAATCCGGCGACATCCGGGTCCTGGCCGTGGACGACCACCGGCTGCTGCGCGAAGCACTGTGCGAACTCCTGGAGATGTACGACGGGCTGACGGTCGTCGCGCAGGCCGACGACGGGCCGAGCGGGGTGCGGCTGGCCGGCCTGCACCGGCCGGACCTCGTCCTGCTCGACGTGGAGATGCCGGGCCCCGGCCCGCTCGCCAACCTGCGGGGCATCCGCCAGGCGGCGCCCGAGGCACGGGTCGTCATCCTGACGATGCACGACGACCGCCAGCTCATCGACTCGCTGCTGTCCGCCGGGGCCGTGGGCTACCTCCACAAGGAGGTCGACCGGGAGGTCCTGGTCTCCGCGATCCGCAGCGCCATGGCCGGCGGCACGACCATGTTCCTGTCGCGCAAGGCGAGCGGCGCGGGCCCCGAGCGGGGACCCGCGCCCGCCGACACGCTGACCCTGCGCGAGCGGGAGCTGATGGAGCTCGTCGCCCAGAGCATGAGCAACCGGCAGATCGGCAGCCGGCTGGGGATCACCGAGGGCACGGTCAAGCGCCATCTGCGGAACATCTTCGACAAGCTCGGCGCCACTTCGCGGCTGGACGCGGTCAACCGGACGTTCCCGAGCCGCCGTTACTGAGCCGCTGCCGCTGAGCCGCCTTCCCTGAGCCGCCGTTACCGGGCCGCGGCGGCCCGTGCGGCCTTCTCGCGGCGGTCGGCGATCAGCAGCGCGACGGCCGGGGCGAGGGTGAGCGCGTAGACGACGAGCAGCAGGTCGAAGGAGTCGGCGAACGCGGCCGGCACGAGCCCGTGGTGCGACTGCGCGGCCCGGTCCAGGACGACCGTGACCACCGCCAGGGCGAAGGTGCCGCCGATCCGCTGGGCCAGGTTGAGCTGTGCGGAGGCGTCCGGGATGGAGCGCGGCTCGACCGACTCGAAGGCGCGGGTCATGGCCGGCACGATGGTCAGGCCGGTGCCCAGGCCCCGTACCGCGAGCGCCGCGCACATCAGCACGTACGACGTGCTGGACGACAGGGCGGTCAGCGGGGCGGTGGCCAGCATCGTCAGGACGATCCCGATCACGACGGTGGTGCCGCCGCCGATCTTCTTCATGATCGGACGGCAGGCGAGCCCCGCGACGACGACCCCGGTGCCGCCCGCCGACATCAGCAGACCCGTGGTGACGGCGCTCTCGCCGCGCGCCGACTCGAAGTACAGCGGGATCAGCATCATCGGCGAGAAGAGGACGAAGCCGAGGCAGAAGATGTTGATCGCGGCCGTGCGGTACACCCCGTGCGTGAACAGGCGCAGGTCCAGCAGCGGTGCCTCGGCGCGCAGTTGGTGCCGTACGAAGACGGCGCCGCTCACCGCGGCCACCACCAGCGGCACGAGGAAGGCGGGGTGGGCGGACAGGCCCGTCTCGGAGAAGGCGTGCACGGCCAGCACCACACCGACCGTGCAGGCGGCGGCGGTCAGCAGGCCCAGCACGTCGAGCGGGCGCCGGCCCTCCCCCTGACCGGCCGGGGCGTCCTTGCGGACCCGGCGCACCGCCACCACCAGCAGCAGCGCGCACAGCGGCAGGTTGACGGCGTAGACCGCCCACCAGCCCCAGGCGTTGACCAGCAGACCGCCCACCGTGGGGCCGAGCAGCGGGCTGATCAGCATGACGCTGCCGTTCAGCGCCTGGACCTGGCCGAGGCGCTCCTTCGGCATCCCGCTGGTGAGCAGCATCGTGGAGACCGGGACGAGCACGCCCGCGGCGGCGCCGGACAGGGCGCGCCCGGCGATCAGTTCGGTGAGGCTCGTACTGAAGGCGCAGACCGCCGAACCGGCCGCGAACGAGGCGACGGAGGCGATGAACGTACGGCGGGTCCCGAAGCGGGAGGCCAACCAGCCCGCGGCCGGCATCGTCGCGACCAGGGCCAGCAGATAGGCCGTGACGACCCACTGGACCTGGTTGATGCTGCCGAAGCGGGCGGACGTGTCGGCCAGCGAGACGTTGACGATCGTGGTGTCGAGCTGGGCGATGAAGGCGCCGCCCACGGCCGCGGCGATGGTGATGATCGCGGTCCGGGTGGCGGCCGCCGCCGCGGCCGCCGCGACGGGGCTCGGGTCCGCCGGCGCCGGGGGCTCGGTTCTCTGGTCCAGGGACATACGGGGTCGTCCTTAAGGGTGCGTCGTGGATCGGGCTCGGGGGTCCGTCGGGGACGGGGTCGGCGCTCAGGGGGGGCCGACGAGAGGGGGTGGCCGCGGGGTCAGCCGGCGGTCAGCGCCTCGGCGATGTCGTCCAGCAGCGCTCCCGCCTTCTCGCGGGCGCCCGGCCGGTCGCGGCAGGCCAGGGTCAGTTCGGTCTCGCCGCCCACCCGGCAGGCGCTCAGGAACATCTCGGCGTACGGGACCAGCATCGGCAGCGTGGAGAAGGAGGTGGCGCGGAAGGCGGGCGCCGCGAAGACGTCCGGGTCGACCTCGCCGTGGTCGGAGATGATCGCCGTGCAGGGGAAGCTGTGGCCGTCGAAGGCGCGGGCCTCGCTCAGGTTGTTGGCGAACGGGTTGTCGCGCAGGAAGTCGCGGTCGAGCACGGCGACCTCGGTCTTCGCGACCAGGGCCCGGATCAGCGTGGAGTGCACGCGCTTCCAGCTGTCGTCCCGGCGCAGGTCCAGGACGAGCTGCGAGGTCAGGTTGGCGGTGGAGCGCATCGCGGGGTCGTGGCGGCGCAGGTCCACCGGGACGATCAGCCGGCCGGTGTCCGTGGCGAGGTGGCGGGAGAGCGCGGCCGCGGCCCGCGCGGTCGTCCCGGACGGGGTGGCGGCCACCCGGCGGCGCAGCCACAGCGGCCGTGCGCCGGGCTCGCCCTCGCCGATGATCGCGGGCAGTCCGGTGAGCCGGGCGGCCTCGGGGGCCGGGCGGACCTCGCCCGCCGCCGCGCGGAAGTGGGCGTCGTCCACGGTGTCCGGGCACCCGGCCGGCTCCTCACCGCGCAGGGCCCGGAAGAGGTCGGCGATCCACTGCCGCAGACCGCGCCCGTCGGTGACGATGTGGCTGGCCCGGACGACCAGCCGGGTGGTCCCCCCGTCGCGGACGAGGCCCAACTCGCAGACGGGTCCGGTGACCACCGACAGGTCGCGGTGGAAGAACGGGTGGTCCAGGCCGCTGCCCGCCGGCAGTTCCACGACCTCGGGGACGGTGCCGGCCGCGCGCCACAGCGCGCCCCGGCGGCGTACCGCGAGGCCCGGACTCGCCTCGGTCGCCAGCCGCGCGGCGCGCCGCAGCGCGTCCGCGTCGAGCGTGCCCTCGCCCTCGACGACCATCTGGATGAGCTGCGGGGTGCCGGTCGCGGCGGCGTTGAGGTAGCCGCGCTCGATCGGTGAGATGCGGCGGGTGTACGGCCGCACGGCGGTGAGGGTCATTCCTCCTCCAAGTGGTGGAAGCGCACCGGAGCCGGTGCGTCGCAGGCGAGGGCGAGGTGCAGGGGCGGTTCGCCCTCGGCCCGCAGGACGACGGAACGCACCTCGTAGGTCTCGGTGTTCACGGGCCGCCAGCCCGGCCGCCAGGCCGGCAGCCGGGTTCCGGCGAAGGTCTCCTTGGTCAGGTGCGACGCCTTGATGAGCGCCTCGCACTCGGCGAAGTCCCTGATCGTGGCGGGCTCCTCGCGGCCCAGCAGGTCGCCCAGCCAGCGCAGGGCGTGCGGCCGGTCGCGTTCGTCCTGGAGGTCCACGCCGATCACCCGCCCGGCGGGCGCGAACGCCACCGCGCTGTACGCGCCGACGTGGGCCACCGACGCGGACAGGCCCAGCGCGGGCACCGACCAGCGCTTGAGGCCGTCCCGCGCCAGGTCGCCGGCGGTGATCCGGCGCCCGTACGTGCGGTGCAGCGCCTCGGCGATCAGGGAGCGGCCCGAGGCGGAGAGCCGGTTCCCCATCCGGTCGCGGGGCAGTCCCCGGTGCCGGGAGACCAGCACGTTCACCGTCTCCCCCGCCACCGCGGGCCCGTCGGGCGCCAGCGTGTACCCGGTGGCTCCGGGGTCGCCGGGCAGACCGATCAGGGCGGCCATCACGCCTCCGGGTCGAGGACGGCCGCCGCGTAGCTGCCGCCGTACGCGAAGCTCGACAGGACCACGGGGCCGGGGATGCCGTCGCCGGTGAGGGCGGCGACCAGGCCGAGGGCGCCCGCGCTGCCGTAGGTCTCGCCGAGCAGCGCCTTGGGGGCCAGGACCGGCCGGCCGTCGAGCCCGGCGTGGCGCAGGGCGGCCCGCTGGGCGAGGTCGACCAGCGGATGGCCGGAGGCGGCCGAGACGACCGTGCCGACGCTCTCCGGGGCGAGGTCCGCCTCGGCGAGCGCGGAGCGCAGCGAGCGCCCCCAGGCCGCGCCGTCCCTGGCGATGCGGCCGATGCCGGCCGGTTCGCCGCCGGCGCCGAAGCCCCGGACCGCCGCCAGGACGCCGGCGCCCCGGTCCGCGGCCGCCTCGCGGCTCTCCAGCAGGATCGCGGCGGCGCCCTCGCTGAGCACGGCGCCGGTGCGGCCGCCGGGTACGACGTGCGCGCTCCTGGCGTAGCCGGGCAGGGCCGCCTGGGTGGCGAGGGCCTGCTCGGGGAACTCGTCGGCGACCACGACCATGATCCGCTCGGCGGCGCCGCGGGCGATGACCCGAGCGGCGAGCTGGAGCGCGAACACGGAGCTGGTGCCGCCGTTGGCGATGGTCGCGGTGTAGCCGCGGAAGCGGTGCAGCATCGCGACGTGCCCGGCCGCCGCGTTGACGACGGTGTTGGCGAACAGGGACGGGTTGGCGCCGGTGATGCCCGAGCGCACGACGCCCTCGTGGAACTTCAGGACCGAGGTGACCGGCCCGTAGCCGGTGGCGAAGACGACGCCGGTCGACTCGGCCACCGCGCGCGACGGCTTGCCGTGGCGGGCGTACAGGTCGCCCACGGCGGACGCGGCGAGCAGGCTCAGCGGGTCCATGCGGCGGGCCCGGCTGGGGTTGGTGCCGCGCGCCGCGGCCTTGATGTCGGCCCGGCCGACCGGCACCCGGCCGACGCCCGGAACCTCCTCGAAGGTGTCGAAGCAGGGCCGCCCCCCGGCGAACGCCGCCATGACCGCCTCGGTGCTGCCCGCCGTTCCGGCCATCCCCGCGACGCCGGTGACGACGACCTCGTGGACCGCCTCGCGGCGCGGCGGCCGGGAGCCGGTGCGGCCGGGCCGGTTGATGACGACGGAGGCGTTGTTGCCGCCGAACGCGAAGGAGTTGGACAGCACCACCTCGGGGCGCGCCTCGCGGCCCATGTCCGGGATGACGTCCAGGCCGTACGGGGAGGGGACGCCTCGGGTGTTGATGGTGGGCGGCAGGACGCCCCGGTCGATGGCCAGGGTGCTCACCACGGCCTCGACCGCGCCGGCCGCGCCGAGGGTGTGGCCGAGGATGGACTTGGTGGAGCTGGCCGCCGGGATCTCCAGGCCGAACAGGAGCTTCAGCGCCTTGGGCTCGGAGGCGTCGTTGGCGGGGGTGCCGGTGCCGTGCAGGTTGAGGTAGTCCACGTCGGCCGGGGTGAGGCCCGCCGTCTCCAGGGCCTGCGCCATGGAGGAGCAGGCGCCCTTGCCGCTGGGGTCGGGCGCGGTCTGGTGGTGGCCGTCGCAGGACAGCCCGTAGCCGCCCAGCTCCGCGAGAACGCGGGCGCCGCGCGCCTCCGCCCGCTCGACCGACTCCAGGACCATGAATCCGGCCCCCTCGCCGAGGGTGAGCCCGGTGGAGGCGGACAGCGGCGAGCACGGTTCGGAGTCCAGGGCGCCCAGCGCGCTGAACCCGTAGTGGGACAGCTCCGCCAGCGGGTCGACGCCGCCGCACACCACGTAGTCGACGTCCCCCTTCCACAGCAGCTCGGCCGCGTAGCCGAGGGCGACGGCGCTGGCCGCGCAGGCGTTGGAGAGGACCACGCGCGGGCCGCGCAGATCGAACTCGGCCGCGATGTAGTCGCCCACGCAGGGCAGTTGCGAGGCGACCGCCCGGTCGAGGTCGAGCCGGCCCTCCAGGACGAGGGTGCGGTGGGTGGCCTCCAGAGTCGGCATGGCGCCGAGGCTGGAGCCCACCACGACGGCCACCCGTTCGCGGTCCACCGTGTCGAGGTCGAGGCCGCTGCCGTGCAGGGCCTCGCGGATCGCGGTGGCCGCCAGCGCGTAGCAGCGGTCCAGGTCGGCGGGCTGCTCGGCGGTGGACATGCCCGCCCAGTCGGTGAGCAGCTCGGTGGTGTCGAAGAGGGTGTTGGTGCGGATGCCGGTGGTGCCGGCGGCGATCGACGCCCAGCTCTTCTCGACGTCGTCCCCGGCCCCGGTGATCAGCCCCAGGCCGGTCAGGGCGATGTTCGCAGGTGTCATGACCCGGCCTCTCAAGCGATCTTGACGGTGAGGGAGCGGGCGATGACCCGAGGCAGGGTGACGGTGCGCACGGGGCGCTCGTCGCCCGTACGGTCCGCGGCGGCCAGCTCCAGGCCCGGCACCCAGAAGGGGGCGTCGAGCAGGGCCAGGACCAGCTCCTCCTCCGGGTTGGCGGCCGGCGCCTGGTGCAGGACGGTGCCGATCCCCCGGCCGCCCGCGGTGATGGCCGTACCGGCGGCGAAGCGGCTGCCGACCGGGGCGACGAGGGCGGTGAGGCGGCGCTCCGAGCCGGTGGGCGCGGTCAGCTCGCCGGAGCCGTGGAACTCGCCGACGCGGTCCCAGTCGATCATCCAGGCGAGGTCGGCCTCGTCGACACCCAGCTCGCCGAACCCGGCCCCGTACACGCCCATCCCGGCCTCGGCCTGCACCCGGTTCAGGGCCTCCTCGCCGGTCTCGGCGCCGCCCTTGCCGGTGACGCCGGCGAGCACCGCCTCGTACGCGGCCTCGGGGGCGTCCGTCAGGAGCAGGTAGCCGTACTCGCCGGTGGTGCCGACGCGGGCCAGGTGCGCGGTGGCGCCGGGGGCGTCGAGGGTGGCCTCGGTGACGGCGTGCAGGGTCAGGCCGGAGATGTCGAAGTCCACGAAGTCGGCCGCGACCGACCAGGCCACGGGGCCCTCGAAGGCGACCGCGCCCCAGCCCTCGGGGGATATCTCGACGGTGACCCCGGAGGCGTCGAACTGCCCGAGGTAGGCGGCCAGTTCGTCGGCGGTGACGGCGGTGCGCGGCAGCAGCCACGACTCCTCGCCGATCTCGAAGTGGAGCAGGATCGCGAACGGCCTGCCGTCCTCGTTCAGCGCCAGCACCTCGCGGACGGTGTCGGGCTCGACGTAGTCGGCGGACTTGGCGAGGAAGCCGTCCAGGAAGGTCAGCCGCTCGTCACCGGTCAGCCGGACCAGCGGGGTGGTGACGCGGTAGGAGCCGACGGCGGTGCGCAGCGTGGCGTAGTCCTCGGTGGCGGTGCGGACGGCGGGGGCGATGGTGGTGGCGGTCATGATCGGTCGTTGCCCTTCGGGTCGGTGGTGCGGAAGTAGCGGGGTGTGTCGTGTACGGAGAGCAGCCAGGCGCTCTCCGGGGCGGCGGAGACTCCGCCGATGAGGAGGCCCGACGCGGTGGCGCGCAGCACCAGTTCGTCGTGCGAGGCGGTGGCGGGGGCGCAGTGCAGCCACCGCCCGTCGGAGAGCCGGACGGCGGCCCGGCCGGCCCACACCTGGCGGAAGTCGCCGGTGTTCAGTTCCCAGTGCTCGCCGCCCGATTCGAGGACGACGGCGGTTCTGAGCGGCGTCTGCGGGGTGAGCCACACCACGGTCTCGCGGTCCGTGCCGCTCGACCGGGTGTCGACGCGGAGCCCGTCGCCGTCGGCGGCGATCTCCCAGTCGAGGCCGGAGTCCGGGGCGTGCAGGCCCAGCGGGTGCTTCTCCTCCCAGGCGCCGGCGGCCGGCACCCCCCAGCCGAGCCCGGCGGCCCGGTCGTGGCGGCTGTTCTCCCGAGTCACCCACAGGCCCGCGGACCAGTGGGGGTTGTAGCCGTGGGAGCGGGTGCGGGGGTAGGGGCTGCGCAGCACCTTGGTGGTGCCCTCGCGCCAGACGGTGACGCCGCCGGCGGCCGCGTGCACCTCCAGGCGGCGGGCGGTGTCCGCGCCGCGCGGGCGGAGGGCGGTGCGCATCCGGGCCACGCCGTCCGGGCCGGGTGCGAGGACGCGCTCCAGGAGGGTGCTGTGGACGAGCCGCAGGGCCCCGTCCGCCGTCAGCGAGACGCGTACGCCGCGTCCCCGCCAGGCCAGTTCCGTGCCCTGCGGGACGGTTCGGGCGGCGGCGACGACCTCGGAGGCGTCGCGCACCCCCTGGCCCAGCCCGATCGGGTGGTCCCGTCCGTCGGCGCCGGTGAAGACGCCCTGGCGCAGGCCGATGGTCTGGAAGACGCGGCCGGTGGCGGGGCCGGTTCGGGTGAACTCCTGGAGCAGGCCCTCCCCGTCGAGGGTGAACGTGCCGGTGACGGTGGCGTCGCCGTCCCGTTCGGTGACCCGTACCCCGCCGTCGACCGGCTCCAGGGTGAGGTCGCGGGGCTCGCCCTCGCGCCAGCCGGCCGGGCGGTCGGCCCGGCAGCTCGGCCAGGTGGAGACGAGGACCGGGCCCCGGTGGCCGTCCGCGAGGACGCTCAGGGTGCCGTCGTCGCCGTCCACCTCGCAGGTGAGCCCGGACCGGGTGAACCGGTACGGCGCCACCCCGCGCGGGGTCCGGACCTCGTACGGGGGCCGGGTCAGGCGCAGCTCCCGGGTCGTGCCGCCGGGCTCGGTGAGGCGGGCCTCGCACACGGTGCCCCGGTCCACGTCGACGGACGCGTCGATCCGGAACTCGCCGAGGGCCAGGCAGTAGTCGACGGTGCGGACCCCGTCGACGATCCGTACGTCGGAGCGCAGCTCGTCGTCGCGGGACTCGGTGACGGAGGCGAAGCTCATCAGGCTGCCGAGGGCCGCCGTGGCCTGCTCGCCCAGGTCGGCGAAGACGCTGCGCACGACGAGCGGGATGTAGTTGTGCAGCTCCACGTTGCCGTCCTCGCCGGGGACGGCCCGGCCCACCGAGACGCAGCCGACGCGCCGGTAGAGCCGGAAGGCCACGGTGTTGGCCGGGTTGACGGTCAGCCGCAGCACCAGGCAGCCGGTGCGCATCATCCACTCGACGGCCTCGGTGAACAGCCTTCCGGTGACCAGTCCGCCGCGGTGGGCGGGGTGCACGAAGAACATGTCCGCGATGAGTTCGCCGGCGCGGGCCGACCGGCGGCCGGTGTTGTGGAAGAGGCCGAACGTCCCCACGAGCCGCTCGTCGTCCTCGGCCACCAGGAACGTCGCCGTCTCGCGTCCGGCCAGCTCGCGGGCGAGTTCGTCGCCGCTGACGCCTCCGGCGACCGGGTTGGGGTTGTCCCGGTGGCGGTTGTACAGCTCCGCGATGGCGTGCGCGTCGCCCTCCTGGTACGGGCGGATCGTGAGGGCCATGGTCACACCTCCTTCTGAGGTCGTGTGGTTCCGGTTTCTGTCGGCGGGGCGGGTGTTCAGCCCTTGCGGCCGGTGGTGACGACGAGCGTCCCGGCGGCGGCGAGTTCGGTCCCGACGGTCGCCCGCACCTTCACCTGGCGCAGGCCGCCGAGGCGCTGGCCCAGCCGGGCCTCCAGGGTGAGCTGGTCGCCGGGGACGACGAGCCGGGAGAACTTCATGTTGCTGATGGAGCCGAGGTAGCCGACGCTGCGCGAGGCGTCGTCCGGGCCGGGGCCCGCGGCGCCCTCCAGGATCTCCGCGACGTAGACGACGGCGACCAGCTGGGCCATCGACTCGACGATCATCACGCCGGGCATGATCGAGTGGTCCGGGTAGTGCCCGGCGAAGAACGGCTCGTTGACGGAGACGCTCTTGACGCCGCGTCCCGAGACGCCCGGTACGACGTCGTAGGCCCGGTCGATCATCAGCATCGGCCAGCGGTGCGGCAGCATCCGCTTGATGTCGTCCGAGGAGTAGCTCAGCGCCTTGCGGGCGGGGGCCGGGGCCGCCGCGGGCGCGGGGGCCGGCGCGTCGAGGAGGGCGGTGGTCGCGGTGCTCACGCTGCGGTCTCCCGGTCCTCGATGAAGTCGACCAGGGCGTTGATGGAGCCGAAGGCCTCGAAGTCGTCGTCGCTGATCAGCACGTCGAACTCGTTGTTGACCATGACGACGATCTCCAGCGTGTCCAGCGAGTCCATCTCCAGGCCCCGGCCGAACAGCGGCTGGTTGTCGGAGACCACGGCCGGCTCGACCTCGAGACCGAGCCGGTCGATGATCATCGACTTGACCTTCATGTTCTTGCCGAGACGGGCCTCGGCCTGGGTGCGGATGTCCTCGAAGGTGGCGGTGGACATAAGGGTTCTCTCCTGTGAATAGGTGGGTTCTGCGGTCAGTTGGGGATCATTCCGCCGTCGACGGTCAGCACCTTTCCGGTGATGTACGAGGCGGCGGGCGAGGCCATGAAGACGGCCGCCTGCGCGACCTCCCCGGCGGTGCCGGTCCGGCCCATCGGGATCACCTGGAGGGCCTCCTTCAGATGGGCCGGGGGGACCTTCTTGACCATGTCGGTGTCGATGAACCCCGGAGCGACGACGTTGACGCGGATGCCGCGCGGGGCGACCTCGTACGAGAGGGTCTTGGCCAGGGAGATCACTCCGCCCTTGCTGGCGGCGTAGTTGGCCTGGCCGGCCCGGCCCGCGATGCCGCTGGTGGAGGCGATCAGGACGATGGCGCCGCCGCTCGCGTACATCTGCTTGGTGGCCTCGCGGGCGGTGAGGAAGGAGCCGGTGAGGTTGGTGTCGATGACCTCCTGCCACTTGGCGCTGCTCATGGCCGCGAGGTGGCCGTCCGCGGTCACACCGGAGTTGAGTACGGCGACCTGGACCGGCCCCCACTCGGTGCGCACCCGCTTGAACATCGCCATGACCTGGGCCTCGTCGCCGACGTCGGCCCGGACGAGGAGGGCCTGCCGGCCGAGGGCGCGGATCTGCTCGGCGACCTCCTCCGCCTTGGCCTCGCTGGACCGGTAGTTGACGACGACGTCGCAGCCGTGTTCGGCGAGCGCGAGCGCGGTGGCCGCGCCGATGCCGCGCGACGCGCCGGTGACCAGGGCGCGGGTGCCCTCGGGGAACAGGAAGCTCATGCCGCGCCTCCCGCCATGGCCGCGGTGACCCGGTGCGCGCCGGGGTCGAAGCCGGGCGCCTCGCTGCCGATGCCGTCGCGCCTGGCGGCGACGAGGATCGTCCGGGCGACGGCGAGGTCGAGGATGCCGAGGCCGAACGGGGAGAAGACGATGGTCCCCGAGGTCTCGGGCTCCTCGCTCTGGCCGAGGACGGTGGCGATCTCGGCGTGCACGAACCGGCGGTGGCCCACCTCCTGCTCGGCGCGGTGCAGCGACGTCTGCTCGCGGATCGCGTGATCGATGTCGTCGACCACGTTGTACGCGTTCAGGACGGACGACGTGCTCAGGTCGCGCAGCGACAGGTGCAGGATCACCTGGTGCTCGGGGCGGTCCGGGTGGTCGGCGAGGTCGAGCCAGTAGCTGGAGTCGGTGGTGGCGATCGAGACCGTGCCGGTGCGCAGCGCGTCGCCGACCTCGCCGGCCAGGAAGGTGATCCCGGGGCGTTCGTCCGCCAGTTGGGCGGCGAAGGTGGCGGCGCGGCCGGGCACCGCGTCCTGGACGGTGACCGTGCGCAGCTCGGGGTGGACCAGCGCCAGGAAGTCCAGGACGCGCCGGTTGATCGTGCCGCAGCCGATCAGCCCGGCCGTGCGCACCGGGCGGGCGCCGTGCAGCGAGCGGCTCGCGAGGGCGGCGGATGCGGCGGTGCGGGACGCCGAGATCCGGCTCGCCTCCAGAACGGCGGTCGGGTAGCCGGTGCGCAGGTCGTTGAGGATCTGGACCGACGAGGCGCGCTGCAGGCCGCGCTCCACGTTGGCCGGGAACGAGGAGATCCACTTCAGCCCCATGACGGGGTCGGGTCCGCCCAGGTAGGCGGGGAGCGAGATGATGCGGGAGCCGTCGTCGCCGGGAGGGCGCAGGAACCCGGAGTGCGGCACCTCCGAGCGGCCCTGGCCGTGCAGCACGTACGCGGTGCGCACCGCTTCGAGCACGTCGGGGTCGAGGCCGTCGAGCGCGGCGGCGACGTCCTCACGACCGAGGATTCTCATGTCTGGTCAATTCCTCTGCGTGGAAGTTCGGTTGAGTGGTCTGAGGGGGGCGGGCCGGCGGGCGGTCAGCCGAAGCGGGACTCGACCCAGGAGTCGCTGTAGATCGTGTCGAGGTAGCGGTCGCCGCCGTCGGGGAGGATCGCGACGCAGGTGGCACCGGGCGTGATCCAGGAGGCGGCGTCCATCAGGGCGGAGATCACCGCGCCGGACGAGCCGCCGGCGAGGATCGACTCCCGTCCCAGCAGGGCGCGGCAGCCCCGTACGCAGTCCAGGTCGGTCGTCTTGACCACGCGGTCCGCGAGGCCGGGGCGCAGCAGCGCCGGGACCACGGCCGCGCCGTGTCCGGGGATGGTGCGGCGGTGCTGCCGCTCCCAGGACTCGGGCGGGCCGAAGATCACGCTGCCCACCGCGTCCACCGCGACCACCCGGGTGGGCAGGTTCTCGGCGGCGATGTACTCGGCGCAGCCGCGCAGGGTGCCGGTGGTGCCGGCGGCCAGGAAGAGGTAGTCGGGGGCCTGCGGCAGCGCCTCGTGGATCTCGCGCATGGTGTGCTGGTGGGCCAGGGCGTTGTACTCGTTGCCGTACTGGTTGGGCCAGTAGGCGTCGGGCACGGTGGTCAGGAGTTCCCGCACCCGCCTGATCCGGGACGGCAGGTACTCGCCGGTCTCCGGGTCGCGGTCCACGATCTCGACGGTCGCCCCGTAGGCCCGCATGATCGCGGTGTTCTGGGTGGTGGTGCGCGGGTCGACGACGCAGATCAGGTCGAGCCGGTAGAAGTTGCAGAGCTGGGCCAGGGCGATGCCGAGGTTGCCGGACGAGGACTCCACGACGGTGGAGATGCCCGGCACCAGCGCGCCGGTGGACAGGGCGTGCTCGATCATGGAGCGGGCGGCGCGGTCCTTGATGGAGCCGCCGGGGTTGAACCGCTCGCACTTGCCGTAGACCTGGAAGAGCGCGGGTGGGAAGAGGCGGTCCAGGGCGACCAGCGGGGTGGCGCCGATCGTCGCGATGATGTCCGGATCGCGACGGCGGGCCGCGGTGACTGCGCGGGCCGTCGCGTCGGAGGGGGCTACGGTCATTCCGGTACCTTTCTGCTGATCTGTAGCCGGAGTTCGCTGACGTAGCGCTCGCCCTCGGCCCCGGTGAACCAGGAGTCCCGCGGGTGCGGAAGCGGCTCGCTGAGGATCACGGTGGTGTCCTCGCCGAGGCGCCGGGCGCGGCGGACGAGGTTGGCGAAGGAGAGCACGAGGGTGGGGCTGGTGAAGTCGACCAGGGACGGCTTGGTCTCCTGGGGGAACTTCACGAAGGCCTGGTCGGGCAGTCCGCTCGCGCGCAGCCAGCGCCGTACGGCCAGGTAGTCGCCCGCCCGGTCGGGCTTGGCGGCGAGCGGGATCTCCCCGGCCGGCTTGCGCCAGGTCTCCCGGAACAGGACGAGCCCGTCGAGGCTCACCCGTGGGGCGTGCGGCTGGTCGAGCCCGATCTTGAAGGCGTCGGCGGCGATGATCGACACCGGTACGGCGAGCAGTTCGGCCATGCTCCACACGCGCCCGTCGGGCGTGGTGGCGGTGACCGTGCCGTCCCGCTCGGCCAGGGCGATCGCGGCGGCCGGGTCGATCCGGGACCGGTCGTCGAACGGGGCGCGGGTGAACCCGATGAGCCGGTCGCCCGCGCCGATGGGGGCGGGCACCATCCGGCCGCTGTTGCGCTTCCAGTCGACGGGCAGCAGCGGCACCAGGCGGGGTGCGCCGATGGCCTCGTTCACCCGGTCGCGCAGCGACGCCGCGCCACTGGTCCAGTCGAGGAACGGCAGGTCGCAGGTGGCGAGGCAGGCGTGCAGCTCACCGAGGACGGTGGTCAGCCCGCCGTCCGCCTCCCGGACCACCTGGAGGTCGGGGCTGTGCAGGGCGAGATGGGGTGCGACGGGTCCGGTCGCGAAGACGGCACGCGCCCGCCGCTCGATGTCCGCCACCCGCAGCCCGACCGGTTCCGTGCCGGCCGGGTCGAGGTCCAGGACCTCGCGCCACTTGCGGGCGAGGTCCGCGGTCGCGGTGTGCACCGGACGGGCACCGTCGCCCCAGAACAGCCCGAGCACCTGGGGCCACACATCGGCCAGGGTGACCCGGGGGCGCCGGGCGGCGGCGGCCCGGACGAACCCGGCCATCTCCGCCTCGACCAGTTCCACGAGGCGGTTGCCGAACCAGTCCGCCGCGTCGGCCACCAGGGCGAGCGGGCGGGCGATGCCGTCCAGGAAGTCGGTGCCGACCTCGACCCGGCAGTCCCGCACCGCGTCCTGGTAGCAGAGGGTGCGGCCGGCGTAGGCCTTGCCCTCGTCGCGGGAGGCGTCGAGTCCGGTCGTCGTGACGAAGTACGCGTCCAGCTCGTCGAGGCGGGCGGCGAGTTCGGCGGACGTGGTGGCGGCGTCGATGGCCTCGCGGTGCCGGTCGAGCGCGGTGAGGACGGTCTCGAAGCGGACGAACATCTCGGGGTCGGCGACGGCGGCGACCCGCCGTCGCAGTATCCGCTCGGCGCGCACGTCGACCGGGATGTTGGCGTCCCAGGTCAGCACGCGCTGCTTGAGCAGCCGGTTGAGGATCTTCTCGACGCGGGGCCGGGCCCCCTCGGCCTCCCAGCCGTCCTCGCGGACCAGGGCCTCGGTGATCGCCGCGCCGTTGCGTTCCCCGTCCGCGTACGCGAGGACCTGGCGGTCCTCCGGGCGCAGCCGGGTCTCGCGTCCGCCCGGCAGCAGCAGCCCGTCGCCGTCGAGGTGGACGTCGGGCCGGAGCTGCGGCGGGAACCACCAGCGGGCGCCGGGCTGCGCGGCCATCCAGTCCGCCACGGCGGCCAGCGCCCAGCGTTCGAAGTGCGTACGGCTCCGCGCGACCAGCCGCTCGCCGTGGTCCGCGGCGAGGCTGCCGGGTGCCCGTCCGACGGACATCCAGGCGGCCGGGCCGAAGAAGCCGATGGTCTCGGCCTTGGCGCAGTAGCGCAGCCAGTACATGGCCAGGGTGCGTTCGCGCTGCTTGCGCTTGGACTCCTTGCCGGTGCCGGCGGCCAGCGCGTCGAGCACACGGTAGACGGTGCGGTTCTGCCAGGCGATGGCCGTACGGACCTTCTCGTCGCCGGCCAGGGCGGCCAGGCGGCGCGTCTCGGCCGCGCTGTCCGCGAGGTAGGCGGCGGCGAAGGCGTCCTCGTCCCCGCTGTCGGCGGCGGCCGCGGCGGCGGGGCCGCCGAGCAGGTCGAGGCCCGAGGCGGGGAAGCCGGCGCTGCGCAGCAGCCCGACGCCCCACATGTGCCACTCGCTGTCGCCGAGGCGCCGGGTGGGCCGGAAGTCGGCCCAGTCGTGCTCGCGCAGCGCTTCACGTGTGCTGGTCACGCGGCCCGCCCTTCGAGGTCCGCGCCGGCTTCGGCCCCGCGCAGCGCAGCGGCGAGCCGGGCGACCCCCTCGGGGATGCGCTTGCGCGGGACGTTGCTGAAGCAGAGCCGCAGGCTGTCGCGGCACTCGCCGTCGAGCCCGAAGTGGCTGCCGGGGACGAAGGAGACGCCGTGCCGCGCCGCGGCCTGCGCGAGGCGGCCGGTGTCGGCGCCGCCCTCGTGCCGCAGCCACAGGTAGAACCCGCCGTCCGGCCGCTGCCAGCGCCAGGGGCCCTCGGTGCCCAGCTCCCGCTCCAGCGCGTCGGCCATCAGGCCGCACCGCTCCCGGTAGCGCTCGCGGTAGGCGTCGATCAGGGCGTCCCAGCCGCCGCGGGTGTGGAAGGCGGCCAGCGCGGCCTGGGCGAACGCCGAGGGCGAGAGCGCCATGACCTCGACCGTGCCGCGCAGCCGCTCGGCGACCTGCTCGGGCGCGGCGATCCAGCCGCAGCGCAGTCCGGGGGCGAAGACCTTGGAGAACGTGCCGAGGTAGACGACGTTCTCCGGGTCGATGCCCTGGAGGACGGGGACCGTGGTGCCGTCGAAGCCGAGCAGCCCGTACGGGTTGTCCTCGACGATCAGCAGGTCCAGTTCCCGCGCGGCCTCGGCCAGTTGGTGGCGCCGCTCGACGGAGAGGGTGGCGCCGGTGGGGTTCTGGAAGGTCGGGTTGCAGTACAGCATCCGGACGCGCTGCCCCTCGGCCCGCAGCCGGGCCACGGTGTCCCGCAGCGCCGGCGCGTCGAGCCCCTCGGCGTCCTCGGGGGCGCCGTGCAGCCGCAGGCCCGCCGTGCGGAAGGCGACGGCCGCGCCCGGATAGGCGGGCGTCTGGCACAGGACGGTCTCCCCCGGTGCGGCGAGGCCGAGGCCCAGGGCCAGCAGGCCCATCTGGGAGCCGGCGGTCGGCACCAGGCTCGCCGCGTCGGTGCGGCCGCCCTCACGGCCCATCAGGTCGGTGATGGCCGGGACGAGGGCCTTGGCGACGTGCGGGGTGCTGTACTGGAGGGCGATCCGGCCGCCGATCCGGGTCAGCCGGGCGAACTGTTCGGAGAGTTCCTTCACGGGCAGCAGGTCGAGGTCCGGCAGGCCGCCGGCGAAGGAGATCAGGTCGCCGCCGCGCTCGAAGAGCTGCGGCATTCCGGGCGAGGGTCTGACATCGGTCCACATGGCCGTCAGCTCCCCGACAACGCGTTCGCGCCGCTGCCCAGCTGCTCGTGCACGAGTCCCAGGAGGCCGGCCGACGAGGTGAGCGAGAAGTCGGCGAGCGCGTCGGGGTCCAGCTCGATGCCGAACCGGTCCTCGACGGCCATCATCAGGGCGACGGTGTGGAGCGAGTCCACGCCGAGGTCCACGAGCGGCGTCTCGGAGCTGGTGACCTGCACGGCGCATATCTCTTCGACGAGCTGGTCAAACTGCGACTGGTCCATGGGAGCTCCCTGTGAGTGCGGTGAGGGCGGTCGTGCGGGCGGCCGCGGTGCGTGCGGTGCCGTCCCCGGCCTGGAGCCGCCGGGCGACGGCGGCGCGGTCGGGCTTGCCGTTGGCGGTCAGCGGCATCGAGGTGAGCGGGACGATCCCGTCCGGGCGGCGGGCCGGGTCCAGCAGGCCGGTGAGGGCCGCCCGGACCTCGTGCGGGGCGAGGTCCGTCTGCACGGCGAGCAGCAGCGGGGCGTCCTCGCGCGCGGGGCGCGGGGCGACGGCGGCGTACACGCCGGGTACGCGCTCGGCGGCGAGTTCGATCTCGGACAGGGCCAGCCGCACGCCGCGCCGTTTGACCACGTCGTCGTCGCGGCCGACGAAGTACAGCAGCCCGTCGGCGTCGAGCCGGCCCTGGTCGCCGGTGCGCAGCTCCAGGGAGCCGTCGGCGAGGGGCACGTAACGGCTCTGCCGCTCCAGCGGGACGCCCCAGTAGCCGGCCATCACGGTGTCGCCGCGGACGACGATCTCGCCGACCTCGCCGGGCGGCAGGGTCTCCCCGTCCGGGCCGGTGATCCGTACCTCCAGGCCGGGGATGGGGCGGCCCACCGATTCGGGGTGCCGTTCGTAGAGTGCCGGGTCCAGGACCGAGATGCGCTTGCACTCGGTCATGCCGTACATCGAGGCGAAGGCGGAGCCGGGAAAGGCTTCGAGCAGTCCGCGCATCACGGCCGGGCTGGGCCGGGCGCCGGTGTTGGTGAACAGCCGCACCTTGGTGGTCTGCCGCAGCTTGCGCTGGAGCAGGACGAGGATCTGGGCGAGCGAGGGGACCAGCGGGACGACGGTGACGCCGTGGCGTTCGATGACCCGGACCAGTCCGACGTCGCCGCCCCGGTCGGTGACCACCAGGGCCGCGCCGGCCAGCGTGCACAGCAGGGCCTGGTAGAGGCCGTAGTCGAAGGAGAGCGGCAGCCGGCACAGCACCACGTCGTCGGCGCGGTAGCCGAGCCCCGCGTTGATGGCGCGGACGGCGGCGAGGATCTGCCGGTGCGGGCAGACGACGCCCTTCGGGCGGCCGGTGGTGCCGGAGGTGTAGATCAGCAGGGCGACCGCGTCGTCGGCGACCTCGGCGGTGGTTCCGTCTCCGGGCGTCTCCCCGATCTCCCGTGCGGCCCGTCCGACCTCGACGGTCCCGCGGGCGGCGGCGCCGGCGGCGGGCGGGCAGACGGCGAGGGCGGCCGCGCAGTCCCGGACGATGTGGTCGATCTGGTGGTCGGTGAGTTCGGGGTGGACCGGGACGAACACCGCCCCGACGCGCAGGGTGGCCCACAGCAGGGCGAGGAAGGTGCGGTCGCCGCCGCCGGCGTAGACGACGCGCTCGCCGGCGCCCACTCCCCGGCCGCGCAGCCAGCCGACGGCCCGGTCGGTCTCGGCGCCCAGTTCGGCGTAGGTCAGCGGGCCCGTGGCGTCGACCAGGGCGAGGTGGCCGGGGCGCTCGGCGAGGGCGCGGGTGAACAGCTCAGACACCGGCATGGACGAGGTCCTCCTTCCAGGCGACGGCGGCACCGATGCGGACGCGCGCCTTGTCGAGGTCGCGGGGCGCGGTGACGCAGACGACGGCCAGCTCGGGGAGCCGGCGCTTGAAGATGCCCGCGAGGGTGCGGGCGGGCGGCAGGCAGACGGTCACCTCGGGCGCGATCCGGCCCATCGACTCCATGCACAGGTCCCAGCGCACCGGCCTGACCACCTGGTCGACCAGCCGGCGGCGGATGTCGTCCGGCTCGCGGACGACGGCGCCGTCGGCGTTCGACAGGAGGGTGCCGGTCGGCTGCCGGAACGGGGTCCGTTCGGCCGCGGCGGCGACGGCCCGGCGCGCGGACTCCATGTACGGGGTGTGGAAGGCGCCGGCGACCTGGAGCGGCTTGACCGTGGCGGAGCGCGGCGGGGCGGCGGCGAGCCGTTCCAGGTCCTCGGTGGCGCCGGCCGCGACGATCTGCCCCGGCCCGTTGAACGTGGCCGCGTAGAGGCCCAGTTCGCGGATGCGCTCCAGCACGTCGGCCTCTTCGCCGCCGACCACGGCGGACATCGAGGTGGGCGCCTCGGCACAGGCGGCGGCCATCGCCCGGCCCCGTACCGCGGCCAGCCGCACCGCGTCGGCGGGGGCGAGCGCTCCGGCGTACACGGCGGCGGTCAGCTCGCCGACCGAGTGCCCGGCGGCCACCAGCGGGCCGTCCGGTTCGGCCGCGGCGAGCGCCTCGTGGGCGAGGAGCCCGGCGGCGACCAGCAGCGGCTGGGTGTTCTCGGTACGGGCGATCTCCGCGGCCGGTGCCTTGCCTCCGAGGTGCACGAGGTCCACATCGGCCGCCTCCGACCAGGCTCGCAGCCGTTCTGCGTGTACCGCGTCGCGCAGCCAGCCGGCCAGCATGCCGGGGGTCTGGGAGCCCTGCCCCGGTGCAACGAATGCGTACATGAGTTCGAATCTCCTTTCGTGGATCTGCCGAGGACCGGTGCGGGGCCCGGTGCCGAGCTGAGCTGGGTGGTGCGAGGAGGGGGTGGGGGGCGAAGAGGCGGCCGTGGGGCGCGGGCCTCAGTTGCGGCCGGTGCTCTTGCGGAACCGGCGTACGGCCATGAAGGAGAAGGCCGC
This sequence comes from Streptomyces sp. NBC_00525, assembly GCF_036346595.1. Classification (GTDB taxonomy): domain Bacteria; phylum Actinomycetota; class Actinomycetes; order Streptomycetales; family Streptomycetaceae; genus Streptomyces. The sequence goes on from NZ_CP107834.1 coordinate 2,884,157, forward strand.
GAACCAGGCGACGGTGTTGACCACCGCCATCGCGAGGCTGGAGTGCTCACCGCTGAACGAGTAGCCCTCGGTCAGGCTGTAGCGGGCGAGCGTGGCGACGCCGAACATCGGCGAGTAGCGGGAGATGTCCAGCATGGTGCCGGACAGCGGGATGAAGAGGTTGCCGAGGAAGGCGAGCGCCGTCATGGTCAGACCCGGCATGTGCATCACGGTCTCGGGCTTGAGGGCCAGCCCCAGCGTGATGCCGAGGGCGGCGAAGACGGCCGCGCCGAGCCAGGCCACCAGCAGGGACGTCACCCACACCTGGGTGGTGGCCTCCACCCCGGTGAACACACCCAGGACCCCCACCACGGCCACCGGCACCGCCGCCATGAGCACGGAGGACAGCACCTTGACGAAGAGGTAGCCGGGCGGCGCGAGCGGGCTGAGTGCCACGGTGCGCATCCAGCCGGACGCCTTCTCGACCGAGATGGTGGCCGCCGAACTGACCGCGGCGGTCGCCGCGCCGTACACCGCGATGCCGGTCATCATCCAGGCCGCGAAGTTGCCGTGCGGCAGGGTGGCGCCGTCCGGCTCGGTACGGAAGAGGGCCAGGTAGAGGACGGCCGGCAGCAGCAGCGTGAAGATCGTGGTCTGCCGGTTGAAGCGGCGGCGCAGCTCGTAGCCGATGAAGACGGGGTTGACGCCGCTGAACGGCGAGGTCCGCGCCTCGCGGGCGGCCGGGGCGGAGCTCATCGGGTGCTCCCTTCGCTGCGGCTGTCGTGGGTGAGGGTCATGAAGGCCTCTTCGAGGCTGCGCGGCGTCACCTCGATGTCGGTGGCGGACGTCTGCTCGATCAGCAGGCGCAGCAGCGCGTCGGAGTCGGTGGTGTCGAAGTGGTAGCGCCCGCCGCGCGGCTCGCACGAGCGGACCAGCGGGGACCGGGCGAGGGCGGCGGCGCTCTGCTCGCCGAGCCGCGCCGAGACGGTGCGCCCGCTGAGGGCGGAGCGCACGTCGGACACCTGACCGTCCACGACGACCCGGCCGCTGTCGATCATGACCACGCGGTCGGCGAACCGGTCGGCCTCCTCCATGTAGTGGGTGGCGAACATGACCGTCATACCGCGCTCGGTGTCCTCGCGGACCGTGGCCCAGAAGTCCCGGCGGGCGACGACGTCCATGCCGGCCGTCGGCTCGTCGAGCACCAGCAGTTCGGGCCCGGAGAGCAGGGCGAGGGCGAACCGCAGCCGCTGCTGCTCGCCGCCGGAGCACTCCGCGACGCGGCGGCGGCGCAGCCGGTCGAGCCCGGCGCGCGAGAGCACCGCATCGACGTCGGTGCCCGGGTGCAGCGAGCCCAGCATCCGTACGGTGGCCTCGACGCTCAGGTCGGGCAGCAGCCCGCCGGTCTGGAGCACCGCGGCGACCTGGCCGGAGCGCACCGCCTGCCGGGGCTCGCGGCCGAACAGCCGCACCGAGCCCTCGTCGGGCCGGGTCAGCCCGAGCAGCATGTCGATGGTGGTCGTCTTACCGGCGCCGTTCGGTCCGAGGAAGGCCACGATCTCACCGCGCCGGATGCGCAAGTCGATGCCGTCGACGGCGGTGAACCGCTCCCCCTTGGAGTCGGTGAACCGCTTCACGACAGAGCTGAGCCTCACGGCATCCGGCGACGTCACCTCCTCGGGCACCGGGGACGGTCGGGTCTGGATCATCTTCGAGTCCTCACGATCTGGGCGGGGGTGGCCTGGCGGGAGCCACTCTTCCCGAACCGCCTATCCGCGCCTGCCCGGCGATCTATCCGGCCGCTATCGGGTTGCGGAGCGGCCGGATAGCCGGGGTCGGGAGCGCGTCGAGGACCGTGAGGACCGCTGGGTTTCTACGCCTCCGGGGTGCCGTCCGCCGCGATCCGGCGGAAGCCCGCGTACGGCGCCAGGGCCTCCGGCAGGACCAGCGAGCCGTCCTCCTGCTGGCAGTGCTCCAGGAGGGCGGCCAGGGTGCGGCCGATCGGCAGGCCGGAGCCGTTGAGCGTGGCGACCGGCTTGGGCTTGCCGTTCTCGTCGCGGGTGCGGATGTTCGCGCGGCGGGCCTGGAACGTGCCGAAGTGCGAGACGGAGGAGATCTCGCGGTACGTGTCCTGGCTCGGCAGCCAGACCTCGATGTCGTACGTGAGCTGCGCGGAGAAGCCCGTGTCCCCGGCCGCGAGGGTGACGACGCGGTACGGGAGGCCCAGCTCCTTCAGGCACGCCTCGGCGTGCCCGACCATCCGCTCCAGCTCCGCGTCCGCCTCGGCCGGGTCGACGATGCGGACCATCTCCACCTTGGAGAACTGGTGCTGCCGGATCAGGCCGCGGGTGTCCCGCCCGTACGAACCGGCCTCGGACCGGAAGCACGGCGTGTGCGCGGTCAGCGCGAGCGGCAGTTCGGCGGGCGGGATGATCTCGTCCGCGTACAGATTGGTCAGCGGGACCTCGGCCGTGGGGATGAGGAAGAGCTCACGGTCGGCCACCCCCGTCCGGAACAGGTCCTCCTCGAACTTCGGGAGCTGCCCGGTGCCGGTCATCGTCCTGCGCGTGACCAGGTACGGGACGGCATGCTCGACGTAGCCGTGCCGGCGGGTGTGCAGGTCGAGGAAGAGGGCCGCCAGCGCGCGCTCCAGGGCCGCGCCCGCACCGCGCGCCACGGCGAAGCGGGGGCCGGAGAGCTTGGTCGCCCGCGCGAAGTCGAGGATGCCGGTCGCCTCGCCGAGGTCGACGTGGTCCTTCGGCTCGAAGGCGAACACGGGCGGCTCGCCCACCCGCCTGACCTCGACCGCGTCCGCGTCGCTGTCCCCGTCCGGCGCCTCGTCGGCCGGCAGGTTCGGAATGCTGAGCAGCAGTTCGCGCAGCTGCTCCCGGATCTCCTCCTGCCCCGCCTCGATCTCCCGGATCTCCTCCTTCAGCTCCCGCGCCCGCTCCTTCAGCCCGGTGATGTCACCGCCCTGCTTCGCCGTCCGCTGGACCTCGCCCGCCACCCGCTTGGACTCCACCCGCAGCTCGTCGGCCGACTGGATGCTCCGGTTCCGCCGGGACTGGAGATCCTCCAGCGCGGCCAGGTCCAGCGCGTAACCACGACGAGCGAGCCGGCGTACCGCTTCGGCACCCATGTCGATCAGGGCGCGGGCATCATGCATGAGGAGATCCTTCTGATCCGGCGAGTGGAACGGTGAGTCGCGCCACCGACGGTAGCAACCGGGACCCCCGTCACACCCCGGAATACCACCGGCCACCCACCCGCCCGCGAGCCCGCCGTCCGGGAGCCCCGCGCCCGGAGTCCACGATTCCTTCACGTGTGGTCCATACGGGCGATACGGTTCTCCCGTGTGCGGCGAGTCGCGCTGCGTCACGGATCACCATGCTGCCGTTGCCAGGGCGGGACCCGACGCGGCAGGCGCGTCTGGGGGACTGCATGCGGGAGATGACCAAGGGTGCCAACGTCGGGCTGGCGGACCTGAGCGACGACGCGGGCTCGGTCATCGCGAGCCTGAGCTGGAGCAGCAGCGCCGGGGACGGCGACGCGGACGTGTCCGTGCTCCTGCTGGACGCGGCGGGCAAGGTACGCGGCGACGCCGACTTCTTCTACTACAACAACCCGGCCGCGGCCGACGGCAGCGTGCAGCTGCTGGGCAAGACGCCCACGGACGACGGCAGCGAGGACCGCATCAGCCTCGACCTGACCGCCGTCCCCGAGGACGTCGAGCGCCTGGTCGTCGCCGCGAGCCGGTACGGCGGTTCCCGCTTCGGCGACCTCGACGACCTGCGGATGACCGTCGCCGACCGGTCCGGCGAGGTGCTGCTCGGCTTCTCGATCACCGACGCCTCCGTGGAGAGCGCCTTCATCTTCGGCGAGCTGTACCGGCGCGGAACGGAGTGGAAGTACCGGGCCGTCGGCCAGGGTTACGAGACCGGCCTCGCCGGACTCGCCACGGACTTCGGCATCGACGTCGACGACGAGGGCGAGAACGAGGGCGCGGAGGGGAGTACGGACCCGGCCGGCGGGGAGGACGCGGAGCCCACCGAGCCCACCGGGCCGGACGCCCCCGCTCCCTCCGGGCAGCCCGCCGCCTCCGGGCCGCTCCCCGCCGTTCCCGCCCAGCCGGTCCCCGAAACCGCGCCGGCCGCCGCGCAGCCCGCCGCGGCCGCCCCCGAACCGGCGCCCAAGCGGCCCCGCGCCCGTACGGCCAAGAAGAAGGTGACCCTGCCGGCCGTGGCCACGAAGTCGCTGGCCGAGAACGACTCCTGGCGGGCCGCCCGGCTGTTCCCCGCCTCGAACCTCAAGAGCGACAAGGAGCGGGAGGTACGGGCGACCTCCGTACTGCTGTCCGTGATGGCGCAGGTACCGGAGTTCGGCCGCCGGCTGACCGCCGCCTTCGGCGCCCCGGCCGGCCGTATGCAGACCTTCACCGAGGTCTCCCTCCCGCACGGCGAAACGCCGAAGCGCCCGGACGGGGTGATCCGGGTGGAACGGGCCGGGAAGCTGTGGACCGCGCTCGTCGAGACCAAGACGAACGGCAACGCGCTCAAGTCGGAGCAGGTCCAGAACTACATGGACATCGCCGCCCGCCGCGGCTACGAGGCGGTGATCACACTGTCCAACGACGTGGCGCTGGAGGGCAGCCCGCTCGTCCAGGTCAAGACCGACGGACGGCGCAAGCACAAGGTCGCCCTGTGGCACCTGTCGTGGGCGGAGGTGGCGCACCAGGCCCAGATGCTCATCCGGCACGAGGGCGTCGGCAACGCCGCCCACGCCTGGCTGCTCCAGGAGCTGCTGCACTACCTCCAGCACGAGAACTCCGGCTGCCACGGCTTCCAGAACATGGGCCCCTCCTGGGTGCCCGTGCGCAACGGCATCGACGACGAGACACTCAGCCAGGGCGACCCGCGCGCCGTCGAGGTCGTGGAGAGCTGGGAACGGCTCATCCGGCAGGTCTGTCTGCGCCTCGGCGGCGAGCTGGGCCAGAAGGCGCTGCCCGTCCAGCGCACCCAGCGCGGCACCACGGCGCTCTCGCGGCGCGCGGCGCACGCCGACCGGCTCTGCGAGGAGGGGCGGCTCTCCGCCGAACTGCGCGTGGACGGCTCCCCCGGCGCGATCACCATCGTCGCCGACCTGCGGACCGGGAAGCTGCGCACCTCGATCGAGATCCCGGTGCCGGAGGGCGCCTATCCGCTGACCTCCGCCAAGCGCCTGATGCGGCAGCTGGCCGAGGCCCCCGCCGATCTGCACGTCGAGACGCTGGTCGAGGGGCAGAGCGGCCCGCGCGGCACGCTGGAACGCCTCCGTCCGGAGCCGGGCGACGTGCTGCCCCGCGACGGCAGCCGGATCACCGGCTTCCGGCTCTCCCTGTTCAAGAGCATGGGCGCCACCTGGGGCAACGCGGAGACCGGCTTCATCCGCAGCGTCGACACCGCCGTGGACCGCTTCCACTCGCACGTCGTCGCCCACCTCGCCCAGGCGGACCGCCGCTCCGCCCGCCGCGCGTCGGCCCAGGCGGACGCCGCCCCGGCCGCGGAACCGGCGGCCGTGGGCGTGTGAGGCAAACGGCTGCAATGCGGGGGGCCGGGGGCGGTTGTGCTGGCCGTCGTCGCCGGGGCTCGCCATGATGCGGGCCATGACCAAGAGCGACGCAGACCGGGACATCACCCTCCGGATCGCCCAGGAGCCGGCGGCGGACGAGCTTCTCGCGCGCAGTCCGCTCGCGGCCCTGGTGGGCATGCTGCTGGACCAGCAGGTGCCCATGGAGTGGGCCTTCGCCGGGCCGTACGCCCTCGCGCAGCGCATGGGCGGGGACGATCTGGACGCCCACGAGATCGCCGCGTACGACCCGGAGGCCTTCACCGAACTGTTCACCGCCAAACCCGCGCTGCACCGGCATCCGGGGTCGATGGCCAAGCGGGTGCAGCAGCTGTGCCAGTTCCTGGTCGCGCAGTACGACGGTGACGCGGCCGCGGTGTGGAGCGGTGCCGCCACCGGGGCGGAGCTGCGGCGCCGGCTCAACGCCCTGCCCGGGTTCGGTACGCAGAAGGCGCAGATCTTCCTGGCGCTCCTCGGCAAGCAGTTCGGCGTCCGCCCGCCGGGCTGGCGGGAGGCGGCGGGGCCGTACGGGGAGGCCGGTTCGCACCGGTCCGTCGCGGACATCACCGGGCCCGAGTCCCTCGCCGAGGTGCGCGCCCACAAGCAGGAGGCCAAACGGGCGGCGAAGGAGGCGAAGGCGGCCGCGAAGGGGCGGTGAGCGTGTCCGGTTTTCAGAGGAGCATGTCCGGAATTCGGGCCTATATCTGGTTCTCGCAGTGCCGTTCCGGTCACGGCACGGGGCCCTCATGGCTGCGCCGGGTGGGTCTTGCCCGGTAGGCTTTCCGTGTGATCTTCAAGCGCATCGGAAATGGGCGGCCTTATCCCGACCACGGCCGGGAAAGCACCCGGCAGTGGGCGGACGTCGCGCCGCGCCCGGTCCGCCTCGACCAGCTCGTGACCACCAAGGGCCAACTGGACCTCGAAACCCTCCTCGCCGAGGACTCGACGTTCTACGGCGACCTGTTCGCGCACGTCGTGAAGTGGCAGGGCGACCTGTATCTGGAGGACGGACTGCACCGCGCGGTCCGGGCCGCCCTCCAGCAGCGCCAGGTGCTCCACGCCCGCGTGCTCGAACTGGGCTGAGAGAAGGATCGTCGCGGGGTTCGTTCGGGTGTTTTCGCACCCGGACGGGTGCGATCCATTGATCATTTAGTAGGCATCATCACCGGGTCGCACTACGCTGCGCCCATGAGCATGCTCACTCCCCCCGGCATGGGCGGAAAGTACCGCATCACGGGTGACAAGTACCCCCGTATGCGACGCCCGCGCCGCCGCAGCAAAATGATCATCTCGGCCATCGCCTCCGTGGTCGCCCTCGGGCTGGCCGGCTGGGGCACGCTGCAGCTCATCGATGTCTTCACCGGTGGCGACAAGACGGCCAGCGCCGCCGACCGCACCGAGCGCTGCCCGTCGCCGAAGCCCTCCGCGCCCGCCAAGGTGCTGCCGAAGCCCGGAAAGATCACGGTCAACGTCTACAACGCGACCACGCGCAGCGGGCTCGCCAAGGCGGCCGCCGACGAGCTGAAGAAGCGCGGTTTCAAGATCGGCAAGGTGGGGAACGCCACCGCCGCGTACGACAAGAAGGTCCCGGGTACGGGCGTACTGCTCGGCGCCCCGGCCGCCGTCAACGGCTCGTTCCCCGTGCTCGGCGCCCAGGTGCCGGGAGCGACGACGAAGACCGACGCCCGCGAGAACGCGGAGGTCGACCTGATCATCGGCAAGAAGTTCACCGCACTCAGCAAGCCGCAGGCGGCCGCCTCCGCGCTGGCCGCGCTGACCAGGCCCGCCCCGGCGCCGTCCTCCTGCTGAGAGGACGGCGCCCGGCGTGCGCGCCGGGGGCCGGGCAGGCGCCCCGCGCCGGCGCCGGGCAGCTCCTAGTCGACGGTGCCGTACATGCGGTCGCCCGCGTCGCCCAGGCCCGGCACGATGTAGCCGCTCTCGTTGAGCCGCTCGTCCACCGAGGCGGTGACCACCGTCACCGGCGTCCCGGCCAGCTCGCGCTCCATCACCTCGACGCCCTCCGGGGCGGCGAGGAGCACCACGGCGGTGACATCGTCCGCGCCGCGCCGGATCAGCTCCTGGATGGCCGCGACGAGCGTGCCGCCGGTCGCCAGCATCGGGTCCAGGACGTAGACCTGGCGGCCGGAGAGGTCGTCGGGCATCCGGCTCGCGTACGTGGACGCCTTGAGCGTCTCCTCGTCGCGGATCATGCCCAGGAAGCCCACCTCGGCGGTCGGCAGCAGCCGGACCATGCCGTCGAGCATGCCGAGACCGGCCCGCAGGATCGGCACGACCAGCGGGCGGGGGTACGACAGCTTCACGCCGGTGGTGGGTGTCACCGGGGTCTCGATGTCCACCTGTTCGGTGCGCACATCGCGGGTCGCCTCGTACGCGAGCAGGGTCACCAGCTCGTCGGCGAGGCGCCGGAAGGTCGGGGAGTCGGTGCGCTTGTCGCGCAGGGTGGTGAGTTTGTGCGCGACCAGCGGGTGGTCGACGACATGAATCCGCATGACCGCCAGCGTAAACCGCTCCTCCCGCACCCGTGCGCTGGCATCATCCGCACGTTCGGGGGGAAGGTGGTGGCATACGGACCCGGCGACGAAGCCGGCCCTTGGGGGTGACGAGCCGATGACCGACGGGGCACAGGGCGCCGAGAACCGCGGCGGCACGCCGAACCGCCGCGCGGACGCCGGCGACGGGCCGGACGCCCCCGGCGACGACCTCCCCGAGACCGACGCGCAGCGCCGGCGGCGGCGCGCCCAGTTCCTCCGGGAGCTCCACGAGGCCAAGGCACTGCGCGACCGGGTGCAGCCCCGGCGGGTCAAAGCCGCCCGAATGCGCCAGGCGATGCGGATGCGTACGTTCCGCTGGTAGCCCTCCGGCCTGCGGAAAACCCCCTGGTGACGGTGGCCGCGAGAACTGATGGCCGACTCAACGGCAGAACTGCTGCCGCGAGGCGCTCGTTTCTGCCACGATTCCGAATGGGCGGGACACGGGACAGCCGGAGCACCGGCTGCCTCCCCGTCCGGACCGGCCCTTGGCCCCGAGACCAGTGGGAGAGTCACGGTGTACTTCGCCGCACTGCTCGCGCGCACCGAAGACGGGTGGGAAGCGAGCGACACGGAGCTCGACGATGTGGAGACCCTGTCCGACCTGACGGATCTGGCCCGTGACGCCTCGGTTGACGAGGACACGGTGCTCGTGTTCATCGAGCAGGAGGACGCCTGGTTCGGCGTCGTCCGGGTGGATGGTGAGGAGGACCCGCGGATCTACGTCTCGGACGCCTCCGCCGCCGCCCGCTCCTCGTACGGGGAGATCCTGCTCACCGATGAGCTGCTCGGCCGCGAACCAGGGGCCGAGGACACGATCGCAGCCCTGGAGGAACTCGTCGGCCTCGACGGTACGGAGGACGGCGAGCCGAACACTGCCGACAACAACGACAACGACGATGACGACGAGCCCGGCGCGGCCGTCGTCCCGGCCGGACCGATCGGGGACACCGGGGTGCTGTCCGACCTCGGGCTCCCCGAGGCCGAACTGCTGATGCTGCGGACGGACGCCCTGGCGGAGATCGCGGACGCGCTGGGGGCGGCCGAGGTCCTGGAGACCGTCCGCTAGGGTCCGCCGGGTGACCGAAGCACCCCCTCCCCACACCCCCGTACAGCCCGATCCCGTACGGGACCCGTGGCGGGAGCCCATGCGCCGCGCCCTGGCCGAGGCCGACCGTGCGGCGGCGACCGGTGACGTACCGGTCGGCGCCGTCGTCCTCGGCCCGGACGGGGCCCGGCTCGCCGCGGGCCGCAACGAACGCGAGGCCACCGGCGACCCGACCGCGCACGCCGAGGTCCTGGCGCTGCGCCGGGCCGCCGCCGTACTCGGTGAGTGGCGGCTGACCGGCTGCACCCTGGTCGTCACCCTGGAGCCCTGCACCATGTGCGCGGGCGCCCTGGTGCAGGCACGGGTGGGCCGGGTGGTCTACGGCGCCCGCGACGAGAAGGCCGGCGCCGCCGGGTCCCTCTGGGACGTCGTGCGCGACCGGCGCCTCAACCACCGCCCCGAGGTCGTCCCCGGCGTCCTGGAGGCCGACTGCGCGGCCCGTCTGACGGCCTTCTTCCGCGACCGCTGACCGCTCCCCGCCGGAGCGCCGTCAGCCCTCCGGAATCGGATTTCTGCGTACGGCCAACATGGTCTAAGCTCTCTCTCGGTAGCGTGTCCGAGCGGCCGAAGGAGCTCGCCTCGAAAGCGAGTGTGGGGAAACTCACCGAGGGTTCAAATCCCTCCGCTACCGCAGGTAGATGAAGGGGCCGACCCGTTTGGGTCGGCCCCTTCACTGCGTTCCGTCTCAGTTTCCGTCTCGGTTGCCGCCAAAGCCGCCCTTGTGCCTGCTGCTCGTGAGGGACCTCGGCACGAACTTCTCGGAACGCCCGCGCCCGGCAGGCGTAAACCCATAGGCTCCGAGACGTGAGGTGGTGCTCGCCACGTCTCCACACCCCAGATTCATGACTGCCCCCGCCTGGGGGCCTGCATCTGGAGGTGACATGGCGGACGAGGACGGCGCGCAACAGCGTCACGCGTCGCAAGGGCCGGAAGCGGAACCGGTCGACAATAAGTCGCACGGGCCGGAAGAAGTCGGACCCAGCAACGACCGGTCGACAGATCCCGTCAAGGACTCGGGCGACGAAGAGAAGAAAAAGAGGGACCCGAACTACTGGGCGGCGGGTTCGTTCCTGCTCAACCTGTGGCGCATCCTGCGCGACTGGCTGAACAGCGAGCAGCCACCGTCATTCGGGCCCCCCTTCCTGTAGGGCCGCTTTCGCGGCGAGACTCTGCCAACCGGCAGAGCTGGTATCGCCATGCAGGGCGATACCGCAGGGCCGTACCGCCAGCTTGCTGGCGGTACGGCCCTTGTCTTTGGGGTCCACGTAGCGATCTTCCATTGGCGGTTGGTGATCACTTAACAGAAGACCCAGGGCCTTGGCGGGGAGACACTGGGCTAGCACCGTCAGCGTAGCGTCCTCCCCGCATGTGCGGGGATGTTCCAGTACTTCCGTAAGTCGCTTCCGCAAGTGACTAGCACTGGTCTCTAGAGGTGCAGTCCATCAACCAGGCCCCACTACGCAGGGACAACGGTGGATTCGCGTAAGTCGACTCACGCAGACCGCTACCTCTCCCAGATAAGGCGATCAACCTGTTCCGCTACGCCTGACCGCACTGTGTCCACCATGTGCTGGTACCGGGCAGCCATGGCCGTAGTCGACCATCCCATCAGGCCCATGACCGCCCGTTCGGATACTCCGAGAATCAAGAGAACCGTCGCAGCCGTATGGCGGGCGTCGTGCAGACGACCGTCCCGCACCTTCGCGGCCTGCAACAGCTCCTTCCAGTCGTCGTAGTCCGTGCGCGGGGACGTTCCTCGGCCGGTGGTCGTGGCGAACAGCCAGTCCTCTTCCGTCCACTCGTCTCGCGCGGCGGCCCTTTCCGCGTCCTGCCGCTTCCGGTGCGTCCGGAGCAGGTCCACAAGTTGCTGCGGCAGGCCGACCGCCCGGCGGCCAGCGCGGGATTTGGTGTCGGCCGTCTCCGGGTTCGTTCGCTGCCGCTGCGGGCAGTACCCGGCCTTGCGCCCACACGTCTTGTCGTCGGCGCAGCCGTGGGCGTACTGCGGCCGGCGACGGCTCCGGCGCACCATCAGCACACCGCGATCGAGGTCCACATCGGTCCACTTGAGCCCCAGCGCCTCCCCCTGACGCAGACCGAGCGCCAGCGCGACCGCCCAGCGAGCCGAGTTCCGCCGGTCGTCAGCCGCCCGCAACAGTCGCTGCACCTCGTCGACAGTGAAGGGTTCGACCTCTTCTTCCCGTACCCGTGGCGCCTTGGCCAGCCGTACGGGGTTCTGTCCGAGGTGGCCGCGCCGCACCGCCTCGTTGAGCGCGGTGCGGAACGTACGGTGCACTTGGTGAGCGGTCCCGGGCTTGCTGCCTGCCGCGATCATGCGGCCGTAGAGGCGCTCGATGTGCTCGGGCCTGAGCTTGTCCAGCTTGTGCGCCCCAAGGCCCGGGATCAGGTGCTTCCTAACCGCGACGCCGTAGCCCACCATGGTGTTCTCGTTGACTCCGAGCGGCGCAATTTCCTCTACCCAGTGCGTGAGCCAGGTCGCCCCGGTCCATGCACGGCCCGGCTTACGCAGCATCCTGGCGTCGCGCTCACGCTCAAGCTTCTTGACGGCTTCCGCCACCTCGGTGCGCGTCTTGCGTTCCACGTGCCGCCGATCCGGCTCGCCGTTGTCTCGCACGCCGACGGTGACGCGGCCGTGCCACTTGCCGTCCTTCCCCAGGTAGATGGAACTACGGCCGTTGGGCTGCCGTGTGCGCTTCTTTTCCTCCGCCACGGGCGGGCTCCTTCGTGTTGGTGGGTGCAAAGAGGCCGGGACGCCACCACTGAGGTGACGTCCCGGCAAGGGCTGATCAGGCGGTGCGCTACTTGGCGCGGCGCCGGGCGAGGTAGGCGGCCGGTGCGTCTGCGGGAACACGCCGGAGTCCGCCGATGGTCAGGGACTCCAACTCGCCGCTGCGGATAAGGGCGAAGCAGGTGGTGCGGCCGACGCGGAGGCAGCGGGCTGCCTTTTCGACGGTCAGGAGCACAGGGGCGGGTACGCCGACCTCAGCGAGTGGCGCGGTGTCCAGGGGAGCGATGCTCATCGCAGGTTTCCTCCGGGGCTGTCCGTCGGGGGTGCCTCTCAAGGGGCGCTACCTCCGCTACCGCCGCTACCTCACAGGTCAGAGCCCTGCGGGAGGTAGCGGGAAAGGTAGCGGTAGCGGATGAGTAGCGGCGCGGTAGCGGCAGACGTTGCCGTCTGCCGCTACCGGTTAAGCGCAGGTCAGGCCATGTTTTCCGTGTCCAGTAGCCGAGGTAGCGGACTTTCCGGGGGCGGGGGGCAGTAACGGGCCCATGCGTCCCAGAGGTCGGCCGCGTAGTAGCCCTTGAGTACACTCCCGGCGGTCTTGATGTTGCGGGAGCTAATGGGCTCGTTGTCAGCCGTCATGTACTCGGCGAGCATCCGGGAGAGGCGGCGGTTGTCGAGCGGCTTGCCGTTGAGGTCGGCCCACGGGGCGTCGTCAAGGGCGTTGAGCCGGTCAAGGATGGCGACGGTGGGCAGGCGGTCGATGCCGATCATGACGTGGTCTCGTAGGTCGGTCAGAAGTCGGATGCCGAGGGAGCCTTTGTCGGTGGCGCGGGAGGCTTCTACCAGGGCCGCGCATGCCCTGCGAGCCCGGTCGGGCCAGTCGCCGCCGGCCGCGTCGGCGATGGAGAGCAGCCCTTCCCAGACGTCGGCTGGCCGGTCGGTGACGCCTTCGGGCATTTCCGGCCAGGCTCCCGTCACGACCTCCTTGGCCTGCTCTGCCCACTGGGCAAGCCGGTCCCGCAGTGCGTTGCCTTCCTTCTCGTGGATGCGGGCGCGAAAGGGTTCGACGGTCTCGTTGCGAGCTCGGCGTCGCATGCGGATGATCACGGACCGCGTCAGGATCGTGTCAGGGAGAGAGCCGAGACCGGCGACCGCGACAGCGGTGTAGGAGGGGAATGCCTGGACGGTCTGGTTGCCCCCGTCGCCGACGCAGCGGTAGGTGACGCCGGTACGGCGGTGGCCGGCGTTGAGGAAGCCACGCAGTTCCTCGTTGTCCCCGGCCTTGGGCCCGAAGACGGTGTCGATCTCATCGAAGAGGATGGTGGGCCGCCCCTCGGGTCCGGACACCGCCCGGAACAGAGCAGCCGCAGATGCGTTGACGGCGACCATGGGGCGCGGGACGAGGGTTTCCACGATCTCCAGCGCCCGCGACTTCCCCGACCCGGGTTCAGGGGAGAGGAACGCCAGGCGGGGGGTGGAGTCGAAGCAGTCGAGCAGGTGGGCGTGCGCGTCCCACAAGGCGACGGCAACGTAGGAGGCATCCTGCGGGAAAGCGTTGAACCGCCGGTGGAAAGCTTCGACCTCATCCAGCAGGACGGCCCCGTCGATGGGCGTGGTCGTGGCGCTCATGCGGCGCTCCTGTTCGCTGCGGGCCCGGCGTGAGGGCACTGCCCAACGTGGGCGCGGGTGGTCAGTTCGGTAACGGCGTGGCGTCCTCGGGCCCGCTCGTGGTGGCCGCAGGCACAGAGCCAGTCAGCGGTCGGGACCTGGTGGCGGCCCAGTCCGCGCACGGAGAGGCCGGGCCGGATACCGGCCACGGTGACCATGTGCGGGTCGGGGTGGAGAGTAGTGAGGACGGCCTGACGGCCGACGCCCTTCGGCGCACCACCACCCGAGGGGGTGAGGGAGGGTTCGGCGGGACTGGGGCCGGTCGTGGCGGCGGGGAGGCTCTTAAGGCGGGGGGTTCTGGCCGTGCTCATGCGGTCCGCCGGGTCGGGTTGTGGGCGATGGACCAGTTCAGGGCGCTGGTGATCGCGGCCCTGCACTCGTGTTCGCGGAGTCCGGCCCGCAATCCCGCCTCATTAAGAGCCTGCTCCACCACGTCCCGGCTGAGGTCGCCGGACGGGATGAAGCGGCCCAGGGCGCGGGCGGCCCTCACCAGCGTCCAGTTCCGTGCCCCTTCACTGGCCCCGGCGACGGCCGCGGTTTCGGCCTTGAGAGCCGCTGAGGCGTACTGGGAGGCCCTGGACGGCGACGGCGCAGCCATCATCAGCACCGGCGGGAGCTGGCGGGGCGCCAGAAGCGCGTGAAGCCATTCCGGGAGCGGGGCGGGGTCGGTGGGGTCGGTCACCTCGTAGGTGCCGTTGGGGAGGGTGCTGCCGGCGGCGAGGACGTAGCCGCCGTGGGCGCGGGTGTCGATGTGCTTGCCGAGTTTGCCCGCCGTGTTGCGGAGCCGATCCCCGGGCGGGGCGGTGAAGTAGAGGTGGTGGCCGCCGCTCGCGGTCCGGGTCCGGTAGGTGGCAGGGACGGCCTGTCCGGCGCGCTCGCAGAGCGCTTGCAGGGAAGTGACGCCGTCAGGCGTTCCTTTCGGGTCCTTGGCCTTGACGGTGTCGAGGTCGATGACGACCAGCCCGGACGGGCCCGTGGCAATGCCGACGTTGAATGCCCCCGTCGACCAGGCGGCGCGGACGCGGTCCGGGTCGGTGGTGGCCCGCTCCTCCGGCTTGCGGTGCCCACCCGCGCAGGCCCCGGTGGCGGGGCATGCCTGCTCGCTGTGGAGGGCGGGGCGCTTGGTGCCAGGGCGGAGGGGAAAGACGTGCCAGCCGTGCTCGGCGGCGGCCAGGGCGGCGGCCAGGGCTCGCCGGGTGGGGGTGGGTTGGGTCATGCTGGGTGTCTCCAGTTCTGTGAGCAGTGCTGGCAGACGAGGGCGGCCCCAGGCTTTGGTGAGACGGGAGCCGCTCTCGTTGTTTTGTCAGGGGTTGATGGCGGGTGGGGTGGGGAGCGCGGCGCGGAGGTAGGCGATGGTCTGGCCGGGGGTTTTGCGGGAGGGGTAGAAGCGGGGGGCGGTGCAGGCCGGGATGGCGGCGGCGATCTGGGCGGCCAGATGCTGGGCGATGCCGTCGCGGGCGATCAGCCGGATCTCGACCGGCTCCGTCTCCGGGGCGGGGGCGCGGCGGGCGGGGGCGCGGCGGGCGGGTGTGCGGGGCACGGGACTCTCCTGATCTCTGGTGGGGCGGGGGTTCAGTGGGTGGTGGGGAGGAGGGGCCAGGCGGGGTTGACGGTGGCGGTGGGGTCGGTGCGTCGCAGGTGTCGTTCCAGGCCGAGGGCGGCGAGCTGGGGGCGGACGCGGAGCAGTCGCCAGGTGAGCCGGGCTGCGGCGAGTGCGTCTTCGACTGCCTGGTTGGGGCCGTCGTGGCGTACCTGGTAGTGCTCGCACAGTGCGGGAAGGGTGCGTCGGCCGGGCCGGTAGCGGTTGATCTGCTTGTCGATCACGGCGGGGTCGATGACCGGTGCTACCTCGGTGGGGAAGGCGGCGTCGTGGCGGGCGGCTTCCCGGGCGAGGACGGTCAGGGCGTAGGGGGCCCGGAAGACGATCAGGGGCTGTCCGGCTGTCAGGGCCTGGCCGATCTGGGCGGCGATTTCGGCGACTGCGTCGGCCGGGGGCCGGCCGTTCTTGACGGCGTGGTCGGTCGTGATGCCGTGGACGGCGGCGGCCTCAGCGGGAATCTCGGTGCCGGGGTCGACCAGCCACGTACGGGCGGACGGTTCGCCGGCGGCTTGGATGGAGACGAGGGCGGCGGAGACGATGCGGGCGGATTCCGGGTCGATGCCGGTGGTTTCCAGGTCCAGGGCGGTCATCGGCTCGTTGGACCACGCGGGCGTCTCAGGGGTAGTCATGGCGCTCTCCTCAGTAGTGGAATTTCATGGGTGAACAGGGATGGCCCTGCTCATTGCTGGTTGGTGGTCTTGGCCCAGATGCCGCGGGTGGTGGTGTGGACGGTGTGGTGGTCCTGGTGGACGGGGCCCTGGTAGTGGTGGTGGTGCTCGGTGTGCGCGTCGGCCTTGGCGCGGCCGAGGGAGCGGAGCAGCGATCCGGCGGCGAGGACGAGGGCAACGGGTCCGGCCGCGCCGACGGTGAGGGTGACCGGGTCGACCTGGCCGAGCGTGTAGAGGACGAGGGAGGTCGCGCCGCCGACGGAGAGCGAGGCGACGCTGCCGGAGAGCATCAGGGCGCTGGCGTCCGTGGCGCGCTGGCTCATGGGCGGGCGTCCCGGCTGGGCGACCGGGGGCGTGGGCCCGTACGCGGGCAGTGGGGTGGTGTCGTGGAAGGTGGTGGGCTGGTAGGCGTTGGTGATGATCCGCTTGGCTTCGGCGGCGGCTTCGGCGTCGGTCATCGGGAGCGGGTGGGCGGGGTGGTTGTCGGAGGGAATCCGGCGGGGGCGGGGAGAGTCCATGGGGTGCCTTCGTGGGTGTGTGCGGGCCGCCTCCGGGCGTGGGGCGGTCCTGTGCGGCGGGGTGTGAATCGGGTGTGCGGGCCGGTGTGCGGGCCGATTCACACCCCGCGTGACGTGGGGATTCGCGCTGTGCGGGGTGTGCGGAGGTGTGCGAGGCCGTCAGACGCCCGCGAGGGTTGCGATGAGGCGGTAGACGCCCTGCTCGCCGGTCGCGGCCAGGCGGCCTTCCTCGGACAGGCGCTTCATCTCCTTGGAGACCCAGGAGCGGTCGCGGCCGATCTGGCTCAGGTAGGGGTAGAGGTCCTTCACGGCGACGGTGCCGGGGCCGACGGAGGCGAGCATGCGCACTATCTCGTCGAGGAGTTCACGGGCCTGCTCGGTCGACGGCTTCGAGTCGGGCAGTGCGGACGCCTCGCCGGCGGGCGGGAGTTCGGCCGTCGCGTCCAGCTCGGCGTCCTCGGTGTCGACGAGCGCGGCGACCTCCTGGGCCGATGCCTGTTCCTCGGCCACCTCGGCCGGGGCCGGGGCGGCGGCCGGGAGCGGGGCCCCGGTCGCGCGCTCGCGGCGGCCAGTGAACATCTGGCCCGCGACCTTCTCGGCGGCGGCTGCGGTCACCGGGTCCAGTTCGGCGCGCACCGTGGCAAACTGCTCGACGACGTAGCGGGCCATCCGCTCGTAGGTGCCCTCGGCCGGGGGCCCGGTCCAGAACGTCCTCGCGGGGTTGGCGTAGAGGTCTTCGTCGACGCCGGAACTCACCAGGTAGACGTAGCCCTTGCGCTTGTTTCCCCACGCGGCGGGGTTGGCGCCCGCGTCCAGGACCTCCTCGGGGAGCGCGAACCCGGCGTCATCTCCCTTGACGCCGAAGCACATCGCCGCCGGGAGCGAGGCGCGGGTGTCGGTGGAGAGCTGGTAGCCGGAAGCGCGCTGCATGGAGACGACCAGGGAGACTCCGGCGGACCGGGCTTCCTGGGCGATGCCGGTGAACACGTCGTCGCCCAGCTCCCGCAGGAGCTTGGCCGCTTCCTCGAACCATGCGAGCAGGTAGGGCATGCCGGGGCACCCGCAGGCGCCGGACGCTGCGCAGGAGTGCGCGGGGCTGGTCTGCTTCTTGGCGGCCGCGGGTTCCCAGGCCCGGTATCCGTGGTCCCGCAGCCAGGCGGTGCGGGCGGGGATGACGGCCTGGACGGCGGCGACCATCGCCCCGGCCGCCGGGGTGTCGAGAGCGGCCCAATCCATCCCCGGCACGAGAGGCTGGAAGTCCTGCCCGGCCTTGGCCGCGTCGGCGAGCCACACGGCCACGTCGGTGCGGGTCAGGATCTCCAGCAGAATGTCCAGGGCGCCCTCGGTCTTGCCGGAGCCGGTCATCCCCATGACGAGCAGGTGGATCGCGTCGAGCAGCGGCAACAGCAGGTCGCTGCCGTCGTCGTAGACGCCCAGCCGCAGCGGCACGGCGACCGACTCCCCGGGGGCGAACGGGCCGGGCCAGATGGTCGGGGTCCTGAGCATGTCCTCGGGCACGATGACGAACTGGCCCTTCCTGGCGCTGTCAGGGTCGTGCTGGACGCGGATCGCGGTGGTCGGCACGTCGAGCGCGGACGCGATCCGGGGGATGGCCTTGGCCACGTCGTCGTTGGTCAGCTCACCGGCGGGCAGCTCGTACGGCACGGTCACCCGGTTCGGCTCGACCTTGACGTTCCTCAGCTTGGTGCGGGCGAGCCCGACCTTTTCCAGCAGCCCCTTGTCGGAGTCGGATCCGGAGGTGTCGCTGTCGTTGAAGCGCATGACCTTGCGGATGTTCCAGGACAGCGCGAGCGACGCGCCGCCCATCAGGTAGAGGTCCGGGAGCGGGCCGGACAGCGGGCCGGACAGGGCGGCTGCGGTCACCCAGCCCGCTCCGGCCGCCACGGTGATCGCGGAGTGGAGACGGCGCTGCGGGCCGGTCGCCTTGCCCGCCCACCACGTCGCGGCCGTCAGCCCGACCGACGCGAGGGTCAGCCCGACTCCCGCCCACGGGGAGCCACCCCACATGGTGTTCGCCCCGACACCGACCAGGCCCGCCCCCCCCCCCCCCCCCCCCCCCCCCCCCCCCCCCCCGGTGACGATCCACGGCGCGGCGTACGGCTTGGCCTGGGCCACCAGCCAGCCGCCCCTGCCGGAGGCGGAGGCGCGGTGTGCTCCTCCGTGGAGCAGCAGCTCGTCGCCGGTCTGTTCAGCGGTACGTGTCCTGCGTGCCATGTCGGTGCCGCCTCTCAGAACTTGAACGGGTTGGTGGTCGCCGCGCGCTGCGGGCGCGGGCTCATCAGGTCGGCGTACTCGCGGGTGAACGCGCCGTACGCGCCGACGGCCGACTTCGCGGCGGCGGTAGCCCCGTCGGCGGCCTTCTTGAGCTTCCGGCTCACCGATCGCGCCCTCATGCGGCCCTGGATCAGGTTGTCGCCGGGCAGCGTCTGCGCCTGGGAGAGGCGGGCCTCCAAAATCTTGCTCGCCATCGCCAGCTCGATCGCGGCCTGGATCATCAGCGCACGGACGTGGTTGCAGTAGTTCCGCACGTCGTCGGTGTTGTCGAACGTCGGCTCACCGAGCACGAAGTGCGACCCGCCACCGCTGGGCGCGGGCGCCGCCGCAGGGGCGTTCTTGGTGTTGTTGACCGTGACGTTGATCGGCGGAACGAATCCGCCGGCCGCAGCCCCGACGAAGTTGCCGGCGGCGGTGGCCGCCCCGGCCGCGAACTTGGCGCCCTTGCTGCCGGGGGTCTGGCCACTGCTGTTCCTGCGGGGCGGGGGCGTGAAGGGGCGGGCCGCCTGCTGGCGGGCGAAATCGCGGGCCTGCTGACTGGGGCTGCTTGCCATGACGTGCTCCCTTTTCAGGCGGAGAGACAGAGAGCCGCGACGACGAGCGCGGCGATATGGGCGGTCTGGTCAGTTGACTGCACTAACTCAGGCCACGGCTCGACTCGGAGGCGGTGCGTCAGGAGCATCTGGGCATGTCGTTGTCGCATGAGTTCTCCCGGGTACATCGAGGTCTGATGGACGGCCGTGTACGGCTGTCGAGGACCGGAGCAGTTGCTGCTGGCACGTCGATGTCGTTGCCGTGGCTGGTGGTGGATGGCGCGGAGCGTGAGATCGAGCCGGTCAGCAGCTATCTGCGTGACCGCCTGCTGGGGGACGTGAGTCCGCTGACGTGCCGGAGCTACGCGTACGACCTGCTGCGCTGGTTCCGGGTGCTGTGGACCGTGGACATCGGCTGGGAACAGGCCACCGAGGCGGAGGCGGCCGCGCTGGTCGGCTGGTTGCGGTCAGCCCGCAATCCACAGCGGCAGCGGCGACGCGAGGGCGGACATCCGCCCGGGGCTGTGAACCCCACGACCGGCAAGCGGGTCCTGGCGGCGGGCTACGCCCCGGCCACGATCGCGCACAATCTGTCGGCGGTCCACGGCTTCTACGCCTTTCACCTGTACTTCGGACGCGGGCCCGTGATCAACCCGGTGCCGGAGAATCGGGCCCGCCGCGCGACGCTCGTGCACCGGTCGCCGCTGGAGGTTCCTGGCCAGCATCGCCGGGGCCGTCTGCGTCCAAAGGTCCCGGTCCGTCAGCCACGGGCGATTCCCGATACTCAGTGGGAGGAGCTGTTCGCGCGGATGCGGTGCGCCCGGGACCGGGCACTGTTGGCCTGCTACGTGTCCTCCGGGGCTCGGGCCACCGAACTGCTGGGCGTTGGGCTTACCGACGTCGACTGGCAGAAGGGCCGGTTGTGGGTCGTTTCTAAGGGGACCCGAGACCGTCAACCAGTGCCGGTTTCTCCCGAGGCGCTGGCCTACCTGGCGGCCTACCTCGACGACGCCGGCCTGCCCGACGACGGCGGGCCGATCTGGCGCACTCGCCGTGGTGAGGCGCGTCCGCTGACCTACTGGGCGGCCCGGCGGATCCTCCAGCGGGCGACCGAGCAGTTGGGCATGAACTGGACGCTTCATGATGCGAGGCACACAGCAGCAACCCGGTTTGCCCGGGACCCGGCAATGACTCTGGCGGAAGTGCAGACGATCCTTCGGCACGCGCATATCACGACCACTGCCCTCTACACCGTGGTGGGCCTGGACGATCTGGTGGACAAGCTCGCCGAGCACTATGGCCGCCCGGCCCAGCCGGCCGCTTGGTCTCAGCAGTACGACCCGCAGGATGTGGCGGTGGTGTTCGGTGCCCGGTAGTCAGGCCGGCAACAGTGCCCGGGTGAAGGGTCCGACCACCGGGCGGGTGCGCCGTCATTCGCTGGAGATCTACGAGCGGGACTTCAGCTTCAAGCCCACTGCGGTGGAGCCAGCACCTCCGCCGAGGCCCGTCCACCCGCCTCGGCCTCTGGGTGAGTTGTCGACGGCTTCCATCGAGGACATCGCGGAGTTGGCCGGGACCGTCCTCGGGATCGGCTCCGGTGTCGCGAAGTGGACGACGGAGATGCAACGGCTGTTGGAACACCTGCAGGAGTTCCCCGGCGAGACGTGGCAGGAGCGGTGGGAAGCCGCCGGCCTCAACGAGCGGGGCCGCCAGGCCCAGCAGCTCTACCAGGGCCGCAGCAAGGCGATCAAGAGCACCATGAACACTTCCGCGGGCCACGCTTTCGCGATGCGCCTGATCCAGCCGTCGCTGCTGGCCTTCCGCTCCTACCGCTTTTCCCACTACCTGCGGTGGTTCCGCACAATCGCCAAGGACCCGGTGTTGGAGGAGTTCTGTGAGCGGACCCTGTCCCTGAACGTGAGCCGCCAGTCGATTCGGCGGGCCCAGTTCGACGTGATCGTCCCGTTGACCGTCTTCGGAATCGACATCGCCGACCTGACGCCGGAGGCGTTGCTCTTCTACGCGACGGAGTCCAGGAAGTACGGCGTCACGGCAGGCGAGGCGGGAGGGGACGGCTGCTTCGCCGCCACCCAGGCCTGGCCGGTCCTTTCCGAGATGGGGCACTTCCCGGCCTCGACCCCGGGCACGCTGCGGGCCGCCGTGGTCAAGGGCCAGCGGCCTGTCGCCGAACTCGTCGACAAGCACAAGATCCGCAACCAGGGTGTTCGTGATCTGTTGATCCACTACATCAGCCGACGCTCGGTCGAGGTCGACTACTCCACCCTCACCTCCCTGGTCACCAACCTCGTCCGGCTGTTCTGGAAGGTGATCGAGGACTTCAACCCGGACCAGGCCGACCTGCGGCTGTCCTCCGAGGCGGTCACCCACTGGAAGGAGAACCTGCTCGTCCGGCCGGACGGCAAGCCGCGGCTGCACGTCGAGGGCCCATTCCTCGCGGTCCGCGCCTTCTACCTGGACCTGCACACCTGGGCGGTCGCAGAGCCGGAACGCTGGGCCCAGTGGGTGGCACCCTGCCCGATCCGCGATGAAGACCTGCGCTGGTTCCACGTCCGCCGGCGCCGTGTCCAGGAGCGGATGGCCAACCGGACGCGGGAACGGCAGCCGCTGCTGCCGATCCTGTCCCAGCACGTCACCGATCAGTGGCAGCGGCAACGCACGCTGCTGGAGAGCGCCCGCGCGGTCGGGTTCGGAGAGCACTTCACCGTCGACGGAACCGAGTGGCAGCGCGTCTCCGCGAAGATCGACGCCGAACGTCGAGACCCGGCGACCGCGCCCATCCGGGTGGTGAACCGGGTGACCGGGAAGTTGGTACAGCTCACGCACACCGAGAACCAGGCGTTCTGGCAGTGGGCGATCGTGGAGACGCTCCGGCTGGCCGGCCTGCGTGCCGAGGAGCTGACCGAGCTGACTCACCTGAGCGTGCGCAATTACCAGCGCCCGAGCGGTGAAGTCGTCGCCCTGCTCGTGATCACACCGTCCAAGAGCGACCGGGAACGGGTGATCCCGATGTCCGCGGAGCTGTTCCACGTCATCGCCCAGATCATCCGCCGCCACATCAGCGCGCACGGCACCGTTCCGATCTGCGTCCGCTACAACCTGCACGAAAAGGTCTGGAGCGAGCCTTTGCCCTACCTCTTCCAGAACGTGCACGCCGGGGGACTGCGGGCGATGTCGACCACGACGATGTGGAGGATGATCCGCCGGGCCGCCGAGGGTCTGATCGATACCGATCCGCGGTTCGCCGAGGTGAAGTTCGCTCCCCACGACTTCCGCCGTCTCTTCGCGACCGAGCTGGTCAACAGCGGCCTGCCTATTCACATCGGCGCCGCCTTGCTCGGCCACCTGAACATTCAGACCACTCGCGGCTACGTCGCGGTCTTCGACGACGACGTCGTCCGCCACTACCAGCAGTTCCTCGACCGCCGAAGAGCACAGCGACCCGAGAGCGAGTACCGCGAGCCGACCAAGACGGAATGGTCGGAGTTCAACGAGCACTTCGACAAGCGCCGAGTCGAGCTCGGCTCCTGCGGACGCCCCTACGGAACCCCTTGCCAGCACGAACACGCCTGCATCCGCTGCCCGATGCTGAGCATCAACCCGAAGATGCTGTCCCGCCTGGACGAGCTGGAGGAGGACCTCCTCGCCCGCCGCGAACGCGCCGTCGCCGAGGACTGGCGGGGTGAGATCGACGGACTGGACCTCACCCTCACCTTCCTGCGCAGCAAGCGCGAGCAAGCCCGCCGCTTCGCGCGAAGCAGCCCGGTCTCCCTCGGGCTTCCCGCAGTTCCCCATCAAAAGCCCCCGGTCACACGGGGGTGATCAGGAGAGCGGAGACCAGCAACGTGGTCTGGTGGAAGGCCTGGAGACCTGCTGTCGCTGCGATCGCGATCACACGCAGCGAGCCAGTCCGCCGAGCAGTTCGATCAGTCGCCGTCGGCCGGTTCAGGAGCCGGTTGCCCGGCCTCCAGCCGCATCTGCTCGCGCTTCGTCTCCTCGGTGATCTCCAGTCGGTTGGTCTCGGCCTCGATCTCGGCCCTGCGGACCTCAACCCGGCCGTCGATCTTCGCTTTCATCACCACACTTGCCGCCGTCACTGCGGCACCCAGTCCGGTCACCAACTCCGGGATGTGCATGTTGCCGTTTTGAACGGAAAAAATAGTGCCATCAGCATCGGTGGCGAGGGGTTCAGGCTGGTCCACGTCAGTCGACCCCAAAGGCGCCTCTTTGCCGACAGCAGAATCGGTGATCTCGACACTGCGGGACTCGGGTTCCGTTGACATAGCGTCAGAGTACGGTTCCGAGCCCCGTGCGAGTAGGACTCGGTCCTACCACGAGCACCTCGCTTGACTTGGTGCAGAGAAGATCGACGTGCGCGGCACCGCCGGCAGCGGCCCAGCCCGTCTGGCGGGCCAGGCGCATCCAGGCGGCCACCGGCCAGCGCCGGTCGATCAGCGCGTGCGTGCCACCGATCCACACCAGAGCCGCCGTCGCGGACAGCAGCGGGAGCTGCCAGCCGAGCACGGCCGCGCCCAGGGCGAGCAGCAGTCCGCAGACGACGACGTGCGTCGCGGCGTGCGCGAGGTTCGCCCGCCAACCGGCCAGGCCGGGCAGGTGCTTGGACCCGGCCTGGTGGTCGGTCTGCATCGGATAGTCGGAGATCAGGTGGCCGAGGTAGAGCAGGAACGCGAGGTCAGCGAACACGGCACGGCCCTCCGGCGGCATGGATGGGGGCGGCGGAGAGATGACGTCCGGCGGCGGTGATCAGGGCGTCATGGGTTTCCAGGGCGCGGCGTCGCAGGGTGTCGAGGGTTTCCGTGTCCTGCGGGTTGCGCATGGCGTAGGTGGCCTGCACCGCGATACGGGCGGCTTCCTGAGCCAGGGGCGCCAAGAGCTGGACGCGGGCAGCCGGGGCGGTGATCGCACCGCGGGTGTGGTGCGCTTCGTCGCGCAGTACCCGGACGTGTTCGTCGTCGGCGCCGGTCAGGCGGGCCTCGCCCAGCTTCCACATGACCCGACGGTGGTCGGAGAGGGCGACCGCGAGGTCGATGACGGCGTTGACGCAGTCACGGCGCAGGTCGTCACCGCGGGCGGCGTTGCGGGCGGTGCGGGCGATACGGGACTGAACGAACCCGGCGACACCGGTCCCGGCGAGGGTTCCGAGGACTCCGGACACGGCGATGAGGGTCTGCCACATAGGGGCCTCCAGGGGCGGGCGGGTCAGGAAGGGGAATCGGCGCAGGTCACGCACGTGCCGAGGGAGCGCGGGATGCAGTAGCCCGCGTCGCGCCGGCAGGCCGGGCACAGGCGTCGGGCCCGCATGGCCGCGGCGAGGGCGGCGGTACGGGCCGGGGTCATCGGCCGTACGGGCTTGGCCTGGTCGATGCGGTAGAGGTAGGCGACGAGGGGTTCGCGGCGGCGCCGGGGGCGTTCGAGGACGGCGGCGACGTCCTGCCCGCCGGGCCGCAGTCCCATGGCGCGGAGTTGACGGCGGGTGGCCAGGCCCTCGGGGGCCAGGCGCCACCGGTATTCGGGGAGGATGGCCATCAGGCGGCCACCACCAGAGCGTGCGGGGCCGGGCGGGCGAGATGGAGCAGCCGCATCTCGGCGCAGGGCATGGTGGCCGCGCCCCAGTCGTCCGCGATGAAGTCGCGGCCGATGTAGCGGGTGTAGGCGGGCGGGATCGCTTCGGTGAGTTCTTCGTGCGTGCTGGTCCAGGTGATGCCCATGGCGTGCTGCATCTCGGCGACGGTGCCCTTGCCGCCGCCCCTGCCGTACGCGGCGATGTACGGGCCGTCGCGCCACACGCCGTGACGCCACCCACGCACCGGACCCCGGTGCGGCTTGTGCACAGCGGCCGGGGGCGACCAGTAGGGTCCGAGTTCGAAGTAGCGGTGACGGATCACCGACAGCCCGAACATCTCCCCGCACAAAAGCAGGTCCTTGCGCAGCCGGGCGCCCTGGACGTTCTCGATGACATACGGGACGCCGTACCACTCGCACACCTCACGCACCTGCGGGATGAGGTCGATGTGGGCGCGGCGGCCGCGGTTGGTGCCCTTGGTCAGCGCGCAGGACGCCTGGCAGGGCGGGGAGTAGTGGACCAGGTCGAATTCCTGGCACCACTCCCGCGCTGCGTCCAGCGCGTCGGCCTGGATGAACGTGAACGGGTAGGCGGGGCGAGGGACGATGTCGACGCCGGTGACGTCGAACCCGGCCTGGTAGTAGCCCATCGACGCCCCGCCCGCGCAGCAGAACAGATCCAGCACACGCGGCCGGCGCATCACACCGACACCGCCGACCGGTCACGCAGTTCCTGGTAGCGGGTGGAGACCCAGCCGACCGACCACCCGCACAGCTCCGCCGCGTTGCGCACGGGCAGGCCGGAGAAGTGGGCGGCGGTGACGATCTGCCGGGCCCGATCCTCGGGCAGCTTGGTGTTCACCGGGCCACCGGACAGCAGCGCTTCGCGTTCACGGGCCTCACGCTCGGCCCGCTCCTCACGTTGCCGGCGCTCGGTCTGTTCGCGCTCCAGCCGCTCGCGCTCGCGGCGCTGGGCGGCCTCGCGTTCGCGGCGTTCACGCTCGGCCTGCTGCTGTTCACGCTCGCGTTCACGGCGTTCACGAGCCTCGCGCTCAGCACGCTCGCGGGCCTCGGCCCGCACGCGCTCCTCACGCCGCGCCGCTTCCTCACGGGCGGTCTGTTCACGGGCCAGCATGGCTTCGTGCTCACGCTGCTCACGGGCCAGCTGGGCGGCGTGCTCGCGGTCCTCGCGGGCCCGCCGCTCCTGTGCTTCGCGGCGTTCGGCGGCGGCCCGTTCGCGTTCGGCGCGTTCGGCGTTGAGCTGGGCTTCGCGGGCCTGCTGGGCGGCGGTGATGGCCTGCCGGTAGGCGAGACCGGTCTCGGCCGTGACGATCAGCAGGAGGGGTGCGACCGCGTGCACGGCTACGCCGACCAGCTCTTTCTTCAATGCGGAGTCCGCGATGTTCAGGGCGAGGGTCATCGCTCCGGTCATCCACCGCAGCGCGATGGGCCAGCGCCCGCCGTGCCCGCCCAGCCGGGCCAGAACCGAGTCGAGCCGGACGACGATGACGACCGCCGCGTCCACAACGAGGGGCAGGATCGGGGCGGTCCAGCCCCAGCCCTCGCGGGTGTGCTGCTTCATCAGCGGGGTGACCGTGAGGATCGAGAACAGCATCGCGCCGCCCACGATCAGCCACGTCCCCCACCGACAGCGCCTTCTCCGCTGAACGGATCTGAACATCGTTCACGACGCCACCTCCCGCACCCGCACGGACGCGATCAGCCGGACCGGGCCGGCCGGGTCATCGCCGGGGACGTGGTCCTCGATCCAGTCCCAGACCGGGTCACCGGTGAACGTGTAGCCGAGAACGGCCAGGGCCCGTGAACGGTCCTGAACACTCGGCACCGCGGCGCCGTCGAAGACGAACTCGGGCCACTCGGAGACCAGCCCGCCGTAGACCGCCACGTACAGGCGCCACCGGCCCGTGTCCTGCGCGATGGACATCTGGGCGGTGAAGGTGTCAGCCGTATTCATGCCGCACCGCCCGGCTGCACCGTGACGGTGCGGTTGCTCAGGTCACGGCGGGCGGCCAAAACCCGGTTCCGGGCCCGTCGGATACGCCGGATGTCCAGCTCGCCGGCGGGGCGGTCGAGGGTCGTGATCTGCGCGTCGAGCAGCTCGACCTCCGCCCGGATCAGCGGCATCTCGTGCTCGATCGCGTCCAGCTCGGCCGGCGTCGGCTCGAAGTCGAGCGACGCGGCCGTAACAAGGCGCTCAAGGGCAGCGATGGGGATCATGGGTCGTTGTCTCCCTGGTAGGTGTGACGGCCCAGAACAGCGCCCCGGAGTTGCCGCTCCGGGGCGCTGGCCGTTGGGTGAAAGGCCACCCGAGGGGTGGCGGTGCCCCGGGCCGGATTCGAACCAGCGGCATCACGCCGGGTCCGGGGCGGGGGTGGTTCAGCGGCCGGAGCCGCCGGAGGAACGCCGGTTGGCCTCGCTGACCTTCTTCGACAGCTCCTCGCGTTCCTGGTCTGTCAGACTGCTGATCACAGGTGCCTCCTTCACAGGCGCCTGTATCGCGGCACCCCGGTTGCCCCCGGGGTGCCGCTGTGGTTCCGGACCCTCCGGCTCCCCTCCACCCCGCCCGTACGGCACCGCACGCGGCGGGCCGGACGGACGAGGGAGGCAACCGGCCCCAGCACAGCGGCTGCGGCGGTCAGATGACGCGATGGGCGCGGCCGCACCTGCCGGTCCAGCAGGCACGGCGCCCACGTATGACGACGGTTCATCAGGTGCTCCTTCGGGTCAGCGGACAGGGATCAAGCACTGCAAGGGGGACCTCGTCCCCACACGCCGGCCGTTGCTCGCGGTCACCGGGCCACCTCGCCAGTCGGGCCGAAGCCCTGTCCCCTGGCCTTTAGCGGGATTGCAGCGTCCCCGCCCTCAGCGGAGCGGCCACAAGGCCGCTGCGGGAAGTTGCATGCCGACCAAGCCCTTCGGGCTCGGAGTCGACGTTGACCTCCCTAGGGATATTTATGACACATCTCCCTAGGGAGGTCAACGGAGCATGAAAAAAGGGCCCTGGAAGGGCCCTGGGCTCGTGCGGTCAGGGTCAGCCGGTGATGTGGTACTCCATGACGTACACCCCGGCGTTCAGCAGCATGCGGTTCACCTCAACTGGCTTGCCATCCCCTGTCATCGCGGTCC
Organism: Streptomyces sp. NBC_00525; assembly: GCF_036346595.1. Taxonomy (GTDB): domain Bacteria; phylum Actinomycetota; class Actinomycetes; order Streptomycetales; family Streptomycetaceae; genus Streptomyces. The sequence continues at coordinate 2,912,170 of NZ_CP107834.1, forward strand.
GGTAGATCTCGACCACGGGGGTGCTGTCGGTCAGATGCAGCCGTTCGGACTCCTCCGTACTGGGCATGCGCGACCGGAGTTCCTCGACGAAGTGGACCGGCTTGGCGTCCAGGTCGGCCAGGCGTGCATACACGCCGCCCGGCCCCGTGTCCTCCTGGGTGATCGCGGAGTCCCGTACGAGATCGGCGGGCAGGTACGAGATCGCAGACTGCACGGGCTCGCCTTCCACCGCGTAGACGCGGTCCCGAACAACGACAGTCGCGCCGGCCTGCAAACCCAGCATGCGGGCCACGTCGTCGGAGGCCTCCGCTTCGTAGACCTGTAGATCGGTGACCGTTACGGGGCGGTCGCCGACGTCGGCACTCCAAATCGACCGGCCGGAGCCCCATCCCGACGGAGAGAGGCGCGCGTTGGCAACCCTCCGGATCGGTTGGAATTCCCGAACGTACGTGCCGCTGCCCTTGCGACGAACGGCCAGCCCCTCGTTCACGAGCAACATGAGGGCACGGCGCGCCGTCTCCTTCGCCACTCCGTGCTGCTTCACGAGGGCGGGTTCGCCGGGAAGCCGTGCGCCGGGCGCGAGACTGCCGGAGCGGATGCGCTCCCGCAGTTCATTGGCGATCTCCCGCGCGGTTTCGGCCATCGGTCTTCTCCTCCCTAGGCTGATCGTGTACCAGCTTGGCATATCAACTTGGCCAAGTGCCGTTGCACAAGAACGACCGCAACCGATCATGCGAGTGATCACTGCTCCGTTTGACCAGCGAGTTCGCGGATCACGATTCTTCGTGGTCCAACGGGGCAGGTGACCCTGCTGCCGTGATCGCCGTTCTGGAGGCCCCCGAGCAGCGACGCCCACGAGGGCCAGACACGCAGGTCAGCGCAGCCCCCTCCGTCTCAGTTTCCGTCTCATTCATTGCCGTTCAGCGCCGTCCGCAGCCGTTCACGCCGGGAGCTACGCCCCCGCCGTGAACGCGGCCGAACGCCTCTGAACGACCCCCTGACCAGCGCGAACAGACCTCGAAAGCGAGTGTGGGGAAACTCACCGAGGGTTCAAATCCCTCCGCTACCGCCAGCGGAACCGCCCCCGAACCGTGCGAACGGATCGGGGGCGGTTTTCTGTGTGCTCGGGCCGTACGTCAGGCGTTCCCGCGCGGGGCCGGCAGGGTCACCAGGGCGCCCGTGGCCGCGGAGCGGGCTGCCGCGTCGGCCACCTCCTGGGCGAGGACCGCCTCTGCGGGCGGGCAGACGCTGGGCTCCTCGCCCCTGGCCAGGCGCACGAAGGCCCGCATCTCCTCCCGGTACGCCTGCGCGAAGCGGTCGGTGAAGCCGGTGTAGGCGGGGTGCGCGGGGGTGCCGGTTCCCGAGGTGAACGGGGAGCGCAGCGGGGTCCGCTCGTCGAGGCCGATGGTCAGCGAGTCGCGGGTGCCGAGGAGTTCGGCGCGGTGGTCGTAGCCGTACGGGTTGAAGCGGGAGGCCGTGAGCACGGCGCGGGTGCCGTCGGCCAGGGTGAGCAGTGCGGTGGCCACGGCGACCCCGCCGCCGGACGGCCCCCCGGCGGGCGGGCTCCCGCCACACGGCTCCCCGCCGACCCGTGCCTCGTCGGCCAGCACGGAGACCGTGCGCTGCCCGGTGAGCCACTGCACGGCGTCGATGTCGTGGATGAGGCAGTCGGCGAAGATGCCGCCGGACGAGGTGTCGTACCCGGCCGGTGGCGGTTCGTGGTCGAAGGCCGTGCAGCGGATCATGAGCAGCCGGCCCAGGTCGCCCCGGCCGAGCCGTTCCCGTACCGCGCGGTGGCCGGGGTCGCAGCGGCGCTGGAAGCCGACCTGCACCCGGTGGTTGCCGGCGGCGGCCGCCACCGCGGCCAGCGCGCGCGCCGCGTCGGCGGTGTGGGCGAGCGGCTTCTCGCAGAACACCGGCAGCCCCGCTTCCACCGCGCGCGGGAAGGCGGCGGTGCGCATGGCGGCGGGGACCGCCACGACCACGGCGTCCACCGCCTCCAGCAGTTCGTCGGCGCGGTGGTGCGCCGTGCCGTCCACGGCCTTGGCCAGGTTCTCCGCCGCCTCGTACCGGGCGTCGTGGACCAGCAGGGTGTGGCCGTCGTCGAAGGAGGCGAGGTTCCGGGCGTGCCACGCGCCCATGCGCCCGGCGCCGATGATGCCGATCCTCATGAACGCAAGCACACCTTCCCGTCGGGGTGCCCGGGGGCGGCAGCCGGTTGGTCAAAGCGCTCGGGGATGCGAGACCATAACCCGTGCACACAGCGACATCGCATGGGCTGATCACCGTACCCCCGGCCCGGGCGAGGCAAACGGCTCGTCGCCGGGACTCCCGCGAGCCATCGGAAGAAAGCACTGGCCCTGATGCAGATCGTACGAGGCAAGAAACTCGAGAAGGCCGCCGACGGTGAATTCCGGCAGCTGGCCCAGGAGAGTTCCCGAGTCGTCGTCGACGTCGGCACGGGCGATGCCAGGGCCTCCTACCGCATCGCCAAGGAGAACCCGGACTGGCTGGTCGTGGGGGTGGACCCGGCCTGGCAGCGGATGACCCAGACGAGCATCCGCAGCCGCCGCAAGCCCGCCAAGGGCGGCGTACCGAATCTGCTGCTCGTCAACTCCTCGATCGAGAGCGCCCCCGAGGAGCTGACCGGGGCCGCCGACGAGCTGCTGGTGCTGATGCCGTGGGGGAAGCTGCTGCACGGTCTGGTGCGCGGCGACGAGGACATCTGGACCGGGCTGCGGACCGTCGCCAAGCCGGGCGCGCCGCTCACCGCGACGGTGGGCACCAGCATCTGGCGCGAGCCGGTGCCGCGCGACATCCAGGGGCTGCCGGAGCTGACCGACGCCTACGTCCAGGACGTGCTCACCGCGAAGGCGCTCGCCGCCGGGTGGCGGATCACCGGATTCCGGCTCACCCCGGCGGAGGAGGCCGCAGCCGTCTCCTCGTCGTGGGCGCGCCGGCTGGACGCGGCCAGCACCGAGGTCATCGCGACCCTGACGGCCGTCACCGCCGAACCGGAGGAGTAGCCGGGCGCCCGGCGGGGAAGGCCGGCGGTCAGCCGGTCGGGAACTGCCGGCAGTACTCGTACATGGCCATGGCGCCCGCCGTGGCCACGTTGTAGCTGTGCGGCGAGCCCCAGACCGGGATCTCCACGCACTCGTCGACGCAGGCGAGCTCGTCCTCCTTGAGCCCGGTCCGCTCGTTGCCGAGGACGATGACCGCCTTACGGGGGAAGCTGATCTCGTGCAGGCTCTTGGAGTTCGTGGCCTGTTCGAGCGCGATGACGGTGTAGCCCTCCTCGCGCATCTTCTTCAGCACCGGGGGAAGGCTCCTGCGCACCTCGATCTCGACGTTGTCGGCGCCGTCCCGGGCGATCTTCGGGTCGAGCTTCGCGTTGCCGCAGGCGATGATCCGTTCGACTCCGCAGCACCCCGCCGTCCGCACCACGCTCGACAGGTTCACCCGGCTGCGGAAGGCCGAGCACGCGATGACGAGCTCACGGGGGCGCAGCAGAGCGGTGCCCGGCTTGTGGCGGAGGTGTTCGAACATGCCGGGAAGTCTACTGGCCCCGCGCCGCCCGGCTCCGCGCGCGGAACGCGGATTACGATGGCCGGTCGGACCACGTCTACGGCCTGGAGAAGGCAATGAAGGGCCTGGAGAAGACAATGAAGATCCAGGCCAGGGGCCATGAGAACGTCCGCGCGACCCATGCCAAGACCCTGGAGATCACCGGCGAGCGGGACATCACCGCGCGGGCGACCTGCGTCGTCGGAGTGGACGCCGCCTTCGACGCCGAGGGGCTCGCCCTGCTGCGCGGCCCGGTCGCCGTCCGGCTGTCCGCCGGGCCGCACACCGCGACCGGCACCGCCGTCGTCAACCCGCACCACGAGGTCACCGACCGCCTGGTGCTCCGGCGCAGCGAGCACGCCTCGCCGGACACCTTCGCCTTCCGCAGCACGCTGGTGGCGAGCGACCTCGGCGCGGAGTTCACCGCCGCGCTCGGCGACCCGGCGAACGAGGTGACCCTCACGCTCACCGAGTCCGGGCCGCGTCAGCCGCTCGTCCTGGTCCACCGGCGCGGCCTGCCGGGGCCGGGCGGGCGGACGGGGCTGCTGTGGCGGGACGCGGACGCCTCGCTGGACCTGGACGCGGCGCGCGTCCCGGCCGCGGCGCGCACGGCCCTGGCGGACGGCGGGGTGATCGCCGCGACCGTGTCCGGCCCGCTGGACGGCGTCTCGCAGGCGGCCGGCGCGTGGCTTGTCGAGGCGGCCGGGCACGGGGCGCGGTTCGAGGTGGTGGGCGATGCGACCGGGGCCGTACCGGCGCTGCTCGCGGCCGGGCTGCCGGCCGCGCCGGCGGTCCACATCGGCCGGACCGACCGCCGGGCCCTGGCCGCCGCGCCGCACGCCGAACTGGTGCGCACGGCGCCGGTCCCCGTGGTGTTCACGGCCCCCGGTGCCGCTCTCGGCGCGCTCGCGGAGGTGCTGGCCGGGTCTGCGGCGGAGCGCCGGATCGCCGTGCCGGACGGCCGCCCGGACCTGGGACACGGGGTGCGCTGGCTGCCGCTGCCGGAGGCGGTCGCGGCCCTGGACGGCGACGAGGAGGGCGTGTTCGTGCTGGCGGCCCCGGAGCGCGCCGCCTGGAACGTGGACCTGCGGCCCCTGCTGCCCCTGCTGGTGGAGCAGGGGGTCACCGCACGCACCCTCAGCACGGTGCTCCGGCCGCTCGGGATCAGCCGCCGCGACGTCTACGACGCGCTGGGCGATGCGCCGGGAGCGCGGGACGGGGGCGAGCGGGACGCGGGGCGCCGGAAGAAGTAGGAGGGGGAGGGGGAAGCGGCATCGGGGGGGATGTGCCGCTTCCCCCGGAGCCAGGGGCTGTCGCTCCTTGCCGCGGTCGGGGGAGGCCACGGCACGGGTCCCGCGACAGGACCCCTGCTCCGGCCCCCGGGACTCCGTGGAGTCCGCGGGGGCTCGTATCCCATCCTGCCGTGCCGGGGGCCGCGCCGGGCCTGCCGAAGGGCCCCGATCCGCAGGTCCTTGGTCCCTCGTGCGGCGGTCGCGGCACGGCGCGGGCGATCCGGAACTCCCGGCGGAAACGGGCATGCGTACGGATAGACTCGCCCGACCGTACAGGGGATCGAAACCGCAGGGGATCGAAGGGGAGTCAGGGGCCGATGGCACAAGCGAAGAAGATAGCCCTCTACGCGATAGTCGTCTTCGTGCTCTACACGATCATCAACTCCCCCGCACGGGCCGCGGACCTGGTCCAAGTAGGGTTCGAGGGCATCGCGAACGCCGCCCAGGGGGTCGGCGACTTCATGTCCGAGCTGGTCAACTAGGAGCACCGCGTGATCCGCCATCTGGTCCTGTTCAAGCTGAACGAAGGCGTCGAGCGGGACGACCCCCGGGTCGTCGCGGGCGCCGAGGCGTTCCGGGCCCTGGAGGGCACGGTCCCGGAGCTGGAGTTCTGGGAGTGCGCCTGGAACATCACCGACCGGCCGATCGCGTACGACTTCGCCATCAACTCCGCGGTGGCGGACGAGGCCGCGCTGAAGCGGTATCTGGAGCACCCCGACCACCAGGCGGCCGCCGGGCGCTGGCGCGAGTTCGCCACCTGGGTGATCGCGGACTACCCGTTCTGACGCCTTCGGCCCTGCGAGCCCCTCACCGGCACGGTGAGGGGCTTTCCTGCGTTCAACACGGCGCTATGGGGTGCTTGCACATAGTGGTCATGTCTTGTGATGCTATGACCGCTTTTGACAGACGGATTAACTGAAGTTGACCGCAAAGGGGTGGCGTCATCGTGCCGGCCAGTACAGCGCCTCAAGTGCCTCCCCAGGTCCACCAGGCGGCACCGGCCGCCCCCGCGCCGGCGCCGCTCCAGGAGACCCCCGACGAGACGGTCGCGCCCGCCAGGTCCCGCGCCGCCGACACCAGGGCCCTGACCCAGGTGCTGTTCGGCCGGCTGAAGAACCTGGAGCCGGGCACCCCGGAGCACGAACGGGTCCGGACGGCGCTGATCGAGGCGAACCTGCCGCTCGTGCGGTACGCCGCCGCGCGGTTCCGCAGCCGCAACGAGCCGATGGAGGACGTCGTCCAGGTCGGCACCATCGGGCTGATCAACGCCATCGACCGCTTCGACCCCGAACGCGGCGTCCAGTTCCCGACGTTCGCGATGCCGACCGTCGTCGGCGAGATCAAACGGTACTTCCGGGACAACGTGCGCACCGTCCACGTACCCCGGCGGCTGCACGAGCTGTGGGTCCAGGTCACCGGTGCCACCGAGGACCTGACGACCGCGCACGGCCGCTCGCCGACCACCGCCGAGATCGCGGAGCGGCTGAGGATCTCCGAGGACGAGGTGCTGGCCTGCATCGAGGCCGGGCGCTCGTACCACGCCACCTCGCTGGAGGCCGCCCAGGAGGGCGACGGGCTGCCCGGACTGCTCGACCGGCTCGGCTACGAGGACCCCGCGCTGGCGGGCGTCGAGCACCGGGACCTCGTCCGGCACCTCCTCGTACAACTGCCCGAGCGCGAGCAGCGCATCCTGCTCCTGCGGTACTACAGCAATCTGACGCAGTCCCAGATCAGCGCGGAGCTGGGGGTGTCGCAGATGCATGTGTCAAGGCTTCTCGCCCGTAGTTTCGCCAGACTCCGATCCGCAAACAGGATCGAGGCGTAGCTGAGACGGGTAGACCGTTCTTGGGCGTTTCCCGCTGGCCAAAAGCCTCACACCCCTTGTTAACTGCACAGACTCCCCCGTAACTTGTCGACAAGTCACTACAGCGCGTTGCCGACATGTGACATTCTGCGGGAAGCGCGTTTGCCGCAGTCCCGCCTCCGGTATTCAGGTGGCAGGCTGCGTTCCTCCGATGGTCGTGGCCACCGCGACCGTCCGCGACCTCAAGGGGGTGGCATGTCCGAAGAACAGGGCAGCTCGAAGGTGCTCACGCTCACCAAGAGCGAACCCGCACCCGTTGCGCTCACCAGCTCGCCGGAAGCCATCGACACCCGCACGCTCTCCCGCTCCCTGTTCCTGCGGCTCGCCGCGCTGGGGCCCGCCCCGGGGCCCGGCGGGACGGACAGCCCGGAGCGTGCGTATGTACGGGACACGCTCATCGAGCTGAACCTGCCGCTCGTGCGGTACGCCGCCGCGCGGTTCCGCAGCCGCAACGAGCCGATGGAGGACATCGTCCAGGTCGGCACCATCGGCCTGATCAAGGCGATCGATCGCTTCGACTGCGAACGCGGCGTGGAGTTCCCGACGTTCGCGATGCCGACGGTCGTCGGGGAGATCAAGCGGTTCTTCCGGGACACGTCGTGGTCGGTACGCGTGCCGCGCCGGCTCCAGGAGCTGCGGCTCGCCCTCACCCGGACCAGCGACGAGCTCGCGCAGAAGCTCGACCGCTCGCCGACCGTCCCGGAGCTGGCCAAGGCGCTCGGGGTCTCCGAGGAGGAGGTCGTCGACGGCCTCGCCGTGGGCAACGCCTACACCGCCTCCTCGCTGGACTCCCCCGCCCCCGAGGACGACGGCGGCGAGGGCTCGCTGGCCGACCGGCTCGGTTACGAGGACGCCGCGCTGGAGGGCGTCGAGTACCGCGAGTCCCTCAAGCCACTGCTGGCCAAGCTGCCGCAGCGGGAACGGCAGATCATCATGCTGCGGTTCTTCGCCAACATGACGCAGTCCCAGATCGGCGAGGAGGTCGGCATCTCCCAGATGCACGTCTCCCGGCTGCTGACCCGCACCCTGGCCCAGCTCCGCGAGGGCCTCATCGCCGACTGACCCGGCGCGATCCACGACGGCGGCGCCCGGAAACGACGGCGCCGCCGCCCGCGCGGATCGGCACGGACAGCGGCAGGTACGAGAAGACGGCCGCGGCCCCGGACGGGACCGCGGTCATGGACAGGCTGCGGTCATGGACGGGCCGCGGTCATGGACGGGCCGGCGGACCTCAGCTCAGGGCGAGCCAGGCCACCGCGCCCAGCACGACGACCACCGCGACGATGCCGGCGATCAGGCCCGTCCTCGGGCCGGCGGAGGTGGCCGCGGGCTGTTGGGCGCGCTGCGGCTCGCCCTCGTCCACGAAGGCGCGGAACATCTGGGTACTGCCGGCCGGGTCGTAGGAGCCCTCGGGGCCCTGCGGTGCGTGGGGATTGTGTGCCATGTCGCAGGACCCTAGCGAACTCGGGCGAACGGCCCAACCCCCAACCCCCGGTCTCCGCCCGCCGATCGCCTCCCGTGTGGCACGGACCACATCAGGGCGCCTTCTACCGCACGGCCTGCGGGTTTGACCAGCGCCCTACAGAGCCTTTTGCGTTCCTTTACCCCAGCAAGCCCCATTTCGTTTGCCTGTAGCAACCAACGGCTTCTATGGTTGCCCTAAGCAACAAGATGACCGGTGAGATGTTCTGGGGGTCCCGTGGCCGGACGGAGTCAGTACGAAGAACTGGCCCGGCAGCTCAGCGCCATCGGGGCCGTCAAGAGGGGTCTCGCCCGCATCCTGCCCGCCGAGTGCCCCGCCGGCTCCGCCGCCGTGCTGACTCTGCTGAGCCGGCACGGGGAGATGCGGATCAGCCGGCTGGCCGAGCTGCTCGCCGTCGACATGTCGGTGACCAGCCGGCACGTCGCCCATGTGGCGGAGCGGGGCTGGATCGAACGGTTCCCGGACCCGGCGGACAAGCGCTCCCGCATCCTGCGGCTGACCCCCGCGGGGGAAGAGGTGCTCGACGACCTCTCCCGCCGGTCGACCGAGATGTTCGCCGGCCATCTGCACGACTGGACCGACGCCGAGGTCGGCCAGCTCAACACGTTGCTCGCCCGGCTGCGCGACAGCTTCTCCTGTCGCGGCGCCGGAGGGTGCTCCCCCGGGAAGCACGGCACCGACTGCCGCCCCCGGCAGACGGACGCCCACCACGACTCGTACACCCGTACACCTGTGTAAACAGAAGCGAAGACAAGGACTTAAATGGCTACGACCACACCAACCGGTGTGCGGGGCGGTCACGCCGGGCACGGAGGCCATGACGCCTCCGGCGGCGCGCCGATGACACACCGGCAGATCATGGAGGCGCTCGCCGGGCTGCTGCTCGGCATGTTCGTCGCGATCCTGTCGTCCACCGTCGTCTCCAACGCCCTGCCGGAGATCATCGCCGACCTGGGCGGCGGCCAGAGCGCCTACACCTGGGTCGTCACGGCCTCGCTGCTGGCGATGACGGCGACCACCCCGCTCTGGGGCAAGCTCGCCGACCTGTTCAGCAAGAAGCTGCTGGTCCAGATAGCCCTGATCATCTATGTCGCGGCCTCGGTCGTGGCCGGCCTCTCGACCAGCGCGGGCATGCTGATCGCCTGCCGTGTGGTGCAGGGCATCGGCGTCGGCGGTCTCTCCGCCCTCGCCCAGATCGTGATGGCCGCCATGATCGCCCCGCGCGAGCGCGGCCGGTACAGCGGCTACATCGGCGCGGTCTTCGCCGTCGCCACCGTCGGCGGCCCGCTGCTCGGCGGCGTCATCACCGACACCAGCTGGATGGGCTGGCGCTGGTGCTTCTACGTGGGTGTGCCGTTCGCGGTGATCGCCCTGATCGTGCTCCAGAAGACCCTCAAGCTCCCCGTCGTCAAGCGGGACGTCAAGGTCGACTGGACCGGCGCCTTCTTCATCAGCGCCGCCGTCTCGCTGCTTCTGCTGTGGGTGACGTTCGCGGGCGACAAGTACGACTGGATGTCCTGGCAGACCGGCGTGATGCTGGTGGGCTCCGTGCTCCTCGCCCTGGTCTTCGTCCTCGTCGAGTCCCGCGCCAGTGAGCCGATCATCCCGCTGCGCCTCTTCCGCAACCGGACCATCACGCTCGCGTCGCTCGCCTCGCTGTTCGTCGGTATCGCGATGTTCGCCGGCACCGTCTTCTTCAGCCAGTACTTCCAGTTGGCGCGCGGCAAGTCGCCGACGATGTCCGGTGTGATGACCATTCCGATGATCGGCGGTCTGTTCATCTCCTCGACCGTCTCCGGCCAGATCATCACCAAGACCGGTCGCTGGAAGGCATGGCTGGTCAGCGGTGGCTTCCTGGTCACCGCCGGGCTGGGCCTGCTGGGCACGATCCGCTACGACACGACGTACTGGCACATCGCCGTCTACATGTTCGTGATGGGTCTCGGCATCGGCATGATGATGCAGAACCTGGTGCTCGCCACGCAGAACCAGGTGGACCCGTCCGACCTCGGTTCGGCCTCGTCCGTCGTCACGTTCTTCCGGTCCCTCGGTGGTGCGATCGGCGTCTCGGCGCTGGGCGCCGTCATGGCGAACCGCGTCACCCGCTACGTCAAGGAGGGCCTCGCGGACCTCGGTCCCGAGGGCGCGGCCCTGGGCCACGGCGGCACGGCCGGTGGGGCCATCCCCGACCTGGACAAGCTGCCCGCCCCGTTCCGCACGGTCATGGAGGCCGCTTACGGGCACGGCGTCGGCGACGTCTTCCTGTACGCCGCCCCGTCCGCCCTGGTCGCCTTCCTGATCACCCTGTTCATCAAGGAGGTCGCGCTCAAGACGAAGGCCGTGAACGAGACGGGGGAGCCGGTCCCGGCGCCCCACCCGGGCGAGTAGCCCGAGCGGTCCGGGGCAAGCACCCCGGACCCCACGAGCCCCCGGTGGGGCGGCGCTGTGCGAGCGGAGGCGCCGCGCCCCCGGGGAACCGGGCCCCGGCGGCGGGGACGGCGGGCAGGGGACGGCCTGCCGGTCCCGCCCCGGAGCCCGACTCATCGAAGTGCCCGGCCACCGACGGCCGGGCACTTCGACGCTCTTTGGCCGTAGGGTCGAGGCCATGGCACCCGACATCGCGACGAACACCGCCGTGGACCTCGCCGCACGGCCGGCCTTCGTACGGCCCCGGCACCGGGCGATCCCGCTGACCACCCGGTCCGACGGCCGGCCCCGGGGCCTCCCGGCCCGGATCGTCCCGTGATCGCGCCCGGTCTGCTGGACCGGGCCCGGATCGTCGCCGGGCCCGAGGTCGGTGACGGGGTCGTGCGCGGGCTGTCGGCGGCCACCGGCCGGCCCGTCGAACGCGCTCCGGGCGAGGGCCCCTTCGTGTACGTGGGCGCCGTCCTGCCCGACGCGCTGCGCGGCCCGGACCTGGTCTGGTTCCACAGCGTCAACGCGGGCACGGACACGCTGGTGCTGCGCGGCGACCGGCCCTGGCCGTCCGGGGTGCCGCTGACCCGGACCGTGGGGCGGATGGGCGAGCGGATCGCGCAGTACGTGCTCGGCTGGGTGCTGGCCGAGTGCCAGTCCGTCCCCGGATACGCGGCGCAGCACGCCCGCGCCGAGTGGCGCCGGCTCCCCTCGGAACTCGTCGCCGGGCAGACCGCCGTCGTCCACGGCACCGGCCGCATCGGCTCCGCGGTGGGCGCGCTGCTGCGGGCCTGCGCCATCCGGACCGTGGCCGCCGTCCGCACCCCGCGCCCGGTGCCGGCCGGCTTCGACGCGGTCGTCCCGGCCGGTGAACCGGTGGCCGCCCGCTGGGTGGTGGCCGCGCTCCCGCTGACCCGGGCGACCGCCGGCTACTTCGGGGCGGACCGGTTCGCCGCGATGGGCGGGGCGACCTTCCTCAATGTGGGGCGGGGCGCGACGGTGGACCTGGGGGCGCTCGGGGACGCGCTGCGCGCCGGGACGGTGGGGCGGGCGGTGCTCGACGTCCTCCCGGACGAGCCGCCCGGACCCGGCGATCCGTGCTGGCGGCTGCCCCGTACGGTCGTCACCTCCCACTCGGCGGGCATCACGGCGGACGAGGACGTCGTCGCGGACTTCACCACGTGTTTGCGGGAGTTGGCGGCCGGGAAGAGACCGGCGCTCGCCGTGGACCCGGCGCGGGGCTACTGAGCGGGAGCGTTCGCGGGTCCCCGGTCCCGCATCGCGGCGATGCCCGCGATCAGCAGGTCCAGCGCGAAGACGAAGTCGCGGTCGCGCATCTTCTGGATGGTGGCGCTGCCGCGCGCGGCCATCATGTCCCGCGAGTCCTCCACGAACTCGTCGAGTCCGGGCTGCTCCCGGACGGCCGCCATGGCCTGCCGGAAGTACTGGTCCTGGGTGAGCCCGGCCTCCGCGCTGCGCTGCGCGAACTGGCCCTCCACCGTGCCGAATCCGTACACGAACTGGAAGACCGCCGACAGCGCTCCGCTGCGGCCCTCGGCGGGCAGGCCGGTCGCGCGGATCACGTCCTGGATGGCATGGGTCACCAGCAGCGAGTGCGGGCCCAGGTTCAGGAACTTGCCCGCGAGCGGCGAGACCCAGGGGTGCCGGACGAGCAGTCCCCGGTACGCCCCGGCCAGTTCGCGGAGCCGGTCCTGCCAGGGGGCCTCGCCGGCCGGCGGTCCGATCTCGGCGTAGACCGCGTCGAGGGCCAGTTCCAGCAGGTCGTCCTTGGTGTCCACGTACCAGTACAGGGACATCGCCGTGACGTTCAGTTCGGCGGCGAGCCGGCGCATGGAGAACTTGGCCAGGCCCTCCGCGTCGAGCAGCCGCACCGAGGCGGCGGTGATCCGCTCCCGGTCGAGGCCGGCCGGCTGGTCGGCGCGCCGGGAACGCGCGGGTGGCCGGTTGTTCAGCCACACGCTGGTCCGGACAGGGTTCTTCACGCGGTCGGCCGCGGACACCATGGCGCACTCCCTCGTCTCACCGGCGGGACGAACGGACCGGCCCGCACACCGGACGCGCCGGACGCGGACGAGCCGCGTGCCGACCGCGTACCGGCCGCCCGGTAAACGGAGCAGTGCGGTCCGGTGGTCCCGTCTGATGCTATGCCGCTGTCGCGGCCGGATCAGCCGGTGCCGATTGTCCTCGCTCCGCCCGGCGCAGCAGCAGGGCGGCCAGGAGTCCGCCGGCGAGTACGGCGACGGCCCCGCCGAGCATGCTGGTCTCCAGGCCGGAGGCGAACGCGTCCGTGATGCGCGCCCGCTCCTCCGCGCCGTGCGCCGCGGCCAGGGCGGCGGGCAGCGAGGCGGCGCCGACGGCCGACGGGACGAGCGCGGCGAACCGGGAGTTGAGGACCGCGCCGAGGACGGCGACCCCGAGGCCGTTGCCGCATTCCGCGAGGGTGCCGTTGACCCCGGCGCCCACTCCGGCCTTCTCCGGCGGGATGGCGCTCATGATGGCGTTGGCCATCGCGGGCATGGCGAGCGCGATACCGGCGCCCATGACCAGCAGCCCGAGCAGCGTGCCGCCGTAGCCGTGCCGGCCGAGCAGCGCGATCGCGGCGAGCCCGGCCGCGAGCAGCCCCATGCCCGTGGCGATGGTGGCGGGCGTGCCCAGCTTGGGGACCAGCCGGGCGCCGAGCCCGGTGAGGTTCAGCGCGACGACGCTCAGGGCGAGCGGCGCCGTACGCAGCCCGGCCTCCAGCGGCCCGTAGCCGAGGACGAACTGGAGCTGCTGGGTGAGCAGGAACAGCGAGCCGCCCATGCCGAAGGCGACGAGGACCGCGCCCGCGACCGCCCCGACGAACCGCTGGTTGCGGAAGAAGTGCATGTCCAGCATCGGGTACGGGATGTGCAGCTCCCAGAGCACGAAGCCGGTGAGCACGGCGGCGCCGGTGAACGCGGTCAGCAGCACCCGGCCGGACGTCCAGCCGTGCTCGGGGCCGGAGATGATCGCGTACACGACGGCGGCCATGCCGATGGTGGAGAGCAGCGCGCCCAGCAGGTCGGGCCGGTCGCCGCTCGCGTTCTTCGACTCGGGGACCAGCCGCACCACGGCCACCAGGCCGATCACGGCGACCGGGATGTTGATGAGGAAGATCGCGCCCCACCAGAAGTGGTCGAGCATCACGCCGCCGATCAGCGGGCCGGCCGCGAAGCCGAGCGAGCTGACGGTGGACCAGATGCCGATCGCCTTGACCCGCTCGCTGTCGTCGAAGATCTGCACGACGACGGCGAGTGTGGTGGTCATCAGCAGCGCGCCGCCGACGCCCATGCCTGCCCGCGCGGCGATCAGTTGTGCGGAGGACTCGGCGAGCCCGGCGATCAGGGAGCCGATGCCGAACAGGGCGAGCCCGGCGACCAGCATCTTCTTGCGCCCGTAGCGGTCGGCCGAGGAGCCGGCCGTGAGCAGCAGCCCGGACTGGACGAGCGAGTAGGCGTTGATCATCCACTGCACATCGGCGGTGGAGGCGTCCAGTTCCCGGGTGAGGGAGGGGATCGCGACGTTGAGGACGGTGTTGTCGAGCAGCACGGTCAGCTGGGCGAGGCAGATGACGCCGAGGATCAACCAGCGCTGCGGGTGGCTCGGTGGGGCGAGCGGGTGGTTCTTCGCGGCGTCGGTCGCCGTCATAGGTACTCCCTGCTGTCGTCGGTGTTCGAGTGGCGCCCCCTATACGGTGTACAGGAGCGAGGTTGTACACCGTATAGGAGCGTGCCGGGGCGTACAAGCGACTTTTCGTGGGTACGGTGCCGGTCGCCGAAATCCGCCTCGGACCCGGCTCCCGGAAGCAGGAGTGATATGTCGCTGCGTCGTCGCACGGTGGAAGTCCTGGTGGCAGCGGGCCTGTTGGGGGCGGCGCTCGCGCCTCCCGCGACGGCGTCCACGGGGCACGGGCCGGGGGCGTCGGTGCCGCTGCGCGTGGCCACGTACAACATCCACGCCGGGGCCGGTACGGACGGCGTCTTCGACCTCGGCCGGCAGGCGGCCGCCCTGCGCGCGCTGGACGCGGACGTCATCGGGCTCCAGGAGGTGGACGTCCACTGGGGCGCCCGTAGCGAGTGGCGCGATCTGGCGGGCGAGCTGGCCCGGCGCCTGGGCATGCGGGTCTCCTTCGCCCCGATCTACAGCCTCGACCCGGTGGTGGAGGGCGGGCCCCGGCGCGAGTACGGCGTGGCGGTGCTGTCCCGGTACCGGATCGTGAGCGCCGAGAACCACGAGCTGACCCGGCTCTCCACGCAGGACCCGAACCCGGTACCGGCGCCCGCGCCCGGCTTCGGCGAGGTGGTGCTGAAGGTGCGCGGGCTGCCCGTCCACGTGTACGTCACACACCTCGACTACCGGGGCGACCCGTCCGTGCGGATCGCGCAGGTGGCCGACACGCGGCGGATCATGGCGGAGGACCGGGAGTCGGAGCGGGGCCCGGTGCGGCAGATCCTGCTCGGCGACTTCAACGCACCGCCGGCCGCTCCCGAACTGGCGCCGCTGTGGCGGGAGCTGACCGATGCCGAGCCCGGCGCGCCCACGTATCCGGCGCTGGACCCGGTCCGGCGGATCGACTACGTGGCGGTTTCGAAGAACACCGTCCGGGTACGCGACGCGGCGGTGGCCGAGACGCTTGCCTCGGACCACCGCCCCGTCGTGGCCGACCTGTCGCTGCGGCGCTGAGCCGCCGGCTCCCGGACGGTCAGCCGGTCGCCGCCTTCGGCCGGGTCAGGTCGTAGAAGGTGGCGCCGCCCGCCGTCACCTCGGTGAAGTTCTCCGTCACCCAGGCGGAGATCCGCGAGGCGGCGCCGCTGCCGCCCACGCCTCCTCCGCCCATGCCGCCACCCATTCCGCCGCCCGCGACGAAGTAGTGGACGCGGCCGTCCTCGACGTACTTCTTGAACTGCGCGAGCGTCGGGGACGGGTCGCTTCCGTTGAAGCCGCCGATCGCCATGACGGGCTTCTCGGTGGCGAGTTGGTAGCTGGCCGCGTTCTGCGAGCCGATGGCGGCGGCCGCCCAGGTGTAGTCGTCGGCGTCCGCCTCCAGGAGTGCTTTGGCCCGGGCACCGACGGAGGCGCCGTTGAGCAGGCCGCCCATGCCGCCGGGCCCACCGAGCCCGCCGCGTTCGCCGGTGCCGAAGGGGAGGCGGCGGGTGCCCTGGCTCCGGCCGGAGCCCTGGCCGGCGTTCTGGCCGGTGCCTTGGCCGGTGCTCTGGCCGGGCGGGGTGCCGGTGGGCGGTTGGCCCATGGGGTTGCCCGGCTGGTTGTTGCCCGGCTGGTTGTTGCCCGGCTGGTTCGAGCCCTGTGCGCCCGGAGGCCGCATGCCGCCGGGGGCGCCGTCCGGACCGCCTCCGCCGGGCCGTCCGCCCCGGCCGCCGCCGCCCGGTCCGCCCATGCCGCCGCCGGACGGGCCCGCCGTGACGATCGAGCCCTGGTGGCCCGTGTTCAGCGTGCTCACGGTGTACGCGGCCGGCCCGGCGAGCGACGCCGCCAGGCCCAGCACCGCGGCGGCCGACACCAGCGACCGCCCCAGCCGGGCCGCGAGCGCCAGGCCCGCCGCCGCCACGAGCCCGGTGACGAGCACCGCCGTACGCAGCCACGGCTGGTAGTCCGGGGTGCGGCCCAGCAGGACGTACGCCCAGTACGCCGTCACCGCGACCGTCACCGCCGGCACCGCGCCCGCCCACCAGCGCGCCCGCTCCTCCCACAGCACCGTGACGCCCATGCCGATCAGCGCCGCGAGATACGGGGCCAGGGCCACCGTGTAGTACTGGTGGAAGATCCCGGCCATGAAGCTGAACACGGCGGCCGTCATCAGCAGCGAGCCGCCCCAGGCGACGAAGGCCGCCCGCGCCGTGTCCGTACGGCCCGCCCGCCGGGTCAGCCACAGGCCCGCGGCGAGCAGGATCAGGGCGGCGGGCAGCAGCCAGGAGATCTGGGCGCCGATCTCCGCGTTGAACATCCGGCCGATGCCGGTCTCGCCCCACTGACCGCCGCCACCCCGGCCGCCTCCGCCGCCGACGCTGCCGGTCTCCTCGCCGTTGATCCGGCCGAGGCCGTTGTAGCCGAAGGTCAGCTCCAGGAACGAGTTGTGCTGCGAACCGCCGATGTACGGGCGCGAGGAGGCGGGCCACAGCTCGACGACCGCCACCCACCAGCCGCCCGAGACGAGCACGGCGAGCGCCGAGAGCCCGAGCTGCCCGAACCTCCTGCGTACGGGGACCGGCGCGCACACCGCGTACAGCACCGCCAGCGGCGGCAGGATCAGGAACGCCTGGAGGGTCTTCGACAGGAACGCGAGACCGACCGCGACGCCCGCCCACACCAGCCACTTCGTGCGGCCCCCCTCCAGCGCGCGCAGCACGCAGTAGACGGTGACCGTCATCAGCAGGGCGAGCAGCGCGTCCGGGTTGTTGAAGCGGAACATCAGCGCGGCCACGGGCGTCAGCGCGAACACCGCCATGGTGATCAGCCCGGCCGCCGCGCTGAACCGGCGCCGCACGGCCGCGTACAGCACCCCGGCCGTCGCCGTGCCCATCAGCACCTGCGGGGCCAGGATCGCCCAGGAACCGAGCCCGAAGATCCGCACCGACAGGGCCATGGGCCACAGGGCGGCCGGGGGCTTGTCCACGGTGATGGCGTTGGCCGCGTCCAGCGAACCGAAGAAGAACGCCTTCCAGCTGCTGCCGCCGGCCTGCGCGGCGGCGGAGTAGAAGGAGTTGGCGTAGCCGGAGGCGCTGAGGTTCCAGAGGTAGGCCGACGTGATCACGAGCAGCAGGGCGAGGAACGCGGGCCGCACCCACGGGGCGTCGCCCGGCCGCCCGCGCCGGACACGGCGGAGCAGCGAGGCACCGGCCCGCGCGGGGGCGTGGACGGGGTTGAACGTGGTCATCGGGCGTTCCTCGGGTCGTGGGGGGTTCGGGCGGACGGTTCGGGGTTTCCGCAGTCGCGGTCCGGGAAGACCCAGGCGCGGAACAGCAGGAACCGCAGCACCGTCGCCGCGAGGTTGGCCGCGACCAGGACGGCGAGTTCGGTGCTGTGCGAGGGCGAGCCGGAGGCGGCGCCCAGGGCCGCCAGCGAGCCGCTGGTCAGGGCGAGACCGATGGCGAAGACCACGAGGCCCTGCGCCTGGTGGCGGACCGCGCCGCCCCGGCCGCGTACACCGAAGGTGAGCCTCCGGTTCGCCGCCGTGTTGGCGACGGCCGAGACCAGCAGCGCGGCCCCGTTGGCGAGCTGGGGCCCGGCGCCGAGCCGGAAGAGGGAGTACAGGGCCAGATAGAACAGCGTGGACAGGGCGCCCACGACACAGAACCCGACGAGCTGCCGGGCCAGGCCGCCGGGCACCCCGCCGATCGCCCGGTCGCGCGGATCGTCCCCGAAGGGCCGGGCCAGCCGGTCCAGCGGCAGCGCGCCCACGGCCAGCGCGCGGCCCACCCGCCACACGCCCTTGAGGTCCTCGGTAGCGGTGCGCACGATGTGGACCGTGGAGTCGGGGTCGTCGACCCAGTCGACGGGCACCTCGTGGATGCGCAGCCCCGCCCGCTCGGCGAGCACCAGCATCTCGGTGTCGAAGAACCAGCCGGTGTCCTCGACCATGGGCAGCAGCCGCTGCGCGACCTCGCGCCGGATCGCCTTGAACCCGCACTGCGCGTCGCTGAACCGGGCGGCCAGCGAGGACCGCAGGATGATGTTGTAGGCCCGCGAGATGAACTCCCGCTTCGTCCCGCGCACCACCCGCGAACTGCGGGCGAGCCGGGAGCCGATGGCGAGGTCCGAGTGGCCGGAGATCAGCGGCGCGACCAGCGGCAGCAGCGCGTTGAGGTCGGTGGACAGATCCACGTCCATGTACGCGAGCACCGGCGCGTCCGAGCCCGTCCACACGGTACGCAGCGCCCGCCCGCGCCCCTTCTCCTCCAGCCGGAACGACCGCACCCCGGGCAGCGACCGCGCCAGCCGCTCCGCCACCTCGGGCGTCCGGTCGGTGCTGGCGTTGTCGGCGACGGTGATCCGGAAGGCGTACGGGAAGGTGCGCGCGAGATGCTCGTGCAGCCGCAGCACGCACGGTTCGAGGTCCTTCTCCTCGTTGTGGACGGGTACCACCACATCGAGCACGGGCGCACCCGCCGCACCGGGCGCTCCGGCCGCGGCCGCTCCGGCCAGGAGGTGGTCCCTGGCCGGCAGGGCACTCCAAGGGGTCTCTGTTCGCATGGCATCGACCGTCGCCAACGGCCCTGTCACGAGCGTGTGCCAGACCTGTGGTGGGCCTGTGAGCGGCTCACGCGCCGGACGGAGGAAAAGGGGTTTGACGGCTCCCGGCGGGCGGTGCTGGAGTCTGCGGGTGGACAGCATCCCCGCCAACCGGCGGCTCTGGAACAGGATCAGCGGCGCCTACCAGCGACGGCACGATCCGCAGATCGGCGCCTCGCCCCGGCTGTGGGGCATGTACTCGATCCCCGACGCGGAGCTGGGGGCGCTGGGCGACGTCACCGGCAAGCGCGTCCTGGAGCTCGGCTGCGGCGCCGGCCAGTGGTCCCGGGCGCTCGCAGCCGAGGGCGCGACCGTGGTCGGGATGGACCTGTCCGAGGCCCAGCTCGCGGCGGCGGCCGGGGCGATGGGGGCGGACCGGTACGCGCTGGTGCAGGGCGCCGCCGAACAGCTGCCGTTCGCCGACCACGCCTTCGACCTGGTCTTCTGCGACTTCGGCGGCCTCAGCTGGGCGCCCGCGCGACTGGCGGTGCCGCAGGCCGCGCGGGTCCTCGCTCCGGGCGGGCGCCTGGTGTTGAACGTCGCCGCCCCCTGGTTCGAGGTCTGCTACGACGAAGCCGCGGAGCGCGTCACCACCACGCTCCAGAAGCCCTACTTCGGCCTGGACACCATCGCCGAGGACGACGACGCGACCAGCTACCAGCTCACCTACGGCGACTGGGTCAGGGTCCTGCGCGGCGCGGGCCTCGTCATCGACGACCTCATCGAACCCCGCCCCGACGCCGCGGTGCTCAACGGCTACAACCCGACGGACCCGCCGGACTGGGCCCACCACTGGCCGGCGGAAATGCTCTGGGTGACCCACAAGCCGTAGCGCCCCGCTCGGCGGGCAGCCGTACCGCGAACACCGTTTCGCCCGGCGCCGACCGCACCTGCGCCGTGCCGCCGTGGGCCGTCACCACCGCCCGCACGATGGCCAGACCCAGGCCCGTGGAGCCGGCGTGGCGGGAGCGGGAGGCGTCGCCCCGGGTGAAGCGCTCGAAGATGTGTGGCACGAGGTCCGCGGGGATGCCGGGGCCGTCGTCCTGGATCTCCACCGTGACCCAGGGCAGGTCCGGGCCGGCCAGGACGCGGGCCGTGACCGTGGTGCCGGGCGGGGTGTGCGAGCGCGCGTTGGCCAGCAGGTTGACCAGCACCTGATGGATGCGGGTGGCGTCGGCGCGGACCATGGCGGGGGTGTCGGGCAGATCGAGCCGCCAGTGCCGGGCCGGTCCGGGGGCGGTGGGGCCGGTGTCGGTGGCGCCGGTGGTCGCGGGGCCGGTGGTGTCCGCCGCGCGGGCGTCGCTCAGCGCGTCCACGACGAGCGGCGAGAGATCGGTGGTCCCGTACGAGAGCGGCCGGCCGGCGTCCAGGCGGGCCAGCAGGAGCAGGTCCTCGACCATGCCCGTCATGCGCCGCGCCTCGGACTCGATGCGGCCCAGGGCGTGCCGGGTGTCCGGACCGGTCTCCTCGCCGCCGCGCCGGGTGAGTTCGGCGTAGCCGCGGATCGAGGCCAGCGGGGTGCGCAGTTCGTGGCTGGCGTCCGCGACGAACCGGCGCACCCGTGTCTCGCTGCGCTGCCGCGCGTCCAGGGCGGAGCCGACGTGGCCCAGCATCCGGTTGAGCGCGGCGCCGACCTGGCCGACCTCCGTGCGCGGGTCCGCCTCGGCGTCCGGGACGCGTTCCAGGAGGGCGACCTCACCGCTGTGCAGGGGCAGTTCGGAGACCCTGGTCGCGGTGGCGGCGACCCGGCGCAGCGGGCGCAGGGCGACCCCGACGATGACGGTGCCCGCGATCCCGGCGGCGACCAGCCCGGCGCCGGTCACACAGACCTCGACCAGGATCAGGGTGCTGAGCGCGCGGCTCACCTCGGCGGTGGGGATGCCGACGAGGACCGTGCCGCCGTCGTGGAGGGGCACCGCGCGGACCCGGTAGCCGCCCAGGCCGGGCAGCTCGACGTCGTGCGCGCGGCGGTCCGCCGTGACACCGGCCGCCGTCAGGGCCTCGCGCTGGGCGGCGGTGAGCGGTTCGGTGTTCTCGCCGGCGTCGAACCCGCCGTCCTTCACGACGGCCGAGTCCGCGATCCGGCCGTCCTCGACGAGCGCGCCGAACGTCCGCAGCGGCTGGCCGCCCATGCCGATGAACCCGAGCGGGTCGCGCTCCGGGACGACGATGGGGACGGCCGGGGCGCCCGGCGCCTTGAGCCCGCCCGGCTTCGGGCCCGGCAGCCGCTCCGCCCGGACCGCGATGTCCCGCAGCTGGTCGTCCAGCTTCCCGTACAGATAGCTGTGGTAGGCGATCGCGGTCACCACGCCGATCACGGCGGCGACGACCGCGATCAGCGTCACCGCCGAGACCACGAGCCGGGTGCGCAGGGTCCACGGCCGCCGCCGCACTCCGCTAATCACCGGGCTTGATCAGGTACCCCGCCCCGCGCCGGGTGTGGATCATGGGCGTGCGGCCCGCGTCGATCTTCTTGCGCAGATAGGAGATGTACAGCTCGACCACGTTGGCCTGGCCGCCGAAGTCGTAGTTCCAGACCCGGTCCAGGATCTGCGCCTTGCTGAGCACCCGGCGCGGATTGCGCATCAGGAACCGCAGCAGCTCGAACTCGGTCGCCGTCAGATGGATGCCCGTGCCGCCCCGGCTCACCTCGTGGCTGTCCTCGTCGAGCACCAGATCGCCCACGACGAGCCGCGACTCGCTGCGCGCCGTCGCCGTGGCCGAGCGGCGGATCAGCCCGCGCAGCCGGGCCACGACCTCCTCCAGGCTGAACGGCTTGGTGACGTAGTCGTCGCCGCCCGCCGTGAGCCCGGCGATCCGGTCCTCCACGGAGTCCCGCGCGGTCAGGAACAGCACCGGCACGTCGGACAGCTCCCGGCGCAGCCGGCCGAGGACGGCGAGCCCGTCCACGTCGGGCAGCATCACGTCGAGGATCACCGCGTCCGGCCGGAACTCGCGGGCCGCCCGCACGGCACCGGCCCCGTCCCCGGCGCTGCGCACCTCCCAGCCCTCGTAGCGGAGCGCCATCGACAGCAGCTCCGTGAGCGAAGCCTCGTCGTCCACGACCAGGACCCGTACGGGGGTACGGTCCGGCCTGAGCAGTTCGGTACGCCCCTGGGGCGAGGTCGTCGTCGTCATGACCCACAGCCTCGGAGACGGCTCTGAGAGAGTTCTTTCCCGTTTCTGTGAATTCCCTGAGAAAGCGGCGCCCCTGCTCTCCGGTTCCTCAGAGGCCGAACAGCGCCTTCGCGTTGTCGTGACAGACCGCCCGCAGCCAGTCGTCCCCGAGACCCAGCCGTTCCAGCGCCTCCAGTTGATGCGCGTACGGGTACGGGATGTTCGGGAAGTCCGTGCCCAGCAGGACGCGGTCGCCGAGGTCCGCCAGCCGGGGGAGCTCCGCCTCCGGGAACGGCATGAAGTCCTCGGTGAAGTCGGTGAACGCCATCGTGGTGTCCAGCCGCACCCCGGAATACCTCTCCGCGAGCGTCAGGAACTCCGCGTACTCCGGCATGCCCAGGTGCGCCACGATCAGCGGCAGCCGGGGATGGCGGGCCAGGACGCCGGCGATGGGGTCCGGGCCGGTGTGCCTGCCGGGCGCCGGGCCGGACCCGCAGTGCGTCACGACCGGGACGCCCGCCTCCGCGAGCAGCCCCCAGACCGGGTCGAGCAGCGGATCGTTCGGGTCGTACCCGCCGACCTGGAGGTGCGCCTTGAAGACGCGGGCCCCCGCCTCGACGGCCTCCCGGACATAGCGCTCCGCGTCCGGTTCGGGGAAGAACGTCGCCGTGTGCAGGCAGTCGGGGGTCCGCGCGGCGAACTCCGCCGACCAGCCGTTCAGCCAGGCCGCCATGGCCGGCTTGTGCGGATAGAGCATCGACGTGAAGCGCAGCACCCCGAACGAGCGGAGCAGGGCGAGCCGTTCCTCCTCCTCGTGCCGGTAGGTGATCGGCCACTCCATGCCGGTGAGCGGCCCCGCCGAGTCGAAGTACGCCCAGACCTTGCGCAGCACCCGCTCCGGCATGAAGTGCGTGTGTACGTCGATGAGGCCGGGCAGCCCGAGCCGCTGCCGGAACCGCACCACGTCGTCGCGTTCGTCGCCCATGCGGCCGACCATCTCAGAACAGCCCGTCCTGCGCCCCGCCGCCCCCCACCGCGACGGCCGGGAGGCTCACCCCGGTGGTGCCCGCGCCGGCCGCCGCCAGCGTCCAGCCGCTCATCAGCCGGGTGTCGAGGACGAGGATGCCCTGCGCGCCCGTGTCCAGATGCAGGTCGGGCCCGGCCGCCGCGACCAGCCGCCCCACGACCGCGCCCCCGTCCACGAGCCCGGTCACGGCCCGGACCGGACGCGGCGGACCCGGAGCCGTGCCGGTCCCGGCCCGCGCGCCCGCAGCCGCCGCCAGGCCGAAGATCCCCGCGTGGTCCACCGGAGCGCACGGCAGGCGTTCCAGCGCCTCCGGCCAGGCCCCGCCGCCCTCCAGGGCCACCACCCGCCCGTACAGCTCCGTCACCTCGGCGGCCCTCACCGCCGGGTCCGGCAGCTCCGCCCGCACCGCCCGCTTGCGCGCGTACGGGATGCGGTCCGGGACGCCGAGCGCCGCCCGCAGCACCTCCTCCGCCCGGCGCGCCGCCATCAGCGGGCCGCGCCCCAGCCAGCTGAAGACCACCGCCCCCTGCTCCCGCAGCCGGGCCGCTCCGCGCTCCTCGGCGGTGATCCCGACCTTCACCAGGCCGGGCCCGAACCACGCCAGATACACCCGGTACGTGCGGGGGTCGTCCGGGATCGTGTCGGCGGCCACCGAGCGCGCCCGGTCGAGCCGCCCGCACTCCGCGCAGCGCCCGCCCGTGCTCCCGGCCGGGACCACCGCGGCCACCGGGCACGCGTTGCCCCGAGCCCCGGAACAGCGCCGCTCACCGGCCGCCCGGAAGCCGAACTCCGTCCCGTACGCCAGGGCGCTCGCCCGGCTCCGGTTCCCCTTGCGCCAACCGAGCGCGGGGCCCCCGGCATCCTCGGTCCAGCGGAGGCCGGTGCACTGCCAATCCATGCGCGCACCCTACGGGCGGCCACCGACAACAGGAGCCCACCCCGATTCGCGCGAAAGGTCCTAGGATTCCCGCATGGACCTGACCGTGCAGGACGTGGACCGGTTCGAGGCGTCCAGGCGCCGCCTTGAGGCCATCGCCTACCGTCTCCTCGGTTCGGCGACCGAGGCCGAGGACGCCGTACAGGACACCTTCCTGCGCTGGCAGGCCGCCGACACCGAGCGGATCGAGGTCCCCGAGGCCTGGCTGACCAAGGTCCTCACCAACCTCTGCCTCAACCAGCTGACCTCCGCCCGCGCCCGGCGCGAGACCTATGTGGGCGCCTGGCTGCCCGAGCCGCTGCTTGCCGGGGACTCCATGCTGGGCCCCGCCGACACGGCCGAGCAGCGTGAGTCGGTCTCGTACGCCGTGCTCACGCTCATGGAGCGGCTGACGCCCGGCGAGCGGGCGGTCTATGTGCTGCGCGAGGCCTTCGGCTATCCGCACCGGGAGATCGCGGAGATCCTGGACCTCGGTGAATCCGCCGTCCAGCAGATCTACCACCGGGCGAAGAAGCACATCGCCGACGGCCGTACCCGCGCCGAGGTGGACGAGGCCGCCGCCCGCCGGATCATCAAGGAGTTCCTGCTCGCCGCCGCCGGCGGCCGTACCGAACCGTTGGTCGAACTGCTGACCTCGGACGCGATCTCCATCGGGGACGGCGGCGGGAAGGTGCCGGCCGGCACCAAGCCGTTCCTGGGGGCGAAGGCCGTCGCGACGTTCATGCGCGGCCTGCTCAAGCCGGGCAAGGCGAAGACCGCGCTCACCGGCGGCTCCGTCGAGCTGCATCTGACGAACGCCAACGGCTCCGCGGCCGTCATCGCGGTCGCCGGGGACCGGGTCATCGGCGTCATGGCCATCGAGGTCACCGCCGAGGGCATCGCCTCCTTCCGCAACCAGGTCAACCCGGACAAGCTGGAGCGCGTGACGCGGCGCTGGGCGGCCATGGAACACGGAAAGCCGCTGCTCATGGCCTACTGAGCAACCGGTGACACACGTCACAACCCTCACCTGTCAGGAAAGCGCGGGCTGCTCGGTTCAAGGGGCGCACCACCCCAACGGGTCGTTTCACGTGAAACACCGGCATCGAGCCGTTTCACGTGAAACGTCCCGGCCAGGACGGACCCGTGCGAGACAGGAGCAGGCACATGCAGCAGCACCGCATCATCGTCCTCGGAGCCGGCTACACCGGAGCGATCGCGGCGGGCCGCGTCGCCAAGCGGCTGCGCCGGGAGGACGTCAGCGTCACCCTCGTCAACGCGGAGCCCGACTTCGTCGAGCGCGTCCGCATGCACCAGCTCGCGGCCGGCCAGGACCTCACCCCCCGCCCCTTCTCCGAGATGTTCGCGGGCACGGGCGTGGAGCTGAGGATCGGCCGGGTCACCGCCGTGGACGTCGAGCGCAAGGCCGTCACCGTCCAGGGCGCGGAGGGCCAGGAGGAGTTGGCGTACGACACCCTCGTCTACGCCCTCGGCAGCGCCTGGAACACCCAGGGCGTCCCCGGTTCCGCCGAGTACGCCTACGAGATCGCCGGCCGCCCCGGCGCGCTCCGGCTGCGCGACCGGCTGGCCGATCTGGCGCCCGGCCGGCCCGTGGTCGTCGTCGGCGGCGGGCTGACCGGCCTGGAGGCGGCGACCGAGTTCGCGGAGGCCCGCCCGGACCTCGACATCGCCCTCGCCGTGCGCGGCGGGCTCGGCGACTGGCTCTCGGACACCGGCCGCCGGCACCTCCGCAAGGTGGTCGACCGGCTGGGCATCACCGTCCACGAGCACACCCCGGTGGTGGAGGTCGGGGCCGGATACGTCACCACGGCCGGGGGCACGTCCCTCCCGGCGGAGGTCACCGTCTGGACCACCGGCTTCGCGGTCCACCCGCTGGCAGCCGCCACCGCGCTGGAGACCGGCGAGAACGGGCAGATCGTGGTGGACGCGACCATGCGGTCGGTCTCGCACCCCGATGTGTACGCGATCGGGGACGCGGCCCTCGTCGCGGGCCCCGGTGGCAAGCCGCTGCGGATGTCCTGCGCCTCGGGCGTCCCCACCGCCTGGCAGGCGGCCGACGCGATCGCGGCCCGCCTCACCGGTACCAAGATCCCGTCCACCGCGCTGCGTTACTTCAACCAGTGCATCTCGCTGGGCCGCAAGGACGGGCTGATCCAGTACGTCACGGCCGACGACCGCGCGGTCCGGGCGGCCCTGCGGGGACGGCTCGCCGCCCTCTACAAGGAGCTGGTCTGCAAGGGTGCCGCCTGGGGCGTGGCGAACCCGACCACCGGGCTGCCGGTCCGCCGCCGCCCGGTCGCGGCTCAGCGCCCCCGGACCACGCCGGTGGCCGCCGAGCAGCGGTGAGCGAAGCCTGTCAGAGGAGGCGCTCCGGGAGCGGCCCCGCGCTCGGTGTCCGGGCGCGGGGGCCGTCCGGGGCGAGGTACTCGACATCGCCCGGCGGGTCCGCCGTCACCTCGCCGACCACGGCCGCCTGACGGCCCTCGGGGCGGGCACGGAGGGCGGCGAGCACCGCATCGGCGCGGTCCGCCGGGGCGAACAGGCACAGGCAGCCCGCGCAGGCCGCGTCCAGCGGCGCGAGCCCCCGTGTCGCCAGGGCCACCCGCGCCTCGTAGCGCACCGGCAGCGCGGCCTCCTCGACCCGCAGGGTCAGGCCGGAGGCGGCGGCACTCAGGCGCAGCACCTCCGCGAGGCCCCCGGCGGCCACCGGACGGGCGTGGTGGAGGTCGGCGCGGACCTCGCCCAGGAGGCCGGTGAGGGGGGCGCAGTCGCTGGGCACGTGGTGCTCGTAGCCGAGGCCGTCGCGCAGGGAGACCAGATGGGCGGCGTGGTCGCCGAGCGGCCCGGTCACCAGCACCCGGTCGCCGGGGCGGATGCGGTCCGGGCCGAGCGGGGGCCCCGCGCGCTCTCCGAAGGCGGTGGCCGTGACATAGACCCGGTCGGCCTCCCCGGCACGCACGATCTGGGTGTCCACGGCGGTGACGGCGACCCCGGCCTCGGCGGCGGCCTCGCGGATCGAGGCGGTCAGCCGGTGGACCAGGCCGAGCGGCAGCCCGGCCTCCAGCACGATGCCGAGGGCCAGATGCCGGGGGTCGGCCCCGGTGGCCGCGAGATCGTTGACCGCACCGCAGACGGCGACCCGGCCGATGTCCCCGTTGCCGAAGAACGGCGGGTCGACGACGTAGGTACCGGCGCGCACGACGAGCCCGGACTCCGGCAGGACGGGTTCCGGGGCGAGGGCCCGGCCGATCAGCTCGCGCACCTGCGGCCCGAAGCCGACCTGCGCGGTGTACCGGTCCCGTGTGTACGTCACGAAAGCCACCCCCCGATGCGTGCGTCACGACCCTGCACATCATGCTGCGGGCGCCGGGGCCGCGCCTACCCGTGTTGTGGGTAGGGGGTGTCTGAGGGGCGGTCGTACGCGCGCAGCAGGAGGGCCGCCGCGATCGCTGCCAGGGCGGGGAGGGCGCCGAAGCCGGCCAGGATGCCGGCGCGGGCGGTGGCGGACTGCGCGGCGGCGTCGCCCGTGCCGGAGGAGACATAGCCGGTGAGCTGGAGGACCAGGCCGTACAGGAACGGGCCCGCCGCCACGCCCAGGCCCTCAGCGGTGGAGAACACGCCGGAGAGCACGCCCCCCTGGCGGCGCCCGGTGTCGGCGGTGTCGCGGGCGATGCAGTCCGGCAGCATCGCGTACAGGAAGAGCAGCTGGCCCGCGTGGCCGGTGCCGGCCAGGGCCATCGTGACCAGGACCGCGCCCTGCGGCAGCAGCGGCGAGGCCAGGAAGAGCAGGCAGCCCGCCGTGAACAGGGCGGTGGCCAGGGCGTAGCCGCGCGGTCCGCGCAGCCGGGACCACAGCGGCATGGTCAGCAGGTTCGGCGCGACGAACGCCGCCACGAGCGGGCCGACCCCGGCGGAGTCGTGCAGCACATGGTCGGCGAAGTACGGGGCGCCCGCGAGCAGCACCCCGGTCGCGACGGACTGGAGCACCACACAGCGCAGCAGCGCCATGAAGGGCGGATTGGCGCGGGCGGCGGCGAACTGCGCGCGCAGGGAGGGCTGGGCGGCGCGCTTCGCCGTACGGGCGCCGCCCTCCCGCGTACCGGCTGTTCCGGCGAACACCCACAGCGCGCCGATGCCCACCACGACCGCGCCGAACACGCCCGCCCAGCGGTGGCCCGGCAGACCGCCGCCGCCCGCGTCCACCAGGGCGGGGGCGGCGGCCCCCGTCGCCAGGGCCGCCACGCCGATGACCGCGACCCGGCCCGCGACCAGGCGCAGCCGGTCCTCCTCGCGGTCCGCGAGTTCGGCGGGCATCGCGGCGTACGGGACCTGGAAGAAGGCGAAGGCCGTCGCGGTGAGGAGGTAGCCGGCAGCGGTGAACCAGGCGCCGGCCGTGCCGGGCAGCGGGCCCGCGAAGGTCAGCGCGAAGCCGAGCGCCATGACGAGCCCGGCCCCCAGCACGTACGGGCTCCGGGAGCCCCAGCGGGTCCGCGTACGGTCGCTGGCGCGGCCCACGAACGGGTTGAGGACGACGTCCCACGCCTTCGGCAGGAAGACGACCGCGCCGGCCAGCGCGGCGCCGACGCCGAGCGTGTCGGTGAGATACGGCAGCAGCAGAAGACCCGGCAGCGTGGTGAACGTGCCCGTGACCAGCGAACCCGAGGCATAGCCGAACCGCACCCGGCGGGTGGGGCCTCCGGCGCGCGCGGGCGCGGAAGCGGGCGGGGCGGAACGGTCGCCGCCGGTGTCGGTGATGGCCATCGCGGTGCCTCCTCGAAAAGCCCCGCCGAGGGAACGGGGGAGGTCCCTCGGCGGAGCAGTCGGGGCACAGCATCACCGATGCGCCATGGGCGCCGCTTAAGCCGGTCCGGGCAGAGCGCCGCCGCCCGTGCGCACCTTCCTGCCATGCATTTTGTGGCCACCGGGGACGGGTGGCCGGGTCTTGCCGGCGGCTCCACCATGTGCCGAGAGAAGGGGAGGGACATGACAGTCGACAACCGCACGACCTCGGCTCCCGCCATCCACGGACTGGCGGCAGCGGCCGCGGGGAGCGCGGGGGCCGCCCAGCACCTGATCCACCGCCCGGCCGCCCGGTCCTACTACGGTCTGAACGCGCCGAGTCTGGGCGAGGAGCACTTCACGCTCGTCGGCGACACCCCCGTGGCCCACCCGCTCTTCAACGACGGCCCCGGCCGCTTCCACGACCTCCAGATCGCCACCACGGGCGTGCGGGACGTCGGCGAACTCGTCGGCCACCGCTACTTCGGCGTGCCCGAGGACCGTCCCGGCCTCTTCTACCGCTTCTCGCTGGACCTGACCGACCTCTCCGCCTGGCGCACGGGCCCGGCCGGCGCGGGCGCGGTGATGGAGACCCGGCTCAGTGCCAGGCCCGCCAACGTGGTCGCCGAGGTACCGCGCGGCCTGGACTTCCATCTGGACGTGCGGATCGACGGACGGCCGTGCGCCGCCGGGTCGGCCGGGATGGTCTTCCTGATGCCGAAGCTGTACCGCAAGCACGTCGCGCACGCCCGGCAGGCGATGCGCGCCGTGCCCGAGCTGAACGACGCCCCCGACGGCCCGCCCCGCCCGGCCGCCGCGGCCGAGGTGAGCCGGTGCGCCGGGGAGAACGTGGTGATCAGCGAGCCCGTGGACGCCTCGCGCGGCCGGATCAGCAGCTGGGTGCTGTCCGCCCCGGTGAGCCCGGTCTTCGATGTCACGGACGCGCGCCAGGAGGGGCAGTTCTCCGGGCTGCACCTGCTGGAGGCGCTGCGCCAGTGCTCGCTGCTCGCCGCCGGCCGGGCGCACGGCCTGGACCCGGAGCGCAGCACCCCGGGCGCCTGCCAGGTGCACTTCCGGGGGCAGGCGGAACGCGCGCTGCCGCTGCGCTGCGTGGCGGTGGCCGGTCCGCTGGACCGGGACCCGGAGGGGCGTCCCTCGGTGCCGGTGACCCTGACCCTGACCCAGCAGCGGTGGGCCGTCGCCGAGGCCCGCACCTGCGTGATCCAGGACCACTGAGCGATGGGCGAGGTGCGATTCGGCATCCTGGGCCCGCTGGAGGTCAGCGGCGGCGCTCCGGCGGCGGCCAAGCTGCGGGGCGTCCTCGGCACGCTGCTGGTCCGCGCCAACGAGGTCGTGTCGGTGGACAGCCTCATCGACGAGCTGTGGCCCGACTCCCCGCCGCGCACCGCCGCCACGACCCTCCAGGTGTACGTGTCGCATCTGCGCAAGGCCCTGGGCACCGCCGACCCGCACCACGGCCGCGACATGCTGGTCACCCGGCGCCCCGGCTATCTGGCGCGGGTCACCCCGGACGAACTCGACAGCACCGCCTTCCTCGCGCTGTCCCGGCGCGGCCACCGGGCCCTGCGCGAGGGCGACTTCGCGGCCGCCGCCGACTTCCAGCGCCGGGCGCTCGCGCTGTGGCGGGGCCCGCTGCTCTCCGACATCCCGCACGGTCCGCTGCTCGAAGGCGCCGCCGTCCGCATGGACGAGGCCCGCACCACGGCGCTCGACGAGCGGGTCCGGGCCGAGCTGCACCTCGGCATGCATCGCGAACTCGTCCCCGAACTCCACGAACTGGCGGCGGAGTACCCGCTGCGCGAGGAGTTCCACACGCATCTCATGGTGGCGCTCTACCGGTGCGGGCGGCAGGCCGAGGCGCTGCGGGTCTTCACGCTGCTGCGGCAGACCCTGGTGGACGAACTGGGCATCGAACCGGGCCCCGAGTCCCGCCGGCTCCAGCGGCTCATCCTGGCCGGCGACCGGGACCTGGCCCGCCCCGCACCGGCCGCGCGCACCGGGCGGGGAGCCGACCGCGCGCTGCCCCGCCCCGATCCGTCCTTCGCCGGGCGCACCGGCGAACTCGCCACGCTCGACCGGCTGCTGCGGACGGCGGCCTTCGGCGGCGGGGGCGAGGTGATCGCCGTGACGGGCATGCCCGGCGTCGGCAAGACCGCGCTGGCCGTGGAGGCCGCGCACCGGGCCGCCGACGCGTACCCCGGCGGGCCGCGCCTGCTGGACGTACGCGCCGCAGGGCGGCTACCGCGCCCCGCCCCCGGAACGCTCCTGGTCGTGGACGGGGTGGCCGCCGAGGCCGACGTGCGGCCGCTGCTGCCGCTCGGCTGCACGCTGCTGCTCACCGCCCGCCGCGTCCCGGCCGGTCTGCCGGGCCTGCGGACGGTGCTCCTGGGGCCGTGGCGGCCGGAGGAGACCCGCGGGCTGGCCCGGCTGTTCGGCGCGCACGACGCGGACGGGAACCACCGGGAGGATGCGCTCCGCGCCGAGGAGGCCGAGGAGATCGCCGCGCTGTGCGGGCGGCTGCCGCTCGCCGTGCGGGCCGCCGCCGCGCAGCTCGCCGCCCGGCCGCACTGGACGCCCGCCACGCTCCTGTCCCGGCTGCGCGCCGAGGAGGGCCGGCTCGACGCGCTGCGCTGCGGCGACCTGGACGTACGGGCCCGGCTGCGCGCGGCGTACGAGGACTGCGACGACGAGCGGCGCCGCCACTTCCGGCTGCTGTCGCTGCTGCCACCCGGCCCGTTCGACGCGGAGCGGGCCGCCGCCGCCCTCGGCACCGGCACGGCGCGGGCGCTCGCCGCCCTCGACGCCCTCGCCGACGACCGGCTGGTGGAGGCGGACCGGGACGCGTGGCGGCTGCCGGAGCTGCTGCGGCTGCTCGCCGCCGAACGGCTGGCCGACGAGGAGGACCCGCAGACCGTCCGGGCCGCCGTGCGCCGCGTCTGCCTGGCGTACGCCCAGGACGCGGCCGACCCCCGGCGCACGGCCGGCCCGGACCCGGCGACCCCGGCCCGGCTGGCCCGGACCGCCTACGACGCGGGCCTGTGGGAGCTGACCGTACGCCTGACGGACGGCCTCGCCCGGTGCGCGCGGCCGGACGCGGTCGCCGAGGAGGCGTCCTACGCGCTGGCCCTGGACGCGGCGCGGCGGTGCGCGGACCGGCCGGCCGAGGCGCGGATGCTGCGACGGCTCGCCGAACTCGCCTGGCGCTACCGGCGCTTCGCCCGCGCCCGCACCCTGCTCGGGCGGGCGCTGGAGCGGGCCCGCGGCTGCGGGGACGCGGAGGAGACGGGCCAGGCGCTGGTGGGCCTGGCCGAACTCCTGCTGGACGGCGGCGCGACGGACGAGGCGGCACAGCTGCTGGGGCCGGTGCTCGACGCGCCCGCCGCCACTCGGGCCCGCTTCGACGCGGCACGGGTACGGGCGCTGGTGGCGCTGGCCCAGGAGGGGCCGGAGGCGGCCCGGAGCTGGTTCGGCACCTGTCTGACGCTGGCCGACGCGCTGGACGAGCCCGCGCTGCGGATGTACGCGCGGCGCTCGCTGCGGGCCCTGGACACCGGCGCGGGCGCCGGGTTCGCGGCCGTGGAGGTGCGGCCGGGGCTCTGGCGGATTCATCAGGGCGGCCCGTTCGCCGGGGCGCCGCGCAGGGTGGGGGAACCATGTCGGTGACAGGCGGCCCGGACACGGGGCTGGTCGGCAGGGAGAGCGAGACAGCCGCCCTGCGGGAGCGCCTGCGCTCGCCCGGCGTAGGGCTGATCACCCTCACCGGCCGCGCGGGCGTCGGCAAGACCCGCCTGGCCGGCGAGGCGGTACGCGAACCGGGCGACGCGTTCGCCCGCGTGGTGACGGTCGACGCGGCGGCGCCGCAGGCCCTGGCGGGGGTGCGCGAGACCGTGGCGGCGGCTCGCGGGGACGTGGCCGGGCGCCGGGTCCTGCTGCTGCTCGACGGCTGCGACCACGAGGCGCGGGGGCCGGCGGCCGAGGCGGTCGTGGCGCTGGCCGGTGAGCCGGGCGTGGTGGTGCTGGCCACCGGCGTGGAACCGCTCGGGGTGTACGGGGAGCAGCTGCTGCCCCTCGGACCGCTGCCCGTCCCCGGCGACGAGTACGGCGGCGGGAGCGGCAACGGGAGCGGCGGTGGCGGCGGGAACCCGCACACCGTGGCGTCCGTGGCATCCGTGGCGCTGTTCACTCGGCGGGCCCGGGACGCCGACCCGTCGTTCGCGCTGACCCCGGAGAACGCGGCGGCCGTGGCGGAGATCTGCACCCTGCTCGGCGGCCTTCCGCTCGCCCTGGAACTGGCCGCCCTGCGCCTGCGGTTGCTGCCGCCGCATCTCCTCGCGGCCCGGCTGCGCGGCCGGACCACCGTCCTGGCGGGCGGCCCGGTGAACGCGCCCGCCCGGCACCGCTCGCTCGCCGCGCTCGCCGAGTGGAGCTGCCGCGGCCTGGAACCGGCGGCCCTGGCCCTGCTGGAGCGGCTCGCCGTGTACGAGCCCGGCTTCGGAGCGGCCGCCGCCGGGCTCGACGACGAGGACGGCATGGACGCGCTGCTGGACCGGGGGCTGCTCACCGCAGTCGGCGAGGAGCGCGGCGAACTGCGCCTCGCGGTGCCCGAACCCGTACGGTCCCACGCCCGTGCCCGTGCGGCGAAGGCGGCCGACGCGCACGCGGAGCGCTACCGGCGGATGGTGGCGGCGGCCCTGCCGGGGCTCGGCGGCACCGGCCAGGACCGGCTGCTGCGGGAGGCGGCGGCCGAGGCGCCCAACGTCCTCGCGGCCCTGCGGCAGCTGCACGAGCGCGGCGACGCCGAGGCCGCAGCGGCCCTGGTGCTGGGCTGCCATCTGCCGTGGCTGGCGCAGGGCCGGCTGCGCGAGGGCCTGGAGTGGTGCGACACGGTCGCCGACGCCGGGCCGCTCCCGGAGGCGCCGCGGGCCCGGCTCACCGACCTGTCCGGCGTGTTCGCGCTCGCCCTGGGCGACCCGCAGGAGGCCGTACGCCGCCACCGGCGGGCCCTCGCGCTCGGCAAGGGCGTGGGCGACCGGCGGCAGAACGCCCTCGCCTCGCTCCGGCTCGGCACCGCCCTGCTGCGCACCGGCGACGCGACGGCGGCCCGCAGCGTCCTGGTCACCGCGCACAGCGCGCTGTCCACGATGGGCGTCACCGGGGGCACCGCCGAGGCGGCCGTCGCGCTCGCCGCCGCCCTGTGCGCCGAGGGCGACCGGCGCAAGGGACGCGCCCTGCTTGTCACGGCGGAGGAGACCTTCCGCCGCAGCCGCGACGGGCGCGGGCTCGCCGGGGCGCTGCGGGCCCTGGCCGCGCTGGACCTGGAGGGCGACGAGCCGGAGCCGGCCGGAACCGCGCTGCGGGAGGCGCTGCGGCTGTACGAGACGATCGACGAACGCACCGAACTCCCCGGCGCGCTGGAGGAGTCCGCGCTGCTGCTGCTCCGCACCCAGCCCGCGCAGCGCCCGCGCGCGGTGCGGCTGCTGGCGGCGGCGGACGTGCTGCGCGGGCGGACCGGCGCCGAGGTCCCGCAGGAGTGGCGCTCGCAGGCCGAGCGGGCCCGTACGGAGCTGGGCGCCCGGCTGGACTGGCCCGATTTCGCGACCGCCTGGGCGGAGGGGGCGCGGATGCCCCCCGCGACGGCGGTGGCCGAGGCGCTGTCCTCGCCCGGGCCGTCGCGGAGCCCGGTGGCCGGCGCGGCCGCCGAGGCCCAGTCGCTGACGCCCCGCCAGGCGCAGGTGGCGCTCCTGGTCGCGGAGGGGCTGACCAACCGGCACATCGCGGCCCGGCTCGACATCTCCGAGTGGACGGTCGTCAACCACGTCCGCCAGGTGATGCGACGCCTCGGCTGCACCTCGCGGGTCCAGGTGGCGGGGGCGGTGGGGCGGTGGGCATGACCCGCGGCACCGGCACCGCCGAGCGCCGGCTGCTGGAGCTGACCGCGCCCGACGACGTCGTCCGGCGGTTCCGGGCGGCCGGCTGGTGGCGGGAGGAGACCTTCCTGGACGATCTGCGCCGCGCCGCGGCCGCCTTCCCGCAGCGCCCCGCGATCGTCGCCGAGCGCGTGCTGCGGCCGGCCGGCGAACGCCGCGTCACCGTCACGTACGGGCAGCTCGCCCTGTACGTGGAGCGCTTCGCCACCGCGCTGGCCTCGCTGGGGGTGGCGCCGGGCGACCCGGTCGCCTACCAGCTGCCGAACTGGTGGGAGACGGCCGCGCTCACCCTCGCCTGCTGGCGGGCCGGGGCGGTCGCGGTGCCGGTGCTGCCGACCGTACGTGCCCACGGGCTGCGGCACATCCTGGACGGCACCCGCGCCCGGATCTGTGTCGTCCCGGACGTCTGGGAGGGCTTCCCGCACGCCGAGGCGCTGGCCGCCCTCGCACCGGGGCTGCCGTGGCTGCGGCACCGCGTGGTGCTGGGGGACGCGGCGGCCACCGGGGCCGTCGACTTCGCGGCGTACTTCACCCGCACCCCGCGCGAACGGACCGCGGTCGGCCGGCACCCGCACCCGCTGCCGGGGCGCGCCGACCGGCCCGCGCTGCTGATCAGCGTGATGGGGCTGCGCGACGCGTACACCTCGGTGGTGCACTCCCCCGACACGCTGTACGCCAACATCGCCGCCCAGCACCATCCGCGGGGGCCGGGGCGGCGGCCCGGCGAGGTCTTCCTGTCCACACTGCCGCTGACCTCGCTCGCCTCACTGATCTACACCGTGTGCTGGCCGCTCGCGGTCGGCGGCACGGGCGTCTGGCAGGACGTGTGGGACCCCGGCGGCTGCCTGGACCTGATGGCGTACGCCGGGGTCGATCAGGTGTACGCGGAGCCCGCGTACTTCGCGGAGCTGCTGACCGCCCAGCGCCGCCGCCCCCGCCACCTGGAACGGCTTCGGCTGGTCCTGTCCGGCGGCCGTACCAGCACCCCGGAGCCGCTGGCCGCCGAACTGCGCGAGGTGTTCGGGGTGCCGGTGCTGTCCGCGTGGGGGGCGCCGGAGCTGGGCATGGGCGCGCTGTCGGCGACGCCCGGCGAGGCGGAGCCGCTGCGCGGCCTCGACGTACCGGCCGGGGACGGCACGGGCCCCGCCCCGCTGCGGGTGCGCGGCCCGTCGGTGGCCCTGGCGACCTGGCGGCACGGGGTCGCGGTGCCCGTCTCCACCTGGGAGGACGGCGACGGCTGGCTGGACACCGGGGACCTCGCGACGACGGACGCCGGGGGCGGCCTCCGGGTACGGGCGCGGGCGGGCACCCGGACCGGGGCCATCTTCATGGTGCCGGTCGCCGAGGTGGAAGAGGCCCTGCTGAGCCATCCCCGCGTGGCCGAGGCGGCGGTCGTCGCCTACACGGACCCGGAGCACGGCGAGCTGCCGTGCGCGGTGGTGGTCCCGGTCGCCCTGGACCGGCCGCCGGGCCCCGCCGAACTGCGCGAACACCTCACCGGGCGCGGCATCGCCGAGGCGTTCCTGCCGACCCGGCTGGAGATCGTGGGCGCGCTGCCCCGCGACGAGGACGGCAGACTGCGGCGGACGGCGCTGCGCTCCTGGCTGCTGCGCGGCCGGCCGGGGGCCCCGCGCCCGGCACCCGCGTAACGGCACGGCCGTACCGTCACTCGCAGCCCGCGACCCGGCGGGCGAACGCGGACAGTTCCGTGCGCCAGAGCGCCGGGACGGGGGCGTCCGCCACCACCGCGTCGGCGCGTTCGAGCTGCCCGGCGATGGTCTCCTCGGCCCGTTCGCGGGCGCGCGCGTCGAAGAAGATGTCCCGCAGGAACTGGGCGTCGTCGTCGAACCCCGGCCCGCCGCGCAGGAATCCGCGAATCCGCCAGGCCGCGTGCAGGGCGCGCGCGTACTCCTCGTACGGCTCGCGCAGATCGTCGCGGCCGGCCAGCGAGGCGCCGATCAGCAGGGCGTGGCGCAGCCCGTACCAGCCGGCGCCGCAGCCGTCGCCGCAGCCGTCCAGGCACTGGCCCGGCCAGGCGTCGTCGAGGTACTCCGTCGCCACCGCCGCCTCGGCGTGCGCGCCGATGGTGCGTTCGGTGCGCAGGCTGTCCCACAACTCCCGCGCGGGCCGCGGCAGCCGGGCCGCGATGCGGTCCCCGTACGCCGTCGCGAGATCGCCCGCGAGTACGGCGGTGTCCTCGCCGAAGCGGCGGGACTCGCCGCGCCAGCCGTTGCGTTCGTGCTCAGCGGCGTGGCTGATGTGCAGGGTCGGGATGCCCCGGCGCAGCGTGGCGTTCTTGCGGACGTCGTCCCTGATCATCAGACAGGTGTCGAGGAGTTCGAGGGCGGCGCACGCGGACACCACGTCCTCCCCCGCCGGGTCGCCGCCCGCCGCGAGATAGCCGGTGAGGCAGATGACCGGATGGGCCCGCTCCGCCCCGGCCTGGACCAGCTCGGCCACCCCCGCCACCAGGACCGCGCTGTGCGGATCGGCCGTGCGCCGGCTCCGGGTCTCGTCCGCGAGGAGCCGGGCGAGCCGGTCCTCGACCCGGTCGAGCAGCGCGTCGCGCAGCTGTCCGGGGCTCGCCGCGCTCCCCGGCTGCTCGTGCGTGGGTGTGGTGGTCATGGTGCCCTCCCTGGTGGGCTACGGCCTCGGGACCGACCTTCCAGGACGCGCCATTGGTTGAACCACCCGGCGCGGCGGGCGGGGGCGCCCCGGACCGGGATACCGCCGGGAGACGCCAGTTGCCTGCCATGGCCGGACGAACCCGGCGCGGGCTTGCCATGACCTTGCTACGAATCGGGCGCGGCGGTCAGATGAACTCCGCGACCCCCAGATGGAAGTCGACGGGCAGGGCCTGCCGGCCGGGGATCTCCAGCTTCCGGTAGACGCGGGTGAGGTGCTGCTCCACGGTGCTCACCGTGATGTACAGCTTCTGGGCGATCTCCCGGTTGGTGTGGCCGTGCAC
The DNA here is from genome assembly GCF_036346595.1 of Streptomyces sp. NBC_00525. Lineage (GTDB taxonomy): Bacteria > Actinomycetota > Actinomycetes > Streptomycetales > Streptomycetaceae > Streptomyces. Next base: position 2,949,856 of record NZ_CP107834.1, read on the forward strand.
GGCGAGCAGCGCGACCCGCTTCTCGGACTCGCTGAGGCTCGCCACCAGGTCGGCGTGCGGCGCGGCGGCGGCAGCGGCCTCCGGCGGGGCGTCGCCGGTGTGGCCGGGCAGGATCTTCACACACAGCGCCTGCGCCCCGCACTCCTTCGCCACGTGCCAGGCCCTGCGGTTGACCATGGCGGCGCGGGCCGGTTCGCCCAGTACGCGCAGCACCTGTCCGAAGTCGCTCATGGCGCGGGCCAGTTCGTAGCTGTCGCCGGAGCGGTGCAGATCGTCGACGGCCTTGGTGAGCATCGCCTGCCGCTCCTTCGGCTCGCGCAGCGACGCCCGCAGCCGCAGCGTCATCCCGCGCACCCAGGGGTCGCCCGCGTCGCGGGTGGTCAGCTGGTCGGCCAGGAAGCGGTCGGCCTGCTGGGTCTCGCCGAGCCGGAGCAGCGCCTCCGCCGCGTCCGCCCGCCACGGCAGGACGCGCGGCCGGTCCAGGCCCCAGCGCTTCATGTGGCGGCCGATGTCCAGGAAGTCGCCGAGCGCCGCGTGGAACCGGCTCGTCGCCAGCGCGTAGTGGCCGCGCGCCCGCAGATAGGCCAGGCCGTGCACGCTGCCGGTCAGCCGCTCGGGCACCGGCCGGCTCAGCACGGCGGCCGCCGCCTCGGGCCGCCCCATGGCGGTGCGGGCCCGGACCAGGGTCGCCATCAGCCCGCACAGCTGGACGCCGCCGCCCCGCGCGGGCACCACGCGAAGCGCGTCCTCGGCCGTCTCGGCGGCACCGGTCAGATCACCGAGGCGCAGCCGTGCCTCGGCCAGGAGCCCGCCGAACACCGCCTGCCAGCCGGTCGCGCCGCGCTCCGCCGCCTGCCCGGCGAACGACTCGCACCAGGGCACGGCCCGCTCGGCGCCGTCCAGGTAGAGCAGGGTGCGCAGGGCCTGGACGGCGGGTTCCACCATGCCCTCGGCCAGGGTGGCGCCGCGCAGGAAGAGTTCGGCGGCCTGGGCGGCGCCCTCGTCCGCCTCGGCCGGCAGCGTCCACAGCGCGGCGGGATGCACGGCCCCGCGTACGGCGCGGCCCGGATGCGGTCCGGGGGCGCCCGCGCAGCGGCGCGGTGCGGCGCCCCACTGCGGGAACGCGGAGAGTCCGTCGAGCGGGTCGTCGCCGGGGATGTCCCCGGGTCTTCGCTCCGCGCCGGGGTGGCGGCCCTCTCCGGCTGCGAGCCGTTCCAGCACCTCCGCCGATTCGTCGATCCGGCCCTGCGCGGCCAGGACCCGGGCGAGCGGGCCGAGCGCACGGGCGTCGAGCCGTCCGGCGGCGAGCGCGGCCAGGGGTTCGGCGAGATGGCGTTCGGCGCCCGCCGGGTCGGTGCGTCCGCTGATGACGGCGAGCCGGACGCCGAGTTCGGCGCGGCGGGCCTCGTCCGCGCACGCCTCGCGGGCCAGGGCCAGCAGGGCGGTCGCCTCGTCGAGCGCGCCGTCGGCGGCGTGCTGGTCGGCGGCGGCCCGCAGCACGGCCGGGGCCCAGTCCTCTCCGGTGTGCCGGGCGGCGAGGAGCTGGGCGGCGACGACCGTGTCGGGGGCGCCCGCGGCCCGGACGAGCAGCGCGGCCTCCCGGTGCAGGGCGCGGCGGACGTCCGGCTCCATCCGGTCCAGTACGGCGGAGCGGGCCGCCGGATGGCAGAAGCCGCGGCCCCGGACCAGCAGTCCGGCGTCCTCCAGGGCGGCGAGCGCGCGGGCGGCGGCGGGTTCGGTGGTACCGGCGAGGCGGGCGGTGTGCGGGGTGGTCGCCAGGGGGCCCAGGACGGCGACGGCCTCGGTGAGCGCGGTGGTGGCGGGTCCGCAGCGGTGCAGGCAGGCGAGGACGGCCTGGTGGTACGCCTCGCCGGGGCGGGCGCCGGGGTCCTGGAGGAGGGCGCGCAGCAGCAGCGGGTTGCCGCCGCCGGCCCGGTGCAGCCGGTCGGTCTCGGCGTCGGTGCGGTCGGGGAGCATGGCCCGGACCGCGTCGGGCGTGAAGCGTTCCAGGCGCAGCCGCGAGAAGTGCGGGAGCCGCAGCAGTTCGGTGCGCAGCAGCGGGTCGTCGCCGTGCTCGTGGACGGACTCGGTGAGGGCGAGGAGCACCTTGGCCCCGCGGGTGCCGCGTGCGAGGTGGAGCAGATAGCGGCCGGACAGCTCGTCCACGTGGTGCAGGTCGTCCACGCAGATCACCACGGGCGCGCCGGCGCTCAGCCCGCGTACGGCGGTGGCGAACTGCCGCATGGCCGCGACCCGGCCGGCCTCGGCGGGCGCCGGGGGCAGGGGCGGGAGGGCGCCGGGCGGGGCGTCGGCGGTCAGCTGGCGCAGCACTCCGAGCGGATGGCGCCTTTCCTCGGCGGTCGCCATTCCGCGCAGCACCAGGCCGCCGTGTTTTTCGGAATGGGTCGCAACGGTCTCCAGGAATTCACTTTTTCCACATCCCACCGCTCCTTCGATGAGCAGCAGTCCGGAATTCCCTTCCCGACATCCTTCGATCAGATTGTCCAGAAGAGAAAGTTCTTCGGCGCGACGGAACAACACCATGAGATCCCCCATGCCCATGTTCCGGCTCTCGGTGGATAAACGGGAACGCGAACCGGATACAGGACCGATCGAGCGGCGCTTGAGAAGCAATCGTGAATCACGGCAGGGGCGCGCGCGACGCTCCCACGGTGGCCGGAACCTGCCAGTCAGGAATCCCCGGTGCCGGCCGGGAAGATCCGGCGCGGCGCCACCCCTGTCTGCCCCCGGTGGCGCCGCTCCCTGGGGTAGCCCACCGAGACCTCCTCGAAGCGCACGCCGTCGTACCAGGTGGTGCGCGGGATGTGGAGGTGCCCGTACACGACGGCGGCGGCCCGGAAGCGGGTGTGCCAGTCGGCGGTCAGCTCGGTGCCGCACCACTGGGCGAACTCGGGGTGGCGCAGGACGCGGGTGGGGGTGCGGACCAGCGGGAAGTGGTTGACCAGCACGGTGCGCAGTTCGGGGTCGCAGGCGGCCAGGCGCCGCTCGGTGGCCTCGACGCGGGCCCGGCACCAGGCCTCGCGGGACGGGTAGGGGTCGGGGTGCAGCAGGAACTCGTCGGTGCACACCACGCCTGCCTCGTACGCCTGTTCAAGCGCCTGCTCCTGGGTGGCGGCGGTGGGCGTGCGGAAGGTGTAGTCGTACAGCAGGAAGAGCGGGGCCACGACCAGCGGGCCCCCCGGTCCGGACCAGACGGGGTACGGGTCCTCGGGGGTGTGGACTCCGTAGGAGCGGCAGATTTCCACCAATCGGCGGTACCGGGCGTCTCCCCGCAGTGGTACCGGATCGTCGCGAAGGGTCCACAGATCGTGGTTTCCGGGCGCCCAGATGACCGTGGCATAGCGGCGGGCGAGCAAATCGAGCACCCAGCTCAGATCGTCGGGCGACTCCCCGACGTCACCGGCGACGATGAGCCAGTCGGCGGGGCTGTCGGGAAACAGCTCCTCGACGATCCGGCGGTTCTCCGGGAATGCGACATGGAGGTCGCTGATGCCCATGAGGTTTCCGTGCGCCATTCGGCCAGGCTAGGGCAGCCGGTACGCCGGTGAACACCCCACCCGGACCCCACAGTTGACGGCCCACCGGCGGGCCGCGGCCGGGTCCGCCGGGGCGTAGCAGGGCCATGGCAAGGGGGGTGCGGGCCGGTGGCAGCCCGGCCGCAGGCCCGTGCCGCCGGGCCGCGCGGATGGCAGCGGGCTGGCAGAAACGGCCCTGCGGGCGGGCCGTTCCGCCCGGCCGGGGGCCGGTTCGCTGGCCGGTGCGGGGCGGCGGCGGGAGCGTGGAAATCGTCCACCCGACGCCCCGACCTGAAGGGTCTGCCGTGCTCACCGAGCTCCTGCCTTCGACCGTCGCCACCGCCGAGGCCACCGCCGACCCGGCCGAGGTGTTCCTCTTCCCGGAGGAGGAGTCCCTGATCAGCAACGCCGTCCCGAAGCGCCGGCTGGAGTTCTCCACGGTGCGGTGGTGCGCCCGGCGCGCCATGGGGGCGCTCGGGGTGGCGCCCGCCGCGGTGCTGCCGGGGCGGCGCGGGGTGCCGCAGTGGGCGCCGTCGGTGGTGGGTTCGATGACGCACTGCGCGGGCTACCGGGGTGTGGCGCTGGCCCGTGCGGAGGACTTCCTCTCGGTGGGCATCGACGCGGAGCCCAACGCCCCGCTGCGGCCGGGGGTGCTGGAGTCGATCGCGCTGCCGCAGGAGCTGCGGCGGACCCGAGAGCTGACGTGGGCGCTGCCCGAAGTCGCCTGGGACCGGCTGCTGTTCTCCGTGAAGGAGGCGGTGTACAAGACGTGGTTCCCGCTCACCGGCCAGGAACTGGACTTCACCGACGCGCTGGTGAGCGTGGACGCGACCCAGGAGACGTTCACCGCGCGGCTGCTGCCGGCGCCGGACGAGCTGTCCCCGGCGGGCCCCACCTCGTTCAGCGGGCGCTGGTCCGCGCGGGACGGAGTGCTGGTGACCGCCATCGCGGTGCCCGCGAAGCGGCCGGCCGGGGCCGCACACGGCGATGCTCCCCGCATGTGCGCTGCGGGGAGCATCGGCTGAGTCGTGTGTGCGGGGCGCGGCCGGGCGGATCAGACGCCCCAGCGGTCGTCCAGCGGCCGGACCTGGCCGGTCGCGACGATTCCGGGAGAGACCGTGTCCGCGGCACTGACCTCGGTACCGACCGATGTCCCCCGCGAAAGGCCCGACATGAACTGTCCTCCCAGAACGGCCAGAAGTATACCCATCAGCAAAGTCAAGCGAACGATAGATTCTTTACCATAACTTGCCATTGCGACTCCCCTCGGTCGACGAATGAGACTTACCTCCGCCTCCTTGCTCACCCGAAACCTCCGGCTTCGGAGGTTCCCGGCGACGGGAAAAGAGTCTCGAACGCCGATGATTCGCGCCAAGGGCTTCACGTTGGCGTAAAGTTACGTGGCAGCAATTACACCGACCAGTGGGGGCTGGCGTGTTCCAAGGGGAGTACGCGGATTCGGGCTTTGCCGAACTGGATGACGTGAGCGCTGCGGCATACGGTCTCGCCGTCGAGTGCGGCCGCTTCGACCGCGACCGGATTGCCCACGACCTGTCCCTCACCCACGACGAGATCGCCCGCGTCGAGAGCGTGCTGGTGGGGGTCCGGCTGCTCCAGTCGGTGCCCGGCCACTCGCACCAGCTGACCCCCGTCACCCCCGACGCCGCCGCCGCCTCCCTGGTGGGCCCCGCCGAACGGCAGATCCGCGACCTCCAGCAGGCCGTCACCGAGGTCCGGGCCAAGCTGATGTCGCTGACCCCCCTGTACTTCGAGGGCCGCCGGGTGCGCAATCACCTGGAGGCGTTCGACATCATCAGTGACCCCGCCCGCATCCAGGCCCTCCTCGACCACCTCGGCCAGACCTGCAAGAGCGAGCTGATCACCGTCCAGCCCGGCGGCGCGCGCCCGGCGGACCTGCTCGACGACGCCAGGGCGAGCGCGCTGTCCATCCTGTCGCGCGGGGTGCGCATCCGGACCATCTACCAGCACACCGCGCGCAACGACCTGCCCACCCGCTCCTACGTCCGCGACGTGACCGTGCGGGGCGCGGAGGTCCGGACCGCCGACGAGGTGATCGACCGGCTGATCATCTACGACCGCGAGGTGGCGTTCCTGCCGGAGCGGTCCGCCCACGAGGACAGTCCGGGGGCGGCCGTCGTCCGCGAGCCCACCCTCGTGGCGTTCCTGTGCTCCGTCTTCGAGTACCTGTGGGAGGGCGCGACCCCGTACGTCGTGGAGTCGCAGCGCTCCCCCGCGTCCACCGACGAGCTGAAGTGGTCGATCATCCGGCTGATGACCAAGGGCTACAAGGACGAGATGGTGGCCCGCCGGCTCGGCATGTCCGTACGCACCTGCCGGCGCCACATCGCGGAGATCACCGAGCAGTTGGAGGCCACCAGCCGGTTCCAGGCGGGCTACAACGCCGCCCGCCTGGAGATGCTGACCGGTGACCCCGGCCGCCCGTTCTCCTGACGGGTACGGCGGGGGCGCGCCGCGCCTCACGCGCCGCGGCCCCCGTCCTCCTCCGCGTCCAGCGCCTCCGTGATCGCGTCCACGCAGTCCTGGTCGAGCATCGTCGTGACGTGGGCGTCCTGGAGCTTGCCGAACCCCGCGTCGTACACCGCCGCGCTGACCACGTAGCCGTCCTCCAGCGGAAAGGTGCGGAAGGTCCACTCCTCGCCGGTGCCCGGTGTGCCGTCCGGGCGCTGCACCCGCACCGGCCGCCCGTCCGGGCCGAACCCGAACTCGGTGAAGCGGAACTGCATGCCCTGCCCGATCGCCTTGGAGTACGCCTCCTTCAGCGTCCACAGCCGCACCAGCGCGCCGTTGCGCTCCTTCTCCGGCATCCCGGACAGCAGGACCGCCTCGTACGGCGTGCAGATGTGCCGGACCAGCCCGCCGCCGTACATGTCGCGGTCGGCCCGCTCGGCGTCCACCCCGATCAGGCCGCAGGTCGTCAGCCCGACGAGCAGCAGGTCCTCGGTGTGGCTGAGGCTGATGTCGATCTGGTCGCAGCCGCGCAGATACGGGCGCCCGGTCGGCCCGTACGCCAGCTCCAGGTCGCCCGGTTCGCTGGCCAGCACCGCACCCGCCGCGTGCTTGAGCAGCATCCGCGAGGCGACGTACCGGTTGCGTACGTCGGAGTGGGTCAGGTCCAGATAGCGCGTCCAGTCACGGCCGAGCAGTTCGCGCAGACCGTCGCCCGAGGGCACGGCGGGCTCCAGGTCCTTCAGCCACGCATAGGCCAGAGCGGTGCCGTGCGCGGTGAGGTCGTCCTTGACTCTGTTCCACGAGTCACCGCCGGGAACCACGGCGACGGGCTCACCGAGCGGTGAGCCGAGCGTGATATTGCCCGGCGCGGTCATCCGTACTCCTTCACGAGGGTGTGAATGTCCCGGAGGCTCCCGGCCTCCAGCAGACGGTGCACCGGCACGTGGTGGCCGGACTCCTCCAGGAGGGCCACCAGCCGGAGCAGGTTCAGCGAGTCCCAGCCGGGCACCTCCGTGAGGGCCGTATCCGCTCCGGCGGGGCCCGCCACGTCCAGGCCCAGGTCGTCGCCCACGATCCGCAGGAACGCGTCGAGGCCCGTCAGGTCGTCGGCGCTCATCAGGATGCCTTTCCGGACTCGGTGACGCGTATGTGGCCGGGTGTCTCCGGCAGCACCGTCAGGTCGTGGCGGTACTCCGCGGCCCCGTCCCCGCTCTCCCCGTCCCCGCTCTTCCCGGACCCGGAGGAACGGCGGGCGACGAACCCGCAGGAGGGGTAGAGATCCCCGGCCCGGTGATTGCGGGCGGTGGGTACGTAGCGGGCGCCCACGGCTTGCAGTCCGAGGCGCCGGGCCCTGTTCAACAGTACGGCGACGAAGGCGCGTTCGACGCCCCGGCCGAGGACGCGGCAGCTCAGCCACAGGTTGTCCAGCCGCCATTCCCCCGGGGACCGGCTGATCAGCGCGGCGCCGACCAGTCCGTTGTCCCCGAACCGGTCGGCGGTGCGCGCCACGAGCACCTCCCGGCCGGCGTCGGCCGCGAGGGCGGTCACGGCGGCCTCGGTGAGACCGCCCCCGGCGAGGTTGAACTGATGGGTCCGCAAGGTCAGCTGGGAGATCCGGGCGACCTCGTGCGGGCGCGGCGGGCCGACGTCGAGCCGGAGGTCCAGGGCGTGCAGGAACTCCTCGTGCGAACCGGCTCCGGCGTGCAGCTCCCGGCGCTCGCGGCGGGCCCGGTACTCACCCGTCCTGGCCCGGTCCTCGTCGGTCAGGCCGACCGTGTCGAACCAGCCGTCCGCCAGCAGCCGCCCGATGTGCGTGGCCGGCTCCTCGCCCAGCGGTACGACGGCGACCGCGGGCAGTCCGTGGCGCACCTGCTCGCGTTCGGCCGGCGAGTCGTCCGCGAAGACCAGGGCGTCCGCGGACAGGTCGAGCCGGCGGGCGATGTCGGCCAGGTTGCCGTCCTTGGGCTCCCAGTTGGCGTTGACGGCCACGAAGTCCCGTTCCCGGAGCACCGGGTCGGGGTGGTCCGCCAGCACCCGGGCGACTTCGGCGGCGTCGTTCTTGCTGCTCACGGCGAGAAGGACGCCCTGGGAGCCGAGTTGCTTGACACAGGTCTGGAAGGCGCCGAACGCCTCCCCGCGCAGCGTTCCGGCGGCGGCGATGCCGTCGGGCCCGTCCTCGGCGAGGATGCCGTCCCACAGGGTCTGGTCGAGGTCGAGCACCAGGCACTTGCGGACGGCGCCGCGCAGGGCCCGGGCCAGATGGGCGACCTCCCTGGCGTAGCCGGCCAGCAGCTCCGCGCCGAGCCGGACCTTGGCGTACCGGGCGAGACAGGGGTCGGTGACGGGCCCGCCCTCGCCCGTCAGCGGGTCGAGGTCGATGACCACCAGGGCCGGAAAGCGTTCGGTGAGCCGCAGCAGCGCGGCGTTGAACTCCCGCCACACCGCGCCGAGCCGGGCCCGTGACCGGTGGTCGATGAGCCGGCGGCTGTACGCCAGGGGCAGCGGCAGGGTGTTGAGGACCAGGGTGCCCGGCGCGTGCGCGGCCAGCGTGGCGCACCGCTCCAGCGCGTCGGCGGCGGCCGACTCCACGTCCTCGGGCCGCCATACGCCGGGAACCTGCTCGAACACCGTCTCGGCGTCCAGCAGGCAGAGGGTGAGGTCGGGGGACGCGGTGTGCAGCTCGCTCCCGGTGTCGGTCAGATCGCGCAGATAGGTGCCGTGCTCGCCGAGGACGGCGCGCAGCAGCAGCCCGTGACGGGCGAGTTCGCCCCGGAGCGGATCGAGGACCTGGCCGACCGTGGACTGGCCGGTGACGGCGACCGTGACGACCGGGGTCGCCGGGTGGTGGGCCAGCACGGCTCCGGGGTCGAGGGAGCCGAGCAGCCGGCCGGCCGCCGCGGTGTCCGCCCGGACCCCGCCGGGCTCCTCCTGGGCGAGGGCGGCGGCGACCTGGTCGTACGCCTTCGCCAGCAGTCCGCGCTTGCGCAGGTCGCGGAGGCGGTCCAGTCCCGAGGTCATCGCCACCTCACACCTTCTCCAGGGCGAATCCGGCCCTGATCCACCGGCTGGACTCCACGCACAGCCCGATCGCCCGGTCGCCCTCCGCGAGTTCGGGGACCAGCCGGTCGAGCTGGAGGAACGGCAGCGCGTTGCCGGTGTTGCCGGTGTCGGCGACGCAGGACACCTTCCGGGCCGGACAGTCGGGCAGCCGCTCCACGATGCGGGCGGTCATCCGCTCGGAGAGCTGGGGCGGCAGCAGGTATCCGATGCCGTCCAGCTCCCAGCCGAGCCCGCCGAGCAGGTCCCAGAGGATCTCCGAGGCGATCGGCGGCACATGCTCCTCGATCGCCTTGTAGTCCTCGGCGAGCATCGGCCGGTCGGAGTCGCGGTCGGTGGTGCCGTACCAGTCGAGGAGCTGTCCGGGCCGGCGGCCGCGTCCGGTCCAGGAGTTGAGCACGGAGCGCACGGCGATCCGCTCGCCCTCGGGTTCGGCGGTGAGGACGGCGGCACCGGCCCCGTCCCCGAACAGCACATAGTTGACGAGTTCGCCGCTGGGGATCTTCGCCGCGTCCTGCCGGGGCGACAGAAAGCGGTGCGTGACATCGCCGCCGATCACGAGCCCGGCCTGCCGCCCGCCCGCGATCAGGCTGCGGCCCAGGTCGAGGGCCTGAACGGCGCCGGAGCAGCCCGCCTGGATCTGGTAGACGGGCAGATGGTCGAGGCCGAGCCGGTCCGCGACCTCGGCGGCGGTGGTGGGCAGCAGGGTGTCCGGCGTCGCCGTGGCCAGCACAAGGAACTCGATGTCCGCGAGGACGAGCCCGGAGTGCCGTACGGCCTGCGCGGCGGCTTCGGCGCACAGGTCGGCCAGCGAGCCGCGCACCTCCCCGGTGACCGGGTCCCAGCCGAAGTAGCGGGTCCGGGTGCCGACGAAGAGGTCGATCCACTCCTTGCTGGCGCCGAGCAGCTTGGCGAGCGTGGCGTTGTCGACCGGGTCGCCGGGCAGCGCCGTGCCGGTCGCGGCGATATGGACATCGGTCATGCCGACCTCGCCATGATCACGCCGTCCAGGAATTCGGCCAGCGAACCGACCGAGCGCAGTGCGGGCAGCATCTGCTGCACGGATACCTCTCCGACCCTCGGGAGCCGGGCTTCCACCCGGTTCTTGAGTTGCATGATCATCACTGAGTCGAAGCCCAGGTCCTCATGGAAACGGGCCTCGCGCACCACACGTTCCGTGGGATAGCCGCCGACCTCGGTGACGGCTTCGACCACGGCGACGAGCACGGGATCGTCGTCGCCGGTCTCCCCGTTGGGCGTTTCACGTGAAACCTCACTCATGGGCGTTTCACGTGAAACGGCGGGCATGTCGGGCCGCCGCTCCACCCTCGGCTCGACGGAGGCCGGGGGCCGGTCCCAGTAGCGCTGTGCGGACGAGAAGACGTACGGGGCGAGCGGTTCGGGCACCCGGTGCTCCGGGGCGTACAGCTCCTCCCAGACGGGGTCGAGTCCGCAGCGGTACAGGGCGGCGACGGTCTCCGCCAGATCTCTGCCGGTGCCCTCGGGTCCGGGTGCGGGATGCAGGAGTTCGGCGCCGCCCAGGCTTCCGGCGCGGGCGGCGATCCGGGTGAGCTGGGGCCGGGGGCCGATCTCGACCAGATGGGTCGGGGCGATGTCATGGACGAGGGCGCCGAGCGCCGCGTCGAAGAGCACCGGCTCCTCCGTCTGGCCCGCCCAGTACCCGGCGTCCATCGGCTCGTCGCGCAACATCCGGCCGTACCGGGTGGAGGCCACCGGCAGCGCGGCGGGCCCACAGTGCACGGGGGCGGCCCGCAGTCCGGCGGCGACCGGGGCCAGCTGGGCGGAGTGGAACGCATACGGGGAGGCCAGCGGCCGGGTCCGGATGCCGAGCCCGGCCAGCTCCTCGCCGATCCGGGCCAGCGCGTCCAGCGGGCCGGAGAGCACGGTGTCGGCCGGCCCGTTGAGCGCGGCGACCACCACTTCGGGCTCCGCCGCGAGCACCGCGGCAAGCTCGTCGGCGCCCGCCGCGACGCTCGTCATCCCGCCGCCGGAGGGCAGTGCGGCCGTGAGCCGGGCGCGCCGGACGACCAGCCCGGCCGCCTCGTCCAGGGTGAGGACTCCGGCGGTGACGGCGGCGGCGTACTCACCGAGGCTGTGGCCGAGCACGGCGGCCGGGGTCACGCCCAGGTCGACCAGGGTGCGCGCGAGGGCATAGCCCACGGCGAAGAGGGCCGGCTGAACCAGCTCCGGCCGCCCACCCTCGACCCCGGCCCCGGCCCTGGCCCCGCCCTCCCGCGCCGCAGCGGCTTCGCCGAGTACCGCCTCGCGCACCGAGTGGCCCAGATGGGCGGCCAGCGCCGCGTCGGCCGCGTCGAAGTGGCGCCGGTAGGCCGGGGATTCGCGGTAGAGGCCCGCCGTCATCGCGGGGTACTCGCTGCCCTGGCCGGTGAAGAGGAACGCCACCACGGGGCGGCCCCAGGGCCGGTCACCGGCGGGATGCGGCTCGCCCGGTGCGGGGGTGCGCAGCTCCACGGCCCGGCGCAGTCCGGCCACGAGTTCGCCGGTGTCGCGGGCGGTGAGCGCGAAGCGGTGCGGCAGCCCGGTCTTGACCCGGTTGCTGCTCCGGCACAGCGCCGCCGCCCCGCCCCCGGGCCGTGCGGCGAGCGCGTCGGCCTGGGCGGCGAGGTTGCGGCGCAGGGCCTCCGGGGTGTCGGCGCTGACGGTGAACACCCCGGCCGCACCGGACTCCGCGCGGTCGCGGACCGGGACCGCGCGGGGGGTCCTGGGCGCGCGGGGGGTCCTGGGCGCGCTGGCGAGAACGGCGTGGGCGTTCGTGCCGCCCATGCCGAAGCTGCTCACCCCGGCGACGGTCTCGCCGCGCGGCAGCCGGACCGGGGACTTGAGCAGCCGCAGACCGCGTTCGCCGAGCCGGAGCCGGGAGTTCTCGCGCTCCGCGAAGAGGCTGGCCGGGACGATGCGGTGGTGCAGGGCCAGCGCGGTCTTGATGAACCCGGCGATCCCGGCGGCGCCCTCGGTGTGCCCCAGGTTGCCCTTGACGGAGCCGATGGCGCACGGCGCCTCGCGCGGGACACCGTGCACCGAGCCGAGCGCCGCGCACTCGATGGCGTCCCCGAGGACGGTCCCGGTGCCGTGGGCCTCCACGAAGGCGACCTCGGCGGGGCTGACCCCGGCGCGCCGGTAGGCGGCGTTCAGGACGCGCTCCTGGGACCAGCGGTTGGGAGCGATCATCCCGTTGCTGCGGCCGTCCTGGTTGACGGCGCTGCCGCGCAGCACGGCGTAGACGCGGTCGCCGTCCTCGACCGCGTCCGCCAGCCGGCGCAGCACCACCAGGCCGACACCGTCGCTGCGGCCGAGGCCGTCCGCCTCGGCGCTGAACGGCTTGCACCGCCCGTCGGCGGCGGCCAGCCCGAGCTGCCCGTAGACCAGGCCGAGCGAGGGCGAGAGGACGACGTTGACCCCGCCGGCCAGCGCGGTGTCGCACTCCCCGGCCAGCAGCGAGTTCGCGGCGAGGTGGACGGCGACCAGCGAGGAGGAGCAGGCCGTGTCCACGGCGAGGCTCGGGCCGGTGAGGTCGAAGTGGTAGGAGATCCGGTTGGCGGCCATGCCGGCGCTGCTGCCGGACCCGAGCAGCGGGGTGACCCGGTCGAGGTCGCTCATGGTCAGGCGCCCCCACTCGCCGCCCATCACCCCGACGAACACCCCGGTCCCGCTGCCCGCGAGGTCGCCGGGGGCGCGCCCCGCGTCCTCCAGGGCCCGCCAGGCGCAGGGCAGCAGCAGCCGCTGGTGCGGGTCCATCGCGGCGGCCTCGCGCGGCGTGATGGAGAAGAAGTCGCTGTCGAAGACATCGGCGTCGTCGATGAAACCGCCGCTGTCACCGGCCGCGGGGAAATCCCGTGCCTCCCAGCGCCGGCCGGGGACGGGCCCGATGCCGGCCCGGCCCCCCACCAGCAGGTCCCAGTACGCCTGGACGCCCGCCGCTCCGGGGAACGCGCAGTCGATCCCGACGACGGCGATGTCCCCCATCAGCTCTGGTCCCGCAGGGGGGCCGCGCCCGCCGGTCCGTCCGGCAGCACCGCGGTCAGATGGCGGACCAGGCCGTTGACGGTCGGGAAGTCCCACAGCAGGGTCGACTCGACCTCCAGGCCGAACTCCTCCTCCAGGTCGCCGCAGAGGCTGAGCGCCGCCACCGAGTCCATGCCGTACTCGGCGAGCGGCACGGCCGGGTCGATGGTCTCCGGCGCCCGCCGCAGGTAGAGCGAGAGGCGGGCCGACAGCCAGGCGTACACGCCGTCCTCCTTCGCGGTGTCGGCGGCGAGGGTGTGCCGGCCGGTGGGGATGGTCATCGCGGACTCCTTCGGTCAACCCGGAATCGGGGTCGAGTAGAGGTCGTAGCTGGTCCGGGTGGAGAAGCGGAGCTGGACCTCGTGTCTCAGGCGCGTCTCGCACTCCGGGGGGAGGGCGGCGACGCGGGTGCCGAGCCGCCCGCAGATGCGGTGCAGCGCGGCGGCGGCCCAGGACGGGTCGGCGAGGAACGGGTCGGGGCCGTACCGGGCCTGGTCCCAGACGCCCAGCACGGCGGCCCCGGCGAGCAGCAGCGTGTACCGGTCCATCAGGGCGAACCGGGCGGGCCGGGCGCTTCCGGCCGGTCCGGCCGCCTCCAGGCGGAGCACCCGGCCGCGCACGTCCCGGAACTCCTCGACGAGCAGCCCCGCCAGGGTGCGCAGGGCGCGCTCCACGGGGCCGTGGCCGTCGATGCGCGCGGCGACCGCGAGCAGCGAGGCGCTGAGCGAGTCCCGGCCGCAGGCCAGGGCGAGGCGTTCGGTGCGCAGCGGCGGCAGGTCCCCGTCCAGCCGGAAGAGCCCGGCGGGCGCCTCGTCCTCGACGAACCAGGAGCGGCGGGCGAGCCGGGGCATCTGCGGGATGACGGTGGCCTGGCAGGCGACGGTGCCGGCGTGGCCGAGGCTGAGCACGGGCACGTCCCGGACGTGCTTCTGGAAGATGCCCCGGGTGCCCTCGCGGGTGTAGAACTCGGAGCCCAGGACGATCGACAGGTCGTACATGGTCTCGCCGAGCACACGCGGCATCAGGTACTTGAGCGCCGCCGAGGTGACGCTCGTCTCGGCGGGCAGCAGATGCAGGGCGCGGGCGGCCACCACGGCGAGCGCGTCGTACAGCAGCAGGCTGACGAAGGCGTTGGTCAGGGCGGCCCCGGTGCGGCTGTTGTCGGTGCCCCGGCCCTGCCAGCCGCCGGACTGCTCGCGGTCGATGCGGACGGCGGTGCGCAGGCTGGTGTCCAGGGCGGCGACGGCGGTGGCGGCGATCACGGTCCGGCTGATCTGGAAGGAGCGCAGCGCGATCTCGATGCCGCTGCCCTCCGGCCCGAGCAGCGCGGACCGGGGCACCGGGCAGTCGTCGAACTCGACGCCCGCGAACCGGCAGCCGCGCAGCCCGACCGGGGTGCGGCGGGCGGTGACGGCGGCGTGGACGTCGGACAGCTGCTCCGGCTCCAGCAGCAGCACGGAGTGGCTGCGGCTGCCCGGGGCCGGGTCGGTGCGGCAGAACAGGACCAGTGCCCCGGCCCGTTCCAGATTGTTGACCAGGGGCTTCCCGCCGCTGATCAGATAGCCGCCGGGGCCGCGCCGGGCGGTGACCTGGCTGCGGACGAAGTCGTTGCTGTGCGCCGTCTCGTGCTGGGCGATGGCGGCCCGGCCGCCCCCGCGCAGCAGTCCGGCCAGCCACTGGCGCTGGCGGTCGCTGCCCGTCGCCCAGACGTCGGACGCGGCCATGAAGGTGGTCATGCCGTGCCCGATGGCCAGGCCCACGTCGCGGCGCATCACCGGCCGCATGACCCGGACCAGGGTGTCCATCGCGTCGAGCCGGCCGCCGAGCGCGCGCGGCACGTACTCCTCGGCGATGCCGAACGCGTCGAGCAGCGCCTCGCCCGCGGCGAACGGCACCGCGGCCCGGTCGGCTTCCAGGAGCGCGGAGTAGCCGGCCGGGTTGGCCGGGTCGGACGGGTCGCCGAACAGGTCCTCCAGGGCGGCGACCCTGGCCCGGACGGCGCTCTCGCGCCGCCGCGCGGCCTGCTCGGAGGAGGGCGCGAGCACGGTGGGCGGGGTCGTCACCACCGCCTTCCTCCGTCGGCTCCCTCCGGCCGCAGCAGGTCGCCCCCGAACAGCACGTCCTCGGCGCGGGCCAGCGCCCACACGTCCGGGGTCAGCACCTCGTACTCGCCGCGCACCACCCCGTCCAGGAACAGCGTCCGCATCAGGGTGCGCTGGACCTTGCCGCTGCTGGTGCGGCGCACGGCGCCGGGGCGCACCAGCAGGATGTTGCCGGCCGGGATCTCGAATTCCTGGCCGATCAGGGCCTGGATCTTCTGGGCGACGGTGCGCAGTTCGGTGCTGTCCGCGACACCGCGCACCTCCTGGACGAGCACCAGGTGCTCGCGTCCGGCGTCCACGGAGAACGCGGCTCCGGCGCCGAAGGTCAGGGCGGGGCTGACGGTCCGGGCGGCCCACTCGACGTCCTGCGGGTAGACGTTGCGGCCGTTGATGATGATGACTTCCTTGAGCCGCCCGGTGACGAACAGCTCCCCGTCGACCAGCATGCCGAGGTCGCCGGTCCGCAGGAAGTTGCTCTCCTCGTCGTTGAGGCTGGCGCGGAAGGTGCGCACGGTCTCGGTGGGTCGCCGCCAGTAGCCGCGGGCGATGCCGTAGCCGCGTATCCATATCTCGCCGACCGCGCCGGCCGGCAGCTCGTGGTGGGTCAGCGGGTCCACGATCCGTACGTCCGCGTCCACCGGGACGCCGCAGCCGACGAGCGTGCGCCGCCGATCGTCCGTGCCGGCCGCCTCGGCCCGGTCCCGCTCCAGCTCGGCCTGGTCGAACTCGCGGCGGACGTACGGGGTGCCGGGCGCGCCGCCGGAGACGACGAGCGTGGCCTCCGCCAGGCCGTAGCAGGGGCGCAGCGCCTCGGGCCGGAAGCCGGCGGGCGCGAACCGCTCCGCGAAGGCGTCCAGGCTCTCGGCGCGCACCGGTTCGGCGCCGTTGAGGGCGAGGCGCCAGCGGGACAGGTCGAGCGCGGCGATCTGCTCGTCCTTGACCCGGTGGACGCACAGGTCGTAGCAGAAGTTGGGGCCGCCGCCGACGGTGACGCCGTACTCGTCGATGGCCTGGAGCCAGCGCAGCGGGCGCTTGACGAAGGAGAGCGGGGTGACCTGGACGCTGTGGCTGCCGAGGTGGATCGGGTGCAGCAGGTGCGCGACCAGGCCCATGTCGTGGAAGTAGGGCAGCCAGCTGCCGAAGACGTCCTCGCGGGTGGTGCGCAGCAGCTTCTGGAGGCTGGCCTGGTTGGCGAGGAGGTTGCGGTGCGAGACGGTCACGCCGCGCGGTTCGGAGACGGAGCCGGAGGTGTACTGGAGGAAGACCAGGTCGTCGGCGCGGGCCGCGACGGGCCGCCACGCCTCCGGGTCGCCGATCTCGGGGACGTCGGTGACCAGGCACTCGGCGGTGGAGCGGGTGTTGCGGGCGAGCCAGAGCGCGACCTCGGGGGCGGCGGACGTCTCGGTGAGGACGACGGCGGCGCCGGTGTCCTTGAGCACGGCGGTGGTCCGGTTGAGGCGCTTGTCGCGGCCGGCCTCGCCGGGCAGCGGGACGGGGACGGCGACGGCTCCCGCGTACAGGCAGCCCGCGAAGCCCTTGAGGAACTCCGCGGTGGAGGAGTAGGCGAGCAGCACGGGCTGTTCGGTCACGCCGTAGTTCTGGAGGCAGGCGGCGATGCGTCTCGCCTCCCGGTCCAGCTCTCCGTAGGTGAGGTGTTCGGCCACCGGACCGTCCGCGGTGTCGCGGAGGAAGACGTGCACGTCCTGGCCGGCGAGTTCGGCCGTCCGGGCGCGGAGCAGTTCGGTGAAGGTGGCGAAGCGTGACTCTGACATCCGCGGCATCCCCTCGCGTCTCGGGCCCGTGGATGTGCGGCCCTCGTTCCCGCCGATCCTCCGCAACGGCCCTTGCGGCTCGCTTGCGCGCCCCGGCGGGCGCGCCGGGTTCAGGGGGCGGCAGGGGTGCACCGAGGGAGGGGGTACGGGTGACGCTCGCCGCATGGACACTCACACCGAACCCGCAGAGGCGATGCGTACGGCGATCGTCTTCCCCGGCATGCAGCCGACGGCCTTCTCCGAGGTCTCCCGTTTCATGCTGGTCAACCCGCACGCGCGCGAGCTGTACGCGCGCGCCGACGAGGCCCTGGGCTACCGGCTGGCCGACCGCTACCAGCGGACCGAGGGCGACTATTCGCGCTACGGGCAGATCTCCTTCGTGGTGAACTGCCTGGCGCTCGCCCGCTGGGCGGAGGAGCGGCTGGGGGTCGAGCCGTCGCACGTGACCGGGCCCAGCTTCGGCGCCCGCGCCGCCGCCGTGTACGCCGGAGTGCTCGACTTCGCCGACGCGGTGACGATGACGGCCCGGCTGGCGGACACGATGGAGGACTACTTCGCCCGCGAGCATCCGGCGCTGGTCACCCAGTCGATCGCGCGGGTACCGCGGGAGGGTGTGGAGGAGCTGCGCCGGGAGCTGGAGGAGCGCGGCGAGTGGAGCGACATCGCCTGTGTGGTGGACCGGGACTTCACGATGCTGACCGTCCACGAGTCGGTCCTGGACTGGCTCCAGCGCCGTATCCGCTCGCTCGGCGGGATGGCGCTGTACACGATGAAGCCGCCGATGCACTCGTATCTGTTCGACGGGCTGCGCGACCGGGTGGACGAGGAGATCTTCGCGGGGCTGACCTGGTCGGACCCACGGCTGCCGGTGGTCGCCGACCAGGACGGCCGGACGGTGACGACGGGCGCGGGTGTGCGCGGGATGCTGCTGGACGGCTTCGTGCGCACGGTGTGCTGGCCGGACGTGGTGGCGGCGCTGCGGGCGGGCGGCGTGGGCCGGCTGTGCGTGTCCGGGGCGGACGGCCTGTTCACCCGTGTCGCCTGCACCACGCGGAACTTCGAGGTGGTGCCGGTGACGCCCCGGTCCGCGATGCAGCCGGTGCGGCGCCGGATGCCGGTCGCGGCCTGAGCGCCGTACACGTGCGGAAGGGGCCGGTGCCCGCGAAGGCACCGGCCCCTTCCGCGTACCGGGTTACCTGCCGTCCACCGTGAAAGCGTAGAACGTGCCCTCGGTGCTGCTGCCGGTGGTGCCGGCGCCGTCGGCGAACCGGGCGTAGCCGTTGCCCCAGTAGACCGTGCCGTCCACGACCGCCGGGCCGGCGTTGGAGGAGTACGGGGCGGCGAACTCCCACAGGTACTCACCGGTGGCGCCGTCGAAGGCGTACATGTGGCCGCTGGTGGAGCCGCCGAAGACGACGCCGTTCGCGGCGGTCAGGGCGCCCCAGGCGAATCCGTCGGTGCGGTCCGCGACCTGCCAGATGATCTCGCCGGTCTGCGGGTCGAGCGCGGCGAAGGAGCTGCGGTTGGTGGTGGAGCCGTCCGCCAGCTGGTAGTCGAGCTTGTTGAAGTTGGCCTCGGCCAGGTAGATCCGCTTCCCGTCGAAGGCGGTGCCCCACTCGATGCCGCCGACGTGTCCGCCGGGACCGGCCGCCGCGCTCCAGACGACCTCGCCGGTGGCGGCGTCCATCAGCCAGTACTCGCCGCTCTTCTCGCCCGCGCCGATCACCTTGCGGGCCCGGCCGTCCGCGCCCTTGATGGTGAACAGGTGGGCGCCGTCACCGAAGTCGTAGTCGTAGCCGGGGTTCGGCGGGCAGTTGTTCGGCGGGAGCCCCGGCAGGCAGCCGGTGTTCCAGGCGTCGAACCGCTTGGCGCCGGTGTGCCACTTGATCCGGCCCGTGTACATGTCCAGGGCCAGGACCGTGTCGACGTAGTTGTCCTCCTGGTAGCACTCGGCGGGGGTGCCGCCGGCCGTCTGGCAGTCGGACACCTCCTTCGGGACGGTGTAGTTGTTGCCGGTGGTGAAGTACACCGTGTGGGTCGAGGGGTCCAGCGCCGGGGTGCCCCACACGGCGACACCGCTGTAGCCGCCGGCCCTGCCGCCGTTGTCCGGGGTGGTGAACTGCCGCCACAGCACCTTGCCGGTCTTCGCGGAGATGGCGTTCACGCTGCCGCGGAAGGTGCAGCAGGGGTACGTGGGGTCGTAGGCGCCCTCCGACTCGCGCGAGGAGACGCCCTGGTAGATGATCCCGTCGTGGACGACCGGCGACTGGGTCAGCACGGCCTTGTACTGCGTGTCGATCTCACGGGTCCAGATCTTGTCGCCGGTCCGGGCGTCGACCGTGATGAGCACGGCCTTCGTCCAGTCGGCTATGTAGACCCTGCCGTTGACGACGGTCGGGCTGGACCGGGAGACGGAGGCCGCGTCGCCGGTGTACTCGGAGATCTTGTGCGACCAGATCGGCGCGCCCGTCTTCGCGTTGATCTTGTGCAGATAGCCGCCCCAGTCCGGGAAGTAGACGGCGCCGTCGACGACGGCCGGCGTGGCCGACACGTCGCCGTGCGTGGCGTACGTCCACTTGGCCTTCAGCCGGCTCGCGTTGTCCGTGGTGATCTTGTACTCGCCCGTTGCGGAGCGGCTGTTGGCCAGGTCGTGGCCGCCGGTCGTCCACTGGGCCTGCGGGCCGCACGCGTTGGCCGGGGCGATGGCGAGGGTGGTCGCCATGGCCACGGTGGCGAACAGGGTGAGCCTGCGGGCCGTCTTCCGAGGCGACCGGGGTCTTGTGAACATGACTGACTGTCCTCCCGAGGACGGTGGTGACGAAGTGCGTGTGGTGCCTGTGATGCCTGTCGTGCCTGTCGTGCCTGTCGTGCCTGTCGTGCCTGTCGTGCCTGTCGTGCCTGTGCCGGTGGTGCTTGTGGGGTCTGTGCCGGTGGTGCTTGTGGGGTCTGTGGTGGGGGCCGCGACGGCCCCGAGCCGGACGCCGGTACGGTTCACGCGGCGCGCGGGGCCCCGGCCACCGGCGCGGGCGCGGTGTCCCGCGCCTTCGCGCCGTGCCGTTCCGCCGCGAGCGCGGTCAGCGCCAGCCGGTCGGTCTTCTTGTTGGTGTTGAGCGGGAACTCGTCCAGCCGGTGGTAGTGGCGCGGGATCAGCTGCGGCGGCAGGACGGCCGCCAGATCGCGATGGAAGTCCCTCGGGGCGCGCTGCTCACCGAGGTAGAACGCGACAAGCTCGGTGCTGTTGGCCACCGGTACGCCGACCACGACCGCGCCCGTGACCGGCGACGCCGCCCGCAGCGCGTGCTCCACCTCGGCCAGTTCGACCCGGTAGCCCTGCACCTGCACCTGGGAGTCCATCCGGCCCAGGTACACCAGCTGCCCGTCCGCGAGCCGCCGGACCCGGTCCCCCGTGCGGTACCAGCGCAGCCCGTCCCGCTCCAGGTACTTGCCGTGCCCGTCCTCCGCGTCGAGGTAGCCGGCCGACAGCTGCGGCCCAGCGAGCCAGAGTTCGCCCTCGTCCGCCGCCTCCTCGCCCCGCTCGTCGAGCAGCAGCTCCGCGTGGCCCTCGTGGAGCAGCCCCAGCGGGACGACGCCGTTGACGCCGAGCCGCACCGACTCCTCGGGCGACCAGCGGTGGCGGTGCGTGGTGATGGTCATCTCGGTCGGGCCGTAGACGTTGATCACCGCGGAGCCGGGCGCGGCCCGCTGCCAGGCGTCGGTGTCCTCGAACTGGAGGGCCTCGCCGCCGAAGTACGTCCAGCGCAGCGTCGGCATCGAGCCGGGCAGCAGCCGTCCGGTGCGCCGGGACAGCGAGATCACGCTCGGCGCCGAGAACCACACGGTGATCCCGTGCTCCGCGACGAAGCCGGGCAGATCGCGGTACGCGTGCGGCGGCACCGACACCAGCGGCGCCCCGGCCGCCCAGGCGCACCACAGGTCGGAGACCGCGGAGTCCCAGTTGAGCCCGGCCGCCTGCGAGAAGACGTCGTCGGCGCGGAAGTCGTACCAGGCGTCCATCAGCCCGAAGTAGTGCGCCGTGTTGCCGTGGGTGAGCCGGACCCCCTTGGGGCGCCCGGTGGAGCCCGAGGTGAACAGGATGTACGCGACGTCGTCGGGCGCCGCGTCCCGGGGTCCGGCGAGCGCGGTCTCCGCAGCGGCGGCCAGTACCGGCAGCCCGGTGGCCGCGGCCAGGGCCTCGGCGCCGGCCCGGTCCAGGTGGGGGGCGAGCACGGGCAGGCCGCCCAGTTCGGCCCCGGTGCCCCCGGCGAGCAGGGCCGCGCCCTCCCCGTCCACGACCAGCGCGGAGACCCCGGCCGCGCCGAGCATCGAGACGACCTTGCCCACGGGGAAGCCGGCCGGGATCGGAACGGCCGGCAGGCCCGCGTACAGGGCGGCCAGGATGCCGAGGTACGCGGTGGTGCTGCGGCCGGTCAGGATGCCGACGGCGTTCGGCGGGCCGCCGGGGGCGGCGAGCAGGGCGCCCGCCCAGGCCAGGGCGGTCGCATGGGCTGTCGTGTAGTCCACGGTGTCGCCGCCCACCCGGACGGCGACACCGGCCGGGGATTTCTCCAGGCCCCGCAGGAAACGCGCGTGCAGCGCCTTCGACGCCATTGGTTCCATTTCCGCTCCTCATTTCCCGGCACATCGTCGGGAATTTCTCCGGACGCCTTCCTGACATTTTCGGGACGCATTGACAGCCACCGACGGGCGCCCCCATCATTCCCGTATGCCAGAACTCACGAATCACACCTGGGACGAAGCCTTCGAGGCCGTCATCCGTCCGTTCCTGCCCTATCTCGACCCGGCCGAGAAACTGTCCGACGATTCCCGCCTCAAGGAACTCGGGCTGGACTCCATGGGCACGATCGAGCTGCTCGCCGCACTGGAGAGCGCCTACTCGGTGCGTTTCCTGGACGACGCCCTGAAGCTGGAGAACTTCGCCAGCCCGGACATCCTGTGGAACACACTGATCACCAAAACAGAATCCGCCGCGTGAGAAAAGGGAACCGCTGCCCGGCCCGACAAGGACGATGAATCCGAGTCGGGCCGCTCCCTTTTCCGGGAAACCGCCGGATCTTTTACAGCAGCCGCTGGAATCCTTCTTCGATCCGATCCAGCACCGAGCGGACATGCGGCACGGCGAGCGGGTCGGCGGCGGCCAGTGCCGTTTCCTGCTGCTCGGCGTTCTCGCCGTAGAGCATGCTCGTCGCGCATTTGAAGCGCAGGGCCCCCGGCTCGTCGCCGAGGAGGTGCCCAGCGAGGACGGCGATGCCCAGGTCCAGCATCCGGCCCGCCAGCGACGCCGAATCGGTCACGTCGTGCTTGGCCAGCTCCTCGCGGACCGGCTCGAAGTCCGGGTAGACGTAGAACGCGCCGGTGGGCGGCCGGCAGCGCGCCCCGGCCCCGACGACGATGCGGTGCACCTCGCGCGCCACGGCCCCGTGCAGCCGGGCGCCGGCGCGCAGCCGCTCGCGGATCTCCTCGGGCTCCCCGAAGGCGTACTCGGCCACCTCCTGCATCGGGCCCGGCAGCGTGGACCACACCTCGCTGGCCACCGAGGCGACCCCGGCCCGGATCGCCTCCCCCCACGGCCCCTCGGGGAAGCGGGCCGCGCCGATCCGCCAGCCGCCCAGCGCCAGGGACTTGCTGAGCCCGGTGCAGACGACGGTGCGGGCGGGCGCCACCTCGGCGGGGCTGAGGTAGTCGGCGTCCGGGTCGTGCACGACGTCCCGGTAGATCTCGTCCGAGACGATGAGCAGGTTCTCCTCCTCGGCGACGGCGCACAGTTCGCGGATCATCGCGGCGGAGGCGAGGGTGCCGGTCGGGTTGTCCGGCAGCGTCAGGATCATGAGGCGCGGGTCGTACCCCTCGGCGCGGGCGGCCCGGATGCGGTCGCGCAGCAGGGCCGGGTCGGGCACCCCGCCGCACTCCGCGGGGATCGGCACGGCGATCGGCTCCTTGCCGGCCAGCCGGGCCTGCGGCGCGTAGGTGTTCCAGGCGGGCCGGGGCAGCAGCACATCGCCGGGCACGGTGAGGTCGAGGGCCATCAGCAGCGGCTTGCTGCCCGGCGCGACGACGATCTGGTCCGGCCCGGTGGGCAGCCGGCGCCGGCCGAAGTACCCGGCGACGGCCTCCCGTACGCCCGGCGAACCGGCCACCGGCCCGTACGCGTTGCGGACCGCGCCCGCCGCGAGGCGGTCCATCAGCGGCCCGAAGGCCGGCAGCCGCGACTCGCCGAAGCCGAGGTGGACGATGCGCTCACCGGCCGCCTGGCGCTCCGCGACGATCTGGTTGAGGGCGAGATTGGGCGACATGCTCATGGGATTCACGCCTGGCTCCCCACCCCGGCGGCCGCGGTGCGGCTGCCGAAGAGTTCCGGTTCGCGCGACCACGCCGGTCCGGCGATCGCGCGGGCGATGTCGGCGGGCACCGAGTGGTCCAGGCGCAGCCCGTCCAGCCAGGCCGCGTCGGCGTCGTAGTGCGCGAGGAAGGGGCGGCCGACGAGCTTCGGGTCGCGGGCCTGCACCATGCGCAGCTGGAAGAACAGCCCCTCGGCCCGCTCGACGACTCCGTCGACGGCCACCTTGCCGGGGGTCGCGGACATCACCGGCCCGCGCACGGTACGGGCCAGGCCGGGCAGGGTCGCGTACGCGTCCCGGTAGATCTCCGCCGCCCGCGCGAGCGGCACCCGGAAGTAGTCGTGCGGGCCGGTGTCGCGCTCCACGAACATGTAGTACGGCACGGCGCCGGCGGCGAGTTCGGCCCGCCACATCCGGGCCCACACGGCCGGATCGTCGTTGACCCTGGCGATCAGCGGGGCCTGGCAGTAGACCAGCGCGCCGGTGGACCTGATGCGGGCGATCGCGCGCCGGGCGAGGTCCGTCTCCAGCTCGCGCGGGTGGCTGAAATGCGCCATCACGGCGAGGTTGCGGCCGGTGGCGACGACCTTCTCGAACAGCCGCAGCGCGTCGTCGGCGTCGGGGTCGGTGACGTAGCGCTGCGGCCAGTACGCCACGGACTTCGTGCCGATCCGGATGGTGCGCACGCTCTCCAGCGAGAGCAGCGGCTCCAGGTGGGTGCGCAGCCGCGCGGTGGACATCACCATCGGGTCGCCGCCGGTGACGAGCACGTCGCCCGCGTCCGGATGCGCCTCCAGATACGAGATCAGGCCACGCGGGTCGGGTGCGGCGAACCGCAGTTCGCTGTCGCCGACGAACTGCGCCCAGCGGAAGCAGTACGTGCAGTAGGCGTGGCAGGTCTGGCCCTGGCTCGGGAAGTACAGCACCGTCTCGCGGTACTTGTGCTGGAGTCCGGGGAGTTCGGCGCCGTCACGGGTGGGGACGTTGAGTTCCTTCTGCCCGGAGGGGTGCGGGTTGAGCCCGCCGCGTATCTGCTGCACCAGCGCGCGCAGCGCGACCTTGCCCGCCGGGTCGGCGGAGAGGGCGGCCAGCTCCCGTTCGTTCCGCTCGCTGAGCATCCCCTTCTGCGGGAAGACGAGTTGGAACATCGGATCGTCCGGGATGCGGTCCCAGTCGATCAGCTGCGACAGGACGTACTCGTTGACCCGGAAGGGCAGCACCATCGACACGAGCCGGACGGTCTCCCGAATGTCGGCGGGCAGGCCGTGGCGTTCGGCGATCTCATCGAGCTGCCGTGGTCCGTAGGCGCGGAACCGGGCCGCCTCGGCAGGATCGGTTGCCAGCAGGGACATGCGGATATTCCTCCAGCCTGATGCCTGGCAGTTCGAGCGTCTGCTCGAACACGATGCGATGCTAGGGACGCGAATCGGCCACCGGACCCCAGAACAGACCCCAGCCGGACCCTTACGAAGCGCGCCCACCCCTGCCCGCCGGCACGCACGGCGAAGCCGCCCAGGAGCAACGGGGGACGTACTCCTGGACGGCTGCTGAGAGACCCCTCGCGGGATGTTCGCGCGGGGCGGTGACGGGGTAGGGCGCGGGGTGCTACGCGAGCCCCGCGCCCGGCTCCTGCGCCCCGGCCTGCGCGGCGGGCGCCCCGCCCTCCGCGGACTCCGCCGGTTCCGCCGCCTTCGCGTTGTCCTGCTGGACGGACCGCAGCCCGACGAGCGCCACGACGATCGCGCCCGCCATCACGACCGCCCCGGCCAGGGAGGCGGCGTGCACCTCCGTGGTGAAGGCGGCACGGGCCGCGTCCACCAGGTTCCCGCCCGCCTCACCGGGCAGCCGGGACGCCGCCGCCAGCGCGCCGCCGATCGTCTCGCGGGCGGCGTCCAGCGCGTCGGCCGGCACCCCGGCGGGGTCGTCCAGCGCGGAGCTGTTGCGGTAGGCGGTGGCGCCGATGGAGCCGAGGACGGCGACGCCGAGGGCACCGCCCAGCTCCTGGCAGGTCTGCAGCAGCGCGGACGCGGTCCCGGCGCGCTCCGGCGGCACCTGGCCGACGACGAGTTCGGTGACCAGGGTGAGGACCGGGGTGAGGCCCACCGCGAGGGCGATGATGCCGATCAGGATGATGACGAGCCCGTCCTCGGCGGGGACCTGGGTGAGCATCAGCAGCGCGGCGGTGGCGAGCCCGAACCCGGCGGCGATGATGACGGCCGGGCGCACGGTCCGCACGAGCACGGTGGCGAGCGGCACGACCGCACCGACCGCGACGGTGCCGGGGATGGTCCACAGCGCGGACTTCAGCGCGCTCATGCCGAGCACGGACTGCAGGTACTGCGTGGAGAACAGCGAGTACCCGACGAGGGTGAAGCAGGCGAGCATGTTGACGGTCACGGACGCGCCGAAGGCCCGGTTGCGGAACAGCGATACGTCGATCATCGGGTCGGCGCTGGTGCGCTGCCGGCGCAGGAACACCGGAATGATCGCGAGCCCGACGACGATCGCCAGGACGTACGGCACGGTGAACCCGTCCACGGCGATCTTCTTGAACCCGTAGACGACGGGCAGGATCACGGCCAGCGACAGCACGGCGCTGATCAGGTCGAACCTCCCGGCGGCGGGGTCCTTGAACTCCGGCAGCAGGAACGGCCCCGCGACCAGCAGCAGCACCATCACGGGCACGTTGATCAGGAACACCGACCCCCACCAGAACCCGGCGAGCAGCGCCCCGCTGACCACGGGCCCGAGCGCGGCCCCGGCGGCCATGCCCGTCGACCAGACGGCGATGGCGGTACGCCGCTGGGTCTGCTCCCGGAAGATGTTCCGGATCAGCGCCAGCGTGGACGGCATCAGCGTGGCACCGCCGAGGCCCTGGAACGCCCGCGCGCTGATCACCATCTCGGGGCTGTTGGCGTACGCGGCGAGCAGCGATCCGGCGCCGAAGACCACGGCCCCCATCAGCAGCAGCCGCCTGCGCCCGATGCGGTCGCCGAGCGCCCCCATGGTGAGCAGGACACCGGCGAGCACGAAGCCGTAGATGTCGATCATCCACAGCTGCTGGCTGCCGGACGGCCGCAGGTCCTCGCTGATGGACGGAATCGCGAAGTAGAGGACGGTCAGGTCCATGGAGACGAGCAGCACGGGCAGGAGCAGAACGCCGAGGGCGATCCATTCCTTCCGGCCCGCTCTGGCCTCCGGTCCGGTAGGTGCGTTCTCGCTCTGGGAGCTGGTCATGGAGACGGTCCAATGCTGGGGGGACGGGACGTACGTATCAGTGAACGGAAGTACCGACGCGTAGGGGCCCTGCGCGCACGGGAACAGGGGTGCATTCAGGGCCCCGAATAGGGGTGGCCGGTGCTTGCGCCCGGGTATGAAGCGCGCCTGCGGCTGTGTGCTGAAATGCAGCGTCGGCAGACGGACGAGGGGGACGGACATGGGTGCACGGGGTGCGGCGGGCATGGCGCTGGTGGTGGCGGCGGTCCTGGCGACGGCGGGCTGCGGCGGTGACGCCTCCGCCGGCGCCGGTGACAACGGCGACGGCAGCAGCGGCAGCGGCAGCGGCAGCGGCAGCGAGAACCGCTCGACGGCCGCGGTCGAGGCCGCGCGGGCCTACCAGCAGGCCCAATTGGGCCAGGACTGGGAAACCGCGTGCAGGGCCGTCACCGACCGTCTGCGACGGAGCTGGGGCGCCGACACGATCGCCGAGTGCATCGACATCCGGGGCTTCGCCCCGACACGCGACGCGTCGGGGATACGAGTGACCACGGGCCGTCCCGTCGAACTGCCGGCCCACGGTCGGCACCCGGCAGGTATCGGCCTACGGGTTTCCTTCGGCCCCGCCGGGAACGGCATGCACAACCACACGGCAACCCGCCTCGTCCCCGGCGAACACGACACCTGGCTGGTCGACCAGGCGGTCAACCTCGCCGACGGCACGGACACCGAGGCGGTCCGGGAGGCGCTCACGCGCGAGTAGCGCCGACTCGGGGCGCACGGCAGCACCCGCGCGCGAGGCGCCGCCACGTCAGGCGCGGTGGTACGGCTTCCCGACCAGACGCATCGCGCGCGTGTTCGGGGTAAAGCCCAGCGATGCGTACAGCGGCCTTCCCGCGTCGCTGGCCGTCAGGGTGAGCAGAGTGCAGCCCTGCCCGGTCAGCCAGTCCATGAGCGCCTGAGTGACGGCGCGGCCGTAGCCCCGCCGCCGGAAGCGTGCCTCGGTGGCGACGGTCTGGATCTGCCCGAAGATCCCGGCGTGATCGGGGCCCGGCAGCCCTTGATGGACCACGCCCATCGCACACGCCGCGAGACCGCCCTCCGGATCGTCGACCACGAACGCGGCGAGCCGGGTGCCGCCCAGGTGATGGCGCAGGTGCTCGGCGAGCCGGTCCTGCCACGGTTCGGTAGTGTCGGCTCCTACCATGTCGGCGTGGATACGGGCCAATTCCCCGGCGTCGTCCGAAGAGGCCGGGCGTACGTTCACGAGGCAACCTCCGCGAGGCGATCAGCGAGTTCGCCGGCCGTTGGCCGGTCGGCTGCCTGGGCTGTCAGGACGGCGGCGAGCACGTGTTGGAACCGTGGCCACGGTCGCGCCTCGGTGAGCGGGATGCCCGCGCTGATGGCCTTCCGCAGCTCGGCAGGGCTCGTGCCCTTCACCGTGATGCCGACGGCCTCGTAGTCCAGCGGCCATCGGCCCGTGGTGCAGGTCCAGAGCACGCCGGCCAGTGCGTAGACGTCCGCAGCGGGCGCTGGCTTCACCGGTTGCGGGCCGGTGGCGATCCGCGCGGCGAGCTCCGGGGCGATCAGGTGGGTGATGCCGCCGCTGAACTCGCGCCACGGATCGGTTCCCTCGCGCCACGACCACGCGAAGTCGATCAACCTCACGCCGGAGGCGGTGTGGATGCCGTGGGCGGGTTGCAGGTCACCGTGCACCCAACCGGCGGCATGGAAGTCGGCGACCGCCCGGCACAGCCCCACTGCTCCGGCAAGAGGGAACATCCGGTCCTCGCTGCCCTCCCTTACCGGACCGAACAGACCCCAGGTGGACGGCCCGTCCAGCCACGGTGTGACGTACCAGACGTCGGCACCCGAGCCGCCGGTGACGACGGTGTATTCGGGCAGGGCGTCGAGAGTCGCCGCTTCCCGCGCAGTGCTCTCGGCTCCCTCGGCGCCGTATCCGACCTTGACCGCAACTCGGCTGAGCGAGCCCTCAGCCTTCCAGACCGCCGTACCGCGCCGTTCGGTGATCCCCGTCAGCGAGACCGGGCCGCAGAGAGCCTCCGCAGCCGCTACCGCCTCTGGGGGACAGGAAGCGAAGCCGCCCATGCCCGTACCGCCTTCCAGTCGCAAGGGATGTGCTCGAACACGTCACGGCCGTCGTCGTCAGCGCCGGCCAGGCACTGTGCGAGATCGGGAGTGTCATGCAGGAACTGTGGATCGCGTGACCGGACGGACGCCCGTACCGGAAGGAAGGAGACCGGGGCGGAAGGGATGCTCCGGCCGAACCTGTCGCACTCCCGCGCCCTCTGGGCGAACTTGCCGAACATCACCCCCACCGGCCCGTAGAGGTGCTTGAGAGCCCAGTGCGGCCAGGCCATCACCTCACTGTGGTCCGCGTCCGCAGCATTGCCGAGGATGACGATGTTCTCGCACGCGAGAGCGCCGTGGCGACGCCTCATCAGCGGCCGAACCCATTCGGCGGCCTGCACAGCAACATGGAACAACTCGACTTCCACGGCCTCTCGGTGGGCTCCGGGAACGATTTCGTAGACGGTCCACCCGGTCATTCCTCGCACCATGGACGCTTCGAGGTACGGGCAGTACGCGAACATCGACGCCGCATAGCCTTCAACGTCCACGCACGTCGGTCGCACCGATCTGCCTTCGACGAGGCGGAGCGCCCCGGCGGTCGGCCGGGACGCTCCGCCGGTGCACACGGCCATCAGGCGATCACCGGTCGCCGTCGCTCGGGGCCGGGGAGCAGTTCCACTCCGCGACAACGCGGCCGGTCTCCCGGTAGGCGGAGAGGGCTCCGATGTCGAGGCTGCCGTCGGCAGTGGTGAACCAGATCTCCGGCAGTGGGCCGTACGACTCCTCGTACTCACCCACCCAGGCGATGGGGCCGCGCCCGGAAGTCTCGGCATGGATCAGCTCCTGCCCCGCGTGCTCGGTTGTGAACGCACGGTGTGCCTGCGGGTCCTGGGCCAATCGGTGCCACGCGGCGTCGATCGCCGTGCTGAACATCTCCGGGGCCGACTGCCCGGCGTCGAATCGGCGAGCTGTGATGGCGAAGAACCTGCCCAGTTCCTCCAGTCGCACGCCGGCTTCCGTCACTGTGCTCATGTGCTCCTCCTGCTGGTCGATGACCTCGACCCCACCAGCACGTTGCGTGTCGATGTGGGCCGCCTGCGTAATCAAGGTCGGGCAAGGCGACGGGAAGCAGCAAAGAAATTTCTCGGTATTTCTCAGATCCAGCCATCGGCCGCTGCCATGAGCAGCTGCCTGGCTTCGGCGTCATACAGCGCGCTCTGCGCCAGCAGGTCGAAGACCTTCCGGTACTGGGCCACTTCTTCGGGCAGCGCCAGCCGCAGCTCGGCACTGACGACCTCGACGATCACCTGATGGTCGTCGAAGACCCAGAAGCCGTGTACGGGCGAGACGGGAAGCCGGGTCCTCATGGGGACGATGCCGAGCCGCACGGCCGGCAGGGTGCTCGCGGAGACCAAGCGGTCGATCTGCGCGCGCATCACCGGGGCAGGCGCCAGCCCGTACAGCAGCGCCGCCTCCGTCAGCAGGATGTGCCAGCGTTTACGGCCGGGCGAGTACAGCACTTCCTGCCGGGCCAGCCGTGCCGCGACGGCGGCGTCCGTGTCGGGCCGGCTTCCGTTCAAGCGGGCGTGCTCGCGGAACCGGGCGGCGGCGTAGTCGGCCGTCTGCAAGAGACCGGGAACCCAGCACGGTTCGAACGCGCGGACGGTCTTGGCGGCGGCTTCCGTCTCCGCCCACGACCGCTGGACCGCTGCGTGGCCCTCCCGTAGCTGCCGACGCCACTCCGCGTACCGGCTGTCCAGATCGCGCAGCAGCAAGTGCAGCTCGGCAGCCGCCTCGGGGACACCACAGGCGGCCGTCCAGGCTGTTATGTCGCCGGCCGTCGGGGCCTGGCGGCCGAGCTGGATCTTGGAGATCTTGCTCGGTGCCCAGCCCAGACGCTTTGCCAGAGTGCGCCCGTCGATGCCGGCAGCCGTACGGATGGCACGCAGGCGTCCGCCCAGTTCTTCTCGGGCTTCGTGGACGCCCTGTCGTGCAGTGCTCAACGCGGCGGATGCTCCTTGACGAACTCGCGGAAGGGACGGGCGTGGTGGAAAGCCGCGTCGAGCCAGCGGGCGTGCTCCACGACGACTGCGGGGTCGGTGATGACCTCCGCCCCGAGGAGGTGGCCCTCGTCGGTGAAGTGGAGGACCGCGAGGATGCTGGAGTCGAACAGCCAGAAGTCCCGGTCGGGCAGCACGAAGCGGTTGGCGGTCTCCCGGTCCAGGTACCGGATGTCCTCCCCCGCAGCGGTGTTGCTCTCCGCGAGGTGGAGTTCGTACCGCAGATAGTCCGTCAGCTCCGGTGGCACGACGCGGACCCGGCTCACTGTCTTGCCGGCCGCCGTCTGCTCGCGCATGGTGTCGAGCCACGGGGAGAACCAGGCGAGATCGACCTCTTCGCCATCGAGGAACTGCGCGAAGGACTCACGCTCGTTCTCGATGTCGTAGTGCGTACGGGTCTCCAGCCGCCGGGCCGTGTGCGCGAAGGTGGTGAACAGCTCGTCGAACGCGGCGCCACTGACGAGCCCGATGCTGCCCTCCGCGCGCTTCGGAGCGAACCGCTCCAGCAGCTCTCGGGGCACCTCGAGAACGTCCTCGTCGTCGGCCATGTCCCGCACGTCTCCGTACGCCTGGTCATCCGGGTTGATCTTCCAGCCTTGGACGACCACGGTACCCCGGTCGGTCTCATAGACCGAGGGGCATCCGCCGCCGCCACTGGTGCTGCCGATGAACCGTAACCTCATGGCGTTCTCCTCAGAGAAGGAATTTCTCTGAGTTTCTCTCCTGCAACAGTGTCCAGGTAGCCCGATTCTCGCCACATGCTCACGCACACGTGGCCGCCCAACCCCAGAGGTCACGGCAGGCTGCGGCAAACCGGCAGGAGTCGAAGCACTTCCTGGCGCTTGATCCGGGCCCTGGTACGGCTGAGAAATCGGTGTTCCTACCCCTCCTCCGCCGCCCGTGCCGCCAGTGCTCTGCGGTCCGTTTTGCCGTTCGGGGTGAGGGGGAGGGACGGGGTCAGGGTGACCTTGCGGGGGATCATGTAGTCGGGGAGGGTCTTCTTGCAGAAGGCGCTCAGTGCGACCGGCTGGGCGTCGAAGTCGCGGCCCGGAACGACGTACGCGTACAGCTCCGGGTCCTCGCCGGGGCGCGGGCGGACCACGACGGCCGCCGCCTCCACGCCCGGGAACTCAAGCAGCCGGCGCTCGATCTCGCCCAGTTCGACGCGGTTGCCGCGCATCTTGACCTGGAGGTCGGAGCGGCCGACGAAGTACAGCTCGCCGCTCTCGCCCCGGTACGCCAGGTCGCTCGACTTGTAGACGAGCTGCCCGGACCGGGGGTTGAGCGGGTCCGGGACGAGGACGGAGCGGGTGGCCTCGGGGTCGTCCCAGTAGCCGGTGAACAGGGACGGGCCGCGCAGGTGGATCTCGCCCACCTCGCCCGGCTCCTCGACCGGCCGGCCCTCCTCGTCGATCAGCAGCATCTCGGCGCCCGGATACGCGAAGCCGATGGACAGCTTGTCGATGTTCTCGGGCAGCGGGTTGGGCACATCGGTGAGGGAGAACGCCATCGCCTCGGTCGGGCCGAAGCAGTTCACCACCCGTACCGGGCCCAGCAGCGTTTGCAGTTGACGCAGTTCGGGAAGCGGGAACGCCTCACCGGAGAACAGCACCCCGCGTATCTGCCCCGCCAGCGCGGCGAGTCCGGTCGCCTCGTGGCGCAGCACCGGCCGCCAGATGGACGGCACCCCGTCCACCTGCGTGGCCCCCGTGTCCGCGAGGAACCGCAGAAACCGCCGCGGCCAGTGCATGAGTTCACGCGGTACGGGAATGAGCTGCGCGCCCGACCCGAGGGCCAGGCCGATGTCGAGCAGGGCGAAGTCGAACTGGAGGGGCGAGGTCGTCGCGAGCCGGTCCTGCGGTGTGACGACGGAGTGCCGCAGCATGCCCCGGTAGAACGACAGCACGCCCCGGTGGCTCATCACCACTCCCTTGGGGCGGCCCGTCGTGCCCGAGGTGAAGATCATGTACGCGGCGTCGGTGGTGACCGCATCGCGCCGGTGCCGGACGCGCGCCGCGGGGGCGCGCTCCACGGTCACCCCGTCCGGGCCGAAGCGGGCCGTGCCGATGCCGGACGGGATGCCGTCACGGGTGCCCTTCTCCGTCTGCAGGTGCAGCGCCGGCTCCGCCGTGTCGATGATCGACCGCAGCCGGGGGTCCGGCACTTCGGGGCTCACCGGGATGAAGGTGAGCCCGAGCATCGAGCAGGCGAGCAGCGCGGCCACGGCGGCGGCCGAGTTGTCGCTCTCCAGGACGACCCGGTCGCCGATGTCGAGCCCCAGGGAGTCCAGGGTCACCGCGTAGTCGTGCGCCCTGCGCTCCAGCTGCCGGTAGCTGAGGACGCGCGGCGTGCCGTCCTCGGCGGCCTCCCAGGCGGCCGGGCTGTCCGGCGCGGTCCGGGCCGCGGCCAGCATGAACTCGTGGATGCGTTCGGCCGGCGCGCCGACCGCCGCCGGGTGCTCCGTACTCAGGCTCATCGGCCCGCCTCCGCTGCTCGTCCGGATGCCTTGTCCAGGCCCCTCACGGGGTGGTGCGTGTTCAGGTCCCTCACGGGGTGGTGCGTGTTCACGAGGAGATCCGCTCCTTCAGGTCCTTCAGCCAGCCGTCGATGACGGGTGCCGTCGTGTCGACGTGCTGTTCGACGATGGTGAAATGCGTGCCGGGCACGGTCGCGACGGTGTCGGCGCCGTTCCAGTCGGCCTGCCAGCCGCCCTCGCCGACGCCGGCCCGCTCGCCCGCCTCGAACAGGTCCCCGGCCCGGACGAACAGCACCGGCGCCTCGATGTCGGCCTGCGTGAACTGCGGCAGCAGTTCCACGTACCGGCCCATCGCGGAGAGTTCGGCGCTGCTGAACGCACCGAGCGTCGCGGCCTTGTCGGGGACGGCGGACGCCATCTGGTCGAAGATCGCGTCGTTGGCCGCGCCCATGTAGTACGTGTCCAGCAGGACGAGCCCGGCCGGCCGCACCCCGTGCACCCGCTCCAGACGGGCGACGGTG
Organism: Streptomyces sp. NBC_00525; assembly: GCF_036346595.1. GTDB lineage: Bacteria > Actinomycetota > Actinomycetes > Streptomycetales > Streptomycetaceae > Streptomyces. The sequence goes on from NZ_CP107834.1 coordinate 2,983,580, forward strand.
GCGTGGGCGAGGAGCCCGCCGGAGGAGAAGCCGAGCAGGACGAACGGTTCCCCGTCCGCCGTACGCAGCACGGCCTCGGCGAGGACGTCCACGGCCGCCTCGAACGACTCCGGCAGCGACTCACCACGTCCGAAGCCGGGCGTCGGAATGCCGGACACCGGCACGGACAGCCTGGCAGCGAGCCGTGCGTGCTGGTGCACGCCGCCGGCGACGGTGGGCGTGCTGAGGCAGATCAGCCGGGGCGCCCGCCCGCCCCCCTCGCCCTTGGCCCGTGCCCCGTACGAGACCGCCTCGGGCAGCGCGTCCAGGTCGGCGGCCGTGGCGAACGAGGGCCGCAGTGCGGCCACCGCGCGCAGCATCGCCAGGCCCGGCTTGATGTTCCCCGCCATGATGGCGTCCAGGAACAGCCCGTACAGGGTGTCGTCGAGCGGACTCGCCGCCGCCGGGGCGGGCGTGGCGTCCGCCCCGGCTTCGCCCCCTTCGGCGGCCAGCCGGCCGGCGACGAGCCGGGCCAGCTCCAGCGGGTTGCGGCTGTCGAAGACGACCATGGCGGGCAGCGAGAGCCCGCAGGCGGCGTTGAGCCGGTTACGGAGTTCCACGGCGGTCAGCGAGTCGAACCCGGCCTCCAGGAAGCCCGCTTCGGCGTCCACCGCCCCGGCGTCCGCATGCCCCAGGACCTCGGCGGCATGGCTCAGCACCTCGTCCAGCACGGCCCGCGTCCTGGCTGCCTCGTCCAGCCCGCGCAGCTTCCGCACGAGCCCGCCGGCCTCCCGGACGGCGGCCGCCGCCCCGGCCCGCCTGCGCCCGGCCGGGGCGAGGCCCCGCAGCAGGGCCGGGACCTCGTCCGTACGGGCCCGCAGCGCGGCCAGGTCGACGCGGAGCGGGACGAGCGCCGGGGCGTCGGCGGCGACCGCCGCGTCGAACAGCCACAGCCCCTCCTCCTCGCTGAGCGCCGGGGTTCCGGTGCGCCGCATCCGCTGGAGGTCGGCCTCGCCCAGCCACTGACTGAGCCCGGTCTCGGTGGCCCACAGCCCGAACGCCATGGAGGTGGCGGCCAGCCCCTGCGAGCGGCGGTGCGCGGCGAGGGCGTCCAGGAACACGTTGGCCGCCGCGTAGTTGCCCTGGCCGGCGGCCATGACGAGCCCGCCCGCCGACGAGAACAGCGCGAACACCGACAGGTCGAGGTGGGCGGTCAGCTCGTGCAGATGCCAGGCCGCGTCCGCCTTGGCGCGCAGGACGTGGTCCATCTGCTCGGGGGTGAGCGCCCCGACGAGCCCGTTGTGGGCGACCCCGGCCGCGTGGACGACACCGCGCAGCGGATGCTCCGGGGCGATGCCCGCGAGGAGCGCGGCGACGGCGGCCCGGTCGGAGACGTCGCACGCGGCGATCTCCACCCGGACGCCGAGCGCGGTCAGTTCGTCGCGGAGCCCGGCCGCGTTGGGCGCGGCGAGCCCGCGCCGCCCGGCGAGCACCAGATGGCGCACCCCGTGCTCGGTCACCAGGTGCCGGGCGACGATCGCGCCGAGGCCCCCGGTGCCGCCGGTGATCAGGACGGTGCCCTCGCCGTCCCATGGCGTCCCGCCGCCGGGCGCGGCGGACCGGGCGAGCCGGGGCGCGAGCACCCGGTCACGGCGTACGGCCAGTTCCGGTTCGCCGGAGGCGAGCGCTCCGGCCAGCGCGCGCGGCGCGGGCTCGCCCTCCTCCAGGTCGAGGAGCACGAACCGGCCGGGGTTCTCCGCCTGCGCCGCCCGCACCAGGCCCCACACGGGCGCCTGCCGCACATCGACCGGGTCGCCGTCCGCGACGGCCGCCGCGGACCGGGTCACCAGCACGAGCCGCGACCGCGCGAACCTCGGCTCGGCGAGCCACCGCTGTACGGCGGCCAGGGCCGCGTCCACGGCGGTACGCGTCCCCGCCGGGACCTCGTGCTCGGTGCCGGCCCCGTCCGCGTCCGCGAGGACGGGCAGCAGCACCACGTCCGGTACGGCGTCGCCCAGCGCGTCGAGCCCCGCGACGACCGGCACTCCGGCGACCACGAGACCGGGCCCGGCCACCGCCCAGTCGCCGCGCGGCCCGCTGCCACCGCCGACCGGCTGCCACTCGACGGCGAGCAGCGCCTCCCGGAACCCGCCGCCGCCCAGCTGCTCGGCGGCGACCGGCCTCAGTTGCAGCGCCTCCACCGAGGCCACGGCCGCCCCGGCCGGGTCGGCGAGGTCCAGCCGTACCGCGTTGCGCACGCCCTCGACCGGCGCGAGCCGGACCCGTACGGCGGTCGCGGACGCGGCGTGCAGGGCGACCCCGGACCAGGAGAAGGGGAGCAGCGCCCGCCCCTCGTCCTCCTCGGCCCCGAGCCCGCCGAAGCCGAGGGCGTGCATGGCGGCGTCGAGCAGGGCGGGGTGCAGGCCGAAGCGGGCGGCGTCCGGATGCGCCTGCTCGGGCAGGGCGATCTCCGCGTACAGCGCGTCGCCGTGCCGCCAGGCCGCCGTCAGCCCCTGGAACACCGGCCCGTAGCCGAACCCGCGCTCCTGGAGCCCGTCGTACAGGCCGTCCGCGTCCAGTTCCTCGGCGCCGGGGGGCGGCCATGCGGTGAGGTCGTGGGGCGCGGACGCGTTCCCCGTTCCGGCGGCGACGACACCTTCGGCGTGCCGGGTCCACGGCTCGTCCGGGTGATTCTCGGGGCGCGAGTAGACGCGGACCGTGCGCCGGGCCTGCGCGTCCGGTTCACCGACGACGACCTGGAGCGCGACCCCGCCGCGCTCGGGCAGCACCAGCGGCGCGTACAGCGTCAGCTCCTCCAGCAGCCCGCAGCCGACGTGGTCGGCGGCCTGGAGGGCCAGCTCCACGAAGCCGGTGCCGGGCAGCAGGACGCTCCCGTGCACGGCGTGGTCGGCGACCCAGGGCTGGGTGTCCAGCGAAACGCGGGCAGTGAGCGTCACGGCCTCCGAGTCGGGCGACGCCACGACGGCCGCCAGCAGCGGATGGTCGAACGCGTCCTGCCCGACGGCCACGGCATCGGTCGCCGGCTTGGCCGCGTCCACCCAGTAACGGCTGCGCTGGAACGGGTACGTGGGCAACTCCACGGTCCGCGCCCCGGAGCCCGCGTAGAACGCCTCCCAGTCGACCCGCGCCCCGTCCGCGTACAGCCGCCCCAGGGCCGTGACCAGCGCCTCGGGCTCGGGACGGTTCTTGCGTACGGACGGTACGAGGACGGCCGGGCCGCCTTCGCCCCGGTCGAGGATCTGCTGGGCGAGGCCGGTCAGGATGCCGTCCGGCCCGATCTCCAGGAACCGGTTCGCGCCCTGCGCCTCCAGGGCCTCCACGGCGTCCGCGAAGCGGACGGGGCGACGAACCTGGTCGACCCAGTAGTCGGGGGATTGCCAGTCGGTGGAGAGGGTGCCGGAGACGGTCGATACGACGGGGATGCGGGGCTGGTTGAAGGTGAGTGGGGTGGCGATGGCTCGGAAGTCGTCGAGCATCGGTGCCATGAGGGAGGAGTGGAAGGCGTGCGAGACGGGAAGGCGGCTGGTCTTGCGTCCCAGAGCGGCGAAGTGCTCGGCGATGGTGCGCGTTTCGGTTTCGGTTCCGGAGATGACGACGGCCTGGGGTCCGTTCACCGCGGCGATTTCTACCCCGGTGGTAAGAATCGGCCCGACCTCATCTTCGGACGCTTGCACAGCGACCATCGCGCCACCGGCGGGCAGGGCCTGCATCAGACGACCGCGAGCGACGACGAGCTTCGCCGCGTCCGTCAGGGACAGCACTCCGGCAACATGGGCTGCGGCCAACTCCCCGATCGAGTGACCGATGACGATGTCCGGCTTGACGCCCCAGCTCTCCACCAGCCGGAACAGCGCGACTTCGAAAGCGAAAAGGGCGGGTTGGGTGTACGCGGTGGAGTTCAGCGCCTCGGCGTCGTTCCCCCACATCACCCCACGCAATCCCGTGGCAAGGTGCGCGTCTACCTCACCGCACACCGCGTCAAACGCCCCCGCGAACACCGGGAACGCCTCGTACAACTCACGCCCCATACCGAGCCGCTGCGCACCCTGACCCGTGAAGAGGAACGCCGACTTTCCACTGCGGCGGGCCTGGCCGCTCGCGACCGCGGGGGCGTTGCGGCCCTGCGCCAGAGCGGTCAGACCACGGAGCAGTTCCTCGGTGTCGGCGCCGACGACGACAGCGCGGTGCGGGAAGGCGGTGCGGGTGGAGACGAGCGACAGACCGATGTCGGCCGGGCTGGACGTGGAGTCGCCGGCGAGCCGGTCGATCAGCTGTTCCGCCTGCGCGGCGAGCGCCTGCGGGCTCTTGCCGGACACCACCCACGGCACGACGGGCAACCCTGCCCCGTCGGCCTGCTCGGCGGCGGCGTCAGCCGTCTGCGGCGCCTCCTCCACGATCACATGGGCGTTCGTCCCGCTGATCCCGAACGACGACACCCCGGCCCGGCGCGGCCGGTCGGCGGGCTGCCACCCCCGTGCCTCGGTGAGCAGTTCGACGTTTCCAGCCTCCCAGTCCACCTGGTCCGAGGGCGCGTCCACGTGCAGGGTCTTCGGCAGAACACCGTGGCGCATGGCCATGACCATCTTCATGACGCCCGCGACACCCGAGGCGGCCTGGGTGTGGCCCATGTTCGACTTGATGGACCCCAACCACAGCGGGGCATCGTCCGCGCGCCCCTGCCCGTAGGTGGCAAGGAGCGCCTGGGCCTCGATCGGGTCACCGAGCGTCGTGCCCGTGCCGTGCGCCTCCACCGCGTCGACCTCGGCGGCCGTCAGCCCCGCGTTGGCAAGCGCCTGGCGGATCACCCGCTGCTGCGACGGACCATTCGGCGCGGTCATCCCGTTGCTGGCGCCGTCTTGGTTGAGGGCGGAGCCACGGAGGACGGCGACGATCGGGTGCCCGTTGGCGCGGGCGTCGGAGAGCCGTTCCAGGAGGAGGACACCTGCGCCCTCGCCCCAGGCGACGCCGTCCGCCGACGCGGCGAAGGACTTGGACCGGCCGTCCGGGGCGAGCCCGCGCTGCCGGCTGAACTCGACGAACATGCCCGGGGTGCCCATGACGGCGACCCCGCCGGCCAGGGCGAGCGAGCACTCACCGGAGCGCAGCGCCTGCGCCGCCATGTGCAGGGCGACCAGCGACGACGAGCATGCCGTGTCCACGGTGACGGCGGGGCCCTCCAGGCCCAGCGTGTAGGCGGTGCGGCCGGAGACGAGGCTGCCGCCGCTGCTGGCCGCGGCCTCCACGCCGAGCGCGTAGTCGTGGTACATCACGCCGGCGAACACACCGGTCGACGAGCCCTTGAGCGTCGTCGGATCGATCCCGGCCCGCTCAATTGCCTCCCACGACACCTCAAGCAGCAAACGCTGCTGCGGGTCGGTCATCAGCGCCTCGTTGGGGCTGATCCCGAAGAACACCGGGTCGAAGTCGGGCGCCTGGTAGAGGAAGCCGCCCTCGCGGGCGTAGGTGCGGCCGGGGGTGCCGGGCTCGGGGTCGTACACCTCCGGGTCCCAGCCCCGGTCGGCCGGGAAGTCGCCGATGGCGTCCACCCCGTCCGCGACGAGCCGCCACAGCTCCTCGGGCGTCGTCACCCCGCCCGGATAGCGGCAGCCCATGCCGACGATGACCACCGGGTCGTCGTCCACAGCCGGACCGCCGGCTGTGGACAGGGTGCGGGCCGGCGCGGGCAGAGCGACGGCCGAACCGGCCACCTCCTCGCCCACGTACGCGGCGACGGCGTGCGCGGTCGGATAGTCGAAGATCAGCGTGGCGGGCAGCCGGAGGCCGGTCGCCGCACCGAGCCGGTTACGCAGCTCCACGGCGGCCAGCGAGTCGAAGCCCAGCTCACTGAAGGCGCGCTCCGGCTCGATCGCTTCGGCGGACGCGTGCCCGAGGACTCCGGCCACGTGCGTCCGTACGAGTTCGAGGAGCGCCTCGGCGCGCGCAGCGGCGTCCAGGCCGGTCAACCGAGCGAGGAGACCGTCACCCCCGTCCGTGGATTGCGCGGTACGGCGTACGGGTACGCGGACCAGGCCCCGGAGCAGTGCGGGCAGTTCGGTGGCGCGGTTGCGCAGCACGTTGGTGTCGATGCGGAGCGGGACGGTGGCCGCGAGGCCCGACTCCAGGGCGGCGTCGAAGAGGGCGAGGCCCTCCGTCGCGGACAGGGCGGGCAGCCCCTGGGCCGCCATGCGCTCCTCGGCGAGGCCCAGCATGTCGACGCTGGTCATGCCGGTGTCGACGCCCCAGAGCCCGAAGGCCATGGCAGTCGCCGGAAGTCCTTCGGCGTGACGTTTGGCGGCGAGTGCGTCGAGGAAAACGTTGGCCGCCGCATAGTTGCCCTGACCGGCCGCCAGCACCAGACCACCGGCCGACGAGAACATCACGAACGCCGACAGGTCCAGGTCAGCGGTCAGCTCGTGCAGATGCCAGGCCGCGTCCACCTTCGGCCGCAGGACAGCCGCCATACGCTCGGGCGTCAGCGCGCCGACCACCCCGTTATCCACGACACCGGCCACATGCACGACACCGGACAGCGGGTACGCCGGGTCCACGGACGCGATCACCTCGGCCAGGGCATCCCGATCCGCCACGTCGCAGGCCGCCACGGCGACCGCCGCACCGAGGCCGATCAGTTCCGCGACCAGTTCGGCGGCGCCCGGCGTGCCCGCGCCCCGGCGCCCGACCAGCAGCAGATGCCGCACGCCGTGTTCGGCCACCAGGTGCCGGGCGACGCGCGCACCGAGTCCGCCGGCGCCACCGGTGATGAGTACGGTTCCGTCCGCCTTCCACACCGGGGCGGCCACGTCCTCGGCCGTGCGCGGCGCGGCGAGCACCAGGCGCGGCACCCACACCTCACCGTCGCGGACGACGAGTTCCGGTTCGCCGAGGGCGGTCAGCTGGTCCCAGGGGACGGAGCCGTCCGAGTCGACCAGCACGAACCGGCCCGGATTCTCCGCCTGCGCGGCCCGGACCAGCCCCCACACGGGAGCCTGTCGCACATCGACCGACTCGCCCTCGGCCACGGCCACCGCGCCGCGCGTGGCGACCACCAGCACCGCGCCCTCGGGCCGGTCCACGGAGAGCCAGTCCTGCACGGCCTCCAGCGCCTGACCCACCAATTCGTGTGCGGCGGCCGGCACATCGGTTTCCGGCACAGCGGCGTCCGGCACAACGGCGTCCGGCACAACGGCGTCCGGGTCGCGCGTCACGCAGGTGAAGATGCTCGGGGCGGGCGCGCCGGAGGGCGTACGGGCGGGGGCGGCGGGCAGCTTGTTCCAGGCGATGCGGAAGAGGGAGTCGTTGCCGCTCGTCGCCAACTGCTCGCTCGATACGGGCCGGCCGACGACCGCGCCCACGGTGGCCACAGGGGCCCCGGTGGCGTCCGCGACCTGCAACGAAAGGCTCTCGGGGGTCGGCTGCGTGATCCGTACGCGTACGGCGGCGGCCCCTGCCGCGTGCAGGCTCACCTCGCGCCACACGAAGGGCAGGACGGTCTCGTCGCCCCCGGTGCCGTTGACGAGCGCCGCGTGCATGGCGGCGTCGAGCAGCGCCGGGTGCAACCCGAACTTCTCGGCCTCGGCGTGCGCCTGTTCCGGCAGGGCGACCTCGGCGAACAGCACGTCACCCACGCGCCAGGCCGCCTTGAGCCCCTGGAATGTCGGCCCGTACCCGAACCCCCGCTCGCGCAAACCGTCGTAGGCGCCCTCCAGGGACAGCTCCTCCGCCCCGGCGGGCGGCCAGGCGGTGAGGTCGAACGCGGCGGCCTGCGTGCCGGGGGCGAGTACACCGTCCGCGTGCAGGGTCCACGGCAGGTCCGGGCGGTCCTCGGCACGCGAGTACACGCTCACCGAACGGCGGGAGGACGCGTCGGCGGCTCCGACGACCATCTGCACGACCACGGCCCCGCGCTCGGGCAGGATCAGCGGCGCCTGTAGGGCCAGCTCTTCCAGCACCGCGCAGCCGACCTGGTCACCGGCCCGGATCGCCAGCTCCACAAAGCCCGTACCAGGCAGCAGAACGCTTCCGAGGACGTCGTGGTCCACGATCCAGCCGTGCGTACCGGCCGACAGGCGTCCGGTGAACGTCACCATGTCGGCGTCCGGGGATGGCACGACCGCCCCGAGCAGCGGATGCCCGGCCTCGATCAGCCCGGCCGTCGCCATGCTGCTGCCACCGCCGCCGATCCAGGAGTTGGCCAGGTACTCGTCCGTGCCCACCCAGTAGCGGGTGCGCTGGAAGGCGTACGTGGGCAGCTCGACCCGACCTGCCCCGCTGCTGGCGAAGTACGCCTCCCAGTCCACGTGGACCCCGTCTACGTACAGCCGGCTCAGGCCCGCGACCAGCGACTCGGCCTCGGGGCGCTTCTTGCGTACGAGAGGAGTGAAGGCGGTGCTGTCGTCGGCCGCGGAGGCGGCACCGAGAGCAGTCAGGACCGCATCGGGACCAATTTCGACGAAAGTACGGGCGCCGAACGCCTCGGCAGCACGGACGGCGTCCGCGAAGCGGACGGGGCGACGGACCTGGTCAATCCAGTAGTCGGGGGACTGCCAGTCGGTGGAGAGGGTGCCGGAGACGGTCGATACGACGGGGATGCGGGGTTCGTTGAACGTCAACTCCGCGGTGACGGCTCGGAAGTCGTCGAGCATCGGTGCCATGAGGGAGGAGTGGAAGGCGTGCGAGACGGGAAGGCGGCTGGTCTTGCGTCCCAGAGCGGCGAAGTGCTCGGCGATGGTGCGCGTTTCGGTTTCGGTTCCGGAGATGACGACGGCCTGGGGTCCGTTCACCGCGGCGATTTCTACCCCGGTGGTAAGAATCGGCCCGACCTCATCTTCGGACGCTTGCACAGCGACCATCGCGCCACCGGCGGGCAGGGCCTGCATCAGACGACCGCGCGCAACAACGAGCTTCGCCGCGTCCGTCAGGGACAGCACCCCGGCAACATGGGCTGCGGCCAACTCCCCGATCGAGTGACCGGCAACAACATCCGGCTTAACGCCCCAGCTCTCCACCAGCCGGAACAGCGCGACTTCGAAAGCGAAGAGAGCGGGTTGGGTGTACGCGGTGGAGTTCAGCGCCTCGGCGTCGTTCCCCCACATCACCCCACGCAACCCCGTGGCAAGGTGCGCGTCTACCTCACCGCACACCGCATCAAACGCCCCCGCGAACACCGGAAACGCCTCGTACAACTCACGCCCCATACCGAGCCGCTGCGCACCCTGACCCGTAAACAGAAACGCCGACTTACCAACCGCCCGCGTCACCCCACGGACCAGCCCCGCATGCTCCTCGCCCGCCGCCAGTGCCGCCAGCGCACCCGCACGGTCACCAAGCACCACGGCCCGGTGCTCGAACACCGGCCGTGTTGCCACCAGTGAGTAACCGATGTCCTCGGCACGGTGGTCATCGGCCACGGTCAGCAGTTGGGACGCCTGGCCGGCCAGCGCGTCCGCGCTCCTCGCGGACAGCACCCACGGCGTAACGGCCAGATCCGCACCCGTGTCACCTGTCGCACCGACCACAGGTGCCTCCGGCGCCTCCTCCACGATCACGTGCGCGTTCGTCCCGCTGATGCCGAAGGACGAGATGCCCGCGCGCCTCGGGTGCCCGCCCTGCGCCCACTCACGGGCCTCCGTCAGCAGCTCCACGTCACCCTCGGACCAGTCGATCTGGTCCGAGCGCTCCTCGGCGTGCAGGGTGGGCGGCAGCACACCGTGCCGCATCGCCATCACCATCTTGATGATCCCCGCAACACCAGCAGCCGCCTGCGTGTGACCCATGTTCGACTTGACCGACCCCAGCCACAACGGCCGGCCCTCCGGCCGCCCCTGGCCATACGTGGCAAGCAGCGCCTGGGCCTCGATCGGGTCACCGAGCGTCGTACCGGTCCCGTGCGCCTCGACCGCGTCCACCTCCGCAGCCGTCAGCCCCGCATTGGCCAGCGCCTGGCGGATCACCCGCTGCTGCGACGGACCATTCGGTGCCGTGAGGCCGTTGCTGGCGCCGTCCTGGTTGAGCGCCGAACCCCGGACCACCGCCAGCACGGGGTGGCCATTGCGCCGCGCGTCCGACAGGCGCTCCAGGAGCAGCATGCCCGCGCCCTCGCCCCAGCCGGTGCCGTTGGCGCCGATGCCGAAGGACTTGCAGCGGCCGTCCGGGGCGAGGCCCCGCTGCCGGCTGAACTCGACGAACACCTCGGGGGTCGCCATGACCGCGACACCACCGGCGAGGGCGAGCGAGCATTCCCCGGACCGCAGCGCCTGGGCCGCCATGTGCAGCGAGACCAGCGAGGACGAGCAGGCCGTGTCCACGGTGACGGCAGGGCCCTCCAGGCCGAACACGTACGAAACGCGACCGGAAGCGATCGCTCCGGTGCTGTTGTTGGCCGCGTAGTCGTGGTACATCATCCCGGCGTAGACGCCGGTCATACTGCCGCGCAGGGTCTCCGGGTCGATGCCGGCCCGCTCGAACGCCTCCCAGGCCGTTTCGAGCAGCAGGAACTGCTGCGGGTCCATGATCGCGGCCTCGTTGGGGCTGATCCCGAAGAACGCGGGTTCGAACTCGCCCGCGTCGTGCAGGAACCCGCCCTCGTTGGCGTAGCTGGTGTGCGGGCGCTCGGCGGTCGGGTCGTACACCCGGTCCAGGTCCCAGCCGCGGTTGGCGGGGAAGTCGGAGACCGCGTCCACGCCGTCGGCGACGAGGCGCCACAGCTGCTCGGGGCTGCGTACCCCGCCCGGATAGCGGCATGCCATGGAGACGATCACGATCGGGTCGTCGTCGTTCCCACCACCGGCCGTGTTCACACCTCGCGCGGGACTCACTTCGGCAAGAGAGCTGTCGAGTTCGCTGAGCAGATGCCGGGCCAGGGCGCGCGGGCTGGGGTAGTCGAAGGCGAGGGTCGCGGGCAGCCGAACCTCGGCGGCGGCGCTCAGCGCGTTGCGAAACTCGACGGCCGTGAGCGAGTCGAAGCCCAGCTCGCTGAAGGCGCGCGTCTCGTCCACGGCCTGTGCGTCCGGGTAGCCGAGGGCCACCGCGACCTGGGTACGGACCAGGTCCAGCAGAACGCGCTCCCGCTCCTCCCGGCCCAGCCCGGCCAGCCGGCCGCGCAGCTCCCCCGCCGCCTCCGGCGCGAAACCGGCGGCGCGCCGGGCCCGTATGCGTACCAGCTTCCGGAACAGCGGTGGCAGCGCCTCACCGGCCTCGGCGAGGGTACGCACATCGAGCCGGATCGGGAGCACCAGCGGCGTGTTCACGGTCAGCGCCCGGTCGAAGAGTTCCAGGCCGTACCCGGAGGTGAGGGCGCCGATGCCGGTGCGGCTCATGCGCTGGAGGTCGGCGTCCGTCAGGGTGCCGGACATGCCGCTCGCCCACAGGCCCCAGGCGAGGGAGCGAGCGGGCAGGCCGTGCGCGGTGCGGTGGGCGGCGAGGGCGTCGAGCAGGGCGTTGGCGGCGCCGTAGTTGCCCTGGCCGGGGACGCCGAGGACGCCGGTGGCCGAGGAGAACAGGACGAACGCCGACAGTCCCCGGTCGCGGGTCAGCTCATGCAGGTGGAGCGCGGCATCGGCCTTTGCCCGCAGAACGGTGTCCAAACGTTCCGGGGTCAGCGAGTCGATCAACGTGTCGTCCAGGACACCCGCCAGATGGACGACACCCGTCAGCGGCACCCCGTCCAGCACGGCCGCCAGGGCATCCCGGTCCGCGACGTCGCAGGCCGCGACGGTCACCTCGGCGCCGAGCGCGCGCAGCTCGTCGGACAGCTCGGCAGCGCCGGGGGCGTCCGCGCCGCGCCGGGAGAGCAGCAACAGGCCGCGTACGCCGTGGTTCTCGACGAGCCGCCGGGCCACCAGGCTGCCGAGCGCACCCGTCGCGCCCGTGACCAGGACGGTGCCGGCACCGAAGTCGGGACGGACCCGCGTCTCGGGGTCGTCGGTGAGGCGGACGAGGCGGGCGCCGTACACAGTCGTGCCGCGTACGAGGGTCTGGGACTCGCCGGTCGCCAGCGCGGCCGCTGCCTGTGCGTCGTCGTCCAGGTCGTCCAGGTCGGCGAGAAGAAGGCGTCCGGGGTGCTCGGCCTGCGCGGAGCGTACGAGGCCCCAGACGGCCGCCCCGGCCAGGTCGGCGACGTCATCCACGCCCTGCGCACCGGCCACGGCGCCGCTGGTGGCGATGAGCAGCCGGGAGTCGGCGGCGCGGTCGGCCGCCAGCCAGTGCTGGAGTGCGGCAAGGACCTCGGTGGTGGCCGCCCGGACCGTTGCCGGGTCCGCGCCCCGGTGCCGGGACCGCAGGACGACGCTCTCGGGCATCTGTCCGTCCGGGCGCGGCTCTGCCCAGTCGACGGGTGCCGAAACCGGTTCGCCCGCCGGGAGTTCGACCCAGTCCAGGCCGAACAGTGACTCATGGGCGACCGTACGGGCGGCGGCCAACTGCTCCGCGGTGACCTCGCGCAGCACGAGCGAGTCCACGGACAGCACCGGCCTGCCCGCCTCGTCGGCGACGGACAGGGCGACGGCTCCGGCGCCGTCCGGCGAGATCCGCACCCGCAGCCGTGCCGCCCCGGAGGCGTGCAGACGTACGCCCGTCCAGACGAACGGCAGCACGGGCCCGGTCGCCTCCGCGTACAGGTCCGTGAAGACGGAACCGTGCAGCGAGGCGTCCAGCAGTGCCGGGTGCAGCCCGAAGGCGGCGGCCCCCGCCCGCGCTCCCTCGGGCAGCGCGACCTCGGCCCAGATGTCGTTCCCGGACCGCCAGGCCGCCGTCAGCCCCCGGAAAGCCGGCCCGTACGCGAGTCCGGCCTCGGCCAGCGACGCGTACACGCCGTCCGTGTCGACGACCTCGGCGCCGGGCGGCGGCCACGCCGACAGATCGAAGGGGGCCCGGTCCGCGGTGGTGGCCGCGAGGACTCCGGAAGCGTGCAGGGTCCAGGGCTGGTCGGGCTGGTCGTCACGGCGCGAGTGCACGCTGAACGGCCGGCGCCCGGACGCGTCCGCCGCGCCCACCTCCACCTGGAGCGCCACGGCACCGCGTGCGGGCAGCACCAACGGGGCCTGGAGCATCAGCTCGTCCAGCACCTCACAGCCGACCTGGTCCCCGGCCCGCACCGCGAGTTCGACGAAGCCGGTGCCGGGGAAGACCACGGAGTCGCCCACGACGTGATCGGCGAGCCAGGACTGTGCGGACAGCGAGATCCGGCCCGTCAGGACGACGCCGCCCGAGTCCGCGAGCGAGACGACAGCGCCGAGCAACGGATGCCCGGCCGCAGCCAGCCCGGCGGCGGAGATGTCACCTGGGGCACCGGTCCCCTCCACCCAGTACCGGGCACGCTGGAACGCGTACGTGGGCAGCGCGACCTTGCGCGCCCCGGAGCCCGCGTAGAACGCCTCCCAGTCGATCGCGAGGCCGGCAGTGAACAGTCGCCCCAGACCCGCGACCAGCGTCTCGGACTCGACGCGGCCCTTCCGTATCAGCGCGACACAGGTCGTGCCCTCGTCGGAGGCGGAGGCAGCCGCGAGAGCGGTGAGGACAGCGTCCGGGCCGATCTCCACGAAGGTGCGGGCACCGAAGGCTTCGGCGGCGTTTACGGCGTCGGCGAAGCGGACAGGGCGACGGACCTGGTCGACCCAGTACTCCGGCGACTGCCAATCCGACGACAGAGCACCGGCCACCGTCGAGACAGCGGGCGTACGTGGCTCGTTGAACGTCAACCCGGCCGCGACAGCGCGGAAGTCGTCGAGCATCGGGTCCATCAACGAGGAATGGAACGCGTGCGAGACGGAAAGGCGCCTGGTCTTCCGTCCGAGGGATGCGAAGTGCTCGCCCACGGCGAGCGCCTCGGACTCCACACCCGAAACAACCACAGACCGAGGACCATTGACCGCGGCGATTCCTACCCCGGTGGTAAGTATCGGCCCGACCTCATCTTCGGTCGCCTGCACAGCAACCATCGCCCCACCGGAAGGCAGGGCCTGCATCAACCGACCACGCGCAACAACGAGCTTCGCCGCATCCGCGAGAGACAACACACCCGCGACATGTGCAGCCGCCAACTCCCCGATCGAGTGGCCAACCACCACGTCAGGCTTGACGCCCCACGACTCCACCAGCCGGAACAACGCCACCTCGAACGCAAAAAGCGCAGGCTGGGTGTACGCGGTCGAGTTCAGCAACTCCGCGTCGTTCCCCCACACCACCTCCCGCAACCCCGTGGCAAGGTGCGCGTCTACCTCACCGCACACCGCATCAAACGCCTCAGCAAACACCGGGAACGCAGCACACAATTCACGCCCCATCCCCAACCGCTGCGCGCCCTGACCCGTGAACAGGAACGCCGTCCTACCCTTCGCGGCCACTCCCCGAACCACCGCCGGGTGGGTTTCGCCCTCGATCAGAGCGGTGAGACCGGACAGCGCCGTCTCTCGGCTGTCCGCGAGCACGACCGCGCGGTGGTCGAGAGCGGCACGGCCGGTCGCCAGGGAGTACGCGAAGTCGGCGTCGCCCGCCGCCACGTCGCTTGCCGCCACGTCGCCCGCGATACGGGCATGCAGACGGCCCGCCTGCGCGGCGAGGGCCGCCGCGTCACGGCCCGAAAGGGTCCACGGCAGAACGGACGGCAGAGAGGTGACGGGAACCGCCGGCGCCTCGGGCGCTCCATCGGTGTCAGCGGGCTCCGCCTCCGACGCCTCCGACTCCGCCGGCGCCTCCTCCAGGATCACGTGCGCGTTGGTGCCACTGACGCCGAATGCCGAGACGCCCGCACGGCGCGGGCGGTCCTCCGTGCGCTCCCAGGGCCGCGTCTCCGTCAACAGCCGTACGCGCCCCGCCGACCAGTCCACGTGGCTTGACGGCTCGTCCACGTGCAGGGTCTTGGGCAGCATGCCGTGGCGCAGTGCCTCGACCATCTTGATGATGCTGCCGACGCCCGCCGCGGCCTGCGCGTGGCCCATGTTCGACTTGATGGACCCCAGCCACAGCGGCCGGTCCTCCTCGCGCCCCTGTCCGTAGGTGGCGAGCAGCGCCTGCGCCTCGATCGGGTCACCGAGCGTCGTGCCCGTTCCGTGGCCCTCGACGGCGTCGACATGGGTGGCGGAGAGCTGGGCGTTGGCGAGGGCCTGGCGGATGACGCGCTGCTGGGCGCGCCCATTGGGGGCGGTGAGGCCGTTGCTGGCGCCGTCCTGGTTGACCGCGCTACCGCGTACGACGGCGAGGACGGGGTGACCGTTGCGCCGGGCGTCCGCGAGGCGTTCGAGGACGAGCATGCCGGCGCCCTCGGACCAGCCGGTGCCGTCCGCCGCATCCGCGAACGCCTTGCAGCGGCCGTCCGGGGCGAGGCCGCGCTGACGGCTGAACGCGATGAACGGGGACGGCGTGGACATCACCATCACGCCACCCGCGAGGGCGAGCGTGCACTCGCGGCGGCGCAGGGCGGTGGCGGCCAGGTGGAGGGAGACGAGCGACGAGGAGCAGGCCGTGTCCACGGTGACGGCCGGGCCTTCGAGGCCCAGGGTGTAGGAGATGCGGCCGGAGATGACGGCGGCCGCGTTGCCGGTGGTCATGTAGGCCTCGGCGACCTCGCCCGCCGCGCCGACGATGTACTCGTAGTCCTGGATGCCGGAGCCGGCGAACACGCCGACGGGCTTGCCGCGCAGCGATGTCGGGTCGATCCCGGCCCGCTCGACGGCCTCCCAGGCGACCTCCAGGAGGAGCCGCTGCTGCGGGTCCATGGTGAGGGCCTCGTTGGGGCTGATCCCGAAGAATCCGGCGTCGAAGTCGGCGACGTCCCGGACGAACCCGCCCTCGTTCACGTAACTGCTGCCGGAGGCGGTGTCGCTCTCCTCGCCTCGCAGTGCGTCGAGGTCCCAGCCGCGGTCGGTGGGGAAGGTGGAGATGGCGTCACGGCCCTCGGCGACGAGCCGCCACAGCTCCTCGGGGGTGCTGACCCCGCCCGGGTAGCGGCAGCTCATCGCGACGATGGCGATGGGCTCGTGGTCCTGGTTCTCGGCCTCCTGGAGCCTGCGCCGCGTCTGGTGCAGATCCGCCGTGACCCGCTTGAGGTAGTCGAGAAGCCGTGCGTCGTCATTGGACATGTTGGGTCCCACCGAGTCCTTGTTCATGCCGGTTCATGCCGTGAGGTCGAGTCGGGTCGCAGATGCGGGGCGGGGCCCGGTGCCGTCGCCGACACCGGGCGCGCGGTCGGTCAGGTGAGGCCGAGTTCGTTGTCGATGAAGGCGAAGACGTCGTCGGCGGTGGCGGCTTCCAGCTGGTCGCCGACCTTCTGGCCGCCGTCGCCGTGCTGTGCGTCGAGGGTCGTGGTCAGCCGCGTGAGCAGGCCCTGGAGACGGGCCGTGATCCGGGTGGCCTCGATGTCCTCGGCGGCGAGCGCCGCCGCGGCCTCCTCCAGGCGGTCGAGCTGCGCCAGTACGGGGAGTTCGCCGAGGCTGTCGCCCTGGCACAGCTCCGCCCAGAGGTGACCGGCCAGGGCACCGGGGCTCGGGTGGTCGTAGATCATGCTGGTGGGCAGCGGGCGCCCGGTCGCCGCGACGAGCTTGGTACGCAGGTCGACGGCGGCCACCGAGTCGAACCCGAGATCGGTGAATCCCCGGTCCGCGCCGACGTCGGCCGGATCGTCGTACCCGAGCAGCGCCGCGACATGCGTACGGACGAGATCGAGAAGAGCGGACCGCTGTTCCGCTTCGGCGAGCCCGGCCAGCCGGTCCGCAAGCCCGGAACCTTCGCCTCCGCCGTCCCCGGCCCCCTCCGTGCTGAGCGCGGCGCGTGCTTCGGGCAGGGCGTCCAGGAGCGGGCGGGGGCGGGCCAGAACGTAGGTGGGGGCGAAGCGGTCCCAGTCGAAGTCGGCGACCACGGCATGCGAGCCGCCGCCCGTGAGGATGCGGCGCAGCGCCCCGATGGCGAGGGCCGGGTCCATCGCGGGGGCACCCATACGGCGCATGACGGCGGCGAGTTCGGCGTCGACCATTCCCCCGTCCCACGATCCCCATGCCACCGATGTGGCGGCGAGGCCACGGGCGCGCCGGCTGTGCGCGAGCCCGTCGAGGCAGGCGTTGGCACTGCCGTACGCGGACTGGCCCGCGCTGCCCCAGACGGCGGCGCCGGACGAGAACAGCACGAACGCGTCGAGCGGGGTGTCGCCGAGGAGTTCGTCCAGGTGGCGGGCGCCGAGCACCTTGGCTTCGGCGACATGCGCGAGCTCGTCGAGGCCCAGTTCGCCGAGCGGGGCGATGCGCTGCGGAAGTCCGGCCGCGTGGAACACGGCGGTGAGGCCGCTGAGGCCGGCGAGCAGGGCGCGTACGGATGCGCGGTCGGCCATGTCGCAGGCCGCGACGGACACGCGGGCGCCCATGGCCTCGATCTCGGCGGCCAGTTCGGCGGCGCCCGGCGCGTCCGGGCCGCGCCGCCCGGCGAGCACCACGTGTTCGGCCCCGTCGGCGGCGAGCATCCGCGCCACGTGGGCGCCGACCCCGCCGGTGCCTCCGGTGACGAGAACGGTGCCCCTGGCCCGCCAGTGCGCGACCGGGTCGGGCTGCGCGGGACGGACCAGCCGTCGGGCGTACACGCCCTCGGAGCGCACCGCCACCTGGTCCTCGCCGCTTCCCCCGGCGAGGACGTCGCAAACCCGGTGCAGTGCCGTTTCGTCGGCGTCCGGGGGCAGGTCGATCAGGCCGCCCCAGGTGTCCGGGGCCTCAAGGGCGAGGGCCGCGCCGAGCCCCCACACCGCGGTCTGCTCGGGCCGTACCGCCGTGTCCGCGTCGTCCGTCGCCACCGCGCCCCGCGTCAGGCACCACACCGGGGCCGTCCACTCCAGGGCCGCCGCGTCACGCAGCAGGGCAGTGGTGTCCGCGAGCCCCTGGGAGAGCACGGGATGGTCCGGGTGCGGAGTGCCGTCGAGCGCGAGGAGGCTGACGATCCCGGCGGGCGGCGGGGACGGCGGCAGGCCGTCGAACGTCAGCGGATTGTCGTACTGCGAAGTGCCGTTGGACGGTGACGGGCTGTTCGGCCGCGACGAGCCATCGGCCTTCGGCAGGCCGGCGGCCAGTACAGGGCGCACGCCCCGCTCCGTCAGCGCCCCGGCCAGCGCCTCCGCGAGCGGGCGCTGTTCCGGCGCGTGTACGACGAACCAGTCGCCGCCGAGCGGGGCGGGCGGCGCGAAGTCCGCGACGGGCGCCCAGGCGACCCGGTAGCGCAGCGCGTCCACGGCCGACGCCTCGCGCCGCCCGGCCCGCCAGCTGGTCAGCGCGGGCAGCACGGGGGCCAGATCATCGGGCGCGACCCCGATCCGTTCGGCGAGCCCGGCCGCGTCCTCCTGCTCCACGGCCGCCCAGAAGCCGGCCTCACCGGGGTCCGCCGGGGCGGCGGCCGGAGCCGTGTCGGGCGCGGCGGCCCAGTAGGTGCGGTGCTGGAAGGCGTACGTGGGCAGGTCGACCCGGTGCGGGCGGTGGCCGCCCGCTGTGAAGCAGGCGTTCCAGTCGACGGGCACACCCCGTGTGTGGAGCAGCGCCACGGCCTCCGTCAGCACGCGTGCCTCGTCGCGGTCCCGGCGCAGGGCGGCGGTGAAGGCCGGCTGGTCCGCACCCTCGTCGGCACCGGTCAGGCAGTCGGGCCCGAGCGGGGTGAGGGCGGCGTCCGGGCCGAGTTCCAGGAAGGTGTGGACGCCCTTGGCGGCGAGCGCGCGCACGGCGTCACCGAACCGCACGCTCGCCCGGACGTGCCGCACCCAGTAGTCGGCGCAGGCCAGCTCGTCGTCACCGGCGAGTTCACCCGTGACGGTGGAGACGACCGGAATGCGGGCAGTGGCGTACGTGACGCTCTCGGCGACCGCACGGAAGTCGTCGAGCATCGGTTCCATGAGCGGCGAGTGGAAGGCGTGCGACACGGCGAGCCGCTTGGTGCGCCGGCCCTCGCCCGCGAAGTGTTCGGCGAGCGCCAGGGCTTCGGTCTCGCCGCCGGAGACGATCACGGAACGCGGTCCGTTGAGGGCCGCGATCCCGGTCTCCGGGGTGAGCAGCGGCGTCACCTCGTCCTCGGACGCCTCCACGGCGACCATCGCCCCGCCCGCCGGCAGCGCCCGCATCAGCCGGCCACGGGCGGCGACCAGCTTCGCGGCGTCCGCGAGGGACAGCACCCCGGCCACATGCGCCACGGCGAACTCGCCCACCGAGTGCCCGGCCAGGAAGTCCGGCCGCACCCCCCAGGACTCGACCAGCCGGTACAGCGCCACCTCGCACGCGAACAGCGCCGGCTGGGCCAGCCCCGTACCGTCGAGCAGTTCCCGGTCGTCGCCCCACATCGCCGCCCGCAGCGAGTCGTCGAGGTGTGCGTCGAGCGCGTCCACGGCCTCGTCGAAGGCGCGGGCGAACACCGGGTACGCGGCGTGCAGCTCCCGTCCCATGCCGAGGCGCTGGGCGCCCTGCCCGGTGAACAGGACGGCGCTCAGCGCGTCGGGCCTGGCCTCCCCGGTGACGGCGGCGTCGGCGGACCCGTCCGCGACGGCGCGCAGCGCCCGTACGAGATCGGCGTGCCCGGTGGCCGCCTGCGTGTCGGCGACGACCACGGCCCGGTGCTCCAGCGCGGCGCGGGTGGTGGCGAGCGACCAGCCGGTGTCGGCGAGAGGGATGGCCGGGCGGGCCTCCAGATGATCGGCGAGCCGAGCGGCCTGCGCGGCCAGGGCCTCGGGACGCCGGGCGGAAACCAGCACCGGGACGAACCGGGGGGCGGTGCCCTCGGCCGTACGCTCGCTGTCGGCGGCGCCCGACCCGGCGCCTTCCCCGGCGGCGGGGCTCTTAACCGGGCGCTCCCCGGCTGCGGTGTCCTTCGCCGTACCCTCCGCGTCAGTGGCGGAAACGGCCGCGGCCGGTGCTTCTTCCACGATCACATGGACGTTCGTGCCGCTCAGCCCGAACGACGACACCCCGGCCCGCTTGGCGCGCCCCAGGTCCGGCCACGCGACGGGCTCGGTCAGCAGACGTACGCTGCCGGCGCTCCAGTCCACATTGGGGCTCGGCTCGTCCACGTGCAGGGTGCGCGGCAGGACGCCCGCCTTCATCGCCTGCACCATCTTGATCACCCCGCCGACACCGGCGGCCGCCTGTGCGTGGCCGATGTTCGACTTGAACGAGCCCAGCCACAGCGGGCGGTCCGCGGCCCGCTCGCGCCCGTACGCGGCGATGAGTGCCTGCGCCTCGATCGGGTCGCCGAGCGTGGTGCCGGTGCCGTGCGCCTCGACGGCGTCCACATCGGCGGGGGCGAGGCCGCCGGAGGCCAGGGCCTGCTGGATGACGCGCTGCTGCGAGGGGCCGTTCGGCGCGGTCAGCCCGTTGGACGCGCCGTCCGAGTTCATGGCCGAACCCCGTACGACGGCGAGGACGGGGTGCCCGTTGCGCCGGGCGTCGGACAGTCGCTCGACGAGGAGCATGCCCGCGCCCTCGGACCAGGTGGTGCCGTCGGCCGCCGCCGCGAAGGACTTGCAGCGCCCGTCCGGTGCCAGACCGCGGTCCTGGCTGAAGCCCACGAAGGAGTCCGGGCTCGCCATGACGGTCACCCCGCCCGCGAGCGCCAGTGCGCACTCGCCGCTGCGGACGGACTGCACGGCGAGGTGGAGAGCGACGAGCGAGGACGAGCAGGCCGTGTCCACGGTGACGGCGGGGCCCTCAAGGCCCAGCGTGTAGGCGATGCGCCCGGAGGCGACGCTCGCCAGGCCACCGGTCCCGCCGCCGCCCGGATAGTCGTGGTAGACGACCCCGGCGAACACCCCGGTCCGGCTGCCCTTCAGCGATGTCGGGTCGATGCCGGCCCGCTCGATGACCTCCCAGGACACCTCCAGGAGCAACCGCTGCTGCGGGTCGGTGTCCCGCGCCTCACGCGGGCTGATCTTGAAGAAGTCCGCGTCGAAGTCCCCCGCGTCGTGCAGGAAGCCGCCCTCGCGGCAGTATGTCCTGCCCGGCGTCGAGGGCTCGGGGTCGTACAGGGCCTCCATGTCCCAGCCACGCCCGTCCGGGAACAGCGACACGGCGTCCCGCCCCGCGTCCACGAGCTCCCACAGGTCCTCGGGCGACGCGATGCCCCCCGGAAAGCGGCAGCCCATGGCCACGATCGCGACCGGCTCACTGGCCCGCGCCTCGGCCTCCGACAACTGGCGTCGGGTGCGCTGGAGTTCCGCGGTGGCGCGCTTGAGATAGTCCCGGAGCTTGTCGTCGTTGCTCATCGAACCTCAACCAATCTGCAGCTGATCGCTGGCTAGGAGATGCCGAATTCGCTGTCGAGCACGTCGAACAGCTCCTCGTCGGTGACCGTTTCGAAGTCGGGCCCCTCGCCCGCCGAACCCGGGTCGCCCTGTGCGTCGCGCCACCGGCGCACGATGGCTTCCAGCCGGGCGGTGATCGCATCGGCTCGGGCGCTGACCGTTTCGGCGTCCCCTCCGGCGGGAAAGCCGCCCAGCACGTCCTCGATCCGGTCCAGTTCCGCGAGCACCGCGGCGGCCGGATCACCGGCGCCCGCACCCGGCTGGACGGCCAGGCAATCCGCCAGGAACGCGGCGACGGCACGCGGGGTCGGATAGTCGAAGATCAGCGTGGCGGGCAGATCGCACCCGGACGCGGCGGTCAACCGCTTACGCAGCTCCACGGCCGCCAGCGAGTCGAAGCCCATGTCCCGGAACGCCAGGTCCGTCTCCACGACGCCCACGGACGCGTGCCCGAGCACTGCCGCCACATGCGTACGCACCAGCGCCAGCAGCACCCGCCCGGCCTCGGCCGGCCCGAGCCCCGCCAACTCCGCCCGCAGCCCGGCCGCAGCCCGCTGCGACTCCTCGGCCGTGGGCACCTTGTGCACCACCCCCGGCGCTGTGGAGGTGCCGCTGCCGGGGGTGGTGCCGCGGCCCTCGACCCAGAAGCGGGTGCGCTGGAAGGCGTACGTGGGCAGTTCGACCCGGCGCGCCCCGCTCCCGGCGAAGTACGCCTCCCAGTCCACGCGGACACCCTGTGCGTACAACCGCCCCACCGCACCCACCAGGGACTCCGCCTCGGGCCGGTTCCTGCGCAGCAGCGGTACGAGCGCGGCCTCCTCGTCGGCCACGGAGGCCGCGCCGAGAGCGGTGAGAACGGCATCCGGGCCGACCTCTACGAACGTACGAACCCCGAGGGCTTCGGCGGCGTTCACGGCGTCCGCGAAGCGGACGGGGCGACGGACCTGGTCGACCCAGTAGTCGGGGGACTGCCAGTCGGTGGAGAGGGTGCCGGAGACGGTCGATACGACGGGGATACGGGGCTGGTTGAAGGTGAGTGGGGTGGCGATGGCTCGGAAGTCGTCGAGCATCGGGTTCATGAGGGAGGAGTGGAAGGCGTGTGAGACGGGAAGACGGCTGGTCTTGCGTCCCAGGGCGGCGAAGTGCTCGGCGATGCTCTGCGCTTCGGCTTCGGTTCCGGAGATGACGACGGCCTGGGGTCCGTTCACCGCGGCGATTTCTACCCCGGTGGCAAGAATCGCACCGACCTCATCTTCGGACGCCTGCACGGCGACCATCGCGCCACCGGCGGGCAGGGCCTGCATCAACCGACCGCGAGCGACGACGAGCTTCGCCGCGTCCGTCAGGGACAGCACACCGGCAACGTGCGCGGCGGCCAGCTCCCCGATCGAGTGACCGGCAACAACATCCGGCTTGACGCCCCAGCTCTCCACCAGCCGGAACAGCGCGACTTCGAAAGCGAAAAGGGCGGGTTGGGTATACGCGGTGGAGTTGAGCGCATCGGCGTCGTTCCCCCACATCACCCCACGCAATCCCGTGGCAAGGTGCGCGTCTACCTCACCGCAGGCCGCGTCAAACGCCTCCGCGAACGCGGGAAACGCCTCGTACAACTCCCGCCCCATACCGAGCCGCTGCGCACCCTGCCCCGTAAACAGAAACGCCGACTTTCCGCCCCGGCGAGCCCGGTCCACGATCACCGCAGGGTTTCCGCTCCCCTCCGCCAGCGCGGCCAGCGCCTCCGCGTGGTCGGCCCCCTCGTGTCCGAGGACGACCGCCCGATGGGTGAAGGCGGTCCGTGTGGTGGCCAGGGAGAGCCCGATGTCCGCCGCATCGGTGTGGTCGGGCCCTCCCAGGACCTGTTCCCGCAGACGGGCGGCCTGAGCGCTGAGGGCCTGCTCAGACTTTGCCGACACCACCCAAGGAACTACGGGGAGCGCGGCCCGCACGACCGTCTCCCCCGCCTCTTCCGGCGCCTCCTCGACGATCACATGGGCGTTCGTCCCGCTGATCCCGAAGGAGGACACCCCGGCCCGCCGTACCGCGCCGCCCGGAACCCAGGGCCGTGACTCGGCCAGCAGCTCGACGGCGCCGTCCGCCCACTCGACCTGGTCCGAAGGCGTTTCGGCGTACAGGGACTTGGGAAGCACGCCGTGGCGCATCGCCATAACCATCTTGATGATGCCCGCGACACCCGCCGCCGCCTGGCTGTGGCCCATGTTCGACTTGATCGACCCGAGCCACAGCGGACGGTCGGCCGGCCGCTCCTGCCCATAGGTCTCCAGGAGCGCCTGCGCCTCGATCGGGTCACCGAGCGTCGTGCCTGTGCCGTGCGCCTCGACCGCGTCCACCTCTGCCGCTGTCAGGCCCGCGTCCTCCAGGGCCCGGCGGATCACTCGCTGCTGGGCGGGTCCGTTGGGGGCAGTGAGGCCGTTGCTGGCGCCGTCCTGGTTGAGCGCGGAGCCACGGATCACGGCGAGCACGGGGTGACCGTTGCGCCGTGCGTCCGACAGCCGCTCCAGGACCAGGACGCCCGCGCCCTCCGAGCAGGCGACGCCGTCCGCCGAAGCGGAGAAGGACTTGGACCGGCCGTCGGAGGCAAGACCCTGCTGCGTGCTGAAGTAGACGAACATGTCCGGGGTCGACATGACCGTCACCCCGCCGGCCAGGGCGAGCGAGCACTCACCGGAACGCAGCGCCTGCGCCGCCATGTGCAGCGCCACCAGCGACGACGAGCACGCCGTGTCCACGCTGACCGCTGACCCTTCGAGCCCCAGCGTGTACGCCACCCGGCCCGACACCACACTGCCGGCCGTGGTCGATCCGGGCTCCGCGCCGAGCGCGTAGTCGTGGTACATCACACCGGCGAACACACCGGTCGACGAGCCCTTGAGCGTGGTCGGATCGATCCCGGCCCGCTCGATCGCCTCCCACGACACCTCAAGCAGCAAACGCTGCTGCGGGTCCGTCACCAGTGCCTCGTTGGGGCTGATCCCGAAGAACACCGGATCGAAGCCCGAGGCCTCGTACAGGAAGCCGCCCTCGCGCGCGTACGTCTTGCCGGGCTTCCCCGGTTCGGGGTCGTACACACCTTCGTCCCAGCCCCGGTCCGTGGGGAAGTCGCCGATGGCGTCCACCCCGTCCGCGACGAGCCGCCACAGCTCCTCGGGCGTCGTCACCCCGCCCGGATAGCGGCAGCCCATGCCGACGACGACTATCGGGTCGTCGTGGTGGGTACCGCGTCCGGAAGGCCCTGCCTCTTCGAGGCGGCGCTCCGCGTCCGCCAGCCGCCGGCGTGCGTCCCGCAGATCGGTCGTGGCCCGCTTCAGGTATTCGAGAAGTCGCTCTTCGTTGCTCACAGAGACTCACTCCCTCTGGTAGACGATCCGTGGCGACTCACTCACGCGGCGTCCAACGTTGATCGGATTCGAACGCTACTGAGCGCTCCGAGGGGCGGCCTACCCTTAGCCCACCCCTGCCGCAGGCCCCTGTACGACGGGGCACCGCCACGTGAAAAGCCGGGGTGCGTGGCGGCTGCCGTACAGCCGTCACGCACCCCGGCCGGGGCCCCGTCCCGCCCGGTGAGGCGGTGCCGGGGGTCAGGGGGTCGCGGGGGTCCCCAGCTCGTTGTCGAGGATGTCGAACAGCTCGTCCGCGGTGACCGTGTCCAGGTCCTGCCCGTCGCCCGCGTCCACGTCCGTGCCCGGCTGCGGTTCGTCGAGGCGGCCGGCAAGCTCCCGCAGCCGCTGCACGAGCTTGGCGCGTTCGGGTCCGGCGGGCGGTGCGTCGGTGGTGAGCAGTGCCTCCAGCTTCTTGAGGTCCGCCTCCACCCTGGACACGGGCACGGCAGGGACCAGACGGCCGGCGATGTACGCGGCGACCTCCGCCGCGCTCGGGTAGTCGAAGATCAGCGTCGCGGGCAGCCGCACCCCGCTGACCGCCGAGAGCTGGTTGCGCAGTTCCACCGAACCCAGGGAGTCGAAACCCAGCTCCCCGAATGCGCGGTCCGGTTCGATCGCTTCCCCGGAGGCATGCCCGAGGACCGCCGCCGCGTGCCCCCGTACGACATCCAGGATGATCCCCGTCCGCTCCTCCTCGTCGCATCCCGCCACTCGCGCGGCGAGCCAGGCGCCCTTCGCCGTACCAGCTGCGGCCCGCTTTCGAACAGGCGGCGCGATGGACCGCAGCAGAGCGGGGAGTTCGTCCGTACGGGCGCGCAGGGCGCCTTGATCGACCCGGAGGGGAACGGTGGCCGCGATTCCGGAAGCGAGAGAGGCATCGAACAGGGCGAGGGCTTCCGTCTCGGACAGAGCGGGCGTCCCGGCCCGGCGCATGCGCTCCAGGTCGGCATCGGCCAGATGGGACGCCATGCCGGTGTCCACGGCCCAGAGCCCGAAGGCCATGGCGGTCGCCGGAAGTCCTTCGGCGTGACGTTTGGCGGCGAGTGCGTCGAGGAAGACGTTGGCCGCCGCGTAGTTGCCCTGACCGGCCGCCAGCACCAGACCACCGGCCGACGAGAACATCACGAACGCCGACAGGTCCAGGTGGGCAGTCAGCTCATGCAGATACCAGGCCGCATCCGCCTTCGGGCGCAGCACCGTATCCACGCGCTCGGGCGTCAGTGCCCCCACCATCCCGTTGTCCGCGACGCCGGCCACATGCACGACACCGGACAGCGGGTACGCCGGGTCCACCGACGCGATCACCTCGGCCAGCACCTCCCGATCCGCCACATCGCACGCGGCCACGGAGACAGAGGCACCGAGGCCGGTCAGCTCAGCGACCAGTTCGGCGGCGCCCGGCGCATCCGCGCCCCGGCGCCCGACCAGCAACAGATGCCGTACACCGTGCGCGGCCACCAGATGCCGGGCGACGCGCGCGCCCAGCCCCCCGGTACCGCCTGTGACCAGCACCGTTCCGTCGGCGTTCCACACGGGGGCAGGTGTCTCATCGGCCGGGACCGCCGCCGGGACCAGGCGCGGCACTCGTACCTCGCCGTCGCGCACCAGCAACTCCGGCTCGCCCAGGGCCACCAGTCGGCCCGGCGGGACCGAGCCATCGGAGTCGATCAGCACGAACCGGCCCGGATTCTCCGCCTGCGCGGCCCGAACCAGCCCCCACACGGGAACCTGCCTGACATCCGCCGTCCCTGCTCCCACCGCACCCCGTGTGACGACCGCCAGCACCGCGCCCTCCGGCCGGTCCACGGAGAGCCAGTCCTGCACGGCCTCCAGTGCTCGGCCCAGCACGCCGCGTACCGCACCCGGCACATCAGCGGCGGCCTCTTCCTCCACGACGCACTCGTAAACCTCGGGCAAGGGTGACTCGTCCGCCCCGTCGCCCAGGGCCACGGGCTGCCAGTCCACCGCAAGCAGTGAGTCAGCGGCTCCGGAGCCCGACTGCTGATCCCAGACGGGCCGGGAGAGCAGGGACTCCACAGACAGCACAGGCGCGCCATGCTCGTCGGCGACGGTCAGCGAAAGCCCGTCCTGCTGGGCGACAGGCCTGAGACGCACTCGGAGCGCGGTGGCCCCGGCCGCGTGCAGGGCAACACCGTTCCAGGCGAAGGGAAGCAGGGTCTGCCCGCCGTCCTCACGACCCGGAATGGCCAGCAGGCCGACATGCATCGCCGCGTCCAGCAGGGCGGGGTGCAGGCCGAAGCGTGCCGCGTCCTCGTGGGCGGACTCGGGCAGGCGGACCTCCGCGTACAGCTCCTCACCGAGGCGCCAGGCCGCGGTGAGGCCCTGGAACACCGGCCCGTAGTGGTAGCCCGCCTCGGCAAGATCTCGGTAGGCGCCGTCGACAGTCAGCTCCTCGGCCCCGGCCGGCGGCCACTCCATGAGCGCGTCCGCCCCGGCCTCGTCCGCCACGGGAGCGAGGACCCCTTCGGCGTGGCGGGTCCACGGCATGTCCGGCTGGTCGTCGGCGCGCGAGTGCACCGACACGCTGCGGCGTCCGGTCTCGTCGGCCGCTCCGATCGCCACTTGGACAGCGACGCCGCCGAGGGGATTCAGCACAAGGGGGGCCTGAAGCGTCAGCTCCTCCAGCAGCCCGCAGTCGAGTTGCTCGCCGGCCCGGACGGCCAGTTCCACGAACCCGGTGCCGGGCAGCAGCACGCTACCGAGGACGTTGTGATCCACGATCCAACCGTGCGTCCCGGCGGACAGTCGGCCGGTGAGCACGGCCCCACCATCGTCGGGCAGAACGACGGCCGCGCGGAGCACCGGGTGGTCGAGCGCAACCTGCCCGGAAGCGGCGACGGCCCCACCCTCCGACGTGGGCGCCTCAAGCCAGTAACGGGAACGCTGGAAGGCGTACGTGGGCAACTCGACGGTCCGCGCCCCGGCACCGGCGTACAACGCCTTCCAGTCCATCCGCCCGCCGCCCACGAACATCCGGGCGAGGCCGCCGACCAGGGCCTCCGACTCGGGCCGACTCCTGCGCACCAGCGGTACGAACCCGCTGGTCTCCTCACCGGCCGCGCCGGCACCGAGTGCGGTGAGCACAGCGTCCGGACCGACCTCGACGAACGTACGAACTCCGAGGGCCTCGGCGGCCTTCACGGCATCCGCGAAACGGACGGGTTGGCGGACCTGGTCGACCCAGTACTCAGGTGACTGCCAGTCGGACGAGACGAGCCCTGTGACGGTGGAGACGACGGATATACGGGGCTCGTTGAAGCACAGTTCAGCAGCGACGGCCCGGAAGTCGTCCAGCATCGGGTCCATCAGCGAGGAATGGAACGCGTGCGAGACGGGAAGGCGGCTGGTCTTCCGCCCGAGCGCGGCGAAGTGATCACCGATACTGAGCGCCTCGGACTCCACTCCGGAGACGACCACAGACCGGGGACCGTTGACGGCGGCGATTCTTACCCCGGCGGTAAGAATCGCACCGACCTCATCTTCGGCCTCCTGCACGGCGACCATCGCACCGCCGACGGGCAGGGCCTGCATCAGCCGACCGCGAGCAACAACGAGCTTCGCCGCATCGGCCAAGGACAGCACCCCGGCGACATGCGCTGCGGCCAGCTCCCCGATCGAGTGGCCCACCACCACGTCAGGCTTAACGCCCCACGACTCCAGCAGCCGGAACAGCGCCACCTCAAAGGCGAACAACGCTGGCTGCGTGTACGCGGTCGAGTTCAGCGCCTCCGCGTCGTTCCCCCACACCACCTCCCGCAACCCCACCGCGAGGTGCACGTCTACCTCACCGCACACCGCATCAAACGCCTCAGCAAACACCGGGAACGCAGCACACAACTCACGCCCCATACCGAGCCGCTGCGCACCCTGACCCGTGAACAGGAACGCCGTCCTACCCTTCGCAGCCACTCCCCGAACCACCGCCGGGTGGGTTTCGCCGGCTGCGAGCGCCGCCAGCGCGTCCGCGTGGTCACCGAGTACGACGGCCCGGTGCTCGAACACCGACCGCGATGCCACCAGCGAGTGGCCAATGTCCGCTACCTCGTGGTCACCGGCGACGGACAGCAGTCGGGATGCCTGCGCGAACAGGGCTTCCGCACTCTTCGCGGTCACCACCCAGGGAACCAAAGCCAGTTCGTTCCCCGGCTCGTCAGCCACGGAGCCCATGGGCGCCTCGGGCGCCTCCTCCACAATGACGTGCGCGTTCGTCCCACTGAGTCCGAACGACGACACCCCGGCCCGACGCGGGTGCTCGGTCGGCGCCCATTCCCGCGCCTCCGTCAGCAGCTCCACGTCACCCTCGGACCAGTCGATCTGGTCCGAGCGCTCCTCCGCATGCAGAGTTGGCGGCAGCACACCGTGCCGCATCGCCATCACCATCTTGATGATCCCCGCAACACCAGCAGCCGCCTGCGTGTGACCCATGTTCGACTTGACCGACCCCAACCACAGCGGCCGGCCCTCCGCACGCCCCTGCCCATACGTGGCAAGCAGCGCCTGCGCCTCGATCGGGTCACCGAGGCGCGTGCCCGTGCCGTGCGCCTCGACCGCGTCAACCTCCGCAGCCGTCAGCCCCGCGTCGGACAGGGCCTGGCGGATGACGCGCTGCTGGGCGGGCCCGTTGGGCGCCGTGAGCCCATTGCTCGCACCGTCCTGGTTGAGCGCCGAACCCCGGACCACCGCCAGCACAGGATGGCCGTTGCGCCGCGCATCGGACAGCCGCTCAAGCAACAGCACCCCCGCGCCCTCGCCCCACCCCGTACCGTCCGCACCCGCCCCGAAGGACTTGCAGCGGCCGTCCGGCGAGAGGCCGCGCTGCTCGCTGAAGTACACGAGCATGTCGGGAGTCGACATGACCGTCACACCGCCAGCCAGGGCGAGTGAGCACTCGCCCGAGCGCAGCGCCTGCGCCGCCGAGTGCAGCGCGACGAGCGACGAGGAACAGGCGGTGTCCACGGTGACCGCAGGGCCCTCCAGGCCCAGCGTGTAGGCGACCCGGCCCGACACCAGGCTGCCCGCCGTGCCCCCGGCGTAATCGTGGTACATCACACCGGCGTACACGCCGGTGCGGCTGCCCTTGAGAGTCGTCGGGTCCACACCGGCGCGCTCGATCGCCTCCCACGCCACCTCAAGAAGCAAACGCTGCTGAGGGTCCATCGTCAGTGCTTCACGCGGACTGATCCCGAAGAAGTCCGGATCGAACTCCGCCGCGTCGTAAAGAAATCCACCGTCCCGCGCGTACGACTTCCCCGGAACACCGGGCTCCGGGTCGTAGACGTCAGGGTCCCAACCCCGGTCTCCGGGAAGCGGGGCGATGGCGTCCACGCCGTCCGCGACCAGGCGCCACAACTCATCCGGGGTGGTCACCCCGCCCGGATAGCGGCAGGCCATGCCCACGATGACGACCGGATCGTCGGCGCCCGCGCGCACGGCGGCTGTCTGTGCGGGCTCGCGGTCCGTGTCCGGGGTGCCGTCGAGAAGTTCCAGGACGAACGCGGCTACGGCCTCGGCGGTCGGGTGGTCGAAGATCAGTGTCGCGGGCAGCCGGAGCCCGGTCTCGGCGTCGAGCCGGTTGCGGAGTTCCACGGCCGTCAGGGAATCGAAACCCAGCTCGTCGAAGGCGCGCCCCGGTTCGATGGCCTCGCCCGACGCATGTCCGAGGACGGTCGCGATCTTCGCCCGCACCAGTTCCAGGACGGCCTCGGCCCGGACGTCGCCGGTCAGTCCGGCGAGACGGGTACGCAGGACCGATGTGCCCCCGCCACGCGCGGCCCGGCGGCCGGGGACACGTACGAGGCCACGCAGCATGGCGGGGGTGTCATCGGCGTGCGCACGCAGGACGGTGAGGTCGAGGCGTACGGGAACCGAGGCGGGCAGGTCCGGTCGCACGGCGGCGTCGAACAGGGCCAGGCCCCGGTCCGCGGGGATAGCGGGCGTGCCGGCTTCGCGCATGCGGTCCAGTTCGGCCGCGCCGAGCCCGGTGCCCATGCCGCCGGGGGTGTCCCACAGCCCGAAGGCCAGGGAAGAGGCGCGGAGGCCTTCGGCATGACGTGTGGCGGCGAGCGCGTCAAGGAAGGCGTTGGCCGCCGCGTAGTTGGCCTGCCCTGTGGAGCCGAGGGTGCCGGCGATGGAGGAGAACAGGACGAACGCGGTGAGGTCCAGGTCGCAGGTCAGCTCGTGCAGGTGCCAGGCGGCGTCCGCCTTGGGCGCGAGGACACCTCGGAGACGGTCGGCCGTCACCGAAGTGAGCATCGCGTCGTCCAGGACACCGGCCGCGTGGACGACGGCCCGCAGCGGGTGCGCGGAGTCCACCTCGGCCAGCAGCGCGGCAATGGCCGCACGGTCCGAAACATCGCACGAGGCGAACTTTACGCTCGCACCCGCTTCGGCCAGTTCCGCCCGCAGCTCGTCTGCTCCGGGTGCCTCGGCTCCCCGGCGGCCGGCGAGCAGCAGGTGTCGTACGCCGTGCACGGTGACCAGGTGGCGGGCGACGAGCGCGCCGAGGCCACCCGTTCCTCCGGTGATCAGTACGGTGCCGTCCGCGTCCCACACCGGCTCGGCTGGCGCGGGTGCGGTGACGCGGGCCAGCCGGGGGAGCAGCGCACGCCCGTCGCGTACGGCGGACTCCGGCTCATCGGCGGGCCCGGTGTGCGGAAGGCCCTCGGGGGCGTCGCTGTCGAGCAACAGGAATCGGCCGGGGTTCTCCGCCTGCGCGGCCCGGAGGAGGCCCCAGACCGGGGCCTGTCGTACGTCGGCCGGCTCGCCGTCCTTGACGGCGACCGCACCGCGTGTGACGACGAGAAGGGTGGCAGCGGCGAACCGCTGGTCCGCCAGCCACTGCCGTACGACGTCCAGGACGTGCACTGCCACGGTGTGGGCGGCAGCGGGCAGGTCGTGCCCCGCTTCGGCCGCGACCGGGGCGCAGTCCAGGACGACGGTGCCGGTCACGGGGCCCTCGGCGGGCAGGTCGGCCCAGCGTTGCAAGGTGCCGGACGCGGGGGTGGCGGCGCCCGTCTGTTGCCAGACGACCCGGTACAGCGGGTCCGTGACCGTACCCGTCCCGCCGGGTGCCGAATCCATCGCCCGGCCGACGACTCCGCCGACCGCGGCGACCGGGGCACCGGACGCGTCGGCGATCTCCAGGGACAGCGACTCCGGGGTGGGCCTCGACAGGCGTACGCGGGCCGCCGACGTGCCGTCCGCGTACAGCCGTACGTCCTTCCAGACGAACGGCAGCACCGTTGCCCCGTCCGGCTCCCCCGCGCTCTCCACCAGCGCGGCGTGCATCGACGCGTCCAGCAAGGCCGGGTGAAGCCCGTAGTCGTCGCCCGGCACGTCGTCGCCCAACGTGACCTCGGCGTAAAGTTCGCCGCCGAGCCGCCAGGCCGCCGTCAGGCCCTGGAAGGCGGGCC
The DNA here is from genome assembly GCF_036346595.1 of Streptomyces sp. NBC_00525. Taxonomy (GTDB): domain Bacteria; phylum Actinomycetota; class Actinomycetes; order Streptomycetales; family Streptomycetaceae; genus Streptomyces. The sequence continues at coordinate 3,015,655 of NZ_CP107834.1, forward strand.
CGTACGCGAGTCCCTGGGCGCGCAGAGCCTCGTACGCGCCGTCGAGCGCGAGCGGCACCGCCCCTGCGGGCGGCCACGCCGACAGTTCAAAGCCGGGCTCCTCGATCTCCTCGGCCAGCACTCCTTCCGCGTGAAGCACCCAGTCGGCCTCGGGCACACCCTCCTGCCGCGCGTACACGCCGACCGTCCGCCGAGCGGACTCGTCCGCCGCCCCCACGACGACCTGTACGGCGACAGCACCGTCCTCGGGCAGGACGAGCGGCGCGTGCAGGGCCAGCTCCTCAAGCACCGCGCAGCCGACCTGGTCACCGGCCCGAATGGCAAGTTCGACGAACCCGGCGCCGGGGAAGAGCACGGCATCACGCACCACATGGTCCGCGAGCCACGGCACAGCCGCCACGGCCAGCCGCCCGCTCAGAACCGCACCCCCGGAGTCAGCCAGGGTGACCACGGAACCGAGCAGCGGATGCGCATGAGGCGCACTCCCCGGCTTCACCGCATCCAACCAGAACCGGGTGCGCTGGAAGGGGTACGTAGGCAGGTCGACCCGGCACGCCCCCCTACCCGCGAAGAACGCCTCCCAATCGACCCGCACCCCGTCCACGTACAACCGCCCCAGCCCGCCCACCAACGACTCGGGCTCCGCGCGCCTCTTGCGTACGAGGGGAATGAAGGAGCTGTCCTCCTCAGCGGCTGAGGCGGCCCCGAGGGCGGTCAGGACAGCGTCCGGGCCTATCTCGATGAACGTACGCACACCAAAGGCTTCGGCGGCGCTTATGGCGTCAGCGAAACGGACAGGGCGACGGACCTGGTCGACCCAGTACTCCGGCAACTGCCAATCCGACGACAGAGCACCGGACACCGTCGGGACGACAGGCGTACGCGGCTCGTTGAACGTCAACCCGGCAGTGACAGCCCGGAACTCGTCCAACATCGGGTCCATCAACGAGGAATGGAACGCGTGCGAGACGGAAAGGCGCCTGGTCTTCCGTCCGAGGGATGTGAAGTGCTCGCCCACGGCAACCGCCTCGGACTCCACACCCGAAACGACCACAGACCGAGGACCATTGACCGCGGCGATTCCTACCCCGGAGGTAAGAATCGCACCGACCTCATCTTCGGACGCCTGCACAGCAACCATCGCGCCACCGGCGGGCAGAGCCTGCATCAACCGACCGCGAGCGACGACCAACTTCGCCGCATCGGCCAGAGACAGCACTCCGGCGACATGCGCAGCGGCCAGCTCCCCGATCGAGTGACCGATGACGATGTCCGGCTTGACGCCCCAGCTCTCGACCAGACGGAACAGCGCGACTTCGAACGCAAACAACGCAGGCTGCGTGTACGCGGTCGAGTTCAACAACTCCGCGTCGTTCCCCCACACCACACCCCGCAACCCACGATCAAGATGCGCGTCTACCTCCACACACACCGCATCAAACGCCCCCGCGAACACCGGAAACGCCTCGTACAGTTCCCGCCCCATACCGAGCCGCTGCGCACCCTGACCCGTAAACAGAAACGCCGACTTACCAACCGCCCGCGTCACCCCCCGCACCAGCCCCGCATGCTCCTCGCCCACCGCCAGCGCCGTTAGCGCACCCGCACGGTCACCGAGCACCACCGCGCGATGGTTGAACGCCGTGCGGGTGGTAGCCAGGGAGAACCCGATGTCCTCCGCCCGGCCCTCACCGATCCTGGTGAGCAGCCGTGACGCCTGGGCGGACAGGGCGGCCGGGGTCTTCGCGGACAGCACCCACGGCATGACGGCCGGAGCAGCAGCCACCTCACCCGACGCAGGAGCGACAGGGGCGGCAGAAGCCATAGCCTCCTCCGGCGCCTCCTCCACGATCACGTGCGCGTTCGTCCCGCTCAGCCCGAACGACGACACACCGGCCCGGCGCGGCCGCCCGGCCGGCGACCACTCCCGTGCCTCCGTCAGCAGCTCCACCGCCCCCGCCGACCAGTCCACCTGGTCCGAAGGGGTGTCGATGTGGAGGGAGGGGGGAAGGACGCCGTGGCGCAGGGCCATGACCATCTTGATGATGCCTGCGACACCGGCAGCCGCCTGTGTGTGCCCGAAGTTCGACTTCACCGAGCCCAGCCACAGCGGCCGGTCCGCCGGCCGGCCCCGGCCATAGGTGGCGAGCAGCGCCTGCGCCTCGATGGGGTCACCGAGCCGGGTGCCCGTGCCGTGCGCCTCGACGGCATCGACATCGGCGGTCGACAGGCCGGCATCCGCGAGAGCGTTGCGGATCACGCGCTGTTGCGCGGGCCCGTTCGGCACGGTCATCGCGGCCGACGCACCATCCTGGTTGACCGCCGAGCCACTGACCAGAGCGAGCACGGGGTGGCCGTTGCGCCGCGCGTCGGACAGCCGCTCAAGCAGCAGCACGCCCGCGCCCTCGCCCCAGCCCGTGCCGTCGGCCGCCGACGCGAACGGCTTGCAGCGGCCGTCCGGGGCAAGTCCGCGCTGTCCGCTGAAGTACACGAGCATGTCGGGAGTCGACATGACCGTCACACCGCCAGCCAGGGCGAGTGAGCACTCGCCCGAGCGCAGCGCCTGGGCCGCCGTGTGCAGTGCGACGAGGGAGGAGGAGCAGGCGGTGTCGATGGTCACCGCCGGGCCCTCCAGACCGAGCGTGTACGCGACCCGGCCCGAGACGAAGCTTCCCGCCGCCCCGTCCGCGTAATCGTGGTACATCACGCCGGCGTACACGCCGGTACGGCTGCCCTTGAGAGCCGTCGGGTCCACACCGGCGCGCTCGATCGCCTCCCACGCCACTTCAAGAAGCAAACGCTGCTGAGGGTCCATGGCCAGCGCTTCACGCGGACTGATCCCGAAGAAGTCCGGATCGAACTCCGCCGCGTCGTAGAGGAACGCGCCGTCCCGCGCGTACGACTTGCCGGGCAGGCCGGGTTCGGGGTCGTAGACGTCGGGGTCCCAGCCCCGGTCGGCCGGGAAGCCGGACACCGCGTCGACGCCCCCGGCCACCAGCCGCCACAGGTCCTCCGGCGTGTCGGCCCCGCCGGGGTAGCGGCACGCCATGGCGACGATCGCGATCGGGTCGTTGCTCGCGGCGGTGAGCCGGGCGTTCTCCTCGCGCAGCCGCTCGTTGTCGGTGAGCGACTTACGGAGCGCCGCCACGACCTGTTCCATCGATGTGCTGGTCACGTCATCCTCATCATCCAGCGTCGGGATCAGCTGAGTTCGCCGCCGGCCAGGGCGGCTCGTACGAGGTCGTCCACGGCCATCTCCTCGATGGCCTGCCCCGGTTCTTCGGTCGTGGTCTCGGCGGCCGAACCGGCCTGACCCGGTTCTTCGGCCGCCCGCGCCAGGCCGAGGAGGGTGTCGAGCAGCCCGGCCTCGCGCAGACGGGCAGTGGAGATCGACTGGAGGGCCCGTCGGACGGCCTCGTCGTCCATGCCCGCGGCGCCGCCGGTCGCATCCTGCGCCGCCGGTTCGGGTGCCAGCTCCTCCCGCAGGAATCCGGCAAGAGCGGCCGCGTTGGGGTAGTCGAACATCAGGGTGGCGGGCAGCCGCAGCCCCGTCGCCTTCTGCAACCGGTTGCGCAGCTCGATCGCGCCGAGCGAGTCGAGGCCCAGCTCGGTGAAGCCCCGGTCGGCGGCGACACCGGACGGGTCGCCGTGCCCGAGTACGGCGGCGGCATGGCCGCGTACCAGCTCCTCCAGATAACGGTCCCGCTCCGGTCCCGTGTGCAGTCCGGCCAGCTTGGCGCGTACGAGGGAACCCCCGCTGTCGCCGGCGCCGGCAGCCTGTACGGCGGCAGGTTTGGAGGCCTTGCGGGCGGGTAGCCCGACCAGGCCGCGCAACAGGGCCGGGATCTCGTCGGCCCGCTCGCGCAGTGCGGCGCGGTCGAGCCGGACCGGGGCAAGCAGCGCCGCGTCCTGGGCCATGGCCGCGTCGAACAGTGCGAGACCGTCCGGGAAGGACAGTTCCAGGACTCCGGAGCGGCCCATCCGGCGGAGATCGGCGTCGGTGAGTTCGGGCCCTTCCCCGACCGTGCCCTCCCACAAACCCCAGGCCAGCGAGGTCGCGGCGAGGCCGGCGGCCCTCCGTTCGGCGGCGAGCGCGTCGAGGAAGACGTTGGCCGCCGCATAGGTGGCCTGTCCGGCGGGAAGGATCTGGCCTCCCGCCGACGAGTACAGGACGAACACCGTCAGTTCCAGGTTCCGGGTCAGCTCGTGCAAATGCCATGCGGCGTCCACCTTCGGCCGCAGCACCTTGCCGACCTGCTCCGGGGTGACCGCCCCGACCAGCGCGTTGTCCATGACCCCGGCCGCGTGCACAACCCCGGTCAGCGGGTGCTCGGCAGGGATGTCGTCCAGCAGTGCGGCGAGCGCGTACCGATCGGCGGCGTCCACGGCGACGATCCGCACGGACGCGGCGCCCGCCTCCATGAGTTCGGCGTGCAGCTCGGCCGCACCGGGTGCGTCGGCGCCGCGCCGGCTGGTGAGGACGAGATGGCGGACGCCCTGTTCGGCGACGAGGTGCCGGGCGAGCACCGCACCCAGCAGTCCGGTACCGCCGGTGATCAGGACGGTGCCGTCCCGGCGCCACTCCATGGCAGTACCGCCGCTGGTGGCGGGGGCGTACCGAGGGACGAGGACCGTTCCGCCGCGTACGGCGATCTCGGTCTCGCCCGTGGCCAGGGCGGCGGGCAGGGCCGCGAGGGACTCGGGCGACGCGTCGAGATCGACGGCGGTGAACCGCCCGGGGTTCTCGGCCTGCGCCGCGCGCAGCACACCCCACAGCGGTGCCTGTACGCAGTCCACCGCGTCCCCGTCCACCGCGACGACGGCGTCACGGGTGACGAGCACCAGCCGCGTGTCCGCGAACCGGGCCTCGGCCAGCCACTGTCCGAGCGTGTCGAGGAGCCGCCCCACGGACGTACGGACCCGTTCGGGTACGCCACCCGTTGTTCCGAAGACATCGGAGACGTCAGGCGCGGTCAGCAGCACCGTGCCCGGAACCGTCGGCTCCGCGACGGCCTCGGCGAGCGTGGAGACTGACCGGATGCCCGGCAGCGCACTCCCGACGACCAGCCAGTCGTCGGTGCCGCCCACCGGTCCGCTGACGGGCTGCGGTGCCTGCCAGTCGATACGGAACAGCTCGGTGCCCCGGCCGTTCCCGCTTCCCGCCAGCTGGGCGGCGGAAACCTCGCGGACGACCAGCGACTCGACGGTGGCCACGGGCTCGCCGGTCGGAGCGGTGATCCGCAGCGCGACGGCGTCCGGACCCGGCTTCGTCAGCCGTACGCGCAGGGCAGCCGCCCCGGTGGCGTGCAGGGTGACCCCGTTCCAGGCGAACGGCAGGGCAGCCCGGACGGGCCCGTCGTGGTCCCCGTCGAAGACGCGCTCCACGTGCAGCGCCGCGTCGAGCAGCGCGGGGTGCAGGGCGAACGCGGCGGCCTCGGTGCGGGCGTGCTCGGGCAGGCCGATCTCCGCGAACAGTTCGTCCCCGCGCCGCCAGGCGGCCGTCAGCCCCTGGAACACCGGCCCGTACCCGTACCCGAGCCCGGCCAGGTCCTCGTACATCCCGCTCACGTCCACCGGCTGCGCCCCGGCCGGCGGCCAGGACTCCAGGTCCGGGACAACGGGCGCGGGTTCGACGGCGAGGACGCCCCTCGCGTTACGGGTCCACGGCGCGTCGGCCGGCAGCTCCTCGGCGCGCGAGTAGACGACGACGTCGCGCCGCCCGGCCTCGTCCGCCTCGCCCACGGTGACCTGGACGGCCACGCCGCCCTTCGCCGGCAGCAGCAGCGGCGTCTCCTGTGTCAGCTCCTCCAGCTGGGCGCAACCGGCCTCGTGCCCGGCCCTGAGCGCCATCTCGATGTACGCGGTGCCGGGCAGCAGCACACTGCCGTGCACGGCGTGATCCGCGAGCCAGGGGTGCGTGGCGACGGACAGCCGGCCGGTGAGCACCGGGGCCCCTGTCTCCGCCGAGACGACCACCGCACTGAGCAGCGGGTGCCCGGCGGGCAACTGCCCGAGCCCGGCCGCGTCGCCGACAGCCGCGGGAGCGTCCAGCCAGTAGCGGGTGCGCAGGAAGGGGTACGTGGGAAGGTCCGCCTTCCGCGCCCCCGTTCCCGCGTGGAACACCTCCCAATCCACGTCCGCGCCTCGCGCCCAGGCGGCCCCGAGACCGGCCAGTGCCTCGCGGGGTTCGTCGCGGTCCTTGCGTACGAGAGGAATGAAGGCCGTGGTGTCGTCGGTGGCAGAACCTGCACCAAGCGCGGTGAGGATCGCGTCGGGGCCGATCTCTACGAACGTACGAGCACCCAAGGCTTCGGCCGCGTTTACGGCGTCCGCGAACCGGACAGGGCGCCGGACCTGCTCCACCCAGTACTCCGGCGACTGCCAGTCCGACGACAGAGCACCGGACACCGTAGAAACGACCGAGAAGTTCGGCTCGGTGAACGTCAACCCGGCCGCGACAGCTCGGAAGTCGTCGAGCATCGGTTCCATCAGCGAGGAATGGAACGCGTGCGAAACGGAAAGACGACTGGTCTTCCGACCCAGAGACGCGAAGTGGTCGCCCACGACAACCGCCTCGGACTCCACACCCGAAACGACCACAGACCGAGGACCATTGACCGCGGCGATTCCTACCCCGGAGGTAAGAATCGCACCGACCTCATCTTCGGACGCCTGCACAGCAACCATCGCCCCACCGACGGGCAGAGCCTGCATCAACCGACCACGAGCCACGACCAACTTCGCCGCATCTGCCAGAGACAGCACCCCAGCAACATGCGCAGCGGCCAGCTCCCCAATCGAGTGACCGATGACGATGTCCGGCTTGACGCCCCAGCTCTCGACCAGACGGAACAGCGCGACTTCGAAAGCAAAAAGCGCAGGCTGCGTGTACGCGGTCGAGTTCAACAACTCCGCGTCGTTCCCCCACACCACACCCCGCAACCCCGTGGCAAGGTGCGCGTCTACCTCACCGCACACCGCATCAAACGCCCCCGCGAACACCGGAAACGCCTCGTACAACTCACGCCCCATCCCCAACCGCTGCGCACCCTGACCCGTAAATAGGAACGCCGTCCGTCCCTTGATCACCGCGCCACGTACGCCCTCGCCGGCTGCGAAGGCGTCCAGTTCACGCAGTGCGCTCTCCGTGTCCGTGGCCAGGACCAGGCCACGGTGTTCGAGGCGGGCCCGCCCGGTGGTCAGGGTGTGGGCGAGGTCGCGCAGGTCCAGATCCGGTGCGGCACGCAGACGGTCGCGAAGGGCGGCGGCCTGGCGCGCAGGCGCTTCCGCGTCGGAGCCGGACAGCAGCAGGGGCAGCGGGTGCGCGAGGTCCGGGCGGGCCTGCGGCTCGTCGGCGGGCCGCTGCGGCTGCGGGGCCTCCTCCACGATCAGGTGGGCGTTGGTGCCGCTGAGCCCGAACGAGGAAACGGTCGCACGACGCGGACGGTCCTCGCGGCGCGGCCAGGGCCGGGCCTCGGTGAGGAGGCGTACGTGCCCGGCCTCCCAGTCCACCTCGGGCGACGGCTCGTCCACGTGCAGGGTCTTGGGCATCAGGCCGTGGCGCAGGGCCAGGACGGACTTGATGACTCCGCTGACGCCGGCCGCGGCCTGGGCGTGGCCGATGTTCGACTTGATGGAGCCGAGCCACACCGGGGCGTCGACGGTGCGCCCCTGGCCGTAGGTGGCGAGGAGGGCCTGCGCCTCGATCGGGTCACCGAGCCGGGTGCCGGTGCCGTGGCCCTCCACGAGGTCCACGTCGGCGGTGGTGAGGCCGCTCGCGGCGAGGGCGCGCTGGATGACGCGCTGCTGGGAGGGGCCGTTCGGGGCGGTGAGGCCGTTGCTCGCGCCGTCCTGGTTGATGGCGGAGCCCCGGATGACGGCGAGGACGTCGTGCCCGAGGCGTTCCGCGTCGGACAGCCGCTCGACGAGGAGCAGGCCGACGCCTTCCGCCCAGCCCGTACCGTCCGCGCCGCCCGCGAACGCCTTGCAGCGGCCGTCGGGGGCGAGCCCGCGCTGTTGGGCGAACTCCACATAGATCTCGGGCGTCGACATCACGGTGACGCCGCCCGCGAGTGCCATGCCGACCTCGCCGCGCCGCAGTGCCTGGCAGGCCATGTGCAGGGCGACGAGCGACGACGAGCATGCCGTGTCCACGCTCACCGCAGGCCCTTCCAGACCGAGCGTGTAGGCGACGCGGCCGGTGAGGATGGAGGCCGCGGTGCCGTTGCCGAGGTAGCCGGCGACGTCGTCGGGGATGTGCTGGAGGCGCGAGGCGTAGTCGTGGTACATCACGCCCGCGTACACACCGGTCTGGCTGCCGCGCATGGCGGTCGGGTCGATTCCGGCGTCCTCGAACGCCTCCCACGCCGATTGGAGCAGCAGCCGTTGCTGCGGGTCCATGGCGACGGCCTCGCGCGGGCTGATCCCGAAGAACGCCGGGTCGAACTCGGCAGCGTCGTAAAGGAAGCCGCCTTCCCGCGCATACGTCTTTCCATGCAGGCCGGGCTCGGGGTCGTAGATTCCCTCGGTGTCCCAGCCGCGGTCGGCGGGGAACCCGGCTACCGCGTCGCGCCCCTCGGCGAGCAGGTTCCACAGGTCTTCGGCGTTGCGGACGCCGCCGGGGAACCGGCAGCTGATGCCGACGATCGCGATCGGCTCGTCGTAGGAACCCGCCGCCACCGGAGTCGGCTCGGCGATCGCCTCCTCCTGTGTGCCGCCGAGTTCGGTGTCCAGGTAGTCGGCGACGGCCCGCGTGTTGGGGTAGTCGAAGACGAGTGTTACGGGCAGTCGGAGCCCGGTCGCGGCGTTGAGCGCGTTACGCAGTTCCACCGCGGCCAGGGAGTCGAAACCCAGCTCCTTGAACGCACGGTCCACACCGACGCTGTCCGCCGAGTCGTGGCCGAGGACGGCCGCGACCTGCCCGACGACCAGCTCGCGCAGGGTGCGTACGCGTTCGGCCGCGGTCAGGGACGCCAGTCGCCGGGCCAGGCTGTCGCCGACCGGCGCGGCAGCGGCCGTGCGGCGCAGCGCCGGGCGGGCCGCGGCTGCGGCGGCCCGCAGCAGCGGTGGCACGTCGGAGCCCCGTGCGTGCAGGGCGGCCGCGTCCACGAGGAGTGGGGCGACCAGGGCGTGCCGGGCGCGCAGCCCTTCGTCGAAGAGGGCGATGCCCCGGTCCGCCGGCAGGGCGGGCAGCCCGAGCCGGTTCATCTTCTCCACGTCGGCGTCGGTGAGTTCGCCGCCGAGTCCGGTGTTGACGGCCCACAGTCCGTACGCGAGTGAGGTGGCGGGCAGCCCGAGGGCGTGCCGGTGCGCCGCGAGGGCGTCAAGGAAGACGTTGGCCGCCGCATAGTTGCCCTGTCCGGCGGGAAGGACGAGGCCGCCGGCGGAGGAGAACATCACGAACGCCGAAAGATCCCGGTCGGCGGTCAGCTCGTGCAGATGCCAGGCCGCGTCCGCCTTGGGCCGCAGCACGGTGTCCAGACTGTCCGGCGTGAGCGCGCCGATCAGGCCCGGCGCCACGACGCCGGCCGCGTGCACGACCCCGCCCAGCGGGTGCGTCTGCGGAATGGCGTCGAGGACTGCGGCCAGCGCTTCCCGGTCCGAAACATCGCACGCGGCGATTCGGACATCCGCCGCCCCGGCCGCCACGAGCCGGTCGCGCAGTTCGGCCGCGCCCGGAGCGTCAAGGCCCCGGCGGCTGGTGAGCAGGAGATGGCGGACGCCGTGGCGCTCGACCAGGTGCTGGGCGACGCGCGCGCCGAGGCCGCCGGTGCCGCCGGTGACCACCACGGTGCGCTCGCCGTCCCAGGGGGCGTCGCTCTCGGGCACGGCGGTACGGACGAGCCGGGGGATGAGGAAGCTGCCGTCGCGCCGGGCGAGTTCGGGCTCGCCCTGGGCCAGGGCCGCAGCCACGAGGTCCGGGAAGCCGTCCGTGTCGAGGTCGTCGGCCGGGTCCACGTCCAGCAGGACGATCCGGCCCGGATTCTCGGCCTGTGCCGCCCGGACGATGCCCCACACGGGGGCCTGGGTGAGATCGGGTGCGGCGCCCCGGCCGATGGCCACGGCGCCCCGCGTCACGACGACGAGGGTCGTGGCCTCGAACCGGTCGTCGGTGAGCCAGGACTGCAGCTGGTCCAGCACATACGAGGTGGTGGTGCGGGTCGCCTCGGGGACCGGCCAGCCCGCCGGGGTCGGACGGCAGGCCAGGACGACGGCCGACGGCTCGGACAGGATCGCCAACCCGTACTCGTCCAGCACGGCGGGCGAAGACGGCAGCGGTGCGGCCGGCTGCTGGAGCGGCGTCCACTCGATGTGATGCAGGGCGTCCGAAAGAGGCCCTTCGGCCGGGGCCAGCTGCTCGGCGGCGACCGGACGGCAGATCAGCGAGGACACCGTCATCACAGGGCTGCCGGTCTCGTCGGCGACGACCATCGCCGACTCCTCCGCGCCCCGGATGCGCCGTACGTACACGCGCAGCGCGGCAGCACCCGACGCATGCAGGGAGACGCCGCTCCAGGCGAACGGCAGCAGGGCTTCGGTGCCGCCCTCGCCCTGGTCGACCAGCACGTCCACATGCATGGCGGTGTCGAGGAGGGCCGGATGCAGCCCGTAGTCGCTGGCCTCGGCACGTACGGCCTCGGGCAGCGCGACCTCGGCGAACAGTTCGTCGCCGCGCCGCCAGGCGGCCGTCAGCCCCTGGAACGCGGGCCCGTACCCGTAACCGCGCTCGCTCAATCGCTCGTACGCGCCCTCGACCTCGACGGGCGTGGCGCCGCGCGGCGGCCACTGTGTGAGGTCCGCACCGGGCACCTGCGGCGGTGCGCCCGTAGCAAGGAAGCCGGTGGCGTGCCGGGTCCAGGCGTTCTCGGGGGCACCGTCGAGGCGCGAGTGGATGTGCAGCGGACGGCGGCCCGATGCGTCGGGGGCCCCGGCGGCGACGCGCAGGGAGGCGCCACCGTGCTCGGGCAGGACGAGCGGCGCCTCCAGGGTCAGTTCCTCCAGAAGGTCACAGCCAACCTGGTCGCCGAGGCGCACGGCCAGCTCCACGAAGCCGGTGCCCGGCAGCAGAACCGCCCCGTGCACTCCGTGGTCCGCCACCCAGGGCTGACCGGCCGCCGACAGCCGGCCGGTCAGCACGACCGCCCCCGACTCCGGCGCCACCACGGCGGCACTGAGCACCGGATGCTCCACGGCATCCAACCCGGCCGACCCCACGTCCCCCGTCTTCGCGGTGACATCAAGCCAGTAGCGCTTGCGCTGGAAGGCGTACGTGGGCAGGTCGACCAGTGGCCCGGCGGCCCCCAACAGCCCCTCCCAGTCGACGTCCGCACCCCGCGCCCAGGCGGCGCCGAGACCGGCCAGCGCCTCGCGGCGTTCGTCGCGGTCCTTGCGTACGAGAGGAATGAAGGCCGTGGTGTCGTCGGTGGCGGAACCGGCGCCGAGGGCGGTGAGGATCGCGTCGGGGCCGATCTCGATGAACGTACGAGCACCGAAGGCTTCGGCCGCGTTTACGGCGTCCGCGAAGCGGACAGGACGACGGACCTGCTCCACCCAGTACTCCGGCAACTGCCAATCCGCAGACAGGTCGCCAGTAACAGTGGAGACGACAGACGTGTGGGGCTCGTGGAACGCCAGCTCGGCGGCGACGGCCCGAAATTCGTCCAGCATCGGTTCCATCAGCGAGGAATGGAACGCGTGCGAGACGGTCAGACGGCTTGTCTTCCGGCCCAGAGCCGTGAAGTGGTCGCCCACGGCAACCGCCTCGGACTCCACACCCGAAACGACCACAGACCGAGGACCATTGACCGCGGCGATTCCTACCCCGGAGGTAAGAATCGCACCGACCTCATCTTCGGACGCCTGCACAGCAACCATCGCCCCACCGACGGGCAGAGCCTGCATCAACCGACCACGGGCGACAACGAGCTTCGCCGCATCGGCCAGAGACAGCACCCCAGCAACATGCGCAGCGGCCAACTCCCCAATCGAGTGACCAACCACAACGTCAGGCCTGACGCCCCACGACTCCACCAGCCGGAACAACGCCACCTCGAACGCAAACAACGCAGGCTGCGTGTACGCAGTCGAGTTCAACAACTCCGCGTCATTCCCCCACACCACCCCCCGCAACCCACGATCAAGATGCGCGTCTACCTCCACACACACCGCATCAAACGCCCCCGCGAACACCGGAAACGCAGCCCACAACTCACGCCCCATCCCCAACCGCTGCGCACCCTGACCCGTGAACAGGAACGCCGTCCTGCCCTCGCGCACGCTGTCCGCACCGGACAGCGACTCCAGCGCGTCGGCCAGTTCCACCCGGTCGGCGCCCAGTGCGAGTGCGCGGTGTTCCAGGGCGGCGCGGCCGGTGGCAAGGATGCGGGCGGCCGGGGCCAGGGAGGCGTCGGGGAGCTGGTCGAGCCGATCGCGTAGACGCGCGGCCTGGGCCTTCAGCGCGTCCGGAGTCGCCCCAGAGACGGGCCACGCGAGCAGTGCGGGGGGCTCACCGGCCTGTGCGGCCGGCGCCTCCTCGCGCGCCTCGTCCTCCGCCTCCTCGATGATCACGTGCGCGTTCGTCCCGCTGATCCCGAACGACGAGATGCCCGCGCGCCTCGGATGTCCGGCCGGCGCCCACTCACGGGCCTCCGTCAGCAGCTCCACCTCACCCGCCGACCAGTCCACCTGGTCCGAAGGGGTTTCCGCGTACAGGGACTTGGGAAGCACGCCGTGGCGCATGGCCATGACCATCTTGATGATGCCCGCGACACCGGCAGCCGCCTGCGTGTGGCCCATGTTCGACTTGATGGACCCCAGCCACAGCGGCCGGCCCTCCGGCCGTTCCTGGCCGTAGGTCTCCAGGAGCGCCTGCGCCTCGATCGGGTCACCGAGCCGGGTGCCCGTGCCGTGCGCCTCGACGACGTCGACCTCGGCGGCCGACAGACCGGCGTTGGCGAGCGCGCCACGGATCACGCGCTGTTGGGCGGGTCCGTTGGGGGCGGTGAGGCCGTTGCTGGCGCCGTCCTGGTTGAGCGCCGAGCCCCGGACCACCGCCAGCACTCGGTGGCCGTTGCGTCGCGCGTCGGACAGCCGCTCAAGGAGCAGCACCCCGGCGCCCTCGCCCCACCCCGTACCGTCCGCGCCCGCCCCGAAGGACTTGCAGCGGCCGTCCGAGGAGAGGCCGCGCTGACGGGCCATGTCCAGGAAGGTGTCCGGCGTGGACATGACCGTGACGCCGCCAGCGAGGGCGAGCGAGCACTCGCCCGCCCGTAGCGCGCGGGCCGCCATGTGCAGCGCGACCAGCGACGACGAGCACGCCGTGTCCACACTGACGGCGGGCCCTTCGAGCCCCAGCGTGTACGCCACCCGGCCCGACACCACGCTGGCGAGGCTGCCGTTGCCGTGGTAGCCGGCCACATCGTCGGGGAGCGGGCCCAGCCGCAGCCCCCAGTCGTGGTACATCACCCCGGCGAACACTCCGGTGGAGCTTCCCTTCACCGAGCGCGGGTCGATCCCGGCCCGCTCGAACGTCTCCCAGGCGACCTCCAGGAGGAGCCGCTGCTGCGGGTCCATGGCCTGCGCCTCACGCGGGCTGATCCCGAAGAACGCCGGGTCGAACTGGGCGGCTTCGTAGAGGAACGCGCCCTCCGTCGAATACGTGCGTCCGGGCTTTCCGATCTCCGGGTCGTACAGATCGGTGTCCCAGCCCCGGTCGGTGGGAAAGGGGCCGATGGCATCCGAGCCTTCCGCGACGAGCTGCCACAGTTCCTCGGGCGACGACACGCCGCCCGGATAGCGGCAGGCCATGGAGACGATGACGACCGGGTCGTCGTCCGTGACACCGCCGCCGGCCGCCGGAGCCGCCGGACCCGCCGCCGTTGCCTCGCCCAGGAGCTTGGTCACCAGGTGTTCGGCGAGGGCCGTGGCCGTGGGGTAGTCGAAGGTCAGGGTCGCGCTCAGCCGCAGCCCGGTCGCCGCCGCGAGCCGGTTGCGCAGTTCCACGGCCGCCAGCGAGTCAAACCCGGTTTCCATGAACGCGCGGGTGGCACTGACCTCGTCGGCGCTCTGGTAGCCGAGAACAGCGGCCGTCTCGGCACGCACCATGCGCAGGACGTACGCCAGCCGGTCGGCCGCGCCCAACTCGGCGAGACGCGCCGCCAGCGGACCGGCCCCCGTGGCGGCGGGCGCCCCGGCCGCTGCCTGCGCGGCGGGCACCGTACGGGGGCGTACCAGGCCGCGCAGCAGGGTGGGCGTACCATCCGTGCGGTTGCGGACAGCGCGCTGGTTGACGCGTACGGGGACGACGGCCGGCTCGTACGTGGTGGTGAGGGCCTTGTCGAGCTGGGCGAGGTTCTCCGCGAAGGACAGCGAGTCCAGGCCCAGGCGCTCGATGCGGGTCAGCGCGGCGGCGTCGAGCGAGGCGCCCATCCCGCCGCCACCGGCCCACAGGCCCCAGGCGAGCGAGGTCACGACCTGCCCGGCGGCGGACCGGCGGGCTGCGAGCGCGTCCAGGAAGAGGTTGGCGGCCGCGTAGTTACCCTGCCCGGCACCGTCCAAAACGGTTGATGCGGAGGAGAAGAGGACGAAGGCGGCGAGGTCGAGGTCGGCCGTCAGCTCGTGCAGATGCCAGGCGGCGTCCACCTTGGGCCGCAGCACGGTGTCGAGCCGGTCGGCGGTGAGATGGCCGACGAGTCCGTCGTCGATGACCCCTGCGGCGTGCACGACGGCGCGCAGCGGGTGCGCGGACGGGACGTCGGCGAGCAGGGCGGCGAGCGCGTCCCGGTCGGCGACGTCGATGGCGCTGACCGTGGCCTCGGCGCCCGCCGCGGCCAGGTCGGCGACGAGTTCCCGTGCGCCGGGGGCGTCCGCGCCTCGCCGGCTGGTGAGGATCAGGTGCCGTACGCCGTGCTCGCGGACCAGGTGGCGGGCGAGTTCGGCGCCCACACCGCCCGTGCCACCGGTCAGCAGCACGGTGCCGTTGTCGTGCCAGGGCGCGGGCCGTTCCTCGTCCAGGACGGGCACGGCGGCCAGCCGGGGGACGTACAGGCGGTCGCCGCGCAGCGCCATCTCCGGCTCGGACCCGGCGGCGGCCAGGGCGCGGCCGAGGTGTGCGGCTGCGGCGTCGTCGGTGTCGAGGAGCACGAACCGGCCGGGGTTCTCCGCCTCCGCCGAGCGCACCAGGCCCCAGACGGGCGCCTGGCCGAGGTCCATATCGGTGCCGGGCACGGCGGCCCCGCTCCGGGTGACGACGGCGAGCTTCGCCCCGGCGTACCGGTCGTCCGCGAGCCATTGCTGTACGGCGGCGAGCGCGTCGGCGGTGACGGCGCGCACGGCGGCGGGCACATCGCCGTCCGGGGTGGGCGGGGTGCGGTAGACGACGACGGGCGGGACTTCCTCACCCGTGACCTCGCCAAACCCGGTGAAGGCCGCTTCACCCGAAGGGAGTTCGGTCGCGTTCCATCGCACGGCGAGCAGCGGGTCCGAGCGGTCCGCGGTGAGCTGTCCGGCGGTGACCGCGCGCAGCAGCAGCGACTCGACGCGGGCGACGGGGGCCCCGGTCGCGTCGGCGACCGTCACGTCCAGTTCCTCGGGGCCGCGCGCGGCGATGCGTACGCGCACGGCGGAAGCGCCGGCCGCGTACAGGGCGGCCCTGTTCCAGGAGAACGGAATCCAGGTGCCCTCGGGCCGGTTGCCGGCCGTGGCGAGGGCGTGGTCGGCGGGGTGCAGGGCGGCGTCGAGCAGTGCCGGGTGCAGTCCGTAGCCCGGTGCGTCGGCCCGTACGTGCTCGGGGAGTTCGACGTCGGCGTACACCTCGCCGTCGAGCAGCCAGGCGGCGCGCACGCCGTGGAAGGCGGGCCCGTACCCGTAGCCCTCGTCGGCCATGTCGGCGTACAGGGTGCTGACGTCGAGCGGTACGGCTCCGGCCGGCGGCCAGGCACCGGACAGTGCGCCGGTGTCCGGTGCGGGTGCGGCCGGGGCCAGGGTGCCGGTGGCGTGGCGGGTCCAGGCGTCCTCGGAGGTTTCGGCACCGTCCGGGCGGGAGAAGCACTCGACGCTCCGGCGGCCCGACTCGTCGGCCGGGGCCACGACGACCTGGAGGTCCACGCCCCCGGTCGCAGGCAGTACCAACGGGGCCTGGAGGGTCAGTTCCTCGACGAGCCCGCAGCCGGTCTCCGTAGCGGCACGCAGGGCGAGTTCGACGAGGGCGGTGCCCGGCAGCAGGGTGACGCCGGCGATCGTGTGGTCGGCGGTCCACGGGTGCGTGCGCGGCGACACGCGTCCGGTGAGGACGGTGGTGCCGGTCCCGGCGAGGTCACCGGCCGAGGTCAGCACGGGGTGCTGCGAGGCGAGCCGGCCGAGCCCGGTGGCGGCGGACGGCTCAGGGCTCAGCCAGTAGCGGCGCGTACGGAAGGCGTACGTGGGCAGCTCGACACGGCGCGTGGCGTGCCCCGCGTACAGCGCCTCCCAGTCGATGCGCGCGCCCCGTGCGTGGGCGAGACCGGCGGCGCCCAGCGCCTCGCGGACCTCGTCCTTGCCGGCGCGGATCAGCGGGGCGAAGAGGGTGTCGGACTCGCGTTCCTCGGGAAGGCAGCCCTGTCCGAGGGCGCTCAGGACACCGTCCGGGCCCAGCTCCAGGAAGGTGCGGGCGCCGCCCTGTCCGACGAGCCAGTCCATCGCGTCCGCGAAGCGCACGGCGCTGCTGACGTGCCCGGTCCAGTAGTCCGGGGAGCACAGTTCGCCGGAGGTGGCGAGGCGTCCGGTGACGGTGGAGACGACGGGGATGGTTGGCACGGAGTAGGTCAGGACGCCGGCGATCCGGCGGAACTCCTCCAGCATCGGCGCCATCAGCGGCGAGTGGAAGGCGTGGCTCACCTGGAGCCGCTTGGTCTTGCGGCCCTGCGCGGCGAAGCGTTCGGCCAGCGCGACGGTGGCCGCCTCCTCGCCGGAGAGCACGAGCGAGCCGGGGCCGTTGAGCGCGGCCACGGCGACCTGCTCGCCGAGGAACGGAGCGACCTCCTCCTCGGTGGCCCGGACGGCGATCATCGCCCCGCCGGACGGGAGTTCCTGCATCAGCCGGCCGCGGGCGCCGACGAGGATCGCAGCGTCCTCCAGGTTGAGCACCCCGGCGACATGGGCGGCCGCGATCTCGCCAATGGAGTGGCCTGCCAGGAAGTCGGGCCGGATGCCCCAGGACTCGACGAGCCGGAACAGCGCCACTTCCACGGCGAACAGCGCGGTCTGCGCGTACCGCGTCTGATCGAGCAGGGCCGCTTCCCGCGAGCCCTCCTCGGCAAACAGGACGTCCCACAGCGAGAGGTCGAGCTGGAGGTCGAGCCAGCCGATGGCGTCGGCAAGGGCGTCCGCGAACACCGGGTAAGTGTCGTACAGACGTCGGCCCATGGCGAGCCGCTGGCTGCCCTGCCCGGTGAAGAGGAAGGCGAGCCGCCCGGCGGGGAGTGTGCCGGTGCGGACGCCGGCGGCGCGAGCGGGCACGGCGTGGGAGCCGTTAGCCCCGGCGGTCCCTTCAGCCCCGGCGACCCCGGCGCCCCCGCCCCCGCCCCCGGCCGCGACCTCCCGCAGGCCGGCCAGCAGCTCGTCCCGGCCGTCGGCCACCACCGCGGCGCGGTGTTCGAGTGCGGCGCGGTTCGTGCCGAGCGCGTGGCCGAGGTCGGCGGCCGTGAGGTCGCCCCGCTCGTCCAGGAAGTCGGCCAGCCGGGCGGCCTGCGCGCGCAGCCCTTCTTCGGAGCGCGCGCCGACCGGCACGAGCACGGGCCCTGCGGCCGGTGCCGCCGCGACCGGTGGCTCGTCGTCCGCCGGCGGTTCCTCCACGATCACATGGGCGTTGGTGCCGCTGATTCCGAAGCCGGAGACGCCGGCCCGGCGCGGCCGGTCCTGCTCGCGCGGCCACGGAACGGGCTCGGTGAGCAGCTGAACGGTCCCCGCGGACCAGTCCACGTTGCCGCTGGGGGTGTCGACGTGCAGTGTGCGGGGAAGGACCCCGTTCCGCATTGCCATGATCATCTTCATCAGCCCGGCGACCCCGGCGGCGGCCTGGGTGTGGCCGAGGTTCGACTTCACCGAGCCGAGCCACAGCGGCCGGTCCGCGGGCCGGTCCCTGCCGTACGTGGCGATGAGGGCGCTCGCCTCGATCGGGTCGCCGAGGGTGGTGCCGGTGCCGTGCGCCTCGACCGCGTCCACCTCGGCGGCGGTCAGCCCGGCGTCGGCGAGTGCCTGGGCGATGACGCGCTGCTGGGCGGTGCCGCTGGGGGCGGTGAGCCCGTTGCTCGCGCCGTCCTGGTTGATGGCCGAGCCCCGGACGACGGCGAGGACCGTGTGCCCGTTGCGCCGTGCGTCGGAGAGCCGTTCCACGACGAGCAGGCCGACGCCCTCCGCGAAGGAGGTCCCGTCCGCGCCGTCCGCGAACGCCTTGATCAGTCCGTCCGGGGCGAGTCCGCGCTGCCTGCTGAACTCCGTGAACAGGCCGGGGGAGCTGAGGACGGTGACGCCGCCGGCCAGCGCCATCGAGCACTCGCCCCGGCGCAGCGACTGCACGGCGAGGTGCAGCGAGACCAGCGAGCCGGAGCAGGCGGTGTCCACGGTGAGCGCGGGCCCCTCCAGGCCGAGCGCGTACGCCACCCGCCCGGAGGTCACGCTGAGCGCGCCGCCGGTGACGAGGTACCCGGTCAGGTTCTCGGGGGCGTCCTGTACGCGGGGCCCGTACTCGGAGGGACCGGCTCCGATGAACACGCCCGTACGGCTGCCGCGCAGCGACGTCGGGTCGATGCCGGTACGCTCCAGCGCCTCCCAAGCCGTCTCCAGGAGGAGCCGCTGCTGCGGGTCCATGGCGAGGGCCTCGCGCGGCCCGATCCCGAAGAACTCGGCGTCGAACTCGGCGGCGTCGTGCAGGAAGCCGCCGGTTTGCGTGGAGCAGGTGCCGGGAAGGGTGGGGTCGTCCGCGAACAGGGCGTCCAGGTCCCAGCCCCGGTTGTCGGGGAACGGCCCGACGGCGCTGCCGCCCGCGTCGACCAGGTTCCACAGGTCCTCGGCCGAGCGGATGCCGCCGGGGAACCGTCCGCCGATGCCGACGATCGCGATGGGCTCGCCGTCGAACGCCGCCACCGGCTCCGCGACGGCCTGGGCGGCGGCGCGTCCGGCGGGGACGCCCAGCAGTTCCGTACAGACGTGGTCCGCGAGCAGTTCGGGGCTCGGGTGGTCGAAGGCGGCGGTCACGGGAAGGGCGAGCCCGGTCGCCGTGTTGACGCGCGCGTGCAGGTCCACGAGGGCGATGGAATCCAGCCCGAGTTCCCGGAACGGGGTTTGGGCGACGACCACCGGCTCGGTGTCGGGGCGCACCTTGCGCAGGCACGCGGCGGTGTGCTCGCAGACGAGGTCGGTCAGCAGCCGGGTCTGCTCGGACAGCGGAAGCCCCGAGAGTCGGCCGGCCAGGGCGGCGCCGGGGTCCTCGCCCGGACGGCCCGCTGAGCGTCCCTCCGGGCGGACCTCCGCGCCGGACATGTCATCAGCGACAGGATCGAAGCCCGCGGACATCTGCACGCTCCCAAGCTCGTAACGAAAGCCCCGAGTCATTCCAGCCACGGGGTGTCCGCACGCTAGGTCGCCCCCGAAGGGCGGCGACACCCCTATCCCCCCAGGTGTTGACCCTGCCCGCGCGCCCCTCGCGCCCTGGTGAAACCGCCGGTGACAGGGGTGATGGCGGACGAGATGCCTGCTGGGCCGGGGTTCCGGCGGGTCGGGGAGCGGTCAGGGGGGTGGTCGGTGTTCTCCGCGCGCGCCCCCGGCCCCTTCAATGACACGCACTGCCCAGGGCGCCGCCAACGGCGGGCCCGATGGCCGAAGAGACGGGTGGATCATGACCGTTGCCGATGTCAGTGTCCGAGTGGCCGAACGAGGAGCCATCAAGGAGGCCGTGGAGCTGGGTCCTTCGCCGAGCGCCACGGAGGCGCAGCGCGCGCGGGGCAAGCTGACCGTGCGCGAACGGCTGGACCTGCTGTTCGATCCGGGGACCTTCCGGGAGATCGAACAGCTGCGCCGCCACCGGGCGGCCGGATTCGGCCTGGAGGACCGCAGGCCGCACACCGACGGTGTGGTGACCGGCTGGGGCCAGGTCGAGGGCCGCAGGGTGTTCGTGTACGCCCACGACTTCCGGATCTTCGGCGGTTCGCTCGGCGAGGCGCACGCCCAGAAGATCCACAAGGTGATGGACCTCGCCCTGGCGGCCGGGGCACCGCTGGTGTCGCTCAGCGACGGCGCGGGCGCCCGCATCCAGGAAGGCGTAACGGCTCTAGCCGGTTACGGTGGCATCTTCCGCCGCAATGTGGCCGCGTCCGGGGTGATCCCGCAGATCAGCGTCATGCTCGGCCCGTGCGCCGGCGGCGCGACGTACTCCCCCGCCCTCACCGACTACGTGTTCATGGTCCGCGACATCTCGCAGATGTACATCACGGGCCCGGACGTCGTACAGGCCGTCACCGGCGAGAAGATCACACACAACGACCTCGGCGGCGCCCAGGTGCACTCCACGGTGTCGGGCGCGAGCGCGTTCCTGTACGACTCCGAGGAGGAGTGCCTGGAGGAGGTACGCCATCTGCTCACCCTCCTCCCGTCCAACAACCGCGAGCTGCCGCCGTCCGTGCCCTGCGAGGACCCGGTCGACCGGCCCGGCGACGCCCTGGCCCGGCTGGTCCCCGCCGATCCGAACCTGTCGTACGACATGCGGGCGGTGATCGAGGAGATCGTGGACGACGGCGACCTCTTCGAGGTGCACGCCAACTGGGCGACCAACATCATCTGCGGTCTGGCCCGGCTGGCCGGCCGCGTCGTCGGCATCGTCGCCAACCAGCCCGCCTCCCTCGCCGGCGTCCTGGACATCCACGCCTCCGAAAAGGCCGCACGCTTCGTGCAGACCTGCGACGCGTTCAGCATCCCGCTGGTCACACTGGTCGACGTGCCCGGCTTCCTGCCCGGCAGCGACCAGGAGCACAACGGCGTCATCCGGCACGGCGCGAAGCTCCTGTACGCGTACTGCAACGCGACGGTCCCCCGCGTCCAGGTGATCCTGCGCAAGGCGTACGGCGGCGCGTACATCGTCATGGACTCCCGCTCCATCGGCGCGGACCTGTCCTTCGCCTGGCCCACCAACGAGATCGCGGTGATGGGCGCGGAGGGCGCCGCGAACGTGGTCTTCCGCCGCGAGATCGCAGCCGCCGACGACCCGGAAGCGGCCCGCGCCCAGCGCGTCAAGCAGTACCGCCAGGAATTGATGCACCCGTACTACGCGGCCGAGCGCGGCCTGGTGGACGACGTCATCGACCCGGCCGCCACCCGACAGGTCCTCGCCGACGCCCTGGACGTACTGCGCGCCAAGCACGTGCCGCTACCCGAACGCAAGCACGGCAACCCTCCGTTCTGACATGGCCGACTCCCCGATCCGCATCGAAGGCGGAACCCCGACCCCCACCGAACTGGCAGCCGTCCTCCTGGTCCTGCTCACGGCCACGCGCGTCCAGGAAGCGCCCGGCGCCCACGCCGCCGCCCCACCCCGGTCCAACTGGGGCCCGGCCCGGGGCTGGCGCCCCCCGGGCACCTGGCCGGCCCCGCAACCGACTGCGTAAGGAACTCCATGCCCACGCCCACCACACGGAAGGCCACCAGCGTCTGGCTGCGCCGCTTCCACCCCTCGGAGGAAGCCCCGGTACGCCTCTTCTGCCTGCCCCACGCGGGGGGCTCGGCGAGCTACTACTTCCCGGTCTCCCGCACCCTCGCCCCGGCCATCGACGTGATCGCGGCCCAGTACCCCGGCCGCCAGGACCGCCGCACCGAACCGTGCGTGGACGACGTCCGCCGCCTGGCCGACCTGGTCACCGCCGAAATGCTGCCGTGGTGCGACCGCCCGATCGCGCTCTTCGGCCACAGCCTGGGCGCGACCCTGGGCTTCGAGGTCGCCCTCCGCCTGGAAGCCGCCGGTACGACCCCGCGCGTCCTCTTCGCCTCGGGCCGCCGCGCCCCTTCCCGCCCCCGCGAGAACGAAAACGTCCACCTGTCGCCGGACGCCCGACTCCTGACGACCATCCGCCGCATGAGCGGCACCGACCCCGCGGTCCTGGCCGACGAAGAGCTCCTCCGCTCGATCCTCCCGGCCATCCGAGCCGACTACAAAGCCGCGGAAACCTACCGCTACGAACCCGGCCCGCCCCTGACGTGCCCCATCGAGGTCCTGAACGGCACCGAGGACCCCGAAGTGACCGCCGAGGAAGCCAAAGCCTGGACCACCCACACCACGTCGACGACCACCTTCCACACCTACAAGGGCGGCCACTTCTACCTCACCGACCACGCCCCCGAAGTAATCAACCTGATCCGCACCCGCCTCACGTAAACCCACCAACGGCTCCCAGACAGCAGCCTGCCTGGGAGCCGAAAGCCCTCAACCAGCCGAACGCGCCCCGTCAGTGCCGAACATGTCGATCAACTGGGAAAGACGCGTCCGGGCGGCCGCACTGCGAACGGGGTTCTTCGGCGGTCACGAGTGGTCCTCCGCCTACGTCCGCTCGACACTCCGTGGGCGCCACCTGGGAAGAGTCCCCGGGAGCCGCCTCGGGACTATGAGCAGACCGCCGACCCCGCCCCTCTCATCCTCCAATTGGTGCATCAACACTCACTTGGCAGGGCACAGGCGGATGACGGCTACCGCTTCAGCGCGCGGTAGCGCTTCAGAAGAGCAGTGATCTCGTCAGGATCGGCGCGACTGTTCAGCTCTGCCAGAAGATCGTCGGGACAGAGCTCGTAGAGATCACCCCACCAGCGTCGCCCCTTGTTGTCCCAGATCCTGTACCCGCCCGGCACTCCACGTGCGACGTACCGCCGTCTGCTCACACTGCCCTTTCCGTCATTGTTTCCCTGGCCGGCAAAGCAGGTCAGGTCGCCAGATCGGCGACCGGAAGGCCGCGTGCGAACTCCGGGAGGACACACACGGCCTCGTCTTCACGACGAGGTACGGCACTCCGACCGCGCCGGGGAACCTCACCCGCATGTTCGCTCTCCGCGCTCGAGGTGCACCCGAAGATCGCCCAGCGGATTCTTCGCCTGGTACCGGCCGGCCCGGTTGCTGCACGGGCAACGCGAGAGGCCCCCAGGATTTCTCCTGGGGGCCTCTGGCCTGCTGTGCACTCGGCAGGATTCGAACCTGCAACCTTCTGATCCGTAGTCAGATGCTCTATCCGTTAAGCTACGAGTGCTTGTGCTTTCGGGGCTTTTTTCTGCCCCGTCGGCGTTGCGAGAACAACATTACATGACCTGCGCCGGGACGCGAAATCCATTGTCCGGACCCTGCCTGATCTGGGCAGATGCCGGGAACGGGCGAAGCCCCGGTCCTGGGGACCGGGGCTTCGGTGGTGGTGCGGAGGCGGAGGGATTTGAACCCTCGATCAGGGGGTTACCCCGAAACCGCATTAGCAGTGCGGCGCCATAGACCGGACTAGGCGACGCCTCCAGCGCACATCCCGCGCGAGCGCGAGTGGTGCATGCAGATGATGACACAGCAACACGCTGTGCCACCAATCGCGGCCTACGGTACTAGGCCGTGTCCGTAAAGTCGATCGCTCGTTACTCCGTTCGTGGTGCGTCGACATGAACTGACCGATGAGTCGTGGGCGTTGATCGCTCCGTTGCTGGCGCCGGGGCGGATGGGCCGGCCGGTGCGGGACCGGCGCCAGGTGGTGAACGGGATCCTGTGGAAGCTGTCCACCGGGGCCGCCTGGCGTGACCTGCCCGAACGCTACGGCCCGTGGAAGACGGTCTACGAACGCTTCCGCCGCTGGTCCGCCGACGGCACCTGGGACCGCCTCCTGGCTCACGTCCAGCAGCACTGTGACGCCGTCGGACAGGTCGACTGGACGATCGTGTGTGTCGACTCCACCACGGTGCGGGCCCACCAGCACGCGGCCGGGGCCCGAAAAGGGGGCCCTGGGAGGGCGAGGCGCTCGGCCGGTCGCGCGGCGGGCTGACCAGCAAGATCCACCTGGCCTGCGACGGTCGGGGACGCCCCCTGGCCTTCACCCTGACCGGCGGGAACGTGAACGACTGCACCCAGTTCGAGCCGGTCATGGAACGCATCCGGATCGCCCGGCCGGGGCCGGGCAGACCCCGGACCCGGCCCGAGCGGGTCGTGGCGGACAAGGGCTACTCGGCCCGCAGGATCCGTGCCTACCTGCGTCGGCGCGGGATCGCCGCGACGATTCCCGAGCGGATCGACCAGATCAACGGGCGCCTGCGCCGCGGCGAAAGTCTCTGCCGGCTCGATCGGACCGCCTACCGGCGGCGCAACGTCGTCGAGCGCTGCTTCAGCCGGCTCAAGCAGAACCGGGCCCTGGCCACTCGCTACGACAAACGAGCCGCCCACTACCAAGCAATGGTCACCCTCGCCTGCCTCCAACTCTGGCTCCCATGACTTTCCGGACACCCCCTAGGGAGTCGGCCGCGAGGGCAAAGCGGTTGCCGCGCGCAACGCCGGGCCGAGTGGCGCGTTAGGCATGGCGGGGGCGCCGCCCCCGCAGGTTCAGCCGCCACAGGAGTCCGCAAATGATGCGCCGTCTCGCCCTCACCGCTGTCGCGTCCCTCGCCGCGCTGTCCGCCGCCGCGCCCGCCGCCTCCGCGGCCGGGCCGCTGCCGCTGCCCCTGTCGCTGCCGCTGCTGCAGGGCCCCGCCGACGACACCCGGCTCACCGTGGTCGTGGCCGGCTCCGGGAACCCCGAGGCGGACGGGACGTACGAGCTGGAGTGCGGGCCCGCCGGCGGGAGCCACCCGGCCGCGGCGCAGGCCTGCGAGCGGCTGGAGCAGCTGAGGCTGCAGGGCAGGAACCCGTTCGCCCCCGTTCCCCGCAACGCGATGTGTACGCAGCAGTACGGCGGGGAAGCCACCGCCCGTGTCACCGGCACCTGGCACGGGCACCGCGTCGACGCCCGGTTCGCGCGGACCAACGGGTGCGAGATCGCCCGATGGAACGGCGCCCGCCCGGTTCTGCCGAACGTGAGGTGACCCGTCCCCGACCCCGGCGGCCGGTCCGCACGGGGTTCGACGAGGGTCGGAGCCGTACAAGCCGTGCATCACACCTTGGTGAGAGCTCCCCCTCATCCGCAGTCCCGCGCCCCGCCCCTGCCTTTAGACTCCTTCAGTGACAGCCCGGGGCCCGAGGGGCAAGATGGGGCCGCTGTCGGCAAGGTGCAGTAATCAGGGAGGAACCGTCGTCGTGAGCAGCAGGCCATCCCGAGGCGCTGCTCGCCTCGCAGCCATACTCGATGCCCTTCCGGACGGGCTCCTGCTCGTCAACTGCAACGGTACGGTCGTCAACGCCAACACCATCGCCCTCGAAATGTTCGAGACGCCGGGCACCGCGCTCGTCGGTCGCGGGCTGCTCGATCTGCTGCCGGAGTTCGACTCCAAGCTGATCCCGGGGTCGATGCGCAGGCCGGAGGCTGCGGACGAGCGCGGCCGTACGAAGCCCACGCGCATGGTCGCGCGGCGCACCGACGGCCACGAGTACCCCGTAGAGGTGACGAGCGCCAGCCTGGAGGACGGGCAGGCGGCGTACAAGGACGTCCAGGGCTCGTACGGCGGCGGTGGCGGCTATACGGGCGACGAGCTGCTGATGCTCGTCGTGCGCGACCTCTCGGGCACCGTGGACACCGAGGCCGAGCTGGCCCGCTCGCAGCGCCAGACCGAGATGATCCTGCGGGCCGCGGCCGAGGGTGTCGTCGGCACGGACACGGACGGCCGGGTCGTCCTCGTCAACCCCGCCGCCGCGCAGATCCTCGGCTTCCGGGCCAGCGACCTCGGCGGCAAGGAGCTGCACCCGCTGATCCTGCACTCGCGCGCGGAGGGCGAGCCGTTCCCGTACGAGGAGTCGCCGCTCGCCGACACGCTCAAGTCGGGGCGCAAGCATCGGGTGCGCGGCCAGGTTTTGTGGGCCAAGAGCGGGGAACAGGTGCCGGTCGACCTGACCACCGCGCCCGTCCGCGACGGTGACCAGCTCGTCGGTGCCGTGATGACGTTCACCGACCGTCGCCCCTACGAGGAGCTGGACAAGCGGCGCAGGGACGAGATCGCCGAGCTGACCGCGAACCACACCGCCGCCGTCGCCGAGCTCACCGAACGGCACGCCGCCGAGACCGCCGCCCTCAAGGAGGCGCACGCCGCCGAGCTCGCCGACCGCACCGAGCGTTACGCCTCCGAGCTGGAGAAGCAGACCGAGCGGCTGACGGACCTCACCGCCCGGCACGCCCAGCTCACCGCCGTGCTCGGCGAGTCGCTGCGCGGGCCCCTGGAGGAACTGCGCGGCGAACTGTCGGCGCTCGCCGCCGACCCCGCCGGCCAGCTGTGGCCCGAGGCGAATCAGATCCTTCACCACCTGGCCGCCGGTTACGCGCGCATGACGACGCTCATCGACAACGTTCTCGGCTACCAGCGCCTCGACAGCGGCGCGGAAGAGCTGATCAAGTCGCGGGTGCTGCTCGACGGGGTCGTCACCGCGGGTATCGACGCCGCGGTCGAGCTGATCGGGCCCGGCCGCGCGCAGTTCGCGGTGCACGCTCCGCCGATCGAGGCGGAGGTCGACGCCGGGCGTCTGGTGACCGCCGTCGCCCATCTCGTCGCGGATGTCGCCGGTGTCGACTCGACCGGCAAGGCCCGGCTCGTGCCGGGTGGCGGCTATGTGGACTCGACCATCGTCGTCGCCGCCGCTCAGCGCGGTGACGTCGTGCGCATCGAGGTGCGCGGGCCGTTCGCCGGGGGCGACCCGGTGCACGTGCCGATCGTGAGCGGCATCGTCCGCGCGCACGGCGGGGTGCTCCAGACGCACGAGATGCCGGGCATGAGCGGCAGTGCGTACGTGCTGGAGGTGCCGATCGGCGCGGGTGCGGGGACGGTGGCGGTGGCGGAGGCGCCTGCGGTGGCGCTTCCGGCGGTGGAGGCGGCTCCTGGGGTGGCTCCTCCGGTGGTTCCTGCAGTGGCGGCTCCTCCGGTGGGTGCCGAGGCGCACGTTCCGGCCGGGGCCCTTCCCGGTGCGGAGCCCGATCATGCGGGCCAGGTTCCTGCTGTTTCCGAGGTGCCCGAGGCGGGAAGGGGGCGGCGCCGGGCACGGCGTTCGTCCACCGACGCCTTCCTGGAGAGCCCCGTGGGCGGCTCCGACGGCTCCGGTGAGCCGCAAGCGGCCCCCGGGGACACCGGCGCGGCCGCCCCGACCGGGCGCCGGCGCGCGCGCCGTGCGGCGCCCGCCCCCGAGGCGGCGCCGAACGAACTGATCCCCGCCCAGCAGGCGGAGGGCTCCGGGCGCCGCCGCGGGCGCCCCAGCCCCGCCGAAACGGGCGCCCAGGCACCGGGTCAGGCCCTGGCGCTGCCCGCTGCCGCTCCGGCGGAGGGTGCCGTGGTCACCGCCGCCGAGGGGGCGCAGGGAGGCCGCCCGCAGCTCGGGCAGACGGTGCCGCCGCAGGGCGTCCCGGCCGAGGCGCAGCTGCCGGTCGCGGCCGGTGGTCACCGGGGCAACCCCGGCGACGAGGGCCGGCCGGCCCTTCCTCCGGTCGTCAACGCCGTGGAGTCCTCCGCTGCCGCCGCCTTCTCGAACCTCGACGACGCCCCTGGTGCGATCGCCTCTCCGCCGTCTCCGGAAGCGTCCGCTTCTGCACCGGCACCGGCACCGCAGCCGACCGGTCGGCGGGCGCGCCGCGCGCTGGCGGCCGCCCAGGACCGTGCCGCCGCAGACGCCGGACCGCGCGTCCCCTTCGCGCTGCCTCCCGCCGACGCGGACCGCGCCCCTTCGCATGCCGAGGCGCAGGCGGCCGGCGGGGACGGTTCGTACGGGCGCGGCGTGGGTATGGGCGAGGCTTCGGCCGGTACGCAGGACAGTTCCGGCCCCGCGCCCGATGCCGTGTCCGGTGCGCCGGAGCACGCCCCCGTGCCGCCGCAGGCCCAGCCCGCGCCCACCGGCCGACGCCGGGCCCGCCACGGCAGTGACACGGGCCCGCAGGCGGCCCAGCCCGCTCCGTTCGCGCTGCCGGCCCAGGCGGGGACGCCCGCGCCGCCCGGGCCTCCTGCGCCTGGGGCTCCTGCGCCCTCTGTGCCCGCTGCCGAACAGCCGATGCCCGGTGTTCCAGCGGGACAGCCGGTGCCGGGCGCCCCGGCAGAACAGTCGATGCCCGGTGCCCAGGCCAACGCGCCCTTCGTGCTGCCCGCACAGACCACGCCGGAAACCCCGGCCGAACAGCCCGGCCCGTTCGCCCTGCCGGCCGCAGCCGACCAGTCGGCCGCGCCCCCGGCGGCTCCGGCTCCGGCACCTGGGACTCCGGCCCACGGGATGCCCGCTGCCCACACTCCGGCGACGGGAACTCCGGGCGGCACCCCGCCCCACGGCATGCCCGCCCCCGCCCCGGCCACCGGAACCCCGAGCCACGGAACCCCGGCCCCCGGCACTCCAGCCCACGGCACCCCCGCGACGGCCACCCCCGCCCACGGCATGCCGACTCCCCCCGCCCCGGCGACCGGCACGTCGGCTCACGACACCCCGGCTCACGCCATGCCCGCCCCTGCCACCGGCACCCCTGCCCACGGCATGCCCACCCCCGGCACTCCGCCCCACGGCATCCACGCCGCCCCTCCGGCCCCAGGAACCCCTGGCACCGCCATCCCCGCCACAGAACCCGCGCCCCCCGCCGTCCGGGCCGACAACGACGCGTCCGGGCAAGGCCCCGTCCTGCCCGAAACGCAGAGCACCGGGCGTACCGCCCACACCACCGGCACCGCGGCCCCCGACGCCGCCACGCCCGCCACACCCCCGGCCCGTCCGCGCACCCTGGCGCCCGCGCCCGACGCGCGGCGGCAGCCGTTGCCCGCCGAGGCGCCCATGCCGGCGTCGGCCGACTCGACGCAGGGGCGCGCGTTCAGCGTGCGCACGCTCGGGCAGGGCGTGCCGTTCTCCCAGCACATCACCCACCAGCAGAACCAGACGCTCGGCGGCGGCGTGAGCAGTGGCAGCGGCGCCGGCAGCAGTGTCGGCCGCCGCCGCAAGCTCGCCGCCCCGCCCGAGCCCGATCAGGACGAGCGCCCCGCGCTCCCCACACCGGCACCCGCCGCCCCCGCGGCACCCGCTCCCACGGCCGCCGCCCCCGCCGGCACCGTGCACGGGCAGGGCTCCGGTCAGTTGCTCTCCGCGCCTCCGGCCGAGGGCCGCGCGTACGCCATCGGCGCCCCCGACGAGGGCGCGGCCGAGGGGCCCGAGCCGCTGGACGGTCCCGGTGGCGCGGTCGAGGTCGCCAATCGGCCCTCGCCGCAGCCCGTGGACGACGAGCTGCCGCCCGAGCCGCTGGACAACCCGCGCCGTCTGCTGGTCTGGCCCGCGCCCGACGTCTCCACGCAGCAGGCGCTGAGCGATCGCGGCTACCGGCCGGTGATCGTGCACTCGCGCGAGGAGGTGGACGCGCAGATCGCCGCGTTCCCTGCCGCGCTGTTCGTAGACCCGCTGACGGGTCCGATCACCCGAAAGGCGTTGCAGTCCCTGCGGCAGGCCGCCGTGGCGGCCGAGGTGCCTGTTCTGGTGACGGCCGGTCTGGGACAGGCGTCGCGGGAGGCGGCGTACGGTGCCGACCCCGCCGTACTCCTGAAGGCGCTCGCGCCGCGCGACAGCGAGCAGCATCCGCCGCGCGTCCTGCTGATCGACGAGCACGAGGACATCGCGGTCGCGCTGACGGAGACGCTGGAGCGCCGGGGCATGCAGGTGGCCTGCGCCGCGACGGACAGCGAGGCGGTCTCGCTGGCGACCCGGATGCGGCCGAACCTGGTGGTGATGGACCTGATGCAGGTGCGCCGCCGCCGGGCGGGCATCGTGGACTGGCTGCGCGCCAACGGGCAGCTGAACCGCACGCCGCTGGTCGTCTACACCTCGGCCGGCATCGACCAGTCCGAGTTGCCGAGGCTCAGCTCCGGCGAGACCGTGCTGTTCCTGGCGGAGCGCTCGACGAGCGAAGAGGTGCAGTCCCGCATCGTGGACCTGCTGGCGAAGATCGGCACGAACTGACCGGCGCACCGAGGCATACGACGACGGCGGTACGGGTAGGCACCCGTACCGCCCTCGCTCTGTCTGCCCGTACCGCCCTCACGCTGTCCGGACAGCGGATCAGAGCTGCGTGACGTCCAGCTCGCCGCCCGCGTACTGCTTGCGGATGACCTTCTTGTCGAACTTGCCGACGCTCGTCTTCGGCACGGACGGGATGACCGACCAGCGCTCGGGCAGCTGCCACTTCGCGATGCCGGAGTCGGCGAGGAAGGCGCGCAGCGCCTCGTAGTCGGCGGTGGCGCCCTCCTTGAGGACGACCGTCGCGAGCGGGCGCTCGCCCCACTTGTCGTCCGGAACGGCCACGACGGCCGCCTCCGCGACGTCCGGGTGCGCCATCAGGGCGTTCTCCAGTTCGACGCTGGAGATCCACTCGCCGCCGGACTTGATGACGTCCTTGGCGCGGTCGGTGAGCGTGAGGAAGCCGCCCTCGCTGATCACACCGACGTCACCGGTCTTCAGCCAGCCGTCCTCGCTGAACTTGTCCTCGGGGCGCAGCATCTCGCCGTCCGCGCCGCCGTAGTACGCGCCCGCGATCCAGGGGCCCCGTACCTCCAGCTCTCCGGCCGAGCGGCCGTCCCACGGCAGGTGCTCGCCGCCCGGCCCGACCAGCCGCGCCTCGACGCCGGCCGGGAAGCGGCCCTGGGTGACGCGGTAGGGCCACTCCTCCTCGGCGGTCAGCCCTGCGGGCGGGTTGGCCATGGTGCCGAGGGGGGAGGTCTCCGTCATGCCCCAGGCGTGGCAGAGGCGCACGCCGAGCTTGTCGTACGCCTCCATGAGGGAGGGCGGGCAGGCGGCGCCGCCGATCGTGACGTTGGCCATGGAGGTGAGGTCGCGCGGGTTCGCGGTGACCTCGGCGAGCAGTCCCTGCCAGATGGTGGGGACGGCGGCGGCGTGCGTGGGGCGCTCGCGCTCGATCATGTCGGCGAGCGGCGCGGGCTGGAGGAAACGGTCCGGCATCAGCATGTTGACGCCGGACATGAACGTCGAGTGGGGCAGCCCCCACGCGTTCACGTGAAACTGCGGCACGACCACAAGGGTCGTGTCCTTGTCGGTCAGGCCCATCGACTCGGACATGTTGACCTGCATGGAGTGCAGGTAGATGGAGCGGTGGGAGTAGACGACGCCCTTGGGGTCGCCCGTCGTGCCGGAGGTGTAGCACATGGCGGCGGCCTGGCGCTCGTCCAGCTCGGGCCAGTCGAAGGTGGTGGGGCGGCCGGCGAGCAGTTCCTCGTAGTCGTGCACGCGCACCGCCGCGCCGTCCAGGACGGAACGGTCGCCGGGGCCCGACACGATCAGGTGTTTCAGCGACGTCAGCTGGGGAAGCAGCGGCGCGATGAGCGGCAGCAGGGAGCCGTTGACGATGACGGCCCGGTCGTCGGCGTGCTTGACGATCCAGACCAGCTGTTCGGCGGGGAGGCGGAGATTCAGCGTGTGCAGGACGGCGCCCATGGACGGAATGGCCAGGTATGCCTCGACATGCTCCGCGTTGTTCCACATGAGCGTCGCGACGCGCTGATCTGCGTCGATGCCGATTTCGTCGCGCAGGGCGTTGGCGAGCTGCGTGGCGCGCCGGCCGATCTCGGCGAAGCTGCGCCGGTGCGGCTCCGGCACTCCGGTCCAGGTCGTGACCTGCGACTTCCCGTGAATCGTCATCCCATGCGTCAGGATGCGGGTGACAGTCAGCGGTACGTCCTGCATGGTGCTCAGCACGGCGTCCTCCCGGTAGGCGCTACGCGGCAGTAGGGTTCCGCTGATTCTGCTCACATACCGAGCGGTATGTCACTAGCCGCGAGGGTACGAATCGGTGACGTCCGCCAATTTCGTACCGTCCGTGACGGACAACGGACGTTTCCGTTCCGCTTTACGTTCCGCCTACGGGGGGATCGGACCGGAGACGCTGCTGTACGGGGACGGCGCGGCGAAACCGGTGTCGGCGGGCCGGGTCGTGACGCGCCCGCTCAGCGGACCGGCGTCAGCTCCGGGTCCAGGCGCAGCTTCCCGAGCGCACGGGAGACCGCGCTCTTGACCGTGCCGACGGACACGCCGAGCACCTCGGCGGTCTGCGCCTCGCTCAGGTCCTCGTAGTAGCGCAGCACGACCATGGCCCGCTGCCGGGTCGGCAGCTTCAGCACCGCGCGCCACATGGCGTCGTGCAGCGACTGCCGCTCCGCGGGGTCGGGGCCGGGCGCCGCCTCCTGCTCGGGCAGTTCGTCGCAGGCGAACTCGTCGACCTTGCGCTTGCGCCACTGCGAGGTTCTGGTGTTGAGAAGGGCCCGGCGCACATAGCCGTCGAGCGCCCGGTGGTCCTCGATCCGGTCCCAGGCGACGTACGTCTTGGTGAGCGCCGTCTGCAGCAGGTCCTCGGCGTCGCTGGGGTTGGCGGTGAGCGAGCGCGCGGCCCGCAGCAGCACCGGCCCGCGCGCCTCCACGAACGAGGTGAACGAGGGATACGGGAGGTGCGGCGCCACCGACGCGCGCGCACCGCGCGAGGGGCGCGCGGGGGCGCCCGATGTGCGCGCCGGCGCGAAGCTGCGTACTGCGGCCGACGTGCGTACCGGTGCGGCCCCCCTGTGGGTGCCCGTACGGACTGGCGTGGTCATGGCTCCACGCTAGGAGCGGGGCCCGCCCGCCGGATCGCCCCCAGGTCCCGAAACCTCGTCCCCCTCAGGGTGTAGGACCGGTCCCCGCTCGACCTCCTACGGGTGGAGGAGAGGGCACCCCGGTACTCCGGGTCACCCCTGAGACGAACCCCCGGGGCGCGGGCCGCGTAGAGACCTCCCGAAGGGGGAAGACAGGGCGGACCCGGCCGGATTCGAACCGGCGTCCTCACGGTTTTGGAGACCGCGCGCGACGACCTCTGCGCTACAGCCCCGCCCCTGCCGTCATCCTAGGACCCCGCCCCGATCGCCTCTCCACTCTGCGATGCTGAAAACCGATCAGGAGGGGGATCACGATGCGGTGGAAGGTTCACGGGGAACGCCCGGTCTACGAGAACAGCTGGCTCAACCTGTGGCTGGCCGACATCGAGACCCCGGACGGCAACCGCTTCGAGCACCACGTCGTCAAACTCCGTCACCTGGCCGTGGCAGCCGTGGTCAACGAGCGGCGCGAGGTGCTGATGATGTGGCGGCACCGCTTCATCACGGACACCTGGGCCTGGGAACTGCCCATGGGTCTGGTCGAGGACGACGAGACACCGGCCGAGGCGGCGGCCCGCGAGGTCCTGGAGGAGACCGGCTGGCGCCCCGGCCCGCTGAAGCCCCTGATCTTCGCGGAACCGGCCGCCGGCATCACCGACTCCGAACACCACCTCTTCCTCGCCGACGGCGCCACGTACGAGGGCCCGCCGACCGAGAGGAACGAGTCCGACCGCATCGAGTGGATTCCGCTGACCGACCTCCGGGGCATGATCGACCGCCGCGAGATCGTCAGCAGCGGCACCCTCGTCGGCCTGCTCTACATCCTCATGGACGAGTCGATCCGCTGACCCGGCAAGCCGAAGGGCGGGCCTCCACCAGGAGACCCGCCCTCTTCGTCACTGCGGTGGGTGTGGGATTTGAACCCACGGTGACTCGCGCCACGACGGTTTTCAAGACCGTTCCCTTAGGCCGCTCGGGCAACCCACCCCGCGCCGGGCGGTCGGTGTGGACCGGTCCGGCGCGGGGAACAGCCTAGCCGGTCAGCT
The DNA here is from genome assembly GCF_036346595.1 of Streptomyces sp. NBC_00525. GTDB lineage: Bacteria > Actinomycetota > Actinomycetes > Streptomycetales > Streptomycetaceae > Streptomyces. Next base: position 3,049,458 of record NZ_CP107834.1, read on the forward strand.
GTCGCCCTTGCGCTCGCCCAGGGTCACTTCGGCCGTTGCCGTCTTGCCGTCGCGCTCGTAGGTCAGGGTGACGCGGTCGCCCGGCTTGTGGGTCCAGATCTCGCCGATCAGGGTCGGGCCGCTGTCGATGACGGTGTCGTTGAACTTCGTGATGACGTCGCCGGCCCGCAGGCCCGCCTTGGCCGCCGGGCCGTTCTTCGTGACCGCGTCCGTGCCGCCCGCGCCCCGGTCCGCGATGACGGCGCCGCCGTTCTTCTCGTCCATCGTGACCGTCGCGCCGATGACCGGGTAGACCGGCTGACCGGTCTTGATCAGCTGCTGGGCGACGGTCTTCGCCTGGTTGATCGGGATCGCGAAGCCGAGGCCGATGGAGCCGGCCTGGCTCTGCCCGATGCTGCCGGTCGACTGGATCGCCGAGTTGATCCCGATGACCGCGCCGCCCGCGCTGAGCAGCGGGCCGCCCGAGTTGCCGGGGTTGATCGAGGCGTCCGTCTGCAGGGCGCTCATGTACGAGTTGCTGCCGCCGTTGCCGTCACCGGAGGCGACCGGGCGGTTCTTCGCGCTGATGATGCCCGTGGTGACCGTGTTGGACAGGCCGAACGGGGCACCGATCGCGATCGTCGAGTCGCCGACCGCCACCTGGTCCGAGTTGCCAAGCGGCAGCGGGGCCAGCGACTTCGGCGGGTTCTTCAGCTTGATGACGGCCACGTCGTAGCCCTGCGCCCGGCCGACCACCTCGGCGTCGTACTTCTTGCCGTTGGAGAACGTCGCCGTCAGCTGGCCGCTCTCCGCGGCGGAGGCCACCACGTGGTTGTTCGTGAGGATGTGGCCCTCCTTGTCGTACACGAAGCCGGTGCCCGTGCCGCCCTCGCCGTTGCCGCCCTGCGCCTCGATCGTCACCACGCTCGGCAGCGCCTTGGCGGCCACACCGGCGACCGTGCCCGGGTCGCGCTTGAGGTCCTGCGGGTTGGACGAGGCCGCGACCGTCGTCGAACCGGAGTCGTTGTTGCGGTCCGCCGCCCAGAAGCCGAGGGCGCCGCCGATGCCGCCCGCCACCAGCGCGGCCACCACCACGGCGGCCACCAACCCGCCCCCGCCCCGCTTGCGCGGCGACTCGTGGGTCTGCGGTCCGCCGGGCGCGCCCCACACCGGGCCGCCGCCGCTGCCGTACGCCGTCTGCGCGTACGCCGGGGCGGCGGGCGGAGGCGGCGGCGGCCAGCCGGCGTCGGCCGCGGACTGCGGCGGGGCCGGAGGCGCGTACTGGGGGGATGCCGGGACCGCGGCCATCTGCGCGGTCGCCCCGTCCGGCACGGGATACGCGGGGTGGGCCTGCGGCGCGGGGGAGGCCGGCTGCGGGTCCGGCGTACCCGGTGCGGGCTGCGGGGCCGAGGTGGCCGGCGCCGCGTGCGGGTCCGGTGCCGCCGGGGGCGTCGCGGCGGGGGGCGTGTCCTCGGGGTGCGCCTGGGGAGCGTCGGCCGGCACGGGAGGTGCGGACGGAACGGACGAGGCGCCCTCGGCCCCGGTGCCCTCGTTGCCCTCGTTCTCTGTGCTCACAGCTCTTTACTCCTCGGTTCCACGTCAGTCGTTCGGCAAGAGATCCGCTGTGTACGTGTCTGGAGTCAGCTTTTCCCACAACACGTCAGGCCACTGTAAGCAGGAGCTGTGCATCCGCGCACGGCCCTTACATCGGACAAAACGGGCCCGCGTCGCAAGCTGCCCACAGCCGTCTTCCCGCGGTGACACCATGACTCGGTGACCCAAGCACGGCAGCAGCACCCCATGCAGCATCCCATCCAGGTCATCGCCCACCGCGGCGCGTCCGACGACGCGCCCGAACACACCCTCGCCGCGTACCGCAAGGCGATCGAGGACGGTGCCGACGCCCTGGAGTGCGACGTACGCCTGACGGCCGACGGCCATCTCGTCTGCGTACACGACCGCAGGGTGAACCGTACGTCCAACGGGCGCGGCGCGGTCTCCGCCCTGGAGCTGAACGCCCTCGCCGCTCTCGACTTCGGCTCGTGGAAGGACCGCGACGAGTCCGAGTCCCCCGACTGGGACCCGGTACCGGGCGAGCTGACCTCCGTACTCACCCTCGAACGACTGCTCGAACTGCTCGTCGAGACGCGAGCCGCCGGGCGGCCTCTCCAGCTGGCCGTCGAGACCAAGCACCCCACCCGCTGGGCGGGGCAGGTCGAGGAGCGGCTGCTGCACCTGCTGAAACGCTTCGAACTCGACGCGCCCCCACCGACCGGCTCCCCGTCACCGGTACGCGTCATGAGCTTCTCGGCCCGCTCGCTGCACCGCGTCCGGGACGCCGTACCCCATCTGCCCACCGTGTACCTGATGCAGTTCGTCTCCCCCCGGCTGCGCGACGGGCGGCTGCCCGCGGGCGCGCGGGTCGCCGGCCCCAGCATGCGGATCGTGCGCAGCCATCCCGGTTACATCGAGCGACTGCACCGGGCGGGGCACCGGGCCCATGTGTGGACGGTCAACGAGCCGGAGGACGTCGATCTGTGCGTACGGCTCGGCGTGGAGGCCATCATCACCAACCGGCCCAAGCAGGTCCTGGCCCAGCTGGGCCGCTCGTAATACCTGCATACCTGCGCATCTGCACATGGGTAGATCAACTACAGGGAGTACACCGGCGCACTCGGAGTGTGCCCGATCGTGTCGAGTGCGTCACTGACAGACCCTTGGCCGGTTTCCGGCAGAGCCCTGGAGGGCATCCACACCGTGGCGTGGGGGCAAAGGAGGTCTCGGGGGTGGCGTTGATGGTGGCACAGGAGGTGCCCACGTCGTCGAGCATGGCCGTTCCCCATGGTCCTGCGGGCGTGGGTCGGGCAAGGCGACGGATGCGCGAACAGCTGCGCAGCCACGGGGTGTCGGATTCGGTCGTCGACGACGCGGTGCTGATTCTTTCCGAACTGCTCAGCAACGCCTGCCGGCACGGCAGGCCGCTGGGCCGGCAGACGGAGCGGGGCGACGGCGACGTACGCGCCGCCTGGTGCGTCGACCGGACGGGCGGACTGACCGTCGAGGTGACGGACGGAGGCGGCCCGACCAGGCCGGTTCCGGCTACGCCTTCGGTGACCGCGCGCGGCGGACGGGGGCTCAACATCATCAGCGCCCTGGCCCGCGAGTGGGGCGTACGCGACGACGTCTCGGGCGAGGTCACGGTCTGGGTGCAGGTCGACGGGGACCACGATTCCCCGGGCCGGTCCGGCGAACGGCCGGGCGGGCGCGGCAGTGCGCGGACGACCGGTATGACCGGTCTGCCGAGCGCGCGGAAGACGACGGTCGTGCCGGGGCTCGATACGGCGGGGCTCGGTGTGCCGGGCCTCGATGGGCTGGACTTCACCGGCATGTTCGATGACGCGTTCGACGATGTGGGCTGAGCGCGCGGGCTGAAGGCGTACACCCGGCTCGTACGTCCGTTCCGCAGGCCCGGTTCGTACGTCGGGCAAGTGCCGGGTACCCGCCTCGGCGCCCGGACCGGGCAGTCGCGCGGGCTGTTGTGCCCCGGTGGGCGGCGGGACGGCTAGGGTCTGTGCGACAGATCGTCGCGGGCCCACGAAGATCCGCCGGAAACACCCCGGGCTCGCGGGCCGGACCGCACCGTCGCAATCGGGAGTAAGCCCACCATGGCGAAGAAGCGCCCTCAGTCCAAGGCCGGGAAGCAGCAGCTCAAGGACGGCGAGATCCCGGTCGTCGGGGCTCGTGAACCCTGCCCGTGCGGTTCGGGCCGCCGCTACAAGGCGTGTCACGGCCGCGCCGCGGCCCAGGCCGTGACCGAGCTGGTGCAGCGTCCGTTCGAGGGCCTGGCCGGGGAGTGCGACTGGGTCGCGCTGCGCGAGCTGGTGCCCGCGGCCACGGTGGAGCTGACGCTCAAGGACGGGCTGCCCGAGGGCGTGCCCGCGGTGACGCTGGCGACGGTCCTTCCGATGGCCTGGCCCGCGCTGCGCCGCGAGGACGGCTCCGTCCTGCTCGCGCTCCAGAACGACACCTCGTCCGGCGACCTGAGCCGGGACCTCGCGGACACCCTGCGGCGCGCGCTGGAGGCCGAGCCCGGTTCGCCGGTGGCCGCCCGCCGTGTGCCGGCCGACGGGCCCCGGCTGCAGGACCTGCTGGCCGCCGACGCGCCCTTCGAGCCGGTCGTGCACACCGGCTTCGAGTTCTGGGTGCCGGACGCGGAGAACGCCACGGCCGAGGTGTCCGCCTCGCTGGAGCGTGCGAACGAGGCGGCGATCCCGACCGCCCTGCTCTCCGGCGTGGACGCCGCCTACTGGTGCGAGACGCCGGAGAAGAGCCACCTGCGCTGGGTCATGCCGCACGCCGAGGAGCAGCTCCTCGACGCGCTCGCCCGGCTGCACGCGGCGGGTGAGACGTCGCTCGGCGAGGGGACCCGGCTGGTCGGTTCGTTCCGGGCGCACGGGCTGATGGTTCCGGTCTGGGACCTGCCGAGCGCGATGAGCGCCGAGGACTGCGAGAAGCCCGCCGCCGCGTTCGCGGAGCGGCTCGCGACGGCGCTCGCGTCGGACGCGCCGCTCACCGCCGAGGAGCGCAGGGCGCGGGGCGGCCTCACCAACCGCCAGGTGACGCTCAGCTGACGGTGTCGCCTACACGGTTCGGACGGTGACTCCCGTCACAACTACCCGTACTGGCAGGTAAATCGCTGTCCGAATACGCGAGATCGAATTTGCGAACGGCAGATCTCTTGTTACCGTTCTAGAAGCCCGGTCGCTGGTGCATCCCCCGTCGCCAGCGATCGGGCATCCTCATTTCCGGGTACGGCGCGCGCCGCGCCCACCGGGCCGCGCCGCCCCTCGTACGAGCCCCGCGCAGGCGCCCCGCAGACCCCCCCCCGGCTCCCCGCCGCCCCTCTTCCCCTCGCGGTGGCCCGCCGTCAGCCCTGCCGCACAGTACGGCGGTTGAACCCCCGGCGGACCGGGAACGACCGGCCGGGGCGCCATCGAAAGGCCCGGAGTCGCCCGGTTTCGCGACGCCTCGAATTCGTGCTCATACCGCACTGCGGAACAAACGGATGACGTGCTCGCGGTCCCGCCGTTTACCCGGAAATCGCGAAGAGGGGCAGAAGGGGACAGGGACGAACGTAAGGGTTTCACCGGAGATCGGACAAGGAAGCGAAAGAACTCCGTAATGAATGGAACCTAAAGGAACAAGAACGCATCAGAATCTGGCCAACCACGCTGCCAACCGTTCAGTACGCGAGTCTGCTGCCACCGTCCGGAGCACTCGCGCTCGCCTCGACCAGTGCGTCCAGCACGGCCCCCACATCGGGCAGCCAGGGCACCCCGCCGGAGGTGGCGGCGCCGGAGGAGGAGGCGCGCTTGGGGCGCGGCCCCGTAGCGCGCTCCGGCGCACGCTCCCAGCACACCTGTCCCGTACCGATCTCCGACGGCGGGAGGACCACGTAACCGCCCTCGCCGTGGAACCGCAGCGAACTGGGCACCCAGTCCTGGGCGTACAGCAGCTCACCGAGCCGTTCCAGCGTGTACGGGGCGACCAGCAGCGCCCACCGGGTGGGCGTCGCCACCACGGGCCCCGGCCGCAGGCCCGCCCGGTCGAGCGCGGCCAGGGCACCGGCCCCGGCGGCCGCCGGCAGGCTCAGGGCGCACGGCGCCCGCCCGCCCGTGGCGAGCAGCACCGGCGCGGCGGGCCGGTTCGTCCACCACCAGCGCACCATCCGGGCATCGGTGGTCGCGGCGAGCAGTCCGGGATCGAAGGGATGCGCGCCGGGCACCGCGCACTCGGGATCGGGGCAGGCGCAGCCGCGGTCACCGCGTCCGCCGGCTCCTCGCAGCCCCGCTCCGGGGACCACGGGCCACTGCCACTCCGTGGCGCAGGTCAGGGCCGCGTCGAGCCGGGCGGACCCGCCCCTGCGGCCGAGCCTGCGTCGCCTTCCGAGGATCTCGCGCATAAGCGCTCGTTCCTTTCCGTTGAACGCCAAGGGTCCGCCTCACATCGTGCGCGGTGACACCATGCCTGCGGATCTTCTGGGTGTACGTGCTCGTCGAGCCTGCGGTACGTGCTGCTCGTCGGTACCGAGCGTGAGCTGTGCTGAGCCGGATCGAGCTGCTTGCCGTCGTCATCGTGACGAGATACGAAGCGCACGGCGCGTCTGCCGTCCGTGCGTACGGCCTCGCCACTCGGGGGCGGGGCGCGGCCGTCTCAAAGGGAGGACGTCCGGGCACGCTGTGGGGTTCCGGGGTCGTGCGGGGCCGCCCCCGGCCATCCAAAGAATTACGTACCCAGCATGTCCGGAATGACGCTCCCCTGGGACTTCCCCCGGAGACGCACTCCCGTCGAACGCACCCAGTCGATCGCCAATGGGCATCACGGGGTGCTCTTTTTGGCCAAGTTGCTTAACGCATGGACACCGCGTTTTCCGGGGGGACAATGCTGGACATCGCCTCACTTGTACGTGTACATGTGGATGCACTGGTAGCGGCGCAAAATGACATGGGGGTTTGCGATGCTATTCGACGGAACGCACCGCTCGGAAAGCCGACGACCATGAGCGCACCGCACCTGCCAAGAATGGCTGGTATCGATCCCACAGTCCAGGTTTCGGCGCAAACTACCGAGCCCATCGATGAGGCCCGCGCGGCGCCCGGCGCCTTCCTCCAGGACCGGCTGGCCGGCTGGGTCTCCGATCTCACCACGCTCCACGAGCTCACCGAGCGGCTGGCCAGAACCAGCACCCTCGACGACGCGCTGCACGAGTTCCTCGAAGCCGGAGCCGCCCTCGTCGGCGCCCGCCGGGGCCTGGTCTCCTTCGAACCCTGCGACCACCGGGGCCCCGTCAGCACCATCGGCCTCGGGCTCGCCCACGCCGAACTGGGCCGGATCGAAACCGTGCCGCGCAGCGCCACCTCCTACGGCCGCGTCCTGGAGGGCCTGCCCAACCCGGACGGCCCGCTGACCACCACCGATCTGATCGGCGACCGCGGCCTCGACCCCCGCAGACGCGAGGTCGCCGCCGACCTCGGCTACGCCGCCAGCTACGCGCTGCCCCTCACCACCGACACGACCGGACTGCTCGGCGCCGCCGTCTGGCTCTACGACGAACCGGCGGAACCGCCCGAGCACCTGCGCCACCTCGTCGACCGGTACGCCGGATACGCCTGCGAGCACCTGGCCCGCCTGCTGGAACTGGAACGGGCCAGGACGGATGTCGCCACCGTGACCGAAGAGCTCCTGCCCACCCGGCTGCCCCGCGTCCCCGGCGTCCAGCTCGCCGTACGCCACGAGGTGGCCCCGCAGGGCGGCAACGACTGGTACGACGCGCTCGCCCTGCCGGAGGGCGCCCTCGGGCTCGCCGTGGGATCGGTGGGCGGCTCGGGGCCCAGCGCCCTGGCCGCGACGGGACGGCTGCGCGCCGGGCTGCGCGCGTACGCGGTGATGGAGGGCGAGGACCCGGTCGCCGTGCTCTCCGACCTCGAAGTGCTGCTCCGGCTCACCGAACCGGCCCCCTCGGCGACCGCGCTCTTCGCCTACTGCGAACCGGCCCGCCGCAAGATCCTGCTGGCCGGGGCCGGACACACCCCGCCGCTGATCATCGGCGAGCGCCGCACCTCGTACGTGGAGACCACGCTGTCCGCCCCGCTGGGCATGCTGTCCTGCTGGGAGGCGCCCAGTGTCACCATCGCCCCCGCACCTGGCGAGACGGTTCTGCTGTACACGGACGGGCTGCTGCGCCGGGCCGGTGACTCGATGGACCGGGCGTACGCGCGGCTCCACGCGGCGGCGGCGAGCGTCCCGAGGGCGCTGCGCCCGGACGCCGCCGCGGTGGCCGACCACGTGGTGCGCACCGTGCTGCCGGAGGGCGCCGGGCGCGCGGACGGCACCGAGGACGTGGTCGTACTCGCGGCCCGGTTCGACTGAGCCGCAGCGCACGCGGACCGCTCGCGATGTAAGAGGTCTTCCGGCCCTGGGCCCCCTTCCGTACGCCCGTACGATGGAGATGGTCCAGTGTCGTATCAAGGAGAACAGTTGTGTCTGAGGAGTTCCCGGAGACCCCGGAGACCGAAGAGACAGAGCCCGTCAAGCAGCGGAAGAACGGCCTGTATCCGGGCGTCTCCGATGAGCTCGCCGCCAGCATGAAGTCGGGCTGGGCCGACACCGAACTGCACGGTCTGGAGCCGATCCCCCAGGCCGGGCACACCGCCGACCGCCGTGCCGCGCTCTCCGCGCGCTTCCCCGGCGAGCGGCTGGTCGTTCCGGCCGGCCGGCTGAAGACCCGTTCCAATGACACCGACTACGCCTTCCGCGCCTCCACCGAGTACGCGTACCTCACCGGCGACCAGACCCAGGACGGCGTCCTCGTCCTGGAGCCGGTCGACGGCGGCCACGAGGCGACGATCTACCTGCTGCCCCGCTCGAACCGGGAGAACGGCGAGTTCTGGCTCGACGGCCAGGGCGAGCTGTGGGTCGGCCGCCGGCACGCCCTCGCCGAGGCCGAGCAGCTGCTGGGCATCCCCGCCAAGGACGTCCGCGAGCTGCCCGCCGCACTCGCCGAGGCCACCGGCCCCGTCCGCAACGTCCGCGGCCACGACGCCGGCATCGAGGCCGCGCTCACCGACAAGGTCACCGCGGAGCGCGACGAGGAACTGCGCGTCTACCTCTCCGAGGCCCGCCTGGTGAAGGACGCCTTCGAGATCGCCGAACTGGCCAAGGCGTGCGACATCACCGCGCGCGGCTTCGAGGACGTCGTCAAGGTCCTCGACAAGGCCGAGGCCACCAGCGAGCGCTACATCGAGGGAACGTTCTTCCTCCGCGCCCGCATCGAGGGCAACGACATCGGGTACGGCTCGATCTGCGCCGCCGGCCCGCACGCGACCACCCTGCACTGGGTGCGCAACGACGGCGCCGTCCGCTCGGGCGAACTGCTGCTGCTCGACGCCGGGGTGGAGACCAACGACCTCTACACCGCCGACGTGACCCGCACGCTTCCCATCAGCGGCACGTTCACACCGCTCCAGCGCAAGATCTACGACGCGGTGTACGAGGCCCAGGAGGCGGGTATCGCCGCGGTGAAGCCCGGCGCCGAGTTCCGGGACTTCCACGACGCCGCGCAGCGGGTGCTCGCCGAGAAGCTCGTCGAGTGGGGCCTGCTCGGCGACCTGTCGGTGGAGAAGGTCCTGGAGCTGGGCCTCCAGCGCCGCTGGACCCTGCACGGCACCGGCCACATGCTCGGCATGGACGTCCACGACTGCGCCGCCGCGCGCACCGAGGCGTACGTGAACGGCACGCTGGAGCCGGGCGTGTGCCTCACCGTAGAGCCCGGTCTCTACTTCCAGGCCGACGACCTGACCGTGCCGGAGGAGTACCGCGGCATCGGCGTCCGGATCGAGGACGACATCCTCGTCACCGAGGACGGCAACCGGAACCTGTCGGACAGGCTGCCCCGGCGCGCCGACGAGATCGAGGCGTGGATGGCCGGCCTCAAGGGCTGATCACCGGCCTGCCGTAGGTACGGGAGGGCGCCCTGCTCAGGACACCATGAGCAGGGCGCCCTCCCGCCATTTCAGGACCTTGTCGAAGCTCACCACCGCGCCGGCGCGCCCCGGGCGGTTGCCGAAGTGCACATGGTCGGCGAGCTGTTCGATCAGGCACAGGCCCCGTCCCTCCTCGGCGGTGACGGGCGGATGCGACGCGTACTGCGAATCCGGCAGTCCGCTCCCGGGCTGCCGCCCGGAGGTGTGCGGCCCGGAGGTGTGCGGCCCGGTGTGTGCGGGGAATCCGGGCCCCGAATCGGCGACTTCGATACGGCACTTCTCGCCGTCCAGATACGCGGTGACCCGGTACTGGCCGCTGGTCGTGGCGGACGGCTCCTCCCAGGCGTCCCGGTCCCTCCCGGAAGCGCCGGAGGCGTCGTCGCGCTCCCCGCCGTGCTCGACCGCGTTCGCACAGGCTTCGCTGAGCGCGAGAGACAGGTCGAAGGAGATGTCCGGGTCCACGCCCGCGGATTCCATCGTGCCGAGCAGGAACCGGCGGGCGAGCGGGACGCTCGCAGCGTCGCGCCGCAATTGGAGTGACCACCAGATGCTCATGCTCCGGCCTCCTGGTTGCGGCTAGACATACCGATACGTATTGCCGCGCCGGGGCGGTCGTAAGCACGCGCCCGCCCCGAGACCACTCATTCAGCGGATGGCCGGATGCGCCACTTCGGTGTAATCGCGTCCCACCAGCCCCTTTCCGGACCGCCCTCGCCCCTCCTGAACCCGTCCGAACAGCCCCGCTCGCACCAATCCGCCCGGAAGACGACCTTCCGGACCTGCCGTACGGGGGCGGGGGGCCGGGTGCGATGATGGGGCCGCCATGTCTGTGTCTGTGGGACGCGCCGGAGCCGGTCTGCGGCTACTGAGGGCCGCGGTGTTCGCCGCGGTCTGCGTCGCGTTGTCCGCTGCCGGGCATGCGCTGGCCGCCTGCGCGACCGTCCCCTGGTGGACCCTGCTCGCCGCGTTCCTCGGTGTTCTCGCGGTGGCCGTCCCCCTCGCGGGGCGCGAACGCTCCCTGCCCTCCATCGCCGCCGCCCTGGCCGGCGGACAGCTCGCCCTGCACGTCGTGTTCGGGGTGGGCACGCACACCGCCACCGCCGCGACCGGGCCCGCCGCCGGCGACGACGCGCTGATCCGGTTCGCGGCGAGCATCGTGTGCGGGGCCGGTCCCGCCCAGCTGAACGCCGCCGACGCGCGGGACATCGTGAGCACCGCGGGCATCGACCCGGCGACGGTGACCGCCCAGGCGCACCAGCACCTGGCCGCGGCACCCTCCGGCACCATGTCCGCCCTCACCGGCACGCTGCCCGGCCTGCCCATGCTGCTCGGGCACCTGCTGGCCGCCCTGGCCACCGGGTGGCTGCTGCGGCGCGGCGAGGTCGCCCTGTTCCGCATCGCCCGGCTCTCGGCCCACGGCGCGCAGCAGCTCGCGGCCGGGGCCCGGCTGCGGGCACTGCGGAACGCGTTCCGCCTCGTCGCCGCGCTGCGCTCCGGTCTGTCCGGCGAGTCCGCTACCGGGCCGCGCATCCCCCGTACGGCCGCGGACGCACCGTGCCCGGCCACCGGGGACACCCTCCAGCACATGGTGATCAGGCGCGGACCGCCCTCCGTACTCGCTCTCGCAGCCTGACGCGACGCCCTCCACGCGATGCGTACCGGCCCGTGCTCCGCGCCCTTCGGCGCGAGCGGGACCGGGCGCGGAGCACGCCCGTACGGAGGCGGTGTCGCGATGCCGGTGCGCACCCGCGCTCCGGAGCACCCTTCCCTCGCGCCTCTGTGGAGTGATCCCCCATGAACGTTTCCCGCATCGCCCTCGCCGGCGGCGTCGCCGCGACCACCGTGCTGATGCTCGCCGGTACGGCCTCCGCCCACGTCAGCGTCCAGCCGCAGGGCGAGGCCGCCAAGGGCGGCTACGCCGTCATCAACTTCAAGGTCCCCAACGAGCGTGACAACGCCTCGACCACCAAGCTCGAGGTCAACTTCCCGACCGACCACCCGCTGGCGTCCGTGATGCCGCAGCCGGTGCCCGGCTGGGACATCGAGGTGACGAAGAGCAAGCTGGCCGAGCCGCTGGAGATGCACGGCAAGACGATCAACGAGGCCGTCTCCAAGGTCACCTGGACCGGCGGCAAGATCGAGCCCGGCCGCTTCCAGCAGTTCCCGCTCTCCGTCGGCCAGCTCCCCGAGGACGCCGACCAGCTGGTGTTCAAGGCCATCCAGACGTACTCCAACAAGGAGGTCGTCCGCTGGATCGAGGTGCCCCAGGAGGGTGCCGACGAGCCCGACTCCCCCGCCCCCGTGCTCAAGCTGACCGCCCCGGCCGGTGACGGGCACGGCGCCTCCGCCGCGTCCGGCTCGGACTCGTCGAAGTCCTCGGACGCCTCGGACTCCGCCGAGAAGGGCAAGGAGACCGCCACCGCCTCGGCGTCCTCCGAGGACAACACCGCACGAGTGCTCGGCATCGTCGGCATCGTCATCGGTGTCGCCGGTGTGGCCTTCGGTGTCCTGGCCGGGCGCCGTCGTACGACCTGACCGGCTCCAGGGGGCCGGGACACCGCCCGGCCCCACCCGCTCCACCGACCCACCAGGAAACAGTGCTCCATGGTTAAGAAGATCGTGCCGGCCGCGGCGCTCGTCATCGCGGCCGCGCTCACCCTGTCGGCCTGCGGCAGCAGTGACAACGACAGCAAGAAGCCCATCGCCGAAGTGTCGGTGGAGGAGAAGACGCAGGCGGCGACGGTGCTCGACACGCCGTTCACCAAGCCGGACCTCGTGCTGACCGACACGCACGGCAAGAAGTACGACCTGCGCAAGGAGACCAAGGGCAAGCCGACGCTCATCTACTTCGGCTACACCAACTGCCCCGACGTCTGCCCGCTCATCATGAGCAACATCGCCATCGCCAAGAAGGCCCTGCCCAAGGCCGACCAGGACGATCTCCGGGTCGTCTTCGTCACCACCGACCCGGAACGCGACACCCCCGCCTCGCTCGGCAGCTGGCTCAAGGCGCAGGACCCCTCCTTCGTCGGCCTCACCGGCGACTTCCCGACGATCCAGGCGGGCGCCCGGCAGATCGGCATCGGTATCGACGCGCCGAAGAAGGAGAAGGACGGCACGGTCGTCTCCATGCACGGCTCGCAGGTCATCGCGTTCTCCCCGAAGACCGACAAGGGATACCTGGTCTACAGCGAGGACACCACGCCCGACGACTACACCAAGGACCTCCCCAAGATCGTCAAGGGGGAGAACCCGTGAACCGCCGCACGGCCCTCGCCGGCGTTCTGGCCCTGACCACGGGCCTCGCGCTGGCGGGGTGCTCGTCCTCGTCGGACACCCCGGACCTCCAGGTCATCGGCGGGTTCATGCCGCAGCCCGTCAACGACATGGCGGCCGGCTTCCTCGTCGTGCAGAACCACGGCACCGGGGACGACCGCCTCACCTCGGTCACCAGCCCGCTCTCGGACGACATCACGATCCACGAGACGAGGGACCAGGTCATGCGCAAGGTGGCCTCGTTCGACGTGCCCGCGGGCGGCGAGCTGAACCTCGAACGCGGGGGCAACCACATCATGTTCATGAAGCTCAAGCGGCAGCCCAAGCAGGGCCAGAAGGTATCCGTGGAACTGCACTTCGAGAAGGCCGGCGCGATCGAGGTCGACCTTCCCGTGAAGGAGACCACCCACAACCCGAAGAAGCAGTGAGGGACTGACCGCCATGACAGCCACCGCCCCGCCCTTCGGGCCGTTCCCGGCCGCCCCGCGACGGCCGCTCGCCGTCGCAGGACTCCTCACCGTGCTGCTCGGCGCGGTGCTCGGTCTGCTGCTGGCCACCGCGGCCCCCGCGTCGGCCCACGCCGCGCTCACCGGGAGCGATCCGCAGGACGGGTCGGTGGTCGCCACCGCGCCCAAGGAAGTCACCCTCACCTTCTCCGAGCAGGTCGCCGTCGGAAAGGACTCCATCCGCGTCCTGGACCCGTCCGGCGAACGCGCCGACACCCAGGCCGACCCGCTCGACCTGAACAGCGGGTCCACCGTGAAGTACGGCGTCGCCCTGCGCGACGACCTGCCCGAGGGCACGTACACCGTGGCCTGGCAGGCGGTCTCCGCCGACAGCCACCCGGTCTCCGGCGCCTTCACCTTCTCCATCGGCGCCCCCTCCGAGACCACCGTCTCCCTCTCCCGCAGCGAGGCCGGGGGCGGCCTGGTCGGCGCCCTCTACGACATCGCGCGCTACGCCGCGTACGCCGGGTTCATCCTGCTCGCGGGCGGCGCCGCGTTCGTCCTCGCCTGCTGGCGGCGCGGCGCGGGCGCACGCCCCTTGCAGCGGCTGGTCGTACGCGGCTGGCTGACGCTCACCGCGGCGACGATCGCGATGCTCCTCCTGCGCAACCCGTACACCGGTTCCGGGAAGCTGGGGGACGTCTTCGACCTCAACGGCCTCAAGGCGGTTCTCGACACCAAGCCCGGCGCGGCGCTGGTCTCCCGGCTGCTGCTGCTCGGCGCGAGCGCGCTGTTCGTCGCGGTGTTGTTCGGCGCGTACGCCAAGCGCGAGGACCCCCGCGAGAAGAAGGACCTCACCTTCGGCCTGGCCCTCGGGGGCGCGGTCATCGCCACCGGTATCGCCGGCACCTGGGCCCTGGCCGAGCACGCGTCCACCGGCATCCAGCCCGGCATCGCGATGCCCGTCGACATACTCCATCTGCTGGCCGTCGCCGCCTGGCTGGGGGGACTCGCGGCCCTGCTGACCGCGCTGTACCGCACGCCCGACCTGCCCCCCTCCGCCGTGCGGCGCTTCTCCACGATCGCCCTCGTCAGCGTGGTCGTCCTCGCCTCGACCGGCCTCTACCAGTCGTGGCGGCAGGTCGGCACGTGGTCGGCGCTGACCGGTACGGATTACGGGCAGCTCCTCCTCGTCAAGGTGGGGCTGGTCGCCGTCCTGGTGGGCATCGCGTCCATGTCGCGCCGCTGGACGGGCCGACTGGCCGCAGGCACCGCGACGGACGAGGCGGAGGCCGGCGCGGCAGCCGGGACCGACGCGGCGGCAGACCCCGACGACGCGGTGGACACCGATGAGGACGCCGCCGAGAGCGCCGCCCGGAGCGAGGCGGACACCGCCTCCCAGGACCCCGTACGGGCCGCTCAGCTCGCCCGGCAGCGGGCCGCCGTGGCCACCGCCGAGAAGAAGCGCATACGCGACGCCGACCCCGGACGCTCGGGGCTGCGCCGCTCCGTGCTGGCCGAGGTCGGCGTCGCCGTGGCCCTGCTGGCCGTGACCACCTTCCTCACCTCCACCGAGCCCGGCCGTACGGAGGAAGAGGCGGCCCGCTCGTCGTCGCCGGCAGCGGCCGCGCCCGTGCAGAGCGGCCCCGTCAGCCTCACCCTGCCGTTCGACACGGGCGGCGAGAACGGCAAGGGCACGGTACGGCTGGACATCGATCCGGGTCGCACCGGAGCCAACGTGATCCACCTGTGGATCGACGACCCCGCCAAGAAGCCCATGGACGTCCCCGAGGTGAAGCTCGCCTTCACCCTGGAGTCGAAGGACATCGGCCCCCTCCCGGCCGTCCCGGCCAAGCTGGCCGAGGGCCACTGGACCGCCACCGGCCTCCAGCTGCCGATCGCCGGCGACTGGACGGTCTCGGTGACCGTGCGGACTTCGGACATCGACCAGGCAACGGTCAACGAGAACGCGAAGATCGGCTGAGCAGGACCGTGAACCGAAACAGCACACGCGGCACCAGCAACGACACCGGCGCGCCCCCCGCGCTCACCCGGCGGCGGCTGCTCGGCACGGCGGGCGCGGCCGGGGCGACCGGGCTGGTGCTCGGAGCGGCCGGCGGCGCCACCGGCTACGCCGCCACCCGCGACGACGCCCCGACCGCGCTGACCGCAGTCGGCTCCACCGAGGTGATGTTTCACGGGAAACATCAACCGGGGATCACCACTCCGCTTCAGGCACGGGGGCATCTGGTCGCCTTCGACCTCGCCCCCGGCGCGGGACGCAAGGAAGCCGCCGCCCTGATGCGCCGCTGGTCCGCGGTCGCGCGGCGGCTGATGGCCGGCGAGCCCGCCGAGGGGGCGGCGGACGGCCCCGGCCACGACACCGGGGTCGCGCTGGACGCGGGCCCGTCCTCACTGACCGTCACCTTCGGATTCGGCTACGGCTTCTTCGAACGCACGGGCCTCACCGCGCACCGCCCGCCGGGGCTCGACCCGCTGCCGCCGTTCTCCTCCGACCACCTCGACGCAGACCGGTCCAACGGCGATCTGTGGGTCCAGATCGGCGCCGACGACGCGCTCGTCGCCTTCCACGCCCTGCGGGCCGTCCAGAAGGAGGCCGCCTCGACGGCCACCGTGCGCTGGCAGATGAACGGCTTCAACCGCACGCCCGGCGCCACCGCGAAGCCGATGACCGCCCGCAATCTGATGGGGCAGGTGGACGGCACCGGCAACCCAAAGCCCACGGACGCCGACTTCGACCGGCGCGTCTTCGTGCCCGGCGGCCAGAACGCGGCGTACGACTGGCTCACCGGCGGCTCGTACGCGGTGGTGCGGCGGATCAGGATGCTGCTCGACGACTGGGAGAAGCTTCCGGTGGAGCAACAGGAACGGGTCATCGGCCGGCGCAAGGCGGACGGCGCCCCGCTCAGCGGCGGCACCGAGACCACCCCGATGGACCTGGACAAGGTGGGCCCGGACGGCAAGCCGCTGATCCCGGAGAACGCGCACGCGCGGATCTCCTCGCCGGAGCGCAACAGCGGAGCGGCGATGCTGCGCCGCCCGTTCTCGTACCACGACGGCGTCTCGGCGGACGGCACTCCGGACGCCGGGCTGCTGTTCATCTGCTGGCAGGCCGACCCGCTGCGCGGCTTCGTCACCGTGCAGCGCAAGCTGGACCGCGGGGACGCGCTCACGCCGTTCCTGCGCCATGAGGCGAGCGGGCTGTTCGCCGTACCGGGCGGAGCCGCTGCCGGGGAGTACGTGGGACAGCGCCTGCTGGAGGCCTGAGTGCCGGGGAGCCGGCAGGGGAAGCTTCGACACCTGCGGGAGTTGGGCCCTGGAGCCCGGCCATCCGGGCCTTCCGGGCCCGCACCGCGCATTAGGGTGACGGTATGTCCGCCACGCGCTACGCATATCTCGGCCCTGAAGGCACCTTCACCGAGGTCGCCCTCCGTACGCTCCCGGAATCCGCCACCCGCGAACTCGTCCCGATGGTCTCCGTACCGGCGGCTCTGGACGCGGTGCGCAACGGTACGGCCGCCGCGGCGCTCGTACCGATCGAGAACTCCGTCGAGGGCGGTATCACCACCACCCTCGACCAGCTGACCAGCGGCGAACCGCTGATGATCTACCGCGAGGTGCTGCTCTCCATCACCTTCGCACTGCTCGTTCGGCCCGGCACCAAGCTGTCCGACATCAAGACGGTCACCGCCCACCCGGCCGCCCAGCCGCAGGTGCGCAACTGGATGGCCGCTCATCTCCCGCAGGCCGTCTGGGAGTCGGCGGCGTCCAACGCGGACGGCGCACGGCTCGTCCAGGAGGGCCGGTACGACGCGGCGTTCGCGGGCGAGTTCGCGGCGGCCACGTACGGGCTCGAACCGCTGGTGACCGAGATCCACGACGCGGAGAACGCGCAGACCCGCTTCGTACTGGTGGGCCGGCCGGCCCGGCCCGCGGCGCCGACCGGCGCGGACAAGACCTCCGTGGTGATCTGGCTGGGCGAGGACCATCCCGGCGCCCTGCTCGAACTGCTCCAGGAGTTCGCGGTGCGCGGGGTGAACCTGATGCTGATCCAGTCGCGGCCGACCGGGGCGGGCATCGGCAACTACTGCTTCGCGGTGGACGCCGAGGGCCATATCGCCGACCGGCGGGTCGGTGAGGCGCTGATGGGGCTCAAGCGCATCTGCCCGAATGTGCGCTTCCTCGGCTCCTATCCGAGGGCCGGTGTGACCCCGGCGGACGTACGCCCTCTGCGCGCCGGTACGTCGGACGCCGAGTTCACCGAGGCCTCCGACTGGCTGGCGCGCAACCAGGACGGGCGGGCCTGACGGCGGCCGTCCGCACGACGGGGGTCTGACAGCCACGGGCCCGATGCCCCGGCCACCCGGCCACCCGGCTACCCAGGCGGTGGCCGGGGAACAGCCCTGTCCACACGGCTGGTGGGATCAGCGGATTGTCCTCACTGAAAAGTTATCCACAGGCGCGCATCCATGCCTGGGGACAAGTCGACACTGGAATCCGACATGGTCGACAAATCAACACAGCCCACCTGGACCCGTCCACAGAGTTCCAGGCCGCCCGGTGTCAGCACAATTCCATTGATCAACTCTTTAGGGCTAGCAATTCCCACCCGAATGAGCGCGCAAAGCAGGTTTGAACCATGAATCCACGCGTTTCCACCGGCCGCCCGGAATGACCCCATCCATGTCCACAGACTTCCCCCACAGCCTGTGGATAACTTTGACGAACCACTCACCCCTGTGGACAAGCGGCGAGCAACTCCCCCTTCACGCAAGGCCGATGCGGCACGAACCCAGAATGCCGAATAGTGGCAATTCGGGCAAAGCGCCACGCTTGTGCCCATCGGTTCAAGCGCCGGAAGCGGGCCCCGGTAGCCTGGGGGAGTGATTGACCTTCGCCTGATTCGTGAGGACCCCGACCGTGTTCGCGCCTCCCAGCGCAACCGGGGAGAGGACGTCGCACTCGTCGACGCCCTGCTCTCCGCCGACGAACGGCGCAGGTCGTCCGGGGTCGCATTCGACGAACTCCGCTCCGAGCAGAAATCGCTCGGCAAACTCATCCCCAAGGCGTCCCCCGAGGAGCGCACCGAGCTCCTGAAGCGCGCCGAGCAGCTCAAGGCCGACGTCAAGGCGGCCGACGCGGCCCAGGACGAGGCCGACGCGGAGACCAGGAACCTGCTGCTGCGGCTCGGCAACATCGTCCACCCGGACGTGCCGGTCGGCGGCGAGGAGGACTTCGTCGTCCGGGAGACGCACGGGACGATCCGTGACTTCGGCGCCGAGGGCTTCGAGCCCAAGGACCACCTGGAGCTCGGCGAGGCACTGGGCGCGATCGACATGGAGCGCGGCGCCAAGGTCTCCGGCTCGCGCTTCTACTACCTGACGGGCGTGGGCGCGCTGCTGGAGCTCGCCCTCGTCAACGCGGCGATCGCCCAGGCCACCGAGGCCGGCTTCACCCCCATGCTGACCCCGACGCTGGTCCGCCCGCGCGCCATGGAGGGCACCGGCTTCCTCGGCCAGGCCGCCGACGACGTCTACCACCTCGACAAGGACGACCAGTACCTGGTCGGCACCTCCGAGGTACCGCTCGCCGCGTACCACATGGACGAGATCATCGACGCGGAGAAGCTGCCGCTGCGCTACGCCGGCTACTCGTCCTGCTACCGCCGCGAGGCGGGGACGTACGGCAAGGACACCCGCGGCATCTTCCGGGTCCACCAGTTCACCAAGGTCGAGATGTTCTCGTACGTCGACCCGGCGGACGCGGAGGCCGAGCACCTGCGCCTGCTCGACTGGGAGAAGCAGTGGCTCACCGGCCTGGAGCTGCCCTTCCAGGTCATCGACGTCGCCAGCGGCGACCTGGGGGCGTCGGCCACCAGGAAGTACGACTGCGAGGCGTGGATTCCGACCCAGGGCAAGTACCGCGAGCTCACATCGGCGTCCAACTGCGGCGAATTCCAGGCCCGCAGGCTCTCGGTCCGGATGCGGGACAACCGCGACGGCAAGAAGGTCATGAAGCCGCTGGCCACGCTGAACGGCACGCTGTGCGCCGTCCCGCGCACCATCGTGGCGATCCTGGAGAACCACCAGCTGTCCGACGGTTCGGTGCGGGTGCCCGAGGTGCTCCGTCCCTACCTGGGCGGGCGCGAACTCCTGGAACCGGTCGCCAAGTGACATTTCCCTACAAGCTCGTCGCCACCGACCTCGACGGCACCCTGCTGCGCGACGACCACACCGTCTCCGCACGGACGCGCGACGCCCTGAAGGCCGCCGCCGCGGCCGGAGCGGCGCACATCATCGTCACCGGCCGGGCCGTTCCCTGGACCCGGCACATCCTGGACGACCTCGGTTACGAGGGCCTGGCCGTCTGCGCCCAGGGCGCACAGGTCTACCACGCAGGTGAGCGCAGGCTGCTCACCTCGCTCACCCTGGACCGGCAGCTGGCCGGACTCGCCCTCTCCAAGGTCGAGGCGGAGGTCGGCCCGCTGGCGCTGGCCGCGAGCCGCGACGGGCTCGACGGCGATGTACTGGTCGGGCCGGGCTACCAGGTGCAGGAGGGGCCGCACCCGTCCGTCTTCGTCCAGGACCCGGCCGAGCTGTGGGAAGCCCCGCTGAACAAGGTGTACATACAGCACCCGGAGCTGGGCGACGACGAGCTGGCGAAGGCCGCGCGGGCGGCGGTCGGCAATCTGGTGGACGTGGTCATGGCGGGGCCGGGGGTCGTGGAGATCCTTCCGCTGGGACTGAGCAAGGCCACCGGGCTCTCGCTCGCGGCGCGCCGGCTGGGCGTGAAGGCGGCGGACACGATCGCCTTCGGCGACATGCCCAACGACATCCCGATGTTCGCGTGGGCACGGCACGGGGTGGCCATGGCCAACGCCCATGACGACCTGAAGACCGTCGCCCAGGAGACGACCGCGTCGAACCAGGACGACGGCATCGCGGTGGTGCTGGAGCGGCTGCTCGGGGCGTCGTAGCCCTCACCGCTGGTCGCGGGCCTGCTCGGCCGCGGACTTGCTCGTGCGGCTCAGGGGCCGGGGTACTGCCTCGGCCCCTGAGCCTTTTCCTACGCCGTCACCAGGACCTGCGGCCCCGGATCAGCGCGTGTTGCGGCGGTTCAGCTCCTTCAGGTTGCGTGCGAGGGCGTCCATGCGCCCGTCGAGCCGGTCGACGCCCTCGGCCGCCCCGCTGAGCCGCGCGCTCATGGCGCCGACCACCTGATGGGTGACCTCCAGCCTCCGGTCGAGGCTGTCCAGCCGGTGCGACATCCGGCTGAGGACCGGGCCCAGCTCCTGGAGCGCGATGCCCACGCCGGCCAGGTGGCTCTCGACCCGCGTCACGCGGTGTTCGAGCGACGCGTATCCCGCGCGCAGGTCCTGCTCGGCGTCGAGCAGATACGTACGCACGCACCGAGCGACGTCGCTGTCGCGAAGGAGCATGGCGACGTTGAGGACGGTTCGGCGGGTGTAGAGACGGAGCTGAGTGGCTGCCTGTGGATAACTTCCACCCTCCTCGCCGCCCCATAGCGACATCGTGTCGCTATGGAAGTCACGCAGCTCAGAGCCTCGCAGCACATGCATTCCATTCTCGGAGAGCTCGTTCTGGTGCCGGTCGGTCAGCCTCCTGACCGTCTTTGTGGATACTTCGAAGTAACGAGCCACGTCCTCTGTGCGAACGTGAATCCCGTCGGGGAGCATGACAAGGATCTTCACCTTGTCCAGGGCATCGACGCGCCCCATCTGTTCGACACGCAACGCGCGTGATTCGATCAAGGCGACTTCTGTTGGCATGAGCTGTCTTCTGCCTTCCGCTGGTGAAATCCACGGGAAATGGACAGGGGGGATCGACAGCCCTCTTCCCAGGGCTTCAGGGGCGGAGGACGCTCACGGTTGCCACTCACTCCGGGAACCGGCCGGCGGGTGTTCCCTCGCCGTACCGGCCATCTGCACATTCACGAACGCTACGACGCCACGGATTCCAGTTGCCTCCACGCACCGTGAACAACGCACCGATAACCGTACAGTTACGCGTAGGACTGTCCGACATGCGAAAACCCCCCGACCGAAGGGCCGGGGGGTTTTCGCATGTCGAGGGAGCGCCCGCTCACTCCTCGCCGGCGAGCTTCAGCGCGCGCAGCTTCTGCCCCGCGTACCAGGTGGCCACGACGGTGACCGCGGCCAGCAGGACCGTGGCGAGCGGCAGCCCGACGTCCGAGGTGATCGCCCCGTTGCCGCCGGTCTTCTCGGCGAGCGCGAGCGCCCACTGCTGCACGCTGAGCGTGCGCGCACCGGGCACCAGGCTGCCGAACAGGGCCTCCCACACCAGCGCGTAGACGAGGCCCAGCACCACGGCGTGCCGGCTGACCGTACCCAGCAGCAGGAACAGCGCGCTGTAGGCGATCGAAGCGACCAGGGCGGCGATCGTGTACGCCACCGCGATCTGCTGGCCGTTGCCGTTGAGGATCAGGCCCGCGACCATCGTCGGGACGGCCGAGAACACCATGGTCACCGCGATCGCGACGATCAGCTTGGTGAAGATGATCGTCGGCCGGCTCACCGGCTTGGCCAGCAGGTAGACGATCGAGCCGTCGTCGATCTCCGGCCCGATGGCGCCCGTACCGGCGATCACGCCGATCAGCGGGACCATCGTGGCGATGGCGAATCCACCCAGCACGTCCGAGGCCACCTGATCGTCGGCCCCGGCGAACCATCGCACCGCCACCGCGATGACGATCAGCAGCACGGGCAGGACGAAGAGGATGGCGGCCCGGCGCCGGCCGAGCAACGCCCGGTAGGTGAGCCGGGCGACTGTGGGGTCGTACATGACGTCACAGCTCCTTGTCGGCCTCGATCAGGCCGCTACGAGATAGGAAAAGACCGATTCGAGGGACTCGTCGGACGGTGAAACGGTCAGCAGACGGATGCCCTGCTCGCGCGCGACCTTGGGCAACAGCGTGGTGAACCGGGCGAAATCGATCGCTTGGATACGCAGAGCGTTCTCGCTCAGGTCGACTTCGATCCCCGCTGTCGACGGGTCGGCGATCAGCGCGGCGGCCAGGGCCCGGTCGTCGCTGGACCGTACGAGATAGCGGTGCGGACGGTCGGTCATCAGCCGGCGGATGCGCCGGAAGTCGCCGGACGCCGCGTGCCGTCCCGCCACGATCACCTCGATGTGCGAGGCGAGCTGTTCGACCTCTTCGAGGATGTGCGAGGAGAAGAGGACCGTACGGCCCTCCGCGCCCATCCGGCGCAGCAGTTCCATCAGCTGCATCCGCTGGCGCGGGTCCATCCCGTTGAACGGTTCGTCGAGCAGCAGCACGGAAGGGTGGTGGACCAGCGCGGACGCCATCTTCACGCGCTGGCGCATGCCCTTGCTGTACGTCGAGATCTTGCGGTCCTGCGCGTGCTCCATCTCGACCGTGGCCAGCGCCGCGGCCGCCTCGGCCTTGCCCAGTCCGTGCAGTTCGGCGTTGGCCACCACGAACTCGCGGCCGGTCAGGAAGTCGTACATGCCCTCCCGCTCCGGCACGATGCCGATCTCCCGGTACACCGCCTCGTTGCGCCAGATGGGCTTGCCGTCGAGCGTGACCGTGCCCGTCGAGGGGGCCAGGAAACCCGCCATCATGTTGATCAGCGTGGACTTGCCCGCGCCGTTGGGGCCGAGCAGGCCGGTGACGCCCGGACCCACGGTCATGCTGACGTCGTTGACGGCGACCACATTGCCGAACCAGCGGGAGGTGTGGTCGATCTCGATGGTGGTCACAGCCCGACCCTCCGGTAGCGGCGCATCAGCACGGCGTACGAGCCGGCGATCAGCGCGAGAACAACGAGCAGATAGACGACGCCGGACCCGGCGCCCGGCCCCGCCCCGCCGGGGAAGGCCGAGGTCGCCCCGAGGAACGCGGTCTGCACCCCGTCGATCAGCGTGATCGGCGAGAACAGCCCCAGCCATTCCACCGCGTTCTCCGATCCGGTGGACCAGGCGATGCCCTGGACGGTCGAGACCCCGCCGTAGGTGATGGTCAGCAGCGCGATGACCGCGGCGACGCCGAAGCCCCGGCGCGGGGTGAGCGCGGCCATCACCAGGCCGAGGCCCGCGAAGAGAACGGAGAGCAGCAGCACGGAGACCATCCCCTGGGCGAACCACTTCGTCTGGTCCGCGAAGTCGAACTTGCCCAGCAGTGCGCCGATGTAGAGGATCACGACCGGCGCACCGGTCAGCACGAAGATCGCGGACGCCATGGCGGCGAACTTGGCGAGGACGTAGTCGCCGTGCTCGATCGGCCGCGAGAAGTACAGCGGCACGGTTTTGAACCGCAGGTCCCTGGAGACCGCCTGCGGCGCCTGCGCGGCGACGAACAGACCGATGACGGCCTGCAGATAGATCGCGAACCGCGTGTACTGGAGCGGAAGTTTAGTCGTCCCCGGAGTGGCGATGGCGACGGCGACGATGATCGCCGCCACCAGGCACATCACGCCGAACAGCAGCATGGGCAGCACCTTGGACTTGGCCGAACGGCCGAGCCCGAAGGCGCCGCGCAGGGTCTGCGAGTACAGCGAGCGGCGGGCGTAGGCGCGGCCGAGGCGCGGGCCGTCGTAGGCGCGGTAGCCGATGTTGTGGATGCGGGAGGTCTCGCTCCCGGTCACGGCGCCGGACTCAGTGCTCATCGCG
The DNA here is from genome assembly GCF_036346595.1 of Streptomyces sp. NBC_00525. Classification (GTDB taxonomy): domain Bacteria; phylum Actinomycetota; class Actinomycetes; order Streptomycetales; family Streptomycetaceae; genus Streptomyces. Next base: position 3,073,392 of record NZ_CP107834.1, read on the forward strand.
TCCGCTCCCCTTCTGCAGTACGGCTCCGGCCTGCTGTACGACTCCGGCCTGTGGTGCGGGCCCGGCGTGGGCCGGCACGGAGCGCGGTGCCGCTTCGTCGTCGCGGAACACCTCGGCGATGTGGTGGCGGCGCTGTTCCATCCGTACGAGGCCGAGTCCGAGGCCGGCGACGCTGTCGCGCACGAGGTCGTACGTCTCCTCGCCGGTCGCCTCGATCAGCAGGATGTGTCCGGCGCCGGGCAGTCCCTGGGTGTCCAGGCCGTCCTGCCCGAGGAGTTTGACGCCCGCCCCGGCGAGGGAACGCCGAAGGGCGTCCGTGCCGTCCGGGTGGTCGTCGCTGTCCGTGACCTCGACCGCGAGGGTCGTGGTGATCTGGGTGAAGTCACTGGTGGAGCTGGAGCGCAGAAGCGTGCCGCCGTTGATCACGACGACGTGGTCGCAGGTGCGTTCCAGCTCGCCGAGCAGGTGCGAGGTGACCAGGACGGAGATGCCGAAGTCGGTGTGGATGCGGCGGATGAGGCCGAGCATCTCGTCGCGTCCGACCGGGTCCAGACCGTTGGTCGGCTCGTCCAGCAGGACCAGCTGCGGATCGTGGACCAGTGCCTGGGCCAGCTTCACGCGCTGCTTCATGCCGGTCGAGTAGCCGCCGATGGGCCGGTAGCGCTCCTCGTACAGCCCCACATGGCGCAGGGTGTCGGCGGTGCGCTCGCGGGCGGCGGTCGGCGGCAGCCCCGACATGCGCGCCATGTGCACGACGAACTCGGTGGCCGAGACGTCGGGCGGCAGGCAGTCGTGCTCCGGCATGTAGCCGACCCGCTCGCGGATGGCGGCGCCACTCGTCGAGACGTCGAGCCCGAGCACCGCGGCCCGGCCCTCGGTGGCGGGGGACAGACCCAGCAGGATCTTGATCAATGTGGACTTGCCGGCTCCGTTCGCACCGACCAGCCCGGTCACACCGGGGCCGATGTCCAGGGTGAGCCGGTCAAGCGCGGTCACACGGGGGAACCGCTTACTCAGACCTTCGGCAACAATGACATTCACCCGACCGACGGTAGTGGCGCGGGCCACAGCAGTCGTCAGACCACACGGTTGGATCGGCATCAGCCTCGAGTTGTAGGGGACCCGTAAGGGCACCGTCACGAAGGACTACCCCAGCCCCGGAGCGAAGCGGCGATGGCCTGCGCGAAGGGGTTTTCCACAGGCTGCGCGACCCCCTTGACGCGGCCGCCGGGCATTGCGAGATTCATCGGTGTCACGTTACGAGCACGTACCGCACACGGCAGGGACGGACGGTCGCATGGCGTCACGACGAAGGAATGAACGGCCCACGGGCACGGGCGGTTCCGGAGGGAACGGCGGCCCGCGTCTGCTCGACCTGCCGGGGGCGCGCGAACGCCGGGTGGCCACGGGCGGCATCGAGCTGTGCGTGGTCGAGCTGGGGGACGCCGCACGGCCGACGATCGTCCTCGTGCACGGGTATCCGGACAGCAAGGAGGTCTGGACGCAGGTCGCCGCGCGACTCGCCGGGCAGTGGCACGTGGTGCTGTACGACGTACGCGGGCACGGCCGTTCATCGGCGCCGAAGCCGTTGCGCGGCGGTTTCACGCTGGAGAAGCTGACCGACGACTTCCTGGCCGTGGCCGACGCGGTGAGCCCGGACCGCCCGGTGCATGTCGTCGGGCACGACTGGGGTTCGGTCCAGTCCTGGGAGTTCGCCACGGTGGACCGTACGAAGGGCCGCATCGCGTCCTTCACCTCGATGTCCGGCCCGTCCCTCGACCATTTCGGCCACTGGATCAAGCGGCGGGTGCACCGTCCCACCCCGCGCCGGGTCGGCCAGCTCCTCGGCCAGGGCGCCAAGTCCTGGTACGTGTACCTGCTGCACACCCCGGTCCTGCCCGAACTGGCCTGGCGGGGGCCGCTCGGCACCGTGTGGCCTGGCATTCTGGAGCGGCTGGAGAAGGTGCCTCCGGGTGACTACCCGACGCCCTCGCTGCCCGACGACGCTGCGCACGGGGCATGGCTCTACCGGGACAACGTGCGTACCCGGCTGCGCAGACCGCGCAGCGACGCCCATGCCCACGTCCCGGTGCAGTTGATCACGCCGACCGGTGACGTGTTCCTCTCCGAGCAGCTCTACGACGAACTCGAATCGTGGGTGCCGCGGTTGACCCGGCGGGCACTCCCGGCCAAGCACTGGGTGCCGCGCACCCGGCCGGACCAGCTGGCCGCCTGGATCGCGGAGTTCGCGACGACGGTCGAGTCCGCCGGGGAGACCGGCGCCCCGGCCAAGGCCCGGCCCCAGGGGGTGTACGCGGAGCGGTTCGGCGGCCAACTCGTGCTGGTGACGGGGGCCGCCGGCGGGATAGGGCGCGCCACGGCGCTGGCCTTCGCGGCGGCGGGCGCGCGGGTGGTGGCGGTCGACAAGGACGCCGAAGGGGCCGAACGGACGGCGGAGGCGGCCCGGTCGGCGGGGGCGCCCGAGGCGTGGGGAGAGGCGGTGGACGTGGGCGACGAGCAGGCCATGGAGAAGCTCGCCGCCAGGGTGGCCGACGCGTACGGCGTCGTGGACGTGCTGGTCAACAACGCCGGCATCGGGCTGTCCGGCCCGTTCCTGGAGACGACGTCCGAGGACTGGCGCAACGTCCTCGATGTGAATCTGTGGGGGGTCATCCACGGCTGTCGGCTCTTCGGCAAGCAGATGGCGGAGCGCGGCCAGGGCGGTCATATCGTCAACACCGCTTCTGCGGCGGCCTTCCAGCCGTCGCGCGCACTGCCCGCGTACAGCACGTCGAAGGCGGCCGTGCTGATGCTCAGCGAGTGTCTGCGCGCCGAACTCGCCGAGAAGTCGATCGGGGTCAGCGCGATCTGCCCCGGCATCGTCAACACCGGCATCACGGCCACCGCGCGGTTCGTGGGAACGGACCAGGTGGAGGAGCAGCGGCTGCGCAAGCGGGCGAGCAAGCTGTACGGCGTCCGGAACTACCCGCCGGAGAAGGTCGCGGACGCGGTCCTGCGGTCGGTGGTGCGCAACCAGGCCGTCGTTCCCGTGACGCCGGAGTCCCACGCCGTACGGTTCCTGTCCCGCGTCGGGCCCGGCCTGCTGCGGGGTGTCGCCCGCCTGAAGCCGCCGCTGTAGGCCGCCGGCGGCCGGGAAGGGGCAGGCTCGGGCTCGCAGTTGTCCACAGAATCGCCAACGAACCTGTGGATAAGTCGAGTTGGCTGTGGATCAAACCTCCGAGCGGGAATCGTTCCGGTGAAGCCGGGAAGAAGAGGAAATGCGGATGCGCCGGGGCGCCGCCGGGAGGACGCTGAAGGGATGGACGAAAGACGCACCGTCAAGGTGTCCAAGTACCTCTCCAAGCATCTGAGGCACCAGCCCGAACGGATCGGGATCACGCTCGACCCGCAGGGCTGGGTGCCGGTCGACGAGCTGCTGCGCGCGGCGGCCCGCCACCACTTCCCGATCAGCAGGTCGGAGCTGGACCATGTGGTCGCCTCCAACGACAAGCGGCGCTTCGCCGTCGAGGGCGACCGCATCCGGGCGAGCCAGGGGCACACCGTGGCCGTGGATCTGGGCCTGCCGCCGGCCGAACCGCCCGCGTACCTGTACCACGGCACCGTCGGCCGCTCCCTGGACGCGATCCGTGTGGAGGGGCTGCGCCCGATGAACCGCACCCATGTGCACCTCTCGCCCGACCGGGAGACCGCCACCCGCGTCGGGGCCCGGCGCGGCCGCCCCGTCGTGCTGTCGGTGGACGCGGGGGCGATGCACCGCGCCGGTCACACCTTCTGGGTCAGCGCCAACGGAGTGTGGCTCACCGCCGCCGTGCCCGCCGCGTTCCTGCGCCTGCCGGGCTGAGACGAGGGCCGGAGGCGGCACGGGCCAGAAGGCCACGTGCGCCCCGGACGCGCCCCAGGGGAGGCCATCGCGCGCCCCGCCTCTCAGACGGCCAGTTGGGCCGCGCCCCGCGTCGCGATCTCCTCGAACAGCTTGTCGTCCGGCACCGCCGCGTCGAACCCCGGCCCGTCGACGGGAACCGGGGCATGGATGACGATCTCGGTGAATCCCAGTTCCGCATGCCGGCCCGCGAAGTCCACGAACGCGTCCACGGAGTCGAACGGCCGGTCCGCGCCCACCGCGAGACGCGAGTTGAACTCCGGCGTGAACCCCGTGAGCAGCACCTTGTCCAGCTCCGCCACGTCCCGCCCGGCTGCCGCGCAGGCCCGGCCCAGGCCGTCCATCTGACGCGCGAGGGCGTCGAGCGACTGCGCGCCGCTCCCCTCCTCGTACAGCTTCGGATCACCGGTGGTCACCCATGCCTGGCCGAGGCGCGCCGCGAGCGCGAGACCGCGCGGCCCGGTGGCGGCGACGGCGAAGGGCAGCCGGGGCCGCTGTGCACAGCCAGGCAGGTTCCGCGCCTCGGTGGCCGCGTAGAACTCGCCCTCGTACGACATTCCGGCCGGTTCGCGCAGCAGGCCGTCCAGCAGGGTGACGAACTCCCCGAAGCGGTCGGCCCGCTGCCGGGGCGTCCACGGCACCTCGTCGCTGCGAAGGAGCGTCGTCGCGTCGAACCCGTTGCCGCCCGCGCCGATGCCCAGCGTGATCCGCCCGCCCGAGATGTCGTCGAGCGTGATCAACTCCTTGGCCAGGGTGACCGGGTGGCGGAAGTTCGGCGAGGTGACGAGCGTGCCGAGGCGGAGGCGTTCGGTGGCGGCAGCGGCGGCGGTCAGTGTGGGCAGTGCGCCGAACCACGGGCCGTCCCGAAAGGCACGCCAGGACAGGTGGTCATAGGTGTAGGCGGCGTGGAAGCCCAGCTCCTCGGCGTGCCGCCAGCGCTCGCGGCCTCCCTGGTTCCAGCGGTGGATCGGCAGAATCACGGTGCTCAGTCGCATGGGGCGACCCTACGAGGGGAGCGGAGCCGCCGCGCCGACAGGGCGGGCGAGGACGGTGGTGTCGCAGCGAGGGACGCACTTGTCGGCCCCCAAGCGCCCTCCCCCGACGGACGCTGTCATATGCGTCTGGAATGTTCGCCAGGTCAGGGGCGTGTGCTCTCAAATGTGCGCCCCTCCGCACGACCGTGCGACTGTGTACGCGAGAATGTACGGGTGACCACCGTTATCGAACAGTCCGCTCCTGCCGCTCCCCGGCTGATCGCCACGGATCTGGACGGCACCCTGCTGCGCGATGACAAGACCGTCTCGGACCGCACGGTCCGGGCTCTTGCCGCCGCCGAGGCAGCGGGGATCGAGGTCTTCTTCGTCACCGGACGCCCGGCCCGCTGGATGGACGTCGTCAGCGACCACGTCCACGGCCACGGTCTGGCGATCTGTGCCAACGGCGCCGCCGTCGCCGATCTGCACGCGGGCGGACGCCTGCTGAAGGTGCGGGGCCTGGAGCGGGCGACGGCCCTGGACGTCGTCCACACGCTGCGGGCCGCCGCTCCCGGCACCTCGTTCGCCGTCGAGCTGACCACCGGCATCCACTACGAGCCCGCCTACCCGCCCTTCTACCTCGACCCCGGCGCCACCGTCGCGGTCGCCGAGAAGCTGCTGCAGGAGGGGGCCGTGGGCGCCGGCGCGCCCGTGCTGAAGCTGCTGGCCCGGCACGGCGAACTCGACCCGGACGCGTTCCTCTCCCTCGCCCGTGCGGCCGCCGGGGAACGGGCCACCTTCACCCGGTCCAGCCCCACCGCGCTCATCGAGATCAGCGGAGCCGGCGTCTCCAAGGCCAGCACCCTGGAGCTGTGCTGCGCCGAACGCGGCATCGCGGCCGCCGAGGTCGTGGCCTTCGGCGACATGCCCAATGACGTGGAGATGCTGAGCTGGGCCGGCCGCTCGTACGCAATGGGCAACGCCCACCCGGCCGCCCTGGCGGCGGCCTCCGGCCGTACCGCCACCAACAACGAGGACGGCGTGGCCGTCGTCATCGAACGCATCCTGGCCGAACGCGCGGGGAACCTCACGGAGAGCTGAGAGCAGGCCACGACGACGAAACACGGCCCCCTCCGAGCGGGGCCCCCTCCGAGCGGGGCCTCCTCAGAGCGGGGCCTGCCACACCACCGTCGTGCCGCCTCCGTCCTCCCCGATCCCCGGTCCGAACCAGCTGGCCCCGCCCAGCGACTCCGCCCGGCGGGCCAGATTGCGCAGTCCGCTGCGCCGCCCGCCCTCCGGCATGCCCACCCCGTCGTCGGCGACCGCGAGCCGTACGGCGCCGCGCCCGTCGTCCAGCGTGACGGTCGCGTCGACGACCACCTCGATGCGCGCCGCTCCCGCGTGCCGGAAGGCGTTGGACAGCGCCTCCCGCAGTGCCGCGATCAGGTTCTTGCCGGTCAGCTCGCTGACCAGGGAATCGACCGCCCCGACGAAGCGGTGGGACGGCTTGAAGCCCAGCGGCACGGCCGCCATGTTGATCTCGCGCAGCACCCGCGTGCGCAGCCCGGACGGCGCCTCGGCCGGCTCCTGCTGGAGCGCGAAGATCGCGGTCCGGATCTCCTGAATGGTCACGTCCAGCTCGTCGACCGCCCGGCCGACGCCGGTCTGCACCTCCGGCACGTCCGACCGCCGCTGGGCGCTCTCCAGCATCATCCCGGTCGCGAACAGTCGCTGGATGACCAGATCGTGCAGGTCACGCGCGATCCGGTCGCGGTCCTCGTACACCGCGAGGCGCTCGCGGTCGCGCTGCGCCTCCGCCATCATCAGGGCGAGCGCGGCCTGCGAGGCGAACTGCGTGGCCAGCGTCCGTTCCGTCTCCGTGAAGGGCCGGGCACCTCTTGCGCGGGGTGTGGCGAGCGCGCCGAGCACCCGGCCGCCGCTGTGCAGCGGGAGCAGCATGTTCGGGCCGAAGGGGTCCGCGAGCCGGGTGATCATGCGGGTGTCGGTGGCCGAGTCGTCCACGAAGACCGCCTCTCCGCCCAGGAGCATCCCCACCACCGGGCTCTGGGCCGGGATGATCACGCCGAGCGAGTCGGTCGGGTCGTCCGCCGACACCGCGACGATCTCCAGACCCCCGTCCGCAGCGGGCAGCAGCACGATTCCGGCCGCTGCTCCCGCGAGGCGGCGGGCCTGCTCGGCGACCACCGTGAGCGCGTCGTCGGCGTCCCCGCCGGACAGGAGGGCGGTCGTCACGGCCACCGAGCCGTCGATCCACCGCTCGCGCTGCCGGGCGGCCTCGTACAGCCGGGCGTTGCCGATGGCGATCCCGGCCTCCGTCGCCAGGACACGCACCAGATGCAGGTCGTAGTCGCTGAACTCGCCGCCGCCGTCCTTCTCGGCGAGATAGAGATTGCCGAAGATCTCCCCCTGCACCCTGATCGGTACGCCCAGGAAGGTCCGCATCTCGGGGTGGCCCGGCGGAAAGCCGGCGAACCTCGGATCGGTGGTCAGGTCCGCGAGGCGCAGGGGCCGGGGATCGTGGATGAGGGCGCCGAGCAGACCCCGGTGGCCGTCCGGCCTGTGCCCGATCTCGCGCGCCACCGAGTCGGAAACGCCGTGGGTGACGAAGTCGGAGAGCCCTTCGCCCTCCGCGTCCACCACGCCGATCGCGGCGTAGCGGGCATGGGCCAGTTCGGCCGCCGTCTCGCAGATCCGGTCGAGCGTGGAGTGCAGTTCGAGGCCGGTACCCACCGAACGCATGGCTTCCAGCAGGCGCGGCACACGGGCGGTCAGCTCGGTGGACAGCCCGCGCAGGCTCCGGGTCACCTCGGCCGTCTCCGCCGCGTCCACCGGTGCTTCCCCGTGGTCGGGAGGTTCCGCGTGAACGGGGGGCTCCGCGTGGTCGGGCTCCTCCTGTGCCATACCCAGAGCGTAATTAGTCCCATTTGTTGAGGAAAGTCGGACGCCTACCGCCAGAAGACCTACGGAGGCCGGCCCCGCTCAGGAGCGCGCGCCGATGGCGATGCCCGGCGCCCCAGTGCTCTCGCGTTCCCGCGCCAGCATGCGGCGCAGCGGTCCGTCCACCGCCGCCAGCACGTCGTACGGGCCCCGCTGCGCGATCGCGCCCTCCTCCAGGACCACGACCTCGTCCACCGCTTCGAGACCGGCGAGGCGGTGGGTGATCAGGACCGTCGTACGCCCCGCCGTCGCCGCCAGCAGGTCGGTCGTCAGGGCGTCCGCGGTGGGCAGGTCGAGGTGCTCGGCGGGCTCGTCCAGCACGAGGACCGGGAAGTCGGCGAGCAGGGCCCTGGCCAGGGCGAGCCGCTGGCGCTGTCCCCCGGAGAGGCGGGCGCCGTGCTCGCCGACGAGGGTGTCCAGCCCTTCCGGCAGCGCGTCCGCCCAGTCGAGCAGGCGGGCGCCGGCGAGGGCGCTGCGGAGTTCCGGTTCGGTCCCGCCGGGGCGGGCGAGCCGCAGGTTCTCCCGGAGCGAGCTGTCGAAGATGTGGGCGTCCTGGGCGCACAGTCCGACGAACCTCCGGACGGTGTCCCCGTCCAGCGCCGAGGCGTCCACCCCGCCGATCCGGTAGCTGCCCGCGTCTGCGTCCAGGAAGCGCAGGAGCACCATGGCCAGGGTCGTCTTGCCGGACCCGGAAGGCCCCACGACGGCGATGCGGCGGCCCGCGTCCAGCCGGAGATCGACCCCGGCGAGCGCGTCGCGGGCGGTGCCGGGGTATCGGGCGGAGAGCCCGCGCACCTCCAGCGGGAAGGGGCTGTCCGGCGCCGGCACCGGACTCTCCGGCTCCCGTACGGGCACGGGGGCGTCCAGCACCTCGTACACCCGCTCCGCGCTCCGCCTGACCCGCTGCCGGTACTGGGCGGCGAGCGGCAGACCGGTCACGGCCTCGAAGGCGGCCAGTGGGGTGAGGACGACGACCGCGAGTTCCACGCCGGCCAGCCGGCCGTCCGCCACCGCAGGCAGGGCGACCAGGGCGGCGGCGGCCACGGTGAGACCCGAGACCAGGGCGATGAGTCCGCCGCCGAGCGCGGTCGCCGTCGCCGCGCGGGAGGCGATCCGGGTGAGGACGGCGTCGGCGGCGCGGGTCCTGGCCGTGCGGCCCGGCAGAGCGCCCGCCACGGTCAGCTCGGCCGTTCCGCCCAGCAGATCGGTGATCCGGGTGGCCAGGTCGGCGCGCGCGGGCGCCAGCAGCCGTTCCACCCGGCGGGCACAGGCGCCGCTGAGCAGGGGAACCCCGACGCCCGCCAGGAGCAGCCCCACGGCCAGGACGACGCCCGCCTCCGGAAGCAGCCAGCCGGTGAAGCCCACGGTCGCGGCGCCCACGAGGACGGCGGTGCCGGCGGGCAGCAGCCACCGCAGCCAGTAGTCCTGGAGCGCGTCCACGTCCGCGACCAGCCGCGAGAGCAGGTCCCCGCGCCGGGCGCCGCGCAGACCGCCCGGCGCGATGCGTTCCAGGCTGCGGTACACGGCGACGCGGAGTTCGGCGAGCATGCGCAGGACCGCGTCGTGCGAGACGAGGCGTTCGGCGTAGCGGAAGACCGCCCGGCCGATCCCGAAGGCACGGGTCGCCGTCACCGCGACCATCAGATAGAGGACGGGTGGCTGTTCGGAGGCGCGGGAGATCAGCCAACCGGAGACCGCCATCAGCCCGACCGCCGACCCCAGAGCGAGGCTCCCCAGCAGCAGGGCGAGCCCGAACCGGCCGCGGCGGGCCCCCGCCGCCTCCCGGACCCGTGTCAGCACGTGCCGCCGGGCGGCGTCCGGTGCCCGGGTCTCGGGAGCGGGCGCCGGCTCCTCGTACGCCTCCGATACGGGCCCCGGCTCGACGGCGGCAAGATCGCCGGGCGCGTTCACGGGGCGGGGGACGGTCGTCGGTGCCGGTTCGGGCGCCGGGGCGGTCAGGGTCACCACCCGGTCCGCCACCGACAGCAGCGCCGGCCGGTGCACCACCAGGAGGACGGTCCGGCCCTCGGCCAGTCTCCGTACGGCCTCGACGATGCCCGCTTCCGTCTCGCCGTCCAGGCTCGCGGTCGGCTCGTCGAGCAGCAGCACCGGCCGGTCCGCCAGGAAGGCGCGGGCGAGCGCGATCCGCTGGCGCTGGCCTGCGGAGAGCCCGGCGCCGTCCTCACCGAGCAAGGTGCGGTCGCCGTCGGGGAGCCCCCGTACGAAGTCGTACGCCCCCGCCGCACGCAGCGCGGCCGTCACCGCGCTGTCGTCGGCTGCCGGACGGGCGAGCCTGACGTTCTCCGCGATGGTGCCCGCGAAGAGGTGCGGGCGCTGCGGCACCCAGGCGATGTGCTCCCGCCAGCGTTCGAGGGACACCTCCGCGAGGTCGGTGCCGCCGATGCGGACCCGGCCCTCGTCGGGCGCGGTGAACCCCAGCACCGCGTTCAGCAGGGTGGTCTTGCCGACCCCGCTGGGGCCGACCAGGGCGACCGTCTCCCCCTCCTCGACGGTCAGCGTGGTGGGGGCGAGGGACGGTACGGAGCGGCCCTCGTGCCGGACGGTCAGCCCGTCCAGCTCCAGCCGTAGCGAGCCGGGGACCTCCCCCGTACCGCTCGCGCGGGGCTTCGTCTCCAGGACGGCGAAGACCTCCTCGGCCGCCGAAAGCCCCTCGACGGCGGCGTGGAACTGCGCTCCCACCTGCCGGATGGGCAGATAGGCCTCGGGAGCCAGGATCAGAACCAGCAGGCCGGTGTAGAGGTCGAGTTCGCCGTGCACCAGTCGCATCCCGATGGTGACGGCGACGAGGGCCACCGAGAGCGTGGCGAGGAGTTCCAAGGCGAAGGACGAGAGGAAGGCGATCCGCAGGGTGCGCAGGGTGGCCTGCCGGTACTGCGAGGTGATCCTGCGGATGGACTCGGCCTGGGCCTTGGCGCGGCCGAACACCTTCAGTGTCGGCAGCCCGGCCACCACATCGAGGAAGTGCCCGGAGAGCCGGGAGAGCAGCCGCCACTGACGGTCCATGCGCGACTGGGTCGCCCAGCCGATCAGGATCATGAACAGCGGAATGAGTGGCAGTGTGACGACGATGATCGCCGCCGACACCCAGTCCTCGGTCACGATCCTGGCGAGCACCGCCACCGGCACGACCACCGCGAGCCCGAGCTGTGGCAGATAGCGCGCGAAGTAGTCGTCGAGCGCGTCGATCCCCCGCGTGGCCAGCGTCACCAGTGAGCCGGTGCGCTGCCCGCTCAGCCAGTCCGGCCCCAGCTCGGCCGCCCGGTCCAGCAGCCGCCCGCGCAGTTCGGACTTGACCGACGCACCGGCGCGGTGGGCGGCCAGCTCGGTGAGCCAGGCGACCAGGGCCCGCCCGAGCGCGACCGCCGCGAGCAGAAGGAGTGGGGTCCGCAGCTCACCGGCCGTCAGCCCCTTCTCGAAACCGCCCACCACGATCTCGGCGACGAGCATGGCCTGGCCGATGACCAGCGCCGCCCCGGCGATGCCGAGGACCACCACCGCCACCATGAACAGGCGCGTGGCGCGGGCGTGACGGAGCAGACGCGGGTCGATCGGTTTCACGTGAAACATCCCATGCGGCTCGGCGCGGTCAGGACGTGCATGGCGTCAGTGCGCCTCGGCGATGTGCTGGGTGCCGATCCGCTTGCGGAACACCCAGTACGTCCACCCCTGGTAGAGCAGGACGACCGGAGTGGCGATCCCGGCACACCAGGTCATGATCTTGAGCGTGTACGGGCTGGACGAGGCGTTGGTGACCGTGAGGCTCCAGCTGTCGTTCAGCGAGGACGGCATGACGTTCGGGAAGAGCGTCAGGAACAGCATCGCGACCGCCGCCGCGATGGCCACGCTGGAGAGCGCGAAGGACCAGCCCTCCCGGCCCGCCGCGATCATCGCGATCGCCCCGACCAGCGCCGCCGCGGCGACGATCATCGCGACCAGGCTCCAGCCGTCCCCGTTGTCGAGCTGGGTCCAGATGAGGAAGGCGAGCGCGGCCACCGCCGTGACGGCCCCCAGCTTCAGGGCCAGCAGGCGGGCGCGGGCCCGGATGTCGCCCACGGTCTTCAACCCGGCGAACACCGCGCCGTGGAAGGTGAAGAGGGTGAGGGTGACCAGTCCGCCGAGGAGCGCGTAGGGGTTGAGCAGGTCCACGACGCTGCCCGTGTACTCCATCTGCGCGTCGATCTTCACGCCGCGCACGATGTTCCCGAAGGCCACGCCCCACAGCACGGCGGGAATCAGCGAGGCCCAGAAGATCGCGTGCTCCCAGTTGGTCTGCCACTTCTCCTCCGGCCGCTTCGCGCGGTACTCGAAGGCGACACCGCGCACGATCAGGCAGAGCAGGATGACGAGCAGCGGCAGATAGAACCCGGAGAACAGCGTGGCGTACCACTCGGGGAACGCGGCGAAGGTCGCTCCGCCGGCGCTGAGCAGCCAGACCTCGTTGCCGTCCCAGACCGGGCCGATGGTGTTGATCAGTACCCGGCGTTCCTTGCGGTTGCGGGCCAGCAGCTTGGTGAGGACGCCGATCCCGAAGTCGAACCCCTCCAGGAAGAAGTAGCCGGTCCACAGGACGGCGATGAGCACGAACCAGACGTCGTGGAGTTCCATTACTCGGCTCCCGCTCTCAGTAGGAGAAGGCCATGGGCCGGTCGGCGTCGGCGTGATCGCCGCCGATCCGGGTGGGCGGGTTGAGGTCGTCCTCCGTCAGCTCCGGCGGGCCGGCCTTGATGTACTTCAGGAGGAGCTTGACCTCGATCACGGCGAGCACCGCGTACAGCACGGTGAAGACGATCAGCGAGGTGAGCACCTCGGCCTGCGAGACACCGGGGGAGACCGCGTCGCGGGTCCGGAGCACTCCGTAGACCACCCAGGGCTGGCGGCCCATCTCGGTGAAGATCCAACCCCAGGAGTTGGCGATCAGCGGGAAGAGCAGGGTCCACAGGGCGACGATCCAGTAGCACCGGGCGAGACGCGGGCTGAGGGCCTTGTTCTTGAAGAGGACCAGATGCGGCACCTCGTCCTCACCCGTGCGCATCGCCTCGGGCAGCATGAACTTCTTCCGGGTGAGCCACAGCCCGAGGATGCCGAGGCCGAAGGAGGCCATCCCGAAGCCGATCATCCACCGGAAGCTCCAGAAGGCGACGGGGATGTTGGGCCGGTAGTCGCCGGGCCCGAAGCGCTCCTGCTCCGCCTTGTTGATGTCGTTGATGCCGGGGACGTACGAGTCGAACTCGTCGTCGGCGAGGAAGGACAGGACGCCGGGGATGGAGATCTCCACGGAGTTGTGGCCCTTGCTCACGTCTCCGTAGGCGAAGATCGAGAAGGGTGCCGAGTTCTGGCCGTCCCACAGGGCCTCGGCCGCGGCCATCTTCATCGGCTGCTGCTTGAACATCACCTTGCCGAGCTGGTCGCCGCTGACGGCCGTGAGGAGGCCGGAGATCACCACGGTGATCAGGCCCAGGCGCAGCGAGGTCCGCATCACCGGGATGTGCTTCTTGCGGGCCAGGTGGAAGGCCGCGATGCCCACCATGAAGGCCCCGCCGACCAGGAAGGCGGCGGTGATGGTGTGGAAGAACTGGGCGAGCGCGGTGTTCTGGGTGAGGACCTGCCAGAAGTCCGTGAGCTCGGCGCGGCCGCGTTCCTCGTTGATGCGGTAGCCGACCGGGTGCTGCATCCAGGAGTTGGCCGCCAGGATGAAGTAGGCGGAGAGCACGGTGCCGAGCGAGACCATCCAGATGCAGGCGAGGTGGATCTTCTTGGGGAGCTTGTCCCAGCCGAAGATCCACAGCCCGATGAAGGTGGACTCGAAGAAGAACGCGATCAGGGCCTCGAAGGCGAGCGGCGCCCCGAAGATGTCACCGACGAACCGTGAGTAGTCGGACCAGTTCATGCCGAACTGGAACTCCTGGACGATGCCGGTGACGACACCCATGGCGATGTTGATCAGGAAGAGCTTTCCCCAGAACTTGGTCGCCCGGAGGTACTTCTCCTTGTTCGTCCGCACCCAGGCGGTCTGCAGGCCGGCGGTGAGCGCCGCGAGAGAGATCGTCAGAGGAACGAAGAGGAAGTGGTAGACGGTCGTCGTACCGAACTGCCATCGCGCCAGGGTTTCCGGCGCCAGAGCTAGCTCCACGTCGACTTCTCCTTACGTCACCGCCGGAGCACCGGCGATTTGTCCGCGAAATCCAACGGATCACGGGAGGAAGCAGGACACGCTTGTGAACGCGTTCACATTCACAAGCAATTATGGCGCACACGCTTTCGGACCCCGCATCCGGGGGTCCCCTATCACCTACCGGCCCATACCGGGCATACGAAAAGGCCCCGTACCTCTCGCGAGATACGGGGCCCGACCGCCGGGCGGTGCCGGCTACAGCTCCCTGCGGTACTCCTCCGCCACCTTCAGGAACAGGTCATTCGCCTCGTCCTCGCCGATGGTGACGCGCACGCCCTCACCCGCGAACGGCCGGACCACCACGCCGGCCCTCTCGCAGGCGGCCGCGAAGTCCAGCGTGCGCTCGCCCAGCCGCAGCCACACGAAGTTCGCCTGGGAGTCGGGCACCGTCCAGCCCTGCCCCAGCAGCGCCCGGGACACCCGGTCCCGCTCGCACACCAGCGACCCCACCCGGCCGAGCAGCTCGTCCTCGGCCCGCAGCGAGGCCACCGCCGCGTCCTGGGCGAGCTGGCTGACACCGAACGGCACCGCCGTCTTGCGCAGCGCCGCCGCCACCGGCTCATGGGCCACCGCGAAGCCGACCCGCAGCCCGGCCAGGCCGTACGCCTTGGAGAAGGTCCGCAGCACCGCCACGTTCGGGCGGTCACGGTAGATCTCGATGCCGTCCGGGACCTCGGTGTCGCGGATGAACTCCCGGTACGCCTCGTCCAGCACCACGAGCACATCGCCCGGCACCCGGTCGAGGAACCGTTCCAGCTCGGCCCTGCGCACGACGGTGCCGGTCGGGTTGTTCGGGTTGCAGACGAAGATCAGCCGCGTCCGGTCGGTGATCGCGTCCGCCATCGCGTCCAGATCGTGCACATCGCCGTCCGTCAGCGGCACCTTCACCGAGGTCGCGCCGCTGACCTGCGTGATGATCGGGTACGCCTCGAAGGAGCGCCAGGCGTAGATCACCTCGTCGCCCGGCCCCGAGGTCGCCTGGAGCAGCTGCTGGGCCACGCCGACCGAACCGGTACCCGTGGCCAGGTGCGAGACGGGCACGCCGAAGCGGTTCGCCAGCTCGTTCATCAGACCCGTGCAGGCCATGTCCGGGTAGCGGTTGAAGTTCGCCGCGGCGGCGAGCGCGCCCTCCATCACCCCCGGCAGCGGCGGATACGGGTTCTCGTTGGAGGACAGCTTGAAAGCGGCCGGTCCGTCCGCCGACGCCGGTTTGCCCGGCACATACGCGGGAACGCCGTCCAGCTCGGCACGCAACTTGGGGCTCGTCTCGCTCACCGCAGATCCTCCTCGGCCATCCGTACAGATCAATACTGCTCACCTTATGAGGATTGGGCGCCGCTGCGAACGGGTGAACAGTGGATTCGTCCGGTGGACCCCGGAATGAGGGGGAGCGCGCCCGGTCGTGGCGTGCGCCGGTGGCTCACTCCGTGGCGCGCGTCCCTCGAAGAGGTGAGTTGAGACCTCTTCGAGACCTCGCCCCGACGCCAGGCCCATCCGGCCACACGCTTGACACATGACGGTAAACCAGCTCAACACCCTTGATTAGCAAGGCGATTGATGCCTGATGATCATGCAGAAACGTGCCTGTCAACGTCCGCATATGCGACCAGATCAACCCCCCTGCAGCGCCCTACTATCGGCACGCCATGACAGCAGCAGGGAAGCACCAGGTGAGCCGGACGGAGACCCCCCGGCGCGGCGGCAGGCAGGGACGTGCCGGAATCCGTGATGTGGCGGCCGCCGCCGGCGTCTCCATCACGACCGTCTCCGACGCGCTCAACGGCAAGGGCAGGCTCCCGGACGCCACCCGCCGCCATGTCCGCGAGGTCGCAGAGCGCCTGGGCTACCGCCCTTCCGCAGCGGCCCGAACGCTCCGTACCGGCAAGTCGGGCCTCATCGGCCTGACCGTGACGACCTACGGGGATGAACCTTTCACCTTCACCGAGTTCGCGTACTTCGCGGAAATGGCGAGGGCGGCCACCTCGGCGGCCCTCGCCCGCGGCTACGCGCTCGTCATCCTCCCGGCCACTTCGCGCCACGACGTCTGGTCGAACGTGGCCCTCGACGGCACCGTCGTCATCGACCCCTCCGACCAGGACCCGGTCGTCACCGAGCTGGTCCGCCAGGGGCTGCCCGTCGTCTCGGACGGCCGTCCCGCCGGATCGCTCCCGGTCACCGCCTGGGTGGACAACGACCACCGGGCCGCCGTGCTCGACCTCCTCGACCATCTCGCCGCCGCCGGGGCCCGCCGTATCGGGCTGCTCACCGGCACCACCACCGACACGTACACACGGCTCTCCACCACCGCCTATCTGCACTGGTGCGAGCGCGTGGGGCAGGACCCGGTCTACGAGTCCTACCCGGCGCACGACCCGTGCGCGGGCGCGGTGGCCGCCGACCGGCTGCTGGCCCGCCCGGACCGGCCCGACGCCGTCTACGGGCTCTTCGACCCCAACGGCACGGACCTGCTGGCGGCCGCCCGCCGCTACGGACTGCGCGTCCCCGACGACCTGCTGCTGGTGTGCTGCAGCGAGTCCACGGTCTACGCCACGACCGAGCCGCCCATCACGACGCTCTCGCTGAAACCGCGCCGGATCGGCACGGCGGTCGTCCAGCTGCTCATCGACGCGATCGAGGGCGTCGACCACGACGGTCCGGTCGAGCGGGTGATACCGACGGAGCTGATCGTCCGGACGTCCTCGCAACGCCGTCCGCCCCGCACCACGGTCAGTGCGCCGCGGTCCCCGGCAGGGGACTGATCAGCCCAATTGGGACCAATCGACCGACGAACCTGGCATGCGGAAGGATTCACCACCCCTGGTGCGTCCCAGACCACGATCCGCATTCCTATGATGGGCGCACGACACCGCGGACCAACCCGACCAGCAGGGCCCGTCAGGTGTACGGCGGCGCGACGGTGGTGTGGAGGGGTCGATGACACAGGGGGCCGGTCAGGAGCCCGTGGTGCGGACGGCGACGTTGCGCGACTTCCGCGTACCGCCCTATGCGCAGTCCCCTGCGCCGCCCGCGTCACCGCATCCCGGAAGCGCTTTCCCCGAGGGCGAGCCCCCGGAGGGCTACACGCCGACGGCGCGCGACCTTCCCGTCATCAGCATCGACGAAACGGCTCGGGCCCAGCCCGCGCCCGAGCCGCGACCCGCCGCCACCCCCGGCCGCGGCCCGCTGTACGTCGTCGGTGACGTCCACGGCTACCTGGACGAACTGCTGGCCGCCCTCGCCGAGCAGGGCCTGATCGACTCCGAGGGCCGCTGGGCCGCCGGCAACGCCCGCCTCTGGTTCCTCGGCGACTTCACCGACCGGGGCCCGGACGGCATCGGCGTCATCGACCTCGTCATGCGGCTCTCCGCCGAGGCCGCGGCCGCGGGAGGTTACTGCAAGGCCCTGATGGGGAACCACGAACTGCTGCTCATCGGCGCCAAACGGTTCGGCGACACCCCGGTGAACTCCGGCGCGGGTACCGCCACCTTCCAGGCCGCCTGGCTGCTCAACGGCGGCCAGAAGACGGACATGGAACGCCTCCAGGACGTCCACCTGCAGTGGATGTCCCGCCTCGACGCGATCGTCGAGGAGGACGAGCACCTCCTGCTGCACTCGGACACCACGGCGTACCTCGACTACGGCTCCACCATCGAGGACGTCAACGACACGGTGCACGCCATCCTCACGCGCAACGACGCCGACGAGTGCTGGGACCTGTTCCGCAAGCTCACCAAGCGGTTCGCCTTCCGCGACGAATCCGGCTCCGGCGCCGTCCAGGAGCTGATGACGGCGTACGGCGGCCGGCGCGTCGTCCACGGCCACAGCCCCATCCCGTACCTGACCGGCGAGGTCGGCTCCGAGGACGGCGAGGACGGCGCCGGCCCCCAGGTCGACGGCCCCCACGTGTACGCGGACGGGCTCGCCATCGCCATGGACGGCGGGGTGACCATGGCCGGAAAGCTGCTGGTCGCCCAACTCCCCCTGCGTGACTGACGCGTCACGGGGAAGAGGCGTCCCGGCCCGACCGCGCCGAGCGGCGGGCCTATTTCCGCAAATCCCCTGTCACCCCGTGCTGTACGCGCTCTAACATCGGGCCTATCAGTAGCAGGCTCTCCTCCGTTTCCGCCCAACTGCCCGCCCCCAGCGGGCAGACAGGCTCGACGGAGCATCGGGGGATGCACATGAACAGCGCTCCGCACCTGCTGACCGAGGACCGGCCCGAGTACGAACGGCTCCTCGACGACGCACTGCGTCACGCTCATGAACGACCTGAACTGGCCGCCGTCGGGGAACGCCTCAACGCCGCCCAGTTGCGCACCATGGCGCTCGCCGCCGTCGCGCTGATCACCGCCACGGCCTCCGCCGAGTACGAGCGGTACGTGAAGACCCGCGAGGAACTGCGCGCCCCCGTCCGGCGCACCGGCCCGGACACCGCGCCGGACGACCACCCGCAGTCGGGCGCCGGCATGGGAGCGGTCGTCACGGTTCTGACGCCGATGCTGGCGGGTACGGCCGCGGCCATATTCCTGCTGGTCGGCTACCTCCTGAGAATGCTGGACCCGCCACCGGCGTTCGCCGGGACCATGGTCGGCGCCGGATGGTTCTTCGCCGCCGTCACGGCCGCCGCCATCCTGGTCGCCGCCATCGGCCTGCTCCTCGCCGCCCTGCGCAACGGCTCCACGTCCCTGGCGGCCCGAGACGCCGCCGACGCGCTGCCCGACGAGGTGGCGCTGGCCAAGGACGCCTGGCGCCTGGCGCTGCTGGAACGGGGCATCGTGCCCTTCCTGCGCGACGCGCTCGCCGAACCCGCCACCGGCACCGTGATCCCCGCCCCGCACCGCCCGGCGGGCCGCCTCCCGAAGATCGGCTACACCCGGCCCGACTTCGCCGGCCCGGCCGAGGGCCCGGCCGCCGCGCCCCGCCCCACGTACACCAGCCCGGACTTCTCCAGCCCCGATTTCGGTGGGCCGGAGCACGAACCGGACTGACCGGGCGGCGCCGGCCGGTGCCGCGTACGAGCTACCGCAAGCGCGCGGCAGACGCGGACCTCCGGCATGAGCAGGCGACCAACGGGCTCAGGCGTCCGGCCCTGCGGCAGGGCCGGACGCCTCGGTCGCGTACGCGCGTCAGTCGGCCAGCGGCAGATAGACGCGGTTGCCGCTCTCCGCGAACTCACGCGACTTGCGGAGCATGCCCTCGGCGATCTCCTCGGCCGTCGCCTCCGCGCCGTCCCGGCCGCTGTCCTGGCCGCCGAACTGCTCGGTGATGCTGTGGCTGATCTTCATCGAGCAGAACTTCGGCCCGCACATCGAGCAGAAGTGCGCCGTCTTGGCGGGTTCGGCCGGCAGCGTCTCGTCGTGGAACTCCCGTGCCGTGTCCGGGTCGAGCGCCAGGTTGAACTGGTCCTCCCAGCGGAACTCGAACCGGGCGTCCGAGAGCGCGTCGTCCCACTCCTGCGCCCCCGGATGGCCCTTGGCCAGGTCGGCGGCGTGGGCGGCGATCTTGTAGGTGATGACGCCGGTCTTCACATCGTCCCGGTTCGGCAGCCCGAGGTGCTCCTTGGGCGTCACGTAACAGAGCATCGCCGTCCCCCACCAGGCGATCATCGCGGCGCCGATGCCCGAGGTGATGTGGTCGTACGCCGGCGCGATGTCGGTCGTCAGCGGGCCGAGCGTGTAGAACGGCGCCTCCTCGCAGATCTCCTGCTGGAGGTCGATGTTCTCCTTGATCTTGTGCATCGGGACATGACCCGGACCCTCGATCATGGTCTGCACCCCGAACCGCTTGGCGATCGTGTTCAGTTCGCCGAGCGTGCGCAGTTCGGCGAACTGCGCCTCGTCGTTGGCGTCCGCGATCGAGCCGGGACGCAGCCCGTCGCCCAGCGAGTACGTCACGTCGTAGGCGGCGAGGATCTCGCAGAGCTCCTCGAAGTGCTCGTACAGGAACGACTCCTTGTGGTGCGCCAGGCACCAGGCCGCCATGATCGAGCCGCCGCGGGAGACGATGCCGGTCTTGCGGCGCGCGGTGAGCGGAACGTACGGCAGGCGCACGCCGGCGTGCACCGTCATGTAGTCCACGCCCTGTTCGGCCTGCTCGATGACGGTGTCCTTGTAGATCTCCCAGGTCAGTTCCTCGGCCCGGCCGTCGACCTTCTCCAGGGCCTGGTAGAGGGGGACGGTGCCGATCGGTACGGGTGAGTTGCGAAGTACCCACTCACGGGTGGTGTGGATGTTGCGGCCGGTGGAAAGGTCCATGACCGTGTCGGCACCCCATCGGGTCGCCCAGGTCATCTTGTCCACCTCCTCCTCGATGGAGGACGTCACCGCGGAGTTGCCGATGTTGGCATTGACCTTCACCAGGAACCGCTTCCCGATGATCATCGGCTCGATCTCCGGGTGGTTGACGTTCGCGGGCAGCACCGCGCGGCCGGCGGCGATCTCCTCGCGCACCACCTCCGCCGCCACGTTCTCCCGGATCGCGACGTACTCCATCTCCGGGGTGATCTCGCCCCTGCGGGCGTACGCGAGCTGGGTGACGGGCGCACCGTCCCGGCTCCGCCGCGGCCGCCGGGGCCGGCCGGGGAAGACCGCGTCCAGATTGCGCAGCCCCCCGCGCGGCGTGGTGTGCTTGAGCCCGTCGTCCTCGGGGCGAACGGGCCGGCCCTCGTACTCCTCCGTGTCGCTGCGGGCGATGATCCAGTTCTCCCGGAGCGGTGCGAGCCCTCGACGGACGTCGGTCGCGGTCGCCGGGTCGGTGTACGGCCCGGACGTGTCGTACAGCGTCACGTCCTTGCCGTTGGTGAGGTGCACCTGGCGGACCGGCACCCGGATGTCGGGGCGCGGCCCCTGGACGTATCCCTTGTGCCAGCCGATGGACTTCCCGGCCTCGTCACCCTGAGAGGAGGCAGGCGTGCGTGTGTCCGATGTGGTCATGAGACCTACTCCCTACGCCGGCATTACCCGGTAACAGGTTCGGCGGTCGGCGCAGCGATTCCCGTACGTACGGACGTACGGTTTCAGCGCCCTCTCAGCCCGGTGCTCCGAGCTCCCGCGTGTGCAAAGGTGCCACCACGCTAGCCTCCGGACGGGCGGGCTGAACAGAGGGCCCCTTCCTCCTTGCGATGATCGGCCGGTGACGCCCCCTCCTCACGACTCAGAACCGCAGGGCCACCAGCACGGCCACACGCACAGCCACGGCCCCGCCGCACCCGTCTCCGCCCGTCTGCGCAAGGTGATCGCCGCGGTGCTGATCCCCTTCGCGGCCGCCGTGCTCGTCGGTCTCGTGGCGCTGTGGCCGGGCAGCGCGCCGGCGCACGAACGGACCGGGGTCGGCTTCGACCGGCAGACCCAGCAGGGGAAGGTGGTGAGTGTCGTCAGGATCGACTGCCAGGACGTCAACGCCTCCCAGCTGCCCGTCGACGCCGGAACCACCCCTCCGGGGGAACGGCCGGCGACCGGCCGCGGTCTCTGCGGGAAGGCCACCGTCGAGGTCACCAGCGGTCCGGACGAGGGACGCCGGTTCGCCGAGGTGGTGCAGCCGGACGCGCCCCGGCAACTGCGCGCGGGGCAGGGGGTGGTGGTGGCGTACGCCCCCGACGCGCCCCATGACCTCCAGTACTCCGTGACGGATGTGAACCGGAAGTTCCCGCTGGTTCTGCTGGCCGGCATCTTCGCCGTCGCGGTGGTGCTCGTGGGCAGGATGCGCGGGGTCATGGCCCTGGTGGCGCTCGCCCTGTCGTTCGCCGTGCTGACGTTCTTCATCCTGCCGGCCATACTGCAGGGCTCGAACCCGCTGCTGGTGGCGGTCGTCGGAGCAGGCGCGATCATGCTGATCGCGCTCTACATCTGCCACGGGCCGACCGCCCGCACCTCCGTCGCCGTCATCGGCACCCTGGTGTCACTGATGCTGATCGGGCTGCTCGGCTCGCTCTTCGTCGGCTGGGCGAGTCTGAGCGGGAACACCGACGACAACACCGGTCTCATCCACGGCCTGTATCCGCACATCGACATGAGCGGCCTGCTGCTGGCCGGTGTCATCATCGGCTCGCTGGGCGTACTCGACGACGTCACGGTCACCCAGACCTCGGCGGTCTGGGAACTGCGACAGGCGAACCCCACCATGAGTACGCGGCAGCTCTACCGGGCAGGGATCAGGATCGGACGCGATCACATCGCCTCCGTGGTCAACACCCTGGTGCTCGCGTATGCGGGCGCGGCGCTGCCTCTCCTTCTCCTGTTCACGGTCGCGCAGAGCAGCATGGGAACAGTCGCCAACAGCGAGCTGGTGGCGGAGGAGATCGTGCGCACGCTCGTCGGGTCGATCGGGCTGGTCGCCTCCGTGCCGGTGACGACCGCGCTCGCGGCGGTGGTCGTCTCCGCGGACCGCACGGGGATCGGCGCGGAAGCCATGGCTTCGGCACCCGTACGGGCCGGCCGGGGCCGGCGGCGGCGGGCGAGGTCCTGACCGAACGACGGAGGGTGATTCACCCGATCGGCAGATGTCCTTTTCGAGTGGCATGAATGCCCGTGGGCGGGCTCCCCTCTCAGCCGGCGTTCTGCTCTTCGGTCAGGATGCGACCCAGCGCCTCCTCCAGGTTGCCGTCGAAATCACCCAGCGTGCACTCCTGTCCGAGCGGCACGAGCTTGTCCGTACGGTCGAGGAAGGCGACCAGCGGTGCCGTGCCCGCCCGGAAGAGCGCACGGTCGGCGCCTACCTGCAACCGAATGTGGACATCGGACAGGCCCTCGGGCTCGGTCGGCGCGATGTGCACATCGCCGTCACCGCTGGGGCTGTTGAGGCCGTCGAGCAGCAGCTCGCGGCCGAAGGCCCAGGTGACGGGGGCGTCGCCGGGCAGATGGAAGGTCATCCGGATCGCGTACGGATCGCACACTTCGTACCGGAGCTCCACCGGGATACGGAATGAGAGCTCCTCGGAGACGAGGAAGCTCATCATGACCTCAGCTTGAACCGACTCACGCATCGTTCAACCCCGCAGTAGATGAATCTGGCCAGGAATGATCCCCCATGGCCCTATTGACGCCATCGTGGTGCACGCGATAGCAGATCACAAGGAGTGATTTTTCAGATACTGATAGAGAACACGAACGAACGCAAGAGGCTGGCCACTTCACCGCGTAGCCGTTCGACTGCGGGGAGCAACCGTTCTTCCTCGTGCAGGGGTACGGAAATGGCCATCGCGGCAGCGGTGAATCCGGCCGTGATGGGGATGGCGGCACAGACCGTGCCGAGCGCGTACTCCTGCCGTTCGATGACCGGCTCCGTACGCTCCAGCGAGCGCAGCCGCGCCAGGAACGCCGCACGATCGCGGACGGAATACCTGGTCAGGGGGCGGACCGGGTGCCGGTCCAGGTGATCTTCACGGGCCTTCTCGTCGATCCGGCTCAGCAGGCACTGCCCGATCGCGTGTGCGTGCCCGGTCTCGCGGAAGGCCGCCCATTCGTCGACCGCCGGGCGCTCCGGGCTGTCGGCGACGGCGAGGAGTTCGATCTCGCCCTCGCGGTAGATGGCGCAGTACACGGGGGCCTCGACGATGTCCCGCCAGCGGTGCAGGGACCGGGACAAGGTGCTGCGGCGGTTCTGCAGGGCGCCGTCACCCATCAGCCGTTCGGCGGCGGCGCCGAAGAGGAAGACGCCGTTCTCCCGGCGCAGATAGCCCTCATAGGTCAGGGTGCGCAGCAGGTGGTAGGCGGTGGGGAGGGGAAGTCCCGCTTCCCTCGCGAGCTGTTTGGCCGGGGCCCCGTCGCGATGGGTACCCACAGCCTCCAGCAGCCTCAGCGCCCGCTGCACCGACCCGATGAGCGTCGGAACAGCCGTACTCGATGCCGTGGTCAACGGTCACCCCCAGGCGTGGTGACGGGCGGTCAGCCCGCCCGTGGGGGCCGCCCCCACAGGTCTGCCGCGGAACCGGAGGCCGGATTCCGTACAAACCACTGGTCGGGGTGGTGACTTACGGCGCTTTCCCAGGCGGCGGCAGCGGACTGTCACTGTAACGGCAGCCTTCTGCCCGAGTGCCGATTCGCCTTTCCCTTAGCTCACCTGGGCTAATCCCCCGTCGGGCGTGCGGTCACCACCCGTTGCGCGAGGACGACGACATGAACTTCCGTACGACGAAGACGAGCCCGCCGACCAGGATCACGAAGACCAGGATCTTGAACAGCAGACCGACCACGAACGCGAGCAGGCTGGCGATCAGACCGCCGAACACGACGATCGCGATCACGGGCACCGCGATCCACTTCACCCACCAGGGCATCCCAGCGAATATCTCCCGCACGGCCATCGTCCTTACCTCGTCTCTGTGAGTTCCTGCTTCGATGCTAGAGGCGAAAGGGCGGCCACCGGGTCCTGGGAAGCCCTTGTACTCCCCTGATCGATCCCCTAGGGAACCCGGAGAAGCGCCGGCCGCCGGCTCATCCCTCGGGCGGCGAGAAGACCACCATCACCCGCAGGTCCTCGGTGATGTGGTGGAACTTGTGGGCCGTGCCCGCGGGCACGTACACCACACTCCCTCTTCCCACCTGTGTCGTTTCCATGCCGACGGTGATCGAAGCGCGACCGCTGACCACGAAGTACACCTCGTCCTGGCCGTGCGGCTGCTGCGGATCAATCTGTCCCGCGTCCAGGGCGTACAGGCCGACCGACATGTTCCGTTCGCGAAGGAACTGCAGGTACGCCCCGTCGTTGGCGGCCCGTTCCGCCTCCAGTTCGTCCAGCCTGAACGCCTTCATGGCCCGTCCGCCCCTTGCCTCTGCTCAGCCGGTGTCCGCCACCGATCATGTCTGCCACGATCAGACACATGAAGAATTTCGTAGTCAAGACGATCGCCAACGCGGGTGCGCTGGCCGTGGCCATCTGGCTGCTCCAGGACATCACGCTGACCGGCGGCAGCACCGGCCGCAAGGCCCTGACCCTGATCCTCGTCGCGCTGGTCTTCGGCCTGGTCAACTTCGTGGTCAAGCCGATTGTGAAGCTGCTCACCCTGCCCCTCTTCATCCTCACGCTGGGCCTGATCACCCTCGTGGTGAACGCGCTGATGCTCCTGCTCACCTCGTGGCTGGCGGGCGTACTGGACCTGAGCTTCCACGTCCACGGCTTCTGGACCGCCGTTCTCGGCGGCCTGATCGTCTCGATCGTGTCCTGGGCGCTGAACGTCGTCCTTCCGGACGAGGACTGAGCCGCCCGGCGGGGCACGCCCCGCGTCCAACCGAAACAGTGCGGCCGGGACCGAGGACCGGCCGGGGAGAGAAACGAGGACGACACATGAGCACCATGGGCGACGGAACCCGTGCGGTACGCGCGGGCCTGCCGGAACCGCAGCAGTACGAACCCACCCTCCCCGGACCGGTCTTCGCCGCGCACTACCACCTGTCCGGCGAGCCGACCGGCCCCTATACCTACGGCCGGGAGACCAACCCGACCTGGACTCATCTGGAACGGGCCATCGGGGAGCTCGAAGCACCGGGGGAGAGCGTGGAGACCACCGTCTTCGCCTCCGGAATGGCGGCGATCTCGGCCGTCCTGCTCTCCCGGGCGCGCAGCGGCGACACCGTCGTCCTCCCCGACGACGGCTACCAGGCACTTCCTCTGCTGCGGGCCCAGCTGGAGGCGTACGGAGTCGAGGTGCGAACCGCGCCGACCGGCGGCGACGCACAGCTGGCCGTGCTGGAGGGCGCCAAGCTCCTCTGGATCGAGACGCCTTCGAACCCGGGGCTCGACGTCTGCGACGTACGGCGGCTGGTGGAGGCGGCACACGCCGGCGGCACGCTCGTCGCCGTCGACAACACCCTCGCCACCCCGCTCGGCCAGCGTCCGCTCGAACTGGGCGCCGACTTCTCGGTGGCCAGTGACACCAAGGGCATGACGGGCCACGGCGACCTGCTGCTCGGCCACGTCACCTGCCGCGATCCGGAACTCGCGGCGGGCGTACGGCACTGGCGCAAGATCGTCGGCGCCATCCCCGGCCCGATGGAAGCCTGGCTGGCGCACCGGGCGCTGGCCACCCTGGAACTCCGGATCGAACGGCAGTGCGCCAACGCCCTCGCACTCGCCGAGGCGCTCACCGGACACCAGGCCGTTTCCGGGCTGCGCTACCCCGGCCTCCCCACCGACCCCTCGCATCCGAACGCGGTGCGGCAGATGCGGCGCTTCGGCTCGGTGGTGTCGTTCGTACTGGCCGACCGGGAAACCGCGGAGCGCTTCCTGGCGGCCCTGCGGCTGGTCGATGACGCCACGAGCTTCGGCGGGGTGCGCTCCACCGCCGAGCGGCGGGGCCGCTGGGGCGGCGACGCCGTGCCGGAAGGGTTCATCCGCTTCTCCGTCGGCGCCGAGAACACGGACGACCTGCTGGCCGATGTCGCACAGGCGCTGACCGCGGCCACCGGCGGAAACTGACGTCACGGCCCTGGTCCGCAGCACGGTATGGGCGGTCCGAGCCTCCCCCCTCGTGGCTCGGACCGCCCCCGGCTCTTCGCGTTCGCCCTCGGAAGAACCGCCTCGACAAGGCTAGTTGACTCTGCGTCAGTGTCCAATCACAGTAGCGGCAGCGACCTATCGACATATTTATCGTTGACCGGGGCGCATCGGATGCGTCACACGGGAGGGCGAGGAGGGACGGCACGTGGATCTGGCCCTGCTGCGCACCTTCGTCACCGTGCACCGCGCCGGCTCCTTCACCCGCGCCGCCGCGCTCCTCGGCCTCTCCCAGCCCGCGGTGACCTCGCAGATACGCACGTTGGAACGCCAGCTGGGCCGGCCGCTCTTTCTTCGCCGCGCCCGCGGCGTGACGCCGACGACGATCGGCGACGAACTCGCCCACCGGGCCGCTCCCCATCTCGACGCGCTCGTCGAGATCACCGAGACCGGCCTCGACGAGGAGGCGGGCGTGCAGACCCTGCATCTGGCGGGGCCCCCGGAGTTCCTCTCGCTGCGGGTCCTGCCCGCCCTCACCCCCCTCATCACCCAGGGCCTCGCGCTGCGCGGTTCGTTCTCCGCCGACACCGACGAGACCCTGGAGGGCCTGGCCGCCGGGCACCACGACCTGGCCGTCGTGACGGCCCGGCCTCGCGGGGAACTGCTCTCCACCACCCCGCTCTGGGACGAGGAGCACGTCCTGGTCGCCGCACCCCGCTGGGCCCGCCGCCTCGGTCCGGGAACGCTGCGACGCAACGGCCCGGTGGTCCTGGAACAGCTGCCCGTGGTCGAGGTGCACGAGAGCCTGCCGCTGGTCTCCCGGTACTGGTCCGCCGTCTTCGACAGCCCGCCCGCGGCCACCGGCACCGTCATCACGCCGGACCTGCGCGCGGTCCTGGAGTGCGCGGCCGCCGGCGCCGGGCTCGCCGTCCTGCCGCGCTATCTGTGCGAGGGCGCATTGGAGCGCGGCGAGGTGGTGGCGCTGCTCGACCCCCCGGTCCCGCCGCTGCGCACCTACTTCCTGGCCGCGCGCACCGGCACGCTCGCCCTCCCGCGTCTCTCACGGGCCCACGAAGGGCTGCTCCGGGCCGCCGCCGACTGGTGACATCGGGAACGCCGGACCGCACCCCGGTGTTTCAGAACGCGTCTCTTGGGCCACGCTTCTGCCATGACCGAACGTCCTGTGGTCAAGCGAACCGCACGTGCCATCCTGCTCGACGGTGACGACCTCATCCTCATCAAGCGCACCAAACCTGAAGTGGACCCGTACTGGGTCACACCGGGCGGCGGGGTCGAGCCCGAGGACGCCACCGTGGTCGATGCCCTGCACCGCGAGGTGGACGAGGAACTGGGCGCGAAGATCACCGATGTGGTGCCCTGCTTCGTCGACACCGTGGAACACATCGAGGAGGGCGGGGTGAAGGGCGTCAAGGTCCAGCACTTCTTCGTCTGCCGCCTCGACTCCATGGACCTGTCCCTGCGCCACGGCCCCGAGATCGACGACCCCTGCGGGGAGTACGACATCGTCCGGGTGCCCTTCAGCCGCGTCGGCATCGCCGCCGTGCACCTGGTGCCGCTGTCGCTGCGGCACTATCTGGACGGCAATATCGAAGGGGTACGCGCCTTGCACGCCGCCGACCTGGGCTGACGCGGCGATCGATGCGGTGTCTCGGCGCACACGACTCGGCGTAGGGAGCTCGGCACGCATGGTCCGGCGTATGTGGCTCCGCGCGGGTCAGGGCGTCGTGTTTCACGTGAAACCGTGTGTGCCGCCCGCTGTGGCCCAATTTTCGGCTGCGCGTCTCGGCCAGTTCCGGTAAAGCGGTGGACGGGCGATCATCGCGTCGGACAGCCTGACCCGTATGCCCAGCTCACTGCCCCGCCCGCTGTCCGATCTACCCATCCGGCGCCTCACTCGGGACGACTTGGTCGCCTGCGCCGATCTCAGCGAGGACCGCGGCTGGCCTCGCGACGAGGAGCGCTGGGCGCTGCTGCTCGCCGCCGGAACGGGCTACGGAATCGACGACCCCGACAGCAAAGGGCTGATGGCGACCTGCATGGTGGTCTCGTACGGCACCGGCATGGCTGCCGTGGGCATGCTTCTGGTCGCCGGGCGCCATGCCCGGCGCGGGATCGGCCGGTACATGATGCAGAGGGTGATCGAGGCCGCCGGAGAAACCCCGCTCAGCCTCCACGCCACCTCGGTGGGACGCCCCCTGTACGAGGAGCTCGGCTTCGTCCCGGTGGGGCGCGCCCTCCGGCTGAACGGCTTCTTCCAGGCGCCTGCGGCAACCGGCCCGCTCGTTGCCCCCGGGACCCTCGTCCGCCCTGCTTCCGCCCACGATCTGCGGGCCCTGGTGGAACTGGACTCGGTCGTGTTCGGGCTCGACCGGACCCACCTGCTGACCCGGCTCCCCACATTCGCCGACCATATGAGGGTCGCCGAGAGGGACGGGGAGCTGATCGGGTACGCCGCGCTCTCCCCGAGCGCGGCGAACCACGCGGTCGGGCCCCTGGTCGCCGCGGACACGGCTACGGCGAAGCTGCTTCTGGCCTCGCTGGCGGAAGCGACGGACCGGCCGCTGCGTGCGGACATCGACGCCCGCCACGAGGATCTGGTCGCCTGGCTCGGTGCCTGCGGGCTGGGGCCCGGTTCGGAGACCACGGTGATGGTCCTCGGTGGGGACCGGCGCGGGGACTGGACCCGGTACTTCGCACCCTTCAGCCTGGCGACGGGCTGACCCCGGGCGCGGTCCCGCTCCGGGACCGGGGCCCCGGATCAGCTCCGCGCCGGCGGGATCTGCGCAGGCTCCGGAGTGTCCGTGGGTTCCGGAGTGCGCCCCGGCTCCGGGGTGTGGGCGGCGACGAGCCTGCTCGGGGTGACCGTACGGCGCTCCAGGGCACTGGAGACGGCAGCAAGCACCAGGGCCGACGCGGCCAGCGCCGCTCCGACCCAGTTGGGCGCGGTGTAACCGAGGCCCGCTCCGATGACCAGGCCGCCGAGCCAGGCGGAGAGCGCGTTGCCGAGGTTGAAGGCGCCGATGTTCATCGCCGAGGCCAGGGTCGGGGCGCCTGCCGCATGGTCGAGCACCCGCTTCTGCAGCGGGGGCACGGTGGCGAAGCCGAGCGCCCCGATGAGGACGAGGGTGACGGCGGCCGTGATCTTGCTGTGGGCAGTCCAGGTGAACAGGGCCAGGACCAGGGCGAGGCTGGCCAGCGCCGCATGCAGCAGCGGCATGGCGTGCCGGTCGGCGAGCCTGCCGCCGAGCAGATTGCCGCCGAGCATGCCGATCCCGAAGAGGATCAGCAGCCAGGTGACCGCGGCGGCCGGGTATCCCGCGACCTCCGTCATCATCGGCGTGATGTAGGTGATCGCCGCGAAGACACCGCCGAAGCCGAGGACCGTCATCGCCATGGCGAGAAGGACCTGGACGTTGCGGAACGCGGCGACTTCCTGCCGCAGCCTGACCCCTTCGGCACGAGGCTGCTCGGGGACGAGCCGGGCCACACCGAGCAGGCCGAGGACGCCCAGCGCCGCGACGACAAAGAAGGTGACCCGCCAGCCGGAGTGCAGACCGATGTACGTCCCCGCCGGTACCCCGACGACGTTGGCGACGGTGAGGCCGGTGAACATCAGGGCGATGGCTCCCGCCTTCTTCTGCGGGGCCACCAGATCGGCCGCCACCACCGCTCCGATGCCGAAGAAGGCTCCATGGGCGAGCGAGGCGACCACCCGGCCTGCGACCATCACCTCGAAGACGGGCGCGGTCGCGGTGACCACATTGCCCACGACGAACAGGCCCATGAGGATCATCAGCATCCGTTTGCGGCTGACCCTGGTGCCGAGCACCGTCATCAGCGGGGCTCCCAGCACCACGCCGAGCGCGTATCCCGTGACGAGGAAGCCGGCGGCCGGGATGGAGACCTGGAAGTCGGCGGCCACCTCGGGAAGCAATCCCATGATCACAAACTCGGTGGTTCCGATTCCGAAGGCCCCGATGGCCAGGGCCAGAAGTGCGAGTGGCATGGGTATACCTTCCCGAAAAATTGCTACCGCGTCTTACATGCGTAGACAATAATTGCAGACGCTAGTTAATTGCAAGCGCGGGCTATTGCGGACGTCGGCTACCCTGGTCGTAAGCAACTCCGGCACGGAGGAGAGACCATGACTGCCACGGACCCGGCCATGACCGCCCTCTCCCAGGGCTGGATCGCGCTCTCCCTGCTCCACGGCAGGATCGAGACCCGCATCGAGCGGGCCCTGCAGAGCGGCCACGACCTCAGCGTGCGGGAGTACTCCCTGCTGGACGTGCTCAACCGGCAGCACAGCGGTCCGGGCGGACACCTCCAGATGAAGCAGGTGGCGGACGCCGTGGGACTGAGCCAGAGCGCCACCACCCGGCTGGTCACCCGCCTCGAGGACCGGGGTCTGCTCACCCGGTACCTCTGTGACACCGACCGCAGGGGCATCTACACCGATGTCACCGCCGCCGGACAGGCCCTGCTCTCCGACGCCCGGCCGACCAACGACGGCGCCCTGCGGGCCGCGCTCGACGAGGCCGCCGACAACCCCGAGCTGGCCCCGTTGGTCAGGGCCGTCGAGGAACTGAAGGCCGTCCCCGTATAGCGGCGGGCCGGACTGCGTAGGCTGCCGCGCATGAGCGACCTGGACATACGCCGTGCGACCGCTGACGATCTGCCCGCGATCGTGGCACTGCTCGCCGACGACCCGCTGGGCGCCCAGCGGGAGTCGCCGGACGATCTCGTTCCCTACCGGACGGCACTCCGGCGGCTGGCCGACGACCCGAATCAGCATCTGATGGTCGCCGTGCGCCGGGAGCGCGTCGTCGGGACCCTCCAGCTCACGGTGATCCCCGGCCTGTCCCGACGCGGCTCGACCCGTTCCCTGATCGAGGGCGTCCGCATCCACGCGGACGAACGGGGGAGCGGCCTCGGTACCCGGCTGATCCAGTGGGCCGTGGACGAGTCGCGCCGCCAGGGCTGCCAGCTGGTGCAGCTCACCTCGGACACGACCCGCACCGACGCGCATCGCTTCTACGAGCGCCTCGGCTTCATCGCCAGCCACGTGGGCTTCAAGCTCGCTCTCTGACCTCACCGCGTTCCCTGGGAGCCACCGTGCAACGCATCAGTGACGAACAACGGCGCATCCGGATCGGCCGCCGCCATCTACTGACCCCCGAGGCACGGGCCTCGTCGCCCGTGGACGTGGCCGACGCCCTGGTGGCGCTCCACGCGACCGACGCGGCCACGGTGTTCCTGTCCGCCTGCGCCCGCCTCGCCGAACCCGGCATCGCCGCAGTGGAGCGGTGCCTCTACGAGGACGTCTCGCTGGTGCGGATGCTGTCCCTGCGCAACACCCTCTTCGTCGTATCGGAGGAGACGGCCCCGCACGTCGAGGCTGCCAACGCGCGTGCCGTGGCCGCCAAGGAGCGCCGCACCCTGCTCAAGCACCTGCGGGAGGACGGCAACGGCCTGGACGAACGCTGGCTCGACGAAGCCGAGCGGAGCGCTCTCGCGTTTCTGGACCGGAGCGGACCGGTCTCGGGCAGCGAACTCGCCGCCGGTGTCGCTGCCCTTCGCACCAAGATCACCGTGTTCCCCGGGAAGAAGCAGGAGACGGTCCAGGGGGTCGCGACCCGGGTGATCCGGGTGCTGGCCGCAGAGGGCAGGATTCGCCGGGACCGGCCGCGCGGCTCCTGGACCTCCAGCCAGTTCCGCTGGGCGCCGGCCCTCCCCCGGCCGGTCGAGGAGACCGCCCCGGCCCAGGCGGAGCTGGCCCTGCGCTGGCTCCGCGCATACGGGCCGGGCACCGAGGGCGACCTCAAGTGGTGGACCGGGTGGGGGACGCGCGAGGTCCGTACGGCGCTGGCGGCGGCCGGAGCCGTGGAGGTGCGACTCGAAGACGGCGCTGTGGCCTGGGTCGCCCCCGGCGACACGGAGCCCGAGCCCGCCCCCGCCCCATGGGCGGCCCTGCTGCCCGCGCTCGACCCGAGCGGTATGGGCTGGGCGGACCGGGCCTTCCATCTGCCGGCCGAGCACCGGGCAGCCCTCTTCGACCGCTCGGGCAACATCGGGCCCACGGTCTGGTGGAACGGCCGGATCGTGGGCGGCTGGGCACAACGCGCGAACGGCGAGCCGGTGTGGCGGCTGCTGACCGATCCCGGTGCGGAGGCCACGTCCGCCATCGAGACCGAGGCGTCCCGGCTGGCATCCTGGGTCGGAGACGCACGGGTCACTCCGCGCTTCCGGACACCCCTGGAACGGGAGTTGACGGCATGAGGCATGGGCCCGGCTGTTCCACGTGAAACAGCCGGACGCCTTCTCTCCACTGGCCATGACCCGCCGGGCGGCGCCCAGGTTGTGCCGGACGCCGCCCGGCAGGCGGGACTTTCAGATCGCGCCCTGGTCCCCCAGGCCGCGCCAGCCCTTCTCGTCCACGCCGCCGGGTACGGCTGCCGCCGGATCGTACGGCTCACGCGTGAAGACGAAGGACCCCAGATCGAGGTGGCTCACGCTGCCGTCCGGGTTCCGCACGATCCGCAGCGTCTCCCCCGCGTAGTAGCCGTCCAACCCCACCCAGGTGCCATCGGGACGTGCCACGAAGCGGGCGCCCCTGCCCTGGCCGTTCACCTGCCGCAGCTCCAGCCCGCGATCGGCGGTCAAGCGCAGGAGGGTGGGGCGCGTTGCCCAGTACCAGGCACCGGTCAGGGCGAGGAGTTCCGCGTCGATCTCGGGCAGCGGGCGCCACGGCTCCGGGATACGGGGCTCGGCCTCGGCGACGATGTCCACGAGGTCGGCGGCCACCTCACCGATCGCCACCCCGGACGTCGCGTTGACGAGCACCACGGCGGCCACATCGTCCTCGGCGCTCACCCAGAGGGCTGCCAGGAAGCCGGGGAGCGAGCCGGTGTGCCCGATGAAGGTGCGGTCCTTCCGCCGGATCAGCTGGAGCCCCAGGCCGTAATGGTCGAGGCTTCCGGTCTCGGGGGCGGCGGACGGTTGCTTCATCTCCTCGACCGACGCGGCGCCGAGCACCCGGTCGTCGCCCTCGGCGAGAAAGGCGGCGAAGCGGAGCAGATCGGCGGTGGTGGACCAGAGCTGGCCGGCCGGCGCCATCAGCCCCAGGTCCTCCGCCGGTTCGGGAAGCATCGCGTCGGCCCACGGGTGCACCGCCCAGCCGCCCGCATGCGGAGCCCGGGGAAGGGAGCCGGTGCGGTGCATGCCGAGGGGGTCCAGGATCTCCCGGCGCAGTACGTCCTCCCAGGAGGCCCCGCGCACGGCCTCGACCAGCGAACCGAGCAGCGTGTATCCCGGATTGGAGTAGTGGTGGCGCTGACCGGGCGGGTGCATGGCGATCTGCTCACCGAGCACGTCCGCGAGAGTCGGGCGCAGGCTGCCGGGGGTCCGCTCCCACCACGGCGCGGTCGTCTCGGCTCCGAGGCCGGCGCTGTGCCCCAGCAGTTGGTGGATGGTCACCTCGCCCGCACCGGTGCCGGGCAGATGCCTCTCCAGCGGATCGGACAGGTCGAGCAGCCCCTCGTCGCGCAGCCGGAGTACCAGCACCGCGGTGAACGTCTTGGTGAGGGACCCGATTCTGAACTGCGTGTCGGAGTCCGGGGCATGGCCGTCGACACAGCTGCGCGAGCCGTCCCAGACGGTCTGCCCCTGCCGCCGCACCGCGGCGACCAGGGAGGGGGTACGCCCTTCGGCCTGTGCCGTGGCGATGCGGTGCAGCAACGCGCGCCGGGTACCGGGGAGCAACGGTTCAGCGGGAGAAGTCATCATCAACAACTACCGCCCGAGCCCCTGGATGGCGACTCCATTTCCCCGCCACCGCACGGACCCGCCGCGAGCAGCTCCGTATCCCCCGTGCCGTGCGTGCGCTGTAGGATCTCGCGGATCGTGTCCCAGGCCGAGCCTGTGACCTGCTGCTTCTCGCTGTGTCTCACGCCGTGTCCGGCCGTTCAGTCTCACGATCGTGTCCAAATCCTTCAGGACTCCCGTTCGATGCAAGCCGCTGACCTGCAACATGACACGGGCGTGAGACTGGACCGGAGAAAATGACACGGAATTTGAGACCCTACACGCGCTGTAGGTTCTCACTTTCGGTGTCATGCGCCGACGCTGTGACCTGGAGGTTCCCCTCCAGTCTCACGACGTGTCGGCAGGCGGCTGTCTCAGATCGGTGTCATTTCCTCAGACTGTCCAGCGGGCTGCACCACTGCCAGGGGCGTCACGAACCTGCTTCGACACCCATCCGTTCCACCCACTCACGCACGGACACTGCTCGCTCGATACGCCCGCCGATGTCTTTCTTGGACGCTGTGTCCAGGGTCTCCGGGATCTTGTCGAAGGTGCCGGGAAGGACGTCGAGCAGACCCAAGATCTGCTCTCCGGTGTTGACGGTCAACAGTTGCTGGCACCTCCACTGCAGCGGCATCTCGGGACGGTGCGTAAGCCGCTGCACGATCGTCGGGAACAGGTAGTGCGTCGCCTCTGCGGCGAGGTGTTCTCGGAGCCAGTCGACCGGGAGCCGCTGGCTGAAGCCATGCATGGCGGCCTCTTGGGCCAGGTCCAGGAGCTGAGCGGTGTCGACGACTCGGACGGTGCGGGGAAGGGTCGGGGTCATGCCGCGATGATGCCAAGAAGCCTCCGCCGGGCCGAGAGGTCAGCTGGGCCGGGATGCGATCTGGCGACGGGCAGACCCCCAGACTTCCTCGAACTCCTCGGAGGTGAGTTGTTCGGGGTCGTGGCCTTCCCATTCCGAGACGGGCAGCTCGGCGGTGATCCCGAATCTGCTGTCGTAATCACCGAGGCGGCCTGCGTCGCGGGCCCGCTGCCACTCGGCGAGGGAAGCAGCTGCGATCGGGATCAGCTCAGGCCCTTCGAGTTCGACCTGCCGGATCACCCAGCCTTCGGCGTCGACCTCGAAGTAGAACCAGGTGTCTTCCTCGTCCCAGTAGCAGCGCATCCATGTCGTCACGAGCCCATGATGGCGGCGGTCTGTGCGCCAGCCGCTGCGGTGTCCAATTTGGCTTTGTCCATGAGCACGGACAGCGAATGTTCACCACTTCGGGAGGCACCCGGGATTCGAACAGCCCGTGACCTGCGGCCGGTCAGCACAGCACGTTCAGTCCCACCAGTCGTTGCCGGTGTGCCAGCGCTGCACCCACTCCTCGAAGCCCCATGCCTGGTCGCCGGGTGCCGGGACGGCGCCGACATCGGCGATCATCCACACCTCGCCGCGGCGGGGGCCGGTGGTCAGCAGGAGCCAGAACGACTGCCCGTCCTCGGACCCGAGAACGATGGACCCCTTGTTGAATGCGGCGTCGATCCGGGGGTCCTCGGGGTCGACACTCTCGTCGTCCTCCCAAGGCCAAGCCGCCTCCAGGGGGAACGGTTCGCCGGGCTGTCGCGGGCCAAGGTCAGGCCACGTTTCGGGCAGCCAGCCGAGCGGCTGGAGACCGCCGTCGCCGGCGGGGCCGAGGCTGGACCCGTTGCTGATCTCCGCGATGAACGTCCTGTACGGCTCTGGGAGGACCACCTGGTTCTTCTGCTCCCAGTCCGCGACGGCTTCATGTCCGAGCGCCGGCTCTCGCCATTCCGGCGGAAATGCGGAGCGCAGGAAGTCGAGAGTGGCTTCGGCGGGATGCTGATCACGTGTGTCTGTCACGGCAGCATGCTGGCAGAAGGGACCGACACGCCATCGCGGCTGCCTCCCTCCGGGGCTGTGCTGCCCAGGCCATGAACATCGAACAGAGCTGGAAGCAGGTGCCTCCCGAAGTGATGAACATCTGCTGCTCGTTCTCATCGACAAAGCCACCAATTCCTGTGGATCGTCATCTGGACTACTGGGATGCTCCTGCTGTGACCACCACGACGAGCGAACTACAGACCGGAGCCGGATGGGACGGCCCCTATTACCGTGTCCTCGCCGAAGGGTTCGAAGCCCTGTTCCTCCCAAGCCCTGACGAGGTGCTCGATGAGGTCTGCAATGTGGATGTCGAGGTTCACCTTCCCGATGGCTCTCGCTGGAGTGCGACGATCTTCACCCTCGCCGAGGTGGACCGGCTGATGAGGAGATGGGAGGGGACCGGAGAAGCCGCAGGGGGCCGGTGCTTCTGGTGCTCGGACGGGCTGATCGTTCGGGTCTCTGGCATCCAAGGCATGGTGGGCGTGATCGCCGAGCTGCTTGCGTCGGACGAGTTCGACGGAGCCTTTCATCGCATTTCTGACCCGGAGTGAACTCCGGATTTCACGATGCCGCACCGTCTTGAGACGTGCGAATAGCCCTGAGCACCCTCCTCCCCAAGGGAGTCAGCGTCATGGGCCGGCCGCGTTCGGCTCTGACCAGCAGCGGTCCGCCGAGCTCTCGTTCGATCCGGTTGATCTGCGCGACGAGGGTGAACGTGTTGAGACCGAGGCCACTCGCCGCCGCGCCCAGGCTGGGAAAGGCGGATGCAGCCGCGAACCGCCTCAAGCGTTCACTGGCGCCCTGACCGCCTAATGCTGGCCGGAGGACGCGCGGCGCTCGATGGGCCTGGTCGGCAGCGCGAAGTGCCTGGCTGTGGCTGGCTCCTCCGCGTGATCGCAGCGGGACGTTGTGGGTGTGGGCCCAGCGGGCCATGTTCGCGGTGCTCATTCCGGCTTCTCGGGCGAGGTCCGGCAGGGTCCGGCGGCGGTGGACGTACTGCTCGATGAGCCAGTCCCGTTCGACGGTGCCGCGGCGCTTGTAGTCCTTGGGGCCCTCGCGGAGCGGGATGCCGTACTCGTTGGCGAGGTCGGTCAGCACTCTGCGGGAGAAGCCGGTGAGGGTGGCGATCTGCTGGAGGGACCGGTGTTCGTCGAGGTAGAGCCGGGTGAAGCGCTCTGCCGAAATGGCTTGCCGGGCCTGTTGCCGGATGCGGCCGGTGGCCCTGGCGGTGCTCTTCGTCAGCGGGGGTGCAGGGGCTGGATGCTCGTCGAGGACGTGTCGGATGGCCTCGACGGTGCCCAGAACCTGGGCGGCGTGCTGAACAGGGTGCTGGCGTTCGCGGACAAGCTGGTGCAGGCGGGGTAGGTCGACGTGTGCCGGGTCGGGGCCAGGAAGGGAGAGCCCTGCCAGCAGGGTAGCGGGCGGCTGCCAGGTCACGGGCTCGTCGTGGATGTGGTGTGAGGCCAGGAAGGTGAGAGCTTCCTGCCGGAGGGCGTGCACGAGTTCGGGGGTCTGAAGCGCGGTGAACCGCAGGGACGTCGCCCGGAACTCTGCGCTGTCGGGCCCGCCCAGGTCGTCGGGGGCAGACTCGGCCGGCAGGCCGCTGAGACGTTGGAAGAGCTGGCTGCGTGCGATGCGTTCGCGCCGTCCGGTTCCCGGTGGTGTTCCGGTGTGGCGGCAGATCTCCAGCCAGCGGTCATGTGGAAGCAGGCCAGTGTAGTCGAGGAGTCGGCGCCGGCCGTAGTCGATGGGGGTGCTGTTGGCATCGAGGTAGTCCGCGAGCCGGTCCAGGGCAGTGGCGATGTCCGGCCATTGCGGAAGGTCGTCGAGTTCCTGGAGGAGGCGTGAGACCTCAGTGCCGTCGATGGCGTCGCCGATCAGCCCGGCTGCTTGGTCCAGGGATGTACGGCTGTCGGGAATCAGCAGCAGGGCGGCGAGAACGGGGGCCAGAGCCCGCGCATGGATTCCCTCAGGTGGTGCGAGGCGGATCGTCCAGGGCGGCCAGAACATCGTGGGGATCTTCCTGGCTCGCTGCTCGATGTCCCGAGTGGTCCGGGTCGGCCGGCGGGGGGTCTCGGTCGTGATGCGGTAGCGGACGTATTCGCTGGGGCGGAGGGAAGGGGCGAGGGCCGCCAGGTGCACGGACTGCAGCACCGGGCTGATGCCCCTGCCCCAGTTGTCGATGCTGGTCGCCGAGATCTGCGTGAGTTCCTCGCGTACTGCTTCCAGCAGGCCCCGCAGGGACTCGCCGGCTGGGTGGATTCCTGGTTGCTCCAGGATGCTCAGGGCCATGGTGACCGCGACGGCCGTGTCTGCGGCTCGGGGCGGTGCCATGAACCCCGGACGTTCCATCATCTGTCCGGTGTGCGGGGAGACCGCATCGGTGCTGAGGTGCGCTTCTGCGATGTCAGCGGGGATCTGTTCTCGTAGGACAGCTGCGGGCAGGTCGCTCAGGACGCGGATGCCCAAAGCCCGGATGTCGGCCAGCACTGCCGATGTCGGCTGCGGAGAGGTCCGGTAGGGGCCGAAAGCTGCCGTTGCTCCGTCGATGATCTCCATCACTCGGTCCTGCGCCATGAGAACCGGATGGCCAGGAGGCAGGAGAAGCGTCGAAGCGCAGGTCAGATCAGTGCCGCAGCCAGCCGAAATCGAACCGGTGGGGCGGGTCGGTGGATTGCCGCAGAGTTCAGGCCGGGGGACGGACCGGCCGGAACGGGGCCGCTGCCGCGGCACCCTCCCGCAGTGCGGGCAGCAGTCCGCCAGCAGCCTGCGGTGCCGGGTGCAGGCGAAGGAGAAACCGAGCCTCCAGGACAATTGCCATCGCCCACCAGTGGCATGAAGGCACTCCGGGCAGAACCGGGATCCCCCTCCGCGGCCCCAAAGGACGTGCCGTGACACCGCCCGGCCCCCGGCACTCAGGTGGAGGGCCCGTCCGTCGTAGTGCGCCAGGGTCAGGGCAGCGACTTTCTCCGGGGACGTCCCGGTGGCGTGCGCGACGGCATTGGTCTGCTGCTCGTCGAGGACGATCGTCCAGTCTGCCGGGATGCCCCTGAACTGGTTTCCGGCCCGGTGTCGGACCGGGAAGCCGAAGTGCAGCAGGACATCACCGAGCGCGGTGTCCATCCGCCTGGCCATCGCCTCCAGCCATGAGTCCAGAGCCTCGCCGGGCAGTGGAGGCAGCCGGATCGGCAGGGTGCGGGCCGGCGTTCTCATGCGGGTCGCCGGCTCCGGGGCCGCGGGCGGCTGGTCAGCCGTTTCTTCTCCAGCGCGGCCTGCAGTTCGAGGCGGGCGGCCTCGGATGCTTCGTCGTTCTTCACCCGGTCCATGAGCTCCTGGTCAAGACGTTCTGCGCCGGTGCGGACCGCCCGCTGGCAGCTGCGGTAGATCAGCGTCATCAGCGAGCCGATGTGTCCGGTGCTGCGGGCGAAGAGGTAGTCCGACAGGTCGTCCGCGAGCATGCCGGGATGCTTGTCGGTGAGCACGACGCGCTGTTCGAGGGCCAGCAGCATCTGCCGCCACTCCCGGCGCCCGGCCTCCGTATCGATGGTGAACGGCCGCAGCCCGAGGCGGGTGGTGCGGCGGCCGGTCTGGGCCAGAGCAGTGTCACGCCCGTTCGTGCCCTCGCCGAACAGGCCCTTCTTCGCGAGCTCGACCCCCACCATCAGCAACGTCACCGGAAACTCGTTGGCGATCCACTTCAGGTGGTTGCTCACCTCGATGCCGCTCTTCTGTCCCCACTTCAAAAAGTGCAGATCGTCCAGAACCACCAGGCGGACATCACAGGACAGCACGCAGTCCAGCACCCGCCGCCCGAACTGGGCGGTGATCCCCCGCATCTGACCGGGGTGGCCGAAGAACTCCAGCATGGCCCGGTTGAGATCCTTCATTCCGGTGTTCCCAGTCAGCCCGACCCGGCAGACCGGGATCCGCTCGTGCCCTTGGCTCGTGAACGCTCCAGACTCCTCGATCTCCCGCTGGTGGAAGTCGCGTGCAAAGGCCAGCACCGAGGTCGTCTTGCC
Organism: Streptomyces sp. NBC_00525; assembly: GCF_036346595.1. GTDB lineage: Bacteria > Actinomycetota > Actinomycetes > Streptomycetales > Streptomycetaceae > Streptomyces. Next base: position 3,113,581 of record NZ_CP107834.1, read on the forward strand.
CAGCCCCGGGAACGCGTCGACGGCCACCGCCCCCTTGGCCTTGTCGCCGTCCTGCTCGTTGCTGTCGACGATGTCCCATAGGTCTTCATGGAGCTCCGTCAGCTGCGGCGTCTTCACTGGGCCGATGTTCGCGTGCCACTGCCGGCGCTGACGGTCGTAGTCCGCCCGGGCCTGCGTGGGCAGGAACTTCAGCTGCTTGCGGGTCAGCAGATCGGGCCGGCTGCGGCGAGGGCTCTCGGCGAACGCCTTGAAGTCCTCCTTCCGCGACAAGGCAAGACTGCCCGGCTGCGGAACGCTGCCGTCGTTCACACGTCCTCCAGGGCATCGGCGTAGAAGTCGTCCTCCCCGGCGAGGTCCTCCAGATCAGCCTCGTCGTCATCCCCGGTCTCCGTCACCACGTTGGGCTCCCGCAGTTCCGCGGTCTGCTCGTCCTGGCCGAGGGCCTTGCGTACGGACGGAAGCGAGACGACCGTCTCCGCCTCACTCTCCGGAAGCTCGATGGCGGCCTGCTCGCGCGAAAGCCGCAGGGCCATGCGCCGCTCGGCAATCGTGGTGCCCAGCCCGAGATTCCACCGCTCCAACAAATCAGCGACGGCAAGCCGGTCGTCGGGAAAGCGATACTTCGAGGCCGCCAGCTGCCGGGCGAACGTCAACGCATCCTCGCTCAGCGGCATCTCAGCCGACGGCGCGTGCTCCCAGACCAGCGTGCGCCAGGCCCGAGTAGCCGGATCGCGGAAGTAGATCCGGGTGATGTCGTCGGGGTCCACCTGGAAGGGCCAGCCGTTCTTGACCGGACTGTCGTAGGGGCTACGGACTCCCGGCTCGGGCAGGCCGGGGCCGCTGTAACGGCGGCGGCCGATCTCGACCCCGTAGTGCTGGACCGTGCGCCACTTCGTCTGCAGGAACTCGTAAGCCAGGTCCCGGTCGCGGGGCGCTTCGATGTAACCCGCCCGCGCCATGCCGTGCTCGAACATCTTCGCCGGGGACATCCGCAGACCCGGCAGACCCGGATCGACCAGACTGGAATGCGGCCGGCAGTGATAGACCGCCGCGGTCCACTCCCGGATGATCGCCTCAAGCTCGTCGAGGAAGAAGAAGGCGTCGTCCTCCGGGCTCTCGCCTCGCGAGTGGATGTCGGGGCCCTTGTAGCCGGGCAGCACCTGCAGCAGTCCCTCCCGCAGGGTCCGGAAGTAGCGCTCGACCGGCCCCTTGTCGCGGCCCGTCCGCAGCCGGGCCGGCTGGATGGAGATGCCCATCCGTCGGCAGACGCTGGTCAGATGCTCCGAGACGTAGACCTTGCCGTGGTCGACAACCAGCGTCTCCGGGACCAGAGGCGGCGAGGCCAGGCCCGGTCCGGTGGCGCCTTCGACGTCGACCAGGACGGTGCGGGGGATGCCGTGCTCGGGCCAGACCGCGTGCCGCGGCCAGTCCCGCCCCGCAGGCCGCGGCCGAAACGACTGGAACAGCACTGCGCTGACATCCACCGCCTTCGTCGAGACCGGCGTGAGCCGGATCCCCGTGATGCAGCGGGTGTACCAGTCCATCCCGACACTCAGCTCGGCCTGCACCCACTTCAGGGTCAGCGGGTCGAACGCGAAGACGTCCAGGCGGGTGGAGTCCATCAGCAGGTACTCGCCCGGCCGCGTCGGCCGTAGCTTCCCGTACGGACCCTTCGGACGATCCGCGATATCCCTGTTGCGCTTCGTACTCAGTCGGAACAGCGGATGGCGTCGCTCCAGCTCCTCCAACAGCCGAAACGCCGTCGCCCGACTCGGCTGCGGCACCACTCCCTCACCGAACCGCGCAATCACCCGAGCCCGGGTCCGCTCGATCACCATCGTTCGCGACGGCCGCGACTGGTCGGCGTGCTCAACCATCACCTCCACCGCAGTCTCCACCCATCGATCATCAACTCCCGATTGTGTTCTCTCTGTTGTCTTCTTCGGCGCCAGCCCGGCCTCTCCGCCACGACGAAAATCAGAGACCCATTGCTTCACGGCACGAGGTGATACCCCCAGCTCAGCCGCCTTTGCCGTGTATCGCGCCTCCCACGGTTGCTCCGGGCGATAGTCCGGTCGGGGCTCACCATCGCGTGCCAGTTCCGGAGCTCCAGATCGGTATCCCGTCAGAACCTCCCGGACGTGCTCGGCGCGTTCAAGGACTTTCGCCCGTGCAGAGATGTCGAGCTGACCAAGAACGACCGAAGCGATCTCCCATTCGTCGTCGGCTGACGGTCCCGGGCCGTCTGGACTGACAGCGGCACGGTCCGAGAACAGAAGTTCCTTGAGTGACAGCCGCAGCAATCGCCCCCGGCCATCCTTCAGGACCACTTCGTTGCCTGCCGTGGTCGCGGCCATCTCCACCACCTCGACGGATTCCCCGTCGTAGCGGAAGCGCGTACCGACCCCGACCCGAGCTCCTGCTCTACTCATGCCACCCGCCTCAGAACGTGTGAAGGGCCGAGCGGCCGATTGAGGTCGGTAACGAGAGACTGCGTCCAGAGCAAATGATGGATGGCGGAGCGGGCTTGGGGCCCCGGACGATCAGGCAGACAACGCGCGGCCTGCTTCAGAGAGATGCCATCGAGCTCGACTCCCCGAAGCTCTTCCAGGATCTCGGGACTGAACAGCCAGTCCCGTCGGTAGCCCGCCAGGAACCGGATGTTCTCCAGCTCCACGGCCGGAGGCTCGCTCCAGACCTCATACCTCCATCCCCGCGACTCCACCACCTGCCGGGTCCAATCGAAGGTGAGCGCCACCTCTGGTTTGGACAGCCGATGCAGCGGCTTGACGTCGACGACCACTGGTACCTGCTCGGTGAGGAGGAGATAGTCCGGTATATGCCGACGGACCTTCCCCTCCAGCACGGTCTTCAGGAAGAAGGGCTGGGCCACGATGCCGCGTACGGCCGGATCGAAATCGGCGAAGAGCAACCGCGACAGCTCCAGTCGCGACTCGTAGATCACGTGATCGCGCATCGTCGCCGACCAGTAAGTGCCTGAGTAGTGCTTCTGGCCCTTGTGCCAGCGGAACGTCCGCCACGGACAAGCCGACTGCAGGAGGTCGGCAGGCACCGTGTGCCACTCTCGGTCCTCTACGAGAGCACCACGTTGATGACGGATACTCACCGTCGCAGCGACGTCCACCGCACCCCCAGCCCACGAGTGACTGCCCGTGTAGCCAAGGTGTAAGCGTTCGCTCCCCGCATGGAGAGGTCGCCCCTTGCGTCACCCGGAGAGTGAGCGCTCCGAGCTGCGAGTCTCATGGTGGCTGCATAAATGCCATTCATATGCAGCTGATGCTGAGATTATGAAGCTGGATTTGAGACCCTACACGCTTCGATCAGGTCTGGGCCATGTCCACGAAGCGGGAGTAGTGGCCCTGGAAGGCGACCGTGATCGTCGCCGTCGGGCCGTTTCGGTGCTTGGCCACGATCAGGTCCGCCTCGCCGGCGCGCGGCGACTCCTTCTCGTAGGCGTCCTCGCGGTGCAGCAGGATCACCATGTCGGCGTCCTGCTCGATGGAGCCGGACTCGCGGAGGTCGGAGACCATCGGCTTCTTGTCCGTGCGCTGCTCGGGGCCACGGTTCAGCTGGGAGAGCGCGATGACCGGGAGTTGCAGCTCCTTGGCCAGCAGCTTGAGGTTTCGCGACATGTCGGAGACCTCCTGCTGGCGGCTCTCGGCGCGCTTGGAGCCGCCGGACTGCATCAGCTGCAGGTAGTCGATGACCACGAGCTTGAGGTCGTTGCGCTGCTTCAGCCGGCGGCACTTCGCCCGGATCTCCATCATGGAGAGGTTGGGGGAGTCGTCGATGTAGAGCGGCGCGGCGGAGACGTCCGGCATCCGCCGGGCCAGCCGCGTCCAGTCCTCGTCGGTCATCGTGCCGGAGCGCATGTGGTGCAGGGCCACCCGCGCCTCGGCGGACAGCAGACGCATGGCGATCTCGTTGCGGCCCATTTCCAGGGAGAAGATCACGCTGGGCATGTTGCTCTTGATCGAGCAGGCGCGGGCGAAGTCCAGCGCGAGGGTGGACTTACCCATGGCGGGGCGGGCCGCGATGACGACCATCTGACCGGGGTGCAGACCGTTCGTCAGGGCGTCGAGGTCGGTGAAGCCCGTGGGCACGCCCGTCATCTCGCCGCTGCGGGAGCCGATCGCCTCGATCTCGTCGAGGGCGCCCTCCATGATGTCGCCGAGTGGGAGGTAGTCCTCGCTGGTCCGCTGCTCGGTGACGGCGTAGATCTCCGCCTGCGCGGAGTTGACGATGTCGTCCACATCGCCGTCCGCCGCGTATCCCATCTGCGTGATCTTCGTACCGGCCTCGACGAGTCGCCGCAGGACCGCGCGCTCGTGGACGATCTCCGCGTAGTACGAGGCGTTGGCCGCCGTGGGGACCGACTGGACGAGGGTGTGCAGATAGGGCGCCCCGCCGACCTTGGTGATCTCGCCGCGCTTGACCAGCTCGGCCGCCACGGTGATCGGGTCGGCCGGCTCGCCCTTGGCGTAGAGGTCGAGGATCGCCTGATAGACGGTCTCGTGCGCCGGGCGGTAGAAGTCGTGGGGCTTGAGGACCTCCACGACCTCCGCGATGGCGTCCTTGGACAGGAGCATGCCGCCGAGCACGGACTGCTCCGCGTCGAGGTCCTGGGGCGGCACCCGCTCGAAGCCCGCGGAACCGCCCTCCCAGTCGTGGCTCTCGCGGCCGCGGTCGTGCCGCTCGCTCCGGTCCCGGTCCTCACTCCTGCGCTGGCGGGAGACGGGCAGCCGGTCGCTGGGGCCGGTGTCCGCCCAGGGGTCGTCCAAGGGTTCGGGAATGCTCACCCGGCCACCTCCTCCCGTCCGCTCCGCGGACCTAGCCGTGCTCCTCTTTCTTACGGCACGGCACCGACAAACAACGGCCCCGACTCCGGTTCCGGTGTGTCGAGTTCTGCGGTGCCGCAGAGCCGAAACAGGGTGGGGGCGCCGGACTACGGTAGGCGGCTCCGCACCGTCAGCCAATCTGGTTATCCACAGGCCCTGTGGACGAGCGCCCCGATGCTGTGGAGAACTCCGCAGAACCTGTGCACGGACCGGGGGACAGCACTGTGGACAAACTCATAGCCTCCCTGCAAACACTGCCGTGAACTGCGGTTTTTCCATCCACGGGCTGTGGGGGAGAAAAAAATTGGCAGTCGGGCCATGTTCCTGACTCGTCCCGCGCGGGAGTGACCCACAGCCGAGCAAATGTAAGGACCACAAGCTGATTGCATCTGTTACCTGTGGAAGATTAGATTGGCTGCCATGACCCAGCCACTGGGAACCCCTTCTTCCCGTCGTCGCCGCCATGATCGCGAGATCATCGCGCTCGCCGTCCCGGCCTTCGGCGCCCTTGTGGCCGAGCCGCTGTTCGTGATGGTCGACAGTGCGATCGTCGGCCATCTCGGCACTCCCCAACTCGCCGGTCTGGCCGTCGCCGCCGCCCTGCTGACGACCGCGGTGAGCATCTTCGTCTTCCTCGCCTACGCCACCACGGCGGCGGTCGCCAGACGGGTGGGCGCCGGTGATCTGGCCGCCGCGATCCGCCAGGGCATGGACGGCATCTGGCTGGCGATCCTGCTGGGGGCCGCCGTCATCGCGCTGACGCTTCCCCTGGCCCCCTGGCTCGTCGAGATGTTCGGCGCCTCCTCCACAGCGGCACCCCACGCCATCACGTACCTCCGAATCTCCAGCCTCGGCATCCCCGCGATGCTGGTGGTCATGGCGGCGACCGGAGTCCTCCGCGGCCTCCAGGACACCCGGACCCCGCTCTACGTCGCCATCGGGGGCTTCGCCGCCAACGCGGTCCTCAACGCCGCCCTCGTCTACGGCGCCGGACTGGGAATCGCCGGTTCGGCCTGGGGCACGGTCATCGCCCAGGTCGCGATGGCCGCCGCCTATCTCGTCGTGGTCGTACGCGGCGCCCGCAAGCACGGCGCGTCACTGCGCCCCGACGCCGCCGGCATCCGGGCCTGCGCCCAGGCGGGCGCTCCCCTCCTGGTTCGCACTCTGTCGCTCCGCGCCGTCCTGCTCATCGCCACCGCGGTGGCCGCCCGGCTCGGTGACACCGACATCGCCGCGCACCAGATCGTCCTGTCCCTGTGGAGCCTGATGGCCTTCGCGCTCGACGCCATCGCGATCGCCGGGCAGGCCATCATCGGGCGGTACCTCGGTGCGAACGACGCGCAGGGAGCGCGCGAGGCCTGTCGCCGGATGGTGGAGTGGGGCGTCGCGTCCGGCGTGGTCCTGGGCGTACTGATCGTCCTGGCCCGCCCGCTCTTCGTGCCCCTGTTCACCAGCGACACCGCAGTCCAGGACGCCCTGCTGCCCGCGCTTCTGGTGGTCGCCGCCACTCAGCCGATCGCCGGTGTCGTCTTCATCCTGGACGGTGTGCTGATGGGCGCCGGGGACGGGCCGTACCTGGCCTGGGCGATGCTGCTGACCCTGGCCGTCTTCGCTCCGGCGGCCCTGCTGGTCCCCACGCTGGGCGGCGGGCTCGGGGCCCTGTGGGGCGCGATGGCGCTGATGATGCTCGTACGGATGGCGACGCTCTGGCTCCGTACCCGCTCGGGGAAGTGGCTGGTCACCGGCGCGACCCGCTGACCCACCCGAGTCCGTACCGGGTGTTTCACGTGAAACGGCGAAGGGCCGCACCCTCGGGGTGCGGCCCTTCACTGTTCTGCTGAGGTGCGGCCCGATCAGGCGGCAACGACCTCGATGCCGAGCTTCGCAGCGACCTCGGGGTGCAGACGCACGGACACCTGGTGCCCGCCGAGCGTCTTGATCGGCGAACCGAGCTCGACGCGACGCTTGTCGACGTCCGGACCACCGGCGGCCTTGATCGCCGAGGCGATGTCGGCCGGGGTGACGGAGCCGAAGAGGCGGCCGGCGTCGCCGGAGCGGACGGCCAGACGGACCTTCACGCCCTCCAGCTTGGCCTTGACCTCGTTGGCCTGCTCGATCGTGGCGATCTCGTGGATCTTGCGGGCGCGGCGGATCTGCGCCACGTCCTTCTCGCCACCCTTGGTCCAGCGGATGGCGAAGCCACGCGGAACCAGGTAGTTACGGGCGTACCCGTCCTTGACGTCGACGACGTCGCCCGCAGCACCGAGGCCGGTGACCTCGTGGGTGAGGATGATCTTCATGATTCGGTCACCCTTCCCTTATCGCGCGGTGGACGTGTAGGGCAGCAGCGCCATCTCACGGCTGTTCTTGACTGCCGTGGCGACGTCACGCTGGTGCTGCGTGCAGTTGCCGGTGACGCGGCGGGCACGGATCTTGCCGCGGTCGGAAATGAACTTCCGCAGCATGTTCGTGTCCTTGTAGTCCACGTACTGGGTCTTGTCCTTGCAGAACGCGCAGACCTTCTTCTTAGGCTTGCGCACAGGCGGCTTCGCCATGGTGTTTCTCCTGTGTGATCAAGAAGTGGGGGTGCGAACTCCCCCTAGAAGGGGGGCTCGTCCGAGTAGCCGCCGCCGGAGTTTCCACCCCAGCTGCCTCCGCCTTGCTGGCCCCCGCCCTGGCCGCCGGCCGGCGCGCTCGTGGCCCACGGGTCGTCGGCGGGAGCGCCGCCACCACCCTGCTGGCCACCACTGGGACCGCCGCCCCAGTTACCGCCACCCTGCTGGCCGCCGCCGTATCCACCCTGGCCGCCCTGGCCACCGCGACCGGTGGTCTTGGTGACCTTGGCCGTGGCGTTCTTGAGGCTGGGGCCGACTTCCTCGACGTCCAGCTCGTAGACCGTGCGCTTGACGCCCTCGCGGTCTTCGTACGACCGCTGCTTCAGCCGGCCCTGCACGACAACGCGCATGCCTCGCGTGAGCGACTCGGCGACGTTCTCCGCCGCCTGCCGCCAGACCGAGCAGGTGAGGAACAGGCCTTCGCCGTCCTTCCACTCATTGGTCTGCCGGTCGAAGATGCGGGGAGTGGACGCGACACGGAACTTCGCGACCGCCGCACCGGACGGGGTGAAGCGCAGCTCGGGGTCGTCGACGAGATTGCCGACGACCGTGATGACGGTCTCGCCTGCCATGGGTGAACCTCTCGGCGGGGATTTCTTGGCTGCTTGTTGCTACTCGGACCCGATGACCACTGAGCCGGAAGCTCAGTGAATCTCGGGACGGAGGACCTTGGTCCGGAGGACCGACTCGTTCAGGTTCATCTGGCGGTCGAGCTCCTTGACGACCGCAGGCTCGGCCTGCAGGTCGATGACCGAGTAGATGCCCTCGGGCTTCTTCTTGATCTCGTAAGCGAGACGACGACGGCCCCAGGTGTCGACCTTCTCAACCTTTCCTTCGCCCTCACGGACGACGGAGAGGAAGTTCTCGATCAGCGGGGAGACTGCTCGCTCCTCGAGATCGGGGTCGAGGATGACCATCACCTCGTAGTGACGCATGTGGAACCCACCTCCTTTGGACTCAGCGGCCACGGTCGTTCCGTGGCAGGAGGGTCGTGATGCGTTGAGCAACGGTGCCCGAGTAAAACAGCCGCCACTGACAGCGCCCTCGATGAGGAGGGGCGGTCCGTGCCGACCTGGGCAGACACCGGTGCAGACCGACCAGAGTACCCGCAGACCCGCTTCCGGTTGAAATCCGATGGTCAGGGGACGCAATCTGTACACATCGGGTGTGAGCGGCGCCACAACCGCGCCGCATGTCGGCCAGGAGGTACTCCATGGCACACGTATCGCGGACCCGCCCCTCCGTCTCCCTCTTCGCCACGGACGGCAGGCCCCATCCGCTCCAGAACGGGCTCGTGGTGGTCACGCTCGTGCTGGGCGCCCTCGCCTTCATCACGGCGATGTTCCACAACCTGCATCTGCTCAGCTCATGGGCCGGACTCATCGGCATCCTCACCGGTGGTTACGGCCAGTACATCTCCGCGACGACGCGCGAGAGGTTCCCCCTGGTCATCGGCATGGGCGCGTCCGCCATCGGGTTCTTCCTCGGCATGGCCCACGGCGGACTCTTCGGCGGCGTGATCGGCTGACCCCCGCGGTTCCGGTCCGGGCGGCTCCGTCACCGACGGGGCCGCCCCCGCACGCCACCCGCACGCCGGGCCCGGAACAGGCGGTGCGCGACGGGGCCAGACAGCTCGCTTCCCGGCCACAGTAGGCTTCGGCGCGAGAGCCGGAGCCCCTGACCGATGGGGACACACCTGCCGAGGAGCGCCCCGCATGAGCCTGACCCTGAGGACCATCAGCCGAGAGCAACACCTGGCCTACATCCAGAGTCTGCCCGCGGCCAGTCACATGCAGGTCCCGGCATGGGCGGATGTGAAGGCCGAGTGGCGCTCGGAGAGCCTGGGCTGGTTCGACAAGACCGGCCAGCTCGTCGGCGCGGGCCTGGTGCTCTACCGGCAGCTCCCCAAGATCAAGCGGTACCTGGCCTATCTGCCCGAGGGCCCGGTCATCAACTGGTACGCCCCCAACCTGGGCGACTGGCTGCAGCCGATGCTCGCGCACCTCAAGCAGCAGGGCGCCTTCTCCGTGAAGATGGGCCCCCCGGTCGTCATCCGCCGCTGGGACGCGGCGGCCATCAAGGCCGGCATCCAGGACCCGGAGGTCAAGCGCCTGCGCGACGTCGAGGCCACCCACATCGAGCCGCGCGCCTTCGAGGTCGCCGACCGGCTCCGGAAGATGGGCTGGCAGCAGGGCGAGGACGGCGGTGCCGGGTTCGGTGACGTCCAGCCGCGTTACGTGTTCCAGGTGCCGCTGGCGAACCGTTCGCTGGAGGACGTCCACAAGGGCTTCAACCAGCTGTGGCGGCGCAACATCAAGAAGGCCGAGAAGGCCGGCGTCGAGGTCGTCCAGGGCAGCTACGCGGAGCTGGCCGAGTGGCAGCGGCTGTACGAGATCACGGCGGAGCGCGACCGCTTCCGCCCGCGCCCGCTCGGCTACTTCCAGCGCATGTGGACGGCCCTCAACAGCGAGGACCCCAACCGGATGCGGCTCTACTTCGCCCGTCACGAGGGGGAGAACGTCGCGGCGGCGACCATGCTGATCGTCGGCGGCCACGTCTGGTACTCGTACGGCGCCTCCGCCAACCACAAGCGCGAGGTCCGCCCCTCGAACGCGATGCAGTGGCGGATGCTGCGCGACGCGTACGCCATGGGCGCCACGGTCTACGACCTGCGCGGCATCTCCGACTCGCTGGACGAGACCGACCACCTCTTCGGCCTGATCCAGTTCAAGGTCGGCACCGGCGGGCAGGCGGCGGAGTACCTGGGCGAGTGGGACTTCCCGCTCAACAAGCTCCTGCACAAGGCACTCGACATCTACATGTCGCGTCGCTGATCACCACCCAAGAGCCGCTGATCACCGCCCCAGAGCTGACGAAACGGGCTTCATTCGTTTCAATGGGGCCTGAACACGCTTTCCCATCCGTTCCACCTCAGCCACCAGAAGGGTTCCGGACCGGCCATGGCGCTCTCCCTGTACGTCGACACCGCGCGCTGGCGGGCGCACCAGAAGTCCGTTATCGACCAGTTCCCGGGCATCGTGCCGGTCTGCAAGGGCAACGGCTACGGCTTCGGCCACGAGCGGCTGGCCGACGAGGCGATCCGCTTCGGCTCCGACATCCTCGCGGTCGGCACCACCTACGAGGCGGCCCGCATCAAGGACTGGTTCAGCGGCGATCTGCTGGTCCTCACCCCGTTCCGGCGCGGTGAGGAGCCGGTGCCGCTGCCCGACCGCGTCGTACGGTCCGTGTCGTCCGTGGACGGGGTGCACGCCCTGGTGGGCGCCCGTGTCGTCATCGAGTGCATGAGCTCGATGAAGCGCCACGGCGTCAAGGAGGAGGAGCTGGGCCTCCTGCACGCCGCCATCGAGGACGTACGCCTCGAAGGCTTCGCCCTGCACCTGCCGCTGGACCGTACGGACGGCTCGGACGCCGTCGAGGAGGTCATCGCGTGGATGGACCGCCTCCGGGCGGCCCGGCTGCCGCTGCACACGATGTTCGTCAGCCATCTGCGCGCCGACGAGCTGGCCCGGCTGCAGCAGCAGTTCCCGCAGACCCGGTTCCGCGCCCGCATCGGCACCCGGCTCTGGCTCGGGGACCACGAGGCGACGGAGTACCGGGGCGCCGTGCTCGACGTCACCCGCGTCGTGAAGGGCGACCGGTTCGGCTACCGGCAGCAGAAGGCCGCGTCCGACGGCTGGCTGGTCGTCGTCGCCGGCGGCACCTCGCACGGCGTGGGCCTGGAGGCGCCGAAGGCGCTGCACGGCGTGATGCCGCGCGCCAAGGGCGTCGCCCGCGCGGGCCTGGCGACCGTGAACCGCAACCTGTCGCCCTTCGTCTGGGCGGGCAAGCAGCGCTGGTTCGCCGAGCCCCCGCACATGCAGGTGTCGATCCTGTTCGTACCGGCCGACGCCGAGGAGCCCCGGGTGGGCGACGAACTGGTGGCACACCTGCGCCACACGACCACCCAGTACGACCGCCTCGTCGAGCGCTGAGCCCGCACGCCCGCCCCGCTCAGTCGGCGGCGGGCGTCCCGGCCGTACCCCACTCCACCCGCGACCCGGCCGCCCCGGCCCCGTCGTCCGCCCCCTCACCGCGTACGGCGCCGGGCTGGGCGATGTGGGTCAGCGCGAAGACGTCCTCGGCCCCGTCGAGCACCCCGCCCGAGGGGTCGTCCGAGCCGTCGTGCCGTACCCCGTCGCGTTCCGGCATCGAGATGTCCCGTACGACGAGGGCGCACAGGTACAGGGTGCCCACCAGATGCAGCACGATCGCCATCTGGTAGCCCTCCGTGGGCAGCCCCTGGTGCTTGTCGCCGCTCGTCGTGTACGCGAGGTACATCCAGATCCCCAGGAAGTACAGAACCTCGCAGGTCTGCCAGATCAGGAAGTCCCGCCAGCGGGGCCGGGCCAGCGCGGCGAGCGGGATGAGCCACAGCACGTACTGCGGTGAGTAGACCTTGTTGACGAGGATGAAGACCGCGACGACGAGGAACGCGAGCTGGGCGAACCGCGGCCGGCGCGGCGCGGTCAGGGCCAGGGCGCCGATCGCGAGACACAGCACGAGCGTCGTCACCGTCGAGACGGTGTTGACCGTGCTCACGTCGATGGCCTCGCCGGAGCGCTGTGTGATGACCAGCCAGAACGATCCGAAGTCGATGCCGCGTTCCTGGCTGAAGGTGTAGAACTTCTTCCATCCCTCGGGCGCCGGGATCATGACCGGCAGATTGACCACCAGCCAGGAACCGGCCGCCCCCAGCAGCGCCGCGCCGAACGCGCGCCACTTCCCGGCCCGCCAGCACAGCACGAAGACCGGCCCCAGCAGCAGCACGGGGTACAGCTTGGCGGCCGTGGCCAGCCCGATGAGGACACCGAAGGCCAGCGGACGGCTGCGGGACCACATGAGCATCGCCGCGGCGGTCAGGGCGACGGCCAGCAGGTCCCAGTTGATCGTGGCGGTGAGCGCGAAGGCGGGCGCGAGCGCCATCAGCAGGCCGTCCCAGGGGCGCCGACGGTGCGTCCGGGCGACACAGACGGCGATCACCGCGGTGCAGATCATCAGCATGCCCGCGTTGGCCAGCCAGTACGCCTGCTCCTGCGTCTGGAGGGAGCCGCCGCCCGGCGTCAGCCAGGCCGCGACCTGCATGAACACCCCGGTGAGAACGGGGTACTCCAGGAACTGCATGTCACCGGGCAGCCGGTCGAAGTACGGCACCAGGCCGTCCGCGAAGCCGCGCCCCGCGTACAGATGCGGGATGTCCGAGTAGCAGGCGTGGGTGTACTGGGAGGCCGCGCCCCGGAACCACGCCCAGTTGTAGCAGGGCAGCTTCTGCACCATGCCGAGCGCGAACATTCCGATGGCCACCAGGGCGACGGCTGCCACCGGCGTGAGCGCGGTGCCGCCGAGCCGCGCCCAGCGCCCCGACCTCCCGCCGATCAGCTCGCTGCCGGCCGCCGCGACCTCGTCCCGGTGCGTGGGCCGTACGACGGACCGTTCCTCGTGCACGCTCGTGTCCTCTGCGCTTGGCATGTCGCACATCCTGCCGTACGGCGCTGTGGAAACAACGAGGGCCGCCGCACCAAGGTGCCGCGGCCCTCGTCCCACGCCGGCTTCACCTCGCGCGCGGCGAGGGAAGTGGTGCGTGCCGGGCGCTACCCGCCCGTCCCCCACCAGTTGGTGTTCCCGGTGCTGTTGTTGTTCCCGTTGGTGTTTCCGCCGTTGTTGTTGCTGGTGGTGGTGTTCCCGCTGGTCTCGGTGGAGCCGTCCGTACCGCCTTCACCGCCGGTCGTGCCGGTGGAGGTGCCGGTGTCCGTATTGCCGCCGTCGTTGCCCTGGGTGGTACCCGTGTCGGTATTGCCGCCGTCGTTGCCCTGGCTGGTGCCCGTGTTCGCGTTGCCGCCGTTGTTGTTCTGGCAGTTCCAGTCCCACGTACCGCAGGTGTCGGTCGGGTCCGGGGTCGGGATGTCGGGCGTGGGCGTGGGCGTCGTCGGGGTCGGTTCCTTCGTCTCGGTCTCGGTCGGGGTCGGCGTCGGGGTCGGCGAGGGCTTCTTGGAGGCGCCGCCGCCGTAGACCTTGTCGCCGATCGGCTCCGCCTCGGGGAACTTCTCGTACTTCGCGCCTTTCATGGCCTCGGCCATGAAGTCGTGCCAGACCTGCGCGGGGAACGAGGCGCCGTGGATCTTGTCCTTGCCACCGGTGCCGTACATCGGCTCGAACTTACGGTTCTTGTTCCGGTCGTCGTCGTCCAGCCGGTACATGCTGATCGCCGTGGACAGCTGCGGGGTGTAGCCCACGAACCACGCCGACAGGTTGTCGTCGGTCGTACCGGTCTTGCCCGCGACCTCACGGCCCGGAAGGCGGGCGGGCGTACCCGTTCCCTTTTCCACGACGTTCTTGAGGACGTCCGTGACGTTGTCGGCGATGGCACTGTCGAAGGCGCTCTTGGTGACGACCCGGTGGCGGTAGACCGGCGCGCCGCGCTTCTTCACCTCGGTGACGGAGAAGGGCTCGCGCTGCTGGCCGCGGGCCGCGAAGGTGGCGTAGGCGCCGGCCATGCTGGTCGTGCTGGGCGAGGACGTACCAATGGAGAAGGACGGCACTCCGGCGTCCGCCATGTACTTGTCGTCCTTCAGACCGGCCGAGATGGCCGCCGCCTTCACCTTGTCCGTACCGACGTCCATGCCGAGCTGCACGAACGGGGAGTTGGCGGACCACTGCATCGCCTCACGCAGGGTGATGTTGCCGTACGACTCGTGGTCGTCGTTGGTCTGCAGCCACTCCTTGCCCTCCTCGTCGGTCCAGATGTCGCCGTTGTACTTCTTGATCTTCAGCTTGTCGTCGCCGTTGTAGATGCTGAGCGGCGAGACCTTCTTGCGCTGCGACTCGTTCTGGTCCGGGCCGCCGGACGGGTCCCGCTTGCCGTACTCCATGGCGGCGGCGAGCACGAACGGCTTGAAGGTGGAGCCGACCGCGGCACCGGTGGGGCCGGCGTTGCTGGTGAAGTGCTTGGTCGCGTCCGCACCACCGTAGATCGCCTTGATCGCCCCGGTCTTCGGGTCGACCGACGAGCCACCGAACTGCACGTGGGTGTCCTTGTCAGGACGCTTCTTCGGGTCGATGTTCTCGTCGTAGACCCGCTTGACGGCCTTGCTGAGCTGGTTGACCTTCTTCTTGTCGAAGGTCGTGTGGATCTCGTAGCCGCCCTGGTCGAGCATGTCCTTGGTGATGTTGGTGTTGTTGATGACCTCGGCGTTGGCCATGTTGACGAGGTAGCCGATCTGACCGCCCAGCTGAGCGTTGCGCTTCGGCTTGTCGGGCATCGGGAACTCGGTGTACTTGTCCCGGTCCTCCTGCGACATCCGGCCGTCCTTCACCTCCTCGTCGAGAATCCACTTCCAGCGCTTCGTCGCGCGGGCGAGGTTCTTCTCGGCGGTGGCCTGCACCGGGTCGATCTCCGGCGCACCGGCCGGGTCATAGTAGGTGGCGCCCTTGAGGAGGCTGGCCAGGAAGGCGCACTCGCTCGGGTCGAGGTCCTTGGCGTCCTTGCCGTAGTACGTACGGGCCGCGGCCTGGAGACCGGAGGCGCCGCGCCCGTAGTACGAGACGTTGAGGTACCCGGCCATGACCTCGGACTTCTTCATCTCGCTGCCGACCTTGAGCGTGATGAAGAGTTCCTTGAACTTGCGGGTCAGGGTCTGATCCGACGAGAGCCACGAGTTCTTGACGTACTGCTGGGTGATCGTCGAGCCACCCTGGGTCTGGCCGCCCTTGGCCATGTTGAACACGGCGCGGGCGATACCCATGGGGTCGATGCCGTGGTCGGAGTCGAAGGACTTGTTCTCGGCGGAGATGACGGCGTTGCGCATCGCCTTGGGGATCTGCGCGTAGTCGATGACCTGGCGGTTGACCTCACCGCCGGTGGCCACCATCTGGGTGCCGTCGTTCCAGTAGTAGACGTTGTTCTCCGCATCCGCCGCATCGTTGATGTCCGGAGTGGACACCATCGCGTACGCGAGACCCGCGAGGCCCATCAGCAGGCCCAGGAAACCGATGCACAGGCTGGAGACCAGCTTCCAGGACGGAATCCAGCGCCGCAGACCGTTCCGGCCGGCCCGCGGGTAGTCGATGAAGCGCTTCTTGCCCGGGCGCCGGCCGCCACGCCCCTCCGCCCCGCCGTCCCCACCCCCGCGGCGCCGGCCACCGCCGCCGCCTTCGGAGCCGCCTCGGCCCGCGCCGCCCCGCTGGGCCGCCCGTCTGGCCGCGGCACGACCTGCGTACGGGGCCTCCTCGCCGTGCGAGGCGGAAGGTGAGGCCGAAGTTACTCCGCGTGACGGTGCTGCGCGGCGTCCGGAGGACTGCTGGGCGGCTCGTCGGGCCGCGGCACGTCCGCCACCTTGCGGTTGCGACGTCTTGCGACGGTGCTCGCTCATCGAACGACTACTCCTCGGGCAGGCGAGAGCGCCTGGAAGCGGCAGGTGAGATCCGGTCCCCCGAACGACGGGCCGGCCCGGCGACAGGCCCGCCCGCAATGCATCCGGCTGCTCCGCGAGCACTGACGCGTGCGCGTGTCTCACGGTTCCCGGTGGTGTGCATGCCGCACAGACTACGCACGGTCAAAACCCTTCCAGGACCGAACTTCACCCCAAATAACGCAAGTCGGTTCCTACGAATTAGTGATGTGACGCCGCTCACTGAGGCTCCCCTTGTCGACACGAGCAACGCGATCTATCGTGCTGATGTATCGAGCCGATACATCAGACCGGTACATCGGCTCGGCACCAGGGACCGCGGCAGCACTCGAAGAAGGAGGGGCGAGGTTGAGCAGACGCTCCGGCATCCTCGAGTTCGCCGTCCTCGGACTGCTCCGCGAATCCCCGATGCACGGCTATGAGCTGCGCAAACGCCTCAACACCTCGTTGGGCATCTTCCGTGCCTTCAGCTACGGAACCCTCTACCCCTGCCTCAAGACGCTGGTCGCCAACGGCTGGTTGATCGAGGAACCGGGGACCCCTCCGACGGAATCGGCGTCCGGCTCCGGCCGGGCCGTCGCTCCTGCCTCGTCCCTGGCGGGACGCCGCGCCAAGATCGTCTACCGATTGACGGCGGAAGGTAAGGAGCACTTCGAGGAGCTGCTCTCGCACACCGGCCCCGACTCCTGGGAGGACGAGCACTTCGCTGCTCGCTTCGCCTTCTTCGGACAGACGGAGCACGAGGTGCGGATGCGGGTGCTGGAAGGCCGTCGCAGCCGGCTGGAGGAGCGCCTGGAGAAGATGAGCGCCTCTCTGGCCCGCACCCGCGAGCGTCTCGACGATTACACACTTGAGCTGCAGCGACACGGCATGGAGTCCGTGGAGCGCGAAGTGCGCTGGCTGAACGAGCTCATCGAGAGCGAGCGGTCGGGACGGGATCAGCGACGATCCTCGCCCGAGAGCTCAGCTCAGCAGAACACCGCAGGAGAGCCGGACGGCCTGCCCCGGCGGGGAGACAACCCGTCGGATCCGTCCGGCGACACCGCCAAGTGAGCTCACCGCACACCGCGGCGGGCTCATCAGAAACATCCATTACACACAGGGAGCAACCGGAATGGGTTCGGTTCGCGTAGCCATCGTCGGCGTGGGCAACTGCGCCGCCTCGCTGGTCCAGGGCGTCGAGTACTACAAGGACGCCGATCCGGCCGGCAAGGTGCCCGGTCTGATGCACGTCCAGTTCGGCGACTACCACGTGCGGGACGTCGAGTTCGTCGCCGCCTTCGACGTCGACGCGAAGAAGGTCGGCCTGGACCTCTCGGACGCCATCGGCGCGAGCGAGAACAACACCATCAAGCTCTGCGACGTGCCGAACGCCGGTGTCACCGTCCAGCGCGGCCACACCCACGACGGCCTGGGCAAGTACTACCGCCAGACCATCGAGGAGTCGGCCGAGGCCCCGGTCGACATCGTCCAGATCCTCAAGGACCGCAAGGTCGACGTCCTCGTCTGCTACCTCCCGGTGGGCTCCGAGGTCGCCGCGAAGTTCTACGCCCAGTGCGCCATCGACGCCAAGGTCGCGTTCGTCAACGCCCTCCCGGTCTTCATCGCCGGCACCAAGGAGTGGGCGGACAAGTTCACCGAGGCCGGTGTCCCGATCGTCGGCGACGACATCAAGTCGCAGGTCGGCGCCACCATCACGCACCGCGTGATGGCGAAGCTCTTCGAGGACCGGGGCGTCGTCCTGGACCGCACGATGCAGCTGAACGTCGGCGGCAACATGGACTTCAAGAACATGCTCGAGCGCGAGCGCCTGGAGTCCAAGAAGATCTCCAAGACGCAGGCCGTCACCTCGCAGATCCGTGACCGCGAGCTCGGTGAGGACAACGTCCACATCGGCCCGTCGGACTACGTGGCCTGGCTGGACGACCGCAAGTGGGCGTACGTGCGCCTCGAGGGCCGCGCCTTCGGTGACGTCCCGCTGAACCTGGAGTACAAGCTCGAGGTGTGGGACTCCCCGAACTCGGCCGGTGTCATCATCGACGCCCTCCGCGCTGCGAAGATCGCCAAGGACCGCGGCATCGGCGGCCCCATCCTCTCCGCATCGTCGTACTTCATGAAGTCGCCGCCCGTGCAGTACTTCGACGACGAGGCCCGCGAGAACGTCGAGAAGTTCATCCGCGGTGAGGTCTCCCACTGACTCACCTGAGTCAGCCGTGCGGCTGACGGGCGGCAACGCCTGTCGACTGCCGCGCCTTTGAGGGCCCCCGGGCAATGCGCTCGGGGGCTCTCGCCGTGTGTGACCCTTGCTTCCATGCCCGTCGTGCATGACCTGCGCATACTCCTGCGCCTACGCGACTTCCGCCGCCTTCTGGCCGTGCGGGTCCTGTCCCAGTCGGCCGACGGCGTCTACCAGGTGGCCCTCGCCGCCCATGTGGTCTTCGCGCCGGAGAAACAGACCTCCGCAGCGGCCATCGCCTCCGCGATGGCCGTGCTCCTGCTGCCCTACTCGCTCATCGGCCCGTTCGCGGGCGTCCTGCTGGACCGCTGGCCGCGGCGCAAGGTCTTCGTGTACGGCAACCTGCTGCGCTCCGCCCTCGCCTGCTGCACCGCGCTCCTGCTCACCGCAGCGGCCCCTCTCTGGCTCTTCTACGCCTCGGCGCTGTGTGTCACCGCGGTCAACCGCTTCGTCCTCGCCGGGCTTTCGGCCGTACTGCCGCGCGTGGTCCCCCGGGAGCAGCTGGTGCTGGCCAACTCGCTGTCGCCGACCGCGGGGACTCTCGCCGCCACGGCCGGCGGCGGGCTCGCCTTTGTCGTCCGGGTGGTCCTCGCGGACTCCGACACCGCCGTGGTGCTGCTGGGGGCGGTGCTCTACCTCGCCTCGGCGCTGGCTGCCCTGAGCCTGGCGGCAAGACTGCTCGGACCGGACCGTGCCGCGACCCCGGTGCCGCTGCGCGCAGCGCTCGCCACCGCGGCCGGTGGACTCCTGGACGGGCTGCGACATGTGATGCAGCACCGCAGCGCCTCGCGGGTGCTGGCCGCGATGACGGTGATCCGCTTCTGCTACGGAGCGCTGACCGTCATGGTGCTGATGCTCTGCCGGTACGCCTGGACGGACAGCGATGACGACGGGCTCGCCCTGCTCGGTGCGGCGGTGGTGGTCTCCGGTGCCGGGTTCTTCGCCGCGGCCGTGCTGACCCCCTGGGCCGCGGCGCGGTTCGGGCGGCTCCGCTGGATGGTGGTGTGCGCGGCGACGGCCGCGGTTCTCGTACCGACCCTGGGGCTGTGGTTCGCGCCGGTGCCGATGCTGGTGGCCGCGTTCGTGCTCGGTCTGGTCACCCAGGGAGCGAAGATCGCCACGGACACGGTGGTGCAGACGGCCGTGGACGACGCCTACCGGGGCAGGGCCTTCTCGTTCTACGACGTGCTGTTCAACGTGGCTTTCGTCGCCGCTGCCGCAGCGACCGCGCTGGTGCTGCCTCCTGACGGGCGGTCGGCGGCTCTGCTGGGCGGTGTGGCGGTACTGTACGCAGGCTCTGCCCTGTACCTCGCGCATTGGAGTCGGGGCCGTGCTGTCCTATAGCGTGCCCGCGTCAAACCAGACACACGATTCACGGGGGCATCCAGATGACTTACCCGCCGCAGCAGGGCAACGGCCCATACGGCCAGCAGCCCGCTCAGCCCTACCCGCCTCAGCAGGGCGGCTACGGCTTCCCGCCCCAACAGCCGCAGCAGGGCTGGGGCGCTCCCCAGCAGCCGTATCCCCCGCACCAGGGCCAGCCGCAGCCGCAGGGCTGGGGCGGCCCCCAGGGGCCTTCGCAGCCGTCCGGCGGTAAGAAGGCGTTCCTCGCCACGCGGAACATCATCATCATCGTCGTGGGCATCGTCGTACTCATCGGCCTGAAGTTCGGCTGGTCCGAGATATTCGAGTCCGACGCCAAGGCCGCTGCGGTGGGCGACTGCCTGGAGAACAAGGGGACCAACTTCAACCCGGACATGAAGTCCGCCGACTGCGGCTCGTCCGCTGCGGAGTACCGGGTCGAGGAGGTTCACGACAACACGACGGACACGGACCTGTGCGACGCGGAGAAGTACGTTGCCTACACCGAGAGTTCGGGCCGCCGTAAGAGCCGGAGCAGCGTGGTGCTCTGCCTGACGCCACTCAAGACGGCCGACTGAGCGGCTGCCTCAGCGCACCACCGGGGGCGTTGTTTCACGTGAAACAACGCCCTCGGCATACGCGGAGGCGCTCATGTTTCACGTGAAACATGAGCGCCTCCGACACACAGAAGGGAGCGCGGCAGGGCTTCAGCTCTGCGCCGCCCACCACTTCTTCAGTTCCTCAACCGCCTGCTCATGCTCCAGTGGCCCGTTCTCCAGCCGCAGCTCCAGCAGGAAGGCGTATGCCTTGCCGATGACCGGGCCCGGGCCGACGCCCAGGATCTGCATGATCTCGTTGCCGTTCAGGTCCGGCCGGATGGCATCCAGCTCCTCCTGGTCCTTCAGCTGGGCAATGCGCTCCTCCAGCCCGTCATAGGTGCGCGAGAGGGCGGCGGCCTTGCGCTTGTTCCTGGTGGTGCAGTCGGACCGGGTCAGCTTGTGCAGCCGCTCCAGGAGCGGTCCGGCGTCCCTTACATAGCGGCGCACCGCGGAGTCGGTCCACTCACCGTCTCCATAGCCGTGGAAGCGTAGATGCAGCTCCACCAGCTTCGAGACGTCCTTGACCATCTCGTTGGAGTACTTGAGCACCGTCATGCGCTTCTTGGTCATCTTGGCGCCCACCACCTCGTGGTGGTGGAAGGAGACCCGTCCGTCCTTCTCGAACCGCCGCGTCCTCGGCTTACCGATGTCGTGCAGCAGGGCTGCCAGGCGCAGAACGAGGTCAGGCCCGTCCTCCTCCAGGTCGATCGCCTGCTCCAGGACGGTCAGCGAGTGCTCGTAGACGTCCTTGTGCCGGTGGTGCTCGTCGCTCTCCAGCCGGAGCGCCGGCAGCTCGGGCAGCACCTGCTGAGCGAGCCCGGTCTCCACGAGGAGGGAGAGGCCCTTCCGGGGGTGCGCGGAGAGGAGCAGCTTGTTCAGCTCCTCGCGCACCCGCTCGGCGGAGACGATCTCGATCCGGCCGGCCATCTCCGTCATGGCGGTGACGACCTCGGGAGCGACCTCGAAGTCGAGCTGCGCGGCGAACCGTGCCGCACGAAGCATGCGCAGCGGGTCGTCGGAGAAGGACTCCTCGGGCGTACCGGGAGTGCGCAGCACCCGCTCGGACAGGTCCTCCAGGCCCCCGTGGGGGTCGATGAAGTCCTTTTCGGGCAGGGCGACGGCCATGGCGTTGACCGTGAAGTCGCGGCGCACGAGGTCGTCCTCGATGGAGTCGCCGTAGGACACCTCCGGCTTGCGCGAGGTCCGGTCGTACGCCTCCGACCGGTACGTGGTGACCTCGATCTGGTAGCCGTCCTTCTGGGCCCCCACCGTGCCGAAGGCGATGCCGACCTCCCACACGGAGTCGGCCCATGGCCTGACGATCTTCAGCACGGCCTCGGGACGGGCGTCGGTCGTGAAGTCCAGGTCGTTCCCCAGCCGGCCGAGAAGTGCGTCACGGACCGATCCGCCGACCAGTGCGAGACTGAACCCGGCATCCTGAAATCGGCGGGCGAGGTCGTCGGCGACCGGGGAGACCCGCAGCAGTTCGCTGACTGCGCGGTGCTGCACCTGGGTCAGGGCGCTGGAGTTGTCTTCGTTGGCATTCGGCACAACAGAAAAGGGTACGTGCCCCGGCCGGTCCGGGCGTCACGCATTTCCCCCGCCCTGCGAGACTCTCCCGATCATGCGGCAGACACCCCAGCACTTAGCCCCCGCGCACCTCGTTACCATGCGGGGACGCAGCAACGGACGATGCTCGACAGCAGCTGACGAAGACGAGGGACGGGTACGCGTGGCCGAGGCGGCACACATCCAGGGGACGCATCCCTCTCCTGCCCGCCGGTGGCTGCGGCGCACAGCCGCCGTGCTCGCCGGGGCTCCGCTCGTCGCAGCCCTGCTGGCCGGTGCCTCCGCGCCGCAGGCCCGCGCGGAGGCGGCGAGCAAGGCCCCGACAGGTTCCAGCACGGTCGCGATCGCGCTGGACGAGCTGACTCCCAGTGCCCCTGAGAAAGGGGACACGCTGCGGATCTCCGGCACCCTGACCAACAAGGGCAAGGAGACGGTCACCGACGCACAGGTGGACCTTCGGGTCGGCCCCCGGCTCTACAGCCGGACCGCCATCGACACGGCCGACCGCCGCACGGGATACCTGCCCGGCTCGGACCCGTATCCGATCGGCGGCAAGTACACGGTCGAGATCGACAAGCTGCGCTCGGGCATCAGTCAGGACTTCACGCTCTCGGTGCCCGTCAGCAAGCTGGGGCTCGGGGACGACGGCGTGTACCAGCTGGGTGTCTCTCTGACCGGCCGCACCTCGCACACCGTGTACGACCAGGTGCTCGGCATCGAGCGGACCTTTCTGCCGTGGCAGGACGGGGAGAGCGACTCCAGGGTCGGCCTCAGCTACCTCTGGCCGCTGATCGCCTCCTCGCACCTCACGGCGGAGACCGGCTCGGACGAGCAGCAGACCCCGGTGTTCGCCGACGACGACCTCGCCGCCGAGATCGCACCGGGCGGCCGCCTGGAGCAGATGGTGTCGCTGGGCAGGCAGCTGCCCGTGACCTGGGTCATCGATCCCGACCTGCTGGCGAGCGTGGACGCGATGACCAAGCCGTACCGGGTCAGGTCGGGCGACACCACCGTCGCCGGGACCAACCAGGCGGTCGCCAAGAAGTGGCTCACCTCGCTGGAGGCCGCCGTCTCCGAGGGCAAGGTCGTGGCTCTGCCCTTCGGCGACCCGGACCTGGCCTCCATCGCCCACCGGGGCAAGAACGTCTCGGGCACCCTCAGCCATCTGCAGAACGCCAGCGAGGTCGCCGCGATGACGGTGGAGACGATCCTCCACCTGAAGCCCTCGACCGACTTCGCGTGGCCGGTGGACGGCGCGGTGGACCCGTCGATCGTGGACGTCGCCACCTCGGCCGGCGCCCACCACGTGATCGCCCGCAGCGACAGCCTCGAAGAGACCGGGAACCTCACGTACACGCCCTCCGCGGCCCGCCCCATCGGCGGCGGCACCACGGCGGTGGTCGCCGACGCACGGCTCTCCACGGTCTTCCAGGGCGACATGGGCAACGCGGGGAACTCCACGCTCGCCGTACAGAAGTTCCTGGCCCTGACCCTCGCCCTGGCCGAGCAGGACACGGACAAGGAACGCTCCGTCGTCGTCGCGCCCCAGCGCATGCCGACGATCGCCCAGGCGCAGTCGATGGCCCGTGCGCTCCACGTACTGAACGACGAGCGCTGGACTCAGGCCCAGGATCTGACCCGCGCGTCCACCACCGAACCGGACACCGAGGCCACCACCAAGGTGCCCCCTGCCTCCCGGTACCCGAAGAAGCTGCGCCACCAGGAGCTGCTTCCCCAGGCGTTCCAGGACATCAAGTCCATCCAGTCCTCGCTCGACAACTTCCAGGTCATCCTCACCCACCCCGAGCGGGTCGTGACGCCCTTCGGCAACGCCGTCAACCGGTCCATGTCCACCACATGGCGGGGCAAGCCGCTGAAGGCCCAGCAGTACCGGGACTCGGTGCGCACCTATCTGCAGGGGCTCGTCGGCGAGGTGCAGCTCGTACCGAAGTCCGACATCACCCTGTCCGGGCGCAGCGCCACGATCCCCGTGACCGTGCAGAACAGGCTGCTCCAGGACGTGGAGAACCTGGTGCTGCGGCTCAAGTCGGACAACGCGACCCGGCTCAAGCTGAACGACGGCGGGAGCATCGCGGAGCAGCCCATCCGGATCGGCGCCGGGCACAGCCAGTCGGTCAAGTTCGACGCGGCGGCCAACATCAACGGCCAGGTCCAGATGACCGCACAGCTCTACACGAAGGACGGCACCCCCTACGGTGAGGAAATGGCCTTCACCGTGAAGGTCTCCGAGATCACCCCGACGGTGCTCCTGGTGATCGCCGGCGGACTGCTGCTGCTGGTCCTCGCGGGCATCAGGATGTATGCACACCGCAAGCGCGCCAACGCGGGCGGCGCGACGGGCGACGGCGGCGGTGAACCCGAGCAGCCGAGTGACCCGACGCCGGACACCGGTCCCGAAAGCACGGAGCCGTCCGGCACGGGTGAGAAAGTGGACCGTTGAGCGATGTCTGTCGTGGCCGGTCGGCCGGGGACGATGAGGTGGGGTTTCGATGAACGCGCCGTACGACGGTGACCGCGGTCAGGGTACGGGCGGGGCCGGCTACTCCGGCGGTCCTCCGGTGCCCCCTGGGCCGGAACAGCAGCCCGCACCGGACCCGTATCTGCAGTCCGCGTACGACTACGACCCCTACCGGGCGCAGGACCTCTCCGCCCAGGACCCGGTGAACGAGGCGCTGTACGACCGTGCCGCGCACCCGCCGCCGCCCCCGGGCACCTACCAGCAGCCGCAGCCGCTCTACCAGCAGCCCCCGGCGGCCCAGTACGCCCCCGACCCCCGGATCTGGGCGCAGACCCCGCCGCCCGAGCCCGCCGGACCCTCCCGCCACCTCCCGTACGGCGACAACGCCGCGACGACCCAGTTCGTCGGCGTGGACGATCTCGTCACGCAGGCCTCCGCCGACCACGACGAGCCCGA
Organism: Streptomyces sp. NBC_00525; assembly: GCF_036346595.1. Classification (GTDB taxonomy): domain Bacteria; phylum Actinomycetota; class Actinomycetes; order Streptomycetales; family Streptomycetaceae; genus Streptomyces. The sequence continues at coordinate 3,138,221 of NZ_CP107834.1, forward strand.
CGCCTTCGCCCACCTCTTCCGGGACCAGGAAGGCCCCGCCGCCTCCCCGGCACCCGCACAGCCCGAGCCCGCCCCCGCGCCGCCCAAGTCCGGGGGCCGCGCCTCCGGCCTGTTGAAGTCCAGTGCGGTCATGGCGGCCGGCACGCTCGTCTCGCGCCTCACCGGCTTCGTCCGCAGCCTCGTGATCACCGCGGCACTCGGCGCGGCGATGCTCGGTGACAGCTTCACCATCCCCTACACGCTGCCCACGATGATCTACATCCTCACCGTGGGCGGCGGCCTCAACTCCGTCTTCGTCCCGCAGCTCGTCCGCTCCATGAAGGAGGACAAGGACGGCGGCGAGGCGTACGCCAACCGGCTGCTGACCCTGGTGATGGTCGCTCTCGGCCTGATCGTCGCCGTGGCGGTCTTCGCGGCTCCCTGGCTCATCCGGCTGATGTCCTCGACTATTGCGGACGAACCGGCGGCCAACAGCGTCGCCGTCACCTTCGCCCGCTACTGCCTGCCCACCATCTTCTTCATGGGTGTGCACGTCGTGATGGGCCAGATCCTCAACGCCCGCGGCAAGTTCGGCGCGATGATGTGGACCCCGGTCCTGAACAACATCGTCATGATCTTCACCTTCGGCATGTTCATCTGGGTCTACGGCACCTCCCACGAGTCCCGGATGGGTGTGGACACGATCCCGCCGGACGGCGTGCGCCTCCTGGGCATCGGCACCCTGCTCGGCCTGGTCGTCCAGGCGCTGGCCATGATCCCGTACCTCCGCGAGGCCGGGTTCCGCTTCCGCCCCCGGTTCGACTGGAAGGGCCACGGGCTCGGCAAGACGGTCAAACTCGCCAAGTGGACGGTCCTGTTCGTCTTCGCCAACCAGGCCGGTGTGCTCGTCGTCACCCAGCTCGCGACTGCGGCCGGCCACGCCTCGGGCAAGGACGGAGCGGGCTTCCTCGCCTACTCCAACGCCCAGCTGATCTGGGGCATGCCGCAGGCGATCATCACCGTCTCGGTCATGGCCGCCCTGCTGCCCCGCATCTCCCGCGCCGCCCACGACAACGACCCCGGCGCCGTCCGCGACGACATCTCGCAGGGGCTGCGCAACTCCGCCGTGGCCATCGTGCCGGTCGCCTTCGCGTTCCTCGCCCTGGGCGTTCCGATGTGCACCCTGCTCTACGCCTCCACCGGCCCCGAGGCCGCCCGCTCCATGGGCTTCATCCTGATGGCCTTCGGCCTCGGCCTGATCCCGTACTCCGTGCAGTACGTGGTGCTGCGCGGGTTCTACGCGTACGAGGACACCCGCACACCCTTCTACAACACCGTCATCGTCGCTGTGGTCAACGCGGCGGCCTCGGCCCTCTGCTACGTCGTCCTGCCCGCCCGGTGGGCCGTGGTCGGCATGGCGGCCTCCTACGGCCTCGCGTACGCGGTGGGCGTCGGGATCGCCTGGCGCCGACTGCGCAACCGCCTGGGCGGCGACCTGGACGGCGCGCACGTCGTCCGCACCTACGCCCGGCTGTGCCTCGCCGCGCTGCCCGCCACCGTGGTGGGCGGGGCGGCCGGCTTCGGGCTGCTGAACGTACTGGGGAACGGGGCGCTCGGTTCGCTCGTCGCTCTGGTGTGCGGCGGGGCCCTGCTCCTGGGAGTGTTCTTCGTCGCCGCCAAGAGGATGCGCATCGAGGAGATCAACGGCATGGTCGGCATGGTCAGGGGACGGCTCGGCCGCTGAGAACGGCCGCACCGCACAACCATCGCCGGTCTCCGCGTGTCGTGCATAGCGCCGGAGTGTGGGCACAATTGGCGTGACTGTGCAGAGCTGGCTGGCATCGCGCAACGGATGGGGAGGCAGGAACGACGGTGGCGGAACGTAGCACGGCTGCCGTCGACGTGGCCGCAGACAGCGGGGACGAGCCGCTGACCGCCAAGGCGGACGAGGCCACGACCGACGGGACGGCAGAAGCGCAGGACGCGGCGGACACGGACTCCCAGGGGGAGGACGGCGGGCAGACCGCTTCCGAGACTTACCCGGCCGCCCCGGACCTGCACAGCGGACACAGACTGGCCCGCCGCTACCGGCTGGAGGAGTGCGTCACCCGGCTGGACGGCTTCAGCAGCTGGCGGGCCGTGGACGAGAAGCTCCGCCGCGCGGTCGGCGTCCACCTCCTCACCGCGGATCACCCGAGGGCCCGCTCCGTCCTGGCCGCCGCACGGTCCGCCGCCCTGCTGGGCGACCCGCGCTTCGTCCAGGTCCTCGACGCCGTCGAGGAGGACGACCTCGTCTACGTCGTCCACGAATGGCTCCCCGACGCCACCGAGCTGACGGCCCTGTTCGGCGCCGGCCCGATGGACGCCCATGACGCCTACCAGCTCGTCAGCCAGGTCTCCCAGGCCATGGCCGCCGCACACCGGGAGGGCCTGGCCCACCTCAGACTGACCCCCGGCGCCGTGCTGCGCAGTTCGTCCGGCCAGTACCGCATCCGCGGCCTCGCGGTGAACGCCGCGCTGCGGGGCATCACCTCCGACGGCCCCCAGCGCGCCGACACGGAGGCCATCGGCGCCCTGCTGTACGCCGCGCTGACCCAGCGCTGGCCGTACGAGAGCGACGCGTACGGGCTCACCGGACTACCCAAGGGCATCGGTCTGCTCCCGCCCGACCAGGTCCGGGCGGGGGTGCACCGGGGCCTGTCCGAGATCGCCATGCGGGCCCTCGCCAACGACGGAGCCACCGCGTCCCGCCAGGAACAGCCCTGCACCACACCGGACGAGCTGGCCAAGGCCGTGGCGGCGATGCCCCGCATCCGGCCGCCCGAGCCCGTCTTCACCGCCCCGCCCGAGTACCAGCGGACCACCTACCAGCAGGGCACGTACGGCCGGCCGGCCATGCCCGGCGCCGGGGTGACCCAGCCCGTCGTCCCCGTGCCACCGGCCCCACTGCAGAGCCGCACCGGGCGGGCCCTGAAGTGGGCCGTCTCCGCACTGCTGATCGCCGCACTGGGCCTGGGCAGCTGGCAGCTCGCCGAAACGCTCATCGACCGCAACAACAACTCGAGCGACGACCCCGGCACCACCCAGACCAACCCGGACGGTGAAAAGGGGGATGCCAAGCAGGCAACACCGAAAATCCTGCCCATCCGCACCGCCAGCGAGTTCTATCCGGACGGGTCGCCACAAAACATCGACGGTGTCACAAGCACCTACGACAAGGACCGCACGTCGTTCTGGCGCACCAAGACCTACTACGACGGCCCTGTACTGGCCCCGTTCAAGAAGGGAGTCGGCATCATTTATGATCTCGGCTCGCCTCAGAACGTCTCGGGTGCCTCCATCGCACTCCGATACGGAGGCGATCACACCAGTATCTCGCTTTATGCAGTGGACTCGTTGACCCCGGTGAAACCCATCACCTCGCTGAGAAAAATCGCCGAGTCGACGACATCGACCACCCTGATGAAGCCACAAGCAAAAACCCCTGTGGAATCACGCTATGTACTTCTGTGGATAACTGCCGCACCGTACGCCGATGGCGATCAATACAGTCAGGCCGGATACAAACAAGGAATAACCGATGTCTCATTCCTTGGCACCTCGCCACATTAGGTGAATTCTCGGACGAGGTGACCCTCTCGACGCGGCGGGTTCCCTTTGGTAATTCCGATCGGGTCCGATCGAGTGGCAGTAGGGCTGCGGCATGAGCCTTCCTCTTGCGGTAATACCGCCGACCGGTCGGAGCAAGAAGACTCGTGTCCACCCTGGTGCCACCCGTGGCGTACCTGGTCACTCTGTTTCCTGACGTCCCTCGCCCACGCCGCCATGGCCCTGGCAAACTTCACCACGAGGCAGACCAGCGATCTTCACTCGTCAGCGCGCAGATCGGAAGTTCTCACCACGTCAAGTGAATTCTCATAGACCTTCACAAGATCGAGCTTGATCTTGGAGAACAGATAGCAGAACTTCGGCAATGCGAGACTCCCCCTTGCATTGCACATCATTTATTGCAGTCGATATTTCCCGCATGACCCGGTAATATCGCCGGGACGGCAGGCCGTTGGCCCCCACGACTCCACGAGTTCGACCTCAGTGATAAGAGAGCACAGTGCGCACCATCCTCATCTGCGCCAAACACATGTCGGGGTCTCATCACACACAAGTGAGGTCAACTTCAGCAGGAAGTTTGGCCGACGCAGCTGAGTCGTCTTTCTGGCCGGCGACGACTTGCTCAACCGTCGGTTATCTGAAAAGAACTACTGACTCAGAGAACTAGCAGCCTGCCCATTTTGTCGGAAAAAGGGGAGATCCGGTCGATCTACACCAAGAAGTCGAAGCTCTCTATCCTCCGAGGCCCTGGGTGATTCGATAGGTAGCTTCGAACCCCCTAGCGGCTCCGGCGAAACGGATTATCCCTACTTGTTCGTGGCCCGAGTGCCGCAAACAAGTAGGGAGCCGGTCACAAACGGTACTGAACCCAACGGTCGAAGATCACGTTACGAGCTCTTTAGGGCGCTTCCTGGAAATTTTTATTCGATCCGGATGGATGAGGTAGCCGAGTCAACGATTGGGCGTATGCAGTACCGGCCATTTACTTTCGGGGACGGACTGGTTTGAATACGTGTAAGGTCGATGACGGCGAGGGGGGGGCTTGGAGCCAATGGCTGATGATCTTTGTCGGACGACCGACCAGGATCTATTGGCCCGGCACGTCGCCGGTGATCCGGAAGCCTTCGGGGAGCTGGCGCGACGTCACCGCGACCGCCTCTGGGCCGTGGCCCTGCGGACGCTGGGCGACCGGGAGGAAGCCGCCGACGCGGTCCAGGACGCCCTGGTGTCCGCCTTTCGCGCCGCCCACACCTTCCGCGGCCAGTCCGCCGTCACCACCTGGCTGCACCGCATCACGGTGAACGCCTGCCTCGACCGGGTCCGAAAGGCCGCGTCACGGAAAACCTCACCGGTCGACGACCCGGAACGACTGGACCAGCTCCTGGAGCCCCACGAGTCGGCGGAGGCACCGGCGGAGCGCCACGACCTCCACCGCGAACTCCTGGCGGCCCTGGCCACACTCCCCGCCGAACAACGCGCGGCCCTCGTCCTCGTGGACATGCAGGGATACCCGGTGGCCGAGACCGCCCACATCCTCGACGTACCCGTGGGCACCGTGAAGAGCCGGTGCGCCAGAGGCCGCGCCCGCCTGGCCCCTCTGCTGGCCCACCTCCGCAGCGACGGAGGTGACCGCGAACGGGCAGCCGAGCCGCAAGGGAACCGGACTCGCAGAACATCCGTCCCACCGGCAGCCGGGCCACGAGACACCGACACCAGCGGTCCCACAGCGATGAAGGGCGGAGGTGGACACCGATGACATCAACAGCCGACACGACCCAGCACCCAGACGTCTCGGAGATCTCCGACCTGACCGAGGGCCTGCTCCCCGACCCCCGCGCCGCTGAGGTGCGCGACCACACCGCTGTCTGCGAACCCTGCGGAGACGTTCTCGCGTCGCTGGAGGAGATCCGCGGGCTGCTCGGCGACCTGCCCGCGCCGGAACCCATGCCTGCGGACATCGCCGAACGCCTCGACGCCGCCCTCGCCGCCGAGGCCTTGGCCCGGCTCACGGAATCAGGCCCGGCCGCCGATGTTTCACGTGAAACCAAACCCCAGCCCATAGCCCCGGCCCCCTCATCTCGGCCGGAATCGGCGGACCGCCCCGCCGGGCACGCCCGTGCGGGTACCGGGCCGGGCCGCCGTACCGGACGCCACCGACGCCGCACCGCCGTACTCGCCACCGCGTTCGGGGCCGCCGCCCTGGCCGGCATGGGTGTCTTCCTGCTCCAGAACATGCCTGCCGCTCAGAGCAGCAGCAACGCCCCCGCACTGAGTCGGGACACCGCAGCCGAAAGCCGTTCCACAACGTTCACCCAGTCCTCTCTCCAGGACCAGGTGCACGCTCTGCTGGAACCGCACGCCGCCCCGCCCACCGCCCAGGACTCGGGCTCCAAGGAGCACGCCCCGTCCGTCGGGTCCAAGTCCTCTCCCCAGAGCGAGCCTTCCCTCCAGACGGCCCCCTCCGACTCCACAGCGCCCGACTCCCCGTTCCGCGCGCCCTCTGTGACAGTGCCGGAGTGCGTGACGAAGGGCATCGGGCAGGACACCCCCGCCCTCGCCATCGAGAAGGGCACCTACGAAGGCGTCGCCGCCTTCCTCGTCGTCCTGCCGCACCCCACGGACCCGACCAGCGTCCAGGCCTATGTGGTGGATGCCGCCTGCGTCGGCGCCGAGCCCCCCACCAAGGGAGCGCTGCTGCTGACACACCCCTACACACGTCCCTGACAGCACACTGCAGGCGCCCCGACACATCGGGGAATGCATCCCCCATAAAATCCGTTGGGTGGGGTGAGAGTCGTTGAACCGGCCCCAGTAGGCGTGGACAGTAGGCAGTCTGCAGAGACGAGGAAGAAACCCGTGAGCGACGTGCGTAATGTGATCATCATTGGCTCTGGCCCGGCCGGCTACACAGCCGCCCTTTACACCGCGCGCGCCTCGCTGAAGCCGCTGGTCTTCGAGGGAGCCGTCACCGCCGGTGGCGCCCTCATGAACACCACCGATGTGGAGAACTTCCCCGGTTTCCAGGACGGGATCATGGGCCCGGAGCTCATGGACAACATGCGCGCCCAGGCCGAGCGCTTCGGTGCCGAGCTGGTCCCCGACGACGTGGTCTCCGTCGACCTGACCGGTGACATCAAGACCGTCACCGACACCGCCGGAACGGTCCACCGCGCCAAGGCAGTCATCGTGACGACGGGCTCGCAGCACCGCAAGCTCGGTCTTCCCAACGAGGACGCGCTCTCCGGACGCGGCGTCTCCTGGTGCGCGACCTGCGACGGCTTCTTCTTCAAGGACCAGGACATCGCCGTGGTCGGCGGTGGCGACACCGCGATGGAGGAGGCGACCTTCCTTTCGCGCTTCGCCAAGTCGGTCACCATCATCCACCGCCGTGACACGCTGCGCGCCTCCAAGACCATGCAGGAACGCGCCTTCGCCGACCCGAAGATCAAGTTCGCCTGGGACAGCGAGGTTGCCGGCGTCAACGGCGAGCAGAAGCTGGCCGGGGTGACCCTCCGCAACACCAAGACCGGCGAGACGTCCGAGCTGGCCGTGACTGGTCTGTTCATCGCCGTCGGCCACGACCCGCGCACCGAACTGTTCAAGGGTCAGCTCGACCTGGACGACGAGGGCTACCTCAAGGTCGCCGCGCCCTCGACGCGCACCAACGTGACCGGGGTCTTCGGCGCCGGCGATGTCGTCGACCACACCTACCGCCAGGCGATCACCGCAGCCGGCACCGGCTGCTCCGCCGCCCTCGACGCCGAGCGCTTCCTCGCTGCGCTCGCCGACGACGAGAAGGCCGCTTCCGCAGCCACCGTCTGACCCGCGCCTCATTCACCTCCCCACCCACACCCCACGAAGTTAAGGAGGACGCCGTGGCCGGCGCCCTGAAGAACGTGACCGACGACTCCTTCGAGCAGGATGTCCTCAAGAGCGACAAGCCGGTTCTGGTGGACTTCTGGGCCGCCTGGTGCGGCCCGTGCCGTCAGATCGCCCCGTCGCTGGAGGCCATCGCGGCGGAGCACGGCGAGATCGAGGTCGTGAAGCTCAACATCGACGAGAACCCGGCCACGGCCGCCAAGTACGGCGTCATGTCCATTCCGACGCTGAACGTCTACCAGGGTGGCGAGGTCGCCAAGACCATCGTGGGCGCCAAGCCGAAGGCCGCGATCCTTCGCGAGCTCTCGGGCTTCATCGCCGAGTAAGGCAGAACCCGCGTCTGCTTGTTTCACGTGAAACGGGCCCGTCCGCCAAGGACGGGCCCGTTTCTCATGCTCCGGCGCCCCTGCTCACCGCATGCCTCGGGGAACGGCTCACAACGGCCGCAGCGCAGGCTCCTTCTGCACCGCTCCCAGGAGCCGGTCCAAAGCCATCTCGACGTCTTCCTTCCAGGAGAGCGTCGTACGCAGTTCCAGCCGCAGCCGCGGGTGGACCGGGTGCGGCCGTACGGTCTTGAACCCCACCGCCAGCAGATGGTCGGCCGGCAGTACACAGGCCGGCTCCTTCCAGCGGGCGTCCCCAAAGGCTTCGATCGCCTTGAAGCCCCGGCGGATCAGGTCCTTGGCCACGGTCTGCACCATGACCCGTCCCAACCCCTGCCCCCGGTACCCCGGCATGATCAACCCCGTCATCAACTGCACGGCGTCGGAGGAGACCGGACTCGTCGGAAAGGCGGTGGCTCGCGGGACATAGGCAGGCGGGGCATAGAGCACGAAGCCGGCCGGTACATCGTCGACGTACACCACACGCCCGCAGGAGCCCCACTCCAAAAGCACTCCGGAGATCCACGCCTCCTTCTCCCGGTCGGCCGTTCCGTTCTTGACGGCGGCCTCACCGCTGACCGGGTCGAGCTCCCAGAACACACAGGAGCGGCAGCGCCGGGGAAGGTCGGGAAGGTTGTCCAGCGTGAGTGGTACGAGCCGACGCCCCATGAAGGCTGTTCCTCACTTCTCTCGCCCACCGCGTCGTGGACGGAAATGACCTGCCAACACGCATCGTAACTACCCCTGAATCAAGCCGACACCGCGAGATAGCAAAGGGCGGGCTGTATTCCGTGAACCGGAAACAGCCCGCCCGCAGCATGAGCGTCCAGGGGGAAATCAGCTCTCGTCGTCCTCGACCGGCTCCTCGGACTGAGCCCGGTCCAGCACCCGGCCCTCGCCCGGCGCGAGGCTGCCGAGGATGCGGTCCAGGTCCTCCATCGAGGCGAACTCGACGACGATCTTGCCCTTCTTCTGCCCCAGGTCGACCTTCACCCGGGTCTCGAAGCGGTCGGAGAGCCGGGACGCCAGATCGGAGAGCGCCGGGGAGACCCGGGCGCCCGCCCGAGGACCCTTGGCCTTCTTGGTGCTCGTGGGTCCGGAGCCCATGAGCGTCACGATCTCCTCAACGGCACGCACCGAAAGACCCTCGGCCACGATGCGATGGGCCAGCTTGTCCTGCTCCTCGGAGTCGTCCACCGAGAGCAGGGCTCGCGCGTGGCCCGCCGACAGCACTCCTGCGGCGACCCTGCGCTGGACCGGCGCCGACAGCCGCAGCAGCCGCAGCGTGTTGGACACCTGGGGCCGGGACCTTCCGATCCGGTCGGCCAGCTGGTCATGCGTGCACTTGAAGTCCTTGAGGAGCTGGTCGTACGCGGCCGCCTCCTCCAGCGGGTTCAGCTGAGCCCGGTGCAGGTTCTCCAGGAGGGCATCCAGCAGAAGCTTCTCGTCGTCGGTGGCACGGACGATGGCCGGGATACGCTCCAGGCCGGCCTCCCGACAGGCCCTCCATCGCCGCTCACCCATGATGAGCTCGAAGCGGTCGGCCCCGGTCTTCCGCACCACGACCGGCTGGAGCAGACCCACCTCCTTGATGGAGGTGACCAGTTCCGCCAGCGCGTCCTCGTCGAAGACCTCACGCGGCTGACGCGGATTCGGCGTGATGGAGTCGAGCGGTACCTCGGCGAAGTACGCACCGGCCACGTCGCCCGCGACCCGTGCATCGGAGACCGGCGCGCTCGGCTCCGGCACCACCGGATTGGCCCCCAGCGTGGTCACCTTGGCAGCGGCCACACCGCGTTCCGTGGTGAGAACCGGCGAGCCGGACCCGGCCCCGGTGGACGGCAACTGCTTCTCCTGCGGAGCGGCAGGGATCAGGGCACCGAGCCCTCGCCCCAACCCTCGACGACGCTCACTCACTGGATCCCCTCCGAATTGCTCTGCTGACTGATCGAACCACCCGTGTGGGCGTGCTGGCCCTCGTAATGCACCCCGACCCCGCGCAGCGCGATCTCCCGAGCGGCTTCGAGGTACGACAGCGATCCGCTGGAACCGGGGTCGTAGGTGAGCACGGTCTGCCCGTAGCTCGGCGCCTCGGAGATACGGACCGACCGGGGGATGCTGGTCCGCAGCACCTCCTTGCCGAAGTGACTGCGCACCTCCTCCGCCACCTGCGACGCCAGCCGGGTACGGCCGTCGTACATGGTGAGCAGAATCGTCGACACATGAAGATCGGGGTTCAAGTGGCCCCGTACCAACTCGACGTTACGCAGGAGCTGACCCAGCCCCTCCAGCGCGTAGTACTCGCACTGGATGGGGATCAGTACCTCCGCACCGGCCACCAGTGCGTTGACCGTCAGCAGGCCCAGAGAGGGCGGGCAGTCGATCAGGATGTAGTCCAGCGGCTGCTCATACGCCTGGATGGCGCGCTGGAGTCGACTCTCCCGCGCCACCAGCGACACCAGCTCGATCTCCGCACCGGCGAGATCGATGGTGGCCGGGGCGCAGAAGAGGCCTTCGACGTCCTTGACGGGCTGGACCACGTCGGAGAGCGGCTTGCTCTCCACCAGGACGTCATAGATTGAGGGAACTTCGGCGTGATGGTCGATGCCCAGAGCCGTGGAGGCATTGCCCTGCGGGTCGAGGTCCACCACCAGGACACGTGCACCGTGCAAGGCCAGTGACGCGGCGAGGTTGACCGTGGAGGTGGTCTTGCCCACCCCGCCCTTCTGGTTGGCCACCACCATGACGCGCGTCTGCTCGGGCCTCGGCAGCCCTTCACCGGCACGGCCGAGGGCTTCCACCGCCAGCTGGGCCGCGCGACCGATGGGGGTGTCGTCCATCGGCGGCGGTGTTTCACGTGAAACACCGTCTCCCGCCGATTCGGTTCGGGGGCCGGGGACCGGATCGGTCATCGGCCCCGCGATGTTGGCGTCGGACCGCAAGGATTCACTCTCCTCGACTTCAGGCTCGCAATGAGCAGAGCCTGTCATGGTTTCGGGGTCGTGAACCAGCGAGGCCCGCTCTTCTGTGGATGAAACCACGTCTGTGGACAACTCCGGAGCCCTAACGGGCCTGCGATAGGGAGGGGCGGCTGCCTCATGACCGCGACCGATGATTCCATGCAGCAGCGAACGACGTTTCACGTGAAACACGATGCCTCCGCAGCGTGGCCACGGAGTCACGACACTCCGCGTGGGCCCCGTACGCTCCACGCCTATGGGGCACGAGGCCGGCACCAGGCTCAGCGGCGGCGCCGTGTCCGGCTGCTCCGGGCGGCCTTGGCCCGCTTTGCGGCGAACCTCACACCCCCCGGACTCTCGCCGACGACCACACGGACCACCGTGGACAGTGGATCAACCACGCCTTCGCCGACATGCAGCACCTCGGTCTCCACCACACCCAGCTTGCTGAGCGCGGCACGGGCACCATTGATCTCTTCCTCCGCGGTGTCGCCCTTGAGCGCGAGCATCTCGCCGTAGGGCCGCAGCAGGGGCACGCCCCAGCCGGCCAGCCGGTCCAGTGGCGCCACCGCGCGGGCGGTGACCACATGCACGGGCTGCAGGGAACCGAGGACCTCCTCAGCCCGGCCGCGTACGACCGTCACATGGTCGAGGCCCAGCAGCTCGACGACCTCCTGGAGGAAGTTCGTCCGGCGCAGCAGCGGTTCCAGCAGGGTGATCTTCAGGTCCCGGCGCACCAGCGCCAGGGGGATGCCCGGGAGCCCCGCGCCCGAGCCGACATCGCAGACCGTGACCCCCTCGGGGACGACCTCGGAGAGCACCGCGCAGTTCAGCAGATGCCTCTCCCACAGGCGCGGAACCTCGCGCGGACCGATCAGACCGCGTGTGACCCCCGCATCCGCCAGCAGTTCCGCGTACCGGACAGCTTCGGGAAAGCTCTCACCGAATACTGTCCGGGCCTCTTCCGGCGCCTCGGGAAGCGCTACTTCCTCCGTCACGGGGGACCGTCCTTCCATACCGCACTACCGCACCATGGGTGGCTGTCTATCAGGCTGACAAAGATCGGCCCCGTCTGCGAACAGACGGGGCCGACAGGTAAAGGAGCCGGTCAGGCCGGCAGAACGACGACGAAGCGCTGCGGCTCCTCGCCCTCCGATTCACTGCGGAGACCCGCCGCGGCGACCGCGTCGTGCACGACCTTGCGCTCGAACGGGGTCATCGGCTTCAGCTTCACCGGCTCACCGGTGCTCTTGACCTTGTCCGCCGCCTTGGCACCCAGCTCGGCGAGCTCCGTGCGCTTCTTGGCCCGGAACCCGGCGATGTCCAGCATCAGACGGCTCCGGTCGCCGGTCTCCCGGTGCACGGCCAGCCGCGTCAGCTCCTGGAGGGCTTCCAGGACCTCGCCGTCGCGCCCCACGAGCTTCTGCAGATCGCGCGCCGACTCGCTGATGATCGAGACTGCGGCCCGGTCCGCCTCGACGTCCATGTCGATGTCGCCGTCGAGATCGGCGATGTCGAGCAGGCCCTCGAGGTAGTCCGCTGCGATCTCGCCTTCCTGCTCAAGGCGGGTCAGAGTGTCGCTGCCCTCAGCGGCCGTGGAGGTGGTGCCTTCCGTCACGGATGGACTCCTTCTTACTTCTTGGACGGGTGCTTGGGCCCCTGCGGACCCTTGCGCTGTCCGGACTTGGCTTGGCGTGAGGAACCGGACGCGGCCTTGCCCGCCGGCTTCGGCTTGGCGCCCTGCGCGGCGCCCTTCTGCAGGGAGGTCTTGGACGCGGTCTCGCCGGAGACACCGTCCTTGGTCCCACCCAGGTGTGCGGCACCGGTCTGGCGCTGCGACTTGGTCTGCCGCTTGGGCTGGCGGCGCTGTGCACCGCTGCCCTCGGCGTCGGCGATGGCGGTGTCGCTCTTGGCGACGGTGCCGTCCTCCTGCGGGGCGAGGCCCAGCTTGGCCAGGCCGACGACGAACTTGCGCTCGATGTCGTTGCGGTCCGGGCCCTTGGCCACGATCCGCTTGACGGTGTTGCGCCGGGTCCGGCCGCGGACCTCGCCGTGGGCGGTGACGCTCTTGAGGAGCCGCTCGAGGTAGTGGTCCTGGGCCTTGCTGCCCGGCGTCGGGTTCTGGTTGATCACGTACATCTGCTGACCCATGGTCCAGACGTTGGTGGTCAGCCAGTAGACGAGGACACCGACGGGGAAGTTGATACCCATGACGGCGAAGATCACCGGGAAGATGTACATCAGCATCTTCTGCTGCTGCATGTACGGCGTCTTGACCGTGAGGTCGACGTTCTTCGTCATCAGCTGGCGCTGCGTGAAGAACTGCGAGGCCGACATCAGCACGATCATGACCGCGGTGACGACCCGGACGTCGGTCAGCGAGGCGCCGAGGCTCTGGACCTTCTCCGCACTGTCCATGAACTTGGCGGCCAGCGGGGCGCCGAAGATGTGCGCCTGACGCGCGCTGTCCAGCAGCGACTGGTCGATGACGCCGATCTTCTTGTTCGAGGCGATCGCGGAGAGTACGTGGTAGAGCGCGAAGAAGAACGGCGACTGCGCGAGGATGGGGAGGCACGAGGAGAGCGGGTTGGTACCCGTCTCCTTGTACAGCTTCATCATCTCTTCGGACTGACGCTGCTTGTCGCTCTTGTAGCGCTCCTGGATCGCCTTCATCTTCGGCTGGAGCAGCTGCATGTTCCGCGTCGACTTGATCTGCTTGACGAACAGCGGGATCAGACAGATACGGATCAGCACCACGAGGGACACGATGGACAGACCCCAGGCCCATCCCGTGTCGGGGCCGAAGATCGCCCCGTACAACTTGTGGAACTGGACGATGACCCAGGAGACGGGCCAGGTGATGAAGCTGAACAGACTGGCAATCGTGTCCACTAATCAAGCTCCTTGAGCATTGGGCGAAGTCTCTGCGGCCGAACTCGGGAGGTCGTTGGCCGACCCCCCGGAAGGCACGTCAGCGGCGGAGTCCCCGCCCTTGCTGCCGCGTATGGCGCTGCGCAGCATCTCGTGCCAACGCGGACGTTTGCGTGGTGGCACATAGTCCACGCCGCCGGGGGACCACGGATTGCATCGCAGGATGCGCCAGGCCGTCAGCGCTGTTCCCTTGATCGCTCCGTGCCGGTCGATCGCCGTATACCCGTAGTGGGAACACGACGGGTAGTACCGGCAGACCGGCCCGAGGAGTGGGCTGATCGTCCACTGGTACAGCTTGATGAGAGCCAGCAGCGGGTACTTCATCGCACGCCCCCTCCCAGCAGCCGCTGAAACGCGGCGTCCAGGTCTCGGGCCAGCTGTTCATGGCCGGCGTCACCCGCTCCGGGCAACGCTCGCACCACAACCAGGCTACCGGGGGGCAGCAGGGCGAGCCGTTCTCGGACCAGGTGACGAAGCTTGCGCTTCACCGCAGTGCGTACGACCGCACCACCCACGGCCTTGCTGACAACGAAACCCGCACGCGGCGGGGGAACGTTCTCCCCAGTCACGTGCGGGTCGGTTGCACCGCTGCGTAGATGGACGACGAGGTGCGGACGACCGGCCCGGCGTCCTCGTCGTACTGCGGTCGCGAAGTCCTCGCGCCGCCTCAGCCGATTCTCGGAAGGCAGCACGTCATGACGACCTGTACGCGATCAGGCGGACAGGCTGGCGCGACCCTTGCTGCGGCGGGACGCGAGAATCGCGCGGCCGGCACGGGTGCGCATCCGCAGCCGGAAGCCGTGGGTCTTCGCGCGACGACGGTTGTTCGGCTGGAAGGTGCGCTTGCTCACTCGGGGGCTCCAGAAATGACTCGGGTGTTGGCGGGACATCGCCTGGCTGTCACCGTGCGCCCACGAGGGACTCGCGTAAACGCTCTAGTGCACCGCTTCACGATCACTGATCGTGATCTTTGCCCATCGGAGGCAGGCGGCAGCAGCCATCGACAACTCGACCTGGTCACGGTACGCGCGGCTACGCCATCCGGTCAAACCGACCCTGTCGGGCCTCCCATTGTGCACAGCCTGTGGACAACGACTTGAACGACGCGGGTCGTGCTGACTACCGTGACTGAACTCCGGTTCTTTTTCTTCCCGCCTGCCGGTCCTCACCCACCCCGACCCCAACCGTCCCGAGAACCACACATTCGTGGGACCAGCGAGAGAGCGTGCCTTGTGGCTGACGTACCTGCCGATCTTGCCGCAGTGTGGCCACGCGTGCTGGAGCAACTCCTCGGGGAGGGGCAGCAGGGCATCGAGCCGAAGGACAAGCAGTGGATCGAGCGCTGCCAGCCGCTCGCCCTGGTGGCCGACACCGCGCTGCTGGCCGTCCCCAACGAATGGGGCAAGCGGGTCCTGGAGGGCCGCCTCGCCCCTCTCATCAGCGAGACGCTGAGCCGCGAGTGCGGACGCCCCATCCGGATCGCGATCACGGTGGACGACTCGGCCGGCGAACCGTCGGGCCCGCCCGCGCCCCCGATGCACCAGTCCCCCCAGCCGCCCCACCGCTACCAGGGCCCCCAGCACGACGAGGGCCGGCACGGCGACGCGTACGACGGCTACGGGAACCGGTCCTCCGACGACGGCATGCCGACCGCGCGCCCCGCCTACCCGGACTACCAGCAGCAGCGCCCGGAGCCCGGCGCCTGGCCGCGCACCCAGGAGGACCTGTCCTGGCAGCAGCCCCGGCTCGGCGGCTTCCAGGACCGCGAGCCTTCCGCCGACCAGTGGCGCGAGCCGTACGGCGGCCGGGGTCCGCAGCAGTCGCAGCACGATTACCGTCCGCAGCCGCCGGAGCGCCACGGGTACGAGCCGTCGCACACCGAGCGCTCCCGCCCCGAGCTGCCGGAGCCGCAGCACCGCCCCGGCGCGGGCACCGGCCGGCCGGGCGGAGGCACCGGCCCGATGGGCGCCCAGCCGTCCCCGGCCCCCGGCCCCGGCGAGCCGCACGCCCGGCTGAATCCGAAGTACCTCTTCGACACCTTCGTCATCGGGGCCTCGAACCGCTTCGCGCACGCCGCGGCCGTCGCGGTGGCCGAGGCACCCGCGAAGGCGTACAACCCGCTGTTCGTCTACGGGGAGTCGGGGCTCGGCAAGACCCATCTGCTGCACGCCATCGGGCACTACGCGCGGAGCCTGTACCCGGGCACGCGGGTGCGGTACGTCAGCTCCGAGGAGTTCACCAACGAGTTCATCAACTCGATCCGCGACGGGAAGGGCGACACCTTCCGCAAGCGGTACCGCGATGTGGACATCCTGCTCGTCGACGACATCCAGTTCCTGGCGAGCAAGGAGTCGACGCAGGAGGAGTTCTTCCACACCTTCAATACGCTCCACAACGCCAACAAGCAGATCGTGCTCTCCTCCGACCGGCCGCCGAAGCAGCTGGTCACGCTGGAGGACCGGCTGCGGAATCGTTTCGAGTGGGGGCTGACCACCGACGTACAGCCGCCCGAGTTGGAGACCCGCATCGCGATCCTGCGCAAGAAGGCGGTGCAGGAGCAGCTCAACGCCCCGCCGGAGGTGCTGGAGTTCATCGCCTCCCGTATCTCCCGCAACATCCGTGAGCTGGAGGGCGCGCTCATCCGGGTGACGGCCTTCGCCAGTCTCAACCGGCAGCCGGTGGACCTGGGGCTCACCGAGATCGTGCTGAAGGATCTGATCCCCGGCGGCGAGGACACGGCGCCCGAGATCACGGCGACGGCCATCATGGCGGCGACCGCGGACTACTTCGGCCTGACGGTGGAGGACCTGTGCGGATCGTCGCGCAGCCGCGTGCTGGTGACGGCCCGGCAGATCGCCATGTATCTGTGCCGTGAGCTGACCGATCTCTCGCTGCCGAAGATCGGCGCGCAGTTCGGCGGCCGGGACCATACAACGGTGATGCACGCGGACCGCAAGATCCGGGCGCTGATGGCCGAGCGGCGGTCCATCTACAACCAGGTCACCGAGCTCACCAACCGGATCAAGAACGGCTGAGAGCGCCGCCGGTCCACCTGCCGGCCGCCTCTTCCACACGGCACGGCACCTTCGCACGGCCCCCTCGGAAGGGGCGCGGAAAGGGCTCGGAAGGGCGCTGTGCGGACTCGTCAGGAGCCCGCACAGCGCCCTTCCGCATGCCCAGGGGCCGGCCGACCGCCGCTCCGGCCCGCCACCGACGCTCCCGTTCTGTTCGATTACCCGTGAGGTCACGGGTGTTCTCCACAGATCCGTGGACTTTTTTCCCTCCACAGCCTGGGGATCCAAAAGTTGTCCATACTGCATCCACAGGCAGGACGGGTCTGAGTGCATCGGGCCAGCTCAGAGGGTTGGGGATTTGTGGTCAACGATGATCCACAGCCTGTGGAAAAAATCTTCGTCCACAGGGACTGCTCTGCGTTGTCCACCGGCTACCCACAGGTCTGAGGCTGTTTTCCCCAGTCGAAGGCCGCTTCTCCACATCGCTGTCCACTGTTCGGCAACACGACAGGCCCTGTCACCGAAGCGAGTGAAAGGCGTCACACCAAGAGGGGCGGTTGGCCTGTGGGGAACGTGGGTAAAGCTGGGGACAGACCTGGGGAGAAAGTGGCCGCCCCTGTGTACGGCTTGTGCACAACTTCCGGGTGTCCACAGAGAGCCCGAGTTGTCCACCGGTTCCACCCACAGGCCCGGTGGATAAAAAACGGGCGTTGACCTGCGAAAACGGGGTTATCCACGGTTTCCACAGGCCCTACTACTACCACCACTCATAGTTAGCCCGGTTTCCGTTTCGAAGTGGGGCCTGTGCACAACTCGCCCTCGGAGCGCTCCGGACCTCCCGCCGCGATTTGACCCCGAGCCGCACCGAGTGTCGGTGCCGTGCGTCAGACTGGTCCCCGGCGTCCTCCCCCTCTCACCGGCGGAGCGGCCCGACCAGACGACGAACGCAAGCAGGGCGAAACCAGCAGGAGGCGGTTCCGGTGAAGATCCGGGTGGAGCGCGATGTCCTCGCGGAGGCGGTGGCCTGGGTGGCCCGCAGCCTCCCGGCCCGTCCGCCGGCGCCCGTTCTCGCGGGCCTTCTGCTGAAGGCCGAGGACGGAGCGCTCAGCTTCTCCAGCTTCGACTACGAGGTCTCGGCGCGGGTCTCGGTGGAGGCCGAGGTCGAGGAGGACGGCACGGTCCTCGTCTCCGGCCGGCTGCTCGCCGACATCTGCCGCGCCCTGCCCAACCGGCCGGTGGAGATCTCCACAGACGGTGTACGGGCGACCGTCTCCTGCGGCTCCTCGCGATTCACACTCCACACCCTGCCTGTGGAGGAGTACCCGGCCCTCCCGCAGATGCCGACCGCGACCGGCACCGTGCCCGGTGAGGTCTTCGCCTCGGCCGCCGCCCAGGTCGCCATCGCCGCAGGCCGCGACGACACCCTGCCCGTCCTGACCGGTGTGCGCATCGAGATCGAGGGCGACACCGTCACCCTCGCCTCCACCGACCGCTACCGCTTTGCCGTCCGCGAGTTCCTCTGGAAGCCCGAGGACCCGGAGGCGTCCGCCGTCGCCCTGGTGCCCGCCAAGACGCTGCTGGACACCGCCAAGTCGCTCACCAGCGGCGACACGGTCACGCTGGCGCTGGCCGGCTCGGGCGCGGGTGAGGGGCTCATCGGGTTCGAGGGCGCCGGACGGCGTACCACCACCCGACTGCTCGAAGGCGACCTGCCGAAGTACCGGACGCTCTTCCCCACCGAGTTCAACTCCGTGGCCGTGATCGAGACCGCGCCGTTCGTCGAGGCCGTCAAGCGCGTAGCCCTGGTGGCCGAACGCAACACCCCGGTTCGGCTGACCTTCGAGCAGGGCGTCCTGATCCTGGAGGCGGGCTCCAGCGACGACGCACAGGCTGTGGAAAGGGTCGACTCCGTGCTGGAGGGCGACGACATCTCGATCGCCTTCAACCCGACCTTCCTGCTCGACGGCCTGAGCGCCATCGACTCCCCGGTCGCCCAGCTCTCCTTCACGACCTCCACCAAGCCGGCGCTGCTCAGCGGCCGCCCCGCCGTGGATGCCGAGGCGGACGACGCCTACAAGTACCTGATCATGCCGGTCCGCCTCTCGGGCTGACCGGACCCCCACCGGCCCCGCTCCGGCGGGGCCCGACGGGCGTGTTCAGCGCCGAGCACGCCCGGCGTCCTGTCCCCCTCCGGGCGTAGGCTCGGACGTGGGTACGAATCGGCACAACGCTAAGGAATCTCTGATGGAGCTCGGTCTCGTCGGCCTCGGCAAGATGGGCGGCAACATGCGCGAGCGCATCCGCCGCGCAGGCCACACCGTCATCGGTTACGACCGCAACCCGGATCTCGCCGACGTCCACAGCCTGGAAGAGCTTGTGGGCAAGCTCAAGGGTCCGCGGGTCGTATGGGTGATGGTTCCGGCCGGAGCCGCGACCCAGTCCACCATCGACGAGCTGGCCGAACTGCTCTCGCCCGGCGACATCGTCGTGGACGGCGGGAACAGCCGCTGGACCGACGACGAGAAGCACGCGGAGGAGCTGGGCCGCAAGGGCATCGGCTTCGTCGACTGCGGAGTCTCCGGCGGCGTCTGGGGCCTGGAGAACGGCTACGCGCTGATGTACGGCGGCGACGCCGAGCACGTGGCCAAGGTCCAGCCCGTCTTCGACGCGCTCAAGCCCGAGGGCGACTTCGGTTCGGTCCACGCGGGCAAGGTCGGCGCCGGCCACTTCGCCAAGATGGTCCACAACGGCATCGAGTACGCCATGATGCAGGCCTACGCCGAGGGCTGGGAGCTCCTGGAGAAGGTCGACTCCGTCACCGACGTGCGCGAGGTCTTCCGCTCCTGGCAGCAGGGCACGGTCATCCGCTCCTGGCTGCTCGACCTGGCGGTCAACGCCCTCGACGACGACGAGCACCTCGAGAAGCTCCGCGGCTACGCCGCCGACTCGGGCGAGGGCCGCTGGACGGTCGAGGCCGCGATCGACAACGCCGTGCCGCTGCCGGCGATCACCGCGTCCCTCTTCGCGCGCTTCGCCTCGCGGCAGGACGACTCCCCGCAGATGAAGATGATCGCCGCGCTGCGCAACCAGTTCGGCGGCCACGCGGTCGAGAACAAGAAGTAACCCGCAACGAGGTGCGGGAGGGGCCGACCGCCTCTCCCGCCCCGCCGGAGCACGGAGCAGGAAGCCGGGAAGGTCGGCGCACACCATGCACGTCACGCATCTGTCGCTGGCCGACTTCCGCTCGTACGCCCGCGTCGAGGTGCCCCTCGATCCGGGCGTCACCGCATTCGTGGGCGCCAACGGCCAGGGCAAGACGAACCTGGTCGAGGCGGTCGGCTATCTCGCCACGCTCGGCAGCCACCGCGTCTCCTCGGACGCCCCGCTCGTCCGCATGGGCGCCGACCGGGCCGTGATCAGGGCGGCCGTCACCCAGGGCGAGCGCTCGCAGCTGGTCGAGCTGGAGCTGAATCCGGGCAAGGCCAACCGCGCCCGGATCAACCGGTCCTCGCAGGTCAGGCCGCGCGATGTGCTCGGCATCGTGCGTACGGTGCTGTTCGCGCCGGAGGACCTGGCCCTGGTGAAGGGCGACCCCGGCGAGCGCCGGCGGTTCCTGGACGAGCTGGTCACCGCGCGGTCCCCGAGGATGGCCGGAGTGCGGTCCGACTACGACCGGGTGCTGAAACAGCGCAACACCCTGCTCAAGTCCGCGGCCATGGCCCGCAGGCACGGCGGCCGCTCGCTGGACCTCTCCACGCTCGACGTGTGGGACCAGCACCTGGCGCGGGTCGGCGCGGAGCTGCTCGCCCAGCGCCTCGACCTGATCGCCACGCTCCAGCCGCTGGCGGACAAGGCGTACGGCGACGTGGCACCGGGCGGCGGGCCGCTGAGCCTCGACTACCGCGGCAGCATCGGCCCGGATGCGGACCCGGCGCGCGGCCGCGAGGAGCTGTACGCGCAGCTCATCGAGGCCCTGGCCCAGGTCCGCAAGCAGGAGATCGAGCGCGGCGTGACCCTGGTCGGCCCGCACCGCGACGACCTGGTGCTCGGCCTGCGCGCCATGCCCGCCAAGGGGTACGCGAGCCACGGGGAGTCCTGGTCGTACGCGCTGGCGCTGCGGCTGGCCTCGTACGAGCTGCTGCGCGGCGAGGGCAATGAGCCGGTGCTCGTACTGGACGACGTGTTCGCCGAGCTGGACGCGCGCCGCCGGGAGCGGCTCGCGGAGCTGGTGGCCCCGGCCGAGCAGGTGCTGGTGACGGCAGCCGTGGACGACGACGTGCCGGGCGCGCTCGCCGGTGCGCGGTACGTCGTCACCGCCGGTGAGGTGGAACGGGTGTGAACGGCGTGGGAGAGGGAACGGCCCCGGGCGGCGACCGCCCCGACCGGGAGAACCGTGAGAACCGGGACGACCGGGCGAAGCAGGCCGAGCCGTCCGGTGTGGATCTGGCCCGGGTCGCCCTGCGCGCGGCGAAGGAGCAGGCGCGGGCGCGGGGCGCGGCGGCGCAGCAGAAGAAGCAGGCGCGGCGGGGCGGCGGGCTGCGTTCCGGGGCGCGGGCGGACGGCCGCGATCCGCTGCCGCTGGGCGCGGCGATCAACCGGCTGATCACCGAGCGCGGCTGGGAGACCCCGGCGGCGGTGGGCGGGGTGATGGGCCGCTGGCCGCAGATCGTCGGTGACGACCTCGCGCTGCACTGTGTGCCCGTGCGGTACGACGAGGAGCCGGATCAGCGGGTGCTGACGGTGCAGTGCGATTCGACGGTGTGGGCGACGCAGTTGCGGCTGCTGGCGCCCCAGCTGGTGGCCCGGCTGAACGCGGACCTGGGCCACGGCACGGTGCGGATGATCAAGGTGCTGGGTCCGGGCGGGCCGCAGCGCAGGTTCGGTCCGCTGCGGGCGCCGGGGAGCACCGGCCCCGGTGACACCTATGGCTGACCCCCTCTGACCTGCGCTTTTCATGAGGATCGGCGGGTGTTTCGCGAGGGGCTCGGGGCGCAAAGCGGGTGCTGCGGGCGTGCGGGGACCGAATTGCGTGGCCTCTGAAACCGGATGGCGGCGGGCGGGCGTCCCTCACCGTAGCGGGAGGCTGACAGGCCGAAGCGCTCCAAGCCCGTGTGAGCCTCTTGAGGCCCCGTCCCTGATATGGGGAGTCGTCAGGCGCTGGTTGAGGGCGGCACATGCGTACTCAGGTGCCTGCAAACCCCCATTCGGGTCGCCGCTACCGGTAGACTGGTGCACAATCCCGCGTCTTGCGGGATTCGTCGATACAAGCCGAACGACGCAGCCGCTCCCGCCTGCCCGGAGAACGGCCTGTGCTGTGCCAGAAAGGGCGCTTCGTGGCCGATTCCGGCAACCCCAACGAGAACATTCCGTCCACTCAGGGCGAGGGCGACGCCGCTCCTGCCCCGGCCGAGGCGAAGACCTCGTACGACGCCAGCGCGATCACCGTGCTGGAGGGTCTGGACGCCGTCCGCAAGCGACCTGGCATGTACATCGGCTCGACCGGTGAGCGCGGTCTGCACCACCTCGTGCAGGAGGTCGTCGACAACTCGGTCGACGAGGCCATGGCCGGGCACGCGGACACCATCGACGTCACGATCCTCGCCGACGGCGGGGTGCGTGTGGTCGACAACGGCCGCGGCATCCCGGTCGGCATCGTGCCGTCCGAAGGAAAGCCGGCCGTCGAGGTCGTGCTCACCGTCCTGCACGCGGGCGGCAAGTTCGGCGGCGGCGGCTACGCCGTCTCCGGTGGTCTGCACGGCGTCGGTGTCTCCGTCGTCAACGCCCTGTCCACGCGGGTGTCCGTCGACGTGAAGACCGACGGCTACCGCTGGACCCAGGACTACAAGTTCGGTGTCCCGACCGCCCCGCTGGCGCGCAACGAGGCCACCGACGAGACGGGTACGAGCGTCACCTTCTGGGCCGACGGCGACATCTTCGAGACGACCGACTACTCCTTCGAGACGCTGTCGCGCCGCTTCCAGGAGATGGCCTTCCTCAACAAGGGCCTCACCCTCCGGCTGACCGACGAGCGCGAGTCGGCGAAGGCCACGGTCGGCGCGGACAGCTCGGAGGCGTCGGACGTCCCCGAGGAGGAGACGGCCCGCTCGGTCACGTACCACTACGAGAACGGCATCGTCGACTACGTCAAGTACCTCAACTCCCGCAAGAACGAGGTCGTTCACCCGTCGGTGATCGACATCGAGTCGGAGGACAAGGAACGGCTGCTGTCGGTCGAGATCGCCATGCAGTGGAACGCGCAGTACACCGAGGGTGTCTACTCCTTCGCCAACGCGATCCACACGCATGACGGCGGTACGCACGAGGAAGGCTTCCGCGCCGCGCTGACCTCCCTCGTCAACCGGTACGCGCGCGACAAGAAGCTGCTGCGCGAGAAGGACGACAACCTCGCCGGCGAGGACGTCCGCGAGGGTTTGACCGCGATCATCTCGGTGAAGCTGGGTGAGCCGCAGTTCGAGGGCCAGACGAAGACGAAGCTGGGCAACACGGAGGCCAAGACCTTCGTGCAGAAGATCGTCCACGAGCAGCTGTCGGACTGGTTCGACCGCAACCCCAACGAGGCCGCCGACATCATCCGCAAGGGCATCGCCGCCGCGACCGCCCGCGTGGCGGCCCGCAAGGCGCGCGACCTGACCCGGCGCAAGGGCCTGCTGGAGAGCGCCTCGCTCCCCGGCAAGCTCAGCGACTGCCAGTCGAACGACCCCACCAAGTGCGAGATCTTCATCGTCGAGGGTGACTCCGCGGGCGGCTCCGCCAAGTCCGGCCGCAACCCGATGTACCAGGCGATCCTGCCCATCCGGGGCAAGATCCTGAACGTCGAGAAGGCGCGCGTCGACAAGATCCTGCAGAACACCGAGGTCCAGGCGCTGATCTCGGCGTTCGGCACCGGGGTCCACGAGGACTTCGACATCGACAAGCTCCGCTATCACAAGATCATCCTGATGGCGGACGCCGACGTCGACGGCCAGCACATCAACACCCTGCTGCTGACGTTCCTGTTCCGCTTCATGCGCCCGCTGGTCGAGGCCGGGCACGTCTACCTCTCGCGCCCGCCGCTCTACAAGATCAAGTGGGGCCGCGACGACCACGAGTACGCGTACTCGGACCGGGAACGCGACGCCCTGGTCGCGCTCGGCAAGCAGAACGGCAAGCGGGTCAGGGAAGACTCGATCCAGCGCTTCAAGGGCCTCGGCGAGATGAACGCCGAGGAGCTGCGCGTCACCACGATGGACGTCGACCACCGGGTGCTCGGCCAGGTCACGCTCGACGACGCGGCGCAGGCCGACGACCTGTTCTCGGTGCTGATGGGCGAGGACGTCGAGGCGCGGCGCTCGTTCATCCAGCGCAACGCCAAGGACGTCCGCTTCCTCGACATCTGAGTCGGCCCTCCCAGCAAGCCGCAGCGCGAAAGGATTTTGACCAGCAATGGCCGACGAGAACACCCCTGTGCCCGTGACGCCCGAAGAGGTTCCGCCCGTCGAGGGCGTGGGCATGCGCGTCGAGCCCGTCGGGCTCGAGACGGAGATGCAGCGCTCCTACCTCGACTACGCGATGTCCGTCATCGTCTCGCGTGCGCTGCCCGACGTACGGGACGGCCTCAAGCCCGTCCACCGCCGGGTGCTGTACGCGATGTACGACGGCGGCTACCGCCCCGAGAAGGGCTTCTACAAGTGCGCCCGCGTCGTCGGGGACGTCATGGGTACGTACCACCCGCACGGCGACTCCTCGATCTACGACGCCCTGGTCCGCCTGGCGCAGCCGTGGTCGATGCGCATGCCGCTGGTGGACTCCAACGGCAACTTCGGTTCTCCGGGCAACGACCCGGCCGCCGCCATGCGGTACACCGAGTGCAAGATGATGCCGCTGTCCATGGAGATGGTCCGGGACATCGACGAGGAGACCGTCGACTTCCAGGACAACTACGACGGCCGCAACCAGGAGCCGACGGTCCTGCCGGCCCGCTTCCCGAACCTGCTGGTCAACGGCTCCGCCGGCATCGCGGTCGGCATGGCGACCAACATCCCGCCGCACAACCTGCGCGAGGTCGCGGCCGGCGCCCAGTGGTACCTGGAGAACCCGGAGGCCTCGCAGGAGGAGCTCCTGGAGGCCCTGATCGAGCGGATCAAGGGCCCGGACTTCCCGACCGGCGCCCTGGTCGTCGGCCGCAAGGGCATCGAGGAGGCGTACCGCACGGGCCGCGGCTCGATCACGATGCGCGCGGTCGTGGCGGTCGAGGAGATCCAGAACCGCCAGTGCCTGGTCGTGACGGAGCTTCCGTACCAGACCAACCCGGACAACCTCGCGCAGAAGATCGCCGACCTGGTGAAGGACGGCAAGATCGGCGGTATCGCCGACGTGCGCGACGAGACCTCCTCGCGCACGGGCCAGCGCCTGGTCGTCGTGCTGAAGCGGGACGCGGTCGCCAAGGTCGTCCTGAACAACCTGTACAAGCACACCGATCTGCAGACCAACTTCGGCGCCAACATGCTGGCGCTGGTGGACGGGGTGCCGCGCACCCTGTCGATCGACGCGTTCATCCGCCACTGGGTGACGCACCAGATCGAGGTCATCGTCCGGCGGACGAAGTTCCGGCTGCGCAAGGCCGAGGAGCGCGCGCACATCCTGCGCGGCCTGCTGAAGGCCCTGAACGCCATCGACGAGGTCATCGCCCTCATCCGGCGCAGCCAGACCGTCGAGATCGCCCGTGAGGGCCTGATGGGCCTGCTGGAGATCGACGACATCCAGGCCAACGCGATCCTGGAGATGCAGCTGCGCCGGCTGGCCGCGCTGGAGCACCAGAAGATCACCGCCGAGCACGACGAGCTCCAGGCGAAGATCAACGAGTACAACGAGATCCTGGCCTCGCCCGCGCGGCAGCGGCAGATCGTCAGCGAGGAGCTGGCGGCGATCGTCGACAAGTTCGGCGACGACCGGCGCTCCAAGCTGGTGCCCTTCGACGGCGACATGTCCATCGAGGACCTGATCGCCGAGGAGGACATCGTCGTCACGATCTCCCGCGGCGGCTATGTGAAGCGGACCAAGACGGACGACTACCGCTCGCAGAAGCGCGGCGGCAAGGGCGTGCGCGGCACGAAGCTCAAGGAAGACGACATCGTCGACCACTTCTTCGTGACCACGACGCACCACTGGCTGCTGTTCTTCACCAACAAGGGCCGCGTGTACCGCGCCAAGGCGTACGAACTGCCGGACGCCGGCCGGGATGCCCGCGGCCAGCACGTGGCAAACCTGCTGGCCTTCCAGCCGGACGAGCGGATCGCCCAGATCCTGGCCATCCGCGACTACGAGGCCGCGCCGTACCTGATCCTGGCCACGAAGGGCGGCCTGGTGAAGAAGACCGCGCTCAAGGACTACGACTCGGCGCGCTCCGGCGGTGTCATCGCCATCAACCTCCGCGAGACGGACCACGGTGCCGAGGGCACGGCCGACGAGCTGATCGGCGCGGAGCTGGTCTCCGCCGAGGACGATCTGCTGCTCATCAGCAAGAAGGCCCAGTCGATCAGGTTCACCGCCACGGACGAGGCGCTGCGCCCGATGGGCCGCGCGACCTCGGGCGTCAAGGGCATGAGTTTCCGCGACGGAGACGAACTGCTCTCGATGAATGTCGTCAGGCCCGGTACTTTCGTGTTCACTGCCACCGACGGCGGGTACGCGAAGCGGACCGCCGTCGACGAGTACCGCGTCCAGGGTCGCGGCGGCCTCGGCATCAAGGCCGCCAAGATCGTGGAGGACCGGGGCATGCTGGTCGGCGCGCTGGTGGTCGAGGAGAGCGACGAGATCCTCGCCATCACGCTCGGCGGCGGTGTGATTCGCACGCGAGTCAGCGAAGTCAGGGAGACGGGCCGTGACACCATGGGCGTCCAACTGATCAATCTGGGCAAGCGCGACGCCGTCGTCGGCATTGCCCGCAACGCCGAAGCCGGCAGCGAGGCCCATGAGGTGCACGGGCCGGACGACGCCGACGCCGAGGGCGGGACGACCGCGGCGGAGGCCGAGGCGGCCGCCGGCGGCACGGTCGACAGCAATGTCGAGGACACGTCGTCCTCGACCGGGGAGCACGAGGAGTAGAGCGTGAGTGGAGCCACGGGCGCCGGTTCGGCCGCTTCAGGAGCCGGAGGTAACGGTGCCCGTGGCCCCGCCACGGACTCCCAAGGGGGCACTGTGACGGATACGCGGGGCCCTCAGCCCCAGTACGAGGGTTACGCGACCGGGCCGCTGCCCGGCGAGCGGGAACCCGCACCGGGCCAGGCGGGCCCGTACCACCCGCCGCAGGCATACCCGTCGCCTCCGGGCGGTCAGGGCGGGACCCACGGCGGCGGCCGCTCCTACGGCGGCCCGCAGGGCGTGGGACCGGCCCAGACGGCCCGCAAGCCGCGGACCGGGGCGCGGACCACTCCGCGTACCCGCAAGGCGCGTCTGCGGGTCGCCAAGGCCGATCCGTGGTCGGTGATGAAGGTCAGCTTCCTGCTGTCCATCGCGCTCGGCATCTGCACGGTGGTGGCGTCGGCGGTCCTGTGGATGGTGATGGACGCGATGGGGGTCTTCTCCACCGTGGGCGGCACCATCAGCGAGGCGACCGGTTCCAACGAGGGCAACGGCTTCGACCTCCAGGCGTTCCTGTCGCTGCCGAGGGTCCTCGTCTTCACGTCGGTCATCGCCGTGATCGACGTGGTGCTGGCCACCGCGCTGGCGACGCTGGGCGCCTTCATCTACAACCTGTCGGCGGGCTTCGTGGGCGGCGTGGAGCTCACGCTGGCCGAGGACGAGTAGCCCGGCGGGTATCGATTTTGGGACTGGCCCCGACGTGCGCTAATCTTCAGAAGTCAGCGCGACGGAAAAGCGCGCGGCGGGGCTATAGCTCAGTTGGTTAGAGCGCATCCCTGATAAGGATGAGGCCACAGGTTCAAATCCTGTTAGCCCCACCAGCACGAAGGCCCTCCACCGGGAACGGTGGGGGGCCTTTGACATCTACGGCTGACATCAGCCGATCAGTGGATCTTCCAGAAGTTCCGCGAGCATCGTCACGGCCTCCCGCTCACCGTCGCCCACTACGTGGGTGTAGACATCCATCGTCATGCTGATCTGGCTGTGCCGCAGGATCGCTTGGGCGACCTTGGGGTGCACCTTCAGGAAGGCCAGCAGGGTGCCGCAGGTGTGCCGGGCGAGGCGGACCGTGATTCGGCGGACGCCGGCGCGCTTGACGAGCCGGTCGAAGCTGCGGGAGAAGCCCACCGGGTCGATCATGCCGCCGTGCTCGGAAGAGAAGATGAGGTCATGCTCTGGTTTCTGCGACCAGTGCTCACCGGCGATTTCTGTTCCAGCCCTTGCAGCTCCCGACGCTCCTCCAGGGCGCGGGCGCAGAACTCCGGCAGCGGAAGTACGGCATGAGTGCCGGCCGGAGCGTGGCGAGCGTCGTGGGGCTCCCATCCCGACCACCTTCGACCCAGGCAGAGCCGAGCAGTCGCGGCCCAGGGCGTCAAGGTCGTTCGTACAGTGGCGCGCTCCACCTTGACGCCCTGAACCACGCCCGCTCCACGGAGTGTGGGTCGAAGGCGGACGGGATGGGAGCTGGGGTGAGTGGTGGGAGGAGCTGGCGGGGCTAGGCAGGGAGGCTGCTAAGGTCCCGCAGTCCGTAACGTGAGAGAGGCAACTATGAATGAACTCCGACCGCTGGCCGTGTTCTTCGGGTACGTCTTCAGCTTGGCCGTTGTGGTTCTCACGCTGACTTGTGGCCTGCTCGTGGTGTCTCGTGGGCTCAGCGTTGAGTTCTGCCAGGCTCTTGCCCTACTTGCCCTAGCCCTCGTTCTTCTCTCAGCTTGCAACAAGGTTCTCACCGGCAAGTGGCACCGATGGTCTGGCAGCAAGGGCGCTCGTTAGCGCGCTGGACCTAGTACGTCAAGCCTGCCCACATCAATGACATCAGCGTCTGACAGCAACAGCAGCGGTCGGCGGCGTTCGCCAGCGAACCGTCGTGGCTGAGTCGGCAGGGCTTTTGGTGGGTCCACATGCCTCAGCAGTCATATGTGGTCGACCTGATAAGGATGAAGCCACAGGTTCAAATCCTGTTAGCCCCACCAGCACGAAGGCCACCTACTCAGTTGAGTAGGTGGCCTTCGGCGTACCCGGGTGCGGTCCGGGCCGGGCGGTTCAGCCGGTGGCCGTGCGCCGGAGGCGTCCGCGGACGGTCTCGGTGAGCGCGCCCAGGACGAACGCCTGGATCAGGGCGCTGAGGGCCACTCCGGCGACCAGGTACCAGACGGACGTGTCGTCGATGCCCCAGATCGCTTCGCCCAGCATGGCGAAGAGCAGGGAGGCGGGGGCGGTGACGAGGAACGTCCAGATCCCCACGATGCCGGGGTCTCCGATGGTCGCGGCGGCCACCTCGAACACGACGGTCGCGGCGACGATGCCGAGGTAGATCGCGGAGGCGGGATTGCCGAAGGTCAGGCGGAGCAGGGCGCGAGCGTGCATGGATTCCCCCGGTGTGCGGTGCGGTGCTGTGTGCTGTGGTGCCGCTCATACTCGCCGTGCGGCCGGGCGTCGGGCGTGAGTACGAGTACTCATCCCGGCGGGTGTACGTGCCGGGGCGCACGGGAAAGCCCCCGTCCGGTGGCTACCGGTCCGGGGGCTCAAGAGGATCAGCGGTGGCGCTGTCACGGTGGCAGGAGCGATGCGTCCTGCTCCGGGGCGCCGTGCGAGGAGCGGGCGGTGCCGGTGGTGTTCACGGCGTTCGCGGCGTCCACGGACAGATGCCGGGTGGCGGGTGAGGAGCCATGGGCCTCGGCGCGGATGCGCTGCTTCATGGTGGGCGGCAGTGCCCGGTCACGCGGAAGGGTCCATCGGACCGAAGGGCCGGCAGCGGTTGCGCGGGCGGCGGGCGTGTGTACGGGGGTCGTCGCCGCCGGCTCCGTGTTCGTGTGCGTGGATTCCGCGGCGGCGGCGGTGGAGCCGGCGAGGCCCAGCGACGCGAGGAGGGCGAAGAACGCGGTGATGAAGGCGGTCCAGATGCTCTTGGCCGTGACGGTGCTCATGGCCCCTCACTTTCAGGTGGTCCGGTTTGCTTACCTTTCCGATGATGTGGATCAGGGCCCCGATTTCATGGATCGACGCCGCGGATGCGCCGATCTTCAGATGAACACCACTCGTATGGTTCAACCGGCCCTTCCCGGCTCCCGGCGGGTGCCCTCCGCGGCCACAGGAGGGGGACGCATACAAGGGCGCGGACCGCACGTCCGCAGGCGCCGATTGGGTTGCGGGGAGGTCACCGGTCGATATCGGCCGGTGTGTATAGTCGGGCGGCAGAAGTCCCCTACGCCAACGAAAGACGAGGTCGCGCGGTGAAGAAGCTTCTCCTGGTCGCACTGGCCGCCATCGGCGGGCTCCTCGTGTACCGCCAGATCCAGGCGGATCGCGCCGAGCAGGATCTGTGGACGGAGGCGACCGACTCCGTGCCCGCAGGTTCGGGTGTCTGAGACGGAACAGCTTGGTACGAGCCCCGGTCGCTGAAGCGGCCGGGGCTTCGTGCTGTTGCGGGACCGTGACGGCTGTGCTCATGGGTTCGCTTCCGTGAACCAATGGCTTGCTTGAGCAAACTCCGGGCGCGGGCCGACAGCACGATGGGTGCCGGCCGACAGCACGATTCGGTTGCCGCCGCAGACAGTGGTGGGGCGGGAGGGGCAGGATGGGCCGTCGTTGCGGCTGTGGGCGCGGGGCGCCGCCCCGGCCGTGTTTCCGGCCGTGTTCGATGTGTACGTGATGGCTGCGCGGCAGCCGCGGGGATGACGAGGGGAAGCGCGTGATGAGGCGGCGCAGCAGGGTGCGGGGGGCGCTGGCGGCGGTGGCGGCGGTGTTCGCGGTGGCGGCGCTGCCCGGACAGGTGTACGCGGCCGGTGAAACGGGAACGTACGCCTTCGATCCGGACGCCGACACGGTCACGGGCGAGGAGGTCAGCGCCGACGCGGTGGCCCTGCGGCCGGACACCGTCTACCGGAGCGCGATCTCGGGCAACCAGAAGCTCTACTACCGGCTGAACCTGGACGCGAAGACGAACGCGTATGTCTCCGCGGTCGTCGTGCCGAGGGGCGGCGGCAGCGTGGCGTACGGGGACGGCGTCGCGATCAGCATCCGGAACAGCTCGGACGACGAGTGCAGTTCGCAGGACGCCGTCTTCGGGTCCGCGCAGTATCCGCGCCCCATATCCGCCTACGCCTCCCGGCGGATCGACAAGGACGGCAGCTGCCAGGAGGCCGGTACGTACTACGTGCTCGTCGAGCGGGAGAGCAAGGCGACGTCCGACCAGGGGGAGTGGGACCTGGAACTGCGTTACGTCTCCGAGCCGGCCCTCGCGAACCCCTCGTCCGAGCCGACCGACGCCCCGACGTCCTGGCCCTCCGCCTCGCCGCCGCCGCCCGCCGCGGCCGCGGACAACACCCGGCACGGGGGCGCCGGTTACTACGACGCCACGAGCATGGAGGCCGGGGAGTGGAAGGACCGGATCGAGCCGGGCCAGACCCTCTTCTACCGCGTCCCGGTGGACTGGGGGCAGCGGCTCTTCGCCACGGCCGGGCTGAGCAACAGCACCTCCGCGAAGAACCCGTACGTCAGCAGTGCGCTCGCGATGTCGCTGGAGAACCCCGCGCTCGGGCACGTCACCGCGGTTTCGCCGATGTCGTACTCGGGAAAGCCGACCTCCGCCTCCTTCGACCCGCTGCCCCCGGTGGCGTACGAGAACCGGTACGACTCCAGCGACGACATCGGTGGCATGAGGTTCGCCGGCTGGTACTACCTCTCCGTGTCGCTGAGCCCCCAGATCGCCTCGGCGTACGGCGACAAACCGATCACGCTGACGCTTCAGATCAGTGTCGAGGGGGAAGCGGGCGAGTCGCCGTACAAGGGTGACGCCGGGATCTTCGCCGTGACGCAGGACGACAAGGACGCGGCGCGCAAGGGGCGGAGCGGCGCACAGGCGGCGGCCGGCGCCGACAGCGACAGGATGAAGGTCGTCGCGGCGGCCGGGATCGGCACCGGCACGCTGCTGGTGCTCTGGCTCGGCGTGTGGACGCTGGTCGCGCGGCGCCGCGCGGCAGTCGTGCCCGCCGCCCCGGTGAACGCCGGACCGTATCCGTACGGGGGACCGCCCCAGGCCTGGTGACCGGGCCGGGGCGGCCGCCCTCAGATCCGGGTCAGCGCCCAGATGCCCACGGCGAAGCAGACCAGCGCCACCAGCAGGACCGGGACCGCCACCTTCGGGGACGGTCCCGGCCGCGTTCCGGCACGGGGCGCCGGCTCCGG
The DNA here is from genome assembly GCF_036346595.1 of Streptomyces sp. NBC_00525. GTDB lineage: Bacteria > Actinomycetota > Actinomycetes > Streptomycetales > Streptomycetaceae > Streptomyces. The sequence goes on from NZ_CP107834.1 coordinate 3,170,303, forward strand.
TGCCTGGGCCTGGAAGGGGGCTCCTTGCTGCGGGGCGGTGTAGGGGAGGGTGTACGCGGCCGGCGCGGGGGCCGGATAGCCGTACGGGGGCGCGGGGGCGGCGGTTTGCGGAGCGTGCGGCGCGGGAACGGCCGGCTCGGGCGGCGGAAGGTGGAAGCTGCCCGTCTCGGACATGGCGGCGGTGGACCGGGTCTGCGAGGAGGGCGTCGGGAGGTCCGGCGCGGGGGTCGGCGCGGGCGCCGGTGCGGGGGTCGGTGCCGTGGGCCCGGGCGCCACGGGCCCGTCCGGGCCGAACCCCTCGGGCAGCGGGCCGATCTGGTCGAAGACCTCCACCAGCTCCTCGGTGCCCGTGGGCTCGGGCAGCATCTCCACGGCGGCCGTCAGCGCCTTGCGCGCCCCGGTGGCGGTGCGGAAACGGTTCTGGGGGTCCGGCTGCAGCAGCCCCGCGATGACTTGCCACAACGGCTCCGGGACGCCGTCGGGCGCGCTCGGCGTACCGTGCTCGGCGAAGTGCTCGATGAGCTCCTGGGAGTCGGGTTTGGTGCCCTGCAGCAGATAGAGGGCGACGAGGCCGACCGCGAAGAGGTCCGCCGGGAAGTCGGGCTCCGCTCCCATCATCTGCTCGGGCGCGAAATAACCCAGCGTCCCCACCACGTAGTTCGTCTCGGTGAGCCGGGGCTCGCCCTTGCGCATGGAGATGCCGAAGTCGGACAGCCGCAGATGCGGGCGGCCCCGGCCGGTGGCCTCCAGCAGGATGTTGGCGGGCTTGATGTCACGGTGCACGACGCCCTCGGCGTGCACGGTCGAGAGGCCGGACAGCAGCTGGTCGAGCAGGGTGCAGACGAATCGTGGGGGCAACGGGCCGTAGTCGCCTATGACATGGGCGAGTGAGCCGCCGCTGACGAGGTCCATGGTGAACAGGACCTTGTCGTCGTCGGCGGCCCAGCTGGCCGGTGCCAGGACGTGCGGATGCTCGATGCGCAGCGCCTGTTCACGGACGAAGCGGAGCAGCGTGTGCGCGTCGCTCTGCTGGAGGACCTTGGCCGCCACATAGCGGCGGCGGCGGTGGTCCCAGGCGCGCCAGACGGCACCGACCCCACCGCGCCCGATCGGATCGACCAGTTCGTACCGTCCGGCGAAGACCTCACCCATGACGCTGCGCCCGCTCCCCGTTCCTGTTCCGGCCCGTGCCCCTGTACCGCTCGGGGTCTAGCTCTGGTGGCTCTCGTAGTGCGCCACCGCTTCCGCGGTGCGCCCCGCCCCGTACACCCGGAGGAACTCTGCCAGTTCCGGGTGGGTCGGGGCGAGGGAGTCCGCCGCATCGATGATGTCACCGGCGGCCGCGACCGAGCGCAGCAGCGACTGGATCTCCCGGACCACCCGGCGCACGGTGGGTGCCCCGCCGGTCGAGGTGGTCTGCCCGGTGGCGGAGAGCACCGAGCCGCCCTGGGACTTCTTGATCTCCTCCATGCGGGCCGCGGCCTCGCCGGCGCTGACGCTGCCGTCGGCGACCTGACCGGCCAGTTCCTGGAGGGCCTGCACGCGCTGAACGACCGCCGGGTTGCCGATCTTCGCGCGCTGACCGCTCATGAGCTGGGAGAGCATGGGAGCGGAGAGTCCGAGGGCCGCGGCGAGCCGGGCCTGATTGAGTCCGAGATCGTCGATCAGCCGGCGGAAGAGCGCGCCCAACGGCTCTCCGTACCAACTGCGCTGGAGGTCTCTGGCTCTGGCCGTCGCCTCTTGTTGCGCTGCATCCATTGCGTCTCCCCTTCGCATCGGCTTCGCTGCTGCGAACCTCGACCAGCATCTTACGGAGCGTGGTTGCGCACGGGGAGTCCCCGTATTTTTGCAGGAATACGGGGGTGAGCCGGTATTCTGTTCTGCGGCGGTGGCCGAACGTCGAGGCGTTCAGGGCTGCGTGCTGTCGGGGCCTTAGCTCAGTTGGTAGAGCGCTGCCTTTGCAAGGCAGATGTCAGGAGTTCGAATCTCCTAGGCTCCACATCCCCAGAGCTCCCCCGACCTGCGGAAACGCTGGTCGGGGGAGCTCTTTGCATATGCCGGGGACGAAGTACGCGCCGGTCGACGGGGTCCCGTCGGTGAACGCGGTCGCCCGCGCCGGCGGAGCCGGTCGGCCGCGAGGATCAGGGACGCTCGTCGGGGTCCGTGCCGCCCACGCCGTCCGGGCCGTCCTCGCCGGCCGCCTCGGCGTCGGCCTGCTTGGCCTCGACCTCGGGGTCCAGGAGCGACGAGGAGTGCGGGCTGCCGTCCACGGAGGACAGCGGGGCGCGCTCGTCGACCTCGGTGGGGGCCGGCGGCTCCACCAGCCACTCCGGGTTGGCCTGCTTGTCCCACCAGCGCCAGGCGGCGTACCCGGCGATCGCGAGGACCCCGGTCACGGCCACGCCCTTGAACGCCATGCCGAGCCGGGCCCGCCGGTGCTGCTTGCGGGCGAGCTTGCGGATCTGCTCGGCCGTGACCTGGCCGCGCAGGGCGGCGACCGCGGCGGCGCTGCGGGCCGCGGCCTCCTCGGCCACCGGCTGGGCGGCGGCCATGGCGCTCTCGATGCGCGGGACGGTGTAGTCCGCGGCGCTGCGGGCGGCCCGGCGGGTCTGGAGGGCGGCGCGTGCGGCCACCTCGTCGACCTTCGGGGGCACGTGTGTGCGGGCGAGTTCGATACGGGGGGCGACGTGTGCGCCGTACTGGACACGGGCCTGCGCGGCTGCCTTCGACACCTTCGGCGCCAGCAGGGTGCGTGCTTCGTGCGCGTAGTGAACGGCCTGTTCCCTGGCGCTGTCGGCGTAGGGCGCCACCACGTCCGCGGCGTGCTGCACGCTGTCCCTCGCCGAGTCGGTTGCGGCACGCACGCTGTCGATGCGGGTCACGGGATTCCTCCTCCTTGGTGGCGGGTAAGTACTCCGCCTTTCCACCCATTTCGAAATCATGCCTGCGTGAGGCCGGTGCGGCACGTGGAGTGGGCATCCGGGGTACGGGGCGCGCAAGGGATGTCTCGGGTCATCCGGGGCAAGGGGAGCCTTCGCCGACCATGCCACGCTTCCGTCCGCTCCGCCCCGGTTCGGCGCGCACCCGGCGGCACGGTTCACACGGGGGCGGCGCGGGAAGCCGCCCGGCGCTCGCCTCGGGCGCCGCCGGGGCGCCCCGTGCAAGGATCGGGGTGTCGGGACCGGACCGGTTGCGGGGCGGGCCGACGCGCGGCACGGCCGCGCAGAGCACACGTGCAGACTCACGGAAGGCAGATCGTGGCCGAAGAGCTTTACGCCACCTTGAAGACCAACCAGGGCGACATCGAGATCCGGCTGCTGCCGAACCACGCTCCCCAGACGGTCAAGAACTTCGTCGAGCTCGCCAACGGGGAACGGGAGTGGGTCCACCCGGCGACCGGCGCGAAGACCACGGACCGGCTGTACGACGGCACCGTCTTCCACCGCGTGATCAGCGGCTTCATGATCCAGGGCGGTGACCCGCTGGGGAACGGCACGGGCGGTCCGGGCTACAAGTTCAAGGACGAGTTCCACCCCGATCTCGCCTTCAACAAGCCGTACCTGCTCGCCATGGCGAACTCGGGCCCCGGCACCAACGGCTCGCAGTTCTTCATCACGGTCTCGCCCACGGCCTGGCTGACCGGCAAGCACACCATCTTCGGCGAGGTGACGAACGAAGCGGGCAAGCGGGTCGTCGACGCCATCGCGGAGACCGAGACCAACGCGCGCACCGACCGGCCGGTGAAGGACGTCGTCATCGAGTCGGTCGTCGTCGAGAAGCGCTGAGCGCCTTTCGTCACCGCCCGGTCACTCTCCGGTCGCATGTTCGGGGAACCAACCGCCCCGCTCGTCCGTATCTCATGACAGAACGGACGCGCGGGGCGGTGCCTCGTGTGTCCCGCCCGCCGACGGGGACCGTACGAGAAGGACCGCAGGACGAGGACCGAGGGGACCGGAAGCCATGGGACCGATGGACCAGCAGCCGCCCGGCGCGTCCGGACCGCCCCCGCCCGTGGAGGGCCCGGCCGTCTGCTACCGCCACCCGGACCGGCCCACGGGTGTCCGGTGCGTGCGGTGCGAGCGGCCCATCTGCCCGGAATGCATGATCGGCGCCTCGGTCGGCTTCCAGTGCCCGGACTGCGTCCGGCAGGGGTCCGGTACGGGCCACGGCGCGACCGCCGCCCGGCCGCGCACGCTGGCCGGTGGCGTCGTCGCGGACGACCCCCGGCTGATCACCAAGGTCCTGATCGGGATCAACATCGCGGTGTTCATCGCGGCGGCGATGGACAAGGCGCTGCTCGACGACCTGATGCTGCTGGGCCGGGCCATCGTCCATGACTACGGGCCCGTGGAAGGCATCGCCGAGGGCCAGTGGTACCGGCTGGTCACGGCGATGTTCCTGCACGAGGAGCCGTGGCACATCGCGTTCAACATGCTGGGGCTCTGGTGGCTGGGCGGCCCGCTGGAGGCGGTGCTGGGCCGGGTCCGCTATCTCTCGCTCTATCTGCTCTCGGGGCTGGCGGGGAGCGCTCTGACGTACTGGCTCGCGGCGCCGAACCAGCCCTCGCTGGGGGCCTCGGGTGCCGTCTGGGGCCTGCTGGGCGCCACCGCCGTGCTGATGCGCCGGCTGAACTACGACATGCGCCCGGTCTTCGCGCTGGTCGCGCTCAACCTGGTGATCACCTTCAACCCCTGGGGCGGGATCGCCTGGCAGGCGCACATCGGCGGACTGATCGCGGGGGTGCTGATCGGGATCGGGATGGTGCACGCCCCGCGTGAGCGGCGGGACCTCGTGCAGTTCGGCACCTGCGCCGCGGTCCTGGCGGCCACCGTCGTGATCGTGGTGGCCAGAACCGCCGCACTGACCTAGGGCGCGCTGCGGGCAGCGCCGCTCCGGATACCGGCGCGGGCATCGTTGTGGATCGTTTGTGACCGAAGTTGTCCACAGGATTCCACAGCGTGATCCCGATCTTGTGCATAGTGCGGGCACAACTGTGCCCCTTGTCCCTGAGCTGGGTTTTTCCAGACAGGACAAGGGGCGTACCGACCGGGGGCGAGCCCGGCCGCAGTCACACCGGCGTCAACGGCCTGTGAGTTATCCACAGATCGTCTGACCTTTTCCCCCGCCTGTGGATAACGCTGTGGGTAACTCAGGGCAGGGGTTGTGCGGCGATGCCGCTCCGTGGTCTACGCGATGAGCGCGGAGGCTACTTCCACTGGGTGGAGACGCCGAAACCACCGGCGATGAAGCCGAAGCCCACGACGATGTTCCAGTTGCCGAGCGAGGGGATCGGCAGGTCGCCGTCGGTCACGTAGAAGACGACGATCCAGGCCAGGCCGATCAGGAACAGCGCCAGCATCACGGGCGCCACCCAGCTACGGCTGGTCAGACTTATGTTGGTCGCCTGCTTCGCCGGAGGCGGCGTGAAGTCGGCCTTCTTGCGGATACGTGACTTCGGCACGAGGAACTCTCCTGTCGATGCGCTGCGTGACCGCGCAGGGATCTCTGGCTGGCGCCGGGGCGGGCGCGAGGGGGAATGTGGCCTCTCCCGGACGTCCGTTAGCGTAGTCCTTCCGTGGCACCGAAGGAGATAAGGGTACGTTGAGCAATTCTGCCGACTCTCCCGCCGGCCCGGTCCGGAGCCCCTTCCGGCACCCGGCCAGAGTGCTCACCGCTGCCGTTTTCGCCCTCGCCGGTCTGATCTTCGTAACCAGCGCGAACACGGCCAAGGGCACCAATATCCGTACCGACGCCTCGCTCCTCAAGCTCTCCGACCTCATCCAGCAGCGCAGCGGCAAGAACGCGGCCCTGGAGGAGTCCGCCGCCTCCGTGCGCGGGGACATCGACCGCCTCGCCCAGCGCGACAACGGCAGCACCAAGGCGGAGGCCGCCCGGCTCAAGGCCCTGGAACGGACCGCCGGCACCACGAAGCTGACCGGCAGCGCCGTGTCCGTCACGCTGGACGACGCCCCGCCGAACGCCACCGCGAGCCCCGGCTACCCCGATCCGCAACCCAACGACCTGGTCATCCACCAGCAGGACCTCCAGGCGGTCGTCAACGCCCTGTGGCAGGGCGGCGCCCGCGGCATCGAGGTCATGGACCAGCGGCTGATCTCCACCAGCGCCGTGCGCTGCGTCGGCAACACCCTGATCCTCCAGGGCCGCGTCTACTCACCCCCGTACAAGATCACCGCTGTGGGGGACCCCGGCGCGCTGCGCAAGGCGCTCGACGCCTCGCCGGCGATCCAGAACTACCTGCTGTACGTGAAGGCGTACGGGCTCGGCTGGGACGTGGACGAGCAGGGTTCGGTGACCCTCCCCGGCTACTCGGGCGCGGTGGACCTGCACTACGCGGAGCCCGTGGAGTAGCCGGCGGCCGGGCCCGGACGGGCGGCCCGCGAGGTTTTCCACAGCCGACCCGCGCCGGGCCCCGCGGCCTTTAGTCTGGTCCCGTACCGAATGGAGGGTCTGATGTACAGCTGGATCTGGCGCCATCTGCCGGGCAATGTGTGGGTGCGTGCGTTCATCTCGCTCGTGCTCGCCCTGGCCGTCGTCTATGTGCTGTTCCAGTACGTCTTCCCGTGGGCGGAACCGCTGCTCCCGTTCGGTGACGTGACGGTGGACGGCGCGAGCGCGGCGACGGGGGCCGGACGATGAGCGCCCGCATCCTGGTCGTCGACAACTACGACAGCTTCGTCTTCAACCTCGTCCAGTACCTCTACCAGCTCGGCGCCGAGTGCGAGGTGCTGCGCAACGACGAGGTGACCACCGCCCACGCCCAGGACGGGTTCGACGGCGTCCTGCTCTCCCCCGGCCCCGGCACCCCGGAGGAAGCGGGCGTCTGCGTCGACATGGTGCGGCACTGCGCGGCCACCGGCGTTCCGGTCTTCGGCGTCTGCCTGGGCATGCAGTCCATGGCCGTCGCGTACGGCGGTGTCGTCGGCCGCGCCCCCGAACTGCTGCACGGCAAGACGTCCCCGGTGCTCCACGAGGGCACGGGCGTGTTCGCCGGACTGCCCTCGCCCTTCACCGCGACCCGCTACCACTCGCTCGCTGCCGAACCGGACACGGTCCCCGCCGAACTGGAGGTCACCGCGCGGACGGCGGACGGCATCATCATGGGCCTGCGCCACCGGGAGCTGGCCGTCGAGGGCGTGCAGTTCCATCCGGAGTCGGTGCTCACCGAGCACGGCCATCTGATGCTGGCCAACTGGCTGGTGCGCTGCGGGGACACCGGAGCCGTCGAGAGGTCGGCGGGGCTCGCTCCGGTGGTGGGCAAGGCCGTCGCGTGACCCCACCCCGCCACGGAGCCGGGGCCGGGCAGGACGACCCGCACGATGCGCGGGCGTACGAGGACCCGGCCGCGTTCGAGGCGGCGGCGCACGGGCTGTCGGACCCGTTGAACGACCCGCTGCCCGGACCGGGGCCCTTCCCCCCGCGGCAGCAGGCGCCGTACGGCCTCCAGGGCGCTCAGGAGGGCCCGCAGGAGTGGTACGACCCGGAGGGCTACCAACGGGACTGGTACGGCCACCAGGAGCCCGTGCAGCGGCCTCCGGCGGGCCCGCAGCCCCCGGGCGGTGGACCCGCCGAGCCGCCCACGGAGGTGTTCCACCGAATAGACCCGTACGAACCGTATGAACCGTACGAAGCGGCCGCATCGGCGCCCCGCCCGGAGCCCGACGCGTACACCGGGACCGACGAGCTCGGGGACGTACCCGACACCGGCGCTCCTGGTACGCCCGCGCCGCCCGCCGGCGGCCGTGCCGAGCGTAGACGGGCCGCCAACGCCAAGGGGCGCGGCCGGCGCCGCCCCGCGCCCCGGCCGGACGCCGCCGCGGCGGACGGGGCCCCGGCGAAGCCCATGACCCGCATGGAGGCGCGCCGCGCGGCCAAGGCCGCCAAGGACAGTCCCGCGGTCGTCATCAGCCGGGGCATCGGCGAACTGTTCATCACACTCGGCGTCCTGATGCTGCTGTTCGTCACCTACCAGCTGTGGTGGACGAATGTGCGCGCCGACCAGATCGCCGGGCGCGAGACGCACAAGATCCAGGACAACTGGGCCAAGGGCGGCAGCAAACCCGACGCATTCGAGCCGGGGCAGGGCTTCGCCATCCTCCACATCCCCAAGCTCGACGTCGTCACGCCGATCGCCGAGGGCATCAGCAAGGAGAAGGTCCTCGACCGGGGCATGGTCGGCCACTACAGCGAGGAACCGCTGCGCACGGCGATGCCCTCGGACAAGCAGGGCAACTTCGCGCTGGCCGGCCACCGCAACACGCACGGCGAGCCGTTCCGCTACGTCAACCGCCTGCGCCCCGGCGACCCGATCGTCGTCGAGACGCAGGAGGCGTACTACACCTACGAGATGACGCGCACTCTGCCGCAGACCTCGCCGTCCAACGTCTCCGTCATCGGCCCGGTGCCGCCGCAGTCCGGCTTCACCAAGCCCGGCCGGTACATCACATTGACGACGTGTACGCCCGAATTCACGAGTACGTACCGTTTGATCGTCTGGGGCAAGATGGTCGACGAACGGCCGCGCAGCAAGGGGAAGCCCGACGTGCTCGTGGACTGAACGGGCTCGACGCCATGACGACAGGGCGGTGCTATGACAGCGACGACCGAGGACCAGGAGCTGACCGACGAGTCCGCGCCCCCCGAGCGGAAGGGTGGCCGGCACCCCGTCGCGACCGCCGTCAGTGTCTTCGGCGAACTCCTCATCACCGCAGGTCTGGTGCTCGGGCTCTTCGTCGTCTACTCCCTGTGGTGGACGAATGTGCTCGCCGACCGCGAGGCCACCAAGCAGGGCAACAGCGTCCGCGACGGCTGGGCGGACGGACCCGGCGCCCTGGACACCAAGGACGGCATCGGCTTCCTGCACGTCCCCTCGATGAAGAACGGCGAAGTGCTCGTCAAGAAGGGCACCGACACCGAGACCCTCAACGACGGCGTCGCCGGCTATTACACCGATCCGGTGAAATCCGCGCTTCCCTCCGACAAGGAGGGCAACTTCACGCTGGCCGCCCACCGCGACGGGCACGGGGCCAAGTTCCACAACATCGACAAGGTGCGTGCCGGGGACGCGATCGTCTTCGAGACCAAGGACACCTGGTACGTCTACAAGGTCTTCAACGAGCTTCCGGAGACGTCGAAGTACAACGTGGACGTGCTGAAGCCGATCCCCAAGGGCTCGGGCGCCAAGAAGGCCGGCCGCTACATCACGCTCACGACCTGCACCCCGGTCTTCACCTCGAAGTACCGCTACATCGTCTGGGGCGAGCTGGTCCGCACGGAGAAGGTCGACCGCGACCGCACGCCGCCGGCGGAGCTGCGCTGAGCAGTCGTCACGACAGAGGGCCCCGGTCACCGCGAAGGTGACCGGGGCCCTCTGTTCGTGCCGGGGCGGGGAGGTCAGTGACCCCGTCCGCCGTTCGGGCCGCCGAAGATGTTGCCGCCGCCGTCGATGGTGGTCAGGGTGACCGTGCCACCCGCGTCCACCTGCTGGCCGCCCATCGGGCTGCTCATGACCACCTTGGCGTCCGGCTTGTCGACCGAACCGGGCTGGAGCGCGACGACCAGGTCCATGGCCTCCAGCTGCGCCTTCGCCTCCTGGTACGTCTTGCCCGCGAGGTCGCCCGGAACGGTCACCTGCTCCGGCTGCGTCGGGCCCTTGGAGACCTTGAGCAGGATCGTGGTGTCCTTGCCGACCTTGTCGTTGGCCGCCGGAGTCTGACCGACGACCTGTCCCGCCGGATGCTCTTCGTCATCGACCTCGGACTTGCCGATGTTGGTGAAGCCGACGCCCTTCAGCTGGTTCACCGCGTCCTCGTAGGAGCGGCCGGTCACGGGCGGCATGGAGAGCAGCTTCTCCGTGGCGACCTTGAGCTCGACCTCGGAGTTCTCCTCGGCCTTGCTGTTGCCCTCGGGTGACTGCTCCAGGACCGTGCCCGGCTCGGCCTGGTCGGACTCGACCGACGTGACGGTGACCGTGAAGCCCTTCTCCTCAAGGGCCTTGCGGGCGCTCTCCTCGGACTTCTCCGTGACGTCCGGGACCTCGATCTTCGGCGGGCCGCTGGAGACGAAGACCGTGATGGTTTCCCGCTCCTTCATCTGCTCGTCCGACGTCGGCGTCTGCCGGCAGATCTTGTCCTTGGGCTGGTCCTTGCACTCTTCCTCGGGACCGATCTTGAGCACGACGTTCGCGTTGTCGGCGAGGGTCCGCGCGTCCTTGACCGTGCTGCCGACCATGTTGGGTACGTCGAACGCGCCCTCGTCGCCGCCGTCGCCGGGGAAGATCGCCTTGCCGATGAGGATGGCGCCGATCAGGACCAGGACGCCCGCGATCACCAGCAGGACGGTCGAGGTGTGGTTCTTCTTCTGCCTGCGGCGGTCGGGGCGGTCGTCGTAGCCGTAGCCCCCGTCGTCCGGGTTGACCGGCGGCAGCATCGACGTACGCTCGCCGCCCTGGTCGGCGGCGCGCAGGGCGGTGGTGGGCTGGTCGTTGTCGTACCCGCCGGCGTAGCCGCCGTAACCGGCCGCGCCCATCGCGGCGGTGGCGGCGACCGGCTGGCCGTCGAGGCACGCCTCGATGTCGGCCCGCATCTCGTCGGCCGACTGGTAGCGGTAGTCGGGGTCCTTGGTGAGGGCCTTGAGCACGATCGCGTCCATGGCGGGCGTGATCTCGGGGTCGAAGGTGCTCGGCGGCTGCGGCTCCTCCCGCACGTGCTGGTACGCCACCGCGACCGGGGAGTCCCCGATGAACGGCGGACGGACCGTCAGCAGCTCGTAGAGCAGGCAGCCGGTGGAGTAGAGGTCGGACCGCGCGTCGACCTGCTCGCCCTTGGCCTGCTCGGGGGAGAGGTACTGGGCGGTGCCGATGACGGCGGCGGTCTGGGTCATCGTCATGCCGGAGTCGCCCATGGCGCGGGCGATGCCGAAGTCCATGACCTTGACCTGTCCGGTCCTGGTCAGCATGACGTTGGCGGGCTTGATGTCCCGGTGGACGATGCCGGCGCGGTGCGAGTACTCCAGCGCCTGGAGGATGCCCACGGTCATTTCGAGCGTGCGCTCGGGCAGCAGTCTCCGCCCCGAGTGCAGCAGCTCGCGGAGCGTCGAACCGTCGACGTACTCCATGACGATGTACGGGATGGAGACCCCGTCGACGTAGTCCTCGCCGGTGTCGTACACCGCGACGATCGCCGGATGGTTGAGCGAGGCAGCGGACTGGGCCTCACGGCGGAACCGGGCCTGGAAGGACGGGTCGCGGGCGAGATCGGCCCGGAGCGTCTTCACAGCCACGGTGCGGCCGAGCCGGGTGTCGTGCGCGAGGTAGACCTCGGCCATGCCACCACGGCCGAGCACCGAGCCCAGCTCGTACCGGCCGCCGAGGCGACGCGGCTCTTCCATAACTGTTCCAGCCCTCTCCGTCAGTCCTGACCGCACCGGTGCGCGGTCCGGCGGTGTGCTGTTCGCGCATACGCTACCGGCCGCGCATCAGCTGATCGGCCCCTGGGCAATACCTGATATCCGACCGGTATCCGCAGGTGCGCATTTGCGGTCAGGTGTGAGCGGTCTCACTTCTCGCTGTCGATGACCGCCTTCATGACCGCCTTGGCGATCGGGGCGGCCAGACCGCCACCGGAGATGTCGCCGCGGCTGGCGTCGCTGTCCTCCACGACGACGGCCACGGCCACCGGGGAGCCGTTGTCGGTCTTCGCGTACGAGATGAACCACGCGTAGGGCTTCTCGCTGTTGTTCAGACCGTGCTGGGCCGTACCGGTCTTGCCACCTACCGTGACGCCGGGGATCTGGGCCCTGGTTCCCGTGCCCTTCTCGACGACGGTCTCCATCATTTCCTGGAGCTTCTGGGCGTTCTCACCCGAGAGGGGCCGACTGAGCTCCTCCTTCTCGTGCGTGTAGATGACGTCCAGGTTGGGAGCCTTGCGCTCGGCGACCATGTAGGGCTGCATCAGCTTGCCGTCGTTGGCGACGGCGGCGGCGACCATCGCCATCTGCAGCGGGGTGGTGCGGTTGGACGCCTGGCCGATGCCCGCCATGGCGTTCTGCGGCCGGTTGTCCTCCGGGTAAATGCTGGCGACGGTGCGGACCGGGGTGAAGATCTCCTTGTTGAAGCCGAACTTGTCGGCCTCTTCGATCATCTTCTCGTTGCCCAGGTCATCGCTGATCTTTCCGAAGACGGTGTTGCAGGACCAGCGCAGTGCCTCGCGCAGCGAGGCGTTCTTGCACGGGATGTTGCCCTCGTTCTTCAGGTCGTTGCGTGACTGCGGCAGCCGCCACGGCAGCGGGGAGTCGGTCGCGTCGTCGATGTCCGTGTAGAGGCCGTTCTCCAGGGCCGCGGCCGCGGTGACCACCTTGAACGTCGAGCCGGGCGGGTACGTCTCGCGCAGCGCCCGGTTTTGCATCGGCTTGTCCTTGTCCTTCAGCAGGGCCTGCCAGGCCTCGCTGTCGGACTTGCTGTTGCCGGCGAACGTCGAGGGGTCGTACGAGGGAGTGCTGGCGAGCGCCAGGATGGCGCCGGTGCGCGGGTCGATGGCGGCGACGGCGCCCTTCTTCTTCCCGAGCCCCTCGAAGGCGGCCTTCTGCGCGGCGCCGTTGAGCGTGGTGACGATGTTGCCGCCCTGCTTGTCGTCACCGGTGAACATCGACATCGTGCGGTTGAAGAACAGCTGGTCGTCGTTGCCGGTGAGGATGCCGTCCTCGATCTTCTCGAGCTGCGAGGCGTCGAACGCCTGCGAGGAGTAGCCGGTGACGGGGGCCCACATGGGGCCGTTCTTCCAGACCCGCTTGTACTTGAAGTCGCTGTCCTCGGTCTCCTTGGACCCGGTGATGGACTTGCCGTCCACGATGATGTTGCCGCGCTCGTGCGCGTACCGCTCGATGCGTACGCGGCGGTTCTCGTCGCGGGTGTTGAGCTCGTCGGCCTTCACGTACTGCAGGTAGTTCGTCCGGGCGAGCAGGGCGAAGATCAGGACGCCGCAGAAGATCGCGATCCGGCGGAGGGGCTTGTTCACGGGCGGACCACCTGGGTCATCTCGGCGTCGGTCGAGGGTGCGGGGGTGGGCGCGGGGCGGCGGGCCGTGTCGCTGATGCGGATGAGGATGCCGATGAGGGCCCAGTTGGCGATCACGGACGAACCACCGGCCGCGAGGAACGGCATCGTCATACCGGTGAGCGGGATGAGGCCCATGACGCCGCCGGCGACGACGAAGACCTGGATGGCGAAGGCGCCGGAGAGCCCGATCGCGAGGAGCTTGCCGAAGGGGTCGCGGGCGGCGAGCGCCGTGCGGATGCCGCGTTCGACGATGAGGCCGTAGAGCAGCAGGACGGCCATCATTCCGGCGAGGCCCAGCTCGTCACCCACGGTGGCGAGGACGAAGTCGGCGTTGGCGGCGAAGCCGATCAGGTCGGAGTGGCCCTGTCCCCAGCCGCTGCCGAGCGTGCCGCCCGAACCGAACGACATGATGGCGTTGCCGATCTGCTCGCAGGCGCCGCTCGTGTCCGTCGAAAAGCAGGCGAACGGGTCCTGCCAGGCGTTTACACGGGACTTGACGTGCTGTTCGAACGTCGCGACCCCCACGGCGCCGGCGGCCGACATCAGCAGTCCGAAGACGATCCAGCTGGTCCGCTCCGTGGCCACGTACAGCATGATCACGAAGAGGCCGAAGAACAGCAGGGAGGTACCGAGGTCGGTCTCGAAGACCAGGATCAGGATCGACAGCGCCCAGATGACGAGGATCGGGCCCAGGTCACGTCCGCGCGGCAGGTACAGGCCCATGAAGCGCCGGCTGGCCAACGCCAGGGCATCGCGCTTGACCATGAGATAGCCGGCGAAGAACACGGCGATGATGATCTTCGCGAACTCTCCCGGCTGGATGGAGAAGCCGGCGATGTTGATCCAGATCCTCGCGCCGAACTTGGCCGGGAAGAACATCGGCAGGATCAGCAGGAACAGCGCCACGACCATCGAGATGTACGTGTAGCGCTGCAGGATGCGGTGGTCCTTCAGCAGCAGCAGTACGCCGACGAAGAGGGCCACGCCGATGGCGGAGTACATCAACTGGCGCGGTGCGGAGGGGGTGAAGACGCCGTAGAGGATCTCGGCACGCCGGATCAGCCTGGGCGACTGGTCAAGTCGCCAGATCAGCACCAGCCCCAGCCCGTTCAGCAGCGTGGCCAGGGGCAGCAGCAGCGGGTCCGCGTACCGGGCGAACTTCCGCACGATGAGATGGGCGACACCGCCGAGCAGGATGAGCCCCGCCCCGTAACCGAACATGCCGGACGGGAGCTTGCCGTCGAGGGCCAGGCCCACGTTGGCGTAGGCGAACACCGAGATGGCGATGGCGAAGACCATCAGCATCAGTTCGGTGTTGCGTCTGCTCGGCGCGTCGATGGCGCCGATCGTGGTCGTGTTGGTGACAACGCTCATGGTGCTGAAGGCCCCCTACGGCTCTACTTCTTACCGCACTGCGGGACCAGCTTCTTCTCTTCCTCCGAGAGGCTGGGCCCAGGAGTGGGAGTCGTGGAAGTCTGCTCGGACTTGGTGTCGCCACCGGATTTCTTGTCGGACTTCGACGCCTTGGTGGCGTCGCCGTCCGTGCCCTGCGCCTGGCCCTCGTCGCCGTGGGCCTTCGCGGCCTCGCGGCGCTGTGCGTCCTTCCTGCAGGCCGAGGCCTGGGTGGACAGCTCGCTGATCTTCTCGCGGGCGTCGGCGAGGCTGCCCTCGGCGATCGTGTCCTCGACCTTCTTGCGCTGGTAGGGCGGGAGGTACTTGAGTTCGATCTCGGGGTGGTCGGTCTCGACCTTCGAGAGCGACAGCCAGCCGAGGTCCTGGCTGATGCCCCGGTACAGCGCGACGTTGTCGTCCTTCGCGCCCACGTAGAACTGGGTCTGGGTCCAGCGGTAACCGCCGTACAGACCGCCGCCGATCACCGCCAGGGCGAGCGCGATGTACAGGGAGCGCTTGAGCCACTTGCGGCCGCCGCGCTTGTCGAAGTCGTCGTCGGTGTACGAGGAGAACGCCCCGTCGGGCATGTCGCCGTAGCCGGAGTCGTCACCGCTGCCGGGCGGGCCGAAACTGCCGGCCGGGGGCGGTACGGGCCGGCCGAGGCCGGCCGCGCGTCCGGCGGGCGTCTGCATCGCGCCGCCGTCGTTCAGCTGGGCCGCCTGGTTCTCGGCGACCGCGCCGACGACGACCGGGGTGTCGTTGAGCTGCCCGGCCAGGGTGTCGTTGCTGTCGACGTCGAAGACGTCGGCGACGATGCAGGTGATGTTGTCCGGTCCGCCGCCGCGCAGGGCGAGCTGGATCAGGTCCTGGATGGTCTCCTGGGGGCCCTGGTAGCTGGCGAGCGTCTCCTCCATCGTCTGGTGGGAGACGACGCCGGAGAGGCCGTCGGAGCAGATCAGATAGCGGTCGCCGGCCCGGACCTCACGGATGGAGAGGTCGGGTTCGACGTGGTCGCCACTGCCCAGCGCGCGCATCAGCAGGGAGCGCTGCGGGTGGGTGGTGGCCTCCTCCTCCGTGATCCGGCCCTCGTCGACCAGCCGCTGGACCCAGGTGTGGTCCTGCGTGATCTGGGTGAGCACGCCGTCGCGCAGCAGGTACGCGCGCGAGTCGCCGACGTGGACCAGGCCGAGGCGCTGACCGGTCCAGAGCAGGGCGGTGAGCGTGGTGCCCATGCCCTCCAGCTGCGGGTCCTCCTCGACCATCATCCGCAGCTGGTCGTTGGCCCGCTGGACCGCCGTACCGAGCGAGGTGAGGATGTCGGAGCCCGGCACGTCGTCGTCGAGCTGGACGAGGGTGGAGATCACCTCGGAGCTGGCGACCTCACCGGCGGCCTGGCCGCCCATGCCGTCGGCGATCGCGAGAAGGCGGGGGCCGGCGTAGCCGGAGTCCTCGTTGCCCTCCCGGATCATGCCCTTGTGCGATCCGGCGGCGAAGCGCAGGGACAGACTCATGCGCACCTCACCCGTCGGTTCGGTGTACCGCCGGTCTCGAGCCACACTGCCCACCCTCCGGTCGGGAGCCCGGCCGGGTCCGATGCCCGGATGCCCGAGGCTCGCTCGCTCCGCTCGCTCATTGTCGTACTACTTCCGCAGCTCGATGACGGTCTTGCCGATCCGGATCGGCGCGCCCAGCGGAACAGGCGTGGGGGTGGTGAGGCGGGTCCGGTCCAGGTAGGTGCCGTTGGTGGACCCGAGATCCTCGACGATCCACTGGCCGTCACGGTCGGGGTAGATCCTGGCATGCCGGCTGGACGCGTAGTCGTCGTCCAGCACGATCGTTGAATCATGGGCGCGGCCCAGCGTGATGGTCTGCCCCTGGAGCGCCACCGTGGTGCCGGTGAGCGTGCCCTCGGAGACGACCAGCTTGGTCGGCGCCCCCCGGCGCTGGCGGCCGGACTGCTGGCGCTGCTGCGGCGGTGCCGCGTTCTGGCGTCCCTGGGCCGGACGCGCGTCGGTAGCGGTGCGGCGTGAGCCGCGCTGCGTGACGCGCGTTCCGAACAGGTCGCTGCGAATGACCTGGACGGCCACGATCACGAACAGCCACAGAACAGCCAGGAAACCTAGCCGCATGACCGTCAGGGTCAGCTCTGACATTGCCCCCGCTTCACCCTTCGGCTTGCCGGTAAACGATGGTGGTGCTGCCCACGACGATCCGCGAGCCGTCGCGGAGCGTAGCGCGGGTGGTGTGCTGCCCGTCTACCACGATGCCGTTGGTAGACCCGAGATCCTGGATCGTCGAGGGCGTTCCGGTCCTGATCTCACAGTGCCGGCGGGACACGCCGGGGTCGTCGATGCGCACGTCGGCGTCGGTGCTGCGGCCCATGACCAGGGTCGGGCGGGAGATCTGGTGGCGGGTGCCGTTGATCTCGATCCAGCGTCGCACCTGTGCGTTCGGCAGGGAGGTGGGGGCGGCCGGCGGGCGCCGGTCGTGGCCGCCGGGGCGCCCGGCGCCCGGCGGCGGGGCCGAGGGCATGGGCGGAGCGGAGGCCGGCGGGTAGCCGTAGCCGCTGGGAGCCTGCGAGGCCGGGCGACCGTGGTTCGGGTAGCCCTGCTGGGGGGACTGGCCGCCGTAGCTCTGGCCCGGTCCCTGTCCCTGGCCCTGTGACGAACTGGACGCCAGGGTGCGGCTGCGGACGCGGTAGAGGCCGGTGTCGAGGTCCTCCGCCTTCTCCAGGTGCACCTTGATCGGGCCCATGAAGGTGTACCGCTGCTGCTTGGCGTAGTCCCGGACGAGTCCGGACAGTTCGTCGCCGAGCTGGCCGGAGTAGGGGCTCAGACGCTCGTAGTCGGGCGCGCTCAGCTCGACGATGAAGTCATTGGGGACGACGGTGCGCTCACGGTTCCAGATGGTGGCGTTGTTGTCGCACTCCCGCTGGAGGGCACCCGCGATCTCGACCGGCTGGACCTCGGACTTGAAGACCTTGGCGAAAGTGCCGTTGACCAGACCTTCGAGACGCTGCTCGAAGCGCTTCATCACTCCCATGGGGCACCTCCTCCGGTGTCATCGTCCCTGTACTGCTTACTGATCGTATCCACGCGTCGGGAAATCGGCTGGTTCCCCTTGTCTGCCTTGGGGACGAGTGTCCCCCCTCACACGGATCGTAGAGGTGGCCTCCTCACAGTGTCCCGCACCTTGGACGCACTCAGGAGGAGTGGGGGCGACCGTTCCGGGTTCCCGGTTCCTTTCGGACGTTCCGCGAACTTCGGTCCCGGCGCTTCCTCGCCGGGACCGGGCGTGCGGCGAGTGCCCCCGGAGCGGCGGGCGAAACAACGGATGTGAATCCACCCTGTCCAGCGTGCTAATCTTCCGGATGTCGCCAGGCGCTCGCACCAACAGGTGAGAGAGAGTCTGGAAACACCACTCTTGCGCGAGTGGCGGAACGGCAGACGCGCTGGCTTCAGGTGCCAGTGTCCTTATGGACGTGGGGGTTCAAATCCCCCCTCGCGCACAAGAAGGAAGCCCCCCAGGCATCAGCCCGGGGGGCTTCTTCGTGTGTCGGCCCAGGGGCGCCCGTGTGTTTGGTTTCACGTGAAACGCCCGGATTACGCCTGTGGTGCGTCGCTCGTCGCGTTGTAGCGCAGCAGATAGGCGGCGAACCGGGAAAGGTCGTCCGCCGTCCAGTCCGCGAGGCGCTCCTGATAGGCGGCGCGGCGGCTGGCCTGGCTGGCGGCGAGGGCCTGGGTGCCGGCCTCGGTGGGGTGCAGGACCTGGATGCGGTGGTCGTCCGGGTCGGGGTGGCGCTCGACCAGGCCCAGCTTCTCGAGACCGGCGACCTGCCGACTGACCGTGGACTTGTCGAGCATGTAGTGAGCCGCCAGGTCGGTCGCCCGGCACCCTTGCTGGTCGTCGATGTGGGCCAGCAGTGTGTACGAGACGAGGGGAAGCTCCGGATGGAGCCGGGCTGCCGCGGCCCGCGCGCGGCGGGCGAAGGCGGTCAGTTCGCGCTGGATGACGTCCAGCGAATCCTCGCGGTCTCCGGGGGTGCCTGGCACGGGGTCGCCTTCCTCGAAAGTTCAGTTGTATAGTACAACGGAATTGAAGTTGTAAAAGCCAACCAGTTGAGTTGTAGAAGCCAACGATTGGCCGGTTGTCTGGAGTCCCCATGTCCGCAGGCCCGAGCGCCGCCACCGGTTCACCGGCGGGCGCGCTGCGTCACGTACTGACCCATCTCGTCACCCCGCTGCTGATGTGCGTCGGTATGGGGCTCGCCTACCTCGGCGCCTTCCACGCCCCGCAGCCGCACGATCTGCGGGTGGACGTGGTCGGCTCGGGGGCGAGCGCCCAGGTGCTGGCGCAGACCCTCCAGGACGAGGGGGACGGGGCGCTGAGCGTGCGGACCGTCCCCGACCGCGCCACCGCGGCGGAGCATCTGCGCACGCAGGCCAGCTACGGCGCCTACCTGCCGGGCGAAGCACCCGAACTGCTCGTCGCCTCCGCCTCGT
The DNA here is from genome assembly GCF_036346595.1 of Streptomyces sp. NBC_00525. Taxonomy (GTDB): domain Bacteria; phylum Actinomycetota; class Actinomycetes; order Streptomycetales; family Streptomycetaceae; genus Streptomyces. Next base: position 3,189,269 of record NZ_CP107834.1, read on the forward strand.
CCGACACCAGCGCGACGGTTGTCGAGAAGGTCTTCACACGGGTCGCCGCCGGGCAGGGCGCCCCGCTGAAGGTGACCGACACGGCGCCCACGGCGGACGGCGACCCGACCGGCCAGGGCATCTTCTTCCTGCTGGTCGCCGTGAGCATCGGCTCGTACGCCTCCGTCGCCGTGATCGGCGGAGCCGGAGCGGTGCTGCGGCTGAGGATACGGGCGGCGCTGGCGCTGGGAGCCTCGCTGGTGGTGAGCGCCATCGGCGCGCTGTTCGCGGGGCCGCTGTTCGGGCTGGTGGACCAGGGGCTCGCGGGGCTCTGGGCCATGGCCTGGCTCTACTCGGCGGGCATCCTGCTGATCGGTGTGGGGCTGCACACCTTCCTCAAGCGCTGGACGACGCTCGGCATGATGGTGCTGTTCGTGATGCTCAACTTCACCAGTTCCGGCGGGATCTTCCGCCCGGAGCTGCAGCCGGGCTTCTTCGGGGCGCTGCACTCCTTCTGGAACGGCGCGGGCTTCGTGGAGGGCGTCCGCAGCCATGTGTACTTCGGCGGTCACGCGCTGGGCGGGAACGTACTGGTGCTGGTCCTCTGGTTCGCCGCGGGCGTGGTGGTGACGGGGCTCGCCGGGTTGGCCGAGAGGAGGCGCCGGGCCGCGGCCGCTCCGTCCGCCGCCTCGGCGGTCGTCCCTGCCGCCGCGACAGCCGCCGGGGCGGTCGTGTCGGCCGAGGAGGAAGAGGAGATGGCGGAGGCGGTGGCGGTCTGACCTGCGAGATGAGAGGCCGGCCGGAGTTATCCACAGGGGGAGACGGCGGTCGGGGTACGGCGGTACCGTCGGCGCAGTTGTTGTGGGGCAGGGACCCGGCGGCCGCGCCGGGCAGGGGTGGGGGAGGCTGCGCGCCATGGACCGAATCGAAACGGCACTGCCGCGGGTACGGCAGGACGGGCCCGGCGGTGTGGGGGCGGCGACGGGGGCGCGGGCCGCGCGCCCGGCAGGCCCGGGCGGGCCGCGCATACCGGCCGTGCCGGGGTTCGTGCGCCGTACGGACACGGCGTACGCGCAGGGCGCGGGTGGCCTGAAGGAGCGGGGCAAGGCGCTGCGGGCGCGGGTGCCCCGGTCCACGCACGCGTCGCTGACCCTGCCGGCCGGCCGGCCCGACGCGGTGCGCGCGGTCGAGGAGTCCAACCGGGGCCGGGTGCCGGCGCTGACGCCGATACGGGTGGGCCGGATGGCCGCCACACCGTTCGCCTTCCTGCGCGGTTCGGCCGGCCTGATGGCCCATGACCTCATGGGCACCCCGGTCACCGGCGTGGCCGCGCAGCTCTGCGGCGATGCGCACGCGGCCAACTTCGGGCTGTACGGCGATGCCCGAGGCAGCCTCGTCATCGACCTCAACGACTTCGACGAGACCGTGTCCGGCCCCTGGGAGTGGGACCTCAAGCGCCTGGCGACGTCCCTGGTGCTCGCCGGGCGCGAGGTCGGCGCCGACGAGGACGTCTGCCGCAGGGCCGCGTACGACACCGTGGGCGCCTATCGGCGGACGATGCGGCTGCTGGCCCGGATGCCCGCGCTGGACGCGTGGAACGCCATCGCGGACGAGGAGCTGGTCTCCCACGCCGACGCGCGGGACCTGCTCGGCACCCTGGAGCGGGTGTCCGAGAAGGCCCGCAACAACACCAGCGCCCGGTTCGCCGCGAAGTCCACGGAGGAGTGCGAGGACGGCGGCCGCCGCTTCGTCGACGCGCCCCCGGTGCTGCGCCGGGTCCCGGACGACGAGGCGGCCGCAGTGGCCGAAGGGCTCGGCGACTACCTGGGGACCGTCTCCGAGGACCGGCAGCCGCTGCTGGCCCGCTACGCGATACACGACGTGGCGTTCCGGGTGGTCGGCACGGGCAGCGTGGGCACCCGCTCGTACGTGGTGCTGCTGCTGGACCACCGGGGGGAGCCGCTGGTGCTCCAGGTGAAGGAGGCCAGGCCCTCCGTGCTGGCCCCGCATCTGGCCGCCGTGGGCTTCCCGGTGCCGGAGGTGGCGCACGAGGGGCGGCGCGTGGTCCTCGGGCAGAAGCGGATGCAGGTCGTCAGCGACCATCTGCTGGGCTGGACCACGGTGGACGGCCGGCCCTTCCAGGTCCGGCAGTTCAGGAACCGGAAGGGCAGCGTCGACCCGGCCGCGCTGGCGGCCGACCAGGTGGACGACTACGGGCGCATGACCGGCGCCCTGCTGGCGCGGGCCCACGCGCACAGCGCGGACCCGAGGCTGCTGGCGGGCTACTGCGGCAAGAAGGACGAACTGGACGAGGCGGTGGCGGCCTTCGCGGTGACCTACGCGGACCGCACGGAGGCGGACCACGCCGAACTGGTGCGGGCGATAGCGGCGGGACGCATGGCGGCGGAGAGCGGGGTGTAGTCCACGGGGGCGGCGCGGGGCCATACGCTGGACGGGTGAGCCACGAAGCCGCCGGGGCGCCGACCTCCCGGAACGACGAAGACCTGCAGGACGAGGCACGACCGGACGCCGGCCGCGACGAGGCGGCGGAGACCGCCGGGCCGGCGCGGCCGGAGGCGCGGCTCGCGCACGCCGTGCGGGTGGCGGAGCAGGCGCTGATCGAGTTCGAGATCGCGGTCGAGACGTTCCGGGTCGAGGTGGAGAACTTCTCCCGGCTGCACCACCAGCGGCTCGGTCCCATGTACGCCCGGCTCGACGAGCTGGACGCGCGGATCGCCGAGGCGCGGGCGGCCAGGACCGGTGACCCGGAGGACCTGCGCAAGGCGGAGGAGGCGCGGTCCGTCGTGATGCCCATGCCGGGCGTGGACGAGCTGTTCCACGACTGGATGGACTCCGACGGGCTGTCCCCGGAGGCGTCGGCGATGCTGACCGATCAGCCGGTCCGGCCGCCCAAGCGCGTCCGGCCCACCGAGAAGGCCCGCAAGCTGTACCGCGACCTGGTCCGCCGGGCCCACCCGGACCTCGCCCAGGACGACGCGGAGCGGGCCAGGCGGGACGAGTTCATCGCCCGCGTCAACGCCGCCTACGGGCGCGGGGACGAGGCCCTGCTCGCGGAACTGGCCGACGAGTGGGCGGCCGGGCCGACCGCCCCGCAGCCGGAGCTGAGCGAGACCGACGAGCTGTACGCCCGGCTGGACTGGCTGACCCGCCGCAAGGAACTGCTTTCCGAGGTCGCCCAGGACCTGGAGGAGAGCGCGATCGGCGCCATGCTGCGGATGGCCCCCGACGACCCGGACCAGCTCCTGGAGGAGATCGCCGAGCAACTGCTGGGCGAGGTGTCGAAGCGCGAGGCGGAACTCGCGGCTCTGGTGCAGTAGCGTTTTCGGTGACTCCGGAGCGCCCTGACGAGAGAAGGCATGACCCATGAATTTCGGCCCGCTTCCCACCGTCGACGTCGCCTCGGTACCGGCGGACGGCCTCGTGCTCGATGTCCGCGAGAACGAGGAGTGGGTGGCCGGACACGTCGAGGGCGCCCTGCACATCCCGATGAGCGACTTCGTGGGCCGCTTCGGTGAGGTGACCGAGGCGGTGGAGGACGGTCGGCGCGTGCACGTGATGTGCCGGGTCGGCGGCCGGTCCGCGCAGGTCACCCAGTACCTGGTGCAGCGGGGGATCGACGCCGTGAACATCGACGGCGGCATGCTCGCCTGGGACGGCGCGGGCCGTCCGATGGTCACCGACAACGGCGCCCAGGCCTTCGTCGCCTGACCACGCGTCGCCCGGCCATGCGTCGCCCGGCCACGCGTCGCCCGGCCACCGGGGGCACCCCGGCCGCTCAGCGGTCGAAGTCGAGTTCGACCTCCTCGGTGACCGGGCGGGACTGGCAGGCCAGCACATAGCCCGCCTCCGTCTCCTCGGGCTCCAGGGCGTAGTTGCGGTCCATCCGCACCTCGCCCGAGACCAGGAACGCCCTGCAGGTGCCGCAGACGCCGCCCTTGCACGCGTACGGCGCGTCCGAACGGCTGCGCAACACCGTCTCCAGCAGCGATTCGCCCTCCGCCACCGGCCACGAGCCGGACCGGCCGCCGAGGGTCGCCGTGAGCGTGCTGCCGGCCGGGGCCTCGATCCGGGGCCCGGCGGGCGCCGCCGGTCCGTCCTCGACGTGGAAGATCTCCTGATGGACACGTGAGCGGTCCACGCCCAGCTCCCGCAGCGTGCCCTCGGCGGCCCGGACCAGGCCCAGCGGCCCGCACAGGTACCAGCCGTCGATCCCGGCCACCGGCAGCAGCGCGGGCAGCAGCCCGGCGAGCCGTTCGCCGTCCAGCCTGCCCGAGGGCAGACCGGCCTGCCGCTCCTCCCGCGAGAGGGCGGTGACCAGTTGGAACCGGTCCGGGTAGCGGTCCTTCAGGTCGGCGACCTCGTCCAGGAACATCGTCGACGCCGCGGTCCGGTCGCTGCGGATCAGACAGAACGTGGCGTCCGGTTCGCGGGCCAGCAGTGTGGCCGCCATCGACAGGACCGGGGTGATGCCGCTGCCCCCGACGATCGCCGCGAACCGGCCGGGGTGGGGCTCCAGCACGAAGCGGCCCATCGGCGGCATCGCCTCGACCGTGTCCCCGACGAGCAGTTCCTTGAGCGCGTACGTGGAGAACGCGCCGCCGTCCACGAGGCGGATGCCCACCCGCAGCGCCGGAGCGGCCGGGCTGTCGGGGGCCGGGGCACAGATCGAGTACGAGCGGCGGACCTCCTCGCCGTCCATGGTGTAGCGGACGTTGAGGTGCTGGCCGGGCCGGTGCCGGAAGGTGTCGTGCAGGTCGGGCGGGACGGCGAGGGTGACGGCCACCGAATCGTCCGTGAGCCGCTCGATCCCGCTGACCCGGAGCGGATGGAACATCTACAACTCCTTGAAGTGGTCGAACGGCTCCCGGCACGCCACGCAGCGCCGGAGCGCCTTGCAGGCGGTGGACGAGAACCGGCTGAGCAGCTCCGTCTCCGTCGAGCCGCAGTGCGGGCAGCGCACGGCCAGGGTGAGCGGCACGGGCCCGTCGGACGCGGTGTCGCGGGGCCGGGGCGGCGCAATGCCGAACTCGGCGAGCTTGCGCCGGCCCTCGGCCGTGATGTCGTCCGTGGACCAGGCGGGGGACAGGACCGTCTCCACGGACACCTCGGCCACCCCATGGGCGTGCAGCACGCGTTCGATGTCGGCGGACATGGCCTCTATCGCCGGGCAGCCGGAGTAGGTCGGCGTCAGCCGGACGGTGACCCGGCCCGGTTCGCTCACGTCCACGCCCCGGACCACGCCCAGGTCCTCCAGCGTGAGCACGGGCAGTTCGGGGTCGGGCACCGAGCCCGCCAGGAACATCAGCTCCTCCTCCACGGAGGTCCAGGTCACCATGACGCCCCCGGATGGCTGCGGTGCAGATGCTGCATCTCGGCGAGCATCCGCCCGAACGGCTCGGTGTGGATGCCCTGCCGACCCGCTCCGGCCGACCAGGCGCCGGACTGCGGGCCCGCCGGGACGGTCAGGGTCGCCCGGCCGAGGACGTCGCCGACGGTCTCCAGCCAGCGGTCGTGCAGGGCCTGCCAGTCCACGTCGACGCCTTCGACCGGCTGGAACAGCTCGCCGGTGCAGCGCCACAGCGCGTCAACCGCCCGCTGCATCCGCTCGTGGCTCTCGTCCGTGCCGTCGCCGAGGCGGAGCGTCCACTGTTCGGCGTGGTCCCGGTGGTAGGCGACCTCCTTGACGGCCTTGGCCGCGATCGCCGCGAACGGGCCGTCGCCGGCGGCCAGCTGCTCGTACAGCCCCTGCTGGTGGACGGAGAAGTAGAGCTGCCGGGCGATGGTGTGGGCGAAGTCGCCGTTCGGCTGCTCGACCAGCTGGACGTTGCGGAAGGCGCGCTCCTCGCGGAGATAGGCCAGTTCGTCCTCGTCACCCACGAGGGAGAGCAGGAGCCGGGCCTGGCCCAGCAGGTCGAGGGCGATGTTGGCGAGGGCCACCTCCTCCTCCAGGACCGGGGCGTGGCCCGCCCACTCCCCCAGCCGGTGCGAGAGCACCAGCGCGTCGTCGCCGAGGGCGAGGGCCGCGGTCACAGGTGCTTCACCCCGTCCGGGATCTCGTAGAAGGTGGGGTGCCGGTAGGGCTTGTCACCGGCGGGCTCGAAGAAGGAGTCCTTCTCGTCCGGCGAGGAAGCCGTGATGTGGGCGGACGGCACGACCCATATCGAGACCCCTTCGGACCGGCGGGTGTAGAGGTCCCGCGCGTTGCGCAGGGCCATGTCGGCGTCCGGTGCGTGCAGGCTGCCGGCGTGGGTGTGGGAGAGCCCGCGCCGGGAGCGGACGAACACCTCCCACAGCGGCCAGTCCGTCGAGCTGCTCATGCTGTCGCCTTTCCGTTCGGTACGGCCGGACCCGCGCCGGACGTGTGCTTGCGGGCGTACGCTGCGGCGGCCTCGCGGACCCAGGCACCTTCCTCGTGCGCGCGGCGGCGCTGCCCGAGGCGCTGTTCGTTGCACGGCCCGTTGCCCTTCAGGACCTCCTGGAACTCCGTCCAGTCGATCGCACCGAAGTCGTGGCGGCCGAGCTCCTCGTTCCACCGGATGTCCGGGTCGGGGAGGGACAGGCCGAGCGCTGCGGCCTGGGGGACGCAGATGTCCACGAAGCGCCGGCGCAGTTCGTCGTTGGAGTGGCGCTTGATCTTCCAGGCCATGGACTGCGCCGAGTGGGCCGAGGCGTCGTCCGGCGGGCCGAACATCATCAGGGAGGGCCACCACCAGCGGTTCACCGCGTCCTGGGCCATCTCGTGCTGCGCGGGGGTGCCGTTGCTCAGCGCGAGGAGCAGTTCGTAGCCCTGGCGCTGGTGGAACGACTCCTCCTTGCAGACGCGGACCATCGCGCGGGCGTAGGGGCCGTAGGAGCAGCGGCAGAGCGGGACCTGGTTGGTGATCGCGGCGCCGTCCACCAGCCAGCCGATCGCGCCCACGTCCGCCCAGGTCAGCGTCGGGTAGTTGAAGATCGACGAATACCGCTGGCGGCCCGCGTGCAGCTTGTCGAGCAGTTCGTCGCGGCTGGTGCCGAGGGTTTCGGCGGCGCTGTACAGATACAGCCCGTGGCCCGCCTCGTCCTGCACCTTGGCCATGAGGATGGCCTTGCGGCGCAGCGAGGGGGCGCGGGTGATCCAGTTGGCCTCCGGCTGCATGCCGATGATCTCGGAGTGCGCGTGCTGGGCCATTTGCCTGACCAGCGACGCGCGATAGGCGTCCGGCATCCAGTCGCGCGGCTCGATGCGCTCGTCGGCCGCCACCGCGGCGTCGAAGGCCACCTGCAGGGCGGCGTCCGCCCCCTGTGCACCGTCCGCCGCCGCACGCGCTGCCCGGCTCGCAGTCCCTGCCGCCATCCCCGACTCCTTACCGACCGATCGTTCGGTTCAACGTCTTCAATGGTGTGTCCGGGGCCCGTAGGGTGTCAACCCTGTGGATAACCGAGTGGACGAGCGGCGCGATCGGGGCGGGATGGATTCGGACGACGACAGCGGCGTCGGCGGGGGCGGCGGAATGGCCGCGCTCTCGTTTCCGTACCAGATCGTCGCCGCGGTGGCCCTCGGGGTCTTCGCGGTGCTCGCCTGCGTACAGCTGGCCATGGTGTTCCTGCACGTCGCGCCGTCCAACACGCTGACCAAGAAGCACGGCGCGGCCGTCGACGAGTGGGTCTACCCCGAGTTCGAGCAGAACTGGAAGCTCTTCGCCCCCAATCCGCTCCAGCAGAACGTCTCGGTGCAGGTCCGCACCGAGACCGCCGGTCCCAGCGGCCCGCGCACCTCGGCCTGGCGCGACCTCTCCGCCGAGGACGGCAGGGCGATACGCGGCAATCTGCTGCCCAGCCATGTGCAGCAGAACGAACTCCGCCGGGCCTGGGACTTCTACGTCGGCTCGCACGACGACAAGAACCGCCCCAACGGTCTGCGCGGCACCCTCTCCGAGAAGTACGTCCGCCGCCTCGTGATGCTCCGGCTCGGGGCGCACCACGAGGGAGAGGCCGTCCTCCGTATCCAGATCAGGTCCGAGGTGCGGGCCGTTCCGGCGCCCGAGTGGAGTGACGAGAAGATCAGCACCGGCCCGTCCTACCGCGTCCTGCCCTGGTGGAAGGTCACCCCGGACGACCTGCCCCGGGGCGCCGCCGGAGCAGAGGAGGCGGCACGGTGAGCACACCCCGCCCGGACCGCGCACTCGCCCGCTCCATCCAGCGCGTCACGGCCACGGCCCTGGGCCCGTACCAGACCGCCGTCGTCCGGATCGGCTTCGGCGCCACCTTCCTGGCGTTCCTGCTCCGCGAACTGCCCCACCGCCACGAGATGTACGGCCCCGACGCGCCTTGGCGCTGGGACGTGGCGCGACAGCTGATATCCGGGAACCAGGCGTTCACGGTCCTCATGTGGTCGGACAACAGCTTCTGGTTCGAGGTCGTCTATGCGCTGGCGATGCTCTCCTCCCTTCTGCTCATGCTGGGTTGGCACACCCGCGCGACCTCCGTCCTCTTCATGGCCGGGGTCCTCTCGCTGCAGAACCGCAACATCTTCATGGGCGACGGCGGCGACAACGTCATCCATCTGATGGCTCTCTATCTGGTCCTGACCCGCTGCGGTCAGGTCTGGTCGCTGGACGCCCGGCGGGCACGGCGCCACGCGCGCGACGCGGCACGGGGCGTCGACGACGTGGCGCGGAGCGTCGAGGACGTGGCGCGGGGCGTCCAGAACGCGACGGAGAGTGCCGATGAGGCGGCGGTCGCCGACCGGGAACCCGCCGCGCGGCGGGCCCCCGGTGAGCTTGCCGGGATCGTGCTCTGGGCGGTGCTCGGCTGCGTACTCGTCGTAGCCACCGCGGCCGGCGGTCTGGGGGGAACCCTGTGGCTGCCGATTCTTCTGTGGTGCCTGTGGGTGGGGCAGGCCGCGTGGTGGGCCGCCAACCGCTACGCGCCGTCCGGCGAGCCCCGCACGCTCCTCGACGTCATCGCCAACCTCGCCCACAACGCCGCCCTCGTCGTGATCATGGCCGAGGTCTGCCTGATCTACGCGACGGCCGGCTGGTACAAGATCCAGGGCTCGCGATGGCAGGACGGCACCGCGCTGTACTACCCGCTCAAGCTGGAGTACTTCACCCCGTGGCCCGCCCTGTCGGACCTGCTCGCCTCCAGTGGCGTCATGGTGATGGTGCTGTCGTACGCCACGGTCATCGTGCAGGTGGCCTTCCCGTTCACCCTCTTCAACCGGCGGGTCAAGAACGTCCTGCTCGTCGCGATGATCTGCGAGCACGCGGGGATCGCGATCCTGCTGGGGCTGCCGTTCTTCTCGATGGCCATGATCGCCGCCGACGCCGTCTTCCTGCCGACCGTGTTCCTGGTGTGGCTGGGCGGCCGGGTGGCCCTCGGGCGACAGCGGCTGTTCCGGCGGCGGCGGGCCGTCGAGGTCCCCGCGCCCCGGGCCCCGGGGGACGGGACGGAGGCGGCTGGGCCCGGCGGAGGCGGGAGCCATACCCTCGTCGGGTGAGCAGCGAGACCGGCAGCACCGGTACCAGGAGCAACGGGAGCCCCGCGGACGGCGAGCCCGTGGACGGGCAGCCTGCCGGCGAGGAGCCCGCGCAGTACGACGAGGGGTTCGGCACCCAGATCGGTGTCGGGCCGCATCCGCTGCCCTGGCCCGAGGACGAGCGGTACGACCCCGAGCTGCTGGCCGGAGGCGACCGGCGCAATGTGGGCGACCAGTACCGCTACTGGACCCGCGAGGCGATCGTCGCCGACCTCGATCTGCGCCGCCACGACTTCCACGTGGCCGTGGAGAACTGGGGCCACGACTTCAACATCGGGTCCGTTGTGCGCACCGCCAACGCCTTCCTGGCCAAGGAGGTGCACATCGTCGGACGGCGGCGCTGGAACCGGCGCGGGGCGATGGTCACCGACCGCTACCAGCACGTCCGCCACCACCCCGACACCGCGAGCCTGACCGCCTGGGCGGCCGCCGAGGACCTGCCGGTCATCGGCATCGACAACCTGCCCGGCGCGGTGCCGCTGGAGCGGACCGAGCTGCCCCGGCGGTGCGTGCTCCTGTTCGGGCAGGAGGGGCCGGGGCTGACGGAGGAGGCGCGGCGGCACGCGGCGATGGTGTGCTCGATCGCCCAGTTCGGCTCCACGCGGTCGATCAACGCGGGAGCGGCCGCGGCGATCGCCATGCACGCGTGGGTGGCGCGGTACGCGGTGATTCCGGGCTGAGGCGGGGGCGGGGGCGGGGCCGCCGCCCATCGTCCCCGGCCCCCGTACCCCCCGTCCTCAAGGGCCGGGCCGGTCAGCGCTGGCGGCGTACCTCGATCGTGCGGAAGCGGTTGGAGACGAAGGCGCCGTCGCAGAGCGCCGCGTTCGCCGCCGGGTTGCCGCCGGAGCCGTGGTAGTCGGAGAACGCCGCCGTCTGGTTGACGTAGACGCCGCCGGTCAGGTTCAGGGAGAGCTGGGCCGACTCGTCCAGGCAGACCTCCTCCACGGCCCGCTCCACGTCCGGGGACGTCGTGTACGCGCCGACCGTCATCGCGCCCTTCTCTCGGATCGTACGGCGCAGCAGCTCCAGGGCGTCCCGCGTGGAGTCCACCGCGACCGCGAAGGAGACCGGGCCGAAGCACTCCGAGAGGTAGGGCGGCTCGCCCTCCGTCTTGGCGGCGTCCAGCTTCACGATCACGGGCGTGCGGACGACGGCGTCCGGGAAGTCGGGGTTGGTCACCTCGCGGGAGGGCAGCGCCACCTCGCCCAGCCGCGCCGCCGCCTCCAGGCGGGCCTTGACGTCCGGGTTGACCAGCGCGCCGAGCAGGCCGTTCGCACGGGCGTCGTCGCCGAGGAGGCCGGTGACGGCGGCGGCGATGTCGCCGACCACGTCGTCGTAGGTCTTGTCGCCGGCGTCCGTGGCGATGCCGGTCCGGGGGATGAGCACGTTCTGCGGGGTGGTGCACATCTGGCCGCTGTACAGGGAGAACGAGAACGCCAGGTTGGCGAGCATGCCCCGGTAGTCGTCCGTGGAGTCCACGACGACGGTGTTGACGCCGGCCTTCTCCGTGTACACCTGGGCCTGGCGGGCGTTGGCCTCCAGCCAGTCCCCGAACTCCGTGGAGCCGGTGTAGTCGATGATCTTGACCTCGGGGCGGACCGCCAGCGACTTGGCGATGCCCTCGCCGGGTCGTTCGGCGGCCAGGGCGACGAGGTCGGGGGCGAAGCCCGCCTCCGCGAGCACCTCGCGCGCCAGTCGGACGGTGAGGGCCAGCGGGAGGACCGCGCGGGGGTGCGGCTTGACCAGGACCGGGTTGCCCGTGGCCAGCGAGGCGAAGAGGCCGGGGTAGCCGTTCCACGTGGGGAAGGTGTTGCAGCCGATCAGCAGCGAGATGCCCCGGCCCGCCGGGGTGAACGACTTGTGCAGCGCGAGCGGGTCGCGCTTGCCCTGCGGCTTGGACCAGTCGGCGCTCCGGGGCGCGCGGAGCTGCTCCTCGTAGGCGTAGGCGACGGCCTCCAGGCCGCGGTCCTGGGCGTGCGGCCCGCCCGCCTGGAACGCCATCATGAACGCCTGGCCGCTGGTGTGCATCACGGCGTGCGCGAACTCGTGGGTGCGGGCGCTGATCCGCGCCAGGATCTCCAGGCAGACCAGGGCCCTGGTCTCCGGGCCCGCGTCCCGCCAGGCGGGCATGCCCGCGCGCATCGCCGGAAGCAGCACGTCCAGGTCCGCGTGCGGGTACTCGACGCCCAGCTCGGGGCCGTACGGAGAGACCTCGCCTCCCGTCCAGCCGTCGGTGCCCGCCTGGTCCCAGTCGAGCCTGGTGCGCAGCACGGCGTCGAAGGCGGCCTTGCCCTCGGCGGCACCGAGGCTGCCCGGAGCGCCGCCCTCCCCGTACGCCTTCGGGTGCTCGGGGTGCGGGGACCAGTAGTCACGCGTACGGATCGCTTCCAGGGCCCGGTCCAGCGTGGGGCGGTGCCTCTCGGACAGCAGGTGCGGGGAGAGCTCGGCGGCCATGGCGGACCAACTCCTCATCGAGCTGGGCAGGGACGGGCGGACAGAGTTAGAGTAACCGAACGATCGGTCGGTACAAGGGGCCCCACGAAACCTGTGGACAACTCGTAGGGGAGTATCTCGGGCATGACCACGGCCAAGCGGGACACGTACACACCGGAGACTCTGCTGACCGTCGCCGTCCGTGTCTTCAACGAGCGCGGCTACGACGGCACGTCCATGGAGCACCTGTCGAAGGCGGCCGGTATCTCCAAGTCGTCCATCTACCACCACGTGGCGGGCAAGGAGGAGCTGCTGCGGCGGGCGGTCAGCCGGGCGCTCGACGGGCTGTTCGAGATCCTCGACGAGTCGGGGGCGACACGGGGCCGTGCGATCGAGCGGGTCGAGTACGTCACGCGTCGTACCGTCGAGGTGCTGATAGTCGAACTCCCCTACGTCACCCTGCTGCTGCGGGTGCGCGGCAACACGAAGACCGAGCGCTGGGCGCTGGAGCGGCGCCGCGAGTTCGACCAGCGGGTCGCCGAGCTGCTCAAGGCGGCCGTCGACGAGGGCGATCTCCGCTCTGACGTGGACATACGTCTCGCGACGCGGCTGCTGTTCGGCATGGTGAACTCGCTGGTGGAGTGGTACCGGCCGCTGCCCGGCGGCGCCGCCGAGGGGGACCGGCTCGCGGACACCGTGGTGCAACTGGCCTTCGACGGGATGAAGTCCCGTCCGGCCGTCGTTGACTAGCGCATTGGTACGAACCAATATCGCGGCCATGACCGCTGCGCTCCGGATGCCCGGACTCCTCTGTGCCGCCACGCTGCTCGTCGCGGCCTCCCTGGCCGGCTGCTCCTCCGACGGCGGGGACGACGGGGACAAGGGCACCGGCAAGAGCGCGTCGGCGGAGAAGGCGGACGACTTCGACTGCCTGACGGCCGAGGAGGCCAAGGCGTCCTCGATCACCTTCACCCTCGAAGACGGCTCCGAGACGGGTGCGTACGCGCCTCGTGGCGGAGCGGGCGCCGGCATCGTGCTCGCCCATCAGGCGGACGGCACGGTCTGCCAGTGGAAGGACAAGGCCGACGAGTTGAGCAAGGCCGGCTACCGGGTGCTCGCGGTCAACTCCAACGGGCAGGAGGTCGCGGAGGTCGTCGCCGCCGCCGGCTATCTGCGGGAGAAGGGCGCCGGGAAGCTGCTGCTGATGGGCGCGTCCAAGGGTGGCACCGCCGTGCTCACCGCGGCCCCCCGGCTGACGCCCCAGCCGGACGCCGTCGTGGCGCTGTCCGCCCCGGCGCAGTACAGGAACATGAACGCCGTGCAGGCGGTGCCCCGGCTGACCTCGCCCGTGCTGTACATGGCCGGCGAGCTCGACGGCGACTTCGCCGCCGACGCCGTGGAAATGAACAAGAAGAGCGTGAAGTCGGCCGAGCACAAGGCGATCCAGGTACGTGACGCGAGCGCGCACGGCGTGGCGCTGCTCGACGACGACGCGCGCTGGACCACCGTGCGGGACTTCCTCGTGAAGTACGGGTCCTGACCCGGCCCGCCCGGCTCAGTCGAGCTCCGGGGGACGGTCCGGACCGGGGGCCAGGTCCGTCTCCTCGAACACCAGCAGCGTGCGGGTGGACAGCACCTCCGGAATGGCCTGAATACGAGTCAGCACCAGCTCGCGCAGTGTCCGGTTGTCCGGCGTGTGCACCAGCAGCAGCACATCGAAATCACCGCTGACCAGCGCGATGTGCGTGGCACCCGGCAGCGCCTGGAGCTGTTCGCGAACGGTCCGCCAGGAGTTCTGCACGATCTTCAGCGTGATGTACGCGGAGGCGCCCTGCCCCGCCCGCTCATGGTTCACCCGCGCGCTGAACCCCCGGATCACGCCGTCCTCGATGAGGCGGTTGATCCGGGCGTAGGCGTTGGCCCGCGAGACATGGACGCGATCGGCCACCGACCGTATCGAGGCACGGCCGTCCGTCTGGAGCAGCCGCAGGATGGCGCGGTCGACCGAATCGAGCGGGCGCGGTGGGGGAATCCGGCCCTCTCCCTCGCCCGCGTCGGCCATTTGTTCAGCTGCCATGTTTCCGCGCCTCCCCGTCCTGGACGACCTGTCCCCATCCCAGGCTGTGGAGAACCGTTTGTCCACAGGCTGATGGTGCCTGTAGCCAAAATGCGCTCGCGACCGAACAATCGGTAGGTGAGGCACGCCACACCTGTGCCCCATGTCGTTTTCGATATATCACCCTATGTCGACACCCCTCGATGCTCGGAGGTGCCCGTCATGACGGTCCAGGAGCTGCCCGGCGCGGCCGCCTACCGGCCCACGCCGCCCCCGGCCTGGAAGCCGCTGACCGATCCCGCGCCGCTGCTCCCGGACCCCGAGCCCTACCGGGTGCTGGGGACGGACGCCGTGGCCGACGCCGACCCCGGGCTGCTGCTGCGGCTCTACGCGGAGCTGGTGCGCGGACGGCGGTACAACGCCCAGGCGACCGCGCTGACCAAGCAGGGCCGCCTGGCGGTCTACCCGTCGAGCACCGGCCAGGAGGCCTGCGAGATCGCGGCCGCCCTGGTCCTGGAGGAGCGGGACTGGCTCTTCCCCAGCTACCGGGACACGCTCGCGGCCGTGGCGCGGGGCCTGGACCCGGTCGAGGCACTGACCCTGCTGCGCGGCGACCGGCACACCGGCTACGACCCGAGGGCGCACCGCATCGCCCCGCTCTGCACCCCGCTCGCCACCCAGCTGCCGCACGCGGTGGGCCTGGCCCACGCCGCCCGGCTCAAGGGCGACGACGTCGTGGCCCTCGCCATGGTCGGCGACGGCGGCACCAGCGAGGGGGACTTCCACGAGGCGCTGAACTTCGCGGCCGTCTGGCAGGCCCCGGTGGTCTTCCTCGTGCAGAACAACGGCTTCGCCATCTCCGTACCCCTGGCCAAGCAGACGGCGGCCCCGTCGCTGGCGCACAAGGCCGTGGGGTACGGGATGCCCGGCCGGCTGGTGGACGGGAACGACGCGGCCGCGGTGCACCAGGTGCTCTCCGAGGCGGTCGAGCGGGCCAGGAGCGGTGGCGGCCCGACCCTGGTCGAGGCGGTCACGTACCGGATGGACGCCCATACGAACGCCGACGACGCGACCCGGTACCGCGGCGACAGCGAGGTCGATCTGTGGCGGGACCACGATCCGGTCCTGCTGCTGGAGCGCGAGCTGACCGGGCGCGGGCTGCTGGACGACGCCGGAAAGGAGGAGGCGCGGGGCGCCGCCGAAGCGATGGCGGCACAGCTGCGGGAGCGGATGAACGCCGACCCGGTGCTCGACCCGATGGCCCTTTTCACCCATGTGTACGAGGAGCAGACGGCCCAGTTGCGCGAGCAGGCGGTCCGCCTGCGGGAGGAACTGGACGCGGAGAACGACCAGCACGGCACGGACGGGGGAGCGGAGCGATGACCACGGCAGCGGCGACGGCCGGGCGGCGGACGGCGAAGGCCAAGCCCGCCACCATGGCCCAGGCCCTGGGACGCGCCCTGCGCGACTCGATGGCCGAGGACCCCGCGGTCCACGTCCTCGGGGAAGACGTGGGAACGCTCGGCGGGGTCTTCCGGATCACCGACGGCCTGGCGAAGGAGTTCGGCGACGAGCGCTGCACCGACACGCCACTGGCCGAGGCGGGCATCCTCGGGGCGGCGGTCGGCATGGCGATGTACGGGCTGCGGCCCGTCGTGGA
This sequence comes from Streptomyces sp. NBC_00525, assembly GCF_036346595.1. Lineage (GTDB taxonomy): Bacteria > Actinomycetota > Actinomycetes > Streptomycetales > Streptomycetaceae > Streptomyces. Next base: position 3,204,935 of record NZ_CP107834.1, read on the forward strand.
GATGCAGTTCGACGCCTTCGCCTATCCGGCGTTCGAACAGCTGGCCAGTCATGTCGCCAAAATGCGGAACCGGACCGGCGGCGCCATGCCGCTGCCGATCACCGTCCGCATTCCCTACGGCGGCGGTATCGGGGGCGTCGAGCACCACAGCGACTCCTCCGAGGCGTACTACATGGCCACGCCCGGTCTCCACGTCGTCACCCCGGCCACGGTCGAGGACGCGTACGGGCTGCTGCGGGCCTCGATCGCCTCGGACGACCCCGTCGTCTTCCTGGAGCCCAAGCGGCTGTACTGGTCGAAGGCCGACTGGTCGCCGCAGCACCCCACCGCCGTGGAGCCCATCGGCCGCGCCGTCGTCCGCCGCCCCGGCCGCAGCGCCACCCTCATCACGTACGGGCCGTCCCTGCCCGTCTGCATGGAGGCCGCGCAGGCCGCCGTCGAGGAGGGCTGGGACCTGGAAGTCGTCGACCTGCGTTCCCTGGTGCCGTTCGACGACGAGACCGTCACCGCCTCGGTCCGCCGCACCGGACGCGCGGTCGTCGTCCACGAGTCCACCGGCTTCGGCGGTCCCGGCGGCGAAATCGCGGCCCGGATCACCGAGCGGTGCTTCCACCACCTGGAGGCGCCCGTGCTGCGCGTCGCCGGGTTCGACATCCCCTACCCGCCGCCCATGCAGGAGCGCCACCACCTGCCCGGTGTGGACCGGGTCCTCGACGCCGTCGCACGGCTCCAGTGGGAGGCGGACAACTGATGGCCCGGGTTCTTGAGTTCAAGCTGCCGGACCTCGGCGAGGGCCTGACCGAGGCCGAGATCGTGCGCTGGCTGGTGGAGGTCGGCGACGTCGTCGCCATCGACCAGCCGGTCGTCGAGGTCGAGACGGCCAAGGCGATGGTGGAGGTGCCCTGCCCGTACGGGGGCGTGGTGACCGCCCGCTTCGGCGACGAGGGCACGGAGCTTCCCGTGGGGGCGCCCCTGCTGACCGTCGCCGTCGGAACGCCCGAGCCCGCCGGGGCCGGTGCGGACGGCGATTCCGGTACGGAGGATTCCGGGTCCGGGAACGTGCTGGTGGGGTACGGGACGGGGGCCCCGCCGGTACGGCGCCGACGGGTGCGCCCGCAGGGGCTGAAGGCAGCCGTCGCGGTGACCGTCGAGCCTGCGCCGCCCGCCGCCGAGGCCGCTCCCCCGGCCTCCGTGCCCGACCCGGCTCCCCCGGCCGCGGCGCCCGGCGTCGCTTCCCCGGCCTTCGTGCCCGCTTCCGCTTCCGGGCCGGTCGCGGTCGTTTCCCCGCTGGTGCGCAGGCTCGCCCGGCAGCACGATCTGGATCTCCGCCGGCTCGCCGGCTCCGGGCCGGACGGGCTGATCCTGCGGGCCGACGTCGAGAACGCGATCCGGGCGGCGGCCGAGGCCCCCGTTCCGGAGACCACCGCCCCGGAGGCCACCGGGACGGCCCCGAAGGCCGCGCCCGCCGCCGGTGAGCGGATTCCGCTGCGCGGTGTTCGCGGCGCCGTCGCCGACAAGCTGGCCCGCAGCCGTCGCGAGATTCCCGACGCCACCTGCTGGGTCGACGCCGACGCCACCGAGCTGATGGCCGCGCGGGCCGCGATGAACAGCGTCGCCGGACCCGGTACGCCCAAGGTGTCCGTCCTCGCGCTCCTCGCCCGCATCTGCACGGCGGCCCTCGCCCGCCACCCGGAGCTGAACGCCACGGTGGACCAGGAGGCGCGCGAGATCGTACGGCTGCCGCAGGTCCACCTCGGGTTCGCGGCACAGACCGAGCGGGGCCTGGTCGTCCCCGTCGTCCGCGACGCCCACACCCGCAGCACGGAGTCCATCGGCGCGGAGATCGCCCGGCTGACCGAGGCCGCGCGCACCGGCACGCTGACCCCCGCCGAGCTGACCGGCGGCACGTTCACCCTCAACAACTACGGAGTGTTCGGGGTGGACGGCTCGACGCCGATCATCAACCACCCCGAGGCCGCGATGCTGGGTGTCGGCCGCATCGTCCCCAAGCCGTGGGTGCACGAGGGACAGCTGGCCGTGCGCCAGGTCGTCCAGCTCTCCCTCACCTTCGACCACCGCGTCTGCGACGGCGGCACCGCCGGGGGCTTCCTCCGGTATGTGGCGGACTGCGTGGAGCGGCCGGCGCTGCTGCTGCGGAGCCTGTAGAGCCGCAGGTCCGGCAGGGCCGCGAGAGGGCGGCGGCCCGGCCCCCGCATACTCGGGGCATGACCGCGTACGACGCCATCGTTCTCGCCGGAGGGGCCGCCGCCCGGCTGGGCGGCGCCGACAAGCCGGGCCTGCGGGTCGGCGGCCGGACCCTGCTCGACCGGGTGCTCACCGCGTGCCCCGACGCGGGCACCACGGTCGTCGTGGGAGACCGGCGGCCCACCGCGCGTCCGGTGACCTGGGCCCGTGAAGCCCCGCCCGGCGGCGGCCCGTTGGCAGCGCTCCACGCCGGAGTCCGGCACACCTCGGCACAGAGCGTGCTCGTGCTCTCCGCCGACCTGCCGTTCCTCGGCACGGACACCGTCCGCGCCCTGCTGACCGCCTCGGCAGGGACCGGGGCGGAAGGTGCCCTGTGCCACGACGAGAACGGCCGCGACCAGCCGCTGGTCGCCGTCTACCGCGCCGAGCCCCTGCGCCGCGAGCTGGCACTCCTCGCCGCCGAACACGGCGGGCTCGCCGGGCTGCCGCTGCGCCTCCTCACAGGGGAACTGACGCTGCGCCGGGTGCCGGCCGGGCCGCTCGCCTCGTTCGACTGCGACACCTGGGAGGACATCGCTTCCGCCCGTGCCCGGATCAGAGAACATGGGACGGTGCTGGATGAATGGATCACCGCAGTCAAGGAAGAACTCGGCCTCGACCTCGATGTCGACACGACCCTCCTGCTCGACCTCGCCCGTGACGCCGCCCATGGCGTCGCCCGGCCCGCCGCGCCCCTGACCACCTTCCTGGTCGGGTACGCGGCCGGACGGGCGAGCGGCGCGGGCGGCGGGCCCGAAGCGGTCGCGGAGGCCGCCCGCAAGGCGGCGGCGCTGGCGCTCCGGTGGGCGGACGAGACCGGGACGCCGTGACGGGCCGCGGCGCCGGAGCGGTGGGCGGCCGCGGCGCCGCCCCCACCACCGGCGGGCCGAGCGAGGCGGAGGCGCGCCGCGCGGACGAGGAGCGGGCCGTCGCCCAGGCCCTGGCCCTCGCCGGTCCGGTGAGCGGTTCGCGCGTTTCCCCCGGCCACCGGGCGTCGGCCGTCTCCTGGCGGGCGGCCCGGGACATCGCCCGGCGGGCCGGCCGGCGGGGCGGCGTGGGCGGTGAGCGGGTACAGCTGGACGAGGCGCTGGGGCGGCTGCTGGGGGAGCCGCTGGCCGCGCTCACCGATCTGCCGTCCTTCGACACCTCCGCCATGGACGGCTGGGCCGTCGCCGGGCCGGGGCCCTGGCGCATCCGGGACGACGGCGGCATCCTCGCGGGTCATGGCGCCCCCGCCCCCCTGCCCGACGGCGAAGCCGTCCGCATCGCCACCGGCGCCCGTATCCCGGCGGAGGTCACCGCCGTCATTCGCAGCGAACACGCGCACGCCGACGAGGCCAAGGGGCTGCTGTACGCCCAGCGGACCGTCGTCCAGGGGCAGGACATCCGGCCGCGCGGCCAGGAGTGCCGGGCGGGGGAGCACCTTCTCCCCGCCGGAACGATCGTGACCCCCGCCGTGCTCGGCCTGGCGGCAGCCGCCGGGTACGACGAACTGTCCGTACGGGCCCGGCCGCGTGTCGAGGTCCTCGTTCTGGGCGACGAGTTGCTGACCGCGGGGCTGCCGCAGGACGGGCTGATCCGCGACGCGCTGGGGCCCATGATCGGGCCCTGGGTGCGGGCGCTGGGCGCCGAGGTCGCCCCGCCGCGCCGCCTCGGCGACGACGCGGAGGCCCTGTGGAAGGCGCTCACCGGCTCCGACGCCGACCTGATCATCACGACCGGTGGTACCGCCGCCGGCCCCGTGGACCACGTCCACCGTGTGCTCGCCCGGATCGGCGCCGAACTGCTGGTCGACGGAGTCGCCGTACGTCCCGGTCACCCGATGCTGCTGGCCCGCCTGGACGCCGCCGGCCGCCATCTCGTCGGGCTGCCCGGCAATCCCCTCGCCGCCGTCTCCGGGCTTCTCACCCTCGCCGGGCCGCTGCTCGTCGGGCTCGGTGGCCGTACCCCCGATGAGCCGTACCGGACACCCGTGCGCGACGATGTCCAGGGGCATCCGCATGACACCCGGCTCGTGCCCGTCGTGTACCGGGCCGGCACGCAGTCCGGAACCGGGGGCGGGGCGGAGTGCGTCGTACCACTGCGTTACAACGGTCCCGCGATGTTGCGCGGGATCGCCGCCGCGGACGGGCTGGCCGTTGTGGAGCCGGGCGGGGTACGGTCCGGCACCGAGGTGGAGATCCTCGATCTACCGTGGGCCTCGGCGACGCCGTGGACTGAAGGGTGTTTCACGTGAAACTTCCCGGCCATGACGCGATGGCCAGGCGGGCCGACGAACAGGTCGTCCCCACTCGGGTGATGCTTCCGCGCCGAGTCGTGGACGGCCCGGCACGCCAGGTGGCCAAGCGCCTGATGATGGCTCTGATGGTGCTGGCCGTCACCGTGTTCATCGTCTGGGTCGACCGTGCCGGCTACCACGACGCCGCCGACGACTCGGTCGATCTGCTGGACTCGGTGTACTACGCCACGGTCACCCTCTCCACCACCGGATACGGCGACATCACCCCGTACAGCGACAGCGCCCGCCTCATGAACGTGGTGCTCGTGACACCGCTGCGCGTGCTCTTCCTCATCATCCTGGTCGGCACCACCCTCGAAGTCCTCACCGAGCGGACCCGCGAGGACTTCCGGCTGAAGCGTTGGAGAACCAACTTGCGTGACCACACCGTCGTCGTCGGCTTCGGTACGAAGGGCCGTTCGGCGATCCAGACCCTGCGCGCCACCGGACTGAGCAAGGAACAGATCGTCATCGTCGACCCGGCGTCCAAGGTGATCGAGATCGCCAACGCCGAAGGGTTCACCGGAGTCGTCGGCGACGCCACCCGCAGCGATGTCCTGCTCCGCGCCGAGCTGCAGAAGGCGCGTCAGGTCATCATCGCCACCCAGCGCGACGACACCGCCGTGCTGGTCGCGCTGACCGCCCGCCAGCTCAACCGCGGTGCGAAGATCGTGGCCGCGGTGCGCGAGGAGGAGAACGCCCCGCTGCTGCGGCAGTCCGGCGCCGACGCCGTGATCACCAGCGCCAGTGCGGCCGGCCGGCTCCTCGGTCTCTCGGTGCTCAGCCCCAGCGCGGGCACGGTCATGGAGGACCTCATCCAGCAGGGCAGCGGCCTCGACCTCGTCGAACGGCCGGTGATAAAGAGCGAGGTCGGCAAGAACGTACGCGAGACGGACGACCTGGTGGTCAGCGTGCTGCGCGGGCACCGGCTCCTCGGCTACGACGACCCGGCGGCGAGCCCCTTGCAGCTGACGGACCGCCTGATCACCATCGTGCGCGCCTCGAACGAGCCGCCCGCCCACCCGCCGCACCAGAACCTCCCGCTGTCCTGATCCCGACTGATCCCGACTGATCCCGACTGATCCCGACTGAGCCCGGCTGAACCCGATCGGGCCGCCCCGCCACGCACCGCCCCGCCCCGCCACGCCCGCCGCCGCGCCGCACCCCGGTCGGCCCGGAGCGCGGCGCGGTACGGAGTAGCCTCGCGGCCATGCATGCGATCACGATCCCCGAACCCGGTGGCCCCGAGGCGCTCGTGTGGGCCGAGGTGCCCGATCCCGTACCCGGCGAGGGCGAGGTCCTCGTGGACGTCGTGTCCAGTGCGGTCAACCGGGCCGACGTCCTCCAGCGGCAGGGGTTCTACAACCCGCCGCCGGGCGCGTCCCCCTACCCCGGTCTGGAGTGCTCGGGCCGGATCGCGGCCCTCGGCCCCGGCGTCAACGGCTGGGCCGTCGGCGACGAGGTGTGCGCGCTCCTCGCGGGCGGCGGATACGCGGAGAAGGTCGCCGTCCCGGCGGGCCAGCTCCTCCCCGTACCCAAGGGCCTCGACCTCGCGCAGGCCGCGGCGCTGCCCGAGGTGACGGCCACCGTCTGGTCCAACGTCTTCATGGTGGCCCATCTGCGCCCCGCCGAGACCCTGCTGGTGCACGGCGGGTCCAGCGGCATCGGCACGATGGCCATCCAGCTCGCCAAGGCGGTCGGGGCACGGGTCGCGGTGACGGCCGGCAGCCCGGACAAGCTGGCGCGCTGCGCGGAGCTGGGCGCGGACATCCTGATCGACTACCGCGAGCAGGACTTCGTCGAGGAGATCCGCGAGACCACTGCCGGGGCGGGCGCGGACGTCATCCTCGACATCATGGGCGCGAAGTATCTCGACCGGAACGTGGAGGCCCTCGCCGTCAACGGCCGGCTCGCCGTCATCGGGCTCCAGGGCGGGGCCAAGGGCGAGCTGAACCTCGGCACACTGCTGAGGAAGCGGGCCGCCGTCACGGCGACCTCGCTGCGCGGGCGCCCGCTCGCCGAGAAGGCGGCGATCGTCGCCGCCGTACGCGAGCACGTCTGGCCGCTCGTCGCGGACGGGATCGTCAAGCCGGTCGTCGACCGCACGGTGCCGATGCGGGACGCGGCGGAGGGACACCGCGTGATGGAGTCCAGCACGCACATCGGCAAGGTGCTGCTCCAGGCCCCCGCCGCCGCCTGAACCGGTACCGCCTCCCCCGCCGCGAAACGAACCGGGGCCCGGCACACGGGAGTGTGCCGGGCCCCTGGGACGTCGTCGGTCGGGCTGTTTACAGGTACGGCCCCGAACGGACCGGGCCGTGCGGGTCGATTCCGCCGTCCTCCTCGTGACCGCTGCCCGGCGGCAGCGCTCGGCGCATCTGCTCCAACTGGGCCCGGGCCGCCATCTGCTGGGCGAACAGGGCGGTCTGGATGCCGTGGAAAAGGCCCTCCAGCCAGCCCACGAGCTGCGCCTGGGCGATCCGCAGTTCCGCTTCGGAGGGGACGGAGTCGTCGGTGAACGGCAGCGACAGCCGCTCCAGCTCCTCGACCAGTTCGGGCGCGAGCCCGTCCTCCAGCTCCTTGACCGAACCGGCGTGGATCTCCTTCAGACGCACCCGGCTCGCCTCGTCGAGAGGAGCCGCCCTGACCTCCTCCAGGAGCTGCTTGATCATGCTGCCGATGCGCATGACCTTCGCGGGCTGCTCGACCATCTCCGTCACCGGGACCTCCCGCGACTCGTCGTCAGTGTCACCGCCGCCGATCGCCATTCCGTCCTGTCCCACTACGAGGACCTGGGGGTGCTCCTGCGACCGTTCATTCCTCGGCATCTCCATGCCGTCATTGTCTCGCACACACGGCGCTCACCACTGTGGTGCCCCCGGGAACGGTTGATCCACCGTCCCGGAGGCACCGAACAGCCCAGCCGCTCAGCCGGCCCGGCGCGACAGGGACGATCGCGAGCGGGTGAAGACCGCCGCGAGGACGCCCGCGAGCAGCGGGACCGCCACGGCCAGCAGCCCGATCGTCGCCCAGGGCACCACGATCGGCGTGTACGCGGACTCCATCGGCGTGACCCGCATCTGCTTCATCGCCTCGCGCAGATCGACCAGCCGCAGCGCCACCGCCGGCACCAGGCCCGCCGCCGTCCCCAGCAGCACCCCGGTCAGCGCCACCACCAGGCACTGGAAGCCGGAGAGCGAGCGCCGCACGTGCGGGGGCGCGCCCACCGCGCTGAGCGTGGTGAGGTCGGCCTCCGCGTCCGCCTTGGCCAGACCGGTCGTGATCGCGGCGGCGCCCATCGTCACCACCCCGGCGAACAGGGTGAGGAACAGCAGGATGGTGCTGCTCCGGTCGTTGGCACCGGAGTTGGTCTGCACCCAGAGGCCGCCGCCCGCCTGGTCGATGGCGGCCGACACCCGCTGGCTCTCCGCGTCCGTGGGCGTGTGCCTCACCGTGTACACGGTGCCGTACGGCTCGGTGTACAGGCCGAGGCGTTCGGCGGTGCGCTGCGGCAGGATCATGCGGACGCCGGGCGTCGGGGCGTACTCCGGCTTCGCCACGTAGACCTTGAGCCGGTCGGTGGTCTTCTCGGGCGGGCCGGGGTGCAGCTCGCGGTTCTTCGTGTCCTTGTCGTTGTACCGGTGGACGGCCTTGAGGGTGACCTCGCCGTTCTCCGCGTACGCCTCGTTGAGCAGGACGGGGGTGCCGGCCTTCAGGGCGGCGGCCGCCGCCGGGTCGTGGAGCTTCACATAGGTGTCGAGGAACGCGGCGTCGGCGACGACGATGTTGTTGGCGTCGGAGTTGAAGGAGCTGGTGGAGACGCGCACGTCCACGCAGGCCGGGGTCCGCATCATCGCGCGGTGCTCGTCGGCGGAGAGCCGTGCGGCCAGTTCCTTGGCGCCGTCGGCGTCGAGCGGGCAGGTGTGGCCCTTACCAGCGGGCTTGACCAGCTCCATGGAGCCGCAGCTGTCCTCCTCCTCGTAGTAGATGTTGCAGTCGCTGCCCGCCCAGACGCGCGAGACGTCCGCGCGCCTTCCGGTCACCGCCATGTTGTGCTCGACGGCGGCACGGGCCACCGGAAGCCGCGCGGCGGACTCGGCGTCACCGGCCGACAGGGAGATCGTGCCCTCAGTCAGCGTGGGCAGGTAGTCGTAGTCGGACTCGGCCAGGTTGCTGGCCATGTACGTGGCGATGGCCACCGAGCCCGCCACGGCCGCCATCACGGCCGCCACCGCGGGGGCGGTACGGCCCCGGTTGCGGGCCGCGTCGCGCAGCGCCATCCGGGGCGAGAGCGGGAGCCCGCGGCCGAGCCGGCCCAGCAGCCCGACGATCACCGGAATGCAGGCGAGCAGCCCGATCTCGGCGACGACCGAACCGCCGGCGACCAGCATGGAATCGCCGCTGGTGCCCCCGTACACGGCGACGAGCACGCCGAGCGCCAGCGCACAGGCGCCCGTGACGGGCAGCACCCGCGAGCTGCGGCGCACCCCGCGCCGGCCGGTCAGCGACTCCAGGACGGACTGCCGGCCCGCCACGATCGCCGGGGCGAGCGCCGCCAGCAGACCGGTGACCAGGCCCAGCGCGGCGATGACCAGGAGTTCGGTGGGACGGATCACCAGTGAGCCGAAGCGGTGCCCGGCCCAGCCCTCGATCATCGGCCGGAACACCACCGTGAGCAGCAGCCCGGCCGCGACACCGGCGACCGCCCCGGCGCCGCCGAGCACGACACCGCCGCCCAGGACGACCGCGCGGACATGGCTCCGGTCGCCGCCGCAGGTGCCCAGCAGGCCCAGCTGGCGGCGGGAGCGGCGGGCGCCCACGGCGAACGCCGGTCCGGCCAGCAGCACGATCTCCAGGAGCGCCATCGCGACGACGGTGATGGCGGCGGCTCCGGCCTCACCGTCGCCGGAGCCGACGCGGTCGTAGTCCGGGTACGACTTGAGCAGCGGGATCTCGGACCTCGCCGGCGGGTTCTCGAAGACCTGCCGGGAGGAGACGACGGCACCGGCCTTGTTGGCCGCCAGCACGTCCTGCCAGTCGACCCCGGCCTGTCCCGGCATCTCGACCAGCCACTGCGGCTGGCCCGGATGGGGCTCCGGCACCTCCTTGTCGCGCTCGGCCAGCTTCTGCCAGGGGGCGATCACCGCGCCCGGCTCGGCGTACAGCAGCTTCGCCTGGAGATCGGCGGGCAGCTCCACCGCGCCGCTGATCGTGTACTTCTTCCCGGACGGCGTCACCGTGACGTCGGAGCCCACGTGCAGGCCGGCCGACTCCAGGAACGGCTCGGTGGCCACCATCTCGCCCGTGCCGCGCGGGAACGCGCCCTTCAGCAGGTCGATCTTGCCGCGGGCCATCCGGTCCGAGGTCTTCAGCTCGATGATCTCGACGCTCGCGATCCCGTACGCGGTCGTGACCGTGCCCGGCACGGACTGCTCACTGATCGCCCGCGCTCCCCGGGGGAAGGCGGCCCGCATGTCGATCGGCGGCAGCTCCTCGTCGGGCATCTCGCCGACGGGGTTGTACATGTTGCCGTCGGGCATCTGCTCGACCGGTCCCATGCCCGCGTCGTTGAACAGCGCGTCGGCCGCACCGATCTGGGCCGTCAGATGCTCCGCCGGGCTCAGGTCCGCACTGCGGAACGTGATGTCGGCGGCCGTGACGCCCAGGACCGGCAGCGCGATCATCGCGACCACCAGGGCGCTGCGGCCCTTGGCGCGCAGGGCGTCGCGGCGGGCTATCCGGAGGGCGGCGCGCCACCCCGTGAAGACGCTCACTCGGCTCCCCCGGCGGCCAGCAGCGAGTCGGCCCCGGCGGTCAGTGTCTGGTCCACGATCGAACCGTCCCGGAGGAAGACGACCCGGTCCGCCCAGGCCGCGTAGCGCGGCTCGTGCGTGACCATCACCCCGGCCGCGCCCCGGTCGCAGCGGTTGCGCAGCAGCGCGAGGACGGCCTCGCCGGTCTCGGAGTCGAGGGCGCCGGTCGGTTCGTCGGCGAGGACCAGACGCCGGTCGCCCACCAGGGCGCGGGCGATGGCGACGCGCTGCTGCTGGCCGCCGGACATCTCGTCCGGGAAGCGGTCCCCGATCTCCAGGAGGTTCATCTCCTCCAGCGCGGCCCGGGCCTCCTTGCGGGCCTTGCGGACCGGGACGCCGTCCAGTTCGCGCGGCAGGGCGATGTTCTCGGCGGCCGTCAGCGCGGGGATCAGGTTGTAGTCCTGGAAGACGTAGCCGACGCTGCGGCGGCGGAGGGCGGCGAGCCCCTTGCGGCCGAGCGTGGAGATGTCCTGGCCCTCGATGACGACCTGGCCGCCGCTCGCGGTGTCCAGACCGCCGGCGAGGGTCAGCAGGGTGGACTTGCCCGAGCCGGACGGGCCCATCACGGCGACGAGTTCACCGGCGTGCACGGACAGGCTGATGCCGCGCAGCGCCTGGACCTCGGCGATGCCGGTGCCGTGGGTGCGGGTGAGCGAGCGGAGTTCGAGGACCGGTGCGTCCACCGGGAGCGGCGGTGCGGCCGGCGACGGGTCGTGCAGGGACATGGTTCCCCTTCGGAACAGTGGAGGTACGGGAGCGGCCGGCGTGCGGACGCGGGGCGCGGGCGGCCCCGGTGACGGGGCGGCGGGCCGCTCTCAGCGGCGGGTGCGGATACGGGCGCGGGTGGCGGCGCCCTGGGCCGGGGGCTCCACGGGCTCCGTGGCGGCGGCCTCGGCGAGGCGGATCAGCCGTGCCTCGCAGTGGTCCAGCCAGCGGGCCTCGGCCTCGGCCTGGAAGATCAGCTGCTCCACGACGAGCAGCCAGGCCACCTCGTCGCGGTTGGTGGGGGCCTGGGCGAGGGACTGCGCCTTGAGCCGGGTGTAGTCCTGCATGGCCTTCACCGTGTGGTGGCGCTGGGCCTGGATGACGGCCCGGATGTCGACGCCGGGCGCCCCGACCGCCATGGCGAGCTTGATGGCCAGCTCGTCACGGGGCGGGCTGCTGCGGTCGACCGGCGTCTCGAACCACGAACGCAGCTCGGTGCGCCCGGCGTCGCTGATCGAGTAGAGGGCGTGGCCGTGGTCGTCCTCGCCGTCCTGGGCGACCAGGCCGTCGCGCTCCAGCCTGCTCAGCGTCGTGTACACCTGCCCGACGTTGAGCGGCCAGGTGGAGCCGGTGCGCGACTCGAATTCGGTGCGGAGCTGGGAGCCGTAGCGCGGCCCGCGCTCCAGGAGGGCGAGGAGCCCGTGACGGATCGACATACTGAGTATGTATACCGAGTATGTTGGTTGTGGCAAGTCTCCGCCGACGCGATACGGAGGGCAATGCGAAGGGGGCGCGTACGGTCAGCGGGCGCGGCGCATCCGCAGCGCGAGGAACCCGACACCCGCCCCGACCAGGGCGATTCCCGCCCCGAGCGACAGCTGCTTCACCCGGTGCACGGTCGCCCCGTCCAGGGCCAGGCGCCCGGCGGGGGCGGGCTCGGGGAAGTCGTCCGGGTCGGGGGTGAAGGAGGGCACGGCGGCCGGCTCGGAGGCCGCTTCCCGCTCCGCGCGCTCGTCGAGCGCGTCCTGCCGCGCCAGTTCGGCGGCCGACCGGCCCGGTCGCTGCCGCCCGGCCCCGGCGGGCCACCCGGCCAGCGGCGACTGCACCTCGGCGGACCGGGAGGCGCTCGGCGCAGCGGACACGTCGGACGGCCCGGCAGGGCCCGGAGCCGCCGCGCCCAGCGTCGCGGCCGTCGCCGCCGCCGTCAGCGCCAGGCAGGCAACGCCCCGTGAGGAGCGCGTGGAGAGCTGTCCCGAAGCCATGCGGCCACCGTCACACGCGGCGGCACGACCGGCATCCCGGACGAGGCGTACGGATGGCGGCCCGTCCGCACGGAGGAGGAACTACGCGGGATCGCCCGTCGCGATCTCCAGCTCGAAGTGCGCACCGACCTCCGGCACCGCCGTCCCGGAGGACGGGAACTGGTTGATGACCTGGTCCTCGGCGTAGGCGTTGCCCGGCACCTTCTTCACCTTGAGCGTCCAGCCCGCCGCGTCGGCGCAGGTGCGCACGGACAGGATGTCCTTGTACATGAAGTTCGGGGCGTCGACCTTGCTCGGATCGTTCGTGTCCTCGCGCGGTTCCGTGCACTTCTCGACCTTGATCGTCCGGTTGCGTTCCGGATCGCGGTGTTCGCCCGAGGGGGAGGCGCTGGGCTTGGCCTCCGTGTCGTCCTTGTTGTCGCCGTTGAGCGCGATGACCGTGATCAGGCCGCCGATCGCGACCAGCGCGACGACGATCGCGCCGATGACCACCGGCATGTTCCGCTTGGAGCCGCCCGGCGCGGCGGTGGACGTGGTCTGCGGGGAGATCGTGTACGGCGGGGGCGTCGACTGCATCGGTGCCATGGGCGCCGGGCTCTGGTAGGCCGGGGCGCCGGTCTGCGGGTAGCCGTACGACGGGTTCGTGGCCGGAGCCGGGGTGGCCGGTCCGTACGGGCCGGGCTGCGCCGTCTGGTACGGGCCCGGCTGATACGGCGTCTGGACGCCCTGCGGGGCCGCGCCGGACTGGTCGACCGGCGGGAAGACCGCCGAGCCGACGCCCGAGCCGCTGTTGGCCGGGGCGGCGCCGTTGCCCACGATCACCGGGGCGCCGGTCGGGCCGCCCGCGCTCAGCACCCGGGCGATCTCGTCCTGCATGGCGGCCGCGCTGGGGAAGCGCTCGTTCGGGTTCTTCTTGAGCGCGCGGGCGACGAGCGCGTCCATCGCCGGGGTCAGCGAGCGGTTGATCGTGGACGGGGCGACCGGCTCCTCCTGCACATGCGCGTACGCGATGGCGAGCGGGGAGTCCGCGTCGAACGGCAGCCGGCCGGTCAGCAGCTGGAACAGCATGATGCCGACCGAGTAGAGGTCGGAGCGCGCGTCGACGCCGCGGCCCAGGGCCTGTTCGGGGGAGAGGTACTGCGGGGTGCCGACGACCATGCCGGTCTGGGTCATCGACGTGACCCCGGACTGCATGGCGCGGGCGATGCCGAAGTCCATGACCTTCACGACGCCGCGCTTGGTCACCATGACGTTGCCCGGCTTGATGTCGCGGTGGACCAGGCCCATTTCGTGGCTGGTGTCCAGCGCGGCCAGCACGTCCGAGGTGACCTTGAGCGCCTTGTCGGCCGGCATCGCGCCCTGCGCCCGGATGTCCGACGCCAGGACGGAGCCGAGCGGCTGCCCCTCGACGTACTCCATGACGATGTACGGCATCAGCGCGCCGCCGAGTTCGTCCTCACCGGTGTCGAACACCGAGACGATGTTGGTGTGCTGGAGCTTCGCGACGGCCTGCGCCTCACGGCGGAAGCGCTCGCGGAAGGACTGCTCGCGGCCCAGCTCGGTGTGGAGGGTCTTGATCGCGACCTGGCGGTCGAGCGCGGTGTCGTACGCCAGATAAACGGACGCCATCCCGCCTTCGCCGAGCAGATCGCGCAGCTGGTAGCGGCCGCCGGCGACCGCGCCCCCCGCGTAGCGGCCCTGCGTACCGTCCTGGCTCATGACTGGCTTCCCCCTCGGCGCGCGACCCACGCGATCTTGGCGCGCGGCTCACGCGATGATCCCTATACCCGGCCAAGTCTGCCCCAGGGGTACGACACGTCAAGCCAGGTGCCCGTTCCGTGACCGTACGCACTGGAAGCGTCTCGGAAGCGTTACAGGATCAGCATGGAATTTGCGCCGGTGGCGCGCCAGCCGATTGGATGGCCGGTCCGGCGCCGAATCGGCCTGTCCGACGCCGAATCGGCCTGTCCGACTGAGGCTGTAGCGTGACGGGGCAATGCGACCGGCAGCGCGGCCGGCACCGCAGCAAGGCACCGTGAGACCCCGCGACGCGCGGACGCGCGAACGGACGCGGACAGATACGACGGCGAGGACTGATGGCACCCGAACCCGAAGCAAACGGCGGCGGCGTTCCGGATGGCACCGAATCCTGGGGCATCGGCGGGGTCGTCGGCGACGGACGCTACCGGCTGACCCACCGGCTGGGCCGGGGCGGCATGGCCGAGGTCTTCGCGGCGGAGGACGTCCGGCTGGGGCGTACGGTCGCGGTGAAGCTGCTCCGCTCCGACCTCGCCGAGGACCCGGTCTCCAAGGCCCGCTTCACCCGTGAGGCGCAGTCGGTCGCCGGGCTCAACCACCATGCGGTGGTGGCGGTGTACGACTCCGGCGAGGACACGGTGGCCGGCCAGACTGTCCCGTACATCGTCATGGAGCTGGTCGAGGGCCGCACGATCCGCGATCTGCTGATCAGCGCCGAGCCGCCGCCGCCGGAGCAGGCGCTGATCATCGTCTCCGGGGTGCTGGAGGCGCTCGCCTACTCGCACCAGCACGGCATCGTGCACCGCGACATCAAGCCCGCCAACGTGATCATCACCCACTCCGGCGCGGTCAAGGTGATGGACTTCGGCATCGCCCGCGCGCTGCACAGCGGGCAGGCCACGATGACGCAGACCGGCATGGTCATGGGCACCCCGCAGTACCTCTCCCCGGAGCAGGCGCTGGGCAAGGCCGTCGACTACCGCTCCGACCTGTACGCCACCGGCTGCCTGCTGTACGAACTGCTGGCGCTGCGGCCCCCGTTCACGGGCGAGACGCCGCTGTCGGTGGTCTACCAGCATGTGCAGGACACCCCGATCCCGCCGTCGAACATCCTGGAGTCGGTGCCGCCGGAGCTGGACGGGCTCGTCATGCGCTCGCTGGCGAAGGACCCGGACGACCGCTTCCAGAGCGCCGAGGAGATGCGCGGGCTGGTCCAGTACAGCCTGCAGATGCTCCAGGTGCAGGGCGGCCACACCGGTACGTGGAACACCGGCCCGGTGCTGCTGAACGACGGCCCCGGCACCCCGCCCGGCGGCATGACCGGCGCCACCCGCGCCATGGGCTACGCGCCGCACGGCGACACCTCCAAGTCCCCGATCCTGCCGCCGATGAACCCCGACGACGGGGGCTACGACGGCGGCAGCACCCGGCAGGGCGGCAGCGGACGCGGCAAGCTGCTGCTGTTCGTCGTGCTGGCCCTGCTCGCGATCGGCGCGGGCGTGGCCATCGCGCTCAACGCGGCGGACAACGGCGGTACGAAGCACGAGAAGAAGCCCACCGAGACGTCCAGTTCGCCGGCGCCGACGAAGGAATCGCCTACGCCGACCCCGGAGGACACCCAGGAGACCCGGCAGCCCGGCGACAGCACCGGCGGCAACTGGAACAACACCTGGCAGCCGTCCCCCACCGCGACCGAGACGTCCGAGTCCCCCACCGCGACCGCCCCCGAGCCGGGCACCGGCGGCACGGACACCGGCGGCACGGAGGACGGCGGCACCACGGGGACCGGCGACGACAGCGGCGGCGGTTCCGGCGACACCGGTACGGGCACCGACGGCGACCCCGGCACGGCCACCGAGGGCGAGACCGGCGCCACCGGCGGCGACACCACCAGTCAGGGCACGTCCACCGGCACCAGCCAGGGCGCGTCCAGCGGTGCGGACGGGGCCGCGGGCGGCGCCGCCGCAGGGGCCTCCACCGGGACGACCACGGGCGCAGCGGGCTCGGCCACCGGCTGAGCCCCGTACGCGCCTCGCGCGCCGCTACCCCGTGAACGCCTCGCGCACCGCCTCGTACTCACGGGTCCACCAGACCGCCAGGGCCGACACCGCGGGGAACTGCGGGTCGGCCCTCCGGTCGTTCAGGCAGTAGCGCCAGCGGAGTATCCAGAAGTCGTTGAGCCGCTCCCACCAGACCCGGTGCACGGCCGCCGCCAGTTCCGCCGGGTCCGCGCCGGCCGCCCGCCGGTAGGCCCGCGCGTAGGCGCGTACCTTCGCCAGGTCCAGTTCGCCGGCCGGCCGGACGAAGAAGATCGCCGCGGCCCGGACCGCCTCCTCCGCCCGCGGCTGGACGGCCAGCCGGTCCCAGTCCAGGATCGCGACCGGTTCGGCGTCCCGGTAGAGCACGTTCAGCGGATGGAAATCGCCGTGCACCCAGCCGGTCGCGGGCGCGGCCGGGTCGGGCGGCCGGCGGTCGGCGTACCGTTCCAGCAGGGTCCGCCGCTCGCGCAGCCGGTGCTCGGCCAGTTCGTCGAAGGAGTCCCGGGTGCCGCGTCCGCGCGCGGCGGCGAGCAGATCGCCGATCAGCGCGTAGGTGTCGGCCGCCTCCGGACTCGCGTAACCGGCCGGACTGCCGCCGCCCGCTCCCGCATCGGAATCCCGTTCGCCGCCCATCACCTGTTCGAGACCGGTGTGTACGGCTCCGAGGAGCGTCCCGAGACGGGTCGACTGGGCGAGGGTGAGCTGGGCGCCGCCCCGGTGCAGGCC
The DNA here is from genome assembly GCF_036346595.1 of Streptomyces sp. NBC_00525. Taxonomy (GTDB): domain Bacteria; phylum Actinomycetota; class Actinomycetes; order Streptomycetales; family Streptomycetaceae; genus Streptomyces. The sequence goes on from NZ_CP107834.1 coordinate 3,221,760, forward strand.
GTCCACCCACGGGTGGAGGGCATAGCGGCGGCCGGCGATCTCGGTGACCGTCCCGCCGTCGCGGGCCTCCACGGGCGGGGCGACGGGCACCCCGAGTGACTGGAGGCGGCGCGTCGCGCGGTGCTGGCGGACGATGGTGGCGCGGCCGCGCGTCGCATCGTCCGAGTGATGTTTGAGGAAATACGACCCACGGGTGGTGGACACCCGGTAACCATGGTTGAGCAGGCCCTGGGACAGCGGGGTGCAGGTGAGCGGCTCACCGGCGTGCGGATAACGGCGAAGCACCTCGCCGACCGGGGGAACCGGTGGGGAGGCTACAGATGAGCGCGACACGCTTCAAATGTTAGATCACGCTGCGTTGCGGATCTGCTGGCTTGCGTGGAAGTCCAGAGTGTGCACGGTGACGAAGTGAGGCTCTAGCCAAAGGTACGAGGGCGCGAACGGCTCGCCGTTCACCTCGATCGGCGGCGGCCCGAAGCGCTCGCGCTGGGCGGGGGTCGGCTCGACGACCCGGGCCGGGCCGGTGAACTGCACGGACCACAGGTCCTCGGTGCCCACGGGCGCGGTGTTGAAGTTGTCCGCGCCGTACGCCACGACCGCGCCGTCACAGGCGCCGTGATGGCCGAGGCCGCTGTGCATCCGGAGCACGACGCGGCCGTCGATGACGATGTGCCGGGCCACGGTCAGGATCGGGAGGGCCCGCATGCTGGTCGCCAGCCGGCCGTAGGGGACCCGGCCGAGCAGGTCGATCGCGTGGAGTTCCTCGTGGGACATGCCTCCACTGTCGGCCACCCGTGTGGAGCGGATAAGAGGCCGGGGCCCCGGTTCCGCCGGGACCAAAGTCCCGTTCCGCGCGCAGGGCTCAGCGCTTCTCCGCCTGGAGCCGGGCCACGTACGCGGCGGCCTGCGAGCGGCGCTCCATGCCCAGCTTGGACAGCAGGCTGGACACATAGTTCTTGATCGTCTTCTCGGCGAGGTGCAGCCGCTCGCCGATCGCCCGGTTGGTCAGGCCCTCGCCGATCAGGTCGAGGATGCGGCGCTCCTGGTCCGTGAGGGTCGCCAGCTTCTCGTCGCCCCGGCCCGCCTTGCCGTCGCGCAGCCGCTCCAGCACGCGCGCGGTGGCGACGGGGTCGAGCAGCGACTTCCCGGCCGCCACGTCCCGTACCGCCGCCAGCAACTCGTTGCCCCGGATCGCCTTGAGCACATAGCCCGCGGCGCCCGCCATGATCGCGTCGAACAGCGCCTCGTCGTCCGCGTACGAGGTCAGCATCAGGCAGTTGATCGAGTCGTCCCGCGAGCGGATCTCGCGGCAGACCTCCACCCCGCTGCCGTCCGGCAGCCGTACGTCGAGCACGGCCACATCCGGGCGGACCGCCGGAATCCGCACCAGCGCGTCGGCCGCCGTGCCGGCCTCGCCGACCACCTCGATGTCGTCCTCCATCGAGAGCAGCTCATGAACGCCGCGCCGGACGACTTCATGGTCATCGAGCAGAAATACGGTGATTTTTCCTTCTTCGCGCACAATCGCAGTCTCACACACTCGCCCCTTCCCTGCCGCTGCCGGGCGGGATAACGTGCCGTTGTTCCGGCGGCCTGCGAGGCTGTGATCAGTGCTGTGACCAGCGAGCCTTCCCGAATTCCTCGATTTACTTGGATATCCAAGCAAAATCGCAGGTCAGGAAGGGTTTCGCAGTTACGCGAAGCACTGGGTAACGTGCCTTGGACAGGGCGCTCGCCGGGGCACCTGTCACGCCTGTTTCCCGGACCGAGCGGCACCCACCCCGTGCACGGGTACGGACACAGGCGAGCCGCACTGGTCTCCCGGCAGACCCCGGGGGCCGGACCGACGGAGGAGCACGCACGTGACCGTGGAGAGCACTGCCGCGCGCAAACCGCGACGCAGCAGCAAGCGGACCAGCGCCGCGAAAACGCCCGCGAAGGCGCCGGAGGGTTCCGCACCCGAGCTCGTACAGCTGCTGACGCCCGAGGGCGAACGCGTCGAGCACCCGGACTACTCGATCGACCTGACCGCGGAAGAGCTGCGCGGTCTGTACCGGGACATGGTCCTCACCCGTCGCTTCGACGCCGAGGCCACCGCCCTCCAGCGTCAGGGCGAGCTGGGCCTGTGGGCCTCCCTGCTCGGCCAGGAGGCCGCCCAGATCGGCTCCGGCCGGGCCCTGCACGACGACGACTACGTCTTCCCGACCTACCGCGAACACGGTGTGGCCTGGTGCCGGGGCGTCGACCCGACCAATCTGCTCGGCATGTTCCGGGGCGTGAACCACGGCGGCTGGGACCCGAACAGCAACAACTTCCACCTGTACACGATCGTCATCGGCTCGCAGACCCTGCACGCCACGGGTTACGCCATGGGCGTGGCCAAGGACGGCGCGGACTCGGCCGTGATCGCGTACTTCGGGGACGGCGCCTCCAGCCAGGGCGACGTGGCGGAGGCGTTCACCTTCTCCGCCGTCTACAACGCCCCGGTCGTCTTCTTCTGCCAGAACAACCAGTGGGCGATCTCCGAGCCCACCGAGCGGCAGACCCGCGTACCGCTCTACCAGCGCGCCCAGGGCTTCGGCTTCCCCGGCGTCCGGGTGGACGGCAACGACGTCCTGGCCTGCCTGGCCGTCACCCGGTCCGCCCTGGAGCGGGCCCGGCGCGGCGAGGGCCCGACCCTGGTCGAGGCGTTCACGTACCGCATGGGCGCGCACACCACCTCCGACGACCCGACGAAGTACCGGGCGGACGAGGAGCGCGCGGCCTGGGAGGCGAAGGACCCGATCCTGCGCCTGCGCGCGTACCTGGAGAAGCAGGGCGCGGCCGACGAGGCGTTCTTCACCGCCCTGGACGAGGAGAGCGAGGCGCTCGGCAAGCGCGTCCGCGAGGCGGTACGGGCGATGCCCGACCCGGACCGGATGGCGATGTTCGACCACATCTACGCGGACGGCAACCCGCTCGTGGACGAGGAACGCGCCCAGTTCGCCGCCTACCAGGCATCGTTCGCCGAGGAGGGCGAGTAACCATGGCCGTGGCAAAGATGTCCCTCGCCAAGGCGCTCAACGAGTCGCTGCGCAGGGCCCTCGACACCGACCCCAAGGTCCTCATCATGGGTGAGGACGTCGGCAAGCTCGGCGGCGTCTTCCGGATCACCGACGGCCTCCAGAAGGACTTCGGCGAGGAACGCGTCATCGACACCCCGCTCGCCGAGTCGGGGATCGTCGGTACGGCGATCGGCCTCGCGCTGCGCGGCTACCGGCCCGTCGTGGAGATCCAGTTCGACGGCTTCGTCTTCCCCGCGTACGACCAGATCGTCACGCAGCTCGCGAAGATGCACGCCCGCGCGCTGGGCAAGATCAAGCTCCCCGTCGTCGTGCGCATCCCGTACGGCGGCGGCATCGGGGCCGTCGAGCACCACAGCGAATCGCCCGAGGCGCTGTTCGCGCACGTCGCGGGCCTCAAGGTGGTCTCCCCGTCCAACGCGTCCGACGCGTACTGGATGATGCAGCAGGCCGTCCAGAGCGACGACCCGGTCATCTTCTTCGAGCCGAAGCGGCGCTACTGGGACAAGGGCGAGGTCGACACCGAGGCCATCCCCGGCGCGCTGCACGCCGCGTCCGTCGCCCGCACCGGCACGGACCTGACGCTGGCCGCGTACGGGCCGATGGTGAAGGTCTGCCTGGAGGCCGCCGCGGCCGCCCAGGAAGAGGGCAAGTCGATCGAGGTCGTGGACCTGCGCTCGATGTCCCCCATCGACTTCGACACCGTCCAGGCGTCCGTCGAGAAGACCGGCCGCCTGGTCGTGGTCCACGAGGCGCCCGTCTTCTACGGCTCCGGGGCCGAGATCGCCGCCCGCATCACGGAGCGGTGCTTCTACCACCTGGAGGCGCCCGTGCTGCGGGTCGGCGGCTACCACGCCCCGTACCCGCCGGCGCGGCTGGAGGAGGAGTACCTGCCGGGCCTTGACCGCGTGCTCGACGCCGTCGACCGCTCGCTGGCGTACTGAGGAGAGAGGAGCGTGACCACGATGACCGACACTTCCAACGCTGCTCGCTTCCGTGAGTTCAAGATGCCCGACGTGGGCGAGGGACTGACCGAGGCCGAGATCCTCAAGTGGTACGTCCAGCCGGGCGACACCGTCACGGACGGCCAGGTCGTCTGCGAGGTCGAGACCGCGAAGGCCGCCGTCGAGCTGCCGATCCCGTTCGACGGGGTGGTGCACGAGCTGCGCTTCCCCGAGGGCACCACGGTCGATGTGGGCCAGGTGATCATCTCGGTGGACGTGGCGCCGGGCTCGGGCGACGCGCCCGCCGCCCCCGCCGCCGAGCCGGCCCCGGAGGCTCCGGCGGAGGAGCCCAAGGGCCGTCAGCCCGTGCTGGTCGGGTACGGCGTGGCCGAGTCCTCGACGAAGCGGCGGGCCCGCAAGGGTGCGGCGGCTCCGGCACAGGCGGTTCCGGCGCAGGCGGCTTCGGCCCCGGCCGCCCCCGCCCCGGTCGCTCCGGCATCTGCCGCCCCGGCCCCGGTCGCTCCGGCCCCGCAGGCCGGCGCGGACGCCCGTCCGCTGGCCAAGCCGCCGGTCCGCAAGCTCGCCAAGGACCTGGGCATCGACCTGGCGACGGTCACCCCGACCGGCGCCGGCGGGGTGATCACCCGCGAGGACGTCCACGCGGCGGCCGCGCCCGCCGCCGAGGCGGTGGCCCCGGAGCCCTCGGCGGAGCCGGCGGCTCCGGCCGCAGAGGCTCCCGTCGCCCAGCAGGGTGCCCGCGAGACGCGTATCCCGGTCAAGGGGGTGCGGAAGGCCATCGCGCAGGCGATGGTCGGCAGCGCGTTCACCGCCCCGCACGTCACCGAGTTCGTGACCGTGGACGTCACGCGCACGATGAAGCTGGTCGCGGAGCTGAAGGAGGACAAGGACATGGCGGGGGTGCGGGTCAATCCGCTCCTCGTCATCGCCAAGGCCCTCCTGGTCGCGATCAAGCGGAACCCCGAGGTCAACGCGGTCTGGGACGAGGCGAACCAGGAGATCGTCCAGAAGCACTACGTCAACCTGGGCATCGCCGCCGCCACTCCGCGCGGCCTGATCGTCCCGAACATCAAGGACGCCCACGACCTGACGCTGCCGCGGCTGGCCGCGTCCCTGGGCGAGCTGGTCGCCACGGCCCGGGACGGCAAGACGTCCCCGGCCGCGATGGCGGGCGGCACGGTGACCATCACCAACGTCGGCGTCTTCGGCGTGGACACCGGTACGCCGATCCTGAACCCGGGCGAGTCCGCGATCCTCGCGGTCGGCGCGATCAAGCTCCAGCCGTGGGTCCACAAGGGCAAGGTGAAGCCGCGTCAGGTGACCACGCTCGCGCTGTCGTTCGACCACCGTCTGATCGACGGTGAGCTGGGCTCGAAGTTCCTGGCGGACATCGCAGCGATCCTGGAGCAGCCGAAGCGGCTGATCACCTGGGCGTAAGCGCTCACGAGGGCCCGCGCGAGGTCGGCGCGGGCCCTTCGCCGTGTCCGGGGTCCGGCCGGCCGGGTCAGCGGGCCTTCCACAGTGTGCCGAGCGAGGTGACCGGGGCGTCGGCGCTGAACTGGAGGGCGTCCTCGCTGCGCTTCCCCTGGACCTCCAGCCTCCGCACCCCCACGTTCACGGGCCCCTGGCACACGTCGTCGCTTCCGGCGGTGACCGGTTCGCCCTTGAAGTGGGCGAAGGGCCCTTCGGCGTCCACGCGGTTGAGCGTCAGGCGGTATCTGCAGGTGGCGGACCCGTGGTCTTCGATATCGGCGACGAGCACACCCAGCTCGTCGCCGAGGTGGCCCCCCTTCAGTTCGAGCCGGTTGCCGTACCCGGTCCTCGAGTCGTTCCAGAGGCCGACCAGGAACGCGGGGAGCGCGGCGGCCTCGCGGTCGGGGCTCGCGGCGGCCCGGTCGGCGGTGGAGTCCGGGCTCGCGGCGGCCTTGTCGTCGTGCTGCGTCGTGATCCAGCTGACGAAGACGGAGGCGAGCAGCAGGGAGGCGGCGGCGGCGAGCCACAGCCCCGGCTTCCCGGCCCGCCCGCGCGGCTGCGGCGGTACGGGAACGGGCGGTACGGGTACGTCCGGGACGGGCGCGGCCGGTTCGCGCCGGGACGGCGGGACGGGCGGGCGCGGTGGGCGTACGGGGGCGGGGACGGCACGCACGGGAGTGCGGACGGCACGCGCGCGGGCGGTCATCGTGACGGCGTTCGGCCCGGAGCCGACCGGCCCGGAGCCGGGGCCCGCCGGCTCGGGAGTCACGGCCGTGGGCGGGTGGAGCGGCGGTGGCGGCAGTGGCGGCGGGGCCGGTACGGGGGTCGCCGGGCCGGACTCCAGCTGGAGCAGTTCGACGGCGCGGCGGCCGATCGCGTCGGCGACCTCCGGGGGCAGCCAGAGCGAGGACGGCGCCGACTCGTCGGCCAGCAGCCGTACCACCTCGGGGAGCGCCGGGCGGGCGGCGGGCTCCTTGGCGAGACAGGCCGCGATCAGTTCCCGTACGGCGTCCGGCGTGATCCCGTCGAGCTGCGGTTCGGCGTGCACGACGCGGTAGAGCAGCTGGGCGGTGCCGGCGCCGGGGAAGGGGGGCTGCCCGGCCGCCGCGTAGGCGAGGAGGGCGCCGAGCGAGAAGACGTCCGTGGCGGAACTGACGGCTGTCTCGCCGGTGACCTGTTCGGGCGCCATGAAGCCGGGCGAGCCGACGACGACCCCGGTGGTGGTGAGGTGGGTGGCGGACTCGGCGGCGCGGGTGATGCCGAAGTCGATCAGGTGCGGCCCGTCGAGGGCCAGCAGCACGTTGGACGGTTTGACGTCCCGGTGCACGAGCCCCTGGGCGTGGACGGCGCCGAGCGCCTCGGCGAGCCCGGAGCCCAGGACGCGTACGGTTCGTTCGGGCAGAGGGCCGTGGTCCGCGACGACGCCCGCGAGGTCGCTGCCGGCCACGTAGCCGGTCGCCACCCACGGCACCTCGGCCTCCGGATCGGCCGCCAGCACGGGCGCGGTGCGGCCGCCGCCCTTCTGACCGCTGACCAGCCGGGCCGCCGACACCTCGCTCGCGAAGCGCGCCCTGAACCGCTGGTCGGCCGCCAGGTGCCGGTGCACCACCTTCACGGCGACGAGCCGTCCGCCGGGGCTCCGGCCCAGGTAGACCCGGCCCATGCCGCCGTTCCCGAGTACGCCCAGCAGTCGGTACGACCCCATTTCGGCCGGGTCGTCCGAGCCGAGCGCCTCCAAAGCCGTCATCCCCACACCTCTCACGTACGCACCGGATGTGTCGTACCGCGCTGCGCGAGTCAGCTTATGGCCAGGGGGAGTTGAGCGGGATCTTTCCGTACGGAGGCGGTCTGCGGGCTACTCTGGACGCACGGGGCACTACTCACCGCAGTCAACATAGGGAGAAACGCCGTGCCTTCGACCTGCGACCCCCAGTACGCGCCCGCCGGCGACGTGAGCGCGGCCCTGCTGCTGATGGACTCCCGGCTCAAGACCATCTACAGCGACGACCGAGAGAGCGGTCCGGACGACGAACAGCGGATGCTCGTACGGAACTTCATGGCGTCCATGGGTCCCGGTGGCGCCTATGAGCTGGTGGACGGCACCTGCACGATCATCTACATGCTCATGACGTGGCTGCGCGAGTGCCACGAGGCCCATGACAAGGACGTCCTCGAATACGTGGTGCCCGGCTTCGTGGAGGCGATGAGCCGGATGACCCGGAGCGTGGCTCCCGAGGTCATCCCCACGATGGTCGGCATGGTCGTCGCCGCCGGCACGGGCCTGAGCCCCAACCTCTGGCGCATGCAGTACGGGAACTGGACCGAGGAGGAGATGGCGCCCCTGGAGGTGACCGCGTTCCTGCTCGCCGAGCAGATCAACCGCATCACGGACGACCGCGGGTTCGCGGTCCGCATGCTGGCCGACGCACTGACCCTCGCGGAGGAGGACCTCGCGGAGGAGGACGCGGAGGACTGACGGCCGCCGGTTCAGGCCGGGATCAGGCGGTGGATTTTCATTGGTTCGGCGAGGATTCGGTCGAGGACTTTGCTCGCGTGGTGGAAGTGGGGCGTGGTGAAGTGCTCCGCCAGGGCCCGGGGGCTCGTCCACTGTTCGACGATCACCATGCGGGCGCCGTCGTTGGGGTCGGCGTAGGGGCGGTAGGCGAGGCAGCCGGGCTCGTCCAGGGAGGGTTCGATCATCGCTTCCAGGGCGGTGCGGAGCCGGTCCTCCTGGCCGGGGGCGGCAAGGCACTCGGCGACGACGGTGAGGGGCATGGGTTCTCCTGAGAGGTGAGGCGGTCAGTGGCGGGCCGGGCCCGTGCCCGCGCCGGAGGTGGTGATGGCGGTCGCGATCTCCGCCAGGTCGGACGCGTCCAGCCGCACCGAGCCGGCGCCGATCCAGCCGTCGACCTGGCCGGGCTTGCGGGCGCCGACGATCGCGCCGGTGATGCCGGGCCAGGCGAGGACCCAGGCGAGGGCGATCTCCGCGACGGTGGCGCCGTGCCGCTGGGCGACGGGGCGGAGCGCGTCCACGAGCCGGAGGTTGGCCGGCAGCCCGGTGGTGAAGTCACTGTGCACGGCCCGCCAGTCGTCGGCCGGCAGCGTGGCGGCCCGCTCGGCGGAGAACGCGCCGGTCAGCAGCCCGGACTGGAGCGGCGAGTACACGATGACGCCCGTGCCGTGAGCGTGCGCCCAGGCGATCTCGTCGGCGGCGGAACGCCGGATCGCCGAGAACGGCGGCTGCACGACGTCGACGTGGCTGATCCGCTCCGCGGCGGCCAGCTGCTCCGGCGAGTGGTTGGACAGGCCGATGGCCCGCACCTTGCCCTCGGCCTTGAGGTCGGCCATGACCTGCCAGTACTCCTCCAGCGGGGTGGCGTTCGCGGAGACCGGCCCGTTGCCCTCGCCCACGTACTCCAGGGACTCGCCGGTGTCCGGCCAGTGCACCTGGTACAGGTCGATCCGCTCGACGCCCAGCCGGCGCAGCGAGTCCTCGATCTCCCGGCGCACACTGTCCGGCCGCATGATCCGGCGGGGCGCGGCCGTCGGGTTGTCCGGGTCCCAGACCAGGCCGGCCTTGGTGAAGAGGTACGGGCGTTCGCCCTCCGGGAGCGGGGCGACGGCCTTGCCGACCAGCTCCTCGGAGTGGCCCAGGCCGTACACGGCGGCCGTGTCGATCCAGTTGACGCCCGAGTCGATCGCGTGCCGGATGGCGGCGATCGACTCGGCGTCGTCGGTGGGGCCCCAGCCGAACTGCCAGCCGGAGCCGGACACCGCCCAGGAGCCGAAGCCGAGACGGCTGATCTCCATACCGGTGGTGCCGAGGGGAAGAGCGGGAAGAGGGGTGCCGGTCATGGTCGAGTACTCCTCGTGGAAAGGGGGTTGGTGTGGTCGCCGCCGGGTGGAACCGTTCCGGCGCAACCCACTCTGGGCACCCGCAGCCTCCCCGCCCAGTGGCATCCCGTGCCTGGGCACGGCATGACCAGGCACGGCACGGTCACACGGCCGGAGCGCCGGGGATACTGGCCCCATGGCACTGGACAGGCGTGCGGAGTTGGGCGAATTCCTGCGGTCCCGGCGAGCCCGGCTCAGCCCCGCGGAGGCCGGACTTCCGGATTACGGCGGTCAGCGCCGGGTCCCCGGACTCCGCAGGGAGGAGCTGGCCCGGCTGGCCGGAGTGAGCGTGGACCACTACGTCCGCCTGGAGCAGGGGCGCACTCTGCACTTCTCCGAAGCGGTGCTCGACGCCGTCGCCCGTGCCCTGCGCCTGAGCGAGGTGGAGCGCGGGCACCTGTACCGGCTGGCCCGGCCGTGGTCGGACGCGGACCGGCCGGGGCAGGAGCCGGGGACCCAGCGGGTGCGGCCGGGGCTGCGCCGGCTGCTGGAATCGGCGGCCGACGTGCCCGCGTACATCGTCGGGCGCAATGTGGACGTGCTGGCGTGGAACGGGCTCGCGGCGGCGCTGATCACCGACTTCGGGGCCCTGCCGCCCCGGCAGCGGAACCTCGCCCGGCTGGTGTTCCTGGACGAGGGGACGCGCAGCCTGTACGCGGACTGGCGGGTCAAGGCCGGCGATGTGGCCGCGTACCTCCGGCTGGACGCCGGGCGCCATCCGGGCGACCCGAGCACCGCGGAGCTGATCGAGGAACTGTCGGCCGCCGGACCGGAGTTCCGGGAGCTGTGGGCGGAGCACCGGCTCAAGGACAAGACCCACGGCCGGTATCTCTACCGGCACCCGGTGGTCGGCGAACTGGACCTCGGCTTCGAGACCCTGCGCCTCCCCGACGACCCGGACCAGGCGCTCGTCGCGCACACGGTGGAGGAGGGCTCCCCGTCGGAGACGGCGCTGCGGCTGCTGGCCGCGTGGACCCGCGAGAACCTCCCGGCCGGCCGGGCCGCGTCCGGCGGGAGCTGAGGCGCCGGCGGCGGCGTCGGGCCCTGGTGTTCGGGTCCGGGTCAGTGGCCTCCGCCGCGGTGGTCGTCCCTGCGGCCCCCGGTGAACGAGCTGATGATCCACACGATCAGGAGGACGAGGAAGACGACGACGATGATGGTCGGAAGCGCACTCACGATCTGGTCCTCCCACGGACGCGTGACTCGGTGATCCTCAAGTGCCGCCCCTGCGGGCGGTGTTGAGGGGCACGGAGTCTACGCGCGGCCCCGGGGGCCCACCAGGGCCGTACACCGGTCCTTCACCCCTGCCCGATCCCGTCACACGATGTGCGCACCGGCACCGCGAAAGGCGTTGCCCGCGTAGCGGGCGGACTCGCCGAGTTCCTCCTCGATGCGGATCAGCTGGTTGTACTTGGCCGTGCGGTCCGAGCGGGACAGCGAGCCCGTCTTGATCTGGCCGCAGCCCGTGGCGACCGCCAGGTCCGCGATCGTGGTGTCCTCGGTCTCGCCGGAGCGGTGCGACATGACGACCGTGTAGCCCGCCCGGTGCGCGGTGCCGACCGTCGCCATCGCCTCCGTCAGCGTGCCGATCTGATTGACCTTCACCAGGATCGAGTTGGCGACCCCGGTCGCGATGCCCTCGCGCAGCAGCGCGTCGTTGGTGCAGAACACGTCGTCGCCGGTGAGCTGGCAGCGGTCGCCGACGCGGGCGGTCAGCTCGCGCCAGCCCGCCAGGTCGTCCTCCGCCATCGCGTCCTCGACCGACACGACCGGGTAGTCGTCGATCAGCTTCACCAGGTGGTCCGCGTGCTGCGCCGGGGTGCGGCGTACGCCCTCCCCCGCGTAGTCGTAGACGCCGTCCCGGAAGAACTCCGACGTCGCCGGGTCCATGACCAGCCCGATGTCGGTGCCCGGCCGGTATCCGGCGCGTTCGACGGCCGCCACGACGAAGTCCAGGGCCTCCTCCGCCGTACGGAGGGCGGGCGCGAAGCCGCCCTCGTCGCCGACGCCCGTGGAGTGGCCGGCGGCGAGCAGGTCGCGGCGCAGGGTGTGGAAGATCTCGGAGCCCATCCGGACCGCCTCGGCGAAGGTGGCGGCGCCGATGGGGGCGATCATGAACTCCTGGAAGTCCAGCGGATTGTCCGCGTGCGCGCCCCCGTTGACGATGTTCATCATCGGGACGGGCAGCAGCCGGGCGTCCGACCCGCCCAGGTAGCGGTACAGCGGCAGGCGGTGGGCCGCCGCCGCGGCCTTGGCCGCTGCCAGGGAGACGCCCAGGATCGCGTTGGCGCCCAGCCGGGCCTTCGTGGCCGTGCCGTCCGCCGCGACGAGCGCGGCGTCCAGCCCGGCCTGGTCCTCCGCGTCGCGGCCGACGACGGCCGCGGTCAGCTCGGTGTTGACGTGGTGCACGGCCCGGTCGACGCCCTTGCCGTGCCAGCGGGCCGGGTCGCCGTCGCGCAGTTCCACGGCCTCGCGGGCGCCGGTGGACGCCCCGGAGGGGACCGCGGCCCGGCCCAGCGACCCGTCGGCGAGACGTACGTCCACCTCGACGGTCGGGTTGCCCCTGCTGTCCAGGACGCGGCGGCCGGTGACGGAGGTGATGGCGGTCATGGGAGTGGTCCTTCCCGTTGTCGCGTGCCGCGGTCCGGCTGCGACGACGGTGGCGCGGGACCCGGCTGAGACCGACTCTACAGCAATGCTGTTCAGTTTGACTGAGAAGCTGTGCTGAACAGTTCTGCTGCGCAGTACGGGCTGATCAGTGCGCTCTGCGCGGTTCCGCTCCGTGACCCCGCGTTAAAGTTCGGTATGCCCCTCCCGGAATCCGCCGCCATCGCCGCCGAGCTGCGTACAGCGATGGGCAAGCTCACCCGCCGCGTGAAGCTTGAGGACCAGATGCCGCTCGGCCAGGTGGCCGTTCTCGGCGAGCTGGACCGCAACGGCGCCATGACCACCAGCGAGCTGGCCGCCGCCCAGCGCGTGCGGCCGCAGTCGATGGCGCGTGCCGTGGGGCTGCTCATGGACCAGGGGCTGATCACCCGGCGCGCCCACCCCACGGACGGCCGCAAGAGCCTGGTCGAGCTGTCGGGCGCCGGGCGCGCGCTCCTGGAGGAGGAGCGGGAGCGCCGGGCCGACTGGCTGGCCCGCGCGATCGACGCGGAACTGAGCGAGGAGGAGCGCGCGTTGCTGTTCCGCGCGATCACCCTCGTGGGGAGGCTCGCGGCGCACTGACGGCCCGCGCGGGTACGGGGTTCCGTACTTGCGCGGGACGGGGCGGGCCCCCGCCCCGCGCGACGCCCTCAGCGCTTGAGCAGGAAGCCGAAGTCGTTCGACGTCCGGCCCGTCAGGCGCGCCGGGGAGACGAGTCGCCCCTCAGCGAGCAGGCGTTCCGCCTCGGCGCGGGAGAGGCCGAAGCCGTCCGCTATCAGCCGGAGCGGGCGGACGGCTATCGGCGCCCCGAAGCGCACCGACACCTCGACGGCCCCCCGGTCCGGCGGGGCGTCGTCGCCCGTGTCCAGGCGCCAGGCGTCCGTCCAGTCGAGGGCGATGTGGTTGCGGCGCCGCACGACGCCGTCCTGGAGGAGTTCGGCCGCCAGGGCCGGGTCGTTGGCGTGCATCCGGTCCAGCAGTTCGGGCCGGATCGAGCGGACGTGGGCCCGCTCCAGGATCGTGATCCTCGTGGTGTCCCCGCACCCCGTGCAGAGCGCGAGGAGCCAGGCGTCGAGCAGCTTGTGGTTCGCGTTGACGCGGAACTTGCCGTGCGCGCGGAAGCCGGCGGGCCCGCAGGCGGGGCAGCGGCGCAGGACGAGGGGCAGACGGGTGGGCACGACGGCCCAGTGGATGAGCACAGGAGTACACCGGTTTCAGGTGAGAAATCCGCAGCGGTAAGCAGCGCGGCGCACAGGCGCGACGCGCGACAGATCAGCAGTGGGGAGGTCTCACGCGATGTACAACGGACGCCCTTTCCGGGGACGGCGGATGGCGGGCGCCGCCGGCGACGGCTTGGCCCGGCGAGCAAGGTAGCGGTGCGCCGAGGCGCCGTTCCACCGGTTTTCCGGCGGTTTTCCGGCGGGGGCGCCGGGGCCGCCGGGGGCGTCGGGAGCGCGAAAGGCCCCGCACGCGGTGGCGTGCGGGGCCCTGTCCGACTCGCGTACCGGCTACTTCTTGAAGCCGTAGTCCATCAGCTTCTTCGCGTCCGACGTGCGGTTCGCCTCGGAGGACGAGGTCAGGACCGTGCCGATGACGGTCTTGCCCTTGCGGGTCGCGGCGAAGACCAGGCAGTACTTGGCCGCCGGGCCCGAGCCCGTCTTCACGCCGATCGCGCCGCTGTAGCTGCCCAGCAGCTTGTTCGTGTTGGTCCACGACATGTAGCGGTAGCCACCGCTCTTCGTCGTGACCTTCTGCTTCGTCGACTTCGTCTTCACGACCGTGCGGAACGTGGAGTACTTCATCGCGCTGCTCGCGAGCTTCGTCAGGTCGCGCGGGGTCGAGTAGTTGGACCCGTTCCCTATGCCGTCGAACGAGTCGAAGTGCGTGTTCTTCAGGCCGAGCGACTTGGCGGTGCTGTTCATCTTGCCGATGAACGACTTCACGCGCGCCGCGCGGGTCTTGCCGGAGCCGAACTTGTCGGCCAGCGCGTAGGCCGCGTCGCAGCCCGAGGGCAGCATGAGGCCGTAGAGCAGCTGGCGAACGGTGACCTTGTCGCCCACGATCAGCCGCGCCGAGGAGGCGCCCTTGGCGACGATGTAGTCGCTGTACGCCTTCTGGATCGTGACCTTGGAGTCCAGGTTCAGGCCCTTCTGGGCCAGCACCACGCGCGCGGTCATGATCTTCGTCGTCGAACCGGTGGAGCGGCGGGTGTCCGCGGCCTTGGTGAACAGCGTCTTCCCGGTGCCGTTGTTCATCACGAAGCCGCCCTTGGCGACGATCGAGGGCGCCTTCGGCGTGGCGGCCTGTGCCGTGGAGGCGAAGGCGCCACCCGCGATGAGGGCGCCCGTCGTGAGGGCCACCGTGGCGGTGGCGGATGCGCGCCGTATGCCCTTAATGCCGAGTTTCAAGTTAAACGCTCCAAATGCCCCTGGAATGCGGCCACATGAGGTACCGCCGCGCTGATAAGACGAGTGATCCCGCCCCTTGGTTGTGGTCCCCGAGGGGGTGATTTTTTACGACATCCGGGGGCCGTCGCGGGGCTCGTGGTGTGCGTGGGGCGCTGACGTGCCGTGGCCAGGGGCTACCATCGGCGTCACATCCGAGCCCCCGTTGGCACGGGGGCCGGCGGGCCGGCCCGGCGTACCGCAGCGACAGGTGCGCCGAGCGCCCCGGAGGCCGGAGGTAACCGTGGACGATGTCGTGCGTGCGCAGGAGTCCGTCAGGGCATACGGCGAGCTCCTCGCCCTCGCCGAGCGCCTGGAGGCGCTGCGGCAGTTGGGGGACGACGGGGTCGAGGCGCATACGACGGCCGCACTGCACGCGGTCCGGTTCGCCGCGACGATCCTGTGGCGGACCGTGCCGGACGTGCCGGCGCCGCCCCACGACCAGGACGACGAGCGGCTGCTCGAACTGGCCGCGCAGTGGCGCGAGGCGGCGCTCGGCCTGGGCGACTTCGCACCGCAGCGCCCGGTGCTGAGGCTGGTGGAAAACGACGGGCCCTCCGCGTAGGGGCTGGGATAGCGTCCCCCGGCATGACCCCTTCCCCTGCCCTGCGCAGCGAACGCCTGGTCCTCGAACCGTATGTGCCCGCCGACGAGGAGGACTTCGTCGCCCTCTTCCTGGACACCCGGGTCTCCCGCTGGATCGGCGACGGCCCCGAGCCCGAGGAGAGCTGCCGCGCCCTCTTCTCCCGCATCTTCACGCATGTGTACGAGCCGGGCGCCTTCGACGTCTGGGCCGTGCGCAGGGACGGCCGGATGGTCGGGCACGCGGAGATCAAGCCGTCGAAGGCCGTCGGGGGGCATGAGCTGATCTACGCCCTCGCGCACGAGGCCTGGGGCCAGGGCCTCGGCACCGAACTCGCGCGCAGGATCGTCGCGTACGGATTCGAGGCGCTGGGGCTGGACCAGGTGCACGCGACGGTGGCGGAGCCGAACGCGGCCTCGCTGGCCGCCCTGCGGAAGGTCGGCTTCCGGCACGTCCGGGACATCGCCGAGGAGGACGGCACCACCACGCTCCTGCTGACCTGCGAGCGGTAGGGCCGCCGCCCGCATCGTGGACCGGGGCGGCGCTTGCGTACATGTTGTATCTATGCTGTGTGCATGCCTGCCCCCGCACCCTCCGCTTCCCCCGCACCTTCCGCGATGCCCACGCCCGCCGCTCCGCCCGCCAAGCGACCGCCGGCCGCCGAGCGCGTCTACACGCACGTCAAGGACGCCGTCCTGGCCCGCCGCTACGAGGGCGGCACGCTGCTGACCGAGGGCGGCCTCGCCGAGGCGGTGGGGGTCTCGCGGACGCCGGTGCGCGAGGCGCTGCTGCGCCTGGAGGTCGAGGGGCTGATCAAGCTCTACCCGAAGAAGGGCGCCCTGGTGCTCGCCGTCTCCGCGCAGGAGATCGCGGACGTGGTGGAGACCCGGCTGCTGGTCGAGGAGTTCGCGGCCCGGAAGGCCGTGCCCGCGCCCCCGCAGCTCATCGCCCGCCTCGAAGCGCTCCTGGAGGAGCAGCGGCGCCACTCCGAGGCCGGTGACCTGGCCACCGTCTCCGTGAAGGACCGCTGCTTCCACGCCGAGATCGTCCGGCACGCGGGCAACCAGATCCTGTCCCGCCTCTACGACCAGCTGCGCGACCGCCAGCTGCGGATGGGCGTCGCCGTCATGGAGGCCCACCCCGACAGGATCGCCGCCAACATCGCGGAGCACGGCGAGCTGCTGGAGGCGATCCGGGGCGGTGACGCCGAGGACGCCGCCCGGGTCGTGCGCCGCCACGTCGGCCGGGTCAAGGCGCTGGTCATGGGTGGTGGGGACCGTTGAGTTCCGCCGCCGCGCCCACGCTGCCCCTGCCCGGTGACCCGCCGGGCGGCCGGCGCGCCGTCTGGGTCTGGGGCATCGGCGTCGCCGTCTACTTCGTCGCCATCATCTTCCGCACGAGCCTCGGCGTCGCCGGGCTCGACGCCGCCGACCGGTTCGGCGTCAACGCCTCGGCGCTCTCCACCTTCTCCATCCTGCAGCTGCTCGTCTACGCGGGCATGCAGATACCCGTCGGCCTGATGGTCGACCGGCTCGGCACCAAGCGGGTCCTCACCCTCGGGGCCGTCCTGTTCACCCTCGGCCAGCTCGGCTTCGCGCTCTCCCCCTCGTACGGCACGGCGCTCGCCTCCCGCGCGCTGCTGGGCTGCGGCGACGCGATGACGTTCATCAGCGTGCTGCGGCTGGGTTCGCGCTGGTTCCCGGCCCGGCGCGGACCGCTGATCGGCCAGGTCGCGGCCCTGTTCGGGATGGCGGGCAACCTCGTCTCGACCCTGGTCATCGCCCGCGCCCTGCACGGCTTCGGCTGGACGGCCACCTTCGTCGGCAGCTCGCTGGCCGGAGTCGTGGTCCTGGTGCTGCTCCTGCTCTTCCTGAAGGACCACCCCGAGGGGTACGAGCCGCCACCCGTGCGGCACGCCGGCTGGGCCTACGTACGCAAGCAGATCGCCGCCGCCTGGCGGGAGCCCGGCACCCGGCTCGGCATGTGGGTGCACTTCACGACGCAGTTCCCGGCCATGGTGTTCCTGCTGCTGTGGGGCATGCCGTTCCTGGTCGAGGACCAGGGGCTGGACCGGGGGACCGCCGGTGAGCTGCTGACGCTCGTGGTGCTGTCCAACATGGCGCTCGGACTCGTCTACGGGCAGGTCATCGCCCGCCACCACGCGGCGCGCGTCCCGCTCGCCCTGGGCACGGTCGGCACCACGGCCACGCTGTGGGCGGCGACGGTCCTCCACCCCGGCGACCACGCGCCGATGTGGCTGCTGATCGTCCTGTGCACGGTGCTCGGGGCCTGCGGGCCGGCCTCGATGATCGGCTTCGACTTCTCCCGCCCGGCCAACCCGCCGGAGCGCCAGGGCACCGCGTCCGGCATCGTCAACATGGGCGGCTTCATCGCCTCGATGACCACCCTGCTGGCCGTCGGCGTCCTGCTGGACGCGACCGGCGACGACTACCGGGTGGCGTTCTCCTCCGTCTTCGTCCTGGAGGCGCTCGGCGTCACCCAGATCCTGCGGCTGCGCCGGAAGGCCGCCCGCCGCGAGCGCGAGACCTATGTGATCAGCCGCGTGGAAGCGGTGCACGTGCCCGTATGAGCCCGTGCGGGCCCGGAAACGGCGGCGCGCCCGTCCCCCTCGTGGGGGCGGGCGCCGCTGTGTGCCGGGGCCGTGTCCGGGGTTACGGGGTGACGGCGAAGTGCTGGAGGATCGCGTCGGCCAGCTCCTGGTCGCCCTCCGTCTTGATCCGGTCCGCGACGGCGGCGGGGCGCACCCGGCCGCAGGCCAGCCGTACGTACGTCTCCCAGTCCATGGACAGCGTGGCAGCCGGCCCGAGCGACGGAGCGACGTCCAGCGAACCGCGCCCCTCGGCATCCACCCGCACCGTGCGCAGGAACTCCAGGTCCCCGTGCACATCCAGCACGACCGCGGAGTTGGCCGGTGCCCCCGCGCTCTTGGCCACCACCTTCGGCAGCCCGGACAGCAGGATGTCGCGGGCGACCGCGGCGCCGGGGGAGTCCAGGTTGCTGGGCCGGCCCAGGGCCGTGCGCAGGTCCTGCTCGTGCACCCAGACGTCGAACGCGCGCATCCGCAGCGCCGTCTCCAGGGTCTGCTCGGCGCCCAGTGGCGCCCGCACCATGGTCTCCGGGTCCCGCGTCTCGTTGCGCAGCTGCCGGGCCCGGCGAATGATCGTGTACTCCAGCTCGGAGGTCATCTCCGGCGCGGTGTGGTGGCGCCGGACGTCCACCTGCATCTCCATGTAGCGGGCGAAGTCGCTCTGCACATGGAAGAGGTCGCGCGGCAGGGTGTGGATCGGACGCGGATCGCCGAGCTGCTCGCACTCCATGCCGATGATGTGCGAGACGATGTCGCGCACCGACCAGTTGGGGCAGGGCGTGCGGCCGTTCCACTCGCCCTCGGTGAGCGGGCCCACCAGCTCGGCTATCGACTCGATGGAGTGGGTCCAGGCGTCGGCGTAGGTCTGAAGGCTGGGATGGACGGTCACGTGACCCCTCGTGCGGTTCTGCGGTGCATGGGCAACTGGGCGCGGGCGGTCGGGCTGCGGGCTGTGGGCGGCGATTGGGTTCGATGGCTAAGTTACGCTGCGAGCAGGCACCCCGGCAGTGCTTTCGTGTGACGATCGTAGGCCGTGTCGACGGCTCGAATGCCAGGACGGTGGTAGTGTGCGCGCCTCCCTCATCCAGATCGCAGTAGACCCGGACGAAACCGTCGATTCCCGCAGGCGGCGGGCCGCCTCACTGGTCGTCGGACAACGGGGCTCGGACCTCGTGGTGCTCCCCGAACTGTGGCCCGTCGGCGCCTTCTCCTACACGGCGTTCGAGGACGAGGCGGAGCCGCTGACCGGACCGACGCACCGGGCGATGGCGGAGGCCGCCGCCGAGGCCGGGGTCTGGCTGCACGCGGGCTCCATCGTGGAGCGGGCGGACGACGGCACCCTCTACAACACCGCGCTCGTCTTCTCCCCCCGGGGCGAACGGGTCGCCGCCTACCGCAAGATCCACCGCTTCGGCTTCGACCAGGGCGAGGCCGTCATGATGGGCGCCGGCGAGGACCTGGTGACCGTCGCCCTGCCCATGACCACGCTCGGCCTGGCCACCTGCTACGACCTGCGCTTCCCCGAGCTGTTCCGGGGCCTGATCGACGCCGGGGCCGAAACCCTGGTCGTCGCCGCCGGCTGGCCCGAGCGCCGCCGCGCCCACTGGACCCTGCTCGCACAGGCCCGTGCCGTCGAGAACCAGGCGTATGTGCTGGCTGTTGGTTGCGCCGGCACCCACGCGGAGGTCCCGCAGGCCGGACACTCCCTGGTCGTGGACCCCTGGGGCGAGGTGCTCGCGGAGGCGGGCGGGGGCGAGGAGGTGCTGACCGTGGAGTTCGACGTGGCCAAGGTCGCCGCGACACGGGAGCAGTTCCCCGCGCTCAAGGACCGGTGCCTGGGCCCGACCGGATAGACCCGTCAGCCGAAGGGCCCGTGTTTCACGTGAAACACGGGCCCTTCGGCGTACGACCGCGCGGTCAGTCCTCGTGCTCCTTCTCCGCCAGCACGATCACACAGACCGCCACCGCGATCAGCAGCGCCGTGTCCGCGTCCTCACGGACGATGTCGATGCCGTAGGTGTCGCGCACGGTGAGCCAGCGGCGGGAGATCTGGGCCAGCAGCTCACCGTCGTACTCCACGGCGAACTCGCGGTCCAGGATCTTGCCGCTGACGTCCAGCTCGGTACCGTCCACCAGCGTCACGCGGTAGTGGTTGCGGAGCAGCGAGAGCCGCTTGCGCTTGATCCGGGCCAGTTGCTCGCCGTCGCGTTCGATCAGCATCGTGTCGCGCAGGCTGAGGAGCTTCTGGCGGATCTCGACGACGATGCGGCCCTGCGCGTCCTTCAGCTCGAAGGTGTCGCGCACCCGCATGGCCTTGCCGTCGACCAGGAAGACCTTGCGGCCCACCGTGTCCTCGATCCAGTAGTCGTCACCGATGCCGAGGAGGCGCTCGCGCACAAGAAGTCTCATGGCCCCCAGGTTCCCCGACCCACCGGCGGAATGCGGGGAGGCCACGGTGATGTTGACTGTTGCCATGGCAACACGTGCGCGCGTCAGGGCCCCCGAACTCGTCGGCAAGGGCGGCTGGCTCAATACAGGCGACCGGCAGTACACCCTCGCGGACCTGCGGGGACGCATCGTCGTCCTGGATTTCTGGACCTTCTGCTGTGTGAACTGTCTGCATGTCCTCGACGAGCTGCGCGAGCTGGAGGAGAAGCACCGCGACACCGTCGTGGTCATCGGCGTGCACTCACCGAAGTTCGTCCACGAGGCCGAGCACCAGGCCGTCGTGGACGCGGTGGAGCGGTACGAGGTCCACCACCCGGTGCTCGACGACCCCGAGCTGGCCACCTGGAAGCAGTACGCCGTACGCGCCTGGCCCACGCTCGTCGTCATCGACCCCGAGGGCTATGTCGTCGCCCAGCACGCCGGTGAGGGGCACGCCCACGCCATCGAGAAGCTGGTCGAGGAGCTGGAGGCGGAGCACGGCGCGAAGGGCACCCTGCGCCGCGGCGACGGCCCGTACGTGGCGCCGGAGCCGGTCGCCACCCATCTGCGGTTCCCCGGCAAGGCGCTGCTCCTCGCGGACGGCGGTTTCCTGGTCTCCGACACCACCCGGCACCGGCTGGTCGAGCTGGACCCGGACGGCGAGACCGTGCGCCGGCACTTCGGAACGGGCGAGCGCGGGTTCGCCGACGGCGGGCCGGAGCAGGTCCGCTTCAGCGAGCCCCAGGGCCTCGCCCTGCTGCCCGACGGGCGGATCGCGGTCGCCGACACGGTCAACCACGCCCTCCGCGCGCTCGACCTCACCACCGGGGAGACGACCACCCTCGCCGGTACCGGCCGCCAGTGGTGGCAGGGCGCGGCCACCAGCGGCCCGGCCCGCGAGACCGACCTCTCCTCGCCGTGGGACGTCGCCTGGTTCGGCGACCGGCTCTGGATCGCCATGGCCGGTGTCCACCAGCTGTGGACGTACGACCCCGAGGACGGCACCGTAGGCGCCGCCGCCGGGACCACCAACGAGGGCCTGGTCGACGGGCCCGGCGCGGAGGCGTGGTTCGCCCAGCCGTCCGGGCTCGCGGCGGCCGGCGAGCGGCTGTGGGTCGCCGACTCGGAGACGTCCGCGCTGCGCTGGGTCGACCACGAGGGCGCCGTGCACACCGCCGTGGGCACCGGGCTCTTCGACTTCGGCCACCGGGACGGGGACGCCGGGCAGGCCCTGTTCCAGCACCCGCTGGGCGTCACCGCCCTCCCGGACGGGTCCGTCGCCGTCTGCGACACGTACAACCACGCCCTGCGCCGCTACGACCCCGCGACCGACGAGGTCACCACCCTCGCCACGGATCTGCGGGAGCCCAGCGGGGCCGTCCTGGTGGACGGCGACCTCGTCGTCGTGGAGTCCGCCCGGCACCGGCTGACCCGGCTGCGGCTGCCCGAGGAGGCGGTACGCGTCGCCGAGCGGGCCCACCGCACCCAGCGGGCGGCCACCGAGGTCGCGCCCGGCGCGCTCCGGCTCGACATCGTCTTCCAGGCCCCCGCCGGGCAGAAGCTGGACACCCGGTACGGGCCCTCGACCCGGCTGCTGGTCTCCGCCACCCCGCCGGAACTGCTGGCCTCGGGCGACGGCGCGGGCACCGACCTGTTCCGCGACCTCGTCCTCGCGGACGGCGTCACCGAGGGCGTCCTCCACGTCTCCGCGATGGCCGCGTCCTGCGACGACGACCCGGCGAACGAGTACCCGGCCTGCCATGTCCACCAGCAGGACTGGGGCGTCCCGGTCCGCGTCACGGAGGGCGGGGCCGCCCGGCTGCCGCTGGTGCTGGCCGGCCTGGACGAGGACGGGTCAGGCGTCGGCTGACAGGCGGCGCGCCGCCTCGTCCCGGCGGCGCACGTAGTCCGGGCTCGCTGTGACGCGCAGCAGCGCCTCCAGGGCCCGGACCGCGCCCTCGTCGTAGCCCGCGCGCTCCGCCTCGGACGCGGCCTCGTCCAGGAGGCGGATGCCCTCCTCCTCCGCGCCGAGGGCGAGACGCGCCTCCCCGCTGACGGAAAGCAGCAGCACCCGGCGGGCCGCCTCCTCCTGCTCGGGGCCCAGGTCGAAGGCGGTCCTGGCGGAGTCCAGGGCGTCCTGCGGCCGGCCCGCCGTGAGCTGCATCCGGGCCAGGTGCTGGAGCGCGAGCATCTCCGTATGGGCGTCGGGCTCCTCCCGTGCCAGCTCCAGCGCCCGTTCGCAGCTCTCCATCGCCAGTTCGAGGTCCCCCTGCTCGGCCTGCACGATCGCCAGGTTGACCAGCGCGGTCGCCTCGCCGAGCCGGTCCCCGCACTGCCGCGCGAGACCGGGCGACGGATCGAGCACGGCGACGGCCTCACCCGTCCTGCCCTCCTCCGTCAGCACCCAGCCGAGCAGATTGCGGACCCGTGATTCGGCGTACGGGTCCTTGAGGTCGAGGGCCGCGGCGAGGGCCAGCTCCAGCATCGGCGTCCAGCCGTCCCGGACCCGCCACACCATGTGCGGCCACTGGAGCAGGATGATCCGCCAGGCCCGGTCGTCGAGCCCGGCGGCCCTGGCGGCCGCGGCGGCCAGGGTCAGGTCCTCGCGTTCGGCGGCCAGCCACCGCATGGCCGCCGTCCGGTCGGTGAAGTCCCGGATCGCGGCCGGGGCGCGGTAGCCGTCGGGCAGGACGAAGCAGGGCTCGCCGCCCGGTTCCGCCGTGTCGGCGGCCGCGAGCGCGGTGGCGATGTAGTGGTCGAGCACGCCCCGGAGCGCGTCCGGCCCGGCCTCCGGGTCGAGCCCGCGCGCGTACAGCCGGACGAGATCGTGCAGTATCCAGCGCCCCGGACCGGCCTCCGTGACCAGATGGGCGGCGGCGAGCCGTTCCAGCGCGGCCCCGGCGGTGACCGGGTCGCTCCCGGCGAGCGCGGCGGCGGTGTACGGGTCGAAGTGGCTGCCCGGGTGGTGGCCGAGCCGGCTGAGGTGGTGGACGGCGTCCGCCGGCAACTGCTGCACGGTGAGCCGGAGCGCGGCGGAGACGCCGGTGTCCTCCACGTTCAGGTACGACAGCCGGCTCCGCTCGTCCGCGAGTTCGTCGGCCATGGCGGCCAGCGTCCACTGCGGCCGGCCGGCCAGCCGGGCCGCCGTCACCCGCAGGGCGAGGGGCAGTCCGCCGCACAGTTCGGCCAGCCGCCCTGCCGCCACCGGTTCGGCCAGGACCCGTTCCTCGCCGAGGACCCCGGCGAGCAGCGCGGTGCCGTCCGGCGGCTCCAGTATGTCCAGCGGGACGGGGACGGCGGCGTCCGAGGCGATGAGCCCCTCCAGCCGATGCCGGCTGGTCACCAGCGTGACGCAGTCCGCCCCGCCCGGCAGCAGCGGCCTGACCTGCGCCGAGGCGCGGGCGTTGTCGAGCACGACGAGCAGACTCAGCCGGTCGGTCAGCGACCGGAACAGGGCCGCCGCGCCGGCCGCCGACTCCGGGACGCGGCGGGGCGCCACCCCGAGCGCGAGCAGGAACTCCCGCAGCACCTCCAGCGGGGTCGGCTCGGCGGTGTCCCCGAACCCGCGCAGATCGGCGAACAGCCGCCCGTCCGGGAAGGCGGCGGGGGACCGGCGTGCCCAGTGCAGCGCCAGCGCGGTCTTGCCGACCCCGGCGGGCCCGGTGACCAGGCACACGGGCGCCTCCCCGGCGGCGGCCCGGGACAGGGCGGTCAGCTCGGCGCCGCGCCCGTGGAACCCGCGCGGGGCACGGGGCAGCAGATCGACGGCCTGCGCGGCCGCGAGGACGGGCGCCGCCGCGAGCGCGGCTCCCCCGTAGGGCACGGCGGGTGCGGCTGGGGCGCCGGGCCCGTGGTCCCCGGCCTCCGCGCCGGTCGTGTCGGGGGCATTGGCGGCGTCGGGCGCCTGCGGGCCGGGGGCCACGGGCCCGGCGGCCACCGCTTCGGGCGCCCCGGCGGGCTCCGTGCGGCGGACCGGGCCCTCGTCGCCCCGCAGGATGCGGGCGTACGCGTCGGCCAGTTCGCGGCCCGGATCGATGCCCAGTTCGTCGGCCAGCAGGCGGCGGGTCCGGTGGAAGCAGTCCAGCGCTTCGGACTGGCGGCCCGAGCGGTACAGGGCCGTCACCAGGCCCGCCGCCAGGGATTCGCGCAGCGGGTGGGCGACCGACTCCGCGCGCAGGACCGCCGCCGCGCGGTGGTGCTCGCCCAGCTCCCCGTACGCACGGGCCAGTTGCTCGACCGTCGAGAGCCGGGACTCCTCCAGCGCGTGGGCCGCCGCCTGCAGGGGGGCGCTGGCGTAGGTGCCGGTGAGAGCGGGGCCCTCCCACAGCGACAGGGCCTCCTTCAGCATCAGCACCGTGTCCGCGGGGCCCCGCTGCTCGCGGGCCAGCATCAGCAGTTCCTCGAACCGCTGGGAGTCCAGCAGTGTCTCCGGCACCCGGAGCACATACGCGTCCCCGAGCGTCGCCAGCTCGACCCCGTACGCCTCCGCGTCCGCGTCCACCAGCAGAGCCCGCAGCCGGGAGACATGGCCCTGGATCACCGTCCGCGCGTGCAGCGGCGGTTCGTCGTCCCACAGGCAGTCCGTCAGCCGGGCCATCGATACGGGGGTGTTGGCGTGCAGCAGCAGGGCGGCGAGCAGACTGCGGCGCTTGGCGGGGCCGAGCGGCAGCGGACCGGTCAGCGTGTCCACACAGACGGTGCCGAGCAGCCGGAACTCCACGAGCGGCTTCCCTCCCGGGTTGGACGCGCCCGGTGCCGGGTCACGGGCAAGAGCCCAGAATATCGGGGAGTCCGGCGCGGCGTTCCGGGGGTATGGCCGGATCGCGCCCGGTCACAGGTGCCGTTCGTCGTCGGACACCACCGTCGTGGTGGGCGGTACGACCATGCGGCGGCGCCGGATGACGCTCGCGTAGACGCAGACACCGATGATGCCGACGATCATCATGATCCAGCCGACCAGATCAACGTTGACGCTGTCCATGTGCCAGTCGGTCGCGAAGGCGAGGATCGCCCCCGCGCCGATGAGGATGATGCATCCTCCGAGTCCCATGAATCCCGCCTCCTCGGCGGCCCGGCACCTCCGGGCCGTGTACGGAGCGCGTACCCTGCGCGGCAACGAGCATGCGCGGGGCGTGGGTTGGCGCGTACCGTGCGCCGGGCCGGGGCCCCCGCCGGCTCCTGGCCGGCCCCCGGCCTCGCGGCCTCGTTCCGTCAGCCCGTCAGAAACGCCGCCAGGGCGTTCGCCAGCAGGTACGGGTCGTCCGCGCCGCAGAGTTCGCGGGCGCTGTGCATGGACAGGATGGCGACGCCGATGTCCACGGTCTTGATGCCGTGGCGCGCGGCGGTGATGGGGCCGATCGTCGTGCCGCAGGGCATCGCGTTGTTGGAGACGAACGTCTGCCACGGCACGCCCGCCTTCTCGCAGGCCGCGGCGAACACGGAGCGGCCGGCACCGTCCGTCGCGTACCGCATGTTGACGTTGACCTTGAGGATGGGGCCGCCGTTGAGGACCGGGTGGTGCGTGGGGTCGTGGCGCTCCGCGTAGTTGGGGTGGACCGCGTGGCCGGTGTCGGACGAGAGGCAGACCGTACCGGCGAAGGCGCGGGAGCGGTCCTCGTAACCCCCGCCCCGGGCGAAGACCGACCGTTCCAGGACCGTGCCGAGCAGCGGCCCGTCCGCGCCGGTGTCGGACTGCGAGCCGTTCTCCTCGTGGTCGAAGGCGGCCATCACCGGGATGTACGGCAGCTCGGCGTCGGGCTCCCCCGCGACGGCGGCGAGCGCCGCGGTCGCCGCGTGCACCGAGAGCAGGTTGTCCATGCGCGGACCGGCCACCAGCTCGCGGTCGCGGCCCAGGTAGGACGGCGGCTCGACGGGGTGCGGCATGAGGTCCCAGCCGGTGATGTCCTCGGCGTCGACGCCCGCCTCATCGGCGACGAACCGGATGAGGTCGCCCTCCGCCACGTCCCCGAGGCCCCAGATGGGCTGCATGTGCTTCTGCCGGTCCAGCTTGAGCCCGTCGCTGTTGACCGACCGGTCCAGGTGCACGGCGAGCTGGGGGACGCGCAGCAGCGGCCGGTCGACGGAGACCAGCCGGTCCGTGCCGTCGCGCAGCGAAATCCGGCCGGCGAGACCGAGGTCGCGATCCAGCCAGGTGTTGAGCAGGGTGCCGCCGTAGATCTCCACGGCGATCTGGCGCCAGCCGTACGCGCCGGTGTCGGGCAGCGGCTTGACCCGGAGGTTCGGCGAGTCGGTGTGCGCGCCGACGATCCGGAACGGGGTGTGCGCCCCGGCGCCCTCCGGCACGTACCAGGCGACGATCGCGCCACCGCGCAGAACGTACTTGCCACCTGTGGTTCCGTCCCAGGCCGCGGTCTCCTCCAGCTGCCGGAATCCGGCCTTCTCCAGTCGCGCGGCGGCGGTCGCCACGGCGTGGTACGGGGAGGGGGAGGCCATCAGGAAGGCCATCAGATCGTCGGTGTGCCCGCGGTCGAAGCGGGGGGAGGAACTCATGTTCTTCACTGTAGCCAGACGTGGCCGAAAGGATTCCCCGTCGCCCCCGCCCGGCTCCGGGCATCGTCCGGCCGCCGCCGCCCGGACGGAGGTCCGGACGGCGGCGGCCGTGGAAGGTGCGGAAGGCGCTTAGAACGCGGCCTCGTCCAGCTCCATCAGCGCATTGTCGACGGACTCGGCGAGCGCGCGCTCGGTGCCGACACCGGGCAGGACGTTCGCGGCGAAGAACTTCGCGGCGGCGATCTTGCCCCGGTAGAAGGGGACGTCCTTCGCGGAGGCGTTCGGCAGCTTCTCGGCGGCCACGGCCGCGCCCTTGAGCAGCAGGTAGCCGACGACGACATCGCCGGAGGCCAGCAGCAGGCGGGTGGTGTTGAGGCCCACCTTGTAGATGTTCTTGACGTCCTCGCCGGTCGCGGTGAGGTCGGTGATCATCGTGCCGACGATCGCCTCCAGGTCCACCGCGGCCTTCGCGAGGTTGTCCAGCGCGCCGGACAGCTCCTCGTTGTCCTGGGCGCCCGCGAGGAACTTCTTGATCTCCTCGGAGAGCGCGTTGAGCGAGGCGCCCTGGTCGCGGACGATCTTCCGGAAGAAGAAATCCTGGCCCTGGATCGCCGTCGTGCCCTCGTAGAGGGTGTCGATCTTGGCGTCGCGGATGTACTGCTCGATCGGGTACTCCTGGAGGTACCCGGAGCCGCCGAACGTCTGGAGCGACTGCGCCAGCTGCTCGTAGGACTTCTCGGAGCCGTAGCCCTTGACGATCGGCAGGAGCAGGTCGTTGAGGCCGTGCAGCGCCTTGGCGTCCTCGCCGGCCGCCTCCTTCTCCTGGATCGCGTCCTGGACGGAGGCGGTGTAGAGGACGAGGGCGCGCATGCCCTCGGCGTACGCCTTCTGCGTCATGAGCGAGCGGCGCACGTCGGGGTGGTGCGTGATGGTGACCTTGGGCGCGGCCTTGTTCATGAACTCGGACAGGTCGGTGCCCTGGACGCGCTCCTTGGCGTACTCCAGCGCGTTGAGGTAGCCCGTGGAGAGCGTGGCGATGGCCTTCGTGCCGACCATCATGCGGGCGAACTCGATGATGCGGAACATCTGGCGGATGCCGTCGTGCTTGTCGCCGATGAGCCAGCCCTTGGCGGGGTGGCGGTCGCCGAACGTCATCTCGCAGGTGTTGGACGCCTTGAGGCCCATCTTGTGCTCGACGTTCGTCGCGTACACGCCGTTGCGCTCGCCCAGCTCGCCGGTGGCCCAGTCGAAGTGGTACTTCGGGACCAGGAAGAGGGAGAGGCCCTTGGTGCCGGGTCCGGCGCCCTCGGGGCGGGCCAGCACGTAGTGGAGGATGTTCTCCGACATGTCGTGCTCACCCGAGGTGATGAAGCGCTTCACGCCCTCGATGTGCCAGGAGCCGTCCTCCTGCTCGACGGCCTTCGTGCGGCCGGCGCCGACGTCGGAGCCGGCGTCCGGCTCGGTCAGCACCATCGTCGAGCCCCACTGCTTCTCGACGGCGATCTCGGCGATCTTCTTCTGCGCCTCGTTGCCCTCCTCGAAGAGGATGCCGGCGAACGCCGGGCCCGAGGAGTACATCCAGACGGCCGGGTTCGCGCCGAGCAGCAGCTCCGCGTAGCCCCAGATCAGGGAGCGGGGCGAGGTGGTGCCGCCGATCTCCTCGGGCAGGCCCAGACGCCAGTACTCGGAGTCCATGAACGCCTGGTACGACTTCTTGAAGGAGTCGGGGACCGGCGCGGTGTTGGTCTCCGGGTCGAAGACCGGCGGGTTGCGGTCGGCGTCGGCGTAGGAGTCGGCGAGCTCGTTCTCGGCGAGACGGGCGATCTCCTCAAGGATGCTCTTCGCCGTCTCGACGTCCATCTCCGCGAACGGTCCGGTGCCGTACAGCTTGTCCCGCCCGAGCACCTCGAAGAGGTTGAACTCGATGTCGCGGAGATTCGACTTGTAGTGCCCCATGGGAAGGCTCCGTAATCAATAGCAGTGGCGCGCAGCGCCCCGTGGAGGGGTGGCCCGGACGTATCAGCTGACCTCTACGATGATGCTACCCGTCAGTAATAAGGCGCAACCCCTCAAGCCCTACATGTGGCCGATTACTCTTTGTCCCATGTACGGCTACGACCAGAACCAGGGCGCGCAGCAGCCTATGCAGCAGCCGATGGGGGGCGGCTACGGCGAGCAGCCGCTGTACCCGGAGCCCTCGCCGCCCTCGCTGGGCGACGCGGTACGGGCCTTCACGACCGGCTCGCTGTCCGCCGAGGACTTCCAGCAGATCTTCGCGACGTCGAAGGTGTACTGCCCGCGCGGCGACAACCCCGGTTTCCTGGCGCTGCACAACACCCAGCAGCCCGTGATCCCGATGTTCACCACGCTCAAGGAGCTGCGGCTGTACGCGGGCAAGGAGTCCAAGTACTTCGTGATCACCGGCGCCGAGGTGATCGACCTGCTGCCCACCGGCTACGGCTTCGTCCTGGACATGGAGGGCGAGCACCGGATCGTGTTCGACGCGAAGGCCGTCGAGCAGATGGTCGACTTCGCGATGCGCCGCATGTACGGCTGACGCGCCGCGTCCACGGCCGATCCGGCCGGGGCCGACAGCTTCCCGAAGACCTTTCGAAGGGGTCCGTACCGCCGCCGGTACGGGCCCCTTCGGGCTGTCCGGGGCCGGGCGGGAATGGACGACGCCTTGCAGGATGTTCAGCATTCAACTAAATTGAACGCAGAACACTCCCCCGGAGGTGGCTCCCATGCCCGCAGTGACCGTCGAGAACCCGCTGACCCTGCCCAAGGTGGCCGCTTCCGGCGACGCCGCGGCCCGCCCCGTACTCGCCGTGACCACGGCGCCGAGCGGCTTCGAGGGCGAGGGCTTCCCGGTCCGCCGCGCCTTCGCGGGGATCAACTACAAGTACCTCGACCCGTTCATCATGATGGACCAGATGGGTGAGGTGGAGTACGCGGCCGGTGAGCCGAAGGGCACCCCCTGGCACCCGCACCGCGGCTTCGAGACCGTGACGTACCTGATCGACGGCACCTTCGTGCACCGCGACTCCAACGGCGGCGGCGGCACCATCCAGAACGGCGACACCCAGTGGATGACCGCCGGCAGCGGGCTGCTCCACATCGAGGCGCCGCCGGAGTCCCTGGTCATGTCGGGCGGCCTCTTCCACGGCCTCCAGCTGTGGGTGAACCTGCCCAAGGCCGACAAGATGATGGCCCCGCGCTACCAGGACATCCGCGGCGGCCAGGTGCAGCTCCTCGCCTCCCCGGACGGCGGCGCGCTGCTCCGGGTCATCGCCGGTGAGCTGGACGGCCACGAGGGCCCCGGCATCACGCACACCCCGATCACGATGATCCACGCCACCGTGCGCCCCGGCGCCGAGGTGACCCTGCCCTGGCGCGAGGACTTCAACGGCCTCGCGTACGTGCTCGCCGGACGCGGCTCCGTCGGCGCGGAGCGCCGGCCGGTCCACATGGGCCAGACCGCCGTCTTCGGCACCGGTTCCTCGCTGACCGTGCGCGCGGACGAGAAGCAGGACGGGAACACCCCGGACCTGGAGGTCGTGCTCCTCGGCGGCCGTCCCATCCGCGAGCCGATGGCGCACTACGGGCCGTTCGTGATGAACAGCCAGGCCGAACTCAAGCAGGCCTTCGAGGACTTCCAGGCCGGCCGCCTCGGCACCGTGCCCGCCGTCCACGGCATGTGAGCCGCGGCCCGGCACGCGTCGCCGCCGTGCGGCCGGAGCCCGGCCCTCCCTCCCCCGCCGCCGTATGACACCCCGTCACTCGTACGGCGGCGCGGGCGGGACACCGCCGGCGAGGCGTGATCGGCTGGCAGGGTGCAGACCCACGAGCCCCTCCTGCCGGACGGCGCCCGGCGGACCGCCGCCTGGTGCGGCGTCGTCCTGCTGGTCACCGGCGTCGCCGCCGTCGCCGTCTGGCTGTGCGTCGTCTTCAAGACCGCCGTCACCCCGGTGCTGCTCGCCCTGCTCGGTACGGCGCTGCTCGGTCCCGTCCACCGCCGGATGACCGCCCACGGCGTCAACCGCTCGGTGGCCGCCGGGATCACCTGCGCGCTGCTGCTGGCCGTGGTCGGCGGCGCCGGCTACATCGTGGTCTCCGCGCTCGTCGAGACCGGCGACCAGATCGTGGCCTCGCTGAAGGACGCCGGGCAGTGGGTCACCGACCACGTCCGGGTCGCGGGCGACCTGAGCATGGACGACCTGGAGGCCAACGGCCGCAAACTGGTCGAGAAGTTCGGCGCGAGCGCGGCGGGCGGCCTCCTCACCGGAATCAGCTTCGTCGGCTCGCTCGTCGCCACCAGCATCCTCGCGCTGCTGCTGACCTTCTTCTTCCTGCGCGACTCCGACCGCGCGGCGCGCCTCGCACACTCCATCGCCCCGCGCGGCACCGGGGACATGGTCGAGGCGATGGGCCGGCGGGCCTTCGAGGCCGTCGAGGGCTTCATGCGCGGGACGACGCTCATCGCGCTGATCGACGCCGGCTGCATCACGATCGGGCTGCTGATCCTGCGGGTGCCCGGCGCGGTGGGGCTCGGCGCGCTGGTACTCGTGGGCGCCTACATCCCGTACCTCGGCGCGTTCATCTCCGGGGCGGTCGCGGTGCTGGTGGCCCTCGCGGACCGGGGCTTCGTGATCGCGCTCTGGGCGCTCGGTGTCGTCCTCGCCGTGCAGGTGCTGGAGGGCCACATCCTCCAGCCGATGATCCAGAGCCGCACGGTCCAGATGCACCCCGCCATGATCCTCATCGCCCTGACGGCCGGTGCGAGCGTGGCGGGCATCCTCGGCATGCTGCTCGCGGTCCCGCTGTGCGCGGCGGCCTTCGGCATCATCGGCGAACTGCGCAGTGCGGGGGCCGTGCCGGAGGCACCGGGGGACGGCGACTGACGGGGGTCAGATGCCTTCCGGCTCCTCGAAGGCGTCCAGGTCGGGCACGGCCGGTTCCGGCTGCCGGTCCTCGTTCAGCTCGAACCAGATCGACTTGCCCGCGCCCTGCGGATCGACGCCCCACTTGTGCGCCAGCATCTCCATCAGGACCAGGCCCCGCCCGCTGGACGCCAGCTCGCCCGGCCGCCGCTTGTGCGGCAGCTCGTCGCTGCCGTCGGCCACGTCCACCCGCAGGCACCGCTCACCGGGCGGCCCGGTCGCCTGGGCGACCATCAGCGCGTCGCCGTCCGTGTGGACCAGCACATTGGTGGCCACCTCGGAGAGCAGCAGCACCGCCGCGTCCACCTGGTCGGGGTCGGCCCAGTCGTGCAGCAGCTCCCGCAGCAGCCGGCGGGCCGCCGAGATCCGCTCCGGCTCGGCCTGCGCGATGGTGAGCGCGGTCCGCCGGGACACGGACGGAGGCGCGAGGGTCGCGTCGCGGCGCAGCAGCAGGACCGCCACGTCGTCCTCGCGCCGGTCGGGGAGCGGTCCCGTCGTGTAGTGCGAACCGGGCCCGTGCACGGCCTGCACCAGCGCGTCCGCCAGCTTCTCCAGGTCGCCGGTGTGCTGTTCCAGGATCGGCCGCAGCCGGACCCAGCCGGTGGCGAGGTCGTGGCCGCCGGTCTCGATCAGCCCGTCCGTGCACAGCATGATCGTCTCCCCGGCCTCCAGCACGATCCGGGTCGTCGGATAGTCCGCGTCCGCCTCGACACCCAGCGGCAGCCCGCCCTCGGTCTGCCGGATCACGGCGGTGCCGTCCGCCGTCATCACCACGGGGTCCGGGTGGCCGGCCCGGGCGATCTCCAGCGTGCCGGTCTCCGGGTCGGCCTCCGCGTACAGGCAGGTCGCGAAGCGGGCCGCCGCGCCCTCCTCGTCGTCGCCGGGGGTGGTGAGACCGGACAGGAAGCGCGAGGCGCGGGCGAGCACCGCGTCGGGGCGGTGCCCCTCGGAGGCGTACGCGCGCAGCGCGATCCGGAGCTGGCCCATCAGCCCGGCCGCCCGTACGTCGTGCCCCTGGACGTCGCCGATGACGAGGGCGATGCGGCCGTTGGGCAGCGGGATCAGGTCGTACCAGTCGCCGCCGATCTGGAGGCCGCCGCCGGTCGGCACATAGCGCGCCGCCACGGTCATCCCCGGGATGTCGGGGCCGAGCGAGGGCATCATCGTGCGCTGGAGGCCCAGCGACAGCTCCCGCTCGGTGTCGGCGGCACTCGCCCTGGCCAGCGCCTGGGCGAGCATCCGGGCCACGGTCGTCAGCACCGACCGCTCGTCCGGCGAGAACGACACCGGGTGCCGGAACCCGGCCATCCAGGTGCCCATCGTGCGCCCGGACACGATCAGCGGCAGAAAGGCCCAGGAGCGGCGCCCGAACCGCCGGGCGAGCGGCCAGGTGGCGGGGTAGCGGTCGCGGTAGTCGTCCGGCGTGGGCAGATAGATCGCCCGGCCCGTCCGGACGACCTCGGCGGCCGGATAGTCCGTGTCCAGCGACATGTCCGTGAACGGGCTCTCGTCGCCCAGGCTGTGCCCGTGCTGGCCGACGATGGTCAGCCGCTCGCCCTCGACGCCGAAGACCGCCAGTCCGTCCGGCGAGAAGCCGGGCATGGAGAGCGAGTAGACGACCCGCAGCACCTCGGCGGTGGACCCCGCCTCGGCCAGGGCCCGGCCCGCGTCCAGCAGGAACGCCTCACGGGAACGCCGCCAGTCACCGGTGATCGCGGTGTGCGCGCCGGTGGTGCCGGGCGGCGGCTCGGCGACCTCCTGGAGGGTGCCGATGAGCACGTAGTAGTCCCTGCCGCCCTTCATCCCTCCGGCGTTCAGGACCGGCTTGGAGCGGCTGCGCACGGTCCGCAGGACCCGGCCGTCGCCGTCCACGATCCGCAGCCGGGCCTCGGCGAGGGTGCCCTCGGCCACGGCGAGGCCGATCACCCCGGAGATCTCGTTCCAGTCGACGGGGTGGAAGCGGGAGCGGACCTCGGACTCACGGAAGACGCCGGGCTCCGGGGGCAGCTCCAGCAGACGGGCGGCCGCCGCGTCGAGCGTGACCGTCCCGGCTGCGTTGTCCCAGCGCCACAGCCCGGTCCCGGTCGCGGCCAGCACATCCTCGGTGCGCATTGCCCCACTTTAAACCGGCATGGGGGTGAAGGGCAGTGGTGCGGATCTGCGGACGATCCCGACGCGGGGAATGACAATGAAACGCTTCGGTCGCGGGCGGTAGCCTGGGAGGGCTGAATTCTCCCCAACCGCGAAGACTGGATGAACGACGATGCATCGGTACAGGTCCCACACCTGCGGCGAGCTCCGCGCCTCTGACGTCGGCACCGACGTCCGGCTGAGCGGCTGGCTGCACAATCGCCGAGACCTGGGCGGCATCCTCTTCATCGATCTCCGCGACCACTACGGCCTGGTGCAGCTCGTCGCCCGCCCCGGTACGCCGGGCAACGAGGCGCTGGCGAAGCTCACCAAGGAGACCGTCGTCCGCATCGACGGCAAGGTTTCCGCGCGCGGCGAGGAGAACGTCAACCCCGAGCTGCCGACCGGCGAGATCGAGATCGAGGTCTCCGAGGTCGAGGTGCTGGGCGAGGCCGGTCCGCTGCCCTTCACGATCAACGCCGAGGACGGCGTGAACGAGGAGCGGCGCCTGGAGTACCGCTTCCTGGACCTGCGCCGCGAGCGCATGCACCGCAACATCATGCTGCGCTCCGCCGTCATCGCCTCGATCCGCTCCAAGATGGTGGCCCTCGGCTTCAACGAGATGGCGACGCCGATCCTCACCGCGACCTCACCCGAGGGCGCCCGTGACTTCGTCGTCCCGTCCCGGCTGAACCCCGGCAAGTTCTACGCGCTGCCGCAGGCCCCGCAGCAGTTCAAGCAGCTGCTGATGATCTCGGGCTTCGACCGCTACTTCCAGATCGCGCCCTGCTTCCGCGACGAGGACGCCCGCGCCGACCGTTCGCCCGGCGAGTTCTACCAGCTCGACGTCGAGATGTCCTTCGTCGAGCAGGAGGACGTCTTCCAGCCGATCGAGAAGCTCATGACCGAGCTGTTCGAGGAGTTCGGCAACGGCCGCCACGTCACCTCGCCGTTCCCGCGCATCCCGTTCCGCGAGTCGATGCTCAAGTACGGCAACGACAAGCCCGACCTGCGCGCCAAGCTGGAGCTGGTCGACATCTCCGACGTCTTCGCGGACTCGGAGTTCAAGGCGTTCGCCGGCAAGCACGTCCGCGCCCTTCCGGTGCCGGACACGGCGGGCCAGTCCCGCAAGTTCTTCGACGGCCTCGGCGAGTACGCCGTGGAGCACGGCGCCAGGGGCCTGGCCTGGGTCCGCGTCGGCGAGGACGGCGCACTGGCCGGTCCGATCGCCAAGTTCCTCACCGAGACCGACGTCAAGACGCTCACCGAGCGGCTGTCGCTGGTCCCCGGCCATGCCGTCTTCTTCGGTGCCGGTGAGTTCGACGAGGTCTCCAAGATCATGTCCGCCGTCCGCGTCGAGGCCGCCAAGCGCGCCGGCCACTTCGAGGAGGGCGTCTTCCGGTTCTGCTGGGTCGTGGACTTCCCGATGTACGAGAAGGACGAGGAGACCGGCCGGATCGACTTCTCGCACAACCCCTTCTCGATGCCCCAGGGCGGCCTCAAGGACCTGGAGGAGAAGGACCCGCTGGACATCCTCGCCTGGCAGTACGACATCGTCTGCAACGGCATCGAGCTGTCCTCCGGCGCCATCCGGAACCACGAGCCCGAGCTGATGATCAAGGCGTTCGAGATCGCCGGCTACGACCGCGAGACCGTGGAGCGCGAGTTCGCGGGCATGCTCAAGGCCTTCCGCCTGGGCGCCCCGCCGCACGGCGGCATCGCGCCGGGCGTCGACCGCATCGTGATGTTGCTGGCCGACGAGCCGAACATCCGCGAGACCATCGCCTTCCCGCTGAACGGCAACGCCCAGGACCTGATGATGGGCGCGCCCACCGTCCTGGAGGAGACCCGGCTGCGCGAGCTGAACATCCAGCTCCGCAAGCAGGCCGCTCCCGCGAAGGACGCCCAGAAGTAACCGCGCCACCTCTCGCAGTACGCGGTTTCACGTGAAACAGCCCCCGGCCGCCAGTGGCCGGGGGCTGTTCGCGTGACGGGCCGCGATCGGTTCCGAATAAGCACACGAATCACCTGAACAGCTACATCCGGATGGACCGCTCCCCGGATTGGGCGGCTGCGCGGACGGCAATGACTGGGTGGGCCGACACCGGAGCACCGACCGCTGAGGAGCCCGCCGTGCCCGTGCCCCCTGCGCACGCATCCCCGCGACTGCCGCACGCCGTCTGCTCCCTGGTCCTGCTCGCGCTGGTCACCGGCTGCGGGGCGGCCGGCTTCGCCGGTACGGGGACGAGCGACGCCTCCACGGACCGGGTACCGGTCAACGGCGTGCCGGGGCCGCCCGGAGCCGTCGCGGCCTCGCCGCTGCCCATGGAGATCCCCGGCCTGGGGCCCCGGACACGGGCGGCGATCCCGGCCGGTGCGCGGCAGGCGTTCGTGGTGACCGGTGACTCCCCGGACTCCAACCGCTCGACCGCCGTGCTCTACACCCGCGACGGCCCGACGGGTCCGGGCTGGCGTGCCTCGCTGGGGCCCTGGCCCGCCCACAACGCCCTGAACGGCTGGACCGGCGAGCATCTGGAGGGCGACCTGCGCTCACCGGTCGGCGTCTTCACCCTCACCGCCGCCGGGGGCCGCCTCGCACCCCCGGACACGGCGCTTCCGTACGACCTGAGCCCCGCCTTCGCCGTGACGGGCGACGGCTTCCACGGCGAACCGCTGGAGGGCTCCTTCGACTACGTCGTCGCCATCGACTACAACCGCGTCCCCGGCACCTCGCCGCTCGACCCCACCCGTCCCCTCGGCCCGGAGCGCGGCGGCGGCATCTGGATTCATGTGGACCACGGAGGGCCGACCCAGGGCTGCGTCTCGATCTCCGAGGACCGGATGAAGCAGCTCCTCGGCGCGCTGGACCCGGCCCTGGCGCCCGTCGTCGTGATGGGGGACGCGGCGTCGCTGAGCCGCTGAGAGGCCGGCCCCGTTGCGGAGCCGGGGGCTTCGGGGGAGGCCCCGTTCCCGCGACGACCGTGCATGCTGGGAGGGAGTGGACACGCATGCACGAGGCAGGGGACATCACGATGCGGGTACTGGTCGCCGAGGACGAGGAAATCCTCGCGGAGCTGGTCGCCACCGGGCTGCGGCGGGCCGGCTTCGCCGTCGACACCGTCTACAGCGGCGACGCCGCCCAGGCATACCTCGGATTGCACGACTACGACGTGGTCGTCCTCGACCGCGACCTGCCCCGGGTGCACGGCGACGACGTGGCCCGCGAGCTCGTCGCCTCCGGCTCCCGGACCAGGATTCTGATGCTCACGGCCGCCGCTTCCACGGAGGACCGGGTCGCCGGTCTCGACCTGGGCGCCGACGATTACATCAGCAAGCCGTTCGAGTTTCCCGAACTGGTCTCGCGCATCCGGGCCCTGCGGCGGCGCACCGCCCGGCCCGTACCTCCGCAACTGGAACGGTACGGCATCCGGCTCGACACCGTACGGCGGTCGGCGAGCCGGGACGGGCGGGAGCTGGACCTGGCGACCAAGGAGTTCACGGTGCTCCAACTGCTCCTGGAGGCGGACGGCGGGACCGTCGGCGCCGAAGAGCTGCTGGAGCGGGCCTGGGACGCCAACGCCGACCAGCCGGGGGCGGTCGTGGACTGCGTGGGCAAGCTGCGCGAGAAGCTCGGAGAACCGGCCGTGATCCGCACCGTCCAGGGCGTGGGGTACGCGCTGTGAAGCGGCCGGCCCGGCTGGCGCACTCCACGATCCGGACCCGCATCGCCCTCGTCTACGGCGGGGTCTTCCTCATCCTCGGCACGGCCCTGCTCGCCACCGTCAACCTGGCCTCCCGCGCCGGTACCGACTCGCAGGCCCGCGCCATCGCGGAGACCGCCGCCGTGGTCCAGCCCGGCTATGCCGTGAACGGCCCGCTGGTCAGCCGCCGCCGGCTCGGTCCGCCGACCGTCTACGACCTCACCGACCACGTCAGCGACGCGGCCGGCCACCAGCTGCTCATCTGGTCGGCGGCGGCCCTGCTCGTGATGACGGCCTGCGCGGTGGGCGTCGGCTGGTGGACGGCCGGCCGGGTGCTGCGACCCGTCCACGCCATGACCGCCAAGGCGCGCAAGCTCTCCGCGCGCACCCTCCACGAGCGGATCGCCTCCAGCGGGCCCGACGACGAGCTGAAGGAGCTGGGCGACACGCTGGACGCGCTGCTGGCCCGGCTGGAGAAGGCGTTCGACAGCCAGCGGCGGTTCATCGCCAACGCCTCCCACGAGCTGCGCACCCCGCTGGCCACCCAGCGCGCGGCGATCCAGATCGGCCTGGAGGACCCGACGCCGGAGGACCTCGTACGCACCCGGCAGACGCTCCTGGACAACAACCGGCGCAGTGAACGGCTCATCGACGGGCTGCTCGTCCTGGCGCGCAGCGAACGGGGGCTCGACAAGAGCGAGCGGGAGCCGGTGGACCTGGCGCGCGTGGTGGCCGAGGAGGCGGCCCGGCATCCGGGCGTCCGGCTGGACACCCAGCCCTGCCCGGTGCGCGGCAACCGGCAGCTGCTGGCCCAGCTGGTGGCGAACCTGCTGGCCAACGCGGTGACGTACAACGTGCCGGACGGGAGCGTGTCGGCGTCGGCGGTGCCGGTCGGCGGCGGGGTCCTCCTGGAGATCCGCAACACGGGGCCCGTGGTGGAGGCGGCGGACATCCCCGGCCTGTTCGAGCCGTTCCGCCGGGGCGAGGGAAAGGACCGGATGGGGCCGGGGTCGGGCCTCGGCCTGTCCATCGTGCGGTCGATCACCATGGCCCACGACGGTACGGTCACGGCGGTGCCGGGCCCGGAGGGCGGGCTCGCCGTGACCGTACGTCTGCCGGCCGGTCAGGAACCGTCGGCCGTGCCGCGCCCGGCGACCCAGGCGGGGAGCGCCGCGAGCAGCTCGCGGTAGAACGCGGTGTCCGCGACCTCGCGGGGGGCGGGGCCGGCGTGGAGGAAGCCGGTGTTCGGGGCGTCCAGCTTCCGCAGGAAGTCGAAGCCCTTGGCGTCCTTCTCGCCGAACGCGACGAACTGGAAGAACAGCGGCAGCCTCGCCGCCTCGTCGAGCGCTTGGCGCGCGGCCTGGCGGGCGTCCGGCGGGCCGTCCGTCTGGAACACGACCAGGGCGGGGCCGGTCGAGCCGGACGCCTCGTAGTGCGCGACGACCTCCTCGACCGCGCGGTGGTAGTTGGTCCGGCCGAGCCGGCCGAGGCGCGCGTTCAGCTCGTCGATCCGGCCCTCGTGGCCGTCGAGCCCGACCGTGCCGGTGCCGTCGATCTCCGTCGAGAAGAACACGACCTGCACGGTGGCGCTCTCGTCGAGGTGCGCGGCGAGCGCGAGGGTGCGGTCGCCGAGGTGCTGGGCGCTGCCGTCCTTGTAGAACGGCCGCATCGAGCCGGAGCGGTCCAGGACCAGGTAGACGGTGGCCCGCAGCCCGGTCAGCCCGTGCGCCTTCAGCCCGGCCTGCGCGGCCTTGTACGGTCCGGCCAGCTCGGGCGCCCGCGCCTTGACCTTGGCGAGGGACAGCGCGGGCTTGCCGGCGGGGGCGGCCGGGGCGGGGGCGGGGGCGGCCGGGGCCGCCTCGGGTTCGGGTTCGGGCTCCGGCTCCGGGTCGATGTCGATGGTGATCGCCGCAGGCGCGGCGGCCTCCGGCTCCGGCTCGTTCACGGGCTCGGGCTCGGCGACGGGCTCCGGCTCGGGCGCCGCGCTCGGGGTGACCGGCTCGGGTTCCGGCGCGGCGCTCGGGGTCACCGGCTCGGGCTCGGCGACGGGCTCGGGCTCAGGGGCCGGGGTCGCGGCCTCCGGCTCCGGGGTTGCGGCCTCCGCGACCGGCTCGGGTGCGGGCGCCTCCGCCACCGGCTCCGGGGCGGCGGCCTCTGCGGCCGGTGCGTCCGCCTCGGGCTCCGCGACCGGTTCCTCCGCAGCGTCGGCCTTCGCGTCCGCGTCGGCCTTCGCGTCTGTCTCGGGCTTCGCGTCGACCTCCGCGTCCGCCTTCGCGGGCGCTTCCGGTTCCGCAGGAGTCACGACCTCCGCGTCCGTCTCCGAGGTCGCGGTCGGGGCCTCCGGTTCCGGGGTGGCCTCCGTGTCCGCCGATTCGCGCGGGCCCTTGCCCTGGGCGGGGACCGTGGGCGGGGTCGGGTTGTCGAATGCGGCCGCGACCAGGTCGGCCGCCGCCCGTTCGCTGTCGTCCGACGACGCGGGGGCCGGGACCGAGATCCGGGCGGGCGTCTCCGTCTTCTCCTCCGCCGCCGGCTCGTCCACCGTCACCGACTCCGGCTCTGCGGGACGGGAGCGATCGCCCTGGGGCGGGACCGTGACCGTGGTCGGCTCGTCCTGTTCCGTGCGGTCACGGCCGAACACCTTGCGCAGCAAGCTCCGAATGCCCATGGGCGAGCCTTTCGCATGAGTTGGTTGCGATGAATGTCCGTACTGCGGGAATTGATCCCTGGCCAGGGCGGATACGTAAGGTTAGCGGCCGGATCAGGACTCCCGGCGGCACGGCCCGCATGTGGGACCGCGGAGCCGTCGGCCGGGCACGGGGCGGGTCCGGGGCGCAGGTACGGGCGTTGACGGAACCCGCACGTCACCTGCGTGGCGGGGGCGCGGAGTTGACGCGGGGACGGGCCGGCCGCCCGTACCGCTTACAGTCGGACGCATGGTTTCCGGTGAGGCTCCGCAGACGGAGGGCAGTGTCCGGGTCGATGTCTGGATCTGGTCGGTCCGGCTCACGAAGACCCGCGCGCAGGCCGCTGCCGCCTGCCGGGCGGGTCATGTGAAGGTCGCGGGCGAACGGGCGAAGCCCGCGCAGTCGGTGCGCGTCGGCGACGAGGTGCGGCTGCGGCACGCGGGCCGGGACCGGATCGTCGTCGTGTCCAGGCTGGTGAAGAAGCGGGTGGGGCCGCCGGTGGCCGCCGAGTGCTTCGTCGACAACAGCCCGCCCCCGCCGCCGCGCGAGGCGGCCATCCAGATCCCGGTGCGCGACCGGGGCGCGGGCCGGCCGACGAAACGCGACCGCCGCGAGATGGACCGGCTGCGCGGACTGGGCCCCGGTCCCGTGGACTGACCACCGCGCAGGTCCCGCCGCCCCCTCACCCCGGTCGCCGCGTCCGGTACCTCGCCGCCGTCGCGCACACCGCCGCCGCCACGCCCACGCCGAGGACGATCCACACCGTCGTGCGCAGGGAGGCGGTCAGCGCGTCGTAGACCGCCGCCGCGGCGGCCTTGTCGCTCGCCGGGACCTCGTTCAGGACGCGGTTGCGGGCCAGGGCCAGCAGGCCGCGCAGCAGCAGCGCGCCGAGCGCGAACCCGGCGCCCGTGACGGCCACGGCGCGCAGGCCGCGGGCGGGGCCGCCGCGCAGCCAGGACACCGCGATGACGAGCAGCGCGAGGACGAGCGTGCCCGCGGCCGGCCAGACGCTCGCGGCGCGCAGCCACCGGAAGGTCTGCCGCAACTGGTCCGCGCGGTCGGCGGAGACCAGCTGGATGTCCGTGTGCTGGACGGGAATCCGGTCGGCGAACGGCACCCCGTTGTCGACCAGGTTCTTCTTCACCTTCTCCGTGACGGGCGCCAGGTCGATGGTGACGCTTTCGCCGCTGCTGCCGTCCAGCGCGGCGGTGACCGTCTCGTGGGCCGTGCGGTTGGCCGCGGTCCAGGCGGCCCGGAAGGCGTCGGTGGTGGTGAAGGAGCGCACGGCCTGGTGCAGGAACTCGCGGACGGTGGACCGGAGCGGCCCCACGTCGATCTGCTTCATCGCGTTGTCGGTGATCAGATCGGCGACGGTGTCCCGCACATCGGAGTCGTCGGCGAGCGGGGCGACGGCGGCCACGTACCGGTCGGTGTCGTCGATCTCCAGATCGACCCAGGCGGACAGCGCGGCGAGCGGCACCAGGACGGCCAGCAGCACCAGCAGTACCGCCGAGAGGGCCACCGAGAAGTACGTCCGCACCTCTCCAGGGAATCCCGGATGGCGGCGCCGCGCTCCGGGCCCTGGGCCATCCGAGTTGCCGGACGGGCCGTCCAGGTGTGCCCTGGAGGGACAGCGGGGGGTGATGGAAGGAGCTCTCTGCCATGGCCTCACACGCTTCGGTGCAGGCGCGCGGAAGGCACGCGTCCCCCCGGAACCGCCCCGGTACGACCCGGCACCATCCCGTCATGAGCTGGGCCGTTCCGGCCACGCTCGGGCTGATCCTGGGCTGCTACGCGACCGCCATCGTGCGCGGCGGCGGGGTGCTCACCGGCACCAGGCTGGCCCTCGGCCTGGTCTCCGGCGCCGTGCTCGCCGTGCTCTGCTTCGGGCTCGGCCGGATTCAGAA
Source organism: Streptomyces sp. NBC_00525 (assembly GCF_036346595.1). Lineage (GTDB taxonomy): Bacteria > Actinomycetota > Actinomycetes > Streptomycetales > Streptomycetaceae > Streptomyces. The sequence continues at coordinate 3,263,731 of NZ_CP107834.1, forward strand.
CCGGCTGCCGCGCGAACTGCGGGCGGCCGCGTACGGGGTGCTGACCGGCGGGTCCATCGGCTTCCTGTACAGCCTGTCCGGTGCCAGCATCCTGGCCGCGTCGGTGGTCGGGCTGTTCCTCGGAATCGGCGGACTGCTCACCGCGTACTACTACTTCTACACACACGAGTAGCCCCGCGCGCGCCCCGCGCCGCAGGCGCTCGTCGTCGATCCTTGACCTTCTCCACGGGGGAAGGCCAAGGATCGAGTGTGCCGGGGCGGGAAGTCCGCCCGGTATGGGGAGGCGTGCGGTGACGACGGACGACGGGCGGGGGCGGGGCCCCGGTGCGGCACTGGTGACGATCGGGGCGTTCGCCCGGCTGTCCCGGCTGTCCGCCAAGGCACTGCGCCGCTACGACGAGCTCGGCCTGCTGCCGCCGGCCGTGGTCGATCCGGTGAACGGCTACCGGTACTACGACCCGGCGCAGGTGCGGGCGGCCCGGCTGGTGGCCTGGCTGCGCCGGATCGGGATGCCGCTCGCCCGGATCAAGGAGGTGATCGCGCTGGAGCCCGGCGCGGCCGCCGCGGCGATCCGGGCGTACTGGGCGCGCGTCGAGGCGGAGACGGCGGCCCGCCGTGACCTCGCGGCCTTCCTCATCGACCAACTGTCGACGGAGGACGTCATGACATCGGTGGGCACACTCGGAATCCGCTACGCGGCCGGCACCGACACGGGTGCGGTACGGCCGGTCAACCAGGACGCGGTCTACGCCGGCGCCCGGCTGCTCGCGGTCGCCGACGGGTTCGGCGAGAGCGGTGCGGGGGCGAGCGCGGCGGCGATCGAGGCGCTGAAGCCGGTCGCGCCGGGGGCGGTACCGGCGGCGGAGCTGCTGAACGCCCTGCACGACGCGGCGGAGCGCGTCGCCCTCGCGGTACGGGAGGCGGTCGCGGGGAGCGGCGGCAGCGGGGCGCCGGAGGAGTCCGGCACGACGCTGACCGCGATGGTGTGGACGGGCTCGCGGCTGGGCCTGGTGCACATCGGGGACTCGCGGGCGTATCTGCTGCGCGAGGGCGAGCTGTTCCGGATCACGCACGACCACAGCCTGGTCCAGTCGATGGTCGACGACGGCTCGCTGACGGAGGAGGAGGCGTTCTCGCACCCGCAGCGGGCGATGCTCCTCAAGGCGCTGTCCGGGGACGGCCCGTACGGCGGGCCCGACGTGGACGTCCGGGACGCGCGGCCCGGCGACCGCTATCTGCTCTGCTCGGACGGGCTCTCGGCGGTCGTGGACGGCGGGGAGCTGGCGCGGGTGCTGGCCGCGGCGGACGGGCCGGGCACCGCCGTGCGCGGGCTGATCGAGCTGGCGCGGGCGGCCGGCGCGCCGGACAACGTGGCGTGCGCGGTGGCGGACGTCGTGGAGCTGTGAGCACAGGGGTGGGCCCCCGCACCACGCGTGGTGCGGGGGCCCACCCCGTAATGCCGTGTGTCAGTTGCGGACGACGGTCACCGGGCACGAGGCGTGCTGGGTGACGTGCAGGCTGACCGAGCCCAGCAGGGTCGCCTTGAAGCCGCTGTAGCCGCGGGCGCCGACGACCAGCAGGTTCGCGCCCTCGGAGCGGTCGAGGAGGGCCTGCGCCGGGTTGCCGATCACGACGACCTTGCTGACGGCGGCGGCGCCCGCCGCGCCCAGCGCCTCCTCCAGCGTCTCGGTGAGCGACACGGTGGCCATGGCCTGCGGGTCGAAGTCCTCCGGCAGGCCCGGCATCATCGACGCCCAGCTGGTGGCGGGGTACTCCCAGCTGTTGACGGCTTCCACCGTGTCGCCGGTCAGCTCCGCCTGGCGCACGGCCCAGTGCAGTGCCCTGACCGACGGCTCGGAGCCGTCGACGCCCACCACGATCCTGCCCATTTCTGCCTCCAGCTGGGTTCTGCGGTTGTGCTCGCGCGTTGCTCGCATTGGTGCTCGCCTCACGCCTTCCCGTACGACTGTATTCAAAACGGGCCAAACGGCGATTTCCGCAGGGCCGGTCAGGCCGGGCGGAGTGCGGCGAGCTGCTGCTCGAAGGGGATCACCTCGTCGTCCAGGCCGGGGTTCCGGGCCGCCCCGGAGACCGCGCGGCCGCCGGTGACGGCCAGTGCCAGTTCCCCGCCGGCGCGCCGGATGCGGGCCGGCAGCCCGTCGGCGTACGCGTCGCCCGCCGCGCCCCAGTCCTCGGACGCCGCGTACACCGAGGTGGGCAGCGTGACGGCGCGCAGGTAGGCGAAGAGCGGGCGCATGGCGTGCTCCAGGACCAGCGAGTGCCGGGGGGTGCCACCGGTCGCGGCGATCAGGACCGGCTTGCCGGTCAGCGCGGTGTTCTCGACCAGGTCGAAGAAGGACTTGAACAGCCCGCTGTACGAGGCGGTGAAGACCGGGGTGACCGCGATCAGGCCGTCCGCGCCCGTCACCGCGGCCAGCGCGTCCTCCAGGGCGGGCGGCGGGAAGCCGGAGACCAGATGGCCGGCGATGTCCGCGGCCAGGTCGCGCAGCTCGATCACCCGGACGTCCACCGGGCGGTCCTGCTCGGTCTCCAGCCGCTCGCGGGTCGCGGCGGCCAGCCGGTCGGTCAGCAGCCGGGTGGAGGAGGGGTTGCTCAGGCCGGCCGAGACGGCGACGATCCTCAGCGGTTCGGTGGCGAACACGGTCAGCTCTCCTTCTTCAGGGTGGCGGCGTAGGCGGGGTGCAGCGGCGCGGTCTCGGGGACCCCGGCCGGCCGCAGGGCGGCGAACTCCTTGCGCAGCACCGGGACGACCTCCTCGCCGAGGATGTCCAGCTGCTCCAGGACCGTCTTCAGCGGCAGTCCCGCGTGGTCCATCAGGAAGAGCTGGCGCTGGTAGTCGCCCACGGCGTCCCGGAACGTCAGCGTCCGCTCGATGACCTCCTGCGGGGAGCCCACGGTCAGCGGGGTCTGCCGGGTGAAGTCCTCCATCGACGGCCCGTGCCCGTAGACCGGGGCGTTGTCGAAGTACGGGCGGAACTCGCGCACCGCGTCCTGCGAGTTCTTCCGCATGAACACCTGGCCGCCCAGGCCCACGATCGCCTGCTCGGCGGTGCCGTGGCCGTAGTGCGCGTACCGCTGCCGGTACAGCCCGACCATCTTCTTCGTGTGCTCGATGGGCCAGAAGATGTTGTTGTGGAAGAAGCCGTCGCCGTAGTAGGCGGCCTGCTCGGCGATCTCCGGGGAGCGGATGGAGCCGTGCCAGACGAACGGCGGCACGCCGTCCAGCGGGCGCGGGGTCGCGGTGAACGACTGGAGCGGCGTACGGAACTTGCCCTCCCAGTCCACGACGTCCTCCCGCCACAGCTTGTGCAGCAGGGCGTAGTTCTCGATGGCGAGCGGGATGCCCTGGCGGATGTCCTTGCCGAACCACGGGTAGACCGGGCCGGTGTTGCCGCGCCCCATCATCAGGTCCACGCGGCCGTCCGCGAGGTGCTGGAGCGTGGCGTAGTCCTCGGCGATCTTCACCGGGTCGTTGGTGGTGATCAGCGTGGTCGACGTCGACAGGACGATGCTCTTCGTCTGCGCGGCGATGTAACCGAGCGTGGTCGTCGGGGACGACGGGACGAACGGCGGGTTGTGGTGCTCACCGGTCGCGAAGACGTCGAGCCCGACCTCCTCGGCCTTGCGCGCGATGGCGACGGTGGCCTTGATCCGCTCGTGCTCGCTCGGCGTCGTACCGGTGGTGGGGTCGGTGGTGACGTCCCCGACGGTGAAGATCCCGAACTGCATGGCGTCCGCCTCCTGCTCGGTATTGTTGAACGTTGAACTAACTGGACACACCCTACAACGGACCACCTCCCTGACCTATTCCGCCGCACTCCGACCCCCGCGACCGGCGGATGCGTACCCTGGACGGGCGGCGGCCGCAGGGGCCCCCGGCGAACGGAGGGACCATGAGCGGCACCGGCACGACGGGCGAGGGCACGGCTGCCACGCCCCGTACCGAAGCCTCACCGGCCGCCGGCGGCACCGAGCGCTGGAAGGAACGGGGCGTCGCCCTGCGCGTAGGGGTCTACGTGTTCGCCACGCATCTGTTCGCCGGGTTCATCTGGGTTCTCTTCTACGTGGGTGAGCACGCGAAGAAGTAGCGCTCCCGCGCAGCAGCTCGGCCAGGCCCCGGCGGGTCGCCGCGATGATCACGCGGTCCGTCGGGCGCAGCACGTAACCGGGGTGGAGGTTCCACACCAGGGCGCCCTGCTCCGCCGTGCCGGTGGCGGCGGGGTGCGGCGGGGCGACATCCAGCGCGAGCACCCGCCACGCACCGGAACGGAACGCCTGTTCCACCGTACGGCCCTCCAGCTGGGGATGCCCGCCGACCTCGATCGCCGCGAACAGGAGCACCTTCCGCTCGACCGGGATCGCCCCCAGGATCTGCCGGCCCATCATGGCGACCGCGAACGACGGACCGGCCAGATGGGACACCGAGCGGGAGCGGGTGATGGCCTGCGGGTGGGCCGTGCGCAGAGTGCGGTAGACGGCCGTGGCGAACTCGTCGTCGAACAGCCGCACCGTCACCCGGAGGTTCGGCTTCAGGGAGCGGGCGTAGAGCGCGGCCTCCAGGTTCGTGGTGTCGGCGCTGGTCAGCGCGAGGAGCCCGCGCGAGCGGCCGATCTTGGCCGCCTCCAGTACGCCTTCGTCCGTGACGTCACCGAGGACCACCGGCACATGCAGCCGCCGCGCCACCGGGATGCCGCGCGCCTCCGGGTCCTCCTCCACGCAGACCACCGGCACGCCCAGCTCCCGCAGATGCACCAGGACACGGGTGCCGATCTTGCCGAGGCCGAGCAGCACCACATGGCCGGACAGCCCGCGCGGCGGCCGCCGCAGCGAGGAGGCGCTGCGCAGCGAGCCGAACATTTCGAGGACCCCGGCCACCAGCAGCGGCAGCAGCATCAGGCCCGCGACGCCGGAGAGGATCTGGATGATCTGGCGGGCGGTGGGCTCACCGATGGCCGGGTCGCCCATGGCGAACAGGTCGAGCAGGGTGAGGTAGGCGGCGTGCAGGGCGTCGTCGCCCGTGGTGACCGACGAGGCCACCGCGAGACCGAGGACCGCGAGACCGACGCCCAGCGCCGACCAGCGCAGCCGGCGCGAGAAGAACTGGCTCAGCGGGGCGCTGCGGCCGCCCATCCGGGGCTTGGGGGCATCCGAACCGGACTGGGTGACCGTCTCCAGGACGACCGTGCCGCGCCCGGTGGCGGCGGCGATCTCCGCAGGGCCCGGCAGCAGCTGCGGGCCCTCGGCGCCGCTGCTGTCGGAGCCCTCCGTACCGGCCGGGTCGTGCGTGGTGGAGGAGAGCAGGGCCAGCGTGCACAGGCCGGGGTCGGCGACCTGGCCGCCGCGCGGCGGGGTGCGCTCGGCGGCCCGCAGGAACAGCCCCTCGGCGCGGATCACCCGCGTCGGCCCGGCGAGCGCGGTGGCCGCGAGGGCGGGGGCCGCGGTGTCCGCGTCGGACAGGACCGTGGTGGAGGCGTCGATCGCGGCCGGGTCGCGGCCGGGCGAGGCGACGGCGGCGGCCTGGTCGAGCAGGGTCTCCAGATGCTGCCCGAGCTTGCGGTTGTAGAGCCGGATGACCAGCCGGACGCACGGGTTGAGCCGGCGGGCGGTGAGCGCGGCCCGGATGTTGCGCTCGTCGTCGTCGTAGACGAGGGCCACCGCCGAGGCCCGCGCGATGCCCGCCTCCTCCAGCGACTCGTCGGACGGCTCGGCCGCCTGGAGGATGCGCACCGGCTCGACGCCGGCGTTGGTGTCCCCGTCCGAACCGTGCGGCAGGCCACCGCCGTTGCGGTTCATCGCCGACGCCATCCGGCCGAACAGCGCGGCGGCCCGGCCGCGTCCGTTCAGCGGGGCGTCCGGCCGGGCCGCCGCGCCCGGCTCCGGCGGCACGACCAGGGTGACCCGCTCCCCGTAGACGTACCGCAGCTCCACGGCGAGCCGCTGGGCGAGCGCGTCGTCCCCGCAGACCACCATGTGGCCGGAGAACGGGGAGGGTTGGGGTTGCTGGGGGAATGAGGACACGTGGCCCAGCATGCCTTGCTCCCTTCCGGTGATCGGCGGCCGCCCGCGGTCAGCGGTCCTCGGGGTGCCGCGACAGGAGGTGGCGCGGGTCGGCGGCGCGTCCGATCGCCGTCTCCACGGCCGCGATGCGGTCCGCGAGCAGCCCGAGCGCGGCCACCGCACGGGTCATCGGGTCGCCCTCCGGCCCGCCCAGCGCCTGGGTGCGGACGTACGAGGCGCAGAGCGCGGCCCACCGTTCGGCCTGCGCGGGGGTGAGCGTGCCCCGCAGGGCGGCCAGCTTCAGCAGGGCCGCCTCGGCGCCGTTGGTGAGGGTCTGCGCCTCGCCCGCGTAGTGGTCGTCCACGACGGCGGACAGTTCGGCGTCGTTCATCACGGGCGCGATCCGCTCCGCGATCCGGTTCATGTTGCGGTACGAGCCCTGGAGCCGGAAGGGCGGTTCGGTGCGGGTGGCGTCGGTCTGCGCGGCCGAGGCGATGTACGCGGCGTTGACCGCCAGCACGGTGTCCCTGGCCCGCAGCAGATGCCGCAGCACGGCGGTGATCCGCTCCACCTCGGCGGCCGGGTAGGCGTGTTCGAGCTGTTCCGGGCGGGCCGTGGGGTCGCCTGCGGCGAGCCGCAGCAGCAGCGCCAGGTCGTCGCGGGAGCGGCCGGCGAGCGGGGCGAGGACCGGGTTGGCGGTGAGCGCGTTCTCCACGAAGCTCAGCGCGAAGACGTCCTCGCGGCCGGACAGCACCTCGCCCAGGTTCCACACGTCGGCCCGGTTGGCGAGCATGTCGGGCACCTGGAACCGCTCGCCGGACTCGGTGTACGGGTTGCCCGCCATGCACACCGCGAACCGCTTGCCGCGCAGGTCGTAGGTGCGCGGCTCGCCGTCCCGTACGCCCTCGACGCGGCGGGTGGCGTCGCAGAGCGGGATGAACTTCTGGAGCAGTTCCGGCGAGGTGTGCTGGATGTCGTCCAGGTAGAGCAGGGTGTTGTTGCCCGCCTCCAGCGCGAAGTTGATCTTCTCGATCTCCTGGCGGGCGGTGGCGCTGCCCGCCTGCGCGGGGTCGAGCGAGGTCACGTCGTGTCCCAGGTTCGGCCCGCTGATCTTGACCAGGACGAGCCCGAGCCGGTCGGCCACGTACTCCATGAGCGTCGTCTTGCCGTAGCCGGGCGGGGAGACCAGCAGGAGCAGGCCCTGCGAGTCGGTGCGGCGGTCGGCGTCGGCGGTGCCGATCTGCTTGGCGAGGCTGTCGCCGATCAGCGGCAGGTACACCTCGTCCAGCAGCCGGTTGCGGACGAACGCGGACATCACGCGCGGGCGGTGGTCGTCCAGGCGCAGCCGGGCCCGCTCGGCGGCGACCAGCGCGGTGCGGCGGCGCTGGTAGGCCCGGAACCCGGGCACCGCGGTGGTCCGGAACTCCTCGGTGCGGGAGAGGAGTTCGTCGATGCGCACGGTGAGCCGGCCGCGTTCGACGCGCGGGTGGACGCCCAGCAGCCCGTCGACGGTCTCGGCGAGCGGCGCGTCGGCCTCGTACCGGTCGAGCACGTCCGGCGGGCACAGCTCCACCGCCACGGCCTCCGCGAGGTCCCCCGGGGCGAGTTCGGTGCCGCTCGCGCCCGCGTACGAGGTGAGCCAGCCCTCCACGAGCTGGCGGCGGGCGGGCAGGTCGTCCGCGAGGGCGGCGAGGTCCTCGTCGTAGCCGGAACCGCCCGCGGCGTGCCGGAACTTGTCCAGGAACGCGCGGACGCCGGCGGCCGTCGCGAAGCCCTCGGGCCCCCCGGTCAGCTCCTCGAAGAGGTACGCGGCGACGGGCCCGGTCCGCTCGCCGGGGATCGCCCGCGCCCACTCCTCCTGGAGCGCGGCGACCGCCGGGGCCAGCCCGAAGGTGTCGCGGGCACGGGCCAGCGAGCGGGCCCGGCGGGTCCAGGAGGCGCGCAGCTCGTCGTCCGCGCCGTGGGCCCAGAACAGTTGCGCGGCGGCCCGGACGTCCGGCGGGAAGCGGAGCAGCCCGGCGCCCGCGTGCAGCCGCAGCAGGGCGGCCAGGATCGCGGTCGCGTCCTCGTCGTGGACGCCGCGCTGATGACCCTCGTCGTACGCGGCCGCCGCCGACTCGCGCACCAGCGCGGCCAGTTCCGGGCCGTCCAGGGCGGCGAGCCGGTCGGCGCCGTGCTCGGCGAGGAGACGGGCGGCCAGATGCTCACCCCGGTAGACGAGCGGCGACTCGGAGGGCAGCGTGCGGTCCCAGTACGGGCGGGTCGCGGCGAACTCCGGGTCGGTGACCGGCATCCGGTAGTCGGTGCCGGTCACCGCGAACGACAGCCCGTCGTCCTGCGGCACCAGCGTCAGTTCGAACGGCTGGGTGTTCACCGCGAACCGGTGCCGGCCCAGCCGGATCACCGCCCCGCCGTCCGCGTACAGCTCGCTGCGGTCGCGCAGGGCCCGGCCGGCCTCCTGGCGGGCGGCGAGCAGCTGCCCGTCCAGCTCCTCCGCCCGCACGGTGTCGCCGAGCGCGCGCAGCTCGTCGGCGGTGCGGCGGAGCTTGGCGACCATCGGGTCGGAGGCGAAGTAGGTGTGGACGGCGTCCGCGTCCGGAAGGGCGGTGCTGCGGCGGGCGACCGTCTCCAGGACGCGCGCGGCGGACTCCGCGAGGCGCTCGGTGCGGCGCGCGAGGGCGTCCTGCAGACTCTGCCGGCGCGCCGAGAACGCCTCGTACACCTCCGTCCGGCGCTCGCCCAGCTCCGCGAGGAAGTCGTCGAACTCCGCGAACCTTGCCTCCAGGTTCTCCAGCTGGAGCAGCAGCCTGGCCAGCTGCTCGTCGCAGGAGTCCGGGGTGTCGGCGGCGGCCAGCGCGGCCGTGACGGCCTGCCCGAGCAGCGCGGACTCGGCGGCGAACTCGGCCCGGCCCTCGTGGTCGGCCAGCTCGCGGCGGCGGGCCTCCAGCGTGGCTCGGGCCCGGTTGACGGCCCCGAGCACCTCCGCGATCCGCTCCAGGATCGACGTACGGACCACGCCGTCGCCGATGTCCAGACCGGCCACCACGTCCGTGACCGTGCTCAGCCCGTCCGTCATGCCGGCCAGCCGGTCCCCGAGCGCGGCGGCGTCCGTGACGGAGGCGAGCGCGGCGGCCTCCTCGGTGAGGCGGGCGATGTCCTCGTGGTAGCCGGCGAACGCGTCGTCCCTGGCCAGGAAGGCGACCGCGCGGCGGGCCGCCGCCTCGATGTCCTCGGTGGTGGCGGCGGTCAGCTCGGCGATGCGCGCGGTGTCCGCGTACCGCATCTCCGCGAGCGTCGCCAGATGGCCGTGCGCGCCGCGCAGTTCGGTGAGCCGCTCCACCCACTCGGCGGCGGTGCGCGGGGCCTCGCCCCGGACCCGGCGGACCAGCGCGGTGATGCGGTCGGCGGTCTCGGTGAGTGCGTCGGCGGCCTGCCGGGTCAGCTCCTGGACGGCCTCGAACTCCGCGACGACCTGGCGCGCGGTCTCCCGCAGCTCGCCCAGCGGACCGGCCAGCCCGCCCAGTTCGGGGTCGTCCAGCCAGTGGTAGCGGTCGCCGGCCCGGACGCAGTCGGCCACCAGCCGGTCGTACACGGCGGCGGTCGGCGCCGTCTCGGACGCGGCGTGCGCCAGCGCCAGGCAGTCGGAGATGCCCCGTACGAGGTCGGCGTTGCCGACGCGGGCGAGCGGCCCCTCGCCCGCCGGGCGGGACGCGGCATATGTGTCGGAGAGGTACGGGGTCTCCCAGCGCTGCAGCGGGTGCACCCGCGCCGCGCCGCCCTCGCCGCCCTCCACCGGGTCGCGCAGCACCACGAGCGTGCCGTCGTCCAGCAGGGCGTGGCCCCGGCCCTGGAGCGGGGTCGCCACCTCCTGGCGGATCACGTTGTACGGCAGCAGCAGGCTCCGGCCGTCCTGCCGGGAGCGGAAGACGTAGAGCACGTCCTCGCCGTTGGGGGAGCGCACCGCCTCCTCGAAGACGGGGTCGGTGAGCGGCTGCGCGATGTCGAAGGTCCTGGCCTCGCCGGTGGTCAGGTAGAAGCCGCCGGGGAAGATGATCCCCTGGTCCTCGGGGAGCCGTTGGCAGGCCGGGCCGATGCCGTCGAGGCGGGTGACGGTGGACAGCAGCGAGTTGTAGACGAGGTGGCGCCTGGTCTCCTCCTTGTAGGGGCGCACCCGCAGCAGCACCAGCGGGCCCAGCTCGGCGTACTCCACCTCGGCGTCCGCCAGCGACTGGAGCGGTTCGGTGACCGGCTCCTCGTAGATCCCCTCCGGGCTCTCCGTGTCGTCGGCCGTCTTCACGGTCAGGGTGCCGCCGAGCGTGTCGACGTACAGCTCCGCCGCGGTGGGAAGCGCGATGTGGGGGTGGCGGCCCGCGACGTGGCACTCGCGTCCGGCGGGCGTCCAGGAGAAGTCGTGCGACGGCGGGAAGACGTGGTCGCGCTCGCCGCGTGCGTCGAGGAACGCGCCGGGGGAGCCGTCCGCGTTCAGCGCCCAGCGCAGCACCCGGATGTCGTCGGCGGTCTCGCCGGTGCGGAAGACCGCGAGCAGCCGGCCCTCGGTCCGGCGCAGCCGCAGCAGCCGGGCGTCCCGGAAGTAGCGGTGCAGCCCGTCGAACTCGCGGACGAACGCGGCGTCGGTGAGCGGGGTGCCGGTGCCGGGCGTGAGGTCGGCCGCGTACAGCGCCAGGACGTCGTCGACGGCCGGTTCGCCGCGGTGGCCGGGCCCCCGCTCGAAGCCGAACAGCAGCTCGCCGCCGAGCGCGACCAGGTCGCGGGGGACGGCGGGGCGGGCCGTGCGCAGCTGCTCGCTGCCCAGCAGCCGCAGCCCGGTGGAGCCGAACGCCTCGGTACGGCGGGCGTTGAGGGCGGTGGCCCGGCGGGAGAGTTCGGCGGCGTGGGTGCTCAGGCGGCGCCGCAGGACGTCGTAGTCCCCGGCGGTGGGGGCGCCCCCGGGCGGCGTCACGGTGTCCATGGGTGGCTCCTAGCGGTGGTGTCCTTGGGCGGCCCGCCCGCCCCGCCCGGAGTTCGGGCCGGGCGGAGGCGGACAGGCGTGCGGGTGACGTGGCGGTCAGGCCACCGGCGTACCGTTCAGGCCGGCCGCCTTCAGGCTGCCGACCGGGACGTCCGCGATGCCCAGCGACTTCGCGTGGTCCAGCAGGGCGCGGACCTGGTCCGCGCCGACGCCCGCGCCCGGCGCGGCCATCATCCGCATGAGCAGCGCCGACACCGTCAGGTTCTGCACATCGCCCGAGGACACCGACGACAGCACCCGCGTCAGGTCCTGCGCGAACGAGGACTCGCCGTCCAGCCACGGCCCGGCCAGCGCCTTCGCCGTGTCCGAGTTCGCGACGAAGCCGTCCAGGCTCTTGCCCATCGAGATGGAGGAGACCAGCCGGTCGAAGAAGACCGACTCGCCGCCGACGATGTCGATGTCCGCGTTCTCCAGACCCGTGGCCAGGACCGTCGCCTGCGCCTCGGCGACCTGCCGCTGCACATCGAGCCCCGCGAGCCGGATCTCCTTCTCGGCGGCCAGCCGCAGCCGGTACTCCTCGTGCCCGCGCGACGCGTCGTCCAGGGCCGCCATCGCGGCCGCCTTCTCGGTGAGGCCCGCGGCCTCCGCCTTCAGCTTCTCGCCGATCATCGCCGCCTCGGCCGACGCCCGTGCCTGCGTGCCCTCCGCGTCGGCGAGGGCCTTGAGACGGGCCCCCTCCGCCTCGGCCCGGAGCCGGGCGGACGTGGCCTCGGCCTCGGCCACTCCCGTCTTCTCGATCACCTCCGCCGCCGCGTCCCGCACCTGGACGTCCGCCAGGCCGGGTGCCGCCGACTCCGCCTGGACGCCCTCGGCCAGCCGCAGCTTCGCCTGCGCGTCCAGGTCGGCGGTCTTCAGCCGGGCCTCGGCGAGCGTCAGCTGCTCGGCCGCCCGGTGGGTGGCCGCGGCCTCGGCGGCCTCGGCCGCCTTGATGTCCTTGACCAGCCGCTCCTGCGCCTCCGCCTCGGCGGCGATGATGACCGACTTGCGGGTGCGCTCGGACTCCTCGACCGCCCGCAGCGTCTTGATGGACTCCTCCTGCTCGGCGACCGTGCGGTCCACCGCGACGCGCTCGCGGATGACGTCGGCGACCTCGCGGCGCTCCGCCTCGACCTCCTTCGTCGCGGCGATGCGGTTCAGCTCGGTCTCGCGCTCACGCCCGATGACCTCCAGCATCCGGTCCTTCTCGATGCGCTCGTTCTCCACCGCGATGACCCGCTCGCGGTTCTTCTGGGCGACGGCGATCTCCCGGGCCTGGTTCTCCCGCTGGATGCCGAGCTGCTCCTCGGTCCGGATGAACGCGGCCTGGGCGCCGAGGCGCTCCTCCTCCTGGACGCGGGCGGTCACCGCCTCCTCGCGGGCGCGCAGCGTCTCGACCTCGCGGCGCTGCTTGATCTCGGCCTCGGCCTGCCGGCGCTCCAGCTCCAGGATGGTCTCCCGCGCGTCCACGTCCTGGCGGGTGATCTCCTTCTGCTCGGTGCGCTGGAACTCGTTGGTGCGCACGTGCTCGATCGCGGTCAGCTCGGTGATCTTCCGGATGCCCTGGGCGTCCAGGATGTTGGCGCCGTCGAGCTGCGCCAGCGGGGTCTGCTCCAGGAAGTCGATCGCCGCGTCGTCGAGGTGGTAGCCGTTCAGGTCGGTGCCGATGACGCGGATGATCCGGTCCCGGAACTCCTCGCGCTTGGTGTACAGGTCGACGAAGTCGAGCTGCTTGCCGACGGTCTTCAGCGCCTCGGAGAACTTCGCCGCGAAGAACTCCTGGATGGCGACCTTGTCGCTGGCGCGCTCGGTGCCGATGGCCTGGGCGACCTTGATGACGTCCTCGACGGTCTTGTTGACCCGGACGAAGAAGGTGATGTGGATGTCGGCGCGGATGTTGTCCTGGCAGATCAGGCCCTCGCGCCCGGTGCGGCGGATCTCGATCGTCTTCACCGAGATGTCCATGGACTCGGCCTTGTGGAGCACCGGCAGGACGACGGCCCCGGTGAAGGTCACATCGACCTTCTTGGTCTTGGAGATGATGAGCGCCTTGCCCTGCTCCACCTTGCGGAAGAGCCGGGTGACGATCAGCAGCACGGCTACGGCGATGAGCAGGACCACGGCGATGAGCAGGCCGAGGCCCAAGGAGATGGCTTCCATGACAGTCCTTGGCGGCTGGTGGTGCGGAAATGAGCGGTTTCACGTGAAACACGGCGCGGTGGCTCACCGCGTCCGGGCAGGCCGGACGGGTGCTCCGGGCCGGTGAGCGGTGGGTGTCGGCTCAGACGGCGGGACCGGAGGCCGTGCGGCCGTGCGGCGGTCGCGGGGAGGGCGGCGGACCGGGATCGAGCGCCCGGTCGTAGGCCGCGACCCAGAAGAACTCGCCGTCCTCGTCGTACGCGTACAGCAGGCCCGAGCTGCCAGAGACCAGCGTCGCGTCGGCGGGCGGCAGCTGCCGCACCTGGACGACGGCGGTGGACCCGTCGGCGGCGGCGACCTCGGCCTGGCCGAAGTCCGAGCCGACCGTGCCGGTACGGATCGTGCAGACCCGGCCGATGAAGTCCTGGCGCGATGGCGGGGGCTGGTCCGGGAAGAAGCGGCGGAAGTGGTGGACGAGCAGCCGCACCGCGCCCCAGGCGAGCAGCAGCGCCCCGGCGAGCACCGCGCAGGCCAGCACGGCGCGCACGGTGCCGGTGGCGCCCGAGCGGTGCACCAGCACCGAACCCGACAGGGCGGCGAACCAGCCCACGGCGACCATCAGGGAGACCGAGACGGTGACCGGCACGCCGCCGACGCCCGCGAGATCGGTGTCGAGGTCCGTGTCGAAGGAATGGTGGTCGGCCGCGCCGACCAGGACGAGCAGCCAGAAGGCGATGACGACGACCAGCGCCGCGGCGAAGAGTACGGCCGGGAAGGACAGCGTCGCGTCCAGGAATTCCCGCATCGGTTTTCCACCCCCTGGCGGTCCCGCCGACGGGTGCCGTCGGCGTCTTGCGCGCGGACCGGGCGGTGCCCCGGTGCCGCGGCGCCACCCTCGACGACACCGCGACGACCCAGGGCCTTCCCCCGATCCCCCGTGCACCCCCGTGTTTCCCCCGTGTTCCCCCGTGGTCCCCCGGTCGGTGCTGACTGGATCGTGTCATCCTGGGCGGCCCGGACGCATTGCCGGAACGCGGCAACGTTCATTGCCGCAGGATGCCGGGCACCGGCATCGCTGCCCGCGCGTCGGGCAGGGGGTGGGACGGTTGAGGAACGGAGAGGTACACGTGGCGGAACCGGAGATTCCCGACAGCTTTCTGGCGGGTTACGCCGACATACTGGCGCAGGCGGCCGCGTCCGGGCGGCGGCTGACCCGCGAGGAGCTGGACGCCCGCCGCGCCCTGGGCAGACAGGCCGCCGAGGCCGGTCACCAGCTCCGCGCCCTGGTCCGCATGCATCTCGCCGAGACCCGCACCGCCTGGCCGGCCCCCGCCCCCGGTGCGACCCCGGCCGCCGCGGCCGCCGCCGCCGCCAGTGTGCTGGCCGCCGCCGAGCAGGCGGTCGACGCCTTCGCGGACGGCTTCGAGCGCGCCCAGCGCCTCACCGTGCGCCGCGAGGAGGCCGCCCGGCGCGAGTTCATCGACGACCTGCTCTACGGCCGCAGCGACCTGGGCCGGCTCGCCGAACGGGCCACCCGCTTCGGCCTGCGCCTGGCCCGCGCCCATGCCGTCGCGGTGGCCTCCGGCCCGGAGGCGTACACCGAGACCGAGGCCGTGCCCCGGCATGTGGAGTCGGCGATGCTGGCCCGGTTCAGCGGGCGCAAGATCCTGCTCACCACGAAGGACGGGCGGATGGTGTGCATCGCGCCCGGCGGCCAGCCCGACGTCCTGCGCTACTTCGCCAAGCAGGCGCACGCCGCGACGGACGGCGGCCGGGTGGCGATCGGCCGCGCCCACCGGGGCCCCGGCGGGGTGGTCCAGTCGTACGACGAGGCACTGGACGCACTGGACCTGGCGGACCGCATGGACCTGGAGGACCCCGTGCTGTACGCCGCCGATCTGCTGGTCTACCCGGTGCTCACGCGGGACCGGCAGGCCATGGCCGACCTCGTACGCAGCGAACTGGGCCCGCTCCAGAAGGCCAGGGGCGGCGCCGAACCGCTGCTGCGCACGCTCGCGGTCTACTTCGACGCGGGCTGTGTCGCCGCCGAGACGGCCCGCCGGCTCTCGCTGAGCGTCCGCGCCCTCACGTACCGGCTCGAACGCATCCACCAGCTGACCGGCTCCGACCCCTCCGACCCCATGCACCGCTACGCCCTGCAGACCGCGGTGATCGGCGCCCGGCTGCTGGACTGGCCCGCCAAGGACCTCTGAGCGGGGCGCCCGGCCGGGCGTTCAGCGCCCGGGGGGCCGTGCCGGGCCCTCGGTGAGCCGGACGAAGGGGATGGACCTGCCCACCCGCCGGTAGTCCTCCGCGCCGCCGTCCACCTCGAAGCCCATGTACGCGCAGAGCCGGCGCGCGACCCTGGGGTGGCGGGGCGCGTACCGGGCCATCAGCTCGCCGCCCTCGTCGGGGTCGAGCACCTGCGCGGTCACCGCGTGGAACCTGCGGCCGACCTGCACCGTGGCGTGCGGGGTCTGCCGCAGGTTGCGGAACCAGTCGGCGCGGGGGCCGAACCCGGACGCCACGGTCCAGCACGCCCGGCCCTCGTGGGTGCCCGCCTCCACGACCTCGATGGCGGTGCGGCGCGGCAGACCGGAGACGCGGCCGGTGTGCACGAGCAGCAGCAACCGACCCCCGAAGAGCGGTCCCAGCCCCATGCGGAACATATGGACGGGCAGCCGGAAGGCGGCGCGCCGCCAGCCGGTCGGTGGGTCCGGGCGCCTGGGAGCGGGCGATGCCGCGGGTTCATGCGTCACTGTGCAAACGTTGCACAATCAAAAGATCGGTGCCAGTGCGAGCCGCCGACGGTCGGGTACCGGTTGCGCATCGGACCGGGGTCCGTTCGAGCGGGCCGGCCGGGCGCGGTAGAAAGAGGCATGGCCGCGCACCGACAATGCCCCGACGATCCGCCGCCGACCGCCCCGGACCGGGACGACGTCGACGCGGTGACGCGCGCGGTCCTGACGGCGTCCAGGCTGCTGGTCGCCGTCTCGGCGCGGTCGCTGGCGGCGGTCGAGGACCGGGTGACGCTGCCCCAGTTCCGGCTTCTGGTGGTGCTTTCGACGCACGGCGACGCCAAGCTCGTCACGCTCGCCGAGCGGCTCGGCGTGAACCCGTCGACCGCGATGCGCATGCTGGACCGGCTGATCGCGGCGGGCCTCGCCGAGCGCCAGGTCAACCCGGCCAACCGCCGCGAGACGGTGCTCCGGCTGACGCCCGACGGCCACCGGCTGGTCGGGGAGGTCACGGCCGGCCGCCGCCGGGAGGTCGCCTCGATCGTCGAGCGCATCGCGCCCGAGCAGCGCGCCGCGCTCATCGACGCGCTGCGGGCGTTCACCGACGCGGGCGGCGAGGCGGCGGCCCCGGTGGAGGGCGCGGACGCCTACCCGCTGGGCTGGACCCCGGACCTCCCGGCGGCGCACGGCGCGTGAGCGGGGAGTACCCGCCCCGCGCCCCGTGCGCCTGGACTCCGTACGCCGTACGCCTGGACTCCGTGCGCCTGGACGCCGTGCGCCTGGACGCCGTGCGCCTGCGCTCCGGCCGATCCGGTTACTCCGGGGAGGACGCGGTGACCTCTTCCTGGGCCGGCAGCCGGGCCGGGGCGACCGGGGCGCTCTTCGCGGCCGGGGCCTGCTCCCCGCTCCGCCACTTCTCGATGAGCTCGACCACCGGCTGGGTCCAGCGGGCGGTGAGCGGGCCGACGATGACCAGGATCAGGACGTACGCGGTGGCGATGGGCCCGATGCGGGGCTCGGTCGCCACGGCGAGACCGGCGATGACGATGGAGAACTCGCCGCGCGCCACGAGCGTGCCGCCCGCCCGCCAGCGTCCGCGCGATCCGATGCCGGCGCGCCGGGCCGCGTACCAGCCGGTCCCGATCTTCGTGAAGACGGTGACGACGGCCAGGATGGCGGCCGGCAGCAGTACCGGGGGAATGTCCGAGGGGACGGTGGAGAGCCCGAAGAACACGAAGAAGACGGCGGCGAACAGGTCCCGCATCGGGGTCAGCAGCTTGCGCGCGCCCTCCGCGACCTCGCCCGAGAGCGCGATGCCGACGAGGAACGCGCCGACGGCGGCGGACACCTGGAGCTGCTGGGCCACTCCCGCGACCAGGACGGTCAGCCCGAGCACGACGAGCAGCAGCATCTCCGGATTGTCGGAGGAGACCGCGCGGCTGATCAGCCGGCCGTGCCGCAGCGCGAGGTAGAGCACCAGACCGACCGTGCCGAGCGCGATCAGCAGGGCGATGCTGCCGCCGGCCAGGCCGACGCCCGCGAGCATCGCGGTGAGCAGCGGGAGATAGACGGCCATCGACAGGTCCTCGATGACCAGTACGCCGAGGATGACCGGGGTCTCGCGGTTGCCGAGGCGGCCCAGGTCCGCGAGGACTTTGGCGATCACCCCGGACGAGGAGATCCAGGTGACCCCGGCCAGCGCGACGGCCCCGACCGGGCCCCAGCCGAGGATCAGCGCGGCCACCGCGCCCGGGGTCGCGTTGAGGACGAAGTCGACGGCCCCGGACGGGTATTGCGTCTTGAGACTGGTGACCAGCTCGGAGGCGCTGTATTCGAGTCCGAGCAGCAGAAGCAGCAGGATGACGCCGATCTCGGCGCCGACCGCGGTGAACTCCTCGCTGGCGCGGAGCGGGAGCAGCCCGCCCTCGCCGAAGGCCAGCCCGGCCAGGAGGTACAGCGGGATGGGCGAGAGCCCTATCCGGCCGGCGAAGCGTCCGATGATGCCGAGCCCCAGGATGACGGAGCCCAGCTCCACCAGCAGTGCGGTCGTGTCGTGCACGGTCAGCCCTCCGAGATGATGTCGGAGAGCGCGTCGACGCCCTCGCGTGTTCCGACGGCGACCAGGGTGTCGCCGATGGCAAGCCGGAAGTCCGGCCCCGGGGACGGATGCGCGCTGTGGGTGCGCAGCACCGCCACGATCGAGGCGCCGGTCCGGGTGCGTGCCTTGGTGTCGCCGAGCAGTCGTCCGCCGTACGGGGAGCGGCTGCCGAGCGGGATGTGCTCGGTGACCAGATCGATGCCCTCGGTCCGTACGGCGTCGATGGGCGCCGCGTCGATGAGGTGGGCGAGCCCGGTCGCCTCCTGTGGAGTCAGGGGTACGGAGAGGCGACACGAATCAGGGTCGTCCTGGTCGTAGAAGCCGATGAACCGCCGTCCGTCGTGGTGGACGACCACGGAGATGTGCTGCCCCGACTCCGTCGTGTAGTCGTACTGGACGCCGACTCCGGGCAGCGTGGTGCGGTGGGTTCCCATGGCTTCCTCCCGAGGGCGCGGTACGCGCGAGGCACTTGGCGAGCTTTTTAGACCCGCATTACCTTAGCCGGAGGATTCCGCCGCTCCAGAGGGTCGAGTTCCGGCCAATCCCGGCCGGGTGTCCGGGCCCGGACGCACGTGTGCCCGGCCGGGGGACTCGACCGGCCGGGCACACGCGGGGGACGGGGGCGTGGATCAGTCGCCGATCTCGATCTTCCCGTTCCGGTCGGCCGGGACCGCCGGCTCCGGGGCGGCCGGCTCGGCCGCCGGCTTGGGCACCGCGCCCTTGAGGTTCTGGAGCAGGGCGCCGAGGTCCACGCCGGTGGTGGAGGAGAGCAGCTCCATGCCCTGGGCGACGTTGTCCGTGACCGTACGGGACAGCCGGCTGGCGCCGTCCGTGGAGATGACGGTCATCTTGTCGATCGCGCCCAGCGGCTCGGCCGCCTTGGCGACGACCTGGGGCAGTACCTCGACGAGCATCTGGAGGACGGCCGCGTCGCCGTACTGCGCGAAGGCGTCGGCCTTCTTCTGCATGGCCTCGGCCTCGGCCGAACCGCGCGCCGCGATGGCCGCGGCCTCCGCCTCACCCTCGATGCGCACCGCCTCGGCGAGCGCGGAGCGGTGCAGCTTCTCGCCCTCACCGGTCAGCCGGGCGCGCTCGGCGGCCGCCTCGGCCTCCTTGACCTGGGCGATACGGCGGGCCTCCGCCTCCTGCTCCGCCTGGTAGCGGGCGGCGTCGGCGGGCTTGCGGACCTTGGTGTCCAGCTCGCGGTCGGTCAGGGCGGCCTGCCGCTCGGCGACCTTCTCCTGCTCGGTGAGGACCTCCTGCTGGCGGGCGGCCTCGGCGAGCGGACCGGCGGCGTTGGCCTTGGCGGCGGCCGCCTCGGTCTCGGCCTTGATCTCGGCCTGCTTCAGGTAGAAGGTCCGCTCGGCGATCGCGATCTCCTCGGCCGCCTTGAGCCGGGCCTGCTCCGATGCGCGGCGGGCGATGGCCTCCGCGATGTCGGCCTCCTGCTTGGCGCGGGCGGCCTCGGGGCGGCCCAGGTCCTCCAGGTAGGAGCCCTCGGTGGTGATGTCCTGGATCTGGAAGGCGTCCAGGATCAGGCCCTGGCCGGACAGGCTCGCCTCGGCCTCCTCGGCGACCTGGCCGGCGAACGCGGCGCGGTCGCGGATGATGTCCTCGACGGACATCCGGCCGACGATGGCGCGCAGCGCGCCGGAGAGCACTTCCTGGGTGAAGCCGACGATGCCGTCCTGCTGGCGCAGGAAGCGCTGGGCGGCGGCCCGGATCGCGTCCTCGCTGCCGCCGACCTTGACGATCGCGACGCCTTCGAGGTGGGCCTTCACCCCGCGCAGGGTGACGGCGCCGCGCACCGCGACCGGGATGTGCCGGCTGGACAGGTCCAGGGTGAACTTCTGCTGGACGAACGGCACGACGAAGACGCCGCCGCCGACGACGACCTTCTGGCCGCTGTTGTCGATGCTCGTCCGGCCGGTCACCGGGTCCACGGACTTCTTGCCCCGGCGCCCGGTGATGATGAACGCCTGGCTGGGGCCCGCCACCTTGTAGCGGGTGATGACGGCGAGGGCGAGCAGGAACAGGAGTACGACGACTCCGACGATCGCGATCATTACGGGACTCATGCGACTTCCCCCTCTGCCTCCGGACGGGGGCAGTTGTGAGACGAGCGGTGGTGGGGCCGGCGTACCGGTTCAGCGTTCGACGGGACGGACCGAGACCGAGGTGCTGGAGAGGGCCGCCTCGACCCAGATCTCGGCACCGCGGGCGATCGGCACCGGGCTCTTCGCGGACAGTTTGACGAGCTGTCCGCCCAGGCGCAGCAGGACCTCGCCGTAGCCGTCGGCCGGGATCGAGGTGACCACCGAGCCCGACGTGCCGACCAGGTCCTCGTTGCGCGGGGTCGCGTCGGTCTGGTCCCGCATCAGGGCACGGCTGAACTTCCAGGTCAGCACGGCGGCGACGAGTCCGGCCGCGACCCCGGCCAGGGTGGCGGCGAGCGTGCCCGCGCCGGTCGTGCCCAGCACGATGGCGCCGCCGAAGCCGAGCATGGAGAGGAAACCGGCGATCACCGGAAGGGAGACGAGTCCGCCGAACAGGCCCTCCAGCAGGCCCCCGAAAAGGCCCTCCAGAATGCCGTCGAAGATCAGGGACAGGGCGAGCAGCGCGATCCCCGCGATACCGAGACCCAGGAACAAGGTCACGTATTCACCCCTCCCGCTTTCGGCTCCCCGCACACTTTTCCATCGAACTGGCTGGATGGTCCCATACGTGCCCCCGTGGCAACACTGCCGGAACCCGGCAATCTTCGACTCCTCGTGGATGCCGGAGTGCCGGGCGGCCGCAAGGCCCCCCGGCGCGCCTTCGTCACAGGGGACGGTCAGTCGCCCGCCTGCGGTTCCGGTTCGGTGAGGAAGAGTCCCAGAAGCACCGCGACGACCGGGATGGCGCACAGGATCGTGAACACGCCCTGCGGCCCGTACGCTTCGGCCGCCGCGCCCAGCGCCGGGGCGATCAGCCCGCCGATGCTGACGGCCAGGCCCAGCGTGACCCCGGCGGCCGTGCCGGGGCGGCCGGGCAGATAGTCCTGGCCGAGCTTCACCAGGACGGCGAACGGCACGTTGAGCGCGAGCCCCGCCAGGACCGCGAAGACCAGCGGCAGCACGGTGCCGGGGGTCAGCCGCAGCGCGATCAGCGCCGGTACGGCGGCGAGCCCGCCCAGCTGGACCGTACGGACCATGCCGACGCGGTCCGCGATCCGGCCGCCGAGCAGCGTCCCGGCGACCCCGCCGACGAGGAAGCAGGCGAGCGCGACGCCCGCGATGCCCCGGCCGGAGTGCAGATGGCGAATCCAGAACAGCTCGATGAAGGTGATCGCCCCGAAGAACGCCACCGAGCGCACCACCTCGATGCCGGTGAGGAAGAGGAACGGACGCCACCGGTCCCGCCCCTCCCGGCCGGCCCGGCGCACCGGGGCCGCCGCCGGGCGGTGCCGCAGCAGCACGAAGGCCATCAGGACCGCGGGCGGGATGAACAGCGCCGTCGCCCCCACTCCCATCGCCACGAGCGCCGGGGTCGCCAGGACCGGCGCCAGGAAGAAGCCGACGCTGCCGCCCGCCGCGAAAACGCTCATCGCGGAGGCGCTGTCCCCGGCGGCCTCGCGGGCCGCCTTGCCCGCCGCCGGATGGAACATCGCCACGCCGAGGCCGGACAGCAGGATCAGCAGCCAGACGGCGGCGTACGGCTGGACCAGGCCCGACAGGCCGAGCCCGATCCCGGCGACGGCGAGCCCGGCCGGGGCCAGCCGGGGCAGCCGGTAGCGGTCCACCGCGACGCCGATGAACGGCTGCGGCACGGAGCTGCCGATCGCCGCCGCGAGGGTGAGCCCGGAGGCGGCCACATAGCTGTAGCCCCGGTCGAGCACGAAGTACGGGACGCAGGCGGGCACGAGGCCCTGGTAGAGGTCGTCCACGGCGTGCGCGGCGCCCCACATCCGCATCCGCCGCCAGGCGGACGGGGCGTCGGACGCGAGCGCGGGGGGCCGGGGGGATTCGGTCGGAGGGGAGGGGTCGGGCGGGGTCTGCCGGGAGGCGGCCGGGCCGGTCATGAAGGGTGCTCCTCGCTGAAGGTCCCTTCGAGGATTCCGGCCGGCCGCCGTAGCGGGCTAGCGATAATCTGCCTACTTATGTCGACAACCTGCCGCACGCTGCACGGCCCCGCGCGGGTGCCGCTCGCGCACCAGGAGCGCATCGCCCGCCACCACCACGTGGAGCACCAGCTCGTCTGCCCCTCGCGCGGCGTGCTGGAGGTGGCCACCCCGGCCGGCGTCTGGGCCGTGCCGCCGCACCGGGCGGTGTGGATTCCGGCCGGTGTCGCCCACGCCCATCTGGCGTACGGGCCGACCGAGCTGCGGGCGCTGAGCTTCGCCCCGGCGGACAATCCGCTCCGCCTCGACCGGCCCACCGTCCTGGCCGTCACCCCGCTGCTGCGCGAGGTCGTCGCCTGCCTCACCGACGCGGCCGAACCGGCTCTCGACACCCGGCAGCGGCGCAACCTGGAACGGGTCGCCCTCGACCAGTTGCGCCGGGTCGAGCCGCTCGGGGTCTGCCTGCCCTCCCCGGCCGACCCGCGCCTGCGGGACATCGCGCGCATCCTCCGGGACGACCCGGCGGACAGCCGCACCCTCACCGAGCTGGGCACGGCCGTCGGCGCGGCGCCCCGCACCCTGAGCCGGCTGTTCCGCGCGGAGACCGGGATGTCGTTCCCGCAGTGGCGCACCCAGCTGCGGCTCCACCACGCGCTGACGCTGCTCTCCTCCGGCGGTTCGGTCACCTCGGTGGCGGTGGCCTGCGGCTACAGCGGGCCGAGCGCCTTCATCCAGTCGTTCCGGCACGCCTTCGGCACCACTCCGGGCTCCTACGCGCAGGCGGACCCGCCGCGCTGAGCCGCGCGGTCGGCGGAGCTGCGGATGCGGGAGCGGGCGGGGCGGCCGACGATGAAGGGCCGGGCAGCAGGCGGCCCGTGCCCTGCCCCAGGAGGTTCGTCTTGCCGGTGTACGCCGACCACCCGCCGTCCATCGACGTCACGGCGCTCGCCGCCGTGCTCGACGGCACGACGGCGGGCGTGGCCGTGTTCGACACCGAGCTGCGCTACCTGTACGTCAACCCGTCACTCGTACGCCACAACGGCATCCCGCCCTCCGCCCATCTGGGCCGCCGCCCCAGCGAGGTCATGCCCGACATCGACGCCCGCGAGGACCTGATGCGCGCCGTGCTCGCGGACGGCCGGGCCCGCGAGGTCACCTCCAGCGGCCGGCTGCCCGCCGAGTCCGGCACCGCCCGCGTCTACTGGCACGGGGCCTACCACCGCCTGGAGGTCGACGGCCGGGTCGCCGGGGTCGTCGGCATCGTCCTGGAGGTGATGGCCTCCGACGACGAACAGCGCCGGCTCGCCCAGGCCCAGCGCCACCTCTCCCTCCTGGACAGCGCGAACACCCGCATCGGCACCACCCTGGACATGGACACCACCTGCTCCGAGCTGACGGAGCTGGTGGTGCCCGGCCTCGCCGACGTCGCCGTGGTCGAGGTCTTCCCGCGCGACGTCGCCCCGCCGGTGCGCCCGGGGCCGCCCGGCGTGGTGCGGCTGCGGCGGGCCGCCATGTCGGTGGTACGCGGCCTGCGGCCGAAGGCCGGCCGGTTCGCGGTGTCCGACGACTACGTGGACCACCGGGAGGGCTCCGCCGTACCGCGCTGCCTGGCCGCCGACCAGGCCGTCGTCGAGAACCTCGCCGACGACGAGCAGGTGGACCGCTCCGCCCCCACGCCCGAACTGGCCGAGGCGTACCGGGACATGGGCCTGCACTCGTCGGTCGTGGTGCCGGTCTCCGTGCGCTCCACCCCGATCGGGGTGCTGGCGCTGTTCCGGGGCGGCGGCTCGCCGGTCTTCTCGGACGACGACGTGGTGGTGGCCCGCGAACTGGCCGGGCAGGCCGCCGTCCACCTGGACCACGCGCGCCGCTTCACCCACGAGCACACCATCGCCCTGGAGCTCCAGCGCTCCCTGCTCTCCGAGCCCCGGCCGCCCCACCCGCACATCGAGGTCGCCACCCGCTATCTGCCGGCCGACCGCAGCGTGCTGGTGGGCGGCGACTGGTTCGACGTCATCCCGCTGCCGGACGGGCGCCACCTCAAGGCGATGGGCGATGTGATGGGCCACGGCGTCGAGGCGGCCGTCGCGATGAGCCACTACCGTTCACTGCTGCGGCTGCTGGCCGACGAGGAACTGCCCCCGCACCGCATCCTGGAGCAGCTGGACCGGATGGTGGAACGCTCCGGCATCGACCGGGCCGCCACCTGTCTGCTCGCCGTGGTGGACCGGGACGGCGGGATGTGCGAGGTGGCCAGCGCGGGCCATCTGCCGCCGGTCGTGCTCGATCCGGGCGCGCCCGGCGCCCGGATCTGCGAGGTGCCGGAGGCCCCGCCGCTCGGCACCGGCTTCGGCGGCTACCGCTCCACGGTGGTCGAGTGCGGCCCCGGCGCGGTGATGTTCATGTACACCGACGGGCTGGTCGAGCGGCGCGGCGAGGACATCGACGCGTGCGTCGCCCGGCTGGCGGAGCTGACCCTGCCGGAGAGCGGCGATCTGGAAACCCTGCTGGACCGGGTGCTGGAGCGCTTCGCGCCGGGCGCCGAGGACGACATCGCGGTGATGGCGTCCCGGACCCGCGAGGAACCGGACGACGGCTACCCGCAGGCCTGAACCCCGCGTCCCCTCACACGAACAGGAACGCGCCCGCCGTCGCCGCGCCCAGCGCCGTGCCGGCCGTCACCTGGCCGACCGTGTGGTAGCCGAGCGCCACCCGCGACCAGGACACGGCCGCCGTCATCGCGTACCCGCACAGCCACCACGGCGAGTGGACGGCGGCGAGCAGCGCGACCACGGCCGAGGCGACCGAGGCGTCCACGGAGATCTTCCACACCGTGTTGACGGCCAGCAGCACCACCGTCATCGCCCACAGCGCCAGCATCGCGGCCAGGATGCCGGTGGGTGCCCCGCCCAGCACCATGACCGCCGAACCGGCGCCGATGGAGCCGAGGATGACGAAGAAGATGGGCGCCCGCTTGGTGCGGTCCACGACGTGGCGGTCGCCCCAGGTGCCGCGCCCGCGCTCCCACTCGATGTATCCGGCGGGCACGATCCCCGCGCACAGGGCGCCGAGCAGCCCCCAGAGCAGCCCGGTCCAGTGCCCGGCCGCCGCCAGGCCGATGCCGGGCATGCCGACGAGGAGCAGGTTGCGCGGCTGGAGGACGTCGGTCACGGTGCGCGCGAGGGCGTGGTCGGGGGCGGCCGGGGTGTCGGTGGTGGTCATGCCGGCTGCTCCTCGTCCGTGGCGGCGCAGGCGTCCAGGACCGGGCGGGCCCGCTCCGGGGTGAGCGTGCGGTAGGCGGCGGCGACCCGGACCAGCCGGGCGACCTCGCCGTCCTGGTCGGTGGCGTGCTGGGCGGCGACGGCCGCCGCCTCGCCCGCCGGGGCGCCGGAGTCGCGGGCCAGCAGCGCCGCCTTGATCCAGTACGCGTCGGCGAGCGGCGAGCCGGGGCCGGTCCCGGCGGCGGCCTCGGCGGCGGGCAGCAGGGTGTCCGGCACGTAGTGGCGCAGCTTCTCGACCGCGTCCGCGATGTCCGCGGCCCAGCGGTCGACGCGCAGGTCGGCCGGGGTGTCGAAGCGGGTCAGCTCCCGCAGCAGCGGGCGCGGGGGCTCGAAGGGCTGGTCCGGGAAGGCCGTCATCAGCTCGAACCAGAGCCCGTGCAGCCGCGCCTGCGCCCGCCAGAGCTTGGCGCGGCGGCGGGCGTTGCTCAGGGCCGGGACGGAGGCGCCGACCGCGAAGAAGGCGAAGAGGACGACCTGGGCCGCCTCGGTGACCTCGTCGAAGCGCAGCGCGAAGGACTCGCTCGGATCGTCCACGACGCTGACCCAGAGGAACAGCGTGCGGCTGACGGTGTAGCCGACGCCGATGAACATCGCGAACGTCATCATCCCGAGCCCGACGCGCAGATGACGCATCCGGGCGCTCGCGGTGGCCAGCGCCCACTGGTAGGCGCAGACGGCGGACGCGGCGCCGAGATAGAGGTAGAAGACGCTCATGTACAGCGTGGCGCCCCACTGCCCGGCGTGGTCGGCGACGAAGCGGTCCGAGGGCGTGGCACGGTCCACGACGGTGAAGAACAGCACGGTCAGCAGCACCAGTGTGGCGACCGACGCCTTGGTGGCCACCTGCTGGATCAGCCGGGCGAACCGCACGTGCCGGGGCACGTCGCCCTCGTCCGCGTACTGCCCGTAGATCGCCACGATGTAGCTGAGAATGGCCAGAATCGCGATGGTGGCCGTGTAGTGCTTGATGAGTACGGAGAGGTCGGTGACCGGGCTGTCGTTGAGCCCGACGCGCACGAACCGGGTCTTCGTCCACAGCGCCAGGGCGAATCCCGCGTAACAGCCCCACAGCGCCCGGCGCCTGCGGTCCTCCTCGTCGCCCCACAGGGCGGCCGGCATGCGCCAGAGGGCGACGGCTGTCATCAGGCCCGCTATGAGATAGCCGGCGAGGTCGAGCGGGGTCACGGCGTGAGTCCTCGGGTGTAGGGGGAAGAAAGGGCGGGCGGTACGGGGCGGTGCGTACGGCGGTACGGGTGTCACATCCGGCGGAACAGGCCGCCGCGGCGGTGCGCGACCGGGCGCGAGAGCGAGTTCGCGAGGCGACCCACCATGTCATCGCTCGTGACGTCGCGGGCCATGCGGGGGATGAGCGACGCACCGAATTCGGCCATGCGTTCGTCGTGGGTGTCGTACTGCGCGCGTGCCTGCACGGCGTCCGGGGTCAGTTCCGCGCCGGGGCCGACCATCCGGGAGATGAGCGAGGTGTCGAAGACCGGCAGCAGCCGCTGGAGCTGCTCCGCGTCCAGCGAGGTGCCGTGGTCGAACCACTCGTGGCACAGCTCGTGCAGGATGACGTGCTGCGTCTGGTACTCGGTGGGGCGTCTGCGGTAGAGGACGAAGCTGGTGTCGGCGGCCTTCAGCCGCAGCCCGCAGGGCGCGTTGACGCGCGCCAGCCGGTCCGGCAGCTCGTGCAGCACGATGGTCCGGCCGCGCGCCGCCTCCATGTTGGCCACCAGGCCCGGTATGGAGAACGGAGAGGGGATCGGCAGCTCCGCGAGCCCCTCCTCGCACTCCCGGCGCAACTTCCGCATGGACATGGGTCAGTCCCGCTGCCCGCCGCCGGCCGGGGGCCTGCGGTCCTCGGCGTCCCGGAGCAGGGACATCGCGAACTGCAGCAGCTCCGGCGGCAGCCCGTCCTCGTTCACGCCGCGTCCGGCGAGCCCGCTGATCTCGCCGGTCCGCCGCTTGGCGAGGAACTGCAGCCCGGCCACCACGTCGTCCACGACCTCCGACTCCTCCTTGAAGAACCGCCAGTCCACGCCGAAGCCCAGGCCGAGCGCCTTGAGGATCTCCTCGGACGGCTGGGTGACCTTGCCGGCCAGGATGTTGGAGAAGTAGCTGTGGGAGAGCGAGCCGCCCCGCTCCCTGACCAGGTCGGCGAAGAACCGTCCCGAGATCCGGCGGCCGGGGAAGGTCTTCTCGACCATGTACTCGACCTTCTGGCGCAGCGTCCGCAGCTCCGGCGCGCGCTCTTCGCCGTTGTCCATCCGGCCCCCACGTTCACGTCCGCCGCAGACCCCTGTCCGGTTCCGGGGCGGCGCTCGATTCGGTCAACGGGCTCGTACTGTAACGAACGCCCGACCGCTGTCTCATGGGCGGGAGACCGGAGATGGCGAGAAGTGGAACAGTCTCATCGAGTGTCCGGAGCGGGCTTGCGCAAACACTCTACGTCACTGTTAACTCGAAAAAACACGGGCAGGGGGCCACGAGGGGAGTCCCTTGCCCGTGAAAACGGTGCTGTGCCGCGGCCTCTTCCGCCGCACAGGGGTGTAGCCCTTCACGACGGGGGATGCGTGAAGGGCTACCCGTGCATTATGGCCCCTGCGCCCGGCAGTCATCAACTGACCGGCCGGTCAGTGTCCTTGCCCCGGCGCGCCACCGGTTGCCGGTTCCCGGCAGACGAACCCGCCCGTTTCGGCCGCCCGCGACCCGTTGCCGCGCCCGCCGCCCCGGTTACCATCGAAAAGAGCCGCCCGACGCGGCACCCGGAGCCGGTCCCGTACGAAGCCCTGCGAAGGACTACGGAGGACACGGTCCGTGACCGCGCGACCGCACCCCTTCGTTCGGCTCCCTTCGACTTCGCTCGACTTCCTTCGACGGCGTACCGCACGCGCGACGGCACATCCCCTCGCCCCCAGACGAAAAGGTTCCGCTTGAACCGCGACCGCACACCCCGCTCCCACGACCGATACTCCCGTACCCGAGGCCAGGGCGCCGCGGGCTCCGGCTCCCGAGCGGGCGGCGGCGGATTCCGTTCCCGGGGCGCGGGCCGCTCCGGCCAGGGCCGGCCGGGCCAGGGGGGCCGCCCCGGCGGCCGCACCCGCGGGCCCGTCGCCCGGCAGGGCGAGTTCGAGCTGCCGCAGACCGTCACCCCGCCGCTGCCGCCCGTCGCGGCCTTCGCCGATTTGGACCTGCCGGACGCCGTGCCGGCCGTGCTGGCCGCCCAGGGCGTCACCGAGCCGTTCCCGATCCAGGCGGCCACCCTGCCGAACTCGCTGGCCGGGCGCGACGTGCTGGGCCGGGGCCGCACCGGCTCCGGCAAGACCCTCGCCTTCGGCCTGGCAGTCCTCGCCCGCACGGCGGGCCGCCGCGCCGAGGCCCGGCACCCGCTGGCCCTGGTCCTGGTGCCCACCCGCGAGCTGGCCCAGCAGGTGACGGCCGCGCTGACCCCGTACGCGAAGCCGCTGCGGCTGCGGCTGGCCACCGTCGTCGGCGGCATGTCCATCGGCCGCCAGACGGCCGCGCTGCGCGGCGGCACGGACATCGTCGTGGCCACGCCGGGGCGCCTGAAGGACCTCATCGAGCGCGGCGACTGCTTCCTGGACCGGGTCGCGGTGACGGTGCTGGACGAGGCGGACCAGATGGCCGACATGGGCTTCATGCCCCAGGTCACCCAGCTGCTCAACCAGGTCCCGAGGGACGGCCAGCGGATGCTGTTCTCGGCCACCCTGGACCGCAATGTGGACCTGCTCGTCCGCCGCTACCTGAACGACCCGGTGGTCCACTCGGTGGACCCGGCGGCCGGTGCCGTGACGACGATGGAGCACCACGTGCTGTACGTACGCGGCTCCGACAAGTACGCCACCACGACGGAGATCGCCGCGCGCGACGGCCGGGTGATCATGTTCCTGGACACCAAGCACGCCGTGGACGAGCTGACCGAGCACCTGCTGAACAGCGGCGTCCGGGCGGCGGCGCTGCACGGCGGGAAGTCCCAGCCGCAGCGCAACCGGACCCTGGAGCGCTTCAAGACCGGGCACGTCACGGTCCTGGTGGCGACCAACGTCGCGGCGCGCGGCATCCACATCGACAACCTCGACCTCGTCGTCAACGTCGATCCGCCCGGCGACCACAAGGACTACCTGCACCGGGGCGGGCGCACCGCGCGGGCCGGGGAGTCCGGCAGCGTCGTCACGCTGGTGCTGCCCAACCAGCGCCGCGAGATGACCCGGCTGATGGCCGACGCGGGCATCACCCCGCACATCGCCGAGGTCCGCTCCGGCGGGGAGGAGCTGAGCCGGATCACCGGCGCGCAGGCCCCCTCCGGCGTGCCCGTCACCATCGCCGCCCCGCCCTCCGAGCGCACCGGGCGCGGCTCCTCGCGGGGCGGCCGGGTCAGGTCCAGAGCGCCTCGGCGAGCGTGACGCCCGCGAAGGCCGCGCCGAGCCCCACGGCCACGCTCGCCACGGCGTTGGCCGCCGCGTAGAGCCGGGCCCCGTCCTGCGCCAGCCGCAGCGTCTCGTAGCTGAACGTGGAGTACGTGCTCAGCGCCCCGCAGAACCCGGTGCCGAGCAGCAGCCGCAGCTGGGAGGAGGCGGCCCCGGCCGCCGCCGCGCCGGTGAGCAGCCCCAGCACCAGGCAGCCGGCCATGTTGACGGTGAACGTACCCCACGGGAAGACGGTGTCGTGGCGGGACTGCACGGCCCGGTCGGTCAGATAGCGCAGCGGGGCGCCGACGGCCGCGCCGGCGATCACCAGGAGCCAGTTCACCGCCGCTCCTCCGGTATGCCGGGGGCCCCGGTGCGCACGATCTCGCAGGCGTCCAGCGTGACCGTGCGGCCGCCGGTCAGCTCCGCGATCCGCGGCAGGAACGCGCGTACGGCCGCCTCCGCGTCCACGATGACCACCGCCACCGGCAGGTCCTCGCTCAGCGAGAGCAGCCGCTGGGTGTGGATCATCGAGGAGGCGCCGAAGCCCTCGATGCCCCGGAACACGCTCGCCCCGGCGAGCCCGGCGGCATGCGCCCGGTGCACGATCTCCGTGTAGAGGGGCCGGTGGTGCCAGGTGGCGGACTCGCCGACGAGGACGGTCAGCCGCAGCCCCGGTCCGGTGGCCGGGGTTCCGTCTGGGGTGGTCATGTCCGCTGTGGTGGTCATGTCCGCCTCCACGCGAGTGCGCGGCGCGTCAGCCACACCGCGCTCCACACCGCCGCGAGGGCCGCGAGCAGCGTCACTCCCAGATAGGCAAGGCCGGTGCCGGCCCGCCCCTTCGCCACGAGGCGTTCGATGTCCACCGCGTACGTGGAGAAGGTGGTGAACCCGCCGAGCACCCCGGTCCCGAAGAACGGCCGCACCAGCCGGTGCGCCGCCCACGCCTCGGTGATCACCACCATGAACACGCCGATCACCGCGCAGCCGATCACATTGACGACGAGCGTCGTCCAGGGGAATCCGCCGGCTTCGGTGGGCCACAGCAGGGACGCCCCGTACCGCGCGGACGCCCCGATCACCCCGCCGAGCGCGACGACGGCGACGATCGCGGTCTGCGGGTTGCCGGTGCGGGGGCCGGTTTTCGTGCCGGTGCCGGTGCCGGTGCCGGTGCCGGTGCTGGTGCCGGGCATACGTCTCCTACCTGCCGGGGCGCCCGCCGGGCGCGGGCGCGCTTCTGCGCAAGTAGGGACCGTTGGCGGGCGCGTTTTCGGCGTCCGCGGTTCGGGTACGGCGGGCCCCACCGCCGCGCAGCGGCCGCACGGGCCCCTGCTGCCCCCAGGATATCGCCGGGCCACGCAGCACCGGACCGCGCGGCCGCTGTCTTCCCCGGCGCACCGCCCTTATTCCGGCAGCGGCCCGATTTCACCCGATCGGCCACCTCGCCTGCGGGCCGGGCGGTGAAGCCGCAGGGTGGAGCCATGTGGCCCCACCGAATATGGCTGGGTGCCGCGGTCCTCCCGCTGGCCCTGCTGGTGCCGCGGGACGCCCCGGTGCCCCACATCCTGGCCGAGCCGCCCCGTACCGCTTCCCACCCGCGGGCGGCCGCCGCCCCCCAGCCCGTCGTCGTCAGCCGGGCGGCCTGGCACGCGGACGAGTCCATCGTCCGGGAGCACGCCGCCTACACGGGCGCCGTGCGGGCGGTCTTCATCCACCACACGGGCGAGACCAGCGACTACGACTGCGCCGAGGCGCCCGAGCTGATCCGCAACGTCGAGGAGGCCCACATCAACGGCCGGGGCTGGGACGACATCGGCTACAACTTCCTGGTCGACCGCTGCGGCACGATCTACGAGGGCCGCGCGGGCGGCATCACCCGCTCCGTGCGCGGCGCGCACACCACCGGCTTCAACGCCGACAGCGTGGGCATCGCGGTCCTCGGCGACTACCACGACGGGGAGAAGGTCCCGGCCGCCGTCGTCCGCTCGCTGGCCGCCCTCGCGGCCTGGAAGCTGCTGCCGGGCGAGGACCCGCGCGGCAAGGTGCGCCTGCGCTCCACGAACGACGCGAGCCGCTACCCCAAGGGCGAGGTGGCCGTCCTGAACGTCATCTCCGGCCACCGCGACACGTACCGCACACGCTGTCCCGGCCAGGCGCTGTACGACGAGCTGCCGGAGATCCGGTCGATGGCCGCGGCCATGCGCGAGGCGGCCGGGCGCGACGGGGAAGCGACCACGGAGGACACCGGCAACCGCCACGGCTCATCGCACTAGTACGAAACTGGCTTGACGCTAGTGCATAGGCCGTTAGGCTGCCGGTCATGCCCGCAAAGAGCCCGCACCCCGTGATCCTGACCGGCCGCCATGTCCGCCTGGAACCGCTCACCCCCGCCCACCTGGACGACCTCTTCGCCGCCGGCGGCAACGACGACGACGTCTGGCGCTGGCTCGGCACCCCGGCCCCGCGCACCCCGCAGGACCTGGAAGCCACCCTGACCGCCCTGCTCGCGGACCCGTCCTACCTTCCCTTCGCCGTCATCCACCTGGAGACCGGGCGGGCGGTCGGCTGGACCACGTACATGGACATCGACGTGGCGAACGAGCGCCTGGAGATCGGCTGGACCTGGTACGGGCGCGCCTACTGGCGGACCGCCGTCAACACGGAGACCAAGCTCCTGCTGCTGACCCACGCCTTCGAGGACCTGGCCATGGGCCGCGTCCAGCTCAAGACGGACCACCTCAACCACCGCTCCCAGGCCGCGATCGCCCGCCTGGGTGCCCGCCGCGAGGGCACCCTCCGCCGGCACCGCCGCCGCCAGGACGGCACCTGGCGCGACACGGTGTACTTCTCGCTCCTCGCGGACGAGTGGCCGGCGGCGAAGGCGGACCTGGCCGCCCGATAATGCGGTGATCGCGCGCCGCCGGCCCGGCACACTGATCCGATGCAGCCCGAGGAAGAGCCGTTGTCCGGCGGGAACGTCAGCCAGGGAGTCGTCCGCGTCGGAGACACCGTCCGGCGTCCTGCCGGACCGTGGACCCCGGCGGTACACGCCCTGCTCACCCACCTGCACGAGGTGGGTTTCGGGGCGGCACCCCGCCCGCTGGGCATCGACGACCAGGGGCGCGAGGTCCTGACCTTCATGCCGGGGCACATGATCTGGCCCGACCGGTTCTCCCACCTGGACCCGGCTCCCCGGCTGGCCCGCGTCGCCCGGCTGATCAGGGAGTTCCACGACGCGGTCCAGGGTTTCAGCCCACCGCCCGACGCCCGCTGGCAGCAACTGATCCCCGCCGACGGCGCCGACATCATCGCCCATCACGATCTGGCGCCGTGGAACCTCGTCATCGGGGACGACACCCAGTGGGCCTTCATCGACTGGGACTGCGCGGGCCCCGGCACCCGCCTGTGGGACATCGCCTACGCCATCCACGCGTTCGTACCGATGTCCGCAGACCCCGAGTGGCAACGCCGGGACGCCGCGGACCGGCTCGCGGTCTTCGTCAACGCCTACGGCCTCGACGAAGCGGAACGCCGCGAGCTGGTCCCGCTGCTGGCGCGACGTACGCGTTCCATGTACGACTTCCTGCGCGACCAGGCGGCCCTGGGCGCGCAGCCGTGGTCGAGACTCTGGGCAGAGGGCCACGGCGACGTCTGGCGAAACGACGCCGACTACATCGAGCAACGCGCACACGAGTGGACCCGGGCCCTGCTGGCCGACTGAAGACCTGCCCATCCCGCACCGCGCAGCACCGGCGATCGGGTTCAGCATCCGCCGCCGAAACGGCCCAGTCCGTAGGCGGAGTCCAGGCGGTACGTGCCCGGCTGCCGGACCGTCAGGCGCGTCCACTCGCCGGACCGGCTCAGGCAGGCTCCGGCGGGGCCGTGGACGCGGAGCCAGGGGGAGTGCGCGATGCGGATGACGGTCGTGCCGGGGCGGGACATGCGCAGGGTCAGGGTCGCGTCGTCGGCGGCGGTGACCGCGGCGGGCGGGGTGGTGAGCGGGGTGGCGTTCCGCACCCGGTAGACCGTCCAGCCGTCGTCCTGCCAGACCCGGTCCAGCCACGGCAGCCCGCCCGCGACCAGGGCCGCTTCGGCCTCCGCCGGGCCGTCCGGCCGGGTGTGCGGGACGGCGACGAGGCCCACCGCCCAGCGGTCGAGCCAGGCCCGGTAGCGGGCCGGGGTCAGCTCGCCCTCGTAGAACAGCCGCCCGCGCTCGACGTCGAGCTGCCGGTTCCAGCCGCGTGCCAGGCTGACGTACGGGGCGAGCACGGCCGCCTCGCGGTGGTTGCGCGCGGGCACGGCCTCCACGCGGACCCGGCCGGCGCCCAGCCGGTCCAGCGCGGCGGTGACGCCCTCGGTCCGGGCGGCCCAGGCCGGCACGGCGGTGGAGACGCGCAGGTCGTCCACCGTCTTGTCGACGAGCCAGAGCCCGGACAGGACGCAGGCGGCGGCCAGCACCCACGTACACGCCCGAGCCCCGGCCCGGCGCGTGTCGAGGGCCGCCGCGCACAGCACCGGCACCGCGACCAGGCCGAGCAGCCGCTCCACGTTCGTGCCGATCGGTGACGCCACGAGGAACGTGAGCAGCACCCCGGCCGCGTACACGGCGGTCCCGTACCGCGTCACCCGCCACTCCCGTGTGCGGGGCGCCGCCGCCACGAGCACCGCGCAGACCAGGAGCGGCACCCACAACCGGTTGGCGTGCATGGGCTGTTCGCCGGTGAACGGGAACAGCAGCGTGGTGGCCCCGACGACCGCGAAGAACGGGACGACGAGCACGGCCCCCGTCCGCCACCGGCGGTCCAGCAGATACGCCGCGCCGACGACGACCAGGAACAGCCCGGCTACCGGGCTCGCCATCGTCGCGAGCGCCCCCGCCGCCGCGGCGACCGGGGCCCGGCCGGCGTACCGGCAGGCGACGAGCGCCAGGGCGACACCCAGGGCGAACGTCGTACGCCCCGAAGCGACGTCGCACCACAGGGCGAACGCGCCGAGCAGCGCGGGCGCGAGCGCGTGGCGCATGCCCGTACGCACGAACAGGCGGGCCAGCAGCCAGGTGGCGGCGAGCCCGGACGCGACGGACACGGTCCGCACCCCGAGCAGGGCCATGGCGTACGTGGAGAAGACGCTGTAGTTGGCGGTGTGCGTCCCGCCGTACCACGACAGGTTGTACGCCGAGCCCGGATGGCGTGCGGTGAACCCGGCCCAGGCGTACTGCGCGGCGAGGTCGCCGCCCCCGGTGGCCAGGAACGCGGCCCACACCGCGTACAGCGGCACGACGGCCGCGACGGAGACCAGCGGCACACGGTGGACCCGCCACCACGGCGCCCGTACCGCCCCGCGCGCCGAACCGTCCGCGTCCGCCCGTACCTCTTCACCCACCAGCACCCGGCACACCCTAGAAGCCCGTGAGCCCACCGCCGTCCCGCCGGCCGGGGCCCGTCTGCCCAACACGGCGTGTTCGCAAGGGGGCTGTGGCATCTTTCCGGCCAGGAGTGACGATCATGCGGCGGTTGACCCCGGCCGCGTACGGGTGAACGGATGGAACGGCATGACCAGCGAGAAGCCCCGACTGTACGAACCGCTCGACGACCGCTTCCGGACGGGCCGGTGCATGAACGGCGACGCGGACCTGGAGGTGCTGTACACGGGATGCCGGTGGGCCGAGGGCCCGCTGTACGTGCCGGCCTGGCGGCAGGTGATCTGGAGCGACATCCCCAACGACCGGATGCTCCGCTGGGACGAGGAGACCGGGGCGGTCGGCGTCTTCCGCCGCTCGGCGGGGCACCCGAACGGCAACACCCTGGACCGGATGGGCCGGCTCATCACCTGCGAGCAGGGCAACCGCCGGGTGACGCGCACCGAACTCGACGGCACGGTCACGGTGCTGGCCGACCACTGGCAGGGCAAGCGGCTGAACAGCCCGAACGACGCGGCCGTGAAGTCGGACGGCTCGATCTGGTTCTCCGACCCGGACTTCGGGATCACCAGCGACTACGAGGGGCACCGCGCGCAGAGCGAGATCGGTGCCAACAACGTCTACCGGATCGACCCGGACACCGGGGAGGTGCGGCTCGTCGCGGACGGCCTCGGCGCGCCCAACGGGCTGGTGTTCTCGGCGGACGAACGGCGGCTGTTCGTCTCGGACACCAAGGCGGGCCTGATCCGCGTCTTCGACGTACGGGACGACGGCACCCTCTCCGAGGGGCGGGCCTTCGCCGAGGCGGGCGCCCGCCCGGGGGCCGGGTTCGACAACCTGCGCTTCGACGACGGCGGACGGCTCTGGGCCGCCGCCATGAACGACGGCGTGCACTGCTACGACCCGGACGGCACGCTGATCGGCCGGCTCAACGTGCCGGAGGCGGTGTCGAACATCTCCTGGGGCGGCGCCAAGCGCAACCGCCTCTTCATCACGGCGGAGACGAGCCTCTACTCGGTGGTGATGGGGGTGACCGGAACCCATCCCATGGGTTCGGGGCACCGCCCCTGGCTGGGCCGGTAGGGGCCCGACGGGGGTTCCGGGAGGGCTCCGAGGGGGCTCCGAGAGGGCTCCGACAAGGGGTCGAAACTTTCGAAACGGGCGGTGGGCGGGTCGCCGGAAGGGCTCGCCACCGCCTCTTTCATGCCCGGGCTACTCGCGGGGAACGGTTCGCTGAGCTGGTGTAATCCCCAACTCCCGTAGGGGCGACCGGGATCGACAGTTTCGCAACTCGTGCCGAAAGTATTGACACCCCTGGGGCACGGTCCAACACTGAGCGCCGTCGGCAGGCCCCCCGGCCGACGACGACCTGGTCATGAGGACGAGAGGACTCCCCCCATGCACGCAGCCCCCGCACATCCCATGAACCGACCGCGAGGCCGCACCGGACCCGCGGACAGCCTCCGGCTGTTCATCCGCACCGCCTTCACCCTGCTGGTGGCGGCGATGGCGGCCATCGCCCTTCCCGGTACGGCCACCGCCGACACCACCGTCACCTCGAACCAGACGGGCAACAACAACGGCTACTACTACTCGTTCTGGACGGACAGCTCCGGCACCGTCTCGATGAACCTCGGCTCCGGCGGCAGCTACAGCACGTCGTGGCGCAACACCGGGAACTTCGTCGCCGGAAAGGGCTGGAGCACGGGCGGCCGCCGCAGCGTCACGTACTCCGGTTCCTTCAACCCCTCCGGCAACGCCTACCTGGCGCTCTACGGCTGGTCGCAGAACCCGCTCGTGGAGTACTACATCGTCGACAACTGGGGTACGTACCGGCCCACCGGCACCTTCAAGGGCACGGTCAACAGCGACGGTGGCACGTACGACATCTACGAGACGACACGGGTCAACGCCCCGTCGATCGAGGGCAACAAGACGTTCAAGCAGTACTGGAGCGTCCGCCAGTCCAAGCGCACCGGCGGCACCATCACCACCGGCAACCACTTCGACGCCTGGGCGTCGCACGGGATGAACCTCGGCAGCTTCAACTACATGATCATGGCCACCGAGGGCTACCAGAGCAGCGGCAGCTCCAGCATCACGCTGGGCAGCACGTCCGGCGGCGGCGACAACGGCGGCGGCGACACGGGCGGCGGCAACAACGGCTGCACCGCGACGCTCTCGGCCGGGCAGAAGTGGGGCGACCGCTACAACCTCGACGTCTCGGTCTCCGGCTCCTCCAACTGGACCGTGACGATGAACGTGCCGTCCCCGGAGAAGGTCATCGCCACCTGGAACACCAGCGCGAGCTATCCGAGCGCCCAGGTGCTGACCGCCCGGCCCAACGGCAGCGGCAACAACTTCGGCGTCACCATCCAGACCAACGGCACCTGGACCTGGCCCACGGTCTCCTGCAGCACGTCCTGACCCCTGGATTCCCCCCACGGGTGCTCCGGGGCGGCGACGACCGCCCCGGAGCGCTGCGCCGTCCCCGGCCGCCCTACAGAATCGGCGGCCGCCCCAGCCGAGTCATGCGCCACACGGTCCCCCACCGCATCGGCGCCCGCCGGCCGGGCGAGGTCCGAAGCCCCTCGGCGAACCCGCCCCACCAGGCGCGCAGCCCGGTGAGCGAGCGCATCCGCAGCATGGCCAGGGCGATCCACACGCCGAGGTAGACCGGGATCAGCGCGGCCGGAAGCCGCCTGCGGGCGAGCCAGACCCGGTTGCGGGCGGTGAACCGGTAGTAGACGGCGTGCCGGGCGGGCGAAGTCCTCGGGTGCTGGAGGACGAGCGTCGGCACGTAGCGGATCTCCCAGCCCCCGTCGAGCGCCCGCCACGCGAGGTCGGACTCCTCGTGGCCGAAGAAGAACTCGGCGGGCCACAAACCGATCTGCCGGAGCATCGGTACGGAGAGGGCGTGGCCGCCCCCGAGGAACGCCGTCACCGGGCCGCCGCGCATCGGATCGCCCGCCCGCAGCCTCGGCACCCAGCGCCGCTCCGTGTGCCCGTGCTCGTCGGCGACCCGGAAGCCGATGACCCCCAGGGCCTGATCGGCCGCGAACAGCCGCCCGATCTCGCGGAACACATCCGTCGCGACGAGCAGCCCGTCATCGTCCAACTCCACGACGACGTCCACGTCGTCGCCGTCGCACAACATCCGGAGCCCGACGTTGCGCCCGCCGGGGCAGCCCAGGTTCTCCGCGAGCGGCACCTTGGTCACGGCCGTCGCGCCGGGGACACCGGCCGCGTCCAGGACATCGGTCGGCACGTCGTCGAGCGAGGTGGCGTTGCCCACCAGGACCACGCGCGCGGCCGGGACGTCCTGCTTCGCGACGGACACGAGCAGCGCCTCCAGCTCCTGGGGGCGCGTCCCCATGGTCACGATGACGACCCCGATACGCGGCACGGTCACGGCGGCTCACTCCCCTGATCGACAGGGCCCCGATGGTAGGTCCTGGCGGACCGTCACAAGTCGCGTCGCCGGAACGACGGCGCTCCGCAACTCTCTGGGACGGCATGCCTTCCCCGGCGCGGCGAACCCGCCCATGCGCGCATGGGCGGGGGCCGGGTACACAGGAGTCACTACAGGCTGTGCGGGCTGATCAGGATCATGATGCAGCCGTAGTTCAGGTTCATCGCCCATGGCGCGAGGGCAGCCACGCAGAGAATTCCTGTGACCGCCTTGAGGGTGCGCAACTTAGTTCGGTCCTTCCTCCGGAAGATCATTGGGGAGGAGGGAATCTAGCACCGAGGTCGGACAATCGAACCGCGTTTTCGATATGCATGGGAACGCGAATTCGATATTTATGACGGTGGCATATGCCAACGTCATATTGAGTTATTCAACCCCCTCGGAAGGGGGCTCGTTCAACGTTTCTTCGGCGATTTCCCGATGGTTGTCGTCCGCCGCCCGCAGTACCTTCGCGAGCAGTGTGCGAGCGGCGGTCTCCTCCGCGATGTCGTCCGTCCGGGTGGCGACGGCCACCGCCGCCCGGAGCCGGTCCGCCGCGTCGGTCAGCCGGCCGGCGGCGAAGTCCGCGCGCCCGAGCCGCCGCAGCGCCTGGACCTCGTGGTGAGCTGCTCCGATGTTCTGGGCGATCTTCAGCGCCTCCAGGAGCCGGCGACCGGATTCGTCGACCCGGCCCAGCCGCCAGTGCGCCTCGCCGATGCCGACGAGGGTCTCCGCCTGGCTCTTCCGGTCGCCCAGTGCGGCGAATTCCGTGAGCGCTTCACCGAACATGAGGAGCGCGGTTTCCGAGTCGCCGGATTCCATCACGGTCTCGGCGAGATTGCGCCGTACCGTCGTACGGTCATACCGATTGCCCCCGGCTTCCAGAAGGGTGAGGGATTCCTCGAATGAGCGGCGGGCCGCCGCCACGTCACCTGCCTGCATCTGTAATTCACCGATGTTGTTCAGCGTCTTCGCGGAAGCGGTTCTGTCGTCGGCGTTACGGAAGCCTTCGAGCGCCTTGAGGAAATGACGAAGGGCGCGTTCACGCTCCCCCAGGAACAGCATGGTGACGGCGATATTGTTCCGGCTGCGGGCCTGCTCCCACGTATCGCCCGTCCGTGACACGAGGGCGAAGGACTTCTGGAGCAGGACGAGCGCCTTCCGGTTCTCGCCGAGGTGCCAGTTCAGCGAGCCGAGCACACGCAGCGCCGCTGCCTCGGCGGGCCTGTCGCGCAGGGTGCGGGCCAGATCCAGGGCCCGTTCCCCGGCCTCAGTGGCCTCCTCGTAGTCCCCGACGCTCGCGTCCGCCGCGCACAGGTCGATCAGGGCGTGGCAGAGCGCGGACGCGTCGCCGTCCGGCCGGTCCCAGACGGCGACGGCGTGCCCGAGCAGCTTGCGGGCGTCGTGCCAGTGGCACTCCGTCTGGAGGAACCCGGCCAGTACGCAGGCGAGTCGGGCGGCCTGCCCGGCGGCCCCGTTGCGACGGGCGTACTCCTCGACGGCCAGCAGATTGCCGCGCTCCGAGGCGAGCCAGGACCGCGCGGCGGCGGCGTCCCGCAGGAGCGGGCGCGGCTCCGGCCGGGCGGGCGCCGGCGCGGCCGGCCGTACGCGGCGCGGGTAGGCCGCCCGGTCGGCGAGGTCGGCCGTGGCGACGTAGAAGTCCGTCAGCCGCTCCAGCGCACGGCGGCGCTCCTCCTCGCCGTCCGCCGATTCGCTCAGCGAGCAGGCGTACTCCCGGAGCAGGTCGTGGTAGCGGTAGCGGTCCGGCACGGGCTCCCGCAGCAGATGGCAGGCCACCAGCCCTTCGAGCAGCCGCTCCGTCGTGTCGTACGGCAGATCCAGCAGCGCGGCCGCCGCCGGAGTGGTGAACTCCGGCCCCGGATGCAGCCCGAGGCGGCGGAACGCCGTCCGCTGCTGCGCCGTGAGCCCCCGGTACGACAGGGCGAACGCGCGGGCCATCTCCTGCTCCTGATCCGCGCTGTGGATCTCCGCGAGCCGTTCGGGGCTCCGGGCGAGCCGCTCGGCGAGGACGCCCAGGGTCCAGGACGTGCGGGCGCGGAAGCGGTGCGCCACCAGCTCGATCGCGAGCGGCAGCAGGCCGCACATGCGCACGATGCGCGCGATCTGCCCGGTGTCGCGCGTCCGCGCCTCCCCGGCGAAGCGGCGGAACAGCTCGATGGCGTCCGCCTCCGGCAGCACGTCGAGCGCGACGGACAGCGCCTGCGGTATCCCGGTCAGATGCCGGCGGCTGGTGACGATCGTCAGACAGGACTCACCGCTCGGCAGGAGCGGGCGGACCTGCGCCGGGCCGGTCGCGTCGTCCAGGACGATGACCGCACGGCGCCCGGCCAGCATGGTCCGCCACAGCGCGGTACGTCCTTCCAGCTCCACCGGAATGGAGAAGGCGGGCGCGCCGAGCAGCCGGAGCAGGGTGGCCAGCGCCGCCCTCGCGGTGAGCGGGTCCTCGGCGGGGGAGTGGCCACGCAGATCGATGTACAGCTGCCCGTCCGGGTAGGCGTCGGCGAGCAGTTGGGCGGTGGCGACGGCCAGGGCGGTCTTGCCGACCCCGGCCATGCCGCTGACCGCCTCCACGGTGACGACGGAATCGCCCCGCGCCACCCGGTCGGCGATCATCGACGTCAGCGCCCGCAACTCCGACCGCCGGCCGACGAGGGGCGGCTGCTGGGGCAGGTTGCGGCGCGGCGGTACGAGGGGTGCCGATGCGGCGGACCCGGCCGCGGTGGCCGGTTCGGCCGCCACCGGCTCGACTGGTTCGGTCGGCGTGGCTTCCTCGTCCGCACCAGATACTTCAGTCGCCCCGGCAGTCTCGGCCGTTTCGGCCGCCCCGGGCGCGGGAAGCACCGTGGCCGACGACCCCCCAGTACGTCTCGTACCGCCACTGTGCGGCAGCTCATGCGCCGGCCTGCGTTCCAGCACCCCTTGATGGATGAGGTTCAACTCCGCGCCCGGCAGCGCCCCGTACTCCGCCATCAACGACTGCCTGGCGCGCTGGTAGACGCGGAGCGCTTCCCCGTAACGGCCGCTGCCATGCAGGGACACCATCAGCAGCCCGATCAGGTTCTCGTCGTCGGGGTGCCGGTCGACCAGGGCCGTCAGCTCGCCGATCTGCTCGGCGAACCGGCCGAGCCGCAGCGCGGCCGCGATGCGCGCGGTGCTGGCGCTCAGCCGCGACTCCATCAGCGTCCGCCGCACGGTCGCCGCCCACAGGCCGGGCAGCCCCGCCAGCGCGTCGCCCTGCCACAACTCCTCGGCGCGCGTCAGCAGTTCCACCGTACGGGCGTCGTCCGTCCCGGCGAACGCCGCGTCGACGCACGTCTGGAAGCGCTGGCGGTCCACCGAGCCGCGCGGGGTGCGCAGGGTGTAGGTGTGCGCCCCGGTGTCGATGAACGGCGCGTCCGGGCCGGTCCCGGCCTTCCGTAAGTACCGGCGGATGCGCGAGACGTACGAGTGCGTGTTGTTCCGCGCGCGGGCGGGCGGATCACCGTCCCACAGCCGGTTCATCAACTCGTCGATGGCGAGCGGCCGCCCCACGTCGAGAGCGAACGCCGCCAGCAGCACCCGTTCCTTGTCCGACCCGAGCTTCAGCCAGTGCCCGTCCAGCCGCAGTCCTACCGGTCCCAGAACCTGGAATTCCACCAGCGCCCCCGCCGCTCCGATGGATGGTGCACGAGCATGACACCGGCCGCCGAATACCGCCATACAGCCTTCTCGGACTTGGCGCGATCCGTCGCGCTCCCGATGGTCATTCGAAGTCGCGCCGGGGTAGAACGCGAATACGGGCGGGCAGGCGTAATTGATCTCCGGGGGTGGGACGGATGAATGACGCGAACGCGGTCGCGCGAGATCCGCACAGGAATGAGATCAGCGGCGACACGACGTTGAACGGACCCACGATCCAGGCCCGTGAAGTGCACGGGGGCGTGCATTTCCACTCGGCGTCCACCGCTCCGGCCCGCCCCGCGCCACCCCGCCAACTCCTCCCCGTACCGGCTCACTTCACCAACCGGATCAGTGACCTCCAGGCCCTGGACGAGTTACGCGGCAGGGGCTCCGGACCGATCGTCGTCAGCGGGCGGGCCGGAATCGGGAAGACGACCCTGGTGTCCAAATGGCTGCGCTCGCTGGCCCCCGAGTTCCCCGACGGACAGCTGTACGCGGATCTGCGCGGCCACTCGGAGGGCGATCCGGTCGGCCCGGCGGAGGTGCTGGCCCAGTTCCTCCGCGCCCTGGGCGCCGGGGCACCGTCCACCGACGCGGCCGAACTCGCCCCGCTGTGGCGGTCGCTCACCGCCGACCGCCGGATCGCGGTCATGCTCGACAACGCGTTCACCGCCGCCCAGATCAGACCCCTGCTGGTCGCGGGGGCCGGCGGCCTCGTGGTCGTCACCAGCCGGCGCCGGCTGACCGGCCTGCGGATGCAGGGCGCCGGCTTCCACCAGCTCGACGCGCTCGGCCCGGACGACGGCGTCGAACTCCTCACCCGCGGCATCGGCGCCGAACGCGTCGCGGGCGAACTCGGCTCCGTACACAAGCTGGTGGACCTGTGCGGCGGACTGCCGCTCGCCGTCTGCCTGGCATCCGCGCGGCTCGCGACCCGGCCGCGCCAGTCGGTCGAGGCGTTCGTCGACGCGCTCGCACGGAACCCGGAGGGCGGCCGGCTGTCCGCCCTCGGAGTGGAAGGAGAGACCTCGGTGCGCAAGGCCCTGGACGCGTCGTACGCGGTGCTGAGTCCCGACTGTGCCCGCCTGTACCGCACGCTGGGCCTGCTGCCCGTGCGTACCTTCGACGCGATGATCGCGGCGGCCTCCTGCGGGGAGC
The DNA here is from genome assembly GCF_036346595.1 of Streptomyces sp. NBC_00525. Classification (GTDB taxonomy): domain Bacteria; phylum Actinomycetota; class Actinomycetes; order Streptomycetales; family Streptomycetaceae; genus Streptomyces. Next base: position 3,307,245 of record NZ_CP107834.1, read on the forward strand.
CGCTGGACTGGGCGGAACGCGGCCTGGACGAACTGGTCGAGGCCAATCTCGTCGAGGACGCCGGTCCCGACAGCTGCCGCCTGCACGACCTCTTACGGATTCACGCCCACGACCGCGCCATGGAGGACGAGACGAGCGAATCCCGCGAGGAGGCGCTGAGACGATTCTGCGACTGGTGCCTGTACACCGCGACGGCCGCACAGCAGCGGCTGACCCCGGTCCAGTACACCCTCCCGAGAACGTACGCCCACCCGCCCGGCCTCCCGCTCCCCTTCGCCGACGACACCGGCGCGCTCGACTGGCTCGACACGTACCGCACCCAGCTCCTCGACGCGGTCGGGCTGGCCGCGGACAAGGGCTGGCACGACACGAGCTGGATGCTCGTGGACGCCATGTGGCCGCTCTTCCTGCGCCTGCGCCATTACGCGGACTGGATCGGGGCGCACCGGATCGGTCTGGAATCCGCCCGGCAGGCCGGAGACCGGACGGCGGAGCGCCAGATGCTCAACTCCGGCGCGATCGGCCTCAGCGCCGCCGGACAGACCCAGGAGGCCATCACCTGGTACGGCGAGTCCCTGCACGCCGCGCGTGAGGCCGGGGACGTCAGGGACGAGGGCCAGGCGCTCCTCGGCCTCGGCACCTGCCATCGCGCGGCCGGCCGGCCCGCCGACGCCGTGGAGCTCCTGAACCGGGCGATCACCGTGTGGGAGGGCTGCGGCTACCCGCGCGGCGCGGCCCTCGCCCGCATCATCCTCGGCGAGATCGCGCTGGCGGCGGACGACCCCCGTGAGGCCGCCGATCTCTTCGGCCGGGCGCACACCGCCCTGGTGGCGGTGGACGACCTCCATGACGCGGCGCGGGCCCTGGTCCTGCTCGGCCGCGCCCGCACGCGCGCCGGGGCGTACGCGGAGGGCTTGGCGATGATGAGGGATGCGCTGGCGGTCTTCACCGGGTCCGGCGCGGCCTTCTGGCAGGCCCGCGCCCTGGAGCTGCTGGGGGAGACGGCCGGGGAGCAGGGCGACGAGGCCGGCGCGCGGGAGCTGCTGGGACGGGCCCGCGCCCTGTTCGAGACGACGAGCCCGGCCGACGCGCGCCGACTTGGGGGCGGGTGACGTTGCGGCGTCACCGGGCCGGGGTGTGGACGAACCGCCCCGGCCCGGTGATGCCGCTGCGCTGATCAGGCGGGCGTCGCGGCGCGGGCGTACGGCCATTCCCGCAGCGTCCGCCCCGCCACCAGCCAGGCATGCACGCAGGACGGCAGCAGGGACGGCTCCCTCGGTGCTCCGGCCGCCGCACGCCCGTGATGCGGATCGTCCGGTACGAGCACCACGGACCGGTCGAACCCACTGGCGAGGGCCCAACCGCCGGCACCCCCGGCCAGCGGCACCGCGGCCAGTCCGCAGCCCGGATACGCCGCGAGGAGCCGGGCCAGCCGCCGCAGGCCCCCGGCCACCGAACACACCCGGCTGCCCTGGAGCACGTCCCCGCACCCCAGCAGCGAGGCGTCCCGGCAGGCGTCCACGTCGACGACCAGGTGCTCGTCGACGACCGATGCGACCGGTGCGATCGGCGAGGCCAATGCGACCGGTGCGGTCAGTGCGACCGGTGCGGTCAGTGCGACCGGTGCGCGATGGGCCGGTCGCACGGGCCCCAGGCGCACACTGAACGACGTACCGTCCCAGCGGGCGCACAGCACGTCGGGGAAGGGGTCCGCCTCGACCACGACCAGCCGCTTCACGCCAGCGCCTCCCCGCGCCCCGGCGCCCACGCGGCCGGCGGCAGGGGCTCCGGCAGCGGTACGGTCACCGGCTCGTGCGCGGGCTGGCCGATGCCCAGGAGCCCGTACATGAGCCGGCGCGTGTTCCGGTTGAACCGGCCCGGCTCGGAGGTGATGCGCGATCTGATCGGCGCGTACTCCTCCGTCCGGTACTCGCGGGACACATAGGCGAGTTGATCCACGAGCGGATGGGTGGGCGACAGCCGGGGAGCCAGGGCGGCGAGGGTCGCGGCCGGTGAGGCGGGGTTGATCTCGTGCTCCGGCGCGGCGGCCAGCAGGATCGGCGCCCCGGTGAGCGTGCCGTACAGCGTGACCGATCCGTGGTCGCCGATGATCCAGTCCGCCGCGATCAGCACGCTGCGCCAGTCCGCCTCCGGCGGCACGATCCCCATGCCCAGGTGCACGCACCGCGACAGCCACGACCGGACCTGATAGGCGCCGTGCCCGGCCCACACATTGGGGTGGACGAGCAGCGCCGTACGGTAGCGGGCCGCGGGTAACTCGCAGATGAGCCGCGGCAGCAGCGCGTCGAACCGGCCGAAGGAGGAATGGGCTCCCCAGGTCGAGACCGCGACGACGAGCTTCTGCCCCTCGGCGAGCCCGAGCGCCCTGCGGTACGCGGCCCGCAGCGGCAGGCTGGCCGTGATGCGGTCGTGCACCGGGTCACCGAGCACATGGGCCAGCGGAAGCGCCTCCGGGCAGGTGTGGGCGAGTTCGCGCAGCTCGTCGTGGTGCGGCACGCCCACGGCCGCGGGGAGCCTGCCGCCGGGTGACAGGTCCTGCCTGCGCAGCCCCGCCACGCCGGAGTTCGCCCCCTCGCTCACCCGCTTCAGATAGTTGGCCCCGTGCGGCAGGGTGATGAGCGGCGCGTTCACGTACTCCACGCCGCGCGGCCCGGCGGCCAGGGCGAGATCGAAGGTCATGCCCGTGGCCTGCTCCCACGGCAGCACCACGCTCCCGAGCCGGGCGAGGAAGGCGGGCACGCCGTCACCGAAGGCGTGCGGCGGCGCCGTGAAGAAGACCTGGAGCCGGAAGTCGGCCTCCAGCAGCGCCAGGACGTCGAGCAGGCGTTTCCCGTACGTCACGGTGTGGACCACCGCCAGCACCCGTTTCCGTCCCACCAGCGTCAGCCACTGCCGTGTCTCCGGCCCCCTCGCCTCGACGGCCTCCGGTTCGAACCGGCCCGCCGCAGCCGTACCCGCCGCAGCCGTGCCCGTTCCGGTCGTACCCGCCCCGCTCGTGCCCGTTCCGGTCGTGCTCAACGCCGACATGGCGTCCCCCATTGATTCTCCTCCGTGTGCCACGAACTGCCTGTGTCGCTGGGATGCCCGGCAGCTGGGACGGAACCCTGGCGGAAGCCTTGCCAGAACCTTGCGGCGTTCTGGCACGGACGCCCTCCGACAGGGCGCAGAGAGGTGAAAAGGGGGCGCGGAGAAGGGGCGTGCCCTGTGAGGCGTCGCTAGCGGTCCTCGTCGCGCTCGGCCAGGTTGAAGGTGATCTGCGAGAAGTCCCGGCCCTGGAGCAGGGGCGCGTTCTGCGTGCCTCCGCTGACGTTGTTGCTCACATCGCCGCCCGTACCGCTCCGCGCTTCCCGCCACCACGAGTCGAGCAGGGCGCGGAACTCGCCGTCCAGCGCGGCCCGTACACCGAGCGCCGTCGCGAGGGCCTGGGCGCGCAGCGGGTCGGCCGGATCGCGCTCCAGTTCCGCGAGTTCCCGCTCGCCGGAGCTGATCCCGGAGTCCGCGGCGGAGTCGCCGTCCTCGGGGGACGCGCGCCGGAACGGGCGTCTGACCAGCGCGGTGAGTCCCTGCCATGCCTGGCGGCCGGCGTCCCCGCCGACACTGCCGGCCATGGCCGTGAGAGCGGCTGCCGTGATCGCGTCCATACCGGTCTCCTCCGGTTCGCCCGCCTTCGGGCCCAGCGTAGGTCGGCGACGTACGGCCACGCAGGGGTTCCGCCGGGTTCGGTGCGGTGGCGGACACGTTGACCGGCCTTGCCCGTACGCTGACTTCGCCCGAATGTTCGGGCCAGGGGGGCAGGGGGCGGCATGACAACGCGTACGGGACAGGCATCGGGCCGGGAACGGGCAGGCCGGCGGAGAAGGGCACGCACCCGACTCCTCGCGACGGCCGCCGCGTTCCTCGTCGCCGCGACCACCGGCTGCTCCGCCTTCGGGGGCTCGCTGAGCGTCGTCTGGGAGGCCCCGGCCGACAACCTCGTCGAGGAACGGGGCAACGGCGCCTGGCTGGTCGGCGACACACTCGTCCGCAGCCGGTACGACAAGGTCACCGCCTTCGCCGCGGATACGGGGAAGGCACGCTGGGAGTACACCCCGCCCGGCCGGGAACGCGTCTGCGCGGTCAGCCGGAACGCGGTCGACTCCGTCGTACTGATCGCACGGGGCCGCAGCACGCCCGAGGGCTGCACCACCGTCGCCGCGCTCGACCTCACGACCGGCCGCGAGCGCTGGCACACCGCCCGCACGGCGGGCGGCCGACTCACCGAGACGCTCACCGGGATGGTCGCCGCGGGCGGCGGGCTGGCCGTCCTGCGGGACGCCGACGACGACTGGGCGATCGACATGCGGCCCGGCATCCCCGGTGCGAAGGCCCTGCGCGCCTTCGACCTGCGGACCGGCGCCAAGCGCTGGACGGCGGCCGTTCCCGAGGGCTGCGTGCCCGAGCAGGTCGAGGCCGGGAAGCGGCAGGTCGTCGCCGTCCTCGCCTGCGACCGCACGGAACTGAGCCTCGCCGCGTTCGCCCCGGACGACGGCCGGCTGCGCTGGACCGCGCCGCTCGGCAGTCGCGCGGTGCCCGCGCCGGACGGACAACTGGCCCTGGTCTCCGCCGAACCGGCGATGGTGCGGACCGCTACGAGGGAGCTCGCGCCGGGCGCCTTCCTGGCCTTCGACGAGGCCGGGAAGACCACGGCCCGGATCGACTTCAAGGGCGACTACGGCGACCTGCGGGCCCACGTACCGGCCCTCGTGTCCGTCCGGGACGGGCGCCTCTACGTCGGCGCCGAGGGCCTGTCCGGCAGGGCGCACCGGGGCCGCGTCGTCGCCTTCGACCTCAAGGACGGCCGCCGGCTCTGGCTGGAGAACGTGGCCGTCGCGGGCGGCCTGCGCGGCCTCGACGTGACCGGCGACCGGGTGACCGTCCTCTCCGACCAGGGCTCCCGCGAGGACGGCCACGAAGAGCTGCGGGTCCTCGACGCGGCCGACGGCGACGAGCGGGAGAAGATCGACACCGGCCTGGACATGATCCGCACGGACACCGAACTGGCAGCCCTGTTCACATACAAGGACCAACTCGTCACAGCCCGCCGCACCCCGGGCAGCCCGTTCACGATGTACACCCGCGACTGACCCCGGCCGAACGCCTGCGACCCGGAGGGAGCCGCCCTGCCGGCCGGGCGCCGACCCTGCTGTCAGGGGGCGGGCTTCCGCAGGGGGATCGGTTTCCGGTCCCGTACGACGTCGAACATCGAGCGGTCGACGGCGGGCCGCGGTCGCCGGGTGACGGCGTTCAGCTTGATCGTGCCGCGCTCGCTCAGCGCGATGCTCCACTCGCCGGGCTTGGGGCGGGTTCCGCGCGGGCCCTTCGCCTGGGCCAGGAGCGTGCGCACGGCGGCCTCACGCCGGTCGTCCAGGCAGCCTTCGACGAAGGAGAGCGATTCGTCCGGGCGGGCATAGGCGTCGCGGGTCAGAATCCGCGTCACCATCAGTGCCGTCTTGTAGGCGTCGGTGTCCACCGTCGCCTCGGTGGAGGGGGCGAGCGGGTCGTTCCAGTCGGGGGTGGCGGCCTGCGGCAGGACGGCGCCGCTGCCGGCGAGCCGGAAGCCGTCGCAGTCCAGGAAATACACCGCAGGGTTCGGGAAGAGCGCCCACAGGGCGTTGGCATGGGAGATGTCGCCCACCACCAGACCGGCCGCGTGGAACCAGGCGATGGCCTCGGCACAGGACCGGGCGAGATCCCGGCGCTGTTCGGGAGCAGGCTGCACGATCTGCCGCCAGCCGGGTTTCGCCGTCCTGAGCAGGAACTGCATTTCCTGCAACCGCCGGCTGCCGGCCCCGTTGACCCAGGTCATCCACTGCGGTGCCGCGTTCATCACGAATCCGACCGGCCGGCCCTGCTGAACCACCCGGCACAACGGCCATGCGGCGAGTTCGTCCAGCCGGGTCCGGTCGGAAGGGGGCAGCGACTGCCGGAAGTCCACCAGCCGGGCCAGCTCGGTGCCGTCCACCTCGGATGGGTTCTTGTACTCCTTGAGGAGGACCGCGTCGCCGTCCAGCGCGAACACGTCTCCCTGACCGCCGCTGCCCAGCCGTTGGCCGAGGACGAGCGAGGAGCGCTCGACGTCGCTGCCGTCAGCGGCCGTCACGGTGTTCCCTCCCACAGACAGATCGCGGTGCGGTCGTCGTCGTAGGACACCGCGCGCGTCTGCAGTTGCCACAGGAAGTCGGACATCGACGGGATCTCGCCGGAGCACCACGCGGCGGTCAGGATCTGCGCGAACTCCGGGTCCTTCTGCATCAGCGGATTGGTGATTCCGTCCGTGCCGAGCAGCAGCACATCACCGGGGGCGGTGCGGAACAGCCGGGCCTTGGCCGTGCGGTAGGCATGAGGGAGAGCCTCGGTGCGTGTGTCGAGAATTCCCCCGGCGCCCTCGTCGCCGGACAGCCACTGCCGTTGACGCAGCGAGATCAGACCGCCGTCCCCCACACCGAACAGGGCCCGGTCCCGGATGCCGGGGTCGGTGGGCACCAGCAGGACGTGGAGGGTGGTGGCGTAGTCGCTGTCCGAGTAGGTGAGGCGGTCACTGGCCGCCCGGCGCTCCCAGCTCGCGCGCTGCTTCGAGACCGCGCCGGCGAAGGACTTGTTGGCAAGGGCTCCGAGTTCGGCCAGGTCACCCGTACAGATCGCGGTGTGGATGCTCTCCGCGTCCTGGTGCAGGTAGGTGGCCGCCATCCGGGACAGCACGTACGAGCCACTGTGCGAGTAGGCGGCCGATCCCACGCCGTCCGCCACGGCGAGCAGCAGCATTTCCGCGTGCGGCGGGCCGATCCGGGTGACCAGCATCGAGTCCTGCCGGCAGGTGCCCTCCCAGTTGTGCGAGTCGCCCCGTACGGACGCCGCCCGCACGGTGAGGTGACCTTCGGTGCAGCCGTCGAGGAGCACATGAGGGTTGAACGCCGCGACCTCGTCACCGTCGTGAAGGGAAGGGGTGCGCAGAGGATGGGGCGGGTAGCGGGGAGGGCGCTTGCCGGTGTGCAGCGGGAGCCCGCGGCCCGACGCCGGCCGGCCGGGGCCGTCCGTGGACATCGCGCGGGACGCGTCGGCCGGGGCAGCCGGGGCAATCGCGTCGGCCGAGTCAGCCGGGGCAATCGCGTCGGCCGTTTCGACTGCTTCGACCGCCGGGGAAGCTGGCGCCTCGACGGGCCGCGGCACCTCGGGCGGCAGGGCGCGGGAGAGGTCCGAGGCCACGGACGGCTCCGGCTCCTGCTGCTCGGAGGGGCAGGGCAACTGCGACGTCCCATGGCTCATGGCCGAGCCGCCGACTGGGCCGCCGACCGGGCCGGGATCGGGATACGGGTGAGATCCGGCCGTCTCCGCGTGGTTCATCGAGCCGCTCACAGCTTGTCGAGGGAGAGAGTGGTGAAGCCCGGAATCGTCTCCTCCACCTGGAGGTCGAAGCCGTTGTTCCCCTGGGCGGCCATGCTCGTCGCCGACGTCACGATCGACTGGGTCAGGCTCTTGGCGAACTCGCGCAGCGCGGAGGCGGGGGTGACGGCGCTGTCGTTCTGCATGAAGCCGCGGAAGTTGGCGACGCGGGAGATGATCGCGGGATCGGCCTCGCTGATGCCGAACGCGATGATCTTCGGGGCGTAGCGGAACCTGGCCTTGTCCTCCAGATCCTCGAGGGCGCTCTCCCACCCGTCGTCCGTGGGCAGGCCGTCGGAGAGGAAGAACACCACCGGCCGGTACACCTCGTTCCCCTCCGCCTTCAGCGAGGTGACGTCCTTCTCGATGGCATCCCGAAGGACCCGGAAGGCGGAGCCGAAGGAGGTCATTCCTCCGGCGGACAGGGACGGCAGCGTCGTCAGCTCACTCAGGTCGGCCAGCGGCTGCAGAACGGCCGCGCTGTCCGAGAACCCGATCAGGGCGAACCGGGTCTTGTCCGCGACGGTGGGGTTCTCGCTGATCTCCTGGTGCAGTTCGGGCAGCGCCGCGTTGACGGTGTCTATGGCCTCACCGGACATCGACGCCGACTCGTCGCACACGAGGTAGAAGGGAAGGATCTGCATGGACGCTCCAATGAGGTTGGCAGGACGGTGAGGCCGTCAGCGAGTGAAGAAGTAGATCTCCAGATCGGCGGAACCCGTCGACCCTTTGCTCCAGAAGTTGCGAGGGGTCGCGCCGCGGAACATGGTGGGCCGAGCGACCTTCAGTGCCTTGTTGATCTCTTCGGCGTATGCCTGGCCGACGCCGGTCTCCGGAGCGTTCCCGAACGTGATGACGAAGGCGGCCGTACGCCCCTTGTACCGCGCGGTCTTCCTCGTCAGCTGGCTCACCATGGCGTCGGTGTCACCGGCGGATGCGGTCACTTCGAACTTCACCGGCTTGCGCTCCACCGACCGCGGCCCGGTCGGGCTGGGCTTGGGCTTGGGTGCGGTCGCCGATGTGGAGGCGGATGGACGAGGCGAAGCCCCGGACGCCTCGGCGGCGAGCGGGTCACCGCGGTCGCCCATGGACACCAGGGCCAGCACCAGGAGCATGTCGGCGAAGAGCCAGCCGGCCAGATGCACCGGATTGAACCGGAAGCCCTTACGGGGAACGCGGCTCACAGGCTGGGACCGATCGGGAGCTGGGCCTCCTTGGTTTGCCGCAGCGCTTCCTCCGCGAGCGACCGGGACGCGTCGGCCGCATCGGCCGCTTCCTGCGCGGACCGGGCATCGGCTTGCGCGGACTGGGCGCCGGCCTGCGCGGACTGGGCCCCCGCCTGCGCCGATTCTGCGGCCAGCACGGCACGTTCCAGGGCATCTGCCACCGTCGCGAACCGTTCGGTCGCCTCGTGCAGGGCCTTGCTCCTGGTCACGATGCCGCTGACGGCCTCCCGCGAGGCGTCGGCGGCGTCGCCGGTCCGCTGAGCCGCTGTACCGAGCCGGTTGATCAGCTGTCCGTTGAGATCGGAGACGACCTCCAGCCCCGTGGTGAACTCCCGCTGGGCCGCGGTCAGCCCGGTGACGGAGTCCTCGATGCGCAAGGCCGCTTGATTGAGGGTGGACTGCAGGCCGTCCCCATTGCCGGTGATCGCGACTTCCAGGTGGGACGTCGTCCGGAGCAGGGACGCGCGGACCTCGTCGACGTTCGTCCGGAGCTCCTCGAACGACTTGTCCAGGGTCTCGCGCTGTGCGTTGACGGCATCGGTGAGCCGGCGGCCCACCTCGGTGAACGGTGCGTCGAGCTCGCGGATCGCACCGCCGATGGCCGTGCCGCTCTCGGCTACCGAGGTGTCGATGCCGGCGAGCAGTTCCTTGAGGGGCAGAACCGCGTCAGCCGCCTGTTCGAGCCGCTGCTCGGCCTTGTCCACGGACTGGCCCACGAGTTCGGCGGCACGTACCAGCAGTTCCTGGCTGCTGATCGCCTTCGTCTGCATGCGCTGGACGCGGCCGGCCGCTGCGTTGAGCTCGGCGGCGAAGCGCTGCGGCGACGCGAAGCGGTGGGCGTTGAGGAGCAGTTGTGCGCTGGTGAGAACCGGTACCAGACGGGTGAGGGCGGCACGAGACCGTTCCTCCGCCAGCTGCTCACGGCGATCAGCGGCACTGCGCAGCCAGCCGTGCCATAAGGCGAGTCCGAGCATCGCCCCCAGCGTGATGCACCCGGCCAGGGCCACATGCCCGAACCGGAACAGGCTGTCCAGGTGGCCCTGGAAGCCCGACTGCCAGAGCTGGAGAAAGGGCCGGTCAGCCGCCTTGGGATCGGCCCCGGTAAGAGCTCCGTACGCGCTGGATGCCTGTGCGAGTCCTAACCACGTGAACAGCAGGGGGAGGAAGACCATGCCCCCAAGTACCCAGTCCAGGCGGGCAGTCCAGCCGGCGCGTCGGTCGGGCTCGGGTGCGGCCACGCTTTCGGCTCTGGCGAAGTGGTGGAGCAGGTCCAGTTCGCACCAGGCGTCGAGGGCGCCCTCCTCGTCCGAGCCGATGGCCTGTGCCAGAGCGCTCAGTCCTTCGGCGACCGGTGCCAGTTCGGCTTCCTGCGCCAGATCTTCCAGGTGACGAGCCGTCACCTTCTTGTCGAGAGGTCCCCCCACGGACATTCCCCGCCCTGGCGCGGCAGATCGCCGAACCCGTTGTGTCCACGGCTGAAGTGGCGGAGGGTCTCTCGACGCCACTCCCGTCCTGCATGATCAACCGGAGAGGACATTCACATCACCCTCACCGGGTGCGCAATGGTAGACCATATTTCGTTCAGTCAGTACGACTTCCGGCAACGTCATTCGAGGGGGAGTTCTCATGAGTGGAGACGGGCGCCGGCGCGGTGTCATCCGGCTGGGAGCCGGGGCGAGAACCGGGTCGGCGGCAGCACGCAGGGCCGAGGCGGGGAGGCCCTCCGCCGCCGGTCGTGGGCCGGTCGAGCTCACCAAATCGGCGCCTGCGGCCCGGATCTCGGGCCGCGGAGTGATGCAGGTCAACCTCAACTGGTCGGCATCCTCGGAGGCGGACCTCGACCTGGGCTGCATGGTGCAGACCCGAGACGGATTAGGCACGGCGATACAGCCGCTCGGGGAGGCATTCGGATCGCTCACCGAGTGGCCCTACGTCAGCCTGGACCAGGACGATCGCAGCGGCGCCTCGTCGGACGGGGAGACTCTGAGGATCAGCCTGGAGCACCGGAGGGAATTCTCCAAGCTACTCGTCTATGTGTACGTCTACGAGGGGGCCGTGGACTTCCGGCGCCTAGGGGGCATCGTCACGGTGTCGGCGCCGGACGGCACGTGGCGTATCCACCTGGACGACTCACCGGCCGGTGCCACCTCGTGCGCCATCGCGCTGATCACGCCGGAACCGAACGGCCTGAACCTCCGACGCGAAGGCCGGTGGTTCACCCCGCACCACTACCTCGGCAGCCAACAACAGCTCGACGAGGCCTACGGGTTCGGCCTCGCCTGGGGCGTAGGAAGGAAGCCACCCCGATGAGCCCCTGCACCGCGAGCAGGCACCGGGCGAACGCATCTGCGGCCCGGCAGGTTTCACGCACTCTCGCATGAACCGCGGTGCTCCGTCCCACAGCCGGTATCCCGCCCCACCACCCTTGGCGTCAGTCCTCGATAACCGGCCGGACCGGCGAAAGGAACGGGTCCAAGCGAATGTGCAGTTGGCCCCTGGCCATCACTCGAACACGGAACGCTCCCTGGCCCGGCGGCATCTCCATGTCGGAGGAACGCTCGTAGAGCAACCCCCAGGAGCCGGGAAATCGGACGCAGATTTTCCGGAGGAGGGTATCCAATTCATCGGACTCATCGCGGCGGCGGTTCATCAGCCCGTTGGCGGTGACGAAGAACTCGCCATTGTGTGCTCTGAGTGTGACCTCGCCAGTGGCCCAGTTGATTCGGCTGATGTCAGCGCGCAGCTCCGAGATTCCCGCGTCCAGGGTTCCGGTGTCCGACTCTTCAGTTGATTCGGCAATGCCGAACCAGCCATGGAACTCATACATGCGGCTAACTCCAAGGTCGTCATGAGCTTCCGAAGGTAGGCGCATACCGTAGATCATCCAAATCCATCGGTACGCTCCATGACTTCCCGTACCGCATCCACCAGCTCTTCATCCGATAGGTCACCAGGATCTTTAAGGGCCGGATCGATGGAATAGTCCTCCAACAGAGAGAAGATCTGATCGAAGGCCGCGAGGAGCGGGTCGCGGAGCCTCTCGCCGTCATTCTGGGACGCGCGCCGGGCGTCCAGCCACTCGCGGGCGAAGTCCGCTCCGCTGATGGACCCCGCAGCGAAGGCCTGCATCATTTTCACCTGACGGGCAGCGTTTGTTCCGGCGGGAATTTCCCGTGCACGGGCCCAGGCAATGTGGCGGGGAGGAAATGACTGCGAGATGTCCTTGAACTCTGGCCATCGCTTGGCTGCGGCGCGAGCGTATCGCCCGAAGCGAGCGCGCCCTCCGTCCACCCCTTCCGGAACGGCGCCCTTGAGGAATTCTGCTGTCCCTGCCACCAGCGCATACCCTGGGCGGGAGAACAGAACCGCACCCTGCTGGTCCGACGAGGCAAGAAGGAGGGGAGAGCTGACTCCAACGAGTTCCGATGCCGCTACGTCTGGTGCAATCAGCCGCCAGGTTCGACCAACAGTTTCTGACCCGAGCACCATCACCAGTAGAGCGTCCGCTCCTCCCGTTCGGCAGCCTCTAGTGATGCGCTGGACCAGAGCGTCGTCCACGCGCGAGCCGGCAGGCACTGGAACGACACGCTTGTGGCCGATGGCCAACCAGGCCGGTTCGTAATCCCCGAGGCTGGACAAAATCCCCAGCTGACCGGAGTGAGTTTCGTTCGGGATAGCTTGTCTCTCCATCGTGACCTCTGCGATGGCTGCGTCCGTGACGGCCTCCACATCCGGAATGTAGGGGCGAACATCGGGGAGCGGGGTGCAGAAGGTGACGTTCGAGGTGAGAAGAGCCTCTTCAGTGTCAGCGAAGGAGAGGGATACGTACGCCGTCACCTGAGTGTCACCGAAATGCGCATGCGCCTTCCGGAGGCAGGCCCACACGTACGCCAGGCACCGCCGAACGAGGAGGGGCGTACGTTCGTGCGGTGCGGCAGGGAGGTCGTAGTCGGTCATTCCCCTCCCGTTGATCGTTGTTTCCTCTGCGATTCGGTCGGCGTAGGTACTGAACGTCTCCGGACAGAGATCGGCCAGCACCCTTCCCCCAGAGGGAGTGACGGACCAACCACGTTCCACGACCTCGCGGAAAAACGGAGGAATGTCTCCATCCGTCAGGTCGGAGAGATCCGTCATCCGCAGGATCTCCCGCATCCGAGGATTACTTCGCACGCCCATCCCTCGCCGGGTCGGCAAGCCCTTTCTCATCTTTGCGTGCATTCGTCCCTCGCGGTGGGCAGGTCGTAGTCCGTCATGTCGCCGGCCGTTGCCGCGGATTCCTCAGCGAGTCGGCTACCCCCGCCGACCACACCGTGGACTTCTCGAGCGTGGGGCCGACGACCCGGACCGCGCCGGCTACGTATGTGGCCCAGAGGAGTTCCTGGCAGCCGAAGAACGATTCTCCCCAGCTGTCCACCCAGACGTGGACGCGGGACGGCCCGACCAGTGTGGCGTCCCACCACTCCCAGCCCCGGGAGTCCTCGTCGGGGTCGAAGCGGTAAAGCCAGTCCTGGATCTCCCACGGCCGGATCAACGTGCAGATCCCCCGCCCCACCGCCGCTCACAGCCCACGCCCAGCGTCTTCGCGTGGCGACACCGCGACACCCTCCTCATCGACGGCAACGGCGTCCGGCACGATCCCTGCCACGGGAGGGAAGAACATGGACCCCTCGGGATCAGCGATGTTCACCGCGACGCCGGCCGGCACCCCCCTCGCCGGAACGACCTCGTCCAGCAACCGTGCTCCCCGCAACTCCGCGAACTCCCATGACCGCCCAGCCGCCCCAGCGCCATCAACAGAAGCCCGCCCTCGCGCGAACCGCGCCAACGCCACCTCGTCCGTGAACCCGCAGACCCAGCGCACCCCGCCGAACTCCGCAGTCCACAACCCACCACCGACCAACGGCACCAACACCACAGCCCGCCGAAACTCCCCCAGCAACGCCCGCGGATCACCCACCCCGGCCCGCTGATCGGCAATCCGATCCGCCAACGCCGTGCCCTCAGCCATGGAACCCCCCGTTCGCATTCGCTATCGACCTTGAACACCGTAGGACACCACACTCACCACCATCAGCGGTTCCAGGACCCTGACTGCTTTCGACCGGTGAGGCATGTGAGCGCAGCCGCGCGGAAAGAGAGTCGAACGAACAAAAGGCCTCGGTCACTGACCGGGGCCTTCATTAAAGAGCGGGTGACGAGAATCAAACTCGCGCTCTGAGCTGGGGAATCAACGGTTCCTCGGCAGTTACAGGCACAGGCCATCTGACCTGCGGTTTCGGATTGGTCAGGGGCAGCTTCCGCTCTCTGGGAGCCGTACCTGACTGCTGTTGCCCGCTCTGCTGGCCACGCGTGGGGCACGAGAGCCGGCCGTGCACCGCGTGATCCGGGCGGGCCGACTGGTCAGAGAGGGATGATGCGAACCTGGCTGCCGCAGAGCTTGCTCATGTCGTCGCTGTCGGAGGTCAGCAGGGCGACGGGTTTCGGCTGGCGGAGGGCGACCTCGGCCACCGTGGCGTCGATGGCGTACTTGTGCCCGTGCAGTCCGGCTCCCTTGAGAAGCTCAGCCGCGGCTTTCGCCGCCTGCTCGGTGACCGGCTCCACCTTGATACGGGACAGGGCGCAGTTCAGGCGAGGCATGTTGGTGCGGGAGTGGGCTAGTTCCACGATGGTGTTCGCCCCGATCACCAGGTCGGCTCCCATGTCGTGGAAGACCTGCAGCATTGCCAGGAGCTTGCGGTCCTGCGCGATCCAGGCGGAGAGCCCTTCCGAGTCCAGGACAAAGGTTTCGATGCGCTCGCTCACGCGGCGTCCGCGTCCTTGGAAGAACCGGCGGAGCCGAAGATGCTCGCGCGGGCCTCGGCGAGCTCCTCGCTACTGAAGCCTCCGTGCTCCTCCTCGTGGCGGCGAAGGTCGTCGCCCAGGAGCTGGTGCCGGATCTGCCGGGCTACGGCTTCCGCTACGTAGCCGGAGACGTTGTCCGTGAGCTTGCGGAGTTCCGCCACCTGGTCGCTGGGGAGCGTGACGGTGATGCGAGTCGTTGACGACATGAGCCAAGCATACTGGAGTATGCACGCACCTGCCTTTGCTTCCTCCCTCGACCCTGCATGCCGGACTACATGCTCACCGCTCCCCTGTCTGATCGAGTCGGGCTGGCCGCGATCTACTGAACCCGGTCGCTGTCAGAGCTTCCTTCTAAGGTCACCGCATGACGACATTCCGTTCTGGTTTCACGCTTTGGCAGATGGTTGGCAGGGCGAGGGAACTCACTGAGCACCCGAGCGTGCTCGATCGCATCGATGCAGTGCTGGCTGTCATGGGCCCTGCCTTCGGCCGTACCAGGTACGGCAAGGGCAGGCCGTTGGTGAACGCCTTGGAAGACGTCGCCAAAGAATCGCTCCTGTTCGGAGACTTCGAACTTGCACAGCGATTCCAGCGCTTCGCTGCCTACGCCGGCGGCAAATTGTTCCTGGAGATCCTCGAGAACTACTACGACGAGAAAGCTCGGCATCGTAGCGAGGAAGGAATGCGCAGGTTGGTGGCTATAGGAGCCGATCGGGCGGTGGCCGTTCTGGACGCCCTCTCCAGGGACAATCCGGAGGCGACGGTCGCCGATGCGCGGGACCTCTTTCGCGGAATATCCCTGTCCGTGGACCACTTGGGTCTCGGTACAGAGGAGGGTGGGATCCGGCTTCCCACACGAGAGAGGAGGCGACTCCAGCAGTACGGGCACATGGAGCTCATCATGAGGAATTTGCCGCAACCGGCCTCGGCCGAGGCAGCGCGGATGGTGGGTGATTTCCTCGCGGATGCCGACGCGGAGCTGCTGGCTCAGTTGCTGGAGCTGAAGGCTCGGCGAGCGGGACTCGACGCTCTGCGCACTGTGGTGGAGAACGAGTCGAGCTCGGAGAGCGCCCTCCACGCCCGTCTGAAGAATCAGGAATGGATCTTCGGCGGGGCCTACGTGGCAGAACTGGCACGTAGGCAGTACACCGCGGACACGATTCTGGATATTCCGCTCCTGCGCGGTGATGGATCTCTTCATGTAGTGGAACTCAAGCGTGCCAACATCAAGGACCTGGTGATCCGCCGCAGCGGCCACCTCATGTTGGGTGCCGATGCCCACCGCGCGGTGTCGCAGGCTCAGAACTACCTCCGCACCATGGATGAGAACCGCGAGTCCATCCTCGCGAACCACGGAGTCGATACCCGTAGAGCCTCGGCAACGGTTGTGATCGGGCATCCGCGATTCGTTAGAGGTGGCATTACCCCCAAGGAGATCGCGGAGACACTCCGCACCTACAACACACACGCGGCACGGCTTGAAGTGATCACGTACGAGACTCTGTTGGAGTCAGCAGCCCGGATGCTGGCCCTCGCGTCAGCGCAGCAGGATCCTGACCAGACCGAGGAGCCCACGGCATGACCGAAGACAACCAGCCTTCGATCGAGCGGCTGTTGGCCCGCTTGTGCGGGGGCGCGATTACAGGAAGGGACTACGTCGGCTACTTCCTCAACGAGCACGGAGAGGAACTCGTCTTCGCCCAGCGCCGGGGAGAGAAAACCGCCCGGTTCTGGCACAGCGACGCCGACTGGCAGATGTTCCGCGTCGGCGACCACTCAGTACGGGTCGGCAGTGTGATGGACGGAGTGATCACCGTCGGCGACTTGATCATAAATCGCCATGAGGCGACGTGGCTGTCATCGTGCCTTGCTGCCTCCCGCCACCTACGCCAGTAGCAGAGCTGACACGCGGCTCGGGTAGCAACGAAGCTCCCAGGTCTCTGACCTGGGAGCTTGTTTCAAGAGCGGGTGACGAGAATCGAACTCGCGCTCTGAGCTTGGGAATCAGCGGTTCTCTGACCCTCGAAGAGGTTCTGACCTGCGCTTTCCCATGCGACGGTTCAGATGGCCAGGGTCTGCGGAGGCCGCACCTGACCGCTGTTGTCCGCTCTGCTGGGCACGGATGGGGCACGAGGGCAGCGGTGCCGCGGACCCTGCCGGGGGTGTGCTCGGTGGTGGTCCCGTGCGTCGGAGTAAAAGCGGGAGGGATGCGGACTGGGTGCCGCAGCGGTGGGTCATGTCGTCGCTGCCGGAGGTCAGGAGGGACGCGTTCCGGCTGGCGAAGCGCGACCTCGGCGACCATGGCTCACATCCTGCTGCTCCCGAGGATCGCGTACGCTTTCCGCATCTATGCCATGACCTGCTCCGACGTGGGCGTGTGTGCGGCAAGGAGGTTGACGGCCCCGCGTAAGCCCCGAGGGGCCGTCATGGTCTCGACGCGAAAGCCCGCGGCCAGGCGCGCGTCGGCATCGCCGCAGCGCGGGCGTATCAGCAGGCGCAGGATTTCCCGGTCCGGAGCCGAACGAGTCCGCCTGCCGGCTTACCGGCGTACGCAACAGACGCGAAGAAGGGAACGAAAGTTCGATTGTCGGCGTCTCGGCCGTAAGGCCGCCCGGCCGTGAGCGCTGACCGGGGGTGGGTGCGGTCGCGTATGAGGATGGGACATCCGTGAAGTGTCAGGCGCTTCACTGTTTCAAAATCGGTGGCCTGTGCCGCCGCGATTGTCTATCTTTGATGCGTGCCAAAGTCTAGGAAGCGGAACCCGCAACGCCGCCCGCAGCAACACTCCCGCCTCACTGAACATAAGCGGCAGGGGAAGATATTGGTGCCGCCGCTCCTAGCAGCAGTGGGAGACAAGCTGCGGGCTGTTTCGTGGGACCGCGAGCAATACCCGGACTTTCTGTGGTCCTGCTGGCACCTTGCAAATGGGGATCCTCGCGACCTGGTTAAGCTCGTCAAGTACATGGATCGGATCGAGGAGATCATCGGTCCGGATCGTGCAGGGTTCCCAGAACATTGGCTTTTGACGGGTCGCTTGAGCAATTTCGAAGCGGTGCCCGAGGCGACGCGCGCGCGAGTCCTGGGCGAAATGCGTCGTCGAGATATCTACGACACTATCGTTCCTGAAGACTTCGCGCATGCTCTAGGAATGTACCCGTCCGCTCCGGGGCGATGGATTATTCAGCCATGGCTTGATGCCGGGATGAGGATCGACCCTGAGTCTGCGCGTCGCGGTCTAGAAGAGGTAACCGCTGCTGCAATGGGTGGACAAAACCCGGTTGCAACCCGCGCCAAGGCCTCGGTTTTCCGGCAATATGTTCACGCTGGCAGGATCTCCATGCCGTCCGAGCTGCGTGACGAGTGGCGAGACGTCATCGTCCGATACCCGATGAAGACCACCCCTGAAGAGACCTCCAAGGTCGAGACCTTTATTCGAGCCAGTTTCGGTGCGATGGAAGGAGCCAGGGAGGAGAAAGAATCGAGGGGTGAAGGGTCGTCCGCGTGGCCGCAGACTTTCTGGCGGTCGAATTGGAGTCTGTTTCCCTGCCGCCGCCATGAAGCTCCCCAGGCACAGCCGATCCTCAGCGACGATCATGAGGTCGCGGTCGAATCCGCGTATCGGGAGATGAAGGCTGACATCAAGGCTCTTCATGAGCGGTTCCTGCAGCTCGCTGACACGACCGATCCTGACATTTTTAACCCGGACCGCTATGAGGTGCTCACCGGGATTGTGGCACGGGTACTCAGATACCTGAATGTCTACATCGGTTACCCAGCGCTTTGGACAATGGAGCACGGGGCTTCGCTGCTGCGAAGTGTTGTTGAGGCTAGGATCATCATCAAGTATCTCGCAGTCGCCGATGTTGACTCTGATATCTTCCGGCGCTTCAAGGCTTACGGAATGGGGCGCCTGAAGCTCCTAAAGCTCCACTTTGAAGAGTATCTGGCTGCGGAGCAAGATCCCCACGAAGACATGATCGCCTACGTAGAATATCTTGAGGCGCTGGTCAATCAAGATATCATGGAGGAATTTCAAGACATCAACCTCGGTGGGAACTTCGCAGGGAAGGATATGCGGAAGATGGCGGCCGAGGTCGGTCTTGAACGTGAATATCGGCTACTCTTCGCGCCAGCGAGCAGTAATGTGCACGGCGAGTGGTCCGTTATCGATGAATATGCTCTTGAGCGGTGTAGAAGCCCGCTGCACCTAAGGCACCGGATCGTTCGAAGAGAGGTCGACGGTCCAATTGGGGGGATGGTCGTCGATGCCGTAGTAGAGTTCGCCTCTCTACTGGTGGATGAGTATGAGCAGGCAACTAGTCATGGGCGGACTCTTACTGGAAGCTTTGACTCGGAGTAGAGGTGACTATGAGAGGGCGGCGGAGTGGCTTTGGGCTGGAGCTGATTTGGCGCGAGTGATCATGGCCCATTACGCTAGCCCGCGGATCGGGCAGGTTTGTGAACCTGCCCGTTAGTGCCCGACTTTGGGCCATGATCTTCGAGGCTCGCGCCAAATTGGCTGCCTAAAGCCGTGGAGTCGACCGCCCCAGCCATAGAGGGTGTCTCTCACTTCATGCCCGCAGCCGCCGAGCGCGCCGGCGCGCGCGGCCAGCCGGGGCGCAGACAGGAGGCAGGCCGCACCGCTGAGGCGGCGCGGCTCTTGATGAAGTAGGGAAAGTGCTACCACGTTGGGAGCAGGTGCCCGGCGCAGCTTGTGTGCCGGACGTGGCCGCCGCCCCCGCCCAACCGGAGCGGTCGACGGCCACATCCGGAGGCTGTCAGGCCGCAGCAGCGGCCTCGCGGCCCCGTCGTGTCCGCCGGTGGACGATCTCGTCGAAGGTGGCGCGGGCGCCTGTGGGGTCGATGTAGTGCATCGCCAGGAGGGCGGCGATGACGGCGCCGACCAGGTCGTTCTGGACCTCGGACCAGGTGTGGGCGTCGTCGCAGGTGGTGAGGCCCTTCAGGCGTGGAGCGCGTGCATCGCCTCACCGGCCTCTTCGGCGACCTTGCCGACCTGGAGGGCCTTGAGCTCCTCGTCGGGGAGGTGCGCGCCAGCCGCTCGGCAGACGGCGGAGAGCTTCTCGATGTTGTCCCACAGGGTGTCCACGTCGGACCTCCGATCGATGGGTTCGGCTAGTCCTGTGCGGGGCGTCCGAGCTGGCGTACGGTCCATCCGGCCATGCGCCAGGCGTCGGCGTCGATGAGGTTGCGGAGGTCGACGAGGACCGGGGCCGCGACCAGTGGGGCGAGGGCCTTGGGGTCGGCCTCGCGGAAGTGGGGCCACTCGGTGGCCAGGACGATCAGTTCGGCGTCCTGGACGGAGGCGTCGAGGGTGTCGGCGTAGTCGAGTTCGGGGTTGCGGCGTAGCGCACTGGGCACGGCGTGGGGGTCGTGGACCGTGACGGTCGCGCCGCGCTGGTGCATCAGCGCGGCGATCGCCAGGGCGGGGGATTCGCGTACGTCGTTGGTGCCGGCCTTGAAGGACGCGCCCCAGACGGTGACGCGTACGCCGTTCACTGGGCGGCCGAGGGTCTGCTCGATGATCTTCAGCGCGGCGGTGGGGCGTGATTCGTTGACCTCTTCCGCCGCGCGCAGCATGGCTGCGGCTTCGGTGGCGCCCAAGGTGCGGGCGGAAGCGGTGAAGGCGCGGACGTCCTTCGGTAGGCAGCCGCCGCCGTAGCCGGGGCCGGGGTTCAGGCCGCCACGGCCGATGCGCGGGTCGACGCCGATGGCCTCGGTCAGCTGCTGGACGTCGGCCCCCGCCGCGGCGCACATGTCGGCGACGCCGTTGATGAACGAGATCTTCATGCCGAGGTACGCGTTCGCCGCGCCTTTGATCAGCTCGGCCGTGGCTGGGTCGGTGACGAACAGCGGGATGCCGTCGGCCAGGAGCGGCGCGTACACCTGGCGTACGACGTCCTCGGCGCGGGCCGAGGGGACGCCGACCACGATGCGGTCGGGGCGCAGGGTGTCGTCGATGGCGTGGCCCTCGCGCAGAAACTCCGGGTTCCAGACGACCTCCACGTCCTCACCGGCCGGAGAGAGGCGCGCGAGGAGTGCGCCGAGGTCACGGGAGGTGCCGACGGTGACCGTGGACTTCCCGATGATCACCGTCGGGCGGGTCAGGTGCGGGGCCAGCGCGCGGGCGGCGCCGAAGACCTGCCCGGTGTCGTAGCTCCGCCCGTCCGCGTCGATCGGCGTGCCCACGGCCAGGAAGTGGACGTCCGCGAACTCGCCCGCCTCGGCGAGGCTGGTGGTGAACCGCAGCCGCCCGGATGCGGTGTGCGTAGCCAGGAGTTCCGGCAGACCCTCCTCGTAGATCGGGCACTCGCCGGCGTTGAGGCGGTCGATCTTCGCCTGGTCCAGGTCCACGCCGATGACCTCGTGGCCGATCTCGGCCATGGCGGCGGCGTGGGGGATGCCCAGGTGACCGCAGCCGATGACGGATACGCGCATGGTCGACGCTCCTTTCCCTGTACTCGCCCGCCCGGTGAGTCCGGGCCGGCCGGGTGCGCCACGCTAGCGCCCCCACCTGGCGCGGCCCCCCTCGTACAGGTGGCTCAACCTCGTTTCTGCTTCAGGACGTTGACGAGGGCGGGCAGCGCTTCGGCGGCGGTGGCCCGGCACACCAGGTCACCGTCCTGGGGCCCTTCCAGCGGGTACGGCATGAACTCGCCGTCGTGCCAGAAGCCCTCCGGGTCGAGGTAGACGACCTGCATGCCCCGCTCGCGGGCACGAGCCTGCACCTTGCGTCGGTCGGCATGCAGACCGACGACGAGGAGGGCCTTGGCGCCGTCGACCCACTCGACATCGGTACGGCCTGGTCGTACCGGCGCATGAAGCACTCGTCGGGCCCGGCACGAGCGGTGACCGGCCCGACGAGGTGGCCGGCGTCCTTCAGCTCCTTGAGCGCTCGCATCGCCGGGGTGGGCTCGGCCAGGAAGCAGGCGCGGAACATCTCGGCGAGAGCGTGACCCGCCTCCCACGATGTGCCGCAGCTGATCCGCACCTGGAACGGCAGCAGGTCAGTCAGCAGGGAGAGGTCCGGGATGAGCGTGGAAAGCACGTTCCACGGGAGTTGCCGGCCCGAGGGCGGAGGGGCAGCTTGCAGTGCCCAGGCCGGACTAGGAGGTTGCCGACGCGCTCTGGGTCGTCGGCTGCCTGCGGATACTGGGCGAGGTCGTAGGGCGGGTTCTTTCGCTCCGGGAAAGAGATGGGGGTCGGCACCGAACACCTGTCGGGGAAACTCTGGCGCGGCTTCGGGTTCGGATGGCTGAATGAGAAAGGCCCCGGTCGTTGACCGGGGCCTTTCTTTCAAGAGCGGGTGACGAGAATCGAACTCGCGCTCTGAGCTTGGGAAGCTCATGTTCTACCATTAAACTACACCCGCGAAAAATTCGGACGCTCTTTTCGGGGAGCATCCTCGGACACTGTACCCCATCTCGATCGCGTCGCGTGGGCGGGAGTTGGGGGCGTAGCGTGGGTGGCGGAGTGCCGCGTGGAGCGGCGTCCTGTTCATCCCCTAATGTGGCGGTCTCGTCCACGTCTTGATGGGGAAGGGACTTGATGGACTCCATGGAGCGCACCGTCGTCCGCTGTGCCGAAGGGCACGTTTTCGCTACCAGCACGTTTCCGATGCAGCAGCTCGGGGCAGGGCGCATCGGGCCCGGCCGGCTGATCAGGTGTCCCCGGTGTGCGCGGTTGCGGCATGCCGTGCCCGTGGTGCTCGAGCGGCGGTAGCCAGGCGGGTGACAGGCGCGCGGGCGGCCCGATGGGGGTGGGCCCGCGCGTTCTGCGTATCCTCGGTGGGTGCTTCTCTCAGACAAGGACATCCGCGCCGAGATCGACGCCGGACGCGTACGCATTGATCCATTCGACGCGTCGATGGTGCAGCCCTCGAGCATCGATGTGCGGCTCGACCGCTACTTCCGGGTGTTCGAGAACCACCGGTACCCGCACATCGACCCGGCCGTCGAACAGGTGGACCTCACCCGTACCGTCGAGCCGGAGGGGGACGACGCGTTCATCCTGCACCCCGGTGAGTTCGTGCTGGCGTCCACGTACGAGGTCATTTCATTGCCCAACGATCTCGCGTCCCGGCTGGAGGGCAAGAGTTCCCTCGGTCGGCTCGGGCTGGTCACGCATTCCACCGCCGGGTTCATCGACCCCGGTTTCTCCGGGCACGTGACCCTGGAGCTCTCGAATCTGGCGACACTGCCGATAAAGTTGTGGCCGGGAATGAAGATCGGCCAGCTGTGCATGTTCCGGCTGAGTTCGCCCTCGGAGTTCCCTTACGGCTCCGAGCGGTACGGGTCGCGTTATCAGGGGCAGCGCGGTCCCACCGCTTCGCGCTCCTTCCTGAATTTCCACCGGACGCAGGTGTGAGGGCTCGATGACTGACGATGTGCGGGAGAACCTGACGTACGACGGCTTCGGCCACGCCGTACGCGAGCTGGCGCAGACCGTGGCCGACGACGGGTACGAGCCGGACGTGGTGCTGAGCATCGCGCGCGGCGGGGTGTTCGTCGCGGGTGGTCTGGCGTACGCGCTGGACTGCAAGAACATCCACCTGGTGAACGTCGAGTTCTACACGGGTGTGGGCACCACGCTGGAAATGCCGGTCATGCTGGCGCCCGTGCCCAACGTCATCGACTTCTCGGACAAGAAGGTCCTGATCGCCGACGACGTCGCCGACACCGGCAAGACGCTCAAGCTGGTGCGCGACTTCTGCATCGACCATGTCGCCGAGGTGCGTTCCGCGGTCATCTACGAGAAGTCGCACTCGCTCGTGAAGTGCGAGTACGTGTGGAAGAAGACCGATCGCTGGATCAACTTCCCGTGGAGCGTGGAGAAGCCCGTCGTGCGGCGCAGTGGACAGGTTCTCGACGCGTAACAGCGGCACGCACCGGCCTCATGGCGCGAAAAAGGGCCCCGGCAGTGCGCCGGGGCCCTTTCGCGTACGCGGCGTGCGCCGGTGGCGTCAGATCGTGCCGAGCTTCAGGATCGACACCAGGGCCAGCAGCTGGATCGCCGACGCGCCCAGCGCCTTCGGCCACGGCAGGTCGTGCGACTTGCTCACCATCGAGGTCAGCAGCGCCGCCGCGGCCAGCCAGGTGACCCAGCCGAGTATGACGACCAGCGAGTTCTCGCCGCCCAGGAACATCGCGAAGACCAGGCGCGGGACGTCTGTGATGGACATGATCAGCATGGACAGGCCCACCGTCGGCTGCCAGGAGCCGTCGCCGCCGAGCTGGCGGGCCAGCGTGTGCGTGACCGCGCCCAGCACCAGGCCGCCGAGCACGAAGCAGACGCCCGTGATGATGACGAAGGGGACGGCGCTGGAGACCGGGGCGTGGATCGCGTCCTCGCGGGCCTGGTCGAAGCCGAAGAGGGCCAGCAGGCCGTAGAGGAACGTCACGGTCAGGGCCGGGCCCCAGACCGCGTAGTCGCGCATCTGCCAGAACGTCGGTCCCGGACGCGTCACGATGCCGGTGAGCAGCTGCTTCCAGTGCAGGCGCGGCCCCATCGGCGCGGCGGGCGCGTGGCCGGCCCGGTAGGCGTTGCCGTCGCTGTACGGCTCCTCGTCGATGCGGAACGCCTGCGTGTGGCCGGGGTTGTTCGCGTACGGGTCGCCGGGGTTCGGCCCCTGCGGGTACGGGTAGGGGGCCGGTTCGCCGAAGTACTCCGGCTCGTCCGGGCCGCCGGCGTAACCGCCCTGGTGCCCGGAGTTCCCGTAGTGCCCGCCCCCGTGTCCGGGGCCCCCGTGTCCGGGACCGCCGGGTCCGGGCCCTCCCCGGTAGCCCGGTCCGCCGGGCTGCGGTCCGCCCGTGGGCGGCCACGGCTGCTGTCCGTACGGCGGCGCCTGATGGCCGTACGGCGGCTGCGGTGCCGCCTGGTTGCCGTACGGCTGCTGCCGCGGTTGCTGTTGCCCTTGCTGCGGGGTGCGGTTGTCCCGGCCGCGTCCGATCCTGAATCCAGCCACGTTGTCGAACGTACCCGGTCCGCCGGGGACGGGGGCGCGGGGCCGGGGAAGTACCGGCCTTTGACGCGTAGATGTGACATCCCCTAGGGGACCCCCATGGGGCTGTCCCCCGTACCGGGCCGTGCCGGGCCGGGTGTTCCCCGTACGGGGCCGACCGGCCCCCGTGCCGGGCCGGGAAAGGCGGAAGCGGCCGGTCCTGCCCCCGAGGCAGGTCCGGCCGCTTCACCGCGCCGCGGCGCGGCCCGTTTCGCTCAGCGCGCCTACTTCGCCGGTTCCGGCTCCGGCTCGTCCGCCGACTCCGCCTCGCCCGCCGGGTCGGCCGGGGTCTTCACGGAGTCGAGCAGCAGCTGGGACACGTCCACCACCTGGACGGACTCCTTCGCCTTGCCCTCGTTCTTCTTGCCGTTGACCGAGTCGGTCAGCATGACGAGGCAGAACGGGCAGGCCGTGGAGACGATGTCCGGGTCGATGGCGAGGGCTTCGTCGACGCGCTCGTTGTTGATGCGCTTGCCGATCCGCTCCTCCATCCACATCCGGGCCCCGCCGGCGCCGCAGCAGAAGCCGCGCTCCTTGTGGCGGTGCATCTCCTCGTTCCGCAGACCCGGAACCTTGGCGATGATCTCGCGCGGGGGCGTGTAGATCTTGTTGTGCCGGCCCAGGTAGCAGGGGTCGTGGTACGTGATCAGACCCTCGACCGGGGTCACCGGGATCAGCCTGCCCTCGTCCACGAGGTGCTGGAGCAGCTGCGTGTGGTGGATGACCTCGTACTCGCCGCCGAGCTGCGGGTACTCGTTGGCGATGGTGTTGAAGCAGTGCGGGCAGGTCGCGACGATCTTCTTCGCGGCCTTGGCCTTCTTCGTCGAGTCGTCCTCATCGTCCTCGCCGAAGGCCATGTTCAGCATCGCGACGTTCTCCGCGCCGAGCTGCTGGAACAGCGGCTCGTTGCCGAGCCGGCGGGCCGAGTCACCGGTGCACTTCTCGTCGCCGCCCATGATCGCGAACTTGACGCCCGCGATGTGCAGCAGCTCCGCGAAGGCCTTGGTGGTCTTCTTGGCGCGGTCCTCCAGGGCACCGGCGCAGCCGACCCAGTAGAGGTAGTCGACCTCGGTGAGGTCCTCGACGTCCTTGCCGACGATCGGAACCTCGAAGTCCACCTCCTTGGTCCACTCGACGCGCTGCTTCTTGGCGAGCCCCCAGGGGTTGCCCTTCTTCTCCAGGTTCTTGAGCATGGTCCCCGCCTCGGACGGGAACGCCGACTCGATCATCACCTGGTAGCGGCGCATGTCGACGATGTGGTCGATGTGCTCGATGTCGACCGGGCACTGCTCCACGCACGCACCGCAGGTGGTGCAGGACCACAGGACGTCCGGGTCGATGACGCCGTTCTCCTCGACCGTGCCGATCAGCGGGCGCTCGGCCTCGGCGAGGGCGGAGGCGGGCACGTCCTTCAGCTGCTCGGCGGTCGCCTTCTCCTCGCCCTCCATGTCCTTGCCGCCACCGGCCAGCAGGTACGGGGCCTTGGCGTGCGCGTGGTCGCGCAGGGACATGATCAGGAGCTTCGGCGAGAGCGGCTTGCCGGTGTTCCAGGCGGGGCACTGCGACTGGCAGCGGCCGCACTCGGTGCAGGTGGAGAAGTCGAGGATGCCCTTCCAGGAGAACTGCTCGACCTGGGAGACACCGAAGACGGCGTCGTCGGCGGGGTCCTCCCAGTCGATCTCCTTGCCGCCCGTGGTCATCGGCTGCAGCGCGCCCAGCGCGACGGCGCCGTCGGCGTTCCGCTTGAACCAGATGTTCGGGAAGCCGAGGAAGCGGTGCCAGGCGACACCCATGTTGGTGTTGAGCGAGACGGTGATCATCCAGATCAGCGAGGTGCCGATCTTGATCATCGCGACGAAGTAGATGAGGTTCTGCAGCGTGCCGAGGGCCAGCCCCTTGAAGGCGAGGACCAGCGGGTACGACACGAAGTACGCGGCCTCGTAGCCGTCGACGTGGTGGATCGCGCCTTCCAGCCCGCGCAGGGTCAGGATCGCGAGGCCGATGACGAGGATGACGTACTCGACGAAGTACGCCTGCCACGCGACCGAGCCCGTGAAGCGCGACTTGCGGCCGGCGCGGGAGGGCAGGTTCAGCAGCCGGATGGCGATCAGCACCAGGATGCCGACCGTCGTCATCAGGCCGATGAACTCGATGTACAGCTCGAACGGCAGCCAGCCGCCGATGATCGGCAGCACCCAGTCGGCCTGGAAGAGCTGCCCGTACGCCTGGAGCAGCGTCGGCGGCAGGGTCAGGAAGCCGATGGCGACGAACCAGTGCGCGAAGCCGACGATCCCCCACCGGTTCATCCGGGTGTGGCCGAGGAATTCCCTGACCAGGGTGATCGTGCGCTGCTTCGGGTTGTCGGTACGGCTGCCGGCCGGAACCGGCTGTCCGAGCGTGACGAACCGGTAGATCTGCGCGACTGCTCGGGCGATGAGCGCAACGCCGACCACGGTCAGCACCAGCGACACGATGATCGCGGCGAGTTGCATTGGGGGCTCCTCGGGCCTGCGAGGGTGGGATCGATCCAGTGTCTACTAGCGAGTACAACGTCTTCCAGTAACCACGTGGACTACGAGTATCGCTACTACTAAGCAGTAACTTAATCAGTCCGGGCCGACACTACCCACTTCTTCCGCCGTCCTGTAGCCGGGCAGGCGGTGATCTGCGTCGCTCAGGCGTGCCTTGCCGCCCCGCCGCACGGCGCGTGCCGCCTGGTGCAGGGGTACGCGGACGGCCTCGCGCAGGGGTACGCGGACGGCCTCGGCGAGCACCGCCAGGTCGAGGCGGAGGCTCTGGTGCTCGGCGTAGTGCTGGTCGAGCAGTTCCGCCTCGTCCCACGGCATCGCCGAGCGGCGCCGCACCTGGGCGAGGCCGGTGAGGCCGGGTTTCATCGCCGTCCGCCAGGGGAACGCGCCGCCGGCCGCGTTGCGTACGTCGCCGGGGGCGAGCGGCTCCGGCCCCACGAGGCTCAGCTCACCCCGTACCACGTGGTGCAGCCGCGAAACCGCGTCCAGCCCGAGCCGCCGGGTGTTCAGTGAGCGCAGGACGAAGGGGGTGCCGTGCAGCCCGGTGCGCGGGGAGCGCGTCGTGGGGCGGCGGCCCCGTACGGCGAGGGCCAGGGCGGCGGCGGCCAGCGCGGGGGCGGCGAGGAGCAGCAGGGCCGCGCCGAGAGTCAGGTCGAGGGGGCGCTTCCAGCGTCCCTGGGTACGGGGCCGTCCCTGTGTACGCATCGTTCGCACCTGCCTGGTTTGCGCTGCTCACGGCATTTTGTGACAGAACGATCCCATGTGGCCATGATGGGAGAGGGGTGCGCGGCGCATGGGGCGCCAGGTGTCGTCGATGGCGCGGGGTGAATGCACTTAAGTTGAGTCGAGGTGGCTCAGGTCTGTTGACTCCCGGAGGGGAGTCGTGCATCCTTGAGTCAGATCCACTCAAGTAGTCATGTTGGAGGAATCGAAATGGCACGTGCGGTCGGCATCGACCTGGGCACGACTAACTCCGTCGTCAGCGTTCTGGAAGGCGGCGAGCCCACCGTCATCACCAACGCAGAGGGCGCCAGGACCACGCCGTCCGTCGTCGCCTTCGCGAAGAACGGCGAGGTGCTGGTCGGCGAGGTCGCCAAGCGCCAGGCTGTGACCAACGTCGACAGGACCATCCGCTCCGTCAAGCGCCACATGGGCACGGACTGGAAGATCGACCTCGACGGCAAGAGCTTCAACCCGCAGCAGATGAGCGCCTTCATCCTGCAGAAGCTGAAGCGGGACGCCGAGTCCTACCTGGGCGAGAAGGTCACCGACGCGGTGATCACCGTCCCGGCGTACTTCAACGACTCCGAGCGCCAGGCCACCAAGGAGGCCGGCGAGATCGCGGGCCTGAACGTCCTGCGCATCGTCAACGAGCCGACCGCCGCCGCGCTGGCGTACGGGCTCGACAAGGACGACCAGACGATCCTCGTCTTCGACCTCGGTGGCGGCACCTTCGACGTGTCGCTCCTGGAGATCGGCGACGGCGTCGTCGAGGTGAAGGCCACCAACGGTGACAACCAGCTCGGTGGTGACGACTGGGACCAGCGCGTCGTCGACTACCTGGTGAAGCAGTTCGCCAACGGCCACGGCGTGGACCTGTCCAAGGACAAGATGGCTCTCCAGCGTCTCCGCGAGGCCGCGGAGAAGGCGAAGATCGAGCTGTCCTCCTCGACGGAGACCACGATCAACCTGCCGTACATCACGGCGTCGGCCGAGGGCCCGCTGCACCTGGACGAGAAGCTCACGCGCTCGCAGTTCCAGCAGCTCACCGCGGACCTCCTGGACCGCTGCAAGACCCCGTTCCACAACGTCGTCAAGGACGCGGGCATCCAGCTCTCCGAGATCGACCACGTCGTTCTCGTCGGTGGCTCCACCCGCATGCCGGCCGTCGCCGAGCTCGTCAAGGAGCTGACCGGCGGCCAGGAGGCCAACAAGAGCGTGAACCCGGACGAGGTCGTCGCCATCGGCGCCTCGCTCCAGGCCGGTGTCCTCAAGGGCGAGGTCAAGGACGTCCTGCTCCTCGACGTCACCCCGCTGTCCCTCGGTATCGAGACCAAGGGCGGCATCATGACCAAGCTGATCGAGCGCAACACCACGATCCCGACCAAGCGCTCCGAGATCTTCACGACGGCCGAGGACAACCAGCCGTCCGTGCAGATCCAGGTCTACCAGGGCGAGCGCGAGATCGCGGCGTACAACAAGAAGCTCGGGATGTTCGAGCTGACCGGTCTGCCGCCGGCCCCGCGCGGGGTCCCGCAGATCGAGGTCTCCTTCGACATCGACGCCAACGGCATCATGCACGTCACGGCCAAGGACCTCGGCACCGGCAAGGAGCAGAAGATGACCGTCACCGGCGGCTCCTCGCTGCCGAAGGACGAGGTCAACCGGATGCGTGAGGAGGCCGAGAAGTACGCGGAGGAGGACCACGCCCGCCGCGAGGCCGCCGAGTCGCGCAACCAGGGCGAGCAGCTCGTCTACCAGACGGAGAAGTTCCTCAAGGACAACGAGGACAAGGTCCCGGCCGACGTGAAGACGGAGGTGGAGACCGCCGTCACCGAGCTGAAGGAGAAGCTCAAGGGCGAGGACTCCGCCGAGATCCGCACGGCCACCGAGAAGGTCGCGGCCGTCTCCCAGAAGCTGGGCCAGGCGATGTACGCCAACGCGCCGGGCGAGGGCGGCCCGCAGGCCGACGGCCAGCCGGGTGCCGGCCAGGCCCAGGGCGACGCCCAGGACGACGTCGTGGACGCCGAGATCGTCGACGACGAGAAGGACTCCAAGGGCGGTGCGGCGTGACCGAGGAGACTCCGGGCTTCGAGGAGGAGCCCGACGTCCCCTCCGGCGCCACCTCTGACGAGGCCGAGTCGAAGGACGCCGCCCCCTCCGAGGAGGAGGCGGCGGCCCCGGCCGGGGACGCGAACGAGAAGACGGCCCTGACCGCCCAGCTGGACCAGGCGCGCACCGCGCTCAACGAGCGCACCGGCGACCTCCAGCGGCTGCAGGCCGAGTACCAGAACTACCGCCGCCGTGTGGAGCGGGACCGGGTCGCGGTCAAGGAGGTCGCCTCCGCGAACCTCCTGTCCGAGCTGCTGCCCGTGCTCGACGACATCGGCCGGGCCCGCGAGCACGGCGAGCTGGTGGGCGGGTTCAAGTCGGTGGCCGAATCGCTGGAGACGGTCGTCGCGAAGCTGGGCCTCCAGCAGTTCGGCAAGGAGGGCGAGCCCTTCGACCCGACGATCCACGAGGCCCTGATGCACAGCTATGCGCCGGACGTCACCGAGACGACCTGCGTGGCGATCCTGCAGCCCGGCTACCGGATCGGTGAGCGCACCATCCGGCCCGCACGGGTCGCGGTCGCCGAGCCCCAGCCGGGGGCGGCCCCCGCGGCCGCGAAGGAAGAGAAGGCAGACGACGAGGAGAGCGGTGGCGGCGAGGAGGTCTGACATTCCGTCCGATCACCTGGCAGCACACCGCCCGGCCACCAGGGCCTCCCGTCCGGCCGGTGCCAGGGGCTCGCGCCCCGGCGCCGTCCGGACGGGGGGCTCCCGGCCGGTCGTCCGGAAGGAGGGACGTCGATGAGTACGAAGGACTTCGTCGAGAAGGACTACTACAAGGTTCTCGGCGTCCCCAAGGACGCCACCGACGCCGAGATCAAGAAGGCGTACCGGAAGCTCGCCCGCGAGTACCACCCGGACGCCAACAAGGGCGACGACAAGGCGGAGGAGCGCTTCAAGGAGATCTCCGAGGCGAATGACGTCCTCGGCGACACGAAGAAGCGCAAGGAGTACGACGAGGCGCGTGCCCTCTTCGGCAACGGCGGCTTCCGGGCCGGGCCGGGCGGCGCCCAGGGCAACTTCAACTTCGACCTGGGGGACCTCTTCGGAGGCGCTCCGGGCGGCGGCGGCCAGAGCGGCGCCGGCGGTTTCGGCGGCGGCCTGGGCGATGTGTTCGGCGGCCTCTTCAACCGCGGCGGCGGCGCCGGTACGCGGGTGCAACCGAGGCGCGGCCAGGACATCGAGTCCGAGGTGACCCTCAGCTTCACCGAGGCGGTCGACGGGGCCACGGTCCCGCTCCGCATGTCCAGCCAGGCGCCCTGCAAGGCGTGCTCCGGCACCGGCGACAAGAACGGCACCCCCAGGGTCTGCCCGACCTGCGTCGGCACCGGGCAGGTCTCGCGCGGCAGCGGCGGCGGCTTCTCGCTCACCGACCCGTGCGTCGACTGCAAGGGCCGCGGGCTGATCGCCCAGGACCCCTGCGACGTCTGCAAGGGCAGCGGCCGGGCCCGGTCCTCGCGGACCATGCAGGTGCGCATTCCGGCGGGCGTCTCGGACGGGCAGCGCATCCGGCTGCGCGGCAAGGGCGCGCCGGGCGAGCGCGGCGGACCGGCCGGCGACCTGTACGTCGTGGTCCACGTCGACGCCCACCCGGTCTTCGGCCGCAAGGGCGACAACCTCACGGTCACCGTGCCCGTCACCTTCCCGGAGGCGGCCCTCGGCGGCGAGGTGAAGGTGCCGACGCTCGGCGGGCCCGCCGTGACCCTGAAGCTGCCGGCCGGTACGCCGAATGGGCGTACGATGCGTGCCCGCGGCAAGGGCGCGGTCCGCAAGGACGGCACGCGGGGCGACCTCCTGGTCACCGTCGAGGTGGCCGTGCCCACCGACCTGGGCACCGAGGCCGCGGACGCGCTGGAGGCGTACCGGAAGGCGACCGCGGGCCAGGACCCGCGGGCGGAGCTGTTCCAGGCGGCGAAGGGAGCTTGAGGTGGACGGCCGACGGCGTAACCCGTACGAACTGACCGACGAGTCCCCGGTGTACGTGATCTCGATCGCGGCCCAGCTTTCGGGCCTGCATCCGCAGACACTGCGCCAGTACGACCGCCTCGGCCTGGTCTCCCCGGACCGGACGGCCGGGCGCGGCCGGCGCTACTCGGCCCGCGACATCGAGCTGCTGCGCACGGTGCAGCAGCTGTCGCAGGACGAGGGGATCAACCTCGCCGGCATCAAGCGCATCATCGAGCTGGAGAACCAGGTCGCGGCGCTCCAGCAGCGCGTCGCCGAACTCTCGGCGGCCGTGGACGGAGCCGCGGCGGCGATGCAGCAGCGCGAGGCCCAGGTCCACGCCTCGTACCGGCGCGACCTGGTCCCGTACCAGGACGTCCAGCAGGCGAGCGCCCTGGTGGTCTGGCGCCCGAAGCGCCCCAAGGACTGACCCCGCGTCCACGCGGCCCGTCACCCCGGAACCCCCGGGCGTGCCGGGCCGCTTCGCCGTGCGCGCAGGACGGCGGCTACACGATGCCGGACCGGATGAGCAGGGCGCCGAGGTGGGTGCGGCTGGTGGCGTCGAGGGTGTGCATGAGCTTGGCGATGTGGGCGCGGCAGGTGCGGACGCTGATGCCGAGCTTCTCGGCGGTCTCCTGGTCGGTGCAGCCGTCGGTGAGAAGCCGGGCGATGGTGCGCTGGACGGCGGTCACGGGGGTGCCGGGGGCGGTGGTGGGCAGCGGTTCGCTGAACGGTGTGGCACGGTCCCAGAGGACGTCGTACAGCTGCGCCAGATAGCGGACGACTCCTTGGTGCCGGACCTCCAGGGCGGCGCTGCGGTCGGGGGTGGCCGGCAGGTAGGCGACGCGCCGGTCGAAGATGATGAGCCGGTCGACTGCCTGCTCGGCCGTACGGACCTGCAGGAGGTCGTCCGGCAGCTGGTTGAAGTAGGACTTGAGGTCGGGGCTGTAGCGCGCGGAGTGCTGGTAGATGTGGCGTACGCGCACGCCCCGTTCCGCCGTGGGCAGCGTTCCGGCCAAGGCCACCTCGAGGTGCTCGCGCGGGCGCGTGCTGCCGGGCTGGATGGTCAGGATCTCTTCCCCCACCTCGCGCGCGGAGGCGTTGATGGATGCCTGAATCGTCGATCGTCCCTCCAGCGTGCGGATGGCGGGAGGGGGAGGTTCGTGGTCTGCGGAGGCGAGAGGGACGAGGACCCTGGCCAGGGAGTCGATCGCGCGCACCTGTTCCAGGATCTGGCGGGCGAGCGGGTGCAGCAGCTGGGCCAGGGCCGCCGAGGGCGGCAGGGGACGCAGCCAGAGGCTGTCGTGGGGGTCGGGCGAGAGCAGTGCGCTGTCGGTGAGGCAGGGCGCCGGCACGGCGGCGGTCCGGGCGATGCCGCCCTGGTGAAGCGCCTGGGTGTAGAGGCTGACGGCCTTGTCGCACAGTTCGTGGTCGCCGTGGCCGTGTCCGGACGGGGCAGACATCACCGCTCCCATTCCACGATGCCGGACTGGACGAGCAGGGCGCCGAGGTGGGTGCGGCTGGTGGCGTCGAGGGTGTGCATGAGCTTGGCGATGTGGGCGCGGCAGGTACGGACGCTGATGCCGAGCTTGCGGGCCACGATCTGGTCGCTGTCGCCCTCGACGAGCAGGCGGGCGATGCTCGCCTGGACAGCGGTGACGGCGGCGGGGGTCGGGGTCGGGGCGGTGAGCGGCTTGGCCTGCGCCCACAGCACCTCGTACGCCTGGCTCAGGTAGCGCACGATCGCGGGATGGCGGATCTCCAGGGCGACGTCGCGCCGGCCATCGGCCGGGACGAAGGCCACGGTGTGGTCGAAGACGAAGAGGCGTTCGGCCGTCTGCTCGATGGTGCGCACCTCGATGTGGCCGGGCGGCACATCGGCCAGGTACGCCTTGATGGCCGGGCTGTGGCGGGCGGGATGCTGATAGATGTGCCGCAGTGTCACGCCGCGCTCCGTCATGTCCAGGGCACGATCCAGCGCCTTCCTGAGCTGCTCCACGGGGTGGCTGCCGACGGGCTGGAGGGTCAGGACCTCTTCCCGTGCTCCTTCGGTGGCGTTCTGGATGGCGGCGTCGATCAGTGGGAGGCCCTCCAGGACCGTGATGGCCAGGTTGGGATCGGTGCTGGCGACGGAGGCCAGTGGAGCCAGCGAGTCGGCGAGGGCGGCGGAGAGCCTGATGCGGTCGTGGATCTCGCGGGTGACGGGCTGGAGCAGATGGGTGAGAGCCGCGGAGGGCGGCACGGGACGGAGCCAGCCGTCGTCCTGGGGGTCGGGGTGTACGAGCGCCAACTCGGAGAGGCAGGGCGCGGGTTCGAGAGCAGCGCGGGGTATGCGGCCCGCCCTCAGCGCCTCGGTGTACGTCCTGACGCCGGCGTCGCACAGTTCGAGAGCGCCGTGCGGGTGGTGTGATTTGCCCTCGTCATTGCCCATTCGTGACCCCCCACTTTTGGCAATGCAGCAAGATGACGGTGGTGGAAGCCTAGTTCCCGCGACAGGGTGGACCTGCCGGGGGAGCCGGGAACTCCCCCGGCTGATCAAGGGTGATGCCATGCTTCTCCCCCTTGCGTGGCGCGCCCGTCCGGCCCGGGGGGTGGGGATCTTTGGGGCCGGCCCGGTCAGGAGTCCTGATCCAGGATTCCTGACCGGGCGATCAGATAGCCGAGTTGGGCGCGGCTGGTGCTGCCGAGCGCGGCGGACAGCTTGGCCACGTGGGACCGGCAGGTGCGGACGTTCATGCCCAGGCGGCGGGCTATGGCCTCGTCCACGTGCCCCTCTACGAGAAGTTGCGCGATGGAGCGCTGAACGCCGCTGATGCCCTTGGGGGCTGGAGCGTACGGCAGTTCGCCCAAGAGGGGGGACGCGCGGCTCCAGAGTTGCTCGAAGACCTTGATCAAGTACACGACGAGCCCCGGATGGCGCAGTTCCAGGGCTACTTGGTCGTCACTGCTCGCGGGGATGAACGCGACCGTCCGGTCGAAGACGATCAGTCGGGCTATGAGCTCTTCAAGGGTACGTATCTCCACCTTCCCGTCGGCCAGCCGTTCCGCGTAGGCGAGCGTTCCCTGGCTGTGCCGGACGGTGTGCTGGTAGAGCGTGCGCATGCCGACACCCCGGTGGACCACCAGGAGGGCTCGCTCCAGTCCTTCCCGGAGCCGGTCCTCTCCGCGATCGCCCCCCGGCTGGACGGTGAGAACCTCCGTGCGGCACTCCGCGGTGGCCAGATCGAGCGCGGCATTGATCCGGTGCTTCCCCTCCAGCACCGTGATGGCGTGTGTGGTGGGAGGGACCTGCGCGCTGATGTCCATGAATGGCTCGAACGAATCGGCCAGTTCGAGGGAGCGGCGACGGCGTTCCTGGATCTCGCGTTCGATGGGGTGAAGACGCTGGGCCAGCGCTGCGGCCGGAGGGAGCGGGCGCAGCCAATCGGCGTCGTCGGGGTCCGGGTGCAGAAGGGCGAAGTCCATCAGACAGGGGGCGGAGCTTGCCTCCGCTCGAGAGATGCGACCGGAGCGCAATGCGCTGGCGTAAAGACGCTGCCCGTCGTCGCAGAGTTCGGTGATCCCATGGCGATGTGTCTCTTCTGAGTCACTTGTGACCATATCGGCACCCCCCAGGTTCCTGAACATACAGGAACATGATGCATCGACTCAGTGGTGTTCGTGTGCCCAGGTGAGACATCGTCTTAGGAGCGGGGGAGAAGAATTCCACAAGTGAGGACGAAGCTGACTATGTATAAGCGAATGCTTCGCTCGGCGCTTGCCGCCTCGTTCGTCGCTGGCCTGGGCTACGGCGTGCTGGGTAGCGTCGGCGGGATCAGTACGGGTGCGGAGACTGCCTCCAGCCTCGGCGAGATCAGCTGGAGCACGCAGGCTGTCAAGCCGACCGGCGAGATCAGCTGGCTCTCCCCCGTGTTGGCCACACCGGGTGAGATCAGCTGGAACTCGGTGCCGACCCTCGCGGGTGCCTGACATGACCACCCCGCCGGACGACCGGACCTTCCGGCGTGAGATGGCGACCGCCTACCGGTCAGGGTGGCATTTCATCGACCTCGTCACGGCTCTGCCCCACCGTGGTGACTCGTTGATGGTCACCCTGTTCGGCGACCCGGTCGTCGTCGCCCGCGAGGACGACGGAGAGGTCCGTGCCTACCGTTGCCTCCGCAAGCCGCGGGGTGCGCCGCAGCCGGTGCGCTGCGCCATCCGCTACGACATGATCTTTGTGAATCTCGCACAGCGTGACCACCAGCTGTTCGAACCAGAAGCCATTTCCGCCACCCCCCGCAGTGCCTGAGCGATCCCCCGTCGTTCCACGTCGCTCAGACACTTCCCCCACACAACGGCGCCACCGTGACCTGAACACGGTGGCGCCGTTGTGCTGTGCCGGGACGGGGACGCCGCCCGCGGCCCGCCCGCTCAGGCGCGGCCGAGCGCCCGGTCCAGGGTGATCTCGATGACGACCCGGTCCGGATTGGGCGAGGGCACCCGGTCGTACCGCTCGGTGTGACGGCGTACGGCCTCCGCGACCCGCTCCGGGTCGGTGCTGATCCGGGCCACGCCCTCCAGCGTCGCCCAGCGGCGCCGGTTCACCTGGCACGCCGCGACGCGGGCGCCGTCCGGTCCTGCGGCCAGGATGTTGGCGACCTTGCGGCTGTGCTTGTTGGTGATCACGCGGGCGAGGCCGGCCTCGGGGTCGTACGTCACGCAGACCGGCACCACGTGCGGGGTGCCGTCGGGGCGGGTCGTGGTGAGCGTGCAGACGTGGTTCTCCCGCCAGAAGGCGAGGTACTCGGGGCCGGGCTGGTGTACGTCGACTGCCATGGGCCCAGCGTAGGCGGGGCTCGTCCGGCTGCGGTGGCGGGTGCCCCGGCCGGACGCTTCACTCGGAGGAGGGGCGGAACGCGGTTCCGCCTTGAGCTGAGGAGACTCAACTCCGACCCGTCGCGGGGGTCCGAAACAGCCTTGAGTGGAATAGACTCAACTTTATGCACGTTGTTCGTGTCAGTAGTTGAGTACGGACCAGTCGAGTACGGACCCGCCATCGCAAGGAGGAGACAGCGCACGTGGACGCCGAGCTGACCAACAGGAGCCGGGACGCCATCAACGCGGCCACCAGCCGTGCCGTGAAGGACGGACACCCGGACCTCACCCCGGGGCATCTGCTGCTCGCGCTGCTCGCGGGTGAGGAGAACGAGAACCTGGTCGATCTGCTGGCCGCCGTCGAGGCCGACCAGATCGCCGTACGCACCGAGACGGAACGGCTCCTCGCCGCGCAGCCCAGCGTGACCGGGTCCACCGTCGCCCCGCCCCAGCCCAACCGCGAGCTGCTGGCCGTCATCGCGGACGCCGCGCAGCGTGCCAAGGACCTGGGCGACGACTACGTCTCCACCGAGCACCTGCTGATCGGGATCGCCGCGAAGGGCGGCCGGGCCGGTGAGATCCTCGACGGGCAGGGGGCCAGTGCGAAGAAGCTGCTGGACGCGTTCGAGAAGAGCAGGGGAGGGCGCCGGGTGACCACTCCGGACCCGGAGGGCCAGTACAAGGCGCTGGAGAAGTTCGGTACGGACTTCACCGCCGCGGCCCGCGAGGGCAAGCTCGACCCGGTCATCGGCCGGGACCAGGAGATCCGCCGCGTCGTCCAGGTCCTCTCGCGGCGCACCAAGAACAACCCGGTGCTCATCGGTGAGCCCGGCGTCGGCAAGACCGCCGTCGTCGAGGGGCTCGCCCAGCGCATCGTCAAGGGCGACGTGCCCGAGTCCCTCAAGGACAAGCGGCTCGTCTCGCTGGACCTGGGCGCGATGGTCGCGGGCGCGAAGTACCGCGGCGAGTTCGAGGAGCGCCTGAAGACCGTCCTCTCCGAGATCAAGGAGAGCGACGGCCGGATCATCACGTTCATCGACGAACTGCACACCGTCGTCGGCGCGGGCGCCGGCGGCGACTCCGCGATGGACGCGGGCAACATGCTCAAGCCGATGCTGGCCCGCGGCGAGCTGCGGATGGTCGGCGCCACCACACTGGACGAGTACCGCGAGCGGATCGAGAAGGACCCCGCCCTGGAGCGCCGCTTCCAGCAGGTGCTCGTGGCGGAGCCGTCCGTCGAGGACACCATCGCGATCCTGCGCGGGCTCAAGGGCCGCTACGAGGCCCACCACAAGGTGCAGATCGCGGATGCCTCCCTGGTCGCCGCCGCCACCCTGTCCGACCGGTACATCACCTCCCGGTTCCTGCCGGACAAGGCGATCGACCTGGTGGACGAGGCGGCCTCCCGGCTGCGGATGGAGATCGACTCCTCGCCCGTCGAGATCGACGAACTCCAGCGCTCCGTGGACCGGCTGCACATGGAGGAGCTGGCCCTCCGCAACGAGACCGACCCCGCCTCCAAGCAGCGTCTGGAGAAGCTGCGCCGCGACCTCGCCGACAAGGAGGAGGAGCTGCGCGGCCTCAACGCCCGCTGGGAGAAGGAGAAGCAGGGCCTCAACCGCGTCGGTGAGCTGAAGGAGCGCCTGGACGAGCTGCGCGGCCAGGCCGAGCGCGCCCAGCGCGACGGCGACTTCGACACCGCCTCCAAGCTGCTCTACGGGGAGATCCCCGGCTTGGAACGCGAGCTGGCCGAGGCCGACGAGGCCGAGCAGGAGGCCGCCCGCGAGCCCAAGGAGACCCTGGTCAAGGAGGAGGTCGGACCGGACGACATCGCCGATGTGGTGGGCGCCTGGACCGGCATCCCGGCCGGCCGCCTGCTGGAGGGCGAGACGCAAAAGCTGCTCCGCATGGAGTCGGAGCTGGGCAAGCGCCTGATCGGGCAGACCGAGGCCGTGCAGGCCGTCTCGGACGCGGTGCGCCGCACCCGGGCCGGCATCGCCGACCCCGACCGCCCCACCGGCTCGTTCCTCTTCCTCGGACCGACCGGTGTCGGCAAGACCGAGCTGGCGAAGGCGCTGGCGGACTTCCTCTTCGACGACGAGCGGGCCATGGTCCGCATCGACATGAGCGAGTACAGCGAGAAGCACAGCGTCGCCCGCCTGGTCGGCGCCCCGCCCGGTTACGTCGGCTACGAGGAGGGCGGCCAGCTCACGGAGGCGGTCCGCCGCCGCCCGTACACCGTCGTCCTGCTGGACGAGGTCGAGAAGGCCCACCCCGAGGTCTTCGACATCCTGCTCCAGGTCCTGGACGACGGCCGGCTCACCGACGGGCAGGGCCGGACGGTGGACTTCCGGAACACCATCCTGATCCTGACGTCCAACCTCGGCAGCCAGTTCCTCACGGACCCGCTGGCCAAGCCGGAGGAGAAGAAGCGGCAGGTCCTGGAGGTCGTACGGGCCTCCTTCAAGCCGGAGTTCCTGAACCGGCTGGACGACCTGGTGGTGTTCTCCGCCCTGTCCGGCGACGAGCTGGCGCACATCGCGGGCCTCCAGATCGACCGGCTCGCCAAGCGCCTGGCCGACCGCAGGCTCACCCTGGACGTCACGCCGGAGGCCCTGGCCTGGCTGGCGGAGGAGGGCAACGATCCGGCCTACGGTGCCCGGCCGCTGCGCCGCCTCATCCAGACGGCGATCGGCGACCGGCTGGCGAAGGAGATCCTGGCCGGCGACATCCAGGACGGCGACACGGTCCGCGTGGACCGGGCCGAGGACGGCCTGATCGTCGGCGCGGCGACCTGAGAACGGCCTTGCGCGCGGGTGAATATGACATCCGGGAGCCCGGTGTCATATTCACCCGCAGGCCATTCTCGAGCATCGGTATCGCGCCAAACGTGCGGTCCGGCACTCGGTGCCAGAACCCCCGCCCGGAAGCGGTTGCGGCCCGTGCGCACCGCCGCTGGCAAGGGAGTTCGGGAGGCGCGGCCGGGCCGCCCGGTCCCGGCCGGGCACGTAAACAGGACACCTCACTTCACCTGCGGCAACCCGCCTGCGACGGGGGTTAGAAGTCGCAAAGACGGGCCGGTAGCGTGCCCGTATGAACGAGCGGATAGGCGATGAGATAAACAACGGGCCCAAGAAGCCCGGCTCGGACAATCTCTTTCAGCTCGGTGAATTCCGTACCCTTTGGGCCGCTTATGCTCAGTCGATCCTGGGCGACCAGCTGGCTCGGGTGGCGCTGTCGTTGCTCGTTTTCGAGCGCACGGATTCACCGGGATGGACCGCGGCGACCTATGCCCTGACCACGTTGCCCGCGCTCCTTTCCGGGGTGCTGCTCTCGGGGCTGGCGGACCGGTTCCCCCGGCGCACGGTCATGGTGAGCTGCGACCTGACCCGGATGGCGCTGGTCGGGCTGATGGCGCTGCCGGGGATGCCGCTGCCGCTCCTGGCCGGACTGCTGGTGCTGGCGCAACTGGCCGAGGCGCCCTTCGGCGCCGCCCAAGGCGCGCTGCTGCCCACCGTGCTCGGCACCGAACGCTACGAGCGGGGCCAGCGGATCATGCAGATCACCCACCAGGTCGGCCAGCTGGTCGGCTTCGCCGGGGGCGGGCTGCTCGCCGCCTGGCTGGGCAGCAACCGCTCGCTGGCGGTGAACGCGGCGACCTTCCTGCTCTCCGCGGCCCTCATCCGGTTCGGGGTGAAGGCCCGCCCGGTGACGAGCGACGCGGCCCGTACGGCGAAGCTCGGCGCCCGCGTCGGCGACGCCGCCGCGCTGATCTGGTCGGACCGCAGACTGCGCTCGCTGCTCCTGCTGGGCTGGCTCGCGGGCTTCATCGTCCTGCCGGAGGGGCTGGCCGCCCCGTTCGCGGACGAGGCCGGCGGCGGGGCGTACGCGGTGGGGCTGCTGCTCGCCTCGCATCCGGCGGGCATGGTGCTGGGGGCGGCCCTGCTGGGACGGTCCGAGGTCGGCGACGAGAACCGGCGCCGGCTGCTCGGCCCCCTGGCGGTCGCCGCGAACGTGCCGCTCGTCGCCTATCTGCTCGATCCCAGCGCGGAAGTGGCGATGCTTCTGCTGCTCCTCGCCGGGGTCTGCTCGGCGTACCAGATCACCGCCGGGGCCACCTTCGTCCTGCTGACCCCGGCCGACCGGCGGGGCCAGGCACTGGGCCTCGCCCGGTCCGGGATGATCGCCATGCAGGGCATCGGCGTGGCGTCCGGGGGTGCGATCACGGAGCTGACCGGGTCCTCGGCGAACACCATCGGTGCCTGCGGGCTGCTCGGGGTGGTCTGCGCCGTGCTGGCCGCCGCGGCCTGGTCACGGGCCCGGGGCACCGGGGCCGAGATGATTCCCGGAAAGGCGTAGGCCCGGACGGTCTACGCCTCGGCGGCCAAACGAAGCTAGGGTCGTCGGCAGGAAACCACGAGATCCACAGGAGTACCAGCGATGTCTATCGACCCGTCCTCGATTCCCAATTTCGGGGCCCAGCCCGGACCGCAGGCGGCAGGCCCCGCAGGCCCCGTCGTCCCCGACCAGGACCTCGTCAAGCAGCTGCTGGACCAGATGGAGCTGAAGTACGTCGTCGACGACGAGGGCGACCTCGCCGCGCCGTGGGAGGAATTCCGCACGTACTTCATGTTCCGCGGCGAGGGCGAGCAGCAGGTCTTCTCGGTCCGCACGTTCTACGACCGCCCGCACGACACGGACCTGCGTCCGGTCCTGCTCGACGCGATC
Organism: Streptomyces sp. NBC_00525; assembly: GCF_036346595.1. Classification (GTDB taxonomy): domain Bacteria; phylum Actinomycetota; class Actinomycetes; order Streptomycetales; family Streptomycetaceae; genus Streptomyces. The sequence goes on from NZ_CP107834.1 coordinate 3,348,658, forward strand.
GACGACTGGAACCGCCGCACCCTGTGGCCCAAGGTCTACACGCACACCCACGAGCACGAGGAGCACGAGGAGGGCGCACCGGAGACCGGCCCCTCGATCCGGCTGATCGGTGAGGCGCAGATGCTCATCGGCACCGGCGTCTCCCTGGAGCACTTCGTCTCCTCGACGGTCAGCTGGGTGCGCGCGTCCATCGAGTTCGACAAGTGGCTGCTGGAGCGCCTGGGCCTGACCTCGGCCGAGGACAAGGCCGCGGAGGGCACGGAGCAGGCCTGACGCCGGTTGCGCCGGCAGGTATGACGCCGGCAGGTGTGACGCCCGCAGGTATGACGCCCGCAGGTGTGACGAGGCCCGGAGCGGGGAATCCCGCGCCGGGCCTCGCCCCGTGTCAGAGCTGCTTGAGCCGGCCCACGGCGTCCTGGAGCACATCCATCCGCTTGCAGAAGGCGAAGCGGACGAAGGGGGCGCCCTGCTCCCGGTGGTCGTAGAAGACGGCGTTGGGGATGGCCACCACCCCGCACCGCTCCGGCAGCGCCCGGCAGAACGCGATGCCGTCACCGGCCGCGTCGAGCGGGCGGATGTCGGTGGTGACGAAGTACGTGCCGGCCGGGCGGTACACCGCGAACCCGGCTTCCGTGAGCCCCGTGCACAGCAGGTCCCGCTTGGCGCGCATGTCCGCGCGCAGCTCCTCGTAGTAGCTGTCGGGCAGCCGCAGCGCCTCGGCGACGGCGTACTGGAGGGGGCCGCCGGAGACGTACGTCAGGAACTGCTTCGCGGAGCGGACCGCCGTCACCAGCTCGGGGCTCCCGGTGACCCAGCCGATCTTCCAGCCGGTGTACGAGAACGTCTTGCCGGCGGACGAGATGGTGAGTGTGCGCTCACGCATGCCGGGGAAGCCCGCGAGCGGCAGGTGCTCGTTCTCGAAGACCAGATGCTCGTAGACCTCGTCGGTGACGACGATCAGATCGTGCTCGCACGCCAGGGCCGCGATCGCGGCCAGTTCCTCGCGGTCGAGGACGGTGCCGGTCGGGTTGTGCGGGGTGTTGATCAGCAGCAGCCGGGTACGGCGCGTGACCGCCGCGCGCAGTTCGTCGAGATCCAGCCGGTAGACGCCGTCGGAGGCGTCGGGACGCAGGGTGACGGGTGCGCGCGTGGCGCCCGCCATGGCGATGCAGGCGGCGTACGAGTCGTAGTAGGGCTCCAGCGCGATGACCTCGTCGCCCGGCTCCAGGAGCGCCAGGAGCGAGGCGGCGATGGCCTCCGTGGCCCCGGCGGTGACCAGGACCTCGCTGTCGGGGTCGTATGCCAGGCCGTAGCGCCGCTGCTGGTGGTCGGTGATCGCGGTACGCAGCTCGGGGACCCCGGGGCCCGGCGGGTACTGGTTCCCGAGGCCGGCGCGCAGGGCACGGGCAGCGGCTTCTCGGATCTCCTCGGGGCCGTCGGTGTCCGGGAAGCCCTGGCCCAGGTTGATGGCTCCGGTGCGGACGGCCAGCGCGGACATCTCCGCGAAGATCGTCGTACCGAACTCGGCGAGGCGGCGGTTGAGTAGCGGTCGTCCCTTTGTCATGGCCGCCATCCTGCGCGCAAGCTCTGGACTTGCTCAAGTGCGCTTTGGCGGCGGGCGGTCACGGGCATCTCACTCTCACGCCGGAACGGGCGCGGAGCGGGGGGCCTCGCTTCGGGGGACGGAAGGACGTGAGGTCATGGGCGGTGTGCTGGCCGGGGTGATTCTGGTCGTACTGGTCGTGGTGCTCGTCGCGATGGTGGCGGGGTCCGGTGGACGGAGGCGTGCGCCGGTGCGCAGCAGGCGGCGCGGTACGGCGCGCGGCTCGGCGGCCGGGGGCAGCTGGTGGGCCGGCGGCGGCGACGGGGGCTCGTCGTGCGGGGGCGGCGGGCATTCCGGCGGGCATTCCTGCGGTGGAGGTTCCTCGTGCGGCGGGGGTTCCTCGTGCGGCGGCGGGGGCGGATGCGGCGGAGGCAGCTGACACGGGGCAGTTGGTCCGCGAGAGGCCCGGCGGGAACGTGGTGCGTGCGCCAAGTCCCGCCGGGTTCCTTTTTGTTGAGGTCTTCGGCGGGTCTTCGGTGAACACGTGAGCGGACGGCCCCCCGAGGGGGCTGGAAACCCCGGCAAGTTGGGCAAAAACGCTGTGAGTGCGCCGTAGTCGTGATTCCCTCGGTGGAGAGAACATTCAGCCCTCGGACCCCAGTTGGACCTGATCGGGCGCTTCCCACCTCCCACGCGCACCACGCGGGGGCGTCCCCTGTCCACGTGTCCATGCGTGTTTGCGGAGCCGATCCATGCTCACGACCCTTCATACGGCCTATTCCGATACCCGTGCCGCCGATCTGGCCTGGGCGCTGGGGCGCGAACCGCTCCCGGCCCTGGCCGTCCTCGACCTCGAACTCGCCGGCGCGACCATGCAGCTGAGGCTGCTCGGCGCCTCCCACCAGGTCCTCCTGGAGGAGGAGCGCGGCAGCTGTTCCGAGACCGTCGCCTGTATGCCCGGCAGCAGCACCCCGCTGCCGCTGGGCGTCGCCAAGCGGATCGGCGACTGGGAGTACGAGTTCGCGGCGCGCGTCGAGACGCTGGGCGCCGGCTCGTTCGCGGGCCGGGCCCAGGAACTGCTCGCGCTCGTGGCCGACCACCCGCACGGCCTGGCCGGTACGTTTCCGGGCAGCCCGCACGCCTTCACCGCCATGCTCGCCCAGCGCACCGAGGGCCAGGTGCGGTGGCGGACCTGGCACGCCTACCCGCAGGAGGGCCGCCTCGTCGCGACGCGTACGCGGGTGGGCGTGCGGATGCCGGCGGCGGCGCTGTGACATCTGCCGACTGCGCCTCGGGTGCGCCGCTTGCACCCTTGTGGGTGACGTGGTGTAAGCGGTGAGTCACGTAGCGTTCGCGGCATGATCGACCAGCAGGTGTCGCTGCGAGGGGGCGCGGCGCGGCTACCCGTCCGACCGCGGACCGGTCGCTTTCTCGTGCTGGCCGCCGTCTTCGTCTGCGCCGCCTGTGGACTGGTGTACGAGCTGGAGCTCGTCGCGCTGGCCTCCTATCTGATCGGCGACTCGGTCACCCAGGCGTCCGTGGTGCTCTCCGTGATGGTGTTCGCGATGGGGATCGGCTCCCTGCTCGCGAAACGTTTACGCGGCCGGGCCGCGGTGGGCTTCGGGCTGATCGAGGCGGCGCTCGCCCTGGTGGGGGGCTTCTCGGCGCTGGTGCTCTACGCGTCGTTCGCCTGGTTCGGCGAATCGCAGTACGCGCTGGTCGGGTTCTCGCTGACGATCGGGGTCCTGATCGGGGCGGAGATCCCGCTGCTGATGACGCTGATCCAGCGGGTGGACCGGCAGGACGCGGGCGGGGCCGTCGCCGATCTCTTCGCGGCGGACTACGTGGGGGCGCTCGTCGGCGGCCTGGCCTTCCCGTTCCTGCTGCTGCCGACGCTCGGCCAGCTCACCGGCGCCCTGCTGACCGGTGCGGTGAACGCGGCGGCGGGCGGGGCGCTGGTGCTGTGGGTGTTCCGGCGGGACGTGCCGCGCCGCGCCCGGTGGCTGCTGATCGCCGCCAATGTGACGGTGATCGCCGTGCTGGCGACGGCCGCCGTGCTGGCCGACGACTTCGAGCGTGCGGCGCGGCGCGCGGTCTTCGGGGACCAGGTCCGGGTCGCCGTGCGGACGGATGTGCAGGAGGTCGTGCTGACCGGGGAGGGCCGCGGCTCCCTGGACCTGTATCTGGACGGACGGCTGCGGGTCAGCTCCCGCGACGAGTACCGCTACCACGAGGCGCTGGTGCACCCGGCGATGAACGGGCCGCACGCCAGGGTGCTGATCCTGGGCGGCGGCGACGGGCTGGCCGCGCGGGAGGTGCTGCGCTATCCGGACGTGCGCGCCGTGACCCTCGTGGAGCTGGACCCGGCCGTCACCCGACTGGCCCGTACGGACCACGCGCTCTCCGCGCTGAACGACCACGCGCTGGACGACCCCCGCGTGAAGACGGTGACCGGCGACGCCTTCACCTGGCTGCGGTCCGCCCGCAGCCGCTACGACGTGGTGGTCTCCGATCTGCCCGACCCCGGCATCTCCGCCGGCACCAAGCTCTACTCGGCGGAGTTCTACGGCCTGGTCGCCGGGGCCCTCGCCCCGGACGGGCGGCTCGTGGTGCACGCGGGCCCGCCCCGGAGCCGGCCGCGCACGTTCTGGACGGTCGACGCGTCGATCCGGGCGGCCGGGCTGCATCCGCGCCCCTATCGGATCAGCGGGCGCATCTCGGGCTTCGCGGTGCGCACCGGCCGGGCGCGGGACGACTCGGGCGGGGACCGCGGCTGGGGGTTCCTGCTGGCGGGGGCGGCGTCCCGGCCCACGCTCGGCCTGGACCCGGACGGGCCGGCGCTGCGCTCGCTGACCGTGCCGGGGCTGCTGGACGCGGGGCGCCGGGCGGAGGCCGGGCGGCTGGCCGGGCTCGCCCCGTCCACGCTGGTGCACCCCCGCTACTGGGAGGAGCGGTGAGACGGATGCCCCGTGAGGGGGGCAGGGTGCGGAAGCGCTGACGTGTGGGCCGCGGCTGAGTAGGCTCGTTGCCCATGGAGCATGAGGTGTTCGTACCGGTTCCGGTCCCGGCCCTGCGGCGGACGCTGGACGACCCCGTCCGGGTCGCCCGCTGCGTACCGGGGTTCCAGCAGGACGCCGACGCGTCGGCGGGCCCCCTGACGGGCCGGCTCAGAATCCGGGCCGGCGGCCACACCATCACCTACCGGGGCACGCTGAGCCTCACCCCGCTGCCCGGCGACCCGGACGTGGACTCCGTCCACATCGTCCGGGTGGAGGGCGAGGGCGCGGAGGCGCGGGGCGACGGCTCGGCGCAACTGTCGATGACCCTCCGGCTGACGGAGGGCGCCGAGGGCACGTCGATCGCCTTCGACTCCGAGGTGACCGGCGACGGCCGGCTGCGGGACCTCGAACCTGCGGCGGCGCTGGCCGCGGCCCACCGCCTGCTGGACCGCTTCGCGCAGCAGCTCGTGACGGAGTCCCTGGCCGCCCGGAGCGACGACGGGACGGACGGCCCCGCGGCCGGTTCGGCGGACGGCGCGGCGGCGGGGGCCGCTGCGGTGACGGCGGAGGAGGCGGCGGTCGGGGAGGCCGTGGAGGAGGCCCTCGAAGAGGCCGCCGAGGAGGCGCCGGAGCGGGACTCGCTGTACGACGCGCCCATTCCGCCGTCGTCGCTGGACCCGGTCGCCGGGATCGAGTTCACCGTCGCGGACGAGCCGCCCGCCGAGGCCGCCCACGCCCGGCGCACCATGATCGGCCGCAGCGCCGAGGAGGTCGACCACGCGCCGCCGCGCGGCCGGTACGCCCCGGTGCCCTCGCCGGACTCGGTCGGTGCGGGTGCCGCGCTGCGCTGGGTCGCCCCGGCGGCGGTGCTGGCCCTCGCGTCGGCGGTGGCTGTGAGCCGGGCGTTGCGGCGCCGGAGGTAGCGGCGCCAGTAGGGTCGTTCCGTGAGCAGTAGCGAGAAGGACGTCCGGCTCTCCGTCGGCGACACAGAGTTGACCGTGGACCCCGTCAACGGCTGCCGGATCAGCAGCCTGCGGATCGGCGGTATCGAACTGCTGCGGCAGGGGGAGCGGTACGGCTGCTTCCCGATGGTGCCGTGGTGCGGCCGGACCGCGAACGGGCGGTTCCGTGACGGCGGCGTCGTCCACCAGCTCCCGCTGACCGCCCCGCCGCACGCGATCCACGGCACCGGACGCGACACGGCGTGGCACACCGCGCTGGAGAGCGGGACGCAGGCGTCGTTCTACTACGACCTGGCCGACCCCTGGCCCTATCCGGGCCGGGTGACCCAGACCTTCGAGCTGGCCGAGGACTCCCTCACGCTGGCCTTCGGCATCGAGACGTACGGGAACTCCTTCCCGGCGCAGGCCGGCTGGCACCCGTGGTTCCGCCGCCGCCTGGACACCGGGGAAGAAGTCCGGATCGACTTCGACGCCGCCTGGCAGGAGGAGCGCGGCGAGGACCATCTGCCGACCGGCCGCCGGATTCCGCCGCTGGCCGGCCCGTGGGACGACTGCTTCGGGATGCCGGACGGCGTCGACGTCACCCTCACCTGGCCGCAGCGGCTGGAGCTGACCGTGAAGAGCCGGTCCGAGTGGGTCGTGATCTACGACGAGCAGGACGAGGCGGTCTGCGTGGAGCCGCAGTCCGGCCCGCCGAACGGGCTGAACACCGACCCGCGCTACGTCACCCCGATCGAGCCGCTGGAGATCGCCACCACCTGGAGCTGGCGCCGGCTCTGAGCACGGGCACCGGCCCAGGACGAAGAGGCCCGGCGAAGGGCCCGGACCGGCGGGGCACGGGCGGGCCGCAGGCCGCGCCTTATCCTCGTAGCCATGACTGACGTACGTGCTGAGCTGCTCCAGCAGATCAAGGACAAGGCCGTGGTCCACGGCAAGGTGACGCTCTCCTCCGGCCTGGAGGCCGACTGGTACATCGATCTGCGCCGCATCACGCTGGACGGCAAGGCCGCTCCGATGGTCGGTCAGGTCATGCTCGACGCGACGGCGGAGCTGGACTACGACTGCGTGGGCGGTCTGACGCTCGGCGCCGACCCGGTCGCCCTGTCGATGCTGTACGCCTCCGCCGCCCGCGGCCAGGAGCTGGACGCCTTCGTCGTCCGCAAGGCGCAGAAGACCCACGGGATGCAGCGCCGGATCGAGGGCACGGACGTCAAGGGTCGGCGCTGCCTCGTCGTCGAGGACACCTCGACCACCGGCGGTTCGCCGCTGACCGCCGTCGAGGCGGTGCGCGAGGCCGGTGGCGAGGTCGTGGCCGTGGCCGTGATCGTGGAGCGCGGTGCCGCCCCGGCCATCGCGGAGGCGGGCCTCCCGTACGTTCACGCCTACACCGTCCCGGACCTCGACCTGGGCTGACCTGCGGTTTTTCCTGGAGGCGGCCGGTTTCACGTGAAACCGGCCGCCTTTGCCGTACGCCCGCGAGCGGGAACCGCCCCCGCTGGGGGCACCGCCGGGTGGAGCCGGAAGCAGAGTCTGGGAAGATGGGGGCGACGATGACGTCGCCCCCAGGTCAGGGACCCAGCACGCACACCCGCACATCCCAAGGAGCGGACAGATGCCCATCGCAACCCCCGAGGCATACGCCGAGATGCTCGACCGGGCGAAGGCAGGCAAGTTCGCCTACCCGGCCATCAACGTGACGTCGACGCAGACCCTGCACGCCGCGCTGCGCGGCTTCGCGGAGGCCGAGAGCGACGGCATCGTGCAGATCTCGACCGGCGGCGCGGAGTTCCTGGGCGGCCAGTACAACAAGGACATGGTCACGGGCGCCGTCGCCCTCGCCGAGTTCGCGCACATCGTCGCCGCCAAGTACGACATCACCGTCGCGCTGCACACCGACCACTGCCCCAAGGACAAGCTGGACGGCTACGTCCGCCCGCTGCTCGACGTCTCCGCCGAGCGCGTCGCCAAGGGTCTGAACCCGCTGTTCCAGTCGCACATGTGGGACGGTTCGGCCGAGACGCTGGCCGACAACCTGGCCATCGGCCAGGAGCTGCTGGCCAAGGCCGCCGCCGCCAAGATCATCCTTGAGGTCGAGATCACCCCGACCGGTGGCGAGGAGGACGGCGTCACCCACGAGATCAACGACGAGCTGTACACCACCGTCGACGACGCGCTGCGCACCGCCGAGGCGCTGGGCCTGGGCGAGAAGGGCCGCTACCTGCTGGCCGCCTCCTTCGGCAACGTCCACGGCGTCTACAAGCCGGGCAACGTCGTCCTGCGCCCGGAGCTCCTCAAGGACCTCCAGGAGGGTGTCGGCGCCAAGTACGGCAAGACCTCCCCGTTCGACTTCGTCTTCCACGGCGGCTCCGGCTCCACCGCCGAGGAGATCACCACCGCGCTGGAGAACGGCGTCGTGAAGATGAACCTCGACACCGACACCCAGTACGCCTTCACCCGCCCGATCGTGGACCACGTGTTCCGCAACTACGACGGTGTGCTGAAGGTCGACGGCGAGGTCGGCAACAAGAAGGTCTACGACCCGCGCAGCTGGGGCAAGTCCGCCGAGGGCGGCATGGCCAAGCGGGTCACGGAGGCGTGCGCCAACCTGCGCTCCACCGGCACCAAGCTGAAGTAGTTCCGTACGGATGTGTGGCGTGGGCCCGGCACCCCGAGAGGTGTCGGGCCCACGGCATGTCCGGACCCGGTACGCACGAACCGAGGGAGAGCTGTGAGCACGTCCTACGACTTCGACACCGTCATCGACCGCCGGGGCACCTGGTGCGTCCAGTGGGACGGCGTCGCGGACCGCTTCGGCGTGGACGGACTGCTGCCGTTCACCATCTCCGACATGGACTTCGCGACCGCCCCCGAGGTGCTGGCCGCCCTCCGGGCCCGGATCGACCACGGCGTGTTCGGCTACACGGACTGGCGCCTGGGCGACTTCCGGTCGGCCGTCGCGCACTGGTACGCGACCCGGTACGACACCGAGATCGACACCGGACGGCTGGTCTACGGGCCGTCCGTGCTCAGCCAGCTCTCCCAGCTGCTCCAGATGTGGACGGCCGAGGGGGACGGCGTGGTCCTGCACACCCCCACGTACGACGGCTTCCGCAAGGCGGTCCACGGGCTCGGGCGGGAACTGCGCGGGGTGCCGCTGGGCGACATGGACGCGCTGGAGCGGGAACTCTCGCGCCCGGACAGCACGGTCCTCGTGGTGTGCTCCCCGCACAACCCGTCCGGGCGGGTGTGGACGGAGGCGGAGCTGGCCGGCATGGCCGCGCTCGCCGCGCGCCACGGAGTGGCCGTGATCAGCGACGAGATCCACGCGGACTTCGTGCACGGCGGACGCCCGCACGTGCCGTGGACCAGGGTCGCAGGCGACGGGCGCTGGGCAGTCGTCACCTCGGCCTCCAAGTCGTTCAACTTCCCGGCGCTGACCGGCTCGTACGGACTGATCGGCCGCCCGGAGGACCGCGCCGAGTATCTGCGCCGGATGGAGACGGCGGAGGGCCTCGCCTCGCCCGCGGTGCTCTCGCTGACCGCGCACATCGCCGCGTACCGGGAGGCCGCGCGCTGGCTGGACGCGGCACGCGCGTACGTCGCCGGGAACCTCGCCCTGGTCGCCGACCGGCTGAACAGTGCGTTCCCCGCCCTGGAGTGGGAGCCGCCGCAGGCCGGATATCTCGCCTGGATCGATCTGCGGCGCGCGGGCGTCCGGGACGACGAGGCGCTGCAACGGGTGCTGATCGAGCGGGAACGGGTCGCCGTGATGCCCGGCAGCACCTACGGGGCGGACGGCTTCGTACGGCTGAACGTGGGGTGCCCGCGCGGCAAGGTGGAGGCGGGGCTCGCCGCGCTGATCCGGGGGGTGGCGGCGGTGGCCGGGCGGGGGGCTTGATGGGGCGGCCGGGACAGGCACACTGGGAGCATGTCGATCCACGAGAACCTGCTCGGGGGCCCGCCCCCGACCCACCTGCCCGACGACCCGGAGCCGCGTGAGCTGCTCGCCGCCGGCACCGCGCCCGCCGATGTCGCCGCGAAGTACCCGACCTCCTCGCTGGCCTGGGCGCAGCTCGCCGACGAGGCGTTCGAGGGCGGCCGGGTCGTCGAGTCGTACGCCTACGCCAGGACCGGCTACCACCGCGGCCTCGACGCGCTGCGCCGGTCCGGCTGGAAGGGCCACGGCCCCGTACCGTTCGAGCACGAGCCCAACCGCGGCTTCCTGCGCGCCCTGCACGCCCTCGCGCGCGCCGCGCAGGCCATCGGTGAGCAGGAGGAGTACGAGCGCTGCTCGACGTTCCTGCGCGACTCCTCGCCGACGGCCGCCGAGACCCTCGGCTAGTCGGCCAGGCATCCGCTCTGATCCAGGCCGACCCCGTACCACAGGCCTGGGACCACCGGCCCCGTACCGCAGGCCCCGCACCGCCGCAACCGCGGCTGCGGGGCCTGCGTACGTACGGGGGCGGAGTCTAGGATGCGAACAGGGGACCGGGGCTCCACTTCCGCAGGGAAGGGGCGGACCGCTACCCGGAAGCTCGTGTCGAGGAGACAGCGATGTCGACGATTCACCCCGACCCCGAAGCCACCGGTGCGGCGACCCCGCACCTCGACTTCGAGGGCAAGACTCCGTACGAGGACTACGTCCAGGCGGATGTCCTGACCCACCTCCAGCACCTCCGCTCGGACGACCCCGGCGAGATGGTCTTCCTGGTCACCACCCAGGTCATGGAGCTGTGGTTCACCGTCATCGTCCATGAGTGGGAGACCGCCGCGCACGCGATGCGCGAGGACCGGCTGGATGTCGCGCAGGACGCGCTGAAGCGGTCCCTGCGCGAGCTGGAGGCCCTGAACGCCTCCTGGACGCCGCTCGCCCAGCTCACCCCCGCCCAGTTCAACTCCTACCGGTCCTCGCTCGGCGAGGGTTCCGGCTTCCAGTCGGCGATGTACCGGCGGATGGAGTTCCTGCTCGGCGACAAGTCCGCGTCCATGCTGGTGCCGCACCGGGGCGCGCCGCGTGTCCACGCGGAGCTGGAGAAGGCGCTCGCGGAACCGGGTCTGTACGACGAGGCCCTGGCACTGCTCGCCCGGCGCGGGTACCCGATCCCGGAGGCCGTGCTCGGCAGGGACCTGACCCGGAAGTACGAGCCGTCGCCCGAGGTCGAGGCCGTGTGGGCGGAGATCTACGCCAATCCGGACCAGAACGACGAGCTGGTCCGCCTCGGCGAGGTGCTCACCGATGTGGGCGAGCTGGTGTGGCGATGGCGCAACGACCACCTTCTCGCGACCCGGCGGGCCATGGGCTCCAAGACCGGCACCGGCGGCTCGGCGGGCGTGGCCTGGCTGGAGAAGCGGGCCACGAAGAACGTGTTCCCCGAGCTGTGGACGGCCCGCAGCCATGTCTGATCTGCGAGAGCGCGCCCGGGCGCTCGACACCGAGGACGCGCTGGCACCCCTGCGCGAACGCTTCACCCTCGACGACACCGTCTACCTGGACGGCAACTCGCTCGGCGCGCTGCCGCGCCACGTACCCGCCCGGATGCAGGAGGTCCTCACCCGCGAGTGGGGTGAGCTGCGCATCCGGTCCTGGGACGAGAGCGGCTGGTGGACGGCGCCGGAGCGCATCGGCGACCGCATCGCCCCGATCGTGGGGGCCGCGGCCGGGCGGATCGTCGTCGGGGACTCCACCAGCGTGAACGTCTTCAAGGCCCTCGTCGCCGCGACCCGGCTGGCGCCGGAGGGCCGCGACGAGATCCTGGTCGACGCGAGCACGTTCCCCACGGACGGCTACATCGCCGCTTCGGCGGCCCGGATGACCGGCCACCGCGTCGTCCCGGTGGCCCCCGCCGATGTGCCGGACACGGTCGGCCCCCGGACCGCCGCCGTGCTGCTCAACCACGTCGACTACCGCTCGGGCCGGCTGCACGACCTGCCGGGGCTGACCGCGGCGGTGCGGGGCGCGGGCGCGCTCGCCGTCTGGGACCTGTGCCACAGCGCGGGCGCGCTCCCCGTCGGCCTGGACGAGCACGGCGTGGACCTGGCGGTGGGCTGCACGTACAAGTACCTCAACGGCGGCCCCGGCTCGCCCGCCTACCTGTACGTCGCCGAGCGCCACCAGGCGGCGTTCGACTCCCCGCTGCCGGGGTGGACGTCGCACGCCGATCCGTTCGCGATGACACCCGGCTACACCCCGGCGGCGGGTGCGGTCAGGGGCCGGGTCGGCACGCCGGACATCCTGTCCATGCTGGCCCTGGAGGCGTCGCTCGACGTATGGGACGGGGTCGGGATCGACGCCGTCCGGGCCAAGTCCCTGGCGCTGACGGACTTCTTCCTGGAGTGCGTCGAGGCGTACGCCCCCGAGGGCCGGGTCACCTCGGTCACCCCGGCCGCCCACGCGGAACGGGGCAGCCAGGTCGCGCTGCGGTGCGAGGACGCGGAACCGGTGATGGCCGCCCTGATCGCGCGCGGCGTGGTCGGGGACCTGCGCCGGCCCGATGTGCTGCGGTTCGGCTTCACACCGCTGTACGTGGGGTTCGCGGACGCGGAACGCGCGGCGCGGGTGCTCGCGGACGTCCTGGGCGCTTCGGCGGCGTAGGCTTCCGCATCCGTCCGGTGACCGGCTCGCCCCGGTCACCGGACGGCGTCGTGCGGCCGCCGGCGCGGGCGTCGCCGGACGCCGATTCCCGGTGCGCGGGGCCGCCCGCCGTACTGGTACCGTCCCCGCAGGTCAGGCCAGTTGGGCCGGAAGGACCCGGGCACAGGGAGAGTGGAGCGGGATGTCGGATTCTGCCGCGCGCGAGCGGGACGCCGCCGAGACCGAGTCGGCCTTCTCCCATCCGGCCGTCGCCCCCGACACGTCCGCCGCCTACGGCAGCCACCCGGACCAGGTGATCGACTTCTACGCCCCGCGCGGGGGCCGCACCGGCGCGCCCGTCGTGGTGGTGCTGCACGGCGGCGCGTGGCGCGCCCCGTACGACCGGGCGCATGTGTCGCCGTTCGCGGACTTCCTGGCCCGGCGCGGGTTCGCCGTGGCCTGTGTCGAGTACCGGCGCGGCAGCGAGCTTCCGCAGCAGCGGGGGACCGGTCCGGTCGCGGGCCGCTGGCCGGAGACCTTCGACGACGTGGCCGCCGCGATGGACGCGCTGCCGGCGCTGCTGGCACGGGAGCTGCCCGCGGCGGACCCCCGCCGCATCGTCGTCACCGGGCACTCCGCGGGCGGGCATCTGGCGCTGTGGGCGGCCGCCCGGCACGTACTGCCGGAGGGGTCGCCGTGGCGGCTGCCGAGGCCGCCCGCGCTGCGCGGGGTCGTGGCGCTCGCGCCGATCGCCGATTTCACGTCGGCGGTCGCGCTCGACGTGTGCTCGGGGGCGATCGGGCAGTTCCTCGGCGCCGAGTCGGACTTCGCCGAGCGGAGCGCGTACGCCGACCCGGCCCGGCTGCTGCCCACCGGCATCGCGACCGTCGTCGTCCAGGGCACCACGGACCTGACGGTGCCGGCGGCCGTCTCCGAGGCGTTCGTGGACGCGGCGGCGAAGGAGGGCGAGACGGTGGGGCTGACGCTGCTGCCGGACGTCGGCCACTTCCCGCTCATCGATCCGGCCGCCGACGCGTGCGCGGTGGTCGCGGAGGAGATCGCCCAGCTCGCCTGGTAGCGGGGGACCGGGGCGGCCGGGTGGGTGGCCGCAGGCCGGCTGGTGCGCCGGGCTGTGCCTGCCATTGGCCGCGTGTAGTACTTGCGACGGACGCCCGGATATCCGTATCGGTGCGGACGACCGGGCCGGACGCCCCGCCTACCGTGGAACGCGTGACCGAGACCAAGACCAGAAGCCCGGAACTCCAGCACGCCGCAGGGGCCATCGAGGGCCTGCGGCAGGACCTCTTCCGGGACGCCTTCGGCTACCGGCCGATGGGACCGATGCGCACGGACGGGCCGCTGACCCGGCGGCTGCCGGAGGCCCTTGCCGCGCGGGTGGCATGGGCCCCGCACGCGGCGGTCCTGGGCGCGGCGCTGATCACGTTCATGGCGGGATTCACCAGCGTGGGGAACGGCGGCGTGCTGATGGCCGGGCTGCTCCCCGCCATCTGCGTGGCGATGACGCTGATCAGGCCGGTCGGGGCGTTCTGGATCTCGATGGCGCTGGTGCCGGTGGGCGCTGTCGTGGGCGGCGCCCAGCCGTGGGGGCCGAGCGCCTTCCTCTCCCATCTGGTGGTGCTGTTCGTGGTCGCGGCCAGGACCCGGCCGCGTACCGCCGCCTGGATGTGGGCGCTGACGCTGCTGCTGGGACTCGTCGTCGAGAGCGCCCTCTCCAACGGGACCGGCGGACCGAACACCGCGGGCATGGCGGTGGCCTCGGCGTTCGCCCTGCTTCTCGTGAGCCTGGTCCAGGTCCGGCGGGAGGCGCAGCGCGAGGTCACCGTGCAGCGCACCGTGACCGCCGTCGAGCGCGACCGGCGCACCCTGCTGGAGGAGCGCACCACGATCGCCCGCGAACTCCACGACGTGGTCGCCCACCACATGTCCGTCGTCGCCATCCAGGCCGAGGCCGCCCCGTACCGGGTGGAGAACCCGCCGCCGGAGCTGGAGCAGGCGTTCGTCACGATCCGGGAGAACGCGGTGGCCGCGCTCACCGAACTGCGCCGGGTGCTCGGCGTCGTCCGGGCCGACGACTACGAGGCCCCGGACGCCCCGCAGCCCACCCTCGCCGACCTCGACCGGCTGCTCGCCAACGTGGGCGAGGCGGGGCTGGCGACCGAGAAGGCGGTGACCGGAGCGGTGCGCGAACTGCCGCAGGGCGTCGAGCTGTCGGCCTACCGGATCATCCAGGAAGCCCTCAGCAACAGCCTGCGCCACGCGCCGGGCGCCGTCGCACGGGTGGAGATCGGCTACGTCCTCGGCGGCCTCGGGCTGCGCGTCGTCAACGGGCCGCCGACCGGTCCGGTGAAGCCGTCACCGGGCGCCGGCCACGGGATCACCGGGATGCGGGAGCGAGTCACCATGCTGAACGGCGAGATGACCGCCGAGGCCACCCCGGAGGGCGGCTACGAGGTCACCGCCTTCATCCCGGCCCAGCCGGCCGACACGGGCGCATCGACCGGGGCGAGCGCATCGGCGGGGACGGGAGCAGGTGCGCCGACCGGGGCGGGGACGTCTACCGGGCCGACCGGCGCTCTCGGGGAACGGGCTTGGGGGGAGCGGGCATGACGACGACACCGCCGCCGCCCGCCGCGCCGATCCGGGTCCTCATCGTCGACGACCAGATGATGGTCCGCGAGGGCTTCTCCGTCCTGCTCAACGCCATGCCGGGCATCGAGGTCGTCGGCGAGGCGGTGAACGGCCGCGAGGCCGTCGCCCAGGCCGCCGTGCTCCGCCCCGACGTGGTCCTGATGGACATCCGGATGCCGGAGCTCAACGGAATCGAGGCGACCCGCGAGATCGTCGCCGCCGACGAGGACGCGAAGGTCCTGGTCCTCACCACCTTCGACCTCGACGAGTACGTCTACCAGGCCCTGCGCGCGGGCGCCTCCGGCTTCCTCCTCAAGGACGCATCGGCCCGCCAGCTCGCGGACGGCGTCCGCGTGGTCGCCGCCGGCGAGGCACTGCTCGCCCCCACCGTCACCCGGCGCCTGATCACCGAGTTCTCGAAGCTGGCCGCAGCCCCCCGCCCTCCGGCCCTGGCCCGGGTCGGCGACCTGACCGAGCGCGAGACGGAAGTGCTCGTCCTCATCGCCCAGGGCCTGTCGAACGCGGAGATCGCCGGGCACCTGGTCGTCGCCGAATCCACGATCAAGACCCATGTGAGCCGCATCCTGGTCAAACTCGGCCTGCGCGACCGCACCCAGGCCGCCGTCTTCGCCTACGAAGCCCGCTTGGTCACCCCTTCCTGAACCTTCGCCGTCCCCGGCACTCCAGGGGCGGGCCCGCGCCGTTCGGTGCGGCCGGCCGCCGGTCCGCAGCCTTCCCGCAGCCGAGGGCTGGCCCGGTCCGGGGTGGCCGGTTAGCGTCGGGTCATGGAACAGCCCAGCACCTCCCCCGCACCGTTCGACCCCTGGTCAGCGGCGTTCGTCGCCGATCCCTACCCCGCCTACGCCGAGCTGCGGGCCACCGGCCGGGCGCACTACTTCGAGCCCACCGACCAGTGGCTCGTCCCGCACTACGCCGACGTGTCGGCCCTGCTGCGCGACCGGCGGCTGGGACGCACCTACCTCCACCGGTTCACGCACGAGGAGTTCGGCAGGACACCCCCGCCCCCCGAGCACGAGCCCTTCGAAACCCTCAACGGCCAGGGGCTGCTGGACCTCGAACCGCCGGACCACACCCGTATCCGCCGCCTGGTTTCCAAGGCGTTCACCCCGCGCACCGTCGAACAGCTCGTCCCCACCGTCCAGCGGCTGGCCGCCGGGCTCGTCGACGCGTTCGTCGAGCAGGGCGGAGGCGATCTGCTCGCGGCCGTCGCCGAACCGCTGCCGGTCGCCGTGATCGCCGAGATGCTCGGTATTCCGGAGTCCGACCGGGCTCCGCTGCGGCCCTGGTCCGCCGCGATCTGCGGGATGTTCGAGCTCAACCCGTCCGAGGAGACCGCTCGCGCCGCCGTCCGCGCCTCCGTCGAGTTCTCCGAGTATCTGCGGGAGCTGATCGCCGAGCGTCGGGTCAACCCCGGCCCCGACCTCATCTCCGCCCTTGTCGCCGCCCACGACGAGGGCGAGCGGCTGACCGAGCAGGAGATGGTCTCCACCTGTGTCCTCCTTCTGAACGCCGGGCACGAAGCGACGGTCAACACCACGGTCAACGGCTGGTGGACGCTGCTGCGCCACCCCGAACAGCTGGCCGCCCTGCGCGCCGACCACGGGCTGCTGCCCACCGCGCTGGAAGAACTGATGCGGTACGACACCCCCCTCCAGATGTTCGAGCGCTGGGTCCTGGACGACATCGAGATCGACGGCACGGTCATTCCCCGGGGCTCCGAGGTGGCGCTGCTCTTCGGCTCCGCCAACCGCGACCCGGCCCGCTTCACGGACCCGGACACGCTCGACCTCGCCCGGCGGGAGAACCCGCACATCACCTTCGGTGCCGGCATCCACTTCTGTCTGGGTGCCCCGCTGGCCCGCGTCGAGCTGGCCGCCTCCTTCGGTGAGCTGCTGCGCAAGGCGCCAGGGCTCCGCCTGGTCGCCGAACCCGAGTGGAATCCCGGGTACGTCATCAGGGGCGTGAAGGAGCTGCGGGTCGAGGTGTGAGGCCACGGGCGGACGACAGCCCCCCCACCGTCGTCCGCCTCACCCGCTCGTTCTGCCTGCCTTGCCTGTTCTGCTCGCCCTGCCCGCCCCGGTGGGCCCGTCACGTCAGCAGGTCGCGGCGGCGCAGTGCCGCCAGCGCGCCGGCCACCAGCGCCGCCGACAGGACGGTGAGGAGCACCACCGGCCCCCACTCCATCCCCGCCCCCGGCAGCTTCGGCAGATGCGTGAACGGCGAGACGTTCATCACCGGCTGCGGCAGGTCCAGGGCGGGCCCGATCCAGCCGAGCGCCAGACACAGCCCCACCAGGCCCCAGCTCGCGGGCGCCGCCTTCGGTATCGCCCCGTACAGCAGGACCGTGACCCCGCCGAGCAGCCAGATCGCGGGCAGCTGCGCCAGTGAGGCGCCGAGCACCGCGGGCAGCGCCCGCCCGTACCCCGCCGTCAGGCCGAGTCCGCCGACCGCCATGATCAGGGCAGCCCCGCCGAAGGCGATGAGCAGATGACCGGCCGCCCAGCCGACCCGTCCGGTCGCACCGGCGAGCACCGGCTCCGCGCGTCCGGCGGTCTCCTCCCCGTGCATCCGGAGCACCGACGCGGCGATGTACAGGGCCGCGGTCATGCCGAGCACGGAGACCATCGAGGCCAGGAACGCGTCCGTGAGGCCGGACTGCCCGCCCATCCGCTCGAAGATCTCCCTGGCCTTCTCGTTGTCCCCGACCAGGTCCGCCGCCCCGTCGGCCAGGCCGCCGAAGACGAAGCCGACCACCGCGAAGGACACCGTCCACCCCAGGAGCGCGCCGCGCTGCAGCCGGAACGCGAGAGCAGTGGCGGTCGACATCCGCCCTCGGGCCGGACCGGGCCGCGCGGCCAGGAAACTCATGCCGACATCCCGGCGCCCGGCCAGCGCGTAGGCCAGGGCCGCCTGCACGACCACCGCGCCGGCGATCAGCAGCAGCACCCACCACCGCTCGTCCGCGTACGGCCGGACGTTCTCCGCCCAGCCGAGCGGGGAGAGCCGGGTGAGGACGGCGGAGCCGTCGTCCGCCGCCGAGTCGCCCGCCGCCTTCAGGACGAACGCCGCGCCCACCACGGCCGCGGTGAGCCCCTTCGCCAGGCGGGCGCTCTCCGTGAACTGCGCGGCGATCGCGGCGGTGCAGGCGAACAGCACACCCACCCCTGCGACGGCGGAAGCGAGCGCCACCGCTCCCGCGCCCCCCGTACCCGAGCCGGCCATCCCGGCCACGATCACCAGGCCCAGGGCTGCATTGGCGACGAGGGCCGCGAGCAGTGCCGCGGTGAGCGGGGCGCGGCGTCCGACCATCGCGGAGGACAGCATTTCCTGACGGCCGGTCTCCTCCTCCTCGCGGGTGTGCCGCACGACGACGACCAGGCTCATCACCGCGGCCAGAGCCGCGCCGAAGGCGAGCATGCGCCAGCTGACCAGCCCGCCCACGGAGTCGTCGAAGACGGGTCCGTACATCGCCCGCACGGAGCTGTTGCCGTTCATCGACGCGGCGAGTTCGGCCCGCTGCTCGGGTGTCCCGTAGAGCGAGGAGATGGATGATCCGACGGAGGAGAACGACCCGCCGAGCACGAGGACCCAGACGGGGATGACGATGCGGTCGCGTCGCAGAGCGAGCCTCAGCAGGGTCCAGGTCCCCGTGAGCTGCCCGGCACCGGCCCGCCGGCGCGCACCGGCTGCCGCGGCCAGGGGTACGGCGGTCATCGCGCCCCCACCCCCGTCGACTGCGCGGCGTCCGTCGCGTAGTGGCGGAGGAAGAGCTCCTCCAGCGTGGGCGGGGTGCTGGTCAGGGAGCGGACACCGGATGCGGACAGCGTCTTGAGGACGGCGTCCAGCCGGTCCGTGTCGACCTGGAGCGAGACCCGCCGCCCCTGTATGTCCAGGTCGTGCACGCCGGGGAGCCGGGCCAGGCCGTCCGGATCGCGCATCAGCTCGGCGCTGATGTTCGTCCGCGTCAGATGGCGCATGTCCGCCAGCGAGCCGGTCTCCACCGTCCGGCCCTGCCGGATGATGCTGACGCGGTCGCAGAGGGACTCCACCTCGCTGAGGATGTGGCTGGAGAGCAGGACCGTACGACCGCGCTCGCGCTCCTCCGCCACGCAGTTCTGGAAGACCTCCTCCATCAGCGGGTCCAGGCCGCTGGTCGGCTCGTCCAGGATCAGCAGATCGACGTCCGAGGCGAAGGCGGCGACCAGGGCCACCTTCTGCCGGTTGCCCTTGGAGTACGTCCGGCCCTTCTTGGTCGGGTCGAGCTCGAACCGGTCGACGAGAGCCGCCCGCCGGGCCTCGTCGAGGCCGCCGCGCAGCCTCCCGTACAGGTCGATCACCTCGCCGCCGGAGAGATTGCGCCACAGCGTGACGTCTCCGGGGACGTAGGCCACGCGGCGGTGCAGCTCGACCGCGTCGTGCCAAGGGTCGCGGCCGAGCAGCCGAGCCGCACCGGAGTCCGGTCTCAGCAGCCCGAGCAGCACCCGGATGGTGGTGGACTTCCCCGAGCCGTTCGGCCCGAGAAAGCCGTGGACCTCACCGGTCTCGACGGACAGGTCGAGACCGTCCAGCGCCTGCGTCCGGCCGAACGATTTGCACAGTCCGGCCACGGAGATTGCCTTCGTCATGCTTCTGAACGTACGCTACTTTCACAAATTTATGAAGTTAAGGAAGCGTATAAACTCGAAGGAGTGACAGACAGTGGCCACAGAGGGAGTGGAGCGGGATGAGCGGCGAATCCGCGGCGGCGAGCGCACCGAAGGCCGTGGTCCGGAAGCCGGAGGACCGCGACGCGGAGGCGGTCGCCCGCTTCGTCGAGCGCTTCGCGTCCGAGATGACCGAGGCGGGGATGCAGCGCATGGCGTCCCGCGTCTTCGCCGCCCTGCTCGCGGACGACGACGCCTCCATGACGTCGGCGGAGCTGGCCCTGGCCCTGCAGATCAGCCCGGCCGCCGTCTCCGGCGCGATCAACTACCTGACCCAGGTCAGCATGGTCGGCCGCGAACGCGAACCGGGCTCGCGCCGCGACCGCTACCGCCTGCACAACGAGATCTGGTACACCACCTTCGCCAGCCGCGACCAGGTGCTCACCCGCTGGGAGCGCACGCTCAAGGAAGGCGCGCGCACGCTCGGCGAGCACACCCCGGCCGGTGCCCGGATCGCCGAGACGGCGGCCTTCTTCGAATTCCTCCAGGCGGAGCTGGAGGGGCTGATGGGCCGCTGGCACGAGCACCGCAAGACCCTCGACCTGCCGACGGGCACCCCGGACGAGGGCGCCTGACGAAGGCCCCGGCCCCCGCCCCCGGAGCGCCCGTCACTTCGCCGGAAGCACCAGCCCCCAGGCCCCCGCCCGTACCGTCCACGTCCGCGTCCGCACCGGCCCCGCCACCTGTATGTCCGCCCGGTAGCGGAAATCCGCCCCCGACACCGTCACGGCCTTCGCCTCCGCGGTCACCGGAGCGGTGTCCGGCGCGTCGATCGTCACGGCGGCCACACCCCCGTCACCGCACCCGGAAGTCACCGTCACCGAGGCGACCGGACGGTCCAGGTCGTTCAGCACGACGCCGTCCGCCTCCACCCGCAGCCGGTGCGTCGCCGCCCCGCCGATCGGCTCCGGGGGAGCGGGACGCACCAGCGTGCGGACCAGGGAGCGGCAGGTGTCCCAGACGGCGGTCATGCCCGAGCGGTCGGCGCCCGTCCCCGGCGCGCCGTTCAGCGCGGGGATGCGCAGCGCCCCCAGGACCACGCCGTCGCTGTCGTCCACGAGCAGGTCCAGCCGGCGCACCGCCCCGTCCAGGGCCGTGCGCGCCGCCGCCACGGCACCGTTCGGCACCCCCAGCGAGTGGGCGAGCTCCAGCGTGTCCGACGCGCCCACCGGCACCAGCGAGAGCGCGCTCATGGCGGGCTCCCGCTCCCGGTGCAGCAGGGACACCGCGCGCCGCAGCGCCCGGTCGTCGCCGATCACCACCGGCCGCCGGCCACCCCGGCGGGCCAGCGCGCGGGCGAATTCGCCGGGGCTGTCCGGGAGACAGATCTTCGCGTGCGAGCCCGCGCTCAGCACGTCCTTCGCGATGCGTACGGACTCGCCGTCCGTCCGGCGGGCGACCGGATCGACCACCACCAGCAGATGGGGCGCGCCGTTACCGGGGGGCTGGGCAGCCGACACCTCGGACCTTCCTCGGGTAGCATCTTGGTGCAAGAGCCCCTTGCGCTATTGCGCCAGGGGTTTCGTCTATACCGGGGCAACCGGTTCGACGGTTCGGACTGTGCCGTACAACGACGTACGGCATGTACGGCGTTCTCGTACGCCCCCTGACCTTGGACATGCCCCGCCCGGAAGGGGTGTACGCCTGTGCCCGCACTTGTGCTGCTCGGTGCTCAGTGGGGTGACGAGGGCAAGGGAAAGGCCACCGACCTCCTCGGTGGCTCCGTGGACTATGTGGTGCGCTACCAGGGCGGCAACAACGCCGGCCACACGGTGGTCGTCGGCGACCAGAAGTACGCACTGCATCTCCTCCCCTCCGGCATCCTGTCACCGGGATGTACCCCCGTCATCGGCAACGGTGTCGTCGTCGACCCGGCGGTCCTGCTCTCCGAGCTGAGTGGGTTGAACGACCGCGGCGTGGACACGTCGAAGCTGCTGATCAGCGGTAACGCTCATTTGATCACCCCGTACAACGTCACCGTCGACAAGGTGACGGAACGGTTCCTCGGCAAGCGCAAGATCGGCACCACCGGGCGCGGTATCGGCCCGACGTACGCCGACAAGATCAACCGGGTCGGCATCCGCGTCCAGGACCTCTACGACGAGTCGATCCTGGAGCAGAAGGTCGAGGCGGCCCTGGAGCAGAAGAACCAGCTTCTGGCCAAGGTCTTCAACCGGCGCGCCATCGAGGCCGGCAAGGTCGTCGAGGACATGCTCCAGTACGCGGAGCAGATCAAGCCGTACGTCGCCGACACGACGCTCATCCTGAACAACGCCATCGACGAGGGCAAGGTCGTCCTGTTCGAGGGCGGCCAGGGCACGCTGCTCGACGTCGACCACGGCACGTACCCGTTCGTCACCTCGTCGAACCCCACCGCGGGCGGCGCCTGCACCGGGGCCGGTGTGGGCCCGACCAAGATCACGCGCGTCATCGGCATCCTCAAGGCGTACACCACCCGCGTCGGCGCCGGCCCGTTCCCGACGGAGCTGCACGACGAGGACGGCGAGGCGCTGCGCCGGATCGGCGGCGAGCGCGGTGTCACCACCGGCCGTGACCGCCGCTGCGGCTGGTTCGACGCGGTCATCGCGCGGTACGCGACGCGGGTCAACGGCCTCACCGACTTCTTCCTCACCAAGCTGGACGTGCTGACCGGCTGGGAGCAGATCCCGGTGTGCGTGGCGTACGAGATCGACGGCAAGCGCGTCGAGGAGCTTCCGTACAGCCAGACCGACTTCCACCACGCCAAGCCCGTCTACGAGATGCTGCCGGGCTGGTCGGAGGACATCACCAAGGCGAAGACCTTCGGCGACCTGCCGAAGAACGCCCAGGCGTACGTGAAGGCGCTGGAGGAGATGTCCGGCGCCCCGATCTCCGCCATCGGCGTCGGCCCCGGCCGTACCGAGACGATCGAGATCAACTCCTTCCTGTAGTCGCGGGGATGTACGGAGGGCCGGGGCGGCGGTTGAGCCCCGGCCCTCCGGCGTATCGGCCCCGGCCGTCCGGTGTGTGCGGACCGAAGGAGCAGGCTGGTCTAGACCTTGACAGGTCCAGACCAGCGACGGTTGGGTGCAGGGTGCCCGTACGGCCCGCCCGCCGAGGTGTGCGGCGAGCCATGCCCGTCCTCGTCGAAGGAGTGAGCAGCTCTGAACCGCATCAAGAGCATCCTGACCGTACTGAGCGCGGTCGTCGCGACCGCGGCCTTTCTGCCCGGCGCCGCCACCGCCGCGCCGGCCGCATCGGACACCGTCGCGTCCGAGGCGTGCGCACCGCTGTGGAAGTCCTCGACCGCCTACAGGGCGGGCGGCACCGTCTCGCACCATGGCCGGAACTGGACGGCGAAGTGGTGGACGCAGAACGAGAATCCGGGCGCCACGAGCGTCTGGGCGGACGACGGCGCGTGTACAGGGGGAGTGTCCGACTTCGTCATCAGTGAGGAGGAGTTCGACGAGATCTTCCCCAAGCGCGACTCCTTCTACACCTACCAGGGCCTGATCGACGCGCTGCACGCGTACCCGCGCTTCGCGAACACCGGGACCGAGCAGACCAGGAGCCGCGAGGCGGCGGCCTTCCTGACGCACGCCGACTTCGAGTCGGTCGGGCTGCAGTACGTGAAGGAGATCAACGAGGACAACTACTGGATCAAGTGCGACTACAGCCAGCCGTTCGGCTGCCCGGCGGGCCAGTCCGCGTACTACGGGCGCGGGCCGATCATGTTCAGCTGGAACTTCAACTACAAGGCCGCGGGCGACGCGCTCGGCCTCGATCTGCTCAACGACCCGTGGATGGTGGAGCGCGACCCGTCGATCGCCTGGCAGACGGCGCTCTGGTACTGGAACACCCAGAACGGCCCCGGCACCATGACGTCCCACGAGGCCATGGTGGGCGGCGCGGGCTTCGGTGAGACGATCCGCTCGCTCAACGGCGCGCTGGAGTGCGACGGCGGCAACCCCGGCTCGGTGCAGGCGCGGGTCGCCAAGTACGAGCACATCACGGATGTCATCGGCGTCGCCCCGGGCTCCGGCCTTACCTGCTGACGCTTTCTCAAACCCCGGAACGACCGCGGTCCCGCATCGCGGACAGGTTCCGGGGTTTTCCACTCCGCGGGGTCGATTTGCTGGTCTAGACCTTGACAGGTCCAGACCAATCGCGCTTGAGTGACCGCAACCCCCCACAGCGGCGCACCGCGACGATCCGTGCGCCGCGACGAAGGAGTGTGCAGATGTACCGACGCATCATGGGCCTGCTCGCCGCGCTGGGCGCGGTCGTCGCGGGACTCGTCGTACTCCCCGCCACCACGGCATCGGCCGCCGACTGCGCGGCCCCCTGGAGCGCCAACTCCGTGTACACCGGCGGCGGCACCGCCTCGTACAACGGGCACAACTGGACCGCCAAGTGGTGGACGCAGAACGAGAAGCCCGGCAACTCCGACGTGTGGTCCGACAAGGGCGTGTGCGGCGGGAACGACGGCGGCACGGACCCGGGCGACCCGGGCACGCCTTCCGACTTCGTGGTCACCGAGGCGCAGTTCAACCAGATGTTCCCCAACCGCAGTTCCTTCTACACGTACAGCGGGCTGGTCGACGCCCTGGGCGCCTACCCGGGCTTCGCCAAGACCGGCAGCGACACCGTCAAGAAGCAGGAGGCCGCGGCCTTCCTCGCCAACGTCAGCCACGAGACCGGCGGGCTGGTGTACGTCAAGGAGCAGAACACCGCCAACTACCCGCACTACTGCGACAGCAGCCAGCCCTACGGCTGCCCGGCCGGCCAGGCCGCGTACTACGGGCGCGGTCCGATCCAGCTCAGCTGGAACTTCAACTACAAGGCCGCGGGCGACGCGCTCGGCATCGACCTGCTGGGCAACCCCTACCTGGTCGAGCAGAACTCCGCCGTGGCCTGGAAGACCGGCCTCTGGTACTGGAACACCCAGAACGGCCCCGGCACCATGACCGCGCACAACGCCATGGTGAACGGTGCCGGATTCGGTGAGACGATCCGCTCCATCAACGGCTCGCTGGAGTGCAACGGCGGCAACCCTGCCCAGGTCCAGAGCCGCATCACCAAGTACCAGGCGTTCGTGCAGATCCTCGGCACCACGCCCGGCTCCAACCTGAGCTGCTGACCGACGAATTCACTCGTGTGGGGGATGCCCCCGGCCTCGTGGCCGGGGGCATCCCCCACCGCGTTGTCAGTGGTGGCCTCTAGCGTCGGAATCGTCAGCGGCACAGGCGGTCGGCGCACGAGGAGAGGTCACCACGATGGAATTCAGGATCGAACGCGGCGAACTGACGAACGCCGTGGCCTGGGCCGCCCGCGTGCTGCCCACCAGGTCGCCCGTGCCCGTCCTCGGCGGCCTGTTGCTGGAGGCGGCGGACGACGGGCTGACCATCTCCGGCCTGGACTACGAGGCGTCCGCCCGTATCGAGGTCGGTGCCCGGACCGGCCGGCCGGGAAAGGTCCTGGTCATGGGCCGCCGGCTGCTGGACGTGTGCAAGGTGCTGCCCGAGGGGCCGGTGGAGTGCGCCGTCGAGGGCTCGCGGTTCACGGTGAAGGGCGGGGACGCCGGCTTCGGCCTGTCGGTCCTCCCGCTGGACGACTACCCCGCGCTGCCGCCGCTGCCCGAAATCCTCGGCGAGATGGACGGGCAGGAGTTCGCGGCGGCCGTCGCCGATGTGTCGGTGGCCGCCGGCCGGGACGACACCCTTCCCACGCTCACCGGCATCCGCCTGGGCCTCGACGGCGAGCGGATGACCCTGGCGGCCACGGACCGCTACCGCTTCGCCGTCCGTACGCTCGACTGGCGTCCCGCCTCGCACGGCGTCACGGCGGACGTCGTCGTCTCGGCCCGCCGGCTCAGCGAGATCGCCCGCTCGGTCGGAGCCCGCCCCGGTACGGTCCGCCTCGCCCTGGACGGCGGCTCGGCCGGCTTCGAGCGGGAGGGCATGCGCACCACGGTCCGGCTGCTCGACGGACGGCTCCCGCGCCACGACAAGCTGTTCCTGCTGAACGGGCCGGTCAGCGCGGTGACGGAGCTCGAACCGCTGATCGAGGCCGTGAAGCGGGTCGCGGTGGTGGCGGACGGCGACAGCCCCCTCCAGTTCGCCTTCACCGCCGACTCCGTCCTGCTCCAGGCCGGTTACGAGGACGACGTCGCCTCCCAGCGGCTGCCCGCCGCGCTTCGGGGCGCCGACGAGATCACCGTCGCCTTCAACCCGTCCTACCTGATGGACGCGCTGGCCTCCTTCGACGCCCCGATAGTCCGGTTCCATCTGATGGGCCAGGGCCAGCGCGCCATGCTCACCGGGCACCCGGACCACGAGGACGCGGCCGCCGCCGCGGACGGAGCGGGGGACACCGTCCACCAGCACCTGCTCATGTCCGTCCGGCCGCTGGTCCAGTGAGGACGGGGGCGCGGACGGCCGGCGACGGCCGCCCCGCCCGGCCCGGCGGCCCGTCAGCCGGTCTTCGTGTACGTGAGCTTCTCGCCGCTGGACGTGTTCTCACGGCTCAGCCGGCCGTCCGGGAGCAGGGTGAGCGTGGTCGGCGCGCCCGGAGAACAGGAGGCCGCGGGCTCGCCCTCCGTCACGGTGGAGGGGCCGATGTCGACCGACTCGCCCTCGGCGGCCTCCTCCGTCAGCGCCGCCTCGAAGACGCAGTGGTAGGTGCCACCGCCGGCGAGCGGGCCCTCGGCAGTCAGGGTGAGCACGGTTTCGCCCACCTCGCCCTGGCGGATGACCAGTTCACGGGTGGAGTGCCCGGTGGCGTTGTCGATGCTGCCGGACCAGGAGCCCAGGTAGCCCTCGGGGATGCCGCCCTCCACATCGACGTCCGGCGACGGGCTCGTGGAGACATCGGGGGAGGGGGAGACCTCCACGGTCTCGGTCGGGGTGGGGCCGGTCGAGCGGGTGGGCTTCGGCGCGGGCGCGTCGCCCCTGTCGTTCATGAGCGCGTAGACGGACCCGCCGGCCCCTATCGCGACCAGTACGGCGACGACGATCAGCGCGATGGTCGAGCCGCTGCGCCTGCGGGCCGGCTCCGGGGCGGGGGCCGGATGCTGGGTGCCGGTGGGGTAGCCGGGGCCGTACGGCGGTGTGGAGCCGGGGCCGGGCTGCTGCGGGAAGCCGTAGGGGTAGCCGTGGACCGGGCTCGGCTGCTGCGGGTGGCCGTAACCCTGGCCGTGCTGGGGCTGCTGCGGGGGGCCGAAGCCCTGGGCGTGCTGCGGCTGGACCGGCTGCTGCGGGTATCCGTAGCCTGGCGGTGGCGCGGGCACGGCGACAGGCGGCGGTCCGCTCGGCGGGGTGGCAGGCCCCGCCGGGGCGGGGAGCGCGTGGACCGGACCGGGCACGGGCTGCGCGGGAGCCTGCGGCGGGACGGCCGGCCCGGCAGGGGCGTCGAGCACCTCGGTGGCGGGCTCGGCGGAGGGCGCTGCAGGTACGGCGGGCGGGGTCGACTTGCCGAGGAGTACGCCGCCATCCGGCCCGAACCCGGCCGGCACCGCGTCCTCCGGGTCCTCCGAGTCCAGCAGCTCCACCGCGTGCCGGCCGAGCTGGGCGATGAGCGCGCCCGGCAGCCAGGGCTCCGTGCCGGTGTCGCCGTCCGCCAGCAGCGCCAGCAGGTCGTCCGTGGACGGTCTGGCCCGCGGGTCCTTGTGCAGACAGCCCCGTATGAGGTCGTCGAGGCCCGGGGTGACGCCGGTCAGGTCCGGGTCCTCCTGCGCGATGCGGAACAGCAGGGCGTGCATCTCGTTGGCCGCGGCGCCGAAGGGCAGCCGCCCGGTCAGGGCGTACGTCAGCACCGACCCCAGACAGAACACGTCGCTCGCCGCGCTCACCCGCTCGCCCCGCACCTGCTCCGGGGACATGAAGCCGGGCGAGCCGACCAGCGCGCCGGTCCGGGTCAGGCCGCCGTCCGTGACAGTGTCCAGGGCCCTGGCTATCCCGAAGTCGATGACGCGCGGACCGTCGATCGTGAGGAGGATGTTGGAGGGCTTCAGGTCCCGGTGGATGAGCCCCGCCGTGTGGATGTCCTTGAGGGCGTGCGCCAGCCCGGCGCCGAGAATGCGTACGGACCGCTCCGGCAGCGGCCCGTACGTGCCGGGGGCCTGCCCGGACGCGGCGCCGGACCGGCCGGAGACGGTGGTGTGCAGGGAGGGCCCGGCCACATAGCCGGTCGCGACCCACGGCACATCGGCCTCCGTGTCCGCGTCCAGCACGGGCGCGGTCCACCGGGAGCCCACCCGGCGGGCGGCGCCCACCTCCTGCCGGAACCGGTCGCGGAACTCCTGCTGGGCGGCCAGCTCCTCGCGTACGAGCTTGAGCGCGACCGTGCGGCCGCGGTCGGAGCGGGCCAGATACACCTGGCCCATCCCCCCGGCGCCGAGGCGCCCCAGCAAGCGGTACGCCCCGATGCGCTGTGGGTCGGTGGACCCGAGCTTCTCCATGGTGTGCGGCCTCCCCCGTACGACAACACGCCGGACGGGGACGAGAATAGCGGCGTGGATCGGCCCGCCGGGGCCCCTCCGGGGCTCCGGTCCGGTACGGCCCCGGTCTAAGGTGACCCGGTACCGAATGGGGGAGGGGCGCCATGTGCGCGAGCGGAGCCGTCACCCGCAGCACCCTGCGGCAGCAGATCGCGGACGCGCTGCGCGACGAGGTGCTCGCCGGGCGTCTGCTGCCGGGGCGGGAGTTCACCGTCAAGCAGATCGCCGAGCAGTACGGGGTCTCCGCGACGCCCGTCCGCGAGGCGCTGTTCGACCTGTCCGCGCAGGGACTCCTCGAATCCGACCAGCACCGGGGCTTCCGGGTGCACCAGTTCTCGATCGCGGACTACCGGGCGATGGTGGAGGCCCGCGCCCTGGTCATGGACGGGGTCATCCGGGACGTCTTCCACGACCCCGTCCCGGAGCGGCGCGGCGACTACCGGGACGCGCTCGTCTCCGTACGGCGCCGGGCCGAGGAGGCCGCCCGCGCCGCGCGCGGCGGTGACCTGGATATCCTGATCGGCTACGACCTGCGCTTCTGGCGGGAACTGGGCGGGCTCATCGGCAACGGGTACATCAGCGACTTCCTGCAACGGCTGCGCGTCCAGGCCTGGGTGTTCGCCGTGCCGTACCTGCGGGGCGACGCCGACCTGCGGAACTGGCTGTGGAACGGCCACACCGACCTGGTCGCCGCGATCACGCACCGGGACCGCGACGCCCTGCGGACGGCGATCGACGACTACAACAGCCACGCACTGGACTGGGCCGACCGCCTCTCCGAACCCGGCACGGCCGCGGGGGGCCCCGGAGCCGGTGGCTGAACCCCGCCCCGCTCGGGACGCAGGTCACGGGCGGCCACTGTGCGTGCGGTGCCCGCCGCATTACGCTGTCCCGACCACCGCACGCCCCCGTTGGAGAGCGAGACTTCGTGGCCTGTGACCTGTGGCTGGTCCCCCTCGTCGATGTGCTGTGCCAGAGCCCCGACAACCCGTTCGCCGAAGAGATCGCCCTCTACGACAAGGCCCTGGGCGAGGCGGGACTCCCGCCCGTCCCCGTCTACGCCTACATGCCGGGGCTGACCGGGGACGTGGCTCCGGTGGCCGGCTTCGACTACGACGCGCTGCATCTGCTGCGCCGCGCCTATCTGCTCCAGCTCAGCGGCCTCGCCGTCGCCCCGGTCGACGAGCTGGGCGGCGACTACGAGCAGTTGCTGGAGATGTTCGAGCAGACGGCCCGGCAGTCGCATCTGGTGTGGCACTTCGACCACGCGGGGGCATACGTCCCGCTCGACTTCGCCGCCCCCGTCTCCACCGACGACCTGCTGGCGGCGGGCGGCCCGCTCGGTTCGGCGCACGGGCTGCTGCGGGAGCTGGAGTTCGTCGCCCCGGCCCTCGGCATCGACCCGGCGAACCCGCCGGCCGCGCCCCTGCCGCCCGCCGCCCCCACCGAGCTGGAGGAACCGGCGAACTCCGTCCCGTACGACGACGATCCGTTCGCCCGCGAGCGCCACGTCTGGCTCGGCCTGCACGCGGCGGTCACCCGCAGCCTCGCCCAGGGCTCGATGATCGTCTTCAGCTGACCCGGCCGCCCCGGAGCCCCGCACCGGTCAGCGCGGGGACTCCGGCGGCCGCTGCCGCGGCATGTTCGGCCGGCCCATCGACTGGAGCGGGAAGCGGTGCGTCGTACCCGGCTCGGGGCGCCCGTTCCCCGAGCCGCCGGAGACCAGGGCCTGCATCCCCAGCGGCGCGGGACCGGCCCGGAACTCCACCATCCAGTCGGCCGTCTCCGACCGGACCAGCTCCGTGATGTCCTCGGAGAAGCGGCGCAGCACGCCCAGACAGCGCTCGGTCGCCTCGCTCGCCGTCCCCTCGGTCGGCCCCAGCACCTCCCGTACGCACTCCGAGGACCAGTCGAACCGCAGCACCTGGAGCCGGCGCTGCACGGCCTGCGCCGTCGCCAGATTCCTTATCCAGCCCGAGGTCAGTCCGAAGTACCGGTCACACGCCATGCAGGCGGCGCCGAGCAGCAGCGACAGGTAGCCCCAGCCCGCCGCGCCCTCCAGCGCTCCCGTCAGGTCGAGCAGCGGCAGGGCGGCGCCCGCGACCACCCCGGCCGCGGTGCCCAGCCGCAGCGCCCTGGCGGCCCGCCGCTTCCACAGCCGGTCGTTCAGATACCAGTCGGCGGTGCGCAGGGCGTCCGCCTCCAGCCAGCGGTAGAGCTCGTCCAGCCGCTGGGACGGTTCGCCCCAGTCGCCCAGCGGGAACGGCTCCCCGGTCAGGTCACGGCCCCGCCCCGCACGGCTCCCGGCGCCGGAGCCCGTGCCGGAAGGAGCGGCCGCGCCCGCCTGACCGGGCGTGCCGGACTTGCGGGGCGGCACTTCGGGCTGCATCTCCGGCTGACTCACCGGGGTACTCCTCTGCATGCTGCATATAGCGACGCGTGCTCTCGACCGCGTACTCGACGACGGGGCGGACCCTGCTCTGCTCCCTGGCTGCTCCCTGCCTCCGGACGCGACGGGCAGTCCCCCGTGCGTAACCATGCGTGACGGGAAGTATGCGCGTGTGTACCGGGGCGCATGCCCTTCCTACCGCCGAATGGTGGGCCGTGGGATCGAAATCGCGGTATTCCCGCGTGCGTACGGCCTCTGGTCAGGTATAGGAGTCACGGCACCACTTCCCGGATCTCACTCGAAAGAGTTGCGTCCCGGCGGGTGGGGCGTACCGCCCGGTGACCACGTAGGCTCGGCGTACCGAAACATTTGTCGTCGAAATGCCTGGAGTGACCGTGATTCCCGGTGGTGGTCAGCCCAATATGCAGCAGCTGCTGCAGCAGGCCCAGAAGATGCAGCAGGAGCTGGCGCGGGCGCAGGAGGAACTCGCCAGGACCGAGGTGGACGGACAGGCGGGCGGCGGCCTGGTCAAGGCGACGGTCAACGGCTCGGGCGAGCTGCGCGGCCTCGTGATCGACCCGAAGGCGGTGGACCCGGAGGACACCGAGACCCTCGCGGACCTCGTCGTCGCGGCGGTCCAGGCGGCCAACGAGAACGCCCAGCAGCTCCAGCAGCAGAAGCTCGGGCCGCTGACCCAGGGCCTGGGCGGCGGAGTGCCCGGCCTGCCGTTCTGACCGGCCGTACACCCGAGGCCGCCGGCCGCATACCCAAGAGCGTACGTAGCCCCTACGGTACGTACCACGACTCAGCCGACTCAGTCAGGAAGGCGTTCCGTTGTACGAAGGCGTGGTTCAGGACCTCATCGACGAACTGGGCAGGCTGCCCGGCGTCGGTCCCAAGAGCGCGCAGCGGATCGCCTTCCACGTCCTCCAGGCGGAGCCCACGGACGTGCGGCGCCTCGCCCATGCCCTCCTGGAGGTCAAGGACAAGGTCCGCTTCTGCGCGGTCTGCGGCAATGTGGCCCAGCAGGAGGAGTGCGGCATCTGCCGCGACCAGCGGCGCGACCGTTCGGTCATCTGCGTGGTCGAGGAGCCCAAGGATGTCGTCGCGATCGAGCGGACCCGTGAGTTCCGGGGCCGCTACCACGTGCTGGGCGGGGCGATCAGCCCCATCGAGGGCGTCGGGCCGGACGATCTGCGCATCCGCGAGCTGCTGGCCCGCCTCGCGGACGGCTCCATCACCGAGCTGATCCTGGCGACCGACCCCAATCTGGAGGGCGAGGCCACCGCGACGTACCTGGCGCGGATGGTCAAGCCGATGGGCCTGCGCGTCACCCGGCTGGCGAGCGGCCTGCCGGTGGGCGGCGACCTGGAGTACGCGGACGAGGTCACCCTCGGACGCGCCTTCGAGGGGAGGCGGCTGCTCGATGTCTGAGGCGCCCGCCACCGCGGCTCACAAGGGCTTTATGTTCCGCGCGGTTATCGTCTACCCACCGTCTCCGACCGTGCACACGGGAGGTCTCCTCGATGTCTGACGCCACGTTGAACACCGTCACCCAGGACCCCGGCGACTTCGCGGTCCAGATCGCCGACCAGATCAAGACGTTCATCGTCGCGGTCACCGAGGTGTCCAGGGTCGAGGAGCCGGAAGAAGCCGTTCCGGTGCTGCTCCTCCAGGTCTCCCAGCTCCTGCTGGCCGGCGGCCGGCTCGGCGCGTACGAGGACATCCTCCCCGACGAGCGCTACGAGCCGGATCTCGGCGCCGAGCCCGACGCGGACGGCCTGCGGGAGCGCTTCGCGGCCCTCCTGGAGCCGATCGACGTCTACTCCGAGGTCTTCGACCCGTACGAGCCGCGCAAGGCCCCCGTCGCGGCCCGTATCTCCGACGACCTGGCCGACCTCGTCACCGATCTGCGCCACGGTCTGGCCCATTACGAGGAGGACCGCACCACGGAGGCCCTGTGGTGGTGGCAGTTCTCCTACTTCTCCAACTGGGGCTCCACCGCGTCGGCCACCCTGCGCGCCCTCCAGTCCCTGATCGCCCACATCCGCCTCAACCAGCCCCTCCAGGAGCTGGACGGCCTGGACACCGACCAGGACGCCGGCGACGAGGACCTGGCCGAGGAGGCGGGCCGCGTCATGGTCGAGGAGATCGCGGGCCCGCTGGGCCTGCGGCCGGTGAAGTAGCGGGAGGCCCCGGCCGGCCTCCGGGGGCGGGTGCTCCACCGACGACCGTGTGTGGCCTGGGCCACAAAGGGGAATGCGTACGGGTTCGGTGGGCAGCAGGGCGGTACGAGCGGTTCGGAGCGACACGCCGACGATCAAGTGGTGAGCGGGACATCTCACCATGTGGTACCAGCGGGGCGTTTCCGGGCTGCTCGTTAAACTGAGCCGACCGCAGTAATGGACTGAGCGAGGAGCGCACGTGGGCCTTGTCGTGCAGAAGTACGGAGGCTCCTCCGTAGCCGATGCCGAGGGCATCAAGCGCGTCGCCAAGCGAATCGTCGATGCCAAGAAGAACGGCAACCAGGTGGTTGTCGTGGTGTCAGCGATGGGCGACACGACGGACGAGCTGATCGATCTCGCCGAGCAGGTATCCCCGATACCGGCCGGGCGTGAGTTCGACATGCTGCTGACCGCGGGAGAGCGGATCTCCATGGCGCTGCTGGCCATGGCGATCAAAAACCTGGGCCACGACGCCCAGTCGTTCACCGGCAGCCAGGCAGGCGTGATCACCGACTCGGTCCACAACAAAGCGCGCATCATCGATGTGACGCCGGGCCGTATCCGCACGGCGCTGGACGAGGGGAACATCGCGATCGTCGCGGGGTTCCAGGGTGTGTCCCAGGACAAGAAGGACATCACCACCCTCGGCCGCGGCGGGTCCGACACCACCGCCGTCGCCCTCGCGGCGGCGCTGGAAGCCGACGTCTGCGAGATCTACACCGACGTGGACGGCGTGTTCACCGCCGACCCGCGGGTCGTCACGAAGGCCCGCAAGATCGACTGGATCTCCTTCGAGGACATGCTGGAGCTGGCCGCGTCCGGCTCCAAGGTGCTGCTGCACCGCTGCGTCGAGTACGCACGCCGTTACAACATTCCGATCCACGTCCGCTCGTCCTTCTCCGGACTGCGCGGAACCTGGGTCAGCAACGAGCCGCAAGGGGACCAGAAGGTGGAGCACGCGATCATCTCCGGAGTCGCCCATGACGTCTCCGAGGCCAAGATCACCGTCGTCGGCGTGCCCGACAAGCCGGGCGAGGCCGCCGCGATCTTCCGCACGATCGCGAACGCCGAGGTCAACATCGACATGGTGGTGCAGAACGTCTCCGCCGCTTCGACCGGCCTGACCGACATCTCGTTCACGCTGCCGAAGGCCGAGGGCCGCAAGGCCATCGACGCCCTGGAGCGCAACCGCGGCGTCATCGGCTTCGAGTCGCTGCGCTACGACGACCAGATCGCCAAGATCTCCCTGGTCGGCGCCGGTATGAAGACCAACCCCGGTGTGACCGCGGGCTTCTTCGAGGCGCTGTCCGACGCCGGTGTGAACATCGAGCTGATCTCGACGTCCGAGATCCGCATCTCGGTGGTCACCCGCGCCGACGACGTCAACGAGGCCGTGCGCGCCGTGCACACCGCCTTCGGTCTCGACAGCGACTCCGACGAGGCTGTCGTGTACGGGGGCACCGGCCGATGACCGGACGCCGCCCTTCGCTCGCGGTCGTCGGTGCGACCGGGGCGATCGGTGGCGTCATGCTCCAGATCCTCTCGCAGCACGCGGACGTCTGGGGCGAGGTCAGACTCGTCGCCTCACCGCGTTCGGCCGGCCGCAAGCTGGTCGTACGCGGTGAGGAGAGCGAGGTCCTCGAACTCACCGAAGAGGTCTTCGAGGGCATCGACGTGGCCCTGTTCCTGGTGCCCGCCGAGGTCTCCGCACGCTGGGCGCCGCTCGCCGCGTCCAAGGGCGCCGTCGTCATCGACGACTCCGCCGCCTTCCGGATGGACGGCGACGTTCCGCTCGTCGTGCCCGAGATCAACCCGCATGCCGTACGGATGCGGCCGCGCGGCATCGTCGCGAACCCCAACTGCACCACGCTGGCGCTGATCGTCGCCGTCGGCGCCCTGCACGCCGAGTTCGGCCTGCGGGAACTGGTCGTCTCCTCCTACCAGGCCGTCAGCGGCGCCGGACGCGACGGCGTCGCCGTGCTGCGCGAACAGCTGTCGATGGTGGCCGGTACCGAACTCGGTACGAAGCCGGGCGACGTACGCCGCGTCGTGGGCGACACGCACGGCGGCCCGTTCGCCGCGCCCGTCGCGCTCAACGTCGTCCCGTGGGCCGGGACGGACGCGGGGGACGGCTGGTCCTCGGAGGAGCTGTCCATCCGCGACGAGTGCCGCAAGATCCTCGACCTGCCGGCCCTGCGGGTGTCGGCGACCTGCGTGTACGTCCCCGTCGTCGCCACGCACTCCATGTCCGTGCACGCGCGCTTCGAGAACGAGGTCGCGGTCGACCGGGCCCACGAGATCCTGGCGACGGCCCCCGGCGTGGTGCTGTACGACAGCCCCGGCGCCGGCGACTTCCCGACCCCTTCCGACGTGGTCGGCACCGACCCGACCTGGGTCGGCCGGGTACGGCGCTCGCTGGACGACCCCCGCGCGCTGGAACTGTTCGTCTGCGGCGACAACCTGCGCAAGGGCGCGGCACTCAACGTGGCCCAGATCGCGGAGTCGGTGGCCGCCGAGTTCCCCCGCTCCTGACCAGTCGTGATCATGAGGTCCGGATCGAACCCGTTTCGTACTTTCTGTGAACGATCTGTGAGCAACTCGCTGGTCTGAACCTCTTGAGCTGGGCAGTCGCCGTGACAGACGATGACCTTTCGGTTCGTTGCAACCGCGGGTCGGACGCCGGGCGTCTAAGCGGTCACTTCTTGCGCGGCGGGGCGCATGTGCGGGGCATCTGGGAAGAGCGGGTTCGTATGAAGGCGTATCGCAGGGCTTCAAACGCGGTGCCGAATGCGTACAACCCTGGCGGGGGGAAGCGTGTCCAACTGGCGTGGCAGAGGTTCTCGATATCACAGTGGTGGGCCCCTTGCGCGGCACTTCGGTGCGACCGCGCCGACGAGCCCGCGCAGCCGGTGGCATGCCCGTGATCGCGCCCATGCCCGCCGCGCGTCAGACGGGGCTGCCGTCGCAGCGCGAGGGCGCTGAGGAGAGCGTGGCAACCGGCACCACCGTCGACCATCTCACCGAAACCTACCGCGCCCACTACCGTTCGCTGCTCGGCCTCGCGGCCCTGCTGCTGGACGACACGGCGTCCTGCGAGGACGTCGTACAGGAGGCGTTCATCCGCGTGCACTCGGCGCGCAACCGGGTCCGCGAGCCCGAGAAGACCCTCGCGTATCTGCGCCAGACCGTCGTCAACCTCTCGCGTTCCGCGCTCCGCCGCCGCATCCTCGGGCTGAAGCTGCTCTCGAAGCCGATGCCGGACATGGCGAGCGCCGAGGAGGGGGCGTACGACCAGCTGGAGCGGGACGCCCTGATCAAGGCGATGCGCGGCCTCCAGCGGCGCCAGCGCGAGGTGCTGGTCCTGCGCTACTTCGCGGACATGACCGAGGCTCAGGTCGCCGAGACGCTGGGGATATCCCTGGGTTCGGTGAAGGCGTACGGCTCGCGGGGCATCGCGGCCCTGCGCGTGGTGATGGAGGCGCAGGTATGAGCCGGCGCGACGGCCACCACGAGGAACCGGGCGCACGTCCTGCCGAGGACGGCGACACGGTGGGCTTCACGACCCCGGCCGACCTGTTCGGCGGGGGCGGCATCGACGAGGAGGCGCTGCGCGACATGATGCGCGGCGCCGTGCGGGGCCTGGAGCCGAGCGAGGACAGCCTCGACCGGCTGCATCGCGCCGTGCCCGCCCGGCGGGCCCGGCGACGGCAGGCCCTGGTGGGTGCGGCCGCCGCCGCGCTGCTGATCGGCACCGCGATCCCCGCGTTCGTGCACGTCGCCAACTCGAAGGGTTCGAGCACCGCGAGCCCCGCCATCGTCGGCCACGGCGAACAGGCGCAGGGCGGGAACGGGGACGAGCCCGGCACCGACTCCGGCAACGGCGGCGGTGGCGAGCCCGGCGAAGGCCACCCGAACGGCGGGCAGGGCGTTCCGCAGAACACCGCGAGCCCGACCGACAGCAGTGTCCGGGGCCAGGACGGCGACACGGCAGGCGCCTCCGCCGACCCGGCCGCCAGCGCACAGGGCACCATGCCCGCCTGCGATCCGGGGCAGCTCGGCGTGAAGTCGGCCGGTACCGGCGCCGCGGGTGCCGACGGCACGGTGTACGGGTCCTTCCGCATCGCCAACGTGTCCAGCGAGGAGTGCGCGGTGAGCAGCGGGGGCACCGTGGGCTTCGAGGCCATGGGCGCCGCCGACCCGACCCGTATCCAGGTCGTCCGGCACACCGAGGGCGACCCCGCGTCCGGGCTTCCCGACCCCGCGACCGAGGAGGCCATGATGCTGCTGAAGCCGGACATGGTCTACGAGGTGCAGTTCGCGTGGGTGCCCAAGGACACCTGTCCGTCCACGGGGACCACGCCCTCCCCGACGCCGACGGACGGCGCGGCGGGCGCCGGCAACGGCGGCTCCACCGGGGCCGCGGTCACCGGCGGCGGCACGGGCGAGAGCGAGACGGGCACGGAGCCCCAGTTCGGCGCCGCGGACGGCGTGGGCACCGCGCAGGGCAGCATCTCCGTGCGGCACACCCCGGAACCGGGGGCCCCGATCGCGACGACGAAGATCGACAACGCGTGCGCGGGCACGATCTACCGCACGGGGGTCCTGGAACCTTCGTCGTAGGACGGGGCGGCAACGGGGCGGGTCGGTGGCCGGAAGGGTTGACGGCCCCGCTCACGCTCCGGAAGGGGCCTCCGTGTCGGGGACCAGGCCCAGCTTCACGTCCCTGGCAGCCTCGGCCTCGCGCCGGACCAGTCGGAACCACATGAAGACCACGAACGCGGCGAAGACGAACCACTCACCCGTGTAGCCCAGGTTCTGGAACGCCTTGAGGTCGAGCCCGCCACCCTCCGGCGCGGAGGCCGGCACTGGGCGCAGCGCGATCGCGCCGGACCGGGAGCCGTCGCCCGACCCCGTGGCGGCGGCCGTGCCCGAGGCGCCCGCGTCGCTCTTCGGGAGCGTCACCCACGCGTCGTACACGTCGTACGGCACGAGGTTGACCAGCGACGCGGCGCTGATCATGCCCACCTGGCCGTCCGGCAGCCCGCCCGTCGCGCCGACCCCCGAGCTGCCGGCGTTCTCCGACGCCTGAAGGTCGCCGGTCACCGTGACCTCACCGGCCGGCGCGGGCGGCACCCGGGTCCGGCCGGGCTCTCCGGGCAGCCAGCCGCGCACCACCGGAAGGGCCTTGCCGCTGTCGGTCCGCAGCATGTCCAGGACGTAGAAGCCCTTGCGGTCGTCCAGTTCGCGGCCGGGCACCAGGAAGCGGTCCGCGTACCGGCCGGTGGCGGTGGCGGGCCGGCCGGAGGTCTCCGTGGTCACGGGCAGCAGCTCGTCGAGCGGCGCGGCCGTCCGGCTGCCCGGCTCCGGCTGCTCCTGCGCGGCCTCGTGCGTCTGCACGCGGTCCTCGAAACGGCCGAGCTGCCAGGTGCCCATGAACACGCAGAACGGGATGGCCAGCACGACGAAGAGGTTGATCCCCCACCATCGCGGGGTCAGCAGGAACCGGTACACCCCTCCACGGTACGGTCTCCGCTCCGGCCGACCGGAGCGGGGGCACCCGGAAAGCCCGCCTTTATCCGCCCCCTACGCCCCGCCGACCGGCACCTCCTCGCCGCTCGGGTCACCGGACCCGGCGGAGGAGGCCCCCGCGAGGTGGCGCCGGGCGAATTCGAGCTCCAGCCGGACCTGCTTGATCCGCTCCTCCACGACGAGCGAGCCGTGGCCCGCGTCGTACCGGTAGACCGCGTGCACGGCGCCGCGGTCCTTGAGCCGGTCCACATAGTTCTCGACCTGGCGGATCGGGCAACGCGGGTCGTTGACGCCGGCCGAGATGTAGACGGGCGCCCGTACGGCGTCGACGTACGTCAGGGGCGACGACGCCTCGAACCGCTCGGGCACCTCCTCGGGTGTCCCGCCCAGCAGGGTGCGGTCCATCGCCTTCAGGCCCTCCATCTCGTCGTGGTACGCCGTGACGTAGTCGGCCACGGGGACCGCCGCCAGGCCGAGGGCCCAGTCGCCGGGCTGCGTACCGAGGCCGAGCAGGGTGAGGTAGCCGCCCCAGGAGCCGCCGGCCAGGACCAGCTTGGCCGGGTCCGCGAGACCGGACTTCACGGCCCACTCCCGGACCGCCGCGATGTCCTCCAGCTCGATGAGCCCGACCCGGTGCTTCAACGCGTCCGTCCAGGCCCGCCCGTACCCGGTCGAGCCGCGGTAGTTGACCCGTACGACCGCGTAGCCGTGGTCCACCCAGGCGGCGGGACCGGCCGCGAACGCGTCGCTGTCGTGCCAGGTGGGGCCGCCGTGGATCTCGAAGACCGTGGGGAACGGCCCCTCGGCGGGGGCCGCCGGGCGCTGCACGAGTGCGTGAATCCGGCCGCCGGGCCCGTCCACCCAGACGTCCTCGACCGGCACCGACCCCGGCGCCTTGGCCCCCGGCGGGTCCAGCACCACCGCACCGGTCGTGGAGCGGACGACGGGCGGCTCGGCCGCCGACGACCACAGGTACTCCACCGTCCCGTCCGGCCGGGCCGTGGCGCCCGAGACCGTACCGGTGGGCGTCTCCACCCGCACCAGCCGGCCGTCGGCCGCGACGGGCTCGTACCGCCACAGCTCGCTACGGGCCTCGAAGCCGTGCTCGATGAGCAGCGCGGAGCCGTCCGGATACCACTCGGCGCCCACATCGCCCGGCAGGTCGATGGCCAGATCCGTCTCCGTGCCCGCCACCGGGTCCCAGATCATCGGCTCCCAGCGGCCGCGCCTCTGGTGCCCGACCAGCAGCCGGGGGTCACCGGCGACCGGGGCGAATCCGAGGACCGCGAGCCCCAGCTCCTTGGTACCGCCCTCGGTGTCGTCCAGCTCCGCGACCGTCGTCCCGTCCGGCCGGACCACGCGCAGGGCGGAGTGCATCGCGTCCCCGTGCTCGGTGTGCTCCAGCGCGATCAGCGTGCC
Organism: Streptomyces sp. NBC_00525; assembly: GCF_036346595.1. GTDB lineage: Bacteria > Actinomycetota > Actinomycetes > Streptomycetales > Streptomycetaceae > Streptomyces. The sequence continues at coordinate 3,388,144 of NZ_CP107834.1, forward strand.
GTCGCGGCTGAGGTCCCCGACCCCGGCCGACTCGCGGTGCCGGTAGATCTCGACGGGGGCCTCACCTGGCCGTACGACATGGACCGTGGTGCCGTCCTCGTCCGTCGACCGGCCGATGACCGCCGTACCGTCCCGGCCGATCGCCAGCCCGGCCGGGTAGGACGGTTCGAGACCGGGGGCGGCCGGCGCGGTCTCCGCGTCCGCCCCGCCGCGGAACGGCCGCCGTATCCACACCCCGAACTCGTCCCCGTCCGTGTCGTCGAACCACCACACGGACTCGCCGTCCGGCGTCAGCACGCCGTCCGTCGTCCCATTCGGGCGATCGGTCACCTGGCGCTGCTCGCCGGTCGCCCGGTCCCAGGTGTACAGCTCGTAGGTCCCCGTCGCGTTGGACACGAACAACGCGCGGTCCGGCGCGTCCTCGGCCCAGTCGGGCAGCGACACACGGGGAGCCCGGAAACGCTGCTCCCACAGGGGTACGGATGATGCGGTCGTCGGCGAACCACTGGCCTCAGTCATGACCCCATTCTGCGCAGAACCGCCGACAATCCGTTCGCTTCGTCCGCAGCCTGTGGATAACCTCGCGCACATGTCCACTCCTCCGATACCGCCCGACTGGCGCGAGGCCAACCGCAGGATGTGGGATGAGCGTGTGCCCATCCACGCAGGCAGTGACTTCTACGACCTCGGCTCCTTCCGTGAGGGCAAGGACGCGCTGAGGCCCTTCGAGGTGACCGAGGTCGGTGACGTGACCGGTCGGACGCTGCTGCATCTGCAGTGCCACATCGGACTCGACACGATCTCCTGGGCGCGGCACGGCGCCGCCCAGGTCGTCGGCCTCGACTTCTCCGAACCGGCCGTCGAGACCGCGCGCGCCCTCGCCCTGGACATGGGACTGGGCCCCGACCGGGCGGCCTTCGTCGCCGCCGACGTCTACGACGCGGCCCAGGCCGTGCCGGACTCCTCGTACGACATCGTGTACACGGGCGTCGGCGCGCTGAACTGGCTGCCGGACATCGACCGCTGGGCGGAGACGGCCGCGTCGCTGGTGGCGCCGGGCGGATTCCTGTACCTCGCTGAGTTCCATCCGCTCACGGACTGCCTCGACGACGAGTCGGGCTCGCGGATCGTGCACGACTACTTCAGCCGTGAGGCATGGGTGGACGAGACGCCGGGTACGTACGCGGACTTCGACGCCCCGACCGTCCACAACCGCAGCGTCGAGTGGCAGCACCCGGTGGGCAGTGTGGTGTCGGCGCTGGCCGCCGCCGGCCTGCGGATCGAGTTCCTCCACGAGCACGACGTCTCGCTCTTCGCGCGTTTCCCCGTCCTGAAACGTGGCACGGACGACTTCTTCCGCTTTCCGCCGGACCGCCCGCGCATCCCCTTGATGTACTCGATCAAGGCGTCCCGCCCGGCATGACGGACGGCGCGGCGATACCCCGCAGAACCGGGACACCGCCGCGCCGCAGCCTTCTGCTCGTACCGCCTACGCCGCGGAGCGGAACGCGGGCAGATAGCCGCCCGACTGCCCTGCGGCCTTCGGGTGGTACGAGTTGTAAAGGGGGATCGAGACGCTGTGCAGCCACGGGTCGCCGGAGCACAGCTCGTGCCCGGTGAACTCGTCGGCGACCCCGGAGAAGGTGAACCCGGAGTTCGCCGCCTGCTTGGCGATCACGCCGTTCAGCACATCCGATGCGTTGTTGATGGCCGTGCGCGCCCGGTCGGAGAGCCCGACGAGGCAGCTGCCGCCGATCTTGTAGAAGCGCGGGTAGCCCAGCACCACGACATGGGCCTGCGGGGCCTTGGAGTGGATGGAGGAATACAGCGAACTCAGCCGGGAAGGCAGCGTGTTGTTCATCTTCCCGACGGCCGCGTTCACGGCCGAGATGCACGCGGACTCGCCGGACAGCACGCAGTCCTGCATGACGTCGGCGAACCCGACGTCGTTGCCGCCCGCGGTGACGCTCACCAGCGAGGTGGACGAGCTGAGCGCCCCGAGCTGGCCGCCTGCCACGGTGCTCGTGGTGGCGCCCGAACAGGCGACGAAGGCGAACGACGACGGGGAGTTCGCAGCGGCCCAGAGGTAGGGGTAGGCCTTGGTGCTGCGTCGGCAGTCACCGCTGTCGGACAGATAGCTGCCCGCGCCGACGCCGGACGAATACGAGTCGCCCAGCGCGACGTATCCGCCGGCGGCGGCCGGGGAAGCCGCCGAAGCCGGCTGGACGAAGCCCAGAGCGGCAGCGGCGGCGAGGAGCAGAGTGGATGCGGACGCCCAGAATCTCCGTACTGACATGGCTGTCAGCCCTCCGAAATGTGGGGGGTGGGTGGGGGGTTGAGTGAGCGTCACCTGTTGTAGCAGCTCGCGGTACCAGTCGGTAATAGCCCGGAGAGAACCCGCCTGAATTGCCCGAATGATCGGTCGGGAACGTAGCTCCGCGCGTAGATAAACCCACAACTCCCCCTGAACAAAAGGTTTTACGACGATCTGCTCATCGCTTCACAGGAATGCGGAATCGACTCCCACCTGGGCCGCCACCCGCGCCGCAGCCCGGAACCGCCAACGGGCGTCGACCGCGCGGCCGCTGTCGCGTTACGCCCGCCCCGTAACCCCGAGGGTCGATCCGACAGCGTCAGGTGCATGTCATGTCGGAGCTGGGGTGCCAATCAAGATCACACCTGGTTGACACCCGGACCGCTCGCGGAACGCGAGCAGGGCCGGTCTCCCGTAAAGGAGACCGGCCCTGACCTGGTACTTCACTGTCGGGGTGGCGGGATTTGAACCCACGACCTCTTCGTCCCGAACGAAGCGCGCTGCCAAGCTGCGCTACACCCCGATCGTCGCGGTTTCCCGGCGACATCGATAACTCTAGCCCACTGGCGCCCGGAGACGAAATCCGGTTTTTGTCGCGATCGGTCGGGGTGGCCCGGGGTCAGGCGTCGCGGGGGGTCAGGGTGAGAAGGGTGGCCTCCGGGGGGCAGGCGACGCGGACCGGGGCGTAGCGGCTTGTGCCGCAGCCGGCCGAGACGTGGAGGTAGGCGCGGTTGCCGGCGGCGATGTGCGTGGAGAGGCCCTTGACCCGGTCCGTGTCCAGGTCGCAGTTGGTGACCAGGGCGCCGTAGAAGGGGACGCAGACCTGGCCGCCGTGGGTGTGACCGGCAAGGACCAGAGGGTAACCGTCCGTAGTGAAGGCGTCGAGGGAGCGCAGGTACGGGGCGTGGACCACGCCGATCGACAGGTCGGCGTCCGTCTCGGGGCCGCCGGCGACCTCGGCGTACCGGTCGCGCTTGATGTGCGGGTCGTCCAGGCCGGTGAAGGCCAGCTCCAGGCCGTCCAGCTTGAGGCGGCCGCGCGTGTTGGAGAGGTTGAGCCAGCCCGCCTCGTCGAAGCCGTCGCGCATCGGCTCCCACGGGTTGTGGACGACGCCCACCGCCGGGGCGTTTCCGTTGAGGCCGTGCCGGCCCGACGCCTTCTCGAACAGGTAGCGGACCGGGTTGCGCAGCTTCGGGCCGTAGTAGTCGTTGGAGCCGAACACGTACACGCCCGGGAACTCCATCAGCGGGCCGAGCGCGTCCAGCAGCTCCGGTACGGCCTCGGGGTCGGAGAGGTTGTCCCCGGTGTTGACGACGAAGTCGGGCCGCAGGCCCGCCAGCGACTGGAGCCAGGCGCGCTTCTTGCGCTGCCCGCTGACCATGTGCACGTCGGAGATCTGCAGGACGCGCAGCGGGCGCGCCCCCTGCGGGAGCACCGGGACGGTGACCCTGCGCAGACGGAACGAGCGGACCTCGAAGCCTGCCGCGTAGACGAGACCGGCGGCGCCGGCCGCGGCGGTGACCGCCGTGATTTTCAGGGGTACTCCGTAGCGTGCGCGCATGCGCCCATCGTCGCAGACGGCGCCCGGCCGCGGGAAAACAGGCGGGCGCCGGACGGTCCGCACCTGCCACAATCTCCTCATGACCACGCTCAAGTCCAAGCTCCAGGAAGACCTCACCACGGCCATGAAGGCGCGTGACGAGCTGACCTCGTCCACGCTCCGGCTGACCCTCACCGCGATCACCAAGGAGGAGGTGGGCGGCAAGTCCGCCCGCGAGCTCTCCGACGACGAGGTGCAGAAGGTGATCGCCAAGGAGGCCAAGAAGCGCCGCGAGGCGGCCGAGGCCTTCGCCAAGGGCGGCCGGACCGAGCAGGCCGAGCGGGAGAAGAAGGAGGGCGAGATCCTCGACGCGTACCTCCCGCAGCAGCTGAGCGACGACGAGCTGAACGCCGTCGTGGCCTCCGCCGTCGACGAGGCGAAGGCCGCCGGGGCAGAGGGGCCGCGCGCGATGGGCGCCGTCATGAAGATCGTCAACCCGAAGGTGGCCGGTCGCGCCGACGGCGGCCGGGTGGCCGCCGCGGTGAAGAAGCTCCTCGCGGGCTGAGCCGGCTCCCTTCGCACGCCGTGAACGAGGGCGGGGCGCCCCCGGTGGTTCCGGGGGCGCCCCGCCCTCGCGTGTGAGCGGTCTCGGCTCAGGGGCCGTTCACGCCGCCGTCGTTCTGGCCGCGGCCGTGGCCGTTGTCGTCGCCGGGTCCGCCGATGACGCCCGGTGGGATGCTGATGCCGGGGAACGGGTTGTCGTCACCGGGCTTGTTGTCGCCCGGCTTCCGCTTGTCGCGGTCCCGGTTCCGCTTGTCCTTGTCCTCCTTCTCCTTCTCCTTCGCGCGCGGCACGTCGACCGCGTTGAAGGAGGGGGTCTCGGAGGGACTCAGAGAGCCGGTCATCGCCGTCTTCCAGATCGGCCCTGGCAGACAGCCACCGCAGACCTTGTCGTAGTACTGGCCGCCGATGACGATGTTGGTCATCGACTCCTGGCGGGCACCGTCGCTGCCGACCCACACCGCCGTGGACAGGTTCGGCGTGTAGCCGACGAACCAGACGTTCTTGCGCTCGTCGGTGGTACCGGTCTTGCCCGCGTTGTCGCGGTCGCTGAGACCGGCCTGCGTACCGGTTCCGTCCTCGACGACGCCCTTGAGCATCTGGTTGAGGGTGTCGGCCGTGTGCTCGCTCATCGCGCGGTCGCACTTCGACTTCGGTACGTCGATCGCCGAGCCGTCCGCCTTCTTGACGGAGAGGATCGCGACCGGCGAGCAGTACGTGCCGCGGTTGGCGAAGGTCGCGTAGACCGCGGCCATGGCGAGCGGGGTCGACTCCTGGCTGCCGAGCGTGGTGGTGGGAATCTGCAGCAGCGGCTTGTTGTCACCGCGCGTGTAGCCGACCTTCTTGGCCATGGTCAGCGTCTCGCAGAGGCCGGCCTTCTCCTCCAGCTTGGCGAAGTAGGTGTTGATCGACTTGCCCAGCGCGCTGGTCATGTCGAACATGCCCTTCTCGGTCTCCGTCTCGTTCTCCACGTCCCACGGCTTGTTGTCCGCGGGGGCGCCCTCGCAGGTGCGGAAGGCGTCGGCGGGCAGCGTTATCGAGGAGGGCGTGTCGAAACTCTGCGCCGGGCTGATGCCCTTCTCCAGCGCCGCCGCGGCGGTGATCGGCTTGAACGTCGAGCCGACCTGGAAGCCGGCGTAGCTGCCGCCCATCGCGTGGTCGACGGAGAGGTTCAGCATGGTCTGGTGCTTGGACGGGTCCAGACCGTACGGCCGCGACTGGGCCATCGCCAGTATGCGGCCGGTGCCCGGCTGCACCTGGACGACCGCGGCGGCGACCTTGTCGTCGGAGTTGACGCGGGAGGTGGCGGCCTCGTTGGAGGCGGCCTGCGAGCGAGGGTCCAGCGTGGTCTTGATGGTCAGACCGCCGGTCGCCCAGAGCTTGGCGCGCTCCTTCTCGGTCTTGCCGAAGGCCGGGTCGTTCTTGACGATCTTCTGGACGTAGTCGCAGAAGAACCCGGCGCCGTTGACGGCGGTGATGCAGCCGTTCTGCGGGCGCTTGACCTTGAGCTTGATCGGGTTCTTCTGGGCCTTCTCCGCCTCTTCGCGCGAGATCTTCCCGGTGTCCGCCATCCGCTGGAGGACGGTGTTGCGGCGCTTGGTCGCTTCCTCTATGTCGTTGATGGGGTCGTAGCGGCTGGGGGACTGCACGATCCCGGCCAGCAGCGCGGCCTCCTCCAGGCTCAGGTTCTTGGCCGACTTGGAGAAGTAGCGCTGGGAGGCGGCCTCGACGCCGTACGCCTGCTGCCCGAAGAACGTGATGTTGAGGTAGTTCTCCAGGATCTTCTTCTTGCCGAGCTCTTCCTCGACCTGGATCGCGTACTTCAGTTCCTGGATCTTGCGGCCGAGCGTCTGCTGGGTGGCCTGGGCGACCTTGTCCGGGTCGTTGCCCGCCTCCTCGACGAAGACGTTCTTCACGTACTGCTGGGTGAGCGTCGAGGCGCCCTCCGCGGTCCCGCCGGCCTGCACGTTGCGGTTCATCGCGCGCAGGATGCCCTTGAGGTCGACGGCGCCGTGCTCGTAGAAGCGGGCGTCCTCGATCGCGATGATCGCCTTCTGCATGTACGGCGAGATGCTCGTCAGCGGCACCACCGTGCGGTCACGGGAGTACACCGTGGCGATGAGGCCGCCCTCGCTGTCCAGGATCTTGGAGCGCTGACTCAGCGGTGGCGTCTTCAGATTGGCCGGGATCTCGTCGAACCCGTCGACCGTCCCCTTGGCGGCCAGACCCAGTGCTCCGGCGGCCGGCAGCGCGATACCCGCGAGGACGACTCCCGAGAGTGCGGCGACACCGAGGAACTTGGCGGCCTGCTGGGTCTTGGTGAGACCCCCGCCCGAGCGCTTCTTTGGCATGGGGGCAGCCTAATCCGTAGATATGAGCGTTCCGTAGGACCGGGTGCTTCTCGGAGCGTTCGCGTACCGGACCGTGACATTCGGACCGGCGTGTACACGCGCGGCCGTGGGCTCCGACCTGGTGGCATGGCGGTGCGGGGCGGCTGCGTTCCCATTCGCCGGACACAGGGATATGCCTTGGCCTAAGCTGCTCTCAACTGTCACAGCAGTCCGGTTACGTATCAACCCCCGCGCACGATCAGGCCATGCGCCCGGCGTTCCCGAATTCGCCCGGCGTGTCACCGGATGCCCGTTGCGGTTTTGGTGGACTGTCCTGATGAAGGCGACTTGGTCCCGCATGTCCTCCCCTCACTCCCCTGGGTGATCTGCCGCATACGCATAGTCCGTTCGGGCCATTCAAGATTGGGCCCGAAGGGGGTGTTGTGCTGTCGCCACCTTCCGTAACGTCCTCAACTGGCAGCGGTGAAGGTGAATATGCCGCTGCCGCCGTGGGGGAGCCTCGATTCGGGAGAGGACGGCGCCGGGATGGGCTGGGTAACCGACTGGAGTGCGCAGGCAGCCTGCCGCACTACTGATCCGGATGAACTGTTCGTACAAGGGGCAGCGCAGAACAGGGCCAAGGCGGTGTGCACCGGATGCCCGGTGCGGACCGAGTGCCTGGCCGACGCGCTGGACCATCGCGTCGAATTCGGCGTGTGGGGTGGGATGACGGAGCGGGAGCGCCGCGCGCTGCTGCGCAGGCGGCCGACCGTGACGTCCTGGCGCCGGCTGCTGGAGACCGCCCGCAGCGAGTACGAGCGGTCCACGGGCATGCTGCCCGTGGCGAATGGGCTGGAGAACGGCGAGCTGCACGAGACGTTCGCCGCCGTCGGCTAGCGCCTGTCCGGTACGAGGGCGTCGTACGGCCCCCACCGTACGTACGCACGACGAGCGGCTAGGCAGCTCCGGCCGGGTCCGATCCGGTCGCGAGCCGGTCCCCGACGGCCCGCAGGCCCGAGAGGTCGTGGACGTCTCCGGGCAGCGCGGCCACGGCGGTCACGGGTACCTCGGGATGGCGCGCGGTGAAACGGTCGCGGGTGTCCTGTTCGCGCGCGACCAACTGCATCCGTTCGGCATGCAGACGGAGCAGTCCGGCGGTCAGTTCTTCGGTTGTGATGGTTGGCGTACGGTCGGTCCGGAGCTCGGGGTCCGTAGCGGATTCGGGAGCGGCGGTTCCAGGGGCATCGGCGGTGGGTGCGCGCCCGGCCGTGGGAGAGTCGGCGGGCTCACGAAGTCCAGCCTTCCCGGCCGCCTGATCCACAATGCCACCGGTTTCAAGATTTTCTGCGGCGGCCAGCGCCTGTTCGGCGGAGAGCCGGGCGGCGTCGCTGCCGTGCACCCGGTTGAGCACCAGTCCCGCCAGTGGCATCCCCTCCGCCGCCAGGCGTTCCACGAAGTACGCCGCTTCGCGGAGCGCGTCCCGCTCCGGTGTCGCGACGACGAGGAACGCCGTGCCGGGCGCCTGGAGAAGTTTGTACGTGGCATCGGCGCGGGTACGGAAGCCGCCGAACATGGTGTCCATCGCGGCGACGAACGTCTGGACGTCCCGCAGGAACTGCCCGCCCAGCAGCTTGCCGAGCGTCCCGGTCATCATCGACATGCCCACGTTGAGGAACTTCATTCCGGCGCGGCCACCCATTTTCGCCGGGGCCATCAGCAGCTTGATGAACTTCCCGTCCAGGAACGAGCCCAAACGCTTCGGGGCGTCCAGGAAGTCCAGCGCGGACCGCGACGGCGGCGTGTCCACGACGATCAGGTCCCACTCGTCGCGCGCCCGGAGCTGACCGAGCTTCTCCATCGCCATGTACTCCTGCGTGCCCGCGAAGCCGGCCGACAGGGACTGATAGAAGGGGTTCTCCAGAATGGCGCGGGCCCGTTCCGCGTCCGCGTGCGCCTCGACGATCTCGTCGAAGGTCCGCTTCATGTCGAGCATCATGGCGTGCAGCTCACCGGCGCCCTCGATGCCCTTCACCCGGCGCGGCACGTTGTCCAGCGAATCGATGCCCATGGACTGGGCGAGCCTGCGGGCCGGGTCGATGGTGAGGACGACGACCTTGCGTCCGCGCTCCGCCGCCCGCACGCCGAGCGCCGCCGCGGTGGTCGTCTTGCCGACGCCGCCGGAGCCGCAGCAGACGATGATCCGGATGCCCGGATCGTTGATCAGGGCGTCGGTGTCCAGGGCCGGTACGGGGGCCGCCGCCCTTGTGCGTGCTGTCATGAACCCGCCCCTCGTCCGGACTCCCCTTGGCCCGCGCCCTGTTCGCGGAGCGCGGCCGCCAGCGTGTCGAGCCCGGCCCGGTCCACCCCCTCGCCGATCAGCGGGAGCTCGTACCCCGGCAGGCCGAGGCCCGCCAGCACCGCGCGCTGTTCGCGCTCCAGGGCGACCCGCTGGGTGTGCTCGGCGGCCTGCTCGACCAGCGGGCGTACGAGCCCCGCCGCGCCGGTCACGCCCGCCCGTGTCAGCGTCTTGGCGATCTCCTTGCGCCGGCCGCCCGAGGCGGCGCTCAGCGCGTCGCCGTCCAGCAGCTGCGGGCGCACCATGTTCACGATGACCCGGCCCACCGGCAGTTCGGCGGCGCGCAGCTCCGCGATGCCGTCCGCGGTCTCCTGGACCGGCATCTCCTCCAGCAGGGTGACCAGATGCACCGAGGTCTCCGGGGACTTCAGCACCCTCATCACGGCCTGGGCCTGATTGTGTATCGGGCCGATCCGGGCGAGCCCGGCCACCTCGTCGTTCACATTGAGGAAGCGCGTGATGCGGCCGGTCGGCGGGGCGTCCATGATCACGTGGTCGTAGACGAACCGGTTCTGCCGGTCCTTGCGGCGGACCGCCTCGCAGGCCTTGCCCGTCAGCAGGACGTCCCGCACGCCGGGCGCGATGGTGGTCGCGAAGTCGATCGCGCCGAGCTTCTTGAGCGCCCGGCCCGCGCTGCCGAGCTTGTAGAACATCTGGAGGTAGTCGAGGAGCGCCAGCTCCGCGTCGATCGCGAGGGCGTAGACCTCGCCGCCGCCGGGGGCGACGGCGATCCTGCGCTCCTCGTAGGGGAGGGAGCCCGCATCGAAGAGCTGGGCGATGCCCTGTCTGCCCTCGACCTCCACGAGGAGAGTGCGCCTGCCCTCGGCCGCGAGGGCGAGCGCGAGGGCGGCGGCGACCGTGGTCTTACCGGTACCGCCCTTGCCGCTGACGACCTGGAACCTGCTCACGTATTCGAGCCTAACCAGTCACACCGCAGGCTACGCACGAGGCTGCGCGTGCCCTGGATTGCGCAGGCATTACAGTCGGGCCATGACCAAGTGGGAATACGCGACCGTGCCCCTTCTCGTGCACGCGACCAAGCAGATTCTGGACACCTGGGGCGAGGACGGCTGGGAGCTGGTCCAGGTCGTTCCCGGCCCGAACAACCCCGAGCAGCTCGTGGCGTACCTGAAGCGGGAGAAGCAGTAGTGGCGGGCACCGTCGAGGCGAGGCTCGCCGAGCTGGGGCTGCCGCTGCCGGCCGTCGTGCCGCCGCTGGCCGTGTACCAGCCGGCCGTGCAGTCGGGCGTGTACGTGTACACGGCCGGCCAGCTGCCGATGGTGGACGGCAAGCTCGCCGTCACCGGCAAGGTCGGCGCCGAGGTCACGCCCGACGAGGCCAAGGAGCTGGCCAAGACCTGCGCGCTGAACGCCCTGGCCGCGGTGAAGTCGGTCGCGGGCGACCTGGACCGCATCGCGCGGGTCGTGAAGGTCGTCGGCTTCGTCGCGTCGGCCACCGACTTCACCGGCCAGTCCGGTGTGGTCAACGGCGCGAGCGAGCTGCTGGGCGAGGTCCTCGGGGACAAGGGCGTGCACGCCCGCAGCGCCGTGGGCGTCGCCGTGCTGCCGCTGGACGCGCCGGTCGAGGTCGAGATCCAGGTCGAGCTGACCGAAGCCTGACCCGGCCCGCATCTCCCCGATGCGGCCCGTATCCGCCGTCGATCCCGTCCGGTCGTGACGACCGGGCGGGATCGCGTGTTTCCGGAGGCCGCGCCGATGTAGGTGTAGACGCCATGTACGGATCGGGATACCTCTCGAACATCGGCGCGGTTCCGGATAGCCTCCGGCCATGTCCAATGGTCAGTGGTACCCCCCGGAATGGCCCGGCCGGATCAGGGCCCTCGCCGCAGGCGAGCTGACGGCCGCCGTGCCCCGCCGGGCGGCCACCGTGATGCTGCTCCGGGACGGCGCCGCCGGGGGCGCACCCGCCGTCCACATGCTGCGCCGGCGCACCTCGATGGCCTTCGCCGGAGGGGCGTACGCCTATCCGGGGGGCGGGGTGGACCCGCGCGACGACGACCGGCTCGTCGGCTGGGCCGGTCCCGCACCGGCGGCCTGGGCCGAGCGGCTGGGCGTCGGCACACCGGCCGAGGCGCAGGCGATCGTCTGCGCGGCCGTCCGCGAGACGTACGAGGAGGCCGGGGTTCTGCTCGCCGGACCGACGCCGGAAACGGTCGTCACCGACACCACGGGCGAGGACTGGGAGGCCGACCGGGCGGCGCTGGTCTCGCGCGAGCTGTCGTTCGCCGCGTTCCTGGAGCGGCGCGGGCTGGTGCTGCGCTCGGACCTGCTCGGCGCGTGGGCGCGCTGGATCACACCCGAGTTCGAGCCGCGCCGCTACGACACCTGGTTCTTCGTCGCCGTGCTCCCCGCGGGCCAGCGCACCCGGAACGCCTCCACGGAGGCCGACCGCACGGTGTGGATCACGCCGGGCGACGCGGCCGACGGCTACGACCGGGGCGAGCTGCTGATGATGCCGCCGACCGTGGCGACGCTGCGGACGCTCCGCCCGTACGCCACCGCCGCGCGGGCGCTGGAGGCGGCGTCGGACCAGGACCTCACCCCCGTACTCGCGCAGGCCCGCCTGGACGGCGACGAGCTGGTGCTGAGCTGGCCGGGGCACGCGGAGTTCACGAAGCACATTTCCGCAGCCGACGCGGATGAAACGCGCGGCGAGGGTGAATCGGGCAACGTGGAGCTGACGGCCGACGCGGAAGGCGGTGCGCGATGAGTGACGCTGCGGCGCTGCCCGGAGAGCCGCGCGGCGGTGTGCTCTCCGGCCCCGCCACCGCCCGTACGGTCAATGTCCTGGCACCCAACCCCTCCGCGATGACGCTGGACGGGACCAATACGTGGATCGTCGCCGAGCCCGACTCGGACCTGGCGGTTGTCATCGATCCGGGCCCGCTGGACGAGACTCATTTGCGGGCCGTCGTCGACACCGCCGAGCGGGCCGGCCGCCGGGTCGCGCTGACGCTCCTCACCCATGGCCATCCGGACCACGCGGAGGGCGCCGCCCGGTTCGCGGAGCTGACCGGGACCAAGGTGCGGGCGCTGGACCCGGAGATGCGGCTCGGCGACGAGGGCCTGGGCACCGGTGACGTGATCACGACCGGCGGGCTGGAGATGTACGTGGTGCCGACGCCCGGCCACACGGCGGACTCGCTGTCGTTCCATCTGCCGGCCGACCGGGCGGTGCTCACCGGGGACACGATCCTCGGACGCGGAACGACCCTGGTGGCGCATCCGGACGGCCGGCTGGGCGACTATCTGGACTCGCTGCGGCGGCTGCGCTCCCTGACGGTCGACGACGGGGTGCACACGGTGCTGCCGGGGCACGGGCCGGTGCTGGAGGACGCGCAGGGCGCGGTCGAGTTCTATCTGGCCCACCGCGCGCACCGGCTGGCCCAGGTGGAGACGGCCGTGGAGACCGGCTACCGGACCTCGGCCGAGGTGGTGGCCCATGTCTATGCCGACGTGGACCGTTCGCTGTGGCCGGCGGCGGAGCTTTCGGTGCGGGCGCAGCTGGAGTACCTGGTCGAGCACGGGCTGATCTGAGGGCGCGTACGGAAGGACCCGCCGCACGCGGAAGGGGCCCCGCCGGTCGTGGCGGGGCCCCTTCGCGCTCGGCGTACGGCGACGGGTCAGCGCGAGCGCTTGGCCAGCCGCTCCACATCCAGCAGGATCACGGCGCGGGCCTCCAGCCGCAGCCAGCCGCGGCCGGCGAAGTCCGCGAGGGCCTTGTTGACCGTCTCGCGGGAGGCGCCGACCAGCTGGGCCAGCTCCTCCTGCGTCAGGTCGTGCACCACGTGGATGCCTTCCTCGGACTGGACGCCGAAGCGGCGCGACAGGTCCAGGAGAGCGCGGGCGACACGGCCGGGGACGTCGGAGAAGACCAGGTCGGACATCTGGTCGTTGGTCTTGCGCAGCCGCCGGGCGACGGCGCGCAGCAGGGCCGTGGCCACCTCGGGGCGCGCGTTGAGCCAGGGCTGCAGGTCGCCGTGGCCCAGGCCGAGGAGCTTGACCTCGGTCAGCGCGGTGGCGGTGGCCGTGCGCGGGCCGGGGTCGAAGAGCGACAGCTCGCCGATCAGCTCGCCGGGACCGAGGACCGCCAGCATGTTCTCTCGACCGTCGGGGGAGGTGCGGTGGAGCTTCACCTTGCCCTCGGTGACCACGTAGAGGCGGTCGCCGGGATCGCCCTCGTGGAACAGCGCGTCGCCGCGCGCGAGGGTCACCTCACTCATCGAGGCGCGGAGCTCCGCGGCCTGCTCGTCATCGAGCGCCGCGAAAAGCGGGGCGCGCCGCAGAACGTCGTCCACGAGTTCTCTCCTTGTCGGCCTGTCCAGGGAACCGTGGTCCCCATCATGCCGGACGGTAAAACAGTGCGATCAATCACAAACCAGTTTGACGCACGTGCGTGCCGAGGGGTACGGCAGGGGGCCGATTGGGGGTGGATCACCGGTGACCGGGGCGGATGTCAGTGCCGGGCTCTAGGCTGGCCGGGAGTCCGGGATGCCGGTGAGAGCGCAGGCCAAGGGGGCTGAGGGAGTGTCGGAGGGCCATGATTCCGCTGTGGGCGAACAGGGTGCGGGCGACCGGAAGAACCTGAAGAAAACGGCGGAAAGCCGGTCCGGCGCGAAGGCCGTGAAGGCCGTGAAGGCCGCGAAGAGCGCGAAAGACGTGAAGGCCGCGAAGAGTGCGAAGGAAGGACCGGCGGCCGGGGCCGCGGGGCCGAAGCGGAAGCCGGGCCGACCGGAATCGCATCTGGCGATGGTCCGTCGGGCCCGCCGGATCAACCGCGAACTGGCCGAGATCTACCCGTACGCCCACCCCGAGCTGGACTTCCGGAATCCGTTCGAACTGCTGGTCGCCACGGTCCTCTCCGCCCAGACCACCGATCTGAGGGTCAACCAGACCACCCCGGCCCTCTTCGCCGCCCACCCCACCCCCGAGGACATGGCCTCCGCCGTTCCGGAGGAGTTGGAGGAGCTGATCCGGCCGACCGGCTTCTTCCGTGCCAAGGCGAAATCGCTCCTCGGCCTGTCCGCCATGCTCCGGGACGACTTCGGCGGCGAGGTGCCGGGGCGGCTGGAGGATCTCGTCAAGCTCCCGGGAGTCGGCCGGAAGACGGCCAACGTGGTGCTGGGCAATGCCTTCGGAGTCCCCGGAATCACGGTGGACACGCACTTCGGTCGGCTGGTCCGGCGGTGGAAGTGGACCGAGCAGGAGGACCCGGAGAAGGTCGAGGCGGAGATCGCGGCCATCTTCCCCAGGAGCGAGTGGACCATGCTCTCGCACCGCGTCATCTTCCACGGCCGCCGCGTCTGCCACGCCCGCAGGCCCGCCTGCGGCGCCTGCCCGATCGCCCCGCTCTGCCCCGCGTACGGCGAGGGCGAGACCGACCCGGAGAAGGCCCGCAAGCTGCTGAAGTACGAGATGGGCGGCCGGCCGGGCCAGCGGCTGAACCCGCCGCCGGACTATCCGGGAAGCCCGGCCCCTCCGCTCGGCGCCGGCTGACGCGTACCGCCGCTGCGGAACGAATCGCGGGACGACAGGCGTTGTGAGACGGAGGGGTGCCCATGAAGACGCATGAACCCGGCACGGAACGGCAGGGCCAGGAACGGCACGGCGACGCGGACCGCCGCGCCCCGGTGGCGCACGGAAGCGCCGAGTACGGCGGCTCCCCGGTGGCCGTCTCGGAAGAGGGCCTGCCCGGCTGGCTCGACCCCGTCGCCCACGCCGCGCGGACCGTACGGCCCCAGCAGCTCAGCCGCTTCCTGCCGCCCGCGAGCGGTGCGGGACGCCAGTCGGCCGTGCTCGTCCTGTTCGGCGAGGGCGCGCGCGGCCCCGAGCTGCTGCTGATGGAGCGGGCCGGAAGCCTGCGCTCCCATCCGGGCCAGCCGTCCTTCCCCGGCGGCTCGCTCGACCCGGAGGACGGCGACCCGGCGACCACCGGACCGCTCCGGGCCGCGCTGCGGGAGGCCGAGGAGGAGACCGGGCTCGATCCGGGCGGGGTGCAGCTCTTCGGCGTCCTGCCGCGGCTCTACATCCCGGTGAGCGGCTTCGTCGTGGCGCCCGTCCTCGGCTGGTGGCGTACACCCAGCCCGGTCGGGGTCGTCGATCCGGGTGAGACCGCGAGGGTGTTCACCGTCCCCGTGGCGGATCTCACGGACCCGGCCAACCGGGCGACGGCCATCCACCCCAGCGGCCACCGGGGCCCGGCATTCCTGGTCGAATCGGCACTCGTCTGGGGGTTCACGGCCGGCGTGATCGACCGGATTCTGCACTTCGCGGGCTGGGAACGCCCGTGGGACAGGGCCAGGCAGGTGCCGCTCGACTGGCGCGCATGACAGGCTGACTTCCGTGCTCCGCAGGTCCGGGCCCGCCCGGAGCCGCGGAGGCGTACGGGCCCGGTGACGAATCTGCGAGGCTATAGACGGTGAACGTGCTGGACATCCTGCTGCTGGCCGGCGCCGTGTGGTTCGCGGTCATCGGCTACCGCCAGGGGTTCGTCGTCGGCATTCTGTCGGTGATCGGGTTCCTGGGCGGCGGTCTCGTCGCCGTCTACCTCCTGCCGGTCCTGTGGGACCAGCTGACGGACGGTTCGGAGGTCTCCTCGACCGCGGCCGTCGTCGCGGTCGTCATCGTGATCGTGTGCGCGTCGGTGGGCCAGGCGTTCACCACCCACCTCGGCAACAAGCTCCGCCGGCACATCACCTGGTCGCCCGCGCGCGCCCTGGACGCGACCGGCGGCGCCCTGGTCAACGTGGTGGCGATGCTGCTGGTCGCCTGGCTGATCGGCTCCGCCCTGGCGGGCACCTCGCTGCCGACGCTCGGCAAGGAGGTCCGCAACTCCTCGGTCCTGCTGGGCGTCTCCCGTGTGATGCCGCCCCAGGCGTCCACCTGGTTCACGGACTTCTCCTCGGTCCTCGCGCAGAACGGCTTCCCGCAGGTCTTCAGCCCCTTCGCCAACGAACCGATCACCGAGGTCAGGGCCCCTGATCCGGCCCTGGTGGGCAGCCCGGTCGCGGCGCGCGCCAAGCAGTCCATCGTCAAGGTCGTGGGTACGGCCCCGAGCTGCGGCAAGGTCCTCGAAGGCACCGGCTTCGTGTTCGCCGACCGCCGTGTCATGACCAACGCCCACGTCGTCGGCGGCGTCGACGAGCCGACCGTCCAGATCGGCGGCCAGGGACGCCTGTACGACGCGAAGGTCGTCCTCTACGACTGGCAGCGCGACATCGCCGTGCTCGACGTGCCCGACCTCGACGCGAAGCCGCTGCGGTTCGCCGACACCGAACGTGACGCGGAGTCGGGGGACAGCGCCATCGTCGCGGGCTTCCCGGAGAACGGCTCGTACGACGTACGCTCCGCGCGCGTCCGGGCCCGCATCGACGCCAACGGCCCCGACATCTACCACCGGGGCACGGTCCGCCGCGATGTGTACTCCCTCTACACCACCGTCCGTCAGGGCAACTCCGGCGGCCCGCTGCTGACCCCCGAAGGCAAGGTGTACGGGGTCGTGTTCGCCAAGTCGCTCGACGACCCGGACACCGGCTACGCGCTGACGGCGGACGAGATCCGCGAGGACATCGCACGGGGCCGCACGGCCAACCAGCAGGTCGACAGCCAGGGGTGCGCGCTCTAGCCGGCGTCTGCCGGACACCGCTGGGGAGCGCTGGGGAGCGCGCCGCCGGGCGGTCCCGTGCGCGGTGTCAGTTACGGGGATGGCGCAGCCGCGCCGAGACCCAGCGGGCCCTGCGGCGCAGGATGCGCGAGATGCCGAGCCGGGGATCGTCCACAACGTGCATAGCCTGCACCCGGCCCTGGAGGCCGTCCCCCTCATGAATGCCCGTAACCGCCGTGGCGGTCGAGCGACGGTTGCGTGCTGCGTCACCGAAGTCGTGCGTCCAGCCCATACCGGGACGTCTGCCCGTGCCTCATGGTCCGTAACCGTCTGTCCGTCAGCCAATTGGCCTATGCGCCGGGCACGTGGCCATTTCTCGGACACGCGTGCCCATCGGCTAGCGGTCGGGCTCGGAATCCTTGAGCCAGTTGATGAGTTCGGCCGAGAACCCGGCCGGGTCCTCCTCGTGCGGGAAGTGACCGAGACCGTCGAAAAGTCGCCAACGGTAGGGCGCCTCGACATACTCGCCGGACCCGGCCGAACTGCGGGTGCGGACCGCCGGATCGAGTGAACCGTGCAGGTGGAGCGTCGGCACCCGGACCGGCCGCTTCATGCGCCGGTTGAACTGGATGCCGTCGGGACGAGCCAGCGAGCGCACCATCCAGCGGTACGGCTCGATCGAGCAGTGTGCCGTCGAGGGGATGCTCATCGCCCGCCGGTAGACGCCCAGCGTCGCCTCGTCGGGGAAGTCCGCCTTGCCCGGTCCCGCCCAGTCGCTGATCAGGCGCGCCACCAACGCGGCGTCGTCGGCCACCAGCTGACGTTCCGGCAGCCACGGCCGCTGAAAGCCCCAGATGTACGAGCCGGCCCGCGACTGGGCGAAGTCGGAGAGCATCGAGGAGCGCCACCGCCTGGGGTGGGGCATCGAGGAGACGACCAGCCGGCGCACCAGCTTCGGGCGCATCACGGCGGCCGTCCAGGCCAGGTAGCCGCCCATGTCGTGGCCGACCAGGGCGGCGTCCGGCTCACCGAGCGACCTGACCACACCGGTGATGTCGAGGGCCAGATTGGCGGGATCGTAGCCGCGGGGGGTGCGGTCGCTGCCGCCGACGCCGCGCAGATCCATCGCCACGGCCCGGAATCCGGCCTCGGCGAGTGCGGGCAACTGGTGGCGCCAGGTCCACCAGAACTGCGGGAAGCCGTGCAGGAGAAGAACCAGCGGCCCTTCACCCATTTCGGCGATGTGGAAGCGGGCGCCGTTCGCCGCGACGTCCCGGTGGGTCCACGGCCCGTCGAGGCGTACGGGGCCGCCGGCCGGGGCGAAGGGGGCGGATTCCGCCGGTGCGGCCGGGCGCGCACGGCCCGCCCGGTCCGCCCGGTCCTCCGGGCCCAGGGGGCCGACTGCGCTGGAATCGGGGACGGTCATGTGGACGAGCGTGCCACAGCGGACGCCTTGTCCCGGACCGGTGCGCTCTCGATGGCGCGGTCGGAGCGGGTGCTGCCGCCCACCGGGAGGATGGCGTCGGCTGCGGTCTCCGGGCGGGGGTGCGGCTTGACGCCCTGCAGGACAGCGGCGGTCTGCTTGGCGGACGCGATGGACTTCTCCGGCGGCTTGACCTTCTTGATCTTCGCGTAGCCGAACAGCGCGAGCAGGATGCCCAGCAGGATGAACGCGCCGCCGACGATCAGGAACGACCAGGCCAGCCCGAGCCCCAGATTGTGGATGCCGTACGCGGCCGCGAAGCTCAGCACCGGGATGGAGAACAGGATCAGCACGCCCGTGACGATGAAGGCCACACTGCCGATGACGCCGCGCTTGACGTCCTGCCGCACCTCGGCCTTGGCCAGGGCGATTTCGTCGTGCACCAGCGCCGACAGCTCGGCCGTCGCCGACGCGACCAACTGGCCGAGACTGCGGTCGGCGCTGCCCGCGTAATTGCCGGGGTCGCTCATCCCTGACTCCCTCTCCCGTTCAACGTGTCCGATGTCAGATCATGCCGGACTGTCCGGCTTGCTGCTCGCTGCCCCCGCCAGTCGGGCACGGCGGCGGTGCTCGGCCGCCTTCTCCTCGTAGATCGCGGCCATTCTCAGGTGGTACGCGGGATCGTCCTGTTCGTAGACGTCCGGTACCCCGGAACCGTCCTCGTCGAGCTCCTCGGCGTCGGACAGTGCCCGGTACTTCCGTACCCGGAGTTTGAGCAGTACACCGGAGAGTACGGCGGCGATGAGGGAGCCGAGCAGAACCGACGCCTTGATCTCGTTGATCATGTCGTCGTCACCGGCGAAGGCCAGCTCACCGATCAGCAGCGACACGGTGAAGCCGATGCCGGCGAGGGTGGCGACGGCGAAGACGTCGGCCCAGGCCAGATCCTTGTTGAGTTCGGCCTTGGTGAGCCGGGTGGTCAGCCATGTACCGCCGAAGACCCCGATGGTCTTGCCTGCGACGAGCCCCAGGACGACCCCGAGGGTCTCGGGCCGGTTGAACACGCCCGCCAACGCACCGCCGGAGAGGGAGACGCCTGCGGAGAAGAGCGCGAAGACCGGCACGGCGAACCCCGCGGACAGGGGATGCACCAGGTGCTCGACCTGTTCGCCCGGCGAATGCTCCTCGCCCTCGCGCCGGGTGCAGCGCAGCATCAGGCCCATGGCGACACCGGCGATGGTGGCGTGGATGCCGCTGTTGTACATCAGGCCCCAGATGAGCAGGGCGAGCGGTACGTAGACGTACCAGCCGCGCACGCCCAGGCGGAGCAGCAGGTAGAAGACGCCCAGGCCGACGAAGGCGCCGCCGAGCGCCAGGAAGTCGATGTCCTCGGTGAAGAAGATCGCGATGACCAGGATCGCGAAGAGGTCGTCCACGACGGCGAGGGTGAGCAGGAAGGCCCGGAGCGCGGCCGGCAGCGAGGTGCCGATGACGGCGAGGACGGCGAGGGCGAAGGCGATGTCGGTGGCGGTGGGGACGGCCCAGCCGCTGGCGGAGCCGTCGCCGGCCACGTTCACCAGCGTGTAGACGAGCGCGGGGACGATCATGCCGCAGAGCGCGGCGGCCACGGGCAGCGCCGCCGCCTTGGGGTCGCGCAGCTCGCCCGCCACGAGTTCGCGTTTGAGTTCGACGCCGGCGACGAAGAAGAAGACGGCGAGCAGGCCGTCGGCGGCCCAGTGCGCCACGGAGAGGTTCAGTCCGAGGCTCCCGGGTCCGATGTGGAAGTGGCTGACGGCCTCGTAGCTCTTGCCGGCGGTGTTGGCCCACACCAGCGCCGCCACCGCCGCGACCAGCAGGATGACGCCCCCGACGGTCTCCGTGCGCAGGGCCTCGGCGACGTAGTTGCGCTCGGGCAGCGGAAGCCGCCCCAGAAAGGTGCGGCGGGGGCCGGGGGGTGCGGGGGTGGACGCGGTCACGGGGGGAGACCTCCGGGTCGGTACGGCAGCGATGGCATGGCTGATGCACTTGCCGACCAGACTTCCCGGCACCCCTGTGGAAATTTTCATTTCTTTTGACGATCAACTGCCACTGTACCCGTGGGGCCCGGAGGCGGGGGTGCGTGGGAGCGGTGATCTTCCCCCCCGGTGCCCGAAGGGCACCCGGCGTGTCGCCGGATGCCCTTCGGGTCGGGTCGGCCCGTATCGGGCCCGGGGCCCTCAGTCCTCGGACGGGGCCGAGGGGAGCTGGCTCTGGATGAGGTCCATGACCGAGGAGTCGGTCAGGGTCGTCACGTCTCCCAGTGCCCTGTTCTCGGCGACGTCGCGCAGCAGACGGCGCATGATCTTGCCGGAACGGGTCTTGGGCAGCTCCGCCACCGGCATGATGCGCTTCGGCTTGGCGATCGGGCCGAGCGTCGAGCCGACGTGGTTGCGCAGCTCGGCCAGCAGGTCGTCGGACGCGGTCGCCGTACCGCGCAGGATGACGAAGGCGACGATGGCCTGGCCGGTCGTCTCGTCGGCGGCGCCGACCACGGCCGCCTCCGCGACGGAGGGGTGCGAGACGAGCGCCGACTCGACCTCGGTGGTCGAGATGTTGTGCCCGGACACCAACATCACGTCGTCCACCCGGCCCAGCAGCCAGATGTCGCCGTCCTCGTCCTTCTTGGCGCCGTCACCGGCGAAGTACTTGCCCTCGAACCGGGACCAGTAGGTGTCGAGGAAGCGCTGGTCGTCGCGCCAGATGGTGCGGAGCATCGACGGCCACGGCTCGGTGAGGACCAGGTAGCCGCCTCCGCCATTCGGGACCTCGTTGGCCTCGTCGTCCACGACGGTCGCCGAGATGCCCGGCAGGGCGCGCTGGGCGCTGCCCGGCTTGGTGTCCGTGACGCCGGGGAGCGGCGAGATCATCATCGTGCCGGTCTCGGTCTGCCACCAGGTGTCCACGATCGGGCACTTGTCGGCGCCGATGTGCTTGCGGTACCACATCCACGCCTCGGGGTTGATCGGCTCACCCACCGAACCGAGGACGCGCAGCGACGACAGGTCGAACTTGGCGGGGATGTCGTCTCCCCACTTCATGAACGTACGGATCGCGGTCGGCGCGGTGTAGAGGATCGTGACGCCGTACTTCTGGATGACCTCCCAGAAACGCCCCTGGTGCGGGGTGTCGGGGGTGCCCTCGTACATCACCTGCGTGGCGCCGTTGGCCAGCGGCCCGTAGACGATGTACGAGTGCCCGGTCACCCAGCCGATGTCGGCGGTGCACCAGTAGACGTCGGTCTCCGGCTTGAGGTCGAAGACCGCGTGGTGGGTGTAGGCCGCCTGGGTGAGGTAGCCGCCGGAGGTGTGCAGGATGCCCTTGGGCTTACCCGTGGTGCCCGACGTGTACAGGATGAAGAGCGGCTGCTCCGCCTCGAACGCCTCGGGGGTGTGCTCGGTGGACTGGCGGCCGGTGATGTCGTGCCACCAGATGTCACGGCCCTCGGTCCACGCGGTGTCCTGGCCGGTACGGCGGACCACGACGACGTGCTCCACGCCGTCGATACGGGAGACGGCGTCGTCCACCGCGGGCTTGAGCGCGGAGGGCTTGCCGCGGCGGTATCCGCCGTCGGCGGTGATGACGACCTTGGCGTCCGCGTCCTGGATGCGGGCCGCGATGGCGTCGGCGGAGAAGCCGCCGAACACCACCGAGTGCGCGGCGCCGATGCGGGCGCAGGCCAGCATCGCGACGGCGGCCTCGGGGATCATCGGCAGGTAGACGGCGACGCGGTCGCCCTTGCCGACACCGAGCTCGGTGAGGGCGTTGGCGGCGCGCGAGACCTCGTCCTTCAGCTCCGCGTAGGTGATGGCGCGGCTGTCACCGGGCTCGCCCTCGAAGTGGATGGCGACCCGGTCGCCGTTGCCCGCCTCGACGTGACGGTCCACGCAGTTGTACGCGACGTTGAGCTTGCCGTCCGCGAACCACTTCGCGAAGGGCGGGTTGCTCCAGTCGAGCGTCTCGGTCGGCTCGGTCTCCCACGTCAGGCGCCGGGCCTGCTCGGCCCAGAAGCCCAGCCGGTCCGCTTTGGCCTGCTCATACGCCTCGGCGGTGACGTTGGCGTTGGCGGCCAGCTCGGCAGGCGGAGAGAACTTCCGCTCTTCCCGAAGCAGGTTGGCCAGGCTTTCGTTGCTCACGACTTCTCCCAGTCCCAGGGTGTCCGTTGTGTCCCGGGCATAGCTCATCAGTCCGAAGGCCGGGTGACAAGGGTCTGCCGGGAATTGGTTTAGACCTGTGTCTCGTGTATAAGGCATGATCCCGCTTCCGTACCGGCGCGGCGCGTCGAATCGACGTGTTTGCGCCAGTGCGGCGGCCGGTCCGGCCCGGAAGCGGGGTCACTGGGACTCACGTACCCGACGTGCCTGCGGTTCAGGCCCCGGAACGGGCCAACTCGGCCGGACGGGCGGGCGTGACCGGGTCGAACACTGCGGCTCGCCCCTCCTTCGCACCCGCTGCTTCGGTCAGCAGATACGACTGGGCCTCGGCCACGTGGAAGTACATCCCGTGGAGCTGCAGGGTGCTTTCGGCGATGCGGCGGGCCACTGAGGGGTGGGCCCTCAGATGGTCGAGCTGCTGCATGACGTTGGTCAGGCAGAGCTGCTCCACTGTATCGGCGGGCGCCCGGCCGGCGATACGGGCTCGGACCTCGCCGGCCGCGGTCATCCGGCCCAGGCTCGGCAGCCCGTGCCGGAGCCAGCGCGCGAGTGAGGTGCCCGGCGCGTGCGGCGAGGGGGCCGGGGCATTGGCCAGCAGCGCGTTCATCGCACCGCAGCCCGAGTGCCCGCAGACGGTGATGGACTCGACGCCGAGCACATCCACGGCGTACTCGATCGCCGCCCCCACGGAGTGGTCGCCCTGCTCGGAGCCCGGGAGCGGGACCAGATTGCCGATGTTGCGCACGGTGAACAGATCACCGGGACCGCTGGCCGTGATCATGCTCGTCACCAGGCGGGAGTCCGCGCAGGTGATGAAGAGCTGAGAGGGGCGCTGGCCTTCTCTGGCGAGGCGCGCCAGCTCCGCGCGGACCAGGGGCGCCGTATCGCGCTGGAAGGAGCTGAGTCCTCTGACCAGCCGGTGTCCGCCGTGTCCGCCGTGGGCGGCGGGGCTGGTGGGGCTTTCGGCCGCGTTGGGCCTGGCCGGTCCGGCGTGCTCGGTGGCGGCGGGGGCCGAACGCGAGGCGGGGGCCGATTGCGAGGCGGGGGGCGTCGGCGCGGGTGAGCCGGCGGGGGGTGCCTGGGCCGACGCGGGCGTGGCGGGCGTCGCGGGGACTTCGGGGGCTTCGGGGGCGGTGGGGGCCGACTGGGATGGAGGTGGGCGGTGCGCGGGCTGTGGAGCCGCATCCGCAGGAGCGCCGGTGCCGGGGTGGGGCGGGGCGGAAGTCGGAGCCGGGGCGATGACGCCGATGGCTGGGGCTGTCGTCGGGGAGCCGGTGGTGGACGCGGGGCGCGGTTGGCTGTCGGCCGTCTGTGGCGGAGGCGCGTGCTCCGGCCGGTCGTGACAGTGATGGTTGCGCCATGGCGTCCACGGTCGGCAGCAGGAGTGAGCTGCGGCAGCGGGCTCGGCGATCCTGCCACCCGAGCGTCCGGCGAAGGCAACCTGCCCGCCGTGCGCCGTATGGGCGTTGCTCCAGTCCTGGATGGCTTCGTAGGCGGCGTGATCCATGAAGAAGCCGTCCAACTCGACCACCGCGTCCGCGCCCTGGGGCAGTCCTGCCAGCATCCGGCTCAGGCGCGGCACGGCCAGGAACGTCAACTGGCCTCGTACGAGCACATGATGCTGCCCGTTCAGGGTGGAGATGGTGATCCGGGTCCGGCCGAGGCGGTGCAGCGCGACGGCCACCGCCACGGCGATCCCGATCGCGACACCCTTGAGGACGCCGACCACCAGCACCCCGGCGATCGTCGCGCCGTAGACCAGGAACTCCCGGTGTTTGTGGACGTTGCGGATGTGCGCGAGGCTCACCATCTTGAGGCCGACCATCATCACCAGCGCCCCGAGGGCTGCCAGCGGGATCAGCTCCAGCGCGGCGACGAGCAGCCCGGAGGCGAGCAGAATCCACACGCCGTGCAGCACGGTCGAGGCACGGCCGGTCGCCCCGGCTCTCACGTTGGCCGAACTGCGCACGGCTCCTCCGGAGACCGCGAGCCCACCCAGCAGCCCGGACACCATGTTGGCGATGCCCTGTGCGCGCAATTCCCGGTCCAGGTCGGAGCGCTTCAACGGGGGCGGCGCGAGACGGACGGGGCCGGCCGGTGCGGCGGGGGCATCGGAGCGGTCGGGGGTATCGGGGACGTCGGGGCCGGGCGCCACGGGGGAGCCCACCGCGTGGGCGCGGTTCCGGTCGGCGGCCAGCTTGTCCACCGCGACGGCGGCCAGCAGCGACTCCAGGCTGGCCACCAGCATCATCGTGAACACCGCTGTGGCCAGGCCGAACACCGGCCCGTGCGGCAACTCGGGCAGGGCGTGCGAGCTCCAGGAGGGCAGGTCCACCCGGGCGATCGACGGGGCCGCCCAGGCTGCCGCGGCCGTGGCCAGGGCCACTGAGGCCAGGGCCGCCGGGGCCCGGCGCAGGAGCCGTCCGGCACGGCCTGGCAGCAGCGGCCACAGGACGAGGACGGCGACGGTGAGCCCGCCGATCAGCGGGGCGGCGGGGTCGACACGCGCCAGCTGTTCCGGGAGGTGCAGGACGTTGGAGATGGCCGAGCTCTGGGGCGATCCGCCCAGCACGATGTGCAGTTGAGCGAGCGCGATCGCGACACCGATACCGGCGAGCGTGCCGTGGACGATGGCGGGGCTGACGGCGAGAGCGCTGCGGGCCGCCCGCAGGGAGCCGAGCACGAGTTGGAGCAGGCCCGCCCCGATGGTGATGGCGCAGGTGGTGCGCCAGCCGTAGACCTGGATTGTCTGGGCCGTCACCACGGTCAGTCCGGCGGACGGGCCGGAGACCTGGAGAGGTGTGCCGCCGAGAAGCCCGGCGACGATGCCGCCGACTGCGGCTGAGAGGAGGCCCGCCTCCAGAGGGGCTCCCATGGCCACGGCCAGGCCGAGCGACATGGGGATGGCGAGCAGAAAGACGGTGATGGACGCGGAGACATCGGCGCCCGCGATGAGGAATCGTCCGCCGCGCGGCGGCGGGCTGTGTGGTCGCTTGACTCCCAGGGAGCGGGAAGGCCGCGAACTACGGGATGAGTGGTCGTGACGAGTGGGTACGCAGGCAGACATATTTCCGGTCTCCTCCTGGGCGGCGCGGTCTCGGAACCCGATGACGCGGCCGTGGGTGACGGTATGCAGCGGCGAGGTATTTCCAACTCTCGGTAAACAGACGGTAATGGAGAGTAAAGATCTGTGTCCAGGATTGCTGGCAAATAGGCCGTCTAGCCACCCATTCCGGTGAATAGGCATCTTTTCATTCGGCCTGTCGCTCCCACTCTTCGTCAATGCGTGCGACCTTGACGGGGCCGTGTCGGCACTCGGCGCAAGCTACCTGCGAGGAAGAGGTGGGCGGATGATGGCCGCCACGAAGAGGATCGCCCTCGGTGTCATGGCCGCCGCGCTGGTCGCGGGGGCGGCCGGATGCTCGGGGATCGGTTACGGATCGGGGGACTCCGGCCCCGGAGCCGTCAATGGCGCCGCGGGCGAGAAGAAGAAGGCCGCCGAGGCGGCCCCCAAGAGCGTGTTCCGGGCGATCGGTGACGGTTCCACCGCGTTCACGGGTGCCCAGCCCGAGCAGCCGGCGGTGAAGCGCCTGGCGGTGGGGCAGAAGCCGCCGCAGTTCGTGGTGTTCTCGTGGGACGGTGCGGGCGAGGACAGCCAGCGGCTCTTCTCGCACTTCCGCGAAGTGGGCAAGAAGTACAACGCGTCGATGACGTACTTCCTCAGCGGCGTGTACCTGCTGCCGGAGACGAAGCGCGCACAGTACGACCCGCCCAAGCACAACGCGGGCAGCTCGGACATCGGATTCAACGACACCGAGGGCATCCGGAACACTCTCACCCAGCTCCGCGGAGCCTGGGAGGACGGGAACGAGATCGGCACCCACTTCAACGGCCACTTCTGCGGCAAGGACGGCGGCGTGGGCACCTGGTCCGTCGAGGAGTGGAAGAGCGAGATCAGCCAGGCGAAGTCCTTCGTCAAGAGCTGGAAGTCGAACGCCCCGCTCCTCAAGGCCGAGAAGTCGCTTCCCTTCGACTACGACAAGGAACTCGTCGGCGGCCGCACCCCTTGTCTGGAGGGCAGGGAGAACATGGTGGCGGCAGCACGCACCATGGGGTTCCGCTATGACTCCAGCGGCGTCAACGACCAGGTGTGGCCCGCGAAGGAGAACGGGATCTGGGACCTCTCCATGCAGCTCGTCCCCGTTCCCGGGCGCGACTTCGAAACGCTGTCGATGGACTACAACTTCATGTTCAACCAGTCCGGGACCACCCAGGGAGACCCGGAGAAGCGCGAGTTCTGGGGGAACCAGATGCGCGACGGGCTGCTCCAGGCCTTCGACCGCGCGTACAAGGGCAACCGTGCGCCGCTGATCATCGGCAACCACTTCGAGTCCTGGAACGGCGGTACGTACATGCGGGCCATCGAGGAGACGATCGCGACCGTCTGCACCAAGGAGGAAGTCCGCTGCGTCTCGTTCAGACAGCTGGCGGACTGGCTCGACGCCCAGGACCCCGCAGTGCTGGCGAAGCTCCGGACGCTGAAGGTCGGCCAGGCGCCCAAGGCGGGATGGCCCGCGTTCCTCAAGGCGGGCGCGGGTGCCGGCCGGGACGGGGCGGCCTCGGAGGCGCCCGCAGCGGCGGCGGGGAATCCGGCCGGACGCTGAGTTCGGGCATGGCCCCCGGCGCCGGGCAGGAGATGTGCCCGGCGCCGGCCGTCGCGTCCATCGCGGTTCCGGCGGCTCAGCGGGTGGGCCGCACGGAACCGCCGTTCCTCAAGCGGGCTGGGCGGCTTCGGCGTGAATGAAACGCTCATCCAGCACGAATGCCGGATCGACCTGGGCGGCGAGGTCCGCCCCGGTCTTCTCGTTCCCCCAGCTCTCCGCGTTCTTCAGATGGAAATGAACCATCTGGCGCGTGTACCGGCCCCAGTCCCGCCGCTCGTACGAGTCCTCCGCAGCGTCCTGGAGGCGCTGCAGGGCCATCCTGTTGTCCGCTTCGAGCAGTTCGAAACGCGCCGGGCGGCCCTTCTCCATGGCCCGTACCCAGTCGGAGTGGCCGACGGTTACCAGCAGGTCGTCACCCACCTCGGCGCGCAGGAACTCCAGGTCGTCCTCGCCCTGCACCTTGTTCCCGACGACCTTCAGGTCGACGCCGAAGTCCCGCGCGTACTCCTTGTACTGGCGGTAGACCGAGACGCCCTTGCGGGTGGGCTCGGCGATGAGGAACGTCATGTCGAAGCGGGTGAACATCCCGGAGGCGAAGGAGTCCGAACCGGCCGTCATGTCGACCACCACGTACTCGTCGGGGCCGTCGACGAGGTGATTGAGGCAGAGCTCGACCGCGCCGACCTTGGAGTGGTAGCACGCCACGCCGAGATCCGACTCGGTGAACGGCCCGGTCGCCATCAACCGGATGTCTCCGTCGTCGAGCCGGACCGTACGGGCGCAGGTCTCGAAGATCGGGTTGTCCTCGCGCACCCGCAGGAGCCGCGAGCCTTCGCCGGGCGGCGTCGTTTTGATCATCGTCGCCGCCGAGGCGATCCGCGGATTGCTGCCGCGCAGGTACTCCTTGATCAGAGGCAGCTGCGCCCCCATGGCGGGCAGTGCGGCGGATTCGTCCTCGTCGAGGCCGAGGGCGGCTCCGAGGTGCTGGTTGATGTCGGCGTCCACGGCGACGACGTGAGCTTCATTGGCGGCGAGGTGGCGGATGAAGAGCGAGGACAGCGTCGTCTTGCCGCTGCCGCCCTTCCCTACGAAAGCGATCTTCATGTTCACCTAGGGTAGTCGATCGATCGCTTTGTGTTCTCCGCTTGCGTGAAGAAGGCCACTGCGGACCGGTCGGGACGGGCGGGGCGCGTAGCCTCGCTACTTATGAGTACGACTTCCTCGGACCCGCTCGCCGCCCTGGGCGCTCTGCCGGGCGTGAACGACGCGGTGGACTCCGTACGCAAGGCCGTCGACCGGGTCTACGGGCACCGCGTGATGCGGCGCCGCAGCAACGAGGTCACTGCGGAGGCCGCGCTGCGGGGGGCCCGTGGGTCGGCGGCGCTCTCCGGTGCCGACTGGAACCTGGAGGAGGTGCGCCGGCGCACCGACTTCAGCGGCGACGACGAGGCCCGCGTGGTCGGAGCCGCCCTGCGGCTGACGGCGGAGGCGGGGCAGCTCCTCTCCATCTGGCGTCAGTCACCCGTGCGGGTCCTCGCCCGGCTCCACCTCGTCGCGGCGGGCGGCGCCAAACCCGAGGACGCCGTCGGACGGCCCCGGCTCGCCGGTGAGCCGGTGGACGAGCCGCTGATCGACGCGCCGCTGCCGAGCGCCGACGAGGTCGCGGGCCGGCTGGACGGACTCGGCCGGCTCATTCTCGCCGGGAGCCAAGCGCCCGCCCTGGTCACCGCCGCCGTCGTCCACGGAGAACTGCTGGCCCTGCGCCCCTTCGGGTCGCACAACGGCCTGGTGGCGCGTACGGCGGAGCGGATCGTGCTGATCGGAAGCGGACTCGACCCCAAGGCGATCTGCCCGGCCGAGGTCGGACACGCCGAACAGGGGCGCGCGGCCTACACGGCAGCCTTCGAGGGCTATCTGTCAGGCACTCCCGAAGGCATGGCGACCTGGATCGAGCACTGCGGGCGCTCGGTGGAACTCGGCGTCAGGGAGTCGACGGCGGTGTGCGAGGCGCTTCAGCGAGGTGCCGCGTAGCGGCCGCACCCGACGAACGCGGACATGATTGCGGCGGTACCGGGACCGGTACCGCCGCTGGCACGTCCATCCGGTTACCAAGCGTCCTCGATATGTGCCCATCAGGTCGGGGTCTTTGCCCGCTCCTGGTGCGGCTGGCCCGTAATCGACGGGTCGACGTCGCGTGGGTGCCGGGTCTCCGTGCGCGGTCCGTGGGGCCTTGCTGCGTAAACAGGTCATCCTCTCGGATGTCCTTGGTCTCGCGGGCCGTTGACTCCTTTGTACTCCAGGGGCGGGACAAGCGGTAGTGGGAGCCGCACTTCTTTACTTTTAGGTTCAATTACGGACGAGTCGGTCCAATGGGCTCGTCAGGCGGGAGTTGCCGAGGCCCGACGCCGGGCGGCGAACCACACGACTCCCGCCGTGAGCGCGGCGGCGCTCACCGCTGCGGCCGCCATGAGCGCGGGACGCGGGGGCAGGGAGAGGGCCGAGAGGCGCTGCTTGAGCCGGACGGGTCGGTTGAAGACGAGAATCGGCCACTCCCGCAGGGTCGCCTCGCGGCGCAGCGCCCGGTCCGGGTTGACCGCGTGCGGGTGCCCCACGGCCTCCAGCATCGGTACGTCGGTCGCGGAGTCGCTGTACGCGTAGCAGCGGGCCAGGTCGTACCCCTCGGAGGCCGCGAGCGCCTTGATCGCCTCGGCCTTCGTGGGGCCGTACGCGTAGTACTCGATCTCGCCCGTGTAGCAGCCGTCGTCGCCGACGACCATGCGGGTGGCGACGACGCGGTCGGCGCCGAGCATCTCGCCGATCGGTTCGACCACCTCGGCGCCCGACGTCGAGACGATCACGACGTCGCGTCCGGCGGTGTGATGCTCCTCGATGAGCGTCGCCGCTTCGTCGTAGATGATCGGGTCGATCAGGTCGTGCAGGGTCTCGGCCACGAGTTCCTTGACCTGCTGGACGTTCCAGCCCTTGCAGAGCGCCGAGAGGTATTCGCGCATCCGCTCCATCTGGTCGTGATCCGCTCCTCCGGCGAGGAACACGAACTGTGTGTACGCAGTGCGCAGCACCGCGCGACGGTTGATCAGTCCGCCGTGGTAGAAGGACTTGCTGAAGGTCAGCGTCGAAGACTTCGCAATGACCGTCTTGTCCAGGTCGAAGAAGGCGGCTGTGCGCGGCAAGAAGCGGTTTTCCACATGGCAGAGCATAGGGGCCCGCCATTCGGCGTAAACCCCGGCGCGTGGGTTTGCCTGAGAAGGCCCTCGGGTACACCATGGAAGTCACGGATCGTTCGCGACCGTGCTAACCCCGGTCCGGCTCCTCCCCCCCCGAGTCGGCCGTGGGGACGACCCCCGCTCTCCCCCCCGGCGGGGGTCGTCGCATGTCCGGACGCGGTTTGACGCGCGGATTCAACCATTTCTCTTCCTTCCGCTCCATGCCCGGCTGTGCGGTCGGGCTGCTGACTTCAGCGTGCGCCGTGACCGTGGGTAGCGAAAGTGTCGCGCCTGGAAGTCACCGGTACGAGCGACGGAGTTATTCACAACCACTGAGTTGTCCACGGTTTTCCAGCAAGATCCACATGATTTCCGGAACCGTCGCACCGTGATTCCACCCGTGAAGTCCACGGGTACCGGAATCGCTGTTCTCGGATGTGCTCCGAGATCGCCGTGAACCGCGGCGAAGGCGAGTGAGGGAGCGGTGGTGAGATGAGCGTGGCTGAATCCAGTGCCCGGGAGCGATTGACGGCCGCCGGCGCGCGACGGGGCGGACCACTGATCGTGACCGAGGACGTGGAGTTGCTCGACGATCTGCTGAGGCTGTGCGCAGCGGCCGGCACAGAACCGGAGGTGCA
Source organism: Streptomyces sp. NBC_00525 (assembly GCF_036346595.1). Lineage (GTDB taxonomy): Bacteria > Actinomycetota > Actinomycetes > Streptomycetales > Streptomycetaceae > Streptomyces. Next base: position 3,419,007 of record NZ_CP107834.1, read on the forward strand.
TCACACCCTGCCCGACCGTCGAGGAGGCTGGGAGCAGGCCCCCATGGTCCTCGTCGGCGACGACGCGGCTGTGCGGTGCCGCGGCGCGGCGCGCCGGACCGGTGTCATGGTCGTCGGGCGGGACCGGGAGTCGCCCGAGGTCTGGCGCCGAGCTGTCGAAATCGGCGCCGAGTACGTGATCCGGCTGCCCGAATCGGAGGGCTGGCTCGTCGACCAGATCGCCAACGCGGCGGAAGGCATCGGCCGGCCCGCGCTCACGGTGGGGGTGGTCGGGGGCAGAGGAGGCGCGGGCGCGTCCACCCTGGCGTGCGCCCTCGCGGTGACGGCGGCCCGAGCCGGGCACCGAACCATGCTCATCGACGGGGACCCGCTGGGTGGAGGGATCGATGTGCTGCTCGGGGGCGAGCGGGCCGAGGGAATGCGCTGGCCTGATTTCGCCCACTCCGAGGGGCGGGTCGGCGGCGGAGCCCTGGAGGAATCGCTGCCCGCGATGCATGGGCTGAGGGTGCTCAGCTGGGGCCGTGACGACTGGGTGGTCATCCCCGCGCCCGCGATGCGGGCGGTGCTGGCCGCGGCGCGCAGACTCGGTGGAGTGGTGGTGGTCGACCTGCCGCGCCGGGTGGACGAGGCGGTGGCCGAAGCCCTGGCCCAGCTCGATCTCGGGCTCGTGGTCGTCCCCGGGGAACTGCGCGCGGTCGCGGCGGCGAAGCGGGTGGCGTCCATGGCCGGCATGGTTCTCGACGATCTCCGTGTCGTGGCCTGCGGTCCCTATGCGTCCGGGCTCGACGAGGGGTGGGTGGCCCGAGCCATGGGTCTGCCGCTGGTGGGCGAAGTGCCCCGGGAGCGGGGGCTGTCGGCCGAGCAGAACCTGGGCCAGCCTCCGGGAGGCAACACGCGCGGCCCGCTCGCCCGGTTCTGCGCCGCCTTCTGGGAGCAGGCGCTCGTGGCGGAGGGCGCCCACAGCCCGGTTGCCGGAGGCGTCTCATGAGCGAGGCGCTGCTCGATGCCGTCAGGCAACGGCTCGCGCACAGCGGCACGGCGCCGACACCGGCCGGAGTCGCCGCCGCGCTACGGGCGCAGGGCCGGTTGCTCGGCACGGCGGAAGTGCTGGGCCGGGCGGACGAGCTGCGGGGCGAGCTGATCGGAACCGGGGTGCTGGAACCGCTCCTGACCGATCCCGGTGTCACGGACGTCCTGGTGTCCGCACCCGATCGCGTCTGGGTGGACCGGGGCGGCGGGCTCGAACTCACCGAGGTGACCTTCGCGGACGCGGCTGCCGTCCGCAGACTGGCCCAGCGGCTCGCGGCCGTGGCGGGGCGCCGGCTCGACGACGCCAGGCCCTGGGTGGACGCCAGACTGCCGGACGGCACCCGGATGCATGCCGTGCTCCCACCGGTGTCGGTCGGATCGACGTGCCTGTCGCTGCGAGTGGTCAGGCCTCGTGCCTTCTCGCTGGCGGAGCTGGTCGGGGCCGGAACCGTGCCTCCGGGAGGCGACCGGGTGCTGCGGGCCCTGGTGGAGGCACGGGTGTCGTATCTGATCAGCGGCGGCACGGGGGCGGGCAAGACCACCCTGCTGTCGAGCCTGCTGGGCGCGGTGGGGCCGCATGAGCGCATCGTGCTCGCCGAGGACTCCTCCGAGCTGCGACCGGACCACCCGCATGTCGTACGCCTGGAATCGCGCCCCGCGAACCAGGAAGGTGCCGGACAGGTCACCCTTCGCGACCTGGTGCGCCAGGCACTGCGCATGCGGCCCGACCGGCTGGTGGTCGGTGAGGTGCGCGGCCATGAGGTCACCGAACTCCTGGCCGCCCTCAACACAGGACATGAGGGGGGCTCAGGCACGGTTCACGCCAACGCCGCCGGGCATGTACCGGCGAGGCTGGAGGCGCTCGGAACCGCTGCGGGGCTGGACCGGGTGGCACTGCACAGCCAGTTGGCGGCGGCTCTGTCCGTCGTGGTCCACCTGGCGAGGGATCGCGCGGGGCACCGGCGGATCGCCGACATCCATGTGTTGGAGCGGGACGGCGCCGGGCTGGTGCGGACGGTTCCGGCGCTGCGCTGGGGCGTCGACGGCTGGCAGCGGGAGCGCGGCTGGGACCGGCTGCACACACTGATCGGGGACGCGCTGTGACGGCCTCCGCCGGAGCCCCGGCGATGGTGCACGCGGCGGTGCTGTGCGCGGTGATGGCGGTCTGGCTGGTGGTGGGGGCGCAGGGTCGTTCCCTGCGGAGAGCGCGGACGCTGTTCTTCGGCGCAAACGAGCAGCCACTGCTCCAGGAATGGCGGTGGAAGGCTCGCGCCCTGGTCGAGAAGCGGCTGAGGGGGCGGTGGGAGTGGCTGTGTCTCCCGGTGGCCTGCGCAGTGGCGCTGCTCGGTCGATCCGTACTGCCGTTGATCGCGGGGCTCGTCGCGGTTCCCCTGGCACGACGGTGGTTGGAGAAGAGACGGGCGCGCGGCGCAGAGGACGCGAAGGGCGCCGGAGTGGTGGACCTCTGCGGGGCGCTGGTCGGAGAGCTGAGGGCAGGACATGAGCCGGGGCAGGCGCTGCTCGTCGCGGTGCGCGACACGGATGTGCTGGGCGAGGCCGGGGCACGGCTGTCGGCGGCGGCGCGGTTCGGCGGCGACGTACCCAAGGCGCTGGTCCAGGCGGCGGGCGAGCCGGGGCTGGACGGGCTGGCAGGAGTGGCCGCCTGCTGGCGGGTGGCGGTGGGCAGTGGGGCGGGCCTCGCGGCGGGCCTGGCCCGGCTGGAAAGCGCGCTGAGAGCGGACCGCCGCCGACGCGAGGAGCTGCGGGCGCAACTGTCGGGAGCGTGGTCGACGGTCGTCCTGCTCGCCGTGCTCCCCGTACTCGGCATGGGGCTCGGGGCCGCCCTCGGAGCGCGGCCGCTGGAGGTGCTGCTCCACAGCACCGCCGGGCTGGTCTGCCTGGTGACGGGCGGGCTGCTGGAGGTGTGCGGTCTGCTCTGGGCCGCACGCATCGTCCGGGCGGGGGAAGCGGGATGAACGCCCCGAGCGGTGAAGGCGTCCGGGTGGCGCAGGCCCTGGGGATGGCGGTGGTGCTCTATGCCCGCGTGGTTCTGCCGCTGGCCCGGCGGCAGACCGGCAGACGAACACGGCGTCGGGGTGAGCGGCTTCTGGCGGTGACCCCGGTGGAACGTGCCGTGGGTTCGTCCCGGTGGCCCGGCTTCCGGGCGGGCGGGTCGGAAGGGTCGGGCCGTGCCGTTCCGGTCGGCGCGGTCGGACAGTGGGCGGCGTTGGCGGCGATCGTGCCGGCCGGGTGGTTCCTCGTGGGCGGCCCGGTGGGATGGGCGGCCGGCCTGGCCGCGGCCTACGGCGCACGGTGGTGGTGGCGCAAGCGGCTCGGGAGCGCCTCCGCATCCGCAGAGGCGAAGGAGCGATCGGCGGAGGCCGCGCGGCAGCTGCCCATGGCGGCGGACCTCCTGGCGGCCTGCAGCTCCGCAGGCGCCGGTCCGGTGGAAGCCGCCGAGGCTGTGGGGGAGTCGCTGGGCGGTCCGGTGGGTGAACGGCTCGCCCGTACGGCGGCGGAGATCCGGCTCGGGGAAGACCCCGCTGTCGCCTGGGGGCGGTTCGGCGAGCTACCGGGGGCCGCGGGCCTAGCCCGCTGTCTGGACCGGGCGGCTTTGACCGGTGCGCCGGCGGCGGAGCCGGTGGCCCGGACGGCCGAGGCGTTGCGGGCCGACCGGGCGAGAGCGGCCGTGACACGGGCTCAGAAGGCGGCCGTGATGGTCACCGCGCCCGTGGGGCTCTGCTTCCTTCCCGCCTTCCTGGCGGTGGGGGTCGCGCCGGTGGTGATCGGGCTGGCCGGGGGCTTGCTGCGGCCCGCGTGAGGCGAGGCGTGCACACGTAAAGATTTTTCGGGTGTTTCTGTACACAACTGACCTGTTGGGGGTTCGAAGGCATGCGCAAGATCAAGAACTGGATGCGGTCCGTGGCTCGTGTTGTCCGCTCGCGGGGGGACGGCGGTATGACGACGAGCGAGTACGCGGTCGGCACGATCGCGGCGTGCGCCTTTGCCGCGGTCCTCTACAAGGTGGTCACCAGCGCGGCGGTCATGTCCCAGTTGCAGTCGCTGCTGAAGGGCGCCCTCGATGCGAAGTTCTGAGGCCGCCGGTCGGGTGAACGGGTACGGGGCCGGGCGGGGCAGGCCTGTGGCGGGTGGCGGGCCGTCGGGGGACAGGGGAGCGGTGACGGCCGAGGCCGCCATGGTGATTCCGGTGCTGGTCGCCTTCGCGCTGGCGTTGCTCTGGGCGCTCATGGCCGCGTCGGCGCAGATCCGCTGTGTGGACGCCGCCCGCGCCGGTGCCCGTGCGGCGGCTCGCTCGGAACCGGCGCCGCAGGTTCGGGAGGCCGCGCTCGCCGCAGCGCCCGACGGGGCTTCGGTCGAGGTGGAGCGGACCGGAGGGCTGTGGCGGGTGAGGATCGCCGCCCCGACGCCCGGACCCGGGCGCCTCGCTGTGACTCTGCGGGCGGAGGCAGCGGCGGCCGCGGAGGATACGCCGGTACGGGCCGCCGACCCGGCCGGCGCGGGGGCGGGGGCGGGCCCGGCCGTGGGGGCGGCGGGGAGAGGGGGCGAGCGGTGAGGCGGTGCGGTGGTGGGCTGGTCGGGAGCCCGGCGCGGAGCGTGGGTCGCGTGGACCGGCGGTCGGTCCCTCGACCGGCTCCGCCCCCGCCCCCGGGGCCCGGTCTGCGAGTCCTGCGGCGATTCGGCGGTAGGCAGGAGCCGAGGGGTGATCAGGGGCTGGCCACCGTGTGGGCGGTGGTGACCGCGGCGACGTTGTGCGCCGTGTTCGCGGTGGTCCTGGCGTTGGGGCAGGCGGTGGCCGCCCGGCACCGTGCCGGGGGCGCGGCCGACCTGGCGGCGCTGGCGGCGGCCGACCGGGCCCTGGAGGGCGAGGCGGCGGCCTGTGCGTCGGCGGATGAGGTGGCCGGGGCGCAAGGGGCGGAGGTGGTGCGGTGCGCGATCGTGGGGGAGGTCGCCGATGTGACGGCCAGAGCGCGGTTCGGGCCGTACGCGCCGGAGGTCAGGTCTCGGGCGGGCCCTGCGTCGGAGGCTCCTCCGCCGACGCCGGACGGGAAGGGCCTCGCCGGTCCGGCGACCCCGGCGCCGGCGCCGGCCCAGGCCCGGGCGGCCCAGGCTCCGGTGCTGCCTCCGGCCCTGGCTCCGGGCCCGCCTCCCCTGTTCCCGAACCCGAACCCGACCTCGGCCCCGAACCCGACCCCGCCCCAGACTCCGGTTCGCCCGGTGCGTGGCGGAGGAGTTCCGTGAGGAGGCGGACGGCGCCTCGTTTGTGCAGGGGGTCGTTGCCGTTGCCGCACTTGGGGGACTGGATGCAGGACGGGCAGCCCGCGTCGCACTCGCAGGAGGCGATGGCCTCCCGCGTGGCGGTGAGCCACTCGCGGGCGGTGTGGAACGCGCGCTCGGCGAACCCGGCGCCGCCCGGATGCCCGTCGTACACGAAGACGGTCGGCAGCAGGGTGTCCGGGTGCAGCGGGACGGAGACCCCGCCGATGTCCCAGCGGTCGCAGGTGGCGAAGAGCGGCAGCATCCCGATCGACGCGTGCTCGGCGGCGTGGAGCGCGCCGCCGAGGATCTCCGGATTGATCCGGGCGGCGTCGAGCTGGTCCTCGGTGACCGTCCACCACACGGCGCGGGTGCGCAGGGTCCGGGGCGGCAGGTCCAGCTTGCTCTCGCCGAGCACCTCACCGGTGATCAGCTTGCGGCGGAGGAAGGAGACGACCTGGTTGGTGACCTCGACGGACCCGAAGCAGAGGCGTCCGTCCCCCCAGGGGATCGCGGTGTCGGTGTCCAGGACGGCGATGGAGGTGGTGTCGCGGGCGGTGGTCGAGTACGGCGGGTCGGCCTGCTCGACCAGGGCCACGGAGTCCGCCAGGTCCAGCTTCCGGACCAGGTAGGAGCGGCCCTGGTGGAGGTGGACGGCGCCTTCGTGGACGGCGCTGTGGGCGGCGGACTCGTCCACGGTGCCCAGGAGCGTCCCGGTGCCCTCCTCGACGATCTGGACGGGCCGGCCTCCCTCGCCCCGGATGTCGGTGAGGTCGGCGGCCCGCTCGCGCCGGGTCCAGTGCCACCCGGACGGCCGTTTGCGGAGCAGCCTGGCCGTCTCCAGCTGGGGGAGCAGACCGGCCGCTGCCGGTCCGAACAGCCGGAGGTCGTTCTCGGTGAGGGGCAGCTCGGCGGCGGCCGCACAGAGGTGGGGGGCGAGGACGTACGGGTTGTCCGGGTCCAGGACGGTCGACTCCACGGGCTGCCGGAACAGCGCCTCCGGGTGGTGGACCAGAAAGGTGTCCAGCGGATCGTCGCGGGCGACCAGGATGGCGAGGGCGCCCTGGCCCGCCCGTCCGGCCCGGCCCGCCTGCTGCCACAGGGAGGCCCTGGTGCCCGGGTATCCGGATATGACGACGGCGTCCAGGCCGGACACGTCGATGCCGAGTTCCAGGGCGGTGGTGGCGGCGAGGCCCAGCAGCCGGCCGGAGTGGAGGGCGCGTTCCAGGGCGCGGCGTTCCTCGGGGAGGTACCCGCCCCGGTACGCGGCGATCCGGGGCGGCAGGGAGCGGTCGACCTCGGCGAGGCGCTCCTTGGCGATGACGGAGATCAGCTCGGCGCCGCGCCGGGAGCGCACGAAGGCGACCGACCGGACGCCCTGGAGGGTGAGGTCGGTGAGCAGGTCGGCGGTCTCGGCCGTGGCGGTACGGCGGACCGGGGCGCCCTTCTCGCCGTGCAGTTCGGTCAGCGGGGGCTCCCACAGGGCGAAGACCAGTTCGCCGCGCGGGGAGGCGTCGTCGGCCACCTCCGTGACGGGCAGGCCGGTGAGGCGGCCGGCCGCGAGGGCGGGCTCGGCGGAGGTCGCGGAGGCGAGGAGGAAGACGGGGTCGGAGCCGTAGCGGGCGCAGAGGCGGCGCAGCCGGCGCACCACCTGGGCGACGTGGGAGCCGAAGACACCCCGGTAGGTGTGGCACTCGTCGATGACGACATAGCGCAGGGAACGCAGGAAGGAGGACCAGCGGGGGTGGGACGGGAGGATGCCGCGGTGCAGCATGTCGGGATTGGTGAGGACGTAGTTGGCGTACTGGCGCACCCACTCGCGTTCCTCGACGGGGGTGTCGCCGTCGAAGACGGCGGGCCGGATGCCGTTGCCCAGCGGAGCCGCGAGCGCCGCGACGGAACGGCGCTGGTCGGCTGCCAGGGCCTTCGTGGGCGCGAGATACAGCGCGGTGGCGCCGCGCCCGTTGGGGGCCTCGGAGCCGTCCAGGAGGGCGCTGAGGACCGGCGCGAGGTAGGCCAACGACTTGCCGGAGGCCGTACCCGTGGCGATGACGACCGAGGCGCCGTCCAGGGCGTGCTCCGCGGCGGCCGCCTGATGGGCCCAGGGATGGTCGATGCCGGCCTTCTGGATGGCGGCGATCACTTCCGGACGGATGCGGTCGGGCCAGACGGCATGGGTTCCCTCGCGCGGGGGCAAGTGCTCCGTATGAGTGATGCGCGCGGAGCGGCCCGCCCCGGCGGCGAGCCGGTCGAGGACCATGTCCGGAGAGGGGCGGGAGCCCCCGCTCTCCGGGGGTCGACTGGGGCAATGATTCTTGGCCATCGGCACCGAGTCTGTCACTGGCAGGGCGGACAATGGTCCCAAGGCGTCGTGCATGGCTGCCGGTAAGTGATTGAATGCCATCGCGGCTGGCGATCCGTCCCCCGGCTCCGTCGGGGAGACCGAGGGGCGACCGCTCGATAGCAAGGTGCTGGAGGATCCGTGGACCTGTCCTTGTCGACTCGCAATGTGTCCGGCCCTGGTGGCGACCGTACGGTCGTCGAGGTCGGTGGCGAGATTGATGTGTATACCGCGCCCAAGCTGCGCGAGCAGTTGGTCGAGTTGGTGAATGACGGCAGCTACCACCTGGTTGTCGACATGGAAGGCGTCGACTTCCTCGACTCCACCGGCCTCGGCGTGCTCGTGGGCGGCCTGAAGCGGGTGCGGGCCCACGAGGGCTCGCTGCGCCTGGTGTGCAACCAGGAGCGCATTCTCAAGATTTTCCGGATCACCGGTCTGACCAAGGTGTTCCCGATCCACACCACGGTCGACGAGGCCGTCGCGGCCACCGACTGACGTCCGGCCCGGCGCCGGCCCGGTCATGTGCCGGTCCGGCGCCGGTGTTCGCGAGCCTGCGGGGTCACCCGGTCGGTGGCCCGCGGCCGGTTCATTTGCCGGTTCTCCGCTTCGCCCGGCGGAGTCCGCCCGGCCGGAAAAAGCCGGGGCTCGTCAGACAGAGCCAGGGGCCCCTGGGCCATGGGGCCCGGTCCTGGCATGCACATTCGTACGTTCGAGGGGGATCGCATGGCCACCGTTGAACTCCGCTTCAGCGCCCAGCCCGAACACGTCAGGACCGCCCGACTCGTGGCGGCGGCCGTGGCGCGCAGGGCCGGGGTGGACGAGGCCGTGCTCGACGAGGTCCGGCTCGCCGTGGGCGAGGCGTGCAGCCGCGCGGTCGGCCTGCACCGCAGCCATGGCATCACCGCCCCCGTCGCGGTCTTCCTGATCGAGGAGGAGAAGACCTTCGCCATCGAGGTCGGCGACGAGGTGCCGGGCCCCGGTGCGGACGGCTCGGTTCCGGGCGGTGTCTCCGGGCGGCGTGCCGCGCACGGCGGCGGGCTCGACGACCCCGAGCCGATGGCGGACGACGAGGACGAGATGGGCCTCGCGGTCATCAGCGGCCTTGTGGACGACGTGGAGGTCAGGTCCGGTGCGGACGGCGGCGTGATCCGCATGAGCTGGCCCAAGACGCCGGTCGCCGTTCTTCCCTGAGCGAGGCGCGTCTCCCCGAGCGATGCGCTTCCGCCGCGAGCGGTGCGCGTCTTCCCCTGAGCGGTGCGCGCGACACGCCCGGGCGGTGAGAGCGACTCAGATCCCGTGCGGGCGTGCGGCCTGACGCTGTGTGGGGTGTGCTCGTGCGGGCAGAGGGCGTACCGACACGGGCCCTTCTCGTACGAGTGAGGGGTCGTTCGTGTGTTCCCCTCGGTGAGGGCTGTCCGGGTGAGTTGCGTATGCCTCATTTCCCTTGGTGCAAATGGCTGCAAAAGCCCGTGCATCGGACGCCCGGCACCCGGATGGACGGTGCCCGACGTGTAAGTTCCGGGGCCGAGAGCCTTGGAAGGGACCAAACCGGTGAACAAGAAGCTTGCAGCCGCGCTGTCCGGCGGTGCGGTACTCGTACTGGCACTGTCGGGCTGCAGTGACGACAGCGGCGACAAGGTGAACGACTGGGCCAAGGAGGTCTGCGACCAGGTCCAGCCCCAGCTGCAGAAGATCGCGAACGCCAACGCGGCGATCCAGCAGCAGGCCTCCGACAACAGCAAGCCCGCCGAAGTCCAGGAGACCGACTCGGCCGCCTTCCAGCAGATCTCGCAGGCGTACAAGGCGCTGGGCGCGGCCGTGGAATCGGCGGGCCCGCCGCCGGTCGACGACGGCGAGACCACGCAGAAGGAAGCGGTGAAGGAGCTCAACGCCTCCTCCGCCGCTTACGCGAAGCTGCAGGAGAAGGTGGAGGCCCTGGAGACGAAGGACCAGGGCAAGTTCTCGGACGGCCTCAGAGGCATCGCGGACGAGCTGAACAAGATCGGCGCCAGTGGCGACCAGGCGCTGAAGAAGCTCCAGTCGGGCGAGGTCGGCGCCGCGATGGCCGAGCAGAAGGGCTGCCAGAAGCCGACCGCATCGGCCTCCCCCAAGGCCGGTTCCCCGGACGGCTCCCCGGACGACTCCGAGCCCTCCACCAAGTCCTCGACCGAACCGTCGAAGGAAGCATCGAAGGAAGCGTCCCCGGCCGCCGACAAGAAGGCGTGACCGGGCGGCCGGAGCCACGGCCTGCGGACTTCGGGTGAGCGGCCCGGCCCTTCCGGGATGCCCCGGCGGGGCCGGGCCGCTGCCGTTGTCCGTGGCAGCCGTCACAATGGGGCATGTGAGTAAGACCAGCCTCTTCGCAGCAGACCTTCCCTCGGCGGACCACACGCCCCGGCTCCGCGAGGCCCTGCTCGCGGCCGCGTTCACGGCCGACGGGCTCCTCGACCTGCTCGGCGCGTCCGCGTACGCCGCGCTGGCGCGCAGTGAGACGGTGCCGGCGCTGCGCGCGACGCGGGGCGGGTCGCCGCTCGACACGCTGGTGCGCCTGTTCCTGCTCCAGCGGCCCGTGCCGGCCGCGCGGGCGGCGGCCGTGCTCCCGCTGGCGGAGTGCGTGGCGGACGGCTGGCTGGCCGAGACGGACGGTCAGGTGCGCGCGACCGTCGATGTGCGCCCCTACGGGGGCCCGGACGGCGAGGACTGGTTCATCGTCTCCGATCTGGGCTGCGCGGTGGGCGGTGCGGGCGGTATCGGCTCGCGCGAGAAGGGCGTCGTCCTCGGCATCGGCGGAGCCTCCACCACCCTCGCCGGGATCACCGTCCGCAAGCCCGTGGGCTCCGCGCTCGACGTCGGTACGGGCTCCGGCATCCAGGCGCTGCACGCCGCGCAGCACGCCACCAGGGTCACCGCCACCGACCTCAACCCGCGTGCCCTGGCCTTCACCCGGCTCACCCTCGCGCTGTCCGGCGCCGCCCCCGCCGACCTGCGCGAGGGCTCGCTGTACGAGCCGGTCGGCGCCGAGACCTTCGACCTCATCGTCTCCAACCCGCCGTTCGTCATCTCGCCCGGTGCCCGGCTCACCTACCGCGACGGCGGCATGGCCGGGGACGACCTGTGCCGGACCCTGGTTCAGCAGACCGGCGAGCGGCTCAACGACGGCGGCTTCGCGCACTTCCTGGCCAACTGGGAGCACGTTCGGGACGAGGAGTGGCAGGACCGGGTGCGTGCCTGGGTGCCGGAGGGCTGCGACGCCTGGATCGTGCAGCGCGAGGTGCAGGACGTCACGCAGTACGCCGAGTTGTGGCTGCGCGACAGCGGCGATCACCGTACGGACCCTGCGGAGTACGAGGCGCGCTACGACGCCTGGCTGGACGAGTTCGAGGCGCGGCGCACCAAGGGAGTCGGCTTCGGCTGGATCACGCTGCGGAAATCCGCCGCGGCCGCCGCCGGGAAGCCGTCGGTCGTGATCGAGGAGTGGCCGCACGCGGTCGAACAGCCGCTCGGCCCCGCGGTCGAGGCGCACTTCGCCCGGCAGGACTATCTGCGCGAGCAGGACGACGCGGCGCTGCTGTCGGCCCATTTCACCCTGGCCGCCGAAGTGGTGCAGGAGCAGGTCGGGCTGCCCGGAGCGGAGGACCCCGAGCATGTGGTGCTCCGTCAGAACTGCGGTATGCGCCGGGCCACGAAGGTGGACGCGGTCGGCGCCGGGTTCGCCGGAGTGTGCGACGGCTCGCTGCCGGCCGGCCGCATTCTCGACGCCATCGCGCAGCTGATGAACGAGGACCCGGTGCTGCTGCGGGACCGCACCCCGCAGGCCATCCGGCTGTTGGTGGAAGAGGGCTTCCTGGAGCCGCTGCCGCCGGGCGGCCGCACAGTCGGCTGATCCGGATCGAGCCGGCTTCCCGCTTCACCTCCGGGGGAAACCCGTATGACGCCCGGGCCCCTCGGGCGGATTCCGGTTTTGGCCCCGGCCGCTGCCGCTGAATCGTTTCTGCGATGCGGTGCGATGCGGTGCGATGTGATGTGACTCGTCGCGGCCGGGGCCCCTGCTCCTCCCGATATCCACAGCCTGTGCGTACGGGAGCGTGAAGGCCGTCCCCGGCACCCTGTCCGCCGCCCGCCTTCGACGCGGCCGACGCATTCCGGTTGCGGTGCCTCGTGCCGCCGGCCGTGTTCGAACGGGGGGAGCCGACAGCGCGCGGCGCCCGACGTGAGTGCCGGGCCCTGCTGTTCACCCCGTGTTGGCGTCCGCGACGTTCCGCGATGGGAGCCTCCCTGCGTTGTCCGAGGACGTGACAGGGGAAGAGGGAGGCGTACGGAATGGAGAGCGGGCCCGCTGTCTTCGCCGGAACGACGTTCGCACTGTTCGGTGCGGCACTGCTGCTGTGGACGGGGGCGCGCGTGCTGCACCGCGCGCCGGTCGCGTACCGGGTGAGCCCCGCCGTCTCCACCGCACTCGCGACTGTGTTCGGCGTACTTTTCCTCGTCCTCGGGGTCTGGTGCCTCGGTCGCGTCTGAGTACGCCGGCGCACCACACGTACGAGTCCGGCCCGCAGCGGTTGGCCCGGCGCGGCGCCGGGAACACGCCCGGAGCGCCCGCCGCCCGCTCTCGCCCCCCGGAGGGCCGTCGGAGCCCCGGCGAAACGCATGGGCGGCGAAGGCACCCGGAGCGGACCGAGCGGGCCGGGCGGCAGGAATGACGGAAGTCGGGTTACCGTTCGAGTGGCCGTTGCGGGCTTTTGCCGTTTGACACGGGGGCGGGTTGTACCGTCACACTCCGCAGCGACAGCACTGTCGGCAGCGCCCTCGCGCTGCCCCGGATGCCCACCGAGCGTCGACCGGAGAGAAGAGCGAAGTTGTCCCCGACCAGCGAGACCGCACAGGGCGGCCGCCGACTCGTCATCGTCGAGTCGCCTGCCAAGGCGAAGACGATCAAGGGCTACCTGGGCCCCGGATACGTCGTCGAGGCGAGCGTCGGGCACATCCGCGACCTCCCGAACGGCGCCGCCGAGGTACCGGACGAGTACACCGGCGAGGTGCGCCGGCTCGGCGTGGACGTCGAGCATGACTTCCAGCCGATCTACGTCGTCAACGCCGACAAGAAGGCCCAGGTCAGGAAGCTGAAGCAGCTGCTGGCCGAGTCCGACGAACTCTTCCTCGCCACCGATGAGGACCGCGAGGGCGAAGCCATCGCGTGGCACCTGCAGGAAGTGCTCAGGCCCAAGGTCCCGGTCCACCGGATGGTCTTCCACGAGATCACCAAGGACGCGATCCGGGCCGCCGTCGCCAATCCACGCGAGCTGAACCAGCGCATGGTCGACGCCCAGGAGACCCGGCGCATCCTCGACCGTCTGTACGGCTACGAGGTCTCGCCGGTCCTGTGGAAGAAGGTCATGCCGAAGCTCTCGGCGGGCCGCGTCCAGTCCGTGGCCACCCGGCTCGTCGTCGAACGGGAGCGCGAGCGCATCGCCTTCCGCTCCGCCGAGTACTGGGACCTGACCGGCACCTTCGCCACCGGGCGCGGCGGCGACGCCTCCGACCCGTCCACGTTCACGGCCCGGCTCAGCGCCGTCGACGGGCGCCGAATCGCCCAGGGCCGCGACTTCGGTCCGGACGGCCGGCTCAAGTCCGCCTCCGGCCAGACGCTGCACCTGGACGAGGCGAACGCCCGCGCCCTGGCCGCCGCGCTCGCCGACACCGCGTTCGCCGTACGGTCCGTCGAGTCGAAGCCGTACCGGCGCTCCCCGTACGCCCCCTTCCGGACGACGACCCTCCAGCAGGAGGCGAGCCGGAAGCTGGGCCTGGGCGCCAAGGCCACCATGCAGGTCGCGCAGAAGCTGTACGAGAACGGCTTCATCACCTACATGCGTACGGACTCCACGACCCTCTCGGACACCGCTGTCGCCGCGGCCCGTTCGCAGGTCACGCAGCTGTACGGGGCCGACTACCTGCCCGAGAAGCCGCGCACGTACGCCGGCAAGGTCAAGAACGCGCAGGAGGCGCACGAGGCGATCCGCCCTTCCGGCGACCGCTTCCGCACCCCGGCGGAGACCGGCCTCACCGGCGACCAGTTCCGGCTCTACGAGCTGATCTGGAAGCGGACCGTCGCCTCCCAGATGAAGGACGCGACCGGCAACTCCGTCACCGTCAAGATCGGCGGCCGGGCGAGCGACGGCCGGGACGCCGAGTTCTCCGCGTCCGGCAAGACGATCACGTTCCACGGCTTCATGAAGGCGTACGTCGAGGGTGCCGACGACCCGAACGCCGAGCTGGACGACCGCGAGCGGCGGCTGCCGCAGGTCACCGAGGGCGACGCACTGTCCGCCGACGAGATCACGGCGGACGGGCACGCGACGAAGCCGCCGGCCCGCTACACCGAGGCGTCGCTGGTCAAGGAGCTGGAAGAGCGCGAGATCGGCCGCCCGTCGACGTACGCCTCGATCATCGGGACGATTCTCGACCGCGGCTATGTGTTCAAGAAGGGCACGGCCCTCGTGCCGTCGTTCCTGTCGTTCGCCGTGGTCAACCTGCTGGAGAAGCACTTCGGCCGGCTCGTCGACTACGACTTCACGGCCCGCATGGAGGACGACCTCGACCGCATCGCACGCGGTGAGGCCCAGTCCGTGCCGTGGCTGAAGCGGTTCTACTTCGGTACGCAGGAGGGCGACGCGACCGGCGTGGGCGCGGCGTCCGACGCGGGCAACGGCGACGGCGACCACCTCGGCGGGCTCAAGGAGCTCGTCACCGACCTCGGTGCGATCGACGCACGGGAGATCTCGTCGTTCCCCGTCGGCAACGACATCAAACTGCGCGTCGGCAAGTACGGGCCGTACATCGAGCGGGGCGAGAAGGACGCCGAGGGCTACCAGAAGGGGGACATCCCCGACGATCTGGCGCCCGACGAGCTGACCGTCGAGTACGCGGAGGAGCTGCTGGCCAAGCCGAGCGGCGACTTCGAACTCGGCGCGGACCCGGAGAGCGGGAACCAGATCGTCGCCAAGAACGGGCGGTACGGGCCGTACGTCACCGAGGTGCTGCCCGAGGGCACGCCGAAGACCGGCAAGAACGCGGTGAAGCCGCGGACGGCCTCGCTGTTCAAGTCGATGTCCCTCGACACGGTGACGCTGGCCGACGCGCTCAAGCTGATGTCGCTGCCGCGCGTGGTCGGTCAGGACGCCGAAGGTGTCGAGATCACCGCGCAGAACGGCCGCTACGGGCCGTATCTGAAGAAGGGCACCGACTCGCGGTCGCTCACCTCCGAGGACCAGATCTTCGACATCACGCTCGAAGAGGCGCTGGCGATCTACGCCCAGCCGAAGCAGCGCGGGCGCGCGGCCGCCAAGCCGCCGCTGAAGGAGCTGGGCACGGACCCGGTGAGCGGCGCGCCGGTCGTCGTGAAGGACGGCCGCTTCGGCCCGTACGTCACGGACGGCGAGACGAACGCGACCCTGCGTACGGGCGACAGCGTCGAGGAGATCACGCCGGAGCGGGGCTACGAGCTGCTCGCCGAGAAGCGGGCGAAGGGGCCGGCGAAGAAGAAGACGGCGAAGAAGGCCGCCGCCAAGAAGGCGCCCGCCAAGAAGACGGCGGCGAAGAAGACCGCCGCGAAGAAGACGACGGCCAAGAAGGCTCCGGCGAAGAAGACCGCGGCCGCTTCGGCCGCCGCGAAGAAGGCCGCCGCTTCGGGCGCGGAGGACTGAGCCGTTCGGGGGAGGGGCGGGTCGCCGACCGCGGCGAGCCCCTTCCCCTCCCGCCCCTTCCGAAACAGGCGTTCCGTCCCGGGCCCCGCGCCTCGCACACCGGCGAGGCCGAAAGGGGCCCGGCCGCTGTTTGACGGGTGGGGACACGGGGGAACGCGGCGTCCCGTTAGGCTGGGCGGATGACGCGAGCCGAGCAGCCAACGGTCGTGAGCCCCACCTCCGACACACTTGCCGCAGACTCACGCGAGCGCGCCGTACGAGCCCTGCTGCGCATCCCCCCGCTCAAGCGGTTGTGGAGCGCCCAGCTCATCGGCAGTACCGGCGATGCACTCGCCCTTCTCGTGCTGGTGTTGCTGTCGCTGCAAGCAGCGGTCCTGGAGGGCTCATTCGGAACCGGATACCGGGGGGCGGCCTTCGCCGTCGCCGCCGTGTTCGGGGCCCGGATCATCTCCACCCTGCTCTTCGGAGCCGTACTCCTGGGGCCGCTGACCGCCCTCACCGCACCGGGCGGGCCGGTCGACCGGCGGTGGCTGATGATCGGGACGGACGGGCTGCGGCTCGCGCTGCTGGTCGTCGCACCCCTGTGGATCGACTGGACGCCCGCCAACGCGCTCACGATGCTCCTGGTCACCGTCTTCGTGGCCGGGGCGGCCGAACGGCTCTGGACGATCGCCAAGGAGAGCGCGGCTCCCGCGCTGCTGCCCCCGCCGCCGATCGAGGGCGCCGCCGTGCGCCCGCTGCCGGACCACCTCGACCCGCTGCGCCGGCTCTCCCTGCGTACGGACTTCGCGGCCATTCCGCTGGCCGCGGCCGCCCTGCTGGCCGCCACGATCGTCGGCAGGCTGCTGGGCTCGGGCCTCGACTGGTTCTCCTTCCACCAGGCGGCCCTCGGTTCGTACGTCGCGGCCGGGCTGTTCTCCGCCTCCATCTCCACCCTGTACTTCCTGACGCTGCCCGCCACCCAGACGCCCCGGCCGCGCTCGCCGCTGGAAGGGTTGCGCCGGCCGTCCCGCGGGAACGGGCCCGACAAGGGCCGCACCGGCGCCATCCCGCTGGTCGTCGCCACCTGCGCGGCGATCGCCGGAGCCATCGCCACCGCGGCCGCCGTCGCCGTGCTGCACGGCAGCGACCTGGCCGGCGGACCCGTCACCCTCGCCCTGCTGATCCTGGCGCTCACCGGCGGTACGGGTGTGGGCATCCGCACGGCGGGGAAGGTGCTGCCCACGCTGTCGCGGCGCCGGATGCTCTCCCTCGCCACCGCCGTCACCGGCCTCGCCCTGCTGGCCATGGGCCTCGTGCCGGACACCGCGACCGTCGTCCTGCTCGCCGTACTCGCCGGGTACGCGGCCGGGGTCGCCGCCAACACCGGTCATGTCCTCATCGACCAGGAGACCGAGGAGTCCCGCCGGACCAGGACGGCCGAGCACCTCCAGGCCGTCGTCCGGGTGTTCATCGCGCTCGGCGCGGTCGGCGGCCCCCTGGTCGCCGCCGCCATCGGCACCCACCGGTTGACCATCGGCGACTCCGTCTTCGCCCACGGCGGCGCCGCGTTCACCCTGATGCTGGTCGGCGCGCTGCTGCTGCCGGTCGCGGTCATCGTGCTCGCGAAGACGGACGACCGCTCCGGCGTACCGCTGCGGCGCGACCTGCGCGAGGCGCTGCGCGGCGGCGACCCGGCGGTCGCACCCGCCGCGACCGGCTTCTTCATCGCCCTGGAGGGCGGCGACGGAGCGGGCAAGTCCACCCAGGTCGACGCGCTCGCCTCGTGGATTCGGGCCAAGGGACACGAGGTCGTCGTCACCCGTGAGCCGGGGGCGACCCCGATCGGCAAGCGGCTGCGGTCGATCCTGCTCGACGTGTCGTCGGCCGGGCTCTCCAACCGGGCCGAGGCCCTGCTGTACGCCGCCGACCGCGCCGAGCACGTCGACTCCGTGGTCCGCCCGGCGCTGGAGCGCGGCGCGGTCGTCATCTCCGACCGCTACATCGACTCCTCGGTCGCCTACCAGGGCGCGGGCCGCGATCTGGCCCCCACCGAAATCGCCCGCATCTCGCGCTGGGCGACGAGCGGGCTCGTACCGCACCTGACCGTGCTCCTGGACGTCGCCCCGGAGACCGCGAGGGAACGGTTCACCGAGGCGCCCGACCGGCTGGAGTCCGAGCCGCCCGAGTTCCACGCCCGCGTGCGCGCCGGCTTCCTGACGCTGGCCGCCGCCGACCCGACGCGCTACCTCGTGGTGGACGCCGGTCAGGAACCGGAGGCCGTCACCACCGTCGTACGCCACCGCCTCGACCAGGTCCTGCCCCTTTCCGAGGCCGAGATCAAGGCCCTGGAGGAGGCCCGCAGGGCCGCCGAGGAGGAGGCCAGGCGCCGCGCCGAGGAGGAGGCCGCCCGCAAGGCGGAGGAGGAGCGCCTGGAGCGCGAGCGCCAGGAACAGCTCGCCAGGCTCCGTGCCGAGGAGGAGGAGCGCAAGCGCCGCGAGGAGGAGGAAGCGCGCCGCCGCGAGGCCGAGCGCCAGGCCGAGGAAGCCGCCTACGAGGCGGAACAGGCCCGGCTCCGCCGTCAGGCGGAGGAAGAGGCCCGGCTCCGCAAGGAGGCCGAGGCCCAGCGGCTGGAGAAGCAGCGCAAGGCCGAGGAGGCCCTGCTGAGGGCCGAGGCCGCCCGTCGCAAGGCGGAAGCGGAGGCTCAGGCGCAGGCCGAGGCGGAGGCCCGGGCGCGGGCGGCGCGCGAGGAGGAGGCGGCCCGCGCGAGGGCCGCGCGTGAGGAAGAAGCACGTGCGCGGGCCGCGCGGCAGGAGGAGAGCGGGCTGCGGCAGGAGGCCGATGACCGCCGGGGCGGGTCGTCCTCGGCGGGGGCTGCTGGGGCTGCGGGGTCTGCTGGTGCGTCCGGGGCTCGCGCCTCGGGGGCGGCCGGTGCGTCTGGTGCGTCCGGTGGTGCTTCCGGGAGCGGTAGCGGGGGGTCCTCTTCCGGTTCCTCCCGTGCCTCCGGTTCTTCCGGTGCCTCCGACTCTTCCCGCGCCACCGGTTCCTCTCGCTCGTCCAAGCCGTCCTCGCCCTCCTGGGCGCGCGACGAGCCCACCGGGCCCGACAACGAGCTGACGGTGCCCACCCCGATCGTCGACCCGAACGAGATCACCCAGCCGGTTCCCGCGCCCGTGGACCCGGAGGGCTCCGGCCGGCGGGGCGGACCGTCGTCGCGGTGGCCGTCCGACGACGACGAGACGACGGTGATCCCGAAGATCTCGGACGCGCCCGAGCCCCCCGGCGCGGCGGACGAGACGACGGTGCTGCCTGCGGTGCGTGACACCGGTCGCGACGCCGTACGGGAGTCCGACCCGGCGGACCGGGTGCCGCGCGGCATCTTCCGGGACGAGCGGCCGGCGGACAGCGACAACGAGCGGACCCGCGAGCTGCCGCAGATCACCGACCCGCACGCGGACCCGCGGCAGGCCGAGGAGCAGCGCTCCCGGCGGCCCCGGTCCGACTGGGCGGAGGAGACCCCGCTGGACGACCTGCCCAGCCTGGCCGACGAGCTGCTGGGCGGTTACGACGACGAGGGCCCGGAGTCCTCGGGCGGCCGGGGGCGCAGGCCGCGCCGCTGACCGGGTCGGACCCTTACGTGAGAACCACGAGACAATGCCCGATGGCCCCGCACCTTTCCCTGGTACGGGGCCATCGGCGTCCGTGTTGTCGTAGGCGTCCCCCACAATGGGAGACCGGAGCGACGAGAGCCACGCGTCGTGCGAGGGGAAAGGCGGTGACCCATGTCCGTATGGGACGACCTGGTCGGCCAGGACCGGGTGCAGGAGCAGCTGAGCGCCGCCGCTCGGGACGCCGACGCGCTGGTCACGGCCGGTGCGGCGGGAGAGTCGGTGCCCCCCGGCTCGACGATGACGCACGCCTGGCTGTTCACCGGCCCGCCCGGCTCGGGCCGCTCCACCGCCGCGCGCGCCTTCGCCGCCGCGCTGCAGTGCACCAGCCCGGACCGCGCGCTGGGCGGGGCGCCCGGCTGCGGCTTCTGCGACGGCTGCCACACCAGCCTCATCGGTACGCACGCCGACGTCGACGTGATCCGCACCGACCTGCTCTCCATCGGTGTGAAGGAGACCCGTGAGCTGGTGCGCCGCGCCCAGCTCTCGCCGGCGGTCGGCCGCTGGCAGGTCATCGTCATGGAGGACGCCGACCGCCTCACCGAGGGCGCGGGCAACGTCCTGCTGAAGGCGGTCGAGGAGCCCGCCCCGCGCACGGTGTGGCTGCTCTGCGCGCCCTCGCTGGAGGATGTGCTGCCGACGATCCGGTCGCGCTGCCGCCACCTCACGCTGCGTACGCCGCCGGTGGACGCGGTCGCCGACGTCCTGGTCCGCAGGGACGGCATCGACCCGGAGCGGGCCGCGTCCGCCGCCCGCGCCACCCAGGGGCACATAGGGCGCGCGCGGCGCCTCGCCACGGACGAGCGGGCCAGGGCGCGCCGGGCCGCGGTGCTGAAGCTGCCGCTGCGCGTCGAGGACATCGGGGGGTGCCTCAAGGCCGCGCAGGAGCTGATCGACACGGCGACGGAGGACGCCAAGCAGGCGTCCGAGGAGATCGACGCCAAGGAGACGGAGGACATGAAGGCGGCGCTCGGGGCCGCCGCCGGGGGCCGCATGCCGCGCGGAACGGCCGGGGTGATGAAGGAGCTGGAGGACAAGCAGAAGCGCCGCAAGACCCGTACCCAGCGCGACAGCCTCGACCTCGCGCTCACCGAACTGACCGGCTTCTACCGCGATGTGCTCGCCCTGCAGTTCGGCTCGCGGATCGCGATAGCCAACGCTGACGCGCAGGACGCCCTGGACCGTGTCGCCCGCGCCTCCACCCCGGAGCGCACGCTGCGCCGGATCGAGGCGGTGTCGGCCTGCCGCCGCGCGCTGGACCGCAATGTGGCGCCGTTGCTGGCGGTGGAGGCGATGACGATGGCGCTGCGCGCGGGCTGAGCCGACGCGCTGCGCGCGGGCTGAGCCGGCCGCAGGCGAAGACCGTACGACCGGCATGTCACCGAATCACCCGAAAGAGCCGGGAATCGGATGGACGGTGTGGGTGCGGTTACGCTCCGGGCATGGACACCAGGCGCCCGTTCCGCACTCTCGCCCTCGCGCTCGGCACTGCCGGCCTGCTCGTCTCCGGATGCAGCGGCGGGGACGCGTCGTCGGGTGCCGCGTCCTCCGCCGAGGCGGCTTCCGCCTCGCCCTCTCCCGTACCGGCGGCCCTCAAACGGTTCTACTCCCAGGACCTTCGCTGGCGGGACTGCGGGGTCAGCGGCTTCCAGTGCACGACGATGAAGGCGCCGCTCGACTACGCGAAACCGGACGGCGACGAGATCAAGTTGGCCGTGTCCCGGAAGAAGGCGACCGGCCCCGGCAAACGGATCGGCTCCCTGCTGGTGAATCCGGGCGGCCCCGGCGGCTCGGCCATCGGCTACCTCCAGGCCTACGCCGGGATCGGCTACCCCGCCCAGGTGCGCGCCCGCTACGACATGGTGGCGATCGACCCGCGCGGGGTGGCGCGCAGCGAGCCCGTCGAGTGCCTGACCGGGGCGCAGATGGACGCGTACACGCAGGTCGACCAGACCCCGGACGACGCGGCCGAGGTCACGGAGCTGAGCGCGGCCTTCGAGAAGTTCGCGGCCGGCTGCGAGAAGCGCTCCGGCGAGATCCTGCCGCACGTCTCGACGGTGGAGACGGCCCGCGACATGGACATGCTGCGCGCCCTGCTCGGGGACGAGCGCCTGAACTATGTGGGGGCGTCGTACGGGACGTTCCTCGGGGCGACGTACGCGGAGCTGTTCCCCGGTCGCACCGGCCGCCTGGTCCTGGACGGGGCGATGGACCCGTCGCTCCCGTCGGTGGAGGCGAACCGCGACCAGACGGCGGGGTTCGAGACGGCGTTCCAGTCCTTCGCGGAGGACTGCGTGGAGCAGGCGGACTGCCCGCTCGGCACCACGTCCGCCTCCGACGCGGCGGACCGCCTCAAGCAGCTGTTCGCGCGGCTGGACGCGAAGCCGATCCCCACGGGCGAGTCCCGCGAACTCGGGGAGTCGCTCGCCACGACGGGGGTGATCGCCGCCATGTACGACGAGTCGGCCTGGCCCCAGCTGAGGGATGCGCTGGCCGCCGCCGATTCCGGCGACGGCGCCGGTCTGCTCGCCCTGGCCGACAGCTACTACGAGCGCGAGCCGGACGGGAAGTACGCCAACCTGATGTTCGCCAACGCCGCGGTGAACTGCGTCGACCTCCCGCCCGCCTTCGCCGACCCCGAGGCCGTCGACAAGGCCCTGCCCTCCTTCGAGAAGGCGTCCCCGGTCTTCGGCAGGGGCTTCGCCTGGGCGGCCCTGAACTGCGCCTACTGGCCCGTCCACCCCACGGGCACCGCCCACCGCATCGAGGCCGAGGGCGCCGCCCCCATCGTCGTGGTCGGCACCACGCGTGACCCGGCCACCCCGTACGCCTGGGCCCGGTCCCTGGCCGACCAGCTCTCCTCGGGCACCCTCCTCACCTACGAGGGCGACGGCCACACCGCGTACGGCCGCGGCAGCGATTGCGTCGACACGGCGATCAACACGTACCTCCTGGAGGGCACCCCGCCCCCCGCCGACAAGAAGTGCACCTGATCCCACCCACCGCCCCACCCCGCTGACCTGCGGATACGCCCCCGCCGCGGGGTGGTTCGGAGCACCCCCGGAAACTGTGTAGACTTGGCGTCGCCGCTGATCGCATCATGGTGCGAACAGGGCGACGCCGCCTTAGCTCAGATGGCCAGAGCAACGCACTCGTAATGCGTAGGTCTCGGGTTCGAATCCCGAAGGCGGCTCGGATTAGCCCCAGGACTCGCTCGCCGTGGCCTGGGGCTTTTTCATGCCCGGTGGTCTCGGTGGCGTCCTTGGCGTGCGACAGCTCGAAGGCAGCCCAGCCGTGGGTGGGCCCGTCCTTGACACACGGGAACCGGTCCCGCCGGGTACGGCCCGGACCTCTGTTTCAGCCGTCGCGCAGGGCACGCTCCCTCACCGGCTGTCGGTCCAGGCCCCGTGCGGATGGGTTCTCCATCGACGTGGACCGCAGCCACGCAGGCCGGCACGGGCCGGGTTCAGCGGGCGAAGCGGTTCAGGGAGCGACGGTAGGTGTGCATGCCGATGAGGAGGGGGCGGGAGGGTTTCGAGGGCTTGCGGGGCTCACCTGCCGGCTTCGGCCCTGCCGCCGCGGCGCCGGTGCTCCGCCCGCCGACGAAGACCGTGGCGGGATGCCCGTTGACCAGGATCTCGTGCGTCGCGCGGACCGGGAGACCGGCGTCCGAGAACGCCGCGTCGAAGACGGCCGCGCCCCGGCGGGCGCACAGGAGCACGAACCGGCCGTGCTCCGGATGCAGGACGCGGGCCAGCGACTCGCTCGTGGTGCGGGCGAACTCCTCGTACGGGACGGGCAGTTCCTCGTGCTCGCCCCACGGCGGGTCGGTCACCACGACGTCCACCGAGCCGTCGTCGAAGGACGGCAGGGTCATGGCGTCCTCGTCCAGCAGCCGCAGCCGCCGGTCGCGCAGTACCTCGTCCGGCAACTGCTCGCGGTGCTCCGCGAGATCCAGGTCGGAGTAGACGACCTCGCGGGCCGGCAGGCCGAGGCGGCTGACCACGAAGGAGCCGCTGCCCGCGAAGGGGTCCAGGAACGTGTCGCCGGGCTGCGGCTCGGACGCCAGGACGAGCATCGACGACAGTTCGTGGGACAGGGCGCCGCGCGCCTTCCTGGGCCGCGCCTGCTTGGGCAGCCGGGCGCAGAACATCAGGTCGGCCATGTCGAGGCGGCCGATGACCCAGTACTCCTGGCCCCGGCCGCTGGGCTCCAGCCGCATCTCCGTGCACGCGGAGACCGCGCGCTCGATCTCCCGCTTCGCGGCGCCGCCGACCGAGGCCAGTTCGCCGTCCACATGGACCATGACCCGGAAGCCTCGCGCGCGTTCACCCGGCAGCGACGGGAATGGCGACTCCTTGAGCGAGCCGGCCAGCTGCGCGATATTCCGGTCGATGTCACCGCGGCGAATTTCGCTGATCACCGAAAAGGCGTTCTTCGCGAAGGGAATGGCGGCCACGCGTTCCATCGGCGACGTCGAGGAGAAGAGCATGGCGCTGTCGTCCTGGTACTCCGCGCGGAAGCCGTCGACGAAGTGCGCCATGGCATCGGCGACCAGCTCACTGGTACCGGCGGGGTACTGGATGAAATAGCGCATCCCGGAAGGCTACCCGGCGGGGAACCGGTACGCGCCGCCCCTCGCGGAGCCGCCCCCCGCCCGGCGCCATGCGTGCCGCCGCTCGCCGTGGCCCCCGGGAAGCCTGCGGCCCGCCGCCCTACTCCTCCAGCCCGTCGTACGCGAACCAGTCGAAGTGGACCGTGCCGTCGGCCGCGTACAGGCCGATCACCCGGCCCGTGAAGCCGCCCGTCACCTCGGTGGAGAGGTAGCGGCCGTCCAGCGTGCCGAGTGCGGTGAAGGTGCCGGACGGGTCCTCGTGGCCCAGGGTGATCGTGTCCGGCCCGGTGCACGGGGCGACGGGCGGCGCGGTGCGGCGTACGTCGATGCCGAGGGTGACCGGGCCGGCGGGGGCCGGGACGGCGGCGACCACCGTGCGCAGGGGGCCGATGCGGGCGACGAGGCGGATCTCGGCGCCGTCCGTCTCGACCGCGTAGTGGTGCGCCTCGTCCAGGCGGACCGCGAGGCCGCCGCAGCCGTCCGCCGCGTCCACGAGGGTCCGGGCGCGGCAGGAGAGGTGCTGCTGGCGGCGGCCGGTGAAGACCGCGTCCGGGTCGTCCAGGCTGCCGCCCCTGCCGCGCAGGGTCAGCCAGCCGGGCCGCTCCGTCGTCCCGGACCGGCCGGCCGTCGAGCGGCGGGGGGAGATCCAGTACGGGCGGGGCGCGGCCCCGTCGAAGTCGTCCCGGACCGGGGCGGCCGGTGTGGGCTGCAACGGCCAGGGCGGGGCCGGGAGTTCGGTGCTGACCTCGCCGACGACGGGCCAGCCGTCCACCCAGGTCACCGGGGCGAGGAAGGTCTCCCGGCCCAGCACGTGCCAGCCGGGGGTGCCGCCGCCCGGCCGTACCCCGAGCAGCACCAGCCACCAGGAGCCGTCCGGGCCCTGGACCAGGTCGCCGTGGCCGGTGTTCTGCACGGGGTGCTCGCGGCCCCGGTGGGTGAGGACCGGGTTGTCCGGGCAGGGCTCGAACGGGCCGGCGGGCGAGGGGCCGCGCGCCACGGAGACGGCGTGCCCGCGCTCGGTGCCGCCCTCCGCGATCAGCAGGTACCAGTGGTCGCCGATCCGGTAGAGGTGCGGTGCCTCGGGGGCCTTCGCCCCGGACGCCCCGGACCAGATGCGCCGGGGTTCGCCGAAGGTCTCGCCGGTGTACGGGTCGATGCGGACCTGGGAGACCCCGGCCACGGTGCACCAGCAGGTGCCGTCCTCGTCCCAGGCGAGGTCCGGGTCGATGCCCGGTACGCCGGGGAGCGGGACCGGGTCGGACCAGGGTCCTGCCGGGTCGGTGGCGGTGAACAGCAGGTTGCCCACCTCGACGTTGGTGACGATCAGCCAGAACCGGCCGTCGTGGTGCCGGAGGGTCGGCGCGTAGATGCCGCCGGAGGCGCGGGTGTCCGGGGTGAGGTGCAACTGCGCGGGGCGGTCGAGGACGTTGCCGAGCTGCGTCCAGTGGACCAGGTCGCGGCTGTGGAAGAGGGGTATGCCCGGAAAGTACTCGAAGCTGGAGCACGCCAGGTAGTAGTCGTCCCCGACCCGGCAGACGCTGGGGTCGGGGTGGAATCCGGGGATCACCGGGTTGCCGACGGTGGGGCCCGTCTGGTCTCGGACTGGCATGGCATCTGTCCCTGTACGTCGCGCGAGTGCCGCCGTGGCGGTGGCGAGGCGCCCGTGTCGAAGCGCTTCGATAACGGGGTGATCCTCGCCACCGGCGCGGCGCGCGTCAAGAGGTCCAGGGGGTGCCCGGTGAGCCCCTACGCGGCTCCGCCGTTGCTCTTGAGGAGCTGGCCGTTGACCCACTGGCCCTGCGGGGAGCAGAGGAAGTCCACCAGGTGGGCGGTGTCCTGCGGGGTGCCGAGCCGGCCCAGCGGCGTGCCCAGGCGCAGCTCCTCCGCCAGCTCCTCGGTCATCCAGCCGGTGTCGATCGGGCCGGGGTTGATGACGTTGGCCGTGACTCCCAGGTGGGCCAGTTCGCGCGCGGCGGCCAGGGTGATGCGGTCCAGGGCGCCCTTGCTGGCCCCGTACGGCAGGTTGCCGACCGTGTGGTCGCTGGTGAGCGCGACGATCCGGCCGCTGCCCGCGGGGGCCCGGAAGCGCAGCGCGTACTCCCGGATGAGCAGCCAGGTGGCGCGGGCGTTCACCGCGAAGTGGCGGTCGAAACTCGCCAGGGTGGTGTCCAGGAGGCCGGAGTCCACGGACTCGGCGTGGCTGAGCACCAGCGCGGTGACCGGCCCGATGCGGCTCTCGGCCTCGTCGAAGATCCGGGTGGGGGCGTCCGGGTCGATCAGGTCCGCCTCGATCGCGGCGGTGCGGGCGCCGTGCGCGGCGAGCGAGGCCTCGATGGCCCCGGCCGCGCCGCGCTCCTCGCCCCAGTCCATCCGGCGGTCGTAGGGCGTCCAGTAGGTGAAGGCGATGTCCCACCCGGAAGCGGCGAGTTGACGCGCGATCCCGGCGCCGATGCCGACGGTGCGGCCGACGCCGGTGATCAGGGCGAGCGGACGGGATGCGGCGGGGGAGGAGGTGTCTGCGGTGGTCACGGAGGTCGATCCTGCTGGATGAAGCCCCCTCCGGACAACGGAATTCGACATCGCGCCACCTCAGCGCGGGCACCGCCGGCGCACGGCGGCGCGCAGCCTCATCAGGTTCGGCAGCAGTGCGTAGACGACCGCCGGGACGACGATGCCGGTGATGACCAGGGTCCGCAGGAGCGTCGGGCAACGATGTCGTCGGTGAGACCGGGCAGAAGATCGTTGAAGGCCTGAACGCCGCCGCTCCACACCATGTGCACGCGTCGTGCCCCGGCGCACTGCTCTCAGAGGTTCGGACCCCTTGCGCAAAGTGTCGTGTTGTCAGGCATGTGTGTCCATGGTCCCTGTTCTGGTTGCCCGCTGGTGGAGGCTGTTGACGGTGGCAGCACTGTCGAGGGCGACGGAGACGGCGTCGATACGGTCGGTGATCTCGGTGCCGATCTGTGGGGACTGTCTCCAGACAGAGATGGGTGTGCCGTTGTTGTAGGCGGCGATCGCGTCGCGGATGGCGACGGCTCCGGCGATGGCGCGCGCCTTGGGCTCGGTGTAGGTGGCGGTGGCCTCCGTGTACGCCTGGTGGTACAGGTCCGTGTTGTAGTACGGGGCGAGCAGGCGCAGAGAGTCGTGGATGCGCTGGCGGCGCTGCAGCACGCGCAACTCCAGGGGAACCCAGTACCCGAGCCGTGCTGTTGCCGCGGCGGGAGCCAGGACGAATACCGCGCGCCACAGTGGTCTCAACCGGCGGTACTCGCGCCGGTTCCGGTTCCACCTCTTGAGGACCGGACCGGCCTGGGGAGTGATGAATCCCACGGCTGCGAGCGCGCCCTCCAGGATCGCCAGATGTGGTGCGACCCTTGTGCTGAGCCAGTCCCAGTCGGCGCCGGACCAGCGGGCCGTGATCGCAGTCAGTTTGCTTGTTCCGAAGGCCAGGCCCATGACGAAGGAGCCTTGCAGGAAGACGACGCCTGATTTCAGCCAGGGGTTCTTGACTGCCTTGAACCACTTCCAGAGCATGAACACCGAAGCGGAGCATGTGGTGAAGTGTGCGAGCAGGTACAACAGGATGTGTTCACGCATCCATGGCGTGCCGGCGTAGTAGGTGTCGAGGTCGTGGATTCGTACGTCCGGTGTGTCGGCGAGGAAGAAGGTGACCCACAGAACTCCGATCATGCCGGTGTAGATCGCATGGATGCGGCGGATCTTGCGCCGCCGGTCTTCGGATGGCTCCTCACTCCAGCGCATGATCATGGCCAGGCTGGTGGCACCGGACGCGGTCAGAAACGAATAGGCCCACGGTGCCGCTATGTTAGGGACACCCGTGACGTCGTTGAGGCGCTCGATGTTGAGGGGAATGATGGTGACGAAAGCAGCCGAGGCCCAGACCAGCAGCAAGGTTGTCGCTCTTACCTCGGGGTTGCGCCAGGCCCGGATGAACGTCGGAATCTTGAAGAACAGCGCGATCGCCAGCAGGACAGCAGGGATCGAGTAGGGAACGTAGGTCATAAGAGTATGCGTCGACCGCGGTTGGTGAGCGACACGTTGAGGCGACCCTCGAGAGTCGACTCATCGACGGGGCCTTCGGCGTAGCGGCCTTTTACCCATGCACGGACCTCGCTGCCGAACAGTAGGCCGAAGGTTTCCGCTGCCGCCTCGCACTCCGCAAGGGACTCCGCACGCGCCGCGCCCATCCGGATCGCTTCGCGCGGTACATCCGGGTCGGTCAGGATCTGGTCGACCACACGCTGCAACGCTTCCGGGGTCTGATCGGGCACGAGCGCGCGGGCGGTAGCCGCTAGACCGGGGGTGTAGTGGCCGCAGTCGCCTTGTTCCTCGTGCCACAGTTCGTGTCCGAGGATGACCAGCTGCGCCTCCGCCACGGTTGCCTTCTCGACCACGATGATCGACCGGTCCCCGCAGTCCAAGCGCATGCCGGACACGGGAATGTCCGCGGGAAAGCGCCGAAACAGGAGTTCAATCGGGCGGCCGCTACGAACACTCATCGCCCGGCAGAACTCCTGCATGACGTCCCGCGCGTCCGCGGGCCGATCGAGCGAGTGAACTGCTTCCCTCCCCAGCGCCGACAGAAGGGATTTCATGGCTCGGATGTTCATCGGGCCGAGTCTCCCGCCGAGGGAAAGACCGAGCGGATAACGCCGGCAAGGAGCACCTCAAGCTGTTCAGGCGTCAAGGGACCGGCATGCCTGAGATCAGCGTTGACGACGCCGTACTTCTTCATCAGCGCCTGGACGGGGTCGGATTCGGGACTCTCGTACTTCTGGAGGATCGGCTGGAGAACAAGGTTGAGTGAGTCCCCCGCCGGCATGGTGAAGAACGTCTCCCCGCCTTCGACGTCGAAGAATTCCGCGAAGTCGTGGAGCAGGGGCACGTTGGGCATCTTCTCGCCCCTGAGCAGCTTTCGCGCCCAGACCTCGGAGACCATGAGGCGATCGGCTACCTCGGAAACGAGGTCGCTCAGCTTCTTGTCCGTACGAGCCAAGTAGCCCTCTGCCAGGGCCTTGATGCGCGCACAGACCCTTTGCTGCACAGTGTCCTGCGGTGGTCTGCCACCGCGAAGTAACTCACGGACGATGCTCTCAGGAAGAGCCGTCCGAGCCGCCAGCTCCCGGGAGTCGAGACTCTCCGTCTCACGGTACGCACTGAGGCGCCGAAGAGTCTCGGTGAGAGGTTGCTCCACCCATCGCTCCCAGGGTCGGTGTGTCCGATGTCCCACGCACACTACTCGGGCCATCGCGGTCCCCCAACGATCGTTCCGTGGCAGGAGACGATCGTTGACATGCCTCGCGCGGCGTAGCAAGATCCGGACAGCGGAATTGTCAATCTCGACACTCCGGGTGATCGCCGATCCGTCGGCATCCACTGAGAGTTGTACACAGAGAGCCACCGATGATGCGGAGACCTTTGACCGCGAATCGGTGGCGGCCGGCTGCGACCAATCGGGGCTGGTGGCCGACAGGAGCTGCGGCGGACCGCGATGCGGAGTCGGGCAGCGATGTCGATGCCACCGGTGGTGCGCAGCTGGTTGATGACGAAGCCGCGCAGGGGACCATGTTCTCCAGGCTGTGACCAGCAGATCTTGGAGGCATCCTCACGGACGACGCTGCCCCATGATGTTTCGGGCCATCGGGTGCCGTCGTGTGGCTCGGACGGGGAAAGGCCAGCCCATGTCCGGTGTCTGTGGCCGAACGGGGAGTTCTACGTGAGTAATCACGACGCGCTGGACGGCGGCTGTCGCTGTTCGCGTCAGCCTGGCGAAGCGACTTCGCACGCCTCCGGGGGATCGGTGAGGAGCACAGGACGGACTGCGAAATCCGACACAGAGGGGTTACTCGCTGTCACGGCGGGTGAACTGCATGTCTTCTGTGTCGCAGATGTGTCCCCGACCGGCGCCGGTCGAGGAGGGGGGCCGGACGGCGATCGACCGCTGCGCCGGGTACTGGGACGCATCCTCGGTATGAGCGGGCCCGAAGTGCCGCTCGCGCGGGATGCGCTGGGACGTTTTCGGCTGCGCGACGGTCCCTTCGGCCTCGCCGTGTGCGGTGACGCGGGACGGCTTACCTTGGCGCTCGTCAGTGGCTGCTCGGTCGCGCTGAGCCTGCACGAGGTTCCGGGCTCGGGACAGCTCGGGCCGGCGATGCCGTTCACCGAGAGGGAGCGGCGCTGGGCCCGGGCGGCCCCGGAGGGCAGGAGGGCGGAACGCCTGGCCCGGCTGTGGACCCGTAAGGAAGCCGCCCTCAGACTCATGGGCAGCCCGCTGTCCGCGGCGGCCGAGTCCGACGCGCTCGCCCCCGACGGGCTGGGAGATGTGCTGCTGCGCCGACCGGAGCGGGTGGCGTGGAGCGCGCCCCTGGGATCACCGCAGGAGGCATACGTGCGGAGCCTGGCGGCCGAGCCCGGTCTCGCGGCGGCCGCCGCTACGTCGGCGCCGGTCACCCGGGTGTGCATGTGGTACGTCGACTCGGCTGTTCGCGCCGAGGGCGACGACCCGGTCGGCGAGCCGGTGGGGGGAGGGAACGCCGGAGAACACCGGTCCTCCGTAGCTGGGGGAACCACCCTGCCGTTGTTGTCGACCGTCTGGTAGGAGGCGGAACCGTGCCGACGCGGCCGTGGTGACCGCCCCGGCCGCGTCCGCCCGGGCCCGGTCAGTCGTGCCGCCGGGGGTTCCCCTCGGCTACGGCATGACCAGCCCGTGCGGATCGGCTGCGGGATCGTCCCCGGCGTCGGCGTGGAGTTCGCGCCAGGTCTCCATCGCGAGCCGGTAGGAGCCGAGTCGCTCGTAGCGGTCGGCCACCCAGCGGTAGTCGGCCTCCGCCTGAGCGGACCGGCCGGCGGCGCGATGGGCGCGGGCCCGGACGATGCCGCTCCATGCCTGATCGAGCAGGGGCAGGTCCGGGGTCTCGGGCACGATGTCCGGGACGAGCCGGTCGGCCTGCTCGGTCTCGCCCCGGCACAGGGCGGTGAGGCACTCCAGCGCGGACTGCAGGCTGCGGGCGCTCGGCGAGCCGAGCAGTTCCGTCAGGGCACGCGACTGCTCGATCAGCGTCCGAGCGCCTTCATGTTCACCGGCCGCCAGGGCCGCCAGCGCGCGTGCCCGTACCAGCCGGGCCCGGTCCGCCAGATCGGCGCCGGCACCGGCCAGGGCGTCCGCCCTGTTCAGCAGGTCGAGTGCCTCCGACGGCCGGCCGGCCAGCCGACGCAACCCACCGGCGGCCCACAGGGCCGACGCGTCCACGTGAGGCGGCACACTTTGGCCGGTTCCCGCGAGGAGTTCCTCGCACAGGACATCGGCACGCTGCCAGTCACCGCTCTCGGCATACGCCGAGACGGCGGCAACGAGGGCTTCTGTGTGCTCGGTCGGGGCGACACCGAGTTCCCCGGTGATCCGCACGGCCTGTTCGGCGTAACTCACGCTCTCGGAGAGCCGGCCCAGTCGGCGCAGGGCCCGGGCGGTCTCGATCAGAACACGGGCCTGGAACATCGGGGCGTACTCGGTCATGGGGGCCGCCAGCAGGTCCGTCAGCACATCGAGCCGCGCCTCCTGCTCTGCGAGGTGCCCGAGCGTGACAGCGAGCTCCCAGCGGGCCTCCCACAGCACCTCCTCGGACCCGGCCGCCGCGTCAGGGGAGGTCAACTGGCCGATCAACGCGTTGAGATCGTCGCGGGCGCGCTCCCAGTCACCGGAGAGCTGGCCGGAGCGGGCCGCGACGAGGCGGCCGATCAGCTCCATGCGGGAGGGGTGCCGGTCGGGGGGCGGTGCGCTGAGATCCTCGATCCGGAGTCCGAGCCGCTCGACGATCGCCTTGGCCGCCTTGACACTCGGGGTCCTGCGGCCGCTTTCGACCAGTGAGACATAACTGGCGGAAACCGTCTCGCTGGCGAGCTCGGATTGGGGCAGGCCCCGGGCACGGCGGATCTCGCGAATCCGCCTACCGAAATCTGGCTGATGGATGGTCAACGTCTCGCTCGCAGCATGTTACGCGCACAGGAAGGACAATTGACCAGCAGTCTACAACGCGTGTAGAGGTCAAAGGTTACGTCATGCTACCCCCTAGGGCACACAGGCCGGATTTCCACGACTGTCGAGTCACCGTATAGTCAATTTTCATGACTGAAGCTCTGCCCGCCGTGTCGCGTCCGTGGGGGATGCGCGCCCTCCTGGGTGCGGTGCTCATCAGTTCGGTTGGCGAGGCCATGGTGATCGTCGCCGTGCCCTGGTTCGTCCTGGAAGCGACGGGTAGTGCGGCGCGCACCGGCGTCCTGCTCGCGGTCGGCGCGGTCTCCTCGGGGCTGGCCGGCTTGCTGGCCGGGCCGCTGGTGGACCGCTGGGGCTTCAAGCGCATGGCCGTCACCGCCTGGGTCTTCGGGGGTGCCGCAGCCGCTTGCATCCCTGTGCTGCATCATCTCGGGCGGCTCGACTTCGCCACATTGATCGCTCTGACGGTGGCGGCGTCGGTGCTCGACGTGCCCGGTGTCGCCGCGGTGACGGGCCTCGTCCCCGGCCTCGCCGGAGCCGCGCGGATGCCCCTGGAGCGCGGCAACGCACTGCTCGGCGGCGTCCACCAGGCCGCCCAGCTGGCCGGGGTGCCGCTCGGCGGCCTGGCCACCGCGACACTCGGCGCCGACACCGTCCTCGCCCTGGACGCGCTCGGCTGCCTCCTGGCGGCTTTCTTGATCCTGGTCGGTGTCCCGTCGCCGGGGCCGACCCCGTCGGCGCCGGCTGCCGAGGCGCCGGCGGGCCGGGAACCATCCCTGGCTGTCCGCGCCTACCTGGACGAGATCCGGGTGGGACTGCGGCTTCTGTGGCGGGAGCGGCTGGTGCGGGCGCTGGCCTGCTCGGGTGCTGCGTTCAATGCGTTGGACAGCGGTTTGGCGGGGGTGCTTCTGGCTGTATACGCGCACCGGGAGCTCGGCAGCGCCGCCGGGCTCGGGGTGATGCTGACGGCTTTCAGTGTCGGGGTGCTGGTGGGCACCGGCGCCTACGCGGTCGTCGGGCACCGGTTCGGGCGGCGGCCGGCCTACCTGGCGTCCGGGGCCGGCGTCGGGTTGCTGGTCGCGGGGCTCGCCGTGGTGTCCCCGTCGCTTCCGACGGCAGCCGTCCTGCTGGGCCTGCTGGGGGTGGTGGCCGCCCCCGTCGGCCCGGTGCGGACCACCGCCTTCCAGCGCGAGCTGCGCGCCGAGACGTACGGGCGGGTCGTCTCCGCGGTCGACACGATCGGGACGGCCGCCGTACCACTGGGCGCGGCCGCCACCGCTGTGGCCGCGGAGTCGCTGGGGGTGCGGCCCGCCCTCGCTGCCCTGGCCGTCGCCTACCTGGCGGTGGTGACCGCCTGCTGGAGATCCTCGGCACTGCGGACACTGTGACCTGACGGACAACGGCGCTGACCGGCACGCCCGATCGTCGCCCTGCGGCCCAAGTCGTTTCATGACTCTGCTCATGACTAGAATTGACTTATGGTTGACTGTGGTTCGAATCGACCATCATCCCGAGGAGGGACATGACTTCCGCTCCAGCCCTTCCGGTCTCGAAGGCGCCGTCGAAGGGCCTGGTGAGCGCCGAACGGCTCCGGGCCCTGCATGCTGTCCGCCGCCTCCTGGCCGAGCACCCGCAGGAAGTGCACGAACTGCTCTGCGAGATATCGACCCACCGGGCCGCGGCCTACGAGATCGAGGCGGCCGTCGCGACTCTCGACGGTGCTGAGCAGGAGATCGCCCTGCACCGCCCTGCCACGGTCGGCCGGCTGGCTGTCTTCATGCCGTCCAACGTGATCCTGTACTCGTACGTGCTCTACCTGCTCGTCCCGGCACTGTATGCCCGGCAGCTGGTGTTCCGTCCCTCCAGCCAGGTCAAGGACCAGATGATGCGGCTGCACGGGATGCTCTCGGAGGTCCACGGCCTGCCGATCGAAGCGGCGCAGAGCAGTCAGCGGGAGTTCCTCGACGACCTCTCCGGCCGCGCGGATGTGGTGGTCTTCACCGGCGCCTACCGCAATGCCGAGCAGGTCAGGACCCGACTCGCCCCCGGGCAGCTCTTCCTGTTCCTGGGGTCCGGAGTGAACCCCTTCGTCGTCGCGCCGGGCGCCGACCTCGACGCCGCCGTACGGGACGCCGTCGAGATCCGCCTGCTCAACTCGGGTCAGGACTGCCTGGGCCCCGACCTGTTCTGTGTGCATGAGGATCTGCTTGAGCCGTTCACCAACGCGCTGCGGGCCGCGCTCGGCCGGCTGCGCCACGGGACCTACACCGACCCCGAGGCCGACTACGGACCCTTGTTCTACGAGGGGGCACTGGAGGAGGCCGCCCTGTACCTGGCGAAGAACCGCGACCGGATCGTGCACGGCGGCAACGTCGACTTCCGCTCCCGCCGGCTGGACCCCGCGATCGTGGTGGTCCCCGAGGTGACGCCGCGCACCCAGCTGCCGGAGTTCTTCGCCCCGGTCTTCAACATCGCCGGCTACCGCGACGAACGGGCGCTGGCCGCGACGCTCACCACCGGTGTGTTCACCGAACGAGCCCTCGGCGCCAGCGTGTACGGCCGTGCGCCGGAGCTGGTGCGGGCGCTGCGCCGCCGTACCACGGTGACCACGGACACCACCCTGCTCGCCATCGACGACGGCAACGCGGCTTTCGGTGGCTTCGGCCGTATGGCCAACTACATCACCGACGGCACGGGGATGTGGACGGAGCCGATTCTCGTCTCCAAGGCCGTGGCCGACCACCTGCCGCGGGGGCGGGCATGAGCGAGGCGAGAAAGCATCCCAGCGCCTGGCACGCCGTGGCCGACCACCTCCAGCACCTTGGCACGGAGGCGGTGTTCGGGCTGCCCGGCGACGACATGGACCTGCTCGGCGCCCTGGAGGACACGCACACCACTGTTGTGCTCTGCCGGGATCAGCGCAACGCGATGTTCATGGCCACCGGCCATGCCCTCGCCACGGGCCGGCCCGCGGTGTGCGCGGTGGGCAAGGGCCCCGCGCTGACCAACGCACTCACCGGTCTGCTGGAGGCGCGCTCGGCGGCGGCGCCGGTTCTGCTGGTGGCCGGCGGTACGGCGCTCGACCGCCTCGGCACCGGGGCCTTCCAGGAGCTCGACCAGCTCGGCGCCGTCCGGCCTTTCGTCAAGTGGGCCGAACGCGTGGACCGTGCCGACCGGCTGCCGGCCGCCCTGGAGAAGGCGACCGCCATGGCAGTCGGCGGGACGCCCGGCCCTGTCTACCTGGAGATCGCCGAACACGTGGCCGGCGAAGCCGTCGAGCAGCCCGGCCCCTGGCGACCGCCGGCACCGCAGCGGACCGGTGCGGACGAGGACGTGCTGCGGGCGACCGCCCGGCTGATCGGTGCGGCACGGCGGCCGGTGCTGCTGGTCGGCGGAGGATCGCGGCACCGCAACGCGGACCGGCGGATCGAGCGCTTCGCCGAGCTGCTCGGCGCCGCCCTGTTCAGCACGGCCTCGGGCCGGGGCACCGTCGCCGAGGACCACCCGCTGTACTGCGGGGTCTCCGGGCTGTACACCGTGCCGCCCGCAGACCGGCTGTGGCAGGAGACGGATCTGGTCGTGGCGCTCGGCAGCCGACTGGAGGAGACCGCCACATTCGGCTGGCCGGACCGCACGCGGCTGCCGGTCGTCCAGGTCGTCTCGGCCGAGGACTCCGTGGTCACCGGACACCCGGGCGCCCACGTGCTGGGTGATGTGGGCCGCACCGTGGCGGACTGGACGGCGGCCCTGCGGGAGCACCGCGCGGCCGGGGACTGGACGGACCGTGTGCGCGGCGTCCGCACCGAACTGGACGGGATCCCCGCCCGCCGGACGGACCAGCCGGACGACTCCGGGGCCGGGGAGCACAGGCGCCACGGAGTGCCGGTGGCAGACGTGCTGGCCGGGATCGACCGGGCCGTGCCCGCCGACCGCGTCCTGGTCCAGGAGAACGGCCTGCAGGACATGTGGTCCTACTTCTTCCCGTACTGGTCGTGCGGTGCGACCGGCGGCTCGGTGGTGCCCAGCGAGCAGACCCCACTCGGCTTCGGAGCCGCCGCCGCGGTCGGGGTGGCTCTGGCCGAACCGGGCCGTCCGGTGGTCGCGGTGGCGGGTGACGGCGCGTTCAACCTCTTCCGCGGCGAACTGCCCACCCTGGCCGACAGCGGCGCGGCCGTGCTGTACGTGGTGCTGGACAACGGCGGATACGGGTGGCTTCAGGCCAATCTCGACCGCGTCTGCGGCGAGCGTTCCCGGTTTTCCTTCACCGGCGACCGGCCCACCGCCACAGCCGCCCTGGCCGGCGCGTACGGAATCGGCCACTGGCGGGTGGACACCCCTGACACGCTCGATCGGGCTCTCGCCGAAGCCTGGGCGCACTGTGCGTCCGGTCGGGCGGCCGTGGTCGAGGTCGCTGTGTCCCTCAGCGACCGGCCGCCGGGCGTGGCGGAGCCGGCGGGCGACTTCCCGACGAAGCATCAGTAGCACCGAGAAATCGAGGATGATCCATGTCCGTGGCGCTGTTCTTCCCAGGGTTGATACCCACCCGGTACGACACGATCAGCGAGTTCGTGGCGACCAACGAACAGACGAGAAGGAGGTTCGCTGAGGCGGACGAGGTGCTCGGCTACTCGCTGATCGGCGCCTATCACGATGCGGCCATCTACGACTGGGAGGTGTACGAGGCCGGATTCATGGCCCTCAGCCTGGGGCTGGCCGACTGGGCGGAGGAGAATCTGGGAGGCCGTCCCACGGTGTGCGGCGGACAGAGTTTCGGCGCGTTCATGGCGGTGGTCCGGGCGGGCACGCTCTCCTACGCCGAGGGCCTCCGACTGATCCAGCGCAGTGTCGTGGTGGAACGCGACTACTTCGACTCGCTGGCCGAGCCTCTGGGCTGCCACTTCTTCTACCGCCTCCCGTATGCCACCGTGGCGGCACTCATCAAGGAGTTCGAGGCACGAGGGGAGTGGGTCGAGCTGTCGGTCGCGCTGGACGACGACGTGCACGCGGTGTCGGCCACCATGGCCACGCTGGAACGGTTCGAGCAGCGGGTGCGGGAGAAGGGCGGTTTCCCCTTCTACACCATGAACCGGGCCGAACACTGCTCCGCCGTGAGTGATCTGAGGCAACGTCTGCAGGACGAGGTGTACAGCACGGTCGAGTGGCGGCCGGCCCGGATTCCCGTGGTGTCCGACGTGGACGGGCGGCTGCTGACCGACCCCGAGGAGATCGAGCAGGACCTGCTCGACGGCTGGACCACTCCCGTGCACTGGGAGACGGTCGTACGGGGCCTGAAGGACGCCCGCGTCGAAGAGGTGTGGATCCCCGGCGCGCGCAGCATGTTCGCACGTATCACCAAGAACTCCTTCGTTACCAGGGTCATCTCTCCCAAACTGGTGGCGGCTTCGTGAGTGCCCTGGACGAGGGCACGCCGGAGGCGACGCCGAGCGGCGGGACGGACGGGGGCGGCGCGGCGGGGCAGCGGGTTCTTATGGCGGCCGCGCTGGGCAGCGCTCCGATGGAGGTGCTGGACTTCCTCCTCCCGCTGTGGGCGGGCTCGGAGCTGAAGGCCGGGGCCTCCGCCGTGGGCGCGCTGATCGCCGTCGAGGCAGTCCTGTCGCTCGTGTTCCGCCCTTTGGCGGGCGAGTTGTCCGACCGCTGCGATCCGCGCCGGGTGGGCGCGGTGGGAGCCGCCCTGTACGCGCTGTCCTTCGCCGGGTACGCGGTCGCGGACGCACTGTGGCCCGCGTTCGCGGCGGCCGGACTCGGTGGGGCCGGCGGTGCGCTGTTCTGGGTCGCCCTGGACACCTGGACAGGCCGGCGCGCGACGGGCAACGGCACCGCTGCCTACGGGAAGCTGCTCTCCGTTTCCGGCCAGGGCGCCTTCGTCGGCTACCTGCTCGCATTCACCGTGCTGGAGCGCGGCGGATACCGGCCTCTGTTCTGGCTGGGCTGCGCGGCCTGTGCCGTGGCCGCCGTACTGCTGGCCGTACGGCCGGAGGAAGCCGCCGGGAAGGCGGATGCCGGGGAGCTGCCCGATGCCGCGGCGGGCTGCGCGGACGGTCGGCGCCGGCTGCTGCCGCTGATGGTGCTGGCCTCGGTCACGGCCGGGGCGGAGGCCGGTCTGTGGATGCTGCTCCTGCTACAGCTCCAGGGGGAGTACGGGCTGACGCCCACCGAGGCCGCCCTGGTCTTCGCCCCCGGGTTCGTGGTCTTCATCCTGCTTCCGGAGCACGCGCACCGGATCACCGACCGCGTCGGCCGCAGCTGGACCATGGGAGTCTCGTTCACGGCGTCGGCGCTCTTCGCCGGCGGGCTGGCCGTGGTCTCGGCCCCAGTGGCGGTGGCGGTGCTGTGGACGCTGGTGGCCGCGTGCTTCGCCGCGCAGATCCCGGTGGAGCAGGCGACCGTCGCGGCCGCCGCCGGGGGACGGCCCGGCCGGGCCATGGGCCGGTACGAGAGCGCCCGGCTGGTCGGCGTGCTCGTGGGGCCACCGCTGCTCGGGACGGTGTTCGAGGCGTGGGGGTGGGCGGCGGCCTGCCTGACCTCTGCGGCGGTGTCGGCGTCGGCCGCCGTGGCCGCGCCGTGGGCGATGCGTACTGCGGCCGGCGGAAACCGTACGGCGATCCGAACCCGATCCGTGGGGCAGGGGGAGCCGGAGTCGGCGCCCCCTCGGCAAAAGCGTGACCAAGTGAGGAATGAGGGCGACGAGTTGGGCACCGAGATGACATCATCGGCCGGCGCGCAGTCACCGAAGGAGCATGCCCGCAAGGAACGCCGTGACTGGCTGTTCCACACGCTGGTGTTCGCCGTGGTGCAGCTGGGACTGTGGGTTCTGGACGCCAACTGGCTGGCGTACCGGATCCAGGATGAGCCGATCCCGGACGAGAACCGTGGCGTGCTGATGTGGATCGGCCGGATCTGGTTGACGATCTGGATCATCGACACCATCTGGTCCTGGTCGTACACCGTGTTCCCGCGGCAGAAGAAGGCCAGGTCCAGGTCCTGACCCGCTTCCTGACAGGGGCTCGGCCGGGCTCAGCGGCCGAGCACCAGCGGCAGGCGGGTGTATCCATTCAGCGAGGTCATGGCGGGCCGCAGCTTCTCGTCCGAGGCGAACTCGATCGTGCGGAACCTGGACAGCAGCGCGGGGAAGGCGAGTCCGGTCTCCAACCGCGCCAGCACGGCACCGAGGCAGTAGTGGGCGCCGGCCCCGAAGGACAGATTCGGCACCCGTTCCCGGTCCGGGTCGAAGGTCTCGGGGCGGGAGTAGCGGGCGGGGTCACGGTTGGCGCTGGCGAGCAGGCCCACGACCTGGGTGTCGCGCGCGATCGGCAGCCCGCCGAGGACGGTGTCCTCACCGGCCCATCGTGAGGCGATCGGGACGGGCGGTGTGTACCTGAGCATCTCCTCCACCCACACGCCGACCCGCTCCGGTTCGCCGCGCAGCCGGTCGCGCAGCTCCGGCCGGGCGACCAGGGTGGCCAGGCCGTTGCCGATGAGGTTGCTGGTCGTCTCGTAGCCGGCGGAGTAGAGCAGCACCAGGTTGGCGAGCAGTTCCCGGCGCGTGAGGCGGTCGCCGTCCTCCTCACGGGCGGCGATGAGCGTGCTGACCAGGTCATCGCGCGGCTCGCGCGTGCGCAGCCTCACCAGTTCCTCCAGCCGTTCCCACAGCTCTTCGGTCGCCGTGTCCGCGGCGCGCAGGGCGGGGTCGCTGTGGGGCTGCTCGATGGCGGCGGTGACGGCCGAGATCCGGGGGCCGAACCAGGCGCGGTCCTCCTCCGGGATGCCCAGCAGCTCTCCAATCACGGTGATGGGCAGTGGAAGGGCGAAGTGCTCCATCACGTCCACCGCGCCGCCGTCGGCGGCCCGCTCGGCCATATCGTCGAGCAGGCCGTCGATCAGGACGGCGACGGCCGGGCGCAGCTCGGCGACCCGGCGGGGTGTGAACGCGCGCCCGACCAGGCGCCGCAGCCGCTCATGGTCGGGTGAGTTCTGGTTGACCATCTCGGCCATCAGGGAGTGGATCGCGGGATGTTCGAGGCTCTCGGGCCACCGCTCGGCCATCCACGCCTCGTCCTCCATGCGGAAGACAGGGGAGCGCAGCAGAAGGTCGCATTCCGCGTACCGGCTGAGCAGGATCGTTCCGTCGGGCATGCGCCAGACGGGACGGTGCTCGCGCAGGGTCGCGTAGTGCGGGTACGGGTCGCCGCAGCCTCGTGGGTCGAACAGAGCGCGGACGGCTCGGCGTACCTGTGCCGCGTCGGTCATGGTGCTCCTGGTAGATCGGTGAACGAGTGAGTGCGGTGGGGAGAAGCGGCCGGTGTCGCCGCAGCCGACCGGCCGCAGCGACACCGGCGGGCGTGGCCGCGGCTCAGACGCTCGTCAGCTGCTTCTCGATCCGCAGCACCACATCGGAGACGAGGCGCAGTTCCTTCAGCTCCTCCTCGGGCAGCTGGACGGAGAAGCGCTCCTCGGCGGAGACGATCACCTCGACCATGGCGAGGGAGTCGACGTCCAGGTCGTCGACGAATGCCTTCTCCTCGGAGACGTCCGCAGGATCGACGTCGGCGACCTCGTTGAGGATCTCGGCGAGGGCGGAGACGATTTCTTCGCGTGTCATGGGCTGTTCCTCTCAGGATGTACGGGGTCCGGCACGGTGTACGGGGACGGGGTCACTGCTCGGGGGAGACCTGCTGCCGGAGGGCCAGGCCGATGACGTGGTCCGCGAAGGCGTCCTCGATGCCGATCAGCCGCAGCTGCCGGCGCAGGCTGTCGATGCCGAGCTCGCGCATCGTCGGCCCCTGCGCCGTGCGTCCGGTATTGCCGCCGGCCCCGATGCGCAGCGCGATCGGGGCGGACTGCTCGATCACCTCGCGGATGTCGTCGCCGTATCCCTCCCTGACTCCCTGCCGCAGGGCGTGCAGACCGAAGCTGACGTGCCGTGACTCGTCGCGGCACATCGCGGTGAAGCCGGCCCGCAC
This sequence comes from Streptomyces sp. NBC_00525, assembly GCF_036346595.1. GTDB lineage: Bacteria > Actinomycetota > Actinomycetes > Streptomycetales > Streptomycetaceae > Streptomyces. The sequence continues at coordinate 3,459,606 of NZ_CP107834.1, forward strand.
GCCGGACAGCAGCGGGACACCCTGCAGGGAGCGCACGATGGCCCGCTGGCCGACCAGGGCCAGGACACCTTCGGTGATGAGGTGGAACAGGGCCACGGCGCGCAGCCAGCGACGGTAGTCGGAGGGGTGTTCCTGCAGCTCGCGGATGACCTCGGTCTCCAGTCTGCTGAGGTCGTGGTGCGGCGTGGTGACCATGTTCCACGCCTGGGTCAGCATCCGTCGCGGGTCGGGGTCGAGGCCGAGCACCTCCTCGCCGAGCCGCAGCATGAGCTGGGTGTGGCGGGTCTCATCGGCGATCTGCGTGCCCAGGTAGAGGTGGTCACGTTCCTCGGGCGCGCCGGTCAGGATCGGCCCGAGCAGGTCGAGTCCGGTGTACTCGCCGATGATGAACGTCGCGATCGACTCCTCGACAGCCTTGCGCGCCGCCTTGGGCAGCCGCCGCTCGAAGTCCGCCCGGTCCGGTTCCAGCTCGATGGCCTGGGCCGACCACTGCTGCTTCTCCCAGCGTTCGTACAGGGCCTGGGGGTGCGGCCGCTGAGCGGCGACGAGGTCGGCGTGCCGGAGCACGTCCGAGACCGGGAGCCGGGGCATCTCGGCGAGGGATGCGTCATCAAGGAGCAGCGTGCTCCAGCGCGCCATCTCACCCCTCCATGACACGTGAGTAATGGTTATGACAGAGCTGCATAAGGGAGTTCTAACAGCGGAATCGGCTTCTGGTCAACGCGATAGAGGACTGCAGTCATGTCATCAGTCATCAATGAGTCGAGAAAATTGACTCTGTGGGTGTGGGCGTGCAAAGCTCTGGACCGGCAGCGGACCGTTGCTGCCGGGGAACCATGTTGAGCAGGGGAGGCAGGCATGACGGCCACCGGGCCACGCCAAGACGGCAGACGGGTAGTGATCACCGGCTGCGGTGTGATCTCCCCGATCGGCCACAGCGTCGAGGAGTTCTGGGCCGCGGCCGCGGCGGGCACCAGCGGCATCCGCGCCATCACCGGCTTCGACGAGTCCCTGCTGCCGACCCGCTTCGCGGGGCAGATCACCGGATTCGACCCGCGCGCCCACATGCCCAACCGGGTGGCACGCCGTCTGGACCGTTTCGCCCAGTTCGCGCTCGCCGCCACCGAGGAGGCGGTACGGCAGGCCGCGCTCGACCTCACCGACGGGCTCGCCGACCGGACCGCCGTGCTCCTCGGCTCCGGCTACGGCCCCGGCAGCCTCGTGCAGGCCGCGGCGTTCGACCTGCGCGAGCGCGGGCGCCGCCGGGTGAACCCCTATCTGGCGACGGGCGGGGCGCTGGACAGCGCGGCCGGCGAGATCGCCGTACGATTCGGCGCCCGCGGCATGTCCGGGGCGACGGCCACGGCCTGCGCGACCGGCACGACGTGCGTCGGTGACGCGATGCGGATGATCCGGCACGGATACGCCGATGTGGTGATCGCGGGCGGCGCCGACGACGCCGTGAACCCCCTCGACCTCTCCGCCGCGGCCAACGCCGGTGCGCTCTCCCGCCGCGACGACGCCCCCGAGCTCGTCAGCCGTCCTTTCGACCGGGCTCGTGACGGGTTCGTCATGGGCGCCGGCGCCGGAGTGCTCGTCCTGGAGGCCGAGGAGGTCGCGCTGGCCCGCGGCGCCACAGTGCTGGCCGAAGTGGCCGGCTACGGCGCCACCAGCGACGCGTACCACTCCACCCACCCCCACCCGGAGGGCGCCGCCGCCTGCCGCGCCATGACCGACGCGCTGGCCGACGCCGCAGTCGCCGCGCACGACATCGACCACATCTCCGCGCATGGCACGGGCACCCCGCTCAACGACCGGATCGAGAGCGCCGCGATCCGGGCGGTCCTCGGGGAGCACGCCCGGCGGGTTCCGATCAGCTCCCTGAAGTCGATGACAGGCCACATGATCGGCGCCGCCGGAGCGGTGGAGCTGATCGCGGCCGTGCAGACCCTGCGCACCGGCGTCGTTCCACCGACCCTCAACTGCGACGACCCGGAGGACCGGGACCTCGACTACGTCCCGCACCGGGCGCGCCGGCACCCCACACAGGTGATCATGAGCAACTCGTTCGGCTTCGGCGGCCACAACGCCGTACTGGTGGTCCGCTCCCGGCCCTCCGCCGACGCCCAGGCACCGGGGGGACAGCAGGCATGACGGCGACCCGACCCCAGCCCGAACCGTACTGCCAGGCCGATCCGGTCTTCTACGACCTCGCCGGCCGCCATGACGCACACGACGACACGGTCTTCCCCCGCACCACCGCTCCCGTGCCGGACGGCTGGCGGCGCGGCGACCACGACGTCTGGGTGATGTACACCCCGACGGGGCACCGCCTGCCCGAACAGGGCTGGAAGATCCACGTCTCGGCGCTGCCGGACAATGCCGGGCGCGTCGTGGACCTGACCGCGGACCACTGCCTGGAGCGGGGCATCCCGTTCAAGTTCCTGCGCAGCCGCAGCGTGCTCACCACCCACAGCCTCAAGTACGCGCCGCGCTCCGCCAGCGGCAAGCTCGTCACCATCTACCCCTGCGACGAGGACGAGCTGCTGCGCACGCTGGAGGAGCTCGGCAAGACCCTGGACGGTGAGCCCGGCCCGTACATCCTGACCGACCTGCGGTGGGGCGACGGCCCGCTGCACGTGCGCTACGGCGGTTTCGTCGCCCGCTACTGCCCGACCGAGGACGGCACCTCGGTGCTCGCCGTACGGCGCCCGGACGGCACCCTGGTGCCGGACAGCCGCCGCCCGGTGTTCGAGGTGCCGGACTGGGTGACCCCGCCGGCGTTCCTCGGTGAACTGATGGCCGCCCGCTCCGGCGGAGCGGAGGAGTTCCCCTACCGTGTGGAGCGCGCGCTGCACTTCTCCAACGCCGGCGGCGTCTACCTCGCCCGGGACACGGCCGGACGACAGGTCATCCTCAAAGAGGCCCGTCCGCATGCCGGGCTCGACGGCCGGGGTGACGACGCGGTCGTCCGGCTCGCCCGGGAGCGGCGGGCCCTGGAACGCCTCGCGGGTCTGCCCGGAGTGCCCGAGCTGTACGAGCACCGCACCGTCTGGGAGCACCACTTCCTGGCCGTCGAGCACCTGCCCGGTGACACCCTGCAGACCTGGCTCGCCCGCAACTACCCCTTGGTCAGGGCCGGTTCCACCCAGGAAGAGCTCGACACGTATGCCCGCCGGGCCGCGGCACTGGCCGACCGCGTCGAGCGGATCGTGCGGGCCGTGCACGGCCGCGGCCTCGTCTTCGGCGACCTCCACCCGGCCAACATCCTCGTCGACGAGGACGACCGGGTCCACCTGGTCGACTTCGAACTCGCCTTCCCCGTCGAGGAGGCCGACCGGCTCGGCCTGGGACACCCCGGATTCGCCGGCACCGGCCGCACCGGCACCGCCATCGACCGGCACGCGCTCGCCGCCCTGCGCCTGTGGCTGCTGTTCCCGCTCACCAACCTCTCGGAGCTGGACCCCGGCAGGGCATCCCGGTACGCGGACGTCGCCGAGCACCGGTTCGGCCTGACCCCGGGCAGCCTCGACCCGCTGCGCCGCGAACTGGCCCCCGCCGGTCCGGACCGCACGCCCGAGGCACTGCGGACCCCCGCCGCGACGGACCTGGCCGCGCCGGCCCCCGACTGGGCGGCGGCGCGCAGGTCGATGGCCGAAGCGGTGCTGCTCTCCGCCACGCCGGAGCGTACCGACCGCCTCTTCCCCGGAAGCGTCCGCCAGTTCCACACCGACGGTCTCAACCTGGCGTACGGCGCCGCCGGTGTGCTCTGGGCCCTGGACCGGGCCGGTGCCGGACGCCACCCGCAGCACGAGGAATGGCTGCTGCGCGCGGTGCGCAGCAGCCCGCCGCAGCGGGCCGGCCTGCTGGACGGCGCCCATGGAGTCGCCCATGTACTCGCCGGGTTCGGGCATGTCGACGAGGCGCTCCGGCTGGCCGACGACTGCCGTGCGGCCGTGGCCGCGATGCGGGCGACCAGCCTGTACGGCGGGCTCGCCGGGGTCGGCCTCACCCAGCTCGGCCTGGCGCACACCACGGGCCGCGCCGACCTGCGCGACCTGGCGCTGGAGACGGCCGCCCGGCTGGCCGAGAACGTGCGGGCCGGACAGGCCCCGGGGATCACCGCCGGGCCGGGCCGCGGCTCCCACGCGGGGCTGCTGCACGGCTGGTCCGGACCGGCGCTGTTCTACCTGCGGCTGTACGAGGAGACCGCGGACCGCGTCCACCTCGACCTCGCGGTCCGGGCACTGCACCTCGACCTCGACCTGTGCGCGCCCGCCGACGACGGCTCCCTCCAGGTGGACGGCGGCTTCCGGCTGCTGCCGTACCTGGACGTGGGGAGCGCGGGCATCGCCCTCGTGGCCGACCAACTGCTCGCCCACCGCGCCGACGAGCGGATCGCCGGGGCGCTGCCGGCCATCGCCCGCGCCGCCGAGCCGGAGTTCACCATCGAACCGCACCTTTTCGCGGGCCGCGCGGGATTGCTCGCCACGCTTGCCGCCCTGAGCTCCGGCACAGCCTGCCGCGAACCGGCGGTCGTCGGCCACGACCCCCTGGTCGCCCGCCACCTGTCGCGGCTCCACTGGCACGCGATGTCCTACCGCGGCCACCTCGCCTTCCCGGGCGAGCAGCTGCGACGGCTGTCCATGGACCTGGCCACCGGCACGGCGGGCGTGCTGCTTGCCGTGGCCGCGGCGCTCGACGGGCACCGGGACTTCCTGCCTTTCCTGGCGGGCCCCCGGTAGCCGCATCGGCGGGCTCCGCCCCCGGAACCCCGGCTACCGCCCGGTGGCCGGTAGCCGCACCAGCAACCCCCACAGAGGAGGAAACGCATATGTCGATCGTTCTCGAACTGCAGGGCCTTGAGGTTCCGGCCGAGGAAGCCGCTCTGGTCGTCAGCAGCGCCAGCAACCACTGCCTCTGAGACACAGACGGCCGGGCAGCAGCCCAGCGCCGCCCCGAACTCCGGTCGCCGATACCGGTGACCGGTCCCATGAGATCCGAGCATCCGAGAGGAGGAAACACATATGTCGATCGTTCTCGAACTGCAGGGCCTTGAGGTCCCGGCCGAGGAGGCCGCTCTGGCCGTGAGCACCGCCAGCAACCACTGCTGAGCGCTGTGAGGCCGGCACCGGTGCACGCCGCGGCGTGCACCGGTGCCCACCCATGAACACCACCGACCGATGAGGAGGACGGGATGAGCGGGCTGCTTGCCGGCAGAAGACTGGTCGTCACCGGCATTATCAGCGAGAGCTCCATCGCCTTCTCCGTGGCCAGGCTGGCCCAGGAACAGGGCGCCACCGTCGTTCTGACCGCCTACGGCCGGCCGACCCTGGTCAGGCGCCTGGCCCGCCGACTACCGCAGGAACCCCCCGTCGTGGAGCTCGACGTCACCGACGCCACGCATCTGGACTCGCTCGCCGACCGGCTGGGAGAGCACATGGACGGGGTCGACGGCATCCTGCACTCCATCGCCCACGCTCCGGAAGGCTGCCTCGGCGGCACCTTCGTCGACGCGCCCTGGTCCGATGTCTCCGCCGCCCTGCACACCTCCACCTACTCCCTGAAGGCGCTGGTCGCCGGCTGCAGGCCGCTGCTGCGCCCCGGCGCCTCGGTGGTCGGCCTGGACTTCGACGCGTCCCGGACGTGGCCCGACTACGACTGGATGGGCGTTGCCAAGGCCGGCCTGGAGGCCACCAGCCGCTACCTGGCCCGTCACCTGGGCCCGGACGGTATCCGGGTCAACCTCGTCGCGGCGGGGCCGCTGCGTACTCTCGCAGCCCGCGGTATCGGCGGTGACGGCTCCGCGTTCGAGGACGACTGGGCCCGCACGGCACCGCTCGGGTGGAATCCCGCCGACGCCGGGCCCGTCGCCCGCACCTGTGTGGCCCTGCTCTCCGACTGGATGCCGGCCACCACCGGCGAGATCGTCCACGCCGACGGCGGTCATCACGTGATCGGCGCCTGATGGACGCCACACCCGGAACCCGGGCCGCCCGCCCCGGGGACGCGGTTCTGGCCTCGTCGCCCTACGACGTCGAGGCCGAGAAGATACGGGAGTTCGCGGCGGCGGTCGGCGAGACCGGTGCCGCATGTCACGACGAGGAGGCTGCCCGGGCACTCGGGCATCCCGGCCTTCTGGCCCCGCCGACGTTCCTGACCGTGCCCGCCGCGCGGGTGGAGGACATGCTGCTGCGCCGGGCCGGTATCGCCCCGGACGGACTCGTCCATCGCGAGCAGCGCATCCGGCTGTACCGACCGGTCCGGGCCGGCGACGTGCTGCATCCAGTCGTACGCCTCCGACAGTCGGGCCCCGTCGCCGGGCGCCGGGCGGTGACGGTGACGACGGAGTTCCGGGATGCGGAGGGGGCGCCGGTCGGTGTCCTCGACGCGACCCTGCTGCTGCCGGCGGACGCCCGGCCCGCCCGCGGCCACCGACACGGCACCGACACAGAAGCACAGGAGGAGTTGGAATGACTTGGACAGCGTCGCCCAGGATGCGTGACGCGGAGACCGCGCTGCACGGCGACGCACTGCTGCGACGGGTGGCCGGGGCGTCCCGGGCCCTGCGCGGACGCGGCGTCCGGTCCGGCGACAGGGTGCTGGTCAGGGGGGACAACTCGCTCGACTACGTCGTGACGCTGCTCGCCCTGGTCCACCTCGACACGTCCCTCGTCCCCGTGGACCACCGCACCTCTCCGGCCGACGTGAGCGCCATGGCCGCGCGATGCGACGCGCGCTGGCTGGTCGGCGACGGCACCCGCCCGGACCGGATTCCGGCCGAGCGGGTACTCGCTCCGCAGGTCCTGGCCGCCGCTCAGGCCGAGGACGCGTCCGCTGCGGCGGACATCGACCTTGAGCCGTGGTTCCGCCGTCGTGACGCCCTGGTGCTGTCGTCCTCGGGCACGACCGGCCGTCCCAAGGGGATCGTCAAGTCAGGACCCGCCGTCCGCGACAACACGCTGCGCACCATCGAGGCCATGGGGTACCGGCCCGACGACGTCCTCGCGCCACTGCTGCCGTTCTCCCACCAGTACGGCCTGTCCGTCGTCCTGGTGTGGTGGCTCGCCCGCTGCACCCTCCTGATCACCCCGTACCAGCGCCTCGACCTCGCCGTCGGCCAGGCCGCCGCCGGCGGGGCGACGGCGGTGGACGCGGCGCCCTCGACCTACCACACCCTGCTTCAAGTGGTACGCCGCAGGCCCGACGTCCGCGCCGGACTCGCCGGGGTGCGTATCTGGGGAGTGGGCGGAGCACCCCTGCCCCGACCGCTCGCCGATACCTTCCGGGAGACCATGGGACGCCCCCTGCTCGACGGCTACGGCCTCACCGAACTCGGCAACGTGGCGCTGGCCACCCCCGAGTTCCCGGTCGGCTGCGGCCGGGCGCTTCCGGGGGTCGGCCTGCGGGTCGTACGGCCGGACGGGACGCTCGCCCGGCCCGGCGAGCCGGGCGAGATCGAGGTCCGCTCGCCGGGACTGATGGAGTGCTACCTCGCTGCCGACGGCGCCCTTGACCCGGTCGTCGACACCGGGTGGTACCCGACCGCCGACCTGGGGCATCTGGACGCGGAGGGCAATCTGCACGTGCACGGTCGCAACCGTGCCGTGCACCGGCTCGGCTTCACGCTCTATCCCGAGAGCCTGGAGCGCAAGGCCGAGCTCTGCGGTCGGCCGGTGAAGGTGGTGGCCGCCCAGGACGTGCGCCGTGGCGCCTCCCTCCACTTCGTCGTCGCCGACCCCGACGGCGGTGAGCCGCGCGACTGGCGCCGCCGCCTCGCCCCGCACCTCGCGGACTACGAGCAGCCCAACTCGGTGCACGTGATCCGTGAATTCCCGCTCGGTACCAACGGCAAGGTGGACACCGCCGCCCTGGGCGCGTTGATCGGCGTGGGCTAGGCGCTGTGCCGGGGTAGGGCGACAGGAGGCCCATGAGGGACCGGATGATCATCACCCGGCCTCATCGGGCTTCCTGAAGCCGATTGTCACATTGCCGAGCATCCCTACGTCAGTGCCGCCGTAGCACCACGGACGCGTTGTTGCCGCCGAACCCGAAGCTGTTGACAGCGGCGAGCCGTGCGCCGTGCAGCGGCTGTGCGTGCAGCGGCAGGTGTACGCGCTCGGTGGGTTCCGGCCGGACCAGTCCGGCGGTGGGCGGGGCGGTGCCTGTGCGCAGGGCCAGCGCCGCGGCCGCGATCGCCGGTACGGCGGAGACATGCAGCAGATGCCCGATGGCGCCCTTGTGCGAACTGACCGGTACGGTCGGTGAGTCCAGCTCCGCGGCGACGGCCTCGATGGCCCGCAGCTCGGCCGCGTCGCCCTGGGGCGTTCCCGTGGCGTGAGCGTGTACATGGTCCAGCCGGTCCGCGTCGGCGTCGCGCAGCGCGGCGCGCAGGCAGTCGGTGACCACCTCGGCGGAGGAGGCCGCCGGCTTCTCGCCCGCCACCCGGCAGCAGACGCCGGCCACCGTCAGATCGGCGGACAGGCCGCGCGCGCGTGCGGCGGACGCCGATTCGAGCAGGAGTGCGCCGCCGCCCTCACCGAGCGAGATGCCCGCCCGACCGCTGTCGAAGGGGCGGGCGGCACCGCGGGCCACAGCTCGCACGACGCGCATACTGGCGTACTCGTAACGGTTGAGCACGGAGGCACCCGCCACCAGGACCGCAGGAGCCGCACCGGCCCGCAGCGTGGTCCGGGCGAGGCCCACCGCGAAGGCGGCGGAGGCGCAGGCGTGCGACAGATGGAGAACCTGGGCGTCGGCCGCCGACCGCTTGCCGTCCCGCCCACCGAGCGGTCCGCCGGGGGCATCGAGGAATCCGTCGGGCGGGCCGAAGAACTCGGTCTCCTCGCCGTCGAGCTGAGGATTCCGGCCGGGCAGCGGACCCCGCGCCTGGCCGACGAGGAGCACCAGGGAGCCGGGAGGCAGGGCCGGGAGCCGGGCGGCGGTGAGGGCCTCCTCGACGGCGGCCAGCGTGAAGTGCTGTTTGCGGGGGCCGTCGGCCGGGCCGGGCAGTCCGGGAACCTCGCCCACCGGCTCGCCCTCGTACTCGGCGGAGGCGAAGCGCCGCGCGGGCCGCAGAGCGGTGTCTCCGGCCACCAGCCCGGACCAGAACGTGCCGACACCGGTACCCAGCGGGGTGACGAGTCCCATGCCGCTGATCACCACGCGTTGCCCGGTCATACGACCTCTCCCCGCACGGTGGCGGACACCAGCCAGCCGGCCTGCGCCGGAGTGTCGTCGATCAGGGCGATCCGGCACTCGACGGCCGGCCCGGTCCCCCTCGCGAGGGCTGTGGCGAGCGCGGCCCAGGCGGCGTCCCCGTCCAGCAGATAGCAGGCGCCGCGGTGCCCGGCGGCCTCGGCGCGGGGACGGATCAGCTCGGCCGCTTCCAGGGCGATCGAGTCCGAAGGGCGCAGTCGTCGCGAGTCATGGCAGCGGGCGACGAACCGGTGGGCCGCGAACCGGCCGTAGTCCCCGCACAGTACATACAGCGGCGCATCGGCCCGTACGGCCTCCGGCAGCGCACCGAACGCCCGTGTCAGGACCGAGTCCACCGCTGTCGCCGGGGTCGGATGCGGTTCTCCGGGACCGGACTTCGCCTCGTACCGCCGCGTCACCGTCATCTGTCCCTGCCTTGCAAGTCTTCGACACAGAGCATGTCAAGTACAGTAAGTTGCAGTCATGAATTGTCAAGAAGGTGGGTGGGTATGTCGCTGCAGCTGCTGTTCGTGAGCATCGCAGGGCACGGTCATGTGAACCCGACACTGGCCGTGGTCGAGGAGCTCACCCGCCGCGGCCACCGGGTCGACTACGTCGTGGCCGAGGAGCACGCGGAGTCTGTCGCACGCGCCGGTGCCCGACCGCTGTCGTACCGCTTGCCCGAAGGCGACGGGCAGACCCCGCCGCCCGACGACGAGTTCGGCCTGTCGTCGATGGACCTCCTGCACGAGACCGAACTCGCCCTCCAGGCGGCCGAGCGGCGCCCCGGCGGGCGGCAGGGGGTGGACATGGTGGTCTACGACGGTCTGGCCTGGGCCGGGCGCGTGCTTGCCGCGGCCTGGGAGCTGCCCGGCGTCGAACTGTGGCCCTCCTTCGTCTCCAACGCGCACTTCTCCCTGGAGGCCGAGTTCCTCGGCGACCGGATGGTCACGGCCGACACGGTGGCCCTCGCCCGGGAACTGCCCGCCCTGCTGGCCCGGCACGGACTGCCGGGCGTCCCTGCGGGCCGGTTCCTGAGGCACGGGGAGGGGCTGCGCCTCGTGTGCCTGCCATGGGAGTTCCAGTACCGGGGGGAGACCTTCGACGACAGCTTCGCCTTCGTCGGACCCTGTCTGAGCGGCGCCCGGGCCCAGGGTGGCTGGCGGCCGAAGGGCGACGGCAGGCCCGTGCTGCTGGTCTCGCTCGGCACCCTCTACAGCGAGCAGCCGGAGTTCTTCCGGCTGTGCGCGCAGGCATTGGCGGACCTGCCCTGGCAGGTCGTGCTGTCCGGCGGCGGCCGCGTCGCCGCCGACGCCGTCGGCACCCTGCCGCCCCATGTCGAAATGCACGCGCGCGTGCCCCAACTCGATGTTCTCGCCCATGCATCCGCCTTCGTCACCCATGCGGGCATGGGCAGCGTGATGGAGGCCGTCGTCCACCGTGTCCCCATGGTCGCCCTGCCCCAGATGGGGGAGCAGCGGGCCGTGGCCGAGCGGATCGCCGAACTCGACCTGGGCGTACGGCTCGACCCCGCCGAGCTGACCGCCGCCGCACTGCGCGAGGCCGTCCTCGGCGTCGCGGAAGACGAGCGCGTCCGGGCCGGTCTGGAGCGGATGAGCAGGCAGGCGGCGGCCGCCGGCGGGGCCGTCACCGCCGTGGACCGCATCGAGGCGTACGCCGCCACCGCCCGGCCGTCGTCGCTCGCGACCCACCGTGCGCCGGCGGTCACGCGCACCGCTTGACACCCCGGCTGCGCCGGGCCGGGGTCCGCCGCAGCCGTCCGGGCGCGCGTCGGCCGACGGCGTCCGCAATCCCGAGAGGACAGTGATGAAGGGTAAATTCGTCCGGCTCGAACGGCCCTCGCAGGACGACTACGCACTCATGGCCCAGTGGTTCGGCCCCGACTCGGTAGTCGCCGTCATGACCGCGACCGAGGGCGAGGCCGTCTCGGCGGAGGACTTCCGCAACCTCGACCACAGCGGAGGACTGAGGCAGTTCTCCGTCCATGACCGGAACGGCAAGACGGTCGGCGCTGTCCACTACCGAGCGCACGGGCCGGTCGGCGGATACGTCATCGGTGGTGCCATTGGCGACCCCGAGCTGTGGAGCCAGGGGTACGGCGCGGAGGCGTTCGATCTGCTGCTCGACCACCTCTTCCACGCGCGCGGTGCCCACCGGGTCCAGTTCACCACCGCGATGTACAACAAGAACGTGCTGCGGCTGGCCACACGCGCGGGCTTCGTCCTCGAAGGCATCCTGCGCGAGTACTACTACCTCGACGGCTGCCACCACGACGCAGTCATCTGGTCCCTCCTGCGTAAGGAGTACTACGGCGTCGTGGAGTACCTCAAGCGCACCGAGCCCGGCTTCACGCTCCCGGAGGCGATACCGGAGTCCGACAAGGTCGAGGCCCGCCGCATCGTGGCCGACTACCTCGCGGGTACGGAGGGCGAGTCCTCCACCCGCCTCCTGCTCGCGCGGGTCGCCGAGGAGACGGCAAACGGGCGACTGAGAGACGAGCACCCGGCGAAGGAGCCGATGGCCGCGACCTGAGTGCTGAGCCGGAACAGGCGCGCGCCCCGCCGGCCGTAGTGGCCGGTGGGGCGCGCGGCGGGTTGTGCCCACAGTTCCCCGGGGTCGTCGTGGGGAGCTTGGTTATGCGTGGTTCTTGGCGTACTTCACGAGGGTGGTGAAGCCGGTGGGGGAGAGGGTCAGGTGGGGGCCGTTGGGGTTCTTGCTGTCGCGGACCAGGAACTCACCGGTTGCAACAGCGTGTTCGGGTGCCCACTGGACGCAGTTTCCGCCCTGGCCGCCGCTGTAGGTGCTGCTGACCCAACGCATGTCACGAGGGTCCGGGGTGCTGCTCATTCGCGTGTTCCTTCATGATCGAGTGGATAAGGCGCAGTGACCGGGCCTCTGACTCGGCCGAAGCGCGTAGCCGCTCGTACGTGGCCGTCCACTCCTGAACGGTCGCCGCAGAGTCGTTCACGTGCCCCTGCCCTGCTGCTTCTGAGTACAGGACTGTTGTCCCGTCAGCTTGCGTAAGCAGAATAAACGCCAGTTCGGATGAGGGAGCTCCTGCTGCGAACGGCAGTACTTGCAGGGAGACATGGGGATTGGCGGCCATCGCAAGCAGATGCTCCAGCTGGCCCACCATGACAGCGGAACTGCCGACGACTGTACGGAGAACGGACTCGTGCAGGATCACCCACAGGAGGGGCGGGTTCTCGCGTTCCAGTATTTCGCGACGGCGCAGCCGGATCTCGACCCTCTGCTTGATCTGAGCGTCCGACTCCCGAGGATGCGCGGCTCGATAGACGGCTTCCGCGTACTCCGGGGTCTGCAACATCCCCATGACGAACGCGTTTGAATAGTCCTCGACCTTTGTCGCCGTCTTCTCCAGTTGGATGTACGGGATGAACCACTCAGGGTGACCGAGTTTGCTCAGCTTGGTGCGGAGGCGGACGTACGTGCCCGGCGTGCCCGCTACGCGGTCCATCGCCTGCGCGAACGCCTCCGAGGCCAGCATGACCCCGTTCTCCACCTTGCTGACCTGCGCCTGCTGGTAGTGGAGCCGGTCCGCGAGCCCCGTTTGCGACAACGCCAGGGCCTCCCGTAACGCCCTGACCTCCGCGCCGAAGTACGCCGCGCCGTTCGCGGGCTCGTGCTCCTGGTCGCTCTGTTCGCTCATCTGTTCAACTCCCCGCCATGCGCCGCGCGTTGGAATGCCTGCGGACCTATCGAGCGTACGGGTTCCGGCGTCATGGTGTGAGTAATTGGTAACAGAGAGCACGCGGCGCACACGGAGCGCAGCGGGCGCAATGAGGGCGTACGGGAGAGACAGCATGACGACGAACGACTGGAACCGGGCGGCGGACGAGAAGGTCGCGGAGGCCGAGCGGGCGCGGGACGAGCTGCGCGAGGCGCTGGGCGCGGCGGGGCTGAAGCTGCCGTCGCTGGGGATCGACGCCATCTCGTGCGCCGGGCCGAACCCGCTGGCGCTGATCGACCTGGGGCGGTGCAACATCGACACGGCCCGCGCACTGGCTGTGGCGCTCCGGTCGGGCGGCGCGGTGTGATGTTCCCTCCGGCCGTCGAGCGTCCGTGGCGCGACGCGTGGCCCGTGGCCGCACAGGCCGGCGACGGGAACGCGTGGGTGACGGGCACGTGCTGGCTGTACTGCCGGCGTGAGGGGATCGCGGTGCTGTGGGTCGGCGCCGTGGTCACGCCGGGCGCGACGGGCGACGTGTACGCCTGCGGCCCGTGCGTCGCGGAACTGGCCCGCATGGTCCGCCTCCAGGCCCACGTCCGGGACGGCGTCGCGGCCCCGGCCGCCGAGCGGTCGCCCCGTACCCCGCCCCGCCGACGCCACGCGATAGAGGCGGCCGGAGCCTGCGAGCACCGGCAGATCGAACTCCGCAGGGGCAAGACCCACTGCCGTGAGTGCAGCCGCCAGTTGTATCTGTGACCCGTACAGGGCCCCGGTCCGCCGCTACCGGCCCGCCAGGGCGGCGACCAGTTCCGTCGCTTCGGTGATCAGGGCCGTTTCGGACGGGGACATCATCGGGTTGAGCGTGCGGCGGGTGGCCGCTTCGGCGAGGTGGTGGGCGGGGATGCCGTCGTCGGCGGCCAGGCGCGGGACCAGCGCGCCGGCCAGCAGCCGGGCGCCGGGCGCCGCCGGGTGAGCGGGGTCCACGGCGACCTGGGCCAGGATCAGCGCCGACATCGCCCGGTCCAGGGCGGGCGCCCCCTCCTCGGTGTTGCTCCAGTCGATCACCACGGGGCCGTCAGCCGTCAGCATCACGTTGTCCGGGTGCAGGTCCAGGTGCAGGACGCGGTCGTCCGGGTCGGGCGAGAGGCGGGCCGGGACGGTGTGCAGCTCGGCGAGGAGGCCGGCCAGCAGTTCGGCGCCCTCCTCGGCGCCGACGTCCCCGGACATCAGGGACTCCAGCATCGTCGGCCCGTACAGCCGCTGGAGGACCAGATCGCCGGGCCCGGCCGACGGCGGCTGCGGGCCCAGGCGGGGCACCGGATAGCCGGAGGCCGACAGATAGGACATCACGGGGAGTTCGCGGGCGGCGTCCATACCGTCCCGGTAACGCCGCAGCACCCATGCCTCGTCCAGCTCGTACACATCCGCGTTGCGTCCGCTGCCCAGCAGTTGGCCTATGTGCATGAAGGGAACCTACTCGGGCTCCGGGCAGGAGGGGAGGCCGGGCCCGGCGGGGCGCCCGGGCACAGCTCGCGGGGGCCCCATAACGCGATGCGATGGGGAGGACGGGATCTCCTGAAGATGACGTGTACGCGGCTACCTTGGCGGCGAATTCCCCCGCACTGCTTCCCCCCGAAGCGATCCCCAGAACAAGGAGAGTTCCGTGGAGAGAACCATGCTCCGCAGACGGGCCCTGGCCGCGTGTACCGCCACCGTGGCCGTCGGCGCGCTCGCGATCGCCGGTCTGACCGGCACCGCGTCCGCCGATCCCGCCCCCCACGCCCCCACCCAAGCGGCGGACTCCGCCCAACTCTCACCGGGTCTGCTCAAGGCCATGCAGCGGGACCTCGGACTGACCGCATCCGAGGCCCGCAGCCGCATAGCCAACGAGGCGCAGGCCACCGCCGTCACCGCCGGACTGAAGTACTCCCTCGGGGACAACTTCGCCGGTGCCCGTGTCTCCGGTGACACGGCCAAGCTGACCGTGTCCACCACCAGCGCCGCGGACGCCGCCCGCATCGCGAAGGCCGGCGCCCGCGCCGAGGTCGTCGACCACAGCCTGGCGGAGCTGAACACCGCCAAGGCGGCCCTGGACCGGGTCGCACTGCGCAAGGCCCCCGCGAACGTCCCGTCCTGGTACGTGGACGTCAGCACCAACCGGGTCGTCGTCCAGGCCGGCAAGACCGCCGCCGCCGAGGCGTTCCTCGCCAAGGCCGGGGTGGACCGCTCCCTGGTGAAGATCGCGCACTCCACCGAGCAGCCCCGCACCTTCGCGGACCTGCGCGGCGGCGACGCGTACTACATGAACGGCTCGGGCCGCTGCTCCATCGGCTTCCCCGTCAAGCGCGGCACCCAGAGCGGCTTCGTCAGCGCCGGGCACTGCGGCCGCCCCGGCACCAGCACGAGCGGCTACAACCAGCAGGCCCAGGGCTCCTTCCAGGGCTCGACGTTCCCCGGCCGCGACTACTCCTGGATCGCGACCAACTCCAACTGGACGCCGCGTCCCCTGGTGAACGGCTACGGCAACGCCGACGTCACGGTCACCGGTTCCACCGAGGCGATCGAGGGCCAGTCCGTCTGCCGCTCGGGCTCCACGACCGGCTGGCACTGCGGCACCATCCAGCAGCGCAACAGCAGCGTCACCTACCAGGAGGGCACCGTCACCCCGGTGACCCGGACCAACGTGTGCGCCGAACCCGGTGACTCCGGCGGTTCGTTCATCTCCGGCAGCCAGGCGCAGGGCGTCACCTCCGGTGGCACCGGCAACTGCTCGCAGGGCGGTGTGACGTACTTCCAGCCCATCAACGCCGCGCTCCAGGCGTACGGCGTGACCCTGGTGACCAACGGCGGCCCCACCACGCCGCCGGACCCGTCCGACCCGCCGAACCCCGGCGGCACCTGGGCGGTCGGCACCAACTACGCGGCCGGTGACGTCGTGACGTACGGCTCGGCGAGCTACCGCTGCCTCCAGGGCCACCTGGCGCAGCCCGGCTGGACCCCGCCGAACGTTCCGGCCCTCTGGCAGGCGCTGTAACACCCGCTTCCGCGTCGCAGGTGCTGTGACACCGGCCCTGCGACGCGGGCGACAACCCCTCATTACCGGCCCACCCTCTCCGGATCGAGGAGCGGGGCCCGGAGCAGCGTCGCTCCGGGCCCCCCGCACCGCGTACGTGCCCTTCCCCACCGTCCCGAGGAGACCGTCAGCCATGTCCCCCGAGCCCAACGAGTCCGTCGAACCGGCAGCCGCCGAAGCCGCAGGCGGCCCGGCCATCAGCCGGAAGTCCCTGCTCAAGGCCGCGCTCGTGGCCACCGCCGTGCCGCTGTTCGCGGGTGGCGGGGTCGCCCTCGCCCGCGACGCCGGCAAGAGCGGCGAGCTGCTCGCCCCCACGCCGGACTGCGACGACGGCGACGAGCCGACGCACGACCAGATGGAGGGCCCGTACTTCAAGCCCAACTCGCCCCTCCGCACCAGCCTGGTGACCTCCTCGACGCCCGGCGTCCCGCTGACCGTCAGCGGTTACGTCTTCGGCCGTGAGTGCCGCCCCATCCCCGGCGTGCTGCTCGACTTCTGGCAGGCCGACAACAACGGTGGCTACGACATGAGCGGGTACAACTTCCGCGGTCACCAGTTCACCGACCAGAGCGGCGCGTTCACGCTCACCACGATCGTGCCGGGCCTGTATCCGGGCCGCACCCGCCACATCCACGTCAAGGTGCAGGCGCCGGGCTCCGGCATCCTCACCACCCAGCTGTACTTCCCGGGCGAGCCGCGCAACGGCACCGACATGCTGTACGACCCCGCGCTGCTCATGAACGTCCGGACGGCCGGCTCCGGCAAGCAGGGCAGTTTCGACTTCGTCCTCAACGTCGCCCAGCAGCCGGACCCGACCGACCCGCCGGACCCGACCGACCCGCCGACCGGCGGTACCTGGGCGGCCGGGACGGCCTACACCGCGGGCAACCGCGTCACATACGGCGGGGTCGCGTACCGCTGTCTGCAGGCTCACACCGCCATGGTCGGCTGGGAGCCGCCGAATGTCCCCGCGTTGTGGGAACGCGGGTAGACGAGCAGACCGGCCGAGCGGCCGTAACCGCCGCGCCCCCGCGCCTCCGGGCTCTCTCCCCGGAGGCGCGGCGGGCGCACGGCCCGGACCGGAGGGGGTTCGGTTCGGGCCGCATCTCTTCCCCCTCCTCAGCCCCCTCGCGCTCGCACCGCGCGTTCACTTCGCGTCGGAGTAGCGCTCCACCACCGCGGTGGTGAACGGAAAACGCACCGGGGTCTCGCCGAACACCGTCCGCCCGGCCAGTTCGGCGGCCTCCCGGATCGCCGCCACCACCGCTGCGGCCTCCGCCTCCGGGCAGTGCACGATCACCTCGTCGTGCTGGAAGAACACCAGTTCCGCCCGGAGGCCGGCGGCCGCGATCGACCGCCGCAGCGCCGCCAGCAGCAGCAGCGCCCAGTCCGCCGCACTGCCCTGGACCACGAAGTTCCGGGTGAACCGGCCCCGCGCCCGCGCGTCCGCCGAGGCATAGCCCGGCTGCCGGCCGTAGCCCGGTTCGTCGCCGCCGCCCGCCCCGCCCGCCGGCACCGGCTCCTCCTGCGGGATTCCGGCCTCCCCGTCCTCCCCGTGACCCGCAGCGGGCGGGCTGGTCCGGCCCAGCCAGGTGCGTACGAGACGGCCCTCCTCGCCCGCCTTCGCCGCGTCGTCCACATAGGCCACCGCGCGCGGGAACCTGCGGCGCAGGGCCGCCAGATTCTTCAGCCCGTCCCCGGACGTCTGCCCGTACACCGCGCCGAGCAGCGCGAGCTTCGCGTGGTCCCGGTCGCCGTGGAAGGCGCGGTCGGACAGCGCGGTGTAGAGGTCGCCCTCATGACCGGCCACCTCCATCAGACCGGGGTCGCGCGAGATCGCGGCCAGCACCCGCGGCTCCATCTGGGCGGCGTCCGCGACGACCAGCCGCCAGCCCTCGTCCGCGACGACGGCCCGCCGGATCACCTTCGGGATCTGGAGCGCCCCGCCGCCGTTGGTCGTCCACCGCCCGCTCACCGTGCCGCCCGGCTGGTACTCGGGGCGGAAGCGGCCGTCGCGCACCCAGTCCTGGAGCCAGCCCCAGCCGTGCGCCGTCCAGATCCGGTACAGCTTCTTGTACGCGATCAGCGGCCCGACCGCCGGATGGTCCAGCGACTCGATCTCCCAGCGGCGCGTCGAGCGCACCCGCACCCCGTCCCGCGCGAACGCCCGCACCACGTCGGCCGGCAGATCCGGCCGCACCCGGCGGCCGAACGCGGCGGACACCTCGTCGGCCAGCTCCGCCAGCCGGCGCGGCTCGCCCCCGCCCGCGTACCGCTCGCCGAGCAGTTCGCGCAGCACCTCGCGGTGGACGTCGGCCCGCCAGGGCAGGCCCGCGCGGTTCATCTCGGCGGCGACCAGCATCCCGGCCGACTCGGCGGCCGTCAGCAGCCGCATCCGGTCCGGCCGGTCCGTCGCGTCGTGCCGGGCGAGCTGGGCCGCGTACACCTCGGTCAGCTCCTCCAACGGCGGCTCCGGGCCCGGCGACGGCTCGAAGAGGGAGGACTGGGAGCCGGGCTCCGCGGCGCGGGGCGGCGGATCGGGCGGCACCGGGCCGCCCCGCAGCCGCGCCAGGGCTGCCGCCGCCGACCGGGGCTCGCCGAGCCGGCCCTCGTACCCCAGGAGCAGGGACTCCGCCGCCTCCACGTCGTAGGCGCGCTCCACCCGCACCCCGGCCGCCAGCAGCCGGGGGTAGACGGCGGCCGTGGAACGCCACACCCAGCGCGCGACGTCCGGCCGGGAGCGGACCGCATCCGCCACGTCGGGCGCGGTCAGCACCGGGCCCGCCGGACGGCCGGCGCGGTCCAGCGGGGCGAGGCGCGCGGCCCCGTCCTCCGTGACGGCCAGCGCCCAGCGTTCGGTCATACGGCCGAGTCTGGCACCCGGCACTGACAGCGGCCGGGAGCCAGGGTTTCGTGCGCGCGTTCGATATCCACAGCCTGTGGAGACAGCTGTGGACGGAGACCCCCCGGACAGTGCGTTGCTTACGCTGATCCCATGGAATCGGTGATCGACCAGGCGTTCGCGGCCGCCCTCTACTCGGAGGGCGACGCCGGCCTCGACACCGGCGCCTCGCTGCTCGCCGCCGCCCCGCAGGCCGACGCGGAGCTGGCGCGCCGGGGCGAGGAGTTCGTCCGGCGCGCCTGGCGGCGCGGCTGGCTGCCCGCCGACGTCGTCCGCATCGTCCGCCGCGACCTCGGCGAGCACGCCGCCGGGCTGGCCGCCGGGCTCATCGCCTCCGAGGTCCGCGGCTACGACGGGCTGCCGCCGCGCTGGGCCGCCCAGCTCGCCGAACTGCCCGCCGCGCCGCCCGCGGGCCGGCCGGACCGGTTCTCCTACGCCTCCGCGCTCCTCGCCCTGCACCGGCTCCTGCTGAACCTGCCCGCCATCGAGCCGGTCGGGCCCCCGCCCGGCGCCGCCCGCGAGGCCCCGCACCGGCCGCCCGCGCCCGGCGAGCCCCGCATGCTCACCCGCATCCGCGCCCTGCTGGCGAAGGCGGAGGCGACGGGCTACCCGGAGGAGGCGGAGGCGCTCACCGCCAAGGCCCAGGAGCTGATGGCCCGGCACAGCGTCGACGAGGCCCTGCTCGCCGCCCGCACGCCCGGCGACCGCACCCCCGCCGCCTGCCGGATCGGCGTGGACGCCCCCTACGAGATGGCCAAGGCGATCCTGCTGGACGCGGTGGCCTCGGCGAACCGCTGTCGCGCCGTGTGGAACGGCGACCTCGGCTTCAGCACGGTCATCGGCTTCGAGGCGGACCTGGAGGCGGTGGAACTGCTGCACACCTCGCTCCTGGTGCAGGGCACGGCCGCGATGACCCGCGCCGAGGCGGGCCAGCGCGCGGGCGGCCGCAAGCGCACCAAGACGTTCCGGCAGTCCTTCCTCATGGCCTACGCCCAGCGCCTGGGCACCCGCCTGGAATCGGTCACCACCCGCACCGAGGCCGCGGCGGACGCCCCCGCCCTCCTCCCGGCCCTGGCCGCCCGGGACCTGGCGGTCACCCGCGCCGCCGACGAGCTGTTCCCGCACACCACGACCACCCGTGTCCGGGGCGCGACGGACCTGGCCGGCTGGACCCACGGCACCGAGGCCGCCGACGCCGCCCGGATGGGCACCGAACCCCGCCGCATCCCCCGCTGAGCACTCCGCAAGACCCGATAACTCGGGCGAAACGGTAATTCCGGCTAGGCTCGGTCCATGAGCTGGCTCCGGGCGCTGAAGGAGACCGCCCGCTCCGGCCTGAAGATCGAGCGGCGGCGCCTCGAACCGCTCGTCGCCGTGCGCGGCGCCGCCGGGCTCGCCCTCGTCATCGGGGTGAGCCTGGCCCTCTTCGGGCCCGTGGTCGCCGCCAGCTCCGCCTTCGGCGCGTTCCAGGCCGCCATCGCCACCTTCCAGCGCAGCTGGCGCCCCCGCCCGGTCCTCGCCCTGGTCTCCGGAATCAGCCTCGGACTCTCCACCTTCCTCGGCTATGTCACCGGCACCCATCTCGCGCTCTTCATGCTGCTCCTGGTCGTCTGGACCTTCCTCGCCGGGCTCGCCTGGGCGGCCGGTCCGACCGGGGGCATCATCGCCGCGTCCAACGTCGCGATCATGCTCGTCACCATCACCCTGCCCACCTCCGCCGCCCAGGCCGCCCTGCACGGCGCGATGATCATGTTCGGCGGGGTCGTCCAGGCCGCGCTGATCGTGCTCTTCCCGATCCGCAGATGGGGCGCCCAGCGCGACGCGCTCGCCGACGCCCTGGCCGCCGAGGCCGACTACGCCCGGCGGCTGCGCCACGACCCGGTCGCCCACTTCGACCCGGAACCGCTGATGGTCGCGCGCCGGGCCGCCGCCGTCACCGCCCGCGAGGCCCGCCGCCGCCCCGCCGAACTCCACGGCTCACGCGGGGTCGCCGAACGCATCAGACCCGTCCTCGCCTCCCTCGCCGACCCCGCCATGGGCGTGCCCGCCGAGGGCCCCCAGCGCGACCGCGTACGCGAACTGCTGGCCGCCGCCGGTTCGCTGCTCGACGCCGCCGCGCGTGCCATCCGCAAGGGCGACCCGGTCCGGCTGCCCGCCCCGGCCGTCGCCGCGCTCAGGACCCCCGACACCGGGGCCCTGCTCGCCGGCCCGCCGCTGCGCGCCGCCGACCGGCTCGCCGCCCTGCTCTCCGACGTGATCGAGGCCGCCGAGGGCGACGGCACGAAGGAGGAGCGGGCCGGGGCGCGGGAGGCCGCCGAGGCCATCGAGGACGGCACACCGCTCCGCGATCACCACCCGCGCCCCGGCCTGCTGCGCCTGGTGCCGGTGATCGTGCGGTCGATGCGCCGCGAGGTCCACCACGGCTCCCCGATCCTGCGGCACGCGGTGCGGATCGCCGTCGTCGCTGCGGTCGGCTACCTGGTCGGCCGGCTGCTGCCGCTGGGCCACGGCTACTGGGTGCCCATGGCGGCCGTGATGGTGATGCGGCCGGAGTTCTCCCAGACCTACTCCCGGGCGGTCGCCCGCTTCGGCGGCACCCTCGTCGGCGTCTTCCTCGCCTCGGCGATCGTCCAGGCCGCCCACCCCGGCACCGGCCCCCTCGCCGTGCTCGCCGTGATCTGCGCCCTGCTGATGTACCTGCTGATGCGGACCGGCTACGCGGTCTCCCAGGCGTGCGTCGGCGCGTACGTCGTCTTCCTGCTCGGCATGGCCGGCGACGACCTCTCCCAGACCGTCTTCGAGCGGGTGCTCCTCACCCTGGCGGGCGGACTCCTGGCGATGATCTCGTACGCCGTCTACCCGGCCTGGGAGACCCCGCGCCTGCGGACCCGGCTCGGCGACTGGCTCAAGGCGGACGGCCGGTACGCCGCCGCCGTCGTCGAGCAGTACGGCGACCCGGCCGCGCGCGGCCACCACGACGTACGGGCGGCCCTGCTCGCCACCCGCGAGGCACGGGTCGCCTGGCAGGAGGCGGTGGCGACCGCCCGCCACGAACCGGTGCGCCACCGGGGCCTGTCGCACGGGGCGTCCGACGCCACCCAGCACGCCCTGGCCCAGTTCGGCCGGGTCGCCATGCTGCTGGAGGCCCATCTGCCGCCCGGTGGCGCGACGCCCGTACCGGGGGCCGCCCGGCTCGCGGAGGCGCTGCGCCGGGCGACGGACCGGGGCGCGAAGGCGGTGCGCGAGCGCCGGGTGCCGGACTGGACCCCGGTCCGCGAGGCGCTGGAGCGCTGGGAGGCGGAGTGCGCGGCGCGCGACGAGGCGGTGACCGGCGTACCGGCTCCCGCCCCGCTCGTACGCAACAGCGCCGGGCTGCTGCTCGAAGCCCTGGAGGACTTCTCGCGCGGCCTGACGTCGTGATGTCACGGCACTACGGCTCCGGGACCTCCGGGACCTCGTCCATGTCCGGGTCGCCGCCCAGGCCGGGGTCCTCCATGTCGCCGGAGACGTCGGGCATCTCCGGCAGGTCGGGGAGGTCCACGCCCGCGGCGGCCCTCTTCAGCTCGTCCCGGGTCCCGCCGTCCCACGCGATGACGAGGGTCTTGCCGTCGTTGGACTCGACGGTCCCCGCGGTCCGTGCGGTGTCCCCGTCCGCGCACTCCAGCTTCAGCGTCGGCTTGTCCGCGTCCTTGACGCTCCCCGTGCAGACATGGGCGTCGGCGACCAGGCTGGCCATGCCGTCGTTCACGGACAGCACCACCTGCTTGCCGTCCTTCTGGCTGATCCAGCCGCCCGCCAGGGACTTCACGTCCCCCGCCCCCTTGGCGTCCGCATCGTTCTTGTCACCGTCGCTTCCGCAACCGGTGAGCATCACCGCGGCCAACAGGCCGGCGGTCAGTATCGCGCCGGTCCGCGCGTTCCCGTACATGTCGATTTCCCCCTGTGATTGGAATGGTCACCTGAGTGACCGCCGACAAGCTATCAGCGATCCGAACGGCCTGTTGTGAGGTCAACTCGCTTGATCGGGAGCCGAAGAGGCCATTTACGCGTCTCTACGGACGGGAGCTGTAATCGCGGGAACACCCCGCGTGCACGTGCATCTGCCCGTGCATCCGCTCATGCATCAGGAATTGAACACAGCTATGATCCCGGACAGTTGACACTTGCACCTTGCAACTCGGGGAGCGTCCTGTGCACCACGTGTACAACGGCATGGCGGCCACAGAGCTTCGCGGAGTCGTCTGGCAGAAGAGCAGACACAGCAACTCCCAGGGTTCCTGCGTGGAGTTCGCGAAACTGCCCGACGGGGGAGTGGCGATGCGCAATTCGCGCCACCCGGACGGCCCGGCCCTGGTCTACACGCCGGCCGAGATAGAGGCGTTGCTGCTCGGCGTCAAGGACGGCGAGTTCGACCACCTGGTGGGCTGAACCGCCTTCCGTACACCACAAAGGGCCGAACACACGCGGATTTCCGCGGTGTTCGGCCCTCGGGCGGTGTGTTGCGCGGTGCGCCGGCCGGTCGCACCGCCCCCCGTCACACCGGGTCGCCGAGCCGGAACAGCGCCCAGACGACCTTGCCTCGCGCCGCGGTGGTGCCCGCGACGCTCTCGGTACTCAGTACGGGCGACGGGTGCCATCCCCAGCAGTCGCTGAACGACTCCACCAGGAAGAGGCCCCGGCCCGATTCGGCCGAGTCCGCCGCCTCCGAGGCGACCGGACTGGCATGGCTCGGATCGCGCACCGCGCACACCAGCCGCGAGGTCCAGCGCAGCAGATGCAGCCGCACGGGCCGCTCCTGGGCCTCGCGCGGGGCGTCGGCCGGCAGGGCGTGCCGCAGCGCGTTGGTCACCAGCTCGGAGACGACCAGCGCGACATCGTCGAACCGCTCGCTCAGCCCCCAGCCCCCCAGGGTCACCCGAGTGAACTGCCGAGCCCCGCCCACCGCTTCGTAGCGGGCGGGCAGTGTGCAGGTGGCTGATCCGGAGACGGCTGAGGGATCGATGGGGGGAAGCCCCTGCCGTAACGGCTCGAGCATCGTCGATCCATTCGTCCCCATGCGAGGCACTCCCGGTAATCGCGGCTGTATCGGTACTGCGTACCGGGGAACAGCGGCACAACACGAACGAGCACGCAGGTGCGCGGGCTCCATGGTTCCGAATGCGCACAGCAGATGCAAGGGCAGATGCACGTGCACGCGCCGGACCTGTCCGACGCCGTCCCTTACGGGTCATTTCTTCCCGGCCCGTGTTTCGCCCACTTCCAAAGGTCTTCCCATTTCCGTAATCGAATGAGTACGGGCTGAAGCGTTTTGATGGCAGAATCCGGCACTTGGGGTTCAGGGGGAGCCCCGATGCCAGGAAGCGATGGGGAGGGTTGGACCAGTGGCGGCAGGCGAGTCGAGTGGGTCCGTGGTGCGACGCATCCTGCTGGGCTCCCAGCTCAGGAGACTGCGTGACTCGCGAGGCATCACGCGCGAAGCGGCCGGCTACTCCATCCGGGCCTCCGAGTCGAAGATCAGCCGCATGGAGTTGGGACGGGTGAGCTTCAAGGCCAGGGACGTCGAGGATCTGCTCACGCTCTACGGCGTCACGGACGAGGCGGAGCGCGACTCCCTGCTCGCCCTGGCCCGTGAGGCCAACGTGGCGGGCTGGTGGCACAGTTACGGGGACGTACTGCCCGGCTGGTTCCAGACGTACGTCGGTCTGGAGGGTGCGGCCTCGCTCATCAGGATCTACGAGGTCCAGTTCGTGCACGGACTGCTGCAGACCGAGGACTACGCCCACGCGGTCGTCGCGCGCGGTATGCGCGGGGCGCCGGCCGCCGAGATCGAGCGCCGGGTCGCACTGCGCCTGGAGCGGCAGAAAGTGCTCGTCTCCGAGCGCGCCCCCCGTTTCCACGCGGTCCTGGACGAGGCCGCGCTGCGCCGCCCGTACGGCGGCCGCGAGGTGATGCGGGCGCAATTGCGGCATCTGATCGATATGTCGGAGCAGCCGAACATCACGCTCCAGGTGATGCCGTTCAGTTTCGGCGGCCACTCCGGCGAGAGCGGTTCCTTCACGATGCTGCGATTCCCGGAATCCGATCTGTCGGACATTGTCTATTTGGAGCAGCTGACAAGTGCGCTCTATCTGGACAAGGACGAGGAGGTCGCCCAGTACGAAAAGGCGATGACGCGGCTCCACGAGGACAGTCCGGGTCCGGAAGAGAGTCGTGACCTGCTGCGCGGACTTCTCCAACTCTCCTGAAATTTCAGTAGGATGACGTTCCCACAGGAGTCTGCACCTGAGCTGTTAAGGGATCGCATGTCCTTCTTCCAAGAGCTGGCCGGCCAGTACATCGACGGTGAATGGCGGACGGGCACCGGCTCCTGGGACATCATCGATTTCAACCCGTACAACGGGGAGAAGCTCGCCGCGATCACCATCGCCACGGCCGCCGAGGTGGACGAGGCGTACCGCGCCGCCGAACGCGCGCAGGGCGAGTGGGCCGCGACCAGCCCGTACCGCCGCCGCGACGTCCTGGAACGCGCCCTGCGGGTCACCGAGCGAATGGCCGGTGAGATCACCGGGGCGATCATCGACGAACTGGGCGGCACCCGCACCAAGGCGGAGTACGAACTGGGCCTCGCCCAGGAATTCCTGCGGGAGGCCATCCGCCAGGCGCTGTCCCCGGAGGGCCGCATCCTGCCCTCCGCCGCGGACGGCCGGGAGAACCTGCTCTACCGGCTGCCGGTGGGTGTCGTCGGCGTCATCAGCCCGTTCAACTTCCCGCTCCTGGTGACGATGAAGTCCGTCGCCCCCGCGCTCGCCCTCGGCAACGCGGTCGTCGTCAAGGCCAACCAGAACTCGCCCGTCGTCGGCGGCGGCCTGGTCGCCAGGATCTTCGAGGAGGCCGGGCTGCCGGCCGGGCTGCTCAACGTCGTCGTCACGGACATCGCCGAGATAGGCGACGCCTTCATCGAGCACCCCGTGCCCAGCGTGATCTCCTTCGCCGGCTCGGACCGCGTCGGCCGCCATGTCGCCGCCGCGGCGGGTGCCCTCTTCAAGCGCACCATCCTCGAACTCAGCGGCAACAGCGCCCTGGTGGTCCTGGACGACGCCGACGTCGACTACGCGGTGGACGCCGCCGTCTTCAGCCGGTTCATCTACTCCGGCCAGGTCTGCATGGCCGCCAACCGCATCCTCGTGGACCGCGCGGTGGCCGACGAGTTCACCGAGAAGTTCTGCGCCCGTGTGGCCGCCCTCAAGACCGGCGACCCGCGTGAGCCGGACACCCGCATCGGCCCGGTCATCAACACCTTCCACGCCGACTCGCTGGCCGTCCTGGTGGACCAGGCGATCGCCGAGGGCGCCGAGGCGCCGGTCCGCGGCTGGGTGCGCGGCAACCTCGTCGAGCCGACCGTGCTCACCGGGCTGCCCGAGGGCTCCCCGCTGCTGAACCAGGAGATCTTCGGGCCCGTCGCGCTGCTGGTCGCCTTCGACGGCGAGGACGAGGCCGTGCGCATCGTCAACGACAGCCCGTACGGTCTCAGCGGCGCCGTGCACACCGCCCGCACCGGGCGCGGGGTCCGGTTCGCCCAGCGCATCCGCAGCGGCATGTTCCACGTCAACGACTCCACCGTGCACGACGATCCGGGCATCGCCTTCGGCGGCGAGAAGGACTCCGGCCTCGGCCGGATGAACGGCGACGCGGCGGTGGAGGCGTTCACCACCCAGAAGTGGATCTCCGTCCAGCACGGCCGCAGCGTCTTCCCCTTCTGATCCGACCCCGCACGGCCCCTCCCGTTACTCTGGTCACCGGGTTGACCAGAGAGGTGAGGGCATGTCCGCGATCCGGCTGCTGGTCCTCGGCGCCGTGCGCCAGCACGGCCGGGCCCACGGCTACCAGGTCCGCAACGACCTGGAGTACTGGGGCGCCCACGAGTGGTCCAACGCCAAGCCCGGCTCCGTCTACCACGCGCTCAAGCAGCTCGCGAAGCAGGGCATGCTCCTCGCCCACGAGGTGGCCCCGAGCACGGCGGGCGGCCCGCCGCGCATCGAGTACGAGATCACCGAGCGCGGCACCGGGGAGTACCTCGCCCTGCTGCGCACCTCGCTGACCTCGTACGACCAGCGCATGGACGTCCTCTCGGCGGGCATCGGCTTCATCGTCGACCTGGAGCGCACCGAGGCGGTCGCGCTGCTCCGTGAGCGGCTGGAGAACCTCGCCACCTGGCGCACCGCCGTCACCGAGCACTACCTCCCGGAGGGCGGGCCCGAGGCGCTGGGCCACATCGGCGAGGTCATGAACTACTGGGTGCACTCGGCGGACGCCGGCGCGGAGTGGACGCGCGGCCTGATCGCCCGCATCGAGGGCGGGGCGTACGTCTTCGCCGGCGAGGGGGAGCCCTTCGTCGGCGTACTCGCCGAGGGCGAGGAGAACCCGTACGCGACGGGCATCCCCGATCCGGGCGACGCGGACTGACGGCCGACCCGACTAATCAAGTTTGACCAATGCCGGATCGTGGCTTACCTTCGACGTGCTAGTCAAGTTTGACTACTGGGGGTGTGGCCGTGCGGGACGCGATCATGGTCGAGGGAATGCGCAAACGGTACGGGGGGAGGTGCGCTGGACGGGCTGGACCTGACGGTCGCCCGCTCCACCGTGCATGCCGTGCTCGGACCCAACGGGGCCGGCAAGTCCACGGCGGTCCGCGCCCTGGCGACCCTGCTGCGGTACGACGAGGGCCGGGCCGAGGTCGCCGGGTACGACGTGCGGCTCCGGCCGCGCGAGGTCCGCCGCCGCATCGGGCTGCTCGGGCAGTACGCGGCGCTGGACGAGGAGCTGGACGGCCGGCAGAACCTGGAGATGTTCGGCAGGCTGCACCACCTGGGCGCCCGCCGGGCCGGGGCGCGGGCCGGTGAACTGCTCGACCGCTTCGGCCTAGCGGACACCGGCCGCAAGGCCGTCCGCCACTACAGCGGAGGCATGCGCCGCCGCCTGGACCTGGCGGCCTCGCTGATCACCGGCCCCGAGGTGCTGTTCCTGGACGAGCCGACGACCGGCCTCGACCCGCGCGGCCGGGCCGAGGTGTGGGCGGCGGTGCGCTCCCTGGTCGGCGACGGCACGAGCGTGCTGCTCACCACGCAGTACCTGGAGGAGGCGGACCAGCTGGCGGACCGGATCTCCCTGATGGACGGCGGCCGGGTGGTCGCCGAGGGCACGGCCGACGAGCTGAAGACCCGCGTCGGCGGCGACCGCATCGACGTCGTCGTGCGCGACGCCTCCCAGCTGGCGCGCGCCGCCGCGCTGCTCGACGGCGGCGTGGTCACCGACCCGGAGCGCCGGATCGTCGGCGCCCCGGCCCCGGACCGGATGGCGGCGCTCGCCGCGGCGGTGCGGGCGCTGACGGACGCGGGCATCGAGGCGGAGGACATCGCGGTGCGCCGCCCGACCCTGGACGAGGTCTTCCTGACCCTGACGGGCGGCCGGAACGAGACGGAGGTGGCCGCATGAGCGCGGTGACGTGGGCGGTGTCCGATTCCTGGACGATGATCCGGCGCGAACTGGCCCGCTGGGCCCGGCAGCCGGGCCAGGTGGCGGTGGGCCTGGCCTTCCCGGTGATGCTGCTGCTGATGTTCACCTATCTGGTCGGCGGCGGGCGCGGCGTCGAGGGGGACACGGCGGAGTATTTGGTGCCCGGCATGCTGGCGCTGACCATGGGCTTCGGTCTGGAGTCGACGGTGCTGGCGGTCACCCGCGACCTGGAGAAGGGGGTCGTGGACCGGTTCCGCTCGATGCCGATGGCCTCCGGGGCGGTGCTGGTCGGCCGGGCCGCCGCGGACATGCTCCAGTCGGCGGCCGCGCTGGTGGTGCTCACGGGAGTGGGCCTGGCGGTCGGCTGGCGCTGGCACCACGGGCCGGGCGCCGCGCTCGGCGCGATGGGGCTGCTCCTGCTGCTGCGGTTCGCGATGCTGTGGCTCGGCATCCTGCTCGCGCTGGTGGCCGGGCGCCCGGAGCGCGCGCAGGCCGTGCAGATCCTGGTCTGGCCGGTGGGCTTCCTGTCCACGGTGTTCGCCACGCCGGAGACGATGCCCGGATGGCTGGGCGCCGCCGTCGAGTGGAACCCGCTCTCGGCCACCGCGACGGCGGTGCGCGAACTGTGCGGCAACCCGGGCGCGGACGGCGGCTCCTGGGCGGCCGGCCACGCCCAGCTCCTCGCGGTGCTCGGCCCGCTGGTGCTGCTCGCGGTGTTCTTCCCGCTCGCGGTGCGGCGGTTCGCGCGGCTCGGCCGCTGAACCCTCAGTGGTGGAAGGACGTGGCGGCGTTCTGGTCGCGGGTCAGCGGGTGCGGCTGGGCGCGCAGTTCGGGCATCAGCAGCCGCAGGTCCTCGATGAGGAGTTCCGCCAGGTCGGAGGAGAAGCCGTTGCGGCACACGACGCGGAGCACCGACAGATCCTCCCGGTCGGCCGGGAAGGTGTACGCGGGCACCAGCCAGCCCCGCTCGCGCAGCCGCCGTGACACGTCGAAGACGTCGTAGGACTTCACCTCCGGCTTCGTCGTCAGCGCGAAGACGGGGAGCTGGTCGCCCCGGGTGAGCAGCCGGAAGTCGCCCAGCTCCTCGATCTTCGCGGCCAGGCCCGTCGCCACGTCCCGCGCCGCCTGCTGCACGGCCCGGTAGCCGTCCCGGCCCAGCCGCAGGAACGTGTAGTACTGCGCGACGACCTGGGCGCCGGGCCGGGAGAAGTTCAGCGCGAAGGTCGGCATGTCGCCGCCCAGGTAGTTCACCCGGAAGACCAGCTCCTCGGGCAGCTCGGCGGACGACCGCCACAGCGCCCAGCCGACGCCCGGATAGACCAGCCCGTACTTGTGGCCGGAGGTGTTGATGGAGGAGACGCGGGGAAGCCGGAAGTCCCACACCAGCTCCTCGTCGAGGAACGGCGCGACCATGGCCCCGGACGCCCCGTCCACATGGACCGGGATGTCGAGGCCGGTGCGCTCCTGGAGTCCGTCCAGGGCCGCGCACAGCTCCTCGATCGGCTCGTAGCTGCCGTCGAAGGTGGAGCCGAGGACGCCCACGACCCCGATGGTGTTCTCGTCGCAGAGGTCGACGGCGGCCTGCGGGTCGAGGTGGAAGCGGTCGCCCTCCATGGGGACCAGGCGCGGCTCGACCTCCCAGAACGTGCAGAACTTCTCCCAGCACACCTGCACGTTCACCCCCATCACGAGGTTGGGGCGGGCGGTCGCCGGGTAGCGGTCGGCGTTCTTCGCCGCCCAGCGGCGTTTGAGCGCCATCGCGGCGAGCATGCACGCCTCGCTGGACCCGGTCGTCGAACAGCCCACGGCCGCCGAGGGGTCGGGGGCGTGCCAGAGGTCGGCGAGCATCGACACACAGCGCCGCTCCAGCTCGGCGGTGCGCGGGTACTCGTCCTTGTCGATCATGTTCTTGTCGCGGCACTCGCCCATCAGCACCGCGGCCTGCGGCTCCATCCAGGTGGTGACGAAGGTGGCGAGGTTGAGCCGCGAGTTGCCGTCGAGCATCAGCTCGTCGTGGACGAGCCCGTACGCGGTGTGGGGCGGCAGCGGCCCGTCCGGCATCCGGTGCCGGGGCGGCGCCGACTCCATGCCGGCGACCGGGTCGGCCTCCCCGTAGAACGGGTTGAGCGCGAGCCTGCGCTGCGCGGCCGACGGTTCGCCCTCGTGCGCGGAGCCACGGTGGAGCGGCATCACGGACCTGCCCTTCTCGGCTCGCGCCCGCGAGACCGGACGAATCCGACGATACGGGCGGCCCGTACGGGTGCCACCCGATGCTGGTCCGTCCGGTGGGCGGGCCTCCGGCGCGGCCCGCGCCGCGCCCCGGCCCCCGTTCAGCGCATCGGCGTGCCGTCCTCGCGCAGCTGCATCAGCGGGCGGCCGGTGACCAGCAGCCAGCCGGGCAGCAGGGCGACGCACAGCACCGGGAGCAGGGCGGTGTCCCCGGCCAGCACCGCCGCCGTGAACAGGCTGAGCCAGCCCTGCCGGGTGACGGCCAGCAGGACGCCCAGCACCGCACACGTCACCGCGAGCGCCACCGGCACCCCGTCCACCAGCGCGTGGGCGCACAGCCCGAGCGCCACGCCCGAGAACACCGCGGGGAAGATCCGGCCGCCCCGGAAGCCGCAGGTCGCGGCGATCACCAGGGCCGCCGTCTTCACCACCGCCATCGCCCCGAACCCGGCGGCCGACCAGCCGTCCGGATCGGCGGCGATCGTCTTCACCTCGTCCAGCCCCTTGAAGAGGGTGAGGTGTCCGCCCAGCGCCCCGAGCAGCCCGAGCGCCAGGCCGCCCAGGGTCAGGGCGAGCACCGGATGCCGCAGGGCCCGGAAGAACCGGTGCACCAGCGGGAACGCGTACACCGCCGCGAGGCCGAGGACCGCTCCGGCGGACGCGATCACGGCGGCGGAAAGCAGATCGCCCCAGCCGGTGTGCGCGTACGCGGGCAGCGACAGGTCGAAGCTGGGGTGTTCGGCCAGCGCCATGGTCAGCGATCCGGCGGCCCCGGCCGCCAGTGGCCCGAACAGCTTGTCCCAGAGCGCGCCGGGCCCCGGTGCGGAGGCCAGTGCCTCGGTGAGGATGAGGGCGGCGGCCACCGGGGTGCCGAAGAGGGCGCCGACCGTGCCGGCGGCGGCGAGCCCGAGCCACAGCTGTCCGGGCGCGCCGGGGGCGATCCGGCGTCCGGCCCAGGCGGCCAGGGCGATGTTGGCGGCGGTGATCGGGTTCTCCGGGCCCAGGCTGACGCCGCCCGCCAGGGCCAGGACGGTGGCCACGAGCAGGCCGGGCACCACGTACGGGGGCAGCGGCGGGTCGACGAGGCCCATGGTCGCCGGGTCCGGCCCGGCCCGGCCCGGCACCGTACTGACCACCAGGCCGGTCACCAGGCCGGTGACGGTGAGCATGACGATCATCCAGAGCGAGGAGTACCGGCCGACCGACAGCGCGTCGGGCAGCGTCTTCCAGAGGACGTCCTGCAACTCCTCCGCGAGGAGGCTGACCCCGAGCAGCACCAGGGCCGAGGCCACCCCGACGGCCAGGGCGGGCACGATGAGCGCGAGCAGCCGACGGGCGGGAACCGGCTCGGCGACGGCGGAATCGGTCGTCATCGCCACACCATAGCGATCCAAAGGGCGTGAAAAGGGACAAAGGGTACGCGTCCGCACCGGGGCGGACTTGCACCTCACGTCACGTCAGGACCCAGGCTCGCAGGCGTACCCACACAGGAAGGAGCGGGGAACCATGGAGCACTCCGTGGGACAGGTCGCCGGCTTCGCCGGGGTCACGGTGCGCACCCTGCACCACTACGACTCCCTCGGCCTCCTCTCGCCGAGCGGCCGCAGCCACGCGGGCCACCGGCGCTACGACGACGCCGATCTGGACCGGTTGCAGCAGATCCTGTTCTACCGGGAGCTCGGATTCCCGCTCGACGACATCGCGGCCCTGCTCGACGACCCGGACGCGGACCCGCAGGAGCACCTGCGCCGGCAGCACACCCTGCTGTCCCACCGGATCGCCGAACTCCAGCGGATGGCCGCCGCCGTAGAGACAGCCATGGAGGCACGCAGAATGGGCATCGACCTCACACCCGAGGAGAAGTTCGAGGTCTTCGGCGACAAGGACCCCGAACAGTACGCGGAGGAAGCCGAACGGCGCTGGGGCTCCACCGACGCCTACGCCGAGTCGCGGCGCCGGACCGCCCGCCTCACCAAGGAGGACTGGCTGCGGATCAAGGCCGAGAACGCCGACTGGGGCGAGCGCTACACGGCCCTGATGGACGCGGGCGAGCCGGCCGACGGCGAGCGCGCCATGGACCTCGCGGAGGAGCACCGGCTCCAGATCTGCTCCCGGTTCTACGAGTGCGGCTACGACATCCACCGGGGCCTCGGCGAGATGTACGTCTCCGACCCGCGCTTCACCGCGTTCTACGACGCCGTGCGGCCGGGGCTCGCCGCGCATCTGCGCGACGCGATCGAGGCGAACGCCCGCCGCCGGGCGTAAACGGTCAAGAGGGCGGGTGGAACCCGTGGCCGACCCGAGGCGTTGATAGCTTGGGGCGGCCACGCAGCCGTTTGTCGACACCTCATCCTGGAGCCCGGACCCTTGAATACGCTTGCGCTCGGACCGAGCTGGCTGGACCCGGACTATCTCATCGGGGAATTCGGCCTGATCGGCGTGCTGGTCATCGTCTTCGCCGAGTCCGGGCTGTTGATCGGGTTCTTCCTGCCCGGTGACTCCCTGCTCTTCACCACCGGCCTGCTGGTGACCACGGGCAAGCTGCACACCCCGCTCTGGCTGGTCTGCGTCCTGGTCGCCCTGGCGGCGATCATCGGCGACCAGGTGGGGTACCTCTTCGGCCGCAAGGTCGGCCCCGCGCTCTTCAGCCGGCCCGACTCCCGCCTCTTCAAGCAGGAGAACGTCGAGAAGGCCCACGAGTTCTTCGAGAAGCACGGCCCGAAGTCGCTGATCCTGGCCCGCTTCGTGCCGATCGTGCGCACCTTCACCCCGATCATCGCCGGGGTCAGCCGGATGAACTACCGCTCGTTCATCATCTTCAACATCATCGGCGGCGTTCTCTGGGGTGTCGGCGTGACCCTGCTGGGCGCCGCCCTCGGCAACGTGAAGTTCGTGCACGAGAACATCGAGGCGATGCTCGTCCTCATCGTGCTGATCTCGGTCGTCCCGATCATCATCGAGTTCCTGCGCGCCCGCAGCAAGGGCAAGAAGGAAGGGACCGCCGCGAACGGCGAGGTCCCCCCGCAGGAGCCGGCCGCCGGCCCCGGCCGCCGCGGCGGGCGCCACGCCAAGCGCTGAGCGCCGGCCCGTCCGTCAGAAGCCGCGCGTCCGCTTGGCCGCGCGGCGGTTCGCCCCGCCGACCGCCCCCGGCACCCGCATGAACAGCCGGGAGATCTCGCTCCCCAGATTCACCCCGATGGCGATCGCCAGCGCCGTCGCCACCGCCGTGGACAGCGACGCCAGCCCCCGGTCCAGCTCGTTCTGCGCCACACCCAGCAGCCCGAAGTACGTCGCCGAACCGGGCAGCAGCGGCCCGATCGCCGCCGTGATGTACGGCAGCGACGAGGTGTAGCGATACCGCGAGAACAACTGCCCGAACAGGCCGACGAGCCCGGCCGCCGCAGCCGTCGCGGCCACCGCCGACAGCCCGCCCGTACGGGCCATCGCCCCGAAGACCACCCAGGCCACGCCCCCGTTCAGCGTCACCGCCAGGACCGTCGCCCGCTCCTGCTGGAGCAGGATCGCGAAGGACAGGGTCAGCACCATCGAGGCCAGGATCTGGATCACCGGCCGGTCGTGCGAGATCAGCCGCGCCTCCGGATTCAGCTCCGCGCCCAGCTGAAGGCCCCCGTACAGCGCCAGCAGCACCCCGGTGACGATCGCGATGAAGAAGTACATCACCTCCAGGAGCCGCGCCGAGGCCGTGATGTAGTACCCGGTCAGCCCGTCCTGCACCCCCGCCACCAGCGCCCGCCCCGGCAGCAGCGCGAACAGCCCACCGGTGATCACCGCCGAGGGCCGCACGTCCGACCAGTGCGTCAGCGTCAGCGCCACACCCATCGCGGCCGGCGGCATCGCCGCCACCACGAACTGGTAGAACTCCGGAAGGCCGCGCCCCGCGCACACCCAGGCCAGCCGGTCACCCAGCATCGCCCCGACCATCGCCACCAGGAACACCAGCGCGCCACCGCCGACCAGCACCGACGCCGCACCCGCCAGCGTGCCCGCCGCCAGCGTCAGCACCCAGCCGGGATACGGATGCCGGTTGCGCCGGATCTCCGCCAGCCGCCGGTACGCCTCCTCCAGCGACACCTCGCCCTCGACCGTCGTGATGTCGTCGATCAGCCGGAAGACCGCGGCCAGCCGGGTGTAGTCCGTGCCCCGGCGGCGTACCGTACGGCTCGCCGTCACCGGGTCGTCCACCAGCGACGGCTGGTGCGAGATCGACAGCAGGGTGAACGTCACGGTCGGCTCGCAGCGGTCGAGACCGTAGCTGCGCGTCACCGCGAACATCGCCGCCTCGACGTCCTCCGCGCCCTCGCCGCCCGCCAGCAGCAACTCCCCGATGCGCAGGGTCAGGTCGAGCACCCTCGGCACCGCGGGCGCCGCCTCGTCGTGCCGCTGGACCGGCTCCGGCGCCGGGCGCTCGGCCACCGGCAACCGCAGCATCGTGCGCATCCGGTCCTGCCAGGGCGCCTCCTCGGTCAGCTTGACCATCGGGATGCCGTGCGCCGGAGTGAAGGCCGGCGGCGAGTCCCGGAAGCTGTACGTGCTCGGCGGGGCGAACGCCGAACCGATCGTGTCGGACCCGGAAGCGGAACCCGTACCGGAACCGGAACCCGCCGCCGGGGGCTCGGGCGTCACCCCTGCCGGAAGGGCGAATTCCGACGTCGGGCTGTCCTCCTCGGGCGGCGCCGCGGGCGGCTCGGTCCCGGCCGGCCGCGAGAAGGCACTGTGCGCCTCGTCGGACTGGGGCTTCTCGTCCTCGGACCCGCCCGCTTCCGCCACCACTCGACCTCGCTCCTCCTCGGCTTCGCGTCCTCGGCCGCACTCCTGCCCAGTATGGCCACGCCCAAGGGAGGCCACGCGAAACGGGCGGCACACCAGAGGTGTACCGCCCGTTTCACCAACCGCTTACCGGAAGCGGAACGTCAGTGCGCGCCGCCCTGCGCCTCCAGGCGCTTGCGCGAGGCGTCGATCTCGGCCTCGGCCTCGGCGCGGCCGACCCAGTCGGCGCCCTCGACGGACTTGCCAGGCTCCAGGTCCTTGTAGACCTCGAAGAAGTGCTGGATCTCCAGACGGTCGAACTCCGACACGTGCTGGATGTCCTGCAGGTGCTCCACCCGCGGGTCCGACGCCGGGACGCACAGCAGCTTGTCGTCGCCGCCGGCCTCGTCGGTCATCCGGAACATGCCGATCGCGCGGCACTTGATGAGGCAGCCGGGGAACGTCGGCTCCTCCAGGATGACCAGCGCGTCCAGCGGGTCGCCGTCCTCGCCGAGGGTGTTCTCGACGAAGCCGTAGTCCGCCGGGTAGCTGGTCGAGGTGAAGAGCCGACGGTCCAGACGAATCCGGCCGGTCTCGTGATCCACCTCGTACTTGTTGCGCGAACCCTTCGGGATCTCGATAACGACGTCGAACTCCACGGGTGGCTCCTCCATGATCAACACATACGACTGGTGGTTAAGTGTCCCTCACGCAGATGTGTGCTCGCGAAAGGGGCTGGTCAACGGTGGCCGAGCCGGTGGAAAGACCGTCGACCGAACCGTCCGGCGGGCCGGGCGGAAGTCTCGCGGCCCGCTCGGGCGTACGCGGCCCCGTGAACAACTGGCAGTTCACAGCCGTCTCCGCCGTCGCCGGACTGGCCCTCGCGGCCGGCGCCGTCCTCGCCGCCGGCCCCTGGGACTCGGGTCAGCGTAAGGCCGAGCGGGACCGGGCGACCGCCGCCGCCCGCACAGGTGGCGTACATCACGCCGCAGACCCCGAGGGCCCCGCCCCCGCCCCCAGCGCCCCCGCCGTCCTCGACGCCCTCGGCACCGGGGGAACCGTCAGCCGGGACGCCCCGGCCGGCGCCACCCGCGACCTGCGCGCCGTCCTGGACCCGCTGATGGGGAACGACGCGCTCGGCACCCGGCGCGCCGCCGTCGTCATCGACACCGCCACCGGCAAACGCCTCTACGGCAAGGGCGCCGACGCCCCCATGACCCCCGCCTCCACCGTCAAGATCGCCACCACCGTCGCCGCCCTCGACGCCCTCGGCCCCGCCCACCGCATCCCCACCACCGTCCGCGCCTCCGCCGACCTGCGCACCGTCACCCTCGTCGGCGGCGGCGACCCCACCCTCCGCAAGGCCGACCTGCGCGCCCTGGCCACCGAGACCGCCCGCGCCCTCAAGGCCGGCAAGACGCGCTCCGTGCACCTGCGCTACGACACCTCCCGCTACACCGGCCCCTCCCACCACCCGATCGGCCCCAACGAGAACATCGCGCCCATGAGCGCCCTCATGGTCGACGAGGGCCGCCGTGACGACTCCACCAAGGGCCCCGCCCCGCGCACCGAGGACCCGGCGGGCGACGCCGCCCGCGCCTTCGCCGGACTCCTGGACGACGCCGGGATCGACACGAAGGGCGCCCCCGCGCACGGCCGCCCCGCCAAGGGTTCCCACACCGTCGCCACCCACCTCTCCGCCCCGCTCTCCGGCCTCGTCGAACGCGCCCTGACCAACAGCGACAACGACATCGCCGAGGCCCTCGCCCGGCAGACCGCCATCGCCGCCGGGCAGCGCGCAGACTTCGCCGGCGGCCGCCGGGCCGTCACCGCCCGCCTCAAGAAGCTCGGCCTCCCCCTCAAGGGCGTGAACATCGCCGACGGCAGCGGACTCGACCGCCGGGACAAGGTCACCGCCGCCCTCCTGGCCGGACTCCTCGCCCGCGCCGCCGACCCCGGCCACCCCGAACTCCGCCCCGTCCTCACCGGCCTGCCCGTCGCCGGATTCACCGGCACCCTCAGCCGCCGCTACACCACCGAGGACGGCGGCACCGGCTTCATCCGCGCCAAGACCGGCACCCTCACCGGCGTCAACAGCCTCGCCGGAACCGTCGTGGACACCCGCGGCCGGCTCCTCGCCTTCGCCTTCCTCGCCTCCGGCACCACCGCCCCCGCCGAAGCCCAGAAAGCCCTCGACGAACTCGCCACCGCGCTCGGCGCCGGCCGGAGATGAGCCCGCCAACACCTCACCGCGACAAGGGCCGAGCACGTACGGTTGACGCATGACGAGCATCGGTGGTGCAGGGATGGTCGACTGGAACCTCGCAGTCGCGACGGCGACCCGCCTCGTGCGGCCGGGTCCCGAGATCAGCCGCGAGGAGGCCCGCGAAGTCGTCGCGGAACTGCGCGGGCACGCGAAGGCGGCGGAGGAGCACGTCCGCGCCTTCACCCGGATGATCCCCGAAGGGACCGAACCCGAGGACACCCCGGTCCTCGTCGTGGACCGCGCCGGCTGGATCAAGGCCAACGTCGCCGGCTTCCGCGAACTGCTGCGCCCCCTCCTGGACAAGATGGAGGAACGGCGCGGCGGCGGCGCGGGCGGCGCCGTGTTCGGCGCGGTCGGCTCCAAGGTCACCGGCGTCGAGGTCGGGATGCTGCTGTCCTTCCTCGCCTCCCGCGTCCTCGGCCAGTACGAGACCTTCGCCCCCGCCACCCGCGACCTGCCCGCCTCCGCCGACGGCGGCGGCCGGCTCCTGCTGGTCGCCCCCAACATCGTCCACGTCGAGCGCGAGCTGGACGCCGACCCGCACGACTTCCGGCTCTGGGTCGCCCTCCACGAGGAGACCCACCGCACCCAGTTCACCGCCGTGCCCTGGCTCCGCGACCACCTCCAGGGCGAGATCCAGTCGTTCCTGGACGAGACCGACGTGGACCCGATGACCTTCCTGGAGCGGCTGCGCGAGGCCGTCCAGGCCCTCGTCGGCGGCCGGCCGGACGGCGAGGCCGACGAGGACGGCGGCCGCAGCCTGGTCGAACTCGTCCAGACCCCCGCCCAGCGCGAGATCCTCGGCCGCCTCACCGCCGTCATGTCCCTCCTGGAAGGACACGCCGACTACGTGATGGACGGCGTCGGCCCCGACGTGGTGTCCTCCGTCGCCGAGATCCGCGAGAAGTTCCAGCAGCGCCGCGCCCGCGGCGCGGGCCGCCTCGACCAGGCCCTGCGCAAGCTCCTCGGCCTCGACGCCAAACTGCGCCAGTACCGCGACGGCGAGCGCTTCGTGCGCGCCGTGGTCGACCGCGTCGGCATGGACGGCTTCAACCGCGTCTGGACCTCGCCCAACACGCTCCCCACCAAGGCCGAGATCGCCCGGCCCGAGGACTGGATCGCGAGGGTGCACCGTAAGGCAGAGTCGTGAGCACGCCCCCGGCTCCGAAGGCAACGCGCCGGTAATCACCCATCCGAGGGACCGTAGGGGCATGGGAAGGCGTGCAATGCTCGATGAACGGCATTGCTCTGTCACCATCGACGCACTCTGAGTGACGGCACTCCTTCCCGTCCCGGCACTCCGAGACTCCCCCTGAAGACCTTCACGAAGGGCACCGGACATGGGTCCCCATCCTGCGGTCGCGGCGATACGCCTGGCGGTCCGCCGCGTACTCCACGACGTCATCGACGCCTACGCCGAACAGACCGGACGCGCCGGGCACGCCGCCCCGCACCCCGAGCTCGCCCGGGCCGGGGCGGGCAGCCGCCGCGGCACACTCCCCGGCCGCCCCGATACGGACACCCCCCTCGTCCTCGTGGCGTGCTCCGGCGGCGCCGACTCCATGGCGCTCGCCTCCGCCCTCGCCTTCGAGGCCCGCAAACTCCCCGTCCGGGCCGGCGGCATCACCGTCGACCACGGCCTCCAGGACGGCTCCGACACCCGCGCCACCGAGGTCGCCGCCCGGCTCTGCGCCATGGACCTCGGCCCCGTCGAGGCCGTCGCCGTCCGCGTCGGCCGCGAGGGCGGCCCCGAGGCCGCCGCCCGCGACGCCCGCTACGCCGCCCTCGACGCCGCCGCCGAACGCCACGGCGCCGCCGCGGTCCTCCTCGGCCACACCCGCGACGACCAGGCGGAGACCGTCCTGCTGGGCCTCGCCCGCGGCTCCGGCATCCGCTCCCTGTCCGGCATGGCCGCCGCGTCCGGCCCGGCCGGCCGCTACCGCCGCCCCTTCCTCCAGCTCGACCGGCAGACCGCCCGCACCGCCTGCCTCGCCCAGTCCCTGCCCGTCTGGGACGACCCGCACAACATCGACCCCGCCTACACCCGCTCCCGGCTGCGCCACGAGGGCCTGCCCGCCCTGGAGAAGGCCCTCGGCAAGGGTGTCGTCGAGGCCCTCGCCCGTACGGCCCAGCTCTCCCGCGACGACGCCGACGCCCTCGACACCTGGGCCGCCGAGGCCGACCGCGACGTACGCGACGAGGCGGGCCGGCTGGAGTGCGCCAAGCTGTACGTGCTGCCGCCCGCCGTACGCCGCCGGGTGCTGCGCCGCGCCGTCATAGACGCGGGCGCCCCGGCCGGCTCCCTCTTCGCCCGGCACATCGAGGAAGTGGACCGCCTCGTCACCGGCTGGCGCGGCCAGCAGGC
This sequence comes from Streptomyces sp. NBC_00525, assembly GCF_036346595.1. GTDB lineage: Bacteria > Actinomycetota > Actinomycetes > Streptomycetales > Streptomycetaceae > Streptomyces. Next base: position 3,499,634 of record NZ_CP107834.1, read on the forward strand.
CATCAACCTCCCCGGCCGCGTCGAAGCCCTGCGCCAGGGTGGCAGACTGGTCATCCGGCAGAGCTGACGCACGAGCGGCTGACATGCAGGGCGAGCGGCCCCGCAGGCGTCCGGGACTCCATCCCGGACCCGGCAGGCACAGAAAGAGACGCGGGTGAACGAGAAGGACATGGGCACCGACCTCCAGTCGGTGCTTCTCACCAAGGAAGAGATCGACGCGAAACTCGTCGAGCTGGCCGCGAAGATCGACGCGGAGTACGCCGGCAAGGACCTGCTCCTCGTCGGGGTCCTCAAGGGCGCGGTCATGGTCATGGCGGACCTCGCGCGCGCGGTGTCCACCCCCGTCACCATGGACTGGATGGCCGTCTCCTCGTACGGCGCGGGCACCCAGTCCTCCGGCATCGTCCGCATCCTCAAGGACCTGGACACCGACATCAAGGGCAAGCACGTCCTGATCGTCGAGGACATCATCGACTCCGGCCTGACGCTGTCCTGGCTGAAGTCGAACCTCGGCTCGCGCGAGCCGGCCTCGCTGGAGATCTGCACCCTGCTGCGCAAGCCGGACGCCGCCAAGGTCGCGCTCGACTGCAAGTGGGTCGGCTTCGACATCCCCAACGAATTCGTCGTCGGCTACGGCCTCGACTACGCGGAGAAGTACCGCAACCTGCCCTTCGTCGGCACCCTCGCCCCGCACGTATACGGAGGCTGAGGGCACGAGGACCCGCGACAGGGGATACCGGGAACCCTGGCGGGTCCTCCGCCGTTGAGCCTCAGAAGGCGGGATTGCCGTACGTCCGAGGCGGACGCCGGTGACCATGCTGGGGTACCGTCCGAAGAACAGTCTTTACTCACAGCAGCATTTACCTACGGGCAGGAGGGACGGGGCGAATCTCGCTCCGTATGGATGGACGTGAAGCGATACTTCCGTGGGCCGGTCATGTGGATCGTGCTGGCCGTCCTCGCCGTGGTCGTGTTGATGAATGTCGTCGGCTCGGGCGGCGGCTACAAGACGGTGGACACCGGCCAGGTGATCCAGGCGATCAGCAAGAACCAGGTGAACCAGGCCAAACTCACCACCGGTGACGACCAGATCATCAAGATTGAGCTGAAGGACGGCCAGGAACTGGCCGACGAATCCGGCAGCAAGTTCCAGGCGAGCTATATCGGCAACCAGGGCGTCGAGCTCGCCGACATGCTGCAGAAGAAGTTCGAGAGCGGCGACATCAAGGACGGCTACACCGTCTCGCCCTCGAAGCAGTCCCCGTTCGTCTCGATCCTCTTCTCCCTGCTGCCGTTCGTCCTCATCGTCGTCGTCTTCCTGTTCCTGATGAATCAGATGCAGGGCGGCGGCTCCAAGGTCATGCAGTTCGGCAAGTCCAAGGCCAAGCTGATCACCAAGGACACCCCCAAGACGACCTTCGCCGACGTGGCGGGTTCGGACGAGGCGGTCGAGGAGCTCCAGGAGATCAAGGAATTCCTCCAGGAGCCGGCGAAGTTCCAGGCCGTCGGGGCCAAGATCCCCAAGGGCGTCCTGCTGTACGGGCCTCCCGGTACGGGCAAGACCCTGCTCGCGCGCGCCGTCGCGGGCGAGGCGGGCGTCCCGTTCTACTCGATCTCCGGTTCCGACTTCGTCGAGATGTTCGTCGGTGTCGGTGCCTCCCGGGTCCGCGACCTCTTCGAGCAGGCCAAGGCGAACGCCCCGGCCATCGTCTTCGTCGACGAGATCGACGCCGTCGGCCGCCACCGCGGCGCCGGCATGGGCGGCGGTCACGACGAGCGCGAGCAGACGCTGAACCAGCTCCTCGTGGAGATGGACGGCTTCGACGTGAAGGGCGGCGTCATCCTGATCGCCGCCACCAACCGGCCGGACATCCTGGACCCGGCGCTGCTGCGTCCGGGCCGCTTCGACCGCCAGATCGCCGTGGACCGCCCGGACATGCAGGGCCGCCTGGAGATCCTCAAGGTCCACCAGAAGGGCAAGCCGGTCGCCCCGGACGTCGACCTCGGCGCCGTCGCCCGCCGCACGCCCGGCTTCACCGGTGCCGACCTGTCGAACGTGCTGAACGAGGCCGCGCTCCTGACGGCGCGCAGCAACCAGAAGCTCATCGACAACGCCATGCTGGACGAGGCCATCGACCGCGTCGTGGCCGGCCCGCAGAAGCGGACCCGGATCATGTCCGAGAAGGAGAAGAAGATCACCGCGTACCACGAGGGCGGACACGCCCTGGTCGCGGCGGCCTCTCCGCAGTCGGACCCGGTCCACAAGATCACGATCCTCTCCCGCGGCCGCGCCCTCGGTTACACGATGGTGCTCCCGGAGGAGGACAAGTACTCCACGACGCGCAACGAGATGCTCGACCAGCTCGCGTACATGCTGGGCGGGCGCGCGGCCGAGGAGCTGGTCTTCCACGACCCGACCACCGGCGCCGCCAACGACATCGAGAAGGCCACGGCCACGGCCCGCGCGATGGTCACGCAGTACGGCATGACGGAGCGGCTCGGCGCGATCAAGTTCGGCGGCGACAACACCGAACCGTTCGTGGGCCGCGAGATGGGCCACCAGCGCGACTACTCGGAAGAGGTCGCCGCGCTGGTCGACGAAGAGGTCAAGAAGCTCATCGAGACCGCCCACAACGACGCGTGGGAGATCCTCGTCGAGAACCGCGACGTGCTGGACACCCTGGTCCTGCGCCTCCTGGAGAAGGAGACGCTGGGCAAGGAGGAGATCGCCGAGATCTTCGCCCCGATCGTCAAGCGCCCGGCCCGCCCCGCGTGGACCGGCTCCGCCCGGCGCACCCCGTCCACCCGCCCGCCGGTCCTCTCCCCGAAGGAGCTGGCCCTCACCAACGGGGCGAGCACGGCCGGCGGCGCGGTCGCGGACAGCGTCTCCACCACCAAGGAGACGCTGCCCGAGGAGCGCCCCGAGAGCTAGTCACACCCCCGGTGTGGCCCCTGTCACGGGGTTCGCACCGGGCCCGGAATGGATGCCGCGCCCCCCAGGTTCTAGCCTGTTGGGGGCGCGGCATTTTCCGTACACCTGCGCGGATGCCCCCGCGGCGACGGCTCAAGGAACGAGGCACACATGACCGACCCGGTGACGCTGGACCCCCGGCCCGAGATCGGCGAGTTCGACGAGAAGCGTGCCGAGGCCGCAGTCCGAGAGCTGCTGATCGCCGTGGGCGAGGACCCGGACCGCGAGGGCCTGCGCGAGACCCCCGGCCGGGTGGCGCGGGCGTACAAGGAGATCCTGGCCGGCTTGCGGCAGGAGCCCGAGGACGTTCTGACGACGACGTTCGACCTGGGGCATGACGAGATGGTCCTGGTGAAGGACATCGAGATCGTCAGTCTCTGCGAGCACCATCTGCTTCCCTTCCACGGAGTGGCGCACGTCGGATACATCCCGGCGGAGAGCGGCAAGATCACCGGTCTGTCGAAGCTGGCCCGACTGGTCGAGGTCTTTGCCCGGCGGCCGCAGGTCCAGGAGCGGCTGACCACACAGGTCGCGGACTCGCTGATGCGCATCCTGGACGCGCGGGGCGCGATCGTGGTCGTCGAAGCCGAGCACATGTGCATGTCGGTCCGGGGCATCCGCAAACCGGGCGCCAAGACGACGACGTCGGCAGTGCGCGGACAACTGCGCGACGCGACCACACGGGCCGAGGCGATGAGCCTGATACTGGCTTGACAGTCGGATTGTCGGTGCCGGGACGTAACCTCCCGATTCATGCGAGCGCGTGTGAATCGGGAGGGGCGCTGTGGGGGGATTGCCCAGTCGGCAAACGGTGAACGCGGTGGGAGGGCGGCAGCGAGCCGCAAACGTCCGCGTGGGCTCGGAGCTGTGGACGCTGGACGGAGACCGGACCGCCCGGACAACCGTGGTGACTGTGAGCGCTGCCAGGAGCCGTGAGGCCGTGGACGTGGTCACCAGCCATGCGACGTTCACCGTGGCTCCGGAGCAGTTGCTGGGGACGCCGGACGGCTGGGTGCACGCTCGCGATGCCGCAGGCACGGTGTTGGCCTGGGCGCAGGCCAGGAAGCTGTGCCGGAAGAGGCTGACGATCCGACCCGGCTACGAGTTCGGCTATTTCGTGGGTGCGACGTGTGCGGATGGCACCGTGGGCGCCAACTACGTCTCGCTCGTCGTGAACGACAAGGCGTTTGCCACGAAGTACGCCCGATGCCTGCGCAGTGCCACGGGGCTGTCCGCCCGTTTGGAGGCCGTGACCAGGCCCTCCGGCTATCTGGGGCGGGACGTACCGGGATTCCGGGTGCGCGTGGTCTCCTCGTACCTGGCCGACGCCATGCGCCAGTACACCGGCGGCGACGCGCACCACATGCGGCAGCGGTTCCCGCGTGTGGTCCTGCGGGACAGGGACGTGTTCGACGGATTTCTCGACGGGTACGCGGACGGGGACGGCTGCCGGAGCAGGACATGGGACGGCAGAGTGCTGGTCAGCGCGAATGTCGGGTTTCTGGCCGAGCTGGCACAGGTGATCGGGGCGCGGTTCACTCCCCGGCCGCGCGGGATCGCCTCTCATCTGGTCGTCGTCGACAACTGGGCCGCTCGTGGGACGTTCAAGGCAGAGCGGCACCCTGTCCAGCTCAAGGAGTCCGCCTGGGTCGAGGTCACCGCAGTTCGCGAGAGCACGGCGGTGGCCAAGCCGTTCACCTTCTACACCTGCCGGCTTGACCCGTACCCGACGTTCCTCGTCAACGGGCACCTGGCCCGGCAGCCCTGGTAGGGCCAGGTCAGCCGGTCTCAGGCAGCCGCCGCGTTCGGTCTGTCGTCGTCGCGGTCGTCGGGGAGCTTGCAGATGTGTTCCAGGAAGAGGGCCGCGGCGATGACGGCGAAGCCGGCCAGGACCGCGAAGCCGGCGTAGATGGCCTGGTCGCGCCGGGGCGGGATGTCCAGGGAGCCGAGCAGGAAGACGGCGGTGCCGCCGTACATGCCGGCGACCAGGGCCACGACGAGGGCGCTCGCCTGGGCGAAGACCAGGGCGCGGGCGGCCATCAGGGGCTCGACGCCCTTCGCGCCGGGGCGGCGTTCGCGCTGGGCGCGGAGCCGGGCGCGGATGGACAGGGCCGTGGCCAGCAGGACGACCGCGATCACCGCGAGCACGATGGGCGCGGCCAGCGGGACGCTGGGCAGGGTGCCGAAGGAGTCCCAGAGGCGGGCGCCGCCCCAGGAGAGGACCCCGGCGGCGGCGAAGAGGCCGGCCAGGACTCCGAGCCGTAGTTGCTTCACCGGGTGAGCCGCCCTTCGCCGCCTGTGGTCCGTCGTGCTGTGGTCCGTCGTGCTGTGTGCTGAGAGCCTAACGACTACTCGGGCAGCCGCAGTTCCAGGTCGGTCCGGGGAAGCACCCCGTCGCGCCCCACACCGCTCAGCAGCTCGGCGACCGGTCCGGCGCCGGGGAGCTGGGCCTCGGGGTCCACGTCGTGCCAGGGGGCGAGGACGAAGGCGCGCTCACGGGCGCGGGGGTGGGGGAGGGTCAGCACGGGGTCGTCCGAGACGACGTCGGCGTAGGAGACGATGTCCACGTCGATCGTGCGGGGCCCCCAGCGCTCCTCGCGGACCCGCTCGAAGGCTTCCTCGACGGCCTGGCCGCGCTCAAGGAGGGAGGCCGGGGGCAGCGTCGTCTTCACGACGATCACCGCGTTGAAGTACGACGGCTGGGAGCCGGGCGCGACGCCCCACGGCTCCGTCTCGTACACCGGGGAGACCGCCTTGACCCGGAGGCCGGGCGTGTCCTCCAGCGCGTCGATGGCGCCCTGGAGGTTCTCCAGGCGGTTGCCCAGATTGGCGCCGAGCGAGAGCACGGCGAGTTTGGGGTTGGAGAGGGTGCTGTCCGCCGCGTCCACCTGCTCGACCACGGAGGCGGGCACCGGCTGTACGGTCGGGTCGCTCTGCCCTTCGGTGGAAAATGCAGTCATGCTCGGCTCCGGGTGATGGTGATGGTGACGTCGTCGAACGGGACGGTGATGGGCGCGTCCGGCTTGTGCACCACGACCTCCACCTCCTCGACGCCGCCGTGCTTGAGGCACTGCTGGGCGATGCGCTCCGCGAGCGTCTCGATCAGATCGACCGGCTCGCCCCGGACCACCGCGACGACCTCCTCCGCGACCACGCCGTAGTGCACGGTCTTCGTCAGGTCGTCGGCGGCCGCCGCGGGGCGGGTGTCGAGGCCGAGCACCAGGTCGACGATGAACGTCTGGCCCTCCTCCCGCTCACGGGGGAAGACGCCGTGGTGCCCGCGGGCCTTGAGGCCGCGCAGCGCGACACGATCCACGCGAATCACTCCTGCTGTCGTTGGTCGTAGGGCACGGGGCCGTGTGCGGTCGGCCGGGTACCCGATTTCGAATCTACCCGCGCGCACCGACACCCTTTTCCCGCGGGGGAGGGCGTTCGGGCACGGAACAGATAGCCGCTGATACCCCGATGCGGCCGGTTCCAATCCGGCCGGACCCGCATTCGAGCCCCCTTTGTGCCCCGCCGGGGGCACCGGCCGGCTCAGGAAGGGGTCGCTTCGTCCTCTTCCTCGCCGGTTTCGGCCAGTACGGGCGAACCGTGGTGCGACCAGAGCTTCCAGCCGTCCGAAGTGCGCCGGAACACATTCGTCGCGACGACGAGCTGGCCGACGAGCGGCCCGAGCGAGGCGCCCTCCTCGGCGGGGCCGCCGCTGAGGATGTTCTCCGTACAGGTCACGAGTGCGGTGTCGCCGGTCATGGAGACGCCGACGTCCGTCAGGAAGAACTGGATGTACTCGGTGTTCGCCATGATCAGCGCGTAGCTGCGCAGCACCTCGCGCCGCCCGCTGAGCACCGGCCAGCCGGGGTGGACGCAGGAGACCGTCAGGTCCTCGCCCGGCAGCCAGGCGGCCGTCAGGGCGTCGAGGTCGCCGCGCTCCAGCGCCTCGTAGTACGCCGTGTTGGCCCGCTCGACGGCCGCGATGTCGGCGGCGGCCTCCGCGTGGTCGTCCCGCGGCGCGGTCACGCGGCTCCCTCGATCGCGCGGGCGACCCGCACGGCGTCGGCGGTGGCCCGGACCTCGTGCACGCGTACCGCCCAGGCACCGGCCCGCGCGGCGAGGGCGGAGACGGCGGCGGTGGCCGCGTCGCGCTCGCGGGCGGGCGGCGGTGCGGCGCCCTCCTCCCCGGCCAGCACCCGGCCCAGGAACCGCTTGCGGGAGGCGGCCACCAGCAGCGGCCGGCCCAGCTCGTGCAGCGCGTCCAGCCGGGCGAGGAGCGCGAGGTCGTGCGGGGCGTCCTTGGCGAAGCCGAGTCCGGGGTCGATCACCAGGCGCTCCGGGGCGACGCCGCCCGCGACCACCGTGTCCATCCGGGCGCGCAGCTCGGCGACGACCTCGGCGACCACGTCCCCGTACACCGCGCGGCTGTTCATCGACTCGCTGAAGCCGCGCCAGTGCATCACGACGAACGGCGCCCCGGCGGCGGCGACCACGCGGACCATGTCCGGGTCGGCCTGGCCGCCGCTGACGTCGTTGACGAGGACGGCGCCGGCCGCGAGCGCCTGTTCGGCGACGCGGGCGCGCATGGTGTCCACGGAGACCGTGACGCCCTCGGCGACCAGGCCGCGGACGACCGGGATCACCCGGCGCAGCTCCTCGGACTCGTCCACCCGGGTGGCGCCGGGGCGGGTCGACTCTCCGCCGACGTCGACGAGGTCGGCGCCCTCGCCGACCAGGTCGAGGCCGTGCTTGACGGCCGTCGTGGTGTCGAACCAGCGGCCTCCGTCGGAGAAGGAGTCGGGGGTCACGTTGACGACCCCCATGACCGCGCAGCGGTCCCACTCCGGCAGCCCCTGGACCGTTCCACGCAACGTACTCATATGACCAGCGTAGGCCCGTACGGGGGACATCTACGCCGTGCGGGCGCCCTGGCCGCCCGCCGGAGGGGGGACGTGGGCGCACGGGCGGCGGGGCGCGACGGGGAGGCGGCGGGCCAGCGGGCGGGGGAGCGCGAGGTTCACGAAGCCCTCGGCCTGCATCGCGGCGAAGGAGATGCGGGGCAGGTCGCGGGCGGCGCGGTACACCACGAAACGGGGCTCCCAGCGTGGCCGGAACTTTGCGTTGAACTTGTACAGCGACTCGATCTGGAACCAGCGCGAGAGGAAGATCAGCAGCCCGCGCCAGACCCGCAGGACGGGCCCCGCGCCCAGTTTCTCGCCGCGCGCCAGGGCCGAGCGGAACATCGCGAAGTTCAGCGAGACGCGCTCGATGCCGAGCCGGGGCGCGGCCTGGAGCGCGGCGACGATCAGCAGCTCGTTCATGCCCGGGTCGGCGGCCCGGTCGCGGCGCATGAGGTCGAGGGACATGCCGTCGGTGCCCCACGGCACGAAGTGGAGGACGGCCTTCAGGTCGCCGTACGGGGAGTCGGCGCTGTCCTCGTCGGTCTTGTGGGCGGTGGCGAGGAAACAGTCCCGGTCGGCCGTGTCACCGATCCGGCCGAGCGCCATGGAGAAGCCGCGTTCGGTGTCGGTGCCGCGCCAGTCGGCGGCGGCGCGGCGGATGCGGGCGAGTTCGGCGTCGCCGATGTCGGCCACGCGCCGGACGCGGGTCTCGTAGCCGCCCCGCTCAATGCGCTTCACCATCTGGCGTACGTTGCGCATCGCGCGTCCGGCGAGGGAGAAATCCGCGACGTCCACCACCGCCTCGTCGCCCAGCTCCAGGGCGGTGAGCCCGGTCTCGCGGGTCCAGACCTCGCCGCCGGTCTCGCCGCAGCCCATGACGGCGGGGGTCCAGGAGTGGGCCCGTGCCTCGTCCATGAAGCGTTCGATGGCGCCGGGCCACGCCTCCACGTCCCCGATGGGGTCGCCGCTGGCCAGCATCACGCCGGAGACGACGCGGTAGCAGACGGCGGCCTTGCCGCTGGGGGAGAAGACGACGGCCTTGTCGCGGCGGAGCGCGAAGTGGCCGAGCGAGTCCCGCCCGCCGTGCCGCTCCAGGAGGCCGCGCAGCCGGGTCTCGTCGTCCTCGGTGAGCCGGGCGGCCGGGTGCTCGGGGCGCAGGGCCAGGTAGATGGTGGTGACGGCGGTGAGCAGGCCGAGGGCGCCGAGCGAGTAGGCGACGGTCCAGGAGGTGTCCCCGGCGTAGTCGACGGGCCCCTCGAAGCCGAACAGGCCGTACAGCACGTGCTGGAGCCGGTCGGCGATGCTGGGGCTGCCGACCAGGCGGTTGGGGTGGGCGCTGACGACGACCAGGCCGAGGCCGAGCGATCCGGCGCCGAGCAGCACGAAGTTGGCCAGCGCCCGCCACCGGCTGCGCGGGTCGGGCAGGGCGGCGAACTCGCTCCGGTGGCGCAGCAGCGGGTAGCACAGCGCCAGTGAGAGGACGGTGCCGATGACCGAGTGCCGGTAGGCGAACTGGGCGAGTGCCCCGGCGGGGAGGAGGACGACGGCGGCCCGCCAGGCACGTCGCTTGCGCCGCTTGAGGCCGTGGGCCAGCAGGAGCAGCAGGACGCCGGTGCTCAGCGAGAGCGCGGCGGCGAAGGGGCCGAGGGCGCCGGGGAGCACTTCGGCCAGACTGTGCATGCGGCTGTGCCGGAAGCGCGGGAAGACCCCGGCGGCGACGTCGATCAGTCCGACGACGGTGCAGGCCGTGCCGACGAGCGCCGGTACGGCCTCCGGCCGTGGAGCGCGCACGAACGTACGTGTGCGAACCGGAACCGATCCTGATTTATCCCCATCTAGCGTGACAGACATCGCTTCCCGTGGCTCCGCGAGAGGTTCCTGCGTCCGGCGGCCAAAGCGCTGCGGACGGTGTGCGCCCTCTAGGACGAGGCTTCCGGGGCGCGGGTTCACCCGCTTCCCGGAAATTTACTGACAGAAAGTTCATCGGTCATGGGCCTTACCGGCAAGCCAGTGCTGGTCCTCGCGATCGCGCTGGCCGTCGTACTGTTCACCGCCACCGTCTGGTGCTGGCCGCGGCTCGCCCGCCGCGGCGCGCGCGCCGTGCTGGGGCGGGTGGGCATGCTGCTGGCGACCCAGGTGGCGTTGTTCGCCACGGTGGGGCTGCTGGCCAACAACAGCTTCCTCTTCTACGGCTCCTGGGCGGACCTGCTGGGCCGCAAGCAGGAGATGGGGGTGGTCACCGACCACGCGGCCGGGACGCTCGCCGCGAAGAACATCGTCCGGGTGGACACGCGGCGGCCCGACGTGCCGGGCGGGGCGGTGCCCACGAGGGGCGGCCGGATCGACAAGGTGGTGATCTCCGGCCGGCGGACCGGCATCGAGACCCCGGCGTACGTGTATCTGCCGCCGGAGTACTTCCAGCCGGCGTACGCACACCGCAAGTTCCCGGCGGTCGTGGTGCTCACCGGCTATCCGGGCACCGCGGAGAACCTCATCGAGGGCCTGCGCTATCCGCGTACCGCGTTCGACCGGGTGAAGGCGGGCCGGGCGCAGCCGATGATCCTGGTGATGCTGCGTCCGACCGTGGCGCCGCCCCGTGACACGGAGTGCGTGGACATAGAGGGCGGGCCGCAGACGGAGACGTTCTTCGCCGACGACGTGCCGCACGCCGTCTCCGCCGGTTACCGGGTCGGCGGCCACGCCCGCAACTGGGGCATCATCGGCAACTCGACCGGCGGGTACTGCGCCCTGAAGATCGGGCTGCACCACCCGGACAGGTACGCGGCGAGCGCGGGCCTGTCCGCGTACTACAAGGCGGCCGAGGACCCGACGACGGGCGACCTCTTCCACGGCGACGAGTCCGCGCGGCGCCGCGCGGACCTGATGTGGACGCTGGACAACCGGCCGCAGCCGGCCGGTTCGTTCCTGGTGACGACGTCGCGCCAGGGCGAGTCGAACTACGCGTCGACCAGGAAGTTCATCGCCAAGGTGAAGCGGCCGGCCCAGGTCTCGTCGATCGTGCTGAAGAGCGGCGGGCACAACTTCAACACCTGGCGCCGGGAGATCCCGGCCGCGCTGGAGTGGCTGAGCAGCCGGCTGAGCGAGAGCTGAGGACGGCCGGGGGCGGGGCGGGGGCCGGGGGCGGTGCCCAGGGCCGGGGGCCGGGGGCGTCGCGTCTACCCGGCCGGTGCCTCCGCCACGCAGGTGGCGCTCTCGACCGACACCTGCGCGCGCGGTACGGAGCGCCCGTCCGCGCCGACCGAGCGGCGCAGCGCCTCGTGCAGGCGGGCCGGGGTGAGCACGCCGAGGAAGCGGCCGCCGCCGTCCGTCCCGTCGGTGACGGCGATCCAGCCGGCGTCGTGCTGGAGCATGGTGGCGAAGGCCGGTTTGAGCGGGGCGCCGAGGGGGAGCGACGCCTCCATCCGGCGGACCCGGTCGCGGACGGTGCCCTTGGCGCCGGGGCTCGCGTCGTCGGCGGTCAGCCAGCCGTACGGGCGCCCGTCGCCGTCCAGGACGACGGCCCAGCGGGCGGCGTCCTCGCGCAGGCGCGCGGCCGCGCCGGACAGCGGGTCGTCGAGGCGGACGACGGGCGGATGGTCGAGGTCGCTCTCCTCGACGGGGGTGACGGCGAGCCGCTTGAGTCCCCGGTCGGCGCCCACGAAGTCGGCGACATAGGCGTTGGCGGGGGCGCCGAGCACCGTTCCGGGGGTGTCGAACTGCTCGACGGAGCCCTGCCCGTAGACGGCGATGCGGTCGCCGAGGCGCACCGCTTCCTCGATGTCGTGGGTGACGAACAGGATGGTTTTACGGACCTGTTCCTGGAGTTTCAGGAATTCGTTCTGGAGGTGTTCGCGCACGACCGGGTCCACCGCGCCGAAAGGCTCGTCCATCAGCAGGACCGGCGGATCGGCGGCCAGCGCCCGTGCCACCCCGACGCGTTGGCGCTGCCCGCCGGAGAGCTGTTCCGGATATCGGCCGCCGTGAACGGAAGGGTCGAGTCCGACCAGGTCGAGGAGTTCGGCGGCGCGTGCGCGGGCCTTTGCGCGTTTCCAGCCCAGGAGATGGGGAACGGTGGCGGTGTTCTCCAGGACCGTCCTGTGCGGGAAGAGGCCCACTTGCTGGATCACATAGCCGATACGGCGGCGCAACCGGACCGGATCGATGGTGGATATGTCGTCCCCGTCGAGGAATATCCGCCCCTCGGTCGGTTCGGTCAGCCGGTTCACCATCTTCATGGTGGTCGTCTTGCCGCAGCCCGACGGTCCGACGAGCGTGACCAGTTCACCCTCGGCGACCTCGAAGGAAAGGCCGTCGACGGCGGTGGTGCCGTCCGCATACCGCTTGGTGACCTGCTCGAAACGGATCATGGTTCCCCATTGTCGCGGGTGTTCTGTGAAGGACATGTTGCTGGAATACAACGGCTCCGGCGATTGTCAGTGGTCGAGGATAGGCTCGCCGGACATCAGTACGAGAAGGCGAACAGGGGGTGGGGGGACGGATGGCCGGACAGAACTGCCTGGTGACGAACGACTGGATCTGCGGCGAGTATCTCCGTACCCGCAGCCAGGAGTTGACGGACGCCACCCTCCAGCACATCTGGATCACCGCCGTATCCGTCGCGATCGGCGTGGCCGTCGCCTTTCCGCTCGCGCTCCTCGCCCGCCGGGGCCGGGGATTCGCCGCACCGGTCCTCGGACTGACGACGGTGCTCTACACCGTGCCGTCCCTCGCGATGTTCTCGCTCCTGCTGCCCCTGTTCGGGCTCTCCGCCGCGCTCGTGGTCACCGGGCTCGTGCTGTATTCGCTGACCATCCTCGTACGCAACATCCTGGCCGGTCTCGAAGCGGTGCCCGAGGAGGCGAAGGAGGCCGCGCACGGCATGGGGTACGGGCCGCTGCGCCTGCTGTGGGAGGTGGAACTGCCCCTCGCGCTCCCCGCGCTGATGGCCGGCATACGCATCGCCACGGTCTCCACGATCGCGCTCACCACGGTCGGCTCGATCGTCGGCCGGGGCGGCCTCGGCAACCTCATCGAGGACGCGCTGCCGAGCTTCTTCAAGGCACAGGTGCTGGCCGCCTCGGTGCTCTGCGTGCTGCTCGCGATCGTCGCCGATCTGCTGCTGCTCGGCGTGCAGCGGCTGCTGACCCCCTGGACCCGCGTCCGCGCCCCGCACGGCGGCACGGACGCGCCCGGCCCGGCGAAGGCGGTCTGACATGGGAGTCCTCGGGGACGCCTGGACCTGGCTCACCACCGGAGCCAACTGGTCCGGCGAGAGCGGAATCGCCCACCGGCTGAGCGAGCACCTGTACGTCAGCGGCGTGGCGCTCGCCCTGTCCTGCGCCGTCGCCCTGCCCGTCGCGCTGTATCTGGGCCACATCCGCAGGGGCGGCGCGCTCGCGGTCAACCTCGCCAACATCGGCCGCGCGGTCCCGGTCTTCGCGGTGCTGGCCCTCTTCATGGTCTCGCCCCTGCGCAACGCGGGCTACATACCCACGATCACCGCGCTGGTGCTGTTCGCCGTGCCGCCGCTGCTGACCAACGCCTACGTCGGGATGACCGAGGTGGACCGGGCGGTGACGGAGGCCGCGCGCGGGATGGGCATGTCGGGCGGTCAGCTCTTCCTCCGCGTCGAGCTGCCGCTGGCGTACCCGCTGATCATGACCGGGCTGCGGTCCGCCGCCGTCCAGGTCGTGGCCACGGCGACCATCGCCGCCATGGTCGGCCAGGGCGGCCTCGGCCGGATCATCACCGCCGGTTTCAACACGTACGACACCGCGCAGGTGGTGGCGGGGGCGCTGCTGGTGGCCGCGCTCGCCCTGCTGGTGGAAGCGGTCCTGGTGGCCCTGGACCGCCTGCTGTCCCCGCTGCGCCGCCGCCCCGCGTGACGGCGCCGGGCCCGCGCCGCCGCGCCCCGCAACGCATGCCGCACATCCATCACTTGTCGCATACGGCGCGCCGCCGCCGTGGACGGAGAAGAGACATGACCAGGACCTCACGCACGGCCGGTGCCGTCATCGGCATCCTCGCGCTCGCGGGCTCGCTCGCCGCGTGCGGCGGGGACAGCCTGGAACAGGACAAGGGCGCCCCGGCCGCCGGCGACTCCGGCAAGAAGGGCTCGCTGGTCGTCGGCGCCGCCGCCTTCACCGAGTCCAAGGTGCTCGCCGAGCTGTACGCGCAGATCCTCGCCGACGCCGGATACAGCACCTCCGTCACCACGGTGAAGAACCGCGAACTCTACGAACCCTCCCTGGAGAAGGGCGAGATCGACGTCGTACCGGAATACGCGGCCACCATCGCGGAATTCCTCAACGCCAAGGTGAACGGCGCCGAGGACGCCGCCGCGAAGCCCGTCGCCTCGGGTGACGCCGGGGCCACCGTCGCCGCCCTCAAGAAGCTCGCCGAACCGCGCGGACTGAAGGTGCTCCCGGCGGGGAAGGCCGTCGACCAGAACGCGTTCGCGGTGACCAGGGAATTCGCCGACAAGCACAAGCTGAAGACCCTTTCGGATCTCGGCGCCGCGAAGATCGGCGTCCGCATCGCCGCCGGGGACGAGTGCGAGATACGGCCGTTCTGCGCACCCGGTCTGGAGAAGACGTACGGCATCGACGTCACCGGAATCGACCCCAAGGGCGTCGGCACCCCGCAGGCCAAGCAGGCCGTCAAGGACGGCAAGGACCAACTGGTTCTCACCACCACCACCGACGCGGTGCTGGACACCTACGACCTGGTGTTCCTGGAGGACGACAAGAAGCTCCAGAACGCGGACAACGTCCTTCCGGTTCTCAACGCCGCGGACGCCGGAGCCCCGGAGATCGCCGACGCGCTGGGCCGCCTCACCGGCGCTCTCACCACCGAGGACCTCGCACAACTCAACCGCAAGGTCGACGCGGAACGCGTCAAGCCGGCGGACGCCGCCCGCGAATACCTTCAGTCGAAAGGGCTGATCGAGAAGTAGCGAACACGCACCGGTGAACGGGCCCCGCAACGGGCCGGAACACCCGCAAGGGGGAGCCGCCGGGTAACTTACCGGGCACGGATTGACGGGCGGCTCCCCAAGTACGCCGCGCACACGGTAAATTTCGGGCCATGCCACGTGGACGCCACCGCCATTCGCCCCCACTGCACAGAATCCTTCCGCCTTCGGCAGTCGCCGGAGCGGCGGTGCTCTGTGCCGCGGGCGCCTGGCTGCCGACCGAACCCATGGTCCTGCGGGCCCTGGTCGCCGTCGCGGCGGCCGCCGCCGTCACCGGCGCGGTCCTGATGCGCGGCTGGGACCGCGAGGCGGGCCGCCGGGTCGCCGAGCTGACGCGCGCCCGCGCGAGCGACGAGTGGCGTGCCGAGGAACGCGCGGCGGAGCTGGAGTCCGACCTGGAGGAGGCGCGTGAGATCCGCGCCCGCCTGGAGACCAAGCTGCGCCGCAAGCGGGTGGAGCTGGCCGGGCTGCGCGGCGAACACGCCGCGCTCCTGCGGCGGTACGCCACCGCCGAGACCGAGCGCGCCAGCGTCCTGGAGAGCCGCAGGCAGCTCGCCATCGAGGCGTCCGCACCCGCCCGCGAACTGCCCCCCGCCCGCTCCACACCCACCCCGGAGGCGTTCGCCCGCGCCGCCCGCGCGCTGGCCGACCTCCCGCGCAACGCCGCCCTCCAGCAGGCCAGGCGCGCCGCCGACGAGGCCCGCCGCGTCGCCGAGGAGGCCCGGAACCGGCAGGTCGAGGAGCGTTCCCGCCCGGTCCCGGCCACGCGACCGGTGCCGGCCGCCAGCGCCGTCGTCCCGTACGCCGGACCCCGCCGCGGCGCGGTCCCGCAGGGCGGCTTCGACTTCTTCGGCACGCAGAAGGAGGCGCCGCCCGCCGTCGAGCCCGCCGCCGAGCGCGCCGCGATCGAGTCCGTTCAGGACGAGGACCTGGCCGACGTGGTCGGCGAGGAGGCGCTGGCCGCGCACCGCTCGGACACGGCCAGGGAGCGCGCCGTCGGCAAGGTCATCGACCTCACCGCGCACGACGAGACGGAACAGCTGGACGTGGCGGAGCTGCGCAGCGCGATCTCCTGACGCGGCGTCGGCGGAGTTACTTGCCGATTACTTGTCGATGTCGCCGACGACGAAGAACAGCGAGCCCAGGATCGCCACCATGTCGGCGACCAGCGTCCCCGGCAGCAGCTCGGTGAGCGCCTGGATGTTGTTGAACGACGCGGACCGCAGCTTGAGCCGGTACGGCGTCTTCTCGCCCTTGGACACCAGGTAGTAGCCGTTGACCCCGAGCGGGTTCTCCGTCCAGGCGTACGTGTGGCCCTCCGGCGCCTTGAGGACCTTCGGCAGCCGCTGGTTGACGGGCCCCGGCGCGAGCCCGGCCAGCCGGTCCAGGCAGCCGTCCGCGAGGTCCAGGGCGTTGTGCGTCTGCTCCAGCAGGCACTCGAACCGGGCCAGGCAGTCGCCCTCGGTCCGGGTGACGACCTTCAGGGTGTCCCGCAGTTCCCCGTACGCCAGGTACGGCTCGTCGCGCCGCAGGTCGAAGTCGACGCCCGAGGCGCGGGCGATCGGCCCCGACACCCCGTACGCGTGCACCGCTTCGGCCGACAGCACGCCGACGCCCCGGGTGCGGCCCCGGAAGATCTCGTTGCCGAGGACCAGTTCGTCGTACACGTCCATCCGGGAGCGGACCGCGGCGACGGCGTCCCGCGCCCGGCCGAGCCAGCCGGCCGGCAGGTCCTCCTTGAGACCGCCCACCCGGTTGAACATGTAGTGCATACGGCCGCCGGAGACCTCCTCCATCACGGTCTGCAGCTCCTCGCGCTCCCGGAACGCGTAGAACACCGGGGTGATCCCGCCCAGTTCCAGCGGGTACGAGCCGAGGAACATCAGATGGTTGAGGACCCGGTTCAGCTCGGCGAGCAGCGTGCGGGTCCACACCGCGCGCTCGGGGACCTCCATGCCGAGCATGCGCTCGACGGCCATCACGACGCCCAGTTCGTTGGAGAACGCGGACAGCCAGTCGTGGCGGTTGGCGAGCATGATGATCTGGCGGTAGTCGCGCGCCTCGAACAGCTTCTCCGCGCCCCGGTGCATGTAGCCGACGACCGGTTCGGCGTGCTGGACGCGCTCGCCGTCCAGGACGATGCGGAGGCGGAGCACGCCGTGCGTGGAGGGGTGCTGCGGGCCGATGTTCAGCACCATGTCGGTGCTTTCGGCCGCGCCGCCGATGCCGATGGTCGTCTCCGTCATGGAGGCCAGTATTCCTTGCGTGCCGTCGCCGCGGGGCCCTGCCCCGGACCCCGCTCCTCAATCGCCGCAGGGGGCCAGACTCCGCTTGCGGTGTTCCAGCCAGCCGAAGTCGCCCAGGCCGCCCGCGGCCGTCAGCTCCGCCGCCTCGCCCGCCGAGGCCAGCGCGCGGACGTAGCCGGCGGGGTCCGTCGTGGCCAGGGACAGCGGCGGGCGGGTGCCGGCGACGCCCAGGGCCGCCAGCGCCTCGCGCTGGGTGCGCAGCACGGCGGGCGGACCGGCCGCCGCCGCGCAGGCGTCCAGGGCCACGTGCGCGGTCAGGTCGCAGCTGCCGTCCGGCACCGGACGGACCTCGCGGCCGGCCCGGAAGCCGGTGAGCGTCCCGCAGGACGGCCGCCGCCCGCGTACGTGCGCGTAGTCCACCGCCACCGCGAGCCCGGCGGACACCGTGGCGACCGCCGCCGCCCACGCCTCGTCGCGCGGGCGGCCGATCTCCGCCCGGCTGCCCGGACCGGCCGACGGCCACCAGCGCCGCAGCCACGCCGCGTCCGCCCCGGCGACCGGCGCGCCCAGCCGCTCCGCGCCGTCCCTGGCGCGCACCTCGACGTACCGTTCGACGCCGTCCGCGTCGGTCTCCGAGACGGGCAGCGGCACATTGTCCAGCCACTCGTTGGCGAACAGCAGCCCGCGCACCCCGTCCGGGGGCTCCGCGCACCACCGCACGCGGGGGTCCAGGCCCTCCGGGCGGTCGGCCAGCTCGACGGCGTACGCCCGTACCGCCAGGTCCGCGCCGCCCTCGGCGGGAAGCGCGGCGAGGACGCCGGTCACCAGCTCCCCGCGCCCCGCGCCCATGTCCACCAGGTCCACGTCCGGGGTGCCCAGCTCCGCCGCCGTGGCGACCAGCAACCGGGCGACGGCGGCGGCGAACAGCGGCGAGGCGTGCACCGAGGTACGGAAGTGGCCCGCGGGGCCCTCGGGGCGCCGGTAGAAGCCCTCGTCACCGTAGAGCGCGGCTTCGGCCGCCTCCTGCCACCCGCGCCACTCATCCCTCACGTTTCCCAGTCTCCACCTTGGGGAGTAGGGTCCCGAGACCCGGATCGACCCTTCGGCTGACCCGGCACCCGTCGACCTTCTTTACGCTGGGTTACGTGCAGCGCCTCTACGATTTCATCCGCAGACACCCGACGGGTGTGGACAGCTTCTGGGCTGTCTTCCTCCTCGGGCTCTCCGGCATGACCATCGTGGTGGACGACGCCGGGCGCGGCGGCCCGCTGGAACGGGTCGCGGTCGTGCCGGTGGTCGTCGGGCTCTGCCTCGTCGTCGCGCTGCGCCGGCGGGCGCCGGAGAAGATGCTGCTGCTCGCCATCGCGATGGGTGTGGTGCAGCTGCTCTGCGGGGTCCGGCCGACCGTGGCGAACTTCGCGATGCTGGTGATCACGTTCACGGTCGCCACCGTCGGTGAGCGCTGGGCCTCCCGGCTCTCCCTGGTGTGCAGCCTGAGCGCGGCCACGCTCTCCCAGCTCCGCTGGCCCAACGCGGGCGAGGTGCCGCGCAACTGGGCGCAGACGGTGTTCGTCGTCGTGGTGATGACGGTGCCGTTCGTGCTGGCCTGGGTGCTCGGGGACTCGATGCGGACGCGGCGCGCCTACTTCGACCAGCTGGAGGAGCGGGCGGCCCGGCTGGAGCGGGAGCGGGAGGCGCAGTCGAAGGTCGCGGTGGCCGCCGAGCGGGCCCGGATCGCCCGCGAACTGCACGACGTCGTCGCGCACAACGTGTCGGTGATGGTGGTGCAGGCCGACGGCGCCGCCTATGTGCTGGACGCGGCGCCCGACCAGGCCCGGCAGGCCCTGGAGACCATCTCGGGCACCGGCCGGCAGGCCCTCGCGGAGATGCGCCGGCTGCTCGGCGTGCTGCGTACGGGCGACGCCCGGGAGAGCGGGGAGTACGTCCCGCAGCCCGACGTCGAGCAGATCGAGGAGCTGATCGACCAGGTGCGCAAGGCCGGCCTGGAGGTGGACTTCAAGGTCGAGGGCACCGCCCGCCCGCTGCCCAGCGGCGTCGAGCTGACCGCGTACCGCATCGTGCAGGAGGCCCTGACCAACACCCGCAAGCACGGCGGCCCGCACGCCGGGGCCAGCGTCCGGCTGGTCTACTTCGACGACGGGCTCGGCCTGCTGGTCGAGGACGACGGCCGGGGCGCCGCGCACGAGCTGTACGAGGACGGCGGCGCGGACGGCGCGGGCCACGGCATGATCGGCATGCGGGAACGGGTCGGCATGGTCGGCGGCACACTGGACGCCGGACCGCGCCCCGGCGGCGGCTTCCGGATCAGCGCCCTGCTGCCGCTCAAGGCCGCCGACCGCTGACACGAACGAGCCGAACCGAACGAGCCGAACCGAACGAGCTGGACGAACGAGGAGAGACAGGACCCGATGGCGATCCGCGTGATGCTCGTCGACGACCAGGTGCTGCTGCGCACCGGCTTCCGGATGGTGCTCGCCGCCCAGCCGGACATGGAGGTGGTCGCCGAGGCCGGTGACGGGGCGGAGGCGATCGAGATCCTGCGCTCCACCGCCGTGGACGTGGTGCTGATGGACGTCCGCATGCCCAGGCTGGACGGCGTCGAGGCCACCCGCCGCATCTGCGCGCAGCCCGATGCGCCGAAGGTGCTGATCCTGACGACGTTCGACCTCGACGAGTACGCGTTCTCCGGGCTCAAGGCCGGGGCCAGCGGCTTCATGCTCAAGGACGTGCCGCCGGGCGAACTGCTGGCCGCGATCCGCTCCGTGCACAGCGGGGACGCGGTCGTCGCCCCGTCCACCACCCGCCGGCTCCTCGACCGCTTCTCGCCGATGCTGCCCAGCGGCACGCCGGAACCGCAGCACAAGGACGTCGCCAAGCTCACCGAACGCGAGCGCGAGGTGATGCTGCTGGTCGCCCAGGGCCTGTCCAACGGCGAGATCGCGGGCCGGCTGGTCCTCTCCGAGGCGACCGTGAAGACGCATGTCGGCCGCATCCTGACCAAGCTGGCGCTGCGCGACCGGGTGCAGGTCGTCGTCCTCGCGTACGAGACGGGGCTGGTTCGCGCGGGCGGCGGCGCGGGCTGAACGGCGCGGGCCGGTCGCGGGGGCGCCGCGCTCAGCGCAGGATGCCCTCCAGGAAGTCGCTGCCGAGCCGGGCCACCACCGTCAGGTCCAGCTGGTGCAGCACGTACCGGCCCCGGCGCCGGGTCGTGACGAGCCCCGCCTTCTTGAGCACCGCCAGATGCCGGGAGACCTCCGGCGAGGTGATCCCGTTGGTGTCGGCCAGCTCACCGGTGGTGTACGGGGAACGGGCGATGTTGCGGCACAGCCGCATCCGCATCGGGTGGGCCAGCGCCTCCATCCGCCGTTGCAGCAGCTCCACCGAGGCGGGCGCGGGCAGCTCGGGCCGGTGCACCGGGTAGTGGATCACCGGCCGCCAGCCGGGGGCGTGCAGCACCATCAGATGCGGCCGGCCGAAGGCGGTGGGGATCAGCGTGAGCCCGGGACCGACCGCCGGGTCCGTGGCATCGGTCTCCCCCTCGGTCAGCTTGTCGACGTCGATCGTGCCGCCGTCCGCGCCCAGCGACAGCGCGGGGGAGACCGCCCGGATCGCCTCGGCCAGCCCCTTGTGCCGCAGCAGGTCCGTCTTGTGCCGCGCGTCGGCCACCAGCTGGACGCGCACCCGCTCCCAGGTGTCCGCGAAGAACGCCCGGTCGCAGTCCTCGAAGAGGCGGCGCAGCCAGCGGCGCACCGGCGCCGGGTCGGCCAGCAGCCGCTGGGTGAACTCCACCTGGCGCGGCCCGCGCGCCGCCGCCATGTCCAGGGCGCGGGCACGCGTCCCGGCGTCCCGCAGCGGGGAGGCCGCACGGGTTCCGTAGAAGGCGGCGCAGGTGAACTCCAGGGCGGCGGAGACGAACCGGTCGTCGTCCAGCCGGTCCAGGATGTCCAGGTCGGCGGCGAGGTCGGCGCCCGTCGCGCCGTCGCCGCCGGTGATGCCGGCGAACGGCATGAAGATGTCCGAGAAGGTGTTCCGCCACAGGAACTCCACCTCGTGCAGCCGGTCCGCGAGGTCGGGCTCCAGGGCCGTGGCGGTGGCCGTCGCCCAGCCGTGCAGCCCCGGATGGTGGCCCGGCTCGGAGAGCGCGTGCAGCGCCACCCCCAGCTCGACCAGCGGGGAGGTCCGGAAGACGATGCGCTCGGGGGCGAGCCCCGCGATGTGGATGGTGACGCTCACGCGTCCATGGTGCCCGGCGGGTCCGGCGAGCCGGTCGCCGATTGACGGTCGCCGTCAATCCACGACCGGGGCCGCGCGGGCCTCAGCCCTTCGCGGGCAGCCGGGCCAGGAACGCGGCCACCGCGTCCCGCACGTCCTGGGCGGTCCACTCCAGACCGGCCTCCGTCACCGTCACCTCGGTGACCGCCGTGCCCGGCGCGCCGGTGTCCGGCGTGAACCAGCGGCGGAAGAGAACCGTGCCGGTCTCCTCGGCCTGCCGCAGCGCCGCATCGGTCAGCACGCCGGCGTCGTACGGCAGCCACACCTGGAACTGATGGGTGTGCGGCCGCTGCGGATGCACCCGGAACCAGCCCGTGCCGGCCGCCTCGAACCCCTCGGCCAGCGCCCCGGCGACCGTCCCGGCGTGCGCCACGTACGCGGGCAGCCTGGGCAGCTCCCGGTCCAGCCCGGCCAGCGCCGCGACCGCCGCCGGGAACTGCTGGTAGAGCATGCCCCCGTACCGGTGGCGCCAGAGGCGGGCCTCCTCGACCAGCGAGGCGGAACCGGCGAGCGCGGCCCCGGAGATCCCGCCCAGGGACTTGTAGAACGACACGTACACGCTGTCCGCGAGCGCGGCGATCTCCGGCAGTGTCCGCCCGAAGTGCGTGGCGCACTCCCACAGCCGGGCCCCGTCGAAGTGGACCACCGCGTCCCGGTCGCGGGCGGCGGCCACCACGGCCTCCAGCTCCTCCCAGGAGGGCAGCACGAATCCGGCGTCCCGCAGCGGCAGCTCCAGCATCAGGGTGCCGAACGGCTCCGGGAAGTCCTGGACCTCGTCGGCCGAGGGCAGCCTCGGCGCGGTCGTCGGGTGGACGGTGCGCAGCCCGCTCACCGCGCCCAGCGCGCCGTTCTCGTGCACCTCCGGGTGGGCGAGCGGGTGCAGGGCGACGACGGGGTTGCCGGTGCGGCCCGCCCAGCAGCGGAGCGCGACCTGCTGCGCCATCGTCCCGGTCGGGAAGAACACGGCGGCCTCCGTGCCCAGCAGGCCGGCGACCCGGCGCTCCAGCTCACCGACGACCCCGTCCCCGTAGATGTCCGCCGGGAGGGCCGGGTCGGTGACCGTGGCGGCCTGGGCTGCCAGGGCGGCCAGCTGTTCGCCGAGCGTGCGGTCCTGGGGGAGCCGGCCCAGGGCGCGTTCGGCCCTCCGCCAGGCGGTGAGCCTGCGCAGCCGCGCGGTCTCCCCGGTGTCCGCCGCGTCCGTCCCGCCGTCCGAGGCCACGTTCGTTTCCTGCGCGCTCATGTATGCCATGGGACGATCATCGCGCGGAACGCCGGAGCCGCCCATACGGTTTCCGCCCGGCCGGAGGCGGTATCCACAGCCTGTGGACAGCCGGGATGCGGGGCCGGGGGCTGGCGTAGCATGCAGAGGAATCGTCCGGTACCCCCCGCGGACTGGAACGGAAGGCCCGCAGTGTGAACGCAACAGCTCCCCAGGGGCCCCTCGACGCGAGGGACCGCCCCGCCCGGCTCACCGTCGGCGTGGTGGGGGCGGGCCGCGTCGGCCCCGCCCTGGCCGCGTCCCTGGCCCTCGCCGGGCACCGGCCGGTCGCCGTCTCGGGCGTCTCCGACGCCTCGGTGCGGCGTGCCGCCGACCTGCTCCCCGACGTCCCGCTCGTCCCGCCCGCCGAGGTCCTCGCGCGCGCCGAGCTGGTCCTGCTCACCGTCCCCGACGACGCCCTGCCCGGACTCGTCGAGGGCCTGGCCGAAACCGGCGCCGTCCGCCCCGGACAGCTCCTCGTCCACACCTCGGGGCGGTACGGGACGAAGGTCCTGGACCCCGCCCGCCGGGCCGGCGCCCTGCCGCTCGCCCTGCACCCGGCGATGACGTTCACCGGCACCTCCGTGGACGTGCAGCGGCTGGCCGGCTGCTCCTTCGGGGTCACCGCCCCGGACGAGCTGCGGCTCGCCGCGGAGGCGCTGGTCATCGAGATGGGCGGCGAGCCCGAGTGGGTCGCCGAGGAGTCCCGCCCGCTCTACCACGCGGCCCTCGCCCTCGGCGCGAACCACCTGGTCACGCTGGTCGCCCAGTCGATGGAGCTGCTGCGCACCGCCGGGGTCACCGCCCCCGACCGGATGCTGGGCCCGCTCCTCGGCGCCGCCCTGGACAACGCCCTGCGCTCCGGCGACGCGGCGCTCACCGGCCCGGTCGCGCGCGGCGACGCCGGCACGGTCGCCGCCCACATCGGCGAGCTGCGCGCCCACGCCCCGCAGACGGTCGCCGGCTACATCGCGATGGCCCGCGCCACCGCCGACCGCGCCCTCGCCCACGGCCTGCTCAAGCCGGAACTGGCCGAGGACCTGCTGGTCGCCCTCGCCGACGACGGCACCCCCGGCGGCACATCCGGCGCCGGGCCCGGCACGGGCGGGCCGGGCCCCGGCACCGGCCCCCACGGCAACGGCCCTCACGGCAACGGACCGGAGGAGTCCCGATGACCGCCACCCCCTTCACCCCGGCCCTCTTCCACACGGCCGCCGAACTCCACGCGTACGCCACCGAGGGGCGGCGGGCCGTCGTCATGACGATGGGCGCCCTGCACGAGGGCCACGCCTCCCTGATCCGCGCCGCCCGCGCCCACGCGGGCCCCGCCGGGCAGGTCGTCGTCACCGTCTTCGTCAACCCGCTCCAGTTCGGCGAGGCCGCCGACCTCGACCGCTACCCGCGCACGCTCGACGCCGACCTCGCGGTGGCCGGCGCGGCCGGCGCCGACGCGGTCTTCGCCCCGTCCGTGGACGAGGTCTACCCCGGCGGCGAACCGCAGGTCCGGATCGCGGCCGGCCCGATGGGCGAACGCCTGGAGGGGGCCGCGCGCCCCGGCCACTTCGACGGCATGCTCACCGTCGTCGCCAAGCTGCTCCACCTCACCCGCCCCGACATCGCGTTCTACGGGCAGAAGGACGCCCAGCAGCTCGCCCTCATCCGGCGCATGGCGCGGGACCTGAACTTCCCGGTGGAGATCGCCGGCGTGGAGACGGTCCGGGAGCCGGACGGCCTCGCGCTCTCCAGCCGCAACCGCTTCCTCGACGCGCACGAGCGCCGCACCGCGCTCGCCCTGTCCCGCGCCCTGTTCGCCGCCCGCGACCGCCTGGCCGCACAGTCGGCGCTGCACGCCCGCGCCCGGGCGGCCGGTGCGAACCCGGACCGGGCCGCCGGGCTCGACCGGCTCGGCGAACCGCGCCTCGCGGCCGACGCCCAGGCCGTGGCCCGCGCCCGGCCGGACACCGGACCGGCCGCCGTGCGCGCCGCCGCCCGCACGGTCCTGGAGGAGGCGGGGGCCGCGAGCCCGCCGCTCGCCCTGGACTACGTGGCCCTGGTGGACCCGGCCGACTTCACCGAGATCCCCGACGACCGGACGTCCGGCGAGGCGATCCTGGCCGTCGCGGGCCGGGTCGGCGCCACCCGGCTGATCGACAACATCCCCCTCACCTTCGGAGCGACATCGTGACCGGAATACGGCTGACCGCCCCCGCACCCGGCTGGTCCATCGACGCCGATGTCGTGGTCGTCGGCTCCGGCGTCGCCGGACTCACCACCGCCCTGCGGTGCGCGGCCGAGGGCCTCGCCACGGTCGTGGTGACCAAGGCCCGGCTGGACGCCGGTTCCACCCGCTGGGCGCAGGGCGGCATCGCCGCGGCCCTCGGCGAGGGCGACACCCCCGAACAGCACCTGGACGACACCCTGGTCGCCGGCGCCGGACTCTGCGACGAGGCCGCCGTGCGGACCCTGGTCACCGAGGGCCCCGGCGCGGTCCGCCGCCTCATGGAGACCGGCGCCCGCTTCGACACCGCCGAGGACGGCTCCGTACAGCTGACCCGCGAGGGCGGCCACCACCGCCGCCGCATCATCCACGCGGGCGGCGACGCGACCGGCGCCGAGGTCTCCCGCGCCCTGGTCGACGCGGTCCGCGCGGCCGCCCTGCACACCGTCGAGAACGCCCTGGTCCTCGACCTGCTCACCGACGCCGACGGCCGCACCGCCGGAGTCACCCTGCACGTCATGGGCGAGGGCCAGCACGACGGCGTCGGCGCGGTCCGCGCCCCGGCCGTGGTCCTGGCCACCGGCGGCATGGGCCAGGTCTTCTCCGCCACCACCAACCCCTCCGTCTCCACCGGGGACGGCGTGGCGCTGGCGCTGCGGGCCGGCGCGGAGGTCTCGGACCTGGAGTTCGTCCAGTTCCACCCGACCGTCCTCTTCCTCGGCGCCGGCTCCGAGGGCCAGCAGCCGCTGGTCTCCGAAGCGGTCCGGGGCGAGGGCGCCCACCTCGTGGACGCCTCCGGTACGCGCTTCATGCTCGGGCAGCACGAACTGGCCGAGCTGGCCCCGCGCGACATCGTCGCCAAGGGCATCACCCGCCGGATGCTGGAGACCGGCGCCGAGCACATGTACCTGGACGCCCGGCACTTCGGCGCCGAGATGTGGGAGCACCGCTTCCCGACCATCCTGGCCGCCTGCCGGGCCCACGGCATCGACCCCGTCACCGAACCGGTCCCGGTCGCCCCCGCCGCGCACTACGCCTCCGGCGGCGTCCGCACCGACCTGCGCGGCCGTACGACCGTGCCCGGCCTCTACGCGTGCGGCGAGACCGCGTGCACCGGAGTCCAGGGCGCCAACCGGCTCGCGTCCAACTCGCTGCTCGAAGGACTCGTCTTCGCCGAGCGCATCGCGGCCGACGTCGTCGCCTCCCGGCCGCGCGCCGGTGAGCCCGTCGAGGAGACCAGGACGCCCGCCCCGCTGCTGGCCCCCGAGACCCGGGTCGCGATCCAGCGCGCCATGTCGCGGGGCGCCGGAGTGCTGCGCTCCGGCGAGAGCCTGGCCGCCGCCGCCGAGAAGCTGGAGGAGCTGCACCAAGGCGCCCGCCCGGCCGGGGCCGGTGAGGCCAAGCCCGCCGTGCCCGGCGTCGAGGCATGGGAGGCCACCAACCTGCTGCTGGTCTCCCGCGTCCTGGTCGCCGCCGCCCGGCTGCGCGAGGAGACCCGGGGCTGCCACTGGCGCGAGGACCGGCCCGAGCGCGACGACGCGAACTGGCGCCGCCACCTCGTCGTACGGCTCGACCCGGAGGGCGGCCTCGTGATCGACCGCACGGACACCGAGGCGTTCGGGCCCGTGGACGCCTCCGGGACGGCGGACCGCGCCGCGACCAGCACCACCCACCCCACACCCGAGGAGCCGTAACCGTGAGCACGCCCGAAGAGAATCCGCGCCCCACCCCCGTGGACGTACCGCTGATCCGGGTCGGCGCGCCGGCGGCCGCCCCGGACGGCTGCGGCGACGGCTGCGGCTGCGGCGGCGAGGAGTACGAGGAGTGCGGGCTCGACCCCGCCCTCGCCCAGCTCCTCCTGGACGCCGGTCTGGACCCGGTCCAGGTCGAGGACGTGGCGCACCTGGCCATCGCGGAGGACCTGGACGGCGGGGTGGACGTCACCACCGTCGCCACCATCGCCGAGGACGCCATGGCCACCGGCGACTTCACCGCCCGCGAGGCCGGGGTGGTGGCCGGGCTGCGGATCGCCGAGGCGGTCCTGTCCATCGTCTGCACCTCCGAGTTCGAGGTCGAGCGGCACGTCGAGGACGGCGACCGGGTCGTCCCCGGCCAGAAGCTGCTCACCGTCACCACCCGCACCCGCGACCTCCTCACCGGCGAGCGCAGCGCCCTGAACCTGCTGTGCCGGCTCTCCGGGATCGCCACCGCCACCCGCGCCTGGGCCGATGTGCTGGAGGGCACCGGCGCGAAGGTCCGCGACACCCGCAAGACCACGCCCGGCCTGCGCGCCCTGGAGAAGTACGCGGTGCGCTGCGGCGGCGGCGTCAACCACCGGTTCTCGCTGTCCGACGCCGCGCTCGTCAAGGACAACCACGTCATCGCCGCGGGCGGGGTCGCCGCCGCGTTCAAGCGGGTCCGGGAGGAGTTTCCGGAGCTGCCCGTCGAGGTCGAGGTGGACACCCCGGAGCAGCTCGCCGAGGTGCTGGAGGCGGGCGCCGACCTGATCCTGCTGGACAACTTCACCCCGGCGCAGACCGCCGACGCGGTCGCCCTGACCGCCGGGCGGGCCGTCCTGGAGTCCTCGGGCCGGCTCTCCCTGGACTCGGCCCGCGCCTACGCGGAGGCCGGGGTCGACTACCTGGCCGTCGGCGCGCTGACCCACTCCTCGCCGATCCTCGACATCGGCCTGGACTTCCGCGACGCCGACGGGGCCGACGCCTGATGCTGCTCACCATCGACGTCGGCAACACCCACACCGTCCTCGGCCTCTTCGACGGCGAGGAGATCGTCGAGCACTGGCGGATCTCCACCGACCCGCGCCGCACCGCCGACGAGCTGGCCGTGCTGCTCCAGGGGCTGATGGGCATGCACCCGCTGCTCGGCATGGAGCTGGGCGACGGCATCGAGGGCATCGCGATCTGCTCCACCGTCCCGGCCGTGCTGCACGAGCTGCGCGAGGTGACCCGCCGCTACTACGGCGACGTCCCGGCCGTGCTCGTGGAGCCCGGCATCAAGACCGGGGTGCCGATCCTGATGGACAACCCGAAGGAGGTCGGCGCGGACCGCATCATCAACGCGGTCGCCGCCGTCGACCTGTACGGCGGCCCGGCGATCGTCGTGGACTTCGGCACGGCCACCACCTTCGACGCGGTCTCGGCGCGCGGCGAGTACACCGGCGGGGTCATCGCGCCCGGCATCGAGATCTCCGTGGACGCGCTGGGCGTACGGGGCGCGCAGCTCCGCAAGATCGAGCTGGCCCGGCCGCGCAGCGTCATCGGCAAGAACACCGTCGAGGCCATGCAGTCCGGCATCATCTACGGCTTCGCCGGCCAGGTGGACGGGGTCGTGGAGCGGATGCGCAAGGAGCTGGCGGCCGACCCGGACGACGTCACCGTCATCGCGACCGGCGGCCTTGCTCCGATGGTGTTGAACGAGTCCTCCGTGATCGACGAGCACGAGCCCTGGCTGACCCTCATCGGACTGCGCCTGGTGTACGAACGCAACGTGTCGCGGCTGTAGCGGCGGCCCCGGGAAACCCCGGCACAGAGCCTTCGGACGGCGGTTCCGCGCGCGCCCGCGCCCCGGAACCGCCGCGCCCGGCGACGGCCAGTTAAGAGGATTTTGTCCCTTTAGCACGTATTGTCGCTTCATGCCCACGCCCTACGGATCACGCGGCGGTATGGCGTTCAGCGCGGACGAGCTGCGAGTGCTCCGACGCGCCCTCGCCTTCGCCCTGCACCCCGCGCCCCTGCCCGACGAGGATGTCCAGGACTGCCTGCGGCTTGCGGGCGGCGTGGACGACGCCGTCGCCGAGGCCGGACGGCTGCGTGCCTTCCTCCTCGCCGACCTCGCCCGCTACCGCGACGCCCTCCCCGGCTCGCTCGGCGGCTATCTGGAGCTCCTCCAGGACGCCCTGGCCGCCGGATACGACCCCCGCCCCGAGGATCTGGCCGCGCTGCGCTCGCTGCGCGGCTCCCCGCTCGCCGTCGCGCTCCTGGAGCGGTGCCGGACGCTCGCGGAGCGCTCGGTACGCGCCCGGCTCGCCGGGCGGACGGTGGCCCGCACGGCCCCGGCGCCCCGCAGCAGGCTCCTCGCGCTGCCCGGCGGGCGGGCCGCGGAGCCGGACAAGCCGAAGACCCCGCCGGCGCCGGTCCGCCCCGTGCCGCCCGGCGAGCGCCCGGCCCCGAAGCCCTCGGAGGTCTTCCCGCCGCGCCGCCCGGTGCCCCGGCCGCCGGAGCGCGCCGCCGGGTAGGGCCTCTCGGGGTGCCGGGGAACGGCTCGCTACTCTGGACGGCATGGACTACGTATCCGCGCTCGTGCCCCCCGTGGTGATGGCCGCCTTCTTCATCGGCCTGGTCGTGACGATCGTCAAGAGCCAGGGCGGCCCCAACAAGGCCAAGGAGGACGCGGCCGTGGACGCGGCGATCACCCGCGCCGAAGCGGGCCCGCAGACCCCGCGCACCGAAGGGGCCTGACCCCTCGGAGGCGCGCCCGGCGCACCTCGCAAACGAAAGGGCGTACGACTCACGAAGAGTCGTACGCCCTTTTGCCGTGCCGAACTGCTGCGCATTCCAGACATCTGGCACTAAGGTGACGCTGTGCCCCGTCAATTGGGAGAGCTTGAGGACGCCGTGATGACACGGGTCTGGGAATGGAACCGTCCGGTCACCGTCCGGGAAGTCCTGGAGGACCTTCAGCGGGAGCGGTCCATCGCCTACACCACCGTCATGACGGTAATGGACAATCTCCATCAGAAGGGCTGGGTCCGCCGCGAAGTGGAGGGCCGCGCATATCGCTATACGGCCGTCTCCACCCGCGCCGCATATGCCGCTGCCCTGATGAACGAAGCCTGGTCGCACAGCGACAACCCGGCGGCCGCGCTGGTCGCCTTCTTCGGCATGATGTCCGCCGAGCAGCGCGAAGCCCTGCGGGACGCGATGCGGATCGTTCTGCCCACTCTTCCCGAGGACGGCCCGCCCCCCGGCGGGGAAGCCGGTGAACCGGTCGATGACACGGAGCCCGCCGGCGAGCGATAGCGTCTGCGTATGTCCTCTGAGCTTCCGCAAACCGATTTGCAGACCGAACCGTCGGTTATAAACGTGGCCATCACCGTCCGGCGCGCACGGACGAGCGATGTAGCGGCCGTCCGACGACTCCTCGACGGCTACGTGAGGGAAGGCATCCTCCTCGACAAAGCCACGGTCACGCTTTACGAGGACATCCAGGAGTTCTGGGTCGCCGAACGGGACGAGGACGCGGCCGTCGTCGGCTGCGGCGCACTGCACGTGATGTGGGAAGACCTCGCCGAAGTCCGCACGCTCGCCGTCGACCACGGCCTGCGCGGCTCCGGCGTGGGGCATCAAGTCCTGGACAAGCTGCTGCGCACCGCCCGCTGGCTGGGCGTCCGCCGGGTTTTCTGTCTCACCTTCGAAGTCGAGTTCTTCGCGAAGCACGGCTTCGTGGAGATCGGAGAGACGCCGGTCGACGGAGATGTCTACAGTGAGCTGCTGCGTTCCTATGACGAGGGAGTCGCGGAGTTCCTCGGTCTCGAACGAGTGAAGCCGAACACCTTGGGCAACAGCCGGATGCTTCTGCACCTGTGACCGCCGGAACTTGGGCGATCCCTATGTCCGAATCGCGCACGTTTCCCGGCCCGTTGTGCCCTTGAACCTCTCCCGAGGGTTTGTGTTTTCCGGGGAAAAGCGGTTTCCTTTCCGCGTACTCCATTTTCGATGAAAGGAAATCCGGTGGCACAGAAGGTTCAGGTCCTTCTTGTTGACGACCTCGACGGTGGCGAGGCGGACGAGACGGTGACGTTCGCGCTGGATGGCAAGACGTACGAGATCGACCTCACCACCAGCAACGCCGACAAGCTGCGTTCCCTTCTCGAGCCCTACGCGAAGAACGGCCGGCGTACCGGTGGCCGTGCGGCGTCGGGCCGCGGCAAGGGCCGCGCCGTCTCCGGCGGCAACAAGGACACCGCCGAGATCCGTAAGTGGGCCCGCGAGAACGGCCACAATGTGAATGACCGCGGCCGCGTCCCGGCGGAGATCCGTGAGGCTTACGAGAAGGCCAACGGCTGAGTCGCGGACTCGCCGTGGAACACGCCCGCCCGGGCGCGAGCAAGCCGGACCCGGTGGCATTCCGCGGCCACCGCGTCCACGAGCCGGACGAGGTCGGGAGCATCTCCATCCCCGCTCCCGAAGCCGGAGAAGGCCGGAAGAACCGGCGCCTCGTCCTGTTCCGGTGACGGCCAGGGGGGTCGCAGCCAGGAGGCGGCCCCCGGCTCCACCGGCACGCCCGGCGGCGGCGGTGCGGTGATCCGCCCGCCCGCGCCCAGACCGGCCAGCGGGAGCGCGACCCCGCTCCACTCCAGCCAGTCCAGCAGTCCCGGCAGCTCCTCCGCGCTCCCCGGCGCGACCAGCAGCGCCAGCCGCGGGCCCCGCAGCGCCACCGGACCGCTCCGGCCCACCCGCCGCAGCGCCGCCCGGCCCGCCGCGGCGGGGACGACCAACGCGTCGAACCGCAGCCCGGTCGGCAGCCGCACGGGCGGACCGCCCACCGCGGCCCAGCCCAACTCCCGCTCGTACCACCCGGCCCAGCCGGCCCCCGGCCCGCCCGGAGCCTCACCGCCGGACTCGGTGGACGACCCGCCGGACTCGGCGGACGACGGGGCGCGGGGCGGCGGGACGGTGAGGGCCATGACGGAACAACGCCCGGCCGGACCCCGGAGTTACGCCCCGCTTATGGGCGACAGCGTAGGGTGTCCGGGTTGGGGGCGTACGGGCGCATTCAGGAGTACGAAGATGTTCGCCCGTAGCGGAGGGAACCCGCGTACGCCGCATGGACTGTCTGTAATTGCGGGTAAGACATCCCTAGTGGGGAGGGGCGACACGCAAGTCATACACGTCTCACGTTCGCCATCGGCGTACTGGCGACTCGGGTATCTGTCTGGCCTGCGGGAACATCGTCTCGCACCATCGAGTTGGAGCAGTTGTCGGCGTTCGGGGCGGGTATCCGCCAGGAAGCAGGGCCGAGTGTCGGCCGTTGAAATGAGCGGTCCCCGCTTGCGGGACTAAGCTGCGGAAGGACAGGGAGGGGACCGCCCCCTTACTGCCTGACCGCTCTGAGGAGCGATTAACGATGTTCGAGAGGTTCACCGACCGCGCGCGGCGGGTTGTCGTCCTGGCTCAGGAAGAAGCCCGGATGCTCAACCACAACTACATCGGCACCGAGCACATCCTCCTGGGCCTGATCCACGAGGGTGAGGGTGTCGCCGCTAAGGCCCTGGAGAGCCTCGGGATTTCGCTCGAGGCGGTCCGCCAGCAGGTGGAGGAGATCATCGGCCAGGGCCAGCAGGCCCCGTCCGGCCACATCCCCTTCACTCCCCGAGCCAAGAAGGTCCTGGAGCTCTCGCTCCGCGAGGCCCTCCAGCTCGGCCACAACTACATCGGCACGGAGCACATCCTGCTCGGCCTGATCCGCGAGGGCGAGGGCGTCGCCGCCCAGGTCCTCGTGAAGCTCGGCGCCGACCTGAACCGGGTGCGCCAGCAGGTCATCCAGCTGCTGTCCGGATACTCCGGCGGCAAGGAGGCGGCCACCGCCGGCGGCCCCGCCGAGGGCACGCCCTCCACCTCGCTGGTGCTCGACCAGTTCGGCCGCAACCTCACGCAGGCCGCCCGCGAATCCAAGCTCGACCCGGTCATCGGGCGCGAGAAGGAGATCGAGCGGGTCATGCAGGTGCTCTCCCGCCGTACGAAGAACAACCCGGTCCTCATCGGCGAGCCCGGCGTCGGCAAGACGGCGGTCGTCGAGGGCCTGGCGCAGGCCATCGTCAAGGGCGAGGTGCCCGAGACCCTCAAGGACAAGCACCTCTACACCCTGGACCTCGGCGCGCTGGTCGCCGGCTCCCGCTACCGCGGTGACTTCGAGGAGCGCCTGAAGAAGGTCCTCAAGGAGATCCGCACCCGCGGCGACATCATCCTGTTCATCGACGAGCTGCACACCCTGGTGGGTGCGGGCGCCGCCGAGGGCGCGATCGACGCCGCGAGCATCCTCAAGCCGATGCTGGCGCGGGGCGAGCTGCAGACCATCGGTGCCACCACGCTCGACGAGTACCGCAAGCACCTGGAGAAGGACGCCGCGCTGGAGCGCCGCTTCCAGCCCATCCAGGTCGCCGAGCCGTCGCTGCCGCACACCATCGAGATCCTCAAGGGTCTGCGCGACCGCTACGAGGCCCACCACCGCGTGTCCATCACGGACGAGGCGCTGGTCCAGGCCGCCACGCTGGCCGACCGCTACATCTCGGACCGCTTCCTGCCGGACAAGGCGATCGACCTGATCGACGAGGCCGGTTCCCGGATGCGCATCCGCCGGATGACCGCGCCGCCGGACCTCCGCGAGTTCGACGAGAAGATCGCGGGCGTCCGCCGCGACAAGGAGTCGGCCATCGACTCCCAGGACTTCGAGAAGGCAGCCTCCCTCCGCGACAAGGAGAAGCAGCTGCTGGCGGCGAAGGCCAAGCGCGAGAAGGAGTGGAAGGCCGGCGACATGGACGTCGTGGCCGAGGTCGACGGCGAGCTGATCGCCGAGGTCCTCGCCACCGCCACCGGCATCCCGGTCTTCAAGCTGACGGAGGAGGAGTCCTCCCGGCTGCTGCGCATGGAGGACGAGCTCCACAAGCGCGTCATCGGGCAGAAGGACGCCATCAAGGCGCTCTCGCAGGCCATCCGCCGTACGCGGGCCGGCCTCAAGGACCCGAAGCGCCCCGGTGGTTCGTTCATCTTCGCCGGCCCGTCCGGTGTCGGTAAGACCGAGCTGTCCAAGACGCTCGCCGAGTTCCTCTTCGGCGACGAGGACGCGCTGATCTCCCTCGACATGTCGGAGTTCAGCGAGAAGCACACGGTCTCGCGCCTCTTCGGTTCGCCCCCCGGCTACGTGGGCTACGAGGAGGGCGGGCAGCTCACCGAGAAGGTGCGCCGCAAGCCGTTCTCCGTCGTCCTGTTCGACGAGGTCGAGAAGGCCCACCCCGACATCTTCAACTCCCTGCTCCAGATCCTGGAGGACGGTCGCCTGACCGACTCCCAGGGCCGGGTCGTGGACTTCAAGAACACGGTCATCATCATGACGACCAACCTCGGGACGCGGGACATCTCCAAGGGCTTCAACCTGGGCTTCGCCGCCCAGGGCGACGTCAAGACCAACTACGAGCGGATGAAGGTCAAGGTCAACGAAGAGCTCAAGCAGCACTTCCGGCCCGAGTTCCTCAACCGTGTCGACGACACCGTCGTCTTCCACCAGCTCAGCCAGGAAGACATCATCGAGATCGTCGACCTGATGGTCGCCAAGGTGGACGAGCGGCTCAAGGACCGTGACATGGGCATCGAGCTCAGCACGGACGCCAAGAAGCTGCTGGCCCGGAAGGGCTACGACCCCGTGATGGGCGCCCGGCCGCTGCGCCGGACGATCCAGCGCGAGATCGAGGACGTCCTCTCCGAGAAGATCCTCTTCGGCGAGCTGCGCCCCGGCCACATCGTGGTCGTCGGCAGCGAGGGCGAGGGCGACGACGAGAAGTTCACCTTCCGCGGCGAGGAGAAGTCGGCACTGCCCGACGTCCCGCCGATCGAGCAGGCGGCAGGCGGCGCCGGCCCGAACATGACGAAGGAGGCGTGAGCGGCCACCGCCGCCCTGCGGGGCGGTAGGGCCCGAACGTCCAAAGGAGCGGCCCCGGACCGGTTTCGACCGGCCGGGGCCGCTCCTTTTCCGTATGTGCGCTCTCTTTGTTTTCGCATGCGCGACGGTGACAGCCGCGTCACAGAAGGGTCCCGGTCGCGTTCGCTACGCGCGTTGGCCGAAATCGGCTCGTTAATCTGGCCCCGCCTCGGGCGTCCTGCCCGGGGAAGGTTTTTCGTTCGCAAACGAAGAGCCCCGGAGAGTTGAGCGGCAAGGGGGATGGGCACGCCATGGGCAGAGGCGAAGTGTCACGCAGGCGGATGATCGGGCTGGCCGGAGCCGGGCTGCTGGCGCTGGGCGCCGGGACCGCGGCCTGCGGTCCGGTGGAGGAGCCGATCGAGGGCGGCGGTTCGGAGCCGGGCGGGGGCTCGGGCTCGAAGAAGCCGGGCGGCGGCGCCGCGCCGGGCGGAAAGCCCGAGCCGGCCTGGCAGCACGCCACCACCTTCGACGGACTGGCCTGGATAGCCGGGGTCGCCGTGGTGGACGACGTGGTCCTCGTCTCCGGCGACCCGCTGGTGGCCCGCGACCTGGCCACCGGCAAGGAGATCTGGTCCCGCGCGGAGGTGACCACCCCCGGCGCGAGCATGCTGATCGCTGACGGCACCCTCTACCTGGCCAGCGCCCGCTACGACGGCAACGTCATCGGGCTCGACCCCAGGACCGGCCGGGACACCTGGCGCAGCCGGCTGGGCGACAAGGAGTACGCGCAGCCGCGGGTCATCGCGGCGGACGCCGACCACGTCTACGTCATCGCGGGAATCCTGGACAAGAACTTCCGGACCCCGGACAACGTGATCGCCGCCATCGCCACCGGTTCCGGCAAGGTCGTCTGGCGCGAGCAGCGCGACCACGGCACCGACCAGTACGGCATCACCGCGCAGGCCGTCGGCAAGCGCCTCGTCTACACCGACTTCCGCGAGAACCTCACGGTCCGGGACACCGCGACCGGCCACCAGGTGTGGACGAAGAAGGTCGGCCGCACCAGCAACCGGGGCTTCGCGGTCCACGACGGCCTGGTCGTCGTGGCGATCGGCGAGCGGCTGCGCGCCTTCGACCTGGAGACGGGCGCGGAGCGCTGGTCCTTCGCGACGGAGAAGTACAGCCGGTTCAACGACCCGGCCGTGCTGGACGGCGTGCTGTACGTCTCCGACACCGCCCACGGCCTGTGGGCGGCCGACCCGGCGACCGGAAAGCGCCACTGGCACAACAAGGGAAGCCTGGACGTGGCCGCCCCCTGGCAGTTCGCCAAGGTGGGCGACGTCCTCTACGGGGCGACCCAGTTCGACAAGAACGGCGGCGTCCACGCCTTCGACCCGGCGAACGGCAAGGTGCTGTGGACGTACAACGACGGCTCCGGCGACATCGACCGCTGGTATCTGGCGGCAGGCGGCAGGACCGTGGTCGGGCTGCACGCGAAGAAGGTGACCGCGCTGCCCGTGGGGTAGCGCCCGGCACCGGGTCGAAGGTCCCGAAACGGACGGCCTTCGGTCCCACCGCCGGTGACAAGGCGCACAGGCCGTTCAGGGCCTACTAGCCGCCATAGGAGAAACGGGCCCGATTCGTCGGGGGGCTTGCCGCCCTCCGGCGAACGGGCCCTTGGCATATCGGGCGACCGGCATCAAAGAGGGTGATTCCGGTTACGCGGCCGGTGAATTCCCCCGGTGATCGCTACGGCTTTTGTTCGTAGATGGGGTGTTTGAGCACCGGCGGGGGTGCGGGTTACCAAGGTATGGCCAGCCCGGCGCACCGCCGGGTCCAGTCATCTCCGGAGGATTTCCGCTTATGTCGAAGCGCGTTACGTTCCAGCCCCGCCGCCGCCCGTCCGTGTCCCGTGTCCGTGGCGCCGTGGTGGCAGCCGGCCTGGGGACGTCGATGGTTCTCGGTGCGGGCGCTGCGTTCGCGGCCGGCCATGCGGACGCCCCCCAGGCCCCGGTCCTGGCCGGCTCGGTCACCGCCGACTCGGTCGCCAAGCAGGCGGCCGCGCAGGGCAAGGCCGCCGAGCACACCGCCGCCAAGAAGGCGGAGGAGGCCAAGAAGAAGGCCGCGGCCGCGAAGAAGAAGGCCGCCGCCAAGAAGAAGGCAGCCGCGAAGCTTCCCTGGAAGTCGCCGGTCACGCACTACGAGCTGAGCGCGAGCTACGGCAACGACGGCAGCCGCTGGGCGCACAAGCACTCCGGCCAGGACTTCGCCGTGCCGATCGGCACCAAGGTCGGCGCCGCCCACGGCGGCACCGTCGTCAAGGCCGGCCCGAACGGCGGCGGCGACGGCCCGGCGTACGGCAACGCCGTCGTGATCTCGCACGGCAACGGCACGTACTCCCAGTACGCGCACCTGTCCAAGATCGACGTGCACATCGGCCAGCACGTGAAGAAGGGCCAGAAGATCGCCCTGTCCGGCAACACCGGCAACTCCAGCGGCCCGCACCTGCACTTCGAGATCCGGACCACCCCGAACTACGGTTCGGCGGTCAACCCGGTCAACTTCCTGCACAAGCACGGCATCACGGTCTGATCCGGCCGTGGCCCCGCCCCCTCCGCTACTGGGGGGCCTCCGGGTCATGGGCCCGGACCACCAGTTCGACGGCGACCTCGAGAGCGGCCTTCCGCTTCTCCTCGGGGTCGCCTTCGGCGTCCTGGAGGGCGAGCATCCCGGCGTGCATCGTGAAGAGCGCGCTGAAGCACCGCACCTGGTCGGTGAGGGGCGCGCCCGGGTCCTTGATCAGGTCGACCAGCCCCAGGACCCGGTGCTTGATGGTCTCGCCGATGCTCAGGTCCCGTACCGTCGCCTGGTTCTCCTGCATGAAGCGGAAGAGCGGGGCCGCCTCGGCCAGCGCCTCGCTGTAGCGGCGCAGGATCTCCTTCTTCGTCTCCAGGGTGCGCGGCTGCCGCTCGCCCCAGGCAAGCAGCTCCTCCACCGGCCGGTTCAGGTCCTCGAAGATGCTGACGAGGATGTCTTCCTTCGTCTTGAAGTGGTAGTAGAGCGCCGCCTTGGTGACGTCCAGCTGTTCGGCGATCTCCCGGAGCGAGGTCTTCTCGTAGCCCTGCTCGGCGAAGAGCTCCAGGGCGACGTCCTGAATGCGCTGGCGCGTGTTGCCCCGGCGCGGCTGCGGCGTGCTGCCCATGGTGCTCTCCCAAAACTTACTTGACGCCCGGCTAGTTACGGGTCTACCTTCCCTCAGTGTAATAACTAGCCGGGCGGCAAGTAAGGGTTCGGCGAGCGGGATGAATCGGGGAGCTGGGGACGATGGCGGATCTCATCAAGACCAAGGACGAGAAGAAGGACGGCCCACCGGCCGGCCCGGCGGAACCCCAGGGTCCGCCGCAGCGCAGCGTCCGGGTGGTGATCCTCGCCCTGATGATCGCCATGCTGCTGGCGATGCTGGACAACCTGATCGTCGGCACCGCGATGCCGACCATCGTCGGTGACCTCGGCGGCCTGGAACACCTCTCCTGGGTCGTCACCTCCTACACCCTGGCCACCGCCGCCTCCACCCCCATCTGGGGCAAGCTCGGCGACATGTACGGACGCAAGGGCATCTTCCTCACGTCCATCGTGATCTTCCTGATCGGCTCGGTGCTCAGCGGCATGGCCCAGGACATGGGCCAGCTCATCGGCTTCCGGGCCGTCCAGGGACTCGGCGCCGGCGGCCTGATGGTCGGCGTCATGGCGATCATCGGCGACCTCGTGCCGCCCCGCGAGCGCGGCAAGTACCAGGGCATGATGGCCGGCGTGATGGCCATCGCCATGATCGGCGGACCGCTCGTCGGCGGCACCCTTACCGACCACCTCGGCTGGCGCTGGAGCTTCTACATCAACCTGCCGCTGGGCGCCGTCGCCCTCGTCATGATCACCACGGTGCTCCACCTGCCCGCGCGCGAGCGCACCACCCGCAAGGTCGACTACCTGGGCGCCGCGCTGCTCACCGTGGGCATCACCGCCATCGTGCTCGTCACCACCTGGGGCGGTTCCGAGTACGACTGGGACTCCGCGGTCATCATGGAGCTGATCGGGATCGGCGTCGCCGCGCTGGCCGGCTTCCTCTTCGTCGAGACCAGGGCCGACGAACCGATCATCCCGCTCCACATCTTCCGCAACCGCAACTTCACGCTCATGTCCGTGGTCGGCTTCATGGCCGGGTTCGTGATGTTCGGCGCGGTGCTCTTCCTGCCGCTCTACCAGCAG
Organism: Streptomyces sp. NBC_00525; assembly: GCF_036346595.1. Classification (GTDB taxonomy): domain Bacteria; phylum Actinomycetota; class Actinomycetes; order Streptomycetales; family Streptomycetaceae; genus Streptomyces. The sequence continues at coordinate 3,538,405 of NZ_CP107834.1, forward strand.
TCCGTCCAGGGCGCGTCCGCGACCAACTCCGGGCTGCTGCTCCTGCCGATGCTGCTCGCGATGATGCTCGTCTCGCTCGTCGCGGGCCGGGTCACCACCAGCACCGGCCGGTACAAGGTCTTCCCCATCGTGGGCTCGATCCTCATGGTCGCCGGCCTGTTCCTCCTCGCGCGGATGGACACCGGCACGACCCGGCTGACCTCCGGCATCTACATGGCGGTGCTCGGCGCCGGCATGGGCTTCCTGATGCAGATCACCATGCTCGTCGCGCAGAACAGCGTCGAGATGAAGGACATGGGCGTCGCCTCGTCCTCCACCACCCTCTTCCGTACGCTCGGCAGCTCGTTCGGCGTCGCCATCATGGGCGCGCTGTTCACCGGCCGGGTCCAGGACGAGATGGCCTCCCGAGGCGGCGGCGCGGCCACCGCGCACTCCGCCCAGCTGGACGCCGCCGGTCTCGCCAAGCTGCCCGCACAGGCCCGCGAGGCGTACGAGTTCGCCGTGGCGTCCGGCACCCACATCGCGTTCACGGTCGCCGCGTCGGTCGGCCTGATCGCGGTCGTCGCCTCCCTGTTCGTCAAGGAGGTCCCGCTGCGCGGCGCCGGCCCCGAGGCGAAGGCCGCCCCGGCGGTCGCGGAGATCTGAGCCCCCCGTACGCCAACGCCAACGGCCGTACGCCGACACCAAGGGCCCCCGGAGCATCCGTCCGGGGGCCCTCGCCCGTCTCAGCCGCCGCGCTTCGCCCGCGTACCGTCCTCCGCCTCCGGGACCCGCTGCTCCGCGAACTGCAGCATCGGATAGCTGCCCGTGTCCGTGGGCGCGTGCTCGGGCAGCCACAGCACCGCGACCGCCCCGCCCTCGCCCGCCGCCGCACCCTCCGGCGCCGCGTTGCGGAAGGTCAGCCGGGCCCCCAGCACCCGCGCCTGCCCGGCCGCGATCGTCAGCCCGAGCCCGTGGCCGTGACCCGCCCGGTCGGTCGCCCCGGTACGGAACCGGCTCGGCCCCTCCCGCAGCAGCGCCGCCGGGAAACCGGGCCCGTGGTCGCGGACCCGGACCACCCGGCCCTCGACCGTGACCTCCACCGGGGTCGAGCCATGCTTGGCGGCGTTGCCCAGCAGATTGCCCAGGATGCGTTCGAGGCGGCGCGGATCGGTGTTCACCCACGACTCGTGCACCACCCGCACCCGCACCTGCGGGTCCAGCAGCGCCACCCGGCGGGCGACGAACTCGCCCAGCGCTATCTCCTGGAGCTCGGCCCGCTCCGACGCGCTGTCCAGCCGGGCCACCTCCAGCACATCCTCGACCAGCGTGCGCATCGCCTGCGCCCGGTCCCGCACCAGCTCGGTCGGCCGGCCCGGCGGCAGCAGCTCCGCCGCCGTCAGCAGCCCGGTCACCGGGGTCCGCAGCTCGTGCGCGATGTCCGCCGTGACCCGGCGCTCCGCCTCGATCCGCTCGTTCAGCGCGTCGGTCAGCGCGTCCACCGCACCGGCCAGCTCATCGGTCTCGTCGCGGACGACCCCGCCGACCGCGTCCCTGACCCGGACGTCCGTATGGCCCTGGGCCACCCTTCCGGCGGCGGCCGCGGCCTTCCGCAGCCGGCGCGAGAGCTGGCCGCCGATCAGCACGCCCAGCGCCGAACCGCCCAGGACCACCGAGACCGAACCGATCAGCAGCGCCCGGTCCAGGTCGCCCATGATCGTGACCGAGCGGTCCGCGAACCGGGTGTGCAGCGACAGCACGTTCCCGTTGCCCACCGGCACCGCCGCCCAGACGTCGGGCACCTTGCCGGAGTCGTCCACATGCGTGGCTCGGCGGTTGCGCCGGGTCTCCTCGCGCAGGCTCTGCGGCATCGTCGGGTCGTTCAGCTTCGCCCCGAACCGGGGATCGGCCTTCTTCGCGCCCCGCGACTCGTAGAGCAGCTGCGCGTACGTCAGCCGCTCCAGCTGCACCTCGCGGGCGTTCTCCAGCATCGAGACCCGGGCCGCGTTGTGCACCACCAGGCTGAGCGCGACCGCGATCAGCGCCCCGACCGCCGCGATCGCGATGCTGATCTTCCAGCGGACCCCGGTCCGCAGGGAGGGCCGCCTCATGCGCGGAGCTTGTAGCCGAAACCGCGGACCGTCTCGATGCGGTCCTGGCCGATCTTCGTGCGCAGCCGCTGCACATGGACGTCCACCACCCGGGTGTCCCCGCCCCAGCCGTAGTCCCACACCCGCTCGAGGAGCTTGTCGCGGGAGAGCACGGTGCCGGGCGCCGAGGAGAATTCGAGGAGCAGCCGCATCTCGGTGGGGGTCAGCGCCACATGCGTACCGCCCCTGCGCACCTCCATGCCCTCGGTGTCGACCTCCAGGTCCCCGAAGACCAGCACCCCGCCCTCCGGCGCGGGCTCCGGCCGGCCGGAGCCGGACGCGTCGCCCGAGGCATGGCCGAAGCGGCGCAGCACGGCCCTGATCCGGGCCACCAGGACGGCCCCGTCGAACGGCTTGGTGACGTAGTCGTCGGCGCCGGCCTCCAGGCCGAGGACCACGTCGATGGAGTCGGCCCGCGCCGACAGCATGATCACGGGAACCGTCGACTCGTCCCGGATGCGGCGGCACAGGCTCACCCCGTCCAGGCCGGGGACCATCACGTCGAGCAGGGCGATGTCGGGCCGGTCGGCCCGGAACGCCTCCAGCCCGGTCAGCCCGTCCGGCACCGCGGTGACGGCGAAGCCGACCCGTTCCAGGGCGAGCTGGGTGGCCTCGCGGATCACGTCGTCGTCCTCGACGAACAGCACATGGGTCTCGGCCATCGCAGAGCTCTCAGTTCCTCGGCGGTTCCGTGGGCTCGGGGAGGGCCTCGTCGCCCGTGCCCACGGCTCGGTTGAAGTCGTTCAGCACCCGGTCCTCCTCGCCGAACCGGCCGCTCGCCCAGTGGTACGTGATCACTTCCTCGCCCGAGGGGTAGGCGACCTGGTCCTTCTTCTCGTACATCTGGATCGTCACCACCAGGTCTCCGCGGTCGATGGTGCCGTAGACGGCGGGCTGCTCGACCGAAAACACGTTCTGGTACGTGCCGTCGGCGCGCGGCCGGTAGACGTAGGTGCCGACCCCGATGGAGTCGCCGCAGGTCATCACGTTCACCACGACGTCCGCGGCCGGGCCGCCGGTGAGCTTTCCGTACGAGGTGTCCACCGGGTACTCGTCCCCGCTGCACGGCTTCAGGTCCATCCGGACCCGGCCGCTCACCTTCGGGTCCGCCTTGAGCAGCGCGACCGCGTCCACCCGGGGCGCGGGCCTGGCCGTGGACGCGGCCGTCGTACTGGGGGTGACCCGGGCGACCGGGTCGGTGCCCGCCGGGCCCTCGTCCCGCGTACCCGTGCCGCCGGTGGAGCAGCTGACGGCGAACAGCCCGAAGACGGCGAGCCCGGCCAGTGCCGCACTGCTCGCCGCCCAGCGGGTCAGCGAGCGCGTCGGCCCGCCGCCGGTCGTTCCCCCGCCCGTTCTGCCGGTGATCCTGCCGTCGTCACCGCTGCCTGTCAGGCCGCGCACCGCTCCCGCCCCCGCTCCTCGGCGAGCCGGGTCTCCCGGCTCGCCGCTTCCCTGTTCTCCAGTTCCTGGCGCAGCCGCGCCAGAGCACGGTGCAGCGTGCTCTTCACCGTACCGGCGGACATGCCGAGCGCCGCCGCCGTCTCCTCCGTGCTCATCTGCTCCCAGTGTCGCAGCACGACGACACTGCGCTGCTTGGGCGCCAGCACGCCGAGGATGTCCATCAGCAGGGCACGGTCGGCGCGCTGCTCGGTGCCGTCCTCGATGCTCGCGTCGGGGAGCTGCTCGGTGGGGACCTCGTCGAGCTTGCGGGCCCGCCACCACTCGGTGCGCGTGTTGATCATGACGCGGCGCAGGTAGGCGTCGGCCAGCGACTTGTCCTCGATCCGGTCCCAGCGGCCGTAGGTGCGGGCCAGCGCGGTCTGGAGGAGGTCCTGGGCGTCCACCGGGTCCGGGACGAGCCGGCGCGCACTGCGCAGCAGCGCCTCCTGCCGGGTCCGTACGTACTCCTCGAAGCCGAGCACCTCGCCCTGCGCCATCACAACCGCCTCCATCCCCGATAACCCCGTAGTACCGCTCGTCGTCCTGCGTGTTCCGCTGCCGGTCCGCTGGTCATTCGGACCGACGTCGGTGACGCTACGGAGCTGTTGTCACGAGGCTGTGCGGAGCAGCCGTAGGCGGACGCACGGCTGTCCATCGGTTGTGTAACAGCGCGGGAGGGGGCACCCGGACGAGGGACCGCCGCGGACCCGCGCCCCGACGCGGATACGGGCCCGCCCGCCCCGTCATGATCGCGGGGCGGGCGGGCCCGTTCCAGGGCTGTTACGAAGCCGGGCGGGCCCGGTCGCCGGGCTGTGACGAACCCGGGCGCGCCGGGCCCGTCACGGCGGGGTGCGTCAGGTCAGCGGAAGCCGGTAGCGGCCTCCGGCCAGCGGCTCGACGAGCCCGTCGGCGACCAGCCCGTCCAGGGCGCGGGCGCGCTGCACCGGCTCCTCCCACACCGCGTCGAGCGCGGCCTGGGGGACCGGGCCGACCGAGTCCCGCAGGACGGCGAGGAGCCGGCCGCGCACCTGGCGGTCCGTGCCGGCGTACGTCTGGCCCCGGCGCGGCGGCCCCTGGTGCGCGGGCTTCCCGGCGAGCCGCCAGGCGCACCGGTCGGCGATCGGGCAGCGCGAGCAGTCCTCGTTCTTCGCGGTGCAGACGAGGGCGCCCAGCTCCATCGTGGCCGCCGCCCACCGCGCCGCCCGCTCGTCCTCCTCGGGCAGCAGCTGGCGGGCGAGCCTGCGCTCGGCGGCGGTGGTCGCGTTCGGCGGGTACTGGATGCCGGTGGCGGCCCGCGCGAAGACACGGCGGACGTTGGTGTCGAGGACGGCGTGGCGCTGCCGGTACGCGAACGAGGCCACGGCCGCCGCCGTGTACTCGCCGATGCCGGGCAGGGCGAGCAGCTGGGCGTGCTCGCTGGGTACGTCGCCGCCGTGCCGTTCCGTTATCGCCTGGGCGGCCCCGTGCAGCCGCAGGGCGCGGCGCGGGTAGCCGAGCCGGCCCCAGGCGCGGACCGCCTCGCCGGGCGGTTCGGCGGCCAGGTCGGCGGGGCGCGGCCAGCGGGCCAGCCACTGCTCGTACACGGGCAGGACGCGGTTGACGGGGGTCTGCTGCAGCATGAACTCGCTCACCATCACACCCCAGGCGCCCGCCTCGGGGCGGCGCCAGGGAAGATCGCGGGCGTGCTGGTCGAACCACCCGATGACGGGGGCGTGGAGGGAGGCGGGGGTCGTCTGGGTCGCAGTCGTGGCAGTCATCGCACCTTCGATCCTGACACGGCGTTCCGGTATGTGGCTTCACGCCCCGCGTGCCGTTGCGGCAACTGGCCGATGGCCCTTTTTTCGGGGCCCTCGCGTCGCCGACTCTGAGTAAACGATTCATCACGGACGATCACATCGGGTCCCTCCGATGCCCGAACTGGCCCTCGCGGGATGATGATCCGCAAATCTTGGGGCCTCGGGCGGCGGTTGGGGCGGGAGTTGGTCCGGATCTCTCGTACAGTTTGGGCGTGGGATCTCTGCGCAATCCGATCGGTCCGCTCCCTTCCAGCATCTACTGGCGACGGAGGGCGGTCGCGGCGGCCCTGGTCGTCCTGGTCGCGCTGTTGGTCGCATGGGCCGTCACCTCCGGTGGCGGCAAGGGGAAACCCCGGGACGACGCCAAGGCACCCGCCTCCGGCCCGGCCCACTCGATCACCCCCGGACCCTCCCGTTCCGGCCCGGCGATCACCGAGCGGCCGGGCGGCGACGGCGGATCGGACGGCTCCGGCTCCACCGGCGGTGACACGCGCGGCAGTTCGGGCGGCGGCTCCGCCGGTACGGACGGCGGCTCCGGCGCGAACGGCACCAACGGCGGTACCCAGGGCGGCGGTTCGGGCTCCGCCACCGGCTCCGGTTCGGGCACCGGCAGCGGCGTCTCGGCGGCGCGTCCGGTACCGGCCGGCTCCTCGCTCCCCGACTGCGCGCCGGGCTCGATCCGGCTGAGCCTCAAGACCGAACTCAGCTACGCGCCCGACGAGAAGCCGAAGTTCCGGCTGTACGCCACGAACACCTCGTCCACCGCCTGCAAGGCCGACTTCGGCCCGAAGAACGCGGTGCTCACCGTCACCGAGGCCGGCGGGGACGACGAAGAGGTCTGGTCGTCCGAGGACTGCCCGCGCAAGGCCGCCGCCGTGCTCCTGGAGGTGCCGGCCGCGACGACCGTCGTGCACACCGTGGAGTGGGACCGCGCCAAGAGCGCCCCCAAGTGCGCGACGCCGCCGGCGGGGAAGGCCGGGCCCGGCACGTACCTCGTGGAGGTCAAGGCACCGGGCGAGCCGGTGGAACGCGCGTCGTTCGTCCTCGCGAAGGACTGAGCGCGGGCCGGAGCCGGTCCGCCGGCCCGGACCTCGCGGGCCCCCGCGGCCCCGCGTGGGCCCGGTCCGCGCCGGCCCCGCGTGGGCCCCCGGCCCTACACGTACCGTTCGAGGATCGACGACTCCGCCAGCCGGGACAGGCCCTCGCGCACACTGCGCGCCCGCGCCTCGCCGACCCCGTCCACCGTCTGGAGGTCGTCCACGCTCGCCGCGAGCAGCTTCTGCAGACCGCCGAAGTGCTCCACGAGCCGGTCGATGATCGCGCCGGGCAGCCGGGGCACCTTCGCCAGCAGCCGGAACCCGCGCGGCGAGACCGCCGAGTCCAGCGTCTCCGGCGAGCCGCTGTAGCCCAGCGCCCGCGCCACGACCGCGAGTTCGAGCAGCTCCGTGTGGCTCAGCGAGTCCAGCTCGGTCAGCGCCTCCGCCACCGTGCGCGAACGCTTCGCGGTCGGCTCCGGCACGTAGTCGCGCACGACCAGCTCGCGCTCCGGCTCCACGCCGGCGATCAGCTCGTCCAGCTGGAGCGAAAGGAGCCGGCCGTCGGTGCCCAGCTCCACCACGTACTCCGCGATCTCCGTCGCGATCCGCCGGACCATCTCCAGGCGCTGGGCGACCGCCGTCACGTCCCGGACGGTCACCAGGTCCTCGATCTCCAGCGCGGAGAGCGTCCCGGCGACCTCGTCGAGCCGCAGCTTGTACCGCTCCAGCGTGGCCAGGGCCTGGTTGGCGCGGGACAGGATCGCCGCCGACTCCTCCAGGACCCGGCGCTCCCCGTTCACGTACAGCGCGATCAGACGCATCGACTGGGAGACCGAGACCACCGGGAAGTTGCACTGCTTGGAGACCCGGTCCGCCGTGCGGTGCCGGGTGCCGGTCTCCTCGGTGGGGATCGACGCGTCCGGGACCAGCTGCACACCGGCCCGCAGGATCTTCGTCATGTCCTTGTCGAGGATCAGCGCCCCGTCCAGCTTGGCCAGCTCGCGCAGCCGGGTCGCGGTGAACTCCACGTCCAGCACGAAACCGCCCGTGCACATCGACTCGACGGTCTTGTCCATGCCGAGCACGATCAGCCCGCCGGTGTTGCCGCGGAGAATGCGCTCCAGGCCGTCCCGCAGGGCCATTCCGGGCGCGACGGCGCTCAACGAGGCGCGCATCAGCGCTTCGTTGCCCGTGGTTTGGCCGGACTTTCCGGGCGATGCTGCCCGGTCGCTGGCTGCCACTGCACTCCTCCGGTCACAGGTTTGGGGTGCCCTGGGGGCCTGTCGCACGGAGCAGGCCGAATCCAATCGAAGGACCCGGGGAGTGTCCGAGGCATCCCCCCGGTCCCACGTGCCGTTCGTACGGACGGGCGAGACCAGGGCAAAGTCTACCGGCGTACGCCGTCCTCCTGCGGGGCCTGTGCGCGGGAGCGGCGCGGGAGCGCCCTGAGCGCGTCGCCCATGTCGGCCACCTCCGTCACCCGCATCCCGGCCGGGACCTTGCCCGGATCGGTCGGGACCAGCGCGTGCGTGAAGCCCAGGCGGTGCGCCTCGGCGAGCCGGCGCTGCACCCCCGTGACCCGTCTGACCTCGCCCGCGAGCCCCACCTCACCGATCGCGACCAGGTTCTTCGGCAGCGGTGTGTCGCTCGCCGCGCTCGCCAGCGCCAGCGCGATGGCCAGGTCCGCGGCCGGCTCGGAGAGCTTCACCCCGCCCACCGTCGCGCTGTAGATGTCCCGCTTGCCCAGCGAACTGATCCGGCCCCGCTGCTCCAGGACCGCGAGCATCATCGACACCCGCGAGGTCTCCAGGCCCGACGTGGTGCGCCGGGGGGAGGGGATCTGGGAGTCCACCGTCAGCGCCTGCACCTCCGCGACCAGGGGCCGCTTGCCCTCCAGCGTCACGGTCAGGCAGGTACCCGGCACCGGCTCGTCGCGCCGGGTCAGGAACAGGCCGGACGGATCGGCGAGGCCCGTGATGCCCTCGTCGTGCAGCTCGAAGCAGCCGACCTCGTCCGTCGCCCCGTACCGGTTCTTGACGCCGCGCACCAGGCGCAGCCGGGCATGGCGGTCGCCCTCGAACGACAGCACCACGTCCACCAGATGCTCCAGGAGCCGGGGCCCGGCGATGGCGCCCTCCTTGGTGACATGGCCGACGAGCAGCGTGGACATCCCGCGCTCCTTGGAGGCCCGGATCAGCGCCCCCGCCACCTCGCGGACCTGCGCCATCCCGCCCGGCGCGCCCTCGATCTCCGGCGAGGCCACGGTCTGCACCGAGTCCAGGATCAGCAGCGACGGCTTCACCGCGTCGAGATGGGCGAGCACCGCCGACAGATCCGTCTCCGCCGCGAGATAGAGATGGTCGCTGATCGCCCGGATGCGGTCGGCCCGCATCCGGACCTGCGAGGCCGACTCCTCACCGGTCACGTACAGCGTCCGGTGCTCGTCGCTCGCCGCCTTCGCCGCCACGTCCAGCAGCAGCGTGGACTTCCCGACGCCCGGCTCGCCCGCGAGCAGCACCACGGCACCCGGCACCAGACCGCCGCCGAGCACCCGGTCCAGCTCGCCCACGCCGGTCGGCCGGGCGGTGGCCTGCCGGCTGTCCACCTGGCCGATGGGCAGCGCGGCGGAGGAGACCCGGCCCGCCGCCGTCGTCCGCACGGCGGGGGCACCGCCGAACTCCTCGACCGTCCCCCAGGCATGGCACTCGGGGCAGCGGCCGAGCCACTTCGCGGTGGTCCAGCCGCATTCGGTGCAACGGTAGGACGGCCGGTCCTTCGCGGATTTCGTACGGGCAGCCATGGCGCCCACCGTAGCGGTGAGGACTGACAACGCCGCCGCCGAAGCCCGCCCGACATCACGCGAAACCTTCACCCGTAAGGGTTAAATGTCCGCAAGAAGTACCGGGGGAGCGCGCCACCTGCCTACGGTCGCAAGGGTGACGAGCAGCAGGCTGGAGACGCCCACGAACACCCCCGGCGCACCCCGGGACCCGCAGCGCGCGCCCCGCTCCTCGCCCCGGCAGCCGCCCGCCCGCTACGAACCCCACCTCGACGGCCTGTTCACGTACTGCCTCTCCGTCCTCTGCGACCACGACGCCGCGACCGAGGCCCTGGGCCACGTCCTGGCCCTCGCCGAACGCCAGACCGGCCGCTGCCCGGAGGACGAGGAGGAACGTAAAACCTGGCTGTACGCCCTGGCCCGGTGGATGTGCCTGCGCCGGCTCGCCGAGCGGAAGCAGGGCCGCCGCGCCCACCGCCGCACCGACCCCCGCCTCCGCCCCGACACCGCCCACCGCCCGGACGCCCACCCCCGCCCCGACGCCTCCCGCCCGGACGCCTCCCGCCCGGACGCCTCCCGCCCCGACGCCTCCCGCCCCGACGCCTCCCGCCCGGACGCCTCCCGCCCCCACCGCACCCCCGCCGCCGAGGCGCACGCGCGGGAGCTGGCCCGGCTGGCCTGGCCCGAGGCGGCCGGCACCACCCCGGAGCAGCGCGAAGCGCTCGAACTGGCCGTACGGCACGGGCTGCCCCCGCGCGCGGTCGCCGCCGTCCTCGGCCTCGACGCGGCGACCACCCGCGAACTGCTGGCCGGCGCCGCCTGCGAGGTCGAGCGCACCCGGGCCGCCCTGGCCGTCGTCGAGACCGGCAACTGCCCCGCGGCCGGCCGGCTCACCGGCGACCGCCGCGCCCTGCTCTCCGCCACCCTCCGCCGCGAACTCGTCCGGCACGTGGACGACTGCCCGCGCTGCCGCCGCGCCGCCGAGCGCGCCGGAGCCGCCTCGCCCTGGCCCGGAAAAGCGGTGACCCCGACCGCCGCCGCGCTGCCGGTCGTGGAGGCGCCGCGCCCCTCCGCGTACGTGGCCATGCTGCACGCGCAGAAACGTCAGAAGAATCGGTCCGCCACCCCGCGCTTCGACCGCAGCGGCTTCCCCATGGACCCCAAGGACCACGCCGCCCGCCGCGACCGGCTGCGCTCACGGGTGATGACGACGACGGTCGTCGCCACCGTCGTCGCCGCCCCCGTCATCGCCCTCTGGTCCGCCTACCGGGGCGCGCCGCTCACCGGCGAGGGCCGCGACGGCACCCCGGTCAGCGCCGCCGACGACGACAACGGCGCCGAGACCACCCCGGCCCCCTACGAGAACACCGGCAACGCCCGCCCCGGCAGCCGCTCCACCGGCCGCGACCCGCTCCCCGAGGTGTCCGCCGAGGTCGTCAGCGCGGGCGCCGCAGCCTCCCGCGACCCCGCGGGCCGCGGCGCGGACCGGCTCACCGTCGAGACCCGCACCTCCGGCTCCACCACCCTGATCACGCTCACCGCGTCCGAGGCCGGACCGGTCTCCTGGTCCGCCGCCACCGACCGGTCCTGGGTGCGCCTGAGCCGGACCTCCGGACGGCTCCCCGCGGGCGCCAGCACCACCCTGCGCGCCGTCGTGGACCACGCGCGGGAGCCCGGCGGCCCCTGGACCGCCCATCTCACCCTCGCGCCCACCGGCGCCGTCGTCGCCCTCCACGGCTACGGGGCCAAGGCGCACCTCCCCGGCGTCACCCCGCGTCCGGCCCGGCCGCACGGCAACCCGCACCCGCCGGTCCCGGCCGACCCGACCACGCCCACCCCCCGGCCCACGGAGCCCACGCCCGAGCCCACCGACCCGACGCCCACCCCGAGCGACCCCGGCCCGAGCCCCACCCCGGACCCGGCCGGCTCGTCCGAACCGCCCGCCCCGCCCAAGGGCCCGAGCACCCCGCCGCGGGCGGACTGACCGCGCCGGACGGGGCCGCGTACTACGCCGGGTCCGCCGGGTGCGGGGCCACCATCGGCAGCTGCGAGGCGAGCCGCCGCTCGCACAGCGCGGCCAGCGTGTCGTACGCCTCCCGGCCCATCAGCTCGATCAGCTCCGGCCGGTACGACACGTACACCGGCTCGCCGCCCCCGTGCGCCGAGACCGCCGACGTGCACCACCAGTGAAGATCGTGGCCGCCCGGACCCCAGCCCCGGCGGTCGTACTCACCGATCGACACCTGGAGCACCCGCGTGTCGTCCGGCCGGTCGATCCACTCGTACGTCCGCCGCACCGGCAGCTGCCAGCACACGTCCGGCTTCGTCTCCAGCGGCTCGCGGCCCTCCCGCAGCGCCAGGATGTGCAGCGAACAGCCCGCGCCCGCCGGGAAGCCCGGCCGGTTCTGGAAGATGCACGAGCCCTGCCAGCGGCGCGTCTGGCGGTCTCCGTCCTCGTCGGTCTGGGTCCAGCCCGTCTCCGTACCCACGTCGTGGAACTGCCACAGCTCCGGAGTGAGACGCGCCACATGCCCGGCGACCCGCTTCTCGTCGTCCTCGTCCGAGAAATGGGCGCCCAGCGTGCAGCAGCCGTCGTCCGCGCGGCCCGCCTGGATGCCCTGGCAGCCGCTGCCGAAGACGCACGTCCACCGGGACGTCAGCCAGGTCAGATCGCAGCGGAAGACCTGTTCGTCGTCGGCCGGATCGGGGAACTCCACCCAGGCGCGCGGGAAGTCGAGCCCCTGCTCGTCGGAAGGATCGGGCTCCGCCGCCACCGGCGTGTGCATCTCCACCTTCTCCACGTGCTTGATGTCCTGCGCGCTGTCCTGCTTCTTCGTGGCTTTGCCCGGCTTCGCCTTTTTCGTCTTTGGCACGGGGCCAGGGTATGTCCGACCGGTTCCGGTCCGACCGGCGCGCCGCCCGCAGTAGCGTTTCCTCCATGAGACTCGGAGTCCTCGACGTGGGGTCGAACACGGTCCACCTGCTGGTGGTCGACGCGCACCCCGGCGCCCGCCCGCTGCCCGCCCACTCGCACAAGGAGGAGCTGCGCCTGGCCGAACTCCTCGACGGGGACGGCGCGATAGGCCCGCTCGGCGTGAACCGGCTGGTCAGGACGATCGCCGGCGCGCTCGACGCCGCCGAGGACAAGGGCTGCGAGGACGTCCTCGCCTTCGCCACCTCCGCCGTCCGCGACGCGACCAACGCCGACGAGGTCATCCAGCGGGTGCGGGACGAGACGGGCGTCCGCCTCACCGTCGTCAGCGGTACGGAGGAGGCCCGGCTCACCTTCCTCGCCGCCCGCCGCTGGTACGGCTGGTCGGCGGGCAGGCTGCTGGTCCTGGACATCGGCGGCGGCTCGCTGGAGATCGCGTACGGCCTGGACGAGGAACCGGCCGCCGCCGTCTCGCTGCCCCTGGGGGCCGGGCGCCTCACCGCGGGCTGGCTGCCCGGCGACCCGCCCGACCCGGCGCAGGTCAAGGCGCTGCGCCGGCACGTACGGGCGCGCATCGCCCGCAGCGTCGCCGAGTTCACCCGGCTCGGCCGCCCGGACCACGTCGTGGCCACCTCCAAGACGTTCAAGCAGCTCGCCAGGATCGCGGGCGGGGCCCGTTCCGGCGACGGCCAGGACGTGCCGCGCACCCTCGGCCGCAAGGCGCTGGAGGAGTGGGTGCCCAAGCTGGCCGTGATGACCGCCGAGGAGCGCGGCACGCTGCCCGGCGTCTCCGAGGGCCGCGCCGCCCAGCTCCTGGCCGGGGCGCTGGTCGCCGAGGGCGCGATGGACCTGCTCGACGTGGAGGAGCTGGAGATCTGCCCGTGGGCGCTGCGCGAGGGAGTGATCCTGCGCCGCCTGGACCACCTGCCGCCGCAGTCCGGGGAGGGCGCCGGGGAGCTGCCTCCGCAGGGCGCCGGTGGCCCGTCTCCGGAGGGCGTCGGCGCGTCCGGCTGACGGCGGGCCCGGCGGCAGGTGCGGCCCTTGTCACTTTCCGCTCGCACTCCTTCGGCGCGGCGCGGCACTGCCCGTACGCTGTTCAGCGTGGCAGAACCAGCGGTGCGCGTCCCGGATGCGAAGGTCGCCCTGTCGACGGCCTCGGTCTATCCGGAGTCGACGGCTACGGCCTTCGAGATCGCCGCGCGCCTCGGTTACGACGGTGTCGAGGTCATGGTGTGGACCGACCCGGTCAGCCAGGACATCGAGGCGCTGCGCCGGCTCTCCGACTACCACCAGGTGCCGATACTCGCGGTGCACGCGCCCTGTCTGCTGATCACCCAGCGGGTCTGGTCCACCGATCCCTGGGTCAAGCTCCAGCGGGCCCGCGCCGCCGCCGAGAAGCTCGGCGCCACCACGGTCGTCGTGCACCCGCCGTTCCGGTGGCAGCGCAACTACGCCCGCGACTTCGTCACCGGGATCTGGCGGATGGCGGACGAGACGGACGTCCGGTTCGCCGTCGAGAACATGTACCCGTGGCGCTACCGGGACCGCGAGATGCTCGCGTACGCCCCCGACTGGGACGTCACCAACGACGACTACCGGCACTTCACGGTGGACCTGTCGCACACCGCGACCGCCCGCACGGACGGGCTGGCGATGGTCGACCGGATGGGGGACCGGCTGGCCCACGTCCACCTCGCGGACGGCAAGGGCTCCAACAAGGACGAGCACCTGGTGCCCGGCCGCGGCGACCAGCCCTGCGCCGAACTGCTGGGGCGGCTGGCCGGTTCCGGCTTCGGCGGACACGTCGTCATCGAGGTCAACACCCGCCGGGCCATGTCCACCGCCGAACGGGAGGCCGACCTCGCCGAGGCGCTGGCCTTCACCCGGCTCCACCTCGCCGCCGCCTCGCCCTCCGAGCGCGCCCCCCGCTCATGACCCCCGACGCACCGGGCCCCAAACGCCGGGGCCGCCCCGCCCGTGCCGCGGCCGACACCGGCCCCGACGCGCGCAGCCGCATCCTGGAGGCCGCCCGCGCCCAGTTCGCCGAGCGCGGGTACGACAAGACCTCGGTCCGGGGCATCGCACGGGCGGCCGACGTCGACCCGGCGCTGGTCCACCACTACTTCGGTACGAAGGACGAGGTCTTCGCCGCCGCGATCGAGCTGTCCTTCGAGCCCGCCCTGCTGGTCCCGGCGGTCCTGGAGGGCGGCTCCGCCGACGTGGGCGAGCGCCTGGCCCGCGCCTTCATCGGCATCTGGGAGAACCCGGCCACCCGCGCGCCCCTGCTCGCCGTGCTCCGCTCCGCCCTCACCCACGAGGCGGCCGCCGCCGTCCTGCGGGGCTTCGTGCTCCGCCGCCTCCTGGACCGGGTCGCGGCGGGCCTGGACATCCCGGACGCGACGTTCCGCGCGGAACTGGCGGCCTCGCACATGGTGGGGATCGCGATACTGAGATACGTACTGAAGGCCGAACCCCTGGCCTCGACGGACCCCGAAGAGATCATCACGATGGTGGCGCCCACCCTTCAGCGCTACCTGACGGCATAACGGCCCCGCCGCGCGGGAACCCCGCCGCGCCGAGCCCGGCCATTCCGTATATCGGACACCCGGTCCACATCCTGGCACCGCCGACGTACCCTCGACCACAGTCTTGAACGCAGAAGGAGTGAAGGACGATGCCCACGCTGAGGTCCCGCACAGTCACCCACGGCCGCAACATGGCGGGCGCCCGCGCCCTCATGCGGGCCTCCGGCGTAGCGAGCGAGGACATCGGCAAGCCGATCATCGCCGTCGCCAACTCCTTCACCGAGTTCGTCCCCGGTCACACCCACCTCGCCCCGGTCGGCCGCATCGTCTCCGAGGCGATCAAGGCCGCCGGTGCCGTGCCCCGTGAGTTCAACACCATCGCGGTGGACGACGGCATCGCCATGGGCCACGGCGGCATGCTCTACAGCCTGCCCTCCCGCGACCTCATCGCGGACAGCGTCGAGTACATGGTCGAGGCCCACTGCGCCGACGCCCTCATCTGCATCTCGAACTGCGACAAGATCACCCCCGGCATGCTGATGGCCGCGATGCGCCTCAACATTCCGACGGTCTTCGTCTCCGGCGGTCCGATGGAGGCCGGCAAGGCCACCCTCGTCGACGGCACGGTCCGCAAGCTCGACCTGATCAACGCCATCAGCGACGCCGTGGACGAGAACGTCTCGGACGAGGACATCCTCCGTATCGAGGAGAACGCCTGCCCCACCTGCGGCAGCTGTTCCGGCATGTTCACCGCCAACTCGATGAACTGCCTGACCGAGGCCCTGGGCCTCTCCCTGCCCGGCAACGGCTCCGTCCTCGCCACGCACACCGCCCGCAGGGCGCTGTACGAGGAGGCCGGCCGCACGGTCGTGGAGATCACCCGCCGCCACTACGAGCAGGACGACGAGACGGTCCTGCCCCGCTCGATCGGCACCCGCGCCGCGTTCGAGAACGCGATGGCGCTGGACATCGCCATGGGCGGCTCCACCAACACGATCCTGCACCTGCTGGCCGCCGCCCAGGAGGCGGAGCTGGACTACGACCTGGCGGACATCGACGCGGTCTCGCGCCGCGTCCCGTGCCTGTCGAAGGTCGCCCCCAACGTGGCGCCCGGCGGCACGTACTACATGGAGGACGTCCACCGGGCCGGCGGCATCCCCGCCATCCTCGGCGAGCTGCACCGGGGCGGCCTGCTCAACGAGGACGTGCACGCGGTGCACTCCGACACGCTCTCCGAGTGGCTCAAGACCTGGGACGTGCGCGGCGGCTCCCCGTCGCCCGAGGCCGTCGAGCTGTGGCACGCCGCCCCCGGCTGCGTCCGCTCCGCGACCGCCTTCTCGCAGTCGGAGCGCTGGGACACCCTCGACCTGGACGCGGCCGGCGGCTGCATCCGCGACGTGGCGCACGCGTACTCCAAGGACGGCGGCCTCGCCGTCCTCAAGGGGAACATCGCGGTGGACGGCTGCGTCGTGAAGACGGCCGGCGTGGACGAGTCGATCTGGACCTTCGAGGGCCCGGCCGTCGTCTGCGAGTCCCAGGAGGAGGCCGTCGACAAGATCCTCCGCAAGGAGATCAAGGAGGGCGACGTCGTCGTCATCCGCTACGAGGGTCCGCGCGGCGGCCCCGGCATGCAGGAGATGCTCTACCCGACCTCGTTCCTCAAGGGCCGCGGCCTCGGCAAGAGCTGCGCCCTGATCACGGACGGCCGCTTCTCCGGCGGTACGTCGGGCCTCTCCATCGGCCACGCCTCGCCCGAGGCGGCCTCCGGCGGCACGATCGCGCTCGTCGAGGACGGCGACCGCATCCGCATCGACATCCCGAACCGCTCGATCGACCTCCTGGTCCCCGAGGACGAGCTGGCCACCCGCCGCGAGGCGCTGAACGGCGTGTACGCGCCGAAGAACCGCGAGCGCAAGGTCTCGGCCGCGCTGCGCGCGTACGCGGCCATGGCCACCAGCGCCGACCGCGGCGCCGTCCGCGACGTCTCGAAGCTGGGCTGACCCCGCCGCGCGGCCCCCGCCCCACGCGGGGGCCGCGCCCGGCTGCGGGATAATCGACACCGTGAGCGAGAACAGCGAGACCCCCGACGAGGGCACGGCCCCCGGCCCGCCCGAGCCCGCGGCGGCCTCCGCCGGCGCCCCCGCGACCCCGCAGGGCCCGCAGCCCGAGCCGCTGCGCTTCTTCGGCACCACCTGGGTCCACCACGACGGCCACTACGGGCTGCGCCGCGCCGGAGCCGCCATCGGCTCGCTCGCCGCGGCCGTCGCCTCCTGCTTCGTCCTGCGCTTCGCCTTCCAGGGCCTGGAGATCGCCGACATCGGCGGCTTCGTCGGCGCCCTGGTCATCGCGATGTTCGCCATCTGCAGCGCCATCGCCTTCCGCAAGACCTGGGAGGGCTTCGGCAGTCGCCCGGCCGACCCCGCCCGCGAGGACAACCTGCGCGGCCTCAAGACCATCGGCTTCGTCGGCTCCCTGCTCGCGTACTTCTTCCGTACGTTCACCGAGGCACCCGGCGAGAAGCTCCGGCGCACGGAGTACGAGGAGGCCGTCGCCCGCTACGAGAAGCGCCGCGCCTCCCGCACCGGCAACCCGGCCGGCCGCAAGCCCGGCAAGGGCAAGAAGCCCCGCCGCCGGTAACCACCGCACCACCACCACACCCACAAGGGGCCGCGCAGACGCGCGGCCCCTTGACGCGTCGCGCCCCGGCGACAAGAATTCATCACATGATGAATTCTTCGGGCAGCGCCGTCGAGGCCCGTGGCCTCACCGTCGTACGCGGCAGCCGCACCGTCCTCCAGGGCCTCGACTTCACGGTCGAACCCGGCAGGATCACCGGCCTCCTCGGCCCCTCCGGCTGCGGCAAATCCACCCTCATGCGCGCCGTCGTCGGCACCCAGGCCAAGGTGACCGGCACGCTCACGGTGCTCGGCAGCCCCGCCGGACACCCCTCCCTGCGCCCCCGCGTCGGGTACGTCACCCAGGCGCCCTCCGTCTACACCGACCTCACCGTCCGGCAGAACCTCGACTACTTCGCCGCGATCCTCCGGCCCGGCCGCGCCCACCGCGACGAGCGCCGCGCCGCCGTCACCCGCGCGCTCACCGAAGTGGACCTGACCAGCCACGAGGACGCCCTCGCCGGCAACCTCTCCGGCGGCCAGCGCACCCGGGTCTCCCTCGCCGTCGCCCTCCTCGGCACCCCGGACCTGCTCGTCCTCGACGAACCGACCGTCGGCCTGGACCCGGTCCTGCGCCGCGACCTGTGGCAGCTGTTCCACACCCTCGCCGCCGAACGCGGCACCACCCTGCTCATCTCCTCGCACGTCATGGACGAGGCCGAACGCTGCCACCGGCTGCTCCTGATGCGCGAGGGCCGCATCCTCGCCGACGACACCCCCGAAGCCCTGCGCACCACCGCCGGCACCGACACCGTCGAGGCGGCCTTCCTCCACCTGGTCGACGCGGCCGCCCACCGCAAGGAGAACGACCGATGACCACCACCCACACCGCCCTCGCAGCTCCTGCGGGGAGCGCGCCGCCGCTGAGCCCCGCCCGCACCCTGGCCACCGCCGCCCGCGTCCTGCGCCAGCTCGCCCACGACCCCCGCACGGTCGCGCTGCTCCTGCTGGTCCCGGCCGTCCTGATCACCCTGCTGCGGTACGTCTTCGACGGCTCCCCGCACACCTTCGACTCCATCGGGGCCTCGCTGCTCGGCATCTTCCCGCTGATCACGATGTTCCTGGTGACCTCGATCGCCACCCTGCGCGAGCGCACCTCCGGCACCCTGGAGCGCCTGCTCGCCATGCCGCTGGGCAAGGGCGACCTGATCGCCGGTTACGCGCTCGCCTTCGGCGCCGTCGCCGTACTCCAGTCGCTCCTGGCCACCGGCCTGTCGGTGTGGGCCCTCGGCCTGGACGTCATGGGCTCGCCCTGGCTGCTGCTCCTGGTCGCCCTGCTGGACGCGCTGCTCGGCACGGCACTCGGGCTGTTCGTCTCGGCGTTCGCGGCCTCCGAGTTCCAGGCCGTGCAGTTCATGCCCGCGGTGATCTTCCCGCAGCTCCTGCTCTGCGGCCTCTTCGTGCCGCGCGACCGCATGGCCCCGTTCCTGGAGGCCATCTCGGACGTGCTGCCCATGTCGTACGCCGTGGACGGCATGAACGAGGTCCTCCGGCACGCCGACGTGACCGGCGCCTTCGTCCGCGACGTCCTGATCGTCGCGGGCTGCGCGCTGCTGGTCCTGGGCCTCGGCACCGCCACGCTCCGCCGCCGCACCGTGTGACCGGGCGGTGCGAAGATGGCGCCGACGAGCACTGAGCACCGCGCACATCGAGCACCGCCCGGAGGGTGAACGGCATGACCCAGACAGTTGCAGTCCTCGGTACCGGCAAGATCGGTGAGGCCCTGCTCAGCGGGGTGATCCGGAGCGGCCGGCGCCCGGCGGACCTGCTGGTCACCACCCGCCGCTCGGACCGGGCCGCCGAACTGCGCGACCGCTACGGCGTGGACGCCGTCACCAACGCGGAGGCGGCGAAGCGGGCCGACATCCTCATCCTCGCGGTCAAGCCCCAGGACATGGGCCGCCTCCTGGACGAGCTGGCCCCGCACCTCACCGCCGACCGCCTGGTGATCAGCGCGGCGGCCGGCATCACGACCGCGTTCATCGAGGAGCGCCTCGGCGCCGGCACCCCGGTCGTACGCGTCATGCCGAACACGCCGGTCCTGGTGGACGAGGGCATGTCCGTCATCTCGGGCGGCAGCCATGCCACGAGCGAGCACCTCGCCGCGACGGAGGCCATCTTCAAGGGCGTCGGCAAGACCCTGCGCGTTCCGGAGTCCCAGCAGGACGCGGCCACCGCCCTGTCCGGTTCGGGCCCGGCGTACTTCTACTTCCTGGTGGAGGCGATGACGGACGCGGGCATCCTGCTGGGGCTGCCGCGCGCCCAGGCCCACGACCTGATCGTGCAGGCGGCGATCGGCGCCGCCGTGATGCTCCGGGACAGCGGCGAGCACCCGGTCAAGCTCCGCGAGGCCGTCACCAGCCCGGCCGGCACGACCATCAGCGCCATCCGCGAGCTGGAGAACCACGGGGTACGAGCGGCCCTCATCGCCGCCCTCGAAGCGGCCCGGGACCGCAGCCGCGAGCTGGCCTCCGGCAACGGCTGACCCCGCTCGGCAGCCATGGGCAACCCTTGGGTTGACACGCCGCCTCCCGGTACGTAGTGTGCTCCGAGTTGTCCGACGTGAGCGCCGACCCCGGTCGGTCCCCGGACAGCCATTCCGCAGTAACCACAACGAGCACGCGACAGCTGTCGCATGTCTTGCTGTGCGCATATGCGAAATGAGGAATCCACGTTCGAAGGAGCGTGACCCCGATTAGCGTCGGGGCCCAGGATTCCGCTAATGTCTCACTCGTCGGAACGGCCCAACGGCCGGGAGGACAAGCCCCGCTGACTGGGAATCAGGCCCGAAAGGATCTGATAGAGTCGGACTCGCCGGAAAGGGAAACGCGAAAGCGAAGACCTGGAAAGCGAAAAAATGATTGACCCGCTTCGACCGGGAATCGGACACGAAAGAGTCTGATAGAGTCGGAAACGCAAGACCGAAGGGAAGCGCCCGGAGGAAAGCCCGCAGGGGTGAGTACAAAGGAAGCGTCCGTTCCTTGAGAACTCAACAGCGTGCCAAAAGTCAACGCCAGATATGTTGATACCCCGGCCTGCTTCGGCAGGTTGGAGGTTCCTTTGAAAGTCCTGTGCGATCCCTTGTGGATCGGGCAGGCAAAAAACACAGCGAGGACGCAGTGGACGACGGGTCATATTCCGACCTTGCTCGTTCCGCTCTCGTGATGTGTGGTCCCGATTACGGGAAAACATTCACGGAGAGTTTGATCCTGGCTCAGGACGAACGCTGGCGGCGTGCTTAACACATGCAAGTCGAACGATGAAGCCCTTCGGGGTGGATTAGTGGCGAACGGGTGAGTAACACGTGGGCAATCTGCCCTTCACTCTGGGACAAGCCCTGGAAACGGGGTCTAATACCGGATACCACTTTCTCCCTCCTGGGAGAAGGTTGAAAGCTCCGGCGGTGAAGGATGAGCCCGCGGCCTATCAGCTAGTTGGTGGGGTAATGGCCTACCAAGGCGACGACGGGTAGCCGGCCTGAGAGGGCGACCGGCCACACTGGGACTGAGACACGGCCCAGACTCCTACGGGAGGCAGCAGTGGGGAATATTGCACAATGGGCGAAAGCCTGATGCAGCGACGCCGCGTGAGGGATGACGGCCTTCGGGTTGTAAACCTCTTTCAGCAGGGAAGAAGCGAAAGTGACGGTACCTGCAGAAGAAGCGCCGGCTAACTACGTGCCAGCAGCCGCGGTAATACGTAGGGCGCAAGCGTTGTCCGGAATTATTGGGCGTAAAGAGCTCGTAGGCGGCTTGTCGCGTCGGTTGTGAAAGCCCGGAGCTTAACTCCGGGTCTGCAGTCGATACGGGCAGGCTAGAGTGTGGTAGGGGAGATCGGAATTCCTGGTGTAGCGGTGAAATGCGCAGATATCAGGAGGAACACCGGTGGCGAAGGCGGATCTCTGGGCCATTACTGACGCTGAGGAGCGAAAGCGTGGGGAGCGAACAGGATTAGATACCCTGGTAGTCCACGCCGTAAACGTTGGGAACTAGGTGTTGGCGACATTCCACGTCGTCGGTGCCGCAGCTAACGCATTAAGTTCCCCGCCTGGGGAGTACGGCCGCAAGGCTAAAACTCAAAGGAATTGACGGGGGCCCGCACAAGCAGCGGAGCATGTGGCTTAATTCGACGCAACGCGAAGAACCTTACCAAGGCTTGACATACACCGGAAAGCATCAGAGATGGTGCCCCCCTTGTGGTCGGTGTACAGGTGGTGCATGGCTGTCGTCAGCTCGTGTCGTGAGATGTTGGGTTAAGTCCCGCAACGAGCGCAACCCTTGTTCTGTGTTGCCAGCATGCCCTTCGGGGTGATGGGGACTCACAGGAGACTGCCGGGGTCAACTCGGAGGAAGGTGGGGACGACGTCAAGTCATCATGCCCCTTATGTCTTGGGCTGCACACGTGCTACAATGGCCGGTACAATGAGCTGCGATGCCGTGAGGCGGAGCGAATCTCAAAAAGCCGGTCTCAGTTCGGATTGGGGTCTGCAACTCGACCCCATGAAGTCGGAGTTGCTAGTAATCGCAGATCAGCATTGCTGCGGTGAATACGTTCCCGGGCCTTGTACACACCGCCCGTCACGTCACGAAAGTCGGTAACACCCGAAGCCGGTGGCCCAACCCCTTGTGGGAGGGAGCTGTCGAAGGTGGGACTGGCGATTGGGACGAAGTCGTAACAAGGTAGCCGTACCGGAAGGTGCGGCTGGATCACCTCCTTTCTAAGGAGCATCTAGATTCCGCAAGGGATCCAGAGCCACTACGTCGGCAAACGTCCGACGGTGGTCAGCTCATGGGTGGAACGTTGACTACTCGGCACGGTGGGTGAACCTGCTGCTAGTACTGCTCTTCGGAGCGTGGAACGTGGTGGGTGGCTTACCGGGTCGGGCACGCTGTTGGGTATCTGAAGGTACGGCCGTGATGGTCGTCCTTCGGTTGCCGGCCCCAGTGAACTCATCCCGGTTGGGGTGGGGTGGTGGGTGGCTGGTCGTTGTTTGAGAACTGCACAGTGGACGCGAGCATCTGTGGCCAAGTTTTTAAGGGCGCACGGTGGATGCCTTGGCACCAGGAACCGATGAAGGACGTGGGAGGCCGCGATAGGCCCCGGGAGCTGTCAACCGAGCTTTGATCCGGGGGTGTCCGAATGGGGAAACCCGGCAGTCGTCATGGGCTGTCACCCGCTGCTGAACACATAGGCAGTGTGGAGGGAACGCGGGGAAGTGAAACATCTCAGTACCCGCAGGAAGAGAAAACAACCGTGATTCCGGGAGTAGTGGCGAGCGAAACTGGATCAGGCCAAACCGTATGCGTGTGATACCCGGCAGGGGTTGCGCATGCGGGGTTGTGGGATCTCTCTTTCACAGTCTGCCGGCTGTGAGACAAGTCAGAAACCGTTGGTGTAGGCGAAGGACATGCGAAAGGTCCGGCGTAGAGGGTAAGACCCCCGTAGCTGAAACATCAGCGGCTTGTTTGAGAGACACCCAAGTAGCACGGGGCCCGAGAAATCCCGTGTGAATCTGGCGGGACCACCCGTTAAGCCTAAATATTCCCTGGTGACCGATAGCGGATAGTACCGTGAGGGAATGGTGAAAAGTACCGCGGGAGCGGAGTGAAATAGTACCTGAAACCGTGTGCCTACAAGCCGTGGGAGCGTCGCATGCAAGCTTGCTTGCATGTCGTGACTGCGTGCCTTTTGAAGAATGAGCCTGCGAGTTAGCGGTGTGTAGCGAGGTTAACCCGTGTGGGGAAGCCGTAGCGAAAGCGAGTCCGAACAGGGCGATTGAGTTGCACGCTCTAGACCCGAAGCGGAGTGATCTAGCCATGGGCAGGTTGAAGCGGAGGTAAGACTTCGTGGAGGACCGAACCCACCAGGGTTGAAAACCTGGGGGATGACCTGTGGTTAGGGGTGAAAGGCCAATCAAACTCCGTGATAGCTGGTTCTCCCCGAAATGCATTTAGGTGCAGCGTCGTGTGTTTCTTGCCGGAGGTAGAGCACTGGATAGGCGATGGGCCCTACCGGGTTACTGACCTTAGCCAAACTCCGAATGCCGGTAAGTGAGAGCGCGGCAGTGAGACTGTGGGGGATAAGCTCCATGGTCGAGAGGGAAACAGCCCAGAGCATCGACTAAGGCCCCTAAGCGTACGCTAAGTGGGAAAGGATGTGGAGTCGCAGAGACAACCAGGAGGTTGGCTTAGAAGCAGCCACCCTTGAAAGAGTGCGTAATAGCTCACTGGTCAAGTGATTCCGCGCCGACAATGTAGCGGGGCTCAAGCGTACCGCCGAAGTCGTGTCATTCCAGCATGAAGGGTTAACGCCTGCTGGGATGGGTAGGGGAGCGTCGTGTGCCGGGTGAAGCAGCCGCGGAAGCGAGTTGTGGACGGTTCACGAGTGAGAATGCAGGCATGAGTAGCGATACACACGTGAGAAACGTGTGCGCCGATTGACTAAGGGTTCCTGGGTCAAGCTGATCTGCCCAGGGTAAGTCGGGACCTAAGGCGAGGCCGACAGGCGTAGTCGATGGACAACCGGTTGATATTCCGGTACCCGCTTTGAAACGCCCAGTACTGAGCCCATTAATGCTAAGTCCGTGAAGCCGGCCCGATCTCTTCGGAGTTGAGGGTAGTGGTGGAGCCGACGAACCAAGGTGGTAGTAGGTAAGCGATGGGGTGACGCAGGAAGGTAGTCCAGCCCAGGCGGTGGTTGTCCTGGGGTAAGGGTGTAGGCCGTGTGGTAGGCAAATCCGTCACACGTTAAGGCTGAGACCTGATGCCGAGCCGATTGTGGTGAAGTGGATGATCCTATGCTGTCGAGAAAAGCCTCTAGCGAGTTTCATGGCGGCCCGTACCCTAAACCGACTCAGGTGGTCAGGTAGAGAATACCGAGGCGTTCGGGTGAACTATGGTTAAGGAACTCGGCAAAATGCCCCCGTAACTTCGGGAGAAGGGGGGCCATTCCTGGTGATCCGATTTACTTGGTGAGCTGGGGGTGGCCGCAGAGACCAGCGAGAAGCGACTGTTTACTAAAAACACAGGTCCGTGCGAAGCCGTAAGGCGATGTATACGGACTGACGCCTGCCCGGTGCTGGAACGTTAAGGGGACCGGTTAGCTGCTCTTCGGGGTGGCGAAGCTGAGAACTTAAGCGCCAGTAAACGGCGGTGGTAACTATAACCATCCTAAGGTAGCGAAATTCCTTGTCGGGTAAGTTCCGACCTGCACGAATGGCGTAACGACTTCTCGACTGTCTCAACCATAGGCCCGGTGAAATTGCACTACGAGTAAAGATGCTCGTTTCGCGCAGCAGGACGGAAAGACCCCGGGACCTTTACTATAGTTTGATATTGGTGTTCGGTTCGGCTTGTGTAGGATAGGTGGGAGACTTTGAAGCGGCCACGCCAGTGGTTGTGGAGTCGTCGTTGAAATACCACTCTGGTCGTGCTGGATGTCTAACCTGGGTCCGTGATCCGGATCAGGGACAGTGTCTGATGGGTAGTTTAACTGGGGCGGTTGCCTCCTAAAGGGTAACGGAGGCGCCCAAAGGTTCCCTCAGCCTGGTTGGCAATCAGGTGTTGAGTGTAAGTGCACAAGGGAGCTTGACTGTGAGACCGACGGGTCGAGCAGGGACGAAAGTCGGGACTAGTGATCCGGCAGTGGCTTGTGGAAGCGCTGTCGCTCAACGGATAAAAGGTACCCCGGGGATAACAGGCTGATCTTCCCCAAGAGTCCATATCGACGGGATGGTTTGGCACCTCGATGTCGGCTCGTCGCATCCTGGGGCTGGAGTCGGTCCCAAGGGTTGGGCTGTTCGCCCATTAAAGCGGTACGCGAGCTGGGTTTAGAACGTCGTGAGACAGTTCGGTCCCTATCCGCTGTGCGCGTAGGAATATTGAGAAGGGCTGTCCCTAGTACGAGAGGACCGGGACGGACGAACCTCTGGTGTGCCAGTTGTTCTGCCAAGGGCATGGCTGGTTGGCTACGTTCGGAAAGGATAACCGCTGAAAGCATCTAAGCGGGAAGCCTGCTTCAAGATGAGTATTCCCACCAACTTGATTGGTTAAGGCTCCCAGTAGACGACTGGGTTGATAGGCCAGATGTGGAAGCCCGGTAACGGGTGGAGCTGACTGGTACTAATAGGCCGAGGGCTTGTCCTCAGTTGCTCGCGTCCACTGTGTTAGTTCTGAAATAACGAACAGCCGTGTCCATGTCCGGTCTTGTTCAGAATTTCATAGTGTTTCGGTGGTCATTGCGTTAGGGAAACGCCCGGTTACATTCCGAACCCGGAAGCTAAGCCTTTCAGCGCCGATGGTACTGCAGGGGGGACCCTGTGGGAGAGTAGGACGCCGCCGAACAATCATTGTGGGAAAGCCCCGTGCCCTTGTGGCACGGGGCTTTTCTGCGTTTCCGGGGGCCTTTCAGCCCGGTGTCACCAGATGGGTGTCGTACGCCAGGATCACCGCCTGGACGCGGTCCCTGGCCCCCGTCTTCGCGAGAACGCGGGAGACATGGGTCTTCACCGTCGACTCCGCGAGGTGCAGGCGCTCCGAAATCTCGGCGTTGCTCCAGCCCTGCCCGATGACGGTGAGGATTTCCAGTTCCCGCCCCGTGAGCCCCGCGATCCGAGGGTCCTGGGTGGCGGGTTCGCCCGGCGCGGCCGGCAAGTGCTGTACGTACGCGTCCAGCAGACGGCGAGTCAGGCTGGGGGCGACCACCGCGTCTCCGCCGGCCACGGCCCGTACCCCGGAAAGCAGTTCCTCCGGCAGGGCGTCCTTGATGAGGAAGCCGCTGGCGCCGGCGCGGAGCCCGTCGTACGCGTACCGGTCCAGGTCGAAGGTGGTGACGATCAGGACCCGGGTGCGGGAGCCCGCCCTGATGATGCGGCGGGTCGCCTCGATGCCGTCCAGGAGCGGCATCCGGATGTCCATCAGCACCACGTCCGGCTGGTGCCGGGCGACGAGCTGGAGCGCTTCGTGGCCGTTGGCGGCCTCACCGACGACCGTCAGGTCGTCCTGGCTCTCCAACAGCATGCGGAAGCCGAAACGTTGCATCGGCTGGTCGTCCGCGATGAGCACGGTCGTCACGAGGGGGAGTCCTCCAGGGGGAGCCGCAGCCGTACCTGCCAGCCGGGTCCGGCCGACGACGGTCCGGCTTCGAGTGTGCCGTCGTACAGGGAGGCGCGGGCGCGCATCTCCGTGATGCCCTGCCCGGTGCCGGTGGCGGATGCCTCCGGGGCCGGGCGCGGGCTGCCATTGTCCGTGATGAGGGCTTCGAGGGCGCCAGGCCGGTGGTCCAGGGTGACTTCGGCCGCGAGTTCCGGAGCCGGGCCCGCGTGTTTCAGGGTGTTCGTCAGGGCTTCCTGCACCACCCGGTACACCGTCAGCTGCCGCCCCGGACTGGGCGGATGGGGCGGCGGTGTCCCCCGTACACACAGCCGTACGGGCAGACCCGCCCGGCGTACGCCGTCCAGCAGCGCGTCGATGTCGTCGAGGGTGGGCTGCGGGGTGCGGTCGGCGTCCTCCGGGTCGTCCCGCAGCACACCGAGCAGCCGGCGCAGCTCGGCGAGGGCCTGGCGGCTGGTGGTGCCGATGGCCTGGAGCGCCTGGGCCGCGCGTTCCGGGTTGCGGGCCGCGGCGTACGAGCCGCCGTCGGCCAGGCCCGTGATGACGGAGAGGTTGTGGCCGATGATGTCGTGCATCTCGCGGGCGATGCGGGTCCGTTCCTCGGCGGCGGCGAGGCGGGCCTGCTGGTCGCGTTCGCGTTCCAGCCGGTCGGCCCGGTCGACCAGGGCCTCCGTGTACTCCTTGCGCGTGCGCACCACGATGCCGGCAAGGGCGGCGATGGCGAACATCCAGACGTGCGGAAGCAGCAGCTGGGACCACTCGTCCGGGAAGCGGGCCGAGGCGATGACCAGCGGGGCGGCGATCAGGGCGCCGGATCGGGCGAGGGTGCGCATCGGCAGCCGTACCGCGATGTTGAAGACCGCGATCTCCTGGAGCAGCGATGCCTGGATGACCGCGCCCGTCCAGGCGTTGGCCAGGGAGAACGGTGCCATGAAGGCGAGCACGGTCAGCGGGTGGGAGCGGCGCCACAGCAGTGGTGCGGAGAACGCGACGCTCATCGTGAGCACCAGCGGCGTCGGCACCTGCGCGTCGATGGCGACCGTTCTCCAGCCGCGGGTGGAGACGTCGAGTACGGCGAAGAGCACCCAGAACGCTGTGAGCGTGCTGTTCCAGACGGCGGGGTGGCGGCGGTCGAAGGCGCGGACGCGCTGGAGCAGGCGTTGCAGGTGCCGGGTCAGCGGGGTGGGGCCGGAGGTGGGCGGCGGCCGCCGGTCCGTGGCGTTGTCCGTCACTCGTACCCTCCGGCGTTCCCGCTGCGTACGGTTCATGCGTCCCGGCGGCGCAGGAGTACGGCCGCCGCGACCAGTGTGGCCGAGGCCCACAGGAGCAGGGCGAGCAGGGCGGGGCCGGGTGCGGCGGCGTCCGGCAGCGGGGTCGAGGAGCCGAGGACGCCCGCGGCCTGGGTGGGGAAGTAGCGGACGGCGGTCTCCACGATGTCGTACGGGAGCATGGTGATGACCTCGGGGAGGATCATCACACCGCCGACGAAGGCGCCGATGGCTCCGGGGACGGAGCGCAGGAGGGCGCCGAGGCCCAGGGCGATGAGGCCGAGGAGGGTGACTCCGGCGGCGTTCCCCGCGATGGCGCGCAGTACACCCGGATCGGTGAGGGAAGCGGCCTGGTCCGTGTCCTGGAGGAAGTACTGGGCGGTGACGAAGGTGAGGAGCCCGGTCGCGAGCATGAGGGTGAAGACCGTGGCCGTGAAGACGGCCGCCTTCGCCCACAGGACGGGGAGCCTGCGAGGGACCGCGGTGAGCGAGGCGCGGATCAGGCCGGTGGAGTACTCGCCCGCGGTGACGAGGATGCCCAGGACCACCGTGCAGAGGGAGGCGAGGAGTGAGCCGTAGAGGACGAGGATGACGGTGTCGACGTCCGAGTCGCCGCCGTCGGAGGAGTAGGTCGAGCCCATGGCGATGCCGACGCCGAGGACGAAGGCGACGGCCAGTCCCAGGGTGATCCAGCTGGAGCGCAGGGTGTGCAGCTTGTGCCATTCGGAGTGGAGCACCCGCAGAGGTGTGACCCGGTAGGGGTGGGGAAGGGCGCTGGTGTTCATGCGGGGGCTCCGGTCGGTGCGCTCGGTGTGGTGGATGCGGGGGCGGTGGTCCGGTAGTCGACGGACTCCTGGGTGAGATCCATGAACGCCTGTTCGAGGGATGCGGTGCGCGGGGTGAGTTCGTAGAGGGGGATGGCGTGGGCGGCGGCGGTGCGGCCGATGTGTTCGGCGTCCGTGCCGCGTACGTCCAGCCGGTCGGAGCCGGGCGCGGTGGTGATGTCGATGCCGGGTCCGCGCAGCAGGTCGCGCAGGGCGGCGGGTTCGGGGGTCACGACGGTCACGGAGCCGCCGCCGGCGGTGGCGGTGAAGTCGGTGACCGTGGTGTCGGCGAGGAGGCGGCCGCGTCCGATGATGACGAGGTGGTCGGCGGTGAGGGCCATTTCGCTCATCAGGTGCGAGGAGATCAGGACCGTGCGGCCCTGGGCGGCCAGGTCGCGCAGGAGGGTGCGCATCCAGAGGACGCCTTCCGGGTCCAGGCCGTTGACCGGTTCGTCGAGGATGACGGTGGCCGGGTCGCCGAGCAGGGCGGCGGCGATGCCCAGGCGCTGGCCCATGCCGAGCGAGAACCCCTTGACGCGCTTTCCGGCGACGGCGGTCAGTCCGGCGAGGCCGATGACGTGGTCGACGCGGCCGCGCGGGATGCCGTGGGTGTGGGCGAGGGCCATCAGATGGTGGAAGGCGGTCCGGCCGGGGTGGACGGAGCGGGCCTCCAGCAGGGCACCGACCTCGGTGAGGGGTGCGCTGTGGGTGGTGTAGTCGCGGCCGCCGATCGTGGAGCGGCCTCGGGTGGGGGCGTCCAGGCCGAGCAGCATCCGCATGGTGGTGGACTTCCCGGCGCCGTTGGGGCCGAGGAAGCCGGTCACGGTGCCGGGGCGGACGGTGAAGTCGAGATCCTGGACGACGGTGGTGTCTCCGTACCGCTTGGTGAGTGCGTGTGCCCTGATCATGTGCTCGACGCTACGGAGCCGGCGCGGGGCGGGCGTCGGACCGGGGGCGGGAGGTTTACGGCCGCGTAGTACCGGGGTACGACGCCGCGCCGGGGCGGTCGGCCGGGGCCGCCGGGCCGGGGGAATCCGTTTGCGTGGTCGTCGCGGCGCGGGTCAGGATCGGCGCATGGACTACGAGATACGGCCGGTGCGCGCCGATGAGTGGCAGTCGGTGCGGGACCTGCGGTTGGCCGCGTTGCGGGACCCGGTCGCCCCGGTGGCGTTCCTGGAGACGTACGAGCAGGGCCTGGAGCGGTCCGAGGAGGCGTGGCGGGAACGGACGGTGGACGCCTCCGATGAGGGTGCGGGTCAGGTGCGGCAGTTCGTCGCCGAGGGTCCGGACGGTTCCTGGGCGGGCTCGGTGACCGTGCTCGTCGAGGGCCCGGATGTGGAGGCGCGTTTCGGGGAGCCGGCCGCGGTGAACCAGGGGCATCTGGTCGGTGTGTTCGTACGGCCGGAGGCGCGGGGCGCGGGGGTGGCCGACGCGCTGTTCCGGGCGGCCGTGGACTGGGCGTGGTCGCTGGAGAA
Organism: Streptomyces sp. NBC_00525; assembly: GCF_036346595.1. Classification (GTDB taxonomy): domain Bacteria; phylum Actinomycetota; class Actinomycetes; order Streptomycetales; family Streptomycetaceae; genus Streptomyces. The sequence goes on from NZ_CP107834.1 coordinate 3,568,395, forward strand.
GCCGCGGCTGGAACGCGTACGGCTGTATGTGCACGAGCACAATCCGCGTGCCGCCGCGTTCTACCGGAGGTTTGGCTTCGCGCCGACCGGGGAGACCGTGCCGATGCCGGGTGATCCGGCGGTGCGGGAGCTGGAGTACGCGCTGGCGCGGCCCTGAGCGCCGCTTCTCACAGGGTGCTGGGTGTGCGGAGCTGCTGCGTCCAGTGGGAGCGGGCCTGTTCCGGGGAGCGGAGCAGGGCGACGGTGTCGAGGCCGCGGGTCTGGCCGGTCCGCAGGAGTTCCGGCAGCCGGGGCAGGGGTGCGACGGCCGCGATGTCGTCGAGGACGAGCGTCATTGGTGGGTCGAGCCGGCCGTCGGATGACCGTGCGGCCATGCGACGGCCGTGCTCGACCACGTCTGAGGCGAGCGCGGTGAGCAGGGGCATGGTCCCCGGGCCGGTTCGCGGGGTCTCGATGGATTCACCCACCACATAGAGGCTGCCCCCTTCGGCCGCGAAGGAATCCAGCGCGAGGGTGTCGGCCCGGTTGGGTGTGCAGGCGTCCCGGACGTGGACGGAGGAGAGCGCGACGAAGGCCCGTACCGTCAGTTCCTGGGCCATTTCCCGGCGTTCGGGGTGCCCGGTGAGCGCTGACTCGAGGAGTCCGGCGAGGCCGGGGGCGGCCTTCGGGTGGGTGCGCAGCAGGCGGACCGGTTCATGGGCGTTGCCGCCGCCGGCCCAGCGGTGGACCTGGCGGAAGGGGCGGCCGTCGATGGCGGCGGCGTGCAGCCAGCAGCGCAGCAGGGTTTCGGCGGTGTCGGCCGTGGCCGCGTCGGTACGGCCCTGGGGCCGGACGGGGGCGAGGAGCGCGGCGGCGCGGGAGGCCGCGCGTTCGGCGTCTTCGCAGCCGGTGGTGGGGGCCCAGTGCAGCCGGTCCGGGGTGTCGCAGAGGTGGCCGGGGTCGTAGACGAGGACCGGGCCGAGCTTGGCGCGGGCGTCCTTGGTCTCGGCCCACAGGCTGGGGTCGGCGGTGACCACGAGCACGGGCCCGTCGGCTTCCTGGATCGCCTGGAGGGCGGTGGCCCGGCGGGTGGGGGCGGGGCCGTAGAGGACGAGCGGGGTGCGCGGGGCGGGCACGGCGGCCGGCGGGGGCGGGGTGTGCGCGGGCTCCGGCGCGGGGTGTGGTGCCGCGGGGTGCGGCAGGGCTTGGGCTTGGGGGATGGGTGCGGTTTCGGGGCCGTGTTCCGTGGGCACGGGGAGCGCCGGTACGGGTGCGGGGGCGCCTGGGGCTGTCTTGGTGAAGGGGTCGGCGGGCTCCGGTGCGGGTTCGGGGAACGCCTGCTCGTCCGCGTACTCCCGCTCCTTGTTCCACCGGCCGCGCTTGCGGCCGGTGGACTGCTGCAGACGGCGCTGTGCCCGCTGCTCGCGGAATGCCTGCTCGTGGCGGGCGAGGCGGTCGGTTCGTTCCGTGCGGCGGTGGGCCAGGACGGCTCGTGAGCGGGTGATGACGCCCATCACGAAGATCGACAGCACCGCGAGCACCATCAGTTCGCCGATGAGCAGGCCCCAGAAGAGGCCGTAGCCGGAGAGTTCGGCGGGTGGGGTGTTCGGCCAGGCGGCGGGCAGGTCGTGCGGGGCGTCCAGCAGCCGGCGCAGGGCCAGGGGTGTTTCGGTGAGGGTGACGCCTTCGGGCCAGGCGCCGTGGGCGAAGAGGCCGGCGAGGCCGGTGGCCGTCCATGCCATCAGGGTCAGGCCGAGAAGGAATACCAGCAGCCCGATGAGCAGGCCGTCGGGGATGCCGCCCCCCTTGCCGTCGCCGGACGTCGCGCCGCCGCTTCCTGCCATGTCATGCCACCGTTGACTCGGACGACTCGTTCAGCCGCTGTTGGTTCTCGATCCTGGCCGCGCGTTCCTCGGCTTTGAGGTCGGCGGCCCGTACATCGTCCGGGATCGGGTCGTCGGCGGACGATTCGGTCATGGCGCGGTCGGTGAAGACGAGGGGGCGTTCGGCTTCGGTGATCAGGTGCTTGACGACCTGTACGTTGCCGTTGACGTCCCAGACCGCGATGCCGGGGGTGAGGGTGGGGATGATCTCGACCGCCCACCGGGGCAGTCCGAGGACCCTGCCGGTGGCTCTGGCCTCGTCGGCCTTCTGGGCGTAGATCGTGCGGGTGGAGGCCATCTTGAGGATGGCGGCGGCCTCCCGTGCGGCGGCGCCGTCGACCACGTCGCTGAGGTGGTGGACGACGGCGACGAAGGACAGCCCGAGGCGGCGGCCGAACTTGAGCAGCCGCTGGAAGAGCTGGGCCACGAATGGCGAGTTGATGATGTGCCAGGCTTCCTCGACCAGGAAGATGCGCTTCTTGCGGTCGGGCCTGATCCAGGTGTGCTCCAGCCAGACGCCGACGATCGCCATCAGGATGGGCATGGCGATGGAGTTGCGGTCGATGTGCGAGAGGTCGAAGACGATCAGCGGGGCGTCCAGATCGATGCCGAAGGATGTCGGGCCGTCGAACATGCCGCGCAGGTCGCCGTCGACGAGCCGGTCGAGGACGAGGGCGACGTCCAGGCCCCAGGCGCGTACGTCGTCGATGTCGACGTTCATCGCCTGGGCGGATTCCGGTTCGGGGTGGCGCAGCTGCTCGACGATGTCGGTGAGGACGGGCTGGCGGTCGGTCGTGGTCGCGTTGACGTAGGCGTGGGCGACCTTGAGCGCGAAGCCGGAGCGTTCGTCGAGGCCGTGGCCCATGGCGACTTCGATGATGGTGCGCAGGAGGGCGAGCTGGCCGGTGGTGGTGATGGCGGGGTCGAGCGGGTTGAGCCGGATGCCGCCGTTGAGGGCGGAGGTGGGGTCGAGGCGGATGGGGGTGAGGCCCAGCTCCTCGGCGATGAGGTTCCACTCGCCGACGCCGTCCTCGCCCTGGGCGTCCAGGACGACGACCTGGCGGTCGCGGAAGCGGAGCTGGCGGAGCACGTACGTCTTCTCCAGGGCGGACTTGCCGTTGCCGGATTCGCCGAGGACCAGCCAGTGGGGGGCGGGGAGCTGCTGCCCGTACAGCTGGAACGGGTCGTAGACGTAGCCCTTGCCTGAGTACACCTCGCGACCGATGATCACGCCGGAGTCGCCGAGGCCGGGGGCCGCGGTGGGCAGATAGACGGCCTGGGCCTGGCCGGTCGAGGTGCGGACGGGCAGCCGGGTGGTCTCCACCTTCCCGAAGAGGAAGGCGGTAAAGGCGTCCGACAACGCGGACAGCGGATCTCGCATGGCGTGACTGACCTCCCTCTCGGTGTCGCGGGCTGGTGGCTAGTGGCGGATGCCGGTGGCGAACGGCAGGGTGTTGACGAAGGCGCGGTGGTGCTCGCGGTCGCACCATTCGAGCTTGAGGTACGACTTTCCGGCGGAGGCGCGGATGGTCCGCTTGTCGCGGGCGAGGGCCTCGGGGGAGCGGGACGAGACGGTGATGTAGCCGACGAGGTTGACTCCGGCGGCGCCGCTGGCGAGGTCTTCGCCGCGCTGGTCGAGGCGGCCGTGGGCGGCGATGTCGCGGGGGTCGACGGTCCGGTTCATCTTGGCCTGGCGGCTGGCCTCGGCGTCGTCGTTGGTCTTCTCGGTCAGCATGCGTTCGATGGCGATCTCGGTGGGTTCGAGGTCCATGCAGACAGCGACCGTGCGGATGACGTCGGGGGTGTGGACGAGGAGCGGGGCCAGGAAGTTGACGCCGACGGGGGTCATCGGCCACTCCTTCACCCAGGCCGTGGAGTGGCACCAGGGGGCGCGGGTGGACGATTCGCGGGTCTTGGCCTGGAGGTAGGTGGGTTCGACGGCGTCGAGCTCGGCGGGCCAGGCGTTGCGCCTGGTCATGGCCTGGATGTGGTCGATGGGGTGGTCCGGGTCGTACATGGAGTGCACGAGGGAGGCGAGCCGGCTCTGGCCGAGGGGCTGGCGGACCCGGATGTCGGCCTCGGCGAGGCGGGCACAGATGTCGGTGAGCTCGCGGGCCATGACGACGGCGAGTCCGGCGTCGCGGTCGAGCTTGCGGCCGGTGTGCGGGCGGGCGGCGCGGGCCATGGCGTTGGCCTCGGCGGCGAGCTCGCGGTTGAAGTGCATGCAGGCGACGAGGTAGGCGCGGTGCTGCTCGCTGGAGGTGGAGACCATGGACTGGAGCTGGTCGTAGGAGTCCTGCAGCCAGCGGGGGGAGTTGTGGTCGCCGCGCTGGGCGACGTCCTTGGCGTGGGCGTCGGGGTCGGCGGGGAGGGTGCGGGCGAGCATCTGGAGGCGGGTGACGAAGCCGTCTCCGTTGGCGACGTGCTTGAGGAGGGTGCCGAAGCGGTCGACGAGGGCTTCCTGGTCCTCGCTGTCGCGGAGGCCGACGCCGGGGCCCTCGATCTCGATGGCGGCGGTGACGGTGCGCCGGTCGGCGTGGAGGAGGACGGCGATCTCGTCGGGGCCGAAGGGGGCGGAGAGCCAGTTGATGCGGCCGATGCCGGGGGGCGGGCCGATCTCGACCTCGCGGCCGTCCGCGCGGGTGCCGGCTTCCATGGCGGAGGAGCGGTAGGTGGTGCCGCGGCGCAGGGAGCGCTTGTAGCTGCGGTTGATCTCGAACCACTTGTAGAAGGTCCGGTGCCGGTACGGGACGTAGACCATGGCGATGGCGAGGAGCGGGAAGCCGGTGAGCAGCACGATGCGCAGGGAGAGGACGGGGATGAGCAGGCCGCTCATCATGCCGAGGAACGCGCCGGCGATGATCAGGGCGATTTCGCCTGTCTCGCGGTTCTTGCCGACGATCGCGTTCGGCCGGGCGCGGCCGATGAGATACGTACGGCGGGGCGCGATGGGATGGGACTGGGTGCTCAACGCCCGCCACCTCCTGTGCGGTTGTTACCTGTGTTGCCTGGACTGCCGGGTCCGCGGGTGCCGCGGCTGCTGTGCGGGGTGCCGGAGGTGGGGCCGGAGCCGCTGCGGGGCGGGGGTGCGGCGGGGGACGCGGAGCTGCCGCCGCTGCCGGTGTTGCGGGAGCTGTGGGCGGCGACTCCGCCGCTGACCGGGTTGGCGGGCCGGGCGCCGCCGCTGCTGCTGGTGTCGCCGCCGTTCTGGCCGCCGCGGCTGCTGTGGGTCTTGATGCCCTGGGAGACGAGGGCGGCGGGGGAGCTGATCATGGCGGCGGCCTGGGAGCCGTCGGTGGCCTGCTTGCGGTTGGTGCGGGCGCCCTGGATCTCGTCGCCGAAGCCGGGGACGAAGCGGTAGATCATGCCGGAGGCGAAGATGGCCAGCAGGATGATGGCGAGGCCGGAGACGACGGCGGAGAAGGCGTCGGGGCCGTCGTCGGAGGAGAGGGCGCCGGCGAGGCCGAGGACGATGACGATGACGGGCTTGACCATGATGACCGCGATCATGATGCCTGCCCAGCGGCGTACGTGGCCCCACATGTTCTTGTCGACGAGGCCGGCGTAGACGGCGGTTCCGAGGAGGGCGCCGACGTAGAGGAGGGCGGCTCGGATGACGAGTTCGAGCCAGAGGATGCCGGCGGCGAGGATCGAGACGAGGGAGACGACGATCAGCATGATCGGGCCGCCGCCGATGTCGGAGTCCTTTTTGAGGGCTTCGGCGAAGGAGCCGAAGAAGACGTCGGTCTGGCCGCCGGAGGAGGAGGCGATGACTTCGGTGACGCCGTCGGTGGCGGAGACGATGGTGTAGAGGATGAGGGGGGTGAAGGCGGAGGCGAGGACGGTGAGCCAGAGGAAGCCGATGGCTTCGGAGATGGCGGTGGTGAGGGGGACGCCGCGGATGGCGCGCTTGGCTACGGCGAGGAGCCAGAGGACGAGGGTGAGGACGGTGGAGGCGGCGAAGACGATGGCGTATTGCTGGAGGAAGCGGGTGTTGGTGAAGTCGACGTTGGCGGTGCTTTTGACTGCGTCGCTGAGCTTGCCCACGATCCAGGCGGCGGCGTCGGCGCAGCCACGGCCGAGGGAGGTGAGCGGGTCGAGGGCGGGGTCGGTGCTGTCGGGCGGAGTCGCCTTGCTGGGACTGGCGTCGCCTTCGCAGTAGTCCTTGGCGAGCCCGACGATGAGGTCGCAGGCTTCGTCGCCCTCCTTGCTGGGCGACGGAGAGGGCGAGGGCTCTGCCGAGGCTCGGGAGGCGAGCAGGATCAGCAGAGGCAGGACGCTCAGTGTGGTCAGGGAGCGCATGCTCCAGCGACGGCTATCGGGCATAGACGAAGCCTCCGTATCCGTCCACCGCACCGGCGATCTCGTCGGCCGAGGAAGCGCGGTTGTCACCACTGACCGGGGTGGGGCCCTCCGTCTGGCTCGATGACTCGATCTTCCAGTCGTTCCCGACCCACTTGAGTCTCTCGGAGATCGTGAACCAGGTCTCCGTCACCGGCTTCGTGGACCCCTCACCGGCCATACCGACGAGTCCGGTGCACCACACTTCCACCGTGGCCGAGTCTGCGGACTGTTCGACCACCTTCGTCCCCACGGGGACCGTACGTGAGACGAACGTCAGACCAGTGGGAGCACTGCCGTCCTCGTTCAGACCCACGTTCTTGAGGAAACCGGGGGAGTAGGCCGTGTCGAGATCGGCGGTCAGCTTCTCGATGACACCGGGATCGTGAGTGGCCTGCACGATGGCCCGGCGGGAAGAGGCGACGAACATCTCGGCGGAGCCCAGGGCTACTGCGTAGTTTGCGGCTGCGCTTTCTGCGCCCTGTTTGTTGTGGGCGAAGCCCGAGGGGATCGTGCCGTTTTTCGTTGTCACCGGTTTGGTGCCCGTGGCCGACGTCGGGGCGGCGGCCGCCTTGTCGCCGGAGCCGGTGCCGGACTTGCCGGACGGGCTGTCGTCGTCGCCCATGTTCGCGAAGGCGATGGCGCCCAGCAGGAGGATCACCACGCCGGCGAAGGTGATGAGGGAGCGGGAGTTGCGGGCCGGGCGGCGGGGGCCGTAGGCGTCGCCGGCCGGCCCGTCGGGCAGGCGGGTGCGGGTCTGGCGGGTGCCGCCGATGGTGCTGTAGGCGTCGCTCGACCGACCCGCGTCGTTGCCGTAGCCGTCCTCGTCGCCGAGACTCATGCCGCGTACGCCCCCTCAACCGTTGCTCGAACCGTGTCCTGGTACGACGGTAGCCGTGCTGCTCTCCGCGCGGACGCGGTGTGGTGACTCGACATCAGGGGTACGCAACCTCTGCCGGTGGGCACGACGGACGGATGGGAGGGGTGACGCTCGGTCAGACGGCCATCCCGTAGACAATGGTGAACAGGGTCCCCAGTGATCCGATGATGAACACACCGGTCAGGCCGGCCACGATCAGCCCCTTGCCCTGTTCCGCGCTGAACGTGTCGCGCAGCGCCGTCGCGCCGATGCGCTGCTTGGCCGCTCCCCAGACCGCGATGCCGAGGCACAGCAGGATGGCGATCGCCATCACCACTTCGATCATCACGCGAGCCTCGTTGCCCAGGCTTCCGAACGGGCCCCAGTTCGGGGCGATTCCGCCGATGATGGTGGTGATATCGCCCTTTTCAGCTGCCAGGATCATGTAAGTCACCGCCCCTGTTGGGTAGTTCGGCGCCCGTGCCGCATGGCACGGGTCACCCTCTATCTTCGCTGATGAAACTGCTTTCGTACGACGACTTCACGGCTCTCTTTACCCGGATCTCGCACGTTTGACCGGTCTGACCCCCCTGACCTGCGGATCGAATCGGTGTATGGGCGAAATGTGTATGGTTACTCTGTGTATCACGGAGAGTGACGCCGGGCAATGATCGTCATTTCGCCAGATCGGCTGAGATGGCCCAAAGGGGTCGAACCGCACCCCTCGGGGCGCGGGATGTCAGGTCGCGGCGTCCGTGGGCCGGAGCAGGGGGTGACGCGGAGTGGGCGGCCGGGCCGGGGTCTTCCAGGACGGGGGTGGCCGGAAATCACACCAGGAGCCGTCGAAGGGAAAGGTTCCGGCCTCGGCGAGCTGTGCGACCGTCGCTCCTTCGGACCGGATCGCCAGCGCTTCCTCGGCCGTCCAGTACGCGGGGTGGCCGGTCTTCTCCGCGAAGGACTGCTCGTCCTTCCAGCTCCAGGTGCGGTCCGGTGCGACGTTGATGTCCAGCTCGTGGTCGGTGATGTCGATGTCGGCGCCGTGGTGGACGCGGCGTTCGAGGTTGACGTACCAGCCGCGGAATCTGTGTCTGCGGCCGAAGAGCCACAGCACCGAGTGCGCCGCGCCGGTGGGCTGGTAGAAGAGGGCGTCGCCCATCGGCCAGCGGCCCGGTACGACGGGGAAGCCCTCGGGTGGGCGTTCGCGCGGGTCGATCTCCCGCAGATGTGTGATGCCGCGCGGCAGGGCGGTGTGCCACATCGGGGTGCCGGACTTCATCCACACCAGCTGCCCCGCGTCCGTGCGTTCGACCAGGCGCACCGGGACGGAGGCGCTGAGATGGCCGCCTATGAAGAAGTTCCAGTGCAGGATCTGGCCCGGAATGCCGCTTGCGTTGTCCCTCTTGTCCTCTTTCATGTATTTGATCATGCCCGCCGTGCGGGCGGCGGACACGTACGGCCGGGCCCCGCACCGCCGGTGACGGTGTGTGAGCCCGTACCGGGCGCGTCAGTCGGTGGCGATGCCCCGGCTCGCGAGGACGTCGGCGTCGAACGCCATACCCAGGCCGCAGTCGTCCACACCGCTGATCAGCCGCAGGTTGGGCAGCAGGTCCAGGTCGTCCAGGGAGCCCACGTCGAAGAGATCGTCCTCGCCGTCCCAGACTGGGGCACACTCCTGGTAGACCTCCAGCCCGCCGTCGAGGGTCAGGGTGTCCACGGTGGCCAGCAGCTCCGTGCTGATCTCCAGCGCCTCGAAGTGGGCGCGGGCCTCCTCGAAGACGGTGTAGGCGAGGTCGTTGTCGTAGGCGTAGGTCTGCGGGTCCGTGTCGATGCCCTTCGCCTTGAGGCAGTCGGCTATGCGGAACACCGGGGTGAGCTTCTCGTCCTCGTACATGAGTTTCTCGATGACGAGCAGCTTGAAGTTGAAATCGCGGAAGGCTGGCATGCCACGGATCGTAGCGGTGCCCTCCGACAGACCGCCGCGTCTGTCGGAGGGCACCGTCACCATGGCCCGGTACGGGTCAGGGCTTGGTGTTCGCCTGCTTCATGGAGGCCACCGCGTCCGCGACCGAGGACTCGTACAGGCCGAGCTTCGGGGTGCCGACCTTCACGTCCGGGCCGAGCGGGAAGTTGAGCTGCTCGGCGTTGGACATGTTGTCGCCGTCCGCGAGCACGTTCAGCTCGTTGACCCAGGTCACGCCGTTTCCGCCGCCCGGGTTGAGGTCGATGACGGCGATCGCGGCGGTCTTCGGCTTCACCGGGTACGCCGGGGGGCCGCCCAGGCCGCCGGGGACGAGCGGGGTGATGTCGCCGCTGTGGTCGGAGGCGTTCGCGGCGCCCAGGGAGACGCGCGGGTAGTAGCTGAGGCCGCAGGAGTTCTTGCCGGTGTTGTTGACCTCGATGACGTGCTGGGTGGCCGAGCCCTGGCGGGCGTACACGCGCACCGACAGGTCGGAGCTCTTGCAGGGGTGCTTGTACGCGTAGCTGTCGCTGGTGTCGCCGCCGCCCGTCGAACCGCCGGTCTTCGCGGTGCTCCCCTTGGAGCCGCCCTTGCTGGAGGTGACCTTCTCGGTGGTGCCGCCGGTCGTCTTCCCGCTTTCGGCCTGCGTGGAACCACCGGTCTTCGCGGCGTCCCCGCCCTCGGTCCCGGCGGTGTCGGTGGCCGTGGTCGTGGCCTCGGCGGAGACGGACGCGGCGCTGTCCGCGGGGCCGGCCGACTTGGTGCCGCTGCCGTCCCCGCCGCAGGCGGTGAGGGCGAGGGCGAGCACGGCGGTGACGGCGGTGCCGAGGGCGGCGGTGCGCTTGCGGTTGCGGATCGTACGCATGGAAATCCCCGAAGTGTGTGGCGGTCGATGGTCGGTCGGTGGCCAGAACCCGGAACCTGCGGCGAACCGCTCCCCCTCCGGACCTTCTGACATGGGAAGCTTCCCGCGCGCCGCTCATGTTCCGCTAACGCCTCCCTGACGTCCCGCTGACGTCCCTCGGGGCGGGCCGCGGACGGGTCTGCGGACGGGTCTGCGGGAGGGCTCGCGGGCGGGGGCGCGGGCGGGTGTCCGCCGTGTTCCGGGGGTTCGGTACGGGGCGTGCGTGACTTCCGCGGTCCGATCACCGTTAGATGTGATGTGCCCAAGCCCGTCGTGTCCGCCGTGCCGCCCGTGACGACCGCTTCCACCGGGGACGGTGCCGTCGCCCCGCCGCCCTTCCTGCTCACACCGCATCAGGGCGAGAGCGCCCGTGCGCTCCTGTCGTACGTGGCCGCCCTGCCGCTGAAGTCCGTCGACGCCCAGCTCCTCGCCGCCGTCGTGGCGATCCGGGCCGCCCGGACGGGGGTCGGCAACCTCACCGGTACGGACCTGCGGTCGCTGCGGCTGGAGGACCCGGCGGGGGCCGTGGCGGAACTGACCGCCGCGGGCTGGGAGGTGCCCGCCCATCTGGTCGGCGGCGACCCGGACAAGCCCGCCGGCATCCTCGTGCCGGACATGACTCCCGGCCCCGGCCATGTGCTGCCGCTGGGCAAGGACGCGCGGTCGCGGGTGTCCGGCTGGTGCCTGCGTACGCGGCTGGCCAAGCCGGTACGGAAGGGCTCGTCGGCGGTCCGGCTGGCGGCGCTGTTCCTGGCGGCCCACTGCTCCGCCGAACTCGTCGGCCACGCCCCGGCCGATCTGCCCGTTGCCTGCTACCCGGCGGTGCCCGTGCTCCTGGAGAAGGGTTTCCTGGCGGAGGTGACCGGGAAGAGCTACCGGCTCGGCCCGGCCGTGGGGCATCTCGCGGGCCTGTTCCGTACGCCGGAGGAGATCGCCGCGCTCGCGCGCGAGGCGGAGGAGCGCCGGGCGGCGCGCGAGGCGGCGGTGAGCGCCGAGGCGACGCCGGAGAGCTGGGCGGAGTGGAAGGCGGACGTCAGCCCGGCGCTGCTGCGGCATGTGGAGGCCGTCGAGACCTGCCGGCTCTGCCGCCTGGCCTTCCCCCGGTTCGCGAACGCCTTCATGTCCCCGCCCACCCCGCTGCCCATGCCCCGGTCGGCACTCGACGCCTACGAGACCTGGCGGACCGCCCACCCCGACTGCGGGCGCGAGGCGGCCCAGTTCACCGTGGCGTTCCGTACAGGGCACGGCCACGGCCCGTCGTACGGCCAGCTGTGCAAGGGCCTGGGCTGGAAGAAGCTGTCGCGAGAGCTGCGCGGGGTCATCGTGCGCACCCTCATCGAGGAGGGCTGGCTGACGTCCACGCCTCCGGTGCCCTGGACCCTGCGGCCGGGCAGGACCGCCCACGCCCAGGGCATCGTGCTGCCCGGCCAGATGACCAGGCCCGGCGGTCGCTGAACGGCTCGGCGGTCGCTGAACGGTCCGGCGGTCGCTGAACGGTCCGGCGGTCGCTGAGCGGCCCCGGCCGCCGGGTGTCAGTCCTGGCGCCGCCGGGAGGCCAGGAACAGGGTCGTGGCGATCAGGAGCGCGGCGATGACGCCCGTCGTCAGGATGGGGGACGGGGCGAAGGTGGCGGCCAGGACCGCGAGCACCGCCACGGGGTGGAGGACGTCGGCCGTGCGGCGCAGGTCGGCGCTGCGGTGGTGCAGCAGCCAGACGAGGGTGATGAACACGGCGACCGGAACGGTGTAGACGGCCGCCGCCGTACGGTCGGAGATGTGGCCGTGCCCCGCGGTGTGCGCGACGTTGAGGGCCAGCCCGGCCCCGACCGCGGCCGCCGACGCGAACACGAGGTAGTGCCCGTACCCCCACAGCAGTGCCGTGCGCAGGCCGGTCAGCAGCTGCGGCGCGCTCTGCGCGAAGTACAGCCACCACAGGGCGAACACCGTCAGCAGCCCGCCCGCCACCAGGGCGGCGAGGTCGCCGAGCACCGCGTGGGTGTCCAGGGCGGTGCGTACGGCACCGGTGGCGGCGGTGATGGATTCGCCCAGCACGATCAGTGTGAACAGGCCGTACCGCTCGGCGATGTGGTGCGGATGCCAGGTGGTGGTGGTTTTGCGCTCCGCCACGGCGGGAACGGCGATCTCCGCCACCACGAGGATCGCGAAGGTGACGAGTCCGGTGCTGTCCGGCAGGGCCAACCGCACCACCCAGCCGATCTGCACCACGAAGATCCCGGCGGCGTACGCCAGACATGTGTGGCGCCGGTCCGGATCGGAGCGGGCGGCCCGCAGCCACTGGGTGACCATGGCGAGCCGCATGATCACATAGCCCCAGGTGATGACGGTGAAGTCCTCGTGCTCCAGCGCCTCGGACGCGCCCGCCGCGAGGACGAGCGCGCCGGTGATCTGTACGAGCGTCAGCAGCCGGTACGGCACGTCGTCGGTGTCGTAGGCGGAGGCGAACCAGGTGAAGTTCATCCACGCCCACCAGATGGCGAAGAACACCATCGCGTAGCCGAGGACGCCGTGGCCGATGCGGCCTGCGGAGAGCTCGTGCTCGAACGCGGACGCGGCCTGGGCGACGGCGGCGACGAAACAGAGGTCGAAGAACAGCTCCAGCATGGTCGAGGCGCGGTGCTGTTCGTCGGCGCGGCGGGCCACCATGGGGCGGCGCCAGAAGCCGGGGGAGGAGGACGATGCGCTCATGGGGGCGCATTCTTCCCGCTGAACGGGGTGGAGCGGTGCGGGCCGCGCCCGGCGGCGGAGGTGTCGGGGACCGGCCGCGTGGGAAAAGCGATGGCCCGTCGTGGCGTTGCCCTGCCACACTCCCGCCCATGACGCATGGAATCGAGAACCACCCCGCCCGTTGAGCGCCCCGGAAGAGCGCGGAGCGCTCACTTCCCGGCCCTCGTCCCTCTACGCGTGTGCGCTGCGCGTCCGGCATGCCGAGCCCGAGGGGCCGTGGTGCCGGGCGGACGCGGCGCCGCCCGAACCCCGCCGTGTGCCGTCCGGACGGTCCGGCCGACCCGGCCGTGACTTCGCCCGGACGAAGGAGGAGCTGGCCGCGCTCCTCGGCCCGCTGCTGGTGGCACCGGACGCCGTCGAGGCGGCGCGGGAGGCGCACCGCCGGCTGGCGGCCCTCGACCCGCCGCTCAGGTATCGCTCCGTCCGCCTCGTCCTCGCCGGGCTGCCGGTGGAGGACGAGGAACGGGCGAGGGCGCTGGCGCGGGTCCTGGTGCGCACCGGTACGGGCCACCTGGCCGTCTGCACCGGGCTCGCCCTGCTCACGAGGCTGGGGGAGCCGCAGGACGTGCCGTACCTCCGCACGCTCGGGCTGCTGCGTACCCTCGCACGCCCCGTCATCCACGCGCTGGACGCCATCGATCGGCCCGCCGCGGCCGAGCTGGAGCTGCGCGGCCACGAGGGCGCGCCGGTCTTCCGGCCGTTGCTCGCCGCCGTCGCCTCCGGTGACCGTGCTGCCGTACGGGAGTGCCTGGTGGCGCTGCCGGGGGACCTGGCGCCGGAGGCGGCGCGGCGGGTCGCGGAGGCGGCCCGGTTGGCGGAGTTGATGGTCGCGGTGAACGGGCCGGTCGCGGTGGCTGGGCCGGACGCCGGGCTGGTGGCGTGTGCGGGGCGGCTGCTGTTCCGCATGACCAGTCAGCGCGACTACCGGCCCGAGATCCTCTCCTACCCGGACGCCCCTTACCTGTACGAGGCGTTCGCGCGGGGCGCCGCGCTCCTGGCGCCCACGCTCGACCACCACGCGCTGCTGCTGTCCGCCGCCCAGGAGCTGCGCACGGGCCCTGCCATGCTGCACGACTGGGGTCCGGGGCGCCGGGAGGCGGCGCTGGCGGAGCTGACGGCCGTTCTGGAGCGGCCCGAGTGGCGGGCGTTTCCCGCGTACGAGGGGGAGGAAACCGGCGTACGGAGGCGGCTCGCGTGGGTACGGCGTACGCGGGCGCAGGTACTGCGTGCCCCGTACGGGCCCGCGCCGACCGCCTCCCCTTCCGGACTCTCGCGGCTGGCCATCGGGATCTGTGAACGGGACCCCGATGATCCGGACACCGTCGAGGTGCGTGTCCTCGTCGACGGGCTGCCCGTCGTGCCCGCCTATTTCGGCCGGGGGCCCGCCAACTCTCCCGAGCGGCTGCTCGACACGGGAGCCCTGTGGGCCACGGGCGAGCCGCGCGAGGTGCAACTTGCCGAGGCGTACTGCACGGAGGGGTGCTGCGGCGCGCTGTATGTCACCGTCCGGCGCGACGGGGATCAGGTCGTCTGGTCCGGGTGGCGCTCCCCCGTACCGCCGGGCGGCACACGCGAGCTGCCGGAGTTGCGGTTCGAGGCCGCCGCGTACGACGCGGAGGTGGCCCGCGCGCGGGACGACGACAGCTGGATGTGGCCGGCCCGCCGGACCGCCCGTCTGATCGCCGCCGGACTGCGCGAGCGGCCGGACCTCCTCGCCCGATGGCACGTCCGGTTCGACTGGGCCACCACGACCTTCCGGGACTCGGACGAGACGCTGATCAGCCTCGTGTACGACGCGGACGACGGCTCCGTCCGCCAGCTCCTGTGGCGCATCGCCGAGGACGGCACCCCGCCGGAGGACCGCGCGGCGGCCGCACTGCGCCGACCGCTCACGGAGGACCCGAGGGGGTACGGGCGCTGAGCGCCTGTCCATCGTTCGGGTGATCCCCGCAGGCGGGGGAATGCGCCGACCGGGCCGGGGAACGGGGGTCCTCCCGTTCCCCGGCCCTCCGGCGTGCGGCGTGTCGCGGGTGCCGGGTTTGGCACAGTTTCGCTCCACGATCCAGACGATCCGGCACGAACGGGGCGAACCATGAGCGATACGCGGCAGAGACCGGACGACGGGGCGAACGACGACGGCCCCGGCCCCACGAGCCTCCCCTCCCCGGCGGACACCCCCGCCCCAGCGAACGCCCCCACCGACCCTGCCCCCGGGGCCGAGCTGCGGCTCAGTGCCGGGGTGTGGTTGCGGGCCGCCGGGGGCGCCGAGGCCATGGGCGCCCACTTCGGCCCGGTCCGCGGCGAGCTGGCGGCCGCGTCCGAGGGGGTGACGGCCGGGACCGCCGGGCTGAACTCGCTGGCCGAGCTGGGCGCCGTCCAGGAGTCCTGGGTGCGCCGCTTCGAGGCCGCGCGCCGGGAGTGCGGGGCCCTCGCGGGGAATCTGCGCGCCGTGGCGCGGGCGCACGGCGAGACGAACGACGCCGTCCGGTCGTCGTTCCACCCCGTCGCCCGGCGTGCTCACGGGGTCGAGCGGTGACGCTGTCCTCGTCCACGCTGACGTGGGCCCAGCTGCGCGACATCGCGTGCGCCGAGCTGGAGGGCGCGGCCGATGGCTGGGGCAGGGCGAGCAACCGGGCGGATGCCGGGCGGGACCGGATCGAGCGGCAGCTGATGCCGGAGCTGCGTGGGACGCAGCGCGGGGCGGCGGCCGATGCGGCGGTCGGCCGGCTGCGGGAGCTGGGGCGCAACCTGCAGTACGTGTACACCGAGTGCGGGCTGATCCGTACCGCGCTGAACAGCCTGGCGCACGAGATGCGGGGGCAGCAGCAGGTGTTGTCGCGGGCGCTGGGGGAGGCGGAGGAGCTGCGGTTCACCGTGCACGCGGACGGCTCGGTGACGTATCCGCCGGGAGGCGAGGGGGCGGTCGACGGGAAGCCGTTGCCGGGTGGCACGGCGCGGGTGACCGGCGCGCCGGGCCTGTATCCGTCGTCGGGGCTGGTCGCTCCGAACCCGAATGCGGTGCGGGCGCAGGACATCGCGGACCGGATCACCGGGGCGGTGCGGGCTGCGGCCGAGATCGACTGGCGGTTCACGCGGGTGCTGCGCGGGCTCAGGGCGGAGCAGGGCCTGAAGGTTCCGGACCGTACGTGGACCGATGCGGCGGGGGACGCCGCGGCGGTCCGGCGCATGGCGGACGGCTATCTGAAGTCCCTCATTCCGATGGCCGCGTCGCCGGAGGAGCGGCGGGAGTGGTGGTTCGGGCTGACGGACGAGCAGCGCGAGGAGTACCTGGCGGTGTATCCGGATCGGATCGGCAACCTGGACGGCATTCCGTCGCTGATCCGCGATGTCGCGAACCGGGACAACCTGCGGCTTCTGATCGGGGAGCTGGAGGGCCGGGACGACGAGGTGGCGCGGGTGCGGCTGGAGGGGCTGCGGGAGATCGACCGTCAGGTGAACGGGGGCGGCCGGCCGCCGGTCTATCTCCTCGGCATCGGTGACGAGGGGAACGGCCGGGCGATCGTGTCGTTCGGCAACCCGGACACGGCGCGCAATGTCGCGGCCTATGTGCCGGGGCTGAATACGGCGCTGGACGGGGAGTTCGCCCGGTCGGACCTCAAGCGGGCGCGGGACACCGCCATCGGGATGCATCAGCACGATCCGTCGAGTGCCGCGATCGTCTGGCTGGGGTACGACGCGCCGCAGTTCCCGGACGGCTGGGACACCCTGGACGTGGCCGGTGACGAGCGGGCCGTCAGGGGCGGCGAGAGCTTCAACCGGTTCATGGGGGGCCTGGCGGCCACCAGTGCCTACGAGAACCCGCATATGACGGCGATCGGCCATTCGTACGGATCGCGCACCGTCGGTGCGGCGACCCAGCAGGGTGCCGGGATTCCGGGGGTCGACGACATCGTGCTGGTCGGGAGTCCGGGGGTCGGGGTGGACCGTGCGGAGGATCTCGGGGTGGGCCGGGACCATGTGTTCGTGGGCGCGGCGCGCAACGACATCGTGACCGGAGTGCCTTCGCCGCGCGAAGCGGTCCTCGGGTTCGCCGGCCTGACCAACCTCGGCCCGGCGGGCGGGAAGTTGCTCGGCTACGCGGCCGATCCGGGGGACGACGATCTGTGGTTCGGGCGGGACCCGGCCGGGGAGGAGTTCGGCGCGCGCAGGTTCGCCGTGGACGACGGGCCGTGGATGCTGAGCGGCGGGCGGCCGAACGCGGACGCCCACGCGCGGTACTTCGATCCTTCGCGGGACGCCCTGTCCGCCAACAGCATCGCGTTGATCGCGGCCGGGAGGGCCAGTGAGCTCAAGGCCGAGGAACACCGGTGAGTGAAGCGGACATGGATATGCGGGAGGCCGCGGAACACGCGGACCGGATTCTGGACGCGACGCTCGCTGATCTGAGGCCGCCGGTCCAGTGGGCGCACGGGCCCACGACGGCGGGCGGGCACGGCGTGACGCGCCGGCGCACGGTGATGACCGTCATCTCCGCCGAGCGGCGGGGGAACTTCCTGGGCGTGGTCGAGCGGGGCTGGCAGCGGCGCGGTATCCGGATCAGGGGGATCAACAACGATCGCCGCTCTCCGGCCGTCTACGCCCGGACGGAGGACGGATTCGGGGTGAGCCTGATCTTCGGGGGCGGCCAGGCCTTCTTCGAGGTGGACAGTCCGTGGGTGACCCCGTCCGAGGTGGCGGAGTGCGCTGTCGCGCCGCACGGGCCGTCGTACGAGGGGGTCTATCCGCTGCCCCGGCCCCATGTGCGCTGCGCCTTCTGGTCGGCCGGCGCTCCCTGAGCGCCCCCTGTGCCCCTGCCCACTCGTACACACCGTCGAAAACCCTCCCGAACCCCGGCCGGATGGGCCATGGTTGACGGGTGCGTAGATTTTGGGTGGCCGCAGGGGTCGGCGTGGGCATGGCCGCGTGTTTCGTGGCGCTGCTCGTCGTCGGGACCTACTCCGCCGCGGCCGGGCTGGTCGGGGGCGGCGGGGGTGCTGTGGCGCTGGCCAAGGGGGCGGTGCCCGCCAAGTACCAGGGGCTGGTCGAGAAGTGGGGCAACCTGTGCTCTGCCATCAACCCCGCCCTGCTCGCCGCCCAGCTGTACCAGGAGAGCGGCTGGAACCCGCGCGCGCAGAGCGCCGCCGCCGCGCAGGGCATCGCGCAGTTCATTCCGGGCACCTGGGCCGGGCACGGGATCGACGGGGACGGTGACGGGGACCGGGACGTGTGGGACCCGGCCGACGCCATCCCCTCCGCCGCCTCGTACGACTGCGAGCTGGCCGGGTACGTGAAGAAGGTGCCCGGCGACCCGACGGACAACATGCTCGCCGCCTACAACGCGGGCGCGTATCGCGTGATCAGGTCCGGCGGGGTGCCGAACATCTCCGAGACCCGGAACTACGTAAGGATCATCCGTTCGCTGGAGAAGAGCTTCGCCCGTCCGGTCGGCCGGGTGCAGCCCTCGCAGCAGGCGGCCGGGGCCATCTACTTCGCGCAGAAGAAGCTCGGCACCAAGTACCTGTGGGGTGGCAACGGCACGCCCGAGCAGGGTGGCCGGTTCGACTGTTCCGGGCTGACCCAGGCCGCGTACCGGACCGTGGACATCGAGCTGCCGCGCGTCGCGAACGACCAGTACAACGCGGGGCCGCATCCCTCGCGCGACGAACTGCTCCCCGGAGACCTGGTGTTCTTCTCCGACGATCTGACCAATTCCCGCGCCATTCATCACGTCGGCCTGTACGTCGGAGGCGGATACATGATCAACGCTCCGTACACTGGGGCCGTCATTCGGTTCGACAAGATCGACACTCCCGACTACTTCGGCGCCACACGTGTGACCAAGGACGGCGCCGCGGCCCTGCCGACCACGCGGCCCGCGGCCTGACCCGCGCATGAGGGCGTTCGGAACTCTCCGTGAAGCCTGGGCCCTGAGCTGCGACGATGTGTCACTCTTCGATAACGTCATCGTGATCATTCGGTGGAGAGTGGAACGTACGCACGGGGCGCGTCGTTCTCTGGTGGGCGCGTGAAGGATCGGCGTGGACGAACCGAATACGGGGGGTTCGTGAACCGCGGTGCGCAGGGACGTGCGCCGCAGCAGCAGACAAGGCAAGGGGCCGCAGCAGATGGCTGGACTCGCACTGGATGGGTCGAACCCCGACGTCAGCCTGCTCTACGACATCAATGGGCTCGCCAAGTCCGCTCCGACCTGGTTCGACCGGGTCATGGAGTTCGTCGGAGAGTACGGGATCATGCTCGGCATGGTCCTCGTGGTCCTGTGGTGCTGGTGGAGCGTGCGCCGGCGCGGCACGGCCGAGGATTCGGTGGCGGGGGTGGCCGGGCTCGTCTGGGCCCCCCTCGCGGCGGGCGTCGCGTTGCTCATCAACATCCCGATCCGTGAGTTCGTGGAACGGCCCCGGCCGTTCAAGGACCACTCGGGCCTGGAGGTGCTGGTCGACGGGAAGAACGACTTCTCGTTCGTCAGCGACCACGCCACGATGGCGATGGCCCTGGCCGTCGGGCTCTTCGTCGCCCACCGCAAGTTCGGCATCGCGGCCATCGCGCTGGCCCTGCTGGAAGGGTTCTGCCGTGTCTACATGGGCGTGCACTACCCGACCGACGTCATCGGTGGATTCGCCCTCGGTACGGCGGTCGCGCTGCTCCTCGCGCCCCTCGCGATGATGATGCTGACGCCCCTGGTGACGGCCGTCTCCCGGTCGTCCCGGCTCGGCCCGCTCGTCCGCTCGCGCCGGCCCCTGCCCGAGGCCGCCGACCGGGACGACGCGCTGGGCATCCCCGAGCCCCGGCCCGGATCGGGCGGCGGCTCCGAGGGGGAGAAGGGCCTCGCCGCCTGACACCACCGCGACCGCACGTGCCCCGGAGCCCCGGCTTCCGGGGCACAGTCGTGTACGGGGCAGGGCCCGCGCCCCTCACAACCCCTGCGGGTACGTGAACAGGTCCTTGGGGTCGTAGCGCTTCTTGAGCCCCGCCAGCCGGGCCGTCGCCGTCCCGTAGTACGCCGAGCGCCACTTGGTGAGCGAGGGGTCCGTGTAGTTCTGGTACGCCCCGCCGGAGGCGTACGGGCGCATCGCCGCGTGCGTGTCCCTGAGCCAGTTCCGCTGGGCGGTGCCGGGCGCGCCCACCCGCCAGGCGCCGATGTACTGGGCGAGCATCCGGGAGCGGCGGTGCACGAACGCCGTCGCCTGTGGGTCCACCCGGTTCACCGCCCCGCCCAGCGCGGTCAGCGCGATGGAGCCGCCGCCGCCCTGGTCCGGGCCGAGCCGGGTGAACGCCAGGGCCGCCGCGAGCAGGGCCTCGACGCCCGCCGGGGGCAGTGAGCGGTCGTAGAAGTCGGAGGCGGCGGCGTACGTCTCGCGGTGCAGGGCGCCCTGCGGGGTGCGGCCCGGCGTGGTCCCCGGCAGGTGGCACTGCGCGTCCGTGATGCCCGAGCAGCCCGCGTACACGAGCATCGCATCGCGGTAGCCGCGGCGGCGCAGCGAGACCGAGGTGGCGGAGGCGCCGACGCGGTCGGCGAGGCGGTCCACGGCGTTCTGCAGGTCCCCGTAGGTGCCGAGGCTGAACGCCGAGACCGAGACAGTCGGACGGGCGCCGCCGGGGCCGGCTTCGAGGTGCGCGGCGGACCAGATCTCGTCCGGCTGGTCGGGGCCCCACTCCTGCCAGGCGGTGACCACGTCCCCGGCGCGCGACCACGGCCACGAGAGGTAGGCCATGACGGTCTGCGGGGCCGGGCGGGTGCGGAAGCGCAGTTCGGTGACGACGCCGAAGTTGCCGTTGCCCGCGCCGCGCAGCGCCCAGAAGAGGTCCGGGTGGCGTTTGGCGTCGGCGGTGAGGGTGCTGCCGTCGGCCGTGACGAGGGTGGCGGAGGTGAGGTTGTCGCAGGTCAGGCCGTAGGCGCGGGCGGCGACGCCATGGCCGCCGCCGAGGGTGAGGCCGGAGATGCCGACGGTGGGGCAGGAGCCGCCGGGGATCGTGACGCCGTGGTCCGCGAGGCCCTGGTAGACGCCGATGAGCTTGGCGCCCGCGCCGATCGTGCCGTCCCCGTTCACGCGGGAGAGGGACGAGACGTCGATGACCAGGCGGCCGGTGCCGCTCGACCAGCCGGCGTAGGAGTGGCCGCCGCTGCGGATGGCGACGGGCACCGAGGTGCGGCGGGCGTACGCCAGGCACTCGCGTACGTCGTCCTCGTGCCGGACGTAGGCGATCGCGGCCGGTTTTTGGTCGTCGAAGCGGGTGTTGTAGAGCTGACGGGCGGTCGGGTAGGCGGTGTCGCCGGGCCGGATCAGCGGCCCGTCCAGGCTCTCGGCGAGGGCCGGCCAGTCGGCGGCGCCGGACGGGGAGCGGGTTGTGGTGGGGGAGGGGGCGGCGGTCCGGGTGGGTGGGGCGGGGTCCGGGGCGGCCGGGTCCGTCGTGTCGGCGCCCTCGCACGCCGTGGCGGTGGCACCGGCGAGCACGGCGGCGCCCGCCGCGAGGAGGGTGCGCCGGTTCGGCAGGGTCGTCATCGGACCTCCGGGTGGGGAGAGACGAGGGGAGGGCCGGTGGTCAGGCCGCTGTGCGGTGCTCCTCGGCGTCCGTGCGGGCCCGGTCGCGGGACCGGCGGGCCGGTCCGTACCAGCCGCAGGCGCAGCGGGCGGTGCAGAACGAACCGCGTTCGACGGTGGTGGGTTCATGGGCGGGCCGGGCGGTGGGGGCCTCGGCGGCCTGTCGGTCGTACACCCGACCACGGTACTGGCCGCGGGGGCCGCGCCGGGAGGGTGCGTGAGGAGCCCGGGGCGTACGGGAAGGAGGGCGCGGGGCGCAGGGGGCGCACGGGGCCTCTCCGGAGGGCCCGGCGCCTCCGCCCGGTGGCAATCGGGGTGCAGGACGTTACACGTGACCTGGGTCGTCGTTATGCGAGGCGGGTGGGGCCTTGACAGGGCCCAGGGCATGGGCAAGCGGGACGTCGTTGGGGGATTGGCAGGCGATGGTGGTGCAGCAGCACAGGTCCGGTGGCGGGGTGCGCGCGGTGCGTGCCCTCGCCGTGGTGGGCGTGGTGGCGGCCGCCGCCGGGTGCGCGGGCGGCGGGGGTGCGGACCGGGCCGCCGCGTCGGACGCCCGGGACGGGGCCGTCGACGCGGTGCGGCGGGCGGCGGTCGTGCTCGCCGGTGACGGGGCCGCGAGCGCCGAGGTGCTGACGTCGATGGAGACGGCCGCCGGCGGCACCCGGCTCACGATCAGGGGCTCGGGCTCGTACGACTTCCGTGCGGCGTCCGGCCGGCTGAAGGTGGTGCTGCCGCCGGACGCGGCGGGCGAGGAGGAGCACCGGCCGATCACGGAGCTGCTGGCGCCGGGCGCGCTGTACATGAAGAACCGGGGTGCCGGGGTGCCCGCCGGCAAGTGGGTGCGGATCGACACGACGGCGCTGGAGGACGGCAATCTGGTCACCGGCGGGGTGACCGATCCGCTGGCCGCCGCCGAACTGCTGCGGGGCGCGGATGCCGTGACGTACGTCGGTGAGACGGAGCTGGCCGGGGTGCCCGTGCGGCACTACCGGGGCACGGCGGACATCGGCCGGGCCGCCCGTACGGCGGCGCCGGGCGCGCGGGCGGCGCTGGCGGCCGCGGCGAAAGGGTTCCGCACCAGGGCCGTGCGGTTCGACGCCTATCTGGACGAGCAGGGCAGGCTGCGCAAGGTGCGCCACCGGTTCCGCTTCGCCAACGAGGGCCCGGCGGTGGAGGTCGTGTCGACGATGCTGCTGTACGGGTTCGGGGTGCCGGTGACCGTGCGGCTGCCGGACGAGCGGGACATTTACACCGGGGAGATCGGGCAGGGGCGGGCGTGAGATGAATCCCACCCACACCGCAAAGATCCGGCCACCCCAGGAGCCCCGTAACGTCCCACCGGGCCCGTCCGGCCCGCCGTTCCCGGCCCATCGGGGGGCGGTGAAATGGTCCGTCCGTGCCATGCGCGGCGCGTGTCGGGCTCTCTACCCTGGAAAGCCGGTGACGGCAGTGAGAGGTGAGTGACGTGGTGACGCTCAGCGCCCCGACCGTGTCGGACCATGTGGCGCTCGCCGAGATCGAGCTGTGCGGGGAACTGATGATCGCGGCGTCGGCGGCGATCGGCGAACGGCTCAGTTCCGAGCGGATCGACGAGGTGCTCGACGTGAAGGTGAGCGCCGATGTGAGGGTGAGCGCCGACGTCCAGGTGAGCGCCGATGTGAGGGTGAGCGCCGACCGCACCACCGTGCCCCGGCAGGGCGAGTACCGGGGCTGACGGGGCGCGGCCCGGCCGGCTCAGGTGCGCAGCAGGCGGGCGATGGCCTTGGTGGCCTCCTCGACCTTCGCGTCGATCTCGTCGCCGCCCTTGACGGCCGCGTCGGCGACGCAGTGGCGCAGGTGTTCCTCCAGGAGCTGGAGCGCGAAGGACTGGAGCGCCTTGGTGGACGCCGAGACCTGGGTGAGTATGTCGATGCAGTAGACGTCCTCGTCGACCATGCGCTGGAGGCCGCGGATCTGGCCCTCGATCCGGCGCAGCCGCTTGAGGTGCTCGGACTTCTGGTGGTGGTAGCCGTGGATGCCGCGGTCGTGGTCGGTCACGGCCGCGTCGGCGGGGCCCGCGCAGGTCGCCGCGTCCGGTGCGGGTTGCGTTCCCGTGGCCTCGGTCGTCGTCATTGCTGCCTCCCGTTTTTCCCTTTGCCCTGACGTCTATATACCCCTGGCGGGTATATCTTAACGAATTCAGCTGAAACGTGACCGGGGTCCCGTGCTGATCACTGTGCCTGATGCGCGACACTGACAATGCCGGTTAGCCGTGGCCGGATGATGCGCCTAGCATCAGCCTGACCGAATCCAAAGCACCCCGAGGACCCCACGTGCGCTTTCGTCTGACCCCCAGGGAGACGAGCTTTTACGACATGTTCTCCGCGTCCGCGGACAACATCGTCACGGGCTCGAAACTCCTGATGGAACTGCTCGGGGCGGAGCCTTCATCCCGTGCCGAGATCGCGGAGCGCATGCGGGCGGCGGAACACGCGGGGGACGATGCCACCCACGCGATCTTCCACCAGCTGAACTCCTCCTTCATCACGCCGTTCGACCGTGAGGACATTTACAACCTCGCCTCGTCGCTCGACGACATCATGGACTTCATGGAGGAGGCCGTCGACCTGGTCGTGCTGTACCAGATCGAGAAGCTTCCCAAGGGTGTGGAGCAGCAGATCGAGGTGCTGGCGCGGGCGGCCGAGCTGACCGCCGAGGCCATGCCCGGTCTGCGCACCATGGACAACCTCACCGAGTACTGGATCGAGGTCAACCGGCTGGAGAACCAGGCGGACCAGATCCACCGCAAGCTGCTCGCCCACCTCTTCAACGGCAAGTACGACGCCATAGAGGTACTGAAGCTGAAGCAGGTCGTGGACGTGCTGGAAGAGGCTGCGGACGCGTTCGAGCACGTCGCGAACACGGTGGAGACCATCGCGGTCAAGGAGTCCTGAACCACGTGGACACCTTCGTACTGATCGTGACCATCGGCGTCGCGCTCGGCTTCACGTACACCAACGGCTTCCACGACTCGGCGAATGCCATCGCCACGTCGGTCTCCACGCGGGCGCTGACCCCGCGGGCGGCGCTGGCGATGGCGGCGGTGATGAACCTCGCGGGCGCGTTCCTGGGCAGCGGGGTCGCCAAGACCGTCAGTGAGGGCCTGATCGCGACGCCCGAGGGCAACAAGGGGATGGGCATCCTCTTCGCGGCGCTCGTCGGGGCCGTCATCTGGAACCTGATCACCTGGTACTTCGGGCTGCCCTCGTCGTCCTCGCACGCGCTGTTCGGCGGCATGGTCGGCGCGGCGCTGGCCGGCGGGACGCTGGTGCACTGGGACGGGGTGCTCGACAAGATCGTCATCCCGATGTTCCTGTCCCCGGTGATCGGCCTGGTGGTCGGTTATCTGGTGATGGTCGCCATCATGTGGATGTTCCGGAAGGTCAACCCGCACAAGGCGAAGCGCGGTTTCCGCATCGCGCAGACGGTGTCGGCCGCGGGCATGGCGCTCGGGCACGGTCTGCAGGACGCGCAGAAGACGATGGGCATCGTGGTGATGGCCCTGGTCATCGCCGACGTCGAGTCCCCGAGCGACCCGATCCCGGTCTGGGTGAAGCTCGTCTGCGCGCTGATGCTGTCGCTGGGCACGTACGCGGGTGGCTGGCGCATCATGCGTACGCTCGGCCGGAAGATCATCGAGCTGGACCCGCCGCAGGGCTTCGCCGCCGAGACCACGGGCGCGTCGATCATGTTCGGTTCGGCGTTCCTCTTCCACGCGCCGATCTCCACGACCCATGTGATCACCTCGGCGATCATGGGTGTGGGGGCCACGAAGCGGGTGAACGCGGTGCGGTGGGGCGTCGCGAAGAACATCATCCTCGGCTGGTTCATCACGATGCCGGCCGCGGCCCTGGTCGCCGCCGCGAGCTACGGGGTCGTGTTCCTGCTGTTCGGCTGAGGCCGCTGCCGTACGTGGGTCCGCCCCGCACTCCCGAGGGAGTGCGGGGCGGACCCTTTCGCCTTGTGGTGGCACCGCCATGCAGCACCCCAAGGCCGTACGGGGCGGCTCAGCCGAAGCGGCCGGAGATGTAGTCCTCGGTGGCCTGGACCGACGGGTTGGAGAAGATGCGCTCCGTCTCGTCGATCTCGATGAGCTTGCCGGGCTTGCCGACCGAGGCCAGGTTGAAGAACGCGGTCCGGTCCGAGACGCGGGCCGCCTGCTGCATGTTGTGCGTGACGATGACGATGGTGAACCGCTCCTTCAGCTCGCCGACCAGGTCCTCGATGGCGAGGGTGGAGATCGGGTCCAGGGCGGAGCAGGGCTCGTCCATCAGCAGCACGTCCGGCTCGACCGCGATGGCGCGGGCGATGCACAGGCGCTGCTGCTGGCCGCCGGAGAGGCCGGAGCCGGGCTTGTTCAGCCGGTCCTTGACCTCGTTCCACAGGTTCGCGCCTCGCAGCGACTTCTCGACGATGTCCGCGAGGGCGCTCTTGCGGTACGAGCCGTTGAGGCGCAGGCCGGCCGCCACGTTGTCGAAGATCGACATGGTGGGGAACGGGTTCGGGCGCTGGAAGACCATGCCGACGGTGCGGCGCACGGTGACCGGGTCGACGCCGGGCCCGTACAGGTTCTCGTCGTCCAGGAGCACCTTGCCCTCGACGCGGCCGCCGGGGGTGACCTCGTGCATCCGGTTCAGGGTGCGCAGGAAGGTGGACTTGCCGCAGCCGGAGGGGCCGATGAAGGCGGTCACCGAGCCGGGTTCCACGGTCATGGAGATGTCGTCGATCGCCTTGTGGCTGCCGTAGTAGGCCGACAGTCCGCTGACGTCTATGCGCTTGGCCATCTGAATCACTGCTGCTTTCCGCCGGGCCTAGCGGCCGGTCTTCGGGGCCTTCCAGCGGGCGATGCCGCGGGCCACCAGATTGAGGATCATGACGAAGGCGATCAGGACCAGTGCCGCGGCCCAGGCGCGGTCGTAGGACGCCGCCTCACCGACCCGGTACTGCTCGTAGATGTAGAACGAGAGCGAGGACTGGGCGCCTTCGAAGGGGTTGGTGTTGATCAGCTGGCTGCCGAAGACCAGCAGCATGATCGGCGCGGTCTCGCCGGCGATGCGGGCCACGGCGAGCATGACGCCGGTGACGATGCCGCCGATCGCGGTCGGCAGGACCACCTTGAGGATCGTGCGCCACTTCGGCACGCCGAGGGCGAGGGAGGCCTCGCGCAACTCGTTCGGGACGAGCTTGAGCATCTCCTCGGTGGAGCGGACCACGACCGGCATCATCAGGATGGTCAGGGCGAGCGCGCCCATCAGGCCGGACGGCTCCAGGCCGGCGATCAGCATGATCGAGAGGATGAACAGACCGGCCACGATCGACGGGATGCCGGTCATGACGTCCACGAAGAAGGTGACGGCCTTGGCCAGCGTGCCCTTGCCGTACTCCACCAGGTAGACGGCGGTGAGCAGGCCGAGCGGGGCGGAGATCAGGGTGGCGATGCCGATCTGTTCCAGGGTGCCGATCAGCGCGTGGTAGACGCCGCCGCTGGCCTCGGGTCCGAGGACTCCGGCCATGGAGTGCGTCAGGAAGTAGCCGTCCAGGCGTTCGGAGCCGCGGCTGATCGTCGTCCAGAGCAGGGAGGCGAGCGGGACGACGGCGAGCAGGAAGCAGACCCACACCAGGCTGGTGGCGAGGCGGTCCCTGGCCTGGCGCTGGTTCTCGACGACGCTGGTGGTGATGTACGAGATCACCAGGAAGAACAGCGCGGAGAGCAGGCCCCACTGCACGCGGCTGTGCCAGCCGGCGGCGAGGGCGAGGCCGACGCCGAGGACGATGCCGGCGGCGGCGAAGCCGAGCGGGGCGAGCCGGGGCAGCGCCCGGCTGCTGAGTCCGGTCTTCGGGGCGGCGGGTGCGGGCACCGGGATCTCCTGGACTCCGGTGGTGGTGGCTTGGCTCATGCGTTGGCCCCCGAGTACTCCTTGCGGCGGGCGATGATGAGCCGCGCGGCGCCGTTGACCAGCAGGGTGAGGACGAAGAGGACCAGGCCGGAGGCGATCAGGGCGTCCCGCCCGAACGCGTCGGCCTCGCCGAACTTCGCCGCGATGTTCTGGGCGAACGTGCCGCCGCCCGGGTTGAGCACGTGCATGGAGATCAGGAAGCTCGGCGACAGGACCGTGGCGACGGCCATCGTCTCGCCGAGCGCGCGGCCCAGGCCCAGCATCGACGCGGAGATGATGCCGGAGCGGCCGAACGGCAGCACGGAGAGGCGGATGACCTCCCAGCGGGTGGCGCCGAGGGCGAGCGCGGCCTCCTCGTTCATGCGCGGGACCTGGAGGAAGACCTCGCGGCTGACGCTGGTCACGATCGGCAGGATCATGACCGCGAGCAGGATGCCCACGGTGAACAGCGAGCGGGCGACGCCGATCTCGGTCTTCTCGAAGACGTACGTCCAGCCGAAGAACTGGTCGAGCCAGAGGTTCAGCCCCTCCAGGTACGGCACCAGGACGAGGGCGCCCCAGATGCCGTAGACGATGCTGGGGACCGCGGCGAGCAGGTCGATGACGTACGCGATCGGGCCGGCCAGCTTGCGCGGGGCGTAGTGCGAGATGAACAGGGCGATGCCGACCGAGACCGGGACCGCGATGGCCATCGCGATGACGGAGCTGACGACGGTGCCGAAGAGGAGGACGGCGATGCCGAAGACGGGCGGGTCACCGGCCGGGTTCCAGTCGAAGGTGGTGAGGAAGTTGCCCTCGTTCTTCGAGATGGCGATCGCGGCGCGGTAGCTGAGGAACACGGCGATGGACGCCATGATCATCAGAAGCAGGATGCCGGAACCGCGCGACAGTCCGATGAAGATCCGGTCGCCTGCGCGGCCCGTGGACCGGGGGCGGGAGCGCCCGGCCGATGGGGTTTGTATCCGTGGTGTGGTGGAAGCCATGGTCTTTCCGGTCTGTGTGGGGGAGCGGCACGCTCCCCTGGCGGCGGTGCACCGGAGGGGCTGGGGCGCGGCCGGTCCGGAGGGGTGTTCCGGACCGGCCGCCGGGCGCGTCGTGCGCGTCGTTCGGCGTTGTTCTCGTTACGAGAGGCCGGCGACGGTCTCGCGGACCTTGGCGTTGATCTCCTCGGGGATCGGCGCGTAGCCGGCCTCGCTGAGGAGCTTCTGGCCGTCCGCCGACGCGGCGTAGCCCAGGAAGGACTTCACGGTGCCGAGGGTGTCGGCCTTGTTGCCGGTGTCGCAGACGACCTCGTAGGTGACCAGGACCATCGGGTAGGCGCCCTCGGCCTTGGTGGTGTAGTCGAGTTCGAGCGCCAGGTCCTTGCCGGTGCCCTTGACCTTGGCGGCGGCGATGGCCTTGGAGGCGTTCTCGGAGGTGGCCTTGACCGGGGCGGAGCCGCCGGTGTCGATGTCGACGGTGCTGATCTGCTGCGAGGTGGCGTAGGAGAGCTCGAAGTAGCCGATCGAGCCGTCCACCTGCTTGACCTGGCTGGCGACGCCGGAGGAGCCGGACGCGGCCTGGCCGCCGGGGGCGGGCCACTTCTTCTCGGCCTCGTACTTCCAGTCCTGCGGGGCGGCGGCGCCCAGGTACTTGCCCAGGTTCTGCGTGGTGCCGGAGTCCTCGGAGCGGTGGAAGGGCTGGATCGGCTTGTCCGGCAGCTTGGCGCCCGGGTTGAGCTCGGCGATCGCCTCGTCGTTCCACTTCTTGATCTTCGTGTCGAAGATCTTGGCGAGGGTGGGGGCGTCCAGGGTCAGGCTGTCGACGCCTTCGAGGTGGTAGCCGACGGCGATCGGGCCGCCGACCATCGGCAGGTTGATGCCCTGGCCGGTCTTGCAGATCTTCTTGGAGTCGGCGACCTCTTCGGGCTTCAGCGCCGAGTCGGAGCCGGCGAAGCCGACGGTGCCCTGGTTGAAGGCGACGATGCCCTCGCCGGACGAGGAGGAGTTGTAGTTGATCTCCACGCCGGAGCAGGCGGCCATGTACTCCTTGACCCAGAGGTCCATGGCGTTCTTCTGGGCGCTGGAGCCGGAGGCGCGCAGCTGGCCCTTGGCGCCGTCGCACTTGACGTTGGACGCGGCCTTCGTCTTGCCGCCCGTGGCGGAGGTGTCGCCGCTGTTGTCGTCGGAACCGCACGCCGTGAGGACCAGGGCGCCGGAGACGGCGAGGGCACCGAGCGCGGTGGCACGAAGCCGGTTCTTGCGCTGAAGCTTCACTTTCGGGTGTTCCTTCCAGGAGCCGCCGCGGCTTTTGTTGCGGGCGGCGTGCGACGCGGGTGGTGCAGTGGCTGGTGCCTGCACCCGGTAGGTCTGAAATTAGGCAGACCAGGTGACGTGGTTGACGGGGGTGAGTGAACGGCGGGTGAACCGTGGCGGGCGGCCCGGTTCCGCCGGCTACGGGCCGGGTACGGCGCCCGGAAGCGCGCGCGGCGATCGCGGCGCGGCGGGGTTACGCGCGGGGCAGGGCGCCCAGGGCCGCGTCGAGCAGTTCGCGGTCGCGCGGCCGGCTGAGCCGGGTGCGGGCGGCGGCGGGCGGGAGCCACAGCACGGCGTCCACCTCGCGGTTCGGGACGAAGGAGCCCGCCGTGGCCTCGGCGGACCAGTACGTGACCTCCTTCGGGCGGCCGTTGACGGCGTACCGGACGACGGGCAGCACGTCACCCGGCACGCAGTGGTGGCCCGTCTCCTCCAGGACCTCGCGGACGGCCGCCTCGCGCGGGGACTCGCCGCGCTTCAGCTTGCCCTTGGGGAACGACCAGTCGTCGTAACGCGGCCGGTGTACGAGGCACAGCTCCACACCTGCGGCGGATGCGGGCGGGCGGCGCCACAGCACGCAGCCCGCCGCCCGCACCGGTCCGCTCACGACCGCACCGCGCCCGTCGTCGCGCCGGTCACGGTGTCGGCGCCCGGGTACGGCCAGCTCTCCCGGAACACCGCGCGCGCCGCCTCCACCTCGTGGCGCTGGTCGGCGTGCAGCACCCCGAGGGCGTACGCGGTCGCCGGCGCGATCCGCGGCGTGCGGGCCGCCGCGGACGCCGCGCCGGCCGCCTCCACCGCGTCCCGGTGCAGGTCGAGGGCGTGGACCGGGGCGGCCAGCCGGGGATCGGGGGCGCCGTGCACCACTTCGTGGGCGTAGCGGTGGAGGCGCAGCAGCAGGCGGGTGTGGTGCCAGGGCGCGTCGTGCGCCTCGTTGTACGGCTCCGCCGACTCGTCCGGGGGCAGTGCGGCGACGGCCCCGCGCAGCCGCTGCTCCGCCCGGTGGGCCGGATCGCCGAGCACGTCGGCGGCGGGGCCGGTCGCGGTGGGCGCGAGGGGGACCTCGGAGGCCAGCAGCGCGACCGTGTCGGCCACGGCGTGGAAGCGGGCGGAGCCGAGGGCCTGGAGGGCGGCGGAGTGGGCGCGGGTCCGGGCGAGGGTGAGCTGGCGCTCAAGGAGGGCGCCGGCGCGGGCGGCGCCGACGCCGAGGACGGGCCGGCCCTTGTCGCCGGAGGTGCGGGCGGCCGGGAGGGCGGTGCCGCCGGACAGGCCGTGCAGCGCGTCGAGGAGCCGGACCAGCCGGTCCGCGTAGGCGTGTTCGCGGGCCAGAGTGGTGGAGAGCCAGGTCAGCTCGGTGTGCAGCTGTTCGGCCCAGAGGGGGTCGAGTGCGGTGCGGAAGGTGCGCAGGGTGGCGCCGATCCGGCGGGATGAGCGGCGCAGGGCGGTGGCGGCCTGTTCGGCGGTGCGCGATCCGGCGTCCGTGGGGGCGGTGTTCTCGCGGTGCAGGCGCAGGCTGCGCAGGAAGTCCGCGGCCTGGGTGCGCAGATAGGGGCCGAGGACCGCCCCTGCGGTCACGCCGGTGATGCCGGGGGCGTGGGTGGGGGCCGGCTGGGGCTGGTGGTCAGGGCGTCGCACGCCGGCGCCTCCGGGCGTCAATGAGCATTTCCTGTACGTGCCGCAGGGGCTTGCCGTCCGGGTCCACGGAGTGCCGGGTCCAGTTGCCGTCGGGGCCCAGGTGCCAGGAGGCGGTGGTGTCGGCCATGCCGGTCTCCAGGAGGCGGCTGAGGGCGGCGCGGTGGGCGGGGTCGGTGACCCGGACGAGGGCTTCGATGCGGCGGTCGAGGTTGCGGTGCATCATGTCGGCGCTGCCGAACCAGACCTCGGGTTCGCCGCCGTTGCCGAAGGCGAAGACCCGGGAGTGCTCCAGGAAGCGGCCGAGGACCGAGCGGACCCGGATGTTCTCGGAGAGGCCGGTGACGCCGGGGCGGATGGCGCAGATGCCGCGCACCCAGATGTCCACGGGGACGCCCGCCTGGGCGGCGCGGTAGCAGGCGTCGATGATCGCCTCGTCGACCATCGAGTTGACCTTGATCCGGACGTAGGCGGGGCGGCCCGCCCGGTGGTGGGTGATCTCCTTGGTGATCCGGGAGACCAGTCCGTCGCGGAGCGACTTGGGGGCGACGAGCAGCCGGCGGTAGGTCTCGCGGCGGGAGTAGCCGGAGAGCCGGTTGAAGAGGTCGGAGAGGTCCGCGCCGACCTGCGGGTCCGCGGTGAGCAGGCCGAGGTCCTCGTAGAGCCGGGCGGTCTTGGGGTGGTAGTTGCCGGTGCCGACGTGCGAGTAGCGGCGCAGGGTGTCGCCCTCCTGGCGGACGACGAGGGAGAGCTTGCAGTGCGTCTTGAGGCCGACGAGCCCGTAGACGACGTGGCAGCCCGCCTCCTCCAGTTTGCGCGCCCACTTGATGTTGGCCTGCTCGTCGAAGCGGGCCTTGATCTCGACGAGGACGAGGACCTGCTTGCCGGATTCGGCGGCGTCGATGAGGGCGTCCACTATCGGGGAGTCGCCGGAGGTGCGGTACAGCGTCTGCTTGATCGCGAGGACGTCCGGGTCGCCCGCGGCCTGTTCCAGGAACGCCTGTACGGAGGTGGAGAAGGAGTCGTACGGGTGGTGCAGCAGTACGTCCCGTTCGCGGACCGCGGCGAAGATGTCCGGCGCGGAGGCGGATTCGACCTCGGCGAGGTCGCGGTGGGTGCCGGCGACGAACTTGGGGTACTTCAGCTCGGGCCGGTCCAGCGACGCTATGCCGAACAGTCCGGTCAGGTCGAGCGGGCCGGGCAGCGGGTAGACCTCGGCGTCGGACACCTTCAGCTCGCGGACCAGCAGGTCCAGCACGTACGGGTCGATGGACTCCTCGACCTCCAGGCGCACCGGAGGGCCGAAGCGGCGCCGCATCAGCTCCTTCTCCAGGGCCTGGAGCAGGTTCTCGGCGTCGTCCTCCTCGACCTCCAGGTCCTCGTTCCTGGTGACCCGGAACATGTGGTGCGCCAGCACCTCCATGCCGGGGAACAGCTCCTCCAGGTGGGCCGCGATGACGTCCTCTATGGGGACGTAGCGCTGCGGCGACGCCTCCAGGAAGCGGGTGAGCAGCGGCGGGACCTTGACCCGTGCGAAGTGGCGGTGGCCGCTGACCGGGTTGCGTACGACGACGGCGAGGTTGAGCGAGAGGCCGGAGATGTACGGGAAGGGGTGCGCCGGGTCGACGGCGAGGGGGGTGAGGACGGGGAAGACGCGCTGGCGGAAGAAGGTGAACAGGCGGGCCTGCTCCTTCTCGGTCAGCTCGGGCCAGCGGATGAGCTGGATGCCCTCGTCGGACAGGGCGGGGGCGATGTCCTGCTGGTAGCAGGCGGCGTGCCGGGCCATGAGTTCCCGCGAGCGGGTCCAGATCAGGTCGAGGACCTCGCGGGGCTGGAGGCCGGAGGCGGACCGGTTGGCGACCCCGGTGGCGATGCGGCGCTTGAGGCCGGCGACCCGGACCATGAAGAACTCGTCCAGGTTGGACGCGAAGATCGCCAGGAAGTTGGCCCGCTCCAGCAGGGGCGTGGTCGGGTCCTCGGCCAGCTCCAGGACGCGTTCGTTGAACGCGAGCCAGCTGCGCTCCCGGTCCAGGAACCGGCCCTGTGGCAGCTCGTCGCCGTCCTTGTCGGGCTCGTAGGCGTCGGCGTCCGCGTCGATGTCGGGATCGAAGTCGGCGGCGGTGGACAGGGCGGCCCCCCGCGCGGAGGGGGCGACTGCGTGCGGCCGGTGTGCGGCGAGGGAGCCGACGGACGGCTGGGCGGCGTGCTGGACCGGGACCTCGGAGCTGGGCTGCTGGCTCATGAGCCCATTGTTCCGCGCGGAGCGCTCCGGGGGCGCGTCGGAGGCGGGCGAGATCGCGTGGACGGCGCGGTCGGAGCGCGTTCTGCCGGGATTCCGACCGTTGCGGGGTGTCGGCACAGCTGGCTGCATCCTGCGAGGCTCGCAAGGCCGTCTGAATGCCCGGTAACGACGACATGACGTACGGGCAGCGCTGGGCGGACCGTGTGTGGGGCCTCGTCCGGGGCGCCCGCCCCGGACGAGGTGCGCGAAGGCGTCAGGCGTGGTAGCGCCGCAACACCCGGAAGGCGAGCGCGGTGACACCGCCGGCGAGCAGAAGAACGATGCCGGTCTCGGCGAGCTGGAGGGGCCAGAAGTTCGCGGCGGGCCGTACGGCGCGGGTGGCGAGGGCCACCAGGAGGCAGACGACCGCCGCGAGCGCCATCGACCGCAGGGCGCGCCCGAGCAGCAGCGCGACGAGCGCCCCCAGAGCGAGGCCCAGCAGGGTGTGTGCGACGGGTACGGGCCCCATCGAGTCGTACACCCACCACTCGGACGAGCTCAGCGGATAGTGGGTGTCGTGTGTCCGGGACACGGTCCACGCGTACACGGCGGACAGCAGGGTGACTCCGGCCACGGCGAACGCGCCGGTCACGGCGAGCTTGGCGGCCAGCCACCGGGCCGGGCTGACGGACTGGCCGCAGGCGAACCGGTAGGTGCCGTCCTCCAGTTCCCGGCCGATCACGGGCCCGGCGACGAAGAGGCCGACAAGGGCGGGCAGGGCGGCGATGGCCAGGGCGGCGTACCGGAAGAGGTGGTTGTACTGGAGCTCGATGCTGAGCAGGTGGCGCACGGGGATGCCGCAGCCGGAGACCGTGTGCTGCACGGAGCATCCGGTGCCGGCGAAGTCGTCGGCCGCGGCGGACGTGAACCACCAGGCGCTCGCCGCCAGGGCGGCTCCGACGAGCGCGACGGCTCCCCAGCCCCACAGGACGAAGCGGTGCTGCCGGACCACGATCCTGGCCGGTCCTCGCAGGTTCAGGGTGCTCATGCCGGTATCGCCTCTCGGGTTGTCGCGCTCGGGGTTAGGAGGGTGGGAGCCTGGGGGGAGCGGAGGTGGGCGAGGAGGAGTTCTTCCAGGGTGGGTTCGGAGCGGGTCCAGGACGGGTCCACGGTGCCCTCCGGGCGGACCAGGGCGGTCAGGGCGCGGCCCGTGGTGCGGGATTCGACCACCGTGTGCGGGGCGAGGTCGCGTACCGGGCCGGTGAGCAGCGCGTGGGCGGCGATCAGGTCGTCCGTCTCGCCGCCGAGGCGGATGCGGCCGTCGTCCACGAGGAGCAGGTAGTCGCAGGCGCCCTCCAGCTCACTGAGGATGTGCGAGGACATGACGATGGTGGTCCGGTGCTCGGCTGCCTCGGCCATCAGAGCGCCCATCAGCTGGTGGCGGGCGAGGGGGTCGAGGTCGGCCATCGGCTCGTCCAGGAGCAGCAGTTCGGCCCGTTTGCCGAGCGCCAGGGCGAGGGCGAGCCGGGTGCGCTGCCCGCCGGAGAGCGTGCGGACCCTGGCGTCGGCGGGGAGGGGTGCGGCGATGCGGGCGGCGGTCTCCCGGTCCCAGCCGGACGGGTTCAGTTCGGCGCCCGCCCACAGCGTTTCGGAGACCGTCAACTGCGGGTAGAGCGGCTTGTCCTGCGCCACGTAGGCGATGCGGGCGCGCACGTCGCCGGGTGCCTCGCCCAGGACCCGGAGCGTGCCCGCGGCGGGCCGCAGGAAGCCGGCGGCGAGGGCGAGCAGGGTGGACTTGCCGGCGCCGTTGGGGCCGACGAGCGCGCAGACGGCGCCCGCGGGCAGCCGGAACGCGCAGTCGCGGAGCGCCCAGCCGCTTCCCCGGCCCCGGTATTTCATGCCGAGGCCGTCGGCCTCCAGCGCGGTACCTGTCATCGGTCCTCGTCCCCCTCGAATGTGCTGTTCAGTACGGCGGTGAAGAGCGCGCTCACGTCGTCCCGGTCGAGCCCCGCGGCCCGTGCCCGGCCCGCCCAGTCGGCGAGTTCGGCGCGCAGCGGCGCGTCGTTGGCGGCCGCCGCGCCGCCCAGGGACCGGGTGACGAAGGTGCCGAGCCCGCGCCGGGCCTCGACGAGCCCTTCGCGTTCCAGCTCGCGGTACGCCTTGAGCACGGTGTTCGGGTTGATCGCGGTGGCCTCGACCACTTCGCGGGCGGTGGGCAGCCGGTCGCCCGGCTCCAGCAGGCCCAGGCGCAGGGCCTGTTTCGTCTGCTGGACGATCTGGAGGTAGGTGGCGACGCCGCTGCGCCGGTCGATGCGGAACTCGACTGCTGCGGTCCGAGCCATCTGCACCCTTTCACTAATTGAGTAGTGAAAGGGTGACGTAAGAAGGGGGCGGCGTCAAGCGGCGCCGCCCCCGGCGAGTTGAGGGTGTCAGGACTCCGTGCGGTACATCAGGTCCACCTCGTGGGTGGTGAAGCCCATGCGCTCGTAGACCGCGAGTGCGGCCGGGTTGTCCGCGTCGACGTAGAGCATCGCGGTCGGCAGGCCCTCGGCGGCCAGATGGCGCAGGCCGATCGCGGTGAGGGCCTTGCCGAGGCCGCCGCCCTGGGCGTCGGGCCGGATGCCGACCACGTACACCTCGCCGAGTCGTTCCTCCGCGTGGACCTTCGTCCAGTGGAAGCCGATCAGTTCGGTGCCGCCGGAGCCGTCCTCGCGTTCGGCCAGGAAGAAGCCCTTCGGGTCGAACCAGGGTTCGGCCTTGCGGTCGTCCAGGTCGCGCTGGGTCAGGGAGCCCTGCTCGGGGTGGTGGGCGAAGGCGGCGCGGTTCACGGCGAGCCAGGCGGCGTCGTCCTCGCCCGGCACGAAGGTGCGTACGGTGACGCCCGGCGGCAGGGCCGGCTCGGCGAGGTTCAGCGGGCTCAGCGGGCGGCGCAACTGGCGCAGTTCCCGGAACAGGGAGAGGCCGAGGACCTGGGCCAGGTGGCGCGCCGAGGCCTTCCCGCCGTGCGCCCACACCCGCAGCCGCTTCCCGGTCGCGGCGAGCAGGGCGGCCCCCAGGGCGCGCCCGTGGCCGTGGCCCCGGTGCGCGGGGTGCACGACCAGTTCGGCGGCGGGGGCCTCCACGGGGTCGGTGTCCTCCAGTTGCGCGTACCCGGCGAGCACGCCCCCCGCGGACAGCAGGAAGTGCCGTACGCCCTCCCGCCGCCCGCCCCGCAGTTGCAGCCGGCCCTGCTCCGACACGGCCTGCCGGCCGTCGGACCGCGCGGCCTCGGCGAGCAGGTCGAGCACGGCCGCTGCCTGGTCGGGGGAGAGGGTGTCGAGCGTCTGGATCTCGCGTCCGGGGGCGGGGAGGGGAACGTCAGTCGTCATGGGTACGAGCGTAAGCGTCCGCCGGGCGGCGCCCCCGGTGCTCGACCCGGTCCGGCCGGATGAGGTCACCGGCCCACCGGGCTCACCCATTTGGGCCAATGGTCCCGTTCCGACTGGGCGGCTACCAGTTCGTAACCCCGCACACCTGTCGCGCTACGCGCGTTGACTCTAGGCTTCGGCTCGAATTCCACCCGCTTTCCACCCGCTGAACTCACAAGGGGATCGATGTCAGCGACACCGCAGAAGAACCGCGCGTCCCGGCGGGTGCTCGCCGCCGCGGCCGGTCTCGTCACCGTGGGCGCGCTGGTCGCCGCCATGCCGGCCGGCGCCCAGGAGCGCGGGCACGGCCACGGGCACGGGCATGGCCATGGCCACGGGCACCACACGCCGGCCCGGACCGTCGACGTACAGCTGCTGTCCTTCAACGACCTGCACGGCAACCTGGAGCCGCCGGCCGGTTCGGCCGGAACGGTCAACCGGACGCAGCCCGACGGCACCGTGAAGCAGGTCCCGGCGGGTGGCGTGGAGTACCTCGCCACCTCGCTGCGCGAGGCCCGCAAGGGCCACCCGTACTCGATCACCGCCGCCGGCGGCGACATGGTCGGGGCGAGCCCGCTGCTGTCGGGCCTCTTCCACGACGAGCCGACCATCGAGGCGCTGAACAAGCTCGACCTCGACGTGACGAGCGTCGGCAACCACGAGTTCGACGAGGGCGCCGGCGAGCTGGCCCGCCTCCAGAACGGCGGCTGCCACCCGGTCGAGGGGTGCTACGAGGAGGGCAGGACCTTCCGGGGCGCCGACTTCCCGTACCTCGCCGCGAATGTGACGGACGAGAAGTCCGGCAAGCCGATCCTCAAGCCGTACACGGTGTGGAAGAAGAACGGCGTCCGGATCGGCTTCATCGGGGTGACCCTGGAGGGCACGCCGAACATCGTCACGGCCAACGGCGTCAAGGGGCTGAAGTTCCACGACGAGGTCGAGACGATCAACAAGTACGCCAAGGAGCTGGACCGCCAGGGCGTGAAGTCGATCGTCGCCCTGATCCACGAGGGCGGCGCGCCCGCCTCCTCCGCGTACGACTACGACTGCGACAGCCCGGGCGCCGGTGACGGCATCTCCGGGCCGATCACGGACATCGCCAAGGGCATCACGCCCAAGGTGGACGCCCTGGTCACGGGCCACACCCACCAGGCGTACGTCTGCACGATCCCGGACCCGGCCGGCAACCCGCGCCTGGTCACCTCGGCCGCCTCGTTCGGCAAGCTGTACACGGACACCACGCTCACGTACGACCGGCGCACCAAGGACATCGTGCGCACGGCCGTGAAGGGCAGCGGCAAGCACGGCTCCAAGCACCACGGCCCGCAGCCGTCGAACCCGGTCGCGGCCAACCACATCGTCAGCCGCGACCAGCAGCCCGCCCGCGACATGACGGACCTGATCGCCCGCTGGAACGCCCTCGCGGCCCCGGTCTCCAACCGTCCGCAGGGCTACATCTCCGCCGACATCAACGGCCGCGGCTCCACCGCCCTGGAGAAGCCGCTCGGCGACCTCATCGCGGACGCCCAGCTCGAAGGACTGGCCCCGGCCGACAAGGGCGGCGCGGTCGTCGCCCTCATGAACCCGGGCGGCATCCGCTCGGACCTGGTGTACAAGGCGTCCGGCGGCGAGGGCGACGGCGTCGTCACCTACGGCGAGGCGTTCACCGTGCAGCCCTTCACCAACATGATGAACGTCGTGGACCTGACCGGCGCCCAGCTGGTCACCGCCCTCCAGCAGCAGGTCAGCGGCTCGAACGAGGCCAGCCCGAAGATCCTCCAGGTCTCGAAGGGGCTCACCTACACGCTGGACATGACGAAGTCCGGCGCGGACCGCGTCGTCACCGAAACGATCCGCCTGAACGGTGAGGCGATCGACCCGGGCAAGACGTACCGCGTCGCGATGAACGAGTTCCTGGCGGGCGGCGGTGACGGCTTCGCGGCGCTCGGACAGGGCACCGACAAGCTCGTCGGCGCCTCCGACCTGGACCTGTTCAACGCCTACCTGGCCGCGCACTCCTCGGCCTCGGCCCCGCTGACCCCGCCGGCGGCGGACCGGATCACGGTCGTGAAGTAGCGGCCGCGCTCACATCTCCACTCCGCCCGGCGGCGGCTGCGGTGCGCCCGGCAGGCTGATCGCGGCCTCCGTGCCCCCGCCGTCCGCCGGGCGGAGGGAGATCTCGCCGCCCGCCTGCCGGACCGTACGGGCCACGATCGACAGGCCGAGCCCGGACCCCGGCAGCTGGCGGGCGGACGGGGAGCGCCAGAAGCGCTCGAAGACGTACGGGAGTTCGTCGGCGGGGATGCCGGGGCCGCGGTCGCGGACCGTGAGCCGGCCCCGGTGCAGCACCACGTCGATCGTGCCGCGCGCCGGGCTGAACTTCACCGCGTTGTCCAGCACGTTGACGATCGCCCGCTCCAGGGCGGCCGGTTCGGCCCGTACGTACCAGGGGGCCAGGTCCTCCGTGATCGTCAGCTCCGGGCCCCGCAGCCGGGCGCGCCGGAGCGCGGCGCGGGTGACGTCGTGCAGGGCCACCACCTGGAGCGGGCCCGGCTGGGCGGCGTCCGGGCGGGCCAGTTCCTGGAGGTCGCCGATGAGCGCGGCCAGCTCCGTCATCTGCGCCTTGACCGAGGACATCAGCGCCCTGCGGTCGTCCGGCGGGATGGCGCGGCCCGTCTCGTCGCTGCGGGCCAGCAGCTCCACATTGGTCCGCAGCGAGGTGAGCGGGGTGCGCAGCTCGTGGCCGGCGTCCGCGATGAGCTGCGCCTGCCGGTCGCGGGAGGTGGCCAGCGAGGCGGTCATCGAGTTGAACGACCGGGACAGCCGGGCGATCTCGTCCTCGCCGTCGGCGGGGATGCGGACGGTCAGGTCCTCGGTGCGGGCGACGTGTTCGACGGCGCGGGTGAGTTCGTCCACCGGGCGCAGCCCGGACCGGGCCACCCAGAGCCCGGCCGCGCCGGCGCCGACGACGCCGATGCCGCCGACGAGCAGCAGCACCCACGCGAGCCTGGACAGCGGCTTGTCGATCTCGCCGAGGGGCCGGGCGATGGAGACGGCGAGGCCCGCGGGCGCCTTCACGGGAGCGGTGTAGACGCGCATCCGCACGCCCTTGACGTCGGTCACGGTGTGCATCGCGCTGGGCTCCCGGCGGTTCGCGACCGCGAGGTCGGCCGTGCCCACCGGGAGCCGCGAGGAGTCGGGCGCGAGGCAGACCCCGCCCTGCGCGGTGATGAGCTGGACGGTGAAGCCGGAGTAGGGGCGGGGCTGGACCTGGCCGGTGCCCTGGCAGTAGTCGTACAGCTGGTTCAGATAGCGCTCGTCGACCCCGGTGCTCCGCAGGGTCGCGTCCTGCTGCTCCTCCAGCTGCTCCCGCGTCACGAACCAGCACGCCACCGCGACCGCCGCGACCGCGACCGCGACCGCCGTGGCGACCAGCAGGGCGAGGCGGGAACGGAGCGGCAGCGCGCGGATGCGGCCCAGGGGGCCCGGCCGGGTGGCCGTCATCCGTCGCCCCCGCCGGAGCGGAGCGCGTACCCCACACCGCGCACGGTGTGGACGAGGCGCGGTTCGCCGCCGGCCTCCGTCTTGCGGCGGAGGTACATCACGTACACGTCCAGGGAGTTGGAGCTGGGCTCGAAGTCGAAGCCCCACACGGCCTTGAGGATCTGTTCGCGGGTGAGGACCTGGCGCGGGTGCGCGAGGAACATCTCCAGGAGGGTGAACTCGGTCCGGGTCAGCTCCACGCGCCGGTCGCCCCGCGTGACCTCGCGGGTGGCGAGGTCCATGCGCAGGTCGGCGAAGGCGAGCACGTTGTCGTCGGGGACGGGGCCGCCCGCGGCCGTCGCGTACGAGCTGCGGCGCAGCAGGGCCCGGATGCGGGCGAACAGCTCGTCCAGCTCGAACGGCTTGACCAGGTAGTCGTCGGCGCCCGCGTCGAGCCCGGTGACGCGGTCGCCGACCGTGTCCCGTGCGGTGAGCATCAGGATGGGTGTGGTGGCGCCGGTGGCGCGGATGCGGCGGGCGGCGGTCAGGCCGTCCATGCGGGGCATCTGGATGTCCAGGACGATGAGGTCGGGGTCGTACGACTCCGCCGCGGCCAGCGCGTCGAGTCCGTCCACGGCGACCTCGGTGCCGTAGCCCTCGAAGGCGAGGCTGCGCCGCAGTGCCTCGCGTACGGCGGGCTCGTCGTCGACGATGAGGATGCGCTGCGGATCGTCGTCGGCGGGGCTCATCGCTGTCTCGTCCTCTTCTCGTGCGGTACGGGGCCGGGCGGGCCCAGTTTCTCAGCCCCGTCCGCGTCAGGAGCCGTGGCCGGCGCGCAGGGTGTCGAGGTCGGCCTTGAGGGTGTTGACCGGGATCGCGAAGCCGAGGCCGACGCTGCCGGCGGCGGAGCCGCCCGAGCCACTGGCGGAGCTCGCCGAGTACATGGCCGAGTTGATGCCGATGATCTCGCCGTTCATATTGATGAGCGCGCCGCCGGAGTTGCCGGGGTTGAGCGAGGCGTCGGTCTGGATGGCCTTGTACGTGGTGGTGGACTCGCCGGTGCTGCCGTTGAACTGCTGTCCGCCGAACTCGAACGGCCACTGCCGGCCGCCGCCCTGCCGCTGGTCCTGGCCGCTGTCGCCGTCCTTGGCGACCGTGACGTCGCGGTCGAGCGCGGAGACGATGCCGCTGGTGACGGTGCCGGTCAGGCCCTCGGGGGAGCCGATGGCGACGACCTGGTCGCCGACCGCGACCTTCGAGGAGTCGCCGAGGGTGGCGGTCTTCAGCCCGCTCGCGTTCCGGAGCTTGATCAGGGCGAGGTCCTTGTCGGCGTCGGTGCCGACGACGTCCGCGGTGTACGTCTTCCCGGTGCTGAGGGTGACCTCGATCTGCGAGGCGCCCGCGATGACGTGGTTGTTGGTGACGATCTCGCCGTCCGGTGTGATGATCACGCCCGATCCGGTGGACTGGCCGGCCGTCGAGGTGGCGCCGATCTCCACGATGGCCGGGGAGAGGGCCGCCGCCACACCGGCCACGGTGCCCTTGCTGGTCTGCGAGACGGTGGTGCCCGGTACGACGCCGGACCCGGCGGCGGTCGGGGCGCCGCCGTCGGTGAGCCGGCCGATCACGGTGGCGGTGCCGCCGCCGACGATCGCCGCCGCGACGGCCACCGCCGCGAGGAGCGCGACGGGCCTGCGGGCCCGGCGCCGGGGGGCGGGCGCGGCGGGCGGGACCGGCTGGTACGACGGCGGCGGGGGGTAGGCCGCCTCGCCGTTGCCGTACGAGGGGTACATCGGGTACTCGCCGCTCGGGCGCTGGCTCTCTGTCATGCCCTTGAGACTGTCCGGCCAAGATGAGAGGAGCGTGAGTACGCCCTGAGAAGCCCGGCAGAAGTGCGTATGCCCGATATAAAGGCCGGTCCGGTGCGCCGGTGGAGGAGCCGGTCCGGTGCGCCCGTGCGGCGGCCCGTTACGGCAGGGCGCGGTCCGTGGGCTTCCCGCAGCCGCACGAGCGGCGGACCACCAGCGCCGAGGGGAACTGCTTCAGCCGCTCCCGGCGCGATCCGGACACCCGCAGCGAGTCGTCGAGGACCAGGTCCACCGCGGCCCGCGCCATCGCCGGGCGGTCCGAGAAGACCGTGGTCAGCGGCGGATCGGTCAGCCCGGCTTCCTTCACGTCGTCGAAGCCGGCGACGGCCAGCTCGCCGGGCACGTCGATGCGCAGCTCGCGCGCGGCCCGCAGGACGCCGATGGCCTGGTCGTCCGTGGCGCAGAAGATCGCCGGGGGCCTGTCGGGGCCGGAGAGCAGCTCCAGCGCCACCCGGTAGGCGTCGTACCGGTTGTAGGGGGCCTGGAAGAGGCGGCCCTCGGTGCTGCGGCCCGCTTCGTGCATGGCGCGGCGCCAGCCCTCGATGTGGTCGGCGACCGGGTCGCCGACGGAGGGGGTCTCCTCGGTGCCGCCGAGGCAGGCCACGTACGCGTTGCCGTGCTCCAGGAGGTGGCGGGTGGCGAGCTGGGCGCCGCCGACGTCGTCCGTGACGACGGCGACGTCGTCGATGGCCTCGGGGCGCTCGTGCAGCAGGACGACGCGGGCGTCCCACGCCTCTATCTCGGCGGCGGCGCGCTCGCTGGGGCCCTGGCTGACCAGGATCAGGCCGGAGACCCGCATGCCGAGGAAGGCCCGCAGGTAGTGGACCTCGCGCTCGTCGCGGTAGTCGGAGTTGCCGACGAGGACCATTTTCCCGCGCTCGGCGGCGGCCTGTTCGACCGCGTGGGCCATCTCGGCGAAGAACGGCTGCCGGGCGTCCGGCACGATCATCCCTATGAGATCGGTCCGTCGCGAGGCCATCGCCTGGGCGACCCGGTCGGGCCGGTAACCCAGCTCCTTGATCGCGGCGAGCACCCGCTCGCGCGTGGCCGGGGCGACCGGCCGGGGTCCGTTGTTGATGACGTAACTGACCACCGCGGTGGACGTCCCCGCCAGTCTCGCCACATCGTCCCGCGTCACCTTGGCCACGCGCCGCAGTCTACGCGGATGGAACTACCTCTTGGCAGGCCGGACCGGGGCTTTCTCCGTGACGTCGGCTACGGCCGGCTGCTCCGAACGGGGGACACCCCGCGCGGCGGTCCTGTCCTCGTCGGCCGGCCGCTCGGTCTTCTCGGGAGCGACGAACCGGTAACCCACGTTCCGCACGGTGCCGATCAGCGACTCGTGCTCGGGGCCGAGCTTGGCGCGCAGCCGCCGTACGTGCACGTCCACGGTCCGCGTACCGCCGAAGTAGTCGTAGCCCCAGACCTCCTGGAGCAGCTGGGCGCGGGTGAAGACCCGGCCGGGATGCTGCGCCAGATACTTGAGCAGTTCGAATTCCTTGAACGTGAGATCGAGTACCCGGCCCTTGAGTTTCGCGCTGTACGTCGCCTCGTCCACCGAGAGATCACCGTTGCGGATCTCCATCGGGGAGTCGTCGGCGCCGATCTGCTGCCGGCCGGTCGCCAGCCGCAGCCGTGCCTCGACCTCGGCGGGGCCGGCCGTGTCCAGCAGGACGTCGTCGACGCCCCAGTCGGCGGTGACGGCGGCGAGCCCGCCCTCCGTGACGACGAGGATCAGCGGGCAGCCGGGCCCGGTGGAGCGCAGCAGCTGGCAGAGCGAGCGGATCTGGGGCAGATCGCGGCGCCCGTCCACGAGGATGACGTCGGCGCCGGGGGTGTCCACGAGTGCGGGTCCCTCGGCGGGCGCCACGCGCACGCTGTGCAGCAGGAGGCCGAGAGCGGGCAGCACCTCCGTCGAGGGCTGGAGGGCGTTCGTCAGGAGCAGCAGGGCACTCATCGCCGCCCACCTGCCCGGTTCGTCGGTCGTTGCTCGTGCTCGGTCGGCTCGCCCATGACTCGGTTCTCCTCGTTCCCTGCGAGAGGGGCACTCCCGGACGGGGGTCCGGGGGAGTATGCGGCTCTGCTTCGTACGCTGGTTCCGCTGAGCTTGTCGAAACGTCGCCGTAACAACGTCCCGGAAAGCACAAAAGGACTCGGGGGCTGCTTTGCCCGAGTCCTCTTCACAGGAGAATAACCCACATGAGTTCTGTGTCCGAGGGGAGAATTCCGGATTCCCCTGTTCGCTCGGTCACGCGCGGTCCGGTGCGGGCCGTGTTGCGTGCGGACGACGGGACCCGGATCGAGGCGGTGTACGACCCGTGTACGGCGGGTAACGGCGCGGGTGCCCCGGCCGGTGATCCGGGGCCGGCGATCGTCGTCGCGCATGGGTTCACCGGTTCGGCGGACCGCCCGGCCGTGCGGCGGGCCGTGCGCGCGTTCTCCCGGTACGCGGGCGTGGTGACGTTCTCCTTCCGGGGCCACGGCGGCTCCGGCGGACTGTCCACGGTGGGCGACCGCGAGGTGCTCGACCTGGCCGCCGCCGTCGACTGGGCGCGCTCGCTCGGGCACCGGCGGGTGGTGACCGCGGGCTTCTCGATGGGCGGCTCGGTGGTGCTGCG
Organism: Streptomyces sp. NBC_00525; assembly: GCF_036346595.1. Taxonomy (GTDB): domain Bacteria; phylum Actinomycetota; class Actinomycetes; order Streptomycetales; family Streptomycetaceae; genus Streptomyces. The sequence goes on from NZ_CP107834.1 coordinate 3,613,079, forward strand.
GCACGGCGCGCTGTACCCGGGCGGGGCGGACGCGGTGGTGTCCGTGAGCGCTCCGGCGCGCTGGTACTACCGGGGTACGGCTCCGATGCGCCGGCTGCACTGGATGGTGACCCGGCCGGAGGGGCGGCTCGTCGGGCGCTACGGATTCGGTACCCGCATCCACCACCGGGCGTGGGACCCGGTCCCGCTCTCCCCGGTCGGGGCCGCCGCCCTGATCGCCCCGGCGCCCCTGCTGGTCGTGCACGGCGACCGCGATCCGTACTTCCCGCTCGACCACCCCCGCATGCTGGCCGCCGCGGCGGGCGACGCGGGGGAACTGTGGCTGGAGCGCGGCATGGGGCACGCGGAGAACGCGGCCGACGAGACCTTGCTCACCCGCATCGCCGACTGGGCGGTCCGGGCGTGAACGATGATGGGCAGCCGGTGCCCCCCGAACCGGCACCGACCGAATGGGACGAAAGGAGCGCCGCCATGCCCGCCGGAACGATCCGATACTGGGCGGCCGCCAAGGCCGCGGCCGGGACCGCGGAGGAGCCGTATGCCGCCGCGACCCTCCAGGAGGCGCTCGACGCGGTGCGCGAACGGCACCCCGGTGAGCTGAGCCGCGTGCTGCTGAGGTGTTCGTTCCTCATCGACGGCGACCCCGTGGGGACCCGCAGCCATGAGACCGTACGCCTTGCCGAGGGCGGCACGGTCGAGGTGCTCCCGCCGTTCGCAGGAGGGTGAACCGCAGCACATGAGCAACAGCGATCAGCAGCATCCGTACGACCCGGCGCAGGGACAGCAGGCGTACCAGGACCCGTACGCGTACGGGCAGCAGCCGCAGCAGCCGCAGCAGCCGCAGCAGCCGTACGGCCGGCAGCCCTACGCGCAGGACACGTACGCCCAGGACGCTTACGGACAGGACGCGTACGGACAGGACGCCTACGCGCAGCCGCAGCAGGGTTACGGGTATCCGGCCGCCCCGTCCGGCCAGGGGGTCGCCGCGCAGACGTGGGAGGGGCAGACCTGGGACACGCAGTACCAGCCGCCCGTCCCGGCGGCGGAGCCCGCGCCGCAGGCTCCGCAGTACCAGGCCCCGCAGTATCAGGCCCCGCAGTACGCGGCCCCGCTCGGCACGGGCTCGTATCCGCTGCCGCCGGAGGTCCGTCCGGAGCCCGAACCGGCACCCGAGCCCGGTGTGAACGCCGCCACCGACGGGTACGGGCCGGCCACGACCCTCGGCAACGCCCGGATCACCGACGCGCAGCGCGCCCGGGCCGAGGGGCGTTCCCCGATCATCGCGCCGGGAATCCAGCCGGCCGCGATCACCGCGGCGCTCGGGCTGCTGCTGGCGCTCGGCGCGGCCATCGGCTCGTACGCCCTGCTCGTGCCGCTGGTGCTGCTCCAGGCGGTGACGGCGGCGGGCTGGTTCCGGCTCAACGGCATGTGGCCGGCCCGGCAGGGCATCGCGCTGGCGTTCGCCGGCGGTCTGGTGGCCGATGTGGCGCTGCTGGCGGCCGGCCGGGAGAACGGTCCGGCCGCGATCATCGGCACGCTCGGCGTGTGGGTGCTGCTGACCGTGGTGCTCCAGCTGCGCAGCCGGGCGGGCGCCGACGAGCGGATGCAGGGGCTGATGGCCACCGTCGCCTCCGCCGCGCTCGCGGTGCTGGCGGCCGGGCACCTCGCGGCCGTGCCGGACGCCGTGACGGTGGGCGCGGTCGCCGTGGCCGCCGCCGTGGTCGTACGGGCGCTGCCGCTGCCGGAGCCGGTCACGGCGGTGGCGGCGCTGGCCGTCGCGGCGGGGGCGGGCGCGGTGGCCGGGGCGGTCACCGATCTGGGGGCGAAGGGCGCGCTGCTGGGCCTCGCGGCCGGGGTGTGCGCGCTGATCGGGCTGCGGACGGCCAGCTACGACTACCCGTCACGCTTCGTCCACATGACGGCGGGTGTGGCGCTGCCGCTGACCGCGGCCGCTCCGGCCGTCTACCTGCTGGGCCGCGTCCTGGCGTAGGTCCGTACCGCTCGGAAACGTAGCCCGTCGTACGCATGACGAAGCCCTCCGCGGGGAACCGTTGGGGGGCTTTCGTTCGTCGCTCTCGCGGGGACGTGCCGTGCGGTCGACAGGAGGCTCGCGGGCCCCGGGGGGCCGTGGGTACGGCAGGTGGGGGAAGAGACAGCATGCGCGCACTGCGAATACCGGTCATCGTCCTGGCGGTCCTGGCGGCGTTGTTCATCGCCGTGGACCGGGTGGCGGTGTACGTCGCCGAGTCGCAGGCCGAGGGCCGGGTGAAGGTCGAGGGCGCGCGGATCGGGTCCACCGACATCTCCATCAAGGGCTTCCCGTTCCTCACCCAGGTCGCCGGCTCCGAGCTGGACGAGGTCGAGGTGAGGCTCACCGGGGTCGAGACCCGCGCCGGCGGCCGCTCGCTGCGGATCTCCACCATGAACGCCGAACTGCGCGACGTCCGGCTGACCGACGGCTTCTCCGGCGCCACCGCCGCCCGCGCCACCGGCACGGCGGTCATCTCGTACGAGGACCTGACCGAGGCCGCCAGTGACGGGGTCACGGTCGAGTACGGCGGCAAGGGCAAGGTGAAGGTGACCGGGACCGTCGTCATCCCGATGCTGGGGCGCACGGTCTCGCGCAGCGTGCTGTCCACCGTCACGCTGATCGACGGCCGCACCGTCCGCGTCCACGCGGACAAGGTGCCGGGTGAGGGCATCCCCGGTCTGGAGCGGCTGGTCCGCGAGAAGACCGACTTCGAGCGCCAGGTCGGCGGGCTGCCGAACGGCCTGCGGCTGGAGAAGATCCAGCCGACCGCCGAGGGCCTGGAGATCGCGGTGACCGGCAGCGATGTACGGCTGGCGGGTTGACCGGAACGGTGCGCGGGCAGGGGCTCACCCACATAGTGAGACGGCCGCGTCCGGTCCGCAGATGGCCCATCGTCCCGGCGTGGCGCCCGGCGTGTCCGGGGCCGTCCGAGCGGTCGCTTATCCCGCACTACGGACGATCCTGTCTCAGAATGCGACACAACGGTGACATGTCCGCCCGTACATCCCTACGATCGGACCCATGCAGTGCTCTATTAGCGGTCTCCCACAGCGGGGACGGGCGGACCTCACGAAGCGGCGGGCAGTGGACCTGTGCCGCGTCGCCGCCATGCTCTGTCGCACTGTCTGAGCGGGACATCTCCCGCGTTCGCCGGCCCTTCGACCGTACGTCGGGGCCATCGCGCCCGCCGCCCGTGGACACGGACGGCCCGCGCCCCGCACATCCGCATCACGCACGATCCGTGCACCATCTCGCCGCAGACTGCCCCGGAGGAGAAACAGAATGAGCCGCAGTGACGTCCTGGTAGACGCCGACTGGGTCGAGGCCCACCTCGACGACCCGAAGGTCGCCCTCGTGGAGGTGGACGAGGACACCTCCGCGTACGAGAAGAACCACATCCGGAACGCGATCCGGATCGACTGGACCCAGGACCTCCAGGACCCGGTCCGCCGCGACTTCGTCGACCAGGCCGGTTTCGAGGCGCTGCTGTCCGCCAAGGGCATCGCCAACGACACCACCGTCGTCCTCTACGGCGGCAACAACAACTGGTTCGCGTCCTACGCGTTCTGGTACTTCAAGCTCTACGGCCACCAGGACGTCCGCCTGCTCGACGGCGGCCGCAAGAAGTGGGAGCTGGACTCCCGCGACCTGGTGGACGGCGACCAGGTCCCGTCCCGCCCGGCCACGCAGTACAAGGCCCAGCCGCAGGACGAGTCGATCCGCGCCTACCGCGACGACGTCGTGAAGGCCATCGGCACCCAGAACCTGGTCGACGTGCGGTCGCCCGACGAGTTCAGCGGCAAGCTGCTCGCCCCGGCCCACCTCCCGCAGGAGCAGTCGCAGCGCCCCGGCCACGTGCCGAGCGCCCGCAACATCCCGTGGTCGAAGAACGCCAACGACGACGGCACGTTCAAGTCGGACGACGAGCTGCGCGCCCTCTACGAGGCCGAGCAGGTCGACCTGGCGAAGGACACCATCGCCTACTGCCGCATCGGCGAGCGCTCCGCGCTCACCTGGTTCGTGCTGCACCAGCTGCTGGGCCAGGAGAACGTCAAGAACTACGACGGTTCCTGGACCGAGTACGGCTCCCTCGTCGGCGTGCCGATCGAGCTCGGCGCCAACAAGTAAGGCCCCGTGCCACCGGGCCGGCACCCGCCGGCCCGCCAACGACCAGCATGACCACCGACCCGAAGGACTGAACCATGTGTGGAGCAAAGGCCGGCGGCCCCGACGCTTCGACGATCAAGCCCGGTGAGACCACCATCCAGGGCAGCGTGACCCGCGACGGCGAGCCCGTCACCGGCTACGTCCGCCTGCTGGACTCGACCGGCGAGTTCACGGCCGAGGTCCCGACCTCGGCGACCGGCCAGTTCCGCTTCTACGCGGCCGAGGGCACCTGGACCGTGCGCGCGCTGGTCCCCGGCGGCACCGCCGACCGCACCGTCGTCGCGCAGACCGGTGGCCTGGCCGAGGTGGCCATCGCCGTCTGACACGGCACCCGGCGACGCCGATGACCGGCCGAAGGGCCGTACCCCAGGGGGTTTGGACGCTTACCTGGCACGGGTACGGCCCTTCGTGCTGCCCGCACGGGCCGATCGGGCCTACGCTGGAGACATGTACCGCCGACGCCGGCGCGCCTACTTCCTGCTGATGGGCGTATGTCTCGTCCTCTTCGTCTCGGCCTGGGCCTTCGTGAGGCTCTGGTCGATGCCCGCCGCCATCGCGATGTGCGTGGTCGCGATGGTGATCCCGCCCGTCGCGGCGATGGTGGGCAACCGCAAGGGGCCCGAGGACCGCTGGTGGGACGAGCCGGGCGCGGGGCGGGAGCAGCCGCCCGATGACGCCCGGCCCGGCGTCCGGCCCGGCAGGGGCGGCGGCGCCACCGGCGACCCGGAGTCCGACGCGTGGTGGGAGGAGCTGGACGGCAGGAGGCGGCGCCGCTGAGCGGCACCCGGCCCCGCCGACCGTGCGCTCAGTAGACGAGCGCCTGTACGTCGTCGGCCATGACCTCGCTGACGAAGACCTGCGCCCCGGCGATGCGCACGCCCTCCAGGACGTCCTTCTCGGTGATGTCGCGCCGCGCCGCGCACTGCGTGCACAGCGTGATCCGGCCGCCCGCCTGGATGGACTCGATGAGGTCCGGCAGCGGCGCGGCGTGCGGCAGTTCGAACTCGGCGGCGCGGCCCGGCAGCGCGAACCACGCCGATTCCCCGGTCAGCCAGAGCGAAACCTCCACCCCGCTGGCGACGGCCACCGCCGCCACGGTGAACGCCTGCGAGCAGCGCTCGGCGGAATCGGCACCTGCGGTCACCTTGATCACGAGCTTCTTCGGCATATACGGAACTGTAATCGTTGCCCGCACAACCCCACCCCGAACCTATGGGTCAGTTGTGTGGGCGGATAACGGAATTCGTGCTTCAAGGTCTCGTGGGGGGACCCATTTTGCATCTGAAAGACAGCATTTCCGACGGGCAGCCCGAACTGCCCGCCGGCACGGCCGAGCCCGAGGAGGGGGAGCAACCGCAGTCCGAGGCGGAGCCCGTCGCCGTCGTGAAGCGGCGCCCGCGCGGGCGTACGACCCTGATCATCGCCGCCGCGGCCGTCCTCGGCCTGGCGGGTGGCGTCGCCGCCGGGTACCGCGTACAGGCGGACCGGGCCCCGACGCCGCTCGCCGCGCTCTCGCAGCCGGGTCTCGCGTACCCGGCGAAGGCGCTGCCCGCGGGCAGGGAGCCGGCCCCGCTGCCGGCCTCGCAGGACCGCCAGGTCCGCACCGAGGGCGACCTGCGCAAGCTGATCCTGCCCCGGCCGAAGGGCTGGAAGGATGACAAGGGCCTGACCGCTCTCTCCCAGGACGGGTGGCTGGGGGTGGAGAACTACGCCATGAACTTCGAGAACGCGGAGTACATGTACGGCGATCTCCTCGACCAGGGCCTCCGCCGGGTCGCGGGCGCGTCCTGGAAGAAGGGCGAGTACCGCGCGGCCGACGTGTACCTGGTGCAGTTCAGCTCGGGCGCCGCCGCCGCCGCGCACGCGGAGGATCAGCGCTCGTACATGCCCGGGAAGCGGGCCGCCGGCAACGAGGGCACCGCGATCAAGGGCAGCGCCGAGGGCCGCTACTACCTCTTCCCGGCCGAGCGCAAGGCCGGTTACCTGCCCTTCTACCGGGCCAGGGCCATCTTCAGCCGGGGCGACGTCATGGTCGACATCCACATCTACGACAGCGCCCCGATCAGCAAGAAGGACATCCGGACGCTGGCCGAGCGACAGCTGGAGCGCCTGTGAGCGACGAGAACACGCCCGAGCCCACGGCGGCCCCGGAACCGGCGATCGTCCCCGCGCCCGCTCCCGTACGGAAGCGCCGGGCGCGGCGGGTGGCCCTCGCGGCCCTCCCCGTCGTCCTGGTGCTCGCCGCCGTCGCCGGCGCGGGCGCGTACACGAAGGTCACCGTCGACGGCGCGGACCGCACCGTTCCCACCCGGCTGTGGCAGAAACCCGCGCACGAGCCGGCCAAGGACCCCGCCGGTGACATCGAGCGGGGCCGGTCCAGCACCGAACTGAGCAAGTTGCTGCTGCCCGTACCGTCGGGCTTCCGGCTCGGCCCCGATTCGGGCACGTACGGCAACGACGCCGAGATCAGCGGTCCTGCGGCCACCGCGGAGATGAAGGACAGCGGGCGCGGCCTGTCGGGCCGGCAGCGGCGGGAGTTCGAGAAGCGCGTCGACAAACTGCACGTCCAGGGACTGGCCGTGCGCACGTACGCCTCGGACGACAACGACCTGGTCGTCGACACGCAGCTGGTGCGGATGAAGGACAAGAAGGCCGTCCGGGACCTCTACACCTTCCGGCACGAGCTCCTCGACAGCATCGGCGTCCTGCGCGACGGCCCGAAGATCGACGGCCACCGGCGGAACGCCTCCTGCTTCCTCAACCCCAAGGAGGGCAAGCGGCGGGTCGAGGGCATGTTCTGCATGGCGTACGAGGGCGAGGTGATGGTCACCTTCTCGGCGTCCGGGACCGCGCCCTTCCGCAAGGCGGACGTCGCCGAACTGGTGAAGGACCAGCTGAACCACATCACGTCCCCGGGGGAGTACATATGAGCGAGCAGACGGCCACGCCCGCGGTCCCGGTGCCCCGGCCCCCGCGCCGGATGCTGCGTGCCGTGGCGCGGTGGACCACCGCCGTGCTGGTGTTCGGTGCGGTCGGGGCGGGTACGGCGTACGGCATCACGTCGATGGAGCGCACGGACGTGCCCGGCCTGGCCACCGAGAGCGACGGGCGCTGGGACTACCCGAAGCTCAGCCTGCCGGCGCTCCCGGCGGACAGACCGCGCCCCGGCAGCGACGGCAACCCGCTGGAGATCCACTACGCCGACCTGCGCGAACTGCTGCTGCCCGCCCCGGCCGGGGCCACGGTGGACAAGAAGCTCAAGGGCGGCTGGGTCACCCCGGAGCGGTTCGCCTCAGAGTTCCACGAAAGCGCCCGGCCCAGCATCGTCACGCGCCTGGAGGAGGGAACCCTGCGGCACATCGCGGCGCGCGGCTGGACCATGCCGGACGGCACGTCGAACCGGATCTACCTGCTGCGGTTCGGCTCGGCGGAGGACGCCGACGCGTTCCGCGACGCGCGGTTCATCGGGTCGTCGTCGCCCGGTGACCCGCCGCTCGACACCCAGGGGGACCTGGAGCTGGACGAAAGCTGGAAGGGCGGTGGAAAGGTGGACACCACCGCCTCCTACGTCTACGTCGAGCCGAAGCCCTACGGCTCCGCGCAGGTGCGGGAGGCTTACGTGATCGCGGGGGACACGCTCGCCCTCGTCGTCCAGTCCCGCGAGGGCGCCGGCGGCACGCCCCGGGTCCCGTTCCACCAGACGGTCATCCTGCAGAACCAGCTCCTGGGCTGACCGGACGCCCCGGAACGGCGGGGCCGGGTCCCACCCATTAGGCTGGGGCCCGGTCCGGTACTGCCCTGTACCGCGCCCTACCGCTCGTCCGAGGAGCTCTCCGTGCTTGAGGCATTCTTCTCCGCCCTGCTGGTCCTGGTCTGCGTCGGCGTCCTCGCCTTCGCCGCCGTGACCGTGAAGAAGCTGTACCAGGGTCAGCGCTGACCACCTGCCCCACCCGCCCGTTCCCGGCCCTCCCGCCTCCCGCCTCACAGATCGACTGAGCCGCTCATGATCGAGATCCCGTCCGACCTGCACCCGGACCTCGTCCCGCTGGCGTTCCTCCTGGGCAACTGGGTGGGCGCGGGCGTCTCCGACTTCCCCGGCGCCGAGAAGTGCAACTTCGGCCAGGAGGTCACCTTCAGCCACGACGGCCGGGACTTCCTGGAGTACACCTCGCACTCCTGGGTCCTCGACGCCGAGGGCAACAAGGTCCGCCCGCTGGAGACCGAGACGGGCTACTGGCGCATCGACAAGGAGCGCAAGGTCGAGGTCGTCATGGCCCGCGACCAGGGCGTCATCGAGATCTGGTACGGCGAGCTGGCCGACAAGAAGCCGCAGATCGACCTCGTCACCGACGCGGTCGCCCGTACCGCGGCCTCCGGCCCGTACAGCGGTGGCAAGCGGCTCTACGGCTACGTCAACAGCGACCTGATGTGGGTCGGCGAGAAGGCGACGCCCGAGGTCGAACTGCGCCCGTACATGTCGGCGCACCTGAAGAAGACCGTCACGCCCGAGGAGGTCGAGGCGATGGCGAAGAGCCTGGGCGACCTGCCGGACGACGGGATCGCGTTCTTCAAGTAGGCACCTCCGAGCAGCCGGCTCCGAGTAGCCCCGGATTCCGCCGAACGGGCCCGCCGCCCGGATCTACACTGGGTCTGTGGTGAGCACCGACTGGAAGACCGATCTCCGGCAGCGCGGCTACCGGCTGACGCCGCAGCGCCAGCTCGTCCTGGAAGCCGTCGACACGCTCGAACACGCGACGCCCGACGACATCCTCAGCGAGGTGCGCCGGACCGCGTCGGGCGTGAACATCTCGACGGTCTACCGGACGCTGGAGCTCCTGGAGGAGCTGGAGCTGGTCAGCCACGCCCATCTGGGCCACGGCGCCCCGACGTACCACCTGGCCGACCGCCACCACCACATCCATCTGGTGTGCCGGGACTGCTCGGACGTCATCGAGGCCAATGTGTCCGTCGTCGCGGAGTTCACCGAGAAGCTGCGCGGCGCGTTCGGGTTCGAGACGGACATGAAGCACTTCGCGATCTTCGGCCGCTGCGCCGACTGCACGGCGAAGGCGGCGCGGCCGGAAGCGGAATCCGCCGGGCCGGAGGACGGGCCCGCACCGGCGGCCGGGGCCTGAGCACCAGTCGTAGGCTGGGCGCATGAAGAGCCCCCTGCTGTCCCTGCCCGGCGCCGTCCCCGCCGAGGGCCGCGACGAAGGCGTCGCCGCGCACTACGGCGACCTGTTCCGCGAGCAGCGCGCCCTCGCCGACGGTTCGGGCCTGGTCGACCTCTCGCACCGCGGTGTCGTCACCGTCTCCGGGAGCGACCGGCTGGCCTGGCTGCACCTCCTGATCACCCAGCACGTCACCGACCTCGCTCCCGGCCGGGCCACCGAGGCGCTGATCCTCAGCGCCAACGGCCACATCGAGCACGCCCTGTATCTCGTGGACGACGGCGAGCAGGTGTGGATGCACGTCGAACCGGGAACGCGCCAGGACCTCATCGCCTATCTGGAGTCGATGAAGTTCTTCTACCGGGTCGAGGTCGCCGACCGCACCGAGGACTTCGCGGTGGTGCACCTCCCGGCCGGCTCGATCGCGGAGGTCCCGGAGGGGTCCGTCGTACGCGAGACGCCGTACGGCCGCGACCTGTTCCTGCCCCGCCCGGAGCTGGAGTCGTACGCCGCCGGGCACGGCCCGCTCGCCGGGGTGCTGGCGTACGAGGCGCTGCGCGTCGAGGCGCACCGGCCGCGGCTCGGCTTCGAGACCGACCACCGCACCATCCCGCACGAGCTGGGCCTGATCGGCGTCGCCGTCCATCTCCAGAAGGGCTGCTACCGGGGCCAGGAGACCGTCGCGCGGGTGCACAACCTGGGCAAGCCGCCCCGCCGCCTGGTCTTCCTGCACCTGGACGGCAGCGAGGTGCATCTGCCGGGCCCCGGCACCCCGGTCCGGCTCGCGTCGGACGGGCCCGACGGCCGGCAGCTGGGCTTCGTCACCACGTCCGCCCGCCACTACGAGCTGGGCCCGATCGCCCTGGCCCTGGTGAAGCGCAACGTGGCGGTCGACGCGGAACTGCTCGCCGGCGACACGGCGGCGGCGCAGGAGACCGTCGTCGAGCCGTAGGACGTACCGGAGCGGGGCTCAGACCTCGACGATGACGGTGAACGGGCCGTGGTTCGTGAGCGAGACGCGCATGTCCGCCCCGAACCGGCCCGTCTCCACCGTCGCCCCCAGGGCCCGCAGCCGCGCCACGACCTCGTCCACCAGCGGCTCGGCGACCTCGCCGGGCGCGGCGGCGTTCCAGGTGGGGCGGCGGCCCTTGCGGGCGTCCCCGTACAGGGTGAACTGCGAAATCACCAGAAGCGGAGCGTTCACGTCCGAGCAGGACTTCTCGCCCTCCAGGATGCGGACCGACCAGAGCTTGCGGGCGAGCTGCGCCGCCTTCTCCGGGGTGTCCCCGTGGGTGACCCCCACCAGGACGCACAGGCCCTCGCCGGTTATCTCCCCGACGATCCGGGAACCCCCGTCGCCGTCCGCCGCGTCCCTCACCGAGACGCTCGCGCCATCCACCCTCTGTACCACTGCACGCATACAGACCAACCTATCTTGGGCCGAACGGGTACAGAGCAACCTCATCGGGGCCCTCGGGGTGGCACGATGCTCGGGAGGCGGTGCGCCGACGCACCGGTCGAGGGGATGGACACAAGCATGAGCACCCATGGAACCGGGCAGTCCCCGGCCGCAGTGCCGGTCGCGCGTCCCGGCGTCAGCGGCGGCACGGGCCCCGGTACGAGCATCAGCACCCTGCGCCCGCCCGTACAGCGGACCGGGCAGGGCGACGAGGCGGGCGACGGCGCGGCCCGGCCCGACCTGGGCGCGCTGCGGCTGCCGGAGCTGCGCGCGCTGCGCCGCGATGCCCAGCGCGACGAGGCCGACCTCAGCTATGTGCGCCGGCTGGTGCAGGGCCGGATCGACATCCTGCGCGCCGAACTGGCCCGGCGCGCGGGCCCGGAGGCTCCGGTGGTGGACCGGCTGTCGGAGATCCTCGCCGACGCCCCGTCCCCGCAGCGCTCCTCCGCCCGGCACGTCACGCTGTCCACGCCGCGCAGCGCGGAGTACCGCAGGCTCGCGGCCGAGACGCTCGCCGAGGTCGAGCTGTCCGACCTGGACGCCCGGACGGACGAAGAGCTGCACACCGCGATGGGGCGCCTCGTCCGCTACGAGCAGCAGGTCTCCCGGCGCCGGCACCGGCTCCAGCGCATGGCGGACGGGTGCGGCGCGGAGATCGCCCGCAGGTACCGTGACGGGGAAGCACACGTAGACGACCTGCTCGTTTGAGGCGATCCCTCCGGGGGCGGGTCCACCGCCCGTTCCCGGAAGGCCGCCATGACCCCCAGCGCAGCCCGTACGCCCGCCCCCTCCGACGCCGCCCCCTGCCTGCCCGTGCTGGCCGAGGTCGTACGGTCCGGTTTCACCGAGGGGCACCACCGGGGCTCGCTGGTCGTGCTCGCCGCGGACGGCAGTGTGGAGCTGGCCCTCGGTGACCCGGCGGCCCCGGTCTTCCCGCGCTCCTCGAACAAGCCGATGCAGGCGGCGGCGGTGCTGCGGGCCGGGCTCGACCTGTCCGGCGAGCGGCTGGCCCTGGCCGCCGCCAGCCACTCCGGCGAGGGCTTCCACCTCGACCTCGTACGCAAGATGCTCGGCGAGCACGGTCTGTCGCCCGACGACCTGCAGACCCCGCCGGACCTGCCGCTGGACCCGGTGGAGGCGGAGACGTACCTCGCCTCCGGCCGGGTCCGCGACCGCCTCACGATGAACTGCTCCGGCAAGCACGCGGCGATGCTCGCCGCCTGCGCGGTCAACGGCTGGGACCTGGCCGGTTATCTGGACCCGGCGCATCCGCTCCAGCGGCTGGTCCACCAGGTCGTGGAGGAGGCGGCGGGCGAGCCGGTCGCCGCCGTCGGCACGGACGGCTGCGGGGCGCCGCTGATGGCCGTCTCGCTGGTGGGGCTGGCCCGCGCGTTCCGGAGTTTCGTCCTGGCGGAGCCGGGTAGTGCGGAGCGCCGGGTGGCGGACGCGATGCGGGCGCACCCCGAGTACGTGGCGGGCACCCGGCGCCCCGACACCTGGCTGATGCGCGAGGTGCCGGGCGCGCTGTCCAAGATGGGCGCGGAGGCCGTCCAGGCGGTGGCCCTGGCGGACGGCAGGGCGCTGGCGTTCAAGATCGACGACGGCGCGACGCGGGCGCTGGGCCCGGTCCTGGCCCGCGCGCTGGGGCTGCTGGGGGTCGACACCCCGGTGGTCGCCCGGATCGGCCGCGCGCCGCTGCTGGGCGGGCCGGCGGAGGTGGGGGAGATCCGGGCGGTGTTCTGAGCCTTCGCCCTTTCCCGCGTACGGGTGTCCGAACCAGGCGCGCCAAAACCAGGCGACATCCCGCGCCGCGCTCCTTAGCGTGAGGCGCATGACCGACCTCGACATCCGTCCCCTCGCCCCGTCCGAACTCCCCGACTGGCTGCGCGCCCTCAACACCGGGTTCCTGCGGCCGCCGACGCCCACCGACGAGCAGGTGGCCGGGCGCCGGAGCCATATGGACATCGCCCGCACCCAGGGGGCGTTCGACGGGGGGCGGTGCGTGGCGACGTTCCGCTCGTTCGCCCAGGAGCTGACGGCGGTGGGCGGCGCCGCGGTGCCGGCCGACGCGATCACCAACGTGTCGGTCTCCGCCACGCACCGCAGGCGTGGCCTGCTGACCCGGATGATGGCCGTGGACCTGGCGGCGGCGAAGGAGCGCGGCGACGTGGCGGCGACACTGATCGCCGCCGAGTACCCGATCTACGGACGGTACGGGTTCGGCCCGGCGACGACGGCCACCGAGTGGGAGATCGACGCCCACCGCACCGGCCTCGACCGGCAGCGCCGGGTCCCGGCGGACGGGGACGGCGGCCGGATCGACCTGGTGGACGGCGCGGAGGTCCGCAAGCTGGGCCCCGGTCTGCACGAGCGGCTGCGGGCCTCCCGGCACGGGGTGGTGGACCGCGACGAGCACTGGTGGGAGCTGGCCACCGGCGAGTCGCCCTCCCAGTTCCACCCCTGGGTCGAGCCCTTTTACGTCGTGTACCGGGGGCCGGACGGCACGGTGGACGGCCTGCTGAGCTACCGCGTCGACGCGACCTGGAGCGACGCCAAGCAGCCGGTGAACGGTGCGAAGGTCCGCGACCTGATCGCGGTGACCCCGGCGGCGGAGCGGGCACTGTGGCACTACCTGTGCTCGGTGGACTGGGTCTCCACCATCCGTACCGGCCTGCGCCCCGCCGACGACCTGGCGCCGCTGCTGCTGCCGGACCCGCGCGCGGCGCGCGTGGTGACGCAGGCGGACTTCCTGTGGGTGCGGGTCCTGGACGTCGTACGCGCCCTGGAGGCCCGTACGTACGCGGTGCCCGGCTCCCTCGTGCTGGAGGTCCGGGACGCGGCGGGCCTCGCGTCCGGCCGCTTCCACCTGGACGCCGGTGCGGACGGCGCCGCCTGCGCGCCCACGACGCGCTCGGCGGACCTGGCGATGGACGTACGCGACCTGAGCACGCTCTGGCTCGGCGACGAGTCGGTGCTGCGGCTGGCGGCGCTGGACCGGGTGGCGGAGCTGACGCCGGGCGCGGCGGCGCGGGCGGACACGCTGTTTCGGGCGGCGCGGCGGGCGTGGTGCCCGGACGTGTTCTGAGCGCGGCGGTGTTCGGGGTGGGGTGGCCGGTGGGGCGGTCGGGGTCAGTGGGCTTGCGGCCGTGCCGGTTCCCAGACCGCGCAGTCGTGGGCGAACAGCACCCGGCGCGGGTCGAGGTCGGCGAGCCGGTCCAGCCACGGGCGGTAGGGCGGAAGCGGGGGTTCCACGCCCTCGCGGGCCGCCTGGCGGGCCAGGTGGTCGGAGGCGAAGTGGGAGGCGAAGTCGTGCGCCTGGCCGGCGAGGACGACGGTGCCGTCGCTCTGACGGAGGACCAGGGACTGATGCCCCGGTGTGTGGCCCGGCGTGGGAACGACCCGGACGCCCGGCCAGAACTCGGCCTCCCCGGACAGCACTTCGTAGGTGGCGCGGGGGAAGTCGACCAGTTCGTCGACGGTGTAGTCGCCCCGGCGGGCGGTGGCCAGTTCGACGTCCTGGACGAGGATGGGCGTACCGCCGAGGAGCGGGTTGCCGCCGCAGTGGTCGAAGTGCAGATGGCAGTTGACGACGAGGGAGATGTCGTCGAGGCCGACTCCCGCCGCCGCCAGGGCGTCCCGCAGCGGGCGGCGCCGGGGCCGGTAGTGCGCCTCGGTCTCGGGGCCCGCGTCCCCGATGCCGGTGTCGAAGAGGATCAGCCCGTTGTCGTGCCGGACCAGATAGGCGAGGACCGGTTCCACCCGCGGCTCCGGCCCGCCCGTCTCGGACGCGGGCCGGACGAAGTACCCGAGATCGAGCCGTCGTACCGGCATGTTCCCCATACCGGCGAGTGTGCCAGAGTCCCGGACGACCGTTGACGAGTTGGAGGCTTTGACCATGGAACTGATCGCGATAACGCTCGACTGCCCCGATCCGCCGGCCCTGGCGGCGTTCTACCAGGCGGCCACCGGCTGTGAACCTCACCCGAGGTCGAACGCCGAGTTCGCCGGCCTCAACGGTGACGACGGACTCCTCATCGGCTTCCAGCGGGTCGACGACTACCGGGCCCCGAGCTGGCCCGACCAGAACGTGCCCCAGCAGCTCCACATCTGCTTCAAGGTCGCGGAGAGCCTGGACGAGGCCGAGGCCCGACTGCTGAAACTGGGCGCGGGCAAGCCGGCCCACCAACCCCACGGCGACAGAGCCCGAGTCCTCACCGACCCGGTCGGCCACCCCTTCTGCATCGTCACGCACTGACGAAACCGCGCGTGCCGCCGAGGCGTAGTGACACTTTTGCAAGCGGGTGCTTGCAAAAGTTAGCGGGGCGGGGCAGCATCGGGGTATGGCCTCACTCAACGTCGGCAGTCTCGGCGACTATCTGCGTGAGCAGCGTCGCAATGCCCAGCTGTCGTTGCGGCAGCTCGCCGATGCCGCCGGGGTGTCCAACCCCTATCTCAGCCAGATCGAGCGCGGGCTGCGCAAGCCCAGCGCCGAGGTGTTGCAGCAGGTCGCCAAGGCCCTGCGCATCTCCGCCGAGACCCTGTACGTACGGGCCGGGATTCTGGACGAGCGGCAGCAGGACGAGTCGGAGACGCGGGCGGTGATCCTCGCCGATCCGTCGATCAACGAGCGCCAGAAGAGCGTGCTGCTCCAGATCTACGCCTCCTTCCGCAAGGAGAACGGGTTGGACGACGAGCCCCCGGGGGCAGGCGAGGAGCACGCCGACGGCAGTGCCGCCGAGAGAGCTTGAACGTCCCGACCACCCTCACACCGAGCACGACGATCCGGGAGGACCACCCTCATGGCCATCACCGACGACCTGCGCAAGACCCTCACCGACCCCACCCCCCTCTACTTCGCCGCCGGTACCGCCGACCTGGCCGTGAACCAGGCCCGCAAGGTCCCCGCCCTCCTCGAACAGCTGCGTGCCGAGGCGCCCGAGCGCATCGAGGCCGTTCGCAACACCGACCCCAAGGCCGTGCAGGAGAAGGTCGCCGGGCAGGCGCGGGAGGCGCAGGCCACCCTCCAGGCCAAGGTCGCCGAGGTGATCGACGCGCTCGACACCGACCCGAAGAAGCTCGGCGAGATGGCCCAGGACCTGGCGCTGCGCGGGGTCGGGGTGGCCGCCGAGTACGCCGTGCGGGCCCGCGAGACGTACGAGAAGGTCGCCGAGCACGGCGAGCGCACCGTGCGGACGTGGCGGGGCGAGACCGCCGACGAGATCGTCGAGATCGCCGTCGTCGTCGAGCCGCGCGAGGAGGCCGCGCCGGCCGACGCGGAGGCGGCCCCGGCCGAAAAGCCCGCGACCGCCGCGAAGCCGGCCGGGACCGCGACCACCGGGAAGCCCGCCGCAGCCAAGCCGGCCGCTGCCAAGCCCAAGACCGCGGCCAGGAAGGCGCCGGCGCGCAAGCCCGCCGCGAAGAAGGCCACGCCGCCGGCCGGCGAGTAGCCGTACCGGCGCCCGGCAGGTGTGCCGGGGCGACGGGTGGGCACATTCCGGGTGGCCCGGTCGTTGTCCCGGTACCTTGGCCGCGAGGCGTTACCCACTGACTAGGCGGTACACATCATGTTGCTCGAAGGCTTCAACTCGTTCCTCGGGCTGCTCTACACGGCCATGCTCGTCCTCGCCGTGGTCGCGCTGGTCATGGCCCTGCTCGCCCGCGAGGACGCCTACCGCGCGGCGGACAAGCAGAAGAAGTCCTTCTGGCTGATCGTCCTCGGCGTCGCGGTGGCGGTGAACCTCTGGGTGCCGTTCCTGTTCCTCCAGCTCGCCGGGCTGATCGCCAGCATCGTCTTCTTCGTGGACGTACGGCCCGCCCTCAAGGCCGTCTCCGGCGGTGGCCGCCGCAGCGGCGGCTCCAGCAGCGATGGCCCGTACGGCCCCTACAACGGCGGTCGCTGAACCGACCCCGCCGACGACGCCGACCGGCCGGGGCGCGGGCGCGGAATGCTCAGCTGCGCCCCGCCGCCGGCGGGGCGCAGCCGGGCGGTGGACTCGTCGCGGTCGAGCAGCAGGACCGCGACGTCGTCGGTGAGCTCACCGCCGTTCAGCTCGCGGGCCCGCGTGACCGCGGCCTCCAGCAGGTCCTCGCCGGTCAGCCCCTCGTCCAGTAGCCGGTTGACCATCGCCACCATGCCGTCCTGGCCCAGCCGTCGCGTGCCCTCGCCGACGCGGCCCTCGATCAGGCCGTCCGTGTACATCATCAGGCTCCAGGAGCCGCCGAGCTCCACCTGCCGGCGCGGCCACCGCGCACGCGGCAGCAGGCCCAGGGCCGGGCCGCCGTCCTCGTACGGGAGCAGGTGCGCCGCGCGTCCGTCGCGGGCGATCAGCGGTGCGGGATGGCCCGCCAGGCAGAGGCCCGCGCGGCGGCCGTCCGGGGCGATGTCCACCGTGCAGAGCGTCGCGAAGATCTCTTCGCTCTCCCGCTCGTGTTCGAGGACCTGCTGGAGCGTGGACAGCAGCTCGTCGCCGCACAGCCCCGCCAGGGTCAGCGCCCGCCACGCTATGCGCAGCTCCACGCCGAGCGCCGCCTCGTCCGGGCCGTGGCCGCAGACGTCGCCGATCATCGCGTGCACCGTGCCGTCCGGGGTGCGGACCGTGTCGTAGAAGTCGCCGCCGAGCAGCGCCCGGCTGCGCCCCGGCCGGTAGCGCGCCGCGAAGCGCAGGTCGGAGCCGTCGAGCAGCGGGGTGGGGAGCAGTCCGCGTTCCAGCCAGGCGTTCTCCTGGGCGCGCAGCCGGGACTCGGTGAGCTGGTGCTGCGCGACGTCGGCGCGTTTGCGGGCGACAGCGTAGCGGATGGCGCGGCTCAGCAGCCGGCTGTCCAGCTCGCCCCGGAAGAGGTAGTCCTGCGCGCCGACGCGGACGGCCTCGGCGGCCAGCTCGGCGTCGTCCTCGGCGGTGAGGGCGAGCACGGCGTGCCGGGGCGCGATCCGCAGGACGTGCTTGAGCGTGGCCAGCCCGTCCGCCCCGCCCTCCCGGTCGCCCCGGGTCTCCGTGCCGGCGGGCAGGCCCAGGTCCAGCAGGATGCAGTCCACGTCGTCGGTGAGGAGGCGGCCCGCCTCGGTGAGGTTGCGGGCGGCGCGGATGCGGACCCGGGCACCGGCCGCGGCGGACAGCTCCGGGGCGGTGAAGGTGCCCGCCGGGTCGTCCTCGATGACCAGGAGCGTGAGGGCGGTGCCGGAGCTGTTCTCCGTGGCGGAGTCCTGCTGCGGTTCGGGTACCGGCATGGGTTCGGTCTTCCTTCCCTCCCCCCGAGGGCGCGGCGGAGCGACGATCGACGATCCGCCAGACGGGGACCATAGCGGTTCGGGGCGCGGGAACGGAATGGCGACCCGCAGGCGCCGTCCGGCATATGCGCCGCCCCGAGCCGCGTCCCCCTGCGGATCAGTCGTGATGAACCACCCCGAAGCCGCCCTCGACGTGCCCTCGAAGCACCCCCGGCGTGCCCTCGGCGGCATGACGAACCTCACGCCGCCGCCGTCCGCCCGAGGCCTCCTACGCGTCGGGACGGACCACGCCGAGTATTCGCATGGAGCCCGCGCCCGCGAGGGTGACGTCGCGGCCGGGGCGGGGGGCGTGCACGATCCGGCCGTCGCCCACGTACATGCCGACGTGCGTCGCGTCGGCGTGGTAAATGATCAGGTCGCCGGGGCGCATGTCCCGGATGGCGATGTGCGGCAGGAGTCGCCACTGTTCCTGCGAGGTGCGCGGGATGGGGCGGCCCGCCGCCGCCCACGCCTGGGACGTCAGCCCGGAGCAGTCGTACGACTTGGGGCCCTCCGCCCCCCACACGTACGGCTTGCCGATCTGCGCGGTGGCGAAGGCCACGGCCTTCTTGCCGAGCGGGCTCGCCTCGCGGTTGATCTCCTTGAGCGCGCCGGAGCCGAGCCAGGCGTTCTGCGCCTGTTGGGCGGCTTCCCGCTCCAGCGTGCGGAGACGGGCGCGCTCCTCCTTCTCCAGCCGCGACTCCAGCTTCTTCGCCGCCGCTATCTGCGCGTTGATCTTCTTCTTGGCCTTGGCCTGCTTGACGCGGTCGGCTTCCAGCTTCTTCCAGTTGGTGCCGGCGTCCTTGGTGTACGTCTCCACGTCCTGCTGGGTTCTGGTCAGTTCACCCAGGAGGTCCTTGGTGGCCTGCTGGCCCTGGCGGGCGCGGTTGATTCCGTCGAGGAACAGCTGCGGGTCGCCGCTGAGCATGAGCCGGGCGCCCGGCGGGAGCCCGGCGTTGCGGTACTGCTCGCGGGCCTGGGCGCCCGCCCGGTCCTTGAGCTCGGCGATCTTCTCCCGGCCCTCGACTATCGACTGCGCCAGCTCGACCAGTTCGCCCGACTGCTTCTCGGCCTTCTCCTCGGCGAGGTTGTACGCGTCCGTGGCGGCGCCCGCCCGGCGGTACAGCTCGTCGATCTCCAGGCGCACCTCTTCGAGGCTCTTCCCGCCGGGCGCCGCCGGTGTCGCGGAGGGGACGGGCGGATCGGCCGGCCCCGGCAGTGCCGGGGCGGCGAATGCCTGGACCGGCGAGGCGAGGACCGCCAGCGCGCAGACCAGAGTGATCGCGGCGGCTCCACAATGGCGTCGGTACACGAGCTCCCCCTCCGAGCGGTTCCCAACCGGTCGAGCAGTTCCCAAATAACCTGATTAACCGTCAGTAACATGTAGCGCTGGCGCGATCGTGCCACGCCGTACCGAAAAGCAACAGAGGCCGATACACCCCGGCCGTCGGGCACCCGCACACCCCGTCCGTCGCTCCCCGCCGCCCCCGCGATTCCGGTGCCCACTGACTCCGACGAACGATCGCCGTCCGCCGTTCCCACCTCATGGGTGAATCCCGGCGCGAAACGGCGCACCACGACCACCCGTGAACGCGCCTCTCACGCCCCCCTGGGCTCCAGCGCCGCCCACTCCACCGTCACCTCGCCCTGGCGCCAGCGCCGTACCCCGTCCGTCAGCGGCCAGTCGGCCGAGAGCGACCGCACCGCCGTGATCCAGCGCTGCCGGGCCCCCAGCGACGCGTACGGCGCGGCCGCCGCCCACGCCCGGTCGAAGTCGCGCAGGAACGCGTGCACCCGCTCGCCCGGCACATTGCGGTGGATGAGCGCCTTCGGCAGCCGTTCGGCGAGATCGGACGGCCGGTCCAGCGAGCCGAGCCGGGTCGCGAAGGTCACCGTGCGCGGACCCCCGGGCCCGAGCGCCACCCACACATGCCGGCGCCCGATCTCGTCGCAGGTGCCCTCCACCAGCAGCCCGTCCGGCGCCAGCCGGCCGCACAGCCGCTGCCAGACGGCGGCCACCTCACCCTCGTCGTACTGGCGCAGCACATTGGCCGCCCGGATCAGCACCGGCCGGCGGGGCAGCGGGATCTCGAAGCCGCCGTGCAGGAAGGCCAGGCCCTCGCGCGCGTACGGCTGCGCGGCGGCCACCCGGTCCGGGGAGATCTCGATGCCGACCACCTCCGTGCGCGGCTCGGCGGTGCGCAGACGGGCCAGCAGCTCGACGGCGGTCCAGGGCGCCGCCCCGTAACCGAGGTCGACGGCGACGGGGGCGTCGGCGCGGCGCAGGGCGGGGCCGTGCGTGGCGGCGATCCAGCGGTCCATGCGGCGCAGCCGGTTCGGATTGGTGGTCCCGCGCGTCGCGGTGCCGATCGGGCGCATGGCACCGAGCGTAACGATCCGGGCGGATGCGGTCGCCGGGCGGTCGGGCGATGATCGGGGCGACGCGCCAGCTTTCTGCCGTAACGATTCGGCAAAGTGGAAATGAAAAGGGCGGCCGCCGCTGTTCGCCACCTTCGAAGGGATCGTGCGCCCTTCGGTGCCATGCCGTGAACCGTGCCGGTACCGGGGCCCAGCGAGGAGGACGGACGACGTGACCCAGTACGTCTCTCGGCTCGGCACCAGCCGTGGCGCACCGCGTCGCAGGTTCCCCGCAGGACTCGCCGGCTCCTTCGCCGCGGGCCATCGCAGGCCGCGCCGCATCGCGATGCTGTCCGTGCACACCTCCCCGCTGCACCAGCCGGGGACGGGCGACGCCGGCGGCATGAACGTGTACATCGTGGAGCTGGCCAGGCGGCTCGCCGCGATCAACATCGAGGTCGAGATCTTCACCCGCTCCACCACCGGCGGGCTGCCCGCCGCCGTGGAACTGGCGCCCGGCGTCCTCGTCCGGCACGTGGACGCGGGACCGTACGAGGGACTGGCCAAGGAGGAGCTGCCCGCCCAGCTCTGCGCCTTCACGCACGGCGTGATGCAGGCGTGGGCCGGTCAGCGCCCCGGCTACTACGACCTCGTGCATTCCCACTACTGGCTCTCCGGACACGTCGGCTGGCTCGCCGCGCAGCGCTGGGGCGTACCCCTCGTCCACGCCATGCACACCATGGCGAAGGTGAAGAACGCCGCGCTCGCCGAGGGCGACACCCCCGAGCCCGCCGCCCGCGTCATCGGCGAGACCCAGATCGTCGACGCCGCCGACCGGCTCATCGCGAACACCGCCGAGGAGGCCGACGAACTCGTCCGCTTCTACGACGCCGACCCGCGCTCCGTCGCCGTCGTCCACCCCGGCGTCAACCTCGACCGCTTCCGCCCGGCCGACGGCCGCGCCGCCGCCCGCGCCCGCCTCGGCCTTCCGCAGGACGCCCTGATCCCGCTCTTCGCGGGCCGCATACAGCCGCTGAAGGCCCCGGACGTGCTGCTGCGCGCCGTCGCCGTGCTGCTCGACCGCAACCCCGCGCTGCGCTCCCGCGTGGTGGTGCCCGTCGTCGGCGGGCCCAGCGGCAGCGGTCTCGCCAAGCCGGAGGGGCTGCAGAAGCTCGCGGCCCGGCTGGGCATCGCGGACGTCGTACGGTTCCACCCGCCGGTCGGGCAGGACCAGCTCGCCGACTGGTTCCGGGCCGCGTCCGTGCTGGTCATGCCCTCGTACAGCGAGTCCTTCGGCCTGGTCGCCGTCGAGGCCCAGGCGGCCGGCACGCCGGTCGTCGCGGCGGCGGTGGGCGGCCTTCCGGTGGCCGTGCGCGACGGGGTGAGCGGCTTCCTGATACCGGGGCACGAGCCGGCGGCGTACGCGCGGGCGCTGGAGCGGTTCGCGGCGGCGCCGGAGCTGGTCGCCCGGATGGGCGAGGCTGCGGCGGAGCACGCGCAGCGGTTCGGCTGGGACACGGCGGCGGCCGGTACGGCCGAGGTGTACACGGCGGCGGTCCAGGGCCACCGCAGGCGTACCCGCACCCGCCTCCCGTAACCCCCACCGCGCCCGTAACCCCGACCCCACCGCACCCGTGAACCCCCACCGCACCCGCCCCCGACCGCGCGGCCTCACCGGCTGACGTACGCTCGAAACATGGCTGACGCACCCGTACCGGCAGACGACGAGGGCGTCCGCGCCGCGCAGGTCCTCGAAGCGGTGTTCGCGGATGCCGGGCTCGACTGGGAGAGCCCCGCCCCCGGCAACTACGTCGTCCAGCTCCCCGGTACCCGCAAGCTCGCCACCACCTGCTCGCTGATCGTCGGCGCGCACAGCCTCTCCCTCAACGCGTTCGTCATCCGCCACCCCGACGAGAACGACGCGGCGGTGCACCGCTGGCTGCTGGAGCGCAATCTGCGCCTGTTCGGCGTCGGTTACGCGATCGACCGGCTCGGGGACATCTACCTCACCGGCAAGCTGCCGCTCTCCGTGGTGACGCCCGACGAGGTGGACCGGCTGCTCGGCTCCGTCCTGGAGGCGGCGGACGGCGCGTTCAACTCGCTCCTGGAAATCGGCTTCGCGACCGCGATCCGCAAGGAGTACGCCTGGCGGGTCTCGCGCGGTGAATCCACCCGCAATCTGGACGCGTTCGCCCACCTCACACAGCGCCCCGCCGGCTGACCGCGCGTCATCCCGTACGGCCGGTAAGACCGTTTCGCCTTGGCAATGGGCGCGAACTGATCACGACGACGTCACGATCAGCTGCAATGCCCAAGGTAAAGGATTGCCAAACCACAGCGGGCTCATAGAGTTGGCTCACCCCACGAACACCCCCCATTTCAGGCCGCGCCGAACCCGGTGCGGCTGCTCACGTGCGGGCGAAACACCTTGAGACAGAAGGACGGTCCATGCGACCCACTGCCATACGCCGTACCGCCGTTGCCGCCACCGTGATGTCCCTCGCCCTGTTCACCGCCGCCTGCGGTTCGGACAACGACGACAAGGACAGCGGCAAGGCGGCCGGCTCGTCGGCCCAGCCTTCGGAGAAGGCCGCCGACAAGGGCGCGGACCAGCCCGCCGCGAAGGTGCTGTCCGCCGCCGAGCTGGAGAAGGTCTCGCTCGAGCAGGGTGACGTCAAGGGCCACAAGGTCACGAAGGCCGGCGCGGTCGACAAGATCGACGCCAAGGACGTCACCGCGGACAAGGAGTCCTGCGACGTCCTCGCCGACCTGCTGATGGGCGCCAAGGCCGGTTCGCCCGCCGCCTCCACGCAGCGCAAGGTGATCAGCGAGCCGAAGGCGGACGCCGCCAAGGACAGCGAGGACCTCGACGAGGCGTTCGGCGCCGCCTTCGACATCACGACGACCATGACCACGCTCGCCTCCTACGAGGGCAAGGGTGCCGAGGAGACGCTGGCCTCCCTGCGCACCGCCGCGACCGACTGCGCGGGCGGCTTCACGATCACCGCCGCCGGTGACAAGCAGAAGGTCACCAAGGTCCAGGAGGAGAAGGTCGAGGGCGGCGAGGAGGCCGGCGCCTGGACGGTCACGATCAAGGCGGACGACGGGAACATGGCGCTCAAGCTCGTCGCGCTGCGCCAGGGCAGCACGCTGGCCTCGTTCAGCGCCATGAACCTCGCGGCCGCGGGCACCGGCAAGGACTTCGACCTGCCGACCGCGGTCGTCGACGCCCAGGCCAAGAAGCTCGCCTGACGCGTGCTCAGGGCAGCGGGACGAGCCGTACGACGGTGACGGTCAGGACCGACCCGGAGACGTAGTAGAGCACGATCGCCCCGGCGACCGTCGCCTCACGGCGGTCGTGCTCCCCCTTGACGGCGGTCGAGCCGTGCCCGTACGGCTCGGCCCCCAGGGTGGCCGCCATCCGGTCCCGGAAGGCGTCACCGTCCCGCATCTTCGCCAGGGTGTCGTCGGCGGGCGGTGCGAAGGAGATCCGGAAGCTCAAGCGACGCTCCGCCTCTCGGCCTCGTCCCGCGCCAGCCGGTCCAGAATCCGCTCGGCCTCCGGATCGGGGACGGCCTCCAGCATCCAGTGCCGCATCACGGCCTGGATCTCGTGCACCCCGGCCTCGTTGATGGCCCGGTCGAACTCCGCCCGCCGCCCCTCGGGCAACGCGTCCCGGATGGCCGGGATGCTGTTGGGCACCTCGACCTCGGCACCCCCGACAAAGGTCTTCAAAGGCTCACCCATGACCGCCCTCCCACTCTTCCCCGCATGCCGCACAGCGTACGGCGAGGGGTGAGCGGCGTCACACGGGCCCGAGGCTCCGGGCAGCGAAGAGCCCCCCGTTCGCGGAGCGATCCGCGAACGGGGGGCTCTTCGGGCAGGTTGTTACTTCTTGCCCTGGTTCTTCACGGCCTCGATGGCGGCCTTGGCGGCGTCCGCGTCGAGGTAGGTGCCGCCCGGGTTCAGGGGGCGGAACTCGGCGTCGAGCTCGTAGAAGAGCGGGATGCCCGTGGGGATGTTCAGGCCCGCGATGTCGGCGTCGGAGATGCCGTCGAGGTGCTTGACCAGGGCGCGGAGGCTGTTGCCGTGGGCGGCGACCAGGACCGTGCGGCCGGTCAGGAGGTCCGGGACGATGCCGTCGTACCAGTACGGCAGCATGCGCGTGACGACGTCCTTGAGGCACTCCGTGCGCGGGCGCAGCTCCGGCGGGATCGTCGCGTAGCGCGCGTCGCCGCTCTGCGAGAACTCGGTGCCGTCCTCCAGGGCGGGCGGCGGGGTGTCGTACGAGCGGCGCCAGAGCATGAACTGCTCCTCGCCGAACTCGGCGAGCGTCTGGGCCTTGTCCTTGCCCTGGAGGGCGCCGTAGTGGCGCTCGTTCAGACGCCAGGAGCGGTGTACGGGAATCCAGTGGCGGTCCGCGGCCTCCAGGGCGAGCTGGGCGGTGCGGATGGCGCGCTTCTGGAGCGAGGTGTGCAGCACATCGGGGAGCAGACCGGCGTCCTTCAGCAGCTCACCGCCGCGGACCGCCTCCTTCTCGCCCTTCTCGGTGAGGTTGACGTCCACCCAACCGGTGAACAGGTTCTTCGCGTTCCATTCGCTCTCGCCGTGGCGGAGGAGGATCAGCTTGTACGGTGCGTCGGCCATGAGTCCGAGCGTAATCGAACCCGTCCCGGTGGCGCGCGACCGGTCACAGGGCGGACAGGGGAGCGGGACGGCCCTCGACGTTTGACGGCGGCCGTCAATCGAGTGGCCCGGGAACCCTTCGGATTCGTAATGTTCGGAGCGCCGATGGGCCGCTTACGCCCCGGCTCCAACCTTCGTACGTCCCCGGGGGGAACCCGTATGTCTGCCACCGGTCTCGGACGAGCCGCCCGGGCCACCCGGGAGACGGTCTCCGGCCTCCCTCGGGAGTTCTGGTGGCTGTGGACCAGCACCCTGGTCAACCGCCTCGGGGCGTTCGTCGCCACCTTCATGGCGCTCTATCTGACCCTGGACCGCGGCTACTCCGCCTCGTACGCCGGTCTCGTCGCCGCCCTGCACGGGCTCGGCGGGGTCGTGTCTTCGCTCGGGGCCGGGGTGATGACGGACCGTTTCGGGCGCCGCCCCACCATGCTGGTCGCCCAGCTCGCCACCGCCGCGTCCGTCGCCGTGCTCGGCTTCATGACGCATCCGGTGGCCATCGCCGGGGTCGCCTTCCTCGTCGGCATGGCGAGCAACGCGTCCCGCCCGGCGGTCCAGGCGATGATCGCCGACATCGTGCCCGCCGAGGACCGGGTGCGGGCCTTCTCGCTCAACTACTGGGCCATCAACCTCGGCTTCGCGGTCTCCTCCGCCGGCGCCGGGTTCATCGCCGAGTACAGCTACCTCGCGGGCTTCGTCGGCGAGGCCGCCATGACGCTGGTCTGCGCGATCGTCGTCTTCCTGAAGGTGCCCGAATCCCGGCCGGAGCGCTCCGGCGCTCCCGCGGCCGGCGGGTCCGCGGCGGACGACGGCGTACGGCTCTCCACCGTGCTGCGCGACGGCCGGTTCATGGGCGTCGTCGGCCTGTCGTTCGTGATCGCGCTCATCTTCCAGCAGGGGTACGTGGGCCTGCCGGTGGCGATGGGCACGGACGGGCTCAGCAGCTCCGACTTCGGCACGGCGATCGCCGTCAACGGCGTCCTCATCGTCGTGCTCCAGATCCCCGTCACCCGGTTCATCCAGAGCCGCGACCCGCGCCTGCTGCTGGTCGCCTCCTCGCTGCTCGCGGGGTACGGGTTCGGGCTGACCGCCTTCGCCGGCTCGGTCGGCGTGTACGCGCTGACCATCTGCGTGTGGACCGTCGCCGAGATCATCAACGCGCCCGTGCAGAACGGCCTGATCGTCCAGCTGTCGCCCGCGCACGGCCGGGGCCGCTACCAGGGGATGTACACGCTGTCCTGGTCGGCCGCCGCGCTGATCGCGCCCCTGATGTCCGGTGTGGTCATCGACCACTTCGGCGCCGGCTGGCTGTGGGCGACCTGCGCCGTCCTGGGCACCGTCGCGGCCGCCGGGTACTGGCTGCTCATGCGCGGGCTGCCCGCGACGGGGACCGGCGGCCCGCAGGAGACCGTGCCCGCGCCGGAGACCGGGGTACGGGTCACGAAGGCGGAGGCATCGCCCTCGTGACCCGTACGGTCCGGGGCTCAGCCCGAGCAGCCCCCGCACTGGCACGGCGCACCGGACTGGCAGCCGCACCCGCAGCCCGATCCGCAGCCGCAGGCGCCCAGAACGGTCAGGTGCACCACCTCGACAGGGGCCTCCTGCTCGGATTCGGTCATGGGGGAATCGGCCATGGTTCCTCCTCAAGGCGTACGTCGGGCCGCAGGCCCACGCGGGACGCGCGACCGGGGCGTACGGACACGTCGTGCCGCCCCACCCCATTCCATGCCCACCCGTACGGGCGCATCAACGGCGCACTTGCGCAGGAACGTCTGTACGAGCCGTGCGCGCGGGCGTGCGCCGCGGCTCTCCGCGCCCCGCCCTTCCCGCGCCGAGGGCGCCCCACACCTCGGTACGCCTACGAAACACCTCCGTACGCCTACGAGCCCTCCACCGGGGCCGGCTGCTGGATCTCGTCCGCGTGCTCGCCGGTCACCAGGTAGACGACGCGCTTGGCCACCGACACCGCGTGGTCGGCGAACCGCTCGTAGTAGCGCCCGAGCAGCGTCACGTCGACGGCCGTCTCGATGCCGTGCTTCCAGCGGTCGTCCATCAGGTGCTGGAACAGCGTGCGGTGCAGCAGGTCCATCTCGTCGTCGTCCTGCTCCAGCTGGAGCGCCAGGTCGACGTCCTTGGTGATGATCACCTCGGCCGCCTTCGCCATCAGGCGCTGCGCGAGCTGGCCCATCTCCAGGATGGTGGCGTGCAGGTCGTGCGGGACCGTGGTCTGCGGGAACCGCAGCCGGGCCAGCTTGGCGACGTGCTGGGCGAGGTCGCCCGAGCGCTCCAGGTCGGCGCTCATCCGCAGCGACGTCACCACGATCCGCAGATCGGTGGCCACCGGCTGCTGGCGCGCCAGCAGGGCGATCGCACGGGCCTCCAGCTCGTGCTGGAGGTCGTCCACCTTCTGGTCGGCGGCGATCACCGACTCCGCGAGCTTGAGATCGGCGTCGAGCATCGACGTCGTCGCCCTGCCTATCGCCGACCCGACGAGCCGGGCCATCTCGACCAGGCCCTCGCCGATCGAGTCGAGTTCCTCGTGGTATGCGTCACGCATGGGTGTCCCTCTCCAGTCCTTGACCGAGGCCGGGGGCCGCCGACGACCGGCTCCGAACCCCACGGCAATCACCGTGACGGGCGTACGCGTCGGATTCCGACCGGCCAAGTGAACCGTCTCTTGCCCCTCGGTGAACTCTGGGCGACGAGTGGCCGAGGAGGCTACAGGACGGCTGGGAGAGTGTCCGAGAAGCCGCATAACCTGGACACATGGACGTGAACGCGGCGGTCGCCGCAGCTGCCGCGATCGCCGGTGTCGGTACCGGCGTGATCGCCATGCTGGCGTTCCGCTGGAGCGAGCGCGACCAGAAGAAGCCGACGCGCACCTCCCTGCGGCCCGACAGCAACACGCCCCTGCCCCCCGGCGTCGACACGGTCCTGTCCGTGCTCAGCTCATCGGCGGTCGTGCTGGACGAGGGCGACGGGGTGGTCAAGGCCAGCTCCGCCGCGTACGCGCTGGGGCTGGTCCGGGGCGGGCGGCTCGCCGTGGAACCGATGCTCAACATGGCGCGGGACACCCGGCGGGACGGCGAGATACGCCAGGTCGAACTGGACCTCCCGCGCCGGGGCACGGGCCGGGGCGAGGCCCTGGCGGTCTCCGCGCGGGTCGCCCCGCTGGGTTCCCGGCTGGTGCTGCTGCTCGTCGAGGACCTCACCGAGGCCCGGCGCATCGAGGCGGTCCGGCGCGATTTCGTCGCCAACGTCAGCCATGAGCTCAAGACGCCGACGGGCGCCCTGTCGCTGCTCTCCGAGGCCGTGCTCGACGCCTCCGACGACCAGGAGGCGGTGGAGCACTTCGCCCGCCGCATGCAGATCGAGGCGACCCGGCTCACCAACCTCGTCCAGGAGCTGATCGACCTCTCGCGGGTGCAGAACGACGACCCGCTGGAGGACGCCGAGCCGGTCCGGGTGGACGAGCTGGTGGCCGAGGCCATCGACCGCTGCCGCCAGCAGGCCGGCTCCAAACAGATCACCATGGCCGCCGGCGGCACCGCCGACCTGCGGATATGGGGTAATCGCGGCCAGCTCGCCGCCGCCCTCGGCAATCTCGTCGAGAACGCCGTCAACTACAGCCCCGCCCGTACCCGCGTCGGCATCGCAGCCCGCCGCGTAGTCGTCCCCGGCGGGGACGAGATCGAGATCGCCGTGACCGACCAGGGCATCGGCATCTCCGAGAAGGACCGGGAACGGGTCTTCGAACGCTTCTACCGCGTCGATCCCGCCCGCTCACGCGCCACCGGTGGTACGGGTCTCGGCCTGGCCATCGTCAAACACGTGGCCGCCTCGCACGGCGGGGAGGTCACCGTATGGAGCTCCGAAGGACAGGGCTCCACCTTCACCCTGCGGCTGCCCGAAGCGGGCTCCGCACGCGGCCGGGACCGCGCGTCGGGCGGCCCGCTCATCGTCAACGGCGACGAGGCGTCCCACCCGGACGCCGCCCCCGATCCCTTCGAACCGTTTTCTTCCCCGGAGGCTCTTCCGTGACCCGAGTGCTTGTCGTCGAGGATGAGGAATCCTTCAGCGACGTCCTGTCCTACATGCTCCGCAAGGAGGGCTTCGAGGTCGCCATCGCGGCCACCGGGCCCGACGGCCTGGACGAGTTCGAGCGCAACGGCGCCGACCTCGTCCTGCTCGACCTGATGCTTCCCGGGCTCCCCGGCACCGAGGTCTGCCGCCAGCTGCGCAGCCGCTCCAACGTGCCGGTGATCATGGTCACCGCGAAGGACAGTGAGATCGACAAGGTCGTCGGCCTGGAGATAGGGGCCGACGACTACGTCACCAAGCCCTTCTCCTCGCGCGAGCTGGTCGCCCGCATCCGCGCCGTGCTGCGCCGCCGGGGCGAGCCCGAGGAGGTCGCGCCCGCCGCCCTGGAGGCGGGCCCGGTCCGGATGGACGTGGACCGGCACGTCGTCACGGTCTCCGGCGGCAAGGTCGACCTGCCGCTCAAGGAGTTCGACCTGCTGGAGATGCTGCTGCGCAACGCGGGCCGGGTGCTGACCCGGATGCAGCTCATCGACCGGGTCTGGGGCGCGGACTACGTCGGCGACACCAAGACCCTCGACGTTCATGTGAAGCGGCTGCGCGCCAAGATCGAGCCCGACCCGGGCGCGCCGAGGTTCCTGGTGACGGTGCGCGGCCTGGGCTACAAGTTCGAGCCGTAAACCGCGGGCCGGCATACGGCTGAGGCGCCTCCCCCCGGCGGGGAAGGCGCCTCAGCCGTATGCGTGGTGCGGGCGGGACTTTCAGAACACGCCTCAGCTCGCCGAGGACTCGCCGGACGGGGTGGTGGAGGCGTCGGGAGCGGCGGAGCCGGTCGCGGAGGCGGACGGCGAGGCCTCCGGCGCCTGCGGGGGCTCGGGCAGCGCGCTGGGGCCGAAGTCCTTGAAGTAGCCGGACGACGGGACGACGGAGGCGCCGAGGGAGACCTCGCCCGTCTCGCTGAAGTTGAAGACCAGGGGCTGGACGTCGCCGTCCTTCGGGGCCTCGTCGCCGTTCTCGATGACGGCGGAGGCGTTGCCCTGGCCGCCGAGGATGACCCGGCCACCGGCCGGGACGACGACCGGGCCGGAGCCCTCGGCGGCGTGCAGCCGCACCGAGCCGCTGCCACCGGTCAGGGTGATGGATTCGAGGGTCTCGGCCTTGGGACCGGCGTTGAAGACCGTGGCGGTGACGGCCGCCGGGCCCCGGGCGCCGGCCTTGGCCTTGGCCTGGGTGATGACGTTGACGTTCTGGACCTTGATCGCGCCGGACTGGGTGGACGCGTTGTCCGGCCGGACTCCGAGCGTCGCCGCGTTGTTGCCCGCGGCGCACGCGGAGAGCGCGGTGATCGAGAACGCGATGGCAGTGGCGGCGAGAGCGCCGTGTCGAAGGCTGCGGCTCACGGCGGCGGCAACTCCTTGAACGAGCGGACGGTTACGGACGGGTCGGGCGCGTGGTGTAAAGCCGCCCTAAGAGTCTGTCAGCCGCCAGGTTACCGAGCCCTCCTCGCCGCTTCGCACCCGACCCGCCCCTGACGCGACGGCGATCCCAGGGCCCCGGTCGTGTTCACGCATTCGCGGTCTCTTCACAAAACGCGCGTGATCAAATTCCGGCCCGGCGTTCACCGCGGGCTCCGTGGCTGTTCACGGACGGTGGCGCATTCCTTGCGCATAATCCCCGGCGCGGCCGTACGTTGATCAATTTCATTGGCCATCGGCAGTTACGCCCGAACGAGTGATCCAGTGCCGAACGAACTACGGAAAGCTCGGTAACCGGAACCCGACAAAACGGGACTTTCGCCCCCTTCGGCGTGCGCCGGAGCGCGTGTAGGGTCCGCGTTTCCCTGTCCCCGTACTACGGCTCCGACCTGCGAATACCGTCTTCCGGAGGCTCTCCGCAGCACGTCCGTGTCGCAGTTGTCAAGCCCCGAGATATGCCCTGACCTGCGAAAACGCCATTCAGGAGTTGCGATTCTCGTGTTACGCTTGATAGCCACGGAAGGGGTACCTGTCACATGACGTTCAAGGTTGGCGACACCGTGGTCTATCCCCATCACGGGGCCGCGCTGATCGAGGCTATCGAAACTCGCCAGATCAAAGGCGTGGACAAGACCTACTTGGTGCTCAAGGTCGCTCAGGGCGACTTGACGGTGCGTGTGCCGGCGGACAATGCGGAGTTCGTGGGTGTGCGCGACGTAGTCGGGCAGGAAGGGCTGGACCGCGTCTTCGAGGTGCTGCGCGCACCGTATGCCGAGGAGCCGACGAACTGGTCCCGGCGCTACAAGGCAAATCTCGAGAAGCTCGCGTCCGGCGATGTCATCAAGGTCGCCGAAGTGGTGCGCGACCTGTGGCGCCGCGAGCGTGAGCGCGGACTCTCCGCAGGTGAGAAGCGCATGCTCGCCAAGGCCCGCCAGATCCTGGTGAGCGAACTCGCCCTCGCGGAGAACACCAACGAGGACAAGGCCGAGGCCCTCCTCGACGAGGTTCTCGCGTCCTGAACCGGACGGCACCGGTCGTCGTGACGACCGCCGGATCGCACCGGCCGTAGAGAATATGCCGCGGTGCCCGCTGACCACCCCTGTACGGGGAGTGTGTCGTCGGGCGCTGCGGCATGTCCGGACCGCAATCCAACGGCGAATTCCAGCCATCCGCCCGTGCCCGGCGTCCCGGTGCACGACCTTGGTACGTTGCTCGACCTTGGTACGTTGCTCGCGATCTTGCTGAACCCGGCGTGCGGAACCGGCTCCGAGCGGCCACGGCGTGCTCCGGCTCGCCCGGGGTCACGGAAAGGGTCCCGGTCGAGTCATGGCGCAGCGCCCCGGCTCGCTTCTGGCCATACCCACGTCGGCCGTGGACACAAACA
Organism: Streptomyces sp. NBC_00525; assembly: GCF_036346595.1. Taxonomy (GTDB): domain Bacteria; phylum Actinomycetota; class Actinomycetes; order Streptomycetales; family Streptomycetaceae; genus Streptomyces. Next base: position 3,645,109 of record NZ_CP107834.1, read on the forward strand.
TGCCGAAGCCTCGGAGTGCAACCGATGTCTGAACAACCGCGACCTTCCCGCACGGCGGCCGTGATTCCCGCGGCCGGCCGCGGCGTACGGCTCGGACCGGGCGCCCCCAAAGCGCTCCGGGCGCTCGGCGGTACGCCCATGCTCATCCATGCCGTTCGGGCCATGGCCGCCTCGCGGCACGTGTCCCTCGTCGTCGTCGTCGCCCCGCCGGCGGGCGCGGCCGAGGTCCGCCACCTCCTCGACGAGCACGCGCTGCCCGAGCGCACCGACTTCCTCGTCGTGCCCGGCGGCGACACCCGCCAGGAATCCGTGAAGCGGGGCCTCGACGCCCTCCCCGACACCGTCTCCACCGTCCTCGTCCACGACGCGGCCCGCCCGCTCGTCCCCGTGGACACCGTGGACGCGGTCATCGAGGCCGTCCGCGACGGCGCCCCGGCCGTCGTTCCCGCCCTGCCGCTCGCCGACACCGTCAAGGAGGTCGAGCCGGGCGCCCCCGGCGCGCCCGAGCCGGTCCTCTCCACCCCGGTCCGCGCCCGGCTCCGGGCCGTGCAGACCCCGCAGGGCTTCGACCGCGCGACCCTGCTGCGCGCCCATGAGCAGGTGGCCGTGGACGGCGAGGGCGCGACCGACGACGCCGGCATGGTCGAACAGCTCGGCGAGCCGGTCGTCGTCGTGCCCGGACATGAAGAGGCGTTCAAGGTGACCCGGCCGCTGGACCTCGTCCTGGCCGAGGCGGTTCTCGCACGCAGGAGGGCGAACGATGGCTTCTGAGACCCCCACGCCCGACCGGGCCTCCGCACCCGACCGGGCCTCCGCTTCCGACCGGACCCCCGCGCCCGGCGCGGCCCCCGCGCCCGTGATTCCGCTCGTCGGCATCGGCACCGACATCCACGCCTTCGAGGAGGGCCGCGAGCTCTGGTGCGCCGGGCTGCGCTGGGACGGCGAGGGCCCCGGGCTCGCCGGCCACTCGGACGCGGATGTCGTCGCGCACGCCGCGTGCAACGCCCTCTTCTCCGCCGCCGGTCTCGGTGATCTCGGGCAGCACTTCGGCACCGGGCGCCCCGAGTGGTCCGGTGCCGCGGGCGTCACCCTGCTCACCGAGGCCGCCCGCATCGTCCGGGCGGCGGGCTTCGAGATCGGCAACGTGGCCGTCCAGGTCGTCGGCGTACGCCCGAAGATCGGCAAGCGGCGCGACGAGGCGCAGCGGGTGCTCTCGGACGCGGTCGGGGCCCCGGTCTCGCTGTCCGCCGCCACGTCGGACGGGCTCGGTTTCACCGGCCGGGGCGAGGGCATCGCGGGGATCGCGACCGCCCTGGTGTACCGCACCGGCTGACGCGGCCGGGCCGGCCGGTCGGCCCGCCCGGCCCGGCGTCGCGGGCCCCCGTCCTTGTTGCACATCGTTCGCACGTACGCTGGTACGGCAATGAGGTGGCGGGCGAGGATCGGTGGGACTGCGGGATGACGACTGTCACGGGAACCGCGGCGGTGCGGGCCGGTGCCGGGGAGTACGTCCTGCGCGCCGCGGGGCCGGCGGACATCGGCGGGGCGCGGGCCGTGATGCTCGATACCGTCTACCGCGATCTGCGCTCCGGTTACGTGCCGCGCTGGCACGCCGACATCATCGACCCGGAGGCCGCCTATCTGCGGCCGGCCCGCTGCACCCTGCTGGTGGCCGAGTACGCGGGCGAGATCGTCGCCACCGGCGCCGTGCGCGACCGGGGGCCGCAGGCGCCGCCCAATCCGCAGTGGGTCGCCGACCGCTTCCCGTCCGGCACCACGGCGCAGCTGTGCCGGATCTATGTGCGGCCGGAGCACCGCAGGCACGGCCTCGCCCGCCGCATGGTGCGCGAGCTGTGCGCCTTCGCGGCGCGGGCCGGCGGCTACGAGGTGGTCTATCTGCACACGGACCCGGCCGTGCCGGGCGCCGAGCCGTTCTGGCGGTCCCTCGCGCGGGAGGTGTGCGACGAGCGCGCGCTGCCGGGCGGTGGCCAGGGCATCGTCCACTTCGAACTGCCGCTGCCACGGGCCGGGGGCCCCTCGGAGTCGTGAACGGTTCGCACCCCGCCGAGTAAATGACAATGATTTTCATATAAGGTTGTCGCCATGCCCACCCCCCGCCGTCGCTCCGCGCTGCCGCTGATCCTGTCCGCGACCGCCCTCCTGGTCCCGCTCGCCACCGCCTGTTCGAGCGGCTCCGACGCCGGGGGCGCGTCCGGCGACGGGCAACGCCTCCGGGTCGTCATGGCCTTCCCGCCCGCCCAGGCCATGTCCCCCTACGGGGACGACGCCGTCACCCTGAGCCGCCTCGCCGTCATCGAGGGCCTCACCGCCCTGAACCGCGAGGGCGCGGCCACGCCCGCGCTGGCCACATCCTGGAAGCGCGACAACCCCACGACCTGGACCTTCACCCTGCGCAAGGCGACCTTCCAGGACGGCACCGCCGTGGACGCCGCCGCGGTCGCCCGCTCGCTGAACGCCGCCGACAAGGCGTCGCCCGGCCCCCGCGTCCTGTCCGACACCGGCGTCACCGCCACGGCACGCGGCGCCGACACCGTACGGATCGTCACCGACGAGGCCGACCCCCTGCTACCCCAGCGCCTCGCCAACCCCTCCCTCGCCATCCTGTCCGGCGCCGCCTACGCGGACGGCAGGGTGAACCCCGCCGGACACGCCACCGGACCCTTCACCCTCACCTCCGTCAAGGGCGCCGTCAGCGCCACCCTGGAACGCAACGACACCTACTGGGGCGGCAAGGCCGAGGCCCCCGGCGCCGACGTCACCTTCGTCGCGGACGGCACCGCCCGCGCCAACGCCCTGCGCACCGGGACCGTGGACGTCGCCGAGTACATACCGGTCTCCCAGGTCTCCCTGCTCGGCGACGGGCTCGCCCACTCCTTCTCGTCCGCCCGCACCAACGGCCTCTCCCTCAACACCCGGCGCGGCGTCTTCGCCGACCCGGCGATGCGCGCCGCCGCCCGCGAGGCCATCGACTCCCCGGCCCTTGTCAAGGCCGTCTACGAGGGCCGCGCCGACGCCGGACAGGGGCTCCTCGGCCCCGGCGTCCCCTGGGCCGACACCGTGCGCAAGGCCCCCACCGGACGGGCGGCGGCCGCCGACCGGGCGCGGGTCGCCGCGGCCGGGGAGATCGTCCTCGCCACCTACACCAACCGGCCCGAACTCCCCGAGGCCGCCACCGTGGTCCAGGAACAGCTCCGCAAGCGCGGCTTCACCGTCAAGCAGGTCGTCCGCGACTACGCCCAGATGGAGGCCGACGCGCTCGCCGGCGAGTACGACGCGTTCATCCAGGCCCGCAACACCCTCCTGGACACCGCCGACCCCGTCTCCTACCTGGCGTCCGACTTCACCTGCGACGGCAGCTTCAACATCTCCCAGCTGTGCGACGAGCACGTCGACGCCGCCGTCGCCGAGGCCGCCGCCACCGCGTCGGCCGACGCCCGCCGCCGCGCCGTGGCGACCGCCGAGGCCCGCGTCCTCGGCACCGACGCTCTCGTCCCGCTGGTCCACGAACGCTTCGTCCAGGGGTACGACGACTCCCGCGTGCGCGGCGTCGCCCTCGACCCCCTGGAACGCACCCTCATCACCGCCGACACCCGCGTCGGGTGACCGGGGTGAAGCACCTCGCCGGACGGGGCGCCGCACTCCTCGCGGTCCTCGCCGTCATCGGACTGCTGCCCCGCCTCACCCACACCGACCCCGCCCGCACCGTCCTGCACGCCCGTTACGCGGACCGGGCCCCCACCGCCGAAACCCTCGACGCCATCCGGGCCGAAACCGGACTCGACGGCAACCCGTTCCGCCTCCTCGGCGACTGGCTCACCGGACTCCTCCACGGCGACCTCGGCACCTCCTGGGTCTCCGGACAGCCCCTCACCGCCGACACCCTGTCCGCCCTCGGCGTCTCCCTCGCTCTGATGGGCGTCTCGCTCACCGCCGCCCTCCTCACCGCGGCCGCCCTCACCGCCCGCACCCTGCGCCGGGGAGCCCGCCGCCGCACCGCCCCCGCCCGCGCCGGCACCGCGGCCGCCGTGCTCGCCGCGCTCCCCGAGTTCCTCATCGCAGCCGTGCTCGCCGCGGTCGTCGCCGTCCAGCTCGGCTGGCTCCCCGCGCTCGGCTGGGGCACCCCGCGGCACGCCGTGCTGCCCGCGCTCGCCATGGGCATCCCGGCGGGCGCCCTCATCGGCCGGCTCCTGGACGACGCCCTGCCCGCCGCATTCGCCGAACCCTGGGCCCGCGCCGCCGCCGCACACGGCCTGCCCGCCCGCCGCACCGCCCACCACGCGCTGCGCCGCACCCTGCCCGGCCTGCTGCCGCAGATCGGGCTTACCGTCGTCGGGCTCACCGGCGGGGCCGTCGCCGTGGAGACCCTCTACGCCATCCCCGGCCTCGGCTCCACCGCCCTGGCCGCCGCGATCGCCCAGGACCTGCCCGTCCTGCGGGCCTGCGTCCTCGTCCTGCTGCTCCTCGGCACCGCCGCCGGGCTCGCCGCCCGCCTGGCCACCCGTGCCCTCCTCGGCCCCGCGCTGGACGACCGCGCCCTCCCCGCCCTGGCCCCGCCCGCCGCCCGCGCCGGCCGGGCCCTCCGCGTCTGCGCCGTCCTGCTCGCCGCCCTCTTCGCCGCCACCGTCCTCGCCGGCCTCCTGCGCGATCCGCTCCACGTCGACGCCGCCGCCCGCCTCGCCGCCCCCACCTCCGAGCACCCCCTCGGCACCGACTCCCTCGGGCGCGACGTCCTCGCCCGCCTCGGCCACGGAGCCGCCCGCACGGTGGTGACCGCGCTGGCCGTCGCCACCGCCACCCTCGTCATCGGCCTCGTCCTCGGGGCCGTACGCGCCACCGCGCTCACCGAGACCGCCAACGCGCTGCCCGCGATCCTCACCGGCCTCGTCGTCGCGGGGATCGCCGGACCCGGCCCGTGGAGCGCGGCGATCGCCGTCACCGCCGTCGCCTGGGCCCCGATCGCCGCCCACACCAGCGCCCTCTGCGCCCAGGAACGCGCCGCGCCCCACCTCGCCGCCGCCCGCGCGCTCGGCGCGGGCCGGCTCCATCTGCTGCGCCGCCACCTCCTGCCCGGCATCCTGCCGCCCGTGGCCCGGCACGCCGCCCTGCGCGTGCCCGCGCTCGCGCTGGCCCTCGCGTCGCTCGGCTTCCTCGGCCTCGGCGCCGCGCCGCCCTCGCCGGAGTGGGGCCGCATGCTCTCGGAGAACCTGCCCTACGCCGAACGCGCGCCCTGGGCCGTACTCGCCCCCGCCGCGGCCCTCGCCGTCCTCGGCGTCCTGACCGTCCTCACGGCCGCGGCCGTGAGGGGCCGGACCGGCCGGCGCGGGCCGTGAGCGGGCCCGGCCGCGCGGGCGTAACAACTGTGACCGCAATATCCACAGGGGCGCTGGGCACTGGTGCGGGCCCACTACCCTTGAGGGGTGACTATTCGCCTGTACGACACCAGCGCCCGGCAGATCCGTGATTTCGTCCCGCTCACCACGGGTTGCGTCTCGATCTACCTCTGCGGCGCGACCGTCCAGGCCGCCCCGCACATCGGGCACATCAGGTCCGGACTGAACTTCGACATCATGCGCCGCTGGTTCGCCTACCGCGGCTACGACGTGACGTTCGTCCGGAACGTCACCGACATCGACGACAAGATCATCACGAAGTCCGCCGAACAGGGCCGCCCCTGGTGGTCCATCGGCTACGAGAACGAGCGGGCGTTCAACGACGGCTACGACGCCCTCGGCTGCCTGCCGCCCACCTACGAGCCCCGCGCCACCGGGCACGTGCCCGAGATGATCGAGATGATGCGGGGCCTCATCGAGCGCGGCCACGCCTACGCGGCGGACGGCAACGTCTACTTCGACGTCCGCTCGTTCCCCGGCTATCTGGAGCTGTCCAACCAGGAGCTGGACGATCTGCGCCAGCCGTCCGGCGAGGGCGAGACCGGCAAGCGCGACCAGCGCGACTTCGCCATGTGGAAGGCGTCCAAGCCCGGCGAGCCCAGCTGGGAGACGCCCTGGGGCCGCGGCCGCCCCGGCTGGCACCTGGAGTGCTCCGCCATGGCCCACAAGTACCTCGGCACCGCCTTCGACATCCACGGCGGCGGCCTCGACCTGATCTTCCCGCACCACGAGAACGAGATCGCCCAGGCCAAGGCGTTCGGCGACGCGTTCGCGACGTACTGGGTGCACAACGCCTGGGTCACCATGTCCGGCGAGAAGATGTCGAAGTCCCTCGGCAACTCCGTCCTCGTCAGCGAGATGGTCAAGCACTGGCGCCCCATCGTCCTGCGCTACTACCTGGGCACCCCGCACTACCGGTCGATGATCGAGTACAGCGAAGAGGCCCTGCGCGAGGCCGAGTCCGCGTTCGCCCGCATCGAGGGCTTCATCCAGCGGGTCACCGAGAAGGCCGGCGAGACCGTCGCCGCCGCCCCCGAGGTGCCGCCGGCCTTCGCCGAGGCGATGGACGACGACCTCGGCGTCCCGCAGGCCCTGGCGATCGTCCACACCACGGTCCGCCAGGGCAACTCCGCCCTCGCCGCCGACGACAAGGAAGCCGCCGTCGAGCGCCTCGCCGAGGTCCGCGCCATGCTCGGCGTCCTCGGCCTCGACCCGCTCGACGACCACTGGGCCGGCGAGAACGACCGCGGCGACGACCTCCACGGCGTCGTGGACACCCTCGTCCGACTCGTCCTCGACCAGCGCCAGTCGGCCCGTGCCCGCAAGGACTGGCCCGCCGCCGACGCCATCCGCGACCAGCTCAACCAGTCCGGACTCGTCATCGAGGACAGCCCGTCCGGCCCCCGGTGGACACTCGGCCCGCGCCAGTAGCTCCTCCGCATGCCGCCCGGTCCGCCGGGCGGCACACTGCACTTATACGTACGCACGACGAAGCAACGAAACAGGTAGGTCATGGCCGGGAACAGCCAGCGCAGGAACCGCCGCACGTCCAACAAGAAGGGCGCGCAGGTCGGCAGCGGTGGCCAGCGACGCCGGGGCCTGGAGGGCAAGGGCCCCACCCCGCCCGCCGCCGCCCGCAAGGGACACAAGAAGAACCGCGTCGCCAACGCCCAGGCCAAGCACGCCGCCAACCGCCGCCCCGCCCCCCGGCGCGGCGGTGTCAAGGGCACCTCCGAGATGGTCGTCGGCCGCAACCCCGTCTACGAGGCCCTGCGCGACGGCGTCCCCGCCACCACGCTCTACGTCCAGCAGTACATCGACAACGACGAGCGCGTCCGCGAGGCCCTCCAGCTCGCCGGCGAGCGCGGCAACATCAACCTGATGGAAGCCCCCCGCCCCGAACTCGACCGGATGACGGGCGGGCTCAACCACCAGGGCCTCGTCCTCCAGGTCCCGCCCTACGAGTACGCGGACCCGCAGGACCTCCTCGAAGCCGCCTACGACAACGGCGAGGACCCGCTCATCGTCGCCCTCGACGGCGTCACCGACCCGCGCAACCTCGGCGCCATCGTCCGCTCCGTCTCCGCCTTCGGCGGCCACGGCGTCGTCGTGCCCGAGCGCCGCGCCGCCGGGATGACCGCGGGAGCCTGGAAGTCCTCGGCCGGCACCGCCGCCCGTACCCCGGTCTCCAAGGTCACCAACCTGACGCGCGCCCTCGAAGCCTTCAAGAAGGAGGGCATCGCCGTCGTCGGCCTCGCCGCCGACGGCGAGCACACCGTCGAGGACCTCGAAGCCCTCGGCGGCCCCGTGGTCGTCGTCATCGGCAGCGAGGGCAAGGGCCTGGGCCGCCTGGTCGGCGAGACCTGCGACTACCGCGTCCGTATCAACATGCCGGGCGGCGCCGAATCCCTCAACGCCGGTGTCGCCGCCGGCATCGTCATGTACGAGGTCGCCCGCCGCCGCGCCTGACCGGCCCGGCGCGGTCCGCGGGGGCGTGCGCGCACACATGCGCGCCCCCGCGCACCACGCCCACCACCTGTTGACGGGTCGCGGACACTTCGGCGCCGTCAAGGCAGTGTCCTAATCACACATCACTCGGTTAGATGAGTGTGGACACCAGAACGCCTCGGTTCGACGAACTACCCGCCCTGAGCATGACCAAGGTGGACTGCGACCCTGCGCAGGTCATCGTCAACCACGCCAGCTTCCGGGTGCAGCTCGCCCCCGGCCAGCGCGCACGGCTGCGCGGTGTGACCCCCGCAGGCGCGCCCAGGATTCCCGCCATGAGCGCCCCCGGAGCCGGACGCGGCCGGCGCGCCCCCGTCGTCTGGAGCGGCAAGTCCGCCCCCGGCGACCCCGGTGCGACCGGGCTGCTCCAGGCCGTACGCAACTCCACCAACGGCCGCCCGGACAGCGCGTACGACCCCTACGAGCCGTACGCGCCCTACGAGTTCGGCGGCGAGCGCGGCGGTGCCGGCACGCAGGTCATCCCGCGCCTCGACGAGTCCTCCCTGGAGGAGACCCAGCCGAACCCCGTCATCGGCGCACCCCGCTCCGGCGGGCCGCTGCTGCCCCCGATGCGCCGGGCGGTCGGCGCCTACGACGCCGTGGACTCCGGCCCGTACGACCCCGACCGCAACGAACCGTACGACGACGACCTCGGCGACGGGGACGACGACGCGCGCGGCAGGCGCCAGGGCGGCACCGACGACGTGCGGCACGCGTACTACCCCGGCCGCCGGATGAACCTCGGCGTCGTCCTCCTGCCCATGCGGGTCTTCCTCGGCTTCATCTCCATCTACGCGGGCATGGGCAAGCTCTGCGACCCCGTCTACTTCGACGGCGGCGAACGCGGCTCCATGGTGAAGTGGCTCAACTCGCTCCACCCGTGGGCCCTCGCCGAACCCCTGCGCGACTTCGCCCTCTCCCACCCGGTGGGCGCGGGGCTCTCCATCGCCTTCCTCCAGGTCGTCGTCGGTGTCCTCACCGTCCTCGGGCTCTGGCAGCGCGTCGCCGCCATCGTCGGCGCCCTGCTGTCCGCCGCCCTCCTGGTCACCGTCAGCTGGCGCAGCGTCGCCGCGTACGACGCGCCGGACATCATCTATCTGGCCGCCTGGAGCCCGCTGATCATCGCGGGCGCCCCCGTCTACTCGCTGGACGGGCGGCTCGCGGGGGAGGCCTGGCGCAAGCTCGGCCCGCGCTCGGAGATCTGGGACCTGCGCCGCCGTGTGCTGCGCCGGGGCGCCGTCGTCGCGAGCATCGTCGTCGGCCTCACGCTGCTGATCGGTTCCGTCCTCGGCGGCGCCGTCCGCTCCTCCGGTGTCGTCACGGTCCCCGGCCCGCACGGCGTTCCCACCAACCGGCTGCCCGGCTCCCCGCTCCCGGAGAAGTCCCGCGGCGACAAGCCGTCCAAGAGCCCGAGCGACGACCGGCCGACCCCCGTCCACAGCACCGCGCCCTCCACCCCGGCCGCCGAAGCCTCCGCCCCGGCGTCGGAGACCGTCCGGGAGACGGGCGGCCAGACCGCGGGCGCGAGCACCGGACAGCCCAGCCAGACCCAGGGCACCGGCCAGCAGCCCCCGCAGCAGACCACCCCCGAGCAGCCCCCCGCCACCAGCACCGGCCCCAGCTCCTCCGGGACCACCGGCACCGGCGGCGGCTCCACCACCGGCGGCTCCGAGCCCGACCCGGGCTCCACCTCCGGCGGCACGGACGGCACTTCGAGCGGCCGCAACCCGATCGGCGGCCTCCTGGGCTGAGCGCGGTCGCCCGCGAGGGAAGAGGGGCGGGCCCGGAGGTTTTCCTCCGGGCCCGCCCCTCTTCCCGTCCCGCCCGTCCTGCGGCCGTTCTGCGGCTGTTCTGCGGCTGTTCTGCGCGCCGCCGCTACCGGCCTCCCAGCTCCTTGGCGGCCTCCGTCAGGTCCTTCGCGGTGTCGATGGCCCGCCAGTACGCGCCGTGCGGCAGCGGGTAGCCGGCCAGCCGGCGTTCGCGGGCCAGCCGGGGGAACGTCGTCCGCTCGTGGTCGCCCCGGTCCGGCAGCATCGAGGTGAACGCGGGGGAGAACACGTACACGCCCGCGTTGATCAGGTACGGCGACGGCGGCGCCTCGATGAAGTCCGTGATGTGGCCGAAGGCGTCGGTCTCGACCGCGCCCCATGGAATGCGCGGCCGCGCCAGCGCCAGGGTCGCGGTGGCGTCGCGCTCCGCGTGGAAGGCCGCCATCTCGCGCAGCGAGAACCGGGTCCAGATGTCGCCGTTCGTCGCGTACCAGGGCTCGTCCGGCTGCGGCAGGTGCGCGGCCGCGTACTTCAGGCCGCCGCCGCGTCCCAGCGGCTCCGACTCCACCACCGTCGTCACGCGCAGCGGCAGCACCGCGTCGGCCAGCCACTCCTGGAGCACCTCGGCGAGATGCCCGCACGACACCACGGCGTCGGTGACGCCCTCGGCGGCGAGCCAGGACAGCTGATGGCCGATGATCGGAGTCCCCGTTCCGGGGATCTCGACCATCGGCTTGGGGCGGTCGTCGGTGTACGGGCGCAGCCGTGACCCCTGGCCACCCGCCAGGATCACGGCCTGCGTCGGAAACGTATGCATGCCAGGCACGATATGTCGTGCCCGGCAGCGTTATGGGTCGCCTCGGTCAGCGGAACGTTGGGTCGCTCCGGTCAGCGGAGCGGTGGGTCGCTCCGGTCAGCTGAACTGGGCGACGCCCGAGGCGAACGAGGTGTCGCAGACGGGGCGCGAGAAGCGGTGCGCCCGGGTCGGGCCGTACTTGTCGACGGCGGCCTTGCCGAGGGTCTTCGCGATGGACATGCAGTGCTTGGCGAGCGAGGGGCGGCCCTCGACGGCGCGCTGGAGGTGCGTCAGGGCGACGCCGGGGTCCTTGGCCCGCAGCTCCTGGACGAGCCGGTCGCGCAGGACGTCCTGCGGGGCGCGCGGCTCGGCGGCGGCGTCGGCGTCGGAGACGGAGCGGGCCGACGCGGCGAGGAGCTGCGAGTCGGAGTTGCTGGCTGCCCACGGCACGGCGGTGACCGCGAGGGTCCCGGACAGGACCATGACGACGGGCAGTACGAAAGCGAGAGTTCGGCCGATACGGCGCACGGAGTGGGTCACGCAGCGAGCGTAGCGGTCGGTGATGGCGAGGCGACAATACGTCACCCTGGCGGGGGACGGTTCGAGTGTGCTTTTCGAATCGCGTGTTGACGATCGCGGGTGAAATGACCGTTGTGGAGGGGAATCGGTGGGGAATCGGCCCTCGCCGGTTCAAACCTCCCGGCCCTCCCGGACGCGCGGTGGCCCCGCACGAAGCTCGTGCGGGGCCACCGTACAGCGTGTGCCGGATCGTCAGGCGGTGAGGCGCTCACCGGTCGACGTGGCGAAGACGTGCAGCTCGTCCGGGCGGGGCACGACGTGCAGCGTGGTGCCCTTCTCCGGGACGGCGCGGCCGCCGACGCGGACGACCAGGTCCTTGTGCTCGCCACCGACCTCGGCGGCACCGTAGACGAAGCCGTCGGCGCCCAGCTCCTCGACCACGTTGACCGAGACGGCCAGGCCGGCCGGGGCCTCCGAGGAGTCCTTGCTGAGGCCCTTGGCGGCGGCGCCGCCGTGCTCGACGATGTCGAAGTGCTCGGGGCGGATGCCGACCGTGACCGTGGTGTCGCCGCGGTTGGCGGCGGCGGTCAGCGCCTCGCGGGAGACCGGGACGACGCTGTTGCCGAACTTCACGCCGCCGTCGGTGATCGGGACCTCGACGAGGTTCATCGCCGGGGAGCCGATGAAGCCGGCCACGAAGAGGTTCGCCGGCTTGTCGTACATGTTGCGCGGCGAGTCGACCTGCTGGAGCAGACCGTCCTTGAGGACCGCGACGCGGTCGCCCATGGTGAGGGCCTCGACCTGGTCGTGCGTGACGTACACGGTCGTGATGCCCAGACGGCGCTGGAGCGAGGCGATCTGCGTACGGGTGGAGACACGGAGCTTGGCGTCGAGGTTCGACAGCGGCTCGTCCATGAGGAACACCTGCGGCTCACGCACGATGGCGCGGCCCATCGCCACACGCTGGCGCTGACCACCGGAGAGCGCCTTCGGCTTGCGGTCCAGGTAGTCGGTGAGGTCCAGCATCTTGGCGGCCTCTTCGACCTTCGCCCGGATCTCGGTCTTGTTGACACCGGCGATCTTGAGCGCGAAGCCCATGTTGTCCGCGACGGTCATGTGCGGGTAGAGCGCGTAGTTCTGGAACACCATGGCGATGTCCCGGTCCTTCGGCGGCAGGTGCGTGACGTCGCGGTCACCGATGCGGATGGCACCGCCGTTGACGTCCTCGAGGCCCGCGAGCATGCGGAGCGAGGTGGACTTGCCACAACCGGAGGGACCGACGAGGACGAGGAACTCGCCGTCCGCGATGTCGATCTCGAGCTGGTCGACCGCGGGCTTCGTGGAGCCGGGGTAGACGCGGGACGCCTTGTCGAACGTGACACTGGCCATGCTGATGCTTCTCCTCCACCGGCAGGTACGTGCCGGACGATCCGTGGTAAGGGAGTGGTCTGGTCCATCCGAGTGAACCTGCAAGGACGCTACCTGGCGGTTTGGAATCTGTCAGCACTTCCCGGGGTGTGAGATTTCCGCACCGCGCCGGTGACCGGTTTGGTTAGACTGCTCCGACACGCCTCCTTAGCTCAGATGGCCAGAGCAACGCACTTGTAATGCGTAGGTCGTCGGTTCGAATCCGACAGGGGGCTCCCTCACCGGGCCGGCTCTTCGCCGGCCCGGTTTTTTCGTGGTTCGTTTTCTAGGGTTCGGGGTGTGATCGAGATCCCTGATGCCCTCGTCGCCAGTCAGTCCGCCTTCAACGGGGCCGCCGGGCGCGGTTTCGTGGCCGCGCTGCCGGGAAGGGTCGCGGAGTTCCTGGAGCGCTGGGAGCTGCGGCTGGACGGCGATGCGATGTACGGGGTGTGCGCGCTGGTCCTGCCGGTGGTGCGGGTGGGGGACGGGCGTCCGGCGGTGCTGAAGTTGCAGCTGGTGGACGAGGAGACCGCCGGGGAGCCGGTCGCGCTGCGGCTGTGGGGTGCGGCGGGGGCCGGGGCGGTGCGGCTGCTGGCCCATGATCCGGAGACCGGGACGATGCTCCTGGAGCGGCTGGACGGGCGCCGTTCGCTGGAGGACATGGCGGACGCGGACCGGGCGGTGCGGGTGATCGCCGGGCTGCTGGTGGGGCTGACGGCGGTGCGGCCGGGCGCGGAGTGCGGGCTGCGCGGGCTCGGGGAGGCCGCGGCCCGGATGACCGCCGCCGCGCCCCGGATCGCGGCGGCGCTGGCGGACGACGGCGAGCGGCGGCTCGTACGCGACTGCGCGGCGGCGGTGCGCGAGGTGGCGGGGGAGCCGGGGGACCGGCTGCTGCACTGGGACCTCCACTTCGGGAACGTACTGGCGGGCGGGGACAGCGGGGACGGCGGGGACGGCGAGGACGGCGGAGGTGGCGGGGGCGGTGGCCGGCGTTGGGTGGCCATCGATCCGAAGCCGCTGGTGGGGGACGCCGGGTTCGAGCTGCTGCCCGCGCTGGCGAACCGGTTCGACGCGGACGCGGTGGGGCGGCGGTTCGACGCGATGACCGGGGTGCTGGGGCTGGACCGGGCGCGTGCGGTGGCGTGGACACTGGGCCGGGTGCTCCAGAACGCGTGCTGGACGGTCGGGGACGGGGCGCGGCGGCTGGCGCCGGAGCAGGCGGAGATCGCACGCGTACTGCTGGGCCGGCGCGGGTAGTGCGGCCGGCGGTCTGCGGGGCGGGTGATCTACGCCATGCGCGGCCCCCGCGGGCGTTGTCAGTGGCGTGCGTCACGATGGGGGCATGGTGCGTGGTGGTGGTTCCGGTGGCGGTATCGCGGCGGCGCGGCGGCCGGAGGTGCGGTTGCCGCCGCTGGTGGAGTTCGACGGGGACGGCCTGGAGCCGGACGGGGATTACGACGGGGTGCGGTTCGGGTCCGTGGACCTGGCGGACGCGTCGGGGCGGGGCGCGCGGTTCATGGACTGCGCGCTGGATGGCTGCGCCCTGGACCGGGCGGCGCTGGGCCGGGCGCGCTTCATCGACTCGGTGCTGACGGGCGTTCGGGGGGTGGGCACGGATCTCGCGTCGGCGTCCCTGCGGGACGTGGAGGTCGTGGACGCCCGCCTGGGCGGGGTGCAGCTGCACGGCGCCGTGCTGGAACGGGTGCTGGTGCGGGGCGGGAAGATCGACTACCTGAATCTGCGCGAGGCCCGGCTGACCGATGTGGTGTTCGAGGGCTGTGTGCTGGCCGAGCCGGACTTCGGGGGCGCCCGGCTGAAGCGGGTGGAGTTCCGGGACTGCGTGCTGAGACGGGCGGACTTCAGCGCGGCGCGGATGGAGGCGGTGGACTTGCGGGCGGCGGCCGAGCTGGACATCGCGCGGGGGGTGGAGCGGCTGGCGGGCGCGGTGATCAGCCCGCTGCAACTGATGGAGCTGGCCCCGGCGTTCGCGGCCCAGATCGGGGTGCGGGTGGAGACGTAGAACGCGCCCGCGCGGGTGTTACGGGGGCGCGCGCCGGTGCGTACGGGGGCTTCGGCGCGTACGGGGGCGGGCTCCGGTCCGTACGGGTCAGAGGCGGGGGAAGCGGGACTGGAGGGTCCAGATCGTCGGGTTGTCGGCCAGGCCCTCGTGCATGTCGGCCAGGTCGGCGATCAGGTCGTGCAGGAAGTCGCGGGCCTCGCGGCGCAGCAGCGAGTGGCTGAACGTGAGCGGGGGCTCCTCGGCGTCCATCCAGTCGGCCTCGATGTCCACCCAGCCGAAGCGGCGCTCGAACAGCATGCGGTCCGAGGACTCGGTGAAGTCGAGTTCGGCCTGCTGGCGGCGGTGCGAGCGGTTGCCGCGCGGGTCCTGGTCGATCCGCTCGACGATGTCGCACAGCGCCCAGGCGAAGTCGAGCACCGGCACCCATCCCCAGGCTGTGGACAGCTCCCGGTCCTCCTTGGTGTCCGCGAGATAGACGTCCCCGGAGAACAGGTCGTGGCGCAGGGCGTGGACGTCCGCGCGGCGGTAGTCGGTCTGCGGGGGGTCCGGGAAGCGGCGGGAGAGGGAGTAGCCGATGTCGAGCACGGGTCGATGGTGTCATGCCCGGTGCGCCGGTCCGGCATCCGCGGTTCAGGACAGCAGGCGCTGCTCCTTGGCGACGGCCACGGCTCCGGCGCGGGTGTCCACGCCGAGCTTGTCGTAGATCCGGCCGAGGTGGGTCTTGACCGTGGCCTCGCTGATGAACAGGGCGCGGGCGATGTCGCGGTTGCCGAGGCCTCGGGAGAGCTGGCCGAGGATGTCGCGTTCGCGGTCGGTGAGGGTGGGGCGCGGGGCGCGCATCCGGGCCATGACGCGGCTGGCGACGGGCGGCGAGAGCGTGGTGCGGCCCTGGGCGGCGGAGCGGATGGCGGCGAAGAGTTCCTCGGGGCGTTCGGCCTTGAGGAGGTAGCCGGTGGCGCCGGCCTCGATGGCGCGGGTGATGTCGGCGTCGGTGTCGTACGTGGTGAGCACGAGGACGTGGGTGCCGGTGCCGGTCGAGATGCGGCGGGTGGCCTCGACGCCGTCGATGCCGGAGCCGAGCTGGAGGTCCATCAGGACGACGTCGGGGGTGAGCCGGGCGGTGAGGGCGACGGCCTCCTCGCCGCTGCCGGCCTCGCCGATGACCTCGATGTCGGGTTCGCTGCCGAGGAGGGCGAGGAGCCCGGCGCGTACGACGGCGTGGTCGTCGCAGAGGAGGATGCGGATGCGGTCGGCGGTCATGCGGGGTCCTGGGGTGTGGGGGCCGCGGTGGCGGCCGGCGGGGTCGGCACGGTGGCGGTGACGACGGTGCCCTCGCCGGGGGCCGATTCGATGGTGAGGGTGCCGCCGAGCTGGCGCAGCCGGGCGCGCATGGCGGGCAGGCCGTGGCCGCGCACCCCGGCGGGGGCGGTGGGCCCGGCGGCGGGTGTGAAGCCGCGGCCGTTGTCGGCGATGTCGAGGACGGTGCGGTCGTCCAGGTGGGTCAGGGTGAGGGCGGCCTCGGTGGCTCCGGCGTGCTCGGTGACGTTGGCGAGGGCGCCCTGGGCGATCCGGAGCAGCGCGGACTGGGTGCGGCCGGGCAGGACGGTGTGCGGGGCGCCCTCGATGTGGCAGCGGACGGTGAGCCTGCCCTGTGCCTGGGCGGTCTCGCGGGCGGCGATGGCGTGCAGGGCGGCTTCGAGGCCGCCGCCCTCGGCGAGGTCGGCGGGGGCCAGGTCGTGGACGAAGCGGCGGGCCTCGGCGAGGTTGCGTTCGGCGATGCCCGCGGCGGTGCTGACGTGGCGGCGGGCGGCGTCCGGGTCGGTGTCCCAGGTCCGGTCGGCGGCCTGGAGGAGCATCTGCTGGCTGGACAGGCCCTGGGCCAGGGTGTCGTGGATCTCCATGGACAGCCGCTGGCGTTCGGCGAGGGTGCCTTCGCGGCGCTCGATGGCGGCGAGTTCGCGGCGGGTGCGCAGCAGGTCGTCGATGAGCCGTTCCTGGCGTACGGCCTGCCGCTGCATGTGGACGAACACGGCGGTGGCGACGGCGGCGACGGCCGGCGGGGCGAGGACGAGGTTGGGGTCGAAGCCGTCGGCGAGGCGGAGCTGCGCGGCGACGACGAACAGGGTGAGCAGGGCGACCAGGGCGTACGCGGCGCGCGGCGGCAGGATGCGCAGCCCCGTGTAGAAGAGGGGGACCGCGCACCAGGCGAAGCTGGGCGCGAGCACGACGAGGACCATCCACACGGCGACGAGCGCCCCCAGCCAGACGAGGCTGCGCGGGGTCGGGCGGGAGCCGAGCACGGGCCCGATCACGTAGAGGGCGGCCAGCGCGATGGAGAGGCCGATGATCCACGGCGTGCGGTCCTCGCCGGGGTGCCGGAGCAGGAAGCGGGCGAGCGAGGCGCCGAGCAGCAGGAAGAACGCGGCGTGCATGAGCAGGGCGAGGGACCGGGTGCCGATGTCGTCCCCGAGGCGTGCGCCCCGGCGCGCGTACGCGGGGCCCTGGCCCTGTCCCACCTCGTACCCCTGCTTCCGGTCCTTGGTCGGACCCCTGTTGACCTGCGCGGACATTCCATCGTCCCCCCGGTCGGGGGCCCTCGCATCATCCGATCGGCCGACAGGGGTGTCAGCCGTCCCGCGCGCCGGGACGAGCCGGTACGACGACCGGATCGGGCCGGTTCCGGGCCAAGGATGGATTCAGGACGCGGGAACGACCCGCTTCCGTCCCTCCCCCCCCCGCTGAGGAGCCTCTGATGAAGAAGATGTCGCTGCGCACCCGTGTCCTGACCGGTACCGTCGTCGTCGCCGCCCTCGGGGCCGGCACCTTCGGCGCGATGTCCGCGAACGCCTCCACCCCGGCCGCCGCCCCCGCCACCACCGTCAAGGCCGACACCGCGAACCGCAACCTCCAGCAGACCACGCATCTGACCCTCGACGCCGCGAAGAAGGCCGCCGACGCGGCGCTGGACGCGGCGAAGAAGGAGAACCAGCGCATCGCCGTCTCGGTCGTCGACCGCAACGGCAACACGATCCTGACCCTGCGCGGCGACGGCTCGGGCCCGCAGGCGTACGAGTCCGCCGAGAAGAAGGCGTACACCGCCGTGTCCTGGAACGCCCCGACCTCCGAGCTGGCCAAGCGGCTCGCCCAGGCCCCGAACCTGAAGGACATTCCTGGCACGCTGTTCCTCGGCGGCGGTGCCCCGGTCCAGGTCAAGGGTGCTCCGGTGGCGGGCATCGGTGTCGCGGGCGCGCCCAGCGGCGACCTGGACGAGAAGTTCGCGCGGGCCGGCGTCGCCGCCCTCGCCAAGTAGTACGACCACCCCTGGGGAGACGGACATGAACGCCCTCGATCACCGGTTGCTCGACGCCGCACGCGCCGGCGACACCGATGCCGTGCGAGCCGCGATCGAGGGCGGTGCCCGTGTGGACGCCCGCGACGAGGAGTTGCGCACCCCGCTGCTCCTGGCCGTCCACGGGAACCACGTCGGGGCCGCCCGGCTGCTCGTCGCGGCCGGCGCGGACCCCGACGCGCAGGACCGGCGCGAGGAGAGCCCCTGGCTCGCCACCGGTGTGACCGGCAGCGTCGAGATGCTGCGCGTCCTGCTGCCGGCCGGCCCGGACCTGTCCCTGCGCAACCGGTTCGGCGGGATCGCGCTGATCCCCGCGAGCGAGCGTGGCCATGTCGCGTACGTACGGGAGCTGCTGCGGGCCACCGACATCGACGTGGACCACGTCAACCGGCTGGGCTGGACCGCCCTGCTGGAGGCCGTGATCCTCGGCGACGGGGGCCGGGCGCACCAGGAGATCGTGGAGCTGCTGCTCACGGCGGGCGCGACGCCGGGGCTCGCGGACGGCGACGGGGTGACCGCGCTGGAACACGCGGAGCGGCGCGGTTTCACCGCCCTCGCGGAGCTGCTGCGCGCGGCGACGGCCTCGGACCGGGACGCGGACGCGGGCGCGGCGACGGCCTCGGACCGGGACGCGGACGCGGGCGCGGGGACGAACGAGGGCGTGGACCCGGAGACGAGCCCGGACGCGGGAGGCCCCCGATGACCCGCCGCCGTACCCTGCGCGCCGTTCCTCCCCTGCTGGCCGCCGTCGCGGCGGCGGCCCTGCTCGCCGGCTGTGCCGCGGACGAGCCCGCGCCCGCCGCCACCTCCGCTGCCGCCGAGGCGCCTGCCTCGCAGGCGCCCGCCTCGCAGGCGCCCGCGCCCTCCGTCACGCCGGAGTCCGGCGCCACCCCCGAAGGCACCCTGCTCGTCGCGGACTTCGGGGGCGACACCGTCACCTTCGTCGATCCGGAGCGCGGCGCGTTCGACCGGGTCGAGGTGGGCACTGCCCCGTACGGGCTCGTGGTCGGGAAGGACGGCCGGGCGTGGGTGGCCACCGCCGAGGGCGTCGCGGTCGTGGACACGACGAAGCGGACCCGGCTGGACCGCATCCCGTACAGGACACGCACCGGACCCGCGACCACCGGCGAGTACCGGGGCGGCGGGATGGGTATCGCGCTGGCCCCCGACGGCCGGCGGGTGTACGTCGGCGTCAACGTGCCCGGCGACAACGGGGTTCTGGAGGTCATCGACACCGGCACCCGGAAGGTGACCGACACGGTTCCGGTCGGGCGCCGGCCCTTCGACGTGGACGTTTCGCGCGACGGCGCGGAGGTGTACGCCACCGGGCACGACTCGTTCGACGTGACGTCCGTCCGTACGGACACGCTGCGCACCGAGCGGATGGAGGTCGCCCCGTACGGCACCGAGGGCGGGCTCGGCTCCTGGCTGAAGCCGCACTACGCGGTGGTCCGGCCCTCGGACGGGAAGCTGCTGCTGCCGTTCGAGGGGGAGCGGCTCGCCGTCCTCGACCCGCGCACCGGGAAGGTGGCCGTGGAGCGGATGACGGCCGACACGCATCAGCACGGAGCGACGATGGCGCCGGACGGCACGCTGCTCGTCGTCGGCACGGGCCCGATCGTATCCGACGACCGGGAGGCGTCCCTGACGATCCGTGACCCGGACGGCTCCGAGCGCGTCGTGGACCTGGACGGCCCGCACGAGGACGTCGCCGTGTCACGGGACGGCCGAACCGCGTACGTCACCGGCGGGTTCACCCGCGACGGGTACTGGAACGGGATCACGATCGTCGACCTGGACGGCACGGCATCCCCGGTCCGCCTCGCGGCCGGCGAACGCCCGCTGGGCATCGCGGTGCTCTGAGCGGCGCCGCTCCCGGACCGGACACCGCTCCCGGTCCGGACACCGCTCCGGGCCCCGGCGGCGGGGGCCGTCCTTCGACTCCCCGGATTACGACATTCCGCACATAGGATCATCCGTGTGGATCATCGAACTCCGGTACGTCGAAGGACGGCCCGCGCCGCCTTCCCGCTGCTCGCCCTCGCACTCCTCGCGCCCGCCTGTTCGGGCGGGGTGGAGGGCAGGCCGGGCGCGGCCGGGGTGCGCGATCCGTACTTCCCGAAGCTGGGCAACGGCGGCTACGACGTCTCGCACTACGCCATCACGCTCGATGTGGACCCGGCCGGGCAGACGCTGCGCGGCACCGTGGAGATCACCGCGCGGGCCACGCAGGACCTCAGCTCGTTCAATCTGGACCTGGCCGGGCTGACCGTGGACTCGGCGACGGTTGAGGGGCGTCCGGCCGCCGTGAACCGGGCGGGCAACGAGCTGACGCTCCGTACGGACGCGGAGGTCGAGGACCGGCTGCGCCGGGGCGAGACCTTCCGCGCCGTCGTGCGCTACTCCGGCTCCCCGAAGACCGTCACGGACCCGGACGAGTCCGAGGAGGGCTGGCTGCCGACCGACGACGGGGCGGTGGCCCTCGGCGAGCCGACCGGTTCGATGGCCTGGTTCCCGGGCAACCACCACCCGAGCGACAAGGCCGCGTACGACCTGACGGTCACCGTTCCCGAGGGGCTTACGGCGGTCTCCAACGGTGTGCTCGCCGGACCGCCGGCGACGAAGGAGGGCCGCACCACCTTCCGCTGGCACACCGCCGAGCCGATGGCGAGCTATCTGGCGACGCTGGCGATCGGCCGGTTCGAGACGAAGACGTCCACGATGCCGGGCGGCGTCACCGTGTTCACGGCGGTGGACCCGGAGGTGGCGAAGGCGAGCGCGCGGACCGTGGACCGGGTGCCGGAGATCGTCGCCTGGGAGGCGGAGCACTTCGGCCCGTATCCGTTCTCGGCGACGGGCGCGATCGTGGAGCGCGAGGACGACGCCGGGTACGCGCTGGAGACGCAGACCCGGCCGTTCTTCCCCGGCCCGCCGAGCGCCGGGCTGCTCGTCCACGAGATGGCGCACCAGTGGTTCGGCGACTCGGTCACACCGGAGAGCTGGCGCGACATGTGGCTGAACGAGGGTCTGGCGACGTACGCGGAGTGGCTGTGGGAGGAGGAGAAGGAGGACACCCCGGCCGAGGAGTCCTTCCGGGACGCCTACGAGGACGAGGACAACTGGGCGTTCGCCCCGGCCGCTCCGCCGTCCGCCGCGCGGATCTCGGACGATCCGGTGTACGGGCGCGGGGCGATGGTGATCCACAAGATCCGCGAGGCCGTCGACGACGACGAGGAGTTCTTCGCACTGCTCAAGGGCTGGACGCGGAAGTACCGGCACGGCAACGCGTCCACGGCGGACTTCACCGCGTATGTGGAGCAGGCGACCGGGCAGGACCTGTCGGGGCTGTGGAAGGCCTGGCTGTACGGCGGGAGCCGGCCGGCCGCGGACGGCTGACCGGCTCCCGGACCGCTCGTGGGTCGACGACCGATGTACTCGGCCGGAGACCGACGCGCTGGGTCAGAGGCTGACGCCGAAGTCCGAGGCGATGCCGCGCAGGCCGGAGGCGTAGCCCTGGCCCACGGCACGGAACTTCCACTCGGCGCCGTTGCGGTACAGCTCGCCGAACACCATGGCGGTCTCGGTGGCGGCGTCCTCGCTCAGGTCGTAGCGGGCGATCTCGGTGCCGCCGGCCTGGTTGAGGATGCGGATGTACGCGTTGCGCACCTGGCCGAAGTTCTGGCTGCGGGTCTCGGCGTCGTAGATCGAGACCGGGAAGACGATCTTGTCCACGTCGGCCGGCAGGCCCGCCAGGTTGACGTTGATCTGCTCGTCGTCGCCCTCGCCGGCACCCGTGAGGTTGTCACCGGTGTGCACGATGGTCTGGTCCGGCGTCGCCTTGTTGTTGAAGAAGACGAAGTGGGCGTCGGAGTAGACCTTGCCGCCCGCGTTGACCGCGATCGCCGAGGCGTCGAGGTCGAAGTCGGTGCCGGTGGTGGTACGGACGTCCCAGCCGAGGCCGACCGTGACGGCGGTGAGGCCGGGGGCCTCCTTGGTGAGGGAGACGTTGCCGCCCTTGGACAGGCTTACTGCCATGGGAAGTCCCTTTCATCTGTCGGGTGCGGGCTTCGCGGTCACGAAGCTACCGTCATCGTTCATAACGCCGACAGGGGACCACGAGGTTCCGCGCGCCTTTACTTTCTTTGCCGAAGGGGAGACCCGGCGCCGCAAAAAGAGGTGACGAACCCCTGGCGGGGCGGGGAACATGGGTGACATGTCCGGGCCCTATGTCATCCGCGGTTCGGTCTCCCTGCCGGAGGCCGAACTGATGTGGCGTTTCTCCAGGTCCTCGGGGCCGGGCGGGCAGCACGTCAACACCAGCGACTCGCAGGTGGAGCTGCGGTTCGACCTCGCGGCCACCGAAGCGCTGCCGGAGGTGTGGAAGGAACGGGCGCTGGAGCGGCTGGCCGGCCGGCTGACGGGCGGCGTGATCGCGGTCCGGGCCTCCGAGCACCGCTCCCAGTGGCGCAATCGCGAGACGGCCGCCGTGCGGCTGGCGTCCCTGCTGGCCGAGGCGACCGCGCCGCCGCCCCGGCCGCGCGTGAAGCGGAAGGTGCCCCGGGGCATCAACGAACGTCGGCTGCGGGAGAAGAAGCAGCGCGGCGAGACGAAGCGGGGCCGTACGGGCCGCGACTGGTGAGTGCTCAGCCCAGTTGGCGGTAGCGCCCCCGGAAGTACGTCAGCGGGCCGCCCTCCCCGCTCGGCACCCGCGCGCTCAGCACCCGCCCGATCACCAGCGTGTGGTCGCCCGCGAGCACCCGCTGCTCCGTCCGGCACTCCAGCGTGGCCAGCGCGCCGCCCGCCAGCGGGGCGCCGGTGACCTCGCCGCGCGCGTACGGGATGTCCTCGAAGAGCAGCCGGTCGCTGATCCGGCCCTTCATCGCGAACCGGCCCGCGATGTGCCGCTGGCTCTCCGCCAGCACGGAGACCGCCCACAGCGGCTGCTCCGCCAGCAGGTCGTCCATCCGGGAGTCGTTGCGCAGACTCACCAGAACCAGCGGCGGGTCCAGCGAGACCGACATGAAGGCGGTCGCGGTCATGCCGACGTCCTCGCCGCGGCCGTCCTCGTCGAGCGGCGGCTCCTGGGCGGTGACCAACACCACGCCGGCCGCCAGCCGCGACAGGGCGGCCCGGAACTCTTCGTTGCTCACCCCCTCAGCATGGGGGACGGACTCGGTACGCGGGGTGGGGGGCTTCGTCTGCAACACACCGGGAACGCTAGTCGCGCGCCCCGCGCCCCCGCATCGGGCCAGGGGACCAGCCGGGTCCTAGGACCGGCTCCGGACCGGCTCCGCCTCCCGAGCCGCTGACCTGCGACGATCACTCCCTGCTCGTTTGTGACTTGAGTCACAGAGTGCAATATTTGTTGACCCTGTGTACCGGGTGCACAGCTCGCTGTGATTCAGTTGCCGTGACACTGCAGTAAGTACGTCATGTACGTCGATATGAATTCTGGAGTGCTGTCGAGGTCTCGGGGAGTGCGAGCAATGGAGGCCGAGTCGGAGCCCTACGTCCGCCTCGCGACGATGCGGCAGCTGCACCAGGCCGTCGCCGATCTCAACACGGCACGGAGTCTGGCCGACACCCTGCAGACCGTGGCCGACGGGATCGTCGCCCACCTCGGCTACGAGCTTGCCTGCGTCAACCTCGTCCGCCACGACGGGGACCTCGTCGTCGCCTCCCTCGCCGGCAACCACGCCGCCGAGGCCCTGATCACCGGCCGGGTCGGCTCCCGCGCCTCCTGGGAGCGCCGGCTCGTCATGGGCGAGGCGTGGGACGGGCTGCGGTTCATACCCCACACCGAGGGCTGGGTCCTCCTCGACGACGACGTACCGCAGTGGCACACCGAGGGCCCCGAGCCGCGCTTCGAGGACGAGTGGCACCCGCAGGACCGCCTCTACGCCCCGATGTACACCTCCGGCGCCGGCTCGGACCTGCTCGGCGTCATATCCGTCGACCGGCCCCGCAACGGCCGCCGGCCGGGCGCCTGGGGGCGCGAGGCGCTCCAGATGTACGCCTCGCAGTCCGCCATAGCCATCAGCAACGCCCGCCTCCGCGCCAATATGCAGCGGGCCCTGGTCCGGCTGGAGCGCGAACAGCAGGCGCTCCGGGCCAGCGAGGAGTCCTTCCGCCAGGCCTTCGAGTACGCCCCCAGCGGTATGGCGATCGCCGAGCTGGGCGGGGACCAGCAGGGGCGGCTGCTGCGGACGAACGACGCGCTGTGCCGGCTGCTGGGCCGCCCCGCCTCGGTGCTGCGCCGCTACTCCTTCGCCGACCTGGTCCACCCCGAGGACATCGGCACCCTGCTCCGCACCTCCGCCGAGGGCGGCCGCGCCGAGCTGCGCCTGGGCCGCCGGGACGGCACCTATCTGTGGGTCTCGCTGCGCAACTCCGTCGTCGCGGACACCACGGACGGGCCCCGGTTCCTGCTGACGCACGTCGAGGACATAGAGGAGCGCAAGCGCCACGAGCTGAATCTCGCGCACCGCGCCTCGCACGACGCGCTCACCGGCCTGCCCAACAGCGCGGAGCTGCGCGCCCGGCTCGGCGCCCGGCTGTGCGCCCGCCCGGACGCGGCGGCCACCACCGACGTGGAGGCGCTGGACGCGGCGTACGGGGACGACGGACGGGGTCCCTACCCGGCGACCGGCCCCGGCGCGCACCCCTTCGACCACCATGTGCACGCGGTGGCGCCGGACACGGCCCGCGACGACGGCGCGAAGGGCCTCGCGGTCCTCTTCTGCGACCTGGACGGCTTCAAGTCCATCAACGACCGCTTCGGGCACCACACGGGTGACGCGGTGCTCATCGAGGTGGCCCGCCGGCTCAGCACCTGTGTCCGGGACGGGGACACCGTCGCCCGGCTCGGGGGTGACGAATTCGTCGTCCTCGCCGACGGGCTCGGCGCGGCGGACGCCGCTGACCTGGCCGTTCGCCTGCGGAACGCCATCATTCCGCCGATCCGGGTGGACGGGCGCGCGGTGCGTGTCGGGGCGAGCTTCGGGATCGGCTGGGCGGAGTGCGGGATGACCGCCGAAGAGGTGCTGCGCTCCGCCGACCAGCGGATGTACATCGAGAAGCGGTCGAGGGCGAAGGTTCACCGCAGGGCCGGCTGATGTTTCCCCGCGCTGCTGCGCGGGGACTCCGGCGGCGATCCGTGTCAATTCTTGACATCGGCCATTCGGGGTAGGCTCGCCCGGTCGGCGACGGCTGGCGATATTCGGCGACGGCTGGCGACATGGTGAGGAGTGACCCAGGGATGGCCGGGAACAACGGCGCGAGCACACCCGAGGACGACGATCCGTTCGGCTACCTCTACGCGGACGGGCAGGCGGCCGGTGCGCAGCCGCCGGGACAGGGCGGCTACGGCTACCCCGGCCCCGCCGCCCAGCCGGGTGTGCCCAGGACCTCGTACAACCAGGTGCGCAACGTGGGCGAGCGCCAGTACGGGCAGCCGCAGCAGCCTCCGCAGCAGGGGTACGGCTATCCGCCGCCGCAGGGCGCGTACAACCGGCCGAATCCGCAGTACGCCGCGCCGGAGACGTACCCCGGTGGCGCGACCACCGCGCAGGTGCCGCAGGGCGGGCGCGGCGGTGCGGGCGGGTCCGGCAAGGGCGGGCCGAACACCAAGGGTCTGCTGATAGCCGCTGTCGCGGTGGTCGCCGTGGTGCTGATCGGCATCGGCGCGGCGCTGCTCACGAGCGACGGCGACAAGGACAAGAAGAAGGACGAGGCCACGTCCACGCAGGGGCCGGGCTCGAAGGTCGAGGAGTCCCCGACGCCGACCCCGTCCCAGAGCGCCTCCGCCCCGGCCGACCTGCCGAAGCAGGACGCCGCCATGCTGAAACTGGGCGGCACGGCACGGCTCGACAACACGGTCTCGGGTGCCAAGGGCGCGAACGGGCAGTACGTCAACCTCAACGAGGTGGGCCGCTCGGCGACCTGGACGGTGGAGGTGCCGCAGGCCGGTGAGTACACGCTGTTCGTGACGTACGGCGTGCCCGGCAAGGACGCCAAGACGTCCCTGACGGTGAACTCCGAGGCCCCGCGCGGCATCAACATGAAGAACTACGCGAACGCCCCCGAGGGCGATCTGGAGAAGGGCTGGACGACGACGTACGCCTACGTCAACCTCGTCAAGGGCTCGAACACGCTGATGATCTCGTGCAACGAGGGCGATCAGTGCGACGCCAACCTGGACCAGCTGTCGCTGGAGGCCGGTCACCGGACCCGCTGACCGGCGCTCGTCCCGTCTGCCTGCCTCAGCCCATCAGGGCGAGGAAGCCGGTGACCGTGGTGGCCATGGCCTCGCGGGCGGGTGCCAGGTATGTGCGGGGGTCGACGCCGGTGGGGTGCTCGGCGAGGTGGGCGCGGACGACTCCGGTGAACGCGGTGTTCAGGGCGGTGCCGACGTTGACCTTGACCATGCCGGACGCGGCGACGGCCCGGCGGATCTCGTCGTCCGGGACGCCGCTGGAGCCGTGCAGGACGAGCGGTACGGGCACGGCGTCGCGGAGCCGGCCGATCAGCTCGTGGTCGAGAGCGGCGGTGCGCTCGGTCATGGCGTGCGAGGAGCCGACCGCGACGGCCAGGGCGTCCACACCGGTCGCGGCGACGTACGCGGCGGCCTCGTCCGGGTCGGTGCGGACGCCGGGGGCGTGGGCGTCGAGGGGGGCCTCGCCCTCCTTGCCGCCGACCTTGCCGAGTTCGGCCTCGATCCACACACCGCGTTCGTGGCCCCAGGCGACGGCCGCCGCGGTGGCCCGTACGTTCTCCTCGTAATCCAGCTTGGAGGCGTCGAACATCACCGAGCCGAAGCCCGCCTCGTGGGCTCGGTGGAGCAGGTCCACGGACTCGACGTGGTCGAGGTGGAGGGCGAGGGGGGCGCTGGAGGCGCGGGCGACGGCGGCGGCAGCGGCGGCGATGGCGGTGAGCCGGCCGCCGTGGAACTTCACGGCGTTCTCGGAGATCTGGAGGACGGCGGGGGCTCCGGCGCGTTCGGCGCCGGTGGCGATGGCCTCCGCGTGTTCCAGCGTGATGACGTTGAAGGCGGCGATTCCGCGTCCCCGCGCCTGGGCGGCGGAGACGAGTTCACCGGTGCTGACGAGCGGCATGGCTGACCTCTGTGTTCGTGGTGCGGTGTTCAGACCGCTCCCGGTCCGGGTTCCTCGATGACGACGCGCGGCAGCAGCTCCTCGTACGCCGCGTGGTCGAAGTCGCCCGCGGTGGGGGCGAGCACGGTCGCCGTCGACAGTGCCACCGCCCGGCGCAGCCGCTCCGGCCAGCTCAGGGACTCCACCAGGCCGGAGAGCAGTCCGGCGACCGCGGAGTCGCCCGCGCCGGTCGGGTTGCCCCTGACGGCGGCGGGCGGCGAGGCCCGCCAGACGCCGTCCGGGGTGACCGCGAGCAGCCCGTCGGGGCCGAGGGACGCGACGACGCCGTGGGCGCCCCGGCGGCGGGCGTCGCGGGTGGCGCGCAGGGGTTCGCGGGAGCCGGTGAGCTGGGCCAGCTCGTCCGCGTTGGGCTTGATCAGGTCGGGCCGGGCGGCGATGCCCCGGCGCAGCGGTTCACCGCTGGTGTCCAGGAGCACGGGGACGCCGGCGGCGCGGGCGAGCCGGACGAGTTCGCCGTAGGCGCCGACGTGGATGCCGGGCGGGAGGCTGCCGCACAGGGCGACGGCGTCGGCGGTGTCCAGCAGCCCGGTGTACGTGTCCAGGAGGGCGGCCCACTCGTCGGCGGTGACCTGGGGGCCCGGCTCGTTGAACTGGGTGGTGTCGCCGGTGGCCGCGTCCACGACCGCGAGGGTGCGGCGGGTGTCGCCGGAGACGGGGACGAGCGCGTCGGTGAGGGTGCCGGCGGGGCGGGGGAGCGCGGCGAGCAGGTCGCGCAGGACGGTCCCGGTGGTGCCGCCGACGAAGCCGGTGACGACGGTGTCGTGGCCGAGGGCGGTGAGGACGCGGGCGACGTTGATGCCCTTGCCGCCGGGGCGCTCGGAGGTTTCGGTGACCCGGTGGCCGGCGTGCGGTACGAGGGCGGGGACGGCGTAGGTCAGGTCGAGTGCCGTGTTCAGCGTGACCGTGAGGATCACCGCGGCCGCCCTTCGATCCGTGCTGTGCGCCGGTTCCTCGCCGGAACGCGCTTTCCGTGCTGGTTTCCCAAAGGATCATGCCAAAGGGGCGGCGGTCGGCCCAGACCTCGGGGCCAACCGCCGTCTCTTCGTTACGTGTGCGACCGGTCGCGGAACGCGTGCCGCCGGGCGCTCTCCGGGGCTGCGGTGCTCAGGGGCGGACGATCCATTCGCCCTTGCGCATGACGCCCTTGAGCCGGAACTCCTCGTCCAGGACGACCAGGTCGGCGTCCTTGCCGGGCTCCAGCGAGCCGACCTTGTCGTAGACGCCGAGAAGGCGGGCCGGGTTGGCGGAGATGGAGCGGACCACGTCCTCGACCGGGATGCGGTCGATGGTGACGGCGCGGTGGAAAGCGGTGTCGAGGGTGAGCGTGGAGCCGGCGATCGAGTTGCCCTCGACGAGCCGGGCGACGCCGTTCTCGACGTTCACGGCGAGCGGGCCCAGCTGGTAGCGGCCGTCGCCGAAGCCGGCCGCGTCCATGGCGTCGGTGATCAGGGCGACGCGGTCGGCGCCCGCGTGGTGGTAGGCCAGTTCGAGCGCGGCCGGGTGCAGGTGCGTGCCGTCGTTGATCAGCTCGACGGTGACCCGCTCGTCCTCCAGGAGGGCGGCGATCGGGCCGGGGGAGCGGTGGCCGAGGGTCGGCATCGCGTTGTAGAGGTGCGTGGCGACGGTGGCGCCGGCGTCGATCGCCTCGGCGGTCTGCTCGTACGTGGCGTCGGTGTGGCCGATGGCCGCGATGACCCCGTGCTCGGCGAGCAGCCGTACGGAGTCGATGCCGCCGGGCAGCTCGGTGGCCAGGGTGAACATCTTGGCGGTGCCGCGCGCGGCGTCCATCAGCTTGCGGACCTCGGCCGGGTCCGGGTGGCGCAGCAGGTTCTCGCTGTGGGCGCCCTTGCGACAGGGCGAGATGAAGGGGCCCTCGAAGTGGATGCCGGCGAGGTCGCCCTGCTCGACCAGCTCGGAGAGGATGCCGGCGCGCTCGGCGAGGAAGTCCATCTCGCCGGTGACCGTGGAGGCGACGAGGGTGGTGGTGCCGTGCTCCCGGTGGGTGCGGACACCGGTGAGGACCTCGTCGACGGTGCCCGAGGTGAAGGAGGCGCCGCCGCCGCCGTGGTTGTGCATGTCCACGAAGCCGGGGACGATCCAGTGGCCGGAGAGATCCAGGACCGGGGTGTCCGCCGCGGCCTGGGAGCCGGAGATGCGGGTGCCTTCGACGGTCACCCGGCCGTTCTCGACGGTGCCGGTGGGCAGCACCACCCGAGCCCCTGCGAGAACGGTGCTGTCAGCGCGTCCGGCCATCAGGCGGATACCTCCGTCGAGAGAAGATCCCAGGCGAGCAGCCCTGCGCCCAGGCATCCGGCGGTGTCCCCGAGGGCCGCCGGGACGATGTGGGGCAGCTTCTGGAACGTGACACGTTCCTCGACGGCCGCACGGAGTGGTGTGAACAAGGTTTCCCCGGCCTCGGCGAGCCCGCCACCGATGATGAGCGTGCGCGGGTCCAGCAGGGTGAGCGCCGTGACGAGTCCGGCGGCGAGTGCCTCGACGGCCTCGCGCCAGACCTCCACGGCCTTCGGGTCGCCGGACTCGACGGCCTTGGCGCAGTCGGCCGCGTCGGCGTTCGGGTCGCCGGAGGCGGCGGCCCAGGCGCGGCTGACGGCGGAGGCGGATGCCAGGGTCTCCAGGCAGCCGCGCTGGCCGCAGCCGCAGTCCGGCCCGTCCGGCCGGATCACGATGTGCCCGATCTCGCCCGCGTAGCCGTGGGCGCCCTCCTCGATGGCTCCGGCGATGCCGATGGCCCCGGCGATGCCGGTACCGAGCGGGATGAAGAGGAAGCGGTCGGCGCCCCGGCCGGCCCCGATGCGGCCCTCGGCGAGCCCGCCGGTGCGGACGTCGTGGCCGAGTGCCACGGGCACCCCGCCGAGCCGTTCGCCCAGCAGCCGGCGCATGGGTACGTCGCGCCAGCCCAGGTTGGCCGAGTAGACGGCGATCCCCTGCGCGGCGTCCACGATGCCGGGTACGGCGACGCCGGCCGCGAGGGCGCTCTCTCCGAAGTGCTCCTCGCCGTACGCCCGCAGGTCGGCGGCGAAGCCGAGGATCGACTCCACGACGGCGTCGGGACCGCGCTCTCTGCTGGTCGCGCGACGTGCCTCGTAGAGCAGGGCACCATCGGCCCCGACCAGTGCGGCCTTCATTCCGGTGCCGCCCACATCGAGGGCGATGACGTGTTTCACGTGGAACAGTTTCGCCCGAGCGACCCCAAAAGGTCTAGTCCACTATCGCTGTTTGTTGCGCACGCATACAAAATGCCCGGTACCGGTTACGGAGAGCGGGTCCGGTTTGTCGAGAAGGCCCCCCGGACGGGCCGGGCGTACCGGGCCCGTCCGGAATCATGCCCCGCTCGGAGCGTGATCACGCTCACCCCGGCAGGATCACGCTCCGCGAGAGGTTGCGGGGGTGGTCCGGGTCGTATCCCTTCGACTCGGCGAGCGCCACCGCGAGCCGCTGCGCCCGGATCAGATCGGCCATCGGGTCCGCCGACCGGTGCGCGACGAGCGTGCCGCCGACCGCCGCCACCTCACCGGCCAGCCCCTCGGGCAGCGCGCCGAAGACCCAGGCGACCCGGTTCGGCCCGGTGATCGAGATCGGGCCGTGGCGGTACTCCATCGCCGGGTACGACTCGGTCCAGGCGCCGGCCGCCTCGCGCATCTTCAGCCCGGCCTCCTGGGCCAGCCCGTAGGTCCAGCCGCGCCCCAGGAACGTCCACTGCTCCGCCGCGACCACCGCCTCGTCCAGCGGCTCGGTCACCGCCAGCTCCGCGTCCACCGCCGCCTCGGTGACCGTCTTCACACCCGCCGGGAGCGGACCGGCCGCCTCCAGGCCGGCCCGCAGGAAGGCGAGCGCGGTGGTGGCGAACCGGGTCTGCACCACGGACTCCTCGTCCGCCCAGTCCAGCACGGCCACCGCGTCGGCCGCCTCCATGACCGGCGTCTTCGGGTCGCCGGTCAGCGCGACGGTGGCCGTACGCCCGCGCAGCTCGCCCAGGAGCGCCAGCACCTCGCTCGTCGTGCCCGAGCGGGTGATCGCGACGACCCGGTCGTAGCGGCGGCCCACCGGGAACTCCGACGAGGGGTACGCGTCCGTCTCGCCCTGGCCGGCCGCCTCGCGCAGGGCCGCGTAGGCGATGGCCATGAACCACGAGGTGCCGCAGCCGGTGACCGCGACGCGCTCGCCCGGCCTCGGCAGTCCGTCGAACTCCGCGCCCGCCGCGGCGGCGCGCCGCCAGCAGCTGGGCTGGGTGGCGATTTCAGATGCGGTACGCGACATGCGGAACGACTCCTTGCGGCCGGGAGGGCGGGACGGACGAGCGAGAGGTGCGGGCGCGACGGACGGGCGGGAGAGTTGACAGACCGTCGGTTAAAGGTCTGGACCAATAAGGCCCTTATATCGAGACCTACTTAGCAGTCGCCGCACGGCCCGTGCAATGCTGCGACGTTGTGGAAGCGATACCTCCGTGGTGTAGACCTCTACGCCCATGGCGGGAAAAATCGCAGCTCACCCGAAGTGTCCCGAGTGGACCTGGGAGCGGTGGACGAAGCAGAACGAAAGAACGGACTCAGCTGTGCAGCGGCGTTACTTGGGACTGACGGCGGCGGTCGCCGCACTGGGAATGACGGCGACTCTGTCCGGCTGCGGAGGCAGCGGCGGCTCCGGAGACGTCACGCTGAAACTGGTCGCCGCCGACTACGGCACGAGTGACGCCAACAAGTCCGACAAATACTGGGAGGGCGTCGCACGCGGTTTCGAGGAGTCCCATCCCGGCATCAAGATCGACGTCACCGTCCTGCCCTGGACCGACATCGACCGCGAGGTCGCCAAGATGGTCAAGGACGGCAAGGCGCCCGACATCGCGCAGATCGGCGCCTACGCGGACTACGCCAAGGCCGGGAAGCTCTACTCCGCCAACCAGATGCTCAGCATCCCCACCCAGGCCAACTTCCTGCCGAAGCTCACCGACGCCGGGCGGGTCAACCGCATCCAGTACGGGCTGCCCTTCGTCGCCAGCACCCGGCTGCTCTTCTACAACAAGAAGCTCTTCCGTCAGTCCGGTCTCGACGCGCCCCGCACCTGGAGCGACATAGCCGACGACGCCGCCAAGCTCGAACAGGCCGGTGTGAAGTACCCCTTCGCCCTGCCCCTCGGGCCCGAGGAGTCCCAGGCCGAGACCCTGATGTGGATGCTCAGCGGGGACGGCGGCTACACCGATGACGCCGGCTCGTACGACATCGACTCCCAGGAGAACATCAAGACGTTCAACTGGCTGAAGTCCAACCTCGTCGACAAGCGTCTCGTCGGACCGGTCGCCCCCGGCAAGCTCAACCGCGCGAAGGCCTTCGCGGCGTTCACGAAGGGGCAGGTCGGCATGCTCAACGGCCACCCCACGCTGATGGAGGAGGCCGAGCAGCAGGGCGTCGAGGTCGGCATGGTCCCGCTGCCCGGCGCCGAGGGCCCCACCGACCGGCCGATGGGCGTCGCCGACTGGATCATGGGCTTCAAGCAGAACGGCCACCGGGCGGAGATCGGGAAGTTCTTCGACTTCCTCTTCACCGACAAGAACATCATCCAGTTCGCCGACATGTACGACATGCTGCCGGTCACCGACAGCGCGTCCGCGTCGATGGAGGACGACCCCCGGTTCAAGCAGCTGCACCAGTTCCTCGCCGCGCTCTCGCAGGCCGAGTTCTACCCCTTCGGCAAGACGTCCTGGGCGAAGGCGAGCGAGTCGATCAAGGAGAACATCGGCACGGCGGTGGAGCCGGGGGCGAGCCCGGAGACGGTGCTCGGGCGGATAGCCCGCGAGGCGATAGCGGCGGAGGCGGCGGAGTAGGCCGCGCCATATATTGGCTGATATGACCGCCCAGCCCCCGAACGGCCCCACCGGCCCCACCGGCCCCACCGGCCCCGACGAGCCCGCCCCGCTGTCCGACCGCGACCGCGCGGTCCTGGCGGTGGAGCGGCAGTCGTGGGCGGGGCCGGGAGCCAAGGAGCGGGCGATCCGGGAGCGGCTGGGGCTGTCGCCCACCCGGTATTACCAGCTGCTGAACGCGTTGCTGGACGATCGGCGGGCGCTGGAGGAGGACCCGGTGACGGTGAACCGCCTCCGGCGCGTCCGCGAAGCCCGCCGCAACCGCCGCTGAACGCGGGGGTGCCCCGATACCCTCGGGCCCATGGACAGCCATCCGTACCGCCCCGCCACCGCCGCCGGACGCCGCGGCCTGGACGCCGTCCTCGCCCGGCCCGAAGAGGCGCTCGTCGCGCTCGACTTCGACGGGACGCTGGCGGACATCGTGCCGGACCCGGAACAGGCGCGGGCGCACGAGAGAGCCGTTGAGGCGCTGGCCGCCCTCGCGCCCCGCGTCCGCGCGGTGGCCGTGATCACCGGCCGGCCGGCCGACGTCGCCGTGCGCTACGGCGGCTTCGCCGGGGTCGCCGGCCTCGACCACCTCGTCGTCCTCGGGCACTACGGCGCCGAACGGTGGGACGCGGCGACCGGCGAGCTCCACGCCCCCGACCCGCACCCCGGCATCGCCGCCGTGCGCGCCGCGCTCCCCGCCGTACTCGACGGCTCCGGGCTCCAGCAGGAGACCTGGACCGAGGACAAGGGCCACGCCCTCGCCGTCCACACGCGCCGCGCGGCCGACCCGCAGGCCGCGTTCGACGCGCTGCGCGGGCCCCTCGGCGAACTGGCCGCCGCGCACGGGCTGATCGTCGAACCGGGCCGCCTTGTCCTGGAGCTGCGCCCGCCGGGCATGGACAAGGGCGTCGCGCTCACCGCGTACGTACACGAGATCGGCGCCACGTCCGTCGTCTACGCGGGCGACGACCTGGGCGACCTCGCCGCTTACGCGGCCGTCGAGAAGCTGCGCGCGGACGAGGCGCGCCCCGTCCCCGGCCTCCTCCTCTGCAGCGGCAGCGCCGAGGTCCCGGAACTGTCCTCCCGCGCCGACCTCTCGCTGCCGGGCCCCGGCGCGGTCGTGGACTTCCTGCACGACCTGGCCGACCGGCTGGCCGACCCTCCGTCAGCGCTATAGCACCGACGAAAGCCACCCCAGCAACGCGATCGGGGCCGTGAAAGCCACCGTGCCCAGAGCGATTCCGGCCCACGCTCGACGGCGGTCGGCTTCCTTGTCGTGCCGCATGCCCCACAGCGCGCTCACTCCGAAGACAATCGCGCAGATCCCGAGGGGCATGCCGAGGTACACGGGGATGCTGCGGATCAACGGTGGCAGGAAGGTGAGGAACGGGCTCCCGTACGCCGTGACAGCGGCCACACCCAAGACCAGGGAACTCGTTCCACTTTCTCGGCCGACCTCGGCTTCATCCACGTGCGCGTCGGGGTTCATGACTGAAGGTTAGGCGGCATGTGCCCGGTGCCGGGTGGGCGTGATGGCTCAAACCGTGTACGTACATGGGCCGCTGGCGGGCTTCAGTCGCGCCGCAGCGCCTCCAGCTGGTCCAGGAACCACTGTTGCGGCGGGAGCGCCGTCGCCGCCTCCGCCAGGCGCTCGGAGCGGGCCGCCCGTACGTCGTCCGGCAGTGTCAGCGCCTCGTGGAGCGCGGTCGCCGTGGCCGAGACGTCGTACGGGTTGACCGTGAAGGCGTGCTCGCCCAGCTCCTCGTACGCGCCGGCCTCGCGGGAGAGGACCAGGGCGCAGCCCTCGTCGGAGACGACCGGGACCTCCTTGGCGACGAGGTTCATGCCGTCCCGGATGGGGTTGACCAGGGCCACGTCGGCCAGCCGGTACGCGGCGAGCGAGCGGGCGAAGTCGTCCTTCACGTGCAGCACGACCGGGGTCCAGTCCGCCGTGCCGTACGTCTTGTTGATCGCGTCGGCGACCTGCTGGACCTCCGCGGTGTACTCCCGGTAGACCGCGAGGTCCTGGCGCGAGGGGTAGGCGAACGCGACGTGCACGACGCGTTCGCGCCACTCGGGGTGCTCGTCGAGCAGGGCGCGGTACGCGTGCAGGCCGCGGACGATGTTCTTGGACAGCTCCGTGCGGTCGACCCGGACGATGGTGCGCCGGTCCGGTCCGATC
This sequence comes from Streptomyces sp. NBC_00525, assembly GCF_036346595.1. Classification (GTDB taxonomy): domain Bacteria; phylum Actinomycetota; class Actinomycetes; order Streptomycetales; family Streptomycetaceae; genus Streptomyces. The sequence goes on from NZ_CP107834.1 coordinate 3,680,109, forward strand.
TGGGCGCGCAGCGACTCCATCCGCTCGTCCACGTCGGCCTCGTGCGCGCGGCGGCGCAGGAATCCGGCGTCGGCGCCCAGGCCGTGCACGCCGATGCGGGTGCGTCCGGTGCCGCCCAGGATCTCCGTGCAGCAGCCGATGAAGGCGTCCGACCAGCGGCGGGTCAGGAAGGCGGCGCGGTCGGCGCCGAGGATGCCGCGCAACAGCTGTTCGGCGATGTCGTCGGGGAGCAGCCGGAAGTAGTCGACGGGCGCCCACGGGGTGTGCGAGAAGTGGCCGATGCGCAGGTCGGGGCGGAGTTCACGGAGCATGCCGGGGACCAGCGAGAGGTGGTAGTCCTGCACAAGCACGGCCGCGCCCTCGCCCGCCTCCTCGGCGAGCGCTTCGGCGAAGGCGCGGTTGTACGCCTCGTAGGACGCCCACTGCCTGCGGAACTCCGCATCGAACACGGGTTCGACAGGGGTCTGGTACAGCATGTGGTGGACGAACCACAGCACGGAGTTGGCGATGCCGTTGTACGCGTCGGCGTGCGTCCCGGCGTCGATGTCGAGCATGCGGACGCCCGGTTCGCCGACGCCCCGGCGCACCGCCTCGCGGTCGCCGTCGCCGAGGGCCGCGCAGACCCACATCTTGTCGTCCACGGCGCTGAGGCCGGAGACGAGCCCGCCCCCGCCCCGTTTCGCTTCGAGCGAGCCGTCCTCGCACAGCGCGTACGACACGGGGCCGCGGTTGGACGCGACGAGGACCTGGGCAGCGGGCTGGTGGGGGGCGTGCTCGGAGACCATGGCCGGAATCTAGCCCGATCCGTAACCGTCCAAACGTACGAAGTCGGACGGGCGGGGGCGTGATCAGGCCGCGCGGCGTGCGATGTACTCCTCGATCTCCCGCATCGGCGGCCTCTCCTGCGTGTCCACGGGGTACGTGTGCGGCACGAATCCGTGCGGCCCGCGCTCGAACTGGGTGAGCGAGGGGCGGATCAGATGGCCCCGCGAGAGCCGTACCTGCGCGGTCCGGTAGATGGCGGCGGCCATCCGGCCCAGCGCCTGCCCGTCCTGGTGCCGGTGGACGCGCCGGCCGACGTCCACCTGGGCGAGCGCGTCCAGGCCCACGGTGTGCAGCGCGTCCACGAGCAGGCCCAGCTCGACCCCGTAACCGACCGGGAAGGGCAGCCGCTCCAGGAGCGAGCGGCGCACCGCGTACTCGCCGCCCAGCGGCTGGACGAAACCCGCGAGCAGCGGCCAGTGGAGGTTCAGCAGGGGCCGGGCGACCAGCTCCGTGACGCGGCCGCCCTGACCCGCGAGCTCGCCGAGCGGGCGGTCGTACATCGCCTTGACGAACTGCACCTCGGGGTGGACGAGCAGCGGGGCGACGATCCCGGAGACGAAGTCCGCCGAGAAGTCCCGCAGGTCCGCGTCGATGAAGCACACGATGTCGCCGCCGGTGACCAGGAGCGAGCGCCACAGCACCTCGCCCTTGCCGGGGACGGCCGGGATACGGGGCAGGATCGCGTCCCGGTGGACCACCCGGGCGCCCGCCCGGCGCGCGACCTCGGCGGTGGCGTCCGTGGAACCGGAGTCGATCACCACCAGTTCGTCCACCAGCCGGACCTTCTCCATCAGCTCGCGCCGGATGGTCGCGACGATGTCCCCGACGGTCGCCGCCTCGTTCAACGCGGGCAGGACGACGCTCACACCCGTACCGTGCGCACCGCACCCGGCGGCCTGTTCGGCCGCCGGCGGGTGGTCGGCGGCGGACCAGGAACGCCTGGTCAGCCAGCGTTCGACCTCTTCGAGCACGGGCGATACTCCCTGTATGTGATCCATCTCGCGGTACGGACGACTATCTCAACAGTCCGCTCCTTCGGTTACAGTCTTGAACAACGCGGACGACCATCGCATGCCGGGGTCGATCCGCCGACAAACGCTCGGATCATTCGTGATCCGGTGCCACAGCGCTCATCCAGAGGGACAGAGGGAACGGCCCGTTGAAGTCCCGGCAACCCTCCTGCCGACCGCGAGGTTCGGTGGGGAAGGTGCCAATTCCGTCTCGCGGCGAAACGCGTCGTGAGGAAGATGAGGAGAAAGGGCCTCGCCATCATGGCTGTTGAGACTGTCGCAGCATCCGCCGAATCCACCGTCGACCTCGGTCCCGCCGCAGCGCTTTCCTGCCGCGAGTGCGGTGAAAAGTTTGCTCTCGGCCCCATCTTCGCCTGTGCGTCCTGTTTCGGGCCGCTCGAAGTGGCGTACGACCTGCCGAGCGGCTCGCCCGAGGAGCTGAAGAAGCGCATCGCGGCCGGCCCGAACAACATCTGGCGCTACGCGCCGCTGCTGCCGGTCCCCGCGAACGTCGCCGACAAGCCCAATCTCAACCCCGGTTTCACCAAGCTGGTCAAGGCCGACAACCTCGCCCGCGAGCTGGGCGTCACCGGCGGCCTGTACGTCAAGGACGACTCCGGCAACCCGACGCACTCCTTCAAGGACCGTGTCGTCGCCATCGCCGTCGAGGCCGCCCGCGCCTTCGGCTTCACCACGCTCTCCTGCTCCTCCACCGGCAACCTCGCCGGAGCGGTCGGCGCCGCCGCCTCCCGCGCCGGACTGCGCTCCTGCGTGTTCATCCCGCACGACCTGGAGCAGGGCAAGGTCGTCATGGCCGCGGTGTACGGCGGCGAGCTGGTCGGCATCGAGGGCAACTACGACGACGTCAACCGCTTCTGCTCCGAGCTCATCGGCGACCCGCTGGGCGAGGGCTGGGGCTTCGTCAACGTGAACCTGCGCCCGTACTACGGCGAGGGCTCCAAGACCCTGGCGTACGAGATCTGCGAGCAGCTCGGCTGGCGGCTGCCCGACCAGATCGTCATCCCGATCGCCTCCGGCTCGCAGCTCACGAAGATCGACAAGGGTCTCCAGGAGCTGATCAAGCTCGGCCTCGTCGAGGACAAGCCGTACAAGATCTTCGGCGCCCAGGCCGAGGGCTGCTCCCCGGTCTCCACGGCCTTCAAGGCCGGGCACGACGTGGTGCGCCCGCAGAAGCCGAACACGATCGCCAAGTCCCTGGCGATCGGCAACCCGGCCGACGGCCCGTACGTCCTGGACATCGCCCGCCGCACCGGCGGCGCCGTGGAGGACGTGAACGACGAGCAGGTCGTGGACGCGATCAAGCTGCTGGCCCGCACCGAGGGCATCTTCGCCGAGACGGCGGGCGGGGTGACGGTCGGCGTGACGAAGAAGCTGATCGACGCCGGCCTGCTCGACCCGGCGCTCACCACCGTCGTCCTGAACACGGGTGACGGCCTCAAGACGCTGGACGCCGTGGCCGACACCTCGCAGGCGACCGCCACCATCCGCCCGAGCCTCGACGCCTTCCGCGCCGCCGGCCTCGCCACCAGCTGACCACCCGAGACTTCAGGAAGGCACCCGCCATGAGCGTCAAGGTCCGTATCCCCACCATCCTCCGCACCTACACGGGCGGCCAGGCCGAGGTGCCCGCCGAGGGCGCGAACGTCTCCGAGGTCATCGCCTCGCTGGAGCAGAACCACCCCGGCATCGGCGCCCGCGTCCTGGACGACCAGGGCAACCTGCGCCGCTTCGTCAACGTGTACGTGAACGACGACGACGTCCGCTTCGAGGGCGGCCTGGAAGCGGCCACCCCGGACGGCGCCAACATCTCGATCATCCCGGCCGTGGCCGGCGGCTGCTGACCCCACCCCCGCACCGGCCCCCGGCTGCGCAGAGTCACAAGAATTGCCCCCTCCGCAAGAGAAGCGGAGGGGGCAATTCTGCATGGTTGAGCGGGGTAGAGTGTGGGAAGTCCCCTTCGCTGCGTGTGCCGCCCGCATATGAGAATGCGCCGCCGCACGACTAGATGCAGCCAAAGTGCGTGAACCTCTTGTGCCTTAAGTCACCTTTGCCTGGCCCGACTTGCCCCGCAATTTCGGCAATTCCTCATATTCGGGCGTTCGGTGCTGCGCAGAATTGTCGTCCGATTGACCTGTTGCAGAGGGCAGTTGGGCAGATACATTCAGCCGCGGTCGGCGCGTTCCGGCGCACACACGTAATAGGGGAGTTAGGCATGGCTCAGGGCACCGTCAAGTGGTTCAACGCGGAGAAGGGGTACGGCTTCATCGCGGTCGACGGTGGTGCGGATGTATTCGTCCACTACAGCGCGATCCAGATGGACGGCTACCGCACCCTCGAAGAAGGTCAGCGGGTCGAGTTCGAGATCTCGCAGGGCCAGAAGGGGCCGCAGGCGGACATGGTCAAGCTCGCCGTCGGCTGAGCCCGGCACGACACGTCGGCCACGACGCACGCACCTGTGAAGGGTCCGTACCGCGACGGTACGGACCCTTCGCGCGTGCCCGCGCGTGCCCGCGCGCGTGAGGGGTGGAGTGGGCGAGCTGTCCACACTCCGGCCGGAGGCGCTTGCACTCTCGGGGGTCGAGTGCTAATCATTGGGCTTAGCACTCTCCAGGTGAGAGTGACAGAATTTTGGACCGGGCCGGTGAGGCCCGCACGCCGGGCGGGGAAGGAACCGACCGGCACGCAGGCCGTCCGTCGCGGGCGCCACTCGGTCCGGAGCAATCCACCCCTGTCCGGGAGGACCACTTCACATGGCCAAGATCATCGCGTTCGACGAGGAGGCCCGGCGCGGTCTCGAGCGCGGCATGAACCAGCTCGCCGACGCCGTCAAGGTCACCCTTGGCCCCAAGGGTCGCAACGTCGTCCTCGAGAAGAAGTGGGGCGCCCCCACGATCACCAACGATGGTGTCTCCATCGCCAAGGAGATCGAGCTGGAGGACCCGTACGAGAAGATCGGTGCGGAGCTGGTCAAGGAGGTCGCCAAGAAGACGGACGACGTCGCCGGCGACGGTACGACCACTGCCACCGTTCTCGCCCAGGCGCTCGTCCGCGAGGGTCTGCGCAACGTGGCCGCGGGTGCGAACCCGATGGCTCTCAAGCGGGGCATCGAGAAGGCCGTCGAGGCCGTCTCCGCCGCCCTCCTGGAGCAGGCCAAGGACGTGGAGACCAAGGAGCAGATCGCTTCGACCGCCTCCATCTCCGCCGCCGACACCCAGATCGGCGAGCTGATCGCCGAGGCCATGGACAAGGTCGGCAAGGAAGGCGTCATCACCGTCGAGGAGTCCCAGACCTTCGGTCTGGAGCTGGAGCTCACCGAGGGTATGCGCTTCGACAAGGGCTACATCTCGGCGTACTTCGCCACCGACATGGAGCGCATGGAGTCGTCCCTGGACGACCCGTACATCCTGATCGTCAACTCCAAGGTCAGCAACGTGAAGGACCTCCTTCCGCTGCTGGAGAAGGTCATGCAGTCCGGCAAGCCGCTGCTGATCATCGCCGAGGACGTCGAGGGCGAGGCCCTGTCGACCCTGGTCGTCAACAAGATCCGCGGCACCTTCAAGTCCGTCGCCGTCAAGGCTCCGGGCTTCGGCGACCGCCGCAAGGCCATGCTCGGTGACATCGCCATCCTCACGGGCGGCACCGTCATCTCCGAGGAGGTCGGCCTCAAGCTGGAGAACGCCGGTCTCGACCTGCTCGGCCGCGCCCGCAAGGTCGTCATCACCAAGGACGAGACGACGATCGTCGACGGCGCCGGTGACAGCGACCAGGTCCAGGGCCGCGTCAACCAGATCCGTGCCGAGATCGAGAACTCCGACTCGGACTACGACCGCGAGAAGCTCCAGGAGCGTCTGGCGAAGCTGGCCGGCGGCGTGGCCGTCATCAAGGCCGGTGCCGCCACCGAGGTCGAGCTCAAGGAGCGCAAGCACCGCATCGAGGACGCGGTGCGCAACGCCAAGGCCGCCGTCGAGGAGGGCATCGTCGCCGGTGGTGGCGTGGCTCTGCTCCAGGCCTCGGCCGTCTTCGAGAAGCTGGAGCTGGAGGGTGACGAGGCGACCGGCGCCAACGCCGTGAAGCTCGCCCTGGAGGCCCCGCTCAAGCAGATCGCCGTCAACGGTGGTCTCGAGGGTGGCGTCGTCGTGGAGAAGGTTCGCAACCTGGCCGTCGGCCACGGCCTGAACGCCGCGACCGGCGAGTACGTCGACATGATCGCCGAGGGCATCCTCGACCCGGCGAAGGTCACGCGCTCCGCGCTGCAGAACGCCGCGTCGATCGCCGCGCTGTTCCTCACCACCGAGGCCGTCATCGCCGACAAGCCGGAGAAGGCCGCCGCGGCCGCTCCGGGCGGCATGCCGGGCGGTGACATGGACTTCTGATCCTGCCGGATCGGGATTCCAGCAGTACCAAGACACCGGCCCCCGGGGACTCGTCCCCGGGGGCCGGTGTCGTCGTGTGTACGCGTACGGCGTCGTGCGTACGCGTACGGGTTGCGGCTACGGCTACGCGTACGGGCTCAGCCCGCGTCGAGGCCGTCCACGAGCCGGGTGAGGAACCGGTCGAACATGGCCTCCGGGGTGACCGGCCGCCCCGCCGTCGCCAGCGCCTCCGCCAGTTCCGGATGGCGGCCGTCCGCCGCCACCTCGGCCAGGTACAGCGCCTCGGCCGCCGCCCGCCCCGGCTCCCCGGCCGCCCGCGCCTGGCCGATCTCGTAGGACGCGTGGGCCGCCACGAACGAGGTGAGCTGGGCGAAGACCTCCAGCCGGGCCGCCCCGTCCAGTCCGCTGGGCCGCAGGGCGGCGAGCGCGTGTTCCAGGAAGTCCAGCGTGCGGGGCCCCAGGGAGCGGCGGGCCTGCACGGCGGCCGGCAGCCATGGATGGCGCAGCATATGGGCGCGCTGGAGGCGGCCGATGTTCTTGAGGTCGGCCCGCCAGTCGCCGGTGAGCGGGCCGGTCGTGGGCAGCTCACCGGAGACGTGGTCGATCATCAGGTCGAGCAGCGTCTCCTTGTCGGGGGCGTAGCTGTAGAGCGACATGACGCCGGCGCCCACCTCGGCGGCGACCCGCCGCATGGTGACCGCGTCGATGCCCTCGGAGTCCGCGAGGGCGATCGCGGCCGCGGTGATCGCCTCGCGGCTGAACGCGGGCCGCCGTCCGCGCCGGGGGCGGTCGTGCCCCAGCCAGAGCGTTCTCGGGTCCAGGCCGCCGGGCCCTTCGGTGCCGGTCACGGTCTCCGCCTCTCTCCCCCTCGGATCGCCTCCGCAGTCCATCCAAGCATCCAGTACGCTCGGCATCAGTATTCTCGTACACAGTACGAGAATGAGGTGCCGATGGAGGCGAAGATGACCCGACCGACGCATGACGCCCGATCCCACACCGCGTGGACTCCGCCGGCCGGGAAGCCGCCGCTCGCCTCCCGGCTGATGCGCGCCACCTGGCGCGGCCTGCCCGCCGCGCGGTACGCGGTGGGCGTCGAGCGCGGGCTGACGGTCCCGGCGGCGGACGGCAGCCCGCTCGTCACCGACCACTACTTCCCGCGCGCCGGGGGCGACTTCCCGACGCTGCTGGTGCGGTCGCCGTACGGACGCGGAGTGCCGTGGTCCCCGCAGTACGGGATGCTCTTCGCCGAGCAGGGCTTCCACGTCGTGCTCCAGAGCTGCCGGGGCACCGGGGGCTCGGGCGGCGACTTCCACCTCTGGCGCAACGAGGCACCGGACGGCCGGGCGGCCGTGGCCTGGCTCCGCGAACAGCCGTGGTTCGACGGCCGGCTGGGCACGGTCGGCCCGAGCTACCTCGGCTACACGCAGGAGGCGCTGGCCCTCGAACCGCCCCCGGAACTGCGGGCGATGGTGGTGCAGGTGGGCCTGTACGACCCGTACGCCCTCTTCCATACGGACGGCATCCTGAACCTGGAGACGGCCCTCGCGGTGGGCGCCGGGATGACGTACCAGCACCGCGGCCTCGGCCCGTTCGTCCGGGCGACGCTGCGGCTGCAGCGGGCGATGCGCGGGATCGCCGCGGCGAGGCCGCTGCGGGGGGCGTACGCGGGGGCGCTGGGCGAGGTGCCGTGGCTGGAGGAGGTCATGGCCCACCCGGACGGGGACGACGCGTACTGGGCGGGCGCGTCCGTGGGGGCCGGAGCGCCCGGAGCGCCCGGAGCGCCCGGAGCGCCCGGAGCGCCCGGAGCGCCCGGAGCGCCCGAGGTGTCCGGGGCGCCCGGCCCGGCCGCCGTGCCCACCGCCCTGATCACCGGATGGCACGACGTCCTCGGGCGCCAGAGCTTCGAGCAGTACGAACGGCTGCGCCGCGCCGGCGCCGAGGTGTCCCTGCTCGTCGGCCCCTGGACCCACACCTCCGCGCTCCAGGCCGGCTGGTCCGAGGTGTTCGCCGAGTCCCTGGCCTGGCTGCGCGCCCATCTGTGCGACGACCCGTCCGGGCTGCGCCCGACGCCGGTGCGCGTGCACGCGGGGGGCGAGGGCGGCACCGTACGCGACCTCGAAGCGTGGCCCCCGGCCGCGCGCACGGCCTCCTGGTACCCGACGCGGGACGGCCACCTCACCCGCGAGGCGCCCACGGACGCCGCCCCCGTGGCCTCCCTGCGCCACGACCCGGCGGACCCGACGCCTTCACTCGGCGGCCCGGTGCTCTCCCGTACCGCCGGGGCGCGCGACAACAGGTCCCTGGAGGCGCGCGAGGACGTGCTGACCTTCACCGGACCCGCCCTGACGGACCCGCTCACCGTCCTCGGCCCGGTCTCCGCCCGCGTCAGCGCCGCCACGGACACGGGATATGGCGACATCTTCGTACGCCTGTGCGACGTGGACCCCGAGGGCCGCTCCACCAACGTCTGCGACGGCGTGGCCCGGCTCCGTACCACCGGCTCCGACCCCGCCCGCCTCACCGTCCCTCTGGGCCACACGGCCCACGTCTTCGCCCCCGGCCACCGCATCCGCTGGCAGATCGCTCCGGGCGCCCACCCCCGCTACGCCCCGAACCCCGGCACGGACATGCCGCGCACGGAGGCGACGGAGTTCGTCCCGATCCGCGTCACGGTGCACGCGGACTCGGAACTGAACCTGCCGGTGGCGGGGGAGTGAGCGGTACCGGCAGGGGCCGGGGGTCGTAGGGTCGGGGGGCCGTACGGGTTCGGCAACCGGGCCCGTACGGAGGGGAATCCGTCGTTCGTACGACCCATGGGAGAGGCTTCCGGTATGGCTGTCATCCACCGCACCACCCTGGCTCCGACCAAGCTCGAACTGCTTGCCGACTGGCTGCCGACCCGCGCCTGGTACGTGGGTTCCCCGCGTCCGGAGCTCGTCCGGTCCGGCGGGTTCCGGCTGGACGATCCGCAGGGTGAGGTGGGCATGGAGTTCATGGTGGTCACCGACACCTCGGGCGACGGGCCGACCGCGTACTTCGTGCCGCTCACCTATCGGGGCGCCGCGCTCGACGAGGCGCGCGACGCGCTCGTCGGGACGACCGAGCACGGGGTGCTGGGGAAGCGGTGGGTGTACGACGGGTTCCACGACCCGGTCCTGACCGCGCAGCTCCTCGCCCTGCTCGACGGCCGTGCCGAAGCGCAGGCCCAGAGCGTCAGCGACACCCCGGACCCGAGCATCGAACACGCCTCGGAGGCGGGGCCGTTCGACACCGTAACCGCCCAGGCCGCCGATGGCCCGGACGGTACGGACCTCACCCTCACGGGTGGTGCCGTTCTCCACATCAACCGCGTCCTGCGCCCCGGCGCCCTGTCTCTCCCGGAGGGCGCGACGGGTCACGTCTCCGGCCCGTGGCGTACGCCGGACGACGAGGAGGTCCGGGGGATCTTCGCGGTGCTGCGTACGGCGTGAGTGCCGTGTGTCTCAGCCGGTGACGTACTGGTCGCGATACTCCTCCGTGGGGGCGATCGGGGTGATGACGTCGATCAGGACCCCGTTGGGGTCGGCCACGATGAAGTGCCGCTGGCCGAAGTCCTCGCTGCGCAGTTCGAGGACGGGGTGCAGTCCTTCGCCGGTGACGAGGCGGTCCCACTCCGCGTCCACGTCCTCCACCTCGAAGTTGAGCAGCAGGCCCTGCGCGGGGACGCGGTGGTCGGCGGGGACGGTGGGGTGGGTGTGGTCGAGGAGGGCGAGTTCGTAGCCGGGGGCTTCCGGGCGGCGCAGGCTGACGTACCAGTCGGCCTCGAAGGTCGTCTCGAACCCCAGGAGGCGGGTGTAGAAGGCGTGGGACTCTCGCAGCTTCGCTGTGCCGATCACGGGATAGAAACCGGTCAGCTTCATGTCTGAACCCTTTCGCATACCGTCAGTATGCGAAGAAGCTATTCACATACCTTCGGTATGTCAATGAGGAGTGCGATGCGACAGGACGGCATCCGGGCGCAGCAGCGGGAGCTGACCAGGCAGACGTTGCTGCGGGAGGGCCGGCGCCTGTTCTCGGCCGGTGGCTACGGCGCGGTGGGCCTGGCGGAGATCGTCGGGGCGGCCGGGGTGACGAAGGGCGCGCTGTATCACCACTTCACCGGCAAGGCGGAGCTGTTCCGTGCCGTCCTGGAGGAGATGCAGCAGGAAGTGGGGCGCCGGGTGGCCGCCGCCGCCGATGCCCACGACGATCCCTGGGACCAGTTGGTCGCCGGCTGCCAGGAGTTCCTCACGGTGACGACCGATCCGGACATCCAGCGCGTCATGCTGGTCGACGGGCCCGCCGTGCTGGGGTGGAGCGAGTGGCGGGCGATGGACGAGGCCGCCTCCGCCCGCCACCTCGCCGACGCGCTGACCTCCCTCGTCGAGGCGGGGATCATCGCCCCGCAGCCGGTCGCGCCCCTGGTCCACCTGCTGTCCGGCGCGATGAACGAGGCCGCCCTGTGGCTCGCCTCCTCCGCGTCCGGGCCCGAGGACCTGCCCCACACGCAAGCGGCACTGACGCGACTGCTGCAGGCGCTGCGCGCGGGCACGACGCCGGGGCGCGGAGGAGAGCGTGACAGCTAGACCGGCGGTCGGTGGGCCGTACTGGGTCTGGACCGTACGCGCGGTTGCTCTGGTGGTCCTCTGCCTGGGGTGCCTGAGCGCCATGTCCGCGGTGTGTCCGCGGGGCGTGGGGATGGACGAGTTGCGGGAGGACGTGCGGGGCGGGCGGGTGGACGTCGTGCATGTGGTCTACGTGTCCCCGGCGGAGGTCCAGGCGCGGTGGTCCGTGGGGCTGTTGGGGGACAAGGCGGTCACGTACCGCTTCGAGGAGCTGGGGGGTGGGGTCGAGGAGGAGTTCATCGCTCTGGCCCGGACGGAACTCGGCCCGGCGGGCGAGGGCGTCGCCTTCGACGACGTGGACCCGCTGGCCGGCCTCGGCGGCCTCTCCGTCCTGGCGCCCGTGCTGTACTGGCGGTTCATCGAGCCCGGCCTGCTCCAGTGGGCGGTGCTCGCGGCGTTCCTGGGCGTGCTGGTGGACGCCTGCTTCCGAGGCTCGCTGCGGAGTGTGAACGCCGGGTACTGGCTGGTGGCGTGCGTGCTCACGGGGTCGGGTGCGCAGGCGTACCTCTGGTCGGAACCCGCCTCCCCACGGCACCCGGGCAACCCGGCGGCCGCTACCCGAATCTCGGGACTCGGCGTGGCCGCGAGAACCCTGCTCTGGTCCGGAGCGACGCTGCTCGGCGGGTGGGCGGTGCTGCGGGGGCTGCCGTGGGGGCGTTGAGGTGCGCCGCAGGCCGGATGGCGCGGGGAGGTTGGCCGGATGCGGGCTGTCGGGGGACGTTCTGAGGTGAGTGGGCGTCAGGATGGGTACGATCCGACTGTGTTGTGTCAGGGGTGACTGTGGAGCAGGCAGGCATGCTGGGGTACGGGGCGCTTGGCGGCCTGTTCATCTCCGGGTTAACGATGTTTCGCTACTTGCAGGGCGAGAAGATCTGGCCCTGGCATGCACCGGGCGGCGTGACGTTCAAGATCTGGCTCGCCATCGAGATCCTGCGCACGGGTCTGGGGGCGGGGGTGGCCTGGGTGTTGGCCATTTCCGGACCCCTCAGCGCCTTCGGCGCGGTCCTGGCGGGGGCCGGGGCTCCTGCCATTATCGACAAGTGGGGTCGCGCGGCGCCCAAGGAGGTCACCTTGGCGCCCGTCTATGACATCCCGCCGCAGCAGAGTGTCGGAGTTCAGCCCGCTCAACCCGGCGCAGCACAAGGGGCGCCGTCGAATGTGGCAAGTGGAGGTGGCAATGTCTAAGTCGACGCTCGATTCGATTTGGTCCGCTTTTACTCACAGCGGGCCGAGCTATCGCGTGGCGCCTCACGCTCAGTCGTCGCTGGACGGATCAACCCTCGTGAGCGCGTTGACCCGCAGCGGGCCGAGCTACGTGGTCGGGATGACGCGCAAGCTGTCGCCGGCGGAGGCGGACGTCATCCTGACCGAGGAAATCGGGCCACTGGTCATGTCCATCCGCCCCACCCTCGCGAAGGTCAAGACGGAGGTCATGCAACTCGACCGGAACAGGCCCGAGGCGAGCTGCGAGCATCTGGCGGAGATCCAGCGGCTCCTTGGGCACATGATCGAGTCGATCGAACTCGACTACATCGAGATGACGAACCGGTTCCGGCGCTCCCTCCATCCGTTCTCCCTCGTGGAGCACTACCGGATCTGGCATCAGCGACGTCAGATGCTGGGGATCTCCCGTGCGGCGCGCGGCGTACGGGAGACGGCTGCGGAAGCCGTGCTGGAGCTGCGACGCATGGGCATCGGTTCACCGACGGTCGGCACGTTCTTCGACCGCCTGAACGTGGCCACAAACCTGATGGCGGTCTAGGTCCAGGGCCTGCCCGTGATGCACGATGACCAAGTCGAGTTGACCGTCGAGGTCGTCGCGGCCCTCGTGGGGGCGCAGTTTCCGCAGTGGGCGGGGGAGCCGGTTCGGGCGTTGGCGTCGACCGGGACGGTGAATGCGATCTTTCGCATCGGGGACGGTCTCTCCGCGCGGTTCCCGTTGCGGCGCGTCGGGGCCGACGAGGCGCTGGTCGTGCTGGAGCGGGAGGCGCGGGCGAGCGCGGAGTTGGCGGGGGTGTCGCCGGTCCCCGTTCCGGAGCCCGTCGCGCTGGGGCGGCCCGGCGCGGGGTATCCCATGCCGTGGTCGGTGCAGACGTGGGTGCCGGGGAGGGTCGCCCTGGAGGAGGACCCCAGCGGGTCGGACGCCTTCGCCGAGGATCTCGCGGGCTTCGTCGCCGCCCTGCGCACGGCCGATACGCGCGGGCGGGTCTTCGACGGTGACAACCGGGGCGGTGTCCTCACCGATCATGACGCGTGGATGGCGCGGTGCTTCGAGGAGAGCGAGGGCCTGCTCGACGTGCCCCGGCTCCGCCAGATCTGGTCCGGGCTGCGGGAGTTGCCGCGTACGGCGCCCGACGTGATGAGCCACGGAGACCTGATCCCCGGCAACGTGCTGGTCGCGGGAGGCCGACTCGGCGGCGTACTCGACACCGGGGGCTTCGGCGCGGCCGATCCCGCGCTGGACCTCGTCGGCGCCTGGCACCTGTTGCGGGCGGGCCCGCGGCAGGCGTTCCGGCGCGCACTGGGCTGCGACGAGCTGGAGTGGGAACGTGGCAAGGCGTGGGCGTTCGAGCAGGCGATGGGCCTGGTCTGGTACTACGCGGAGAGCAACCCACCGATGAGCGAACTGGGCCGCCGAACGCTGACCCGCATCCTGAACGCAACGACGCCCCGGCCGTAGGCTGCGCCCCCCGTACACCTACGAACCCGCCGCGTCCCGGCGGAAGAGTGCCGTCCACAGGAACGGCACGCCGAACAACTGGGACTCGGGCGGTTCCTCCCGCATCCGGCGCAGTTCGATCTCTTCCAGGTCGGAGAAGATCCAGCGCAGCGATTCGGGGGTATAGGCGAGGCCGCCCTGCAAGTGGCGTTCGCGGTAGAGGTCGGCGTCGCTGCGTTCGGACCCCATCCCCGCCTCGCCGGCGGCGAAACACGTGAGCGCGAGGTGGCCGCCCGGCGCGAGGACGCGGTCGAGGAGATCTAGGTAGCTGACACGTCGGTGGGGCGGCAGGTGGTGGAAGCACCCCGAATCGACGACCAGGTCGTACCGCCCGCTCGACGCGATCACGGGCAGCGCGAAGGCGTCACCGCACAGGAAGCGGACGTCGACCCCGGCCTCGGCCGCCCGTTCCTCGCCCCATGCGACGGCCACGGGCGAGAGGTCGACCGCGTCCACGTCGAAGCCGTGCGCCGCGAGGTACAGGGCGTTGCGACCGGGCCCGCAGCCCAGATCCAGGGCCCGGCCGGGTGTGATCACGCCCCGGTTCAGGCAGTCGGACAGGTTCTCGTCCGGCTTTGCTGCGAAGAAGGGGACGGGCTTTGACCGGTCGGCGTAGAAGCCGTCCCAGAAGCTCCGGCCGTCACCGGTCGCCGCCCCGCGATCGGCCTGGGACTCAGAGGCGAAGAGCCCGTCCAGAAGCGTGAGTACGTCCTCGACAGTGCGTACGGTCCGGTCCATCCGGCCCTCCTCTCGACCATGTTCGATCGTAAGGACGGCGAAGGTGAAAGACCAGGTCAGGTGGCATATGGCGATTGCTGCTCCGGCGTGCTGCGCCTCCCCGGAGCACGCGAGGGAGGCAACCCCTTTGCCCTCGGGACGACAGCCGCCCCTACGGCTGTCGGAGGCCCGGCAAGGGGCCGATACCGGCTGCGGGACGAAGCCTGATTCGGCGGTTTTCCAGCCGTCCGCAGCCAGCCGCCTCCGTGCCCACCCGCTGCGCGATTCTCAGCTCAAGAGACCCTTGACGTCGTTCATGCTCGGGAGAAGCCTCGTTCGCAAGCACCCGCAAGTACCCGCAACTGGCTGGACAAGGGAGATCGCCATGGCGCTACGGTTCGTCGGCATACCCGACGGCGACTGAGCCGGACGCGAGTTCGCTGAAGAGCCCTCGGTCGTCAAGCTCGTCACGGATGCCTTCGAGATGGTGTGGGAGCGGGCAACCCCGCACGACCAGTACACCGCCCGTGACGCCCGTGTCGGAGGTGGTGCCACGGGCGCGGCGATCATCGAGCGGCGCTTGATCTATTTGACCGACCACGTCGAGCCCGTCCATGCCGTGCGAAGGTATTGTCGGCCCGAGAAGACCACGTACTCCTTCGGGTCGTTCGGCATCTGCATCACGGCGTCGATTCCCGACGCGAAGCTCGGGTAGCGGTCGAGTCCGCCCCAGTTGCTCAAGGGCTTCGGGTTCTGTACCACGTCATCGTCGTGGATTGATCCGTCAGCCACTTTGAGGCGGAGGTAATGCGAACCCGAGAAGACCCAGTACTCGTTTCTGTTGTCCGGTGTATTCGCTACGGCGTCGATCTTCGCGAATGATGGAGAAGTGTCGCTGAGGGAACCCCAGTAGCTCAACGGATTCGGCTGCGGATTCGGCTGCGAATCTTCCGGAACCCTGGTGTCCACATGGTAGAAACCGTCGTTCACATGAACACGAAGGAAACGTGAACCCGAGAAGAGCCAGTACTTGTTTCTGTCGTCCGGCCACCGCATCACAGCGTCGATCTTCTCGAACGGTGGGGAGTCTTCGCCAGGGGCGGCCTGGAGGGAGCCCCAGTTGGTCAGCGGTCCTGGGTTCTGTACCACGTCGGCGAAATTGCTCTCCCCGTCCGTCACTTGGATGCGAGTGACCTGCGCCCCGGAGAAGAGCCAGTACTCGTTCTTGTTGTCCGGCGTCTGCATCGTGGCGTCGATCCGCTTCGTGAACCCCGCTTCGATGAAGGGGGCGGAATCACGTTTGCTGAAGGCGAATAAATCGCTCAGCGGCCTCGGGCCCTGCGGCTTCCTGCCGTCGTCCGTGCCGGTGAGGCGTACGGCGACCAGTGTGCCGGCCGTCGCGGCCAGTGCGGCGCCGCCGAGCAGGACCGCGCGGCGGCTCGGGGCGCGCGAGGCGCCGCCCAGTGCCTTCTTGGCCTCGGCCGCGGTGCCGACGTGAATGTTGATTTCCTGGCGCAGGTCCCTGCCGACGACGTTGCCGTTCGCGCCCTGCGCGGTTTCGGGGCGACGGGCTGTGCGTCGGCGGAACGCCTCTCGGGACTTCTTCGGCGGCTCACCCATTCTGGTGTTGACCGAAATCGCCCTTGACGCGGTTCCGGTGCGCTTCCTGCGCCGTGGGTCCGGAGGACGCCTGGGTGAAATTGCCGTCGACCTGGTTGTCATCGGCCCGTTGGCTTCTGTCCGGCTCCGATGTCACCGGAAGCCACCACTGCACCGCGGTTCCGACCACGAGCAACACCGCCGCAGAAACCCACCACGCCGTCGATCGGTGGTCGGTGAGGAATCCGGTGGCCACGTTCACCAACGCGGCGACCGCCACCGTTCCCACCGCACCCACGAAACGCTGCACACCTGGAACCATCTGTGCCCCCGGGCAGGATCGAGATTTCCTGCTATCCATAATCCGCTCACTACTATCCGTCGATGGTAGAGCCGCAGCACGATGAACGTCCGGGGTATGGAGAAACCTGACTTGAACTCATTCAGCCGGTGGGCGTGGTTCCCTGGGCTTTTTTGGCGCAGGCGTCCTCGAAGCTGCCCAGGCTGAGCACTCGGAAGTCCGAGGACTGGCGGTAGTCCATGACCACGGTCCAGCCGCGCTTCTTGAACACCGACCGGATCACGGCGGTCCCGTGGTCCGACGCCTTGCTGTCGTCGTCGCGTCCCCGCTTCTCCGACCAGCCACGGTCGGTCAGCGCGGTCGCCACGGCTCTGGCGTGGTCGATGTTCAGCTTGGTGGCGGTCTTGTCGAATCCCTTGTACTCGACGAAGCACTTGCCCAGCGGGTTGTCGGTGGTCTCCGTTCTCGCGGCGACCTCCGGGTCGTTGGCCGGCGCCCCGACGTCCTCGGTGATGCCGTCGAGCACCAGGCGCATCTTGGCCTTGGTGATCGGACCGGAATCCTCCGGCCTCGGACCGGAGGCCGCCGGGTCGGACGTACAGCCGGTCAGTCCGATCGCCACCGTGGCCATGCAGACGACAGCCCACCGCACCCTGTTCACACGCATCCCCCCACCCTCAGCCAGTGCAGTGTGTCACGGGGCACCGACAAGGCCGGTTGCGAGCCCTGTTGGGGCGCGGAGGGGTACGGAGGGGTACGGCGGTGCGCTCGGCCGTGATCGTGTGGCCGAGCGCACCGCGCGTACGGGCGGTCTTCACGCCGGCAGGCAGAACCCGGCTTCCGCGAGCAGTTCCCTCAGCAGTTGGCGGAGGTATTCCGGGCTGGGCGGGTCACCGGCCTCGCCCTTGGGCCCGCGAGGTCCGCGTGGACCCACGGGCCCCTCGGGCCCCGTGTCGCCGCGAGGGCCCTGGGGTCCACGGGGGCCGACAGGGCCGTCCTTGCCGTCGATCCCCGAGAGCCCCTGGATGCCGGGTTTGCCGTCGCGGCCGTCCTGGCCCGGACGGCCCTCCGGACCGGTCGCGCCCACCGCACCCTCGGGGCCGGTCTCGCCCTCCGGGCCGTACGGGCCCGTCGCTCCCTGGGGGCCCTGCGGTCCCTGGGGCCCCTGGGGTCCGGGCGGGCCCTGCGGGCCGGACGGTCCTTGTGGTCCGGGAGGGCCCTGGGGTCCGGGCGGGCCCTGCTCGTCGGTGGGGGGAAGGGGTTCGCAACCGTGGTCGCAGGTGGGGGCGGCCTGACCGGCCGCGATGGAGCGTGCGTCGTCGGACCGGGCGGAGGGTGGGCTCTTCGAGGGACGGGGGACGGACGAGGGGGCCATGCTGCCTCCTGGTGCTCTTGGCACATGCGTCGTGCGTGTGGGGGGATGCCGTCCTGCCGGGGGGGAGAGAGGCGGGACGGGCGGTCGGCAGCGACGGAGAGCGGCTGGACTTCCCCTTCTCCGACAGAGGTGCGAAGTGTGAATCGTGAAGAGGAAGTCTGCTTTTCCGTGCCCTCGTAATATTCCCTTGGGGTATTTCGACTAACCACACCAAAGAGTGGCAGGAAAAGTACTACTTGGGTGCCGAAACGAATATGCGGGATGAATTTACGAAATGCGCCCGGCGTGCTCGGGCGTGCGGAAGCACATTCAAGCCCCGAGCCACGAGCCCGAGCCCCGTCAGCGGCCTGGGCGTTCGCCCTTGGGGATCAGGCCCGCTCGGGCGGCTCGTGCCTGAGCCCGGACCTTGTGCGGAGGAAGCGCGGGCGCGGCGGCCCGGGTTCGCGGCCTGGCGCCACGGCAGGGTGCGCACTTGCCGCCCAACAGCGCCTCCGGCGGTCCCGGTACGCGGCATTCGCTGCACTCCAGCGTGCGCAGCACCGTCCGGGGCGTGGCCTCGCGCGCGGGCGGGAGCTTCGTGCGGAGGCGGTTCGCGACGAACGCCGCCGGGTGATGGATGCGGTCCGGGAGGCCCGTGGTGAGGGCGTTCAGGATCTCCGGGGGCGTCGCGCCCCGCCGTAGCCACTCGCTCATCGAGGGCTCCAGCGCCACGCAGTCCCGCTGCGCCAGCGACAGCGCGGGGGCGGTGCGTCCGAGCGCGGCGAGCAGAATGAACGCCCTTGACCGCGTGGCCCGTTCGGGCTCCGTGGGGGCGTCGCCCCGTGCGAACGCCGTCCACCACGCGTCGTCCCGCGCGGTCCGCGAGAAGAACGTACGCGTCACCCACACGAGTTGTTCCCCGCTCGCCACGCAGTCGCTGCCCCGGCGCAAGTGCCCGGCTTCCTGAAGGCGGTTGAGGCTTGTACGGACCGCGCACTGCCCGTACGGCAGTGTCTTCGCGAGCGTCTTTACGGAGATGTCGGCGCCGTCCGGCAAGCCGTCGATGTACGAGGCGATGGCCGCGTCACGCGGTACGAGGTGAGTGAAGTCGGCGCCGGTACGAGGGCGTTGATCGGGTGCAGAACGCTTGCCGTAACCGGGGTTCGCCATCGGGTGGTTGGGCGAAGGGTCGCCACTAAACTGGCCGTCAGCCATCAGATCGTTTTCCCTTTAGCTTGCGATCGAGGTGGTCAGGCCCCTGGCGGTGTTTGCGCACCGGCAGGGGCCGTCTGTGTCTAAGTCCTCGCCGAAGCTAGAACGGGACTACGCTCCGTCGCAAGTCAATCGCCAGAAGTCACCCTTGCGGGTCACAAGGGTGGGCGGGTGGGTACAAGTCCCCCCAACCATTCCGCTCAAAGAGCGCTCGGAGCCCGAAACTTGAGCCTCGGGCCCCACCTGCGTCAGGCGAGCTTGAGATCCGAAACGAACGTCTGCCAGGCGCCCGCGCCGAAGATGACGGCCGGCCCTTCGGTGATCTTGGAGTCGCGGATAGGGACGGCGTTGGGGATGCCGTCGAGGACTTCGAGGCAGTCGCCGCCGCTGGCTCCGCTGTACGTGGACTTGCGCCAGACGGCCGTGGAGAGGTCGTAGTGCGTGCTGGTGTGCTTCATGCTTGCAATCCTCCGCCGCTCGGTTGAGTGAGACGCGCTGTTCGTTGCAAGAGGGCACGGGGCCACGGAGCTTGTGCTCCGGGCCCCTTCTGCGTCAGGCGGTCTTGACGTCCGCGACGAACGTCTGCCAGGCGGCCGCGCGGAACACGACGGCCGGGCCGTCCGTCACCTTGGAGTCGCGGACGGGGACGGCGTTGGGGATGCCGTCGAGGACTTCGAGGCAGTTGCCGCCGCTGCCGTCACTGTACGTGGACTTGCGCCAAGTGCTCGTGGCCAGGCCGTAGTCAGTACTCGTCTGCTTCATGCTCGTAATCCTCCGCCACCGACTCGATCAAAGCCAGTGACGCTGTCGGTGAAAGCGCGCTGGCCACGAGTAGATCGTAGGTCAGTTCGTACTGCCTGACGGTCGCTGGATCGTCCAGCAATCGGCCCGAACCGAGGGCGTCCGGGTAGGCGAGTGGCGGTGCATCGGAGAAGGCCATGAGCTTGAGGCTGCCGCCCATTGCCGGGTGCGCACCCGCCGCGAACGGCAGTACTTGCGCGATGATCCGATGCTGCCTTATCAGGCTGGCGACGTGACGCAGTGCCTCTGCCATGACCTTCGGGCTGCCCACCCGTCGACGTAACACCCCTTCGTCCAGTACGACCCACAACATCGGGGTTGTTGGATCGGAGAGGAGCTGAGTTCGTTCGAGGCGTCCCGCTACCAGGTCCTCGATCACACTTTCGGCAGCAGTTGGCTGGTACGACCGGAACACCGCGCGCGCGTACGCCTCCGTCTGCAACAGGCCGGGGATGAGCTGGGGCGCGTACTCCTTAATTTCCGTCGCACGGGCCTCCGCCTCAGCGGCCTCCGCGAAGTGATCCGGGTACTTGGACTTCGCGAGGGCCTTGCAGTTCCGTACGAAGAAGCCGTCAGCGTCGAAGAAGTCATCCAACTGGATGGCTTGTTCCATCTGCATCCGCCGTACGCCGGACTCCAGCTGGCCGATGAACGAGCCGCTGACAAAGAGGCGTTCGGCCAGTTCCGTCTGGGAGAGGCCCGCCTTCTCTCTTCGGTGGCGCAGTTCGGCGCCGAGTAGGGCGCGCGGCGAGGAGGAGGGGTCCAGCTTCTTGGGACCTGGCATGACTACTCCCGGTTGCACAGATTGCGTTGTTGGGCAGGAACCTCTTCCACCGTAGCGACAGGATCACCACTCTGGGTATGCATCGTCGTTACTCAGTGTGGAAGGAATGGATCATGACGACTACGGAACGGCGCGAGACGGCAGTGGAGACGATCAAGCACGCGGAAGAGGTGGTGGCGCTGTTGCGCGAGGGGTTCCTGAAGGCCGGGGTGAAGCTCCCGTCCCTGCGGATCGACGCGGCGTCGTGCGTGGGTGAAACCCCGGCGATCCTCGTTGACCTCGGCCGCTGCAACATGGAGGCGGCGACCCGCCTGGCCCAGGTCCTGGAGGAGAAGGCGGCGGCCTCATGACACACGGTGAGCCGACCGGGCCGGCGGCCTTCGCCCCGGAGCGCGGCTCCTTCGCGGTGGACGGCCGGGACGGCCGCGTGGGCCGGGTGATGGGCCACGTAGGCCCGTCCGTACAACTGCGCCCACCGGGGGGTGGCACCGAGTGGGACTGCCCCCTGGAACTGCTGAAGGCCGCACAACCGGCGGACGTACTACGCGCACGACTGAGCGAAGTGAACTGGGAGGGCCAACTGCCCCGGTGAGGCGGCGACGTCCTACCCGTACGCGCGGGGCTGTCGGGCCCTGCGCGAGCGGGCGGTACTTCGCGATGAGGTTCGGGGTGATCGTGAGTCTGTATCTCCGAGGGGCCGCGAGGGCGCCGGCTGATCATCGGGAGAGGGACGGCATGGAAAGTCCGGAACTGGGAAGAGGCGTCTGGCCGGTCGTGCACGCGGAGCGTGCCGCGCTGATCCGCGACCTGGAGGGCCTTGGCGACGAGCAGTGGGAGCGGCCGTCGCTGTGCGAGGGGTGGACGGTTCACGACGTCGTCGCCCACCTGGTCGACTCGGCCCGCACGACCCGCCTCGGCTTCGCGGCCGGGCTTGTCCGGGCGCGGTTCGACTTCCACCGCCAGAACGCCCACGGCGTGGCACGCGAGCGTGGTGCCTCGCCCTCGGAAACCCTGGCGCGCCTTCGCCGGGTGGCTACACGAACGTCGACTCCCCCTGCTCCCCTCGACAGCCGTCTCGTAGAGGAGATCGTCCACGGCGAGGACATCCGGCGCCCGTTGGGAGTCACCCGCGCCTACCCCCGTAACGCGGTCGTCCGGGCGCTCCGGCTACAGGTCCGCACCCCCGCGTCCTTCGGCGGCTCCAAGGAAGCGGCTCCAAGGAACTGGTCTCCCCTCTTCGCCTCACCGCGACCGACGCCGACGTGGTGATCGGCACCGGCCCGGAAGTCACCGGCCCGGTGCTCTCACTGCTTCTCGCGGTGATGGGCCGGCACGTGGCGCTCGACGACCTGGAGGGGGAGGGGGTCCACGCGTTGCGGCCACGTTGAACCCGTACGCCCGTCACCGGGCGCCCCACCTCTCGGGCGCGTGCCCGCACCGCGCCGGCCGCCCCGCACTGAGGCAGGATCGAGACAGCCTGGCGTGGCATGGAGGGTGGGTTCTCGCAGCGATGATCACTCATCGTGGGGGCGGAGTGGTGGTCTCTGCCTGCATTGTCCGTCTTGGCTGACTCGCCGATGACGTAGAGCAATTGTGGAGGATTTCCGTCCGGCGGGGTTCGCCAAAAGCGACGCAGCCGTGAACCAGCCATCGCTTTAATCGTTGTTGACCCTTCCTGTCGCTGTCGTGAAAGGGTGCCTCTTGGTGGGCGTACAACAACGGCGGCAGCATGCGGCCCCACACCAGAAGGCGAACCAGGAATGCGCAATCATCTCGCGTCGTCGCTGGCCGCAGCCGTCCTGGCAGCGCTGATGCTGTCGGGCTGCGCCACGACCGACGGTGAAGCGAAGGGCTCCGGCCCCGGGGTGGGGGAGTCTGCGGACTCCCGCGATGCGATGAGTGATCTGCCGCGCGGAACTCCCGTACCGTTTTCCGACCTCAAGGTCGGCATGTGCTCCAACTTCCAGGGCGATGTTCGGTCGGACGAAGAGGTCGGGACGGTGGACTGCGCGACGCCGCACCGCTTCGAGATCCTTTCCGAGGGCACGCTGCCGGAGGGCAAGGACAGTCCGTTTCCCGGTGATCGTGGTGTCATGAGCGCCATGCGTACGGTGTGCGAACCCGTGCTGGAGCCTCTTGTTTCGAAGAACCGGGGCTCCATCATCGGCCTGCTCTTCGTGCCGCTCAACAAGGAATCCTGGGAATCCGGAAACAGGACCGGCTACTGTGCCGTGACCTTCCCCGAACCCAAAACCGGAAAGCTCGGTAAAGCGGCGTGACGCGGGAACCCGTAAACATCGGGCCCTCCGACCCGCTCGTCCGATTCGACAACGTACGAAAGTCCTTCCGCACCGCGCGCGGGCGCAGGCAGCAGGCCCTCGACGGATTCTCCATGTCCATTCCGCGAGGCTCGATCGTGGGCCTCCTCGGACCGAATGGCTCGGGGAAGACCACCGCTCTCAAGACGCTTCTCGGCCTGGTCCGGCCCGACAGCGGCACGGTCCACGCCTTCGGCCACCCGCTGCCCCAGGACCAGCGCCATGTCGCCGGCCGTATGGGGGCGCTCATCGAAGGCCCCGCGTTCAACGCTTCGCTGACCGGTGAGCACAACCTCCGGCTGATCGGCGAACTGCACGGCGCGGGCGCCGCCGAGGTGTCCGAGGTGCTGGAACTGGTCGGGATCGCCCATGCCGCCCGGCGCGCCTACTCCGGCTACTCGCTCGGTATGAAACAAAGGCTCGGTGTGGCCGGGGCGCTGATCTCCGGCCCCGAACTGCTCGTGCTCGACGAGCCGATGAACGGGCTCGACCCCGAAGCCGTGCGGGACATGCGGGAATTGCTCAAGAGGCTGCGCGACGAGCGCGGTATGACCGTGGTCGTCTCCTCCCACATCCTGGCCGAGGTCGAATTGGTCAGCGACTGGGTCACCATCGTCAGGAACGGCCGCGTCATCTGCGACGCCGGGATCTCCGAGCTGATCTCGCGGGGGACCGAGCACTTGGTGGTGCGGCTGCACGACACGGTCGCCGAGCAGGCCGTCGCCATACTGGAGCGCAACGGCCACATCCTCACCCGGACCGCAGGCCCGCGCGGCACGGACGAGCTGCGCATGGCCGCCCCGCAGTCCCCCGCGTCCTCGCCCGACGTGCTGAAACTGCTCACCTCCCAGGACGTGTATCCGCGCGAACTGCTGGTGGAGGCCGTGTCCCTGGAGGACATCTACGTCGCGGCCGTCCGGGCCGCCGACGCGGCGGCGGAGGACGGCTCCCTTGACCGTCGTTGACCAGGCGCGCGGCCACGGCGCCCCGCCCTGGCGCCGCCTCGTACGGTCCGAGCTGCACCGGCTGACCGCGCCCCCGGCCGTACGCCGCGTCGCGGTCGCGCTGCCGCTGCTGACCCTGGCCTTCGGCCTGTCGAAGCTGTTCACCCACAGCCCGGACACCGGCCCGGCGCTGCGCGAATCGGAGGCCCGCTACCGGGAGTTCCTCGATCAGGCCGCCCGCACGGGCATGCCGACCGGCACCATCGGACGCGACAACTTCTTCGACGACCCGCGCTACCTGATGGAGTCGCTCTCCTTCGGCGATCTGCGCACCGTCCTGCTCGGGCTCTGCGTGGCCGCCACGGTCTTCGGGATCGTCGGCGGCGGGGCCGACTGGGCTTCGCGGGTGATGCTCACGCTCACCGCCGCCGAACCCCGGCGCGCCCGGCTCTTCCTCACCCGTGGCCTGCTG
Organism: Streptomyces sp. NBC_00525; assembly: GCF_036346595.1. Taxonomy (GTDB): domain Bacteria; phylum Actinomycetota; class Actinomycetes; order Streptomycetales; family Streptomycetaceae; genus Streptomyces. Next base: position 3,704,202 of record NZ_CP107834.1, read on the forward strand.
GCCGGTGGCCTGTCGATGGCGGTGACCGCCCTGTGCGGGCTGCTGCTCGTGCCGTGCCTGCTGCTCGCGGCCCGGTTCCGGGGGAGTACGGCGGGCCTGGACGCGACGTACTGGGCGGTGCTGTCCGGCCAACTCCTGCGGGGCACCGTGCTCGTGGGGCTGCTGGCCCTCCTCGGCTACAGCCTCGCGGCGATGACGCGCCACGTTCCCGTCGCGCTCGCCGTCGTCTTCGGCTACCTCGCCGGCGCGGGCTGGGCTTTCGAGGGGCGGGGGCCGCGGCTGGCCGAGTACGACATGGACGGGCTGACCTTCGCCGTTCTCAACGAGAAGCCCGTGATCCCCATGGCGGAGTCCGACTGCGTCGCGGGGCCCGGCTGCGAAGCGGTGCACGTCGACCTGACCTCTGCGGACGGCTTCGCCGGAATCCTCCTGTACCTCCTCCCGGTCCTCCTCCTGGCTTTGTGGCGCGCCACCCGAACGGATGTCGGCTGATGACGACGACTCTCCTGGCGAAGCCCTCGTCGCCGCCCCTGGGACGGCTCGTCCGCGCGGAACTGCACCGGATACTGGGTCCGAAGCCCATCCGGTACGGCCTCTACGCGCTCCCTGTGATCCTGCTGGCCCTTGCCGTATCCGCCTTCGTCGGCCATCACACCGATGTGGCGGCGGCGTGGCGGGCGGCCGAAGCCGCCTACCGTACGTACGCGCAGGAGGCGGCGACCCGGCCTGCGGGGTCGGTGGAGTCCTTGTCGCCCCGCGAGTTCTTCGACGACCCCCGCTACCTCATGGCGAAGGCGTCCTTCGTCGATCTGCGCGCCGTGCTGTCCGGGCTGTCGCTGGCCGCCCTGGTTCTCGGGGTCCTCAGCGGGGGCGCCGACTGGTCGTCCCGCGTGATGCTCACGCTCACCGCCGCCGAGCCCCGGCGCACGCGGCTCTTCCTCACCCGTGGCCTGCTCGTCACCGTCGTCGCGACCGGCGTCGGCCTCCTGGCCACGGTCTTCTTCGTGCCTCTCCTGCTGGGCGTGGCCCACTTCAAGGGATCGCTGGACGGCGCCGACGGGCGGTACTGGACGGTGCTCGCCGTCGTCGGGGCGCGCGGCGCGGTCCTCGTCGGCCTGATGGCGCTGCTGGGTTACGCCCTTGCCATGCTGACCCGCCGTACGACCACGGCCCTCGGCATCGCCCTCCTGTACCTGGTCGCCTCCGCCCGCGTCGTCCAGGAGTACGCCCCGGACCTGGCCGCGCATCAGCTCTCCGGGATCACGTTCGCCGTTCTCAACGAGCGCCTTCTGATGGAGACGGACCGGACCACGTGTTTCGGCGAGGCCGCCTGTCTGGCGATGCGGGAGGGCACCACGGCGACCACGGCCTTCCTCGCCCTGGCCGTGCACCTGATTCCGGTGGTGGCGGCGGCGTGGTGGCGGTTCGCACGCCGGGATGTCGGCTGAGGCTTCGTGTAAGCGTGCATGCTGCATACCGGCGGTTTCCGGGCGGGTGCGGGAGGACAGTGATCATGGGCGTGGAGAGCGAGGCGGCGTTGGCCGTTCGGGCGGCTCGGGCGGGGGCGGCGGTGGTTCGCCGCATGTACGGGGGTGCGCTGACGCGGTACGAGAAGGGCGGCGGTGACTTCGCCACGACCGCCGACATCGCGGCGGAGGAGGCGGTGCTCGCGGTGCTCCGGGAGGCACGGCCCGGTGACGCGGTGACGGGGGAGGAAAGCGGGGCGGCGGGGTCGGTCGATGCCGGGCGGCGGTGGCTGGTCGATCCGTTGTGCGGCACGTTGAACTACGCCGTGGGCAACATGCTCGTCGCGGTGAACGTCGCCCTGCGCGAGGGCCCGGCCGTCGTGGCCGCCGCGTCGGCCGATCCGTTCAGCGGCGAGGTGTTCTGGACGGACGGGGCGGGCGCCCGGGTCCGGTCGGCGGACGGCCGCGACGCACCGCTCGCGCCCTCGGCCGGCTCGCGGCTGGTGGACGTCAACCTGGACCCGCCGTTCCCGCACGCGCCGGCCTTCCGGGCGGTGGACCTGCTGGCCGCGCCGGAGTTCGTCGCCGGGTTCCGGCCGCGCGTCGTCTCCAGCACAGTGGCCGTCGCCTGGGTCGCGGCCGGTCGCCGCGCGGCGTACGTCACGGACGGCGGGCCCGGCCTCCGCCTCGACAGCGTCCACTTCGCGGCCGGCATCGCGCTCTGCGAGGCCGCGGGCTGCGTGGTCACGGGGCTCGACGGCCTGCCGGTGGACCGGGGGACGGGCGGGCTGATCGCGGCGGCGGACCGGGAGACGCATGGGGAGTTGCTGGGGTTGGTGGCGCGGGGCGGGGGGCGCTGAGGGGGGGGCGAGGCGGCGGTGGTGTCTCTGCGGTGGGTCTCCCCCGTGCGGTGGAGGGCCTCCTGCTGTGAGGCGACGCCCCGCCCCCGCCCCGGCTCCTAGCGTCGAGGCCATGCGAACCATGCGAACCGAACCTGGGAGCACCCGGCGCTGGGCGTACGCCGCCGTCGCCTGGTTGGTGGTGTGCTTCGGATGGCACGTCCAGATGGGCGTCATGTACGAGGACTCGATGGGGCCGGACGACGGCACCCCGGTGTGGGTCTTCCTCGCCTACGACATCCTGATCGTCCTCATGTCGGCCGCCGGTGTGGCGTGCGTGCTCGCGACGATCCGGCCGTGGGGCCGGCGCGTACCGGCCTGGCTGGTGCGGGTGCCGCTGTGGATCGGCTGCGCGGTGCTGACGTTGCGGGGTGTGCCCGGCCTGGTCGAGAACATCACCACGGCCACGGGGCTCACCCCGTACGGCCTGCTCGGCCTGGAGGACGAGGCCGTCGACACCGGGTCCTGGCCCTTCTGGAAGACCATGGTGATCAACGGCTACTTCTTCCTCGGTGCGATGTTTCTCGTACCGGCCACTGTGCTGTCCCGCCGGAGCGGGCGGGGGAGGCGGGAGCGGGAGCCGGAGCCGGAGGTCACCGGCTGAGCAGTGCGTTCGTGATCGCGACGGCGGACGGGGCGAGCCGGGTCTCACCGTCCTCGATGTCCCAGAGCGCGTTCTGCAGCAGCCGTCCCAGGGTCCAGCCGGTCGCGCGTGCGCGGTCCAGGCCGAGGGCGTCGGTGAGCAGATCGAAGCGGCGCCGCACGATGCGCGGGGTGTCGCCCTTCGCCACGTCGTCGTCCCACCTGCTGTCCAGGGCGGGCCACAGATCGAATCCCGGGTCGCCGGCGAGCGGCTCGGGATCGATGGCGATCCACGGCTCGCGCCGCCCGGCGAGCACGTTGTCGTAGTGCAGATCCCAGTGCAGCATCCGGTCCCCGGGCTCGCCGGCCAGTTCGGCCACCGCCGAGGCCCAGCCGCGCAGGAGCCCGCGGTCGTCCGGGGCGGCCAACCTGGTGACCGCCTGCGGGAGTTGATCCAGCATCTCGGAGGCGATGGCGCCGAGACCGCGCAGGCCCTGCGGCGCCGGGACCGCGACCAGCCGCGCCAGGAGTGCGGCGAGGGTGCTCATCGCCACGTCGTCATCGTCGACCGAGGCCAGCGTGCGGGCTCCGTCCAGGCGCTCCAGGAGCATGCTGCCGCTCACCGGGTCGTGATCGAGCAGCCGCACCATCCCGTCGCCGTTCCAGGTACGGAGGCCGATCAGCGCGGCGGCGGTCTCCTGCCGGGGCATCTGGAGTCTCAGGACGGCGGCCGTACGGTCGGGGCGCAGCACCGGCAGGACGAGTGAGGCCTCTCCGGCTCGCGCGGCCCCGTCCCGTTCCAGGTCCCAGCGTTCCAGCATGCTCGCCGCGAGTGCCGGCAGGCCGGCGATCCAGGCCCTCCCCTGCTCCCCGAAGCCCGTGGCGTAGGACGCCGCCAGGCGATGCGGGACCTCGACCGCTTCCCACGTGCCCACTTCGAACCCCCTTCGCGGCGAACCGTGTTCGCGCCGCAACCTACCCGAGGCCGGCCCCGGAAAGCGGCAGCGGATTGGTGCGGTCGTTGGTCTGGACCTATGGATGAAGGGCTGGCTACGCTGCCCCCGGCTGCGACGGGATGCCTTTCCGGGGCTGCTGATACGCAGTCAAGTCGCCTACTCATTCAGGGAGTTCTCATGAAGCGACGCATTGCCATGATCGCGGCCACAGTCGCCGCCGCGGTCGCCATTCCGCTGGCCGGAGCGACCACCGCCCAGGCTTCCTCCTGGCACTTCCAGGGGGCCTACTACACCGCCAGCGAATGCAACGCCGCAGGCCGGCAGGGAGCCCTCCTGTGGGGCCCGCTGTTCAACTGCAGCCCGATGCAGATGGACGGCCACACCTGGTACGCCCTCTACGTGCACTGATCCACCCCGTGCACATGGTCCGCCCCCGGCCCTGACCGCTCCGGGGGCGGACCGCGTACCGCCGACGGGGCTGTCGGGGTGGTGATTGGCGCCGAGGGAGCCGAGGCCGGCGGTGGTGAAGGCGAAGGCGACGAGTTCCCCGGCGGCCAGGTTCACGGTGGTTCCGGCGTGCTCGAACCGGATGCAGTCGGTGACGGGCTCGGACACGATGCGGGCGCGGCGCATGACGACACCCCGGGCGACGGCCTCCTTCACCAACGAGACCCAGCCGCCCCAGTCGGCGGTGGCGGGGTCCGCGTCGGGGTGAACGCCCGTACGCCTGAACAGCTCGAAGTCCGTGCTCTCGTCGCCGACGCCGTACACGTCGCGCATCTCCAGGTGCGCGGCGGAGTGCTGCGCGGCCCTGAGCAGCTCATCGAACTCAAGCACCTCGTTCTGCGACATCGCTCGCTCCCTGTAAATCCATGACGATCTCGCTGTCGAGTCGGCCGAGCGTTCCTGCCCGCCGATTTCGCCCAGGCGCAAGCGCGTCAAGGTCGGCTTGAGCCAGAACAGCTGCGCGCACGACCGGTCGGCGATGGAGAGCCTGGAGGGGGAGGCCGTCGCCACCGGGACCTGGCCCTCCCGGAGGACCATGGTGATCAACGGCTACTTCTTCCTGGGCGCATTCCTTCTCGTCCCGGCGACCGTACCGACGGGGACAGGCAGGGTTTGATCGGCGCCACGGCAGCCCCCTCGCAGGGCTCTGCTCGTCGTTCTCCGCGAACTCTTCTCAGCCACTTTCTGTGGCGGAGGGTGAGGGCGCCAGCGCTGAAGGATCGGGCGGAATGTTGTAGAAAAGTCGAACTTAATTGACGTGTTGGGGTGCAGAAATATCCCGACAGAGCCTATGGATCGGGCATACCGGACCTCGGACAACCGTCCTCGTCCCGCTTTACGGCCGGGCGGCATATGCAATTCGATGATGTCGTCCCCCGCAAGGGGAATCACTGGGGAGGGATTGCTCATGAAGATCACTGGTAGGTCCGTCGCGCTTGTCGTCGCCGGTGCGGCTCTTACTGCCGGCAGCTTTGCAACGCCGGCTGTCGCGGACAGTTCTCAGCTCAGCGCTTCCGCGAGCGCCAGCACGCCCGGAGTCTCTGTCACCGTCCACCATCGCGGGGACGGAACTCAGCCGCCTGCGGCGCTGGGCAACCCCTCGGAGTGGGGTGTGGTGACGATCAAGATGGACGATTCGGCGGGCACTGTCCGTCCGCTGTCCGAAGCCTGCGTCAACGCCAGTGGCGGAAAATGGTGCTATGGCTGGTACACCACGGAAGTGAGCACCGGAAACTTCCGCAAGTACTGCTACTCGAACTACTACCACTACACCAAGGGTCACTCGTCCACGGTGAAGATCGCGGGCGGTACCAATAAGGACTGGGCTCCGGCCAACGGCACCTCGAACGCCCACCTCACGGCTGGTTTCGCCTACACGTGCTCCACGTACTACAGCATCGACTAGGCTCGTCACCCTGCACTGACCGGTAACTGCGGTCAGAGCGCGGTCGGTTGGTGTGCTGCTCAAGGGCCTGGCCATCGTCCTTGTGGCCCTTGGGCAGCGCCGCCTCCGGTTCTGACCTCATCACGGAACGAGAAGTAAAGAGACTATGCGCAATCCGGCCGCTCGCGCCGTGCCGATCGTCGTGGCCCTTGGGGCGGGGCTGGTGCTGGGCCTGGCCGGTCCCGTTGCCGGAAAGTTCGACAACACCCTCTGTGAGGCCTTGAGCGTGGTCTTCTCCGGCGGGTGGCCGTGGGCCTGTTACGCCTTCGTGGTGGGCTTGCTCCGGCGATCGAGAATCGAGTCCGCGCTGCTGGCGGCCACGGGGCTGGCTGTCGGAGTGATGGCGTACTACGGCTTCAAGGACCTGTACCCGGCCGTCCCGGTCGGACTGGAAGCAGGCACCGCCGGCGACGGAGTGTCCTCCCGTGTTTTCGTGTGGGGCACAGCGGCGTTCATTTTCGGAGCGCCCGTGGGACTTGCCGGGAACTTCGCGCGAACGCCCGGAGTCGGCGGCCTGCTCCTTCGCCTTCTCATTCCACTGATCGCCTACATCGAGACCTCCCAGCGTCTGCACACCGAAGCGGACGCACGGGACGCCATTGTCGGCATCACGTGGGCCACGATCCGCGTCGCCGCCTGCCTGGCCGGTGCGTTCTTCGTGGGGCAGGCGGCACGGAACTGGTGGCGCGGGCGGCAGCCCACCTGACCGATCGAGGTCAAGTCGTTGCCGTTGCCACGGGTGCCGGTGGGTGCGAGGCCGGTTCCGCTTCCCGCTCCGCGTTGAACTCTGCCAGGAGGTCCTTGCTGAAGCCGAAGAAGTACGTGGCGAGGAAGCCCGTCAGGTAGCCGGTCAGGAGGCCGCCGCCGTAGATCGCGGCTGTTGCGGCCAGGCTGTGGTTGCCGTCCAGGAGGGGGAACAGGGCCCAGCCGGAGGGGCCGATCGCCGTGGAGCCGACCGCGTCGCCCAGTTGGTTGAAGAAGCCGACGAACGCGCCGCCGAAGGCACCGCCCACGCAGGCCGTGATGAACGGGCGGCCCAGTGGGAGCGAGACGCCGTAGATCAGGGGTTCGCCGACGCCCAGGAAGCCTGCGGGGAGCGCGGACTTGATCGTGCGGCGGATCGACTCGTTGTGGGGGAGGCGGAAGTACGCCGCCACCGCCGCGCCGACCTGGCCCGCGCCGGCCATGGCGAGGATCGGGAGTAGCACCGTGTACCCCTGCTGCTCGATCAGCGTCGTGTGGATCGGGATCAGCGCCTGGTGCAGGCCCAGCATCACCAGCGGGAGGAAGAAGCCGCCCAGGATCAGGCCCGCGCCCGCGCCGCCGTTGGACAGCAGCCAGTCCGCGAAGTCGCCGATCGCCGTGGAGACCTCGCCCGCCACGTACATCAGGCCGAAGATCGTGACCAGGCCCGAGACCAGGACCGTCAGCGTCGGCGTGACCAGCACGTCCAGCGCCTCCGGCACCCAGCGGCGGCACCACCTCTCCACGTACACCGCGAGCACCGCCGCGCCCAGCGCGCCGAGCACGCCGCCCTGGCCGGGCGAGAGCTTCTGGCCGAACGCCTCGATGTTCGCCACGCCGGGGAACACGATGATCGCCGCGACCGCGCCGCCCAGGATCGGTGTGCCGCCGAACTCCTTCGCCGTGTTGTACCCGACGAACACCGCGATCAGCGCCATGAAGCCGGACGCCATCGCCGCGAGTGCCGGGGTCACCGAGGGCAGCCATTCCAGGTTGACCAGCAGGCCGTTGAGCCCGGCGATGATGCCGCAGCCGATCAGGGCCGGGATCAGGGGCACGAAGATGTTCGCGATCCTGCGCAGGAACAGCTTGAACGGCGTCGCGTTCTTCTCCTTGCGGGCCGCCTTCATCGCGGCCCCCTGCGCGGCCAGCTCCCCCGCCGTGGGCGGGGCGGCGGGCGGGGCCTCCGCCCGCCCCTCCTCGACCAGTTTCTCGAACTCCGGGGTGACCCGGGCGACCGTGCCGGGGCCGAGCACGATCTGGTACGTGTCGTCCTCGACCACGCCCATGACCGCGGGCACGGCCTTCAGCGCCTCGTCCTGGACGAGCGAACGGTCGCGCAGGCCCAGCCTGAGCCGGGTCATGCAGTGGGCGATGGAGCTGACATTCGCGGCGCCACCGACGAGCGGAAGGATCGCGGCGGCAGTGGCGCGGTTCTTGTCTTCTGTAGCCATGGTGCGTGGTGCCTTGCTGTGCGGGGGGTGGTGGTGCGGTGGGGGTCAGGTGGTGCCGGAGGCGGTGGCCGCGAGGGCCGCGCGGAGGTGGCCGGACGAGTCGGACAGCAGCGCGGCGGCCGTGGGGCCGTCCACCCGGCCGAGGATCGTCAGGATCGCGTTCTTCACCTCGCCGTCCGTCGCGGCGAGCGCCGTCTCGATCTCGTCGTCGGACGCGCCGGTCGCCAGCGCGACGATGCGCCGGGAGCGGGCCCGCAGCTTCTCGTTGGAGGCCCGGACGTCGACCATGAGGTTCCCGAACGTCTTGCCGAGCCGGATCATCGTGATGGTCGAGATCATGTTGAGCACGAGCTTCTGCGCCGTGCCGGCCTTGAGGCGGGTGGAGCCGGTCAGCAGCTCGGGGCCGACGACGACCTCGATCGGATGCTCGGCGGCGGCACCCAGCGCGGAGCCCGCGTTGCACGACAGGCCCAGGGTCAGCGCGCCCTCCGTGCGGGCGTGCTCCACGGCCCCGATCGCGTACGGCGTACGGCCGGAGGCGGAGATGCCGACCACCGTGTCGTCGGTGGTGAGGCCCAGCGCCGTCAGGTCGGCGGCGGCCAGCTCCTTGCTGTCCTCCGCGCCCTCCACCGCCGTCACCATCGCGGACGGGCCGCCGGCGATCAGGCCCACGACCACGGCCGGGTCGGTGTTGAACGTGGGCGGGCACTCGCTGGCGTCCAGCACGCCGAGGCGGCCCGCCGTGCCCGCGCCCGCGTAGATCAGCCGGCCGCCGCGCGCCATGCGCTCCGCGACGGCGTCGATCGCGGCGGAGATCTGGGGCAGCCGGTCGCCGACCGCGTCGGGCACCGTGCGGTCCTCGCCGTTCATGATCCGGGCTATCTCCGCCGTGGACAGCCGGTCTATCTCGGCCAGCTCAGGGCGGAACGCCTCGGTGGTGAGGGTGTCGAGCTGTGCGCGCAGCTCGCCGTAGCCGTGGCCGTTGGCGTCGGCGTCGGTGAGGGAGGTCATGAGGAACGGTCTGCTTTCTCGTACGGCGTGGGGTGGGGGGTTCGGAGTTCGGACGTGTGTCTGGGGGCGCTCAGCGGGTGCGGGGTGTGTGGCGGTGGGCCAGCGCCTCGTACGAGGCGGCCAGGGCCGGGGCCGCCGTCTCGTACGTACGCTGGGCGACGCCTATGAACAGGCAGTCGACCACCAGCAACTGGCTGGTCCGGCTCGACATCGCGGCCGGCCGCAGCTCGCTCTCCCGCGCCGTGGACGTCGTCAGCACGTGGTCCGCGTACTGCGTGACCGGGCCGGCCGGGCGGCCGGTGATCGCTACGGTCGTCGCCCCCCGGTCGAACGCGACCCGCAGCGGTTCTATGACGTCGCCCGTCGAGCCGGAGTGCGTGATCGCGATCGCCATGTCGCCCGAGCGCAGCTGCACCGCGTTGGTCACCGCGAGGTGCGGGTCCGTGTGGGCGTGGGCGATCAGGCCGATGCGGGCCAGCTTCTGGGCCAGGTCCTGGCCGACGAGGGAGGACGCGCCCACCCCGTAGATGTCGATCCGCCGCGCGGTGGCCGCCGCGGCGACGGCGGCCCCGAGCTGCACGGTGTCCAGCCCGGCCGCCGTGTCCGCGAGGGTCTGCTGCTCGTCGTACGCCAGCTTCGCGACCACGTCCGCGATCGGGTCGTCCACGGCTATGTCCGCCGTGACCGCCGGGGCCCGGCCGGACTCCTGGTGGGCGGCGAGACCGGCGAGCGCGAGGCGCAGATCGCGGTAGCCCGGGTAGCCGAGGAGGCGGGCCGTGCGGACCACCGTCGCCTCGCTCGTCCCCGTCAGCTCCGCCAGACCGGTGACCGTCAGGGCGGCGCAGCCCGCCGGATCGCCGGCGACGGCCTCGGCGACCCGCTGCATCGAACGCGTCATGGACGGCGACAGCGTCCGCACCTTGGCGGCCAGGGCCGCCGGTGCGGGCGGTGAGTCCGCATTGAAACTTTCCTTCAAGTCATGGGTCACCTTTGAAAGATATTTTCAACGCTTGGGCCCGTCAACCCCCTTTGGTACGACCTGTGGAAGAAGCGGCGGATGTGACGGATGAGGGGTGCGCAGAGGGGTGGACAATGGCTGCATGGAGCAGAACCCACCCGAGCCCGGCCCACCCGAGCCCGGCTCGTCGGAGTCCAACCCGACCGCGCCCGATCACCTGGAGCGGGCGCTGCACACCGCCCGCGCCCTCGTCATGGCCGACCTCGCCGCCGGGGACGTCGCCGAGGCGCAGATCGTCTCCATGGTCGAGGACGCCGTGACGCACCGCCGCTGGTGGGTGGAGCAGTGGCCGGAGGGCGCGGAGTTCGTCGTGGGCCTCGTCGCCCAGGACGTCCAGGACGCGCTCCTGGAGCGGTACGGCCGGTGGCCGCTGTGCCCCGTCTGCGACGCGGGCGACCCGCACGCGCTGGACGTCGAGCCGGAGCTCGGCCCCCACCCGCACTGGGTCTGCGCCAAGGCCGCCGTCGCCGTCGCCCCGGTCGGCGCGCTCAGCGGGATACTGCGGCCGTGACGCTCTACATAGACCCGCCGACCTGGCCCGGTCACGGGCGGCTCTGGTCGCACCTGGTCAGCGACGTGTCCTTCGAGGAACTGCACGCGTTCGCGGCGTCGATCGGCGCCCCGCCGCGCGCGTTCGAACGGGACCACTACGACATCCCCTCCATCCGGTACGGGGACGCGGTGCGGGCGGGGGCGCTGGAGATCGGCTCCAAGGAGCTGGTCCGGCGGCTCACGGCGGCGGGGCTGCGCCGCCCGAAGGGACGCCCGGCGCCGTAACCCGACGCCGTACCCCGCCCCCGGCACCGTAACCGTGCCGCCGCCCCCGTAACCGCGCGGGCGTTCAGCCCGTCGCGCAGTCCGCCGACTCCACCGCCGCGCCCTTGGGCGTACCCCGCGCCACCAGCCGGGACGTCGAGGCGTGCGACCGCTGGAGCCGCAGCGAGACCACCACGACGGCCAGCGCCACCACGGTCATCGCCGCCCCGGCCCAGGCCGTCGCCTCGAACCCGAAGTCCGCGTCGATCACCGCGCCGCCCAGCCACGGGCCGCCCGTGTTGCCCAGGTTGAACGCGGCGGTCGTCGTCGCGCCCGCCAGCGTCGGGGCCGCCCCCGCCACGTTGAACATGCGGGCGTTGAGCGCGGGCGCGGTGTAGAACGCCGACAGGCCCAGCAGGAACGACAGCGTGATCACCGCCGCCTGGTTCGACGCGAACAGGGCCAGCGCCCCCAGGAACACCGTGGACGCCGCGATCCCGCTCAGCAGCACCCCGAAGAGGTGCGCGTCCGCGACCCGGCCGCCGATCGTCGTACCGACCAGGGCGCCGGCCCCGAACAGCGCCAGCACGGTCGGCACCCAGCCCGAGTCCAGCCCGGCCACATCCGTCAGCAGCGGGGCGAGGTAGCTGAACGCGCAGAACACGCCGCCCGCCGCGAGTGCGGTGATCACGATCGACAGCCACACCTGGCGGTCCTTGTAGATCCCCATCTCACGCCTGAGCTGCGGCTTCTCCGCCGGGAGCGGGATGCGCGGGATCAGCGTCACGACGCCGACCAGGGCCACCGCCGAGGCCGCCCCGACCGCCCAGAACGCCGACCGCCAGCCCAGGTTCTCGCCGAGGAACGCGCCCAGCGGCACGCCCAGCACGTTCGCGATGGACAGCCCGCCGATCATCACGGCCATCGCCCGCGCCCGCGCGTTCACCGGCACCATCGCGATGGCGACCGCCGCCCCGACCGCCCAGAACCCGGCGCACGCGAACGCGCTGATCACCCGGGAGGCGAACAGCACCTCGTACGAGGGCGCCAGCGCGCCCGCGACCTGGCCGACGCCGAAGACGGAGATCAGCGAGATCAGGGTCGTCCGGCGGGGCAGCCGCAGCGTCGCCACGGCGAGCAGCGGGGCGCCGACCACCATGCCGATCGCGAACGCGGATATGAGGAGCCCGGCGCGCGGAATCGATACGCCCATGTCGTCGGCGATCGGCGGCAGCAACCCGGAGAGCATGAACTCACTCGTGCCGAGGGCGAAGACCGAGAGGCCGAGGATGTAGACGGCCAGAGGCATACGGGAACGGCCGCGCGCGGCAGAGTCAGGCATAACAGCCCCCAACGCGAACGGACGGTTCCGCATTCCCGCCGGACCGTGCGTCGGGGCACGTCAGCGGGTCAGCAGGTCGGCGCGTCAGCGGGTCAGCAGCGCCAGCTCCGTCAGCAGGTTCTGCCGTGCCCGCGGCTCCCACTCCGCCACCCCGTACGGGGTACGGAACAGTCGCGGCAGGTCCAGGAGCTGCCGCAGCACTTCCGCGCGGCCCTCGCGGAACGCCTCCTCCGGCACGAAGCCGTACTCCTCGCGGACCCGGGAGGCGTACGCCGCGTACTCCGCCGGCGGGGACGCCAGGATCGCCAGGTCCGCGTCGCACAGCACCTCGCCGTTGGTGTCGCCCGCGGCCGGGTCGTGCGTGACCGTGAGGCGGACGAGGCGGGCGACCTCCGCCACGACCGGGGCGGGCACACCGGCCTCCGGCAGGGCGCGTTCGGCCAGGGCCGCGCTGCGCTCCTCGTTCTCCGAGCGGTCGGGCCGGTAGACCGCGTCGTGGAACCAGGCCGCCAGGCGTACGGCGTCCGCGTCGGCGGCATGGTCCGCGAGCGTGTCGACGCGGTCCAGGACCGCCGTCAGGTGGGCGGTGGTGTGGTACTTGCGCTGCGGCTCCGCCCAGCGGTTCAGCAGGTTCTCGGCGTACGGAAGGGGGTCGGGGCCCTCGCCGCCGCGCCGGGCCGCGACGAGGGCGTCCTGCCAGCGGGTGCGGAGACTCTGCGCGCTGTCGTCGGTCATGACGGCGACTCTAGGCCGTGTCCCGAAGGCCCCGCACCCGTCAGTCCGGTGGGCTGTCGCCCGGCCGGTCCACGCAGGACAGGGCCATGATCTCGTCCTCGGTCGGCTTCGCCTCGTCCCGCGTCTCCTTGGGGACCTTGCCCAGGCTGTTCTGGAAGTCGCGTTCCCAGGCCGTGGCCCGGCGCACGTACTCGATCAGCGCGTCGCGCAGCCGGACGCAGTCCTTGCGGTGGCCCTTGGCCATGGCGATGCCGTAGTCGTTCGGCTCGCCGAACTTGATGCCGGGCACCACCCGGAGCGTCGGGTTCGCCGCCTCGAACCCGTAAAGGATCAGCTGGTCCGTGGAGACGGCGGCGACGTCCTCCTTCCCGTCCTTGAGCGCCCGCACACACGCACTCGCGTCCTCTTCCGTCCGCAGGACGATCTTGTCGTGCGAGGGCTTGCTCAGCTCGTTGGCGGAGGTGGTGCCCTTCCATACGCAGACGACCCTGCCGTTGAGGTCGGCCAGCTTCCGGATGCTCTTGTCGTCGTCGCGGATCAGGAACCCCTGCTGGGTGGAGGCGTACGGGCCGACGAAGTCGAGGCCGTCACCGCCCTCGTCCGCCGGCGCCATCCGGCTGGGGGTGATCGAGTACGTGGCGGCCACCAGCTGCACATCGCCGTCGTGCAGCAGCCTGGCCCGGTTCTTGGACAGCACCCCGCTGAAGCGCGGGGTGTCGTAGCCGAGCATGTTCATGAGGTTGCCGACGACGGAGATGTCGAAGCCGTTGTACTCGCCGTCGTGCGGCGAGTAGCTCGTACCGGGCTGGTCGCTCTTGGCCGCGACCTCCGTGCGGTCGCTGAGGATCGACTCCGGTTCGGAATCGCAGCCGGTCGCGGTCACGTACAGCGCGGCCGCCGCGACGGCCGCCGTGACGGTCACCGCCCGCCGGTGCCGGACTGCTCGTGTCATCTGTGCCTCGCTCCCTGTGCGTTGTCGCCCTGCGCGTTGGCGGCGTCAGTCGTTGTGGAGGACGGCCCGCCAGTCGACCAGCCGCAGGGTGCAGCCCTCGACGGTCCGGACCTGCAGTTCGAAGGAGGTGCCGGACCGGTCGGCGAGATCGCCCAGCGCGAAGTCGGTGGTGGAGCGGGCGGGCAGCCGGGACCGGCGCGGGGTGACGCCCTGGGTGACCGCGGTGAGCAGGACGTGCGTCTTGTGGGAGCACGCCGGGGCGTCCGGATCGTCCTCCCCGATCTCCAGGGTGAGCCGGAGCCGGTCCCGCCGGTCGGCGTGGTCCGGCTGGGGCAGCGTGAGGGTGAGGGCGCTGCCCGGCTCCCCGGTGAGCGGCTGCTCGCCGGTCACCCGGATCGTCGCCGGGACCTCGCCGTTGCGTACGACGTTCTGGAAGGACCACCAGCTGACCAGGGAGAGGACGAGCGAGGCGATGAGCAGCCAGGTCCGCGCCCGGTACCGGAACCCCCGGCCCTGCGGCCGGCTCGTCCCGATGTGGATGACGGCGGTCAGGAAGGCGAGGATCAGAAAGACGAAGAAGGCGGTGTACTGCTTGCGCGGGCCGCCCGGCCAGTTCCAGGCGGCATAGCCGGCGAAGACGGTCGCCAGGACGAGGAAGAGCCAGCCCGCGACGGAGGGCATCCGCTGGAAGAAGATCTGGACCATGGTGCCGACACGGCTGATGATCGTGCCGCCGTCACCGTAGTTCTTGCCGTCGAACGAGCTCCCTGTGCCGGGACCGTCGCTCATGGCCGGTCGTCTCTCAGGTGCTGGTTGAACGTCCCGACGGTGCCGATCACCGTGTTGTAGTCGCCGTGCGACTCGACGCTGATCCGCTGGGTGGGTGCGGTGGCCCTGACCACGTTCACGAGGCCGGGGTCCTTCTCCGGGTCGGCCAGCCAGGTGGTCAGCGCGGTGGCGAGCCTGTCGCGTTCCTCATCGTTCAACCCCGCCAGCATGGCGTCCAGCCGGTCGGCGTCCTGCGAGGTGAGCGCGCCCTCGTCGGCGGACGCGGGATCGTCCCGGCCGATGAGGCGCCGGAACGTGCCCTCGCCCGCGTCGAGGGCACGGTCGGAGATCCGGTCCACGGTGCCCTGCAACACGCCGTCGGCCGCGCGGGAGGCGAAGAAGGAGAAGTAGGGAGCAAGCTGGCCGGCGAGATCGATCAAAAGAGACACGATGGCTCCAGGAGGGGCGTGAGGACACTGCCAACTCTCTTGATGCCCAAGGGTAGTTGAGTGGACACAAATCCGGCATACGAAAATTGGTACGTCCGGTGGGTGTACCGCTCAACTGGTGACGGACGGCAGGCCGAAGTGGTCGGCGATGATCCGCAGGGTGACGCCGCCGTCGTCGTTGAAGCCGGGCTCGGCCTCATAGCGCGGGATCTCCCGGCCGATGACTCCGGCCGCCAGCAGCTCATGTATCAGCAGGTCACCGTGGCGGCGGGACTCGCGGCGGCACCCGACGTTGAAGTACGTCGTCTCGAAGCCGCGCCGGCTGTGCTGGAAGTGGAACGGATGCGCCGCGCAGTGCGGGACGCCGTAATGCTGCCCGTCCGGGCACTCGCAGGCCGGGGCGGAGGACAGGAACACGGTCTCCACCGGGTTGGGCTTGCCGAACCGGTCCTCGTAACGGAATCCGGTGACGAACCCGGCCTGCTGGCGGGCGTCGCCGCCGTTGTCCCTGGCCGGGTCGTGGGTCACCCAGGCCCAGCCGTCCGCCTCGCCCGACGTACGGGCGGGGAGACCGGCGTCGGCGTAGATCGCGGTGAGCGTGGGCAGGTCCACGCCCTTGGCGTACGTGACGTACGTGTTCGGCGGGACGAGGGGCGCGGCCGAGGGACCGGCGGGGGCGACGCCGGCCGGCGCGGCAGGCTCCGGTTCCGCCGCGGCAAGGACCGCCACCGCCGCCCCGCCCGTCACCTCGCGCGCGAGCGGCGGCGACGGCAGTCCGAAGCACGCGGCGATCGCCCGTGCGACCCGCTCGTCCCGGTCGTCCCGGTCCCCGTCGTGCTCCCAGCAGTCGTGGGAAGGGTCCGTCTCCCACACCCGGCACTCCGAGTCCGGCCCGATGAGGTTCGCGGCGAGCAGTTCGGCCGACAGGTAGTCCGGGCTGGTGCCGACGCGCTGTTCCAGGTCCTCGAAGCTGAAGTGGATCGTGCAGACGCCGTCCCGCAGCAGTGTGAAGGTCGGCGGGTGCGCCTTGACGCTGCACGGTTCGGTCACCAGCACCACGACCTCCGCCCCCGGCGGGCAGATTCGCCGGTAGTCGACGTCGTCGTAGTCCTCGGCCTCCGCGTTGACCATGTCGTGCACCGCCCACGCCCACCCGTCGGCCTCCCCCGAGGCCAGCGGCTCCCGCGCCAGCTCACGCAGCCCGGAGACGAGCGCGTCCAGGGAGATCCCTCGCGCGAACACGAGATTGGTCTCGTGCCACATGAACTCGCAGGTGCTGTCGATCCACGTCATACGCCGAGCGTAGAGGCGCCCACTGACAACGGGGAGTTGCTGCGGTCCCGCCGGGGCGACCGGGTCCGGCATATTCGCGCGACACGTCGCCGAGGGCTCTGGAATTCTGCGGGCGGACCGCGTGCGGCTCCGTCTCGGTGTTCCTTTTCCTGGACTTGAATGGGTGAGCGATGACTTTTGTGCTGGAAGGGCCGGTTCTGCGGGGCTCACGGGTACGGCTGGAACCGCTGGAACACCGGCACGCCGAGGGGCTGTCGCGGGCCGGGCAGGAGAACCGGGACGCGTACGGATACACCTGGGTCCCCGAGCCCGACGAGGTCGAGGGCTACATCGAGGCCCAGCTCGGCCGGGCCGCCGCCGGGAAGCTCGTGCCGTACGTGCAGGTGGACCCGGCGTCCGGGCGGGTCATCGGGGCCACGGCGTTCTGGGAGCCGCGGTACTGGATGGGCGAGGACGTCCTCACCGCGATCGAGGTCGGCTTCACCTGGCTCGCCGCCTCCGCGCAGGGCACCGGCGTGAACACCGAGGCCAAGTACCTGCTCTTCCGGCACGCGTTCGAGGAGTGGTACGTCGAACGCGTCGACCTGAAGACCGACGCCCGCAACGCGCGCTCGCGGGCCGCGATCGAATCCGTGGGTGCCCGCTTCGAGGGCGTCCTGCGCAACTGGTCCCGGTCCTGGGCGCCCGGCGAGGGCGACCGGCTGCGGGACTCGGCGATCTTCTCCATCACGTCCGACGAGTGGCCGGCGGTCCGGGAGCGCCTGGAGGCGCGGATGCGGCGGGCACCGGCCGGAGGGTGAGCGGACGCAGGGAGCCGCCCGCGCCGGGTTCGGCGCGGGCGGCTCCCTGCCGCGACGTACGGGTTACGCCTGCGCTCGGAAGCCCCGCAGGCGGAGCGAGTTGCCGACCACGAAGACCGACGAGAACGCCATCGCCGCGCCCGCGATCATCGGGTTCAGCAGGCCCGCGGCGGCCAGCGGGAGCGCCGCCACGTTGTAGGCGAAGGCCCAGAACAGGTTCGTCCGGATCGTGCCCAGGGTCCGGCGGGCCAGGCGGATCGCGTCCGCGGCCGCCCGCAGGTCGCCGCGCACCAGGGTCAGGTCACCGGCCTCGATCGCCGCGTCCGTGCCGGTGCCCATCGCGAGGCCGAGGTCGGCCTGGGCGAGAGCGGCCGCGTCGTTCACGCCGTCCCCGACCATCGCGACCGAACGGCCCTCCGCCTGGAGGCGCTTGACCACGTCCACCTTGTCCTGCGGCATGACTTCCGCGTACACCTCGTCGATCCCGACCTCCGCGGCGACCGCCTCCGCGACCGCACGGTTGTCACCGGTCAGCAGGATCGGCTTCAGGCCCAGCCGGCGCAGCCGCTCGATCGCCTCCGCGCTGGTGTCCTTCACCGCGTCGGCCACCTCCAGGACCGCTCGCGCCTCGCCGTCCCAGGCGACCGCGATGGCCGTCCGGCCGGCGGCCTCCGCCTCCGCCTTGCGGCGGGCCAGTTCGGCCGGGAGACGGATCTCCCACTGGGCGAGCAGTTGCTCGCGGCCCACGAGGACCGCGTGGCCCTCCACGATGCCCTGGACGCCGAGTCCGGGGACGTTGGCGAAGTCCTCGGGGGCGGGGAGGGTGGCTCCGGTGCGGTCGGTGGCGCCGGTGGCGACGGCCTGGGCGATGGGGTGTTCGGAGGCGTGTTCGAGGGCTCCGGCGAGGCGCAGGACGTCGGTTTCGGTGGTGCCGGGTGCGGTGTGGACGGTCTGGAGGGTCATGCGGCCGGTGGTGACGGTGCCGGTCTTGTCGAGGACGATGGTGTCGACGCGGCGGGTGGATTCGAGGACTTCGGGGCCCTTGATGAGGATGCCGAGTTGGGCGCCGCGTCCGGTGCCGACCATGAGGGCGGTCGGGGTGGCGAGGCCCAGGGCGCAGGGGCAGGCGATGATCAGCACGGCCACCGCCGCCGTGAACGCCGCCGTCAGCCCGGCGCCGTTGCCCAGCCAGAAGCCCAGGGTGCCCAGGGCGAGGGCGATGACCACGGGGACGAACACCGCCGAGATCCGGTCCGCGAGCCGCTGTGCCGCCGCCTTGCCGTTCTGGGCGTCCTCGACGAGCTTGGCCATCCGGGCGAGCTGGGTGTCCGAGCCGACCCGCGTCGCCTCCACGACCAGCCGGCCGCCCGCGTTGAGCGTCGCGCCGGTCACCGCGTCGCCTACGCCGACCTCCACCGGGACGGACTCGCCGGTGAGCATGGACGCGTCCACCGCGGACGAGCCCTCCACGACCGTGCCGTCCGTGGCGATCTTCTCGCCGGGGCGGACCAGGAAGCGGTCGCCGACCTGGAGGTCCGCCGTGTCCACGGTCACCTCGCGGCCGCCGCGCAGCACGGTGACCTCCTTGGCACCCAGCTCCAGGAGCGCCTTGAGCGCCGCGCCCGCCTTCCGCTTGGAGCGGGCCTCGAAGTACCGCCCGGCCAGGATGAACGCGGTGACGCCCGCCGCCGCTTCGAGGTAGATGTTGCCCGCGCCGTCGCTCCGGCCGATCGTCAGCTCGAAGGGGTGCGTCATGCCGGTCATCCCGGCGGTGCCGAAGAACAGGGCCCACAGCGACCACAGGAAGGCGGCGGACGTGCCGACGGAGATCAGCGTGTCCATCGTCGCCGCGCCGTGCCGGGCGTTGGTCCACGCGGCCCGGTGGAACGGCCAGGCCGCGTACGTGACGACCGGGGCCGTCAGGGTCAGGGCCAGCCACTGCCAGTAGTCGAACTGGAGCGCCGGCACCATCGACATCGCGATCACCGGCACCGCGAGCAGTACGGACGTGACCAGCCGCTGCCGCAGGGGCCGCAGCTCGTCGGCCGCCGCGTCGGCTTCGGTCGATCCGCCGGTCGCGCCGTGCTCGGCGGTACGGGCCGGGGGTGCGGGCTCGTGCGCCGTGTACCCGGTCTTCTCGACCGTGGCGATGAGGTCCTGTACGGAGACGTCCGCGCCGTCGTAGCTGACGCGGGCCTTCTCCGTGGCGTAGTTGACGGTCGCCGTGACGCCGTCCATCCGGTTGAGCTTCTTCTCGATGCGGGCCGCGCACGAGGCACACGTCATGCCCCCGATGGCGAGCTCGACCTCTGCGGCGCGGGTGGCGCCTTCGGCGCCGATGGCGCCGGTGGTGGCTGCGGTGTGCGCTGACACGGGGCCCTCCTCGATCGGCTGTCTGATGTCTGTTGTCGATACCCGTTGTAGATACCCCCTGGGGGTATCCATCTCTGACTCATGTATACCCCCTCCCCCTATCCTCGCGCAAGGGTGATCCGGCATGGATGTGCCGTTTGCCGGTGGCGGGTCGGACGCCCCGTGTTCGGCCTCGCGTATCTTCACGTTCGCAGTGCGGCTGCGCGCGGGCCTACCGCCCCGTAGGCTGGCCATTGGACTAGACCTGTAGCTGCTTCCTGGAGGATTGGGTTCCCATGAGCAACCGTGCAGTCCTGGAGGTGATCGCTCTCGACGCGGAGGACGCGGTCGCCGCCCAGGCGGGTGGTGCGGACCGGCTTGAGCTGGTCACCGACATGGCGGCGGACGGCCTCACCCCGTCCCGTGCGACCTTCGCGGCGATCCGGGAGGCGGTGGACATCCCGCTGCGCGTGATGCTCAGGGTCGCCGACGGATTCGCGGCCGGTGACATCGACGTCCTCGTGCGCAAGGCGCGTGAGCTGCGTGCGGAGGGGGCGGACGAGTTCGTCCTCGGCTTCCTGGACGCGGACGGCAACCCCGACCTGGTCGCGGTCGAGCGGCTGGTGGCCGAACTGGACGGATGCCGGTGGACGTTCCACCGGGCGATCGACCGGGCCGCCGACCGCGACGCCCTGCGCAAGTCCCTGGCGGACCTGCCCGGCCTCGACACGTACCTCACGGCCGGCGCGGCGGCCGGCGTCGACGAGGGCATCCCCACCCTGGTCGCGGAGGCCGCGCGCAAGGGCGAGCCGGGGTACGAGCCCCAGATCCTCGTCGGCGGCGGCCTGCGCCTCGACCACCTGCCGGAACTCCTGGCCGCCGGCATCGACGCCGTCCACATCGGCGGCGCGGCCCGCCCGACCGGCTGGTCCGGCCCGGTGGACGCGGCAGCGGTACGGGAATGGCGGTCGGTGCTCGACCAGTAGGGCGCGGGGCCGTACTCGGCATGCCCCGTCCGGCAGGGTGGGCCGCCGCGTTGCGGCCCACCCTGCCGGGCCGGTTCCGCACCTTCCCGCATGGCCGGGCCTGGACGCACGCCGAGGGCCCGGTCGCTCAGGTTCTGCCGGGTTTGCCCGTCGAGACCAGCAGGAGGACGGACGAGCCCGGTGCCACCGGTTCTGCGCCGCCCCGGGGGTCACTGCTGATCACCTGCCCGGCGGGAGCGTTCCAGTCCGTGTGCCGCATGATCGTGCAGCCCAGTCCGAGTCCGCGCAGCAGGCTTCCGGCCTGTTCGACCGGCATTCCGGCCAGGTCCGGCAGCGCGATGCCCGCTCCCGCGGTCTGCTCCTGCTCCTGTGCCGGAGTCGCATCGGCGCTTCCACTCCTGGGGGTGCCGGTGGCGAGCGGGGCGCACGCCCCGTTCGCCGGTGAGGACTGGGACGGGGAGGCGCCGGGCGCGGGCGGCACGGGCTTCAGCGCGAAGAACCCCACCGTGGCGCACGCCAGCACGCAGCACGCCGCAGCGGTGCCGAGGAGCGCCCGGCGGGTGCGGCTGCGGCTGACGACTCGTTCGATCGCGGCCGCGTCGACGACCGGCGCCGTCGGCCCGTCGGCGAAGGAGGCCACCGCGGCACGCAGCTCGGCTTCGAGGCTCGGCTCGAACGGGGCGGGTCCGGACGACGTGTTCCTCACTTCGTACCTCCGAAAGCGGCCGACGGGGTGTGCGGCGCCCGGGCGCCCGATACGGAATCGCGCAGCTTGGCCAGGCCGCGGGCGAGCTGGGACCTCACCGCACTCGAAGAGATGTCCAGGACGCCGGCGACCTGCCGGGCGTCCAGATCATGCAGGTAGTACAGGACCACCACGCTGCGCATGCCCATCGGCAGCCCGAGCAGTGCCTCGATCAGTTCCGCGCGCACATCCACCTGCCCGAACCGGTCCCGGGGGTCGGCCGTCTCGGGCACCCCCGACAGCCCGGGGCGCTCGCCCGGGCGCGACAGCCGCCGCCAGCGGTCGTTGGCCAGGTTGACCAGCACTTTGCGCACGTACGCCTCCGGCGAGTCCGCGACCTCGACCTTCCGCCAATGCCGGCACGCCCGCTCCAGCGCCTCCTGCACCAGATCCTCGGCCACGTGCACGTCACCGGTCAGCGCATACGCGGTGCGGAACAACGCTCCCGACCGCTGTGCGACGAACTCCGTGAATCCGTTGCCCGGACCGCTCCTGCGAAACCTCACCCGCCGACCTCCTCTCCTCGTCCCGTCCCGATCACTGCCCCCATGACGGCGGAACGGGGCCGGGTGCTGCACCGAGCCGCCGACAGTGACGTGAATCACAGCTGGGACGGAAGGGTGTCCCAGGACCTCGCGCGGCCGGGACGACCGGCCCGGTTCGGCAGAGCAACGGCCGGCCGTCGCCTTCGCCGTGCTCTCGGAGCCACTCGGCGACATCGTGCACCCGGCGCCCGGTGACTTCGTCGTGCGGGTCCATGTCCTCGGTGTCGAGGGGGATCGGGATCACGGTGCCGCGCAGGGGGGAGGCGACGTTCAGCAGGTCCTCGTCGCGGCAGTCCCGCATCCGCCGGCCGAGATTGCCCATCCGCCCGACCAGCAGCCGCAGGCCGCCCCCGGCAGCGAAGATCATTCCTCGGCGCGCACGTCGTTCTGTCATGGCCCTGGCGTAACTGGGGTCTCGCCGTTCACAATGGGCGCGCGGTGATGGGAACGCTCCCATGGCGCGCCTCCCCGGCATGCCCGTGTGTTGTGGGAGCGCTCCCATCTCTTCCTGTCGTCCCTGACGAAAGGCTCTTCCGGTGAATGCCTTCTCGCCCCCGTCCCCCGTACGGCGCAGACGCCGCGTCGGGGGAGTGCTGGCCCTTGCCGCTCTGTTCGGCGGTGTGCTCACCGCGCCCGGTGCCGTCGCGGCGGACGGTGACGAGCCGGCGCCGGAGCAGATCGTCAACGGTGACTTCTCCGCCGGTACGGCGCCCTGGTGGTCCACGGCCAACGCGCCGGTCGCCGTCGTCGACGGGCGGCTGTGCGCGGAGGTGCCAGCCGGGACCGTGAACCCGTGGGACGCGATCATCGGGCAGAACGACGTCCCGCTCGTCGCGGGCGAGTCGTACACCCTGACGTACACGGCGAGTTCGACCGTACCGCTGTCCATTCACACCAACGTGCAGATGGCGACCGAGCCGTACACCACCGATCTGGCCGAGACGGATCACATCGGCACCGAGGACACCTCCTTCACGCATGTGTTCACCGCGACCGCCGACCGGGACGCCGCACAGGTCGCCTTCCAGGTCGGCGGCGGCGCGGCGGCGACGACCTTCTGCGTGGACGACGTGTCGCTGCGCGGGGGCGCCGAGCCGCCCGTGTACGTACCGGACACCGGCTCGCCGGTCCGGATCAACCAGGTCGGCTATCTGCCCGAGGGCCCCAAGACCGGCACCCTGGTCACCGACGCGACCGACCCGCTGCCGTGGACGCTGAAGGCGGCCGACGGCTCGACGGCCGCGAGCGGGACGACCGTGCCCGGCGGCGAGGACCCGACCTCCCGCCAGAACGTGCACACCTTCGACTTCAGCGACGCCACCGCCACCGGCGACGGCTTCACGATCGAGGCGGACGGGCAGGTCAGCGAGCCGTTCTCGATCCGTGGCGACCTCTACGACGGCCTGCGGTCCGACGCGCTCGCGTACTTCTACCAGAACCGCAGCGGCATCGCGATCGACGCGGACCTGGTCGGCGAGGAGTACGCGCGCCCGGCCGGGCACCTGGGCGTGGCGCCCAACAAGGGCGACACGGACGTGCCGTGCCAGCCGGGCGTCTGCGACTACCGGCTCGATGTGCGCGGCGGCTGGTACGACGCCGGGGACCACGGCAAGTACGTCGTCAACGGCGGCATCGCGGTCGCCGAGCTGATGGACACCTACGAGCGGACCCTGACCGCGGACGGCGCCGAGTCCGCCGAGCTGGGCGACGGCGCGCTGCGCGTGCCCGAGCACGGCAACGACGTCCCCGACATCCTCGACGAGGCGCGCTGGGAGCTGGAGTTCCTGATGCGCATGCAGGTCCCGGCCGGGCAGCCGCTCGCCGGCATGGCCCACCACAAGGTGCACGACGCCAACTGGACCGGTCTGCCGATGCGCCCCGAACTCGACCCGGAGCAGCGCGAACTGCACCCGCCGACCACCGCGGCGACCCTGAACCTCGCCGCGACGGCCGCCCAGTGCGCCCGACTGTACGCCCCGTTCGACGAGGCGTTCGCGGCGAAGTGCGAGACCGCCGCCGAGACGGCGTGGGCCGCCGCGCAGGCGCACCCGGACGTGCTCGCCAGCCCGGCGGACGGCGTCGGGGGCGGCACGTACGAGGACGGCGACGTGCGCGACGAGTTCTACTGGGCCGCCGCCGAGCTGTTCACCACCACCGGCGAGGACACCTACCGGCAGGCGCTGCTCGACTCGCCGCTGCACGGTGACGTGGACGCGGCCTTCCCGGCGGACGGCGGGATCTGGTGGGGCGGCACCGCCGGACTCGGCGTGCTCACCCTGGCCACCGTGCCCAACGACCTGACGGCGACCCAGCTCGCCGACGTGCGCGCGGTCGTCACGACGGCCGCCGACCGGTACCGGGCGCAGACCGAGGACCAGCTGTACGGCGTGCCGTACGTGCCCAAGGGCCTGAACTACGCCTGGGGCTCCAACAGCCAGGTCCTCAACAACATGATCGTGCTGGCCACGGCCGCCGACCTGACCGGCGAGGCCGGTTACCGGGACGCCGTCCTGCGCGGCGCGGACTACCTGTTCGGGCGCAACCCGCTCAACCAGTCGTACGTCACCGGCTACGGCGAGCGGTCCTCGCAGAACCAGCACCACCGGTTCTGGGCCCACCAGTCCGACCCGTCCCTGCCGCATCCGCCGGCCGGCTCACTGGCGGGCGGGCCGAACCTCACCGCCCCCACCTCGGGCGACCCGGAGGCCGCGCAGAAGCTCACGGGCTGCGCCGCCGCGATGTGCTACCTCGACGACAACGGCTCGTACGCCACCAACGAGGTCGCCATCAACTGGAACGCGCCGCTCGCCTTCATCGCCTCCTACCTGGACGACGCGGGCGACGGCACGGGCCCGGACCGCGCCTGCGAGGTCACGTACTCCTCGCACCCGTGGAGCACCGGTTCGACCACCACGGTCACGGTGAAGAACACCGGCACCGAGCCCGTCAGCCCCTGGTCCCTGACCTGGCTGCTGCCCGGCGACCAGAAGCTCAGCCACACCTGGAGCGCCGAGATCGACCAGTACGGCAGGACGGTGACGGCCGCACCGCTGTCCTGGAACCGCTCCATCGCCCCCGGTGCCTCCGTGGACTTCGGGTTCAACAGCAGCATCACCGGGCCGGCGGCCGATCCCGGCACGGTGAAGCTCAACGGGCGGGCCTGCGCCGCCGGATGACCGGGCGGGGGCGGGGGTGGACGAGGGTCCCCCCGCCCCCGCTCCCTCTCTACCGCGTCAACTCGTCCGGCAGCGGCGCAGCGTGAAGCACCGTCAGGCCGGACACCGCACGGGTCAGCGCCACGTACAGCCGGCGCAGGCCCGTGCGCTCGTCCGGCTCCCCGTCCACCACGGCCGCCGGCTCGTCCAGCACCACGTAGTCGTACTCCAGGCCCTTGGCCAGTGAGGCCGGGACCAGGGTCAGCCGGGTCTCGGCGGTCGTCTCCTCACCGGGCGAGAGATAGGTGTGACCGGCCGCCGTCAGCGCACCGGCCAGCGCGGGGACGCGCGCGTCGGCCGCGATCAGGCCGGTGGACCCCTCATGGCCCAGCGCCTCCTCGCACGCCGCGACGACGGCGGTGTCCAGGTCGTCCACCTTCCTCACGGACAGCGAACCGGGCGACTCACGCACCGACTCCACCGGGGTGAGGCCCGGCGAGATCACCGGCAGCAGCCGGGAGGCGTACGCGATCACATCGCGCGGCACACGGAAGCCGGCCGTCAGCTCCTCCACCACCGCGTCCGCCTTGCCCAGGTGGCCCAGCGCCTGTTCCCAGCTCTGCGTGGACCAGGGGGTCGTGCCCTGCGCCAGGTCGCCGAGGACGGTCGCCGAACCGGTCGAGCAGCGGCGGCCGACCGCCCGGTACTGCATGGGGGAGAGGTCCTGCGCCTCGTCGATGACGACATGGCCCAGCGAGTGCGTACGGGAGACCAGGTCGGCCGCCTCGTCGATCAGCACCGCGTCGGCCGCAGACCACTTCGCGGACTTCACGCCGCGGGCCGGCTTGGCCCAGAGGATCGCCTTCCGCTCGTCCTCGGAGAGTAGCCCCTTGGAGTGCTCCGCCAGGAAGTCAGCGTCGGACAGCAGCCGCAGGACCAGCTTGGCCGGGTCGACCGCCGGCCAGATCGCCTTCACGGCCGCCTTGACCGCCGCGTTGCGGGCCACCGCGTTCTGCACCCGGTCGTCGGGCGCCTCGCCCGCCTGCTCCATCCGCACCAGCACGGCATGCGCGATGCGCTGCGGCAGCGCCTCGTGCGCGGCCCCGTACCGCATGTCGCGGGTCAGCAGCTCCTGGACCATCTCCTCGATCTCGTACGCCGGAACCCGCCAGCGCCGCGAGCCGCGCACCACCATGACCGGCTCGGTCGGCGGGGTCACATGCGACCGCAGCGCGCGGCGCAGCACCTCCGCCATCCGCGCGTCGCCCTTCACCACGGCCGACGCCGCCTCGTCCGTGCCCCGGACCTCGATCTGCCCGGTGACCAGGTCCTCGACGGTCGCCTGCTTCACCTCCAGCTCACCGAGGGCCGGCAGCACCTGCTCGATGTAGTGCAGGAAGGAGCGGTTCGGCCCGACGACCAGGGTGCCCGTGCGGGCGAGCCGCTCGCGGTGCGCGTACAGCAGGTACGCCACCCGGTGCAGGCCGACGGCCGTCTTCCCGGTGCCGGGTCCTCCCTGTACGCAGACCGTGCCGCCCAGCTCGCTGCGGACGATCTCGTCCTGCTCCGGCTGGATCGTCGCGACGATGTCCCGCATCGGCCCGACGCGCGGGCGCTCGATCTCCGCCTGGAGCAGCCTGCTCGTCCGGTCCGCCTCGCCGGGGTCGGTGAGGTGCTCGTCCTCGTACGCGGTGAGGTCGCCGCCCGTGTAGCCGAAGCGGCGCCTGCGGCCCACGTCCAGCGGGTCCTTGCGCGACGCCCGGTAGAACGGCTGCGAGACCGGGGCCCGCCAGTCGATGACCATCGGGTCGCCCTGCGCGTCGTGCACATGGCGGCGCCCGATGTAGAACCGCTCGCCCTCCGCGCCCTCCGCCTCCTGCGCCCCGACGACGTGCAGATAGTCCAGCCGCCCGAAGAACAGCGGGGTGTGCGCGAGGTCCGCGAGGGATTTGATCCGCTCGTCGATCTGCGCCTGGAGAACCGCCGCGTTCACCCAGTTCGCCGTGACGTCGCGGATGTCCAGGTTCTGGGCGTCCTCCCGCATGGCCCGCAGCGCGGCGCGGGATGCCGCGAGATGGGCGCGTTCATGGGCGAGGGGGTCGTTGGTGGTGTCGCTCTCGAATTCGTGCGCGGGCACGGTGTTGCCTCCGCATTCAACGCAGGACGGCGGACCGCGACGTGCGCGGTCCGCTCGGGGATCGATCACTGGTACGCACGGGAGTACGTACGGTTGTCGGCCGGTTTCCGTCCGGTCGGCGGCGCTCCCCCGGCTGCCGGCACGGCCCGTCACGGGCCGCCGGTACCACGGTTCGGGAGGCGGGCAGACCGGGGAGTGTACCGGGGCGCGGGGGTACGGCGCGAACCGTTTTCGCGGGGGCGTCCCCGACCGGTTCGGGTACGTCCCGTAGGGGATGCCGTGCGAGGCCGTGCGACCGGAGGCGTACGCGCGCGGCGGCCCGCTTCCGACTCCGGGGCGACGCCCCGGAAGCCCCGTCCGGAGCACCATGGACATATGAGCACCGTGACTCTTGACCCGCGAAGGACCGGCGCCACCGAGGCCCCCGGTCACCCCCACAACCGCGCCTACGGCGCCCTGCGCGCCGTGAAGGCGTTCGCGCAGGCCGCGTTCGGCGTCGTCGTCCTCGGCGAATACGCGGAGGAGGCGGGGGTACGGCGCCGCTGACCGCGCCCGCCGCCCCCGCTCACCCGCTTTTCCGCCTCAGCTGTCCGACAGCAGCTCGTCCGCGTCCACGATCCGGTACGCGTAGCCCTGCTCCGCCAGGAACCGCTGGCGGTGCGCCGCGAAGTCCTGGTCGATCGTGTCGCGCGCGACGACCGAGTAGAACCGCGCCTCGTGCCCGTCCGCCTTCGGCCGCAGCACCCGGCCCAGGCGCTGCGCCTCCTCCTGGCGCGAACCGAACGTCCCCGACACCTGGATGGCGACCGTCGCCTCCGGCAGGTCGATGGAGAAGTTCGCCACCTTCGACACCACCAGCACGTTCAGCTCGCCCTGCCGGAACGCCTCGAACAGCTTCTCGCGCTGCGCGTTGCTCGTCTCGCCCTTGATCACCGGCGCGTCCAGATGCGCGCCCAGCTCGTCCAGCTGGTCGATGTACTGCCCGATGACCAGCGTCTGCTCGCCCTTGTGCCGGCGCACCAGCGCCTCGGTGACCTTCCGCTTCGTCGCGGTCGTCGCGCAGAACCGGTACTTCTCCTCGGCCTCGGCGGTCGCGTACGCCAGCCGCTCCGAGTCCGTGAGGTTGACCCGTACCTCCACGCAGTCCGCCGGGGCGATGTAGCCCTGCGCCTCGATCTCCTTCCACGGCGCGTCGAACCGCTTGGGGCCGATGAGCGAGAAGACGTCCGACTCGCGGCCGTCCTCGCGGACCAGCGTCGCGGTCAGCCCGAGGCGGCGGCGTGCCTGGAGGTCGGCGGTGAACTTGAAGACGGGCGCGGGCAGCAGATGCACCTCGTCGTAGACGACCAGGCCCCAGTCGCGGGAGTCGAACAGCTCCAGATGCGGGTAGACGCCCTTCCGGCGCGTCGTCAGCACCTGGTACGTGGCGATCGTGACCGGGCGGATCTCCTTCTTCGTCCCGCTGTACTCGCCGATCTCGTCCTCGGTCAGCGAGGTCCGCTTCACCAGTTCGTGCTTCCACTGGCGGGCGGAGACGGTGTTCGTCACGAGGATCAGCGTCGTCGCCTTGGCCTGCGCCATCGCGCCCGCCCCGACGAGGGTCTTGCCCGCGCCGCAGGGCAGCACGACGACCCCGGACCCGCCGTGCCAGAACCCGTCGACGGCCTGCTGCTGGTACGGGCGCAGCGCCCAGCCGTCCTCGTTCAGCTCGATCGGGTGTGCCTCGCCGTCCACGTACCCCGCGAGGTCCTCGGCGGGCCAGCCGAGCTTGAGCAGCGTCTGCTTGACCTGGCCGCGCTCGGAGGGGTGCACGGCGACGGTGTCCGGGTCGATCCGGGCGCCCACCAGGGGCTGGACCTTCTTGGACCGGAGGATCTCCTCCAGGACCGGCCGGTCCGTCGTGGTGAGGACGAGTCCGTGCACGGGGTGCTTGGAGAGGGTGAGGCGGCCGTAGCGGTCCATCGTCTCGGCGATGTCGACGAGCAGCGCGTGCGGTACGGGGTAGCGGGAGTACGTCACGAGCGCGTCCACGACCTGCTCGGCGTCGTGCCCCGCGGCGCGGGCGTTCCACAGCCCGAGCGGGGTGAGCCGGTAGGTGTGGATGTGCTCGGGCGCCCGCTCCAGCTCCGCGAACGGGGCGATGGCACGGCGGCAGGCGTCGGCCTGCTCGTGGTCGACTTCGAGGAGGAGCGTTTTGTCGCTCTGGACGATGAGGGGTCCGCTCACGCGCGTTGGCCTTTCGGCTCGGGGGAAACCTCCAGTGTGCCGCATGGGCGGGCGCTGTGTCGTGGGGCCGGGTCACCCCGGACGGGGCGGGCCCGGAGCGCGCGGGCGGGCCGCGCGGGTCCCGGACTCAGGCGGTCGGCGGGCGGTGGCCCCGGCCGCGCGGCAGGCGGCCCTCGTGCACCGCCGCGTGCACCGTGCGCGCGAGCCCGATGGCGTCCTGCGTGAACGTGTCCACCCGGATCGCCCGTCCCTCGCGGAGCCGGAACACGCAGGTGAAGCCCATGCCGCGCGCCTCGGCCAGTGGCCGGCCGTCCTCGCCGCGCGCCTCGACGGACGCGATGTCCTCCCACGGGACGAGGGTCGCGGTGCCCGCGATCCGGTGGGTGAGCCCCCGCTCGTGGACGTCGAAGCTCTGTTCCCGGGTCCGGAACCCCTGGATGAACCGCCAGACGGCGAGCCCGAGCCCGATGAGCCCGACCCCGAGGAGCAGTCCGGCCAGTTCCGGAGCGCCGTCCGTGGAGCCGACGGTGGCGAGCGTGACCGGTATCCCGAAGGCCAGTCCGACCGCCCCGACGACGGTCAGTAAGGCGGCCTGCGTCAGCCGCCGGCCGCCGTCGGTGCGGTGTTCGCGGACGAAGCCGCCGAGTTGCCGGGCGGCGTCGGTGCGTCGCATGTGGATTCCCCCCGTAGTCGCGGACACGCCGAAGTGTGCCCGTGCGGGGTGCGGGGCGAAACAGTTCCGGGGCGAGCTTCTGCCCGGCTCCGGCGGGAGGCCCTACTCCGCGAGTTCGGCCACGCCCGTGATCCGGTGCAGCGGGTACGTGCGCAGCTCGTCCGCCGTGTGGTCGTACGCCGTGACGAAGCCGCCCTCCACGCGGACCGGGGCGATCACCCGCTGGCTGGCCGCGCCCTCCGCGTTGACGTAGCCGATCCACACCGCGGACCCCGTCATCGCGGCGGCCTGCACGGTGACCAGGGTCTCCGCCGGGGTGGTGCGCGGCAGCGCGCCCGGCGGCGCCTCGGGGGCGTCGGACTCCTTCCGGACGTGGGCGACCGTGGCGGCCGTGTCACCGGCCCGGATCGCCCGGACCGCCGCACCGAGCAGGGTGGCGTCCGGCACGGGCGGCCCCTCGGGCACGGGGGCGGGCGCCGACCGGGGCGGGGTGCGGCGCGCACCGGCGCGGGTGATCAGGACGTCCCCGTCGGCGGACTCCGCGGCGGGCGCGTACCCCATCTCGCGCAGCCCGTCCAGGAGCGACGCGGGGTCGGCCGCGGCCGCGAGCACGGTCGGCGCGATCCGCCGCAACCGCAGCGCGGCGGCCCGCTTGTCGGCCAGGATCTCGCCGAGCACCGTCTCGTCGTCGCAGCGCACGTACGAGGAAGCGGCCCCGATCCGCAGGCGCCCGTGGCGGCGGGCCACGTCGTCGATGAGATAGCTGAGCGGCTGCGGCACCGGCGTACGGCTGTGCGTGGCCAGGAAGGCGTGCAGGTCGCCTGCGGTCTTCCCGGCGTCCAGGGCGCGGCGGACCGAGCCGGGTGTGAAGCGGTACACCGTGGCCCCGCCCTTGGACTCGACGTCCGCGAGGGTGCCCAGCAGGTCGGCGAGCGGGCGCTCCAGCGGGCCCGGCGCCACGGCGGTCAGGTCGGCCTGGAGCAGTACGTGGTCCAGGGGCTCGGGCAGCAGCGGGGCGAGCAGGGCGGCGGCCTTCGCGGGCCCGGCGGTGAGCAGGGCGCGGGTGTGCGAGGCGAGGGCGCCGCGGCCGGTGATGCCGAGGACTTCCGCGTCGTTGAGCGTCCACAGGGCGATCCGGGACCGCAGGTCCATGCCGTCCCCGGCGGCGGCCCCGCGCAGCGGGCGTTCCCAGCGGAGCCGGGCGAGGACGGACTCCGGGTCGGGCGCGGTGCCGTCCGGCAGCGCGTCGAGGAGGGCCAGGACCCGCCCGCGCACCTCGGGCGCGGCGGAGCGGTCCAGGTCGGGGCCGAGGGCGGACAGCGCCCGCCCCTTCGCGTCCTGGCCGCCGACCAGACCGGCCGTGCGGGTCGCGGCGAGCCAGGCGGTGGCGAGGGCGGTCCAGCGCTCCTGGGCGGGCAGGTCCAGCCATTCGTCGGACGCGGGCGTCGGCGCGTACCGCTCGTCCGCCTCGCCGTCCGAGGCCAAAAGTCCGGCGCCGTACGCCAGTTCGGCCCAGAACGCGGCGAGGGGTTCGCTGACGTCCAGCGCGGCGGCGGTCCTGCGCAGCTCGCGGACGCTGAGCCCGCCCGCGCGCAGGACGGGCGGCCCGCCGCCGTTCCACAGCTTCAGCAGCTCCTCGACGGTGGACACGGCGAGGAACGCCTGCCCGGCCGCCGCGCTGTCCACAGCCTGTGGATCGCGTTCGGCGACGGCGGTCACGGCCGGCGGCCCGGGCTCGGGCACCCGGTGGGCGCGCCCGGCCCGCAGATGCAGCGCGGCCTCGCGGGGCAGGACGACGGTCCGGGTCGACACCGGCAGCAGCAGCCCCCGGTCGCGCAGCCACCGCACCGGCGGCGTCGGGTTCGGCGTGACCTCCCCGTACGGCGGCCCCCACACCAGCCGGTCGAGCACCGCCAGGGCCTCCATGGGGGCGGTGTCCAGCAGCTCGCCCATCCGGGCGCGGTCGGTGAACAGCGAGGTCAGGGCGGTCACCGCGGACACCGGGTCGTGCGTGGCGGGCAGTCCGGCGGCGGCCAGGATCTCCTGGAGCCGGCCCGGCGACATGCCCGCGGTGGCCTCGGCGACGGTCGGGCCGAGGCCGGTGGGGGAGGGGTGCTGCGGGGACGGCGCCAGCAGCTCCCGCGCCGTACGGACCAGGCGCAGCCGGTCGTCGTCGCCCCACACCAGGGCCTGTTCGCGCAGCGTGCCGAGCGCGCCGGGCAGCGCGGCCGCGATGGCGGCGCCCGCGTCGTCGCGCTGCTCGCCGTCGTCCTGCCCGTCGCCGGTCAGCAGTCCGAGCAGCGTCCCGTACGGGGCGGGGTCGGGGGCCACGGCCAGTGCCTCGGCGGTCTGGAGGGCGAACCGGTCCAGATGCTCCACGGCCCGGACCACGGAGGCGCGGGTGGCCGCGCGGGTTGCGAGCTGGGTGATGTCGCCCGGCACGGGGGAGAGGAGATCGGGCCGCGCCCGCAGCAGCCCGGCCAGTGACTCGTCGTCCCGGGCGCGCAGCGCCTCGGCGAGCGTCCGCGGTGGTGTGGTCGTCCCCATCCGCCCCACGGTAGTCGCTCCGGACAGCCCCGAGGGCGCTACCGTCGGTGCAGGCCGGCAGTGCGGAACCGAGGGGAAGCATCGGGTGGGGATCGAGAGCGAGCGGCTGGTCCACGACTATCTGAGCCGGGTCGGGGACCTCGCCCTGCAGCAACAGCTGTCCTCGGGCGACCGGATGAGGCTCGTGGCGGACCTCCGCGCCGAGATCGACCGGCAGCGCAGCGCCCAGGCGGCGCACACACCGGGCCAGGTACGGCGCATCATCGGCACGCTCGGCACGCCCGACGAACTGGTCGCGGAGGCGGCGCGCGCGGGCATACGGAACGCGCCGGAGGCGCCGGAGGGGCCGGGTGCCCCGGACATCCCCGCACCGCGCGCCGAGGGCGGCCCGCACCGGGCGGGCACGGACGAATTGGGCCCGGATGGCGGCGGGCCGGACTGGTGGCGTGTCGAGCCGGGCTCGTTCGGCGAGACGGCCTCCTTCGGTGAACCCGGCCCCTTCGGCGAGACGGGCCCCGGCGCGTTCGGTGAGTTCGGCCCCGGTACGGAGGTGGGGGGCTTCCGGGGCGGCGTGGAGATCCCGGAGCTGCTGCGCCCGCCGAAGGAGGAGCCGGAGCCGGAGGAGCCGGACGAGGGGGACGAGGGGCCGGACCCGGACGAGGCCGGGGACGGGGGCGCGGTCGCGGGAGGGGCTTCCGCGCAGAAGCCGCGCCGCCGTCTGCCGAAGCTCCGCCGCAACCGCCCCGCGCCCGAGGCCGCGGCGGCTCCGGTGGCCGCGCGCCGGGGCTTCGGCCACCCGGTGCTGCTGCTGGCGGCGGCGCTGCTCGTGGTGGGCGCGGTGATGGGCTCGCTGCTGGCCCTGGCGGGCGGCTGGCTGCTGGCGTACAGCTCCCGCAAGCTGTCGCGCGCGGAGGCGAAGTGGGCGGCGCTGGGCCTGCCCGGCGTGGTCGGGGCGTCGGCCCTGGTCTGGCTGTGGGGCCGCATGGACGGCCGCTGGGGCGACCCCATCGCGGAGAACGGCATGAAGGACGCCCTGGCAGACACCTGGCCGCTGACGGTACGCACGGCGGCGGTTGCCTCGGCGGTGTTCCTGCTCTGGCGGGCGCGGCGGAAGTAGGCGGGCGGAGAACGGGGGAGCGGGGGACGGTGGGGCGGGAGCGGTGGGCCGGGGGCGGAGGGCCGGGGGCCGGGGACGCCACAATGGTGGGCATGACCCCTCCCATAACCCCTTCCCTGACGGTCGGCTTCGACCTGGACATGACCCTCATCGACTCGCGCCCCGGCATCAGGGCCGCGTTCCTGGTGCTCGCCGCCGAGACCGGCGCCACGATCGACGTCGACCTGGTGGTGAGCCGCCTGGGCCCGCCGCTGGAGCAGGAGATCGCGCACTGGTTCCCGGCCGACCAGGTGTCCGCGATCGCGGACCGGTACCGGGAGATCTACCCCTCGTACGCGATCACCCCGGCGCTCGCCATGCCGGGCGCGCGGGAGTCGGTCGAGGCGATCCGGGCCCTCGGCGGCCGCACGATGGTCGTCACCGCCAAGTACGAGCCGAACGCCAAGCTGCACCTCGCCCACCTCGGCATCGAGCCGGACGTCGTCGTGGGCGACCTCTGGGCCGAGCAGAAGGCCCTGGCCCTGCGGGAACACGGCGCGACGATCTACGTGGGCGACCACACCGGCGACGTACGCGGCGCGCGTGCCGCGAACGCTCTCTCGGTGGCCGTGTCCACGGGCCCGTGCGACGCCGGCGAACTCCGCGAGGCGGGCGCGGACACGGTCCTCGCCTCGCTGACGGACTTCCCGGCCTGGCTGGAGGCGTACGCCGCGCGCGGCTAGCGTTCGCGCGCCCCCGCGCGGGCCGTGCGGATCACGCCCGCCGCCGCGATCAGGAAGCCGACGCCCATCAGCATGCAGAGGGACCAGGCGATGGACGGCAGGGGGTCCGTGCCGAGGAAGAGGGGGGCCATGGTGGCGAGGGTGGAGAGGGCGCCGACGAAGAAGACGATGGCGCCGATCCGTACCAGCCGGTCGCCTGCGCCGGAAGTGGGAGTGCTCACCCCGTCAGGGTAGTTCCCCGGTGCGGTGGAAACGTGTCCGGGTGAAGCAGGTGCCGTTTCCGGACACAGTCCGGATGACCAGGCTTGACGAGGGGTACGTCACCTGTGAAGGCTTTAGCCAGCAGGGGAGCACGACCACAGGACGGCCTGACCTGCTGAGGGCATTCGTTCCGGCACACGGGTTGAGATGGGGTGCGTGCTTTGCCGACTGGCAAGGTCAAGTGGTTCAACAGTGAGAAGGGCTTCGGCTTCCTCTCCCGCGACGACGGCAGTGACGTCTTCGTGCACTCGTCCGTGCTCCCGGCCGGGGTCGACGCTCTCAAGCCCGGCCAGCGCGTCGAGTTCGGTGTGGTCGCCGGCCAGCGCGGCGACCAGGCGCTCTCCGTGTCGATCCTCGAACCGACCCCGTCCGTCGCGGCCGCCCAGCGCCGCAAGCCGGACGAGCTGGCGTCGATCGTCCAGGACCTGACGACCCTCCTGGAGAACATCACCCCGATGCTGGAGCGCGGCCGCTACCCCGACAAGGCGGCGGGCGGCAAGATCGCCGGTCTCCTGCGCGCGGTCGCGGACCAGCTCGACGTCTAGCGGAAGGTCTGTCTCTGTGGGCGCCCCGGCCGGGGCGCCCACAGGCGTGTTCGGCGCGCGTCAGCGCCGCAGGGCCTCGACCGGCTGGATTCCGGACGCCCGCCACGCGGGGTAGAGGCCGGCCAGAAGACCGGTGGCCAGGCCGATCAGCGGGGCCGCCGCCACCGTCGCCGGGTGAACGATCGGGGTCCAGTCCCGGGCGACGGCGACGCCGACCACGGTGAGCGTGCCCAGGCTGGTGCCCACGAGGCCGCCCAGCGCGCCCAGCGCCCCGGACTCGGTGAGGAACTGGGCGGTGATGTGCCGGGCGCGCGCGCCGAGCGCCCGGCGTACGCCGATCTCCGCGGTGCGCTCCAGCACCGCGACGAGCGTGGTGTTGGCGATGCCGACCGTGCCGATGACCAGGCAGATGCCGGCGAGCAGCAGCAGGAGCTGGTCGAGGTCGCCGCTGACGTTGCCGCGCAGGGTGCGCGGGTCGGGCGGCGGGATCGACTTGAAGCGGTCCGGGTGGGCCGGGTCCAGGGCGAGCGCCGCTTCCTGCGCGATCTGGGTGGCGGCCCCGAGCCGGGTGGAGACCAGCATCTTGGCGCGTTCGCCGCGGGCCGGGCCGCCCCAGTACTTCTCGGCCGTGCTGCTCGGGACGATGACGGAGAGGAGCAGGTCCTCCTGGCGGGCCACGTCGTCGACGATGCCGATCACGGTGAGCGGGGTGCCGCCGATGAAGACGGCAGGCTGGGTCTCCAGGGTGGTGATGCCGAGCCGGTCGGCGAGCCCGGAGCCGATGACCACGACATCCTCGGCGCGGCCCTGGTGGAAGGCGTCGAAGGTCCGCCCCTGGGAGAGCGTCGGGTCGGCTGCCGCGAGCACCCCGGGGGTCGCCGCGACCACGGCCGCTTCCTCACCGGCCGCCGTGTCGCCGACCGGTGCGGCCGTGATCGTGCTTCCGCCGGTGACGTCGACGTGCCAGTAGACGCCCGCGTGCCGGACGCCGTTCAGCTTCTCCATGCGGGACGGCGCGTCGTCGGGGAACGCGTTGACGATGTGCTCGGCACCGTCGCCGCCGATGTCCTCGATCGTCACCTCCGTCGCGACGAGGGTGTTGAAGCGGGCGTCGATCTGGGAGGAGGCGGTGGCGGTCAGGCCCAGGATGGCGACGAACGTGCCCACTCCCAGCACGGTGCCCAGGGCGGTCAGCGCGGAGCGGCCGGGCCGCTGGAGGATTCCGGCGTGTGCCTCGGCGAGCAGGTCCAGGGGGTGGAGACGGGTCCGGGCGACCACCCCGGCGGGGCCCCGGTGCCGGAGCCGTCGTAGGGCGGTGCGCAGAACGCGTGGAGTCATGCGGCGCCCTCCGTTTCGGTGAGGACGCCGTCCCGGATCGTCACCTTCCGGGCCGCGCGGGCGGCCACGACCGGGTCGTGCGTGATGACGAGCAGGGTCATGCCGTCGCGGTGGAGTTCGTCGAGGAGCGTGAGTACGGACTCGGCGGTGGCGGAGTCCAGGTTGCCGGTGAGCTCGTCGCAGAGCAGGAGGGACGGGCGCGCCACCAGGGCCCTGGCGATGGCGACCCGTTGCCGCTCGCCGCCGGACATCCGGATCGGTAGCGCGTCGGCCCGGTGGTCGAGCCCCACCCGGTGCAGCGCTTCGAGCGCGCGCTTCTTGCGCTCACGACGCGGGGTGCCCGCGTAGAGCATGGAGAGCGTGACGTTCTCGACGGCACTGCGGTGCGGTACGAGGTGGAACGCCTGGAAGACGAAGCCGATACGGCGGCCCCGCAGTGCCGTCCGGTCGGCCTCCCGGAGGGCGGTGGTGTCCGTGCCGTCGAGCAGGTAGCGGCCCTGGGTGGGTACGTCGAGGAGCCCCGCGATGTTGAGGAAGGTGGACTTCCCGGAGCCGGACGGGCCGACGACGGCCAGGTAGTCGCCCTTGCGCACGGCGAGGTGACAGGGCTTCAGCGCCTCGACCGGCGGCGCTCCGGGGTAGGTGAGGGCCACCTGGTCGAACTCCATGACGAGCGGAGGAGCGTCTTCGAGGGGGGCGTGGGTCGTCATGAAGACGGGCCGCCCCGTTGCGCGGAGGCGCCGCCGGCCGGGGCGCCACCGACGATGACCTTGTCACCGGGGGCGAGGCCGGTGCCTCCGACCGGAGTGACCTCGACGTATCCGTCGCCCGAGATGCCGGGGCGCACCTCGATCCGGCGCCGTCCGCCGTCGGCCAGGAGCACGGTGACCGTGGTCCTGGCATCCGCTCCCGCGGACACCGCGGAAATGGGTACGACGAGGACCTTGGCCTTGGAGGTGGCCGCCTCGACGGTCAGCCGGACGTTCTGATGGGCGAGTTCGGCGGGCAGCGCCTTGGTGGGGGTGACGACGAGGGCATGGCCGACCGCCCCCTTCTCGCCGTCGGCGGCGGGGGCCGCGCCCTCTTCACCGGCGTCGGGCCCGGCGGCGGACAGGCCGTCGGCGACCGATTCGACGACGCCCGACGCGGACGTGCCGGTGAGTTCCGAAAGTATCCGTACCTTCTGGCCCGGCCGGACCAGCCCGACCTCGCTCGACCCGAGGGAGCCCTTGACCACCAGGTCTCCGGCCGAGACGGTGAGGAGCTTGTCGCCGACCGGTCCGCCCACGCGTGCGTCGAGCGAGTCGACCCGAGCGGGGAACACCGGGAAGAACGCGAGTTCGGAGGCCGGAACCATGGGGCCGTCCGCGGCCTCCACGGCGTTCAGCTCGTCGCGTGCGATCTCCAGGTCCTCCCTCGCCCGCTGCTTGGCCGTACCGGGCTCGGCGTCCTGCACCGCGCGTTCCATGTCGGTCGCCGTGCGCCGGGCCTCCCGCAGCTTGAGCTGCCCGTCCTCCTGCGCGGGGACGGGGTCGTAGCCGAGCGATGCGTAGAACCGGGTCACCGCCGTCTTCGTGGCGGTGCCGAAGTAGCCCGCCCGGTCGCCCTGGCTGCCGAACCCGACCGCGGCCAGCGCCTGTTGCAGCTGACGGACGTCGTCGCCGCGTGATCCGGGGCGCAGGTCGCGGTAGACCGGGAGTTTGCCTTCGAGGGAGAAGAGGGGGCGTCCGGAGATCTCCAGCAGCACCTTGCCCGGCTTCACCGCGGCGCCCGCCTTCACCATCACCTTCGTCACCACAGGCGAACCGGCGTCCTTCCCGGACGGCCCGGCCGATGACACGTCGAAGGTCCGGCCGGCGGTGACCTGGCCGCGCAGGACGATGGTGTCGGTGAGCACCCGGCGTTCCACCGGGGCCGTCAGGACGTCCGGTGCGGGCGGTCCCGCCTCGGCGGCGGCCTGCTGGGGCGAGGAGATGAAGGCGGTGGACGCGAGACCGGCCCCGGTCAGCGTGACCGCCAGGGCCGCCACCGTGAACAGGACGTGTCGTCGATTACGCGGCATCCCGGTCCCTCACGTGCTGCTCCCACGATGTCTCGGGCCCTTGGGTGTCGCCCCGTTCGCCGGACCGGCTCAGCCAGCCGAGCTCCTGCGCCCGCGCCCCGAGGGCCAGCCTGCTGTTCACGCCGACCTTGAGCATCAGGCGCTTCACATGGCGCTGCACGGTGCGGTGACTCAGGCCGAGAGCCCGGGCGACCCGGGCGTCCTCATATCCCGCATAAAGAAGTTGCAGGAGTCTTGCCTCATGTTCATTGATTCTATGACTCTTGTCCGAATTGCCCATATCTCCCCCCCGGGAATCCGCCCGTGGAATTGCCAGTTCCGTGGTCCGGACCACGTTAACCCACTGACAGGGGGGAGAGGATGGATTGAATCGTGTCAACCCTATGCAAAAGGGTGCAAAAAAGTTGACGTATTTGCGTCAGATGGTAGAGGGGCGGTGGCGGGGAAGAGGGGGCTTTGACTAACTTTTACGGTTGTCATCTTCATCCCTACTGGAGGGTTAGTCATGATTGCTCGTTGGACGCGCGGGGCGGCTGTGGTCGGCGCCGGATTCCTTGTTGCATTGCAGGGGGGTTCGCCGGCTCAGGCCGTTTCGACCTCGTACGAATCGGATGTGTGCAGTTCGAGCGGCAATCAGTACTGCTTCGAGATTTACTACAACAGTGCCGGTACCACGACCGGCTACTCGTACAGCTCGTGCTTCCTGGCGAATCAGAGCATTTCCAATCACTACGGATACTCCCCGAATGGGGCGGTGCTCGTGAGGTACATCTTCCGCGGCGGCGTGGACCGCATCACGGGCTCCAATCCGGGATGCACCGGTGCTTCGGGTGATGGCATCGAGCTCAAGAACCAGGCCGCGTCGGCGGTGAACAACGAGTGCTCGGTGAACAACATCATCTACTACAACTCCGGCTACCAGGGAACCTCCCAGACCATCACGCCGGGCTGCGGAAGCGACTGGCCGTCGACCAACCTGAAGTCCTCGCTGAAGAACAACAACGCCTCGCACAAGAGGTCTTGATCCGAATGCGAAGAGCGGTCACGGGCTCTGCCCTGATCATTGCGGTTCTGGTGTCGGGATGTTCCGGAGGCGCGTCGGGGGAGGCTGGTTCGGGCAGTGCGTCCACGACCGGCTCGAAGGTGGACGAGCAGGCCTGGCCTGCTCGTACGCCCGTCAGCGGCCTGGCCAAGGGGATGGTGCTGCCGATCGAGGGGTACCTCATCTCGTACCCCGAACTGGTCGCCTGGCAGCGGGCTCAGCAGAACCTCTGGAAGAGCTGTATGCGTAGATACGGATTCAACTCCTTCTCCCCTCCGGAACCGGGCATGTATCCGCCGGTCGGATACGACGACGCGAACATGGCCCGCCGGTACGGCATATCGGATGCCAAGGAGGCCGCCCGATTCGGTTACCACCTTCCCAATGACCCCGGCGAGCCTCCTGTGTGGGAGCCGGCCGCAGGCGCGGAAGGCGCGGTGTTCTCCGGATCGGGCGCCCAGCTGGCGGGCGGGTCGTACAAGGGGGAAAAGGTCCCGGAGGGCGGCTGCCAGGGCGAGGCGAAGAAAAAGCTCGGCAAGATAGCGTACCCGCTGGCGAGCAAAGTCGAATTCGCCTCCCTGGAAGAGTCGCGGAAAGTCGCCGAGGTGCGGGCTGCGGTTGACAAATGGTCGGCCTGCATGAAGTCGAGCGGCTATCGCGTGACGCATCCGTACAAGACGCCCGATCTCATTTCCACGCTCGGCTCCGA
Source organism: Streptomyces sp. NBC_00525 (assembly GCF_036346595.1). Classification (GTDB taxonomy): domain Bacteria; phylum Actinomycetota; class Actinomycetes; order Streptomycetales; family Streptomycetaceae; genus Streptomyces. The sequence goes on from NZ_CP107834.1 coordinate 3,744,540, forward strand.
AAATCCTTCTGCGGAGGAAACGGCACTGGCCGTGGCCGATGTCGAGTGCAAGAAGACTTCTCGGCTGGTGAGTATCTGGTTCGAGGCCGAGAAGAAGATTCAGAATCGACGCATCGAGGAGAATCAGCTCGCGCTCGACGAGGAGCGGAAGAAGAACGACGAGGTGCTCAAGGTCGCCGCGCGAGCAAATGGCGGGTGAACGTGCGGCTTCCCGGGGACTTCCGGGAATCATTTGAAGCTGCTCCTGGTGCAGCGGTAGTTCGTGGCCACTGATCGCAAATGTCGGGGTTTCCTGCGATCGGTGGCCGCTTCTTCCGTGCTGCGTCGCGATCGCCCTGGGATTACGTAGAGAAGGAATACCCATGCACGTCCTCAGACGGACGACCGTCGCCACTGCTGTCATGCTCGCGGCGATATCGCTCGGTGCCTGCTCCTCGTCCGGACCGGCCTCCGGCCCGGCGAAGGACAGGACCCCGGTCGACCGGACCAACTGGCCTGCGGAGGTGCCCACTTCGGGCTTGGTCAAGGGTCTGGAGCTGCCGCTCGAGTCCTATCTGCCCTCCTACGCGGACCAGGTCGCCGTCGACACCGCGCTGCGCACCCTGGAGACGCGGTGCATGTCCGAGTACGGGCTGACCGTCGATCTGCCGCGTCCCGGCGCGAACCCGCCCCCCTACAGCAACGCCCTCTCGATCGAGCGGCGATACGGCCTCAGCGACCGCGCGCAGGCACGGAAGTACGGGTACGGGCTGCCGAAGCAGCAGACCCGGAGCCTCGAATCCGTCGAAGCAGGGCTTTCCGGCGTCGAGGTGGAAGTCCTGACCGGGCGGAAGAAGCCCGAACTCACCCCACCTCGGGGCGCCAAGCAGGGCGAAGGCCATTTCGGCACCGTCCCGGAGCCCGCGCGCGCCGAGCACAACGGAAAGAAGCTGCACCAGGGCGGCTGCGCCGGCTGGGCGAAGCGGCAGCTCAAGGTGAACGAGGAGGACGAGGGCTTCGTCTCCGGGCTCGCCTCGGCCAGCCTCTCCGAGTCCCGGCCGCTGAAGCCGGTCCGGAAGGCCCTCAAGAGCTGGTCGGCCTGCATGAAGGACAAGGGCCGCAAGGCCGCCGACCCGTACCGGGCGATGGAGCAGGGCTACGCCGACGGTGACGGCACCACCAAGAACGCGATCGCGCTCGCGCTGGACGACATCGATTGCAAGAAGCGGACCCGTCTGATCGAGGTCTGGTTCAAGGAGGAGTCGGCCGTCCAGAAGCGGCTGATCGAGGAGAACAAGGACCCGCTCACCGCCGTCAAGAAGCGCATGGGCGAGGTCCTTGCGGCTGCCGAGGCAGTCGAGTAATCAGAGGAGAAGCACAGTTGAGACAGATACGCAGCCGCCTGCGCGTGCCGGTCACCCTCGCGGTGACCACCGCGCTGGCGGTACCGCTGAGCCTGCCCGCGCAGGCCGACGAACCCAAGCCGCCCAAGAGCGCGGCGCAGGGGTGGAGCGACACCCGGAACGACACCACCCAGCAGCGGAAGCTCTCCCTGAAGCCCTCCGCGATCCCCGCGAAGGACCGCGCCGGCCTCCTCGGCGCGGGCTACGAGAAGTCCGCCGACACCGCGGTCACCACGACCGGTGACGGCACGGGCTTCCATCTCCTGGCGGGCAGGGAGAAGGACGGCTACCAGCTCCGCACGGTGGCGAGCCTGTTCGAGGAGGGCTTCGCCTCGGACACCTGGATCGGCAACCACTGCGTCACCGAGTCCGGCAAGTACGCGGCCGTCTCGTACGCGCCGCGCATGTTCACCAACAAGCCCGAGCTGATGGTGCGCGGTGCCTTCACCGCGGTGGTCGACCTGGCCTCGGGCAAGGTCACCAAGCTGCCGTTCCAGTCGTCGCTGGCCTACTTCTCGCCCGGCTGCGGCCAGGGCGACCAGGCGGTGTTCACCCAGCTCACCCACGACGGGGACAAGAAGCAGCAGACCCGTCTGATCACCGTCGACGCGGCCACCGGCAAGGAGTCGAAGCCGGTCACGCTCGCCGGCCAGGTCACCTCGGCGATCCCCACCGACGAGGGCATCGTCGCCGCCCACGGCAACAAGCTGGTCCGCATCAACGGCACGGCCGAGAAGACCCTGGCGTCCACCACCACGGTGCCGTTCCAGATCACCGCCGACGCCGACGGCGGCATCACCTACATCGACCGCGATCTGGACAAGAAGGCGTCCGACGAACCGGCCGCCCGCGCCAAGCACCTGGACCGCACGACGGTGAGGCGGGGCAAGAGGAGCCAGCCCGTCACCGTCGCCTCCGGCAAGCTGCACGCCTGGGACCTGACCCGCTCCGCACGTGGCGAGGTGTTCGTCACCGGCAAGGCCACGTCCACCTCCACCACCCTGCCCAAGCGGGTGCACAACCCCGGCAAGCTCCCCAAGGGCGCCGCCATCTCCAGCCACGCCCAGGCGGCCCTGACCACCACGTGGTCCGACGGCAAGACCACCCTGGTCAACCCGGAGGACGCCGCCAAGCCGCGCCCCGCCCGCACGGCGCTGCGCATGCTGGACTCGGGCAAGTCCGTGACGCTCGACCTGCGCCCCGGCGCGCACCGCGTGGGCGACGCGGCACAGGGGCGCGCCCTGTCCCCGGCGCTGCCCACCGGCGGCCCGGTCGACTCCGGCCCGGACACGTCCGGGAAGAGCACGGAGGGCATGTCCACGCAGTCCTTCCGTACCCGGGCCCTCGCCGGGCAGGCCGACAACCCGAGCGAAGGCACCGGGGAGCGGTACTGCGCGGTGGCCCGCAACGACGCGAAGAAGCAGGCGTTCCAGCCCACTCCGCGCCAGGTCGAGTGGGCCGTGGACCAGGCCGTCGTCGGTGAGCTGAACTTCTACCGGTCGCCGAACTGGAAGAACACCGGCACCGGTGGCTACCAGCCCCAGGGCCTGTTCCCGCCGACCGTGCTGGCCGGTGACCCCAACGGCACCCTCGACAACGAGGACCCGGATGTCACCGACAAGTGGCACATCCCGGCGCAGGTGATGCTCGGCATCACCGCGCAGGAGTCCAACATGTGGCAGGCCACCCGGTTCGCCGTGCCCGGTGTCACCGCCAACTCGCTGGTCGGCAACTACTACGGGGTCGACTACGCCGCCTCCGGCGAGCAGATCGACCCCTGGCGGATCAACTGGGCCGACGCCGACTGCGGTTACGGCATCACCCAGGCCACCGACGGCATGCGGCTCGCGGGCAGGACCAAGCCGGGCGAGACGGCGCTGTCCACGCTCGCGCAGGAGGCCGTCGCCCTGGACTACACGGCGAACATCGCCGCCGGTGTGCGCATCCTGTCCGAGAAGTGGAACCAGACCTACAACGCCGGGATGAAGATCAACGGCGGCCACCCGAAGTGGATCGAGAACTGGTTCTTCGCCCTGTGGGCGTACAACTCCGGCTTCTACGACACGGCCGACTCCCAGGGGCACTGGGGTGTCGGCTGGACGAACAACCCGGCCAACCCGCTGTGGAAGGCCAACCGCGTCCCGTTCCTGCAGAGCGCGACCAACCCGGCGGGGGACGACTACAGCCACGCCGCGCACCCGCAGGACTGGCCGTACGAGGAGAAGGTGATCGGCTGGGCGGCCCGGCCGATCTCGGCGATGTTCGCGCCCGGTGACTTCCAGGCCGGCTACCGGCCCGCCTGGTGGACCAGCAACGCCGACCGGACCAACGCCAAGCCGCCGGTCGACCTGTTCTGCAACGGGTCGAACTCCTGCGATCCGTCCAAGATCGGCGACAACGACTCCAACGACCAGGGCATGGGTGCCTGCACCGCCGACGCGGGCGACAGCGACACCAACCCGCACTGGCTGCACTGCTGGTGGAACGAGGAGATCACCAAGGACCAGTGGAAGGACTGCGAACTCCTCGCGGAGTGCGGAAACGGCGTGCACCGCTTCCCGACGTCCTACGGTGAGCAGGCGGACGCCGGCTCGTACCCGCCCAACTGCTCCCTCGGGTCCCTGCCGGCCGAAGCACTGGTGGTCGACGATCTGCCCGACGGCATGATTCCGGCGGGAGTCGACGGGAACCGCGGCTGCGGAGCGGTGCAGTCCGACGGCACGTTCAGCCTCGGCTACGTGCCATGGGACACCCAGATGGATCTCACGGACGACGGTGTGGACAACCCGACCACCGTCACCACGTATCCGGGGAAGATCGACACGCACCAGATCGGCGCGGGCTACGGCAACCACTTCTGGTTCACGCACACCCGCTCGCCGGAGTCCTACCCGACGAACGCGAACCGTCTGAAGGTCACCGGGACCTGGAAGCTGAACGCCCCGCTGACCAATACGAGCCGCCAGGCGAAGGTCTTCGTGCACATCCCCGACCACGGGGCGCAGACCACCAACGCCGTCTACCGCATCCAGACGTCGAACGGGGAGCGGAGCGTCTCGATCTCCCAGAAGTCGAACCAGTCCAACAAGTGGGTCAGCCTCGGCGCCTACGTCTTCGGCGACCAGATCCCCGAAGTGCGGCTCGACAACTTCAACGGCGGTTCCGGTGACGCCGACATCGCCTTCGACGCCGTCGCCTTCGTGCCCGGCACGTACAACGGCATGAAGCTCACCCGCGACATGACGGCCGACCCGACCGCTCCGGCGCCGTCGCCGGTCGAGCCGAACGAGGACATCACCAACAGTTCCTTCTCCGCGGTCGGCAGCTTCTCGGCGAACTCCGCCGCGGCGACGCCGATGGCCGCCATGAGCACCGCGTCGTGCTCGACGATCAACCACTCCCTCAGCCGGAAGCGCACCACCGGCTGCATCCACAGCGACTACGGGATGACGGAGTACTCGAACACGGTTCCGATCGGAAACGCGGCGTTCGACATCTACGCCACGTACTACCTCGATCCGAAGAGTGCCGAGTTCTCGCAGGTCGCGACGATCCGGCTGAAGATGATGGACGGTTCGGCGACGTCCGCCACCTTCGACTACGCGGCCAAGTGCCGGGGCTACTGCTCCATCACCAGCGTCGACTGGAACGGGTCGAAGACCTTCGCCAAGGGCGACACGCTCACGCGGACCGTCACCACCCGGTTCAAGTGGACGCCCAGCGGTACGAAGAACACGATCACCCCGTACTTGACTCTCGGCGGCAAGGTCGGCAGCACGACGGTCGTGAATCCGTCCGAGTTCGAGAACGCCAAGCTGACCATCCGCTGCGACTCCGAGGTCGCCAACGCGGGCAGCGGCTGTGTGTTCTCCGGCTACAAGCCGACCTACGTCATGAACTCCAAGAAGTTCCCCGGAGCCGCCGCGCACATCGAACTGATGTGGCGCAAGACCGGCATCAAGTGGGGTCAGCACACCACCAACGGCAAGCCGCTGACCTACCTCGGCAAGAAGAAGGTCGCCGGTGGTACCCGCATGCAGAAGACCGTCAACCGGGAGAAGCTCTGCACGAAGAGTTCCACCAACTTCACCGAGTACAACATTCCCGGAGACCCCTACAAGGGCACCGGGCTCTTCAGTGACCTGTGGACCGCCGATTCGGGAACCGCGAAGACGGACACCATCACCTGTGACGAGTTCTCCTTCGCCAACTCCTTCCAGAGCGCGGGCAACGCGAGTGGCCCGAACCCGGTCACGACCAACGGCACGGAGTGCGTGCAGACGTACCTCAAGCGCAACGCCGACGGCACCATGAGCCTGCACCTGCGGCCCGACTACCCGGACCCGGCCTGGAACGAGCCCTGTGGCCGCTCCAGCATGTCGAAGTGGCAGAACACGCAGTCCATGCAGCCCTTCGGCGGATTCATCCGTGAACAGCGGCTGATGGAGGACGACGACTACTGGGTCGACCTCGACGGGTTCACCCCCTGACACCACCGCACACAGGAAAGCCCCCGCGGAAACATCCGCGGGGGCCTTCCCCTTGGCCTCCGTGGCCTCCTTGGCCTCAGTCGAGGGTGACGCGGCCGTCCAGGACGCGCTGACCGGTGTCTTCCGGGCCGAGGATTCGCTCCAGATCCGCGAGAACCGATGCGAAGAACTCCGGCAGATCCGCGAAGAGATCCAGATCCTCCACGTCGCCGTCACTCCACTGCCCCACCGAACCCGTCTCCGCGTCGATGAAGAAGCCGTACATCTCACCGCACGCGTAGGACTCGGCGGCGAAGGGAATCCACTCCTTGCGCCAATAGGCCACGTCCTCGTTCGGGCCGGGCATCATCTGATGGTGCAGCCGCTCGATGCTCGACAGCGGCAGCAGCGCCCATCCGCCGGCGAGGAACTCGCCCTCCGGGCAGGAACCCGTCAGCCCGTTCGAATCGTCGAGCTGGGTGACGGTCCCGTTGTTGACCTTCAGATAGGTACGCAGATCCGCCGGGAACCGCACACCCGTTTTCTCCTCGACGGCGGCGATCTCCGCCTCGCTCGCCGCGTCCCCCAGCGCACGGTGACTGACCTGCGCGTTCTCACGCAGCCAGGACACGACACGCTGCCACGACTCGCCCACACCACTCGGCACGCCTACCTCCATCGGAGAATCGGAGAATCCACTGATCGAGCGGACGCTACGGGAACGCCAGCGCGTCCGGCCCGAGGGCGGGCACCAGGCCCTCCGCCGCCGCACGGGTCAGCAGACCGCGGATCGCGGCGTAGCCGTCCTCGCCCAGGTCCGCGGTGAACTCGTTCACGTACAGGCCGATGTGCTGGTCCGCGACGGACGGGTCCATCTCCTGGGCGTGGGCCGCGACGTACGGGCGGGACGCCTCGGGGTCGTCCCAGGCCATGCGGACCGAGGCGCGGACCGACTCCGCGAGGAGCTTCAGCGCGGCCGCGCCCAGCGAGCGCTTGGCGATGATCGCGCCCAGGGGGATCGGGAGGCCGGTGGTGTCCTCCCAGTGCCTGCCCATGTCAGCGAGGTTGTGCAGCCCGTAGTTCTGGTACGTGAAGCGCGCCTCGTGGATGACCAGGCCCGCGTCCACCTCGCCGTCCCGGACCGCCGGCATGATCCGGTCGAACGGCATGACGACGATCTCGCCGACGCCGCCCGGCACCACCTCCGCCGCCCACAGGCGGAACAGCAGGTATGCGGTCGAGCGCTCGCTCGGTACGGCGACCGTCTTCCCGATCAGGTCCGTGCCCGGCTCGCGGGTGAGGACGAGCGGGCCGCAGCCCCGGCCCAGTGCCCCGCCGCACGGCAGCAGCGCGTACTCGTCCAGCACCCATGGCAGCACCGCGTACGACACCTTGAGCACGTCCAGCTCGCCGCGCTCGGCCATGCCGTTGGTCAGGTCGATGTCCGCGAACGTGACGTCCAGCGCCGGCGCGCCGGGGACCCTGCCGTGCGCCCAGGCGTCGAAGACGAAGGTGTCGTTCGGGCAGGGCGAGAAGGCGATGCGCAGCGCGTCAGTCTGCGGTGTCGTCGCGGTCATGGCGGGTCCAGCCTTCCAGTACGGGGATGAGCTTCCCGAACGCCCCGGTCAGCGCGGTCAGCGCGTCGCCGATGCGCCAGGCGTCGCGGTCGCGCGGGCCGACGGCGTTCGACACGGCCCTGAGCTCCAGGACCGGTACGCCGGCGAGGTCCGCCGCCTCCGCGACCCCGAACCCCTCCATGGCCTCGGCCAGGGCGCCGGGGTGGGCGGTGAGCAGGGCGGCGGCGCGGTCGGCGCTGCCGGTCACGGTGGAGACGGTGAGGATGTCGCCGACGGCCGCCCCGGTCGCCCCGGCGGCGGCCCGGACGAGGGAGGGGGGCGGGACGTGCCAGGTGCGGCCGAAGCCGAGGTCGGTGACCGGCACGAAACCGGCCGGGGTCTCGGCGCCCAGGTCCGCCGCGCCGATGCGGCGGGAGACGACCAGCGAGCCGACCGGCGCCACCGGGGCGAAGCCGCCGCCGATGCCCGCCGAGACCACCAGGTCGTAGCGGCCGGCCGCCAGCGCGAACGCCGCCGACGCCGCCGCGGCGGCCGGGCCCGCGCCGCCCGCGAGCACGTCCAGCGGCCCGGCCCGGTGGATCTCCGCGCCGCGCACCGGCCGCACCGCGGGCTCGTCCCCGTACGCACGCGTGACCGCGTCCCGTTCCACCGGGACCGCGGTCACGACCAGCACACGCATCAGGGGCAGCCCTCCGAAGGGGCGGTCAGTCCGTCTTCACCAGCTTGAAGTGCCAGATGCCGGCCACGCCGGTCTCCTTGCCCTCGCCCTTGGTCTCGACGACGCTGATCTGCGTCTCGTCGGCGGCCTCGCCGGTCTGGCTGGAGAAGAAGGCGCTGCCGGAGATGGAGCGGTAGGTCTTCTTGAACGGCTCCTGCTCGGCCTGCTGGCCGTTGATGAAGAGCGTCCAGCCGTTGTCCGCGATCTCCGGGTCGACGCCGAAGTGCACGGTGTCCGACATCGACACCTTGATGGTCTTCTCCGCCTCCTTGTTGAGACAGGACTTGACCTCGGAGGGCTTGATGGTCTTGCCGTCGTTGTAGCAGGCGGCCTCGGTGTGCACCGAGTTGTCGCCGACCGTCACGGTGGCGAGCGGCGTCGGCTTGTCGCAGGCGGACAGGACAAGGAGTCCCGCGGACACGGCACCAAGAGCGACGCCGATTCGACGGCCCTTACCGGAGAAGAACGCAACGGTCATGGGCCGAAGGCTATCGGTCGCTCCCGCTCACGCCACGCGGGGGTGCGGCGAGCCGCGCCGTGCGGCGCCCAGCAGCCCCCGTACGGACGCGGAAGCGCCGAGCGCCAGCAGCCCGGCGGCGACCGACATGCCCAGTACGCCGTTGAGGGGGAGGGCGATCCCGATCGCGCCGCCCACCACCCAGGACATCTGGAGCAGCGTCTCGGACCGGGCGAACGCCGACGTCCGCACCTCCTCCGGCACATCGCGCTGGATCATCGCGTCCAGCGACAGCTTCGACAGGGCCTGGGTGAGCCCCGCCGTCGCGGCGAGCGCGGCCACCATCACCGTGCTGAAGAAGACGGCCGCCAGGACCGCCACGCCCAGCGCCAGGCCCAGCACCGAGGCGACGATGATCTCCGGGCCGCGCGCCCGCAGCCAGGAGCCCACCGCCGTGCCCAGCGCGTTGCCCACGCCCGCCGCCACGCCGACGATGCCCAGCGAGATCGCCGCGCTCTGCCCGGCCAGCGGATGCTCGCGCAGCAGGAACGCCAGGAAGAAGATCAGGAAGCCGGAGAGCGCGCGGTGCGCGGCGTTGGCCTGGAGGCCGTGCAGCACGGACGGGCCGACCGACCGCAGCCCCGGCCGCCGCTCGCCGTTCTCCCGGCGCTTGCGGCCCGAGAGCGTCGACGCGGACCGGGACGGCTCCGGGCGCGGCGCGGGCTCGCCCGGCGGCGGCACCAGCCGCACCCGGCGCTCGCCCTTCGCCGAGTCCACCTTCGGCGGCAGCGTGAACGCCAGCACCGCGCCGCCCGAGAAGATCGCGCACGCCCCGTACAGCGGCCACGGCGGGCCGATCAGCTGGAGCGCCGCGCCGATCGGCGCGGCGGCCCCGGTGGCCAGCAGACCGGCCAGGGTGACCCGCGAGTTCGCCTTCACCAGTGAGAACTTCGGTGGCAGCAGCCGGGGTACGACGGCGCTGCGCACCACCCCGTACGCCTTGGAGCAGACCAGCACGCCGAGCGCGGCCGGATACAGCTCCAGGCCCCCGGTGGCGACCGCGCCGGACATCGTGAGCGCCAGGACGGCCCGCGCAAGCATGGAACCGGCCATCGCCATGCGGCGGCCGTGCGGCAGCCGGTCCAGGAGCGGGCCGATGACCGGGGCGAGCAGGATGAACGGCGCCATCGTGACCGCGAGGTACAGCGCGACCCGGCCGCGCGCCTGGTCGGTCGGTACGGAGAAGAACACGGTGGACGCGAGGGCGACCGTGATCATCACGTCGCCCGCGCCGTTCACCGCGTGCAGTTCGATGAGCTTGCCGAGACCGCTCTCGCCGGCCCCGTGCGCGTGGGTGGCCCGGCGGATGCCGCGCGCGGTGCCGGTGAACGGCGTTCTCAGGGCACGGCCGACCGCCCGCCCCGCCCTGCGGAGCGGGCCGGGACCGTCGTGCGACCGGGCAGAAGCCACTTGGTCATAGTGCCCCAGGACCGCGCGATGCGAACCGGCATCCCGGCGGGACGCGGGCGGGACCGCCCCGTCGGGTCAGTGATCTGCCAGGTGACGGGGGCGTCGGGGCATGGCCGATACGGCGTCGTTTGGGACGGCAGGTGGGCGGGGAGCGGCGGAGAGGGTAGCGTGCTTAGCGCGCCACCGGCGGTTGTTCTCGGCCGCGCGCCTCTCGGCGATCCCGCAGAATGGATCGCGGAAGGCGTGCCCGAGGTCGGCTCAACGGGTACGGACGTCGACGCGGCCCCCAGGTCCGCTCCGTCCGTGACCGTATGGCCGAAATCGATGGTCGATGTGCTGGCGCGCTCGTGAGACTGGCGTAGGAGAGAAGCGAGACCTGTGAGTGCTGCGACGACGCGAGGCCGTACGGCCCGTACCGCCCGTACCCCCGCTCCCGACCGGTTGTGCGCCGAGGCCGTTGACCTCGCCCGCGCGGCGGCCGAGGAGGCGGCCGCTCCGGGGGTCGTGGGTGAGCATGTGGCCGTGGTCTCCGAGGGGGACCGCGTCGTCACGCACTACTTCGAGTGCGAGGACCCCGGCTACCGGGGCTGGCGCTGGGCGGTGACGGTCGCGCGGGCCTCCCGCGCGAAGAACGTCACGCTGGACGAGACGGTGCTGCTGCCCGGCAGTGACGCGATCCTGGCGCCGGAGTGGGTGCCGTGGAGCGAGCGGCTGCGGCCGGGCGACATGGGGCCCGGCGACCTGCTGCCGACCGAGGCGGACGACCTGCGCCTGGAGCCGGGGTACACCGGCGCGGACGAGGTCCCGCCGAACTCGGCGGTCGGCGAGGTCAGCGGCGAGCTGGCCGACCTCGTGGACGTGGAGGACGCCGAGCTGACGACCCGCCCGGACGCGACCGCGCGCGGTTCGGTCGCCTCGGTGGCCGACGAGCTGGGTATGCGCCGGGCGCGGGTGCTCTCGCGGTACGGGCTGCACTCGGCGGCGGACCGCTGGGACGAGGCGTTCGGGCCGAAGACGCCGATGGCGCAGGCCGCGCCGGCCTCCTGTGTCTCCTGCGCCTTCCTGATGCCGCTCGCGGGCTCGCTGCGGCAGGCGTTCGGGGTGTGCGCCAACGAGTTCGGCCCGGCGGACGGGCACGTGGTGTCGCTGGCGTACGGGTGCGGTGGGCACTCGGAGGCGGCGGTCATGCCGAAGCCGCCCGCGGCGGCGGGGCACGCGTTGGACACGATGCGGGTTGACGAGTATCCGTTGCACGGTGAGGCTTCCGCCTCGGGGACCCCGGAGGACTAGGTGCTCCGGCGGCGGTGAGTGGGTGGGTCCGGGCGGTACCCGGTAGCTTCGCGGGGTACGCGTTCCGGACCGGCAGAGGGAGCACCCCATGGGCATCAACGCGACGGAGGGCGACCCGTTCGGCACCGCGCGGCTGCGGCGCGGCGTACTCGACGCCTGGGGCGCCGGGCCCGCCCGGTTCCGGGAGGACGCCAACGCCGAGGAGGACCTCGCGCTCGGCGGCTACCGCGACCGCCTCGTCGTCGAGCTGGCCCAGAACGCCGCCGACGCCGCCGCCCGCGCCGGAGTCCCCGGCCGCCTCCGGCTCACCCTGCGCCCCGCGACGGACGGCACCCCCGCCGTCCTCGCCGCCGCGAACACCGGCGCCCCGCTGGACGCCACCGGCGTCGAGTCGCTGTCCACGCTGCGCGCCTCCGCGAAGCGCGAGGGCCACGAGGGCGCCGTGGGCCGGTTCGGCGTCGGGTTCGCCGCCGTCCTCGCGGTCAGCGACGAACCGGCGATCGTCGGCCGGCACGGCGGCGTCCGCTGGTCCCTGGCCGAGGCCCGCGAACTGGCCGGCCGGGCGGCGATCGGCAGCCCCGGCCTGGGCGACGAGCTGCGCCGCCGCGACGGCCACGTACCGCTGCTGCGCCTCCCGCTGCCCGCCGAGGGCACCGCGCCCGACGGCTACGACACCGTCGTCGTGCTGCCCCTGCGCGACGGGGTCGCCGAGGACCTGGTGGGCCGGCTGCTGGCCGCCGTGGACGACGCGCTGCTGCTCACGCTGACCGGGCTGGACGAGGTGACCGTCGAGACGCCGGAGGCCGTACGCACGCTCCGCCGCTCGCAGCACGGCCCGTACACGCACATCGAGGACTCCGCGCACGGCACCCACCGCTGGCGCACCGCCGCACAGCACGGCCCGATCGAGCCCGCCCTGCTCGCCGGCCGGCCGCTGGAGGAGCGGCTGCGCCCGCACTGGTCGGTGACCTGGGCCGTCCCGGTCGACGCGGACGGCGCCCCGCTCCACCCCCGCACCGCCCCCGTCGTGCACGCGCCGACGCCCACCGACGAGCCGCTCGGCCTGCCCGCGCTGCTCATCGCCTCACTGCCGCTGGACACCACCCGCAGGCACCCCGCGCCCGGACCGCTCACCGACTTCCTGGTCGAGCGCGCGGCCGACGCGTACGCGGAACTGCTCGCCGACTGGGAGCCGGTCTCCGTCGCGACGATCGGCCTGGTGCCGGGCCCGCTGGGGCAGGGCGGGCTGGACGGCGCGCTGCGCGGCGCGATCCTGGAGCGGCTGCCGCGCGTGGCGTTCCTGGCGCCCGCCGCCCCGCGCGACCCGGCCGCCGAGCCGGAGCGCTGGGACGGCTGGGACGGCGAGGAGCACGTCCGCAAGGACACCGTCGCGCTGCGGCCGGTCGAGGCGGAGGTGGTGGAGGGCGTCGGCGAGCGGACGGTGACCGTGCTCGCCGAGGTGCTGCCCTGCCTGCTGCCCGCCGGGCTCGAACGGCGCGTGGAGCTGCGCACGCTGGGCGTCGCCCGGGTGCCGCTGACGGAGGCGATCGACCGGCTGGCGGGCCTGGAACGCGATCCGGCCTGGTGGCGGCGGCTGTACGACAGCCTGACCGGTGTCGACCCGGACCGTCTGTCGGGGCTGCCGGTCCCGCTGGCGGGCACGGGCTCGGCGGGCGGCGACCTCGAAGCGCCCGCGCCGCCGCGCACCACCATCGGCCCCCGTCAGGTCCTGCTGCCGGTCCCCGACGCGCTGTCCGGGCCCGTTCTCGACCGGCTGGGCCGCCTCGGGCTCAAGGTCGCCCACCCCGACGCCGCGCATCCGCTGCTGGAGAAGCTGGGCGCCCTGCCCGCCACCCCGCGCGCGGTCCTGACGACCCCGCAGGTGCGGGCCGCCGTCGCCGGGTCGCTGGACGCGGGCGAGATCTGGGACGAGGACGCGCTCGACGGGGACGAGCTGGTGGAGACCGTGCTCACCCTCGTCCGGGACGCCGGTCTGGAGCCGGGCGACGAGCCCTGGCTCGGGGCGCTGGCGCTGACCGACGAGGACGGCGAACTCGCGCCCGCCGGGGAACTCGTGCTGCCGGACAGCCCGTTCGCCGCCGTGATGCGCGAGGGCGAACTCGCCCTGTGCGACGCGGAGCTGGCCGACCGCTGGGGCGAACAGCCGCTCACCGCCTGCGGGGTGCTCGCGACCTTCGCCCTGGTACGGGCCACCGACGTCGTCCTGGACCCGGACGAACTGGAGCCCCGCGACGGCGACTTCGCGGAGCCGGACGACGCCGGGCTGCTGGACGCGGTGGACGTGTGGTGCGAGGACATCCTCGACCAGTTCCCGGACAGCCCGGTGCCGCCGGTCGCCACCGAGCTGGTCGCCGTGCGCGATCTGGACCTGGTGGACGACGACGCCTGGCCGCAGGCCCTCGCGATGCTCGCCCGGCCGCCGCTGCGCGACGCGCTCACCCAGCCGGTCCGGGTGCTGCTGCCGGACGGCACCACGCAGTCCGTCCGCCCGTACACCGCGTGGTGGCTGCGCGGCCACCCCGTTCTGGACGGCCGCCGCCCGGCCGGTCTGCGCGCGCACCGCGGCGACCCCCGGCTCGCCGGGCTGTACGACCCCGCCGACGCGACCGGCTTCGAGGACGCCGAGGTGCTGCGCGCCCTGGGCGTACGGACCTCGGTCGACGCCCTCCTGGACGAGCCGGGCGGGGCAGCCGAGCTGCTGGGCCGGCTCGCCGACGAGGACCGCCCGGTCAGCGGCGTACAGCTGCACGCCCTGTACACGGCGTTGGCCGCGCTGGACCCGGAGCAGGTGACGCTGCCGGACGCGCTGCGGGCCGTCGTGGACGGCGAGGTGCGGGTGGTGGACGCGGCGGACGCGGTGATCGCGGACGCGCCGGACCTGCTGCCGCTCACCGAGGGGCTGCCGCTGCTGCCGGTCGCCCCGGCGCACGCGGCGGAGCTGGCCGAGCTGTTCCAGGTGCGGCGGCTCGGCGAGAGCGTCGAGGCCGGGGTCACGAGCGACGGCGAGGAGCACGAGGTGCCGGAGTCCGTCCGCGTACTGCTCGGGCCCGCGACCCCGGACACGTACGTCGAGCACGGCGAACTGCGCGCCGGTGGCGTCGAGCTGGACTGGCGGCGCACCCCGGACGGGGTGGTGCACGCCGCGACGCTGGAGGGCGTCGCGGCCGGGCTGGCCTGGGCGGCCGGGCAGTGGCCCCGCCGCTTCGAGGTCGCGGCCCTGCTGGAGGACCCGTCCCGCACGGCGGAGCTGGCCCGCGACCGCTGGTTCGACTGAACCCCGTACCGCCGCTCCTCCACGCCGGGGGAGCGGCCCGGACAGGCCCTACGCCCCGAACCGGCGGCCCACCAGTCGCCACGCGTACTCCAGCGCCGCCGCCGCGACCACCGCGATGCCCACGGCCGTCCACGGCATCTGCGTGCCCACCAGCTTCAGCGCGAAGAAGTCCTGCAGCCACGGCACCGCCAGCACCACCAGGAACGCCAGGCCCATCGCGACCACCAGGCAGATCCGCCACCAGGTGTAGGGCCGGGCGATGATCGCGAGCACCCACATCGAGACCAGGAACAGCGTCAGCGTGGCCGCGCTCGTCTCCGCGTCCAGCGCGCCCGTACCGGCGTAGTGGCTCCGGGCGATCAGATACGTCACGAAGGTCGCCGCTGCGGCGATGACGCCCGAGGGGATCGCGTACCGCATGACGCGGCGCACGAAGTGCGGATGGGCGCGCTCCTTGTTCGGGGCCAGCGCCAGGAAGAACGCCGGGACGCCGATCGTCAGCGTGGACAGCAGCGTCAGATGGCGCGGCAGGAACGGGTACTCGACCTGGAAGCAGACCACGAGCACGGCCAGCAGCACCGAATACACGGTCTTCGTCAGGAACAGCGTCGCCACCCGGGTGATGTTGCCGATCACCCGGCGGCCCTCGGCGACCACGGACGGCAGGGTCGCGAAGCTGTTGTTCAGCAGCACGATCTGGGCGACCGCGCGGGTCGCCTCGGAGCCCGAGCCCATCGAGACGCCGATGTCCGCGTCCTTGAGCGCGAGGACGTCGTTGACGCCGTCGCCGGTCATCGCGACGGTGTGCCCGCGCGACTGGAGCGCGGCGACCATCTCCCGCTTCTGCTGCGGGGTGACGCGGCCGAAGACCGCGTTCTCCTCCATCATCGTGGCCATCTCGTCCGGGTCCGCCGGCAGCCGCCGCGCGTCCACCGGGTGCTCCGCGCCCGCCATCCCCAGCTTCGCGGCGACCGCGCCGACGGAGACCGCGTTGTCCCCGGAGATCACCTTCGTGGCGACGCGCTGGTCCCCGAAGTAGGCGAGGGTCTGCCCGGCGTCCGGCCGCAGCCGCTGCTCCAGGACGACCAGGGCGGCCGGTTCGGCGCCCTTCGCCGCGTCCGCGGCCTCCAGTTCGCCCCGCGCACGGGCCAGCAGCAGCACCCGCAGCCCCTGCTCGTTGAGCCGGTCCACCTCCGCGAGCGCCGGATCGTCCTCGGTGAGCAGCACGTCGGGCGCGCCCAGCAGCCAGGCGGAGGACGTGCCGCCGTCCTCGGTGAACGCGGCGCCGCTGTACTTGCGGGCGGAGGAGAACGGCAGCGTGCCGGTGACCTGCCAGCCGCCCTCCGCGGGGGCCGGGTAGGCGTCGATGATCGCCTGGAGGCTGGCGTTGGGGCGGGGCTCGGACGCGCCGAAGGCCCCCAGCACACGGCGCAGATACGGTTCGTCGGCGTTGTCGCCCAGCGCCCGCAGCTCCGTGACGTCCATGCCGCCCTCGGTGAGCGTGCCGGTCTTGTCCAGGCAGACGACGTCGACCCGGGCCAGGCCCTCGATGGCGGGCAGCTCCTGGACGAGGCACTGCTTGCGGCCCAGGCGGACGACGCCGATCGCGAAGGCCACCGAGGTCAGCAGGACCAGGCCCTCCGGGATCATCGGGACGATCCCGCCTACCGTGCGGGCGATCGAGTCCTTGAGGTTGTTGTCCTTGACCACCAGCTGGCTGATCACCAGCCCGATCGCGGTCGGCACCATCATCCAGGTGACGTACTTGAGGATCGTCGAGATGCCGGTGCGCAGCTCGGAGCGGACGAGCGTGAAGCGGGACGCCTCCTCGGCGAGCTGCGCCGCGTACGCCTCGCGCCCGACCTTCGTCGCGGTGAACGCGCCGCCGCCGGCGACGACGAAGCTCCCCGACATCACCGTGTCGCCGGTCCGCTTGAGGACCGGGTCCGCCTCGCCGGTGAGCAGGGACTCGTCCACCTCCAGGCCGTCCGCCTCGGCGACCGTGCCGTCCACGACGACCTTGTCGCCGGGGCCCAGCTCGACCAGGTCGCCCAGGACGATCTCGGAGGTGTGGATCGGGGCCGCCGTGCCGTCGCGCCGGACCACGGGCTTGGCCTCGCCGATGACCGCGAGGCTGTCCAGCGTCTTCTTGGCCCGCCACTCCTGCACGATGCCGATGCCGGTGTTGGCGACGATCACGAACCCGAACAGGCTGTCCTGGATCGGCGCCACGAACAGCATGATCACCCAGAGCACGCCGATGATCAGGTTGAACCGGGTGAAGACGTTGGCCCGGACGATCTCGGCCATCGACCGCGAGGACCGTACCGGTACGTCGTTGACCTCGCCGCGCGCGACCCGCTCGGCCACCTCCGCCGAGGTCAGCCCGCCCCCGGCGGGCGGGTCCGGCAGCTCGACCGGGTGGACCGGGTCGAGCTCCGCCCCGGCGTCGATCGTGGCCGGCCGCCCGGTGGCGCCGGTTCGCTGCTCCCCGGAGGGATTGGATGCCCGCTGCGTCATGGTTCAGACGGTACGGGTGGAACGTCCGCGACACCCGCCGGGGGTACGAAGATCAGACCGGGGGAGGAGAGAAATGGTCCCGTGGTTGTACGGGCGAGGGCCGTGGCCCGGCGTTTTGTCCGGGCGGGGCCCTATTCGGCCTGCGGGTCCGCCGCCGTCTCCGCCGCAGCCGCCGCGCGCTTGAGGGCCGCGTCGCGGCCGCGTACGTACCAGATGCCGATCAGGCCCAGGCCCGCGCCGGCCAGGCAGGTCCACACCCACCACAGGTGGCCGTGGTCGTCGAACCAGTTGTAGAACGGGATCTGGACGAGGAAGAGGACGAACCAGAGGATCGTGCCGCCGGTGATCGTCGCGACGATCGGGCCCTCCAGGGGCTCCGGTGCCTCGTGCTTCGGTGTCCACTTCGCCATGCGATCAGTGTATGCGGCCCGTATGCCGACGTCGCCGGGCCAGTCGGGCCAAGGGTCTACGCGCGGAGATAGCGATCTTCGCCTTATGTATTCATACTGAATCTGCTTCAGACTGGCTCGAATTATTCGTGTGAAAGTCCAAAGCTGACCACTTTTAACCCCCTGTGCGTACGTACTGATACTGAGGTCATCCATGTCCCCCTCGGCCACCGCCAAGGTCGATGCCACGCCGCCCCCGGCTCCCCAGCCCTCCGGCGGCCTGGACCGCTTCTTCAAGATCTCCGAGCGGGGGTCGTCGGTAGCCCGCGAGATCCGTGGCGGATTCGCGACCTTCTTCGCGATGGCCTACATCATCGTGCTGAACCCGATCATCCTCGGCAGCGCGAAGGACGTGAACGAGCAGTTCCTCAACGGCGGCCAGCTGGTCACCGCGACCGTCATCACCGCCGCGTTCTCCACGCTGCTCATGGGCGTCATCGGCAACGTGCCGATCGCGCTGGCGGCCGGGCTCGGCGTCAACACCGTCGTCGCCCTCCAGCTCGCCCCCCGGATGACCTGGCCGGACGCCATGGGCATGGTGGTCCTCGCGGGCATCGTGGTCATGCTGCTGGTCGCGACCGGCTTGCGGGAACGGGTGATGACCGCCGTACCGGGGTCGCTCCGCAAGGGCATCGCCATCGGCATCGGCCTGTTCATCCTGCTGATCGGCCTGGTGGACTCGGGCTTCGTCTCCCGCATCCCCGACAAGGCGATGACCACGGTCCCGCTCCAGCTCGGCGGCGACGGCCACCTCAACGGCTGGCCGGTCCTGATCTTCGTCCTCGGCGCGCTGCTCACGCTGATCCTGCTCGTCCGCAAGGTGCCGGGCGCGATCCTGATCTCCATCGTGGCGATGACCGTCCTCGCGCTGGTCGTCAACGCCGTGGCGGACCTGCCGGCCAAGGCGTGGGGGCTGACCGTCCCGGAGTGGCCGGGTAATCCGGTGTCGACGCCGGACTTCGGGCTGCTGGGTGAGTTCAGCCTGTTCGGCGGCTTCCAGAAGGTCGGCGTGCTGACCGGCATCCTGTTCGTCTTCACCGTGCTGCTGTCCTGCTTCTTCGACGCGATGGGCACGATCCTCGGCGTCGGCGACGAGGCGAAGCTGACGGACCCCGAGGGCAACTTCCCGGGCATCAACAAGGTGCTGTTCATCGACGGTGTCGCGGTCGCCGCGGGCGGTGCCAGCTCCTCGTCCGCCTCGACCTGCTTCGTGGAGTCCACGGCCGGCGTCGGCGAGGGGGCCCGTACGGGCCTGGCCGGCGTCGTCACGGGCCTGCTGTTCACGGTGGCGCTGTTCCTCACGCCGCTGGCGACCATGGTCCCGTCGCAGGCGGCCACCCCCGCGCTCCTCGCGGTGGGCTTCCTGATCATCGCCGGCTCGGTGCGGGACATCGACTGGAGCGACTACACGCTCGCGATCCCGGCGTTCCTCGCCATGGTCATGATGCCGTTCACGTACTCGATCACCAACGGCATCGGCATCGGCTTCATCGCGTTCAGCGTGCTGCGGCTGGCCGCCGGGCGCGGTCGCGAGGTGCCGGTGGCCATGTACGTCGTGTCGGCGGTCTTCGTCTTCTACTACATGATGCCCGCGCTGGGCCTCACGTAAGGGCGTCGCGGGCCGGCGGTCAGCCGGCCTCGTCGGCGTAGAACTTCTCTGTCTCCTCGACGGCCGACTGAAAACGTTCGTCGAAGTCGTCGCGAATGAGCGTCCGGACCACATAGTCCTGGACGCTCATTCCGCGTTTTGCGGCATGCTGCTTGAGCCGGTCGAGCAGCTCACCGTCTATGCGCAGGCTGAGCACTGTCGATCCCATGGCATGCAGGGTTACGTCCCGCAGGCCCGTCGTGCGTGATTTTCCACCGCCGACTCACTCGTTCGGGTGATCGATTGGTGGTCCCGCCAGGTGATCCCGCTCTCGCGCGTGTAACACAAGTGGTCTTTAGAGTAGGTAATGAGTTACGCTAACAAACATGCCTGACCTGATCCACGACAGCGACAGTGCCGCCGCCGTGAGCTCCCTTCGTTCCGCCGTCATGCTGCTCGGCCGGCGCCTCAAGCACCAGCGCGTCGACGAGTCGCTCAGCCCGACCGAGATGTCGGTGCTCGGGACCCTCGCCCGTTGTGGCTCGGCCACTCCCGGTGAGCTCGCCCGCAAGGAGCACGTACAGCCTCCGTCGATGACCCGCATCGTCGCGTTGCTGGAATCGAAGGGCCTGGTCAGGCTGGAACCGCACCCCGACGACCGTCGCCAGAAGGTGGTCAGCCAGACCGAGCGGGCCGAGGCCATGCTCGCCGAGAGCCGCAAGAAGCGGAACGCCTGGCTCACCACCCTGGCCGAGGGCCTGGACGAGGACGAGTGGGAGACGCTGCGCAACGCGGCGCCCGTGCTGGAGAAGCTGGCCCACCTGTAGGCCCGTAACGGTCCAGGACCGTACCGGGCCCTCGTCAGTCACACACCGTTCACGCCCGAGGAGGCGAACCCTTTTGAGTACGGGAACCGGAGCAGACTCCGCCCCCGCACCGACTTCCACCCACGAGAGCAAGACCGGCGGGACCTTCTCGTCGCTGAAGATACGCAACTACCGCCTGTTCGCCACGGGCGCCGTGATCTCCAACACCGGTACCTGGATGTCCCGCATCACGCAGGACTGGCTCGTCCTGAGCCTCACCGGGTCCGCCGCGGCCGTGGGCATCACCACGGCCCTCCAGTTCCTCCCCATGCTGCTGTTCGGCCTGTACGGCGGTGTCATCGCCGACCGGGTGCCGAAGCGGCAGCTCCTGCTCGTCAGCCAGGCGGCCCTCGGCGCCTGCGGCGTCGTGCTCGCCGCGCTCACGCTCTCCGGCGTGGTCGAGGTGTGGCACGTCTATCTCATCGCGTTCCTGCTCGGCATGGTCACCGTCGTCGACAACCCGGCGCGGCAGGCCTTCGTCTCCGAGATGGTCGGCCCCGCCCAGCTGCGCAACGCGGTCAGCCTGAACTCGGCGAACTTCCAGTCCGCCCGGCTCATCGGCCCCGCCGTCGCCGGTGTGCTGATCACCACGGTCGGCAGCGGCTGGGCCTTCATGTTCAACGGCCTCTCGTTCGCCGCCCCGATCATCGGCCTGCTGATGATGCGCCCCGCCGAGCTGCACAAGGCCGTCATCGTGCCGCGCGCCAAGGGCCAGCTGCGGGAAGGGCTGCGATACGTCTCGGGCCGCCCCGAGCTGATCTGGCCCATCGTCCTGGTCGGCTTCGTCGGCACCTTCGGCTTCAACTTCCCGATCTGGCTGACGGCCTTCGCGGACGAGATCTTCCACGGCGGCGCCGGGATGTACTCGTTCTTCAACATCCTCATGGCCGCCGGCTCACTGGCCGGCGCCCTGCTCGCCGCCCGCCGCCGCTCCTCGCGGCTGCGGATGCTGGTCGTCGCCGCCACGGCCTTCGGCCTGCTGGAGATCGTCGCGGCGCTCGCACCGGCCGTCTGGATCTTCGCGCTGCTGCTCGTCCCGATCGGCATGATCGGCCTGACGACCAACATCAGCGCCAACACCAGCGTCCAGATGGCGTCCGACCCGGCCATGCGGGGCCGGGTGATGAGCCTCTACATGATGGTGTTCGTCGGCGGTACGCCGGTCGGCGCCCCGATCGTCGGCTGGATCAGCGACGCGTACGGCGCCCGCACCGGCATGGTGTTCGGCGGCGCGCTGTCCATGCTGGCGGCCCTCGTCATCGGCGCGATCCTGGTCCGTGTCGGCGGCCTGCGCCTCAAGGTGGGCCTGCACCAGGGCCGCCCCCAGGTGCGCGTGGTGCCGCGCGAGCGCCTGGCCACGGTGGCGTAGCCGTACGCGGACGCCTCGGCGGCCCCGTCCCGGTGCTCCGGGGCGGGGCCGCTTCGTGGTCACCGGGGCCTGTCCGGTTACGCTCGTCGGGTGGACCCGAAGACCAGAAACCGCGTCATGGCCGTGGTGCTCGTGCTGATGTTCGCCGTCGTCGCCGTGGCAGCCGCCTTCGGCTAGGCATCCCCGTACGGGGAGCTACCAGGCGAAGTTCTCCGGCGAGGGGCCGGGGCCGGGGAAGATCTCCTCCAGCGCCGCCAGCACCTCCGCCGACAGCTCCAGCTCCACCGCGCGCAGCGCCGAGTCGAGCTGCTCACGGGTGCGCGGGCCGGAGATCGGGCCCGTGATGCCCGGCCGGGTCAGCAGCCAGGCGAGGCCCACCTCACCCGGCTCCAGGCCGTGCTTCTCCAGCAGGTCCTCGTACGCCTGCACCTGCGCCCGGACCTTCGGGTCGGCCAGCGCGTCGGCGGCCCGGCCGGAGGAGGAGCGGGCGCCGCCGCCCTCGCGCTGCTTGCGGAGCGCGCCGCCGAGGAGGCCGCCGTGCAGCGGGGACCACGGGATGACCCCGAGGCCGTACTCGCGGGACGCCGGGATGACCTCCATCTCGGCGCCGCGCTCCATCAGGTTGTAGATGCACTGCTCGCTGACCAGGCCGTAGCTGCCGCGCTGCCGGGCGCGCTCGTTGGCCTGGGCGATCTTGTAGCCGGAGAAGTTCGAGGAACCGGCGTACAGGATCTTGCCCTGCTGGATCAGTACGTCGATGGCCTGCCAGATCTCCTCGATCGGGGTGTCCCGGTCGACGTGGTGGAACTGGTACAAGTCGATGTGGTCCGTCCGGAGCCGCTTCAGGCTGGCGTCCACGGCCCGGCGGATGTTGACGGCGGACAGCTTGTCGTGGTTCGGCCACGCCTCGCCGTCGGCGCCCATGTTGCCGTAGACCTTGGTGGCGAGCACGACCTTGTCGCGGCGGTCGCCGCCCTTGGCGAACCAGGTGCCGAGGATCTCCTCGGTGCGGCCCTTGTTCTCGCCCCAGCCGTAGACGTTCGCGGTGTCGAAGAAGTTGACGCCCGCGTCCAGCGCGGCGTCCATGAGGGTGTGGCTGTCGCTCTCGTCGGTCTGGGGGCCGAAGTTCATCGTCCCCAGGACGAGGCGGCTTACCTTGAGTCCGGTGCGTCCGAGCTGCGTGTACTTCATGACTCCCAAGCCAACGCCTTCGAGCGCGCTCGAAGCAAGCGGTGCGTTCCCTACGGGGATCGTCAGCTGCGGGCGAACCGGTTCAGTGCTGCCATGAGTGCCCGGCGGGTCGCCGTTCCGCCGAGGTGGCCGGCGTCGTTGATCACCGTCAGTTCGGCGTCCGGCCACGCCCTGGCCAGCTCCCATGCGGTGATCAGCGGTCCGCCCATGTCCATCCGGCCGTGCACCAGCACTCCGGGAATCCCGGCGAGCCGTCCCGCGTCCCGGATCAGCTGCCCCTCCTCCAGCCAGGCGCCGTGCGAGAAGTAGTGCGCGCAGATCCGGACCAGGGCCTGCCGCGCCCGGTCGGGGCGGCCGCTGAACGGGGGCGGGCCGGTGTACGCCTCCTGGGACAGCACCGCGTCCTCCCAGGCGCACCAGTCGGCCGTCGCCCGCGCCCGGACCTCCGGGTCGGGGTCCGCGGTGCGCCGGGCGTACGCGGCGAGCACGTCCGGTGTGGCGTCGCTCGCCGCCTCCGGGACGCCCGCCCGGAACAGCTCCCACGCCTCCGGGAAGAAGCGGCCCGCGCCCCGGTACAGCCAGTCGATCTCGGAGCGCCGCGTCGTGGTCACCGAGGGGATCACGATCTCGCTGACCCGCTCCGGGTACCGCTCGGCGTACGCCAGGATCAGGGTGGAGCCCCAGGAGCCGCCGTGCAGCAGCCAGCGGTCGATGCCCAGGTGGACGCGGAGGCGTTCCATGTCGGCTATCAGGTGGTCCGTGGTGTTGTGCCGCAGGTCCACGGCCGGGTCGCTCGCGTGCGGGGTGGACCGGCCGCAGTTGCGCTGGTCGAAGAGGACGACCCGGTACCGCTCCGGGTCGAACATCCGCCGCGCCCCCGTTCCGCAGCCCGAACCGGGCCCGCCGTGCACGACGGCGGCGGGCTTCCCGTCGGGGTTCCCGCACACCTCCCAGTACACGTGGTTGCCGTCACCGACATCGAGCATGCCGTGCTCGTACGGTTCGATCGGCGGGTATTTCTCATCGGACATGACGCGGCGTCTCCTCGCTGTGCGGCGTACGGCCGCGTGCGGCGGCGTACGGCGGTTTCGGCGGTGGTGGTACGGCGGTTTCGGCGGTGGGGCGTACGGGAAGGGCGCACAGCTTACGCGCGGTCGTAGCCTGGGCGGCGTGAACGCGACTCCCGAGATACTCGCCGTGCTGGATGATCTGCTCGCCGCCGCGGGCCCCGATGACCGGGGTGCTCTGTGGCAGCTCGACCGGCGGGGGAGGGAGCTGGACGCCAATCTGGTGCGGCTGCCGCCGGGGGCCGAGGTGGGGGAGCACCAGGAGGACGTGCTCGACGTTCTCCTCGTGGTTCTCGCGGGCGGCGGCCGGCTCGTTCCCGGTGACGGCTCCGAGCCCCTGACGCTGACCCCGAGCACCGCCACCTGGCTGCCCCGTACGTCGCGGCGCTCCCTGACGGCGGGCCCGGAGGGGCTGGCCTATCTGACCGTGCACCGCCGCCGCCCCGGCCTCGCGATCAAGCCGGCGGTGCGGGCGTACGAGGGCGGCGAGGCGCCGTGCTCGCTGGACCGGGTCTGCCCGGAGTGCGGGCGGATGTCCCAGGAGTCCGCGCCGGTGTTCTGCAGCGCGTGCGGGGAGCGGTTTCCGGGGCGCTGAGCGGGGCGGGGGCGCGCCCTTCCCCGTGACGGCCGACCCCAAGCATTTGAGCAGTCGCTCAAACTCCACTACTCTCTGCCGGGAAGCGATTTGAGCGACTGCTCAAACCGTCTGTACGGGGGTGGGGCCGATGGCCGGTGGTCTGTATGTGGAGGCCCGGATACGGGCCGGCCTGGAGTGCGTCTGGGAACGCAGCCAGGACCCGGCCCAGCACCAGCGGTGGGACCTGCGGTTCACGCGCATCGCGTATCTGCCGGTCGCCGAGGGGGAGCCGCAGCGCTTCACGTACGGGGTACGGGTGCTGCCCGGCCTCCTCGTGGCCGGCACCGGCGTCTCGGCCGGCGAGCGCCACCGCCCGGACGGCACGCGCACCTCGGCCCTCCGCTTCGCCTGCGCGCATCCGCTGTCGTTCCTCACGGAGGGGCGGGGGTACTGGCGTTACGTGCCCGGCCCGGACGGGCTCCGCTTCCTCACCGGGTACGACTACGAGCCGCGCTGGGGCCGGCCGGGCCGGCTCGCGGACCGCGTGGTCTTCCGGCCGCTGATGGGCTGGGCGACCGCCTGGTCGTTCGACCGGTTGCGGCTGTGGTGCGAGCGGGGGGTCACCCCGGAACGGGCGCTTCTGCGGGGCCTGGCGGAGGCGGCGGCCCGCGTGGCGGCGTTGGCCGGAGCGGTGTGGGTCGCGGGGGCGTCGGCCGCCGGGGCCCGGGGCGGAGGGCTTCGGGGCGCCGGGCTCTGGGGCGCCGGTTCCTGGGGCGGCGGGCTCGGCTCCGTGCCCGCCCTCCTCGGCTCCGTGCCCGCCCTCCTCGTCGCCGTAACCGTCCTGCTCGCCGCGCTCCTCCTGCCGCCGCTGCCCGGCACCCCGTCCGCCCGCCGCTGCCTGCGCCGCCCGCCGGGGCGCGGCACCGGCACCGGCGCCGACGTAGGCGCGCCGCCCGCCCTCCTCGACCGTCTGGAGCAGCCGTGACCTCGATCTTCCAGCAGGCACTGGGGGCCGACTTCGACCGCCTCCACCCGCAGATCCGGCGCCGCTTCTCCGTGGGGCTGGCCGGCGGCGAGTCCTGCACGGGGCGCGGGGTGATGGACCGGGTGTGGCACGGCGGCAGCTGGGTACGCCCGTTCCTCGCGCTGGGCGCCACCCGCAACATCCTGCTCCCGCGCTCCGGCCGGAACATCCCGTTCACCATCGAGAACGTGCCCTTCACGGACTCCTACGGCCGCGAAACGGTCACCTTCGTCCGGACGTTCGCCTTCCCGGACGGCCCCCGGCGCTTCGACGCGACGATGGTCCACAGCCCGGAGCGCGGTTGCGTGGTCGACTACCTGGGAACGCACCAGCACCTCGCCACGGATCTGCACCTCTCGGTGGACGGGGCCGGCGCCCTCGTCATCCGCTCCGGCGAACACCGCTTCCGGGAGGGCCCCGTGGACGCGCGGGTGCCCGCGCTGATCGGGGGCGACGCGGTGGTGCGGGAGTCGTACGACGAGGCGGCGGGCCGCTTCCGCATCCGGGTCGAGGTCACCAACCGCCGCTTCGGCCCGCTGTTCGGCTACCAGGGCTCGTTCACCGCCGAGTACGCGCCGGCCGGCCGCGTACGGCAGGATCTGCGGCCGGTACGCGAGGAGGCACGGGCATGAGCGAGGGCGTGAGCGCACGCGTGAAGAAGGCGGGCGGGGACTTGAAAGGTGCGGGCGGCGGGGCCGACACCCGTACGAAGCTGTTGGACGGTGCGCTCGCCACGCTCACCGAGCAGGGCATCGCCAAGACGTCCGCGCGGAGCATCGCCGCGGCCGCCGGGGTCAATCAGGCCCTGGTCTTCTACCACTTCGGCACGGTGGACGAGCTGCTGGCCGCCGCCTGCCGGCACGGCGCCGAACAGCGCCTCGCGACCTACCGCGAGCGGCTGGATCGGGTGCGCTCGCTGGGTGAACTCCTCACCGTGGCCCGCGAACTGAACGCCTCCGAACGGGCGGGCGGCCATGTCGCCGTCCTCGGCCAGCTCCTTGCCGGCGGCCAGACCCAGCCCCGCCTGGCGACCGCCACGGCCGCCGGGCTCACGCTGTGGACGGACGAGATCGAACACGTCCTGATCCGCGTTCTGGCGGGCAGTCCGCTGGCGGAGTTCGTGGACATTCCGGGACTGGCGAAGGCGGCATCGGCGGCCTTCGTCGGCCTGGAACTGTACGAGGGCGTGGACCCGGCGGGCGCCGAACGCGCCCTGGCCTCCCTCGACCAACTGGCCGCCCTGGCCACGGCGCTGGACGACCTGGGCCCGGTCGCCCAGCGGGCGGTGCGCTCGCGCCTGCGCAAAACGACGGGGAACCGGGGGCGGGGGTGACGCGGGAGGCCGACGCGGTGGCGGCGCCGTCGCGGTGGCGGCGCGGCAGGGTCCTGGCCGGGCTCGCCGCGCTGACGGCCGTGCTGCTCGTCGGGCACCGGGCCGTGCCCAACACGCCGGGCCGGCTGGGCAGTCTCCTGGAGGCGTTCCTGCCGTGGCTCGGGCTCGCCGTCGTCCCCCTGCTCGCGCTCGCCGCGCTGCGCCGGGCGCCGCTCGCCCTGCTCGCGGTGGTGCTGCCGGTCACGGCGTGGGCGTACGCGTTCGGCGGGCTGCTGCTCCCGGCGGCGGACCCGGACGACGGGGCGCGGGACCTGCTCGTCGTGCAGCACAACGTCAGCGATGTGAACGCCGACCCCACGGGCACCGCGCGCGTCCTGGCCGCCGAGGGCGCCGACCTGATCGCCCTGGAGGAACTGGTGCCGGACGCGCTGCCCGCGTACGAGAAGGCGCTCGCGCCGGCGTATCCGTTCCACGAGGTCCGGGGCACCGTGGGCCTCTGGTCGCGGCATCCCCTGGCCGGCACCCGGACGGTGGACATCCGGCCGGCGGACATCGAGGAGCCGTGGAGCCGGGGCCTGCGCACGGTCGCCGCGACGCCGCACGGCGAGGTCACGGTGTACGTGGCGCACCTGCCGTCGATCCGGATCGGCGTGACCGGTCTGGCGTCGGCCCGCCGCGACGAAAGCGCCCGGCTGCTGGGCGCGGCCCTGGACGCGGAGGAGACGGCCGGCCCGCTGCTCGTGCTCGGCGACCTCAATGCGACGGTGGACGACCGGGGCCTGGCGCCCCTGACCTCGCGCCTCTCCGTCCCCCGGCGCGGCTTCGCGTTCAGCTTCCCGGCGTCCTTCCCGCTGACCCGGATCGACCAGGTGCTGGCCCGTGACGCGGCGGTCGACCGCGTACGAACCCTCCCCCGGACGGGCAGCGACCACCTCCCGGTGGCGGCCAGGGTGACCCTGGACCGAGGACCGGGGGCGGCGTAGCCGGTGCGCGGGAAATCGGGGTGCGTCGCCGGTACGCGCTTCCTAGGATGCGCGGGTTCGCCGCCAACAGACCGGAGACGTACGGACCATGACCCTCCACCTCTCAGCGATCGGCTTCCACGCGAGCGACCCCGAGGCGCTGTCCCGATTCTGGGCCGCCCTCCTGGGCCGGGAGCGGGCGGCCGACGGCACGGTCCTGCCGCCAGACGACGGCGAGGGCTTCGCCCTCCGCTTCACGGCGAGCCGGGAGCCGAAGATCCGCCAGAACCAGGCCCACTTCGACCTGACGAGCGCCACCCCGGAGCAGCAGGCGGCCACGGTGGCCCGCGCCCTCGAACTGGGCGGCCGGCACATCGACATCGGCCAGTCCCCGGAGGAGACCCACGTCGTTCTCGCCGACCCGGACGGCAACGAGTTCTGCGTGATCGCGGCGGGCAACAAGTTCCTCGCGGACACCGCGTTCATCGGCGCGGTCGCCTGCGACGGCACCCAGGCGGTCGGCTACTTCTGGAGCGAGGCGCTGGGCTGGCCGCTGGTGTGGGACCAGGACGAGGAGACGGCCGTCCAGTCCCCCCGGGGCGGCACGAAGCTCACCTGGGGCGGCCCACCGGTGAACCCCAAGACCGACACCAACCGCCTGTACTTCGAACTGACCCTGCCGCCGGACGCCGACGAGGCGGCGGAGCTCGCCCGCCTGACGTCCCTGGGCGCCCACCACACGGAATCCGGCACCCTGCTGGACCCGGACGGCAACGAGTTCACGCTGCGGCGTACGGCGGTCAGCTCGGTTTGAGCAGGTCCACGAGGAGGGGCATGGCGGAGGAGGGGCCGGGGCCCATCCGGCATGCCGCCATGCCGGGGTCGGCCTTCCGGGCGGTGTCGCAGGCCGCGTACACCCGGTCGATCGGGAAGCGTGGGAGCAGGGTCTTCCCGCTGGCCAGGTTCAGTTGCTCGACCCGGTGGTCCAGCTGAGTGGTGGTCAGGGCGGACCGCTTGTCCTCGGCGTGCCAGCGGAGCCACACCTCGAACTTGAGGTTCGAGATCAGGAGGAGGATCGACTCCTGTTTCGCGAGCTTGCATGCGGCGGGCAGCGTCGCGTGCTGGTCCACATCGACCAGGCAGACACAGATGTCGAAGGCTGCGTCGCCCTGCGCCCTGTCCCTGATCTCCACGCACTTGCGGACGACCTTGAGCGGGTCCGTGCCCACCCCGACCTTCTTGACGATCGCGGTGGCACCCTTGCTGCGCAGAAAGCCGCCCAGGCGCTCGACGTACTGCGGTTCGGTCTCGGTTCCCTCGGTGACGACGAGGATGCGTTTGGCGAGTTGCCTCTGCGGACGTATTCTCCGCGTTCCCCGGCCGCGCGGACCGCCGGCCACTTCTAGTCCTCCCCGGACACGATGAGGGCCGTCAATGTGCTCGGCGACAGGTGGGGGGTTCCGCCGTAGCGGCCGGCCAGGTAGCGGCGGGCCACGTTGGCGTCCGGGTGCCTGGGGAAGTCCGCGAGGCAGGTCAGTTCGGTGACGCCCTCGTAGGTCTTGTCGGTGAACCAGACCTGCTCGGGCTCCAGCTTCACGTCGCTGAGCGGTGAGAGGATGTACGACTCGTGGCTGGTGAAGATCAGCTGTGCCTGTCGGGTGTTGACCGCCGGGTCGGCGAACGCCCCGAGCAGCACTTCCAGCAGGTGAGGGTGCAGGCTCGAATCGATCTCGTCGACGATGAGCAGTCCGCCCTTGCGCAGGGCCTCCACGGCCGGCACGGCGGTCGCGAGCCAGGCGATAGTGCCGTCGCTCTCCTCGTGGATCGAGAACTGGGGGCACTCGTCGGCGGAGCCGCGGTGGGTGAAGGTGAGGTGCCGGATGACCTGCGCGAGCGCGTCGTCGTCCAGGTCCTCCGGGCCGTCGTCACCGCGTGACGAGTCGCCTTCCTCCCCGTTCTCCTCCTCGCGCAACTCGCGCTGGAAGTGGCTGAGGGCCCGGCGCACCTCCTCCGGGATCTCCGTCTCTTCGAGGCTGACCCCTTCGACGCCGATGTCGGCGACCTGAAGCAGCGCTTCCAGATCGGGGAACGTGATCGTCCCCTCCGCGAGCGAGTCCGCGATGTCCCTGAGCCGTGCCTCGCGATGGGAGTCCTTCACCAGGACGCAGTCGAAGCGGTCGACCAGCTCGCGCGCGAGGGCGTTCAACGACGAGTCGTCGAGCAGCAGGGCCCGACTGAGCACGAGTTCGCGCCCCGTCACATCGATCCGGCCGCGCAGGCTCGGGTGGAACTTGAACACGCCGGTGTCGCGGTCGCGGTCCAGCAAGGTGCGCCACCGGGAACCGGGAACGTCGCGCAGCCATTCGCGCCTGATCCCGTCGTGGTCGACCTCGAACCCGTACGAATGCCGGTGGCCCTCGTACACGAAATCGAGCTCGTACGTGCTCGAAGCGGTGCGCGCGGACCCGTCGAGCTGGAACGGGGCGCGCCGCATCCCCTTCGACGCCTGCCAGGCGGTGGCGGACTGGCTGATCGCGGTGAAGGCGTAGCGCAGCGCGTCGAGCACGGTGGATTTGCCGGTCGCGTTTCCGCCGAATACTCCTGCGAGCGGAAAAGTCACGATATTCCAGTCGTCGTCCTTCGGACGGAGTGTCCGCAGCGAGGGGCGAGTGAGGTCGAGCGTGATCTCGTCACGGATGCTCTTGTGATTGCGCACCGTGAAGCTCAGCAGAGTCATGAGGAAACTTTATCACTTAGAGTGGCCTCATCCGCGCGAAATTCGTAGAAAACGCGACCCTTGGAGTGAACATCGTCGTGGTCTCCCGAAGGCCCCCGTGGCGTCGGCATGACCGGATCGGGGGTCCCACGGGCGGTGTACGCGAGTCGTCAGGGCCTCGTGCCGTCGAGGGCTAGCGGAGGGCGGACAGGACCCGGTTCCGCAGCGTCTCGTCCGCGAGTGTCTCCGGGCCTCGCCACTCCGACGCACTGACCTCCTCTGCCTGCAAGGTCACTTCCACGGGGCCGCTCGTGCCGAACAGCCACCTCACGTCCGCGTGCAGATGGGCGGGCTCCCCCTTTGTGTCGTTCGCCGGAATGTCGTGGACGTCGATGTGTACCGGTCCGGGCAGCAGTGGGGTGATGCTCCCCCTGATGCCGGTCTCCTCGGAGAGTTCGCGGAGCGCGGCACCGATCAGGCTCTCGTCCTCCGGTTCGAGGTGCCCGCCCGGGGTCAGGTACGTGCCGAGCACGTTGTGCCGGATGAGCAGCACGTTCCCGCTTTCGTTCACCAGCACTGCCCCTGCGGTGACGTGCAGCGGGCACGTCTTTCGACTGGACAGGTCGTCGTCCTGGTCGAGCCGTTCGAACACGACGGACAACGCGTCCTTCTCCTCGGGGTGCGCGGCGGCGTACTCGGCGAATGTCCCTCGGATGTGGTCGTTTGTGATCATGGAGTGTCACCGTTCGTTGTAGTAGTGAAGCCACGTCGCGGCGATCCTGCTTCGGTCCGCCGCCGATATCTCGTGCAGGGTGGCGTCGAGGCCGCCGCCTGCCAGCGCGTGCACGCCCGCGATGATCTCGGCCTGAACCAGGAAGATGAACGGCCCGACCGAAGCGCCGTGCAGGAAGTTGACCGCCTCACCCCCGTTCATCAAATAGAAGTAGTGCCCAGTCGTCTCGTACCGCGTGATGTGGTCCGCAGCAGTGGTCTTCCGGTAGCCGTCCGGCAGCCCGGACAACTCCAACTCGTCTTCCGAACTGGTAACCGTGGCGACGAACGCACCGTTCTTCAGCTCGGTGAAGTCCTCACCGCGCAACGACAACGCGCCCGTCGCGCACAGTACGAGCCCCGCAGACTTCAACGCGGCATCCCGGTCGCGGGCAACGCCGAACCCCTGCGACAGGGCTTGAGCCCGCCGGACGGGGTCTATGTCGTACACGGTGACATGCACTCCCTTCGCGTGCAGCAGGCGGGCGATCGAACTGCCGAGCTTGCCGAACCCGAGGACGAGTGCGGGGCGGCCGTGCAGGATGTCCCCTCGGCCCCGCAACAGAGCCTCCGTCGAGAACACGACCGACTGACCGACCAGGAAGTCTTCCGGCTCCTTCAACGGCGAGCGCGCCACACTGACCACGGGGCACGGCAGCCGGTCCCGCTCGGCATAGCGCTTGTGGCCGTTCTCCGTGTCCTCGACCACGCCGAGCACTGTCCCACTGAACTTCTCGCACAGCTCATCGAGCGAGGGAGCAAAGTACCCGCCTACGTCGAGCAGCACCACGGGCTCGCCGGCGGCCCTGGTCTCCAAGTAGCCCAGGGCCGTTTCCGGGTCGGCAAAGCGCTCGCGCGACAGCTCGTCCACGGCGAACCTCGCCTCGATCTCCCGCTTGGCTTCGGCGTGGACGGACTTGGGCTTGGGGAGCACGGCCCGGAGGTTCGTGACCTCGCCGACAGCCCGCACGAACGCGGGGCGCTCGGGCAACAGATGCGTGACCAGCAGCGAGGACGGTGGTGCGGAAGGGGTGAACTCCCGTGCGATGCTCCGCCAGTAAGCGCTGAGCCGTGCCCGTTCCCGGGTCTCCATGCAACACCCCTCTCTCGGTGGCACCTCTGTCGTAGGACTTGCCGGTCGGGCTTGTCGCAGCTGCCACGTTAGGGAAGGTCAGGCCCTGACCCTCACCGAGTTGCACGAGGTTGCACACCAGTTATCCGAGGGCGTCGCGTGCCGATGCGATGAGCGCGCGGGCGGCGGCCCCGTACACGGCCTGCGCCGCAAGCTCGGCGAACGTCTCCGCGTACATGGCCACTTCGCCGGGCTGTGTGATCGTCAGGTAACCCGACACCAACTCGACGTTGACCTGGGCCGCGTCATAAATCCAGAACCCCTCGGCCGGCCATCGGTTCCGGTCGGACGCCATGGGTACGACTCCCAGGCTGACGTTGGGCAGCGAGGCGACCGTGACCAGGTGATCGAGCTGTCCGGACATGACCTCGGTGCCGCCGATTCCGGACCGCAACACCGACTCCTCGACGAGGAACGCGAACCGTCGGCCACCCTCGTACAGCACCCGCTGCCGCTCCATCCGTGCGGCCACCGCTTCGGTCACGTCGTCCACCAGGCCGCGCCGCCGCTGGATGGATTGCAGTGCCGCCGTCGTGTACGGCCAGGTCTGGATCATGCCGGGCACGAGCCAGGAGGAGTAGGAGCGGAATCGGCGGGTTCGCCGGTACAGGGGCAAGCGGGCTTCCTGCGCCTGTCTGAGCCCGGCCCGTTCCATGCGCTGCCAGTTGACCCACATGCCCTCGGCGGTTCGCAGCGAGGCGATCAGGTCCTCGGTCTGCCCCTCGGCACCACACGCCCGGCACCACGCCCGGATGTCGTCGGCGGACGGAGGGGTCCTGGCGTTCATGATCCGGGACGACTTGGACCGGCTCCACCCGCAGAGTACGGACAGTTCGAGCCCGGTCAGGCCGGAGTCCCGGCAGAGGTCCGCCAGCCGTCGTGCGAGATCCTGTCGGGCCTGCTGGGCGCTGGAAGACGGAGAATCGGCCATGGAGACGTGGTCAGGCGGGCCGGTACTCCGCGTGGGGAATCGCGCGTTCCCACGCCGCCTCGTACGCGCTGACGTACTTTGCGGCCAGGACCGAGTCGTGCACGACTTCCATGCGAGGGTCGGTCCACTCACCGTCCCCGCTGAAGTGATGGAAGACCACGGTCTCCTGGTCCATGACCCATCCGTCCAGTGCGGGGAGGAGCAGGTCGCGCGCCCGTGAGCGCGGCAACCACCGCACGTCCTCGCCCGCTGCGACGTTGGTGAAGGTGCCGTCGTACTCGTACCGGACGTAGTCGCTCAGCGGCTCGGAGACCACCCGCAGACGGCGCATGACGACTCCTCGGCCGGTCGCCTCGGCGACTACGTCCAGCCACGGGCGCCACCACGAGACGCGGTCGGCCGGGTCGTACCGGTGTCCGTTCTGCCAGCGGATGAACTCGGGGTCATCGCGCATGTAGCCGTCCCGCATCTCAAGGTGCATCGCCGAGTGCCGCGCCTTCGCGAGGCATTCACGTACCGCTGTCGCCACCGTTGTCCTCACTGTCCGGACGGGGGATGAACCGGAGCATGTTGGCGGGTAACCGGATCACGCTCTCGTGGTCGGGAACGTCGGTCGAGTGGCCCGGTACCGAGCCGACTTCCTGTGCCTGTCGAATCGTGTCCTCGTCAGCTTTCCATGACTGGATGATCAGATCTCCGGTTGTCTCGTCCAGCCAGATCGTGGGCGAGCCGTCATCGGGGGTGTTGGGCCAAATCCCGAGGAATCGCAGGCTCATGGGCGCTCTCCTCGCAAACCGGGGGGCCTGGACGTGCACGAGCCTGGTCGCTGGACGCGGTCGGCGCAAGAGTGCAACCACCGGGTGGGGTCGGGGGTCCTTCTGGGTATGAAGATCTCTTTCCTCATACACAACGCGTACGCGATAGGAGGGACGATCACCACCACCTTCAACCTGGCCCGCGCGCTTGCCGAGCGGCATGACGTGGAGGTCATCTCCGCGTTGCGGAGCCGGGAGCGGCCGAGTGTCGTGCTCGATCCGCGGGTGCGGCTGCGGGCGTTGGTGGACTTACGGCATGAGAAGGACGACCCGAGGCACCGGGCGCCCGCGAAGGTGTTCCCCGCGGCGGAGAACCGATACGGGGAGTACAGCGCGCTCACCGATGAACGCATCGGCGCGGCGCTGGCCGGGATCGACGCGGATGTGGTCGTGGGGACGCGACCGGGGCTCAACGTGCACCTGGCGCTCCAGGCCCCCGAGCGGGTGGTCCGGGTCGGGCAGGAGCACCTGATGCTCGACCAGCACTCGCCGCGCCTGCGGAACGCGTTGCGCAAGGCGTACCCCCGGCTGGACGCGCTCACCCCCGTCACGGAGGCCGACGCGGCCGTGTACCGGCGGAAGATGCGGCTGCCGGGCGTCCGGTTGCAGGCGCTCCCGAACAGCGTCCCCGCACCGACGCTCCCGCCGGCGGACGGCCGGGGCCGGATCGTCGTCGCGGCCGGGCGGCTGACCCCGGTGAAACGATTCGACCTGCTGATCGAGGCGTTCGCGGCGGTCGCGGCCGCGCACCCCGACTGGACGCTGCGCATTTACGGCCGGGGCGAGGAGAAGGAGCGGCTGCGGGCGCTCATCGACCGGCTCGGGCTGTACGAGAGCGTCTTCCTCATGGGCGCGGTGACCCCGATGGAGGCCGAGTGGGTCAAGGGCTCGATCGGGGCGGTGGCGTCCGCGTACGAGTCCTTCGGCATGACCGTCGTCGAGGCGATGAGCTGCGGCCTGCCCGTGGTGAGCACGGACTGCCCGTACGGCCCCGGCGAGATCATCAGCCCCGGCGAGGACGGCCTGCTCGTCCCGGTCGGTGACCGGGAGGCGCTGTCCGGCGCCCTGCTGCGGCTCGTGGCCGACGACGAACTGCGCCGCCGCATGGGCCGCACCGCGCGGGACAACGCGCTCCGCTACCGCCCCGACACCGTCGTCGCCCAGGCCGAACGGCTCTTCGAGGAGCTGTCGGCGGCCCGGCGGGACGGCCGCGCGGCGGCGCGCACACATGACCGCGCCCTGACGACGAGCGGCTACGCGGCCGGGGACACCCTGCTCACGGCGGCCGGTGCCGTCGTACGGGCCGCACGGAAGGTACGACGATGAGCGGCGAGCACGAGAACGAACCGGTGGAGAGCCCGCGCGCGGCGGTGACCGCCGAGGAGGACGGCCGGCTGCTCATCCGGGTCCGCCTCCCCGGCCAGGGCGAGCCGCCCTGGCTGCTGCTCCAGCGGCGTCCCGGAAAGGGGAAGCCGGAGGAGCCCGGCCGCCACCTCGTACTGGAGCGCGAGGGGCCGCAGGAGTGGCGGGCCGTCCTGGAAACGGAACCGGCCCTGGAGGAGGGCCGCTGGGACGCGTACGTGGTGGACGCGCCGGACGGGGAGCGGGTGCCGCTGCTGCCGGGCCTGCGCGACCTGCGCGCGCTGACGCCGGACGGCGGCGCCCACGGCGTACGGGCGGTGGCCACGCCCCTGGCGGTACGCATTCCGTACGCCACCAAGGACGGCCGCCTGGCCGTACGCGCCTGGCATCGCGCTACCCACGCCGAGGCCGGCCGAATCACCCTTTCGGGCGACACGATGACCGTCGCCGCCCGGCTGTACGGCGCCCGCCTCGGCGAGGGCGCGGAGGCGTCCCTCCACCGCCGCGGCCGCAACCCGGCCGAGGTCCGCGTCCCGCTCCGGGCCACGGACGACCAGAACTTCACGTTCACCGTCGACTACGGCACCCTCGTCCCGAACCCCGGGGAACCAGGGGCCACCCCGGTCGTCTGGGACGTGTACGTACACCCCGCGACGGGTACGCCGCGCATCCGGACCGCCCGCCTCCTGGACGACCTCGCGGACCGCAAACAGGTCTTCGTCTACCCGCACACCAGGGTGGGCGACTGGTCGGCCCACCCCTACTACACGCTGGACAACGACCTGTCGGTGGAACTCACCCGAAGCCGGCCGGGGGAGTAGCCCGGCGCCTACGCGTCCACCCACGCCGGGTCCCCCAGCAACTCCTCAAGGCCCCGCACCAGGCGCCCCACGTGGAAGCCGTCCGTCACTGCGTGGTTTACCTGGGCGGCCAGGGGGAGAAGGACGCGGCCGGCTCGTTCCGTGTAGCGGCCCAGGGTGAAGATCGGGGCGAAGTGGTCCGCGTCCTGCGCGATGTTGAGGTTGAAGGAGGTGAAGGAGGCCCACGGGAGGCTGGAGATGTCGAAGGTGTTCGGGGGGAACGTGTCCTGGGGGAAGAAGGACGTGGCGCGGGCGCCTTCCGCGAGCAGCGGGGCCGCCGCCTCGTGGAACGCAGCGAAGTCCGGGTCGTAGCGCGCCCACACGCACGCGAACGTCTCCCGGTCCGCGTTGAACACCGTGAACGCCGGGTGCACCACCGGCCACACCGCCGGATCGCCCGACTCGGTCAGGCACATCCTGAACTCCTCGTGCCGGTTCACCACGTCGGCGAGCGCCCAGACCTGCGCCACGTACGACTTGCGCCGCGAGGCCCGCAGCGCGGCCGTGAACGCGGTGACGTCGATCTCCACCGTCATCGAGTACGTACACGGCACGCGCTCGCGGTAGTGCGCGAAGTGCTCGCGGCGCGGCCAGGCGGCCAGGTCTACGGGGATCGGGGCGTCCATCGGCGCATCATCGCAGCCGCGCCATCGAACGCGAAGTCGGTTTACCGCCAGCAGGGGCCGCCCCCGCCGCGCAGCCTGGAGGCATGAACCACGTGACCTTCCCGCCCACCGCCATCGCCCCCCACGTCCTCGACCAGCTCCGCGCACGCGACGACGCGGGGGCCGCCATCCACAGCCGTGTGGACGACGAGGGCGGGGCGCCCCTGCGCTGCTGCCTGCGCCGCAGCCGTATCGGCGACCGGATCTCGCTCGTGTCGTACGCCCCGCTGCGCCGCTGGGCGGCGGAGACGGGCGCCGAGCCGGGGGCGTACGACGAGGTGGGCCCGGTCTTCATCCACACCGACCGCTGCACCGGCCCGGACCCGGCCGCCGGGCACCCGTTCACCGAGACCGGCGCCGTGCGCGTCCTGCGCCGCTACAGCGGTGACGGCCGCATCGCCGGAGGCACGCTCGTACAGCTGCCCGACGACCCCGACAAGGCCCAGGCCGTCATGGACGAGGCCCTGTACGAGGCGTTCTCGGACGCCGCCGTCGCCCTCGTACACGTACGGGCGGTGGAGTACGGCTGCTTCCAGTACGAGGTGCGCGGGCTCAGGCGGTAGCGGTGTGCTGGACGAACGCCGTCCAGGACTTCGGCGACAGAGCCAGGGCCGGGACGGTGATGTCCTTGGAGTCGCGCACGTGGATGGTGTGGGGGCAGGCGGCGACCTCGACGCAGTCGCCGCCGTTCGGGCCGCTGTAGCTGGACTTGGACCAGGAAAGTGCGACCTCGACGCAGTTGCCGCCCTCCGGGCCGCTGTAGCTGCTCTTGAACCACTTGAGGTCAGTGTTCATAGTCCTTCTACAATCCGCTCGATCAGCGCACGGGACTCTTCCAGTCCGAGAGCTTGCGTCCGCAGCATGCCATATTTGGCGAACAGTTCACCCACGTCCGACTGTTCGGTGACCAGGTGGGTGCGGCCCTGGACCTCCAAGTACGCCAAGCGCCGCCAGTTGTCGGTCTCGAGCAGTACGAACGATCCGCTCAGACCGGAGTGCGTCTCCCTGCGGGGCGGCATCACCTGGATGTGCACGTGCCGCAACCGGCTCACCTCAAGAATGTGCTGGAGCTGCGCCTTGTGCACATCCCGCCCCCCGATGGGGCGAGTCAGCGCGCTGAGCTCCAGTACGAAACTGATGTCGGCCGGCGGCTTACGGGTCAGCAGTGCCTGCCGCGCCAGGCGTCCGACGATCAGCCGCTCGATCTCTTCGTCGTCGAGTGGCGGGCACGCTTGATTGAACACGGCACGCGCGTGGGCCTCGGTCTGCAAGAGCCCCGGTACTACGTGGCATTCGTACTCGTACCGCACCAGCGCCTTCGCCTCTTCCTCGGCGAATGGCTCGAACCACGACGCCACGCTGCTGAACGTCAGCTTCGCTGCGGCCACGATCAGTGCACCTCTGGCGCAACATGCATCGTCCGCCTTCAAGACGAAGTCGCCCTTCGGGGGCCGCTGGCCCCGTTCCACCATCGCCACCTGCGACTTCGAGAAGCCGATCCGCTTCCCCAAGCCCTCCTGCGAGAGGCCCGCCAGCTCGCGGAAGTGGCGTAACAGCACCCCGAACATCTCTGCGGTCCCGCCGCCAGTACTACTGGAGTGCACAGCGCCACCTCCAAGTGCACAGTGATGCACAGATCCCTTGTGTCCCTGGTCACAGTACGTGCGGGCGCCGACGCTTTCCGTATGGAACAGAAAAATTCACCGGACCTGATGCACTCCTGGATTCCCGCGAGCGGTCACGTCCTGCGTCACGCCGGCATCCACTTCGACGCCGTCCGGATCTCCGGCATCTTCGGGGAGCAAGTCGCGTACGAGATCATGCAGTTCACCGACTTCCAGGCCGGGCCGATCGTGCGGTCCCGGATCGGGATGCGGAGCATGTACTTCCTCGTGCCGCCCGGCACCGTGAGTGCCTACCGGTGGCCGGCCGGGGCCGACGCGCTCGTGCGCAAGGGGTCGGACTTCGTCGGCGTACCCGCGCTGCACGGGCACACGTACCCCCTGGACTGGCGCTCCCGCCCGACAGTTGACGATCCGTTCGTGGAAACGAAACTGCTGTTCGAGCTGGTGAGGAAGGTGGTGGAGGACTCGATCTTTGCTGTACGGTGATTGCGTAATTACGCTCCGTGTGCACGGCACACGGAGCGGCCCCCGGCGGTGCAGCAACACCGGACCGAGGGCCTTCACCCATCGATGGATCAGGAGGATCCACCGAGATGCTTTGGCATGCTATCGCGCCTTCGTACGGTTATGTGAAGGCCACGCACGAAGTCGTGCGTCATCCGCAGCTCAACAGCGACGCGAAGATTCTCATCACGTACGTGCAAGGGCTCCCGCAGAGCGGCCTCACCGGCATGGCGTTGAGCGATCACGCGAAGAAGCTGGGGATCAAGGGCCGCGCGTACCAGAAGGCCAAGGGCCAGCTCAAGGACGTGGGGTTCGTCCACGAGTGGCGGCGGCAGGGCGAGGGCGGGCTGTGGGTGACGGACCAACTGTTCTCCAACGTCCCGCTCTCGGACGACGACGCGCGGCGGCTGCGGGACGCGAACGCGCAGGCGGAACCGAGTGATCGGACACCGGCGGGCGGTCAACCGCGTACCCGGTCGGTCGGTGGTTATCCACCAGAGGTGGAAGAAGAACGTGAGAAGAACTCTCCCCACCCACCCTCCAAGGCCGAGGCGCCCGAACCGCCGAGGCGACCGGAGCGACCGCAACGACCGCCTGCGAAGGGGCCCGCCGCTCCGGTGGAGCCGGAAGTCATCGCCGCCGAGCGGGTGTTGCTCTCGCTGCGGCATGTGAACCCGCAGCTCCACTTGGGCGTACGCGAGGCACGCGGCCTCGCCGAATCGGCGGCCGACTGGCTGCGACGCGGCGTCAAGGCGGCGGAGCTGCGGCTCGCGCTGGTGAGTGAACTACCGGCGGACGGGGTCCGTTCGGCGGTAGGGTTCCTGCGTCATCGGCTCGTACACAAGCTGCCGGAGGAACCGGCGTACGCGCCCGAGGTGCGGCCGTGCGTGCCGTGCGAGGGCGAAGGGCCGGAGCATGTGTTCCGCCCCCACGCGGACGAGACGTTGTGCGGGCCGTGCGCGCAGAAGGCGGCCTGGGAGAAGCACAACGCGAAGTGGGCGCCTGCGCGGGCGGACGAGAATGCCGAGGACGCCGAAGAACCGGAACGCCTTTCCTGGCGGGAGCGGGTCGCGGCGGTCCTGGAGAAGGATTCCGACGAACGGCGAGAGGTACGGCCGTTCGGCGGTGTGGCGGTTCCACCGCGAACGCGGTGGAGCTAGCAGAGTGGGCGCGGGGGCCGGACGGTCTGAGGAGGACCCGTGGTGGATGCCGTGGTGGAACTTTGGGACGGCGTACGAGCGGTGCGCGACCCCGCGCAGTGCCGCGCGCGACTCATGACGGCCGGGCGGACGTTGTTCGCCGTGTACGGCTACGTACACACCTCCGTCAAGGACCTGTGCGCTGCCGCGCAGGTGGAAGTACGCGACTTCCAGCGTGAGTTCGAATCGCGCGAGGCGCTGCTCACCGACCTGTACGACGAGGTCGCGATGGCCGGAATGCAGGCGTCGCAGGCGGAGTTGTCGGCGAAGGGCATGGACACGTGTCCGACCGAGGAGCGGGTGTACCGGCTGTTCGACGCGTACGTGAAGGCCGTGACGCGTGAGCCGCACGCGGC
Source organism: Streptomyces sp. NBC_00525 (assembly GCF_036346595.1). Classification (GTDB taxonomy): domain Bacteria; phylum Actinomycetota; class Actinomycetes; order Streptomycetales; family Streptomycetaceae; genus Streptomyces. The sequence goes on from NZ_CP107834.1 coordinate 3,785,080, forward strand.
GCGGGTGGCGTTCGTGGAGGTGCTGGGCGTCAGCCCGGCGATGGACGAGCACCTGACGATGTGGCGCTCCGTGTGGACGGAGTTCCTGTCCCACGAGGCGGAGCGCGCCCGGGGGCGCGGGCACGCGGTGGACGGGGACCTCGCGGTCGTCGTCAAGGTACTCACCCGTTCGGTGGACGAGCTGCTCGCCCACCACGGGCGGCGGCCCCGCCAGATGCCGCCCCGGCTGCTGACGAGCGAGCTGACGCGGCTGTCGATGGCGATGATCGGTCCGGCGGAGCCGGGTTCGGTGGGGGCGGTGGGCTCGGTGGGCTCGGCAGGGGCAGCGGGCTCGGCGGGGTGAGGCTTCCCGTGGCGTCCGGTTGACAAACCCGCTTGCCAGGTCGGCAAATGGAGTCATGGCGGACGATGAACGGAACGGGTCCGGGCGCGGTGCGGCGGGCTCCGGGGACGGCTCGATGCGGGACGACGAGCTGACGGCCGTCCTCACGGGCGTCGGGCCCCGGCTGCGGGCCCTGCGCACCGAGCGCGGGACGACGCTGACACAGCTCAGCGAGCTGACCGGGATCTCCCTGAGCACCCTCTCCCGCCTGGAATCGGGCGGCCGCAAACCGACCCTCGAACTGCTGCTGCCCCTGGCCAAGGCGTACGGGGTCCAGCTGGACGAACTCGTCGGCGCGCCGGAGACGGGCGACCCACGGGTCACGTTCCGCCCGTTCAAGCGCCACGGGATGACCTTCGTCCCGCTCACCCGCCACTTGGGCGGCGTCAACGCGTACAAGCAGGTCATGCCGGGCGCGACCGGCCCGTCCGGCCCCGTCGAGCAACGCGTGCACGAGGGCTACGAGTGGCTGTACGTCCTCTCCGGCCGGCTCCGCCTCGTCCTGGGCGACCACGACCTGGTCCTCACGGCGGGCGAGGCAGCCGAGTTCGACACCCACACCCCCCACTGGTGGGGCCCGGCCGGCCCGGACCCGGTGGAGTTCCTGAGCCTGTTCGGCCCCCAGGGCGAGCGGATGCACGTACGCGCGAAGCCGGGCGGCCGGGGGGCGGGGGAGGCGTGAGCCGGATGTTGGTTCGGGGGGTGAGGTGGGCGCGTGACGTTGACTGCGGGGGCGCACTGTGAAACCGACGTGCCGAGCTATCGGGTGGTCCTGGCGGAGACCGACTGGGGTTCGCTCGAAACGCCTTTCGGGAACGGCGCGTGCCTGCCTGGGGTTCTGGCCCGGCTGCTGGAGCCCGACGCCAGGGCGCAGGTGGCCGCGTTGTCGGAGCTGGGCGAGCTGGTCGGCCACCAGAACAGCGTCTACGAAGCCACCGCGCCCGTGGCCACGTTCGTCGCCGGCATCCTCGCGCACCCGGCAGCCGCGAATCGTCGGCCGTACCGCGCCGTGCCCGTCCGCGCGGCGATGCTGAACTGGCTGGCCTCAACGGTCTACGACGCATCGGACGAGGCCGTCGACCGCATCGCGCGGTACTGCCCCGGCTTCCTCGTCACCGGCACCCCACGGGCGGCCCTCCGGGACCTGCGCCCTGTGCTCTACCGAGCCGTCGAGCCGTACCTGCGGGACGGCGACGAGGACGTGCGCGAAGCCGCGGGCCTCGCCGCGCTCCTCCTCGCCGAGCACCCCGGACTCGCGCGCCACCGCGAGCACCTCGCCGTACACGCCCACCACATCCTGGACACCAGCAACGACCCCCACTCCCGGCGCGTCGCCCGGCAGGCCCTCACAGCGTGGGGCCACGACGTCACCCCCATCGAGCCCGAGCAGGACGACCCCTCGGCCTGGGGCCCCCACAGCGACGGCCACGGCGACCTCAATCCCCCGTTCTGACCGCCGACGACCGCGCTGGGGTGGCAAGGTCGCGCGCCTCGCGGGCAGGATCGGGGGCATGGTTGCCCGCCTCGGACTCGTCGCCCTCGTCGTGCGTGACTACGACGAAGCCATCGCCTTCTACCGGGACGCGCTCGGGTTCGAGCTGCTGGAGGACACCCGGATCGACGCGGAGAAGCGCTGGGTGGTCGTCGCGCCGCCCGGTGCGCGGGAGACCGCGCTGCTGCTGGCGAAGGCCGCGGGGGACGCGCGGGGGGCGCGGGTCGGGGATCAGACTGGTGGCCGGGTCGGCTGGTTCCTGTACACGGACGCGTTCGACCGGGACTACGCACGGATGCGTGCGGCCGGGGTTGTTTTCGAGGAGCCGCCCCGCCACGAACCGTACGGAACGGTGGCCGTCTTCCAAGACCTGTACGGCAACCGCTGGGACCTGCTCCAGCCGCGTACGTCGTGAGCCCGCCGCTCCTCGTGTCGGGCCCTCATGGCCGGTGTGCCTCTTGACACCTCTGCGAGGTGAGGGCGACGCTCGTGCAAGTTGGCGTAAGTCCCATCGACACCGGAGGCAGTCATGGCATTACGGTTCATCGGGATTGATCCAGACACCGGGCAGCAAGGTTCGCCCACCGTGTGGGTGGACGAGGAGAAGGCCGAGCTGGTGCTTCAGGGCTGGAAGCCGGACAAGCGTCTGGAGGCCGAGTGCGCGGCGTTCGAGGCTCCTGGGCACGTTGCGGGCATCCCGCTGCACGAAGCCGTGATTCGGATTCCGGCCCGTATGGTGCCGATGCTCAGGGAGGCGTGCGATGTCGCAGAACGAGCCGGGCTTTGACGAACTGCTGGCCGCGGCCAAGCACTCGGCCGTCCACCTGGAGCTGCGCGACTCGTACGGCGTGGGCGACGAGGCCGCCGACTTCGAGACCTGGAAGCGTACGGGCCGGCGCGACATCGACCCGGCGTCCGAGTACTGGAGGCCGTGGGTGGCGTTGGTTCGCGACACCGTGGCCCGAGGCGTGATCGTTCGTCGCGCACGCGTTGTATCGGAGCCGGTAACGGACTACATCCGGTACGAGCACGCCGGCACCCCGGTCAACCTCCACGCCGGGGAGCAGGTGCGCTGGCTGCCCAGGCGCCGGGCTTCCGGCATCGCGCTTCCCGGAAACGACTGCTGGGTGTTCGACGGGGAGATCGCGCTCTTCAATCACTTCTCCGGCGACGGGGACTGGTCCGAGCCCGGCTGGGAGGTTCGGTCCGAGCCGGCCGTGGTACAGCTGGCCTCGGCCGCGTTCGAGGCGGTCTGGGAGCATGGCATCCCGCACGAGAAGTTCACGGTCTGACCCGACGGAGAACGAAGAGCCCACCCATGTCCGCGTCCCCGTCGTCCAGTGCCCAGGCCGCCCGCGAGGCCATCGCCTCCCGTCTCGGGGATCTCCGGAAAGACGCGGAGCTGACCGGGCACGAGCTGGCCCTTCGGTGCGGTTGGAGCCCCGCGAAGTCGTCCCGCATCGAACGGGCCAGAACTCCTGCGTCGGCCGCAGACATCCGCGCCTGGTGCAAGGCGTGCGGCGCGGAGGACCAGACGGACGATCTGATCGCGGCGAACCGTCAAGCCGATCAGATGTACGTCCACTGGCAAAAGCTGCACCGGCACGGGATGCGGCGGGCGCAGGAGGAGGTCGCCCCTCTCTACGAACAGACCCGCCACTTCCGCGTGTACTGCTCGAACGTCGTACCGGGCATACTCCAGACCGAGGCGTACGCGGAGGCTCTGCTTTCGACCATTGCCGCCTTCCAGGACACCCCCGACGACTCGCCGGCCGCGGCGGCCTCCCGGATCGAGCGCTCTCGCGTGCTCCATGACGGAAACCGTCGCTTCGCCCTCCTGCTGGAGGAGGCGGTGCTCCGCTATCGCATCGGTGACGCTCCCGCGATGGCCGGACAGCTCGGCTACCTGCTCGCTGTCATGGCGCTTCCCAACGTGAGCCTCGGGGTCATCCCTTTCACCGCCCGGCGGCGTGTCTGGCCCCTGGAAGCCTTCTATGTCTTCGACGACCGCCGAGCGAGCGTCGAACTGCTCACGGCCGCGGTGAACGTCAAGGCGCCCAGTGAGGTCGCGACGTACGCCAAGGCGTTCCACGAACTGTCCAAGCTGGCGGTCTACGGTGCATCCGCCCGGACTCTGATCTCGGACGCGATCACGTCCATCGAGTAGTTCGCGTGCAAGCTTGTGCAAGACGATGGCTCGTTCCACTCCCCGCTTTCTAAGGTCGTTCCACCGGCCTCGGAAGCGATTCCGACGGCCCGCTGTGTCGCCGGCCATCGACCGTCGAGAGAGGGAGTCTCACTGTGACAACCATGCTGGAATCCCCCGTCGTCCTACGGCACGGACGGGACCTCGTCAGTCCCGAGCTCTTCGAGAAGGTGTCGGAGTTCTGTGCGGAGGAGTACGGGCACGAACTGCCCACTGCCCGCCGGATCGTGGACCAGGCCCTTGCCTTCCTCAAGGTGATGGGTGACAACCGCGCGTTCGACATGACCCCGTCGGAGGCCGTGGACCCGGGTTGGCACTCGTTCGTGCTCCACACTCAGGCGTACGCCGCCTGGTGCGACGAGCAGTTCGGGTTCTTCCTCGGACACGAGCCCAAGGCCACCGTCCGCACCCGTCCGTTGGTCGGTTCAGTGGTGGACCGGGTCAGGGCCGCCGGGTTCCACGTGGACGATCGGCTGTGGGGCACTGCGAAAACCTGCAACGCGCCCGCATGCTGCGGTGACGGCGACGGCTGCTGATCCACTCCCACTCAACGTGGCCGTCCGGGCATGGCTGAGACACCCGGACGGCCACAGCCAGGAGTTCCCGAGATGAGCGGCGACGACGAGGTGCTGACCGGACGAAGCCGGGTCACGGTGTTCGCGCTCTTCGGCACGGTGCTCGGCTACGCGACACACCATCTTGATGAACGCCGGATCGGGGAGGTTGCTGTGGTCGGCCCCCTGACTCCCGGTGTCGAGTGGACATGTCTGTGGCACATGGCCCGTTCCTGCGGCAGGCCCACGGCCAAGGACACCGAACTCGCACAGTGGATTCTCGTCCAGGCGACCCGAGCGTTCGTCTGTGGAAGCGGGCGCATTACTCAGGCGCACGACCGGGGCTGGAAACTGGAACCCGGTGGGAAGCGCGTCGGGTTCGAGAACACCTTCGCCAACCGGGACCATCTGTGGACTGGCAACCTGGTCGTGGACGGCCTCACTCCCGACCAGGTGGCCGGCCGCGCTTCCTGCTACGCGGTGCCGTTCGGCAGCCTGGGCTAGGGCCTTTCGTTTGGATCATCGGTCCGGCCGTGAGGTAGAAGGCCAGAGGTCGACAACTCGCATCGGACGCGAGGTGGATCTTCGTGGTCAGTCCGCCGCGGGACCGGCCGATGGAGTTGTCGTCCGGCTCACCGGCAGGGGCCCCTTTTTGCGGGCTCCGGCCGCGTGTTGGTGAGCGCGCACGATGGTGGAGTCGACCGAGACGGCCCAACGGAGGTCTTCTTCGGTATCGGCTTGTGCGATGAGCGCAGTGAAGACCCGCTCCCACGTGCTGTTGATGGCTCACATTCGTAGCCGGTTGTAGACGCCTCGCCAGTTCCCGTATTTCGCTGGCAGGTGGACCCACTGCGAGCCGGTCTGGAACTTCCAGGCGATCGCGTCGATCACTTCGCGATGGTCTCTCCACCGGCCACCTCGTTTCGGGGTCCGGTCCGGGAGCAACGGCTCGATTCTCGCCCACTGGGCTTCAGTCAACGGCACACCCGAACCAACGCAGGCAGCACGGCCGTTGTGCTCAGTCCCACCAGAACGACCAGAAAGTGCGTCCCATGAGGTCCGTCGCATACTCGGGGAACGGTGTGGGCGGGTCGTCGACGATGTTGTCGGCCGTCGAGAGCACATGTTCCAAAGCGAGCAGGTTCGCGTGCTTCGCGTCAACGGGTGGCCGCGCGACCGACACGTGCAGCTCGCTGCCGAACACCGCCACGACCCGGGCGCCGAAGCGGTCTTCCCAGCTTCGCAGGAGTGCACACAGCAGAGGCAGCGGCGCATCCGCAGCCCAGCCGATCGAGGCCAGAGCGTCACTGCCGCGATGTGCAGGGACGAGCACGAGTCGGCACTCGTCCAGCCCGAGCTGACCAGTCTCGATGAGCCGGGCCAGCAGGCTTGCCGCCGCTTCCTCGGGTGTCGAGTCTGCGGACGCAGCCGGCATTTGCGGTGTCAGGCCCGGCCACTGCTCGAAAGGCGGCCCGGGGTCGTGCGGCCATGGTTCGACTCCCTCAGGCGTCGGGGCCGGTGTCGGGTCCATCCAGAAGGGCAGCCTCCTGCGCCGGTATTCGGCGAAGTCTGTGGCCAGCACCTCCTCCAGGCGGATGCCATCGACTTGGTCCAGGCCGGGCGGCCTTCCCAGGGCATCGGGCCAGCATAGGAGGGGAACCAGACCATGGGCGTTCTGCTTGCGCAGCAAGCGAGGCCACAGCTGATCGACGTCTTGAGGCAATTCGTCAGAGACCCAGAAGCGTGTGGGACCAGAAGACAGAAACCGTCCGGAAGGCAGCCCATCGGGCAGGGCAAACGACATGCTCGCACCGTAGACCTTGGTGCTGACAGCGCGGCTACCCGCCGGACACCAGTGCTCCCAGCCAGCAGTGATCCAAACGAAAGGCCCTAGGCAGTTTTGACGGGAGCATCGTGAGGGCCAGTTCTCATTCGCGTTCGTTCTCGGTCGGTTGGGTTGGGCTCCCTCCGGGTGGGAGGTGCCTCATTTCTGCACTTTTCCTGCTTTGCGATCGAATGAATCGGCTCGTCAGTATTGCCGCTCCTATCGCGAAGGCGGGCGGAGCTATTGTCGCGACAGGTCCGCCAATCCGTCTGGACCACGTGGTGACCGCCACTATCAGGATGCCCGGAGGGATGAGATAGAGCAGTAGTCTTCGCGTTTTCCTGATCATTGATCTTCTCTCTGGGGCTCAGGGTACGAAGTAGTCCGCGCAGCGGTAGGGGCCCTGGGTGGGGCCTTGGGTGGGGGTCAGGGTGATTTTTATCTTGTCGCTGTCCACCTTTGGGTCGGCCACCGACAGGGCGCTTGTCAGGGTGCAGACCATTTGGCCCGTGCCCAGGTCGCGGCCCGTGGCTCCGTAGCTGCCGTCGATGTGGACCGTTACCTGCGCGCCCTCGGCGGAGACGCTGAAGCCGTTCAGTTGGAGCAGGTTGACGAATCCCTCGGGGGGCAGGAAGAGTAGTTTCAGGATGCTGCCGAAGTCCTTGCCGAACTCCCGGTCGATCAGGGGGACCGCGCGCAGTCCGCTCGACGAGACGTAGTAGAGGCGTAGCCCGCGCGTCAGGCCCGACGCCGGTTCGCCCGCGCCGATCACGCCCGTCGGCTGGACCCCGCAGCCCGCCAGGGCCAGGGCCAGGGCGGCGGCCAGGGCGCCTCGCCGGATCACTCGCATTCCGGGTCCTCCTCCTGCCGCCGCAGCGGCAGCCGCAGCGAGAACACCGTGCCCGGCTCGCCGTCCGCGTCCGACACCTCGATCGTGCCGCCGTGCAGCCTGGCGTTCTCCAGCGCTATCGCCGTGCCCAGGCCGCTGCCCTGCCCGCTGTCGTCCGCCGCGCCGCGCGTACGGGCCGCGTCCGCCTTGTAGAACCGGTCGAAGACCCGCGCCCGCGCCTCCGGGGGCAACCCCGGACCGCGGTCCGCGACGGACAGCAGCACCCACTCCCCGTCCTCCGCCCGGCACGTCCGCAGGGCCACCGTGACCGGCGGGGCGCCGTGCCGCAGCGCGTTGCCCACCAGGTTCGCCACGACCACGTCGATCCGGCGCCGGTCCACCACCGCCCACAGCTCCTCCGGCAGGTCCACCCGTACCCGGTCCGTCCAGCCGCGCAGCGCCAGCGAGGAGCGCACGGTGGCGGCGAGGTCCGTCATCGCGTCGTTCAGCCGGGCCGCCTTCGCGTCGAAGCGCGAGATCTCCATCAGGTCCTCCACCAGCCGGGCCAGCCGCGCCGTCTCCGCGCCCACCGTGCGCGCCGCCTGCGCCGCGTCCGGGGGCAGCTGGTCGGCCTCCTCCTCCAGGACCGTTACCACCATGGTCATCGCCGCGAGCGGGGTGCGCAGTTCGTGGGACACGTCCGCGACGAAGCGGCGCGCCTTCGCCTCCTGCTCCCGCAACTCGGCGTCCGACGCCTGGAGCGCGTCGGCGGTCTCGTTGAACGTGCGCGCCAGGTCCGCGAGTTCGTCGTTGCCGGTGACCTCCGCCCGGATGCCGAGGTCACCGGAGGCCAGCTCGCGCGTCGCCCGGCCCAGCGAGCGCACCGGCCGCAGCACCGTCCCCGCCGCCAGCAGCGCGAGCACCGCGGTGAGCAGGACCACCGGCACGATGCCGTCCCGTACGGAATCGATCAGGGCGGCCGTGTCCGCGCTCTCCGCCCGCAGGCTGGTCAGCGTGTAGACCTCCAGGCCGGAGGCGCCGCGGTCCCCGTCGACGTAGCGGACGGGCGTCCCCACGACGAGGTACGGCTCCTCCTGCCACCGCACCCGCTGGAACACCGCACTGTCGCCGGTCGTGACGGCGGCCCGCAGCTCGGCGGTGAGCCACGGCGTCGGCCCCGCGAACGTGTCGGAGGTGGCGGACAGGGAACGGTAGCGGGCGACGACGGTACGCCCCCCGGTGCGCTCCGAAACCTTCGCCGCGAACCGGAACAGCGACTTCTGGCTGGGCGGCAGGTCGAAGTCGGCGGACACCGTGCCGACCTGGTCCCGGAAGTCCTTCACGGTCGCGTTCTGGGCGCGCTGGAGCACCGCGGTGCGGGCATCCCGGTAGGCGAGGGCGGTCGCCGTCGCCGCGCTGAGGAGGGCGACGACGACGAAGGCGAGGACGAGGCGCAGGCGCAGCCCCCCGGTGACCCGTCTCAGGACGGCCCCTCCGGTGACCCGTCTCAGGACGGCCCCTCCGGTCACCCGTCTCACAACGGCCCCTCCGGCGACCCGTCTCACAACGGCCCGAAGCGGTAGCCGAAGCCCCGTACCGTCTGCACGTACCGCGGCTTGGCCGGTACGTCCTCCAGCTTGGAGCGCAGCCGCGCCACCGCCGCGTCCACCAGCCGGGAATCGCCCAGGAAGCTGTGGTCCCACACCGATTCCAGCAGCTGCTCCCGGCTGAGGACCCGGCCGGGCGCGGCCGACAGTTCAAGGAGCAGCCGCATCTCGACCGGCGGCAGCGGTACGGGGACGCCGTCGCGGGTGACGGTCAGCCCGGCCCGGTCGATGACCAGCCCGGCGAGTTCCCCCTCCTGGCCCCGGCCCGGCGACGGCTCCACCCGGCGCAGCGCGGCCCGGATACGGGCCTCCAGGACCGGCGCGGTCAGCGGCTTGACCACGTAGTCGTCGGCGCCCGCCTCCAGCCCCGCCACGATGTCCTCGTCGTCACCGCGCGCGGTCAGCATGATGACCGGCAGGACGGCCGTCCGTTCCCGGATGCGGCGGCACACCTCGATGCCGTCCATGCCGGGGAGCATCAGGTCCAGCACGGCCAGCTCCACCCTGCGGCCGGCCGGGCCGTCGAGCAGGGCGAGGGCCTGCTCACCCGTGGCGGCGGTGTCCACCTCGTACCCGTGGCGGCGCAGCACCAGCTCCATTCCGTCCCGTACCGACGCGTCGTCCTCGATGAGCAGCACACACGGCATGGGCACGATTATGGGCGCTGCCCGTGCCGCTTCCAGCCCTTCCGGCCTGCGAAAAGACCGGGCCGGGGCCATTGTTACGTTCCCATCATGCGGCCATGGACAGGCCATCACGTGCGGTCGTGACCGTGGGGCCATGAGCTACTCGAAGCGGCCCCGAGCCGCCCTCCGACTGCGTGCCACCGCCCTCGTCACCCTGCCCCTGCTCGCCCTCGCGGCCGCCTGCGGCGACGACGGCTCCGGGACAAGGGCGGAGAACGGCACCACCTCCGTCGCCGACGTCCCGGACCCGGCGCCCGCCAAGTCGCCCGACACCAGCGCCGCTCCCCGGCAGGCCGGCAAGAGCGCGTACTACGACGCCCAGCTGAAGTACGTCCAGTGCATGCGTGGCAAGGGCGGCTACAAGGACTTCCCCGACCCCAAACTGAGCGGATACCTCGACTGGAACAAGATCGAGGACGTCGTCGAGCGGACCGGCGAGGGCGAGGCGTACAAGGGCGGCAAGGACGGCGTCTGCTTCCCCGAGATGCAGGCCGCCATGGACCTCGCGCCCGAGGTCGACCAGCAGAAGGCGTACGAGTCGATGCTCGCCCACGCCAAGTGCATGCGGGACAACGGGGTCTCGCGCTTCACCAACCCCACCATGAGCGGCGGCAACGCCGTCCCCGGCGGCGACCCCAACCCCGCGTCGCCGGTGCTCGACTCCGACTCGCCCGCGTACGAGAAGGCCAAGGAAGCCTGCCAGTCGAAGCTGATCGACGCCGTGGAAGGCATGCAGTGAGGCGACGCACCGTGCTCCTCGCGGTGGCCGTGACCGCCGCCGCGGCCACCGGGGGCGTACTGCTCCTCGGGACCGGCGGCGGCGCCGCGCCGGCGGCCGGCGGCGATCTGCCGCCCGCCACGGCGGCCGTCGTCCGTACGGATCTCGTGGAGTCCAAGACGGTCGACGGCAAGCTCGACTTCGCGCGGCGCCGCCCGGTGAAGGCCGCCGTCGAGGGCACCGTCACGGTGGCCGCCGCCGAGGGCACGACGGTGTCCGCCGGACAGGCGCTGTACGAGCTGAACGACAAGCCCGTCACGCTGCTCAGCGGCCCGGTCCCGATGTTCCGCGAGATGAAGTCCGGCGACCGCGGCAGCGACGTGCTCCAACTGGAGCGCAATCTGCGGGACCTGGGTTACGGGTCGGGGCTGACCGTCGATGTCTGGTACGGCCCGGACACCGAGGCCGCCGTGAAGCGGTGGCAGAAGTCCCTCAACCGGCAGCCCACCGGCCGGGTCGGCGCCGGTGACGTCGTCTTCCAGCCCGGACCGGTCAAGGTCGTCTCCGCCGACGCCTCGCTCGCCGACCGGGTGGCGCCCGGCGACAAGGTCCTCACGGTGGCCGCCCCCAAACCCGTCGTACGGGCCGAACTGGAGGCGAGCGACGGCGCGCTGGCCGCCTCCGGTACGAAGGTGGACGTCACCCTGCCGAGCGGGAAGACCGCCAAGGGCAAGGTCACCGGGACGGTGCGCCCCGAGGCGGACGACTCCGGAGAGGCGGCCGCGCAGGACGGGATCACCGTGGAAATCGTCCTGGACGGCGGGGCGAAGGCCGCCTCCGGCGAGGACGCCCGGTCGAGCATGAGCGTGCGCTTCGTCAGCGAGGCGCGTCAGAACGTCCTCGCGGTTCCGGTGGAGGCGGTCGTGGCCCTGCGGGGCGAGAACGGCGGTTACGGGCTCCAGATCGTGCAGGGCGGCAAGTCCCGGATGGTACGGGTGGAGACGGGGATGACCGCGGACGGGCGGATAGAGGTCAGCGGCGCGGGGCTGCGCGAGGGGATGAAGGTCGGGGTGGCCGCGTCATGACCGCTCCTCCGGCACCCCCGGCACCGCTCGTGGTCGAGTTGCGCGGCGCCACCAAGTCGTATCCGGGCGGCGTCCACGCCCTGCGCGGGGTGGACCTCGCCGTGGCGGCCGGTGAACTGCTCGCCATCGTCGGTCCGTCCGGCTCCGGCAAGTCCACGATGCTCAACATCATCGGCACCCTCGACAAGCCCACCGGTGGCACGGTCCGGATCGCCGGATACGACGTGGCCGCGCTGTCCGACGCCCGGCTCTCGGCGCTGCGGGCCCGCCACATCGGCTTCGTGTTCCAGCACTTCCACCTGGCGGCGGGCCGCGACGCGGTGGACAACGTCGCGGACGGGCTGCTGTACGCGGGTGTGCCGCGCGGGGAGCGACGCGTCCGGGCACGGGACGCGCTGGCCAGGGTACGGCTGGACCACCGGGCCTCGCACCGGCCCGACGAGCTGTCCGGCGGCGAGAAGCAACGGGTGGCCATCGCGCGCGCCCTGGTGGGCGAGCCCCGGCTGCTGCTGGCGGACGAACCCACCGGGGCGCTGGACACCGCGTCCGGCGAGATCGTCATGGAGCTGCTGCGCGAGCTGAACGCGGGCGGCACGACGGTCTGCGTGATCACCCATGACCAGGAGATCGCGGAGGCGCTGCCGCGCCGGGTGCGGTTCAGGGACGGGGAGATCGTGTCGGACACGGGCGCCTCGGCGGCACCGGCCGGCGCGCCCACGCGGGAGGGGGAGTCATGAGCGGCATCCTCCGGCCTTCCCGGCTCTCCCCCGGCGACATCCTGCGCGTCGGCGCCGTGGGCCTGCGCGCACGGCGCGCGCGGGTGGTGCTGTCAGCGCTCGGCATCGCCATCGGCATCGCGACGATGGTCGCGGTGGTCGGCCTGTCCGAGTCGAGCCGCGCGGACCTGATGGCCCGGCTCGACCGCCTCGGCACCAACCTGCTCACGGCGGAGGCCGGCAAGACGCCCTCCGGGGACGACATCGAGTTCCCGGAGAACGCGGTGGCGATGGTCGAGCGGATCGGCCCGGTGCGGCAGGCCACGGCGTCGGCCGACGTCGACGCCCGTATCCGCCGCAGCGACGTGGTCCCCGAGGAGCGCACCGCGGGGGTCACCGCCCAGGCGGTGCGCCGGGATCTGCTCGCGACCCTCGGCGGCGAGATGTCGCGGGGCGTCTGGTTCGACAAGGCGTCCGAACGGCTGCCGACGACCGTGCTCGGCGCGGTCGCCGCCCGCCGGCTGGGCGTCTCGCGCGTCGGTGAGACGATCATGATGAACGACACCCGGGTCGCCGTCGTCGGCATCCTGAAACCCATCGAACTGGTCCCCACCCTGGACCGGCTGGCCATGGTCGGCTTCCCGTCCGCCGAGCGGTACTTCGGCTTCGACGGGCATCCGACCACCATCTTCGAACGGTCCACGGACGCCGCGGTCGAGGACGTACGGGCGGTGCTGGCCCGCACCATCAACCCCGGCCGGGAAGGGGGCATCAAGGTCTCCCGCCCCTCGGACGCGCTGGCCGCGAAGGCCGCCACCGACGAGGGCCTGACCAAGCTCATGCTCGGCCTGGGCGCGGTGGCGCTGCTGGTCGGCGGGGTGGGCGTGGCCAACACCATGGTCATCTCGGTGCTGGAGCGCCGCCAGGAGATCGGACTGCGCCGCGCGCTGGGCGCGACCCGCGGTGCGATCAGGCTCCAGTTCCTCACGGAGTCGCTGCTGCTGTCGGCGCTGGGCGGCGTGACGGGCGCGCTCCTCGGCACGGCGGCGACGTACGGCTTCGCCCGCGTCCAGGGCTGGACCGCGGTGGTTCCACCGGAGTCCCTGGCGGCCGGCGTGGCGGCGACCCTGGTGATCGGCGTGATCGCGGGCCTCTACCCGGCGATCAGAGCCTCCCGCCTACACCCGACGGTGGCCCTGAACACCACCTGACCCCCCGCCCGCGACGACACGGGACCGCGGGCGGTCTCAGCGGCTGCCCGCGGTTGCCGGTTGCAGGGGGGACGAGCCCGCCGCGTACCGGTCGCCCACCCCCCACGCCTCGTGCAGGGCGTTCGCGAAGGAGGCCGCCAGGTGGTGTTCGCCTGCGGGGTTGGGGTGGGTGCCGTCGTACGTGGCGGTGTGGATGTCGTACGACGGGGGGTGGGGGAGCAGGAGAATGGGGGAGGTGGGGGTGGTGAGGGCGGCGACCGTGTCCGCGAGGAGCTCGTTGAAGCGGGCGCACTCCGCCGCGAACGGGGCGTCCGACTCGGCGCGTATGTTCGGGATGACGGGCAGCAGTACGCACCGGATGCGCGGGTTCGCCGTGCGGGCGGCCGTCAGGAAGGCGCGGGCGTTCTCCGCGGTCTGGGCGCTGTTCGTGTAGAAGCCGAGGTCTATCAGGCCCAGCGACACCAGCAGCACGTCCGGCCGGTGCGCGGTCACCGCGTCCGCGATCACCGGGGCCATGTGCAGCCAGCCCTCGCCCCAGCCCGCGAGGTGGCGGCGGGCGGCCGGCGGGAAGTCGCCGGCGGCGTACGCGGACGAGGTCGCCGCGCCCGTCTCCGCCTCGTACACCTCCGTACGTGGGCCGACCAGCGCGTGCGGGCCGTCCGGCGCGGCCGTCAGGTGCTGCCACATGCGGTAGCGCCACGTGAAGTCGCCGGCGCGCCCGATGGTCATGGAATCGCCGACACACATGAAACGCATGGCGCCCATCATGGCCGATCCGGGCTACGCGCCGGTACGTGACGGTGGACACTTGTGCCATGCGTTCGTACCGACTGACGTCCTCCCTCGGCGCCGCCGTCCTCCTCGCCCTCGCCGCGGCCCCCGCGCTCGCCGCCGACGACGGCGGGGCCGACCGGAGCTTCACGATCGAGGACCCCCGGATCACCGAGTCCAGCGGTCTCGCCGCGAGCCGCGCCCACGCCGGGATCTACTGGACGCACAACGACAGCGACGACGGCCCCTACGTCTTCGCCGTCGACTCGCGCACCGGGAAGACGGTCGCCACGATCACCATGAAGGGCGTCGGCTCCCCGCGCGACGTCGAGGCGATCTCCCTCGGCCCGGACGGCAACCTCTACGTCGGCGACATCGGCGACAACCTCAACGGCAGCTGGGACCACGTCTGGATCTACCGCTTCCCCGAACCGAAGGTGCTCAAGGACGCGACGATCCGGGCCACCCAGTTCGACGTGAAGTACGCGGACGGCCCGCGCAACGCGGAGGCGCTGATGGTCCACCCCAAGACCGGCCGCGTTTACATCGCCTCCAAGAACGAGAACGGCGGCGGCCTCTACGAAGGGCCCGCGAAGCTCACGGCGGGCGCCGACAACGTCTTCCGGCGGGTCGGGGAGGTCCCCTGGGTGACGGACGGGGCGTTCTCGCCGGACGGCAGGGAACTGGTCCTGCGCTCCTACTTCAGCGCCCGCGGCTACGCCTTCGCGGACGGCCGGCTCGGCAAGGACTATCCCGTCGAGTCGCCCCTGCTGCCGCAGTCGGAGTCGGTCACGTTCACGGCGGACGGCTCCGCCCTGATGTACGGCTCCGAGGGCGAGCGGAGCGATGTCGTACGGGTGGATGTGGAGAGGAAGGACGACTCCGGCGGGGGCGGTGCCGTGCACCGGGGCGACGGCAAGGCGACGGGCGGCTCGGCGTCCGGCGAGGACGGGGTGCCGGTGAAGGGCACGACGCTGACGGGCGTGGCCGTACTGGCGGGGATCGGGCTGCTGTTCGTACTGGGGCGGCGACGCCGGAAGGGGTGAGGGGCGCCGGCAGGGGTGAGGGGCGCCGGCAGGGCTGAGGGGCGCCGGCGGGGCTGAGGCGCCTCGCCTCCGGGGGCGCTCCCGGCCCCGCTACTCCGGGGCCACGAAGCCCGACTCGTACGCCGCGATGACCGCCTGCGTGCGGTCCCGCGCGCCCAGTTTCGCCAGTACGGCGCTGACGTGCGACTTCACCGTCTCCGCTCCCACCACCAGGCGCGCGGCGATCTCCGCGTTCGACAGGCCGCGCGCCATCAGCCGCAGAACCTCCCGCTCGCGCTCGGTCAGCGCGGCCCGCTCCAGGGCCGTCCGGGCCGCTGCGCTGCCGGGGGCCCGGCCGTAGGACGACGCCAACTGCCGTACCGCCGCCGGGAACAGCAGGGAGTCGCCCTCGGCCACCAGCCGTACGGCGTGCACGATCTCGGCCGGGCGGGCCCGCTTGAGCAGGAAACCGGCCGCTCCCGCGCGCAGCGCCCCGTACACGTACTCGTCGTTCTCGAAGGTCGTCACCACGAGAATCTTCGGCGGGTCCGCCATGGTCCGCAGGACCGCCCGCGTGGCCTCGATGCCGTCCATCAGCGGCATGCGCACGTCCATCACGACGACATCGGGGCGCAGCCGCCGCACCAGCGGGATCACGGCGGCCCCGTCCGCGGCCTCGCCCACCACCTCGATGTCCGGCTGCGCCGCCAGCACGGCGCGCAGCCCGGCCCGTACGAGCGGTTCGTCGTCGACCAGGAGCACGGACAGCGGCATCCGGTCAGACTAGAACAGCGGGTGTGACGCCTACGGGGGCAGGGCGCCTACAGAGGCAGGTCGACGTGGAGCAGCCAGTCGTCGCCGTCCCGGCCCGCGCGGGCCTCGCCGCCGAGCAGCGTGGCGCGCTCCCGGATTCCGCGCAGCCCCCGGCCACCGCCACCGCCGGAACCACCGCCCGACCCGGCCGCCGAGCCGGTCACCGTCGCCGGGTCCGCCGGAGCGGGCAGCGGGTTGCGGACCTCCAGCCGCAGCCGTGCCGCCTCCACCGCGATCCGTACGCCGATCCTGACCGGGCCCGCGTGCCGCAGCACATTGGTCAGGGCCTCCTGGAGCATCCGGTACGCCTCGCGGGACACCGGCCCCGGCAGCCGCTCCAGCGGCCCGGTCACCTCGGCGTCGATCCGCGCACCCGAGGACCGCGCGGAGTCCAGCAGCCGGGACGCCTCGTCGAGCGCCGGACGGGCGGCGGCCGGCCGTCCGCTCTCGCGCAGGACGAGCAGGACGCGGTCCAGGTCCTCCAGCGCGGCCCGGCCCGTCTCCTCGATGGCCTCCAGCGCCTTGTCGGTGAACTCCGGGTCGCCCGCCGTGCGCGCGGCCCCGGCCTGCACGACGGCCAGGGTCAGCGCATGGCCCAGGGTGTCGTGCAGTTCCCGTGCGATCTGGTTGCGTTCCAGCAGTTGTTCGGTGCGCTTCTCCAGCGCGGCCAGCCGCTCCTTGACCGAGGGCCCGAGCAGCCGGGGCGCTGCCCTGGCCATCAGCGCGCCCGCCCCGGCCGCGATCAGGACCAGCACCAGTACGGGCACCGGCACCAGCAGGGCGTACGCCATGCCCGTACCCGTCGTGCGGGCGAGCGGGAAGACGCGGCCCGGCTCCCCGGCGGCCGCCCCGGCGAACGTCAGCGCGAGCGTCAGCAGCGCGTTGGTGACCAGGGCGAGGGCGAAGCCCGCCTCCAGCCGCAGGACCAGCCAGGCACCCGTCCGCGCCCGGTCGCTCCACGAGGCGGCCGGGGCGGTGGAGACGCCGGGGTCCTCGTCGTTCCCGGCGCGGGCGTGCGGTCCGGGGAACAGCATCAACCGCGCCTGCAACCCCTCCGCACGGCGCATCGACGGCACCAGGGCGGCGGCCAGGACCAGCGGGAGAGGAACGACGGCGACCAGCAGCCAGTCGGAAGGGGACGGATCGACCAGCCCCGGAAAGACCATCGCGCAGGCGAGCGGCACGAACGCGCCCACCAGCAGATGCAGCCAGCGAGTGTAGGTCACCGCACGAATCAGCGGCTGGAGGAGGAGGCCTGGCATACCGCCATCGTGGCAGAACGGCCGGGAGCGCCGTCCTCCCCCGCGCGGGGGAGGCGCCCTCCCCGGCCGGGGGATGCCCGCCCCCGCCCGCCCCGGCCACGCTGGGCCCATGACCAGCATCGACGTCAAGGAACTCACCAAGGAATACGGCGGCATCCGGGCCCTCGACCGGCTGACGTGCGGCATCGAGCCGGGCCGGGTCACCGGCTTCCTCGGCCCCAACGGCGCAGGCAAGTCCACCACCATGCGGCTCGTCCTCGGCCTGGACCGCCCCACCTCCGGCACCGCCACGGTCGGCGGGCGGCCCTATGCGGAGCTGCGCGAGCCCCTGCGCACGGTCGGCGCCCTGCTGGACGCGCAGGCCGCCCACGGGTCCCGCCGGGCGCGGGACCACCTGCGGTTCCTGGCGGTCGCCAACCGCCTTCCGGCTCGCCGCGTCGACGAGGTCCTCGACGAGACCGGTCTCACCGCGGTCGCGCACCGCCGCATCAAGACGTTCTCGCTCGGCATGCGCCAGCGGCTCGGCATCGCCGCCGCGCTCCTCGGCGACCCGCCCGTGCTGATGCTGGACGAGCCCACCAACGGCCTCGACCCGGAAGGGATCGTCTGGATGCGCCACCTGCTGCGCCGCCTCGCCGGCGAGGGCCGCACCGTCCTGGTCTCCAGCCATCTGATGAACGAGACCGCCGCCTTCGCCGACCACCTCGTCGTCCTCGGCCGGGGCCGGCTCCTCGCCGATATCCCGACGCGGGACTTCATCGACCGGCACAGCAGCCCGCGCGTACGGGTACGCACCAGCGACCCCCGCCGGCTGCGGGCGGCGCTGCTGGCGCGGGGGCACACGGTCACGGAGGACGCCGACGGGCGGTGGGTGGTGGACGGGGCCACCGCCGAGGACGTCGGGGTCGTCGCGGCGCGCGAGGGCGTGCCCGTGCTCGAACTCGCCGACGAGCGCGCCTCGCTGGAGCAGGCGTACCTCGCTCTCACCGCCGCCGACGCGGAGTTCACCGCGGCGGCCCCGGCCGACCTCGAAAGGGCCTGACCATGTACCTCACCGCAACGCTCCACTCCGAGTGGATCAAGATCAGGTCGGTACGGGCGAGCTTCGGCTCGCTCCTCGCGGTCTTCGCCGCCACGCTCGCCATCACCCTGCTCGTCTTCGCCACCGTGGGCCGGGCGGAGGTGGACGGCAGCGACGACCCGGTCTTCGGCGCCTTCTACGCGCTCAACTTCGCGCAGATCGCCGCCATCGCCTTCGGGGCGACCGCCGTCTCCTCCGAGTACGCGGGCGGCGCCCTGCGGATCTCCCTGTCGGCGGTGCCGCGCCGGGGCCTGTTCTACGCGGCGAAGACGGCGGTCGTGGGGGTGGCCGCGCTCGGCGTGGGGGTCGTCACCGCGTTCGCGGCGTTCTTCGCCGGCCAGGCGTTCCTGGGGGAGTACGCGATCGGCCTCGGCGAGCCGGGGGCCCTGCGGGCCTGCGTCGGCGGCGGGATCTACCTCGCGCTGATGGCCCTGTTCGCGGCCGGGCTCACGTTCCTGCTGCGCAGCGCCGTCGCCGTGCTGAGCCTGCTCGTCCCGTTCATCCTGATCGTGTCCTTCGTCGTCGGTGACATCGCGGAGGGGGCCGCCGGCTATCTGCCCGACCGGGCCGGGCAGCAGATCCTGCACCAGGACCCGGCGGCGGGCCTCGGCCCGTGGGCCGGACTCGCGGTGACCGCGCTGTGGGCGGCGGCCGCGCTGGCGGCGGGATGGTGGGCGGTGCGCCGCCGGGACGCCTAGAGGTGGCCGCCGGCGGTCAGCCTTCGGGGGTCATCGGGCGGATCTCGTAGTGCAGGGTGCGGTCCCGTTTCAGGCGGTGGGCCAGGGGGACGAGGACGCCCTGCGACGCCGGGTACTTGCGGGAGAGCATCCGGGACGCGTGGGTGTCCTCCTTCGATCCGGCCGGGAGGAGGCGGGCGTGGGCCTCGACCTGGGGGCCCGTGGGGCGGCCGCGCACCGTGCAGGGGCCGATGCGCACCACCGGATGGTTGCGCATCCGTTCCACCTTCCACGCCGAGGAGAAGGTGCGGATGTACGCGTGGTCGCCCTCGACCGCGATGTGCACGGGGGTGTCGGCGTGCGTCCCGTCCTGCCGCCGCGTGCTCAGCAGGACGGTGTACTGCTTCACGAAGGGCTTGAGCTGCGGGATCGTATCCATGCCTCCATCGTCCGCCGCCATGGGCCCGCGCTCATCCGGGCAACGGGCGCCGGACGGCGTTTCGCGTAGGGTTCCCGTCCCATGACGAACGACCCCGGCCCCGAGCCCTTCACCACGCCCCGCCTGGACGCGCTGCCGCTGCGCGTGGAGTACGCCGACGAGATGGCCGCCGTGCTCGACGACCCCGCGCTGCACACCTTCACGGGCGGCGCCCCGGAGACCCCGGAGGCCCTGCGGGCCCGCTACGAACGGCAGACGGCCGGTTCGCCTGACCCGGACGAGCTGTGGTGGAACTGGGTGCTGCGCGAGCGCGGCGAGGGCCGCCTGATCGGCTACGTCCAGGCCACGGTGCGCGGCCCCCGCGCCGAGATCGCCTGGGTCATCGGCACCCCCTGGCAGGGCCGCGGCTACGCCCGCGAGGCGGCCCGCGCTCTCGTCACCCACCTGCACGACACCGGCCCCCGCACCGCGTACGCCCACATCCACCCCGAGCACGCGGCGTCCGCAGCCGTAGCCACCGCAGCGGGCCTGCACCGGACCGGTGAGTGGGAGGACGGCGAGGAACGCTGGCAGCCGGCCGGGGGGTGAGTCTCAGGCCTCGGGCGTACGGGACGGAGGCCGGCCCGCCTTGATCAGCTCGGCGACATCGAGGCTCACCTCGGCGCCGATGGAGGCGGGGAGCGGCGCCTGCTGGCCGGGCGCGTACACCTCGTGCCGGTCGTACGATCCGCCGCCCGGCTCGGTCAGGACGTGGACGCGGCCGTGCTTCCGGTCGAGGATCACGTACACCGGGATCTTCGCCTCGGCGTACGCGGCGACCTTGTGCCGCAGGTCGCTCCGGTAGTTGCTGGAGGTGACCTCCATGACGAGGCGGAAGGCCGCCGGGTCGTAGCTGTTGTACTCGATCAGGTGCTCGTCGAAGTCCGCGTCGACCAGGGCCAGGTCGGGGATCGCGTAGTCCTCCGGACCACCGGGCAGCCATAGGCCGATGCCCTGGAGGACTCTCGACTCCGTGCCGTGAAGTCCTGCGGCGAGGAACGGAATCATGAGCGTGGTCAGCGCGTCCGCGTGCGGGCCGTCCGGGGGTGGAGTCACGGCGACGAGGCCTCCGATGATCTCGACGCGATGGCCGGGAAGCTGCTCGTTGAGCCGACTGGCGGTGACGAGCAGGGGCTCCGGTTCATCGTCACAGGGGTACTCGACTGCTGCTGCAGACATTGCGTGCCTCCTGGAATGGCTGGTGTCGAGACCATCATCGTAGGGCGAATCGACCTCGGACCGTGTTTCTGGCATATGCCACTCGGCCGACTGAAGCAGAAACGGCCCCGCACGCCGTGAGGTGTGCGGGGCCGTTTCTGCGCGTACGCGTTACAGCTTTTCGATCACGTAGTCGATGCAGGCCGTCAGGGCCTGGACGTCCGACGGGTCGATGGCCGGGAACATCGCGATGCGGAGCTGGTTGCGGCCCAGCTTGCGGTAGGGCTCGGTGTCCACGATGCCGTTGGCGCGGAGGGTCTTGGCGATCGCGGCGGCGTCGATCTCGTCCGCGAAGTCGATCGTGCCGATGACCTGGGAGCGCTTGGCCGGGTCCGTGACGAACGGGCTCGCGTACTTCGACTCCTCGGCCCAGCCGTACAGGTGGCCGGAGGAGGCGGCCGTGCGGCCGGTCGTGAACTCCAGGCCGCCCTGGCTGTTCATCCACGTCAGCTGCTCGTTCAGCAGGAAGAGCGTGGCGAGCGCCGGGGTGTTGTACGTCTGGTTCTTGAGCGAGTTGTCGATCGCCGTGGGCAGCGAGAAGAACTCCGGGACGTGTCGGCCGGAGGCGTGGACGCGGGCCGCGCGCTCCAGGGCGGCCGGCGAGAAGACGCCGATCCACAGGCCGCCGTCCGAGGCGAAGGACTTCTGCGGGGCGAAGTAGTAGACGTCCGTCTCGGCGATGTCCACGGGCAGGCCGCCCGCGCCGGAGGTGGCGTCCACCAGGACCAGGGCGCCCTCGTCGGCGCCCGCCACGCGCTTGATCGGGGCCGCGACACCGGTCGAGGTCTCGTTGTGCGTGAAGGCGTAGACGTCCACACCCGCCTCGGCCTGCGGCTCCGGGTGGGTGCCCGGCTCGGAGGCGATGACGGTCGGCTCGGCCAGCCACGGGGCGAGCTTGGCGGCCTTCGCGAACTTCGAGGAGAACTCGCCGAAGTTGAGGTGCTGGGACTTCGACTCGATCAGACCGTGCGTCGCGATGTCCCAGAACGCGGTGGAGCCGCCGTTGCCGAGGATCACCTCGTAGCCCTCGGGGAGGGAGAAGAGGTCGCGTACGCCGTCGCGCACCGATCCGACCAGGTTCTTCACCGGGGCCTGGCGGTGGGACGTACCGAGCAGGGACGTGCCGGTGGCGGCCAGCGCGTCGAGCGCCTCGGTCCGCACCTTGGAGGGACCGGCGCCGAAGCGCCCGTCCGCGGGCTTGATGTCAGCGGGAATCTGGATGTCGGCCACGAGTCGGAGCGTAGTCCTTCGCTGCGGTGCTTACGCACCCTGTCCGTCCGATGAGACAGGGTTTCCGACTCGTGGCCGTCGGAGGAACCTACGTGCGACCCCCGGTCAGGGCGTGGGCTCCGGTTCCAGCGCACCGGCGGCCTCCCGCACGGCGTCCCCGGCGGCCGCCTCCGCGCTCCGCGCCGACAGTCGGTGCAGGTACTCCACCAGTGTGATCAGCACGTACTTGCTGGAGGACCGGTCGCGCGCGTCGCACTCCACCAGCGGCACGTCCGGGGAGATGTCGAGCGCCTCCCGGAGCTGCTGCTCGGTGTGGAGCGGGCCGCCGAAGTCGTTGCAGGCGACGATGAACGGCGTGCCGTGGTGCTCAAGCCGGTCTATCGCGTACCAGGAGTCGGCGAGGCGCCGGGTGTCCACGAGCACGACGGCGCCCAGGGTGCCGGAGAACAGCCGGTCCCACAGGAACCAGAAGCGCTCCTGGCCGGGCGCGCCGAACAGGTAGAGCACCGAGCGCTCGTCCAGGCTGATCCGGCCGAAGTCGAAGGCGACGGTGGTGGACGTCTTGGACCGCACCCCGTCGAGGTGGTCCACCGCCTCGCCCGCACGGGTCATCGTCTCCTCCGTGTTGAGCGGACGGATCTCGCTCACGGATCGGACCATGGTGGTTTTGCCGACCCCGAAGCCGCCGACCACGACTATCTTCAGTCCGTTGTCGGCCGTCGCCTGCAGGGTGGCGCGGTCAGAGGTTGCGGAGTCCAACGAGCACCTGTTCCAGGATGTCGGGGGCGGGGAGCCGGTCCGATACGCGTGCGGTACGCGGATGGCGGGCGCTGATCCGGCCGGTGTCGAGCAGGTCGCAGAGCAGGATGCGCACGATGCTGACGGGCAGGTCGAGATCGGCGGCGATCTCGACGACCGCGGTGGGCCGTTGGCACATCCGCAGGATCGCCACGTGCTCCGACTGCATGCCGGGGGTCGGCTCGCACTCGGAGACCACGAGCGTGACCAGGTCGAAGGCGGCGGAGTCGGACCGGGTGCGGCCACCGGTGAGGGTGTAGAGCCGGTCCGGTCCGTCGTCCCTGCCGGGGCGCAGGCGCGGCGTCATACGGCGGTGCCCCGGCCGGCCACCGCGTCGGCGGGTTCGCGGGGCGGGGCGACGAGATGCTCGCCGAGCTGTTCGACCAGCTCGCTCATGTTGTGGCCGACCAGGCCCACGTCGGCGGTCTCGGCGGCGACGACGGCGAGATGGGCGCCCGCGCCCGCCTCCACGATGAACAGGATGCCGCCGTAGAACTCGGCCATGGCGGAGCGGACGCCGCCGGTGCCGTTGCCGAACTCGACGGACGCGCCGTGGGACAGGCTCTGGATGCCGGCGGAGATCGCGGCCAGCTGGTCCGCCTGGTCGACGGACAGCTCGGGGGTGCGGCACAGCTTGAGGCCGTCCCTGGACAGCACGAGGGCGTGCCGGGCGCCGGGGGTCCGTTCCAGGAGCCCCTCCAGCAGCCAGTTGAGCTTCTCGTCGGTGGTCGCGGTCATCGGGAGTTGCCTTCCGGGTGTGGGGAGTCGGGCCGTACGGCGTTGCGGAAGCTGCTGAAGCGGGCCGCGCGCGCCTTCGGGTCCGGGGCGGGGGTGGTGGACGCGGCGTCGTCGGCCGCTTCGGCGTCCCGCGCGGAGCCGGCGGCGCGTGCCCTGGCCTCGGCGGCGGCCAGGGTGCGGCCGCGCGAGCGCTTGGGCAGGCCGCTCTCGCCGAAGCGGGGGAGGTTGCCGGTGGTGTCCGAGGCCGAGTCGGAGCGGAGCGGCCCGGAGCCGGACTGCCCGGCGGGGGCGGTGTGTCGGTCGCCGGGGGCCGCCGCCGGTTCGGCGCCGGAGGTGTGTACGGGTTCCGGCTCGGCGGCCGGGGCGGAGGCGGCCGGGGTCGCGGTGGCCGGGGTGCTCGCCGTGGCCGGGGCGGCGGTGCCGGTCGCGCCGGTACGGGCCTGGGTGCGGGTGATGATCTCCTGCGGGAGCATCATCAGGGCGCCGGTGCCGCCGCGCGCGGAGGGCCGGAACGAGACGGTCAGCCCGTGCTTGCGGGCCAGCCGGCCGACGACGGCGAGCCCGAGCCGGGTGCCGGTCAGGCCGGTGAGATCGTTGTCGCCGGCGGAGACCGCGCGCTCGGCGCGGCGCAGCTGCACATCGCTCATGACCAGGCCGCTGTCCTCGACGGTGATGACGATCCCGGCCGGGACCTCCTCCACGTACACATGGACCTCGGCCGTGGGCGGCGAGAAGCTGGCGGCGTTGTCCAGGAGTTCGGCCAGGGCGTGCATGACGCCCTCGGCGGCGTGCCCGGCGACGGCGACGTCGCTGGTGGAGTGGAGCCGGACGCGCTGGTAGCCGCTGATCCGGCCCATCGCGCCGCGCAGCACGGACTCCATGACGATGGGCCTGGCCCAGCGGCGGCCGGAGCGGGCGCCGGTGAGCACGGCGATGGAGTCGGCGAGCCGGCCGGCCTGGGCGGTGCGGTGGTCCAGGTGGAGGAGGTCGGTGAGGACGTCCTCGGAGGTGTGCCGGTGCTCCATCTCGCGCAGGTCGGCGAGCATGCTGGTGGCCAGCGCCTGCATCCGGCCGGCCGCGTTGGCGCAGGCGGTGAGGGCGGCGGAGCGCTCGGTCTCGGCGCGCGAGACGCGGGCCCGGAGCTGCGCGGTCTCGGCGGTGAGGCGGCTGCGGAGTTCGGCGCCCTCGGCGGTGAGCCGGGCGGCCTCGGCGGCGGCCTCGTCCTTGGCGCGGGCCGCCTCCGCGGCGGCGGCGGCCCTGACGCGGGCGTTCTCCGCGGTGAACCGCTGCGCCTCGGCGGCGGAGGCGGAGACCAGGCGGGAGACCTCCGCCGTGAACCGCCCGTTCTCCGCGGTGTGGGCCTCGCGGAGCCGGCGGATCGCGACGCGGGCGTGGACGGCGGTGGCGACGGCGGCGGCGAGCAGTACGGCGGCCGCGCCGGAGCCCCAGGCCACCGTGGCCCTGGCCGATTCGGGAGCGGCGAGGGCCGCCCAGGCGCACAGGGGTGCGGCGAGGGCCACCGTGACCAGAAGGGCCAGTGCGGTCGGCCGGGGTGTGGGACGCAAAGCGGAGTCCTTGAGGGCGGACGGTGGCGGACGGGGCGGTTCGGACGCGCGTGGTGCGCGGGGCGGTTCGGTCGTGCGTGGCACCTGGGGCGGGTGGGACGGGTGACACAGGGGCGCCAACTGGAACAGGTGATTCCCAGCTAAGTCACCGTCACTATATGAGAATTGACGATCTCTTTGGGAAGAACTGGTGGTGATCCGCGTTCTGTTTAGGTTTTCAACTTGTCAATTTCCGGCTGAATAATGTCGGGCTCGGCCCCGTACGGCGATCTTCGGCGGCATCCTTGACGCATGGCATCCGGCACCGCAGCGCATGGCAGCACCGCGTCCCCCGCCCCCGCCGACCTGGTCCGCGACCTGCGTAGGGCCGTGCGCGGCGAGGTCGCCTTCGACGCCACCGCCAGGGCGCTGACCACGATGGACGCGTCCAATTACCGGCGGGTCCCGCTCGGCGTGGTCGCCCCGCGCGACGCCGCCGACATCACCGCCGCGCTCGCCGTGTGCCGCGAACACGGCGTGCCCGTCGTCCCGCGCGGCGGCGGCACCTCCATCGCCGGACAGGCCACCGGCACCGGCGTCGTCCTCGACCTCACCCGCCATCTGCGTTCCGTGGTCGAACTTGACCCCGCTACGCGGACGGCGGTCGTGCAGCCGGGGCTCGTCCTGGACGACCTGCGGGCCGCCGCCGCCCCGCACGGCCTGACCTTCGGCCCCGACCCCTCCACCCACAGCCGCTGCACGCTCGGCGGCATGATCGGCAACAACTCCTGCGGCTCGCACTCCGTCGCCTGGGGCACCACCGCCGACAACGTCCAGGCCCTCACCGTCGCCCGCTACGGCGGCGAAACCCTGCGCCTGGAACCCGGCGACTGGGGCCCGCCCGGCGTCCGCGAACTGATCACCGCGCACCTCGCCCCGCTGCGCACCGGCTTCCCCGACCTCCCGCGCCGCATCTCCGGCTACGCGCTGGACGCCCTGCTGCCCGAGAACGGCCCCGACCCCGTACGCGCGTTCTGCGGCAGCGAGGGCACCCTCGGCATCGTCACCGAGGCGACGGTCCGGCTGGTCGAGGCGCCCGCCGCCCGCGCCCTCGCCGTCCTCGGCTACGCCGACGAGTCCGCCGCCGCCGAAGCCGCCCCCGGCCTCCTCGCCCACCACCCGCTGACCGTGGAGGGCATGGCCGCCGACCTCGTACGCGAACCGGCCGGACTGCCGCGCGGCGGCGCCTGGCTGTTCGCCGAGACGGGCGGCGCCACCCCGGCCGAGGCACGGGCGCACGCCGAACGGATCGCCCGGTCCGCCGCCGGTGACGCCGTCGACACCCTCGTCGTCACCGCGCCCGGCGAGCAGCGGGCCCTGTGGCGCATCCGGGAGGACGCGGCCGGCACGGCGACCAGGGTGCCGGACGGCAGCGAGGCGTGGCCCGGCTGGGAGGACTGCGCGGTGCCGCCCGCCCGGCTCGGCGGCTACCTCCGCGACTTCCGCGCCCTGCTCGCCGAACACGGCCTGCGCGGCAGCCCGTACGGGCACTTCGGCGACGGCTGCATCCACGTCCGCATCGACTTCGACCTGCTCACCGGCGACGGCGTGGCCCGCTTCCGCCGCTTCTCCGAGGAACTGGCCGCGCTCGTCGTCGCGCACGGCGGATCGCTCTCCGGCGAGCACGGCGACGGCCAGGCCCGCGCCGAACTCCTGCCGAAGATGTACGGGGACGAGCTGGTCGCCCTCTTCGCCCGCTACAAGGACCACTGGGACCCGGACGGCGGCCTGAACCCCGGCATCCTGGCCCGCCCGGCCCGCCTCGACGAGAACCTGCGCTTCGACGTCCTGCCGCGCCGCCCCGTCGACGTCGCCTTCGGCTACCCGCACGACGGCGGCGACTTCTCCGCCGCCGTCCGCCGCTGCGTCGGCGTCGCCAAATGCCGTACGGAGAAGACGGCCGGACCGGCCGTGATGTGCCCCTCCTTCCGGGCGACCGGCGAGGAGGCCCACTCGACGCGCGGCCGGGCCCGGCTGCTGCACGAAATGCTCGCCGGGGAAGCGGGCGGCGTGATCACGGACGGCTGGCGCTCCACGGAGGTACGGGACGCGCTCGACCTGTGCCTGTCCTGCAAGGGCTGCCGCAGCGACTGCCCGGTGGGCGTCGACATGGCCACGTACAAGGCGGAGTTCCTGCACCACCACTACCGCCACCGGCCGCGCCCCGCCTCCCACTACGCGCTTGGCCGGCTGCCGCAGTGGCTCCGGCTTGCCGCGCCCCTCGCCGGGCCGCTCAACCTGCTGGCCCGCTCGCGCCCGCTCGCCGCCCTCGCCAAGCGGCTCGCCGGGATCGCGCCGGAGCGCGGGATTCCGCCGCTGGCGCGCGAGACGTTCAGCCGCTGGTTCCGGCGCCACCGGCAGGAGCCCGCCGCCGGGGACCGGACGGTCCTGCTGTGGCCCGACACCTTCACCGAACACCTGTCGCCCCGAGTCGGCCGGGCGGCCGTGCGCGTCCTGGAGGCCGCCGGGCGCACCCCCGCACTCCCCGGAAACGGGCTCTGCTGCGGCCTCACCTACGTCTCCACCGGCCAGCTCGACCGGGCCCGCGCCGTGATGCGGCGCACCCTGGACCGGCTCGGCGACACCGGCGGCGCGCCCCTGGTCGTCCTCGAACCGAGCTGCGCCGCGACCCTGCGCACCGATCTGCCCGAGCTGCTGCCCGACGACCCGCGCGCCGCCCGGCTCGCCGCCTCCGTGCGCACCCTCGCCCAGTACCTGGAGGAGTACGCCCCCGACTGGCGGCCCCCGCGCCTGGACCGGCCCGTCACCGGCCAGACCCACTGCCACCAGCACGCCGTCCTCGGCGACGACGCGGACCGGCGGCTGCGCGCGAAGGCGGGCCTGACCGGCGAACTTTCCGGCGGCTGCTGCGGGCTCGCCGGCAACTTCGGCTTCGAACGGGGGCACTGGGAGGTGTCCGTCGCCTGCGCCGAGGACCAGCTGCTCCCGGCCGTCCGGGAGGCCGCCCCGGACACCGCGATCCTGGCCGACGGCTACTCCTGCCGCACCCAGCTCGACCAGCTCGCCGGAGTACGCGGACGCCATCTGGCGGAACTGCTGGCGGAGGGCCTGGAGCAGGGTCGGGGGCAGGGTTCGGCGGACTGAGCCCGCGCCTGACCCGGCCGCATTTCGCACGTCTTGCGCGATTCCTTACCGTGGACGGGCGGGTCGCACAGGGTGAGTGCAGTACCGTGCACTGTGGAGTGCTTCATGGTGAACTATTGATGTGCGTCGAATCGCGAAGGACAGGCCCCGGGTGAACGAGCAGACCACCGCCGCAGAACCGGCCGCAGCCGCCGTCGCCGTGCCGGAGGCGGTCGCCGCGCCCGCGCTCGGCGGGCCGGGCGGCGGGCGGGCAGGCGGGCGGCGGGCCGCGCTCGCGCCGGTCGCCCTGGTCGTCGCCGGCGGGCTCTCCGTGCAGTTCGGCGCCGCGATAGCCGTGCTGCTCATGCCTCGGGCCGGAGCGCTCGGCGTCGTCACGCTGCGGCTGGCCGCCGCCGCGCTCGTCCTGCTCGTCGTCTGCCGCCCCCGGCTGCGCGGTCACTCGCGCGCCGACTGGGGCACGGTGGCCGCCTTCGGCGTCGCCATGGGCGCCATGAACACGCTGTTCTACCAGGCCGCCGACCGCATCCCGCTCGGCGCCGCCGTCACCCTGGAGGTGCTCGGCCCGCTCGCCCTCTCCGTGATCGCCTCGCGCCGCCTGGTCAACGTCGTCTGGGCCGCCCTCGCGCTCGGCGGGGTCGTCCTGCTCAGCGGCGGAGGCTTCGACCGCCTCGACCCGGCCGGGGCCGCGTACGCGCTGGGTGCCGGCGCGATGTGGGCGGCGTACATCGTCTTCAGCGCCCGCACCGGCCGCCGCTTCCCCCAGGCGGACGGCCTCGCCCTGGCCATGGTCGTCGCCGCGCTCCTCTCGCTGCCGCTCGGCATCATGGACGCCGGCTCCCGGCTCATCGACCCGACGACGCTCGGCCTCGGCGCGGCCGTCGCGCTGCTCAGCTCCGTCCTCCCGTACACGCTGGAGCTGATCGCCCTGCGCCGGCTGCCCGCGCCCACCTTCGCCATCCTGATGAGCCTGGAGCCCGCGATCGCGGCCCTGGCCGGCTTCCTGGTCCTCGACCAGGCCCTGGCCACCACGGACGCCCTGGCCATCGCTCTGGTCATCGGCGCGAGCATGGGCGCGGTCCGCAGCCAGGTACGGGGCGTCTCCGCCCAGTGAGCGGGCCGGTCAGCGGTCCGCCGGGGCCCACCACGACAGGTTCGCCGCCGCTGCCGCCACCGGCTCGATGATCTCCCAGCCCTCCGCGATCAGCCCGCCCTCGATGCGCCAGATGTCCACCACCACGATCTGCGGGCCGCCCGGAAGCTCGCGCCGGGAGTGGACCACGACGTGCTCCCCGTCCGCCAGCAGATGATCGATCTCCACCTTCATCCCGGTCGTCGGGCCGATCGCCGCCTCCACGGCCGCCAGCCACTCCGCCTTCGTCGCGGTGTGCCCGCCGGGCCGGTGATGCCTGAAGCCGTCGCTCAGGACCGGGGCGAGCGCCTCCGTGCCGCCGGTCTCCAGGAGGGTGGCCAGGGCCCGGCTCACCAGGGTCTTGTTGTCCGGGCTGTTGATGCCCGAGGTCGTGTTCCGTGCAGTCATGGGGGCAGTGTGGGCCGCCGCCGGGGCCGCCGTCGATGACATGCCATGTCATGGCGGACGGCCCGCCCGGCGGGTACGGTCGGCCCTCGTGACAGTCGGCGAACTCCTACGGCGGTGGCGGCACCGCAGGCGCGTCAGCCAGCTCGACCTCGCGCTCGCGGCCGGCGTTTCGGCGCGCCACGTCAGCCTGGTGGAGACGGGGAAGACGAACCCGAGCGCCGACATGGTCCTGCGGCTCGCCGAGCGGCTGGACGTGCCCCTGCGCGAGCGCAACCGGCTGCTCCTCGCGGCCGGCTTCGCGCCCCGGTACCCGGAACGGCCCCTCGGGGACGGTGCGCTCGCGGCGGCCCGCGAGGCGGTCGAGCGGGTGCTCCGGGCGCACGAGCCGTATCCGGCGGTGGCCTTCGACCGCCGCTGGGACATCCTGCGCGCCAACCGGGCCGTCGAGCCGTTCTTCGCCGGCGTCGCCCCCGAACTGCTGCGCCCGCCGGTCAACCTCGTACGCCTCGGCCTGGACCCGCGCGGCTTCGCCCCGCTGGTCGTCAACCTCGCCGACGTCCGCGCCGTGTTCCGGGCCCGCGTCGGCCGCCAGCTCGCCGCCGCCCCCGATCCCCGGCTCGCCGCGCTGTACGACGAGCTGCTGGGACCGGCGGCCGGGGACGGCGAGGACGCGGAGGCGGCGGGGCGCTCGATCGCGGCCGAGTCCGACGTGGTCCTGCCGATGATCCTGCGGCTCGACGGACGCGAGGTGCGGATGTTCTCCACCATCACCACGTTCGGTACCCCGATGGACATCACCCTGGACGAGGTCGCCATCGAGCTGTACTACCCGGCGGACGCGGAGAGCGCGGCGTACTTCGAACAGGGCTGAGGGCGCAGGGCCGCCGGACGCCGCCCGGACCCGACAAAAATCATGCAAGCATGCTTGATTGTTTTGCGTCGCGCTGGCAGGCTCCCCAGACACACCGCCACGCCCCGAGGGGAGCGCACCGTGTCCGATGTCGCAGCCGTGCTCGACGATCTGCGCAGGGAGAGCGAGGAACTCGATCTGCTGGTCGCCGGGTTGAGCGTGTCGCAGTGGGCGGGGGAGACGCCCGCCCAGGGGTGGACGATCGCCCATCAGGTGGCGCATCTGAGCTGGACGGACGGGGTCGCGCTGAAGGCGGTCACCGATCCGGCGGGCTTCGGCGGCGAGGTCGAGAAGGCGCTCGCGGACCCCGAGCACTTCGTGGACCGGGCCGCCGGGGAGATCGTCGCCGCGTACGCCCCCGACGCCCTGCTCGTCCGCTGGCGCGAGGGCCGCGAGCGGCTGTACGACGCGCTGGCCGCCGCCCCCGCCGGCACGAAGTTCCCCTGGTACGGCCCGCCCATGAGCATCGCCTCCATGGCGACCGCCCGGCTCATGGAGACCTGGGCCCACGGCCAGGACATCGCCGACGCCCTGGGCGCGACCCGCGCCCCGACCGCCCGGCTGCGCCATGTCGCCCGCATCGGCGTCCGGGCCCGTGACTACGCCTACTTCGTCCGGGGCGAGCAGGCCCCCGCCGAGGAGTTCCGGGTGGAACTGGAGGCGCCGGACGGCGAGTTGATCACGTACGGGGCCGAGGACGCGGCCCAGCGTGTCACCGGCCCGCTGTACGACTTCTGCCTGCTGGTCACCCAGCGCGCCCACCGCGACGACCTCGCGGTGCGGGCCGAGGGCCCGGACGCGGACGCCTGGCTCTCCATCGCCCAGGCATTCGCCGGCCCGGCGGGCGCGGGCAGGGCGCCGAAGGCGGAGCGATGAGGGGGCCGGCCGGGGCGCCGGGGGCCGGCGGGGCGGAGGTCGGGGCGCCGGGGGCAGGCGGGGCGGAGATCGGGGCGCCGGAGGCCGGCGGGGCGGAGATCGGGGCGCCAGGGGCAGGCGGGGCGGAGATCGGGGCGCCGGGGGCCGGACCGCAGCCCGGACCCCTCCGCATCGGCAACGCCTCCGGCTTCTACGGCGACCGCTTCGACGCCCTGCGCGAGATGCTCACCGGCGGCCCCCTCGACATCCTCACCGGGGACTACCTCGCCGAGCTGACCATGCTCATCCTCGGCCGCAGCCGCCTAAAGGACCCGGCGCGCGGCTACGCCTCCACCTTCCTGCGCCAGCTGGAGGAGGGCCTCGGCCTCGCCCGGGAACGCGGCGTGCGGATCGTCGCCAACGCGGGCGGCCTCAACCCGGCCGGGCTCGCCGACGCCATCCGGGACCTGGCCGCGAAGGCCGGGGTGCCGGTGCGCGTCGCCCATGTGGAGGGGGACGCCCTGCCCGTACCGGAGGGGTTCCTCACCGCCAACGCCTACCTCGGGGGAGCGGGCATCGCGGCCTGCCTGCGGGCCGGTGCCGAGGTCGTCGTCACCGGCCGGGTGACCGACGCCGCCCTCGTCACCGGCCCCGCCGCCGCCCACTTCGGCTGGGGCCCGGACGACCACGACGCGCTGGCCGGTGCCGTGGTCGCCGGGCACGTCCTGGAGTGCGGCACCCAGGCCACCGGCGGCAACTACGCCTTCTTCCGCGACCACGACCTGCGCCGCCCCGGCTTCCCCGTCGCCGAGATCCACCCGGACGGCAGCTCCGTCATCACCAAGCACGACGGCACCGGCGGCGTCGTGGACGTCGGCACCGTCACCGCCCAGCTCCTGTACGAGACCGGCGGCGCCCGGTACGCGGGCCCGGACGTCACCGCCCGGCTCGACACCGTACGGCTGGCGCAGGACGGCCCCGACCGGGTCAGGATCTCCGGCGTACGCGGGGAGGCCCCGCCGCCCACCCTCAAGGCCGGGCTCACCCGGCTCGGCGGCTGGCGCAACGAGGTCGTCTTCGTCCTCACCGGGCTCGACATCGAGGCCAAGGCCCAGCTGGTGAAGACCCAGATCGCGGACGCCTTCGCCCACTCCGGGCGCCGGCCGCAGGACGTCCGCTGGGAGCTGGCCCGTACCGACCGGGCCGACGCCGGCACCGAGGAGACCGCGAGCGCGCTGCTCCGGCTCGTCGTCCGCGACCCCGAACAGGAGCCCGTGGGGCGGGCGTTGTCCGGCGCGGCGATCGAGCTGGCCCTCGGCAGCTACCCCGGCTTCCACGTCACCGCGCCGCCCGGCAAGGGCGCCCCCTACGGCGTCTTCGAGGCCCGCTCCGTAGCGGCGGGAGACGTCGAGCACACCGCCGTACTCCCCGACGGGACCCGGCTCGCGATCCCCCACCCCGTACACACCCGGCACCTCCGGTACGCCGAACAGCCGCCGCTGCCACCGCCGTTGGAGCCCGGACCCACCCGTCGCGCGCCGCTCGGGCGGATCGCCGGGGCGCGGAGCGGGGACAAGGGCGGGGACGCCAACGTCGGCGTCTGGGTCTGGGGCGAGGACGCCTGGCGGTGGCTGGCGCACGAGCTGACCGTCGACCGCTTCCGCCGGCTCCTCCCGGAGACCGCCGACCTCACCGTCGTACGCCATGTCCTGCCGAACCTGCGCGCGCTGAACTTCACCGTGCACGGGCTCCTCGGCGAGGGCGTCGCCGCGCAGCACCGCTTCGACCCGCAGGCCAAGGCCGTGGGCGAGTGGCTGCGCGCCCGCCATCTGGAGATACCCGTGACCCTGCTGGACCGCACCGCGCACCCGGAGGTGCCCGCATGACCGTCCTGCCCACCGGGCTCGACACCGCGAGCCCCGACTACGCGGCCAACCGGGCCGCCATGCTCGACAAGCTCGCCGAACTGGACGCCGCACATGCCACGGCCCTGGCGGGCGGCGGCGAGAAGTACGTGGAGCGGCACCGGGGGCGCGGCAAACTGCTGGCCCGCGAGCGCGTCGAACTGCTCCTCGACCCGGACACGCCGTTCCTGGAGCTGTCGCCGCTGGCGGCCTGGGGCAGTGACTATGCGGTGGGCGCCTCGCTCGTCACGGGGATCGGGATGGTGGCGGGCGTCGAGTGCCTGATCACCGCCAACGACCCGACCGTACGCGGCGGGGCGTCCAACCCGTGGACGCTGAAGAAGGCGCTGCGGGCCAACGAGATCGCGTTCGCCAACCGGCTGCCCGTCATCAGCCTCGTCGAGTCCGGCGGCGCCGACCTGCCGTCCCAGAAGGAGATCTTCATCCCCGGCGGGGCCCTCTTCCGCGACCTCACCCGGCTCTCCGCCGCCGGCATCCCGACCGTCGCCGTCGTCTTCGGCAACTCCACCGCCGGAGGCGCGTACGTCCCCGGCATGTCCGACCACACGGTGATGATCCGGGAACGGTCCAAGGTGTTCCTGGGCGGGCCGCCGCTGGTGAAGATGGCCACGGGCGAGGAGAGCGACGACGAATCGCTCGGCGGCGCCGCGATGCACGCCCGTACGTCCGGGCTCGCCGACCACTTCGCCGTGGACGAGCACGACGCCCTGCGCCAGGCCCGCCGCATTGTCGCCCGCCTCAACTGGCGCAAGGCGCACCCCGAGCCGGGACCGGCCGAACCGCCCAAGTACGACGAGGACGAGCTGATCGGCATCGTGCCCGGCGACCTCAAGGTGCCGTTCGACCCGCGCGAGGTCATCGCCCGGCTGGTCGACGGCTCCGACTTCGACGCGTTCAAACCGCTGTACGGGACGAGCCTGGTCACCGGCTGGGCCGCGCTGCACGGCTACCCGGTCGGCATCCTCGCCAACGCGCAGGGCGTGCTGTTCAGCGAGGAGTCGCAGAAGGCCGCCCAGTTCATCCAGCTCGCCAACCAGCGCGACATCCCGCTCCTGTTCCTGCACAACACCACCGGCTACATGGTCGGCAGGGAGTACGAGCAGGGCGGCATCATCAAGCACGGCGCGATGATGATCAACGCCGTCTCGAACTCGAAGGTCCCGCACCTGTCGGTCCTGATGGGCGCCTCCTACGGCGCCGGCCACTACGGCATGTGCGGCAGGGCGTACGACCCGCGCTTCCTGTTCGCCTGGCCCGGCAGCAAGTCCGCCGTCATGGGCCCGCAGCAGCTCGCCGGAGTGCTCTCCATCGTCGCCCGCGCCTCGGCCGCCGCCAAGGGCCGCCCGTACGACGACGAGGCGGACGCCGCCCTGCGCGCCATGGTCGAGCAGCAGATCGAGTCCGAGTCCCTGCCGATGTTCCTGTCCGGACGGCTCTACGACGACGGGGTCATCGATCCGCGCGACACCCGGACCGTCCTCGGGATGTGCCTGTCCGCCATCCACACCGCACCGATCGAGGGCGCCCGCGGCGGCTTCGGCGTCTTCCGGATGTGAGTTGAGATGATCACCAGCCTGCTCGTCGCCAACCGGGGCGAGATCGCCTGCCGGATCTTCCGCACCTGCCGGGCCCTCGGCATCGCCACCGTCGCCGTGTACTCGGACGCCGACGCCGGGGCGCTGCACGTCCGGGAGGCCGACACCGCCGTACGGCTGCCGGGCGCGGCCCCCGCCGACACCTATCTGCGCGGCGACCTCGTCGTGGCCGCCGCGCTCGCGGCCGGCGCGGACGCCGTGCACCCCGGCTACGGCTTCCTCTCCGAGAACGCCGGATTCGCCGCCGCCGTCCAGGACGCCGGGCTGCGCTGGATCGGGCCGCCCGTCCGGGCGATCCGGCTCATGGCGTCCAAGACCCGCGCCAAGGAACTGATGGCCGCCGCCGGGGTGCCGCTCCTCGCGCCCGTCGACCCGGCCGCCGCGACCGCCGGCGACCTGCCGCTGCTGCTCAAGGCGGCGGCCGGCGGCGGAGGCCGCGGGATGCGGATCGTACGGGAACTGACCGCGCTGCCCGAGGAGTTGACGGCCGCCCGCGCGGAGGCGCTGTCCGCGTTCGGGGACGGCGAGGTGTTCGCCGAGCCGTACGTGGAGCGCGGCCGGCACGTCGAGGTCCAGGTGATGGCCGACGCGCACGGCGGTGTCTGGGCGCTCGGCACCCGCGACTGCTCGCTCCAGCGCCGCCACCAGAAGGTCATCGAGGAGGCCCCCGCGCCCGGCCTCCCCGACGAGCTGCGTGAGCGGCTGCACGAGGCCGCGGTGGCCGCCGCCCGCGCCGTCGACTACCGGGGCGCCGGAACCGTGGAGTTCCTGGTCACGGCGGACGGGCGGCCGTACTTCCTGGAGATGAACACCCGCCTCCAGGTCGAGCACCCCGTCACCGAGGAGGTGTACGGCCTCGACCTCGTCGCGCTCCAGCTCCGCATCGCCGAGGGCGCGCCGCTGCCGTCCCCCGCACCCCCGCCGCCCTCCGGGCACGCCGTGGAGGCCCGGCTGTACGCGGAGGACCCGGCCAGGGACTGGCAGCCGCAGGCCGGGACGCTGTACGCGCTCGCGGTGCCGGACGAGCCGGGGCTGCGGCTGGACACCGGATACACCGGGGGCGACACGATCGGCGTCCACTACGACCCGATGCTCGCCAAGGTGATCGCGCACGCCGGGACGCGCGCCGAGGCCGTACGCCTGCTCGCCCGCGCCCTGGAACGGGCCCGCATCCACGGCCCGGTCACCAACCGCGACCTCCTCGTCCGCTCGCTGCGCCACCCGGACTTCGCGGCCGCCCGCCCGGACACCGGCTTCTACGACCGCAACCTGCCAGGGCTGACGGAGGTGGCCGACACGGTCGCCGTCCGGCTCGCCGCCACCGCGGCCGCCGTGGGCGAGGCGGCGCGCAACGCCACCGACACCACCGCGGGTGGCTTCGCCCGGTTCGGCGCCTGGCGCAACCTCCCCTCGCAGCCCCAGCTCCGCCGCTACCGGGCCGAACCGGACGGCGCCGAGCACGAGATCGCGTACCGGCGGACCCGCGACGGGCTGAGGGTGGAGGGCGGCGGGGGCGTCGAGGACGTCCGCGTGGTCGCCGCCGGCCGCGCCCGCGTCACCCTCGAACACGGCGGGGTCACCCGCCACTACGACGTACTCGCCCGCGACGGCAGGGTGTACGTGGACACCGCGTCCGGCGCGTACACCTTCACCGCCCTGCCGCGCTTCACCGACCCCGCCGACCGCACCGAACCCGGCTCCCTGCTCGCCCCCATGCCCGGCACGGTCGTCCGCCTCGCGGACGGCCTCGCGGAGGGGGCCGCCGTGGCCGCCGGGCAGCCGCTGATCTGGCTGGAGGCGATGAAGATGGAGCACCGCATCCTCGCCCCCGCCGCCGGCACGCTCACCGCCCTGCATGCCGCGCCCGGCCAGCAGGTGGAGGTGGGCGCCCTGCTCGCCGTCGTCACGGAATCACCCATGGACCCTTCTGAGGAGCAGTCCGTATGAGCACCGTCCTCGAAACCGAAGAGCACCAGGCCCTGCGCGCCGCCGTCGCCGCCCTCGGCAAGCGGTACGGGCGGGAGTACATGACCGGCCTCGTCAGCGAGGGCGGCCACCCGCGCGAGCTGTGGGCGGACGCCGCGAAGGCCGGCTTCCTCGGCGTGAACCTCCCCGAGGAGTACGGCGGCGGGGGCGCCGGGATGGCGGAACTGTCCATCGTCCTGGAGGAGCTGGGCGCGTCCGGCTCGCCGCTCCTGATGATGATCGTCTCGCCCGCCATCTGCGGCACGGTGATAGCCCGCTTCGGCACCGACGAGCAGAAGCGGCAGTGGCTGCCCGGCCTCGCCGACGGCAGCCTGACCATGGCCTTCGGCATCACCGAGCCCGACGCCGGCTCCAACTCGCACCGCATCACCACGACCGCCCGCCGCGACGGCGACGACTGGCTGCTCACCGGCCGCAAGGTCTTCGTCTCCGGCGTCGACATCGCGGACGCCACCCTCATCGTCGGCCGCACCGAGGACGCGCGGACCGGCAAGCTCAAGGCGTGCCTGTTCATCGTCCCCCGCGACACCCCCGGCTTCGGGCGGAACCAGATCGACATGGAGGTCCACGCCCCGGAGAAGCAGTTCGAACTCGTCCTGGACGACGTACGGCTGCCCGCCGACGCGCTGGTCGGGGATGAGGACGCGGGGCTGCTCCAGCTGTTCGCCGGGCTCAACCCCGAGCGCATCATGACCGCGGCCTTCGGCATCGGCATGGGCCGTTACGCGCTCGGCCGGGCGGTCGAGTACGCGAAGACGCGCCAGGTGTGGAAGGAGCCCATCGGCGCCCACCAGGCCATCGCCCACCCGCTGGCCCAGGCCCACATCGAACTCGAACTCGCGCGCCTGATGATGCAGAAGGCCGCCCGCCTGTACGACGCGGGCGACGACCTCGGCGCGGGCGAGGCCGCGAACATGGCGAAGTACGCGGCGGGCGAGGCATGCGTACGGGCGGTGGACCAGGCGGTGCACACGCTGGGCGGCAACGGCCTCACCCGCGAGTACGGCCTCGCCTCGCTGATCACGGGGGCGCGGGTCGCCCGGATCGCGCCGGTGAGCAGGGAAATGATCCTGAACTACGTGTCGCACCAGACGCTGGGGCTCCCGAAGTCGTACTGAGGGACACACACCGCTGTGCTCCGGCCGGGGGAGGAAACGAAGCTCCTGCGGAGCGGGGCGGGGAAGGCCGGTTCACCGCCAGGACGGACCGGCGTCCACTCTCAACTGACCGTGCTGGGTTACAAGCTGACGGGATAACATGTGAACTGTGAAGGCCATCCACGTGAAGCGGGCGTTCAAGTACCGCTTCTATCCGACTGACGTGCAGGCGGCGGAGCTGTCCCGCACGTTCGGCTGCGTGCGGAAGGTCTACAACCTAGCCCTGGCCGCCCGCACGGAAGCGTGGACGCGACAGGAACGGGTGAACTACAACCAGACGTCGGCAATGCTGACGGCCTGGAAGAAGACCGGGGAACTCGCCTACCTCAACGACGTCTCCTCCGTCCCGCTCCAACAGGCCCTGCGCCACCTCCAGACGGCATTCACGAACTTTTTCGGCAAACGGTCCAAGTACCCGCGTTTCAAGTCGCGGAAGAAGTCCCGGAAGTCGGCGGAGTACACCACCAGCGCGTTCCGGTTCCGGGACGGCAGGCTGACCCTGGCGAAGATGGACGCCCCGCTGGACATCGTGTGGTCCCGTCCGCTGCCCGAAGGCGCGTCGCCGTCCACGGCGACGGTGTCCCAGGACGCGGCCGGACGCTGGTATGTGTCCCTGCTGGTCGAGGACCCCTCCGTCCAGCCGCTCCCCGCCACCGGCACGGCCGTCGGCATCGACGTCGGCCTCGACCACCTGCTGACGCTGTCGACCGGGGAGAAGGTCTCCAACCCCCGGCACGAGCGACACGACCGTGCCCGCCTCGCCAAGGCCCAGCGGCAGCTTGCCCGCAAGGCCAAGGGCGACGGCGCCAACCGGGCCAAGGCACGCCGAAAAGCCGCCAAGGTCTACGCACGCATCACCGACCGCAGGCGTGACCACCTGCACAAGCTCACCACTCGGCTCGTTCGTGAGAACCAAACGATCGTGATCGAGGACCTCGCCGTTCGGAACATGGTGAAGAACAGCAGCCTGGCCCGCGCCATCTCCGATGCCGCGTGGTCGGAGTTCCGGAGCATGCTGGAGTACAAGGCCCAGTGGTACGGCCGCGAAGTGATCGCGATCGACCGCTGGTTCCCCTCCTCGAAGCTGTGCTCCGCCTGCGGCACCCTGCAGGACAGGATGCCGCTCAACGTCCGCACCTGGACGTGCGACTGCGGGACGACCCACGACCGGGACGTGAACGCGGCGAAGAACATTCTGGCCGTCGGGCTGACGGCGTCTGTCTGTGGAGCTGGTGTAAGACCCCAACGGAGTACTCCGGGCGGGCAGTCGGCGATGAAGCAGAAACCCCTACCGCGCGAGCCGT
This sequence comes from Streptomyces sp. NBC_00525, assembly GCF_036346595.1. Taxonomy (GTDB): domain Bacteria; phylum Actinomycetota; class Actinomycetes; order Streptomycetales; family Streptomycetaceae; genus Streptomyces. The sequence goes on from NZ_CP107834.1 coordinate 3,824,460, forward strand.
AGGACTCCCCCTCCTTCGAGAGGGGGAGGAAGTCAACAAGTACAAGGGCTACCAGGTCGCGCCCGCCGAACTGGAAGCGCTGCTCCTGGCCCACGAGGACGTCACGGACGCGGCGGTGATCGGCGTCCAGGACCCCGAAGGCAACGAGATCCCGAAGGCGTACGTGGTCCGAACCCTGGACACGCCCCTGACGGAGGCGGCCCTGATGGCGTGGGTCGCGGACCGGGTGGCCCCGTACAAGAAGATCCGCCGCGTGGAATTCACGGACACGGTGCCGCGAGCCGCCTCCGGCAAGATCCTCCGCCGAGAACTGAGAGACCGGGAGGCGGGGCGGGGGTAGGGCGCCTCCGCCCGGCGGCGCCGGATCGGCCCCGGCCGCAGCGCTCGCCCGAGGTCAGGAGACGATGCAGCCCCACCGGCGCACGAAAGCGAGTGACCCCATGTCGGATGCCGTTGCGATGGACCTCATCCACCTCGCCGATCCGGACGGTGACCGGTGCGTCGTACGCGTGACGGGGCGGTACCGGCCCGGCGTGCCGGCCGGCCACGACATCCTGCGCGCGGACGTGCTCGCCCACACGGACTTCGTCGATGCCCGGCTCGACCTGTACCTCTCCCCGGAAGACCTGGACGCCTGGGAGCGCCGGCTCTCCGAGCTGGAACCGGGCCGATCGGCCGTCATCGGCGGAGGCCGCGGCCCGACCCTCGAAATCCACCTGCACGAGGACGGCGAACTGTCGGTCCAGATCACCGACCCGGACCGCCTGTGGACGGCCCTGGGCATCCGCCCCCAGAAGAACTGGACGACCGAGCACCACAAACGCCTGCAGAACGTCCGCACCGGCTGGCCCCGCGAAACCACCGAACCGAGCCCGGGGGTCTACGAGTGGGCCCCCAACCACGAACGGTGACCGTGTGATCCCTCGAACCGGAGGTCCGTGATCGTTTCGAGGTCGATGCCGTACAGGGCGTACACCTTCGTCGTGTTGAGCGACGTCAGCCGCTCGCGGTCCAGCCCGAGCGCTGCCGCCGCCTCCCACACCTGGCCCTCCCCGTCCGCCTCGATCTCCAGATACGGAGGGATACCCGGCCACTCGTCGATCTCCAGACGGGCGGTGCCGAGCGTGTAGGACGTGCGGCGGTTCTCCTGGTAGCCGCGCGGCACGAGCCCGGCGAGGCGCAGCAGGGCGGCGGCCTCGCCGAAGTCGTTCACCGTCACCTCCGTCTCACGCGTGCCGTCGACGGCGTCGGTGGTGATCTCCTTGACGCACAGCGTGGTGGAGTCGCCCGTATCCCGCAGACGAACCCAGCGGCCGGGCGCGGGCGGGACGGTGTCGTAGACGAAGCGGCGCATGAGGCGCCGGGGCGACACCTCGATGCCGCCCGCGTCGCAGATCCTGCGGGTGATGTCCTGGACGTCGATGTCGAGGGACTTCGCCTCGTACTCGATGTTCGTCACGGTAGTGGTTCCTTGCCCCTGGTAGTCGGTCGGTTGGTTCAGCCGTCGTGCGGCACCTCTGCCCAAACGAACTTGCCGAACGGCCGGTCACCGACGCCCCACCGCTGCGGGCAGAGCACGTCGAGGATGAGCAGGCCGCGTCCACGCGTGCGTTCGTGGCCGCACTCCTCCACGCCCGACCGTCGCCGGGGCGCACGCCGCACGGGGTCGTGCACCTCGATGCGGGTCCGGCCGTTGTCGATGTCCAGCACGACGGAGATCAGGTCACCGGGTTCGGTTCCGTACCGGTAGGCGTTGGTGACGAGTTCGCTGGTGATCAGGACGGCGATGTCCGTGTGGTGCTCCGTCGCGTGCGGGGCGTGGTGGGCGATGTGCTCACGGGTGAACGTCCGCGCATGGCGCACGGATTGAGGCTCACTGGCGAGCAGCAGAGAGCGCGGCGGGCCGGCGGGGGGTGTGCAGGGGGCGGGGTCGAGGGGTGCTTGGGGGAGGTCGATCACGGGCTTCCTCGTGGCAAGTGCAAGGCAGGCGAAGTGGGCGCACCGGCATGGCCTTCCGGCGTGGGCGGGCACTCACGGAGAGTGGATTCCAGGCTGCACACCGCTGTGATGGGCGTGCAAGATTTTTCGACTCCGTACCGATCAAAAGGCGTCGAAGGCTTGCTTCGTCCTGCATGGCGTGCGCGGGGGTGCTTTCATCTCGGGTGAAAGACCTCCCTCGCTCGGGGGCGTGCCGAAGGGGACCGACGTGGCTGCGAGGCCGACAGAGTCAACCGTTCCGCGACGAGAACTGGGCCGGAACCTGCGGAACTTACGCAATCGAGCGCACCTCACCGTGCGTGCGGCAGCGGCCAGGCTGGAGTGGTCGGAGGCCAAGATGTGGCGCATCGAAACGGGGCAAACCGCGCTGCGGAGCCTCGATGTCCAGGCGATGTGCTCGGTGTACGGAGCGCCACCGGACCTCACGGCGGCACTGATGGGTCTGGCGAAGGAGACCAGGGCGCGTGGACTGTGGCATGCCTACGGCGACTCGGTGCTGGAGGGGTTCCACGTCTTCGTCCGGTTGGAAGAGGCATCGGAGAACCTGACGGTGTACGAGACCGACCTGATCCCCGGCCAGTTCCAGACTGAGGACTACGCGCGCGAGATCATCCGCACGCATATCCGGGGGATCAGCGACGCGGACCTGGAACAGCGACTGCGTCAGCGTATGGAGCGGCAATCCCGCCTGACCCGGTCCATGGACCCGCCGGTACTGAGGGTCGCTCTGGACGAGGCGGTGGTACGGCGGCCTGTCGGTGGAGCGGGAGTGATGGCTCGCCAACTCGCGCACCTGGTCTATGTCGCCGGTCTACCGAACGTCTCGATCCGGGTCACGCCATTCGCCGCCGGTGCGCACGCGGGAATGGTCACCGGTCCCTTTGTGATCTTTCGCTTCCCCGTGACCGGCGACGGCATGCACACGGAGCCGTCCACCGTCTATTCCGACGGGTACTCCGGCGGCCTGTTCCTGGACAAGGAGTGGGAGGTGCGGCAGTACGACGAGGCCTTCACCGAGATCTGGGACGCATCGCTGGGCGAGCGGGAGTCGATGTGCCTGCTCTCCGAGGTGGCCGGCGGCTTCGGGGGAGGCTGAGCCTCGTCGGCGCTGTCGGCGCACGGGAGAGCAAGGGTGTGGGGCAGGACCAGGGCGGTTTCTTCGGTCAGGTCACTGCGGCTCGGATGCCGAGGGTTATCAGGATTGCCGAAGTCGCCCTGGTGGCCGCCCGTTTGAAGCGGGGGGTGTGCAGGAGGTGTGAGGCGCGGGCCAGGAGGAACGACCAGGCGGTGAGCCAGAGGGTGATCAGGAGGGCGTGGGCGGTGGCCAGGGTGAGGATCTGGCCGCTCAAAGGGTGTGCGGGCGTGACGAATTGGGGGACCAGCGTCAGGTAGATGGCGGCGGCCTTCGGGTTGAGGACGTTCGCGAGGAACGCCTGGGCGTACACGGAGTCCGTGCCCCTCGGGCGGCGGCGGGCCGGGGCCGCCTCGCGCGGGGTCGCGGAGCGCCAGGTCCACAGGCCGAGGCCGATCAGATAGACGGCGCCGACGAGTTTGATCACCGTGAAGGCCACGCTGGAGTGCATCACCAGGGCCGACAGACCGGCGATGGCCAGGGCGGCGTGGACGTACAGGCCGGTGACCGTGCCCAGGACGACGGGGAGCGCCCGGCGGCGGCCGCCGCCGGTGACGTGCTGGACCAGCAGGGCCAGGCTCGCCCCGGGGGTGGCGATCAGCGGAAGGATCGCCACCAGGAAGCCGGCGACGGCTACGGGATGGACCACGGTGCCTCCGGTGCGTACGGGCGGGGGATCAGAGCACGGCCCGGTAGTGGGTGGTCAGGCGCCGGTCGTCGGACAGGACGTGGAACGCGAGGCCGGGCGGCTGGTCGCGGTCGGCGGCCTGGTCGCCCTCCCACGGCATGCGCAGGGTCCAGGTGATCGCCGGGCCGACGACCAGCGGGCGCCCGGCGAACACCGAGGCGGCCGCGGTGTGGGCGTGGCCCGTCAGGACGGCGACGACCTGCGGGTGCGCGGCGATCAAGTCGGCCAGGTCCCCCGGCTGTTCGAGCATGTGGGCGTCGGGCAGCGGATGGTGGAGCTCGACGGGCGGCTGGTGGAAGGCGATCAACGCGGCGGCGTCCTGCGGCAGCGCGGACAGTGTGGCGTCGATCCAGGCGAGCGTTTCGGCGTCGAGCCGGCCCTCGTCGCGGCCGGGAACGGTGGAGTCGCACATCAGGACGGTGGTGCCGCCGACGCGGTGCACCCGGTTCACGGGGCCGGCGCCGGGCGCCTCACCGAGGAGGGCCTTGCGGTACGCCGGTCGCGCGTCGTGGTTGCCGGGGCACGTCAGCACGGGGAAGGGAGCGGCCAGGATCTGGGCCGCCTCCTCGTACTCGGCCTCCGCGCCGTGATCGGCGATGTCCCCGGTGACCAGGAGCGCGTCGACCGGGCGGGGCAGGGCACGCAGGTAGTCCATGACGCGGGTGGCGCGCCGGGTCGCCCGCGCGCTGCCGTCCAGGTGCAGATCGCTGATCTGTGCGAGCAGGGTCATTCCGCGGTCGCCTCCCCCGGCGGGGCCACCCGCCTCAGTCATCTCTAACGGAAGTTTTCAGTTTTACCGTTAGGGACTTTAGGGTGTGCGGAGCGGTGTGATCAAGTGGGTGGCGGCGGGGGGCCGGGCATCGAGAGGGAAAGGGGCGCGTTGTGGAACGCTGGCTGGCGCTGGAACTGGCGAGCACGATCCGCCACGACGGAGACGGCGGCGTTGCGGACGACCTCGCCACGGTCCAGGGGGCGACGCGCTGGCTCCAGGAACAGGCCGAGCTGCTCACGGGCGTCGTCCCGGCCGAGGGCGAGACCGAGGGCCCGGTCGTGGACGAACGCCTCCGGCTCGGCATCGTCGAGCTGCGCCAGGCGGTCCGGGCCCTGTTCGCCCGGGCGGTCAGCCCCGCACCCGCCAGCCCGGCCGACGCCCACCGCCTGCTGCCGGCCGCCGAGGCGCTGGCCCGCGTCAACGCGGCCGCCGCGCGCGAACCGGTCGCCCCGCAACTCGACTGGCCCGAGGGCGGCGACCCCGCCGCCGGTCCGCTGTCCGCCGAGAACGATCAGTACGTACGCCTGACGGCGGCCCTGGCCCGCGCCGCGATCGACTTCCTGACCGGCCCGCAACGCACCCAACTGCGCTCCTGCACGGCACCCCGCTGCGTGCGCTACTTCGTCAAGAGCCATGGCCGCCAGGAATGGTGCAAACCATCCTGCGGCAACCGCGCCCGCGCGGCCCGCCATTACCACCGCCAACGAACGACGGGGATGGATTCGGAGGCGGGTGGGGCCGGGGCCGACGGGCTCGGACGGCCGGAATTGCCAGCGCACTTCGGGGAAGTGATGTCACACCCATCATGACAGGTCAGAGGGTTTTCTCGTAGGAGGAACGGCACATGCGATCTGCCTTGTTCACCCCGCGCCGGAACGCCCAGGATCTCCGTCATGAATTACTCGAGGAAAGTCGATCAGGACGACGTCGTACGAGCGCGGAATGTGCTGCTCGCGTCGGGGTATCCCACGGCGAGCGAGGAAGTTGACGCCTGCCGGGTGCTCTCCCGGGTCAGCCCCGCCGCGTACCTTCCTCGCCTGGCCAGGTCCCTGCAGCGGCTGAGCTACGACTCCAGCGTCGGCGAGTGGCATCCGTCCGCGCTCGCGCTGTGCGAGGAGGCGGTCGCCGCCGCGCGGTCCATCGACCCGGCCGTGACTTCCCGGGCCGACGTTCTGTACCAGGCCCTCGACTCGTGCCAGCGCCAGCTGTACCGGGCGGGCCGACGCGCAGAAGGACTTGCCATGCGCGCCGAGATGCTCGCTCTTGGCCGCGCGCGGGCCGCAGCGACCGGAGGCTCCGCAGCCCGAGGACTGGGCGAATGGGCTGCCGGCCTCTCCGAGGAAGGCCGGTACGCCGAGGCTGCCGATGCCATGACCGAGTTGGCCACGGCGATCCTGCCCGACGGGCCCCGCAGTGGGGCTCTCGCCTGGACACTCCTCCAGTGGATCGCCGCTCTCCACGACGCCGGCCGGTTCGACGAAGCTCTCGCGGCGTTCGAAACCCTCGTCCGCATGGAAGAGGACGAAGCCGAGAACGACCGCGGTCCGATGGCCTGCCACCTCTACTCGCTCATCGGGTATGCGCACATGCTCGACGCCAACGGCCGGGGCGAGCAGGCGGCCCACGTGCGGCAGGACGCGCTTGCCCTGCTGACAGAGCTGGCGGTCACCGGTGAACGCAGAACCTGGAGCGGCTACCAAGTGTCGTTCTGGGTGGTGGTGCTGACCATGCTCGGCGCCGACAACGATCGGTCCGCGTCCGATGGACCCCGTCCGCCTTCGGGGACCGGGGTCATGGAGTGGTCGTCCGACACCGCGCAGCGCTACTTCGACAGCCGCCACGCTCTCCGCGAAGAAGTGGATGCCCTTGCTCCGCGAGCAGCCGAGGACCCTGACCGGCATCTGGCCGAACTGGTCCGCCTGCACCGGGTCCTCACTGTCCGCTCCGCCGTCTACTTGGAACGCTGCACCCAGCAGCTCGCGGGGCAGGCGGGCCCCCTGTTCGACCACGGAGTAGATCTGGCCCGTCGGCTGGCTCGGCACGACCCGGTGGGGGGACCGCGAACACTGGCGAGACTCCTGATCGACCGGTCGACCTTCCACACCGTCACCTACAAGTTCGGGCCCGCCCTGGAGGACTTCCGCCAAGCCCTGAACCACCTGGGGGAGGGCGGCTGACCCAGGCCGTGCGAGGCTCGCCCGCAGCCGTCGAAACGTGCAGATGATGTGAACATGGCGACAGTTTTCCTTCGGTCAACTCCCCGCCTACGCAAGGAAGTTGTGGGCAACCTGTGTGGCGTGGTCGGCAAGGGAGGGCTTCACAGCACCATGCCGTCACCACACCCATCGGTCGTGGAAACTCGAGAGAGGCGTCACTGTGGGAATTCTTCGTCGGATCGCCGGTTCAGCTCTGCTCGTCGGCGCGATGTTGGCCGCCACCGTCACCCCATCGGCGGCGGCCACCACCGCGGTCGGCCCGGTCAGCCTGAAGTTCATGGGTTTCGGCTCGGGCGCGGACAACATCGCGTACTCCTACGCCTTCCAGACCGCGTACGGCCAGGCTGCGAACATGGGCTTCGCGTCCAACCAGTGCCGGGTCATCGCGGGCCCGTTCCGTCTGCTCCAACTGCCCAGCGGCTACACCGAGTGGAGCGTGGAAATCCGGTGCACCGGTGAGCCGACGGTCAAGACCCCGACCCGCGACCTGGTGAGATACCTGGGCGGCGAGCACATGAGCACCACCTGGAACGTCCTCCCGTCCGCCGGGTACCACGTGGAGGGCAGCCTCGGCAGGCTCTACACGACCCCGGTCGCCGGAACCAGACCTCTCTACATGTGTCAGATCGGCAAGGACACCTTCACCTCCTCCGACGTCAACTGCGAGGGCCAGACATACGTGACCCGGCTCGGCTGGATCTACTCGGCGAAGCCCGCCAACGTGCAGACCAAGCTGATACGCCGGTGCCGGACCAATGGTCCGCTGGAGCACTTCGACTCCAACGCGAACAACTGTGAGGGCCAGGACGCCGAGGGCATCCTGGGCTACGCCCTGGTCTGATCCGCGCCCGTCCGGCGGCGCCGTGGCTAGAGTGCGGGCGTGGAGACGGGGATTGCGTACGAGCGCTGTGGGCCGGGTCAGGCGGACGAGTTGGTCGCCTTTCTCTCCGGTGACACCTGGCCCTTTCACGGGCGCGATGCGGTCGAACCGGGCGTGGCCCGGCAGTGGGTCGACGAGGGGCGGTTCTGGGGCGAGGACAACCGGGCGTTCTGGGTCATGTGTTCCGGGGAACGCGTCGGGTTGGTACGCCTGATGGACCTGGGCGACAACGCGCCCCTCTTCGACCTGCGCATCCGCTCCGGGCACCGGGGCCGCGGCCTCGGCGGACAGGCGCTCGCCTGGCTCACGCGCTACGTGTACGACGAGTTCCCCGAGGTCCGGCGGATCGAGGGCCACACCCGGCAGGACAACGCGGCGATGCGCCGTACGTTCGAGCGGTGCGGCTACGTGAAGGAGGCGCACCACCGCGACGCCTGGCCGGCCGCCGACGGTACGGTCCACGACGCCGTGGGGTACGCGATCCTGCGCCGAGACTGGGCCTCGGGCACGACGACGATCCCGGACTGGAACGACGAGAACCTCGCACAGCGCTGACAGGCGGCCGGTCGGTCAGGCGAACGGGGTCTCCGGGAAGTCCAGTTCGTCCAGCAGAGCCGCGAACAGGTCCTCCGCGAACGTGGTCCGGGTGCGCAGGACGTCCTCGATGTGCCGGCGCTCGGCGCTGGTGCGGACGCCCGCCGCCGTGGCCCAGGCGAGCGCACGCTCGGCGGTGACGGGAATCTCGTCCGGCAGGTCCGCCGCGCCGTCCGGGTTGAGCCGGGCCTGCCAGCGGTGGCCGTCCGCGTCCAGGCCGGTGACGACCGCGGTGCGGCTGTCGTGGACCTCGGCGAAGCAGGCCGGCGCCCCGGTCCACGCGACGAGGGCGGGCAGGCGTTCGGCCCGCCAGATGCCGTGCGCCAGCTCCAGGGTCTGCCAGCCACCCGGCCGCCCCTTCCACACCCGCACGCCGTCGTCCCCCGCCCCGACACCGCCGAACAGGGGCGCCTCCAGCAGGGAGCGCGGACTGCGCCCGAAGACCAGATGCCCCGAGAACCCCATGAACCCCTCCTCGCCGCGTACCGGAACAGGCTACGGACATCACTCCGCGGACCCCGGTGCGTGGCCGGATTCGGGCGCGGGATCATGGGGGTGTCGGGTTCTGCGGAGGGGGCGTACGTGTTCGGCAAGGTGGCGCGGATGGTGGGGCATCTGGAGGCGACCGGGGTCGGGTTGGTGCCCGATCACGCGGTGGTGGTCGACGCGCCGGACGCGCGGGCCGTCGAGGCGTTGGCCGGGGTGCGCAGGGGCGCGTACGAGCAGGCCCGCAAGCTCCTCGCGGTCACCCGCGAGGAGGCCGACTGGGTGCTGCGGGACGAGCTCGTCGGCGCCCTCGCCAGGCACGCCGTGGACGACGCGGCCTGGCTGGAGGCATGGCTCGCCGAGGCGCCGGAGGACCCCGACGCCCTGGTCGTGGAGGCTTTCCGGCGGGTCAAGGAGGCGTGGGAGGTCCGTACGGCCGCGGCCGCGAAGGACGTGGGCGAGGAGCGGTTCCGTGCCTTCCACGCCCTGCTGGACGACGCCCTGCCGGTCATCGAGGCGGCCGTCACGGCGGACCCCGCCGACCCCGTGCCCTGGTCCGCCGCCCTCACGCACTGCCTCGGGGCCGCCGCCCCGCGCGACGTCTTCGACGGCTGCCTGCGCCGGGCGCTCGCCTGCGCCCCGCACCACCCGCCCACCCACCTGGACGCCCTCCAGTACATCAGCGCCAAGTGGTACGGCAGCAACGAGGAGATGCTCGGCTACGCGGCCCGCGTCGCCGCCGAAGCGCCGGAGGACTCACCGCTGCGCGCCCTGGAGATCGTGGCGCTGACGGAGGCCGGGCTCGCCGCGCAGCGCCGCCCGCGCGGCAAGGGCGGCAGCGGCGCCCCCGACGACGCCCGGACCGACGAGATCATCGCCACCGCGCAGGCGTACTCCGTGTCGCGCCCGCCCGAGGACCGCGCCGCGCGGCTCGTCCGCAACCACCTGGTGTGGGCGCTGAACCGGCGGGAGCGCTGGGCCGAATCACTGGACGTGTACCGGTCCATCGGCCGGTACGCCTCCGCGTACCCGTGGGCGTACGCGGAGGAGCCGCTGGAGGCGTTCGTGCGGTTCCGGGACCACGCCCGGTCGCGGCTCGCCGCCTCCGTACCCCGTAACGGCACCGTCCCCGCCCCCGCCGTGCCGCTGCCCGACGCGGCGCGGGAGCGGGCGGCCCACGAGATCGCGTACGTACCCGCCCCGCCGCAGCGCGCCTCGCAGGAGCTGCTGCTGTGCGGCGCCACCGTCCGGCTCGCCCCGGCCGGCCGCTGGACGCTGATGGAGTCGGCGCCCTCGCAGGCGCCGCCCGGCAAACGAGGCCGCCGGGCCACGGTGCTGCGCCTCGGCGACCTGGCGAACGTCGCCGAGACGGCGTTCGACACCCCTGGCCTCACCACGCTGGTCGCCCGCTGCGAGGGCGGCGACGTCCGCGTCCTCGCCGTCGTGTCCAAGGGCCGTACGACCGCACGGCACCGGTGGGCGGGGCCCGGCTCGACGCCCGCCCAGGAGGCCGCCCGCCGGGACGCGGAGCTGCTGGTCGAGGCGGCCGGCGGCGGCGACGCCCGCGAGGTCGCCCGGCTGCTGCGCGATCCGGGCGACCCCGCCGAACTCCTGGTCCGCACCCTGCACACGCTGGGCCTCCCGCCGCTCCCGCCCGGCTTCGGCGAGCGCCCGGAAGTCCTGGCGGACGCCCGCGGCGCCACTGTCCACCGCGCCCGCTCGCTATGGCAGGGCATGAAGGACTTCATGAACGAGGACAACGACCCCAACCCGCCGCTGGAGCTGAACGGCCGGTGAACCGGCCTGCCCTCGGGGCGAGTTGACCGGAACGGCTCGGCTTCCGGGGGTTGCGGGTATACCCGCCCCGTGCCACTCTTTCGATAGTTCGCGGGGCGGGGAGCCCTGGGTATACGGCTATGCGGCTAGGTGGCTGTCCGGCTGTGCAGGCCGTCCGGCATTCGTTTCTTTGGGGGCAGGTCATGATTCACATCACCCTGGGCGCACGGCGTTACGTGAACCCGCAGGAGGACCAACTCGGGCGCAACATCGTCGGTTTCGACCCGGTCATGGACGACGACGCCCTCTTCCACGCCAACCGGGGCTGCTGGGTGCTGGGCGAGCGCGCCGAGAAGGAGCGGTACGCGCTCCTCACGCACGAGGGCGAGGTCCGCATGGCCATCGAGATCGACCGGCTCGTCCCGGTCGCCGGTGGGCGCAAGGCGATCGAGGGGCGGTACCTCACGGCGGGCGAGGAGGTCTACGACGCGTACGTGGGCAAGCCCACGCCCGTCGAGACGACCCGCAATCCGGTCACGTACTACGACTCCCCGCTGGGCGCCCGCACCTGTTACTGCGGTTGCGGCGAGACGGTGAACGGCGGCTGGTTCGTCATCGGCCACGACCAGCGCGCGCTGCACGCCCGGATCGCCAAGGTCGGCTCCGTACGGGAGTTCATCGACTGGTTCGACAGCGTCTACGTCGAGGAGCCGGGGGAGTAGCCGCCCGCGCCGTCCCCCGCGCCGTCCCCTGAGCCGTCCCCCGCGTCCGGGCACAGCAGCCCCGCCGCCGCGCGGCAGCGGTCCGGCCGGGTCAGGATCTCCACCGAGTCCACGGCCTGGTCGATCGCGCCCGGCAGCGTCGGGCGGCCGTTGCCGAGGCGGACGACCAGGGCGCGGACCCCGGGGTCGGTGACGCGATCGGCCAGGGCGGCGGTGAAGCGGTCGCCGAAGAGGACCCGGAGGTCGCGGGTGTGGAAGCGGCGCGGCTCCGGGTCCACCGCGTCGGCCAGGCCCAGCCGGTTGGTGGCCACCGCCAGCTCCCGCTGGGCGGCGCAGAGGGCGGCCTCGCGCTCACGCCAGGCCGTCGCCCGCACGGCCGCCGTGAGATGCGGGCCGACCCGCCCGGCGAGCGGCAGACGGGCGAAGGCACTGCCGAGCCATTTGCTGTACGGGGCCCAGCGCCGCTCCACGAGGAAGGCGAGGCGGACCAGATCGCGCGCGACCCGCGCCGTCACCAGGGCGCTGCCCAGGTCGTCGCCCACGGAGCCGGTCCGGCCGACGAACGCCTCCTCCTGCGACACACGCAGCCAGGCCGCCGCCAGTACGTAGCGCCAGACGTCGTCCGGGTACCACTCCAGGGCCGTACGGCGGGTCGCGAGGGCGCCCTCCGGGTCGTGGAAGACGGCGCCGCCGGTCAGGGTGGCCAGGCGCTGGGTGGGGGTGGTCAGCCAGTCCGTGACGGTCATGCCGTCCGCCGGGTCGCGGCCCATCAGGTCCGTGAAGAACCGGGGCGCGGTGACCACCTCCACCTGGTGGTGCGCGGCCCCGCCGTGAAGCGTGCCCCGCGCGAACGCGACGGGGAAGTCCTCGAAGCGGGACGGCAGTCGCTCCAGGGCCCGGTGTACGTGCTCCGCGTCGGCCGCCGCGGCCACGAACACCTGCGCGCGCGGCCCGAAGTCGTGGTCCGGGGAGACCGCGTCGTCGAAGCCGAGCACCTCGGAGCCGTCCCCCAGCAGACCGGCCGCATGCGCGACGCCGGTCAGCAGCGGGGCGACGGCCCGGTCGTAGAAGCGGTGGCAGAGCTGGAGTCCGGTCATGGTCACCAGGCTACGAAGCGCCTCAACCGGATTTCGCCGCGTGCCGGGCGCCGCGTAAAATCATGCAAGCGTGCTTGATTGTTCTTGGGGTGGCTGCCACGCTCGATGCGTCCGCCGGCCCACCGCAGTCAGGAGCGCGTCCCATGAGTCAGCTCGCCCCGCCCGTCCACGCGCGCGGCATCACCACCCTGACGCTCGACTCGCCCGCGAACCGCAACGCCCTGAGCGCCGGGCTCGTCGCCGAACTGACGGCGGCGCTGGACCACTGCGCGGCCGACGCGCGCGTACGGGCGGTCGTCCTCACCCACACCGGCAACACGTTCTGCGCCGGTGCCGACCTCCGGGCGCCCGCCGACCCGCACGACTTCGTCGCCCTGATGCGGCGCGTCGTCGCCCTGCCCAAGCCCGTCGTCGCGCGGGTCGACGGGCACGTCCGGGCCGGCGGGTTCGGGCTGCTCGGGGCGTGCGACATCGCCGCGGCCGGGCCGGGCGCCACCTTCGCGCTGACCGAGTCGCGGCTCGGGCTCGCCCCCGCCGTGATCTCGATGCCGCTGCTGCCCCGCATCGACCCCCGCGCCGCCGCCCGCTACTACCTCACCGGCGAGCGGTTCGACGCGGCGGAGGCCGCCCGCATCGGGCTGGTCACCCTGGCCGCCGAGGACGTGGACGCGGCCCTCGAACCCGTCCTGGACGGGCTGCGCCGGGCCTCCCCGCAGGGGCTGGCCGCGTCCAAGGCCCTGGTCACGGCTACTGTGCTCCAGAGCTTCGACCAGCACGCCGAAGACCTCGTCGCCCGCTCCGCCCGGCTGTTCGCCTCCGCCGAGGCCCGCGAGGGGATGACGGCCTTCCTCGAACGACGGGACCCCGCATGGGTGTTGTGAGCACGGGCAGCGGCAGCCCCGGCCCCAAGCAGGACCGCAGCCGCGCCACCCGGCGGCGCCTCCTGGAGGCCGCGGTGGCCTGCCTCGCCGAGCACGGCTGGGCCGGGTCCACGGTCGCCGTCGTCGCGGAACGCGCCGGCGTCTCGCGGGGGGCCGCGCAGCACCACTTCCCCACCCGCGAGGACCTGTTCACCGCCGCCGTCGAGTACGTCGCCGAGGAACGCTCCGCCGCCCTGCGCGCCGTCCCCGACCAGGACCGGGCCGCCGTCGTCGCCGCCCTGGTCGACCTCTACACCGGACCCCTCTTCCGCGCCGCGCTCCAGCTCTGGGTGGCCGCGTCCAACGAGGAGCAACTGCGGCCCCGCGTCACGGAACTGGAGGCGCGGGTGGGCCGCGAGACCCACCGCATCGCCGTCCACCTCCTGCGCGCCGACGAGACGAGGCCCGGGGTGCGCGAGACCGTGCAGGGGCTGCTCGACATGGCCCGCGGGCTGGGCCTCGCCAACGTCCTCACCGACGACACCGCGCGCCGCCGCCGGGTGGTGTCCCAGTGGGCGGCGCTGCTCGACGGTGCGCTGGGCTAGGGCCTGTCCGGCGGACCTGTCGTCCTCGAAGCCGTACGCTCCGGGCCCGAATCCCTCGGGGCCGTGCCTCTCAGGCCCGTACCGCCGTGATCAGCAGCCCGTCCGCCGCCTCGATCCGCAGCTTTCCGCCGTCCCACACCACCGGCAGCGGGGTGGCCGTCGTGTCGACCGGGGAGCCGGGATCGACCTCGCCGGACTCCGCGCTCAGCCCCCACCGGATGGTCAGCGAGGCCCGCTCGCCGACCGTGGCGGGCAGTCCGGAGGCCGCCCACACGTTGTCCGTGTCGCGGCCGTCGAACCGGACCACCAGACCGCTCCCGTTCAGCTCGTACGACCCCGTCTCGTCGTCGCCGTCCAGGCTCCAGCGGCGGCCGGTGAACTCGATCCGCCGGTACTCGTCGTTGACCTGGCCCCGCGGCTCGTACGAGAGGTTCCAGGCGCCGCTCACGAACGCTTCGAGCGCCGCGCCCGTGACGGTCGGCTTCGCGGCCGGGCGGCCCGCCGAGCCCGGCGCCTCCAGCGAACCGTCCGCGCCCTTCTTGTCCTTGCCGCAGGCCGCCAGCGCGACCGTGAGCAGGCCGATGCCTCCGTATCTGAGCACGTCCCGTCTTCGGACGATCTTCCGCAACTGCCGTATGTCGTTGAGCATGTGTACGCCGTCTTCCCTGGGTACGACCCGGTCTGTCATGGTCCGGGAGCCAGAGTGTGGCGCAGGAAACGCCTTGGTGTCAGCCGATCACGCGGATAGGGTCCGCGCCATGACGACGAGCGCCACACCTCCTTTCCCCGAGCACATCGAACTCACCGGCGAGGGGCTCGTGCTGCGCGACTGGCGCGAGGACGACACCGCCGCGATGCCGGCCCTGTTCGACCACCCGGACATCGCGTACTGGACGCCGATCGTGTCGCCCTTCGACGACGCGGCCGCCCGCCACCGCCTGGTCCGGGCCCGCCGGCTGCGGGCCGAGGGGACGGCCGTCCTGCTCGCCATCACCCTGGACGGCGGGGCGCCGCTCGGCGAGGTGATGCTGCGGCGCTCACCCGAGGGCACCGAGTTGGGTTACGCGGTCGGGCCCGCCCACCGCGGACAGGGGCTCGCCGGGCGCGCGGTACGGGTGATGGCCGCGTACGCCTTCGGGGAACTGGGCGCGGACCGGGTCATTTTGGAGCTGGAGGCGGAGAACGCGGCCAGCGTCGCCGTGGCCACCGCAACCGGCTTCCGACTGCTCGGCGTCCCCCTCATCGAGGGCGAGGAGAAGGGGCGCTCGTACGCCCTTCAGACCTGGGCGCTCGACCGCCCCGGCGCCTGACGGACCGAGGGGGAGCGGAGCGGACATGGGTGACTGGTTCCAGACCGTCGTCGATCTCGACGCCACCGAGCAGGAGGCGGCAGAGCTCGCCGACCGCGTCCTGGACCGGCTGATCGCCGACGGCATCGTGGCGGCCGACGCGACGGACTGCGTCCTGGGCGGCGGCGGGCAGGGGCACGCGCCCGGCCCGCACTACGCGAAGGCCGTCGACGACCCCGCCCCCGTCGACCTCTGGACCAACGGCCTGCACATCCTGACCGGGCGCACCGTCTTCGACAGCGGCCAGGGCGACCCGGCCGCGGCCGGCTGCCCGCTGTGCGCGGCGGAGGTCCGGCTGCTGGACGAGGAGACCTGGGAGGAGATCGACGGGGCTCGGGAGCCGTTCGCCGGGAAGTTCGACGCGTGGACGGAGGGCGGCGAGGGCCTCGTGCGCTGCCCGGCCTGCGCCCGCGAGAGCTCCATCGCGCGGTGGAGCTGGGAGGACGACTACTTCGCCTGCGGCCTGCTCGGCCTCACCTTCTGGAACTGGGCGGAGCTGACCCCGGCCTTCGTCCGCGACCTCGGCCGGCACCTCGGCGGCCACCGCACGGCGGTACTGCGGGGAAAGCTGTAGCAGGGGGCTGTGGCACCGGGGCCGGGCCCGGCGCCCGGCCCCGGCCCGCGCACCGGCTACGGGGTCGGCGCCAGGGCGTTCGTCAGCGCGGCCACCATGGCGGCTGGGTCCTCGTGCGGATAGTTGTGGCCGCCGGGCAGCAGCGTCAGCGAGAACGACGCCCCCGCGCAGTCGCGCCACCCCGGCAGCACGTCGGCCCGCGTCACATGGTCGTCCGCGCCGCCGAACACGTGCAACGGGCCGGGCAGCGGGTCGGGCGCGGCGAGCAGATAGCTCTCCGCCAGCCGCAGATCGGCGCGCATGACCCGCATGATCTGCTCCAGGAACGTGCGGAACGCCAGCAGTTCGTCGGGCAGGCCCCCGTTGCGCCGCAGCCAGTCGACCAGTTCGGCGTCGGAGGCCAGACCCATCGGCGAGGTGGGCGCGACGTGCGGGGGCCGGAAACCGGAGACGACGGTCGCGACCGGGGCGGGCAGCCCCCGCGCCGCGATCCGCCGGCTCAGCTCGTAGACCAGCGCCCCGCCGAAGCTGTGCCCGAACAGGACGTACGGCATGGAGAATTCGGGGGTCAGCCCGGCCAGCAGCCGGTCGGCCAGCGCGTCGAAACCGTCCGGCATCGGCTCGGCCTCCCGCGCGCCCCGGCCGGGCAGTTCGACGGGGGCCAGCTCCCAGCCCGCCGGTATGTGCTTGCGCCACCCCGCGAAGGCCCCGGCCCCGGCACCCGCCTGCGGTACGCAGATCAGCCGCGTGCGCACCGCGCCCACCGGCAGCCGGCCGAAGACCCAGCGTTCCTCCTGCGGCTGTGCCGTCGCACCCATGCGCTCCCCCTCTGCTGTCCGGACACGGTCGGACAGGATTGTGGCAGCCGCGCACCCGCCCCCGCGAGGCCGCGAGGCCCTGCGCGGGGGCGGGCCCGCTCAGGGCCTGTCCGGCAGCTCCCCGTACCCGTCGATCTCCCGCGGGCCGCGCGCGGCCGGGCCCACGTACCGCGCCGACGGGCGCACCAGGCGGCCCGTCCGCTTCTGCTCCAGGATGTGCGCGGACCAGCCCGCCGTCCGGGCGCAGGTGAACATCGACGTGAACATGTGCGCCGGGACCTCGGCGAAGTCCAGCATGATCGCCGCCCAGAACTCGACGTTCGTCGCCAGGACCCGGTCCGGGCGGCGCGCGTGCAGCTCCTCCAGGGCGGCCACCTCCAGCGCCCGCGCCACCTCGTAGCGGGGGGCGCCCAGCTCCTCGGCGGTGCGCCGCAGCACCCGGGCGCGCGGGTCCTCGGCGCGGTAGACGCGGTGGCCGAAGCCCATCAGCCGCTCGCCCCGGTCCAGGGTCCGCCGCACGTACGCCGCGGCGTCGCCGGTCCGCTCGATCTCCTCGATCATGCCGAGGACGCGGGACGGGGCGCCGCCGTGCAGCGGGCCCGACATCGCGCCCACCGCGCCGGACAGCGCGGCGGCCACGTCGGCGCCGGTCGAGGCGATGACGCGGGCGGTGAACGTCGAGGCGTTCATGCCGTGCTCGGCGGCCGACGTCCAGTACGCGTCCACGGCCTTCACATGCCGGGGGTCCGGCTCGCCGCGCCAGCGGATCATGAACCGCTCCACGACGGACTCCGCCCGGTCGATCTCGCGCTGCGGAACCATCGGCACCCCCTGCCCGCGCGCCGACTGCGCCACGTACGACAGGGCCATCACGGCGGCCCGCGCCAGGTTCTCGCGGGCGGTCGCCGCGTCGATGTCCAGCAGCGGTTTCAGCCCCCACACCGGGGCGAGCATCGCCAGCGCGGCCTGCACGTCGACGCGGACGTCACCGGAGTGCACCGGGATCGGGAACGGCTCGGCCGGCGGCAGACCGGGCTCGAACGCCCCGTCCACCAGCAGCCCCCACACATTGCCGAACGAGACGTGACCGACCAGCTCCTCGATGTCGACGCCCCGGTACCGGAGCGAGCCGCCCTCCTTGTCGGGCTCGGCGATTTCCGTCTCGAACGCGACGACTCCTTCGAGTCCGGGTACGAAGTCGGACATCAGGCGGCTCCCTCGGATCGACGGTTGCGCCGGGCGGGCCTCCTGCCCGTCCGGCCACTGCGGCAGGATGGCACCGTGCCCACCCCAGACTCCTCCTTCGATTCCACCACCGATCCGGCCGCGATGCGCGAGCAATACCGATCCGAGAGCTTCATCGAGGACTCGCTCGCGCCCGATCCCATGGACCAGTTCGCGCTCTGGTTCCGTCAGGTCGCCGCCGGCGGCACGCTCCACGAGCCGAACGCCATGGTGGTGTCCACGGCGACCCCGGACGGCCGCCCCTCCTCCCGTACGGTCCTGCTGAAGATGTACGACGCGCGCGGCTTCGTCTTCTTCACCAACTACGGCTCCCGCAAGGGCCGCGAACTGGCCGCCAACCCGTATGTCTCGCTGCTCTTCCCCTGGCACCCGCTGGCCCGCCAGGTCATCGTCACCGGCACCGCGTCGCGCGTCGCGCGCGAGGAGACCGTCGCCTACTTCCGTACCCGCCCGCACGGCTCCCAGCTCGGAGCCTGGGCCAGCGACCAGTCGGCGGTGGTCACCGGCCGCGACGAGCTGGTCCGGCGTTACGAGGAGTTGTCGGCCCGCTACCCGGAGGGCGAGAAGGTCCCGGCCCCGCCGCACTGGGGCGGCTTCCGCGTCGTCCCCGACACGATCGAGTTCTGGCAGGGCCACGAGAACCGCCTCCACGACCGGCTGCGTTACGTCCGCGAGGGCGGCGACGACACCGGGTGGCGGGTGGAGCGGCTCTGCCCGTGACGCGGTACGTGTACGGGGCCCGTCGCGACGGGCCCCGTACACGCGGAAACCCGCAGGCTCTGGGTCCCCCCTCGCGGAGGGAGCCGGCCGGATTCACCGGCGAGCCTGCGGGTCGGTGACTGCTTGGGTTTCGGCGGACAGCCCGCCGAGGTGCACGAAGTGCGACGACGGGCGGTCAGCCCGCAGCCACCTCACGAATCCGATAAGACTGCACTTTTCGGATCACCTCCTTTCGCGTGTACCCCCAGCGTAGGAACCGGCTGGAGCCCGTACAAGCGAATTATCGGAGGATGGGTTCAGTGCCGGTAGAAGATGCGGTCCGCGTACTGGGTCATCACGCGGCCGTTCCACTCGTGGCCGCCGTCCACGTTGCCGGAGCGCAGCAGCGGCGGCTCGATGCCGCGGGCCAGCAGGTTCTCGGCGGCGGCGGCCATCACACCCTGCATGATCGCGCTGGTGACCACGGTGGACGCGGGGGCGAACGGCGCCTCGATGCCGTCCACCTCCAACTCCGCGTCGCCGATGGCGATCTTGCTGTCCAGGACGATGTCGCAGTGGTCGCGCAGGAAGCCGCCCGAGCTGTGCCGGGAACGGGTGTTCTCCGCGTACGCGACCGAGGTGACGCCGATGACCTTGAGGCCCAGCGCACGCGCGTTGAGCGCCATCTCGACGGGCAGCGCGTTGCGCCCGGAGAGCGAGATGATCACGATGACGTCGCCGGCTTTCGCGGGGCTGGAGTCGAGGACCGCGCCCGCCAGGCCGTCCACCCGCTCCAGCGCCGAGCCGAGCGTCGCCGGCATGACGTCCACGCCGAGGGCGCCGGGCACGACCATCAGGTTCATCAGGGCCAGGCCGCCCGCCCGGTAGACGACGTCCTGGGCGGGGAGCGAGGAGTGTCCGGCGCCGAAGGCGAAGAGCCTGCCGCCCGCCTCGACGGTGTCGGCGATCGCGGCGCCGGCGGCCGCGATGTTGCCGGCCTCCTCGTCGCGTACTCGCCCCAGCAGGCCGATCGCCGCGTCGAAGAACTGACCGGCCAGCTTGCTTTCGCTCATCGATGAGGGCCTTTCCGGCAAGGGTGAGATGTCCAGGGGGCGTCCGTACCGCGATCACGGTGCGGTCTGGACCTGTGACCTGTCAATACCGCAGCGTGCACGGCGCGACCGGCGAGGCACGGTTCTCGCCACGATGAGTCAGAATTGGTTGAGGGCCAGCGCACGACTGCATCGAGGGGCACGAATGTCCGGACTGATCGACACCACGGAGATGTATCTCCGCACCATCCTCGAACTCGAAGAGGAAGGTGTGGTCCCCATGCGCGCCCGGATCGCGGAGCGGCTGGACCAGAGCGGTCCGACCGTGAGCCAGACGGTGGCGCGCATGGAGCGCGACGGCCTGGTCCAGGTCGCGGGCGACCGCCACCTGGAGCTGACGGAGGAGGGCCGCCGGCTGGCGACCCGCGTGATGCGCAAGCACCGGCTGGCCGAGTGCCTGCTGGTGGACGTGATCGGCCTGGAGTGGGAGCAGGTCCACGCCGAGGCGTGCCGGTGGGAGCACGTCATGAGTGAGGCGGTCGAACGCCGGGTGATGGAGCTGCTGCGCCACCCGACGGAGTCGCCGTACGGGAACCCGATTCCGGGGCTGGAGGAGCTGGGCGAGAACGCCGGGGCCGATCCGTTCCTGGACGAGGGCATGGTGAGCCTGTCCGAGCTCGACCCGGGCAGCGACGGGAAAACGGTGGTGGTCCGCCGGATCGGGGAGCCGATCCAGACGGACGCCCAGCTGATGTACACGCTGCGGCGGGCGGGCGTGCAGCCCGGTTCGGTGGTCAGCGTGACCCAGTCGCCCGGTGGTGTGCTCGTCGGCAGCAGCGGCGAGGCGGCGGAGCTGGACTCCGAGATCGCCTCGCACGTCTTCGTCGCCAAGCGATAGGGCATACAAGAGGCAGGACATCTTTTCGAAGGCCGGGCGTCGGCGGTCGAGGCCGCGGACGTCCGGTCTTCGCCTTTTCCGGTCGGAACCGCAGCGCTCCGCCGCCGTACGTGCCACGCTGTGGCGGAAGGGTAGCCGTGCGTGTCGGCCGCCGGTCCGTCCGGCCGGGGAGGGGAGTGCGATGCGCCCGTCGTACGAGAGCGCGGCCGTCGTCCGTGAACATGCGGGCGGCCCCGGCGCCGCAAGGCACCGGGGCCTGTCCTCCCCTGTGTCCGACCTGGAGCCCCGAGCTCTCGAGGTCGGTCCCGCGGGCCCTCATCCCCGAGTGGCCCGCCTCCCGGTGAACATCTCCCCGCAGCTGCCGCCGTCAATCCTGGGAAGCAGTCACTCGTACGAGCGGTGTTGCCCGCCGTACCCCGGTGTTCGAATAGGAGTTCGATAGTCTGGCCGAGATGACCGACCGGTGACCCAGGGAGAGAAGGGGGTGCCAGCAGCTATGGCGCGGCGCATCGATGTGACCGGAACGGACGGCGTACGCCTCGCGGCCTGGGAGTTCGCCGGGCCGCCCGAGACGGGCGCGGACGGCCCTCGGGCCCCCGCCGTCTTACTGCTGCACGGCCTGATGGGCCGCGCCTCGCACTGGGCGTCCACCGCCGCCTGGCTCGCCGAGCGCCATCGCACGGTCGGCCTCGACCAGCGCGGCCACGGCGACAGCGGGAAGCCCGCCGACGGCCCCTACACCCGTGACGCCTACGTGGCGGACGCGGAAGCGGTGATCGAACAACTGGACCTCGGGCCGGTCACCCTCGTCGGTCACTCCATGGGCGCGCTCACCGCCTGGCAGCTCGCCGCCAAGCGCCCCGACCTGGTCCGCGCCCTGGTCATCTGCGACATGCGCGCTTCCGCGCTCGGCGCGGCCTCGCAGCGCGAGTGGGAGGACTGGTTCCGGACCTGGCCGCTCCCGTTCGAGTCACGGGAGGCCGCCCGGCGCTGGTTCGGCGAGGAGGACCCCTGGGTGGAGCAGCCCAACCCGTCGCGCGGCGCCTTCTACGCCGCGGTGATGGAGGAGGCGGCGGACGGCTGGCGGCCGGTGTTCTCCCGCCGCCAGATGCTCGCGTCCCGCGCCACCTGGGTGTACGACGCGCACTGGGAGGAGCTGGCCCAGGTCCGCTGCCCGACGCTCGTGCTGCGCGGGCTCGACGGCGAGCTGGGGCGGGCGGAGGCGCAGGAGATGGTCCGGGTGCTGCCGCGCGGGCAGTACGCGGAAGTGGCCGACGCCGGCCACCTCGTGCACTTCGACCGGCCGGAGGACTGGCGCGCCGCGGTCGAGCCGTTCCTGGAGCAGTCGGCGGAGGACAGCCGGGACGACCGCGAACCGGTCGCCCCGTAACGGGCCCGCCGCCGCTTCCCGCTTCCCCGTAAAAGCCTGCCGCCCGGCGGTCAGCCCTTGCTGACCGCCCACAGGATCTCCGGCAGCCGGCCCGCCATGCGCGGGGCCGCCAGCCGCAGCCCGGCCCAGGCGATCAGCGCGCCGTACCCGCCGCCCACCGGCAGCAGCACCCACAGCCAGTCCGTGCGCCCGGTCACGTGCAGCGTGACGGTCAGCGCGATCACCGGCGCACTCAGCACCGCCGCCGAGACCATCCCGCCCAGGATCGAGATCCAGGCGATCCCGGCCTGCCCCGGCGCCACGTTCTTGAACGCGCCCTCCTGCGGCACCGAGTACGGGAAGCTCACCGACGCCATCGCGCCCGTCGCCAGCATCGCGCCGAGCAGCGCGAACGACAGCCCCACCACCCCCGGCAGCACCGGCCAGTCCGCGAGCAGCGCCGCCGTCACCACCGCCACCAGCACCGTGTACGGCAGCGTGATCAGCAGCAGCGCCAGCGCCCGTGCCCGCAGCTCCAGATACGCGTCCCGCGTCGAGGACACCGTCTGCGCCACCATCCAGAAGGCCGAGGTGTCCTGGCCGAACTGGTTGTACATCTGGATGCCGAGCATCCCGGACGCGAAGCAGGCGAAGTACACCGAGCCCTGCCCCTGCACGGCGTTGATCAGCGGCACGATCAGCCCGACCGCCAGCGCGGTCACCCAGGCCGCCTTGGTCTTCGGATCGCGCGCCACATAGCGCAGCGAACGCTGCATCACCGTGCCGGTCCGGCCCTGCGGGAGCAGCGCCCACAGCCCGGCCCCGGTCCGGCCGGTCCGCTCGCGGCCCGGCTCGGCGGCGGCGGTCGTGGAACCGTCCGGCGCGGTCATCAGCCGGGTCAGCGTGCGCTGCCACAGCCACAGCAGCGCCACCAGCGCCGCCGCCGCCAGCAGCAGTTGGGCGGCGGCCCGCCCGTACGCCCCCTCGGCGGCGGAGCCCACCGCGCCCACGGCCGAAGCGGGCGGCAGCCAGCGCACCACGTCCGCCGCCGGTTCGAGCGCGGACAGCCCGCCGGCCCGGCCGAGCCGCTGGATGCCGAAGTTGACGACCTGGATGCCCACCGCGATCAGCAGGCCGCTCAGGACGGCCAGGTCGCGGCCCTTGCGCGAGGTGAGCAGCCGGGTGTTGGCGGCGGCGACCGTACGCGCCAGCGCCACGCAGACCAGCAGCGTCAGCGGCACCGCGAGCACCGCGCAGACCACCGCGCCCGCCCCGCCCGCCAGCGCCGCCACCCCGCCGGCCGCCAGGCACAGCGTGAACAGGGGGCCCAGCCCGATCAGCGACGACACCAGCAGCGCGGTGATCAGCGGCCGGGGCCGCAGCGGCAGCATGACGAGCCGGGTCGGGTCCAGGGTCTCGTCCCCGGCCGCGAAGAACAGCGGCATCACCGCCCAGCCCACCGCCACCACGGCGACGAACAGCACCACCAGCGCCTCGGCGTGCGCGTGTCCGCGCAGCAGGACCAGCCCGAACACCTGGCCCGCCGCGATCAGCAGCGCGGTGACGACCGACACCACGTAGACGGCCCGGCGCCCGGCGGACTGGCGCAGCCCGTTGCGCAGCAGTGCCAGCTTGAGCCGCGCGAAGACGGGAATCAGCGCCGAGGCCCCGCCGGAACCCCCCGCTCCACCGGTACCGGCCGAACCGCCCGCCGGGGCGTCGAGCACGCTCATCGGGCGCCGCCCAGCCAGTCAAGGCCCTCACCGGTGTCGCGGTCGCCCGCGCCCACCAGCTCCAGGAAGGCGCTCTGCAACGACGGCGCCTCCCCGCGCACCTCGGCCAGCGGGCCCTGCGCCCGGATGGTGCCGGCGGCCATCACGGCCACCCAGTCGCACAGCGACTCCACCAGCTCCATCACATGGCTGGAGAACACCACGGTCGCCCCGGACCGCGTATAGCGCTCCAGGACCTTGCGGATGGTCTGCGCCGAGACCGGGTCCACGCCCTCGAACGGCTCGTCCAGGAAGAGGACTTCGGGGTTGTGCAGCAGCGCGGCGGCCAGCCCGATCTTCTTCCGCATCCCGGTCGAGTAGTCGATGACGAGCTTGTGCTGCGAGCCCGCCAGATCCAGCACGTCGAGCAGCTGGGTGGCCCTGCTGTCCACCTCCTGCCCCGGCAGCCCGCGCAACCGGCCGGTGTACGCGAGGAGTTCGCGGCCGGAGAGCCGTTCGAACAGCCGCAGCCCCTCCGGCAGCACCCCGATCCGGGACTTCACCGCGACCGGGTCGCGCCAGACATCGCGCCCACCGATCTCGATGCTGCCCCCGTCCGGCCGGAGCAGCCCGGTGACCATGGACAACGTGGTGGTCTTCCCCGCCCCGTTGGGCCCCACGAGCCCGACGAACCGGCCCGCCGGCAGCACCAGATCGATGCCGGCGACCGCCGTCTGCTCACCGAACCGCTTCCACAACCCCTCGACGCGCACCGCGGGCGGCGTCGCCCGCGGTGCGCCGGCCTCCACGTCCCGGCCCGTCTCCCCGTGTGCTGCCCGGTCCGCCATGTACACGCCCTTCGAAGCCAGCCCCGTACGTACGTGGGGACCAGCCTACGAAAGGCCGTCGCGGGCGTCCGCCGCCACCCGGCCGCAGGCGTACGCCAGCGGGCCGATCAGCTCCTCCACCTCGGGCAGCCAGCGGTTGGCGGTGGTGGGGCAGCGGGCCCACTGCACCGCGCCCGCCCCGCCGATCCGGGTGGGCGGCGCCACCACGTACGCGCCCTCGCCGACCCCGCGCAGCCCGATCGCCGGCGCGTTCCAGCCGGCCCGGCGCGCCAGGTCCTCCGTCTTGGCGGCGGCGCCCGGCAGCACGAAGAACTGCATCCGGCGGTCCGGGGTGCGGGTGACCGGGCCCAGCGGCAGGCTCATCCGCTCCAGCCGGGCGAGCGCCAGGAAGCCCGCCGACTCCGGCACGTCCACCGCGTCGAAGGCGCGCCCGGTCGGCAGCAGCACGGCCGCGTCCGGCTGCCGCGACCACATCCGGCGGGCCGCCGCGCCGCTGCCGGTGGCCCCGCCCGCCCAGTCGTCCCCGACGGGATGGCCGCCCGGCGCGGCGCACCCGTCGTCGCCGCACGAGCACCGCCGGCCGGAGCCGGCCGGCTCCAGCCAGGTGCCGGGGCAGACCTCCCAGTGCCGCTCCTCCGCGTACCGCACGGCGGCTTCGAGTAACGATTCGGCGCGCTGGCGCGGGACCTGCGCCGCTTCCTTGACTCCGATGGGCTCTTCCACGCCCGGCTCAACTACGGGCTTCACGAAGAGTTACGGCCCGGTCTCCCACGGTTCCGCACGCGGGGCGCACGGATGCATGGGCGGGGGCGCGCAGGAGAGGGCCGCCCTCCGGGTGGGTAGCTGGATACGGGACATCCGGGCGGGGGCGATGCGTCGCGGCATTTTAGTGACCGCACGTGACGAATGAGGTGAGTCGCGCGGAAAGTGACCAACACGATGAATCAGCGCATTTCTCAGTCATATGTCGGGCAGTGATCCCGCCATCGATCACCGCGGCCCCAGGGGGATACACCATGGCAGCCAGGCCACTTGTCGCACGCCAGCCGAACGAACGGCTCCAGGCGCTCATCCAGGAAGCCGGATGCTCCAACGCGGGCCTCGCCCGCCGCGTCAACATGGTCGGGGCCGAACGCGGCCTCGACCTGCGCTACGACAAGACGTCCGTCGCCCGCTGGCTGCGCGGCCAGCAGCCGCGCGGCCGGGCCCCCGGCACCATCGCCGAGGCGCTGGGCCGCAAGCTCGGCCGTACGGTCACGATCGACGAGATCGGCATGGCCAACGGCAAGAACCTCGCCTCCGGCGTCGGCCTCCAGTTCGCCCCCACGGTCATCGGGGCGATCGAGCAGGTCTGCGAACTGTGGCGCAGCGACGTCGGCCGCCGCGACTTCCTGACCGGCTCCTCCGTCGCCTCCTCGGCACTCGTGGAACCCAGCCGTGACTGGCTCATCACCGGCGCAGACCCGCAGGTCGAGCGCACGGCCGGCTCCCGCGTCGGCATGCCCGACGTCGAGGCGGTGCGCGCCACGACCGCCGCGCTGGTCGACCTCGACCACCGCTTCGGCAGCGGCCATGTGCGCCCGGTCCTCGTCCATTACCTCAACAGCGTGGTCTCCGGCCTGCTTTCGGGTGCCTACCGCGAATCGACCGGCCGTCAGCTCTTCGGCGCCGTCGCGCGGCTCAC
Organism: Streptomyces sp. NBC_00525; assembly: GCF_036346595.1. GTDB lineage: Bacteria > Actinomycetota > Actinomycetes > Streptomycetales > Streptomycetaceae > Streptomyces. Next base: position 3,850,534 of record NZ_CP107834.1, read on the forward strand.
CGAACTCGCGGGATACATGGCCGTCGACACCGGTCAGCCCGGCCTCGCCCAGCGCTACTACATCCAGGCGCTGCGCCTGGCGCAGGCGGCCGGCGACCGCGCCTACGGCGGCTATGTGCTGGCCGCCTCGATGAGCCATCTCGCCGCCCAGCTCGGCAATCCGCGCGAGATCGCCCAGCTCGCCCGCGCCGCCCAGGAGGGCGCCCGCGGCCGGGTCACCCCGCGCGCCGAGGCGATGTTCTACGCGGCGGAGGCGCGCGGCCACGCGCTCCTCGGGGACGCGCGGACCTGCCTGGAGGTGGCCGGGTGGGCCGAGGCGGCCCTCGACCGGGCCGACCCGGACAGCGGGGACGACCCGGACTGGATCGCCCACTTCGACCACGCCTACCTCGCGGACGAACTGGCCCACTGCCACCGCGACCTCGGGCAGGCGGAGGCCGCCGCGCGCCGGGCGAAGGAGTCCCTGGACGGCCACCCGGAGTCCCGCGCCCGCCGTCGGGGCATCGGCCTCGCGCTCCTGGCCACGGCCCAGGTGCAGATGCGCGAGGTGGAGCAGGCCTGCCACACGGGGACGCGGGCGATGGAGCTGCTGGGCACGGTGCGTTCCAGCCGGGGCGCGGAGTATCTGGAGGACCTCCAGCAGCGTCTGCTGCCGTACGGGGACGAGCCCGCGGTACGGGAGTTCGGCGCCCGGCTGGAACTCCAGGCGGCCTGAGAGCGGCCGCCTTGTCACACCTGTGTCACGGGCCGGTGGAGGACAACGGGCGCTTGGCAAGCGTCCGCTGCCACCCGGTAGCGTGAGCCGACGATTCCGTAGTTGACGTGTAGGAGTCCCGGTGACACAGAGCGGACAGGGCGACGAGCAGCAGCCCCCTGCTGTACGGCCCTCGGACGGCGGTCAGCCGTGGGGCCCCGAGCCCGACGCCGGCCGGCCCCCGTCGTACCAGCCGGGTCAGCCCCCGCAGCCCCCGTACGACGGCGGACCCGCCTACGGCCAGGGCGGACAGCCGTCGTACGGCCGGCAGCCCCCCGCGTACGACCAGGGCTACGGCGGGCAGCAGCCCTCCCCGTACGGCCAGGGCCAGGGGCAGGGGCAGCCGCTGCCGCCCGCGCAGCCCCAGCCGTACGCGCAGCCCCTGCCGCCCGAGGCCGGGCCCGCCGCGCCCGGCGGCGACGCCGACGCCACGCAGTTCATCGCGCCGATATCCGGCGGGCTGCCGCCCGAGAGCCCGGCGGAGTCCACCCAGTTCCTCGGGCGCGCCCCGCAGTCCCCGCAGTCCCCGCAGTCCCCGCAGCCCGGTTTCCCGCCGGGCGGGCCGGACGCCGAGGCGACGCAGTACATTCCGCCCGTGCCCGGCGGCGGCGCCCCGTACGGCGAGCGGCAGCCGCCCGCCGAGTTCGACAACCTCTTCCGCAGCGACGTGCCCGAGGGCGCGACGCAGCAGATGCCCCGGATCGACCCGGCCCCGCAGGCCCCGCGGCAGCCGGGCCACCCGCAGCAGCAGGGCCACCCGCAGCAGCAGGGCCACCAGCAGCCGGGTCACCCGCAGCAGGGCTTCCGGCAGCAGCCGCCCCCGCCCCCGTACCACGGGCCGGTGCACGACGACGACGAGGACCGCGGCGGGCGGCGCAAGAAGTCCGGCGCCGTGCCCCTGATCGCGGCCGTCGTCGTCGGCTGCGCGGTCATCGGGCTCGGCGCGGGCGCGCTGATGAGCGGCGGCGACGAGGACGACAAGGCCAAGGAGCCGGTCGCGTCGGCCAGCACCCCCTCCGCCGGTGAGCCGACGGAGAAGGAGAAGGAGCAGCCCCCGGCCGACCCGGCGAAGCCGCAGGCCGAGGCGCTGGACAAGCTGCTCGCGGACAGCAACAACAGCCGGGCGGCGGTCGTCGGAGCGGTCGAGAAGACCAAGACCTGCACCGACCTGGACAAGGCGGTCTCCGACCTCAAGGGCGCCGCCAAGCAGCGCCGCGACCTGGTCACCCGGCTCCAGGGCCTGTCCCTGGACAAGCTGCCGAACCACGAGCAGCTGAGCGCCTCGCTGACCAAGGCGTGGCAGGCGTCGGCGTCGGCCGACGACCACTACGCCGCCTGGGCCGCGCAGGCCAAGAGCAAGAAGGTCTGCAAGCACGGCCACGCCCGCGCGACCTCGCACACGCGGGCGGCGACCGCGAAGAGCGGCGAGGCCAGCGCGGCGAAGCGGCAGGCGTCCGCGCAGTGGAACAAGATCGCGGAGAAGTACGGCCTCACCAAGCACCAGGCGACCGAGCTCTGAGCCCACGGCGCCCGGTACGCCGCGCGGCCCGCACCACCCCCCACCGGTGGTGCGGGCCGCGGGCGGCCCCGGACGGTCGGCTCAGCGGCCGGCGCTGGCGTCGACCAGGGTCTCGGTGACGTCCACGAAGCCCTTCCGCGTGGCGACCAGCCGCCCGTTCCGCACCACCTGGAGCGTCACCTTGGTGTTGACGATCCGGGGGTACGACTTCGAGCCGATCATGTCCTCGTAGTGCCAGCGCAGCGCGGGCGTGAGGCCGCCGGTGTCCACCCGGTCGCCCTGCTGCAGCGCCGCGGTGACCTTCCCGGCGGTGATGTCGGGCTCCCGCATCGCCTCGACGAGCGACCGCAGCACGGTGTACGCGATCCAGGTCGTCTGCACGCCCGTGTCGTCCGGGTCGATCCGGTTGTCGCCGAAGGCGTGCTCGCGGATCACCCGGCGCATCTCGTCCCACCGCGCGTCGCCCGGCGGCGGGTACCAGCCCGTGACGTACGCCCCCTCGAACGGGCTGTTCCGGCCGCCGGTGCGGTCGATGAGCGGCTGGTCGACGCTGCCGAGCACCGAGGCCACCCGCACCGGGGTGCCCTCCGGCTCCAGCCGCCGGAACGAGTCGAAGAACGTCTCCGTGCGGTCCCCGAGCACGGACGTCACACAGCCGCCGCCCGTACCGGCCACGGAAAGGGCCCGTTCCGCCTCCCGGCCGTACGAGGTGGCGTCCTCGGCCGCCGGTATGTCGAGCGGCTCCGGGCGCCCCGCGCCGTCGAGACCGGTGGTCAGCAGCCACGCCTGGCTCCAGCCGGCCAGCGTGTCCGGCCGCACCAGCGAGACCCGCTCGCAGCCCCGGGCGAGCTGCACGGCGGTCCCGGCGAGCAGCGCGGGCTGGCCGCCGGTCAGCGGATAGGAGCTGTAGCTGCTGTACTCCTCCTCGGAGGCGCCGTAGCCGCCGATGTACGGGATGCCGGCGACCTGGAGCGGCGCCATGAACGCCTGCCCGTGCCGGCTGTACGAGCCGAGGACCGCGACCGCCTTCTCCTTGACGGCCCGCCGGGCGCAGTCGCCCGCCCCGGTCGCGGTGTCCTGTTCGTCACAGGTGACGACGCGCAGCTTGTGCCCGTCGATGCCGCCGGACTCGTTGACCCAGCGCCCGTACGCCTGGGCCATGGCGGTCATCCCCGCCATGTTCGCCGCGTCCGGGCCCGTGGTGCCGCTCGGCGCCCACGTCATGACCGTGACGGGCTTCCCGGATGCCCCCGGTCCGCCGGGGAGCGCGCCACAGCCGGTCAGCAGCAGCGCCCCCGCCGCCACCGCGCCGGTGAGCGTTCTGAAGGGGCGGGTGGGGGAAGAGGGGCGTCGCCGTCCGGTCATGGGCCCTGAGCCTTCCGCGTCCGGGGTAACACCGCGCTGTGGACTCGACAACGCTCGGTGACGTCACGGTGAACGCCAGGGGCCGGTCGGGGCCGCCGGGAAGGGAACGTACGATCGACAACCGTGCAGCAAGGTTCCGAGAACTCTTCCCGTCGCGGCCGTCGCTCCTCCACCATGGGCGGCATGCCGCTCAACGACCTTCCGTGGTGGCGCTGGCGCAGCAATGTGCGTTCGGCGCTGCACATGCTCTCCGACCCCGTCTTCCACCACGAGTACTGGCTGGCCGGCCGCGAGGGGTACGGCGACGTCACCGACGCCGTCTACCGCCTCGTCGAGGACACCTGGCTCGACAACTGGTCCGCCGAGAAGTACGTCGGCACGATCTTCCGGGACGCCACCGAGGCCGCGCTCGTGGACGCCGCGGTGCTGCGGGTGCTGCGCATCCTGCACCAGGTCGGGGCGGACGCCCACGTCTCCGTCTATCTGGACCATCCGGGCTGGCCGGAGGCCGTCACGGCCGCGCGCGAGGCCCATGTCCTGCTCTCCACCAACGACGGCGAGGACCCCGATGTCGCGCCCCGGTCCCTGGACGTGCTCCGCATTTTGACTAGGACGCCATGAGCGGCCGCCGGTGTGGCACGCTACGGGGATGACCGCTCCACAGCCCACCGCCTCCGAACAGTACGTCCTCACCCTGTCCTGCCCCGACAAACAGGGCATCGTGCACGCCGTGTCGAGCTATCTCTTCATGACCGGCTGCAACATCGAGGACAGCCAGCAGTTCGGTGACCACGACACGGGACTGTTCTTCATGCGGGTCCACTTCTCGGCGGGCTCCCCGGTCACCGTGGACAAGCTGCGGGCCAGCTTCGCCGCGATCGGCGACTCCTTCGCCATGGACTGGCAGATCCACCGCTCCTCGGAGCGGATGCGGATCGTGCTCATGGTCAGCAAGTTCGGCCACTGCCTCAACGACCTGCTGTTCCGGTCCCGCAGCGGCGCCCTGCCCGTCGAGATCGCCGCCGTCGTCTCCAACCACCCGGACTTCGCCGAGCTCGTCGCCTCGTACGACGTGCCGTTCCGGCACATTCCGGTGACCCGGGACAACAAGCCGCAGGCCGAGGCCGAGCTGCTGGAGCTGGTGCGCGCCGAGAACGTGGAACTGGTCGTCCTGGCCCGCTACATGCAGGTCCTCTCGGACGACCTGTGCAAGCAGCTGAGCGGCCGGATCATCAACATCCACCACTCGTTCCTGCCGAGCTTCAAGGGCGCCAAGCCCTACCACCAGGCGCACGCGCGAGGCGTGAAGCTCATCGGCGCCACCGCCCACTACGTCACCGCCGACCTCGACGAGGGCCCGATCATCGAGCAGGAGGTCGAGCGCGTCGGCCACGGCGTCACCCCCGACCAGCTCGTCGCCATCGGCCGCGACGTCGAGTGCCAGGCGCTGGCCCGCGCGGTGAAGTGGCACGCGGAACGCCGCATCCTGCTCAACGGCCGCCGCACGGTGGTCTTCGACTGAGCGGAACCGTCACAACCGGCTGAGCGAGGCGGCCGCGAACAGCACGTCGCGGATCGCCTCGCGGTCCCCGCGCTGACCGGCCGCCGCCTCCACCGGCTGCACCCGCCCCGCCACCAGCCGGCAGAACTCCACCCCGTCGAGCGCGACCTGCGCCACGCTGTGCGCGGCGGAGCCCAGGGCGGCGGGGGAGTCCAGCGCGACGTACCAGTCGCCGCCGCCCGAGCCCTCGATCTCCAGATGCAGCGAGCGCCCCGGCGAACCGGCCGTCACCAGCTGCCGGGCCGGGCCCGCGAGCCCCGACCTGCGCCGTACCGCGAGGGCGGCGGGCAGCATCCGCACCGCGAGGTCGATCATCCGGTGCAGATGCCCGGCGGACGGCGGCTCGTACGGATAGTCCACCGCCTGCGCGATGTCCCAGGCGTGCACCCAGCACTCGAAGGCCCGGTCCAGCAGGGCGTCCTGCAACGGCAGCGCGAAGTCCCCGTACGACACGGACAGCTCCGCCACCCCGCGCCCCGCGAACGACACCGTCCGGATCAGCGTGTGGCTCTGCTCGCGCCACGGGCCCCGGACGGCGCGGGTGGGCGGGACGCGGGTCGAGGCCCAGTACGCCTCGGTGCGCGCGGTGGGCGTGAGCGGGGCGCCGGGCAGCGGGTCGCCGAGCCCCAGGGCGGCGCCGATCAGCGCGTCCACGGTCGTCAGATGGCCGATCACCCCGGCGACCGTCGTCCGGCGGCTCACCGGGCGCTCGCCCTCGAACCACTGGAGCCGCACCGGGGCGTGCCACTCGGCGTCCGCGATGTCCCGCAGCAGCGCGTCGAGCCGGGCCGTCTCGGCGTCGTACGGGGCGGCCCAGTCGGGCACCGGGATCTTCGCGGGCCGCCGGTTCAGACAGGCCTCCAGCACGCGGGCCCGCAGCAGCGGATCGAGGTCCAGGCTGCGGTCGGTGTGCAGCAGCCCCACGGCGTCCCGCAGCCGCAGCGCCTCCTCGGCGCAGGGCACGCAGTCGGTGAGGTGCGCGTCGACCGCGGCGGCCTCCTCCGGGGAGCAGGCGGCGAGCGCCCATGCCCCGAGGAGCGCCTGGAGCACGCGGTGCGGCAGTACGGGGGCGGGTGGTGCGGACGGTGCGGGCACGGCCGCCTCCGGTGGTGGCTGGGGCTGCGCCGGTGGCGGCAGCGGTACGCGGCTCAGGTCGCCGAAGTCGTCGGCGGGCGGCCGCGGGCCCGGTATGCGGCGGGCGCCGCGTACCTCCTCCTCGCGGCCCTCCTCGTCCCGGCCGTCCGTACCACCGCTCACAGCGCCCTCCCGTACCCCGGCGGCGGGGCGCCCTCCGGCGGGCGGGTCCGGGCGGTGGCCAGCAGTTGCAGCCCGAGCCGCAGCCGGCGCCGCGCCTCGTCCTCGGTGACCCCGAGGTCCGCGGCGGCCTGCCGGTAGTCCCGGCGCTGCGCGTACGCCAGCTCCAGGGCGGCCCGCAGCGGGGCGGGCATGGACGCGACGATGTAGTCGGCACGGGCGGCCGAGGTGGCCCGGCGCACCCGTTCGTCCAGCTCGTCCGGGTCGTCGGGGCCACCGTCGGCGTCGGCGTCGGCGCGCAGCCGGCGGACGGACTCGCGGTGGGTGAGATGGGCCACCCAGGCCCGCATGGAGCCCTGCTTCGGGTCGTACGCCTCCGGATGCTCCCAGACGTATCCGAAGACCTCGCGGGTGACCAGGTCGGCGGCGTCCTCGTCGTCCAGCATCCGGTTGGCCTGGCTGTGGACGAGCGCGGCGAACCGGTCGTACATCTCGCCGAGGGCGGCCGCCTCGCCGCGGGCCAGCCGCTGCTGAATCCTGCGATCCCAGCGGGGTGGTGCGTTTTTGGCCATCTGACCTCCCGCCTCCGGCCGCGGAAACCTGGTGTCCGTCCTCGTCGTTCCGTCCGAATGTAGTCGGCCACCCCCACTGAACACGCCCCTTTACGGCAAGTACGTCCCTCGGGGCGTCCCGGATGGTAGGGAATGCGACCCCGCCGTCTGACGGAATCGGACCCGAAGCGATCATTTCTGCCGGAATCGTTTCCGGACCGGTCCTTCGTGGCCGGTGTTTCGCGAGGGGCCCACGGGGGCAGCGGCGAATGGAGGAACGCAAACTTCCGGATCGCCGGGCTCGCCGGAATCCCCGGAGCGAGAGGCCCAGTCGTGACCCTGAAAGTCTCGGAGACCGAGCGGGGCGGATGGACCGTGCTGCACATAGCCGGTGAACTGGACCTCCTCACCTCCGCCACCGTCCGCCAGTCCGTGCACGACGCGGTCGCCGCGGGCCGCCACGACGTGGTGCTCGACCTGTCCGGGGTCCGGTTCTGCGACTCCAGCGGGGTCGGCGTGCTGATCGCCTCGCGCCGTCTGATGCGGTCCTGCGGGGGCCGGCTGCGGCTGATCCTGCCGGCGCGGGGCGCCGAGGAGGGCTCGCACGTCAACCGGGTGCTGGCCGCGCTCGGGGTGCGCCGGCTGTTCGACGTGTATCCGGACTGGGATGCGGCCGTCGATGAGGAGTCCGAGCCGCTGACGGCCTGAAACAGCCGTATCCGGGGGTGCGGACGCGGGTCGGCCAGGGGCTGAATCAGGTAAGTGACACGTGACGCCTCGGGGCGTCGTACTCTCCCCGCATGGACAGCGCAGAGTATGAGCGCAAGATCGCCTTCCGCTTCGCCGCCTTCGACCAGGACGGCAGTGGATACATCGATCGCGCGGATTTCAACGCCGCCGCGGCCCGTCTGCTCACCGAGTTCGGTACGACGGCCCGCTGCGACAAGGGTCAGGCGCTCTACAGCGGCGCCGAGGCGTTCTGGCAGGGCATGGCCGGCATCGCCGATGTGGACGGGGACCAGCGGGTCACCCGTGAGGAGTTCGTCGGGGGCGCGGTGAAGCGGCTCCGGGACAATCCGGAGCGGTTCGCGGAGATCGCCCGCCCGTTCCTGCGGGCGGCGCTCGCGGTGGCGGCCGGGCCCACGGGCGACGGCGGGGCGCCGGTGGCCGCGGTCGAGCGGGCGCTGCGGGTGCTCGGGGCCGGGCCGGAGGCGGCGGCGTTCGCCGCGCAGAGCCTGGACGTGGACCGGGACGGCGGGGTCGTCGAGGACGACGCGGTGGCCGCGCTCGCCGCGTACTTCACGGTGATCGAACCCGAGTAGCGGGGCGGCCGCGGGGGAACGTCACGCCCGGGGGCATTCCGCCCTTGGGCGTGACGCAGCGCGACCATCGACGGGCGATCACGGCTTGTGCCGTTTGCGTGCTTCGTCACGGGGTGGAGTCGGTGCCCGACTCAGGTACCCTCCGAGGCATGCGAGTGGATCTGGAACCTGGCGGTCCGGGGGTGGCCTGTGCGGCGCGCCGGGTCCGCGAGGGGTGCTCCGCCCGTGGTCGGAGCGGTGTGGCCGGGTCTCCGGGGGAGACGATTCTCCGGCCGGCGCGGTCCCGTTGTTCGACTCTCCGCGATGTGCGTCGCACAGTATGCACCACGCGTACTCCTTCGCGCTGGAATATGCCCGAAGCGCTTGTTGCGGTGACTGTACGTCAACCATGCTGTCGTGCAAGGGAATCACGTTCCGTGACCCTGATGAGGAGGCGCGAGGCGATGTGTCCGCCGGTTCGGATGGTGTGAGCGGTGCAGGTGCTTCAGGTTCAGTTGGAGGTCGGGCCCGACCCCGCGGAGGTCGGACGGGCCCGCAGATGGGCGCGCTCACGGCTCGCCGGGTCCGGCCTGGCGGATGACGAGCCGCTGGCCGAGACCCTGATCCTGCTCATCTCGGAGCTGGTCACCAACGCGGTCGTGCACACCGGCTGCCCCGCCGTGCTGCGCATGCTGTTCGGCTCGCCGGGCGGGCCGGGGAGCGTCGGTACGGTCCGGGTCGAGGTCGCCGACGCCAGCTGCCGCCCGCCCCAGCAGCGGCACGCACGCGGTGAGGACACCGGCGGCCGCGGCCTGGAACTGGTGGACGGCCTGGCCGACCGCTGGGGCTGGCAGCCGGAGGGCGCGGGCAAGCGGATCTGGTGCGAGGTGGACCGCCGTATCCCGCTCGTCCAGGTGCAGCTCCAGCCCGGCGCGCACGGGGCCGTCCAGGGCGCCGAACCGTCCCACGCGGTCCCGCAGGGCGGCTGAGGCGGCTGCGCCGGGCGGCCCTTCGAGCCCTTGACTCCGCCGGGCCCTCAGAACCGGTTCCCGGCCGCCGGGCTGCCTGCGGCCGGGCTGCCCGCCGTCGCGCGGAACGTACGCCGGTACACCGTGGGCGAGACGCCCAGGGCCGCCTGGAGGTGCTGCCGCAGGGACGTGGAGGTGCCGAACCCCGCGTCCCTGGCCACCTGGTCGATGGACAGGTCGGTGGACTCCAGCAGCCGGCGCGCCAGTTCCACCCGCTGCCGGGTCAGCCACTGCACCGGACTGACGCCGACCTCCTCGCGGAACCGCCGGGTGAACGTCCGTACGCTCATCGACTCCTGCTGGGCCATGTCCCGCAGCAGGATCGGCCGCTCCAGCCGGGCCAGCGCCCAGGCCCGCGCGGTGGTCGTCGTGGCGAACTGGGTGTCCGGGACGGGCCGCTGGATGTACTGCGCCTGGCCGCCCTCGCGGTGCGGCGGCACCACCGTGCGCCGGGCGACATCGTTGGCGACGGCCGTGCCGTGGTCGCGGCGCACCATGTGCAGGCAGAGGTCGATCCCGGCGGCGACCCCGGCGGACGTCAGGACGTCCCCGTCGTCGATGAACAGGACGTCCGGGTCGACGCGCACGGCGGGGAAGACCCGCTGGAAGTGGTCGGCGTAGGCCCAGTGCGTGGTGGCGGGGCGCCCGTCGAGATAGCCGGCGGCGGCCAGCACGTAGCTGCCGGTGCAGATGGACACCATCCGGGTGCCCGGCCGTATGTACGCGAAGGCGGCGGCCAGCCCCTCGGTCAGCCGGCCCTCGCTGTGCACGGGCCCCAGCTCGTAACTGGCCGGGACGACGACGGTGTCGGCGGTGGCGAGCGCCTCGGGGCCCTGGCCGACCATGATCGTGAAGTCCGCGTCGGTACGGACCGGGCCCGGCGGACGTATGGAACAGGTCACGACGTCGTACAGCTTGCGACTGCTCCGGCCCTGGGTCCCCAGAGGGCGGGCGAGCCCGAAAATCCTCTGGGGAATGCCCAGTTCGAAGGGGAGAAGCCCATCAAGGGCGAGAACGACGACCCGGTGCGGCACAGCGGACTCCCTTCGGCCCGGCCCGGCCCAGCAAAAAGGCCCTAGCTGGTATAGACCATAAGCTGATACATGTCCTCGGTGTGAAGGAAAAGTCAGCAGATCCCGTGTGCATTCCCGCCGCGGGCCCCCAGGCCGCCCCCGGCGGCCCGCCCTCGCTCCCGCACGTCGAGGAACCGGGCCGGCAACTCTGGAACCGTGGATTCCGGTTGTTCTTCGTCGCCCGGACCGCCGCCGTTTTCGGCGACGGAATGATCCCCGTGGCGCTCACCGCCGGCCTGCTCGACGCGGGCCGCCCCGCCTCCTCGGTCGGCTACGCGCTGGCCTGCTGGATGGGCCCGCTCGCCCTGTTCGTGCTCTTCGGCGGCGTCCTCGCGGACCGGTTCACACCGCGCCGCATGATGCTCATCGCCGACGCGCTGCGCCTGGTCGGCGCCGCGGTGCTCGCCGTCTCCTTCTCCACCGGCAACCCGCCGCTGTGGACGGTGTACGCGCTCAGCTCGGTGGCCGGCGTCGGGGCGGCGCTGTTCCAGCCGGGCGTCGCCTCCACCGTGCCGCGCGTGGCGCCGGACGTGCAGCGCGCCAACGCCGTACTGCGGGTCTCCGAGGCGCTGATGACCATGGCCGGCCCGGCCTTCGCCGGCATCCTCGTCGGCCTGGCGAGCGCCGGCGCGGTCTACGCGGCCAACGCCTCCACCTTCCTGGTCTCCGGAGCCTGCCTCTTCCTGCTCCGGCTGGCCCCGGCCCCCTCGGACGACGCGCCGCGCGGCTCCTTCGCCGCCGAACTGATCGGCGGCTGGAAGGAGTTCACCGCCCGCAGCTGGCTGTGGGGCGTGATCGCCATCTGGACGGTCTACGGCTTCGCCGTCCTCGGCCCGATGCTCCCGCTCACCGCCGTCCGGGTCACCGAGGCGCACGGCTCCGGCACGTACGGCGCGATGATGGCGGTGAACGGCGCCGGCAGCGTCGTCGGCGGCCTCCTCGCCCTGCGGCTGCGCCCCCGCCGCCCGCTCGCGGCGGGCGCCGTCGCCCTCACCGGCGTCTGCGTCAACCTGGTCGTCCTGGGCCTCGGCCTCTCCGTACCGGCCCTGGCCGTCGGCCAGATCGTCGCCGGCGCGTCCGCCGCCTTCTGGCTCGTGATGTGGTCCACCACCGTCCAGACCCACATACCCCCCGAATCCCTCAACCGCCTCCACGCCTACGACGTGGCCGGCTCCCTCCTCATGGTCGCCGCGGGCCGCGCCCTGGCCGGCCCGGCAGCCGACCAACTGGGCACGGCGGAGGTCCTGATAGCCGGCGCGGTGATCAACCTCGCGGTGGTGGCCGTACTCCTGACCTCCCGCCCCATCCGCAACCTGGAACGCATCCCCTGACGGCGCCGCGGGAGCCCGCCGCGACCGCCGGCGAAGCGGTCGCGGGTCAGCCGGTCCAGGGCGTCTCCAGAGCGCGGAGGCCCGCGCGCACAGCGGCCGCGGCCTCGTCGAGCTCCCGGCGGTCCCGCTCCCGCCAGTCGGCATCGATCCTGAAGCCATCGCCGGCGAAGCGGGGGAAGACGTGCAGATGGACGTGGAAGACCTCCTGGAAGGCGGCCTCCCCATCGGCGAGGAACAGATTGACCCCGTCACACTCCAGCCCCGACCGGCGCAGCGCCCGTCCCAGCCGATGGGCCACCCTCCACATCCGGACCCCGACCTCCTCCTCCAGATCCTGGAGCCCCACCGCGTGTGTCCTCGGGACGACGAGCAGATGGCCCGGGGTCACCGGCTGAAGGTCCATGAAGGCCACCACCGAGTCGTCCTCGTGGACCAGGCTCCCCTCGGCCTGCCCCCGCACAATCCCGCAGAAGACACATCCCCCGTCTGTCACGACCCGGCTCCTCCCCGCGCAAGTTGGCCACCGCTCCAACGGAACCGGAAACGCGCCGAACCACGCAAACGAGTTACGCCCGGCCCGGCATGGGCGACCCGGAGGGCTACTTGTTGCGGCGGCGGGCTTCGGTCTGTTGCATGTCGATCACCGTCAGGACGTGGGCGCTGGTCTGACGGCGGGCGATCCCGGTGACGAGGAGGGCTGTGCCGGCTGTGGAGAGGGGGGCGGAGAAGGCCAGCAGGGTCAGTTGCTTGGGCATGGTGGTGTCCATCTCGCAGATGGACGCGTCGAAGCAGTGCAGGGTGTTCTCCGAGTCGTGGATCAGGAAGCCCAGCCTGATCCACAGGAGGCAGGCGATGACGAGGAGCAGGGTGCCCCAGCCCTGCATCAGCGCCGATCGGCGGTCGAAGTGCTGGCGCTCGGCCCACTGCATGAAGTCCCCCCGGAACGTGGACGGTACGGCGTCGCGCATCGTACGCGTATGCGGGTGAGGTGGTGTGGCCCGAATCTTGCGGAGGGTGGCCCTCGGGCCACTCGTGAGGGGGTGCGGGGTGGTCGGATGCTGAAGGGGTGAATCCGACGATCGAGAGCACCCGCGCCGCCGCCACCGGGCGGCCCAACACCCCGGAAGCGCCCAGCCGTTGGCGTATTCACCGGTCCTGGATCGTCGCCGCCGTCACCTTTGTGACGATCATCGGCGGCGCCGCCTTCAACTCCCTGCCCGGTCTGCTCTTCGACCCGCTCCAGGACGACTTCGGCTGGTCGCGCGGGGAGATCGGGCTGGCTGTCTCCATCGACATGGCGCTGTACGGGCTCACCGCGCCGTTCGCCGCCGCGCTGATGGACCGGTTCGGCATCCGCCGGGTGGTCGCGGTGGCGCTCACCGCGATCGCGGCCGGGGCGCTGGCCAGTGTGTGGATGACGGCCGCCTGGCAGCTGATGCTCTACTGGGGCGTCCTGGTGGGCCTCGGCACCGGGTCGATGGCGCTGGCGTTCTCCGCGACCGTCACCGACCGCTGGTTCACCACCCGGCGCGGCCTGGTCACCGGGATTCTGACCGCCGCCGGGGCCTCCGGGCAGCTGGTCTTCCTGCCGCTGTGCGCCTGGATCGTGGAGGAGCACGGCTGGCGTCCCGCGTCGGTGACCGTGGCGCTCGCGGCCCTGGTCGTCGTCCCGTTCGTGTGGCTGCTGATGCGCGACCACCCGGCCGACGTGGGGCTCGCCCCGTACGGCGGGGAGTACGTCGAGAAGCCCGCGCCCGCGCGCGGGGCGGCCGGCCGGGCCGTACGGGTCCTGTTCGACGCGGCGCGCGGCGGACCGTTCTGGCTGCTGGCCGGGTCCTTCGCGATCTGCGGCGCCTCCACCAACGGCCTCATCCGTACGCACTTCGTGCCCTCGGCGCACGACCACCACATGCCCGCCACCGTCGCGGCCTCGCTCCTCGCGGTCATCGGGATCTTCGACATCATCGGCACGGTCTTCTCCGGCTGGCTCACCGACCGCTTCGACGCCCGCCGGCTGCTGGCGGTCTACTACGCGCTGCGCGGCGTCTCGCTGCTGTTCCTGCCGATCCTGATGCAGGCCACCGTCGAGCCCCCGATGGTCTTCTTCATCGTCTTCTACGGCCTGGACTGGGTCGCCACCGTCCCGCCCACCCTGGCCCTGTGCCGGGAGCAGTACGGCGAGGACAGCGCGGTCGTCTTCGGCTGGGTGCTGGCCTCGCACCAGGTGGGCGCCGCGCTGGTGGCTTTCCTGGGCGGCGTGGCGCGGGACGTCTTCGGTACGTACGACGTCGTCTGGTACGCGGCCGGCGCGCTGTGCGCGGTCGCCGCGCTGATGGCCCTGGTCATCCGCCACCCCCGCCCGCAGGTCGCCGCCGCGCGCGAGTGAGAATGCGTGCGAGGGGGCGCACATGACGAAGGACACTGTGGGGGACACGCGCGAGCCGTCCGTCTGGTCGGGGCACCCGATCGTCGCCGGGGCCGCCGCGCTGTTCGTGGGAACGGCCCTGGCCACCGAGGTGTTCGGCTTCGCCGAACTGGCCGCCGAGACACCCGCGCCGCCGGACGGATTCGGCGGGATGCTGCTCGTCCTGCCGTTCCTGTCCTGCTTCGGGGTGCCGTTCGCGCTCGTGGGCAGCCTCCTCGTGGTGCTGCCCGTGGTGTGGGCGGCCCGCCGGGTGAGCGACCGGGCGGCCGGGCGGGACGCCTGGTGGTGGGTGCCCGCCGTCGCGGTGCTCCCGGCGGTCCTGGTCACGGCCGTCGCGGGGATCGCCCTGCGCCCCGGTCCCGGCACCCTGGCCCTCGTCGGGCTGACGGCGTACGCGCTCCTCGCCGGGTCCGCCCTCCTCGCGCGGGACGCCGCCCTGCACGGCGGCCGGCTCCTGCGCGTCCTGGGGTACGGGGCGGCGGCGGCCGTAGCAATCTTCGGGCTCGGCGCGACGGCGTACGGGACCGGGCTGGTCACCGAGTACAGCCCGCCGAAGGCGACCGCCGCCCAGCTCGCCGGAACCTGGCGCGACGGACACGGCGGCACGCTGTGGCTGTCCGCCGACGGCACCGCCCGCGCCGAACGGCTGACGGACCACGACGCCGCGTACGAGGACCGCGCGGACACCGGCTCCGACCGCTACCGCTGCACGGGGACCGGCCGGTGGACGTACGAGCCCGGCGACTCGAACACCTGGAGCCAGCGCCTGGACCTGACCGTCGGGGAGTGTGCGTTCAACGCCGACGCGTGGTCGATCGGCGGTACGCCGGGCCACCTGAAGCTCCTTCAGGAGTACGGGGACATCGACGACCCCGGCTGGTACACCCTCACCCGCTGACGGTCAGCGGCCGGACCGGGCCGACCGCCTGGCTATCCGCTTCGCGATCTTCCGCGCGTCGCGGGCCAGTTCGCGGAGCATGCCGCTGATCGGGTTGGTGAAGCCGGTGAAGTAGAGGCCGGGGGCCTGCTTCGGGGCGCGGGTGCCGCGCACCAGCGGGCGGCCCCGCTCGTCCAGCACCCCGAGGTGGCCGACCAGCGGTTCGAGGCCCCGCAGATAGCCGGTCGCCGCGATCACGACGTCCGGGGTGGCGCGCGTGCCGTCCGCCAGGACCACCGCGTCCCCGTCGAACGACTCGACGGCCGCCACCGGTTCGACCCGGCCCCGCTTCACGGCGTCCACCAGGCCGACGTCCAGGACCGGCACCGCGCCCTGCCTGATCCGCGCGTGCAGGGCCGTGTCCGGCCGGGGCAGGCCGTACGCCGACAGGTCGGGCGTGGCGACGCGCGCCATCAGGCGCCCGGCCCGGTTCAGCAGGAACGCGGGCATCCGGCGTATCAGGATGCCGTTGGCCTGCGAGGGCCAGCCCAGCGTGGAGCGCCGTACGACGAACGGCGCGGTGCGCACCGCGATCCGTACCCGCTCCGCCCCGCCCTCCACCAGATCGACGGCGATCTCCGCACCCGTGTTGCCGACGCCGACGACCAGCACGTCGCGCCCGGCGTACGGGGCGGGGGAGCGGTACTGCGCGGCGTGCAGCAGTTCGCCGGTGAACTTCTCGCGGCCCGGCCAGTCCGGCAGCTTCGGGGTGTGGTTGAACCCGGTGGCCACGACGACGGCCCGGCCGGTCAGTTCACGGCCGCCGCTCGCGCTCAGCCGCCACCCGCTGCCGTCCGCCGCCGGGTCCACGCGGGAGACCTCGACGCCGGTCACGACCTCCAGCTCATGGTGCTCGGCGTACTTCTCCAGGTAGCGCACCACGTTGTCGCGGGCGACCCAGCGGCCGAACTTCCTGGGCATCGGGAGGCCGGGGAGCGCGGACCAGCGCCGGGTGGTGTGCAGGCGCAGCCGGTCGTAGTGGTTGCGCCAGGACGCGCCGACGTCCCCGGACTTCTCCAGCACGACGGCCCGGACGCCCCGCGCGCGCAGGGCGGCGGCGGTGGCCAGTCCGCCGGGGCCGCCGCCGATGACGTAGACGGGGCGGTCCTCGGTGAGGTCGGTGGGGGTTGCGCTGTCGGCCATGCTTCGGAGCGTAATCGCGTGACTCCTTGATGGGTATCGGTCAAGACCTGAATCGGTTGCGAATTGATCACGCCCGGCGGCGGGCGTGGAGCGTACGGGGCGGGGCGTGCGGGGCGGGGTGGTGCGTACGTGTGGCAGGTGTCACCCCGCAGCCCGGCGCGGCCGGTGGCACGCTGGGGGCTCCTGATCCGTACGGCCGCGAGGGACGCATCCGTTGAACACCGGCAGCTACTACGAGCGCATCGACGCCCACCGCTACAAGCCGACCGCGCACGCGAGCGGCGCGTGGAGCACGGACGAGGTGCACTTCAGCCCCTTCGGCGGGCTCCTCGTCCACGCCATCGAGCGCCATCTCGCCGACCGGCCCGGCGAGCGGCTGCTGCTGTCCCGGATCGGCTTCGACATCCTGGGCCGGCTCGCCCTGGACGAGTGCGAGATCCGGGTCGAGACCCTGCGCCCCGGCCGCACCATCGAACTGGTGGAGGCCGTCGCCCTCATCGCCGGCCGCCCGGTCGTCCGGGCCCGCGCCTGGGCCCTGGCGCCCGTGGACACCATGGAGGTCGCCGACGGCGAGGCCGCCCGGCTCACCCCGCCGGAGGCCCTCGCGCCCTGGCCGATGGCCGACCTCTGGCCCGGCGGCTACGTCGCCTCCATCGACGTGCGCCCGCTCGCCCCGCCGCTGCCGGGCCGCACGACGGCCTGGATCTCCACCCCGCTCGACCTGGTCGCGGGCGAGCCGGTGGGCCCGGTGGCCTCGTTCGTGGCGCTCGTGGACACCGCCAACGGCATCGCCGTACGCGAGCAGCCCACCGAGTGGATGTTCCCCAACGTGGACCTGACGATCCATCTGCACCGGCAGCCCGAGGGCCGCTGGACCGGACTCGACACCACCGTCGTCTTCGGCCCCACCGGTCAGGGCCTCACCAGCACCGTCCTGCACGACGTCCACGGCGCGGTCGGCCGGGCGGAGCAGATCCTCACCGTCCGCCCTCTCTGAATCTCACCGTCCGCCGCTGCCGGGGTTGCGCGTACGCCGCAGCCACGGGCCGAACTCGCTGTCCAGGACCAGCCGTCCGAGCTTGCGGTACTCCGCCAGCACCGCGGTGACCAGCTGGTCCGTGTCCAGCGGGCGGCCCGAGTCCGCCGCCTGGTACGCGGCGGTCACCGCGCACGCCCGGATCGAGCCGCCCGTCAGCTCGAACCGCTCCGCGCACGTCGGCAGGTCCAGGTCCGGGGCGCGGGGGATCTCCGTGCCGAGGCAGCGTTCCCACAGGGCGAGCCGCTGTTCGGCGTTGGGCACGGGGAAGTCCGCGACCACGTCCAGACGGCGGGTGAACGCCTCGTCCAGGTTGGCGCGCAGGTTCGTCGTGAGGACGGCGATGCCGTCGAAGGACTCGATGCGCTGGAGCAGATAGGCCGACTCCACATTGGCGTGCCGGTCCTGCGCGTCCTTGACCTGCGAGCGCTTCCCGAAGACGGCGTCCGCCTCGTCGAACAGCAGCACCGCGTTGACGTCGGACGCCTCCGTGAAGATCCGCTCCAGGTTCTTCTCGGTCTCCCCGACGTACTTGTCCACCACGGACGACAGGTCCACGACGTACAGCTCCATGCCCAGGTCCGCCGCGATCACCTCCGCCGACATGGTCTTGCCCGTCCCGGACTCCCCGGCGAACAGCGCGACGATCCCGCGCCCCCGGCCGCCGCCCGGCCGCATCCGCCACCGGCCCAGCACCTGGTCGCGGTGGCGGGCGCGCAGCGCCAGGTCGGACAGCTGGCGGCGGGTCGCCGGGGGCAGCACCAGGTCGTCCCAGCCGACCGCGGGCTCGATGCGGCGGGCGAGCCGGGCCAGCCCGGCCCCGTTCTGCGCGCGTACGGCCGTGCGCAGGTCGCCCGCGGCCACCGGCCGGCCCTCCAGGGCGGCCAGCCGGGACGCCACGGTGGCGGCGCGGCGGATCTGCGCACTGTCCAGCCGGTACGCGCGGATGGCGTCCACCAGTTCGGCGTCGGCGTCGGCGTCGGCTTCGGCGGACCCGGTGCCGGCGGCCGGCCCGTCGTCGGCGCCCGCGCCCATCCCCGTACCCGCGCCCAAACCCATGCCCGCGCCCGCGTCGGCGAGCGCGCCGCGCCAGCGCCGTATCGCGTCGGCCGGGTCCGCCGGGGCGACCGGGATCGTCACCGGGCTCTCGGCCGCCCACAGCGGGTCCCAGTTCTTCTTCCCGTACAGCAGCAGCGGCGCCCCGCCGCCGGCCGCCGCGCACAGGGCGCCGAGCAGCGCGGCGCCCTTGGGCCGCTCCGGGGCGAGGGTCTCCAGCGGGCCCAGGACGAGCCCGGCGCCGCTCAGCCGTGCCTCGGTCGCCAGGACGCGCACGGCCAGGTCCGGTTCGGGGGCCGCCGCCAGCGCGGCCGCGTCCACGACGAGCGGGCGCAGCCCGGCCGCGGCGAGCGCGCCCGCGGCGAGGCGGGCCGGGTCGCCGCCCCGGTCCAGCAGGTGCACGAGACCGCTGCCGGTGCCGGCCGCCGCCGCGACGCGCCGGGTCACCGGGCAGCCGCCGGGCCCGTCCGGCTCGTCCGGCGGCGCGGCCACCCGCACCAGGCCGTGCGCCCGCGCGTCCACCTCGTCGTCGCCGAGCAGATGCGCGGTGACCCGGTCCGGGACGCGCAGCACCCGCGACAGCAGCGGGCGTTCGGGCTCCAGGATCTCCACCAGACCGGCCGCGACGAGCGGCGCGGACGGCGAGAACCGGAACCGGCCGGGGCCCGCGCCGGGCAGGCCGCACAGTTCGAGCGCCAGGCCGATCGTGGCCCGGCGCCGGGTCAGGTCGTCGTTGAGATAGCCGTACAGCCGCTCGAACCGGGCGTCGATGTCCGGGGCCATGGCGACCAGCAGGAGATCGACGTCGGGCCCGGCAAGACCGAACCGGGCCACCAGCGCGCCGATCCGGCCACCCCCCGGCGGTGGTTCCGGGTCCTGCGGCCCGTGACCGGGGACGGGCCGGAACGCGTCGCGTGAGTCCAGCACCCGTTCGGCGGCGGCGGGCGTGAGGTACTGCCCCAGGAACGGATCGTCCGGCTCCGGATCGACCTCGCGGCGCAGGGTGACCGCGATCCGCACCCGCCGCTCGACCTCCCCGAGCCGCGCCCAGAGTTCGGCGACGGCCGCGTCCGGCCCGTCGAGCCCGGCGGGCGTCTGCTGTACGGCGGTCACCGGGTGCCGCCTCCGTACAGGTCGCCGCGTACGGTCCTCATCGCAACCCGCTCCCGCTCCCGCTTCCGCCCCCGCGCCTGCGCCGGCCCGGCGGCAACTGCCGTTCGCGTTCGGCCGCGAAGCCCTCGCCCCGCCGGTCCGGCGCGCCGTTCTCGTAGCGCAGCCGGCGGCCCGGTTCGGTCGCCCCGCCGTCCACGGCGGCGGCCGTGCGCACCACCAGGCCCTCCGTGACCGGCGGCCCGACCGGTTCCAGTTCGCCGGAGAGCGGTGCCCAGACCCGCAGGTCGATGGCGGCCTTCAGCTCGCCGCCCAGCGCCGACCACACGTCCACCGTGGAGGGGCGGTCGCCCGAACCGGCCGAAGCGGCCTCCATCTCGACCGTGAGGCCGAGTTCGGCGAGGCTGCCCGTGAGCATCCGTTCGGGGAGCGCGCTCGTCCGGATCAGACAGCGCAACACCTCGGACAGCAGCCGGTGTTCGTCCTGGGGGCGGTTGGTCCAGGCGGTGACCAGGTACGTCAGCTCGAACCAGCGGGCGGGCGCGCGGCGGCCGGTGACGACGCCCTCCCCGTCGTACTCCTCGGCCGTGCCGCTGCGGCGGCGCGCCGCGTCCTCGCGGATGCCGTACAGGAACACGCTCACCGTGGGGGCGTTGCGCCGCGCCGACCAGTCCTTCGTCGGGGCGTCGAAGACCAGCTCGACGCCGCTGTCCTGGAGTCCGGCGTCGACCAGCAGCAGCCGCAGCCCCTCGTCGACCTCGTGGATCACCGGCGCCCCATCTCGTCCGGCGGCACCAGGTTGCCCGTGACCACCAGGAAGTCCGTGTCCACCGGCGAGAAGCCGGGGCCGGACGCGATGATGGTGCGCGGCCCGGTCCGGTCCTTGACCATGATCAGCAACTGGGCGATGAACGTCCCGTCGCCGGCCGGCCGGGTGGGCGCGGCGGCGGCCGTGATGCCGGGCTTCCAGGTGAGTTTCACCGGCACACCGGGCGGGAAGTCCTTGCCGCGCACCGAGGTCACGAAGCCGGGCTTGCCGACCTCGGGCACGGACACGATGCGCGGCTGGAGGATGCGCAGCGGGACGCGCGAGACGTTGTCGCCCCGGTCCGCGTCGGTGCCGCTGGTGGTCAGGGTCGCGGTGATGGTGGTGCGCAGGGCGCGGTCCGGGGCGAGCACCACCCGCAGCACCGACGAGGCGCCCGGCGCCAGGTCGGCCAGCCCGCACACCCCGCCCGAGCAGCCGGCCGGGAGCGTGTCCACGGGGATGCGGGCGGGCAGCCCGAGCCGCAGCCGCAACCCGGTCGCCACGGCGTTCTTCCCGTTGCGCACGGTGTACGTCACCACGACGCGTCCGCCGACGTAGCCGGGGCTCGGCTGCGCCCGTACGACGACGCCGGGTCCGGCCTCGGGTTCGGGCGCGGGCGGCTCGGCGGGCGGCTGGGGGGCGGGCGGCCGGGGCGTCGGGAACGTGGGCGGGTCGGCCGGTCCGGGGGTGGGCGCGGGCGGCCGGGGCGTGGTGCGGACCCGGACGTCCGTGCCGGTGGCGTTGTCGGTGGGGTTCGGGTCGAGGACGGTGCCGGTGACGGACCAGCCGAGCTGCCAGGGGCCGTCCGTGACGCCGGTGAGCCGTGCGGTGATCTCCACGCGGGCGCCGGGTTCGAGGAGCCCCAGGTCGCAGGTCGGCGTCCCCGCCTCGCAGGTGCCGCGGGTGCTGGTCAGCTCCTCCAGGCGGACGCCCGGCGGGAGGTCGGCGACGAACGTGGTGCCGGGCGAGGGGGCCGGGCCCCGGTTGGTGACGGTGACGGTGACGGGCACCGATGAGCCGCTCTCCACGGCGGGGAGGGTGGGCGGCGCGGTGACCGTCAGGTCCACCTTCCACTGGAACGCCGGCTCCTTCTGCCGGCCGGGCAGCTCCGCGGTGAGCGGGGTCAGGGTGCCGGTCGCCAGGTCGAGCTGGGACAGCTGCTCGGGGGAGTTCGGCGCCCTGCCCCGGCGGTGGCTGAGGACCAGCCGGGAGGCGTCCGGCGACCAGGCCACGTCACGCGGCTGGTACGGGCCGGTCGTCTCGACGTCCGGGATCTTCGCGCCGCACGCGGCGGGGTCGTCGCGCCGGTCGGACGGCAGCACGACCCGGCAGTTCTCGCCCTTGGGCGAGGTGACGACGACACTGGCCCGCTGGTTGATCTGGTCGGCGCGGTCCTTGCGGTTGAAGGCGATGGAGGCGCCGTCCGGCGAGAACGCGGGGCTGTCGTCGATGACCTTGCACTCGCCGGGGCAGGCGGTGGCGCTGAGGTCGTGCTGGTCGGTCAGGTCGCCGGACGGGGCCGTCCAGACGTGCTTGATGCCGCCGAGGCCCCGGATCACCTGGTTGCGGGTGAAGGCGATCAGGGTGCCGTCCGAGGACCAGGCGGGCTGTGCGTCGGAGCCCTGCACCTGGTCTGCCGGCGGGACGACCCGACCGGTGACCCGGCCGGTCGCCCGGTCGGTGTCGACGTCCGCGATCAGCACCTGGCTCGTGCGGACGCCGTCCGCGCCGGGTGTGGAGCGGGTGAACGCCAGCCGGGTGCCGTCCGGTGAGAACGCGGGGTCGGTGTCCCAGTCGCTCGGGCCCCGCCCGAGGTCCAGTGCCTTCGCGTGCTCGCCCTCGGTGTCGGTGAGCCAGATCCGCTGGATGCGCTGCCCGTTGTCCGTCTCGAACCGGGTCACGGCGATCTGCCGCCCGTCGGGCGTGTACGTCTGCCGCTCGGTCCAGGGGTCGTAGCCCTTGGCCGGGTGGAACAGCGGGTCCTCGGCGGGGTTGTCGCTGGTGTTGGCCTTGGCGCGCGGGTCCTCGCGCAGCACGTCGAGCCGCAGGTCGCGGGGGTCGGAGCCGTCCTGCCGCATGTCCTGGAGGGTGACGAGCGCGGGGTCCTTCGTGGTGCGGCGGGTGACGACCGGGACCGGGGCGCCGGCCGGCCCGAGCACCGCCGGCGGCCCGACCTCGCGGTCCTCGTCGAGGACCATCTCCGGGTCGGGGCCGCCGATGGACGTGAGCCGGTAGACGTGGTCGTAGACGGAGCACCCGCAGTCCGTGTTCGGGCTGAGGAAGTAGAGCCCCTCGCCGTCCGGCAGCCAGGCCGCCGACCGGGTGCCCCAGTCGGCGCCGAGGCCGGCGAAGACCTCACGCCCCTTCCCCGCCGAGTCCGAGACCCGCAGCCGGTGGCCGGTGTCCTCGTCGGAGGTCGGCTCGACGTGCAGCGTGTAGACGACGCGGGACCGGTGGGTGGCGTCGTTCAGCGGGTTCCACTCGGGCTCGTCCGCGTCGCCCTGTGTGCTGTCGCTGAGGCAGGTCACCGGGCCGCCGGCCAGGTCGCGTGCGTAGATCTGCGTACCGGGTTCGGGGCCGCCGTCGCTCGCGTACGCGATCCGCTTGCCGTCCGGGGAGAGCGTCGGGGACGTCTCGTTCGCGGCCGTGTCCGTCAACTGCCGCGGCTCGCCGCCGGCCACGTCCACCGACCACAGGTCCCGCTGCCCGGTGTCGTCGGCGGAGTCGAACACCACCGTCTGCCCGTCCACCGAGAGTTCGGGGTGCGCGGCGTCCATGCCGGAGGTCAGCCTGCGTACGTCGCCCTTCGCGTCCCGCAGGTACACCTGCGGTCGAACCTCGTCGCGCAAGCTGGTGAAGACGAGCACGTCCCCGCGCCCGTACGGGTCCTGGTCGTAGTGGGCGGGCCCGGAGGCGAACAGGTCCCCGGTCGCCTCATCCGATGTGGCCTCGCCCAGGCTGCGGTGGCCGGTCCCGGCGAACACGATCCGGCCGGTGTCCGCCGCCGCCTTCGCGTCCGACGCGGCGGCGGCCGGCTGCGCGGCCTGCGGTGCGGATACGGACCCCGCCACGAGCAGCGGCGTCAGCAGCACCAGCGCACCCCCGAGCCGCCGCCACCGGGCACTCCTCGCCGGGCCAGCAGGACCGCCCACGGCCCACCTCGCAGTCTGTGTCGATGGATCTCCACACCGAGCATCACCCCCAAGGGGGCGAGGGAACAGGGCCCGCGGTACCGGGGACGGGGAAGAGCGGCTGCCCTTTGGGGGCGGGCGCCGGGGGCCGCGTATGTTCGAAGCTGTGAAGTGCACTCCGAGATCCCGGCCGGTGACCCGGTGAGCGGCTGGTGGGCCTACCTGGAGGTACGGACCCGCCGAGCGGTCGATGCCGATGTGCTGTGCGACCGCCGGCTGTCGGCGGTCAGGTCCGTCTGGGAGGCGCTGCGCCCGCTGGGGGTGGGCCTGCACGAAGCCGAGCGGGTGGTCCACGCGCGGTACGAGGCTCTGGGCGACCGTGTGGAGCGAACGCCGCCCGATCCGCTGGGCCTCCCCTCACTCGCGGCCCGCGCTGCGGCTCTTCCGGGCCGTGTGGTGGCGGTGGAGGCGTTCTGGGACGGGGATACGGTGCACGACTGGTTCGTGCTCATGGTCGCCGTTCTGGACGACCCGGAAGGGGAGGGCCATCTCGCGACGGTCCATCACCGATCCGACGGCCCTCCACCTGGTGTCGCCGCGGACGAGGCCGGCCGGGCGCTGGCCCGCCACCTTCGCGTGCCGTTCCACTTCGCGTCTCCGGACGTCCCCGATGACGACGCCCCGCGCCTGCGGAAGACCCAACGGTCGGCGGAAGGGCCGTGACCGGAGGCATGGACGGGCGAATCCCGGAAGGCCGCACGACATGGCGCCCACCGTCCGCATCCGCTCCGCCGGCCGGTTCGGGGTGCCCCAGGGGCAACATCGGCTGCCCCCGGGCCGCCCGCGAGCCGTCCCGGGCGGCCGGAACGACCGGCCGTCCGGTGTGGGTCAGATGAGGCCGTGGCGCATCGCGTAGCCCACGGCGTGTGCCCGGTTGCGCAGGTTGAGTCTGGTCGCGACCTCGTGCAGCACGTTCTTGACGGTGCGTTCGGAGTACGAGGTCTTCTGGGCGATCTCCGCCGTGCCGTAGCCCTCCGACACCAGCCGGATCATCTCCGCCTCACGCGTCGTGAGCGTGGACAGGGAGAGCCCCCTCGGGTCCAGGACCGAGCGGTGCAGGCTGCTCACGTGGTCGATGAGCTTGCCGAGGAGGTCGCCGGGAAGGACCCCCTCGCCCTTCGCGACGGCCGTCACGAGATGCACGAGGCGGTCCTGGTCGGCCTCGCCGCGCCGCAGCACGGCCGCGACCCCGTACTCGATCAGGGTCTGGAGGGCGCCCGCCTCGAAGTAGCCGACGACCAGGCCGGTGCGGGTCGCGGTGTTGCGCTGGAGGCGGTGCAGGAGCTGCACGGCCGGTTCGTTCACCATGTCCACCACGACGAGGGAGACCTGGGCGCGGTCCGCCTCCTCGTCCGGTACCAGTTCGATCTCCGGGCGCTGGCGCAGCTGCTGCACCACCCCGGTCCGCAGTATCAGGTCCTCCGCGTACACCGCGACCGCGATCCGGCCGAGTGCGGGGGCGTGCGGGGCGGGTGCGGGGCGTTCGGGCGGCGAGAGGGCGCGCAGGCCCGCCGCCTCCTTCGTCGTCGTCATGTCTGTCGTGATGGTCGTCATGTGCTCGTCCTTCTGGGCCGCTTCCGTCGCTGTCCGTTCCGTCCGGTGCCGTACGCGTTCGTCCGGTGTGCGCAGGGCGACCGGGCCCGGGGATGCGGTGCGGGCATCCGGCGCGGGTGTGCCGCCGGGGCACCGCGCGTGCCCGCACATTGCCCTCGCGCCCCTGCTGCCGGGAGCGCGGTGCGGCCTAGCGTCGCATCGTGACCACATCTGCCGAACTCGACATGCCCACGGTGACGGTGTCGCCCGGCGCCGAAGCGACGACCACGCTGACCGTGCGCAACGACGGCGACATCGTCGAGGCGTACTCCCTCGACGTGGTCGGCGACTGCGCGGCATGGACCACGGTGGAACCGGCACGGGTCTCGCTCTATCCGGGCACCTCGGAGACCGTCACGGTGCGGTTCGCGCCGCCCCGGTCGCACGAGGTGCGGGCAGGCGAACTGCCCCTGGGGATAAAGGTGCTGCCCGCCGAGCACCCCGAGGCGGTGGCCGTCCCCGAGATGACGGTGGTCGTCGAGCCGTTCCACGAGCTGCGCGCGAGCCTGGAACCGGGACGCCGCCGGGGCTGGCTGGGCGCCCGCTTCCGTACGGCGGTGCAGAACCGGGGGAACGCTCCCATCGACCTCGCGTTCGCCGGGCGGCAGCAGGGCGAGGAGCTGCGGCTCGCGTTCACGCCGGAGCGGCGGCGCCTGGAGCCCGGCGAGTCGGCGGAGTCGGGGCTCAAGGTCCGGGCCCGCAAGCTGATCTGGTTCGGCGCCCCGGCGGACTGGCCGTTCGAGGTCGTCGTCGGGGAGCCCGAGGCCGAGGGCGGCGCGCCCGTCGAGGACGCGCGGGCCGACCGGGCGCAAGCCGAGACCCTGCAGGGCGAGTTCGCCCAGCTCCCGCTGCTGCCGCGCTGGCTGCTCATCCTGCTCGCGGCGATCCTGGCCCTGCTGCTCGCCTGGTTCGCGCTGGTGCGGCCGACCATCCGGTCCACCGCGCAGGAGGCGGGCACCAAGGCCGCGCAGGAGGAGAACCGGCAGGCCCGGCAGGAGGGCGGAGCCGCGTCCGGCGGTGCCACCGGGGGCGGCCAGGGGCAGCCGAAGGGGCAGGGGCAGGGGAGCACGGCGGGCGCGGACGGGACCGGTGGAGGCGGCGGCACGGGCGGCTCGGGCACGACCGGGTCCACCGGCGGAGCCGGCGAGCAGCAGAGCTCCGCGACGATCGACGTGCAGACGCGTGCCGGGGGCAAGGAAACCCGCACCTATGTGGTCCCGGAAGGCAAGACTTTCGGTGTCACGGACATCGTCGTGGCCAATTTCCAGGGCGACGAAGGGCTGCTGACCATCTCCTTCGGCGAACGGAAGATCACCACGATCGCGCTGGAGACGTTCAGGAACCAGGACTATCACTGGGTCACCCCCATTCAGATTCCGGAGAACGCGGCGGTCACCGCTTCCGTGACCTGTGCCAAGCCCGGGACTCCGGCCACCGGCAGGCAGGCTTCCCGGTGCCACCAAGTAGTCAATGTCAGCGGTGTGCTGACCGATGTCTCGCGGGATGAACGATAGCGCCGGGCGCTCGCACTTCTGTTCCGGTGATGTGAACGGCAGCCGGTGCGACCTGCGCTGATGATCCATCGGGTGTTCATCCGGATGTGTCCCTTCCCACATCAGGACACACGCGCAAGTGCTGGACGCGTAAATGCGCGGAGTACGGGCAGCCGGTGAATGAAGCCGTTCCCGGGGCGATTCCCGGTCATTTCCGGATGCGTCGAATGGACTGGACCAATCCGGTGTGTGCAGGCCGGAGCGGATTCGGCTTCCTCCGGTTGCTCCGGGCCACGGTGGAAATTCGGCCGATTTCGCTCCTGCGGCCGATAATTTCTGGCCGGAATTCACCCCTTGCGGCGGTGTCGGCGTGTGACCGGCCCTACAGGCCCGGAAAGGCAGCGGCCCTGCCCCCCGGCCAGGACTTTGGGGCCTACTGCCCGCGCGCACCCGCTGGGAAGACTGGGCGGGCGAACGACTGACCAGCCGAAGGAGCGAGCATGCCGTCGTACCTCACCCCAGGTGTTTACGTGGAGGAGGTGCAGTCCGGAGCACGGCCCATCGAGGGAGTCGGCACCGCGGTCGCCGCCTTCGTCGGCTTCGCTGAGACCGGCCCGTTCCACCGGCCGACGCTGGTGACCAGCTGGGACCAGTACGTTTCGACCTTCGGCACCTTCACCCCGGACACGTACCTCACGCTCGCCGTCCACGGGTTCTTCAGCAACGGCGGCGGCGCCGCGTACATCGTGCGCGTCGGCGGCCCCGCCGAGGGCGCCCCGCAGGAGATCGCCCCGGCGCCCTCCGTGGCCATCGGCGGCTTCCTGGTCTCCGCCCGGCCCGGCGCCGGCGACGGCATCTCCATCGAGGTCGCCGACGCCGAGGGCGAGAACCCGCCGGAGGACCGGTTCCGGCTGCTGGTGCGGCAGGGCGGCAAGGTCGCGGAGACCTTCGACACCTCCGTACGCAAGAATGTCAAGGGCTACCTGGTCACCCAGGCCCGCCAGTCCAAGCTCATCGAGGTCACCGAGCAGCCCGGCGCCGCCCAGAGCCGCCCCGAGAAGCAGAGCCTCACCCTCGCCCCCGCCACTCCGGGCACCGCCACCGGCCGCACCGGCGCCGTCGAGTTCGTCGGCGACGCGGCGGAGCGCACGGGCATCGCGGCCCTGGAGGCGATCGACGAGATCACCATGGTGGCCGTCCCCGACCTGATGAGCGCCCACCAGCGCGGCGACCTGGACGACGAGGGCGTCCGCGCCGTACAGCTCGCCGTCATCGCGCACTGCGAGCAGATGGGCGACCGGGTCGCCGTCCTGGACACCCCGCCCGGCATGAACGCCCAGCGCGTACGCACCTGGCGCAACGACGACGCCGGCTACGACTCCCGCTACGCCACGGTCTACTACCCCTGGCTCAAGGTCCTCGACCCGGCGTCGGGCCGGCAGACCCTGATGCCGCCCAGCGGCCACGTCGCCGGTGTCTGGGCGCGCAGCGACGGCGAGCGCGGAGTCCACAAGGCGCCCGCCAACGAGGTCATCCGGGGCGCCCTGGACCTCGAACTCCGGCTCAGCCGGGGCGAGCAGGACCTCCTCAACCCGATCGGCGTCAACTGCGTGCGCGCCTTCCCCGGCCGGGGCATCCGGATCTGGGGCGCCCGCACCCTCTCCTCCGACCCGGCCTGGCGCTACCTCAACGTCCGCCGGCTCTTCAACTACCTGGAGGAGTCCATCCTCCTGGGCACCCAGTGGGTCGTCTTCGAGCCCAACGACGACCGCCTCTGGTCGAGCATCCGGCGCAACGTCACCGCGTTCCTCTCCGAGGAGTGGCGCCGGGGCGCGCTCTTCGGCCGTACGGCGGAGGAGGCGTTCTACGTCAAGTGCGACCGGGACAACAACCCGCAGGAGTCCATCGACCTCGGCCAGGTCGTGTGCGAGATCGGCGTCGCCCCGGTGAAGCCCGCCGAGTTCGTCGTCTTCCGCCTCTCGCAGTTCTCGGACAGCACCAGCCTCGTGGACGAGTGACCCACCCCGCCCCAGGGGTGACCCGGCAGGCAACAGACAACGAACGGAACAGGTGACACACAGTCATGGCAGAGGGCGACGCTCTTTCCACCCACGTCTTCGGCGTGCAGCTCGGCGGCTACCTCGTGGAGTCCATCCAGGAGATCAGCGGGCTGACGGTCGAGGAAGAGGTGGTCGAGGTCCGGCAGGTGACCTCCACCGGCAAGCAGATCATCCGCAAGCAGCCCGGCGCGCGCCAGGCCGGCGAGGTGACGATCACCCGAGGGCTCGACAAGAGCAGCGAGTTCACCAAGTGGATCAAGGAGACGCTGAACAACGGCGCCGTCGACACCGCTCGGCAGAACCTCACCATCGAGATCAAGGACTCCAAGGGTGAGACCGTCCGCCGCATCCAGCTGATGCAGGGCTGGGCCAGCCGCTGGGAGGGCCCCTCCCTCAAGGCCGGCGAGTCCAGCGCGGCCACCGAGACGGTCACCATCACCTTCGAGGAGATCGTCGTCGAATGAGGCGCAGGACCGTTTCCGGCGGCGGCCTCGAAGAGGTCCTGGACTCCCTGGCCGCCGCCGCGCCCGCGCAGCGCGAGGCCGCCCCGGCGGCGGCCCCCGCGCCCACCCCGGCCGCCCCGCCCGTCCGCCGGCCCGACGAGTTCGACTTCGAGCTGCCGCGCGGCTACGTGGACGACGAGGGCCGGGTCCACCGGACCGGCACCATGCGGCTGGCCACCGCCCGCGACGAACTGCGCCCGCAGATCGACCTGCGGGTCAAGGAGAACCCGGCCTACCTCAGCGTCGTGCTCCTCAGCCAGGTCATCACCCGGCTCGGCACGATCACCGATGTGCACGCCGGGGTGGTGGAGCGGATGTACGCCACCGACGTGGCGTTCCTCCAGGACTTCTACCGCCGCATCAACAGCGAGGGCCACACCCACGCGGCCGTCACCTGCCCGCTGTGCCAGGGCACGTTCGAGGTGGACCTGTCGGGTGAGCGCCTGGGGGAATCGTGACGTACGCGCCTTCCCGGCTGCGGGAGGAGCTCGCGTACATCGCCTACCACTTCCACTGGCAGCGTGAGGAGATCCTCGACCTCACCCACGGTGAGCGGCAGGAATGGGTGAGGGAGATAGCGCGGATCAACACCCGCGTCAACGAGAGCGGGTGAGGGCGTGGAGTTGAAGGGCTGGTTCCGGCGGAGCACCGTCCGCGCGGAGCGTACGCCGGTGCCCGAGCCGGTCGCGCCCGAGCCCGCGACCGCGCCCGCGCCGCCCTCCCCGCGCCCCGGCGCGGACTGGGACGGCGGCTGGCGCCGCGTCGCGCCCCCGGTGGTCACGGTCGCCCGCTCCTCGATCGGCGTCAGCGACGGCCTGCGCTTCCGCTCCCGCCTGGCCTCGTGGCAGAACGTGGCCTACAGCGACGGCGAACTGGGCCATGCCGTCCTGCCGACGGCCCCGGTGGGCCGCATCCACGGAGTGACCCACACACCGGGCACGCCACGCACGGCCCCGGAAGGCACCCCGTTGGTGCTCCGCACGGTACCGGCGCCTGCGGACGGGGTTACGGGGACGGACGCGCCTTCCGGCGGGGTTACGGGTACGAGCCCGGCGCCCCGGACCGGTCGGGGCGCGGACGCGCCCAGGCGCGCTGTCCGGGTGGTGTCCGGCTCGGCGCGGGCCGCCGGGACGACGGCGGGAACTCCCCGGACGAGCGATGCCCCGGTACGGGCCCGGCGCACGGCGCCCCCGTTGATCGTCGCCCGCCGCCCGATGACGGCCCCGCGCACGGTGCCCGCGATCGCGACGAGCGCGGTTCCGGCGCAGGCGCCGGGGTCGGCCCCGGTGGTGCAGCGGTCGGCCGAGGCGCCGGCGGTACGCCCCGCGCTGGGCGAGCCGGTGGCCGAACTGCCCTCCGGGCCGGCCGTTTCGGCCCCCGCGACGGGGGGCGAGCCGGTCCCTGCGGCGGAGCCGGAGCTGCCGGTGGTGCAGCGCCGGGTGGACGGGCCTGTGGCGCCTGTGCCGACCTCGCCGGGCACCGCCCCGGAGCCGGTCCCGCCGGTGGTGCAACGGCACGTGCGGGCGTCCGCGCACTCCGCGCATCCCGCGCCTTCCGCGCCTTCCGCGCCGGAACGGCCCGCCGAGGGGTCGGCTGTCCGGCGCCCGGCGGACGCTGCTCCGGTGCGTCCTGTGCTGGGTGAGGCGCCGTCCGGCGCGGAGCCGGTGGTGCAGCGGCAGTTGGCCGCACCGGGGGAGGCTACGGAGCCGGTCCTGCCGGTGGTTCAGCGGAAGGCGGACGCGCCCGTGCCGGGGGTGAACCCGGAGCGCCCGGTCACCGGAGCGTCGGAGGCACCTGCGGTGCGTCCCGAGCCCGTTGTGCAACGGCGGGCCGAAGCACCCGTGGCCCCCGTGCTGGGCGCGGCCCCGGAGCCTCGTCCGGTCACCGCTGGGGCGTCCGACGTACCTGTGGTGCGTCCCGAGCCCACCGCACCGGAGACGCCCGCCGCCTCGGGCCCGGCCCTGCCGGTGGTGCAACGCCAGACCGACGACGCGCCCACCACGCCGGAACGGCCCAGCAGCGGCCCGGCGTCCACGGGCCCGATCCCGCCCGTGGTGCAGCGGAAGGCGGACGCGCCCGCGCGCCCCGCATCGGAGCGGCCCGGCAACAGCCCCGCCCCGACGACCCCGGTTCCGCCGGTGGTGCAGCGCGAGGTGAACGCGCCCGCGCGCCCCACGTCGGAGCGGCCCGACAACAGCCCCGCCTCGACGAGCCCGGTCCTGCCCGTGGTGCAGCGTCAGGCGAGCACGCCTGCCCGGCCCGGCAACGGCCCCGCGCGCCCCGCGCCGGGTGCGCCGGACGCGCCCGGCGTCGTACCCGTCCCTCCCGCCCCCGCCGTTCAGCGGCGTACATCCGACGCGCCGCCCGTCCGGCCCGCCCTGGGGGCGCCGCTCGGCGAGCTGCCCGCCACCGCGCGCCCCCTGGGCGCAACCGCACCCGCGCCCCAGCCCGCCGCCGAAGGCGGCCCCGCGCTGCCCGTCGTACAGCGGCAGGCCGACGCACCCGCGCCCACGGGCCCCGACGCACCCCCGGCGCCCCAGCGGCCCTCCACCCGCCCCGCGTTGGGCAAGCCGATGCGGGCGATGCCGTCCGCAGCGGCCCCGTTCGCGGGCCCCCTGCCCGTCGTGCAGCGGCAGGTGTCCGACGCCCCTGCCCCGCCCCCGGTACCGGGCGCCGCACCCGACTCCGCACCCCCCGCCGGCCCCGGCGCGCAGGCGCGTACCCGAGGTGGGCTCGGCGCGCCCATGTCCGCCCTCCCGCCCACCGCCGGCACTCCGAGCGGCCCCGCGCCGACGCCCCCGGCCATGCCCCTGCGCAGCGCGCCCGCCCCGCAGCCCCGCGCCCCGCAGCCCCCCGCCGTACAGCGCACCGCTATCGCCCCCGTCCGTATCCGCAGCGTCCGCACGCCCTCCATCGGCACCGCGCCCGCGCCCGCCCCCGTGCAGCGGGCCCGTGCTCTGCTCACCCGGCGGACGCTCGCCGTGCGTACCGGCGCCGCCGAGGGGTTCACCGCACGTCCGTCCGCCGCACCCACCCGGCCCGTCGTCCCGGCGACCTGGCCGCGCCAGCAGACACAGCAGGCTCAGCAGTCACAGCAACCCCAGCAGCCACATCAGCCCCAGGCGGCCCCGGCCACACACGCCCCACTCGCCACACCCGTCGCCCACCCCGCCCCCCTGCAGCGCGTCGCCGTCCACCCCGCTGCCCCGCCCGCACCCCACGCGCCCCTTCCCGCGCGTCCCACGCCGCACTTCGGGCAGGAGCCGCCGCCCCCGGAGAACCTGGTCGGGCCGCACGAACCCCGCGTACCGCAGAAGCTGTCCGCGCGCCCGGCGACGGGCCAGGCGCCCGGCGCGGCGCCCGTGCAGCGGCTCGTCGCGGGGGTGCCGGTCACCGTGGTGCAGCGGCAGCCCGCGCCGGGGGCCGCCCCCGCGCCGGAGCCGCCCGCGGCCGAGCGCCCCGCGCCCCCGGACGTGGACGTCGAGGACCTGGCCCGCCGGCTCATCGACCCCGTCGCCCGGCTGCTCCGGGCGGACCTGCGGCGGGGCAGGGAACGTACCGGACGCCCGTACGACGGCCGCCGCTGACAAGGGAAAGCAAGCAGATGACGGACAACATCTTCGCGACGAGCGTGTTCTTCACGCTCGCCATCGGCGGAAACGACCTCGGCGCGTTCCACACCTGTTCCGGCCTGGGGGCCGAGGTGGAGGTGGAGCAGTACGCCGAGGGCGGCAACAACGGCTTCGCCTGGCAGCTGCCGGGCCGGATCACGTGGACGAACATCACGCTCACCCGCCCGGTCACCGCCGACACGCTCAAGATCGCGCGCTGGCTGAACGAGACGACGCAGCGGGTCGAGCGCAAGGACGGCGAGATCGTCGCCCTGCGCCCCGATCTGACGCGGATCATCAGCTGGCAGATCCAGGGCATCGTGCCGGTCCGCTGGCAGGGCCCGTCGTTCGACCCGGCCAGCTCGCAGGCCGCGATCGAGACGCTGGAGATCGCCCACGAGGGCCTGGTGCCGTCCTGATGCCCCGCCGTACTCCGTACGTACGCGCCCCGTACGCCCACCACGCCCCGGAAGGAGGGACACCGTGGCCGCCGCTGCCCGCACGAGCCGTGCCCGCGCCCAGCTGACCATCATGGAGCCGCCGTCGGACGTCGGCGCCAAGCCCGGCGGCACGCTCGCCCGGCTCACGCTCCAGTTCAACCCGGCCTCACTTTCCCTGAGCAAGACCACCGAGTGGCGCCGCACCCCGTCCCGTACGGCGGGCGAGTCCGCGCTGCCCGAATTCGTGGGCAGCGGGCCCCGCTCGCTCTCCCTCGACGTGTTCCTGGACGCCACCGCCACCCACGACAACTCCGTGGAGAAGGCGGTCGAGCAGCTGATGACGGCCTGCGTGCCGACGCCGACCAGCCTGGGCCGGAAGAAGCCGTCGAGCCCCTGGGTGCGGTTCGACTGGGGCACGTCCACGACCACGTCGTTCGACGGCGTGCTGGCCGGCCTCTCCGTCTCGTACACGCTGTTCGACGTGGACGGGAAGCCGCTGCGCGCCACCTGCTCGCTGTCCATCGAGGAGGCGAGCGTCGACCCGGCCGGGCAGAACCCGACGTCCGGCTCGCGGGAGGCCCGCCGTACGCACACGGTCGTCGCCGGGGACAGCCTGCCGCTGCTGGCCTGGCGGGAGTACGGGGACGCCACGGCCTGGCGCACGATCGCCGAGGCCAACGACATCGACGACCCGATGCAGCTCGCCCCCGGCAGCGAACTTCTCGTGCCCGCCCTTGAGGACGACGCGGCGGAAGCGGGCGTACGGGAGGCGGCCCGGTGACCGGCCCCGCCCGCTCCTTCGCCGCCGACCCGATCGTGGAGGCCCCCGCCGAGCTGCCCGCCGCCTGGGCCGCCCAGCTGGTGAGCTGCGCGGTCGACGAGAACGTCGGACTCCCCGACAGCGCCGTACTCACGTACCGCGACCCGTACCACACGCTGCTCACGGCCACCGGGATCACCATCGGGACGCCGCTGAAGATATCCGTGGTCACCGTCCAGGAACGGGCGCGCGAGCGGCTGTTCACGGGCGAGGTGACCGCGCTGGAACTCGACAGCGACACCACCGGATCGTTCACCGTCGTCCGCGCCTACTCCAAGGCGCACCGGCTGCGGCGCGGCCGGAAGGTGGTCGCGTTCCGCAACATGAAGGCCGCCGACATCGTCCGCAAGGTCGCCGCCGGGGCCGGGCTGCCGTGCGGGAAGGTCGAGGCGGCGCCCGTCATGTACAAGCAGCTCACCCAGCCGAACATCTCCGACTGGGACTTCCTCCAGTACCTGGCGGGGGAGTGCGGGGCGCATGTGCGCGTCGACGAGAACGGCGTGCTCCAGTTCGTGAAGCCGAAGCCCGCCGCCTCGGCGCCCGCCCCGTCCACCTCCGCGTCCAAGCACCCGATGGTGCTGGAGTACGGGCGCAACCTGCTGGCGCTGCGGGCCGTGCTGACCGGCGCGGACGGGGCGGACAGCGTCGAGGTGCGCGGCTGGGACGTGGAGACGAAGACCCGCCTCGTCGCCCGCGAGCAGTCGATCCGGTCCACCACCGTGGTGCCCGGCGCCAGCCCGTCCGCCGCGGCCGGGGCCTTCGGCCCGAACGCCCGGATGACCGTCGCGGACACCCCGTACCGGACGCAGGCCGAGGCACGCGCGGTCGCCGGGGCGGTCGCCGCGCGGGTCTCCTCCGGCTTCGGCGAGATCGAGGCGGTCGCCGAGGGCAACCCGAAGCTGCGGGCGGGCGAACCGGTCGCACTCGGCAACGTGGGCCCCGCCTTCGCCGGGCGCTACACCGCGACCGCCGCCCACCACACCCTGGACCCGCAGGGCGGCTACCGTACGACGCTCCTGGTCAGCACCGACCCGGACCGCTCGCTGGCCGGGCTCACCGGCGGCGGGGCGGCGCCCGTGCCGGGGCCCCGGATGCCCGGCCTCGCCATCGGCGTCGTC
Organism: Streptomyces sp. NBC_00525; assembly: GCF_036346595.1. Taxonomy (GTDB): domain Bacteria; phylum Actinomycetota; class Actinomycetes; order Streptomycetales; family Streptomycetaceae; genus Streptomyces. Next base: position 3,885,615 of record NZ_CP107834.1, read on the forward strand.
ACCGACATCCGCGAGGGGCGGGGCGGCGGCGAACGCGGCTCGGTACGGCTCAAATTCCCCTGGCTGGACGACACGTACGTCACCGACTGGGTGCGCACCGTGCAGTGGGGCGGCCAGGGCGGCGGCGGGGTGTTCAGCCCCGAGGTCAACGACGAGGTCCTGGTCGGCTTCGAGCAGGGCATGCTCGACAGCCCGTATGTGCTGGGCGGGCTGTACAACGGCGTCGACAAGCCGTCCCCGCACGACGTACCGCTGGTGGACCCGACCAGCGGCAAGGTCAACCGCCGCTCCCTGGTGTCCCGTTCGGGCAACCGGATCGAACTGCTCGACACCCCGCGCGGCCCGTCCGGGGTACGGCTCGCCACCGGCGACGAGCAGCTGGAGATCACGCTGGACGAGCGGCGCGGCGAGATCGCGCTCAAGGTGTACGCGCGCGGCACCTCGCGCGTCCTCAGCTCCCTGTCGCTCGACCGCTCCGGTATCACGCTCGACGCGGGCACCGGCGACGTCCGGATCAAGGGTCGGCAGGTGAACGTCAACGGCAAGACCGGCGTCACCGTCGACGGCGGACTGCTCGCCGTCCTCAAGGCCGCACTCGTCCGCATCAACTGACGCCACCAACTGATGTCACCAGCTGACGCCACCCACTGACGCCCACCGACGCCCCGAACCGCATCACCGCATCACCGAGGAGAGCAACCGTCATGCCCCAGGCAGCCCGAACGGGCGACCCCACCGTCCACGGGGGCGTCATCGGCACCCCGCCGCCGGGCGCGGTGGCCGTGGCCACCGTCCTGATCGGCGGCAAGCCGGCCGCCGTCACCGGCAGCCTGCACGTGTGCGTGATACCCCCGCACGCCCTGCTCGGACCGGGCAACGTCATCATGCCGAACCCGGCCGCCGGCACCGTCCTCATCGGCGGGCTGCCCGCCGCCCGCATGGGCGACACCACCAGCTGCGGCGCGAAGATCATCATGGGCGCGCCGAACGTCCTCATCGGAGGCCCGGTATGAGCGAGGGATTCATCGGCCGGGGCTGGGGCTTCCCGATGCGCGTCGGCGCCACCGGCGGCATCGGAATGGTCGAGCGCGAGCAGGAGATCGAGGAGGCCATCGGCCTGATCCTCGGCACCGCGCCCGGCGAACGTCCCATGCGGCCCGAATTCGGCTGCGGTATCCACGAGTACGTCTTCGCGCCCGGCGACGGCGCGACCGCCGGACGCATCGCGCACGAGGTGCGGACCTCGCTGGAGCGCTGGGAGCCGCGCATCGAAGTCCGGGACGTCGTCGTCGCGTTCGACACCGTCGAGGAGGGCACCCTCTACATCGACGTGCACTACACCGTGCGGTCCACCAACGACCTGCGCAACCTTGTCTTCCCCTTCTACACCATCCCGGAAGCGGGAGCCCGCTGATGTCCCTTCCCCCGCCCAACCTGGACGACCGCCGCTTCCAGCAACTCGTGGACGAGGCCAAGCGGTACGTCCAGCAGCGCACCCCCGAGTGGACCGACCACAACGTCTCCGACCCCGGCGTCACGCTGATCGAGACATTCGCGTACATGGTCGACCAGCTGCTGTACCGGCTCAACCGGGTGCCCGACCGCAACTACCACGCCTTCCTCGACCTCCTCGGCGTCCAGCTCTACCCGCCCGCCGCCGCCCGCGCCGACGTCGACTTCTGGCTGTCCGCGCCGCAGCCGGACACCGTGCGCCTGCCCGCAGGTACGGAGGTGGCGACCGCGCGCGGCGAGACCGAGGAGGCGGTCGTCTTCTCCACCGACGAGGACCTGGCCATCGTGCCCAGCTCCCTGGTCCGCCTCGTCACCGTCCCGGTCGGCGGCGAGCAGACCGACCGCACCGGGCCGCTCGGCGAGGGCCGCGACATCCCCTGCTTCCAGACCCGCCCGCAGCCCGGCGACGCCCTGCTGTTCGGACTGCCCACCGCCGTGCCCCGCTGCATCGTCGCCGTACGCCTGGACAGCCGGGTGGAGGGCGTCGGCGTCGACCCCCGGCAGCCGCCGCTCGTCTGGGAGGCGTGGGACGGCGCCCGCTGGGTGACCTGCGCGACCGGCACCGACTCCACCGGCGGGCTCAACAAGCCCGGCGAGATCACGGTGTTCGTGCCCGCCGCACACACCATGTCCGTCGCCGCCGGCACCCGCGCCGGCTGGCTGCGCTGCCGCGTCACCGAGGCCGAACCCGGCCAGCCCTTCTACTCCGAGTCCCCGACGATCCGCGAGGCCGAGGTCTTCACCGTCGGCGGCACGATCGGCGTCGAACACGCGGAGACCGTCCACGACGTGCCCCTCGGCACCTCCGAAGGCGTCGCGGGCCAGACCTTCGCCGCCCCCCGCACCCCCGTCCTGCTCGACGGCGAACCGCCGCTCGTCGAGGTGTCCTCGGACGACGGCTGGCAGACCTGGACGCCCGTCGAGCACTTCGGCGCCTCCGGCCCCGGCGACCGGCATGTGCGCGTGGACCCCGTCGCCGGCCGGTTCGCCTTCCCGCCGGAGGTCCGCGAACAGGACGGCACCATGCGGGCGTACGGGGCGGTGCCCGCCAAGGGCGCCCACATCCGCCTCGCCCGCTACCGCACGGGCGGCGGCGCCGCCGGCAACGTGGCGCGCGGCGCGATCCGCGTCCTGCGCAGCTCCGTCCCGTACGTCGCCGGCGTCACCAACCGCGAGGCCGCGCGCGGCGGCGTGGACGGCGAGACCGTCGAGAATGCCAAGATCCGCGCCCCGCAGATCCTCCGCGTCCAGGAACGGGCCGTCACCGCCCAGGACTACGAGGCCATCGCCCGCGAGGCCGCGCCCTCGCTGCGCCGGGTCCGCTGCCTGCCCGCCGCCCCCGGCGAGGGCGGCGCGGTCCGGGTCCTGGTCGTCCCCGACGCCGTCCCCGACGAGGGCGGCCGGCTCCGCTTCGAACAGCTCGTCCCGCCGGACCCGGTCCTCGCGGCCGTGGCCGGTCGGCTCGACGAGCGCCGCCTCGTCGGCACCCGCCTGGTCGTCGAACCCCCCGCCTACCAGGGCGTCACGGTGGTCGCGGGCCTGGTCGCCGACGAGGGCGACACGGACAGCGTCCGGGCCGCCGCGCTCGACGCCCTCTTCGCCCACATCGACCCGCTGCGGGGCGGCGCGGACGGCACCGGCTGGGCGTTCGGCAGGCCCGTGCAGTACGGGGAGGTCTTCGCCGTCCTCCAGGCCGTGCCCGGCGTCCGCCTGGTCGAGGAGGTCCGCCTCTTCCCCGCCGACCCGCTCACCGGCAGGCGCGGCGGGGCGGTCGACCGGATCGACGTCGCCGCCAACGCGCTGGTCTTCTCCCACCAGCACCAGATCGCCGTCACCGCCACCGGGGAGCGCTCATGACGAGGGCCGCCGTCCCCGGACTCCCCAGCCGCTACCCGATCGGCGCGCAACTGCCCGCCATGTACGCGGACGACGACTTCGCACAGCGCTTCACGGCGGGCCTGGACACCGTCCTCGCCCCGGTCCTCTCCACCCTCGACAATCTCCCCGCCTACTTCGACCCGGCGCTCACCCCGGAGGACTTCCTGCCCTGGCTGTCCTCCTGGGTCGGGGCCGGCATCGACCCGGCCTGGCCGGTCGAACAGCGCCGCGCCGCAGTCGCCCGAGCCGTCGAACTCCACCGCCGCCGGGGCACCCGCCAGGGCCTGGCGGACCTGCTGCGCCTCTGCTTCGGCGGGGAGGCGGAGATCGTGGACGGCGGCGGCGTGACCTGGTCGCCGGAACCGGACTCCCCGCTGCCGCCGGCCCCGACCGGGGAACTCCTGGTACGCCTGCGCCCCGCGCACCCGGTGGACGAGTCCCGCGTGCTGACGGTGGTCCGCGCCTCGTGCCCGGCGCACCTCACCTGCCGGGTGGAGATCCTGCCGCCCCACGACACCCCAGGGAGCCCGACATGACCCGCCCGTGCCCGGCCTGCGGCGCCGCGAACGCGGAGGACGAGGACTTCTGCGGAAGCTGCGGTACGTATCTGGGCTGGTCGTCCCGACCCGGAGGCGGGGGACCGCGGACGGCCCGGACCCCCGACCCGGAACCGGAACCGGCACCGGAACCGCCCGCGCCCGCCGTACCGGAGGGGGAGCGGCGTACGGCCCCGGAACCGTCGGCCTCGGAACCGTCGGTACCGGAGCCGGAAGCCAGGCCGGAGCGGCAGCCGGAGCCGAGCCCCCGCCCCGAGCGGCGTACTCCGCGAACCCCTGCACCGCGCCCGGCCCCGACATCGGCGCCTGCGCCGGAGCCCTCCCCGGCACCGCGGCCGGAGGCACGCCCCGCCCCGCAGCAGAGCCCCGCGCCGACCCCGACCCCGACCCCGGAGCCTCCGCGCACCCCCGCTTCCCGCCCCGCGCCCGCCCCCGTACGGCCGGCGCGGCCGGAACCGCCGCGCCGGGAGCCGACGCGCCCGGAGCCGGAGGAGGAGCCGATCGGGGCCGTGCGCCCCGGCGTACCGGTCGCCGCGCGCCCCACCGTCCGTACGGTGGCGGCCGAGGAGGACGCGGACGGTGAGCCGTGCCCGTCGTGCGGGACGAAGAACCGGCCGGGCCGCACGTTCTGCCGGAACTGCGCGCAGCCCCTCAAGCCACGGGCGGCGGCCGCCGCGTTGCCGTGGTGGCGGACCCGCTGGCCGTTCAACCGCAGGGTGCGGGCGGGCTCGGGCCGGCTGCTGCGGGGCACCCTGATCGCGCTGGTGATCGCGGGACTCCTGGTAGGGGGATTCCTGCTGTTCCCGGCGGGCCGTTACGTCGTGGAGGACGTACGCGACAAGCTCGGCGGCACGGGCGAGGTGAGCCCCGCCCACGTCTCCGCGAGCGCGTCGGCCGCGGGCCACCCCGCGAAGGATGCGGTGGACCAGCTGACGAACACGTACTGGGGCGCGCCGAAGATCGGCGACGCGCTGACGGCGGAGTTCGAGAACCCGTTCCGCCTGGTCGGCGTCACGGTCTACACGGGCATCTCGAAGAAGCCGGAGAACTTCCACAAGGGCGCCCGCCCGACGAGCGCGAACCTGCTCATCAAGACGAAGGACGGAAAGACCCACGAGAAGAAGATGCCCCTGGCCGACAAACCGGGCGAACAGACCCTACGCATGGGCATCAGCGACGTCGTATCCATCACCTTCGTCATACGAGAGGCCACGGGCCAACAGGACGGCCACCCGATAGCCCTGGGCGAAATCGAGTACTTCAAGCGAACGTGAGGTGTGCGAGGGTTGCTCACATGCTCGGGGGTTGGGTGCGCGTCGCGGATCACGCCGTGTGGGGCCGGGGTTTTCCGGTGAAGTACCTCCTGGCTCAGGAGGACGAAGACGGCGTGGAACAGCTCTGGGGGAGGTGCGCGGGGGTCGAAGGGTTCTTCGTCGACCCTGCCCCGCCGCCGCGGGAGGTACTCACCCTCCGAGGGTGTCGCCTTAACGGCCTCCTGGGCGAGGTATTGGCCGAGCCCGGCGTCTCGCTACGGAGTCCGGGCGACGTGTGCGTGGAGGTCTGGGACGGCGAGCAGCCCGTGCAGTGGTGGACCCTCGTCGATGCGGTCGTGCTGGCCTGCCAGCCCCACCCGGCCGATCCGGAACGGTACGACATTGTGCTCGGCGCCGGCGTCAGGAATGAGGAGGGCTTCTTCGGACTACCCGTGAGGCCGCGCTTCGAACTGTTCGTGGGAACAGCGAGTGCGGGCCGGTGCTCCGGCGTGGACGGCCTGTTCAGGCCGCGAGCGGACCCGGCCCCCGTTCCGATGGAGCTGATCGGCTGCGAGCCTGCGGAGCCCTTGCTCGCGGCGCTGCGACGACCCCGGCGGTCGGAGCGGGACTGGGCCTCCCTCCTGGTTCTGGACCGTCATGGTGCCGTGATGGCCTCCCACCTCGTGGGCCTGGCCATCACCGGAGCGCGACCGTCCGTGCTCGGCGGCACTCTCGTCGACATCACCCTCACCGATGGTGGCGACGACCGGCCATCCCCGGCGACCCGCCCGATCTGGGCGGAGTGGTACCAGGGCCCGCCTGCCGAACCCAACCTGTGGGCGCCGTACGACTCGCGGGGCAGGGACGCGTGGCTGGACCTCACCACCCGCGCCTGGCGGATGCCCGCGCCCCGGCCGGACCGGTCCGGCGGTGAGCACCACCTCGACGGCCGGTTCGTCACGGACGCCGCAGGACTGCACTGCGCGATCGCCGAGGCCCTGCTCGGACCCGGCCGCTACTTCGGCCGGGAGTGGAACTCCTTCAAGGACTGCCTGAGCGGAGGATTCGGAGTCACCCCTCCCTTCACCCTGACCTGGCGCAACTCCGAGATCGCGCGCCGCGCCCTGGCGGACGTCGTGGATGACCCGAAGGACGGACGTTCCTACTTCGAAGACATCGTGCGACTCCTCGAACAAAGCGGCGCCACGGTCGATCTCCGGTAAGCCGGGAGCGCATGCGGCGCCAGCACCTGCTCTTGCCGGCCAACGGTGGCGGCGGCTACTCGCCGGCGACGAGTTGGGCCGTCACTACGCCGTGCAGCAGTTCCGCGTCCACGAAGTCGCCTTCCTCCGGGGGGCCGCAACGCCAGCTCAGTGGGTAGGTGTTGCCCTCGGCTGCCGGGATTCCGACGTACTGGTCCCAGGCGGCCGGCCCGAAGCACTTGGCGCCCGGGGGCCAGTCGAAGTCCTGGCTGGTGCCGGGCTCCAGCAGGAAGTAGGTCCACCGCGCCCCAGAGATCTCCCGTACGACTGGCCCCGGATCACCGTCCGTGAGGGTCATCAGATGGTGCACAGTCGCCTCGCCCCGTACGCCCCGCATCCGGATGGCGTCGAAGTGGATACCGGTCAAGTGGAGTTGATGCCCCGAGGAGGGAACCCATTCGGGGAGTTTCTTCGGCTTCATGGCTATGAGCATTCCGCCATATGCGTAGCGTGACCAGGAGTACACGATCCACATCGAGGCGATGTGGGGAAGGGGTGGTGAGCTGTGGGGACGAGCGATGAGGTGAGTCACGGGCGGAAGCTCGTAGGGGAGTTGATGCGTATCCACCGGGTGCGGGCGAGGTTCACGCAGAAGGCGGCCTCCGAGAAACTGCTCGTCTCGGAATCGCTGCTGGGCGCGGTGGAGCGCGCGGAACGCATCCCGTCGTTGGAACTGCTGACGGACGCGGAGGTCCTGTACCAGGCGAACGGGGCGTTGAAGGCGTGCTGCGACCTGGTGGATGAGGAGAAGTACGCGCCCAAGTTCCTGAACTGGGCCAAGCTGGAGCGGACGGCTCGGGTCATCAGTGCCTACGAGACGATGCTGATTCCGGGGCTGCTCCAGACGGAGGCTTACGCCCTCGCGCTGTACCGCGCACGCGTTCCGGCGTACACGGAAGCCGAGATCATCCAGCACGTCGAAGCGCGATTGGAACGGCAGGCGGTGCTGGAGCGTACGCCGCCGCCGCGCGTGGGCTTCGTCATTGAGGAATCGGTGCTCGACCGAACGCTGGGTGGCCCGGAGGTGCTCAAGGAGCAACTGCGGCACCTGCTGGACTGTATCGAGCGCTACAACCACCTGACGGTGCAGGTGATGCCGTCCGCGCAGCACACGCACGCGGGGTTGATGGGACCGATGCAGCTGATGACCACGGCGGAAGGGCGCGGTCTGCTGTACGTGGAGGCGCAGGGCGGCGGTAGGTTGTTCTCAAAGCCGGAGCAGGTGGGAGACATGGTCGACCTCTTCGGCATTCTGCGGGCTCAGGCGCTCAATCCCTGGAAGTCCGTAGAGGCCATCGAGACGAAGGTGAGACAACTGTGAGCCACGTGTCCGGGCTGGCCTGGTTCAAGTCCAGTTACAGCGGCAACGAGGGCGAAGCCTGCATCGAAGTCGCCTACGACTGGCGCAAGTCCAGCTACAGCAACAATGAGGGCGAAGCCTGCGTCGAGGTCGCAACCTGCCCCCACACCGTCCACGTCCGGGACTCCAAGGTCACCGACGGTCCGACCTTCGCCGTCGCCCCGGATGCCTGGACCGCGTTCCTGGGTCACGCCACGGCGGGCTGATCACCGAAGGCGGTTGCGCGCCTCGCAAAGAAGGCTCTGGAGAACGGCTACGCCGCTCTCCAGACAGCCTGAGCCACGCCGAACCGTGCGGATTTTCGCAGCCTTCGGCTACACCGCTGTGGCAGCGGCGATGAGTTCTCGCAGCCTTCCGCCGCTTCGTCCGCCGGCGAAGGGCTTCGCCTCGTCATGGAGCTCCACGAGGCGGTCGGCCACACGGCGGGATTCGATGACGCCGAAGAGGTCGAGGGCGCGTTCGGTTTCAAGCAGTGCGCCGTCGAGTTCTTCGGCCGCGATATAGGTGCGGGCCAGGCCGAGATGGTCGAAGGCTTTGCTGCGTACTCGGTGCTCGGGCCGGTTGTCGAGTGCGCGACTGATCAGTGAGACGGACTTCTCGGCACGCCTTGCGCGATGCGCGGCAGTGCTGTGCTTGGCAGCGATCTGGTGCGCTACTCCGATGGTGGCGGACAGCTCCGCAGTGTCGAAGAACGTCATGTGCGCGGGTTCGGCGCCGGGTGTGACGCGAGTGAACGTCTCTTGGGCGTGGTCGGCTGCCCGCTCGCTCTCGTCGAGGTTGCCCAAGATGGCGTGGAAGCGGGATTCGAGGGAGGCGAGCATCGAAACAGTGGCGGGGGACATGCGGCGGCGGGCACCGAACTGGGCAAGCGCGATCAGGTCGAGTGCGTCCTCGTAGCGTTCCAGGTGGGACATCTGCCGGGCCATGCATTGCAGGATGTGAGCACCCAGGGCCTTGTCTCCGCCTTCGGAGGCGGCGTGCAGGGCGGTGACGAACAGCCGTTGTGCGGCGGCGTGGCGGCCGGCGTCGAAGGTCATCCATCCGGCCACGGACCCGAGGTCGGCGACGGCGGAGAAGAGGGCCTGGCCGGTCGCTGTGGTGTAGGAGCACGAGTTCAGCATGGCGACGGCGTCGTCGAGTTGTCCGAGAACGGCTTTGCGGGAGAGGGCACCGCCATGGCGATTGTCCAGGTCGCGGAAGGTGGCCGTGGCCGCTCGGATGCCTTCGACCTGAGCGGCTCCGATGCGCCCTGAGCGTGTGGCCCCCACTTCGGTTCCGTCACCGGTGGGGGTGGCCGAGGCCCAGTGCTGGAGGGGCGCGAGCAGGTCGTCGCCGGCGTGTACGCCTTGAGCGTCGGAGCCGGTGCGGGTTGTCGGCAGCATGAATTCGCTCCGGGTGATGTCCGCCAGGGCGTCGATGGTGCTGGGGGCCTCCCACGGGAAATCCGGATGGCGGCGGGCGCCTTCGACATCTCGGGGGCCGGGGAAGCCGAGGTCTGCGCAGGTGAGATGCAGGCCGAGGCGGGCGTTGATGACGTCTGTGATGAGCTGCGGTACGGGTGGGCGGGGTGTCTCGCCATTGAGCCAGCGGCGTACGCGGCTTTCGTCCGTGCCGATGCCCCGGTGTCCGAGGTCGACGGCACGGTCGGTGACGGCGCGCGCCAGCCCTACGCGGGACATGCCGGTGCGGGTGAACCAGTGAGCCAATAACGCGTTGGGTCGCCGACCGGTCGGGGGCCTTGCCATGGACGCCTCCGGGTGCTGAATCCGACCAGCGTAGAAGCTGAGTGGGCGGCACGGAACAAGGCCGAGCAATTCGCCGGAATTCGCCGAGATCGCCACCGTTGCGCGCCGGGTCCTTCGCCGTTCTTCGCCACCGTTCGCCGAGTCCCGGTCATCGGTGATCAGTGGTGATCTGTTCATAGCCGTGGCGAACAGGCGCTGCGGCAGCACCGGCAGACCGAGAAGCGCGACGGCAAGACGTACTGCCGGGCATGCAAGCGGCAGATCTCCCTGCGAAGACTCCGCCCCCCGCCGGGGCGAGTCCTGCGCGACACCGTAGGAAGCAACCGAGGAGGAATCTTGCAGACAAGCGCCACAGGTACGCAGACGACCGCACAGGCCCCGTGGGGGCTGCGCCGTATGGCTCCGTTGCGCAACGGCTCTTCCTCGCCGTGGCGATACGCGGGCATCGACCCGGACACGCAGACCGGCCGATGGCTTGGGGAGGGCGGAGCGATGACGCCGGCCGAACTCGGCAAGCACGGCACGTCCGTCAACACTTACCCGCCCACACAGGTCGGCAAGGACGGCAAGATGGACGCCGATTCCGGTCACGACGCGACACAGGACTAGGGGGAGAGCCATGGACGGGCGCCCGGTGCTGGTCTGCACGGAGTACGAGGACGCCACCGCTGATCTGGTCATCGCAGAACTGAACCGGCGCCGGGTGCCTGTTCTCCGGTTCGACCCTGGGCGCGACTTCCCGACGCCCGCGGTGCTCGCCGCGCACATGGGGGCGGGCGGATGGGGCGGGCGGCTCACGGTCGGGGAGCGTACGGCCGACTTGTCCGCCGTGCGCGCCCTGTACCACCGTCGCCCGAGCCCTTACCCGACGGGGAGCGGCGAGCAGGCGGCCCGGTTCGCCACGCAGGAGAACCGGCGCGGCCTGAGTGGCGTGCTGGGCGCGCTGCCGGGGTGCCTGTACCTGAGCCACCCGCAAGCCATCGCACGAGCGGAGTACAAGCCCGCGCAGTTGGACGCGGCGGCACGGGTCGGGCTCACGGTTCCCGCCACCCTGATCACGAACGATCCGATGGAGGGCAAGGCGTTCTGCGCCGAACGGCCGACCATCTACAAGCCCCTGCACGCCGGGGCGTACGAGGTCGAGGGTGAGCCGGCCGGAATCTGGGCGGCCCCGGTCGAGGCGGGCGAGATCGACGGAGCGGTGAGGCACAGCGCGCACCTGTTCCAAGAGCGGGTGCCGAAGGTGGCGGACGTGCGGACGGTCGTCGTCGGCGAGCAGGTGTTCAGCGCGCGCATCACCGCGCCGCCCGGGGTCGTGGACTGGAGAGCCGAGTACCGGAGCCTCACCTATGAGCCGGTCGCCTGCCCGGGCGGGATACGCGAGGCGTTGGTGAGGTTCCTCGCCGGATTCGGGCTGAACTTCGGCGCCTTCGACTTCTCCGTGACCGCTGACGGCGCATGGTGGTTCCTGGAGTGCAACCCCAACGGCCAGTGGGCGTGGCTCGAAGACGCGGCCGGACTGCCCATCACACACGCAATCGCAGACCTGCTGGAGAACGGAGCGAGTCAGCATGACTGACCCCTTGCCCTCGGAACACCTGCGGGCCGACCTTGCGCGGCGCCTGTCCAAGTCCGGCCCGCTACGCAGCGCGGACTGGGAGGCGGCTGTCATGTCGGTGCCCCGCGAGGCGTTCCTCTCGTGCGGCTGGTTCGAGTACGAGGACGGCGGTTGGTACCGCCCTGCAGCCGGGGACTCCCCGGAAGGACTCGCGCGAGTCTACGAAGACGACAGCCTCGTGACGCAGGTGGCTGGGGGCGTCTTCCCCAACCAGGTCGAGGGGCGCATCGCGGCGGCCCCGTCGTCCTCGTCCACCTTGCCGAGTCTGGTCGTGCGGATGCTCGAAGACCTGCGGGTGACCGAGGGGACGCGCGTTCTTGAGATCGGCACGGGCACGGGCTACTCGACCGCGCTGCTGTGCCATGTCGTGGGCGAGGACAACGTGACCACGGTCGAGGTTGACGCGGAGGTGTCCGCCCGTGCCGGAATGGCCCTGTCGGGCGCCGGATACTGGCCGGCCCGCGTGGTCGGTGACGGCCTGGCGGGCTACGAGGCGGGAAGTCCGTATGACCGTGTGATCGCTACATGCGGCGTGCACACGGTGCCGGTCGAATGGCTGACGCAGACACGGCCCGGCGGTCAGGTCCTGGTCACGGTCGGCGGATGGATGCATGCATCCGAACTCGTACGGCTCACGGTCGCCGACGACGGCACGGCGAGCGGCCCGGTTCTCGGTGGGCAGGTCTCGTTCATGCTGGCCCGTCCCCACCTTCCGCCCCCGCTCGGGATGCTGCCGAATCTCAGTGAGGGCGACGCGGTGCCCGCCGAGCTGGGTGCGGATGTGCTCGACGACTGGGAGGTCCGGTTCGTCGCGCAGTTCGCCGCGCCGCGTGCGCAGCGGCTCAGGCTGGAACGGGAGGGCCGGACGGAGCACGTCGTCATCGACGTGGACGCCGGGGCCTGGGCGGTCCTCTTCCAGGACGGCGCGCGGTGGATGGTGCGACAGGGCGGCCCGGCGCGCCTATGGGATCAGATCACCGAACGCATCACGCGGTGGCAGACGGATGGGCGACCGCCGGCCGACCGGATGCGGCTGCACGTCGCACCCGCCGGACAACGCCTCACCTGGGCGTGACCCGACCTTCGCCGTCGCCCCGGATGCCTGGACCGCGTTCCTGGGGCACGCCACGGCGGGCTGATCACGGGGCGGCCGTCAACCGGCCGCCTCCGCGTGCGCCGTCGAGGCGAACAGGTTCATGCCGAGCGCCCCGGACAGGAAGTGGGCCACGCGCTGGCCTCGTACGCTGTTGCCCGCCTCGTCCAGGCGGGGTGAGAACACCGCGAGGCTGCCCTTGCCGGGGGCGACGGTGATGATGCCCCCGGACACCCCGCTCTTGCCGGGCATGCCGACCTCGTACAGCCAGTCGCCGCTGCGTTCGTACAGGCCGGCCGTGGCGAGCGCGGAGAGGGTGTCGCGGCAGACGCCGGCGTCCACGACCTGCTCGCCGGTGCGCGGGCAGACGCCGCCGTTGGCGAGGGTCGCGCCCATGGTCGCGAGGTCGCGGGCGGAGACGGTCAGCGAGCACTGCCGGGTGTAGAGGTCCGTGGTGGTCACGGGGTCCCCGGCGAGGGCGCCGTAGCTGTCCAGCAGCCGGGCGATGGACTCGTTGCGCTGGTTGGTCGCGGCCTCGGAGGTGTACACCCGGTCGTCCACGAGCAGGTCCCGGCCCGCGAAGCGGGACAGGCCCCGCCGGACGAAGTCCCACCGCTCCTGCGGCGTCGCGCCGGGCACCAGCGCGGTCGTGGCCAGGGCCCCCGCGTTGACCATGGGATTCATCGGGCTGCCGTGGTTCAGCTCGACCGCCAGCACGGAGTTGAACGGCAGGCCGGTGCTGTTGACCCCGATCCGCTGCCGTACCGTCTCGCGCCCCAACTCGTGGTTCACGAGGGCGAACACGAACGGCTTGGACACGGACTGGATCGAGAACATGTGGTCCGCGTCGCCGGCCGTGTAGGTGCTGCCGCCGACATGGGCGACCGCGATGCCGAACAGTTCCGGGTCCGCCTCGGCGAGGACCGGAATGTAGTCGGCGACCCGCCCGCCCCGGTCGCCCTGGAACCGCCGGTGCACCCCCTCCAGCGTCGCCCGTACGGCCTCGGCGGTCGGCAGCCGCCCCGTGGAGACGGCGGCCCGCGCCGTGCCGGGGTCCGCGACGTCCCCGGTGTCATGGATCACCCCGGCCATCCGCCACCTCCTGATCTCCGGCCCCGGCCCTCCGGAACCGCACCCGACTACCACTACCGCACAGCCCACCCGCCACCGCCGCGCGAAATGACCGATGCGGCCGGGAGAGCCCCCGATGGCCGATGTCGTACGCACCGGGCCGCGTGGGTACCGGGTCCGGACGGGACGGCGCCCTACACTCACGCGGATGCGTCGTGACGAGGAACCGGCCGGCCGGGGCGGCGAAGGCCGGGCCGAAGGCGTGGGGCCGTTCACCACACGGCTCACACTGCGCGGGGCCGATGGCAGCGAGGCCGTGTGGGACTCCCGTACGGTCCGCAGGCGCGGCGCGCTGACCGTACGGGCGGCGGGCGGCACCCGAGCGGTGGTCCAGCGGGCCGACGCTCCGGGGCTGGCCCGGACGCGGGCGCTCAACTCCGTCGCGGCGGTGGCGTTCACACTCGGCGGACTGCTCTTCGCCGCCGGGGCCGCGCTCGCGATCGACGGGGCACCCGCGAACTCCGTGTCGAGCACGTACTTCGCCGGTGGCCTCTTCTTCAACGCCGGGGGCTACGCCTCACTCCTCCAGGCCGTCAACGCACCCCGGCGGACCGAGGGCAACCGGCTCAGGACCGGCGCGTGGCGGTGGTGGAGCTACGAGCCGATGCGCATCGACTGGCTCAGTACGTTCCTGCTCTTCGCCGGCACGCTGGTCTTCGGCCTGAACCTGCTGGACTCGTTCCTGCACGGCCTCAGCACCCAGCAGGCGGCCCGACTCGTGTGGGCGCCGGACGTGATCGGCTGCGTGCTCTTCCTGATCTCGGGCCAGCTCGCCCTCGCCGAGGTCTGCCACGCCGCCACGGGCGTCCGACCGCACGACCTCGGCTGGTGGATCGTCGCCGTCAACATGGCCGGCTCGGTGCTGTTCATGATCGCCGCCCTGGCGGACCTGGTCAGCCCCGGCGAGAGCGCCCCGGTCAGCATGGCCGTCTCCAACACCGGCACCCTGGCCGGAGCCCTGTGCTTCGCCGCGACCGGCGTACTCCAGTGGTTCGAACGCCCCTGACCGCAGCGAGGCCCTACCGGAGCCGGTCCGAGGGCTGGGCCGGCAGGGCGTCGTGGGCGGCGTCGGCCTGGGCGGGCAGGGAGAGTTGCCAGGTGTAGTCGTCCGGGTCGAAGGCGTGCAGGCGCTTGACGAGCCGGGCCGTCGACCAGGGCCAGCAGAACGTGTTGACGCCGGGGAGGCCGAAGTAGTAGCCGGTGCCGCCGCCGGCGTTGTAGACCGTGCCGGACAGCGCCTCGTGCAGAGCCCGCTGGTAGGCCGCCTCGGCCCCCGGCCTGACGTCCAGGGTGGCGGACGCCCCGCCCGCGCGCAGCCGGCTGAGGGCGTCGGTGACGTAGCGGAGCTGGGCTTCGAGGACGGTGGGGACGGCCGTGGTGCCGGTGAGCAGGTTCGGGCCGATGAGCAGGAAGAGGTTGGGGTATCCGCTGACGCTGGTGCCCAGGTAGGCGCGGCGGCTGCCGGCCCAGCTCTCGGCCAACGTGCCCTCGGTGCCGTGCAGATGGGGGGCCAGCGGGATGTCGCCGATGTGGAACCCGGTCGCGAGGACGAGGACGTCGGCACGGGTGCGGCTGCCGTCGGCGCCGATGACGTCGGAGCCGTCCACGGCCGTCACGCGAGTGGGGCGCAGCCGTACGTTGGGCCGGGTCAGGGCGGCGTAGTACGTGCTGGAGGTGATCAGGCGGCGCCCGCCCAGACGGTAGTCGGGCGTCAGGGCGCGGCGCAGGGCGCGGTCCCGGACGGAGGTGCGCAGATGGAGCCGGGCCAGGGTCTCCAGGGGCCGCAGCAGGCTCGGGTGGCGCAGCGGGAATCCGATGCTCTCCTGGGTCAGATGGTGCAGGCCGCGCAGTGCGCGGCGGGCCGCCGGGTGGCGGGCGAAGTACCGGTGGAGGCCCGGCGGGAGCGGGTAGTCGGGCTTGGGGAGGACCCACTGCGGCGTGCTCTGGAAGACGTCGACACGGGCCGCCCTCGGCTGGATCTCGGGCAGGAACTGGACGGTGGACGCCCCGGTGCCCACCACCGCCACGCGCTGCCCGGCCAGGTCGACCCCGTGGTCCCAGCGGGCGGAGTGGAAGGCGGCGCCGGGGAAGGTGTCGAGGCCGGGGATGTCGGGGATGCGGGGCCGGTGCCAGGGGCCGGTGGCGACGATCACCGCGCGGGCGGCGCAGGTGCCGGACGTGGTCCGCAGCCGCCAGCGGTGCGCCGCCGGCTCCCAGCGGGCCTCCAGCACCTCCGTGTCGTAGCGGATCGCGTCGTGCACGCCGTGCGCCGTCGCGGTGTTGTCGAGGTAGTCGAGGATCTCCGGCCGGCCCGCGAAGCCCCGGCTCCAGGTGTGCGGCGCGAAGGTGTACTCGTACAGCATCGCCGGTACGTCGCAGCCGCAGCCGGGGTAGGTGTTGTCGCGCCAGGTCCCGCCGAGGCGGGCGGACTTCTCCAGTACGACGACGTCGTCGAAGCCGGCCTCGCGCAGCGCGATCACGGCGGCCAGGCCGGAGATCCCGGCCCCGATGACGACGACTTCCGCTTCGTAGTGCTGTCCGATGCTGTCGTCGGCCACCAGTACGCGCCTCCTGTCTGCGTCGCGAGCACCCCGGCGCCACAGCCGAACCGCTCCCGCCCGCTTGCCCGGATTGCCGAGCCTAGGGAGGTTCGCGGTCTCGCACGTGGATACGACGACAGATGGCTCGAAGGAGTGGTATTGCTGGGTTATCGGAATACCGGGGCGGCCTTCTCTGCTTGGATGCCGACCATGGCGAAGAGGGGCGGACTGCCCGAATCCGGGAGACTCCAGGCCGCCGTCGACGAGCCCGGACGGCGACTGCCGTACCCCAGCGGCTGGTTCTGCCTGGCGCGTTCACGGGAGCTGTCGCCCGGCAAAGTCGCGACCCGCCGTTTCATGGACGAGGACGTCGTCCTCTACCGCACCCGTGACGGCCGCGCCCACGCCGTACGTCCCTACTGCCCCCACCTCGGCGCCCACCTGGGCGCCGGCGGCACGGTCGAGGGCCGGAACCTCGTATGCCCCTTCCACGGCTTCGCCTTCGGCCCGGACGGCACCTGCGTCGGCACGCCGGACGGCCTGCCCCCGCGCGCCCGTCTGAGCCACCACACCATCAGCGAGCGCGACGGCTTCCTCTTCGTCTGGTACGCGCCCGGCGGCGCCGCGCCCACCTGGGAGATCCCCGGCATCGCGCGGCCCGGAATCGCCCCGACGGCCGCCTGGAGCACGGAAGTGCGCACCTACCCCCAGGAGATCATCGAGAACACCCTCGACTTCCAGCACCTCCCGGTCCTGCACCACGTCTCCGTGCGGCAGCTCGACCCGCCCACGCCCCAGGGCCCCCTGCTGCGCATGCGGCTGCGCCTCGGGCCGACCAGGCCGGCCGTCCTCGCGCACCGGGTCCGGGCCGACCACACCTTCCTCCTGGCCGGGCTGGGATACCTCTGCGTCGAACTGCCCGTGCCCGCGCTCGGACTCACCAGCTACCTCTGGGCGATGCACACCCCGACCGGGCCCCGGCGCACGCGCATGCTGGTCGCGACGGCCTGCGCGGACCTCCACGGGCGGGCCGCCGACGCCGCGTCGCTCCCGCGGCGCGGCCTGCACCGGGCCTTCGCCCGCGCGATGCTGCGCACCGCCGTCGGCAAGGTCCACCAGGACCTGACGATCTGGAACACCAAACGCTACGAGCCGTACCCCCGGCTCGCCCCGAACGACCGGGCCATCGGCCTGTTCCGCCACTGGGCCCACCAGTTCTACCCGAAGCCCTGAACGAACCCGCGCCCGTGCACCGCCCCCGGCAGCCCCGTACGCCCCTCACAGCCCCGGCGCCCCCCACACCGGGAACCAGCGGGACAGGTCCTGCTCGACGCGGAGGTCGTCGCCCAGCGTGGCGCGGACCTGGAGTTCCAGCTGGTTGTCGCGCTTCTCGGCGGCGCCCGGCACCGGGGCGAAGGGGTAGAACGTGCCGCGTTTGTAGAGGTAGACCAGGGCCAGGGCGCGGCCGGCCGGGTCCTTGAAGGCGACCAGGGAGCAGAGCAGCTGCGGGCCGAAGCCGGCTTCCTGGAGGAGCGTGTTGACGGCGTGGAGGTCGTTGACCAGGGCGGCGCTGTCCTCGGCCGGTTGGCGGGCCAGCAGCCAGGTGTAGCCGTACGAGTCCTGGCTGAACTCCACCGGGATGCCCCCGCGCCCCGTATCCGCGTCGAGGAGTTCGCGTACGTCCTGCTGGATGCGGGCGAAGGCGGAGCCCTCCACGCCCGCGAAGCACACCGAGCCCCGGCCGGTCGGGGCGAAGCCCGTCGCGGCCCGCAGGGTCAGCGCGGCGGACGGTACGGCGAAGAGCTGGTCCAGATCCGGGCGGACCGGCTTGCTGCGGCCCAGGATCGTGTCGAGCAGACCCACGGGGACTCCTTGCGACGGGGACGGGCGGCGCCCGCACTGACGGGCGCCCTCACGGGCGGGACAGGTCGGCCGAGATGCGGGCCAGCTGGTCCAGACGCTGTTCCAGCGTCGGATGCGTGGAGAGCAGCCGGCCGATGCTCTCCTTCGACGCGAACGCCGGAACGAAGTAGAACGCGTTGTACGGCTCCGCCTTCCGCAGGTCCTCCGTCGGAATCCGGGCCATCTGGCCGCTCACCTTCGTCAGCGCGGACGCGAGGGCGGAGGGGCGGCCCGTCAGCAGGGCGGCGGTCCGGTCCGCGGACAGCTCGCGGTAGCGCGACAGCAGCCGGGTCAGCAGAAAGCTCAGCGCGTAGACGACCGCGCTGACCAGCGGGATCAGCATGAGGATGATGCCGGAGGGGTCGTTGCTCCGGTTGCTCCGGGCGAAGCCGCCCCACAGCGCGACGCGGGTGATGATCCCGGCGAGGACGCCCAGGAACGAGGCGATCGTCATCACCGCCACATCCCGGTGCGCGACATGCGACATCTCGTGCGCGAGGACCCCCTCCAGCTCCTCCGGCTCCAGTCTGCGCAGCAGCCCCGTGGTCGCGCACACGAGCGAGGACCTCTCGCTCCGGCCGGTCGCGAACGCGTTCGGCACATCGCTCTCCGCGACCGCCACACGCGGTTTCGGCATATCGGCAAGAGCGCAGATCCGGTCGATCGCGCCGTGCAGTTCGGGCGCCTCGGCGGGGGATACCTCCCGCGCGCCCATGCTGAACGCCGCGATCCGGTCGCTGAACCAGAACTGGGCGACGAACATCCCGCCGACCAGAACCAGGATCAGCGGCCAGGACCCCCGCAGCACGGCCAGCAGCACCCCGACCAGGACCACGTACAGCAGCCCGATCAGAAACATGGTGGTCACCATGCGGGTGGTCAGTCCCCGGTCGGTGGCGTACCGGCTACGCGTACGGCTCATCGGGCACCCTCCAGTCCTCGCCGCCCCCGGTCTGTCCGGTCTGTCCCGCCCGTCTTCCATGGTGCGCCTCACCGGCCGAAAACGACGGAAACCGGATGGGTGGGGAGATCTGGCCGAAGAGCGTCTGGCCCCGATAGGTGCCTGGGGCATCTAGTGAGGGTGATCGGCAGGACCACCCCCCTCGCTGTGAGGTCCGCATGACACAGATCCAGTCCGAGACGATTCCCTTCCCGCAGAACCGCACCTGTCCCTACGAGCCGCCCGCCGGATACCCCAGGGCCGGCCGGGACCGGGGCCCCGTGTTCCGGGTCCGGCTCTACGACGGCCGTACGGTCTGGCTGGTGACCGGGCACGCCGAGGCGCGCGCCCTGCTGGCCGACCCCCGGCTCTCGTCCGACCGCGCACACCCCGCGTTCCCGCTCTTCGCGCCCCGGCTGGCCGCGGTCAGGCAGCGGCGCGTCGAACTGCTCGGCCTGGACGACCCGGAGCACAACGCGCAGCGCCGCAAGCTCATCCCGAGCTTCACCGTCCGCCGGACGGCGGCCCTGCGCCCGCGCATCGAGCAGATCGTGGACGGGCTGCTGGACGCGATGGTCGCGCAGGGGCCGCCCGCCGAGCTGGTCGGCGGCTTCGCCCTGCCGGTGCCGTCCATGGTCATCTGCGAGCTGCTCGGGGTGCCGTACGAGGACCACGACTTCTTCGAGGACCGCTCGCGCAGGCTGCTCCGGGGCCCCGGACCGGCCGACGTGGTAGCGGCACGGGAGGACCTGGACGCGTACTTCCGCGAGCTGATCGACGTCAAGCGGCGGCGGAAGCCGGAGCCGGGCGGGCCGGGCGGGCCCGGCGGCGGGCTGCTGGACGAGCTGATCGCCGGGCAGCTGGAGGCCGGGACGATGGACGGCGAGGAGCTGGTCCGGCTGGCCGAGATCCTGCTCATCGCCGGCCACGAGACCACCGCGAACATGATCGCGCTGGGCACGTACACGCTGCTGAGCCACCCGGACCAGCTGGCCCGGTTCACGGCGGGGGACGCCGACGCGGTCCCGGCCGCCGTGGAGGAGCTGCTGCGCTTCCTGTCCATCGCGGACGGGATCTCGCGGCTGGCCGTCGAGGACATCGAGATCGGCGGGGAGACGATCCGGGCGGGGGAGGGCGTGCTGCTGTCCACCTCGGTGATCAACCGGGACGCGTCCGTCTTCCCGGAGCCGGACGCGCTGGACCTCGGGCGCGGCGGCCGCAACCACGTGGCGTTCGGGTTCGGCATCCACCAGTGCCTGGGCCAGAACCTGGCCCGCGCCGAACTGGAGATCGCGCTGCCGGCCCTCTTCCGCCGCCTGCCGGGGCTGCGGCTCGCGGTGGAACCGCAGGAGGTCCGGATCAAACCGGGGGACACGGTGCAGGGGTTGCTGGAACTGCCGGTGACCTGGTGAGGAGGGGAGGACGATGAAGATCGCCATCGACAAGGACGTGTGCATCGGCGCCGGGCAGTGCGCGCTGGCCGCGCCGAAGGTGTTCACCCAGGACGACGACGGCCTGAGCGAACTCCTCCCCGACGCGGAACCGGGCCCGATGGTCGCGGAGGCGGCCCGCGCCTGCCCGGTGGGGGCGATCAGGATGGAGTAGGGCACCGGGGGACAGGACCTGGGGCGCGGGGGCGCCGCGCGTGGCCCGAAGGGGTTCGCTACTTCGTCGGCTTTCTGCCGGTGATGCCGAGGTGCACCAACAGGGCCAGGTTCGGCTTGAGTTCGGCCTGCTTGACGCCCCAGGCGGTGAACCCCTTCTGGTGCGAGGCGACGCCGGTCAGCATGACGACCAGCGAACCGGCCAGCGCGGCGGCGCTGACGTCCTTGTCGACCTTGCCCTTCGCCTGGAGTTCCTTCACGGACTCCGTGAGGGAACCGGTGACGGAGTTGAGGATCTTCATGCGGATCTTGTTGAACCGCTTGTTGCCCTCGGCCGCGCCGAGATCGACCACGCGCAGAATCGCGTCGTTCCGCCGCCAGAAGTCGAGGAATCCCTCGACGAATTGTTCGGCGGTCTGCCAGCCCGACTTGCCGACCCAGGAACGCCCGGCGACAAGTTCCGTCAGCCCGGAGCCCTCCTTCGCCATCTCTTCGGCGATTTCGAGGACAGCGCCCTCGACGTCCGGGAAATACTGGTAGAAGGTAGCCGGTGAAGTCCCCGCCTTACGGGCGACGTCGATGACTTTGACGTCCCGGTACGGCGAGGAGCTGAGCATCTCGCTGAGGCAGTCGAGCAGCTTCTGCCGCGTCGCCTGGCCGCGCCGACCGGCCACGCGGCCGTCGACGGTGCGTACTTGTCCTGTCATGCCGTCAGCTTACCGACGGGTGAACGGAGCGCGATTTGGCGAGAGCAAATGGGGAATGCGGCCCGCTCGGGGGCCATTTCGCGCCGTGTGCGCGGCGCATTTTCCGCTCGCTCTTCTCTCGCATTCCGCCCCTGTTCCGGCCCCCGTTCCACCACCCCGCGAACGCGGTGTGACGAGTGTTATGAACAGCCTGTGGATAACTTCGGTGGATAACTTTCGAACGCGCGTTTGCCCGGCTGGCGCGCGTTTGTCCGGCCGGGGTGGCGCCCGGAGCGCGCGCCGTGCGCCGCGCCGTTACGTTGGGTGGAGCGGGGGACGACGGAAGGATTCGGGCCCATGGCCGCGTTCGCACACTCCGCACCGTGCTGGGTGGATGCGCAGCTCCCCGACCTGGAGGCGGGCAAGCGCTTCTACGGCGAGCTGTTCGGCTGGACCTTCCGGCCCGCCGAGGGCCGGCGCGCCGACGCCCTCAGCGACGGAAGGCTCGTCGCCGCGCTGGCCGCCAAGAAGGACGGCCGGATGCCCACCGCCTGGGGCGTCTACTTCGCCACCGACGACATCGAGGCGTCGGTCGCCCGTATCCGCGCGGCCGGCGGCCAGGTGATCACCGAACCCGTCCCGGCCGGCCGCCACGGGGTCCTCGCCCAGGCGGCCGATCCGGGCGGCGCGGTCTTCGGCCTCTGGCAGGCCGGGGAGCGCGCGGGCTTCCAGAAGCGGAACGAACCCGGCTCCTTCTGCTGGACCGAGGTCCACACCCGGAACAAGGACCGCGTCGACCCCTTCTACGAGGAGGTCTTCGGCTTCCGGGGCGCCGACGTGGACGACTCGCCCCTGGACGTCCCCGACACCGACGAGCACCGCGTGGACTTCCGTACCTGGTCCCCGCCCGGCACCGAACCCGGACCCGAGACGGCGGTCGGCGGGCGCAGCGTCATCACGGACGCGTTCCCGGCCGAGCTGCCCAGCCACTTCCTGAGCTACTTCAACGTCACGGACTGCGACGAGACCGCCCGCACCGTCCAGCGCCTGGGCGGCCGGGTCACCGAACCGCCGCTCGACATCCCGTACGGGCGGATGGCCGTCCTCCAGGACGACCAGGGTGCCGAATTCGCCGTACTTCAGGAACCTGTGTCCTGATACGGGGAGAGTGGTACGGGACACCCCGATCCGCCCCCGAGTTCGCAACCGGGGGCCCGGCCAGGAACAATCGGGGTGCGCACCGCCGGGGGGCGCTCGGTGATGAGACGCTGCACGCGGCGGGATTTTCGCGGACCTCCGTGCCCGGAGGCCCGTACGGGGAGGTGGCAAGTAGTGGAGCAGCTGACGCAGCACGACCCGAGGCGGATCGGCCCCTTCGAGGTGCTGGGACGACTCGGGGCCGGCGGCATGGGGCTGGTCTATCTGGCCCGCTCGGCCTCGGGCCGGCGGGTGGCGATCAAGACCGTGCGTACGGAGCTGGCGGAGGACCAGCTGTTCCGGGTGCGCTTCACCCGTGAGGTGGAGGCGGCCCGCGCCGTGAGCGGCTTCTACACCGCCGCCGTCGTGGACGCCGATCCGCGCGCCGCCGTGCCCTGGCTCGCCACCGCGTACGTGCCCGCCCCCTCGCTCGAAGAGATCGTGAACGAGTGCGGGCCGATGCCCGCCCAGGCGGTGCGCTGGCTGGCGGCCGGCATCGCCGAGGCCCTCCAGTCCATCCACGGGGCGCAGCTCGTCCACCGCGACATGAAGCCGTCCAACGTGCTCGTCGTCGAGGACGGGCCACGGGTCATCGACTTCGGCATCGCGTCCGGCGTCTCCAACACCCGGCTCACCATGACCAACGTGGCCGTCGGCACGCCCGCGTACATGTCGCCCGAGCAGGCGCGGGACTCGCGGAGCGTGACCGGGTCCAGCGACATCTTCTCGCTCGGCTCGACGCTGGTGTTCGCCGCGACCGGCCACGCGCCGTACCGGGGCGCCAACCCGGTCGAGACGGTGTTCATGCTGCTGCGCGAGGGCCCCGACCTCACCGGCCTGCCGGAGGAGCTGCGGCCGCTGATCGAGTCCTGCATGCAGATGGACGCCTCGCTGCGGCCCACCCCGGCCGACCTCCAAGCCCAGCTCGCCCCGCACCTCTTCGCCTCCGGCGGGGGCGACGACGGCGGTACGGCGTCCGCCTGGCTGCCGGCCGCCGCGACCGCGCTGATCGAACAGCGCCGGGGCGGCGGCCGCACCGTCCCGCCGCCCGCGCCGCCGCGCCCGGCCGACCCCGCCCCCGTACGCCCCGCCGACCCCGGCCCGACCGCCCCCCACCGGGCGCCCGGCGCCGACTGGGACGGCCCCTGGCACAGCTCCGCGCCCACCCGTCCGCCGGCCCCGCCCGCCCCCGTGCCCGACGCCGGGGGACCGGTGCGGCTGACCGGCGTCCAGGTGCCGATCGGGCCGGGACCCCGCGCCCAGGACGTCCGCGCGTCGGCGGTCGCCGCCGGTGCCGGGCCCGCGACCGGCTGGGTGCGCCCGCCCGCCGGGGCGAGCGAGGGCTCGCACATCGCGCCGGCCGCCCCCGTGCCCGCCCCGGCCCCGGCCCCCGACTCCGGGCCGTCCGGGCCCGCGCGCTGGCGGCCCTGGCGGTTCCGCATGTCCAACGACGTGTGGGGCACGCCCGTCGTCGTCGGCGACCTGCTCTACGTCACGTCCTTCGAGGTCCACGCGCTCGACACCGGCAACGGGCGGCGCCAGTTCAAGACCCGTGACGTCGCCTGGGCGATGGCCGTCGAGGGCGGCCGCATCCACGCCTCGGACGGCCCCTCGCTCTACGCCCTGGACGCCGCCACGGGCGCCGAGCGCTGGCGGACCGCCGCCGACGCCTGGGTGTACGCGCTCAAGGCCGACCGGGGCACGGTCCTCACCGCAACGCGCGGCGGCGGGGTCCAGGCGTGGGAGGCGGCGACCGGCGAGAAGCTGTGGGACCTCACGGGCGCGCAGACGGACTTCGAGACGCCCGAGGGCGGGCCCGTCATCCACGAGGGCACGGTGTATGTCTGGCAGGACGCCCGGCTCAAGGCCCTCGACGCCCGCACCGGCGCCGAGCGCTGGACGTACCCCATCGGCGACGCGGCCTCCTGCGGGGGCGTCCCGGTCCGGGTGACCCCGGCGCCGGACGGCTATGTGTACGTCGCCGCCGGGACCCGGGTCCTCGCCGTGGACATCGTCTCCGGGCACGTCCGCTGGCACTTCGAGTGCCCGGCGGTCTTCCTCTCGCCGCCCGCCTTCGCCCCCGGCCCGGCCGTCACCGGCGGCGGGGTCTACCTCGCGGACTACCTCGGCACGGTGTACGCGCTCGACGCCGCGACCGGCAAGGACCGCTGGCGTATCGCCACGGAGGCCCGGCAGTCCGCCGAGCCGGTCCTCGTCGCCGCGGGCAACGTCCATGTCGGCAGCGGCAGCGCGCTGTACACCCTGGACGCCGTCACCGGCACCCCGAAGTGGCGGTTCGCCGCGGGCGGCGAGGTCGTCGGCGCCCCGGTCGTCGCGGACGGCCGCGTGCACTTCGGGTCGGCGGACCACGTGCTGTACACCCTCGACGCGACGGGCGGCCAGCTCCGCTGGAAGCTGGCCACGGGCGGCGAGATCACGGGCACGCCCGTGGCGCGCAACGGCGTCGTGTACGCGTGCAGCAAGGACCGCTGCGTGTACGCGCTGGACGCGCGGAAGGGCACGGGGACGGGCGCGCGGGCCCACGCGTAGCCCGTACTCGCGGGCCGCGCGCCTCACGCGCCGGGCGGCCCGGCCCCGTCGTCGTCGGGCCGGCGCGGGGCGCCCGGCCGAGGACCGGTGTACGTGTCGTCGCCCTCCGGCTCCGGCCACGGGCTCGTCTGCACCGAGGGGCCCGGCTCCCGCGTGGGCGGCCAGGTGTCCGGCGTGCCCGATCCCGGTGCGTCGTAGGTCCGCCGCCGGCGGCCGGGGCGCCCCGCCATCACCACCGACCCCGCCAGGAGCAGCACGCCGCCACATCCGGCGAGCGCGACGCCCGGCCCGAGCCCGGAACCGTCGCCCGCGACGACCAGGCTGTCGGTGGTCTGGAAGACGCGGACCATCCACAGCACGGTGAACCCCAGCACCACGACCCCCGCCAGGGCGACGAGCGAGCGCGAGCGCAGGACCACCCCGGCCACGGCCACCACCGCCGCGCACAGCAACGGCAGCCACAGCGACCCGACGAGCCCGCCGGGGGGCGTACCCGTCACACCCGTCCCGGTGAAGAGGTCGCCCAGCCGGTAGTGCCGCCCGAGGCGGCCGTCGTACCAGTCACGGAAGGGGCTCAGCACGGCGGCCGCCGCTCCGGCGAGAGCGAGGACCGCACCGAGGACGTTGCGGATCATTTCCGTACCTCCGGGACCTCCGGGTGCGTATCGGCGCTCTCGCTCCGACGCTACGCCGCGCGTGTGACGGCCGCCACCAGACGGAGACGAGACCGTGACAGGGCCATGACCGGGCTGCCGGAGCCGCGCGCCATGCTGTGCGTTACGGTGCCGTGTCGCCCGGCCGCAGGGCCGGCTTCGCACCGAAACGGCAGAGAAGCGGACAAACGGGGGTTCGATGAGACGGCAGCACGTGAAGCTGACGGTGGTCCTGGTCGCGGTGGTACTCGCGCTGACCGGCTTCTCCAGCGGCAGCCACGGAGGAAAGGGCAAGAGCAAGAGCAGGTCGAGCCACAGCGGGGGCGGCGGCGGATGCTCCAACTCCAAGAAGAGCAACGGCACGTACCACGACACGGACTCGGACACCGACTACGGCTCCTCGGGCTCCACGTACGCCGACCCCACGCCCACCGCGACGGACGCGCCGAAGGTGTACGTGTTCCGCTGCGCGCAGCCGGCGAAGGGCAAGCGCAAGGCGTACACGGCCTCCACGGTCCGGCTGACGGCGGTGACCGCCGGGACGCACACCTACGAGGTCGACGTGTCCTTCCTGGACGCCATGGGCAACCTGGTCGACACGGGTGAGGCGACGGTGGAGGCGGACGGCGGCGAGACGAAGACGGTATCGGTACGCATGGACAGCCCGCGCACGGTGGCCCGCGTGAAGAAGTGCAAGGTCACGGCGGAACTCAGCTACTGACCCGGAACACACAACGGCCGCGACGGCTCCCCCTCCGCGCCGCCGCGGCCGTTCCCCCGTACAGGTTGGACTAGTTGGGCTTCGGCAACGAGGCGTGTGCGTCCAGCGCGGCTATCTCCTCGCCCGAGGCGTGGGCGTCGGTCGGCTTGAGGGGCTCGCTGGAGGCGTGCGCGTCCTGCGTCGTCAGCTCCTCGCCGGAGGCGTGGGCGTCGGTCGGCTTGAGAATGCCGTTGTTGTCGGCCATAGAGGTCAACTCCTGAAAGCTGAAGCGTGGATGCAGTGGATGGTCCGCCCGTCCGGCGGTTCCCCCGTGGATCGCCGGACGGGCACACCGGGGCCGTCCACCCTAATGGTGAGGCCACCCGCCGATCCGCCTGCCCCCCGACGCGACGGATCGATGAGGAGAGAGTGGCCCGGCGCGATAAACGAATGATGAACGAGTCGCGAGGGATCAGAACACCGCTGTCGACTCCAGCAGGACACGCACATCGTCGGCCTCGGTCGAGCCGAGTTCTTCGAAGACCGTCAGCGCCTCACGCCAGCACGCCTGCGCGCGATCGGTCTGACCGAGCGGCATCAGGCTGAGACCCAGCACGGTGAGGATGTTGGCGCGCCGCCACTCCCCGCCGATGCCGTGCAGTACGGCGAGCGCCTGTTCGGCCAGTGCGGCGGCCTGCGCGTGCTGATCGTCGGCCAGGTCCACCTCCGACAGCCGGAACAAGGTCATGCCCTGCCAGAAGCGCTGCCGGCTGTCGCGGAACACGGTCAGCGCCTCGGTGAGCACGTGGCGTGCCTCGGAGGTCTGTCCCGCCCCGGTGAACGCCAGGCCGAGCGCGTACTTCCCGTTGGCCAGCCGGAGAGCCTGCTCCCTGCCGTCCGACTCGTAGAGGGCGATGCCCTGCTGGGCCAGGCTCACCGCGCTCGTCTTGCGGTCCGTGGCCAGGTGCACCCTGGACATGTTGCACAGCGCGGACGCCTCGCCCGACTTGTTGCCGTCCGCCCGGAAGGCGTCCAGAGCCTGGGTGAAGTGTGCCTCCGCGTCGGTGTGCCGGTTCTCGTACAGGGCGATGATGCCGAGCTGGTTCGGCGCCTGGCTCGACGAGACCGGGTCGTCGGCGGCCAGGCCCAGTTCCAGGGCCCGCCGGGCATCGCTCTTGGCATCGGCGAAACGGCCCGAGATGCTGTGCACATGCGTCAGCATCGTGCGCGCCCGGGCCTCGGCTCTGACGGCACCGGCCGCCCGTGCCGCTTCCGACACCGCTGTCGCGGCCTGAGTGAACTGACGAGAGTGCGCGCCCGATTCGCCCAGATCGACGGCGGCCATCAGAAGATCGGCGGCCTTGCCGACCGTATCCTTCGCCGCGGACTGCTGGGCACATGCGAGAACCCCGTTGGATTCGCTGAAGAGCCAGTCCAGCGCTTCCGTGGGGGTCGTGAACGCGAGGCCGGGGCGACGGGTGGGTTCGAAGTGGTCGAGGACCCGCTCCCCGGGGCGTTCCAGGGCGTAGACGCCTGCTGCTGTGGCCAGGTAGAAGTCCAGGAGGCGCGACAGCGCCTCCTCGCGTTCGTTCGGGCGCTGTTCGTCGCGTTCCGCGCAGGAGCGGGCGTAGAGGCGGACCAGGTCGTGGTAGCGGTAGCGGCCCGGAGCGGCGGACTCGACCAGGGACGTGTCGACCAGCGCCTCCAGCAGGTCCTCCGCCGTGTGCGGGTCCAGGTCCAGGAGGGCGGCCGCGGCGGCCAGCGAGATGTCCGGGCCGTCCGCGAGGCCGAGCAGCCGGAAGGCGCGGGCCTGGGCCGGTTCCAGCTGGCCGTAGCCCAGTTCGAAGGTGGCCTTCACCGCGAGGTCGCCGGCCTGGAGCTCGTCCAGCCGGCGCCGCTCGTCCGCCAGCTTGGCGGCCAGCACGGAGACCGTCCAGGTGCGGCGGGAGGCCAGCCGGGAGGCGGCGATCCGGATGGCCAGCGGCAGGAACCCGCACGCGGCGACGACGTCGAGCGCCGCCTCCCGCTCCGAGTTGATCCGCTCCTCGCCGACGATCCGGGTGAACAGCTGAAGCGCCTCGTCCGGCGACATCACGTCCAGGTCCACCAGATGGGCACCCGCCAGGTCCACCATCCGCACCCGGCTGGTGACCAGCGCCGCGCAGCCCGCCGTACCGGGGAGCAACGGGCGTATCTGGGCCGCGTCATGGGCGTTGTCCAGCAGGACCAGCACCCGGCGCCCGTCGAGCGTGGACCGGTAGAGCGCGGCGCGCTCGGCCGGGGTGTCCGGGATCGCCGAGTCCGGGGTGCCGAGCGCCCGCAGGAACGAGCCGAGGACCGTCTCCGGTTCGGCGGCCCGCGCCCCGGCGCCCTGGAGGTCGACGTACAGCTGCCCGTCCGGGAAGTGCTTGCGGGCCTGGTGGGCGACGTGGACGGCGAGGGTCGTCTTGCCGACGCCGCCGATGCCGGCCAGCGCGGAGACCGCCATCACGGACCCCTCCGCCGTGGCCAGCCGGTCGCCCAGCTCGCGGACGAACGCGGCCCGGCCGGTGAAGTCCGGGACGGTCGCGGGCAGCTGGGCCGGGCGGACCGGGGCCGCCGCCGGGGCCGGGTTGTCGGCCGGGCGGGCCAGCTCCTCGTCGGCGCGCAGGATGCGCTGCTGGAGCTGGGCCAGCTCCTGGCGCGGGTCCACGCCCAGTTCCTCGGCGAGCAGCCGCCGGGTGTCCGCGTACACGGCGAGCGCCTCCGCCTGCCGGCCGCTGCGGTACAGGGCGACCATCAGCAGCTCCCGCAGCCGTTCGCGCAGCGGGTGCGCCGCGGTGAGCGCGGTCAGTTCGGAGACGGACTCGGCGTGGCAGCCGGCCTCCAGGTCGAGGTCGAGCCGGGTCTCGGTGAGCTGGAGCCGCCACTCCTCCAGCCGCGTGCGCTGGTACTCCGCGTAGGGGCCGGGCACGGAGGCCAGCGCCTCGCCGTCCCACAGCCCGAGCGCCTTGTTCAGCAGGGCCCGCGCCGCGTCCCGGTCACCGGACGCCCGCGCCTTCTCCGCCCCGGCGGCCAGCTCCTGAGCGACGGTCAGGTCCAGCGCGTCCGGCGCATTGCGCATCGCGTAGCCGCCGGAGTCGCTGACGAGGGTGTCGGGCCCGAGGACCTTGCGCAGCCGCGAGGCGTAGGTGCGTACGGCGGCCAGCGCCTGCGAGGGCGGCTCGTCGCCCCAGATGCCGTCGATCAGCTCACCGGCCGTCGCGGTGTGGCCGCCGCGCAGCAGCAGCGCCGTCAGCAGCGCGCGCTGCTGCGGCGATCCGGATGCCAGCGGCTCACCGCCGCGCCGCACCCGTACGGGACCGAGTACGGAGAAGTGCAGCACGCCCTCGTCCTCCGGGCGCCGCTCCGGGGTTCGCTGCTGCGGAACGCGTACCCGTGGCCCGTCGTCATGGCCCATTGCTGCCTCCTGTCCCCTGCGCACGGCACGGCACGGGGCGGTGTGTCCGGATCGGTCACAGGCCGTCCGGATTGCTCCATACCGTTGATATCGCCGTCAACAGTCTGCCTTGTGAAGGGTCGGCCCGTCAGCAACGGGCGGGCCTCTGCACAAGCCCTCGACAACGATTGTGGAACGGGGCAGTTGGGGCGAGCGGGGCGTACGGGAGGGGCGTCCGCCGACGCGCGGCGGACGCCCCCGCTCTCAGACCGCCGAGCGGACCACCGGCTCCTGGAGCTCGGTCACCCAGGCGTCCAGGTCCTCCGGGCACTCCAGACTGATCTCGCGGGCGTACCCGGCGGACCGGTAGCCGTTGGCGTCGATCCAGCGGGCCAGGGTCTGGGTCGTCGGCAGCACGGCGTCCATGGAGCCGCGGTGCACGATCGTCGCCGCCTCGAACGCGGGCAGCTCCACCACCGTGACCCCGGTGTCGCCGACCGGCCCCACCGGGGCGGAGACCGTCACCCCGGCGTGCACGACGACCCCGCCGCCGCCGTCCGCCGCGTCCTCGTAGTGGGCGATGCCGGGGCCGGAGGGGCAGAGCCCGGCCTCCCCGAGGAGCGGGAAGAGCCGGTCGTACAGCGGGCCGATGACCGGCCCGATGTCCTGCGGCTCGTAGCTCCCGGCCACCCCGGTCAGCTCCGCGACCCGTACCGCCGGAACCTTCTTGATCACGACGTCGTCCGTGGACATGTGTCCCTCGCTCTCGATCGACCGGAGCCTCGCCTCGACCTGGGCCAGCCGGGCGGCCGCCGCGGCCATCGCCGCCTCCAGCTCCGTACGGCGCAGCCGCAGCATCCCGCGCAGCTCCTCCGGACCGATCTCGTCGTCCAGGACCGACCGCACCTGCTGGAGCGTGAAGCCGAGGTCCTTGAGCGCGATGATCCGGTTGAGCCGGGCGAGCTGGGCGGCGCCGTAGTAGCGGTAGCCGGTCGAGGGGTCGGTACGGTCCGGGCGCAGCAGCCCGATCTCGTCGTAATGACGCAGCATGCGGGCCGAAACGCGCCCGTACCGGGCGAAGTCTCCGATGGTGAACATGACGTCCTCCACTGCACGGGTTCACACGGTGTGAAGGTCAAGGGGCGGCCGGGACGGGACCGGGCAAGGCAGGAGCCCCGCCCTCCGCCGGTGCGGGGGAGCGGGGCTCCTTGGGTACTGCTCTCACGGCCGCGATCGGCCGACCCTGGGCAACTCAGGCCGGGGTGACGTTCTCCGCCTGGGGACCCTTGGGACCCTGGGTGACGTCGAAGTTCACGACCTGGTTCTCCTCGAGGGAGCGGAACCCGGACGCGTTGATCGCGGAGTAGTGGACGAAGACATCCGGGCCGCCGCCGTCCTGGGCGATGAAGCCGAAGCCCTTTTCAGCGTTGAACCACTTGACGGTTCCGGTAGCCATAAGCCCTCCTTGGGCCAAAGGGTTGCCCTGCTCCAGAACCTGCAATGAAGTCTGAAAACTACAAAAGCCTGCGGGGTCACATGCTCCGCAGGCTCTGTACTGCAAGGGAAACCAAACTGCAACTTGATGTCGAGCCTAGCACGCAGCGTGTGCGGAAGGGTAGAGGGAAAGATCACCTCACCCGGATGTTTGATAGCCGCGCGCATGAGCCATCCGGATGGCTCATCCGAGAGGCCCTTCCCGTGTGCCGTACGCCCCCGGTGGGGCGGTGCGGCGGTGACGGGTCTAGCCTCGCGATGTGGACAATTCAACCGTTTCAAACGCCGCGGTCGACGACCGTCGCCCCCGCCCGCGCGTCGGCCACATCCAGTTCCTCAACTGCCTTCCCCTCTACTGGGGGCTGGCACGGACCGGAACCCTGCTCGACCTGGAGCTGTCGAAGGACACCCCCGAGAAGCTCAGCGAGCAACTGGTGAGGGGCGAGCTGGACATCGCCCCCGTCACGCTCGTCGAGTTCCTGCGCAACGCCGACGACCTGGTCGCCTTCCCCGACATCGCGGTCGGCTGCGACGGCCCCGTCATGTCCTGCGTGATCGTCTCGCAGCGGCCCCTGGAGGACCTGGACCGGGCACGGGTCGCCCTGGGCTCGACCTCCCGCACCTCCGTACGCCTCGCGCGCCTGCTGCTCGCCGAGCGGTACGGCGTGCGCCCCGACTACTACACCTGCCCGCCCGACCTGGGCGTGATGATGCAGGAGGCGGACGCGGCCGTCCTCATCGGCGACGCCGCGCTGCGCGCCAACCTGCACGACGCCCCCCGGCTCGGGCTCCAGGTCCACGACCTGGGCGCGATGTGGAAGGAGTGGACGGGCCTCCCGTTCGTCTTCGCCGTCTGGGCCGCGCGCAGGGACTACCTGGCGGCCGAGCCCACCGCGGTCCAGCAGGTCCACGAGGCGTTCCTCGCCTCCCGCGACCTGTCCCTGGAGGAGGTCACCAAGGTCGCCGAGCAGGCGGCGCGCTGGGAGGCCTTCGACGCGGAGGTCCTGGAGCGCTACTTCACGACCCTCGACTTCCGCTTCGGTCCGGACCAGCTCAAGGGCGTCGCCGAGTTCGCGCGCCGCACCGGCGAGGCGGGGGGCTACCCGGCGGACGTGAAGGTGCGGCTGCTCGGCGGATGAGAACATCCCGCCGCCGGGGAAAGCCATTTTCGATTCAACTGAACACGCGGTGAATGGCCGATTGCGGGAGCCATCGGGTGTGTACTCCCGATGGCTCCCGCAATCGGCTGCGGCGCCTCCCGCAATCCACCGGCGGACGACCGGCGCATTCACGCCTTTTATCGCGGTGAATGACGTCGTTCGTTCCCTTGGGGGCGAAATCGGCGGATGGTTTCTCCCGTGGCCGGACGAGACTTCCGGACACGAACTAGGCTTCGGTCGGAGGTCAGGCCGGTTCACAGGGGGAGTCCTTAATATGCAGCCGCTGGAAGCCGGGGAACCGCTGAGCATCGGCGCCTACCGGCTGCTCGGCAGACTCGGCGCCGGCGGCATGGGCCGTGTGTACCTCGGGCGCAGCGCCGGCGGGCGCACCGTCGCCGTCAAGGTCGTCCACCCCCACTTCGCGCTCGACGAGCAGTTCCGCGCCCGGTTCCGGCGCGAGGTGGAGGCCGCCCGGCGGATCGGCGCCCAGTGGACCGCGCCCGTACTGGACGCCGACCCGGACGCCCCCGTCCCCTGGGTCGCCACCGGCTACGTGGCCGGCCCGCCGCTCTCCGCGGCCGTCACCGAGCACGGCCCGCTGCCCGAACACGCGGTACGGGTGCTGGGCGCCGGACTCGGCGAGGCGCTGGCCGCCGTGCACGAGCGGGGCCTGATCCACCGGGACGTGAAGCCGTCCAACGTCCTGCTCGCCCTCGACGGCCCCCGCCTCATCGACTTCGGCATCGCGCGGGCCATCGACGCCACCGCCTCGCTCACCTCCACCGGGGTCTCCGTCGGCTCGCCCGGCTACATGGCGCCGGAGCAGATCCGGGGCACCGATCTCTCCGGCGCGGCGGACATCTTCTCGCTGGGCGCGGTCCTGGCGTACGCGGCGACCGGCTCCGCGCCCTTCCTCGGCGACTCGTCGGCCGTCCTCCTCTACAAGGTGGTGCACGAGGAACCGGAGCTGGGCGAGCTGGAGGGCCCGCTGCGCGAGACCATCGCCGCCTGCCTGGCCAAGGACCCGGCGCGGCGCCCCACCCCGGCCGAGCTGGCCCGCCGCCTGCTGCCGGGCGGCGCGGCGGCGGCGGTGGCCGCGGGCTGGCTGCCGGGCCCGCTGGTGCGCCAGGTCAGCCGCTCGGCGGTGGCCCTGCTGGACCTGGAACCGCAGGAGGCCCCGGACCGGTCGGGCCCGGTCCCGTTCAGCAACCCGTCCTTCGGCGCGTTCACCGGCGGTCCGGCGGTCCCGGACGCGGGCGACCCGCCGTCCGGAGCGGCCGGGGCGGCCGGCGGGTACGGCGGGCAGAGCGTGTACGGGCCGGGCGGCTCGGGGGCCGGCGGGCCCGCGGCCGGTGGGTACGGGGCCTTCGGCCCGCCGCATCCGCCGACCGCCGGGGCGGACGGGCTGCCGGGGCAGCGGACCGGCGGGCGCAGCCTGACCTTCGGCGCCACGGCGGGCGGGGACGGCGCGGGGCGGCGCCGGGTGAGCTGCACGCTGGCCCTGGCGGTGGCCGGGGCGCTGGCCGCGGTGACCGTGGGCAGCGCGTTCCTGCTGGACCTGGTGCCGGGCAGCGGCGGCGACACCACCAACGTCGGCCAGGGCGCGTCGCGGCCCACCCCGTCCGCCCCCTCGAAGCCCTCGGCGGCGGCCACCGGATCGGCCACCCAGCGCCCCACGGCGACCCCCGGCGAGGCCGCCGAACTACCCGAGGCGTTCGTCGGCACCTGGAAGGGACCGCTCACCGAGAAGACCACCGGCCAGCCGCACGGCACGCTCACCGCCGTGTTCGAGAAGGGCCGCACGGGCACGGACGTCCTTCACCTGACCACCAGCCTCTCCCTCGGCATCGAGGTCAACTGCTACAGCGTCGCCACCCTCACCTCCGTCACCGGCGACGAACTGGAGCTGCGCGAGCGCGCCGACCCCGACCGCCCGAGCACGGCCGGCCTCTGCACCGTCAACCCGGCCGATCTCCACTTCACCCGAGAGGATGACGGGACGCTCCGGTTCCGCTCGGACGAGAAGGCGGCCGGACTCCCGTACGGCACGCTGACCCGGTCCGGCGGCTGACCGCCGAGCCCGCTGGCGTACGCTGAACCGGTTCGTAGATCCGTTGGAAAACCGCCGAAAGGTGACAGCCGGTGACCGAGAAGGTTGACCTTCAGCCCATCCTCGACCGCGCCGCCGAAGGCGGCCGGATCACCCCGGAGGAGGCGCTCGACCTCTACCGGTCGGCGCCGCTGCACGCCCTGGGCGCCGCGGCCGACGCCGTACGCCGCCGCCGCTACGCCGGTACGGAGCACATCGCGACGTACATCATCGAGCGCAACATCAACTACACCAACGTGTGCGTCACGGCGTGCAAGTTCTGCGCGTTCTACGCCGCCCCGAAGGACACCGCCAAGGGCTGGTCCCGCGACCTGGACGACATCCTGCGCCGCTGCGCGGAGACGGTCGAACTGGGCGGCACGCAGATCATGTTCCAGGGCGGACACCACCCGGACTACGGCGTGGAGTACTACGAGGAGCACTTCTCGGCGATCAAGAAGGCGTTCCCGCAGCTGGTGATCCACTCGCTGGGCGCCTCCGAGATCGAGCACAT
This sequence comes from Streptomyces sp. NBC_00525, assembly GCF_036346595.1. Taxonomy (GTDB): domain Bacteria; phylum Actinomycetota; class Actinomycetes; order Streptomycetales; family Streptomycetaceae; genus Streptomyces. The sequence continues at coordinate 3,920,471 of NZ_CP107834.1, forward strand.
GGCCCGTATCTCCAAGGTCTCCGCCGAGGAGGCGATCAGCCGCATCCACGCCGCCGGTCTCGACTCCTTCGCGGGCGCCGGCGCCGAGCTGCTGCCCGCCAGGCCGCGCACCGCCATCGCGCCGCTCAAGGAGTCCGGCGAGCGCTGGCTGGAGATCATGGAGATCGCGCACGGCCTCGGCGTGGAGTCCACGTCCACCATGCTGATGGGCACCGGCGAGACGAACGCCGAGCGCATCGAGCACCTGCGCATGATCCGGGACGTGCAGGACCGCACCGGCGGCTTCCGGGCGTTCATCCCGTACACGTACCAGCCGGAGAACAACAAGCTGAAGGGCCGCACGCAGGCCACGCTCTTCGAGTACCTGCGGATGATCGCCATCGCCCGGCTCTTCCTGGACAACGTCGCCCACATCCAGGGCTCCTGGCTCACCACCGGCAAGGAGGTCGGCCAGCTGTCGCTGCACTACGGCGCGGACGACCTGGGCTCGATCATGCTGGAGGAGAACGTCGTCTCCTCGGCCGGCGCCAAGCACCGCTCCAACCGGCTGGAGATCATCGACCTGATCCGCAAGGCGGACCGCGTCCCGGCCCAGCGCGCCACCACGTACGAGCACCTCGTCGTGCACGACGACCCGGCGAACGACCCGGTCGACGAGCGCGTCGTCTCGCACATCTCGTCCGTGGCGATCGAGGGCGGCACCGCCCACCCCGAGCTGAAGCTCCTCGGCGCGAAGTAGGACCGTGCTGACGATTCATGCCGCCGCCCTGCTGCTGCCGGGCGGCGGCCTCGCGCCCGTGGCCGGGGGCGCCGTCGCCGTACGGGACGGGGCGGTCGCCGCGTTCGGACCGTACGGGGAACTCGCCGCCGCCCACCCCGGCGCCCGCGTCCGGCGCTGGCCCGGCGTCCTGACCCCCGGCCTCCTCCAGCCGGACGCGGTCCGGCTGCTGGAGCGCTGGTACTTCCCGGACCCGCGCGAGGCGGACACCCTGGGCACCGAGCCCCTGACAGGCGCCGCGCTCGACGCGCTGGGCCCCGAGGACACCTGGCGGGCCGGCAGCGTGCGCCGCGGCCTGCACCGCATGCTCCGGCACGGCACGACCGCGCTCGCGGCCGCCCCCGACGCACCGCCCGCCCTGCTCACGGCCGCCCGCCGCTCGGGCTTCACGGTCGTCGGCGCGGTCCGTACGGGCTCCGGCCCGGACCCCCGGCTCGACCCGCTGGCCGGGGCGGGCACGGTCGCGGAGGCGACGGCCGCCCCGCTGGCGGTGGGCGCCCGCGCCGACCTCGCCGCCTTCGACGTGCCGGACGAGGCCGCGCTCCTGGCGGCCGGCGCGGCGAGCTGCGTGGCGACGATCGCGGCGGGCCGGCTGGTGTACCGGGGCCGGTAGACGGCCTTCCGGTACGGCCGGGCGGGGCTCCTACGGCACCGGCGGCCCGCCGAGGTAACGGCCCTGCGCGTCGTACGGCCAGGCGTTGGCGACGCAGCCCTTGAGGCCGTCGATCTGCTGCATCATCGCGGGCGCCGGGCGCCCCTTGCCGGGGCAGGTCTCGTGGCCGCGGCCGAGCCAGTGGCCGACCTCGTGGTTGATGATCAGCGCCCGGTACTCGCCGAGCGGCCCGTCGAACTCCGGCGAACCCGTCTGCCAGCGCTTGAGGTTGACCATCACATCGGTTCCGACCCGGCAGTTGACCTCGCCGTGCGTGTCGAGCCCGCTCTTGCCGCAGATCCGGTCCGTGGTCTCCGGGGTGGCGATCCGTATGACCAGCCCGGCCGGGCCGTCCGCGACCTGCCGGAAGGTCTGCTCGCCGCGATGCGCCCAGCCCCTCGGCGCGGCCAGGATGCGCGCGACGACGGAGGCCGCCTTGTCCGCGTCGACCCCGGAACCGTCCTCCACCTCCACCCGGTAGGCATGGCCCCGGCCGCCCCCGGTGGCGGCGGCCCGCGCCATGGTGAAGGTGGGCGTGGAGCCGGGCCCGTGCGTGCTGTTCCAGCGGAGACCGGCGACGACGGCGGCCACCAGGACGACCGGGACGACCGTCAGTGCCAGCAGCCGGCTCCGGCCGCCGACCCCCCGCTCGCCCCGGCGCCGTGTCCAATCGGGCATCGGTGCCCCTCCCCAGTGATCGGCGGTTCCGTCCCCCGCTGTAGGACCGGTGAGCGGAGCGATTGGTTCAGTCCACATCCATATGAGTGGGTTCGCCGACCACTGAAGAATCGTTACGGCACCGCTGGTCCGCCCAGATATGTACCGTTCTCGGCATACGGCCAGGCGTTGGCCACGCAGCCCTTGAGCCCGTAGATCTGCTGCATCATCGCGGGCGCCGGGCGCCCCTTGCCGGGGCAGGTCTCGTGGCCGCGGCCGAGCCAGTGGCCGACCTCGTGGTTGATGATCAGCGCCCGGTACTCGTCCAGCGGCCCGTCGAACTCCGGCGAACCCGTCTGCCAGCGCTTGAGGTTGACCATCACCTTCTCGTTGATCCGGCAGTTGACCTCGCCGCGCGTGTTCATCCCGCCCTCCCCGCAGATCCGGTCCGTGGTGGCCGGGGTCGCGATGCGCACGACGAGCCCGGCCGGCCCCGAGGACACCCGGCGGAACGAGCGCTCCCCGCCGTGCGCCCAGCCGCGCGGGGCGGCGAGGACGGCGGCGATCCGCGCGGCCGCCTCGTCCGGCTCGACCCCCGACCCGTCCTCCACCTCGACCCGGTAGGCGTACTTCCCGCCCGGCGCCCCGGCCCGCGCGACCGTGAAGGTGCCGGGCCCGGAGGCGGGCACGTGGACGCGGGCCGGCGACGGGGACGGCTTCGGGCTCCGCGAGGGCCGGGGGCTCCGCGACGGCTTCGGATCGGGCGACGGCTTCGCGGCGGCCTTCGACGGGGTACGCGCGGACGGGGCCGGCCGGTCGGCTGCGGAGGCGGGGGCGCCGTCCCCGCCGGCCCAGTGGGGCGCGAGGAAGACGCCCGCCCCGACGAGGACCGCCGGCACGGCGACGGCGGCGAACAGCCGCGGCCCCCCGCGCCGCCGGGTCCGCCGCGCGCGCCGCCGCCCGCCCCGGCCGTGCTTCGCCCGCCTGCTCTCAGCCACCACGGACCACGTGCTCCTTCGGCTCCATCGGCTTGGCGTCCGCGTATGCGACGAGTTCCAGGAACCGCTTGTCTTGTACGACGGCCAGCAACCGCTCCGACGTGACCGGCGCCGACACCATGGCCTCGTCGTCGCCCTCGACCGACAGCGTGACGCGGCTGCGGCCCCGCTCGAAGGTGAGGACCGTGTCGGTGACGGTCCTCGCCTCCTTCCGCCCGTTCTCCGACACGGAGACGGACCGGACCGTGATGCCGTCCGGTGTCGTCACCTCCTTGCAGCGCAGATGCTTCTCCGGGACCGACCTGCAAGGAGGATCGTGGGCCTCTCCGGGCGCGGCCTTCGGCCGGACCGAGAAGGTGAGCGGGAAGACCGGGCCGTCCTTCCCGCCCTGGTACCGGTCGACGGCGAGGTCGACCGGCCGGACCGGCCCGAATGCCTGGGGCAGCAGTTCGTCGAGGAGCGCGGCCGCCTGCTGCTGGAACTGCTCCTGCCGGGCACGTTCGGCCGCCGGGAGGTCCGCCATGGACAGCTCGCCGGGGCTCGGCTCGATGTGCACCGGGGTGCGGAGGGGCGACGGGGCGCGGGAGACGGTCGACGAGGCGACCGACCCCTCGCGGACCGGCTCCCCGCCCCCGCCCCACATCGGCAGCGCGGCCCCGAGCGTCCCCAGGGCCACCACGGCGACCGCCCCCGCGCCGACCGCCGCCCGCGCCCTGGACCGGCGCCGCCGGCCCTGGACGACGGCGACCGGGACCAGGTCGGGCAGCGGCGGGGCGCCCTCGGTCACCCGCTCCATGGCGGCCCGGACGAGCAGCTCCCCGTCCTCCCGGCCGGGCTCGCCGCCCGGCGCGGTGTCCATGAACACGTGCATGACGTAACTCCTCAGCCTCGGGTGGTGTAGAGGTGCGCGTCGCCCAGGCGGGCGCGCAGGGTGACCATGGCGCGCGAGCACTGGCTCTTGACGGTGGACGGGCTGCACCGCAGCAGTTCGGCGACCGTCGCCACGCTCAGGTCCTCCCAGTACCGCAGGACGACCATCGCCCGTGCGCGGGGCGGCAGTTCGGCGAGGGCCGTCAGCAGCGTGACCGTCAGCTCCGGGCCGACCGCCGGGGCGGGCGCGGCGATCGGCGTGTGGGCGAGGAGGTCGCGCAGCCGTCTGCGGCGTTCGGCGATGTAGGTGCGGGTGAGCACGGTCCGGGCGTAGGCGTCCGGATGGTCGGCGGCACGCACCCGGTGCCAGTGCTGGAACAGCTTCGCCAGCGTCGTCTGGGTCAGATCGCGGGCCGCCTCGGCGTCCCCGCAGAGCAGGTACGCGGTGCGGTAGAGCCGGCGCTGACCGGCGCGGGCGAATTCCTCGAAGCCGTCGGTGTTCCGGCTGGCTCGCGTGAACATCTGCCCCCTTTCCTTTGCGTTCCGGTTCTCGCCGGTGATCTCTCACTGAGTACTGAGGGGCTTCGGACCGGAAAGGTTGAGGCCGGGTTTCACGGGGCGTCCGCCGCCGGGCGCCGGGGAGGGTGCTGCTTGAATGGGGGCGTGACCCGAGCATCCCTGGACAAGCAGCCGCACGAAGTCGCCTCGATGTTCGACGACGTGGCGGCGAACTACGACCTCACCAACGACGTGCTCTCGCTCGGCCAGGACCGGCTGTGGCGCAAGGAGGTCGCCAGGGCGGTGAACGCCCGGCCCGCCGAGAAGATCCTCGACCTGGCGGCCGGTACGGCGACATCCTCGCTGCCGTTCGCCGCGACCGGCGCGTACGTCGTGCCGTGCGACTTCTCCATCGGCATGCTCCGCGAGGGCAAGAAGCGCCACGCCTGGCTGCCCTTCACCGGCGGCGACGCCACGAAACTTCCCTTCCGCGACGAGGTCTTCGACGCGGTGACCATCTCCTTCGGCCTGCGCAACGTCCAGGACACGGACGCGGCCCTGCGCGAACTGCACCGGGTCACCAAGCCGGGCGGCCGGGTCGTCATCTGCGAGTTCTCCCAGCCCGTCTGGACCCCGTTCCGCACGGTGTACATCGAGTACCTGATGCGCGCGCTCCCCCCGGTGGCCCGCGCGGTCTCCTCCAACCCCGACGCCTACGTCTACCTCGCCGAGTCCATCCGCGCCTGGCCCGACCAGCCCGGCCTGGCGAAGAAGCTCCAGCGGGCGGGCTGGTCCGAGGTCGCCTGGCGCAACCTCACGGGCGGTGTGGTGGCCCTGCACCGGGGCGTGCGCGTCTGAGCCTCGTACGCCGGGTGAAAGCGGTTGCTCGGATTCCGAGTTGACGGGAACCGGTGGGCGGGGAAGATGTGTCGTTGATACCGCGCGCGTCATCCCCGTTTCGCCGTGTCAGCGTCCCCGCTCGTCCCCGTACCGCTGCGGAGCCCTCATGTCGTCGTACTGCCCCTTCTGTGGAACCCAGGCGCCGGACGAGGCGCGCTTCTGTATGAAGTGCGGGCGGGAGCGGCCCCCCGCACCCACCGCTCCTCCGCAACCGGCCGGGCCGCCGCCACCCGCCGGGGCGCCCTCCGCCGAGCCCCCGCAGCCACCGGCCATGCCGGCGTACATGACGCGGCCCTCCTCGCCGCCACCGCCCGGTTACGCGCCGGTGCCGGCCGGGCCCTCGCCGGCCGCGGTGTTCTTCGGGCGGGTCATGCGCGGCGACTGGGCGGGTTCGCTCAAGGCGGCCGCCTGGCCCACCGGACTGGTCGTGGCGCTCGCCGTGGCCCTCGCCATCCCCGACTACGGGCAGGACGACGAGGTCGTCGTCGGGTGGAGCGACCGGCTCCGGGTCGCGCTGGCGATGCTGCTCCAGGCGTTCGGCGGCGGCTTCGACATACGCGCCGCCTCGCCCGGCGGCATGAACGACGGCGGCTACCGCGGCGGCTCGCCCTACGAGAACGGTTACGGGGACTTCGATCCGGGCGGGCAGGGCCAGATGACGCTTTCGCTCGTCCCGCTCACCGTCACCGTGCTGTGGATCGGCGCGATGATCCTCGGCGCCCGTGGCCTGCGCCGGCAGGGCGCCGGGCTCGACGCGGGTGTCCGCGTCGGCGTCCTGTCCGCCGCGGCCGTCCTGGTCCTCGGGCTCTACGCGCAGCCCGAGATCGAGGACGTCTCGGTGCACTCCTCGCCGGTCCTCGCGGCCCTCGGCGCCCTCGCCATCGCGCTCGTCACCACCTGCGCCGTCCTGCAACGCGACGCCGCCGCGGCCTGGCTCGCCCAGCGGCCGGGCACGCTCGCCCTGGTCCGGGCCGCCGGAACGGCCGTGCGCGCGCTCGGATTCGTCCTGCTCCTGTGCGGCCTCATCGGCTATATCACCTACTGCGTCCAGGACGACGTCAACGGCACCGCCATGCTGGTCGCCCTGGCGGTGCTGCCCAACATCGCGCTGACCGTCCTGTCCGTCTGCTGGGGCGGCTCCGTGGAGTACGACCTGCGCGGGCAGACCAACTTCATCGGCGGCGGTTCGGAGCACGGCTCGTTCGGCCTCGGCGAACTGGGCGACGCGTACAACGACTGGGCCGTGGTCGGCGCGCTCGCCGCCGGCGTCGTCAGCGCCCTCATCGTGGGCTTCCTCGCCGGACGCCGCTCCGCCGACCGGCGCGAACAGGTCACCGCGGGCGGCCTCTTCCTCCTCGGGTACCTGGCGCTGACCGGCATCACCGGCCTGTCCGTGGAGTACACCGGCAGCGTGTCCGACCTCAACGGCCGGGGCATCGCGGAGATCGCGCCCAGCGTCGCCGACGCGCTGCTGTTCGGGCTGCTGTGGGTGGGCGGCGCGGTCCTCGTCGCCCCGTACCTGGCCCGGATGGGCGGCGGCCCCGGCGGCGGCGCCCCCGCCTACCCGGCGCCGCCGAGCCCGTACGGCCCCCAGGGCCCGTACCAGCCGGGCGGCCCGAACCCGTACGGCCCGAACCCCGGCCCGTACACGCCGCCGAGCCCGTACACCCCGCCCGCGCCGTACAACCCGGCGCCGGGGCAGCAGTGAGCGGGCCGGACACGGCGCGGGGCCCCCGGCGCCGGCGGCCCGCCCACGTCCGGGCGCTCACGCTGGTCGCCGCCCTGGTCCTCGCCGGCGGGGCCGCCGCAGGCGCCGTCGCGCTGACCGACCGGCAGGACGCCGCCCCGGCCGCCATGGAGACCGACACCGGCACCGGCGCCACCCCCTCCGCGCCCGTGGTCCCCGACGGCTACCGGCTCGTCTCGGACACCGCCGGCTTCGCCCTCGCCGTGCCCGAGAACTGGGAGCGGCTGGGCGAGGAGGACCACCAGGTCACCTACGCCAACGAGGCCGGCAACGGACTCCTGCTGAAGGTGCGGGTCGTCGCGGACGCCCCCTACACCTCGTACGAGAACTTCAAGGCGCTGGAGAGGGACGTCGACGCCGGCCGGCGGAACTACCGGCGGATCGAGCTGGCGGCCAACACCTTCCGGGGCCGGCCGGGCGCCCGGTGGGAGTACACCTACGAGAGCAAGGACGGTGTCACGATCCGGGCCGTCGACCAGAGCTACATCGCCGCGAACGGCACCGAGTACGCCGTCCACGTCACCCAGCGGGACATGGACTGGGCCGGTGCCCGCGAGATCTTCGACACCGCCCTGTCCACGTGGCTGCTCAACGACGTCGACTGAGACCGGTCGGTCCGAGCCTCACAGCTCCAGCCGGAAGCACCGCACCTCCTGGCCCGGCTGGGGCGTCGTGAACGTCTCGGCCGGTTCCATGCCCAGCCGGCGGCACACCGCGGCCGACCGGTCGTTGAGCACGTCCACCGCCGCCACCACCCGCTCCACCCCGGCCGCGCGCAGCCGCTCCAGGGTCAGGAGCGCGGCGGCGGTCGCGTAACCCCGGCCCCAGGCCGACCGGGCCAGCCGCCAGCCGATCTCGGTCTCGCCCACCGGGCCGTAGCCGGTCGGACCCCACGGCTGCGCCCCGGTGAAGCCGATGACCGTGCCGTCCCCGTCGAGCACGGTCCACAGGCAGTAGCCGAGTTCGGCGTCATGTCTGCGCTGACGGGCGGTCCACTCCTCGTACATCGACAGTTCGTCCGACCGGCCGCCGAAGAACCGCATGACCTCCGGGTCGTCGAACACGCGGTGCCAGGCCACCGCGTCCTCGTCGGTCGGGACACGCAGCTGTACGACGGGGGGTGCGGCAGGCGCGATTGACATGAGGCAGCCCTTCGGAGGGTTGATCAGCAGGCCCCCATAGACTGCCTTGGACCTGTGCCGCGCGGCACGCGAATTCGAGTCTTCGGGAGAACCGACCGTGACCGAACCCCTGTCCGAACACAGCGCGGACGTCATCGTCGTCGGGGCGGGCCCCGCCGGCTCCACGACCGCCTACTACCTGGCCAAGGCCGGTCTCGACGTCCTGCTCCTGGAGAAGACGGCGTTCCCGCGCGAGAAGGTCTGCGGCGACGGCCTCACGCCGCGCGCCACCAAGCAGCTCGTGGCCATGGGCATCGACATCTCCGAGGAGGCGGGCTGGCTGCGCAACAAGGGCCTGCGCATCATCGGCGGCGGCGTCCGGCTCCAGCTGGACTGGCCGGATCTCGCCTCCTACCCGGACTACGGCCTCGTCCGCAAGCGCGACGACTTCGACGAGCAGCTGGCCCGGCAGGCCCAGAAGGCGGGCGCCCGGCTGTACGAGCGGTGCAACGTCGGCGCCCCGATCACCGACGAGCGCACCGGCCGGATCACCGGGGTGCACGCGAAGCTCGGTGAGGAGAAGACCCCGGTCACCTTCCACGCCCCGCTCGTCGTCGCCGCCGACGGCAACTCCACCCGGCTCTCCCTCGCGATGGGCCTGCACCGCCGCGAGGACCGCCCGATGGGCGTGGCCGTGCGGACGTACTTCACCTCGCCCCGGCACGACGACGACTACCTGGAGTCCTGGCTGGAGCTGTGGGACCGGCGCGGGCCGCAGGAGAAGCTGCTGCCCGGCTACGGCTGGATCTTCGGCATGGGCGACGGCACCTCCAACGTCGGCCTCGGCATCCTGAACTCCTCCTCGGCGTTCAAGGAGCTGGACTGGCGCGAGGTCCTCAAGGCGTGGTGCGCCTCGATGCCGGAGGACTGGGGCTACACCCCGGAGAACATGACGATGCCGATCCGCGGCGCCGCCCTGCCGATGGCCTTCAACCGCCAGCCGCACTACACCAAGGGCCTGCTGCTGGTCGGTGACGCGGGCGGCATGGTCAACCCCTTCAACGGCGAGGGCATCGCGTACGCCATGGAGTCGGGCCAGATCGCGGCCGACGTCATCGTGCAGGCGCACGCGCGGGCGACCCCCGCCCAGCGGGAACTCGCGCTGAACAACTACCCGAGGGTGCTCAAGGAGACCTACGGCGGCTACTACACGATGGGCCGCGCCTTCGTGAAGCTGATCGGCAACCCGAAGGTCATGAAGGTCGCGACCCAGCGCGGGCTGACGCACCCGCTGCTGATGAAGTTCACGCTCAAGATGCTCGCCAACCTGACCGACCCGGCCGGCGGCGACGCGATGGACCGCATCATCAACGGCCTGGCGAAGGTCTCGCCGCGCTCGTAACGATTCAACCGGCATCGTCCGCGCCAGGTTGTGCGGGTGTGGCCCTCGGGCTTAACCCCTTCTCACCGTAGACATGGATCCACCCGCCGGGGGCTCAGGCCCCGGCGGGTGGATCCAGCGTTTCGCGGTCTGCTATCGCAGGGGTCATCCTCGCCGAGTACATGAACCAGCATGTCTATCCGCTGCTGCGCCACACTCACACCGAGGAAGTGCGGCGGGCACTGTGCGGATCAGGCGACGTTGCTCGCCACCCCGGCGGAAGGGTGCCGACTCACGCAGGCTGGTCGCGCCGGTCTCGGAAACGGGACTCTCCGGATTGCCTGGCCAGCTTGTGGGCACTGGAAGCGCGGGCACTCACCAATCTCGGCGACAAGACCGCAGCAGCTCATGCCGTGACCCAATCCGAGACGGCGCTCAGTTGAGTACGCCTGGAGAAGGAACCGGAGTGGGCGACGTTCATCGACCCGGCGTACCTGCACGGCGAACGAGCGAATACATTCCGGGACATCGACGGTCCGGCGAACGTCGCGGAACACGCGCCAGACCATCCACCATGCGCGCAGGCAGCGGCGCGCGGCGGGGGGGGCGATGTCGCAGGCCGCGCGCGGTCTCCCACTTGCAGCGCCGGGACTTGGAGGTCGCGCACTCCGACGGCCTGCGGATGTTATCCCTGTCCCGTCAGGTGAAGAGCTCGCGCTGCGTCGAGCCGGTGCAGGACTTGCAGCGGCGGATGCAGCCGTACGGCACGCATCGACGCGTCGCGGACTTCAACGAGCGCGCTCGCGAACTCGTCGCCGCAGCGTAATGACAAGGGCGCCCCGCTGCCTGGCATGAGGCCGGGGAGCGGGGCGGGACGGCGGTCAGAGGGAACTCTGGTCTACGGGGCCCGTGGCCTGCCTCGACCTCACCGCCTTGGCCACTTCTGTCGCTGCTTGCTCTGGATCTTCGTGTTCCCAAACGCGGATCACGAGCCACCCCGCGCTGCTCAGCGCCACGTTGGTTTCGGCGTCGCGGGCCCGGTTTCCGGCGATCTTGTTTTGCCAGAACTCAGCACCCTTCTTCGCGGGGCGGTGGTGTTCGGGGCAGCCATGCCAGTAACAACCATCGACGAAGACGGCGACGCGGGCTTTGGTGAAGACCACGTCAGCGGTTCGGCGCAGGTCGGGTACGGGCCTCGCCCCCACGCGGTACCGCAGGCCGTGCCGGTGGAGGGCGGACCGCAGCAGCTTCTCGGGTTTGGTGTCCCGCCCCTTGTTGGCGGACATGACCGCTCGCGAGGCGGGCGACGATGCCCATGATCCGGCTGGCACCTGTTCGTCGGTGACGAACCCCTGCTCGCGGGCCGAGTTCCAGGCTTGCTCAAGGTTCGCCGCTCGCGTCGTGGCGTCCACTTCGCCGACGTACCGCTCGTGGGTGTCCCCCTGGTCGGACCATCGGAGGTAGGCGCGGATTCGACGGGTGCTGCGGTAGAGGCGGAGCGCGATGGACGCGCGCGCGTATCGGCCCTGGCCGAGCTCGACCGCGCGTCGATGAAGTCCACCAGCCGCGCGATCCTGCTCGGCCGAGCGCGCCGCCTTGGTCATGTCCGCTCTCGGTCTCCAGGCCCGATCAGGGGGGAGCCGATCGCTCCAACCCTTCTGACCGTTCGTAGAGTCGGTCACCTGCGCCCCTCGGCGTCGTCGAGGGCGGAGGCCACAGCTTTGGCGAAGACTTCGCCCAACTTGACGGGCACGGCGTTGCCCAGCTGCCGCATCTTCTCGCCGCGCGGACCGGCGAGGGCCCAGTCGTCGGGGAACGTCATCACACGGGCGGTTTCTCGCACGGTCATGTACCGGTACCCACTGCCGTCGAACGTGACGTCGTCCAGTTGCATGACGGACTCGCCGCCAGGGACACCGTGCACACCGGCCTTGACGGTCTTGGCCGGGCGATCCAACAAGTTCGGGGTGTGGCCCGGATAGGTCCGAGCGCCGGGCCAACCAACGTGATCGGCGACCCCGCCGACCTCTTCCTTGTTGATGACGTGGTCCAGGAGAACAGGAGGAAGTGGCTTGTCCTTGTTTTCGTGGATGCCGGCGATGGCGTCGCGGAGTGTGTGCCACGGCCGCAGGTTCAAGCCGTCATCCACGGGCAACGGCTGCTGCGGCAGGTGGGCCATGAAGCGATCTCGGATCTCGGGAGCCACATTATGTCGCTTCCAGTACGACCCATCGTGCATCGACTGAATCAGAGCGGCCTCTGAGTGCGTCGGTTTGGGCATGTGCCTTTCCCAGTCGACATTCAGGTCGGCTCGAAACGCTACGATGATCACGCGCTGTCGAATCTGGGGAACCCCGTAGTCAGCCGCATTGACAGGCATCGTGGTGACGATGTAGCGCTCAGTGGGGTCGGTCCTGTCGTCGGCCAGTGTCTTCTGTAGCTTCTCGTCGTGCTCTTCCCATGTTGCCCCCTTGCGTCGAACGAACGGCAATTGCATTTCGCGCAGGATGTAGTCAAAGTATGGTTTGAATGACGGGCGTAGCAATCCGCGCACGTTCTCGCAGATGACCGCCTTGGGGCGCATTTCTTGGATCGCTCGAAACATCTCCGGGAACATGTTCCGCTCGTCTTCTGTGCCCTTATGCGCACCGCCTAGGCTGAACGGCTGGCAGGGAGGACCACCGGCGAGGACGTCGACCTCCGCGTCCCTGAGGAACTCGAACGACTTGATGTCGCGCACGTCCCCCTCGACGAGGGGCCAGCCGTCGGCCCGCCGTCCGGGGCGCGATGTGCCCGGCTTGGGGATGGTCGTATCGTGCATGTCTCGGACCGCCGCGCCGTTGTCGCGAAGTGTCTCGCAGGCCCGCTTGGCGTACTCGTTCACGAGCAGGGGACGGAAGCCGGCGCGATGCACGGCCATCGCGAGCCCCCCACCGCCCGCGAACAGCTCCACGGACGTCCTGACCTTGTCGTGCGGTTTCCCCAGCTCAGACATGAGCAAAGCGTACCGCGGAGTTGATGATCATGGTGACGCGTTCGGTAGCTTGCCTCGCGAGTCGCCCAGTTTCACCGGATAAGGTGGCCGTGATCAGGAGTTTCGTAGGGGATGGGGTGCTCGCATGGTCGATGGGTACAGCGATCAGTTCCGGCTCAGCATTACCGAGGCGTTGAGCACGCAACTGTATGCCGCTCTGTCTCGCCTGGAGCCCGCGCCCCTCACGCTGGAGAACCTCGCCGCCCTCGCTCCCCAGGCTGAGAAGCTGGGCTTGCCAAGCATGTCTGGCGTGTACCAGCTCTTCCGCCAGGAGCCCGGCAAGGAGCGTCAGCTTACTTACGTCGGAAAGGCCGACGAGCCGCTTTCCGAGCGTCTCGGGAATCACCTCTATAAGCTGTCCGGGCGAGAAGGTATTTCCATTGATGAGATGTCGTTCAAGTGCCTCTTCGTGGAAGAGGACCTTTCCTCGGTCTCTCCGGAAAAGATGCTCATCAAGGAGCACCTCAAGACCGGAAAGATCGTCTGGAACAATCGTGGATTCGGTAACAACGACCCTGGGCGCAATCGCGACCGGACCGTGATCAAGAGAACTCATTTCGATCTTGAGTTTCCCGTTGATCTTTCCCGTACGGTGAAGGGACTCGCGCCCGGGGTTCATTCCCTCCACGACGTGCTGTGGCAGATCAAGCGTGGCATACCGTTCCTCTTCCGCTTCAAGCACTCGGCCTTCTTCAAGCAGCAGATGGTCACAGTTCCCGGAGGTGAGCTGACTGTGGACGAAGCGCTTCGCTTCGTCGCGCAGCACCTGACGGGAAAGTGGCAGATCTGTGCTCTGCTCGGCTGGGTGATCATGTACGACGACAGCCCCTCGACGTACCCCAGTGCCCGACGGTACTACCGGCTTGAGGGTGTAACTGATCAGATTCCGAAGAGTCGGACGCCCGGCAGGAACGACGCGGAAGACGACGCCGACGAGGCAGACGGCGGCTTCGACGAGTAGCGTCGTCGAACCAGCAACGCCGCCCCGCCACGGCGGCAAGCCGTGGCGGGGCGGCCTCTGCCTGATTTGGGCGAGCGCAGCGAGGGCGAGGCCAGCGACCGACCGGCGCAGAGCACGCCGTTCGCGGCGCAACAGCACGCAGCTGGGCGTATGCGGCGATGTCTCGTTGCGGCGTGGATGCCCACGCGTACACGATGTCGAGCCTGCCGCCTCGATTCACTCCGATCATGCGCTCGAAATCTCCTCGCTCTGTGGCGGTACGTCTAGGCACATCGGTCGTCGTCGATGAACTTCTCGATGATCCGGACACTGTCGCGGTCAGCGTCCGCGTGGCCGGCGTCGAGCTGCTCACGGACCGAACGGCCCTTGTGCGCGACCTTCCCTCGGTACGCGCTTGATGTCCGCCGCGCTGACCAACGAGCGTTCTGTGCCGCCCTGCTTGATCTGCGGTTTTCCTTACCGTCACCCGAAAAACCTCCTTGCCAACCTCGCTATGCCCGCAAACGCGGCATAGCGAAGGTCTCGCCGCGCTCGTAACGCCCGTTCACAAGCGGACGGCGTTCACAAACGAGAGGAGCCGTCACTCCCGAGCGGGGGAGTGACGGCTCCTTCGTGCGCCTGACGTGCGGAGCACGCTTGTGAATCCGTGAACGCGGGGGTGCCGCGTACGGGTCGGGGCCGGGTCCTACAGGACGCGGACCGCGCCGGTCGGCGGGTCGTACGACAGCGGGCGCTGCACCACACCGGTGGAGGAGTTCTGCGCGCCGACGAACTGGCCGCCGCCCACGTAGATCCCGACGTGGTACGCGCTGCCGGCGCTGCCCCAGTACAGGATGTCGCCGGGCTGGAGGTTGCCGAGGCCGACCTGGGTGCCGAAGGTCGACTGGGACTGCGAGATGCGCGGCAGGTCCACGCCCACCGTGCGGAACGCGGCCTGGACCAGGCCGGAGCAGTCCCAGGAATTGGGGCCGGTGCCGCCGGACACGTACGCGTCGCCGACCTGCGCCTGCGCGAACGCCACGACGGAGGCCGCGGAGCCGGTGGCGCGGGAGGACGTCGACGTGGTCGAGGTCGAGGTCGTCGTGGCGGCGGTGGAGCCGGAGGACGACGAGCCGCCGGCCGGCTGGAGGGTGGTGCGGGCCGCGGCGCGGGAGGCGCGCTCGGCGGCCTCCGCCTTGGCCTTGGCGGCCGCCTCGGCCTTCTTCTTGGCCTCGGCCTTGCGGACGGCCTCCGCCTTGGCCTTCTTGGCGTCCTTGGCGGCACTGGTGGCCGCGGCGTCCTCCTGGGCCTGCGTCGCCAGGTCCAGGGCCACCTGCTGCGTCGCCGCGGCGGAGGCGGCGGCCGTGGTGGAGAGTCCCGCCGTGATGGTGGGCATCTCGATCGTCTGGGTCACCGGTTCGGCCTGGGCCGGACCGGCGGCACCCGCGACCGCGATGGTGCTGAGGACGCCACCGGCAACTCCGGCACGCAGCGCCGTCGTCGAGGCGTTCCGGCGGGGCTTCCGGTGGCTGGGTATGAGAGCGGTGTGGGACATGGGTACTAGCGCTATCAGGGCGTGCGGGGTCCCTTCAAGAAACGTGTGTTGCGACACAGTTACGTCCGGAATCTGTGAATCCGCTTTCTGGCGGCCTTTATTGACGCCGTAACGGGCAAATCGGGCAGTGGTGATCACGCCTGTGATCACGGGTTTTCTGTAATACGCCCGAATTGCCCTGTGCTTACCACTCGTTCACACAGTTGGCCAAGCCCGCTTCTATAACGGTCCGTGAGGAGTGACGCAGGTCACAGAGTGATCTCGCCAAGTCGGGCACACGGGCGCGCGGCGCGGCCGGTCGCCGAACTCGCGGACACCGCCGGTCGGTTCGCCCCGATAAAGGGCTTATGTCGGTACGCGTCCACTTCGTTCCCCCAGAACCCCCGCGCGGGTGACCCCCGGTCCGCCCGGCCCCGCTCCGGAGGAGCGGCCGGACCCTTTATCACCCGGTCGCGTCCATCGCCAATTTTGCGCGTGACGCCCCGGCTTGATAGTGCGACACCCCTGTGACCAGCGACGACAGCAGGAGATGTCACCTCTCGTGATCACTCGGCCGCTTCGTGTACGAAGATCACCGCTCATCCGACTTCATGATCGTTCGTCAGGTGGTGGAGATCACAAAGACGTTGTCGTACCCCGTGTCGCAGATCACAGGACGGCGGGCATAGGATGCGGGGCAGTCGGGCTTGTGAACTGCCTCACATATGCACGATCTTGGTGAGGCGGGGACCCTGTTCGCCCGATGCGGTCCAACGGTCAAGGACGACTGGAAGGAGCGAGGAGCGTGAATGCCTACGCGCCCATCCTCGTGCTCGGCGCCCTCGGGGCAGGGTTTGCGATCTTCTCCGTGGTCATGGCCACGCTTATCGGCCCCAAGCGGTACAACCGGGCAAAGCTCGAAGCGTACGAGTGCGGTATCGAACCCACACCGACGCCGGCCGGAGGCGGCCGCTTTCCCATCAAGTACTACCTGACGGCGATGCTCTTCATCGTCTTCGACATCGAGATCGTCTTCCTCTATCCCTGGGCGGTCAGCTTCGACGCCCTGGGGATCTTCGGGCTCGTGGAGATGCTGCTCTTCGTGCTCACCGTCTTCGTCGCCTACGCGTATGTGTGGCGGCGCGGCGGCCTGGAATGGGACTGAGGGGCTGAGGGGCACACCATGGGACTCGAAGAGAAGCTGCCGAGCGGCTTCGTTCTGACCACCGTCGAGCAGGCGGCCGGCTGGGTGCGGAAGTCCTCCGTCTTCCCGGCGACATTCGGCCTCGCCTGTTGCGCCATCGAGATGATGACCACCGGGGCGGGCCGCTACGACCTGGCCCGCTTCGGCATGGAGGTCTTCCGCGGCTCGCCGCGGCAGGCGGACCTGATGATCGTGGCCGGGCGGGTGAGCCAGAAGATGGCGCCCGTCCTGCGGCAGGTCTACGACCAGATGCCGAACCCCAAGTGGGTCATCTCCATGGGCGTCTGCGCGTCATCGGGCGGAATGTTCAACAATTACGCGATTGTTCAGGGCGTTGATCACATCGTCCCGGTTGATATCTATTTGCCGGGCTGCCCACCGCGGCCCGAGATGCTGATGGACGCGATCCTCAAGCTGCACCAGAAGATCCAGGGCTCCAAGCTCGGGGTCAACGCCGAGGAAGCCGCCCGCGAGGCGGAGGAAGCGGCGCTCAAGGCCCTGCCCCTCATCGAGATGAAGGGGCTGCTGCGATGAGCGACGAGCACAACGGCTCCGCCGTCCCCGCCCCGCGCGACGTGCACGGCGAGGTCATCGGCGTACGCAAGGGCATGTTCGGCGCCAACAACGGCGGCGACACCTCCGGCTACGGCGGCCTCGTCCGCACCGTCGCCCTGCCCGGCGCCTCCTCCCGCCCCTACGGCGGCTGGTTCGACGAGGTGGCCGACGAGCTGGAGGGCGCCCTGGAGGAGCAGGACCTCCTTCCGGAGAACGCGATCGAGAAGACCGTGGTCGACCGGGGCGAGCTGACCTTCCACATCGCCCGCGAGCACCTGGTCACCGTCGCGAAGACCCTGCGCGACGACCCGGCCCTCCGCTTCGAACTGTGCACCGGCGTCAGCGGCGTGCACTTCCCCGGCGACAAGGGCCGCGAGCTGCACGCCGTCTACCACCTGCGCTCGATCACCCACGGCCGGCTCATCCGGCTGGAGGTCTCCACGCCGGACGACGACCGCCACCTGCCGTCCCTCGTCCCGGTCTACCCGACCAACGACTGGCACGAGCGCGAGGCGTACGACTTCTTCGGACTCGTCTTCGACGGGCACCCGGCCCTGACCCGGATCATGATGCCGGACGACTGGCAGGGCTTCCCGCAGCGCAAGGACTACCCGCTCGGCGGCATCCCCGTCGAGTACAAGGGCGCCCAGATCCCGGCTCCGGACCAGCGGAGGTCGTACTCCTGATGACCACTCCCCACGCGACACCCCGCGCCACCACCGAGGGCACCGTATATACGGTCACCGGAGGCGACTGGGACGAGGTCGTCGAGACCGCGGCCAAGTCCGACGACGAGCGCATCATCGTCAACATGGGCCCGCAGCACCCGTCCACGCACGGTGTGCTCCGGCTCATCCTGGAGATCGACGGCGAGACCGTCACCGAGGCCCGCTGCGGCATCGGCTACCTCCACACCGGCATCGAGAAGAACCTCGAATACCGCAGCTGGACGCAGGGCACCACCTTCGTCACGCGCATGGACTACCTGACGCCGTTCTTCAACGAGACGGCCTACTGCCTGGGCGTCGAGAAGCTCCTCGGTATCGAGGACCAGATCCCCGACCGGGCCAGCGTCCTGCGCGTGCTCCTGATGGAGCTCAACCGGATCTCCTCGCACCTGGTGTGCATCGCCACCGGCGGCATGGAGCTGGGCGCCACCACGATCATGATCTACGGCTTCCGCGACCGGGAGCTGGTGCTCGACCTCTTCGAGCTGATCACCGGGCTCCGCATGAACCACGCGTTCGTCCGCCCCGGCGGACTCGCCCAGGACCTGCCGCCCGGCGCGGTGGACCAGATCCGCGAGTTCGTGAAGACCATGAAGAAGAACCTGCCGGAGTACGACGCGCTCGCCACCGGCAACCCCATCTTCAAGGCCCGCCTCCAGGACGTCGGCTACCTCGACCTCACCGGCTGCATGGCCCTCGGCGCCACCGGACCCATCCTGCGCTCCGCCGGCCTCCCGCACGACCTGCGCAAGACCGACCCGTACTGCGGCTACGAGAACTACGAGTTCGACGTGCCCACCGCGGACACCTGCGACTCCTACGGACGCTTCCTCATCCGCCTGGAGGAGATGCGCCAGTCGCTGCGCATCATCGAGCAGTGCATCGACCGGCTCGAACCCGGACCGGTCATGGTCGCCGACAAGAAGATCGCCTGGCCCGCGCAGCTCGCGCTCGGCCCCGACGGCATCGGCAACTCGCTCGACCACATCAAGAAGATCATGGGCACCTCCATGGAGGCCCTGATCCACCACTTCAAGCTGGTGACCGAGGGCTTCCGGGTCCCCGCCGGACAGGCGTACACCGCCGTCGAGTCCCCCAAGGGCGAACTCGGCGTACACGTCGTCTCGGACGGCGGCACCCGCCCCTACCGGGTCCACTTCCGCGACCCGTCCTTCACCAACCTCCAGGCCATGGCGGCGATGTGCGAGGGCGGCCAGGTCGCCGACGTCATCGTCGCCGTCGCATCCATCGACCCCGTGATGGGAGGCGTCGACCGGTGACCGAAGCACGTCAGGAAGTCAGTCTGGGGATGCCGCAGCTCCCCGCCCCCGCCTACCCGGCCGAGGTGCGCGCCAGGCTCGAAGCGGATGCGAAGGAGGTGATCGCCCGCTACCCCGGCAGCCGCTCCGCGCTGCTGCCGCTGCTGCACCTCGTGCAGTCCGAGGAGGGCTACGTCTCCCGTACGGGCATGGCGTTCTGCGCCGAGATGCTCGACCTCACCACCGCCGAGGTCACCGCGGTCGCCACCTTCTACACGATGTACCGCCGCAAGCCCAGCGGCGACTACCAGGTCGGCGTCTGCACCAACACGCTCTGCGCCGTCATGGGCGGCGACGCCATCTTCGACCGGCTCAAGGAACACCTCGGCGTCGGCAACGACGAGACGACCGACGACGGCAAGGTGACGCTCGAACACATCGAGTGCAACGCCGCCTGCGACTTCGCGCCCGTCGTGATGGTCAACTGGGAGTTCTTCGACAACCAGACCCCCGAGAGCGCGACGCAACTCGTCGACGACCTGATCGCCGGCCGCACCGTCGAGCCCACCCGCGGCGCACCCCTGTGCACCTACAAGGAGACCGCCCGCATCCTGGCCGGCTTCCCCGACGAGCGCCCCGGCGCCGTCGAGGCGTCCGGCGGCGCGGGGCACGCCTCGCTCATGGGCCTCAAGCTCGCCAAGGGCGAGGCCGCACCGAAGGCCCGCGTCGTGGGCCCGCGCGGTGAGGCACCCGGCGACCAGCCGCAGAAGGGCGCCGAGCACCTCAGCTCCCACGACGCACCGCAGCAGACCTCGGCATCCGACCCGGACTTCCCGGCCGGGCCCGCCGCCGAGGAGGGGGAGTGATGACGGTGGCCACCGAACTCAACCAGAACGGGACCAGCCCCGAGAAGCTGCTCGCACCCGTCCTGTCCGCCTTCTGGGACCAGCCGAACTCCTGGACCCTGGACACCTACCGCCGCCACGAGGGGTACGAGGGACTGCGCAAGGCCCTCGCCATGTCCCCGGACGACCTCATCGCGTACGTCAAGGAATCCGGTCTGCGCGGCCGCGGCGGCGCCGGCTTCCCCACCGGGATGAAGTGGCAGTTCATCCCGCAGGGCGACGGCAAGCCGCACTACCTCGTCGTCAACGCCGACGAGTCGGAGCCGGGCACCTGCAAGGACATCCCGCTCCTCTTCGCCAACCCGCACAGCCTCATCGAGGGCATCGTGATCGCCTGCTACGCGATCCGCTCCTCGCACGCCTTCATCTACCTGCGCGGCGAGGTCGTCCCCGTCCTACGCAGGCTGCACGAGGCCGTGCGCGAGGCGTACGAGGCGGGCTACCTCGGCAAGGACATCCTCGGCTCCGGACTCGACCTCGAACTCACCGTCCACGCCGGCGCCGGCGCGTACATCTGCGGTGAGGAGACCGCGCTGCTCGACTCCCTCGAAGGACGGCGCGGCCAGCCCCGGCTGCGCCCCCCCTTCCCCGCGGTCGCCGGTCTGTACGCCTGCCCCACCGTGGTGAACAACGTCGAGTCCATCGCCTCGGTTCCCGCGATCCTGAACAAGGGCAAGGACTGGTTCAAGTCGATGGGCAGCGAGAAGTCCCCCGGCTTCACGCTGTACTCGCTCAGCGGCCACGTCGCCGGACCCGGACAGTACGAGGCCCCGCTCGGCATCACGCTGCGCCAGCTCCTCGACATGAGCGGCGGCATGCGCCCCGGCCACCGCCTCAAGTTCTGGACGCCCGGCGGCTCCTCCACCCCGATGTTCACCGAGGAACACCTCGACGTCCCCCTCGACTACGAGGGCGTCGGCGCCGCCGGGTCCATGCTCGGCACCAAGGCGCTCCAGTGCTTCGACGAGACGACCTGCGTGGTGCGGGCCGTCACCCGCTGGACCGAGTTCTACGCCCACGAGTCCTGCGGCAAGTGCACCCCCTGCCGCGAGGGCACCTACTGGCTCGTCCAGCTCCTCCGCGACATCGAGGCCGGCAAGGGACAGCTGTCCGACCTCGACAAGCTCAACGACATCGCCGACAACATCAACGGCAAGTCGTTCTGCGCCCTCGGCGACGGCGCCGCCTCGCCGATCTTCTCCTCGCTCAAGTACTTCCGCGACGAGTACGAGCAGCACATCACCGGCAAGGGCTGCCCCTTCGATCCCGCCAAGTCGACCCTCTGGGCCGACGACAAGAACGCTCACCAGGGGGTGAACGCATGACAGTCACCACGAGTGCGCCCTCCGGGGGCGGCGAAGCGGCCATCCCGCCCGAGGACCTCGTCACGCTGACCATCGACGGCATCCAGATCAGCGTGCCCAAGGGCACCCTGGTCATCCGCGCCGCCGAACTCCTCGGCATCGAGATCCCGCGCTTCTGCGACCACCCCCTCCTCGACCCGGCCGGCGCCTGCCGGCAGTGCATCGTCGAGGTCGAGGGCCAGCGCAAGCCGATGGCGTCCTGCACCATCACCTGCACCGACGGCATGGTCGTCAAGTCGCAGATCACCTCGCCGGTCGCCGAGAAGGCGCAGCGCGGCGTGATGGAGCTGCTGCTCATCAACCACCCGCTGGACTGCCCGGTCTGCGACAAGGGCGGCGAGTGCCCCCTGCAGAACCAGGCCATGTCGCACGGCGACGCGACCTCCCGCTTCGACGGGAAGAAGCGGACGTACGAGAAGCCCGTGCCGATCTCCACCCAGGTGCTGCTGGACCGCGAGCGCTGCGTCCTGTGCGCACGCTGCACCCGGTTCTCCAACCAGGTGGCCGGCGACCCGATGATCGAGCTGATCGAGCGCGGCGCGCTCCAGCAGGTCGGCATCGGCGAGGGCGACCCGTTCGAGTCGTACTTCTCCGGCAACACCATCCAGATCTGCCCGGTCGGGGCCCTGACCTCGGCCGCGTACCGGTTCCGCTCCCGCCCCTTCGACCTGGTCTCCACACCCTCCGTGTGCGAGCATTGCTCCGGCGGCTGCGCCACCCGCACCGACCACCGGCGCGGCAAGGTCATGCGCCGCCTCGCGGCCAACGACCCCGAGGTCAACGAGGAGTGGCTCTGCGACAAGGGCCGCTTCGGCTTCCGCTACGCCCAGCAGCGCGACCGGCTCACCACCCCGCTGGTGCGCCGCGAATCCGGCGAACTGGAACCGGCGAGCTGGCCCGAGGCGCTGGCCGCGGCCGCCGCCGGACTCTCCGCCGCACGCGGCCGGACCGGCGTCCTCACCGGCGGCCGGCTCACCGTCGAGGACGCCTACGCGTACAGCAAGTTCGCGCGGGTCGCCCTGGACACCAACGACATCGACTTCCGGGCCCGCGTGCACAGCGGCGAGGAGGCCGACTTCCTGGCCTCGCGCGTCGCCGGGCGCGGCCGGGACCTGGACGGCAGCGGTGTCACCTACACCTCGCTGGAGCAGGCGCCCGCCGTGCTCCTGGTCGGGTTCGAGTCGGAGGAGGAGGCGCCCGGCGTCTTCCTGCGGCTGCGCAAGGCCCATCGCAAGCACGGGCAGCGCACCTACTCCATCGCCTCGCACGCCACCCGCGGTCTGGCGAAGGCGGGCGGCGTCCTGCTTCCCGCCGCGCCCGGCACCGAAACCGAGTGGCTGGACGCCATCGCGGGCGGTGTCGGCCTGGACGGCGAGGGCGCCGCGGCGGCCGAGGCGCTGCGCGGTGAGAACGCGCTGATCGTGGTCGGCGAGCGGCTGGCCGGGGTGCCCGGCGGGCTGACCGCCGCGGTCCGGGCCGCGACCGCGACCGGGGCCCGGCTGGTGTGGATTTCGCGCCGGGCGGGCGAACGCGGCGCGGTGGAGGCGGGCGCGATCCCGTCGCTGCTGCCCGGCGGCCGCCCGGCCACCGACCCGCGCGCCCGCGACGAGGTCGCCGCCGTCTGGGGCGTCGCCCAGCTGCCGTCCCGCTTCGGCCGCGACACCGGCCAGATCGTCGAGGCCGCGGCCACCGGCGAACTGGGCGCGCTGCTCGTCGCCGGTGTCTCCACCGAGGACCTGCCGGACCCGGCGCGGGCCCTGGAGGCGCTGGACCGGGTCGGCTTCCTGGTCTCGCTGGAGCTGCGCCCGAGCGAGGTCACCGACCGCGCCGACGTGGTGCTCCCGGTCGCCGCGGTGGTCGAGAAGTCGGGCACCTTCCTCAACTGGGAGGGGCGGGCGCGGATGTTCGAGGCCGCGCTGAAGCCCGACCAGATGACCCGCAACCTCGCGCCGGGCGACGCGCGGGTGCTGCACATGCTGGCCGACGCCATGGACGTGGGCTTCGCGCTCCCGGACCTCGCGGCCGCCCGCCGCGAGCTGGACCGGCTCGGCGGCTGGCAGGGCGGTTACGCGGACGAGCCGCGGACCTCGGCGCAGCCGCTGCCCCGGCCCGGCGACGGCGAGGCGATCCTGGCCGGCCACCGGATGCTGCTCGACCTGGGCCGCCTCCAGGAGGGCGACACGGCGCTCGCCGGCACCCGGCACGAGGCGGTGGCCCGGCTCTCCGCCGCCACGGCCGCGGAGACCGGCGTGAAGGAGGGCGACCCGCTCGCGGTGTCCGGCCCCGCCGGCAGCGTCGAACTGCCGCTCCGGATCACCGACATGCCGGACCGGGTGGTCTGGGTGCCGCTGAACTCCACCGGGCGGGGTGTGCCGGCCGCGACCGGGGCGAGCCCCGGCGGCGTGGTCCGGATCGGCCCCGCCGCTGCCGGTATCCCCGACGTCACACCGGAGGTGCGGGCGTGACCGCCTTCGCTCAACTGGCCGCGGCACCGCACGGTTCGGTGCTCGCCGCCGAGGACCTGTCGATGTTCGGCAACGACCCCTGGTGGCTCGTCGTCATCAAGGCCGTGTTCTGCTTCGCGTTCCTGATGGTGACCGTGCTCTTCTCCATCGTGTGGGAGCGCAAGGTCGTTGCCTGGATGCAGCTGCGCATCGGCCCCAACCGGCACGGCCCCTGGGGCATGCTCCAGTCGCTGGCCGACGGCATCAAGCTGATGCTCAAGGAAGACGTCATCGTCAAGCGCGCGGACAAGGTCGTCTACGTCCTCGCCCCGATCGTCGCCGCCATCCCGGCGTTCATGGCCATCGCGGTCATCCCGTTCGGCCCGGCCGACAACCAGGTCTCGATCTTCGGCCACCGTACGGCGATGCAGCTCACCGACCTGCCGATCGCGATGCTGTACATCCTCGCGGTGGCCTCGGTCGGCATCTACGGCATCGTGCTGGCCGGCTGGTCGTCCGGCTCGACCTATCCGCTGCTCGGCGGGCTGCGCTCCTGCGCGCAGATGATCTCGTACGAGATCGCGATGGGCGCCGCGTTCGCGTCGGTGTTCCTCTACTCCGGGTCGATGTCCACGTCGAAGATCGTGGAGGCGCAGGAGGACCGCTGGTTCATCATCCTGCTGCCGGTCTCCTTCATCATCTACATCGTCACGATGGTCGGTGAGACCAACCGCGCCCCGTTCGACATGCCGGAGTCCGAGGGCGACCTCGTCGGCGGCTTCAACACCGAGTACTCGTCGATCAAGTTCGCGATGTTCATGCTCGCCGAGTACGTCAACATGGTCACCGTCGCCGCCGTCTCCACCACCCTGTTCCTGGGCGGCTGGCGGGCCCCGTGGCCGATCAGCACCTTCTGGGAGGGCGCGAACCAGGGCTGGTGGCCGATGCTCTGGTTCGTCGTCAAGGTCCAGCTGCTGCTGTTCTTCTTCATCTGGCTGCGCGGCACCCTGCCCCGCGTCCGCTACGACCAGCTGATGAAGCTCGGCTGGAAGGTCCTGATCCCGGTCTCCGTCCTCTGGCTGATGCTGGTCGCGACGGTGCGGGCGCTGCGCAACGAGGGCTACGACTTCTCGAAGATCCTGCTCTACGTGGCCGGTGCCGTGATCGCGATCCTGCTGATCTCCTTCGTCGCCGACATCTTCCGCGACAAGAAGGAGAAGGCCGCAGCGGCCGCGGCGGAGCCCGAGCCGGCGTTCGACCCGATGGCGGGCGGATTCCCGGTGCCGCCGCTGCCCGGACAGACCCTGCCGCCGGTGCCGAGGCGCAGGCCGCGCCGCGAGCGGGAGCTCGTTGTCAGTGGTGGCGTGGATACTCAGAGTGACGGAAATCCGAGTGACGGAAAGGAGGCCGACGGTGTCTGAACTGCCTGATTCGCCGGGGTCCAAGAGGCCGGCGAAGTCCACCGGGCCTACGGGGTCGGCGTCCTCGCAGTCCTCCCAGTCCTCGGAGGACAAGTTCCTGAATCCGGTGGCCGGCTTCGGCGTGACCTTCAAGGCCATGTTCAAGAAGCGGCTGACGGAGCAGTATCCGGAGACGCCGAAGGTGACGGCGCCCCGCTTCCACGGCCGCCACCAGCTCAACCGCCATCCGGACGGGCTGGAGAAGTGCGTCGGCTGCGAGCTGTGCGCCTGGGCCTGTCCGGCCGACGCGATCTACGTGGAGGGCGCGGACAACACCGACGAGGAGCGCTACTCGCCGGGGGAGCGCTACGGCCGCGTCTACCAGATCAATTACGCGCGCTGCATCCTGTGCGGACTGTGCATCGAGGCGTGCCCGACCCGCGCGCTCACGATGACCAACCAGTTCGAGCTCGCCAACACCACCCGCGAGAGCCTCATCTACACCAAGGACGAGCTGCTCGCGGGCCTGGAGGAAGGCATGGTCGACAGCCCGCACGCGATCTTCCCCGGCACGGACGAGCAGGACTACTACCGGGGCCTGGTCACCGAGGCCGCCCCCGGTACGGAGCGTCAGGTCGCCGTGTCCAAGGGCGAGAAGCCGACCGACGAGGCCGGCGGGGACCGCGGCGCCGCGCAGGAGCAGGAGGTGGACGCATGACCGGCCTGGCCGCAGCGGCCTCACAGACCTCGACCGGCGAGGCCGTCCAGTTCTGGGTGCTCGGCACGATCGCCGTGATCGGCGCCCTGTCCACGGTGCTGTTGAAGAGGGCGGTGCACAGCGCGCTGAGCCTCGCCGGGACGATGATCATCCTGGCGGTGTTCTACCTCGCCAACGGCGCCTACTTCCTCGGCATCGTGCAGATCGTCGTCTACACCGGCGCGATCATGATGCTGTTCCTCTTCGTGGTCATGCTCGTCGGTGTCACCGCGGCGGACTCGCTCAAGGAGACGCTCAAGGGCCAGCGCTGGCTGGCCGCCGGATGCGGCCTCGGCTTCGGCGTCCTGCTGATCGCCGGTATCGGCAACGCCTCGCTGACGACGTTCAGCGGCCTGGGCACCGCCAACACCGCGCACGGCGGAAACGTGGAGGGGCTCGCCAGCCTCATCTTCACCAAGTACGTCTTCGCCTTCGAGATCACCGGCGCCCTGCTGATCACCGCCACGGTCGGCGCGATGGTGCTCACGCACCGCGAGCGCACCGAACGCGCCAAGACCCAGCGGGAACTGTCCGAGGAGCGCGTGCGGAGCAACCACCTCCCGCCGCTGCCCGCCCCCGGTGTCTACGCCCGGCACAACGCCGTGGACATCGCGGGCCTGCTCCCCGACGGCACCCCGTCCGAGCTGACCGTCATGGGAACGCTGCGCAAGCGCGGCCAGATGCGTGACGTGTCCCAGGAATCACTGGCCGGCCTCAAGGCACTGGAGCAGCGCTCCGGTGAGCGGCTGGGCCGGGACACCGAAGAAGAGGAGGTCGCCAAGTGAATCCGGTCAACTACCTCTATCTCGCCGCCCTGCTGTTCACCATCGGCGCGGCGGGGGTGCTGATCCGGCGGAACGCGATCGTGGTGTTCATGTGCGTGGAGCTGATGCTCAACGCCTGCAACCTCGCGTTCGTCACCTTCTCCCGTATGCACGGCAACCTCGACGGCCAGATCATCGCCTTCTTCACGATGGTCGTCGCCGCCGCGGAGGTCGTGGTCGGGCTCGCGATCATCGTGTCGCTGTTCCGTTCCCGCCACTCGGCCTCGGTCGACGACGCCAGCCTGATGAAGTTGTAAGGGGCGCTTGAACTGTGGAGAACCTCATTGCGCTGCTCGTCGCGGCGCCCCTGCTCGGGGCAGCGGTGCTGCTCTGCGGTGGCCGGCGCCTCGACCGCGCCGGGCACTGGCTCGGCACCCTGCTCGCCGCCGCCTCGTTCGTCGTGGCCGTGGTGCTCTTCGCCGACATGCTCGGCCGGGGCGCCGAGGACCGCGCGCTGCACCAGAAGCTGTTCAGCTGGGTGCCCGTCGAGGGCTTCCAGGCCGACCTGGCCTTCCAGCTCGACCAGCTGTCGATGACCTTCGTCCTGCTGATCACCGGTGTGGGCACGCTGATCCACATCTACTCGATCGGCTACATGGAGCACGACGAGCGCCGGCGCCGCTTCTTCGGCTATCTCAACCTGTTCCTCGCGGCGATGCTGATCCTGGTCATCGCCGACAACTACCTGCTGCTGTACCTCGGGTGGGAGGGCGTCGGTCTCGCGTCGTACCTGCTCATCGGCTTCTGGCAGCACAAGCCCAGCGCGGCCACCGCCGCCAAGAAGGCGTTCCTGGTCAACCGCGTCGGCGACATGGGCCTGTCGATCGCGATCATGCTGATGTTCACCACCTTCGGCACGTTCGCCTTCGGCCCCGTCCTGGAGTCGGCCGGTGAGGCGAGCGAGGGCAAGCTGACGGCCATCGGCCTGATGCTGCTGCTCGCCGCCTGCGGCAAGTCGGCCCAGGTGCCGCTGCAGTCCTGGCTCGGCGACGCGATGGAGGGCCCGACCCCGGTCTCCGCCCTCATCCACGCCGCCACCATGGTCACCGCGGGCGTCTACCTCGTCGTCCGCTCCGGCGCCATCTTCAACGGCGCCCCGGACGCGCAGATGGTCGTCGTGATCGTCGGCGCGGTCACGCTGCTGTTCGGTGCGATCGTCGGTTGCGCGAAGGACGACATCAAGAAGGCCCTCGCCGGTTCCACGATGTCGCAGATCGGCTACATGATCCTGGCCGCCGGGCTCGGCCCCATCGGCTACGTCTTCGCGATCATGCACCTGGTGACGCACGGCTTCTTCAAGGCCGGGCTCTTCCTCGGCGCCGGTTCGGTCATGCACGGCATGAACGACGAGGTGGACATGCGGAAGTTCGGCGGCCTGCGGAAGT
This sequence comes from Streptomyces sp. NBC_00525, assembly GCF_036346595.1. GTDB lineage: Bacteria > Actinomycetota > Actinomycetes > Streptomycetales > Streptomycetaceae > Streptomyces. The sequence goes on from NZ_CP107834.1 coordinate 3,948,406, forward strand.
ACATGCCGGTCACTTTCATCACCTTCGGCCTCGGCTACCTCGCGATCATCGGCTTCCCCGGCCTGTCCGGCTTCTTCTCCAAGGACAAGATCATCGAGGCGGCCTTCGCCAGGGGCGGCACCGAGGGCTGGATTCTCGGCTCCGTCGCCCTGCTGGGCGCCGCGATCACCGCGTTCTACATGACGCGCGTGATGCTGCTGACCTTCTTCGGCGAGAAGCGCTGGCAGCCCGACGCCGAGGGCAACGCGCCGCATCCGCACGAGTCCCCGAAGTCCATGACCATCCCGATGATCGTGCTGGCCTTCGGCTCGGTCTTCGCCGGTGGCTTCTTCTCCATCGGGGACCGCTTCCTGCACTGGCTGGAGCCGGTCACCGGCCACGACCACGGGGACGCCCCGATCGGCGCGGCCACCGTCACCGCCGCCACCATGGTGGTGCTCGTCGTCGGTGTCGCCATCGCCTGGGCGATGTACGGCCGCAAGCCGGTTCCGGTGACCGCCTCGCGCGGCTCGCTCCTCACCCGCGCCGCGCGCCGCGACCTCCTCCAGGACGACTTCAACCACGTGGTCCTGGTCCGCGGCGGCGAGCACCTCACCCGCTCCCTGGTCTACGTCGACCACACCCTGGTCGACGGTGTCGTCAACGGCACCGCCGCCGCCATGGGCGGGCTCTCCGGCCGGCTGCGCAAACTGCAGAACGGCTACGTCCGCTCCTACGCGGTCTCGATGTTCGGCGGTACGGCGGTTCTCATCGCCGCGACCCTGCTGATGAGGGCGGTCTGATCACATGTCCTTTCCCCTCCTGACAGCGACGGCGGCGCTCCCGGCGATCGGCGCCGTCGCCACCGCCGCCGTCCCGGCGGCCCGGCGCACCGCGGCCAAATGGCTCGCGCTGGCCTTCTCGCTGGGCACGCTCGTCCTCGCGGGCATCGCGCTCGCCCGCTTCGAGCCCGGCGGCGACCGCTTCCAGCTCACCGAATCGCACGCCTGGATCAAGGACTTCGGCGTCCGCTACGAACTGGGCGTGGACGGCATCGGGGTGGCGCTCATGGCGCTCACCGCGCTGCTGATCCCCTTCGTCATCCTGGCCGGCTGGCACGACGCCGACGACCTGGAGACGAAGTCCTCGCGCTGGCGCCCCACCCAGGGCTTCTTCGCCCTGATCCTGATGGTGGAAGCGATGGTGATCCTCTCCTTCGAGGCCACCGACGTCTTCCTCTTCTACATCCTGTTCGAAGCCATGCTCATCCCGATGTACTTCCTCATCGGCGGCTTCGGCGACCGGGCGCACTCCGGCAGCGACGAGAACGCGGCGGCGCAGCGCTCGTACGCCGCGGTCAAGTTCCTCCTGTACAACCTGGCCGGCGGGCTGATCATGCTGGCCGCGGTGATCGGGCTGTACGTGGTCGCGGGCTCGTTCTCGCTCTCCGAGATCGCCGAGGCCCGCGCCAACGGCTCGCTCTCCATGTCGACCAGCACCGAGCGGTGGCTGTTCCTCGGGTTCTTCTTCGCCTTCGCGGTGAAGGCCCCGCTGTGGCCGCTGCACACCTGGCTGCCCAACGCCATGGGCGAGGCCACGTCCCCGATCGCGGTGCTGCTCACCGCCGTCGTGGACAAGGTCGGCACGTTCGCGATGCTCCGCTTCTGCCTCCAGCTGTTCCCGGAGGCCAGCAAGTGGGCGACGCCGGTGATCCTGGTCCTGGCGCTGATCAGCATCATCTACGGGGCGCTGCTCGCGGTCGGCCAGCGCGACATCAAGCGGCTGATCGCCTACGCGTCCATCTCGCACTTCGGGTTCATCGTGCTCGGCATCTTCGCGATGACCAGCCAGGGCCAGTCGGGCGCGACGCTGTACATGGTCAACCACGGCCTCTCGACGGCCGCGCTGATGCTGGTGGCGGGCTTCCTGATCACCCGGCGCGGCTCCCGGCTCATCGCCGACTACGGCGGGGTGCAGAAGGTGGCCCCGGTGCTCGCCGGCACCTTCCTGATCGGCGGACTGGCCACGCTGTCGCTGCCGGGGCTCGCCCCGTTCGTCAGTGAGTTCCTGGTCCTGGTCGGCGCGTTCGCCGCGTATCCGGCGGTCGGCATCGTCGCCACGGTCGGCATCGTGCTCGCCGCGCTCTACGTCCTGGTGCTCTACCAGCGCACCATGACGGGCCCGGTCAAGGCCGAGGTGCAGGGCATGACGGACCTCAAGGTCCGTGAGCTGGTCGTGGTCGTCCCGCTGATCGCGCTGCTGCTGTTCCTGGGTGTCTACCCGAAGCCGCTGACCGACATCGTCAACCCGGCGGTCCAGCACACCATGTCGGACGTACAGAAGAAGGACCCCCAGCCCGAGGTGGAGGCCGCCAAGTGAGCGCAACAGCTGTCCACAGTCTGTGGACGACGGCGAGCGGGGTGACGACCTTCGCCGCGGACAAGAAGTTCGAGGCCCCGGTCATCGAGTACACCCAGCTGGCCCCGATCCTGATCGTGGTCGGGGTCGCCGTCCTCGGGGTCCTGGTCGAGGCATTCGTGCCGCGCCGCGCCCGGTACCACACCCAGCTCTTCCTGACCGTGGCCGCGCTGGTCGCCGCGTTCGCCGCGGTGGTCGGCCTGGCGACCGACGGTTACGCGACGACGAAGGCGCAGCTCGCCGCGATGGGCGCCATCGCGGTGGACGGGCCCTCGCTGTTCCTCCAGGGCCTCATCCTGCTGACGTCCCTGGTCGCCGTCTTCACCTTCGCCGAACGGCGGCTCGACCCCGAGTCGCACGGCAGCCGCGTGGACTCCTTCGCCGCGCAGGCCGCGTCCGTGCCCGGCAGCGACAGCGAGAAGGCCGCCGTCCGGGCCGGGTTCACCACCACCGAGGTCTTCCCGCTGGTGCTGTTCTCGGTGGCCGGCATGCTGGTCTTCCCGGCGGCCAACGACCTGCTGACGCTGTTCGTGGCCCTGGAAGTGTTCTCGCTGCCGCTCTACCTCCTGTGCGCCGTCGCCCGCCGCAAGCGGCTGATGTCGCAGGAAGCGGCCGTGAAGTACTTCCTGCTCGGCGCGTTCTCCTCGGCGTTCCTGCTGTTCGGCATCGCCCTCCTCTACGGGTACGCGGGCTCCGTCTCGTACGCCCGCATCGCCGAGGTGGTCGACGGCTCGATCCAGCAGATCGACCCGGTGCTCGCCGACACCATGGGCAACGACACGCTGCTGCTCATCGGCGGCGCGATGATCCTGACCGGCCTGCTCTTCAAGGTCGGCGCCGTCCCGTTCCACATGTGGACCCCGGACGTCTACCAGGGCGCCCCGACGCCGGTCACCGGCTTCATGGCCACGGCCACCAAGATCGCCGGGTTCGGCGCGCTGCTGCGCCTGCTGTACGTGGTGGTGCCGGGCCTCACCTGGGACCTGCGGCCGGTCATGTGGGGCGTCGCCATCCTCACGATGGTGGGCGGCGCGGTCGTCGCGGTCACCCAGACCGACATCAAGCGGCTGCTGGCCTACTCCTCGATCGTGCACGCCGGGTTCATCCTGGCCGGTGTGATCGCGGCCACCCCGGAGGGCATCTCGTCCGTCCTCTTCTACCTCGTCACGTACTCCTTCGTGACGGTCGGCGCCTTCGCCGTCGTCACCCTGGTGCGGGACGCGGGCGGCGAGGCGACGCACCTGTCGAAGTGGGCCGGGCTGGGCCGCCGCTCGCCGCTGGTCGCCGCGGTCTTCGCGGTGTTCCTGCTGGCCTTCGCCGGTATCCCGCTGACCTCGGGCTTCTCCGGCAAGTTCGCGGTGTTCAAGGCGGCGGCGGACGGCGGCGCGAGCGGCCTGGTCGTGGTCGGTGTGATCTCCTCGGCGATCGCCGCGTTCTTCTACATCCGGGTCATCGTGCTGATGTTCTTCAGCGAGCCGAAGGCGGACGGCCCCACGGTCGCCGTCCCGTCCCCGCTGACGATGACCACGATCGCGATCGGCGTCGCCTTCACGGTGGTGCTGGGCGTGGCCCCGCAGTACTTCCTGGACCTGGCGAGCCAGGCCGGGGTGTTCGTGAGGTAACCGCGCGGCCGTACGGGAACGCCGGACGGGCTTGGCACCCTTGGGGGAAGTCAAGCCCGTCCGGCGTTGTCACAGGCGGCGCTTATGGTGGCAGGGAGAGCGCTGGACGCAGCGGGAGCGGTGCGGTACCGGGGGAACAGAGCGATGAGCGGGACGGGCGTGACGGACATGACCATCGACGGGACCACGGGCGGGGCGGCCGCCGCGGCCGAGAGCGAGGCGCGGCGCACGCTGCACCGCGTCTTCGGTTACGAGGCGTTCCGCGGCGAGCAGGAGGCGATCGTCGACCACGTGGTGGCCGGTGGGGACGCCGTCGTGCTCATGCCCACCGGCGGCGGCAAGTCCCTCTGCTACCAGATCCCGGCCCTGGTCCGGCGCGGCACCGGCGTCGTGATCTCCCCGCTGATCGCCCTCATGCAGGACCAGGTGGACGCGCTGCGGGCGCTCGGCGTGCGGGCCGGCTTCATCAACTCCACGCAGGACTTCGACGAGCGCCGCTCGATGGAGGCCCAGTTCGTCGCCGGCGAGCTGGACCTGCTCTACCTCGCCCCGGAACGGCTGCGCCTCGACACCACGCCGGCGCTGCTGGCGCGCGGCGAGGTCTCCGTCTTCGCGATCGACGAGGCGCACTGCGTCGCCCAGTGGGGCCACGACTTCCGCCCCGACTACCTCGCCCTGTCCGTCCTCGGCGAGCGCTGGCCGGACGTCCCGCGCATCGCCCTGACGGCCACCGCGACGAACGCCACGCACCAGGAGATCACCCAGCGCCTCGGCATGCCCGACGCGAAGCACTTCGTGGCCAGCTTCGACCGGCCCAACATCCAGTACCGCATCGTCGGCAAGGCGGACCCGAAGAAGCAGCTGCTCTCCTTCCTCAAGGAGGAGCACACCGGGGACGCGGGCATCGTCTACTGCCTGTCCCGCGCGTCCACGGAGAAGACCGCCGAGTATCTCTGCCGCAACGGCATCGAGGCCGTCCCGTACCACGCGGGGCTCGACGCCGGGACGCGCGCGGCCCACCAGTCCCGCTTCCTGCGCGAGGAGGGCCTGGTCGTCGTGGCGACGATCGCCTTCGGCATGGGCATCGACAAGCCGGACGTCCGCTTCGTCGCCCACCTGGACCTGCCCAAGTCCGTCGAGGGCTACTACCAGGAGACCGGCCGGGCCGGCCGTGACGGCGCCCCGTCCACGGCGTGGATGGCGTACGGCCTCCAGGACGTCGTCCAGCAGCGCAAGCTCATCCAGGGCGGCGAGGGCGACGAGGCCTTCCGCCGCCGGGCCGCCGCCCATCTGGACTCGATGCTGGCCCTGTGCGAGACCGCGCAGTGCCGCCGGGCCCAGCTCCTCACGTACTTCGGTCAGGAACCGGCCGCCGCCTCCTGCGGCAACTGCGACACCTGCCTCACCCCGCCCGAGACCTGGGACGGCACGGTGGCCGCGCAGAAGCTGCTCTCCGCCGTGGTCCGCCTCAAGCGCGAGCGGAACCAGAAGTTCGGGGCCGGCCAGATCGTCGACATCCTGCTCGGCCGCCGCACGGCGAAGGTCATCCAGTTCGACCACGACCAGCTCTCGGTGTTCGGCATCGGTGAGGAGCTGAGCGAGGCGGAGTGGCGCGGTGTGGTCCGCCAGCTCCTCGCCCAGGGCCTCCTGGCCGTCGAGGGCGAGTACGGCACGCTGGTCCTCACGGAGGCGAGCGGCGCGGTCCTGGGCCGGGAGCGCGAGGTCCAGCTCCGCAAGGAGCCGAAGAAGCCGGCCGCCTCCCGGTCCTCGTCCGGCCGGGGCGAGCGCAAGCCCAAGGCGGCGGTCGCCGCGGATCTCCCCGAGACGGCCGTCCCGGTCTTCGAGGCCCTGCGCGCCTGGCGCGGCGCCCAGGCCAAGGAGCTGGGCCTCCCGGCCTATGTGATCTTCCACGACGCGACCCTGCGCGAGATCGCCACGGTCCGCCCGACGACGCTCGGCGAGCTGGGCGGCATCAGCGGCCTGGGCGAGAAGAAGCTGGCGACGTACGGCGAAGCGGTGCTGGAGGTGCTGTCCGGCCTCGCCGCGGACACCCCGGACACCCCGGCCCCCGCCGCTCCCGCTCACGACGCCGAGTTCGGCTGGGACGAGGAGCCCCCGGAGTACGAGTGAGCCGGCCGCCCCGTCAGCCTGCCGGGACCACCCGGCCCGATACCTCGCCCAGGCCCACCCGGGTGCCGTCCGGGCCGGGGGCCCAGGCGGTGAGGGTGACCGTGTCGCCGTCCTCCAGGAAGGTGCGGCTGCCGTCCGGGAGGTCCAGCGGGTCGCGGCCGTTCCAGGTGAGTTCGAGGAGGCAGCCGCGCTGGCCCGGCTCCGGCCCGCTGACCGTGCCCGAGGCGTACAGGTCGCCGGTGCGCAGTGAGGCGCCGTTGACGGTCAGCTGGGCGAGCTGCTGCGCGGCCGTCCAGTACATCGTGGCGAACGGCGGCTCCGCGACCACGTGCCCGTTGATCGCGACGGACATCCGCAGGTCGTAGCCGCCGGGCTCGTCCTCGGCGGAGTCGTCCAGATAGGGGAGGACCGGCAGGTCGCGGGCGGGCGGCGCGGTGCGGGCGGCGTCCAGGGCCTCCAGCGGGGTGACCCAGGCGGCGACGGAGGTCGCGAAGGACTTGCCCAGGAACGGGCCGAGCGGGACGTACTCCCAGGCCTGGATGTCGCGCGCCGACCAGTCGTTGAGCAGCGAGATCCCGAAGACGTGGTCCCGGAAGTCGGCCAGCGGCACGGGCGTGCCCTGCTCGGAGGGGGTGCCGACGACGAAGCCGACCTCCGCCTCGATGTCGAGCTTCACGGACGGGCCGAAGACGGGCGCCTGGTCGGCCGGGGCCTTGCGCTGTCCGGCCGGGCGGACGACCTCGGTGCCGGAGACCACGACGGTGCCCGCGCGCCCGTGGTAACCGATCGGCAGGTGCTTCCAGTTGGGGGTGAGGGGCGACTCGGCGTCCGGGCGGAAGATCCGGCCGACGTTGGAGGCGTGGTGCTCGCTGGCGTAGAAGTCCACATAGTCCGCGACCCGGTACGGCAGATGCAGCGTCACCGTGTCCAGGTGGTGCAGCAGCGGCTCCATGTCCGCGCGGTGGGCGGGGACGGTCACCCAGGCGGTCAGCGCGCGGCGCACATCGCGCCAGGCGGTGCGCCCGGCCCCGAGCAGGGCCATCAGGTCGGGCTGGGCCAGCAGTCGGGCGTAGGGCGATCCGAGGGCGAGCGCGGCGGCCCCGGCGTCCAGGACGTGGTCGCCGATGCGGACGCCGACGCGCGGCTCCGGCCGGTCGGGGGTGGAGAACACGCCGTAGGGCAGGTTGTGCGGGCCGAAGGGATCGTCCTCGGGCACATCGAGCGGGCTGCTCTGCTCGGGCATCTGTCGCTGCCTCGCTTTCCGGGTCGCGTGCGGTGATTCCCCAACCCTCCCCCGTACCCCGGAGAGTACGCCTCACGTGCGTCGTCACCGAACAGGGCGCGGATCACCCGGCACTGCGCGGATCACCCGGCACTGCGCGGATCACCCGGAGGTGCGCGGGATGCTCTTCTCCCAGGTGCGGTGGAAGACGACCTCGCCGCCCTCGGTGCAGACGACCTCGTTGCTGGTGTGGAAGGCGTCGGCGTCGGCGGTGATCTCGGAGCGGGTGTCGATCTGCACGTCCCAGGACATCTCCGGCCGGTGCAGCCGGATCGTCCAGTCGGAGCGGGTGCGCGCGGAGAGCGGGTCGTCCTGCCGGATGGTGTACGTCTCCCTCGCGTCCTCGGTGAACTCCAGGCCGTCCGGGTAGACGCGGGTGCCGCCGTAGCGCGGGTCCACCTCCAGGCGCCACTCGCCCGCGGCGACATCGCGGACCACCAGCCGCTCCGGGCGCGGCGTGTCCAGCGTCTCGGGGTACACCACGCCCAGCGGTTCGGCCTGCTCCGGCTCCTCGAAGGAGATCGCGGGGTCCTCGGTCTCCCCGCGCACCGGGAGTTCGACGAGGCTGCCGTCCGCCTCCAGGGTGAAGCCCGCCGAGCCGGCCTGCGGCCAGATCCAGGGCCAGTACGAGGAGGAGACGGCGAGCCGGATGCGGTGGCCGGGCGGGAAGGTGTGGCCGATGCCGTTCAGCTCGAAGGTGACGTCCTCGGTGGCGCCGGCGGGCCAGTCCTCGGTGCGGTCGCGGCCGTTGCGGGCGGCCAGGTTGAGCGCGCCGCGCGTGACGAGGGTGGAGGAGCCGTCCGGGGCGACGTCGCAGAGCCGGGCGATGGCTTGGCCGCGCGGCACGTCCATCCGGATGCGCAGCCGCACCCTGGGCCGGCCCAGGATCTCGATGGGCGCGTCGGCCACCGGGAACTCGAAGCAGAGCGACTTGGCGTCCTCGTCGCGCTGGTCGGGCGGCAGGTCGGCGTCGTTGCCGAAGGGGAAGAAGCGTCCGGCGTCGAGCCCGGTCTGCTGCGGCGAGCGGACGAGCTGCGGGCCGCCCTGGAGGGCGTACGCCACCGGGGTGATGTTCTCCGAGGGCCAGGTGCTCTCGCCGACCCAGCGGCCGGGCAGCGTCTCGTAGACGGTGGCGGGCGGGTGCGACTCGCTGATCCAGGCCCGCAGCAGCGGCTCCTCCAGGACCCCGGTGTCCTTGTCCTTGAGGTGCTGGTCCCACCAGCGCAGGGTCTCCTGGAGGAAGCCGATGGCCGGTCCGGGCGGCAGCCCGCGGTCGGGGTACTGGTGCGACCAGGGCCCGATGATGCCGCGCACCCGCGCCGGGTCCAGGTGCTCGACGAGCCGGAGGACGGTGTCGCGGTAAGGGTCGTGCCAGCCGCCGACCGCGAGGACGGCGGCCTCGACGGCCGAGTAGTCCTCGCAGACGCTGCCGTGCTTCCAGTAGGCGTCGCGGGTCTGGTGGGCGAGCCAGGTGTGGATGAAGGGGTCCACCGCCTCCAGCCGGTCGAGCCACATCTGCCGCCAGTCGTCGCCGACGTCCGCCGGGTCGGGCGGCCGGCAGACGAAGGCCAGCATGGTGGCCGCCCAGGCGTGCATGTCCACGGCGAGGACCGAGCCGCCCATGTAGTGGACGTCGTTGTCGTAGCGGTCGTCGGTCGAGCACACGGTGACGACGGCCTTCAGCGGCTCCGGGGCCAGCGCGGCGAGCTGGAGCGAGTTGAAGCCGCCCCAGGAGATCCCGAACATGCCGACCCGGCCGGAGCACCACTCCTGCTGGGCCAGCCAGTGGATGACGGCGACCCCGTCCGCCAGCTCCGTCGCGTCGTACTCGTCGCCCGGCATGCCCTCGCTGTTGCCGTGGCCGCGTACGTCCACCCGGACCGAGGCGTAGCCGTGTCCGGCGTACCAGGGGTGGCGCTGCCAGTCGCGCGGCGCGGTCCAGTCGCTCAGCCGGTACGGCAGGTACTCCAGGAGCGCGGGCACGGGTTCGTCCGTGACCGGCCGCCAGATCCGCGCGTACAGCTGGGTGCCGTCCGCAAGGGGGATGTAGAGGTCCTCGTGGGTCGTCTCGTACGGGAACGCGGTCTGGATGTGCATGGGCGTACCTCAGTGGACGGGGTGCATGGTGCGCTTGAGCCAGGGGGCGGCGGCGATGACGGCCACGCCGGCCGCCACCGCGACAGCGCCGTTGACACCGAAGTAGGCGGGGTTGGACACCTCGCCGTACAGCTTCACGATCTGGGCCTGGATGCCGTTGGCGAGGGCCAGCGAGAGGAACCAGAGCGCCATGGTCTGGCTGGCGAACGCCTTCGGGGCGAGCTTGGTGGTCGCCGACATGCCGGAGGTCTCCAGCAGGATGTCGCCGAGTCCGAGGAGCAGATAGGAGCCGACGATCCACCAGGCGGCCATCTTGTAGGTGTCGCCGGAGTGCCCGGAGGTGGGCAGGACCATCAGCAGGAAGGAGAGGCCGCCCAGGATCACTCCGATGGCGATCTTGTTGGAGGCGTGCGGCTGGCGCGGCCCCATCTTCGCCCAGACGGCCGCGACCACCGGGGCGAGCGCCACCTCGAAGGCGCCGAGCGCGGAGGCGTACCAGCTCGCCGGGAAGTGGAAGCCGAAGATCTCGGTACGGGCGTTGGTCGAGGCGAGCAGCATCATCGTCGAGTACGCCTGGAAGAGGATGAAGTTGAACACCACGGAGGCCAGGAAGAGCACCACGTACGGGCGCAGCCTGCCGCGTTCGGCGGCGGTGACCCGGGGGCTGCGGAACATCACCGCGAAGTAGACGACGGGCGCGATCACCGAGATCAGGGTGAGCAGGTCCACGAACCGGTCCATGGTGAGCCACCCGGCCAGGGCCAGCGCGGTGGCGACGGCCGCGACGACGACGGCCCCGGCGGCGATCAGCCGGACGGCGCGGCGCATGGGGCCGGGGGCCAGCGCGAATTCGGCGGTGTGCTTTCGCCCGGCCAGGTGACGGCGGCCCGCCACGTACTGGATGAGGCCCAGCGTCATGCCGAAGGCGGCGGCCGAGAAGCCCCAGTGCCAGCTCGCGTGGTCGCCGAGCCAGCCGGTGATCAGCGGTCCGAGGAACGCGCCGATGTTGATGCCCATGTAGTAGAGGGCGAAGCCCGCGTCCCGGCGCTCGTCGTCCGTCCGGTAGAGCTTGCCGACCATCGTGGCCACATTGGGCTTGAGCAGGCCCGTACCGGCGCTGATCAGTCCGAGCCCGACCCAGGTCATCGCGTCCGTGGGCACCGCCATGGCGTAATGGCCGCAGGCGATCAGGATGCCTCCGTAGAGCACCGCCCGGTACGAGCCGAGGATGCGGTCGGCCAGCCAGCCGCCGGCCACCGACACCAGATAGACCAGCGTGCCGTACGCGGCCGAGACGGAGGCGGCGGTCCCGGCCTCCATGCCCATGCCGCCGTGTGCGACCGTGTCCGCGAAGTAGAGGACGAGGATCGCCTGCATGCCGAGGAACGAGAACCGCTCCCAGACCTCCAGGCCGGACAGGGTCATCAGGCCCCGTGGCTGGCCGAAGAAGGCGTGGTCGTCGGCCGGCGGCGGCTGCTCCGGTTCCGTGGCGGCGGCGGTGTGGGACAAAACGGCAACTCCTGATCGTATGAGCTGATCTCGAACATACCGGCGGTGGCGGGAAGGCGCCCACGGTGATCCAAAGACGACCGGATACGCTGACATCAGTGGTTGACAACGACACATCGACATTCCGTGTGATCGTCAGCAGACAGGAGATCCCCTCGTGACCGTCGTCGGGCCGTTCGGACTGAGCGTGCGGGACCAGGCTCTTGAGGCCGGTGTCCAGGCCGGTTTGGCTGCTGTCGAGTCGGGCCTGCTCGAAGCCACCAAGAGCGACGTGCCCTTCATCACGGAAGCCGCCCAGCACCTGGTGCGCGCGGGCGGCAAGCGGTTCCGTCCGCTGCTCGCGATGCTGGCCGCCCAGTTCGGCGACGCCGACGCGCCGGGCGTGGTGCCCGCCGCCGTCGTCGTGGAGCTGACCCACCTCGCGACGCTGTACCACGACGACGTCATGGACGAGGCCGATGTGCGGCGCGGTGTGCCCAGCGCCAATTCCCGCTGGGGCAACTCGGTCGCCGTACTGACCGGCGACTTCCTCTTCGCGCGCGCCTCGCACATACTGGCCGACCTGGGCCCGGAGGCCGTCCGCATCCAGGCGGAGGCGTTCGAACGCCTGGTCACCGGCCAGATCCTGGAGACGGCCGGCCCGCGCGACGGCCGCGACCCGGTGGCGCACTACCTGGAGGTGCTCAGCGGCAAGACCGGCTCGCTGATCGCCGTGGCCTGCCGGTTCGGCGCGATGATGTCCGGCGCCGACGAGTCCACCACGGACATCCTCACCCAGTACGGTGAACGGCTCGGTGTCGCCTTCCAGCTCGCCGACGACGTCCTGGACATCGCGTCGGACTCCCACGAGTCCGGCAAGACCCCCGGTACGGACCTCCTGGAGGGCATCCCGACCCTCCCCGTCCTGCATCTGCGGGCGCAGGCGGCGGCGGACGGCAAGCCGGACGACCTGGCCCTCGTCGAACTGCTCGACGGCGACCTCGGCGACCCGGACCGGCTCACCGAGGCGCTGCGCCTGCTGCGCGCGCACCCGGCGCTGGCCCGGGCCCGCCGGGACACCGTGCGGTACGCGCAGGAGGCGCGGGCCACGCTGGGGCCGCTGCCCGAGTGCTACGCCAAGCTCGCCCTGGAAGAGATGTGCGACGCGGTGGTCCACCGCGCCGGCTGACGCCTCTCCCGGAGCCCGCGCGGCCCCAACCCCTACTGGACGGGGGAGAATCGGCGCTCCATCGTCATACCGAAGAGGTACGCGGAGTTGCTCCCCCGGGTTGACGCTTTCCGCAGCCCGTTTTGGTCGGATGGAGACACAACCACTCCTGACCAAAACGGGTGAGAATGGCGGCACGGAGTGGGCGAGCGCATCCCGAGGAAGCCGCCGACCACGGAGGTAGGGCACACATGGCACCGAACGACAGCGCGGAGACCACCGGCACGGCCGCCGGTCAGAGCGCCGGGCGCCGCCGCAGGGCGGCCCGCTACATCGTCCCCGTCGCGGTGGCGGGGGTGGCGGCGGCGACGATCGGTCTGGTCCCGGCGCTCGCCAGCTCCGGCGACCCCGACCTGCCGGAGATCACCGCGCAGGAACTCATCGAGAAGATCGCCGCTTCGGACACCGAGCAGTTCTCCGGCACGGTGAAGATCAGCACGGACCTGGGCATCCCCTCCGTGGGCGGCCTGGCCGGCTCCTTCCTGTCCGACGCGGGCAAGAGCGGGCGCGGCGGCGAGGACACGTCGAGCGCCGACCCGCAGAGCAAGCTCACCGAGCTGGCCTCCGGCACGCACACCCTGCGCGTCGCCGCGGACGGCCCCGACAAGCAGCGGCTCTCCATCCTGGACGACGCCGCCGAGTACAGCCTGATCCACAACGGCGACCAGGTCTGGGCGTACGACAGCGCGACCAACGCGGTGTACCACGCGGAGGCCGACGGCAAGGACAAGGCCCCGCGCCACCAGGACCGGGTCGTCCCCGAGGGCGTCCCGACCACCCCGAAGGCCCTGGCCGAGCAGGCGCTCGAAGCCGCCGACGGCACCACGTCCGTCACGGTGGACGGCACCGCGCGGGTCGCCGGGCGCGACGCGTACCGCCTGGTCCTCAAGCCGGAGCAGAGCGGCTCCACGGTGGGCTCGATCACCGTCGCCGTGGACGCGGAGAACGGCGTGCCGCTCAAGTTCACGCTCCGGCCGAGCAGCGGCGGCAAGGCCGTCGTGGACGCCGGTTTCACGTCGGTCGACTTCGGGAAGCCCGCCGCGTCCTCCTTCACCTTCACCCCGCCCAAGGGCGCGAAGGTCACCGAGGCCGACGAGGCGGCCAAGGGCCACGAGAAGGACGCCCGCGAGGCCACCGAGAAGGCCCGCGGCGACCTGCGCGCCTTCGAGGACGAGGGCGCCCCGAAGATCATCGGCAAGGGCTGGAACAGCATCGCCGAGATCAGGACCCCGGGCGGCGCCGACCTGCCGACCGAGGCGACGAAGGGCGTCCCGCCGCAGGCCCAGCAGTTCCTGGACGCCCTCGGCGACAAGGTCACCGGCAAGTTCGGCTCGGGCACCGTCTTCAAGACGCGCCTGATCAACGCGCTGATGACGGACGACGGCCGGATCTATGTCGGCGCGGTCACCAAGGACGCGCTGGTCGCCGCGGCGAACGACGCCGGCTGACGCACCGCGGTACCCCTTCCGCCCCGCCCCGCCGCGCGCACCTCGCGCGGCGGGGCGGAGCGCGACCGCAGACCGTACGACCCAGTGGGGAGCACACATGGCAGGGCCCGACAGCGCGCCCACCGAGCGGCCCGTGACCGGCGCACCCGACAGCACGACGGACACCGCGTCCGATGCCGCACCCGATGCCGCGTCGGACAGCGCGCCGCCCGTGATCGAGGCGCGCGGGCTGACCAAGCGCTACCGGGGCGGGCAGCTCGCCGTGGACGGGCTCGACCTCACGGTCCCCGGCGGCAGCGTCTTCGGCTTCCTCGGGCCCAACGGCTCGGGCAAGACGACGACGATCCGGATGCTCATGGGCCTGATCGCCCCGACCTCCGGCACCGCCCGCGTCCTCGGCCGCCCCATGCCGGACGCCGCGCGCACGGTGCTCCCCGAGGTCGGCGCGCTGATCGAGGGCCCCGCCCTGTACGGGTTCCTGAGCGGCCGGGACAACCTGCTGCGCTACGACACCGCCGACCCCACCGCCGACCCGCGCACCCGCGCCGCACGCGTCGGCGACGCGCTGGAACGGGTCGGGCTGGGCCAGGCGGCCGGCAAGAAGGCGCGCGCGTACTCACTGGGCATGAAACAGCGCCTCGGCCTCGCCGCCGCCCTGCTCAGACCGCGCCGGCTGCTCGTCCTGGACGAGCCGACCAACGGCCTGGACCCGCAGGGCATGCGCGAGATCCGCGCCCTGGTCCGCGAGCTGGCGGCGGACGGCACCACGGTCTTCCTCTCCTCCCACCTGCTGGACGAGATCGAGCAGGTGTGCAGCCACGCGGCGGTGATGGCACGGGGCCGGCTCCTCACCCAGGGCCCCGTCACCGGCCTCGCCACCGGTGGCCGGCTCGCCGTCACCACACCGGACCCGGCCGACGCCGCCCGCGTACTCAAGGAGCACGGGATCACGGGCATCACACTGGACGGCGACCGGCTCCGGGCGGACGCCCCGCCGGGCACGGTGGAACTGGCCGACCTGAACGCGGCCCTGGTCCGGGACGGCGTACGGGTGCGCGCGTTCGGCGTGGAGCGGGCGTCCCTGGAGGACGCGTTCGTGGCTCTGACGGGAGAGGGATTCGATGTCGCAGGCTGAAACGGGGGCCGCGGGGGCCGGGGCCGGGCGATCCGGGGCCGAGCGATCCGGGGCCACCGGGCGCAACCCCTTGTGGACGTTCGGCATCCTCCGCTCCGAGCTGGTCACCACGCTGCGCCGCTGGCGCACCCTCGCCCTGCTCGGGGTGCTGGCAGCCGTGCCCGTCCTGATCGGGATCGCGGTGCGCATCGAGACGGCGGACGGCTCGTCGGCGGGGCCGGGCGGCGGGGAGGCAGGGCCGGCGTTCCTCTCCCAGGTCACCAACAACGGCCTCTTCCTGGTGTTCGCCGCGCTCGCCGCGACGCTGCCCGTCTTCCTGCCCATGGCGGTGGGCGTGATCGCGGGCGACGCGGTCGCCGGCGAGGCCAACGCGGGGACGCTGCGCTACCTCCTGGTCGCCCCCGCCGGGCGGACCCGGCTGCTGCTCGCCAAGTACGTGGCCACGCTCGGCTTCTGCCTGATCGCGACGCTCGTCGTGGCCGCCTCCGCGCTGGCGGTGGGCGCGCTGCTGTTCCCGGTGGGCGAGGTCACGACGATCTCGGGGACGACGATCGGCTTCGGCGAGGGCCTGGCACGGGCGGGGCTCGTCGCCGTGGTCGTGGCGGCGTCCCTCACCGGCTTCGCGGCCCTCGGCCTGTTCATCTCGACGCTCACCAACAGCGGCATCGCGGCCATGGCGGCGACGGTCGGCCTGCTGATCACCGTCCAGATCGTGGACAGCATCCCGCAGCTGAGCGGCATCCACCCCTACCTGTTCCCGCACTACTGGCTGTCCTTCTCGGACCTGGTGCGCGACCCCGTCTACTGGGACGAGGTGGTGAAGAACCTGGGGCTCCAGGCGGTGTACGCGGCGGTGTTCGGCTCGGCGGCCTGGGCGCGGTTCACGGCGAAGGACATCACGGCCTGAGAACGGCCCGAGAGGCGGGGGCGGCAGCCGTACCGTCGGCCGGCGAGCCGTCCCCCGATCGGCTCGTCGCGGCACGAACGGCACGAACGGTGCGGAAACGAAAGGAACGAGCCGACACGGTACGTTCCGTTTCCGCCAGTGCATTGTTCGGGTTATCACGACGGGCTGTCAACAAGGATTGGCTCGAACACACCTATGCTCACCGAATGAACACATCGCCGAGTTCGCTGCGCCGGAGCGAGAGCTCACGCAGGGCGACGCTGCAAGCGGCCCTGGACCTGTGTACGGAGCGGGGCTACGGCCGGGTCACGATCGAGGGCATCGCGGCGCGGGCGGGCGTCAGCAAGAAGACGATTTACCGCTGGTGGCCCTCCAAGAGCGCGATTCTGCTGGAGGCGTTCACGGAGATGCTGGTGTCGGCGACCCCGTTCATCGACACCGGGGACGTCGCGCAGGACCTGCGCACCCACATCACGGGCGCGGTCGCGGTCCTCGACGTACCCCCGTTCGGCCCCGCCTACGCGGGCATCCTCTCCGAGCTGCACCACGACGACGAGCTGGCCGAAACTGTACGCACGCAGCTCATCGAACCCCGCTTCGAGGAGGCGGTCGGCCGGCTCCGCAGCGCACAGAGCCAGGGGCAGATCCCACCGGACGCGGATCTGCGGCTGGCGGTCGAGATGCTGTACGGCCCGCTGTACTACCGCCACGTGCTGCGCAAGCCGATGCAGACGGCGCAGGAGGTGGCGAACCTGGTGGACCACGTGCTGCGGTCGCTGGGGGCGACAGTGGGCTGAGCGCGCCTCAGCGGAAGAGACGTTCCAGCACGACGGCTATGCCGTCCTCCTCGTTGGACAGCGTGACCTCGTCGGCCGCCGCGCGCAGGGCCGGGTGGGCGTTGCCCATCGCGACGCCGTAGCCGCAGGCGCGGAACATCGGCAGGTCGTTCGGCATGTCACCGAAGGCGATCGCGGACGCCGGGTCCACCCCCAGCTCCTCGGCGGCAAGCGCGATCCCGACGCCCTTGTCGACGCCGTACGGCTGGAGCTCGACGGTTCCGGGACCGGAGTGCGTCACGGTCGCCAGGTCCCCGACGACCGCGCGGGCCTCGGCGGTCAGCGCCTCGTCGCTCAGCTCCGGATGCCCGATGAGCACCTTGATCACCGGCGCGGCCCACAGCTCGCCCCGGTGCCGGGTCCGCTGCGCGGGCAGCGTGGCGTGCGCCGGCCGGTAGCCGGGCTCGGCCAGCGTCAGCCCCTCGGGCCCGTCCTGGTCCACCGCCGCGAACACCGGGCCCACCTGCGCCTCGATCTTCCCCAGCGCGGCGTCGGCCGTCTCCCGGTCCAGCGTCACGGCCCGGACCGTACGCCGCGCCCCGGCGTCGTACACCTGCGTTCCCTGCCCGCACACGGCGAGCCCCCGGTACCCGAGCCCGTCGAGCAGCGCCCGTACGCCCGGCACGGGCCGCCCGGTGACGACGAGATGCCGGGCCCCGGCCCCTCGTACCCGGTCCAGCGCGGCCCGCGACCGCGGACTGACGGTGTCGTCGCCGCGCAGCAGGCTGCCGTCCAGATCGGTGGCGACGAGGGAGTACGGGGGCGGGGTGAGCATGCCGACCAGCGTAGGCGGTGCCCTCGCAGCCCGGCTCAGACCGCGTGGAACCCGTCCTGTTTGGCCCCGGCCACGAAGGCGGCGAACGCGTCGGCGCGCAGGGCGAGGGCGGGCCCGCCCGGGTTCTTGGAGTCCCGGACGGGCACGGTGCCGGTGGTGGCCACGAGGTTGGTGGCGACTTGGACGCAGTTGCCGCCGTTGTTGCTGTACGAGGAGGTGTACCAGCGGGGCGTTTCAGTGGCCACGGGGCTTCCCTTCGTAGGGGATGGCTCAGACGGTGGTGTCGAACCCGCCGTCCTTGATACCCGTCACGAAGGCGGTGTACGCGTCGGCGCGGAGGCCGAGGGCGGGGCCGTTCGGGTTCTTGGAGTCCCGGACGGGGACGGTGCCGGTGGCGGGGGCGAGGTTGGTGGCGACCTCGACGCACTGGCCGCCGTTCTCGCTGTACGAGGACGTGTACCAAATAGGGGGTTCGGTCGTCACTGGGTGCCCTTTCGTAACTTGCTGATCATGGCCACGGATGCGGCGCGCGACAACGCTTCGGCCTGGAGTTGATGGTAGTCCGTCAGGATGGGCACCACGGAGTCGTTGTCGCGCTCGAGATGTCCTCGAATCGCCGACTCCGCATACGAGATGAGCGATCGGTCCGGCATCGTGAGCACTGTCACCGGCAGCGTCATCGGGCGCCGAACGCCGATGCCGAACGGAGCCACCTGGACAACGGTGTTCGGCCGCTCGGAGAACTCGATCAGGCGCTGGAACTGCGCGTCCATGAGCGTACGGTCCCCGACTGGCCGGAGCAGGCAGCTCTCATCGAGCACCACGAAGACCAAGGGTGCTGGTGTGCGTTCAAGCAACGCCTGGCGTTGTGCGATCAAAGCGATTCGTTCGTCCGCGTGCTCGCGAGAGGCGACCCCTCGTCGCACGGTGCTGTCGCCCAAAGCGGACGCGTAATCGTGGGTCTGCAGCAGTCCCGGTATGACGCCGACCTCGTAGAGGCGGATCTCCACTGCGCGCGCCTCGTGGTCGACGTACTCCGGGAACCCTTCGAGCAGCGATCGGTGCTGCGCTGAACGGCTCTCGCGGCGGAGGCGGTCGCCGGTTCCCAACGCCCTGTCAGCACTTGCCGCAAAGCGTTGAGTTGCTGCCCGTCTACCAGTTTCCACGGCGGAAATGTGCGCACCTGAGCAGCCCATCCGAGCGGCAAGCTCCTCCTGCGTCCAGCCGCGTTCCTCTCGCAACCTGCGAAGCAGTGCGCCGAAGGCTGCGCGCGGCGACTGCTCGGGGTCAAGTTCCTTCCGGTTCACCATCGGTCGTCCAACTTGTCTGTCAGTTTCCGTAAGTTGATGACATGGCGACTCTAGGCCACGCTGAACCCGCTTGGTAGTGGAATGGCTACGGAGAGGAACGTCTCGTGTGCGCTGGTACCGAACAGGCCGGGCAGAACGCCCCGAATCCCCCAACCCCCGTCGTAGGGACGATCGTCGTGGACGTCGCCCGCTGGGAGCAGCCCTTGGTCGGTGAGTTCCGGGGGGTCGTCGGCCCCTACTGGATGCTCCGGGCCCCCAGGGGCGGCACCGAGTGGGAGGTGCGCCCCGAGCACACGCGGGAGGCCACGCCGGCCGAGCGCCTGGCGGCGCGGACCGCGCGGGAGAACGCCCGGAGCCGGGGTGAGGTCGCATGAGCGCTCAGCCGGACCGGGAGGCGGCCGAGGGCTGCCGTACGTGCGAACAATTCGACCTGGAGGAGGCCGTGGCCCGCGCGGAGGGAGACGGCAGCCGCGAAACGGACTGCCGCGTACTGCGCCGCCGCCACCTCGCGGCGGACCACGACGACGGCGCCTGAACCCCCCACCCCGGGGCGGCGGTTCAGTGGGCGGACGGCTCGCCCGCGAAGACGATGATCTGGTCGATGAGGCTCCGGGACAGGTGGACGACGTCCGTTCCCGCCAGGCGCGGGCCCCCCTCGGGCGTGGCGAAGACCCACTGGTACCGGGCCCACTCGTCCGGCATGTCCACCGCCGAGCAGCGCACCATCGTGCCGGTTCCCTCCGGGTGGTGCCGGATGTCCAGGACGAACTGTTCGACCGCCTCGATTCCTTCGCGGCGGCCCAGCGGACCCCAGAAGACGACGTCCGAGGTCAGGGACCGGGAGAGCAGGCCGGTCACGTCTCTGTCGTCCGAGGCGTTGAACGCGGAGATGAACGTGTCGATCGCGGTACGTGCGGTCTCTTCCTGCATGTCCCAGTAATACCAGCCGCTCCGGGTACGCCCGCGCACTCCGGGGGCCCGCGCGCACGGACGGGAACGGGCCACCGCGTCCGTACCCCGGTCCGTACATTCGGGCCGCCGGACTAGGACCAGCGCCCGATGGCACACGGCCGCGTGCTCTCTAAGCTCGCTGCCGTCCACGGCCCCGGACGGGCCCGCCGGCCGTCGCCGGGCCCGTCCCCGTCAGGAGGTACCCCCATGCCGGCTGATTCCGCAGCTCACATCCGCTTCGCTCGGCCCTCACGGGACCTTCGGGCGGCAGAGGACTTCTGGGTCTCGGGCCTGGGGCTCGACGTCCTGTACCGGCACGCGGCGGACGGCACTCCGGGGCGGAGCTCACTTCTCATGGTCGGCTGGCCCGACGCCGGCTGGCATCTGGAACTCGTCCACGATCCCGCGGCGCCCGTGGAGCCGCGGTCGACCCCCGAAGACCTGCTGGTTGTCTACCTCGGCGAACCGGTGCCCGACTCCCTGGTGGAACGGCTTGAGCGACACGGCGGGAAGCGGGTGGCGGCTCACAACCCGTACTGGGACACCTGGGGCGTGACGATCCAGGACCCCGACGGCTATCTGCTGGTGCTGTCCACCCGTACGTGGTCCAACTCGTAGACGCGCGTCCCCCCTCCCTACCTACTCTCTGTCAACCGACCGGCCAACACAAGACTGCAATTTTTGCTGGCAAACCAGGAAACTCTTCCCCGAGCGGACACCTGTGCCGCTCTTCAACGGGAGGATTTTCATGTCGGACGTCTGGGACCCGCACGGCAGCCTGCGGCGTGCGCTGTGGATCGGGGGCGCGCAGTGGGCCGGGAAGAGCACGGTCGCCGAACTCGTGGCCGGGCAGTACGGGTTGACCGCGTACCACTACGACTACCACGACGCCCGCGGCCACCAGGACCGCCGGATCGCGCGGCGGGTGGCTCGCGGGGAGCCCGTGGCGGACCCCGCCCCCGAGCGGGTCTGGGTGGAGCGGAGCCCGGAGGAGATGGCCGCCGAGACGCTGGCCGGCTTCCCGGTCCGGTTCGACTGGGCGCTGGACGATCTGCGCGCCCTGTTCACCGGCCGTCCGGTGATCGCCGAGGGATGGGGGCTGCGGCCGGAACTCGTCGCGCCGCTGCTCGACTCGCTCCGGCGCATGGTCGTGCTCGTCCCCACCGAGGAGTTCCGTCAGCACCAGCTCCGGACGCTTCCCCGCGCGGGGGCCCTCGGCATCCCCGTCGACGACCCGGCCCGCGCCCGGGCCAACCGGCTGGCGCGGGACCGGCTGGTGGGCGAGGACGCGGTACGGAACGCCCGCCGCCTCGGCATCCACGTCATCGAGGTGGACGGAACGCGCGACGCGGCGGCCGTGGCGTCGGAGGTCGCCGAGCGATTCGCCCCCTACCTCGACCAGAGGCCGTCGTACGCCGGGTCCTGACCCATAGGTGTGCGAACACCCCGCTCGGGTAAGCGAGTTGGATGGACTCGGCGACGGGGGCGGGGATGGCTGCGACGGTGGGCAGAGGGCGGCGGTTCTGGAGGGCGTTGACCGATACGGACGCCTGGACGCCCCGGCGGCCGCTGCTCTCCGGGGCGCTCGTTGCGCTCGGGTGCGGGCTGCTGCTGACCGGGGCCGGGGTCATGGCCGTCTTCGCCCACGGCGTGCCCGGATACGTGCAGATCCTGTACCTGGTGCCCGTGCTCGGGGGCATGTTCGGCGTGCTGCGGATCGGGATTCCGGAGGTGCGGTACGCGCTGCCGATGCTCGTACTCGCCGTACTTCTGATCGCCACGGTGCCGACCGGCCTCCGCAGCGCGATCCTCGACCTGCGCGGCGAGCACGTGGCTGTCACGGTCACCGAGGTCGTGCACGAGGGGGGACGGTCGTACGCCTCCTCCAACCAGTACCACCGCTGCAAGGTCGAGGCGGTGGACGGCTCGTTCTGGGTCAAGAGCGACGACGCCAAATGCGGCGCCGCCACCCGCCCCGGCGACCGCTTCCAGGTCCTGCGCGACCCCGGCGACCTGGTCAGCGCCTCCACGGACGACAGCACACCGGTCGGCTTCACGCTCCTGGTGCCGGCGCTGGGCGGCGCACTGCTCCTACTGACGGTCCTGGGCGCCCGCAGCCTGAACCACACCATCACCAACCAACAACAAAACACCTGACCCCTGCGGGACGCAGAACTCTCCCTGCGGTCGTGACGAAGACCTCCCACCGTTGCTTGAACGGGTCGGCGATCCCGCCGCCGAGCCCCGCCGCCCTGACCATGAACGGGTGGGCAGGGGCACCGACGTGCCAGTCTCGGGGCCCCGCGGATTTCGTCACGATCACCCCGCCCGACAGGGCGCCGATCTCGGTGGCGTTCGGGTTCACGGCCTTCAGGGACTCGGTGCCGTGGGACTCGTCGTGACCTCGTCGCCCAGGTAGGTGCCTTCGCCGGAGAAGTGACCGAACCGCATCACCGTCCCGTCGAATACCCAGAAGTCGTTTCCCGGCAAGGCCAGATCGGATGCCTGCCGCCGAGGAAGCCACCGAATCTGTTCGCCCGCGGCCATGTTGGTGCACGTGCCCTCATGGAGGTACCTGGTGTACTCGCTCACCGGCTCCGAGACGATCCGGGCCCGTCGGATGACCACACCTCGCTCAACTGCTTCCGAGACCAGATCCAGCCAGGGGCGCCACCATGACGCACGGTCCGCCGGATCGTGCCGGTGCCCCGCCCGCCATGCCGCAACTCGCGGGGCCTCGTCGGGGTCGTCGTAGGAGTCCCGCATCTCAAGGTGAACTGCCGAATGCCGAGCAGCGTTCAGCAGCTCAACGAACGTCGGTGGCTTCGGCGACATCGATAGCCTCCCTGAGAGCGGCAGCCGTCACTCGACGCAGAACTCGTTGCCCTCCGGGTCCGTGAGGATCGTCCACGTGCCGCCCGGTTCGTTCACCTCGCGCTGGACCTTCGCGCCCAGGGCCTCCAGGCGGGCCACCTCGGCGGCGCGGCCGTCCGGGCCCGAGCGGAGGTCGAGGTGGAGGCGGTTCTTCACCGTCTTCGGCTCCGGGACGCGCTGGAAGAGCAGGCGGCGGCCCCGGCCGGCCCCGCTGTCCTCGTCGTAGGGGTCGTCCGGGTGCCGGGCGGCCGCCAGGTCGAGCCAGGCGCGGCGGCCGTGGGCCATGGTCGTCACGGCCTCCGGTACGGCCCCGAGGCCCAGGAGGCGTTCGATCTGGGGGCTGTTGTCCTCGACCTCGTACCCCAGGGCCCCGGCCCAGAAGCCGGCCTGGGCGTGCGGGTCGGCGGCGTCGATGACGACCTTCCATTCAAGAGTCATGAGCCGCATTCTGTCCCGGAGCGACAGCCGCCGCTCGGATATTTCGGTGACCGTCTCCGCCTCGCCGGTCAGGGCACCCGTGCCGCCCGCCGCCCGTCCGGGCGGCCAGCACCCTGGCCCGCGTACGCCGGGCGGTCCGCAGCGCGTCCCACGTCAGCACCGCCAGGGCCAGCCACACCAGGCCGAAGCCGGCCCACCGCTCCGCCGGCATCTCCTCGTGGAACCAGGCCACCCCGAGGATGAACTGGGCGACCGGCGTCATGTACTGGAGGAGCCCGATCGTGGACAGCGGGATGCGGATCGCGGCGGCCCCGAACAGGATCAGCGGCACCGCCGTGACGACACCGGCCGAGGCGAGGAGCGCCAGGTGTCCGGGGCCCTCCGACGTCAGCGTGGCGGCTCCGCGGGCGCTCAGCCACACCAGATAGCCGAGCGCGGGCAGGAAGAGCAGCGCGGTCTCCACGGTCAGCGACTCCAGGCCGCCCATGTCGACCTTCTTCTTGACCAGGCCGTATGTGGCGAAGGAGAACGCCAGGATCAGCGAGATCCAGGGCGGCTTCCCGTAACCGATCGCCAGCACGAGCACCGACGCGGCGCCGGTCGCGACCGCCGCCCACTGCGCGGGGCGCAGCCGCTCGCCCAGGAGCAACACGCCCATGCCGATGGTGACCAGCGGATTGATGAAGTAGCCGAGGGACGCCTCGACCACATGGCCGCTGTTCACGGCCCAGATGTACAGGCCCCAGTTGACGGTGATCGTCGCCGCCGCGACGCCCAGCATCCCCAGCTTGCGCGGCTGCCGCAGCAGCGGGCCGATCCATGACCAGCGGCGCAGCACGAGCAGCAGGATCGCCACCACGCCGAGCGACCACACCATGCGGTGGGCCAGGATCTCCACCGCCCCGGCCGGTTTCAGCAGCGGCCAGAACAGGGGCACCAGGCCCCATATGCCGTAGGCGCCGAACCCGGAGAGGAGCCCGGCCCGCTGGTCATTCGTTCCCTGCACGGGCCCTCCCGGCGCTGTCTGTCGTACAACCCTCAACCAGAGGACGGTAACGCCGACCGGGGCCCGTGTCATAGCCGTATCGCCAGACGGTCATGACAGCGGGCAAGGGGGCGCGAATGCGCGAGCGCGCCGGGCCCGCCCCGTGGGCAGGTCCGGCGCGCTCGCGCGGATCGGGGGCCGGCGTCAGCCGACCACCGTCCAGTTGTCGTTGCCCGCGAGCAGCGCGGCCAGGTCGCCCTTGCCACTCTGCTCCACCGCGAGATCCAGCTGCTCGGCCATCTTCGTGTCGTACACCGGCCGCGCCACGTCCCGCAGCACCCCGATCGGGGTGTGGTGCAGCGTGTCCGCGTCGGCCAGCCGCGACAGCGCGAACGCGGTCGTCGGGCTGGGGTTGTGCGCGTCGTGGACGAGGATCTGCGACTTGTTCTCCTCGGTGACCGCGACAACCTTGAGGTCACCGGTCAGCGAGTCCCGCACGACACCCTTCGAACCCTCCGCGCCGAAGACGATCGGCTGCCCGTGCTCCAGCCGGATCACCGCCTCCTGTGCCAGGTCCCGGTCCTTGAGGACCTCGAACGCGCCGTCGTTGAAGATGTTGCAGTTCTGGTAGATCTCCACCAGCGCCGTGCCCGGATGGTCGGCGGCGGCGCGCAGCACGCTCGTGAGGTGCTTGCGGTCGGAGTCGACCGTACGGGCGACGAAGGACGCCTCCGCGCCGATCGCCAGGGACACCGGGTTGAACGGGGTGTCCAGCGAGCCCATCGGCGTGGACTTGGTGATCTTGCCCAGCTCGGAGGTGGGGGAGTACTGGCCCTTGGTCAGCCCGTAGATCCGGTTGTTGAACAGCAGGATCTTGAGGTTCACATTGCGGCGCAGCGCGTGGATCAGGTGGTTGCCGCCGATGGACAGCGCGTCGCCGTCGCCGGTGACGACCCAGACGGACAGGTCGCGCCGGGAGGTGGCCAGGCCGGTCGCGATGGCCGGGGCGCGGCCGTGGATCGAGTGCATCCCGTAGGTGTTCATGTAGTACGGGAAGCGGGAGGAGCAGCCGATGCCGGAGACGAAGACGATGTTCTCCTTGGCCAGCCCCAGGTCGGGCATGAAGCCCTGTACGGCGGCGAGGACCGCGTAGTCACCGCAGCCGGGGCACCAGCGCACCTCCTGGTCGGACTTGAAGTCCTTCATGGACTGCTTGGCCTCGGCCTTGGGCACCAGCTGGAGCAGTTCGTTCTCAGGCATCGATGGCCTCCTCAAGAGCTGCCGCGAGCTGCTCGGCCTTGAACGGCATTCCATTGACCTGGTTGTAACTGTGCGCGTCCACGAGGTACTTGGCGCGGATCAGGGTGGCCAGCTGCCCGAGGTTCATCTCGGGCACGACCACCTTGTCGTAACGCTTGAGGACCTCGCCGAGGTTCTTCGGGAAGGGGTTGATGTGGCGCAGATGGGCCTGCGCGACGGAACGCCCGGAGGCGCGCAGCCGGCGCACGGCGGCCGTGATCGGCCCGTACGTCGAACCCCAGCCCAGCACCAGCGTGTTCGCGCCGGCGGGGTCGTCCACCTCGACGTCCGGGACGTCGATGCCGTCCACCTTGGCCTGGCGGGTGCGAACCATGAAGTCGTGGTTGGCCGGGTCGTACGAGATGTTGCCCGTGCCGTCCTGCTTCTCGATGCCGCCGATGCGGTGTTCGAGGCCGGGCGTGCCGGGAACGGCCCACGGACGGGCCAGCGTCTGCGGGTCGCGCTTGTAGGGCCAGAACACCTCGGTGCCGTCGGCCAGTTCGTGGTTCGGGCCGCTGGCGAACTGGACGCGCAGGTCCGGCAGCTGGTCCGGCTCCGGGATGCGCCAGGGCTCGGAGCCGTTGGCCAGGTAGCCGTCGGAGAGCAGGAAGACCGGGGTGCGGTACGTCAGCGCGATCCGGGCCGCCTCCAGCGCCGCGTCGAAGCAGTCGGCCGCGGTGCGCGGGGCCACGATCGGCACCGGGGCCTCGCCGTTGCGCCCGTACATCGCCTGGAGCAGGTCGGCCTGCTCGGTCTTGGTGGGCAGCCCGGTGGACGGGCCGCCGCGCTGGATGTCGATGATGAGCAGCGGCAGCTCCAGCGAGACCGCGAGGCCGATCGTCTCCGACTTGAGGGCCACACCGGGCCCGGACGTCGTCGTCACGGCGAGCGCCCCGCCGAACGCGGCACCCAGCGCCGCGCCGATGCCCGCGATCTCGTCCTCGGCCTGGAACGTGCGCACGCCGAAGTTCTTGTGCTTGCTCAGCTCGTGCAGGATGTCCGAGGCCGGGGTGATCGGGTACGAGCCGAGGTAGACCGGCAGGTCCGCCTGGCGGCCGGCGGCGATCAGACCGTAGGACAGGGCCAGGTTGCCGGAGATGTTCCGGTACGTACCGGCGGGGAACGCCTGCGAGGCCGGCGCGACCTCGTAGCTGACGGCGAAGTCCTCCGTGGTCTCGCCGAAGTTCCACCCGGCCCGGTACGCGGCCACGTTCGCCTCGGCGATCTGCGGCTTCTTGGCGAACTTGGCCCGCAGGAACGCCTCGGTGTTCTCGGTCGGCCGGTGGTACATCCAGGACAGCAGCCCCAGCGCGAACATGTTCTTGGAGCGCTCGGCCTCCTTGCGGGAGAGCCCGAACTCCTTCAGCGCCTCGATCGTCAGCGTGGTCAGCGGCACCGGATGGACGTTGTACGCCTCCAGCGAGCCGTCCTCCAGCGGGTTGGTCTCGTAGCCCACCTTCGCCATCGGCCGCTTGGTGAACTCATCGGTGTTCACGATGATTTCGGCACCGCGCGGCACATCGGCGATGTTCGCCTTCAGCGCCGCCGGGTTCATCGCCACCAGGACGTTCGGCGCGTCGCCGGGCGTCAGGATGTCGTGGTCGGCGAAGTGCAGCTGGAACGAGGAGACGCCCGGCAGGGTGCCTGCGGGGGCGCGGATCTCGGCCGGGAAGTTCGGCAGCGTGGAGAGGTCGTTCCCGAAGGACGCCGTCTCCGAGGTGAACCGGTCACCGGTGAGCTGCATGCCGTCGCCCGAGTCACCCGCGAAGCGGATGATCACCCGGTCCAGGCGGCGGACCTCTTTCCCGTCTGCGGCTGCGGACTGGGGGGCACGCTGTCCCCCTACGAGTGCCTCACTGGCCTCGTCGGCCTGCTCGGCTGGGCTACTGACCTGGCTGGTCACTTACTGGACCTCCCTCGGCACGGCGGCTCGGAACCGTCCGGCCCGCCGGAGGTCCCTCGCCCACCCTACGTCCGTAAGGGTCGCCTTCCTCCGGCCGATCACATGGTGGACGGCATTTTGAGACGCGTCGTATCTGGATGCTGAGACGTTCCCGGCGCTGTGCCGCCATGATTCATCAGCCGCCTGGTTCCGCGTCGGACCCTCGCTGGAGACATACCCGGCCGCACCCCGCCCGGCAGCCGGGCAGGTCAGGAGTTCAGATACGTCAGCACCGCGAGCACCCGGCGGTGGTCGCCCTCGCTCGGCGCGAGGCCCAGCTTCTGGAAGATGTTGCTCACGTGCTTCTCCACCGCCCCGTCGCTCACCACCAGCTGCTTGGCCACCGCGGAGTTCGTCCGCCCCTCCGCCATCAGGCCCAGCACCTCGCGCTCACGCGGCGTCAGCCCGGCGAGCACGTCCTGCTTGCGGCTGCGCCCCAGCAGCTGCGCCACCACCTCGGGGTCCAGCGCCGTACCGCCCTGCGCCACCCGGACCACCGCGTCCACGAACTCCCGCACCTCGGCGACCCGGTCCTTGAGCAGATACCCGACGCCCCGGCTGGACCCGGCCAGCAGCTCGGTGGCGTACTGCTCCTCCACGTACTGCGAGAGCACCAGCACCCCGATCCCCGGGTGCTCCCGGCGCAGCCGCACCGCCGCGCGCACCCCCTCGTCGGTGTGGGTCGGCGGCATCCGCACGTCCGCGACCACCACGTCCGGGAGCGCGTCCTGCCCGGCGAGGTCGCCGATCGTCTTGATCAGCGCCTCCGCGTCCCCGACGCCGGCCACGACGTCGTGCCCCAGATCCGTCAGCAGCCGGGTCAGTCCCTCCCGGAGCAGCACCGAATCCTCGGCGATGACCACGCGCACCCTGTCCTCCGTCACGACGCAATTCCCCCGCTGTCCGCTCGCTGATCTCATCTGTGTGCCGTCCAGCATCCCAGCATCGGCAGTGACGTCGCGAGCGTGCGCGGGGTTGAGCGCGGGCCCGCCCCGGAGGGCGGTCCCTCCGGGGCGGTACGTCTGCCGGTTCGTCCTGCGGGTCAGCCGCGCCAGGGCAGCTCCGCGGTGATCCGCGTCGGACCGCCCGCCGGCGAGTCGACGACCAGCACCCCGTCCACGGCGTCCAGCCGCTCGGTCAGCCCGGCGAGCCCGCTGCCCGCCGCCGTGTCGGCGCCGCCGCGCCCGTCGTCGGTGACCTGGAGCATCAGCCGGTCGTCCGAGCGCCACACGTCCACCGAGGCGCGGGTGGCGCGGGCGTGCTTGCTGACGTTCTGGAGGAGTTCGGAGACCGTGAAGTACGCGATGCCCTCGATGGCCTGCGCC
Source organism: Streptomyces sp. NBC_00525 (assembly GCF_036346595.1). Taxonomy (GTDB): domain Bacteria; phylum Actinomycetota; class Actinomycetes; order Streptomycetales; family Streptomycetaceae; genus Streptomyces. The sequence continues at coordinate 3,976,875 of NZ_CP107834.1, forward strand.
GGCCGGTACGGCAGGTCCACCTCGACGGTGACCGGCACGGTGCACCGGGAGGCGACGGCGGACAGCGCCGCGTCCAGGCCACGGTCGGTGAGGACGGCCGGGTGGATGCCGCGGGCCAGGTCGCGCAGCTCCTGGAGGGCGACCTTTACCTCACCGTGCGCCTCGTCCACCATGCGGGCAGCCGCGTCCGGATCGTGGGCAAGCTTCTCCTTCGCGAGACCCAGGTCCATGGCGAGGGCGACGAGCCGGGCCTGCGCCCCGTCGTGCAGATCCCGCTCGATGCGGCGCAGGTCGGCGGCGGCCGTGTCCACGACGACACCCCGGTCGGACTCCAGCTCCGTCACGCGCTCCGCCAGCCGGGACGGGCCGAGCAGCCCGGCGACCAGCAGCCGGTCCACGGTCGCCATGCCCCGGATCACCCACGGCGTGGCGAGGACGACGCCCAGCCCCATCACGGCGGTCAGCGCCAGGTCGGAGAACGAGTCCAGGTAGACCTCGTGTTGCGCGTCGCCGTACAGCTGGATGCCCGAGACGCCCGAGTGCGACGGAACGGTCCAGTGCCACAGCGGGTACGTCAGCGCCGCCCAGCCCCACACCTGGAGCGTCAGCGAGACGCAGAACGCGAACACCGCCCACGGGAAGTGCAGCAGCGAGTAGAGCAGGTGGCGCCAGGAGACCCCGCTCTTGAGCACCGCCCCGATCCACGACATCAGCCCGCCGGTCCGCCCGCGCGCCGGCGCCGGATCGGCCACGTCCACCCCCAGCAGCACCCGCGCCCGCGTCCGCTCCAGCATCCCGAAGCCCCGGCACATGACCAGCCCGGCGGCCAGCACCGGAATGCCGACGAAGGTCACCAGCAGCCCGGCGCCCAGCGACACCATCGTGATCGCGAAGGTGAACATCACGATGCTGATCGGCAGGCTCAGCTGGAGGTAGAGGAACTCGCGCCAGGTCCTGCCCTCCACCGGCGCCCGCAGCGCGGCCGGCACGCGGTGCCGCCTCGTGGGACGGGGCCCGAGGCTGCTGCCCGACCGCTGGTGGTCCCGTGTGTCCGGTCCGTATGCCGTGGCCATGGGGTTCCGTCCGTTTCTTCTCTGCGGCGTCCGCGCCGACTGTCTGCTTCAAGAGTGCGGGGTGGTGCGCCGGCGCACCATGAGGGCGGTATCCGTTCCGGGCGGGGGGTTTTCCCTACCTCGGGGCGGGGGAGCGGCGCCCGGAGGTGCCCCCGGCGGGGGAGCGGGTGCCCGGCGGGTCTCAGGCCGTGCCGGAGGCGGGCGCGCTCTTCTCCGCGCCCCGGTCGCGCCACGGCAGCTCCGCCGTGACGGTGGTCGGCCCGCCGGCCGGGGAATCGAGCACGAAGAGCCCGTCCACCGCGCCCAGCCGCTCGGCGAGCCCCGCCATCCCCGTACCGCCGTCCATCGAGGCCCCGCCGTGCCCGTCGTCGCCGACCTGGATGAGCAGCCGCTCACCCGTGCGCCACACGTCCACGGTCGCCGTACGGGCCCCGCTGTGCTTGCTGACGTTCTGGAGGAGTTCGGAGACCGTGAAGTACGCGATGCCCTCGATGGCCTGCGCCGGCCGGGCCGGAAGATCCACCCGTACGGTGACGGGCACCGTGCACCGCGAGGCGATGGCGGACAGTGCCGCGTCCAGCCCCCGGTCGGTGAGGACGGCCGGGTGGATGCCGCGCGCCAGGTCGCGCAGCTCCTGGAGGGCGACCTTCACCTCACCGTGCGCCTCGTCCACCATCCGCGCGGCGGCCTCCGGATCGTCGGCCAGCTTCTCCTTGGCCAGGCCGAGCCCCATCGCCAGGGCGACGAGCCGGGCCTGCGCCCCGTCGTGCAGATCCCGCTCGATGCGGCGCAGGTCGGCGGCGGCCGTATCGACGACCACACCCCGGTCGGACTCCAGTTCCGCGATACGGCGTTCGAGATCGTCGGAGGGCGAGAGCAGCCCGCGCACCATCCCCCGGTCCGCGTTGCCCAGCAGCCGCGCGACGTAGGGGAGCGGCGGCCACACGATCAGGCAGACCAGCGTCAGGGCGAAGGTGAGGATGCCCCACGGCAGCCGTACGAACGAATACAGCGCCGTCCGCCAGGCGACCGGATCGCGCAGCGCGCTCCACAGCCAGACGAAGAAGCCGCTCTCGCGACTCCCGCGCGCCGGCGGGCTCGGCTCCTCCACCACGACCCCCAGCAGCTTCCGCGCCCGGCTCCGCTCGGCCCGCCCGATGAACCGGGAACCCTGGAGCCCGGCCGCGAGCAGCGGCAGGCCGACGACGGTCACCGCCAGGCCCACGCCCACGGCGATCATCAACACTGTGTAAACAAATCCGATGATCGCCATCGGCAGATTGGAAAGCAGGTGCGCGACCTCCTTCCACGTCCACCGGCCGAAGGCGAAGCGGACAGGAGGCGGCCCGTCATTGGCGGGCACCTGGGGGCTCATGGTCATGGGACAAGCCTGCCGGGCGCGCCATGGGGATGCCATGGGGCTCGTGGGTGAGACGAAGTAGGGATATCCCCACCCGCGCGCCGCTCACGCCACCCGCGCCCGCCCGTTCCCTTGCGTTGCCGCTCATTCCCATCCGTTGTCCGACGCAACTGCTTACCCGTCCTTTACAGGGCCTAGACTCCCGTGCGTACAGACCGTCGAACGGGTTGATCGTCGAACGGATTGATCCAGGGAGCGAGGGGCGGACGTGGCGGACCTTCCGGGCGTGGCGCCCACGCGGGCGGTGCTCGCGGCATCGGACTACTTCCACGGCTACTCGGTCGTGGGGCTCCTCGCCGTGCTCGGCGTCCTGTTCGTCGCGGCCGCCTTCGCCGGCAACCGGCTGCTGAGCCCCGTCGTCCCGACGCCGGAGAAGCTCCTCACCTACGAGTGCGGCGTGGACCCCGTGGGCGAGGGCTGGGCCCACACCCAGGTCCGCTACTACGTCTACGCGTTCCTGTACGTGATCTTCGCCGTGGACTCGGTCTTCCTGTTCCCCTGGGCCACGGTCTTCGCGGCCCCCGGCTACGGCGCGACCACGCTGGTGGAAATGTTCATCTTCCTCGGTTTCCTGGCCGTGGGACTGCTCTACGCATGGAAGAAGGGCGTCCTGGAATGGACGTGACGAGCCCGTCGCCCGCCGCAGCGGGGGACGAACCCGCCGCCGTACCGACGTTCCTCCCGGAACCGAAGCGCCTGGGCGTCCTGTCCCGGCTCGCGCCGGAACCGATGAAGGTCGTCCTCAACTGGGGCCGCCGCTACAGCCTCTGGGTCTTCAACTTCGGACTCGCCTGCTGCGCCATCGAATTCATCGCCGCCTCCATGGCGCGCCACGACTTCATCCGGCTCGGCGTCATCCCCTTCGCGCCGGGCCCGCGCCAGGCCGACCTCATGATCGTCTCCGGCACGGTGACGGACAAGATGGCCCCCGCCGTGAAGCGCCTGTACGAGCAGATGCCCGAGCCCAAGTACGTCATCTCCTTCGGCGCCTGCTCCAACTGCGGCGGCCCGTACTGGGACTCGTACTCCGTGACCAAGGGCGTCGACCAGATCATCCCCGTCGACGTCTACGTCCCCGGCTGCCCGCCCCGGCCCGAAGCGCTGCTCCAGGGCATCCTCAAGCTCCAGGAGAAGATCGCGCGCGAGTCGCTGGGGGAGCGTTACGCGGCTGCCGCCGGGGCGCGCCCGACGACGTCGGCGCTGCGCAGCGGCCTGGTGACGCCGCCTCCGGCCGCAGCCCCGGCCCCGGACGAGGACGAGGGGGAGCGCACGTGACCGCCTCCTTCGACCGGCTCCCGGACGCCGCCGCCGAGATCTTCGGCGAGGGCGCCACCGCCGAGCAGGCGTACGACCTGCTGACCGTGGACGTCCCGCCCACCGCGTGGCTCACCGCCCTGGAGACCGCCCGCGACGCCCTGGGCTGCACCTACTTCGACTGGCTGAGCGCGGTGGACGAGCCGGGCACGGGCTTCCGGGTCTGCGCCCACGTGGCGGCGCTGCCGGCGGAGCCCGGGTCAGGCGTACGGCGGCTGCTGCTGCGGACGACGGTGCCGCACGAGGCGCCCACGCTGCCCACGGCCATCGGCGTGTACGCGGGGGCCGCCTGGCACGAGCGCGAGACGCACGAGATGTTCGGCGTCGCCTTCGAGGGCCACCCGCATCTGGTGCCCCTGCTCCTCCCCGAGGGCTTCGAGGGCCACCCCCTGCGCAAGGACTTCGTGCTGGCCGCCCGCGTGGCGAAGGCGTGGCCGGGCGCGAAGGAGCCGGGCGAGCCGGAACACGGCGGCCCCAAGCGCCGCACGATGCTCCCGCCCGGCGTCCCGGACCCGAACGAGTGGGGCCCGCTCAAGGGCCGGCTCCCGGCGGCCCCTTCGCGCCCGGCCCGGCGTACGAGGACGGCGGGCGCGGCGACCCCGGCGGGCGCGGCGGCCCCGGCGGCTCCGGCGCGACCGGGCACCGAGGGCGCCCCGGAAGCCCCGGCACCCCGCCCGCGCCGTACCCGCAGCGCATCGCAGGGCTCGGCGAGCCAGCAGACACCGCCACCGGCATCGGCACCGGCGCCCGCCCCGGCACCGGCACCGACACCCGAATCGGACGCACCGTGGCACCACGCCCGCCCGGCGTTCGAGGACACCCCCAAGCCGACTTCCGACAAGCCCACCCCCGACGACACCCCCGGAGGCGATCAAGCGTGAACGACGCACTGGACGTCGCCCTCCGCCTCCTCGTCGTCTTCGCCGCCTTCCTCGTCCTCCCCCTGGTCGTGGGCCAGACCGAGCACAAGGTGATGGCCCACATGCAGGGCCGCCTGGGCCCCATGTACGCCGGCGGCTTCCACGGCTGGGCCCAGCTCGTCGCGGACGGCGTGAAGTTCGCACAGAAGGAGGACATCGTCCCGGCCGGCGCCGACCGCAGGGTCTTCCGCCTCGCCCCGGCCGTCGCCCTCCTCCCGTACCTCCTCGTCCTCGTCGCGATCCCGATCGCGCCGGGGGACGGCGCGGTCGGCCAGGTCCTGGACGCCGGAATCTTCTTCGTGCTCGCCGTCATGGGCATCGGCGTCCTCGGCTCCCTGATGGCCGGCTGGGCGTCCGCCAACAAGTTCTCCCTGCTCGGCGGCCTCCGCACGGCCGCCCAGCTCCTCGCGTACGAGCTGCCGATGCTGCTCGCCGCCGCCTCGGTGGCGATGGCGGCGGGCACGGTGTCGCTGCCCGGCATCCTCGACGCGTTCGAGTGGTGGTGGCTGCCCTGGCAGATCATCGGCGCCCTGGTCTTCTTCGTGGCCGGGCTCGCCGAACTCCAGCGGCCCCCGTTCGACATGCCCGTCGCCGACTCCGAGATCATCTTCGGCGCGTACACCGAGTACACCGGCCTGCGCTTCGCCCTGTTCCTGCTTGCCGAGTACGCGGGCATCGTCGTGCTGTGCGGGCTGACCACCGTGCTGTTCCTCGGCGGCTGGCACGGCCCCCTCGGCGACGACGGCCTCGGCTGGCTCTGGACCCTGCTCAAGACGGCCGTCCTGGCGTTCGTCGTGATCTGGCTGCGGGTCACCTACCCGCGCCTGCGCGAGGACCAGCTCCAGAAGCTCGCCTGGACGACCCTCATCCCGCTCGCCCTCGCGCAGATCGCGCTCACCGGCATCGTGAAGGTGGCGATCAACTAGTGCCCCCGATCCCCGGCTCAGGCCTGGCCAAGGGCCTCGCCGTCACCCTGCGGACGATGACGAGGAAGACCGTCACCGCCCAGTACCCCGACGTGCAGCCCGAGCTCCCGCCCCGCTCCCGCGGCGTCATCGCGCTGTTCGAGGAGAACTGCACGGTCTGCATGCTGTGCGCCCGCGAGTGCCCGGACTGGTGCATCTACATCGACTCCCACAAGGAGACGATGCCCCCGGCCGCCCCCGGCGGCCGCGAGCGCAGCCGCAACGTGCTGGACCGGTTCGCGATCGACTTCTCGCTCTGCATGTACTGCGGCATCTGCATCGAGGTGTGCCCCTTCGACGCACTGTTCTGGTCGCCGGAGTTCGAATACGCCGAGACGGACATCCTCGACCTCACCCACGAGCGCGACAAGCTGCGCGAGTGGATGTGGACTGTGCCGGAGCCGCCCGCACTCGACGAGCGCGCGGAGGAGCCGAAGGAACTCGCCGCCGCCCGCAAGACGGCCGACAAGATCCGCGCCCAGCAGGAAGCGGACCAGCTCCGCGCCCAGCGGGAGCAGGAAGCGGCGCGGGACGACGCCGCAGAGGGAGGCACGGCATGATCCCCGCCCTCGCGGCCGCCCCGGCGGCCCCCGGCTTCCTCTCCCCGACCGGCGTCGAGATCGCCTTCGTCCTCGTCGGCATCGCCACCCTCGGCGCGGCCCTGGTGACCGTCACGACCCGTCAGCTGGTGCACGCCGCCCTCTGGCTGATCGTGGCGCTCGGCGGCCTCGCCGTCGAGTACCTCCTGCTCACGGCGGAGTTCATCGCCTGGGTGCAGGTACTGATCTACGTGGGCTCCGTCGTCGTGCTCCTCCTGTTCGGGCTGATGCTCACACGCGCCCCCATCGGCCGCTCCCCGGACGCCGACTCCGAGAACCGGTGGGCCGCCCTCGTGGTCGCCGCCGCCTCCGCCGGCACCCTCGTCTGGGTCGTCGTGGACGCCTTCCGCACCACCTGGATCGAGCTGGACGGGCCCGCCCAGGGCACCACCAAGGCCACCGGCGCCTTCCTCTTCCGGCACTGGGTGCTCCCCTTCGAGGCGCTCTCCGTCCTGCTGCTCGCGGCCCTGGTCGGCGCGATCGTCCTCTCCCGCAAGGGCCGGGCCGACGCGCGCGCACCCCAGGCCCCCGCCGAGGCCGCCACCTCGCCCCGAGAGGACACGCGCTGATGCACCTCGCCTACCCCGCCGTGCTCTCCGCCCTCCTCTTCTGCACCGGGCTGTACGGCGTACTCGCCCGCCGCAACGCGATCCTCGTCCTGATGTCCGTCGAGCTGATGCTCAACGCCGTCAACCTCAACATGGTCGCGTTCGACGTCTGGCTCCGCGACACCCTGCATTCCGGCCAGGCCCTCACCCTGTTCACCATCGCCATCGCGGCGGCGGAGATCGGCATCGGCCTGGCCATCGTCCTCGCCGTGTACCGCAACCGCGGCACCTCCGACATCGACCGCCTCCGCGACACCGCCGAGACCGACGAGGCCGAGACCGTCCCGGCCGGCGACGACGAGGGCGACGACCCCGACGAGGGCACCGCCCGCCCCGAAGACCAGGCCACTGCTGCGGCAGGGAAGGCAAAGAAGGCAGAGGCCACCGCGTGACCACCACGACCCTCGCCGTCCTCGTCCCCCTCCTGCCGTTCCTGGGCGCCGTCGCCGGGCTGCTCGTCGGCCGCACCGCACCCGGCTACGTCCGGCCGCTCGCCGTACTGCCCGCCCTCACCTCCCTGGTCCTCGCCGCCGTCGTCGCCGCGCGCCAGGGCGGCGGCCGGGCCATCGACGCGGCGACCCAGCTCACCCCCACCGGCTCCGTCCCCATCGACCTCGCCCTGCACCTCGACGGCTTCGCCGTCCTCGTCGCCGTGCTGGTCGCCCTGGTCGCGAGCTGCGTGCAGATCTACTCCACCGCCTACCTCCGCGACGACCCCCGCTACCCCTCCTACGCGGCGCTGGTCTCCCTCTTCACCTCCGCGATGCTGCTCGTCGTCTACTCCGGCGACATCATGGTGCTCCTGGTCGGCTGGGAGATCATGGGCATCTGCTCCTACTTCCTGGTCGGCCACTACTGGGAGACGCCCGAGGCGCGCGCCGCCTCCCTCAAGGCGTTCCTGGTCACCAAGCTGGGCGACGTACCCTTCCTCATCGGCCTGTTCGCGCTCGCCGCCGACACCGGCTCCTTCCGCATCACCCGCATCCTGGGCGCCGTCGCCCACGGCGGCCTCGACCACCCCACCGTCATCGCGCTCCTGCTGCTGGCCGGGGTCGCGGGCAAGTCCGCGCAGTTCCCCCTGCACACCTGGCTGCCCGACGCCATGGCCGGCCCCACCCCCGTCTCGGCGCTGATCCACGCGGCGACGATGGTCGCCGCCGGCATCTACTTCGTGGCCCGGCTCCTCCCCGTCTTCGCCGCGTCCGGCGCGGCCCTCGTCGTCCTCGCCGTGATGGCCGCCGTCACGATGATCGGCTCCGGGCTCGCCGCGCTCGCCCAGGACGACATCAAGCGCGTCCTCGCCTACTCGACCATCGGTCAGCTCGGCTACATGTCCGGCGCCCTGGCCGTCGGGGACCGGGGCGCGGCCGTCTTCCACCTCGTCTCGCACGGTGCGTTCAAGGCCGTCCTCTTCCTCGCGGCCGGCGTCGTCATCCACGCCGCCGGCACCAACTCACTGGCCGCCATGTCCCGGATGCGCGGCCTCGCCGGCCGCATCCCGGACGCCTACTGGACGATGACCGTCGCCCTGCTGGCCCTGGCCGCCATCCCGCCGTTCGCCGGCTTCTTCTCCAAGGAAGCCGTCCTCGTCGCCGCCGAACACACCGCGCTCGGCGACCGGCACGTCGCCCCGGCCGCCGCCGGCTGGACCGTCCTCACCGCCGGGCTGCTGGCCGCCGTGCTCACCGGCGCCTACGCCATCCGGCTCTGGCTCCTCGCCTTCCGGGGCCGGGGCGCCGAGGCCCCCGACCATGGCAGGCAGCCCGTCGCCATGTCGGCCGTCCTGTGGGTGCTGGCCGTCCCCACCCTGGGCCTCGGGCTCACCGCAGGCGTCATCGGCGACTGGTTCGACGGCCACGCCCTCACCCCCTCGCTGACCACGGCCGTCCTGTCCACCGGCCTCGGCCTCGTCGGCGGACTGGTCACCTATGGGGCCTGGCGCCACACCACCGCGCTCGCCGCCCGCTTCCCCATGGGCTCGGTCGTCGCCCACCCCGAAGCCGAACCCGCCCTGGTCGAGATCGAGGCCATCGAGGCCCGGACCGCCGCCTACGGCCCGGCCGGCGACGCGCCCGACCCCGCCGACCCCGGACGCCTGCTGCTCGGCCCGCTGCACCGCCACGCGGCCACCGGCTTCCACCTGGACGCCCTGTACGCGGCGCTGTTCGTCCGCCCGCTCCAGGCGGCGGCCCGCCTCGTCCGCTTCCTGGACCGCGAGGTCGTCGAGACCTACGTACGCGGCTCCGCCACCGGCGCACGCTGGTTCGGCACGGCGGTCCGCCGCGCCCAGACCGGCAATGTGCAGACCTACCTCAGCGCACTGCTGGCCGGTTCCCTGGTCCTGGCGGTCGCCGCCGTCGTCTACGCCAACGTCAACGCGGGGTCCTGAGCCGTGATCGATATCAGCCCGTCCGTGATGCAGTTCCTTCTGGCGTTCACCGTCGCCGGACCGCTCATCGGCGCCGTCAGCGCCCTGCTCCCCGCCCCGCCCGGACTCAAGGGCCGCAACCCGGACCAGGCAGTCCTCCGGCACGGCGTGACCGTCACCGGGGCCATCCTGCTGGCCACCCTGGCGCTGGCCGCCGGCTTCGACCACGACCAGCCGTCCAAGATGCAGGCCACCACCGACATCAGCTGGATTCCGGCGCTCGACGTACGCATCCACCTCGGCATCGACGGCATCTCGCTCCCCCTGCTCGTCCTGACCGCGCTGCTGACCTTCCTCTGCGCGCTCTACAGCTACTTCAAGCTGCCCGAAGGCCCCTCCGCCAAGGCATTCGTCGCCCTGCTCCTCTTCCTGGAGTCCGGCACCCTCGCCACCTTCGCCGTCCTCGACCTGATCCTGTTCTTCCTGGCGTTCGAGATGGTCCTCATCCCGATGTACTTCCTCATCGCCCGCTGGGGCGGTGCGCGGAGGCAGGCGGCCGCCTGGAAATTCATCCTCTACACACTGCTCGGCTCGGTCGTCATGCTGCTGGGCCTGCTCCTGATCGGACTGAAGAGCGGCACCTTCGACATGGTGGCACTCGCCACTGACAACGGCCGCGGGCTCACCTCGTCCGTGCAGGTCACCGCCGTTCTGGCGATCGGGATCGGGCTCGCCGTGAAGACCCCGATGTGGCCGCTGCACAGCTGGCTGCCCGACGCCCACACCGCCGCCCCGACCGTGGGCTCCGTGCTCCTGGCGGGCGTCCTGCTCAAGATGGGCACGTACGGGTTCGTCCGCATCCTGCTCCCGGTCGCCCCGGACGGAATGCACACCTTCGCCCCGTACCTCGCGGCCTTCGCCGCCGCCGGCATCGTCTACGGGTCGCTCGCCTGCCTGGCGCTCGCCCGGCCCGGCGCCAAGGGCGACCTCAAGCGGCTCATCGCGTACTCCTCGGTCGGCCACATGGGCTTCGTCCTCCTCGGCATCGCGAGCATGACCCCCACCGGCGTCAACGGCGCGCTCTTCGCCAACATCGCCCACGGGCTCATCACCGGCCTGCTGTTCTTCCTGGTCGGCGCGATCAAGGACCGCTACGGCACCGCCGACCTGGACACCCTCGCCGGGGCCACCGGCGCCGCCCTCTACGGCCGCGCGCCCCGCCTCGGCGGCCTCCTCGCGTTCGCCGCGATCGCCTCGCTCGGCCTGCCCGGACTCGCCGGGTTCTGGGGCGAGATGCTCGCCATGTTCGGCGCGTTCGACCCGGCCGAAGGGCTCAGCCGGCCCGCCTTCCTGACGTTCATGTCCGTCGCCGCCTTCGGCACCCTGCTCACCGCCGCGTACCTGCTGATCGTCGTCCGCCGCGTCTGCATGGGCGCGACCGACGGGGAACCGCGGCCGGTCGCCGACGTGCAGAGCTACGAATTCGCCGCCTGGACCCCCCTCGCGGCCCTCACCGTCCTCGCCGGCCTGTGGCCCGCCGTCCTCCTCGGCCTCACCGACCCGGCCGTGCAGAAGCTCCTCGCGGGAGGCAAGTCGTGAACGTGACAGCCGCAAGCGCCTCCGGCGCGGCCAGTCTCGTCCAGTCCGTCGACTGGCTCGCCATCGCGCCCCCCGTCACCGCCGCGGCCGTCGCCCTCGCCGTCCTGGTCGCCGACCTCTTCGTACCCGCGGAGCGCAAACCGCTTCTGGGCTACGGGGCCGTCGCCGGACTCGTCGCCGCGCTCGCCCTCATCGTCCCGCTCCACGAGGGCGACCGCTCCACCTTCTGCCTCACCGCGGGCAGCCGCGCCTGCAGCTACACCGCCGACCACTTCACCCTGGTCATCCAGGCCCTCGTGCTCGGCGGCGCCCTGCTCACCGCCCTGCTCTCCATCGGCGACACCCGCAAGCTGCCGGCCGGCGAGTTCTGGTTCCTGCTGCTGTCCTCCGCCGCCGGAGCCGCGCTGCTGCCCGCCGCACGCGACCTCGCGACCCTGGTCATCGCCCTCGAAGTCGCCTCGCTGCCCGCCTTCGCCCTCGTCGGCATCAAGCGCGGCGACCGGCGCTCCTCCGAGGCCGCGCTGAAGTTCTTCCTCTCCTCCGTCACCGCCACCGCCGTTATGCTCCTCGGCGTCAGCTTCGTGTACGCGGCCACCGGCACCCTGCACCTCACCGAACTGACCGGCCGCCTCGAACACGTGGACGGGCAGCTGTCCACCCTCGCCGGGGCGGGCGTCGCGCTCACCCTTGTCGGCTTCGCCTTCAAGACGGCCGCCGCGCCCTTCCACTTCTGGGTCCCCGACACCTACGTCGGCGCCCCGCTGCCCATCGCCGCCTACCTCTCGGTGGTCGGCAAGGCGGTCGGCTTCACCGGGCTCATCCTCGTCACCGTGATCGCCTTCCCGGCCTACGCGGACGTGTGGGGCCCGGCGCTCGCGGTCCTGGCCGCGCTCACGATGACCCTCGCCAACGTCGCCGCGCTGCGCCAGAGCGCCACCCGCGCGCGGGGCGCCGTACGCCTGCTGGCCTGGTCCTCCGTCGCCCAGGCCGGCTATCTGCTCGTCCCCATCGCCGCCGCCGCGTACGCCGGGGAACGCACGATCGGTTCCACCGTCGCGTACGCCCTGATGTACGCCGTCGTGAACCTCGGCGCGTTCGCGGTGGCCGCCCTGGTCGCCCGTACCCGCCCCGGCAACCGCATCGACGACTACCGCGGCCTGTACGCGACCCGGCCCCTGGCCGCCCTGGCGCTGGCCTTCTTCCTGCTCTGCCTGGCCGGTCTGCCGCCGGGGATCATCGGCCTGTTCGCCAAGGTCACGGTCTTCTCCGCCGCCGTGGACGCCGGACTGGGCTGGCTCGCCGTCGTGATGGCCGTCAACGTCGTGGTCGCGCTGTACTACTACCTGCGCTGGACCGCGATCCTCTTCCGCGCCCCCGCGCCGGAAGACGGCTCCGGGGACGACGCGCCCGCCGTACGCCACCACGTCCCGGCGCCGCTCACCGCCGCGATCGTCCTCACCACCGCCGGGGGAGTCGTCCTGTCGGGCGCCCCGCAGGCGGTGCTCAGGTTCGCCGCCGTCAGCCTCTTCTAGTCGCCCACCCGTTCCGACATCGCCCATCTGTTCGATAGGCGATTCCATAAGTAACAAGATCGGTTTGCCCCGAGCCGCCCCCACAGGGCAGGGTCGGGGCCGCGCGACGCGTATGGACGTCGCACCACCGTCGCACCACCACAGAGGAGCCAGAGCAGTGCTGAGCGGGTTCAAGGACTTCATCCTGCGCGGAAACGTCATCTCGATGGCGGTCGGTCTCGCCGTGGGAGCCGCGTTCACCGCGGTCGTCACCGGGTTCAGCAACGGCTTCATCGTGCCGCTGATCGGCATCATCACGCGCGGCACCGGCGACTTCAGCAAGGCCCACTTCAAGGTGGACGGCGTCGACTTCCCCTACGGCCTCTTCGTCAGCGCCGCGATCGCCTTCCTCATCACCGCCGCCGTCCTCTACTTCTGCGTCGTCGTGCCCATGGCCAAGGTGCAGGACCGCTTCACCAAGAAGGAGGAGGAGGCGCAGATCGACATCAAGGCCGCCCAGCGCGACTGCCCCCGCTGCTACACCGCGATCCCCGCCATCGCCTCCCGCTGCGCCCACTGCACCAGCGAGGTCGAGCCCGACCCGGAGGCCCTGGCCCTCGCCAAGCTCCCCGCCCAGCGCTGAGCACCCCGCACGCCCCACCCGTACGGCCCAGAGCCGCCCCCACGCGTACAGCCGGGGCGCTCGGGGCCGTACGGCCGTCCGCACAAGGGAACTAGCTCTCCTCGCCTGGCGTTGACCGGTACGGGAGGCTCCACTGGGGAGTGGAGCCGCACCCAGCAAGGGTTCCCCTGCTGCACGATTTGGAGGGCGTACCGTGCACCGCCGGCACAACGGGCTGAGAACCGCCGTACTCCTCGGGGGCCTGTCCGCACTCATCATCGTCATCGGCAGCTTCTTCGGACGCACGGGCCTGATCGTCGCCCTCCTGGTCGCGATCGGCACCAACGCCTACGCGTACTGGAACAGCGACAAGCTGGCGCTGCGCGCCATGCGCGCCCGTCCGGTGAGCGAATTCGAGGCGCCCCAGCTCTACCGCATCGTCCGCGAGCTGTCCACGTCGGCGCGCCAGCCCATGCCCCGCCTCTACATCTCCCCGACCCAGGCCCCCAACGCCTTCGCCACCGGCCGCAACCCGCGCAACGCGGCGGTCTGCTGCACGGAGGGCATCCTCCGCCTGCTGGACGAACGGGAGCTGCGCGGCGTCCTCGGCCACGAGCTGAGCCATGTCTACAACCGGGACATCCTGATCTCCTCCGTCGCCGGAGCGCTGGCCTCCGTCGTCATGTTCCTGGTCAACTTCGCCTGGCTGATCCCGGTCGGCCGCTCCAACGACGACGAGGGCCCCGGCCTCCTCGGCATGCTCCTGATCATGATCCTGGGCCCGCTCGCCGCCTCCGTCATCCAGCTCGCCGTCAGCCGCTCCCGCGAGTACGAGGCGGACGCCTCGGGCGCCCGGCTGACCGGCGACCCGCTGGCCCTGGCCGGCGCCCTGCGGAAGCTGGAGGCCGGTACGCAGCAGCTTCCGCTGCCCCCGGAGCCGAGGATCGAGACCGCGAGCCACATGATGATCGCCAACCCGTTCCGCGCGGGGCGGGGCATGTCCAAGTTGTTCTCGACCCACCCGCCGATGGCGGAGCGCATCGCCCGACTCGAGCAGATGGCAGGTCCTCGCCCGTGAAAACCATTCTGAACGTCATTTGGCTGGTCCTCTGCGGATTCTGGATGTTCCTCGGCTACCTGCTCGCGGGACTCCTCCTCTGCATCACGATCATCGGCATCCCCTTCGGCCTCGCCGCCTTCCGGATCGGCGTCTACGCCCTGTGGCCCTTCGGCCACCGCGTCGTCGACCGCCGGGACGCGGGCGCGCCCTCCTGCGTGGGCAACGTCCTCTGGCTGGTCCTCGCCGGCTGGTGGCTGGCCCTCGGCCACATCACCACCGGCATCGCCCTGTGCATCACGATCATCGGCATCCCGCTGGGCATCGCCAACTTCAAGCTGATCCCGGTGTCCCTGATGCCCTTCGGGAAGGAGATCGTCCGCACCGACCAGCAGTTCGCCGGCTGGTAGGAGCCCCCGTAAGCCCCTGCTCCTGCCGTCGGAAGCCCGGTTCCGCAACCGCCCGCCCGTCTCCCGCGTCTTGGATTCCAGGACAGAGGGACGGGTAGGTTCGCACGCATGACCATTATCGGCTGGATCATTCTCGGGCTCGTCGCGGGCGTCATCGCCAAGGTCCTGCTGCCGGGCCGCGACCCCGGCGGTCTCGTGGGCACGACGCTCATCGGGATCGTCGGCGCGTTCCTCGGCGGCTGGATATCCGCGCGCTTCCTGGACCGCGAGATCACCAAGGACTTCTTCGACCCGGCGACCTGGATCGCGGCCATAGGCGGCTCGCTGGTCCTGCTGATCGCCTACCGGCTGCTCTTCGGCAACTCCCGCGAACGCCGCTGAGGTCAGCCCCGCAACCCCGTCTCACGCAACGTCACATTGAGCCGGCCGCCGCTCATCCCCGTACCGGGCGGAGCGGTGCCCGGCCGGACGGCCGGCACCCCGTGGAACGCCCGCCGCGAGGGCCCGCCGAACACGAACAGATCCCCGGACGCCAGCTCCACATCGGTCCACGGCCTGCCCCGGCCCCCGCTGTTGCCGAACCGGAAGACACAGGTGTCGCCGACGCTGAGGGACACGACCGGCGCTCCGGACGCCTCCTCGTTGTCCTGATGCATGCCCATGCGGGCGGCCCCGTCATAGAAGTTCACCAGCGCGGCATCGGGCGCGTACGCCTCCGGACCGCTGCCCGCCGCCCCGTCCGTCCTGCCTGTCCCGTACGCCTCCGCCACCGCTGCGCGGCCCAGTTCGGCCAGCCGGGCGGGAAAGGGCAGCACCCGCGCGCCGTTCACGTCGTCCGCCGTACGCGAGTACCGGTACGGCTGCCAGTGCCACCCCAGACACACCGTGCGCACCGACATCACCCCGCCGCCCGGCAGCGCCGTGTGCCGCAGCGGTACGGGCCCCAGGGCCCATTCCCGGCACGCCGCCACCAGCCGCCGCTGCTCCTCGGGCGACAGCCACTCCGGTACGTGCACCGCGCCCGGCGCGACGACCGTACGCGGCCTGGGGAACAGCCCCTCCATCAGCGCGCGGCGAGGGCGGTGGGTGTGGTGAGGGCGGTGAGGGCCCCTTCGAGTCCGAGCAGCCGTTCCTTGCGCTCCAGCCCGCCCGCGTACCCGCGCAGCGCGCCGTCCGCGCCGATCACCCGGTGGCAGGGGCGTACGACCAGCAGCGGGTTGCGGCCGATGGCCGTGCCGACGGCCCGCACCCCGGCGCCGCTCGCGCCGACCCGCTCGGCGATCTGCCCGTACGAGACGGTCTCGCCGTACGGAACGGCCTCCACGGCCGCCCAGACGCGCCGCTGGAACTCCGTACCGCGCCCCTGCGCGTACACCAGCTCGAACCGGGTCCGGTGCCCCTTGAAGTACTCCCGCAACTGCTCCGCCGCCCCGTCGAACGCCGCGGGGACGTGCGCCCAGCCCTCCTGGCGGACGGCGCCGCCCTTCTGACCGGGCAGGGAGAGCGAGACGAGCGCGGCCTGCCCCGTCTGTCCGGCCCCGTGCAGTCGCTCGCCGACCAGCAGCAGCTCGCCGAGCGGGCTGTCGACCGTCGCGTACATGGTCATGACCGAGCCTCTTCTCCATCCGTACGACCGGCCGAACCACCGGCCGCCACGACCCAGTCTGCTGCGCCCGCACCGCAGTGACCGGCGGTATTCGGACACGCAGCCCGCGACGAGCAGCCGGCGATCCGCTCCGGCACGGCCGCCGGCGGGGAGGGCGCGTCGGGGCGCGAGGTCGCAACCGCGACCGGCGCCCCGATCCCGGCCCTCCCCGCCGGCGGGCGACCCGGCGGACTACCGGTAGTTCACGAACTGGATGTCGAAGTCGAAGTCCTGCCCCTTGAGCAGCGCCTGCACGGCCTGGAGGTCGTCCCGGCTCTTCGAGGTGACGCGCAGCTCGTCGCCCTGGACCTGGGCCTTGACGCCCTTGGGGCCCTCGTCGCGGATGATCTTCGCGACCTTCTTGGCGTTCTCCTGGGTGATGCCCTCCTGGATGGAGGCGAACAGCTTGTACTCCTTGCCGGACAGCTGCGGCTCACCGGCGTCCAGCGACTTCAGCGAGATCCCGCGCTTGATCAGCTTGGACTGGAAGATGTCGAGGATCGCCTTGACCCGCTCCTCACCATTCGCCTGCATCAGGATCTTCTCGCCGGACCAGGCGATCGAGGCGTCCGTGCCCTTGAAGTCGTAGCGGGTGGAGATCTCCTTGGCGGCCTGGTTGAGGGCGTTGTCGACCTCCTGCCGCTCGACCTTCGAGACGATGTCGAAACTGGAGTCGGCCATGACGTGTGGCTCCTTGGATCGGGGGTGCTGGGAAAGGACGTGCCTGGCGCGACGGGCCGCGAACCCCGCGAGCCCCGCCACCGGCCAAGCCTAGCCACCCCCGCCCGCGAGGAGCGCCGAAGAATCCGGTGGCGAAGCACCCCCGGTCATCAGGTATTGTTTACGTCGTTGCCAGAGAGCACCGCAGCAAAGCGGAACTCGAAGGCGGCATCCCTTGGCGGTGTGCCCGAGTGGCCAAAGGGAGCAGACTGTAAATCTGCCGGCTCAGCCTTCCCAGGTTCGAATCCTGGCGCCGCCACAAGCAAGACCCCCGTCCTTCCGGACGGGGGTCTTCTTCGTTGGGGCGGTCAGTTGCCCGCGATGTCCTTCACCGCTACCGCCAGCGGCACCGTGCCTCCGATCAGTTCCAGGGTCAGGCCCGCTGTGGCCGGGGTGTCCAGGAGTTCCAGGAGGGTTGCCGCCACGTCGTCGCGGGGGATCGGGCCGCGGCCCGTCTTCGCGGCCAGCAGGACCTGGCCGGTGCCGGCGTCGTTGGTGAGCATGCCGGGGCGCAGGATCGTCCAGTCCAGACCCGACCTCGCCCGCACGTCCGCGTCCGCCGCGCCCTTCGCCCGCAGGTACACGTCGAACACCTCGTCCCCGGCGTGCTCCGGGTCCGCGCCCATCGAGGAGACCACGACGTAACGGCGCACCCCCGCCCGCTCCGCCGCGTCCGCGAACAGGACGGCCGCGCCCCGGTCCACCGTGTCCTTGCGGGCCGTACCGCTGTTCGGGCCGGCGCCGGCCGCGAAGACCGCCGCGTCGGCGCCGCGCAGCACCTCCGCGACCTCCTCGACCGCGGCCGACTCCAGATCCAGCACCACCGGCTCGGCGCCCGCGTCCCGGAGGTCCCCCCGCTGCTCGGGGTTGCGGATGACGCCGACCGCCTCGTCCCCGCGCGCAGCGAGCAGCCGCTCCAGCCGCAGCGCGATCTGACCATGTCCACCTGCGATGACAATGCGCATGCGATCGACGGTACGCCGGAGCGCGCCCCCGCGCTCACGCCCCGCCGGTGGATTCCGGCCGTCCCTGGCGCGGCAGTCCCGGGCCCCGCCCGGCGGCCGGTGCGTCGCCGTACTCGCGCACCGCGCTCGTCCGGGCGACCACCCGCCCCCGGTGCACCACGATCCGGCTGTACGCCTGCGACAGCGCGTCCGCGATCCCCTCCCCGCGCACGGCGAGCAGCTCCGCCGGGAAGCCCGCCTCGACCCGGACCTCGGGAAGCCCCAGGACGTGCCGCGCCCCCTCCGACACCGCCGCATAGGCGTCCGCGGGGCTCAGGCCGCCCTGCGAGGCCAGCAGGAACGCGGCCTCCAGCGGATCGCCGCGCCCCACCGGGTTGGCCGGGTCGCGCAGCGCCCCGCTGCCCGCCGCAACACGCACCCCGGCCGCCCGCAGCAGCCGTACCGGCGCGGTGCCCCGGTCCGCCGCGTCGGCGCAGGCGCCCTGCGGCAGGACGGCCACGGCCACCCCGGCGCCGGCCAGCCGGTCCGCCAGCCGGGCGGCGGTGTCGGCGGGCAGCCGGGCGAGCCCGGCGCAGGGACCGATGGCGACCCCCTGGCGAAGTTCGGCGGCCGACGCGGCCAGCCGGGCCAGCAGGGCGGGGTCGCCGCCGTCCGTGTGCAGGTCCGCGGGGCAGCCGTGCTCGGCGGCGACCGTCAGGACGGCCTCGGCGTACCCGGACGGGTCCGGGGCGGGGTCCGGGCAGCCGCCGACCGCGTCCGCGCCCGCCCGCAGCGCGTCGCGGAGCAGCGCCGAAACGTCCGCCCCGGCAACCCCGTCCGCCCCGCTCGGCGGCCCGGGCACGGCGACGACGGTCAGCTCGACCAGGCCGCGCAGGGAGCGCCCGGCCCGCAGGACCGCTTCGAGCCCGGCCAGGCCCCGGCCGCCGCCGATCCGGACATGCGCGCGCAGCGCGGTGGCGCCGTGGCCGAGCTGGAGCAGGGCGGCCTCGGTGGCGCGCCGCTGGATGTCCTCGGGGCGCCCGGAGGCCGGTCCCGCGAGGCCGGCGGTGAGGGCGGTGTCGCCGTGGGCGTGCGGTTCGGCGGGCGCGGGGAGCAGCAGATGGCCGCGCAGGTCCAGCCGGGCGCCGGGGGCGGTGAGGCTGCCCGCGGTGCCCACGGCCTCGATGCGGCCGCCGCAGACGCGTACGTCCACCACCCGGCCGTCCGCGAGCCGGGCGCCGCAGAGGGTCAGCGCGCCGTTCTCCGGGGCACCGGCGGCGCCGGCCGCGTGGTCGTCGGGGCGCCGCGGCTGGTCGTCGGGCATCGTGCTCCAGGAGACGGCTCAAGATCACAGAGAGTGAGTAGAGCCTAGAGGTGTGACCCACCCCGTTCCGGCAAGAGCGCAATAGTCGTACCGGCGCCGCCTTGCTGATCAGCGGTGTGCGGGCGGCCGGAGCGGGGTACGGGACGGGGATGGCCGGGCGCCGCGAAACGGATTTGGGCGATCGGCGACCGAGCGTGTAATGTCTTCCTCGCTCGCCCCAATAGCTCAGTCGGTAGAGCGTCTCCATGGTAAGGAGAAGGTCTGCGGTTCGATTCCGCATTGGGGCTCTGGTGATCGAGAGTCCCCGCTTCGGCGGGGAGGATCAGTCATCAAAGCGGTGTAGCTCAGTCGGTAGAGCAAGCGGCTCATAATCGCTGTGTCACCGGTTCAAGTCCGGTCACCGCTACAAAAAGTAGCCGATTGTGGGGTCGGTCCTTCGATCGGCTACTCTTTTCTGCGTTCATCCGTTCATCCGTCCAAGGAGCACTCACGTGGCTGCCACCGACGTCCGCCCGAAGATCACGCTGGCCTGCGTGGAGTGCAAGGAGCGGAACTACATCACCAAGAAGAACCGGCGCAACAACCCGGACCGTCTTGAGATGAAGAAGCACTGCCCGCGCTGCAACTCGCACACGGCGCACCGCGAAACGCGCTGAATCAGGCTCGTGCACGAGGCCGTCCCCTCCGGGGGGCGGCCTCGTGTCGTTGTGCGGGCTTGCCGTTGAATGGGGCGGGACGCCGCCACAGGCCGGCCCAGTCGTCTTTCATCCAGGAGGTTGCGAGTTCATGGCGCTCGACCAGTCCTTCGTGGGACGGACCTATCCGCCCACCGCGCCGTACGAGGTCGGACGGGAGAAGATCCGCGAGTTCGCCGAGGCCGTGGGCGACGCCCACCCCGCGTACACCGACCCCGAGGCCGCGGCGGCGCTCGGCCACGGCGATGTCATCGCCCCGCCGACCTTTGTGTTCTCGATCACCTTCAAGGCCGCGGGCCAGGTCATCGAGGACCCCCAGCTCGGGCTGGACTACAGCCGCGTGGTCCACGGCGACCAGCGGTTCGTCTACACCCGCCCGGTGCGCGCCGGGGACCGGCTGACGGTGACCTCGACCATCGAGGCCGTGAAGTCCATGGCGGGCAACGACATCCTGGACGTCCGCGGCGAGGTCCACGACGCGTCCGGCGAGCACGTGGTGACCGCCTGGACGAAGCTGGTGGCGCGCGCCGCCGAGGAGGCGTGATGACGGCGAAGGTGAGTTACGAGGCGGTCGAGGTCGGCACGGAGCTGCCGGCCCGGTCCTTCCCCGTCACCCGTGCGACGCTCGTGCAGTACGCGGGTGCCTCGGGCGACTTCAACCCGATCCACTGGAACGAGCGCTTCGCCCGCGAGGTCGGCCTGCCCGATGTGATCGCGCACGGCATGTTCACCATGGCCGAGGCGATCCGGATCGTCACGGACTGGGCCGGCGACCCGGGCGCGGTCGTGGAGTACGGGGTGCGCTTCACCAAGCCCGTCGTCGTCCCGGACGACGACAAGGGTGCGCTGATCGAGGTCAGCGGCAAGGTGGCCGCCCTGCTGGACGACCGGCGGGTGCGGGTGGACCTGACGGTGATGAGCGACGGCAAGAAGGTGCTGGGCATGTCGCGGGCCGTGGTGCAGCTCGCCTGAGAGGCGCCGCGTCACGCATCGGTAAGGGGCACGGTCCATGGGCCGTGCCCCTTACGCGTACCCCCGCCCCGCCGGCACCGACACCGGAGCCCCGCTCACGGGCCGTCCCGCCACCCCTTGACCAAGTTAGTGATTGAGTACTAACTTACCGGCATGGCAAGGATGAGTGCAGACGAGCGACGCGAGAGCGTCATCCGCGCCGCGGTCACCGAGTTCGCCCGCGGCGGGTACAGCGCGACCTCCACCGAGTCGATCGCCAAACGGGTGGGCGTCTCCCAGCCGTATCTCTTCCGGCTCTTCCCCAACAAGCAGGCGATGTTCCTCGCCGCCTCCGAGCGCTGCCTCCGCGAGACCTGCGAGGTTTTCGCCGAGGCCGCCGACGGGTTGGAGGGCGAAGAGGCGCTGCACGCCATGGCCCGCGCCTATCAGCGGCTGATCGCCGACGACCCGGACAAGCTGCTCATGCAGATGCAGATGTACGCGGCGGTCGCCGCCGCCGAGGCGGCCGGTGACCACGCCTTCGGCGAGTCGGTACGGGCCGGCTGGCTGGAGCTCTTCGACTCCGTCAACCTCGCGCTCGGCGCCGACGCCAACGACGCCACCACCTTCCTCGCGTACGGCATGCTCGCCAACACGCTGACCTCGCTCGGCTTTCCGGCCGGACACCGGATCTGGTCCGGCTTCTACGACTCGGCCAGGCCGCTCACCTGAGATGACCGTCGTCCTCTCCGGGTTCGGCCCGGTTTTCTGCCCAGAAAAGTTAGTGACCAATTACTAACCCTCCAGGGGGAGCAGTGAACCAGCACACGAAAGGCCGCGCGGGAGCGGCCTGGGCCCTCGTCATCACCAGCGTCGCCGGCTTCATGGCGGCCCTCGACAACCTCGTCGTCACCACCGCCCTGCCGTCCATCCGCGAGAGCCTCGGCGGCGAGGTGGAGGAGCTGGAGTGGACGGTCAACGCCTACACCCTGACCTTCGCCGTCCTGCTCATGTTCGGCGCCGCCCTCGGTGACCGCTTCGGCCGCCGCCGGCTCTTCCTCGCCGGACTCACCGTCTTCACCGGCGCCTCCGCGGCCGCCGCCCTCTCACCCGGCATCAACGAACTCATCGCCTTCCGCGCCGTCCAGGGCGTCGGCGCCGCGATTATGATGCCGCTCACCCTCACCCTGCTCACCGCCGCCGTGGAACCGGCCCGCCGGGGCATGGCGCTCGGCATCTTCAGCGCCGTCACCGGCCTCGCCGTGGCCGGCGGACCCCTGATCGGCGGCGGCCTCACCGAACACATCTCCTGGCAGTGGATCTTCTGGCTCAACGTGCCCATCGGCCTGCTCCTGCTGCCGCTCGCCCGCTTCCGCCTGGCGGAGTCCTACGCCCCCGACGCCCGGCTCGACCTCCCCGGCACCCTCCTCGTCAGCGGCGGCCTCTTCGGCCTCGTCCACGGGCTCGTCAACGCCAACGCCGACGGCTGGACCGACCCCACCGTGCTGACCTCGCTCCTCGCCGGCACCGCGCTCCTCGGCGCCTTCGTCCACCACGGCTTCCGCAGCCGCAGGCCCATGCTGCCCATGCGCCTCTTCCGGGACCGCGGCTTCTTCGGCATCAACATCGCCGGCCTGCTGATGTACCTCGGGATGTTCGGCTCGATCTTCCTGCTCAGCCAGTACTTCCAGAGCGTCCTCGGCTACTCGCCCACCGAGGCCGGACTGCGCATGCTGCCCTGGACCGGGATGCCGATGCTCGTCGCCCCGATCGCCGGAATGCTCTCCGACCGGTTCGGCGGCCGCCCCGTCGTCGTCACCGGCCTCGCCCTCCAGGCCACCGGACTCGCCCTCTTCGCCCTGGCCATCGCCCCGGACGCCTCCTACGTCTCCCAGCTCCCCGGACTCGTCGTCGGCGGCATCGGCATGGCCCTGTACTTCGCACCGGCCGCCGGCCTGGTGATGTCCAGCGTCCGCCCCGGCGAACAGGGCATCGCGTCCGGCGCCAACAACGCCCTGCGCGAGGTCGGCGGCGCCCTCGGGGTCGCCGCGCTCACCACCGTCTTCTCGGCGCGGGGCGGCTTCGGCTCCGCGCGGTCCTTCACCGACGGGACCGTGCCGGCCGTCTGGATCGGCGCCGGGGTCGTCGCCCTGGCCGCGCTCGTCGCCCTGATGATCCCCGGTCGCCGCGCCGCCGCGACGCCGGAACCCGGAACCGCCGCCCGGGTCGAGGGGCACACCGGGGAGCCGGTCTCCGTACCCGCCTGACACACCCCGTACACCCGGCACGGTCCGTGGCCCCGCCCAGCGGCGGAGCCGCGGACCGTACCCTTGTCCCCGTGCAGGAACTCCACGACGCGCCCCTCGCCCCCCTGACCACCTTCCGGCTCGGCGGCCCCGCCACCCGGCTGCTCACCGCCACCACGGACGACGAAGTGGTCGAAGCCGTCCGCGAGGCCGACGACAGCGGCACCCCGCTCCTGGTCATCGGCGGCGGCAGCAACCTCGTCATCGGGGACAAGGGCTTCGAGGGCACCGCCCTGCGCATCGCCACCAAGGGCTTCGTCCTGGACGGCGGCTGCCTGGAACTGGCCGCCGGCGAGGTCTGGACCGACGCCGTCGCCCGCACCGTGGAAGCCGGGCTCGCCGGCCTCGAATGCCTCGCCGGAATCCCCGGCTCCGCGGGCGCGACCCCGATCCAGAACGTCGGGGCCTACGGCCAGGAGGTGTCCGCCACCATCACCGAGGTCGTCGCCTACGACCGGCGCAGCCGGGAAACGGTCGTCCTGCCCAACTCCGAGTGCGCGTTCTCCTACCGGCACAGCCGCTTCAAGGCCGAACCCGACCGGTACGTCGTGCTGCGCGTCCGCTTCGGCCTGGAGGAGTCCGGCGGGCTGTCGGCGCCCCTGAAGTACCCCGAGACCGCACGGGCCATGGGCGTCGCGGAGGGCGACCGCGTTCCCGCGGCGGACGCCCGCGAAACCGTGCTCCGGCTGCGCGCCGGCAAGGGCATGGTGCTCGACCCGGAGGACCACGACACCTGGTCGGCCGGGTCCTTCTTCACCAACCCGATCCTCGATCAGGACGCCTTCGACGCGTTCCTGGACCGGGTCGCCGACCGGCTCGGACCCGACGTCACGCCCCCCGCCTTCCCGGCCGGTGACGGACGTACGAAGACCTCCGCCGCCTGGCTCATCGACCGGGCGGGCTTCACCAAGGGCTACGGCACCGGACCCGCCCGCATCTCCACCAAGCACACCCTCGCCCTCACCAACCGGGGCGCGGCGACCACCGAGGACCTGCTCGCCCTGGCCCGTGAGGTCGTCGCCGGGGTGCACGCGGCCTTCGGCGTCACCCTCGTCAACGAACCGGTGACGGTGGGCGTCAGCCTGTAGGGCCCGTCCGGCGGTTCAGACCGAAGGACCGGCCAGCCAGGCGTCCACACCTGCCAGCAGCTCCGCCCGCACCGGCTCGGGCGCCGTGGACCCGCGCACCGACTGGCGGGCCAGCTCGGCCAGCTCCTCGTCCGTGAACGCGTGGTGGCGGCGCACCAGGTCGTACTGCGCGGCCAGCCGGGAACCGAACAGCAGCGGGTCGTCCGCGCCGAGCGCCATCGGCACGCCCGCGTCGAACAGAGTGCGCAGGGGGACATCGGCGGGCTTCTCGTAGACGCCGAGCGCCACATTGGACGCGGGGCACACCTCGCAGGTCACCCCGGACTCCGCCAGCCGGCGCAGCAGCCGGGGGTCCTCGGCCGCCCGCACGCCGTGCCCGACGCGCACGGCGTCCAGGTCGTCCAGGCAGTCCCGGACGCTGGAGGGGCCCGACAGCTCGCCGCCGTGCGGAGCGGCCAGCAGCCCGCCCTCGCGCGCGATGGCGAAGGCCCGGTCGAAGTCGCGGGCCATGCCCCGCCGCTCGTCGTTGGAGAGGCCGAAGCCGACGACGCCCCGGTCCGCGTACCGCACGGCGAGCCGCGCCAGGGTCCGTGCGTCCAGCGGGTGCTTCATCCGGTTCGCGGCGATCACCACCCGGATCGGCAGCCCCGTCGCGCGCGAGGCGGAGTCCACCGCGTCGAGGATGATCTCGATCGCCGGGATCAGGCCGCCGAGCAGCGGCGCGTACGAGGTGGGGTCGACCTGGATCTCCAGCCAGCGGGACCCGTCCGCCACGTCCTCCTGGGCGGCCTCGCGCACCAGGCGCTGGATGTCCTCGGGGGCCCGCAGACAGGACCGGGCGATGTCGTAGAGGCGCTGGAAGCGGAACCAGCCCCGTTCGTCCGTCGCCCGCAATTTGGGCGGCTCGCCGCCGGTCAGGGCCTCGGGCAGCCGCACCCCGTACTTGTCGGCGAGTTCCAGCAGCGTCGTGGGACGCATCGACCCGGTGAAGTGCAGGTGCAGGTGGGCCTTGGGCAACAGACGTACATCACGCTCCATCCCAAGATCCTGCCGCACCGAAGGGGCGGCGCGGTAGCCGCTTTCCCCATCGGAGTGCCCCTCGAACGCGAAAGCGACCCCCGGCCGGGGCCGGGAGTCGCTCGTACGGCGGGGGAGGCGGACCCCCGCCGGGGTTACGCCTTCGCCTCGGCCAGCAGCTTCTGGAGCCGCGAGACGCCTTCGACGAGGTCGTCGTCGCCCAGGGCGTACGACAGGCGC
Source organism: Streptomyces sp. NBC_00525 (assembly GCF_036346595.1). Taxonomy (GTDB): domain Bacteria; phylum Actinomycetota; class Actinomycetes; order Streptomycetales; family Streptomycetaceae; genus Streptomyces. The sequence goes on from NZ_CP107834.1 coordinate 4,002,271, forward strand.
AGATAGCCCGGCGTGCCGAACGCCTCGCCGGGAACGACCGCCACCTCGGCCTCGTCCAGGATGAGCGCGGCCAGCTCGACCGAGGTCGCCGGGCGCTTGCCCCGGATCTCCTTGCCCAGCAGGTCCTTCACCGAGGGGTACGCGTAGAAGGCGCCCTCCGGCTCCGGGCAGAACACGCCGTCGATCTCGTTGAGCATCCGCACGATGGTCCGGCGGCGGCGGTCGAAGGCGGTGCGCATCTCCGCGACCGCGTCCAGGTCGCCCGAGACGGCGGCCAGCGCGGCGGCCTGCGAGACGTTGGCGACGTTCGACGTGGCGTGCGACTGGAGGTTGGTCGCGGCCTTCACGATGTCCTTGGGGCCGACGATCCACCCGACGCGCCAGCCGGTCATCGCGTACGTCTTGGCGACGCCGTTGACGACGATGCACTTGTCGCGCAGCTCGGGCACGACGGCCGGCAGCGAGGTGAACTTCGCGTCCCCGTAGACCAGGTGCTCGTAGATCTCGTCCGTCAGGACCCACAGGCCGTGCTCGACGGCCCAGCGGCCGATCGCCTCGGTGTCGGCCTCGCTGTACACCGCGCCGGTCGGGTTGGACGGGGAGACGAACAGGACGACCTTCGTACGCTCCGTACGGGCCGCCTCCAGCTGCTCGACCGAGACCCGGTAGCCCGTGGTCTCGTCGGCCACGACCTCCACCGGGACGCCGCCGGCCAGCCGGATCGACTCGGGGTAGGTGGTCCAGTACGGCGCGGGCACGATGACCTCGTCGCCCGGGTCGAGGATCGCGGCGAACGCCTCGTAGATCGCCTGCTTGCCACCGTTGGTGACCAGGATCTGGGACGCGTCCACCTCGTAGCCGGAGTCGCGCAGCGTCTTCTCCGCGATGGCGGCCTTGAGCTCGGGGAGCCCGCCGGCCGGGGTGTAGCGGTGGTACTTCGGGGTGCGGCAGGCCTCGACCGCGGCGTCGACGATGTAGCCGGGGGTCGGGAAGTCGGGCTCGCCGGCACCGAAGCCGATCACCGGACGGCCGGCGGCCTTGAGGGCCTTGGCCTTGGCGTCGACGGCGAGGGTGGCGGACTCGGAGATCGCACCGATGCGGGCGGAGACCCGGCTCTCGGACGGAGAAGTAGCAGCGCTCATGCCCCCCATGCTCCCAGACCGTTTTCCTTGTCGGCACACGGGTTTCAGGGACCGGACAGCACTCGGACGGCATGCGGACACGAAGGGGTCCGGAGCGGTCAGGATCTTTCTGTTCGACGCCGGGCCGCTGAGCACGTACACTCACCTGTCGTTGGCCTTCACCAGCCGCACCGTTCCTGCACTCGGGTCTTCCGGGAACATGCGGTAGGTTGGTGGAAACCACAAAGGGTCGTAGCTCAATTGGTAGAGCACTGGTCTCCAAAACCAGCGGTTGGGGGTTCAAGTCCCTCCGGCCCTGCTACACACCCCTTCGCCAGGGGGTGTGCGCATGTACGTACTTCAATGCACCGCCGTGCGGCTCCACCGGGCGCGGCACGGCCACGACCCGGAATCAGGTGAGAAGCGTGACGGACGCCGTGGGCTCCATCGACAAGCCTGATGCCGAGGACGAAGCGCCCGAGTCCAAGAAGAAGGCCCGGAAGGGCGGCAAGCGCGGCAAGAAGGGCCCCCTGGGCCGTCTCGCGCTCTTCTACCGTCAGATCGTCGCCGAGCTGCGCAAGGTCGTCTGGCCGACGCGCAACGAGCTGTCGACGTACGCCACTGTGGTGATCGTGTTCGTGGTCGTCATGATCGGGCTCGTCACTGTGATGGACTTCGGTTTCGCGCGGGTCATCAAGTACGTCTTCGGCTGATCCACGCGAAGGGCGCCTGCTGGGCGCCCCTTTCGCATGTACCACCCATTTGTATCCAGGAAGAAGCCACCGTGTCTGACCCGAACCTGAACGACGCCGGCGAGCCGACGGCGGGCGACTTCGAGTCCGCCGAGAACGAGCTCGACATCGTCGAGGCGGCGGACGCCGAGGAGTCGGACGGGGCCGAGGCCACCGAGACCGACACCGACGAGGCGGCCGCCGAGGAGCCCGCGGACGCCGCCGACGAGGAGGAGGCCGAGCCGGCCGAGCCCGTCGACCCGGTGACCGCCCTGCGCGAGGAGCTTCGCGGACTGCCGGGCGAGTGGTACGTCATCCACACGTACGCCGGTTACGAGAAGCGTGTGAAGGCCAACCTGGAGCAGCGCGCCGTCTCGCTGAACGTGGAGGAGTTCATCTATCAGGCCGAGGTGCCTGAAGAGGAAATCGTCCAGATCAAGAACGGCGAGCGCAAGAACGTCCGCCAGAACAAGCTGCCCGGCTACGTCCTGGTGCGCATGGACCTGACGAACGAGTCCTGGGGCGTCGTCCGCAACACCCCCGGCGTCACCGGCTTCGTGGGCAACGCCTACGACCCGTACCCGCTGACCCTGGACGAGATCGTCAAGATGCTCGCCCCGGAGGCCGAGGAGAAGGCCGCCCGCGAGGCCGCCGAGGCCGAGGGCAAGCCGGCTCCGGCCCGCAAGGTCGAGGTCCAGGTGCTCGACTTCGAGGTCGGCGACTCCGTCACCGTCACCGACGGCCCGTTCGCGACGCTGCAGGCGACGATCAACGAGATCAACGCCGACTCGAAGAAGGTCAAGGGCCTCGTCGAGATCTTCGGTCGCGAGACCCCGGTCGAGCTCAGCTTCGACCAGATCCAGAAGAACTGAGCATTCCGCCCGCTTCTGGACACATGCCTACCGAGCAGGTCAGACAGGCTGTCGAAGCCGGTCTGACCTGCTTGGTTTTTGGTCGCGCAGCTATACCCGTTATCGTTGTGCGGTATGCCTGCATCCGGATGACCGGATGACGGCGAAAACTCTCACTAGGACCCGGAGAGAGCACATGCCTCCCAAGAAGAAGAAGGTCACGGGGCTGATCAAGCTCCAGATCAACGCCGGTGCGGCCAACCCGGCCCCGCCGGTCGGCCCCGCACTGGGTCAGCACGGCGTCAACATCATGGAGTTCTGCAAGGCCTACAACGCCGCGACCGAGTCGCAGCGTGGCATGGTCGTGCCGGTGGAGATCACGGTCTACGAGGACCGCTCCTTCACCTTCATCACCAAGACTCCGCCGGCCGCCAAGCTGATCCTCAAGGCAGCGGGTGTGGACAAGGGCTCCGGCGAGCCGCACAAGACCAAGGTCGCCAAGCTGACGGCCGCCCAGGTCCGCGAGATCGCCACGACGAAGCTCCCCGACCTGAACGCCAACGACCTCGACGCCGCGTCGAAGATCATCGAAGGCACCGCCCGCTCCATGGGCATCACGGTCGAAGGCTGAATCAGCCCCACCCCCTCAGTGGCAGGACCAAGCGCTGGTCCGCACCACGACTCCACACTCTGAAACCATCAGGAGTAGAAGTGAAGCGCAGCAAGAACCTCCGCGCTGCGGACGCCAAGATCGACCGGGAGCGCCTGTACGCCCCGCTCGAGGCCGTCCGCCTCGCCAAGGAGACCGCCACCACGAAGTTCGACGGCACCGTCGAGGTCGCCTTCCGCCTGGGTGTCGACCCGCGCAAGGCCGACCAGATGGTCCGCGGCACCGTGAACCTCCCGCACGGCACCGGCAAGACCGCCCGGGTCCTGGTCTTCGCGACCGGTGACCGTGCTGCGGCCGCGGAAGCCGCCGGAGCCGACATCGTCGGCTCCGACGAGCTGATCGACGAGGTGGCGAAGGGCCGTCTGGACTTCGACGCCGTCGTCGCGACCCCGGACCTCATGGGCAAGGTCGGCCGCCTCGGCCGCGTGCTCGGTCCGCGTGGTCTGATGCCGAACCCGAAGACCGGCACCGTCACCCCCGATGTCGCCAAGGCTGTCACCGACATCAAGGGCGGCAAGATCGAGTTCCGCGTCGACAAGCACTCGAACCTGCACTTCATCATCGGCAAGGTCTCCTTCGACGACACCAAGCTGGTCGAGAACTACGCGGCCGCGCTGGAGGAGGTCCTCCGCCTGAAGCCGTCCGCCGCGAAGGGCCGCTACGTCAAGAAGGCCGCCCTGGCCACCACCATGGGCCCCGGCATCCCGCTGGACCCGAACCGCACCCGTAACCTCCTCGTCGAGGAGGACCCGGCCGCCGTCTGAGCCTCCGCGCTCGTACGACCGTCGCGTCACGTGTGACATAGGGCGGGCCCCGCAACCTTTCGAGGTGCGGGGCTCGTCCTCATTCGTACGTGGACACGACTGTCGGCGCCCTGCACTAGCGTGGGCGATCGAGAGTCGAACGAGGGGTGGAATCGCAGATGCAGAGCAATACCGTACGGCGCGTGGGCCTGGCCGTGGCTGTCGCGGCGGCACTGACCTCCGTCGCTGCCTGTGGCGGCTCCGACGACGCCGGCACGAGCAAGGACGCGGGCAAGAAGAACGACAGCGGCAGTTCCGTGGTGAAGGTCGACCCGATCGCCGCGCTGGTCGCCGTGCAGAAGAAGACCGGCCAGGCGCAGTCGGCCCGCATCGAGGGCGAGACCTCCATGGGCACCATGATGACCATGAAGCAGAAGGGCGTCATGGACTGGTCCGACGGGGTCACCGGCACCATGGAGATCTCGTACACCGGTGGTTCCATGGCCGACACCATGAAGCAGGCCGGTGGCAGCGGCACCATGGAGGCCCGCTACTTCAAGGACGGCTACGCGGCCAACATGGGCGACGCCCTGGCCCAGCAGACCGGCGGCAAGAGCTGGATCAGCTACAGCTACGACGACCTGGCCCAGCTGGCCGGCGCCTCGGGCGCGGTCCTCAAGGACCAGATGCAGAACAGCACCCCCGAGCAGGGCGTGAAGTCGCTGCTGGCCTCCGGTGACGTGAAGAAGGTCGGCCAGGAGGACGTCCGCGGCGTCAGCACCACGCACTACTCCGGCACGGTCGATGTCGCCGACCTGACCGCCAAGAACAGCAGCCTCACCGCCGACGAGCTGGACGCGCTCAAGAAGCAGCTGGCGGACGCCGGAATCACCACGGAGACCATCGACATCTGGGTCGACAAGAACGACCTCCTGGTGAAGAAGACCGAGCGCGGCGAGATGAAGACCGGCGAGCTGAACTCCACGGTCTACTACAGCGACTACGGCACCGAGGTCACGGTGGAACGCCCGCCGGCCGCTCAGACCGTCGACTTCACCGACCTGATGAAGCAGCAGCAGGGGGCCGGCACCGGCGCGGCCTCCTGACCCCCGTACCCGTCACCGAGCCCCGGAGCCGGGCCGATTTGCCCGGCGCGACTTCGGTCGCGTACTCTTCTGCAGAAGCCAAAGACCGCTGGTCGTTGCCCAGATTCCGCAAGGAGTCGGCAACCGAAGGCTCCGTTCATACGGACGACCTGCGCAGGTGACTGTGGAAAGCTCCCGGACTTCGTTTCGGTCGAGCTACGCCCTGGCGCCTGCGCCGGGGCGTTTCGTCTTTCCGGGTCCTTTTGAGCGGTCCTCATCACCCGGAAGGAGGCCGACCCTATGGCGACGCCCGACAAGGCTGCTGCGGTAGCCGAGCTCGCGGACCAGTTCCGCAGCTCGAACGCCGCCGTGCTGACCGAGTACCGGGGTCTCACCGTGGCTCAGCTCAAGCAGCTGCGCCGTTCGCTCGGTGAGAACGCCCAGTACGCCGTGGTGAAGAACACGCTGACCAAGATCGCGGCCAACGAGGCCGGGATCAACACGCTGGACGACCTGTTCGCGGGTCCGACGGCGGTTGCCTTCGTCACCGGTGACCCGGTGGAGTCGGCGAAGGGTCTTCGTGACTTCGCCAAGGAAAACCCGAACCTCATCATCAAGGGCGGTGTCCTTGACGGCAAGGCGCTGTCCGCCGATGAGATCAAGCAGCTCGCGGACCTCGAGTCCCGCGAGGTTCTGCTCGCCAAGCTGGCCGGTGCCATGAAGGGCAAGCAGACTCAGGCTGCGCAGCTCTTCCAGGCGCTGCCGTCGAAGTTCGTCCGCACCGCGGAAGCGCTTCGCGTCAAGCTGGAGGAGCAGGGCGGTGCCGGTACGCCGGCTCCCGCCGAGGCCGCCGAGTAATCACGCTCAGCGGTCCAGCGGGCACCGTGTACGCCCGCCGACACATACATCCGGCACCTGCCGAATAGTGGAAGGACGCCTGTCATGGCGAAGCTGTCCCAGGACGAACTGCTCGCTCAGTTCGAGGAGCTCACCCTCATCGAGCTCGCCGCCTTCGTGAAGGCCTTCGAGGAGAAGTTCGAGGTCACCGCTGCCGCGGCCGTCGCCGTTGCCGCCGGTCCGGCCCAGGGTGGCGGCGACGCCGCCGCCGTTGAGGAGCAGGACGAGTTCGACGTCATCCTCACCGCCGCCGGTGACAAGAAGATCCAGGTCATCAAGGTCGTGCGCGAGCTGACCTCCCTCGGCCTGAAGGAGGCCAAGGACCTCGTCGACGGCGCCCCGAAGCCCGTCCTCGAGAAGGTCGCGAAGGAGGCCGCCGACAAGGCTGCCGAGTCCCTCAAGGGCGCCGGCGCCTCCGTCGAGGTCAAGTGACCCTGAGAGTCCTCTGACTCCCCAGGACACCCGTGCCGCGAGGCACGGAGTCACATCGCGAAAGGCGATCACCCGTTCGGGTGGTCGCCTTTCGGCGTACTGGCGGAGGGTGCCTTGCCCTTCCCGCGTTGACGAGTATGGTGATCTTCGCCGTGCCCTTCACGCGGGGCACGCGGCCGCCGTCGAGGGGCGGTGTCCGCGGGGGCCCGGGGGCCGGTCGGGCCGAGGGGGCCTTGACGAACCGCACGCGGCGCGCAATTCTCAAGGCGCGTCGCCGAATCGATCCGAATCCGAGGCATGGATCGGTGGCGGAGCGGGCAGTAAAGAAGAGCGCACCCCGCGCAGGGCTGGACATAGGTGTTGAGAACAGCTGGTGAGCGATACGTGGGTCTTTGAGAACCCCGACTGGACATCAGTGTGGCACTTGGCTACACTGACCCTTTGCGCTGCCTGTTAGCTGCCTCCTGCCCGTCACCAGGGGCATACCCATCTTGTGCACCGTGAGCCGGACCATCCCTGACCTGGGATATCTGCCCACATGTCCAACCTGGGACCGGTACGCGCGTAGTGAGTCCGAGCCCTCGGAAGGACCCCCTCTTGGCCGCCTCGCGCAACGCCTCGACCGCGAATACGAACAACGGCGCCAGCACCGCCCCGCTGCGCATCTCTTTTGCAAAGATCAAGGAGCCCCTCGAGGTTCCGAACCTCCTCGCGCTGCAGACCGAGAGCTTTGACTGGCTCCTCGGCAACGCCGCCTGGAAGGCTCGCGTCGAGGCTGCTCTGGACAGTGGACAAGATGTCCCCACCAAGTCCGGCCTCGAGGAGATCTTCGAGGAGATCTCCCCGATCGAGGACTTCTCCGGGTCGATGTCGCTCACGTTCCGCGACCACCGCTTCGAGCCCCCCAAGAACTCGATCGACGAGTGCAAGGAGCGCGACTTCACGTTCGCCGCCCCGCTCTTCGTCACCGCCGAGTTCACCAACAACGAGACCGGCGAGATCAAGTCCCAGACGGTCTTCATGGGCGACTTCCCGCTCATGACCAACAAGGGCACCTTCGTCATCAACGGCACCGAGCGTGTCGTCGTGTCGCAGCTGGTCCGCTCGCCGGGTGTCTACTTCGACTCGTCGATCGACAAGACGTCCGACAAGGACATCTTCTCCGCCAAGATCATCCCCTCGCGGGGTGCCTGGCTGGAGATGGAGATCGACAAGCGCGACATGGTCGGTGTCCGCATCGACCGCAAGCGCAAGCAGTCCGTCACCGTCCTCCTGAAGGCGCTCGGCTGGACCACCGAGCAGATCCTCGAGGAGTTCGGCGAGTACGAGTCCATGCGCGCCACCCTGGAGAAGGACCACACCCAGGGCCAGGACGACGCGCTGCTCGACATCTACCGCAAGCTCCGCCCGGGCGAGCCGCCCACCCGCGAGGCCGCGCAGACGCTGCTCGAGAACCTCTACTTCAACCCGAAGCGCTACGACCTCGCGAAGGTCGGCCGCTACAAGGTGAACAAGAAGCTCGGCGCCGACGAGCCGCTGGACGCCGGCGTGCTCACCACCGACGACGTCATCGCGACCATCAAGTACCTGGTCAAGCTGCACGCCGGTGAGACCGAGACGGTGGGCGAGTCCGGCCGCACGATCGTCGTCGAGACCGACGACATCGACCACTTCGGCAACCGCCGTCTGCGCAACGTCGGCGAGCTGATCCAGAACCAGGTCCGTACGGGTCTCGCCCGTATGGAGCGCGTCGTGCGCGAGCGCATGACGACCCAGGACGTCGAGGCGATCACGCCGCAGACCCTGATCAACATCCGGCCGGTCGTCGCCTCCATCAAGGAGTTCTTCGGCACCAGCCAGCTGTCGCAGTTCATGGACCAGAACAACCCGCTGTCGGGGCTCACCCACAAGCGCCGTCTGTCGGCGCTCGGTCCGGGTGGTCTCTCCCGTGAGCGGGCCGGCTTCGAGGTCCGAGACGTGCACCCGTCCCACTACGGACGCATGTGCCCGATCGAGACCCCCGAAGGCCCGAACATCGGTCTGATCGGTTCGCTCGCCTCGTACGGCCGCGTCAACGCGTTCGGCTTCATCGAGACCCCGTACCGCAAGGTCGTCGACGGCCAGGTCACCGACGAGGTCGACTACATCACCGCCGACGAGGAAGACCGTTTCGTCATCGCCCAGGCGAACGCGACGCTCTCCGACGAACTGCGCTTCACCGAGCCCCGTGTCCTGGTCCGCCGCCGCGGCGGCGAGGTCGACTACGTCCCCAGCGACGAGGTCGACTACATGGACGTCTCGCCGCGCCAGATGGTGTCCGTCGCCACCGCGATGATCCCCTTCCTGGAGCACGACGACGCCAACCGTGCCCTCATGGGCGCGAACATGATGCGCCAGGCCGTGCCGCTCATCAAGAGCGAGGCGCCGCTCGTCGGCACCGGCATGGAGTACCGCTGCGCCACCGACGCCGGTGACGTGCTCAAGGCCGAGAAGGACGGTGTGGTCCAGGAGGTCTCCGCGGACTACATCACCGTGACGAACGACGACGGCACGTACACCACGTACCGCATCGCCAAGTTCATGCGCTCCAACCAGGGCACCTCGGTCAACCAGAAGGTCGTCGTCTCCGAGGGCGACCGCGTCATCGAGGGCCAGGTCCTCGCCGACGGCCCGGCCACCGAGCACGGCGAGATGGCGCTCGGCAAGAACCTGCTCGTGGCGTTCATGCCGTGGGAGGGTCACAACTACGAGGACGCGATCATCCTGTCGCAGCGCCTCGTGCAGGACGACGTCCTCTCCTCGATCCACATCGAGGAGCACGAGGTCGACGCCCGTGACACCAAGCTCGGCCCCGAGGAGATCACCCGGGACATCCCGAACGTCTCCGAGGAGGTCCTCGCCGACCTCGACGAGCGCGGCATCATCCGCATCGGTGCCGAGGTCGTCGCCGGCGACATCCTCGTCGGCAAGGTCACGCCCAAGGGTGAGACCGAGCTGACCCCCGAGGAGCGCCTGCTCCGCGCGATCTTCGGTGAGAAGGCGCGCGAGGTCCGCGACACCTCGCTCAAGGTCCCGCACGGCGAGATCGGCAAGGTCATCGGCGTCCGCGTCTTCGACCGCGAAGAGGGCGACGAGCTGCCGCCGGGCGTGAACCAGCTGGTCCGCGTCTACGTCGCGCAGAAGCGCAAGATCACCGACGGTGACAAGCTCGCCGGCCGTCACGGCAACAAGGGCGTCATCTCGAAGATCCTGCCGATCGAGGACATGCCGTTCCTGGAGGACGGCACCCCGGTCGACATCATCCTCAACCCGCTGGGTGTTCCTTCCCGAATGAACCCCGGACAGGTTCTGGAAATCCACCTCGGCTGGCTCGCCAGCCGCGGCTGGGACGTCTCCGGCCTCGGTGACGAGTGGGCCAAGCGGCTCCAGGCCATCGGCGCCGACCAGGTCGCCCCCGGCACCAACGTCGCCACGCCCGTCTTCGACGGTGCGCGCGAGGACGAGATCTCCGGCCTCTTCCAGGCCACGATCCCGAACCGCGACGGCGTCCGCATGGTGCAGCCCTCCGGCAAGGCCCGGCTGTTCGACGGCCGCTCCGGCGAGCCGTTCCCGGACCCGGTCTCGGTCGGCTACATGTACATCCTCAAGCTGCACCACCTGGTCGACGACAAGCTCCACGCCCGCTCGACCGGCCCGTACTCCATGATCACGCAGCAGCCGCTGGGTGGTAAGGCGCAGTTCGGTGGGCAGCGATTCGGTGAGATGGAGGTGTGGGCCCTTGAGGCCTACGGTGCGGCGTACGCCCTCCAGGAACTGCTGACGATCAAGTCCGACGACGTCACCGGCCGCGTGAAGGTCTACGAGGCCATCGTCAAGGGCGAGAACATCCCCGAGCCGGGCATTCCCGAGTCCTTCAAGGTGCTCATCAAGGAAATGCAGTCGCTCTGCCTCAACGTGGAGGTGCTGTCCTCGGACGGCATGTCCATCGAGATGCGCGACACGGACGAGGACGTCTTCCGCGCGGCGGAGGAGCTCGGTATCGACCTGTCCCGGCGCGAGCCGAGCAGCGTCGAAGAGGTCTGACGGGTTGGCCGGCCGGATCTCCGTGATCCGGCCGGCTCTCCCCGGACCCGTTCAGACCATTGCTGAAGTGCCCCGATTCACTCGCGTGACGCGAGGGGGCTCGAACCCCCGAAAGAGGGATTGACGACAAGTGCTCGACGTCAACTTCTTCGACGAGCTGCGGATCGGCCTTGCCACCGCGGACGACATCCGGACCTGGTCCCACGGCGAGGTCAAGAAGCCGGAGACCATCAACTACCGCACCCTCAAGCCCGAAAAGGACGGACTCTTCTGCGAGAAGATCTTCGGTCCGACCCGGGACTGGGAGTGCTACTGCGGCAAGTACAAGCGTGTCCGCTTCAAGGGCATCATCTGTGAGCGCTGCGGCGTCGAGGTCACCCGCGCCAAGGTGCGCCGCGAGCGCATGGGCCACATCGAGCTCGCCGCTCCGGTCACCCACATCTGGTACTTCAAGGGCGTCCCGTCGCGCCTGGGCTACCTGCTGGACCTCGCGCCGAAGGACCTGGAAAAGGTCATCTACTTCGCCGCGTACATGATCACGTTCGTGGACGAGGAGCGCCGCACCCGCGACCTCCCCTCCCTGGAGGCGCACGTCTCCGTCGAGCGCCAGCAGATCGAGAACCGCCGCGACTCCGACCTGGAGAACCGCGCCAAGAAGCTCGAGACCGACCTGGCCGAGCTGGAGGCCGAGGGCGCCAAGGCCGACGTGCGCCGCAAGGTGCGCGAGGGTGCCGAGCGCGAGATGAAGCAGCTGCGCGACCGCGCGCAGCGCGAGATCGACCGCCTCGACGAGGTGTGGAGCCGCTTCAAGAACCTCAAGGTCCAGGACCTGGAGGGCGACGAGCTGCTCTACCGCGAGCTGCGTGACCGCTTCGGCACGTACTTCGACGGCTGCATGGGCGCCGCCGCGCTGCAGAAGCGCCTGGAGTCCTTCGACCTCGAGGAGGAGGCCGAGCGCCTCCGCGAGATCATCCGCACCGGCAAGGGCCAGAAGAAGACCCGTGCGCTCAAGCGCCTCAAGGTCGTCTCCGCGTTCCTGCAGACCAGCAACAAGCCCAAGGGCATGGTGCTCGACTGCGTGCCGGTCATCCCGCCGGACCTGCGTCCGATGGTGCAGCTGGACGGTGGCCGCTTCGCGACCTCCGACCTGAACGACCTGTACCGCCGCGTGATCAACCGCAACAACCGCCTGAAGCGGCTTCTCGACCTCGGCGCGCCCGAGATCATCGTGAACAACGAGAAGCGCATGCTCCAGGAGGCCGTGGACGCGCTCTTCGACAACGGCCGTCGCGGCCGTCCCGTCACGGGCCCCGGCAACCGCCCGCTGAAGTCCCTCAGCGACATGCTGAAGGGCAAGCAGGGTCGCTTCCGTCAGAACCTGCTCGGCAAGCGCGTGGACTACTCCGCGCGTTCCGTGATCGTCGTCGGTCCGCAGCTCAAGCTGCACCAGTGCGGTCTGCCGAAGGCGATGGCGCTGGAACTGTTCAAGCCGTTCGTGATGAAGCGCCTGGTGGACCTGAACCACGCGCAGAACATCAAGTCGGCCAAGCGCATGGTCGAGCGCGGCCGCACCGTGGTGTACGACGTCCTCGAAGAGGTCATCGCCGAGCACCCGGTGCTGCTGAACCGTGCGCCCACGCTGCACCGCCTCGGCATCCAGGCCTTCGAGCCGCAGTTGGTCGAGGGCAAGGCCATTCAGATCCACCCGCTCGTCTGCACCGCGTTCAACGCGGACTTCGACGGTGACCAGATGGCCGTGCACCTGCCGCTGTCCGCGGAGGCGCAGGCCGAGGCCCGCATCCTGATGCTGTCCTCGAACAACATCCTCAAGCCGGCCGACGGCCGTCCGGTCACGATGCCGACCCAGGACATGGTGCTGGGTCTGTTCTTCCTGACCACCGACGGCGAGCTGCGTGACACCAAGGGCGAGGGCCGCGCGTTCGGCTCCACGGCCGAGGCGATCATGGCGTTCGACGCCGGTGAGCTGGCGCTCCAGTCCTCCGTCGACATCCGCTTCCCGGTGGGCACCATCCCGCCGCGCGGCTGGGTGCCGCCGGTCGCCGAGGAGGGCGAGCCCGAGTACCAGCCGGGCGACACCTTCCGGCTGCGGACGAGCCTGGGCCGCGCGCTCTTCAACGAGCTGCTGCCCGAGGACTACCCGTTCGTCGACTACTCGGTCGGCAAGAAGCAGCTCTCCGAGATCGTCAACGACCTCGCCGAGCGCTACCCCAAGGTCATCGTGGCGGCGACGCTCGACAACCTGAAGGCGGCCGGCTTCCACTGGGCGACCCGTTCGGGCGTCACCGTGGCCATCTCCGACGTCGTCGTGCCCGAGGCCAAGAAGGCCATCGTCAAGGGCTACGAGGAGCAGGACGAGAAGGTCCAGAAGCAGTACGAGCGCGGTCTGATCACCAAGGACGAGCGCACGCAGGAGCTCATCAACATCTGGACCAAGGCGACCAACGAGGTCGCCGAGGCGATGAATGAGAACTTCCCCAAGACGAACCCCATCTTCATGATGGTTGACTCGGGTGCCCGAGGAAACATGATGCAGATGCGGCAGATCGCCGGTATGCGTGGTCTGGTATCCAACGCCAAGAACGAGACGATCCCGCGTCCCATCAAGGCGTCCTTCCGCGAGGGCCTCACCGTTCTGGAGTACTTCATCTCCACGCACGGTGCCCGTAAGGGTCTGGCGGACACCGCCCTGCGTACCGCCGACTCGGGTTACCTGACCCGTCGTCTGGTGGACGTCTCGCAGGACGTGATCATTCGCGAGGAGGACTGCGGCACCGACCGCGGCCTCAAGCTGAAGATCGCCGTCAAGGGCCACGACGGTGTGCTGCGCAAGACGGAGGACGTCGAGACCTCGGTCTACGCCCGCATGCTCGCCGAGGACGTCGTCGTCGACGGCAAGGTCATCGCGCCGGCCAACGTGGACCTCGGTGACGTGCTGATCGACGCCCTGGTGGGCGCCGGCGTCGAGGAGGTCAAGACCCGCTCGGTTCTGACCTGCGAGTCCGCGGTCGGCACCTGTGCCTTCTGCTACGGCCGTTCGCTCGCCACCGGCAAGCTGGTCGACATCGGTGAGGCGGTCGGCATCATCGCCGCCCAGTCCATCGGTGAGCCCGGTACCCAGCTGACGATGCGTACCTTCCACACCGGTGGTGTGGCCGGTGACGACATCACCCAGGGTCTGCCGCGTGTCGTCGAGCTCTTCGAGGCGCGTACGCCCAAGGGTGTCGCCCCGATCTCCGAGTCCGCGGGCCGCGTCCGCATCGAGGAGACCGAGAAGACCAAGAAGCTCGTCGTCACCCCGGACGACGGCAGCGACGAGATCGCCTTCCCGATCTCCAAGCGCGCCCGTCTCCTGGTCGGCGAGGGCGACCACGTCGAGGTGGGCCAGAAGCTCACCGTGGGTGCCACCAACCCGCACGACGTGCTGCGCATCCTCGGCCAGCGCGCGGTCCAGGTCCACCTGGTCGGCGAGGTCCAGAAGGTCTACAACTCGCAGGGCGTGTCGATCCACGACAAGCACATCGAGATCATCATCCGGCAGATGCTCCGCCGCGTGACGATCATCGAGTCCGGCGACGCGGAGCTGCTGCCGGGCGAGCTCGTCGAGCGCTCGAAGTTCGAGACCGAGAACCGTCGTGTGGTCACCGAGGGCGGTCACCCCGCCTCCGGCCGGCCGCAGCTGATGGGTATCACCAAGGCCTCGCTGGCGACGGAATCCTGGCTGTCGGCCGCCTCCTTCCAGGAGACGACCCGAGTGCTGACGGACGCGGCGATCAACGCCAAGTCCGACAGCCTCATCGGCCTCAAGGAGAACGTCATCATCGGTAAGCTCATCCCGGCCGGTACGGGCCTGTCCCGCTACCGCAACATCCGGGTCGAGCCGACCGAGGAGGCCAAGGCCGCGATGTACTCGGCCGTCGGCTACGACGACATCGACTACTCGCCGTTCGGCTCTGGCTCCGGCCAGGCCGTTCCGCTGGAGGACTACGACTACGGTCCGTACAACCAGTAAGCGAGTCGCCTGATCCGCCCGGAGGGCGGTCACCCCACCCGGGGTGGCCGCCCTCCGGCGTGTAGTGCGTCACACCGCCGGCCGGGGCGCGGACCCGGTCCCCGGGCACCCTGACCCGCCCGCAGGGTCCGTACGGGCCCCTGGGGCCGCCTCACGGGCCTTCCGGGGGCCGGTGAGGGATAGGGACAAGCCGGGCGGCCGCTTCGGCGCCCCGGGCTGGACGGCATTTGTTTTGACCCAGGTCGGTGAGGTAGGTACGCTCAGACCTTGTGCCTGGGGTGTGCCTGGGTTCGTGTGCGTGTCCTCAACCGCATGGCGAGCCTGTCTTCGGCCACCGTGATCCATGCTCCTCATGCCGTTCCGGTACGGGCTCGCAGGATTCGACACACCCGACCGCGTGGGTCGGTGACGTTCCAGGTTAGTTTCACCGACGGCACACAGAAACCGGAGAAGTAGTGCCTACGATCCAGCAGCTGGTCCGGAAGGGCCGGCAGGACAAGGTCGAGAAGAACAAGACGCCCGCACTCGAGGGTTCGCCCCAGCGCCGCGGCGTCTGCACGCGTGTGTTCACGACCACCCCGAAGAAGCCCAACTCCGCGCTCCGGAAGGTCGCACGTGTGCGTCTGACCTCGGGCATCGAGGTCACGGCCTACATTCCGGGTGAGGGACACAACCTGCAGGAGCACTCCATCGTGCTCGTGCGTGGTGGCCGTGTGAAGGACCTGCCGGGTGTTCGTTACAAGATCATCCGCGGCTCGCTCGACACCCAGGGTGTCAAGAACCGCAAGCAGGCCCGCAGCCGCTACGGCGCCAAGAAGGAGAAGTAAGAATGCCTCGTAAGGGCCCCGCCCCGAAGCGCCCGGTCATCATCGACCCGGTCTACAACTCTCCTCTGGTCACCTCGCTGATCAACAAGATCCTGCTCGACGGCAAGCGTTCCACCGCTGAGCGGATCGTGTACGGCGCCATGGAGGGTCTTCGCGAGAAGACCGGCGCCGACCCGGTCATCACGCTGAAGCGCGCGCTGGAGAACGTCAAGCCCTCGCTCGAGGTCAAGTCCCGCCGTGTCGGTGGCGCCACCTACCAGGTGCCGATCGAGGTCAAGCCCGGTCGCGCCGCCACCCTCGCGCTGCGCTGGGTCGTGGGCTACTCCCGCGCCCGTCGCGAGAAGACGATGACCGAGCGGCTCATGAACGAGCTGCTCGACGCCTCGAACGGTCTTGGCGCTGCCGTCAAGAAGCGTGAGGACACCCACAAGATGGCCGAGTCCAACAAGGCCTTCGCGCACTACCGCTGGTAGTCGCTACCCCCATCGAGACCGAGAGAAGACTGAGCCTTATGGCCACCACTTCGCTTGACCTGGCCAAGGTCCGCAACATTGGGATCATGGCCCACATCGACGCGGGCAAGACGACGACAACCGAGCGGATTCTGTTCTACACCGGTCGTTCGTACAAGATCGGGGAGACCCACGAGGGCTCCGCGACCATGGACTGGATGGAGCAGGAGCAGGAGCGCGGCATCACGATCACGTCCGCCGCGACGACCTGCCACTGGCCGCTCAACGATGTTGAGCACACCATCAACATCATCGACACCCCCGGTCACGTCGACTTCACCGTCGAGGTGGAGCGTTCGCTCCGCGTCCTCGACGGCGCCGTCACCGTGTTCGACGGTGTGGCGGGTGTCGAGCCGCAGTCCGAGACCGTCTGGCGCCAGGCGGACCGCTACGGCGTGCCGCGCATCTGCTTCGTCAACAAGCTCGACCGGACCGGCGCCGACTTCCTGCGCTGCGTCGGCATGATCGTGGACCGCCTCGGCGCGACCCCGATCGTCATGCAGCTCCCCATCGGTGCCGAGTCGGACTTCACGGGCGTCGTCGACCTGGTGTCGATGAAGGCCTTCGTGTACCCCGAAGAGGCCGCCAAGGGCGAGATGTACAACGTCCTCGACATCCCGGAGAACCTCCAGGAGCTGGCGGACGAGTGGCGCGGCAAGCTGCTCGAGACCGTCGCCGAGAACGACGACGCGATGATGGAGCTGTACCTGGAGGGCACCGAGCCCACCCAGGAGCAGCTGCACGACGCGATCCGCCGCATCACGCTCGCCTCCAAGGGCGGCGCCGACTCCGTCACGGTCACCCCGGTGTTCTGTGGCACGGCGTTCAAGAACAAGGGCGTCCAGCCCCTGCTCGACGCGGTCGTCCGCTACCTGCCTTCCCCCCTGGACGTCGAGGCCATCGAGGGCCACGACCCCAAGGACCCCGAGACGGTCGTCAAGCGCAAGCCCTCGGACGACGAGCCGCTGTCGGCTCTGGCGTTCAAGATCGCGAGCGACCCGCACCTCGGCAAGCTCACCTTCGTCCGGATCTACTCCGGTCGCCTGGACTCCGGCACCGCGGTGCTGAACTCCGTCAAGGGCAAGAAGGAGCGCATCGGCAAGATCTACCGTATGCACGCGAACAAGCGTGAGGAGATCGACTCGGTGGGCGCCGGCGACATCATCGCCGTGATGGGCCTCAAGCAGACCACCACCGGTGAGACGCTGTGCGACGACAAGAACCCGGTCATCCTGGAGTCCATGGACTTCCCGGCGCCGGTGATCCAGGTCGCCATCGAGCCCAAGTCCAAGGGTGACCAGGAGAAGCTGGGTATCGCGATCCAGCGCCTCTCCGAGGAGGACCCGTCCTTCCAGGTGCACTCCGACGAGGAGACCGGCCAGACCATCATCGGTGGTATGGGCGAGCTTCACCTCGAGGTGCTCGTCGACCGCATGAAGCGCGAGTTCCGCGTCGAGGCGAACGTCGGCAAGCCGCAGGTCGCGTACCGCGAGACGATCCGCAAGGCCGTCGAGCGCATCGACTACACGCACAAGAAGCAGACTGGTGGTACCGGCCAGTTCGCGAAGGTGCAGATCGCCATCGAGCCCCTCGAGGGCGGCGACGCGTCGTACGAGTTCGTCAACAAGGTCACCGGTGGCCGCATCCCCCGCGAGTACATCCCCTCGGTGGACGCGGGTGCCCAGGAAGCCATGCAGTTCGGTGTCCTGGCCGGTTACGAGATGGTCGGCGTCCGCGTCATCCTTCTCGACGGTGGCTACCACGAGGTCGACTCCTCGGAGCTGGCCTTCAAGATCGCCGGTTCGCAGGCGTTCAAGGAGGGTGCCCGCAAGGCGTCCCCCGTGCTCCTGGAGCCGATGATGGCCGTCGAGGTCACCACGCCCGAGGACTACATGGGCGATGTCATCGGCGACCTCAACTCCCGCCGTGGCCAGATCCAGGCCATGGAGGAGCGCAGCGGCGCTCGCGTCGTGAAGGGCCTCGTGCCCCTCTCGGAGATGTTCGGCTACGTCGGAGACCTCCGCAGCAAGACCTCGGGTCGCGCAAGCTACTCGATGCAGTTCGACTCCTACGCCGAGGTTCCGCGGAACGTCGCCGAGGAGATCATCGCGAAGGCCAAGGGCGAGTAACTCTCCCGAGCTCACGCTTTAGGCTTGTCACCGGAGCCCGTGGGGCATTCGTCGCGGAGGTCACACTTCGCGGAGAATGCCCTCGGGGGCCGGCATCCCAGCAAAGATCACCTGGCGCCGATGAAGCAAGGCGTACAGAACCACTCCACAGGAGGACCCAGTGGCGAAGGCGAAGTTCGAGCGGACTAAGCCGCACGTCAACATCGGCACCATCGGTCACATCGACCACGGTAAGACGACCCTCACGGCCGCCATTACCAAGGTGCTGCACGACGCGTACCCGGACCTGAACGAGGCTTCGGCCTTCGACCAGATCGACAAGGCTCCCGAGGAGCGCCAGCGCGGTATCACCATCTCGATCGCGCACGTCGAGTACCAGACGGAGCAGCGTCACTACGCTCACGTCGACTGCCCCGGTCACGCGGACTACATCAAGAACATGATCACCGGTGCCGCGCAGATGGACGGCGCCATCCTCGTGGTCGCCGCCACCGACGGCCCGATGCCGCAGACCAAGGAGCACGTGCTCCTGGCCCGCCAGGTCGGCGTTCCGTACATCGTCGTCGCCCTGAACAAGGCCGACATGGTGGACGACGAGGAGATCCTGGAGCTCGTCGAGCTCGAGGTCCGCGAGCTGCTCTCCGAGTACGAGTTCCCGGGCGACGACCTGCCGGTCGTCAAGGTCTCGGCGCTCAAGGCGCTCGAGGGCGACAAGGAGTGGGGCAACACCGTCCTCGAGCTCATGAAGGCCGTGGACGAGAACATCCCGCAGCCCGAGCGCGACGTCGACAAGCCGTTCCTGATGCCGATCGAGGACGTCTTCACGATCACCGGTCGTGGCACCGTCGTCACCGGCCGTATCGAGCGTGGTGTCCTCAAGGTCAACGAGACCGTCGACATCGTCGGTATCAAGCAGGAGAAGACCACCACCACGGTCACCGGCATCGAGATGTTCCGCAAGCTGCTCGACGAGGGCCAGGCCGGTGAGAACGTCGGTCTGCTCCTCCGTGGCATCAAGCGCGAGGACGTCGAGCGCGGCCAGGTCATCATCAAGCCGGGTTCGGTCACGCCGCACACCGACTTCGAGGCCCAGGCCTACATCCTGTCGAAGGACGAGGGTGGCCGTCACACCCCCTTCTTCAACAACTACCGCCCGCAGTTCTACTTCCGTACCACGGACGTGACCGGCGTCGTGACCCTCCCCGAGGGCACCGAGATGGTCATGCCGGGCGACAACACCGTCATGTCGGTCCAGCTGATCCAGCCGGTCGCCATGGAGGAGGGCCTCAAGTTCGCCATCCGTGAGGGTGGCCGGACCGTGGGCGCCGGCCAGGTCACCAAGATCGTCAAGTAAGTACTTGACCGTCTGACCTGGTAGCTCCGCACAGAGCACCAAGAAGGGCCCCGTCCCACCGTTCGCACGGTGGGACGGGGCCCTTCGCCGTATCCCGGCGCGTTACGCGGCCGGCGCGGCGTTCACAGGTTCCGCTCCGGGGCCGATGGCCTGATCCCGGCCCTGAGCAGCGCCACCCGCACCGTCGCCTCCCGCGATCCGGCCTCCGGGGCGCGGGCGTGGGCGAGGAGCCCCTCGGCGACGGCGGCCGCCCGGTGCTGCCCGAAGCTCATCCCGCGCCGGCCGGGCCGCGGGTCGGCCGGCTCCCGTGCCACCGCGACGCCGGGCGCGAGCCGGGCGGCGAACACCGAGGTCTCCACGCCGATTCCGGCGTCCTCCGCCCCCGCCGCCCCGCCCCGGCACCGCTCGACCGCGTCGGCCACCGTGTCCGCCGCATCGGCGTGGGCGTCCCCGAGGTAGACGACGAGCGCGTCGCGGCGCGGGTAGTGGCGGCGGTGCGAAAGGACCTTCGCCTGGTACGGCACTCCCAGCGCCTCCAGGGCGCCCAGCACCTCGCGCCAGACCGGTGCGGCGGCCTCGGGGCGGGTCAGGTGCACATAGACCCGGACCAGCCCCGCGCCCCCGTGCCGGGCCGCGCCGGGCGATCCGTGCACCAGCAGGAAGCCGGGCGACAGCCACGGCCGCACGGCCGGTACGTCGACGAGGACCGAGGCGCCGGGCGCGAGGTCCGGGCCGGTCACCGCCGAGCGCGGCACGCACAGCCGTACGCCGTGGTGCTCGACGACGACGCCCTCGCCGACCCGGCCGACGACGCCCTCGCCGCCCGGGTCAGTGCCCGGTGCGGCGGGGCCGGGCGCGATGCCGGTCACGGTGGCGGTGACGCGGGTCCGCCGGTGCGGGACGGCTTCGATGAGCGCGCGCTCCAGGTCGCCGCCGCCGCGGACCGCGCGCCGGGGGCGGGCTCCTTCGGGGGGCGGGGCCATGCCCGCGTGCCAGTCCTCGTACAGGACGGTCTGGAGGGCGGTACGGGCGTGCTGCGGCCGCTCGAAGGTGTGGGTGCGGCCGCCGACGGTGAACGTGCCGCCGGGGAGGTCCACGGTGACGGTGTCCAGGAGTGCCGCCAGGGCGCCGGGGAGGCCGGAGCGGTGGCCGGTGGGGGGTGCTGTCTGCGGGCCGGTCATGGTGCCGGTGGCCGGGCTGTCCGTCACGGTGCCTCCGTCAGTCCGAGTGCGCCGGAGGAGCGCTGGGGGGCGAGGATCATGGCGCGGCCGATGCCGGCCTGGGCGCGGTCGAGCGGGTGGAGCCGGTTCGCGTGGCGGGCTCCGGCGAGGACGCGGTCGAAGAGGTGCCAGCCGGTGCGGGCGGCGACCCCGGTGGGGTCGACCGGGCCGCGCAGCGCGCGGTAGGCGGCCATCAGCGCTTCGACGCCGGGCCGGATGCGGGTGAGGGCGACCCGGCCCCGGGCCATGATCGCGGTGTGGGCGGCGGCCGGGTCGTCCAGCAGGCTGTCGTCCAGGGTGTCGGTGAGGCAGCGCAGCGCGCGGTGGACGAGCTCGCCGACCAGGGAGCCCAGGTCCAGCTCGGGGTCGGCCGGGCGGAACTCCTCCCAGTCGGTGAGGTGGAGCCGGTCCCCGTGCAGCAGGAACTGGTCCAGGCGCAGGTCGCCGTGGCTGGGGACGAGCCCCGACGTGCCGCTCCGGGGGAGGGCGCGCAGCCCGTCCGCGAGGGCCGCGTCGTGCTGCAGCAGCGACCACAGCTCCAGCTCGGCGGCGCTGGAGGTCTGCCAGACCTTCTCGCTGAGGAAGTCCAGGAACCGCATGACCGGGGCCGCCGGGGCGTCCTCGGCGGTGTCCGGCGCGTCGGGCCAGGGCAGCATGTGGACCTCGGCCAGGGCGCGGCCCGTACGGCGGCAGAGGTCGAGCGGCAGGACGCCCTCCGGGGCGAGGTCGGCCAGCGACTCGGCGTCCTCCAGCAGCGCGAAGGCGGCCAGCCCGGAGGCGGGGCGCAGTCCGAGCAGCCGGGGGGTGTCCCAGCTGAGGTCCTGGTGCTGCCGGGCGGTCGCGTAGGCCCGGTCGAAGGCGGACGTGCGGGCGACGCGGCGGGGCACGTCCGGGCCGTTCATCCGCTTGACGAAGACGGCGGCGCCGGTGGTGGTCGGGCCGAACCAGTTGTCGTTGCGCCCGGCGTACGAACCGGTGTGCTCCGGCCGCAGGGTGCCGAGGCCCAGCTCGGTCAGGAGGGAGTCGACCTCCCCGGCGGCGTCGAGCGGGGGCGGTTCGAGGACCGTACGGCCCCCAGGGGTGACGGACACGGCAGAGCACTCCTCCTTCGGAGGGGCGCCGTGCGCCGGGCGGCGGCGCACGGCACCCGGTACCTGGATCAGGCGAGGTAGCAGGGGAGCGTGGTCAGCGTGGTCTCCGGGGTGAGGACGCTGACCTCGGTCTGGGTCAGCGTCAGCGTGGCGATGATCTGCGGCGAGGCGCCGGCGGCGACCAGTTCCTCGGAGTCCGCGTAGGTGCCGTAGCCGGCCAGCAGCTCGTCGATGTACTGCTCGTTCTGCATGGATCGCTCCTGGTGAAGAGGTGGTGACGGCGCCACCGGTGCGGCGCCGGGAACAAGCTAGGGCGGCCCCGGAGGGCTGGTATCCGGGAAACCCGCAGGGAAGCGCGGGGCCGGAACTGCGGGTTTCCACGATGTCCGGCGGGCGCCGGGGACGGACCATCGAGCGGCGCGGTGGATGCCGCGCCGCAGGTGTCACGCGCAACCCGTGCGGCCCGAACAGGCCGTCACAGTCCGGGAGTTCAGGCATGTTCCGTACGCTCCTCCGCAGGCAGGCCAGGGTGCCGTTCCGACAGCAGCTCGCGCAGACCGAGTGCGCGGCGGCCTGTCTGGCGATGGTCCTCGGCCGCTACGGGCACCAGGTGCCGGTCGCCGAGTGCCGCGAACGGCTGGGGCCGGGGCGCGACGGCGTCGGGCTGAGCCGGCTGGTGCGGGTGGCGGAGGAGTACGGCCTCGACGTCGCCACGGACACCTCCGCGCCGGACTCCTGGCAGCCCGGTTCACTGCCGCGCGTGGCGTTCCTGGCCCGGCACCACCTGGTCGTCGTCGAATCGGTGACCCGGCGCGGGGTGCGGCTGGCCGACCCCGGCATCGGCCGCTACGGGCAGAGCCACGAGGAGTTCCGGGAGGCGTTCGGGGGCGTCTCCTTCACGATGGCGCCCGGACCCGGCTTCGTACGCCGCCGCATGCCGTGGGGTCAGCTGCCGCTGGTCCGCTACATCCGCGAGTTCGTCGCGGCGCCGGGCAACCGGCGGCTGCTCGCCGTGATCACTCTGATCGCCGCGCTGCTCCAGGTGCTGGGGCTCGCGCTGCCGCTGGCCACCAAGGTCGCCGTGGACCGGATCGTGCCCGGCCGCGACGGCCTGGACATGCGGACCCTGACCATCGCCCTGTTCGGCACGGTGCTGCTCCACGGGGCGCTCGCGCTGCTGCGGCAACTGCTCATGGTGCGGCTGCGGGTGCGGTCGGACGGCGAGCTGACCCAGGGGTTCATCGACCATCTGTGGCGGCTGCCGATCAGCTTCTTCCTGCAGCGCTCGCGCGGCGACCTGATGCTGCGCGTGCAGAGCGTGTCCAGCACCCGCGAGATCCTCACCCAGCACCTGCTCACCGCCACGCTCGACGGCAGCACCCTGGTGATCTACGCGGCGATCCTGTCCGCGCTCGTCCCCGGCTACCTGCCCGTCGTGCTGCTGCTCGCCGCCCTCCAGGGCGCGGTGCTCGCCGCGGCGTACGGGAGGATCAAGCGCCTCGCGCAACGCGAACTGACCCTCCGCTCCGAGGAGCAGGGCTACCTCGTGGAGACCCTGGACGCGATGGTGCCGGTACGCGCCAACGGGGCGGGGGAGCGGGTCCGCGCGCACTGGCGGACCCTGTTCGACCGCTACCAGAAGGCGATGGCGACCCGCGCCGGCACGGCCGCCTGGGTGCAGGCCGCGCAGTCCACCCTCACGGTCCTGGCCCCCCTGATCCTGCTCTGGTGCGGGCTGCGCTTCGTGCTCGCCGGGCAGATGTCCCTCGGCACCATGCTGGCCGCCAACACGCTGGCCCTGTCGGTCCTGCACCCGGTCCAGAGCCTGGTGACCGCCACCCAGAGCTTCTCCACGATGCGCGCCCAGATCGAACGCGTCCACGACGTCCTGGACACCCCGCCCGAGACCCCCGGCCACGCGGCGCTCCCCGGCACCGGACCGCTCGCCCTCTCGCTGCGCGGCATCCGCTTCGGCTACCACAGCGACGCCACGCCGGTCCTCGACGGCGTCAGCGCCGAACTCCCGGCCGGCGGCAAGCTGGGCATCGTCGGCCGCACCGGCTCCGGCAAGAGCACCCTGGGCCTGCTCATGCTGGGCCTCCTGCGGCCGCAGCACGGTGAGGTCCTGCTCGACGGCGTACCCGTGCGGGACATCGACCCCGGCGAACTGCGGTCCGGTTTCGGGGCCGTCCTCCAGGAGCTGCGCCTGTTCAGCGGCAGCATCCGGGACAACCTCCTGCTCGGCCGGCCGGACGCCGACGAGGCCGCGCTCGTACGCGCCTGCGTCGTCGCCGGGCTCCACCACGACGTGCGGCGGCTGCCGATGGCGTACGACACGCCCGTCGGCGAGGGCGGCGCCGCGCTGTCCGCCGGGCAGCGCCAGCGCGTCGCCCTGGCGCGGGCGCTCATCCACCGCCCCCGGCTGCTGCTCCTGGACGAGGCGACCAGCCATCTCGACGCGCTCACGGAACAGCAGGTGGACGCGGCCCTGAGCGAGCTGAAGGTGACCCGCGTGGTGATCTCGCACCGGCTGTCGGCCATCCGCAACGCGGATCTGACGCTCGTCCTGGACGGCGGCCGCGTCGCCGACTCCGGTACGCACGCCGAACTCCTCGCCCGCCCCGGCCTGTACCGCGACCTGTTCGCCGCCCCGGCCCCGGCGCCCGTACGCGCCGCCCCCGGCGCCCCGGCCGTCCAGCCCGCCGGGGCCGGCGGGTGAACGGGGTCAGCGCGGCTCGGCGCGGTCCAGGGCGCGGGCCAGCGCGGCCCGGGAACGGATGCCCAGCTTCTGGTACACGCTGGTGAGGTGGGTCTCCACCGTGCGGACGCTGACGAACAGGCGCTGTGCGGTGGCCTGGTTGGACATCCCGTTCGCCACCAGGTCCGCGATCTCCCGCTCGCGCGGCGACAGCACCGACCGCCCGGCCCCGCCCCCCTCCGGCAGAACGGGCCAGGGCAGCACCGGCCGCCGCCGCAGCGCCGACACCGTGCGCGGCAGGAAGCCGTCCGCCTCGACCGCCGCCACCAGCGCGTGCGCCCCGGCCCGGCGGAACAGCGCCGGGCCCGCCGCCAGCGCCGCCGACGCCCGCTCGCCTTCCGCCGGGCCGCCCGCCAGGCTCGCGCAGCACGCCTCCAGGACCCGAGCCTGCCCGGCCCGCACCAGCTGCCCGGCCCGCTCGAACCCGACGGCGGCCGCCTCGCACGCCGACGCGGCCGACGCGACCTCCCCCCGGAGCACCAGCAGCCGGGCCCGCGCCTGGTCGGCGGCCGCCCGCGCCCCGCGCAGCCCCAGCTCGTCCGCCGACGCCGCGGCGCGCCGGGCCAGCGCGGCGACCGCCTCCTCGTCGCCCTCCTCCGCGTAGACGGCGGCGACCAGCTCGCACCGGTAGGCGAGCATCGGGTCCGGGCGGGCGTCGTCGTCCAGCCCGAGCAGCCGCACGGTCTCCGCGCCGCCCGGCCGCCGCCCGCAGGCGATGCCCACCTCGGCCTCGGCGTACACCAGGGCGGCCCGCCACCACACCACGGGCGGCTCCGGCAGGGTGCGCAGCAGGGTCAGCCCCTCACCGGCCGCCTCCGCGCCCCTGCTCCACAGCAGCGGGCGCAGCCGGAACGCCGCCGCCAGCGCCACCATCTCCGTCGAACCGGAGGCTGCGGACAGCTCGATCGCGGTGTCGGCCGCCGCCAACGCCTCCGCGAGGTCGTCGGTGGTGGCGTACAGACAGGCGCGCAGGGTGTGCAGATGCGGCAGGAGGTAGTGCTGCCCGTGCAGCCCGGCCGCGCCCACCGCCTGGTCCAGGCGGAGCTTGGCCTTCTCGTACCGCTCCAGGAAGAAGCCCGCCCAGCCGAATTCCGGCACCACGCTCAGCGTGCGCAGCCGGGCCGGTTCGCTCAGCCGCTCCCGGAGCCGGGCCGCGTCCTCGATGCCCCGGCGGGCGCCGTCCGTGTCCCCGGCGGCCATGGCGCACATCGCGGCCAGGACCGCGGGCCCGAGCGACTCCTCCGCGTCGGTGCTGCGGTCCCGCAGCAGGGCGGCCCGGTGCGCCGCCTCCTTGACCCGGCCGTTCATCAGCTCGATGCGGGCGAGTTGCAGCTCGGCCCCGTCACCGTGCGGGAGGTCCGCCTGCGGCAGGGGCGGTGTGTCGAGGACGGCCGTGTCCGGGGCGGTGTCCGGGGCCGGGCCCGCCGCTCCGGCCGGTCCGGCGGCCGCGGAGAGATCGGTGAGTACCTCGTACGCGCTGTCCGTCCGGCCCTGGAGCCGGTCCATCAGCGCCAGCAGCGCCTGTGCCTGGCGTCCCGGCGCGCCGGACGCGGCGAGCGCCGGGCGCAGCACCGCCCGCGCGTCGCCGAACTCGCCCCGTACGGCGAGTGCCCGCCCCAGGTCGATCGCCAGCTCGTCGCGTAACCGAGGCTCACCGCCCTGGTGGGTCATCGCGTGCAGGCCCTTGCTCAGCCAGCGCTTGCTGAGTTCCGGGGCGGTCGGCAGCGCGGAGACCGCCGCGCGGGCGAGCTGCGCCAGCTCCTGGGTCTCCACCTCGGGCAGGGCCTGTTCCAGGTGCGCGGCCCACTGCGCGGGCTCCCTGCTGTGCCGCATCAGATGGGCGGCGGCCCTGCGGTGCGCGGCGGCCCGCCAGGCCGGGCCGAACTGCCGGTACGCGGCGAGGTGCCCCAGCGGGTAGACGAAGCGGAACCGGCAGTCCGCGACCTCCAGGTAGCCGCGCTGCACCAGCAGGTCCAGCTCGGCCGTGACCTCCTCGGCCGGCAGCTCCGCCACTGCTGCGACCTCGCGCGGGGTCACCTCGGCCCCGAGCACCGCCGCCGAGGCGAGGACCTGGAGCGTCGGGCCGGGCAGCCCGTCGAACTCCCAGCGGATCGCGGTCGCCTCGCCGTCGGCGCGCGGCGGGCGGCGGTGCGCCGGGCGGGCCGGTTCGGACCACTCCCAGGCGCCGGGCCGGCCGCCGTGGCGCGGGTAGCCGGCGGCCAGTTCGGCCAGCCGGTCGGCGGGGAGGCCGGACAGCAGCCGCAGATGGCGCGGGTTGCCCCGGCTCAGCCGGGCCAGCAGCGCGCGGTCTCCGGGCGGCACGTCCGGCAGCATCCGCTCCGTCTCCGCCGCGTCGAGCGGGGGCAGCGGCAGATGCAGCGCGCCGACCGCGCTGAGCGTACGGGCCAGCCCGTCCGGGCACTCGCCCTGCCGGTACGCGAGGACGAACACGGGCGCGTCGGCCGGACCCGGCATCCGCAGCAGCCGTTCCAGCACGGCGAGCGATTCGGTGTCCGACCACTGCATGTCGTCCAGCACCACGGCGGCCCTCGGCGCGGCGAGCGCGGCCCGCACGGCCTCCGCGACGCGCAGGTGCGCGTGGTGGCGGGCGGCCCGCTCCTCGGGACAGCCGGCCGACGCCCGCGCCAGCGTCTCGGCGGCCTCCGTGTCCTGGACGGCGTCCAGCAGCATCCCGTAGGGGACCGTCCGGTAGGCGAGCGCCCCGTACGCGCCGCGCACCGCGCGCCCGGCGGCGCCGGCGAGCCGGGTCCAGTCCTGGAGGAGCCGGGACTTGCCGATGCCGGGCGGGCCCTCGACCACCGCGACGCGCCGCTGTGCGTCGTCGTCGAGGAGCCCGGCGAGTGCGCGGAGCGCGGACGCGCGCGATGCGAGAGGCTCGTACTGCTGCACGGCGATGTCCCCCTGTACGCGACATGGCGCCGGGGCGGGAGGCGAACGCCGGGTCGAATTTTCGCCGAATCCGCTCACGGCGTGCACATTCCACCATGGGTGATCGGACATGACCAGACCGTGCAGGCGGAGGCCGTGCGACGGCAGGCCGTGCGACGGCAGGCCGCGCGAACCGGATGCGCGCGATCCGCCCCCCGCGGCGGCGCCGCGCATCGGCGACCGGCAAAAAGCCGCATATCTGGCAGAGTTGCGCACATGTGCCACTACTGCGGCTGCCGTGAGATTCCGCTGATCAAGGAGTTCATCGCGGAGCACGAGTCCGTCACCGATACGGCGGGCGCGGCGCTGCGCGCCCTGGACAACGGCGACCAGGCCCGCGTCGCGGAGCTGGTGGCCCGGATGGCACGGGAGCTGGTCGCCCACTGGCGGGGCGAGGAGCGGGGCCTGTTCGCGGTGATGGGCGAGGACCCGGAGTACGCGGACTACATCGACGCGCTCGTCGCCGAGCACCGCGAACTCGGCGCGTTCCTCCGCCGGATCGACCTGGACCGCGCCGAGGACGTCGTACGGCTGCGCGAGGCGGTGGCCGAGCTGTACCACCACATCGCGAAGGAGGAGGACGGTCTGTTTCCGGCCTCGCTCACGGCGCTGACGGGCGAGGAGTGGAACCGGTCGATGGCGGCGTGGCGCGAGGCGCATCCGGCTGATTGACGGCTTGGCGAGAAGCGTTCCCCCATCACGCGTGGCGCGTCAGTCCGAGGGGGTTACCGGTGGTCGCTCAGGAACGTCCGCGCGCGCTCGTCCAGCGCGGCGGCGCACCGCAGGCCCCTGGCGCGGAAGCGGCCGAGGTCGCGGCGCATAGCGGCGACGGCCTTGCGTGTCCGCCTCGACTGCACGCCTTCCATGTGGTCCATCGCCCGGCCCCAGGTGACGCACGCCTGCTCGATGCTGCCTCCGGCGGCCTGCATCTCGGCCTGTGCGACCGACACCCGCAACCCGCACCCGGCCGTCTACCGCGCGCTCCTGGACCAGGTCCGCGCAGGTGCGGCCCTCGCCGTCGCCGACTACCCCCGGCACTGGGACGAGGCCAATCTGACCAATCACGTGGCCCGGCCCCTGATCGCTGCCACGACCGGGCTCGACGTCCCGCAGCCGCTCGCCGGAGACCTCGCGGTCTCCCGCCGGGCGCTCGCCGCAGCCCAGAGGGCAGCAGCAGAACTGCCGCACGAACTCGCGCAATGCGTCCACGGGTATGGGATCGATGCGTTCCTGCTGCTGACCGCCGCCACGACGGGGCCGGTCGAGTCCGTGCGGCTCAAGGAGTCCAAGATCCATGCCGGGTCCTTCGATCACCTGCCTGCGATTTTCCACCAGGCCGTTCCGGTCCTGCTTCACCTGACCGCGACATGGCCGCTCCCACCCGCCCCGGCCCGTACGGGCGCGACCGTCTACCGGGCGACCGACCGCACCCTGCCACCCGGCCGCGTCCAGGCCATGGTCACCGCGCTCACCGACCTCGGCACGGGGCCCTCCGTATACGATGGTGGGCCTTGGCCGTCACGCCTTGCCGATGCCTGGCGGGCCGTCACCTCCGGTACGGCTGCCATCGAAGCAGCCGACCATCTGTGGCCGCACTACCTGCGCCGCGTCTGCGACTGGCTCACCGCCGCACAGCACGCTTCCCTCCAGCGCCGGGCCCAGATCCTCACCGCCGCCCACGACCGCCTTCGTACCGACCCCACTTCAGCAGCAGGAGAACCATGAGTGCCCCTCCGCCCCCCACTTCCGGTTTCTCCGCCTTCGCACTGGCGCCCTTCCCTCGAATTCAGCCCGGAGACGACCTTGTCGGCGCGATGACCGAGGTGCTGTCCCGAACCGGCACCCCGCTGCTGGACGGCGACATCGTGGTGGTTGCCAGCAAGGTCGTCTCGATCTCGGAGAAGCGCTATGTCGCGCTGGCCGACGTCACGCCCTCGCCCGAGGCTGTGGACCTGTCGGCCCGGACTGGCAAGCCGGCCGCCGTGGTCCAGCTCATCCTGGACCACTCGACCGAGCACTTCCTGGCTACCGAGCGCGGACCGATCATCGCCCGCCACACTCTGGGCCATCAGCTGACCTCGGCGGGGATCGACCGGGACGGGGCCGATGGTGTGTGGCTGCTCCCCGTGGACCCCGACGCGTCGGCCCGTACGCTGCGGAACGGCCTTGTCAGTCACACCGAGGCGGACATCGCGGTCGTCATCGCCGACTCGGACGGACGTGCTGACCGGCGCGGGGCCACGTGCGTTTCCATCGGTGCTGCCGGGGTCGCGCCCCTACGCCTCAGCGAGCACGGCGGCAAAAAGCAGGAAGAAACCCTTGCCGACATGATTGCCGCCGCAGCTGGCATCATTCTTGGCCAACGCGGCCGAGGAGCCCCCGTCGTCATCATGAGGGGCATCGGCTACACCGCGTCCGACGAGGGCGTTTCCGCGATGCTTCACCATGCCCCGGTGAGGTGATCGGCTGGACCGGGAGCGCTTGTCGCTCAGCAGGGCGAGCCGCAGTCCCTCGCTGCCTGCGGTGAGGCCAGGACGTCGAGGCCGTAGCCGAGTGCGGCGAGTCCTGCGACGGCCGCCGCCAGGCCGAGGGCGGTGCGCCACCGGCCTCGTACGACGGCGAAGACCGCCAGCGCGGCGACGGTCCCGCCGATGACCAGGACGGGCAGGCCCAGCAGGAGCACGTCGGCGTTCCGCTCGCCCTCGAAGGCGCCGAAGAGCCCCCTGCGCCCGTACGGGAACCACACGGCGAGCCCCGCGAGAGCGCCGAGCAGTGCCGTGAGGAGCCCTGCGGTGCCGGTGACGGCCTCGCGGCGGGCGGTTGTGGTCGATTCGGTGTCCATGCGGGGAGAGACGTACGGCGGGGCCCGCCCGGTTTCGGCCGGTCAGGCCGCCGCGCTGCCCGTCTCCGCGTCGGCCTCGCGACAGTCCCGGCAGTGGCCGGGCTCCGGCGCCCGGAAGACGCGCTCGCAGCGGTCGCAGTCCTGGAGCGGGACGACCTCGGGGCCGCTTGGTTCCGGGGCTTCGGGCAGTGGGGGCGGCAGAAGCGCGGTGAGGCGGGTGCGCAGGAACGCCGCCGGGCGCCGGACGAGGGCGGGCAGGTCGCGGGTCAGCGCGTGCCGGACGGCGGCGGGTTGCACGTCGCGGTCGAACCAGGCGGTGACGGCCGGGGCGAGTTCGCCGATGTCGGCGGCGGTCAGCGTGAGTTGCGCCGCGTGGCGGCGGAGCCCGGCGAGGAGTTGCGCCGCCGCCCGGTGCCGGGTCTCCACCGGAATGGGCTGCGGGGGCCGCCTGCGCGGGGTGGGGGGTGCCGTGGTTTCGGGCGTGGCCGCCGTCGTGGCGCCGGGCTGGTTGTAGGAGGTCGTACGGGTGACGACGCGGCCGTCCGGGAGGCGGATGCGGCTGCGGTGCAGATACCCGGCGGTCTCCAGTTCGCGCAGCGCGGCGGCGATCCTGGCCTCGCTCTCGGGAAAGCGGCCGGTGAGCGACTTGATGCCGACCCTGGCCCCTGCGGGCAGCGACTGGATGTGCGCGGCGAGCCCGATCGCGACGAGCGAGAGCTTCCGGTGCTGGGTGAGGTGGTTGCCGATCACCGTGAAGCCGGAGACGTGGCGGACGTTGACGTGCCGAACGCCTGCGGCGGGGACGCCGGACGGGGCGCGAGGGGGCGCGATAACCTGCGGGGTAGCCATCAGGAAGGTGCTTTCTTCCGTGTTGGTCAGGCCCTCGGTTGAGATTGGCGTCTCGCCGGGGGCCGTCACGTTCTGTGGTTGTCGCGGCGAGCATATGCCAGTCGCCCGGCCCCGAATCCAGCCCGAACGGCCTAGTTCACCCGCGCGAGTGATGCAGGTCAGAGCGGGGTGGGGTGGGGTTGGGTGAGGTTCTCTCCCAGGGTTCTTCAAAAGCTTTTACGTCGCGGCCGGCCGGGTCGCGGTGCACCGGGTCGCGGCCGCCCACGACCCGGTGGAGCACGTCACGGTACGAGATCGAGCTCGGCCCACACCGTTTTGCGCGGCACCGGCCCCTCCACCACGCCCCAGCGGTCCGCCAGCGCCTCGACGATGAGCAGGCCGCGCCCGCCCTCCGCGTACGGACCGGGGGACTCCCGTACGGGCAGCCGGTCGCCCCTCGTGTCGGTCACCTCGACCCGCAACCGCGACGCGTCACTCACGGTGAGGCTCAGCAGGAAGTCCCGGCCCGACACGCGCCCGTGCCCGGCGGCGTTGGCGGCCAGCTCGGCCACGATGTGCGCGGCGGTCTCGGTGGGGAACCCCCAGTCGCCCAACTGCGCCGTGGTGAGCAGCCGGGCGAGCCGTGCGCCCCGGCGCGTGGGGGAGAGGCGCACGGCGAACTGCCGGGCGGTAGCGGAACGTTCGGTTCGGGTGATTTCTCGATTCACGCTACTCAGCGTGGCCGTGCGTGCGTACGGTGCACAGTGACTCGGCGCTTACGTACGGTCATTGTCCCGAGCTTGTCCAGTGTTGTCCCCGCTGTACGGGGTGACGTCCGGGGGACGTAGGCGGTTGAGGAAGAACGGCACACGCGGGAAGCGGGGTACGGATGACTGTGGACGAGGTCGGGGCGGACGAACCGGGCTGGGACGTCGATCCCGACGACGAGTCGGGCGTCGCGGTCGTCGCCGCCGTGGGCCGCCAACTGAGGGCCTGGCGCGAGGCGGCGGGCCTGACGGCGGCGGAGTTCGGAGCGCGGCTGGGCTACGGCGAGAACCTGATCTACAAGGTGGAGGGCGGCCGTCGTATCGCCCGCCCGGAGTTCCTGGACCGGGCGGACGAGGTGTGCGACGCGGGCGGCAAGATCGCGGCGATGAAGCAGGATCTGGCGGCGGTGCGGTATCCGAAGAAGGTTCGGGACCTGGCGAAGCTGGAGGCGAGGGCCGTGGAGCTTTCCGCCTACGGCAACCACAACCTCCATGGCCTGTTGCAGACCAAGGCCTATGCCGAGGCATTGCTTGCCACGCGTCGGCCTGCATACTCACAGGAGGAGCTCCGGCGTTTGGTGGATGCGCGTATGGCCCGGCAGTCGATCTTCGAGCGCTCCCCTGCCCCGGAGTTGAGCTTCATCCAGGAAGAGGTGACGCTTCGCCGCCCGATCGGGGGCGCAGCCGTCATGCGGGAACAGCTCGAACGCCTGCTGGAGGTGGCGGAGTTGCCCAACGTCGAGGTTCAGGTGATGCCGACGTGCCGTGGCGACCATCCTGGAACAGGAGGGCGGATTCAGGTGTTGAAGTTCGCTGACGGCTCGGCCGTGGGGCGCACGGACAACGAATTCGGTAGTCGGCCGGTGTCCGATCCAAGGCACCTCCGCATCCTTGACCTACGGCATGGCATCATCCGGGCTCGGGCTCTCTCGCCGGGGGAGTCGCGGGCCTTCATCGAGCAAGTGCTGGGAGAGACATGATCCGCAAGACCGCTGCCGAGGAAGCGCCTCGGTTGGAGTGGTTCAAGAGCAGTTACAGCGACAGCAGCGACGGCCACGACTGCGTCGAGGTCGCGGCTGCGCCCGGCGCCGTGCACGTCCGTGACTCGAAGGACCTGTCCGTACCGGCGCTTGCTTTCGGGCAGGGTGCCTGGGCGGGTTTCGTTACGTACGCGGCTGACTGCTGATGCTCACCGAAGGCCCTCGGCTGCGGTGGTTCAAGAGCAGTTACAGCAGCAGCAGCGAGGGGGACTCCTGCGTCGAGGTCGCGGCTGCGCCGGGCACCGTGCATGTCCGTGACTCGAAGGACCTGTCCGTGCCGGCGCTCGCCTTCGGGCAGGGTGCCTGGGCGGGTTTCGTTACGTACGCGGCCGAGCGCTGAGCCGGTAGCTAGGGGCCCCGCATCGCGTGGGGCCCCTCAAGCGCGTCCGGGGTTTGGGGGCGGAAGCGGGGTCAGCGATGCCTCCGACAGCCCGCGCAGCACCTCCGTGCCGATCTCCGTCAGGCGGGCCGGGTCCGGTGGCGTCGCGCCCAGGCCGATCGCGTAGCCCGTGCGGCCGTTCACCGACCGTACGCGGGGCCAGGCGCGGCAGTCCGGGGCGCCCGCGTCCGCGAGGGCGCTGGTCAGGGTGAGGAGCCGGCCGCGCAGGCGGCCCTCCTCCGTGGGGTGGGCGGCGGCCAGGGCCCAGGCGGCGTGCTCCGTGAGCGGGGGCGGGGCGCAGAGCGCGTCCGGCTCCTCCGCGTCCAGGAGCTCCCACGCCCGGAACAGCTCCGCCGTGAGGAGGTCCCGGAAGGCCGGGGAGACCTGCGTCGTGCAGGAGCGGACCGGGGCGGCCGGGGTGTACACGGTGAGCGGGGCCCCGTCCGTCCGGGCGGCACCCGCCGGGCCCAGCGTCACCGGGGCGCGCCAGTCCCATGCCGCCCACATCGCGAAGAAGTCCCGCAGGCCGCCGCCGCCCTCGCACACCGTGCGGGCCGCGAGCACCGCCCATGCCAGGCCCGGCAGCCCGCCGCACGGGGCGGAGTCCAGGCCCCTGGCCGACGCCCACTCCTTGACCTCCCGCGCGAGCGCGGTGAACACCTCCCGGTACGGGCCCGTCGCCGCGAGCACCGCCTCCGCGTCGCTCACCGCGCTGAGCGCGAGCGCCGCCGCCTCGCCCAGCTCCGCGCGCCGCGCCACCGCCTCGGCCGGCGGCACGGCCCCCGTCGCCACGGTGGCCAGGTCCACCCGCAGGCCGTCCACGTACCACCGCAGCCCCGGCACCCGCGCGCCCGTCACCTCGCGCAGGCCCCGCGCCTCCGGGAACGCGGCGGCGAGCCGTTCCCGTACGCCCGA
This sequence comes from Streptomyces sp. NBC_00525, assembly GCF_036346595.1. Classification (GTDB taxonomy): domain Bacteria; phylum Actinomycetota; class Actinomycetes; order Streptomycetales; family Streptomycetaceae; genus Streptomyces. The sequence continues at coordinate 4,036,525 of NZ_CP107834.1, forward strand.
AGGGTCGGGGAGCGCCGCCACCAGGTCCAGGTCCGCGCCGGGGCGCGCGCAGCCCATGCGCCGGGAGCCCACGACGTGCACGCGCGCCCCCGGAAGGGCCGCCGCCACCCGGTCCGCGACCTCCTCGGCCGCCACGGCGGGCGGGCCCAGCCCCACCCGTACCCCGTAGTGGTCGGAGATCCACACCCCGCCGGGGCCCGCACGGTCCCCCGTCAGGGTCGCCGTACGCGCCCGCAACCGGTCCGTGCGCAGCAGGACGCGGTCCAGGCGGGAGACCCGGCCGGAGAGGGACGAGATGGCGGCGAGGGGGTTGGCGGACGGGTCGAAGGTGGGCGTACGGTCGGCCGGGCCGTGGACCTCCGTCCAGGCGTCCGTCATCGCGAGCCGCGACTGCGGGCGGTCGCCGCCGTCGTTGAAGTCGCCCACGAGCACGAGTTCGCCCGACACCGCCGCCAACCCAGTGGCCAGGTCGGCCAGTTCGGTGTCGCGGCGGGCCGCCCCGTCCGGGGAGTGGTCGCTGCTGAGGTGGGTGACGGCCACCGTGACCGGCCCGTCGCCCATCTCCACGGCGACCGCCGCGACCGCCTTGTGCGGGCCGAGTACGTGCACCGCCGCCTCGCTCACCGGCAGCCGGCTGAGCAGCAGCAGCCCGTGGTCCGGCACGTCGTGCCCGGCGGGGTCGGTCGCGAGCGTGTAGTGGGCCCGTACCCAGTCGCAGTTCAGCAGCAGCGTGAGCAGGGCGGGCTCCACCTCCTGGAGCGCGACGACGTCCGCGTCCGCCGCGCGCAGTGCCTCCAGGAGCAGGGGACGGCGGTGGGCGGTGTCGATGCGGTCGCTGTCGTAGCGGTCCCAGAGGGTGTTCCAGGTGAGGACCGTCAGCGGGCCGGGCGGGCCGGGCGGGCCGGGTGTCGCGGCCGGCGAAGGCCCCCACGCGCCCGTCGCCGGGGAGTACGCGTGCGGGGTGCGGGCGGTGAAGTAGGGGGGCGGCAGGCGGCGCGCCTCCCGTATCCGGCCGGCCTCCGTCGCGTCGATGCGGTCCGTGCCGGTGGCCCGGTCCCACACCACCTCGCCGTCCGCCTCGAAGAACAGCACCCGGTGCCAGGGGACCTCGCCCCCCGGCGTGAACCGGTCCAGCGGCACCCTCTTCGGCTCCCGGCCACGCTGCGCCACGCCCAGCACGAAGCGCGCCGGGTCGAAGCGGGCGTCCCAGCGGACCCGGTGGTAGATCTCCTCGCTCGTACGCATCAGGCCCGGTCCTCCACGGTTCCGCTGGTGCCGATGTACCAGGTGCGGTGCGCCTGGCCGGGGTACGGCGGGACGAACCGGTGCAGCTGCGACGCCAGCACCCGCGAGGGTACGGGGTGCTCCCGGCGCCCGTTGCGCGCGGCCAGCTCCGCCTCGCCGATCCAGGCCACGGCGTGGGTGACCAGGGCGTCCCGGCGGTGGGCGACCGCGTGCACCAGGGAGCGCTGGTGCGGGTTGAGCGAGGTGGCGTCCCAGATCACCGTCGCGCCGGGGACGAGGGCCGCGTCCAGCCGGTCCAGGCCCTCGCGCAGCACGTCACCGTTGGCGCCCTGGTCGGCGCGCGAGCCCCGCGCCTCGCGGAGATCGTCCAGCGAGAGGTACGTGGCGACGCCCGGCAGCGCGCGGCCGAAGGTGCTCTTGCCGCTGCCGGACGGACCGGCCAGCTGCACCAGGCGCGGGAAGTCCCCGGACCGCCACCGCCAGGTCGCGGCGACGGCCTCATCGGCGGTGGAGATCCGCCCGGCGGCGTACGCGTCCCGCGCCTGCGCCAGGCAGCGCGCGCCGGCCTCGGGCCCGAGACCGGCGAACGCCTCCCGCAGCCCTTCGGGCTCCCGCACCTCCTCCGCGTGCAGGGCCGACCACTCGACCTGCTCCCGCGCACCGGGGGTGTCCGCCAGCGCGCCGGACACCGCGTGCAGTACGGACAGGTCGGCGGCGAGCGCCATCCGGGCCAGCCCGGCGCGCCGGTCCTCGTCCGGGTAGGGGCGGTGGAGCGCCGGGTACAGCCCGACGAGGTCCGCGACGCGACGGGCGAGCGGCAGGCCGAGGGGGCCGGCGAGGAGCGGGGCGAGGGCGGTGCGCCGGGTGGTGTGCAGCAGCGCGGCCAGGACCCCGGCGAGGCGGTGGTCCCCGGTGAGCCCGAGGGCGTCGAGGGCGTCGGCGGCGGCGAGGGCCTGCTCCGGCCGGTCGTGCGGGGGCGTGTTGTGAGGGGGCGCGTTGTGCGGGGGCGCGTTGTGAGGGGGTCCGTCGTCCTGGGGCCCGTCCGCCGGGCCGAGGCCCACCGCCGTGCGCAGGGCGCTCGCGTCGACCGGTGCTCCGGACCGTACGGCCCACAGCGCGGCCGCAGGGGCGAGCCCGTTCTCGACGACCTCCGCGTGCATCCAGTGCGTATCGGTCACCACATGCCCCGGCCGCACCCACTTCCCGACAACGCGCCCGAACGACGCGGCCGGGAAGCCGGCGGCCGGCCGCACGACGTACCCCTCCTGCCGGCCCGTGTCCGGCTTCAGCGCGCGCAGCGCCTTCGCGTCGAACACCCCGCGCCACAGCACGGGCGGCGCGGGGACGCCCAGGGAGCGCAGGAACCCCACGGTCTCGTCCCAGCCCAGACAGCGGTCGCCGTCCCACACGGAGAACCCGTAGAAGTGGCTCTCCAGCGCGTCGTACGCGAGGGAGTGCCGCGCGAACATGTTCTCCCCGCAGACCCGCCACCCCTGCGGCATCCGGGGGCCGATCCGCGCCTGGAGGGCCTTCACCCACGTACGCGACGGATGGTGCGCCGAATCCAGCGAACGGGCATGCAGCCCGTCCGCGTACAGCGTGGTGTTCTCCCCGTCCAACTTCTCCGTGACGACGACCTCGACCCCGGCGAGCGCCGCCAGATCCGTCATCCGCACATCGTCGGAGGAGGCACCGGGCGACCAGGGAAGATGAGGGGTCCGTGGATAGTGAGTCCGCATGCTCTCCGCCCCCGTACGTCCGCCGTGCCCGGCCGGAACTGTAGAGGGACGGGCCCCGCACGCACGAACGAATAACACGTACGGTCAGCCCGACAACCCGTCCGGCCAAGCAGAACGAGAGGGTTCATGGCGGCGTTCGACGACATCCTGCGACTGCTTGGTCCCCCGCGCTTCAACTGGAGCGACGCATCGGGTGAGACCGTCTTCTTCAGGATTCCCGAGAGAGGCGGCGAGCGCTGGTCCGTCGGCGTGTACGAGAGTGACGAGGGTGCGTATCACGAATACCCGATGGCGTTCGACGAGTGGATGCTTTCCTATCTGAGGCCGTGTTTGCGCACGGTGGAGATGTAGGAACGAATCCGGGCGAAGCGTCTGGCGCCGGTCAGGGTTTGCCTGAGCAGGGCGGGGGCCATCGGACTCGCGGAGGGCGGCCCCGAGCCCCTGCCACCTCACCGCTCCAGCTGAAATCGGCTTCTGACCACCGTGAGCATCTGACGGTGTGCTTCCCAATCGGGCTGATTTATGAGGGGCACGGTGACGAAGACCTGTGAGCTGGTGACGTCGTGGACGCTCACCTCCGTGCACCCGCTCGCGTTCTCCTCCATCGGGACGATCATGATCCGCGGGGAGCGTCCGCTCTCCAGCCAGGTGGCCTTTCCTCCGGCTGCGGCAGCCTCCAGGACCTCGGCCCAACGATCGAGGTCATACGCGTTGAGATACAGCTCGACACGACCACTGACGAATCCGGTGCCGACCACGATCTCGGCGCGGAGGGTGTCGTACCGGCCGGTGCCGGAGAAGCTCATTCCCTCGACGATGCGCACCGAGACGCCCTGCTCCCCGTCCGTGAGGGACATCAGCTCGACCAAGCTGGAATCGGGCACGTCGGTTCTGCTTTCTCCTGGGCGGTGTGTACGCATGGACCACATGGTTGCCGCGGCCGCCGGTGAGCGGCCTGCCGGCCCCGGCCAAGTCACTCACGTGATCAAGCATCGCCTCAAGAAGCTCAGGTAACGGCCGGACGCGATCGGCGGCCGTTTCGTGGCACCGGCTGCGACGTCGTGCGGTCGGTAGGGGACGATACAGCCCACGCCGACGTATGAAAGCGAGCAACGTCATGACGGCACCTGCCCCGGTGGATCTGGTCCACCTCGCCGATTCCGACGGCGATCGCTGCGTTGTGCGCGTCACGGGCCGGTTCCGGCCGGGCGGGCTGACCGGCCGCGACATCCTGTGTGCGGAGGTTCTCGTCTCCACGAGTTTCGTAGACGCCCTGCTCGATGGCACCTCTGGTCGGCAGACGACATGTTGAACGTGGCAGCTTTGGAAGACATTGCTCCCGCCATGGTGCCGTTCCGCTCCGAGGCGTCACGCCCCGTCGATTTCGCCGCGGTCTCCTCTGCCCTGGGCTCCGACCTGCCGACGGACTTCAAGGAGCTGGCCCGTCGCTACCCGACACTGGAGTTCGACGGGTTTCTGCGTGTGCCATTGCCCCGTCCCGGTGCCGAGTCCGCCTTTGTCGACGGAATCCGTCGGGAACTAGAAATTCTGCGGGATCTGCAGGACGACGACATGGCGGAAGGGTATGAGGCATATCCGGCACCCAACGGGCTGCTTCCCTGGAGCGAGTCTCTCTCCGGGGACGTCTTCTACTGGCGGGTCGCGGGTCCGGACCCGGACTCCTGGCCCGTCGTCGTGAACAGTAGGAACGACGAGTGGTGGGAGTTTCCGAGTGGGGCCATCGCCTTCCTCGTCTGGCTGATCGACGGGTCGGTCGAGCGGCGAGGTCTTCCTCGGGACGTTCCGGGCAGGCATCCTGTGGTGCGTGTGTTTCAGGGGTGATTCCGTCGGCCCCGTCGGACGGTCTCTTTCCCGGCGCACCCGACGGCCGAATCCAGTTGATGCGGCGCTGAAAGCAGGCGGCCGAGCCGCTGATCTTGTACGACCCCGTACCTCCCGTGAGTGAGTGAGCCCATGAGCACCGTCCCGCCCCCCGAGCACCCCGACGACAGATCCGGCGAAGGGTCGGAGGCGGGGGCGATATCCGACGCGCAGTGGGAGGCGTTCCAGCGGGAGGCTGCGGAGGGTGGGGGGAAGGTGCCCAAGGAGCCATCCGCGCGGGCGCGGATGGTGACGCGCCGGCTGCGTGAGCAGGACGAGGCGGCGGCCGGGCGCAGGCGATGGTGGCAGCGGCGGAAGCGGACTCCGGAGCCGGCGCTTCCGCCGGGCTGGCGCACCGGCCCCGCCTGGCAGGAAACGCGGCGCGGCCCGTTGCGGACCGCGCGCTCGGTGCTCGTGCTGGCGCTGGTCGCGGGGGTGACCCTGGTCGTCGTGCGGCCGTCGCTGCTGCTGGACCGGCTCCCCGGACACCACACCGAGGCCGCCGCGACCGACGCCTCGCCGCTGCCCGCCGAGACGGCGCGGCCGTCCGCCGCCCCGGCGGTCCGGGCCGGCCTGCCCACCCGCGCCCACCCCTTCCGCGGCTCGCCCGCCGAGCGGTGGGCCTCCGGGGCCGATGCCATCGAGCTGCCCGAGGCGAAGGCGACGGGCGGGATGAGCAAGGCCGACGTGGCGCTCGCCCTGCGCCTGACGAAGGAGTTCCTGGTCGCCGCCAATCTGGACCCGGCCGTGCTCCGGGGCGGGCGGCCCGCCGCCGCGCTGGCCCTGCTCGACCCCAAGCAGCCCGAGATACTGCCGAACCTGCGGCGCGCCCTGCGCGACCCGGACGAGAAGCACAACCCGCTGGACCTGGTGAGCCGGTTCGACCCGGCCGAGGTGGCCCTGGCCGGTGACGTGGTCCGGGTACGGGGGCGGATGACGTTCGCGGCGGGGGAGCGGCCGGGCGAGGTCCGGGTGCACGCCGACTACACGTTCGTCTATCCGCTGGTCCGGGCGGACGGGGCGGGGGACGGCGACGGCCCCGTGGCCCGCACGATCATCCGCAGAGCCCTGACGACGTCCCTGCTGGACCCGGCCAAGTGGCAGGCGACACGAGGCAGAATCGGCCTCCACCGCTACGACAGCGAGTTCGGCAACAGCGCGTGCGACGTGCGCGACGGCTACTACCACCCGGAGTTCGGTGACGGCTTGCCCACCGGTACCCCTGCCACCGGTCCGGCCAAGGACCCGTACGACCGAGGCCGGCGCCTGGCCGGGGAGGGTGACGGACGCTGCTGGGCGGTGACCCGCACCTGACGGACCCCGTGAGCAGGGTCGAAGCGCGTCTGCGTTTGAGCATCCACTCGGGCGGGGTAAGATCCCGGCCCGATTGGCCAGGCTCGTGACGCGTGTGGCACACTAGCCAGGTTGCTCGGTTGAGTGTCAATGCTGCGCGCCTCCCGCCGGGAGGACCGGAAGCGAGTCCCACAGTACTCGTCGGCCCCATGCGGGCCGGACGTACGGGAATCTTCCGGGAAGCGTAAGTGGGGCACCGGCCAGGCGCCCGGTGGGGTTTCGCCCCCGGCAGCGTGGTCTTCGGCCCGCACCCCCTTGGTTGGGAAATCCTTCGGGACTTCTACGTAGAGGGGATGCGACACGCCCGACCGCGTGGGTCGGAGGAGAAGTTACCGAACCCCGGGTTCCAGAGCGTTAAACGAGAGACAGGACTACTAGTAGCCATGGCGGGACAGAAGATCCGCATCCGGCTCAAGGCCTACGACCACGAGGTCATCGACTCCTCGGCGAAGAAGATCGTCGAGACGGTGACCCGCACTGGTGCGTCGGTCGCGGGCCCGGTGCCGCTGCCCACTGAGAAGAACGTGTACTGCGTCATCAAGTCGCCGCACAAGTACAAGGACTCGCGCGAGCACTTCGAGATGCGCACGCACAAGCGCCTCATCGACATCCTCGACCCCACGCCGAAGACGGTTGACTCGCTCATGCGTCTCGACCTGCCGGCGGGCGTCGACATCGAGATCAAGCTCTGAGGTGACGCGCGAGATGGCTAAGAACATTAAGGGCGTCCTGGGCGAGAAGCTCGGCATGACCCAGGTCTGGGACGAGAACAACCGGGTCGTCCCGGTGACCGTCGTCAAGGCCGGGCCCTGCGTCGTCACCCAGGTCCGCACCAACGACAGCGACGGCTACGAGTCGGTCCAGATCGCCTTCGGCGAGATCGACCCGCGCAAGGTGAACAAGCCCCTCAAGGGTCACTTCGCCAAGGCCGACGTCACCCCGCGCCGCCACCTGGTGGAGCTCCGCACCCCGGACGCGTCCGAGTACACGCTCGGCCAGGAGATCACCGCCGAGGTGTTCGAGTCCGGCGTCAAGGTCGACGTCACGGGCAAGAGCAAGGGCAAGGGCTTCGCCGGTGTCATGAAGCGTCACAACTTCCGGGGCCTCGGCGCCGGTCACGGCGTGCAGCGCAAGCACCGTTCCCCCGGTTCGATCGGTGGCTGCGCCACCCCTGGGCGTGTCTTCAAGGGCATGCGCATGGCCGGTCGGATGGGTAACGAGCGCGTCACCACCCAGAACCTGACCATCCACGCGGTTGACGCGGAGAAGGGTCTGCTGCTCATCAAGGGCGCGGTCCCCGGTCCGAACGGCGGCCTCGTCCTGGTCCGTACCGCGGCCAAGGGGGCTTGAGGTAATGAGCACCATTGACATCCTTTCGCCGGCAGGCGACAAGGCCGGTACCGTCGAGCTCCCCGCGGAGATCTTCGACGCGAAGACCAGCGTTCCGCTGATCCACCAGGTCGTCGTCGCACAGCTGGCAGCTGCCCGTCAGGGCACGCACAAGACCAAGTCCCGTGGCGAGGTCCGCGGTGGTGGGCGCAAGCCGTACCGCCAGAAGGGCACCGGCCGCGCGCGCCAGGGCTCGACCCGCGCGCCGCAGTTCGTCGGCGGTGGCGTCGTCCACGGCCCGCAGCCGCGTGACTACTCCCAGCGCACCCCGAAGAAGATGAAGGCCGCCGCCCTCCGCGGTGCCCTCTCCGACCGGGCGCGTCACTCCCGCATCCACGTCGTCACCGGCGTGGTCGAGGGTGGGATCTCCACGAAGGCCGCCAAGACGCTGTTCGGCAAGATCTCGGAGCGCAAGAACCTGCTCCTGGTCGTCGACCGCAACGACGAGGCCGCGTGGCTCTCCGCACGCAACCTGCCCCAGGTGCACATCCTGGAGCCGGGCCAGCTGAACACGTACGACGTGATCGTCTCTGACGACGTGGTCTTCACCCAGGCCGCCTTCGAGTCCTTCGTGTCTGGCCCCCAGACCGCTGAGACCGAAGGGAGCGACGCCTGATGAGCGAGGCGACCGTTACCAGCAAGACCTACGACGACCCGCGCGACGTTCTCGTCAAGCCGGTTGTCTCGGAGAAGAGCTACGCGCTGCTCGACGAGAACAAGTACACGTTCATCGTCGCGCCGGGCTCCAACAAGACCCAGATCAAGCAGGCCGTCGAGGCGGTCTTCTCGGTCAAGGTCACCGGGGTCAACACGATCAACCGCCAGGGCAAGCGCAAGCGCACCCGCACCGGTTTCGGCAAGCGCGCGGACACCAAGCGCGCCATCGTGACCCTCGCTGAGGGCGACCGTATCGACATCTTCGGCGGCCCGACCTCCTAGTGAGGCCGAGTCGTCCGGAATCGGACGAGGACTGAGAAATGGGTATCCGCAAGTACAAGCCGACGACCCCGGGCCGTCGTGGCTCCAGCGTCGCCGACTTTGTCGAGATCACGCGGTCCACGCCGGAGAAGTCGCTGGTCCGCCCCCTGCACAACAAGGGCGGCCGTAACAACACCGGTCGTGTGACCGTTCGCCACCAGGGCGGTGGCCACAAGCGCGCCTACCGCGTGATCGACTTCCGTCGTCACGACAAGGACGGCGTGCCGGCCAAGGTCGCGCACATCGAGTACGACCCCAACCGCACCGCGCGCATCGCGCTCCTGCACTACGCGGACGGCGAGAAGCGCTACATCATCGCGCCGCGTGGCCTGGCGCAGGGCGACCGTGTCGAGAACGGCCCCGCCGCCGACATCAAGCCCGGCAACAACCTGGCGCTGCGCAACATCCCGGTCGGTACGACGATCCACGCCATCGAGCTGCGGCCCGGCGGCGGCGCGAAGTTCGCCCGCTCCGCGGGTGCCTCCGTGCAGCTGCTGGCGAAGGAGGGCACCATGGCCCACCTTCGTATGCCGTCGGGTGAGATCCGCCTGGTCGACGCCCGCTGCCGCGCCACCATCGGCGAGGTCGGCAACGCCGAGCAGTCGAACATCAACTGGGGCAAGGCCGGCCGCATGCGGTGGAAGGGCGTCCGCCCGACCGTCCGCGGTGTCGTCATGAACCCGGTCGACCACCCGCACGGTGGTGGTGAGGGCAAGACCTCCGGTGGCCGTCACCCGGTTTCGCCGTGGGGTAAGAAGGAAGGTCGTACTCGTTCGCCCAAGAAGGCGTCGAACAAGTACATCGTCCGCCGCCGCAAGACGAACAAGAAGCGCTAGGAGCGGGTTTAGATGCCGCGCAGTCTCAAGAAGGGGCCCTTCGTCGACGGCCACCTCGCCAAGAAGGTGGACGCACAGAACGAGGCAGGCACCAAGAACGTCATCAAGACCTGGTCCCGTCGCTCGATGATCGTCCCGGCCATGCTGGGTCACACCATCGCGGTGCACAACGGCAAGATCCACGTCCCGGTGTTCGTCACCGAGTCGATGGTCGGCCACAAGCTCGGCGAGTTCTCGCCGACTCGCACCTTCCGCGGCCACGTCAAGGACGACCGGAAGTCGAAGCGCCGCTAACGCGGGGTGACTGACTATGACTTACACCGAAGGGACAACCATGGAAGCCAGGGCCCAGGCGCGGTACATCCGCGTCACGCCCATGAAGGCCCGCCGCGTGGTGGACCTCATCCGTGGCATGGATGCCACGGAGGCTCAGGCGGTCCTGCGTTTCGCCCCGCAGGCCGCGAGCGTGCCGGTCGGCAAGGTGCTGGACAGCGCCATTGCCAACGCCGCACACAACTACGACCACACCGACGCCTCTTCGCTGGTCATCAGCGAGGCGTACGTGGACGAGGGTCCGACCCTGAAGCGGTTCCGTCCGCGCGCCCAGGGCCGCGCCTACCGGATCCGTAAGCGGACCAGCCACATCACCGTGGTCGTCAGCAGCAAGGAAGGAACCCGGTAATGGGCCAGAAGGTAAACCCGCACGGGTTCCGGCTCGGCATCACCACGGACTTCAAGTCCCGCTGGTACGCCGACAAGCTGTACAAGGACTACGTCAAGGAAGACGTCGCCATTCGTCGCATGATGACGAAGGGCATGGAGCGCGCCGGCATCTCGAAGGTTGAGATCGAGCGCACCCGCGACCGCGTCCGCGTCGACATCCACACCGCTCGTCCGGGCATCGTCATCGGCCGCCGCGGCGCCGAGGCCGACCGCATCCGCGGCGAGCTGGAGAAGCTGACCGGCAAGCAGGTCCAGCTGAACATCCTCGAGGTCAAGAACCCCGAGACGGACGCTCAGCTGGTGGCCCAGGCCGTCGCCGAGCAGCTGTCCTCCCGCGTCTCCTTCCGCCGTGCCATGCGCAAGAGCATGCAGAGCACGATGAAGGCCGGCGCCAAGGGCATCAAGGTCCAGTGCGGTGGCCGCCTCGGCGGCGCCGAGATGTCCCGCTCGGAGTTCTACCGCGAGGGCCGTGTGCCCCTGCACACGCTCCGCGCGAACGTCGACTACGGCTTCTTCGAGGCCAAGACGACCTTCGGCCGCATCGGCGTGAAGGTCTGGATCTACAAGGGCGACGTCAAGAACATCGCCGAGGTCCGCGCCGAGAACGCCGCCGCCCGTGCGGGCAACCGCCCGGCCCGTGGCGGCGCCGACCGCCCGGCCGGCCGCGGTGGCCGCGGTGGCGAGCGTGGCGGCCGCGGCCGCAAGCCGCAGCAGTCGGCTCCGGCCGCCGAGGCCCCCAAGGCCGAGGCGACCGCCGCTGCTCCGGCTGCTGAGAGCACCGGAACGGAGGCCTGACCGAAATGCTGATCCCCCGTAGGGTCAAGCACCGCAAGCAGCACCACCCGAAGCGCAGCGGTATGTCCAAGGGTGGCACGCAGGTTGCGTTCGGCGAGTACGGCATCCAGGCGCTGACCCCGGCCTACGTGACGAACCGTCAGATCGAGTCCGCTCGTATCGCCATGACGCGTCACATCAAGCGTGGCGGCAAGGTCTGGATCAACATCTACCCGGACCGTCCCCTGACGAAGAAGCCGGCCGAGACCCGCATGGGTTCCGGTAAGGGTTCGCCGGAGTGGTGGATCGCCAACGTCAAGCCCGGACGCGTCATGTTCGAGCTGTCGTACCCCAACGAGAAGATCGCCCGTGAGGCGCTGACCCGTGCGGCCCACAAGCTGCCGATGAAGTGCCGGATCGTCAAGCGCGAGGCAGGTGAAGCGTGATGTCGGCCGGTACCAAGGCGTCCGAGCTGCGCGAGCTGGGCAACGAGGAGCTCCTCAACAAGCTCCGCGAGGCCAAGGAAGAGCTGTTCAACCTCCGCTTCCAGGCGGCGACGGGCCAGCTCGAGAACCACGGTCGGCTCAAGTCCGTCCGTAAGGACATCGCCCGGATCTACACCCTGATGCGCGAGCGCGAGCTGGGCATCGAAACGGTGGAGAGCGTCTGATGAGCGAGAACACTGTGACTGAGAGCAAGACCGCCGAGCGCGGCTTCCGCAAGACCCGTGAGGGCCTCGTCGTCAGCGACAAGATGGACAAGACCGTCGTCGTCGCCGTCGAGGACCGCGTGAAGCACGCCCTGTACGGCAAGGTCATCCGCCGTACGAACAAGCTCAAGGCCCACGACGAGCAGAACGCCGCCGGTGTCGGCGACCGCGTCCTCCTGATGGAGACCCGGCCGCTGTCCGCCACGAAGCGGTGGCGCATCGTCGAGATCCTCGAGAAGGCCAAGTAATTCCTGAGGGGACTTCCCCTCGGGTCAGTTCCGCCAGGCTCGGCAGGGGTTCCCGTCAAGGAACCCCTGCCGGGAACCGGCAGACGATCAGGAGATAGACGTGATCCAGCAGGAGTCGCGACTGCGTGTCGCCGACAACACGGGTGCGAAGGAAATTCTCACCATCCGTGTTCTCGGTGGCTCGGGTCGCCGCTACGCGGGCATCGGTGACGTCATCGTCGCCACCGTCAAGGACGCGATCCCCGGTGGCAACGTGAAGAAGGGTGACGTCGTCAAGGCCGTCATCGTTCGCACCGTCAAGGAGCGTCGTCGCCAGGATGGCTCGTACATCCGCTTCGACGAGAACGCCGCCGTCATTCTGAAGAACGACGGCGACCCCCGCGGCACCCGTATCTTCGGCCCGGTGGGCCGTGAGCTGCGCGAGAAGAAGTTCATGAAGATCATCTCGCTCGCGCCGGAGGTGCTGTAAGCATGAAGATCAAGAAGGGCGACCTGGTCCAGGTCATCACCGGCAAGGACAAGGGCAAGCAGGGCAAGGTCATCGTGGCCTACCCGGCTCAGGACCGCGTCCTCGTCGAGGGTGTCAACCGGGTCAAGAAGCACACCAAGGCCGGCCAGACCGCTCGCGGTTCGCAGACCGGTGGCATTGTGACGACCGAGGCCCCCGTCCACGTCAGCAACGTGCAGCTGGTTGTTGAGAAGGACGGCAAGAAGGTCGTTACTCGCGTCGGCTACCGCTTTGACGACGAGGGCAACAAGATCCGTGTTGCCAAGCGCACCGGTGAGGACATCTGATGACTACCACCACCGCGCCGCGTCTCAAGACGCGCTACCGCGAGGAAATCGCCGGCAAGCTGCGTGAGGAGTTCTCCTACGAGAACGTCATGCAGATCCCCGGTCTCGTCAAGATCGTGGTCAACATGGGTGTGGGCGACGCCGCCCGCGACTCCAAGCTGATCGACGGTGCCGTCAAGGACCTCACCACGATCACCGGTCAGAAGCCGGCCGTCACCAAGGCCCGCAAGTCGATCGCGCAGTTCAAGCTGCGCGAGGGGCAGCCGATCGGCTGCCACGTCACCCTCCGCGGTGACCGCATGTGGGAGTTCCTGGACCGTACGCTGTCGCTCGCGCTTCCGCGTATCCGTGACTTCCGCGGCCTGTCGCCGAAGCAGTTCGACGGCCGTGGCAACTACACCTTCGGTCTCACGGAGCAGGTCATGTTCCACGAGATCGACCAGGACAAGATCGACCGGGTCCGGGGCATGGACATCACCGTGGTCACCACGGCGACCAACGACGACGAGGGTCGTGCCCTTCTTCGTCACCTCGGCTTCCCGTTCAAGGAGAACTGACCGTGGCGAAGAAGGCTCTGATCGCTAAGGCCGCCCGCAAGCCGAAGTTCGGCGTCCGCGGGTACACCCGCTGCCAGCGCTGCGGCCGGCCCCACTCCGTCTACCGCAAGTTCGGCCTGTGCCGCGTGTGCCTTCGTGAGATGGCTCACCGCGGCGAGCTGCCGGGCGTGACCAAGAGCTCCTGGTAATTCTCCTTCGCCCCTTGGGCGTTGGGAATCACCGGAGACTCTCGGTAAGCATCTGGTCGGCAGGAGCCCGGCTCCGCATGCCGTAGGCTTGCAGGGTTGGGCGCCTGCCGCCCATGACCGACTTACTACGCCGTAGGTCCCCGCACCGCACCCGTCCCGCCTCTGAGCGGGGAGAGGGATGGCGCATACAGGAAACCCCGGCGAGAGAGGCCGAAGGCCAACTCATGACCATGACTGATCCCATCGCAGACATGCTCACGCGTCTGCGCAACGCGAACTCGGCGTATCACGACGACGTCGTGATGCCGCACAGCAAGATCAAGTCGCACATCGCGGAGATCCTCCAGCAGGAGGGCTTCATCACCGGCTGGAAGGTCGAGGACGCCGAGGTCGGCAAGAACCTCGTCCTCCAGCTGAAGTTCGGCCCGAACCGCGAGCGTTCGATCGCCGGCATCAAGCGCATTTCGAAGCCGGGTCTGCGTGTCTACGCAAAGTCCACCAACCTGCCGAAGGTCCTCGGCGGCCTGGGCGTGGCGATCATCTCCACGTCCCACGGTCTCCTGACCGGCCAGCAGGCTCAGAAGAAGGGCGTAGGTGGGGAAGTCCTCGCCTACGTCTGGTAGTCGGGAACGGAGGAACAGCTCATGTCGCGAATCGGCAAGCTCCCCATCCAGGTTCCCGCCGGTGTGGACGTCACCATCGATGGCCGTACGGTCAGCGTGAAGGGCCCCAAGGGCACCCTGACGCACACCGTCGCGGCGCCCATCGAGGTCACCAAGGGTGAGGACGGCGTCCTGAACGTCGTCCGCCCGAACGACGAGCGTCAGAACAAGGCCCTGCACGGCCTGTCCCGCACGCTGGTGGCGAACATGATCACCGGTGTGACCCAGGGATACATCAAGGCGCTCGAGATCAGCGGTGTCGGTTACCGCGTCCAGGCGAAGGGCTCCAACCTGGAGTTCGCCCTGGGCTACAGCCACCCGATCCTGATCGAGGCCCCGGAGGGCATCACCTTCAAGGTGGAGACCCCCACGAAGTTCAGCGTCGAGGGCATCGACAAGCAGAAGGTCGGCGAGACCGCGGCCAAGATCCGCAAGCTGCGGAAGCCTGACCCGTACAAGGCCAAGGGCGTCAAGTACGCCGGCGAGGTCATCCGCCGCAAGGTCGGAAAGGCTGGTAAGTAGCCATGGCATACGGCGTGAAGATCGCCAAGGGCGACGCGTACAAGCGCGCGGCTCGCAAGCGGCGCCACATCCGCGTCCGCAAGCACATCTCCGGCTCGCCGGAGCGTCCGCGCCTGGTCGTGACCCGTTCGAACCGTCACATGGTGGCTCAGGTCATCGACGACATCGCGGGCCACACGCTCGCGTCGGCGTCGACCCTGGACGTCTCCATCCGTGGCGGCGAGGGCGACAAGAGCAGCCAGGCCAAGCAGGTCGGCGCCCTGGTCGCCGAGCGTGCCAAGGCCGCAGGCGTCGAGGCCGTCGTGTTTGACCGCGGTGGTAACCAGTACGCCGGGCGGATTGCCGCTCTGGCTGACGCCGCCCGTGAAGCCGGGCTGAAGTTCTAGCCCCGGTTCCTACGCACAGCGGACGTAACAGAGAGAGGTAAATCCAATGGCTGGACCCCAGCGCCGCGGAAGCGGTGCCGGTGGCGGCGAGCGGCGGGACCGGAAGGGCCGTGACGGCGGCGCTGCCGCCGCCGAGAAGACCGCGTACGTCGAGCGCGTCGTCGCGATCAACCGAGTCGCCAAGGTTGTGAAGGGTGGTCGTCGCTTCAGCTTCACCGCGCTGGTCGTGGTGGGCGACGGTGACGGCACCGTAGGTGTCGGTTACGGCAAGGCCAAGGAAGTTCCCGCGGCCATCGCCAAGGGCGTGGAAGAGGCCAAGAAGAACTTCTTCAAGGTCCCGCGCATCCAGGGCACCATCCCTCACCCGATCCAGGGTGAGAAGGCCGCGGGCGTCGTCCTGCTCAAGCCGGCTTCCCCCGGTACCGGTGTGATCGCCGGTGGCCCGGTGCGTGCCGTCCTCGAGTGCGCCGGCGTCCACGACATCCTGTCGAAGTCGCTCGGGTCCTCGAACCCGATCAACATCGTGCACGCGACCGTGGCGGCCCTTCGTGGCCTGCAGCGTCCCGAGGAGATCGCGGCCCGCCGCGGTCTGCCCCTCGAGGACGTCGCCCCCGCGGCCCTGCTTCGTGCGCGTGCGGGAGCGGGTGCGTAATGGCTCGCCTCAAGATCACGCAGACGAAGTCGTACATCGGCAGCAAGCAGAACCACCGCGACACCCTGCGTTCGCTCGGGCTCAAGCGCCTGCACGACGTGGTTGTCAAGGAGGACCGTCCCGAGTTCCGCGGCATGGTGCACACCGTCCGCCACCTCGTGACGGTTGAGGAGGTCGACTGACATGGCGGAGAACAAGCCGCTGAAGGCCCATGACCTCCGGCCCGCCCCGGGCGCCAAGACCGCCAAGACCCGTGTGGGTCGTGGTGAGGCGTCCAAGGGTAAGACCGCCGGTCGTGGCACCAAGGGCACCAAGGCCCGCTACCAGGTTCCGGAGCGCTTCGAGGGTGGGCAGATGCCCCTCCACATGCGCCTCCCGAAGCTCAAGGGCTTCAAGAACCCGTTCCGCACGGAGTACCAGGTCGTGAACCTGGACAAGCTCGCGACGCTCTACCCCGAGGGTGGAGAGGTCACGGTGGCCGACCTGGTCGCCAAGGGCGCCGTGCGCAACAACCACCTCGTCAAGGTCCTCGGACAGGGCGAGATCTCCGTGGCGCTGCAGGTTTCGGTTGACGCCGTCTCCGGCTCCGCCAAGGAGAAGATCACCGCCGCCGGCGGTACCGTCACCGAGCTCGTCTGAGACAACTCGGACACATCGGTGTACTGAACATCCGACCGGGGATGCCCTCTCAAATGGGGCATCCCCGGTTGGTCGTTCCTAGGGGGGCGGGTGCGCCGGTAAGGTGGCGTCCGTTGCTGTGGTAACCCCTGGGCGTTCGCCGTCCGGGGACTTTGATTGTTACGTATCCGTCGATCCTCAAGACCGTCACCTCTACGCTCTGCGCGGGGGTCGCAGGAGGCACCGTGCTCACCGGCTTCGCCCGGGCGTTCAAGACGCCCGACCTGCGCAAGAAGCTGCTCTTCACACTCGGCATCGTCGTGCTCTACCGGCTCGGGGCGCACATCCCCGTACCGGGCGTGAGTTACGAGAACGTCCAGACCTGTGTCGATCAGGCAAGCAAGGGCAACAACAGCCTCTTCGGCCTCGTGAACATGTTCAGCGGTGGTGCGCTGCTGCAGATCACGATCTTCGCGCTCGGCATCATGCCCTACATCACGGCCAGCATCATTCTCCAGCTGCTGACCGTGGTCATTCCCCGACTCGAGGCGCTCAAGAAGGAGGGGCAGTCCGGCCAGGCCAAGATCACGCAGTACACGCGTTATCTGACCGTCGCGCTCGCCATCCTCCAGGGCACCGGCCTGGTGGCCACCGCCCGCAGCGGCGCGCTGTTCAGCGGCTGCCCGGTCGCCGACCAGATCGTCCCGAACGACTCGCTCTTCACGACCATCGTCATGGTCGTCACCATGACCGCGGGCACCGCCGTCGTGATGTGGCTCGGTGAGGTCATCACCGACCGCGGCATCGGCAACGGCATGTCGATCCTGATGTTCATCTCGATCGCCGCCACCTTCCCGTCCGCCCTCTGGGCCATCAAGACCAGCGGCAAGCTCGCCGACGGCTGGATCGAATTCGCCACGGTGATCCTGGTCGGCTTCGTGATGGTCGCCCTCGTCGTCTTCGTCGAGCAGGCCCAGCGCCGTGTCCCGGTCCAGTACGCGAAGCGCATGATCGGGCGCCGTTCGTACGGCGGTACGTCGACGTACATCCCGCTCAAGGTGAACCAGGCGGGTGTGATCCCCGTCATCTTCGCCTCGTCGCTGCTCTACATCCCGGCCCTGATCGTCCAGTTCTCGAACTCCACGTCCGGCTGGGCGATCTGGATTCAGGACCACCTGGTCAGGGGTAATCACCCGTACTACATCACCCTGTACTTCCTCCTGATCGTCTTCTTCGCGTTCTTCTACGTGGCGATTTCCTTCAACCCCGAGGAAGTGGCCGACAACATGAAGAAGTATGGTGGCTTCATTCCGGGTATCCGGGCTGGTCGACCTACTGCCGAGTACCTGAGCTACGTGCTCAACAGGATCACTTGGCCGGGCTCGCTGTACCTGGGGCTGATCGCTCTTGTGCCGACGATGGCGTTGGCAGGATTCGACGGCGCGGACCAGAACTTCCCGTTCGGCGGGACGAGCATCCTCATCATCGTGGGTGTGGGTCTGGAGACCGTGAAGCAGATTGAGAGTCAGCTCCAGCAGCGCAATTACGAAGGGTTCCTCCGCTGATGCGAATCGTCCTCGTCGGCCCGCCGGGTGCCGGCAAGGGAACGCAGGCCGCGTACCTTGCCAAGAACCTGTCGATTCCGCACATCTCCACGGGCGACCTCTTCCGCGCCAACATCAGCCAGGGCACTGACCTTGGCAAGCAGGCCCGCGCCTACATGGACGCGGGGCAGCTGGTGCCGGACGAGGTGACGATCGGGATGGCCAAGGACCGCATGTCCCAGCCGGACGCGGTCAACGGCTTCCTGCTCGACGGCTTCCCGCGCAACGTGGGTCAGGCCGAAGCCCTGGACGTGATGCTCAAGGACGAGGGCGTGAAGCTGGACGCCGTGCTCGACCTGGAGGTCCCCGAGGACGAGGTCGTCAAGCGGATCGCGGGCCGCCGCATCTGCCGCAACGACAGCGCGCACGTCTTCCACGCCACGTACAACCCGCCGAAAGCCGAGGGTGTCTGCGACACCTGCGGCGGCGAGCTGTACCAGCGCGAGGACGACAGCGAGGACACGGTTCGCACCCGGCTGGAGGTCTACCACACGCAGACCGAGCCGATCATCGACTACTACCGGTCCCAGGACCTGGTGGTCACCATCTCCGCGCTCGGCAAGGTCACCGATGTGACCGACCGGGCCATGGAGGCGCTGAAGAAGTCCGCAGAGGACTGAGCAGCCCCCCGTAGTACCGCAGTACGAGCCGGCCGCGGCGTCCTCGGACGCCGCGGCCGACTGCGTGCCGCCGCGTATCGTGGAACATCCGTCCCCCGTCACCGCCCTACCGGAAAGGCGCCGCAGCATGGTGCAGATCAAGACCCCCGAGCAGATCGCCAAGATGCGTGAGGCGGGGCTGGTGGTCGCTGCCATCCACGCGGCGACCCGCGAGGCCGCGGTCCCCGGCGCCACCACCCGCGATCTGGACCAGGTCGCCCGCAAGGTGATCGCCGACCACGGGGCGAAGTCGAACTTCCTGGGGTACGGCGGGTTCCCCGCGACCATCTGCACCTCGGTGAACGAGGTCGTCGTCCACGGCATCCCGGACGACAAGACGGTCCTCAAGGACGGCGACATCATCTCCATCGACGCCGGCGCCATCGTGGACGGCTGGCACGGCGACGCCGCGTACACGGCCTTCGTCGGTACGGGGCACGCTCCGGAGCTGATCGAGCTGTCGCGGGTGACCGAGGAGTCGATGTGGGCCGGCATCGCCGCGATGAAGGTCAACAACCGGCTGGTGGACATCTCCAAGGCGATCGAGTCCTACATCCGCCGCCAGCCCCGTCCGGCCACCGGCAAGTACGGGATCATCGAGGACTACGGCGGGCACGGCATCGGCACCGAGATGCATATGGACCCGCACCTGCTGAACTACGTCTCCCGCAAGCGCGGCAAGGGCATCAAGCTGGTGCCCGGCGTCTGTCTGGCGATCGAGCCCATGGTGTCCCTCGGCACGGCCCGTACGGAGGTGCTGGAGGACGAGTGGACGGTCATCACGACGGACGGCACCTGGTCCTCGCACTGGGAGCACTCCATCGCGCTCACGGAGGAGGGCCCGCTGGTCCTCACCGCCCCGGACTGCGGCCGCGAGAGGCTCGCGCAGTACGGCGTCCAGGCCGCCCCGGACCCCCTCGCCTGAGCGGCCGGCCGATCCGCGCCGATCCGTTCCGGTCCGGAGGTCTAAGGATCTCCTCCGGTGGGCAAACTTGACGGATTCGCCTTTGGCAGTCCGCTGACGTAGACTGACTCGTCGGCTCTCGTGCATCCGTGTGTCCGCATGCGGCGGAGCGAGAGACGATCAAGGTAGCCGATTCGAAAGGCGAAGCGTGGCCAAGAAGCAAGGTGCCATCGAAATTGAGGGCACCGTGATCGAGTCCCTCCCGAACGCCATGTTCAAGGTGGAGCTCCAGAACGGTCACAAGGTCCTCGCGCACATCAGCGGCAAGATGCGTATGCACTACATCCGCATCCTTCCGGATGACCGGGTCGTCGTGGAGCTCTCTCCGTACGACCTGACGCGTGGCCGGATCGTCTACCGCTACAAGTAGATCTTGCCGCCGCCCGCCTCCGCGCGGCGTCGGCACTGACCCGGAGAACCTGACATCCCATGAAGGTCAAGCCGAGCGTCAAGAAGATCTGCGACAAGTGCAAGGTGATCCGCCGTCACGGCCGGGTCATGGTCATCTGCGACAACCTGCGCCACAAGCAGCGCCAGGGCTGACGCACGACCCCCTGCATCTCGCAGTTCTTCGCGCGACGCACGTAACACGTACATACGCAGAACCCGTCCAAGCCACGGCTGACGGCACCTCCGGCGGGGGCCGGGGACCCGGACGTACCACCTCTCCCAGCGAGGGGTCGGCGGTCGGGAGTGGTTCTGCGGAAGACCCCCGACTTAACAACTGGAGCCATTGAATGGCACGCGTTTCAGGTGTTGACATCCCGCGCGAAAAGCGCGTGGAGGTTGCCCTCACCTACGTCTTCGGCATCGGGCGCACCCGGTCCAAGGAGATCCTCGCCACCACCGGCGTGAACCCGAACACCCGTGTTCGCGACCTGGCCGAAGAGGACCTGGTCAAGATCCGCGAGTACGTGGACGCCAACCTCCGCACCGAGGGTGACCTCCGCCGCGAGATCCAGGCCGACATCCGCCGCAAGGTCGAGATCGGCTGCTACCAGGGTCTGCGTCACCGCCGTGGCCTCCCGGTCCACGGTCAGCGCACCAGCACCAACGCCCGTACCCGCAAGGGTCCGCGTCGCGCGATCGCCGGCAAGAAGAAGCCGGGCAAGAAGTAGTCCTCAGCGGACGCACTGCGAGCGACCGGAATCCCGGGCCTCAGCAGCAACCAGCGGTCTTCGCTGTAGGACCGATCACCTCCCCTCTCCATCTGGAGTCAAGACATGCCCCCCAAGGGTCGTCAGGGCGCAGCCAAGAAGGTGCGTCGCAAGGAAAAGAAGAACGTCGCTCACGGCCACGCGCACATCAAGAGCACGTTCAACAACACGATCGTCTCGATCACGGACCCCACGGGCAACGTGATCTCCTGGGCCTCCGCCGGCCACGTCGGCTTCAAGGGCTCGCGCAAGTCCACCCCCTTCGCCGCGCAGATGGCCGCCGAGTCGGCCGCCCGCCGCGCGCAGGAGCACGGCATGCGCAAGGTCGACGTCTTCGTCAAGGGTCCCGGCTCCGGCCGTGAGACCGCGATCCGCTCCCTCCAGGCCACCGGCCTCGAGGTCGGCTCGATCCAGGACGTCACCCCGACGCCGCACAACGGCTGCCGTCCGCCGAAGCGTCGCCGCGTCTGATCCGTCGCGGCCGGTGACGGCCGTACGGCAGTAGCGTGGGTACGGGCGGTATGCCCCCTGCGGGGGTGTACCGCCCGTATCCTTGTTTCATCTGTCGGGTGTCAAATAGTGGGCGCCCACGACTGAAGGATTCACATCATGCTGATCGCTCAGCGCCCGTCGCTGACCGAAGAGGTCGTCGACGAGTTCCGCTCGCGGTTCGTCATCGAGCCGCTGGAGCCCGGCTTCGGCTACACGCTCGGCAACTCTCTGCGCCGCACGCTCCTCTCCTCGATCCCGGGTGCCGCCGTCACGAGCATCCGCATCGACGGTGTCCTGCACGAGTTCACCACCGTGCCGGGCGTCAAGGAGGACGTCACCGACCTCATCCTCAACATCAAGCAGCTGGTCGTCTCCTCGGAGCACGACGAGCCGGTCGTGATGTACCTGCGCAAGCAGGGCCCCGGCCTGGTCACCGCCGCGGACATCGCCCCGCCGGCCGGTGTCGAGGTGCACAACCCGGACCTGGTCCTGGCCACGCTGAACGGCAAGGGCAAGCTGGAGATGGAGCTGACCGTCGAGCGCGGTCGCGGCTACGTCTCCGCCGTCCAGAACAAGCAGGTGGGCCAGGAGATCGGCCGTATCCCGGTCGACTCCATCTACTCGCCGGTGCTCAAGGTCACGTACAAGGTCGAGGCGACCCGTGTCGAGCAGCGCACCGACTTCGACAAGCTGATCGTCGACGTCGAGACCAAGCAGGCCATGCGCCCGCGCGACGCCATGGCGTCGGCCGGTAAGACCCTGGTCGAGCTGTTCGGTCTGGCCCGCGAGCTCAACATCGACGCCGAGGGCATCGACATGGGCCCGTCGCCGACGGACGCCGCGCTCGCGGCGGACCTGGCGCTGCCGATCGAGGAGCTGGAGCTCACGGTCCGCTCGTACAACTGCCTCAAGCGCGAGGGCATCCACTCGGTGGGCGAGCTGGTGGCCCGCTCCGAGGCGGACCTGCTCGACATCCGCAACTTCGGTGCGAAGTCGATCGACGAGGTCAAGGCGAAGCTGGCCGGTATGGGCCTCGCGCTCAAGGACTCGCCTCCCGGCTTCGACCCGACCGCCGCCGCCGACGCCTTCGGCGCCGACGACGACGCGGACGCCGGTTTCGCGGAGACCGAGCAGTACTGAGTCGCCTCCCGGCCGGGGTGCCCTTCCGGGTGCCCCGGTCCGGCGACAGCACACACTTCCGCGCGGCGGCCGCCGCGCGGGAACTGACACCGGTACCTGATACGGCCGGTGCAGCACACAAGGAGAAAACCCATGCCGAAGCCCGCCAAGGGTGCCCGTCTGGGCGGCAGCGCCGCGCACGAGAAGCTTCTTCTCAACAACCTCGCGAAGTCGCTGTTCGAGCACGGCCGCATCACCACGACCGAGGCCAAGGCCCGCCGCCTGCGTCCGGTCGCGGAGCGTTTCATCACCAAGGCGAAGAAGGGCGACATCCACAACCGTCGCCTGGTGCTGCAGTCGATCACGGACAAGGGCGTCGTCCACACGCTCTTCACCGAGATCGCCCCGCGGTACGAGAACCGCCCCGGTGGCTACACCCGCATCACCAAGATCGGCAACCGTCGTGGCGACAACGCCCCGATGGCCGTCATCGAGCTGGTCGAGGCGCTGACCGTGGCGCAGCAGGCCACCGGTGAGGCCGAGGCCGCCACCAAGCGTGCGGTCAAGGAAGACGCGGCCAAGAAGGACGAGACCCCGGTCGAGTCCGTCGAGGACGCGGCGCCGGTCGAGGACGCGAAGGACGCCTGAGCGTTCCGGAACCACTGAACGGGTCCGCACCACCCTCCGGGGCGGTGCGGGCCCGTTCGGCTTGTACGGGATCTTGAGAGGATGCGCTGGTGAGTGACGAGGTGGAGCCCGGATTCGTCCGGGTGCGGCTGGACCTGGCCTACGACGGCAAGGACTTCTCCGGCTGGGCGAAGCAGACCGCCCGGCGCACGGTCCAGGGCGAGATCGAGGACGCGCTGCGAACCGTGACCCGGTCCCCGCGTACGTACGACCTGACGGTGGCGGGCCGCACCGACGCCGGGGTGCACGCCCGCGGCCAGGTCGCCCATGTGGACCTGCCGGCCGAGGTGTGGGCCGAGCACGAGGAGAAGCTGCTGCGGCGGCTCGCCGGGCGGATGGCGCCCGACGTCCGCATCTGGCGGATCGCGGCGGCCCCGGCGGGGTTCAACGCCCGGTTCTCCGCCCTGTGGCGCCGGTACGCCTACCGCGTCTCCGACCGGCCCGGCGGGGTGGACCCGCTGCTGCGCGGCCATGTCCTCTGGCACGACCGCCCGCTGGACGTGGCCGCGATGAACGCCGCCGCCGCCCGGATGACCGGGGAGCACGACTTCGCCGCGTACTGCAAGAAGCGCGAGGGCGCGACGACCATCCGCACGCTCCAGCGGCTGCACTGGGTGCGGGACGGGGCGAGCGGGATCATCACCGGCACCGTGCAGGCGGACGCCTTCTGCCACAACATGGTGCGCGCGCTGGTCGGCGCGATGCTCTTCGTGGGCGACGGCCGCCGCCCCGACCCGTGGCCGGCCGAGGTGCTGGCGGCCGGGGTGCGTGACCCCGGCGTCCATGTGGTGCGCCCGCACGGGCTGACCCTGGAGGAGGTCGCGTACCCGGAGGACGGGCTGCTGGCCGCGCGGGCGGTGGAGGCCCGCAACGTGCGCAGCCTGCCCGCGGCCGGCTGCTGCTGAGCGAAGGGCGCGGTCCGGACGGAAGACCTACGTGGTGGTGAGGTTCGCGGCGGCCGACGCCTGGACCTCGCCCCGGTGGCGGATCTGCCGGAACGTGTGGTCCGTGAGGTCGTCGCCGGTGCGGTAGACGTCCTGGTCGGCCTTGGTGACGTTCCGGCCGTCCGTGAAGCCGCCGACCGTGAAGTACGCGTACCGGCCGTACGAATTCGCGGTGCGGCGGCAGATCACGCCGTCGCGGCAGAACACCGGGACGCCGGAGCCGCTGAGCGAGGCCAGCCCGCCGCTCGCCTGCCGGGCGGTCCGCTTGGCCTGCGCCTCGGTGTCGAAGACCGCGACGCCCACGGTGACCGCCACGCCGTCCTTGCTGTACGTGGCCCGGATGACCTGGTCGCAGCCGTTGTTCCGGAGGATCGAGCCGAGGGCGCCCTGGGTGGTGGCGGCGCAGTTCTCGGTGCGGTGGGTGGCGCCCCGGCTGTACGTACGGTCGCCGGCGGTCAGCTTCGGGCCGGGGAAGAACGCCTGGACGTTGATCGGCAGCCGGTCCTTCGTCGCGTCGGAGACGTAGTCCCCAGGGTCCGGCGGGGGCGGCGGAGCCACCGAGGAGAAGGACGGCTCGGGCGCAGGGATCTCGCTGGGCAGGTCGCTCGCGGTCGGCAGCTCGCTCGCGTGCTTCCCGGCGGTGGCGTCGGAGCCGTTCCCGTCGGCCGCGATGACGGCCAGCGCCACGGCCGCGGCGACGGCCGCGGTGGCCACCGCGCCCCCGCCGACGAACAGCCACCTGCGCCGCCTGGCCCGAGCCGCGGAGGCATCGGCGAGCGCCTCCCAGTCGGGCGTTCCGCCGTTCCCCGGCCCCGCGGACCCCCAGGGCGAGGGCCCCCCATCCCCAAAGCTCATGCCGCGCATCCTAGACGCCCCGTAATCCGGTTGGGTCAACGCTTCGGTGGCCGTGACAATGCTGTGCATGGGACATCTCGAAGCGGGCCATCTTGAGTACTACCTTCCGGACGGGCGGGTGCTGCTCGGCGATGCCTCGTTCCGGGTGGCCGACGGGGCCGTCGTCGCGCTCGTGGGCGCGAACGGCGCCGGCAAGACCACGCTGCTGCGGCTGCTGGCCGGGGAGCTCCAGCCGCACGGCGGCACCGTCTCGGTGAGCGGCGGGCTCGGCGTGATGCGGCAGTTCGTGGGCTCAGTGCGCGACGAGCGCACGGTCCGCGACCTGCTGGTCTCCGTCGCGCAGCCCCGCATCCGGGAGGCCGCGCTCGCCGTGGACCGCGCCGAGGAGCGCATCCTCACCGTGGACGACGAGGCCGCGCAGATGGCGTACGCGCAGGCGCTGAGCGACTGGGCGGAGGCGCGCGGCTACGAGGCCGAGACCCTCTGGGACATGTGCACGACGGCAGCCCTCGGCGTCCCGTACGAGAAGGCGCAGTGGCGCGAGGTGCGCACGCTCTCCGGCGGCGAGCAGAAACGGCTCGTCCTGGAGGCGCTGCTGCGCGGCCCCGACGAGGTGCTGCTGCTCGACGAGCCGGACAACTATCTCGACGTCCCCGGCAAGCGGTGGCTGGAGGAGCGGCTCAAGGAGACCCGTAAGACGGTCCTGTTCGTCTCCCACGACCGGGAGCTGCTGTCCCGCGCAGCGCAGAAGATCGTCAGCGTGGAGCCGGGACCGGCCGGCAGCGACGTCTGGGTGCACGGCGGCGGCTTCGACACGTACCACCAGGCCCGCAAGGAGCGGTTCGCCCGCTTCGAGGAGCTGCTGCGCCGCTGGGAGGAGGAGCACAAGCGGCTCAAGGCCCTCGTGCACCGGCTGCGCCAGCAGGCCGCGATCAGCCCCGACATGGCCAGCCGCTACCACGCGATGCAGACCAGGTTCCGCAAGTTCGAGGAGGCGGGCCCGCCGCCGGAGCCGCCGCGCGAGCAGGACATCCGGATGCGGCTGCGCGGCGGCCGGACCGGGGTGCGCGCGGTGACCTGCGCCGGGCTGGAGCTGACCGGCCTGATGAAGCCGTTCGACCTGGAGGTCTTCTACGGGGAACGGGTCGCCGTCCTCGGCTCCAACGGGTCCGGCAAGTCGCACTTCCTGCGGCTGCTCGCGGGCGAGCCCGTCGCGCACACGGGGGAGTGGAAGCTCGGCGCGCGGGTGGTCCCCGGCCACTTCGCGCAGACCCACGCGCACCCGGAGCTGCTGGGCCGCACGCTGGTGGACATCCTGTGGACCGAGCACGCCAAGGACCGGGGCGGGGCGATGTCCGTGCTGCGCCGCTACGAGCTGGAGCGGCAGGGGGACCAGGCGTTCGAGAAGCTGTCGGGCGGCCAGCAGGCCCGGTTCCAGATCCTGCTCCTGGAGCTGTCCGGCACGACCGCGCTGCTCCTCGACGAGCCCACGGACAACCTGGACCTGGAGTCGGCGGAGGCGTTGCAGGACGGTCTGGAGGCGTACGAGGGCACGGTGCTCGCGGTGACGCACGACCGCTGGTTCGCGAAGAGCTTCGACCGCTATCTGGTCTTCGGCTCGGACGGGGTCGTCCGGGAGACCTCGGAGCCGGTGTGGGACGAGCGGCGGGTCGAGCGGGCCCGGTGAGGGGGAGCGGCGGGGGCGCGTTTTGACCCGTCCGGGGCGATGCGGGTAGGGTCGAGGACTGTTATGCGTATGGGCAGTGTCGTTTGGATGCGAGAAGCCCGTACGTAAGTTCTCTGGAGCAGTTACCAGTGGCTCGCATACGGGCATCGCCCCGGCATTGTGCGCCCCAGCTGCATGATCGCTTCAGAGGTGTCGTGTGTCTGGACCCCATCCACTGAAGAAGCGAAGGCTACGAAGTGCGTACGTACAGCCCCAAGCCCGGCGATGTGACCCGCCAGTGGCACATCATTGACGCGCAGGACGTCGTCCTGGGCCGTCTCGCCACCACGGCTGCGAACCTCCTCCGAGGCAAGCACAAGGCGATCTACGCCCCCCACATGGACATGGGCGACTTCGTCATCATCATCAACGCCGACAAGGTTCACCTGTCCGGCAACAAGCGCACCCAGAAGATGGCCTACCGCCACTCCGGTTTCCCGGGCGGTCTGCGTTCGGTGCGTTACGACGACCTCCTGGCGAACAACCCGGAGAAGGCCGTCGAGAAGGCCATCAAGGGCATGATCCCCAAGAACTCCCTGGGCCGTCAGATGATCTCGAAGCTGAAGGTCTACGCGGGCGACCAGCACCCGCACGCTGCGCAGCAGCCGGTCCCGTACGAGATCACCCAGGTCGCGCAGTAGTTCCGGCCTCCCCCCAAGACATAAAGAAAGATCTGAGGAGAATCGTGGCCGAGACCACTGTAGAGACCGTCGAGGGCACCGAAGGCGAGGAGAACTACGCCGAGGTGACCACCTTCGAGTCGGAGGTCCCCGTCGAGGGCGAGTACACCTCCGAGTCGCTCGCCGGCCGCTTCGGCGACCCGCAGCCCGCCGCCGGCCTGGGCCGTCGCAAGAACGCGATCGCCCGCGTCCGGATCGTCCCCGGCACCGGCAAGTGGAAGATCAACGGTCGCACCCTGGAGAGCTACTTCCCCAACAAGGTGCACCAGCAGGAAGTCAACGAGCCCTTCAAGGTGCTTGAGCTGGACGGCCGCTACGACGTCATCGCCCGTATCGCGGGTGGCGGCGTCTCGGGTCAGGCCGGTGCCCTGCGCCTCGGTGTCGCCCGCGCGCTGAACGAGGCGGACGTGGACAACAACCGCCCGACCCTGAAGAAGGCCGGCTTCCTCTCCCGCGACGACCGTGCGGTCGAACGCAAGAAGGCCGGTCTCAAGAAGGCCCGCAAGGCCCCGCAGTACAGCAAGCGCTAAACCGCCTGCTCACCCGCGTTACACGTTCGCCCCGGCGGCACACCTCGTGCTGCCGGGGCGTTCGTTTATCGACATCCTCGGGCATATAACGACATAAGGCGTTCATAGGCTTGTTGGTTGCTTGATCTGACTTTTGCGTTTCGGAGCACTTTCGGAGGACAACAGTGGGACGACTCTTCGGCACGGACGGCGTGCGTGGCGTCGCCAATGCGGACCTGACGGCCGAGCTCGCGCTCGGCCTCTCGGTGGCCGCGGCGCACGTACTGGCCGAGGCGGGTACTTTCGAGGGCCATCGGCCCACGGCCGTGGTGGGCCGTGACCCGCGCGCGTCCGGAGAGTTCCTGGAGGCGGCGGTCGTGGCCGGCCTGGCGAGCGCGGGCGTCGACGTGCTGCGCGTCGGCGTGCTGCCGACCCCCGCGGTGGCGTACCTGACCGGCTCGCTGGGCGCGGACCTCGGAGTCATGCTCTCCGCCAGCCACAACGCGATGCCGGACAACGGTGTCAAGTTCTTCGCCCGCGGCGGCCAGAAACTGGCCGACGAGCTGGAGGACCGCATCGAGTCGGTGTACGAGCAGCACCGCACCGGTGCGCCGTGGTCCCGGCCCACCGGCGCCGGCGTCGGCCGCGTCACCGACTACGCGGAGGGCTTCGACCGGTACGTCGCCCACCTCATCGGCGTCCTGCCGAACCGGCTCGACGGCCTCAAGGTCGTCCTGGACGAGGCGCACGGCGCCGCCGCCCGCGTCTCGCCGGAGGCGTTCACCCGCGCCGGGGCCGAGGTCGTCACGATCGGCACCGACCCGGACGGGCTGAACATCAACGACGGCTGCGGCTCCACCCACCTGGAGCTCCTGCGCGCCGCCGTCGTCGAGCACGGCGCGGACCTCGGCATCGCGCACGACGGCGACGCCGACCGCTGCCTGGCCGTCGACGCGACGGGCGCCGAGGTCGACGGCGACCAGATCCTCGCCGTGCTGGCCCTCGCCATGCGCGAGGCCGGCCGGCTGCGCGGGGACACCGTGGTCGGCACCGTGATGTCGAACCTCGGCTTCAAGCTCGCCATGGAGCGCGAGGGCATCCAGCTCGTCCAGACCGCCGTCGGCGACCGCTACGTCCTGGAGTCGATGAAGGCCGAGGGCTACGCGCTGGGCGGCGAGCAGTCCGGCCACGTCATCGTCCTGGACCACGCCACGACCGGCGACGGCACCCTGACCGGTCTGATGCTGGCCGCCCGGGTCGCCGCGACGGGCCGCAGCCTCGCGGAGCTGGCCGGCGTCATGGAGCGGCTGCCGCAGGTCCTGGTCAACGTCCCGGACGTGGACAAGTCCCGCGTGCACACCTCGCAGGAGGTCGCCGCGGCCGTCGCCCAGGCGGAGCGGGAACTGGGCGCCACCGGCCGCGTCCTGCTGCGCCCCTCGGGCACGGAGCCGCTGGTACGGGTCATGGTCGAGGCGGCGGACATCGAGCAGGCCCGCGCGGTGGCGGGCCGGCTGGCGGACGTGGTGAAGTCGGCGCTGGGCTGAGCGTCAGCGGTTGCGGGGGTGGCTCGGGTCCGGGTCTCCCCCGTCCGCGTCGCGCTCGCGCTTCAGCGCGTCCAGGATGCGGGCCAGGTCGCCGGGGGCGGCGGCCAGCCTGACCGGCTCACCGGCGTCGTCGATCTCGGCGATGTGCCAGCCGCGGGGCACGAGGTCACCGTCGCTGCCCCGTGCCCGCCGCACGTCCACCACGGTCAGGCGTTCCGCCGGGATGCGGTGGGCGGCGAAGCGGCCGGGACCGGGGTGCGGGGTCACGGCGGGCGGGCCGCCACCGATGACGACATGGGTGCCGTACAGGTTCGGGTTGTACGCGGTGTGCTCCAGGAACCGGGCGGACAGGAAGTGGTCGCGCCCGTCCGGTGCGACGGCGGGGGTCTCGCCGGGGGTGCGGAGGCGGGTGGCGCGCCAGGCCAGGACGAACGCGACCGTGCTGCCCGCCGTGCCCGCCGCCGCCCAGACCACGGTGCCGGGCGAGCCCGGCGGGTCCGTGGGACGCAGGGCGCACAGCGGCAGCAGCCACGCGGCCGTCACGGCGAACGCGCCCGCGAACGGCAGGGCCGAGGGCAGCAGCTCGTCGTCCCGCAGCCGGCGCCCGCGCCTGCGGATCAGCAGCAGCGACCCCGCGTACCCCGCGCCGAGCGCGCAGGCGGCGGAGAAGACGGCCAGCTCACCGGGGCCGGTCAGGTGGTCGCGCCACACGTGCCGCTCGCCGGTGACCGTACGCGGTCGGCCGTGCCAGAACACCAGCTCGACCTTCTCGCCCGAGCGGAACGCGGAGGCGTCGTCCCGGGAGACCGCCAGCCGGTGCAGGGGTTCGTCCCCGGTGAAGTACAGATAGCTGCTGCCCCTGCCCCCGTTGACGTCCGTCCGCTCGATGACCCCGGTGAACGTGGTCAGGCACGCGCGGCGCTCACCGGCCGGGGTGGCGTCGGTGCAGGGCACGGCCGCCCGCCAGGCGCGCCGCTCCGCCGCGGCGTCCGCCACGTAGGTGGCCGCGACGGCCGAGGCGGTGAGCAGCAGCGCGCACACGATCCAGGTGACGACGGGCCGGCGCCCCGCCGCCCGGTGCGTGATGACGGGCGCCTCGCCGTCCGGCGCGGGGCTCCCGTACCGGCGGTGCAGGGCGCGCAGCGCCTCCAGCTCCGCGTCGAACCGGGCGAGGTCGGTGCCGCTCATCGGCAGCGGCAGCCGGAACGACCGCCCGTTCTCCAGCAGCACGCTGACCCGGTGGATGTCGTGGTTCCTGCCGGGCTGGATGTAGCGGCGCAGCTCCGCGACCCGGGACCACGGCACCGAACGGCGGCGCAGCAGGGTCCGGGAGCGCAGCCCGTACGCGCCCGCGGTGAGCCGGGCGGTGGCCAGATACAGGAAGACCGGCCCCATCAGCGCGATCACCACGCACAGCCAGAACGCCACGGCGGGGGCGTCCGGCCACTGCCATACGAGGAGCACGGCCAGGACCGCCGCGACGGCACACACCCCCGTACCCCACCACGACACGTTCCGCGCGGGAACGCGGTAGATCACTTCCCCTGGTTCGGACATGGCCGCATCGTGTCAGTGCCCCGCCGTCCGGTGCTTGTGGGGGTTACGGCAGTCCGGACGCCCCCGATCCTGCCGGTACGTCACCCGGCGCCGGGGCTGCCGTTCGCCGCCGCCGGGGGCTCCTGGGCGCGCTGGCGGCGCTGGGCCGCGCGCCACAGCGCCTTCTGCGTGATCAGCGTCAGCGTGCCGGCCAGGACGATGCCGCCGAGGTTCTCCGCGAGCTGGCGCGCCGAGCCGGACATCTGGGGGTAGTCGCTGTAGCTGAAGGCCACCGCCGCGTTGGCCGCGGCCGGTACGGTCGTCACCGAGATGGCGACCCCGATCAGCGCGCCGGACTTCGACGAGGTCAGCGAGAGCGTGCCGGCGATGCCCGCCAGGAACGCCACGACGAACGACAGCCAGTCCGGCTGCCAGACGAACGAGGTGTTGGGCCGGTCGGCCTCGATCATGCTCTCCCGGAACAGCCCGAGCAGGTCCATCAGCCAGGAGAAGCCGGCGGTCAGCGCCATGGCCGCCGCGAAGCCGCCGACCAGTGCCCACAGCGAGCGCCACACCAGGTGCGGGGCGCGCTGGACCAGGGCGGTGGAGATCCCGGCCAGCGGCCCGAACTCGGGGCCGACCGCCATCGCGCCCACGATGAGGATCGCGTTGTCGAGCATCACACCGCAGGCCGCGATCATCGTGGCGACGGCGAGGAACGCCAGGTAGGTGACGCTGAACGTGGACTCCTCGTGGGTCGCCTCGGACAGCTCCTCCCACAGCACCGCGTCCGCGCCCTCGCCGGGCGCCTCCTTCTCGGCCCGGTCGGCGCAGGCGGAGAGCGTCAGCTCCAGGCCGTTCACCGTGATCGCCCCGTACCGGTCGACGCCGAGCCGCCGCAGCGCCCCGATCAGCTCGTCGCCCGCCTCGCGCGCCACATCGCACAGCACCACGTCACCGGACGGGTCGCGGGCCACGCCGGGCAGCACGGCGAGATGGGCGGTGCCGGGCGTCCGCTCCAGCAGGCGCACCACCTCGTCCGTACGGTCGGCGGGCACGATGAGGCGCAGATGCAGCACGGAGCACCCTTCCAGGAGCCGGACCAGGAGTCAGAGCTTGCGCAGGGACAGCCGCTGGACCTTGTGGTCGGGCCCCTTGCGCAGCACCAGCGTGGCACGTCCGCGGGTCGGCGCCACGTTCTCCACGAGGTTCGGCCGGTTGATGGTCCGCCACATGGTGGCCGCGTACTCCAGCGCCTCCGCCTCGGAGACCTGGGTGTACTTCCGGAAGTACGAGGACGGGTCCTGGAACGCGGTCTCGCGCAGCTTGCGGAACCGGTTGAGATACCAGGTCTCGATGTCCTCCGGCCGGGCGTCCACGTACACGCTGAAGTCGAAGTAGTCGGCGAGCCCGACCCTGGTGCGGCCGTCCTTGCCGGGGAGGGCGGGCTGCAGGACGTTGAGCCCCTCGACGATCAGGATGTCCGGCCGCCGCACGGTGAGCCGCTCGCCGGGCACGATGTCGTAGATGAGGTGCGAGTAGACGGGGGCGGTCACCTCGTCCTTGCCCGCCTTGATGTCGGCGACGAAACGGGTGAGGGCGCGCCGGTCGTACGACTCCGGGAACCCTTTGCGCGACATCAGACCGCGCGCCCGGAGCTCCTCCATCGGCAGCAGGAACCCGTCGGTGGTCACCAGCTCCACCCGTGGGTGCTCCGGCCAGCGCGCGAGCAGTGCCCGCAGGATGCGCGCGGTGGTGGACTTGCCCACGGCGACACTGCCCGCGACCCCTATGACGAACGGCGTCCCGCGCTGCGCGCCCTGCCCGTTCCCGGCGTCCCCGAGGAAGGTGTTGAGCGCCCCGCGCAGCCCGGAGGTGGCCTGCACGTACAGGTTCAGCAACCGGGACAGCGGCAGATAGACGTCCCGCACCTCGTCGAGGTCGATGACGTCCCCGAGCCCGCGCAGCCGCTCGACCTCCTCGGCGGTCAACGGCAACGGCGTCCGGTCGCGCAGCGCGCTCCACTCCGCCCGCGAGAGATCCACGTACGGCGTCGCCGCATGCTCGGCGCGTCGGCCCGTACTCCGTGTCGGCGAGGTGATCACGCCTACATTGTCGCGGGAGACGCCGCTGCGCGGAGGGTGGGCTCGGTCACGTGGCGGGACGGTGTCAGCCGAAAGCCTTGATGTTCTCCCAGCCGCCGTAGATCACGGTCTTCGCCGCAGGG
The DNA here is from genome assembly GCF_036346595.1 of Streptomyces sp. NBC_00525. Taxonomy (GTDB): domain Bacteria; phylum Actinomycetota; class Actinomycetes; order Streptomycetales; family Streptomycetaceae; genus Streptomyces. Next base: position 4,069,483 of record NZ_CP107834.1, read on the forward strand.
TTCGTGTTGGTGGCGGACGGGTGGTACACCTTCACCGATCCGTCTGCGGTGAACCGCGCCCACAGGTCCGGGACGCGGTCGCCGTTGACGTCCGGTATGCCCATCACGATGTCGATCTTGGCACCGGTCCACCCGGTGCCGTACGAGGTGTCCTTCCCCTCGCGGGAGGCGGCGCCCGTCTTCAGGGAATTCAGGTCCACGCTGCCGGAGACCGCGCCGGCCTTGCCGTGCCGGATGTACATGTTCCCGTTGGACGTGTTCCGCCACAGGAGGTCGGGGGTGCCGCCTACAAGCCGTACCCGAACTCCAGTTTCTACAACGGCACCAACTTCAGCTCCGGCACCTCGGACGCCCGCGTCAGGATCCCTGACTGGGCTACAGACGCGGAAGCGCAGCAGTTTGCGGACTATGTAGATGCGGCCAATGCTGCGATTGCCCGGGGGCAGATGTCACCTACGGGCCGGGTTTCCACTGCTGGTGCAATCAGGAGGGAGGCGGCACGTGAGGCAGCGGCCGAGCGGCGCCGTGCGGCGGCAGCTGGGACCCCGTACTCCGGTGTTGCTGGGCATGCGCCTGACGCGATGTGGCTGGGCCATGGGGTACCCCCGATCTGGATCGACATGACGAAGCGGGTGAACAGCAGCCTTTCTGCCCAAGGGCAACGCTGCCCTGTAGGGTGCAGCCCTAGGCGCTTCGTGCTCGTGGATAACAGGGGTGGCGGTGTCTGATTGGTCGGCGCTCTTCGCGGAAATGGAAACGGCTAAGCGCAGGTTGGCGGTGAGTGACCGAGACGGGCTTTGGCGTCACGAGCAACGTCGACCTCCAGCCGTACCGGGTCGGATCGCGGAAATCGCTACGGTGACGCACTGTTCGGTGGACCCTGAATACGCCGATTTCCTCCTGCATGCGGATGGCTGGTCGGCCATTTTGCAGGACATTGACCTGTTCGGGACGGCGGACTTCTATACCGACGCTTACGCCGAAGCTGAGGAATTGGTGCGTGTGATCGAGGATGAGGTGGAGATCGAGCGTGGAGAAGGCTTCACCCGCCTGATTCCCATCGGGGCGTCACGGACGGACATCGACATCCTCGTCATGCCGTGTGTGAGCGATTTGAAACGACCGTCCCCTGTCCTCTGGCTTGCGGGCGGGGAAATCGAAAGGTACCGAACCTTCTCCGATTTCTTTCGGGGGATGATCGCCGAGAATAATGCGGAGGTGGACTCCCTGGCGTGAACTCGCCAGCCGTCCACCACCTCCCTTGAGTGGCAATAGCAAACGTGAAGCCCCGCCAGGTGTGTCCTGGCGGGGCTTCTGCGTGGGGGGACGGCAGTACTTGACGGCAACGTCAGCGGACGAGTGCGGCGCAGGGCGGTGGTTCGTCGGTGTCGCCGTCGGCCATCTCGATGTTCGTCGGGTCGTTGAGCGCGGTGCTGAGGACGTCGATGTGGGCATGGCCGAGGAGTTTCTTGATCACGACGAGTTCCACGCCTTGTTCCATGAGCAGGGTGGCGGTGGAGTACCGGAGGTCGTGGAAGCGGATGCGGCGGAGGCCGGCCTTGCGGAGGAGCGTGGTGAAGGTGCGGGTGAGGTTGGTCGGGTCAATCGGTCTGCCCTGCGCTGTGGTGAACACGTACCCGTCGTGCTGCCGGGTGGTGCCTGCGGCCTCGCGTTCGCGCTTCTGCTGTTCGTGCTGGAGCTTCAGCGACTGGACGCAGCGGGTGGGGAGGGCGATGCGGCGCTCGGAGGCTCGCGTCTTGGTGGGCAGCGTGGTGAGCCCGCCTGCGCTGGTGCGCTGAAGGGTGCGGCGGATTGCGGCGGTGCCCGCGTCGAGGTCGAGGTCTTCCCAGCGCAGGCCGAGGAGTTCGCCCTTGCGGAGTCCGGTGTGGAGGGCGAGTTCGAACAGCGCGTGCAGCCGGTGTCTGCGCGTGGCCGCGAGGAACTGGCGGGCTTCGTCGGCGGTGAGGGGTTCGAAGCGTCGGGGCCGTGGGGTGCTGGTGCGGACATTGCGGGCGACGTTACGCGTAATCTCCTCACCATAGGTCACTCGACTGCTTGCGATTGCGCGGCTGGGGCTCAGCTCAGGCCGGCAAATGGGCAGATGGGCTCCAGCCTCAACCTGCGGCCGAAGCCGCCTCCATCAACTCACGGAAATTTGCGCAACAGTTCCGCGACGAACTATCTGCGTGTTCTGGAGGATGCGAATGGGGGTACCTCGAGACCGGTATCACTCAAGACCCGGCAGCTCGATCTTCAGTGAGGGAGATGGCTGCAAGGTGCGCGGATCGTGCAGCGTTGGCCTGGCCCGTTTAACAAGGAACCGCATGCAGGGAAAATGAACCTGGGGTTGTGATGTCGGGAACTGACGGAAACATGACCACGCCCCTCGCCCCCTGTCCTTGAAGTCAATTGTGTTCAAGCGCTGTGTCCCGATCGAAGGGAACGTGGATGGCTGCAAGAAACTCCGAGGCGCTCGAAGTGTTTCTCAAGGTTGCTGCTGACTCGAGAGTCTCGTGGCGCGCTGTCGAACTCGCAGGACGAGGGATCTCGGCCGACGCGGCGGGTGTCGTCTGGGTGATTTCCAAGGGGAAGGATTTGCTGAGCGGAGAAGATTTTTACGTTCTTCTCATGAGGAAGAGCGACCTGATTGACTCCCTGTCCGAATCATGGCGATCTTTCGACAGTGGAGAACTCTCCAGTGCGGATTTTGAGGACCAGCTGGAGGCGGTTGTGCTGGAGCTGGAGGGATGGATTCCATGAGCCTTGCGGTAGTGAAACAGAAAGCTTGGTGTGCGAGTGGCTCAGGCGGTTCGTGTCGGTGGGCAGTGAGGAGGTCGCCTCCACGATGAGAGGGTCTTGCTGTGACTGGTGTGATGGCGGAGTCACCGTGTTGCGGCGTGTGGGAGCCGGGCAAGTGGGGCCGGTGGTGTGGGGCGGCGGGTTCGGCCGGACGGCTGGAAGGGTTGTGTTCGAGCGTATGGGGGACCTTGAGGACGGCCTGGGGTTGGAGCTTGGGCCCGAGGTTTGGGAGCCGGTTGGCTTTGCTGAGGGGGTGCAGGGGGATCGGGTTCGGGCGGCGGCGCTCATGGTTGTGCGTTACTGCTCCCTCCTGCTGCCCGTGGTGGCCACACCGTGGTTCGGGCCGGTGCGCAACTGCCTGATCCGGGCGCACGGTACGGCCGAGCTGCTGGTGCGGGAGGGCTACGGACCGGACGGTGCCGTCCGGGCCTTCGACATCGGGCTGACCCGCTGGATGATGAGAGGCGTGACCGAGCTGCCGGAGGCCGCCCGCCGGCCCGAGGAGTCCGTCGACGGGCAGCGGGAACTGGCTCGGGCCGCCTTCGACGTCGTCGCGGACCCGGCCGACGAGGAGCGCTTCGCCGAGGTGTGTGCCCTCACCGAGCGGCTCGCGGGACCGGAGTTCGTGGCGGAGGAGCGCGAGCTCAGGGCCCGGGACCTCGCGGAACTCGCCGAGGCACGGGAGAGCGGCCGGGAGCCGGACACCGAGGCGCTGTGGGCGCGCGCCGACGCCTTCGCCGGGCGCTACGCGGACCGCCTCCGGGCGGAGCTGCGTGCGGCCGGGCACCACATCGGCGAGGTGATGACCGACTTCCCCGTGCCGGTGACCGAGCGGGGCGCGGACACCGTGCGCCACATCGTCGCGGCGCTGGCCGGACGGTTCGGGGTGTCGGAGGAGGAGGCCCGCGTCCGGGTCTTCGCCTACTTCGAGGACTGGGACCTCACCGACGAGTCCGAGATCGGCGATCTGGACTTCATCGACCACCAGATGCCGGAGGAGTGGGCGGGCCGCATCTATCTGGGCCTGGAATTCCACGAGGTGGGGGCGGCCACCGACCTCAGCGGTCACGAGCCCTGGCCGCTGCCGGAATGACCTGGCCGCTGCCGGACCACGCGGACCACGGGGAAGGGCCGGGCGCCCCCTCGCGGGGTGCCCGGCCCTTCCCCGTGCCGTGAGGCGTCAGTCCGTGCCGGACTCCATCGCGGCGCGGTCCAGCATCTCGTCCGCGTCCGAGACCTCGCCGCGCGAGGCGATCGCCTCGGCGCCGCCCTCCGGGAGGGAGCCGATCAGGCCGGTGGCGGCGGCCTGGGCCGCGCCGATCGCCGGGCTGGCGTTGCCGATCATGCCCAGGCCCGCGTACTGCTCCAGCTTGGCGCGGGAGTCGGCGATGTCCAGGTTGCGCATGGTGAGCTGGCCGATGCGGTCCACCGGGCCGAACGCGGAGTCCTCGGTGCGCTCCATCGACAGCTTGTCCGGGTGGTAGCTGAACGCCGGGCCCGTCGTGTCGAGGATCGAGTAGTCCTCGCCGCGCCGCAGCCGCAGGGTGACCTCGCCGGTGACGGCCGTGCCGACCCAGCGCTGGATCGACTCGCGGACCATCAGCGCCTGCGGGTCCAGCCAGCGGCCCTCGTACATCAGCCGGCCCAGGCGGCGGCCCTCGTTGTGGTACTGGGCAAGGGTGTCCTCGTTGTGGATCGCGTTGACCAGGCGCTCGTACGCGGCGTGCAGCAGGGCCATGCCCGGCGCCTCGTAGATGCCCCGGCTCTTGGCCTCGATGATCCGGTTCTCGATCTGGTCGGACATGCCCATGCCGTGCCGGCCGCCGATGGCGTTCGCCTGCATGACCAGGTCGACGGCGGTCTCGAACTTCTCGCCGTTGATCGTGATCGGCCGGCCCTGGTCGAAGCCGATCGTGACGTCCTCGGTCTCGATCTCGACCGACGGGTCCCAGAACCGCACGCCCATGATCGGGTCGACGGTCTCCACGCCCGTGTTCAGGTGCTCCAGCGTCTTGGCCTCGTGCGTGGCGCCCCAGATGTTGGCGTCGGTGGAGTACGCCTTCTCCGTGCTGTCCCGGTACGGCAGGCCGTGCGCGACCAGCCACTCCGACATCTCCTTGCGGCCACCCAGTTCCGTCACGAACTCGGAGTCCAGCCAGGGCTTGTAGATGCGCAGGTGCGGGTTGGCCAGCAGGCCGTAGCGGTAGAACCGCTCGATGTCGTTGCCCTTGTACGTCGAGCCGTCGCCCCAGATCTGGACGTCGTCCTCCAGCATCGCCCGGACCAGCAGCGTGCCGGTGACCGCGCGGCCGAGCGGCGTCGTGTTGAAGTACGCCCTGCCGCCCGAGCGGATGTGGAACGCCCCGCACGTCAGCGCGGCCAGGCCCTCCTCGACGAGCGCGGCCCGGCAGTCCACCAGCCGGGCCAGCTCGGCGCCGTACGCCTGGGCGCGACCCGGCACCGACGCGATGTCGGGCTCGTCGTACTGGCCGATGTCGGCGGTGTAGGTGCACGGGACGGCACCCTTGTCGCGCATCCACGCGACCGCGACCGAGGTGTCGAGGCCGCCCGAGAAGGCGATGCCGACGCGTTCGCCGGTGGGCAGGGAGGTGAGGACCTTAGACATAGGAAGAGTATGCATGTTTGCGCATGGTCATGCAACGTCGATCGAGGAACCCGCCGAAAAGGACTCCCAGGAATACCCCTAGGGGGTATATGGTTGTGCTTGCGCGGGCCGGGACACCCGTCCCCGTGACCGCTCGCACCTACGGAGGGAATCGCGATGGACCACGCACACGCACACCACGGTCACCACGCGGGGCACACCTCCTGGCGCATGGCCGCGCAGGCCACCCTCCACTGCCTCACCGGCTGCGCCATCGGCGAGATCCTCGGCATGGTGATCGGCACCGCCGCCGGGCTCCACAACGGCGCCACCGTCGCTCTCTCCGTCGCCCTGGCCTTCGTCTTCGGTTACGCGCTCACCATGCGCGGCGTCCTGAAGGCGGACGTTCCGCTGAAGCAGGCCCTCAAGGTGGCGCTCGCCGCCGACACCCTGTCGATCGCCGTCATGGAGATCATCGACAACACCGTCATGGTGACGATCCCCGGCGCGATGGACGCGGGCCTGTCCAGCGTCCTGTTCTGGGCCGCGCTCGCCGGCTCGCTGGCCCTCGCCTTCGTGATCACCACCCCGTTCAACCGCTGGATGATCGGCCGGGGCAAGGGCCACGCCGTGGTGCACGCCTACCACTGACGGCGTACGGGCTCACTTCCGCCAGAACAGGTGGTGCGTCACCCCGCTCGGGCTCGGTACGACATCCAGGTGGAACCGGTCGCGCAACTCGTCCGGGGACTCCCAGAGCCGCAGCCCCGACCCGAGCTCCACCGGCGACACCGCCACGTGCAGGGTGTCCACCAGATCCGCGTCCAGGAACTCCCGGACGGTCGTCACCCCGCCCCCGAGGCGGACGTCCTTGCCCCGCGCCGCCTCACGCGCCCGGGCGAGGACGTCGGCCGGTTCGCCGGACACGAAGTGGAACGTGGTGTCGGAGAGCGTGATCGAGGGGCGCTCGTGGTGGGTGAGGACGAACACCGGGGTGTGGAACGGCGGCTCGTCGCCCCACCAGCCCTGCCACTCGTGGTCCGTCCACGGCCCGCGCTGGGGGCCGAACTTGTTGCGGCCCATGATCTCGGCGCCGATGTTGTGCGAGAAGTCCCGCGTCATGTAGTCGTCCAGGCCCCGGCTGCCGCCCGGTTCCGTCCGGTTGGGCCAGCTCGCCGTCGCCCCGGCCCAGGCGAACATCTTCCCCGGATCGACGTGCCCGAAGGGCCGCTCCAGGGTCTGGTCCTCGCCGGCGGCGACGCCGTCCGCCGAGACGTTGAAGTTCTGCACCCGCAGCAACTGGGCCATGGGATTCCTTCCGGTCTTCCGCTGATGACGAAAGGATGACGCACCGGGCGCCCCGCTGCGATCCGTCGCCGGGAAGCGGCTCAGATCCAGAGCTGCGCCTTCATCAGCAGATGGCCGTGCAGCAGCGTGAGGTCCGGATGCGGCGGGCTGCCCCGCCGGGTGGCCAGGTAGAAGGTGTTCAGCGGCGGGATCTCCGGCTCGATGAGCGGGGTGATGCCGCCGTTGGCCAGCTCCTCCGCGCACAGATACGTGGGCAGGACCGAGATGCCGGCGGACGACTTCACCGCGGCGAGGGCTCCGCGCAGATCCGGGATGACCAGGGCGGGCGGGGTCGTCAGGGAGCGGTCGAAGACGGTGTGCCAGTAGCGCCGGATGATCGGCAGGGACTCCGCGTAACTGATCATCGGGATGTCGCCCAGGACGTCCGGGCCGTCCGTCTCCAGCCGTGCCAGCGGCAGGCGGGCGGCCAGTTCGGCGGAGGCGACGAGCACGAACTCCTCGTCCACCAGCGGAGTCGCCGTCACCCGGCGGCCGCGCGGGCGGACGGTCGAGATGACCAGGTCGAACTCGTTGTCCTCCAGGCGCTCCAGCAGGTCGTCGGAGAGGCCGAAGGTGAAGTTCAGCCGCATCCCGTCGGACGCGAGGTCGCTGATGGCGGGGATCACGCGGGTCGTCGTCAGCTCGACGGGGCCGGCCACGGTCAGCGGGCGGGCGGCCGGGTCGTCGCCGAAGGCCCGGTCCACGGCGTGGGTCAGCAGGTCGATGGGGCCCTGGACCTCGCGGATCAGGCCGTCCGCGGCCTGCGTGGGCTGTGCGCCGTGGGGGAGCCGTTCGAAGAGCGGGCGGCCCATCGCCTGCTCCAGGTTGCGGATCTGATGGGTCACCGCGGGCTGGGAGAGACCGAGCTGCTGGGCCGCCTTGGTGAAGGAACCGAGCCGGTAGACGGCGACGAACGTGCGCACCCAGCCTAGTTGTACGGACAAGCCATCCCCCCGGAAGCTCTGTCCCGGTCCGGCGCGACCCGAACCGGCGCTGAGCCCGACCCTACGCGATCAGGTGATGACCGTCAGGTCCGACGGCGGCACCCGGTGCCGCTTGCGGCGGGCCCGCGCCCACGGCGTGGACGGGTGCCCGCCGCGGACTCCGGGGTTCCGGGTCCGGGCGGCACCCGCCCATGGGGCGCACGGTCAGCGGGCGGCGAGCTGCTCGACGACCAGCTCGGCGACGCGCGCGGCGGAGGCCGGGTTCTGACCGGTCACCAGGCGCCGGTCGGCCACCGCGTGCGGGGCGAAGTTGTCGGTCTTGGTGATCTTCGCGCCGCGCTCGGCGAGGGTGCTCTCCAGCAGGAAGGGGACGACGCCGGTCAGGCCCACCGCCTCCTCCTCCTCGTTGGTGAAGGCCGAGACCTGCTTGCCGTCCACGAGGTAGCTGCCGTCGGAGAGCTTGATGTTCACCAGGCCGGCCGGGCCGTGGCAGACGGCGGCGACCGCGCCGCCCTGCTCGTAGATCGCGGCGGCCAGCGAGGCCAGCTCCTCGGACTCGGGGAAGTCCCACATCGTGCCGTGGCCGCCGGCGAAGTAGATCGCGTCGTACTCGGACGCCTTCACCTCACCGGCGGCGGGCGTCGCGGCCAGCGCCTTCGAGGTCTCCGGGTCCGCGAGGAAGTCGCCGACGACGGTGTCGTCGGGGTTGATGCCGTCCTGCGGGGCGGCGCCGCCGCGCACGGAGACGTACTCGATCTCGTAACCGGCCTTGCGGAAAACCGCCGCCGGGTGGGCAACCTCGGGCACGTAGAAGCCGGTCTTACGGCCGGTCGCGCCGAGTTCGTCGTGACTGGTGAGGGCGAACAGAACCTTCGTGGACATGGCGGAATCTCCCGAACGGGGTCATGGATGAGGGGCAGGTCTCCGGCGGCGGCCGCAGGGGCCGCACGGGGCGGCGCATGGGGCGGGACGTGCGTCTCGGTGGCCGGCCGCATTGCTGTGTTCCGGACACCCAGAAATTTAGGCACCGGGCGGACCCCCGGCAAATAGACGAAGTCATGACCCGCATAAGCATGCCTATAGGTCCATTGAAATCCACCCCTTCTTCTTGCGGGAAGAACGGGGGAGTGGGTTATGGTCTCCCTTCTGTACCCCCGACTCTGTACCCCCCCGACGGCATCGGCCGCAGAGAACAACAGCTCTCCGGCGAAAGTGAGGCAAAGGTGCCCACACATTCCTTGAAAGGGCTCATCGTCCTCAGCAGCACCGAGCGTCTGCCCGGTGGCCGGTCCGCCGGGTTCTGGCTCCCGGAGGCCGCCTACCCGTGGCGGGCGCTGCTGGCCGGCGGATGGGACTTCGAGTTCACCAGCACCCGGTCCGGCCGCCCGCCCGCGGGCGGGATCGACCGGTCCGACCCGCCGCAGCGCATGTTCCTGGAGGACCCGGTCGTCCAGGAACGCCTGGAGCACACCCGGACCCCCGACCTGCTCACCCCGGAGGACTACGGCATCGTCTTCGTCGCCGGCGGGCACGGCGCGATCATCGACCTGCCCGGCGACGAACGGCTGACCGGCTTCCTCGCCGCCTACTGGGCGAGCCGGGAGACCGCCGTGATCGCGGCCGTCTGCCACGGCGTCGCCGCCCTCCTGGACGTACCGGGCCCGGACGGCGCCCCGCTCGTCGCCGGGCGCCGGATGACCGGCTTCACCCGGGACGAGGAGCGGGCGGTCGGCCTGGACCAGGTCGTGCCGTACTTCCTCGGCGACGCGCTGACCGAGCGCGGGGCGCTGTACGAGGCGGGCGAGCCGTTCCGCAGCCATGTGGTGGCCGACGGCGCGCTGCTCACCGGCCAGAATCCGGCGTCGGCCGCCGATCTGGCCCGCCGGGCGGTGGAGCTGGCCTCGGGCCGGCCGCTGCCCCGGCACTGGCTCCGCCGCTCGGCCCCGGTCGCCCGGTAGGGGCGCGGGGGTGGAACCGGCCGCTCGAACGCCACGTGAACCCCCTTCGAAATCCGGTCGAACATGGCTCGAAAAGTCCCCGGTAATTTGTTCCGAGGGCTTTCGCGGTAGGGCGGAAAATGGCCATTCCTGAAGTCTGTGGAGGGGTTTCCGGACGCCATAGAAGATCTTATTCCGGCAAGGCTTCGCGCTATTTGCGGGGAACTGCTGACACGTGATCTTCTGAGGTTGCGTGGCACCTGCACGAAAAGCGTGCGGGGCCTGTGCAGGAATTGAGGAGAATGCTATGAGTGTTACGGTCGTGGCCCGCTGGATCGCCGGTGAGGGTCACGCTGACCGCATCGAGGAACTGCTCGCCGACATCGCCGAGAAGAGCCTCGCGGAACCCGGATGCCTGGCGTACAGCGGCTACCGGGCGGACGGCAGCGAGCGTGAGTTCGTGCTCGTCGAGGAGTACGCGGACGCCGGGGCGCTGGAGCGCCACCAGGAGTCGGACCACTACCGCGAACTGGTCCTGGGCGCGGTGGTCCCGCTGCTCACCGAGCGGCACGTGGGCCGCTACACGGCACTGCGGGCCGCCTGAATCCGGCCCCGGCACGGCCGTAACGCCGGGGCTGCCGGAAATGTGGTTGAGGCCGCAAACAATTTGGTGGAGGCGGCAAGCGATTTGTCCGGGCGCGCGGCCTGGGTTTCCCGGTCGAGCGTTTTGCGCGGGCGGCGGCCGGGAACGCCCGCGCAAATCCCGGACCGGGTCAAAGGCGCCCCGCCGCGGCCGCCCGGACCGCCTTGCGGTGACACGCGCGGTAGAACGCCAGCGCAGGGGCGGACAGCCCGGAGCTGTCCGGGAAGACCGTCTCGAACTCCGGACCGCCGGCGCGTACGGCGTCCGCGTACCGACCCGACAGGCTCGCGAAATAGCCGAGGTTGCGGTCGAGCAGCGCCGGGTCCGTCGTACCGCCGTGGGAGGGAAGCACCTGCTCCGGCGCAAGCGACCGCAGGAGTTCCAGCGAGGCGACGAGCTGCGCCGCCGACGACGCGTCGCCCTCCCAGAGTTCGGGCAGCGGGTCCTCGGCGGCGTCCCCGGCCAGACACACGCGCAGTTGCGGAATCCAGACGGCGATGTGGTCCGGGGTGTGGCCGGGAGTGTGCAGCAGCTCCAGGGTCAGATCCCCGCCGTCCAGGGTCAACGAGGTGTCGAAGGTGACGGTCGGGGCGACGAGCCGCACCCGGTCGAAGCGGTCGTCCGCCGCGCGCTTGTCGCGCCAGGTGTCCCGCGCCTCCGCCGAACGGACGCGGGCGGCGGCCGAGCGGTGGCCGATGATCGGCGCCCGCCCCTCGACGGCCGCGTTCCCCCAGACGTGGTCCCAGTCGGCATGCGTGTTGACGACCAGGAGCGGCCGCCCGCCGGTCTCGTCCGCGATCAGCTCCAGGGCGCGTGCGCACAGTTCGGGCGTGGCGAGCGTGTCGACCAGGGCGACGAACCGTTCCGTGCGGACGACGAAGGCGTCCACCTCGTCCGCCACGCGCAGCGCGAAGATCCGGGGATCGACACCGGGCAGGAGGTGCCGGTGGACCTCGGGACGGGCCGGGGACGTCATCCCGCGGCACCGATGCGATGGGCGCGCACCGTGTCCAGATGGCCCTTGAGGTACCGCATGAAGGGCGTACCGCCGGTGCCCACCGCGGTGGAGTTGGCGGCGGACCGCTGCGCCTGCTTGTGCACGTACATCGCCGCGTACCGCAGATGCAGCTCGCGGAAGTCGGCCATGGCCGTGACGCACGCGTCGTAGGCGTCGACCGCGCCGGCCGGCCGGTGGCGCAGCAGGAAGCCCCGCAGATCGACCCGAGGCCCCACCTTCTCGATGAACGCCCGGTGCCCCGGCGGGATGTACGCGCGCAGCGCGTGCATGTACGCGGCGAGCGGGTCGTCGTCGCCGGCCAGCCCGAGGACCTCGTCCAGGAACGGGATGATGGCACTCTGCGCACCGGTCTCACCGCCGAACCGCTGCGGTCTGCCGCCGTAGGCGTCCACCCCCTCGTAGACGATTCCGTCCGGCAGCGCCGGATTGTTGTCCCAGCCGAAGAGGTAACTGCGTACGCGGTTGTAGTAGATGTACGGGTCGCAGCGCTCCGGCATCCGGGCGAGCGTGCCGGACATCACGCCCAGCCCCGCGGCGATCTCGCCCAGCGCCCGCGTGAGGGCGTCGCCGTCGTCGTCGAGGACGGCGTCCTGCGCGGCGATCGACGCGCGCAGCACCGGTGCCGCGGCCGCCTCGATCGCGACGTGGACGAGGACGAACCAGTCGTCGTCCATCCCGCCGAGGAAGCCCTGGAGCCGGTGGATGTTGCCGAGTTCGATGCGCGGATCGTCGGTGAGGCGGCCCCAGTTGTGCAACTGCTGGGTGGCGTACGAGAGAACCGGCGGCCGGCCCAGCAGACCGGCCGCACAGTGCCAGGGCACCGCGATGTTCGCCGGAACGGCACCGGCCGGTTCGTCGCCGCCGAAGATGTACGCGTGTCCGAAGTAGGACAGCAGCAGCATCGCACGTTCGCGTTCGGCCGGATCGGTCAGCGTCGCGGGGTCGAGCGGGGCGACATCGCTCAGCAACTCCCGCGCCCGGCCCGCCGCCAGGTGCTTCGGCAGCACCGCGCCGATCTCGTCCCACTCGGCGAAACGGCCCGGCAGCCGGGTCAGCGGAGCGGCGTCGGGCAGAAAGCCGTTGCTCTCGCTGACCCCGTACTCCCGCGGCGACACCCTGCTGCCCATGCCGTCCTCCCACCTTCCGGGACCGGTGCCCCCACGGCCCGGTGAGCCGTCGTTCCGAAGCGCCGAACGCCGAAGCTACCCTCGGCATGGACCTCCACCAATGGCCAATAGAAGGCAGATCGAAGATGCCACCTGTGGAACGGCCGTTACCCGGCCCGCGGGCCAAACCCCATCTGGCCGTGCCCGTCGCCCTCGACCGCGACGGCGGCCGGCCGCTCGTGGCGCAGCTCGTCGAGGCGCTGCGTGAAGCGGTGCTTTCCGGGCTGTTGCCGGCCGGTGAACGGCTGCCCTCGACCCGTACGCTCGCCCAGGACCTGGCCGTGTCCCGCACGGTGACCGCCGAGGCGTACACCCGTCTGGAGGCCGAAGGGCTCCTGGCGAGCCGCTCCGGCTCCGGCACCTACGTCGCGCGGCTCAACCGGGCGGCCCGGCGGACGGGCACCGCCCCGGCGGTCCCGGCCCCGGCCGCGCCCGCCCCGGCGCAGGCGCCGCGCCCCGCGTTCGCCCTGCGCACCGGCGAGACCGGGCCGGTGCACGAGGGCAGCGACGGCTGGGCCCGCGCCTGGCGGGCGACGGCCCGCACGGCGGCCCCGACCCGCTACCAGGAGGCGGCCGGGCTCCCGGACCTGCGCGCCGCGATCGCCGACCACCTGGCCCGGACCCGCGGCCTGGTCTGCGCCCCCGACGACATCGTGGTGACCAGCGGCACGACGCAGTCCATGGACCTGGTGCTCCGTACACTGCTGCGCGCGGGCGACACCGTCGGCTGCGAGGACCCCGGCCATCCCGTGGTCCGCTCCCTCATCCGGGTCCACGGTCTCGAAGCGGCACCGGTGCCGGTCGACGACGACGGCGCACGGGTCGATGTGCTGGCCGGCCGGGCGCGGGCGCCCCGGCTGATGCACGTCACGCCCTCGCACCAGTTCCCGCTGGGGGTACGGATGGGCGTCGGCAGACGGCTCGACCTCGTCATGTGGGCGCGCGAGCACCGCTCCTGGATCGTCGAGGACGACTACGACAGCGAGTACCGCTACAACGGGCCGCCGCTGCCGTCGCTGGCCGGACTCGACCGGGAGCGGGTCATCTACCTCGGTACCCTGTCCAAGGTCCTCACCCCGGCCCTGCGCTGCGGATACCTGGTGGCACCGGGCGGACTGCCCCGGCGCATCGCGGAGTTGAAGGACATCGTGGACGGCCCGCTGAGCTGGCCGGTGCAGCACACCGTGCTGCGGATGCTCACCACCGGCGCGCTGGAACGGCGCGTCCGCCGGACCCGGCTGCACTACGCACGCGCCAGGACCGTACTGCGGGAGGCGCTGGAGCCGGTCGCCGACCTGGTGACGCCGACCGGTCTGGAGGCAGGGCTGCACGCCGTCCTGCTGCTGGCGGACGGCATCGACGGCGCGCGGGTGGCGCGCCGGGCCGCCGAACTCGGCGTCGAGGTCGCCCCGTTGTCCGCGTTCCGGCACGGCCCGTCCCCCACCGAGGGGCTGGTGGTCGGGTACGGCGGCCTCACCCCGGACGATCTCGCCGAAGCGGCCGCGCTGCTCGTCCGGGCGATCGCCGAACACCGCTCGTAACCCGGCGGTGTCCGTGTGCGGACTTGTCCTCACACGGACACGGAGAGTGTTGGACTGCGGCGATCGGGGTCCTCCAGACTTCCGTGCAGGGAGTTCTCTCGTATACGAGGCGAGGTCCCGTGCCGGGCACCGCCAGCCCGGAAGCGGGAGGCGCCTCAGCCCTTCGCCGGCCGACCGGGGCGCGCCGCCGTTGCCCGTCGCCCATGTCGTCGGCCCCTCCGGGGCCCTACGGAGTCCTCCGCGCCAGCGCTTCAGACCTCTTCACGACAAAGGATCGTCACCGTGTCGAATTTGACCGTGCCCACGGCCCCCGAGCTGACTCCGCGCGCCGCCGACGGGGTGCCGTGCCTGGAGCTCACGGACACCGAGCGGACCCGGGTCCAGGACATCGCGGATCACATGCTGGACACCGAGCCCGGCCTGCCGCTGGAGCAGCGGCTCGACCAGCTCTCCCTTCTCGCCCACGAGCTGCCGGCGCGGGTACGGGCCACCTTCGGTCAATTCCGCCTCACCGGACGCCCGTTCGGCGGCTTCGTGATATCGAACCTGCCGATCGACGAGGCCGAGGCCGGCCCCACCCCGCTCAGCTACACGGACGTGCCGGACAGCCGGGAGGCCCAGCGGGCCGCCGCGTCCCTGCTGCTGCTCGGCTCGCTCCTGGGCGACCCGGTCTCCTACCTCACCCAGCAGCGCGGCCGGATGGTCCTCGACCTCTTCCCGATCGCCGGCCACGAGAACGAGCAGCTGGGCTCCAGCTCCACGGTCAACCTGGAGTGGCACAACGAGGACGCCTTCCACCCGCTGCGCGCGGACTGGATCATGCTCATCGGGCTGCGGAACCACGACAAGGTGCCCACCACGTTCGCCCCCGTCCAGGAGGTCGAACTCGACGACCGGACCCGCGAGGTGCTCTTCCAGGAGCGGTTCGTGATCCTGCCGGACGAGTCGCACACCGCGAGCTTCAACGCCGGCACCACCGGCGTCGAGGAGGGCGACTGGGTCGCGGAGGCGTTCCGCAAGATCGCCGAGATGAACGAGGAGCCCCGCCGCACCTCGGTGCTCTCCGGGAACCCGGACTCGCCCTTCATCTGCATCGACCCCGCGTTCATGCCGCGCGACCTCGACCCGGAGGCGGCCGCCGCCCTGGACGCCGTCGTCAAGGGCATCGACGCCAAGCTGCGCGACGTCTCGCTCGCGCCGGGCGAGATGCTGATCGTCGACAACAAGCGGGCCGTGCACGGCCGTCGCCCGTTCGCCGCCCGCTACGACGGGACGGACCGCTGGCTGCGCCGCATCAACGTGATGGCCGACCTGCGCAAGGCGGAGGGACGCCGCTACTCCGACCACGGCCGGGCCCTGGTCTGACCGTGCTCCCGGCCGGCCGGAACCCTCCTTCCGGCCGGCCCCGCTCCGCCCGCCGACCCGCACCACGGTTCAACACGAGAAGGAACGTCACATGTCAGACTCGCTCCCCGGCACCGGTGAACGGCGTACCAGGGTCCTCATCGTCGAGCCGGTCTCCTCGGGCACCAGAATGGTCGAGGACGCCCATCGGCTCGGGTTCGAGGTCGTCGTGGCCAGCGCCGGGGTGGACGACCGCAGCTTGCCGCCCGGCTTCGAGCGGTTCGTGGACACCCTGCTCACCGTCGACACCAACGACGAACGCGCGCTGGCGGACGCCGTGACGGCCTTCCACGCCGCACACCCGCTGGACGCGCTCGTGCCGGGTGCGGAGTTCTACATCCCGGCCGTGACCCGCCTGGTGCACCGCCTCGGCCTGCCGGGCCTGCCGCTGGAAGCCGTCGACCTCGTCCGCGACAAGGCCCTGATGCGGGAGCGGACCGCCGAGGCCGGGCTGCGGGTGCCGCGGCACGTCCGGGCCGGGACGCCGGAGGAGGTCGAGCGGGCCGCCGAGGTCATCGGCTTCCCGTGTGTGATCAAGCCGGTCGAGTCGTCGGGCAGCATCCACGTCCGCCGCGCCGACACGGCCGGCGAACTGCGCGCGGCCTACGGGGAACTGGCCGGGGACCGCCGGCTGGACCTGGGCTTCGCCATGGACACCCGGGTCGTCGTCGAGGAGTACGTGACCGGTCCCGAGTTCAGCGCCGACGGCTATGTGCACGACGGCGAGGTCGTGGTCCTCTCGGTGACCCGCAAACTCCTCGGCCCCGAGCCGTACTTCGTGGAGCTGGGGCACATCGTCCGGTCCGCCGTCCCGGCCCCCGTCCTGGACCGGATCACGGAGTACGTGCGGGGCGTCACCGAGGCCGTCCGCATCACCTCCGGCCCGTTCCACTGCGAACTCCGGCTGCCCGGCGACGAACCGGTGCTGATCGAGATCGCCGCCCGGCTGCCCGGCGACCGGATCACCGAACTGGTCCAGCTCTCCACCGGGACCTCGATGTCACGGGTGATGCTCGCCGCGTACCTGGGCCGGACGCCGGAGGAACTGCGCGCGGAGGTCGGACGGCAGGTGAAGTGCGCGGGCATCCGCTACTTCACCGCCCCCGGACTGACCAGCTACACCGAGCTGAAGGGCTGGGACGAGGTCGCCGCACGCCCCGAGGTGACGGAGACCGGCGTGCTGATTGGTCCGGGCGAGGAGATCCCGCCCCCGCACGACTTCCGCGGCCGCATCGGGTACGCGCTGTTCGCGGCCGACTCGCCGGAACAGGCGCGGGAGATCTGGCAGAGCCTCGGCGAGACGGTGGTCCCCGTCCCGTAGACGGCCCCCCGAGCCCCACTTCCTCACGGAGCCTTCATGACCCCCCTCCCCTCGCGCCCGGCCGGTGCCGTGCACCGCTACTACGCGCTGCGCGCGGTCGGCTGGATGACCGACCAGCTCATCCAGTTCCTGCTTCCGGTGCTCGCCTACCAGGCCACCGGCGAACTCTCCTGGTCCGGGCTCGTCCTGGCCGCCCAGTGGGTGCCCCGGCTGCTGTCGCTGCCGGTCGCCGGGTATCTCGCCGACCGGTATCCCGAGCAGCGCATCTACCGGGCCAACGACCTCGTCCGGGTGGGGCTCGGCGTGGTGGCGGCCGTGCTCACCGTGATCCTGGAGAGCCATGCCTTCGCCGTCGTGATCGTCTTCGCCCTGCTGGCCGGGATCTGCTGCGAGCAGGTCCTCGTGGCGGGCGAGAAGCTCGCGGGCACGCTCGTGGCGCCGGAGGACATGCACCGGGCGCAGAGCGTGCTGAGCGGGATCGAGCAGGGCACGCTGCTGCTGGCTCCCGTCGTCGGCGGGGCCCTGCTGCTGACCGGCCCGCTGCCGATCGTGGTGGTGGTCGCGAGCCTGTTCGGGGTGAGCCTGCTGCTCAGCCTCGGCCTGCCGCGCGCGGAGCGGACCGCCGCGCCGGGCTCGGTCCCGGTCCCGGCCCCGGTCCTCGCCCCGGAGCCGGTTACGGGCGGGGGAAAGGGCGAGGGGAAGGGCGGGGGCAGGGGTTCCGCGGCGCGCCGGCTGCTGGGGGACTCGGTGACCGGAATCCGCAACGTGGTGCGGATTCCGGTGCTCAGGACCATCGTCCTGGCCACCATGTGCGTCAACATCATGCTGGGCCTGATCCAGGGCGTGGCCCCCGCTCTCGCGGACCGCTACGGCCACAACGAGGGCGCGCTGGGCCTCGTGTACTCGGCCGCCGGGCTGGTGGCCATGGTGACGCTGACCGCGGCGCCCCGGCTGATCCGGCGCTTCGGCTTCCTGGCGGTGGCCGCCGTCAGCACGGTGGTGCAGGGCGTCGTCTTCATCGCGCTGGGGCCCACCACCGGATTCCTCTTCTTCGCCGCCCTGGTCGCGGTGTTCATGGCGGGTGACAGCGTGTTCAGCGTCGTCATCCGCACGCTGCGGCTGCGGGTCGTGGTGAGCGAGGAGTTCGGGCGCACGGTCGCCGCCGTTTCCCTGCTGAACTTCCTGTCGCTGCCCCTGGCCGGTGGACTGCTCGCGGTGACCGGCCACGCGGTGCCGCTCGTGGTGCTCATCCCGGTGGTCGGCGCGGCGGCGATGGCCTGCCTCGCGGTGCTGATGGTGCGGCTCAAGCGGTACATGGCCGCCGAGCCGGCTCTGTACGCGACCGAGCGGCCCGCCGTCGAGGCGGACGGGCCGGCTCGGGCCGCACATCCCGCCATGTGAGTTCATAGGTTGTTTTGGTTGCGAAATTATGTACCGATCCTCGAATATGGATGCGGCGTGACCGGAGCCGTGTTCAAGCGATTACTCTGCGTCACTCTCGCTGCGGCGTGCGGACGCCGGGCGATCTTCGTCGACCACGAAGTGGGGGAATGGCTCAAATGAGTACTGGACAAAGTCTAGCGACTACAGTGCGTGAAGGTGGCCGGGATGTTGCGGCGATGAACGGCGGTCCCGGCGGCGTCATCGTTCTCGGCGACCTGATCTGGGGCTGAGCCAACGGCCCCTCACGGCCTGCATATCTATGCAGGCCGTGGGGGCTGGGCGCGGCCTGTCACAGTTCGCCGACCTCACGGTCGGAGCCGGCCGCGGACAGCTCCCGCACATGGCGGACCAGTCCGCCGAGCGTGGGGTTCTCGACCACCGCGAGCATCGAGAGCGGGACCTCCAGCTCCTCCGAGAGGACCGTGACCATCCGCATCGCCAGGAGCGACGAGGCGCCCAGCGAGAAGAAGTTGTCGTCGTCCTCGATCCGCAGGCCGGGCTCTGCGAACAGATCACGCCAGACCGCCGAGATCCGTTCGCGGACCTCCTCGTGCGTCGTCTCGGCGGTGAGGGGCGGCAGGGGGTGTGCGGGCATCGAAGAGCCTTTCTCGTCACGTCCGTTGTTCAGCCGAGTCGTTCGGCGTTGTGCGTGTGGAGCTGGTCCGCGAAGTGCGCCGCGGAGTCGAAGGGGCGGCTGCGGAAGGAGTCGATCTGCGCGACGACGTCCTCCTCCTTCTTGTTCTGGCCGAACTTGAAGATGGCGTCGATCCGGTCGATGGGCAGCTCGAAGGCGACGATCATCGTGCGGAACCGCTCCACCAGCTCGCGCGGCACCCGGTCCAGCGTCCAGGGCTCCTTCGGCAGCCGGCGGGCCTCCTCCGCCGCGATCAGGTCCTCCAGCTGCCGGAACTCCTCCTCCGGGTCCAGGAGCCGGGGCCGCCCGTAGACGTGCACCGCCGCGTAGTTCCAGGTGGGGAAGTGCGTCTCGGTCGCGTAGTCGTCGGGGCAGATGTACGCGTGCGGCCCGACGAACGCGGCCATCACCTCGGCGCCCTCCGCGAGGACCGGCACCACCGGATTGACCTTGGCCAGATGGGCGCGGAGCCGGCCGCGCGGGCCGTGCCCGGGTCCCTTGTCGAGCACGAAGGGGATGTGCGTGCCGTGCGGCCTGCCGTCCACCGTCGCGGTGAGCATGCCGAAGGGGTGGGCCTCGATCAGCCCGTGCTGCTGGGCGAGTTCCTCGGAACGGTACAGCTCAGGTGCGTACATGGATGATCCTCGGGAGATGGGGCGGCTCAGCGGGGGCAGAGCCAGCGGGCCAGGGTGCCGGCGCCGTACCCGGTGGCGCCCGCGTTGTAGTAGCCGTCGATCCTGGGGGACCACGCCGGTTCGGTGATCTCCAGATGGGCCCAGCCGGACGCCGGGGCGAACCGGCGCAGGAAGGCGGCGGCCGTGGCGGCGTCCCCGCTCTCGGGCCCGGCGGCCCGCAGATTGGCGAACGGCGCCCACAACTCGTCGTCGTACTCGTCGACCAGCGGGAGCCGCCACAGCAGTTCCCCCGCACCGCGACCGGCCGCGACGAGATCCGCCGCGAGCGCGTCGTGGGTGCTCCACAGCCCGGCCGCCTTCGGGCCGAGGGCCGCCGCGACGGGCAGGCCGAGCGCCGAGACGCTGACCGTACGGGCCGCCCCCAGTCGCTCCGCCAGATGCAGGGCGTCCGCCAGCAGCAGCCGGCCGTGCGCGTCCTCGTGGTTGACCTCGACCGTGGCGCCGGAGGCCGTCGTGACCAGGTCGCCCACCCGCAGCGCGCCCGGCCCCGCGGTCTTCGCCGTCGCCGGGATCAGCAGCTGGACCTCCGTCCGGCCGCCGAGCGCGGCCAGCGCCGCCGCCGCGCCGAGCACCGCACCGGCGCCCGCCATGTACTTCTTCGCGCCCTGGACCGCGCCGCCGGACCGGAGCACGCCCCGGTCGTCATGGGTCAGGCCGAGGCCGATCAGGGCGACGGGCGGTCCTTCCGGGTCGGCGGGCCGGTAGCCGAGCCGGATGAACCGCGCCGGGTCCGCGCTGCCGGCCGCCGCGGCGGCGAAGCCGGTCAGCCCCTGCTCGGCGCACCGGTCCGCGTCCCACACGTCGAGCGAGAACCGGTCGTCGGCGGCGGCGATCGCCGCCGCCTCACGGGCCAGCCGCTCGGGGGTGATCAGATTGGCCGGCGCGGCCACCAGCTCGCGGGCCAGCACCACGGCGTCGGTGAACACCCCGGCCCGGCGCAGCAGTTCCTCCGGCGCCGCGCAGCCGAGCAGTTCGGCGCTCTCCGGCTCCCTCGGCAGGTCGGAGCCGTAGTCCGCGCGGAACCGGTCGGGCAGCACGTTCCACCGGCCGCAGTGCACGGCCAGGCTCAGCCCCTCCACGAGGTGCTCGACGATCTCCTCCCCGCCGGCCCGCCAGGACGCGAGCGCCACCGCCACCCGCCGGTTGGGTCCGGTGGTCAGGGTCCGGGCCAGGGCGGCGCCGGCCCGCCGCGCGGTGTGCGGCGTCACCTCGTCGCGGCGGCCCAGACCGATCAGCACCAGACGCTCGCACCGGCCCGGCACTCCGGGCCCCGTCACCAGCTCGTCGCGGGCCGCGCCGAACGAGTCGTACGCGAGCAGCCGGGCGACGGCCCCGCCGAGCGCGGCGTCGACACCGCTCAGCCACGGTTGGTCCGCCGGTGCCCCGCCCTCGTCGTACACGCCCAGGGCGAGCACGTCACCGGTCCAGTCGGCGGGAGCCGTCTCACAGGTCGTCAGTTTCATGGTTCCTCCCCGGAGACGGAGTTCAGGCGCGGGTGATGCGCAGGCCGGCCAGGTACAGCACGTCGAGTCCGGTCTTCAGGAAGAGGTCGAGCGCCTCCTCGGGCCGTTCGACGATCGGCTCTCCGGGACCGTTGAGGGAGGTGTTCATCACCACGGGCACGCCCGTCCGGCGGTGGAAGGCGGCGATCGCCGCGTGGTAGCCGCCCGCCGAGGCGTCCACGGTCTGGATGCGCGCGGTGCCGTCCACATGGGTCACGGCGGGTATCCCCGTCTGCCGCACCGTCGCGTTGAACAGCATGTACGGCGAGGGCAGCGGCACGTCCCCGAACCAGTCCGCCGCGTGCTCGGCGAGCACCGCGGGGGCGAACGGCCGCCACGCCTCACGGCTCTTGATCCGGTTCACCCGCGGCCAGTTCTCCGCGTTGCGCGGGTCGGCCAGGATCGACCGGTGGCCGAGCGCCCGCGGCCCCGCCTCACTGCCCCCGTCGAACCAGGCCACGACGCGGTCGGCGACCAGGTCGTCCGCCACCCGCTCCGCGACCGCCTCGCCGCCGCCCGGGTCCTCGATCGCGATCCGGTCGCCGGCGGCGGCGATCGCCGCGGCGATGCCCGCGGTCGTGGGGGGCGTGCCGAGGTAGGGCGAGGGGAAGCGGCCGTTGTCGGCCGCGGCCGGGACCGGATGGTCGAGGATCGAGTGGTGGACGGCGAGCGCCGCGCCGATCGCGATGCCGCCGTCGTCGCAGGCCGGTTCTACGAAGACGCGCCGGAAGGGCCCCTCCTGGGCGATCCGGGTGTTGGACGGGCAGTTGAGCGCCGTGCCGCCGGACATGCAGAGCGCGGGCACCGCAAGGCCGGCCGCGCCCAGCGAGGCGTGCAGCGTACGCACCGCCTCCATCCGCACCTCCTCGAAGAGCTTCTGGGTGCTGGCCGCCACATCGGCGTTGACCGGGGCGGTCGCCTGCTCCGGGTCGCCGTACGGGGCCAGGTCGTACCCCATGCGCTCGGCCTCCCGGCGGCAGTGCCGCAGCCAGGCCGTCGCCACGTCCATCGGGAAGCGTTCGCGCAGGTCGGCGTGGTTGCCCAGGAACCGGGACGAGTAGAAGCGCGGGCGCCCGTAGGCGGCCAGGCCCATCAGCTTCCCGGCCGGGCCGACCAGGCCGAGGCCCAGCGCGGCGCCCACCCGGTCGTACAGGCCGCCCAGGCCCAGGTGGTGCGGGGCGAGCGGGTACAGCGCCTGCTCCCGGCCCAGGTAGAACATGCCGCTGTGGTAGCTCTCGCCCTCGGCGTAGCCGTCGTGCGTGAACACCGCGGCCTCCCGGAACCCGGAGGCGTAGTACACGCTCCCCGCGTGCGCCAGGTGGTGGTGGACGGCGTATCCGGGGATCGTGGTCCCGTCGAGCGTCACCCGCACCGGCAGGTGGAAGCCGTACCGGTGCCGCTCGTCGGCCGACACGGGCGTGGCCGCCAGCTCCGCGAGACCGCGGGTGCCCGCCCACTCGGGCACGGTGACGTAGTCGTCGACCCACGGGACGAACGGCACGTCCGCCCGGCTCCGCGTCGTGTGCTCCGGGTACAGGCGCGCGTAGGAGCGGCCCAGCCAGGTCGCGGACAGGCCGGGGTCGTAGAGGAAGTCGAGCAGGGTGCCGCCGCCCCGCCGTTCGGCCGCGCCGGGCTCCTCCTCCAGCAGCGTGCAGGGCCGGCCGAACGGGTCGTTTGCCGCGTAGGCGACGGACAGCGCCGCCGGGTCGTCGACGATCAGCTCCACCCCCTGGGTCGAGCAGACCGCGACCGCGTCCACGTCGTCGGCCCGGAGGCCGGCCCCGCCGAGGGCCCGGCGCACGGTGGCCACGTCGAGGGTGGCCGCGTGCTTGACCCGGGTGTGCCGCTCCCGCAGCTCGTAGGAGACGACGGCCCCGTCACGAAGGACGGAGACGGCCGCGTCGTGGCCGAAATGAAGACCTAGGACGATCATCGAATCTCCAAGTGCTGCGCCCGGACGGGCGCGTCGATCGGTCTGCGAGGTGGGGTCGCCCCAGGGGGACGCGGTCACTTCAGGGTCAGTCCGCCGCCGCCGAGCCAGGTGTCGAGCGGCTCCCGCGCCGAGATCTCGGACGGCGGGTGGAAGGCGAGGCCCCGGCTCGCGGCCAGGGCGTCCACACCCTGCGAGCCCGTCACGAACGGCATGCCGCCCGCGAGTTCCAGGGCCCGGTCGGTCGCCTCCGCGATGGCCCGCTGGGCGGTGTGGCGCACGAGCAGGGACCGGCCGAGCAGATCGTCGTCGCACCGGCCCTCGTCCACCTCCCGAGCCAGCGCCTCCAGGGCGGCGCACACCGTCTCCAGCGGGGCCAGCGCGGCCACCCGGTCGCCCGGAGTGCCGCGCTGCGCGGTGTAGAGCCGCTCCACCTGGCCGGTGGCGATGCCGAGGTAGGACGCGGTGATGAGCAGCTGGAACCAGAGCAGGTTGGAGGTGAAGCGGCCGGGCGAGAGCGCCGGATCACCGATCGGGATGATCATGGAGTCCGGTACGAAGACCTCGTCGAGGAGCACCGCGTCGGTCTGGGTGGCGCGCAGCACCCGGTTGCGCCAGAACGGCTCACGCCGGATTCCGGGCGCGTCCGCCGGGATCACCAGCATCAGGAGCCGGCTCTCCGGTGCGCTGTCGTCCGGCGCGGTCGCCGTCAGCGTGAGCAGGCCCATGGAACGGGTCAGGGAGCACGGGCGTTTGCTGCCCGACACCGTCAGCCCTCCGTCGGCGGCGGCGACCCGGATGCCGGGCGTGAACAGGCTCCGGCCCACCTGGCCCTCCGCGCCGCAGGAGGCGACGAGATGCCGCTTCTCCGCGACCTCCCGGAGCACGTCGCCGGCGTGCGCGCCGAGCGCGGCGGCCAGCCAGGCGATCTTGTAGTGGTGCATGGTCGTCGCGACGGCCAGCGCCGGGGCGCGGGTCCCGACCGCCCGCTGGAGGCGTACGCCGTCGCGGCAGCCGAGCCCGGTGCCCCCCAGCTCGCGGGGGACGAACAGGTTGCCGCCGCCGGCCCGGCGGAACGCATCGATCACGTCGCCCTCCGGGTCCTCGGCGCCGTCGATGCCCAGTTCGGCGAGCCATCCGTCGAAGCCGGGAAGGTGGGCTTCGAGCAGGGCGCGCTCGGCGGACAGTGTTCTCATTCCCGTGCTCCTCTCGGGCGGTCGGTGGTGGCGGCGGCGCACAGGGCGCCGATCCGCCGGGCCAGCCGGGCGGCGGCCGCGGCGCGCACCACCGAGAAGTGGTCCTCGTCGACGGTGAGTACGGGGCCGGGGTCCGCCACGACCTCGTCGAGCGGCAGCAGGCCGGGGAAGGCGTGGCGCGGGGTCCGTCCGGCGCGGATCGACAGCCGGGGCGGCGGCCCGTCCGGCGGTCCCGCTGCCGGGCCGGGGTGCCAGGCGACCGGCGTGTGGCGCTCCAGGATCTCCGCGTTGTTGCGGTAGACGGCGAACAGCCGGGACAGCTCCGCCGGTTCGAGGGCCCGCCCGATGAGCCCCCGTGCGAACAGGGCGTCGTGGGCGGCGAGCAGCCGCTCCTCGTCGGACGCGTCCGGGCCGGTGTCCGGGAGCCGTGCGGCGAGGTCGCCCCGGCCGAGCAGATCGCCGAAGAATCCGGCGAGCCGGACGCCGGCGGCGGGCGCGCAGCCGTCCGGGCGCCCGACGAAGGAGTCGATCGTGGTCAGGGAGGCCACCGGCCGCCCCTCCCGCTCCAGGAGCACCGCCGTGTGCAGGGCGACGGTTCCGCCGAGCGACCAGCCCACCAGATGCAGCGGGCCGTCCGGAAGGCGCTCGGCGAGCGTGTGCGCGTAGTGCTTCGCCATGGCGTCGAGGCTGCTCGCGGGCTCCTCCGCGCCGTGCAGCCCCGCCGCCCGCAGGCCGTGCAGCGAGATCCGCGGGGCGAGGTCCGGGTCGGCCGTCATGGCGGAGACGGCCTCCTCGTAGCAGAGGACGTCGCCGCCGACCGGGTGGACGAACACCACGTGCTGCCCGCCGTCGCCGCCGAGGCCGACCAGCGGCCCGGTGTCGCCGGCCAACGCTCCGTCGTCCCCGGCGGTGAGCAGGGCGGCCTGGGCGCGTACGGTCCTGCTCCGGAAGAGCGAGGCCAGCGGGAGCCGGCGCCCGAAGGCCGTCTCGATGGAGCGGAACAGCCGTACGGCGGTCAGCGAACTGCCGCCCAGCGCGAAGAAGTCGTCGGTGACGCCGCTCGCGGCCGGGCCCAGGAGCTCCTGCCACAGGGCGAGCAGCCGGGCCTCCACCGGCGATCCGGGGCGCTGCGCGCCGCCGCCGGCCGCGTCCGGCGCCCCGGCTGCCGGGGCCGCGCGCACCGTGTCGGCGAGCAGGGCCAGGAGCGCCTTGCGGTCCACCTTGCCGTTGCCGCTCAGCGGGAGTCCGGGCACCTCGACGACGGTGGCGGGCACCATGTACGGGGGCAGGGCGTCGCCGAGTTCCCGCAGCAGCCCCGGCGCGTCGGGCGCGATCCGGGCCCTCTCCGGGACGGCGGCCGGGTCGTCGCGGGTGATGAACGCGGCCAGGTACGGCTGGCTGTGCGAGGTGTCGACCAGCGCGACGGCGGAGCCCACCCCCGCGAGGCCGGACAACTGGGCCTCGATCTCGCCCAGTTCGACGCGGTAGCCGTTGATCTTGACCTGGTGGTCGGCCCGTCCGAGGAATTCCAGGATGCCGCCCGGCCGGTACCGGGCGCGGTCGCCCGTCCGGTAGAGCCGCTCACCGGTGACGGGGTGCCGCGGGAACGAGGCGGCGGTCCGTTCGGGCTCGCCGAGGTAGCCGGTGGCCAGGCCGGCGCCGCCGATGTAGAGGTCGCCGGGCACCCAGTCCGGGGCGTCGGCCATGTTCCGGTCCAGCACGTGCATGGTCTGGTTGGCCAGCGGGGTCCCGTACGGCACGCTCTGCCATCCGGCGGTGACGCCGGTCACGGGGTACCAGTTCGACCAGATCGACGCCTCGGTGGCGCCGCCCATCGCGATGACCTCGGCGCCGGGGCAGTACGCGGCCAGCCGGTCCAGCAGCGGCAGCGGAACCCAGTCGCCGCTGAGCATGACCAGCCGCAGGGAGGCGAGGAGTTCGCGGGCCTGCTCGCCGAGGTACTCCAGGGTGAGGGCGAGCAGGGCGGGCACCGAGTTCCACACGGTCACGCCGTGGCGCCGTACGCACTCGCCCCAGGCCTGCGGGTCCGGCACGGCGCTCGGCGGCGGGCACACCACGCTGCCGCCGCGGCCGAGCACGGCGAACTGGTCGAAGACCGACAGGTCGAAGGCGAGCGAGGAGACCGCGAGCACCTTGTCGTCGGGCGTCAGGGAGAACCGTTCGGCGAGGTCGCACAGGGTGTTGACGGCGGCTCGGTGCGAGATGACGACCCCCTTGGGGGTGCCGGTCGACCCGGAGGTGTAGATGACGTACGCGCTCCGGTCCAGGCTGCCGCCGGCCGGTGGCACGGCGGCGCCGGGGAGCGGGGGCGCGGGTTCGCCGGAGGCGTCCGGACCGGGGGAGCGGCCGAGGACGACCTGGTGCACCCCCTCGGGCAGCTCGCCCGGTGTCCCGAGTTCCGCCCCGGTGACCAGTGCGCGGGCGCCGCTGTGCCGCAGCACCGTGCGGACCCGCGCGTCGGGCCAGTGCGGGTCGATCGGTACGTACGCGCCTCCGGCGCGCAGCACCGCGAGGACGGCCACCGACTGCGCCCGGCCGCGGGGCACCCGTACGCCGACCAGCTCGGGCCGGTCCGGGTTCCGGCCGATGCCCAGCTCCCGCAGCCGGTCCGCGAGCGCGGCCGAGGCCGCGTCGAGGCCGGCCCGGCTCAGCGTGCCCTCGTCGTCGTGCACGGCGGGGGCTTCCGGCAGGGTGCGGCAGGAGCGCAGGGCGAAGGAGTGCAGCTCGCCGGTGGGCAGCGGCGTCGCCGTGTCGTTGGCCCGTACCCGGCCGGCCAGCTGGGCGGCCGGCAGCGGGACCGGGCCGGTGGCCGCCCACTCCGCGCCGTCGTCGGCCAGGGCCCGCAGCCGCCGGCGGTGGTAGGCCGCCAACTCCTCGATCAGATCGGGCGGATAGGCGCTCTCGGCGTGGTCGAGGTTGCAGACCAGCTCCCCGTCCTCCTCGTACACCTGGTGGTCGAGGAGGATCTGCGGCGTGCTGATGGAGCTGTGCACCAGTTCGGCGCCGGGCAGGGGCAGCAGGAAACCGCCGGGGGCGCCGTCGACCAGGTCGAGCCCGCTGGTGAAGACCACGGGGGCCGGGCTGCCGGTCTCCGCCCGGCGCTTTTGGAGCGAGCGGCTGACCTCGACGCCGGAGACCTCCAGCGCCGACAGGTCGGCGTACAGGCCGCCCTGCAGCCGGCGGCACCGGTCGGCGAAGGAGAGCCCGGCCTCGTCCGGCCCGTAGCCGACGAGCACCGTGGTGCTGGCGTTGCCCCAGACGCGCGGCAGCTCCGGATGGCTTCCGGGGCGGTGTGCGGCCAGAACGGTGACGGCGCCGGCGGCCCCGTCGGACCACCGCTGCAGGGCTTCGGTGAACAGCGCGAACAGGGCGCTGCCCACCGGGAGCCCGGCGGCCGCGGCGTTGGCCCGGAAGCGGGCCCAGGAGGGGGCGTCGAGGCGGGTGGACAGGCGGCGCAGCGGTGCGCCCGGACAGGGGTCGGCGGCCGGATCGGCGGCGGGGTCGGCGGCGGGCCGGGCCGGCAGGGCGGGGGCCGGCGGGAGCACGCCCGCCCTGCGCTCCCAGTAGCGCAGCGCGGAGTGGTGCGCACCGGAGGCGCGGCGCTCCTCCAGACCCCGTACGTAGTCGCGGAAGGTGAGCCCCAGCGTGTCGGGGAGGTAGTCGGGCTCGACGCAGCACCGGGCCAGCTCGGTGAAGAACAACTGGGTGGTGACCCCGTCGAAGGCGATCAGCCGCAGGGCGATCTGGATGCGGGCGGTGCCGTCCGGCAGCAGCACGTGGCGGAGCAGGAAGGGGCGTCCCTCGGCGTACGGGGGCAGATCGGCGGCCAGCCGTGCGCGCAGCGCCAGGAGTTCCGTCCGCGCCGCCTCGCCGGGCAGGCCGGTCAGGTCGTGGCGGTCGACCAGGCCGGGTTCCTCACCGCCGGCCGGGACCGGCAGGATGCGCTGGGTGCCGTTCTCGAACACCGCGAGGCGCAGCGCCCCGTGGGCCCGGCGCAGCAGGGTCAGGGCCGCGTGCAGCGTGTCGGCGTCCGGGAACGTCCCGGCGGCGAAGGCGTACTCGTGGACGAAGACTGCGGGCGCCGGGTGGTCGTAGAAGTCCTGCTCGCCGATGAGATAGGCCTGTTGCAGGTCGGTCAGGGGGAAGGCGGCGCCGGCGGAGGCGGGGTCGGCGGCGAAGTGCCAGGAGTCCTCGGCGCGGGAGTCCGGGGCGTCGGGGCCCTGCGGGGCGCCGTCCGGTTCGCCCAGCAGCCCGATCAGGGCGTCGCGGCAGGCGCGCACCGATCGGCGCAGTTCCTCGGTGAGCGCGCCGGGCGGAGCGGAATAGCGGAGCGCTCCGTCCTCCAGGCGCAGGACGATTCCGGCGGCGTGCAACTCGTCGCGGACAGCCGCTGCCGCGGAGCGGGGTGAGCCCGGCATATTTCTTCTCCATAAACCGTCGGGGAACGATTGAATGCTGCTGCTCCGAAGAGGGGCTGTACAGGTTCGGAGCGTGTCCGTATGCGGTCACGTCCGCTGCCGGAATATCGATCGATTTCCATGTCCCCGCCGTGCCGGGCGGCCCGTGCTAGCATCCCGCCATGTCGATCGTCGAATTCAATGGAATGCGGGTGCGGCGCCCCGAACCCGACGACCATCCACGGGTGTTGAAGGTGCTCGACCGATGGTGGGGAGAGTTCGAGGGGAGTGTCGGAAGTGTGCAGCGGGCGCTGCTCCTGCCGCGTCTTTACTTTCAGCATTTCACCACGGGGAGTTTCCTTGTGGAGCGGGACGGAGAATTGACCGGATTCCTTGTCGGCTTCCTGTCCCAGACGCGATCGGACGAGAGTTACATTCATTTTGTCGGCGTCGCTCCCGAGGAGCAGGGCCGCGGGCTCGGCACATTCCTCTACGAGCGGTTCTTCGCCTACGGCAGGGCTCACGGGCGCAGCGTGGTGCGGGCGATCACCTCGTCCGCGAACACGGGGTCGTTCGCCTTTCACACCCGGATGGGATTCACCGCGGAAGCGGGTCCGAAGGACGTCGGGGGACGGCCCGTCCAGCCGGACTACGACGGACCCGGTCTCGACCGTGTCTCCTTCGTCCGCCCCCTCTGAGGTCAGCCGCGCGCATCGGTGCGGACCATGCCGAGGATCGCGGTGTCGTACCGGACGCCCTTCACGTCCTCGTAGGCGCGCAGCACCCCCTCCGGGACGAAACCGGCCGCTTCCATGGCGCGGCGGCCGCGGGTGTTGCCGCTGAGGCACAGGGCCGCGATCCGCACCAGGCCCAGCTCGTCGAAGCCCCACGCGGTCAGGAGGGCCATCGCCCGGCGGCCGATGCCCCGGCCGCGCGCGTCGGCCGCCAGCCAGATGCCGAGTTCGCCCCGCCGCTGCGGCAGGTCCAGGTCGTGCAGCCCGACCCAGCCGAGCACCCGGGTGCCGTCCGCGCGGTCGGTGACGATCAGGTCCACGGTGCCGGCCGCCTGCTGGGCGGCCATCCAGTCGCGGGCGTGCTCGGTCGTGAAGGGGGAGGGGAACGGCGTCCAGCGGGCCACCTCCGGATCGTCACCGGCGCGGGCCACGGCCGGCGCGTCCGCCGCCCGCAGGGGCCGCAGCCACACGACGCCGTCGGTCAGCCCGGCGGCCGGGGTGGGGAGGCGGTCCGGTGCCGGGGCACGGTCGGGAGCCATCTGCAGTTCCTGCCTTCGACGGGGCGAGCCACGGTCCGGGGGACAACAGCGCCCATCAAAGGGAGCGGCCGGGCCGGTGTCCATACCCGGCCCACTGGCCGGGAGAGGCCAGTGCCGTGACCGGACAGCGGGAGCGGTGACCGGTGTCCGCTCACAGGTCCGCGGGGCCGCCGGGGGACGTCTCGACGAGTTCCAGCATGGCGGCCCTGACCCCTGCCTCGAACCGGCTCCGGGCACCGATCTTCTCCAGGATCACGGTGGTCATCCGGCGCAGCGTACGGGTGGAGATGCCCAGGGCACGGGCCACCGACTCGTCGGTGTACCCGGCCGCCAGCATCCGCAGCACGGCCCTCTCCCGGTCCGACAGATCCACCTCCTGGACGGCGCTCTCCCCCCTCGGCACGGCCCGGCCGTGCAGCCAGCAGTGCTCGAAGACCTGGCGCAGCAGCCAGCAGATCTCCTGCCCCCGGATCTCCAGCGCGGACAGCTGTGAGCCGGTGGCGGGCGCGGAGACGTAGGCGAGCACCCCGTCGACGAGGATCAGCCGGAAGGGCAGCGCCGGGGTCAGCCGGACATGGCACCCGAGGTCCTCCAGCGCCTCCAGGTGCGCCCGCGCGCTCGGCACCTTGTTCATGGCCTCCAGATGGAGCGAGCGCATGACGACGCCCCGTTCCAGCGCCGCGCGGTTGCGGTCCATGCTGTCCTCCAGGACCGTACGCGGCAGCGGCGAGCCCGGATGCATGCTGAGGATCTCCTGCTGCGCCGTCACCGAGACCCCGTTCAGGGCGGTGGCTATGGGTTCCTGACCCGTGAGCAGCTTGACCTGGGTGTCGGTGTCGGCCTGGGCCTGGAGCCGCATCATCTTGGAGCCGAGCGCGGTGAGCGTGGTGCGCCTCTCGTGCACCGAGGCCATCCAGCTCCTGGCGTCGTCCTCCTCCATCGCGAGCAGCCTGGCGACGGCGACCGCCGGCTCGACCGTCGTGGGGCGCGCCGACCTGTCGCGGGTCGTCCGCAGCAGCCCGGCCTCCAGCAGCAGGTGCTGGGCCAGTTCCAGCTCGATCCGGGAGAACCCGAGACCGCGCCGGGCGCTCTCCGGCGTCCAGTCGGGGTGGTCGAGCATGAAGCGGAACAGCTCCTGCGCCTTCCCCTGCGCCGTGCCCTGTGCGTCCATGCGCCCGTGTCCCCCCGCGGTCGGCTTCGCTGTGCCCCCTCGAATGCTAAATCGCGGCCCGCCTCCCCGGTATGGGGTGTCCGGATGGGGCCAAGTCACGGGGTGGCCAGCGCGAACCCCTGTGACCCGGCCCCCGCCCGTGGCAGCTTGAGCCGGGCCCCGGCCGACCCCCGATCCGCCGAGGTCCGCAGCGCGGCGGACCCGCCGGCCGGCCTGCCGCGGTGCCGGGTTCCCCCGGACCACCCGTCGGTGACCGGGCGTCAGAAGAGGAGTATCCCGTGCCAGAAGTCCAGAGCTTCGCCATGCCGATGACCGATTCGGCGGACCTCGTGGTGGACGGCGGCCGGACCACGCGCCCCGGTAGGGCGCACCGGGTGACCGTGCCCGGCGACAAGTCGGTGAGCCACCGGGCCCTGCTCGCTGCCCTGCTGCCCGGCGCGCCCGCGACCCTCACGGTGCGGGGCGCCAACACGGGCGGCGCGGTGCGCGCGCTGCTCCCCGCGATGCGCGCCCTCGGCCTCGGCGTCGGCACCGAGGGCGACGCGCTCGTGGTACGGCGGCCCGCGGCGCCCCGGCCGCAGCCCGTACGGCCCCACCCGGACGTCGACGTCTGGCCGCAGGACGTTCCGTATCTGCAGACGGAGGGGTCGAGCGCCGCCGCGCGCCTGCTGATCGGCGTACTGGCGGGCACCGGCACGCACGCCGTCGTCGACGGCGACGAAGTGCTGCGGCACCGGCCCATGGACTGGCTGGTGGACCCGCTGACCGAACTCGGCGCGGACCTCACCTATCTCGGCGAACCCGGCCGGCTGCCGGTACGGATCGCCGGCCCGGTGAGCCGCCCCGGCACGGTCGACCTGCGCGTCGGCAGCGCCCAGGCCCGCTCCGCCGTGGTGCTCGCCGCGGTGGCGGCCGGACTGCCGGTGACGGTCCGCCACCCGGTCAGGTCGCGGGACCACACCGAGCGGATGCTCGCCGCGTTCGGCGAGGGCCTGACCTCGACGGAACACGAAGTCGTCTGCGCCGGCCGGGGATACACCGTGCCCGCCGTCATCGACATCCCCGCCGACCCGTCGCTCGCCGCCTACCCCATCGCCGCCCATCTGCTCTGGGGCGACGGCGGCACGCTCCGGGTGCCGCGGGTCTGCCTCAACCCGACCCGGCTCGGCTTCTTCGACGTGCTGCGCGCCGCCGGGGCCGACCTCTCCTACGAGGACCGGGGCACCACCGCCGGCGGGGAGCCGGTCGGCACCGTTGTCGCGCGCGGCGGACTGGCCGCCGTGACCTCCGTACGGGTCGACAGCCCGGCCGTCCTGCACGCCCTGATCGACGAGGTCCCGCTGCTGGCCGCGGTCGCCGCCACCCTCCCCGGCGACTCGTGGATCGGCTGCGCCGGGGAACTGCGCTTCAAGGAGACCGACCGGCTCGCCACCACGGCCCGGATGGCCGAGGCGTTCGGGGCCACCGTCGACGTGGCCGGCGACGGACTCACCGTCCGGGGCGGCTCGGAGCTCGGCGCCGGTCCCGTACCCGGCTTCGAGGACCACCGGATCGCCATGGCGGCCGCGACCCTCGCCACGGGCCTGCCCGGCCGCACCACCGTCTCCGGCGGCGCCTGCCACCGCACGTCGTTTCCCGACTTCGCCGATGTGCAGCGTGCCGTCGGCGCCAGGATCTGCGAGGACAGCAACCGATGACGGAAGTGAAGGCCCCCGCCCCCACCCCCGCCCCCGAGGCTCGCTCCACCGGCACCGTGCTCGGACCCGAGTTCGCCACCGGCAGCGGCCCCTGGCTCTACACCGAGGACGGCACCGCCTGGTTCGACGGCACGTCGGGCAGCGGCGCGGCGACCCTCGGCCACCAGCACCCCGCGGTCACCGGGGCAGCCGCCCGGCAGCTCGGCCGGCTCACCCACACCGGCTGCAAACTCGGCTCCGACGCCCGCGCCCGGATGGTCCGCGCCCTCGCCCGGATCAGCCCGTACGAGGACCCGGCCGTCCTGCCCACCACGACCGGCGCCGAGGCGGTCGAGTCCGCGCTGAAGATCGCCCGCGCGGTCACCGGGCACCGCGCCGTCGTCGCCTTCCGGCACGGCTATCACGGCAAGACCGCGGGGGCGCTCGCGCTGACCTGGCGGGCCGCGTTCAAGACGTACAGCGGCCTGCCGTCCGGCTCCGTGGTGCGCGCGGAACTGCCCGACCCGCGCCGGCCCGGCCCGGACGACGCCCGCGACCTCGCGGCGGCCCTGTCCGCCGCGCTCGACGAGGCCGACCTGCTGGGCGGGACGGCCGCGGTCGTCCTGGAACCGGTCCAGGTCACCGAGGGCGTGCTCGTGGTGGCCCCGGCCCTGCTCGACGAGATCGCCCGGCAGGCGCACCGCAGGGGCGCGCTGCTCGTCCTGGACGAGATCTACACGGGCCTGGGCCGCGCCGGCCGGATGTTCGCCGCCGAGACGATGACCGAGCGGCCCGACCTGACCCTGCTCGGCAAGACCCTGGGCAACGGCTTCCCGGTCGCCGCCGTCGTGGGCGAGCGGCACGTCGTCGACGCCCTGCCCGCCGGGGTGCAGACCTCCACCTTCTCGGGCCACCCGGTCTCCTGCGCCGCGGCGGCCGCCGTGCTCGACACCGCGGCCGAGGTCGACCTGCCGGGCCGGGCCCGCGCCCTCGGCGCCCGGCTGCGGACCGACCTGGACGCGCTGGCCGGCCGCCACCCGTGGATGGACGCCGTCCGCACCGCGGGCGCGCTCGCCGCCTTCGACTGCGTACGCGACGGCCGGCCGGACCCGGCGCGGGCCCGCGCGGTGCTGAGGGCGGCCCTGGACGGGCGGCTGCTGCTGTTCGGCGGCGGCCCGGAGGACGCCACCGTCAAGATCGTCCCGCCCGCGCTGCTCGACGAAGACGCGTACCGACACCTCATGAACGGCCTGGCAGCCGCGGTCACCGCGGCCGACTCCTGTAGCGAGGAATCCCTGTGACGTTCCAGCAATTGCAGAAGGACGTACTCGACCTCGACCTCTGTACCGTGTGCGGGGCCTGCCAACTCGCCTGCCCGGCCGCGGTCATCGGCTTCGACGGGCTCGCCCCGGTGCTCACCGCCGCGTCCTGGACCGACACCGACTGCGGCGACTGCGCCGACTGCCTCGACGTCTGCCCCGGCGCCGACCCCGCCACCCCCGCCGCCGAGGAGCGGCTGTTCGGCCGCACCCGCACCCCCGAGGAGCGCTGGACCGGCATCTTCTCCGAGGTGGTCGCGGGACACTCCCTCGACCCCGACGTGTTCGAGGCGTCCGCCAGCGGCGGCACCCTCACCGCGCTCCTGCAGACCGCGATGGTGGCGCTCGGCGTGGACGTCACGCTCTCCATGGGCCGCGACCCGAACGAGCCGTGGCGCGCCGCCCCCGCACTCGTACGGGACCCCGCCCGGCTGACCGAGACCGCCCAGTCCACCTACCAGCTGGCGCCCTACCTGGGCGCGCTGCGCCGGGTGATGGACGAGGAGCCGGACGCCAGGGTCGCCCTCACCGGTGTGGCCTGCCACATCCAGGCCCTGCGCAAGCTCCAGGCGATGGACACCGCGGCGGGCCGCTGGGCCCGCGACCACGTGGTGCTGGCCATCGAGCCCGCCTGCTCCTCCAGCACCCGCCCCGAGGGCACCGCCGCCGTCATCCGCGACCGGGCCGAAGTGCCCCTGGACTCGGTGGTACGGCTGCGCTACCGGGAGGGCGAGTATCCGGGCGACATCAGGATCGGGACGGACGACGGGGCCGAGCACCGGGTCGCCTTCTGGCAGGCCGTCCGGGACTTCGCCGGCAACAAGACGTACCGCTGTCTGTCCTGTGGCGACTGGATGTCGGGCCTGGCCGACGTCAGCGTCAGCGACGGCGACCCCAACATCTTCGCCGCCAGCGTGGGCGGCGGTGAACAGCCCAAGCACGGGCGGGCGTTCATCCGCACCGAGGCCGGCGCGCGGGCCGTCGCCGAGGGACTGGCCCGAGGGCTGCTCACCCACCGCCCCGTCGACCTCACCGGCCTCAACCTCGGACTGGAGCGCAAGCGCAACCGGCGCGCCTCGTACGAGAGATCGGGCAAGCCCACCCCGATGGGCCCCATCCCCGGCTTCCGCGAGGACCTGGAGATCGTCCCCGACGAGCGCTGGATCGCCGCCCCGGCCGCCCCGGCCGCTCCCACTGCCTCAGCCGCTCCCACCGCCCCGGCCGCTCCCGCCGCCACCGAGGAGCGGCGATGACCGCCCCGCCCGCCGCCCGCGCGCTGCGCACCCGGCGCCTGGTCGCCGGCGGCGCCCCGCTCCCCGTGCTGGAGGAGGCCGACTGCCCCGCGCCCGGCCCCGGCGAGCTGCGCGTCCGCGCCTCCTGGAGCCTGGTCAGCCCCGGCACCGAACTGCACTACCTGGACCGCTCCGCGCGCACCGGTGAACGCTTCCCGCTCGGCTACTGCTCCGCCGGGGTCGTGGAGGCCGCAGGCCCCGACGCGCCCGGCTTCGCCCCCGGCGACCGGGTCATCGCGATGGGCTGGGGCGAGGCCGTGCACGCCGGGGTGATCACCGCCGGGTACCGGCTCTGCCGGAAGGTCCCGGACGGGCTCGCCCTCGCGGACGCCGTCGTGGCCAACCTGGCCGCCACCGCCGTCCACGCCGTCGACCGCGCCGGACTCGCCCCCGGTGACGAGGTCGCCGTGGTCGGGGCGGGCATCGTCGGCCAGCTCGTCGCCCAGACCGCCGCCGCCCTCGGCAACCGGGTCACCCTCCTCGACCTGCGCCCGGACCGGCTCCGCGAGGCCGCCGCGCTCGGCGTCGACGTCGCCGAGGCCGCCCCGTTCCTGGCCGACACCCGTACCTCCGCCGAGGGCGGCCGCTGTGTGCTGCTGTGCGGCACCGGCGACGCCGACGAGACCGTCGCCGCGGCGGTCCGCTGGGCGGGCCGGGCCCCCGGACGGCCGCGGCTGGTCGGCGTCGGCCGGTTCGCGGCCCGCGTCGAGTTCAGCGTCGAGCTGGGCAACCTCGACATCCGGTACGCGGCCCGCTGCGGCGCCGGATACCGCGACGCCTCGTACGCGCGCGGCCGCAGCGACGTCACCGCGCCGGACGGCGAGGGCACCGTCACCGAGAACCTCCAGCGCGCCCTGGACCTGATCGTCGACGGCGGCATCCGGCCTGCGGCCATGAACCTGCCGCGCTTCCCGCTGGAACGGGCCGGCGAGGCGTACGCCCAGCTGCGCGCGAGGCCCGCCCACCCCGCGGTCCTCTTCTCCCACCGCACCGGCGACCGACCAGAGGAGCACCCCGCACCGTGACCCCCGCCACCCCGTCCGGCGCGCCGGACACCGGCCACCGCCCGTTCCCCGCGGCCGAGCGGGCCGGCACCCTGGTCCACCGCTTCCTGGAGACCGCCGCCGCGCACCCCGGCCGGGAGGCGGTGGTGACCCCCGGCACCCGGTGGACGTACCGGGAGACCGAGGAGCTGTCCGCCCGCGTGGCCGCCGGGCTCGCCGACGCGGGCCTGCGCCCCGGCCGGCGCGTCGCCCTGCTCTTCTCGCACGGCGCCGAGATGATCGCCGCCCTCCTCGGAGTGCTGCGGGCCGGCCTGTCGTACGTGCCGCTGGACGCCGCCTACCCCGAACCGCGGCTCGCGTACATGGCCCGCGACTCCGGGGCCGCCGCCCTCGTCACCCTCCGCGCGAGCCTGCCGGCGGCGACGGCGCTCGCCGGGGGCCGGCCCGTGCTCGCGTACGAGGACCTGGCGCGCCACGACGCGACCGGCCCCGAGGTCCGCGCGACGCCGGACGGCGAGGCGTACGTCCTCTACACCTCGGGCTCGACGGGCCGCCCCAAGCCCGTCACCCAGGTGCACCGCAACGTGCTGCACCACACCCGCGTCTGGACGGACGGCCTGCGGATCGGGCCCGGCGACCGGCTGACCCTCCAGTCCGCGTACAGCTGGGACTCCGCCGTCCAGGACACCTTCGCCGCCCTGCTCAACGGCGCCGCCCTCTACCCCGTCGACCTCAAGTCGCTCGGCGTGGCCGGACTGCTGGAATGGATGGCGCGCGAACACCTCACCGTCTACCACTCGACCCTGCCCGTCTTCCGGGCCCTCGTACGGGCGATGGAGTCGCGCGGCACCGCCCTCCCCGCCATGCGCCTGCTCGCGCTCGGCGGCGACACCCTCCACCTCGCCGACCTCGACGCCTGCCGGCGCGCCTTCGGACCGCACTGCCTGGTCGCCGGCGCCTACGGCTCCACCGAGTGCTCCTGCGCGCTGCTGCGCGTCGCGGACGCCGGCTACCGCCCGCCCACCGGGGTCTTCCCGCTCGGCCTGCCCGTCACGGGCACCACCGTCCGCCTCCGGGACACCGAGGGACGGACGGTGGAGGGGCCCGGCGAGGGCGAGATCGTCGTCGTCAGCCCCTATCTCGCGCCCGGCGCCGCCGCCCCCGACCTGTCGTACCGCACCGGCGACCTCGCCCGGCGGCTGGACGACGGCACCCTGCTGCTCATCGGGCGCGTCGACTTCCAGGTCAAGATCTCCGGCATCCGGGTCGAGACCGGCGAGGTCGAGAGCGTCCTCAAGGACCTGCCGCAGATCCGCGAGGCCGTCGTCATGCCGTACACCGACCGGCTCGGCGAACGCCAGCTGGCGGCCCACCTGGTGGCCGCGCCCGGCACCCGGCCCCGCCCCGCCGCACTGCGGGCGGCCCTGCGCGGCATCCTCCCGGACCACGCCGTCCCCACCGCGTACGTCCTGCTCGACGAACTGCCGCTCACCGCCAACCACAAGATCGACCGCAGGGCGCTGCCCGACCCGCTGACCGCCGCGCAGCCGGCCGCGGGGCCCGGCCCGCACCCCGGCGGCTCCCTCGAACGCGCCGTCGCCGACGCCTGGTACGAGGCGATCGGCGTCGCGGACGCCGGCCCCGACGACAACTTCTTCGACCTCGGGGGCACCTCGCTGCGCATGGCGGCCGTCCACGAACGGCTGACCAGGACCGTCGCCCCCGGACTGCGGATGACCGACCTGTACCGGGCCCCGACCGTACGGAGCCTGGCCCGGCTGATCCGGCGGGCCGCCGGCCCCGCGGGGCCGGGCGGCGAGGACGCCGCCGCCGGCACGGCACGCGGCGCCCGCCGCCGCACGGTCCGCCGCCCGCGCCGCCCCGAGACCCACTCCCCGACACTCCCGCCCCCCGGCGGGGACCGAACCCTGGCCCCTGGAGGGACCCGTGACTGACCACGCGTACGACGACTCAGCCCTCGATGGCCGGATTGCCGTCGTGGGCCTGGACTGCCGACTGCCGGGCGCCCGTGACCACACGGAGTTCTGGCGCGACCTGCTGGCCGGCACCGAGCGGATCGCCGACGTGGACGAGGGCACGCTGAGCGCCGCCGGAGTCCCCCCGGAGTCGGCCGCCGACCCCCGCTACGTACGCCGCGCCTCGGCCGTCGAGGACGCCGACCTGTTCGACGCGTCGTTCTTCTACCTCAGCGCCCGCGAGGCCGAGCGGATGGACCCGCAGCTGCGGATGTTCCTGCAGTGCTCCTGGGCCGCGCTCGAACACAGCGGCCACGACTCGGAGCAGTATCCGGGCCGCATCGGCGTCTTCGCCGGCGCGCTCAACAGCACCTACCTCCTCAACAACGTGCTCACCGGGGAGAAGGGCTTCAACGGGTCGATCCGGCGGATGCGCCAGGACCTGCCCACCCTGATGGGCAACGACCCCAACTACCTGGCGACCCGCGTCTCCTACCACCTCAACCTCACCGGCCCCAGCATCTCGGTGCAGACGGCCTGCTCGACCTCACTGGTCGCGGTGCACACCGCCGTCCAGAGCCTGCTGTCCCAGGAGTGCGACGTCGCGCTCGCGGGCGGCGTGGCCCTGCGCTTCCCGCAGGAGGCGGGATACCTCCACGAGTCCGACGGCATCGCCTCCGCCTCCGGCACGGTCCGGCCCTTCGACGCCGGGGCCGACGGCACGGTCTTCGGCAACGGAGCCGGCGTGGTGGTCCTCAAGCGGCTGGCCGACGCGCTCGCGGACGGCGACACGATCTGGGCGGTGGTCCGGGGCTCCGCCGTGGGCAACGACGGCGCCGACCGGGCCGGTTACGCGGCGCCCGGCGTCTCCGGACAGGCCGCCGTCCTCGCCGAGGCGCTGGCCGTCGCCGGCGTGGACCCCGCCGACGTCAGCTATCTGGAGGCGCACGGCACCGGCACCCGGATGGGCGACCCGATCGAACTGGCCGCCGCGGCCCAGGCCTACGACGCCGAGGGCGCCCCGCCGCTCACCATCGGCTCGGTCAAGGCCAACCTGGGCCACCTCAGCGTGGCCGCAGGCGTCACCGCGTTCATCAAGTGCGTCCTGATGCTCCACCACCGCACCCTCGTACCCACCCCGCACTTCACCGCCTGGAACCCGGAGTGCGCCGTCGAGGGCACCCGCTTCCGCGTCGGCACCGCCGCCGAACCCTGGGAGGGCGACGGCCCCCTGCGCTGCGCCGTCACCTCCACCGGCATGGGCGGCACCACCGCCCACGTCGTCCTGGAGGAGGCCCCGCAGACCGGCACCCGGCCCCGCGCCGGCGCCGCGCCCGTGGTGGTGCTCCCGGTCTCGGCGAAATCACCGGCCGCCCTGCAGGCCGCCCGTACCGCACTCGCCGACCACCTGGAGGCCACCGCCCCCGCCGACGCGGGGGAGTCCGGCGACACCGGCCTCGACGACACGGCGTACACCCTCGCCACCGCCCGCCGCACCTTCAACTACCGGACCGTCGTCACCGCCCCGGACCGCGCCACCGCCGTACAGGCCCTGCGCAGCGGCGACCCGCGCCACAGCCACCAGGACTCCGGGCAGCCCGCCGGCCGCCCCGTCGTCCTGCTGTTCCCCGGCCAGGGCACCCAGCACCCCGCCATGGGCCAGGGCTGGTACGAGCACCTGCCGGTCTTCCGCGCCGCCCTGGACGAGTGCGCCGAACTGCTCCTGCCCCACCTCGGGCTCGACCTGCGGGACGCGCTCTACCCGGCCCTGCGCGGGACCGGCGGCGCGTCCGGCGGCCCGAGCCTGGACCGCACCCTGCTCACCCAGCCCGCCCTGTTCGCCGTCGAGTACGCGCTCGCCCGGCAGTGGCAGGAGTGGGGCGTGCACCCCGCCGCCCTCGTCGGCCACAGCGTCGGCGAGTACGTCGCCGCCACCCTGGCCGGGGTCTTCCGGCTGCCGGACGCCCTGCGGGTGATCGCCGAACGCGGCCGCCTGGTGGACGCGCTGCCCGGCGGCGTGATGGCCGCCGTCATGCTGCCGCCCGGCGAACTGGCCGCATACCTCGGCGACGACGTCGCGCTGGCCGCGGTCAACGAGCCCGCCGTCTGCACCGTCGCCGGGACCAGGGAGGCGGTCCGCGAGCTGACCGCCCGGCTCACCGCGGACGGCGTCGCCCACCGCAAGGTCGTCACCTCCCACGCCTTCCACTCGCCGATGATGGACCCCGCCGTCGAACCGCTCACCGAACTGCTGCGCGGCATCGAGCTGAACCGCCCCCGGATTCCGTTCCTGTCCAACCGGACCGGGACCTGGATACGGGACGAGGAGGCCACCGACCCCGCCTACTGGGGCGCCCACCTCCGCGACACCGTCCGGTTCGCCGACTGCCTCGCCACCCTGCTCGCCGACGACGACCACGTCTTCCTCGAAGTCGGCCCAGGCCAGACCCTGGCCACCTTCACCCGCCGCCACCCCGACCGCGAGACCGGAGTACCGGTCATCACCTCCGCCGCGCGCGGCCGCGACGCCGGCGCCGACCTCACCGCGGTGCACGCCGCGCTCGGCCGGCTCTGGGCGGCGGGCCTGCCGGTGGACTGGACGGGCTTCCACGCGGGCCGGGGCAGCGGCCGGGTGCCGCTGCCCACCTACCCCTTCGAGGGCACCCGCTACTGGATCGAACCCGGCTCCGACACGCTGACCGCGGCGACCGGCCGGAGCGCCGCCGCCCCGGCCGGGAAGCTGCCGCTGGACGACTGGCTCTCGGCGCCCGTGTGGCGCCCGGCCGTCGGCACCCCGGACACCGGGGCCCGGCCGCTCACCGACCCCGTACTCCTCTTCGCCGACCCGGACGGCACCGCCGAGCGCCTGAGCGCCCACGCCTTCGCCGGCGAGGTGCTCATCGTGCGCGCGGGCGACGCGTACGGCCGCGACGGCGACACCTGGACGGTGCGGCCCGACTCCGAGGAGGACCACGGCCGCCTCGTCGCCGACCTGCTCGCCGAGGACCGGCTGCCCGGCCACCTGGTGCACGCCTGGTCCACCGGCGCACTCCCGCCCGAGCCCGGCGTCGAGCGCTTCGAGCAGGCCCAGCGGGCCGGCCTCTACAGCCTGATCGCCCTCGTCAAGGCGCTGAGCGAGCACGGCGTGACCCGCCCCGTCCAGCTCGACCTGGTGAGCGCCGGAGCGTACGCGGTCAGCACCGCCGAGCCCGAACCGGCCGCCGAACTGGTCACCCTGGCCGTGGCCGCCCGCGTCATCGGCCAGGAGCACGGCAACATCGGCTCCCGCCACTTCGACCTGCCCGCCCGGCCCGACGAGCGGTCGCTGCGCACCCTCGCCGCCGAACTGGGCTCCTTCCGGCGCCCGGAGGTGGCCGTCACCCTGCGCGGCGCCACCCGCTGGGTCACCGAGATGGCCCGCGTCCGCGCGGACTGGAGCGCCCCGGCCGCGTCCCGGCTGAAGGACGGCGGCGTCTACCTGATCACCGGCGGGCTCGGCGAGATCGGCTCCACCATCGCGGCCTGGCTGCACCGCGAGTGCGGCGCCCGGCTCGCCCTGCTGACGCGCGAGGCGCTGCCCGCGCGGGCGGCCTGGGACGGCTGGCTGGAGGAGCACCCGCACGACGACGAGACGGCGCTGCGGATCAAGCGGCTGCGCGCCCTGGAGGCCGCCGGGGCCGCCCCCTTCCTCGTCAACGCCGACGTCGCGGACGCGGACGGGCTGCGTACCGCCGTCGAGAAGGTGAAGGCCCAGTTCGGCGGGCTCGACGGGGTCGTCCACGCGGCCGGCCTGCCGAGCGAGCAGTGGGACCGCGCCGTCACCGCGGCCGGCGTCGAGCAGTGCCAGTGGCACTTCGTGTCCAAGGCGCACGGCCAGATCGCCCTGGAGAAGGTCCTCGCCGACCACCCCGTCGACTTCTGCCTCATGCTCTCCTCCCTCGCCGGGGTGCTCGGCGGTCTGCGGCTGCTCGGCTACGGCGCCGCCAACCACTTCATGGACGCGGCGGCCGAACGCGCCAACCGGGGCCTGGACCGCACCGTGTGGATCAGCGCCGCCTGGGACGTGTGGCAGCACCACCAGGACGAGAAGCGGGCCCTGTCGGCCATCGGACGCAGCATGGACGACAAGGCCATCCAGCCGGACGAGGGCCTGGAGACCATCCGCCGGCTCCTGACGCTGCGCGACGTCTCCCATGTCGCCGTCTCCACCTGGGACATCGACCACCGGCTCGACCAGTGGGTGCGCGACGAACGCATCGCCACACCGGTGGCCGGCGTCCCCGCGGGCGAGGCGGGCCCGGACGCCGCGTCCGGCGACCTCACCGACCAGGTGGCCCGGCTGGTGCGCGACGCGCTGGGCGCCGAGGAGATGCCGCTCGACGGCGACATCTTCGAGTTCGGCGGCGACTCGCTGCTGATCGTCCGGCTGCTCTCGAACGTGCGCGAGCAGTTCTCCGTCGAGGTGTCACTGGCCGACGTGCTCGGCGACCCGACCCCGCGGGCGCTGGCCGGCCTGGTCGACGACCGGCTCCGGGCCACCGCCGCCACCGACGACGAAGTCGCGCTGCTGGCGCAGGAGCTGGACGGGCTCGACCCGGCCGAACTCGAACGACTGCTCGCGGCGGCCGAGAACGACCCGGCCGCGGACCCGGCGGCCGGCACCTCTCAGGAACAGGAGCGCTGAGGTGGACTTCAGTCTGATCTTCTTCTCGGGCGACGAGAAGAACAAGTACCGGTTCGTCCTGGACGCGGCCAAGTACGCCGACGAGAACGGCTTCACCGCCATCTGGACCCCGGAACGGCA
The DNA here is from genome assembly GCF_036346595.1 of Streptomyces sp. NBC_00525. Classification (GTDB taxonomy): domain Bacteria; phylum Actinomycetota; class Actinomycetes; order Streptomycetales; family Streptomycetaceae; genus Streptomyces. Next base: position 4,112,541 of record NZ_CP107834.1, read on the forward strand.
CTTCCACCGGTTCGGCGGCCTCTACCCGAACCCCTCGGTGCTCGGAGCCGGCCTGGCCATGGCCACCCAGCGCCTCCAGATCCGGGCCGGCAGCGTCATCCTCCCGCTGCACAGCCCGATCCGGGTCGCCGAGGAGTGGTCCGTGGTGGACAACCTCTCCCGAGGCCGGGCCGGCATCGCCCTGGCCACCGGCTTCAGCCCGGTCGACTTCGCCATCAACCCGGCCGGCTGGGAGGACCGGCGCCGGCGCACCTTCGACGCCGTCACCACCCTGCGCGAACTGTGGGAGGGGGCGCCGGTCTACGTCCAGGACGGCCTGGGCAACCACGTCGAGATCGAGCTGCACCCGCAGCCCGTCCAGCCCGAACTGCCCATCTGGCTCACCTGCACCAAGAGCCCGGAGACCTTCGAGACCGCGGGCCGGCTCGGCTGCAACGTGCTGACCGCGCTCATCGACATGACCAACGAGGAGCTGGAGGACAAGCTCGCGCTGTACTTCAAGACCCTCCGGGAACACGGGCACGACCCGGACGGCGTCACCGTCACGCTGATGCTGCACACGTTCATCGGCACCGACCTCGACGAGGTCCGCGAGACCGTCCGCGAGCCGTTCAGCGACTACCTGCGCTCCTTCTTCACCGTCATCGACTCGCAGAAGAAGAACCTCGCGCCGGGCGCCGGCGTGCGGGACATGACACAGAGCGACCAGGACCAGCTGATCGAGTTCGCCTTCGACAAGTACTTCGGGAAGGGGGCGCTCCTCGGCACCCCGGACTCCTGCGGAGCCGTCGTCGACCGCTTCCAGGGCATGGGCGTCACCGAGATCGCCTGCCTCATCGACTTCGGCGTCGACGAGGACCTCGTCGTGGAGAGCCTCAGCCACCTCAACGAGCTGCGCGGGCGGTACGCATGAGTGACACGCTCGCCACCCGCCTCGCCGCCCTCACCCCGGAACAGCGCGCCCGCCTCCGCGCCGCGCTGCCGGGAGCGCGGCCCGACACCGGCGAACCGGCCCCCGGACAGCTCCGGCTGTGGCAGGTGCACCAGCAGGTGGACGGCCGGCCCGTCGACGTGGTGTGCCAGGCCGTCCGGTTCACCGGCGCACCCGTCGACCTCGACCTCCTGGCCGCACGGGTACGCGGCTTCGCGGCCGCCCACGAGGCCCTGCGCACCACCTTCGAGACCTCCGGCGACGGCACGGGTACGGTACGCCGCGTCGTCCACCGGGAACTCGCCCCCCGCCTCTCCCGCATCCGCTGCGCCGACGAGGCCGAGGCCCACGCCGCCGCCGTAAGCCTCGCGGCGGAACCGTTCGACCCGGCCACCGGGCCGCTGCTGCGCGTGGCCCTGGCCGAGGGCCCCGCACCCGACCTGGCCTGGATGCTGGTCGCCGTGCACAACCTGGTCTTCGACGCCTGGTCGTTCGAGCTGCTCCTCGACGAACTGGCCCGGAAGACGGACCCGGCCGCCGCGCCCCGCCCGTACAGCGCCTACGTCCGGGACCAGGCGGACTGGCTGCGCGGCCCCGAGGGCCGGGCCGGTGCGGCCTACTGGGCGGCCGAGACCGCCGCCGCCCCCGCCCCGCTGCCCACGGACCGGCCCCGCGCCGAGCCGGCCCGGCGCGACGGCGCACGGATCGCCTTCACCCTCCCCGCGCCCGTCGCCGACGCCGTCGCCGCGTCCGCGCAACGGGAGGCGACCACCGCCTACGCGGGCTGGCTGGCCGTCGCCTGGGCCGCCCTCGCGGAGTTCGGCGGCAGCGAGGACGTCCTGCTCGGCACCTTCACCACCGGCCGCAACCGGCCGGGCACCGACACCGTGGTGGGCTATCTGCTCAACGTCCTGCCGGTACGGCTGCGGGACGGCGGCACCGGCTCGCACCGCGACCGGGTCCGCGCGGTACGCACCGCCACCCGCGCCGGCCTCGAACACGCCTCGTACCCCGGCGAACTGATCGACGCCGGTCGGCGGGTCCCCGGTACGCACCCGCTGTTCGACGCCGTCTTCGTCTTCGACAACCTCGGGGCCGACGAGCGGCGCGTCCAGGGCGCCCGGGTCACCACCGCCGACCTCGACAAGGGCACCGCGCGCTTCGACCTGACCCTCGCCGTCTACCCCGGCCCGGACGGGGTCACCGGCTGGCTGGAGTACGACACCGCCCTCTACGACGAGGCCACCGTGCGCCGGCTCGCCGAGCGGTTCACGGCGCTGGCGCACCTCGCGGCACAGGAGGCGGATCAGTGATCACCCCACGGTTGTGCGCCCCGGCGTACGAACTCGGCGAGTGCGCCGAGCCGGTGACGGGACTGCCCGAGCTGGTGGCCGACCCCGGCATCGCGGCCGAACTCACCGCGCCCGCGGCCGGGTTCGACACCTACCGCTGGTCGGACGCCGGCATCACCGAGCTGATGGCCCTCGCCGTCGGCCGCACGCTTGCCGAGGCCCGGCTGCCGGGCGGCGACATCGACATGGTCCTCCTGGCGACGGACTCGCTGCCCCGCGACCGCACCGCCCACCGGGACGTCGCCGAACTCCTCGACGAGACGGGCATCGACCGGGCGACCGTGCTCACCGCGGGGCTCATGGACTGTGCCACGGCCATGGTCGCGGTGGGCACCGCCGCGTCGTACGTGCGCGACGGAACGGCCCGCAACGTCCTGGTCGTCACCGGCGACCTCGCCGACCGGGCGACCGGCGGACAGCGCGTCGTGGCCGGCGGCGCGGCCATCGCCAGCGACGCCGCCGCGTCGGTCCTGGTGTCCGCCACCGCGCCCGGCCTCCCGGTCCGGGGCATGGCCCACCACTCCGCGCCCGAACTGAACCTGGGCAGCGGGCCGCAGCAACAGCTGCTGTCCCGGATCAGGGCGCACCGCGAGCTGTTCGCGCGCCTCGCGGACCGCTGCCCGTCCGGCCTCGGCACCGTACGCGGCGTCCTGCCCAGCAACTTCGCCCGCAACGTCCTGCGGCTCTACCTCTCCGAGGTCGGCCTCGGCGGCGACGTGCTGTCGCTCGGCAACGTCGGCCGGATCGGCCACTGCCTCGGCAGCGACCCGCTGATCAACCTCGCGGACCGGCTCGCGCAGGACAAGGACGCCCCGGACGGGGCGGGCGACGACGACTCGCTCGTCCTGTTCGGCGCGGGCGTCTCGCACCTGGCGGCCGTCCTGCTCGGGGCGCGTCCGCTGCCCCGGCGGACGGAAGGGGCCTCGTGAGGACCACCGGTGCGGAACCGGCGACGGTCACCGCGTCCGAACTGCGCGCGGCGGCCCGCTGTCTGCCCGCCGGGGTCACGGTGGTGACCAGCGGCAGCGGCTCATCGGTGCACGGCATGACGGTGAGTTCCTTCACCACGCTGTCGCTCGCCCCGCCCCTCGCGTCGTTCTCCGTCAAGGAGGGCGCCCGCATCCGGGGCCTCATCGAGGAGTCCGGCGCGTTCGTCGTCAACGTGCTGGCGGCCGAACAGGCCCCGGTGGCGCGGTGGTTCGCCGACTCCGAACGGCCCATGGGCGCGGGCGGCTTCGCCCGCGCGGCCGGGCCGGCGGACGCGCCGTTCGCCGCCGGGTTCGTCCTGGCCGGCGCCATCGGCTACTTCACCTGCCGGCTCGTGCGGTTCGTCGAGGCGGGCGACCACGTCATCGCGATCGGCGCGGTGGAGCGCTGCGGAACCCTCCGGGACGCGCCGCCCCTGGTGTTCGAGGGCGGTGCGTTCCGCACGGTGAGACCCGTCCCGCCGGACTGACCGCCGGCGCCCGTCCCCCTGTCAGCCGTGCCCGCCGGGTCCTCCCGGCGGGCACGCACCCCGTCCCCTAGGAAAGCCATGACCCAGCACCTCGACAAAGAACTCACCCGGGACGAACCCTCGCCCCGGCCCACCCCGCTCCCCGAGGCGCCCGCCGCCGGGGCGCCGGTCGCCCTCTCCCGCCGGGACCGGCTGGTCCTCTTCGTGCTGTGCGCCGCGCAGTTCATGATCGCGCTCGACTTCTCGGTGCTGAACGTGGCCCTGCCGAACCTCGGTACGGACCTCGGCCTCGGCCAGTCCGAACTGCAGTGGGCGGTCACCGCGTTCGCCCTGCCCTCCGGCGGATTCCTGCTGCTGTTCGGGCGGATGGGGGACCTGTACGGCCGCCGGAAGCTGTTCCTGGCCGGACTCGCCCTGTTCGGCGCGGCCTCGGTGCTCACCACCTTCGCCTGGGACCCGGCCTCCTTCCTCGCCGGCCGGGCCCTCCAGGGGGTCGGCGCGGCGGCGATCGTCCCGACCGCCATGTCGCTGCTCACCACCACGTTCCCCGAGGGCCCGCTGCGGGACCGTGCGCTGGGCATCAACGGCACGCTGCTCTCGCTCGGCTTCACCGTCGGCATGGTGCTGGGCGGCGTCCTGACGGACACCCTCGGCTGGCGCTCGACGATGGCCCTGCTCGCGCTGTTCGCCGTCATCGTCCTGCCGCTGGCCCCCTCGCTGCTCAGCGAGTCCCGGCGGCCCGAGCGACCCCGCCTGGACGTGCCGGGCGCCGTCACCGTCACCGGTGGACTGCTCGCCCTGATCTACGCCCTGTCGACGGCGGCCGACCGGGGCTTCGGCGGCGCCGACGTGATCGTGGCGCTGATCGCGGGCGTGGTGCTCCTGGCGGTGTTCGCGGTGGTCGAGTCCCGGACCGCCGAGCCGCTGATCTCGCTGCCGATGCTCAGGCGCCGCACGGTGGCCTGGGGCAACCTGGGCGGCCTGGTCACCTTCGCGATGATGAGCACCGTCGTCTTCGCCATGACCCTGTACTTCCAGGAGGTGCTGGAGCTCTCCGCGTTCCAGACGGGTCTGGTTTTCGGGTTCCAGGGCACGGCCGCCGCGGTCTCGGGCGCCTTCGTGCCGAAGGTCCTCGGCCTGCTGGGGGCCCGCTGGACCCTGGTCGTGTCCCTCGTCGTGCAGGGCCTCTCGGTGGCGGGGCTGCTGGTCGTCGGCACCGAGAGCTGGAGCGTGTGGCCGGCGGCCCTCTGCCTCGCGCTGGCCTGTGTGTGCAACCTCGGCGCGATCGTCGCCTACGGGCTGACGGTGACCTCCGGCGTGCCCGACGAGGAACAGGGGCTCGCGACCGGCCTGGTGACCTCCACCCAGCAGGTCGGCATCACCGTGGGCATCCCGCTGCTCGGCGTCGTCGCGACCACGACCTCGGACCGGCTGGCGGGCGTCCACACCGTGCTGGCGATCGACGCGGCGGTCGTCCTGGTCACCGCGGCCCTGGTCGCCGTCGGCCTGAGCGGCGGCCGGACGGCGGAACGCGGCCGGTAGCCGTACGGTCCGCCGTCCGGTGGGCACACGGGACGGCGGGCGGCACCACCGGGAGGCCCGGCGGTGCCGCCCCCGCGCGCTCAGGCCGCCAGGAGCGCGGCGACCGCCTCGCCGAGTCCGCGCGCCGACGCCGGGTTCTGGCCGGTCACCAGGCGCCCGCTGACCACCACGTGCGCCTCCCGGTCCGGCGCGCAGCTGTAGACGGCGCCCCGCTCCTCCAGCGCGCTCTGCAGGGAGAACGGCACCACGGTGTCCAGCCCGCGCGCGGCCTCGCCCTCGTCGGAGAACGAGGTGACCCGGTGCCCGTCGACCAGATGGCGTCCGTCGCTCAGCCGCAGGTCCACCAGGGCCGCCGGGCCGTGGCACAGGGCGGCCAGCACGCCGCCCCGCTCGTGCGTCGTGCGGGCGATCTCCGCCAGCGCCGGGTGGCCCCGGAAGTCCCACATGGTGCCGTGGCCGCCGACGAAGTACACGGCGTCGTACCGGCCGGGGTCCACCTCCTCCGGGCGCGGCGCCGCCTTGATGAGCGTGCCGCCCTCCGGATGGGACAGGAAGGCCGCGTGGTCCGCGTCGGCCGGATCGTGGCCGATCATGGGCGGCATGCCGCCGGCCACCGAGACGAACTCCACCCGGTGGCCCGCTTCCCGCAGGATCTCCCAGGGCTCGAACGTCTCGCCCAGATGGAAGCCGGTCGGCCGGCCCGTCGTGCCGAGTTCGCCGTGACTGGTGAGGACGAACAGCGCCGTCCTGCCGGTGGTGTGCTTCATGTCGCCTCCAGGCGTACGGAATCGTCGAAGGAAGGGATGGGGAAGGGCGCGGAAGGGGGCGCGGCGGCGCGGCTCACGGCCTGCGCCAGCTTCTGCCGTCGCGCGCCAGCAGCGCGTCCGCCTCGGCGGGCCCCCAGCTGCCCGCCGCGTACGGGACGGGCGCGCCCCGCCCCGCCCAGTGCCGCTCCACCGGGTCGAGGATCTCCCAGCACCGCTCGACCTCGGCGGAACACGGGAAGAGACCGGCGTCCCCGAGCAGCACGTCGAGGATGAGCCGTTCGTACGCCTGCGGGCTGGACTCGGTGAACGAGTCCCCGTACGCGAAGTCCATCGACACCTCGCGGATGTCCATCGCCGGACCGGGGGCCTTGGAGCCGAAGCGGACCGTCACGCCCTCCTCGGGCTGGACGTGCACCACGATCGCGTTCTGCCCGAGCCCGGCCGTGGCCGCGGGCGCGAACGGGGAGTGCGGGGCGCGCCGGAAGACGACGGCGACCTCGGTGACGCGCCGGCCCAGCCGCTTGCCGGCCCGCAGATAGAACGGCACCCCCGCCCAGCGCCGCGTCGCCACTTCGAGCCGGAGCGCCGCGTAGGTGTCGGTCCGCGAGTCCGGGGCGACCCCGGTCTCCTCCCGGTAGCCGGGGACCGGCTCACCGCCCGGCCGGCCCGCCGTGTACTGGCCGCGCACGGTCGCGGCGGACAGATCGGCGGGCAGCCGTACGGCCCTGAGCACCTTCAGCTTCTCCGCGGTCAGCGCCGCGGGCTCGAAGGCGGCCGGCTCCTCCATCGCGGTGAGCGCCAGGAGCTGGAGGAGATGGTTCTGGACGACGTCGCGGGCGGCACCGATGCCGTCGTAGTAGCCGGCCCGGCCGCCGATGCCGATGTCCTCGGCCATCGTGATCTGCACGTGGTCGACGTAACCGCGGTTCCAGATCGGCTCGAACATCGTGTTGGCGAAGCGCAGCGCCAGGATGTTCTGGACCGTCTCCTTGCCCAGGTAGTGGTCGATGCGGAAGACCTGCTCCGGGGCGAACGCCTCGTGCACGACGGCGTCCAGCGCGCGCGCCGACGCCAGGTCGTGGCCGAACGGCTTCTCGATGACCGCCCGCCGCCAGGACCCCGCAGGCGGCCGGGCCAGCCCGTGCTTCCCCAGCTGCCGTACGACGGTCCCGAACAGCTTCGGCGGTACGGAGAGGTAGAAGGCGAAGTTGCCCGCGGCCCCGCGCAGTTCGCCGGTCTCCTTGGCCAGCAGCTCGAACACGTCGTCGTCCGTGAGATCCCCCTGGACGAACGTCATCGACCGCGCGAGCCGCTCCCACACCTCCTCCCGGAACGGGGTGCGGGCGTGCCGCACGACCGACTCGCGCAGCAGCCCGGTGACGTCCTCGCCCTCCTGCCGGGGCAGGGCGACCCCGACCAGGGCGAACCCCGGCGGCAGCAGCCCGCGGTGGGCCAGGTCGTACACCGCGGGCAGCAGCTTCTTGCGGGACAGGTCCCCGGTGACACCGAAGACGACCAGCCCCGAGGGCCCCGCCGCCCGTGCGGCGGGGCGGCCCGGCCGGGGCAGTGTGCGCGCCGTTCCCATTTCCCCCGTCATGGTCTCAGCGGGCGATCGTGGCGCGGAGGACGTTGGGGTCGTGCGCCGTGAAGTACGCGGCGCTGGTGACGGTGACCCGCCGGCCGCGCACCGTCACCGCGGTCGGGCTGGACAGGCCGTCGGAGCCGTTCAGCACGGTGGTGCGGGTGGTGCGCCACCTGCCGGGCGTGATCCGCGTCAGGGTGTCGGCCTTGATGTCGGTGACGTACACCTCGTCGCCCCGGCCGGTGAACGCGAAGTCGTCCACCGCGCCGAGACCGCCGAGCACCTGCCGCGCGGTTCCGGCCCGGCCGTCGTGGCGGACCGGGACGCGCAGCAGGGTGCCGGCGTCCAGGTTGGAGACCCAGACGGCGCCGTCGTGCAGCCGCAGCCCGTTCGCGCCCAGGAACCCGGCGGGCGCGAACTCCGGGCCGGACGCCCAGCGTTCGGCGGCGCCGCCCCGCAGGCCGACCGTCCAGATCGCGGAGCCGGTCGAGTCGGCCACGTACAGCCGCCGGTGCCGTTCGTCCAGGGCGACGCCGTTGAGCAGGCTGGTCGCGGGGAGGGCGGCGATCCGGACCGCCCTGCCGTGCCGGGGGACGCGCCAGATGCCGGTGTGCTCGGCGGTGCCGGTGCTCAGGGCCACGTACAGGGTGCCGTCGTGGGCGCGGGCGATCCCGGCGGCGAAGGCCTTGCTGTGCAGGACGGGTGTGTCGCCGTCAGCCGGTACCGGGAGCTGGGCGAGGACCCGGACCCGGCCGGTGCGCGAGACCTCGGCCACCTGGCCGGTCAGCGCGAAGGTGACGGCGGAGCCGCCCGAGGGGAGCGCGACGAGGTTCTCCGGCTGCTGCCCGCCGGCCAGGTCGAGGGGGGTGAGGACGGTCCGGTCGTGGTGGTGGTGGTGGCCGTCGTGGGCGACGGCCTGGGCGGGCAGGCCCGTCACGGCCGAAGCGGCGAGCGGCAGGGCGAGCAGCGGAACGAGGACACGGCGGGTGCGCATGACAAGGGACTCCTTGGAAGCGGGTGGGTGCGGAGTTCGTACGGGTGTTACGGGTGTTACGGGTGTTACGGGCGGGGCGCGCGGGGCCGGCCGGCGGTGGCCACCGCGCGGGCGGCCAGGAGGACCGCGACGCAGAAGATCCCCAGCGTCGTGCGGTAGCCCGCGTACGCGGCGACGAGCTGGCCCGCCGACGCCCCGACGAACAGCAGGAAGGTGTTGAAGGCGACGGCGGTGCCCGCCGAGGCCGGGGCGATCCGGTGCAGCAGGCCCACCAGGCTGGGGACGGTGAGCCCGATCCCGGCGACGAAGACCACGCTCCCCAGCACCGGCAGCGCCAGGGCCCCGGTCAACTGGGCGGTCAGCAGCCCGGCCGCCGCCGTCAGGAACCCGGCGACCGCCAGGAATCCGGGGCCCCGGCCGCCCGCGAGGCGGTGGGCCACCGGCGCCACGAGGAGGCCGGCCGCGCCGATCGCCTGCACGGCCAGGACCTGGCCGCCGCCCAGGCCGTGGGCGTCCGCGAGGTGCCGGTTGAGCACCGCGTACAGGGCCACGAAGCTCCCGAACACCGTGAGCGCCGAGGCGAAGACGGCGACGGCGCGGCGGTCGCGCAGCAGGGCCCGCAGCACGGTCAGCGTGGAGCCGAAGGAGACCGAGGCGTCGGCCACCGGCGGGCGCAGCAGGGCCCGCAGTCCGAGGGCCGCGCCCGCGTACAGGACCGCGGCCGGCCAGAACACGGCCTGCCAGGGGGCGTGCCCCGCGACGCCCTGGCCGAGCACCTGGCCGGCGATCCCGGAGCCGAGCAGCCCGGTCGTCAGCACCGACAGGGCCAGCGGGCGCCGGGCGTCGCCCGCGGTGCGCGCGGCGTAGGCGAGCGCCACCGGGGCGAAGGAGGCGGCGGCCAGACCCTGGGCCGCGCGCAGCGCCAGGAACCAGCCGTAGCCGGGGGCGAGGCACAGGGCCGCCGTGGCCAGGGCCGTCGCGACCGTCCCGTGGACGAGGACCGGGCGGTGGCCCACGCGGTCGGCGAGCGGGCCGAACAGCAGGAAGCCGAGCGCGTAGCAGAGCGAGAAGCAGCTCCCGGCCCAGGCGGCGGCTCCGGCGTCCACGCCGAAGGCGTCCTGGAAGGGGCCGGCCATCGGGATGGCGAGGTAGAGCTGGGCCGGTACGGCCACCGCGAGCACGGTCAGCAGACCGAGCTGGGCGGGGAAGGGGGCGCCGGGCAGGGCGGCGGCCGGTCCGCGACCGGTCCGGACGGCGAGCGGCGAGGGAGGCGCGGACATGGCTGTCTCTCCAGTCGGAAGGGGCGGGACGGGGCGGACGGAAGGGGCGGACGCACGAGGACGGGGCCTCGCCCGCGGGTGCGGGCGGGGCCCCGTCCTTCACCGTGGGGGTGCGGGCGGCTCAGACCCCGGCGGGGACGAGGCCGGCCAGACCGTCCAGGTGCAGCGGGGACACGCCCCACTCCTGGGCCTGCGCGCGGTGCTCGGGGGTCTGGTAGCCCCACTGGGCCCACCGGGACACGGCGCCGGTGCGGGCGACGCGGACCGCGTTGGTGAGGTTGTCGTCGACGAAGGTGACGTCCTTCAGGGCGACGCCCCACCGGTCGCTGATCTCCCGGATGGCCTCCGCCTTGCGGCCGCACTCGCCGTACACCGCCGCGACGGTGTCGTCGAGGCCGTGCCGGCCGAGGATCGCGTGCACCGAACCCTCGTCCTTGGCGGTGACGATCACGACCGACCCGCTGTGCCGGCGCAGCAGCTCCGGAACGCCCGGGTACAGCGTGTGCAGGTCCAGCCAGAAGTCGGACTCACGGGTGCGGAACCACTCCCGCGCCGCGTTGGCCGCGTCGGTGAACTTCCGTACGTAGGACGGGGGGAGGGCCTCGTACAGCCGGTCGAAGTCGGCCTGGCCGCGCAGCGTGGCCGCCTCGGGGAGGTGGGCGATCACGAAGTGGTCCAGGGTCCGCGCGTAGTCGCGCACGGTGCGGAACCGCTCGACGAACTCGCGGGGGAGGAGGCGCAGTTGCTCCGGACCGGGCAGGGTGCGGTCGTGCGGGTGGATGCCGAGCCAGGTGACCAGCGCGCATTCCTCCAGGGCGTCGCAGATGACGCCGTCGAAGTCGAGCGCGAGGAAGGAGGGCTGCCCGGCCATCACACGGCCTGCTTCTCGGCCGCGAGCTTCTCGGCGGTCTCGAACACGGACCGCATGAACGCGCCCATGTAGCCGTAGTACGAACAGGTGATGATGTTGCCGTCCACGATGACGTCGCTGTCGACCACGTCGGCGCCGGCGTTGATGACGTCGTCACGCAGGCCGATGTAGGCGCACGCCTTGCGGCCCTTGAGCACACCGGCGCTGACCATGATCCAGGGGCCGTGGCAGAGGCCGGCGACGACCTTGCCCGCGCGGTCCATGCCGGCGACGAAGTCGAGGACGTTGCGGTCCTGGCGGACCCGGTCCGGGGCCTCGTGGCCACCGGTGAGTATGACGACGTCGTACTGGTCGACCGCGAGGTCCTCGAAGGCGATCAGCGGACGGGCGGTCTTGTCCATCGGCAGCGGAATGCCGTACTTGCCGTTGACCGGGTCGGCGTTCTTGGTGGCGACGTCCACGTTCCAGCCCTCCTCCATGAGGCGGTAGTACGTGAAGACGACGTCGTGGTCCTGGAAGCCGGGGCCGGTGATGATGACTGCGTTGCCGGACATGGGAACTCCTTGGGTGTGAAGGTTCAGACGTTCTTGCTGATGCAGAGGTACTGCTTGTCGGTCTGGGGCCTGCGCCGGTCGTCGGGGTGGCCGGTCAGGATTTCGCAGTCGCTGCGGACCACTCCGGAAATATGCAGGGGGATATAGAAAAGGTCCCTCTCCTGCGGCCGGTAGAAGATGTCCATTCCGGTTCGCAGGTCGAATCGGAATCGCCGGTCCGGGGTCTGCGCGCGCATTTTCGCGTGGGGGAGCGAGTGGACCTTCCGCATTTTGTGCCGGGGCTCCTCGATGGCGGAGCTCTCGTAGGCGGTGCCGGCCCGGTTGTAGTCGTCGTGCAGCCGGATCAGGTCGAACTTGTTGCGCGGGACCTCGACCTCGATCAGCTCCAGCGGCTCGGTGCCGGTCGAGCGCGTCCCGTGGAACGCGCCGGGCGCGATGCGCAGGATCGTGCCCTCGGTGACCGGGATCTCCTCGCGGTCGAGGCCGCTGGTGACGCCCTCGCCGCCCAGGCACAGCAGGTACGTCAGCTTGCGCGGGTGGACGTGGACCGAGGTGCTGTGGCCGCCGTCGATGTGGAGCGACCAGAAGTCGAAGAAGTCGTCCACGTAGGCCCGGTACTCGTAGCCCCAGGGCTTGGGGATCACCTCGTCCAGGTGCTCGTCCTGGTCGAACTGCTCGTTGGCCGGGCGGGCCCCGTCGCGCAGCAGCCGGGTCAGCTTCGCGATATCGGCCCGGCCCGCGTCGACGCGTACGGGCATGAAATCGGCTCTCGGGGAGAGCTTTCCGGGCAGAGTTTCGATGCCCTCGGTGACGGTCATGTGATCCCCCTGTGGCTTGAATTCACCTTCTCGACTTCCGGGGTGTTTACCTCCCCGGCGTCTTCCCAGACTCAATCAGCGAGGGCCGGGGATGCTCAAATAGAAGTATCTTGAAGTCCCATAACCGCATTTTTGGCGCCTGGTCAGAGGCGTTCTCCGGGGCCTGCGGAGAACGTGCCGGATTCGGAAGGTCCTGTTCCTCTGTGTTTCCGTTGACCTTCTTTTGACGTGGGCATGGGGCGAGGGGGCCGGTGGTGCGGGAGGGGCCGGCCGCCACCGGTCCTGGCTGGATGCGCAGTCGCCGCGCTGGGCTTGAAATAAGAGGCACTTCTGCGACTATGCGAAGAACAGGGGCTGATCTTCGGAAAGGGACCGGTATGTGCGGAATCGTGGGATACGTCGGCGGGCAGTCGGCGCAGGACGTCGTCGTGGCCGGCCTCAAACGGCTGGAGTACCGGGGCTACGACTCCGCCGGGATCGCCGTCCTCGCCGACGGCGGGCTGGCCGCCGCCAAGAAGGCAGGCAAGCTCGTCAACCTGGAGAAGGAGCTGAGCGAGCACCCGCTCCCCGCCGGCCACGCCGGCATCGGCCACACCCGCTGGGCCACCCACGGCGGCCCCACCGACACCAACGCCCACCCGCACCTCGACAACGCCGGCAGCGTCGCCGTCGTCCACAACGGGATCATCGAGAACTTCGCCGCCCTGCGCGCCGAACTCCGCGACCGCGGCCACGACCTGCGCTCCGAGACCGATACCGAGACCGTCGCCCACCTCCTCGCCGAGGCGTACAGCCGCAGCGGCGATCCCGCCGAGGCGATGCGCCAGGTCTGCCGCCGCCTCGAAGGGGCGTTCACCCTGGTCGCCGTCTTCGCCGACGCGCCCGACACCGTCGTCGGCGCCCGGCGCAACTCACCGCTCGTCGTCGGCATCGGCGACGGGGAGTCCTTCCTCGCCTCCGACGTCGCCGCGTTCATCGAACACACCCGGTCCGCGATCGAACTCGGCCAGGACCAGGTCGTGGCGGCCCGCCGGGACACCGTCCTGGTCACCGGCTTCGACGGCGCGCCCGCCGAGGTCCGCGAGTACCACGTGGACTGGGACGCCTCGGCCGCCGAGAAGAGCGGCTACGCCTCCTTCATGCTCAAGGAGATCGCCGAACAGCCCAAGGCCGTCACCGACACCCTCCTCGGCCGCATCGACCCCGAGGGCACCCTCCACCTGGACGAGGTGCGCATCACGCGCGGCGAACTCCGCGAGGTCGACAAGGTGGTCATCGTCGCCTGCGGGACCGCCTTCCACGCCGGAATGATCGCCAAGTACGCCATCGAGCACTGGACCCGCATCCCCTGCGAGACCGAACTGGCCAGCGAGTTCCGCTACCGCGACCCGATCCTGGACCCGCACACCCTGGTCGTCGCCATCTCCCAGTCCGGCGAGACCATGGACACCCTGATGGCCCTGCGGCACGCCCGCGAACAGGGCGCCAAGGTGCTCGCCATCTGCAACACCAACGGCTCCACCATCCCCCGCGAGTCCGACGCCGTCCTCTACACCCACGCGGGCCCCGAGGTCGCCGTCGCCTCCACCAAGGCCTTCCTCACCCAGCTCGTCGCCTGCTACCTCGTCGCCCTCTACCTGGGCCAGGTGCGCGGCACCAAGTGGGGCGACGAGATCCGCGCCGTCATCCGGCAGCTCTCCGAGATCTCCGGCTCCGTCGAACGGGTCCTGGCCACCATGGAACCCGTCCGCGAACTGGCCCGCTCCCTCGCTGGCCACGACACCGTCCTCTTCGTCGGCCGGCACGTCGGCTACCCCGTCGCCCTGGAGGGCGCGCTCAAGCTCAAGGAACTCGCGTACATGCACGCCGAGGGGTTCGCCGCAGGCGAGCTCAAGCACGGCCCGATCGCCCTCATCGAGGACGGCCTGCCCGTCGTCGTCGTGGTGCCGTCCCCGGCCGGACGCTCCGTCCTGCACGGCAAGATCGTGTCCAACATCCAGGAGATCCGCGCCCGCGGCGCCCGCACCGTCGTCATCGCCGAGGAGGGCGACGACGAGGTCGTCCCGTACGCCGACCACCTCATCCGCATCCCCGCAACGCCTACGCTGCTTCAGCCGCTGGTCGCCACCGTGCCGTTGCAGGTCTTCGCCTGCGAGCTGGCGACGGCCCGCGGCAACGAGGTCGACCAGCCGCGCAACCTGGCGAAGTCGGTCACCGTGGAGTGAGACGAGCAACGAGGGTGGGAAATTGATCATCGGGGTCGGGATCGACGTGGCGGAGATCCAGCGGTTCGACGCGGCGCTGGAGCGCACGCCGCAGCTCGCGGCGCGCCTCTTCGTCGACCGGGAACTGCTGCTGCCCGGCGGCGAGCGGCGCGGCACCGCCTCGCTCGCCGCCCGGTTCGCCGCCAAGGAGGCACTCGCCAAGGCACTCGGCGCCCCTCGTGGCCTGCTGTGGACCGACGCCGAGGTGTACGTCGAGGAGAGCGGGCAGCCCCGGCTGCGGGTACGCGGCACGGTGGCGGCCCGCGCCGCCGAACTGGGCGTGAAGCACTGGCACGTGTCGCTCAGTCACGACGCCGGCGTCGCCTCGGCCGTCGTGATCGCGGAGGGCTGAGCGAAGGGCCGAGCGGAGGGCCGAGCGGCCCCCGGCCCGGCCGGGCGCGCGCGGCGGACACCGCATACGTTGGGAGGCATGCGTACCGCCTACAGCGTCTCCACCGTACGGGCCGCCGAACAGGCCCTGATGGCACGGCTCCCCGAAGGCGCGCTGATGCAGCGCGCCGCCGCCGGGCTCGCCGCCGCCTGCGCCGGACTGCTGCGCCGGGCCGGCCGGGTGTACGGCTCCCGCGTCGTCCTCCTCGTCGGCACCGGCGACAACGGCGGCGACGCCCTGTACGCCGGCGCCCGGCTCGCCCGGCGCGGCGCCGGCGTGGTCGCCGTCCGGGTCGTCCCCGGCCGCGCCCACGAGGGCGGCAGCGCGGCCCTGCGCGCCGCCGGCGGACACCTCGTCGACGGCGAGGAGAGCACCGTCCACGAGGACTGGGCCGGGCGCATCGACCTCGTCGTGGACGCCATCACCGGCATCGGCGGACGCGGCGGACTGCGCCCCGGCGCCGCCGCGCTCGTCCGCCGGTACACCGCGCACGGCGCGCCCGTCCTCGCCGTGGACCTGCCCAGCGGGGTCGAGGCCGACACCGGCGAGGTCACCGGCGACGCGGTGCGCGCCGACGTCACCGTCACCTTCGGCGCCTACAAGCCCGCGCTGCTCGTGGACCCGGCCGCCGAACGGGCCGGCGCGCTCAGCCTCGTCGACATCGGGCTCGGCCCGGAACTCCCCGCAGTGCCCGACCTGGAGGCCCTCCAGTACGCCGACCTCGCCGCGCTGCTGCCGGTGCCCGCCGCCGAGAGCGACAAGTACCGGCGCGGCGTCGTCGGCATCGCCGCCGGATCGGCCCGCTATCCGGGCGCCGCCGTCCTCGCCGTCTCCGGGGCGCTGCGCGGCGGTGCGGGCGCCGTGCGCTACGCGGGCCCCGGCGCCGACGCGGTCATCGCCCGGCACCCGGAGACCCTGGTCCACCCCGGCCGCCCCTCCGGAGCCGGACGCGTACAGGCATGGGTCGTCGGACCCGGGCTCGGCGACGGCACCGACGCGGTGGACGCCGTCGCCGACGTGCTGGCCACCGACGTGCCGGTGCTGGTCGACGCGGACGGGCTGCGGCTCCTCGACCCGGCCGTCGTCCGGGGCCGGAACGCGCCCACCGTCCTGACCCCGCACGCCGGGGAGGCCGCCGCGCTGCTCGGCACGGCCCGCGAGGAGGTGGAGGCGGGGCGGCTCGCCGCCGTACGGGAACTCGCCGCCCGGTTCGGCGCCACCGTGCTGCTCAAGGGCTCCACCACCCTGATCGCCTCCGACACCCCGCACACCCCGGTCCGGGTCAACCCGACCGGCACCCCCTGGCTCGCCACCGCGGGCAGCGGCGACGTGCTCTCCGGGCTGACCGGCTCCCTGCTGGCCGCCGGACTCGCCCCGCTCGACGCCGCGTCCGCCGGAGCCCATCTGCACGGGCTCGCCGCCCGCCGCGCGGCGGACGGCTCCCCGCTCGCCGCGCTGGACGTCGCCGACGCGATCCCCGCGGCATGGCGGGACGTCCGGGCCTGAGCGATCCTGGGGGCAGGCATCCGCACACGAGAGGTGACCGACCGTGAGCAGCAGCGGTGAGATCCGTGTCCACCGGGTCTACGACGAGGTGGAGGACGACGACGGCACCCGGGTCCTGATCGACCGGCTCTGGCCGCGCGGGGTGTCCAAGGAACACGCCGCGATCGACCGCTGGCTCAAGGACCTCACCCCCACCGCCGAACTGCGGTCCTGGTACCACGAGGACCGCTCCGGCACCCGCTACGACGACTTCGTCGAGCGCTACCGCGCCGAACTGGCCGGACCCGCGCAGTCGGCGGCCGTGGACGAGCTGGCCGGCCTGTACCGCGAGGGCGGTCCGGTGACTCTCGTCACGGCCGTCAAGGACATCGAACGCAGCCATGTGCCCGTGCTCGTGGAGCATCTGGACCACGAGCTGCACCACCGCTGACCCGGCCCGGAACCGGCCCGCCCAGCCCCGCCACGGCCGCCGGGCGGCACGGCGGTGAGAGACTGGGCGCGATATGAACGAGACAGCGCCCCAGCAAGCCCGTGCCGAGATCGACCTTGCCGCACTCCGCGCCAACGTGCGCGAACTGCGTGCCCGGACGGCCGGGGCGCAACTCATGGCCGTGGTCAAGTCCGACGCCTACGGGCACGGAGCCGTCCCCTGCGCCCGCGCCGCACAGGAGGCCGGCGCCACCTGGCTGGGCACCGCGACCCCGCAGGAGGCCCTCGCCCTGCGCGCGGCCGGACTCGGCGGCCGGATGCTGTGCTGGCTCTGGACGCCCGGCGGGCCCTGGCGCGAGGCGATCGAGGCCGACGTGGACGTGTCGGTGAGCGGCCTGTGGGCGCTGCGCGAGGCCGCCGGGGCCGCCCTCGCGGCCGGCCGGCCCGCCCGCGTCCACCTCAAGGCCGACACCGGACTCGGCCGGGCCGGCTGCCAGCCCGCCGACTGGCCGGAACTGATCGCCGCCGCCCTGGCCGCCGAACGCGCCGGCACCGTCCGCGTCACCGGCCTGTGGTCCCACTTCGCCTGCGCCGACGAGCCGGGCCACCCCTCGATCACCGCCCAGCTGACCGCCTTCCGGGACATGGTGGAGTACGCCGAGAAGGCCGGCGTCGAGCCCGAGGTGCGGCACATCGCCAACTCCCCGGCCGTTCTCACCCTCCCCGATTCCCACTTCGACCTGGTGCGCACCGGCATCGCCATGTACGGCATCTCACCCAGCGCCGAGCTGGGCACCTCCGCCGACCTCGGACTGCGGCCCGTGATGACGCTCGCCGCGCCCGTCGCCCTGGTCAAGCACGTCCCGGCCGGGCACGGCGTCAGCTACGGCCACCACTACACGACCCCCCGCGCGACCACGCTGGGCCTGGTGCCCCTGGGGTACGCCGACGGCGTCCCGCGCCACGCCTCCGGCCGGGGCCCGGTCCTGATCGGCGGGGTGCGGCGGACGGTCGCGGGCCGGGTCGCCATGGACCAGTTCGTCGTCGACCTGGACGGCGACGAGCCGGCACCCGGCACCCAGGCGGTGCTGTTCGGCCCCGGCGACCGGGGCGAGCCGAGCGCCGAGGACTGGGCGCGGGCCGCCGGCACCATCGCGTACGAGATCGTCACCCGGATCGGCGGCCGGGTGCCGCGCGTCCACCTCGGCGCGACACCCGAGGGCGCCGCTGCCGGCGGCGCGCTGCGGACGACGGGGAGCGCGGCGCGGTGAGCGGGGCCGGCGAGGCGATGGCCGCGGCCGGTCCGGCCGCGGGCTGGCGCCGGGCGGGGATCGCGGGCGCCGCCATAGGCGTACTCGCCGCCGGAGCGGCCGCCGGGGTCGCGGTGGAGCGGCTGACGGTCGGCCGGAGCATGCGCAGGCGGGCCAGGCTGGCCCTGGACGCCACCGCCCCGTACGGCTCGCTGCGCGGCCGGCCCGGCCACGCCACCGCCGACGACGGCACCGAGCTGTACTACGAGGTCGACGAGGTGGACCCCGCCGGGGGCGCATCGGGCCCGGGGGACACCGCCGGCACGGACCCCCGCAGACGGCGCCTCTTCGGGCGCAAGGCGCCCGCCCCCGTCACCGTCGTGTTCAGCCACGGCTACTGCCTGGGCCAGGACTCCTGGCACTTCCAGCGCGCCGCCCTGCGCGGGCTCGTGCGCACCGTCCACTGGGACCAGCGCAGCCACGGCCGCTCCGGGCGCGGGCGCGCCCAGGCCGCCGCCGGGGGCGGGGTGCCCGTGGGCATCGACCAGCTCGGGCGCGACCTCAAGGCCGTCATCGACGCGGCGGCGCCCGAGGGCCCGCTCGTCCTCGTCGGCCACTCCATGGGCGGCATGACGATCATGGCGCTGGCCGAGCGGTACCCGGAGCTGATCCGGGACCGGGTCGCCGCCGTCGCCCTCGTCGGTACGTCGAGCGGCCGGCTGGACGAGGTCAGCTTCGGGCTGCCCGTCGCCGGCATGAAGGCGGTGCGGCGGGTGCTGCCCGGCGTGCTGCGGGCGCTGGGCTCGCAGCCGGAGCTGGTGGAGCGGGGGCGCCGGGCGACCGCCGACCTGTTCGCCGGACTGATCAAGCGGTACTCCTTCGGCTCGAAGGACGTGGACCCGGCCGTCGCCCGGTTCGCGGAACGGCTCATCGAGTCCACCCCGATCGACGTCGTCGCGGAGTTCTACCCGGCCTTCGCGGAGCACGACAAGAGCGCGGCGCTGGCCCTCTTCCGCGACATCCCGGTCCTCGTCCTGGCCGGGGACAAGGACCTGGTGACGCCCAGCTCGCACAGCGAGGCCATCGCGGACCGGCTGCCCGACGCGGAGCTGGTCATCGTGCCGGACGCCGGGCACCTGGTGATGCTGGAGCACCCGGAGACGGTGACCGACCGCCTCGCCGACCTGCTGGTGCGGGCGGGCGCGGTGCCGGAGATCCGCTGACGTTCCCGGGGCCCCGGAATCCTCTAACGTTTCGGGCATGGAAGCAGCGCAGAACAGCCCGGCGGCCGGCGAGGCCGCCGCGTACCGGAACATCCCCGGCGCCGTCGGCGTCGAGCTGGCCGTCGACTCCCCCGAACAGATGCGGGCCCTGGGCCGCCGGCTGGCCGCCGTGCTGCGCCCCGGCGACCTGGTCATGCTCACCGGCGAACTGGGCGCCGGCAAGACGACCCTGACCAGGGGGCTCGGCGAGGGCCTGGGCGTGCGCGGCGCGGTGACCTCCCCGACCTTCGTGATCGCCCGGGTGCACCCCCCGCTCTCCGGCGGGCCCGCGCTGGTCCATGTGGACGCCTACCGGCTGGGCGGCGGGCTCGACGAGATGGAGGACCTGGACCTGGACGTCTCGCTGGCGGACTCGGTGGTCGTGGTCGAGTGGGGCGACGGCAAGGTCGAGGAGCTGTCCGACGACCGGCTCCAGGTGTTCATCGACCGCGCCGTCGGGGACACCGACGACGAGCGGCGCACGGTGACGCTGGTGGGCGTGGGGGCGCGCTGGGCGGGGCTGCGCAACGAATCCTGGGCGCCCTGGGGCTGAGACGGTTGTTTCCGACGCGGTGTCGGGAAAATGTTGCGCGGAACGGGGCAGGCGTGGTGACATGGAGGAAGAGAGCGTAGTTAGGTGTACCTAACCACGCCCCACCGGAGCTCCAGGAGGCTTCCATGCCGACGTCCGAGCGCGAAGCGCGGCCGCCGCGTGCGGCGGTACCGATGAGCGTCCTGCTGGCGGCCGGAGCCGCGGCCGACGCGGTGTCCACACCGCCGGCGCCGCAGCCGGCCGACCGGCGCACGGCGAAAGCCGGACGAGCGCCCCGCTCGGGCCCGTCCGGCGACTGACCGCAGGTCCCTACGGGACGACGACCACCTTCACGCCCACCGTGGCGAACCGCCACACCGCGTCGCCGTCCTCGCGGGACATCCGCACGCCGCCCGTCTTCACGGTCGGGTCCGGCTCCTCCATCGAGCCGTCCGTCGCGGCGCTGAAGCCGATCGTCACGTCGTTCACCGTGGCGAACCGCACGACGTGCTCGATCGGCACCCCGTCCGAACCCTTCACGCTGCCGGACCGCGAGGTCACCGAGAACGTGCCGGGCACCGCGCTCACCGGGCTCGGCATCACCCGGAACGTGGCGGTGGCCCGGTTCTTCGCGTCCACCAGCCACACCCGGCGGTCCGCCAGCGCGTAGACGACGCGCTTGCCGGTGCCGGAGCCGGCCGGGACGGCGAGCGGGTCCTTCTTCGGCGCGGGCGCGGTGTGCTTGTCGGCCGGGGCCGACGCGCTGGCGGACGCCTCCGGCTTCGTGGCCAGGTTGTCCGGCACATTCGCGGACGCCTGGTAGGCCAGGAAGCCGACCACCGCGACGGCCGCCGCGGTGAGCGCGGCCACGAATCCCGAGCTGCCCCTTGCCACCGTGCGTGCCTCTTTCGCCGTCGTCCGCCCGTCAGGCGCGTGCCATAAGTCGTACAAGCGTTTACACGTACTCCGCGTACACCCGGTGACGGTAGCAGCCGGGGCCGCCCGGACCGGGACGCCGTACGGGGCACGGGGCGGGCCGCGCCGGAGCCGTAGGCTGTTTGCGTGCTCTTGCTCGCTATGGATACCGCCACCCCCGCCGTCACCGTCGCCCTGCACGACGGAACCCGAGTCCTCGCCGAATCCGTGCGGGTCGACGCCCGCAGACACGGGGAGCTGCTGCTGCCCGCCGTGGACCGGGTCCTCGCCGAGGCCGGGGTGAAACTCGACGCCGTGACGGACGTGGTCGTGGGCGTCGGCCCCGGCCCGTACACCGGACTGCGCGTCGGCCTGGTGACGGCGGCCACCTTCGGCTCCGCGCTCTCCGTGCCCGTGCACGGCCTGTGCACGCTGGACGGCCTCGCGTACGCCGCCGGGCTCGCCGGCCTGGAAGGCCCCTTCGCCGTCGCCACGGACGCCCGCCGCAAGGAGGTCTACTGGGCGCGCTACGAGGACGGCCGCACCCGGACCGCCGGCCCCTCGGTCGACCGGCCCGCCGACATCGCGGAACAGCTCGCCGGACTGCCCGTCGCCGGCGCGGGCGCGGTCCTCTACCCCGACGCCTTCCCGGACGCGCGCGGCCCCGAGCACCTCGCGGCCGGCGCGCTGGCCGCACTCGCCGCCGAACGCCTCGCGGCCGGCGCGGAACTGCTGCCGCCGCAGCCGCTCTACCTGCGCAGGCCCGACGCGCAGGTCCCGAAGAACTACAAGGTGGTCACCCCGAAGTGACCGCCACGACCGCCGTGCTGCGCGAGATGCGCTGGTGGGACATCGATCCGGTGCTCGCCCTGGAGCACGAGCTGTTCCCGGACGACGCCTGGTCGGCCGGCATGTTCTGGTCCGAGCTGGCGTACGCCCGCGGACCGGCCGCGACCCGCCGCTACGTGGTCGCCGAGGACCCGGCCACCGGCCGGCTCGTCGGCTACGCGGGCCTCGCCGCCGCCGGCGACCTCGCCGACGTACAGACCATCGCCGTCGCCCGCGACCACTGGGGCACCGGCCTCGGCGCCGAGCTGCTGACCGACCTGCTCCGGCACGCCACCGCCTTCGAGTGCGCCGAGGTGCTGCTGGAGGTCCGCGTCGACAACACCCGCGCCCAGAAGCTGTACGAACGCTTCGGCTTCGAACCGATCGGCTTCCGGCGCGGCTACTACCAGCCGGGCAACATCGACGCGCTCGTCATGCGCCTCCACGTACACGAAGAAGCAGAAGAAAACGGGACCCACTGATGGCTGACGAACCCCTCGTACTCGGCATCGAGACCTCCTGCGACGAAACCGGGGTCGGCATCGTCCGGGGCACCACGCTCCTCGCGGACGCCGTCGCCTCCAGCGTCGACACGCACGCCAGGTTCGGCGGCGTCGTCCCCGAGATCGCCTCGCGCGCCCACCTGGAGGCGATGGTCCCCACCATCGAGCGCGCTCTCAAGGAGGCCGGTGTCACCGGCCGCGACCTCGACGGCATCGCCGTCACCGCCGGGCCCGGCCTCGCGGGCGCCCTGCTCGTCGGCGTCTCCGCCGCCAAGGCGTACGCGTACGCGCTGAACAAGCCGCTGTACGGGGTCAACCACCTGGCCTCCCACATCTGCGTCGACCAGCTGGAACACGGCCCGCTTCCCGAGCCCACCATGGCGCTCCTGGTCAGCGGCGGGCACTCCTCGCTGCTCCTCGCGCCCGACATCACCAACGACGTACGGCCCCTCGGCGCGACCATCGACGACGCGGCCGGCGAGGCGTTCGACAAGATCGCCCGCGTGCTGGACCTCGGCTTCCCCGGCGGCCCGGTCATCGACCGGCTCGCCCGCGAGGGCGACCCGGCCGCCATCGCCTTCCCGCGCGGCCTGACCGGCTCCCGCGACCCCGCCTACGACTTCTCCTTCTCCGGCCTGAAGACCTCCGTCGCCCGCTGGATCGAGGCCAAGCGGGCGGCCGGCGAGGAGGTGCCGGTACGGGACGTGGCCGCGTCCTTCCAGGAGGCCGTGGTGGACGTGCTCACCCGCAAGGCCGTCCGCGCCTGCAAGGACGAGGGCGTCGACCACCTGATGATCGGCGGCGGCGTCGCCGCCAACTCCCGGCTGCGCGCGCTCGCCCGGGAGCGGTGCGAGCGGGCCGGCATCCGGCTGCGGGTGCCCCGCCCGAAGCTGTGCACCGACAACGGGGCGATGGTCGCCGCGCTCGGCGCCGAGATGGTCGCCCGCAACCGGCCCGCCTCCGACCTGGAGCTGTCCGCCGACTCCTCCCTCCCGGTCACCGAGACCCACGTACCGGGCGCCCACACCCACGGGCACGGCCATGCGCACGACCACGACCACGTGCACGAGATCAGCAAGGACAACCTCTACTCATGAGCACCCCGGTCACCGCCCTGATGTGGGAGGCCCGCGCCGCCGAGGGGCGGGGCGGGGACCTGCTCGACTGGGCCCGCGCCCGCGCCGCCGAGCTGCCCCGCCCCCCGCTCCGCAGCGAACTGCTGCGCGCCCCGCAGGACCGGGTCCTGGTCATCACCTGGTGGCGGGCGGGTTACGCTGACCAGCTGCCGGAGCTGCCCGAGCCGGACGCGGCCCTGGTCACCCGCGCGGTCCACCGCTGGCGCTTCGAATCGCTGGGAGGCGCCGACACCCCGGCCGGGCGATGAGTTCCGGCCGTCCGCGCGGTCTACCCTTCACGGCACTTCGCCCGTAGGTACCCCCGTGTGAGGAGAGGACCATGCAGAAGGTCACCACGTTCCTGTGGTTCGAGAAGAACCAGGTCGAGGAGGCGGCCGACTACTACGTCTCCGTCATCGGCGGCGACTCGCGCGTCCTGGACGTCACCCGCTGGACCGCCGCGGGCCCCGGCGAGGAGGGCGCCGCGATGACCGTGCGCTTCCGGCTGGACGGCGCGGAGTACGTCGCGTTCGACGGCGGGCCCGAGTTCCCGTTCACCGAGGCCGTCTCGCTCTCGGTGGAGTGCGAGTCGCAGGAGGAGGCGGACCGGCTCTGGTCCACGCTGTCCTCCGGCGGCGGCCAGGAGGGCCAGTGCGGCTGGCTCAAGGACAGGTACGGCCTCTCCTGGCAGATCGTCCCGCCGGGGCTCGGTGAGGCCCTGACCGACCCCGACCCGGAGAAGGCGGCCCGCGCCATGAAGGCGATGCTCTCCATGAAGCGCCTGGACATCGAGGCCATCCGCAACGCCTGAGCCCTCCGCAACGCCTGAGTCCTCCGCGACGCGCCCGATCCCTCCCCGACGCCCGAGCCCTCCGCCCGGGCGTCCTCGCGTTGGTCCGGTCGGGGGACCGGCGCGGCCCGGTGGCGGTGTCGGGCGGGCAGCCTTTTGTCGTACTGGCAGTATCCGGCGCCATGCAGCCAGTACGACAAAAGGAAAAATTGACCATGAACGGGCGTGAACCGGGCACGGCGGCGGACGGGCGGCAGCGGCGGAGGCGGGGGCTCCTGCGGCGACGGCCGGGCTACGCGGTCCTGGCCGGGCTCCTGGTCGCCGCGGCCGCGTCCGGCTGCGCGGCAGACGGCCAGGGCGCGGGCGCCGCCCCCGGGGCCGAGCTCCGCGCCGGACAGGCGGGCGCCCCGGCCGAACCGGCCGCCGGAGCCCTCGGCACCCGCGCCGAGCGGGCGCACCGGGCGAAGCTCGCCCAGGCCGCCCGCGCGGTCGCGGCCAGGAAGTGGGGCCTGGTGGGCACCCCGCTGGCGGCCCCCGCCCCGCCGGCCGAGAAGCCGCACCTGACCACCCGCGAGGGCTTCGAGGTCGAGGGCCAGAACGACTCGCTGCCGCCGGTCTTCACCCGCGTCCCCACCAAGGACAAGGTCGTCTTCCTGACGATGGACGACGGGGACGACAAGGACCCCGAGCTGCTGCGGATGATGTCGGAGCTGAACATCCCGTACAGCGCCTTCCTCAGCGACTACCTGGTGCGCGACGACTACGCGTACTTCAAGGACGCCCAGGCGCGCGGGGTCGCGCTCAACAACCACACCCTCAACCACCGCTATCTGCCGGGCCTGTCCTACGAGGAGCAGAAGCACGAGATCTGCGGCCAGCAGGACGTCATCGAGAAGCGGTTCGGCAAGCGGCCCCGGATCTTCCGGCCGCCGTTCGGCAACTACAACACCGATACCCTGAAGATCGCCAAGTCCTGCGGCATCACCGCCGTACCGCTGTGGGAGGCGGAGGCGTTCCCCGACCGCATGGAGTGGCGCGAGGGCGAGGCGAAGCTGCACCCCGGCGACATCATCCTCACCCACTTCCGGGGCGAGAAGGAGTGGCAGGGCAGCATGCCCGACCTGATCCGGTCCGTGATGAAGGTCGTCACCGACCAGGGATTCGCGGTGGCCCGCCTGGAGGACTACGTATAGGAGCGCTCCCGGCCCCCGCCCGGACCCCGGTATCCGCCACGAGGGGCGTGAATTGGCACTCCGCTTGACCGAGTGCTAATCACGGTCATAGTCTCAGTGCTGGCACTCCCCACTGGGGAGTGCCAGCAGTACTGTGCGACCGGCAGTCCGGCACCCGCGACGACGGGCTCACCTGGTCGCCATCCCAAAGACTGTTAAACCCCGTGAGATCTCCGAAGGGGGAGACCGGATCGTGTCGACCGCCAGCTCCAAGGTTGCGATCAAGCCGCTCGAGGACCGCATCGTGGTCCAGCCGCTCGACGCCGAGCAGACCACGGCCTCCGGCCTGGTCATTCCGGACACGGCGAAGGAGAAGCCCCAGGAGGGCGTCGTCCTGGCCGTGGGACCGGGCCGCTTCGAGAACGGCGAGCGCCTGCCGCTCGACGTCAAGACCGGCGATGTCGTGCTGTACAGCAAGTACGGCGGCACCGAGGTGAAGTACAACGGCGAGGAGTACCTCGTCCTCTCGGCTCGCGACGTGCTCGCGATCATCGAGAAGTAATTCACCCACGTTTGCTTCTGTTCTGCGCCCCTGGCCCCGTGCGAGATAACCAGCCGGGAGGCTGGGGGCGCAGTGCTTGTTCTTGAGAGGACAGTTCAGCTCCATGGCGAAGATCCTGAAGTTCGACGAGGACGCCCGTCGCGCCCTCGAGCGCGGCGTCAACAAGCTTGCCGACACGGTGAAGGTGACGATCGGCCCCAAGGGCCGCAACGTCGTCATCGACAAGAAGTTCGGTGCCCCCACCATCACCAACGACGGCGTCACCATCGCCCGCGAGGTCGAACTCGACGACCCGTACGAGAACCTCGGCGCGCAGCTGGTGAAGGAGGTGGCGACCAAGACCAACGACGTGGCCGGTGACGGCACCACCACCGCCACCGTCCTGGCCCAGGCGCTCGTCCGCGAGGGTCTGCGCAACGTCGCCGCCGGCGCCTCCCCGGCCGCCCTGAAGAAGGGCATCGACGCCGCGGTCAAGGCCGTGTCCGAGGAGCTCCTCGCGACCGCCCGCCCGATCGACGACAAGTCCGACATCGCCGCCGTCGCCGCGCTCTCCGCGCAGGACGCCCAGGTCGGCGAGCTGATCGCGGACGCCATGGACAAGGTGGGCAAGGACGGTGTCATCACCGTCGAGGAGTCCAACACCTTCGGCCTGGACCTCGACTTCACCGAGGGCATGGCCTTCGACAAGGGCTACCTCTCCCCGTACATGGTGACCGACCAGGAGCGTATGGAGGCCGTCCTCGACGACCCGTACATCCTGATCCACCAGGGCAAGATCGGCTCCATCCAGGAGCTGCTGCCGCTCCTGGAGAAGGTCATCCAGGCCGGTGGCTCCAAGCCGCTGCTGATCATCGCCGAGGACGTCGAGGGCGAGGCCCTGTCCACGCTGGTCGTCAACAAGATCCGCGGCACGTTCAACGCCGTCGCCGTCAAGGCGCCGGGCTTCGGCGACCGCCGCAAGGCCATGCTCGGCGACATCGCCACCCTCACCGGTGCGACCGTCATCGCCGAGGAGGTCGGCCTCAAGCTCGACCAGGCCGGTCTGGACGTGCTGGGCACCGCCCGCCGCGTGACCGTCACCAAGGACGACACCACCATCGTCGACGGCGGCGGCAAGTCCGACGAGGTCGCCGGCCGCGTCAACCAGATCAAGGCCGAGATCGAGGCCACGGACTCCGACTGGGACCGCGAGAAGCTCCAGGAGCGCCTGGCGAAGCTGGCCGGCGGTGTCTGCGTGATCCGCGTCGGTGCCGCCACCGAGGTCGAGCTCAAGGAGAAGAAGCACCGTCTGGAGGACGCCATCTCCGCGACCCGCGCCGCGGTCGAGGAGGGCATCGTCTCCGGTGGTGGCTCCGCCATCGTCCACGCCGTCAAGGTCCTGGAGGGCAACCTCGGCAAGACCGGCGACGAGGCCACCGGTGTCGCCGTCGTCCGCCGCGCCGCCGTCGAGCCGCTGCGCTGGATCGCCGAGAACGCCGGCCTCGAGGGCTACGTCATCACCTCGAAGGTCGCCGAGCTGGACAAGGGCCAGGGCTTCAACGCCGCCACCGGCGAGTACGGCGACCTGGTGAAGGCCGGCGTCATCGACCCGGTCAAGGTCACCCGCTCCGCCCTGGAGAACGCCGCCTCCATCGCCTCGCTGCTGCTCACGACCGAGACCCTGGTCGTCGAGAAGCCGGCCGAGGACGAGCCGGAGGCCGCGGGCCACGGCCACGGTCACAGCCACTGACGCACGGCTGACCGCGTGAAGCGGTGAAGGCCCGGTCCCCTGCGCGGGGGCCGGGCCTTCACGCGTAGCAGCCGCCGTTGCGCCGCGGCGGTCGCGTCCGGCCCGCGCTGCCAATCGGGGCACACCGTGTGCGTCGTGCGGGTGCTTCGTACCCGGACACGTCGTGGGGGGCCGTCCGGGCGTCCGGGCGGACGGTTCTCTCGGGCCATGAACACCCTGATGGCAGCAGCCGCCGCCGGTCTGAAGATCGACTGGACGCGCATGCCCACCTACAACACCATCATGTCCCTCGCCGCCGGAGCCGGACTGCTGCTGGTCGTGGCCCTCGGCTACCAGCTCGTCAACGGGCGCCCCGTCGTCTCCGAGAGCTGGTCCCTGGCCTTCGGAGTCCTCGGGATCATCCTGTTCGCCACCGGCCTCCACATGACCCTGACCTGGCCGCTCGCCGGGCAGGGATTCCCCTTCGACAACATCATCTTCGGGGAGCCCTCCCTCGCCTTCGGCGTTCTGCTGCTGGCCGCCTCGTTCTACCTCTGGAAGCGCGGAACCCGGTTCGACACCGAGCCCGACCGCGAACGGGCCGCCGCCGTCCTCGCGGGGCCCGTCTCGGTGTTCGTCTTCGGCCTCGGCCTGGCCTGCCTCGGGATCGCCGCAGCCGGGTGGAAGTACACCCTCTTCGCGGCCCCGCCGGAGGAGCCGATCTCGGGGGAGTTCGCCGACCACCCGATGCTGGAGGCGAGCTTCATGTCCGCCCTCTACGTCCTCGTCGGCGTCGGCGCCCTCGTCTTCCCCTTCCTGCTGCGCCGCCGCAGTGTCCTCGCCACCTGGATCGCGGGCGTCTGCTGGACCCTCGGCGGCCTCGCGTTCCTCCTGTTCGGCGCGCTCAACTACTTCACGCACATCGGACTCATCGTCAACACGATGTAGCCGGCCGGACGGTACGGGGTCAGGCGGAGCGGCCGAGATCCGCCGGGTGCACCGGCTCGGCGAACGGCAGGCCGTGCGCGTACCGCTCCAGTTCGTCCAGGGCGTGATCGGTCATCCGGTGCAGCTCGTTGCCGAGGGAGCCCGCCACATGCGGGGTGAGCAGCACATTCGGCAGCTCGTAGAACGGCGAGTCCGCGGGCGGCACCTCGGGGTCGGTCACATCCAGCACGGCGTGCAGCCGGCCGGGTACGACCTCGCGGAGCAGGGCCGCCTCGTCGATCAGGGAGCCGCGGGCCGTGTTGATCAGCGTGGACCCGGTCCGCATCAGGGCCAGTTGGCGGGCGCCGATCATATGGCGGGTGGCGGGGAGCTGAGGAGCGTGCACCGAGACGACGTCGGCGCGGGCGCACAGCTCGTCCAGCCCGACCCGCTCGACGCCCAGCCGCGCCGCCTCCTCCTCGCCGACGAACGGGTCGTACAGCAGGACCCGCAGGTCGAAGGGGCGGAGCAGCTCGATGACGCGGCGGCCGATGCGGGAGGCGCCGACGATGCCCGCGGTGCGGTGGTAGTTGCCGGCCCCGTCCAGCTCGGCGCGCCAGTCGTGGTCGGCGCGCACCTCGCGGTAGACGTGCGCGGAGTGCGGGACGCGCTTGTTGGCGAGCAGGATGGTGGCCAGGGTGTACTCGGCGACGGGCAGGGCGTTGGCCCCGGCCGCCGAGGAGACGGCGATGCCGCGGTCCCAGCAGGCGTCGGTGATGTGGTGCTTGACCGAGCCCGCCGCGTGGACGACCGCCCTGAGCCGGGGCGCGGCGGCGAGGACCTGCGGGGTGAGCGGGGTCGCGCCCCAGCAGGTCAGCAGCACATCGGCCTCGGCGAGGGCGGCGGCGACGCGCGGCTCGGGGGCGGCCAGGTCGTGGGCGACGAGGGCCGGGTCCGTACGGGCGAGGGCGGTGAGCCGGTCGCGGTGGCGCTGTTCGAACAGGCGCTCGTAGATGTCCGGGCCCATCGCGAGCAGGACCGAAGGACGGGGATCGGGGGTGGGCTGCATGGTGGTGGAGGCTCCCTCGGGTGAGCGGTGGGCTACTTGACGCTGCCGGCGGTGAGTCCGGCCTTCCAGTGCCGCTGCAGGGAGACGAAGGCGACGATCAGGGGGATGACGGCGAGGAGCGACCCGGTGACCACGAGCGGGTAGAAGCCGGGCTCGCTGTGGGTGTTGGTGTTCCAGGAGTACAGACCGAGGCTCAGCGGGAACAGCTCGCGGTCCGACAGCATCACCAGCGGAAGGAAGAAGTTGTTCCAGATCGCGGTGAACTGGAAGAGGAAGACGGTCACGAACCCCGGCATCATCATCGGCAGCCCGATGGAGAAGAAGGTGCGCAGCTCGCCGGCCCCGTCGATGCGCGCGGCCTCCAGCGCCTCGCCCGGAATGTATCCGGCGGCGAAGACCCGTGCGAGGTAGACGCCGAAGGGGTTCACCAGGACCGGGATCAGCACCGACCAGTAGGTGTTGACGATGCCCAGCTTGCTGGCCAGCAGGTACATGGGCAGCGCCAGGGCCGTCGTCGGCACGAGCACCCCGAGCAGCACGAGGCCGAAGAGCTTCTCCTTGCCCCGGAACTCGTACTTGTCGAAGGCGTATCCGGCGGCGACGCAGATCAGGGAGCAGACGGCGGCGCCCACGCCGGCGTACAGCAGGCTGTTGCCGTACCAGCGGAAGTAGACGCCGTCCCCGTACGAGGCGATGTCCGAGAGGTTCTTGGAGAGGTCGAAGCCCTTGAAGGAGAAGGTGTCCCCGGCGAGCAGCGAGCCGGTGTCCTTGGTGGCGGCGGTGACCAGCCAGACGAGCGGGAAGAGCATGTAGAGGACGGCCAGGAGCAGTGCTCCGTTGACGGCCGCCTTGGACAGCCAGGGGTTGTTCCCGCGAGGCTTGGAGGTGCTCATGCGTCCGCCCCCTTCCGGCCGGTGAGGCGGGTGACGACGAAGGACAGCAGCGCGGCGGCGAGCGCCAGGAGGACGGAGGCGGCGGCCGCGAGTCCGAAGTCGTTGCGGGAGAAGGCCGCGGTGTAGGCGTACATGTTCGGTGTCCAGGAGGAGGAGACGGCGGACCCGGAGCCGGTGTTGAGGATCAGGGGCTCGGTGAACAGCTGGAGCGAGCCGATGATCGTGAAGAGCACGACCATCAGGACCGAGGTGCGGATCAGCGGGAGCTTGATGCTGAGCGCGATGCGCCGGCCGCTCGCCCCGTCCACGGTGGCCGCCTCCAGCACGGAGCGGTCGATGGCCTGGAGCGCGGCGTAGAAGATGACCATGTTGTAGCCGAGCCATTCCCACAGCGCGATGTTGACGACGGACGGCAGCGCGCCGGAGGGCGAGAAGAAGTCGAAGCCGATCCCGCCGGAGTGCATCGCGGAGACGACGGGGCTCAGGCCCGGCGTGTAGAGGTACAGCCAGATCATCGCGGCGATGATGCCGGGCACGGCGTGCGGCAGGAACAGCGCGAGCTGGAAGAAGCGCTTGGCGCGGGCGAGCGCCGAGTCCAGCAGCAGCGCCAGCGCCAGGGCCCCGCCGACCATCAGCGGGATGTAGATGACGCAGTAGCCGATGAGGACGAGGAAGCCGTCGCGGAAGACCCGGTCACCCAGCGCCGCCGCGTAGTTGCCGAGCCCCGTGAAGACCGTCTCGGAGCCGCCGAAGCCGAGCCCCGACTGCTGTTCGGTGAAGAGGCTGAGCCAGACCGCGTAACCGATCGGGATCAGCATCACGACGGTGAACAGGACGAAGAACGGGGTCAGCAGGGTCGCGGCGGCGCGGGTGCGGGCCTTCATCCGATCAGCCCTCGACCTTCAGGCCGCGCTTGGTCAGCTCCGCGACGGTCGCGTCGTGGGCGGCCTTCACCGCGTCGGGGATGGTGGTGCCGCCCCCGGCGACCTTGCCGAACTGGTCCTTCAGGACGGTGTTGGTGGTGCCCATCGAGGGGCCCCAGGTCCAGCCCTGCCGGATGGCGGAGCCGCCGTCCTCGAAGACCTGGTAGATGTCCTGGCCGCCGTAGAACTCGGTGTCGAACGCCTTCTTCGCGGCCGGGCGCAGCGCGAGCGCGGCCGGGAACGCGCTGGAGGTACCGGAGGAGATACGGGCCTCGATGCCCTTCTCCGTGGTGGTCATCCAGGTGGCGAACTCGACGGCGGCGGCGGCCTTCTCGCTGTTCTTCGGCACGGCGAAGGTGGTGCCGCCGAGCATGCCGCCGGCCGGCTTGCCGTCCCAGGTGGGGATCGGGGCGACGGCCCACTTGCCGCTCTGCTCGGGCAGGGTGCCGCCCAGGACGCCGCCGCCCCAGGAGGCGCCGAGGTAGCCGATGGTGCCGCCGGTCTTGAGGGAGTTGGTCCAGGCGGGCGAGAAGGAGGCGTTGGAGCGGACCAGGCCGTCCTTCACCAGGCCCTGCCAGTAGTCGGCGACCTCGGTGGTGGCGGCGTCGGTGGTGTCGACCTTCCAGGTGTCGCCGTCCGCCTTGAACCACTGGGCGCCGGCCTGCCAGACCATCGCCTCGAAGGTGGTCGGGTCGTCCGGGAAGAAGGTGCCGATGCGGGCCTTGGCGTCGGCCTTCTTGACCTTCTCGGCGGCCTTGCGGAACTCGTCCCAGGTGGTGGGGACCGCGATGTCGTACTTGGTGAACAGGTCCTTGCGGTAGAAGAACGCCTGCGGCGCGGCGTCGAAGGGCACCGCCCAGCTCTTGCCGCCGAGCGTCGTCTGCTCGATCGCCTGCGGGAGGAACTTCTTCTTCACGTCGTCGGTCAGGTACTTCCCGATGTCCTGGAAGCCGCCCTGGCTGACGAACTCGGGGAGCTGCGGGTACTCGACGGAGACCAGGTCGGGGGCGTTGCCCGCCTTGATCGCGTTGGAGATCTTGGCGTAGCCGCCGGCGTTGCCGGACGGGGTCTCCTCGAACTTCACGCGGATGTTCTTCTGCGAGGCGTTGAACGCGTCCACGACCTCCTTGGTGCCCTTGGCCCAGCCCCAGAAGGTGATGGTCACCGGCTTGGCGGCGGTGCCGGTGCCGCCGCCGGACGAGTCCTCGCCGCTGCCGCCGCACGCCGTGACGACGGCGAGGGCGGTGACGGCTCCGGCTATGGAAAGAGTCGTTCTGCTCCAACTGCGATGCACGGCGAAGCTCCTGGGATCGGCGGCGACATTGACGTTGGGCGAGATCCTTGGCGCCGTGCTGTCCGAAGTCAAGAGCGAAAGATTGAATGATCGAGAAAAGATCAGAACGTTATCGAGTGGTCGAAGCCCGCACCCGCAGCCGGGGGAGCAGTGCCAGATGCCGTCCCGGCTCGTCGTCGTCCCGCCCGGCGCCGAGCCGGGTGAGCAGCAACTCCGTGGCGTGGCGCCCGATATGGCGCTTGGGCGGGCTGACCGCGGTCAGCGGGATGTCGCCGAGCGCGGCCACCTCGTCGTCGTACGCGATCACCGCCAGGTCCTCCGGGACGCGTACCCCCAGGTCGGACAGGCGCTGCACCAGATGGATCGCGTCCACGTCGTTGTGCACCAGCGCGGCCGTGGCCCGGCCGGAGACCACCGCCTCACGCACCTCCCGCACCGCAGCGTCGAAGCGCTCCGGATCGACCTCGGGGCCGGACGTGCCGATCATCGGCGGTGCGTCCGTGCGCCCCAGCACGGCCAGGGCGTCCTCGTAGCCGGAGCGCACCGCCAGCGCGGTCGGGCTGTCGGCGCGGGCGACGAGCAGCGGGGTGCCGTGGCCCAGGCCGACCAGATGGCGCACGGCAAGGAGCACCCCGTGCCGGTGGTCGGAGCAGACCCGGTCCAGGCCGTCCAGCGGCGAGCCCGGCTCCGGGGTGCGCTCCAGGAGCACGGCGGGCACCGGCAGCGCGGCCATCCAGTCCCCGTACGCCGCCTGGTCCCCGGCCCCCCGCCAGGCCGGGGCGATCAGCAGCCCGTCCGCCCCGGTGGCCAGCAGCCCCTCGGCGCGCGCCCGGTCCTCCTCGGGGCGGTAGTCGGAGATCCGCAGCACCAGCCGGGCCCCCGCCCGGTCCGCGGCCTCGTGCGCACCCCGGATGACCTCGGCGAAGTAGTACGTGGCCGAGGGGGCGATCAGACCTATCACCGGGCCGCCCGCCGGATCGGGCGCGGCCGGGCCGGACGCCGACCGGGGCCAGGAGACCGACCCGTGCACCCGGTCGAGCAGCCCGCGTTCGGCCAGCGCCTCGACATCGCGGCGTGCCGTGACGGGGGAGACCCCGAGCAGGCCGGCGAGATCCGAGACACGGGCCGAACCGCGCTCCCGCACCAGGGCCAGCAGTCGTTCGTGACGTTCAGCAGCACTCTCGCGCACGGCGGCAGTCCCCTTGCAAATCGCGATGTGATGGCTCGGCTGGCCAGACCTTATTACGCCGTGATCGATTGTCGGAAGTTTCGATCATTCGATACGCACGTCTTGACGTTCGATCGCTCCCCGGTCGAGGATTTCCGGCGACGCCGAAGTCCGCCTCCAGGGGAGCATCATGCCCAAGACGACCCCGTACCCGGCCCGCACCCGTGCCGACTGGGAGCGGACGGCCGACCAACTGCTGTGCGCGGTACGCCCCTACGCCTCGCCCCGGCACGGCCGCATCGACCTCCCGGGACCCCGCCCCAGCTGGTCCGGACCCGCGTCGGACGGCCTCGAAGGCTACGCCCGCACCTGGCTCCTCGCCGCCCTGCGCGTCGCCGGGGCCCGCGGCGACGACCCGCACGGCCACCTCGACCGCTACGCCCAAGGACTCGCCGCCGGCACCTGCGCCCCGGCCGGCGGCCCGGACGCCTGGCCGGACATGGCCGGCACCCGCCAGGCCGTCGTGGAGTCCGCCTCCATAGCCCTCGGGCTGCGCCTCACCCGCCCCTGGCTCTGGGACAGCCTCGACGACACCACCCGGCAGCGCGTCGCGGGGTGGCTGCTGCCCGCCCTCGGCCCGTCCCCCGTGAACAACAACTGGTGGCTCTTCGGCCTCACCGTCGCCGGCTTCCTCCAGGACGCCGGCATCGAGACCGACCGGGCCCGGCACACCATCGACCGCGCCCTGGCACGGATCGAGGACTGGTACTCGGGCGACGGCTGGTACAGCGACGGCCCCAACCGCTCCTTCGACCACTACAACGCCTGGGCGATGCACCTCTACCCCGTCCTGCACGCCCACCTTGCCGGCGACCGCGACCTCCTGGACCGCTACGGCCCCCGGCTGCACCGCCATCTCGCCGACTACACCCGCATGTTCGGCGCGGACGGCGCGCCCATGCCGTTCGGCCGCTCCCTCACCTACCGGTTCGCCGCGGCCGCCGCCCCCTGGCTCGGCGCGCTGACCGGCCACACCCCGCTCGCCCCCGGCGCCACCCGCCGCCTCGCCTCCGCCACCCTCGGCCACTTCCTGGACCGGGGCGCCACCGACGCGAACGGCCTGCTCACCCTCGGCTGGCACGGTCCCTACGAGCCCCTGCTCCAGAGCTACTCCGGGCCCGCCTCCCCGTACTGGGCGTCCAAGGGCTTCCTCGGACTGCTGATGCCCGCGGACCACCCCGTCTGGACGGCCCCCGAGGAGCCGCTGCCCGTCGAGCGGGAGGACGCCGTGACCCTCCTCGGCCCGACCGGCATGCTGCTCCAGTCCACCGCCGCGGACGGCCTGGTCCGCCTCCACAACCACGGCTCGAACCACGTGGGCGACGACGAGGACCCCGGCTACGCCCGCTTCGCGTACTCCACCCGCACCGGCCCCACCCACGGCGCCGTACGCGACAACCACTTCGCGCTGCTCCTCGACGGCGGGCCCACCACCCGCCGCACCGCCGAACCCCGCACCGCGGGACCCGGCGCCGCCGTCTCCGCGCACACCCCGCACCCCGGCGTCCGGGTCGTCTCCGCCACCCTCGCCCACGGCCGCGCCGAGGTCCGCGCGCACCTGGTCACCGGCGCGCCCGAGGGCACCCCCGTACGCCAGACCGGCTGGGCCACCAACGACCCGGCGCTCACCGCCCAGCTCCACCCGGTGCACGGCTACGGCGGCGCCGCGCACCGGCTCCCCGGCGGGTCCACGATGTTCGGCGAGACCTCCGGACTCCTCGCGGTGGACGGCGTCACCACCGGGGAGCGGTCCCTGTTCGTGGCCCTGGCCTCGCTCACCGGGGAGCCGGACCCGGACCCCGTCACCGCCCTCGCGGACGTGCGCGTCCAGGGCCCCGACGAGATCCGGGTGACCTGGCACGACGGCACGACCGCCGTCCTGCGTGTCCCGGCGGAGTCCTGAGCGGACCGCGCCGGGACACCTCGCGCCCGTCCCGGTCTACTGCGGGCCGTACTTGCGGCCCGTACGCGAGCTGATCCCGCCCAGCAGGCCGCGCGGTGCCAGCTTCGCGGCGCCCATCAGGGCCTTGTAGCGCGGGTCCGGGATCGACACCGTCTTCCCGCGCGCCAGGTCGGCGAGCGCCGTGCTCACCAGCTTGTCCGCGTCGAGCCACATCCAGCCGGGGATGTTGTCCGTGCCCATCCCGGCCCGCTGGTGGAACTCCGTACGCACGAAGCCCGGACACAGCGCCATCAGCCGCACGCCCGACCCGGCCAGGTCCTTCGCCGCGCCCTGGCTGAACTGCACCACCCACGCCTTGGACGCCCCGTAGGTGCCGCGCGGCAGGAACGCGGCGACCGAGGCCACGTTGACGATGCCGCCCCTGCCGCGCTCGCGCATGGCGGGCGCGGCGGCGGAGGTCAGCCGCAGCACCGCCTCGCAGTGCACCTTCAGCATGGCCAGCTCGTCGGCCATCGGGACCTCCAGATAGCGGCCCCTGTTGCCGAACCCGGCGTTGTTCACCAGGAGATCGACCGGCCGTCTGCGGTCGCCGAGACGTTTCTCGACCGCGCCGATGCCCTTGTCCTCGGACAGGTCCGCCCGCAGCACCTCCGCCTCGATGCCGTGCCGGTCGTGCAGTTCGGTCGCCTGCTCGCGCAGCCGGTCCGCGTCCCGTGCCACCAGGACCAGGTCGTACCCGTCGGCGGCGAGCCGCCGGGCGAAGGCGGCACCGATGCCCGCCGTCGCGCCCGTGATCAGTGCAGTCGTCATACGCGGCACGGTAGAGCATCGGAATCCGGCCGTCCCCCGCCCCCGGCGCCGCTCCCGGACCCGGCCGCTCCCGGCCCCCGAGCCCCCGCGTCGGGAGCTCGTCACGAGGCGGGGAGCCGCGCCTCGTACGCGCGCGCCCTGCGCAGCGACTCGGGGTGCAGGGCGGCCCCGGCCGGCAGCAGCAGCGGCAGCAGGTCGCGCCGCGTCGTCACCGCCCTGAACTGCAGCTCCACCGTCACCTCGTGGTCCGGCCGGTACACGATCTCGACCGGGTCGCCCGCCCGCACGGTGCCCGGCGCGACGACCCGGAGGTACGCCCCCGGCGCCGCCGCGCGGGTGAACCGCTTGACCCAGCGCTCCTCGCCCAGATGACCGGCGAACGTACGGCACGGAATCCGGCCACTGGTCACCTCCAGGACCAGGCCGTCGCCGATCCGCCAGCGCTCCCCGATCAGCGCGGTGCTCACCGCCAGCCCGGCCGTGGTCAGGTTCTCGCCGAACGAGCCGTTGGGCAGCGGCCGGCCAAGCTCCCGCTCCCAGTTGTCCAGGTCCTCGCGCGCGAAGACGTAGACGGCCTGGTCGGAGCCGCCGTGATGGCGCAGGTCGCACACCGCGTCCCCGGCGAGACCGCTGCCGCCCTCGCCCTTCGGACCCGGGTCGGCGACCCGGACCGGCCCGTCGACGGGCCGCTTGTCGATCCCCGTCCGGCCACCCGGCGCATCGGTGTAGGAGACCGGAGCGGGACGCCCCGCGTTCACGGTCAGCACAGTCATCGCGGTCATACCGGAACGCTACCCAAGGCCCACCCAAAGTCGCTTGCGAATAACTCGCGGATGCCCCAAGCGACGCTTATGCTCAAAGGGTGATCGAAGCCCGCCACCTCCGCGTCCTGCGCGCCGTGTCCGCCACCGGCTCCTTCTCCGCCGCCGCCCGCGAACTCGGCTGCACCCAGCCCGCCGTCAGCCAGCAGATGAAGGCCCTGGAGTCCTCCGCCGGGACCACCCTGCTCATCCGCACCGG
Organism: Streptomyces sp. NBC_00525; assembly: GCF_036346595.1. GTDB lineage: Bacteria > Actinomycetota > Actinomycetes > Streptomycetales > Streptomycetaceae > Streptomyces. Next base: position 4,149,982 of record NZ_CP107834.1, read on the forward strand.
CCGCGAGATGCGACTGACCGAGGCGGGCGAGGCGCTCGTGCGGCACGCCTCCGGCATCCTGGCCGGGCTCACCGCCGCCGAGGAGGAGGTCGCCGCGATCGCCGGGCTGCGGGCCGGCCGGGTCCGCCTGGTCTCGTTCCCCAGCGGCAGTTCCTCGCTGGTGCCCGGCGCCCTCGCCGCGCTCAGGGCCGCGCACCCCGGCACCCGCGTCTCGCTGGTGGAGGCCGAACCGCCCCGGTCCGTGGAGATGCTGCGCGCCGGCGACTGCGACATCGCGCTCGCCTTCCGCTACGGCGAGCCGGGCGCCGAGTGGGACGACCTCGTGGTGCGCCCGCTGCTCACGGACCGGCTGACCGGGCTCGTCCCGGAGGGGCACGCGCTGGCGGGCCGGGACGCCGTGGGCATCTCCGAACTCGCCGGCGAGTCCTGGATCGCCGGGTGCCCCCGGTGCCGCAGGCAGCTGGTGGAGGTGTGCGAGGAGTCCGGGTTCACGCCGCGCATCGACTTCGCCACCGACGACTACCCGGCGGTGATCGGCCTGGTCGGCGCGGGCCTGGGCGTGGCGGTGCTGCCGGCGCTGGCGATCGAGTCGGTACGGCCGCGGGGCGCCGTGACCGTCACGGTGGAGCCGGCCATCGAGCGCGAGATCGTGGCGCTGACCCTGCCCGACCTGGCGCGGGTGCCGGCCGTGGCGGCCACCCTGGACCGGCTCGCCCTGGCGGCCGCGCGCTGAGGGGCGCGCAGGCTCCCGTCGCGAGGGCGGGGCGGGCGTCTGAAGAAACGTTTCTGTGCTGTGGTGCGGCGGCGTAGGCCGTCAGTCGTGCCCGTGCGGGGAGGCGGGGGCCGCCGCCGTGATGAGCCGGTTGCGGGCGCGCCCCATCAGCTCCTCGCGCTCGTCCTCGGTCAGGCCGCCCCACACTCCGTAGGGCTCGCGGACGGCCAGGGCGTGGGCCGCGCACTCGGCGCGTACCGGGCAGCGCATGCACACCTCCTTCGCGGAGGTCTCGCGGGCGCTGCGGGCGGCGCCGCGTTCCCCCTCGGGGTGGAAGAAGAGCGAGCTGTCGACCCCGCGGCAGGCCGCGAGCAGCTGCCAGTCCCACAGATCGGCGTTGGGTCCGGGAAGGCGGGAGAAATCGGCCATTGCTTGTCCCCTCGAAACCGTGATGAGTCGATGACCGCGTACAAGACCGTACATCTACGGTGCTAGTAGATGTAAATATGACTGATTGCGAATCTAGCCACAGACACCACCAAAAGGGAAGAAATCCCGCTAAATGGGGCACTCGCTACGCCAAAATTTCGGTTGACGGCTGGACGACCCGTGGCGCTCTGCTCCGTGAGCGCTTCCTCACGTAGAGTGCCGAACCCGCTCTTCCCACCCGTAACTCTTTCGAGTGACCGTCGTTGAACGTGCGGAGGCGGTTGACAGAAAGAGCGATCGGGCAGGTGTCCGAGAGCGTCAACCGCACAGGTGACGACTTGTAACAGCCTGGAGGCTCAAGGTGACGCGCATCAGCTGCGGAGGGCGGTCATGACTTCCGTCCTCGTCTGCGACGACTCCCCGCTTGCCCGAGAAGCGCTCCGTCGCGCGGTCGCGACCGTGCCCGGCGTCGAGCGTGTGACGACGGCCGCCAACGGCGAGGAAGTCCTCCGCCGCTGGGGCGCCGACCGTTCGGATCTGATTCTCATGGACGTACGCATGCCCGGACTCGGGGGGGTGGAGACGGTCAGGCGGCTGCTTTCCGCCGATCCCGGCGCCCGGATCATCATGCTGACCGTCGCCGAGGACCTGGACGGCGTCGCGCTCGCGGTCGCCGCCGGCGCCCGCGGCTATCTCCACAAGGACGCCTCGCGGGCCGAGCTGCGCGCGACCGTCACCCAGGCGCTGGCCGACCCGACCTGGCGGCTCGCCCCGCGCCGGCTGCGGTCGGCCGAGATGGGTGCGGCGCCGACGCTCACCGCCCGCGAGATCCAGGTTCTCGAAGGGATGAGCCACGGCCGCTCCAACGCGGAGATCGGCCGTGAGCTCTTCCTCTCCGAGGACACGGTGAAGACACACGCACGGCGGCTCTTCAAGAAGCTCGGCGCGTCGGACCGGGCGCACGCGGTGGCCCTCGGCTTCCGCTGGGGCCTGGTCCGCTGACGACACGCCCAGGGGCCCGGCGGCCCCTGGGCGGGGGGTGCGGCGCGAGCCGTACCCCGCCGATCCGGCGGTATGTGACGCTTCCCGGCCGATGCCGCATCCTTGAGACGTGGAGTTCCTCGGGAACGATTCGGTCGCGCGGAAGGGGAGGGCGCAGGACATGACTTCCGGCGCACCCGCTCATAACGCTTCGGTGCACAACTACGGAGGCGGTGCCACGGACGACAAGGGGCCGGGGCACCATGGTTCGATGCGCGACGACGGAACGACGGTGATCGGTGCCCTGGTGCACCGAGCCGTCGAGGGCGACGCGCAGGCCACCCACGATCTGCTGGCCCACGTCCACCCACTCGCCCTGCGCTACTGCCGGTCCCGGCTCAGCCGGCTCCCCGGTGATGCCCGTCACTTCGTCGAGGACCTCGCCCAGGAGGTCTGCGTCGCCGTGCTCATGGCGCTGCCACGCTACAAGGACACCGGCAGGCCCTTCGAGGCCTTCGTCTTCGCCATCGCCGGGCACAAGGTGGCCGATCTCCAGCGCGCCGCGATGCGCCATCCGGGATCGACCGCCGTGCCCTCCGACGAGATGCCGGAACGGCCCGACGACTCCCTGGGGCCCGAGGAGCGGGCGCTGCTCAGCAGCGACGCGGCCTGGGCCAAGAAGCTCCTGGCCAACCTCCCGGAGAACCAGCGCGAACTGCTCGTGCTGCGCGTCGCCGTGGGGCTGACCGCCGAGGAGACCGGGCAGATGCTCGGCATGTCGCCGGGCGCCGTCCGGGTCGCCCAGCACCGGGCCCTGAGCAGGCTGCGCGCCCTCGCGGAGCAGTGAGCCGGGCGCTGCCGTAGGAAGCTACAGAAACCGCGGGTGATCTTGCTCGTGGAATGAGACGCCTCCCGAGGCCGTTAGCATGGACATCCGCACCGATCAAGGCCATTTGGGGAAGGTGTCATGACTGCAAACGTCGACGGAGTGCCCGAGAAATTCGCGACGCTCGGGCTGACATACGACGACGTGCTGCTGCTGCCGGGCGCATCGGAAGTGCTGCCCAACGCGGTCGACACCTCGACGCTCATCTCGCGCAACGTACGGGTGAACATCCCGCTGCTCTCCGCCGCCATGGACAAGGTGACGGAAGCCCGCATGGCCATCGCCATGGCCCGGCAGGGCGGCGTCGGCGTGCTCCACCGCAACCTCTCGGTCGAGGACCAGGTCAACCAGGTCGACCTCGTCAAGCGCTCCGAGTCCGGCATGGTCACCGACCCGATCACGGTCGGCCCGGACGCCACGCTCGGCGACGCCGACGCCCTCTGCGCCAAGTTCCGCATCAGCGGCGTCCCGGTCACCGACCAGGCGGGCAAGCTGCTCGGCATCGTCACCAACCGCGACATGGCCTTCGAGTCGGACCGCTCGCGCCAGGTGCGCGAGGTCATGACCCCGATGCCGCTGGTCACCGGCCGGGTCGGCATCTCCGGCGTGGACGCCATGGAGCTGCTGCGCCGCCACAAGATCGAGAAGCTCCCCCTGGTGGACGAGGCGGGCCTGCTCAAGGGCCTCATCACCGTCAAGGACTTCAAGAAGGCCGAGCAGTACCCCAACGCCGCCAAGGACGCGGACGGCCGGCTGCTCGTCGGCGCGGCCGTGGGCGCCAGCCCGGAGGCGCTCGACCGCGCCCAGGCGCTGGCCGAGGCCGGTGTGGACTTCCTGATCGTGGACACCTCGCACGGCCACAACAGCAACGCCCTGAACTGGATGTCCAAGATCAAGTCGGCCGTCGGCATCGACGTGATCGGCGGCAACGTCGCCACCCGCGACGGCGCGCAGGCCCTGATCGACGCCGGCGTGGACGGCGTCAAGGTCGGCGTCGGCCCCGGCTCCATCTGCACCACCCGCGTGGTCGCCGGCATCGGCGTCCCCCAGGTCACCGCGATCTACGAGGCGGCGCTGGCCGCCCGCGCGGCGGGCGTCCCGGTCATCGGCGACGGCGGCCTCCAGTACTCCGGCGACATCGGCAAGGCGCTCGCCGCCGGCGCCGACAGCGTGATGCTGGGCTCGCTCCTGGCGGGCTGCGAGGAGTCGCCGGGCGAGCTGCTCTTCATCAACGGCAAGCAGTTCAAGTCGTACCGCGGCATGGGTTCGCTGGGCGCGATGCAGTCCCGCGGCCAGGGCCGCTCCTACTCCAAGGACCGGTACTTCCAGGCCGAGGTGGCCTCCGACGACAAGCTCGTCCCCGAGGGCATCGAGGGCCAGGTCCCGTACCGCGGCCCCCTCGCCAACGTGCTGCACCAGCTGGTGGGCGGTCTGCGCCAGACCATGGGCTACGTGGGCGCCGCGACGGTGAGCGAGATGGAGAGCAAGGGCCGCTTCGTCCGGATCACCTCGGCGGGCCTCAAGGAGAGCCACCCGCACGACATCCAGATGACGGTCGAAGCACCGAACTACAGCAGGAAGTAACGCGACAGCACAGGTGAGGGGCGGTCCGGGGTTCCCGGAGCCGCCCCTCCTTGGCGTGTCGGGGATACTGGACAGCGCAGACGCAGAGGGAAAGGCCACATCATCGTGACTGAGATCGAGATCGGGCGCGGCAAGCGCGGCCGCCGGGCATACGCATTCGACGACATCGCCGTCGTCCCGAGCCGCCGCACCCGCGACCCGAAGGAGGTCTCGATCGCCTGGCAGATCGACGCCTACCGCTTCGAGCTGCCGTTCCTGGCCGCCCCGATGGACTCGGTGGTGTCCCCGCAGCACGCCATCCGCATCGGTGAGCTGGGCGGTCTCGGCGTGCTCAACCTCGAAGGGCTGTGGACGCGCTACGAGGACCCGCAGCCGCTGCTCGACGAGATCGCCGAGATGCCGGCCGCGACCGCGACCCGCCGCCTCCAGGAGATCTACGCCGCGCCCATCCAGGCCGACCTGATCGGGCAGCGCATCAAGGAGGTCCGCGACTCCGGCGTCGTCACCGCCGCCGCGCTCTCCCCGCAGCGCACCGCCCAGTTCTCCAAGGCCGTCGTGGACGCCGGCGTGGACATCTTCGTCATCCGGGGCACCACGGTCTCCGCCGAGCACGTCTCGGGCGCGGCCGAGCCGCTGAACCTCAAGCAGTTCATCTACGAGCTGGACGTGCCGGTGATCGTCGGCGGCTGCGCCACGTACACCGCCGCCCTGCACCTGATGCGGACCGGCGCGGCCGGTGTCCTCGTCGGCTTCGGCGGCGGCGCCGCGCACACCACGCGCAACGTGTTCGGCATCCAGGTCCCGATGGCGACCGCCGTCGCCGACGTGGCCGGTGCCCGCCGCGACTACATGGACGAGTCCGGCGGCCGGTACGTGCACGTCATCGCGGACGGCGGCGTCGGCTGGTCCGGCGACCTGCCGAAGGCGATCGCCTGCGGCGCTGACGCCGTGATGATGGGCTCCCCGCTGGCCCGCGCCACGGACGCGCCGGGCCGCGGCCGGCACTGGGGCATGGAGGCCGTCCACGAGGACGTGCCGCGCGGCAAGCTGGTGGACCTCGGCACGGTCGGCACCACGGAGGAGGTCCTCACCGGCCCCGCGCACACCCCGGACGGCGCGATGAACATCTTCGGCGCCCTGCGCCGCGCGATGGCCACGACGGGCTACAGCGAGCTGAAGGAGTTCCAGCGCGTCGAGGTGACGGTCGCCGACTCCCAGCACCGCCGCTGACCCCCCGTACACCCGGAAGGGCCCGGACCGCGACAAGCGGTCCGGGCCCTTCGGCGTTCCGGGGTTACGAGCCCTTGCGCGCGCCGCCGACCGCGCCCAGCGCGCCGAGCGCCAGGAAGAGGTACGTCTTGCCGTCGGCCCCCTCGTTCCACGCCTTGGTGAGCACGTCGAAGTGGTCGAAGAAGACGCTGGTCACCGACTGGTCGACCATGTCCGAGAAGACGACCGCGATGCCCAGGAGCTGGCCGAGGTAGACGGCGCCGACCGACAGCAGGGCACTGACCACGGTCATGACCGGGTTGGCGCCGCCGGACTTGCGCGCGCAGAAGCCGACGAGGAAGCCGACACCGACGGCGAGGTAGCCGATCTGGTGCTCGAAGTTGCCGAGGATGAGGCCGTAGACGATCGCGCCGACGAGACCCGCCCCGACGGCGGCCACCAGACCGAGCCCGAAGTTGTTGCCGCGGGCCGGCGGGGCCGGGGGGAACGGGGTCGGGGCGCCGAAGGGGGCGCCGGGCTGCTGGCCGGCGAACGGATTGCCGCCCTGGGGCTGACCGCCGTAGGGCTGGTTCGGCGGTGGTACGGACTGGCTCATGCTGGGTTCTCCCCCTGGGGACGTCTACGCACTGCTGTGCGAGGAGTGACGCCGCAGGCTAGCAGCAGGCTCCGACATCGGCCCACCGGAATCCTTGGGGGAACTGGGCTGACAGCCCGTCATCAGAGCCGGTGGGCGGCTCCGGCGGGGGTCGCGCCACGGGTGTCGAGGAGGAGTTGCGCCTTCACGGCGAGGCCCTGGAGGTCGTACGTACGGTGGTGCTGGAGCAGCACCGTGAGGTCCGCGCCGGCCGCCGCCTCGTAGAGCGAGTCGGCGCGCGGCACCGACCGCCCGCGTACCCGCCAGTCCAGGACGTGCGGGTCGTGGAAGCGGATCTGGGCGCCCATGTCCAGGAGCCGGTTGGCGATCTCGCGGGCGGGGGACGCCTCCTGGTCGGCCAGGTCGGGCTTGTAGGTGACGCCGAGGAGGAGAATCCGGGCGCCCCGGACGGCCTTGCCGTGCTCGTTGAGGAGGGTGGCGCAGCGCTGGATCACGTACTGGGGCATGCGGCCGTTGATCTCCTGGGCCAGCGAGACCATCCGCAGCGGGGTGCCGGGGACGCGGCCGGGGTCCATCGCGGCGCCGTGGCCGCCGACGCCGGGGCCGGGCCGGAAGGGCTCGAAGCCGAAGGGCTTGGTCTCGGCGCACCGGATGACGTCCCAGAGGTCGACGCCCAGGTCGTGGCAAAGCACCGCCATCTCGTTGACCAGGGCGATGTTGACATGCCGGAAGTTGGTCTCCAGGACCTTCGTCATCTCGGCCTCGCGGGTGCCGCGCGCCCGGACCACCTTGTCGGTGAGCCGGCCGTAGAAGGCGGCGGCCGACTCGGTGCAGGCGGGGGTGAGGCCGCCGATGACCTTGGGGGTGTTGGCGTAGACATGGGTGCGGTTGCCGGGGTCGAGCCGGCCGGGGGAGTGCGCGAGGTGGAAGTCGCGTCCGCCGCGCAGCCCCGAGCCCTGCTCCAGGATCGGCAGCAGGAAGTTCTCGGTGGTGCCGGGCGGCACGGCCGACTCCAGGAGCACGGTGGTGTGCGGGCGCAGCCGGACGGCCAGGGCGCGGGCCGCGTCGGCGACGGCGCTCAGATCGAGGGCGCCGTCGGGGCCGGGCGGCGTCGGCGCGCAGATCACGGCGGTGCGGACCCGGCCCAGCTCGGCCTGGTCGGTGGTGGGCCGGAAGCCCCCGGAGAGCATGCGGCGGACGTCGGACGCCGGCAGTGATCCCTCGACCGGGGCGCGCCCCGCCGCGACCTCCGCGAAGGCGCGCGGGTCGGTGTCGTAGCCGATGGTCTGGATTCCGGCGTGGACGGCGGCCTGGGCGAGGGGCAGGCCGAGGTGACCGAGTCCGATGACGGCGAGGTCTGCAGGCACGTGGGTGGCCGTCCTTCCCTTAAGACCAAAAGACAGAAAGCGCAACCGCTGTGGACAGCGCTATGTCAGGTTAGGCGTAAATATGACCTGTATGTCGCATTGTCGGGCCGTTGTCGTCCGGGTGTTGTCCACAGGCGGTGGCTGAAGTCGCGCGGCGCGGACAGAATCGACCTGTGGGCACGGGCGCCGAACGAACGATCGGGGCCGTATTCCGTGCCGGACCACCCCGATCCACCGGGAGGCAGCAGTGAGGACAGCGACACTGGGACCTGCGGAGCGCGCCGAGGCGCTCGCCGCCATGGCCGAGCGCGAACTGGACGTGCTGGTCGTGGGGGCGGGCGTGGTCGGCGCCGGGACGGCGCTGGACGCGGTCACCCGAGGGCTCTCCACCGGCCTGGTCGAGGCCCGCGACTGGGCGTCGGGCACATCGAGCAGGTCGAGCAAGCTGATCCACGGCGGGCTGCGCTATCTGGAGATGCTCGACTTCGCCCTCGTGCGGGAGGCGCTCAAGGAGCGCGGACTGCTGCTCGAACGGCTCGCCCCGCATCTGGTGAAGCCGGTGCCCTTCCTCTACCCCTTGCAGCACAAGGGCTGGGAGCGGCTGTACGCCGGTTCCGGCGTCGCGCTGTACGACGCGATGTCGGTCTCCTCCGGGCACGGCCGGGGCCTGCCGGTGCACCGCCATCTCTCCCGCCGCCGCGCCCTGCGGGTCGCCCCGGCCCTGAAACGGGACGCCCTGGTGGGCGCCCTGCAGTACTACGACGCCCAGATGGACGACGCCCGCTACGTGGCCACGCTGGTGCGCACCGCCGCCGGGTACGGCGCGCGGGTGGCGAACCGGGCGAGCGTGACCGGCTTCCTCCGGGAGGGCGAACGCGTCGTCGGCGCCCGCGTGGAGGACGCCGAGGCGGGCGGCACCTACGAGGTCAGGGCCAAACAGGTGGTCAACGCCACCGGTGTCTGGACGGACGACACCCAGTCCCTCATCGGCGAGCGCGGCCAGTTCCACGTCCGCGCCTCCAAGGGCATCCACCTGGTCGTCCCCAAGGACCGCATCCACTCCTCCACCGGCCTGATCCTGCGCACCGAGAAGTCCGTGCTCTTCGTCATCCCCTGGGGCCGGCACTGGATCGTCGGCACCACGGACACCGACTGGGACCTGGACAAGACGCACCCGGCCGCCTCCAGCGCCGACATCGACTACCTCCTGGAGCATGTGAACTCCGTACTGGCGACGCCCCTGACCAGGGACGACGTCGAGGGCGTGTACGCGGGCCTGCGGCCCCTGCTGGCCGGTGAGTCGGACGCCACCAGCAAGCTGTCCCGCGAACACACCGTGGCCCACCCGGTCCCCGGCCTCGTCGTCGTCGCCGGTGGCAAGTACACGACGTACCGGGTCATGGCCAAGGACGCCGTGGACGAGGCGGTGCACGGCCTCGACCAGCGCGTCGCCGCCTGCGTCACCGAGGACGTGCCGCTGCTGGGCGCCGAGGGCTACCGCGCCCTGTGGAACGCACGGGCCAGGACCGCCGCCCGCACCGGCCTCCATGTCGCCCGGGTGGAGCATCTGCTCAACCGGTACGGCTCCATGACGGAACAGATCCTGGAGCTGATCGTCGCCGACCCGGCCATGGGCGAGCCGCTGCCCGCCGCCGACGACTACCTCAAGGCCGAGATCGTCTACGCCGCCTCCCACGAGGGGGCCCGCCATCTGGACGACGTGCTGACCCGGCGCACCCGGATCTCCATCGAGACCTTCGACCGGGGCACCCGCTCCGCCCGGCTCTGCGCGGAGCTGATGGCGCCGGTCCTGGGCTGGGACGCCGGCCAGATCGACCGGGAGGTCGCGCATTACGAGAAGCGGGTGGAGGCCGAACGCGAGTCGCAGCGCCAGCCGGACGACCTGACGGCCGACGCGGCCCGGCTGGGGGCGCCCGACATCGCGCCGCTGTGACGGGCCGGCGGTGCTGCGGGGGCCGGGCCCGGCCATCGCGGCACCGCCGGCCGCTCAGCCCCGGCAGAACTCCGCTTCCAGCAGCCCGGATTCCAGGACGTCCGCCCCGGTCAGGGTGTCCGTGTCCACGCGGAAGGTCAGGGTGTGGCGGCCGTCGCGGGTGGCGGCGGTGCGGACGTAACTGCCCGCGATGCGCCCGTTGTGGCCCCAGACGGTGACCCCGCAGGACAGCCGCTCGGGGTAGACGCCGAGGCCGTACACCCCGTGCGTGGCGGTGGTGTCCAGCAGGGCGGCCAGTTGAGCCGGTTTCAGCAGCCGGCCGCCCAGCAGCGCCGCGTAGAAGCGGTTGAGGTCGAAGAGCGTGGAGATCAGCTCGCCCGCGGCGCCGGCGATCCGGGGGTCCAGCTCGGTGACGTCGGTGAGCCGGCCGTCCCCCGTGCGGGAGTAGGCCCGGCCGTGCGGTGCGGGCAGGGTGGTGCGGCTGCCGGGGAGCGAGGTGCCGGTGAGGCGGAGGGGGTCGATGAGGCGGCGGCGGATCTCCGTCGCGTAGTCGTGGCCGGTGACCCGGCCGACGACGAGACCCAGCAGGGCGTAGTCGGTGTTGGAGTACGCGTAGGTGCCCGGCGCGGCCGCCGGCCGGTGGGCCGTCGCGGTGCGGACGGCCGCCAGGGCGGAGAGGGGGCGGGCGGTGACGTCGTCGGTGTAGTCGTACAGGCCGCTGGTGTGGCCCAGCAGGGCGCGCAGGGTGATGCGGCGTCCGTCGTTGCCGTGCCCCCGGACCAGCCCCGGCAGGAAGCGCTCGACCGGGTCCGTCAGCCGCAGCCGCCCCTCCCCGGCGAGTTGGAGGACGACGGCGGCGACGAACGACTTGGTGACACTGCCCGCCCGGAACCGGTCCGCGTACCGGATGCCGGGCCCCGTCGAACGGTAGGTGTCGTGGGGCGAACGCGCCGGATCGTGGGCCAGCAGCGCCGCGTCGGGGGCCCCGCCCCGCGCCGTGAACCGGGGGAGGTAGGACACCGCGGGGGTGAGGTGTGATTCGCTGGGCACGCGCGCCGTTCCGAGGCCGCACAGGGCCAGCACCACCAGGGCGGCGAGCAGCGACCTCGGCATCGGCATGACGGCATGTCCCTTCGTCGGGGACATCATGGCGGAGCTTGGACCCGGCACCGGGAGCGGTCTCGGGGTGAGGGACAATGAACGCTCTGCCAGGGCGGGTTGATCGCAGAGGGGACGCATGTCGGAGGCGGAGCAGGCACGGGAGCCCCAAGGGGACAAGGGTGGACGTCTCCTCGCGGGGCGCTACCGGCTCGGGGAGGTGCTCGGCCGGGGCGGTATGGGCACGGTCTGGCGTGCCGCCGACGAGACGCTGGGCCGCACGGTCGCGGTCAAGGAACTGCGGTTCCCCTCGGCCATCGACGAGGACGAGAAGCGCCGTCTCATCACGCGTACGCTGCGCGAGGCCAAGGCGATCGCACGCATCCGCAACAACGGCGCGGTCACCGTCTACGACGTGGTCGACGAGGACGACCGGCCGTGGATCGTGATGGAACTGATCGAGGGCAAGTCGCTGGCCGAGGCGATCCGCGAGGACGGCGTCCTGCCGCCCAAGCGGGCGGCCGAGATCGGCCTCGCCCTCCTCGACGTGCTGCGCTCCGCGCACCGCGAGGGCATCCTGCACCGCGATGTGAAGCCGTCCAACGTGCTGATCGCCGAGGACGGCCGGGTCGTGCTCACCGACTTCGGCATCGCCCAGGTCGAGGGCGACCCCTCGGTCACCTCCACCGGCATGCTCGTCGGCGCCCCGTCGTACATCTCGCCGGAGCGGGCGCGCGGCCACAAGCCCGGCCCGCCCGCCGACCTCTGGTCGCTGGGCGGCCTGCTGTACGCGAGCGTCGAGGGCTGCCCGCCGTACGACAAGGGCTCCGCCATCGCGACCCTGACCGCCGTGATGACCGAGCCGCTGGACCCGCCGAAGAACGCCGGGCCGCTGGAGGAGGTCATCTACGGGCTGCTCGCCCGCGACCCCCAGCAGCGGCTCGACGACGCGGGCGCGCGCGCCCTGCTCAACGACGTGATCAGCTCCTTCGAGCAGCCGGAGCGCCCCGTTCCGGCCCCCGCCGACGCCACCCGGGTCATGGCGCTGCCCAAGGCCGGCGCGGCGTCCGGCGAGGCCGGCGACGGCACCCGCGACCGGCTGCGCGGCGCGCTGCGCTCCGCGCGGAGCGCACGGGCCACACCCGTGGCCGCGCCCGTCGCGGCGCCGCCCGTCCCGGCCCGGCCCGCCGCGGCCCCCGCAGCCGTGACGCCGTCCGGGGCCGTGCCCCCGCAGCGCCCGGCCTCCTCGCCGGTCGCCCCGCCGCGCGCCTCGCTCACGGACGTGGTGCCGCGTCGCACCCTGGCGATCATCGCGGCCGTCATCGTGCTCGCCGTCCTCGGCACGGTGCTGGCGCTCACCCTCGGCGGCGGCGACGAGCCCGCCGGCGACAAGGGCGCGAAGAACCCCGGCGCGTCCGCCCCCGCCGAGGCGTCGGGCGACGGCTCCGCCACGTCCGCCGAGGCCCCGCAGGGCGGCAGCGGCAAGGACGAGGGCGAGGACAAGGGCGAGGACAAGGGCGAGGACAAGGGCGACAAGACGGAGAACCAGCACCCTCGTTCCACGCCATACCACCACGAACAGGGCTTCTCCATCGGCCTGCCGAGTGGATGGAAGTACCGGACTACGGACGGGGCGGGAGCCCGGTTCACCGGACCGCACGCGCAGCGGCTGCTGATCGGCTGGACCTCGACCCCCAAGGATTCGCCGGTCGCCGACTGGACCGCGCAGGAGCTGGGGATGCGGCGGTCCGGCTACCACCGCGTCAAGATCGGTGCGGTCGACTACCGCGGCTGGAAGGCCGCGGACTGGGAATTCACGTACACCGAGAAGGGCGTGGCCCGCCATGCCGTGGACCGTGGATTCGTGGTCGATCCCCGGCAGGGGTACGCGATCATGTTCATGGCCAATGAACGGGACTGGGATTCCGCCGAGACCCGCGAGGCGCTGGCCACGTTCTTCAGGACGTTTCAGCCGAAGAAGTGACACGCGTCCGATGACGTGGCCGCCGGGGTCGGGCGGGTACGGTAGCCCGTCCCGCTCCGGCGGCGCTGCCTCAGTCCGCGCTCCGGAGTATGGCCGCGGCGTCCGCGAGCATCTTCTGCCGGCTGGTCGACAGCGAAGTGAGCTCGGTCTGCTTGTCCTTCATCATCTTCCTCTGCACGGCGGACTCGGCGGCCAGCCACGTCTCCGGAAGGCCGACCCGCTGTTTGCACTCGACGTCCGCTGTCGCCACCGAGCGTTCCTCCGCATCGACATCGGCGTCCGCGAATCGCGGATCGTCGGTCACGGAGAGCGGTGACGTGTAGGTGAAACCCCGGGAATCCATGCACCGGGACCACGCGGCGAACGAAGAGAGGACCCGCGGGTCCTTCAAGGAGCTCTTGTAGCCGTCCATGTCGATGCTCTGAGCCACCTCACGTCCCGCGTTCGCCTTGTGCTCGGCGTAGATCCTGCTTCTCGCGTACGCGGAACAGCCACCCGGCGGCACGGGCCGTCCCCGGTAGTCCGTGAGCTTCTCCCCGTCGGCGTCGATGCCCGAGAGCAGGGCTGCCTGCTGTGGGCTGGGCTGTGGCAGCCCGTCCGGGCCGGCCGTCGGCTCGGGTGGCAGTTGGTACCCGTACTTCCGTGCGGACACCGGGTCGAGAAGGCCGTAGCGTCGATTGCCGCCGGTGTCGCGGGCGGCGGGAGGGGGGATGTCGGGGACGGGCAGCGGAGGCTCGCCGAAGTCCTTGAGGCAGGAGTTGCGTACCTTGCTCTCCGCTTTGTTCAGGACGGCCTTCTCCTCGGCCGTCACCGAGTACTTGGCCAGCGGGAGCTTCGCGGCGAAGTCGAGGTCGGCCGGCTTCGCGACTGGGGACTCCGCGGCACGTGCGGATGCCGGGGCACGGTCGTCGGCGGCGGGGCGGGCGGGCGCGGACGTGCCGCCGCAGGCGCTTACGCAGGTCAGTGCGAGCAGGAGGCCCAGGCCGGCGGCCGGGACGGTGAGCGTGCGACTCAAGACTCTTCTTCCTATCCAGTCTTCCGGCGTGCATCGTCGGAGCCCAGGGTGGCCGAAGGTGCCGGAGCGGCGCGGGGCGGCTCCGGCACCGGTCACCTCGGCAGGGGACGCGTGCCCGTCACCACTCGAAGCAGTTGGACGGGTGGTCCGCCCAGAACCCCGCCACGATCTTCACCGAGGCGTTCTCGTTGTAGGTGCGTATGAGCCTCGGGCCGATCTTCCACTGCAGTTCGTTGCTGAGGAAGGTGTCGCACGGTCCGGCGTAACCGCTGTTGTAGAACACGGTCCCGGAGGACGGGTAGAAGCTGTTGTCCGCCCGGAACTGGGCCGACGCGGCATTGTTCTTGACGAGCTGCCCGCTGCCCGCCGCGGAGCCGGAAGGGTATCTGTACCCGGCCAGGTTGGAGATGCTGGCCGAGATCTTGAGGTGTGTGCCCTTGTTCTCGCTGTTGTAGAAGAGCAGGAGGCACGGACGGTCGGTGTAGCACGTGCCCGTGGTGCCGGCGGATGCGGGAGCCGCGCCGATCAGGGCCGCTCCGGCCGCGAGGGAGAGGGTGCCGGCGACGGCGGTCAGACGCTTTGCTGCGGACATGCTTGCTCCTTGACTACTCGTCATATCAGTCGATACGTCGAAGATCGTAACGGCCGGCCGGGTGTCGTACCCGGACCCGTCCATCAGTTGCGCCATCTGTTCGGCGGGGAGACACGCGGGCACGTACCCTGAGCAGTGGGCCGGTGCGGTCGCCGTACGTATGCCGCACTTCGGGTGCGAGTGGCAGGCGAACGCATGCTGGTCTCCGTGACCGGGGGACAGCGCGCTCTGGGGAGGCGTCGTGGACGACTACGCGGGTCGGGTGCTCGCCGACCGCTACCGCCTTCCGCTGCCCTCGTCCGACGCGTACGAACTCGTCGAGACACGGGCCTTCGACACCTACAGCGGGCAGGAGGTGCTGGTCCGTCAGGTGCCGCTGCCCGAGGTGGTGGACGCCGAGTTCGTGGAGGGCGACGGCGGGCCGGTGCCTCCGCCGCGCGGCGGGCGTCCGGTGCGGGGGGCCCAGGACCCGGCCGTTCAGCGGGCCATCGAGGCCGCGCAGTCGGCGGCGCGGGTGCCCGACCATCCGCGCCTCGACCAGGTCTTCGACGTGTTCGCGGAGGCCGGTTCGCTCTGGATAGTGAGCGAGCTGGTGGCCGCCCGCCCGCTGGCGGCGCTGCTCACGGAGCGCCCGCTCACCCCGTACCGGGCCGCCGAGATCGGCTCCGACGTGCTCACCGCGCTCCGCGTCCTGCACGCGCACGGCTGGATCCACCGCAACATCACCGTGCGCACGGTGCTCGTCTGCGACGACGGCCGCGTCGTCCTGACCGGCCTGGCCGCCGGTGCGGCGGAGGAGGCGCTGTGCGGCTACGACACGGTGCCGCGCGACGACGACGAGGACGACGAGCCGGACGGCCCCGGCCCCGGCACCGGGCCGCTGCCCGCCTCCCGCGGCCCCGCCGCGATCGAGTCCGGCCCGTACGAGTCGGGCGCGCACGGCTCCGGTGCGTACGAGTCCGGCGCGTACGGCTCCGGTGCGATCGAGTCCGGTGCGTACGGGGACGAGGCCCGGCCGGTGCCACCCGCCGGGCTGGCCGCGCCCGGTGCCGACGAGGCCGCGCGCGCGAGGGCCGGCGCGATCGCCGCGTACCGCGCGGGCACCCGTGCGGCGGCCGCCCCACGCCTCGGCCAGGAGGACCGCGAGAGCGGTGAGCAGGACCGCCGCGCGCTGCCGCGGCCCCCGGCCGGGGACTACCGCGACGGGCCCGACACCGCGCCGCTGCCCGGCGGGCCGGTCGGCGGCCACGAGGACGAGGCGCCCGGCCCCCGGGGCGCCCGCCCGCCCGGCCCGGACGCCGAGTACGGCGCCGCCGCGCCGCCGCGCCCCCGGCCCGAACTGCCGCAGCTGCCCGGCGGCTGGGTCCGCGACCCCGACGCGCCAGACCCGTACGACAGCCCTTCGCCGTACGACAGCCCTTCGCCGTACGACGGTCCCTCGCCGTACGACAGCGTGCTGCCGCCCTACGACGCCCGCTACGACGACGAGGACGACGGCGACGAGGACGACGACGGCGGGCCGCCGCCGCGCCGGCTGCACCTCACCGGGACCTGGGACGACGGCCCCGCCGCCGGCCGGCCCGTACCGGCGGGCGGCTCCCGCGACGACGCGCTGCGCGCCGACGCCGCCCGCCGTGCCGTCGCCCCCTACGCCCGCCCCGAGCCCCCGGCCCGCGGCCGGGACGGCTACGGCGACGCCCCCTACGACGAGGACGCCCACGAGGCACCGGCCCCCCGCCGCGCCTCCTCCGGCGGCTGGGACGACGACGAGGACGACGAGGGCGGCTACCGGGGCCCCGTTACCGCGCTCGCCGCCGAACGGGCGCGCCAGGCGCGCATCGCCGTCGTCGGCGCGGTCACCGAGCGCTGGGCGCCCGAGCAGGCAGGACCCGTCCACGGCAACTGGCAGCTCGCCCCGCCCATCGGCCCCGCCACCGACCTCTGGGCGCTGGGCGCACTGCTCTACCGCGCCGTGCAGGGGCACGCGCCCTACCCGGAGGACAGCCCGTCCGAACTGGTCCAGATGGTCTGCGGCGAGCCGCCCGCCTTCGCCGAGGAGTGCGGCCCGCTGCGCCCGGTCGTCGAGTCGCTGCTCCGTCAGGACCCCACCGAGCGGCCGGACGTCGAGGAGCTGAGCGGCTGGCTGCGCTCCCTCGTCCGCTCGGCGCCCGAACCGGAGGCCGGGCTCGACGTCGTCACGATTCCCGCCGACGACAACGGGCGGCTGCCCGTCGTCCGCAGGCGCGGCGAGCTGGTCCGCAGACGGCGGGCCCGGCGCGCCGCCGCGGCGCGGAACCGGCACCGCGACGACCTGGACGACCTGGACCGCACGGCCGTCACCCACCACGAGCCCCGGATCAAGGCGTCGCGCGCGCCCCGCGCCCCGCGCGAACCGCGCGCGCTGCGCCAGGGCGGTGAGCCGCGCAGGCTGGGCCGGACGCTGCTCGTGCTGATCCTGCTGGCGCTCGTCGGGACGATCGCGTACGCCGTGCTGTTCATGCCGAAGGACGGCGAGGACGGCACGTCCGGGGCCGCCCCCGCCGGTACGGCCGCCGCCACGCCCCCGGCCTCCGCGACGCCCGACCCCGCGCCGAGCGCGTCCGACGCGAAGAACCCGTCACCGGCCAAGTCCTCGGGGGCGCAGAAGCCGCAGACCAGTCGGTCCGCCGCCGCGCTCGCCCCCGGCTACACGCTCCGCAAGGACGCCGAGGGCTTCGAGGTCGGCCTGCCCCGCGGCTGGCAGCGCAGCCCGGCCAACGCGGAGCGTCAGATCCGCTACGGCAGCGACGGGTTCAGCGTGCTCATCGTGCCCGGCCGGGACAGCGCGAAGGCCAACGGCAGCGATCCGCTCGACTACCAGCGGGACAAGGAGCCGGAGCTGAAACCGTTCCGCGACTCCAGCTGGTCGTCGGCGAGCGGGCTGCGCCGTACGGACGTCGGCCGACAGACCATGGCGGAGGGCCAGTTCACCTGGCAGGACGCCAACGGCCGCGAGGTGTACGTGCGCAACCTCGTGATGCTCGTCGACGGGCGCTACCACATCCTCCAGGTCATCGGCCCGGAGGACGAGCGCGACCGGGTCACCGAGATCTACCAACAGGCCAGCGTCTCCTACCGCGTGACGGGCTGACGCACGGGATCTGCATCACAGTGCGGTCTCGTGGGCGATGCGAGGTTCCGTGGCCGCGCGTCCCCTCCGTAACCTGTCTGCGAGGCAACGGGGGCGGGGACGACAAGTGGATCGATCACAGGGCACGGAAGCGGGGCTGCTGCTGGCCGGAAGGTACCGGCTGGCCGAGGTCCTGGGGCGCGGCGGCATGGGCAAGGTCTGGCGGGCCCACGACGAAGTGCTGCACCGCACGGTCGCCGTCAAGGAGCTGACCGCCGGTCTCTACGTGTCCGAGTCGGACCGGACCGTGCTGCACGCCCGGACCCAGAAGGAGGCCCGAGCGGCGGCCCGGATCACCCACCCCGGCGTCGTCACCGTGCACGACGTCGTGGAGTACGACAACCGCCCCTGGATCGTCATGCAGTACGTGGACGGCCCCTCCCTGGCCGACCGCGCGAAGGAGTCCGGCGAGGTCGAGGCGCGCGAGGCGGCCCGGATAGGGCTGCATGTGCTGGGCGCGCTGAGCGCCGCGCACGGGGCGGGGGTCCTGCACCGCGATGTGAAGCCCGGCAACGTCCTGCTCGCCCGCGACGGCCGGGTGCTGCTCACCGACTTCGGGATCGCCGCGATAGAGGGCGACTCCACCATCACCCGGACCGGCGAACTCGTCGGCTCCATCGACTATCTGGCGCCTGAGCGCGTCAAGGGCGGCGATCCGGGCCCCGCGTCCGACCTGTGGTCGCTGGGCGCCACGCTGTACACGGCGGTCGAGGGGCGTTCGCCGTTCCGCCGGACGTCCCCCATCTCCACGATGCAGGCCGTCGTCACGGAGGAACCGCCGCCGCCCACCAGGGCCGGGGCGCTCGCCCCCGTCATCACCGCGCTGCTGCGCAAGGAGCCGGAGGACCGCCCCACGGCGGCGGAGACCGAGCGGATGCTCCTGGAGGCGATGGAGGGCCGCACCCCGCGGGCCGCCCAGGCCTACGTCCCGACCCAGCACATGTCCGAGGAGATGCTGCGCACCGGCCCGGACGGGATGCCCGGCGGCACGGCCCTGCTGCCCCGGCCCGTTCCCGCCGGACCGCCCGCGCCCGCCCCGGCGCCCCGCGGCGGACGGACCCGGTGGCGCACCCGGCTCCTGGTCATCGCCCTGGCCGCGCTCCTCGGCAGCGCCGTGAGCATCGGCGCGGTCATGTACGCGAACCGCACCGAGGCCGCCGGAACCCCGACCGCCGGGACGAGCGGCGGCCCGGCCCCGCAGGGCACCCGCGCCACGAAGCCGGCCGACCCCACGCCGACCCCCTCACCGAGCGCCACCGGCTCGCCGTCCGCCGACCCGTCGGCGCCGAACGTGCCGGACGGCTGGCGCCGGGTCGAGGACCCCGCCGGGTTCAGCGTCTTCCTGCCGGAGGGCTGGGAGCGCGAGATGAACGGCACCAACATCGACTACTCGCCGGACGGCGGGGTGCACTACTTCCGGGTCAGCATCGATCCGTCCCCCGACTACGACAACTCCTACGACCACATGGTGGACATGGAGCGGCAGCTGAGCAGCCGGCTGCCCGAGTACCGGCGGGTGGAGCTGAACAGCAACATCTACCGCGACGTCCCCGGCGGGATCTGGGAGTTCACCTGGACCGAGAAGAGCGGCGAGGCGCGGCACGCCATCGACCAGATGTACTTCGCGAAGGAGGGCGGCCCGGAGTACGCGCTCTATATGACGGGCCCGGCGGACGACTGGGACGAGACCCTCGACCGGTTCCGGGCGATCCTGCGCAGCTGGCGCCCCCCGGTCGAGCAATAGCCCCTGATCAGGGCTTATGCCGCCAGTGATCACTGGCTGCGTCGCCGCGGGGGCGGCGGGCGGCCGGGGGAGTACCCGAAAAGCTGTTACCCACGGGTACCCAAAGCCTTCCGGCCGACGTACTCTCGCCCTCATGACGGACTCGCAGGCCCCCACGTCCCCCGCCGCCGCTGTCGGCACCAACCCCGTGGCCGCCGCCCCCGCGGGCGTGCGCACGGCCGCCGATGTCGTGACGCCCGAGGTGATCGCCCAGCTGACGCGTGGCGTCACCGGCTCCGGCCGCACCGCCAACCACACGCCGTTCACCGGCGAGAAGCTGGCCGACCTGCCGGAGTCCACCCCCGAGGACGTCGCCGACGCGTTCGCCCGCGCCCGCGCCGCCCAGCCCGCCTGGGCCGCGCTGCCGGTCCGGACCAGGGCCGCCGTCCTCCTGCGCTTCCACGACCTGGTCATCAGCCGCCAGTCCGAGGTCCTCGACCTCATCCAGCTGGAGACCGGCAAGGCCCGGCTGCACGCCCACGAGGAGGTCCAGGCGGTCGCCGTCGCCGCCCGGCACTACGGGCGCAGGGCGAGCGCCTATCTGCGGCCGAAGCGCCACACCGGCGTCGTGCCGACCCTCACCAAGGTCACCGAGCTGCGCCAGCCGCGCGGAGTCGTCGGCCAGATCGCCCCCTGGAACTACCCCCTCGAACTGTCCGTCGGCGACGCGCTGCCCGCCTTCGTCTCCGGCAACGCCGTCGTGATGAAGCCCGACACCGAGACCGCCCTGACCGCCCTGTGGGCCCGCGACCTGCTGATCGAGGCGGGGCTGCCGTCCGAGGTGTTCCAGGTCGTCCTCGGTGAGGGACCGGTCGTCGGCCCCGAGGTCGTCAAGCACGCCGACTACGTCTCCTTCACCGGCTCCACCCGCACCGGCCGCGAGGTCGCCCGGGGCGCGGCGGCCCGGCTCGTCGGCGTCTCGCTGGAACTCGGCGGCAAGAACGCCATGCTCGTCCTGGCGGACGCCGACGTGGAGAAGGCCGCCGCCGGCGCCGTCCGCGCCTGCTTCTCCTCGGCCGGCCAGCTCTGCATCTCCATCGAGCGGCTGTACGTCCACGAGTCGGTGGCCGACGCCTTCCTGGAGCGGTTCGCCGCCCGGACGCGGGCGATGCGGCTCGGCAGCTCCCTCGCGTACGGCGCCGACATGGGCTCGCTGGTGAGCGAACGGCAGCTGGAGACCGTCACCCGGCACATCGCCGAGGCCGTCGAGAAGGGCGCCACCCTGGTGGCCGGCGGGGTCGCCCGTCCCGACATCGGGCCGCTCTTCCACGAGCCGACGATTCTGGAGGGCGTCGAGGCGCCGATGGCCGTCTGCTCCGAGGAGACCTTCGGCCCGGTCGTCTCCGTCTACCGCTTCCGCGACGAGGACGAGGTCGTGGAGCTGGCCAACGCCACCCCGTACGGCCTCAACTCCAGCGTCTGGACCAGGGACGGCCGGCGCGGCCACCGCATCGCCGCCCGGCTGCGCACCGGCACCGTCAACATCAACGAGGGGTACGCCCCCGCCTACGGCAGCGTGCAGTCCCCGATGGGCGGCATGAAGGACTCCGGTCTCGGCCGCCGCCACGGCTCCGAGGGCATCCTCAAGTACACCGAGGCCCAGACCGTCGCCCAGCAGCGGCTCATCCCGCTCGCCCCGTCGTTCGGGATGGACGACGAGAAGTACGCGGCGTTCATGAGCCGCAGCCTCAAGGCGATGAAGGCGTTCCGGCTGCGCTGACACCGCAGCGTCCGCCGCACCCCCCGCGCTGCCGTACCCGTTCTGTCCTTTTCGTACCGAGGAGTGCCATGTCCCAGGACAGCCCTGCCCAGAATCAGGACCGGCCGGCCGGTGCGGCCGACGACGACGCCGCGTACGACTACGACGTGATCGTCGTCGGTTCGGGCTTCGGCGGCGCGGTCTCGGCGCTGCGGCTGACGGAGAAGGGGTACCGGGTCGGCGTCCTGGAGGCGGGCCGCCGCTTCACGCCCGGCACCCTGCCCAAGAACTCCTGGGACCTGAAGAACTACCTCTGGGCCCCCGCCCTCGGCCTCTTCGGCATCCAGCGCGTGCACCTGCTCGGCAAGGTGATGGTGCTCGCCGGCGCCGGGGTCGGCGGCGGCTCGCTCAACTACGCCAACACGCTGTACGTGCCGCCCGCGCCGTTCTTCGAGGACCGGCAGTGGGCGCACATCACGGACTGGCAGGACGAGCTGAAGCCGTACTACGACCAGGCGAAGCGGATGCTCGGGGTCCGGCTCAACCCCACGACGACCCCCTCCGACGTCCACCTCAAGGCGACCGCCGAGGCCATGGGCGTCGGCGACACCTTCCACCTGGCCCCGGTCGGCGTCTTCTTCGGCGACGGCCGGGACGCGGACGGCGCCGTACGCGCCGAGCCCGGCGGCACGGTCCCCGACCCGTACTTCGGCGGCGCGGGCCCGTCCCGCAAGGCATGCACCGAGTGCGGCGAGTGCATGACCGGCTGCCGCCACGGCGCCAAGAACACCCTCAACGAGAACTACCTCCACCTCGCCGAGAAGGCAGGCGCGGTCATCCACCCCATGACCTCCGTCGTCGCCGTCACCGAGCACCGCGACGGCGGCTTCCACGTCGCCACCGTGCCCACCGACAAGCGCCGCAAGGCGAAGCCCGCCACCCTGCGCGCCCGCAAGGTGGTCGTCGCGGCGGGCACGTACGGCACCCAGACCCTGCTCCACACCATGCGGGACAAGGGGCTGCTGCCGAGGATCTCCGCCCGGCTCGGGGAGCTGACCCGGACCAACTCCGAGGGCCTGGTCGGCGCCCAGACCTCCGACCGCCGCTACCGCAGGAAGCACGGCACGAAGCCCGACTTCACCCGGGGCGTCGCCATCACCTCGTCCATCCACCCCGACGAGAACACCCACATCGAGCCCGTCCGCTACGGCAAGGGCTCCAACGCCATGGGCGGCCTCACCATCCTCCAGGTCCCGTTCAGCAGCCACCGGGTCCTCGCCTGGTTCGGGAACCTGGCCAAGCACCCCACGCTCGCCCTGCGCTCCCTGTCCAACCGGCGCTGGTCGGAGCGGGTCATCATCGGGCTCGTCATGCAGTCACTCGACAACTCCCTCACCGCGTACCGCAAGCCGCGCGGCCTCGGCAAGGGCCTGCTCACCGCCCGCCAGGGCCACGGTGCGCCCAACCCCACGCAGATAGCCGAGGCGACACAGGGCGCCTCGCTGCTCGCCGAGGAGATCAACGGCTTCCCCGGCTCCAACATCGGCGAACTGATGGGCACCCCGCTCACCGCCCACTTCCTCGGCGGCTGCCCGATCGGCGCCGCCCCGGACGAGGGCGTCATCGACCCGTACCACCGGCTGTTCGGGCACCCCGGCATCTCCGTCGTGGACGGCTCGGCGGTCTCCGCGAACCTCGGCGTCAACCCGTCGCTGACGATTACCGCCCAGGCGGAGCGGGCCATGTCGTTCTGGCCCAACAAGGGCGAGCCGGACCCGCGTCCGGCGCAGGGCGAGGCGTACGAGCGGCTGCCGGCGGTGGAGCCGCAGGCACCGGCGGTCCCGAAGGAGGCGTTCGGCGCGCTGCGGCTGCCGTTCCTGGGGATGCCGGCAGTGCCGCCGAAGAAGGCGGAGACGGCCTGAGAACAGCAGAAGGGGCTGCACCCCCCTCCCAGTGCAGCCCCTCACGCTGTAACCGGCCGTCGTAGAAGAACGGACAACCGGTGTTCCGCATGCATGACCTGCCGGACCCCCCGATGGTTGTCCTCGTACTCACGAAATCCTTATGTGAGGTGGATCACTTCCAACGCCGTGGCGTCCTTGTGCTCGATCCGTGATCTGAATTCGGGCAACTTTTCCCGGGTGCCCCCGGTCGTACCCGCTGTCGCCGCCCCAGCGGCCACACAGCTCCCGACGACCCCGAAGGCCCCGAGATGAGAAGCACGATTCCGTTCCGCCGTGCGATGGGCGTCCTGGCTTCGGCCGGTCTGCTGGCCGCCGGAACGCTCACGACGGCCGGTCCCGCGCACGCCGCCGGCCCCGAGTTCACGATCGGCGGCCCCGCCGAGACGGCCCTGCATCCGTACCCGGCGACGGGCGCCCCGCAGAAGGCGAGCCTGGCCCTCACGCTCACCAACCCGTCCGAGGACGAGGAGAGCGGCGCCTACCAGGGCGAGTACACCGTGCGCTTCGACTTCGGCGGGCTGGCGGGCGTCGCGGACGTGGCCTTCGGCGAGGACGGCGGCCTGGACTGCGAGCGGACCGGGACCACCGCCGTTTGCCACGACTACGGAATCCGGCCGGGCCTCAGCACCCTCGCCGACCTGGAGGTCACCGCCGCCAAGGGCAGCGAGGACGGCGACAGCGGCACCATCGAGGTCACCGCCGAGGCGGCGGGCGCCACCTTCCGGCCGTTCACCGCGCGGGTCTCCGTCGGCGGGCCCGACCTGTCGGTGAAGCGCCTGCCGTTCCGGACGGAGCTGAAGCCGGGCGACAGCCAGCCGGTGCCCATCTCGTTCACCAACCACGGCACCCGCGCCGCCCAGGGCGTCCTGCTCACCCTGCGCAACACGCGCGGCCTCGCGTTCACGCAGCGGTACCAGAACTGCGAGTACAGCGAGGACGAGGGAGGCATGGGCAGCCCCGGCGTCTGGACCACCGCCCTGTGTTCCTTCCCCGGCAGCTACGAGCCCGGCACCACCTACACGCTGGCCGAACCGCCCGTCCTGCGCGCCACCGGCCGCGCGCTGTACGACTCCCTCCTGTACCGGATCAACGAGGACGGCACCGACGCCCGCGCCGCGCAGCGGGCCGGCGCCCGCTTCAGCCCCGGCAAGGGCGCCACCCTGGCCCTGCGCAAGGCGCCCACGCCCCGCTCGGGCGACCTGGAGCCGGGCGACAACCAGCAGGAGGCCGACTTCCGCACCGCCAACACCGCCGACTTCGCCGCCTACGGCGACCAGGCCGGCGGCAAGGCGGGCGACACCGTCGACGTGACCCTGGGCTTCCGCAACCGGGGCCCCGCCTGGATCGGCCACATCCGTTCCGGCGAGGACGTCGCCACCGTCGACTTCACTGTTCCCGACGGTTCCTACGTCGTCTCCAAGCCGGACGTCTGCCGGGGCGTGACCGCGCAGGGCGGCTACCGCGAGAACCAGGAGAAGGCCCCGCGCTACTTCTGCTCCACGCCCATGTCCGTCCTGGAGGACGCCGACTTCGCCCTGCCGTTCCGGCTGAGGATCGCCACGGTGGACCTGGGGGCGATCGGCGCGGTCGTCGTCCGCAACATCCACCTCCAGGACCCCGAGCTGCCCTTCGACCCGGAGCCCGCCAACAACCGGTCGTACGTCGAGCTGAACGGCGAGGACTCCGGCGCGGTACGGGGCACCTCCGGCTCCGGCGGCACGACGGCCACGGGCGGCTCAGGCTCCACGGGTTCCTCCGGCTCCTCCGGCTCCACGGATGGTTCGTCCACGTCGTCCACGTCCGGCTCGTCGGGCGCCTCGGGCACATCCGGCACGATGGGCTCCGGCGGCTCGGGCGGCGCGCTCGCCTCCACCGGCACCCTCGCGCTCGCGGCCTCGGGCGCCGCGCTGGTCGCGCTGCTCGCGGGAGGCGCGCTGTTCGCGACGGCGAGGCGGCGCGCGACGCGCTGACCCGTACGCGTACCCGTACCCCAGGGCACACGAAGGAACGGCCGGCTCCGGGCGTCCCCGGAGCCGGCCGTTCCGGGAGAGACCTGGCGGTCCCTCCGAGTGACCGGGCTGCTGTCCCCTGCCGACCGGTCACGCACGCCGGTGCGCGGTCCCACGACGTACACGCGGTACGCCACGCACCCCGGCGGAGCCACGCGTGGTTTCCATCGGGAGCCGCCCCTGGCTGGCACGGACACCGGGACCAACGAAGCCGCGCCGGAGCCGGTCACGCGCCGTACGGGTGAGACCGCGCCCGAACTGGGATACGTCCGTACAGCCCGGCGGGAACGGCGGGGTGTCAGACCCGGCCCCGGCACAGCTCCAGGAGCGTCATCGCCAGCGGGGTGCCCGGCTTGCCCAGCGCGTCCCGGTAGCGGCTCAGGATCTCCATCTCGCGGGACAGGTTGACCCGGCGCCCGCCCGAGGAGATCCGGGCCTCCTGGATCACCGCCGAGACGGCCATCCGCTCCTGGACGAGCCCGATGATCCGGTCGTCGAGGGCGTCGATGCGCTCACGCGCGTCCCCGATCAGGGACGCGGCCTCGTCGGTGCGTGCGCCGGTCGCCTCGGCGGCGGTCGCGGTGGCGGGGGTGGTGCTGCTGCTCATGTCGGTCTCCCGGTGGGGTGCGGCGCCCCCCGGGCCGGGCCCGGAACGCCAGAACGCCCCCGGGCCATGTGGCCCAGGGGCGCCTGGAACGTTGCTTGTCAGTTGCTCAAGCAGCACGACCATGGCAGCCGGCGGGCCGGATGCCATAGGTAAAGACGAAGGTCGTGTGCTGACGCATGGGGACAGTATGGACCCATGCCGGCGCTGCCCCGCGCCGGGCCCGGATCGTGAGACGCCGCACATCGTCCGGGGCGGTCGCGGCCGGGCGGGACCCGCCGCCGGCCGCCGGTAGAATTGGGAGGACCGACCCCTCTCCACCGCCGGAAGGCCGCCCCGTGCCAGCAGCACCCCCCGCCGCCCCCGACACCGCCACCGACGTGGTTCTCGTTGTCGACTTCGGCGCGCAGTACGCCCAGCTCATCGCCCGCCGCGTCCGTGAGGCGCGGGTCTACAGCGAGATCGTCCCGTCCACCATGCCGGTGGCCGAGATGCTGGCGAAGAACCCCCGCGCGATCATCCTGTCCGGCGGCCCCTCGTCGGTCTACGCCGAGGGCGCGCCCTCGCTCGACCGCGCGCTGTTCGAGGCCGGGGTCCCCGTCTTCGGCATGTGCTACGGCTTCCAGCTGATGGCCACGGCGCTCGGCGGCACCGTGGACGACAACGGCGCCCGCGAGTACGGCCGTACCCCGCTCGCCGTCTCCCAGACCGGCTCCACGCTCTTCGCCGGCACCCCGGCCGAGCAGTCGGTGTGGATGTCGCACGGCGACGCCTGCTCCGCCGCCCCCGAGGGCTTCACCGTCACCGCGTCCACGGACGTCGTCCCGGTCGCCGCCTTCGAGAACGACGAGAAGCGGCTCTACGGCGTCCAGTACCACCCGGAGGTCATGCACTCCACGCACGGCCAGCAGGTCCTGGAGCACTTCCTGTACCGGGGCGCGGGCATCGAGCCCACCTGGACCACGGGCAACGTGATCGAGGAGCAGGTCGCCGCGATCCGCGCCCAGGTCGGGGACAAGCGCGCGATCTGCGGCCTGTCCGGCGGCGTGGACTCCGCCGTGGCCGCCGCCCTCGTGCAGAAGGCCATCGGCTCCCAGCTCACCTGCGTCTACGTGGACCACGGCCTGATG
This sequence comes from Streptomyces sp. NBC_00525, assembly GCF_036346595.1. Classification (GTDB taxonomy): domain Bacteria; phylum Actinomycetota; class Actinomycetes; order Streptomycetales; family Streptomycetaceae; genus Streptomyces. Next base: position 4,176,767 of record NZ_CP107834.1, read on the forward strand.
CGCAAGGGCGAGACCGCCCAGGTGGAGAAGGACTTCGTCGCCGCGACCGGCGCGAAGCTGAAGGTGGTCGACGCCGAGAAGCGCTTCCTCGACGCCCTGGCCGGCGTGTCCGACCCGGAGCAGAAGCGGAAGATCATCGGCCGCGAGTTCATCCGCGTCTTCGAGCAGGCCCAGCTGGAGATCCTCCAGGAGGACGGCCCCGAGGTCGCCTTCCTCGTCCAGGGCACGCTCTACCCCGACGTGGTGGAGTCCGGCGGCGGCACCGGCACCGCCAACATCAAGTCCCACCACAACGTGGGCGGCCTCCCCGAGGACATCGAGTTCCAGCTCGTCGAGCCGCTGCGCCAGCTGTTCAAGGACGAGGTCCGGATGGTCGGCCAGGAGCTGGGCCTGCCGGACGAGATCGTCCAGCGCCAGCCCTTCCCCGGCCCCGGCCTCGGCATCCGCATCGTCGGCGAGGTCACCAAGGAGCGGCTGGACCTGCTGCGCGAGGCCGACGCCATCGCCCGCGAGGAGCTGACCGCGGCCGGCCTGGACCGCGACATCTGGCAGTGCCCGGTGGTCCTGCTCGCGGACGTCCGCAGCGTCGGCGTCCAGGGCGACGGCCGCACCTACGGCCACCCGATCGTGCTGCGCCCGGTCTCCTCCGAGGACGCCATGACCGCCGACTGGTCGCGGCTGCCGTACGAGACGCTGGCCAAGATCTCCACCCGCATCACCAACGAGGTCGCCGAGGTCAACCGCGTGGTGCTCGACGTGACGAGCAAGCCGCCGGGGACCATCGAGTGGGAGTGACCCTCCCCGGCCCCGATGGGCCCGCAGACCCCGACGATGCCGCCGCCCCCCACCGGGGACGGCGGCATCGCCGCGTCCGGGGCGGGGGAAGGGGAGTGCCACGTCGGCGGGCGGGCGTGTTGGCGGGCGGGCGGGCCGCGGGCGGGCGGACGTACGCGGCGTGGCGCGGCGGCGGAAAACGCGTGGCGGGGGGTCGTCGCGCATGGCAGGCTCCGCCCGCATGTCGTCCGATGAGATCCGCGCCCTGATGTCCGCCGCCCGCAACGACCGCCTGACCTGGAACACCCCGCTCTGCGACGAGCACGCCGCCCGGCTCGTCGCCGCCTGCGCGCCGGAACCCGGCGCCCGGATCGCGGACCTCGGCAGCGGCTGGGGCGAGCTGCTGATGCGCCTGGTCGAGTCGGCGCCCGGCAGTACGGGGGACGGCGTCGAGACCGACCCGGAGGCGGTCGCGCGCGGCCGGGCCCTGGCGGGGGAGCGGGGCCTCGCGGAGCGCGTACGGTTCCACGAGGTGCCGGCCGCCGAGTGGCCGGGGGAGGACTACGACCTGGCCGTGTCCATCGGCGCCTCGCACGCCTGGCCCGGCGGCACCACCGAGGCGCTGGCCGCGCTGCGGGCCGCCGTACGGCCGGGGGGCCGGGTGCTGTTCGGCGAGGGCTTCTGGGAGCGGGAGCCGGACGAGCGCGCCCTGGCCGGACTCGGCGCCCGGCCGGACGACTTCGGTTCGCTGCTCGAACTGATCCGGCACGCCGAGGCGGCCGGACTCCGCCCGCTCCAGGTGACCGTCGCCGACCAGCGGGAATGGGACCTCTTCGAATCGCACGCCAACATCGGCCTCGGCGAACGCTGGGCCCTGGCCCACCCGGACCACCCCCTGCGCGACGGCGTCGTCGCCGCCGTCGACGAACGGCGCACCGGCTACTACGGCGGCTACCGGGGCACCCTCGGACTCGCCTATCTCGTCCTCGGCGCCTGACCGCCTTCGAACAGGCAGGCGAAGACGCCCCTCCGGTGCGCCCCGATGCGGCAACCCGCCGTCCCGTACGGCACAATTCGCAGCGATCACAGACGAGTTGGCCGGCCGATGGCGGCAACAGGGGCGGGGAAGGGCGGCGTTCTCGGTGGCGTTGGACGAGGCACGACAGGGCGCGCACGGCGGGGGCTGCACATGCGGCGACTGCCCGCACGGGGCGCGCCAGGGACACCGGCGCGCGGTGGCCGCCTTCCTGGCCAAGCGGGACGAGTTCGCGGCCGGCCAGGGGCTGCCCGCGGGGGTCGCCCGGTCGGCGTCGGCGACCCGGCAATGGGTCTCCGACGAGCTGACGGAGTCCGCCCGCGAGGTGGCAGACCGGGGCCGCGAGGCCGGTGACGCCTGGCTGTACCGGGTGTGGCAGCGCACCCTGGTGATCGTCTGGGGCGGCCTCGCCGTGCTGACCGTCGCCGAGGCCGCCACCGCGATCGGCGCCGGCTGGACCCACGCCCGCACCGCCGGACTCCTCGCCGGCCTGGTCACCGCGGCGCTGCTGACCGTCGCCGCCCATGTGCACCGCGCCCGCGGCGGCCTCCTCGCCCCGCTCATCGGCGAGGACAACCGGCTCTCCACCTCCCGCGCCGTCGCCGCGTCCTGGGTGCTGCTCGCCGTCTTCTCCGTGCTCGTCCTCGCCCTCCAGCTGGCCGCCGCCTCCGGGCACGAACGCCGCGACGAGCTCATTGAGGGCCTGGACCTGGCCCGCGGCGCGGGCATCGTCTCCGTCCTGGCCCTGGTGTGCGCGGTCGCGGTGGCCGTGCGCCGGGTGGTGAGCGTACGGGTGCTGTCCGGCCGGCTCCAGAAGCTGCGCGCCGACCGGCCGCGCGCGGCGGACCTGCTCACCGACGACTCGGGGCGCGGCACCTTCACGGACGTGCAGTACGTCCTCGTGTCCGCGGTCGCCGTGGTGTTCGCCGCGGTCCGCCTGGCCCGCAGCCCCGAGCAGCTGCCCGACCTGCCGTGGGGCCTGGCGCTCCTGGTGGCCGTGTCGGCGGCCGTCTACTTCACCGGCAAGTACGGCGAGGGCGGCCGGCCCGTCGTGCTCTCGGTCGTCCGGTCCCGCGAGGCGGGCGACCTGGACGCGCCGATCCGGACCGGCGACGACATCGAGATCCGGGGCGCCGGATTCGTGCCGCCGGGCGCGGGCGCCCCGGACCGGCTGGCCCGCGTCGTCGTGCGGATCGGCACCGTGCACGTCCACGTCCCGCTGGTCCCGGTGACCGGAGGCTTCGCCAACCCCTCCGACACCCTGCTCACCGTGCCCGTCCCGGTCGAGGTGGAACCGGGCCTCGTCGAGGTCCAGGTCGTCACGGCCGCCGGCACGGAGTCCAACAGCATCTCCATCGACGTGACCGACTGAATCCACTGTCTCCTCCTCCCTCCTCCGGCCGGTACTTCCTCCGGTGAACGCGGACCGCGCTGAACACTTCCGCCCGGTTCGTACGTAAGGTCGGGTGACGGGCCGCACGGCCCGGTGACAGCGGCCGGCGGGCCGCGACGGCACGGCCGCGGAAGGCGGGAGCAGCATGTACGGGTACGGCGGCGGTAACGGGCGGGGCCGGGGCCTCGGCGAGGCCAGGAGCCTGCGGGACCTGGCGCGGGAGCACGCCCTGCTGCCCCTGCGGATCTTCCTCGGCGTCACCTTCCTCTACGCGGGGCTCGACAAGCTCACCGACAGCGCCTTCTTCCACGCCGCCGGGCCGGGGTCGATCGGCGACCAGATGCACGCGGTCCGCGACGCCGCCGCGATCCCCGGCCTCGTCGACCTGGCGCTGAACGCCCCCGCCGGCTTCGGCTACGCCATCGCACTCGGCGAGCTGGCGGTGGGCATCGGCACCCTGCTCGGCCTGTGGTCCCGGATCGCCGCGCTCGGCGGGGCCCTGATCTCGCTGAGCCTGTGGCTGACGGTCAGCTGGCAGATTTCGCCGTACTACCTGGGCAACGACCTCGTCTACCTCATGGCGTGGCTGCCGCTGCTGCTGGCCGGGGCGCCGTCGTTCTCCCTGGACGCGCTTCTCGCGGCGCGGCGGCGGCGTATCCGGTAGCCGATCAGGGTGACGCAGGCGGCGGTCGCCAGGCCGCCGCACAGCACCGCGACGAAGAACTGCGGCGGGGCGTCCCACAGCTCCGCCGCGTCCGCCGTGTACCCGGCGGCCAGGGCCAGCATCACCAGGCCCGTGACCGCCCGGCCCGGCCGGAACTCATGACGCGGCACGGTTGACCTCCACCTGTCCGTAGTCCACTTCCAGATCCAGTTCGATCGTGCCGCTTGGGGCGCTGCCCTTGACCGGCGGGATCGTCCGGCGCTGGTCCTGCGTGGCGCGGATGTCCAGATCGCCCTTGTGCCGTCCGTCGATCAGCACCAGCGCCCCGACCTTCGTGCGCGCGTGCACCCGGACCGTGACCTCCGGCGGTACGTGCACCAGGACCCGGCCGGCCCGCGCCTCCACCCGGGTCCGCACGGTGTCGCCCTTCGGCACCGTGATCCCGGTCAGATCCAGCTCGGCCTGCCCGGAGCCGACCGCGTAACGCGGCTGGACGGCGGCGGCGGTCGCCGGGCGCCACTCCTCGCGGACCCAGTGCGTGCTGATGTCCTTGGGCAGCGCGGAGGCTCCCGCCAGCAGCCCGGCCGTGATCACCGCGAGCAGCAGCGTGCCGAAGCCGGTCCGTCCGACGAACGCGCTGAGCAGCATCGCCAGGCCGAACACCGCGAGGGCGGCGGCGAACCCGATCTGCAGGCTCGTGCCCAGCGGCTGCGAGTCCCAGCTCAGCCCCGTACCGAGCCCTCCCGCCACCAGAGCGACCAGGAACGCCACGCCCGCGATGGACCGGGGGCCCCGCACCTCCCGCGACCGGGGCGGCGGCGGCCGGAACGGCGCGTCGGGCGTCGCCCCGCGCGGCTCCCCGGAGAGCACCGCGTCATGCGGCCCCCACATGTAACCGATCGCCACCTTGCCCGTGGACCCGTCCTTGACGATCGGGTCCCGCCACCAGGACGGCCACGACAGCGTCGGCGGCGCCTTCACCTCCGGCGGCGCGTCCGACGCGGCCTGCGCCGCGGCCTGGTGCAGCGGGTCCTCCGGACCGGCCTTCTTGCGCGCCTGCGTCCAGATGGAGAGGCCGAGGACCGCGAGCGACAGCATCGCGGAGAAGGCGAGCGTCCCTCCGTTGCCCAGCATCGACAGGAACAGACCGCAGCCGATCAGCGCCAGCAGCACCGCGCTCAGCGAGGCCAGCTCGACCCGGCCCGACAGCAGCCGGCGCGCCTCGTTCTCGTCCTCGCCCTCCACCGGTATCAGCAGCCAGGCGAAGCCGTAGAAGATCAGCCCGAAGCCACCGGTCACGGAGAGCACTCCGAGCACGATCCGGAAGATCACCGGATCGACGTCGCAGTACCGGCCGAGACCGCCGCACACCCCGGCCACCACCTTGTGCCGCGGGCTGCGGTGCAGGCGCGGAGCGGGGGCGGAGGGCGGTGCGGCGCCGGGCGGCGCGTCCTGGGGAACGGTCATGGCTCCATGGTGACGGGCCCCGGCCCGCTCCGGCACCCGCCCCGACCCTGGCCGGTCCCTGATATTGATCCACCCGGATCTCAGGGGCGCCGAAGCCCCGCCCCGCCTGCCACCCGGACGTCCCCCAGGCGTTCTCCGGGCGTCCCCCCGGTGTCTCAGGGTCGAAGTGGGGGCCGACCCTGATGCCGTCACCCGGACGGACATGTGACGATCGGGTCATGCCAGCCGCCACCACCCGAGCCGCAAGCTCCCACGCCCCCGACCCGGAGGAGCCCCCGCTGCGCAAGCTGTACCGCAGCGCCGACGGCCGGCTGCTCGGCGGAGTGGCGCGCGGGCTCGCCGGACATCTCGGACTCCCGGTCGTCTGGCTGCGCTTCGTCTTCCTCGGGCTGTTCTTCGCGGACGGCCTCGGCGCCCTGCTCTACGCGGTGTTCTGGATCGTCGTCCCGCTCGGCGTCGGCGGGGTCGACGGACCCCGGTCCGTCTTCGAAACCGCCCCCGACGGCACCCGCAGGCTCCGCAAACCCGACAAGGGCCAGATCTTCGCCCTCATCGCGCTGTTCATCGGCGCCGCAGTCTTCGTCGGCAACGTCGACATGGGCAGCAAGGCCGACCGCTACATCTGGCCCAGCCTCCTCATCGGCGCCGGCTCCGTCCTGGTGTGGCGCCAGGCCGACAACGCCCGCCGCGCCCGCTGGATGGAGGTCGGCCGCCGCCCCCGCGTGCTGCAGGTGGCCCGTGCCCTGGCCGGGGTCGCCCTGGTCGGCCTCGGCCTCGCCGTCTTCATGGTCGTCCGAGGCTCCGCCGCCCAGCTGGGCAACGTCATCACCGCGGCCATCGCCGTGCTCACCGGTATCGCCCTGCTCGCCGGCCCCTACCTCGTCCGCATGACCCAGGACCTCTCCGAGGAACGGCTCATGCGCATCCGGGCCCAGGAGCGCGCCGAGGTCGCCGCCCACGTCCACGACTCCGTACTGCACACCCTCACCCTGATCCAGCGCAACGCCGACGACGCCGGAGAGGTCCGCAGGCTCGCCCGCGCCCAGGAGCGCGAGCTGCGCAACTGGCTCTACAACCCCGAGGGCACCGGCAAGGACGAGGACGACGAACCGGAGACCCTGGCCGAGGCCGTCAAGCGGGCCGCCGCCGAGGTCGAGGACAAGCACGGCGTCCCGCTGGAGGTCGTCGTCGTCGGCGACTGCCCGCTGGACGAGAAGCTGTCCGCGCAGATGCAGGCCGCGCGCGAGGCGATGGTCAACGCCGCCAAGTACGGTGGCGAGGGCGGTGCCGTCCAGGTCTACGCGGAGGTCGAGGGCCGCACGGTCTTCGTCTCCGTGCGCGACCGGGGGCCGGGATTCGACCTGGACGCCGTACCGGGGGACAGAATGGGTGTACGGGAATCGATCATTGGCCGGATGCAGCGCAACGGCGGCACCGCCCGGCTGCGTTCGGTGCCCGGCGGGGGCACCGAGGTCGAGCTTGAGATGGAGAGGACGAGCGATGAACGGGACCAGTGAGGCGACCGGGGGCGGGCAGGACCCGGAGCGCCGGGTGCGGGTCGTCCTCGTCGACGACCACCGGATGTTCCGCACCGGCGTACAGGCCGAGATCGGCCGCACCGAGGAGACCGGCGTCGAGGTCGTCGGCGAGGCGGCCGACGTCGACCAGGCGGTCACGGTCATCACGGCCACCCGCCCCGAGGTCGTCCTCCTCGACGTCCACCTCCCCGGCGGCGGCGGCGTCGAGGTGCTGCGCCGCTGCGCGCCCCTGATGAGCGCCGCCGAGGACCCGGTGCGCTTCCTCGCCCTGTCCGTGTCGGACGCCGCCGAGGACGTCATCGGGGTCATCCGGGGCGGGGCCCGCGGCTATGTCACCAAGACCATCACGGGCGCCGACCTGGTGGACTCCGTCTTCCGGGTCCAGGACGGCGACGCGGTGTTCTCGCCCCGCCTGGCCGGGTTCGTTCTCGACGCCTTCGCGTCCACGGACGCGCCCCCGGTCGACGAGGACCTCGACCGGCTGACCCAGCGCGAGCGCGAGGTCCTGCGGCTGATCGCGCGGGGCTACGCGTACAAGGAGATCGCCAAGCAGCTGTTCATCTCGGTCAAGACGGTCGAGTCGCACGTCTCGGCGGTGCTGCGCAAGCTCCAGCTCTCCAACCGCCACGAGCTCACCCGCTGGGCGACGGCCCGACGGCTGGTCTAGGGCCTGCGGCCGGGGCGGACGACGGTGACCTACGGGGGGCAGCCCACGGGAGGTCGACGGTGGCCTACGCGGGGGCGCCGTCCGGGTCGAGCGAGATGTTCAGCTTCTCGCCGACCCTGCGGTAGCCGATGGACGCGTAGACGCGCTCCACATCGGCGTCGCCCGGCTCCAGCCACACCACCCGGCAGCCCCGCTCGAACGCGGTGCGCGTCAGATGCGCGGAGAGCGCCGCCCCGATGCCCCGGCGGCGGAACCCGGCGCCGACCGCCAGGCCCGCGAGTTCGCTGAGTCCGTCCACCGGGACGGAGCAGCCGCCCGCGCCCGCCGGGACGCCGCCGAGGGTCGCCAGCGCGGCGACCCCGCCGCCGGACGCGGCGTCGCGCAGCCATTCGGCGGTGCCGTCCTCGGGCTCGCCCTCCCCGCCGTAGCCGAGGTGCTGGACGAGCGCGGCGGCCGCGAACTCCGCGTCGGTCGCCGGCTCCGCGACGACCAGGTCCGCGACCGGCTTCGGCTCCACCAGGTCGCCGGGCGCGCAGGCCAGGATCGGGGCGCGGTTCTCGACGGTGAACCCGGCCGCCAGCAGCGCCGGTTCGACCGCGGGCGCCCAGCCGGGCAGGAACTCGAACCGGGGCATCCGGTCCCGCTCGCGGAACGCCGCTATCAGCGCGTCGAGTTCGTCCGGCGTCGGCTCCGCGTCCCGGTCCGGGATCGCGTAGTTGGCGTACTTGAGCGACCAGTTCGGGTTGTAGCGGATCACGAACGGCCCGACGCGGACATGGTCCGGGGAGCGCAGCGTGAGCGTGCGGGCATGGGTCTGGACGTCGGCGTCCATGGGCATGTGCGGTCGTCCTTCGGGCCGTTGCGGTCGGAGGCGGGGAGCCTACGCCACCCTGGTCGCCCCCGCGAAGGGCATCTCGTCGATCGGCGCGACGCGGACCGGGGCTCCGGGACGCGGCGCGTGGATCATCTGCCCGTTCCCGATGTACAGGCCGACATGGCTGATGCCGGAGTAGAAGAAGACCAGGTCCCCCGGTGCCAGCTGGGAGCGCGAGATCCGCTGACCGGCGTTGATCTGGGTGTAGGTGGTCCGGGGGAGCGAGACGCCGGCGGAGCGCCAGGCGGCCTGCGTGAGCCCGGAGCAGTCGAAGGAGTTGGGCCCGGTGGCCCCCCAGACGTACGGCTTGCCCAGCGCGCCGTACGCGAAGGCGACCGCCTGCGCGGCGCGCGGGTTGGGCGCGCTGACGGCACCGCGCGGGGTGCCGCGGTCGGCGCGGGCCGGGCCGCGGCCGGTGTCGGCCGACTCGTAGGCGGCGCGCTCGGCCGGGGTGAGGCGGGCGAGCAGCCGGCGGGCCTCGGCGAGCTTGGCCCGGACGGTCGAGCGGTGCTTCTCCAGCGCGGCCTGCCGGTCGGCCAGCTCGGTCAGCTTGCCGGCCGCCTCGGCGCGTACCTGGGCGATCTCCGCGACCTGGCGCTGTACGGAGCGGACCTCGGTGGCCCGGCGCTCACCGGCCCGCTCCGCGTACGTGGCGCGGCGCAGGTACTGGTCCGGGTCGGAGGAGAGCGCGAGCCGCAGCGACGGGTCGAGCCCGGCGGAACGGTACTGCGCGGCGGCGTAGGCGCCGAGTACGTCGCGGGCGGCGTTGAGGCGCTCGGTCCTGCGGGCGGCCTCGTCGCGCAGGGCGTCGACCGACTTGGCGGCGGCGGCCGCCTCGGTCTTCGCGCCGTTGTACTTCTCGGTGGCGACCTCCGCCTCCCGGTACAGCCGGTCCACCTGGGCCTTGACCTGCGCCGCGGTGGGGGCGGGGTCGGCGTGCGCGGCTCCCGGCAGCACGGCGGCCGTCGCGGCCCCGGCGAAGGCGAGGGTCGCCGCGGTGCGTGCCGCGGAGCCGGTGGTGAAACGCTGCCTGGGTTTGCGATGCGCTGCCACGAGGGCGGGCGTCCTTCCGTGCGACTGCCCGGCGGGGTATACCGGCGGGCTCCTTCGGTGGTCCGGCGAGGACACTGCCTGGGCCTGCCACCGGGAATGGACGCTAATCCGAGGACACGGGCCGGAGTCGTAATGGCGGCTATTGCCCTCTCTTGGCGTGGCATTGTTGCCGAACGGCCGCGAATGACCGGAAGTGACCGGCGGAATTGCCGCAGATGCAGGCAAAAAGTGCATTCATCATTCAAGTGGTGAGTTATCCACACCCTGCCCGTGAGGGGCCGGGTGTGCCGCGGCTATGGTGCGGCACATGCGCGTACTCATCGATTTCGTCGTCGCCCTGCACATCATCGGCATCGCCGCCCTGCTCGGCGGATTCCTCGGCCAGATGAAGGCGCTGAGGACCGGTACCGCCCGGTTCGTCCCCGGCATGCTGCACGGCGCGCTGACCATGCTGGTCACCGGCGTCGCCCTGGTCGGCCTCCACCAGGCCGAGGACCACTCGGTGAACAACATCAAGATAGGCGTCAAGCTGCTGATCCTGATCGTCATCCTGGCGCTGGTCTACGTGAAGCGGGACGAGGAGAAGGTGGACAAGGGCTTCTTCGGGGCGGTCGGCGCCCTGACCCTCGCCAACATCTTCATCGCCACGCTCTGGACCTGACGGACGGCGGCCGCCCGGCACCGGGCCGGTCCCGCACGGACCGGCCCGTCGACCTCGTCCGCCCCGGTCAGGCCGGGCGCACGCTGCCGTAGATCGGCATGTAGTAGATCGACTCCTCGCGCACGTTCGCACCGGGCTTCGGCGCGTGGATCATCATCCCGTCGCCCTTGTAGATCCCGACGTGGCTGATGTCGTCGTAGAAGAACACCAGGTCACCGGGCTGGAGGTCGGCCGTGGCGACCCGGGTGCCGATGTTCACCTGGTCCCAGGTGGTGCGCGGGATGTCCACGCCCGCCGCCTTCCAGGCCGCCTGCGTCAGCCCCGAGCAGTCGTACGAGGCGGGCCCGGTCGCGCCCCAGACGTACGGCTTGCCGATCTGGGCGCGGGCGAACGCGAGGACCTTCTCCGCCTTCGTGGAGGTGCTGCTGCCGGAGTCCGTGCCGGACCCGGAACCCGTGCCCGTGCCCGAACCCGTGCCCGTGCCCGAACCCGTCTCCGTACCCGACCCCGATCCCGTACCGCTCCCGTCCGACTTCGCGGCCTCGCGCGCGGCCTCCTTCCGGGCGGCGGCCTGCTTCTTCGCCAGCTCCTCCGCCTTCCGCCTGGCCTCCGCCTCCTTCTTGCGCTCCAGCTCCGCCAGGCGTGCCTTCTCCTCGGCGGTCAGCTTCGACAGCAGCGTCCGCGCCGCGGTCAGCTTCTTCCGGACGTCCTCCTTGCTGGTGCGCAGCGCCGTCTGCGACTCGGTCAGCGTCTCCAGGCTCTTCACCGCCTCGGCCCGCTGCTCGGACGTCTTCGCCTGCTGCGTACGGAAGTCCGTGACCGCCTGCTGCTGGCGCTCGGCCATCCGGTCCATGAGGTGCGTCTGGTCGAAGAACGACTGCGGGTCGTCGGCCAGGAAGAAGGTCGCGGTCGGCGCGAGGGCGCCGTTGCGGTACTGGGCGGCCGCGTAGTTGCCGAGCGTCCTGCGGGCGTCGTTCAGCTCGGCCGTGCGCTTGGCCACGTCGTCGAGCAGCGCGTCGACTCGGTTGCGCTGCTTGTCCGTGGCTTCCTTGGCCCGGTTGTACTTCTGGGTCGCGGTGCCCGCCTGCCGGTAGAGGTCGTCGACCCTCTTCTGCACTTCCTCGATGCTCGGCCGGGACGGCGCCGGGGCGGCCAGCGCGCTCTGCGAGGACAACAGGGTGACCGAGGCCAGCGCGGCCGAGGTGAGCCCCACGGCGGGAACGGTGGAGCGGACACGGTTGCGCGGTTTGCGATGCGACGCCAAGGCCGGCATCTCCTTCCGTGGACCGCCTACCGGGTTAGCTGTCGGGTTCGGGCGAAAGCGGAAGGTTGCCCTACGGTCCGGTGGGGGCGGACCGATTCACCCCGGTCATGCGTCTGGGTCCCCGGTTCCGGGCGGGCCCGGATTCGGCGCGGGGCCCGCTCGGCGTGGGTCGCCACTGGGGGTACGGGCCGTCCGAACGAGCACGCTAGCCAACGGGAGGGGCCGCTGTGAAGGTCGGTGTTCGATATGCCCGATACATTTTCGTGACCTTCCTGGAGCGGGGTCGGCTGTCAGTCGGGCGCCTTAGACTCGGACAGCGATGAGCAGCCTCTTTGACGACAGTTTCCTGGCCGGCCTCCAGCACGAGGAGGAAGGGCCCCCGCCGCCCCCCGAGGACTCCGCACCCGAAGCGGTGCCGGAGGACCTCTTCGCGGGCGTTTTCGACGGGCCCCCGCCGTCGCGCGACGCGTACTACCGCGACGGCGCGCACCGCCCCGTCATCGACCCCGAGGCCCTGCTCGACGGGCTGAACACCGAGCAGCGCGCCGCCGTGGTGCACTCCGGATCGCCGCTGCTCATCGTCGCCGGCGCCGGCTCCGGCAAGACCCGTGTGCTCACCCACCGCATCGCCCACCTGCTGGCCGAGCGGGGCGTGCACCCCGGCCAGATCCTGGCCATCACCTTCACCAACAAGGCCGCCGGCGAGATGAAGGAGCGCGTCGAGCAGCTGGTCGGGGCGCGCGCCCACGCCATGTGGGTCATGACCTTCCACAGCGCCTGCGTCCGCATCCTGCGCCGCGAGTCCAAGAAGCTCGGCTTCACCTCCTCGTTCTCCATCTACGACGCCGCCGACTCCAAGCGCCTGATGGCCCTGGTCTGCCGCGATCTGGAGCTGGACCCCAAGCGCTACCCGCCGAAGTCCTTCACCGCCAAGGTCTCCAACCTCAAGAACGAGCTGATCGACGAGGAGACCTTCGCCGGTCAGGCGGCCGACGGGTTCGAGAAGACGCTCGCCCAGGCGTACGCGATGTACCAGGCCCGGCTGCGCGAGGCCAACGCGCTGGACTTCGACGACATCATCATGACGACGGTCCACCTCCTCCAGGCCTTCCCCGACGTCGCCGAGCACTACCGCCGCCGCTTCCGGCACGTCCTGGTCGACGAGTACCAGGACACCAACCACGCCCAGTACACCCTCGTGCGCGAGCTCGTCGGCCCGGCCGGCCCCGAGGACGCCCCCGCCGAACTGTGCGTCGTGGGCGACGCCGACCAGTCGATCTACGCGTTCCGGGGCGCGACCATCCGCAACATCCTCCAGTTCGAGGAGGACTACCCGGACGCGACGACGATCCTGCTGGAGCAGAACTACCGCTCCACCCAGACGATCCTCTCCGCCGCCAACGCCGTCATCGAACGCAACGAGAGCCGCCGCCCCAAGAACCTCTGGACCAACGCCGGCACCGGCGCCCGCATCACCGGCTACGTCGCGGACACCGAGCACGACGAGGCGCAGTTCGTCGCCGAGGAGATCGACCGGCTCACCGACGCGGGCGACGCCAAGGCCGGGGACGTCGCCGTCTTCTACCGGACGAACGCCCAGTCCCGTGTCTTCGAGGAGATCTTCATCCGCGTCGGCCTGCCCTACAAGGTCGTCGGCGGCGTGCGCTTCTACGAGCGCAAGGAGGTCCGGGACGTCCTCGCCTATCTGCGTGTCCTCGCCAACCCCGAGGACACCGTGCCGCTGCGCCGCATCCTCAACGTGCCCAAGCGCGGCATCGGCGAACGCGCCGAGGCGATGATCGACGCCCTCTCGCTGCGCGAGAGGATCACCTTCCCGCAGGCGCTGCGCCGCGTGGACGAGGCGTACGGCATGGCCGCCCGCTCCGCCAACGCCGTCAAGCGGTTCAACACGCTGATGGAGGAGCTGCGCACGGTCGTGGAGTCCGGCGCGGGCCCGGCCGTCGTGCTGGAGGCGGTCCTGGAGCGTACGGGCTACCTCGCCGAGCTCCAGGCGTCCACCGACCCCCAGGACGAGACCCGCATCGAGAACCTCCAGGAGCTGGCCGCAGTCGCCCTCGAATTCGAGCAGGACCGGAGCGAGGAGGAGGGCACCGGCACGCTCGCCGAGTTCCTGGAGCAGGTCGCGCTCGTCGCCGACTCCGACCAGATCCCCGACGAGGACACCGACGGCTCCGGCGTCATCACGCTGATGACCCTGCACACCGCCAAGGGCCTGGAATTCCCGGTCGTCTTCCTGACCGGCATGGAGGACGGCGTCTTCCCGCACATGCGGGCGCTCGGCCAGGTCAAGGAGCTGGAGGAGGAGCGCCGCCTCGCCTACGTCGGCATCACGCGTGCCCGCGAGCGGCTGTACCTCACCCGGGCCGCCATGCGCAGCGCCTGGGGTCAGCCCTCGTACAACCCGCCGTCCCGCTTCCTGGAGGAGATCCCGGAGCAGCACATGGACTGGAAGCGCAAGGGCCCGATGGCCGCCCCCGCCGGCCCCACCTCGGGCATCACCTCGTCGCTCTCCGCCTCCCGCGCCCGCTCCGGCCCGTCCGGCTTCGCGACCCGGCGGACCTCCGACAAGCCGACGATCACCCTGGTGGCGGGCGACCGGGTCACGCACGACCAGTTCGGCCTGGGCACGGTGACGACGGTCGAGGGCATCGGCGACCAGGCGAAGGCCACGGTCGACTTCGGCGACGGCCGCCCGAAGAAGCTGCTCCTGCGGTACGCGCCGGTGCAGAAGCTCTGAGAGACGCGTAACGGCCGGAGCCCCCGAGGCTCCGGCCGTTCCCGGTCCCGACGGGCCCGGTGGTACTCAGTTCGGGTTCACGCCGTGGCTGCGCAGCCACGGCAGCGGGTCGATCGCCGCGCCTCCGCCGGGCCGCACCTCGAAGTGCATGTGCGGACCCGTGGAGTTCCCGGAGTTGCCGGAGTACGCGATGACATCGCCGGCCTTGACGTGGCCCGAGCGGATACGGGTGCTGCTGAGGTGGCAGTACCAGGTCTCCGTGCCGTCGGCCATGGTCACGATGGCCATGTTGCCGTAGGCGCTGTTGTACTGCGTACGGACCGTGCCGTCCGTCGCGGCCATCACCGGCGTGCCGTACTGGACCGGGAAGTCGATGCCCGTGTGCACGGACATCCAGTTGACGCCCGCCTGCCCGAAGTACGCGCTCAGCCCGTGCTGCTTGACCGGCATCACGAACTTGGGGCGCATGGCCTCCTTGCGGGCGGCCTCCTCCTCGCGCTTCTTCTTCTCGGCCGCCTGCCGCGCCTTCAGGTCGATGCGCTCCTGGGTGCGGCTCGCGCGGTCCGCGAAGTTCTCCGCGTCGGCGCTGAGGTTGGCGAGCTGGGTGTCCAGCTTGTTGTTGGCCACGGCCGGTTTGACCGCGTCGGCGGCGGCCATCGTCGTGGTCGAGTCCTTCTTCGCCTCGTCGCCGCCCATGCCGCTCACCGAGGCGGCGGCGATCCCGGCCACGCTCATCACGCAGGCGGAGGGAACGGCGACGGTCAGGAGTGCGGAGCGCTTCGCGGGGGAACGCCTGCGGCTGCGGCCCGCGCTCCGGGAAGCGGGGCGGGCGGCGGGACGGTGGTCACCGGCCGGGTGCGTACCGTCTGCGGCGTCGAGAGCGTCGAGAGTGTCGGCGGCTTCGAGAACGTCGTGCGGGTCGTGCGTGGTGTCGTCGGCCGGTTCCGGGTGGCTCCCGGCCTCCTCGCCGCTCTCACCGGCGACGCGGTAGGGCTCGTACGGGTCGTAGTCACCGGAGCCGGGCGCGTAGGTCTCGTAGCCGCTCTCGTACGTCTCCGCCGGGGGATGCTGTTCGGCTTCGTTCGACACGACCGGATTTTGCACATTTTGCTCATCGTGTCCGGGCGTGGCGCCGGTGTTCCAGGCGGTGGCGTCGTACACGCCGGTGTCGTACGAGGCGGTGTCGTCGGACGGCCAGGCGGTGCCGGCGGTCCAGGTGGTGGTGTCCCACTGGCCGGAGGTCTCCGGGGCGCCGCCCTGGGACGGGATGCCGGGGGCGTAGCCCTCGCTCGGCAGCCAGGTCGTCGTGGTGTCGTACTGCGCCGATCCGTCGTACCGGGCGGCGTCGTAGGGGGCCGCGTCGTACTGCGGGTGCTGCTGCGCCTGGTCGGCGTAGGCGGGATACCCCTCGGACGCGTCGAACCCGCCGGTCCCGAGGGTCTGGTGGGCGCCCGTGTCCCACTGCGTGGTGTCGTACGCGCCGTATCCGGCCGCACCGCCCGTGTACGGGATGCCGTGGCCCTGCGAGGTGTCGTAGGAGGCGTCGTAACCGCCGTCGTAGCCGGTGCCCGTGCTGTTGCTGTTGCCGTTGCCGGGGAGGGAACCGAAGAGCGGGTCCGTCTCGAAGCTGCCCGTGGCGTCCAGGGTGCCGGTGGCGTAACCGTCGTATCCGGCATACCCGGCGTGGGGGTGCTGGTCGTTCACCAACTTCTCTCTCGCCTCGGCAACAGGACCAGTGCCCGGAACGTGGGGGCTCCGGGGGTGAGCAGTGGCCGCGACTGTACCCGGCGGTATCCGCCGTCGACAATCTTCGACG
The DNA here is from genome assembly GCF_036346595.1 of Streptomyces sp. NBC_00525. GTDB lineage: Bacteria > Actinomycetota > Actinomycetes > Streptomycetales > Streptomycetaceae > Streptomyces. Next base: position 4,192,732 of record NZ_CP107834.1, read on the forward strand.
GCTCCCGGACGCATGGGAAAACGGGCAATCGGCTGTCTTTCGGCAGCGGGCGTACGCAGCCTTGGCCCTATGTTCGAAGTTTGTTCGGTTTGATTGGGGGGCTTCCGGGAGGCCCGTATCACCACGCCGTGCGGCTGCCGGCGTGGTGATACGGCGACCCCGATGCGGGTCCTCGGGCCCCCGGCCCCGCACGGCGCACGCGCCGCGGGCTCCGGGACCGGTGCCCGTGAGTAACGTCCCAGGTGTGATTTCCCCCTCCCGGTCCACCGCGAAACGGCGGCTTGCGGGATGCTGTGGATAACGTTCGTTCACATCCCCGGCCCTTCAGGCACGGGAGACGCAGGTGGAGGCAGTGATGGGTGTGACCGGTCCGATCCGCGTGGTGGTGGCCAAGCCGGGCCTCGACGGCCATGACCGCGGGGCGAAGGTGATCGCGCGGGCGCTTCGCGACGCCGGTATGGAGGTCATCTACACGGGGCTGCATCAGACGCCCGAGCAGATCGTGGACACGGCGATCCAGGAGGACGCCGACGCGATCGGCCTCTCGATCCTCTCGGGCGCGCACAACACGCTCTTCGCGAAGGTCATCGAGCTGCTGAAGGAGCGCGAGGCGGCGGACATCAAGGTCTTCGGCGGCGGCATCATCCCGGAGGCGGACATCGCCCCGCTGAAGGACCAGGGCGTCGCGGAGATCTTCACCCCCGGCGCGACGACGACCGCGATCGTCGACTGGGTCAACGCCAACGTCCGCCACCCGGCCGAGGCGTAGCCCACCACGGCCCGCGGCGGATCACGCGACCGGGCCGCCCGCCCCGCCCCGCTCCGGTGGACCGGGGCGCGGGGCGGCCCGCGCGCTCAGCCGGCCGGGCGCCCGGACAGCTCGCCGTCCATCGTGGCGCGCAGGCGCAGCGTCGAGACCAGGCGCTGGAACGCCTCCGACCAGTAGCCGTTCGCGCCCGGGGAGGCGTCCGCCGGTTCGTCCGGGGTGGTCGTCAGGACCTCCAGACGGCTCGCCTCGGCCGGGTCCAGGCAGCGTTCGGCCAGGCCCATGACGCCGCTGAAGCTCCACGGGTAACTGCCCGCGTCCCTGGCTATGTCGAGGGCGTCCACGACGGCCCGCCCCAGCGGCCGCGCCCACGGGACCGGGCACACCCCCAGCAGCTGGAACGCTTCCGACAACCCGTGCGCGGCGACGAAATCCGCCACCCAGGCCGCCCGCTCGTCCGGCGGCAGCACCGCGAGCAGCTTCGACCGCTCGGCCAGCGAGGCCGTACCGGGGCCGTTCGACGGGGGCGTGGCCGGTGAACCGAGCAGCGCCCGCGCCCACACCGCCTCACGCTGCCGCACGGCGGCCCGGCACCAGGCCGCGTGCAGCTCCTCGCCCCAGCCGTCCGCCACCGGCAGCGCCACGATCTCCTCCGCGCCGCGCCCGCCGAACCGCGGCGGCCACACGGACAGCGGTGACGCCTCCACCAACTGGCCCAGCCACCAGGACCGTTCGCCCCGGCCGGACGGCGGCAGGGCCACCACCCCGTCCCGCTGCATCGCCTCGTCGCACTCGTGCGGCGCCTCCACCGCGACGAAGGGCTCGTCGCCGGTGAGGCCGGGGCTCACACACGTCAGCGCCCGCTCCGCCATCCGGCCGGCGAGCGCGGAACCGGGCAGCGCGGACAGCAACTCGGCGGCCGTCGCCCGGACATTGCGGCTGCGGTCGGCCAGCGCCTCCTCCAGGAACTCCTCGTCCGCCCCGGACAGCCCGGTGCGGAGCGAATCGACGAACATCAGCCGGTCCTCGGCCCGTTCCGTCCGCCATGTGGTGGCCAGCAGCGCGCGGGCGGCGTCCGCGTCATGCGCCCGTACGACGCCGAGCAGCGCGATGCGCTCAGCGAACAGGCCCTCCTCCCACAGCTTGCGGACCGCCTCCGTGTCCTGCGGCGACGGCAGCAGCGCGCTCCCGGACGCGCCGCGCAGCGCGAACTTCCACTCCGGGTTCAGCCCGGCCAGCCACAGGCCGCGCGGCCCGGCGAACTCCAGGGTCTGCGGGCGCAGATCGGTACGGGCACGGGCCGCGTCCAGCAGGGCGGGGAGCGCGGAGTCCGGCGCCCGGTAGCCGTGCTCGTTGGCGGTGGCCAGCCACTGCGGGATCAGCTCCGTCAGGTCCGGGGCCGCCCCCCGCCGGCCGCCGGAACCCGCAGCCCGGTCCGCCAGGAGCTGCGTCAGCCGGTTGCGGGCGGCCTCCGGCAGGGGCGGCCGGGGATCGTCGGGCGCCGGGGCGGGGCGGGGGGACGCGGCGGCGGGCAGCAGCCCGGCCCGGCGCCGCACGGTGTGCAGCGCGGCGGCGTCCAGCACGGCCGAGGCCGTACCGTCCGGGCCGCCGCCGGACACGCCCGCGGGCGGTCGCCGGTCCGTACCGAGCAGGGCCGTCGTGACCAGCTCCTCCCACGGCAGCCCCGCCGGCGCGTCACCCGGCCCGCCGGAATCGGAGACGGGGGCGGAAACGGAGGCGGAAACGGAGACCGGAGCGGGGGACGGGGACACGGGTTCGGTGGGCGTCGCGGCCGTGGTCGGGTGGGACATTGCTCCTCCTCGGGAGGCGTACTGCGAAGTCGTCGGGCGTACGGCGAGTCGTCGAGAGGCGACCGCGAGGGCGTCGGCAGGCGTACGGCGAAGGTCAGATGAGCGCCACGGTCTCGGCGGCCGTGTGCGCCCCCGCCGCCGCGGACCAGGCCGCGAGCGGGTCGAAGCCGCGGTGGCCGCACTCGCCGAAGACGGTGAGCGGGGCCCCGCCCGAGACCGCGGCGAGCTTCCAGAGCGCCGGCCGGTTCAGCGCGGCGGCGGCGACCGGCAGGGCCTCCCGGCCCTCCGCGTCCACCAGCTGCCAGCCGTCCGGGGCCGGCACGGGTATGACCTCGCGCAGCGTCACCGGCCAGGACTCCAGCCAGGGGTCCTCGGTCAGGGCCCGCCCGTACGCGGCGACCGCCTCGGCGACCGTGCCCCCCGGCGGCGGAGGCGCCGCGGCCGCCGGGATGCCGAAGCCCTCGCCCAGTTCGGCGCGCAGCTGCCCGGCCCCCGGATAGGGCGTCAGCCCGGCCTCGATCGTCGTGCCCACGGGCAGGGCCAGGGCAGGGGAGCGGCCGGCCGCCCCGTAGGACAGCAGCAGCGCCGTGCGGCCCGACTCCTCCCCGTACAGCCAGATGCGGCGGGCGACGATCCGTTCCTCGTGCGTGTCGTACTGGGCGAGGACCAGCCAGCGGTCGTGGACCGGCGGGCCCTCCGGGGAGGCCGGCAGGCCGACCCGCGTACGCACCGTGGCCGCCAGGGCGGGCGGCAGCCGGTCGCGGCCCAGCCACGCCGCGTCCAGCAGATGCAGCAGCGCGCACTCCTCCAGCAGCCGCACCGGCCAGCCGGGCCCGGACGCCGGGACCGCGCCCAGCTCCCGCACGCGGGCGGCGAGGCCGGGCGCCTGCGCGTCCACCATGCGGGCCGCCGTCTCCTCCCACAGCCCGTACCCCGACTGCTCGGCCGCGGCCAGCCCCCCGCGCAGCAGATCGGTCAGCCGCTGCTCCAACTCCCGCGCACCGCCGCCGATCCGCTCGGCCCGCTTCTCCGCCCGCTTGCGCGCGGCCTCCGGATCGGCGGGACCGCCCGACGCGCCGTCCGCCCCGGCGGGCCGCGCCTTGGCCTCCGCACGGGCGCGGCGGCCGTCCAGCCACTCCCGCGCCCAGTCCGGCGGCGTCCCGGCCGGCACCGCGGCGTCGTCGGAGGCGCGGAGCAGCAGCAGGCCCAGCGCGTGCTTGCACGGGAACTTCCGGCTTGGGCAACTGCACCGGTACGCGGGCCCGGTGGTGTCCACCACCGTCCGGTACGGCTTGCTCCCGCTGCCCTTGCACAGCCCCCACACCGCACCCGTCCCGTCCGCCCCGGTCTCCGACCAGGAACCGGACGCGCAGAGCTTGTTCCCCGCCTTGCGTGAGGCGTCGTCAGGAGCCAGGGCCAGGACCTGCTCCACCGTCCAGCGCGCGGCCGAGGCAGCGGCTCCCAAGGGTTCTCCCCCGTCAGTCAGCAGCATGCCAACGACGTTAGGACGCCCCACTGACAATCGCCCTGACCTGCGCAAAGGTCGATTGTCAGTGCCATGGTGCACGGTGGAACCACATCCGGCCGACCGATCCGTCGACCGATCCGGAGGGGGAGATCCATGACCGTGTCCGAAACCACCGAAGCAAGCTCCTGCGAGGCCCTGCGCCCGCACGCCGAGGACGCCTTCGCCGACGAACTCAAGGCGCTCGCCGCCGCCGACGACCGCCCCAGGCCCGAGCGCTGGCGGCTGTCCCCGTGGGCCGTCGCCCTGTACCTGCTCGGCGGGACGCTGCCCGACGGCACCGTCATCACACCCAAGTACGTGGGCCCGCGCCGCCTCGTCGAGGTCGCCGTCACCACGCTCGCCACCGACCGCGCGCTGCTCCTCCTCGGCGTCCCCGGCACCGCCAAGACCTGGGTCTCCGAACATCTGGCGGCCGCCGTCAGCGGCGACTCCACGCTGCTCGTGCAGGGCACGGCGGGCACCCCGGAGGAAGCCGTCCGCTACGGGTGGAACTACGCGCAGCTGCTCGCCCACGGCCCCAGCCGCGACGCGCTGGTGCCCAGCCCGCTGATGCGCGCCATGTCACAAGGCATGACCGCCCGCATCGAGGAACTGACCCGCATCCCCGCCGATGTGCAGGACTCGCTGATCACGATCCTCTCGGAGAAGACCCTGCCCCTGCCCGAACTGGGCCAGGAGGTCCAGGCGGTGCGCGGGTTCAACGTCATCGCCACCGCCAACGACCGCGACCGGGGCGTCAACGAGCTGTCGAGCGCCCTGCGCCGCCGGTTCAACACCGTCGTCCTGCCGCTGCCCGCGACACCCGACGCGGAGGTGGACATCGTCTCCCGCCGTGTCGACCAGATCGGCCGCTCGCTCGACCTGCCGCCCGCCCCGGACGGCCTCACCGAGATCCGCCGCGTCGTCACCGTCTTCCGCGAACTGCGCGACGGAGTCACCGCAGACGGCCGCACCAAGCTCAAGTCCCCCTCGGGCACGCTGTCCACGGCCGAGGCCATCTCCGTCGTCACCAACGGCCTCGCCCTCGCCGCCCACTTCGGCGACGGCGTGCTGCGCCCGGCGGACGTCGCGGCCGGCATCATCGGCGCCGTCGTCCGTGACCCGGCGGCGGACCGGGTGATCTGGCAGGAGTACCTGGAGACCGTGGTGCGCGAGCGGGACGGCTGGAAGGACTTCTACCGCGCCTGCCGGGAGGCGTCCGCATGACCGCCACCCGTGCGACGGGGCCGCTGCTGCTGGGCGTCCGGCACCACGGCCCCGGCTCGGCCCGCGCCGTCCGCGCCGCCCTCGACGCGGCGAACCCGCAGGCCGTGCTCATCGAGGGCCCGCCCGAGGCCGACGCGCTGCTCCCGCTCGCCGCCGACGAGGAGATGCGGCCCCCGGTCGCCCTCCTCGCCCACGCGGTGGACGACCCCGGACGGGCGGCGTTCTGGCCGTTCGCCGAGTTCTCGCCCGAGTGGATCGCGATCCGCTGGGCCCTCGCCCACGACGTGCCCGTCCGCTTCATCGACCTGCCCGCCGCGCACTCGCTGGCCATGGAGGAGCCGGACCGGGAAGCCGCCGCGACCGACGGGGACGGGGACGGCGAGACCGGCGAACAGCCCGCCCCCGAGTCCGTCACCGCCCCCGTCGACCCCATCCGGGTGCTCGCCGAGACCGCCGGATACGACGACCCCGAGCGCTGGTGGGAGGACGTCGTCGAGCACCGTGTACCCGGCGGCGACGAGGCGGTGGGAGCGCTCGACGCGTTCGCCGCCCTCGGCGAGGCGATGACCGCGCTGCGCGAGGCGTACGGCGACGGCGGACACCCCAGGGACGCCGTGCGCGAGGCGTACATGCGCATCCAGCTGCGGACCGCCGCCAAGGAGTTCGGCGACGACTTCGCCGTGGTGTGCGGCGCCTGGCACGTCCCCGCCCTGCGCACGCGCACCACGCTCACCGCCGACCGGGCCCTGCTCAAGGGCCTGCCCAAGGCCAAGGCCGAACTGACCTGGGTGCCCTGGAACCACCGCAGGCTCGCCCGGCACAGCGGCTACGGCGCCGGCATCGAGTCGCCCGGCTGGTACGAGCACCTGTTCACCGCGCGGGACCGCCCCATCGAGCGCTGGATGACGAAAGTCGCCGGACTCCTGCGCGACGAGGACCGGTTCGTCTCGTCCGCCCACGTCATCGAGGCCGTCCGGCTCGCCGAGACCCTCGCCGCCATGCGCGGCCGGCCGCTCGCCGGACTCAGCGAGACGACCGACGCCGTCCGGGCCGTCATGTGCGACGGCTCCGACATCCCGCTCGCCCTCGTCCACGACCGCCTCGTCGTCGGCACCACGCTCGGCGAGGTCCCCGACACCGCCCCCGCCGTCCCCCTCCAGCGCGACCTCACCCGCCTCCAGCGCACCCTGCGGCTCAAGCCGGAGGCGGGCGACCGGGACATCGAGCTGGACCTGCGCAAGGACACCGACGCCGCCCGCAGCCGCCTGCTGCACCGGCTGCGCCTCCTCGGCGTCGGCTGGGGCGAGCCGGGCACCGGCCGCAACGGCACCGGCACCTTCCGGGAGAGCTGGCGGCTGCGCTGGGAGCCCGAGCTGTACGTCCGCGTCGCGGAAGCCGGCGTCTGGGGCACCACCGTGCTCTCCGCCGCCACCGCGCGCGCCGAGTCGGACGCCCTGGGGGCCACCGCCCTCGCCGAGGTCACCGCGCTGGCCGAGCGCTGCCTGCTCGCCGACCTGCCCGACGCCCTGCCCGTCGTGATGCGGGCCCTCGCGGACCGGGCCGCGCTCGACTCCGACGTCGGACACCTCGCGGACGCCCTGCCCGCCCTCGCCCGCACCCTGCGCTACGGCGACGTCCGCGCCACGGACACCACCGCCCTCGCCGGGGTCGCGGCCGGCCTCGCGGAACGGATCTGCGTCGGCCTGCCGCCCGCCTGCACCGGACTGGACGCCGAGGGCGCGGAGGCGCTGCGCCGCCAGGTGGACGGCGTGCACACCGCGATCGGCCTGCTCGCCGGCACCGTCCCTTCGAGCGCGGACGGCCTGCGGACGCGGTGGCGTGCCGTGCTGCACAAGCTCACCCTCCGGGACACGGTCGCGGGCGTCATCCGGGGCCGGGCCGCCCGCCTCCTCCTGGACGACGGCCACCTCGACCACGACGCCGCCGCCCGGCTGATGGGCCTCGCCCTCTCACCGGGCACCCCGCCGGCCGACGCCGCCGCCTGGATCGAGGGCTTCGTCGGCGGCGCGGCGGGCGGCGGCATGCTCCTCGTCCACGACGAACGGCTGCTCGCCCTGGTCGACTCCTGGCTCACCGGCGTGCCCGCCGACACCTTCAACGACGTACTGCCGCTCCTGCGCCGTACGTTCTCGGCCTACGAGTCCGGCGTCCGGCGCACCCTGGGCGACCTCGTGCGGCGCGGCCCGGTCGCGGGCCACCCGGCGGGGACCGGCTCCCCGGCGGGCGCGGCGGCGACGATGCCCGGATTCGCCCCGGTCCTGGACACCGCCCGCGCCGACGCGGTGGTCCCGGTCCTGCGCCTGCTGCTCGGCCTGGACGAGCGCCCCGCGCCCGGCGCCCCCGCCCACCACGACCACCCGCACCTGGGGGAGACGGCATGACCACGACCACCGACACCCCGGCCACCGACGGCCCGGCTCTCGACACCCCGGCCACCGCCACCGCCCAGGACGAGCGGCTGCGCCGCTGGCGCATGGTCCTCGGCGCCGACAGCGAGGAGAGCACCGGCCGCCGGCTCACCGGCCGCGACGCCGCGATGGACCAGGCCCTCACCGCCCTCTACGGCAGCGGCGGACGCGAAGGGGGCCGCAACAACGGGGGCCGTTCCGCCGGACTCGGCGGTTCCGCGCCCTCCGTGGCCCGCTGGCTCGGCGACATCCGGACGTACTTCCCCAGCTCCGTCGTCCAGGTCATGCAGCGCGACGCCATCGACCGCCTCGGCCTCTCCGCGCTCCTGCTCGAACCGGAGATGCTGGAGGCCGTCGAGGCCGACGTACACCTCGTCGGCACCCTGCTCTCGCTCAACAAGGCCATGCCCGAGACGACGAAGGAGACCGCGCGCGCCGTGGTCCGCAAGGTCGTCGAGCAGCTGGAGAAGCGGCTCACCACCCGCACCCGCGCCACGCTCACCGGCGCGCTCGACCGGTCCGCCAAGATCAGCCGCCCCCGCCACCACGACATCGACTGGGACCGCACCATCCGGGCCAACCTCAAGAACTACCTGGAGCTGCCCGGCCAGGACGGCGCCGGCACGGTCGTACCCGAACGGCTCATCGGCTACGGGCGGGCCGCGCAGTCGGTGAAGAAGGACGTCATCCTCTGCATCGACCAGTCGGGATCGATGGCCGCCTCCGTCGTCTACGCGTCGGTGTTCGGCGCCGTGCTCGCCTCGATGCGCGCCCTGCGCACCCGGCTCGTCGTCTTCGACACGGCGGTCGTCGACCTCACCGACCAGCTGGACGACCCCGTGGACGTCCTGTTCGGCACCCAGCTCGGTGGCGGCACCGACATCAACCGCGCCCTGGCCTACTGCCAGTCCCGGATCACCCGGCCGGCCGAAACCGTCGTCGTGCTCATCAGCGACCTCTACGAGGGCGGCATCCGCAACGAGATGCTGAAGCGGGTCGCGGCGATGAAGGCGTCCGGGGTGCAGTTCGTGACCCTGCTCGCCCTGTCCGACGAGGGCGCCCCGGCCTACGACCGCGACCACGCCGCGGCCCTGTCCGCGCTGGGCGCCCCGGCCTTCGCCTGCACCCCGGACCTCTTCCCCGACGTGATGGCCGCCGCGATCGAGAAGCGGCCCCTGCCGATACCCGACAAGGAGCCCGTATGACCCGCGGCCCACGGCCCCACCAGGGCGGATCTGTGACCGTAATCACCGTCCCGGTGTGATCTGCGATTTAGGGTCACGCGGGGCGCGGGGATAACCTGCGAGATGGACATGCCGCGTATTCGGTCACCGTGTGCGCTTTCCCAGTGACACCGCAGTCACGTTGCCCCTCGCGGCACGCCCACGCAGAAAACCAACCGCGAGACCATTGATAAGGGACGGACGCGCGTGGACCTGTTCGAGTACCAGGCGAGGGACCTCTTCGCCAAGCACGGTGTACCGGTGCTGGCCGGTGAAGTCATCGACACGCCTGAGGCAGCCCGCGAGGCGACCGAGCGGCTGGGCGGCAAGTCGGTCGTCAAGGCCCAGGTGAAGGTCGGCGGCCGCGGCAAGGCCGGCGGTGTGAAGCTGGCGGCCGACCCCGACGAGGCGGTCGCCCGCGCGACCGACATCCTCGGCATGGACATCAAGGGCCACACGGTCCACAAGGTGATGATCGCCGAGCTGTCCCCGGAGATCGATTCGGAGTACTACGTCTCCTACCTCCTGGACCGCACCAACCGCACCTTCCTGGCCATGGCCTCGGTGCAGGGCGGCATGGACATCGAGGAGGTCGCGGAGAAGACCCCCGAGGCCCTCGCCAAGGTCCCGGTCAACGCCGTCGACGGCGTCACGATCGAGAAGGCCCGCGAGATCGTCGCCCAGGCGAAGTTCCCGGCCGACGTGGCCGAGAAGGTCGCCGAGACCCTGGTCACCCTGTGGGACACCTTCGTCGCCGAGGACGCCCTCCTCGTCGAGGTCAACCCGCTGGTGAAGACCAAGGACGGCCGCATCCTGGCCCTGGACGGCAAGGTCTCGCTCGACGAGAACGCCGACTTCCGCCAGCCCGACCACGAGGCCCTCGAGGACAAGGCCGCGGCCAACCCGCTCGAGGCCGCCGCCAAGGCCAAGAACCTCAACTACGTCAAGCTCGACGGCGAGGTCGGCATCATCGGCAACGGCGCCGGTCTGGTCATGTCGACCCTGGACGTCGTCGCGTACGCCGGTGAGAAGCACGGCAACGTGAAGCCGGCCAACTTCCTCGACATCGGTGGCGGCGCCTCCGCCGAGGTCATGGCCAACGGCCTGGAGATCATCCTCGGCGACTCGGACGTCAAGTCCGTCTTCGTCAACGTCTTCGGCGGCATCACCGCCTGCGACGAGGTCGCCAACGGCATCGTCCAGGCCCTCGAACTGCTCAAGTCGAAGGGCGAGGACGTCTCCAAGCCGCTCGTCGTGCGGCTCGACGGCAACAACGCGGAGCTGGGTCGCAAGATCCTCTCCGACGCGAACCACCCGCTCGTTCAGCGCGTGGACACCATGGACGGCGCGGCCGACAAGGCCGCCGAGCTCGCCGCGGCTGCGAAGTAAGGAAGAGGGACTCAGACCACCATGGCTATCTTCCTCACCAAGGACAGCAAGGTCATCGTCCAGGGGATGACCGGCGCCACGGGCATGAAGCACACGAAGCTCATGCTGGGTGACGGCACCAACATCGTCGGCGGTGTGAACCCGCGCAAGGCCGGCACGACCGTCGACTTCGACGGCACCGAGGTACCCGTGTTCGGTACCGTCGCCGAGGCGATGGAGAAGACCGGCGCCGACGTGTCCGTCCTCTTCGTGCCGCCGGCCTTCGCGAAGGCCGCCGTCATCGAGGCGATCGACGCCGAGATCCCGCTCGCCGTCGTGATCACCGAGGGCATCGCCGTCCACGACTCGGCCGCCTTCTGGGCGTACGCCGGCTCCAAGGGCAACAAGACCCGGATCATCGGTCCGAACTGCCCCGGCCTGATCACCCCCGGCCAGTCCAACGCCGGCATCATCCCGGGCGACATCACCAAGCCCGGCCGCATCGGCCTCGTGTCCAAGTCCGGCACGCTGACCTACCAGATGATGTACGAGCTGCGCGACATCGGCTTCTCGTCCGCCGTCGGCATCGGTGGCGACCCGGTCATCGGCACCACGCACATCGACGCCCTCGCGGCGTTCGAGGCGGACCCCGACACCGACCTGATCGTCATGATCGGCGAGATCGGCGGCGACGCCGAGGAGCGTGCGGCCGACTTCATCAAGGCCAACGTCACCAAGCCGGTCGTCGGCTACGTCGCGGGCTTCACCGCCCCCGAGGGCAAGACCATGGGCCACGCCGGCGCCATCGTCTCCGGCTCCTCCGGCACCGCCGCGGCGAAGAAGGAGGCCCTCGAGGCCGCCGGTGTGAAGGTCGGCAAGACCCCGACCGAGACCGCCAAGCTGGCGCGCGAGATCCTCGACGCCTGACGCGGGCCGCCGCGCGTCCGCGCGGCAGCACGTCACCGCACATACGACGCGGGCCCGTCCCCCAGCAGGGGGGCGGGCCCGCGTCGTCGTACGCCGGTCGGCTCAGCCCGCCTCGGGGATCAGCCGGGCCGGACCGTGGAACAGCTCGTCCCCGAGCTTCTTGCGCAGCTTCACGTCCTGCGGCGACAGCTTCTGCGGACCGCCGACCGGGGGCACCCCGCCGACCTTCTGGGCCGGTGCGGGCGGCGTCTCGTACTTGCGTGGCGCCGTCGCCAGCGTGATCAGCGTCAGTCCGACGATCAGCACCGTGAACGCGATGGCCGTCCTGGCCCACAACTGCGCCTTGCGCTCACTGCCCGTACGGATCAGCTCCGGCACGGGCAGCGGGGCGGCGGGGCCGCTGCGGGCGAGCGTCCCCAGCTGCTCGTGGATCAGCTCCGGCTCCGACACCTCGGGCAGCCGCTCGGCGAGGGCCGCCCGCGCGGTCAGCAGCCGCCCGGCCGCCGCCCGCGTGCTCGCCTCGGTCTCCGCCGCCGTCTCCGGCAGCCCCAGCCCCACGCCGTCGTGCAGCACCAGCGTGCGGCGGTACGCGGGCGGCAGGGCCAGCAGCGCGTCGAGCAGCGCACGGGGGACGGGCGCCTCCGGCGGCGGGTCGAGCCGCCGGTGCTCCCGGTTGAGCCGGCGCCACGGGGAGACCGCGTACTCGTACGCCGCCGCCCGCACCCAGCCCACCGGGTCGCGGTCCACCGCGACCTCCGGCCAGCGCTCCCAGGCCAGCTCGAACGCCTTCGCCACGGCGGCACGGGAGAGCGCCCGGCGCCCGGTGAGCAGATACGTCTGCCGGAGGAGGGGCGCGGCGGCGTACCGGTACAGCGCGTCGAACGCCTCGGCGGGGCCGGTGTCGGCGGGGCCGTCCGGAACGTCCGGCTCCACCACGGGCTCGGGCTGCGACTGCACCACGTGCACCGGCTCTGGCGACTCCACCGGCTCCGGCGATACGGGCTCCGGCGATACGGGCTCCGGCGGCTCCACCGGCTTCGGCGGGGCAGCGACCGGAGCAGCCACCGGGGCAGCCACCGGGGCGGCGGGGGCTGTCTCGGCCGGGCCGAGCAGCAGGCGGGCGTACGCCTCCCGTTTGCGCCCGCGGGGGTTGGTCCGGCCGGTCTCCCAGGCGCGTACCGTCGCCCGGGTGACGCCCACGGCCGCCGCCACCTGGTCCTCCGTCAGCGACTTCGCCTCGCGCAGTCTCCGCCGCTCCTTCGGCGAGGGGAGCGGCGGCGCGGCGGCGGTTTCGGACGTGCTCTGCGTCATGAGGGCCGCCCAGACGACCCGCACCGGGTGAAAAAGTACATAAACGTATATTGATCGACACCCCGGCTGTTCGCCCGTTACACGGATTGAGCGCGTGTCGTTGGGAGCATGGCCGCGTGACCCAAGTGACCGAACGCAGCCCGTCGTTGTTACCTCCGCAGCAGGCGGGGCCAACCGTGCTGGTCGCGGCAGCGCTGCGCGGCGCGATCGCGGCCGGGCTCGGGCTGGGTTCCCTCGCCGTTCTCGTCGCCGCGCTCTGGATCAGTTCCCCGGCGCCGGACAGCGGCCCCGGTGAGGCGTTCCACGCGGCGGCCGCGCTGTGGCTGCTGGCGCACGGCGCCGAGCTGGTCAGGACCGCGACGCTGACCGGAGCCCCGGCGCCCGTGGGGGTCGTTCCGCTGCTGCTCGCTGTGCTGCCGGTGTGGCTGGTGCACCGGGCGGCCAGGGACGTCCTCGAACCCGACGAGGGGCGTGTCGCCCCGTCGCCCGGAGCCGCGTTCGCCCTGGTGACGGGCGGATACCTGCTGGTCGGCGGGGCGGTCGCGCTCTATGCGCGGGACACCTCGCTGTCCGCCCGCCCGCTCTCGCTGCTCCTGCCCGCCGCGCTCGTCGTCGCGGCGGCAGCGGCGGCCGGGGTGTGGACGGCCTGCGGGTATCCGCTGGGCCCGCCGCCGTCCTGGGCGCCGGTACGGCTGCACGAGGCGATGGCACGCACCCGGTTCCTGCGGCGGGCCGACGCGGTGGGCCGGTCGGCGGCGGCGGGCACGGCGGTGCTGCTGGGCGGCGGGGCGCTGGTCGTGGCGTCGGCGCTGGTCTGGCACGGCGGCCCGGCGCAGGACTCGTTCCTGCGGCTCGCCGACGACTGGGGCGGCCGGGTCGCCGTACTCCTGCTGGCGCTGGGCCTGGTGCCCAACGCGGCGGTGTGGGGTGCGGCGTACGGGCTCGGCCCGGGCTTCGCGCTCGGTACGGCGTCCACGGTCACCCCGCTCGCCTTCACCGGCCCGCCGGCCGTTCCGGACTTCCCGCTGCTGGCCGCGATGCCGGCCCAGGGCCCTGGCACCCCGCTGAACTGGGCGGCCGGGGCGGTCCCGGTGGCGGCCGCGCTGGCCGTCGCCCGGTTCGCGGTGGGCCGGGCGGCGCCTCGGGACGGTGTACGCGAGGAGGCGTGGGGCGCGGGGGAGACCGCGCTCACCGCCGCGCTGGGGGCGCTGGGCTGCGGGATCGGCGCGGCGGTGCTGGCGGCGGCGTCCGGGGGCCCGCTCGGCACGCACGCCCTGGCGGACTTCGGCCCGGTGTGGTGGCTCACCGGCGCGGCGGCCGTGGCGTGGACGACCGTCATCGGCGTCCCGGCGGCCCTGCTGCTGCGGGCCTGGCGGCTGCGCGGACGTACGCAGGAGGAGGACGGCGCTCCGGACACGGAGGACGCCGGGAAGGCCCGTAAGGCTGGGAAGGCCGGGAAGACCCGTAAGGCGGGGAAGGCCGCCGCACCCGCACCCGAACCCGAAGCCGCGCCCGCACCCGCACCCGCGCCCACGTCGGCGCCCGTGCCCGCCGGGCCGACGGCCCCCGAGTCCCCGGAGGCCCCCCGCCGCCGCTGGTGGTCCCGCACCGGCCGCCGCGCGGCCGGGGAGGCCGCACCGCAGGCCGAGGGAACGCCCGCGCCCGCCCTCGTACCGCCGTCCGCCGGCGGGGAGGAGGCGGACCTCGACGCGTACGACTTCCTGCCGACCGACCCCTGGCACGCCCGGACGCCGGTGGACGGGCCCCCGGCCCCGTCCCCGCAGGCACCCCGCCTTCGGGGCGGCGACGCCCCCGGTGGGCCGGGCCCCGCCTGAGTACCGGGCGGGGCCCCGACCCCGGCTCCGGGTCCCCTTGGACAGAGACGGGTCCGGCCGTCAGGGGGTCATCGGCGCGCCCACGGAGACGTCGGGGTCGCGGGGGCGGAGGAACGCCGTGCGGGGGAGCGAGCCGTCGCTCGCGCGCGGGCCCTGCGCCTCGTGCGGATCGTCCGAGCCCAGGTCGCCCGGGGACACCTTCGGCCCCGCCGCATCCCAGGTGTTGCCCACGGAGCGGACGGCGGGGCCGGGTTCCGTCGCGCGGCCGTCGTTCCAGGCGGCGTTCCCCGTGGCGGTGCCCGTGGTGTCGGAGAGCCGGAACCCGGCCATGCCGTTGCGGTAGGCGCTGTTGCGTTCCAGTGTCAGTGCTCCCGTGTTGCCCAGGTCGGTGAAGCCGTAGCCCTCGTTGTCCCAGGCGGCGTTGAACCGGGCGACGTGCGGGGCGGTGACCGTGGTGTGGCCGCCGCCGAACGCGAAGCCGTTACCGTTGCCGTAGGCCCAGTTCCCCTCCAGCAGCACCGGGCCGGTGAATCCGCCCAGGTCGACGCCGTCGCCGCCGTTGCCCCAGGCGCGGCACCGCCGTACGGCGTTGCCGTCGCCCGCTCCGAAGACGATCGCCAGGCCCGTGCTGTGCCCGTCCGTCCTGCGGTTGTCGTGGAAATCGCTGTCGACGACCGTGTTGCCGACCGTGTCCTCGCCCCGCAGAGTCAGGCCGGACCCGCCGTTGTGATGCACGTTCAGGCCGTCGAAGACGTCGTGCGCGCATCCGTCGCACACCCATGCGTGGTCGCGGGCGCCCCGTACCTCCAGATTCCGTACGGTCCAGTGGTCGGCGCGCTGGACGACGGCCCACTCCCCGTCGCTCACCCCGGACAGGTCGAGCACCGGCCGCTCCCCGCCGCGCGCGGTCAGCGTGATGGGCTCGTCGGCGGTGCCGTCCGTGTCGAGGACGAGCGGTTCGGCGGGCCGGTAGGTGCCGCCGCGCAGGACGATGCTCTGCCCCGGACGCACCAGCCCGGCCGCCTTGCCGACCGTGGCGTACGGGTGCGCGAGACTGCCGTCGCCCCTGGTGTCCGAGCCGCCGGGGGCCACGTACAGCTCGGCCGCACCGGCCGGGGACGGCGACGACGACGGACCGCCGATGGCCGCCTCGGGGGCCGGGGCCGCCCTCGGCGCCACGCGGGGCGGCGCGTCCGGGTCCTCCTGCCGCCCCCAGGGCAGCAGCAGCGCGCCGAGCACCAGCAGGGTCGCCGCCACCGCGCCGGCCGCCGGCCGCAGCCGGGAACTCCGGACCGGGTGCGAGGCGAGTTCCGTCGCGGGCCCGGCGGGTGCGGCCCCGGTCTGGCCCAGGAGGCGGCCGAGCCAGGCCAGCAGCGCCACGGGCACCGGCAGCACGGCGATGCCGGGCAGCAGCCGCTCCGGCGGGATCAGCCCTTCGCGCCGGGACGCACAGGCCGGGCAGTCGCGGACGTGCCGAGCCAGCCGCTTGCGCCACAACCCGCTCGGCTGCCCGTTCCAGCCACGGGCGGCGGCGGTGAGCCCGGAACAGCGCGGAGTGGCGGAGAGCCCGGCCACGATGAGCCGGGAGATCTGCAACCGCTCCTTCATCCGCTGCACCCGGACCGCGGCATGGGTGCGGGGCAGCCGCAGCGCGGCGGCCAGTTCGCCTCGGGTCAGCACCCCGGTGGTCTCCTCCCACCACAGCGCGAGCAGCCGGCGGTCACCTGCGTCCAGCCAGCCGGCGGCCCGCACGACGTCGCGGCGCTGGTCGGCGAGGACCAGTTCGGTGACGCTCCGGTCCGCGAAGTCGGCCCCGGGGTCCGCGGGCTCCGCGACCTCGTACTCCAGACCGGGCCGCACGCGGGTGAACCGGTGGCGGCGCCGGTACTGCTGGACCTGCCGGTAGACGATGGCCACGACCCAGGAGTGGAAACGGTCGGGTTCCCTGAGCACCGGCAGCCCCCGCACGATGTGCAGCATCACCTCCTGGACCTGGTCGTCCGTGTCGGCGTGGCCGTCGAGGGCGCGTGCGACGATCCGGTGGACCAGCGGAAGACAGCCGGTGAGCAGCGCCTCCAGCGCGGCCCGGTCGCCGTCCTGGGCGGCCCGGACGAGCGACATCTCGTACGGCGTGGTGCCCCGGGGGCGGGGCTCACCGCCGTGCCGCGCGCCTCCTGACGGAGGGTGGTCCATGGGTTCCGCTCCCTCGCACGTGTCCCTGCTGAACCGGTGTACGAAGTGGCCCCCCGGACCGCCGCCGACGAACACTCAAATCGAACAGGCGCGCCCTTCGGTCGTGGATTCTGACACGGCCGCCGCCGTGGGTAAAGCACGGAACTCGCGGGGGCACCGGGGTGCTCCGCGCGCACACGCGGCCGGGTCCGGGGAACGGGCGGAAAAAACTTTCTGAAATTTCTGTTATCCGTCACCCCCGCGCAGCACCTATCCCTTCGCCGCGGTGCTCCCCGCCCGCAGGCACCTTCAGGTACCGCTCCGAGGAAGGGACGACAACCCATGAGAACCGAACCCCCACGCACGACCGCTCGCGGCAGGGCCGTGGCTGGTGTGGTGTCCGTTTTGGCTGTGGTGGCCGGTGGGCTGGCTGTGTCGGTGTCGTCGGCGGGTAGTGCTGCGGCGGCGTCGGTGCCGGCGGTGGATACGGCGTATCAGCTGGTGGTGGCGAAGTCGGGCAAGTGTATTGATGTGCCGGGTGCTTCGCGGGTTGCGGGTGCGGAGTTGCAGCAGTGGGGTTGTACGGCGGATTCGCCGTGGCAGCAGTTCCGGTTGAGGTCGGCCGGCAGTGGTGTGTACACGCTGGTGGGTGAGAGCAGTGGGCAGTGCATCGATGTGCCCGGTGGTTCCACGGTCAGTGGGGTGCGGGTCATCCAGTGGGGGTGTGGTGCGGGTAAGGCGAATCAGCAGTGGACGCTGACGCCGAGCCGTGGTGACACCTGGCAGATCGTCAATGTGAAGTCGGGTCTGTGTCTGTCCGACGAGCTGGCGTCGACGTCCAACGGGACGGCGATCATCCAGGAGACCTGCACCCACAACACCAACAAGCAGTGGACCTTCAAGCCCGTCGCCGGCAGCGGCGAGCGGCCCACCGTCGCGGCCGACGGGTCGGGCACCTACCGCACCGTGCAGGCGGCGATCGACGCCGTCCCCGCGAACAACACCCGGCCGGTGGAGATCACCATCGCGCCCGGCAGCTACCGCGAGACCGTGCGCATCCCCGGCAACAAGCCCTACATCACGCTGCGCGGACTGGGATCGGGGCCGTCCTCGACGGTCGTCGTCAACAACCACTCCGCGGGGGAGTACGGCACTTCGGGCAGCGCCACCATGTTCGTGGAAGGCCACGACTTCAAGGCCGTCAACCTGACCGTGTCGAACGACTTCGACGAGAACTCCCGTCCGTCCGGGCAGCAGGCCCTGGCCATGAGCCTGAACTCGGACCGCTCCGTGCTCGACAACGTGCGGCTCCTCGGTGACCAGGACACCCTCCTGGTCAACAACTCGGCCCGGTCGTACGCGGTGAACTCCTACGTGGAGGGCACCGTGGACTTCATCTACGGCGGCGGCACGATTGTGTTCGACCACTGCGACATCTACGAGAAGCGGTCGACCGGCGGCCCGATCACCGCGGCCAGCACGGACCCGGGCAAGAAGTACGGCTTCCTCTTCTACAAGTCGAACATCACCGGCGCCCCCACCAACCGCACCCAGCTCGGCCGCCCGTGGCGCCAGGGAGCCCAGGTCCTCTTCCGCGAGTCGACGCTCAGCTCCACCATCGCCAAGGCCCAGCCCTGGATCGACATGTCGTCCGCCACGTGGAAGAACGCCCGGTTCACCGAGTACCGCAACACCGGTTCCGGGGCGGGCGTCAACGGCAACCGGCCGCAGCTGAGCGACAGCGCCGCCGCCGACTACACCCCGCAGAAGTACCTGGCCGGCAACGACGGCTGGAACCCGGTCCGTTGAGCCCGGCCCCCGGATCTCCTACGCGTACACGAAGGAAGGCAGATATGAGACTCAGCAGCATCCCGCGCCGTGGATTCCACCGGCGTGGTTCGGGCAAGGTCGTGGCTGGTGTGGTGTCCGTTTTGGCTGTGGTGGCCGGTGGGCTGGCTGTGTCGGTGTCGTCGGCGGGTAGTGCTGCGGCGGCGTCGGTGCCGGCGGTGGATACGGCGTATCAGCTGGTGGTGGCGAAGTCGGGCAAGTGTATTGATGTGCCGGGTGCTTCGCGGGTTGCGGGTGCGGAGTTGCAGCAGTGGGGTTGTACGGCGGATTCGCCGTGGCAGCAGTTCCGGTTGAGGTCGGCCGGCAGTGGTGTGTACACGCTGGTGGGTGAGAGCAGTGGGCAGTGCATCGATGTGCCCGGTGGTTCCACGGTCAGTGGGGTGCGGGTCATCCAGTGGGGGTGTGGTGCGGGTAAGGCGAATCAGCAGTGGACGCTGACGCCGAGCCGTGGTGACACCTGGCAGATCGTCAATGTGAAGTCGGGTCTGTGTCTGTCCGACGAGCTGGCGTCGACGTCCAACGGGACGGCGATCATCCAGGAGACCTGCACCCACAACACCAACAAGCAGTGGACCTTCAAGCCCGTCGCCGGCAGCGGCGGTGACGGTGACGGCGGACGGACCTGGTCGAACAAGGCCGACGGCTTCGCCTCCACCGGTGGCGGCACCACGGGCGGCGCCGCGGGCGCGACGGTCACCGTCAAGACCTACGCGGACCTGGTGAAGTACGCCGGGGCGGCCGAGCCGTACACCATCAAGGTGGCCGGGGCGATCACCGTCACCCCGTACGGCCGGGAGATCCCGGTCAAGTCCAACAAGACGGTGATCGGCGTCGGCACCTCCGGCCAGATCGTCAACGGCGGGTTCTTCCTCGGGACGGGCACCCACAACGTCATCATCCGCAACCTCACCATCCGCGACACCCGGATGACCGAGGACGACCCGGACGACAAGGACTACGACTACGACGGCATCCAGATGGACACCGCCGACCACATCTGGATCGACCACAACCGCATCCAGCGGATGAACGACGGGCTCATCGACAGCCGCAAGGACACCAGCTACCTCACGGTGTCCTGGAACGAGCTCGGCGAGGTCAACAAGGCGTTCGGCATCGGCTGGACGGAGAACGTCACCGCCCGCATGACGATCCACCACAACTGGATCCACGACACCAACCAGCGCAACCCCAGCATCGACAACGTCGCGCTGGCCCACCTCTACAACAACTACATGCAGAACATCACGTCGTACGGAAACCTCTCGCGCGGCCGGTCCAAGACCGTGATCGAGAACAGCTACTACGACCACGTCGCCAACCCGTACTACCCCGACACCTCGGCCGCGTCCCTGACGCAGTCCGGGTCCATCGTGGTCAACTCCAGCGGGAAGCAGCAGACCAACGGCACCACCTTCGACCCGCGCGGCTACTACAGCTACTCCCTGGACGCCGCCAAGGACGTTCCGGGCCTGCTCAAGCAGTACACCGGCCCGCAGAGCAACATCGGCCGGTGACGCACCGCGCCGGGCCCCGCGTCATCCGCGGGGCCCGGCGCCGGGAGCCGTTCTTCAGTGTCTGACGTTCAGTGTCTGACGTTCAGTGCTTGACGCCGAAGAACGGCTCCAGCGGCTTCGGCAGCAGGTCGTTGCAGGCCAGCTGGCCGGACTTGGTGAGCGCGTCGTTCACACAGGTGTAGTAGTCGCGGTAGACCATCTGCACGGTGAACGACGTCGCGACGATCACCAGCGCGACCACGCCCGTCACCAGACCGCTCACCGCGGCCGTGGTCTGCTGCCGGCCGCCGCGCTGCGCGGCCCGCGGGTTCGGCGCGGCCGGCCCGCCCTGCGCGGCAGCGGGCCGCCAGGCCCCGGTCCCCGGCGCCGGTGCCCCGGAAGCGCCCGGCGTTCCGGCCGCGTCCGCCGCGCCCGCGCCCGCCGCCGCGCCCGGTGTGCCCGCGGCCCCGCCCGGCGTACCCGGCACCGGCTCCTTCGGCCTGGCCCGCAGTGCGCTGACCGCCCAGTACGTGGCGAGCGCGCCGAGCAGCAGGGCGATCTCCGAGAAGTCGAAGATCGCGAAGAAGAAGGCCCACATGCCGGAGAGCAGCGCGTAGCGGGCGCGCCGCTGCATGGGGTCGGTCGGGTCCCAGCGGGGGCCGGACGGGGCGCCGTCCGGGCCGCCCTTGCCGTTCGGTCCGCCGGGCCCGGCGGGACGGCCACCGAAGGGGCCGTTCGCGCGGCCGGGCTGCCGGCTGCTCCACTGGCTGCCCCACACGGGCTTGTCGTCGGAGGAGGACCCGCCCTCGGGCCGGTCGCCGCCGTCGCCGCCGGACGGGTGGCGCGGCTGCCAGGGCTGGTCCGGCCGGCCCTCGGGCGGCGGCGCGAACGGGTTGTCGTCGCCCTGCGGCCCGCCGGCGGAATCGGAGGAGCCGGAGGAGGAGGACGAGGAGGAGCGCTCGCGCATCAGCAGGGTGGTCCGCTCGGGCAGCGGCTGGCGGAAGGCGGTGCGGCGGCGTCGGTCCGGCATGTGGTGAACGTCTTCCCCATCTCGTCGTTTCCGCCCGGCGGACGGTTCGCTGCCCCTGACGCTACCTTCCGGCGCGGAGGGGCCGAAAGCGGGGAGCGCGGGGGCGCGCGCCCCGATCCGCGCCGCCGGACGGGCGGGGCTCGCTCCCCCTGTCGGACGAGGCGGCGGCGAGGTGCCGGTATCGTTGCTGACGGTCGGCCCGTTCGTAGAGTTCCCCGTATCGGGGAGCGCGCCTCTTTCGTAGGACCGTACACATCGCATGCCGTCGCCCCGGTGCCGTGGTGGCGCGGACCGGCCGATTCGAACCGCTCGCACGCGAGAAAGGGCCCAGCCGTGGCCTCCCCGCTTCCCTCCGCCGCCCCGGCCCGTGTGGTCGTCCTGGTCTCCGGTTCCGGAACGAACCTTCAGGCCCTGCTCGACACGATCGGCGACGACCCCGAGGGCTTCGGCGCCCGGATCGTCGCGGTCGGCGCCGACCGCGACGGCATCGCAGGACTGGACCGGGCCGAGCGCGCCGGGCTCCCCACCTTCACGTGCCGCGTCAAGGACCACGCCACGCGCGCGGAGTGGGACGCGGCGCTGGCGGAGGCCGTCGCCGCGCACCGGCCGGACCTGGTCGTGTCCGCCGGGTTCATGAAGATCGTGGGCAAGGAGTTCCTCGCCCGGTTCGGCGGCCGGTTCATCAACACCCACCCCGCCCTGCTGCCCAGCTTTCCCGGTGCCCACGGCGTGCGTGACGCGCTCGCGTACGGCGTGAAGGTGACCGGGTGCACCGTCCACTTCGTCGACGA
Source organism: Streptomyces sp. NBC_00525 (assembly GCF_036346595.1). Classification (GTDB taxonomy): domain Bacteria; phylum Actinomycetota; class Actinomycetes; order Streptomycetales; family Streptomycetaceae; genus Streptomyces. The sequence goes on from NZ_CP107834.1 coordinate 4,214,473, forward strand.
CGGCGTCGACACCGGTCCGATCATCGCGCAGGGCGTGGTCGAGGTGACCGAAGAGGACACCCCGGAGGGCGAAGCGGCCCTCCACGAACGCATCAAGGAAGTCGAGCGCAAGCTGCTCGTCGAGGCCGTGGGGCGGCTCGCCCGTGACGGCTATCGCATTGAGGGACGAAAGGTTCATCTCGGTCATGTCGGTGAATAAGCCCATCCGTCGCGCCCTGGTCAGCGTCTACGACAAGACGGGGCTCGAAGACCTCGCCCGCGGTCTGCACGAGGCGGGTGTCGAGCTGGTCTCCACCGGCTCCACCGCCGGCCGGATCGCCGCCGCCGGTGTCCCGGTCACCAAGGTCGAGGAGCTGACCGGCTTCCCCGAGTGCCTCGACGGCCGCGTCAAGACGCTGCACCCCCGCGTCCACGCCGGCATCCTCGCCGACCTGCGCCTGGACGCCCACCGCGAGCAGCTGGCCGAACTGGGCGTCGAGCCGTTCGACCTGGTGGTCGTCAACCTCTACCCGTTCAAGGAGACCGTCGCCTCCGGCGCCACCCCGGACGAGTGCGTCGAGCAGATCGACATCGGCGGCCCCTCGATGGTCCGCGCCGCCGCCAAGAACCACCCGTCCGTGGCCGTCGTCACCAGCCCGGAGCGTTACGCAGACGTGCTCGCCGCCGTCGCGGCGGGCGGCTTCGACCTGACCGCCCGCAAGCGGCTCGCCGCCGAGGCGTTCCAGCACACCGCCGCCTACGACGTGGCCGTCGCCGGCTGGTTCGCCGCCGACTACGCCGCCGCCGACGACTCCGGCTTCCCGGACTTCCTCGGTACGACGTACGAGCGCCAGGACGTCCTGCGCTACGGCGAGAACCCGCACCAGCCCGCCGCGCTCTACACCTCCGGCACCGGCGGCCTGGCCGGCGCCGAGCAGCTGCACGGCAAGGCGATGTCGTACAACAACTACACGGACACCGACGCCGCCCGGCGCGCCGCGTACGACCACGACGAGCCCTGCGTCGCGATCATCAAGCACGCCAACCCCTGCGGCATCGCCATCGCCGACGACGTCGCGACCGCGCACCGCAACGCCCACGCCTGCGACCCGCTCTCCGCGTTCGGCGGCGTCATCGCCGTCAACCGTCCGGTGACCGTCGAGATGGCCGAGCAGGTCGCGGAGATCTTCACCGAGGTCATCGTCGCCCCGGCCTACGAGGACGGTGCCGTCGAGGTCCTGGCCCGCAAGAAGAACATCCGCGTGCTGCGCTGCCCCGAGGCCCCGTCCGCCGAGGTCGAGGTCAAGCCGATCGACGGCGGCGCGCTGCTCCAGGTCGCCGACCGGCTCCAGGCCGAGGGTGACGACCCGGCCAACTGGACGCTCGCCACGGGCGAGGCGCTCTCCGCCGACGAGCTGCGCGAGCTGGCCTTCGCCTGGAAGGCGTGCCGCGCGGTCAAGTCCAACGCCATCCTGCTCGCCAAGGACGGCGCCTCGGTCGGCGTCGGCATGGGCCAGGTCAACCGCGTGGACTCCGCGAAGCTCGCCGTCGAGCGCGCGGGCGAGGAGCGGGCGGCCGGTTCGTACGCGGCGTCCGACGCGTTCTTCCCCTTCCCGGACGGGCTGGAGATCCTGACCGCCGCCGGTGTCAGGGCCGTGGCCCAGCCGGGCGGTTCGGTCCGCGACGAGCTGGTCGTCGAGGCGGCGCAGAAGGCCGGTGTGACGATGTACTTCACCGGCACCCGGCACTTCTTCCACTGAGCCGGCACTGAGCTCGCACTGAGCCCGCACTGAGCCGGCCGGGGCCTGCCGAAGGCCCCGGACCCGGTCCGGGTACGGCCGAGGGCCGTAACCCCACGCGATCCGCGTGCGGTTACGGCCCTCGGGTCCGTATGAGGGGCGGTCAGCCGACGCGCACCACGACGGTGGAGCAGACCTTGTCCGCGAACGTCTGGTTCTTGGAGTCCCACAGCGGCCACAGGTAGCCGATGTAGCAGACGATCCCGTCCAGGAAGTGCGCGATCTGGCGGACGAAGGCCATGCCGAAGCCGAGCGGACGGCCGTCCTGCTCGCGCAGCAGGCTGATGCCGAGGGCCTTCTTGCCGATCCACTGACCGGTCGTGCCCTCCTTGTACAGCTTGAAGAGGCCACCGCCGATCAGGACGAGGATGCCGAGGCCCATGAGCGCGGCGCCGGCTCCGCCGCCCACGCCGCCGCCTATGCCGAGGAGGACGGCGTAGGGGATGCCGATCACCAGGTAGTCGATGAGGAGCGCACCGACGCGGTGGCCCCAGCTGGCCAGCGGCGGACGGGCGCCGTAACCGGCCTGGCCGTAGTCGCCACCGGAGACCGGCGGGGCCTGCGGGTAGCCGTAGCCCTGCTGCGGCACGCCCTGCGGGGCCTGCGGATAACCGGGCTGCTGCTGCCCGTAGGGGTTGTTCGGGTTCGGGTTCGGGTCGCCGAAGCTCATGTGGGCGTTCCTCCAACAGACGTACTGGGGACGGGTGCGGCCGCGCGGAGGAAGGAAAACGTCAGCGGTCAAGCCCCCCGGTGCACTGCTGCGGCACAGCGGCCTTCATCGTTATAAGCGGACAGTAAGTTTGTCCAGTCACGACCGGAGAAGTTGTCCAAGTGCAACCTTGCGTCCACGCCGGAGACCTGATTGGTACGAGGGCGGGGTCATCCGCGAGTATGGAGCCATGACTGCCCAGATTCTCGATGGCAAGGCGACCGCAGCCGCGATCAAGTCCGATCTGACCGCCCGCGTGGCGGCCCTCAAGGCCCGTGGCGTCACGCCCGGCCTGGGCACCCTGCTGGTCGGGGACGATCCGGGCAGCCGGTGGTACGTGAACGGCAAGCACAAGGACTGCGCCCAGGTCGGCATCGGCTCCATCCAGCGCGAACTGCCCGACACCGCGACGCAGGAGGACATCGAGCAGGTCGTCCGCGAGCTGAACGAGGACCCCGCCTGCACCGGTTACATCGTGCAGCTTCCCCTCCCCAAGGGCATCGACACCAACCGCGTCCTGGAACTGATGGACCCGGCCAAGGACGCGGACGGGCTCCACCCCATGAACCTCGGCCGCCTCGTGCTCAACGAGACCGGCCCGCTGCCCTGCACCCCGCAGGGCGTCGTCCAGCTGCTGCGCCACCACGGCGTCGAGATCAACGGGGCGCACGTCGTGGTCGTCGGACGCGGCGTCACCATCGGCCGGTCCATCCCGCTGCTGCTCACCCGCAAGTCGGAGAACGCCACGGTGACGCAGTGCCACACCGGCACGCGCGACCTGGCCGCCCACCTGAAGCAGGCCGACATCATCGTCGCCGCCGCGGGCGTGCCCCACATCATCAAGCCGGAACACGTCAAGCCGGGCGCCGCCGTGCTCGACGTGGGCGTCAGCCGCGACGAGAACGGCAAGATCGTCGGCGACGTCCACCCGGGCGTGGCCGAGGTCGCGGCCTGGATCTCGCCGAACCCCGGCGGGGTCGGCCCGATGACCCGTGCCCAGCTCCTCGTCAACGTGGTCGAGGCCGCCGAGCGCGACGCCGACGCCGTCTCCGCCGGCTGACCGGGCCCAGGGAGGAACCCCATGGGTGCGACGAGCCCGGCCGACGGTTCCGGTTCCACCGAGGAGGCCGTGCCCCCGCGGACGGCCCCCGCCAACGCGCCCGACCCCGGCGGCTCCTCCGCCGCCGGGACCCGGCGCGGACGGCGCTTCTCGCTGACCCGCGACACCGCGCGCCCCGAGGGCGGCGGCCGGGCGGCCGGCGGGGACGCGCCCGCCCCGGCCCGGCAGTGGCCGCTGCTCGCCGTGCTCTGCGTGGCCGCCGCCGGACTGCTCGTCGTGGCGGCCGACCCCTTCGACGAGGCGTTCCGCGTCGGCACGATCCTGATCGGCGCGGCACTCATCGGCGCCGCGGTGCTGCGCCTCGTCGTCCGCTCGGTGGGCATGCTCGCGGTGCGGTCCCGCTTCACCGACCTGGTCACCTACGGGCTGCTGGGCACCCTGATCGTGCTGCTCGCGCTGCTCGCCCAGCCCCGGCCGTGGCTGGACATCCCGTTCCTGGAGGACGCGGTCCACTTCACGATCCGCTGACCGGGCGGGGGCGCGGACCGTACGCCGCGAGCGGCCTGCGCCGGGGAGCCGGTGGCCGTCCCCTCCCCCGAGAAGGGACGGACACCGGAGCGGGGCGGGGGCAACCCGGAGCGGACTCCGGCGTGGCGTTCGAGCGGCCCTTGCCCCGGCCTGCGTCCAGCCTTGTGGACGCGCTCCCGCGATTCAATGGACGACTGTTCGCTGTGGCACGGAAGTGACCATTCCGCCACTGTGTGATCGTCGGGCAACGGGGGTCGGGCGGCCGCGGGCTTCCGGGTCGGATAGCCTGGCGGGCGGATATCTCTTCACATCAAGATTCAAGGGGATGTCCGCACAGGGGCCAGGTGCCCGGACGCCAGCTGTCTAACGGAGATCGTCATGACCCGCACTCCCGTGAATGTCACCGTGACCGGCGCAGCCGGCCAGATCGGCTACGCGCTGCTCTTCCGCATCGCCTCCGGCCACCTGCTCGGCCCGGACGTTCCGGTCAACCTGCGACTCCTGGAGATCCCCCAGGGCCTGAAGGCCGCCGAGGGCACCGCGATGGAGCTCGACGACTGCGCCTTCCCGCTGCTGCGCGGCATCGAGATCACCGACGACGCCAACGTCGGCTTCGACGGCGCCAACGTGGCCCTGCTCGTCGGCGCCCGCCCCCGCACCAAGGGCATGGAGCGCGGCGACCTGCTCTCCGCCAACGGCGGCATCTTCAAGCCGCAGGGCAAGGCCATCAACGACAACGCCGCGGACGACATCAAGGTCCTCGTCGTCGGCAACCCGGCCAACACCAACGCGCTCATCGCGCAGGCCGCCGCCCCGGACGTCCCGGCGGAGCGCTTCACCGCGATGACCCGGCTGGACCACAACCGCGCGATCTCGCAGCTGGCCGCCAAGACCGGCGCCGCCGTCTCCGACATCAAGAAGCTGACGATCTGGGGCAACCACTCCGCCACCCAGTACCCGGACATCTTCCACGCCGAGGTCGCCGGCAAGAACGCCGCCGAGCTGGTGAACGACGAGGCGTGGCTGGCCGACTCCTTCATCCCGACCGTCGCCAAGCGCGGCGCCGCGATCATCGAGGCCCGTGGCGCGTCCTCCGCCGCCTCCGCCGCCAACGCCGCCATCGACCACGTGTACACCTGGGTCAACGGCACCGCCGAGGGCGACTGGACCTCCATGGGCATCCCGTCCGACGGCTCCTACGGCGTGCCCGAGGGCATCATCTCGTCCTTCCCGGTCACCACCGAGAACGGCACCTACAAGATCGTCCAGGGCCTGGACATCAACGAGTTCTCCCGTGCGCGCATCGACGCCTCCGTCAAGGAGCTGACCGAGGAGCGCGACGCCGTCCGTGAGCTCGGCCTCATCTGATCCACGCACCACACACCGCGCCCCCGGCAGCCGTCGTGCTGCCGGGGGCGCGGTGCGTACGCGGTCAGAGCCGGCGCAGCCCGCCGGCGATCTCCCGGACCGCCGCGTCCGCCCGGCGCTGGAGGCCGGGGCCGAAGGTGACGCGCGTCGCCCCCAGCTCACCCAGGCGGCGCGGCCCCGGCCCATCCGGGCGGGCCAGGGCGTTCACCGGCAGCCCCGGCAGGGCGCCGGCCAGCAGCCCGAACACCGCCTCCGGGGCGAGGATCGGATACAGGCAGTCCGCGCCCGCCTCCGCGTACAGCCGCGCCCTGCGCAGAGTCTCCGCCTCCGGGTCCGTCCCGTCCGGGACGCCCGTCACGAAGGTGTCGATCCTGGCGTTGACGAACAGCGCGTCCCCGGCGGCCGCCCGGACCGCGGCCAGCCGGTCCGCCTGCCGCTCCGCCGCCACCAGGACGCCGTCCACGGTGTCCTCCAGGTTGCAGCCGACCGCGCCCGCGGCGAGCAGCCGCTCCACCAGCTCTTCGGCCGGCAGCCCGTACCCGGCCTCGATGTCGGCGGAGACCGGTACGGACACGGTCCGGACGATCCGGGCCACCGCCGCGAACATCTCACCGGCGGGCGTCGAGCCGTCCTCGTAACCGAGGGACGCGGCGACCCCCGCGCTCGGCGTGGCGAGCGCGGGGAAGCCGGCGTCCGCGAAGGCGCGGGCGCTCGCGGCGTCCCACGGTCCGGGCAGGACCAGCGGGTCGCCGGGAGCGCGGTCACGGTGCAGGGCCCGCAGGCCGGACGCGGTCACGGCGGTGCTCAGCGGAAGTCGCCGGGCGTGTAGTGGCCGGGCACCATGCGGGTGGACACGGCGAACCGGTTCCACGCGTTGATGGTGATGATCGCGGCGATGAGGTGCGCCAGCTCCTCCTCGCCGAAGTGCTTCGCGGCCCGGTCGTAGACCTCGTCCGGGACGAAGCCGTCCGTCAGGACGGTCACCGCCTCGGTCAGCTCGATCGCCGCGATCTCCTTCGGCGTGTAGAAGTGCCGCGACTCCTCCCAGGCGCTCAGCTGGACGATCCGCTGCATCGACTCACCCGCCGCGAGCGCGTCCTTGGTGTGCATGTCCAGGCAGAACGCGCAGTGGTTGAGCTGCGAGGAGCGGATCTTCACCAGCTCGGCGATCACCGGATCGACGCCCCGGCGGGATGCGGCCTCCAGCCGGGCCATCGCCTTGTAGACCTCGGGGGCGTGCTCCGACCAGACCATGCGGGGGGTGTGCTCGGCGCAGTACTCGGACGTGGTGGTGCTGTTCTCGTTCGTCGTCATGCCCTCAAGACTATGAGGCAATGGCGCAGTTGTATGGTCCATTTCCATGACAGAAGCCTGGGCCACTTTCGGTGCCGACCTGCACATCGACCCGACCGGCTCCACCGGACTGCGGGCCGGCCTCATGCATGCCCTGCGCGAGGCCGTGCGTACCGGCCGGCTGGCCCCCGGCACCCGGCTGCCGTCGTCCCGCACCCTCGCGGCCGACCTCGGCATCGCCCGCAACACCGTCGCCGACGCCTACGCGGAACTGGTCGCCGAGGGCTGGCTCACCGCCCGCCAGGGCTCCGGGACCAGGGTGGCGCGGCGCGCCGAACCGCGGACGCCGGAGTCCAGGGCGCCGCGCTCCCGGCCACCGCGCACCGCGCCCGCGTACAGCCTGATGCCGGGCACCCCGGACCTGGCGACCTTCCCGCGCGCCGAATGGCTCAAGGCCGCCCGCCGCGCCCTGTCCGACGCCCCGCACGACGCCTTCGGCTACGGCGACCCGCGCGGCCGCATCGAGCTGCGCACCGTCCTGGCCGAGTACCTGGCGCGGGCGCGCGGGGTGTACGCCGCCCCGGACCGGATCATCGTCTGCGCCGGGTTCGTGCACGGACTGATGCTGCTCGGCAAGGCGCTGCGGGGGCGCCGGGTGCGGGAGGTGGCCGTCGAGTCGTACGGGCTGGAGATCCACACCCGGCTGCTCACCGAGGCCGGGCTGCGCATCCCGTGCCTGCCGCTGGACCACCTCGGCAGCCGCACCGGCGAACTGCACACCCTGCGCAACGCGGGCGCGGTCCTGCTCACCCCCGCGCACCAGTTCCCGACCGGCGTACCGCTGCACCCGGACCGGCGGGCGGCGGCGATCGACTGGGCGCGCTCCACCGGCGGGCTGATCCTGGAGGACGACTACGACGGCGAGTTCCGCTACGACCGCCAGCCGGTCGGCGCCCTGCAGGGCCTGGACCCGGAGCGCGTCGTGTACCTGGGCACGTCCAGCAAGTCCCTGGCGCCGGGGCTGCGGCTCGGCTGGATGGTGGTGCCGCGGGCGCTGGCCGCCGAGGTCGCCGAGGCCAAGGGGGCGAGCGACTGGGCGCCCAGCGCGCTGGACCAGCTGACGCTCGCGGAGTTCATGGCGTCGGGCGCGTACGACCGGCATGTGCGCTCCATGCGGCTGCGCTACCGCAACCGCCGCGACCAGCTCGTGGCGGCGCTGGCCGAACGGGCGCCGGGGATCAGGGTCAGCGGCATCGCCGCCGGGCTGCACGCCGTCCTCGAACTGCCCGAGGGCACCGAGGCCGAGGTGATCCGGGCGGCGGCCTGGCAGGGCCTCGCGGTCGAGGGCCTGTCCTGGTTCCGCCACCCGGACGCCGGACTGCGGCGCGAGGCGCTGGTCATCGGCTACGGCACCCCGACCGACAGCGCCTGGAAGGGCACGCTGGAGGCGCTGCTGCGGGTGCTGACCTGATGAGCCGCTGCCGCGGGCGCCGGCCCGGCGGGGCTCAGCCGCCCAGGACCTCGCGCAGCCGGTCCAGGCCCCAGTCCAGGTCGTCCTTGCTGATCACCAGCGGCGGGGCGATCCGGATCGTGGAGCCGTGGGTGTCCTTCACCAGCACCCGGCGCTCCAGCAGCCGTTCGGAGATCTCCCGGCCGGTGCCCAGGGCCGGTTCGATGTCCACGCCCGCCCACAGTCCGCGCCCGCGCACCTCGCGCACCGCGCCCTGGCCGACCAGCAGCCCCAGCTCGTGGTGGAGGTGGTCGCCCAGCTCGGCGGCGCGCTGCTGGTACTCGCCGGTGTTCAGCATCGCGATGACCTCCAGCGCCACCGCGCAGGCGAGCGGGTTCCCGCCGAACGTCGAGCCGTGCTCACCGGGCCGGAACACACCGAGCACCGCCGCCGAGGACACCACGGCCGACACCGGCACCACACCGCCGCCGAGCGCCTTGCCCAGCAGGTACACGTCCGGTACGACGCCCTCGTGCTCGCAGGCGAAGGTCTTCCCGGTCCGGCCCAGACCGGACTGGATCTCGTCCGCGACGAACAGCACGTTCCGCTCGCGGGTCAGCTCCCGGACCCCGGCGAGATAGCCCGGCGGCGGCACCAGCACGCCCGCCTCGCCCTGGATCGGCTCGATGAGCACCGCCACGGTGTTCTCGGTCATGGCGTCGCGCATCGCGGTGAGGTCCCCGTACGGCACGATCTCGAAACCGGGGGTGTACGGGCCGAAGTCGGCGCGGGCCTCCTGGTCCGTGGAGAAGCTGACGATCGTCGTCGTCCGGCCGTGGAAGTTGTCGGCGGCGACGATGATCTTCGCCATGCCGTCCGGGACGCCCTTGACCTGGTAGCCCCACTTGCGGGCGGTCTTCACGGCCGTCTCCACGGCCTCCGCCCCGGTGTTCATCGGCAGCACCATCTCCATGCCGCACAGCTCCGCCAGACGCGTGCAGAAGTCGGCGAACCGGTCGTGGTGGAAGGCCCGCGAGGTGAGCGTCACACGCTCCAGCTGCGCCCGTGCCGCGTCGATCAGACGGCGGTTGTTGTGGCCGAAGTTGAGCGCCGAGTAGCCGGCCAGCATGTCCAGATGGCGCCGGCCCTCGACATCGGTCATCCAGGCGCCGTCGGCCGTGGCGACGACGACGGGCAGCGGGTGGTAGTTGTGCGCGCTGTGCGCCTCGGCGGAGGCGATGGCGTTGTCCGTGGTCGACACGGGATCTCCGTTCGTCGTGCGGTGGGAGCAGAGGTTGGCCCCACTTTGTATCGTCGGTCGCTTCTCCCGCGGGGAAACCTTCACTTCGCGGCGTGCCCGCGTTTTCCGCGGTGCGAGCCCGTCCGACGACGCCGTGCGGGCCCGTCCGACGACGTGGTGCGGGCCCGTCCGACGATTCCTCCACCGGTTGCCCGAGAAGGGCCCGGCACCTGAGACAATGAGCCCATGGCCTCTGAACGTCCCCGTGTGCTCTCCGGAATCCAGCCCACCTCCGGCTCGTTCCACCTCGGCAACTATCTCGGCGCGGTCCGCCAGTGGGTGGCGCTGCAGGAGTCCCACGACGCCTTCTACATGGTGGTCGACCTGCACGCCATCACCGTCGCCCAGGACCCGGCGCAGCTGCGTGCCAACACCCGGCTCGCCGTCGCCCAGCTGCTCGCGGCCGGGCTCGACCCCGAGCGCTGCACGCTGTTCGTCCAGAGCCATGTCCCGGAGCACGCGCAGCTCGGCTGGGTGATGAACTGCCTGGCCGGATTCGGCGAGGCCTCCCGGATGACGCAGTTCAAGGACAAGTCCGCCCGGCACGGCGCCGACCGCACCACGGTCGGCCTGTTCACGTACCCGATGCTGATGGTCGCCGACATCCTGCTCTACCAGGCCGACGAGGTCCCGGTGGGCGAGGACCAGCGCCAGCACCTGGAGCTGACCCGCAACCTCGCGGAGCGGTTCAACACAACCTACGGCGAAACGTTCACCGTCCCGGACCCGTACATCCTCAAGGAGACGGCGAAGATCTACGACCTCCAGGACCCGTCGTCCAAGATGAGCAAGTCGACGGCGAACCCGAAGGGCCTGATCAACCTCCTGGACGACCCGAAGGCCACCGCCAAGAAGGTGAAGAGCGCCGTCACCGACACGGACACGGTGATCCGCTTCGACCGCGCCGAGAAGCCGGGCATCAGCAACCTGCTGAGCATCTACTCCACGCTCACCGGTGCGCCGGTGCCGGAGCTGGAGCAGAAGTACGAGGGCAAGGGCTACGGTGCGCTGAAGACGGACCTCGCCGAGGTGATGGTCGACTTCGTCACACCCTTCCGCACCCGCGCCCAGGAGTACCTGGACGACACCGAGACGATGGACGCCATCCTGGCCGAGGGCGCCGAGAAGGCGCGGGCCGTGGCCGCCGAGACCCTGGCGCTGGCCTACGACCGGATGGGCCTTGTGCCCGCGAAGCACTGAGTCCAAGGACCCTGGCGGCGAGGCGGGCGCAGGCGGCACACTTGCGGCGTGAAGCCTGCGGCCGTCCGTGGCTGAAAACAGACCATCGAGGAGTGAAGGAGAACGACGTGGGGACCGTAACGCTCGGCGTTTCGATCGCGGTCCCGGAGCCCTACGGCAGCCTGCTCCAGGAGCGGCGCGCGAGCTTCGGGGACCCTGCCGCACACGGCATTCCCACCCACGTCACCCTCCTGCCGCCGACCGCGGCCGAGGCGGCCGAGCTGCCCGCCGTCGAGGCACATCTGGCCGCGGTCGCGACCGGCGGCCGCCCCTTCCCGATGCGGCTGTCCGGCACGGGCACCTTCCGGCCGCTCTCCCCGGTCGTCTTCGTCCAGGTCGTCGAGGGCGCGTCCGCCTGCGCCTGGCTCCAGAAGCGGGTCCGGGACGCCTCCGGGCCCCTGGTGCGCGAGCTGCAGTTCCCGTACCACCCGCACGTCACGGTCGCCCACGACATCCCCGAGGAGGCGATGGACCGGGCCTACGCGGAGCTCGCCGACTACGAGGCGTCCTGGATCTGCGGCTCCTTCGCGCTGTACGAACAGGGCGCGGACCGCGTCTGGCGCAAGATCAACGAGTTCCCGTTCGGGGCGGGCGGCATCAACCCGGCCGTCCCCGCCCAGAGCGGCAGCTCCCTGGACGCCCCCTCCCTCCACCCGTAGGCGGGGGCGGCGGCCCCCCGCTCAGACCGGCAGGCGCCGGAACAGCGGGCGCGGCAGATGGCGCAGCGCCGACATCACCGCGCGCAGCGCCCCCGGCACCCACACCGTCTCCGAGCGCCGCCGCAGCCCCGTCACGATCGCGTCGGCCACCGCGCCCGGCGTCGTCACCAGCGGTGTCCGGGTGAACGGGACCGCCGCCAGCGGGCCGCCCGCGCTCCGTACCGCCGCCGCGTCCGGCACCACCGGGCCGGGGCGCACCACCATCACATGCACCCCGGTGCCGTGCAGCGCGTCGCCCAGGCCCTGCGTGAACACGTCCAGGCCCGCCTTGCTCGACCCGTAGATGAAGTCCGCGCGGCGGGCCCGCTCACCGGCCACCGAGGACAGCACCACCAGCGAGCCGTGCCCCTGCGCCTGGAGCGCCCCGGCGCACACCAGACCGGCCGAGACCGCGCCCGTGTAGTTCGTCTGCGCCACCCGGACCGCGGCGGGCGGCTCCTCCTCGTCCCGCTCCTGGTCGCCCGGGATGCCGAAGGCGAGCAGCACCATGTCGATGTCGCCCTCGGCGAAGACCTTCCCCAGGACCGTCTCGTGGGACTCGGTGTCCAGCGCGTCGAACGCCACGGTCTGCACGTACGCCCCCCGGTGGCGCAGGTCCTCCGCCGCGGCCTCCAGGGCGGGCGACGGCCGGCCGGCCAGCCAGACCGTGCGGGTGCGGTGGGCGATCAGCCGGCGTGCCGTGGCGAGCCCGATCTCCGACGTGCCGCCGAGGACGAGCAGGGACTGCGGGGCACCGAAGGCATCCTTCACGGGAACGCTCCTTGCAGAGGGGAAGAGGGGTCTACAGCGACAGCCGGCGGGACAGGTCCGAGCGGAACGCCCCGGTCGGGTCCAGTTCGGCCCGCAGCGCCCGGAAGTCGGGCAGCCTCGGGTACATCGCGGCGAGCACGTCGGGGCGCAGCCGGGAGTCCTCCGTCAGCGACACCCGGCCGCCCGCCGCCGCCACCTCCTCGTCCAGCGAGTCGAGGAAGCGGGGGAGCCCCGGCAGCCCGGCCGGCAGGTCGAGCGCGAGGTTCCAGCCGGGCGCCGGGAAGGACAGCCAGCCGGGACCGCCCTCGCCGCAGCGCCGGAGCACGGCCCGGAAGGAGGGGCAGCGGCTGCGGGCGATCCGGCCGACGATCCGGCGCAGTGTGTCCTCGTGGCCGTGCCCGACCAGGAACGCGTAGTGCACACGGCCGCCGGTGGGGGAGACCCCGTCGCGGTGCGGGGCGGCGTCCAGGGCGCGGAAGAAGGCGCTCAGCGGCCGCAGTTCGCCGGTGCGGTTGCGGGGCGCCGAGCGGTGGCCGAGTTCGCCCAGCGCGGTGGCGGACAGCCGGCCCAGCAGGCGGGACAGGAAGGGGAGCCCGGCGGGCGCGCGGTGGGCCGGGCGGAGCGCGAGGGCGGTGCGCCGGGCGGACGCCGGGAGCGCGTCCAGCGGGACGTGGTCAGCGCGGACCAGGACGCCCCGGCCGGTGGCCCGGCCGCGGGCGGACAGGTCGAGCCGGGCGTACTCGTAGGGGCGGTGGCCGCCGCGCGCCATCCGGGCCAGCAACTCGTCGAGCCCGGCGGCCCGCTCGGTGTCGACCGCCAGCAGGGCCGTGGAGACGGGACGGAAGCGGAGCGTCGCCGCGAGGATCACCCCGGTCAGGCCCAGACCGCCCGCGGTGGCGTCGAACAGCGGGCTGCCGGGGCGCACCGTGCGCGCTTGGCCGTCCGCCGTGAGCAGGGTGAACTCCGTGACGTGACGGGTGAAGGAGCCGGCCGCGCGATGGTTGTCGCCGTGGGCGTCGGAGCCGATCGCGCCGCCCACCGTGACGTACCGGCCGCCCGGCACCACCGGGAGGAACCAGCCGAGCGGCAGCATCACCTCGCGCAGCCGGCTCAGGGTCGTACCCGCGTCGCACACCACCAGACCGGCCGCCGCGTCGATCGCCCGGACCCGGTTCAGCGCGGTCATGTCGAGCACCGAACCCCCGGCGTTCTGCGCCGCGTCGCCATGGGTCCGGCCCAGCCCGCGGGCGATCGAACCGCGCGGCCCGCACCCCAGTACCGTCGCCGCGGCCTCCTCGTAACTGCGCGGGCGGAAACGGAGGGCGGTCGTCGGGGCGGTGCGGCCCCAGCCGGTCAGGGACACGGTGTCGACAGACATGGGGGTGACCGTATCGTCCGGGATAACACCTTTGAGGGATTTGTTACAGCGCTCACCGAAATGGGTGATTGAGTGGCCGTCATCTCCTCCATCCCGTACCGGGTTTCGGTTTTCGCGGGCCGGAAGGGTAGTCGTGACACATGGACTGGCTGAAGAAACTCCCCGTCATCGGGCCGCTCGTCTCCCGGCTGACGCTGACGCACGCGTGGCGCAGTTACGAGACGCTCACGCGGGTCCATTGGACCAGGCTCGCCGCGGCGATCACGTTCACCAGCTTCCTCGCCCTCTTCCCGCTGATCGCGGTCGGCGCGGCGATCGGGGCGGCGCTGCTCACCGACAAGCAGCTGAACAGCATCGAGGCCAAGATCGCCGAGCAGGTGCCCGGCATCTCCGACCAGCTCGGCATCGACAACCTCGTCGCCCACGCGGGCACGATCGGTCTGGTGGCCGGGGCACTGCTGCTGTTCACCGGCATCGGCTGGATCGGCTCGATGCGGGACTGCCTGCGCGCGGTCTGGGAGCGGGACGACCTCGACGAGGGCAATCCGGTCGTCCGCAAGCTCACGGACGCCGTGCTGCTGTTCGGCCTCGGCGGCGCGGCCCTGGTGACCCTCGCCATCTCCTCGGTCGGTTCCGTGGCGGTGGGCTGGGTCGCCGATCTGCTGCACATCCCGGAGAACGGCGCGGGCGGGGTGCTGCTGCGGATCGCGGCCCTGCTGGTGGCGGTGGCCGCCGACTTCCTGCTGCTGCTGTATCTGCTGACCCTGCTGCCCGGCGTCGAACCGCCGCGCCGCCGCCTGATGGTGGCGGCCCTGCTCGGCGCGGTCGGGTTCGAACTGCTCAAGCTGCTGCTCGGCAGCTATATGAAGGGCGTCGCGTCCAAGAGCATGTACGGCGCCTTCGGGGTGCCGATCGCCCTGCTGCTGTGGATCAACTTCACGGCGAAGCTGCTGCTGTTCTGCGCCGCCTGGACGGCGACGCCCGGCAGGGAGGACGACCCGGCGGCGGTCGCGGAGGGCGACGACGCGGAGGAGGGGGGCTCCACGATCGCCGCCCGGCGCGTCACGGGCGGGGACGGCGGCGCATCAGGTCCGGCAGCGGCCAGCGCCGGTTGACCAGGAAGACCCCGCCGGCCAGCAGGACCAGCACCCCGCCGACGATGCCCAGGGCGATCCCGACGCCGCTGGAGCCGTCGGTGGTGGCCGCCGCCCGCGCCGCCCGGTCCGGGCCGTGCCCGCCCTTGTTCCCGGCCGGGGTGTCCGCCTCGGCGCCCTTGCCGTTCCCGGCGGTGTCGCTGCCGGAGCCCACGACCGCGGACTTCGGCGGGACCAGCTCGCCCACCGGGGTGACCTTGCCGCTCGCGGCGAACCCCCAGTCAAGGAGCCGGGCCGCCTCCTTGTAGACCGCGTGCGTCTCGTCGGACGACGGGTTCATGACGGTGACCAGGAGGACCCGGCCGTCGCGCTCGGCGACCCCGGTGAAGGTGTTGCCGGCGTGCGTCGTGTAGCCGTTCTTGACGCCCGCGATGCCCTTGTACGGGGTGACGCCGTCGGCCCCGGTGAGCAGCCGGTTGGTGTTCTGGATGCCGAAGGTCTCCCGCTTCTTGCCCTTCTTCTTCTCACCGGGGAACTGGGCGGTGGCCGTCGAGCAGTACTCCCGGAAGTCCTCGTTCTGGAGTCCGTGCCGGGCGAACAGCGAGAGGTCGTACGCGCTGGAGACCTGCTGGGGCGCGTCGTAGCCGTCCGGCGAGACCACGTGGGTGTCCAGCGCCTGGAGCTCGTCGGCCCGTGCCTGCATGGCCTGGACGGTCTTCGGGATGCCGCCGTACATCGCCGACAGGACGTGCACCGCGTCGTTCCCCGAGCGGAGGAACACCCCGAGCCACAGGTCGTGGACCGTGTAGCTGTGGTCCTCCTTGATCCCCACCAGGCTGCTGCCCTCGCCCATGCCGGCGAGGTCCTCGTCCTTGACCGTGTACTCCAGCGTCTTCGGCAGGAGCGCCGGGTCCGCCAGCAGGGTGTCCGCGAAGAGCATCTTCAGCGTGGAGGCCGGGGGCAGCCGCCAGTGCGCGTTGTGCGCGGCCAGCACCTGGCCGCTCTCCGCGTCCGAGACCATCCACGAGCGGCCCGTCAGCTTCTTCGGCAGCACCGGGGCGCCGGGGCCGAGGTTGACCTGGGTGCCGGCCCGTCCCAGCTGCGCGCCGCCGATCTGCGACATGCTCGACGGGGGCTTGGGCGCGTCGTCGTCGTCCGCCGATGCGGGCGTCACGACGAACACGGACAGCAGAGCGGCAGAGGTGACCGCGAGCGCGGCCTTCTTGAGAGCTGGCACGGTCGAAAACGTACATGCAGTTGATATGAATATCGGCACTGACGGCCCAACCCGCCGGACGCGTCGCCGGGACGGACCACCCCGCACGAACCGCCCGGAGCGGGGCGGCGATACTGAGTCCATGAAGCTCAGCCGCCCCGTCTCCTGGTTCCTGCTCGCCTTCGGGGCGTGGTCGTGGATCATCTGGGTCACCTTCGTCAAAAACCTGTGGAAGGACGGCAGCGGCCTCGCCTTCGACGACGCCGGTGACCCGACCGCGTACTTCTGGGTGCATCTGCTGCTCGCCATCACGTCCTTTCTCCTGGGGACGGCCGTGGGCTGGATCGGGTTCCGGGGCGTCAGGGCACTGCGCGCCGAGAAGGCTTGAAAACGACGGCCCCCCTCCGGGGTTGAACCGGTCGCTACACGGACGAACAGAACAGGGGAGCAGGCGTGCGGGTCGTGGGGTTCGTTCTGGTGATGCTCGCGGTGCTCGCACTGCTCGTGGCCGCGCACCGCTATGTGTGGCGCCGGCTCGTCGGTGACACCACGGCACCCGGCAGCCCGTGGCGCCGGGCCGGCACCGTCGCCGCGTACGTGCTGCCGCTGCTCACCGTCGGAGCCCTGGCCTCGGGACGCGTGGGCGCGCCCTTCCGGCTCCAGCAGATCCTGGCCTGGCCGGGCTTCCTGTGGCCGGCCGTCCTGCTGTACGTGACGCTCGCGCTGCTGGTGGGCGAGGCCGTGCGGCCGCTGCTGCACCGGTGGCCCGCCCGCCGGGAGGGCCGCGGCGAGGCGAACGCGCCCGAGGTGTCCGCCCCCGAGCCCGAGCCGGTCCCGGTCGCCGCTCCGGCGTCGGGGACGGCGGCCGGCGGGGGCGGAGCGGCCGGGACACCCGCGCCCGAGGCCGGGACACCCGCGCCCGAGACACCCGAGACGCCGGAGGCCGCGCCCGAACCCGCCGCCCCCGCCCCCGCGCCCGCCCCCGTCTCCCCCTCGCGCCGGCTCTTCGTGGCGCGGGCCGTCGGGGGCGCCGCGGCCGTCGCCGGGCTCGGGACCGTGGGCTACGGCATGCACGGCGTGCTGAGCGGACCCAAGGTGAAGCGGGTCACCGTGCCGCTCGCCCGGCTGCCCAGGTCCGCGCACGGTTTCCGGATCGCCGTCGTCAGCGATATTCACCTGGGCCCGATCCTGGGACGGGCCCATACCCAGCGGATCGTGGACGCGGTGAACGCGACCCGGCCCGATCTCATCGCGGTCGTCGGTGATCTGGTCGACGGATCGGTCGCGGATCTCGGCCCGGCCGCCGAACCGCTCGCCGGGCTGCGCGCCCGGCACGGCGCGTTCTTTGTCACCGGCAATCACGAGTACTATGCCGGCGCCGCCCAATGGGTTGATCATGTAAGGGAATTGGGGCTGCACCCGCTGGAGAACGCGCGGGTGGAGACCGGCGGTTTCGATCTGGCCGGTGTCAATGACATCGCAGGTGAGAGCGAAGGGCAGGGTCCCGATTTCGCGCGGGCCCTCGGCGACCGCGATCCCGCCCGCGCGGTCGTGCTCATGGCACACCAGCCGGTGGTCGTCCACGAGGCCGTCGAACACGGCGTGGACCTGCAGCTATCGGGCCACACCCACGGCGGCCAGCTGTGGCCGGGCAACTACGTCGCGGAGCTGTCCAACCCCACCGTCGCCGGGTTGGAACGGTACGGCGACACCCAGCTCTACGTCACGCGCGGCGCCGGTGCCTGGGGGCCGCCCGTACGCGTCGGCGCGCCCTCCGACATCACTGTCGTACAGCTCGCCTCCCGGCAGGCGTAATCACCCTCGTACACCCTCCGGAATAGCGGATCGGTGACCGGTGGTGAACCCTCTGTATTCGCTTGTATCGGCAGAAGGTTTCGACTGACGAACAATTGACTATGAGGTTCCGATCTCCCCTTCCCGATGTGAAAGTCGTGTGATTGGCTGAACGCGAACGTGCGGTGATCTGCGTATCTGAAGCGCGACACCGAGGTGGGGCAGTTAAGGGAGAGCACGTCAATGCGGTCGATCCGGCTACGGATTCTCGCGATTCTCGCGGTTTTGGTCATCGCAGGCGTGGTCGCCTGGCAACTGCTTCCTTCGGAGGAGGGCAACTCCGACCCGGTCGTGGTCGGTACGACGGACGAGGTGACCTCGCTCGACCCGGCGGGCGCCTACGACGCCGGTTCCTGGGCGATGTACAGCAACCTGTACCAGTCCCTGATGACCTTCAAGTCCGGGGCGATCGTGCCCGAGCCGGACGCGGCGGAGAGCTGCGGCTTCATCGGCGGCAAGCTCCAGACGTACCAGTGCAAGCTCCGTGACGACCTGACGTTCTCGGACGGCAAGAAGATCACCGCCGAGGACGTCAAGTACTCGTTCGACCGGATGATGGGGATCAAGACGGACGTCGGTCCGTGGGTCCTCTTCCCCAGCCTGAAGAACGTGGTCACCGAGGGCCGGACCATCACCTTCAACCTCTCCTCGCGTGACGCGACCTTCCCGCAGAAGATCGCCACGGGTGCCGGGGCGATCGTCCAGAAGGACTCGTACTCCGAGCACAAGCTGCGCAACGACAACAAGGTGACGGGCTCCGGACCGTACGTTCTGAAGTCGTACGAGCCCGGCGTGAAGGCCGAACTCGTGCCGAACTCGCACTACAAGGGCGCCCTCAAGAAGACCGGCGGCCCGGTCACCGTGCGCTACTACAAGCAGTCCGAGGACCTGCTCGCGGCCTGGAAGTCCGGCCAGGTGGACGTCACCCACCGGCAGTTGCCGCCGTCCACGCTCGCCGGGCTGAACCCGGGCGACTCGGCGCAGCGCGTCACCGAGGCCGACAGCGCCGAGATCCGCATGCTCGTCTTCAACGTCCGTGAGGACTCCCCGCTCGCCGACCGCAGGGTCCGCCAGGCCATCGCGGCCATCACGGACCGCGGCCCGCTGGTGAGCGACATCTACAAGGGCACCGTCGACCCGCTCTACTCGCTGATCCCGCAGGGCTTCATCGGGCACAGCACCCCGTTCTTCGACGCCTACCCGTCGCCCGACCCCAAGCGCGCCCAGGCCCTGATGCAGGAAGCCGGCGTCCAGACGCCGCTGGCCGTCACCTTCGCCTACCGCGGGGGCGAGGAGGCCGGCAAGGAGGCCAAGGAGATCAAGCGCCAGCTGGAGGCGACCGGGCTGTTCAAGGTCAACACCAAGGCCGTGGAGTGGACGCGGTTCCAGAAGGGCTACGCCAAGGGCGAGTACGACATGTTCACCGTCGGCTGGCTCCCCGACTACCCGGACCCCGACACCTTCAGCCAGCCGCTCGTCGGCCGCGACAGCAGCCTCCACAACGGCTACACCAGCAAGAAGATGGACCAGCTGATCGACGACACGCTCCGGTTCAGCGACCGCAGCCGGGCGGCGGCCGACTTCAAGGCGCTCCAGAAGCTCGTCGGCGAGGACGTGCCGCTGGTCCCGCTGTGGCAGAAGAAGGACTACGTCGTCGCCAAGGCCGAGGTCTCCGGCTCGCAGTACCTCTCGGACGGCACCAGCCTGTGGCGCCTGTGGGAGCTGGGCTGGATCTGATCCGGCCCAGGCCGGTTCCGACCGTTGCGAACGCCCCGGCGCGGGCGGCCTACCCGGCCGCCCGCGCCGGGGCGTCCGCCCTTTCCGGCAGGAACTCCTCCAGCACCTCGTGCACCTGGCGCACCAGCGGCCGCACCACCCGGAACCGGGACAGCGCGATGATCCGGGCGGCGATCGGCACGGTGAGCGCGACCAGGCGGCGGCTCCGCTCGGCGCGCTCCGTCCGGTCGTACACCCAGAACAGCACCAGGCCCATGTGCATGAGCCACATCAACTGCGGGAGCAGCGGGGCGAGATCCGGGTCCGTCCGGGTGGTGGAGCCGGACAGACAGCGCTCGTGGAGGGCGACGACCGCCTCCCGCGCGGGCAGCGACTCCGGTGAGAACGGGCTGAGCGGGCTGTCCGGGTCGGCGGCGTTCTTGAAGAACTGGGTGGCGAACGGACGGTACGGCTCCGCCACGTCCAGCCAGCTCAGCAGCACCCCGCGCAGCCGCGCCGCGAGGTCCGTCCCGCTCTCCAGGACCGGCCGCACCGCCGCCGCGTGCTCACCGGCGAGCCGGTCGTAGAAGCCCTGGACCAGGTGTTCCTTGGACGAGAAGTAGTAGTAGGCGTTGCCCACCGAGACGCCGGCCTCCTGGGCGATGGCCCGCATCGTCGTCCGGTCGTAGCCGCGTTCCCGGAAGAGCCGGAGGGCGGTCTCGAGGATCAGGGAGCGCGTCTGCTCGCTCTTGGGGGCCTTGACCGTCTTCACGTCCTTCGCTTCCTTCACCACGGCCCCGAGCGTATCCGGGCCGCCGCCCCCGCCCGGTCGCGGGCTTTCGCTCCCGGACGGTCAAGGGTGCCCGCGTACGCTGGGGCGCATGCAGCGACGCGACTGGACCGACGGACACGTCGAGCGGTGGAGCCCCGTGCTGCCCGATCTCGATCCGGAGGTCGAGGGTGCGGTGACCCGGATGAAGAAGCTCTCCGTCCATCTGCGCCGGGTGCGCGAGCAGTCGCTCCTCGACCTCGACCTGCACCGCCAGGAGTTCGACACGCTGCACAAGCTCGCCGGACGCGGGGGCACGGCCGCCCCCTCCGAACTGGCCGCCGACCTCGACCTCGCTCCCGCCTCCGTCACCGGCCGGCTCGACGCCCTGGAACGCCGCGGCTTCGTCCGCCGCACCCCCTCCACCACGGACCGGCGGCGCGTGGACGTGGAGCTGACCGACGAGGGCCGGGCGATCTGGCGCGTCGCGATGGATTCCCTCGGGCACGAGGAGGAGCGGCTGCTCGGCGTCCTGGACAAGGCCGAGCGGGTCCTGCTCAACGACATGCTGCGGCGCGTCATGGTGGTCGCAGAGGCGGCCCGCGACGCCGACTGGGACTGACTCAGCCCGCCGAGCCGTCCCTCTCCGAACCGTCCTTCGCCGCGCCGTCCTTCTCCGAGCCGTTCTTCTCCGGGCGCCCCTCGGCCAGTTGCCGGGCCAGCTCCTCGCGGACCCCGTCCACACCCTGCTCCAGCAGCTCGGCCACCGCCTCGTTCCAGTGCTCCGCGGCCTGCTCCACCGCGTCCCGGAACCCCCGCCGCAGCTGCCCGCCGGCCAGCAGCAGGGCGACCGCCGCGACCGGGCGCAGCAGCCACCGCCCCCGCACCGAGGCGGCCGCCTCGACCAGCCAGCGGCCGTCCCCGGCTCCGCGCGGCCGCAGATACAGCCGCGCCTCGACCAGCGGATGCCGCACCCGGACCGTGGCCGGGGCACGCGCGGCGGGCGGGGCGCCGGGCGGCAGCGCCGCCGCCGACCACCACGCGCCCAGCTCGATCCGCGCCCGCCCTGACCCCCGCCGAAGCGCCCCGGAGCCCTCCGGGCCCCACATCCGGCCGCGCGCCTCCAAGAGCCTGGGCCGGTCGGGCGCGGCAAGGCGCAGCGTCAGCCGGGCGTTGAGGTCCGGCGCGCCGATCGCCTGCTCCACCTCGACGGCGGCGGTGCGCCGCCACTCCCGTACGCGCAGCGCCATCCGCTCCGCGTCACCGGGCCCGCCGATCTCGTAGCGCGCCCCCGCCCTGAGATGGCGTCCCTTCACCAGCCGCAGGTCCGCGACCGGCTGCCCGTCCGGCATGAGGACGGTCGTGCCGCGCGCCCGGGTCGACTCGGCCACGTCGCAGAGCAGCGAGGCGAGTGCGTCGACCAGTTCGGGGCCCACGGCCAGGACGGTGACGGAGTGGCGGAGGACGGCCATCGGCTGCGGCCCTCAGATGCTCAGCGAGCGGGCGGTGTTGACCTGGGCCATCACCATCGGGAAGGTCTCCGCCGCCATGGCCGGGATCATCGTGGAGTGGTGCCGTCCCCCGCTGGTCACGGTGACCTGCACGAAGCCCGTCGTCCGCTTCTCCTTCATCAGCAGGAAGAGCAGACCGATCAGGCACAGCAGCGCGAAGACGATCGCCAGCACGATCGCGACCGGCGGGATCTTCTCCTCGGTGCGGGACATGTCCGTCGCCGTCCACACCGCGCCCTTCAGCGGCATCGGCCCGCTCGGCGTCACGATCGAGTCGCTCATCACCGTGATGTCGCCTATGGACAGCACCGGCGTACCGGCGACCGCCGGAACGGCCCCCGGCTGCCCCGGATAGCCGTACGACGGGGGCTGCGCGGCCGGGTAGCCGTAGCCGGCGGGCGGCGAGGACGGCGGCGGGCCCGAGAGCGGCTGCGGGTAGCCGTAGACCGGGTTCCCGCCCGCCGGATAGCCGTAGCCCTGGGCACCCGGCGCGGCGGGCGGTGTGTCCGGCTTCCGGCCCGGCCCCCAGGTGGACGCGTCGTCCGCGTACGGATTCGGCTCGCTCAACGTTCCCCGCTCTCGTCCGGACCGCGCACCCCCGTGCGCGGGAAGTCCCGCACGACCGTACCCTCCGGGCCCGCGCGAGTCAGCAAGAGGCCCCGCCTCCCGCGGAGTTCGCACTCCGCGGGGGACGGGGCCCCGGCTGCCGCGGGCCGCGGCGGACGGATCAGAAGCGACGCGTGATCAGCGCGCGCTTGACCTCCTGGATCGCCTTGGTGACCTCGATGCCACGCGGGCAGGCGTCCGTGCAGTTGAAGGTGGTGCGGCAACGCCACACACCGTCACGGTCGTTGAGGATCTCCAGGCGCTGCTCGCCGCCCTCGTCGCGCGAGTCGAAGATGAAGCGGTGGGCGTTGACGATCGCCGCCGGGCCGAAGTACTGGCCGTCGTTCCAGAACACCGGGCACGAGGACGTGCACGCGGCGCACAGGATGCACTTGGTGGTGTCGTCGAAGCGCTCGCGGTCCTCGGGCGACTGCAGGCGCTCGCGGGTCGGCTCGTTCCCCTTGGTGATGAGGAAGGGCATGACGTCGCGGTACGCCTGGAAGAACGGGTCCATGTCGACCACGAGGTCCTTGAGGACCGTGAGGCCCTTGATGGCCTCGATCATGATCGGCTTCTCCGGACTGATGTCCTTGATCAGCGTCTTGCAGGCGAGCCTGTTCTTGCCGTTGATCCGCATGGCGTCCGAACCGCAGATGCCGTGCGCGCAGGACCGGCGGAACGTGAGCGTTCCGTCCTGGTCCCACTTGATCTTGTGGAGGGCGTCGAGGACGCGCTCCTTCGGGTCGATCTCCAGCTGGAAGTCCTGCCACTGGGCCTCGTCGGAGACCTCCGGGTTGAACCGCCGGATGCGGAACGTGACCGTGATGTTGGGCGAGTCGGCGAAGCCCGGCTCGGGCTCCGGCGCCTTGTCGGCCTTGTCCAGGGTGGGTGTAGCCATCAGTACTTACGCTCCATCGGCTGGTAGCGGGTCTGGACGACCGGCTTGTAGTCCAGCCGGATCGACTCGGTGCCGTCCTCGGCGACCTCGCGGTACGCCATGGTGTGGCGCATGAAGTTGACGTCGTCGCGGTTCGGGAAGTCCTCGCGGTAGTGACCGCCGCGCGACTCCTTGCGGGCCAGCGCCGAGGTGGCCATGACCTCGGCGAGGTCGAGCAGGTTGCCCAGCTCGATGGCCTCCAGCAGGTCCGTGTTGAACCGCTTGCCCTTGTCCTGGATGGACACGTCCAGGTAGCGCTTGCGCAGCTCCCCGATCTTGTCGACCGCGGTCTTGATCGTCTGCTCGGTGCGGAACACCATCACGTTGGCGTCCATGCACTCCTGGAGCTCCTGGCGGAGCGCGGCGACGCGCTCGGTGCCCGTGGAGTTCCGCAGCCGCTCGACCTGGTCGACGACGGCCTGTGCCGGGTTCTCGGGAAGCTCGACGAAGTCGCTCTTCTCGGAGTACTCGGCGGCGGCGATGCCCGCACGGCGTCCGAAGACGTTGATGTCGAGCAGCGAGTTGGTGCCCAGGCGGTTGGCGCCGTGCACCGAGACGCAGGCGACCTCGCCGGCGGCGTACAGGCCGGGCACGACGGTGGTGTTGTCGGCCAGCACCTCGCCCTCGACGTTGGTCGGGATGCCGCCCATGGCGTAGTGCGCGGTCGGCTGGATCGGGATCGGGTCCGTGTAGGGCTCGATGCCCAGGTACGTACGCGCGAACTCGGTGATGTCCGGGAGCTTGGCGTCCAGCTGCTCCGGCGGCAGGTGCGTCAGGTCGAGGTAGACGTGGTCGCCCTCGGGACCGCAGCCGCGGCCCTCGCGGATCTCCGTGTAGATGGAGCGCGAGACGACGTCGCGCGAGGCGAGGTCCTTCATGACGGGGGCGTACTTCTCCATGAAGCGCTCGCCGTCCTTGTTGCGGAGGATGCCGCCCTCGCCGCGGGCGCCCTCCGTCAGCAGGATGCCCATGCGCCAGATGCCCGTCGGGTGGAACTGGAAGAACTCCATGTCCTCCAGCGGCAGGCCCCGGCGGTAGCAGGCGGCCTGGCCGTCACCGGTCAGGGTGTGCGCGTTCGACGTCACCTTGAAGAACTTGCCGGTGCCGCCCGAGGCGTAGATGACCGACTTGGCCTGGAAGACGTGAATCTCGCCGGTGGCGAGCTCGTAGGCGACGACGCCGGCGGACTTCTTGACGCCGTCCTGCTCGACGACCAGCTGGTCCAGGACGTAGAACTCGTTGAAGAACTCCACGCCCTCCTTGACGCAGTTCTGGTACAGCGTCTGGAGGATCATGTGGCCGGTGCGGTCGCCCGAGTAGCAGGCACGGCGGACCGGGGCCTCGCCGTGGTTGCGGGAGTGACCGCCGAACCGGCGCTGGTCGATGCGGCCCTCGGGCGTACGCCCGAACGGCAGGCCCATCTTCTCCAGGTCGAGGACGGCGTCGATGGCCTCCTTCGCCAGGATCTCGGCGGCGTCCTGGTCGACCAGGTAGTCACCGCCCTTGATCGTGTCGAAGGTGTGCCACTCCCAGTTGTCCTCCTCCACGTTGGCCAGCGCGGCGGCCATGCCGCCCTGCGCGGCGCCCGTGTGGGAGCGGGTGGGGTAGAGCTTGGTCAGCACGGCGGTGCGGCTGCGCTTGGTCGACTCGATGGCCGCGCGCATACCGGCTCCGCCGGCGCCGACGATGACGGTGTCGTACTTGTGGATCTGCATGGTTTACCTCTGGTCCTTCGGGCCCGGCGCCTAGCGGATGTTCGGGTCGAAGGTGAAGATCACCAGCGTGCCCAGCAGGACGGTGAACACCGTGGCGGTGTACAGCAGCATCTTCAGCCAGAAGCGGGTGTTGTCCCGTTCGGCGTAGTCGTTGATGACCGTACGCAGACCGTTGGCGCCGTGCAGCATGGCGAGCCACAGCATCGCCAGGTCCCAGACCTGCCAGAACGGCGAGGCCCAGCGGCCGGCCACGAAGGCGAAGCCGATCTTGGAGACGCCGCCGTCCAGCACCAGCTGGATCAGCAGGTGGCCGATGACCAGGACGACCAGCACGATGCCCGACAGGCGCATGAAGAGCCAGGCGTACATCTCGAAGTTGGTGCGCGAGCCCTTGGGGGTCTTGCCGGTCCGCTTGCGCGGCGGCTCGATGACGGGGGCCGGGTTGTCGACGTCGTAGAGGGAGACGCCTTCGACGGCGCCGATCGCGGAAGTCTCGGTGGACATGTGCCTCAGCTCCCGAAGAGTTCACGGACGGCGTGACCGAGGACGGGGTACAGCGCCCCCAGCATCAGCACGATCCAGATGCCCAGCACGGTCCAGAGCATCTGCTTCTGGACGCGCGGGCCCTTGGCCCAGAAGTCCACGGCGATGATGCGCAGGCCGTTCAGCGCGTGGAAGAGAATCGCGGCCACCAGGCCGTATTCGAGGAGCGCGACGATGGGCGTCTTGTACGTGGCCACGACGTCGTCGTAGGCCTCGGGGGAGACGCGGACGAGGGCGGTGTCCAGGACATGCACGAACAGGAAGAAGAAGATGAGGACACCGGTGACTCGATGAGCCACCCAGGACCACATGCCTTCCCGGCCGCGGTACAGCGTTCCAGCCGGCACGGAAAAACCCTCCGGGAGCGGGGATCGGGGTCGGCCGGCTTGACTGTCGGTCTGACCCGGCCGGGTACGGTCCACCGGCCCCGGCCATCGTAGCGACGCTTTGTCGGTTCGATCGCGCGGGGCCCTCCGGTGTGATCAAAGTGGCAACGAAACAGGCACGGACGGGCTATGGACAGACCGCCGCGACCCCGTCGACCCGCTGTACGCCGGGGTTTCCGGGGTGGGCGCCCGGACGGCAACCCGTTATCGACTCGATACCAAAGCGATCAGCCGACCCCGGGCGAGTCGCCGCATCTCGTCCGCCGCGACCGCCCGTTCCCGGTCCTCCTCGTGCCCGAGGCGGGCCCGGATACCGGCCAGCACCTGGTCCGGATGCTCCTCGGGGGCGTAGTCGTCCAGGCAGATCACGAAGACGTGGCCGAACTTGCGTTCGTACTCCGCATGGGCGGCGGCCAGCGCCAGATGGGCGG
Source organism: Streptomyces sp. NBC_00525 (assembly GCF_036346595.1). Classification (GTDB taxonomy): domain Bacteria; phylum Actinomycetota; class Actinomycetes; order Streptomycetales; family Streptomycetaceae; genus Streptomyces. The sequence continues at coordinate 4,240,823 of NZ_CP107834.1, forward strand.
AGCGCGGCGCGTCCGCCCGCAGCCCCGGCGACACCTCGGCGGCCAGCGCCGCGGCGTACCCGGCGGGGGAGAGGTCGTAGGCCGCCTCGTCGGCCGCCGCGAGCAGCGACTCCAGATCGGGGTAGGGGCGGTGTGCGGCCAGCCGGCGCGCCCAGACCCGGCTGCCGAAGCACTCCAGCAGAACGGCCTCGGCCTGCCGGACGGGCGCGGTGTTGAAACGGAGCAGCCCCCGGCCGGACGCGGCGGAGGCGCGCTTCTGCACGGGCACGGCGGTGCGCCGGGCGGGCCGGGGCGGCTGCTCGGGAAGGCCGGCGTGGGACTCGCTGGACCTGGACAGCGTGGGCTCCTGGGATCAACGGCATCTGTGAACCTGGACGGGGGAGGAATACGGGGGGAGGGGAGAGAGGGGGAGAGGGGGGTGGGGAACCAGGCGGATGCGTGGGGCGAAAGGAGTGACGAATGGGGCTCAACGCTAGCGAGGCGGGGAAACGGCCGGGCGACGAATGCGCGAATTTCACCCGGACGGGAGAGTTTCGTGATGCCTGATGGGCGAACTTCCGACAAAAATGCCCGACTATCGCCCCACATCCGCCCTGTTTCTCTTGACTTCTGACCTGTTTCCCCCTGAATCCGGAGGTTTCTGACCGATGTCGCCCTCACGCGGTGCCCTCGCGGCCGGCGCGGCCCTCACGGCGGCGGCCGCGGTCACCGTCACCGTGCTCGTCTGGCCCGAGGGCTCCGGCGGGCGGGGGGCGTCCGACGCCTCGCGCCCGCCCGCCACGTCCTCCCTGGCCCCCTCCCCCTCCCCGACTCCGTCGCCGACCCGGAGCCACCCGCTCTCGAAGGCGCCCCGCACCATTCCCGCCGTACGGGAGCACACCGCCGCCCGCGGCCCCGGCTGGCGGCCCGGAAAGGACAGCGCGGTGGTCGTCGCGGAGGGCAGCGGCAGGCTCGCCGACGAGGGCAGGCTGCTGGCGGGCGAGCTGCGGATCGACTACCGGGGCGAGGTGCCCGCCCGCGCCGGAGACGTCGAGCTGGCCCTGACCCCGCAGGCGTCCGGCGGGCCCGAGTCGTACACCCTGCGCACCGCCGACGGGCGCGTCCGGATCAGCGGACCCGGCGAGGCGGGCGTCTTCTACGGCACCCGCACGCTCAAGCAGTCGGTGCGCGCCGACGGCTCGATGCCGGAGGGCGTGGTGCGCGACCGGCCCGCCAAGCCGCAGCGCGGCCTCAACCTGGACATCGCCCGCAAGCACTACTCCGCGTCCTGGATCGAGGACCGGCTGCGCGAGATGGCCGACCTCAAGCTCAACCAGCTCGGGCTGCACTTCTCCGACGACCAGGCGTTCCGCATCGAGTCCGACACCCACCCCGAGGTGGTCTCGCCCGACCATCTGACCAAGACGCAGGTGCGGCACATGGTGGCGCTCGCCCGCCGGCTGCACATCGAGATCGTCCCGGAGATCGACTCGCCCGGCCACCTCGGCGCGGTGCTGCGCGCCCACCCCGACCTCCAGCTCCACAACGTCTCCGGCGTCGCGTCGACCGGCTCGCTGGACATCTCGAAGCCGGGCGCGGCCAAGCTGATCGACGAGCTGCTGGGCGAGTACACCGAACTGTTCGGCGGCGCGTTCTGGCATCTGGGCGGCGACGAGTACCGCGCGCTGATGGCGAGCGATCCGGCCGCCTCCTATCCGCAGCTCCAGCGCGCGGCCGTCCGGAAGTACGGCGCCGGCTCCGGCATCGCCGACCTCGCCACCGGCTGGCTCAACGACCGGGCCGACGTGGTCCGCGAGCACGACATGCGCCCCAAGGCGTGGAACGACGGACAGTTCCGGGACAGCAGGGTCCGCGCAGACAAGGACATCGAGGTCGAGTACTGGACGGGCAAGGAGTACGGCGCCCGCCCGCCGGAGCAGTACCTCCGCGAGGGCCGCAAGCTCCTGAACCTCAACGACGAGTACCTGTACTACGTGCTCGGCCAGCCCAACGCCTTCGTCTACCCGACCGGCAAGCGCATCTACGAGCAGTGGACCCCTCTCGTTCTGCGCGGCACCACCCCGGTCCCGGCCCGCTACTCCGACCAGATCCTCGGCGGCCGCTTCGCCGTCTGGGGCGACCTGCCGAACGCCCAGACCCCCGCCCAGGTCGCGGCGGGCATCCGGATGCCGCTGCGGGCGACGGCCCAGAAGTTGTGGGTACCGGGAAAGCCGAAGGCGAGCTGGGCGCGGTTCACGGCATTGGCCAAGGAGATCGACGCGGGGTGAGAGCCCCCTGGGGCCGCCGCTGACCATGGACAACGCGGCCTGCCGACCACTACGGTCCGGTGGCCGCGCCGTCCGGGGAGGGGGCGCGCACCGGCGCCGTGCCGATGCCGGCGCCGGATCTCCTACCTCATGGGGGGTTCCTTTTCATGCCCAGTACGCTGCGTTCACCGTTGGGCCTCGGCAAGGCGGTGTGCGTACTGCTCGGTGCGGTGGCCGTCACGGACGTGCTGTCGATCGCCGCCGGTGTCCACAGCCGCATGCTGCTCGCGGACGGACTGGACGACGGTTTCCTCGCGGTCGACGAGCAGGCGTGGACGCTCGCCGACAACATGTACGGCTCCGCCGGCGCCCTCCAGGGCATCGCCGTGCTGGCGACGGGCATCGTCTTCCTCGTGTGGCTGCGCCGGGCCCGGCACAACGCCGAGGTGTTCGACCCGTACTGCCACACGTTGCGGCCCGGCTGGGCGATCGGGGCGTGGTTCGTGCCCATCGCCAACCTCTGGCTGCCGTACCGGGTGGCGACCGGCGTCTGGACCGCGAGCGTTCCGCCCGACACCCTCGTGAGCCGGGCCACCGCCCCGCGCGGGGTGCTGAACGCCTGGTGGGCGGCGCTGGTCGCGACGCAGATCCTCGGCAGGGTCGCCGGCGGCTACTACGACCGCGCGGAGGGCGGGGACGAGATCATCCGCGGGCTCGACCTGGTCATGGCCGCGAACGCGCTGGACATCGGCGCGGCCGTCGTGGCGATCCTGTTCGTCCGCAGGCTGACGGCGATGCAGGACCTGCGCGCGTGGGCCGGCGGATTCCCCGCCCAGGAGACTCCGCCGCGCGCGCGGTGGGGGCACGCGCACTGAGGCCACGCGCACCCCGGCGACGTTAATCAGCCAGTGGCAGTGACGCTTTTCGGCCAGTTGGCGCTGAATGGATAACAGGAAGCGCTGCGCCCTCCTGTGCCCCGGCATGGGTACGGGAGGGCCGACAGGAGATGTCGATGAGCCTGCTCGAACTGATCGCCGCGGCCGACGAGCGGGGGCTCGCCGCCAGTGCGGCCGCCTGCCTCGAACGCTGTCTGCCCCAGCCCGCGCCGGGCGCCGACCCCGACCCGCTGCGCCCGTTGTGGGCCGGATGCGCCGATCCGCGGCTCTGGCCCGACCGGCTCGCCGAGGCCCGCACCGCCCTGGACACCCCCGCGGACCCCGGCGAGGCCGTGCGGCGCGTCCGGGAGCTGCTCGCCGCCGCCCCCGCCGACCGGGCCGGTGAGGCGCTGCGGGCATGGGCCGACGCCTGTTCGGTGCTGGCGCTGGAGGTCCACCTCGGCCACGACGCGGCCGCCCCCGCCGCGACGGACCCGGTGGCCCGCTGCCGGGCGGGCGACCCCTCGGGGGCCGGACCGCTGCTGGCCGGCGAGGCGGCCCGGCAGGTCCTGATCCTGGAGATGCTGGCCGGAATCGACGAGACGGCCCCGGCGGGCGCCGGGCTGCGCCAGGTGATCGACGTCTCGGCGGAGGGCCAGCGGGTGCTCCGCGCGGCGGCCGCCCGCCGGGCCCGCGTACGCGGCTGAGCCGGAGCCCCGACCACCCGAGAGCGGCGCGCGGCTCACGGGCCGCGAGTGACGAGGACGACCGGGGCCGCCACCCCCCACAGGAGAGGCCCCGGTCGTCTTCCGCGGGGCCGCAGGACGACCCCGTATTCATCTCAGCGCCGTGGGTGCGTTTTCTGTCACACCGTCGTCGGCAGACTGAATGTTGCAGGTTGTACAAGTCATGGACGCGGTGCACGCCGAGGACGTAGCGTGCTGAATCGCGCAGGGTGGCGCGGGCAGTGGTGACCAGCTGCGATTCAGACAGCAGGGCAGGGTTGAGGTAGTTGCTGGGGGACGACGCGGGGCTTACTGCCGCGGTGCTCGCGGCACAGCACGGGGACGAGGACGCCTTCCGTACTGTGTACCGCGCTGTGCAGCCGCGGCTGCTGGGCTACATAAGAACGCTGGTGGGGGAGCCGGACGCCGAGGACGTGGCGTCCGAGTCGTGGCTGCAGATAGCCCGCGACCTCGACCGGTTCAGCGGGGACGCCGACCGATTCCGGGGCTGGGCGGCGCGGATAGCCCGCAACCGCGCCCTGGACCATCTGAGGATGCGCGGCAGACGGCCCGCCATCGGCGGCGACGAGACGGAGCTGTCCGACAAGCCGGCCGTCTCCGACACCGCCGACGAGGCGATCGAGGCCCTGGCGACCGGCCGCACCATGTCGCTCATCGCCCAGCTGCCGCAGGACCAGGCCGAGGCCGTCGTGCTCCGCGTGGTCGTCGGGCTCGACGCGAAGAGCGCCGCCCAGACGCTCGGCAAACGGCCCGGCGCGGTCCGCACCGCCGCCCACCGGGGACTGAAACGGCTCGCCGAACTGCTGCGCGCCGACAGCGGGGGCGACCGCCCGGACGGCACCGAGGGGCTGCCCGTCCCCGGCCCGGCCCCGGACGGCGGCCCGCGCGACGGGGTGCGGATACCCGAGGGCGGCGGCCCGCCCGAGGAGGCGCGGGCCTCGCGCACCGCGGCGGAGGACGACCCTCCGCGCAGTGCCGCACCCCGCCGCCCGGCCGGCCCCGAGGCGCCGTCGGCCTCCTTCCGGAAGCGCGCGACGGACGCCTCCGGCCGCGCCGGAGGACTCGGCGCCGTCCCCGTGCAACGCCCCCCGCGCACCGGCCTGGTGGCTCCCGCCGGTGTGACGCATTCGCGTCTGTGGACGCAGAAGGACATGTGATGGCCGACGAGCAGTACGCATGGCTTGACAAGGAAGCGGCGGAGAAATTGCTCCGCGGCGACCCGGTCGTCCCTGCCGAAGGCCGTCCCCGTCAGGACGCCGAACGCCTGGCCGCCGCCCTCGACGCGGTGTCCCGCGCCGCCCTTCCCGCCGCCGGAGAACTCCACGGCGAGGCCGCCGCGCTGGCCGCCTTCCGCGCCGCGCCCCGCCGCCCCCGCCCGGCCGCCACGCACCCGGCCGCCGCCCACGCGGCCGACGGCGACGACTCCGGCACCGCCGTGCTCGCCCCCGTCCACCTGGGCCGCACCCCCGCCACCGGGACCGCGAGGCCGCGCGGCCACCGCCCGTACCGCTGGAGCCGGCCCCTGCGCTTCGGCCTCGCCGCATCGCTGGCCTGCTGCGCCATAGGAGGCGTGGCCGTCGCCGCCGGGTCCGGCGTGCTGCCGGTGCCCTTCGGCCGGCACGACCCGTCCCCCGCCACCTCGGTCTCGGCCGCCGCCTCCCCGGAGGAACTCGGCTCCGGCGCCGTCGCCGGCGGGCGGACCATCGCCCCCACCCCGCCCGGAACCCCGACCCCGGACGCCCCGACCCCCGGCAGCAGCCCCGGCGACGACACCGCAGGCCCCGACGACGACACCCCTCGGGGCGGGCACGACGGCGAGGACGGCCCGCAGGACACCGGCAGCACGGGCGACGGAGACGGCGGCGGCCCCTCCGGCGGCGACGGCCGGGACTCCGGCGCCGACACCGCCGACGACCACCCCGGCAAGGACTCCGCGGACCCGGGCCGGGGCAACGGCAGGTCCGGCTCCAACGGCGGCGCGACCGGCTGGTACGCCAGGACGGTCGCCGCCTGCCGCGACTACCGCGCCGGCCGCATCGACGACGAGCGCCGCGACCGCCTCGAAGCCCTGGCCAAGGGCGCCCGCAACCTGGACCGGTTCTGCGACCGGATGCTCGGCGACCAGGACGGGCAGGGCGCCCGCGAGAACGGCGGCCCGCCCGGCCGGGAGAACGCCGACCAGGACGACGAAGCCTCGGCCCCGCTGCCCTCGATCCGGTTCACCGAATCGCCCGGCCCCTCCACCGCGGCGATCGCCCCGGACCCGGTGCGGACCGGCGAAGGAGCCTCCTCCGAAACACCCCGGCCCACCGCCGCGGCGGCCGCCCGCTGACCATGCCTACCGGTCGGTGTGACGTTTTCCGGCCGGTTGACGCTGTACGGAATGAGCCGACTGGTCATCGGCAGCGCCGGAGCCGGGGTTCCCCCCGTACCTGCGGCTCGGCGCACATGGCGCGGGCGGGACACGTTCCCCCGGTCCCGTCCGCGCCCCAATCCTCCGCGAGTGCCCCGGACCCGCTCGCGCCTACTTGTAGACGACGACCTTGTCGCCCGTACGGACCTGGGCGAAGAGGGCCGCGATCTTCTTCTCGTCGCGTACGTTCACACAGCCGTGCGAGGCCCCGTTGTAGCCGCGGGCCGCGAAGTCCGACGAGTAGTGCACGGCCTGGCCGCCGCTGAAGAACATCGCGTACGGCATGGGCGTGTGGTAGATCGACGACACATGGTGGCGCGACTTCCAGAACACCGAGAACGTCCCCTCGCGGGTCGGCGTGTACTGCGAGCCGAACCGCACGTCCATGGACGAGACGACCTTGCCGTCGATCATCCAGGACAGCGTCCGGCTGTTCTTGCTGATGCACAGCACCCGCCCCGTCATGCACCGCTTGTCCGGCTTCGCCACCGGGCGAGTGGTCGGCGGCTTCAGCTCGGCGGCGGTCGGCCGGCGCGTCATCCCGAGCAGCTTTTGCCAGGTGAGGGTGTCCGTGCTGCCGGTCTGCGACAGGCCCCGCTTGGCCTGGAAGGACCGCACCGACGCGGCCGTGACGGAGCCGTAGTAGCCGGTGGGGTTGCGGTCGAAGTGACCTATCTGGCGGAGCCTGGCCTGCAGTTCGCGCACCTGCTCGCCCTGTGACCCGTTCCGCATCAGGACCGTGCCCTGCGGATCGGCGGCCGGGGTGGTGCGGGTCGCGCTCGGCTCCGGGGACGGCTGCACCGACTCGCGCGCCGACTCCTTGGGACGCGCCGTCGCGGACGGGCTCGGGGAGACGTCGCCCGGCGCGGCGTCGTCGCTCGGCCGCGCGGTGGGCGAGCCGCTGCTCGCCGATGCGGAGGGGGCGGCCGACGCGGCCCCGGCCGCCGGCTGCTCCTTGCAGCCCGCGGTCACGGCGGCCAGCGCCACCACGGCCACGGCGATCGTCGCCCGGCCGCCCCGGAGTGCGTAACCGCGCCCTGTCCTGCCCGTGCCTGTCATCCCGACCCCCTGCGTCCTCTGCTCGTGCGGCCTCGGCTTCTGTGCGCGCGTATCTCATGGGACGGGTTCCCGTTCCGCCCGGTTGCCGAATCCCCGCGGTCGAGAGGAAAGCGTGACCTCCGCGCGTTCCGGGGGTCGCGGACGCGTGCGACACTCCGTTCCATGCTGGGTGTCACCGACCTTCCGACCTATCTCGCCGGCCTCGCGCTGATCGTCCTGCTGCCCGGCCCGAACTCGCTCTACGTGCTGTCCGTCGCCGCCCGGCGCGGTATACGGACCGGTTACGCGGCCGCCGCCGGCGTATGGACCGGGGACACCGTCCTGATGACGCTGTCCGCGCTCGGCGCCTCGTCGCTGCTGCGGACGACACCGCTGCTGTTCGCCGTCGTCAAGTACGCGGGCGCCGGCTATCTCACCTGGATGGCCATCGGCATGCTGCGGGCCGCCCTGGCGATGTGGCGCGAACGGCACCGCAGGGTCGCCGAGATCACCGGAGGGACGGACGGCACGGCGGACGGGACGGGCGCGGTGCCGACCGTCGCGGCCATGGAACGGCCGTACCGGCGGGCGCTGGTCGTCAGCCTGGTCAACCCGAAGGCGATCCTGTTCCTGATCTCGTTCTTCGTACAGTTCGTGGACCCCGGATACGCCTACCCGGCGCTGTCCTTCCTGCTCCTGGGCACCCTGCTCCAGATCGCCAGCTTCCTCTACCTCTCGGTGCTGATCTTCGGCGGCACCCGGCTCTCCGCCGCGTTCCGCCGGCGCAGGCGGCTCTCGGCGGGCGCCACCTCGGCGGCCGGAGTGCTGTTCCTCGGCTTCGCCGCGAAGCTGTCGCTCAGCAGCGTCTGACCGCCGGGGCCGGGTCACCCCGCCCGCAGATACGCCGAGGTGGAGACCCGCCCCAGCAGCCGCAGCCGGGACGCGTCGCCCGCCAGATGCGCGTCCAGCGCCTCCTGGACACCCGGCCACGCCGCGTCCCCGTAGTCGTCGAGCACCACCACACCGCCCGGAGCCGCGATCTCCTCGACCCACTCCAGATCGGCGGCCACCCCGGGCCCGGAGTGGTCGCCGTCCACCACGATCACCCCGTACGACCGGTCCCCGGCCTCGGCCCGGACCTCCGGCGCGCTGGAGAAGCCCCGGACGATCCGGGGGTGGTGCGTTGTGCCGCCGCCCGTCAGCGCCAGGTTGGCGCGCACCACGTCCTCCCGCACCGGAGTGCCCGTCGGGTCGGCGGGCTGCGCGGTGCCCGGCTGGAGCTGCGAACCGGCCAGCGGGTCCACGATCGTCAGCTCCGGCTCGATGCCCGCCCGGTGCGTCATCCGGGTCAGCGCCGCGGCGAACAGCCCGTACAGCGTGCCGATCTCCAGGATGCGGCCGTTCGGCGGGGCCAGCAGCGGCACGGTCGCCAGCTTGCCGCACACATTGGACGTGGAACCGGCCAGCCGCCCCACGCCGAGCGCCTCCAGCGCCACCACCGTCCGGTAGGCGGCCACCACGCTCCGGCGCGCCGCCGCCCCGTCCCCGGCCAGCGCCGCCACCTGGCCGACCAGCCGGTCCAGCTCGGCGGGCGGCGGCATGCGGTGCGCGCCGCGCCCGGTGTTGTCCAGCAGCAGTTCCACGGCGTACCGGGCACGCCGCTCGTCCTCGTACTCCCGTCGCAGCGCGGCCAGTTCCCCGCGCAGGGGCGCGGCGGCGCGCTCCACGCCCGACTGGATGCGGCGGTCGACGAGGGCGGCGGCGGGGCGCAGGGCCCGCTTCGCCAAGCGGTTGTTCAGCAGGGAGGCCATGGCTGGGAACGTACGCGTGAGCCCGGTCCCGCTCCCACCACGCGGAGATGAAGTCTCGGTGTCGCCCGGACCACACGCGGAATCCGTGCGCCACGGCGCGGTTACGGTGCGGGCCGGCCGGGAAGGGCCCCGGTCACCCGGCCGGGAAGCACCCCGGTCACCCGGCCCTGCCCCGCCGCCGGCGTCCCAACCCTCCCAACCCTCCCCACCGTCCCGCCGCTCCCACCGCGAGCAGCCCCGCCAGCGCCACCGCCCCCGCGAGCGAGCCCGCCTTCAGGCCGGGCGGGCGGTACGAGCAGTCCAGCACCGGCCGGTCGCCGCTCACCGGCACCGCGACCAGGCCCAGGTACGAGTCGGCCGGGCGGCCTCCGCAGCTCCAGCCGGCGATCCGGGGCGCGGAGAGCACCGCCAGGCCCCGCGTGTGCGGCGGGAGTTCGGCCCGTACCCCGCTCCCCGTGACCGAAACCGTCGTCGCCCCCGTCCGTTTCAGGCCGGCCACCGCGGCGGCCAGCCGGTGCCGGTCCAGGCAGCCGACCGCGTCGTGCGGGACCGCCCCCGCCCTGACCACCCGCAGCGTCACGGACAGGCTGCCGCCCCCCTCTCCCAGGCTCCGCATCCCCGCCCGGCGCCCCGGCATCCCGCCCCGGAAGTCCACCTCGTCGGCGGCCGTGCCCAGGCGGGCGTGGGCGAACAGGTCCGGCGCCCACAGGAACACCTCGCTGCCCGCCGGGCAGACCGCGCCCAGGGTGTACCCGCCGGGCCCCACCGCGTAGTCGTACGCGCCCCGGTCGCGCGCGGCGCCGCCGCCCACCCGGCGCAGCGTGGTCGCCGGGACGGTGTACACGGACGCGCCGAGCAGCTGCTCCTGGTTCCGGAACGGCGAACGCCCGTACCGCTTCTCCCCGGCACCGGCCGGCCGTACCGTCACCAGCGGCGGCGCGTCCTCGCGGACCACCGTGACCGGGCGGTCGTCGGGCAGGTTCCAGCCCTGGTGCGGGTCGCGCGGCATGCGGACGCGGGCGCCCACGGCGAACACCGCGTCGGTCACCGGATTGTCCAGGCTGTGCAGGGCCCGCCCGTTCGACGTCCAGCCGGCGCCCAGCGCGCGGAAGGTGCGGGTGAGCACGTCCGGGGTGTGACTGCTGTAGTACGCGCCGCCCTGGCCGCCGGTCAGGAGCGGATCGTTGGCGGTGCTCTGCTCCAGGCCGGGATCGGTCCGGTAGCGCGGCCAGCCGTCCGCGCGGGCCACCGCCGCCGACTGGAGCCGCTGGCGCTCGCCCCAGGGCGCGTAGTCGTCCAGCCGGTTGAGCCGCTGCCGGTCCGCGTACGCGGTGGTCGCCGCGGCCTGCCCGGCCTGCGCCCCGATCAGCAGCAGCGCCGCCAGCACCGCGAACCGGCCGCGCCGGGCGAGCACCAGCGCCCCGGCCGTGCCCGCCAGGCCCGCCGCGAGCAGCGGATACGTCCATACGGTGACCAGCTCGCTGGCGGCGGCCCCGGCGGCGACCGGCACGAGCACCGCGATCCCGCCCAGCAGGGCCCGCCGGCCCGGCCAGCCGGAGGCGACCGCCAGCCAGGCGGCGATCACCAGCAGCCCGGACAGCACGAACGTCTGGCGGTACGGGCTGCCGTTGGGCGTCGCGAAGGCATGCCACAGCAGATGCGTCGGCCCCCACTGGAACGACAGCGCGACGCCCGCCACGAGCCCCGCCCACACCAGCCGCTCGGTCCGCCGCACCCCCCGGTGGAAGACCAGGGCCGCCGCCAGGAGCAGCGCCCCGGTGCCCAGGAACACCGCCGGGGTGAAGAAGCCGTACGTGGCCGGCAGCAGCCGGGCCGCCACGTCGGACCAGTCGGCCGGGGCGAACGTCCGCGTCCAGCCCGGATAGGCGTGCCGCGTCCCCAGGTACACCGGCACCAGGACCGGCGCGGCGAGCCCGACCCCGAGCAGCACCGTGCGCACCGCGCGCCCCAGCCCCCGTATCCGCTCCCGGCCCGTCGTGTCGTCGAGCAGCAGCCGTACCGCGAGCACCAGCGCGGCGCCCAGCGTGGCCATGTACGCGGTGTAGAAGTTCGACACCCAGGCGAGCGTCACCAGCAGCGTGCCCAGGACGGGCCGCCGCCCCGTGCGCGCCCACTCGGCGGCCAGGCACAGCAGCGGGAGGGCGATCAGCCCGTCCAGCCACATCGGGTTGTAGACGGCCTCGATCACCGACCAGCCGCACAGCGCGTACGAAGCCCCCAGCACCGCCGCCGCCCACTCCCGCCCGCGCCCCCGGCGCAGCGCGGTCAGCAGCCAGGTCATCGCGGCCGCCGCCGCGCCCGTCTTGGCCAGGGTGACCGCGTAGACCGCCAGGTCGATCCGGTCGTGCGGGAAGACGCCGACGAGCAGGGCGAACGGGCTGCTCAGATACGTGCCGAAGTCCGGCAGGAAGCCCGTGCCGTAGCCGGACTGCCAGTTCAGCAGCAGCCCGCCGTCCGCCCGGCCGTGCAGCAGGTCCTGGAGCCGGGCGTGGAACGGCACGAACTGGTTGCCCAGGTCGTTGACGCTGCGGGTGTGCGGGCCGAAGGGGTAGCTGCGGGCGACCGCGTCCCCGGCGCAGAGGGTGAGGGCGGCGAGCAGGGCGGCCAGGGCGGACGCCAGGGTGCGCGGCGAGCCGGGTATCGGAGGTTTTCCCATGGTGTCGGGCCCGGCGGTCAGCCGGCCGCCGCCCGCTTCAGGACACGGGCCCGGCGCGCGAGTCGGCGGACGGTCGCGTTGCGCGGGATGAACGTGAGCTGCGCCGGAATGGCTCCGGGCAGCCCGAGCGCGGTCAGCCTGCGCCGCTTGAAGTAGCGCCGTACGGCGGCCTGGTGGCCGTTCAGGTAGCGCTCGGCGGCAGGGCGCATGGCGGCCTGGAGCTGCGGCTGCATCGCGTAGCCGACCGCCCCGACGAGCCCGGCGACCCCGCGCCCGATCTCGTCGGCCGGGGGCATCGACCAGCCGGTCACCGCGGCCGGGTCCGTCAGATCGGGCAGCAGCGCGTCCACGATGGTCACCGGGACGCGGTTGCTGTTCTGGTACGGGCTGAGCTGTTGCAGCAGCGGCCCGGTGCCCAGGCGGGCGACCGGCAGTCCGTAGAAGGAGGCGGCGGTCAGCAGCGCGGTGGAGAAGCAGCCGACGACGAGCGCCGGGCGCATCGACTCGAACAGCGTCTCGGCCAGGACCGGGCTGTCGGCCACGGTGAGCGTCGCGCCGAGCCGTTCCGCCTCCTCCTCCAGGGCGCGCGTCCAGTGGGCGGGCGCGCTGGGATGCGGCTTGAAGACGATACGGGTGTGGCCGAGGGCGACCACGCCGCGCACCATGTCCGCGTGCAGCTCCTCCTCCTGGCCGGGCGTCAGGATGCCCAGCGTGGACAGGTACTGCCCGAGCAGCAGCGCGGGGCCCGGCCCTTCCTCGGGCGCGACCGGCACCGGGGCGGCCACCGGATCGGCCAGTTCGCCCAGCACCTTCAGGAACACGTCGGTGGGGACGATCTCCGGCTCCACCCCGAACTCCGTGAGCAGCAGCGGCTTCAGACCGGGCACCAGGTCCAGGTGGAGCAGCCGGCGGATGCGGGTGCCGACGAGCTGATCGAGCCGGCTGCGGGTCGGCCCGTAGCTCATCAGCCCGTCCGCGTACACATGGAGCGGGCTGTCCCCGAACACGGTCGCCAGGGCCTGCGCCGGGTTGGCCTGGATGGACTCGCAGGCCAGCTCCACGGGCGCGTCCCCGAGGTCCCACGCGCTGCGCACCGCCCGCTCCCACAGCGGGGCGTCCTGCTCGCGCGGCGACCAGCCGGCCGGGTGGAACGGGCTGATGAAGTCGTTCCACGAGCACACCCGGTCGAACTCCGCCGCCAAGGCGTCGAAACCGGGCCTGCGGTGCAGCGGGGTGCCCAGCTCCGGAGCGGGCGAGGTGTCGCTGACGACGAGGATGCGCCGGTGCTCGGAGCGCGGCCCGAACATGCCGCTGCGCAGGGCCGCGACGAGCGTGGCGGCGGCGTACTGCGTGCACGCCGAGAAGATCTGGGTGGTGGACCGGCCGGCCGGCGCGGTGTATGTGCTGCCGGGCATCAGGCCGCGACCTCCCGCGAGACGGGACGGCGGCGCACCCGGCGCAGCCGGTCCGCACGGCGCTCGCCCAGCGAATTCAGCGTTTCCGCGAGAATGTCCTGGGGCATGCGCCGCAGGGAAGCCGCACTCATCGAGCGCAATTTCCTTGCCACTGCTGGTTCGAACCTTTCAATGGATTCCAAATGGTGCGCCATCACCGCGCAATACGTACGCACCGCCTTCGGCATCAGCTTCTCCGCCTCCGGGTCCGCGGCCGTTTCGGCCAGCACCCGGTCGAACGCCCGGATGAAATCGAGCTGGCGCACGTCCCCGATCTGGGTCAGCGAGGAGGCGACCCCGCGCCGGTAGAAGACACCCGGCAGTCCGACCGCCGCGAACGAATCGGCCTCCCGGTGCAGCCGCCAGATCCACGGCCGGTCCTCCGCCGTGCGCAGCCCGTCCACGAACCGCAGCAGCCCCGAGTCCGCGAGCCTGCGGTGATAGGCGCCGGCCCAGGCGTACGCGTAGTCCACCGGCGTCGAGCGGTCGGCCGGCAGGATCGCCTCGCGCGGGCTGACCACGGTGTTCCGCAGCCCGAACGGGACGCGGTGGACCGTGCGCGCCTGGTCGGTGAACTGCACATGGTCCGTACGGACGAAGTCGCAGCCCAGCGCCGTGATCGAGGCCAGCAGCCGCTCGTAGTGACCGGGCACGACCCAGTCGTCGCCGTCCAGGAACGTCAGATACTCGCCGCGCGCCGCGTCGATACCCGTGTTGCGCGCGGTGGCCAGACCGCCGTTCCGCTCGTGCGCGACGAGCACGGCACCCGGCAGCTCGCGCTCGGCGCGCCGCAGGATGTCCAGCGTCCCGTCGGACGAACAGTCGTCGACGAGGATGAATTCGACCCCCTCGCGGGCATTGGCCCGCAGACTTCTCAGAGTGTCGGGGGCGTAGGCCCGAACGTTGTAGAACGGCACGATGACGGAGAGCTTGACCACGCCGTACACGCTAGGCGCCGGTCCGGCATTTACCCTGGCGCCGATGGGTACGCCAGGTGAACGAAGAATGTCGGGACAATGAACCGGCCCGCTCAACCGCCCGGGAAGACCCATTTCGGCAGCTGATTCGCCAGGTGTCGGCGGGCTGTTAACCCGCTGTTGCCGTCACGTTGGGCCGCGAATCGGGATGCCTTCCTAAATTCGGAGACGTGCCACGACGTACCGAAAAGACGACCGCTCTCAGAGCAGCCGTGATCGCCGACTCCGACACCCGGTGGAAATGGGGCGCGCTCACCGCGCGCCGCCTCACCGCCCCCGTGTCCGGGACACCCGCCCAGCGGGTCGAGATCAGCGGACTGCTGCTGCGCGGCCGCGCGACGCCGACCCCCCGCCAGCTCGCCGAGGTCGGCGACGTGGGGATCTCCGGCGACCGGGTGCGCGAGGTCACCGCCACCGAATTCCTGCGGGACGTACGGGACGAGGGATACGACGTCGTCGTCCTCGCCCTCGTCGGCGGCGCCGTCCAGGCCATGCTGCACGGCATCGCCGCACTCCGGCTGCCCGCCCGGCCCGTCCTCGTCACCGGCTACGTCGGCGTCGTCTACGAGAAGCTCACCGACGGGCTCCTGCTCCGGCACGGCGCCGACGTCGTCCTCGCCAACTCCCGCCACGACGCGCAGCGCTTCCGCGCCGTGTACGAGGGCGTCGGCGCCGACGCGTCGGCCGTCACCGAGGCCGCGCTCCCGTTCCTCGGCGGCGACCCCTACCGCCCCGAACCCGGCCGCGACACCCTGGTGTTCGCCGCCCAGCCCTCCGTGCCCGAGAACCGCGCCGACCGCACCTACCTGCTGCGCAGGCTCGTCGAGCACGCCCGGCTGCACCCCGGCCGCGAAGTCCTCCTCAAACTGCGCTCCAAGCCCGGCGAACACACCACGCACATCGAGGAACACCCCTACCAGCGGCTCGCCGAACGGCTGCCCGGCGGCCTCCCGCCCAACTTCCGCCTGGTGTACGGGCACATGGGCGAGGTCCTGGACCGCACCGACCTGCTGGTCACCGTCTCCTCCACCGCTGCCCTGGAGTCCCTGCACCGCCGCATCCCCACCGCAGTCCTCACCGACCTAGGGGTCCGCGAGGCGCTCGGCAACCACCATTTCACCGGGTCCGGCCTGCTCACCTCCTTCGACCACCTGGACGCCGGCGCCCGACCCCGCCCCGATCCCGGCTGGCTGGCCGGCCAGGGCGTCGCCGCGGACGGCGGCTACGCCACGGCCTACGACACCGCCCGCGCCCGCGTCACCGCACTGCTGGCCCGCGGCCGCCTTCCCGACCCGGCGCCCTACTACACCCCGGCCACCGCCCCCGGCTACCTCCCCGGCATCCTCGCCCGCCACCACCTGGGCCCCGACGGCCACCCGCTGCCCGGCGCCGACGCGCCCCGCGAGGCCGGCCGGGTCAGGACCGCGGTCCGCGAGGCCGTCCGCGACGCGGCGCGGGGCGCGTACCGGCACGGCGTCCAGCGCGTCGCCCCGGTCGTCCGGCGGATGGGCGAGCTGTGAAAACCACCGACACCACACTCACCGGAGCACCGATGAAGCAACCCACCGTGCTCGCCGTCATCCCCGCACGCGGCGGCTCCAAGGGCGTACCGGCCAAGAACCTCGCACCGGTCGGCGGCGTCCCGCTCGTCGCCCGCGCCGTCCGCGCCTGCCTGGCGTCCGGCGAGGTCACCGACGTCGTCGTGACGACCGACGCCCCCGCCGTCGCCGAGGCCGCCCGCACCGCGGCCGAAGCCCTCGGCGAGAGCGCCCGGCTGCACTGCGTCCAGCGCCCCGAGGACATCGCCGGCGACACCGCGACCAGCGAAGCCGCCGTCCTGCACGCCCTCGACGCCTACGAGGCCATGAGCGGCCGCACCGCCGACGTCGTCCTGCTCGTCCAGTGCACCAGCCCCTTCATCGCCCGCGAGGACATCGACGGGGTCGCCGCGGCCGTCGCCCGCGAAGGCGCCGACACCGCCGTCACCGTCGCCCCCTTCCACGGCTTCCTGTGGCGCGACGGCACGGCCCTGGAGGACCACAACTACGGCGTCAACCACGACAAGCGGGTCCGCCCGCGCCGCCAGGACCGCCCCGAGGACCTGCTGGAGACCGGCGCCGCCTACGCCATGGACGCCACCGGATTCCGCACCCACCGCCACCGCTTCTTCGGCCACACCGCGCTGGTGCGCACCGACCCGGCCCGCGTCCTGGAGATCGACGACCCGCACGACCTGGCCCGCGCCCGCGCGCTCGCCCCCCTCGTGGACCGGGCCCCGCTGCCCACCCGCGAGGACATCGACGCCGTCGTCCTCGACTTCGACGGCACCCAGACCGACGACCGGGTCCTCGTGGACTCCGAGGGCCGCGAGACCGTCGCCGTGCACCGGGGCGACGGACTCGGCATCGCCGCCCTGCGCCGGGCCGGCATCCCGCTGCTCATCCTGTCCACCGAGCAGAACCCCGTCGTCGCCGCCCGCGCCCGCAAGCTGCGCGTCCCCGTACTGCACGGCGTGGACCGCAAGGACCTCGCGCTCAAGCAGTGGTGCGACGAGCAGTCCCTGGCGCCCGAACGCGTCATGTACGTCGGCAACGACGTCAACGACCTCCCCTGCTTCGCGCTCGCCGGCTGGCCCGTCGCCGTCGCGAGCGCCCACGACTCGGTCCGCGCGGCGGCCCGCGCCGTGACGACCACCCCCGGCGGCTTCGGCGCCGTCCGCGAGATCGCGGCCTGGCTCCTGGGCCCCACCCTCAACACGACCCCCACCAAGTAAGGAACACCTCATGAGCACCTCCCGCCTGCGCACCCTCGGCAACCGCACCGCCGGACCGGGCAACCCCGTCTACATCACCGGCGAGATCGGCATCAACCACAACGGCGACCTCGACAAGGCCCTCGCCCTCATCGACGTGGCCGCCGAAGCCGGCTGCGACGCCGTCAAGTTCCAGAAGCGCACCCCGGAGATCTGCACCCCCCGCGACCAGTGGGACATCGAGCGCGACACCCCCTGGGGCCGCATGACCTACATCGACTACCGCCACCGCGTCGAGTTCGGCGAGACCGAGTACCTGGCCATCTCCGAGCACTGCGCCGAGCGCGGCATCGACTGGTTCGCCTCCCCGTGGGACACCGAGGCCGTCGCCTTCCTGGAGAAGTTCGACGTCCCCGCCCACAAGGTCGCCTCCGCCTCGCTCACCGACGACGAACTGCTGCGCGCCCTGCGCGCCACCGGCCGCACGGTCATCCTCTCCACCGGCATGTCCACCCCGCGCCAGATCCGGCACGCCGTCGAGGTCCTCGGCTCCGACAACATCCTGCTCTGCCACGCCACCTCGACGTACCCGGCCAAGGCCGAGGAGCTGAACCTGCGGGTCATCCAGACCCTGCAGCAGGAGTACCCCAACGTCCCGATCGGCTACAGCGGCCACGAGACGGGTCTGCAGACCACCCTCGCCGCCGTCGCCCTCGGCGCCGCGTTCGTCGAACGCCACATCACCCTCGACCGCGCCATGTGGGGCTCCGACCAGGCCGCCTCTGTCGAGCCGCAGGGCCTGACCCGCCTGGTCCGCGACATCCGCACCATCGAGGCGTCCCTCGGCGACGGCGTCAAGAAGGTGTACGAGTCGGAGCTCGGCCCGATGAAGAAGCTCCGCCGGGTCACGGGCGTCGTGGCGGAGAGCGACGCGGCGGCCCCGGCCGCCGAGCCGGTCGCGGTCTGACGGGCCGGCCGGTGAACCTCGCCTTCGTCGAGAGCCCGGTCCAGCTCCTGAACGTCCTGGAGTGGGCCGTCACCGAGGGAGGCGGCGGGCGCGTCCTCACGGACGTCACCGTCGTCGTCCTCCCCCCGGTCGACCCGATGTCGCGCGGTCAGCTGCGCCGGATGGCGGAGCTGGCCCGCGACGAGGGCATGACCGTGCGCTGGCAGGAGGCGCGCGGCGACTCGGGCACCCCCGTCAAGTCGCTGCGCGCCCTCACCCGGCTCATCCGCACCGCCGACCACATCGTCATCGGAGACCCGTTCTCGCGGTACGTACAGCTGCTGCTCTCGTTCGTACGGCCCCGCCGGCTCACCGTGGTGGACGACGGCACCGCCACCATGGAGTTCGTCGCCCAGCTCACCCGCGGCGAGCGGCTGGTCCGCTGGCACCGGTGCGGCGGGCGCGGCCCCCGCGACCTGGCGCTGGCCCCGGTGGCGGCCACCGCCCGGCGCCGGTTCACGCCGTCGCCGGCGCGCGAGGTCGAGCTGTTCACCGCCATGCCGGTGATCCCGCCGCCGGGCGTCGTCCTCATCCCGAACACCTTCGCCTGGATCCGGTCCCGCTTCGGCCCCCCGGCGCTGACCAAGGGCGCGGACCTGGTCGGCACCTCGCTGGTCGAGACGGGCGTGGTGGACCGGGCCCGCTATCTGGAGGCGGTCGGCGCCCTCGCCCGTACGCACGGCGCCACCCGCTACTTCGCCCACCGCCGCGAGTCCACCGAGAAGCTGCACGCCCTGGAGGCGGCCACCGGCCTGGAGATCGTCCGGCCCGACCTCCCGCTGGAACTCATCGCCCGCCGGGGCCCCATCGGCCGCACGGTCCTGAGCTTCCCGTCGACGGTCGTCCACACCCTGCCCCTCGCGCTGACCGGCACCGAGGTGAAGGTCGCGGTGTGCGACATCGCCCCGGAGTGGCTGCGCGAAACCGCCTCCCCGCGCGCCCAGGGCTTCCTGGCCGGCGTCACCGAGACGGCCCGCGACGCACAGCGGCTGGCCCCCTGGCGGGTCACCGCCGTGACGGGGGAGGCGTAGGGAGGAGCCGCGACGCGCGGGGGCGTCCGGTCGAGCACGGCGCCGGCGCGACGCGAGCGCGGCAGTCTACCCATCGTGGCCGCGCCCCACACGCCGGGACGCGGCCAAAGAATCCCCTATGTGGCTGAAGATTTCTTGTTTCATGGTCAGTTGAGGAGGGAAGAGGCATACCCTTCAACAGGTGAGCCAGTTGATCTGCCCCGAGTCCGCCGCCGGCCCCTCCCAGGACGGAACCCTGCCCGGTGCACTGCCCGACGCCCTGCGCGCCGAGTTGATCGCCTTCCGCAGGGACCTGCACATGCACCCCGAACTGGGCAACCAGGAGTTCCGCACCACCGCGGCCCTCAAGGCCCGGCTGGAGCAGGCCGGGCTCGCCCCGAAGGTGCTCGCCTCCGGGACCGGGCTCATGTGTGACGTCGGCACCCCCGGGGAAGACACCCGGCCCATGCTCGCGCTGCGCGCCGACATCGACGCGCTCCCCATCCCGGACAGCAAGACCGGGGTGCCCTACCGCTCCACCGTGCCCGACCGGGCCCACGCCTGCGGGCACGACATCCACACCACCGCCGTCCTCGGCGCCGGGATCGTCCTCGCCGAGCTGGACCGGCAGGGGCTGCTGCCCAACCCGGTGCGGCTGATCTTCCAGCCGGCCGAGGAGGTGCTGCCCGGCGGCGCGCCCGACGCCATCGCGTCCGGGGTCCTGGAGGGCGTCGGCCGCATCATCGGCGTCCACTGCGACCCCAAGGTGGACGTCGGCCGGATCGGGCTGCGGGTCGGCGCGATCACCTCCGCCTGCGACCGCCTCGAACTCGCCCTGGACGGGCCCGGCGGCCACACCGCCCGCCCGCACCTGACCACGGACCTGGTCACCGCCGCCGCCAAGATCGTCACCGAGGTGCCCGCCCTGCTGGCCCGGCGCGTCGACGCCCGCTCCGGCCTCGCGGTCACCTGGGGGCGCCTGGAGGCCGGCCACGCCTGCAACGTCATCCCGCAGCACGCCGAGCTGTCCGGAACCGTGCGCTGCCTCGACCTCGCCGCGTGGCGCGAGGCGCCCGACCTGGTGCACGCCGCGATCGACGAGATCGCCGGCCTGCACCGCGCCAAGACGGTGATCAACTACGTCCGCGGCGTGCCGCCCGTCGTCAACGACGCCGCGTCCATCGACCTCCTGGCCGGTGCGATGACCGCCCGCCGGGGCGCGTACGCCATCGAGGACACCGAGCAGAGCCTGGGCGGCGAGGACTTCTCCTGGTACCTGGAGCACGTCTCGGGCGCCATGGCGCGGCTCGGGGTCCGTACCCCCGGTGACACCCGCGGACTCGACCTGCACCGCGGCAACTTCGACGCGGACGAGGAGGCGATCACGGTGGCGGCCGAGCTGTTCACCGCCTCCGCGTTGCTGTACGTCAACCAGCCGTAACCGGACAGGTCGCCCAGGGGATGCCCTGCGTTCGCGACGATCCGATAACGGCTTCCGTACAGGGCTTTATCTGACATCTACGCGCGTTACGATCGCCGCGAAACCAGCGCCGGAAGAGGCGCTTCGGTCAGGTTTGAAGGAGCCTTCCCTTGCGCCGGGTATCCAAGATCAGCGCCGCGATCGCCGTCACCGCGGCCCTCGCGCTCACCGCCACCGCGTGTGGCGAGTCGTCCGACGAGAGTTCCGGCTCGGACGACGGCAAGATGAAGATCGGCATGGCCTACGACGTCGGCGGCCGTGGCGACAACTCGTTCAACGACTCCGCCGCGCGCGGCCTGGACAAGGCCAAGGCCGAGTTCGGCGCCGAGACCAAGGAGCTGACCGCCAAGACCGGCGAGAGCTCCGCCGACCGCGACCAGCGCCTCCAGTCGCTCGCCGAGGGCGGCTACAACCCGGTCATCGCCATCGGCTTCGCGTACAAGGAGGCGATCGACAAGATCGCGCCCAAGTACCCGAAGATCTCCTTCGGCCTGGTCGACTCCGTCTCCGACGTCAAGAACGTCGACAACATCGTCTTCACCGAGGAGCAGGGCTCCTACCTCGCCGGTGTCGCGGCGGCGCTGAAGTCGAAGGACGACAAGGTCGGCTTCATCGGCGGTGTGGACCTCCCGCTGATCAAGAAGTTCGCCGCCGGCTTCCGCCAGGGCGTCCTGGACACCAAGCCCAAGGCCACGGTGCAGATCCAGTACCTGTCCACCGGCTCGGACCTCTCCGGCTTCGGCAGCCCCGACAAGGGCAAGGCCGCCGCCAAGGGCATGCTCGACAAGGGCATCGACGTCATCTTCGCCGCCGCGGGCGGCTCCGGCGCCGGCTCGATCGAGGCCGTCGCGGGCAAGAAGGGCGCCTGGTCCATCGGCGTCGACTCCGACCAGGCCCTGGACCCGGCCCTGGCGAAGTACAAGGACACGATCCTGACCTCGGTCGTCAAGAACGTCGACTCCGGCGTCTACGACCTGGTCAAGTCGGTCAAGGACGGCAAGCCGATCACCGGCACCCAGACGTACTCGCTGGCCAAGGGCGGCGTCAGCCTGACCCCCACGGGTGACCACCTCAAGGACATCCAGGCCCAGCTCGACGAGGCGAAGAAGAAGATCGTCGACGGCACCATCAAGGTCAAGACCACGACCTGATCCCCACGTCGAGATCGGGGCCCGGCGAGCGGCTTCGGCCGCCCGTTCCGGGCCCCGATTCACGTACCCCCGGCGGGGCGAGGGCCACCTGTGATCAGGTGGCCAACGATTCGGCGACGCTACGCGCGTAGCGTCGGGACTGGAACCGGCCGGGCGCGATACGTTTTCCACCCCCCGCCTCCCCGTCCCCACCGCCCCCGCCCTCCGCTCCTGCCCTTCGCCCCCGCCCTCCGCTCCTGCCAAGGAGAGTGCGCCATCAACGCGTCCAGCAGTTCCAACGCCGTGGAGCTCCGCGGTATCACCAAGCGATTCCCCGGAGTCGTGGCCAACCACGACATCGACATCACCGTGCGCCGCGGCACCGTCCACGCCCTCGTCGGCGAGAACGGCGCCGGCAAGTCCACTCTGATGAAGATCCTGTACGGCATGCAGAAGCCGGACGAGGGCACCATCGCGGTGGACGGCGAACAGGCCGTGTTCTCCAACCCGGGCGACGCCATCGCCCGCGGCATCGGCATGGTGCACCAGCACTTCATGCTCGCCGACTACCTCACCGTCCTGGAGAACGTCGTACTCGGCTCCGAGAAGCTGTACGGCATCGGGGACCGGGCCCGCGCCAGGATCAAGGAGATCTCCGACGCGTACGGCCTCGGCGTCCGCCCGGACGCCATGGTCGAGGACCTCGGCGTCGCCGACCGCCAGCGCGTGGAGATCCTCAAGGTCCTCTACCGGGGCGCCCGCACCCTGATCCTCGACGAGCCCACCGCCGTCCTCGTGCCCCAGGAGGTCGACGCACTCTTCGACAACCTGCGCGAGCTCAAGGCCGAGGGCCTGACCGTCATCTTCATCTCGCACAAGCTGGGCGAGGTCCTGTCGGTCGCCGACGAGATCACCGTCATCCGGCGCGGCACCACCGTCGGCACCGCCGACCCCCGCAACACCACGACCAAGCAGCTCGCCGAGCTGATGGTCGGCAGCGAACTGCCGTCCCCCGAGACCCGCGAGTCGACGGTCACCGACGTCCCCATGCTCACCGTCGACGGCCTGCGGCTCACCGCGACCGACCCGGACGGCGCCGTGCGCGCCGTCCTCGATGGCATCACCTTCACCATCCACAAGGGCGAGGTCCTGGGCATCGCCGGTGTCGAGGGCAACGGCCAGTCCGAACTGGTCGACGCCATCATGGGCATGCGCTCCCCGGACGAGGGCACCCTCACCCTGGACGGCACGGACATCTCCCGCACCCCGACGCGCAAGCGCCGCGAGGGCGGCATGGCCGTCATCCCCGAGGACCGCCACCGGCACGGGCTCCTCCTGGAGGCCCCCCTCTGGGAGAACCGCATCCTCGGCCACGTCACGGAACGCCCCAACAGCAGGGGCGCCTTCCTCGACATCAAGGCCGCCCGCACCGACACCGAGCGGATCGTGCGCGACTACGACGTACGCACCCCCGGCATCGACGTCACCGCGGCCTCCCTCTCCGGCGGCAACCAGCAGAAGCTGATCGTCGGCCGCGAGATGAGCCACGCGCCCAAGCTCCTGATCGCCGCGCACCCCACCCGAGGCGTGGACGTCGGCGCGCAGGCGCAGATCTGGGACCAGATCCGCGAGGCGCGCGTCGAGGGCCTCGCGGTGCTGCTTATCTCCGCCGACCTGGACGAGCTGATCGGGCTCTCCGACACCCTGCGCGTCATGTACCGCGGCCGCCTGGTCGCGGACGCCGACCCGGCGACCATCACCCCCGAGGAGCTGGGCTCGGCGATGACGGGCGCGGCCAGCGGCCACCTCGAAACGCCGGAGGAGGGCGGGACCGCCGCCGCCACGGACGACGACACCGACCCCCGCGAAGGGGGAGAGGACCGATGAAGAAGATCGACAAGGAGCGGCTGCTCCTGGGGATCGCGGCCCCCGTACTCGCGATCGTGGTCGCCTTCCTGGTGACGGCACTCGTGCTCGCCGCCACCGGCAAGGAGCCGTTCAACGCCTTCGGCATCATGTTCGACTACGGGCTGAAGTCGGACAGCCAGGTCTACATCCTGAACAAGGCGACGACGTACTACCTCGCGGGTCTCGCGGTGGCCGTCGGCTTCCGGATGAACCTCTTCAACATCGGCGTCGACGGGCAGTACCGCCTCGCCGCCTTCTTCGCCGCCGCGCTCGGCGGCGCGCTGACCCTGCCCGGCGCCCTCCAGATCCCGCTGATCATCCTCACCGCGATGATCGTCGGCGCCATGTGGGCCGGCATCGCCGGTCTGCTCAAGGTCACCCGCGGCGTCAGCGAGGTCGTCTCCACGATCATGCTGAACTCCATCGCGACCGCGGTCATCGGCTATCTGCTCCAGCAGAACCGCCTCGGCCACCTCGACGAGGCCGGCACCAAGATCTCCACCAAGCCGCTGCCCGAGTCCTCGCACTTCTTCGAGTTCCCGACGACGCCCACGCCCATCTGGGGCTTCATCGTCGTCGCCGTCGCCGCCGGCATCGCGTACTGGTTCACCCTCTCGCGCACCCGCTTCGGCTTCGACCTGCGCACGGTCGGCCAGTCCGGCTCCGCCGCCGAGGCCAGCGGCGTCAACGTCCGCCGCATGGTCATCACCTCGATGCTCATCTCCGGCGGCGTCGCCGGCCTCATCGGCATGCCGACGCTGCTCAACGACAGCCACGAGTTCAGCGGCGACTTCCCCATCGGCATCGGCTTCACCGGCATCGCCATCGCTCTCCTGGGCCGCAACCACCCCATCGGCATCGCGCTCGGCGCGCTGCTCTGGGGCTTCCTGGAGCGCGGCACCGGAAAGCTGGAGTTCGAGGGGTACGACAAGGAGATCGTCGGCGTGATCCAGGGCGTCATCGTCCTGTGCGTCGTCATCGCCTACGAGGTCGTCCGCCGCTACGGACTCAAGCGCCAGCAGAGCAAGGTCGGCGCGGAACTCGCCGCACAGGCCGCCCGTAACTCCGACCAGCAGGAGGTGTCGGCGTGACCGCCACGGCGACTTCCACCCCGCCCCCGGCGGCCCCCAAGGTCTCCGGCGGCAAGAGCGGCCGTTCCCGCCTCTCCTTCCCCGTACTCCTGCTGATCATCGCGGGCGTCCTGCTCGCGCTGTCCGCCGTACGCGCCATCACCGGCGCGCAGGACGTGACGTCCGCGGGCCAGATCAGCGCCGCCCTCGCCATGGCCGTACCGATCGGCCTCGCCGGTCTCGGCGGCCTGTGGTCCGAACGCGCCGGCGTGGTCAACATCGGCCTCGAAGGCATGATGATCCTCGGCACCTTCTTCGGCGCCTGGGCCGGCTGGCAGACCAGCCCCTGGATCGGTGTGCTCGCCGGCGTCATCGGCGGCATGCTCGGCGGTCTGCTGCACGCCGTCGCCACCATCACCTTCGGCGTCGACCACATCATCTCCGGCATCGCGATCAACATCCTGGCCCTCGGCTTCACCACCTACTTCGCCAAGCTCTGGTTCAACAGCGGCGAGGCGGCGGCCAAGGGCGGCTCCCCGAAGCAGTCCCCGCCGGCCGACGAGATCACCTCGGTGACCATCCCCGGCCTCTCCGACGGACTGCACTCCATCGAGAAGCACCACTGGTTCTTCGTCTCCGACCTGGCGGGCATCCTCGGCGGCCTGGTCACCAACCTCTCGCTGCTGACGGTCCTGGCCGTCGTCCTGTTCGTCGCGACCTTCTTCGTCCTGTGGAAGACCGCGTTCGGCCTGCGGCTGCGCTCCTGCGGCGAGAACCCGGTCGCCGCCGAATCGCTCGGCGTCAACGTCTACCTGTACAAGTACGCCGCGGTGATCGTCTCCGGCGGCCTCGCCGGACTCGGCGGCGCCTTCCTCTCGCTGGTCACCTCGCACATCTACAACGAGGGCCAGACCGGCGGACGCGGTTACATCGGTCTCGCCGCGATGATCTTCGGCAACTGGCGCCCCGGCGGACTCGCCATGGGCGCGGGCCTGTTCGGCTTCGCCGACGCGCTCCAGCTGCGCAACGGCGGCCAGTCCGTCCACGCGCTGCTCCTGCTGCTGTTCGTGGTCCTCGTCGGCATCGCCGGGTGGAAGCTCTACCGCAAGAGCTACACGCAGGGTGTGATCAGCGCCGTCGTCGCGGCCGTCGTCCTGGTCTGGTACCTCGGTACGGACAGCGTGCCCACCGAGTTCGTGAGCGCGACCCCGTACATCGTCACGCTGCTCGTCCTCTCCCTCTCCGCACAGCGGTTGCGGATGCCCAAGGCGGACGGCATGCGCTACCGCAAGGGCCAGGGCAAGTGACCGCCGCGGCCTTCACCGACGCCGACTGGGAGGCCCTGCGGGCCGCCGCGCGGGACGCCATGTCCCGCGCGTACGCCCCGTACTCCGGCTACCCGGTCGGCGTCGCCGCCCGCGTCGACGACGGCCGCACGATCACCGGCTGCAACGTCGAGAACGCCTCGTACGGGATCGGGCTGTGCGCCGAGTGCGGCCTGGTCTCCCAGCTGCACGCCACCGGCGGCGGCCGGCTCACCCACTTCACCTGCGTGGACGGGGCGGGCGAGATCCTGGTCCCGTGCGGCCGGTGCAGGCAGCTGCTGTACGAGTTCGGCGGCCCGGAGATGCTCCTGGAGACCCCGGACGGACTCCGCACCCTGGACGAGATGCTGCCGCAGGCCTTCGGCCCGGCCCACCTCGGCTGAACCACCGCCGGGTGGACCCGCACAACGGGTCCACCCGGCAGCTCTTTCTCCCTCTATGCGCGTAGAGTCAGCCACTCACGCGTTTGTACGAACCGGCCGGAAGGACGCCTCACCATGGACGCCATCTCCGTCATCCGCACCAAGCGGGACCGCGGCGAGCTGACACCCGAGCAGATCGACTGGGTCATCGACGCGTACACCCGCGGCGAGGTCGCCGACGAGCAGATGTCCGCGCTGGCCATGGCGATCCTGCTGAACGGCATGAACCGTACGGAGATCGCCCGCTGGACCGCCGCGATGATCGCCTCCGGCGAACGCATGGACTTCGCCGCCCTCTCCCGCCCCACCACGGACAAGCACTCCACGGGCGGCGTCGGCGACAAGATCACCCTCCCGCTCGCCCCGCTCGTCGCCGCCTGCGGCGCGGCCGTGCCCCAGCTCAGCGGCCGCGGCCTCGGCCACACCGGCGGCACGCTGGACAAGCTGGAGTCCATCCCCGGCTGGCGCGCCCACCTCTCCAACGCCGAGATGCTGGACGTCCTCGACACCACCGGCGCCGTCATCTGCGCCGCCGGTGACGGCCTGGCCCCCGCCGACAAGAAGCTGTACGCGCTGCGCGACGTCACCGGCACCGTCGAGGCGATCCCGCTCATCGCCAGCTCGATCATGTCCAAGAAGATCGCCGAGGGCACCGGCGCCCTCGTCCTGGACGTCAAGGTCGGCTCCGGCGCCTTCATGAAGAACCTCGACGACGCCCGCGAGCTGGCCTCCACCATGGTCGCCCTCGGCACCGACAGCGGCGTCCGCACGGTCGCCCTGCTCACCGACATGTCCACCCCGCTCGGCCTCACCGCGGGCAACGCCCTGGAGGTCCGCGAGTCCGTCGAGGTCCTGGCCGGCGGCGGCCCCAAGGACGTCGTCGACCTCACCCTGGCCCTCGCCCGCGAGATGCTGGACGCGGCCGGGCTCAAGGACGCCGACCCGGAGAAGGCCCTCACCGACGGCTCCGCGATGGACGTCTGGCGCCGGATGATCTCCGCCCAGGGCGGCGACCCGGATGCCCCGCTCCCGGTCGCCCGCGAGCAGCACGTCATCAAGGCGTCCGCCTCCGGCGTGCTGACCCGCCTGGACGCGTACGACATCGGCGTCGCCGCCTGGCGCCTCGGCGCGGGCCGCGCCCGCAAGGAGGACCCGGTGCAGGCCGGCGCGGGCATCGAGCTGCACGCCAAGCCCGGCGACGAGGTCATCGCGGGCCGGCCGCTGCTGACGCTGCACACGGACACCCCGGAGAAGTTCGACTACGCCCTCAAGGCGCTCCCGGACGCCTACGACATCGAACCGGCCGGCACCCCGTACACGGCGACCCCGGTGGTGCGGGAACGTATCGCCTGACCTGCGCCTTCCCCGTACGGGTGAACGGGACCGGTGGACTGCCCCCGGTCCCGTTCGGCATGCTGGACTCGGTGACGCACCAATACGAGGAGAGACCGCCATGAGCGCACTCACCGTCGATCCCGCGCCGGGCCAGGGACAGGGCCAGGAGTGGGACGACCTCGTCCGGATCTGGGAGGAGACGGACGCGCCGGAGGGCTGCAAGGTGGAGATCATCGAGGGGATCGTCACTGTGTCGCCGCCACCGTCCAAGGACCACAACACCACTGCGGAGCTGCTCCAGCGCAGGCTCTACTCAGTGATCCCGGAAGACTGGGGTATTTATCAAACGCTGGGCGTCTCGGTCCCCGGCCGGGCCGGGCTCTACATCCCCGACCTCGTGGTCGTCCCGCGGGCCGTGGCGTCCGGACCGGGCAACCGCGTCCCCGCCGAGGAAGCGCTGCTGGTCGTCGAGATCACGTCGCAGGCCAACGCCAACCACGACCGCATCGGCAAGGTGCACGGCTACGCGAAGGCGGGCGTCGAACTGTTCCTCCTGCTGGACCCGTGGCACTCGGGCCGTCCCACCGCCACGCTGTACGGGGAGCCCCGAAGCGGTACGTACCGGCAACTGGCCACGGTCGAGTACGGCGAGAAGCTGACCCTCCCCGATCCGTTCGGCCTGGACCTGGACACGGGGATCTTCCCGGCCGGCTGAGGAGCCTGCGGGGCTGCGGGCGTGGCGAGCCGCCGGGCGATGAACTCGGGCGATGAGTTTTCGGTCCGGCCCGGGTCTGTCAGGGTATGGAAGCCCCGCGCCCGGCCGCGCTCGTCCTCTCCGGCCGCCTCACCCGCGCCGCCGCCCCGCGCCTGTGCGCCGAGCTGGAGGCACTGCTCGCGGCGACCCCGGCCGCGGTCACGGCGGTCGACTGCGACCTGAGCGGCCTCGTCCACCCGGACCTGACCACGGTGGAGGTCCTGGCCCGCCTCTCCCTGACCGCCCGGAGGACGGGCGACCGCCGCCTGCGACTACGGGGGACACCCCCGGAACTGGGGGCGTTGCTCAACCTGGTGGGGCTGGGGGACGTGGTGGGGGACGGGCGGCCGTGAAGCGGGCGCCGCCCGGCCCGCGCGCCTTACGCCTCGTCCGCCTCCAGGTGGTCCGGGAGGCCGAACAGCGGGAACCAGCGGGGCGTGTCCAGGAAGCAGTGCATGCCCGTGATCGCGCCGTCCGAGATGTCGATGACCTGGACCGCCCACGGGACGAAGCCGGGGCCCTCCGGGTTCGGCTTGTAGTGGGCGAAGGCCGGGGTGCCGTTGGCGGAGGTCGCGACGAGACGGGAGCCGGCGCAGCCCGCGCCGATGGAGGTCATGAAGCCGGTGATGTCGTCGTGGCCCCGGAGCCAGAGGTCGAACGGCGGCATCGTCATCACCGCGTCCTCGTGGAGGAGCGCGGTCAGCGCCTTCATGTCGTACCCCTCGAACGCCGCCACGTATCGCTCCAGGAGCTTGGCCTGCTCCTCGTCCAGCGGGTTCGCCGCGTCGGCGGCCACCGATTCGTGGTCGGTGAGCGTCGCCCGTGCGCGCTGGAGGGCGCTGTTGACCGAGGCGACCGAGGTGTCGAGCAGCTCCGCCACCTCGGCGGCCTTCCACGCCAGCACCTCGCGCAGGATCAGCACGGCCCGCTGCTTCGGCGGCAGATGCTGGAGCGCGGCGACGAACGCGAGCCGCACCGATTCGCGCGCCACCGCCGCCTCCGCAGGGTCCTCGACCGTCGGCAGGATGCGGCCGTCCGGCATCGGCTCCAGCCAGGTGTTCTCCGGCAGCGGGTTGAGCGCGGCCTGCGCGAGCGGCGTCGGCCCCGACAGATCCACCGGCCGCGCCCGCTTCCTGCCCGCGTTCAGCATGTCGAGACAGACGTTGGTCGCGATGCGGTACAGCCAGGAGCGCAGCGAGGACCGGCCCTCGAACTTGTCGAAGTTGCGCCAGGCCCGTACCAGCGTGTCCTGGACGGCGTCCTCCGCCTCGAAGGCCGAGCCGAGCATCCGGTAGCAGTAACCCGTCAGCTCGACCCGGTGTCCCTCCAGCCGGCTGTCGAGGTCGTCGGCCGCCCCGGAGCCGGACCCCGCTGCCGCCGCCGCTGTCAGTTCACCCATCGCCCGTTCCACCCCTGTCGCGCTGTGACACCGCTCACTTCACCCAGCACTTCGGAAGCTACCGCAGGCCACTGACAACGGGGGCGGGAAGGGCGGAAACCGGTCAGGTCCCCGGCTTGCGGCCGTACACGTAGACGTCGTCGCCGTTCCTCAACAGGTTCCAGTATGACTTCGCGTCGGCGGTACGCATGTTGACGCAGCCGTGCGACCCCGGCGGGTTCCACATCTTCACGCCGACCGCGTGGAACGCCTGCCCGCCGTCGAAGAACTGCGAGTACGGCATGGCCACGTGGTAGATCGACGACACATGGTTCTTGTGGCGCCAGTAGATCTTCTTCGCGCCCGACCGGGTCTCGTACTTGTCCCGCCCCGTCCGCACCGGAACCGGCCCGAACTTCAGCTTCTTGCCGTCCTGGATCCAGCTGAGCTGCCGCGTCAGGTCGACGCAGGCGATCCGCCCCTTGTTCGTGGGGCACTTCTTGGCCTTGTTCGGGTTCTTCCCGGCGGCCTTCTGCGCGGTGAGCGTCTGCATCGTCCGCCAGGTGACCGGTCCCGCATAACCGATGGCCGGAGTGACACCGTATTTGTTCTGGAACGACCGGATCGCCTTGCAGTCGGCCGACGACTGCTTTCCGTCCACCTTCAGGTGCAGGTACTTCTCGACCTGCTTCTGGTACGGCCCCTTCGACTTCGTGCAGGACGCCGCCTGCGCGCTGCCGCCCGTACCGATGACGAACGCCGGTATCGCGGTCAGCGCCGCGACGGACAGCACCAGCCCCCGCCGTACCCGTACGCCCCCGGTCCCCCGAATGTTCCGCATGTTCTTCCCGTCTCCCATGTACGCCAACTCCCCTTCGCGCGCACTGCGGTGATTCCGCCTGCTAGATGCGCGAAGGGGAGCGGTTGGTTGTACGTGAAATGTCTCAGTTCTGTACGGACGCCACGGGGGAGAGCCGCAGCCGTTCGGCACGGGCGGCGCGCGTCCCGTACAGCGTGATGGTGACGACGCCGAGTACGGCGAACAGCCCCAGCGCCACCGTGCCCGCCCAGCCGCCGGCGTGGAAGGCGACCGCGCCGAGCGTGCCGCCCGCGCTGGAACCCAGGTAGTACGCCGACTGGTACAGGGCCGACGCCTGCGCGCGCCCCGTGGTCGCCGTACGGCTCACCGCCGAGGAGGCGACCGCGTGGCCCGCGAAGAACCCGGCCGTGATCAGCACCAGGCCGAGCAGGACGGCGGCCAACCGGTCCGCCAGCGAGAGCAGCAGACCCGCCGCCGTGGTCGACACGGCCAGGTACAGCGCGCCCCGGCGCCCGAGCCGCGCCACCAGCCGACCGGCCGCGGCGGAGGAGACCGTACCCACGAGGTAGACCAGGAAGATCGACCCGACGATGCCCTGCGGCAGGTGGAACGGCGCCTCCACGAGCCGGTAGCCGATGACCGTGTACACCGCGCCGAACACCGTCATGAACAGCGCGCCGATCGCGTACAGCCTGCGCAGCAGCGGGTCGGCGAGGTGCGAACCGACCGTCCTGGCCAGGGCCTTCGGGTTCAGCGTGCCCGGAGTGAAGTGCCGGGCGCGCGGGATCATGAAGTGGAAGACGACCGCGCACACCACGGCCAGCAGCCCGACCGCGCCGAGCGCCGCCCGCCAGCCCCACAGCTGCGCGACCCAGCCGGTGAGGATGCGGCCGGTCATGCCGCCGATGCTGTTGCCGGCCACGAACAGTCCGATCGCGGCGACGAGCGCCTTGGGCCGCACCTCTTCCGCCAGATACGCCATCGCCGACGCGGGCAGCCCGGCGAGCGCGGCACCCTGCACGGCGCGCAGCGCGATCAGCCAGCCGAGCGAGGGAGCGAACGGCACGAACAGCCCGACCGTCACCGCGATCACCAGCGAGGCGGTCATCATCTGCCGCCGCCCGAACCGTTCCGACAGCGCGCTCAGCGGCAGCACGCACAGCGCCAGCGCGCCGGTCGCCGCGGAGACCGTCCAGCTCGCCTGCCCGGCCGTGGCGCCGAAGGACGCGGACACGGCGGGCAGCAGCGCCTGCGTGGAGTAGAGGAGTGCGAACGTCGCGACACCGGCGGCGAAGAGGGCGAAGCTCATCCGGCGGTAGCCGGGGCGGCCGGGTTCGAGCCGGTCGGTGGTGTCGGTGACGGGGGACGGCTGGGTCGAGGCGGCCACGGTGAGGGTGACCGCCCCGGTACTGGCAGGAGGCATGCGACGAACGTAGGTCGGCCCCCCTTCATGCGTCCAATGCACAAACAGCGAATAATCAATCCCATGGCGCATCAGCACAGCTCACAGCCTCGGCTGTCACCGAGCAGTTACGAAGAAGACATCCGCGCGGTCCTCGCGCCGCGCCTCGCGTACTTCGCGGCGGTCGCCCGCCACGAGCACGTCACGCGCGCCGCGCAGGAGCTGGGCGTCCCGCAGTCCACGCTCTCGCGCGCCATGGTCCGGCTTGAGGACGACCTGGGCGTCGCCCTGTTCGCCCGCAAGGGCCGCACCGTCTCCCTCACCCCGGCGGGCCGCACCTTCCTCGGCTCCGCCGAACGCGCCCTCGCCGAGGTGGAGAAGGCCGCCGAATCGGTGCGCGCCGACGCCGACCCGGCCGCAGGCAAGGTGGCCTTCGGCTTTCTCCACACGATGGGCTCCGAAACCGTTCCCGCCCTGATCCGCGCCTTCCGCGCCGACCATCCCCGGGTCCGCTTCCAGCTCGTCCAGAACTACGGCGAGGCCATGATCGAACGCCTTCGCGCCGGCGGCCTCGACCTCTGCCTCACCTCCCCGGTCCCGGACGCCCCCGACCTCGTCACCCGCCGCCTGGACGAACAGCGCCTGCGCCTGGTCGTCCCCGAGGACCACCGCCTCGCCACCCGCCGCCGCATCCGCCTCGCCGAAGCCGCCGACGAAACCTTCGTCACCCTCGAACCCGGCTACGGCCTGCGCCGCATCACGGACGACCTCTGCGCCGAAGCCGGCTTCACCCCGCGCGTCGCCTTCGAGGGCGAGGAAGCGGAAACCCTGCGCGGCCTGGTCGCGGCGGGCCTCGGCGTGGCTCTCCTGCCCCCACCCGCGGTGGCCCGCCCCGGCGTGGTCGAACTGACGGTGACGGCCCCGAGGGCGGTGCGCGAGATCGGAGTGGCCTGGCTGGACGGCCACCCGGACACACCCCCGGTAGCGGCGTTCAAACGGTTCCTCCTGAGCCGCCGGGGGAACCTGCTGGCGTAGGAGCCCCGCCTTGCGTCGCTCCACTTGTCTCTGCCCCAGGGGCAGAGTGCACAGTGACCGCGTGCAAGAGGACTTGATCGGTATCGGCGACTTCGCCGCGAGGACCAGGCTCAGCCCGAAGGCTCTGCGACTCTACGACGAACGGGGACTGCTGCCCCCGGCCCGCGTCGATCCCCGGACCGGCTTCCGCCGCTACACCGCCGCCCAGGTCGAACGCGCCCGCCGCATCGCCCTGCTGCGTGCCACCGGCATGCCGTTGGCGCGGATCGCGGAGGTGCTCGACGCCGGTGACGGAGAGGCGGTACGGCTGCTCGCCGCCTACTGGCGCCAGCAGGAGTCCGCACACGCGGCCCGCCGGGAGGCGGTGGGCTACGCCCGCGAGATCCTGACCGGAAGGAGCCCGTACATGTACGAGATCGTCGAGCGCGAGGTGCCGGAGCAGAAGGTCCTGTTCCTTCAGCGCCACGTGACCGCCGCAGACCTTCCCGCCTTCCTCGCGGAATCGACCGAGCTGCTCTTCTCCCACCTGCGCCGGGCGGAAGCGTGCCTGTCCGGCCCGCTGTTCGCCGTCTACCACGGTCTGGTGAGCGAGGACTCCGACGGCCCGGTCGAGCTCTGCGCACCCACCCGGAACGCGGTCGAACCGGCCGGCCGCATCGGCGTACGCATCGAACCGGCGCACCGCGAGGCGTACACGGCCCTGACGAAGCGTCCCGACGGCGACCCGTCCATACCGGCGGCCCACGACGCGGTGGCGGCCTGGCTCACCGCCCACGGCCACAGTCCCACCGCGCCCAACCGGGAGGTGTACTACCCGAACTGGGCAACGGCGAAGCCGGGCGAGCACGTGGCGGACGTCGCGGCGCCGTTCCGCGAGGGCGAGGGCGAGAGCGCGGGCCCCGACCGTGTCCTACGTGCTCAGTGACTTTCCGAAGCCCACGGCCAGAGGCATCCGCAGACCCAGGGGCGGCGGGGCCGCCAGGGCGTCGGTCAGGGGGCGGGCGTAGGGGTGGCCGAAGAGGGTGCCGCGGATGAAGTCGGCGCACAGGGCCGTTACTTCCGAGCGGTGCTGGCGCAGGGCGTGGCCGTCCGAATGCACCTCGAAGCGGCAGGTGTCGCGGTGGATCTTCTTGGCACGCTGGGCCAGACGGAACGACAACTCCGGTTCGCAGCGGGCGTCGTTGGTGCCGTGGACCAGCAGGACCGGGCGGCCCACCAGGTGCTTGACCGGTTCCGGGTCGGCGGACGGGTCGCCCGGCAGCCAGGGGGCCAGGGCCAGGACCGCGCCGACCGAGGGATGGCCGCCCGCCCGCAGGGCCGCGCGGGCGCCCATGCCATGGCCGGCCAGGCAGACGGGGACGTCCCCGTAGCGGCGTACGGTCTCCTCCACCGCCCACTCCGCGTCCGCCGCGAGCTGCGCGGCGTCCTCGTTCCAGCCGCGACAGCGGTAGCGCACCACATGGGCGGCGAGGCCGTCGCCGCGCCCCGCGTGCGCCAGTGCGCGGGCCAGCGGGAGCAGGCGGGCGTGGGAGAGGGAGGAGGGGCGGCGGTTCGAGTGGGGTTCGCCGTCCGGGAGCAGCAGGACCACGCCGCCGACCGTTGTTGTTCCGGCCGCCGCTCCGACGGCCCGTCCCAGCCTTGCCGCAGGCTGGGGGAGTGCGCGCTGTGCCATGGCGTAACAGTGTCAGACACCGGGGTGTACGCCACCCCTGTTCGCGGTGTCTGTTACGTGCGGGCTCCGCAGGGGCTCCGCCCGGACGCGCCCTTCCCGCCGCGCGTATCCGTTATGCAACGACAAGCGCGCTCTACGCGCGTAGGCGTTAGAGTGCGTGAATGATGAGCCCCACCCTCAACGTGCCCGGCCGGGACCAGATCCGGCGGGCCCCCAAGGTCCTTCTGCACGACCACCTCGACGGCGGGCTGCGACCCGGCACGATCGTCGATCTCGCCGCCGCGGTCGGTTACGACGCCCTTCCCGAGACCGAGCCCGACAAACTCGGCATCTGGTTCCGGGAGGCCGCCGACTCCGGATCGCTGGAGCGGTACCTGGAGACGTTCGCCCACACCTGCGCCGTCATGCAGACCCGTGACGCGCTGTTCCGGGTCGCCGCCGAGTGCGCCGAGGACCTGGCGGCCGACGGTGTCGTCTACGCCGAGGTGCGGTACGCCCCCGAGCAGCATCTGGAAGCCGGGCTGACCCTCGAAGAGGTCGTCGAGGCCGTCAACGAGGGGTTCCGCGAGGGCGAGCGGCGGGCCAGGCAGGACGGCAACCGCATCCGCGTCGGCGCCCTGCTCACCGCCATGCGGCACGCCGCGCGGTCCCTGGAGATCGCCGAACTCGCCAACCGCTACCGCGACCAGGGCGTCGCCGGGTTCGACATCGCGGGCGCCGAGGCCGGCTTCCCGCCCACCCGGCACCTGGACGCGTTCGAGTACCTCAAGCGCGAGAACAACCACTTCACGATCCACGCGGGCGAGGCGTTCGGACTGCCGTCCATCTGGCAGGCCATTCAGTGGTGCGGCGCCGACCGGCTCGGACACGGGGTCCGCATCATCGACGACATCGAGGTCGCCGAGGACGGCTCGGTGAAGCTGGGCCGGCTCGCCTCGTACGTACGGGACAAGCGCATCCCGCTGGAGATGTGCCCGACCTCCAACCTGCAGACCGGGGCGGCCACCTCGTACGCCGAGCACCCCATCGGGCTGCTGCGCAAGCTGCACTTCCGGGCCACCGTCAACACGGACAACCGGCTGATGAGCGGCACCAGCATGAGTCGCGAATTCGAGAAGCTGACCGAGACTTTCGGATACACGCTCGACGACATGCAATGGTTCACCGTCAACGCGATGAAGTCGGCGTTCATTCCTTTCGATGAACGTCTCGCGATGATCAACGATGTCATCAAGCCCGGATATGCCGAGCTCAAGTCCGAATGGCTTTTCGAGCAGACCGCTGCGACCAGCGTGTCTTCCTCGCTCGCCGGTTGACGAAACGGCAAGGAAAACGGCCGGGGAAAGGTTTTTCCGGCCGTTTTCTCCGGGGTGGCGATGTTTGCGGAGCGGGGCGACGGCTGACTACGTTGCGAAGCCGCTCACATCCCCTTCCCCAAGGATGAATGTCATATGAAGCAGTCTGCTGCCCGGACTCTCGGCGTCGCCGCACTCGGTGCCGCCTTCGCCGCTGCCGCCGCCGGCACCGCCTCGGCCTCCGCGCTGCCGCTGGAGACCGTGACCAGCGTGGTGCCCGTCGCCGGGGCCGTGGCCGACGCCACCTCGACGCTGCCGGTCCAGGACACCGCCGACCAGCTCCTCGGCACCAGCCAGACGAAGGTCCTGGGCGACGCCGCCGCCCCGGTCAAGGGCCTCCTCGGCGGCCTGCCCGCCGGTGGGGTGACCGCCAACGGCCTGACCGCCAACGGTGTGCCGCTCGGCCGCTGATCCGGCAGCAGCCGCAGCACGCCTGTGGGCGGGCCCCCCGGTCGGGGCCCGCCCACGGTCATGTCCGCCGGACGGTCACCAGGCGGTCGCCGACGACGACGGCCGCTCCTGGGGCAGCAGCAGCCACAGCGCCAGATAGAGCAGGAACTGCGGTCCCGGCAGCAGACACGAGACCAGGAAGACGACACGCATCGTCGTCGCCGACGTGCCGAAGCGCCTCGCCAGCGCCGCGCACACTCCACCGATCATGCGTCCGTCACGGGGGCGGGCAAGTGCGGCCATGGTGAGCTCCTTCGCGAACCGTTGCGGGGAGCAGTCCGTCGTGCTCCCGATGCATCCATCGTCGCGCGACGAACAGGGGCAAAGCATCGCTCTACGGGGCCATCCCGACCCTGGAAATCGTCGGGGTCGAACCCTGAGCCGCCTCGTTCCCGGCCCGCGACACCACCCGGCGCTCCTGCCCGGCGCGCCGGCGCAGCCGGGCCCGGCCCGCCGGCACCACCAGGACGTGCGCCAGCGCGACGCCCGCCGTGTTCAGGAACAGCGAGTCGACGTCCACGACCTGCCCCGGCACCCCGGTCTGCCCCAGCTCGATGGCCAGCGAGATCAGCGAGCCCGCCGCCACCGTACGGGCCAGCGAAAGCCACGGGGACACGTACAGACGGCCCTCGGCCATCGGGAGCAGCACCCCCAGCGGCGCCAGCAGCAGCAGCGCCCCGCCGATCTGGCGGAACGCGGCGGCCGGGCCGAGGGACAGGTCGGCCTTGATGCCGGCGAGCGGTGAGAAGTTGGCGGCGGTCACCCACGGCACGTCCAGCGGGCGCAGAGTGAGCCACCCGACGATCAGCAGATGCGCGAGGAGCAGCGACACCCCTGCCGCGCGGAAACGGATGACGGCCTGACCGTCCGTACTGTGACGCACGAAGCCCTAGACGCGGACCGCGGCAGGATCGGTTCCGCAGCTCCCGGGGAGACCTGCCTCACGGCGTTCCCCGCGCCGCCACCGCGAAACCCGCGCCCCTTACGGCGTTCCCACCGTGTCAGGCATCTCCTTCGGGCTCGCCTTCGTCTC
Source organism: Streptomyces sp. NBC_00525 (assembly GCF_036346595.1). Lineage (GTDB taxonomy): Bacteria > Actinomycetota > Actinomycetes > Streptomycetales > Streptomycetaceae > Streptomyces. Next base: position 4,278,397 of record NZ_CP107834.1, read on the forward strand.
CGCCGTGCACAGATAGCCCCGCGCCGGATAGTCGCCCGGCCCGCCCAGCGTCACCATCTCGTCGGACGTCAGCGACTCGTGCTCCGTGAAGGTGCAGACGATCTGGGCCAGCGCCTCCGCCGACAGGTCCTCCGGCTGCACGCTGAGCCGCAGCACCCCCTTCGCGTCGCCCGCGCGCGGACCCGACACACGGAGCCCCTCGGGGACGTTCGTGGAGAAGCCCGCCTGCCGCTCGTCCGCCGTGGGCGGCCTGCGCAGCTCGTCCAGCAGCCCGGTCGCGGTGCCCAGCCGGTCCCCGCGCGCCTCCTGGACCTGCGCCGCGCGGTCCACCGTCACCAGCTGCGAGGCGCACACCAGGTAGATCTCCACCGGGATGCCCCGCCCGGTTTGCGCCGCGTCCGAGGCGGGCATCGCGCACGGCACCCGGGACGGAGCGGCACCGGCGTCCACCGGCACCGAGGTCGTACGGATGCCGCAGCCCGTCGCCAGTGCGGCACAGAGTGCGGCACCTGCCAGGGCGGCGGCGGTTCGGAGCCCCCGGCGTTCGCTGCGCCTCACGTCGAGTCGTCCTCCTGGTGGTCCGGTATCGGTGCGTCGTGGTCGCCGGCGGTACGGCTCGGCGCGCCGGCGTCGCGCGGCAGCCGCAGGACGAAGACCGCGCCGTCCCCGTCCGGCGAATTGTGCGCGGTGATGTCGCCGTTGTGGATGTGCGCGTTCTCCACGGCGATGGACAGCCCGAGCCCGCTGCCGTCCGAGCGCGGCCGGGAGGCGCTGGCCTTGTAGAAGCGGTCGAAGACGTGCGGCAGGACGTCCTCGGGGATGCCGGGCCCGTGGTCGCGGACCTCGATGACCAGTTCCTCGCCCTCGATGCGCACCGACACCCGCACCGGCGAACCGCCGTGCTTGAGCGCGTTGCCGATCAGGTTGGCCAGGATCACGTCGAGCCGGCGCGGATCGAGGCGGACCATCGTGCCGCGCTCGGCGTCCAGCTCCACCGCGTCCAGCCACGCACGGGCGTCGATGCAGGCGGTCACCTGGTCGGCCACGTCCACGGTGTCCAGGACCAGCCGGGCCGTGCCCGCGTCGAAGCGGGTGACCTCCATCAGGTTCTCGACCAGGTTGTTCAGCCGCCGGGTCTCGCTGACCACCAGGTTCACGGCGGGCGCGATCATCGGATCGAGGCTGTCGACCTCGTCCTCCAGCACCTCCGTGACCGCGGTGAGCGCCGTCAGCGGGGTGCGCAGCTCGTGCGACATGTCGGCGACGAAGCGGCGGCTTGCCTCCTCGCGCGCGCTCATGTCGGCGACCTTCTTCTCCAGCGAACTGGCCGTCCTGTTGAACGTGCGCGACAGATCGGCCAGTTCATCGGTGCCGGACACGTCGAGCCGGGTGTCGAGCTTGCCCTCGCCCAGCTTGCGGGCCGCGTCCCCGAGCCGCTGCACCGGCCGCAGCACGGTCGTCGCGGCCGCCTGCGCCAGCAGCGCCGAGCCGACCAGCGCGAGCGCCGTGGCGATGCCCAGCGACCAGGCGAGCGAGGAGAGGTCCTGACGCTCCTGGTCGAGCGACTTCAGCATGTAACCGGTCGGCCCGCCGCCGATGATCTTCGTACCGGCGACGAGGTACGGCGTGCCGCGTATGGAGGTGCGCTGCCAGAACAGGTGGTACTCGTACTTGTTGCCCGCCTTGACCGGCTGCTTGCGGTTCACCTGCTCCTGGAGCGACAGCGGAACGTTGCTGCGGGTGAAGGTGTCCAGGTCGGAGTTGCCGACGATGGGCTTGCCCGGCTCGCGCTCGTCGATCAGCAGCACGCTGTAACCGGGGCTGCTGCTCGCCATCTGCACGGCGGCCGCCTGCAGGTCCTCCTTGGTGGGACGCAGCGGCAGCGAGGCGGCGCGCGTCTGCATCTCCTGGCGGAAGTCCCCGAGCGCCGCGTCCTGCGTACGCGTCAGCACCGCCTCGCGGTTCAGCCAGTACGCGATCCCGGAGGCCGACGCGGCGGCGGTCAGGGCGACCAGCGCGAAGACGATGACGAGCCGCAGCCGCAGGCTGGTCCAGCGGAGCCCGGCGCGCAGGCCCCGCCGCACAGCCGTGCTCACTGCGGAGAGTCCAGCCGGTATCCCACGCCCCGTACGGTACGGATCAGGGTCGGCGACGACGGAATGTCCTCGACCTTGGCGCGCAGGCGCTGGACACAGGCGTCCACCAGCCGGGAGTCGCCCAGGTAGTCGTGCTCCCAGACCAGACGCAGCAACTGCTGCCGGGACAGGGCCTGGCCGGGCCGGCGGCTCAGTTCGAGCAGGAGGCGCAGCTCGGTCGGGGTGAGCTGGAGGTCCTCGCCGTTCTTGGTGACGGTCATCGCGGAACGGTCGATCACCACGTTCCCGAACGTCGCGGAGTCGGTCGACTCCCGTTCGCCGCGGCGCAGCACCGCGCGGATGCGGGCGTCGAGCACCCGTCCCTGCACCGGCTTGACCACGTAGTCGTCGGCGCCGGACTCCAGCCCGACCACGACGTCGATGTCGTCGCTGCGCGCGGTCAGCAGGATGATCGGCAGCTGGTCGGTACGGCGGATGCGGCGGCACACCTCGAAACCGTCGATTCCGGGCAGCATCACGTCCAGCACGACCAGGTCGGGGCGCTGCTCGCGCAGCAGGTTGAGGCCGTCCTCTCCCGTCGCCGCGGTGGCCACACGGTGGCCCTGGCGTGACAGCGAGAGTTCGAGGGCCGTGCGGATGGCGTCGTCGTCCTCGATCAGCAACAGGAAAGGCACTTGGTCATTCTGACCCATGGGGCGCCCCAGTTCGACAGTCGGTCCCCCTTGATACGCGCCCCATACGTCCCTCATGCATCAGGAAACAAGGGTTCGTGCCGCCGCGGGGCCCTGTGACAGGCCTGTGACAGTCGGCGGACAGGGCCATGAAACTGCCCCGGCAAGCTCATTGGCACAAGGAACGGATGGACTCCACCGATGGGGGGCGCGGGATGAACGCAACTCACAGCATCAACGCGAGCGCAGTTGTCACGCGTCTGCACGATGTCGGTCGGAGCACGGAGAAGTCCGGCGCCGCAGTGAACGGACGGGGGTGCGTTCGAGGCGCCGGGCGTCAGCACACGTCATTCATGACGGTGGTTGACGCGGGGGGAAGCGCGTACGGGGAGGACTCGGGGGAGCGGAAGGCACCGGTCAGGTCCGAGGACGCCGAAGCGGCGTTCACGGCCTACGTCCGGGAGCGCCGCGCCTCCCTGTACGCCACCGCCTATCACCTGACCGGCGACCGCTTCGAGGCGGAGGACCTGCTCCAGAGCGCCCTCTTCTCGACGTACCGGGCCTGGGACCGCATCAGCGACAAGGCCGCGGTCGGCGGTTATCTGCGCCGGACGATGACCAACCTGCACATCAGCGCCTGGCGCAGGCGCAAGCTGAACGAATACCCGACCGAGGAGCTGCCGGAGACGGTGGGCGACACGGACGCGATGCGCGGTACGGAGCTGCGCGCCGTGCTCTGGCAGGCGCTGGCGCGACTGCCGGAACTGCAGCGCACGATGCTCGTCCTGCGCTACTACGAGGGTCGTACGGACCCCGAGATCGCGTCCATCCTCGACATCAGTGTCGGCACGGTGAAGTCGAGCATCTGGCGGTCGCTCCGCCGGCTGCGCGAGGACGAGGTCCTCAGCTTCGGCCGTGACCAGGAGGAGTCCTTCGGCGAGCTGGTGGCCTGAAGGCTGGGGGGAACACGGGGGCGCCACCGTCTCGGGGGAGGCGGGGGCGCGAACAACGGGGGAGAGAACGGGGGCCCGGGGGGATACGGGGGACAACGGGGTACGGGGGAAAGCTGCGGGGTCGGACGGGCCGGGGGGTCCTGTCCGGCCCCGCGGCGCGTTACGGGTTCAGGGCGCGGCCGGGGTGCGGCGTCGGCCCGCTGCGGCCGCGGCCAGGCGGCCCAGTGCCTCCCGCTTCGCGCAGGGATGCGCCCCCAGCGCCACATGGCGGGCCACGATGCGGCGTTCGGTACGCATCAGGCGCCAGCCCCGCCGCAGCAGGAACGGCACCGACTTGCGGCTCTCGCGCAGATCGCGCAGCAGGCGGCGCCGGAACGTCGTCGAGGGGCGCCCGCGCAGACAGAGTGCGTCGGCCAGCAGCCCCCGCGCCTGGCAGCGGTCGATGATGTCCGCCGCGAAGATGCCCTCCGCCACGAAGAGCGGGGTGCGTCCGATGTGCAGCGTCTCGTGCCCGGTGCGGGAGCTGGTGGAGATGTCGTACACCGGAACGTCGGCGCTGCCGCCGTCGCAGAGTTCCCCGATCGCGGCGACGGCCGCGTCCGCGTCCCAGGAGTCCGGGGAGTCCCAGTCGATGTCCGTACTGCCGGGGACGAGTGGCAGCGTAGGGTCGCCGGCCTCCTTGTAGAAGTCGTCGAGCCGCAGAACCGGAAGACCGGTACGGGCCGCCAGGGACGACTTGCCGGACCCGGAGGGACCGGTCAGCAGGACAACACGGGTCGGAAGCGCTTGGGAACTCACAGAACACGAGTTTGAGGCATTGACCCGCACAGGGGACCCCCGGAGGTCCTGTTGGTATCGCGCATCACATCTCAACTACTCTGTGCGCTCGGACGATTACCCGGTCGATGGTTTCATCGGCCCGATCAGGTGGGAAATCCATGGCACGTCACGCACTGTCCAAGTCCCGGCGCCGCACCCTGCTGCGGGCGGGGCTGACCGTCACCGCGGTGGGAGCCGCGCTCGGCGCGGGGGGTGCGGCGGCCCAGGCGGCCCCGCTGCCCGTCGTCCAGGACACCGGCACCGACGCCGTCCTCGGGGAGGCCACGGGGGCGGCCGGCGGCGCGGTCACCGGGGCCCTGGGGCACGCCGTGCGGAACGGCATCGCGCCCGTGACCCATCTGCGGCTCGACCCGCTGGCCGGCACCGGAACGGACCCGCTGGACAACGCGGTGGGCACCCAGGTCGCCGACTTCAAGCCGCTGTCCACCGCCCTGGTCACCGACCCGCTCACCAGTGGCGGCGCCATCAAGGACCTGCCCCTGGTCGGCCCGGTCGTGGACGGCCTGCACCACTGACGGCGCAGTGCGGCACGGCGTACGGCCCGTTTCCCGGTCACGACGCGGGGAAACGGGCCGTACGCGCCGTCCGTCAGTACGAGGAGCCCGAGGCGCCCAGCGCGCCCGTGGGGTGCCACACCGTCTTGGTCTCCAGGAAGGCGGTCAGCCGGTGCGTGCCGGGATCGGCCGTCCAGTCGACGCCGTCGCCGTCCCCTTCCACGGCCTGTTGATGAGCGGCGCCCTGCGCCTCCTTCTCGGGGTGGTGGCGGGAGACGGGCGGGCGCGAAACCCGCTTCAGGTTGTCGGCCGCCGCGATCTCCAGCTCCTTCGCCAGGGCCGCGTCCGCGCCCGTGAGGTCGATGCCGTTCACATCCTGGTGGGCGGCGAGCGGCGCCGCGATCTCCGCCGTCCTCCCCGACAGGACGTTGACCACACCGCCCGGCAGGTCCGAGGTGGCCAGCACCTCGCCCAGCGACAGGGCGGGCAGCGGGGACTTCGCGGAGGCCACCACGACCACCGTGTTGCCGGTAGCGATCACCGGAGCCACCACCGAGACCAGCCCCAGGAACGACGACTCCTGCGGGGCGAGAACCGTCACCACGCCCGTCGGCTCGGGCGTCGACAGGTTGAAGAACGGGCCCGCGACCGGGTTCGCCCCGCCCACCACCTGGGCCACCTTGTCCGTCCAGCCCGCGTACCAGACCCAGCGGTCCACCGCCGCGTCCACGACGGCCGCCGCCTTGGACTTCGACAGGCCCTCCGCCTCGGCCACCTCCCGGACGAACTGCTCGCGGCGGCCCTCCAGCATCTCCGCGACGCGGTAGAGGACCTGGCCGCGGTTGTACGCGGTCGCCCCCGACCAGCCGCCGAACGCCTTGCGGGCGGCCACGACCGCGTCCCGCGCGTCCTTGCGGGACGACTGGGGCGCGTTCGCCAGCCACCTGCCCTTCGAGTCCGTCACCTCGTACACCCGGCCGCTCTCGGAACGGGGAAACTTGCCCCCGACGTACAGCTTGTAGGTCTTGAAGACGCTCAGACGGTTATCGGACATCGAGGTACGCCTCCAGGCCGTGGCGGCCGCCTTCGCGGCCGAAGCCCGACTCCTTGTATCCGCCGAACGGCGAGGTCGGGTCGAACTTGTTGAACGTGTTGGCCCAGACAACGCCCGCCCGGAGCTTGTTCGCCACCGCGAGGATGCGCGAGCCCTTCTCCGTCCAGATGCCGGCCGAGAGGCCGTACTGGCTGTTGTTCGCCTTGGCAACCGCCTCGTCCGGCGTGCGGAACGACAGCACGGAGAGGACCGGGCCGAAGATCTCGTCGCGGGCGATCGTGTGCGCCTGGGTGACGTTGGTGAACAGCGTCGGGGCGAACCAGTAACCCGCCGAGGGCAGTTCGCACGGGGCCGACCAGCGTTCCGCGCCCTCCGCCTCGCCGGTCTCGGTGAGCGCGGTGATCCGGGCCAGCTGCTCCGCGGAGTTGATCGCGCCGATGTCGGTGTTCTTGTCCAGCGGGTCGCCGAGGCGCAGCGTGGTCAGCCGGCGCTTGAGGGCGTCCAGCAGCTCGTCCTGGACGGATTCCTGTACCAGGAGGCGCGAGCCCGCGCAGCACACCTGGCCCTGGTTGAAGAAGATGCCGGTCACGATGCCCTCGACGGCCTGGTCGATCGGGGCGTCGTCGAAGACGATGTTGGCGCCCTTGCCGCCCAGCTCCAGCGTGACCCTCTTGTCCGTCCCCGCGACCTGGCGCGCGATGGCCTTGCCGACGGCGGTCGAGCCGGTGAAGGCCACCTTGTTCACGTCGGGGTGCGAGACGAGTGCCTCGCCGGCGTCGCCGTACCCCGTCAGGATGTTCACGACACCTCTGGGCAGGCCCGCCTGGCGGCAGATGTCCGCGAAGAACAGCGCGGACAGGGGCGTCGTCTCGGCGGGCTTGAGGACCACCGTGTTGCCCGTGGCGAGCGCCGGGGCGATCTTCCACGCCAGCATCAGCAGCGGGAAGTTCCACGGGATGACCTGGCCGGCCACGCCCAGCGGGCGCGGGTTCGGCCCGAAGCCGGCGTGGTCCAGCTTGTCGGCCCAGCCCGCGTAGTAGAAGAAGTGCGCGGCGACGAGCGGCAGGTCCGCGTCGCGGGTCTCCTTGATCGGCTTGCCGTTGTCCAGGGTCTCCAGGACGGCCAGCTCGCGGCTGCGCTCCTGGATGATCCGGGCGATCCGGAACAGGTACTTGGCGCGCTCGGAGCCGGGCAGCGCCGACCACTTCTCGAACGCCCCGCGCGCCGCCTTCACGGCCCGGTCCACGTCCTCGGCGCCGGCCCGCGCGACCTCGGACAGCACCTCCTCGCTGCTCGGCGAGACCGTCTTGAAGACCTTGCCGTCCGCCGCGTCGGTGAACTCACCGTCGATGAACAGGCCGTACGAAGGGGCGATGTCGACGACGGAACGGGACTCCGGCGCCGGTGCGTACTCGAATGCGGATGCCATGGGTATCAGTCCACCGTCACGTAATCGGGGCCGGAGTAACGGCCGGTGCTGAGCTTCTGGCGCTGCATCAGCAGATCGTTCAGCAGGCTGGAGGCGCCGAAGCGGAACCAGTGGTTGTCCAGCCAGTCCTCGCCCGCCGTCTCGTTGACCAGCACGAGGAACTTGACCGCGTCCTTCGAGGTGCGGATGCCGCCGGCCGGCTTCACCCCGATCTGGACGCCGGTCTGCGCCCGGAAGTCGCGCACCGCCTCCAGCATCAGCAGCGTGTTCGCCGGTGTGGCGTTGGTCGCGACCTTGCCGGTCGAGGTCTTGATGAAGTCCGCGCCCGCCAGCATCCCGAGCCAGGAGGCCCGCCGGATGTTGTCGTACGTGGACAGCTCACCGGTCTCGAAGATCACCTTGAGCCGGGCGGAGCCGCACTCCGCCTTCACGGCGAGGATCTCCTCGTACACCTTCAGATAGCGGCCGGCCAGGAACGCGCCCCGGTCGATCACCATGTCGATCTCGTCGGCCCCGGCCGCCACGGCGTCCCGGACGTCCGCGAGCTTCACGTCGAGCGCGGCGCGCCCGGCGGGGAAGGCCGTCGCGACGGACGCCACCTTGACGCCGGAGCCGGCCAGGGCGGCGGCCGCGGTGGCCGCCATGTCGGGGTACACGCAGACCGCGGCGGTGCGCGGGGTCGTGCGGTCGGTGGGATCGGGGTTGACGGCCTTGGCGGCGAGCGCCCGGACCTTGCCGGGGGTGTCCGCGCCTTCCAGCGTCGTCAGGTCGATCATCGAGATGGCGAGGTCGATGGCGTACGCCTTGGCCGTCGTCTTGATCGACCTGGTTCCGAGGGCGGCGGCGCGCGCTTCGAGGCCGACCGCGTCGACGCCGGGCAGCCCGTGCAGGAAGCGGCGCAGCGCACTGTCGGACGCCGTCGCGTCGGCGAATGCGGGGAGGGTGGTGGGCATGGTCACCAGATGAGCATATCTACGCGCGTAGCGGCCTGTACAGGGGCCCAGGTCATCGCCGCCTTCCGCACCGCCCCGCCGCGCCCCCGCGACGCGTCAGGCACAATCGGCCTCATGACGAGCCCCACGCCTCCCGACGAGCCCACCTACGCCGACCGGACCTTCCGGTCGCCCGCCGGGCTGGCCACGGGAGTCCTGCTCCTCGCGCTCCTCTGCTGGATCGGCGGCGACGCCGTCTTCCGGGGCGAGGGACGTGTGCCGTGGATGGCGCTCGCCGGGCTGCTGACCGCGGTGCCGCTGATCGTCGCCTTCACACTGCGCCCGGTGGTGTCCGCCAACGACCGGCGCATCCGCGTCCGCAACCCGTTCCGCACGATCACGCTGCCGTGGACCGACGTCGCCGACGTACGGGCCGGGTATTCGAGCGAGCTGTTCACCCAGGACGGCAAGAAGTACCAGCTGTGGGCCGTGCCCGTGTCGCTGCGGCAGCGCAAGAAGGCCGCCCGGCAGCAGTCCCGGCAGGCCATGGACGATCCTTACCGCCGTACTTCTGTTACCACCGACGTACGAAACTCCAAGTCGCGTACCGCGCCCGCCGACCAGACCGTGGCCGATCTGCGCGAGCTGGCCGAGCGCGCGGGCGACAAGCGGCTGGACGGCGACCCCACGGCGTCGGTGCGCTGGGCGTACGAGGTCATCGCGCCGTGCGTCGTGGGCGCGGTGCTGCTGGTGGTCCTCGGCGCGACCGGCTGATCCGGGGGCGGGCCCGGCGCCCGCCCCCGTCGACGCCGTCGTCAGATGCCGGCGGCGGCCGCCAGGTCGCGCTTGATGCCGTTCAGCAGCTCGGTGGCCCTGGTCCGGGCCGCCGGCAGCTCGTCGGCCGCGCCGACCGGCACCACGACCTCCAGATAGCACTTCAGCTTCGGCTCCGTGCCGCTCGGGCGGACGATCACCCGGGCGCCGTCGAGCCCGTAGCGCAGCCCGTCGGTCGGCGGCAGCCGGTCCGAGCCGCGCGACAGGTCCTCCGCCGAGGTGACCGGCAGCCCCGCCAGGGCGGCCGGCGGCCGCTCCCGCAGCCGGCGCATGGCGTCCGCGATGACCGACAGGTCCTCCACCCGCACCGACAGCTGGTCCGTGGCGTGCAGCCCGTGCTCCAGCGCGAGGTCGTCCAGCAGGTCGGGGAGCGTACGGCCCTGCTCCTTGAGTACGGAGGCCAGCTCGGCGACGAGCAGCGCGGCCGTGATGCCGTCCTTGTCGCGGACGCCCTCCGGGTCCACGCAGTAGCCGAGCGCCTCCTCGTACCCGTACCGCAGCCCCTCCACACGGGCGATCCACTTGAAGCCCGTCAGGGTCTCCTCGTATCCCAGGCCCGCCTTCGCGGCGATGCGGCCCAGCAGCGAGGACGAGACGATCGACTCGGCGAACACGCCGGTGGCGCCCCGGCGCACCAGGTGGGCGGCGAGCAGCGCGCCGACCTCGTCGCCCCGCAGCATCCGCCAGCCGCCGTCCACCGAGGCGTCCGGGACGGCGACGGCGCAGCGGTCGGCGTCCGGGTCGTTCGCGATGACGATGTCGGGGTTCGCGCGGCGCGCGGTGGTGAACGCGAGGTCCATCGCGCCGGGCTCCTCCGGATTGGGGAAGGCCACGGTGGGGAAGGCGGGGTCCGGCTCGGCCTGCTCCGCCACGAGCACCGGGGCGGGGAAGTCGGCCCGGTCGAACGCGGCGGTCAGCACGGAGGTGCCGACGCCGTGCATCGCGGTGTACACGACGCGGGCGGTACGGGGCGACGCGGCGTCGAGCACGGCGTCCGTACGGGCCAGATAGGCGTCCAGGACCTCCTCGCCCAGGGTCTCCCAGCCGGATTCGGGGCGCGGGACGCCGTCCAGCGGGCCGACCGCCGCGATGGCGGCGGCGATCTCGCCGTCGGCCGGCGGCACGATCTGCGAGCCGTCGCCGAGGTAGACCTTGTAGCCGTTGTCGCGGGGCGGGTTGTGGCTGGCGGTCACCTCGACACCGGCGACGGCGCCGAGATGCCGTATGGCGTACGCGAGGACCGGGGTCGGCAGCGGGCGGGGGAGCACCGCCGCGCGCAGCCCGGCGCCGACCATCACCGCCGCCGTGTCACGGGCGAAGTCGGCGGACTTGTAGCGGGCGTCGTAGCCGATGACGACGAGGCCGTCCGGGTGCCCCTGGGCCTTCAGATACGCGGCGAGGCCGGCGGCGGCGCGGATGGCCACGGAGCGGTTCATGCGCATGGGGCCGGCGCCGAGTTCGCCCCGCAGTCCGGCGGTGCCGAACTGGAGGGTGCCGGCGAAGCGGGTGGTCAGCTCGTCGGTGTCCCGGGCGTCGATGAGCTTGGCGAGCTCGTCGCGGGTGTCGGGGTCGGGGTCCTCCGCGAGCCAGGCGCGGGCGCGGGTGAGGAGGTCCGGGGGCGTGGTCACGGTGGTCGCCTTTCGGGGTGGGGGCGCGGGGCGCTGCGCTGTGCGGGGGCGGGGCGGGGCGGGTGGGGGTGGGCGCCTGCGGCGGGCCTGTTCCCCACCCCGCCCCTTCCCGAAACCGGGGCGCTGCCCCGGCCCCCGCGTCTCAAACGCCGGCGGGGCTGGGGTTCGCGGGGCGCCGGCTCCGGACCCCGCGCCTCAAACGCCGGCGGGGCTGGGGGCGCAGGGCCGGGAAGTGGGTCCGGACCTCGGTCAGATGCGGTCCAGGACTCGGGCCAGCAGGGTGCCCATGCGGGTTGCGGAGTCGCGGCCGGCCTGGAGGACCTCCTCGTGGTTCAACGGTTCGCCGCTGAGGCCCGCCGCCAGGTTGGTGACCAGGGAGATGCCGAGGACCTCGGCCCCCGCCTCGCGGGCCGCGATGGCCTCCAGGACCGTGGACATGCCGACGAGGTCGCCGCCCATCACGCGGACCATGCTGATCTCGGCCGGCGTCTCGTAGTGCGGGCCGGGGAACTGGACGTACACCCCCTCTTCGAGGGTCGCGTCGACCTCCTTGCACAGGGCCCGGAGCCGGGGCGAGTACAGGTCGGTCAGGTCCACGAAGTTCGCCCCGACGATCGGGGACGCCGCCGTGAGGTTGATGTGGTCGCTGATCAGGACCGGCTGGCCGGGGCGCATCCCCTCGCGCAGCCCGCCGCAGCCGTTCGTCAGGACGACGGTCCGGCAGCCCGCGGCGACGGCCGTCCGCACCCCGTGGGCGACGGCGCCCACGCCGCGGCCCTCGTAGAAGTGGGTACGGCCCAGGAACACCAGGGCCCGCTTGTCGCCGATGACGTGCGAGCGGACCGTGCCGCCGTGGCCCTCCACGGCGGGGGCGGGGAACCCGGGCAGCGCGGTCACCGGGAACTCCGCTTCCGGAATGCCGAGCGAGGCGGCGGCGGGCGCCCAGCCCGAGCCCATCACGAGGGCGACGTCGTGAGTCTCGGCACCGGTCAGCTCGCGCAGGCGGGCGGCGGCGTCGGCGGCGGCCGCATACGGGTCGCCCTGGATGTGGTCCGGAATAACTGATGCGTTCACGCGGACGAGCGTAACCGCTGAACCCCTACGCGCGTAGATGCCCCTGTACAGAGTCTTGCGACATTTGTTCGTGCGTTCCGACAACCCGTGGCCGGGGCCAGGGACAAAGGGGCAGGTCGCCGCCGTTTCCACGGCGGCCACGGCCGCTCCGCTCAGCAGGGACGCTTGCGGAGTTCCATCACATAATCGTGCGGCGCGCCCGCCGACTCGGCCGCGTCCGCGATCTCGCCGAGGTAGCGGGCGGACGGCAGGCCGCCCTCGTAACCGTTCAGCACATAGATCCAGGCCGGCTCCTCGCCGTCCAGCGTGTGCACCCGGATGCGCATGCGGCGGTAGATGTCCAGGCCGACGCCCTCCCAGCGGTCCATGGAGTCCTCGTCCATGGGGGCCAGGTCGTAGAGGGCGACGAAGACCTGCGAGCGGGGTGCCTCCACCACCGTGGCCAGCGCTCCCTCCCAGCCCATCTGCTCCCCGCCGAAGGTCAGCCGCCAGCCGTTCAGCCAGCCGGTGCCGCGCAGCGGTGAGTGCGGGGCGCGGCGCGTCATCAGCCGCGCGTCGAGGTTGCCGGCGTACGCGGCGTAGAGCGACATGTGATCGAGGGTACGGGAGTACGGGGCGTGGGCGGCGGGTTCCCGAGCGGAAGGGCCCGCACACACGGGTGGAATCAGGGGGTGGGGCGTGGCGGCGGACTCGGCGGCCGTGACCGTGCGCCGTGCGCTCCGGCGCACGTATGGAGGGCCCCGGGGCGAAGCACCTTGGCGCGTGCGGGACAATGAAGTACGTACTGCATCCACCGGGGCGATCCCCCGGACCCCGGCCGGGGAAGCAGACGGCCGTGGGACGAGAAACGCGAGGCGGACTTTTCGTGACCCGGATCGTGATCATCGGCGGCGGACCCGGCGGGTACGAGGCGGCACTGGTGGGCGCCCAGCTGGGCGCGGAGGTGACCGTCGTCGACTGCGACGGTCTCGGCGGCGCGTCCGTCCTCACCGACTGCGTGCCCTCCAAGACCCTGATCGCGACGGCCGAGGTGATGACCACCTTCGACTCCTCGTACGAGGAGCTGGGCATCATCGTCGCGGACGACACCCCGCACATCGAGCAGGCCGCACGTGTGGTCGGCGTCGATCTGGGGAAGGTCAACCGGCGCGTGAAGCGCCTGGCGCTCGCCCAGTCCCACGACATCACCGCCTCCGTCACGCGGGCCGGCGCCCGGGTGATGCGCGGGCGCGGCCGGCTGGAGGGCCTGCAGGCCGCGGACGGCTCCCGCAAGGTCGTCGTCACCTCGGCGGACGGCACGGAGGAGACCCTCACCGCGGACGCCGTGCTGATCGCGACCGGCGGCCACCCGAGGGAGATCCCCGACGCCCAGCCGGACGGCGAGCGCATCCTCAACTGGACCCAGGTCTACGACCTCGACGAGCTGCCGCAGGAACTCATCGTCGTCGGTTCGGGTGTGACGGGCGCCGAGTTCGCCGGTGCCTACCAGGCCCTCGGCTCGCGCGTCACGCTCGTCTCGTCCCGCGACCGGGTGCTGCCCGGCGAGGACCCCGACGCCGCCGCCGTCCTGGAGGACGTCTTCCGGCGGCGCGGCATGAACGTCATGGCCCGCTCCCGCGCGCAGGCCGCCAAGCGCGTCGGCGACCGGGTCGAGGTGACCCTCGCCGACGGCCGGGTCATCTCCGGCACGCACTGCCTGATGGCCGTCGGCGCCATCCCGAACACCGCGGGCATGGGCCTGGAGGAGGCCGGCGTCCGGCTCAAGGACTCCGGACACATCCGCACCGACAAGGTCTCGCGCACCAGCGCGCCCGGCGTCTACGCGGCCGGTGACGTCACCGGCATCTTCGCCCTCGCCTCGGTCGCCGCCATGCAGGGCCGTATCGCGATGTACCACTTCCTGGGCGACGCGGTGGCCCCGCTGAACCTCAAGACGGTCTCCTCGAACGTCTTCACCGACCCGGAGATCGCCACCGTCGGGTACACCCAGGCCGACATCGACGCCGGCAAGATCGAGGCGCGCGTCGTCAAGCTGCCGCTGCTGCGCAACCCGCGCGCCAAGATGCAGGGCATCCGGGACGGCTTCGTCAAGATCTTCTGCCGCCCCGGCACCGGCATCGTGGTCGGCGGCTGTGTCGTCGCCCCGCGCGCGAGCGAACTGATCCATCCGATCTCGATCGCGGTCGACAACAATCTGACGGTCGAGCAGATCGCGAACGCCTTCACCGTGTACCCGTCCCTGTCGGGATCGATCGCGGAGGTCGCCCGCCAGCTGCACAGCCGCAAGCGCACGGGCGAGGCGTGACGAACGGCGGGACGAAGCCCGCCGGGCAGCACCCGCCGGAGAACACCCGCTGATCGCCGAGTGACAACCAGATGACTGCGTATACCACTTGGCGACCGGCTGTGTGTACAACTTCTGCTATTCGGCGCAAACTGCTGAAAACTCTCGTCCGGTCACGTTACTGTCAGTTTCGTGTTCGCTGCAGAACGTCGTCAGTTGATCCTCGAAATGGTGCGCGCCAACGGGGCGGTATCGCTCCGTGAGCTCGCCCGCGTCGTCCAGACCTCCGAAGTGACCGTCCGGCGGGACGTGCGGGCGCTGGAGGCAGAAGGACTCCTCGACCGCCGGCACGGCGGTGCGGTATTGCCGGGCGGTTTCACGCGGGAGTCCGGCTTTCCGCAGAAATCCCATCTCGCCACCGCGGAGAAGACGGCCATCGCCGACCTGGCCGCCGGCCTCGTCGAGGAGGGCGAGGCCATCGTCGTCGGCGCCGGTACGACCACGCAGGAGCTGGCCCGCCGGCTCGCGCGCGTCCCCGGCCTGACCGTCGTCACCAACTCCCTGCTCGTCGCGCAGGCGCTGGCCCACGCGAACCGGGTGGAGGTGGTGATGACCGGGGGCACCCTGCGCGGGTCCAACTACGCCCTCGTCGGCAGCGGGGCCGAGCAGTCCCTGCAGGGGCTGCGGGTCTCCCGTGCGTTCCTGTCCGGGAGCGGGCTCACCGCCGAGCGCGGGCTCTCCACGTCCAACATGCTCTCCGCGAGCGTGGACCGGGCGCTGGTGCAGGCCGCGGCGGAGGTCGTGGTCCTCGCGGACCACACCAAGCTCGGCTCCGACACGATGTTCCAGACCGTGCCGACCGACCTCATCACCCATCTGGTGACGGACGAGCCCGCCGCGCACGACGACCGTGCGGCGGCGGAGTTGCAGGCCCTGGCGGACCAGGGCGTGCGGATCGCCGTCGCGGGCGGAGGGGCCGCGTCGGCGGCCCCGGCCGCCGGGGACGCGGGCGCCCCGGCGCGGGGCACGCGGCGCGAGATGCCGCTGCCCGGCCAGCGGCGCACGCAGGGGCAGGGGTTGCGCGGTGTGCCGGGCGCGGGGGCGCCTTCGGCGCCGTTGGGCGAGGTGGAGCGGGACCGGGCGGCGCGAGTCGCGGACCTGCGGCGGCGCTAGCGCGAGGGTGCGTTCGGGGGCGACGCCCCCGGACCCCCGCTCCTCGATCGCCGGAGGGGCTTGGAACGGGGCGCTGGGCCGGACCGCGCCCCTGCTCAGCCCCCGGCGCGGTCCGGGGCGCGAAGGCCCGTCAGGGTCAGTTGCAGGAGACGGTCTGCCAGGTCCGGGTCGTCCGGGGACTGTTCCGCTGCCAGCGCGATCGCGTTCGTCAGCTGCATCAGGTCGTCGATCGAGACGTCCGCGCGGACCGTGCCGCTCGACTGGGCGCGGCTCAGCAGCACCGAACCCGCCTCGCGCAGCGGCGTGTTGCACCGGGCCAGGGCCGAACTCTCGTCGCGGCACGTGGACATCAGGGCCTGCGCCAGTCCGCGGTACTCACCCGCATGAGTGACGATCGCACCCAGCCACTCCACCAGCGCGGCGCACGGCCGCTCCGCCCCGGCCAGTTCGCGGGAGCGGGTGATCAGGGCCGTCACCGCCTCCTGGAAGACCGCGCTCATCAGCGCGTGCCGGGTCGGGAAATGCCGGTAGAGCGTGCCGATGCCCACTCCGGCGCGCCGTGCGACGTCCTCCAGGGACGCGTCGGTGCCGTGTTCCGCGAAGGCGGTACGCGCCTCCACCAGCAGCCGGCCGTAGTTGCGGCGCGCGTCGGCACGCATGGGCCGGGCCGGCGCCCCTGTCGTGCTCATCGCCATGGTGCGGTCCCTCCTGTCTCCCCGGTCTCCAGCATGCCATCGAGCGGAGGGTGGCCGTCCCCGAATGCACCGGTGCCCCGGTCGCGTCCGACGACGCGACCGGGGCACCCGGGGACGGACCCGCGTCAGTCCTTGATCTCGCAGATGACGGCGCCGGAGGAGATCGAGCTGCCGACCTCGGCGGCCAGACCCTTCACCGTGCCGGAGCGGTGCGCGTTCAGCGGCTGCTCCATCTTCATGGCCTCCAGGACGACGATCAGGTCGCCCTCCTTGACCTCCTGGCCCTCCTCCACGGCGATCTTCACGATCGTGCCCTGCATCGGGGAGGCGAGGGTGTCGCCGGAGACGGCGGAGCCGGACTTCTTGGCCGCGCGGCGCTTGGGCTTGGCGCCCGCCGCGAGGCCGGTACGGGCCAGGCTCATGCCGAGCGAGGAGGGCAGCGAGACCTCCAGGCGCTTGCCGCCGACCTCGACGACCACCGTCTCGCGGCCGGCCTCGTCGTCGGCCTCCGCCTCGGCGGGCGCGGCGAACGGCTTGATCTCGTTGACGAACTCCGTCTCGATCCAGCGGGTGTGGACGTGGAACGGGTCGGCGGTGAACGCCGGGTCCGTCACGACCGCGCGGTGGAACGGGACGGCCGTCGCCATGCCCTCGATGGTGAACTCCGCCAGGGCGCGGGCGGCACGCTGGAGCGCCTGCTCACGCGTCGCACCCGTGACGATCAGCTTCGCCAGCAGCGAGTCCCAGGCGGGGCCGATGACCGAGCCGGACTCCACACCGGCGTCCAGGCGCACGCCCGGACCGGTCGGCGGGTCGAACTTCGTGACGGTGCCGGGGGCCGGCAGGAAGCCACGGCCGGGGTCCTCGCCGTTGATCCGGAACTCGAACGAGTGGCCGCGCGAGGCGGGGTCGTCGTAACCCAGCTCCTCGCCGTCGGCGATCCGGAACATCTCGCGGACCAGGTCGATGCCGGAGACCTCCTCGGTCACCGGGTGCTCCACCTGGAGGCGCGTGTTGACCTCCAGGAAGGAGATCGTGCCGTCCATGCCGACCAGGAACTCGACCGTGCCGGCGCCGACGTAGCCGGCCTCCTTGAGGATCGCCTTGGACGCCGCGTACAGCTCGGCGTTCTGCGCGTCGGAGAGGAAGGGGGCCGGGGCCTCCTCGACGAGCTTCTGGTGGCGGCGCTGGAGCGAGCAGTCACGGGTCGAGACGACGACCACGTTGCCGTGGGTGTCGGCCAGGCACTGGGTCTCCACGTGGCGCGGCTTGTCGAGGTAGCGCTCGACGAAGCACTCCCCGCGCCCGAACGCGGCGACCGCCTCGCGGACCGCGGAGTCGTACAGCTCCGGGATCTCCTCCAGCGTGCGGGCGACCTTGAGGCCGCGGCCGCCACCGCCGAAGGCGGCCTTGATCGCGATCGGCAGGCCGTGCTCCTCGGCGAAGGCGACGACCTCCTCGGAGCCCGAGACCGGGTCCGGGGTGCCCGCGACGAGCGGGGCGCCGGCGCGCTGGGCGATGTGGCGGGCGGCGACCTTGTCACCGAGGTCCCGGATCGCCTGCGGCGGCGGGCCGATCCACGTCAGACCGGCGTCCAGCACGGCCTGGGCGAACTCGGCGTTCTCCGAGAGGAAGCCGTAACCGGGGTGGATCGCGTCCGCCCCGGAGTCCTTCGCGGCCTGAAGCACCTTGGCGATGTCCAGGTAACTGGCCGCCGGGGTGTCACCGCCCAGAGCGAATGCCTCGTCGGCCGCGCGGACATGCAGAGCGTCACGGTCCGGGTCGGCGTAGACGGCCACGCTCCCGATACCGGCGTCCCGGCAGGCCCGAGCAACACGGACAGCAATTTCGCCACGGTTGGCGATGAGCACCTTGCGCACGATGGCTCCCTCCTTGAAACAAGCTGAGTTTAGGGACAACCGACACGGTCCTACGACCCGTCCCCAATGGTGAGCTTGCCCACACGGAGTGTGATTCGAGGCGTGCTCGAGTCGCGAAATCCCTTGTGCCACCACGGTACGCCGGGTTCTGAAACCGCACAGTAGCGACCAGGTGTGGCCCAGGTCTCTATCGGCACGGGCAGCGACTAACGGTGATTCTTTGTGGAGTTCCCACTAAGGGGTGAGCAATTCTTTGCCCGCCGCGCGAAAGCCCGGAGGCATAGGGGTGCAGCGGGGTTCCGCACGACTCTTGTCGTGGCCATTACTCGTTAGTAAGGTCCGCGCTATCGGACGTACTGCTGGTAACAGGGGGTGAGCTTCGTGGTGCGCAGACCGGCGGCCTTTCTGGCCGCCCTCGCGCTGGTCGTGGAAGCCGTGGGCATCGCGGTCGTCCACCTGGTCCTGGGCACGGTCGTGAAGAACCAGGAGATGTCCCTCGCCGGTTCCGACCCCGACCTGATGTCCAAGGGCACCTGGGCGCTCGGCGGCGCCTCCGGGCTGTTCCTGCTGCTGTGCGCCGTGCTCCTGCTGCTGGCGGGCGCGCGCGACCGGGCTCCGGGCCGCCTCGCCCGTATCGCGCTGATCTGCTGCGCCGTCCTGCACGGGGTCCTCGGCGCGCTGACGGTCGGGCTCGTCGGCTGGGCCGCGTTCGCCTGGATGATGGTGATGCTCGGACTGATCGTGCTCGCGCTGGTGGCGTACGGCCCCCGGACCGCCGCGCCGGACGCCGGATCGGCCGCCGGGGCGAAGACCGGTCCCGGCCCGGAGCCCGAGCAGCCGCCCGCCCCCGCCCCGGCCTGATCCACCGGCCCCCGGTCAGGCCCAGAGGTCGGTGACCGAGATCCCCAGCTCGCCCAGCAGGTGGCGCAGCAGCGGCAGCGACAGCCCGATGACGTTGCCCGGATCGCCGTCGATGGACTCCACGAACGGCGCCGACCGCCCGTCCAGGGTGAACGCGCCCGCCACGTGCAGCGGTTCGCCGGAGGCCACGTAGGCGGCGATCTCCGCGTCGCTCGGCTCGCCGAAGCGGACCGTGGTGGACGCCGTCCGCGACACCGTCCGGCCGGTCGCGGTGTCCGTCAGGCTGTGCCCCGTCCGCAGCACCCCGGCGCGCCCGCGCATCGACTTCCAGCGGGCGACGGCCTCCTCGGCGTCGGCGGGCTTGCCGAGCGCCTCGCCGTCCAGCTCCAGCACCGAGTCGCAGCCGATGACCAGGGCGCCGGCGGCCTCGGGAAGGGCGGCGACGACGGCCGCCTTGGCCTCGGCGAGCACCAGGGCGAGAGCGGCGGGGGTGGCGGCGGTCAGGGCGTCCTCGTCGACGCCGCTGACGATGACCTCCGGCCGGAAGCCCGCCTGGCGCAGCAGGCCGAGGCGGGCGGGGGAGGCGGAGGCGAGGACGAGGCGGCGGGGTGCGGTCATGGCCGCCATCGTACGGAGGCCGCCGGACACCGGGGCGCCGGACCCGGGGAGGCCGGGCGCGGTCTCAGCGCGTGCCCAGCACGAACATGGCGACGACCATCGCCAGCGCCAGCAGCAGACCGGCTCGGCGCATCATGTCCACCGCGTCGCGGAGTTCCTTGGGGGGCTTGTTCTCGGGGTCGGACCAGAGCATGACGTGATCCTCGCGGGCGGGCGTCGGGCGGCGCCTGAGTACGCGTACTCAACCACCGCCCCACGCGTCACCAGCGGCTATGCGGGCCAGTACGTACGGGCCCAGGCGCGCGGGCCCGGCAGCGGACGGACGCGCCGGGCCAGCCGGCTCGGGTGCGACCAGCCGGCGGGCGGCTGGGGCGGGCCGGACGACACGGCGGACGCGGCCGCCGCCCGGGCCCGGACCACCGCGAGCGCGGCGGCCAGCTCCTCCGGGGTCGGGTTGCCCCGTACGACCTTGATCATGGCCAGGACCCTTTCTGGAGGGGATGTCTTCTAGAGGGGGATGTTGCCGTGCTTCTTGGGCGGCAGCGCCTCGCGCTTGGTGCGCAGCTGGCGCAGCCCCTTCACGATGTGGGCCCGCGTGTCGGACGGCATGATCACCGCGTCCACGTACCCGCGCTCGGCGGCCACGTACGGGTTCAGCAGCGTGTCCTCGTAGTCCGCGATCAGCTCCGCGCGCGTCGCCTCCCTCTCGTGGGCGTCCTCGACGGCGGCGATCGTACGGCGGTGCAGGATGTTGACCGCGCCCTGCGCGCCCATCACGGCGATCTGCGCGGTCGGCCAGGCGAGGTTGATGTCGGCGCCCAGGTGCTTGGAGCCCATCACGTCGTACGCGCCGCCGAACGCCTTGCGCGTGATCACCGTGATCAGCGGGACGGTCGCCTCCGCGTACGCGAAGATCAGCTTGGCGCCGCGCCGGATGATGCCGCCGTACTCCTGGTCGACGCCCGGCAGGAAGCCCGGCACGTCCACGAAGGTCAGCACCGGCACATTGAACGCGTCGCAGGTGCGGACGAAACGGGCCGCCTTCTCACTGGCGTTGATGTCCAGACAGCCGGCGAACTGCATCGGCTGGTTGGCGACGACGCCGACGGGGTAGCCCTCGACGCGGCCGAACCCGGTGATGATGTTCGGCGCGAACAGGGCCTGGGTCTCCAGGAACTCGCCGTCGTCCAGCACGTGCTCGATGGCGGTGTGCATGTCGTACGGCTGGTTCGCCGAGTCCGGGACGAGGGCGTCCAGCTCGCGGTCCTCGTCGGTGACCGCCAGGTCCGCCTCCTCCGGGAAGGCCGGGGCCTCGGAGAGGTTGTTCGACGGCAGGTAGGACAGCAGCGACTTGACGTACTCGATGGCGTCCTTCTCGTCGCCCGCCATGTGGTGCGCCACCCCGGAGGTGGTGTTGTGCGTACGGGCGCCGCCCAGCTCCTCGAAACCGACGTCCTCACCGGTGACCGTCTTGATGACGTCGGGGCCGGTGATGAACATGTGCGAGGTCCGGTCGACCATCACCGTGAAGTCCGTGATCGCGGGGGAGTACACCGCGCCGCCCGCGCACGGGCCGACGATCAGCGAGATCTGCGGGACCACACCCGAGGCGTGCACATTGCGCCGGAAGATCTCCGCGAAGAGCCCCAGCGCCGCCACGCCCTCCTGGATGCGGGCGCCACCGCCGTCGTTGATGCCGATGACCGGGCACCCGGTCTTCAGCGCGAAGTCCATCACCTTGACGATCTTCTCACCGTAGACCTCGCCCAGCGAGCCGCCGAAGATCGTGAAGTCCTGCGAGTACACGCAGACGGGACGGCCGTCCACCGTGCCGTAGCCGGTGACGACGCCGTCCCCGTACGGCCGGTTCTTCTCGATGCCGAAGTTCGTCGACCGGTGCCGGGCGAACTCGTCGAGCTCCACGAAGGAACCCTCGTCGAGCAGCAGGCCGACGCGCTCGCGCGCCGTCAGCTTGCCCTTCGCGTGCTGCTTCTCCACCGCGCGCGCCGATCCCGCGTGGGTGGCCTCGCCGATGCGGCGCTGGAGGTCCGCGAGCTTGCCCGCGGTCGTGTGGAGGTCGATCTCTTCCGGCTCGGACATCGGGTGGCGGCTCCCTGCCTGGTCACGGGGACGACTGTGCTGCTGATCCGCTGGGGAACGCCCCGCCGACGAACAGCTACTGAGCCGTAGCGTATCGGCGCGGATACCGTTCGGCAGTGCGTCGTTTGACACACCTAGGGTGGCTTGCATGACACCTTCGGATGCGCCACGGAGCCGTTGGTCGGACCTGGACCGGCCACCCCTCAACGTCCCCGCCCTGCGCCGCGGACTGCTGCGGGAGGGCTCGCTGTGGACCGCCCTCGACGTGGTCGGGTCCACCGGCTCCACCAACACCGACCTGGCCGCCCGCGCGGCCGGACTTACCGAGGGCACGGTCCTCGTCGCCGAGGAGCAGACCGCCGGACGCGGGCGCCTGGAGCGCAGCTGGACCGCCCCGGCCCGCTCCGGCCTGTTCTTCTCCGTGTACCTGACCCCCAAGGGCGTACCGGCCGAGCGATGGGGCTGGCTGCCGCTGCTCACCGGCGTCGCCGCCGCCACCGGGCTGGCCCGCGCCGCGGGCGTGGACATGGCGCTGAAGTGGCCCAACGACCTCCTCGTCACTGTGGCGGGCGAGGAGCGCAAGACCGGCGGCATCCTCGCCGAGCGCGCCGGTGACGGCGTCGTCATCGGCATCGGCCTCAACGTCTCGCTGCGCGCCGACGAACTGCCCGCCCCCACCGCCGCGTCCCTCGCCCTGGCCGGCGCGGTCTCCACCGACCGCGAGACGCTGCTGCGCGGCGTCCTGCGCTCCCTGGAGCACTGGTACGGGCGCTGGCGCGACGCGAACGGCGACCCGCGCGCGAGCGGGGTGCAGGAGGCGTACGCGGCGGGCTGCGCGACCCTCGGCAAGGCGGTACGGGCCCAGCTCCCCGGCGACCGGGTGCTCACCGGCGAGGCGGTGGCCGTGGACGGCGACGGACGGCTGGTCCTGGCCACCGGGGACGGGCTGCGCGAGCCGGTCTCGGCGGGCGACATCGTGCACCTGCGGGGCATCGGAGGCGGCCTGACCTGAGCGGGGGTTACGAAGGTGATCACGTGATCACCTTCGTAGCCGTCCGCCCGTGCGGACGTGAGGTAGGGCACAGCTGCCGTATCGTTGAGGTGATCCACCGACGGACAGATCGGCAGGGCAGTGCGCAGGGAACGGGCAGGAGGCGGCTGGTGACCGTCGACGACACGACCTCCGGCGATGGTGCGCAGCATTCGTCGGACCCCTCGGTGCACACCACTCCGCACCACGAAGTCGACCACACGGCCGAACCGACCGACGATCCCCTGGCGATCCGGCTGGAACAGCTGATCCTGGGCGCCGACCGGCGGTACACGCCCTTCCAGGCGGCCCGCACGGCCGGCGTCTCGATGGACCTGGCCTCCCGCTTCTGGCGGGCCATGGGCTTCGCGGACATCGGGCAGGCCAAGGCGCTCACCGAGGCGGACGTGCTGGCCCTGCGGCGGCTCTCCGGCCTGGTCGAGGCGGGGCTGCTCAGCGAGCCGATGGCGATCCAGGTGGCCCGCTCGACCGGGCAGACCACCGCCCGGCTGGCCGAATGGCAGATCGATTCCTTCCTGGAGGGCCTGACCGAGCCCCCCGAGCCCGGCATGACCCGCACCGAGGTCACCTACCCGCTGGTCGAACTGCTCCTGCCCGAGCTGGAGGAGTTCCTGGTGTACGTGTGGCGGCGCCAGCTCGCCGCGGCCACCGGCCGGGTCGTGCAGGCGGCGGACGACGAGGAGATGGTCGACCGGCGCCTGGCCGTCGGCTTCGCGGACCTCGTCGGCTTCACCCGGCTCACCCGCCGGCTGGAGGAGGAGGAGCTCGGCGAGCTGGTCGAGTCCTTCGAGACCACCTGCGCCGACCTCGTCGCCGCGCACGGCGGCCGGCTGATCAAGACCCTCGGCGACGAGGTCCTGTTCGCCGCCGACGACGCGGGCACCGCGGCCGAGATCGCGCTGCGGCTCATCGAGGCGATGACCGCCGACGAGACCATGCCCGCGCTGCGGGTCGGCATCGCCTTCGGCACGGTCACCACCCGGATGGGCGACGTCTTCGGCACCACGGTGAACCTCGCCAGCCGGCTGACCTCCATAGCCCCGAAGGACGCGGTCCTGGTCGACGGCGCGTTCGCCGAGGAGCTGACGCGTACCGGGGACGCCCCGGTCTCGGAGGCGCGGGCGGCCGAGGAGGCCGCGGCGGCGGCCGAGCGCGCCGCGAAGGAGGGCCCGGACGCGGAACCGACCCCGGTGCCGAAGTACCGCTACGGGCTCCAGCCGATGTGGCAGCGCCCGGTGCGCGGCCTCGGCGTGGTCGAACCCTGGCTCCTGGCCCGCCGCGGCACGTCCTGACCCGTCCCGGCCGTTTCCCGATCCGTCCCGGACCCCGTCCCCGACCCGTCCCGGACCCCGTCCCCGACCCGTTTCGGACACCCTTTCGGGGCTGAGCCCTAGGATTCCTGCGGTAACGCTCGTTAACCGACAGGGGTGCAGCATGACCGTCACGTCCGAGCAGCGGTACGGGGAGTTCGTCGTCGTGCGGGTCCACGAGGGCCTGGAGCACGTCGCCGAGCTGGTTCTCGACCGGCCGAAGGCCATGAACGCGGTGTCCACGGACATGGCCCGCTCGATCGCCGCCGCCTGCGACGCGCTCGCCGCCGACCGGGACGTGCGGGTGACCGTGCTGACCTCCAGCCATGAGCGGGCCTTCTGCGTGGGCGCCGACCTCAAGGAGCGCAACTCCTTCACCGACGCCGACCTGGTACGCCAGCGGCCCACCGCGCGCGCCGCCTACACCGGGGTGCTGGAGCTGCCGATGCCGACGATCGCCGCGGTGCACGGCTTCGCGCTCGGCGGCGGCTTCGAGCTGGCGCTGTCCTGCGATCTGATCGTCGCCGACGCGACCGCCGTGGTGGGGCTGCCCGAGGTCTCCGTCGGCGTCATTCCGGGCGGCGGCGGTACCCAGCTGCTGCCCCGCCGGGTCGGTGCCGCGCGCGCCGCCGAGCTGATCTTCGCCGCCCGCCGGGTGGAGGCCGCCGAGGCGCGGGAGCTGGGCCTGGTGGACGAGCTGGTGGCGGCCGGCCAGGACCGGGCCGAGGCGCTCGCCCTGGCCGGCCGGATCGCGGGCAACTCGCCGGTGGGGCTGCGCGCGGCCAAGCGGGCTCTGCGGCTCGGGCACGGGCTCGACCTGCGGGCCGGCCTGGAGGTCGAGGACTCCGCATGGCGGTCGGTGGCCTTCTCCGGGGACCGGGCGGAGGGCGTGGCCGCGTTCAACGAGAAGCGGAAGCCGAACTGGCCCGGGGAGTGACCCCTGGTGCCCGCCAGGCCGGGAAATGATCACGCTCCGGAGTCGTCGGGTGATCACTTCACGCATACCGCCCTAAACTGGCGCAATGGGTGGTGACGACGCGCGGCTGCGGGCCGTGGTTTCGCTGGCGCAGACGATGGCCGCGGCGCACACCCCCCGTGGGTGCTGGCGAGCGGCGGCCCTGGGGGCCTGCGAGGCGCTGGGCGGCAGCTTCGCCGCGCTCTCGGTCTGGGAGCGCGGCCGGGGCAGGCTCAGGGTGCTGGTCAACGCGGGCGAGCGGGCCGACGGCGAGGAGGAGTTCCCCGACGAGGAGGTCTACCCCGTCCACCGGTTCCCGGAGATCACCGAGTTCCTGCACGAGCGGTGGGCCGGGGGCGGCGAGCCGGACGCCTGGGTGGAGACCGCGGCGGGACCGGAGCCCGGCGACGGCGGCGTGCACGGGTACGGCCCCGGCTACTGCCACCAGCGCGTGGCGGCCCTGCGCAGGCGCGGCCGGGGCTGCTGCGTGGTCGCGCCGATCGTGCTGCACGGGCGGGCCTGGGGCGAGCTGTACGTGGCGCGGCCGGTGGGCGCGCCGGTGTTCGACCGGGCGGACGCCGACTTCGCGACGGTGCTGGCCGCCGTGGTGGCCGCCGGGCTCGCCCAGACCGAGCGCCTCGAAGAGGTCCGCAAGCTCGCGTTCACCGATCCGCTGACCGGGCTGGCCAACCGCAGGGCCGTGGACCTGCGGCTGGACGAGGCGCTGGAGCGGCACCGGGCGGACGGCGCGGTGGTCAGCCTGGTGGTGTGCGACCTGAACGGGCTGAAGCGGGTCAACGACACCCACGGTCATGCGGTCGGCGACCGGCTGCTGGAACGATTCGGCTCGGTGCTCTCCCGGTGTGGGGCCATACTGCCCGGCGCGCTGGCGGCCCGGCTCGGCGGCGACGAGTTCTGCCTGCTGGCCGCCGGACCGGAGGCGGACGAGGTGGTCGCTGTCGCCACCGAACTGTGCGAGCGCGCGGCCGGACTCGAACTCGGCAACGGGGTCGCCTGCGGGATGGCGTCCACCGGCGACCCCATCGGCCCCGACGTCTCGGCCCGGCGGCTGTTCCGGCTGGCGGACGCGGCCCAGTACCGGGCGAAGGCGGCGCGCTCCGCCCGCCCGGTGGTGGCGGGGCGCGACGGCGAGGTCATCCGGCTCGCCGACTCGCCGCCGCAGCCCCCGCACGACCGCCGCAGACTGCGCGGCAGCCACCCCGAGGCATGACCTCCGGGCCGGCTTCCGGCGTAAGGGGCCGACCCGCCGACCACTGGTGACATGAAGGGTTTCAGTCCGTACGCTGCTGAATATGGATATGCACACAGTCGTGCTGGGGACGTCCGGCACCACCGCACGGGACGTCGTCGCCGTGGCCCGCGGCAACGCCCGTGTCGAGCTCTCCGGCGACGCGGTGGAGGCCCTGGCCGCCGCCCGCGAGATCGTGGACGCGCTCGCCGCCAAGCCCGAGCCGGTCTACGGCGTCTCCACCGGTTTCGGCGCCCTGGCCACCCGCCACATCAGCCCGGACCTGCGCGCCCGGCTCCAGCGCAACATCGTCCGCTCGCACGCCGCCGGCATGGGCCCGCGCGTCGAGCGCGAGGTCGTGCGGGCGCTGATGTTCCTGCGGCTGAAGACGGTCGCCTCCGGCCACACCGGCGTACGGCCCGAGGTCGCGCAGACCATGGCCGACGTCCTCAACGCCGGGATCACGCCCGTCGTCCACGAGTACGGCTCGCTCGGCTGCTCCGGCGACCTGGCGCCCCTGTCGCACTGTGCGCTGACGCTGATGGGCGAGGGCGACGCGGAGGGCCCGGACGGCACCGTACGCCCCGCCGGGGAACTTCTCGCCGCCCACGGCATCACCCCCGTCGAGCTGCGCGAGAAGGAGGGCCTGGCGCTCCTCAACGGCACCGACGGCATGCTCGGCATGCTGATCATGGCCCTCGCCGACCTGCGGGCGCTCTACACCTCCGCCGACATCACCGCGGCCCTCAGCCTGGAGGCCCTGCTCGGCACCGACCGGGTCCTCGCGCCCGAGCTGCACGCCATCCGCCCGCACCCCGGCCAGGGCGCCAGCGCGGACAACATGCTGCGGGTCCTCGCGGGCTCGGGGCTCACCGGTCACCACCAGGACGACGCCCCGCGCGTCCAGGACGCCTACTCGGTGCGCTGCGCACCGCAGGTCAACGGGGCGGGCCGGGACACCCTCGCGTACGCCGCGACCGTCGCCGACCGCGAGCTGGCCGCCGCCGTGGACAATCCGGTGGTCCTGCGAGGGGGCACCTCCCGCTCGAACGGAGTTGAGAGTGGGGGAGGGCGGGTGGAGTCCAACGGGAACTTCCACGGGGCGCCCGTCGCGTACGTCCTGGACTTCCTGGCCATCGCCGCCGCCGACCTCGGCTCGATCACCGAGCGCCGCACCGACCGGCTGCTCGACAAGAACCGCTCGCACGGACTGCCGCCCTTCCTGGCCGACGACGCGGGCGTGGACTCCGGCCTGATGATCGCCCAGTACACCCAGGCCGCCCTCGTCAGCGAGATGAAGCGGCTCGCCGTTCCGGCCTCCGCCGACTCCATCCCGTCCTCCGCGATGCAGGAGGACCACGTCTCCATGGGCTGGTCGGCCGCGCGCAAGCTGCGCACCGCCGTGGACAACCTCGCCCGGATCGTCGCCGTCGAGCTGTATGCCGCCACCCGCGCCGTCGAGCTGCGCGCCCAGCAGGGCCTCACCCCGGCCCCGGCCACCCGCGCCGCCATCGAGGCGCTGCGCGCGGCGGGCGTGGAGGGCCCCGGACCGGACCGCTTCCTGGCGCCGGACCTGGCCGCCGCCGACGCCTTCGTACGGGCGGGCGGGCTGATCGCCGCCGTGGAGCCGGTCACCGGTCCGCTGGCCTGACCGTCACAGGACGGGGCGCGGGCCCGTCCGGCGCGCGGAGTACGCCACCAGGCCGGCACCCATGCCCAGGAAGGCCGTGCCGCCGAGGAGATACGGCGTGGAGTCCGGGCCCCCGCCCGTCTCGGCGAGCGCGGCGGACCCCGGGACGTCACCGCTCGCCGCGGCACTGCCGGCCGCGCCGGAGGCGGCGCCCGTATCGTCCGAGGCGTTGGCCGAGGGGACGAACCACAGGGCGCACAGCAGCGCCCCGGCGGTGATGGCGGTCAGGAGCGGGCGGCGGGCGATGGCCACGGAATCGGTCCCCCTTGCGTCGACCGGGAATACGGATCGCCGCCGATGCTAGTGAGTACCGGGGGGCGCGCGGAAGGCGTGGAGGGAGCGTTCGGGAAGCCGGCCGGGCGTCCCGCACAATGGGAGGGAGGCCGACGGCTGCGGTGCCGCCGAACGGCGGGCCGGAGCTGCGGGAAAACGGCCCCGCCGCCCCCGGTGGGCCGGAGCGCGGACCGGCGCCGATCCCTGCCGCGGACGCGGGAACCACCGCCCCCGGTACGGCGTCGATGAGTGGTGTTCCCCACACATTCGACGCACGTGGAACGGGAATCCCGTACAAGGGGTTCTTGGAACATTGACGGGGATTCGCCGCTGGGCGGCCTTGTCCGGGGTTTTCGGGGAATTCGGCAACGATGGAGAAGCGTGTGATGAGGGACAGCAAGCGGCGCAAGGGCCTGGTGGCCGCGTCCGCACTGCTCGGCGGCGTACTGGTGCTCTCGGCCTGTAACGACGACGGCGGCAGCGGCGACACGGGCGGTCCCAGTCCCGCGAGCTCGAAGTCCCGGGCGGCCGACGTGGACAAGGCGGCGGCCGAGGAGACCTCCGAGGCACAGATAGCCATCTCGCCCAAGAACGGCGCGACCAACGCGAGCATCAACAACGCCGCCAAGGTCACCGTCACCAAGGGCAAGCTGACGTCCGTCCTCATGACCACCAAGGACGGGAAGAGCGTCAAGGGCACCATGGCCGCCGACGGCACCAGCTGGCAGCCCGACGGCCAGCTGGAGCGCTCGACCACGTACCGGATCAGCGCCACGGCCAAGGACGCCAAGAACCGCGAGGCGCACGAGAACTCCTCCTTCACCACCGTCTCGCCCGCCAACAGCTTCATCGGGAACTTCACCCCCGAGGACGGCTCCACGGTCGGCGTCGGCATGCCGGTCTCGATCAACTTCAACAAGCCGATCACCGACACCAAGGCCGTCCAGAACGGCATCCAGGTGACCTCCAGCAGCGGCCAGGAAGTCGTCGGCCACTGGTTCAACTCCCAGCGCCTCGACCTGCGCCCCCAGGAGTACTGGCAGGCCGGCTCCACGGTCACGCTGAAGCTGTCCCTGGACGGCGTCGAGGGCGCGGACGGCGTCTACGGCGTCCAGCAGAAGACGGTCACCTTCAAGGTCGGCCGCAACCAGGTCTCCACGGTGGACGCCAAGACCCACATGATGACCGTCACCCGCGACGGCAAGACCGTCAAGACGATCCCGATCTCCGCGGGCTCGCCCGAGAACCCCACGTACAACGGCCAGATGGTGATCTCCGAGAAGTACAAGGAGACCCGGATGAACGGCGCCACCGTCGGCTTCACGGACGACGACGGCAAGGGCGAGTACGACATCAAGGACGTGCCGCACGCCATGCGGCTGTCCACGTCGGGCACCTTCATCCACGGCAACTACTGGGGCAAGGGCATCTTCGGCAAGGCCAACACCAGCCACGGCTGCGTGGGCCTCGCCGACGTCAAGGGCGCCGGTGACGCCAACCAGCCCGCCGCCTGGTTCTACAACAACTCCCTGATCGGCGACGTCGTCATCGTCAAGAACTCCCCGGACAAGACGATCCAGCCCTCCAACGGCCTCAACGGCTGGAACATGAGCTGGGCCGAGTGGACGGCGGGCTCCGCCGCCTGACCGGCCGGCGCGCCGCGCCCCCCCCACCCCGTACGCCGAAGGCGGCGGCACCACGACCGGTGCCGCCGCCTTCGGCGTACACGCACGCCCCGCCCACCGCCGCCCCGGCCATGACCTCACGGGTAATCGACGCCCCCGGCGCCCCCCGGCAGCATGGAACCCATCAGCCGAACGGACCGCCGTACGAACCGGAGGGCACACCATGACCGCCTACGCCATCGCGCATCTGTACCCCCAGGGCCGCCCCGACGACGAGGTCATCGACTACATCGACCGCATCCAGCCGACCATGGACCCCTACGGCGGCCGGTTCCTCGTCCACAACAGCCCGGTCGAGGTGATCGAGGGCGAGTGGCCCGGCGCGGTCGTCGTCCTCCGCTTCCCCGGCATGACCGAGGCGCGTGCCTGGTACGCCTCGCCGGCCTACCAGGAGCTGATCCCGCTGCGGACCCGGAACATGGCCGGTGACGTGGTGCTCGTCGAGGGCGTGGCGCCGGACTACGACCCCTCCGCGACGGCCGCCGCGCTGCGGGCGGCGGCGGCCGGGGTCACCCCGGTGGAGTAGCGCGCGGGGGCGCTCACCGCCGTCCGGGGCCTCACAGTCGAGGCCGGGTGACTGTGAGGTTCACCACTTCGGGGGGTTCGCCGGCAGGGCACCAACCCGGCCAATCATGCCCGGATACGGCCTCGCACAAGGCCGTTGGCCGGGTCGGAGGCGTCCACACCCGGGATCACCATGTGGATGGCAGGGGCCGGAGGGCCGACCCACTGGGAGAATCGATACGCCACGACGGTCCTGTACGCCGCAGTCGCGAGACGGTAAGCGCGATGTTCCGGCGACGCCCTCAATGGGGAGGGGGGACCTGGCGCCCCTCGGGACGGGGGCGCCCCGCGTATGAGACGACCCATGGAAGGTCTTGATCAGATGTCGGTCACCCCTGACTCCGCCACCTCCCACACCGCCGAGCACCGCATCATCGAGCCGCTGTACGCCGAGATCCTCCGCCGCAACCAGGGCGAGAAGGAGTTCCACCAGGCGGTCCGGGAGGTCCTGGAGACCCTCGGCCCGGTGCTGGCCCAGCGGCCGGAGTTCGTGGACGCCCGGATCATCGAGCGCATATGCGAGCCGGAGCGCCAGCTCATCTTCCGGGTGCCGTGGGCGGACGACTCGGGCGACATCCACGTCAACCGCGGCTTCCGCGTCGAGTTCTCCAGCTCGCTCGGCCCCTACAAGGGCGGGCTGCGCTTCCACCCCTCGGTCAACCTCGGCATCGTGAAGTTCCTCGGCTTCGAGCAGATCTTCAAGAACGCCCTCACCGGCATGCCCATCGGCGGCGGCAAGGGCGGCGCGGACTTCGACCCGAAGGGCCGCTCGGACGCCGAGATCATGCGGTTCTGCCAGTCCTTCATGACCGAGCTGCACCGCCACCTCGGCGAGTACACCGACGTCCCCGCCGGTGACATCGGGGTCGGCGGCCGCGAGATCGGCTATCTCTTCGGCCAGTACAAGCGGATCACCAACCGCTACGAGTCCGGCGTCCTCACCGGCAAGGGCCTCGGCTGGGGCGGCGCCCTCGTCCGCACCGAGGCGACCGGCTACGGCTGCGTCATGTTCACCGAGGAGATGCTCCGCAGCCGCGGCGAGTCCCTCGACGGCCAGCGCATCGCCGTCTCCGGCTCCGGCAACGTGGCGATCTACGCCATCGAGAAGGCCCAGCAGCTCGGCGCGACCGTCGTCACCGCCTCTGACTCCGGCGGCTACGTCGTCGACGACAAGGGCATCGACCTCGACCTGCTCAAGGAGATCAAGGAGCAGCGCCGCGGCCGCATCTCCGAGTACGCCGAGCGGCGCGGCGCCCACGTGAAGTACGTCGAGGGCGCCGGCGTCTGGAACGTCCCCGTGGATGTGGCGCTGCCCTGCGCCACCCAGAACGAGCTGCACGAGGCCGACGCGCTCACCCTGGTGCGCAACGGCGTCAAGGCCGTCGCCGAGGGCGCCAACATGCCCACCACCCCCGAGGCCGTCCGCGTCTTCCAGGACGCCGGAGTGGCCTTCGCGCCCGGCAAGGCGGCCAACGCGGGCGGCGTGGCCACCAGCGCCCTGGAGATGCAGCAGAACGCCTCGCGCGACTCGTGGACCTTCGCCCACACCGAGCAGCGCCTGGCGGAGATCATGCGCCACATCCACAACTCCTGCTTCACCACCGCGGAGAAGTACGGCAGCCCCGGCAACTACGTCGTCGGCGCCAACATCGCCGGCTTCGAGCTGGTCGCGGACGCGATGCTGGCCCAGGGCCTGATCTGACCCGTCCCACGACGCACCGAACGGCCGGGAGACGCCTCTCCCGGCCGTTCCGCGTTCATGGCGCCACGAGGTCTTGGAACCTCAGCCCTCCGCGCGGGCCACGCCCACCGGGCAGGACACGCCCGTGCCGCCGATGCCGCAGTAGCCGGCCGGGTTCTTGTCCAGGTACTGCTGGTGGCCCGGCTCGGCGGGCCAGAACGTACGCCCCTCGGCCGGCAGGATCTCCGTGGTGATCTCGCCGTGCCCGGCGGCCGTGAGCACCCGCTGGTACGCCTCGCGGGAGGCCGCGGCGGCCGCCGCCTGGCCGGCGGAGTGGGTGTAGAGGGCGGAACGGTACTGCGTACCGACGTCGTTGCCCTGGCGGAAGCCCTGGGTCGGGTCGTGCGACTCCCAGAACAGCTTCAGCAGCTCGCCGTACGAGACGACGGACGGGTCGAAGACGACCCGGACCGCCTCCGTGTGCCCGGTCAGGCCCGAGCAGACCTCCTCGTACGCGGGATTCTCCGTGTAGCCGCCCTGGTAGCCGGCGAGCGTCGTCCAGACGCCGTCCGTCTGCCAGAACTTGCGCTCGGCGCCCCAGAAACAGCCCAGCGCGAAGTCCGCGACCTCCAGCCCCTGCGGGTACGGGCCGAGCAGCGGGTTGCCGAGCACGGTGTGCCGGGACGGCACGGTGAACTCGGGGACGGGACGGCCGCGCAGGGCCTCCTCCCGGGTGGGGAGCTGCGGGGTGCGGCGGTACGAGAACATGCGGGGCTCCTCCTGGGTCGGCGTGCTGTCCGTACAACACGCCGCAGCCCCCGCGGATTCCGGCCCGGCCGGTCAGCGGCCGGGCGCGTCCTCGCCCCGCTCGGCGGCGTCCACGTAGGCGGCGGCGCGCTTGCGGGCCTTGAACCAGAAGTAGAGGCCGAGGCCGATCAGAACCAGCGGTATCAGGCGTGCCACGGTGCATCTGTCCTTGCTGTGGAGTGCGGGACGGGGGAAGGTGCGGGACGAGGGGAGTGCGGGGCGGGGCTCCACCGTCGCACAGACGCCGCCGATCCGGGAGGGCCCCCGGCCGCCGGACACCCCCTAGCGCGGCAGCGTCGCCGGGCTGCCGCCGTTCGCCTCGTAGCCCGCGACCGCCAGCGCCCGGTACACCGTGTACTCGGCGGCCGGGTCCTCGCTCGCCGTCCACGGCAGCGCGCCCACATAGCCGTCGATGTGCACCACCTGGTGCACCGCCTCCGCCCAGCGCTCCATCCGCACCAGGAACAGCACCAGCAGATGGCGCACCTGCGCCAGCATCGGGTCGTCCGGCCGCGCCGCGTGCACCGCGAACATCGCGCCCTCCACGGCCCGTGTCACCACCTGGCTCTCGTAGAAGCCGCGCACCAGATTGACCTCGGGCAGATGCTCGTAGACCGCGAACAGCGGCAGCGCGGCCAGCAGCGAACCCTGCGGGGCGCGGGCCGCGGCGGCCGTCGCGAAGTGGTCCGCGTCCTCGCGCGAACCGTGCCACCGCTCGCTCCAGAAGTGCAGCGCCGCGATGTGCGCGCCCATGTGCGCCGGCGCCCGGTCGATGATCTTCGCCCAGAGCCGGTCGAACTCCTCGGCCCGGTAGCCCAGTCCGCGGGCCACCGCCAGCTCCGTGATGTACGGCACCGGGTCGCCGGGCGACAGCAGGGCCGCCTCGCCGATCACCGTACGGGCCTCCTCCAGGAGAATCCGGAAGTCGTCCGTACCAGCCGTGGACGAGCGCCACGCCTGCTGCACCAGGAACTCCGCGTGCACCGCCGCCGCGCCCGCGTCCTTCGGCGCCTCGGCCCGCCACTTGCGCAGCCACGCCCCGCCGGCGCCCGGCCGCGCCAGCAGCTCCAGCGACGCCGCCCCGGCGAACGCCTGCACCCGCTGCCAGCGCAGCTCGCCCTCCTTCGGCGTCCCGGCCAGCAGCTGGGACGCGGCCCGCCACTCCTGCGTCCCCTGCACGACCTCCAGCACGTCGATCAGGTCCCGGTCCGGGCCCGGCGTCCGCACGTCCAGCTCCTCCTGGCGCGCGAAGCCGTAGTCCTGCGGATCGGCGGCGTCGGGCGAGCCGGGCGCGGCCAGCCGGATGCCGCCCCCGCGCCGGCGCATCACATAGGGGCCGAGGACGGCGGCCAGCAGGCACAGCGCGAGCAGGAACAACAGAA
This sequence comes from Streptomyces sp. NBC_00525, assembly GCF_036346595.1. Lineage (GTDB taxonomy): Bacteria > Actinomycetota > Actinomycetes > Streptomycetales > Streptomycetaceae > Streptomyces. The sequence continues at coordinate 4,312,660 of NZ_CP107834.1, forward strand.
TCTCCATACCCCCATTGTCCCCGGACGGCAGGGTGGACCGTCAGCCCCCTCGTGAGGAACTACGCTCGCTCCATGAGCGACCAGCACAGCTTCGAAACCCGTGCGATCCACGCGGGGAACACCGCAGACCCCCTCACCGGCGCGGTTGTTCCGCCCATCTACCAGGTGTCCACGTACAAGCAGGACGGCGTGGGCGGGCTGCGCGGCGGCTACGAGTACAGCCGCAGCGCCAACCCGACCCGTACCGCCCTGGAGGAGAACCTCGCCGCCCTGGAGGGCGGCCGGCGCGGACTCGCCTTCGCCTCCGGCCTCGCCGCCGAGGACTGCCTGCTCCGTACGCTGCTGACCCCCGGCGACCACGTGGTCATCCCGAACGACGCCTACGGCGGCACCTTCCGGCTGTTCTCGAAGGTCGCGGCCCGCTGGGGCGTCGAGTTCTCCGTCGCCGACACCTCCGACGTGGCGGCGGTCCGGGCCGCGATCACCCCGCGCACCAAGGCGGTCTGGGTGGAGACCCCGTCCAACCCGCTGCTCGGCATCACCGACATCGAGGCCGTCGCCCAGGTCGCCCGCACCGCGGGGGTCCGCCTCGTCGTCGACAACACCTTCGCCAGCCCCTACCTCCAGCAGCCCCTGGCCCTCGGCGCCGACGTCGTGGTGCACTCCACCACCAAGTACATGGGTGGCCACTCCGACGTCGTCGGCGGCGCGCTGATCACCGGCGACCAGGACCTGGCCGACGAGCTGGTGTTCCACCAGAACGCCATGGGCGCGGTCGCCGGGCCCTTCGACGCCTGGCTGGTGCTGCGCGGCATCAAAACGCTCGCCGTCCGCATGGACCGCCACAGCGAGAACGCCACCAAGGTCGCCGAGCTGCTGACCCGGCACCCCAAGGTCACCCAGGTCCTCTACCCCGGCCTGCCCGAGCACCGGGGCCACGAGATCGCGGCCAAGCAGATGCGCGCCTTCGGCGGCATGGTGTCCTTCCGCGTCGAGGGCGGCGAGCAGGCGGCCGTCGAGGTCTGCAACCGGGCGAAGCTGTTCACCCTGGGCGAGTCCCTGGGCGGCGTCGAATCGCTCCTGGAGCACCCCGGCCGCATGACGCACGCCTCGGCGGCCGGCTCCCCGCTGGAGGTCCCGGCCGACCTGGTCCGCCTCTCCGTGGGCATCGAGAACGCGGACGACCTGCTCGCCGACCTCACCCAGGCGCTCGGCTGAGCCACCCGGAGGGGCCGGTCCGGGCCGGCCCCTTCACCAGCCCGCCGGCGTCGTCGTCGCGGGCGGCGCCTCCCACGGCCGGGCCACCAGCGCCCACACCGTGAACGCCGCCACCCCGGCGACCAGCAGCAGCAGACCCAGCCGGCGCAGCAGCCTCCGGCGCCGCAGCAGCCGGCCGCCCCGCCGGGCCGCCCGCGCCGCCAGCTCGGCGGGCACCTGCGGACGCGGGCCCTCCAGCATCCGCCGCACCTGTTCCTCGCGGCGCCCGGCGCCGCTCACGGCGCGGCCCCCGGGAGCCGGTCGGCCCCCCGGCGCGGGGCCGGGTTCCGGGTGCCGCACATCGTGGCCACCGAGCGGTTGCAGACGGCGCGCACCCGGTCCCGCCCGAGCCCGAGCAGGGCCGCCGTCTGCTCCTCCGGCACCCCCTCGTACAGCCGCAGCACCAGGACGAGGCGCTCCTGCGGGGTCAGCCGGTCCAGCAGGCCGCCGCGCGGGCGGTGGTGGCGCCACGCCTCACGGGCGAACCGGGCCGCCAGATCCTGCCGGGTGCGGTTGTACGGGTCCTCGCCGCGCAGCCGCTCCCAGTCGGCGAACGTCCGGGCCAGCGAGGCCGTCAGCAGGCGCCGGGCACGCGGATTGGCGCCCGGCCCGTCCGCCGGTTCGGCCGTCAGCAACGTGGCCGTGTGCAGCAGACGGCCGGCCGCGCCCGCGACGAACGCATCGAAGCCGTGGGCGCGGCTCCGCTCCCGGCCCGCCTGGAACTCCCGCACCCGCTCATCCGAACGCGCGCCGGGCTCCCGGTCAACCCCCGGGCGCCCGGCGGCCCTTCAGCCCGCCTGCGTCGTCTGGTGCGCCGCCTGACGGGCGGCCAGCGCGCCGTTGAACCGGGTGAGCAGCGCGCAGAAGGTGTCCCGTTCCTCCTCGCTCCAGCCGTCCGTCACCTGCGACATCAACTCCCGCCGCGAACTGCGGACCTCGTCGAGCCGGGCCTGGCCGCGCGGCGAGAGCTGGAGCACGACCGCCCGGCCGTCCTCCGGATGCGAAGTCCGCTTCACCAGACCGGTGTCCACCAGCGGCGCCACCTGCCGGGTCACCGTCGAGGAGTCGATCCCCATCCCGGCCGCCAGCGCCTTGACGCCCATCGGCCCTTCCAGGTCCAGCCGGTTCAGCAGCAGATACGCCGCCCGGTCCATGGAGTTGCGCACCTGGCCCACCCCGCCGAGCCGGGTCTGCTCGGCGCGGCGGGCGAAGACCGCCACCTGGTGCTGGAGTGTGTCGAGGACGTGCTCGGGACCCGGATTTTCCGGGGCGGCGCCCCGGGAAGGAGACGAGACAGTCGTCATGTCCTGTGGGGGCATGGCCGGGGGCTCTCTTCGTATGTGACGGATGGGTGGGGGACAGAGTACGCGGCCACGGGGCAACGTGTACCAGTGCTGCACAAACCTGCGGACATCGGCGCAGGGCGCCCGGTCGAGCGGCGGCCGGGGCCCCCGGGAGCTGCAAGACTTACGGTATGAACTTCCCGTCGCCCGGCAGCTTTCCCCCGGTGATCCTCGACGACGTACGGGGTGCGCAGAAGATGCTCTCCGGGGTCTCCAGGGTCACGCCGCTGGAGGGCAGCCGTCATCTGTCCGGTCTGGTGGGCGCGCCCGTCCTGTTCAAGTGCGAGAACCTCCAGCGGACGGGCTCGTTCAAACTGCGCGGCGCCTACGTACGCATCTCCGGGCTCACCCCGGTCGAACGCGCCGCGGGCGTCGTCGCCGCGAGCGCCGGGAACCACGCGCAGGGCGTCGCGCTCGCCTCCGCGCTCCTGGGCGTACGCGCCACGGTCTTCATGCCGGTCGGGGCGCCGCTGCCGAAGGTCGCCGCCACCCGCGAGTACGGGGCGCGGGTGCGCCTGCACGGCACCGTCGTGGACGAGACCCTGGCCGCCGCCCAGGAGTACGCGCGCGAGACCGGGGCCGTGTTCATCCACCCCTTCGACCACGCCGACATCATCGCCGGACAGGGCACCGTCGGCCTGGAGATCCTGGACCAGTGCCCCGAGGTCCGCACCATCGTCGTCGGGGTCGGCGGCGGCGGGCTCGCGGCCGGGATCGCCGTCGCGGTCAAGGCGGTCCGGCCCGATGTGCGGATCGTCGGCGTGCAGGCGGCCGGCGCCGCCTGCTACCCGCCCTCGCTGGCGGCCGACCGCCCCGTATCCATCGGCTCCCTCCAGACCATGGCGGACGGCATCAAGGTCGGCCGCCCCGGCGACGTGCCGTTCGGCCTGGTCCGGGACCTGGTGGACGAGGTCCGCACGGTCTCCGAGGACCAGCTCTCCAGCGCCCTGCTGCTCTGCCTGGAGCGGGCCAAGATGGTCGTCGAACCCGCCGGGGCCAGCCCGGTCGCCGCCCTGCTCGCGGACCCGAAGGCGTTCCACGGACCCGTCGTCGCGCTGCTCTCCGGCGGCAATGTGGACCCGCTGCTGATGCAGCGCATCCTCACCCACGGCATGGCGGCGGCCGGCCGCTACCTCAGCCTGCGGCTGCGCCTCACGGACCGGCCCGGCGCGCTCGCCACGCTGCTGGGCGTGCTGTCGGTGGCCGACGCCAACGTCCTGGACGTCGGCCACGCCCGTACCGAACCCCGGCTCGGCCTCACCGAGGCGGAGGTGGAGCTGCACCTGGAGACCAAGGGCCCCGAGCACTGCGAGGACGTGAAGGCGGCGCTGCGGGACGCCGGGTACCGGGTGATGGGCTGAACGCGTGCGGTCGGCTTGTGTGTTTTACCGGGCATCGCACCACCGGGAAACCTAGGATCTGGGGTCTGAGAGGTAGCCAACCGAACGCACTGGGGGAATCCCATATGCCAGGCGCCATCCATGCCGAAGGGCTCGTCAAGACCTTCGGAGACGTGCGAGCCCTGGGCGGCGTCGACCTCGACGTGCCGGAAGGCACCGTCCTCGGACTCCTCGGCCCCAACGGGGCCGGCAAGACGACCGCCGTACGCGTCCTGACGACCCTGCTGCGGCCCGACAGCGGCAGCGCCTCCGTCGCCGGGATCGACGTGCTGAAGCGGCCCAACGAGGTGCGGCGCTCCATCGGGCTGTCCGGCCAGTTCGCCGCCGTCGACGAATACCTCACCGGCCGCGAGAACCTGCGGATGGTCGGCCAGCTCTACCAGATGAGCGGGCGCGCGGCGAAGGCGCGGGCGGGCGAGCTGCTGGACCGGTTCAACCTGGCCGACGCGGCGGACCGGCCCGCCAAGACGTACTCCGGCGGCATGCGGCGCCGCCTCGACCTCGCGGCGGCGCTCGTCGTCTCCCCGCCGGTCATGTTCATGGACGAGCCGACGACCGGCCTCGACCCGCGCAACCGCCAGCAGCTCTGGGAGGTCATCGAGGAACTGGTCGCCGGCGGCACGACGCTGCTGCTGACCACGCAGTACCTGGAGGAGGCGGACCACCTCGCCCACGACATCTGCGTCATCGACCACGGCCGGGTCATCGCCCGGGGCACCTCCGACCAGCTCAAGGCCCGCACCGGCGGCGAGCGCGTCGAGGTCGTCGTGCACCACCCCGACCAGATCGAACCGGCCCGCGCGGTCCTGGCCCGCGTCGGCAAGGGCGAGACCGCCGTCCTCCCGCACATGCGCAAGCTGACGGTCCCGGTCGACGGCGGCGCCAAGCTCCTCGCCGAGGTCATCCGCGACCTGGACGCGCGCGGCGTGGAGATCGACGACATCGGGCTGCGCCGCCCCACCCTCGACGACGTGTTCATCTCCCTCACCGGGCACGCCGCCGAACAGGACAAGAGCGACGACGACAACGGCGACGGCGAGCGCGCCGGTGCCCGGACGGAGGCACAGAAGTGAGCGCCCTCACCGAGACGAGCGCGGCCCCCGCCCGCTCCGGCGGTTCCATCGGCCAGTCCGTACGCGACTCGCTGGTCATCGCCCAGCGCAATCTCATCCGCATGACCCGCATCCCCGAAATGGTCATCTTCGGGCTCATCCAGCCGATCATGTTCGTGGTGCTGTTCACCTACGTGTTCGGCGGCTCGATCAAGGTCGGCGGCACGATCTCGCCGCAGGCGTACCGCGAGTTCCTGATGGCCGGCATCTTCGCCCAGACCGTGACCTTCGCCACGGCCGGCGCCGGGGCGGGCATCGCCGACGACATGCACAAGGGGCTCATCGACCGGTTCCGGTCCCTGCCGATGGCACGCGGCGCCGTCCTCACCGGACGCACCCTCGCCGACCTCGTACAGACCGCGCTCACGCTCGTCGTCCTCGCCGGGGTCGCGCTCATCGTCGGCTGGCGCACCCACGAGAACCTCGCCAAGGTGCTCCTCGGCTTCCTGCTGCTGCTCCTGCTCGGCTACGCGTTCTCCTGGATCGGCGCGCTGATCGGCCTCTCCGTCCGCACCCCGGAGGCGGCCACCTCCGGCGGGCTGATCTGGCTCTTCCCGCTGACGTTCATCTCGAACGCCTTCGTGGACGCCAACCAGATGCCGACGTTCCTGCGCTACATCGCCGAGTGGAACCCGTTCAGCGCCACCGTGCAGGCGTGCCGGGTCCTGTTCGGCAACCTGCCGCCCGGCTTCGTCACCCCGGACGCCTGGCCCATGCAGCACCCGATCATCGCCTCGATCGTGTGGTCCGTGGTCATCCTCGTCGTCTTCCGGACCCTCGCCGTACGCAAGTACCGCTCGGCGGCCTGAGACACGACGGAGCCCCGGCCGCGAAGGCGGCCGGGGCTCCGTCGTGCGTACGGTGCGGGCGGTCAGCCGGTGTACGGCTTCGCCGACAGGATCTTCACCGTGGCGGTCTTGCCGTTCGGCAGCTCGTACTCGGCGCTCTCGCCCATCTTCTTGCCGTTCACGCCCATGCCGAGCGGCGACTGCGGCGAGTAGGTCTCGATGTCGCCGCTGGCGTACTCGCGCGAGGCCAGGAGGAAGGTCGTCGTGTCGTCGTCATCGCCGTCGAAGGCGATCGTCACAACCATGCCGGGCTCGACCACGCCGTCGTCGGCCGGCGCCTCGCCGACCTTCGCGTGCTCCAGGAGCTGGGTCAGCTGGCGCACCCGGAGCTCCATCTTGCCCTGCTCCTCCTTGGCCGCGTGGTACCCGCCGTTCTCGCGCAGGTCCCCCTCCTCACGGGCCGCCGCGATCTTGACGGCGATCTCCGTGCGCGCGGGACCAGACAGGTACTCCAGCTCGGCCTTGAGCTGGTTGTACGCCTCCTGCGTGAGCCAGGTGACGTTTTCGCTGGTCTGAGTCACAGGGTGCTCCTCGTCGGTACTGGGAATACAAAGCAACGCCCTACCCGCAAGCATGCGCGCTCACGGGTGGGCGAAACCACGAGCCTAACAATTCACCGGGAAAAGGGGGAGAAGGTTAAAGTCACGACCGAAGAAAACGCAGGTCAGAGCCTGTCAACTGAGGTTACGACGGGCGCGCTGCGGTCAACGCGACGCCCCGCCGTCCTCCGAGCAGCCCAGCAGCTCGACCGCGGTCGCCCGGGACGTCGTGCGCAGGGTCAGGATCTCGTCGACGCGGGAGGAGTCCCCGTCGAAGCGGAAGTCCTTGCGGGCCACGTCCGCACCGTCCTCGCGCTGCGCGCGCAGCGAGCAGTAGCCCTTGGTGCCGGCGTCCTTGCGGACCTCCAGATGGATCTCGACCTTCTCGTCCGAGACCACCTTGAACTTGATCACCTCGGCGCTCAGGCCCTTACCGGCCACATAGCCGTAGCCGATCCAGCCGATCACGCCCAGCAGCACGGCGCCCAGCACCGCACCGATGACCTTGAGCCTGCGGTCCGCGCGCTGGTCCGCGGAGCGGCCGTAGCGGTTCTCGGGAAGCGCCTCGCGCACCGCCGTCATGATCGTTCCTCCCGTGCCGGGGATCGAGGAATTTTCCACCCCCCGATTCGGTCACTATAGAAGTTGCACAACGCGACCAGTGACTGAGGATCGAGTCTTGACTGAGCAGCTTCGACTGATGGCCGTACACGCTCACCCCGACGACGAGTCGAGCAAGGGCGCGGCCACCATGGCCAAGTATGTGTCCGAGGGGGTGGACGTGCTGGTCGTGACCTGCACGGGAGGCGAGCGCGGCTCCATCCTCAACCCGAAACTCCAGGGCGACGCCTACATCGAGGAGAACATCCACGAGGTGCGCCGCAAGGAGATGGACGAAGCCCGCGAGATCCTGGGCGTCGCGCAGGAGTGGCTCGGCTTCGTCGACTCCGGCCTGCCCGAGGGCGACCCGCTGCCGCCGCTGCCCGAGGGGTGCTTCGCCCTGGAGGACGAGACCGTCGCGGCCGGCCGCCTCGTCGCCAAGATCCGCGCCTTCCGGCCGCAGGTCATCACCACGTACGACGAGAACGGGGGCTACCCGCACCCCGACCACATCATGACCCACACCATCTCGATGATCGCCTTCGAGGGCGCGGCGGACACCGAGAAGTTCCCCGAGGCGGAGTTCGGGCCCGCCTGGACGCCGCAGAAGCTCTACTACAACCAGGGCTTCAACCGGCCGCGCACGGTCGCGCTGCACGAGGCGCTGCTCGCCCGCGGCATGGAGTCCCCCTACGGGGAGTGGCTGGAGCGCTGGAAGGAGTTCGGCCGCGCCGAGCGCACGCTGACCACGCACATCCCGTGCGCGGAGTTCTTCGAGATCCGCGACAAGGCGCTGATCGCACACGCCACGCAGATCGACCCGGACGGCGGCTGGTTCCGCGTCCCGATGGACATCCAGCGGGAGGTCTGGCCCACCGAGGAGTACGAACTGGCGAAGTCTCTCGTCGATACCTCCCTCCCCGAGAGCGACCTCTTCGCGGGCATCCGCGACAATGCCTGATATGTACGCGACTCAGGCACTGACGAACCTCGTCCCGCTCGCCGAGGAACTCGACAAGAACAAGGTGACCCCCGGGGTCCTCGGCTTCATCGTCTTCGCGGTCCTCGCCGTGGGCGTGTGGCTGCTCATGAAGTCGATGAACCGGCACATGGGGCGGGTCGACTTCGAGGAGGCGCCGCAGGAGCCGGCGCCGGCCGAGCCGGCCGCGCCGGTGTCCGCGAAGCAGAAGTAGCCCGGAGAGGCGCACGGGGGCGGGGCGCTTCGGCGCGCCCCGCCCGCAGGGCCGTCCCGGCAACCCGGCCTCAGACCGTGACGCCCATGATCTCCCGCGTCCGGCGGGACGGCAGCAGCCCCAGCGCCCACGCCTGCCAGTCCGACTCCAGGTCCACCCCGCGCTCCAGGACCACCCCGTAGGCGTCCGCGCAGTCGTTCACCTTGGGGTCCCTGGCCGGATGCGCCGCCGCCCGCAGCTCCGCCAGCTCCTGCTGCGCCACCACCGTGCCCACCTCGACCCCACCGGGCGAGGCGTACGGCAGCAGCGTGCAGCGCAGGAAGCGCGCCCAGTCCGCGCCCCGCGCGTCCCCGTACGACTCGAACAGCCCGGCCGCCTCGCCGCACAGCTCCAGGGCCTGCCGCGCCCGCTGGTTGCCCGCGTCGATGAGCGCGAGGTCCAGGCAGGTCCACGCCTCGCCATGGGCGACCCCGATCCGCCGGAAGTCCGCCCGCGCGTCCACCAGCAGCTGCCGGGCGAACCCGGAATTGCGCAGGTTGCCCGTCTGCGCGGCCCGCTGGTCGCGGCTGACGCGCCCCGAGTGCTGCCGGGCGCACGCCAGCCCGTAGACGTCCCGCATCCGGGAGAACATCGTCCGGGCCCGCTCCAGCTGCCGCACCGCGTCCACGGTGTCCCCGGACTCCTCCAGCGCCTGCCCCAGGTAGTAGAGCGTCCACGCCTCGCCGCGCGCGTCCTCGTTGTCGCGGTGGCGGGCCAGCGCCCCGGTCAGCCGCTCCACCGCCGGGCCCGCCTCGCCCGCCAGCAGCAGGGCCCGCGCCAGCTGCGTCGTCGCCCACGCCGTGCCGCGCTCGTCGTGCGTGCGCCCGTACAGGTCGAGGGCGGTGCGCAGGGCGGCCTCGGCCGGCTCCCGGTCGCCCAGGCGCAGCCGGACCTGGCCCAGCTGGAACCACGTCCACGCCTCCCCGTGCAGCGACTCGCCCTCGCGGTGCAGGACGAGCGCGGTGTCCAGCAGCGCCACCGCTTCGGCCAGGTTGCCCCGGTCCCGCTCCACGGCCGCCAGCGCGTGCGCCGACCAGGCCCGGTCCGCGTCCTGCCCGGCCGCCGACTGGAGCCCCATCGCCTCGCGCAGCCGGGCCGCCGCCTCCGTGAGGTCGCCCTGGTGGTGCAGGGTGATCCCCAGCGAGCACAGCGCCAGCGCCGTACCCGAGTCGTTGTGCGCCTCCCGGTACAGCCCCACGACGGACGACAGCGTGGTCCGGGCCTTGTCCAGCTCGCCGAGCTGCCGGGCCGCGATCCCCGTACGCCACCGCACCGAACGCTCCAGCAGCCCCTGGTCGACCGCCTGCGTCAGCTCGCTGATCTCGCCCAGCCGGTACAGGTCGCCGCGCAGCAGGCAGTAGTCGCACAGCGCGCCCAGCAGCGCCAGCACCGCCCCCTGGTCCACGCCCTCGGCATGGCGCAGCGCGGAGGTGATGAAGCTCGACTCCTCGTCCAGCCAGCGCAGGGCCGCGTCCAGGGAGCCGAAGCCGTGCGAGCCGAACTGCCCGGCGCGGGTGGACATCTTCCCGTCCACCATCCGGATCACCGCACCGGCCAGATCCGCGTAGTTCGCGATCAGCCGTTCCTGCGCCGCCGCCCGCTCCGCCGGGTCCTCCTCGTCGCGCAGCCGGGCCAGCGCGAAGCCGCGTACCAGGTCGTGCAGCCGGTAGCGGGAGCCGCGCACATGATCGATGAGCCCCGCCCCGGCCAGAGCCGTCAGCAGCCGCCCCGCCTCCTGCTCGTCGGTGGCCAGCAGCGCGGCGGCCGCCGCCGCGCCCAGGCTCGCCCGCCCGGCCAGCGCCAGCCGCCGCAGCAGCCGCCCGGCCTGCTCGGACTGGTCGGTGTAGCGCAGCCACAGCGCCCGCTCCACCGGCTCCACCGGCCCGTACGCGGCGAGATCGGCGGCCAGCGTGCCCGCCGTACGCGCCCCCAGCGAGGAACCGGCGATCCGCAGCGCCAGCGGCAGCCCGCCGCACAGCTCCGTGATCGCCTCGCTCGCCGGCCGGTCGTACGGGCCCGGCTCCGCCTCCTGCGACACCGCGCGCAGCAGCTCCTCCGCTCCGGCCGGATCGAGCGCTCCCACCTCCAGCCGGTGCACCCGGGCCGGCAGCGAGCCGGGCAGGTCGAGCGGTTCGCGGGCGGTGACCAGGACCAGGCTGTCGGAGCGCTCCGGGACCAGGGCCGCGACCTGCTCCGCGTCCCGCGCGTCGTCCAGGACCACGGTCACCGGGGTGCCGGTCAGATGCCGGTGGTACAGCTCGCCGAGCCGGCGCAGCTGCTGCTCGTCGGACGCGCTGTCCCGGAACAGCAGCTGCTCGCGCGGGGCGCCCAGCCGGTTCAGCAGATGCAGCAGCGCGTCCCGCGTCGACAGCGGCGTCCCGCCCTCGGTGCCGCCGCGCAGATCCACCACGCACGCGCCCCGGAACTGGTCCTTCAGCTCGTGCGCCGCCCGCACGGCCAGCGTGGTGCGCCCGGAGCCCGGCGGGCCGTGCAGCACGACCACGGTCGGCTTCGTCTCCGTGGCCGCGCGGGCCGCCTGCACCCACTGGCCGATCCGGGCCAGTTCGGCCCGCCGCCCCGCGAACAGGCCCTCCGCCGCCGGCAGGTGCCCGAACGACTGGTCGAGCAGCGCGCGCGTCCGGGCGGCGGCGCTGCGGTCGCCCCCGCGCAGCTGCGCGTTACGGGCCTTGGCGGCCTTCTTCGCCGGGGTGCGCGTGGTGGCGGCGAGCATCCGCTGCCGGTCCAGGAACGGCCGTATGCCCCGCACGTCCAGAGCCGTCAGCCACTGGAGCCGCAACTGCTCGGGCCGGCCGGGCGCGTCCTCGGCGGGCCGGGCGGACGGGCGCTGCCGGGTGGTGGCCCTGGCGGCGGTCGTGGTGGCGCCCGCCACGGCGACGACCGCCCCCGCGCCGAGCGCGAGCCCGGACTCCGTGCCGAGCGCCACATCGGCGCCGAAGGCCGCGACGGCGGCGACCCCGGTGACCAGTAACGGCGTCACCAGGCTCTCCCGGCGCAGCCGCCGGCCCTCCGCCGAGGCGTCGAGCGCCCGCACGTACGCGGTGTACTCCTCCTCCGCGCCGGCCGCGATCGAGTCGAGGGAGGCCCGCGCACGGGTCAGCAGCAGCGCCGCGTCCGTACGGCCGCCGGCGCGCCGCGCCTCCTCCTCCACGGCCCGTGCCAGCAGCCGTTCGGCATCCGCCCGGTGACTGTCCCGTATCCGCATCCGCGTCCCCCTCCGGCTCCGGTGTCACGGCCCCGGCCCGCGTTCCCCGGTCCGCCGCGAGGTACCAGTGTCCTTCGTACGGAGCTGCGGCGCGAGGGAACGGGCGCGGCCCACCGGCGCGAACGTCGGTGGGCCGCAGGGGTGTTGGGTCAGTGCATCCAGCGGGAGCAGTCGTTGACCCACTTGTGCGACCGGATGTTGTTGTTCATGGTGTAGCCGTTGCTGAACGTGTTCCGGGACAGGTCGTCCACGAAGAACTCGCCCGGTGCCAGGCAGTTGTAGCCGCCCTCGTAGTTCTGCAGCCAGAAGAACTTCACGACGTCGAGGTCGCCGGTGTAGCCGGCGTTCATCACGGACGACGCCTTGTCGCTGTCGTTCTCGAAGCCGCCGCCCGCCGTGTCCCAGTTGGCGTCGTTGCCGGCGGCGCTGCCCAGCTTGTTGTAGCAGTAGGTGGAGTCGTAGGCGTACATGTTGCCGTTGCGGCCCGGCCAGATGTCGTTGCAGTGGTTGGAGGCCGCGGCCGACGCGGACGACTGCGCGGATGCCTGCGCGGCCGTGGCGGGGACGACGAGTCCGGCGGCGGCCAGACCGAGTGCGGCAATGGACATGCCCAGCTTTCGCATGGTTCGCTCCTGTGTGTCTGCCTCGTCGGAGGCGTGCTGATCCACGGCCGGACGCCGTGGAGGTCTGTGGGTGCGGTGGGGGCGGGGCGGTGGGACGGCTTGTTCAGGCGCGCGGGCCCGTGATCCGTTCCGCGCGGGCGTACGCCCGGCGCTCCAGCCGCCGGTGGGTGTCGATCAACTCGCGGTAACGGGCGGGCAGCCGGTCGCGGTAGTACGCCTCGCGCTCCCGCGCCACGGTCGCCAGCGCGCTGCTGCGGGCGCACCGCGCCTCCGCCACCGCGACGCGCTTCTCCGCCGCGAACGCCTCGCCCTCCGGCAGCTTCACGGCCTGCCGTGCCACGGCCTCGCGCGCGGCGGGCGGATCGGCGTACGGGTACCCGGCCCGGTCCATGCAGCGCGCCCAGTCCTTGAGCGCGGCGGTGAACTCGGGGTCGCGGGTGATCCGGGGCACGTACAAGCCCTGGAGATTGCTGACGGCCTTGTCGGCGCGGAACCAGGCGGCCGGGTCCCCGTACAGCTTCTTCTCGGCCTCCGCCGAGCAGCCGCCGATCCGCTTGCTGATCTTCCCGGTGCCCTTCGGCGTGGGGATCTCGGCCGTCAGGACCGGGGTGTCGGGGCCGCCGCCCAGCGCCTCGTCGTAGGCGGCGCGGCGCCGCTGCGAGAGCTTCGCGCGGTACGTGCCATTCGGGTTGGCGCGCCGCGCCCGGTCGGCCTTCTCCTCGATGCGGCTGCCGTAGCCGTGCTCGGCGGCCCACGCGGTGTCGTCGTTGACGTACCCGGCGAGTCGGCTCTCCTCCAGGGTGAGCAGACTTCCCGGCCAGTAGCGGAAGCCGTGCCGTTCCATGCAGCGCGCGGTGAGCGCCTGGAGGGCGTCGGAGATCCGCAGTTCCTCGGCGCGGGTGGCGTCCCGCTCCGGTCCGGCCGCCGGCGCCGTTCGCGCCGGGCCGGAGGAGCCGTCCCCCGCGCACCCGGCCGCGGCGGCCGATACGGCCACCGCGACCACGCACGCGGCGATGAACCCCCGTTTCATGCCACCACCCCCCGTTGCCGTGCCGCCCCCCGGCGGCACACCCCTACCTTCCCGCCGGGGCGGTGGGGGCGGTACCTCGTACGTCAGAGGGTGCAGTTCTTCGCCCAGGTGTGGGACTGCACGCGGTCGGGAAGGGCGAGGTTGTAGCGCTGCCCGCGGTCGACGCAGCCGATCCGGTCGCGCAGTCCGTCGCGGGCGAAGTAGGTGACGGCGACATAGCCGTTGGGATCGGCGATCCCGTTGTTGAAGATCGAGGCCGGAGCCCGCTCCGCGGCCCAGGCGCAGTCGTTCTCCCCGTCCGCCCAGTTGGAGTCGTCGCCCTCCCAGGCGCATATCTCGCCGCGGCCGTCCTTCTCCGGGAAGAAGCAGACGAAGCCGGGTTCGCAGCGGTCGTACCCGCTCGCGCCGGCGCTCTTCACGGGCGTACCGGGCTCCGACGCGCCCCCGCCGGGGCTCGCGGTGGTACCGGCGCCCGCCGCTTCCTCGCCGGGGCCGGCCGCGGCCCGTTCGTCCGGCCGGGCCGCCGGGGCTTCCTCCCAGGGCGCCCACGCCCCGAGGCCGGCCCCCGCCAGCGCGACGGCGGCGACGGCCGCCAGGCCCGCCCGGAGCAGCGGCCGGCCGGAGCGGCGGCGGCCCGGACCGCGGCCCTCCGCCACCGCCGTCACGCGCCGCAGCAGCGACGCCGCGTCGTGCGGGGCCCGCTCCTCGTGGGTGCGGGCCAGGCAGTCCCGTACGATCTCCCGCCACCCGGCGGGGAGTTCGTCCGCCGGACGCAGCTCCTCCTCGCCGCGCGCATAGCGCACGGCCGCGTCCCGGCGGGCGGTCGGCGTGCCGCCGGGCAGCGGGTGGGAACCGGTCAGGACGAGGTGGACCAGCACCCCGAACGCCCAGATGTCGGCGGTCTTGCGGATCTGCATGCCCCGCTCGCCGACCTCGGACCACAGCAGCTCGGGCGGGGTGTAGTCGGCGGTGGAGAACGCGGGGGAGTAGGCGTGGGTGCCCTCCAGCTCGGCGGCCATGTTGAAGTCCCCGAGCCGGGCCGTGCCGTCCTTCATCAGGAGTACGTTGCCCGGCTTGAGATCGCCGTGCACCCAGCCCGCCTCGTGCAGTTGGCGCAGGCCCTCGCAGACCTGGACGAGCAGGGCGGGGCCCTCCTCGGGCGGACCGTCCGCCCGCAGCAGCGCGTCCAGCGAGCTGCGCGCCTCCTCCAGGACGAGGACGGTGGCGCCGTCGAGTTCGGGGTGGTCCGGGTCGTCCACGGTCAGCGCGTCATGCATCCGGATCAGCCGGGGCGACCGGAGCCGGCGCAGCAACGCCACCTCGCGCTCGGCCAGTTCGCGCAGGTGGCGCAACTGACGAGGCGTGTGCGTACCGGTCGGCAGGAACTTCAGCGCGGCGCGCGGCGGTTGCGCCCCGGGGATCTCGTGCCGGGCCGCGTACACATTGCCGAAGGCCCCCGCGCCGAGCGGCTTCTCGACGATCCACGGCCCGACGCGGTAGCCGGGCGGCACGGAGGCGACGCCGTACGGCTGCCGCCCGCTCACCGCGGCGCGCCCTTCGCGGCGGGGCGCAGCGCGTCGAGGTCGTCCTCGCGCACCAGGTCGAAGCGGAGCGCCAGCGCGACGAGGGTGTCCTTCTTGCCGTTGAGCCGGGGCCCGGACTCGCAGGAATCGGGCCCCGGTTTCAGGCGCAGCTTGACCGCGAGGTAGTCGATGTTCCACTGCACGGCCGCCCGGTTGGCGGCCGGCCACACCGGGCGCAGCCGCTCCACGACCTGGTCGACGGTCGGCAGCGGCGCGTACGGTTCGCCGCGCAGCCGGGGCTCGCACAGCGCGGCCAGCACGGTGAAGTACCGCTTGGACCGGTCGAGCGGAAAGGCGAGCGCGGTCGCCTCCCCGTCCCGGCGCCCGGCCTCGTCCGGGGCGGCGTAGTCGTGCCGGGGCGCCCAGACGTCGAAGCTGACCAGCTCGTGGCCGGCCGGCAGGACGACCCGGGCGAACTCGAAGGCGACGGGCGCCGCCAGCCTGCCGGGCGCCACCTTGATGTGCTCCCCGGCGCCCTCCGGGTTCTCGACGGCGTAGGTCGCCGTGCGGCTGAGATTGCTGAGCGACCAGTAGGTGTCCGTGGCGGTGATCTCCCCGGCGGCGCGCGAGACGCCCTCGTGCGGGATGCCCAGACACGCGCCGGCCGGCGCCCCGCCGACCGCCTCCCGCCCGAACCGCAGCGTCTCACCGGGTGCCAGCCGGACCTTGTCGCGGGGCGCCATACCGGGCCCCGGTACCACGACGACGGTGTACATGGACGAATTCCTTCCCCCGATGCGAGCCATGCGCCGCCAGGCTAGGAACTCCGGATAAATGTCCGCATGACGCGCAGGCGGAACGGTGTCGGGCGCGACCGGCGTCAGACACGACCGGGGTCGGCCGCGATCGGGGTCGGGCCGCGACCGTCGTCGGGCGCGACCGTCGTCAGGCGGCGCCGTCCAGTGGCCGTTCGTCCGAGGGCGTCAGATGGGCGAGGCACAGGGACGGGCCGACGAACGGCTCCAGGCGGTCGACCCGGAGGGGCGCGCGTACCTCCTCCAGGGCACCCCGCATGAGGCCGAGATGCAGGGAGCACACGATGTCCCGGTGCTCCCGCGCGATCTCCAGGAACGGGCAGTGGCGCAGCGGGACGACGGCGTCCGGCTCGCTCCCCTCCACGGGACCGGGCGCGAACCCGGCCTCGTCGAGCACGCGCGTCAGCCGGCCGATCGCCTCCTCGGCGGTGAGCCGCTGTGCGGGGGAGGGGGTGTCGGCGAGATAGCGGCCCCACGCCTCGCCCGTGCTGGCGGCGGCCTGCGCGGGCTGCTCCAGGCTCTCCGCCGCCAGGCCCGTCAGCATGTGCGCGAGCAGTTGGTAGCTGCGGCGGTCCGCGGTGGTCCGGGTCGCGGTGGCCCGGTACACGGCACGGGGCCGGCCGGGCCGGCCGAGCGCCTCGCTGTCGCGCTCGGCGAGCCCTTCGCCGACGAGGGTGTCCAGGTGGAACCGTACGGTGTTGGAGTGCAGCCCGGTGCTCTCGGCGATCTCCCGCACCCCCACGGGACCGGGAGCGGAGCGCAGGACGCCCAGGACATGGCCCCGGCTCTCGCCCATGGCGCCGGAGCCGCTCCCGGCCGGATCGCGGAACATCGACTCACTCATTCGGTCAATTTTACCCAGCGTGTGTCGGACAAACGAGGTCGTCACTCGTCGTCATCGAGGTCGTCGAGCCGGGCCAGCCAGGTGGTGAGCCGGTCCACCGGGACCTCGAAGTCGGGGTTCAGGTCGACGAAGTACCGCAGCTCACCGGCGAGCCAGGCGAGGTTCACGGATTGCGTGCCCCGGTTCGCCCGGAGCGTCTCCAGGGCCTGGTCGATCATGACCGCCGCCCGGCCCCGGCGTGCGCCGACGCCAGGGCCGACTCGGGGTGGGGACGGATCTGCATGCCCGGTCGGCGGCGGTGCACGGTGACATAGGTGAGGCCCTCGGGCCCCGCCGTGATGCTCCGCGTCGAACCGTGCGGCAGCCATGCGAGCGCCCCCTCGGCGAGGGACAGCTCCCCCTGCGGCGTGTGCATCGTGCCCTCACCGCCGACGACCAGGACCAGGACGTCGAGGTCGGGCTCGGCGTGGCTGCCGATGTGCTCCCCGGCCGGCAGCCGGACCAGGTTGGCGTCGAGCTGCCGCCCGGACTCGGCCAGCTTCCACAGCACACCGGAGGCGTCGGGGGTGCGGGCGGGGGCGTGCACGTCGCAGAGGAGCCGGGCGGCGGGGGCGGGTTCGGGGGTGCGCGGTGCTTCCGGTGCGGGGTCGTGGGCCGGGTCGTGGGGCCGGGTCTCAGGCACTCGCGGCCACCCGCGTGATGCGGACCTGCCACTGCTCGGGCCCGGACTCGACGTATTCCCAGGTGAACGCGTCGGGGTGGGTGGCCTCGAACTCCCGCCGCAGCGGCTTGGGGTCGTGGTTGTTGACCAGGACGAAGGACTCCCCGTCCGCGAGTCGGGCGAAGCGGGTGAAGATGCGGGGGTGGCGGCGGCCGTGCGGGATCTCGCGGACGTCGATGACCGCGGAGTCCGCCAGCCGGCCGCCCTCCAGGACGGTGGTGAAGTCCTCGGCGAGCGCGGGCAGATCGACGCCCGGCAGGGTCCGGAGCGCGGGCAGCAGTACGTCGCGCTCGGCGCCCAGGAGCACCGCGAGCCCGCCGCCGAGCGTACGGAGGGCGCGCTCGCGCCCGCTCCCGTCGCCTGCGGAGGCCAGCGCGTCGAGCTGCTCCCGGACCACCGCGACCTGGGCGCGCAGCGCGCGGACGGCCAGCCGGGTCCCGGCCGCGCCGGACGCCGCCGCGTACAGCGACAGATCGGCGGCCGCCAGATAGCGGCGCAGCTGCTCGACGAGCGGGGCGGCGGACTCCGCCTGTGACGCGTCCAGCGCTTCGAGCCGCTCCAGCAACTGCCCCTGGGCGTGCTCGACGACACCTTGCGCCTGCACGTCCGGGTCCGTGCCGGTCGCCTGGATGAAGACCTCTGCGGCAGGTGACATGGGTGGCACTCCTTCGTCGTCGGACTGAGCACGGTCCGTGCTGCACGGAATTATTACATGCGTCCTCGTAAAAAAACGGCGGAAGCGTGCACCGGGTGGCCACCCCGCCCGGAACGGCCCTCTTTATTACCTGTACCGTTCGTAGAAACGAAACGAGACGTAGTCCGGACGCAGAGGAGAGGCGCGTTTCCATGAACGCCACGTCGGCCGCGATCGCGGGTGCCCTGACCTTCCTGTGGCTCGGGATGGTGCTGGCGATCTCCTTCCTGGAGGCGCCGCTGAAGTTCCGCGCCCCCGGAGTGACCATCCCCATCGGACTGGGCATCGGCCGCATGGTCTTCCGCGCACTGAACCGCGCCGAGATCGCCCTGACCGCCGCCATCGCCGTAACGATCGCTCTGGGCGACCCGCCCACCCCGGTGATCGCCCTCACCGCCGCCGTCGCACTCCTGCTCACCGTCCAACTGGCAGCGGTCCGCCGCCCCCTGAACCGAAGGTCGGACCGCGTCCTGGCAGGCGAAGACCTCCCCCGCTCCCGCGGCCACGTCTACTACGTGGCCTTCGAGGTCGCGAAGGTGGCCGCCCTCCTGGCCCTGGGCATCACCCTGACAACGGCATAACGGCCCACCCGCCCGCTGCGCGGGTTCGCGCGAGGCGTTCGAGGATGCACGGTGGCGGGACGCGCCCGTGTTGCTCAGTGTGGGGCACTCGCCATGGCGCTGGTGCCAGTGAACTCGCGAGCCCGATGGCTGGCCGTGCCTATACGTCTCTGATGATCACGTGCTTCCCGCAGAGCTTCGACCAGTCGTCATGGTCGGAAGTCAGAACGATCACGGGGGCTGCGACGCGGAGCGCGAGCGCGGCGACGAGGGCGTCGATTGCGTACTTGTGCCCATGCAGCCCGCCCGCGTCCCGGAGTAGTGCCACTGCAGTGAGGGAATCCTCCTGACTGACCGGTTCCACCCGCAGCCGGGAGAGTAGCCATTTCAAGCGCGCCAGATCGGTCTTCCCGTGTACGGCTTCAACAATGGTCAGTGCAGACACGAGGACGGGAACCGCAGCCTGCCGGGATGCCTCGATGCGGGCCGCCATACCGCGGTCGTTGCGCAGGAGTAGAGAGAGTGCCTCGGAGTCGAGCACCAGCGAGCGGGCCGGCTGCTCCTTCACGCAGCGCCCCGCTCGACATCCTCGGTGTTCACGTCTCCGAACAGCTCGCGACGAGCGGCTTCGATCTCCTGCTCCGTGAGTGAGCCGTGCTCCTCCTCATGGGACGCCACGATCTCCGCGAGTCCGTCCATGGCGAGCTGGTGCCTGACAGCCTCGGTGATGTAGCTGGACAGCCCGCGTCGGCCGGTTCGGGAGCGGAGCTCGCTGACCAGCTCGGCGGGCATGGACACGGAGATGTTCTCGGTGGTTCCGGCCCGGGTTGGCTTCATGCTCGAAGTGTAGGACAAGCTCTATTACACTGCGAGGGTCATGCACGCTCCCGGTTTCGATGGGCGTGATCAGGTGCAGATCGGGGTGCGTGTGGGCCTTCGAAATCGTGTGTGTGAACCTTGTCGACATGTCGAGGACGAATGACGCCAGCGAGTTCTACACCATTGAGCTGGTCGATGGTGTGGCTGATGGGCTGCGCCGAGTCACGCGCAAGGGCTGGACTGGAGAGGTCCTGGCTTTTCCGCGGCTGGCCTACCGAGATGTACGTGGCGAACTGGCGCGCCCTGGTGTCTATGTCCTGGTCGGTCCCAACGACGGCAGCCTCTCCAGGCCGTACCAGTTGTACATCGGCCGAAGCGATGCCCTGCGAACCCGTATGGACACCTACCAGACGGCCAAGGCGAAGGACTTCTGGAACTACACCTTTGTCCTGACAAGCGCATGCGGCCATCCTCTGAGCACCGCGATCACCTCCCGCCTGGAGGCAGATCTGATCAAGTCGGCGCTCGACTTCGGGCGGGCTGTCATCAACGTCAACCAGCCGCGCCCGCTCGCGCTCGATGGGCAGGACACTCGTTTTCTGGAGGAGTACCTCAAGCACGCCCTTGCGATCCTGCTACTGCAGGGAGCGCCCTATTTCGACGAGCAATTGGCTGTGCACCCTGCATCTCCCTCCCGGTCCGGCTCGGGTTCTCCACGGCGCGAGTACCGCCTGAGCACGAAGGCAAAGCTGATCATCGCGAGAGGTTACGAGAGCCCGCACGGCTTCACTGTCCTGGAGGGCTCCTTCGCGCGTAGAAAGGCCACTGACTCCATGCCCGAGGCTTCTCGCAGGCTGCGTGAGCAGCTTCTGGAAGAGGAGGTCCTGGTTGTTGAGAACAGTGAGCGCCTACGGCTGACACAGACGTACACCTTCACGCACCCGTCCCCTGCTGCCAGCGTGATGCTGGGATACAGCGTCAATGGGGTGGACAGATGGAAGGACGAAAAAGGGCACTCTCTGGCGGCCGTACGCAAGGCTGAGACGCAGGAGGCTGCGGAGCGCCCCTGACAGCTGGCGCGCCGTCCGTGGTCGTCGACTCCTGCCGGTAGAACCCGGCAGGAGTTGCAGAGGAGTCCTGACGCGAGCCGGCGCCGGGGTCTGCGGGGGCAACGTCGACCGCGCCCTCCGCAGCCACCTCGTACGCCGTCCCGCTTCTGTGCCCAGATGATCCCAACAGGGAAGTGCGGACTAGCCGGCCGGACTCCGGCGGCGGGTGGTGTTCCGGCGCCGAGCCGTTCCGAGCAGGGAGGTCATCACGGCGAGGGCCGCTTTCTGGCGTTGCGGCTTACGGGACCAGACCGCAGGACAGACCACCCCGAAGAAGAAGAAAGCGCCCAGGAGCAGGCTCGGAGCCGCCGACATCGCGGCGACGGCCATGTTGCCCTGAAAACCGGCGGCAAGGGTGCCTGCGCCGGTCACCGCCAGACCGGCGGGGGTCAGCCAGCGAGTGGGGCGTCGCCGTGGTTCCGCACCCAAGATTCCGTCCATGCTCTGGTCGACTTCGCGAGGCAGGGGATTCCCCGTACCCTCAGACATGTAGTTCTCCGTACCGATAGAAGGGGACTACGAGTGAGACGGCTTCCTGTTGGCGCAGGGAGCCGTCGCTCGTTGCAGGCGCACGACTCAGCCGTCGACGTAACAATGGCAGACCTTTCGACCCTGTTGGTCCGCAGAAAATACCGCGGGACTGTTGTAGATTGGGATCGTTGCAGCTCAGAAGCTATTCTGGCGACTCTGGTGTGATTCATGACACTTCGAAGAGAAGGGAAAATGTGCTCTACTTCACAGTGGAAATGTGTCCAGGGCGCTCCCTGTGAGGGGTGATGGGCCCCTGGCTGAGTTCGCGCGAGCCCTTCGTGAACTGCGGGAGAGGGCGAACGGAACGGTCAATGCGGTGGTCGCGTGCGGCGCGTCGAGGACTGCGGTCTACGCGGCGCTGAGCGGTGCCCGCCTGCCGAGTGTGCAGACGCTGGATTTGATGGTCGACGCGTGGGCGAATGGTGCTGCGGCGGAACGGGGCCGGTGGCGTGAGCGTCGACGTGTGGCCGAAGGGGCTATGGCGGAGCGGTCGCGCCTGGCGGGAGCGGCGGTTCCGCGCCGCACGCCGGAAGAGGCCGACTTCGCCGACCAACTGCGTGCCCTCTGGGGTGTGTGTGGCAGGCCTGCCACCGAAGCGGTAGCCCGCCATTGCGAGGTGAGCGCTCGTACATTGGACTCCTACCTCGACGGGCGGACCCTCCCCACGCCTGAGCGGTTCGACCAGGTCCTCGCCGGCCTGGCCTCCGTGATCAAAGCCGGAGCCGGAGGCGAGGCGGATGAGTCGGTCGTGTGCAATGCGCCGCGAACGGAGACGCTCCGGGAAGCCCTTCTCCGGGCGCGCACGGCACGGAAGGAGGAACGCGCCAGGGTCAGGGAGTTGGCTACGGCGCTGCCTGGCGGGCAGGCGGACCCTACCGGAGGCGTGCCGTCGTCCTCCGATGGGTTCGGTCATGTGCCCGGAGTCCTGCCGGGACGCCGTTTCGACGATCGCGGGACTTTGGCCAGAGCTGGAGTCCATCGACAGTTGATGTCCGGCATTGCGGGCAGCGAGACTCTGGGGGCGGAGTCGGTTGTCCTCAGCGACGAGCGTTCCGGCGACGAGGACCACGGTGACGTCATCATCTATACCGGCGAGGGGGCGACGGGAGATCAGCAGCTCACCCGTGGCAATGCCGCGCTGGCGAGGAGTGCGTCCACCCGTGTTCCCGTTCGTGTGGTCCGCCGGACCGCGAACGCCCCTGGCGGCCTGGCATACCGTTACGATGGGCTCTACACGGTTGAGGATTACTGGTCCGAGCAGTCACCGGACGGACGGCGTGTGTGGCGATTCCGCCTCGTCCGAAGGGCGCCTGCTGAGCAGGGTGTAGCGCACCTCCCGCAACGAGACGAAGCCGAGAGGTCGGGCTTGGCCAGCAGTATGAGGTCACCCCTTTCGGTCCAACGGGTCGTCCGCAGTACTGCCGTTGCCAACCTCGTCAAACAGATGCACGACTTCAGGTGCCAAATCTGTGGCGTCCGTCTCCTGCTGAAGGGTGGTCGTGCCTACGCGGAAGCTGTGCACATCCGCTCCTTGGCCCGTCCCCACAACGGCGCGGACGCGATCAATAATGTGCTGTGTCTGTGTCCCAATTGCCATGTGCTCATGGACGCAGGCATGTTCGTCATCAACGATGACCTCACGGTCGTGAGCCGGGCTGACAGCACGGTGCGCGGAGTGCTCCGGGAAACTCCGGAACACCGGATCGACAGACAGGCGCTCGCCTATCACCGCACCCTCCACGGCCTGCCGAGGGAGGAGTAGGACATTGACGTGGGAGTCGCCCCCGAAGGCGTGGTAGTCCTGAGCGGCTTGGCCTGCCGCGCATTATCCGAGTGACCTTTTGTACGACTCACGCCTCGACCCCAGGTTCGGAATCGTGCCTCCTCCGGCCTGCGGCAGCCGTTCTTCGTGCGTAAATGGTCACGCAGCGCGATCCTCGTGGTGCAACGATGGGAGGCATGGACCGACTGGCGAACTCCCAGTCGCCCTACTCCTCCAGCACGCACCAGGTGGCAGAGAAGTGCGTGCGCCATCATCCGCCAATGCCCGTAACAGCGACGGGGGTCGGCGAAGACCTGGGCCGATTGAGCCACAGGACGTGGGAGGTGTCGAGGGCGTCCAGGGCGTTTGCCAGGATGCGGGCCAGCCGGTTGTGGCGCTTGGAGGCGCTCGGGCCCACGACGACCATCCCGTCCACGATCTCGATCCCGGTGCACTGTTCCTCGGACCAGGAGTCGTACTGTTCCGCGCTGATCTGCGTATGCATCCACGCGGGCACCACCATCTCGGCGGTCATGGAGTGCCTCCTTCGAGGAACCTCGGCGATCCGGGTGCCGCTGGGACTCAGCGTACTGAGCGGTCGGCGGCGCCGACTCGATCCCGCGCGGGTGCCCCTGGCCGGGGGCGGCGTTGTGAGAGGCTGGCGCGTATGAACCGGTTGGCTGGTGTGACCTCGCCGTATCTGCTTCAGCATGCTGACAATCCGGTCGACTGGTGGCCCTGGTCGCCCGAGGCGTTCGAGGAGGCGCGGCGGCGGGACGTGCCCGTGCTGCTCAGCGTGGGGTACTCGTCGTGCCACTGGTGTCACGTCATGGCGCACGAGTCGTTCGAGGACGAGGCGACCGCCGCGTACATGAACGAGCACTTCGTGTCCGTGAAGGTGGACCGCGAGGAGCGGCCCGATGTGGACGCCGTGTACATGGAGGCCGTGCAGGCGGCCACCGGGCACGGGGGGTGGCCGATGACCGTGTTCCTGACGGCCGACGCCGAGCCGTTCTACTTCGGGACCTACTTCCCGCCCGAGTCGCGGCACGGGATGCCGTCCTTCCGGCAGGTGCTGGAAGGGGTCACCGCCGCCTGGACCGGGCGGCGTGACGAGGTCGGGGAGGTCGCCGGGCGCATCGTGCGGGACCTGTCCGAGCGGAGCCTGGCCCACGGCGGCGACGGGCCGCCCGGTGAGTCGGAGTTGGCGCAGGCGCTGCTCGGGCTGACCCGGGAGTACGACGAGCAGCGGGGCGGGTTCGGCGGGGCGCCCAAGTTCCCGCCGTCCATGGCGCTGGAGTTCCTGCTGCGCCACCACGCCCGCACCGGGGCCGACGGCGCTCTCCAGATGGTCGTCGGCACCTGTGAGGCGATGGCCCGCGGTGGGATCTACGACCAGCTCGGCGGCGGGTTCGCCCGGTATGCCGTCGACCGCGAATGGGTCGTCCCCCACTTCGAGAAGATGCTCTACGACAACGCGCTCCTGTGCCGCGTGTACGCCCATCTCTGGCGCGTCACCGGGTCGGATCTCGCTCGCCGGGTCGCCCTGGAGACGGCCGACTTCATGGTGCGCGAGCTGCGGACCCCCGAGGGCGGGTTCGCCTCCGCGCTCGACGCCGACAGCGAGGACGCCACCGGCAAGCACGTCGAGGGCGCGTACTACGTGTGGACGCCGGACCAGTTGCGCGAGGTCCTGGGCGAGGAGGACGCCGCCTTCGCCGCCGCGTACTACGGCGTGACCGACGAGGGCACCTTCGAGGAGGGCGCCTCGGTCCTCCAGCTGCCCGGCGACGCCGGAGACCCCGGAGACGCCGCAGACCCCGGTGACGGCAGTGACGGCAGCGACTCCCGCGCCGCCGGCGTACGCGAGCGGCTCCTCGCCGCCCGTGACGCCCGCCCGCGCCCCGGCCGGGACGACAAGGTGGTCGCCGCCTGGAACGGCCTCGCCGTCGCCGCGCTCGCCGAGACCGGTGCCTACTTCGACCGGCCCGACCTCGTCGAGCGCGCCACCGAGGCCGCCGACCTGCTGGTCCGGGTGCACATGGGCCCCGTCGCCCGGCTCGTCCGCACCTCGAAGGACGGGCGCGCCGGTGAGCACGCCGGGGTGCTGGAGGACTACGGGGACGTCGCCGAGGGCTTCCTCGCCCTGGCCGCCGTCACCGGCGAGGGGGCCTGGCTGGAGTTCGCCGGGTTCCTGCTGGACATCGTGCTCCAGCACTTCCGGGGCGAGGGCGGCCAGTTGTACGACACGGCCGACGACGCCGAGCAGCTCATCCGGCGCCCCCAGGACCCCACCGACAGCGCGACCCCGGCCGGCTGGACGGCCGCCGCCGGAGCGCTCCTGTCGTACGCCGCGCACACCGGCTCCGAGCCCCACCGCACCGCCGCCGAGGAGGCGCTGGGCGTCGTCAAGGCGCTGGGCCCGCGCGCCCCGCGCTTCATCGGCTGGGGGCTCGCGGTGGCCGAGGCGCTGCTCGACGGCCCTCGCGAGGTGGCGGTCGCCGGACCGGTCGGCGGCGAGCTGCACCGTGCGGCCCTGCTGGGCCGGGCCCCCGGCGCGGTCGTCGCGGCCGGCGAGCCGGGCGGCGCGGAGTTCCCGCTGCTCGCGGACCGTGTGATGAAGGACGGCGCGCCGACGGCGTACGTCTGCCGCCACTTCGTGTGCGACGCCCCGACGACGGACCCGGGCGCCCTGGCCCACGCGCTGGGCGGGACGCCGTAACGGCCGGGCGGGCCGCGGCTCTCACAGCCGCAGCCCGCCCTCCAGCGTGCCCAGCGCCTCGTTCACCAGTGCCGGCAGGTCGCCCTGCTGGCCCCGGTCCGCCCAGTACAGCGTCGCCTCGCGCAGGGCTCCCAGGACCGCCGCGACGAATACCCGGACGCGCAGGTCGTCCGGGTCGCGGCCGGTGCGGTCGGCCAGGACCCTGGCCAGGGTCTTCGCGGTGTCCGACATCGTCTCGGTCATCCGGGCGCGGACCGCGGGGACCTCGGCCATCAGGCGGGTGCGGCGGCGCAGTTCCCCGTCGTCGTCGGCGAGAAACGTGGTCAGCGCCTCCCGCATCATCAGCCGGACCGACTCGAGCGGCGGCTCGTCGACCGGGCGCGCCCGGAGCAGGGCCTCCATGACCGGGTCGTACTCGTCGGTGAGGACGATGTCCTCCTTCGACGCGAAGTAGCGGAACACCGTGCTCGGCGAGACCTCGGCCGCCTCCGCGATCTGCTCGATGGTGGTGGCCTCGTAGCCCCGCTCGTCGATCAGGCGGTACGTCGCCTGCCGGATCGCCACCCGCGTCCGGTACTTCTTGCGCTCGCGCAGACCCATGGGCGCGGGGTGGGACGGGGGACGGGACGTGGCGGTCATGGGCCCATTGTCCGGTACCGCCCGCCGCCGCGGCCGGGCCGGACGTACGGGGCCGGAGGCAGCCGGCCGGCCGCGTCAGCTGTGGTTGTACGCCACCAGCGAGATGCCGACGTAGTGCACCACGAAGGCGGCCAGGGTCAGCGAGTGGAAGACCTCGTGGAAGCCGAACCAGCGCGGCGACGGGTTGGGCTTCTTGATGCCGTAGATGACGCCGCCCGCGCTGTACAGCACGCCGCCGACGACGACCAGCACCAGCACCGCGATCCCGCCGGTCCGCATGAAGTCCGGCAGGAAGAAGACCGCCGCCCAGCCCATCGCGATGTAGCAGGGGGTGTACAGCCAGCGCGGCGCGCCGACCCAGAAGACCCGGAACGCGATACCCGCGAGCGCCGCCGCCCACACCGCCCACAGCAGCGGAGTACCCGTGGACTCGGGGAGCAGCAGCAGGGTGAGCGGCGTGTACGTGCCCGCGATGATCAGGAAGATGTTGGCGTGGTCGAGCCGGCGCAGGACGGCCTCGCCGCGCGGCCCCCACGTACCCCGGTGGTACACGGCGCTCACGCCGAACAGCAGGCACGCCGTCAGAACGTAGATCGCACAGGCGATCCGGCCCCGCGTGCTGTCCGAGAGGGCGACCAGGAACAGACCCGCTATGACGACGGCGGGAAACATCCCGGCATGCAGCCAGCCGCGCATCCGGGGTTTGAGCGGGGCGTCGGCGAGCGTGGCCGGGCGAGGACCGGCGGTGTCGGGTGCGGCGGCGGCAGCAGTCATTTCCGCATCGTACCTACGCCGCCGTAGGTACCCGATATGGACCGGGGTACGTGCGGATGCTCACATGGGCGGCCCTCTGGACATATGGGCGCGAGCGGCGGATGATCAAATGAGTGCGGTCGGCACCGGATGAGCGCCAGGGGAATTCGAAGGGGTACACGCATCCGGGTCGCAGCCCCCACGGGGCACCAGGGCACAAGAGCACCAACCGAACACACCCTCACCAAGGAGCGATCGTGGCGCGCGACATCGCGGCTCCCCTCACTGTTCCCACCAACCACCAGGAGCTGATCTCCTGGGTGGACGAGATCGCGGCACTGACCGAACCGGACCGGGTGGTCTGGTGCGACGGTTCCGAGGCCGAATACGAGCGCCTGTGCGGGGAGCTCGTCGCCAAGGGCACGTTCACCAAGCTCGACGAGATCAAACGCCCGAACTCCTACTACGCGGCCTCCGACCCGAGCGACGTCGCCCGCGTCGAGACACGTACGTTCATCTGCTCCGCGAAGGAGGAGGACGCCGGCCCCACGAACCACTGGAAGGACCCCGCCGAGATGCGGGAGATCTTCGTGGGCGAGCGGGGCGTCTTCCGCGGCTCGATGCGCGGGCGCACGATGTACGTCGTCCCGTTCTGCATGGGCCCGCTCGGCTCGCCGCTCTCCGCGATGGGCGTGGAGATCACGGACTCGGCATATGTCGCCGTTTCGATGCGTACGATGACGCGCATGGGTAGCGCCGTGCTCGAAGAGCTCGGCGAGGATCGCAACTTCGTCAAGGCCGTCCACACGCTGGGCGCCCCGCTGGCCGAGGGCCAGGAGGACGTCCCCTGGCCCTGCAACGAGACCAAGTACATCTCGCACTTCCCCGAGGACCGCGAGATCTGGTCGTACGGCTCCGGCTACGGCGGCAACGCGCTGCTCGGCAAGAAGTGCTACGCGCTGCGCATCGCCTCCGTGATGGCGCGCGACGAGGGCTGGCTCGCGGAGCACATGCTGATCCTCAAGCTCACGCCGCCGCGCGGTGAGTCGAAGTACATCGCGGCCGCGTTCCCGAGCGCCTGCGGCAAGACGAACCTCGCCATGCTGGAGCCCACGATCTCCGGCTGGACCGTG
Organism: Streptomyces sp. NBC_00525; assembly: GCF_036346595.1. Lineage (GTDB taxonomy): Bacteria > Actinomycetota > Actinomycetes > Streptomycetales > Streptomycetaceae > Streptomyces. Next base: position 4,340,492 of record NZ_CP107834.1, read on the forward strand.
GAGACCATCGGCGACGACATCGCGTGGATGCGGTTCGGCGAGGACGGCCGGCTGTACGCGATCAACCCGGAGGCCGGCTTCTTCGGCGTCGCGCCCGGCACCGGCGAGCACACCAACGCCAACGCCATGAAGACGATGTGGGGCAACTCCGTCTTCACCAACGTCGCGCTCACCGACGACGGCGACGTCTGGTGGGAGGGGATGACGGAGGAGCCGCCCGCGCACCTCACGGACTGGAAGGGCAACGACTGGACCCCCGAGTCCGGCACGCCCGCCGCCCACCCCAACGCCCGCTTCACCGTCCCGGCCGGGCAGTGCCCGATCATCGCGCCGGAGTGGGAGGACCCGAAGGGCGTGCCGATCTCGGCCATCCTCTTCGGCGGCCGCCGCGCCTCCGCCGTCCCGCTGGTGACGGAGTCCTTCGACTGGCAGCACGGGGTCTTCCTCGGCGCCAACGTCGCCTCCGAGAAGACCGCCGCCGCCGAGGGCAAGGTCGGTGAGCTGCGCCGCGACCCGTTCGCCATGCTGCCGTTCTGCGGCTACAACATGGGCGACTACATGAACCACTGGCTCAAGGTCGGCGCCGACAAGCCGGACCAGTCGAAGCTGCCGAAGATCTACTACGTGAACTGGTTCCGCAAGAACGACGCGGGCAAGTTCGTCTGGCCCGGCTTCGGTGAGAACAGCCGCGTCCTCAAGTGGATCGTCGAGCGCCTGGACGGGAAGGCGGAGGGCGTCGAGACGCCGATCGGCGTCCTTCCCGCGAAGAGCGCGCTCGACACCGAGGGCCTGGACCTCTCCGAGGCCGATCTCGACCTCCTGCTCAGCGTCGACAAGGAGGTCTGGCGCGAGGAGGCCGCCCTGGTCCCCGAACACCTGAACACCTTCGGCGACCACACGCCCAAGGAACTCTGGGACGAATACCGCGCCCTGGTGACCCGCCTGGGCTGAGCCCGGCTGCCCGTACGGCGACGGCTGGGCCCGGTCGCGCCCGTACGGTGACGGGCTGGGTGGCTCCCGGTCCGCGCGTCCTGGGGGCGCGTGGACCGGGGCCGTCAGTGGGCGCCGACCAGATCGGTCCGGGAGCCGGCCGGCAGGGCCTCCGTGTGGGCGTCCATGCGCTCGGCCGCGAGGATCGCGACCGTCGTGTCGGCGCGGGAGGCCGCCACCACCAGGGCCCGGCCCGCGAGGGCGTGGGCGCGGCGGTGGAGGGCGGATGCGGGCGCGTCGCTCAGACCGGCGTGCCGGACGGGCGGGGCGCCGCGCAGCCTGGCGACCTGCTCGGCGATGCGGTCGGCCGCCTCGTCGAGCCCCAGGTCGTCGGTGACCGCGAGCAGCGCGGCCAGGTGTCCCGCGAGCTGGATGTCCAGCTCCTCCTCGCGAGTGCGGCGCGGGAAGTCGCCGGCGTGGTCGGCCGGTGTGAGGACCGATTTGGGACGGATCGGTTCGTACATGGATGGCCTCCTGGTGGTGCTGTGAGGACCATCCTAGCTTGGATTCAGTCTAAAGTTATCCATCTTCGAGTATTGGGCCGGATCGGTGGTGGTTACACCTGGCTGTAGCCGTCCAGGAAGTGGGCGATCCGGCCGATCGCGTCCGTCAGGTCCTCGGTGGTGGGCAGCGTGACCACGCGGAAGTGGTCCGGGTCCGGCCAGTTGAACCCCGTCCCCTGCACCACCATGATCTTCTCCGCCCGCAGCAGGTCCAGGACCATTTGGCGGTCGTCCTTGATCTTGTAGACCTTCGGGTCGAGCCGGGGGAAGAGGTAGAGCGCGCCCTTCGGCTTCACACAGGTCACGCCCGGAATCCGGGTCAGCAGGTCGTACGCCGCGTCGCGCTGCTCCAGGATGCGGCCGCCCGGCAGCACCAGCTCGTTGATCGACTGCCGGCCGCCGAGCGCCGTGGCGACGGCGTGCTGCGCGGGCATGTTCGCGCACAGCCGCATGTTGGCCAGGATCGTCAGCCCCTCGATGTACGAGGAGGCGTGGGCCTTGGGGCCGCACACCGCCATCCAGCCCGAGCGGTACCCGGCGACGCGGTAGTTCTTGGACAGCCCGTTGAAGGTCAGCACCATCAGATCGGGGGCGATCGTGGCGGTGGGCGTGTGCGTCGCCCCGTCGTACAGGATGCGGTCGTAGATCTCGTCGGAGCAGACGACCAGGTTGTGCCGGCGGGCGATCTCCGTCAGCCCGCGCAGCATCTCCTCGTCGTACACCGCGCCGGTCGGGTTGTTCGGGTTGATGATCACCAGCGCCTTGGTGCGGTCGGTGACCTTCCGCTCGATGTCGGCGAGGTCCGGCATCCAGTCGGACTGCTCGTCGCAGCGGTAGTGCACGGCCGTGCCCCCGGCCAGCGCGACCGACGCCGTCCACAGCGGGTAGTCCGGGGCGGGGACCAGCACCTCGTCGCCGTCGTCGAGCAGCGCCTGCATCGACATCTGGATCAGCTCCGAGACGCCGTTGCCCAGGTAGACGTCCTCGACGTCCAGCTCGATGCCCTTGGTCTGGTAGTGCTGCATCACCGCGCGGCGGGCCGACAGTAGCCCCTTCGCGTCGCCGTAGCCGTGCGCCCCGGCGACATTGCGCAGGATGTCCTCGAGGATTTCGGGTGGGCACTCGAAGCCGAAGGCGGCCGGGTTGCCGGTGTTCAGCTTGAGGATGCGATGCCCGGCCGCCTCCAGCCGCATCGCCTCCTCCAGCACCGGGCCGCGGATTTCGTAGCAGACGTTGGCGAGCTTCGTGGACTGGATGACCTGCATGCCGGCGAGCTTACGACTGTGATTCACGGCCCGCCCCGCCTTCGGTGACGGCCCGGCCCGGCCGGGCGGGGGCGCACGTACGTGCGGGCTTTCATCGCCATGCGCCCGCCTCCCGCGAGCCGTGGGAACGCTGGAAGCGGACGGCGCGCGGCTTGGAAACGGGTGGTCCGGCGGTGTGACGCACGGGGACGGGTGAGATACGCCACGGAGTGGTACGGAAGGGAGCCTCCGCGAGGTTCGCGTTGACGCTCATCCGGGAAGCCGCGCACCCCCGGGCCCGGCGGACGGCCGGAATTCACCTCTTGTGCGGGCCACCCGCGTACGCGAGCATGCGCATGTCAAACCGAAGGAACTTCGGTTGCAGAGGGCTGTCGCGCTCTGTTCGTTCGCAAGAGGGGACCCCCACATGAAAAAGCCTCTCGTCGGTGCGCTCTTCGCCGTGCTGCTCATGGGCGCGGGCATCGCGCCCGCCACCGCCGCTCCGACGCAGGCCCCGGCCCCGGCTCCGGTCCGGGCCGCCGTCGGCTTCGCCGGCACCGTGGCGCTCAGCAACTGCTCGGGCTCCGTCGTCCGCACCCCCGCCTCGCAGCCGGACGACCCCGCCCTGGTGCTGTCCAACGGGCACTGCCTGGAGACCGGCTTCCCGGCCCCCGGCGAGGTCGTGTACAACCGCTCCTCCAGCCGGAGCTTCACCCTGCTCAACGCCTCCGGCCGGGGCGTCGGCACGCTCCGGGCGAGCAGGATCGCGTACGGGACGATGACGGACACCGACATATCGGTGTACCGGCTCACCTCCACGTACGCCCAGATCAAGAGCCGCTACGGGATCGACGCCCTGGAACTCAGCACCACGCACCCCGTGCAGGGCACCGCGATCACCGTCGTGTCCGGGTACTGGAAGCGCACCTACAGCTGCAACGTGGACGGATTCGTCTACCGGCTCAAGGAGGGCTCCTGGACCTGGAAGGACTCGGTCCGCTACACCTCCGCCTGCCAGACCATCGGCGGCACGTCCGGCTCGCCGGTGATCGACAACGCCACCGGCAAGGTCGTCGCCGTCAACAACACCGGCAACGAGGACGGCCTGCGGTGCGCGGACAACAATCCGTGCGAGGTCGACGAGAACGGACAGGTGACGGTCCGCCAGGGCATCAACTACGCCCAGCACACCTACGGCATCGCCGCGTGCGTCGGTACCGGCAACGTCTTCGACCTGAACCGCGCCGGATGCACCCTGCCCAAGCCGTGACGTGTGACGTGTGAGGGGGCGGGGCCGCGTCCGGCCCCGCCCCCTCACACGTCCGCTCCGGTCAGATCCTGCGCCACCGCGCGTTCGCCAGCGAGAAGACGCCGAAGGCGACCAGGCCCGCCGCGACGAGGCCCAGCAGCCAGGGCCCGGCCGGGGTCGCGCTGAAGGCGCGCAGGGTGTCGTCCATGCCCTTGGCCTCGCCGGAACGGGCCTTCACCGCGGCCGACACCGCGAAACCTCCCGCCACCGCGAAGACGAGCCCCCGGCTGACCCCGCCCGCGACCCCGGCGACGTCCACCGCCCGCCGCACCGCCGCCGACATCGCGTCCGTCCGCAGATGCTCGCGGAACTTCCGGAGCGCCGCCCGGCCCGCGATCCACAGCCCCGCGCAGGCGATGCCCACGCCCGCCGCGCCCACCAGCCAGCGGCCGCCCGGCATGTCCAGCACGCGGGCCGTGACGTCCTGCGAGCGGGCGTCACCGCTGCCGCTCCCGCTGCCCCGGTCACCGGCCGCGAACATCAGGACCGAGGAGGCGACGAAGGCGTAGAAGACGGCCCGTCCGCCCGAGGCCAGCCGCTTGGTCGCCTTGCGGCCGTCCGGGCCGGCCGCGCCGAACGCCGCCTCGGACAGCCGCCACAGGGCCATGCCCGCCAGGGCCAGACCCAGCACCCACAGCAGTACGTGGCCGAAGGGCTTCCGCGCGATCTCCGCGAGCGCCCCGCCCCGGTCCGCCTGCTCGCCGCCGCCGCCGTCGAGGGCGATGCGCAGGGCGAGGAACCCGACGAGGAAGTAGATGACCCCGCGCGCCGCGAACCCGGCGCGGCCGGCCGCCCCCACGGTCGTACTGTTGCCCGCCCGCCGTGCCTTCCGGTGGCCCTTGGAGGCCGTCGCAGAGATGTCCATGCCGGCTCGGTTGCCCCGGCGGCGGCCGGGGAAACTACGCCGCGCCCGCCGTCCGGCGCACGGAGCGGCCGGCCAGTACCTGCGTACGCCTGCCGTCCTCGATCACGAAACGGCCGTCGATCAGCACGTGCGGGATGCCCGTCGGCAGGGCGCGCGGCTCGTCGAAGGTGGAGCCCGCCGCCACCGTGTCCGGGTCGAAGAGCACCAGGTCGGCGCGGTAGCCCTCGCGCACGAGCCCCCGGTCGGGCAGCCGCAGCCGGGCCGCCGGGCGCGCGGTGAGATGGGCGACGCACTCCTCCAGCGGGAGGACGCCCAGCTCGCGTGCGTAGCGGCCCAGGTAGTGGGGAAAGGTGCCGTAGGCGCGGGGGTGAGGCTTGTCGCCCTGGAGGATGCCGTCGCTGCCGCCCGTGTGCACCCGGTGGCGCATGATCCGGCGGACGTTCTCCTCGTGGCCGACGTGTTGCAGGATCGTCGTCCCGAGCCGGTCCTCCAGCAGCAGCCGCCGCGCGACCGTCCAGGGCTCCTCGCCCCGCCGGTCCGCCGACTCGGCCACCGTGAGACCGATGTACGCGGCGAGCGCGGGCTCGCCGGTGCCGGAGATCTCGATGGTGTCCCACTCGATCGGCACCCCGTGGCAGCCGTCCGAGCCGGTGACCTCCAGGGCGTGGCGGATGCGGGCGGCCGTGTCCGGGCCGGCCAGCCGGGCCAGGACCGCCGCCGGGCCGCCCTCGCTGGCCCAGCCGGGCAGCAGCGCGGCGAGCGTCGTACAGCCCGGCGTGTACGGGTAGGTGTCCAGGGAGATGTCGGCGCCCGCGTCGAGCGCCCCGTCCAGCAGGGCGAGCAGTTCGGGGGCGCGGCCCTCGTTGACCCCGAAGTTCATGGTCGCGTGCGCCAGATGCAGGGCGCAGCCCGCGCTCCGGGTGAGCCGCACCATCTCCTCGTACGCCTCCAGCGCCCCGGCGCCGTACGAGCGGTGGTGCGGGCAGTAGTAGCCGCCGTGCGCGGCCACCACCCGGCACAGCTCGGTGAGTTCGGCGTCGTCCGCGTACATGCCGGGCGTGTACGTCAGCCCGGACGACATGCCGACCGCGCCCTCGCGCATGCCCTGGTCCACGAGCGCGCGCATCCGGTCCAGTTCGGCGGCGGTCGCGGGCCGGTCCTCCCAGCCGACCGCGTACATCCGGACCGTGCCCTGCGGGATCAGATAGGCGGCGTTGACCGCGATGCCCCGGCCGCCGAAGTTGCGGTCGAGCCGGTCGAGGTAGCCGCCGACCGTGCGCCAGTCGAAGTCGATGTCCTCGCCGTCGCCGTTCCACCCGGCGATGGAGCGGCGGACCTCGGCGAGCGTGCGGTCGTCCACGGGCGCGTACGACAGGCCGTCCTGGCCCAGGACCTCCAGCGTGACGCCCTGCGCGGCCTTCGCGCTGTGGTCCGGGTCGCGCAGCAGCGCCAGGTCGCTGTGGGCGTGCATGTCGATGAAGCCGGGGGCGAGGGCGAGCCCGCCGGCGTCCAGGGTGCGGGCGCCGGCGGGACGGGGGCCGGGGGAGTCCTCGCGGTGGATCTCCGCGATCCGGCCGCCGGAGACGGCCACGTCGGCGCGGTAGGAGGGCGTGGCGGTGCCGTCGATGACGCGGGCGTCGCGGATGACGAGGTCCATGGGGCCTGGGCCTTTCTCGGGGGCGGGGGGCCCGGCTCAGAAGAAGGTGCGGACGAAGTCGGTGACCGTGCCGTCCGTGTCGACGAGGGGGATCAGCTGCCACTTGTCGAAGCTGGTGCACGGGTGGGACAGGCCCATCCCCACCCAGTCCCCGACCTCCAGCTCCGCGCCCTCCTCCGTGCGCAGCCAGGTGTGCTGGTCGGACAGGCCGGTGACGGTGATTCCCGCGGCCGGCCGCACCGAGCCGTCCCGGCCGGAGCGCACCACCTGCGCCTCGGGCAGATCCAGGTCGTACGCCGCGTCCCGCTTGCCCGCGTTGAGGAACGCCTGCCCGGCGGACGGGCGCGACACCACCTGCGCCCACAGCCGGAACGCCGGTCGCAGCGCGCCCTCCTCGGGCACCCGGTTGAACGGGGTGAGGTGGCGGTAGTGCCCGTCGTCGTGCGAGACGTAGGCGCCCGAGCGCAGCAGCTTGAGCACGGGGGCGGACAGCTCCGGGATCTCGGCGAACACGTCCGCCACCGCGTCGAACCACGCGCTGCCGCCCGCGCTGATCACGATGCGCTCGCCGGGCCCCAGCGCGGCGAACCGGCCCGCCGCGTCGAACCCGGCGGCCAGCGCGACGAGTCGGCGCAGCCAGGCCCGGACCCGCTCGCCGGACGCCTCGGGCACCTCGCCCTCGTACCCGGCGACGCCCACCAGACGCAGCGTCGCCGCCCCGGCCACCGCGTCGGCCACGGCGGCGCACTCCGCCTCGGTCCGCGCCCCGGTGCGGGCGCCCTCGCCGGCGCCCAGCTCCACCACCACGTCCACCGGGCGGACGGCGCCCGCCGCGCGCAGGGCCGCGTCCATCAGCTCGACGCCGCGCACGGAGTCGACGTAGCAGACGAAGGTGAGGCCGGGGTCGGCGTCCAGTTCGCCGGCGAGCCAGCGCAGTGCGGCGGGGTCCACCAGCTCGTTGGCCAGGAAGATCCGGTCGATGCCGAACGCGCGGTAGACGCGCGCCTGGTGGGGGACGGCCGCCGTGATGCCCCAGGCGCCGTGCTCCAGCTGGCGGGCGAACAGCTGCGGGGACATCGAGGTCTTGCCGTGCGGCGCGAACGCGAGGCCGTGGCGCTCGGCGTACGTCTCCAGGAGCGCGAGGTTGTGTTCGACGGACTCGGCGGACAGCGCGAGCACCGGGGTGGTGAAGCCGCCGTCGAAGAGGTTCCGGCGCTCGGCGGCCAGCGCGCCGACGGTCAGGCCCTCGGCGTCGGGCGGGAGGCCCTTGAACCGGTGGTCGACCGGTTCGTCGGCGAGAGCGGTCACGTGGGGCGCGGTGGCCATGGGGTCTCCTCGGTCCGGTCGGCTTACGATTGCAGCATATGCAACACCCATTGCGTATATCGCTCATGGCTGTCTAACATCCGAGCCGACGCCCGGTCAATGGTGAGTGCCGGTGCCGCCGCCCGACTGCTGAGGAGCCCCGCGTGTCCGCAACCGCGACCGCCGACGTCGTGTGCCTCGGCGAGTCCATGGTGACGTTCCTGCCCTCGCGCCCCGGACGCCTCGCCGACGTGCCGTCCTTCGCGCGCGGCATCGGCGGCGCCGAGTCCAACGTGGCCTGCGCGCTCGCCGCCGCCGGACACCGCACGGCCTGGGTGAGCCGGGTCGGGGCGGACGGCTTCGGCGACCACCTGGTCGGGGCGATCGCCGCCTACGGCGTGGACACCTCGTACGTACGGCGCGATCCGTCGCGGCCCACCGGGATCTACTTCCGCACGGCGACCGACCGGGCCGCGGACGTCCACGAGGTGGCGTACTACCGGGCCGGGTCGGCCGCCTCGGCGATGTCGCCGCGGACCGTGCCGTACGAAGGGCTGCCGCAGGGGCGCGTCCTGCACCTCTCCGGGATCACGGCGGCGCTCTCGGCGGACTGCCTGGCGCTGCTCCGCGAACTCACCGCCCCCCGGCCGGGACGGCCGCTCATCTCCTTCGACGTGAACTTCCGGCCGGCGCTGTGGCGGGGCGAGTCCCCCGCCGTCCTGCTCGATCTGGCGCGCCGGGCGGACGTGGTCTTCGTGGGCGAGGACGAGGCACAGGCGGCGTGGGGCGTCGTGGGCGCCGCCGCGATCCGGGAGGCGCTGCCGGAGCCGGGCGTGGTGGTCGTGAAGCGCGGCGCCGACGGCGTGACGGTGTTCTCCCGCCCCGCCCCGTGCGGCGGTCCCGACACCGTCACGCACGTGCCCGCGCTCCGGGTGGACGTCGTCGCGCCCGTCGGCGCCGGGGACGCCTTCGCCGCCGGGTTCCTGTCCGGGACGCTGCGCGGGCTCCCCGTACGCGAACGGGCCCGGCACGGGCATCTGATGGCCGCCGCCGTGCTCACCGTCGCCGGGGACCTCACCGGGCCGCCCGCGCGCGATTCGGCCGACCGGCTCGTCGCCCTGGACGACGACGCCTGGGGGAGACTGCGTCTCGGCCCCGGCTGGACGGGGGACGACACGGAGGTACGTACGCCATGAGCCAGACCGTCGACCGGGCACTGAGCATCCTGCCGCTCCTCGCCCAGGGGCCCGCCGACCTCGGACGGGTCGCCGACCGCCTCGGCGTGCACAAGTCCACCGCGCTGCGCCTGCTCCGTACGCTCCACGAGCACGGGCTCGTCTACCGCCAGCAGGACCAGCGCTACCGCCTGGGCGCCCGGCTGTTCGCGCTGGCGCAGGAGGCCGTCGAGAACCTCGACGTACGCGAGATCGCCCACCCCCACCTCGTCGCGCTCAACGAGAACTGCGGACACACCGTCCACCTCGCCGTGTACGAGGAGAACGAGGTCCTCTACATCGACAAGGTCGAGAGCCGCTACCCGGTCCGCATGTACTCGCGGATCGGCAAGCCCGTCGCGATCACCGTCGCCGCCGTGGCCAAGCTGCTCCTCGCCGACCTGAGCGAACCCGAGCGGCGCGCCATCGCCGACAAGCTCGACTACCCCATGTACACGCCCCGTTCGACGCCCGGCGCCGCCGCGTTCCTCAAGGAGCTGGCCGCCGTACGCGAACAGGGCTGGGCCACCGACCTCGGCGGCCACGAGGAGTCCATCAACTGCGTCGGCGCCCCCATTCGCGGCGCGGACGGGCGCGTCGTCGCCGCCATGTCGGTCTCCGCGCCGAACGTGGTGGTCACGGCCGAGGAACTCCTCACCCTGCTCCCCCTGGTCCGTCGCACCGCCGACACCATCAGCCGGGAGTACTCCGGCAGCAACCTACCCAAGAAGGCCTGAACCGCGATGACCGAAAAGACCGCCCTCACCCCGAGCACCCACACCACCCCGCCGGCCAAGTTCTCGCACGGCGTGCGCAAGGGCAACATCCTCCAGGTCGCCGGCCAGGTCGGCTTCCTGCCCGCCGTGGAGGGCCAGGCGCCCACCCCGGCCGGGCCCACCCTGCGCGAGCAGACCCTCCAGACCTTCGCCAACGTCAAGGCGATCCTGGAGGAGGGCGGCGCGAGCTGGGACGACGTGATGATGATGCGCGTCTACCTCACCGATGTGGACCACTTCGCCGAGATGAACGAGATCTACAACGCGTACTTCGCCGAGCAGGACCTGAAGCAGCCGCCCGCCGCGCGCACCACGGTCTACGTCGGCCTCCCCAAGGGCCTGCTCATCGAGATCGACGCCCTCGCGGTCCTCGGCTGATCCGGTCGCTCACGCCCGGTCGGGTACGGGTCAGGCGGCCGAGGCGCAGATGATGCTGCGGCCCTGGTTGACCGACCAGTACCAGAACCGTTCGCCGGGCCCCGCCGGGCAGGTCCAGTCCTGGCCCGCCTTCGGGGCCCGGTAGAAGCCGGTGATCCGCAGAATCGACTGGCCCGCCTTCGGCACCTTCGACGCGTCGCAGCGCCACACCACCGTCAGGTCCGCGTTGGTCTGCCCGTTCACCTTGGCCGGGAAGCACTGGCCCGCCCGGTAGACCCGGTCCAGGCACAGCGTCCGCGTGATCCCGTCGTCGCCCTCGCGGCTCCACCAGGTGAAACCCACCCCGGTGTCGCAGGAGCCGGAGGCACCGGCCCGGGTGCTCACCCGGTTGACGTGCATGTACGCGTTCGAGGCGCTGCACCGCACCCGGACCGGGTGGTCGGCGCTCATGTTGCCGTAGCCGTCGTTGTACACGTCGAGGCAGTCGCCCGCGTGCACGGCGGCGAACGCCCGGTCCGTCGCGTCCATGGTCGGCGTGGGTGTCGGCGTCGGGGTGGGCGTGGGCGTCGGGGTCGTGTCGTCCGTATCGGTGTCCGAACCGGACGAGACCCGCTCCGTCGAGCCGCCCCCGCCGCTCCCGGTGTCCGGGTCGGTGCCCGTGCTGTCGTCGGCGTGCGTGTCGAGGCCACTGCCCGAGGTGACGGAGCCGGACGCGCTGCCCCCCGACGACGAACCGCCCCCGCCCGCCTTCTCCCACGGCTGCCATGTCAGCAGCCCGGCCACCACCACGAGCGCGACCAGCCAGCCCAGGACGGACGACGAGGAACCGGTGCGCGCGGGTGCGGGCTCCGGCACCGGGGTGGGCCGGGCGGCCCGCTCCGCGCGCTGCCGGGCCGCCCGTTCCCGGTCCGCGCGCTCGCGCTCGGCCCGTTCCCGCGCGGCGCGGGCCCTGGCGGCGCGCCCGGCCTCCTGGCGGGCCGCCTCCCGCCGCGCCGCCTCCTGCCGGGCGGCCTCGCGGCGGGCCGCCTCCACGCGCTCCCGTTCGGCCTGCCGCTCCGCCTCGGCCCGCTGCCGCTCCTCCCGGTCGGCCTGCCGGCGGGCCCGGATCTCGGCCTCCTCGCGCTCCGCCTGTTCGCGCTCGGCGCGCTGACGCTCGGCCAGCTGAGCCAGGGCCGCCATCTCGCGGCGGGTGCGGTCGCGGTCGGCCCTGGCCTGCCGCTCCGGTGAGTACACCAGGGTCGGCGGCGGCTGCGGGACGACACGGGTGCGCCGGGTGGTGGCCGGGGCCCGCGACGGGCCCGCGTCGCGGCCGCCCGCCGACTCCCGGCCGCCCGCCCACTCCCGGCCCTGCGCGGCGTACGCCTCGATCAGCGCCGTCCAGCGCGGCGGCAGCCACCGGGCGCCGCTCGTCGTCGAGGGCTGCCCGGCCTGCTGCGCCCGGAAGCGGGCGAGTAACCCGGCGGGCGTCGGCCGGTGCCGGGGCTGGACGGCCAGGCACGGCCGGATCGTCTCGACCAGCTCCTTGGGCAGGCCGGTCAGGTCGAGCTCGCCGCGCTGCACCCGCGCCAGCAGCCGCAGCGTGTCGCCGTCGGCGCGGTAGGGCGCCCGGCCGGTGGCCAGCAGGAAGAGCGTGGCGCCCAGCGAGTACACGTCGGACGCGGCGGTGGACTCCTCGCCGCGCGCCTGCTCCGGTGAGGTGAAGGCGATCGTGCCCAGGGTGAGGCCGGTCAGGGTGAGGTCGCTGGCGTGCGAGATGCCGAAGTCGATGACCCGGGGCCCGTCCAGCGGCAGCAGCACGTTCTGCGGCTTCACGTCGCGGTGGACGATCCCCACCCCGTGCAGGGTGGCCAGGGCCTCGGCGGTGCCGGCCGCGATCCACCGTACGGCCGATGCGGGCAGCACCCCGCAGGAGCGCACCAGTTCGGAGAGCGGGGGCGCGGCGATGTAGTCGATGGCCATCCAGGGGCGCTCGGCGCGCGGATCGGCGTCCAGGACGCGGGCGGTGAAGGCGCTGTCCACGCGCTGGGCGACCGCCACCTCACGGGCGAAGCGCCGCCGGTCGGTGTCGCCGACCCGGCCCTCCGCGAGCAGCGTCTTGACGGCGACGAGCCCGCGGCCGTCGCCGCCGCGGGCCAGATAGATCCGGCCCATGCCGCCGGACGCCAGCCGCCCGAGCAGTCGGTACGGCCCGAGGGTCGCCGGATCGTCCCCGCCCAGCGCATCGATCCGCGCCCCGGCCATGTCACTCCCCCTGTCGCCCAGCATCGCGCCCCACCACGGTGCCACGTCGCGGCGCGGACAGTCAGCGATGAGGCAACTCCCGTACAGGACTGTTGCGTTACCGGTATCGAACGCCTTCCGGAAACGCAGCAGCGCCGCCGGGGGAGCGGCGGCGCTGCTGGTCGGGGCTGCCGGCGGAGAGGCCGGCAAGCGGTGGTTACGGCAGGTTGTGGACGTGCGGGCCGACCGCGTTCGACCAGGCGTTGCCGGCCGTGGCGTCCCAGTTGGTCGACCAGGTCATCGCACCGCGGAGACCGGGGTAGGTCTTCGACGGCTTGAAGTTGCCGCAGTTGGTGCCCTGGGTCAGGCAGTCCAGCGCCGCGTTCACGATCGACGGGGAGACGTAGCCGCTGCCCGCGCCGCGGGTGGAGGCGGGGACGCCGATGCCGACCTGCGACGGGTCGAGGCCGCCCTCCAGCTGGATGCAGGCGAGCGCGGTGAGGAAGTCCACCGAGCCCTGCGAGTAGACCTTGCCGTCACAGCCGAGCATCGCGCCGCTGTTGTAGTACTGCATGTTGACGACGGTCAGGATGTCCTTGATGTTGAGCGCGGTCTTGAAGTACTCGCCACCGGTGGACTGCATGTCGATGGTCTGCGGGGCCATCGTGATGACGAGGCCGGGGCCGGCCTTCTGCGACAGCGAACGCAGCGCCTTCGTCATGTACGTGGAGTTGAGGCCGTTCTCCAGGTCGATGTCGACGCCGTTGAAGCCGTACTCCTGGATCAGCGTGTACAGCGAGTTGGCGAAGTTGTTCGCGGACGCCTCGCTGTTGACCGAGACCGTGCCCTTCTCGCCGCCGACCGAGATGATGACGTTCTTGCCGGCCGCCTGCTTCGCCTTGATGTCGGCCTTGAACTGGGCGACGGTGTAGCCGTTCAGGCCGGCCGTGTCCAGGTTGAAGGTGACGGCACCCGGCGTGGACGTGGCGTCGGCGAAGGAGACCGCGATGATGTCGTAGTTCGCGGGCACGTCGCTGAGCTTCTGGACGGTCGCGCCGTTGTTGAAGTTCTGCCAGTAGCCGGTCACCGCGTGCTTCGGCACCGAGGTGTCGGGGATCGTGCCCCCGTCCTTGGCGGTGCGGCCGCTGACGGCCGCCGACTTCGCGGACTCGCCGGCCTTGTTGGTCGCGCTGACCGCGAACTGGTACGCCGTGTCCGCGGAGAGGCCGCTGATGGTCGCCGAGGTGCCGGTGGTGGTGGTGGCCTTCACGCCGTCCTTGTAGACGGTGTAGCCGGTCGCGCCGGACACCGCGTTCCAGGACAGGTTGATCGAGGAGGCGGTGGTGGAGCCGACCGCCAGTCCGGCCGGGGCGCCGGGGATCGTCGGGCCGGGCTCCTCGGTGCCGCCGCCGTCGGGGCCGGTGACCGCGAGGTCGTCCACGTAGTAGGCGGCCTGGCCGTACCAGCCGTGCGTGTACACGGTGACGGACGTGGTGTTGGCGCCGGTGGTGAAGCTGGTCTTCAGCTGGGTCCAGCCGGTGGAGCCCGGCGACCAGGTCGAGACGTCGGTGGTGCCGGTGCCGCTGGCGCCCAGGTAGGCGTAACCGCCCTGCACCCAGGAGCTGAGCTGGTACGTCGAGTTGGGCTTGACGGTGACGACCTGCGAGCACTTGGCGTTGTCCAGGCCGGCCGGGGAGGCCTTGAGCGCGGAGGTGCCGCCGTGCACGGGGGAGGAGACCGCGGCACCGGAGTTGCCGGTGCAGGTCCAGTTGGCGAGGCCGGACTCGAACCCGGCGTTCTTCGCGACGTTGATGTCGGCGGCCTCGGCGCTGGTGACGAGCCCGGTGAGGGTCAGCGCGCCGGCGGCCACAACGGCCATGGCGGAGCCGAGGACCGGGCGCGTACGCCGTCGTCTCGGGCTCGATGCGGGGGAACGATCCACTTGCTGCCTCCGGGGGGAGTCGGGGATGGCGGGGGGACGACACGGGGGGTGCCGGGGTGTGTGGAATCGAGGAACGGTGGCCACCGCTGGCCGATAAACTGGTCCAGACCAATCGAGTTGTCAAGACCTCTGGCAGTCTCCGGCCCTACGAGGAAGGCCGGTTTGCCCGAAGAGTGCGGTGGGAAGACCCCGTTTTCCTTGCCCCGCAAGCTTCTTGAAGGTGTTCTCTCGTCCTGCCGTACGTGGATAAAGTGCTCAGGCGGGAGCATCCGAGCGGAAGCACCCGGCAGGAGCGAGTGCGGCCGGCGGTACGCGGCGGCCCGAGGAACGGGGAACGGCGTGCCGACAGCCATAGCAGTGACCGGTCCCGGCCTGGTCCTGCCGCCGCAGGACCAGCGGACGCCCCCCGCGGCCGTTCTGCGCTCCCCCGCCGAACAGCCGCTCGACCAGGCGCTGACCGATATGCAGATCCTCCTGGAGCAGCACGACCACGTCATCGCCGTCTACCCGGCCGGCCTCCCCGTCGCCCACGAGCGCCGGCTGCACACCGTCCGCGCCATGCTGGAGAGCGACCGGATCGCCCTGCTCAAGTCCGACCTGCCGCCGCTCGGCGTGGCCGTCCTGGTGCGCCAGTTACGCCAGTTGTCCGTCTGCGACTTCAGTGCCGGAGTGGTCGCGTCCGCCGCCCGGCTGCTCTCCCACTACGTGTACGCCGGGGCGCTGCTCCACTCCGTGACCAGGCTGGACCGGGTGCCGGTCGGCCTGAAGTCGCACGCCAAGTCCTGGTTGCCAGGCTCGCAGTTCGCCGTCCTCGCCCACCCGCAGCCCCAGCTTGTGAGGGTCGGTACGGGCGAACTCGCCGGACCCCGGTTCGCCACCCAACTCGTCGTCGCGCGGGGCCAGTCCGCCTCGGAGTGGGTGACCGGGACGCTGGCCCCCGCCTGGCAGGTGGCGGCGGTCCACGAAGCGGTGCTGCCCGACGAGTCCGCCGCCTGGTGGGGCACGCCGAAACTGGTCGAGTTCGCGGCCTTCCTGCCCGACCTCTCGCTCATCCACCAACTGGTGTCCTCGGTGCGCCGAGAGGTCTGCACCTGGTGCGGGAACGAACTCATCGGCGACCGCTGCGGCCTGTGCAACGCCCCGCTGAACCCGCCCGAGGAACGCAGCCGCGGCCCCGCCGCGCTGAACCCCTGACGGGAGACGCTGAATCCCTGACGGGAGACCCCCGACCGCACCGCACCGCCCCGCCCGTCCCGGCCCCCAGATCCCAACGAGGTTGCCCCGCCCATGAATGCACGGCAGCGCCGCGGCGTCATCCTGATCCTCCTGTCGGTCCTGTGCGCCCTAGGGGCCTTCGCCGGCGTGCTGTCGGTGATCGGTGACGTGAACTCCAAGGTCGGCCCCGAGGTCACCGCGTACCGGGTGAAGACCACCATCGAGCCCTACCGCCCCCTGGAGGCGGGCCAGTTCGAGAAGATCTCGATCCCCGAGCGCTGGCTCTCCGAGAACGCCGTCACCGACCTCTCCGCCCTGCGCGGCAAGATCGCCGTCACCGAACTCCACAAGGGCTCGCTCCTCCAGGACGACATGCTGGTCGACCGGCCCGCCCTGGAGAGCGGGCAGCAGGAGATCGCCATCATGATCGACGCGGAGACCGGCGTCGCCGGCAAGATCAGGCCGGGCAACCTCGTCAACATCTACGCCACCTTCGCCGGCCGCACCGACCGGGAGAAGTCCACCTCGCGCGTCATCGTCGCCAACGCCAAGGTCATCGACGTCGGCCGGCTGACCTCGCTCGAACCCGACGCGGACGACCGCGGCGCCGGCCCCACCGAGGCCGTGCCGATCACCTTCGCGCTGAACACCGACGACGCCCAGCGCGTGGCCTACGCGGAGTCCTTCGCCGAGCACGTCCGCCTCGCCCTGCTCCCCGACGGCAGCCGCGCCACCCTGCGCCCGGGCGAGGGCAGCTACAACCTCGACGAAGACAAGAACAAGTGAGGACCGGATGAGCACACGCATCCTCCCGGCCGTCGGCGACGCCGACGCGGCCCGAGCGGTCGGCACGCTGCTCGGCCAGCTCCCCGACGCGGAGCCCGCCGCCCCGCTCGGCGACTCGACCTCACTGCTGGACACCCTCGCTTTGCTCGCCGCCGAATCCCTGGACGAGCTGCCCGAGGTCGTCCTCGTGCACGAACGGATCGGGCCCGTCCCGGCCCTGGAGCTGATCCGGGAGGTGGCGCTGCGCTTCCCGGCGGTCGGCGTCGTCCTCGTCACCGCGGACGCGAGCCCCGGCCTGTACTCCGCCGCCATGGACGCCGGCGCCCGCGGCCTGGTCGGCCTGCCCCTCTCCTACGAGGAGCTCGCCCAGCGCGTCCAGGCCGCCGCCGGCTGGTCCACCGGGGTCCGCCGCCACCTGGGCGCCGGGTCCGAGGTCTTCACCGGCCCCGGCGGCACCGTCGTCGCGGTCTGCGGCGCCAAGGGCGGCGTCGGCACCACCGTCACCGCCGTCCAGCTGGCCCTCGCCGCCGCCGCGTCCGGGCACACCGTCGCCCTGGTGGACCTGGACCTCCAGTCGGGCGACGTCGCCTCCTACCTCGACGTGCAGTTCCGCCGGTCCGTGGTGGACCTCGCCGCCATCCAGGACATCTCGCCGCGGGTCCTCCAGGACGCCCTCTACAACCACGAATCCGGGCTCGCCCTGCTCCTCGCACCCGCCGAGGGCGAGCGCGGCGAGGACGTCACCGACCGCGTCGTACGCCAGACGGTCAGCGGACTGCGCCACCGCTACGAGGTCGTCGTCGTGGACTGCGGTACGTACATGAATTCGGCCAACGCGGCGGCCGTCGAGATGGCGGACCGCACCCTGCTCGTCACCACCCCCGACGTGATCACCGTCCGGGCCGCCAAGCGCATGGTCCGGCTCTGGGACCGGCTCCAGGTCCGCAAGGCCGAGGAGACCACCACCCTGGTCAACCGGCACACCCGGCACACCGAGATCCAGCCCGCGCTCGTCGAGAAGATCACCGCCACCCGGGTCGCCCGGATCGCCGTCCCGGCCAACTTCAAGGAACTCCAGGCCGTCGTGGACGCCGGACGGCTCCAGGACCTGGACCCCAAGTCCGCGGTGAAGCAGGCCCTGTGGGGGCTGGCCGGCGAACTCGGCCTCGTCAAGAATGCGGAGGGAGCCGCCCGGACCGGCAGGACCAGGGGCGAGCGCGCCGCGTCGGGCGGCCGCCGGGCCCGGGCGAAGTGAACACCGAGGGGAGCGGAGCGCCATGAACCTCTTACCCGCGCACCGGCGCCGGGTGGCGGGCCGTGCCGCCCGCTCCGACCGGGGCCAGACCGCGATCGAGTTCGTCGGCACCCTGCCCCTGATCCTCCTCACCCTCGCCCTGCTCTGGCAGGCGGGGCTCGTCTGCTACACGTACATCCTCGCCGGGAACGCGGCCGACAAGGCCGTCCGCGCCGCCGCCGTCACCGAGGGCGACCCGGGGGCGGCCTGCGCGCGTGCGGTGCGCGAAGACGTCCCCGGCGCCTGGTCGACCCAGGTGGAGTGCGGCGGGTCCGGCGAACTGGTCACCGCGACCGTGCGCATCGACGTACCCCTGCTGTTCCCCGGCGCGTTCAGCGTGCCCATGCACGCCACGGGCAAGGCCAGTGCCCGCGACGAGCGGCGGGACGCATGGTGACCCGGCCGCCCCGTCCCGGCTCCCGGCAGCGCGGGCAGGCCGCCATCGAGTACGTCGGCGTGCTCACCCTGCTCCTCGTCGTCGCCCTGGCCGTCGTCCAGCTCGGCCTCGCCGTCTACGCCGCCCAGCAGGCGGGCACGGCCGCGCGCACGGCGGCCCGTGTGGCCTCCACCGAGGACCAGGAGCACCGGGCCCGGTCGGTGGCCCTCGCCTCCATGAGCGGCTGGCTCGCCGACGGGGCCACCGTGACGCGGGAGACCGGCGCCGATGCGGTCACCGTCGAGGTACGGGTTTCCGTCCCCGGCCTGCTGCCGATGTTCTCCTTCGGCTCCGTCACCAAGAGCGCCACCATGCCGCGCGACTGACCCGGAACCGAAGCGTCCACAGGAATCGAAGGAGACCAGCACATGAGCCTGCGGGCGCGCATCACCAGCCCCGAACCGGCCGGCGGCCTGAGCGAGGAGAACCGGCTCGTCGGCGTCTACCGCGCCAAGCTGCTGGAGGAGATCGACCTCGCCGAGATGTCCGCCCTCGCGGCCGCCGAACGCCGCGCCCGGCTCGAACGCGTCCTCGGCCACATCATCAGCCGCGAAGGCCCCGTCCTGTCCTCCGCGGAGCGCTCACAGCTCATCCGGCGCGTCGTCGACGAGGCACTGGGCCTCGGCATCCTCGAACCGCTCCTGGAGGACGCCTCCATCAGCGAGATCATGGTCAATGGCCCCGACCAGGTCTACGTCGAGCGCGGCGGACGCCTCGAACTGCTCCCCATGCGCTTCTCCTCCACCGAGCAGCTGATGCAGACCATCGAACGCATCGTCTCCACGGTCAACCGCCGCGTGGACGAGTCCAACCCGATGGTCGACGCCCGGCTCCCCTCCGGCGAGCGCGTCAACGTCATCATCCCGCCGCTCTCCCTGTCCGGCCCGGTCCTCACCATCCGGCGCTTCCCCCGCGCCTTCACCCTCGAAGAGATGATCGCCCTCGGCTCGCTGGACGAGCACATGCTGCTCCTGCTCGCCTCGTTCGTCCGCGCCAAGTTCAACGTGATCGTCTCCGGCGCCACCGGCACCGGCAAGACCACCCTGCTCAACGCGCTCTCCGGGCTCATCCCCGGCGGCGAACGCATCGTCACCATCGAGGACTCCGCCGAACTCCGCCTCCAGCAGTCCCACGTCATCACCCTGGAGAGCCGCCCGCCCAACGTCGAGGGCAAGGGCCGGGTCACCATCCGCGACCTCGTCCGCAACTCGCTGCGCATGCGGCCCGACCGCATCATCGTCGGCGAGGTCCGCGGCGGCGAAACCCTGGACATGCTCCAGGCCATGTCCACCGGCCACGACGGCTCGCTCGCCACCGTCCACGCCAACAGCGCGGAGGACGCCCTGATGCGCCTCCAGACCCTCAGCTCCATGTCCGAGGTCGAGATCCCCTTCGCCGCGATCCACGACCAGATCAACAGCGCCGTCGACGTGATCATCCAGCTCACCCGGCACGGCGACGGCTCCCGCCGCGTCACCGAGATCGCCGTCGTCGACTCCTACGGCCGCGAGGACTACCGCATCGTCTCCGTCTGCCGCTTCGACGCCCTGCCCATGGCCGCCGACGGCCGCGTGTACGGGCGCTTCGCGTACTTCCCGGTGCCCCGACGGGTCGCCGAACGCTTCTACATGGCCAACGAGTCGGTCCCGGTCGCCTTCGGTATCGCCGACACCGACGAGCAACTGCTGGTCCGCACCTCGACCCCGTAGCCCTCCCGCACCCCGCCCCGCCCGCCGCTCACCCAGAAGGCCCCCGACATGGACAACCTCCCGCTCCTGACGGTCGGCGTGACCCTGCTCGCCTGCGTCCTCGCCGTCCTCGGCCTCCACGTCTTCGCCTCGGGCCGGGAACAGCAGCGCGCGCTCATCGAACGGCTGTCCCGGACCGGGCCGCCCGCGATCGAAGGCCGCGTCCGGCGCTTCCGTACCCTCGACCGCCGGCTGCGCCGGACCCGCCTAGGCAAGCGCATCGAACGCAAGATCGCCGTCACCGGGCTCGACCTCACACCGGGGGAGTACGCCGTCTACGTCGCCGCCGCCCTCCTCGCCCTCTACTTCGTCACGGCGTCCGTCTTCGCCCCGTTCTTCGGGCTCGTCGCCGTCCTCGTCGGCGCCTGGGGCGGCAACGCCTTCCTCAACTGGCAGCGCGCCAAACGCACCGAGGCGTTCATCAACCAGCTCCCCGAGCTCACCCGCGTCCTCGCCAACGCCACCCAGGCCGGGCTCGCCCTGCGCACCGCCATCTCCATGGCCGTCGAGGAGCTGGACGACCCCGCCCACGAGGAACTGCGCCGGGTCGCCGACCGGCTGGCCATCGGCCACTCCCTGGACGACGCCCTCAACGAACTCGTGGAACGACTGCCCTCCCGCGAACTGACCGTCCTGGTCTCCACCCTCATCCTCTCCAACCGGGCCGGCGGCACCATCGTCTCCTCGCTGCGCAACCTCACCGACACGCTGGAGGAACGCAAGGAGACCCGGCGCGAGGTCACCACCCTCCTCTCCCAGGTCAAGGTCACCGCCGTCGCCGTCCCCGTCCTCGGCCTCGTCTTCCTCCTCCTCATCAACGGCATGCGCGGCGGAGCCCTGGACGACATGGCCGGCGCCGCGGCCGGCCGGATCGCGATCGTCGTGGCCGCCGGCCTGTACGGCCTCGGCTTCTTCCTCATCAGCCGCCTCACCCGCGTTCGCGTCTGACCGCCGCGAGTAGAAGAAGAAGAAGGAGGAGGAGACAGAGATGGAACTGCTGCTCGCGGCCGTCGCCGGACTCGCCGTCCTCGGCGTCTTCCACGGCATCCGCATGTACCGCGCCGACGCCAAGCTGCCCGGCGACCTCGCCATCGCCCTGGAGGTCGGCGCCACGCGCACCGGCGCGGCAGCCTCGGCGATCGACCGCATCGGCATGCCGTACGCGCCCCGGGTGCTGTCCCTGATGGGCCCCAAGCGCGTCGACCGCATGCGCCGGAAGCTGGACATGGCCGGCAATCCGCGCGGCCTGACCGTCGACCGCTACGCCGCCCGGCGCGCGGTCTACGGCGGCCTCGGCATCCTGGCGGCCTGCGCCATGCTGATGAACGGTCAGGTACTGCTGGCCGTCGTCCTGCTCGTGTACGGCCTGTTCTGGACGGACGTGATCATCCGGGCCGCGATCAGCCGGCGCAAGGACGACATCGACCGCACCCTGCCGGACTTCCTGGACGTCCTGGCGGTGGTCGTCTCCGCCGGACTGGGCTTCCGGCAGGCCCTGGAACGGGTCTCGGAGAAGTACACCGGGCCCTGGGCGGACGAACTGCGCATCACCCTGCGCCAGATGGACATGGGCGTCAGCCGGCGCGACGCCTTCGACCAGCTCCGCCGGCGCAACGAGTCCGAACAGGTGTCCATGTTCGTCTCCGCCCTGCAGCAGGGCGAGGAGCTGGGCGCGCCGATCGTGGACACGTTGATCCAGATCGCCAACGACATGCGGCGCACCGACGCCCAGAACGCCCGCCGCAAGGCGGCGAAGGCCGTACCCAAGGCGACGCTGATCGTGACGAGCTTCATGCTGCCGGGCACGATCATCCTGATCGCGGTCGGCTTCTACTACGCGGCGGATGTCGACATCAACGGCATCTTCGGCAGCTGACCCGCGTCGGCGGGGCGTTTGTGGGACATTCGGAGCCGAGGCAACGGGAGGTGACGGTGAGCGGACCGAACTTCCGCAGGAACGACCCGCGATGGCCGAAAGACACACGAAAATCGGGCCCGACTTGCGTGACCGGGCCCGGAGTTGGGTTCTGAGGCCCATGATGTGGGGTGTTGTACCGACGTACGCCGCTCGCGGCCCGCGAGCGCAGGGACCAACGTCGACCGATTCCCGGTCGGTCGAACTCGGAGGGGGACATCGCCATGAAGGACATCACGCTCAGGGCGGCGGTGCGCACGCAGACTCATGTGAACCACTGGGCGAGGACGACGGTGGCTCACATGCAGCGAAGGAAGGACAGGGGCCAGGGGGCGATCGAGTACGTCGGTATCACAATCCTCGTCGTGGCGATCGTGATCGCCCTGATGAACACCAAAATGGGCTCCACCATCGCCAACAAGTTCACAGAGAAGGTCAACTCCGTTCTCAACGGGGGATCGGGTAAGTGAAATGCGATTCGGGGCAGGCCGCACCGCTGTACGCTGCGGCGGTGGCTGGCCTGCTCTTCGTCGCATTGATCTTCTTCACATTCGGTGAAGCGGACATCCGCCGTAATGGCGCTCAGGGCGCGGCCGACGCGGCAGCGCTGGCGGCGGCCAAGGAATCACGCAGTCTGCTCGAGCCGGAACTCGAAGCGCACCTCACGGACCCCGACTACTTCGAATCCGTTTTCGGTACGTCATTTCTCGGTGGTCCCGGCAATGCTTGCGGGAAGGCATCCGAATTCGCCGCCTTGAACGACGCCGCCGATGTCCGCTGTCGCCCGCTCTCCGACGGGCGGTGGGGTTACGAGGTCAGCCTCCGATCGTCCAAGGGCATGAGCACGGACCTCGTGCCGGGAACCAAGGGCAAGAAGGCGTCTGCCGAGGCTGTGGCCGTGGTCGAACCCCGCTGCACGTTCGCTCCGGCTGCCGAGGACGACACGGTCCCGGACCCGGAAACGGAGCCGGACCCCGACACGGACGCTGACCCGGACCCGGTCATCGTGTCGATCGGCAAGGTGAGCTGTGACGGCGGTTTGAACTGGGTGGTGGACCCCGAGGAACTTGAGCTCATGCCCGACATTGCCGATCTCTTCACCGTACGCCTGGCCGAAGACTGACTGAGACTGACCGCAAAGGATAGAGACCGATGAGTGCTCGGTACGTGAAGAACGTACGCCGAACCGGTGTCGCGGCGCTTCTGGCGGCGACGTTGGCCGTCTCCGTCGCCGCTTGTGGCGGTGACGAGGGCGGCACCCAGGAAAAGGGTCCGTCGAGCTCCGCGGCGTCGCCGGGCGCCGATAAGGCCAAGAACGGGTCAGGTGGAGCTACCTCGGAGACCGAAACTGTCCTGGCGACGGTCAAGGGGGACGCCGGAGTCGAAATGGTGATCAATTCCGCGACGCGTGATTCGGGCGGATTCCTCACCTTGAACGGCCAGATCAAGAACACGGGCAGCGAGGCCTACACCACACCGGTCCAGTGGAGCGGTACGGAGGAGGCCGTGGCTGCCACCGACCGGTCGTTCGCCGGCATGACGTTGGTGGACTCGAAGGCGAAGAAGCGCTACTACGTGCTTCGCGACACGGACAACCGGCCGCTCACCACCAGCGGATTCGACCCGAGCATCAGCGGCGGTTCCGCGCTCACGTTCTTCGCCCAGTTCCCGGCGCCCGAGGCATCCACCCACGAACTCGGTGTGCAGTTCCCCGGCTTCCCCAACGCCACGATCGAGATCTCCGGATGACCCCCCGCAGCGCCGCGGCCTTCGTCGTCGTCGGGATCGTTGTGCTCGGGGGCTTCGGGGTGCCGCAGGCGTTCGCCGATGACAGTCCCTACCCCTCCGCATCCGCCGAACCCCCCGTCGAGGTCGACCCGGACGACTCCGATCTCAAGCTCCCCGAAGGCGCCACCCTCGCGCCGCCCAAGGTGCTCGACATCAAGTCCGTCATCGAGGATCTCGGCGGTGAGGAGCGGCGCGAGGACACCAACGCCGACATCAAGTTCGCCCTCCAGGCCGAGGTCCTCTTCGGCAAGGACAGCGCCAAGCTCAGCGGCGAGGCCACGGGGCGCATCAACGCCATCGCCGAGGAGATCAAGAAGCAGGACGCCCGGAAGGTCCGCGTCTTCGGGTTCACCGACGACCTCGGCTCCTCCGAGCACGGCGACGTGCTGTCCAAGAAGCGCGCCGAGGCCGTGCACAACGTCCTGGACGAGGCCCTCGGCGGCACCGGGATCACCTTCGAGATCCGGGGCTACGGCGAGGACTACCCGATCGCCAGCAACGAGGACGAGGAGGGCCGCCGCAAGAACCGCCGCGTGGAGGTCTCCTTCCAGCGCGGCGAACCCGCCTCGCAGAGCTGACCGGCCCGACCCGCGCGGCGGCGGCATCCGTGCCGCCGCCGCGCGGGCGTATCAGCGCAGAGCCGTGTAGATGTTGAAGCCGTAGCCGATCTGCTTGCGCTTGTTGATCGTGCTCGTCCCGGTGGACGTGTAGCGGTACAGATCGCCGTAGCCGTTGACCCCGACCAGGTCGGTCCTGCCGTCACCGTTCAGGTCGCCGATCGCGGCGAACTTGTTGTAGATGTCGAAGCCGGAGCCGATCTTCACGCGCGCCTTCAGCGGCGCGGACGCCTTGCCCGTGCCCTCGTACAGGTACAGCGTGCCGTCCCCGGCGATCCCCACCACGTCCGCCCGGCCGTCCCGCGTGAGGTCTCCGGCGCCGACGATGTGGCGGTACGAGCCGTAGCCGTAGCCCACCTTGATCTTCGCCGCGAGCGCGGTGCCCTTGCCGTTCCCCCGGTACAGGTAGAGGTCGCCCTTGGTGTCGCGCGCGAGGAGGTCGCCCGCGCCGTCACCGCTCAGGTCGCCGGGGCCGATGAGGTCGTTGTAGACGCCCCAGCCGCTGCCGATCCGCACGCCCGCGATGTACAGCACGCCGTTGTCCACCCAGAGGTTGTCGGCCTGCCCGTCGTCGTTGAGGGAGGCGGCGAGCCACCCCTCGGGCTGGGGGAGCCGGCCCACGCGGCTGAAGAGCTCGCCGTTGTTCTTGGAGTCGTACCAGAATCCGCCGCCCGTGGCGTTGACACCCAGGATGCTCCGCTTGGAGGCGCCCGGATTTCCGCCCGCCCCGACCAACAACGCGGCCTTGTGCCACCCGAAGGTGCTGGGGGTTCTCATCCGGAGGTGGCCGTTGGAGAGGGCGCGGTAGACGTATGTGTCACCGTTCTCCTTGCGGCCCATGAGGTCGCCGAGACCGTCCCCGTTGATGTCGTCGACACCCACGAGCTGGTTGTAGGTGTCGAACCCGTAGCCGATCATGAACGGTGGCTTGAAGGGCTTGGCCGGGTCCCCGGTGCCGCCGTAGAAGTACAGATATCCGTCGGGGGTCCGGGTGACGACATCGCCGATCCCGTCGCCGGTGGAGTCGTTCATGCCGACGAGCTGGTCGTACCGCTCCCAGCCGGAGGCCACCTTGACGGCGGGTTCGAAGGGCTCGCCGTCGATGCGCCCGGTGGAGACGTAGAGATAGACGTCGCCGGCGGGCGTACGCGCGATCAGGTCGTTGTGACCGTCGCCCGTCAGGTCGCCCGGCGCGACGATCTTGTTGTACTTCTGCCAGCCCTTCCCGGACCAGGTGGGAGTGCCCCCTGTCGGGTCCATGCCCACCATCGGGTGCAGGGTGAGCGTGCCGGACTCCGTCAGGGTGAGGAGCTCGACCTGGCCGTCTCGCTGGAGATCACCCGGAGCGATGATGTCCTTGTACACGAGCTGTTCGTAGGGGTCGGCGGGGTCGTTGAACCCGACGGGGTAATCCTCCACCGTCGCGCCCACCGACTGCATCAGGAGGCCCTGCCGGTTCTGGTAGAGGATGTCGCTCCTGCCGTCGCCGGTGATGTCCATGCGCGGCGTCGAGCCGACGGCCTTCGGCGCGTCGGCGCCCTTCGCGTCGTCGGCCGAGGCCGGGGCCGCCAGCAGCATGCCGGCGGAGAGAACGAGCGCGGTGCAGGCCGCGATCCGGCTCGCGCGCTTCGACCGCGCGCGACCGGTGCGACGGGATTTCGATGAAGACAGGTGCAAAGCCCCCCCAGGGGTTGTCCATGAGTAGGTGACCAGCGGGACAGGCGTGGTTCAGTTATGCCTCAGCTGGTGTTCATATGACTGGTACCGGACCCTTTTGGAGGGGTCCGGATTCAGCCATCGGGATCGTTGTTTATCGGCCAATCATGCCGCCTCCGTACATTCCCTCACGCGTCCACCGTCGAGTTCCAGCCGCGCCCCCCGGAACCGTTCCCGCAGCCGGCGGTCATGGGTGACCACGACCACCGCCCCGCCGAAGCCGGCCAGCGCGCCCTCCAGCTCCTCCACCAGGGCGGGGGAGAGGTGGTTCGTCGGCTCGTCCAGCAGGAGCAGATCGACGGGCTCGCTCACCAGCCGGGCCAGTTCGATCCGGCGGCGCTGCCCGTACGACAGCTCGCCCACCCGCAACCGCAGGTCCGCCGGGCCGAACAGGCCCAGCGAGAGCAGCCGTTCGGTGTGCGCGTCCAGGACCCCGCCGCGCCCGAGCGCGTACGCCTCCGGGAGCGTCAGGCCGGGCGGCCACGGCGTCTCCTCCTGGCGCAGATGACCGACCCGCCCCCGCGTGCGCACCGTCCCCGCGTCGGGCCGCAGCTCACCGGCGAGCACCCGCATCAGCGTCGACTTGCCGGCCCCGTTGGGCCCCGTGACCAGCAGCCGTTCGCCGCCGCCGACGCGCAGCGCCGGCACGGACAGCCGGGCCCCCACCCGTACGCCGGTCAGCTCCGCCGCGACGGCGGGCGCGCCGCCCTCCGGGGTGGCGGTGACGATCGGCGCCGCGAACACCAGCGGGTCCGGCGGCGGCGCGACCGGCCGCTCCGTGAGCCGCTCGACGCGCTCCTTCGCGTTGCGGATGCGGACCATCGCCCCGTGCCCCCGCCCCCGCGCCCGGAAGCCGCCGTGCCCGAACACGCTGAGCGGCACCTTGCGCGGAATGGCGTCCAGCCGGGCCACGTTGGCGGCGGCCAGCTCCCGGTTGCGGGCCAGCTCCTCGCACCACCGCGCGTACTCCCGCAGCCGGCGCCGGCGCTCCGCGGCCTTCGCGGCGAGGTACCCCCCGTAGCCGTCGCCGTACCGGGTGACCCGGCCCTCGCCGACCTCCAGGATCGTCGTGGTGACCCGTTCCAGGAACACCCGGTCGTGGGTGACCGCGAGCACCGTGCCCCGGTGCGCCCGCAGGTGTGCCTCCAGCCAGGCGACCGCCCGGTCGTCCAGGTCGTTGGTCGGCTCGTCCAGCAGCAGCAGCTCCGGCCGGGACGCCAGCGTTCCGGCGAGCGCCAGCCGCGCCCGCTCGCCGCCCGACAGGGTGGACAGCGGCCGGTCGCGGTCCAGGCCGGGCAGCCCGAGGCCGTGCAGGGCGATGTCCACCCGCGCGTCGGCCTCGTAACCGGCCCGCGCCTCGTACCGGGCGACCAGCTCGGCGTACCGGTCCAGCGCGGCGGCCAGCTCCGCCCCGGCCAGACCCGTGAGCCCGGCCTCGGCCCGGCGCATCCGGGCCTCCAGCGCCCGCAGTCCGGCGAGCGCGGCGTCCACCGCGTGCTGCACGGTCGCCCCGGCGGGCAGGTCGAGCGACTGGGCGAGGTAGCCGGTGCCGCCGGGCGCGGCCACGGTCAGCTCGCCGTTGTCGGGCCGGTCCTGACCGGCGATCAGCCGGAGCAGCGTGGACTTGCCGGCCCCGTTGTCGCCGATGATCCCGGCCCGTTCGCCGGGCCGCACGCTGAAGGTGACGTCGTCCAGCACGACGTGGTCGTCGTAGCGGCGGGTGATGTTCTGGAGAGATAGCTGTGCGGTGTGCATGAAAGCCCCCTGTTCCCGGCCCAGCCGATCGGCGCGTGCCGACGGGCACGCGGTGATGCGGTGATGTGGTGTGCGAGAAGGCGCGTTCCGCGGAGCGGTGCTCGACGCGGACGCGCGGGGGATTTCACAGAGAACCCATGGGCACCAAGGTAGGCGGGGGCCGGAACCCCCGCAAACGCTTTTCCGCATGCTTCAGCGGTTCAGCGTTCCCCCTCCGCCGCCAGTTCGGCCGCGAGGTCCGCGTCGCGCATGCCGGGCAGTTCGTAGCCCGCGGCCTCGTCCCACTCGATGTCCAGGTCGTCCATGTGCACATGCCACTCGGCATCGGGCAGCGCCCGGCGCAGCTCCGTGACGGAATCCAGCACATGGGCGACCACCGGCAGCAGCCGGCCGGGATCGAACGGCATCTTCGTGGAGCCGTCGAGGACGATCCCCGGCTCCGCGACGCGGGGGTCGTACACGTACAGGCTCTCCTCGTCCTCGTACGGGAACGATGCCTGGCGCGCGCCGGTGACGCGGGTGACGGCGGCCTGCTCGGACTCGCTCAGCGGCGTGGCCCGGCGGGCGGTGTAGTAGAGGGAGACGCTCATGGGGGGAGCGTACGGGCGGGGTACGACAACGGGGCCGCGCTCCGGCCCCGATGACGCGTGCCCGCCCGGTGCGGGGAGGCGCGGTCAGTCCCCGGTCGTCCCGTCCAGGATCTCCCGGATGATGTCGATGTGGCCGTTGTGGCGGGCCGTCTCCTCGATGAGGTGCAGGACGATCCAGCGCAGATCGGGGCGGCGGCCGTGGCGCTCCCGCACGGCGAGGGTGTCCAGGTCGTGGGCCGCGACCAGCTCCCGGTAGCGGGCGCTCTGCTCCCGGTACTCGCGCAGCACGTCGGCGAGCGGCATGTCGACGGCGATCCGCATCTCGCGGTCCGGGTCCTCGTCCGTCCACGGGCCCTCGTCCTCGCCGCCGAGGAACACCACCTCGAACCAGTAGTACTCGACCCAGCGCAGATGGTTGACGATCCCCGCGAGCGTCATCAGCGGGGAGCCCGGCAGGGGCGAGCGGACGGCGTTCTCCCGGGAGAGCCCGTCGCACTTGGCCAGCGCGGTGGCGCGGGTGTAGTCGAGGAAGGTGGCCAGCTGGGAGCGCTCGTCGCGGGCGGGCGGTGAGTCGGTGCGTGTCATGGTCGTACAGCCTCACGGAGCGGCGCGCCCGTGTCCAAGACATTTCCCCGCACGCCGCACGCCGCACGCCGCACGCCGCACCCCGCCCCCGCACGCCGCACCCGTGCACCGGACCACGGGACCCGGGCCGGGGGTTGGCTCTACGCTGGTGGTCCCGACCACGAGGTGACGCGCCGATGAGTGACGGATTCTTCTGCTCGTACCACCTGTGCTGGAGCCGCCCCGACGCGGAGTCCCTGCTCGGCGATCTGGAGGCGGCGGGCGTACGGGCCGACCACCCCGTCACCCGGCGCATCACGCTGATCAGCCCCGGCAGCGACCCGTCCGGCACCCAGTCCTGGGTGACCCGCGACCAGTTGGTGCTGCTGGCCGGGCTGCAGCGCCTCGACCGGGTCGACTTCCTGCTCTGGCTCCCCGGCGGGGCGGAGATACGGGCCCGGATCAGCCGGGGCGAGGACGGCACCGTGGAACTGCGCTTCGGCCTGGGCCCGCTGGACCGCGCCGACGAGGAACGGCTGGTGCGCGTGATACGCGAGGCGATCGGGCGCGCCTCACTGCTCTGCGTCGGCTTCGTCCTCGACCGCGAGGGCGCATCCGGGGCCACCGACTGGCGCGGCTTCATCGTCAAGGGGTCGGTGTACTTCGACTGCTGGCCGGACACGCTCGCCGTCCTGCCCGAAGTGGCCGCCGCCCAGCCGCAGTTGTCCGGAGTGAACTCCTTCGAACAGTCGCCGTGGGTGGTGTACGGCAGCGACGTGGCCCTCCGCTGAGGGACGGCCGCGGGGCGCCCGTCAGCCGTCCACCGCATGCTGGACGATCCGCACCTGGCTGCCCGGCCGCATCCCCCACGCCGCCATCGCGCCCGCCTCCGCCTCGATCACATGGCGACCGCGCGGCCGGGGCAGCCCCAGCCGGCCCGGCCGCATCGTGTGGATCTCCAACACGTTGAACCTGCCGTCCAGGTACGCCACATCGATGGCGAACCGCATCCGGAACGAGTGCACACTCCCGCACGGCGTGATCATCAGCGCCCCGTCCACCCCGTCCCGCCCGAGCAGCCCGCGCGTCCGGTGCCGGAAGGAGGCCGCGATCCGGAGCGGCACATGGGTCTCCGTCACCCCGTCCCGGTCCGTGATCGTGAGCGTCCCCGTGCCATCGCGCCATCGAGCCATGGCCCGACGGTAGCGGCGCCGGCCGGACGGCGGAGCCGAATCGGTGCGGAAGGGGCACAAGGGGTGTCTGTCAGGCACCCCTGGGGGCCAAGGCCGTGCGTCCGTACGGAGATTAGGATCGCTCAGGTGTACGCCATGCTGACAGGGGCCGCCGCGCTCTGGGGTGCCCTGGCCGGACTGCTGGTCCCGCGCGCCGCCTACCGGTTCGCCGTGCCGTCCGGCGAACCCCGGCGGACCGCCTGCCCGGACGGCCGTCCCCTCACCGGCCCCGCGCGCGGCTGGCTGGGCACCGCCCCGTACGCCCCCCACCGCCTCGCCCCCGTCGTCACCGCGCTCGCCTGCGCCGCCCTCGCCGCCACCACCGGAACCCGGCCCGAACTGGCGGTGTGGCTGCTGCTCGCCCCGGTCGCCGTGCTCCTGGCGAGCATCGACCACCGCGTGCACCGGCTGCCGGACGGGCTGACGCTGCCCGCCGCCGCGGCGGCCGTCCTGCTGCTCGGCCTGGCGGCCCTCCTGCCGGAACACGCGGGCTCCTGGCTCTCCGCGCTGCTCGGCGGGCTCGCCCTGGGCGCGTTCTACTTCCTGCTCTTCCTCATCAACCCGAGCGGCATGGGCTTCGGCGACGTCAAACTCGCCCTCTCCCTGGGCACCGTCCTCGGCTGGTACGGCTGGGCGGTCGTCTTCACCGGAGGCTTCGCCGGCTTCCTGTTCGGCGCGGTGTACGGGGTGGTGCTCGTCGCCCTGCGCAGGGCGGGGCGCAGAACGGGCATCCCCTTCGGCCCGTTCATGATCGCCGGCGGGTTCCTGGGGCTGCTCTTCGGCGGCCTGGCGGCCTGACCACAGCCCGCCGCCGGGCGGCCCGCCGGCCCGGTCCGCGAGGGGTGCGGCCCAGGACCGCGCCCGGCGCCCACCCCCCCGTAATCCGGTCGCGTCCGGCCGCCCGCCCCTGCGACCATGGACCCATGCCCGCCACCCCCGACGACACCGCGCCCCTGCCCGGCGAGGACGACCGGTTCGACGCGCTGGTCGCCGAGGCCGGCACGGTCTCCGTGGCCGGCTGGGACTTCTCCTGGCTGGACGGGCGGGCCACCGAGCAGCGGCCGTCCTGGGGGTACGCGCGGGCCATGGGGGAGCGGATGGGCCGCGCGCGGGCGGCGCTCGACATCCAGACGGGCGGCGGCGAGGTGCTGGCCTCCGTACCGAAGCTGCCGCCGCTCACCGCGGCCACCGAGTCCTGGCCGCCGAACATCGCCCGCGCCACCGCGCTGCTGCACCCGCTCGGGGCCGTCGTCGTCGCGGACGAGGACGAGCCGCCGCTGCCGTTCGGCGACGCGGCGTTCGACCTGGTCGTCAGCCGCCACCCGGTGACCACCTGGTGGGACGAGATCGCACGGGTGCTGGCCCCCGGCGGCACGTACTTCTCCCAACAGGTCGGACCCGCCAGCGTCTTCGAACTCGTCGAGTACTTCCTCGGCCCCCAGCCACCCGAGGTGCGCGGCGCGCGCGACCCGGAACGGGCACGGGCCGACGCCGAGGCGGCCGGGCTGGAGGTCGTCGACCTGCGGGCGGAACGGCTGCGCACCGAGTTCTTCGACATCGGCGCCGTCGTCTACTTCCTGCGCAAGGTGATCTGGATGGTGCCCGGATTCACCGTCGAGCGCTACCGCCCCCGACTGCGCGCACTGCACCACCGGCTGGAGACCGGGGGCCCGTTCGTCGCCCACACCAGCCGGTTCCTGATCGAGGCCCGCAAGCCCGCGTGAGCCCGCCGCCCGCGACCGGCCCGAAGGATGGCACTCTGGTCGCGAGCGCTCGGGGGTGTTGTGCCGAGGGGAAGGAGCAGGCCATGGACCGCGGCACCGACGAGGACGCCGTGCCCGGCCCGCGCCGGGGCGGTGCCGAGTGGCTCAAGGGAGCCAGGATCATCGGCGTGCTCGGGATCTTCTACCGCCCCGAGGGCCGGATGGGCGAGCCCGAGGCCGTCTCCTTCGTGCTCGACGACGGCCAGTCGGTCCGCCTGACCTGCGCCTCCGACGGCACCCTGCACGTGGGCGCCGGCACCTGGCCGCACCTGCCCGACTGGTGTGTGCCCGCCGCGCAGTGGGAGTTCGCCGAACCGGCCGGGCTGCCGCAGCCCCCGGACGGCGGCTGGACCGTGCTCAGCACCGACGAGCGCAGGGACGAGCGGGGCGAGGTCCACGAGGCCGTGATCCGCTGCGAGGGCGGCCGGTTCGTCGTCGTCGGCGGGGACACCGTGGGCGTCCGTTTCACCCGCGGCCACCGGGGCGCGGCCGCCGCGACCTGACCGCCGCGCCGAACGGAATGTGGACATCCTGTGGACGTATCGGCCGCCGTCGCGGCACCGCTCCGGCACGCGCGGGCATCCACGCAGGTCACAGCCGTACGAAGAGGCGGAGGTCGTCTCCGGAGCGCAGCCTCTCACTCTCGGAGAGTAATTATTCCGCGCCGCGGCGCCCACCATCCCTTACGAAGGGTTATGGTGGAAACCCCCCCTCGGGCCGGTCCGTAACCCCCCCCACGGACCGGCCCGTTTTCTCATGCCCCGCAAGGGGCAAGGCGGTTGGGCGCCGCGCTCAGCCGCGCGCGGCCCAGATGTTGGTGCCCTCGGTGTCCACCGCGAACGCGTCGATCTCCGTCAGCTCCCCGGCCGTCAGCTCCGGGCCCGCGAGCGCCGCCACGTTCTCCTCCAGCTGCGCCACGCTCGACGCGCCGATCAGGGCCGACGTCATACGGCTGTCGCGCAGCACCCAGGTCAGGGCCAGCTGCGCCAGCGACTGGCCCCGGCGGCGCGCGATGTCGTTCAGCCCGTTGAGCCGGCGGACCACCTCGTCCGACAGCAGCCGGGGGTCGAGCGACTTGCCCTGCGTCGCGCGCGAACCCTCCGGGATGCCGTTCAGATACTTGCCGGTCAGCAGTCCCTGGGCCAGCGGCACGAAGGAGATGCAGCCCATGCCGGCCGCCTCCAGCGTGTCCAGCAGCCCGTCCTCCTCGGTCCAGCGGTTGATCATCGAGTAGGACGGCTGGTGGATCAGGGCCGGCACCCCCATCTCCCGCAGCAGCCGCGCCGCCTCGGCCGTCTGCGCCGAGTTGTACGAGGACACCCCCACGTACAGCGCCTTGCCCCGGTGTACGGCGGAGGCGAGCGCCCCCATCGTCTCCTCCAGCGGGGTCTCCGGGTCGAAGCGGTGCGAGTAGAAGATGTCGACGTAGTCCAGGCCGGTCCGCCGCAGCGAGGCGTCCAGCGACGACAGCAGGTACTTGCGGGACCCCCACTCCCCGTACGGGCCGGGGTGCATCTCGTACCCCGCCTTGGTCGAGACGAGCAGTTCGTCCCGGTACGGGGCGAAGTCCTGCCGGAACAGCTTGCCGAAGTTCAGCTCGGCGGAGCCGGCCGGCGGACCGTAGTTGTTGGCCAGGTCGAAGTGGGTCACCCCGAGGTCGAAGGCGCGGCGCAGGATGGCCCGCTGGGAGGCGAGCGACCGGTCGTCGCCGAAGTTGTGCCACAGCCCGAGCGAGACGGCCGGGAGTTTGAGGCCGCTGCGTCCGCTGCGCCGGTACTCCATGGAGTCGTAGCGCGAGCCGGCGGCCAGGTAGGGGGAGGAGGAATCAGTCACGATTCTCTCCTTATCACGGAGTTGTGACAGGCCGGGTTGGGTGGGGGCGGGGCCCGCGCAGTAATGTGGTTGCCCTGACGGGACTGCCATGACACGGCGGGGCGATCCGCCCCCTTCCAGTGCGGCGATCCGATCCCCAGGGGACGACCCCGGACCCCTGACACGGGGCCGGCGGGCCCGCACGGAACCGAGAGGTGGACTCAGTGAACTTGCGCGACCTGGTGTACGGGCTCTACGCGCGCCGGGTGGAGGGCCGCCTGGACCACACCCAGGTGCCCAAGCACATCGGAGTCATCCTCGACGGCAACCGGCGCTGGGCCAAGGCGTCCGGCGGCACCGCCGCCGAGGGGCACCAGGCCGGGGCGGAGAAGATCAAGGAGCTCCTCGGCTGGTGCAGCGAGACCGACGTCGAGGTCGTCACGCTCTGGATGCTCTCCACCGACAACTTCGACCGGCCCGAGTCGGAGCTGACCCCGCTGCTCGGCATCATCGAGAACACCGTGCGCGGCCTCGCCGCGGACGGCCGCTGGCGCGTCCACCACGTCGGCACACTCGATCTGCTGCCCGCCCACACCCAGACCGTCCTCAAGGAGGCCGAACAGGCCACGGTCGGGGTGGACGGCATACTCGTCAATGTCGCCGTCGGCTACGGCGGCCGGCAGGAGATCGCCGACGCCGTGCGCTCCCTGCTCCTCGAACACTCCGCCAAGGGCACCTCCTTCGAGGACCTCGCCGAGATCGTCTCCACCGACCTGATCTCCGAGCACCTCTACACGCGCGGCCAGCCCGATCCCGACCTGGTCATCCGCACCAGCGGCGAGCAGCGGCTGTCCGGTTTCATGCTCTGGCAGAGCGCCCATTCCGAGTACTACTTCTGCGAGGTCTTCTGGCCCGCCTTCCGCCGGGTCGACTTCCTGCGGGCACTGCGCGACTACGCGGCCCGCCACCGCCGCTACGGAGGCTGAGACCCCCACCGCAGAGGCCGGGACCCCCCGTTCGGCATGGCCGGACGTGTATGAGGGCATATCCCTGACAGGTCGGCGCCCGGTCACCAGCCAGGCGGGCGCCGTGTCCAAGCGAGCGGCATCGAGTCCGCTCGCCCGGGAGGCCCTTTGCACACGAAGGACCGTACATACGGTGCGGCTGACGTGGAGGGCCGGCGCACGGCCCGCGCGAGGTGGCCGGAGCCCGGTCCGTCCTCTCCCATTGGGATGCTCCGCGACGCCGTCGCACCCCAACCTCTTCCGAGGGGGTACGTCCTTCCGTGGTGACCAGCACAAAGCGCCGCATGCCCGACAGGCGCACCTACGTTCTCGACACCAGCGTCCTGCTGGCCGATCCGAACGCCATGGCCCGCTTCGACGAGCACGAAGTCGTGCTCCCGGTCGTCGTGGTCACGGAACTGGAGGCCAAACGGCACCATCCGGAACTCGGCTACTTCGCACGCCAGGCCCTGCGCCTGCTGGACGACTTCCGGGTCCGCTACGGCCGGCTGGACGCGCCGATCCCCCTCGGGGATCTCGGCGGGACGCTCCGCGTCGAGCTCAACCACTCCGATCCCGGCGTCCTGCCCGCCGGCTACCGGTTGGGGGACAACGACTCACGGATTCTCGCGGTCGCGCGCAACCTCCAGGCCGAGGGGTACGACGTCACGGTCGTCTCCAAGGACCTGCCGCTGCGGATCAAGGCCTCGTCGGTCGGCCTGCTGGCCGAGGAGTACCGCGCCGAACTGGCCATCACCGACTCCGGCTGGACGGGCATGGCGGAACTGCCCCTCGCCGCCGACCAGATCGACCTGCTCTTCGCCGAGGACACGCTGTACGTCCCCGAGGCCGCCGAGCTGCCCGTGCACACCGGCCTGGTCCTCCAGTCCGAACGCGGCAAGGCACTGGGCCGGGTGACCCCCGACGGCAACGTACGCCTGGTGCGCGGCGACCGGGAGGCGTTCGGCATCCACGGCCGCAGCGCCGAGCAGCGCATCGCCCTGGACCTGCTGCTGGACCAGGAGGTGGGCATCGTCTCGCTGGGCGGCCGGGCCGGCACCGGCAAGTCCGCGCTGGCGCTCTGTGCGGGCCTGGAGGCGGTTCTGGAGCGCGGACAGCACAAGAAGGTGATGGTCTTCCGCCCGCTGTACGCGGTCGGCGGACAGGAGCTCGGCTATCTCCCCGGCAGCGAGGCCGAGAAGATGAGCCCCTGGGCGCAGGCCGTCTTCGACACGCTGTCCGCCGTCTCCGGGCGCGAGGTGATCGAGGAGGTGCTGGGGCGCGGGATGCTGGAGATCCTGCCGCTCACCCACATCCGGGGCCGCTCGCTGCACGACGCCTTCGTGATCGTGGACGAGGCCCAGTCGCTCGAACGCAACGTCCTGCTGACCGTGTTGTCCCGGATCGGCACGAATTCCCGGGTCGTGCTCACCCACGACGTGGCCCAGCGGGACAACCTCAGAGTCGGCCGGTACGACGGAGTGGTCGCCGTCGTGGAGAAGCTGAAGGGCCATCCGCTCTTCGCCCACGTCACGCTCACGCGCTCCGAGCGTTCCCGTATCGCCGCACTGGTGACCGAAATGCTGGAGGAAGGCCAGATCTGATACGGATTGGGATACCGACGCCGCCCGGCGGGCCAAGCAGCCTAGCCGGGCGGCGGCGCGTCGCGGTGCCTTTTCCGAAATTCAGATGCTCCAAACGAGGTGTGACCTTTCACACGCAACGGAGAATTGCTTCCCGGTGTCTCGTTCCGGCAAAGTCTTGCTTCCGTCAGGCCCCGCATACGGCACACCGGCACCTCCAGAGGCGCCACGCACCACACAACTCAACAACCGCCGTCCGTATGCCGCCCGCGAGTACCACGCGGCGCTTCCTCCGGGGAGCCGCCCACCGGGCCCGTGCCTCCCGTGACCCAAGCTGTAGGGAGGCCAGTGCCAGGGGCACGATTGCGCCCGCGAGGTCACCTAAGCGGGCGATGCTGGAAGGACACCGTGTGAGCCGGATTTCGGTCCGGGGGTTCGCCGTGGCATCCGCCACCGCGGTCACCACCGTAGGCGCCGTCGTAGGCGTTGCAGCAGGCAGCACTCCCGCTGTCGACGACAACAACTTCGAGGCGACCGCAGCCGACACCACGCTGCTCGCAGACATTCCCGCGGGCCAGCAGGCCCAGGTGCAGACCGCTTCGCTGACGCAGCAGGCCGACGCGCAGGCGTCCGCCGCCGACGCGGCCGCGAAGAAGTCCGCGGAGGAGTCCGCCCGCGTCCAGGCCGCCAAGGACGCCAAGTCCAAGAAGCAGGCGGCCGAGGACAAGCTGGAGCGCGAGCGCGAGGCGGCGAAGAAGGAGCGCGAGGAGCGGGCGAGCCGTTCCCAGGTCCGCTCCACCGCCACGTTCGCCCAGCAGAGCTCCTACTCGGTGGCCGAGGTCCAGGCCATCGCCCGGCAGATCGTGCCCGCCGACCAGTTCCAGTGCTTCAGCAACATCGTGAACCACGAGTCGAGCTGGAACTACCGGGCGAGCAACCCCTCCTCGGGTGCCTACGGTCTCGTCCAGGCCCTGCCCGGCTCCAAGATGTCGTCGGCCGGCGCCGACTGGATGACCAACCCGGCCACCCAGATCAAGTGGGGCCTCAGCTACATGAACAACCGCTACGACAGCCCCTGCGGCGCGTGGTCGTTCTGGCAGGCCAACCACTGGTACTAGAACCAGGGTTCACCCGCTCAACCACGTGAAGCCCCTCGCCGTCCTACGGTGAGGGGCTTCGCGCGTGTACCGTCGTGCGGTACCGCTCCGGGGGAGTGGTGGGCAGAGCGGACGGGGGTAGAGGAACGGTTATGTCGAAACTGCCGGGATGGCTCGGACAACTGGGTGCCGAGCTGAGCAGGCTGAGCGAGCGCCTCGAAGAACGGCGGGTCGATACGGTGGCCGACGAGCCCCCTCTCACGGACCCGGACACACCGGTTCCGGCGGAGGGCGGCAAGGACGAGACACCGCCCGTCGACCAGGTGCCCGCCCCGCCGACGTACGCGCCCACCGTCGCCGCGCGGCCCGATCCGGTCGCGGCGATCCCGTGGGGGATGCGGGTCGCCGCCGAGGCGGGCTGGCGGCTGCTGGTGCTCGCGGGAACCCTCTGGGTGCTGATGCGGGTCATCAGCGCCGTGCAACTGGTGGTGCTGGCCTTCGTCGCCGCGCTGCTCGTCACCGCGCTGCTCCAGCCGACCGTCGCCCGGCTGCGGCGTTACGGCCTGCCCAGGGGGCTGGCCACCGCGGTCACGGCGATCTCCGGGTTCGTCATCATGGGCCTGGTCGGCTGGTTCGTGGTGTGGCAGGTCATGGACAACATCGACACCCTGTCCGACAAGGTGACGAAGGGGATCGACGACCTCAAGAACTGGCTGCTCGACAGCCCGTTCCATGTGACCGACAAGCAGATCAACAACATCGCGCAGAACCTCAGCGACACCGTCGGCACCAACACCGAGGCCATCACCTCCGCCGGGCTCCAGGGCGTCACCGTGGTCGTGGAGTTCATGACCGGCGCCCTGCTCGCGATGTTCTCGACGCTCTTCCTGCTCTACGACGGTGCCCGCATCTGGAACTGGGTGCTCAAGCTGGTGCCCGCCCAGGCACGGCCCGGAGTGGCGGGTGCGGGGCCGCGCGCCTGGCGGACCCTGACCGCCTACATCCGGGGCACGGTCATCGTCGCGCTGATCGACGCCATCTTCATCGGGCTCGGGATCTACTTCCTCGACGTCCCGATGGCGGTGCCGCTGGCCGTCTTCATCTTCCTGTTCGCCTTCATCCCGCTCGTCGGCGCGGTGGTCTCCGGGGCGCTGGCGGTGGTCGTGGCGCTGGTCACCGAGGGCGTGTTCACGGCGCTGATGGTGCTGGCGGTGGTCCTCGCGGTGCAGCAGATCGAGGGCCATGTGCTCCAGCCGTTCATCCTGGGGCGCGCGGTGCGGGTGCATCCGCTGGCCGTGGTGCTCTCGGTGGCCGCGGGCGGCATGATCGCCGGCATCGGGGGCGCGGTCGTCGCGGTGCCGCTGGTCGCGGTGACCAACACGGTGGTCGGCTATCTGCGGGCCTACGGGCAGGAGGAGTCGCGCCGCCACTCTCCGCCGCCGCACGGCTCGACCGCGCTGGACGCGGCCCCGGTCGCGGCCCCCGGCGCCCCGCCGGGCGGGGGCGACGGCGGACCGGAGCGGGACGCCCCGTAACGCGGACACGCCCTGTAAGGCGGACACGCCCCGTAAGGCGGACACGAAGAAGGGCCCCTCGGACGGTCGGTCGTCCTCGGGGCCCCTCTGGTATCCAGGGTACTGCGGTTGCCTACTCGGCGAGTACGCCCTCGGCCTCCAGGGTCACGCCCACCGCCTGGATCACCGAGGCGATCTTGACGGCTTCCTGGATGGTCTCACGGTCCACACCGGCCTTGCGCAGGACCTGCTCGTGCGAGTCCAGGCACTGGCCGCAGCCGTTGATCGCGGAGACGGCCAGCGACCACAGCTCGAAGTCGACCTTCTCCACGCCCGGCTTGCCGATGACGTTCATCCGCAGGCCCGCGCGCAGGTTCCCGTACTCGGGGTCCGAGAGCAGGTGGCGGGTCCGGTAGAAGACGTTGTTCATCGCCATGATGGCGGCGGCCGACTTCGCGGCGGTGTACGCCTCCGCGGAGAGGTTGGCCTTGGCCTCCGGCTCCAGCTCGCGCAGCACCTTCGGCGAGCGCGAGGCGATCGCGCAGGCCAGGACGGTGCCCCAGAGCTGCTGCTGCGGGAGTTCGCTGTTGCCGATGACCGAGCCGAGGTTCAGCTTCAGGTCCTTGGCGAAGTCCGGTATCGAGGACTTCAGTTCGTCGAGAGCCATGGTGGTATCAGCTCACTCGCCCGAGAGGAGCGCGACCGGGTCCAGGGTGTTCTCGCCCTTGGTCCAGTTGCAGGGGCAGAGCTCGTCGGTCTGCAGGGCGTCGAGGACCCGCAGGACCTCCTTGGGGTTACGGCCCACGGAACCGGCGGTGACCATCGTGAACTGGATCTCGTTGTTCTGGTCCACGATGAAGACGGCGCGCTGGGCGAAGCCGTCCTCGCCCTCGATGCCGAGCGCGCGCATCAGCTCGTGCTTGGAGTCGGCCATCATCGGGAAGGGCAGGTCCGTCAGGTCCGGGTGGTCCTTGCGCCAGGCGTGGTGCACGAACTCGGAGTCGCCGGAGAAGCCGAGGATCTGGGCGTCACGGTCGGCGAACTCGTCGTTCAGCTTGCCGAAGGCGGCGATCTCGGTCGGGCACACGAAGGTGAAGTCCTTCGGCCACGCGAAGACGATCTTCCACTGACCCTCGTAGGTCTTGTGGTTGATCTGCTCGAACTCCTTGCCGCTCTCCAGCGAGACGCAGGCGGTCAGATCGAACTCGGGGAACTTGTCACCGACAGTGAGCACGCGCTCTCCTTACAGCGTAGGTCCTCCCCTTTTGGGGGAGTTCCTGGGGGTTGGACGATCTCCACCATGGCACAGAGTGCATTGATCGCGGAAATAGCTACACTTGGTCGTGATGATCGGAGGTACCTATCAGTGACGCACGGTAATCAGGGCAACCGGCATAAACAGCCCAGCCTTTCGCAGCTGCGCGCCTTCGCGGCCGTCGCGGAATATCTGCACTTCCGGGACGCGGCCGCCGCGATCGGGATGAGTCAGCCCGCTCTCTCCGGTGCCGTGTCCGCGCTGGAGGAGGCACTGGGTGTCCAGCTCATCGAGCGTACGACGCGCAAGGTGCTGCTCTCGCCCGCCGGGGAACGGCTCGCCGTACGGGCCAGGGTCGTGCTCGACGCCGTGGGCGAGCTGATGGAGGAGGCGGAGGCCGTCCGCGCGCCGTTCACCGGAGTGCTCCGGCTCGGCGTCATCCCGACCGTCGCCCCGTACCTCCTGCCGACCGTGCTGCGGCTGGTCCAGGAGCGCTACCCGGCCCTCGACCTCCAGGTCCACGAGGAGCAGACCGCCTCACTGGTGGAGGGGCTCGGCGCCGGACGGCTCGACCTGCTGCTGCTCGCCGTGCCGCTCGGGGTCCACGGAGTCAGCGAGCTGCCGCTGTTCGACGAGGACTTCGTCCTGGTCATGGAGCGCGGGCACCGGCTGGGCGGCCGGGCGGACATCCCCCGCCTCGCGCTGCGCGAGCTGCCGCTGCTGCTGCTCGACGAGGGCCACTGCCTGCGGGACCAGGCGCTCGACATCTGCCGCGAGGCCGGCCGCACCGAGGGTGCCCCGGTCACCACGACCGCCGCCGGGCTCTCGACCCTGGTGCAGCTGGTGGCCGGCGGCCTCGGGGTCACGCTGCTGCCGCGCACCGCGGTGCACGTCGAGACCGCCCGCAACGAGTCGCTGACCACCGGGTACTTCACGGACCCGGCCCCCACCCGGCGGGTGGCGCTGGCCATGCGGACCGGGGCGGCCAGGCACGAGGAGTTCGAGGAGTTCGCGGCCGCGCTGCGCGAGGCGATGCGGTCGCTGCCGGTACGCGTGACGGAGGGCGCCCGCGCCTGACCCGTACAGCTGTACGGACCAGGCCCGGCCGCCCTCCGCGGCGCGTGCTCCCCGCGTTCCCCGGTGCCTCCGGGGGTTACTCGGAGCGCAGTCCGTCCGGGCGCATCATGCGCCACAGCGGCGGCAGCGAGAGCAGCGTGACGAGCAGGATCAGTGCCGCGCCGGCGCCGGCCAGCGGCAGGAACACCAGCCAGTCGGACACCTCCTTGTCGACCATCCAGCACAGCGCCGCGCCCAGGGTGAGGCCGCCGGCCACCGCGACCACGAGGCCGAGGAGCACCGGGACGGCGGTCTGCCAGAGCACCGACCAGCCCAGGGTGGTGCGCCGGGTGCCGAAGGCGACCAGGACCGAGAGCAGCCGCTTGCGCTCGCGCAGCTGTTCCAGCTGGGAGACCAGCATGGAGATGGCGATGAGCAGCAGCGTCACGGTGGCGCCGACCCGGAGACCGGTCTGGACGCTGGCGTACTGCCGGTCGCGCTCCACGGACATCATGGTGACCAGGCGCATGCCGGGGTCGATCTTCGCGGCCGTGTTGCGTACGTACTCGGCGGCGTCCGGGACGTCCGGGTCGATACGGATCTGGGTGGCGGTGACGGCGCCGGGCAGGGTGGTCGCGTCGATGGCTCCGGGGGTGACCATGATGCCCGTGCGCTCCTGGCCGAGCGGGTCCTTGCGGCTGACCACGGTCTTCGTGTCGGCGGGCAGGGTCCAGCGCAGCTTCCTGCCGCTGCCCGACTCGAACTCGATCTCCCTGCCCTTGCGGGCGGTCTTGTCCATCCAGCCGGCCATGTCCGGGTCGTCTGCGGGGTGGACGACGAAGCTGTCGCCGTCCGCGCAGGAGTCGATGCGGGCGACCTCGCGCAGGGTGGCGCAGTCGCCGACGTTGAAGGACGTGGTGGGCTGCATCTCGTCGTCGGCGTAGGTGCCCGGCTTGGTGGCGTACGCCTCGATCATGCCGATGACCTGGGTGACGCCCCGCGTGGCGCGGAACCGCTCGATGGTGTCGACGGCGGCGGTGCCGCTGACCTGCTGGGAGACCGCGTAGAACTGGGCGCGGTCGGTGTCCTGGCCGGTGATCTTGTTGAAGTCGGCGTTCATCGCGGCGAAGAGCATCTGCACGGCGACCGCGCCGGCCACCGCCACGGTGACGCCGCTGACCGCGCGGGAGGCGGCCCCGCTGCTGAGCTGGAGCCTGCGGGTGGCGAGCTGCCAGGGCACCGGGCCGCCGTGCAGCCGGCTCACGCATGCCTCGACCAGCCACGGCAGCAGCAGGGCGAGCCCGACGAGGATCAGGACCGCGCCGCCGGCGATGGCGTACGGGTTGACGACCTCGTACGCGCCGGACTTGCCGGTGAGCGCGAACACGCCGAGCCCCGCGAGCGGGAACAGCAGCCGCCACCACAGCCGGCGGCTGCGGGACCGGCTGTTGCGGACCACGCCCAGCGGCTCGATGACGACCGAGCGCATCGCACTCAGCGTGACGAGCACCGCGGTCAGCGGCACGGCGACCGCGATGAGCAGGCACAGCCGCAGATCGGGGGAGAGGTCGGAGGGGAAGGCGCTGACGTCCCACACCTCGATGTGGCTCACGAACTGTCGCCCCACCAGGAACATGACGAGTCCGATGAGCAGACCGAGGGTGGAGCCGAACAGGGCCTCACCGGCGGCGATCCGGCGGGTGGAGCGGATGTCCGTGCCGACCAGCCGCAACGCAGCCAGCCTGCGGTCGCGGCGGTCGCCGCCGAAGCGCACGGCGGTGGCGAT
Source organism: Streptomyces sp. NBC_00525 (assembly GCF_036346595.1). Taxonomy (GTDB): domain Bacteria; phylum Actinomycetota; class Actinomycetes; order Streptomycetales; family Streptomycetaceae; genus Streptomyces. Next base: position 4,383,421 of record NZ_CP107834.1, read on the forward strand.
GAAGATCGCGACGGGCGCCAGGAGCACCACGCAGCCCACGATCACCAGGACGACCAGGATGGGGGCGAGCGGCGGGGTGGGGGCCGGGTTCCCGTAACTGGTGATCCGGTGGCCGCCCGACGCCGTGGTCAGGGTGTCGCTGCCCGCGTAGAACGACAGTTCGTTGGGTGAACGCAGCCCGTCCTCGTTGATGGTGCCGGTGATCGTGTACGGATAACGGTCCTTGAGCAGGGCGTTGTCCGGATCGGCGAGCAGGTCCTTCAGCGCGGGGGAGACCACCATCTCGCCCGCCGCGGGCAGGGCGTCGATGCCCGGCGGGAGCACCGGGTGGCTGCCCTCGGCGCGCAGCAGATAGCCGTTGATGGAGCGGTCGTGGTACTCGGTGTCGGACGAGATCCGCAGGACGGAGGTGTCGGACTTCTTCCCCAGCGTTTCGGGGTTCTCGGACACCTTGGTCTCGCTGCGGGCCTGGCTGCGGTCGTTGCGTGCGTCGAGCGCGTGCGGGACGGACGCGGCGAGGAAGAGGAGCGTCACGCCGAGGCCGACGCCCACGGCGGTGAGGAGGGTGCGGGTCCAGCCGGCGCGGCCGCCGCCGGCGGCGAAGCGGATGCCGAGGGCGAGATCACGCAGCCACGGTGCGGTGCGGGAGCGGCCGGGAGTGGGGGACTGGTGCATGGGGGTGGTGGTCCGTTTGTCGTCGAGGAGCGTCACGGGGTGTGTTCCAGGTCGGTGGCGCGGCCGTCGCGGACGGTGATGTCGCGGTCGGAGTAGGCGGCGACGCGGGCTTCGTGGGTGACCAGGACGACGGCGACGTTGGTGGAGCGGGCGGCCTCGGTGAGCAGTTGCATGACGCGTTCGCCGTTGAGGGAGTCCAGTGCTCCGGTGGGCTCGTCGGCGAAGATGACCTTCGGGGAGGCGGCGAGGGCGCGGGCGACGGCGACGCGCTGGCCCTGGCCGCCGGAGACCTCGCCGGGGCGCTTGGCGCCGATGTCCTCGACCTCCAGGCGCTCCATCCAGGAGCGGGCGGTGCGTTCGGCGTCCTTGCGGCGGACGCCGTTGAGGCGCAGCGGCAGGGCGACGTTCTCGGTGCAGGTCAGTTCCGGGACGAGCTGGCCGAACTGGAAGACGAAGCCGAAGTCGCTGCGGCGCAGGGCGCTGCGTTCGGCGTCGGACATGGCGGACAGCTCGCGCCCGGCGTAGGTGATGGTGCCGGAGTCGGGGGTGATGATCCCGGCGAGGCAGTGCAGGAGGGTGGACTTGCCGGAGCCGGAGGGGCCCATGACGGCGACGACTTCGCCGGGGTGGACGGAGAAGGACGCGCCGTCCAGGGCGGGGGTCGGTCCGTAGGTCTTGCGCAGGTCGTGGGCGGCGAGGAGGGAGCCGTCGGGGGTCATGCGGTCACTGCTTTCCGGAGCTGGCCGAGGCGGGCGGCGGTGAGTTCCAGCCAGCGCAGATCGGCTTCGAGGTGGAACAGGGCGTGGTCGCAGATCAGCTGGTCCGCGAGGTCGCCGCGCCGCTTTCGGTCGGTGAGGATGCGCATCAGGCGCAGGTGTTCGGAGCGCTGGGCGTCCAGGACGTCGGCCGCGTCGCGGCCGGTGAGCAGGGCCAGGACGACCTTGGTGTAGAGGGTCGACTGGAGGTAGGGCTCGGGTTTCTCGGGCTGCGCGAGCCAGGCGGTGACGTCGGTGATGCCGGCGTCGGTGATCGCGTAACGCTTGCGCTCGGGGCCGCCCCCGCTCTCCACGCCGTCGACCTCCACGAGGCCGTTCTTCAGGAGCCGGGACATCGTCGAGTAGACCTGCCCGTAGTGCAGGGGGCGGTCGTGTCCGAACTTCTCGTCGAACGTCCGCTTGAGGTCGTAACCATGGCGGGGCCCCGATTCCAGGAGCCCGAGCAGGGTGAGGCCGATAGACATGCGGAGCACTCTACACGGTGTGTATACCTGCGATGTATACACACGGGGTGCACTCGAACGGCGCACGTCAGCGGCGTGTGCGGCCCCTACCGCCGGGGGAACGCCGACGGCCCGCCCCCTCGCGGGAGGGGGCGGGCCGTTCGTGGTCACTCGTCGTCGGGCGGCACCGGCGGGGCCTTGGGCGGGCGGCCCCGGCGGGGGATCGGGCCCGCTCCGCCGGGCAGCCGGCCCGCCTCGGCGAGCGCCCGCCGCAGCAGGAACTCGATCTGCGCGTTGGCGCTGCGCAGCTCGTCCGACGCCCAGCGGGCCAGCGCGTCGTACACGGCCGGGTCCAGCCGCAGCAGCATCTGCTTGCGCTGCCGCGGCCGGGCGCGGGGTGTGTCCCCCGGGGTGTCCGCCGTCACTGGTAGAGCGTGCCCGTGTTGAGGACCGGCTGGGCCGCGCGGTCGCCGCACAGCACCACCATGAGGTTGCTCACCATGGACGCCTTGCGCTCCGCGTCCAGCTCGACGATGTCCTGCTCGGCGATCCGGGCCAGCGCCATCTCGACCATGCCGACGGCGCCCTCGACGATCTGCTGCCGGGCCGCCACGACCGCGCCCGCCTGCTGGCGCTGGAGCATCGCGGAGGCGATCTCGGGGGCGTACGCGAGGTGGCTGAAGCGGGACTCGATGATCCGCACCCCGGCCGCCTGTACCCGCGCCGTCAGTTCCACGGCCAGCTTCTCGGTGATCTCCTCGGCGTTGCCGCGCAGCGAGAGGCCGCCCTCCTCGTGGGCGTCGTACGGGTACTCCAGGGCGATGTGCCGGACGGCGGACTCGGTCTGGGTGGCGACGAACTCCAGGAAGTCGTCCACCTCGAAGAGGGCCTGGGCGGTGTCCTCCACCTTCCACACGACGATCGCGGCCAGCTCGATGGGGTTGCCGTAGGCGTCGTTGACCTTGAGGACGGCGGTCTCGTGGTTGCGGACGCGGGTGGAGATCTTCCGGCTGGAGGTCAGCGGGTTCACCCAGCGCAGTCCGTCGGTGCGGATGGTGCCCACGTACCGGCCGAACAGCTGGATGACCCGTGCCTCGCCCGGTGCGACCATCTTCACACCGCCCATGCAGAAGAACGAGGCGATGGCGAGCAGGATGCCGACGACGCAGACCGGGATGCCGACGGCGTTGTTCCCGTTCGAGCCCATGACGCCGCCCACGACGGCCAGGGCGATGCCGGCGATCACGCCGAGCACGGTCAGCAGCAGCCCGAGGCCCCCGGCGATGCTGTGCGCCCGTGTCTCGCGGACCTGCGGTTCCGGCATCTGGGGAGCGTCCGGGGTGAGTCCGGCGGAGGGCTGGGGCGCGGGGTGCGCGGCGTGCGGGTCGGTCATGGTGTCCCCCCGTGGTGACGAGCTAGCCGGTCGCTAGCAATGTGATTACACATTAACCGTTCTCGCAACCTTGTGCACCCCTGGGGAGTCGGTTCCATCGGAAGCGGGTGCTGATTCTCACGTCCGTAAAAAGTCGGATCGCCTGCTTTTCGGGCTTGCCAACGGTGTTAGCTGGCAGGTCCGAGCTGATCCGGCCGAGCAGAGAAACGGGAGCGACCAAGCGATGGGTCGAGCGGAAGCGCGACGAGCCCAGCGGCAGGCTGAGAAGAAGGGCGGCATACGCCGCTTCCTCACCTGGCGCAAACTACTGGGCACGGCCTTCGGGGTGATCCTCCTGGGCATGGGAGCCTTCGCGGTGCTCTACGTTGTCGTGGACGTGCCGGATGGCAACCCCAAGATGGACTTGCAGGCGAACGTCTACAAGTACGCCGACGGGAGCCTGCTGGCCAGGACCGGCGAGGTCAACCGCGAGATCGTGAGCCTCGCCGAGGTGCCCAAGGAAGTCCAGGACACCTTCGTCGCCGCCGAGAACAAGTCGTTCTACAACGACCACGGCGTCGACCTGAAGGGCACCGCGCGCGGACTGATCAACACCGTGTCCGGCAAGGGCAAGCAGGGCGGCTCGACCATCACCCAGCAGTACGTCAAGAACTACTACCTGGACCAGGACCAGACGGTCACCCGCAAGCTCAAGGAACTCGTCATCTCCCTCAAGGTCGACCAGAAGAAGACCAAGAAGGAGATCCTCGCCGGGTACATCAACACCAGCTACTTCGGACGCGGCGCCTGGGGCATCCAGGCCGCCGCCCAGGCCTACTACGGTGTGGACGCCAAGGAACTGGACGTCTCGCAGGGCGCCTACCTCGCCGCGCTGCTCCAGGCGCCGAGCCAGTACGACTGGGCCGTCGCAGGTCCCAACGGCAAGCGGCTGGTGAAGGCGCGCTGGGCGTACACCCTGGACAACATGGTCGAGGAGGGCTGGCTCGACGCCGGCAAGCGCAAGGGCCTGACGTTCCCGGTGCCGCGCGAGCCCAAACCGCTGGACGGGACGTCCGGGCAGAAGGGCTACATCGTCGACGCGGCCCGCAAGGCGGTGCTCAAGGAGACGGGCCTCAGCGACAACCAGTTCGACATGGGCGGCTGGACCATCACCGTCAACATCGACAAGAAGAAGCAGCGGCAGCTGGAGAAGTCGGTCGAGGCCAAGCTGCTCGACAAGCTGGACCCCGAGAAGCGCAAGCTGGACCAGGACATCCAGGCCGGCGCGGTCTCCGTGAACCCGAAGACCGGCGCGGTGGTCGCCCTGTACGGCGGCCGCGGCCAGAACGTGCACTGGACGTCGAACGCCACCCGTTCCGACTTCCAGCCCGCGTCCACCTTCAAGCCCGTCATCCTCGCCGCCGCGCTCGACCGGGAGTCGAAGACCCAGGACGGCGAGCGGATCACCGCGAACACCCGCTACGACGGCACCAGCAAGCGCCCGGTCGTCGGCAGCGACGTCCCGTTCAACCCGGAGAACGAGGACGACCAGAACTACGGCCAGGTCACCGTCCAGACCGCGATGAACAAGTCCATCAACTCCGCGTTCGCGCAGATGGGCGTGGACGTCGGCATGGACGAGGTGATGAAGACCGCCGGCGAGCTGGGCATGGACGTGGAGGGGCTGGACGCCGTACCGGCGCAGACCCTCGGCTCCATGGGCGCCAGCCCCATGGAGATGGCCGGCGTCTACGCCACCCTCGACCACCACGGCAAGAAGGTCACCCCGCAGATCGTGAAGTCCGCGGTGCACCAGGGCGACGCCCCGCTGAAGATGCCCGACGCGATCGGTGACCAGGTGATCTCCCGCCAGGCCGCGGACTCCGTGACCTCGGTGCTGACCGGTGTGGTCGACGACGGAACGGCCCGCGTGTCGGTCCGCAACGCCGAGGGGCTCCAGCGCCGCGACATCGCCGGCAAGACCGGTACCTCCGACGACAACAAGTCGGCCTGGTTCACCGGCTACACCCCCGACCTGGTCACCTCGGTCGGGCTGTTCGGCGAGGCCGCCTTCGACCGCACCGGCGACGACGGCAAGAAGATCAGGAAGACCGCGCAGGTGACCCTCAAGGGCGCCGGCGGCGGCGGACGCGTCAACGGCGGCGGCTTCCCCGCCGAGATCTGGGCCGACTACATGGCGAACTCCCTGGGCGAGCCCGTGAAGTTCGACCTCGACACCGACATGGGCGCCGCGGTCAGCCCGCCGCCCACGTCCCACTCGCCGAGCCCGAGCACCTCGCCGTCCGACGACCCCACCCCGTCGCACTCGCCGTCCAGCCAGGCCCCGTCCTCGGAGCCCCCGCCGGTCAGCCAGTCCCCGGAGAGCAGCCCGCCCGCCTCGCCGTCCGGCGGCACATCGAGCGAGCCGGCCCCCGACCCGACCGCGGACCCGGGCCCCTCGACCTCGGTGGGGCTCCCGGACCTCCCCGGCACCAACAAGCGCCCGGACGACGACAACGCGATGCCCCGCTGATCCCCGCGCGCGGGGGCGGACTCACCGCCCCCGCGTCGGCATCTCGAACCACACCACCTTGCCGGTCGACAGCCGGGTCGCACCCCACCGCCGGGCCAGCCGGTTGACCAGGAACAGCCCGCGGCCGTTCTCGTCCATGTCCTTGGCGCGCCGCTGCCGGGGCAGCTGCGGGGAGTCGTCGCCGACCTCGCAGCGCAGCGTCTCGGTGCGCAGCAGCCGCAGGCTCACCGGCCGCTCCGCGTACCGCACGGCGTTGGTCACCACCTCGCTGATCAGCAGCTCCACCGAGTCCGACAGGTCGTCCAGGCCCCAGCGGCCCAGCGCCCTGCGCGCCAGCCTGCGGGCCCGGCCGGGGGCCGACTCGTCCGGCTCCAGGTCCCAGTAGGCGACGTCGCTCGGCGCGATCCCGTCGAAGCGGGCGGCCAGCAGCGCGATGTCGTCGTCCCGGTCACCGGGCCCGAGCATGTCCAGCACGTCGTCGCACAGGGCCTCCAGCGGCGGCGAGTGGTCCGGGCCGGTCAGCCGGGCCGTCGCGGCCAGCCGCTCACGCAGCAGCTCGATGCCCGTCCACACGTCCCGCAGCCGCGACTCCACAAGGCCGTCCGTGTAGAGCAGCAGCGTCGCACCGGCCGGCGCGTCCAGCTCGACGGCCTCGAAGTCCACTCCGCCCACGCCGATCGGGGCGCCCGGAGGCACCCGCAGCACCTCCGCACGGCCGCCCAGGTGAAGCAGGACGGGCGGCGGATGGCCCGCGTTGGCGACGGTGATGCGGTGCGCGACGGGGTCGTACACCGCGTACAGGCAGGTGGCCATGCGGTCGCTGCCCAGCCGCTGTGCCTGCTCGTCCAGGTGGTGCAGGACCTCCTGCGGGGGCAGGTCGAGACCGGCCAGGGTCTGCGCGGTGGTGCGGAGCTGGCCCATGATCGCGGCGGACGTCATGGAGTGGCCCATGACGTCACCGACGACCAGGGCGACCCGGCTGCCGGGCAGCGGGATCGCGTCGTACCAGTCGCCGCCGACCCGGGCGGTCTCGGCCGCCGGGAGATAGCGCGAGGCGAGTTTCACGCCGGTCGGCTGGGGAAGCGAGTCGGGCAGCATGGTGCGCTGCAGCTCGTCCGCGATGTACGCCTCGCGTCCGTAGAGCACCGCCTTGTCGATGCCGAGGGCGGTGTGCGTCGCGAGCTGGGCGGCCACCAGCAGGTCGTTGGCCTCGAAGGCGGGGCGCTCGGGGCCGCGCTGGAAGACCGCGGCGCCGATCACCCGCCGCCGGCCGCGCAGCGGGGCGAGGATCACCCGGTGCCCGGACGGCACCGTGCGCTCGGCGCCCAGCAGCTCGGGCAGGGCGACACGGGCCGCGGCGGAGTCGCCGAAGACCGGCCGCACCCCGCGCAGCACCTCGGCGAGCGCGCTCCCGGCCCGTACCTCGCACAGCTCGGCGGCCGGCATCAGATCGCCCTGCGGGTCCAGGGCGGGCAGCCGCAGCCGTTCCGTCTCCGACAGGCTCTCGGGCTCGTCCTCGGTCAGCCGCAGCCGGTCCGAGCGGCGCAGCCGCAGCACGAACGGGTTGACGGGCCGCTCGTCGCCCACGGGCAGCGGGTCGCGCAGGTAGACGAGTATGGCGTCGGAGAACGTGGGCACACTGGCCCGGCACAGCCCCAGCACGATCTCGTCCAGGTCTATGCCGCGTGCGATCCGCCGGGTCGCGGCCCCCACGAAGCGCAGCCGGTCGCCCTCGCGCCGCGCCGCGGCCTGTGGGTCGGGCGCGGCGGCGGGGCCCTTGGCGGGGGCCGGGATGGCCGTGGCGGCAGCGGCGGCCGCCACGGCGGCGTCCCGCTGCCGCGGCCGGGTACGTTCCTGCGGCCGGGCGGCGAGAGGCTGCCGGCCTTCGTGGGAGGTGGAGTGCTCCGTCACGCGTGGGATTCCGTCCGTCCGGGCCGGTTGTATGAGGCAATCGCCTTGTGGGGCGCTACTGTGCCCCGGCAGGAGCGGCGATAACAACGGCTGACATCGCCTTCCCCGGCAGACGGGGCCGAAACCGAATGCCTGTGCCGGGTGTCGTTGACAACGTTTGCGAAGGGGCGGCAGCGGTCAGCGGACACGTCTCCACCCCCTCGTAGTGGCTCATGCGATGCGGGAAACTCGTGCGACCCATGACGCCGATGCGGACCATGAGGGGGCGGTTCGTGCGACGAGCCGATGACTTGCGATCAGGTTCTGCGCCCCGCCTGCCGGTTGGGGCCCAGCCGCTCTCCTCGGGACGATCCTACGTTTGCACCCCTGGGGTGCATCAAGGGTCTCACGACGGCATGGCGGAAGCCGTGCGGTCGAAACCGCCCGGACGGCGGTCCCAGTCGTCCGGCAGTTCGGGCACCCGCCACGCCGGATCGGGCCGCCAGTCCTCCCAGCCGTCCCGGAACGGCGACCCCCAGTCGCGGATCAGCGCGACCGCCGCGCGCCCCGCCGCCCGGACCCGGCGGGCCGTCTCCGGCGACATCAGGCCCACCCGCTGGGCCTGCTCGAACTCGTCCTCGTCGCGCCACAGCCAGCTGTGGTCCGGGTAGACGGAGATGTCGAGGAAGTGGTCCTCGGAATCGACCCCTCCGGCCCATCTGGTGCGCGGTTCCTCCAGGTTCACGTACCAGCTGCGGAACTGCCAGCCGCGCTCCCAGAACAGCCAGACGGACCACGGATCGCCGGGTCCGGCGAGCTTCAGCACCCCGTTCCCCAGCCAGGGCGACTGGGCCGTCGTACGCGGTGCGGTGTACCGGGTGGCGAGCGGCTCGGCGTGTACGTCGGTGCCGTCGGCGAGGACCGGTTTGACGCACCGGGTGCCGGGCGCCACCCAGACCGCGAGCAGCTCGTCGGTGTCCTGGACGACGGTGACCGGGCGGCAGATGTGGAACGCCTGAGCGGCGGAATCCGGCCGCCGGGGGCCGTTGCCCCGGTAACGCCACAGGATCTGGTCACCCGGCGCCCAGCGCGCGGTCTCTCCGGTACCTGTCATGGAGAGATCTTACGGAGCGCGCCGCGCCCGCACGGCGGTGCCCGTCACGGACGGGTCATGCGCAGCACGTCCAGTGCCTCGTCGAGCTGCTGTTCGGTCAGGTCTCCGCGCTCCACATAGCCGGACTCCAGGACGACCTCACGGATCGTCCGGCGTTCCGCGAGCGATTTCTTGGCGACCTTGGCCGCCTCCTCGTAGCCGATGTACTTGTTCAGCGGGGTGACGACGGACGGCGAGGACTCGGCGTACTCCCTGGCCCGTTCCACGTGCGCGGTGGTGCCGTCCACGGTGCGGTCGGCGAGCAGCCGGGAGGCGTTGGCGAGCAGCCGTACGGACTCCAGGAGGTTCTTCGCCATGACCGGGAGCATCACGTTCAGCTCGAAGTTGCCGGCGGCGCCCGCGGCGGCGACCGTGGCGTCGTTCCCCGTGACCTGCGCGGCGACCATCAGGACCGCCTCGGGGACGACCGGGTTCACCTTGCCCGGCATGATCGAGGAGCCGGGCTGGAGGTCGGGCAGCGAGATCTCGGCGAGCCCGGTGCGCGGTCCGGAGGCCATCCAGCGCAGGTCGTTGCAGATCTTGGTGAGCGAGACGGCGACGGTGCGCAGCTGGCCGGAGGTCTCCACCAGGCCGTCGCGCGCGCCCTGTGCCTCGAAGTGGTCGCGGGCCTCGGTGAGCGGCAGCCCGGTGGCGCGGGCGATCTCGGCGATCACGGCGGCGGAGAAGCCGGGCGGGGTGTTGATGCCGGTGCCCACGGCGGTGCCGCCGAGGGGGAGTTCGGCGAGCCGGGGGAGCGAGGCGCGCAGCCGTTCGACGCCGTAGCGGATCTGGGCGGCGTAGCCCCCGAACTCCTGGCCGAGGGTGACGGGCGTGGCGTCCATCAGATGGGTGCGCCCGGACTTCACCACCGTGGCGAACTCCGCCGCCTTGCGCTCCAGGGCGGCGGCGAGGTGGTCCAGGGCGGGGATCAGGTCGGCGGTGACCGCGGCGGTGGCGGCGATGTGGATGGAGGAGGGGAAGACGTCGTTGGACGACTGCGAGGCGTTGACGTGGTCGTTGGGGTGGACCGCGCGGCCGAGGCGCTCCGCGGCGAGGGTCGCCAGGACCTCGTTGGTATTCATGTTCGAAGAGGTACCCGAGCCGGTCTGGAAGACGTCGACGGGGAAGTGCGCGTCCCAGCACCCCTCGGCGACCTCGGCCGCCGCCTCCTGGATCGCCCGCGCGATGTCCGGTTCGAGCACGCCCAGTTCGGCGTTGACCCCGGCCGCCGCCGCCTTGATGCGCGCCAGCGCCTCGATGTGGGCCCGCTCCAGCCGCTGCCCGGAGACCGGGAAGTTCTCCACGGCCCGCTGGGTCTGGGCGCGCCACTTCGCGTCCGCGGGCACCCTGACCTCGCCCATCGAGTCGTGCTCGACGCGGAAGCCCTCGTCCGGGCCGGCGCCCGTTCCCCGATCCGTCATCGTCCAACCTCCTTGAAGCGGCCCAAAAAGATGAGCACTTGTCTTGTTCCATGTATTCCCAAGTCGCCTACCGACCAGTAAATACCGGGGGTAACCACAACCAGGGGAGGCGCAATGAGGCGCACCAGGCACAGAATCCGCTGTACCGTCGCAGCCGCGGCCGCCGTCGCGGCGGCGTTCGGCGGGATGACCGCGGCAGCCGGACCGGCCACCGCCCAGCCCGGTACCACCAGTACCGCATCGACGCCCCTGCCGCCCGAACTGGAGGCCATCCGCGCCGCGGAGGCCACCCGGCTGTACGGCGACCCGGCCGAGCGCCCGCTCGACGAGCGCAGGACCGGACTCATCTCGCTCGGCGACAGCGAGATATCCGGCGAGGGCGTCGGCACGTACGAACCCGGCACCAACGGCCCCGACAACTGGTGCCACCGCTCGCCCGACGCCGCCATCCACCGCACCGGGATACCGGCCGACGTCACGTACAACGTCTCCTGCTCCGGCGCGTACACCGGAAACATCGTCATCGGCGGCTCCAAGCAGTACGCCGACGAACTGGTCCAGAGCGACAACCTGGCCATCAAGGCGCGCAACACCCGCATCAAGATGATCGTGCTGGTGGCGGGTGCCAACGACGACCTCCAGTTCGGGCCCGTCATGACGGACTGCGTCGAGCGCTGGATACTCCTCAAGGGCACGTGCCAACCGAAGTACGAGGGCGGCTGGCAGGCCCGTGTGGACGGGCTCGTCCCCAAGGTCGAGAAGACCGTGCGCGACCTGCGCACCGTGATGACCGGCGCCGGTTACGCGAACAGCGACTACAAGCTCGTCGTCATGGGCTACCCGAGCCCCATCGGCCCGGACTTCTACGACAACCCGAACTTCCCCGGCAAGCTTCCCGGCGGCTGCGCCGGGTACGACTCCGACGCCGCCTGGGGCCGCAACGCCGCCGTACCCGCCTTCGAGCGGGGCATGCGCAAGGCGGCCGCCGACACCGGGGCCGTCTACCTGGACAACTCCCGGCTCTTCCACGGCCACGAGGTGTGCAGCGAGTCCACCTGGGCGCGCGGCCTCTACATCGACCTGTCGCACTTCCCGCCGGACTCCAACTCGGTGCGCCAGTCCTTCCACCCCAACGCGGCCGGGCACGGCGCCTTCGCCTCCTGCCTGACCCAGATCTACGACTCCGGCCTGCGCGAGGCGAGCTGCGCCGACCCGGCGAGCACCGGCCGGCCCGTCCTCCAGCCGGTCGCCTGGGACGACGTCTTCGAGCCGGTGCGCGGCGAGGCGACCTCCAGCTGCCTGGACGCCCCCGCCTCCGTCACCCGCAACGAGACCGGGGTCACCGGCTGGGAGTGCCACGGCGGACGCAACCAGGACTGGTGGTACGACTCCGGCACCCGGACCCTGCGCACCGCGCTGAGCCACGACCGCTGCCTGGACGTCCCCGGCGCCGACTACCGGGCCGGCGCCTCGCTCATCCTCTACAACTGCTCCGGCGCCGCCAACCAGCGCTTCGTCCGCCAGGCGGGCACCCTGCGCCCGGCCGCCGCGACGGGCCTGTGCGCGACCCTCGCGGGCGCCCATGACCCGCTGAGGCTGCAGACCTGCGACGGCAGCGCGAAGCAGCGCTTCGCGTAACCCGCCGCATGACGTGCCGCACGCACGGGTAGGGGGAAGGGCCGCACCGGCCCTTCCCCCTACCCCGCTCGTGAAACCCCGCCGATCGGTCCGGCCGGTCGGTCCGGCCGGTCAGCCCGACGTCATGAACGCGCGCAGGATCGACGCCAGATGGGCCGGGTCCGCCACCCCGCACAGCTCACGGGCCGAGTGCATGGAGAGCCCCGGAACGCCCACATCGACGGTCGGCACCCCCAGCCGGGCCGCGGTGAGCGGGCCGATCGACGTCCCGCACGGCATCGCGTTGTTCGAGACGAACGGCTGCCACGGCGCCCCCGCCCGCTCGCAGGCGGACGCGAACACCGCGATCCCCGTCGAGTCCGTGGCGTACCGCTGGTTGACGTTCACCTTGACCGTCGGCCCGCCGTTGGGCAGCGGCTGGTGGCCGGGGTCGTGGCGCTCCGCGTAGTTGGGATGCACCGCGTGCGCCATGTCCGCCGAGACGCAGTACGCCCCGGCCAGCGCCCGCGACCAGTCCTCCGGGCTGCCGCCCCGCGCCGTCACCGAACGGCTCAGCACCCGCTCCAGCAACGGGCTCTGCGCCCCCGTGTCCGAACCGCTGCCGACCTCCTCGTGGTCGAAGGCCGCCAGCACCGGCACGTACGCGGGCGGCTCGGCGGCCGTCGCCGCCGCCGTCAGCGCGGTCACCCCGGCGTGCACCGACACCAGGTTGTCCAGCCGCGAGGCCACCACGAACTCCCGCTCCGCGCCCAGATAGCCGGGCGGCTGCACATCGTGCAGCATCAGGTCCCAGCCCAGCACGTCACCCGGCTCCGCCTCGGCGGCCTCCGCCACCCGGCGCAGCAGCGCGCCCTCCTCGGCCGCGCCGAGCGACCAGACGGGGGCCAGGTGGCGCTGCCGGTCCAGGGCCAGGCCGTCGTTGACCGTGCGGTCCAGATGGATCGCCAGCTGCGGCACCCTCAGCAGCGGTTCGTCGATCTGCACCAGCCGGGACTCGGTCCCGCCGGGGCCGCGCAGCGCGAGCCGGCCGGAGATGCCCAGATCGCGGTCGAGCCAGGTGTTGAGCGGCACCCCGCCGTAGATCTCCACCGCCACCTGCCGCCAGCCCGCCGATGCGGTGTCCGGGGTGGGCTTGATCCGCAGGTTCGGCGAGTCGGTGTGGGTGCCGACGATCCGGAACGGGGTGTGGGCGGGCAGCGGTTCGGGAACGTACCAGGCGATCAGCGCGCCCCCTCGGGCGACGAACGAGCCACCCGTCGCGCCCGTCCAGTCGTCGGTGCCGCGCAGTTCCCGGAAGCCCGCCTTCTCCAGCCGCTGAACCGCGCTCGCCACGGCGTGGTACGGCGAGGGACTGGCGGCGATGAAGGTGAGCAGGTCGTCGGCGTGGCTGCGGTGGGGGACCGGCGTCATGCGGTGTCCGCCTTTCCGGAGTGGGACGGTGAGGGTGGCGCGGCCGCACGGGGGTGGGCGGCCGAACGGAGTGAGGGGGTCGGCAGGGGCGGGGACGGCGGCGGGCGCGGCGTCCGTCGGTGGCACCGGGCCGGCCGCCCGGCGGTGCGGAGTTCTCCGGCAACGCCGGACAACCCATCCCATGTGCACCGTCCCCCGCAAGTCCGGCAGGCGGCCCGGTGCGCGAAAGCGGCGGTGCGCCGCGGACGGCGCAGGAGGGCGGCCGGGCCTCCGGGGCCCCGGCCCGGTCCGTGGCGGCTCGGTGCGAACCCGGCCGGCACCGCCGGACGGCTGCCGCGCCGAACGCACGAGATTGGCTGATATTCGTCGTACGTGTAAAGGCCCGGTTTCCTGCCGGGGCGGGCGGGCTACGGCACCGACGGGGCGGTGCTCCGGGCGCGCGCCATCGCCGTACGGACGAGGAAGACCACCGCGAAGACGAGGGCCGCGCCGTGCGACCAGCCGACGACCGCGAGCGGGCTCGTGTGCTCCAGGGCCGCCGCCACGGCGATCATCCCCACGCCGAAGCCCAGGTTCTCCACCGTCGCGGACAGCCCGAAGGCGTGGGCGCGCGGCCCGGCCGGCAAGGTCTGGAGATGCGAGGTGTACGCCACCTCGGTCAGCCCGTCCGCCGCGCCCGCGACCAGCGCGACGACGGCCGCTGCCGCCGCCGGGAGCCCCGCGAACGCCAGGACGAACGCCGCCGACATGACACAGGTGCCGTAGCCGAAGGCCGCCGCGCCCGCGGACCGGCCGGTACGCCGCCCGTACCGCTGGATCACCTGCTGCGCCGCGATGTTGCCGACCGCCCACAGGCACCAGAAGGCGCTCACGAACAGCGCGGGGCGCGCGGCGTCCAGCGCGGCCGAGTACACCGGCAGCGCCGCGTTGTGCGAGGAGGAGCCCAGCGCGTCCACCCCGCGCAGCGCGACCATCAGCCCCAGCCCCGGCACCGCCGCAAGCGCGGCGAACGCGACCGGCCCGCGCCGCACTTTCTCGGGCCGCTCGCCGACTGCCGCGTCCCGGCCCTTCCCGCCGCCCGCGACCGGCAGCAGGGCCACCGTCAGCGCGCACACCGCGAACGTGCCCAGGTCGACGGCGAACGCGGCGGTGTACCCCACCAGGGAGACGACGACACCCGCCGAGGCGAACCCGGCCACCATGGCCAGCGAACGCCCGGTCACCGAGAGCGAGTTCGCCCAGGCCCGCCGCTCCTCGCCCACCATCTCCGGTACGGAGCTGCGCAGCGCCACCATGAACAGCGTCCCGCAGCTCCCGGCCACCACGGAGACGGCGAACAGCGACGGCGTACGCCAGCCCTCGGGCGCCGCGATCAGCGGCACCAGCACCGCGCCCTGCGCGACATTCGTCCACAGCAGCACGCTCTTCGCCGACCGGCGCGCTAGCAGGGCCCCCGCGACCAGACCGGCGAGGAATCCTGCGCCCAGCCGGACCGCCATGAACAGCCCCATGGCCAGCGCCCGCCCCGTCGTCTCGTAGACGAAGAGATTGAGCGCCACCATATTGAGGAACGTGCCGTACGAGGAGACCGCGTACCCGACCACCAGCAGACGGAACACGCGCTCGCCGCGCGGCGGCCCGGTGGCGCCGGCCCCTTCCCGCCCGTGCGCGGAGGCAATCCGCATACGTCTGTGCACCCTCCCCCGGCAGAAGCGACGCCGCCGGAGGGGAGAGCCCCTCCGGCGGCGCGGAAATCAGCCCAGTCCGGGGCCGCGCACCGGAATGCTGGTGAACGTCGGCGCCGGAGCGGGCTCGGTGAAGAAGTCGTTGCCCTTGTCGTCCACGACGACGAACGCCGGGAAGTCCTCCACCTCGATCCGCCAGACCGCCTCCATGCCGAGCTCTTCGTACTCGACGACCTCGACCTTCTTGATGCAGTCCTGCGCCAGCCGGGCCGCCGGGCCGCCGATCGAGCCGAGGTAGAAGCCGCCGTGCGCCTCGCACGCGTCGGTGACCTGCTTGGAACGGTTGCCCTTGGCGAGCATGACCTTGGAGCCGCCCGCCGCCTGGAACTGGGCGACGTAGCTGTCCATGCGGCCGGCCGTCGTCGGGCCGAACGAGCCGGAGGCGTAGCCCTCGGGGGTCTTCGCGGGACCCGCGTAGTACACCGGGTGGTCCTTGAGGTACTGCGGCATCTCCTCGCCCGCGTCCAGACGCTCCTTGATCTTGGCGTGCGCGATGTCGCGTGCCACGACCAGCGGACCGGTCAGCGAGAGCCGGGTCTTGACCGGGTACTTCGTCAGCTCCGCGAGAATCTCGTCCATCGGCCGGTTCAGGTCGATCCGGACGACGTCGCCCTCGCTCGCCAGCTGCTCGTCCGTGGTGTCCGGCAGGAAGCGGGCCGGGTCCTTCTCCAGCTGCTCCAGGAAGACGCCCTCGGCGGTGATCTTCGCGGTGGCCTGGCGGTCCGCCGAACAGGACACGGCGATGGCGACGGGCAGCGAGGCGCCGTGCCGGGGCAGGCGCACCACGCGGACGTCGTGGCAGAAGTACTTGCCGCCGAACTGCGCGCCGATGCCGATCTTCTGCGTCAGCTCGAAGACCTTCTGCTCCAGCTCCTTGTCCCGGAAGCCGTGCCCGGTGGGGGAGCCCTCGGCGGGCAGCTCGTCCAGGTAGTGGGCGGAGGCGTACTTCGCGGTCTTGAGCGCGAACTCGGCGGACGTACCGCCGACGACGATCGCCAGGTGGTACGGCGGGCAGGCCGCGGTCCCCAGCGAACGGATCTTCTCCTCCAGGAACTTCATCATGGAGGCCTCGTTGAGAACCGCCTTCGTCTCCTGGAACAGGAACGACTTGTTGGCCGAGCCACCGCCCTTGGCCATGAACAGGAACTTGTACGCGCCGCCGTCGGTGGCGTACAGCTCGATCTGCGCGGGGAGGTTGGAGCCGGTGTTCTTCTCCTCCCACATGGTCAGCGGGGCCATCTGCGAGTAGCGCAGGTTGAGCTTGGTGTACGCGTCGAAGATGCCGTGCGACAGGGCCTCCTCGTCACCGCCCGCGGTCAGCACGTTCTGCCCGCGCTTGCCCATCACGATCGCCGTGCCGGTGTCCTGGCACATGGGCAGCACGCCCGCGGCGGCGATGTTCGCGTTCTTCAGCAGGTCGAGCGCGACGAACTTGTCGTTGGACGACGCCTCGGGGTCGTCCACGATCCGCCGCAGCTGCGCCAGGTGCGCGGGCCGCAGGTAGTGCGAGATGTCGTGCATGGCCTCGGCGGCCAGGGTGCGCAGCGCCTCCGGCTCGACCTTGAGGAACGTACGCCCGTCGGCCTCGAAGGTGGACACGCCCTTCGCGGTGACCAGACGATACGGCGTGGTGTCCTCTCCCAGCGGGAGCAGATCGGAGTACGCAAACTCTGGCATTACGGCCATTCCTCACTCGGCAGACAGTGGCTGACCACCCTTGGGCAGCGCACCCACCAGGGTAGGACGCGCCGGGAGCGCCGGGCTTGTGAGGTAGGGCTCACCGTGCGGCACGCCGTACGGCCCCTGTCGCGATCTATCGCGTTTCGGTACGCTGGGGCGGTGGACCTCGAGAAGCAGCCCCAGCAGCCCACCGTACCGGCGGACGGCGACGCCATCCGCGCCTCCGACGCGGACCGCGACCGGATCGCGGACATCCTGCGGGAAGCGCTGGCCGAGGGCCGGCTGACCGCCGACGAACACGCGGAGCGGATCGACTCCGTCTACCGCGCCAAGACCGTCGGCGAGCTGGAACCGCTCGTACGGGACCTGCCGGCGCCGGCCCCGGCGCCCGGTGGCGCGACCGCCTCCCCGTACGCCTACGGCCCCGAGCCGGCGTCCGGCCCCGCCGAGAACCTGGTGGCGATCTTCAGCAGCTCGACGCGCAAGGGCCGTTGGCGGGTGGGCGCCCGTACCAACGCCTTCTCGCTTTTCGGCAGTGTGGAAATCGACCTGACGGAGGCTCTTTTCGGCCAGCGTCTGACGGTGATCAACGCGACCTCCGTCTTCGGCAGCGTCGACATCCGGGTGCCCGAGAACATCTCCATGCGCGGCAGCGGAACGGGCATTTTCGGCAGTTTCGAAGTCCGCACCCTGGAATCCGCCGACCCCGAGGCGCCGGTGGTCGTCGTCAATGGATACGCGGTGTTCGGCAGCGTCGAGGCGAAGCCGAAGCGCGGCAAGTTCATCGCCGACCTCCAGGACCGGGTGCGCAAGCACCTCGGTAAGCACCTCGACCACTGACGGCATTCGGCCAGGCGTGTCGGCAGCGATTCTTTCCGGCCGAAAAGGGGCTCGACCGCAATTGCGCGGGGCGGACTTGAGTACCACTCAGTGCATAGGCGCACGCACAGCGGGTAGGGACTGCTGCATCGCATCTCGCTCGCGAAGCCGTCGTCAGGAGTGGACCGTGCTGCAACTGCCGCCTCAGCCCCTGCAGGTCGCCGCCGTCCCACCGCAGCGGGTCCCCGCTCGGGAGGACCAGGCCGGCCCCTGGCACTCGGAGGCGGTGTGCCGCCGGGACGAGGCCGGGCTGTTCTTCGCCCCGTCGAAGGAGCCGACCGCCGCCCGCCTCTCGCGCGAGGAGTCCGCCAAGCGGGTCTGCGCGCGCTGCCCCGTGATGGTGGAGTGCCGCGAGCACGCCCTGATGCAGCCCGAGCCGTACGGGGTGTGGGGCGGGCTCACGGCCGCCGAGCGCCGTGTGGCGCTGGCCCGGCGCAGGCGGCGCGATGTGGAACTGAAGGCGTCGGGCGCCACCGGCCGGATCGCGGCGGCCGGCTGACCGCCTGCCCCGGCCCGCCCCCCCCCGCACATACGAAGAGGCGCCCCCACCGCACATGGGGGGCGCCTCTTCGGGCGGACGCGCGACCGCGTACCGGGGGACGGGCCCCGGCCGCTACTTCGCGCGGTCGAAGTCGATGGCGCTGTAGGCGCGCAGCTTCGACAGCCGGTGGGTGGAACTGATGGTCCGGATGGTGCCGGACTTGGATCGCATCACGATGGACTCGGTGGTCGCCGTCTCCGAGCGGTAGCGCACGCCGCGCATCAGCTCGCCGTCCGTGATCCCGGTCGCCACGAAGAACACGTTGTCCCCGCCGACCAGGTCGTCCGTGGACAGCACCCGGTCCAGGTCGTGCCCGGCGTCCAGGGCGCGCCGGCGCTCCGCCTCGTCCTTCGGCCACAGCTTGCCCTGGATCACACCGCCGAGGCACTTTATGGCGCAGGCCGAGATGATGCCCTCCGGCGTGCCGCCGATGCCCATCAGCAGGTCCACGCCGGTGCCCTCGCGGGCGGCCATGATCGACCCGGCCACGTCACCGTCGGAGATGAACTTGATCCGGGCGCCGGTCTCCCGGATCTCCTTGACGATGCCCTCGTGGCGGGGACGGTCCAGGACGACGACCGTGACGTCCTCGGGCGTGGAGTTCTTCGCCCTGGCGACCCGGCGGATGTTCGCCGACACGGGGGCGTTGATGTCCACGAAGTCGGCCGCCTCGGGGCCGGTGACCAGCTTGTCCATGTAGAAGACGGCGGACGGGTCGAACATCGCGCCCCGGTCGGCGGCGGCCAGGACGGCGATCGCGTTCGGCATGCCCTTGGCGTTCAGCGTCGTGCCGTCGATCGGGTCCACGGCGATGTCCACCTCGGCCCCGGTGCCGTCGCCCACGTGCTCGCCGTTGAACAGCATGGGCGCCTCGTCCTTCTCGCCCTCACCGATGACGACGACGCCGTTCATGGAGACGGTGGAGACGAGGGTCCGCATGGCGTTCACCGCGGCGCCGTCGGCCCCGATCTTGTCCCCGCGGCCGACCCAGCGCCCGGCGGCCATGGCGGCGGCCTCGGTGACCCGGACCAGCTCCAGCGCGAGGTTGCGGTCGGGGGCCTCCGGGGAGACCTCCAGTTGGGACGGCAGATGATGCTCGGACATCGGAGCGCACCTTTCTGTACGGCGACGACCGGATGAGGGTGATCTGACTCTATCGCCAGGCCGATAAAATGAGCAGACCGGGTCACGTTTGAGCGGGGTGGCCCCCGATTCGGTCGCGCGGGGGCTGATGCGACGATGGACCCGTGGCAAGCAAGCGAGGCAAGCAGACCGTCCGGGACATGATCCTGTCGTTGTTGGCGATCGCCGCCGTGTCGGGTGTCGTCTACATCTTCATTCCGCACGACGACTCCGGCGACCCGGTCAAGGCGGTCGACTACCGCGTCGAACTCGCGACGGCGCGGCGCGCCGCGCCGTACCCGGTGGCGGCCCCCAGCGGCCTGCCCGAGGGCTGGAAGCCCACGTCGGTGACGTACGACGGGCCCGGGGGCAACAGCTGGCACCTGGGCTTCCTCGACCCGGACGGCCGGTACGTCGCGGTCGAGCAGTCCACCTCCCCGGCCAGGACCTATGTCAGCCGGGTGAGCCAGAAGGCCGAGGACACCGGGCGCACGCAGGAGGTCGCGGGGAAGACCTGGCGGCGCTGGGAGGGCCCGAAGTACGACGCGCTGGTGCGCGAGGAGGACGGCGCCACGACCGTGGTGACCGGCTCGGCGCCGCCGGAGCGGCTGGCGGAGATGGCCGCGGCGCTCAGGACCTCCTGACGCCCGCGCCCACGAACAACGGGGAGGGCCCCGGAGCGGTTCGCTCCGGGGCCCTCCCCGCGTGGTGTCCGGTTCCGGGAAACGCCGGCTCAGACGGTCTTGATGACCTCGTCGTAGGCGAGGCGCGGCAGACGCGGGAACCAGGCGTCCTCGCCCGGCTTGCCGATGTTGACGACCATCAGCAGGCTGTGGTCGCCGTCGAGGAACTCCTTCTCGATGCCCGCGGCGTCGAAGCCGGTCATCGGGCCGGCGGCCAGACCGGCGGCGCGGACGCCGATGATGAAGTACGCGGCCTGGAGGGCGGCGTTCAGCGAGGCGGCGGACTCGCGGACCGGGCGCTCCGAGAAGAACATGTCCTTGGCCTGCGGGAAGTGCGGCAGCAGGCCCGGAAGCTCCTCGTGGAACTCGTTGTCGGCGGCCAGGATCGCGACCAGCGGGGCGGTCGAGGTCTTCGCCTGGTTGCCCTCGGCCATGTGCTTGACGAGGCGCCCGCGAGCGTCCTCCGAACGCACCAGCACGACGCGCAGCGGCGACTGGTTGAAGGCGGTCGGGCCGTACTTGACCAGGTCGTAGATGGCCTGGACCTGCTCGTCGCTCACCGGCTCGTCGGTGAACGTGTTGGCGGTGCGGGCCTCACGGAAGAGGAGGTCCTGGGCGGCGGGGTCAAGAACGAGGGACATCGTGCGAGTTACCTTCCGGACGTACGCGGGGGGATCGGGCCGCGGTCACGGGGGACCGGGCGACGTCGATCACCGTACGGGGAAAGTGCATTAACTTTCAACTAACTGAGGAGTGGGGAGGCTCACGCCGGGTCACCGGAATAAGACCGACCGGGCTTCGCTCAGCCCCCGTCCGGGCCCCGGCCGTCCGCCTCCGGGCCCGCCAGCGCCGCGTCCAGCCGGGCGCGGGCGCCCTCCAGCCAGTGCCGGCACACCTTCGCCAGCTCCTCGCCGCGCTCCCACAGCGCGAGGGACTCCTCCAGCGAGGTCCCGCCGGCCTCCAGGCGGCGCACCACCTCGATCAGCTCGTCGCGCGCCTGCTCGTACCCGAGCGTGCCGCCCGCGGCGGCGGTCGCCGTTGCGTCGTCCGTCATGTGATCCACCCTATGCATCGGCCTGCGCCGGTCCGTGCCGGCCTGTACGTCGTCCTGACGGGGGTCGGGCCCCCTGGGGACGGGCGCCCCCGGCGAGGGGCCGCTCCTTGGCAGGGGCCGCCCCTGGCGGAGGGGCCGCACCCCTGGCGGGAGGGGTCCGCCGCTTCCTGGCGGAGGGGGCCGCCGCTTCCTGATGGAGGGGCCCGCCGCTTCCTACTCCGCGACCCGCACCGCGAACTCGCCCCCCGACACGCGGGCCCGCAGCGGCTCCCCGGCCGCGCCCGCGTCCGCGGGATCGCGGACCACGTGTCCGTCGGCGCGCTGGAGCACCGCGTACCCGCGCTCCAGGGTCGCGGCGGGCGACAGCGCGAGCACCCGGGCGCGGGTGTGGGCCAGCTCCGAGTCGGCCCGGTCCAGCAGATGGCCGAGCACCCGGCGGGCCCGGCCCGCCAGCGCGTCGACGTCCGCCTCGCGCTCGTCCACCATCCGCTGCGGATGCTCCATGCACGGCCGCCCCAGCGCATGGGCCAGCCCCCGCTCCTCCCGGTCGAGCAGCCCCCGTACCGTCCGCAGGGCCCGGTCGCGCAGCTGCCGCACCCGGTCCAGCTCCTCGCCCACGTCCGGCACGACCTTCTTCGCCGCGTCCGTCGGCGTGGACGCCCGTACGTCCGCGACCAGGTCCAGCAGCGGCGAGTCCGGCTCGTGCCCGATCGCCGAGACCACCGGCGTACGGCAGGCCGACACCGTACGGATCAGTTCCTCGTCCGAGAACGGCAGCAGATCCTCGACGCTGCCGCCGCCGCGCGCCACGACGATCACATCGACCTCCGGCATCGCGTCCAGCTCCCGCACCGCCCCGACCACCTGGTTCACCGCGTGCACCCCCTGCACGGCGGTGTTGCGGACCTCGAAGCGGACGGCGGGCCACCGGCGCCGGGCGTTCTCCAGCACATCGCGCTCGGCCGCCGACGCCCGGCCGCAGACGAGCCCGATCAGCTGCGGCAGGAAGGGCAGCGGCTTCTTGCGGTCCAGGGCGAACAGCCCCTCCGCGGCCAGTGACTTCTTCAGCTGCTCCAGCCGCACCAGCAGTTCGCCGATGCCGACCGGCCGTATCTCCGTCGCCCGCAGCGACAGCTGCCCGCGCGGCGCGTACCACTCGGGCTTGGCGAGTACGACGACCCGCGCGCCCTCCGACACGACATCGGCGATCCGATCGAACACCTGCCGGAAACAGGTGACGCTCACCGAGATGTCGTGCGACGGGTCGCGCAGCGTCAGGAACACCACACCGGCGCCCGGCCGCCGCGACAGCTGGGTGATCTGGCCCTCGACCCAGACCGAACCGAGCCGGTCGATCCAGCCACCGATCAGCCGCGACACGTCACCGACGGGCAGCGGCGCTTCCGGGGAAGTGTTGAGAGCCATGCGAGCGAGCGTAACGGCCCGCACCGACAACGGACCCGCCCCGCGAGCCCCCGTAAGCCACGGGGTTACGGGGTTACGGGGTTACGCCCTACGGGACGAGGCCCGCCCGCCTCCGCTGCACCAACAGCACCGCGAGCCCCACCACCAGCCAGCACGCGCCGACCACCTGCGCGCTCCCCGTCGCCTCCACGATCACCGCGACCAGCACCCCGGCACCGACCACCGGCACCAGCAGATGCCGCCACCAGCTCGGCGGCCCCTCCCCGCGCCGCACCACGAACCACCCCACCACCGACGCGTGCAGCAGCACGAACGCCGTCAGCGCCCCGATGTCCACGACCGACACCAGATGGTCCAGCCCGTCGTCGCGCCGGGCCGCCCACACCGCCGCCACCAGTGTCACGACGGCGGCGACCACGATCGCCACCCTCGGCACCCCGGACCGCGCGTCCACCCGCGCCAGCACCCCCGGCAGCCGCCGCTCACGGGCCATCGCGAACACCAGCCGCCCGGCCGCCGCCTGCCCCGCCAGCGCCGCGAACGCCGCCCCCACCGCCTTGCTGACCGCCACCAGATCGTGCAGCCAGGTCCCCACGGCCGCGTCCACCGTGTCGTAGAACGCCGCGCCCTGCGCCCCCGGATCGGCGGCCAGCTCCGCCGAGGTCATCGGCTCCAGCAGGGCGGCGAGATACGCCTGCACCACGAACAGCGTGCCCGCCAGCACCAGACAGAACAGCACCGCCCGCGCCACCTGCGCCGAGCCGCCCGTCACCTCCTCCGCGAACGAGGCGATGGCGTCGAAGCCGAGATACGAGAGCACCGCCACGGACACCGCGCCCAGCACGGCCGACGCGGAGAACCCCGAGTCGCCGGTCAGCGGCGTCAGCCAGCCCCGCTGCGCCCCGTCCCGTGCGAGCACCACCGCGGCGGACACCACGAACACCAGCAGCACCACGATCTCCATCGCGAGCACCGCGAACCCCACCCGCGCCGCCGCACGCACCCCCCACAGGTTGAGCGCGGTCGTCAGAACCACCGCGAGCGCCGTCCATACCCACCGCGAGATGCCGGGAACCAGCGAGTTCATCGCGATCCCCGAGAAGAGGTACGCCACCGCCGGGATCAGCAGATAGTCCAGCATCGCCATCCATCCGGCGACGAAACCCGGCCCCTCGCCCAGCCCCTTGCGGGCGTACGCGAACACCGAACCGGCCATCGGGGCGACCCGCACCATCTGCGCGTAGCTGAACGCGGTGAACGCCATCACGACCGTCGCCGCGACGTACACCAGGGCGACCGCCCCGTCCGACTTCGCGTCCAGCGTCCCGAAGACCCCGACCGGGGCCATGGGTGCGATGAACAGCAGCCCGTAGACCACCAGGTCCCGGAACCCGAGGGTCCGCCGCAGCCGGGCGTGTTCGGTGGAGCCGCCGCCCGAATCCGTACCGCTGCCGGCCATGAGCCCTCCGTGATTGGCGTCGGGTCCAGTCTCGCGACCCCGGACGCCGGGCGCCTGTTCGGTACGGCCTTACGGACTTTCCCGGCCGTTACGATGGGGCGCATGACTGCTACGACTCCCCGACGCGTCCTCCTCGCCGCTCCCCGTGGCTACTGCGCGGGCGTGGACCGTGCCGTGATCGCCGTGGAGAAGGCCCTGGAGCAGTACGGCTCCCCGGTCTACGTGCGCCACGAGATCGTCCACAACAAGTACGTCGTACAGACCCTGGAGAAGAAGGGCGCGATCTTCGTCGAGGAGACGGCGGAGGTTCCCGAGGGATCGATCGTCATGTTCTCGGCGCACGGCGTCGCCCCGACCGTGCACCAGGAGGCGGCGGAGCGGAAGCTCGCCACGATCGACGCCACCTGCCCGCTGGTCACCAAGGTCCACAAGGAGGCCGTGCGCTTCGCGCAGGAGGACTTCGACATCCTCCTCATCGGCCACGAGGGCCACGAAGAGGTCATCGGAACCTCCGGCGAGGCCCCCGACCACATCACCCTGGTCGACGGCCCCGAGGACGTCGCGAACGTCGAGGTCCGCGACCCGTCGAAGGTCGTCTGGCTCTCCCAGACCACCCTCTCGGTCGACGAGACGATGGAGACGGTCGGCGCCCTCAAGGAGAAGTTCCCGCTGCTGATCTCGCCGCCCAGCGACGACATCTGCTACGCCACGCAGAACCGCCAGACCGCGGTGAAGCAGATGGGCGCCGACGCGGACCTGGTCATCGTCGTCGGCTCGAAGAACTCCTCGAACTCGGTCCGCCTGGTCGAGGTCGCCCTCGGCGCGGGCGCCGGCGCCTCCCACCTGGTGGACGGCGCCGACGAGATCGACGAGGCCTGGCTCGACGGCGTCTCCACGGTCGGTGTCACCTCCGGCGCCTCCGTGCCCGAGGTCCTGGTGGACGGCGTGCTGGCCTGGCTGGCCGCGCGGGGTTTCGAGGACGTCGAGATCGTGAAGGCGGCCGAGGAGTCGATCGTCTTCTCGCTGCCCAAGGAGCTGCGCCGCGACCTGCGCGCGGAGGCGGCGGCCCTCAACGGCGGCGGGTCCCCCGAGGGCGTCGCGTAGGGGCGCGGCGGGCCCGCTGCCCGTACCGTGGATCACATGGAGATCTTCGGTGTGGACATCGGCGGGTCCGGGATCAAGGGTGCTCCCGTGGACCTGGACCGCGGAGACCTGGCGCGGGAGCGCCGCAAGGAACTGACACCGCACCCGGCCACCCCTGACGACGTGGCCGGGTGCGTGGCCGAGGTGGTCGGCCACTTCGACTGGAAGGGCCCGGTCGGGATCACCTTCCCGGGCGTCGTCACGGACGGCCTGACCCGTACCGCGGCCAACGTGGACAAGGGCTGGATCGACCTGGACGCCCGCACCCTGCTCGGCGACCGGCTGGGCCTCCCCGTCACCGTGCTCAACGACGCCGACGCGGCGGGCATCGCCGAGATGACATTCGGTGCCGGCCGGGGCCGCAAGGGCACGGTGATCGTGCTGACCTTCGGTACGGGGATCGGGAGCGCGGTCTTCACCGACGGCAACCTCGTCCCCAACACGGAACTGGGCCACCTGGAGCTCCACGGCCACGACGCGGAGAAGCACGCCTCCACGAAGGCCAAGGAGGACGAGGACCTGAGCTGGCACCACTGGTCGCGCCGCGTACAGAAGTACCTGGCGCACGTGGAGATGCTGTTCTCGCCCGAACTGTTCATCATCGGCGGCGGAATCAGCCGCAAGGCAGACAAGTTCCTGCCCCTGATCGAACACATCCGGGCGGAAATGGTCCCGGCGGAGTTGCAGAACAACGCGGGAATCGTGGGCGCGGCGATGGCGGCCAAGGCCGCCGGGGACGCTCGGGGCTGAGTGACGCGGCGCGGGGGCTAGACACCCCCTAGCGCTGCGACGGGCGGCGTGGGGACCGGGCCGCCGCGCGGGGGGCCGGTGACGCGGGCGCCGCGGGCCGGGCCGTCTGGGCGGCCAGCAGCATGCGCCGCTGGCGGGCCCGCATCAACCGCACCTTGCGTACGGTCGCGATGAGGCCCGCGACGAGGGTTCCCCCGTACAGCCAGCCCGCGTGCACGGCGAGCGCCGTGACGACGGCCATCGTCCGGCCACCGAAACCACCGGTGCCCCCGGAGATGGGGGCGATGCCGATCGCGAAGGCGATGGGCACGCAGATCGGCGCGGTCACCAGGTCCGCCGGCCGCACCCAGAGCGCGGCCAGGGCGCTGACGGGAAGGAACAGCACGCCGAAGACGGCCGCCGACTCGTCGAACAGCAACCAGTCCAGGCAGCCGATCAGGAACATCGCGGCAGCCGCGAAGAGCCCGGCGCCGATCCCGGTCAGCCGGGGGTTGGGCAGCCGGCGCAGGGCGAGCACGACGGGGGACACCGGCCCCTCGCCGCGACCGGCGGGGGCGCTCATCACCCGGTATCCGAGGGCCCCCGCGCCGCCGCCGGCCTTCCGGGCCCCCTTGGCCGCCCCCAGCGGGGACAACGGGGTCTGCGGGGTCTGCCTGCGCTGCGGGGGACGTGTCCTGTGCTGCTCCACCGGGACAACGTAGGTCGCGGGGAGGCGGGAACGGGGTGCGGGACACGCGCTTTGGCCGACCTTGGGAATGAGTTCGATGCCACACGGCGCAACGGGAACCGCGGGGCTACCCCGTGACCGCGGGCCGCAAGCCGTCGCGGCCCGCGATTCCGGACCCGTGACTTCCCGCCCCGGCCCGCCCGTAAACTGGAGAATCGGCCCACCATGGGCCCGACGTCCATTCGAGTCCGCCCACCCCTGGGGAAGTCGCCACCGCTCCTGGTGGTGGAGGCGATCTCGTCGGGCCTCCGAGATGGTCCGCGACGTACCCGTGCACCGCATCCCGCAGCGCATTCGCTCTCCGTTCAAGCGGCCACTGCATCAGGTCCGCACCTGCGCGCACGGACCACTCCGCCGGCAGCCCCCCGATGGGCCGAGCGACCACCGTCTTCGGTTCCGTCTGGTTGCACAATTACCCCAATGAGTGGGTCAACACGGACAGTTCGGCGATTCGCTCGGCTATCGGATAAGCCGTCACACCAAGAATCATGCCCGGTCAGCGATACAGCCGGAGACCTGTCACAAGATCCTTGGTCGCAGCACTTGATGGCTTGACGGGGCTTGAGGCGGCCACTTAGATTTCATGACGTCATCAACTAGGCGTTCGTCAAACCAGGGTGACGATCCGTACCACTGAGCCAGTCAGTCTGCATCAACAATGGGGGACAGGCGCTTGATTCTGTGGCAAGTGCCCGTGTTGTGTGAAGTGGGCTCCTTTCGCACGGTTATTCAGGCGTGCCGACCGCTGCCATGCTGGGCGCGGTGACCAGGGAAGCGAGACCTGGTGGTCGGGGCATCGGCACCTTTTGACCCACCCCCTGCTTGACGTAGAAACTGCGGGGCGCCGCCGTGTACGTGGCGTGTGCACACGCTGTTCGGATGCTATTTTCGTCAAATTTGCGTGGAAGGGATTCGGGTGTCGGCCGATTCGCGATCCGTCCTTTATCAGGTGGTCATCAACAGCGCAAAGCAATATTCCATCTGGCCGGTCGGCATCACCATCCCGGCCGGTTGGCGCTCCGATGGCCCCGCCCGGTCCGAGGAGGACTGCCTTGCCTACATCGAGCGTGTATGGACGGACATGCGCCCGCTGAGCCTTCGTGAGCGGGTAGCGGAGTGAGCACCGGAGCCCCGCACCGGCCCCGCGCTCGCCGTCTGGCCATCGCGCACCACGATTCGATCGTTGAGGCCCCGGTTTCCGAGCAGCAGCGCGCGATGTGGTTCATGGAACGGACCGGACGGCCCGGCACGTACAACATCGGGCTGACGGTCCGCATCACCGGCGAGTTGGACGTGCCGGCCATGAAGCGGGCTTTGGCGGAGGTGGTCGACCGGCACAAGGTCCTGCGCTCCGTCTTCACCGAGACGGAGGCCGCGGGCGGGAGCGAAGTCCGGCAGCGCGTCCGGCAGCTCGACGAGATCGTGTTGTTCGACGAGACCTGGGACGGGCGTGCCGAGACCCCGTTCGATCTGAGTGCCGGACCTCTCGTCCGCGCCCGGATCGACCGGCAGGGCAGCGATGACCACATTCTCCACCTCTGTTTCCACCACGCTGTCTTCGATGGAGGATCGGCACGGGTCTTCTGGCGCGAACTCTGGCGGGCGTACGGAGGGGAGCCGCTCGACGAACCTGCCGTTCAGTACGCGGACTACGCGATCTGGCAGCAGGAGCGACTGGCTGACGGTGTCCTGGACCGGCAGGTCCAGTGGTGGACCGACACGCTCAAGGGCTGCCCGGTACTGACCACGCTGCCTGCCGACCGGCCGCGGCCGGCTCATCCGACCAAGGCCGGGCGGGAGCTCCGGCTGAGGATGCCCGAGCCGATCCGGCGTGCCGTCGACGAGATGGCGGAGGCGGAGAACGCCACCTTCTACATGGTCGTACTGGCGGCTTTGCAGGGCTTCGTGTGCCGGGTGGCACAGCAGGAGGACGTGGTGATCGGTTCACCCCTGTCCGGCCGTCTCCGGCCCGAACTGCGGGAGGTCATCGGCTGTTTCGTCAACACGGTCGCCACGCGAGCCGACCTGTCGGACGATCCGTCGTTCCGTACGCACCTCAGCCGGACGCGGGATCACGTCCTGGACGTATTCGACCACTTCGAGCTGCCGTTCGACCGCGTGGTGGAGGCGGTCAACCCGCCCCGATCACCCATCTGGTCGCCGCTGTACCAGATGGTCTACGTGCACCAGGGCGACATCACCGCCGAGGGGGAGGCACCGCCCGGCCTGTGCGTGACCGAGGTGGACGAGCGCACCGACAGCGCCAAGTTCGACTGGCTCGTCACCACGTGGGAGGACGCCGACGGCATGGTCCTCAGCATCGAGTACGCCACCGAGCTGTTCGACGACGAAACGGTGCGCCGTCTCGCCGACGACTTCCTCGGTCTGCTCGCCGCCGTGCTCGCCGACCCGGACCGGCCACTCAGTGGCCACACACTGAGCGTACCGCCCGTGGACCGCGTGGCGGCCGTGCCCGACGCCGTCGACTCCCCCTCGGCCCCCGAGCCCGCCGACGAAGCGCCGGCCACCCCTACCGAGCAGTACCTCGCCGAGCTCTGGCGGCAGCTTCTGGACGTCCGGCAGGTGCGCCGCGGCGACGACTTCTTCCTGCTGGGCGGGCACTCGTTCCTCGGTATCAGGCTGCTCAACCGGGTCCGTCTCCAGTACGGCGTGGACCTTCCGGCTTCGGCGCTCTTCGAAGCCCGCACCCTGTACAGGCTCGGCCGTGCGGTCGACCGTGCGCTGACCACCACGACCGAGGCCGAACTCCTGCCGATGGCGGAGGGATCCGGGCCGGCGTTCTTCCTGATACACCCGGTGGGCGGCGGAGTGGGCTGTTACGCCGGTCTGGCCCGCGAGCTGGGATGCCCCGTCTATGCGCTCGAATCCGTGGGGCACGGCACGATCGAGGAGATGGCCGACACGTATCTGGCGGCCATGGAGTCGACCACGCAGCCTCCCCTGGCCATCGGCGGCTGGTCGATGGGCGGGGTCGTGGCCTTCGAGATGGCACGCCGCTTCGAGCAGCGAACCGGCCGTGCCCTCCCGGTGCTGATGATCGACAGCTATCTGCCCGGGCCGGACGCGGAGCCGCCCACGGAAACCGAGATCGTCACCTGGTTCGCCGCGGACTGGGGGGCGGCCGTCGGCACGGACCTCGGTGCCTCCCTCACCACCCGGGAACAGATGTGGCAGCGTGCCCGGGAGCGCGGACTGCTCGAAACACCGGGCGACGCCGAGCTGGTCAAGACGCTGCTCGACCGGTTCCGGACCAATCTGCATGCCCTGCGGACCTTCACCGTCACCGGCCGGTATCCGGGACGGGTCGTCGTGCTCCAGGCCGAGGACGAGTCGCGGGACCGGGACGACCACGGCTGGGGCGAGGTGACCACGCGGCCGGTGCGCACCATCGCGCTCGAGGGCGACCACTACGGCATCATGCGCGGACCGGAGCTGGCCCCGACCCTGGCCCGGCTGCTCCGGGAGGCGGAAGACCATGGCTGAAACCCTGGTGGCGCTCGACTTTCCGGGCCGGCGTGCCGAGGCGGCACTGTCCGACCTGCGTCTGGAGGACCGGGGCTGGGACGTGCTCTACCCGCTGAGCGAGCCGTTCAGCCGGGCCCTCGACCCGTCGCACTACGTGACGCACCTGGCGGAGCGCTGCGAAGGCAGGCAGGTCCGCGCCGTTCTCGCCTACTGCGCGGCGGCCCCGCTGGCGTGCGCGCTGGCGGTGCGGTTGGGCGGTGCGGACTCCCCGCTCCCGACCGTGCTCTTCGACGGGGACCCGGGCAGCGGGGCGGAGATCCGCAGCACGGCACGGGTCATCGTGCGCCAGCTCACCGGCAGGCCCGCGGAGGACTTCGACGGCGAGCTCGGGGCGGCGCTCACGGACGAGGGGCTGCGGGACCGCCCGGAGCGGGCCATGGAAC
This sequence comes from Streptomyces sp. NBC_00525, assembly GCF_036346595.1. Taxonomy (GTDB): domain Bacteria; phylum Actinomycetota; class Actinomycetes; order Streptomycetales; family Streptomycetaceae; genus Streptomyces. Next base: position 4,413,869 of record NZ_CP107834.1, read on the forward strand.
TGCTGACCGAGCGGGTGATACGCCTGGGAGCCGATGTCTTCGAGGAGGACGGCCTCGACGAGGACGAGGCGGTGGCGGTCGCGACTCGGATGTCCGGCTTCTATCTCGACTGGATCGCCTACCTCGTGGCCGGCTTCCGCGTCCTGCCCCTGGCGCCGGGCGCGGGCTCCGTCACGCATGTCCGGTCGTCGGACCAGTCGGTGAGCGATGACTGGATCGACGCGCGCTCCCTCGACGTGCGTGCCGTCGACTGCGGCCGAGTGGAGCTGCTCGCCGATCCGCGTACACGTGCACTGGTGACGGATCTCCTGGGCCCCGCCCCAGGTCCCCCGACCGGTAGTCCGCGCACCCTCTCTTCTGCTGTGGAGTGAAAATATGACCGCGCCATCTCGCCGCAGTGCCCACAGGAACACGGTCACGGTCAATCCCGGTCGGCAGGAACCCGGGCTGCCCGCCCTGATCCGTGGCACGGGCGCGGCCGATCTCGTCTCCTGGCTCTCGCAGAACCCGGACACCGTCACCGAACTCGCCCACAGCAGTGGGGCAGTGCTCTTCAGGGGCTTCGGCATCGACTCACCCGAGATGTTCCGCAGCGCCATGGCCGGACTCGCCCGTGACGTACTGGACTACGGGGAGCGGTCCTCACCCCGGCACGAGATCACTCAGGGGATCTACACCTCCACCGACCACCCTGCGGACCAGCACATCGCTCTGCACAACGAGCAGTCGTACACGCTGGACTGGCCGCTGCGGATCGTGTTCTGCTGCCAGCAGCCCGCCACCACCGGTGGCCGCACGCCGCTTGCCGACAGCCGTCGAGTCCTGGCCCGACTCAGCGCCCCGACGGTCGCGCGATTCGGGGAGCTCGGCGTGCGCTACGTCCGTAACTACCTGCCGGGCATCAGCCTGCCCTGGCAGGAGGCTTTCCAGACCAGCAGCCGCGCAGAGGTGGAGTCGTACTGCGCGCAGCACGACATCTCCTGCGCCTGGGCCGACGGTGAGCAGCTGCGGACCTGGCAGGTCAGGCCGGCGATCCGCCGTCATCCGGGCACCGGCGAGGAAACCTGGTTCAACCACGCCCTGTTTTTCAACAACGCCACGCTCGCCAGTGAGGTCGGGGACGGGCTACTCGCCGCAGTGGGCGAGGACAACCTGCCGTACCACACGTACTTCGGCGACGGCAGCGCCATCCCGGCCGACACCATCGCCGAGATCCAGGAGGCATACCGTGCCGAAACCGTGGGATTCGACTGGGAGCGGGGCGATGTGCTGCTCGTCGAGAACATGCTCGTCGCGCACGCGCGAGAGCCATTCGACGGTCCGCGGCGAATCCTGACAGCCATGGCCGACCGCTGGTCGTCGGTTACGGCGGCGTCCGGAGCGGACCGGTGACCGCCGGACCCGTGCGGCGGCGTCCGCGCACCGGTGGTGCCCAGCCGGTGCGGCGCTCGTTCGTCGATGACGATTTCTGTCTGGTGCTGCGGAGCGACGACGGGGCTCCGCTCGCCTCGTACGTGGCGGCCCACCGCGAGGAGCTGCTGGCCGACCTCGACCGGTACGGCGCCGTTCTCCTGCGGGGATTCTCGGTGCATGACGCCGAATCCTTCGGGGCCGCGGTGCGAGGGATCAGCCCCGACCTGCTCGGCTACCTGGAGCGAGCGGCGCCGCGCGGAGAGGTCGCCGACAAGGTCTTCACCTCCACGGAGTTCGCCTCCGACCAGGTCATCCCGCTGCACCACGAGATGTCGTACGCGCACAACTGGCCCAGCAGGCTGTACTTCTACTGTGACCTGCCGGCGGAGACCGGCGGCGAGACCCCCCTGGCCAGCGAACGCCGGTTCACCCCACGACTGCCCGCGGAGATCCGCGAGCGGTTCCTGAGACACGGCGTGATGTACGTGCGCAACTACGGCGAGGATCTCGACCTGCCCTGGCAGGAGGTGTTCCAGACCACGGACCGCTCCGAGGCGGAGGCCTACTGCCGCGCGTCGAACACCGAGTTCCGGTGGACCGGCGGCAACGGGCTGCGGACCCGCGCCGTACGCCAGGCGATGGCCCGGCACCCCCGTACCGGGGAGCGGGTGTGGTTCAACCACACGCACCTGTTCCACGTGTCCAACATGCCGGCCGAGGTGGCGCAGACCCTCATCGGTGAATTCGGCCTGGAGGGGCTGCCCCGCAACGCCTACTACGGCGACGGATCACCGATCGAGACAGACGTCGTCGATCTGATCAGAAACCTTTACGAGGAGACGGCGGTCTCCTTTCCCTGGCAGCGCGGCGACGTCCTGATGGTGGACAACTTCCTTGCGACGCACGGCCGCGAGCCGTTCACGGGCGAGCGTCGGACCCTTGTCGCCATGTCGGACCTTTATGTGAATCGAGCTCTTCCATGTCCGTAACCGAAAGCTACCGGCTCTCGACCCAGCAGCGGTGGCACTGGTCCCACGCCCAGGACGACCGCGTCACCGCCCGGCTGCGGACCGCGGCGCCCCTCGACCGGGCCCGGGCCGAACGGGCGCTGGCGGCCGTGGTCGCCCGGCATGAGGCGCTGCGGCTGCGCGTCGGCGACCTGACCGGCACCGGCATGCCCATCCAGGTCGTCGACGAGGAAGCCGTGCCGCACCTGCGCGCCCCCGAGGAGGACGCCGGCGAGGCGCCGGTCACCGTCACCCTCGCGGCGGACCTGCTGACCGTCGACGCGTCGGTGCTCCTGGCCGACCGGGAGAGCCTGGCCCTGCTCCTGGAGGAGTTCGCGGCGTACTACCTCGGCACCCCGCCGGCCGAGGACCCCGACCGCATCCAGTTCCTGGACGTCGTCGAGTGGCAGGCCGACGAGTCCTCCGGCGATGTGCCCGCGGAGCCCGGTGCGGTCACCTCGGTGGTACTGCCCCATCAGGGCACCGGGCCCACGGATCAGACGGTCGAGTGCCCGCTGCCGGACTCGGAGGGCGACCCCGAGCCGCGGGTGCTCGGCGCCTGGCTGCGGGCGCTCGGCCGCTATCTCGACGAGGAGGCGGAGTCGGTCACCATCGCCTGGTACGACTCCGGACGTCATCCCGACGGAACGACCGGAGTCATCGGCCCGCTCGGCTGCTTCGTCGCGGTCGACCTCCACCGCGGGGCCGACGACACGGCGCTCGGGACCTCGCTCGCCGAGGCCCGGGCCCGCAGCCTGCGGGTCACGCCCCTGGACCGGCCCGCTGCCGCCGGATTCGTCATGTATTCCTCGTCGCGCACCGAAGCGCTCACCGCGCTGGGAGCCGAGCCCGTGTCGGTGCACGGGCCGGTGCCCGAAACCGGCCTGCACCTGGAGTGTGTCGTCGGCGACGGGCGGCTGTGCCTGACGCTGCACAGCGACTCGGACACCGGTCCGGTGGCCGGGCGGATGCTGCTCGAATCCGTGGTGGCCGAGTTGGCCGGCGGCGGTGCCGGGCCCACTGAGAAGCAGGTGCTGGACCGCTGGGCCGGACAGGCTGGGGCATATGCCGAGCAGACCCTGGTGACGCTGCTCGACGAGGCGTTCGCCGCCGCGCCGGAAGGCGGCGCCGCGGTGATCGCACCCGACGCCACCCTCTCCTTCGGCGAACTCGACCGCGCAGCGGACGCGATAGCCGGCCGGCTGCGCGAACGTGGTGTCCGCCCCGGAGACCGCGTGGCCGTGCTCGGCGAGCGGTCCGCGTCGACGGTCGCGGCCTTTGTCGGCGTGCTGCGTGCCGGTGGGGTCTACGTCCCCCTCGACCCGGCCCACCCCACCGCGTGGCTTGTCGCTCAGGCGCGGTCGGTCGACGCCGCGCTGGTGACCGGCGCGCCCGACGGGGCGGCACTGACCGCTCTCGCCGCGCACCTGCCCACGCTGCCGCTCGACGGTTCCGAGCCGGCAGCGTGCCACGAGCGGGTCCGGGTCGATCCGCAGGACGCCGCGTACATCATCTTCACGTCCGGCTCCACCGGGGCGGCGCGGCCGGTTGTGGTGGAGCACCGCAACGCGGCATGCCTGTACACGGCTCTCCAGCGGACCGTGTACGCCGACGCGCCGGAGGGACTGCGGGTCGCGGTCAACGCGTCGCTCGGATTCGACGCCTCGGTCAAGCAACTCCTGCAACTCGCCGCCGGCCGCACCCTGTGCCTGGTCGACGAGGAGACCCGCCGGGACGTCCCCGCCCTGCTGAACCGGCTCGCGGAGCACCGGGTCGGCGTACTGGACTGCACCCCGTCCCATCTGCGTCTGATCCTGGACGGCCGGGAGCCCGGCCAGCGCCTGCCGGAGCTGCTGCTGGTCGGCGGGGAACCGGTTGACGAGACGCTCTGGCAGGAGATCGCCGGACTCGACGGGGTGCGCGCGGTGAACCTGTACGGACCCACCGAATGCACGGTGGACACCACGTGGGCCTCTGTGGAAGGGGCGGACACCCCCTCCATCGGCCGGCCGCTGCCGGGTCTGCGGGTCCACGTCATGGACCCCGCGGGGCGGCCGGTGCCGCCCGGTTGCGAGGGTGAACTCGTAGTGGCCGGACCCCAGGTGGCCCGCGGATACTGGGCCGACGAGGAGGCCACCGCCGCACGCTTCACCGAGGTCGAGGGAGTCCGCGCGTACCGGACCGGGGACCGGGTCCGGTTCCTCGACGACGGACGCCTCGACTGCCTGGGCAGGCTGGACGACCAGGTCAAGATCAACGGCCACCGTCTGGAACCGGGCGAAGTGACTGCGGTACTCCGTTCCCATCCGGCTCTGGCCAACGCCTACGTCGGTCGGCGGCCGGCGACGCCGGGCTCGGCAACGGCCTCGGACCGGCTCGCCGCCTTCGTGGTGCCGCGGCCCGAGGCGACCGCCGGCCTGCTGGACGGCATCGCCGGTGTGAATCCGCACGAGACCCGGTACCTCTTCGACGAGATCTTCGTCCAGCGCACCTATCTGCGCGGGGGAATCACGCTCCGCGAGGGCGCGGTCGTGCTGGACGTGGGCGCCAATATCGGTATGTTCGCCCGCTTCGTCGACGCCACCTGCCCGGGCGTTCGGATCCTCGCCTTCGAACCGCTGCCCGAGCCGTTCGCACTGCTGGAGAAGAACCTCCAGGGCAGCCGGAGCCGGGTCGAGCTGTTCCCCGTCGGCCTCTCCGACGAGGCGGGCTCCGCGTCGTTCACCGTGTACCCCGGCTACTCGATGATGTCCGGACTGGCCGCCTACGCCGACCCGGCTGCGGAGATCTCCGTGGTCCGGCGGTTCCTCACCAACCGGCGGGACGAGGCCCTGTTCGGCGAGGTGTCGGACGTGCTGGCCGACCGGTTCGCCCCGGAAACCGCGCAGGTCACCCTGCGCCGCCTGTCCGATGTCCTCGCCGAGACCGACGTGACCCGCGTCGACCTGCTCAAGATCGATGTGCAGCGGGCCGAGTTCGACGTCCTGCGCGGCATCGACGCGGCGGACCTCGCGCGTGTGGAGCAGGTCGCGCTGGAGGTCCACGACGACACCGGACGCGAGCCGGACGGCCGGGTCGCGCAGATTGAGGAGTACCTGCGCTCCCATGGCTTCGACGTGGTCACCGAACAGGACGAACTGCTGGCCGGCACCGACCGGTACGCCGTCTACGCGGTCCGTCCGCGCTACCGCGAGGACACCCGGGCGGTCGCCGAACCGCCCCTGGCCGTGCCCGACGCCGCGCTGCTCCGGCAGTGGGTCGCCCAGCGGCTGCCGGAGCCCTTCGTCCCGGCCGACATCGTGTTCCTGGACGAACTGCCGCTGACCGCGAACGGCAAGATCGATCGCAACGCGCTGCCCGTACCGGGACGACAGGACCGGGTCGTCACGGCTCCGACCACCGCCACCGAACGCGCGCTCCTCGCGGTCTGGGAGGAGGTGCTCGGACGCACCGGGATCGGTATCGACGACGACTTCTTCGCCCTGGGCGGAGACTCGATCCGCGCCATTCGACTGCGAGCCGTCGCCGGGCGCGCCGGGCTGCGATTCCCCCTCCGTACGGTCTTCCGCGCCGTGACGATCCGGGCGCTGGCCGCCGAGATCGCCGGCCAGGAGCCCGCCGCCGAGCCGGCCGTCCCCGAGCACACCGCCTACGACCTGATCGACCCGGCCGATCGCGAGCGGCTGCCGGACGGCGTCGTGGACGCGTACCCGATGACCGCCCTCCAGCTCGCCATGGTGTTCCACGCCGAGACCTATCCGGACAGCGGCGGCTACCACGTCGTCACCGTGGTCACGGTGCGGGGTGAATGGGCCCCGGAAGCACTGCGGACGGCCGCGGCCAGGATCGCCGCCCGCCACGAGGTGCTGCGGACCTCCTTCGACCTCGCCGAGTACCGGACGCCGATGCAACTGGTGCACGAACACGTCGAGATCCCTTGCCGGACCGAGGACCTGACCGGCCTGACCGAGGCCGGGCGCGACGACCGGATCACGGCTCTCGTAGCGGCCGAGGAGGCCGCGCACTTCGACTGGCGTGCACCGATGCTGCGGCTGACCGCGCTGCGGACCGGCCCGGACACCTTCGAGCTGATCCAGACCCACTTCCACGGCGTGCTCGACGGGCTGAGCCTCCAGCTGATGACCGAGGAACTGCTCGCCGAGTACGACCGCTGCCGACTCGGCCGGCAGGTGACACCGCCGCCGGCGCAGCCCTACCGCCGCTTCGTCGAAGCGGAGCTCGCCGCCCAGTCCGACGAGGCCGCTCGCCGGTTCTGGCGCGAGGCGGTGGCGGACATGGAGCCCCTGCTGCTGGCGGACGCGGGCCGCCCGCGCATGAGCCGGGCGCTGGTCATCGACTACGACGACGTGCCCGCGGAACAATTCGCACGCGCCGCCAGTGCGGCCCGCGTACCGGTCAAGTCGCTGCTCCTCACCGCACATGTGCGCGCACTGGCCATGGCCACCGCCCGTACGAACGTGGTGACCGGACTGGTGATGAACGGGCGCGTCGGCGAGGAGGGCGGAGACCGGACACTGGGCCTGTTCCTGAACACCGTGCCGGTCGCGGCGACGGCCGCCGACGAGCCGGCGAGGCTGTGGCGCGCCGAGCAGTCCCTGATCGGCCACCACGCCCTGCCGCTGGTGGACATCCAGCGCTGCGGCACCGGTGCGCCGCTGTTCGACACGTTCTTCAACTTCGTCCAGTTCGAGCCGTCCGGCACCCCGGACGGCACGCGGGTGATCGGGGAACGCGACCATGTCATCGACGTCGGCTTCGCGTGTGCCACCCATGCCGAGATCGCCGGCGACCGGCTGCGCGTGACCATCCAGTACGACCCCGACCTGGTCCGCGCGGACCGGCTCGACGCCTACGCCGGCACACTGCGCGCGGAGCTCGACGCGACGATCGCGCTGTCGCACACCGTGGAGGGCCCCCGATGAGCATCGTTCCGCGCAGGAGGCGGCAGCGGCCGGCCGACACCGCGCCGACCGCCCCGCCGTCCGGACAGGACCGGCCGCTCTCGGCGGCGCAGCAGCACCTGTGGCTGATGCACCGCCTGCACCCGGACAGCTCGCTCTACAACATCCCGCTGCTGCTGCGGCTGCGCGGGCCGCTCGACGTCGGTGTGCTGCAACGCGGCCTGCGCGACATCGTCGCCCGGCACGACATTCTGCGCACCAGATTCCCGGACCGCGCCGGCGTGCCGGTCCAGGTGGTCACCGAAGGCGCCCATCTCCCGCTCCCCGTGCACGACATCGCCGCCGATGCGGACCAGGAGGAGCGACTGCGCGAGGTGCTCGACGGGGAGACCCACGCGCCGTTCGAACTGGCCGAGGAGGCGCCGCTGCGGGCGGCCGTGGTGCGTTGTGCCGCCGAGGAGCACGTGCTGGCGCTGACCTTTCACCACATCGTCTTCGACGGCTCGTCCGCAGCCGTTCTCCTCGCCGAACTGGGTGAGCTGTACTCCGCGCACATCGAGGGCCGGGTCCCCGACCTGCCCGAACTACCGCTTCAGTACGCGGACTTCGCCGAGCGCTCCAGGGCGACGGATGAGTCCGGCGAGCAGCTGCGCTTCTGGCGGGAGCGACTGGCACCGCTCCCCCCGACGCTTCAACTGCCCGCCGACCACTCCCGTCCGGCGGTAGCGAGCCACGAGGGATCGGTCGTCGGGTTCGAGGTGGGCACGGACTCCGTCCGCCGAGTGGAGGAGTTCGGCCGCAAGGCCGGCGTGACCCCGTTCGTGGTCTTCCTCTCCGCGTTCTTCGCGCTCCTCGGCCGGTACACCGGCGAACGGGACCTGGCCGTCGGCATTCCGGTGGTCCGTCGCCCCGCACCCGATCTCGACGATCTGATCGGCTGCTTCGTCAACACCCTGGTGATCCGGGTGGACGTCGCCCCGCGCCTGGGCTTCCACGACCTGGTCGCGGCGACCGCGGACGCGGTCTACGACGCCTTCGACCACATGGACGTGCAGTTCGACGAGGTCGTGCAGGCGGTGCAGGCCGAACGGGACCCGAGCTACTCCCCGCTGGTCCAGGCCAGCTTCGGGTTGCAGACCACCGAGCTGACCGGCGAGCTGAAGCTGCCGGGCATCACCGTCGACACCGTCGCCGACACCCAGGTGTCCGCGAAGTTCGACCTCAGCCTCGACCTCGTCCAGCAGGGCGAGGTGTTCCGCGGCGAGATCGAGTACGCCACGGACCTGTTCACCGCGGAGACGGCGCAGCGGGTCGCGGGCCACTGGGTCCAACTGCTCGGAGCACTGCTCGACGATCCGGACGCCCCGGTCGCCGCGCTGCCGATGCTGACCGCGGACGAGCGGGAACGCCAGCTCGTCACGTGGAACGACACCGGCCTCGAGATCGGCGACCTGCTGACCATGCCGGAGCTGTTCGACGCACAGGTGGCACGTACGCCCGACGCGCTCGCCGTGGTCAAGGGAGCCGACCGTCTCACCTACGCCGAGCTGGACCGCAGGGCCAACCAGCTGGCGCACCTGCTGCGCGACCGGGGGGTGCGGACGGAGACGCCGGTCGGTGTGTGCATGGAACGCGGAGTGGACGTCGTCGTCGCCTTCCTGGCCGTGCTGAAGTCCGGCGGTGTCTACGTACCGCTGGACCCGGACTACCCGAGCGACCGGCTGGACTACATGCTCGGCCACGCCGCCGTGCCGGTCGTGGTGAGTACCGCCGCCACGGTCCGCGAGATCCCCGCACTGGCCGGTGCGCTGCTGCTCGACGAGGAGCGAACGACCCTGGAGACGATGCCGGGCACTGCTCCCGAGGCCGGCATCGACCCGGACCAGCTCTCGTGCATGTTCTACACCTCCGGATCGACCGGCACCCCCAAGTGCGCGATGGTCACGCACCGCAACTACGCGAACTACTTCCGCTTCTGGGAGCACACGTACTTGCGGGACACGCCTATGCGCTCGCATCTGCAGATGACCAGCTTCGCCTTCGACATCTTCATCGCGGACGCTGCCCGCGCCCTGTTCAGCGGGGCCAAGCTGGTGATCGTCCCCCATGACACGGTGATGTCGCCGCCGGACCTCTACGCCCTGATGGTGCGCGAGGAGGTCAACAGCGCCGAGTTCATCACGCCCATCCTCGCGGCACTGGCCGATCACCTCCAGGAGGCGGGCCGGCGGCTGGACTTCCTCGATCTGCTGGTCGCGGGCAGCGACATCTGGTACTCGCGGGACTACCTGCGGATATGTGACCTGTGCCGGGACGACACCCAGATCGTGGCCGCGTACGGACTCAGCGAGACGGCCATCGACAACGCCACGCTCGCCCGGCACGAGGGGCCGACGAGTGAGGACGGCATCGTGCCGATCGGCCGGCCTGTCTCGAACACCCAGCTCTACGTGCTCAACGAGTGGATGCAGCCGCAGCCCTGCGGCGTGCCGGGCGAGCTGTTCGTGGGCGGGGTGGGTGTCGGTCGAGGATATCACCGGGACGGCCGCCGGACCGCGAGCCGCTACCTTCCGGACCCCTTCTCCGCCGTTCCGGGAGCCCGCCTGTACCGCTCCGGTGACCTGGCGAAGTTCCGCCCGGACGGGGTGCTGGAGATCCTGGGCCGGATCGACAACCAGGTGAAGGTGAACGGTTTCCGGATCGAGCTCGGTGAGATCGAGTCGGCGCTTCGCGGACACCCGGCGGTGGACAACGCCGTGGTGGTGGTCCACACGGCGTCCGGCGGCGACGTGCGACTCGTGGGCTACGCGACGCTGCTGGAAGGCGAGCCCGAGGTCGACCTCACGGCCTACCTGACCAAGTGGCTGCCCGCGTACATGATCCCATCGGTGATCATGGTCCTGGATACGCTCCCGCTCAACGCGAACGGGAAGATCAACCGGCGTGCGCTGCCGGCGCCGTCCTCGGCGGACGGTGCCGGGGCCCACTACGCGCCGCCGCGGACACCGGCCGAGCGTCGTCTCGCGGAGATCTGGGCGGAGGTGCTGAAGGTCGACCGTGTCGGGCGCCACGACAACTTCTTCGCCCTCGGCGGCAGTTCGCTCATGCTCACCCAGGTCGCGTCGCGGATCCGGCGCTCGCTGCACCGGGAGGTGCCGCTGCGGACCATCTACCAGTATCCGACGGTGGCCTCGCTGACGGCGGAGCTGACCACCCGCATGGACCAGGTCCTGGAACGGACCATTGCCACCGTGCCGCGCGACGCGGCACCGATCCCCGCCTCACCGGCCCAGGAACAGCTGTGGTTCCTCGACCAGCTCAACGGCGGCGACGTCAGCTACCACGTGCCCACCGTGCTGCGGCTGGAGGGTCCCCTGCGGCCGGATGCGCTGGAGGAGGCGCTGCGGGGTCTTGTCGCCCGGCACGAGGTCCTGCGTACCACCTTCTCCTGGGCCGAAGGCGGGCTGCGACAGAACATCGCGAAGGACCTGCGGGTCCCGCTGGAGCGCCGTGACCTCTCCCAACTGCCCGCGCAACAGCGCGACGAGGCGCTCGGCATGCTGATCCGGGCCGACGAGCGGGCGCCGTTCGACCTCGGCCGAGGCCCGCTCATCCGGACCATGCTGATCACCCTGGGCGAGGAGGAGCATGTCCTCCTGCTGACCCAGCACCACATCGTCACCGACGGCTGGTCGTCGGAGGTGCTGTACAAGGAGCTCGGCGAGTTCTACGCGGCCGCCGTGCAGAATCACGAGCCGGCCCTGCCGGAACAGCGTCTCCAGTACGCCGACTTCGCGGTGTGGCAGCGGGACTGGCTCGCCGGTCCGGACGGACTGCGGCAGCTCGCCTACTGGAAGGACCGGCTGACCGGCGCCCCCGAGATGCTGAACCTGCCGCTGGATCGCGAACGCAAGGCCGGAACGACCGACGTGGACGGGGCGAGCGTCCTCGTCCCCGTACCCCCGGATGTCCACCACGGCCTGCTCGGGACCAGTCGGGCGCACGGCGTGACGCTCTTCATGACCCTGTTGGCCTCATTCGGCGTGCTGCTCGCCCGGTGCACCGGTCAGAGCGACCTGGTGATCGGTACACCCACCGCCGGCCGCACCCGGCTGGAACTGGAGCCGCTGCTCGGCTTCTTCGTCAACACCGTGGGACTTCGCATCGACCTCGACGGGGACCCGGCCTTCGCCGAGGTACTCGACCGGGTGCGGGAGACCGCCCTCGGCGCCTACGAACACCAGGACGTGCCCTTCGACCGGGTGGTGCAGCAGATCGGCCCGCGCCGCGACGCCCGTCACCATCCCCTCTTTCAGGTGATGTTCGCGCTCGACGACGAGACCGGTACCGAAGTCGCCCTGCCGGGGCTGAAGGTGGAGGAGCTGCACACCGCCTACTCGACGGCCAAGTTCGACCTGGACCTGTCGGTGGAACACGTCGACGGAGAGCTGCGGGCCGCCTTCGGCTACCGGACCGACGTCTTCGACGCCGCTACCGTCGAGGCGATCGGCGCGGCGTGGCTCCAGGTGCTGGCCGACGCCGTGCGGGACCCCGAGCGGCGGGTGTCCGACTTCGCCCCGGCCCGGCCGGCCGGGGGTGTGGACGCCGTACAGACCCCGTACGCCGACGGGGACGCGGTGCCGGACACGGTGGTGCTGCCCGTCATCGGCCGCATGTGGGCACGACTGTTGGACATGGAGCCGGAAGACGTGGCCCCGCAGGACGACTTCTTCCTGCTCGGCGGGCACTCGCTGCTGGCCATGGATCTCACCCTGACCCTCTCCGACCTGCTGGACCTGACACTGCCGGTACGGGCGCTGTTCGAGCACCCGACCCTCGCCGAGTTCACCGCCGAGGTGTGCGGGCGCGCCCGTGAGGAAGGCATCGACGACCTGGCCGAGCGGCTCTCCGCGGACGGGGGCGACGCTGGGTGGTGACCATCGCTGAGCGGTTCCGGGCGCAGGCCGCCCGTCACCCGGACCGGGTCGCCCTGGCCGAGGGGGGAGACGTCCGCTCCTATGCGCGACTGCTGGCGGATGCCGAGGCGTTCGCGAGAGGGCTGAGGCGCCTGGGGGTCCGCACGGGCGCGCTCGTCGGCATCGCGGGAGGGCGGTCCGTCTCCTTCGTCACGGCGGTGGTCGGCACCGTGCTGGCCGGCGCCGTATACGTACCGCTCAACCCGCGGCAGCCGACGGACCGGTATCGGCGGATGGTGGCGACGGCGGACCTGCGCCTCGTGGTGCACACGGACGGGGGAACCCACCCGTCGTCCCTCCCGGCGCGGGTACGACTCCGCACGGCGGCGGATGTGCTGCACGAGGGCGCCGCCTGGGCCGAACCCGCGGCGCCGGACGAGAACGTGATGGCCTACGTCATGTTCACCTCCGGCAGCACGGGCCGGCCCAAGGGCGTGGTTGTGGGGCAGGCGGGCGTGATCCGGCTGGTCTGCGGCGCCCGCTACGCGGCGTTCCGCCCGCAGGACCGGGTCGCGCACGGTGCCGCTCCGGAGTTCGACGCGGCCACCCTGGAGATCTGGGGCGCGCTGCTCAACGGCGCGGCGCTGCATATCGCCGACCCGCAGACGATGGCCCGCCCGGCCCTGTACGCGGCGTTCCTGCGGCGGGAGGAGATCACGTTCGCCTGGCTGACGGCACCGCTGTTCCACCGCATGGCGGAGCACGATCCGGGCATGTTCGCCCCGCTGCGGACCCTGATCACCGGCGGGGACGTGGTTTCGCCCGGACACGCGGACCGCACACTGCGGCACTGTCCGGAACTCCACCTCTACAACGGATACGGACCCACCGAGAACACCACCTTCACCACCGTGCACCGCATCACCAGGCCGGTCGGTGCTCCGGTTCCGATCGGCCGGGCCATCGAGGGCACCGTCCTGTCCGTCCGTGACGACCGGGGCGACCCCGTCCCGGACGGCGTCGAGGGCGAACTGTGGGTCGCGGGTGCCGGAGTCGCACGGGGCTACCTCGACGAACCCGAGCTGACCGCGGCCCGCTTCCGCGACGGCCACTACCGCACCGGCGACCGCGTCACGCGTGACGCGACGGGCGTGCTGCACTACCACGGCCGGGTCGACCAGCAGGTCAAGATCATGGGCAACCTCGTGGAGCCCGCCGAGGTCACCGCAGTGCTGTGCACCGTTCCGGGAGTACGCCACGCGCACACGGTGGCCCGGCCGAACGCCGCAGGAGACGCGCAGCTGACGGCGTACGCGGTCACCGACGGAACCGGCGCGGGGACCCTGCGGTCGGCGCTGGCGGACCTGCTGCCGGGCTATCTGAGGCCCGCGCGGCTGCTCGTCCTGGACGAGCTGCCACTCGGGCCGACCGGCAAGGTGGACAACGACCGGCTGCCCAGGCCGGACGAGGCCGAGCCGGCGGGTATGGGCGAGGCGCCCGACGAGGATGCTCCCGTCCTGTACGGGCTGTGGGCCGAGGCGTTGGGCTGCCGGACCTCCGAGCTCGGTCCCGACAGCCGCTTCCTCGACCTCGGCGGCGACTCGCTGAAGCTGGCGCGGCTGCTCGACCTCATCCACCGGCGGCTGGGGCGCGGCCTGCGGTTCGCCGACGTCCACGAGGCGAGCACACTGCGTGAGATGGCCCTGCGCCTGGAGACCGCCCCGCCCGCGCTTCCGGCGATTCCGGCCGGCGCCGGTCCGACCGGCGTGCCGCATCCCAGTCAGCGCGGCCTCTACGCGCTGTGGCTGGCCCGGCCCGACTCGCTCGCCTACAACATCCCGATCAGGCTCGACTTCAATGCCCCGCAGAACCCCGACAAGCTGCACACCGCGCTGCGGACCCTGGTCCGACGGCACGATGCGCTGCGCACCCGTCTCTTCGTCGACGGCACCGGGCTGCGTCAGCAGGTGATGGAAGAGGCCGAGTTCGCGTGGGAGACCGTCCCGCCGGGTGATCCGGCCATCGAGGCCACCGGGTTCGTGAGACCGTTCGATCTGGGGGTGGCGCCTCTGCTCCGTGCCCGGTCCGCCGGCGCCCGCCTCTACCTCGACCTGCACCATGTGATCGCCGACGGCGTCTCGGTACGCGTACTCGTCCGGCAACTGCTCGACCTGCTGGAGCCCGGGGGCGGGACCGGTGCCGAGTCCCGCCCCGCGGTGCGCTGGCTGGACGCGGCCGCGTGGTGTGCCGCGGAGGCGTCACGAGACCACGGTTACTGGGTACGGGAGCTGGACGGCATGCCGCGAGCCGGCACGTTCGTCACCGACCACCCGCGCCCGCCGCGGCCGGGGGATGCGGGGGGCCGGGTCCGCCGCGACCCGGTGGCCGCCGAACCGCTGTCCCGCGCCGCCCGGGCGCACGGCACGACGCCGTTCGTGGTGCTGCTTGCCGCGTATGCGATCACGCTGGCCCGGGCCGGCGCCCGGGACGGACTGGTGATCGGCGTGCCGATGCACGGGCGGTCGCACCCCGATCTGGCCGACACGGTCGGCATGTTCGTCACGACCGTGCCTGTACCGATGCGCATCACCCCCGGCATGCGGCTGGCCGACCTGGTTCTCGAGGCCGACGCCACGCACCGCCGCGCCCTGGACCACCAGCAGTTCGCGTTCGACGATCTGGCCGCCGGACGCGGCGGACGGCCGGGGACGCGTAATCCGCTGTTCGATGTCTTCCTGGCGTTGCAGAACATCGACGTCTACTCGTATCGTGCCCGAGATCTCCGCGCCGACCTGGAGTTTCTACCGACCGGAAGCCCTCGGTTCGACCTCAATCTCCAGGTTCACGACCGCCCGGAACGTCTCGTCGCCGACCTCGAGTTCGCCATGGACCTGTACACGTCGGAATCGGCAGCCCGACTTCTGGACGCCGTGCTGGCCGTGGTCGTGGAGCTCGACACGATGCCGCACGCACCGGTGTTGCCCGCGCCGGCCGCCACGGACCCGGACCACGACGACGAAGCCGATTTCGACTACGGAGCCCTGCGATGACCCACATGACGAACCGACGGGCATCGCGCGGACTTTCGGAGGGGACGTCGTACTGGACCGACTGGATCGAAGGGCTCCCCGAGGCCTCGCTGCTCTGCCGGGACCTGCTCGCCACGGAGCGCAACGACCGGCCGACGGCGACGGTGACGACCCCTGTGGATCCAGAGGTCACCGCGCGGACGGCTGCTCTCACCCGCGGGGACCCCACGCTGGTCATGGTGCTGTCGACGGCGGTCACCGCGTTGCTCGCAGCCGTGCAGACCGACACCCGTGAGGTCTGCGTGCTGACGGAGGCCGACGGACACGCCTTCCCCGTGCGGATCGTCGTCGACCCCGGGCACTCGGGCCGGCAGCTGTTGTCCGGCGTCCGGAAGGCGTATCTCACCGGCGCCCGCAACCTCGGCGCTTCCCCCGAGGCGATGCTGCGGCGGGACGGCATCGTCCCCACCGACTT
This sequence comes from Streptomyces sp. NBC_00525, assembly GCF_036346595.1. Classification (GTDB taxonomy): domain Bacteria; phylum Actinomycetota; class Actinomycetes; order Streptomycetales; family Streptomycetaceae; genus Streptomyces. The sequence continues at coordinate 4,429,631 of NZ_CP107834.1, forward strand.
CGCTGTGACGGCCGCGCGTGCCCAGCAGCCGGCCGCAGGGGCCACCTTGGGCTTCTCGGTGGCGGACGGACAGCTGTCGGTGACGTACCGCACCGACCTGTTCCTCGCGTCGACGGCCGACCGGCTGGTGCGCGGCTTCACCAGGCTTCTCGCCGGACTGCTCGACCCGACCGGACCGGACACACTGGGGCCGATGCTCACCTGGGTGGACCCTGCCGAGGCCGAGCTGCTCGCCGCCGTCAACCGCACAGACCACCCCCGGACCGAGGGCGTTCTGTTGCACCACGGCCTTCAGGACGGGGCCTCGCGCTTCCCGGACCGGGTGGCGGTGCGCGATGGCGCCACCACCTACTCCGAGCTCAACCGGCGGGCGAACCAACTGGCCAGAAGACTGCGCGAACTGGGAGCCGGTCCCGGCGAAGTCATTGGCATGGCGATACCCCGGTCCACGGACGAACTGGTCGCGCTCTACGCGATCATGAAGGCTGGCGCCGCGTATCTGCCCCTCGACACGGCACTTCCAGCGGCCAGAATCCGCCATGTGCTCGAACGCAGCCGGACCCGGATCGTCGTCGGCACGCGGTGCCCGGGCGCCGAGGTGCTCGTCGACCCGGCCGATCCCGCCCTCGCCGCGCTGGACGGCGCCGACCTGCCCGACCTCGCGACCGAGGACGATCTGGCGTACGTCATCTACACCTCCGGGTCGACCGGGGTACCCAAGGGCGTGATGGTCGAGCACCGGGCCATCGTCAACCGGCTGGCCTGGATGCAGCGGGCCTACCCCCTGGCCGCCGACGACGTCGTCCTGCACAAGACGCCTGTCTCCTTCGACGTCTCGCTCTGGGAGATCTTCTGGTGGTCGATGGCCGGCTGCTCGGTGAGCACACTGCCGGCCGGCGCCGAGCGTGAACCGCTGGCCATCATGGACCGCGTCCGGGAACACCAGGTCACCACGCTGCACTTCGTCCCGTCGATGCTTCAGGTGATGCTGCCCAGGCTCCGGGGCCTGCGCACCGCCGGACTGCGGCGCATCTTCGCCAGCGGTGAGGCGCTGAGCACCGGGACGGTGAGCCTTCTGCGGGAGTCCTACCCGGACGGGGGGCCCACCCTGATCAATCTGTACGGACCGACCGAGGCGGCCGTTGATGTCACCCACTACGACTGCACCAGCCACGACATGCGCCGGCCGGTACCGCTCGGCACCCCCATCGACAACCTGCGCCTGCGGATTCTGACCCGGAGCGGGCACCCGGCACCGGTCGGTGTGCCGGGCGAACTGTATCTGCTGGGCACCGGACTGGCCCGCGGATACCTGCACGAACCGGCACGCACCGCCGAGCGCTTCGTTCCGGACGCCCGGGGCCACGGCGTGCGCGCGTACCGGACCGGTGACGCGGCCCGCTGGCTGGAGGACGGCACGGTCGAGTACCTCGGCCGGCTGGACTCGCAAGTGAAGATCCGCGGACACCGCATCGAACTCGGCGAACTCGAACACGTCATGCGTGGCGTGGCGGGAGTGACGGACTGCGCGGCGACCGCCACCGACGGGGTGCTGCGAGGCTTCGTAGTCACGGACGCACCGGACGCGGAGGAGACCGTACGGTCCGCTCTCGCCGAGCGGTTGCCGTCCTACGCGGTGCCCGCCGTGATCCACCGGATCGCGGCGATCCCGCACACGCCGAACGGCAAGCGGGACCTGAAGGCACTGGCAGCGCTGCCCAGGCGGTCGAACCGCGGCACACCTCGGGGCGAGACGGAGACCGCGCTGGCCGCGGTCTTCTCGGGCGTGCTCGGCGGCGCCCGGATCGGCGCCGAGGACAACCTCTTCGACCTTGGGCTCGACTCCATCAAGTTCATCGGCTCGCTGGCCGCCGCGCGGTCGGCCGGTCTGGAGTTCACCCTCCAGGACCTGTTCGCCCATCCGTCCGTGGCCGCGCTGGCCCGGGTCGTACGCCGCGGTGTGGGAACGGACGAGGCCGGCCCCGCGGGGCCGTTCGCTCTCCTCGGCGAGGGGGCGAGAGAGGGGCTGCCCACCGACGCGGTCGACGCGTACCCCTTGACCTACCTGCAGCGCGGGCTGCTCTACGAAATCGCGAGCCGGGACGCGGCCGTCTACCACGACGTGTCCACGTATGAGTACGAAGGGCCGCTCGACTGGTCCCTGTTCCTGCGGGCGGCGGGGGAAGTGGCCGACCGGCACCCGGCGTTGCGCACGTCCTTCCACCCCGGCCACCGGCCCGTCCCGGTGCAGGTGGTGCATCGGACGGCCCCGGACTGGTGCCGGGCGGTCGACCTGTCCGGCTGGACCGACGCGGAGCAGCGTGCCTACGTCGCGGAGGCGGTCGAGGAGGAACTACAGGCCGGGTTTCCGGACGGCGTACCGGGCCTGGTCCGGCTGCGGGTCCTCGACCTGGGGGGCGGGCGCCGGCAGGTGCTGCTCAGCTATCACGCGGCGGCGCTCGACGGATGGAGCGTCAACCGGTTGCTGTACGACCTCTTCGCCCACTACGGGGCGCTGCACGCCACCGGCTCGCCGATCCCGGGCGCCGAGCCGGTCGGATTCGAGCGTTTCGTCGCACTCGAACAGCACGCTGTCGAGACGGCCGGACACCGCGAATTCTGGCAGGGTGTGCTCGACGGCGCGGAGTCGACCAGGGTCCCCCGGCTGCCGGCCGCGGACCTGACCGGCACCGAGACGCTGCGGACACACGAGATCGGGCTGGAGGCGGGCCTGGGCGCCGAGCTCATGGCGCTTGCGGGCCGGACCAGGGTGCCGGTCAAGTCGGTGCTGATGGCGGCGCACCTGGCGGTGCTGTCCTTCGTCTCCGGCCGTGTGGACGTCACCACCGGATACGAGCTGAGCGGGCGCCCCGAGCAGCAGCATGCGGACACCACCCTCGGGCTCTTCCTCAACACTCTGCCGCTGCGGGCGCGGACCGACGCCGAGAGCTGGACCGAGTTGATCCGCAGGGTGCACACAGCGGAGGTGGAGCTGCTGCCGCACCGGCGCTTCCCGATGGGCGAGCTGGCCCGGGAAGCCGGACGCGAACTGTTCGAGGTGGTCTTCAACTTCACCCACTTCCACGTGCTGGACGATCTCGACCGGCAGCACGGTTTCCGGCTGCGCCGGGTCGCGGTGCACAGCCAGACCGAGTTCCCGCTGAGGGCGGAGTTCTTCCGGGACGCGCTGGACGGGGCCGTCGGCCTGACTCTGCACTACGACGGTTCGGCCTTCGGCGCCGAGCAGATCGGCCGCATCGCTGGCTACTACCGGAGCGCGTTGCGGCTCATGGTCGACGATCCCGGGCAGCCTCCGGCGGCCTGTTCGCTGTTGGACGACGCCGAGGCGCGTCAACTGGCGGCCTTCCGTTCCGGACCCGACTACGAGGTGCCGGGCGACACGGTCCTCGACCGGTTCGCCGGCATCGTCGCCGCCCGGCCCGACGCCGTGGCCGTCCAGCACGCGGATGCCGCGCTCGGCTACCGGGAGCTGGATCGCGAGTCCCGGCGGCTGGCCGCGGGCCTGGCCGCGCGGGGTGTGCGCCACGGCGAGCCGGTGGGCGTGCGTATGGCGCGCGGACTGCCGTGGGCGGTGTCCGTGCTGGGCATCATGCGGGCCGGCGCCGTGTACCTTCCGCTGATGCCGGGGGACCCACAGGAGCGGGTCGACCGCATGGTCCGGCGGGCCGGCTGCCGGACCGTGCTCACACAGGCGGAGTACGAGGCGGTCCTGGCAGCGGGCCGGGCCTCGGAGCCGGCTGCCGAGCCGGCCGTGGTGGCCGACGACCTCGCCTACATCATCTTCACCTCCGGCTCCACCGGTGAGCCGAAGGGGGCGGCGGTGACTCACCGCGGCATGCTGAACCACCTCCAGGCCAAGGTCGTGGACCTCGCTCTCACCGACTCCGACGTGGTGGCCCAGACCGCCTCGCAGAGCTTCGACATCTCCGTGTGGCAGCTGCTCGTCGGGTGGCTCACCGGCGGCCGGTCGGTCATCGTCGACGATGTCGTCGATCCGGCCGACCTCTGGCAGACGGTCGCCGACACCGGAGTGACCGTCCTGGAGGTCGTCCCGTCCCTGCTGGACGCGTTGCTCGAGGCCCCGGACCGGCCGGCCGGACTCGGACCGCTGCGCTATCTGATGGTCACCGGCGAGGCGCTCCAGCCAACCCTCACGCGGCGCTGGTTCGCCGCCTACCAGGTTCCAGTGGTCAACGCGTTCGGGCCGACCGAGGCGTCCGACGACATCACCCACCACATCATCGCCGCGCCGGTGGACGCGGAACGGGTGCCGGTGGGGCGGCCGATCCTGAACACCACGCTCCACGTAGTGGGGGAGGGCGGAACGGCGGTCCCCATCGGCACACTCGGCGAGATCCTGGTGAGCGGCCCCGCGGTCGGTGCCGGCTACGTCAACGACCCGGAGCGGACAGCGGCGGCCTTCCCCGAGAACACCCTCGATGACACCTCTCCGCGCCTCTACCGCACCGGCGACCTCGGCCGCTGGCTGCCGGACGGGCTGCTGGACTGCATAGGCCGACGCGATCAGCAGGTCAAGGTGCGGGGGTACCGGATCGAACTGCCGGAGATCGAACAGGCGCTGAATCGGGTGCCCGGCATCACCAACGCCTTCGTCTTCGTCCACCGGGAATCGGCGCAGGTCAGGCTGGTCGCCCGTTTCACGGGTGATCCCGCTCTCGACGCGGCCGCGGTCCGCGCCGAGTTGGCCCGCGAACTCCCCGCCCACATGCTGCCGGACGTCATCGCGCCGCTCGGCGAGGTGCCACTGAACACGAACGGAAAGGTGGACCGTCCGGCCATCGCCGCCCTGCCGCTGCCCATGACGGACCGGCACCCGCCTCGGCCGCCCGCGACGGCGGCCGAGCGGGAGATGGTCGAGCTGTTCGCCGCGGCACTCGGCCTTCCCGCCGACGCCGTCGGGGCCGACGGCGACTTCTTCGACCTGGGCGGCCACTCGCTCAGCGCGATGGCCGCGGCCGCCCGGTCGGGCGGCCGGTTCGGTGTCCGTGACCTGCTGCGGCACCGCACCGCCGAGGCCCTTGCCCGGGTGTCCGAGCGGGCGGACGGCGGCCTGTTCGCGGAGATCGCGAGCTCCGGCCGGCCGGAGCTGACCGTGATCTGCTTCCCCTACGCGGGCGGATCACCGGTGAGCTATCTGCCGCTCGCCGAAGTCCTGCGGGAGTCCGTCCCCGTGCGGTTCCTGGTCCTGGACCTGCCGCCGGGAGCCGAGACGGAGCCGCGTCCGCTGCTGGACGCCCTGGTGGCGGAAGTGGACCAGGTGGAGGGACCGCTTACGGTGCTGGGGCACTGCGCGGGTGCTGGACCGGCACTGTCGTTCGCGCGTCGACTGCCGCCTGAGCGGGTGGCGTCAGTGCTCGTCGTCGGCAAGACGCTCAAGTCGGCCGACCCCGCGGACCACCCCGTGCGCGCCGTGCTCGACGCCCCGGACGAGACCGTCCGGGGATGGGTGGTGCCGGACACGGGGCGGCCGGTTCGGTCCGGGCCGACACCGGACGAGGTGGCCGCCCTGCGCCGGGACACCGCGCTCGGCAATGCCTGCCTGGTCGGTCTGCTGGGCAGCGAAGGTGTGCTGACACGGCCGTTCACCGTCCTCGCGGCCGCCGACGACCCGGTGGTGCCCGATTTCGAGGGCACAGCGCCGAACTGGGCCCTGCTCGCCGCCGATCCGCAAGCGGTGAGCGTGCCCGACGGCGGCCACTACCTCAATCGGACCAACCCCCGGCTGCTCGCTTCCCTGCTCATGCCCGTCACGGAGAACACAGATGCTCAGCCCGACCGTGCCTGACCCCGGCGAGGACTTCGTTCAGCTGACCGGCTTCCTGCCCCACGCCGAGCTGTGGCTCAAGCTGGAGTCCCGCAATCCCGCCGGGTCGATCAAGATGAAGACCGCGGCCGCCATGATCGGCGCGGCCGAGCGGGACGGGCTGCTGCGACCCGGCGCCGAGCTGATCGAGTCCACTTCGGGGAACCTCGGCGTCGCGATGGCCGCGATCTGCGCGGCCCGCGGCTACCGCCTCACCCTGGTGACCGACCCCAACAGCAACTACCGCAGTGTGCAGCAGATGCGTGCACTCGGAGCCGAGGTGGTGGTGATCGAGCGACGCGACGAGAACGGCGGATACCTCGGCTCCCGGATCTCCTACATCACGCTCCGGCTGGCCACCGAGCCAGGACTCATCTGGCTCAACCAGTACGAGAACCCGGCCAACGTGGCGGCCCACCGGGACGGCACCGCGGTCGAGATCTGCGAGCGGTTCGGTGTGCCCGACTGGCTGTTCGTCGGGGTGGGGACGTCGGGCACACTCATGGGCTGCCTGGAACACTTCGGCACTCTCGCCACGCGGCCCACGGTGGTCGCGGTCGACGCGCTGGGCTCGGTCACGTTCGGTGGCGCACCCGCGCGCCGGCTGATCCCCGGAATGGGGGCGAGCCGGAAGCCGAAGATCTTCGGTCCGGGGGAGTACCGCCGGGTCCTGGTGTCCGAACGGGACACCATTGTCGCCTGCCGCCGGATCGCCTCCGGCTACGGCTTGCTCGTCGGCGGCTCGACGGGCACCGTCGTGGCGGCGGCGTCGGCCCATGGGCACCGGCTTCCTCGGGGCAGCCGGGTGCTGGCGATCTCTCCCGACCTCGGCAGCGCCTATCTCGACACCATCTACGACGACGGGTGGGTTGCCACCCACTATGGCGACGGACTGCTGCAGGACCTGACGAGACCGGCGCGGGAACCGGTCCGCGAAGAGCCAGTGAAAGCGGGAACATGAGTACGATGACCTTCTCAGTGGTCGGCGCCTCCGCCGTACGGACGGCGCTGGCCGGCGCCGAACAGGACGTGGTCGACCGCGTGCGCGAGGCGTATCTCCTGCACGACGCAGGCGGCACGGTCAACCCGGACAGCTACTTCCTGCGGTTCGCGGAGAAGCCTGACAGCCGGATCATCGCGCTGCCGGCCTTCCTGGGCGGCGAGTCCGAGACCGCCGGGATCAAGTGGATATCCAGCTTCCCGGGCAACAAGGACAAGGGGCTGCCCCGAGCCTCCGCGGTGCTGGTGCTCAACGACTACACCACGGGCTACCCGAAGGCGCTGCTGGAGTCGGCGACGATCAGCGCCGCGCGCACCGCGGCGTCCGCCGCGCTGGCGGCCGGAGCCCTGCAGCGCACCCCGCCGCGCAGCTGGGGCGTGATCGGCGCGGGCGTGATCGCGCGGGAGATCTGTCGCTACCTGGCCGCCACCATGCCCGTGCCGCCGGTGGTGCACTGCCACGACCTCGACCCCGGTGCGGCGGAGCGCTTCGCGGACGAACTGCCCGGCGGACTGCCCGCGGACCTGACCACGGCGTGCGACGCCGACCTCGTCGTCTTTGCCACCACGGCCCTGAACCCCTACCTGCCGGCGGATCACCGGTTCCGGCCCGGCCAGTTGGTCCTGCACGTGTCGCTGCGAGACCTGCCACCGGAGACGCTGCTGCACGCCGTCAACATCGTCGACGACGTGGACCACTGCCTGAAGCAGAACACGTCACCGCATCTGGCCGAACAGCTGTGCGGCGACCGGTCGTTCGTGACCGGAACGATCGCCGGCGTCCTGCGGGGGGACGTCACCGTTCCCGACGACCGACCAGTGATCTTCTCGCCCTTCGGCATGGGTATTCTCGATCTCGCCGTGGGCCGGTACGTACTGGACCGGACGGTCGAGGCAGGCACGGCCATCGAGATCTCCGACTTCTTCGCCCCGGATGGAGTGTGACGGTGCAGACCTCCGTACGACCCGAGTGGCTCTCCGAGCCGGCCGACCTGAACGCACTGCCGCCCCGGCTGTGGCCGGCATCCGCTGAGCGCGCGGCCGACGGCGTCCTGTCCGTGGGCGGAGTACGGGCGGACGATCTCGCCGCGGAGTTCGGCACTCCGATGTACGTCTTCGACGAGGCGGACTTCCGGGCCCGGTGCACCGAATTCAGTGAGGTCTTCGACGACTTCGACGTCTACTACGCGGGCAAGGCGTTCCTGTGCAGGCCCGTCGCCAGGATCTGCGCCGAGCTCGGTCTGCACCTGGACGTGTGCTCCCCGGGCGAGCTGAGGGTCGCGATCTCGGCCGGCTTCCCGGCGGAGCGCATCGTCATGCACGGCAACAACAAGTCCGCCGAGGAGCTGTCCGCAGGCCTGCGCCACGGAGTCGGCCGTATCGTGCTCGACTCCTTCGACGAGCTGGAGTCGCTGCGCAAACTGGCGGCCGAAGCCGGGGTCCGTCCGCAGGTCCTGATCCGGGTCAACGTCGGTGTGCACGCGGACACGCACGCCAATATCGCCACGGCACACGACGACCAGAAGTTCGGGTTCTCCCTGCGCACCGGTGACGCCTCAGCCGCGGTCGGCGCGGCGCACGGTGCGGACGAACTCGACCTGGTGGGCCTGCACATGCACCTGGGCTCGCAGATCTTCGGTCTGGACTCGTTCGAGCGGGGGGTGCGACGGGTCATGGAGGTCCGCGCGCGGTTCCTCCGCGAGCACGGAGTGCTCCTGCCGGAGGTGAGCCTCGGAGGCGGCTTCGCCATCGCCTACCTGGACCACCACCGGCCCACCCCGCCGGCGGAGATCGCCGCAGGACTCAGGGAGTTCACCCGGCGCAGCTGCGCGGAGCTGGGGACGGAGCCGCCGCGGCTGGCGATAGAGCCGGGCCGGGCCTTGGTCGGCCAGTCGGGCATCACCGTTTACCGCGTCGGCACGGTCAAGGAGGTCACCGGTCTGCGCACCTTCGTCGCGGTCGACGGCGGGATGAGCGACAACATCCGCCCGGCCCTCTACGACGGGGTCTACACGGGTGTCCTGGCCGGCCGGAGCTCGGACGCGGGCCCGATGCTCTCCCGCGTGGTCGGCCTGCACTGCGACGCCGGTGATGTCGTGGTCCGCGACGACTACCTGCCCGCCGACACCCGGGTGGGCGACCTGCTCGCGGTGCCGACCACCGGCGCCTACTGCCGGAGCCTGGCGAACAATTTCAATCACACGCCACGCCCGCCCGTGGTCGCCGTCCGCGACGGCGAAGCCCGGCTGTGGCTGCGCCGGGAAACGTACGACGACCTGCTCGCCCTGGAAGTGGAATGACTGATCCCGCCTGCTTCTCCGCGACCGGCTCCACCGCGGTCACCTTTCCCTCCGGCGCGCTGGAGGACAGGGCGGTCGTGCGCCACGTACGCGCCCTCGCCGACGGGTACGGACTGGTCTGCGACACCACGCCCTTCCATCCGGAGGACCACAGCTGGCCGGACCAGCCGGGGGACCGGGGAGCCGTCGAGTACGGCGGCCGTGTGCTCCCGGTGGTGGACAGCGTGATCGGCGCCGCGCACCGGGTCACCGGCGAGCTGCGCGTGGCCGGGGACATCACGGTCCGCCGCGGCGATCCCGACTGGACCTGGCACGTCGTACATGTCGTCACCGACGAGCCCTGGGACCTGGCCGGCCACGAGGTGCGACTGTCCGTCGATCCGGGGCGGCGGGCCGGTCTGTCGGCCGGCCACACCGGCTGTGAACTGGTCGGACCGGCGCTCAACGCGGCCCTGCGCGAGCGGTGGGGCAAGGAGGTGGCGCTCGACTCGCTGGGCGCCCCCGACTTCGACAAGATCGCCATCGTGAGCTCACGGATCGGCGCCCACGGCAGTGTCGACCGCTACCGGATGAGCAAGTCCCTGCGCCGCAAGGGCTTCGTGGCGGAGGGACTGGCCGGCGAACTCGGCGACCTGGAGGCCCGGGTCAACGCGCTGCTCGCGCAGTGGGTGGCCGAGGACGTCCCGGTGACGGTGCGTACCGACGGGCCGTCCATCGCCGACCGGCGGCACTTCGTCTGCGCGGTGCGGCAGGGAACGGTCACGGCGGCCTGCGGCGGCACCCATGTCGCGACCACCGGGGAACTGGGCCGGGTGACCGCACGGTTGGAACTTGCCGAAGACGGTAAGGAATTGGTGCTTCGTACGTCCATGGGAGAGATGGCGACATGACCACGCAGACGTTGACGGAGATCTTCGACGAGACTGCGGCGCGGCACCCGGAGCGTATCGCGGTCCGTGACGAGAGCACTGCGCTGACCTACCGGGAGCTGGCGGACCGGTCGGTCGGCATGGGCCGGCGGCTCCGCAGGCTCGGAGTCGCCCCGGGCGACCTGGTGGGTATCCACCTCGAGCGCAGGGCCGACCTTTTCGTGGTCCTGCTCGGAGTGCTGCGGACCGGTGCGGCGTACGTCGCGATCGACAGTCGCTACCCGGACGCGCGCCGCGACCTGATGCTGCGGCTCAGCGGCGTCCAGGTGGTGATCACCGAATCGGACTGGGCGAAACGGCTGGACGGGTCCGAGGTCCGGGTGCTGACCCTTCCGTTGCCCGACGTGCCCGCGGCCGAGGAGCCGTTGCCGGCTCCGCGGCCCGAGGACGCCGCGAGCGTGCTCTTCACCTCCGGTTCCACCGGGACTCCGAAAGCCATTGTGCTGGAGCACCGCAACCTGGTGACCTTCGCCCGCAACCCCGGGCTTCCGGCGCTGACCGAGCAGGACAGGACCGGCCAGATATCCAGCCTCTCCTTTGACCTCTTCCACTGGGAGACGTGGAGCAGCTTCGCGGCGGGTGCCGAGGTGTCGGTGCTCCCGCTGGTGCCGGACCTGCTGGCCGCGGGGTTCGACAAGGAGATCCGACGGCTGGGGATCACCGCGATGTTCGTGCCGACCATGGTCATGGGCCATGTCACGGACGAACAGCCGGACGCGTTCGCGGCGTTGAGGCTGCTCTTCTTCGGAGGCGACGTGGTCGCGCCCGCGGTCTGCCGGGTCATCCTGGAAGCCGGTTTCGAGGGCGGTCTCCTCAACCTCTACGGACCCGCGGAGTGCACCACGGCGGTCGTCGCGCACCGGGTTGCCATGGAGGACACCCGCAAGCAGTCCGTGCCGGTCGGCCGGGCACTCGACCGGGTCGTCGTGGAAGTGCGTGACCCGGACGGGGTGCCGGTGGGGCCCGGAACCTCGGGGGAACTGTTCCTCGGGGGGCCGCAGGTGGCTCGGGGCTATCTCGGCCGGCCCGATCTGACTGCCGAGCGGTTCTCCCAGCAGGAGGGCCCCCAGGGTGTCACCCGCTTCTACCGGACCGGCGATCTCGTACGGGTCGGCGAGGACGGCGTCATCGACTTCCTGGGGCGGGCCGACCGGCAGGTGAAGATCCGGGGATACCGGGTCGAACCCGGAGAGGTGGACCGGTTCCTCCTCGGTCTCCCCGGTGTCCAGGATGTGGTGGTCACCCCGGTCGGAGAAGGGGTCGACCGGCGGTTGGTCGCCTTCGTGGTCGCCGCGGGCGGGACGACGCGGCAGGAGCTGCTGACCGCGGCCGAACAGAACCTGCCCCATTTCATGGTGCCCAGCGATGTGCGTCTGGTCGACAGAATTCCAGCCGATCAGCACGGAAAGCGGATAGTTTCCGGGCTTCTCGAGGGACTCGCCGCGGACAACACGGGAATCGCAAGTGATGCCGTTCCGGTCGGTGCCGAGGAGGAATTCGTCATCAAGCTCTGGGAGGAACTGCTGGGAGTCGATGGAATCAAGGGCTCCGACAGTTTCTTCACCCTGGGAGGGAACTCGCTCCTGGCTTTCCGGGCGCAGCTGAAGATTGAACGAAGGTTCGGCGTGAAAATCGCCAACGCAGACATTATGAAGGATTCCCCCGCGGCCGAGCTGGCCGCGAGGATCAGAGCTGAGGGGACGTCCGGGGTCTGAGGGGCGGCCCCGCGGTCGGGGGCGGGCGCCGAGCCGGCACCCGCCCCCGGCATCAGGCTCGGTCGAGCAGGTCCTCGCCGTTCAGCAGCAGCTCGGTGTTGACCGCGTTGATCTTGTCATTGGAGATCATGACCCGTCCCGAGTAGAGGTCGCGCAAGTGGCGAGCGATCGAGAAGCCGCCCTCCTCCGAGTAGCCGGCCATGCCACAGACCTCGAGTGCCTGCGCGGCCACCCGGACCGTCTCCTCCGAGGCGGACAGCTTCAGTGCGTTGGACTGCATGGTGAGATCGCGAGGGAAAGCGTCTGCCTGCGCGTTCCGTGCGAAGTCCGCGGCGAAGCCCCGGACTTCCGACCGCAGCATCGTCAGGGTGGCGTGCATGCGTCCCAGACGGGGGTCCGGGGCGAAGGTGCCGCCGGCGCGGGCCGCCTTCGCCTGGGAGAACCGTACGGCGCGACGGAAGGCGTCGGTGGCTATCCCGGCCCAGACGGCGGCCCACAGGAGGTGTGAGAGCGGGACCATGATGTTCGCCGCGATCACGCTGAAGGGTTCCGCCAGCACCTGGCCGCTGGGGACGACGGCCTGGAGGTGTTGCGGTGCGCTGCACGTGCCGCGCATGCCGAGGGTGTTCCACGGGCCGGTGCGCCGCAGTCGGGCCTGCTTCGCGAGCACCAGCACGAGGACCTGCTCGTCGGATGCGGCCTGCTGGTCACGCCGGGCCGTGACGAGCAGACTGTCCGCCTGCTCGCCGTACGAGACCGTTGTGGCGTGCTTCTCCAGCAGGTGGTCCTCACCCACCTGGACCAGAGCGGCCCTGCTCGTCCGGAGGTTCCCACCGATACCGGCTTCGGAGGTGACGGAGGCGATCAGATGCTGCTCGGTGGCCGCCGTACGCAGATAGTCCGCGATGACCGGTCGGCTCTCCGCCCCCATGGCCAGGCAGACGAGCTGGATCTGATGCATCACCCAGATCATGCCGGTCGAGCCGCAGTGTCCGCCGATCCGCATGGCGAGCTCCGTCAGCTCCGCCGCCGTCAGGCCGGCTCCGCCGTAGGCGGCCGGGGCCGCGGCGGAGAGCAACCCGGCGTTCTTCAGCGCGTCGATTCCCTGGTGGGGGAACTCGGCCGCGCGGTCAGCCGCGTCACCGCTGCCCGACAGCGCTTCGCGCAGGGCACCGATGCGGGCGAGGGCCTCGGCGGCTGTAGCGGGGGCAGCTGCGTTGGTCATGAGGGGACCTCCAGGCTGTGTGCGTGTTACGGCGCTCAATGGGGCCACGCGGCGCACGGCGGCCCGGCGCGGGGTGGCCCGCGCGGCGCGGAACGACAGGGAATGGACGAACGTCAGGCCTTGGGCTCGCTGGCCCCCGGAAGACGGGCGGTGTGAGAGCGGCAGACGGCAGTGGGGCGGTGCCGACGGCGATCCCGCTTCCCGCGGTCCGAGTTGGGGTGCACCTTACGTCACCCGTCTGTTTTGCCTGAGCTACATGATACGCCCTTCACAAAGCGAGGGACCGGCCGAAGCGAATACTGTCCCTCGCCGCCCTCGCATGCGCCGGAACGACAGACTGATAACAGCTCGGAAACCGGGACCCATTCCGGACGAAGTGCCCGCAATTAGCGATGAGCACTCCCAAGGGACGTGAACGGACCCTGGGGCGCCGTCATTTGAATGGTTGACAGAAGAATGGTGAGCCTGTTCCATTGCGTCGGATACGTCATGTCGAGCGGCTTCGGATGCCCGCCCGGCTCTGGGCGGCTCTCCCGCCCTCACGCAACGCAACAACCATGGTCAGCTTCCGGCGCCGAGCTGTTCCATCGATCCAGGGCAGAGATTCGGCTCGCGAGGGAGTAGCCAGTGGTGAACGGTCGAGTGACCTGGCGGGTGCCGGGCGTGACTGACCGGCAGGTGTGCGGATGAGGCGACGGATCCATCTGTTCCTGTCCTACCTGGCACCGAACTGGCGAACCGCGGTATTCCTGCTGCTGCTTCTGTTCACCGAGGTCGGGCTGTCCCTCTGGAATCCGCAATTGCTCGGCCGCTTCATCGACCGGGCCGTGGACGGTGCCGAGGTGGACGCTCTGGTACACATTGCCCTGCTTTTCATGGGACTCACTGTCGCCCACCAGATCGTCGTGTCGCTCGCCGGCTACTTCGCCGAGGACCTCGGCTGGCGAGCGACCAACCGGATGCGGATGGACCTCACCGAACACTGCCTCGATCTCGACCTGGGCTTCCACAAGGAGAAGACTCCCGGAGAGCTGATCCAGCGAGTCGACGGCGACGTGGCCACGCTGGCCCAGTTCTTCTCGACGTTCACCTTCCAGATCTTCGCCAACGTGCTGCTGTCGCTGGGGATCCTGGCGATCAGCTTTGAGGTGGACTGGCGACTGGGTCTGGTCCTCCTGGCCTTCTCCGTCATGGTGATTCCGGTGCTGCGCCGCACCCAGCGCGTGGCCTCGCCCTACTTCCACCGGCTGCGGCAGGACAACGCCGACATCGCCGGTTTCCTGGAGGAGCGGGTCATGGCGACGGAGGACATCAAGGCCAATGGAAGCGACGCCTGGACCAAGGGGCGGCTCGATGGGCTGCTGGAACGCCTGCGGCGCACCATGCGGGCCGAGAGCATCGCCTTCCGTGCCTCGTCCAGCGCCCTGGAGCTCAGCGTCGCGGGTGCCACAGCGGCCATCCTGGTGGTCAGCGCGATGCTGTTGCGCGGAGGCGGCATCACGATCGGCACGGTCTACGTGAGCTACTTCTACGCCAGCCTGCTCAGCCTTACCCTGTACCGCATTTCCAACCGCATCGACGGCCTGCAGACCGCGATGGCCGGCATGGACCGGATCGCCGAACTCTCCGACCGTGAGTCCGCGGTGCCGGACACCGGCCGGGGCGCCCTGCCGGACGGCCCGCTCTCCCTCACCTTCGACGACGTGGACTTCGCCTACGTCGACGGCCGCCCGATCCTGCGCCGGGTCGGCTTCGAGGTGCCCGCCGGCGAGACGCTGGGCCTGCTCGGGCGGACCGGCAGCGGGAAGACCACGATCGGCCGGCTGCTTCACCGCGGCATGGACCCACAGGCGGGGGCGGTTCGGCTGGGAGGTGTGGACATCCGCACGGTGCCGCTCTCGGAACTCCGTGCCCGTATCGGTGTGGTCACCCAGGACGTGCATGTGCTGAACGCTTCCGTCCGGGACAACATCACGCTCTTCGACCCGGACGTCCCCGACGAGCGGATCGACGCGGCGGTCACGGCCCTGGGCATGCGGGAATGGCTGGACGCGCTACCGGAAGGCATGGACACCAGGATCAGCGCCGGGGAGCTCTCCGCGGGACAGGCGCAACTGCTGACCTTCGCACGGGCCTTCCTGCGCGACCCCGACGTGATCCTGCTGGATGAGGCGTCGTCCCGGCTGGATCCGGCGACCGAGCGCATCGTCGGGGTCGCGGTGCGCGAACTCCTGCGGGACCGTACCGCGATCGTCATCGCCCACCACATGGAGACGGTCGGCCAGTTGGACCACATCGCGGTTCTGGACACTGGAGAAGTCGTCGAGTTCGGCCCGCGCGGCGAACTCGCCGGCGACACGGACTCCCGGTTCTCGGCTCTGCTGGGGGGTGCCTCATGAGTGCGGTACGAGTCTTCTGGCAGATCGCCCGGTGTGCACCCGGTCCCTTCTCGGCCAACCTGTTGCTGCAACTGCTGCGCAGCGTCTTCCCGTTGGTCCCCGGCTTCGTGGTCCGGGAGGTTCTGAACCGGCTGAGCGACGGTGGAAGCCTGTCCACCGGCTTCTGGGTACTGATCGCGATCCTGGTCGGCGCCGCGCTGGCCCGCGTCGTCGCGCTGCTGTTCTCCGTGGCCTTCGACGGGATCTGTGAGGCCGTCGGCATCGCACGGCTGATGCGCAGCGGCTTCGCGCGGGTACTGGCCAAGCCGGGCGCGGAACGGCTGAAGCACCCCACCGGCGACGTCGTCTCCCGGCTCACCGATGACACCACCACGGTGTCCGGCACGGTCGTCTACACGCTCATGGTGGCCGGAGCGGCGGTGCAGGCCCTGATCGCCATCGCCATCATGCTCGCCGTGGACCCGCTGATCACCGTGGTGGTCTGTGTCCCGCTCATCGTGGCCGGCTTCCTGATCAACATGGCCAGCAAGAAGATCAAGCACTACCACCGGCAGGGCCGGGCGGCGGCCGGCGACGTCAGCGCCTTCCTCGGTGATGTCTTCAACAGCATTCAGGCCATTCAGCTGGCGGGCGCGAAACCGCACGTGCTGGCCCGGTTCACCCGGATCAACGACATACGACGCCGCCGGAGCGTGCAGAGCCGCCTGTTCACAGACGTCTTCCTCGGCGCGGTCTGGAACAACACCACCGCCATCGCCACCGGGCTCGTGCTCGTGCTGGCGGCCACACACCTGCACGACGGCACCATGCAGGTCGGTGACCTCGCCCTGTTCATCGTCTACGTCGGCTGGGTCACCGACTTCACCTCGCTGTTCAGCCAGAACCTCGCCCTGGTGGTCCAGTCCGAGGCCTCGCTCCAGCGGATCGACGACGCCATGCCCGGCACGGTGAGCGACCTGGCCGACCCCGTCGCGACGCCGGCTGCTCCCGCGCGCTCCAGCCTGGACACCCTCCGGGTGCGCGGCCTCGGCTACCGGCATCCGGAATCCGGCCGCGGCGTCACGGACGTCAGTTTCGACATCGGCGCGGGCGAGTTCGTCGTCGTCACCGGCCGGGTGGGCGCGGGCAAGTCCACCCTGCTGCGCGGAGTCCTCGGACTACTGCCCCGTACGAGCGGCCAGGTGTACTGGAACGGCGAGGAAGTCAGCGAACTCGTACCGCCGCTGGCCGCCTACACGCCCCAGGTCCCGCGGCTGACCAGTGACTCGGTGCGGACGAATGTCCTCGTCGGCCACGAGGCGGACGAGGCCGGTGTTCTGCGCGCCCTGACCACTGCGGTCTTCGACAGCGACCTGGCCACCCTGGACGAGGGCCTCGACACGACGGTCGGGCCACGGGGGACCAAGCTCTCCGGCGGGCAGGTGCAGCGCGTCGCCGCTGCCCGGATGCTCGTCCGGGACACGGAACTGCTGGTCTTCGACGACATTTCGAGCGCGCTGGACGTCACCACGGAACGGGAACTGTGGAAGCGGCTCCTCGAGGACGGGAAGCGGCGCAGCTGCCTCGCCGTCTCGCACCGCCGGGCCGCGTTCGAGCGGGCGGACCGCATCATCGTGCTGAAGGACGGCACGGTGGAGGCGGTCGGCACACTCACCGAACTACTGGACTCCAGCGCCGAGATGAGGAACTTGTGGAGCGGCACAGCCGGTGAGCGGACCGGAGTGAAGGCCGTAGAGGCGGAAGGAAGCACAACGTGACCGGCAACGAGACCGTGGCGCGCACGATCGTCACCTCCGACGAGGGAAAACGGGTTCTGATCCACGGAGCCGCGGGACGCTGGTCCCTGCCGCGGCATGCCGCCGGATCGCCCGAGGGCACCCGTGCCGTCCTGCGGGACCGCTGGGGCATGGACACAGTCCGTCTCGGCACTCTGACCGACACCACGGGCGAACCGGACGGCGACCTCGTGTACGTCCATGAATGGTGTGCGCAGTCGCAGGCCGTTCCCGAGTCCACCCGGTGGGTGAGCGCGCCGGACGCCGACACGCTCACCGGCCTCGATCCGGATGACCGGGCTCTGCTCGCCGGATGGTTCAGCGGGGAGGCCGCGCTCCCGGACGTGCCGTGGATGCGCCACGGCTGGTATGCCGGGGCTGCCGACTGGCTCACCGCCGTACTCAGCGATCACGGCAGGGAACTCACCGGAGCGATCGAGCAGTTTCTGGTCTCCCCCTGGGCGTGCACGCTGCGTGTCCCGACCGGACAGGGCCATGTCTTCCTGAAGGCGGCACCGACGGGCTTCCCCCACGAGGCAGTCCTGACCCAGCGGCTCGGTACCTGGTTCCCGGACAACATCGTCCCGGTACTCGCCGTGAACCCGGAACACGGCTGGTTGCTCTCCGCGGACATCGGCGACTGCACCTTCATCGAGGACGTGACGGTCGCCGGCGACCTGCCGCGGTACCGGTCGTCCGTCGTGCGGTACGCGCAGATGCAGCAGTTCACGGCGGAGAAGGTCGCCGAGCTGCGTGAGCTGGGCGTACCGGACCGCACACCGGGGGCCCTGACGGGCCTGTTCGACCGGATGGTGGGCGAGCCGGAGCTCCTGGGCGTGGGACAGGAGTGGGGGCTGACCGTCGAGGAGCACGGTAAACTGCGCGGTTTCCGCTCGGAGTTCGCCCGGCGCTGTGCCACCCTGGCCGAGATCGACCTTCCGGACGTCCTGGTCAACATCGATTTCTGGCACGGCAACATCTCGTTCCGTCCGCAGGGGGACATCTTCTTCGACTGGGCCGAGACAGGAATCGGCAGCCCGCTGTGCGGGCTGACGACGGTCCTGCGGGAGTTCGAACAGAACGAGATCGCGGACGGGGAGCGAATCCAGCAGGAGCTGGTCGACGCCTACCTGGACCAGTGGATCCCGTACGTGTCCAGGGACGTGATCGCCGACGCGTACCCTCTGGGCCTCCAGGCGGCGATCGTGTGGCGGGCGTGGTCGTGGCGTGAATGTGTCGCGCCCGTACCCGAGCCGGACCGCCACCACGGGTTCCGGCATGCGGTCGCGGTCAACCTGCGCAGGTTGCTGGCCTTCGTTGACTGAGCGCATGAGGAACCAGGGGGTGCGCCGCCGTGCGGGTGGCGGCCGGGGGCGTGGCCGGGCCGAGCTGACGGCGGCCGTCGCCCGGATCTGGCACGAGCTGCTCGGCACGGCCGCCACGGACGACGACGACTTCTTCGAGCTCGGCGGTGACTCGCTGCTGGCCACCTGGGCCGTCGCTCGGATGCAGGAGGAGCTCGGCATCGACGTCACCCTCGACGACCTCTTCCAACGGACCCGGCTCAGCGAGCTCGTAGCCCACCTGCAGACGCTGCCGCGTGCGCCACGGGGCGGCCTCCCCGCGGCGGACGCGGACGAGGGGGCGCTCACCGCCGCGGAGCGAGCCGTATGGCTCGCGGCCGAGGTGGCGCCGCAGCCGACCGCGTATCTCATCAGCGTCGTGGTGGAGGTTCGCGGCGATCTCGACGCGGACGTGCTCGAAGCCGCCCTGGGTGACGTGATCGCCCGGCACGAGGCGCTGCGCACCGCCTTCCCGCTCATCGGTACGGAGCCGCGGCGACGGGTCGCCGCGCCGGGGCGACCACACGTCAGCCGGCTGGCCGAAGCCACTCCTCCCGGTCCTGAGCGGTTGCGCGAACTGGCTGCCGAGGACACCGAACGACCCGTCGACCTGGCACATGCCCCCTTGTTCCGGGCACGGCTGGTTGTCGACGGGGACCGTGCGATCGCCCTGCTCCTCACCGTGCACCACGCCGTGTTCGACGCCCGCTCGCTGGAACTGCTGGTCCAGGAGCTCGGCGCGTGCTGTGACGCCCGCCTCGACGGCCGGGTGCCGGACCTCACCCCGATCCCCGGCCCTGCCACCGCCCGAGCCCGGCAGCAGGCGTGGCTGGCCGGTTCCGAAGGCCGGCGAGCCGTCACGGAGCTTGCCGGGAGTCTGAGCGGGCTGCACGAGGCCGGCCCGTTCCCCGGAGCACGGGAGTCCGGCGCCGTGGACCGGGCCGGCGCGCAATGGCGGGGTCCGGTCGACGAGGACCTCGCCCGTGCCGCACGCCGTCTCGCCCTGCGGCACGGCGCCACGCTGTACATGGTCGGACTCGCCGCCTTCGCCGTCGCGCTGGCGGAATGGACCGGCACCGACGACCTGGCCGTCGGCGCCGGCTTCAGCGGGCGCACCAGCCCCGAGGCCCAGAACGCAATCGGGTGCTTCGTCAACGTGCTGCCGGTCCGTATCCGGCTGTGCGGGCCGGAGCCCTTCGCCGACGTACTGGCCCGGGCCCGCGAGGCGACCCTCCTCGTCGCGCGCCATCAGGACGTCCCGTTCGAGAGCCTGCGTGCCCGGCTGCGGCAGGAGGGCGTCGCTGTTCCCGAAGTCCGGGTGGCGTTCGGTGCCCAAGACGTGGCCCGACCTGTCCACCGCGGCGCGGGGTTCGAGCTGATCGGCAAAGAGGCCGACACCGGGCAGGCCCGGCTGGATCTCACCTGCTGGCTGGAGGCGGCGGGGGAGGACGACCTGCAGGCATTCTGGACCTACCGCCCCGGCTTGCTCACGTCATCGGACATCGCGAATCTGCACCGGCGCTTCATCGGGGCGCTGCGGGACGGGGCCGGCCCGGAGCCGGCGCACAGCTGAATCCGTTTCGGCCGCCACTGGAACACGGGGAGAGAACATGCACGACAATCACCCACGGGTCGACGGTACGGCCGCCGACCGGGCGAGTGCCGTCGTCACGGAGGAATGGTGCCGGGCGCTCGAGGTCACGGGCCCCTCGCCGGAGGACGACTTCTTCGAGGCGGGCGGAAACTCGCTGCTGATCGCCTCGATGATCGACCGGGTGGAGCGGCGCCTCGGCATCCCGTTCCCGGTCGAGGTCGCCTTCATCGAGGGCACGCTGGGAGCCCTGACCGACGCCTGTGCCGAGCGGATCACTGCGGCCGAGGGGGGCACCGCATGAGCGGCGCCCTGCCGCGGCTGGGCGTCATGCACGCCCCGCACGCGGCCGCGAACCTGCGTGACCTGGTCCTGGCGGGGCGTGACCGGTGCGAGGTCGTGCTCCTCGTCCGCCGCGAGGTGGCCGAAGCCGAGCCGGACCTGGTCCGCCTCGGACAAGCGTTGGCCACAGTGGTCGTCACCGGCGACGACATTGCGCGCGAGGTGGCGGATCTGCGCCTGGACGGCCTTGTGACCTTCCATGACGCGGAGCTGGAGGCCTACGACGCCGCTGTGCGCGCGCTGGGCCTGCCTGGTGCCACCGAGGTCGACCAGCCGTGGGACAAGCTCGTGCAACGGCGTCTGCTGAATGCCGCAGGCGTCTCCACGGTGCGTTCGGCCCCGGTCGAGTCCCCGGCCGGGCTGCGCCGAGCCGCCGCGGAGGTCGGGTTCCCGGCTGTTCTCAAGCCGCGCCGAGGTACCGCCAGTACCGACCTCAGCTTTCTGACCGGATCCGCCGACATGGAGTCCGAGCCCGCCCGGCGCGAACGCTGGGACGGTCTGGTGCTGGAGCAGATGATCGAGCGGGCCGCACATCCGTCCGGCCGCCGCTGGCTGGCCGACTACGTCTCGGTGGAGACGGTGACCCACCGCGGCGTCCACACACACGTGGCGGTCTTCGACAAGACGCCGCTCGCCGTGACCGATGGTTCCGGCCCGTCCCGTCATGCGGTGCGTGAGACCGGCGACGTCCTGCCGGCGGAGCTGCCACCACACGTGTACGACGCGGTGCTCGCGACCACCTCCGCTGCCCTGACTGCCTTGACCGTGCGCGACCGGGTGAGCCACACCGAACTGCGGGTGTCCGACGACGGCGTGGAGGTCATCGAGGTCAACGGCCGGCTCGGGGGTGAGGTGGCGGGCATGATCGGCATGATGGGCGGATCCGACCTGGTCGGTGCCGCGTTCGACGTGGCACTGGGCCGACAGCCCGATCTCGCCCCGCCGGACCGGCCGGGCGTGCTGGTCAGCCTGTACGTGCCCTTCCCGGAACGGGCCGGGGTGGTGCGCTCGGAGGTCAGCCGGGCGCGGGCGCGGCAGCTGCCCGGCATGGTCCGGGTGGACGAGGTCGCCTGCTTCGGGGCGGCACGCTCCGACACCTCCTTCCACGCCGTCAAGCTGCTGCTCACTGCGGCCGACGCGGACGCGGCGGAAGACCTTGTGCGCACCGTGGCCGCGGAGGTGGCCCGGCTCTACGAGGCAGATGGGCTGCTCGACGACCCATGGCTGCGCCAACTCACCGATGTATCCGAAGAGCTCCGTACCGGAGCCGTCGGTGCGGGAACCGGAGGAGAGACCGCATGACCAGACCGACCGAGGCGGCGCTGCGAGCCCCCGTGTGGCCGGGCGACCCGGAGTACGACCGGTCCCGCAGGGTATGGAACGGCATGATCGACCGGCGGCCTGCCGTCATCGCCCGCTGCTCCGACACGGCCGACGTCTCCGCCGCCGTGCGGTACGCGACCGAGGCCGGCCTCGCCGTGACGGTGCGTGGCGGCGGCCACAATGTCGCGGGTCTCGCTCTGGCCGACGACGCCCTGCTCATCGACCTGAGCCCGATGCGCGACGTCGACGTCGACCCGGTGAACCGGCTGGCTGTCGCCGGAGGCGGGGCGTTGCTTGCGGACCTCGACGGCGCCACCACGCCGCATGGCCTGGCCTGCCCCGTCGGGGTGGTCTCCGAGACCGGGCTGGGTGGCCTGGCGCTCGGCGGCGGGTACGGCTGGCTGGCCCGCAAGTGGGGGCTCACCTGTGACCATCTGACCGCTGCCGAGGTCGTGCTGGCCGATGGCAGCGTGGTGCGGGCGTCCGAGGAGAGCCATCCGGAACTCCTCTGGGGGCTGCGTGGCGGGGGCGGCAACTTCGGTGTCGTCACCAAGTTCACCCTGCGCCTGCGACCGGTGGGCGAGGTGTGGGTCCGCTCCAGCGTTCACCCGATCGAGTCGGCCGGGGAGGTGGTGCGTGCCTTCCGGGACGCCATGCCGTCACAGCCCGACGACCTCCAGCTGTCCGGTGCCTTCAAGCGGGCGCCTGCGGTCGACTGGATCCCGGCCTCGCTGCACGGACAGCCGGTGCTGGCCTTCACCACGGTGTGGCTGAGCGCCGAGGGCGGCCCGGAGGCCGCCGGGAGGATATTCGCCGACTGCCCGCCCGCCGCCTCGACCGAGCGGGTCATGCCCTTCGCCGAACTGCAGGCCCTGGGCGACGGTGCCGAGCCCGCCGGGCGGCGGTACTACACCACCTCGGGCTATCTCGTCGACGAACTGCCGGCCGAGGCCATCGACGTCCTCGTCCGGTACGCGAGCGAAGGCCTGAGCACATACTCGACCATCGATCTCGGCTACTTCCGGGGCGCGGTGGCCCGCGCCGACGAGGAGACGAGCGCCTTCCCCTCCCGTGACGCCTCGTTCATCGTTTCCGCCTCTGCGGCCTGGGACGACCCGGCCGACGACGACCGTGGCCGCGACTGGGCCGGCGGCCTCCTCCGGGACCTCGGCCCGTGGCGGTCCGAAGGCAGTTACGTCAACTACACCCAGCGCAGCGGCCGCAGCGCGGCGGACGTCTACGGCGCCGACCGATATGCCCGGCTGTCGACCCTCAAGGCGAAGGTCGACCCCACCAACATGTTCCGCGGCAACCACAACATAGCCCCTCATCCGCTCGCGTCCGAAGGAACACCCTGATGAAGACGGCTGCAATGGCATCGCCCCGCTCGCTGGACGTCCCCCGCCTCTGGGCGGACGCAGACGGAGGCTTCCAGCGCTCACTGACCTCCCCCTGGGCCCGACTCGTGGCGGATCTCCAGGACTCCGCGGTGCGCGCCACCTACAACTACGCACACACCCGATCCGTACGGGCCCTGCACTTCCCGATCACGACCCGGACCGTCACCTGCCCCACGGGCCTGGGCAGCGACTCGGTGCCGGTGCCCGTCAAGGTCAACGGCGTCCACACCTACCTGGCCGACTCGATGCAGTTCATGCTGGAATACGGCTGCCGGATCTCGCCGCAGGGATGCCACAACATCCTGCCGTGCTTCCGCGGTGACGAGCCCGACAAGACACACCTCGGGCAGTTCGTGCACAGCGAGGCGGAGATCCCCGGTGACCTGGACGACCTCGTCGACTACGTCAACGGCTACGTGCGGGCCATGGCCTCCCAGGTGCTCGACGACCACGGCGAGACCCTGGGCCGCCTGCTCGGCGACGTCGCCCACCTCGAGAAGGTGGCGACCGGTGACCAGCCCTTCGAACGGCTCCGCTTCGAAGAGGCGGTCTCGCTGCTCAAGGGCGAAGGGGTCGTCGTCTCCCCCGACGGCGCCAGGTCGCTGAACCGGGCGGCCGAGCGCCGGCTCATGGACATCGTCGGCGAGTTCGTCTGGGTGACCCACTTCGACCACCTCAGTGTGCCGTTCTACCAGGCGTTCTCAGCCGAGGACGAGCGGGTGGCAGAGAACGCTGACCTCTACTTCGGCATTGGCGAAGTGGTCGGTTCCGGGCACCGGCACACGACGGGAGACCAGGTGCGCGCCGGTCTCGCCCTGCACAAGGTCCCCGAGCACGAGTACGCCTGGTACGCGCAGATGAAGGACGAGGCCCCGATGACGACCTCGGGGTTCGGGCTCGGCCTGGAGCGGTTCCTGCTCTGGGCGCTGCGACACGACGACATCCGCGACATCCCGCTGGTCTCCCGCATCGGGGAAGAGGCGGACTGGCCGGCCTCGGTCGGCCGACCGTGACCCGCGTACCCGATGGCGGCACCCTCTACGACTGGTTCGGCGCGTCCGCCGCGCGCACCCCTGACGCGATCGCGCTCGACACCGTCGCGCAGCGGCTCACCTACGCCGAACTGGCCGCCCTCGTCGAGCGGGTGGCGGCCGGTATGGCCCGGCAGGAGACCGCGACGGTGGGCCTGTGCACCAGCGGCACGCTGGGTGGCTACATCGGCTACCTGGCCGTGCTGCGGCTGGGCCGTACCGTGGTGCCCCTCAACTCCCGCTCGCCGGCGCTCCGCAATCGCTCGGTCCTGGAACGGGCGGGGGCCGGGCTCGTTTTGGCGGACGGCCCGGCGGCGGATTCCCTGCGAGCGGCCGACGCTGAGGAGCCCTGGCCCACGCCGGTCCTGCTGCTGGAGGAACTCCTGCGGGGCCCGCGGGCCACGGCACCGGCACCGGACCGTGCGGGCCGCCCCGCGTACATCCTGTTCACCTCGGGGTCGACCGGAGAGCCGAAGGGCGTCCCCATCACCGACGCGAACGTTGCGGCGTTCCTCGACTGCGCCATCGAGCGGTACGAACTGGGCCCCGACAGCAGGGTCTCGCAGACTTTCAGTTTCAGTTTCGACCCCTCCGTCCTGGACCTGTTCGCGACCTGGGGGGCCGGCGGCACGGTGGTGGTGCCGGAGAAACGCGAACTGCTGATCCCTGTCACGTACGCCCGCCGCCGTGCCCTGACGCACTGGTTCTCCGTACCTTCGGTGATCACGCTCGCCCAGCGGTACGGGGCGCTGCCCCCGGCGGGCCTACCTGATCTCCGGTGGAGTGTCTTCATGGGTGAGCAACTCACCCTGGACCAGGCGCGGGTCTGGGCGGCGGTGGCGCCGCGCAGCGCGATCGCCAACGCGTTCGGCCCCACGGAACTGACCGTGCTCTGCGCCGACTACCGGCTTCCCGCCGACCCCCGGGACTGGCCGGACACCAGCAACGGCACGGTACCGATCGGCGAGATGTTCCCGCACCTGGAGGCCGTCCTGTTGGACCGCGACGGCCACCCGGCGGATGACGGGGAGCTCTGTGTACGGGGAGCGCAGCGGTTCAGTGGCTATCTTGGCGCCGGGCATGACACGGGCCGGTTCCTGAGCCCTGCGGGAGAGCCCGGGAAACCGGTGCCCGGGCGGGTTCCTGCGGATCACTGGTACCGGGTCGGCGACCGGGTCTCACGGGAGCGGGGACTGCTCGTCCACCGGGGGCGGCTGGACCGCCAGGTGAAGGTGCGGGGACAGCGCATCGAACTCGGCGAGGTGGAGGCTGCCCTGCGCAGGTGTGCGGGCGTCAGGGAGGCGGTGGTGCTGGATGTGCCGCGTGCCGGTGAGGGCATCCACCTGCGCGCTGTGGTCACCGGCGACGCCGGCGCGGACGGGGATCTGCGGGCGGAAGTGGCCCGTCTGGTGCCGGACTACGCGGTGCCGGAAAGCTTCGTCCGGTTGTCTCGGCTGCCGCTCAACCTCAGCGGGAAGGTGGATCACCAGGCCCTGCGGCGCGTGGTCGTGGGCGAGGGAGAGGACTGATGGGAAAGCAGTTGTGGCGGTGCCTGCGCCGGCCGGAGGGCTCGGCGGGCACGGTACTCGCGGTCGACTTCGGTCCCCGCCCCGGCCAGCCGGGCATTGCTCGGCTGGCCGGGAACCTGCCGGGCGCGGAAGGGGTTCACCTGACGGTGCCGCACTCCATCGGCGCCGACCTGCGTGGGGAGGCGGATCCGCAGCGCTTCGTGGACCGCTGGGCGGCCGCGCTGCCGGATTCCGGCCGGCCAGTGCGGGCCATCGTGACGTTCTGTGCCGGAGCGGCCTTTGCCGACAGCCTGCGGCGGGTCTGCACCGGCCCGGACGGAGTGCCCGCCCTGATCACCATCGACCCGACGGAGGTGGGCGCGGACCTGCTCCGGTCGGAGTTCACGGCGGCCACGGAAACGCTTCGGCCCCATATGGACAAGCAGATGCGAGCCGATGTCGAGGCCCTCATCGACACCCCGGGGGGTTCGGACGACGTGGCGACAGTCGCCGAGCGACTGAGGGTGGAGCAGCGGCGCATCGTGGAACACGCCACGGCCCGGGCCGGAATGCCCGGGCACCTGCGGGCGATGCTGTGCGCACGTTTCGCCGACTATCTCGGCTATCTGGTCGCCGCCGCCCGCGCGCCAGGCCCCGTCGAAAGCGCGGTGGTCATTGCCTCCGCGGACCATCCCCTGCCCAGCTGGTGTGCCGATCACCCGACGCGGCTGGCCACCCTGCACGATGACATGCTGGGGGATCCGCAGGTCGCCCGACTGGTGCGCGGAGCGTTCCCGGTGTGAGTCGTCGCGCTCACCCGCACTCGGCCGCCCGCAGGGCGGCGTTCCGCCGCCCTGCGGGCGGCCGCTACCGGTCACCGGCGTGGGCCAGGGCGTTCGCAGCCAGTTGGCCGGTGAGCACCCGAACCTGCCGGGCGGGGTGGAGTCGGGTGAAGTCCCGCTCCACAGCCAGGCGTTCGGGAAGTCCGGCGAACTCATCCGTCGGAGCCCCGGCGCAGATCTCCTGCGCGACGGCCGCCAGGCCATGCAGGTCACGAGCCACCATGGCAGGGGACGGAGCCCCGGCAGGGGCCGCTGCGGCCTGCGCCCAGTCGGTGATCTGGAGGACCGGTTCGGCCCAGCCGTCGCCCACCTTCTCACCCTTGGTCGGCCGCGAGTTACCGATCACCGAGCGGGTGCTCAGTGCGCCGTTGGCGATCTCCCGGGCATGCGCGTGGGCAAGGGCCTCGCCGATCTGCCGGATCATGCCGGCCCGGGAGGCGGCGGTGAAGCGCTCCCGGTGCAGGGCCAGGATGTGGTCGAGGCGCAGCAGGTTCTTCTTCTCCACATGGAACATCAGCACCGGACCGGACGGGTGGTGCTCCAGAGTGTCGACGGTGACGATGCCCGGGTGGTCCAACTCGCGCAGCAGCAGGTACTCGCGCAGGACCGCCTCGTCGGCTTCGGCGCGGGTGGGGCCACCGGCGTAGACACGGACCCGGCACGGGGCCTTGTCCCAGACCGTGCTCCAGGCAACGAACTCCTGCCACCGGTCGGTCAACGACACCGGCTTGGCCGTCAATTGCCAGGTCCCGACGCGAGGCCAGTGCTCGACCGGCCGCATGCCTGCCCGGTCCAGCAGCGCGGGCAGCACCCGCAGGAGCCGCCGGCCGGGCCGGTCCGCCCGGACGGCCGCGGACTGCCCCAGCAGCTCCGAAGTCACCCGAGGCAGCGACGGCTCGACCGGTTTGTCGGGCCCGAACACGCCCCGCGCGTCGGCTCCGGTGAGGAGGACGGGCTCGCGCGAGTCGCTGAGATAGGCCGAGCCCCGCACCTCCGGAACGGAGAGGAACCTCCCCGCCGCGGCATGGCGCAGCACCGCGGTGAGGTGCCGCGCCTTGGTCTCGGCTGTGGCGCGGACACTGTCCGCGGCCTTCGTGTTACGACCGCGGGTGCGAAGCCAGATACCTTCGCAGGCGCGCAGCAGTCCTGGCGCGGTGTCGAGTTCGAGCAGATGCAGCCCGCCGGGGCCAGCCACGAGCAGATCGACGCTGTGCAGATGTCCGGTGTCCGACATGAAGGAGAAGTTCGCCCAGGCGCGGTGAAGACCGTCATCCGGGAGGGCCTGCCGGATGGGTTCCATCGCCTGCAGCTCGTCGGGGAAGAACCATGGCGTGACGGTCGTCCAGCGGTCGTCTCGTATCAAACCCGAGTTCCTCGGAGCCTTTGCGCAGGGATTACAGAGCGTAGAGACGTCAACGTTAGCAGACCGGTTTCGGCCAGTCGTGTTGTAACCTCCTTTTGGGGAGCGGCAGTTGTGCGCTTTTCGTGAAGATGTGTGACTGCTGTGTCGTTTCCGCGCAGGCCCATGCACTCCGCGGAGGCCGGGGCCACACCATTCATTGAAGGGCGGGACTCGTCATCAACGGGGATCGACAGACCGTGGGCGTTCGCTCGGATGCCGGACATGCCGACGCTCCGGAGTCCGTTCTGCTGTCCTTCGCGCAGCGTCGGCTGTGGTTCGGTGCCGTCCGGGACAGGCGTCCGGCAGCCGGAGGATGCGCCTTGGCCGTGAGGCTCTCCGGTGCCGTGGACCGCCCGGCTCTGCTTGCCGCCTGCCGGGACGTCCTGGCACGGCACGACCCGCTGCGGACGGTGTACGCGGAGCGTGACGGCGAACCGGTCGGCTTGCTGTTGTCGACCATGCGGGCGGCGCGATCCGCGGTAATCGAGGAGGCCGTGCCCGCCGCCCTCGGCCAGTGGGTCGACGAGACCGCCCGGCGAGGCTTCGACGTCAGAGTTGATCCGCCCGTGCGAATGGTACTGGGAACGGCCTCACCCGCCGAGTCGGTCCTGGTGATCGTGGTGCATCCGCTGGCGGCCGACGCGCAGTCGCTCACGCCGCTGACCCTGGATCTGGCGCACGCCTATGCGGCGCGCCGCACTGGGCGGGCCCCCGAGTGGCAGCCGCTGCCGCTTCGGTACGAGGACTTCGCCCTGCGGCAGCGGGAGTCCCTGGGCTCGTGCGGCGACCCGGACAGCGTGATGGGCCGGCAGGCCGCGTTCTGGCGTGAGGAGCTCGCGGGCATACCCGCCGAACTCGCCCTTCCTCGTGACCGCCGCTGGTCGGCGGGCACCGTCGGCGGGGGCGCTGTGTGCCGGTTCGAGATCGGCGCGGAGCTGTACCGGGAGGTCACCGCGCTGGCGGCCGACAACGGCGTCACCGTGTTCACGGTGTTGCAGGCGGCGCTGGCGGTGACGTTGCAGGGCTTCGGCGCGGGCGACGACATCCCGCTGGGCACCCCGGTCACCGACCGCGGCGGTGGCCCTTCCGACAGCCTCGTCGGCCCGTTCGGCAACATGGTGGTGCTGCGCACAGACCTGTCCGGCCACCCCAGCTTCCGTCGGCTGCTCCGGCGCGCGCAGGAGAGCGGCCGGGCCGCCCGCGCCAACAGGGACATCCCGATCGAGGCCGTCGTCAGAGCCCTCAACCCGACGCGCGCCCCCCAGCAGCACCCGCTCTTCCAGGTCATGCTGACACTGGACGAACAGCCCGCCCCCGAGCCGGAATTCCCGGGGCTGAACGTCACGGTGGAGAAGCTGCACCTCGACCCGGCCGGACTCGACCTCTCGTACTCGTTCACCGAGCGCACCAGCGGCCGAGGCGGGATGACGGGTGAATTGACCTACGCAGAGCACCTGTTCGACGCCGAAACCGCGCAGCGGCTCACCGGAGGGCTGCTTCAGGTGCTGACCGCAGTCACGGCGGACCCGTCGGCGCCGGTGACGAGCATCGAGGTGGTCTCAGCCGCCGACCGGGTGATGCTGCTGGAAGAACGCAACGCTACGCATACGGAGTCGGGAGGTGGAGTACTGCCCGCCCTCCTCGCCCGCGCGGCGGGCCGCCACCCCGACCGCGCCGCGCTTGTTCTCGGCGGGCGGACGTATTCCTACGCCGACATCGACACGCGGTCGAACCGCCTGGCCAGGCACCTGGTCTCCCAGGGCATCGGACCGGAGGACCGGGTCGCGATAGCCCTGCCACGTTCCGAGCAGCTCATTGTCGCCCTCCTCGCCGTCCTCAAGGCAGGTGCCGCATATCTGCCTCTCGACCTCGGCCATCCGCCGGCCCGCACCGCCCACCTGCTCCAGGACAGCAGACCGGTTGCACTTCTCACCGACCGGTCGACCCGCGCGACGCTCCCTGCCACGGCGATACCGGTGTACCTGGCCGACGCCGCCCTCGAAGGCTACTCCCCGGAACCCCTCACCGCCGCCGACCGCAACGGCCCCCTGCGACCGGAGCACCCCGCCTACGTCATCTACACGTCCGGCACCACCGGCCCCCCGAAGGGCACCGTCATCGAACACCGGGCGGTCGTCAACTTCGTCGCCGCCACCAACGCGGCGTATGCACTGGATGAGCGAACGCGTCTGCTCGGCTTCGCCGCCATCACGTTCGACGTGTCAGTCCTGGAGATCTTCTGTGCCCTGACCTCCGGTGCCACACTCGTCATGGCCGACGACGAACAGCGTACCGATCCCAGGATGCTCCAGGCGCTGCTGCGCGAGGAGCGCGTCACCGTCGCCGAACTCCCGCCGGTCATGCTGCCGATGCTCACCCCCGGAGAACTTCCCGATCTGCGACTCGTATCCGTTGGGGGAGAGGCGCCGGCGGGCCGCCTGGTCGGTGAATGGGCGAGCCCGACACGGCAGTTCTGGAACGCCTACGGGCCCACCGAGGCCACCGTCGGGGTCACGCTCATGCACTGTCTGCCACCGGTTGCGCACGGTTCGCCCCCCATCGGGCTGCCGATGCCCAACACAAGGGCGTACGTGCTGGACGATGCCCTGCGTGTGCTGCCGCCCGGCGCGACGGGGGAGCTCTACCTCGCCGGCGTGCAGCTGGCACGCGGCTATCTGGGACGTGCGGGCCTGACCGCCCGGCACTTCGTCCCCGATCCGTTCGGGGAGCCGGGGGAGCGCATGTACCGGACCGGCGACCTGGTGCGCTGGAACAACAACGGTCAACTCGTCCACGAAGGACGCAGGGACAGCCAGCTCAAGGTGCGTGGCTTCCGCATCGAAGCCGGCGAAGTCGAGAACGAATTGCTGGCACAGCCCGGGGTGGCGGAGGCGGTGGTGCTGACAGCACAGGACCGCCCCGGAGTGGCCCGGCTGACAGCCTATGTGGTGCCGGACGGGGAGCCCGCCTCTGCCGGAGCAGCGGACCTGCCCGGAGGCGGCGCCCGAGCGCAATTGCCCGCTCGGCTGCGCCGGGCCCTGCGTGGACGGTTGCCGGACTACATGGTTCCGTCCACGGTCCTGGTGCTGGACGTGCTGCCGAGGACTGCGAACGGGAAGCTCGATCGCAGGGCACTGCCCGCCCCCGGACGTGCCTCGGGCCGCGCACCGCGTACGGCGCGGGAGCAGGTGCTGGCGAGTGTGTTCGCGCAGGTGCTGGGAGTCGGCTCGGTGGGCATCGACGACGACTTCTTCGGCCTGGGCGGTGACTCGCTGGCGGCCGTGCGTCTGGCGAGCCGGATCGAGGCGGTGTCGGGGGTACGGCCGGCTGTCCAGGACTTGTTCGCCGCACCGACCGTGGCGGCACTCGTCGGCGTTCTGCGCGGCGGTGCGGGTGCCACACCCCGACGAGGCGGGTGAGGGCGCGATGCGCCGACTCCGCCCGGTCGAGGGGCGCTCGCACCCGCACCGCCGCGTCGGTCCCTACACCGGTTCGACCTCCAGGACGTAGACGCGGGACAGCTCCTCGACGCGCTTCGCCACCAGCGCCGGGTCCGCCGCAGCGAGGAATACCAGGCCGGTGGTCGAGGCGGAGTGCAACCGTGGGCCGATGACGTCCCCCACTCGTGTGGACATCCGCGCCTCGATCACATCCGGTACCTTCGCCAGCTCCTCGGATGTGGAGATGCGCACGACACGGCCGGGTCGTACCGGGAGGTCGCAGTTGGCGACGATCTCGTCCCGCAGGGGTGCCACCGGTCCGCTCACACCGGCCGGCCGGCCGAGGGCGGTATCCATGAAGGCCCGCCACAGGTCGACGCCGTACCGCATCTTCACCGCGTCGACGATTCCGCCGCCCGCCGGGCGACAGGAGATCTCACCGATCACGAAACCGCCCCGTGTCTTGAACACCTCCATGTGCGTCACGCCGTCCGCCAGTTCCAGGGCGTCCACCGCGGCCTGGTGCAGGGCGCGGATCGGTGCGACGTCCGGGGAGTCCTCGGGAAGCAGGTACGAGCCGGTGAAGTCGTCCGTGTGCCCCAGCAGCGGCATGAAGTAGCGCTGTACGGCTGCGAACTCCGCCTTCCCGCCCGAGACCACGCCGTCGCAGTGGTACTCGCCTTCCATCTCGACGAATCGCTCGACAAGCAGCGGACATGCCGAGCGGCGGAGTCCGTCCGCAGCGGGTGACGCGAGCAGTTCGGCGAGTTCCCCGGCCGATGACAGCGCGAAGGTGTTCATCGAGCCAGTGCCGAGCGCCGGCTTGAGCACCACCGGCCAGCCGAGCTCGTCGGCCGCCTCGGCGGCCTGCGCCGGTGAACCGATGACCCGGTAGGGGGCGACCGGCAGACCGGCCGCAACCAGAGCCGACTTCATCGTCGCCTTGTTGGAGAAGCGGTTGGCGGTCTCGAAGCCGATGCCCGCCAGCCCGAGGAACGACCGCAGATACCCGCCGGCGGGCAGGCTCCGCTCGGAGGGAGCCACTACATGGTCGATCGGGTGACGGGCCAGCAGGTCCAGGGCCACCCGGCGGACAGCGGTCAGATCGCCGATGTCGTCGACGAAATGCAGGCGGACGTCGGGCGCGTACATCGACGCGTACGAGCGCTCCGTAACGACGTCGATCACCGCGTCGGGCGCCGCCGCCCGCAGCTGTTCCACCGCCTCCGCCTTGCCAGAGTTGACCATCAATACATGCGCGGGCCTCATCGCGACTCCGTTCGGGCTCGGTCCAGGTACCACAGGACATACGCGTAGACGACCAGCCAGGCGCGTGGGGTGGCGAGCGCCCGCTCGTACTTGAGCCAGCCGACCAGGGCATTCGCCGCACCGATGTACAGCCGGGTACGCAGTACCGACGGGTCGTCCCGCGTCCCCAGGAGCGCGATCAGGCGTTCCTCCAGGCTCCGTAGGACCGGGTCCACGACAAACGGGGTCGTCAGAGCGGAGAGGTCGAGCACGCGGTCCGGTGCCGCGGGCACGGCCGGCAGGAGATTCTCGGACGTGCCGTCGGCGATGGCCTGCAGCACGCCGCTCATCGGTAGGGCACTGTGCAGAAGGGTGGCGAAGTCGTAACTCGGATCACCGAACCCGATGTCGGGCCGGTCCCGGCCGTCCCAGACGGTGCGTGGATCCACGAACACCGGTGAACCGTCCCGGCGCCGGAGCATGTTCTTCAGGTGTACGTCACCGTGCACCAGGCAGCCGGAGCCGGGCAGCAACGACTCCGCGACGTCGTCCAGCCAGCGCGTCGCCCGTGTGTATCCCGGCAGCCGGGCACCGGTGGGAAGGACGACATCGGCATCGAGCATCAGGGCCGCATCCCAGTCCGGGAAGAAGCCCGTGAGCGTGCTCACGAACCCTTCGTGCTTCCTGACGGCGTGGAATCGCTCGCGCAGCAAGTAGTCGGCGACGGTGGGCCGCCGCTGCTCCGTCGTGGCCGTGTACAGCTCGCCCAGGAGTCGCAGGTGCGGTTCCAGTGCCGGGACGGCGTCCTTGGTGAGGACGAACTTGGCCTCGTCCTCGAAGACGACGTGATCGAGCGTGAGCGGTTCGACCTGCTCCATGAGTGACGTCGCCTGCGCACCCGTGCGATGCACGCCGTACAACTGGGGGAACAGCGGGGGCAGGTCCCGGTCGGCGAGCAGGGAGTTGACCTCGCCGACGAACGCCGTCTCCGCGTCGATCACCTCGGCCGGGCCGGTCTTGGCGACGAGCGGGATGCCCGCTTCGAAGGCCACGATGCCCAATGAGTCCGCACCGTTCGCGTACGCGGCCGTGATGTCCGCCGGCGCGGCGCTCGGGGCGGCGCCGGCGGCTGCGGTCCACTCACGCAGGCGATCGGCGGTGAGCAGGTCGATGACCGCGCGGGTATGGGCCACACTGTCGGTGATGTCAGTGATGAGGAGACCGTCGCGCTCCCCGCCGAACACCATGGTCCAGCGTGTCAGGAACCTGCCTTCCGGGAGATCAGTGTGCGGCACCGCCGCAGCCTCCTCCTCGGTGAACCGGGCGATGACCCGGCTGAGCGCGCCGAGGTGGGCATGGTTCCCGGGAGGCTCGGTGCTTGCCGCGGCGACGCCGATCCCCAGCCTGGACAGTCCGGCCGAGGCGTTGGACAGCAGCAGCATCTGGCTGGTGCAGCCCGACAACTGCGGGTGGCGTTCGCCCACCCCGTGGCCGGGATAGGCGAATACCACCGACACCGCTCCCTCTTCCAGGGGAGTGGCGTGCCTCGCGAACACCGCGCGGACGGCGGCGTACTCGTCGGCCGTCGTGCTGCGGACGACACCGTGCAGGCCGGTGCCCGTCGCGGTGGAGATGCTGGTGGACATCAATGCTCCTAACGGGCCTCTACGGACCTGTGCTCGGCGATGGACCGGACGATCTCGGCGGCGCGCACCGGCATCAGGGACAGCAGCACCTCGCTGAATCCGTGGGTGGCCTCGGCGAACCCCTGCAGGAAGACCTTCGGCTCGAAACCCTCCACGCTCTCCACGGAGTAGTCACGCCGGATCGCGTACCGCTGTGGGGTCTCCATGTGCAGGTTGTCGTTGATACCGGAGAGCGCGGGTATCGGCATCGGGTACCGGTACCCGGTCGCGAGAATCACGGCGTCGGATTCGACGAGGCTGGTCTCCCCGCTGTCGAGGTGGGCGTAGGTGGCCGTCGCACGGTCGGCGTCCGCGCGGACGCCGACCAGTTCGGTGAACCTGTGCAGGGCGAGGACCCGGCCCCCGGCGACCTGGTCCTCGTAGTACTCGCGGTAGATCTGCGGTATCAGGTCGTAGCTCACGCCGGTGTGCGCCGCCAGGCCGTACTCGTCGATGATCTTCTGCCTGAACTTCTCGTCCTGGCCGTGGAACCAGTCGGTGAACTCGGGCAGGAAGAGTTCGTTGACGAAGTGGGTGTCGTCCTCGGGGCGCATGGCAAAGCCGCGGATGTTCGTGGTGATCCGGGCGTTCGGATAGCTTCGGCGCAGATGCATGAACACGTCGGCGGACGTCTGGCCGGAGCCGACGATGTTGAAGTGGTAGGGCGCGGTGGGATTGTTGAACGACCGGGCCAGACGCTCTCGGGTCTCGGAGGCGTGGAACACCCGCTCGCCGAGTTCGGTTCCGTCGGGGACGTGCGGGGTGCCGCCGGGCGCGATGAGCAGATTGCGGGTGAACGTCGAGAAGGTCTCGCCCGTGACCTGGTCCCGGGACACCACCTCCAGCAACTCCGTGCCGTGCTCGCCCGGCAGGGCGGTGACCGCGAGGACCTCGGTGTTCCACCGGACCCGATCTTCGAACTGCCCGGCCGCCCAGGCGTAGTAGTCGTTGAACTCTACGCGCGTCGGATAGAAGGTGCGCAGGTTGATGAACCTGCCCAGTCGGCCCTCGCTCTGTTCCGCGAGGTAGTTCAGGAATGTGTAGCGGCTGCGCGGATTACGCATCGTGATGAGGTCCTTCGTGAAGGACACCTGCATCTCGGCCCCGGGGAACATGAGACCGGGGTGCCACGCGAAGCCGGGTTTGCGGTCGAGGAAGAGCGCGTCGAGTGGCGCGTCACACTCCTCCAGGGCAATGGCGACTGCCAGGTTCGACGGCCCGAAACCGATGCCGACGACGTCACGGATTTCCAGTTCGCTGGGGAGCACGGTGGGCTCTTCCTTGTAGTGGTGATCAGTTGCTACGGGTATGGCGGCCGGATCCTCAGCCATGTCGGTACAGGGAGCGCATCCGCTCCTCGACCTCTTCCTCGTCGGCGCCCTCCACGAGCACGCGGGCTTTGCCGTCCATCGCGTCGACCGGGGGGCGTTCGTGCTCTGCCTCTGCCGCCTCGGTGAACTCGAGCAGCCAGTCGGGTCGGCCGGCCGGAGGGCGGGGCCGTGCACCGCCGGTCCACAACAGCCAGCCGGTGCGGGCGGCGCCGCTGCTTCGGGCCTCGGGTGCCGTCCAGAGCCCCGCGGCCAGCAGGCAGGCGGCCTTGGACAGATCGATGCCGTAGGTGTGCCGGACGGAGTTCTTGATCAGCGCCCCGCCCGTTCGGCAGGCCACCTCACCGGCGAAGAACGTGCCTGAGCGGTCCTCGAGGAACTCCATGTGCAGGACGTGTGTCCCGTGGCCCTCGGGGAGCCGGGCGACGAACCGCTCAGCGGCGTCGGTCAGGAGTCTGGCGCGCGCTGAGCCGACGTCGAGCATCACCGAGCCCAGGTTGCGCGTGCGGAACAGGTGCGGCGGGTCGAGGTAGCGCGACGGCGAGACCAGCAGCACCGAGCCGCCGTCGACGAGTACGTCCACGTGGTAGACCGTCCCCTCGATGTACTGCTCGGCCATCAGGGCGCCACCGTGCAGGGCGGTGAGCAGGCCCGGATCGTCGATGCAGGCCCGCCGGACGGCCTGCCCGTCGGACAGCACCCGCACCCCGGCGGAGCCCGCGCCGTCACGGGGCTTGACGACGACGGTGCCGAGTTCCTCCTGCGCCGCGTACAGATCCGAAGAGCAACGCACCTCGCGATACGGCACCGGGGACACCGGCAACCGCTCGAACAGCTGCTTCATCGCGATCTTGTCGCGGAACCGTAGCGCGAGAGCCGGGTCCGGGCCGGGGATTCCGAAGAGAGCCCGCGCCTCGGCGGCGCGCAGCACGTCATCCTCCGAGTTCGCGAAGATCCGGTCCGGCCGGTCGGCCTCGCACAGCCGGAACAGTTCCGCCGTCGCCGAGGGCGACTCGTAGTCGTCCACGACGATCCGGCGCGCTCCCGCGACGGGGGGCTCGCTCCGGCGGACGGTGTCCGCCGAGGTCAGCAAGGTGACCCGGACATCGGGATCAGCCGCCCCGAGCCAGCGATCGTATTCTGCGGCAGAGTGGGGTCGTTGCATGATCAGAATGTGGATGGTCGTGTTCCTTCCGCTGTGGCGAGGCGCTTGTCGAGCCGCGCGATGGGCAGGGGCAGCACAAGCACCGCACCGAGCAGCAGAGCCGCGAGCGCGGCCCAGCCCGCTTCGCCCCAGCCGAGTACGACCACGGTGACCAGGGGCGGGCCCAGCACGTCCTGTGCGCTGTTCCCGAGCGCGAATATCGAGAGATACTCGGCTTTCCGGTCCTCCGGTGCGTAGGCGTAGGAGAGCTCCCAGGCGCCGACCGACTGCCACAGTTCGGCGGCGGTCAGCAGCAGGGTCGCGATCACAAGCATGGCGCAGGCGTAGGCCGTGCCCAGCGGAGCCGCGGAGGCGGCGAACATCGCGCAGGAGGCGATGAGAGCGCAGCCGGCGAGCCGCATGGCACGCAGCCCCCCGCCGTCGCTCTCGGCGCCCCGGGAGAACGGGATCTGGAAGAGGACCGCCAGCACGGTGTTCAGCAGCACCAGAACCGCTACCAGCGCGGTGGGGGCGTCCGTCTCCCGGATGGTCCACAGCGGGATGGCCACCGCCAGCAGGGGCATGTGTACGGCAAGCACACAGCTCACCGCGCTCAGCCCCAGGTAGCGCCGGTCGTTGAACCCGCTCAGGAAGCTCAGTCCGCCGCGGCGCACCGGGGGAGGCGTTGCCGGGACCCTCAGCCTGGAGAGCAGTAGGGCGGCGAACACGAAGGACGCGGCGTCCACGAGAATGACCGCCCGGTACGCCAGGTCCGATCCGGAGGCCAGGAGGGGAACGGTGAGTACGGCACCGAGGGAGAACCCGATGTTGCGCACCGCGCGCATGGTGGCCATGACGCGCGTCCGGTCCTTGCCCGGCACCGCCACGGACACCACCGCCTGACTGGCCGGCGACACCGCGCGTTCGACTACCCCCAGCAGCGCCGACACCACGTAGAACGCGACCGGCCCGTGGACGAACAGCAGCGCCGTGAACCAGAAGGCTCGCCACAGCTGGTAGAGCGTCAGCATTCGTTTGGCGCCCCACCGGTCCGCGAGCACGCCCAGCGGGACCGTGGCCAGGAACGCGGTCAGGCCGGTCAGGGCCAGCCCCAGCCCCACCTGTACCTCGCTCAGGCCGACCACGCGGATGAAGAAGATGGTGGACCCGGCGAGGTAGAAGCCGGTGCCGACGGAGTCGAAGAGCGCGACGAGGGCGAACGCCCGGCCGGCCGCGGATGCCGGGACGTAGCCGCGGAGGAAACGTGAGATCACGAGGTGCGTATGTCGATCAGCGCGGCTGCGGCAGCCGCGTTCCGTGCGGCCTGCGCGCCGTCGTCGCCGGTTGCCAGCACATGACCCAGACGGTCCCAGGAACTCCTCGGCGCGGTCACCGAGGTGCCGGTCTCCACATCGAGTTCGACCTCGCGTACGCCGTCGGCGGCCCGGCTTTCGGCCAGCCCCGCGACGCTGCGCACCACTCCCGGCCGCGCGGACAGGAACCTGATGGCCGCCCCCTTCGGGCCGGTGTCCCTGGGGGGCCGGCTCCCCCCGCTCAGGACGGCCAGGAGATCGGCCGTGATGCGCCCACCGTAGGCGAGGTCGATGAGCAGATCGATGCTGTCGCCCGGCAGCCTGCCCGCGCATTCGACAAGATGCGGGCGCACCCCGTCGACCAGAATCCATTCGGCATGCAGGACACCGGATCCGAATGCGGTCGAGTCGATCAGTAACCGCATGAGTCGGGTCAGTTCATCGACCACACTGGATGGGAGGGACGCGGGCACGGTGTGACCGGACTCCACGGGCGACGAGCCCGGGTGCAGAAGCTTCTCGGTGATGTTCAGGAACAGGAGCTTCCCTTCACCGACCAGGCATTCGACGCTGACCTCCGGCCCCGGCAGCCACTCCTCGACGAGGAACCGGCCGGGCTCCGCGTGCGGGGAGCGCATTTTCGGCTCGGTGGCCCCGATCGTCGCCTCCCACGCCGATGCCACGTCGTCATCCGCGTCCAGCAGCCGAACTCCGAGGCTGGCCTGCAGGTTGGCCGGCTTCAGTACACAGCGGCCGCCGTGCCGGGACCGGAACTCCAGGACGTCCCCCGTGCTCAGTGCCGACTGCCAGCATGGCTGCGGCAGTCCGGCAGAGTCCGCGTGGACGCGCAGGGCGGTCTTGTCCCGCAAGATCGTCGCGGCACGCGGTCCCGCGCCGGGAAGCTTCCAGGCATGGGCCAGGGCGGCCGCCGCGACCACCCCGTACTCGGTGGCCGGGATGACGGCGGCGACATGCTCGGGTCTGGCGAGAGCCTGTACTACCTGCGAGGGATCCCGCTCGTTCTGGACCGGTGCGTGGGCGACGCGCGCGACGCAGGGGTGCCGGGCCGCCCGCCGGTGTGCGTCGCGGGTGGCGGCTACGTGCTCGTCTTCCAGTATCAGGACGGACCCCGCCGGCAACAGATCGTCGAGGTCCGAGACGAGCCCCTTGCTGAAGCCGCACAGGACATGGGTGACCGGCACGCGGCAATTCCCTCCGCTTGAGCGAACGCAAGCCTGACGGTCTGTCAACTTGCTGTTCAGCAACAGTCTTCTTCCAGTTCATCTTGGAGTCCGCCTGCTGGACTCTAGCCAGGAACCACTGGCCGGGCAAAGGAAAAAGATTGCAAAAGCGTTTGCTCGCGCGGCCTCCCGCGAACCTGGCCAACTGGGCGGTAACGAGCGGTCGGTTCGGGGGCCGGCCCGGCAGGATCGGTACGATCCACAGAGTCTCGCCGGTGCGGCGGAGGGGTGCGGCGACGCCGGACGCGAGCAGGCTCCCTCGAGGCGCCTTCGGCCTGGAGCCGCCGCGCGGCAGTCCTCTGAGTGCGGGCTGCCGCGGAACCGCTCTCCCCTATCGGTCCGCGGACGCCGCGTCTCGCATTTCCCGCAGGACGACGGCTATGCGCTGGATGCCTTCCGCGATCACCTTCTCCTCGGCGCTGAGACTGATGCGGAAGCATCGCGTTCCGTGGCCCTCCGGGCCCGGTGTGGAGAGCGGGTCCACGAAGAAGTGCCGTCCCGGCACGACGAAAACCCGTCTGTCCTTGAGCCGACCGTAGAGAACGATGTCATCGAACCAGTCGTGATCCACCCATATCCAGCAGAACATCCCCCCGACGCCGGAGTGCATCCGCCAGTTGATGTCGGACGGCATGAGTTCGGAGAGCAGTTGCTCGGCGAATCGCTTCTTCTTCGAGTAGTAGGGGGTGATGAACGTCCGGGTCACGTGATCCAGCCGGCCTCCGCGCAGGGCCCGGCTCAGGCCGGCTTGCGCGAGCTGGGGCGCGTGCAGGACGGAGTTGGACATGAAGGCGGCCAGGGTGTCCATGTACCTGGGCGAGCCGATCGCAAATCCGATGCGTTCACCGGGGAGCCCGGCTTTGGACGCGGAGAAGCAGTTGATCACGTTGTCATGCAGTACCGGTTCCACGTGCACTTCGGCGATCCTGGGAAACGGGGCGCCATAGGCATGATCAAGGACAAGAGGTATGTTCCGTTTTTCCGCCTCCGCGGTCAGCCCGTCCAAGTCTTCGCGACTCAGGGAGCGGCTCGTGGGGTTGCCCGGGCTGGAGATGAGCAACATGCCGATGTCCGATTGCTGCCGCAGACGCTCGTGGTCCAGGGCGTAGCGGAAACGGTGATCACCCTCCCGCTGCACAAGGGGTGGTACTCCGACAACGCCCCCGTCGTGCATGCAGAGGCCCTGGTAGCCGGTGTAGTCGGGAACCATGGGCAGGACCACCCGCCGGTCGCCCTGTGCCCCGGGGCCCGCGAAGATGGTGGCAGCGGCGAAGCACAGCATCTGGCTGCCCGGCCCGACGACTATGTTCTCCGGACCGATCGACCAGCCGTACGTTCGACGGAAGTAGTCGACGATCGTTTCAAGAAGAACGTGGCTCCCACGTGAGGGCCCGTACCGGCAACTCACCTGTCCGAAGTCACCTGCCAGCGCATTCGCCAAGGCGTCACGCCACATCTCACGCGCTTCGGGGATGGGAGCCGGATTGCCGACACTGAGGTTGAGCCATTCGTCCGCCGAGGTCCCCGAAGTGCTTGAGGCGACATCGTCCATGATGCTCCGAAGCCCGGAGACACCAGCCATTTTCGCTCCGCTGAGGGACAGTTGCATGCTTCTCCTCACAGATGACCTGGATTCTCGGTCCACGAGTCGGCGAGGAGGAAACCTCCGACGGTATGCGTGACCATATTGATCTTGGAGGCGGGACGGCTGGAGATCCGTCCCGGCGTACGCGGCATACCAGGCCTCGCCGACGTAGCCACCGCGAACCCTGCGGGCGCGGGGCCCGGTTGCGTCACGGTGTGCGCGCTGACTCGATCTTCCCGATCCTGGGTGACGCGGATCCGCTTGGCAAGGGCGCCGATCGTGACCGGGCGCTCTTTGCCGAGGCACACGCCGAGAATGTGGCGGCGTCGGCAGGAGTCCTCGACAGACGTGGCCGAGGGCCGGACGTATCCCGTGATCAAGTTGCCCGTCAGCGGCCGCGTAGCTGCTCGATGGCGACCCGGCCCACCCTGCGCTCGTAGTCGTGGGTCGCGCAGACTCTCCGCGGAGCATGCGGCGGAACCGGCCGATCCGGGCCTTCGGGAAGCCGAAGAACTGCCCGATCCGTTCGGCGGCGGAGCCGGGGAGCCGTGGCCGACATGCTGAGAGGCGTTGACTCGTCCACCGGCCGGGCCGGCCGTCCACGTGGCGCGGTATCGCGCACATCTGCGTCGACGACGTCCTGCTCAAGCCGTCTCCCCACACCGCGCCGCGCGAACCCGAGCTGATCCTGGACCCGGAACGGATTGCCGCCGATCGAGCCACGCAGTCAGCGGATGGCTGCGCATGTCAAGCCGCTCGGGGCGCCCGCGGCGGCCCGCCCGGCCACGGATCTTTCCACCGGCTGCTCCAGGCGCTTGACGTGGTACGCGATCGAGGTCACGTCCCACCCGAACCGTGACCAACGTCATACCGGGACGACGCTGGCCTCCCCCCGTTTGATCCGCTGGGTGATCCGCTTCACCTGGCGTTTCGCGAAGTACTTGCCACCCACGTCGAGGTTCCGCAGGACGTCGATGACCACCACCCCTCGCGCTCCGCCGGCGTGGTGGGGTCAGCGATCTGGAGTTCAGGTGAGATCTTCTCGTCCTTGTCCCTGTACCGTGATACGCGCACGTAGATGATGGCGCGCTTGGGCTGCCGCGGAAACGAGGAGCCGGTGAGCATGCCTGGAGTCACGGCCGACCCTGGCCCCACCCTTCTTGATCTTGAGCGGACGTTTGTTTCATGAGTACTAGTATTGGAATCGTCGGTCTGCCGAATGTCGGCAAGTCGACCCTGTTCAACGCCCTGACCAAGAACGACGTGCTGGCGGCCAACTACCCGTTCGCCACGATCGAGCCGAACGTCGGCGTGGTCGGTGTCCCGGACCGGCGCCTGGACACCCTGGCGAGGATCTTCGGCTCGCAGAGGATCCTGCCGGCGACGGTCGACTTCGTGGACATCGCGGGCATCGTGCGCGGCGCGAGCGAGGGCGAGGGCCTGGGCAACAAGTTCCTCGCGAACATCCGTGAGTCGGACGCGATCTGCCAGGTGATCCGCGCCTTCAAGGACGAGAACGTCGTACACGTGGACGGCAAGGTCTCGCCGAAGGACGACATCGAGACGATCAACACGGAGCTGATCCTCGCGGACCTCCAGTCCGTGGAGAAGGCGATCCCGCGCCTCCAGAAGGAGTCCCGCCTCCAGAAGGAGAAGGTCGCGGTCCTGGCGGCGGTCGAGGAGGCGCAGAAGATCCTCGAAGCCGGCGACACCCTCTTCCACGCGGGCATCACGGCCGCCACGGAGAAGGGCCGCCTCCTGCACGAGCTGCACCTCCTCACCACCAAGCCGTTCCTCTACGTGTTCAACGTGGACGAGGACGAGCTGGTGGACGAGGACTTCAAGAACGAACAGCGCGCCCTGGTCGCCCCGGCCGAGGCGATCTTCCTGAACGCCAAGATCGAGTCCGAGCTGATCGAGCTGGACGACGACGAGGCCCTGGAACTCCTCCAGTCCATGGGCCAGGACGAACCCGGCCTCGCCACCCTCGGCCGCGTCGGCTTCGCCACCCTGGGCCTCCAGACGTACCTCACGGCCGGCCCCA
The DNA here is from genome assembly GCF_036346595.1 of Streptomyces sp. NBC_00525. Taxonomy (GTDB): domain Bacteria; phylum Actinomycetota; class Actinomycetes; order Streptomycetales; family Streptomycetaceae; genus Streptomyces. Next base: position 4,472,628 of record NZ_CP107834.1, read on the forward strand.
AGGAAGCCCGCGCCTGGACGATCAAGAAGGGCGCCACGGCCCCCGAGGCAGCCGGTGTCATCCACACCGACTTCCAGAAGGGCTTCATCAAGGCGGAGATCATCTCCTTCGAGGACCTGGTCGAAACCGGCTCGGTAACCGAAGCCCGAGCCAAGGGCAAGGCCCGCATGGAAGGCAAGGACTACGTGATGCAGGACGGCGACGTGGTGGAATTCCGCTTCAACGTCTAATACGTTCGGCGAAAGGCCGTCTGACCTGCGACGGAGCGGGTTGGGCGGCCTATGCGGTCCCCACAGAGTCCGCAGCGCGCCGACTCGGTCGGCGCGCGGGGAAGCGGCTACGCCGCTTCTTCGACCTGTGTCTGGGCATCGGCGGACTGGTCCGCGTACGCCTTGTCGACCGCGGCCCGGGTCCGTTCCTCGGAGTCGGGCCACAGGTGGGTGTAGATGTTCAGCGTCATGGCCGCGTTGGTGTGGCCGAGGCGCTCGGAGACCGTCTTCACGGACTCGCCGTGCTTGATCAGCAGGCTGGCGTAGTGATGCCGGAGGGCGTGGGGTCCGGTGCCCTTCGGTATGCCGGCCTTCGCGCAGGCGGGCCGCCAGGATGCGTCCATGAAGTGCGTGTAGACCACGGGGCCGCCTTGCGGCGCCGTGAAGAGCCAGCCCTCGGGGCCATCGGCGGGGAAGTCCCGCAGATGGGCCTTCATCGCATCCACCGCCGTGCGGGGGAGCGGGACCGTGCGGTGGGAGCGATCGGCCATGGGCGGGCAGACGTACACACCGTGCTTGGCGGTCTGCTGGACCTGCTGCTCGACCGAGACGGTTGCGTGCAGCAGGTCGAGGTGGCGGACCTGGAGGCCGAAGAGCTCGCCGGGGCGGAGCCCGGTGGCCGCGCCGAGCAGGACGAGGCCCTTGTAGCGGGCGGGTATCTCCTCGGACAGCGTCCGCACCTGCTCGACGGCCAGCGGCACGATCTTCTTCCGGGGTATCGAGGGCAGTTTCGCCTCGGCGCACGGGTTGTGAGGGATCATCCGGTCACGGACGGCCGCCCGGAAGACGGCGTTGACCGTGTTGAAGACCGTCCGTGAGGTGCTGGCGGCCAGCCCGTGCATGGTGGTCAGACCGGTGACCCAGCTCTGTACGTCACCGGGCTTGATGGCGCCGAGTGCCCGTTTCTCCCAAGCCGGGTAGACGTAGCAGCGCAGGTGCTGGGCCACCGCCTTGGCCGTGGAAGGCCGGTGCGGCTGGATGGCCCGCCATTTGCCGTTGGGGCGCTTCTGGATGTTGGCCAAGTGGCCTCTCCTTCGTGTCGGTTGTCAGTAGTGGCCGCCGTCCGCGATGTCGTTGCTGAGCGTGCGAGCGTCGCGCTCGTCGCCCATGAGGCGGAGGCACTGCTCGTGGATCGCCCGCGAGCTGTCGGGGTGGGCCTTGATGTGGTCGGCGATGGCGACCACGGCGTGGTGGAGGCGGTCGCGCGCGTCGCGGGCCTCGTAGAACGCCTCGACGGCCTCCTGGACGAGGCGCCGGCTGTCGATGTCGAGCCCCTCCAGGGGCGGGGACATCAGCTCTTCGAGAGGAAGCTCGAAGACGCGCGAGAAGGCGAGGGCCTCGTCGAGGTTGATGCGCCGACGAGGAGTGCCGTTCTCGATGCGCCAGACCGCCGTCAGCAGGCGGCAGCAGCCGAAGAAGCCTTCCGCCACCTCCAGGCGGGCTACCAGCAGGCTGCCGCACCCGTCCTGGCGGACCTGACCCGCCGCGCACCACGAGCCGCAACCGCCCGCCGCTACGAGCAGGACGCGCGTGCGGCCCTCCCCGACCATGCCGACCGGATCCTCGCCGACCCCACCTGGACCGCCTTGACCACAACCCTCGCCCACGCCGAGACCGCCGGCCACAGCCCCCGACGTCTCCTGGCGGAGGTGGGCACCCAGCGGGAACTCGACAGCGCGGAGCGCCCCGCCGAGGTCCTCAACTGGCGCATCACCGCTCAGCCGAACCGGCGGGCGCAAGCAGCCCGCAGCCGAAGCACCACCAGCGGCACGTCGTCCATGTCTGCCACGCCACAGCCTCCGGCCACACCAGTGGCCACGATGCCCGAGGAGCGCAATCGACACGGCTGACCCCGATCAGATGTCCTTCTGCGGACGCGAATCCTCAGCACGCCGTAGCCTTCCGGCGTGCGCTATCTCGCAGAACCGTGCATCCTCGGCGCCCTCAAGCGGGGGCGTTCCGTCGAGCAGTTCCTCGGACCGGCCGGGACCCCCGAGAGGCCGGGGGTCCGCTGGGTCGAAATACGACCGGCCCGAGGTTCCTACGGGGTCTACCTCCACGCCGCTCTCGACTGCGAACCCCTGACGGGCGACTTGGATTCGCTGCCGCCGTTGTTCGACGGCGAGGAAGAGGACTTCGGCCTGCTCTTGGCAACCACGAGTGAGCCGCTTGTTGCCATGCACGCCGCCGAAAGCCAAACGGGAGCCGCACTCGGACGCTGGGTGAACCAGTCCATGGCGGGCGATGAGTACCGCGACTACGTACTGGTCGGCCGCCCCGCAACGACACCTGACGACCAGCCGTGGCCCACTCCGGAGTCGTCGGCCGCCAGGGCGGCGACCTCGTAGACGATCAGCGGGACCCGTTATCCAGCCCTCGCGTGGACACCGGAAGCCGTCGCCGGAGGGGATCGCTGAGTTCACAGCCTTTCGCGCCCGGCCGCACCCGGCAGTCTGCTGGTCGGCGATTGGCATGATGGGCGCCGGTGAGTTCTCAGGTGTCACTAGAGGGGCGACTATGGCGTTCAAGGCCGAAGCCGATTTCGGAGTCGTCGGACGGGACGAGTGGTCCTATGCGCCGGCTGTCGGCGTGGGACCGCTCCGGTTCGGTATGACCGTCGACGAAGTGGTCGAGGCGGCTGAGACACTCGGCCAGACGAAGGTCAGCGATTGTGCACCGCACCACGCGATTTTCTCGCCGACTTGGAAGGTAGAGGTCCGCCGTCACGGGGCGGCTCCTTCTCCATCTGCCGTCACAACCTATGTGAGTCAAGCTGTGGGCCTCTTCTGCATTGCTGTCGACGCCGTGTACGGTCCCCAGGTCGCATACGACGGAATCCCGCTGGTCGGGCGAGACTTGTCGGAGCTGGAGAGCGACGCAATCGCGTATGCCGAGGCAATGGACGTGTACTTCCGCTACACGCCCGAGGGCTACGCGGGACCGGATGATCCCGGGGTCGTCATGCGCGGGCAACCAGTCGGGCCGGTCCTGCGATCGCGCCCGTTGTTCATGGTGACGCGCGACGGCGCGAATACCGAATGGGACTCGATGCCCTCCGAGGAGTACCGCCTCAACGGGTCGACGGCCTGATGTGGCGTGACTCATGACGAGGAGCCCCGAATACGCCAGCCCACCAGTCGAGGTCGGTTCGGGCCGCCCGTTACGCACCCGGTTGCCCTCGCTGTCCGTGGCAGCGAGGGCAACAGTCGTCAGGCGGCTCGGGCTACGGGTAACTGCGCGACCCACGTCGTGACCTCAGTCAGGTGCTCGGGCTGCAGCCCGAGGTGTGGGTCGGGTTGAACGAGGAGCGTCGCCGTTCCCTTGGCGGTGCGCTCCGCCGCCCAGGCGTGGTCGAGGCTGGTGAAGTCGTCATCGATCCAGACGGCGAGGGCGTCGCCCAGCCAGGCGTCGACGTGGTCGCGCTTCCACAGGTAGGCATGGGGGTGGCTGGTGGTGATCTGGAGGCGCGGCAGGTCGACGTGTGGCAGGGCCGGGAGGTCGAGAAGGGGCCCGATGAGGGTGGTGGCTTCCTGCCGCCAACTGGTGCACCAGACGGGGGTCACCAGGCCGGTGCGGATCACGTCCATGAGCATGAGGCCGTGGTTGGGGTCCAGCCAGACGGTGACCGGGTTGTCGGCGCTGCGGCCGGTGGGGACGACGTCGTGACGGGGGTCGAGCCGTGCTCGTCGGGGAAGGGTATGAGGACGCCGTCGATGTCGAGGAGCAGGTAGGGCGGGCGCATCGGTTCCTCCAAGGGAAGCCGGGCGAATGGCTGGTCAGAGCTTGTGGGCGCGGATCAGCAGGGTGGTGGGCCAGTGGCCCATGCGGGGGTCGTGGAACTCCTGGGCCGAGGTGAGCCAGAAGCTCGCCTGGCTGAGGTGCTTCTCCCACCGGTCCGTGGAGAACTCCCAGCGGGCGATGGGTAGGCGGGTGCGGTCGGGAAGGGTGACGTGGTCGCGGCGGGGTCGGTCGTCGCCGGAGGGGCTGCGGCCGCCGCGCTGCGGGTGGGGGACGGAGAAGGCGAGCACCCGGCCGGGCGTGAGGCGCTGGGCGACGGCCGGGAGCAGGAGCTCGGGGGCGACGAGGCCGACGGCGCCGAAGACGGAGTAGATCGCGTCGAACTGCTCGTCGGAGGCGTGCAGGTAGTGCAGGGCGTGGCCGGCGGCGAAGGTGAGGTGGTTCAGCCGTCCGTAGTGGGAGCGGGCGCGGCGGATCTGGAGGCCGACCAGGTCGACGTTGGCGCCGTGGCGGGTGGCGAGGTGGGCGGCGTTGTGGCCGGGGCCGCAGCCGAGTTCCAGAAGTCGCTTGCCGCGCAGGTCGGGGCCGAGTATCTCGGCTCCGGGCCCTTGGCCGGGTCTCGTGGTCCATTCCGTCCGGGCGGGCACGGAGAGGGGTTCGGCGAGGCCGGCGGCGGTGCGCTGAGCAGCGTGGGCGTGCCAGGGGGATGCCTGGGTGAGCACGTCAGATCTCCAGGAGGTGGAGGACGTCGGTGAGGTGGCGGCGGACGGCCTTGGTGTAGGTGGGGTCGGTGGCCGGGTCGTTGATCCAGCGGATGGACTGCTCCATGAACCACTCGACGGCCCACATGCGGTGCCAGCCCAGGGCCCAGTGCTCGGCGGTGAGCCCGCCGCGCGGGGCGAGGGCGTCGGGGGTGCCGCCGGCGGTGACGTACTGCTCCAGGAAGACGCGCAGTCGGACGGGGTGCGGGGGCTCGATGGTGCCGTGCCAGCTGGCGAGGTCGAGCAGGCCGGGGCCGGTGAAGGCGCGGGCGAAGTCGAGCAGCCGCCAGCTGCGCTCGCCGATGTGGAGGCTGGTGGGGTGGAACTCGGAGTGCACCCAGCCGAACGGTTCCAGCGCCGCTCCGGCCGAGCGGGCCTTGGCAGCCTGGGCGATTCGGTCGAGCGCGTCCTCGACGTCGTCGGCGTCCTGCCACCGGTCGACCTTGCGCAGGCGTTCGAGGTGTTCCAGCGCCCGGACGGGCAGCGCGCGCAGCCGCTCCTGGTCGAGGACCGGCAGGCCGGGAGCCGTACGGGTGCTGTGCAGGACCACAGCCGCGGCGACGCCGTCGAGGTCGTCGGCTTCGCGGGCGGCTGGCCCGAGGTCCTCCATGAGCATGCCGAGCCAGCCGTCGATCATGGCGGAACCGTGGATCTGGGGCACGGGGACGCCAAGGGTGCGGGCCAGGCGGAGGGCCTGGTCCTCGCTGTCGAAGGGGGCTTTTGGCGTACTTGAAGATGGCCGTGGAGCCGTCGGGGAAGGTCACGCGTTCGACGCCGGACATGGACCACACGCGTACCTCCTCTCGTGCGGCGGTGGTCTGGCTGGTCGCGGTGAGCAGGTTGTCGAGGAGTTCGGCGCTGGGGTTCGCGGTCATGCGGGGGCTCCGGGGAGGGGTGGTGGCGTCCGGGGCGGGCGAGGGGTGCCGGCCCGCCCCGGAGCCTGATCGGGTGGTGGGTTACGCGGCGGGGTTCACGCGGTGGGCGTAGACCTGCTCGATCCAGCCCGCCTTGAACGCGGCGAGGCCGTCACGGAAGTTCGCCATCGAGGCACCGTAGGGCGCGACCACGCCGCCGGACTGGTCCGGCACGGACTGGCAGCCGTGCACGAGCCGACCACCGAGCGCGGCGTGAGCCTTGATGGACTCGATCCGGCGGTGCTCGTTGAACCAGCCGCCGTGGTAGACCTCGTCGAGCATCCCGCCCATCTCGTCGTCCAGGTCGAAGACGACGGAGGTGGCGGCGGGGAAGAACCAGCACGGGCCGACGTTGGAGATGTGCCCGTCCAGCTCGACCTTGTTGAGTGCCATGAGCGTGGCCGCCTCGCGGAGCATCCGCAGGTGGTCGGCGGTGATCTGCGGCAGACCGAGGCCGGCCAGGTGCTCGTCGCGGAACAGGTACGCGTACACCTCGTACGCGGTGGCCAGGACACGGGCGGCGTCGGAGGTGGACTCGCTGTGCTGCTTGATGAAGTCGAGCGCGAGCTGCTCGACCGCGCTCTCGGTCGTCTCGTCCGTCTCCAGGAGCTGGGACTCGACCAGCTCCCAGTCGGCGACGAGCCAGGTGTTCGACTCGAAGCGGAAGAAGTACTCGGCCGGGTCGATCGTGATGCGCCGGCCGTCGACCTGGATGCCGGGCAGGCGGCTCCAGCGCGGGTCGAACGCCTCGGGCAGCTCGACCGTGATGGCCGTGGTGTCGATGGTGATCACCGTGTCTCCGTCTCTGATCGGCCAGGTTCGGGCACAGGAATGCCCGAGCCCGGTGTGGGCGTACGGAACTTCGGGGTGCCGCCCGGACCAAGGGGGGAGCCTGGATCACGGTCGCGCCGTTCCGGGCGGCTGCTGATAAGTGAACCGTTGGTCACGCACAGTGGGTACGGTGGAAGGCAGTTGAAGCGGTATACGCGGTTTACAGCTCCGGAGTGGAGGATCGTGACGGCGCAGAGAGAACCCAACTCCCGTCTGCGTGACGTCATTGAGGCGGTCGACTGCACCTACGAGGCCCTCGCCAGAGACGTGCGGCGCATCGCCGCCGAGAACGGCGAGATCCTCCAGACCAACAAGTCGGCCATCTCGCACTGGGTGAACGGCACCCGCGCCCCGTCGGGCCGGGTAGGTCAGTACCTGGCCGAAGCTCTGTCCCGCCGAGCGGGGCGCACGGTCACCCAGACCGAGATCAGCCTCCAGGCCAGCGATGACGAAGCACCGACGGCATCCGACCCTGTCCTCGCCGCCACCGACCTGGGCCGCGCCGACGTCGAGCGCCGCCGCTTCCTCGCCATCGCGGCCTTCACCACCGCCGGCGTCGCCATGCCGCTCGGATACGACCACGAAGCCCACCGCCCGCATGCTCCGCGCCCGCACCGGTACGTCCCTGGTCGGCGCGGAGGACATGGACGTCGTACGGCAGATTACGGCGGCCTTCAGCGCCGCCGACGAGCGCCTCGGCGGCGGGCACGGCCTGACCACCGTCACCGCGTACCTCGCCGACACGGCCGCCCCCATGCTGCGCGGACGCTTTCCCAGCGAAGCCTTACGCCGGGCCGCCTTCGGCGCCGTAGCCGAACTCGCCTACCTTGCAGGGTGGAAGCACCACGACCTCGGCCAGGAAGGTGCCGCCCAGCGCTACTACCAGGTCGGCTACAAGCTCGCCTGCGAAGCCGACCCCCACGGCCACGCCGCCTGGATGATGCGCGCCCTCGCCCACCAGGCCCTGAGCCTCAAGCAGCCCCACCACTGCGTCGACCTCGTCGAAGGCGCCCTCCGCACAGGTCTCGGCCACGTCGACGGCCAGACCGAGGCCCTCCTCCACATCACCCACGCCCGCGCCTACGCGGCCACCGACGAGAACCCGTCGGCCGCACGCGCCCTGCTCGCTGCCGAAGACGCCCTCCTGCGGGACGACGGCCCCCAGCCCGGCTACTCCCGTGTGAGTGGTCCCGCCGCAGGCACCGTGGCCAGCCACACCGCCCGCACACTGACCGACCTCGCCGACCACATCGGCACCGAGCAGCAGCACCGCGACGCCCTCACCCGCTGGGACCCGGAGAAGTACAAGTGCGTCCACGCCCTCACCCACGCAGACCTCGGCGACAACCTCGCCGCCCAAGCCCGCGCCGACGAAGCCGTCGCCGCCTGGACGCAGGCCCTGGTCCTCATGGAATGCATGACCTCCGACCGCACGCGCAAGGCGATCACCTCGATCCGCTCCACACTCGCGGTCTACCAGCGCCGCCGCGTTCCCGGCGCCGCCGATCTTGCCCGCCGTGCCCGCGAGGCACTCGCCTAGCATGCCCGACAACCCGTCCGACGAAGGGAACACCGTGACCCAGCAGACCGACGACCAGCCGAAGGCTCTCAAGCCGGCGCTCGAATCCATGACCCTGCTGGTCGCGGCCGTCATCGTGCACGACAAGGCCAACAACCGCGTGATCCTTCTCCAACGCAGTGAGAAAGCGAAGTTCGCCCAGGGAATGTGGGACCTCCCCGTCGGCAAGAGCGAGCCGGGCGAGCCCATCACTGAAACTGCCGTGCGCGAGCTCTACGAGGAGACGGGCCTCACCGTGAAGCCCGAGTCTCTCAAGGTCGCCCACATCATCCACGGCGCCTGGGGCGTCGAAGCCCCCAACGGCTTCCTCACGGTCGTCTTCGCCGCCCACGAATGGACTGGCGAACCCGAGAACCGCGAACCCCGCAAGCACTCCCAGGTCCGCTGGGTCGACACCAACGCCATCCCCGAGGCGTTTGTGGATACCACTGCCAGCGCCCTCCACGACTACCTGAATGACGGCTTGGAGGTCTCGCTGGACGGCTGGTCGGCAGCGTGAGCATCACGCCGCTTCACCTCATACCCGAGGATTCGCACCTTTCGCCTGCGTCGGCCGCGAGCGAGGTTGCGCAGGCCCAGCTACAGCAACTGGTTCCTGATGCGCTGGGCGGTTATGACGTCTGGGACATCCCCGGCGCAGCCTTCATCGACCTCGGGGAGAACTGGTGCCGTGTTCGGTGCCCCGTGTGCGGCTCCGACATCGAAGGCTGGTGGGGCAACGCGATGGACACGGCAGCCCTTCCAGACGGCCATTTCGACTCCCGTGCCGTGACGGTGCCCTGTTGCTCTGCCCAGACGGACTTGAAAGCCCTCGACTACGTCGAGGCTGCGGGTTTCGCCAGGTACAGCCTCGTGGCCACGGATCCAGAATGCGAGCTACCGCTGCCGCCAGCCATCGTCAGAGCACTGGGAGACCTCCTCGGCACGGACCTACGACAGGTCATCGCCAGGTACTGACGTCAAGCGCCTGCTTCGCTACGCAGGACCACTCGGGAACAGAAGCTCGTACGGCAGGTAATCGTCGTCCGGTACGCGCGGCACGTAGTCGGGGGCCGTGCGTGCAGCCACGGCCAGCAGCCGAGCGGCAGCCTCCTCCTCGGAGATGGGAGCAAGCCCGAGGGCGCGCAGGAGGCGGTCGCGCTCGGCGTCGAAGTTCGGGTGGTCAGCCCGAAGGTCCGAGCCGAGCTCGCTGATCACGAAGCCCTTCGCCAGGTCGCGCCAGAAAGGCAGTATGGCGATGAGCGTGATGGCCTCGACGAGGTCGGCGCCGATCAACGTGGCCTGGCCCTCTGAGTCGGCGTACAGGACGGGCCTCTCCTCGGCCCCAGCCTCCCCGCACAGGTAGTACGTGCCGCCAGCGCCGCAACTGGCTATCGGGTGTAGGGGGATCCTGGTAGGAAGGGCAAGTTCCTCGATGGGATCCCGGCGCTCGACGTCGAAATCGCCAGGCCAGGCGAGCGCGGTGGCAAGGGAAGACTCCTGCTCGATCCGGCGGAGTAGATCGTCTGATGCGGTCATGGGACGGAACGTAAGGGCCTGCGCTGGCACTGCACAAGAATGGAGGTCGCGGCGACCTGCACCTGAGCGCTCAGGCTGCTGCTGCGCCCGGGTCCTCGTCCTCCGGGGAATCATCCGCACCCGGGGCCTCGCCTTCCGGGGAATCGTCCGCATCGGACTTTGGAGAGACCCAGGTGGTGCCGGGAGGCAGATCTTCCCCTGTCTCCTCCTTGTACTGCGCCTTCTTCTCCTCGCTGGCGTTCCAGCCGGGGTGGAGATTCCGCAGGTGGTTCTTGGCGGAGTCGCGAGGACTGCTCGTCCTGTCGGAGGCGGAGGGCTGCTCCTGGTCAGCGACACCCTCGACTTCCGCGGCACCCTCAGCATCCTCAACGTCCTCGGCGTTTGCGGAACCCTCGGCATAGCTGGGGAACTCGTCTGCGTCCTCATCCATGCTGCGCGGCGCGAGGACCACAACAGCGACCATGCCCGCAGCCACGCCCGCGACTTTGACGAAGCGGATCGTCCTCGGGTGCTTCTCAGCCCAGCCCTTGCCCTTCTCGACCCAGTCCTTGGCCTTCTCACGGAGGGAAGTGGGCTCGCCGTCATCGGGGGGCATGGGGTCAGTCACGGGCACAGATCTACCGGACCCATCCCTCGCCTGTCAGGCAATCGCCTGACATCGCCCGATGCGTTACGGCGGCGCTCGCCAGACTGAAGTACTTCTTCGCGTCTTCACGAAGGGGCGGCCTCCGGCCGCCACAGCCGCTTGCCGTCATCGCTCTGCCCGCCCTCCAGGCGGCCTCCGTGCTGGTGGTGCCGGGCACGACGACCCTCATCGAGCTCGGCCGCTTCAGACGCGGTTTACAGCTCCAGGGCGGAGGCGATCGTGGCGGCGCAGAGAGAACCGCGCCCGCCGTTCAATACGAGGTAGCGCGGGAGGCCCGCGTACATCCTCGTCACTTAGCTCTCGACCACATGGCCGTAGCCGATCTTCTGGGGGTGCTGGGACGGCATTGGTCACCTTTCCGGGTACAGGTCGGTACGGTCGATCCAGGTGGGGGCGACGAAGATGTTGTCGCCGGCGGGGGCTTTGGAGGCTTCCAGCAGGGACCAGGTGCGGGACTCTTCGACCAGGTGCTCCCAGGGCGCGGTCCAGTCGAGTTCCCAGTCCAGGCTGGTGCCGGAGATGCCGTACGTGCGGCCGGCGTCGACCTGCCAGAGCTGGGAGTAGAGGATCACCTGAGCGTGGTCGGCCAGGTCGTTGATGATCTCGGTGAAGTGGGTTGAGGGCCAGCCAGGGGCGTCGTCCGCCGCGGTGGCTCGCAGGCGCGCGGTGAGCGGTGGGACGACAGGGGTGCGTGCGCCGAGTTCGGTCAGGGCCCAGCGGATGCCGCCCGGCTCGCTCCAGTCCGGTGGAGTCGCCCCTTCCAGGCAGGCGCGATAGGCGCGGCGCAGGTGCTCGGCCGCGCCGTCTATCTCTAGGCTCGCCAGGGCCATCGCAGCCCATTCCCGGACGGTGGAGTCGTCGCTGCGCAGGAGGGCGATCAGAGCGGGGCCGCAGCGTGGGTCCGCCACCTCTTCGAAGACCTCGATGGCGGTCAGCTGCCCGAAGCTGCCGAGGGAGGGCAGTCCGTCGATGATGGCGGGTATGGCGTCAGAGCCGATACCGATCAGTTCCGCGCGGGCGTCGTACGACGGGCCGGTCGAGTCGTCGAGCCGCTGGATGAGTCTCTCGATGTGCGTGGTCATGGGTGGTCCCGGCGCCAGAAAGTGGGCAGCCACCAGCAGAGCACCGAGTGGTCGTCGGGCCACGGGGAGCGGTTCTCGCTTGCCCACTCCTCGAAGGAGTCGCGTGTCAGATCGATGGGTCGCCAGGCGGGGTCGAGCGGCTCGTCCTCGGCAGGCGAGCGGACGAAGCGGCGGCCGTGCTCGTCGCAGGCGCCGAAGTCCTGGCAGTTGCGCTGGGCCTCGATCAAGGAGACCTTGTTCGCTCCGCCGGCCATGGTCGGCCAGCGGAACTGGACCCCGTCGTCCTCCCAGAAGCACACGGGGCAGATCTCGTACGAGCCGGGCATCGCGTCCAGCACACGGTGCCCGCAGCATGGGCAGGGGTATCGGTCGCTCACCCGGGCAGTCTCCTTGCCGGTCCCGCCGGTGCGCCATGGATTGCTCGGCCTCCGCCCGCCCGGCCGGTCCGCAGCCAGTTCGCAGGACAGCCGTAAGCGGCCACCGGGAACCCATGCATGTCAACGAGAAACCCCAGATGAGGGCCCTGCACGGGGCTCCGCCGCAGGTCAGGATCACCGCAGACGTTCCGCTTCGACGCCTGTGTGGCGGCGATCGGTCCGGTGCGCAACGTTTCACGGGTGGTTCCACTCCTCGTCTGGCAGTGCGTGCCACAGGTCCAGCCAGTCGTGGAGCAGGAAGAGGGGGCGGGTCAGGATGATGTCGCCGGCCCGCTGGGGGCGGATCGCCAGGCCCAGGTCGGCGAAGATCGGATCGCCGGCGACGCTGTACGTCAGGTTGCCGGGCCGTGTGGTGCGGTGGGCGAGCCAGTTCTCGACGTGGGACGGTGCGCAGCCGGTCAGCGGGGCCGCGTCCAGTCTCACCTGGGGGCCGGTGAGGGCGTCTGCGGCGACGCACCCCAGGCGGCCGTTGTGGAAGAGGGCCCTGACCCCGCTCTCGGTGAAGTCGGCGTAGTCGAGCTGCGGGTCTTCGCCGTGGTGGGAGTACGACGAGACGGCCGGTTCTTCGCCGAGGACTTGGGTGATCTCCTCCAAGGTCATCCCGAAGTGCAGGGGGCCGACCCCCACATACGGCGTGAACGTCCACTCGGCACGCTCCTCCTCCCGGGCGATCCGCCACGGGACGGCCACGGGCAGCTCGGGTGCCGGTTCGGGCGCGGTCCGGTCCTCGCGCCGGCGGCCCGGTCGTTCCGGAGCCGCGGTGTCCTCGGGCTGCTCCGCCAGCCGGCGGATCGCCCGCTCCTGCGCCTGGCCGCCGAACGGGTTCTCCGCCAACTCGCGTGCCCGGTCCAGGGCCGTGCGGCGCTCCTCCTCCGCAGTGATGAGCCCGGTGACATCCTCGCCCCAGGCAGCCAGCCGTTCCCGGGCGATGCACCGGTAGTACGAGTCCGCGCTCACGGCAAGGACCTCGCGGACGGCGGGCGCGTATCGGGGGACGTGCGAGGCGAGGGCGGGGTCGGTCAGGAGCAGGGCGGTGGCCGCGAGCACGGCCTCCCGCACCAGCGGATCGTCTGCGTCGCAGAACTCCGCGATGCGGTCGTGGAGCAGTGGCCTCGCCGTACGAGCGGCAGCCAGATCCCGATCCGCGCCGACACCGTCCTCGACGTCCAGGCGGGCGAGGTCGGCGAACGAAGCCAGCCAGTTCAGCAGTTCGGCGCGAAGCGACCGCCGACCGGCCCTGCGCTCCCAGCGGTCTTCGGCGAGGGTGCGTGGATCGTCCAGAAGACCTGCCAGGACCAGGGCCGCCGGAGCCGTCGCCGGAAACACCCGCTCCTGATGGAGGAGCAGCCGATACAGATCGCCCACCGCCCGAACCCGGCGGGCCGGATCGGTGGCGAGCACAGCGCCGAGGATGTCCGGTGTGTCGGGCACACCGTGCCGGCCGGAACAGACGTGCGGCAGCTCTTCCCAGGGGGTGCCGGCGAGCGCCGCCTGTGCTCTGGGTGGCAGGGGGCCTGCGGGAGCACCGGAAGGGCCCGCGGTCATCGCGTCGATCACGACCGCAGTGTTCCAGCCGACTCCGACATCGGTACGCCCGCACCTGACCCGGCGTCGTCCGCCCTGCCGGGGTCGGCGGGGCGGACGCGGCGAAGGGCGGTGGCGGGATCAGCTGTCGGGGTCCTCCGGGGGGTGGGGGCTGTGCGGGGTGTCCCAGTAGTACGCGGAGGCGGAGTCGTCGGTCTCCGGTGAACCCCAGTCCCGCTCGACATCGTTCTCCGACGGGGAGGCAGCCGTGTACGAGGGGGCGTCGCTCTCGTCGTCGTAAGGCAGCAGGAACCTCCGGCGGATCTCGTCGGCGGCGTCCTCCCGGCCGTTCGCTTGCAGTGTGCGCATCACACGGTGCACCAGGACCGTGTACCCGTCCGTGTCAGGTTTCAGATCCGCGGCTTCCATCAGCAGGAGCAGGCGTTCGGAGACGCTCACTTGTTCCTCCCGGACGAACTCGTCCGTCGCCTCATCGTGCGCGCCCACCGGTGGCACGAGAAGGTGACGGAAGAGGTCGGGCACCTCCTGGTCCTGGGCCGCCGCCGCGACCTGGGCGAGCGGGCCGATCATGTCGACCGCCTTCTCGATCTCCTCCTCGTGGCGGGCCAGCCACCACACCACCGCACTGCCTGTGCTCTTGAGTACGTCGTCGCCCAGATAGCGCCGCTTGCTGCGCTCGTACTGGCGCTCGTGCTCCCACACCTCCTCGTCCTTGCGCAGATTGTTCAGCTTCCGCAGGCGCTCGCTGTCCTCGGAGGCGAGCGTCAGCGTCACGTCGGCGACCGTGCACTCCACTCGCCCGCTCCGGTCCGTGAACGGGAAGCCGAGCTCACCCTCCAGGAGGTAGCGCGCGAAGCTCGCCCGAGCGGGGTCCTCGTGGCGGACCACCGACGAAGCCCGGTTGACGACCGAGGACACGGCGAGAGCCGGCGAAACGCTGCCGGACCAGTCGGCGTGGTCGGGCGCGGCCCGCCACCACACCGTGGCGGAGAAGAGGAAGTCGTAGCCGTCCCGCGCACTGGGCAGCGGGGCCTCGCTCACACGGGTCTCCGCGTACGGCTGCTCCGGCGGCGCGGCCGGCTCGGGTTCCACGGGCTCATCCGTGCCGGCGGGCTCGCGCCCGTTGCCGGCGAACGCCATCACGAGCAGCAGGGAGCCCGAGACCGTGACCATGGACATGAAGCCCCACAGCCAGGGTGACCAGTGCTGCAGGCTCCCGACCAGTGCCGGTGCGAGGCCGCAGAGAGCCACGAACAGCAAGCCGGTGAAGCGGTGTCTCATCGTGCCTCTTCCCTGGTCCGGGTTCCCGCACCCATGTCCGGTGCGTCTTCCGCGCGGTCGCACTGCGCGTCATCGATGTACCGCCAGAAGCGGCCCGCGACGGCCGCCCGTTCGGGCCGGTGAGAGGTCCTCACCCAGTCGCATGCGAGGGTGTAGAGGCGCTGGAGAGCGGCCGGGCGGCCGCGCGTCGCACCGACCATCACACCCAGCGCCATGTCCCGCGAGGAGTCCTCCGCCGCGCTGCTCAGCCAGCTGTTCACCATGGACGTCCACAGCTCGTCGGGTGGCTGGGCGAAGACCGCCTCCCAGCCCACGAACAGGTCGGGCCAGACGGGCGGGTCCGATGCGCGGTCGCTCGTCAGCAGTTCTGTGAGCAGCCGGAGGTGAGGTGCCGCCGCACGCGGCTCCTGGTGCGTTCGTTCGCGCAGGCGATCGATCAGCAGCCGGTGGAGCCGGCGGTCGCGACAGCCGAGTTCGAAGAGAGCGTCCCTCGCCTCTCGGGCCGGCGCCCCGCTGTTGCGTACGGCGAGGTGGTGCAGCCGTACGAGGGCCTGATCGGGGTGCGTCATCGCCAGGTACTGGCAGCAGGCGGCGGTCAGTACGCGTACCAGTCCGTCCGGCAGAGCGCCCGACCGCACGTACTCGTAGATCTTCCGGCGGAACCAGCCGCCCAGCCCCTCGTGGCTGAGGCCGAGCCCGAGCGCCGTGACCGCGCGCTGATCGCGATGGGCGCCGGTCGAGCCGTTCGCCCATTGGACCGCGAGGGCGAAGAGGTGGTCGGGCCGGTCGACCGCCAGGGCACACTCGCCGAAGCGGACGACGATGCCGACCCGGTCGCCGAGGGTCAGGTCCTGTTGCCCGGCCGCTTGGCCGATCCAGTCCCTGAGATCGTCGCGTACTCCCGGAAAGTTCGCCCAGAAGTACGTGCGAACCGCGTCGGCGTAGGCCAGGTGGCCGAAGCGGAGCCGCCCTCCGGCGTCCCGTTCGATCCCGAGCGCGGTCAGACGTTCCCCGAAGTCGCTTCCCGCGAGTTCGGTCGTCGTCTCGTCCTCGTACTTCACGGTCCGCAACAGGCCGCGCCATGCCCGGTACACGGTGTCCGCGCGAGCCTCCTCGAAGACGGCGGCCGCCAGCAGGAGCGCCCGTTCCGGGGTGGAGCGCGCTTCGGCCACTTGCCGGCCCACCTCACCGGCCCGGTCGGTCACCGCATGGATCGCCTGATCGAGCCATCCCGCGAAGTCGCTTCCGAACCGGCGGCTGTCGCGCGCTTCTCCCACCAGCCGTGCGAGCTGAGCCAGTTCACGCATGGGGGAGCGGTCGCACAACTGCTGGAGGGCGGGGTTCGCGAGGTCCGCCGGGCGGAAGACCATATCGTCCATGCGGAGGTGCCGGGTGAGGACGGTGACGCCTCTGGGACGCCCCAGCTTCACGATGTACGGTTCCAGGTCCGGCTTGCGGGCGTACTCCAGGCCGGCCGGAAGGACGGCCACCATACGGGCCCCGGCCTCCTGGACCCGGGATCGGCGAAGGTCCAGCTCGCGCTGGGCCCCGGCGTACTCTTCCTCGTCCGCGATCCCCGACAGGTCGAGGAGGAAGCGGTCGCCCTCGGCCGGCGCGAACGGGTTCTGGTCCTTGTCCATCGCCGGAAGTTCTTCGAAGCGCCCTTCGGCGGAACCGGAGCCGTCCTCGGTGCCCAGTCCGTGCAGCAGCATGATCGCCGCGGCACGTCGGCCACTTCCCGGTTCTCCCTCCAGCAACACCACCGCTCCGGGCCTTTTCAGACGGTCGGCACCCACGCGGTATCCCGCCGGCCGGGCGAACCGGTCGGCCAGTCGCACCCGGTCCTCCCGAACGATCCGGAGGGTCTCGACACGCTTGCGGCGCATCCAGTCCGCGCCGACGCCGTAATAGTTGTTCTGCGGGCCGCTGCCGTTGTTGACGGGGCCATTCGGATCGTTGACCGTGACGTGGTCCTGATCGGTCATCGTTCGTCGTCCGCGCGCCGGCGCTCGCGCTCGAAGCGCTGATGGACGGTGCCGCTGTTGTCGCCCGCCGTGTACTGCACCCCGGTGTTGTCCCCCTCGAAGTGGGGCGCGTTGTACTGATGCCCCCGCCCGGTGTTCACCGGGCCCTGCGGCTCGTTGACGAACGTACCGAGGTCTCCGTTGAGGTTGCCGATGCCACCGCGAATGCGCTGCTTCACATCGCGTGTCCGCATCCGGGCGTGCCCGCCTTCTTCGGCCGGTTCCCGCACCGCGCGGGCGTCGCGATCCTCGTGGCCCAGCTCGGGCAGGAGCCTGGAGAGCGCGTTGCCCAGGGCCTTCAGGTCCGCATCCGCGTTGCGGTGGTCGAATCGCTGGTACTGGCAGTCGGCCAGTTCCCGCAGATCCTCCGGGAGGGCGGCGGGGTCGATGCGGGTGGCACGGCCGACGAGTACAGGGATGACGAGGACTCCGCGGCAGAGGGCGGTTCCGATCTCCCGGCGGGTCCAGTCCCGCTCGGATTCGAACGCGGGGCGTCCGTCGCTTCCTCGCACCTCGGCCCAGCGGGGGCCGATGACGGCCAGGAGGGCCTGGCACTCCTCCACGGCCTCGATCAGCTTGGCGGGGTAGCGCTGTCCGGGTTCGATCGAGTCGCTGGCGAAGAAGATCCGCTCACGACCGAACCGCCGGGCGAGCTCCCGGTTGATCATGGCCGCCGTTGTTTCCTCGTCGCCGGTGCGGTAATTGACGAAGACATCGGGCATGAAGGGTCCTTTCACAGGGTGTGTTACGGGTGAGTCGGGGCAGGGCGAAGCGGCGCGCTGCCGTCACGGCATGGCGATTTCGCGCAGGCGCGGGGAAGACGGCGCATCCCTGATGCCGGTGCACACGGGAGCCGGGGGCCTGGCGTCGCGGGGAAGCCGGAGGGGGTGGTGAGGTGGTGTCAGGCGTGCGCGGACGCGAGGACGCGTGCCAGAGTCGGCTGCAGATCGCGTACGGCCCGATTGCTCCGGAAGCGTGCGAGCTCGCGGGCCAGCCGCCGCACGTCGGCGTTCACCGTTGCCGAGGGAACGGCCGGCATCACGCCCAGCAACTCCCCGGCGATCGTGCACGCGTGCTCGACCTCGCCGGAAGCGGCGTGTGCCAGGGACCTGCGCAGGCCGTACCGGGCGCGGGTGCGCAGAGCGTGCGCCGGGAGACGCCGGCATTCCCGGTCCAGCACCTCGGCGGCCGCCGCCGGGCGCCCGAGGTCGTACAGGCACCATCCGGTCGTCATCGCGGCCGGATCGGTCACATGCGTGGTGCCCAGTACGGGCCCGGAGCCGCCACGGGCCCCGTCGCTCCGCAGGAGTTCCCGCGCACGGTCGAGACTCCGCAGACAGGCGCGCTCATCACCGGCGAGGGCGTGCCCCTGCGCCTCCCGCTGGGCCGCGAGTCCCCGGACGCGGGGCGGCAGGTGATGGCCCTGGGCCCGGCGGGCCAGCGCGATCGTGCTCGCGGCGTCGCCGCCGTAGAACGTGACCAGGGCGCGGCGCACCAGTGCGTAGGAACCGAGGTGAGGGTCCCCGCCGGCGCGGGCCAGTTCGGCTGCCTCGTCGGTCCAGTCGAGCGCTGCCGCGCTGTTGCCGGCCTCCTGCGCCATCCAGCCGGTGAACTCCGCGAAGCGCGACGCCAGCACAAGGGCGGGGGCACGAGTGGCGGACGAGGCGGCGGCAGCCAGTCCGACGACCAGGCGCGTCTGTGTCTCCAGCAGAGGCAGCAGGGCATTCGGAGCCGTGGACTGACCGAGCTTGCGCAGCTGGTCGAACTGGGCCTGGAAGGAGAGCAGCAGCGGATCGGCCGCAGAGGCGGCCGGGCCGCCGAGCTTCAGCCCGAGCTCTATCAAGGAGCCCGTCCCCGCCGCGAGTACTTCACGTCGTCCGACCCGCAGGAGGTTGTCGGCGGGAGCGGCGGCATCGTCGGGATCGGAGTCGGACCGGACCACCAGGCGCCGCAACTCGCCGTTCGCGCCGAGGAAGGCGTCGCAGCGGCGGGCCAGTTCGGGCGACGCGGAACGCTCGCCGCGTTCCACCTTGCTGAGGTACCCCTTGTCGTAGTTGAGGGCTGCGGCCATGTCGCTCAGCGACAGTTCCGCCTCCATACGTAATCGGCGAAGCTCCGGGCCGAAGTGGGCCGGTGTGCTCGTCATCGGTGCTCCCCCTCGAAGAGTGGCCGTGAGAGCGGTACGCCCTCACGGGGGATCTGCGTTCGACGTTCACGGGAGGACGCGGTGAGCGGCAGCGGGCACTCTCCGTGAGACAGCCGCTTCGCTCCGCATCCATGAGTGAGTCTGGCACGAGGTGGGCCGGAGGCATCGGGATTCGGCAGGGTTGCCTGTTGCCTGTTCGGGCAGCGCCGGGGTGGTTCAGGTTCGGGGGCCCGCTCCGTGCAGGAACGTGTTCACCACTCGGGCGGCCAGCGCGTCCGGGTCCGTGGTGGGGTCCGTCGGGTTGCCGTGGAGCGTTTCGCCCAGGAGGGCGTAGTAGACGCGCTGGAGCCACGAGAGGTCGGCGGACGCGTCGATCAGGTGCTCGGCGCGGGCGCGTTCCAGGACGGCTACGCAGTGGCGGGCCATCTCCTCGTGGAGGGCGGCCGCCTCGCTGCCAGGGGTGGCCGGGAGGCTCAGGGCGAAGGTCCAGGCGCCCTTGACCTGGAGGACGTTGGCCGTGATGCGGTGCAGCGCGACCAGGGGCGGGGCGGTCGCGGGGCGGCCGTCGTCCACCGCGCGGGCGAGTTGGCGGGCGGCCGACAGGGCGAGCGCCTCGATCAGTGCCTGGCGGTGGGCGAAGCGGCGGTGGATCGTCGTCCGGGACACCCCTGCCTCGGCCGCGATCTGCTCCATCGAGGCGCCGGGGTCCCGGGAGAGCACGCGTTCGGCCGCCTCCAGGATCGCGCGCACGCTCCGTTCCGCGTCCGCTCGCAGCGGCCTCGCCGTCTTCTCTCCCACGGTGCCTCCCCGTTCCGTTCGGACATCTCGCTAAACGATACAGGGGTGCTTCATTTCCTTGGTAAGTGGAGCAAGTCTGTTGCAGGCATCGGCAATACGTGTACTGTCTTGTTGCAGTTGAGTGCGTCCCGGACCCCAGTCAAGGAGACCTCCCATGCCCACCACCGCCCTCGTCACCGGTGCCTCCTCCGGGCTCGGCGCGGAGTTCGCCGCCCAGCTCGCCGCCCGCGGACACGACCTCGTCCTGGTGGCCCGGTCGGAGGACCGGCTCACCGCCCTCGCCGAGCGCCTGGCCGCCCGGTACGGCATAACGGCGCACGTCCTGGTGCGGGATCTCGCCGAGCCCGGCGCCGCCCGTGCGATCGCCGATCGGCTCGACGCGCTCGGCATCGACATCGGGCTGCTGGTCAACAACGCCGGCTTCGGGACCTGCGGGCGCTTCGAGGACATCGCCGCCGACCGGGACCACGACCAGCTGATGGTCAACGTCGTCGCCCTCGTCGGCCTCACCCACGCCCTGCTTCCGGGCATGCTGGCGCGCGGCGCGGGCGCGGTCGTGAACGTCGCGTCCACCGCCGGCTTCCAGCCCGCCCCGTACTTCGCGGTCTACGGCGCGGCCAAGGCGTTCGTGCTGAACTTCGGGCTCGCCCTGCGTCAGGAATGCCGGGGGAGGGGCGTGCGCGTGCTCACCCTGTGCCCCGGTCCGGTCGACACGCCGTTCTTCGAGGCCATCGGCACGCGTGAGGCGGCCGTCAACGGCTCGATGAGTACGCCGGAGCCGGTGGTGCGCGCCGCGCTGGCCGCTCTCGACCGCGATCGCGCCTATGTCACACCGGGGTTCGGCAACGCCCTGGCCGCGCACCTGCCGCCGCGCCGGCCGCGCGCCCTGGTCGCGGCGTTCGCCGAGCGTGTCACCCGTAAGGTCCTCGCGTCGGCTCCGAAGGCCGCGCAGGACGGGCCGGCCGCCGGGCCCGGCGCATCCGCCGAGCCCGCCGCACCGGTCACCCCGTACGCGGCATGAGCGCCGCGCACGAAGGCGCCGCTCACCGCCCGTCCGGCGTGAGCGGCGCCCCGTTCCCCTCCGCGGCGGTCGTGAACCGCCGCGGAGAGGGGTGGTTCGTCACGCGTCAGCAGGCACCCAGGTCCTGCCAGACGCCCCACGTGCCCGACGTGCCGGGCTGCTCGCCCTGGACCCACCACTTGGCGCGCCAGTTGTGGCCGTTGTACGAGACCGTGTCGCCGCCGTTGTAGACGCGGCCCGCGTCCCAGGCGCCGGCGGTGCAGTCGCCGGGGGTCCCGCCGTCGCCGTCACCGCCGGGGGTCCCGCCGATGTTCACGTCGATGCAGGCGTAGAACGCGTTGGCCGTGTCGGAGATGTTCCAGACGGCGAGCACCTTCTGCTTGCCGGTGAAGCCGCCGAAGTTCACCTGGTGGGTCTTGGCGGCGCCGGGCTGGGCGCCGTTGTCGTTGAACTCGGCGATCTTCGAGCCGCCGATGTAGTACTGCCAGGTGCTCGTCGCGTGACGGGCCGTCAGGGTCCAGGAGAAGTTCGCGGAGCTCCCGACCGGGGTGGCCTTCCAGCCCTTGGCGTCGTTGTCCAGATCGGCGAACTGGGAGTTGCCGCCGCTGCAGCTGCGCAGGCCCTTGGGGCCCTCGACGCTCTGCGGCTCGTACTTGATCTGGCCGCAGCTGACGGTGCCCGCCGCGCACTGGGCCTGGCGGCTCGGCGGCGAGGAGACGTATCCGTGCGCACTGGCCGAGGTGGCCGGCAGGGCCACCGCGAGCAGGGGGGCGACACCCGCACCGATCACGAGGGCCAGTTTTCGCTTCGCGTTCATGCCAACTCCTATGTTGGGAGCTGCCGCGGGGTGACGGCAGCGGTCGGACTCGCCCGCACCGGTTGCGGCCTTGCCGGGGGGTGCTGGACACGGCGGGGCGGGGTACGGCCGGTGGCGAGGGGGTGCCGCCCGCAGTCCCCGTCGCGCGCCGCGGTCACCCCTGGCAACCGAGACTCACCTAGGTCTAGACCATACTCATAGGCGTGTACTCGTCAAGGGAGTTGGACGGCACGGAAGGTGATGGGGTATCGGAAGCGGTGTCACGTTGCCGGACGGGTCATGACGATGCGGGTGATCTCCACCCGTGACTTCGCGCCCAGCTTGCGATAGGCGCGGGTGAGCGCCGCCTCGACCGTCTTCACACTCAGTGTCAGCCCCGCCGCGATCTCGCGGTTCGTCGCCCCCTGGGCCACCCGCGTCACCACACTCCGCTCCGTCGAGCTGAGCCGCTCCGGCCACGCGTCCCCGTCCAGCCGCGGCAGCGGCACCTCACCGCCCCGGTCCCGCTCCGCCCGCACCCCCGCCACCCGGGCCCGCGCCCCCGCGGCCGTGAACACGCGCAGCGCCTGGGCGTACGCCGCATGGGACGCGTCCTCCTCACCGAGGCGGCGGCGCACCCGGCCCAGCAGGACCCGGGTACGGGCCTCCTCCAGGACGTACCCGGCGGCCCGCAGCCGCGCCGCGGCGTCCTCGTACCCCGCGGCCGCCGCCTCCGGGCCGCCGCGCTCCTCCACGATCACCGCCGCCGCCCGGTCCAGCGTGGCCAGCACACCGGCGCGCCCCAGCCGGGCGGCCTGCCCGCGCGCCCGGTCCACGACCGACTCCGCCTCGTCCAGGGCACCGCTGCGGGCCAGCGCCTCCGCGAGGTCGGCGTGCCAGCGCCGGGTCGCGGGATCGCCCTGGCCCTGCCCGGTCTCCATCTCGGCCGTCCGGCGCAGCAGCCGCGCCGCGCTCGCGTACTGGCCGCCGAACAGCCTGATCCGGCCCTCCGCGTGCAGCGCCCTCGGCAGGAACAGCCGGTCGTCGTCGTCCTCGCTGTGCCGCCGCGCCGCCTCCGCCGCCGCGAGGGCCTGGCTCATGCTGCCGCCCGCGGTCTCGGCCAGCGCGACGGCGTACCACGCGGGCCCCTGGCTCAAACCGGCCCGCTCGGCGATCCGCAGGCTCTGCCGGGCCGTCGACAGGGCCTGGCGGCAGCGGCCGCGCTGGATCTCCAGCTGCGCGAGGCCGATCAGGCAGTGGCTCAGGCAGTCCGCCGAACCCCGCTGGCGCAGCGTGTACACGAGCGTCCGCAACTCCGCCCTGGCCTCGTCCAACTGGTCGTGCACCAGATGGAACCGGTGCTTGAGATAGATCGGCCCGTTGTGGTGGCTCATCGCGTACGCGTCGTGCGGGGCGGCCAGGGCGGCGGTGAGCGTGGACTCCGCCTCCGGCCGCCCGAGGAAGAGCTCCAGGGACGCCTGCTGGGTCAGCGCCAGCACCTCGGTACGCCGGTCGCCCGCCCGCGCGGCGAGTCCGGCGGCCCGCGCGGCGTGCTCGCGGGCCCGCGCCGCCGACCCGCCCACCATCCACGCGTGCCAGCTCATCCGGTAGTGCAGCGGCGCCAGCAGCCTGGGGTCGTCGCCCGCGTCCCGCACCGCCTCCGGGAACACGCCCGCTGTCTCCGACATCGCCTGGCCCGACGCGTCGACGACCACCGTCCAGGCACGCACCCGGTCCGCCGGCCGGTCAGTGTCGCCCAGCACCTCGTACGCCAGCTCCCGCGCGAAGTCGAAGTCGCCCGCGTCCAGCCCGTCCTCGGCGGCGGCCAGCCGGCGGGCGGTGCCGGTGTGCGCCCCGTCCGCCGGGGTGCAGCGGGCGGCGAGCCGCCCCAGCCTGGCCGCCGTGCCCGGCGCGCCCCGCCGCCTGGCCGACGCCGCCGCCTCGACCAGCCGGTCCGCGACCGCCGCGTCCGGGCCCGCCGTCAGCCGGGCCAGATGGTGGGCCCGCTCCACCGGGTCGTCGGACGCCCCGGCCAGCGCGCGGTGGGCGTCCATCCGCAACGCGTACGGGGCGCTCGCCTCCAGCACCATCGGCGTCAGCGGGTCGGCGAAGCGGAGCGCCCCGCGCTCCGGCGGGCACAGGAAGCCGTGCCGTACGCAGGTGTCGAGGTCGGCGGCCACCTGCCGGCAGCCCGCCCGGCGCAGCAGTTCGACGGTGGGGCGGGCGGCCGCGCCCGCGGTGAGCAGCAGATGGCGGGCGCGCGCCGGCAGGGCCTCCAGCCGGTCCAGCACGGGCCTGCTCAGCGCGTCGGGGACCGGCAGTGGCTCCGAGGAGTCGGGCAGCCGCGCTCCGCAGGCCACAGACTCCTGGAGCCCGGCGGCCAGTTCGAGAGCGGTACGGGGATTGCCGGACGCGGCCTCGTGCAGCCGGGCGACGAGCTGCCGGGGCCAGGAGGGGCCGCCGTGCACGCCGTGCGTGTGGAGCACGTCCGTGATCTCCCACACGGTCATGGCGGGCAGCGGCAGGGTGCGCACCGGCTGCGGGCACAGCTCACGGGCCGGGGAGGTGTCCGGGCGCCGGCCGGCCAGGGGCGAGGTGCGCAGCGTGGCGAGGACGGCGTGGCGCGGGTCGGAGCGCCGGGCGAGGAACTGGAGGGTGCGGGCGGTCGGTTCGTCCAGCCACTGCACGTCGTCGACGACCAGCAGCAGAGGTTCGGCGACGGCGAGGGCGGCCAGCACCTTGCGTACGGCCACGCGCAGCACCAGGGCGTCGCGGCCGGTGGCGGGGTCGGTGCCGGCCGGCGGGGTGCGGCGCAGCAGCGCGCCTTCGAGCACGGCGCGTTCATGGGCGCCCAGCCCGGCCAGCGCCTCGTCGTCCGCGGTGGCCAGCAGGTCGATCAGGCCGAGGAAGGGGCTGTCCCGGTCGGCCGGGGAGGGCGAGCAGCGCAGCACCCGGTGGCCGCGGCCGGCGAGGTCGTCGGCGATCCGCGCGGCGGCCGTGCTCCTGCCGATGCCCTCGGGGCCGGTGAGGAGGATGCTTCCGCCGCCCTCCAGATGGGCGCGGGCGGTGTCGCACAGCGCGGCCCGGCCCGCGGAGCGGGTGCCGGAGGTGTGTGCGGCGGCGGTGCGGGGGCCGGCGGTGGGTGCGCCGGCGGGGGAGCGGTCCATGGTCGAGCGGGTCATCCGGGGCCCTTCGCGCGCAGCCTGTACTCCCACTGCCCGTGCAGCGGGGGCCCGCCCATGCCGTGCCCGAGGGTAGGACCGCGAGGTGGCGAGGTCAACGGCGGGCCGGTGCGGAAAGGTTGACGGGCGGGGTGTGCGTGCCGGGAGCCACATGCGTTCCCGTACCCGGACCCTTCACACACACCGGTCACGGCGCGATGGTGCGTGCGCCGTGACCGGTGTTCCCGCGTCAGGGGGCGGGAAACCCCTCGGAACTCAGTCGCTCAGTGGTGACCGGTCCGGGTCAGCAGGTGCCCGACTCGGTCCAGACGGCCCAGGAGCCCGGCGCGCCCGGCTCGGCTCCGGTCGAGTACCACTGCGAGCTGTAGAGGTGGCCGTTGTAGGAGACCTGGTCGCCCGGCGCGTACGCCGTGGTGGAGTTCCAGGCCGGAACGTCGCCGCAGCCCTGGGGCGGGTTGCCGTCGCCGTTGACGGTCCAGGTGAAGGACGCCGTGCCCGTCGCGTTGTCGGTGTTCTTCGCGGTGACCGTCACGGACGAGGTGCCCTCGGTGGTCGGCGTGCCGGTGATGCGGCCGGTCGAGGAGTTGATCGACAGACCGGCGGGCAGGCCGTTCGCGCTGTAGGTGAGCGTCTCGCCGCCGGGGTCGCTCGCCTGGATCTGCAGGGAGACGGCGGTGCCCACGGCGCTCGTCTGGTTGCCGGGGTTGGTCACCGAGGGGGAGCCGGGCTGGCTGTCGCAGTTGCCGGGGACCGGGTCCGCGCCGGTGACGCTGACGGCCGCCCAGGCGGCGTCGACGGTGTTGTACTCGGTGCAGTGCGCGCCGTAGAGGTCGGCCGCGGCCTTCAGCGAGTCGATGCGTGCCTGGTGGTAGTTCTCACGGCTGTTGGCGTACGAGGCCAGCGCCTTGTACCAGATCTTGCCGGCCTTGTCGTTGCCCAGGCCGTTGATCGTGGAGTTGTTGCAGGTCGGGCTGTTGCCGTAGCCGTGGTTGCCGCTGCCGACGGCGGTGAGGAAGAACCAGTGGTTCAGCGGGCCCATCGAGTAGTGCGGGTCCAGGTTGCCGTTGTTGCTGTTCCAGCAGTCGGGCGAGGAACCGTCGAGCGAGGGCTGGTTCATCCAGCGCAGCGGCTGGTTGTTGCCGCTGATGTTGATCAGCTCGCCCATGGTGTAGTCGGGCTGGTCCACCGGGTTGTCGGCGTAGAACTCGACCAGCGTGCCGAAGATGTCGCTGGTGCCCTCGTTCATGCCGCCGGTCTCGCCGGTCTCGTCCCAGCCGGTCAGCGCGCCGCTCACGCCGTGCGCCATCTCGTGGCCCGCGACGTCGAGTTCGACCAGCGGGCGCTGGTTGCCCTGGCCGTCGCCGTACGTCATCTGGCTGCCGTCCCAGAAGGCGTTCACGTACGCGTTGCCGTAGTGGGTCCGCGAGGGCACGCCCCGGCCGTCACCGAAGATGCCGTTGCGGCCGTGGGCCGTCTTGAAGTAGTCGAACGTCATGGCCGCCCCGTAGTGGGCGTCGGCACCGGCCGACGCGGGGTCACTGGGGGAGCCGTTGCCGAAGGTGCCGGTGCTGCTCGTGAAGAGGGAGCCCTGGCCGCTGGTGGCGTGGTTCAGGTTGGTCGTGTACCCGTTGCCGTGCGAGGGGTCCTGGAGGGAGTAGCCGCCGCCGGACTGCGTGGCGTCGAGCGAGACCTGGCCGCTGTAGATCGAGCGGCCGGTGACCGCGGTGGCGGCCGCCGACTGCGTGGACGCGACGGAGGCGGAGGTGGCCGCGGCGGCCGGGGCGGTCCGGCCCTCGGGCGCGATGACGCTGACCTCGTCCCGCGTGGCCAGGACCTTGCCGGAGTTGGCGTCCACCAGGACGTGCAGCCGGCTCGGCGTCTGGTCCGCGCGCACCCCGCTGACCACGGTCTCCCAGACCAGCGCGGAGGCGTCGCCGTCCAGCCGGACGGCCAGATGCGGTGTGGAGACCGAGTCGGCCGGGCCCCCGAACTTCTTCTTGGACAGCTTCGCGGCGCGCGCGGCGCTCAGACCGGGCTCGGTGGACAGGGCGGGGGTCGTCACCCGGGCCGCGCTGGTCAGCGAGTCGAAGGTGCCGTCCTTCTTCAGCTGCACGATGACATCGCCGCCGTACGTCGGCAGGCCCTTGTACGTGCGGTCGAAGCGTACGGAGGCGGAGCCGTCGCGGTCGACGACCAGGTTGCGGACCTCGAAGGCGTCGGACGAACCGCGGAAGGCGGCCTTTCCGTGCGCCGAGAGGGCCTTCTTCGCGTCGGCCTCGACCTCGCGGCGGACCTCGGGCGACGGATTCGTCGTGTACGGGGCCGGGGCGAAGGCGTGGGGACCGGAGGCGGGCGCCGGGGCGGCGGGGGCGGGGGACGCGGGTGCGGCCGTGGCGCCGGGGAGCGCGATGGCCGAGGCACAGGCGCAGGCCACAGTGGCCGTCAGAAGCCTCGCGGCTCTTCGTATGTACATAGGAACGGGGGTGTCCTTTCACCTCGTACAGGCGGTATCCGGCCACCGCCCCGCGGGGTGGTGAGGGCGGCGGCACGACGTGCGGCGCGGTGGACCGGCGGCTTCGCCCCGGTGGGAGCGGTGCCGACGCACGAGTGTGTGGAGCCGCCCGGCGCGGCTGCCAGGCACCGGGCGAATGCCGAGGGGTTTCCCTATGCGGGCCCGGAACCGGGCAGTCCCCGTGCCCGCCGGCGACCGTCCGCACGCCGAAGGGGCGGCCTCCGGGTGTACCGGCGACCGCCCCTCGGGCGTTCGGCGCTGCTAGCGGCGGGAGGAGAGCCCGCGGTCGACGGCGGTCATCAGCTCGCCGTCCTCGGTGTCCCCGTCCAGCGACCAGAACATCGCGCCGCCGAGCCGGTGGTCACGGATGTACTTGGTCTTGGCGCGCAGGACCTGCGGGTCGTCGTACGTCCACAGCGTGGTGCCGTCGAACAGCCAGGCGCTGCCGTCGCGGACGTTGCGGTGCACCTTGTACGCGCCGGAGTCGGCCAGCTTCTTGAGGGCCTTGTAGTCCTCGGAGCCGGCACCCCAGGTGCCCTGGGCGGGGCCGGTCGCCGGCTGGTTCAGGCCGTCGCCGCCGCCGGTCACACCGGTCCAGCCCTGCCCGTAGAAGGGCATGCCCACGACCAGCTTGCGGGCGGGGGCGCCGCGCTTGAGCCAGTCGCGCACGGTCTGGTCGACGGAGAAGTCGCCCTTGCCCGCGTACAGGGCGGACTGCTGGGCCGTCGTCGCCTGGCCGGAGACGTGGAAGTCGTAGCCTTGCAGGTTCACGAAGTCGAAGTCCCGCATGATGCGCGGGATGTCGAAGCCGGCGTCGATCTTCTCGGGGGACGTGGGGACGAACGCCGAGAGGTCGTAGTGCTTGGGCTTCGCCTTGTGGTGCTTGCCCTTGTGGTGCTTGCCCTTGCGGTCCTTGGCCTTGGCCTCGCTCTTGGCGTAGGCGTCGAGCTGGACGCGGAACTCGTGGACCAGGGCGGTGAAGTTCCGCTTGTCCTCGGGGCGGTACACCGTGTCGGTGTCGCCGGCCGAGCCCGGCCACTCCCAGTCGATGTCGATCCCGTCGAAGAGTCCGGCCGCGGCGCCGTCGCCGCCGCGCGTCCCGTCCACCGGCAGGTTGCCCTTGATGTACAGGTCGATGCAGGAGGAGACGAGCGCCTTGCGCGACGCGGGGGTGCGGACCGCGTCGGAGAAGTGGGTGGACCAGCCCCAGCCGCCGAGCGAGATCATCACCTTGAGGCCGGGGTGCTTGGCCTTGAGCTCGCGCAGTTGGTTGAAGTTGCCCGCGAGCGCCTGGTCGTCGGTGTCGGCGACGCCGTCCACGGAGTTGGCGGCGTCGAGCGGGCGGACGTAGTCGGCCCAGGCGTCGGCCTCACCGGGGATGTTGCCCGTGAAGCACTTGCCCTCGGCGCTGACGTTGCCGAACGAGTAGTTGATGTGGCTGAGTTTGGCCGCCGTACCGCTGGTGTCCAGGTCCTTGACCTGGAAGTCGCGTCCGTAGACGCCCCATTGGGTGAAGTAGCCGATGCGCTTGTAGTCCTGCGCGGTGTCGTGGTGGCCGTGCTTGCCACCGTGCTTGCCGTGGCCGTTGCCATGTCCGTTGCCGTGCCCGGACGAGGCGTTGGCCGCGGGGGAGAGGGAGGCCGCGAGTGCGAAGGCGCAGGCGGCGATGGCGAGTGAAGACTGGGTTCTTCGACGCATGAGGCCAGAAGTTATTGGTCTGGACCAAACGCGGTCAAGGGTTTGGCAAAGGCGGTTTAAAGCCGTCCTGGCCGATCCGGTGCGGAACTATGCGCAGGCCCGCCCGATGTCATCACTTCGAGTGAAGTC
This sequence comes from Streptomyces sp. NBC_00525, assembly GCF_036346595.1. Lineage (GTDB taxonomy): Bacteria > Actinomycetota > Actinomycetes > Streptomycetales > Streptomycetaceae > Streptomyces. The sequence continues at coordinate 4,501,535 of NZ_CP107834.1, forward strand.
ATGGCCTGCGCTTGCGGTTCGGAACCCACGGTTGCGACGCTGTCGCAGTCCGTCAACCTTGGGGAGTGGCCTGTGGCTTTCGGTGAGCGGCCCGCCTATCTGCGCGTGGCGAGCGATCTGAGAGAGAAGATCGTCAGCGGCTTGCTGCCGCCGCACACGCGGCTGCCCTCGCAGGCGCGCATCCGCGAGGAGTACGGGGTCTCGGACACGGTCGCGCTGGAGGCGCGCAAGGTGCTGATGGCCGAGGGCCTGGTCGAGGGGCGCTCCGGTTCCGGCACGTATGTGCGCGAGCGGCCCGTCCCGCGCATGGTCGAGCGCTCCGGCTTCCGGCCCGACGCGGGCGCCGGACCGTTCCGGCAGGAGCAGGCGGCCGAAGGGGTGCGCGGGACCTGGGAGTCGCGGAGCGAGCAGGAGGACGCGAGCGCCGAGATCGCCGCGCGCCTCGGGATCGAGCCGGGCGACCGGGTGATGCGCACGCACTACGTGTTCCGGGAGGCCGGCGAGCCCGTGATGCTCTCCACCTCCTGGGAGCCCCTGGCGATCACGGGGCGCACCCCGGTGATGCTGCCGGAGGAGGGCCCGCTGGGCGGCTGCGGGGTGGTCGAGCGGATGGCCGCGATCGACGTCGTCGTGGACAACGTGGCCGAACAGGTCGGCGCGCGCCCGGGGCTGGCGGAGGAGCTCCTGGCGCTGGGCGGCGTACCGGGCCATGTGGTGATGGTGATCGAGCGGACGTTCCACGCCTCGGGGCGGCCCGTCGAGACCGCCGACGTGGTGGTGCCCGCCGATCGCTACCGGGTCGGCTACCGGCTGCCCGTGAGGTGAACCGGCCGGTCCGGGCCGCCTGATCGTCATGTCCTGAACCCGGCGACGCCTCGGGGGCGCATTCGCGAGAATGCGCCCCCGAGGCGTTGGTCTGTTCCTGGCCGGATCGGTACCTCTTTGTGTAAATCCGTATCCGCTGCGTGAAGGTCAGGCGTACGCTCAGGCATATGCGTACTGGGGTTTCCTGGAGTTCCGTGGGGGCGTGCACATTGTTCAGGGGAGGGGCGCGATGCTCGGGAGAAACGCGATGAGCAACGACAGCGGTGCCGTGCTTTCTTGGCTGGTGATACGGCAGGACGACAACGGCAACCGCTACCGCGTGGGCAGGTACGCCACGCAGGGCGAGGCCCAGCGGGCCGCCGACAAACTGCAGGACCGGGGGCACAAGCAGTTGTACTGGGTGGAGCGCATCGGCCAGACCGCCCGGCCGTAAGGTACTGCCGACACGGTCGCGGGCGGTGGAGGCGGAGCGATGGCGGTCCTGATCGACACGGTGGCATGGGTCCGCATCGAGGGCGGCCGGATTCTCTGCGCCCGGCCGCGGGGGAAGGACGTCTTCTACATTCCGGGCGGCAAGCGGGAGGGCGCCGAGAGCGACCTCGACACGCTCGTGCGCGAGATCCGGGAGGAGCTGACGGTCCGTATCGACACGGAGTCCGTCGCGCACGTGGGCACGTACGAGGCGGGCGGGCCCGGCCTGCCCGGGGACGCGGTGGTCCGTATGGCCTGCTACACCGCCGGTTTCACGGGCGAGCTGAGGGCCAGTAGCGAGATCGAGGACGTGGCGTGGTTCTCGTACGCCGACCGGGATCTGGTGCCGCCCGTCGACCAACTGCTTTTCGACGATCTCCGGGCGTGGGGCGACCTCGCCTGACCGTCGGCCCCGCTCGCGCCGGGGCCCCGTTACCCGATCCGCGCCCGGTGCGCGCCCCGGTCGGCGGCGGACACCGGCGGCGCACGGTTGCGGGCGGGGCGCCCGCGGTGCGGAGCGCGGCGCCGGGTGCGTGCGCCCCCGCCTCTCGGGGCACCCGTACGTGCGCACCGCCGTACACCCGTACGCCCCGCGTGTCGAGCCCGGCGGTGTCCGGTGACGAATTTCGGTTATGTGCTGGTTTGTCCCCCGTCAGCAGGACGTCACCGTTGCCGGCTCTTGGGAGTGATCGGCGTGACCGATACCGAAGGCGATTGTGCCGAGTGGAGCTTTCCGGCCGTCCCCGGTGCCGTACGCGCCGCCCGGCAGGCGGTCCGGGGCGCGCTGCGCGAGTGGGGCCTCGGCGGGGCCGTGGTCGACGAGGCGGTTCTGCTGGTCAGCGAGCTGGTGACCAACTCGATGCGCTACACACCGGGGCCCGTCGGAGTGCGTGTGACGCACCCCCGGACGGCCGGTGGCCGCGCCGCCGCCCTCCCCGGACTGGTGGTGGAAGTCTCCGATCCGCTTCCGGAAGCACCCACCGAACGTACGCCGGGACCCGACGACGAGAGCGGCCGGGGACTGCAGCTCGTGGCCCGTGCGGCACGCCGCTGGGGCACCCGGCGGGGAAAGAGCGGTAAGACGGTGTGGTTCGAGCTGGCTCTGCCTGGTTAGGAGTGAGGTTGGGACGCACAGCGATCACCGGAGGTCGGGAAGAACCTGGCTGAAAGGGACTGAGACCGTGCTGTGATCGTGAACGCCGTGCCGGACGGGGCCGTAGTGCTGAATACTGCGGGCATGACCGGTCCGGTGTGTGAGCTGGAGGGGACGGTCGCGTGAGCGAAATACCTGGGACAGCGGGCGACGTCGTGTGGCAGAGCAGTCCGCCCGGCTCGATCTACGACTACATCAGAGTCGCCTCCTTCTCGATCGGGCCGGACGGGCTGATCGAGAAGTGGAGCCGCCGGGCCGCCGGTCTCTTCGGCGTGGCCGCACGGGACGCCCTGGGCAAGGACCCGGTCGAGGTGTTCCTGCCGGGCGAGGTCCGCAGGGAGGGCCGGCGCAGGGTCGGCGAGGTGCTCGACGGCAAGGAGTGGACGGGCCTCGTTCCGTTCCGGATGCCCGGCAAGGGCGGGGCGCACGGCCTCGCCGAGATCTATGTGATGCCCAGTGAGACCGCCACCGGCGAGCGGGCGGCGGTCTGCATCGTCGTGGACGTCCGCGCCCTGCGCCGCATCGAGACGGATCTCGCCGCCTCGCAGGCGATTTTCGGCCAATCTCCCTTCGGTTTCGTGTTGTTCGGCACCGATCTCACGGTCGTCCGGGCCAACGAGCGCTTCGCCACCGTCTTCGGTGGCCGGGCCGACGACCACCGGGGCCGCACCGTCGCGGACTACCTCACCGGCACCGAGGCCGACCGCCTCACCGCCACCCTCGAACGGGTCCTGGAGACGGGCAACTCCGTCACCGACCTCCAGCTCGTCGGCACGGCCCCCGGCGACACCGAACGCCGCCACTGGTCGATGAACCTCTACCGGGTGCACAGCGGTTCGGGCCGCCCCATCGGCATCGCCGGACTCGCCACCGACGTGACGCGGCGTCACACCGCCGCCCGCGAGGCCGCCAGCGCCCGCCGCAACCTCGCCCTGCTCAACGAGGCCAGCGCCCGCATCGGCAACTCCCTGGACCTGGAGACCACCGCCCGCGAACTGCTCGACGTGGCCGTCCCGGTCTTCTGCGACCTGGCCTCCGTCGACCTCTACCAGGCCCTGCTCACCGGCGACGAGGCGGCGCCCGGCAGCTGGAACGCGCTGCCGCAGGACGCGGTCGGCGGCTCCGCCGAACTGCGCCGGGTCGCCTTCGCCAGCGCCGTGTCCGACGCCGTCCCCGCCCACCCCGGACCGCCGGGCGGGACCACCGGACCCCCCGTGCTCGGTGCCGTCCACCGCTACCCCTTCGGCTCGCCCTGCGCCATCGCCCTGCGCACCGGCCGCGCGGCGGACGTGCCGGGCGACGACCGGGGCTTCGTGCAGTCCACGCTCGCCGTGCCGATGGTCGCCCACGACACCGTGGTCGGCCTGGTGCGGTTCTCCCGCACGAAGGGCAGTGAGCCGTTCGACGACCGGGACCGGACGCTGGCCACCGAGCTGGCCGCCCGCGCCGCCGTCTGTATCGACAACGCCCGCCTCTACCGCCGCGAGCACGAACGCGCCCTGATCCTCCAGCGCAGCCTGCTGCCCCCCGGCGACCCGGAGGCCGCCGGGCTCGACATCGCCTGCCGCTACCTGCCGGGCAACACCGCCAACGAGGTCGGCGGCGACTGGTTCGACGTGATCGAGCTGCCCGGACACCGCACCGCCCTCGTCGTCGGCGACGTCATGGGGCGTGGCCTGCGTGCCGCCGTGGCCATGGGCGAACTGCGCACCGCCGTGCGCACCCTGGCCCTGCTCGACCTGGAGCCCGCCGAGGTGCTCTCCGCGCTCGACGAGGTCGCCCGCGGACTCGGCACCCCCGGCTCCGCCTCCTCAGCCGGCGGCGGGGGAGCCCAGTGGCCCGCCCGCGCCGCGCACAAGTCCCGCGAGGCGGACCTCTCCGAGGTGTACCTCGCGACCTGCGTCTACGCGGTCTACGACCCGGTCACCCGGCGCTGCACCTTCGCCAACGCGGGCCATCTGCCGCCGGTCGTGGTCGAGCCGGGCGAGGCCGCGCAGCTGCTCGACGTACCGCCCGGCATGCCCCTCGGCGTCGGCGGCGAACCCTTCGAGGAGGTCGAGGTCGAGCTGAAGGAGGGCGCTCTCCTCGGCCTCTACACCGACGGGCTCGTCGAATCGCGCGACCATCCGCTGGACGAGGGCCTCGCCGCGCTCCGCAAGGCGCTCGTCGCCCCCGACCAGCCGCTGGAGGACGTCTGCGACCGGGTCCTCGGCTCGCTGCACACCCGGCACGGCGAGGACGACATCGCCCTGCTGATGGCCCGCATCCAGGGCCTGCCCGCCGACGCCGTGGGCGACTGGCGGCTGCCCCGCGAACTGCGTTCGGTCGGCCGCGCCCGCGAACTGGCCCGCGACCAGCTGACCTCCTGGGGCCTGGACGAGCTGGTGGACACCACCGAGCTGCTGGTCAGCGAGCTGGTCACCAACGCCCTGCGCTACGGCGAGGGCGAGATCCGGCTCCGGCTGCTGCGCGACCGCACCCTGGTCTGCGAGGTCTGGGACGCCGGTCTCGTGCAGCCCCGCCGCCGGCGCGCCCGCGACACGGACGAGGGCGGCCGGGGCCTCCAGCTCGTCGGGCTGCTCAGCGCGGCCTGGGGGGCGCGGCGCACCCCGCGCGGCAAGACCGTGTGGTTCGAGCTGCCGCTGCCGGACGGCCGGCCGCCCGCCGAACGCTCGGTGGAGGAACTGCTCAGCATGTTCTGAGCCGGGCCCGCCCGCCGCGCCCGCGTCACTTCGTGGTCTTCAGCGCGGCGAGGCGGGCCTCCACCTCGGCGCTGTCGCCCAGCGCGTCCAGCCGCTCGAACTGCGCGTCCAGCGAGGAGGCGGCCAGCTCCTGCTTGCCCAGGGCCCGCGCCTCCTCGCGCCGCACCTTGTCCTCGAACCGGCTCAGCTCGCTCGTCGGGTCGAGCACGTCGACGCCGCCCACGGCGTCCGTCATCCGGTTCTGCGCCTCCGCGGACTTGGCCCGTGCCACCAGTTCGTCCCGCTTGGCCTTCAGCTCAGCCAGCTTGGCCTTCATCCGGTCCAGGCCCGTCTTGAGCTTGTCCACCACCTCAGTCTGCGAGGCGATGACCGGTTCGGCGGTCGCGGCCTCCTTCTCGGACTGGAGCTGGCGCCCGAGCGCGACCTTCGCCAGGTTGTCGAACGTGTCCGCCTCCGGTCCCGAACCGCCCGCCCGCAGCTCGTCCGCCTTCCGGCTCGCGGCCAGCGCCTTGCCGCCCCACTCCCGCGCCGCCTCCACGTCCTCCCGGTGGTCCTGCTCCATCAGCCGCAGATTGCCGATGGTGGCGGCCACCGCCTGCTCGGCCTCGGCGATGTTGGCCGTGTAGTCGCGGATCAGCTGGTCCAGCATCTTCTGCGGGTCCTCCGCCTGATCGAGCAGGGCGTTGATGTTCGCCTTCGCCAGCTGGGTGACGCGTCCGAGAATCGTCTGCTTGCTCATGGCACCTCTCCTGTGCTTCGCCGCGGCCGGACCGCGGCACGGGGTTTACGGGAACGTGGGGCGGGCTTTACGGGGACGGGGGACGGGGTTTACGCGGAGCGGCCGCCCGGTCGAAAGGGACGGCGTACGGGTTTACGAGGACGGGGTACGGGAAGCGGCCCGCGCCCCGCCTCGGGGCCGGCCGCCACCGCCCCGCCTCAGAAGCGGCCGCCACCGCCGCGCCGGCCGCGCGTCCCCCCGCCGCCGAAGCTGCCCGGCCCGCCCCCTCCGTAGCCGCCGCCCATGCCGCCGTAGCCACCGAAGCCGCCTCCCCTGCCGCGCCGTCCGCCGCCGCCGCCCATCAGGCCGCCCAGGAGGATGCCGCCGAGGACCGCGCCGCCCATGCCCCCGCCCGCCGTACCGCCGGGTGGTCCGCCGCGGCCGTAGTCGCCTACGTCCTGCTCGGCCAGGGCGCGCGCCTCGTCCGCCAGCGCGTCCGCCCGCCGCGCCTCCGCCAGCGCGGTCTGCGCGTCCCCGGTGCGCACCAGCTCGGCGGCCCGCTCCAGGCGCCGCTGCCCCTCCGCCAGCCGGGTCCGGGCCGCGCTGCCCACCGCGCCCCGGTTCGTCGTGACGTAGTCGGCCGCTGCGGCGAGCGAGGAGCGCGCGGTGAGCATCGCCGCCTCCAGCAGGGAGCGGGCCCGGGTGTCGCCCCGCTCCCGCTCCCGCGCCCCGGCCAGCGCCTCGTCCAGGGCGGCGTCCGCCTCCTCCGCCCGGCGCAGCGCGTCGATCGGGTCGTAGCGGCCGCCCCGCTCCTCGCGCACGTCGTCGGCGACCGAACGGGCCCGGGCGATCCGGCCCCGCAGGTCCGCGGTGGACGCCCCCTCGGACACGCCCTCCAGCAGCCCGCCCGCGTCCGCGAGGTCGGTCTCCAGCTCGGTGAGCGCGGCCGGCAGCCGGTCCGCCGCCGCGTCCAGCTCCCGCACCCGCCTCTCCACCCCGTCGATGAGGGTGGCCGCCTGGCCGATCGCGCCCTCGGCGGCCCGCACCCGTACGGCGGCCGCCGCATGGTCGCCGCCGTCCACCGCCTGCCGGGCCGCGTTGAGCGACGAGGTGGCGAAGGAGAGCCGGTCCCTGGCCCGTTCGACGTCACCGGCCACGGGGTCCGACGCCTGCTCCGCGTACCGTTCGCGCATCGCGGCGAGCGCGGACTCGGCGGCCGGGACGCGCCCGGTCAGCTCGCGGAAGGCGGTCTCGGCGGCGGCCAGGGCCTGCGGCGCGTCGCGCTCCAGTTCGCGCAGCCGGTCGAAGTCCTCGGCGACGGCGTCGAGCCGGCCGTCGGCGTTCGCGCAGCGGCTGAGGATCTCGTCCAGCATCCGGCGGCGGGCCGTGTCGTCCTCCGGGAAGGCGTCGTCGAGCTGCTGGCGCAGCCGGAACGCGTCCGTCAGCTGACTTCTGGCGTAGGCGACCGCCTCGGCGAAGGGCGCGGCGGCCTCTTCCCCGAACTGCGCGGTCGCGAACCCCAGTTCCTCCTCACTGGTGCGGACCGCGTCGTCGGTGGCGACCAGCGCCTCCTTGGCCCGCGCGTCGAGTTCCGGCAGCGGGGCGGCGCGCGGCGCGGCCCGGCCCCAGCCCGTCGCGCCCGGTGTCGTACGGGTGGCGGCCCGGCGCCTGCGCCGCAGGAAGGCGTACGCGGCGACGGCCGCGACCGCGCAGAGCAGGACGACCGGCAGCAGCAGGTCCCCGGTGTTGGTGCCGCCCGAGCCGCCGCCGGGGTCGGCCGGGCCCGGTGTGATCGCCGGGGTGGGCACGGCCCGGCCGGCCAGGACGGCGGCGCAGCCATCGGCGGCGCCGATCGCGGCCCCCGCCCAGTCGTTCCGCCGGAGCGCCGGTTCGATGGCGGTGCGCGCGATCTCCTGGAAGCCGGCGTCGGTGAGCGGCGAGTCCTGGTCGAGGGAGTAGCCGTACTGCCGGGCGTGGGTGGCGACGGCCAGCAGCACGTCGTCGCGGCCGAGTCCGTTGCGCCCGGCGGTGGCGTCGGCCCAGTCCCGCGGGGAGCGCCCGGAGAAGTCGCGTACGTACACCACGAAGAGCTGGACGCGGTGCGTGTCGTAGAGCCGGTCGAGGGCCGCGGCCACCCGGGGCTCGCGGTCGCCGAGCGCGCCCACCCGGTCGGTGATCTGCCCCTCGCGGGACAGGGTGACCGGATCGTCGGCGGACGCGGTGGGCGCGGGGGCCAGGGCCAGCCAGCACACCGCCAGCAGTGCGGCGAGCAGCGCCCGCCCCGGCAGGGGAATCCGGGTTCGGCTCACAGGCGGAGTCACGTTTGCGAGGCTATGTCCAGCTTCGGGGAGCCGCGACACGAGCCGGTCGCCGGGGCGGCCCGCAGGCAAGGGGCCGGATGCGAGCGCCCTGCCCACCCGTCCCTGCGCCGCACGGGTGAGGTTTCGGGCGGCCGCGCCGTGTCGGGGCCGTCTTCCCGCGCGAGGGCGTTTTCAGTGGAGGGACGACATCAGTGTGATCAACTGCAAATTCCCCCGAAAACGCTCAATCCGGCTCATGCGTGGCGCGGGCCGGGCCGTCCCCGGAGGTACCAGCCATGTCCCACGTCGGCGTCCCGCGCGGGACGGCCCGAAAGCGCCGCCGCCTGCCCGCCCTCCTCACCGCGGGCGTGCTCACCCTCCCCGTGCTGGCCGGATGCGGTTCCGGCGGGGACAGGACGGCGGCCGTCGCCGTCGTACCGCAGGACGTGGCCCGCGCCGCGCGCGCCCAGGTCGCCGACGGCGGCCGGGTGACCTGGGCGATCGACGCCCTGCCCAGCACCCTCAACGCCTTCCAGGCGGACGCCGACAGCGCCACCACCCGGATCACCGGAGCCCTGCTGCCCACCCTCTTCCCGCTGGACGCCCGGGGCCGCCCGCGACTCAACCCGGACTACCTGGAATCCGCGAAGGTCACCGAGACCGAACCCCGCCAGGTCGTCGTCTACCGGCTCAACCAGCAGGCCGTCTGGAGCGACGGCCGCGAGATCGGGGCCCCCGACTTCGTCGCCCAGTGGCGGGCGCTGAGCGGCAAGGACTCCGCGTACTGGACCGCCCGCAACGCCGGGTACGAGCGCATCGAGAAGATCGAGCGCGGCGCCGACGACCTGGAGGTCAAGGTCACCTTCGCCAAGCCGTACGCGGACTGGCGCTCCCTGTTCTCGCCCCTCTACCCGAAGCAGGTGACCGGCTCCCCGGACGCCTTCAACGAGGGCGCCCGCACCACCCTCAAGGCCACCGCCGGCCCGTTCCGGCTGCGCGAGGTCGACAAGAAGACCGGGTCCGTCACGCTGACCCGCGACCCGCGCTGGTGGGGCAGCCGCGCCAAGCTGGACTCCCTCGTCTTCAAGGCCGTCGAGCCCAAGGACCGCACCGAGGCCCTGGCCGAGGGCACCGTGGACATCGCCGACATCGACTCCACCACCGCCCACCGCATCGCCCAGGCCGCCCGCGAGGGCGCCGCCGGAGCACCCGCCCAGGGCCCCGGCGCCCCGCTCTCCCCGGCCCAGGCCCTGCGCTCCTGGGCCGTCGCGCACGGCTCCGACGAGGAGGAGGCGGCCGAGGAGCAGGAGGTCAGGGACGAGCGGGCCGAGGCCGCCGAGGCGTACGCCGACGAGCAGAGCGGGCTGCGCGCGTACGTGGTCCGCAAGTCGCTGGAGCCCGCCTACACCCAGCTCGCGCTGAACGGCGAGTCCGGGCCGCTCGCCGACGACCGGGTGCGCCGCGCCGTCGCCCGCGCCCTGGACCGCCAGGAACTCGCCGACACCGTGCTCAAGCCGCTCGGGCTGCCCGCCCAGCCGCTCGGCAGCCATCTGGCCGTCGCCGGGCAGCCCGCGTACCGGGACGGCAGCGAGGCGCTCGGCACGCAGGACACCGAGAAGGCCCAGGCGCTGCTCGCCGCCGCGGGCTGGACGCGCGAGGGGGCGCTCGACCGCAACGACGGCACCAAGGCCGGCAGCGAGGGCGAGAAGCAGAAGCCGGAGAAGGACGCGGAGAAGGACGCGGAGAAGGACGCGGAGAAGGACGCGGAGAAGGACGCGGAGAAGAGCGCGGAGAAGAAGGGGAGCGCGGGCCGGGACGCGGCCGACGACGGCAAGTCCGGCGAGGCCGCGCGGGAAGCCGTCCCGGCCCAGGACCGGCAGCCCGGCGGCGCCGCCGGAGCCTACGCCCCGGCCGGTACTGCGGCCCCGGCACGCGGCGCCGACGCGGCGCGCGGCCCGCTCGGCAAGAACGGCAAGCCGCTGAGCCTGCGCTTCGTGCTGCCGTCCGGACCCGGCTCCGCCGGTCTGCGCAGCGTGGGCGAGAAGATCGCCTCGATGCTCGACACGATCGGCATCCGCACGGTGATCACCAAGGTGTCCGACGACAGCTACTTCCGTGACCACGTGGCGTCCGGCGACTACGACATGGCGCTGTACTCCTGGCCCGCCACGGCCTACCCGGCCACGGACGACCGGCCGATCTTCGCCAAGCCGGTCCCCGCGTCCGACGGCTCGCTGCTCGTCGAGCAGAACTACACCCGGGTCGGTACGGACCACATCGACCAGCTCTTCGACCGGGCGGCCGCGGAGCTGGACGAGAAGGCGGCGCAGGACCTGATGCGGCAGGCGGACGCCCGGATCTGGGCCGCCGCCGGATCGATCCCGCTCTTCCAGCGCCCCCAGCTCGTCGCCACCGGAAAGGCCCTGGTGAACGTCGGTGCCTTCGGCCTCGGCGCCCCGCACTACCAGGACATCGGCTACAAGGCGCCGCGCGCCGCGGGGCCCCCGGCGGACGGTGCGCGGAAGTAGCCCGCCGGCAGCGGGAAACCGCCGGGGAAGCCGCAGTCGTGGCCGCCCCGTACCATGGAGGTCAGCCGTGGCGCGTCCGCCCGGCGGGCCCCGAACCGAGAGAAGCGCAAGCCACCCATGCCCACGCGCCACGACATCCGTAACGTAGCCATCGTCGCCCACGTCGACCACGGCAAGACGACCATCGTCGACGCCATGCTCAAGCAGGCCGGCTCGTTCGCCGCGCACGCGGCCGAGTCGCTCGACGACCGCATGATGGACTCGAACGACCTGGAGCGTGAGAAGGGCATCACGATCCTGGCCAAGAACACGGCGGTCAAGTACCACCCGAAGGATGGCGGCGACGTCATCACGATCAACATCATCGACACCCCCGGCCACGCCGACTTCGGCGGCGAGGTGGAGCGCGGTCTGTCGATGGTCGACGCGGTGGTCCTGCTCGTGGACGCCTCCGAGGGTCCGCTCCCGCAGACCCGCTTCGTGCTGCGCAAGGCGCTCCAGCAGCGCCTGCCCGTCATCCTGTGCATCAACAAGACGGACCGCCCGGACTCGCGCATCGACGAGGTCGTCAACGAGACCTACGACCTCTTCCTCGACCTGGACGCGGACGAGGAGCAGATCGAATTCCCGATCGTCTACGCGTGCGGCCGTGACGGCGTCGCCTCGCTGACCAAGCCGGAGGACGGCACGGTCCCGGCGGACTCCACCAACCTGGAGCCCTTCTTCACCGCGATCCTGGAGCACGTCCCGGCCCCGACGTACGAGGAGGACGCCCCGCTCCAGGCGCACGTCACCAACCTCGACGCCGACAACTTCCTCGGCCGCATCGCGCTGCTCCGCGTCGAGCAGGGCGAGCTGCGCAAGGGCCAGACGGTCGCCTGGATCAAGCGCGACGGCTCGATCCAGAACGTGCGCATCACCGAGCTGATGATGACCGAGGCGCTCACCCGCAAGCCCGCCGAGGTGGCCGGCCCCGGTGACATCTGCGCCGTCGCCGGTATCCCGGAGATCATGATCGGTGAGACCCTCGCCGACCCGGAGAACCCGGTCGCGCTGCCGCTGATCACGGTGGACGAGCCCGCGATCTCGATGACCATCGGCACCAACACCTCGCCGCTGGTCGGCCGGGGCGGCACGGGCAAGGGCGCGGACGCCAAGGCCGCGGTCAAGGACCGCAAGGTCACCGCCCGCCAGGTGAAGGACCGCCTGGAGCGCGAGCTGATCGGCAACGTGTCGCTGCGCGTCCTGGAGACCGAGCGCCCCGACGCCTGGGAGGTGCAGGGCCGCGGTGAGCTGGCGCTGGCCATCCTGGTCGAGCAGATGCGCCGCGAGGGCTTCGAGATGACCATCGGCAAGCCGCAGGTGGTCACCAAGGACGTGGACGGCAAGGTCCACGAGCCCGTCGAGCGCATGACGATCGACGTGCCCGAGGAGCACATGGGCGCCGTCACGCAGCTCATGGGCGTCCGCAAGGGCCGTATGGACAACATGTCGAACCACGGCTCCGGCTGGGTCCGCATGGAGTTCATCGTGCCGTCGCGCGGCCTGATCGGCTTCCGTACCGAGTTCCTGACGAACACCCGCGGTACGGGCATCGCGCACTCCATCCACGAGGGCCACGAGCCGTGGTTCGGCCCCCTGTCGACCCGTAACAACGGTTCGCTGGTCGCCGACCGCGCCGGTGCCGTCACCGCCTTCGCGATGACGAACCTCCAGGAGCGCGGCGTGCTGTTCACCGACCCCGGCACCGAGGTGTACGAGGGCATGATCGTCGGCGAGAACTCGCGCTCCGACGACATGGACGTGAACATCACCAAGGAGAAGAAGCTCACGAACATGCGGTCCTCGTCGGCCGACTCGTTCGAGGCGATCGTGCCGCCGCGCAAGCTCTCCCTGGAGCAGTCCCTGGAGTTCTGCCGCGACGACGAGTGCGTCGAGGTGACCCCGGAGTCCGTCCGCATCCGCAAGGTCGTCCTCGACCAGAAGGAGCGCAACCGCGCCGCGTCGCGCGCCAAGCACGGCTGAGCCGTCACCGCCAGTCGCTTTTCGGCCGACGATCCGTCAGCTCAAGGCATTGCCCAAGCGCAGGGCCCTCACAGACACTGTGGGGGCCCTGCGCCTTGGTCAACCGGTTTTCGGGGCGATCCGTCCAGTATTTGAGACACAATAGTCCGATAATCGGAGGTTGCTCTCCGAAACATGTGTTAACAGTCCGTTTCGGGGGTGTCTGTCTGGGATCACTTTGTCCGGATTTTGGTCCGCGCAAGTGACGGATGTTGTCAAACCGAGACCCTTTAAGTGTGGTTTACGGCCCAGACGTACTTAATAGTTGGCTCCGTTGAGCTCGGGTCAATGGGTCACGCACTGTGGGGAGTGCGCCGACTCACGAGCACACTAGGGGCACTGAACGATCACCGTCAGGGGTGTCGGTGTATCGACCCAGTGCCCTTCTTGTAGTCAAAAGTGGACTCATGAGGAGGAAACCCATGCGTGGTGCCAAGAGCGCCAAGTGGGTCGCGGGAGCGGCCATCATCGCCCTGGCTGCGACCGCCTGTGGTGGCGGCGACAGCGACGGTGACAAGGGCAACAAGAGCAGCGCCAAGGGTGCTGTGAACCCGGACGGCTTCTTCTCCGTCGAGGTCGGTGAGCCGCAGAACCCGCTGCAGCCGGCCAACACGATGGAGTCGAACGGCAGCATCGTCACCGACGCGATCTTCTCGCAGCTGGTGGACTACGACGCCTCCGGCAAGCTGGAGATGATCAACGCCGAGTCCGTCGAGACCACGGACAGCAAGCTCTGGACCGTCAAGCTCAAGAAGGACTGGAAGTTCCACGACGGCACCCCCGTCACGGCCGAGTCCTACATCAAGGCCTGGAACTGGGCCGCCAACATCAAGAACAACCAGACCAACGCGTCCTGGTTCGGCGACATCAAGGGCTACACCGACGTCCACCCCGAGGACGCCAAGGCCAAGCCGAAGTCGGACACCATGTCCGGTCTGAAGAAGGTGGACGACTACACGTTCACCATCGAGCTCAACGCCCCGCTGCCGTACTTCTCGTACAAGCTCGGCTACACCGTCTTCTCGCCGCTGCCCGAGTCCTTCTACGCCGACCCGAAGGCCGCCGGTGAGAAGCCGGTCGGCAACGGCGCGTACAAGTTCGTCAGCTGGGACCACAAGAAGCAGATCAAGGTCGAGCGCAACGACGACTACAAGGGTGCCGACAAGGCGAAGAACGGTGGTGTGATCTTCAAGAACTACACCACCCTCGAGACCGCCTACGAGGACCTGAAGTCCGGCAACGTCGACGTGCTGCGCCAGATCGGCCCGAAGGACCTCCCGGTCTACCGGTCCGACCTCGGCGACCGCGCGGTGGACAAGGCGTACTCGGCGATCCAGACCATCGCCGTGGCCTTCTACACCGACCAGTGGAAGAACATCGACCCGAAGGTCATCCAGGGCCTGTCGATGGGCATCGACCGCGACACGATCACCAAGACCGTGCTGCAGGGCACCCGCGAGCCGGCCACCGGCTGGGTCGCCAAGGGCGTGCTCGGCTTCCAGCCGAACGCGACCGGCGACGTCACCAAGTACGACCCCGCCAAGGCCAAGCAGCTCATCAAGGACGGCGGCGGCGTCCCGGGCAACAAGATCTCGATCCAGTTCAACGCCGACGGCGGCCACAAGGAATGGGTCGAGGCGGTCTGCAACAGCATCACGCAGTCGACCGGCGTCAAGTGCACCGGCGACTCGAAGGCCGACTTCCAGGCCGACACCAACGCGCGTGACGACAAGCAGGTCAAGTCCCTGTACCGCTCCGGCTGGGTGCTCGACTACCCGGTGAACGCCAACTTCATCTCGGACCTGTTCCGTACCGGCGCCGCGGGCAACCAGGGCGACTTCTCGAACAAGGGCCTGGACGCGGAGATCAAGAAGGCCGACTCCGCCGCCTCCCTCGACGAGTCCGTCGCCGCGTACCAGAAGATCGAGAAGGAGCTGGTGAACTACATGCCCTCCATCCCGCTCTGGTACTACAAGGTCAACGCCGGCTACTCGGAGAAGGTCCAGAACGTCGACTACGCCCAGGACGGCGACCCGATCCTGACGCAGATCGAAGTCAAGAAGTAACCACACCGACGTAGTCCGCGCGCACGCGCGGGACCACTGCTGAAACGGTCCCGCGCCTGCCGCACGCAGTGGCCGGGGGGCCCTTCCACGCAACCGACCCACCCTTCAGGGGCAGTCGGCACGGGGAAGGGCCCGTTGGCTGCCGCCGCCTATTACATGGAGGCATGATGGGGCGCTATGTCGCACGACGACTGCTCCAGATGATCCCGGTCTTCCTCGGGACAACGCTGCTGATCTTCCTGATGGTCTACACGCTGCCCGGCGACCCCGTGCGCGGGCTCTTCGGGGACAAGGGGGCCGACCCGGCCACTCTGGAAGCGATGCGGCACAAGCTCGGACTGGACCAGCCGATTCTGGTGCAGTACTGGGACTACATGAAGGGCATGATCCTTCATCAGGACTTCGGCGACCAGATAGCCAGCGGGCGCCCCGTCACCGACGTGCTCGGCGACGCCTTCCCGGTCACCCTGCGCCTTGCGGGCATGGCGTTCGTCATCGAGATCATCCTCGGCATCGGCCTGGGCATGATCGCGGGTCTGCGGGCCGGCCGGCTGGCCGACAACGCGGTCCTCATCCTGACGCTGCTGATCATCTCGATCCCGGTCTTCGTGCTGGCGCACATCGTGAAGTCCGTCTTCGCCGACCAGCTGGGCATCATCTCGCCCAACGTCTCCAACGAGGCGACCTGGAGCGAACTGGTGACGCCGGCCATCGTGCTCGGCTCGCTCTCCCTCGCGTACGTGGCACGACTGACCCGTACGACGATGGCCGAGAATCTGCGGTCCGACTACATGCGTACGGCCGTCGCCAAGGGACTTCCCAAGCGCCGCATCATCGGTGTGCACCTGATGCGCAACTCGATGATCCCCGTCATCACCTTCCTCGGCACCGACCTGGGCGCCCTGATGGGCGGTGCGGTCGTCACCGAGTCCGTCTTCAACGTCAAGGGCGTCGGCGGCACCATCGTCGAGTCGATCACCCGGCGTGAGGGCACCACCCTGGTGGGCCTCGTCACCATCCTGGTGCTCGTCTACCTGTTCATGACCCTGATCGTCGACCTGCTGTACGCGGTCCTGGACCCGAGGATCCGTTATGCCTGACGTGACCAAGACCGCACCCGCGCCCCAGGACGTCAACGGACCCGTGACGGACCCGACCGCCGTCGTGAAGGCCGCCAAGGCACGCAGCCTGTGGGGCGACGCCTGGGCCGACCTGCGGCGCAACCCCTACTTCCTGGTGTCGTCCGTCCTCATCGTCATCCTCCTGGTGATAGCCGTCTTCCCCGGCTGGTTCACCGGGGCTTCGGCGACCCACGCGGACCTCGGCAAGCACTTCCTGAAGAAGCCCGAGCTCGGCAAGATCGGCTCGGAGGGCTGGCTCGGCTACGACGGGCAGGGCCGCAGCGTCTACGCCCGCGTCATCTACGGCACCCGCGCCTCGATCACCGTCGGCGTCTGCGTCACCGTGCTGGTGACGCTCTTCGGCGGCCTCATCGGCATGCTGTCCGGGTTCTTCGGCGGCTGGGTGGACTCGCTCCTCACCGGCTTCACCAACATCTTCCTCGGCCTGCCCTTCCTGCTCGGCGCGATGGTCGTCCTCCAGTCCTTCAGCGAGCGCAAGGTGTGGGTCGTCGTCCTCGCCCTGGCGTTCCTCGGCTGGACCCAGATCGCCCGAGTCATGCGTGGCGCGGTGATCACCGCCAAGGAGGCCGACTACGTCCAGGCGGCCCGCGCCCTCGGCGCGGGGACCACCCGGATCATGTTCCGGCACATCCTGCCGAACGTGATGGCGCCCGTGATCGTCGTCGCCACCATCTCGCTGGGTGTGTACATCTCGGCCGAGGCGACCCTGTCGTACCTGGGTCTCGGTCTCGCCGACCCGACCATCTCGTGGGGCATCGACATCTCGACCGGTTCGAACCAGATCCGGGTGGCGCAGCACATCCTGATCTACCCGTCGATCATGCTCAGCATCACCGTTCTGGCGTTCATCATGCTCGGCGAAGCCGTCCGCAACGCCCTCGATCCGAAGTCGCGATAGGAGGGCGAACGTGGCCACCATCAACAAGACCGCCGAAGTCCCGTCCGCACGCCGGGGGGACGACCACGTCGGTCCCCTGCTCGAAGTCCGTGACCTGCACGTGGAGTTCCACACCCGCGACGGTGTGGCCAAGGCCGTCAACGGTGTCAACTACAGCGTGGACGCCGGCGAGACCCTCGCCGTCCTCGGTGAGTCCGGCTCGGGCAAGTCCGTGACGGCGCAGGCCATCATGGGCATCCTCGACATGCCGCCCGGAAAGATCCCGCAGGGCGAGATCCTCTTCCGCGGCCAGGACATGCTCAAGATGTCCTACGAGGAGCGCCGCAAGATCCGCGGCCAGAAGATCGCCATGATCTTCCAGGACGCGCTCTCCTCGCTGAACCCGGTCCTCACCGTCGGCTACCAGCTCGGCGAGATGTTCCGGGTCCACCAGGGCCTGTCCAAGAAGGAAGCCCGCGCCAAGGCCATCGAGCTGATGGACCAGGTGAAGATCCCGGCCGCCGCGGCCCGGGTCTCGGACTACCCGCACCAGTTCTCCGGCGGTATGCGCCAGCGCATCATGATCGCGATGGCGCTCGCCCTGGAGCCGGACCTGATCATCGCGGACGAGCCGACCACCGCGCTCGACGTGACCGTCCAGGCCCAGGTGATGGACCTGCTCGCGGAGCTCCAGCGCGAGTACAACATGGGCCTGATCCTCATCACCCACGACCTGGGTGTCGTCGCCGACGTCGCCGACAAGATCGCGGTGATGTACGCGGGCCGGATCGTCGAGACCGCCCCGGTGCACGACATCTACAAGGCGCCCGCGCACCCGTACACCAAGGGTCTGCTGGCCTCGATCCCGCGCCTGGACCAGAAGGGCCAGGAGCTCTTCGCGATCAAGGGCCTGCCGCCCAACCTGCTGAACGTGCCCTCGGGCTGTGCGTTCAACCCGCGCTGCACCGTGGCCCAGGACATCTGCCGTTCCGACATCCCGGCCCTCCAGCCGGTGACCGGACAGGACGGCACCGAGCTGGCCGGCCGCCGCAGCGCCTGTCACTTCTGGAAGGAGACGATCCATGGCTGACATCTCGAAGGAGCCCGTGGACGCCACGCCCAACGTCTCCGACGTCGAGACCGTCGACGCGGCGAGCGAGGCGGAGGCCGTTGCCGCCATCGACGCGCCCGTGTCGAAGGGCGAGCCGATCCTCCAGGTGCGCAACCTCGTCAAGCACTTCCCGCTGACGCAGGGCATCCTCTTCAAGAAGCAGGTCGGCGCGGTCAAGGCCGTCGACGGCATCTCGTTCGACCTGTACGCGGGCGAGACCCTCGGCATCGTCGGCGAGTCCGGCTGCGGCAAGTCCACGGTCGCCAAGCTCCTGATGACGCTGGAGCGGGCCACCGCGGGCGAGGTCTTCTTCAAGGGCCAGGACATCACCAAGCTGTCCGGCCGCGCGCTGAAGGCCGTGCGCCGCAACATCCAGATGGTGTTCCAGGACCCGTACACCTCGCTCAACCCCCGTATGACGGTGGGCGACATCATCGGCGAGACGTACGAGATCCACCCCGAGGTGGTCCCCAAGGGCGACCGGCGGCGCAGGGTCCAGGACCTGCTGGACGTCGTCGGCCTCAACCCGGAGTACATCAACCGCTACCCGCACCAGTTCTCCGGCGGCCAGCGCCAGCGCATCGGCATCGCCCGCGGCCTCGCGCTCAACCCGGAGATCATCATCTGCGACGAGCCGGTCTCCGCGCTCGACGTGTCGGTGCAGGCGCAGGTCGTCAACCTGATGGAGAAGCTCCAGGACGAGTTCAACCTCTCCTACCTCTTCATCGCGCACGACCTGTCGATCGTGCGGCACATCTCCGACCGGGTCGGCGTCATGTACCTCGGCAAGATGGCCGAGATCGGTACGGACGTCCAGATCTACGACCACCCGACGCACCCCTACACCCAGGCGCTGCTGTCGGCGGTCCCGGTCCCCGACCCGGCCGCCCGCGAGGGCCGCGAGCGGATCATCCTCAGCGGTGACGTCCCCTCGCCGGCCACCCCGCCGTCCGGCTGCCGCTTCCGCACCCGCTGCTGGAAGGCGCAGGAGAAGTGCGCCACCGAGGTGCCGCTCCTCGCGGTCCCCGAGCGCTTCAAGGACACGAAGTCGCCGGCCGCCCACGAGTCGGCCTGCCACTTCGCGGAGGAGAAGGACGTGGTCGGCGCGGCCTCGTAACGCCGCGCACGGCGGAAGGCGCCCCGGAACCCATCGGTTCCGGGGCGCCTTCGTCGTCGTACCGGGGCCGTCCGGGCGGTCCGTCACCCTCCGCTGTTCATGACGGTTCGCGCCGGGCCCGCCGTGCTACTGGTACTGGATGCCCCAGAGGTTGTTGTTCCGCTTCACCGGGGCGATGTTGTTGCTCTTCTTCCAGACCTTGCTCTTCTTGCAGCCGCCGGTGTTCTTGGGCACCATCCGGTACTTCGTCACGCTGAAGCCCTTGGCCTCGTGGTACATCATCAGCCGGCCGCGGGTCTTGCCCTTCTTCTTCTCCACCTTGGCGGCATACGTCCAGGTGTCCGACTTGGACCAGGTCTTGCCGACGGAGACGCTGAAGGAGGTCGACGCCTTGGCGAAGATGATGCCCGCCTCGGCGCCGACGGTCGCCGTCCCGGTCGCGGTCCAGGAACCGGTCTTGTTCTTGGCGTAGGAGATGGTCACGCCGGGCTTCGCCCAGTCGCTGTGCACCTGGGTGGCGCGCCAGACGGTCTTCTTGTCGCCGATCGAGTAGATGGGGCTGCTGTCGCAGGCCGGTCCCGCCACCGCGGGGGCGGCGGCCCCGGCCACGATGCCGGCGCCGAGCAGAGCGGTGGTGAGGGTGGTACTGATGACGCGCTTCACGCAGGTCCTCCTGTACGTGGGCCTTCTCGGGTGGTGCACGCGTCACGTTATGGATGAACACCGGTGATATGTAAGGGAATTGATGGAGTATTGAGGTTCTGTGCGGGGAAGCGCGGATTCCGTTCCCGCCGCCCCGCCGGGCGGGGAACCGCGCCGGTGCCGCGCCCGGCGTCCCGGCCTCGTGGAGTGCGTCCGCACCCCCGCCCTACGGCCCCTTTTGCACCCTTGATGACACGTATGGCGGGTGTATGTATGCATCGGGACCGTTATAGGGTGATATTTATCCTCACGTGAGCCGGAGCACTATGAGGAGGCACTCCATGCGCGGAGCCACACACGTCAAGTGGGCCGCATGCGCGGCGGCCGTCGCCCTGGCGGCGACGGCCTGCGGCGGGGGCGACAGCGGTGGCGGCGGAGGTGGCGCCGACGGAATCGTGAGCTCCTCGTGGGGCGACCCGCAGAACCCCCTGGAGCCGGCCAACACCAACGAGGTGCAGGGCGGCAAGGTGCTCGACATGATCTTCCGGGGTCTCAAGAGGTACGACCCGAAGACCGGCGAGGCCCTGAACATGCTCGCCGAGAAGATCGAGACCAAGGACAACCAGAACTTCACCGTCACGGTGAAGGACGGCTGGACCTTCAGCAACGGCGAGAAGATCACCGCCAAGTCCTTCGTGGACGCCTGGAACTACGGCGCCGCGCTGAAGAACAACCAGAAGAACGCCTACTTCTTCGGCTACATCGACGGCTACGAGGACGTCCACCCGGAGTCCGGCAAGGCAAGCGCCACCTCGCTGTCCGGGCTCAAGATCGTCAACGACATGACGTTCACCGTCAAGCTGTCGCAGAAGTTCTCGCTGTGGCCCGACACGCTCGGCTACCCGGCCTTCGCCCCGCTGCCCAAGTCCTTCTTCACCGACCACGCCGGCTGGCTCTCCAAGCCGGTCGGCAACGGCCCGTACACCATCGAGAAGTACACCAAGGGCTCCTCGATGAGCCTGCGCAAGTGGGACGACTACCCCGGCGACGACAAGGCGCAGAACGGCGGCATCGACCTCAAGGTCTACACCGACAACAACACCGCCTACACCGACCTGACCGCGGGCAACCTCGACCTCGTCGACGACGTGCCCGCCTCCCAGCTCAAGAACGTCAAGTCGGACCTCGGCGACCGCTACATCAACACCCCGGCCGGCATCATCCAGACCCTCGCGTTCCCGTTCTACGACAAGCAGTGGGACACCCCCGGCGGGGCCAAGGTCCGCCAGGGCCTGTCGATGGCGATCAACCGGGAGCAGATCACCAACCAGATCTTCCAGAAGACCCGCACCCCCGCGTCCGACTGGACATCCCCGGTCCTCGGCGCGGACGGCGGCTTCAAGAAGGGCCTCTGCGGCAAGGAGTGCACCTACGACGCCGCCGAGGCCAAGAAGCTGATCCAGGAGGGCGGCGGCATCCCCGGCGGCCAGCTCAAGATCGCGTACAACGGCGACACCGGCTCGCACAAGGAATGGGTCGACGCCGTCTGCAACAGCATCAACAAGGTCATGGGCAACAACCGGGCCTGCGTCGGCGCCCCCATCGGCACCTTCGCCGACTTCCGCAGCCAGGTCTCCCAGCAGAAGCTGAACGGCCCCTGGCGCGCCGGCTGGCAGATGGACTACCCGCTGATCCAGAACTTCCTCCAGCCCGTCTACTACACCAACGCCTCGTCCAACGACGGGAAGTGGAGCAACCAGAAGTTCGACGACCTCGTCGACAAGGCCAACGCCGAGACGGACAAGGCCAAGGCCGTCTCCACGTTCCAGGACGCCGAGCGCGTCATGGTCGAACAGATGCCCGTCATCCCGCTCTGGTACCAGAACGGCAGCGCCGGCTACTCGGAGAACATCACGGACGTCTCGCTGAACCAGTTCAGCGTCCCGGTGTACGAGCAGATCAAGGTCAAGTAGGGAACAGCCGGGCGGCCCGCGCGCGACGGCGCAGGCCGCCCGGCCGCTCCGTCGCCCGACTCCCCAGCCTCCGACCCCCGCGACCCCCGGAGCCCTTCATGGGACGTTATGTGATCCGGCGGCTGCTGCAGATGATCCCGGTCTTCTTCGGCACCACGCTGTTGATCTTCCTGATGGTGAACGTGATGGGCGACCCCATCGCGGGTCTCTGCGGCGACCGTCAGTGCGACCCGGCGACCGCCGCCCAACTCCGCTCCGAATTCGGCCTCGACAAGCCGGTCTGGCAGCAATACCTCACCTACATGGGCAACGTCTTCACCGGCGACTTCGGCACCGCGTTCAACGGGCAGAAGGTCACCGAGCTGATGGGCACCGCCTTCCCCATCACCATCCGCCTCACCCTCGTCGCGATCTTCTTCGAGATCGTCATCGGCATCAGCCTCGGCGTCGTCACCGGCCTGCGCCGCGGCCGGCCCGTGGACACCACCGTGCTGATCCTGACGCTGATCGTCATCTCCATCCCGACCTTCGTCACCGGTCTGCTGCTCCAGCTGCTCCTGGGCGTCCAGTGGGGCGTCATCAAGCCCTCCGTCTCACCGGAGGCCCCCCTCAACGAGCTGATCATCCCCGGCCTGGTGGTCGCCTCCGTCTCCCTGGCATACGTCACCCGGCTCACCCGCACCTCGATCGCCGAGAACACCCGCGCCGACTACATCCGCACCGCCACCGCCAAGGGCCTGCCCCGGCGCCGCGTGGTCATCCGGCATCTGCTGCGCAACTCGCTGATCCCCGTCGTCACCTTCATCGGCACCGACGTGGGCGCGCTCATGGGCGGGGCGATCGTCACCGAGCGGATCTTCAACATCCACGGCGTCGGCTACCAGCTCTACCAGGGCATCCTGCGGCAGAACTCGCAGACCGTCGTCGGCTTCGTCACGATCCTGGTGCTCGTCTTCCTGGCGGCCAACCTGATCGTCGACCTGCTCTACGCCGTACTCGACCCGAGGATTCGCTATGCCTGACCAGACACCGGACGAGGCGATCTCGGCGGCCGGCACGGGCGGCCCGATGGACCTCGCGCTCGACGAGGGCGACAGCCTGGAGAAGACGCCCGGCGGTCCCGAGGGCACCGGACCGGAGACCAAGCCGCAGAGCCTGTGGTCCGACGCCCTGCGCGACCTGCGCCGCAACCCGATCTTCATCATCTCCGCCCTGATCATCCTCTTCCTGGTGGTCATCTCGATCTGGCCGCAGCTCATCGCCTCCGGCGACCCGCTCGACTGCGACCTCGGCAAGGCCCAGGAGGGCTCCCAGCCGGGCCACCCCTTCGGCTACGACGGACAGGGCTGCGACGTCTACACCCGCGTCGTGTACGGCGCCCGCAACTCCGTCACCGTCGGCATCTGCTCCACCCTCGGCGTCGCCCTCATCGGCAGCGTCCTGGGCGGCTTCGCGGGGTTCTTCGGCGGCTGGTGGGACGCGATCCTCTCCCGCCTCACCGACATCTTCTTCGGCATCCCCGTCGTCCTCGGCGGCCTGGTCTTCCTCTCCGTGGTGACCAGCTCCACCGTCTGGCCGGTGGTCGGCTTCATCGTGCTCCTCGGCTGGCCGCAGATCGCCCGCATCGCCCGCGGCTCCGTCATCACCGCCAAGCACAACGACTACGTCCAGGCGGCCCGCGCCCTCGGCGCCTCCAACAGCCGGATGATGCTGCGCCACATCGCGCCGAACGCCGTCGCCCCGGTCATCGTCGTGGCGACCATCGCGCTGGGCACGTACATCTCCCTGGAGGCGACCCTGTCGTTCCTCGGCGTCGGCCTCAAGCCGCCCGCCGTCTCCTGGGGCATCGACATCTCGGCGGCGTCCCAGTACATCCGCAACGCCCCGCACATGCTCCTCTGGCCGGCCGGCGCGCTGGCCCTCACCGTGCTCGCCTTCATCATGCTCGGCGACGCGGTGCGCGACGCCCTCGACCCCAAGCTGCGCTGAGGAGTCCGCTGCCATGCTGCTCGAAGTACGCGATCTGCACGTGGAGTTCCACACCCGCGACGGGATCGTCCGGGCCGTCAACGGCGTCAACTACTCGGTGGCCGAGGGTGAAACGCTCGCGGTCCTCGGCGAATCGGGCTCCGGCAAATCGGTCACCGCCCAGGCCGTCATGGGCATCCTCGACATGCCGCCCGGCAGGATCAGCGGCGGCGAGATCCTGTTCAAGGACCGCGACCTGCTGAAGATGAAGCGGGAGGAGCGCCGGAAGATCCGCGGCCAGGAGATGGCCATGATCTTCCAGGACGCCCTCTCCTCCCTCAACCCCGTCCTGACCGTGGGCGAACAGCTCGGCGAGATGTACGTCGTGCACCGCGGCATGTCCCGCAAGGACGCCCGTGCCAAGGCCGTCGAGCTGATGGACCGGGTCCGCATCCCGGCCGCCAAGGAGCGGGTCGGCAACTACCCGCACCAGTTCTCCGGCGGTATGCGCCAGCGCATCATGATCGCGATGGCGCTCGCCCTGGAGCCCTCCCTGATCATCGCCGACGAACCCACCACCGCCCTCGACGTCACCGTCCAGGCGCAGGTCATGGACCTCCTCGCGGAGCTCCAGCGCGAACTCAACATGGGCCTGATCCTCATCACCCACGACTTGGGTGTCGTCGCCGACGTCGCCGACAAGATCGCCGTGATGTACGCCGGCCGCATCGTCGAGACCTCGCCCGTGCACGACATCTACAAGGCGCCCGCCCACCCGTACACCAAGGGCCTGCTCGCCTCCATCCCGCGCCTGGACCAGAAGGGCCAGGAGCTGTACGCGATCAAGGGCCTGCCCCCCAACCTGCTGCACATCCCGCCCGGCTGCGCCTTCAACCCGCGCTGCCCGATGGCCCAGGAGGTGTGCCGCACCGACGTGCCGCCGCTGTACGACGTGGCCGAGCACCGACAGAGCGCCTGCCACTTCTGGAAGGAGACGCTCGATGCACGCTGACCACGCGGGGAGCACCCCGGCGCGTACGGGCGGCGAGCCGATCCTGGAGGTGCGCGACCTCGTCAAGCACTACCCGCTCACCCAGGGCATCCTCGTCAAGAAGCAGATCGGCGCGGTCAAGGCGGTCGACGGGGTCTCCTTCGACCTCGGGGCCGGCGAGACCCTCGGCGTCGTGGGGGAGTCCGGCTGCGGCAAGTCGACGGTCGCCCGGCTGCTCGTCCACCTGGAGAAGCCGACGGCCGGCTCCATCCGGTACAAGGGCGAGGACGTCACCAAGCTGTCCGGCCGCGCGCTCAAGGCCGTGCGCCGCAACATCCAGATGGTGTTCCAGGACCCCTACACCTCGCTCAACCCGCGCATGACGGTCGGCGACATCATCGGGGAACCGTACGAGATCCATCCCGAGGTGGCCCCCAAGGGCAGCCGCCGCCGCAAGGTCCAGGATCTGCTGGACGTCGTCGGCCTCAACCCGGAGTACATCAACCGCTACCCGCACCAGTTCTCCGGCGGCCAGCGCCAGCGCATCGGCATCGCCCGCGGCCTCGCCCTGAACCCCGAGATCATCGTCGCCGACGAACCGGTCTCCGCGCTCGACGTCTCCGTCCAGGCCCAAGTCGTCAACCTGCTGGACCGGCTCCAGGCGGAGTTCAACCTGAGCTACGTCTTCATCGCGCACGACCTGTCGATCGTGCGGCACATCTCCGACCGGGTCGGCGTCATGTACCTCGGCCGGTTCATCGAGATCGGCACGGACGCGGAGATCTACGACCACCCCACGCACCCGTACACCCAGGCGCTGCTGTCCGCCGTGCCGGTGCCGGACCCGATGGCGCGCGAGTTCCGCGAGCGGATCATCCTGCACGGCGACGTGCCCTCGCCCGCCAATCCGCCCTCCGGCTGCCGCTTCCGCACCCGCTGCTGGAAGGCGCAGAAGCGGTGCGAGCTGGAGGTGCCGCTGCTCGCGGTCCCGGCGGTCTTCCGCGACACGGACACGCCCGCCCGGCACGACTCGGCCTGCCACTTCGCGGAGGAGAAGCGGGTGGTCCCGCCGGAGGGCACGCTGGAGGCGGTACCGGGCGAGGACGGCCAGGAGGACGCGGCCGCACGGGCGGCGCGCGCGGCGGCGGAGCCGGGGAAGGAAGGGGCCGAGCCGGGCGAGGGCGGGACGGCCGGGACGGCGCTCCCCGGCGAGGAGCAGGGCCCGCCGCCGCCCTCCGGGAGCAGCCGGGTGCGCTGACGCAGCGTCAACCGGTGTACGGCGCACCGTGATACGGACGGTGTCGGCCCTCTTGTCCGGAGGGCGGGCGCACGGAAGTATCGACGGGATGATACTCACCCGCGGAGCGAGAGCCACCGGAGCCGTGCTGTCCGCCCTGCTCGCGGTGATCGTCGCGTGCTGGCTGATTCGGGACGTTCGAGCGACGAGTTTCAGCCAACTGTGGCGGTACTGGGCCGGATTCAACGAACCCGATCTGTGGGTCATGCCCGCGACCTCCGCCATGGACGTCGTCCTGTTCGTGGTGTACGTCGCCGTCGCCGTGGCCTCCCTGCGCACCGCGGTCGCCGCTCCCGCGCTCGTCGCCGCCGGGGTGGTCACCATCGGCGTCCGGCTCCCCGGACTCTGGACGATCGGCAACCGGCGCATGGAGTCCGGCTACTCCGACGACCTGCGCTCACGGGCCCTGATCTGCGTCTTCGTGGCCCTCGCCGCGGGCGCCGCGATGATCATCACCGCCGGGGCGGGCCGCAGGCCCCCGGCCGACTCCCACGAGCCGCTGCCCACCAGGCCCGGACCGGGTGCGGGCGTCCTGGCGTTCCTGGCCCTGGGCGCGGCCGGAGCGGTGCTGATCGCCTGGGAGATCCGCCAGATGGTGCGGTATCCGGAGCTGTTCCCCGAGTGGTACACGGGCGGCGACCGGATCGGACAGCAGCTGACCGGTGCCCCGGCGGGCTGGGGCGCCGTGCTGCTGGCCCTGCTGTGCCTGTTCTGCGGGATCAGCGCCGTCGCGCGGGCCACGCACGCGCGCCCCTTCGGCCTGATCGCCGCCGCGCTGCTGCTGCCCGGCGCGGTACTCGGCGTGATGCGGATCGTGCACTTCGAGATGTTCGACCACTTCGACGTGCTGCCCGGCGAGATGCAACTCACCGTGCTCAGCTGGATGTTCCAGGGCTTCGCCGCCGTGGCCGCGCTGATCGCCCTCGCGGTGCCCGGCGGGGCCGGAGCGCCGGGACCGGGCCGCGAGCCGTGGGGCGGCGGACCGGGCTGGGGCCCCGGACAGGCCGCGCCCCCGTACCCCGCACAGCAGCCCCCCGGCTACGGCTACCCGCAGGGCGGCGGCGGCTTCGGCCCGCCCCCGCCGCCCTCCCAGCCGCCGCCCGGCTGGTAGCTCAGAGCCCCAGCGACCGCTTGAGGAAGTCCACCTGGAGGAGCAGCAGGTTCTCGGCCACGTTCTCCTGCGGGGTCATGTGGGTCACCCCGCTCAGCGGCAGCACCTCGTGCGGCCGGCCGGCGGCGAGCAGCGCCGAGGACAGCCGCAGGCTGTGCGCGACGACCACGTTGTCGTCCGCCAGCCCGTGGATGATCATCATCGGACGCACCTGCTTCTCCGGGTACGAAAGACCCTCGTCGGTGACCAGCGAGTTGTACGCGTACATCGCCGCCTGCTCCGCGGGGTCGCCCAGATAGCGCTCGGTGTAGTGCGTGTCGTAGAGCCGCTGGTCGGTCACCGGGGCGCCGACGACCGCCGCGTGGAAGACGTCCGGCCGCCGCAGCACCGCCATACCGGCCAGGAAGCCGCCGAAGGACCAGCCCCGGATCGCCACCCGGCCGAGATCCAGCGGAAACCGCTCCGCGAGCGCGTGCAGGGCGTCCACCTGGTCCTCCACGGTGAGCGCCAGCGCGTGCTTGACCGACTTCTCCCAGGCCGGGGAACGGCCGGGCGTACCGCGCCCGTCCGCGACGACCACGGCGAAGCCCCGGTCCGCGAACCACTGCGAGGTGAGGTGCGGATTGTGGGCGGCGAGCACCCGCCGGCCGTGCGGCCCGCCGTACGGGTCCATCAGCACAGGAAGCGGACCATCAGACTCCGAATAGTGGGTGGGGAGCAGCACGGCGCACGGAATTCGCCGTGCGCCCCCTTCCGTCAGCACCGGCCGCGCGGACAGCACCGGCCGCTCCGCGTGACTCGCGACGACCGCGATCTCCGTGCCGTCGCGCAGCACCCTCGCCGTCGCGCCTGCCCGCTCCACCGACGTCGAAACCAGCACCGTCACCCGCCCGGACCGGACCGCCGTGTGCACGCCGACGCCCGCCGAGACCCGCTCGACGCCCAGCTCGTTGACCCGGTACACATGGCTCTCGCCGACCTCCGGAGCCTCCGCCTCCGCGCCCGCCGACGCCGACACCAGGACGTCCGAGTCCCCGATGTCCAGCACCGACTGAATGTGCAGCTGCGCCCCGGTCAGCGTCCGGTCGCCCACCGCGAGGACCCGCGCCCCGCCCTCGTCCGTGACCCGCACCAGCCGCCCGTCCGGCGCCCACGCGGGCACACCGGGGAACAGCTCCAGCCACACCTCGTCCTCGTCCACGTGCACGGTCCGGGTCGCACCCGTCTCCGGGTCCACCGCGAGGTACAGCTGGCTCTGCTGGTCCCGCGCCTGGACGAGCAGGAGCGGAGCCCCGTACGAGGACCAGTGCACCCGCGCCAGATACGGGAACCGGGCCCGGTCCCACGTCACGTCGACCCGCTTGCCGTCCAGGCCCACGACCTGGAGCCCCACCTCGGCGTTGGGCGTGCCGGCCGCCGGGTACGCGACCTCCGCCGGCCTGCGCTCCGGGTGCGCCGGGTCCGCGATCCACCACCGCCGGACCGGGCTCTCGTCCACGCGCGCCACCAGCAGCCGGTCGGACTCCGGCGACCACCAGAAGCCCCGTGGGCGGCCCATCTCCTCGGCCGCGATGAACTCCGCGAGCCCGTACGTGACCTGGTCGTCCTCCGGCTCGGCCAGCACCCGGTCCGCCTCGCCGTCCACACCCACGACCCGCAGCGCACCCTTGGACACATAGGCGACGTGTCGCCCGTCCGGGGAGGGGCGCGGGTCGATCACCGGGCCGGGGACGGGCAGCGCACGCGCCGTGCCCCCCAGCAGATCGGCCACGTACACCTTCCCCGACAGCGCGAACGCGGCCAGCTCGGCCGCCGCGTCCACGGCGTAGCCCACGATCCCGGACGACCCCTCCCGGCTGCGCTCCCGGCGGGCGCGCTCCCGCGCCGACAGCCGCTCCGGCGAACCGCCGAGCAGCGCCCGCGGATCGGCCACCAGGCGCTCCCGCGGGGCCCCGTCCCCGGTCAGGTCAAGGACCCAGAGCCGGCCCGAGCGGTCCGTGCCGGAACCCGAGCGCACGTAGACCACGCGTCCACCGTCGGGTGAAACCGTGAACGCGCGAGGTGCCCCGAGAGTGAATCTCATGGTCCGTGCCGACTGGAGCGGGAACGTGATCTCTGGCGAAGTCATGCGCCGAACCTATCGGCCCGCTCCGTCCGTGCGCCCCTCGTGCTGCTGTGCCCCGATCAATGCGGTGCCACGGATAGTTATGATCCGTAGCGCTCGGTGGGTATGAACCTGCTGGCTCCACGCGTGCTGCCCGTGCCCGACCGTACAGATGGAGGTGAACCGCTGTGGCGCTCTCGATTTCGGCGGTGGTGCTGCTGGCGATCATCGTCTTCCTGCTGATCCGGAAGTCCGGACTGAAGGGAGGACATGCGGTCGTCTGCGCGCTGCTCGGCTTCTATCTCGCCGATTCCACCATCGCGCCCACCATCTCCGAGCTGACCACGAACGTGGCCGGCATGATCGGGGGCCTGAAGTTCTGACGCCGGGGGCTCGTAGGGTGGTCCCCATGACGGACCTTCCCGCCCGGCGACTGCTCCTGGTGCACGCGCACCCGGACGACGAGTCGATCAACAACGGCGCCACCATGGCCAGGTACGCGGCCGAAGGCGCCCTGGTCACGCTGGTGACCTGCACACTCGGCGAGGAGGGCGAGGTCATCCCGCCCGCGCTCGCCCATCACGCCGCGGACCGGGACGACACCCTCGGCCCGTACCGCCGCGGCGAACTCGCGGCTGCCATGGGGGAGCTGGGCGTCACCGACCATCGCTTCCTCGGCGGCGCCGGCCGCTACCGGGACTCCGGGATGATGGGTGCCGAGCAGAACCACCGCCCCGGCGCCTTCTGGGCGGCCGACGTGGACGAGGCCGCCGGGCATCTCGTCGACGTCATCCGCGAGGTGCGCCCCCAGGTCCTGGTGACCTACGACCCGGACGGGGGCTACGGCCACCCCGACCACATCCAGACCCACCGGGTCGCCACCCGCGCCGCCGAACTGGCCGCCGACGCCGCGTACCGCCCCGGCGCCGCCGCCCCGCACGCCGTCGCCAAGGTCTACTGGAACCGGGTGCCGCGCTCGGTCGCCGACGAGCGGTTCGCCGCCCTGCGCGCCGAGGTCCCCGACGCCTTCCCCGGCATCGCCGCGATCGGCGACGTACCGGGCGTGGTGGACGACGCCCTGATCACCACCGTGATCGACGGCACGGGCTACGAGCGGGCCAAGGCCGCCGCCATGCGTGCGCACGCCACCCAGATCGCCCTCCAGGGGCTCTACTTCGCCCTCTCCAACGACCTCGGCCAGCCCGTTTTCACCACCGAGTACTACGAGTTGGCCTCCGGCGCCCCGGGCGCCCCGGCCGGTGAGCGCGAGGACGATCTGTTCGCGGGCGTGCCGGGAGCCGAGCGGTGAGCGGCAGCAGCAGGGCGCGGGCCGGCGGCGACCGGACCGAAACGCAGAAGAGGGACATTCCGGCCACCGGCCTGGCCGCGCCGGTCAACCCCGCCCGGATCGCCGTCCTGTTCGGCCTGGCGGTCCTCGGAGCGGTCGTGGGCATCGCGGGCACGCTCGTCCAGGCCGCCTGGTTCCCCGGCGGGCTGCTGATCGCCCTGGTCGGCACGGCCGGCCTCTTCTACGGCGGGCGCACGCTGACGGGCACCCAGCCCGGAGCCCTGGCCCCCGCCGCAGGTTGGCTGGTTTCCATCGTTGTTCTGCTCAGTGGGCGGCCCGAAGGGGACTATGTCTTCGGTGACGCGCTCGGCCTGGGGCTTTTCATGCTGGGCGGAATGGGCCTTGCTGTGATCTGTGCCACCATGCCGCGATCGCCCCGGCAGCGGGCCGACAGCGGCCGACCTGCCAAGTAGTGTGCCCCGTCATGCCCCCTGCCCGTCCAGGGGGTGCGCAGTCGTTTCCCCCGGTCGCGCGGTGTGCTTCGGCGGCGGCCAGTATGGTGGTTCGCGCGCCCGGGCTGTGGCACGGGGGAAGTACGGGCGGCGGAGCCAATCGGGAGAACCTGCTTTGAGTCGTGAAACTGACAGTTCGTCCTCCGGGCCCCAGGGTCGCGGAGGAGCCGCGTACCCCTCGGGTACGCCGCCGTACGGATCACGCCAGTATCCGTCGACGCACCCGTCGCAGGACGCCCCGGAAGGGGCCCCGGAATCTGCCGGTCCGGACCGCTCCGAAGAGCCGAAGACCGAGACGACCCTGACGACGCGTATCCGGATCAACATTCCGGGCTCGCGCCCCATCCCGCCGGTTGTCATGCGTACGCCCATGAGTGAGGCGGAGAGCGGCACCGAGCGCACCGGCTCGACCCCGCGTCCGGGCGCCCCCGCGCAGGGCGGCGCCCCGGCTGCCTCCCCGGCCCCGGCCGCGGAGCCCGGCGAGGACGCGGCGGCGGACTCCGGCGAGAAGCCGGCCAAGGAGGGCGGCGGCAGCGACTGGTTCGCCCCGCGCAAGCCCCCGGCGGCCGCGAAGCCGTCGGCGGACGGACCGGGCGACACGGACGGCGCGGGCTTCACGGCGCCGGTCGTGGGCGAAGCCGGAGCCGGTGGGTCCGCGGGTGCCGGTGGGCCCGGTGGCCTCGCGGGTGGTCCCGGCGGCCTCGCGGGCGCCGGTGGTTCCGATGCTCCGGCCGGTCCGGGTGCTTCGGGTGCTTCGGGTGTGCCCGGCGGCCCGGTCGCCGGTGGCCCCGGGGGCACCCTGCCCCGGCGGGTCTCCCCGCCCTCGGGCCCCCGTACCGACCTGCCGTACTTCTCGGACGGCCCGCAGCGCGACTTCCCGGCGGGTTCGGGCGGTACGGGGCCCGGCGCGGCCCCCGACGGTCCGCGTACCGCCCCCGACCTCGGCGTCCGTACGCCCGGACCGGCCGGCCCCACCACGGGCCCGGTGCCCGGCATCTCGCCGCTCACGCCGAACCTCGACGGGCCCGGCCCGTTCCCGCCCGGCATGGGTCCGCAGAGCCCCGGCGGCCCGCTGACCGGCGGGGTGCCGCCGCGCATGTCCGACGACACCGCCATCCTCACCCCGCAGTTCGCGGCCCCGGCCGGCCCCGGCGAGAACGTCTCGGGCGACACGCTGAACAGCGGCATGCCCGTGGTCCCCGGCGACCCGAAGGGCGCGGGCCCGTCGGGCGCCGCTCCCGCGCAGCCCGCCCCGGCCGCCCGTCCCGCGCCGAAGCCGGCCCCCGCCAAGAAGGGCCGCTCCAAGCTGGTCCTCCTCGGCGTCGCGGCCGTCTGCCTGCTGGGCGTCGCCTACGGGGCCGGGCTCCTGATGAACCACTCCGACGTGCCCAAGGGCACCACCGTGCTCGGTGTGGACATCGGCGGCGGCACCAAGGAGGACGGCGTCGAGAAGCTGGACGCCGCGCTGGCCGGGCGGGCCGCGACCCCGCTCAAGCTGACCGTGGACGGCAAGGAGGTCGAGCTCGCCCCCGACAAGGCCGGGCTCTCGCTGGACAGCCAGGCCACCGTGCGCGCGGCGGCCGGCAGCGACTACAACCCGGTCTCCGTCATCGGCTCGCTCTTCGGCGGCGCGCGGACCGTCGAGCCGGTCTTCCCGATCGACGAGGAGAAGCTCGGCGTCGCGCTCCAGGACCTGGCCGGCGCCTCCGGCACCGCGAAGGACGCCACGATCAAGTTCGTACCGGGCAAGGCCGTCGCCGTACCGGGCAAGGCGGGCAAGGCGATCGACGTGAACAAGTCGATGGTCTCCGTCCGGGACGCCTACCGCGCCCAGGTCGAGACCGGCAGCACCAAGAGCGTCGAACTGCCCGTCGTCACCAAGGAACCCACCGTCTCCCAGGCCGAACTGGACCGGGCGATGAAGGAGTTCGCGGAGCCCGCGATGTCCGGGCTGGTCATCATCAGGGCGGGCGGCAGGGAGATCCCCTTCGGCCCGGCCAAGTCGCTGCCGCAGATCCTCTCGATGGTCGCGGTGGACGGCAAGCTCGTCGACCACTACGACAAGAAGGCCATCGACCGGCTCTGCGCCGGGGTCTTCGACGGCGTCATGATCACCAAGGGCGACGGCAAGAAGCACCAGCTCAGCGCGGACGACATCGCCTACGCGATGAAGGGCGCGCTGCTCGGCAAGACCCAGGCCGAGCGCACCGTCACGATCGACCTCGAAGGCAACGGCTGACCTGCCGCGCACCGCACGGCTGCCGCCCCCGACCGGACTCCCGGCCGGGGGCGGCAGCCGTTTCCGGGCCGCCCGCGCCCGCGCCGCAGGGCCGCCGCATACCCGGCCCGCGCCCGTGTCACACCGGCGGCATGACATCTGTCATCCCTTTTCCACGACCGGCGGCTCTGCCGCGCGCACCCCGCGTACGGCCAGGCTGGACGCATGACGACGACGACAGCCGGCGAAGCGACCACGACGAGGACAGCGGTGGTCGCCTTCGAACAGGTGACCAAGGCGTATGGCGACGTACGTGCCGTGGACGGGCTCACCCTGCGTCTGCACCCCGGCGAGACCGTGGCGCTCCTCGGGCCCAACGGCGCGGGCAAGTCCTCCACCCTCGACCTCCTCCTCGGGCTGCGCCCGGCCGACTCCGGCACGGTCCGCCTCTTCGGGACGACCCCGCGCGAGGCCATCGCGGCCGGCCGGGTCGGCGCGATGCTGCAGAGCGGCGGGCTGATGGAGGACGTCACCGTCGAGGAACTGGTCCGGCTGGTTTGCGGACTGCACCCGCGCCCGTACCCGCTGAACGACGTGCTGGCCCGCGCGGGCATCACATCGATCGCCGACCGGATGGTCAACAAGCTGTCCGGTGGCCAGGAACAGCGCGTACGGTTCGCGCTCGCCACCGCCGGGGCCAACGACCTCATCGTGCTGGACGAGCCCACCACCGGCATGGACGTCACCGCCCGCCAGGCGTTCTGGGCCACCATGCGCGAGCAGGCCGCGCAGGGCCGTACCGTCCTGTTCGCCACCCACTACCTCGAAGAGGCCGACGCGATCGCCGACCGCGTCCTGGTCCTCCACAAGGGCCGACTCCTCGCGGACGGCACCGCCGCCGAGATCAAGGCCAGGGCCGGAGCCCGCCGGATCTCCTTCGCACTGGACGACGCCGTCGACGAAGCGGCCCTGCGCGCGCTGCCGTTCCTCTCGACGCTCGACATCAACGGACGCCGGGTGCGCATCCAGTCGCACAACGCCGACGCCACCGTGCACGCCGTCTACGGCCTCGGCCTCTACCCGCGCGAACTGGAAGTCGCCGGAATCGGCCTGGAGCAGGCGTTCGTGGCCATCACCGAGGCCGAGGAGGCCAAGAACTCATGACGAACCCCTTCTCCTGGGCCCTGATCCGGCTCGAAGTCACCAGGACCCTGCGGAACAAGAAGTTCATGTTCTTCTCCGTCATCTACCCCTCGGTGATCTACCTGCTGATCTCCAGTACCCAGAACGACACCGACACGATCCCGCGCACGGATCTGACGCTCCAGTCCTTCTTCATGGTCTCCATGGCCTCCTTCGGCGCGCTGACCGCCGTCCTGATGGGCAACAGCGAACGCATCGCCAAGGAACGCGAGAAGGGCTGGGTACGCCAACTGCGGCTGACCGCACTGCCCGGCCGCAGCTACGTCCTGGCGAAGATCGCCGGCGCCGCCATGGTCACCCTGCCGTGCATCGTCGTCGTCTTCCTCGTCGCCGCCACGTTCAAACACGTGCGCTTCGACGCCTGGCAGTGGGCCGCGCTGACCGGCGTCATCTGGGCCGGCTCCCTGGTCTTCGCCGCGCTCGGCGTCGCCATCGGCTACCTCGCCAGCGGCGACGCGGTCCGTCCGGTCACCATGATCATCTACTTCGGCCTCTCCATCCTCGGCGGCCTGTGGATGCCCAGCGCCACCTTCCCGCAGTGGCTCCAGAACATCTCCGAGTGGCTGCCCACCCACGCGTACGCTGCACTCGGCCAGGCCGTCGAAATGGGCGGCGCGCCGCACGCCCGGGACATCGCCGTCCTCGGCGCCTACTTCCTGCTCTTCACGGGCGGCGCGGCCTGGCTCTACCGGAAGGACACGTTGAAGGCGTGAGGGACGACGAGATGTCGGTGGGGTTGGGGCGGATGCCCGGTACCGCGCGGCAGGCCGGGGTGAAGCTGTTGTGGATCGGGATCTGGCTGGCGTTCATGAGCGCGCCGGTCAAGGATCTCGCGGACGGCAACCACACCCCGTGGGCGACCGCGCTCGGGGTGCTCGGGCTGCTGGTGTTCGTCGGCGCCTATCTCGTCCTGGTCTTCCGGCACACGTCGAAGGCGCTCGACGTCTTCCGGGTCCGGGCGTTCCTCGTGTTCCTCGGGGCGCTCGCGGTGCTGCTGTCGCTGACGTTCGGCACGCGCTGGCTGGTCCTGTTCGTGTACGTGTCGGTGTCCGTGGGCGCCACGCTGCCGCTGCGGACCGCGCGCTGGCTGATTCCCGCCGTCACCGCCCTGCTGGTGGGGGTCGGCGCGACCCTGGAGAACCCGCGCGAGATCATCACCGCGCTGGTCTTCCCGGCTCTGCTCGGCGGCTTCGCCATGACCGGCGTACGGCAGTTGGTGCGCACCACGGTCGAGCTGCGCGAGGCCCGTGCCACGGTCGCCCAGCTCGCCGCGAACGAGGAGCGGCTGCGGCTCGCCCGCGATCTGCACGACCTCCTGGGCCACTCGCTCTCCCTGATCACCCTCAAGAGCGAACTGGCCGGCCGGATGCTTCCCGACCAGCCCGAACGGGCCGCCGCCCAGGTCGCCGACATCGAACAGGTCAGCCGCCAGGCGCTGGTGGACGTACGCAGCGCCGTCACCGGGTACCGCCGGCCGACCCTGCCCGGCGAACTGGCCGGGGCCCGCACCGCGCTGGCCGCCGCCGGAGTCACCGCCGACGTGCCCGCCGAGGTGCCGGACGGGCTGCCCGAGGAGACGGAGGAGGTGCTCGCCTGGGGGCTGCGGGAAGCGGTGACCAACGTCGTACGCCACAGCGGCGCCCAGCGCTGCACCGTCTCGCTCGCCCCGCGCCAGACGCTGGACGGGCGGGTCCTCGAACTCACCGTCGCCGACGACGGCCGCGGCGCGGCGGGCAGCGGCCCCGGCAACGGCCTCACCGGGATCACCGAACGCCTCTCCGCCGTGCGCGGCACCGTCAGCACCCGCGCCACCCATCAGCGTTCGGGCAAAGGCTTCACCATGGTCCTCAGCGTTCCGTTCGAATCCGGCCTAGTATCCCCGGAATGAGCATGATCAGACTTCTCCTCGCCGAGGACCAGTCCATGGTGCGCGAGGCCCTGGCGGCGCTCCTCGGCCTGGAGCCCGACATCGAGGTGGTCGCCCAGGTCGCCCGCGGCGACGAGGTCGTGGCCGCGGCGCGGGAGCACGCGGTGGACGTCGCCCTGCTGGACATCGAGATGCCCGGCATGACCGGGATCGACGCGACGGCCCGGCTGCGCGAAGCCCTCCCGGACGTCAAGGTCGTCGTCGTCACCACGTTCGGCCGGCCCGGCTATCTGCGCCGCGCGATGGAGTCGGGCGCCGACGCCTTCCTGGTCAAGGACGCCCCGGCCGCCCAACTCGCCGAAGCGGTACGCAAGGTGCTCGCCGGGGAACGCGTCATCGACCCCGGCCTCGCCGCCGCCGCCCTCGCCGACGGGGCCAACCCGCTCACCGACCGCGAACGCGAGGTGCTGCGCACCGCCGCCGACGGCTCCACCAACGCGGAGATCGCCGCCGCGCTCCACCTCTCCCAGGGCACCGTCCGCAACTACCTCTCCATGGCGATCCAGAAGACGGCCGCCCGCAACCGCGCGGAGGCCGTCCGCACGGCCCGCGAAAAGGGCTGGCTGTAGCGGGGGCGCCTCCTGCCGTCCGCCCCGCCGCTCACCGGCCGGGCGACACCAGGCCCGCCTCGTACGCCATGATCACCAACTGCACCCGGTCCCGCGCCCCCAGCTTGGCCAGCAGCCGGGTCAGATACGTCTTGGACGTGGCCACACTGATGACCAGGCGCTCGGCGATCTCCGCGTTGGAGAGCCCGCCGCCGACCAGCACCAGCACCTCCCGCTCCCGCTCGGTGATCGCGGCCAGCGGCGCCGGCGGGGACGGCGACGCGACGGGACGGGCCGCGAACTCCCGGATCAGCCGCCGTGTGACGGCCGGGGCGATGAGGGCGTCCCCCGACGCCACCACCCGGACCGCCGCCAGGATGTCGTCCAGCGCCATGTCCTTCACCAGGAACCCGGCCGCGCCGGCGCGCAGCGCCCCGTACACGTAATCGTCGTCGTCGAACGTCGTCAGCACCACCACATGGGTGCCGGCCTCCGTGGCGGCGATGCGCTCGGTGGCCTCGATGCCGTCCATGCCGGGCATCCGGATGTCCATCACGACGACATCGGGGGCCAGTTCGGCGACCAGCCGCACGGCCTCCTCGCCCGTCCCGGCCTCGCCGACCACCTCGATGTCAGGGGTGTCGGCCATGACCATGCGCAGCGCGGTCCGCACCAGCGGCTGATCGTCCGCGAGGACCACCCGGACGGGCCCGGCGGCGTCGGCGCTCATGTGGCCACCGTCCCCACCGCCGGCAGCGGTTCGGACAGGGTCCCCGGCGGCGGCACCGGGAAGCGGGCCGTCACCCGGAACCCGCCGCCGGGGACCGGGCCGGCGGCGAACTCGCCGTGCAGCAGGGCCACCCGCTCCCGCATCCCGACCAGCCCGAACCCCGGCGCAGCGTCCCGGCCGGCACCCTGGCCGGCGCCCCGGCCCCGGTCCGTCACCTCGACGGACAGCTCCTCCACGCCGTACCGCACACACACCCGGCAGGCGTCCGTCCCCGCATGGCGCACCACATTGGTCACCGATTCCTGGATCACCCGGAACGCCGACAGCTCCAGCTCCGGCGGCAGGGCCCGCCGCTCGCCCCGCCACTCCACCTCGACCCGCACCCCCGCGGCGGTCGTGGCCTCCGCGAGGCGCCCGACGTCGGCCAGGCCCTCGGCGGGGCCCCGCGGCGCCTCCTCCTCGCCCGGCGCCGACTCCCGCAGGGCGCCCAGCATTCTGCGCAGCCCCGACAGCGTCTCCCGGCCCGCGGCCTCCACCGCGCTCATCGCCTCCCGCGCCGCGTCCGGCTGGGTGTGCACCACCCGGGCCGCCGCGCCCGCCTGGAGGGCGATGATGCCGACGCTGTGCGCCACGACGTCGTGCATCTCGCGGGCGATCCGCAGCCGTTCCGCGACGAGCGCCCGGTCCGTGGCCCTGGCCGTCAGGTCCGCGTCGTGCCGGCGGCTCTCGTACACCGAGCGGCCCACCAGCCAGGCGACGACCGCCGTCAGCGCCACCACCAGCTCCGCCGACGTGCCGGCGGGCCAGCCGGCGAGCGCCCGGTAGCTCACATAGGCGATCGGGACGGCTATCGACATCACCAGGGCGAGGACGCCCGTGCGCAGCGGACGGGTCGCGGCGACGAAGTACAGGGCGGCGTAGACGGACAGGAACTGGGCGAGGGGTATCTCGGCCACACTGAGCGGCAGCGTGGCGACCACGGAGGCGGCGAGCAGCACCGCCACGGCGACCAGCGGGCGGCGCGTCAGACGCGTGCAACCCGTCAACAGCAGCACCGTGGCGAGCAGATGCGTCAGCAGGCCGTCCCACCGGAGGAAGAGCACGCCCGGCCGCACGGTGGGCGCGAGCTCGCCGGGCAGCCGCACCCGCATCAGGAACGTGAGCGCCATGCCCGCACACCAGGCAGCCGCCACCCACGCGCCCGGCGGGACGCGCTTGAGCAGGGGCAGAATCGGTGACGAGGACATGCGCCGATCGTAGCCAGCGCCGCGCCCCGGCACATCGACCCACGGTTGTACACCCACGGGTGGTCATCGGCCCCGCAGGGTGTCAGCGCCGGCCCGACGACACCGCCGGCCGGCGCGAGCAGAGTGGACGGCGTGATCGAAGTCAACGGACTGACCAAGCGATACGGCGACACCACCGCCGTCGACGACCTGACCTTCACCGTCCGGCCGGGCGAGGTGACCGGCTTCCTCGGGCCCAACGGGGCCGGCAAGACGACCACCCTGCGCATGCTCCTCGGCCTGGTCGAGCCGACCGCCGGAACCGCCACCCTCGGGGGCAGCCGCTTCCGGGACCACGCGCGCGGACTGCGCCACGCCGGAGCCCTGCTCGACGCGGGCGACGTCCACGGCGGCCGCACCGCCCGCTCCCACCTCGCCGTCCTGGCACGCGGCAACGGCATCCCGCGTGCCCGCGTCGACGAGGTCCTCGACGAGGTGGGCCTCACCGCCGCGGCCCGCCGCCGCATCTCCGGCTTCTCGCTCGGGATGCGCCAGCGCCTCGGCATCGCCACGGCCCTCCTAGGCGACCCGCCCGTCCTGCTCTTCGACGAACCGCTCAACGGCCTCGACCCGGAAGGCGTGCTGTGGGTGCGCGGCCTCTTCCGCAGGCTCGCCGCCGAAGGCCGCACCGTCTTCGTCTCCAGCCACCTGATGACCGAGATGGAGCACACCGCCGACCGGCTCGTCGTCATCGGGCGCGGCAGCCTCATCGCCGCCGAGAGCCTGAGCGCGTTCGCCGCCAGGGGCGCCCGGCTCAGCGTCACCGTACGCACCCCGGACACCGCGGTCCTCGCCCCGCTGCTGACCGCCGAGGGCGCCGCGGTGACCGCGGACGGCGAACTGCTCACGGTGACCGGGCTGCCCGCCGAGCGCATCGGCGAACTCGCCCTGCGCCACCGCGTCCTGCTGCACGGACTCACCACGCTCGGCGCCTCGCTGGAGGAGGCGTTCATGGAACTCACCTCGGACAGCGTCCAGTACACGGCAGGAGACCACCGATGACCACGGCGACGACCGCCCCCGCCGCCCCCGCCCGCGCGGTTCGCGACCAGCCGCGCGCCCGCTTCACCGACCTGCTCGCGGCCGAGTGGCTCAGGATGTGGTCGCTGCGCTCCACGCCCTGGCTGTACGTGCTCAGCGCGCTGGCCGTCGTCGGCTTCAACGCCGGAACGGCGTACGACCACTACAAGTACTGGTACCAGTACGACAGGGCGAGCCAGAAGTTCTTCGTCGAACACCGCCTGGCGCTCATGGACGCGTTCACGGACAACGCCGCGCTGGTGCTGGTCCTGGCCCTCGCCGCGATCGGTGCCGTCTCCGTCACCGGCGAGTACGGGACGGGGCTCATCCGCACCACCTTCACCGCCGTCCCGGCCCGGCGCTCGGTGCTCGCCGCCAAGGTGCTCGTGCTGGCCGCCGTCACCACCGGGTTCGGGGTGTTCGTCGCCGCCGCCTCCTTCGCCTCCACCCGGGCGATCCTGTCCGGGCGCGGTGCCGCGGTCTCCCTCGGCGACCCCGGAGTGCTCCAGGTCCTCACCGCGTCCGCGCTGCTCGCCCCGGTGGCCGCGCTCGCCGGACTGGCCATCGGCGCGGTGATCCGCCACACCGGCGGCTCGATCGTGGCGTGCGTGGTCGTGCTGCTGCTCCTCCCGATGATCCTCAGCGACCGCCGCCATCCGACGGCGGTGCTCCGGCACACCCTGCCGTTCAGCGCCTGGGACCGGCTGCGGGACGTGGCCGTGCCGCAGCCCCCGTCGGAGCTGTTCCCGTGGTCCGAGGCCGGTGCCTGGACCGTCTACGCCCTGTGGGCGCTGGCCGCCGGGGCGGTGGCGGTGTACGCGGTCCACCGGCGCGACCAGTGAGACCGGTGAGGCCAGTGAGACCGGTGAGACCGGCGCGACCGGTGGGGCCTGGCCGGCACCTCGGTCAGGTAGGTGCCGGCCAGGGGCTGGGGGCGCGCGTGTTTCAGGCGCGCGTGATGCGGGAAATCGCCTCGGCCGTCAGGGCGCGGTCGTGCGGTTCGGTCTCCAGGGCGCGGTGAATGGACAGGCCCTCGATCAGCGCGTCCAGCTGACGGGCCGTCGCCGGGTCGAAGTGCCACTCCAGGGCGACCCGGCTGCGGCGCATCCACTCACGGGTCAGTTCGCGGTAGGCGGGTTTGCGGGCGGCGAGCGTGTACAGCTCGTGGGTCAGGACCAGCTCGCGCTGATTCCCGCCGGAGAGGTGGTGCACCAGATCGGCGACCGCCTCACGCGCCTCGTCGGGTGTGCCGGCAGCGCCCAGCCGCTCCTCGAAGACGGCGACGATCCCGCTGGAGAAGCGGGTGAACGCCTCCCGCAGCAGCTCGTCCATCCCGGCGAAGTGGTACGTCATCGAACCGAGCGGCACTCCCGCGCGGGCGGCGACCTTGCGGTGCGAGGTCCCGGCGACCCCCTCGGCCGCGATCACGTCCAGCGCGGCGGCGATGATCCGCTCCCGCCGCTCGGGGTCGTTCTGTCCGGTCGCCACCCTGTGTCCCCCGTCGTCCTCGTCTAGATGGAACGGATCACCCGGGCCGGATTGCCCACGGCGACCACGTCGGCGGGAACGTCCTTGGTGACGACGGCTCCCGCGCCGATGACGCTGTTGTCCCCGATGGTCACCCCGGCCAGCACGATCGCCCCGCCGCCGAGCCAGACATTGTCGCCGATGGTGATGGGACGCGCCGCCTCCAGTTTGTCCCGGCGCGGTCCCGGCTCCACCGGGTGGGTGGGCGTGAGGAGTTGGACGTTCGGCCCGATCTGGCAGTCGCGGCCGATGGTGATCGGGGCGACGTCCAGCGCGGTGAGGTTGTAATTGACGAACGTGTCCTCGCCGATCGTGAGGTACGAGCCGTAGTCGACGTACAGCGGCGGCCGGATGTGCGCCCCCTCGCCCAGGCCGCCGAGCAGTTCCGCGACGACCGGCCGCGCCGCGTCCGGGTCCTCGGTGTACGCGGCGAGATAGCGGGCGGCCAGCCGCACGGCCCGCTTCTGCGCCTCGACGATCTGCGGATCGTCGGCGATGTACAGGTCTCCGGCGAGCATCCGCTCGTGGTTCGTACGGGGGTCGCCCGCGAAGTGGTCCGTCATGGGTACGAGCGTACACTCCAGGCGTACGATCGTACGCTCATGGCGTCCGTCATCTTCGCCGCCACTTCGCACGCCCACATTCCGACCGTCTGACGAGGCCCCGCTGTATGGATGCCGCCACACGCCGCTGGCGTGCCGCCCTGTTCCTGTTCATGCTCGCCGCCGGTACGGGCATGGCCTCCTGGGTCGCCCGCACCCCGGCCGTCCGGGACGGGCTCGACGTGTCCACGGGCGCGATGGGCCTCGTGCTGTTCGGGCTGTCCACCGGCTCGATGGCCGGGGTCACGGCGTCCGGACCGCTGGTACGGCGCCGCGGCGGCCGGGCGACGATCCTCGGCGGCGTCCTCCTGATCGTCGCCGGGCTGCTGGTGGTCGCCGCCGGCACCGCCCTCTCGCAGGCCGCCGTGGTCTTCGGCGGGCTCGCCCTGTTCGGCGGCGGGATGGGGATGAGCGAGGTGGCGTTCAACATCGAGGGCGCCGCCGTCGAGAGCGCCATCGGCCGGCCCGTCCTGCCCGTGCTGCACGGATGTTTCAGCCTGGGAACCGTCATCGGGGCGCTCCTGGGCATGGCCCTGACGGCGGCCGCGTTCCCCGTCGGATGGCATCTGACACTCGTCGCGGTGCTGATAGCCGGCGCCGGTGCGCGGGCGGTCCTCGCCATCCCGCACGGCACGGGCAAGGAGGACGCACCCGCCACCGGGTCCGCAGGGGGCGGGCTGCGCGGGCAACTGCACGTGTGGCGCGACCGGCAGCTCGTCCTCATCGGGGTGATCGTCCTGGCCATGGCCTTCGCGGAGGGCGCCGCCAACGACTGGCTGCCGCTGCTCATGGTCGACGGGTACGACGTGAGCGCCACGGCGGGTTCGCTGACCTTCCTGGTCTTCGCCGCCTCGATGACCCTCGGCCGGCTGGCCGGCGGCCCCTTCCTGGAGCGGTTCGGACGGGTGAGGGTCGTCCGGATCAGCGGCCTCACCGCCGCGCTGGGCCTCGTGGTGGTCGTCGTCGCCCCGAGCCCCTGGATGGCGGGCGCCGCCACCGTGCTGTGGGGGCTCGGCGCCTCCCTCGGCTTCCCGGTCACGGTGTCCGCCGCCGGTGACCACCCGCGCGACGCGGCGGCACGGGTGGCCGCCGTCTCCACGGCGGGCTACGGCGCGTTCCTGGTCGGCCCGCCCGCCCTGGGCTTCCTCGCCGACCACATCGGCCTCCGGCTCACGATGACGGTCGTCCTCGCCCTGGTGGCCGTGGCCACGGCACTGGCCGGGGCGCTGGACACCGGCCCCGGCCCCGACCGCGACGCCACCGGCACCCGGGCGGCTCCGGCGACACCGTGACACCCCGGCGCGCGCCGCTCACTTCGCCCCGACCGAGTCCAGGTGCGCGAAGACCACCACGTTGTCCTCGTAGTCCTTCGCCTTTCGGTCGTAGTTGCCGCCGCAGGTGATCAGGCGCAGCTGCGCGTCCGGGGTGTCGGCGTACACCTTGTCGTCCGGGAAGTCCGCCTTGCTGAACGTCTCCACACTGTCCACGGAGAACGAGGCCACCGTCCCGTCGGCGCGGGTGATGTCCACGGTCGCGCCGGGTTTCAGGAACCGCAGCTGGAGGAAGACGGCGGGCCCGGTCGTGGTGTCCACATGGCCCGCCACGATCGACGTCCCCAGCTCGCCGGGCGTCGGCCCGTCCTTGAACCAGCCGACCAGGTTCTTGTCGTTCGGCGGCGGCGCGTCGAGCCGGCCCGACGCGCCGATCGACAGCGGGGTGAAGGGCGCGTCCACCGCGATCGACGGAATGCGCAGCCGGGTCGGCTCCGAGCGGGGCAGCGACGGCGACTCGCTCGGCTCGTCGCCCTTCGCACCGGCGGCGGAGGAAGAGGAAGAGGGGGAGGCGGCCGCGGAGACCGCCACCGAGGGCGGGGCGGGCGGCTTGTCGTCCACCGGCGAACCGATGGAGTGGTAGATCAGGACCATGCCGAGCCCGGCCACCGCGAGGGGCCAGAACAGGGCCCGGCTCAGCGGACCGGTGGGGGCCGCGGTTCCGGGGGCGGGGGATTCGGAGGTCTGCGGGGCGGCCATGGAGAACGAGCCTTTCGTCCGGGCGGGTGCGGTACTCGGGCCTGGCCCGCGAAGATCCGCCGGACAGGCCCTAGGGGGAAAACGCGGGCGCCGCGGCCGCCGTCCGGAGGGACGGCGACCGCGACGGCTGGGGCGTCGCCCGGCAGGCGGGACTTTCGGAACACGCCCCGGGGACCGCGGGCCGGTCAGGCCATTGCACCGCCGGACGCCTGGCGGCGGCGGAGCCGGTACGCCGCGACACCCGCGCCACCGAGGAGCAGCAGCGAACCGGCCGCCAGACCGCTGCCGGTCATCGCCATCGCGCCGCCACCCGTGTGCATACCGCCCGACGGCTTCTGCTCGTCCTTGTACTTGCCGCCCTCGTCGCCCGGCTTCCACTCGCTCACCGTCTGCGCGAGGGCGCCACCGCCTGCGTGGACGCCACCGCTGGGCTTGTCCTCGTTCTTGTACTTGCCGCCCTCGTCGCCGGGCTGCCATTCCTTGCTGACGGTCTTGGCGAGGGCGCCGCCGCCGGTGTGCATGCCGCCGTGGGGCTTGTCGGCGTCCTTGTACTTGCCGCCTTCGTCGCCCGGCTTCCACTCGCTGACGGTCTTGGCGAGGGCGCCGCCGCCGGTGTGGACGCCGCCGTGG
The DNA here is from genome assembly GCF_036346595.1 of Streptomyces sp. NBC_00525. Classification (GTDB taxonomy): domain Bacteria; phylum Actinomycetota; class Actinomycetes; order Streptomycetales; family Streptomycetaceae; genus Streptomyces. The sequence continues at coordinate 4,546,216 of NZ_CP107834.1, forward strand.
GGCTTGTCGGCGTCCTTGTACTTGCCGCCCTCGTCGCCCGGCTTCCACTCCTTCGTGACGGTCTTCGACAGCGCGCCGCCGCCGGTGTGCATGCCGCCGTGCGGCTTGTCCTTCTTCCACTCGCCGTCGGAGTTGTCGTGCTCGTGGTCGGCGGCGGACGAGCCGCCGTGGTTCTGGTCGGCGGCCACGGTCATCGCGTAGGCCGTCGGGGTCGTGATGGTGAGTACCGCCGTGACGGCGGCCGAGGCGAACAGCGTGCGGGCAGAGCGCATCTGTCACAGGTCCTTTCATCGCCCCTGCGAGGAGTGACGGTGTGTCGACTCCTGGTGACGCAGCGGCTACGTGATCCACCGTCAAGCCGAACCGGGAACCCCGCCATCGGAAGAGCGCCGCATGGGGGCCGTGCCATGGGCCCATCGAGTGGCGGAGAACGGAACATCACCCATTGGAGGGCACGCCGCACCCACGCGAGGTTTGGAATCCGCCCCGCCCCGCACGACCGCGTGCCCCCCCGGCCCGTCAGTTCAGCAGCGACCGGGCCGCCCGCGCGCTGTGCCGTACCGCCTCCGCCGCGGCCGGGTCCACCCCCTCGACGACCCGCGCGTACTCCTCCATCGCCGCCGCGCCCCGCAGGAACTGCCCGGCGCGCACCAGTAGCTGGGCGTGCTCGTAGCGCAGCGCCGCCGGGTGCGAGGGCAGCAGCAGGGACAGCTCCACCGCCCACAGCGCCACGTCCGTGTGCTCCGGGCGGGCCGCCGCCCAGGCCCGGATGTTGTTCAGGACCCGCAGCACCACCTCCAGCGGGCGTGCCGGCTCCAGCGACGACGGCTCCCACCGCTCCCCGGTCGAGCTCGTCACCAGCAGCTCCGCGTCCTGGTCCGTCAGCGGCCGCCCACCGGCGAAGGGATCGGCGAGCACCCGCTCGGCCGGATCGCCGAACCCGACGACGAAATGACCCGGCAGCGCCACCCCGTACACCGGGGCGCCCGCCCGCCGGGCGACCTCGATCCACACCACCGACAGCAGGATCGGCAGCCCGCGCCGCCGCCGCAGCACCTCGTGCAGCAGGGACGACTCCAGGCGCCGGTAGTCGGCCGCGGCGCCCTCGAACCCGTAGCGCTCACCGAGCAGTTCGGCCAGCGCCGACGCCCAGGCATGGGCGCCGCGCAGCCCGTAGGGGAGCTGCCCGGCGAGCCGGTCCAGCTCGATCTGCGCCTCGTCGATCCCGCGCGCGTCCAGCTCCGGGTCCGCCACCGCCGCCACCAGCAGGCACAGGAGCGCCAGATCGGGCCGTTCGGCGCGGGCCTCCGCCGCGAACCGGCGGCGCAGCTCCTCGCGGTCGTTCCCCTCGTCGGCCACGGTCACACCGGCCGGAAGTGGTGGTACAGGTGGTGGACCGCGAAGCCCATCCCCTCGTACAGGGCGCGGGCGCCCTCGTTGTCCGCCTCCACCTGGAGCCAGGCGGCGGACGCGCCCTCGTCCATCGCCTGCCGGGCCAGCGCGGTCATCACGGCCGTCGCCAGGCCCCGGCGCCGGTGCTCGGGGGCCACCTCGACGGCCATGAAGCCGGCCCACCGCCCGTCGACCACGCATCGCCCGATCGCGGCGGGTGCCGCCTCACCGGGCCCGCCGGGCACGGTGGCGAACCACACCGACGGCCCGCCGCGCAGCACGGCCGTCACCTCCGGGCCCGGCGTCCCGACCCGCTGGTAGCGGGCGAGCCACTCCGAGCCGGCCGTACGGGACAGCCGGACGCGGGAGATCTCGGCCGGCAGGTCACCGACCGGGGCGAGCGCGGCGATGCGCAGCTCCGCCGTCACCTCGCGCCGCCAGCCGTGCTCCTCCAGGGCCGCGCACAGCTCCTCCTGCGCCCCCTCCGCGCCGGTCGCCGTCTGCACGTACGCCGGCAGGTCCCGGTCCGCGTACCACTGGCGGACACGCCCGAGCGCCCGGCCGAGCGGGAGGCCGGGGTCGCCGAGGGGCAGCACCGAGTTGGCGCGCCGGGTGAATCCGGCCGAGGCGCGCAGCAGCCAGTCGCCCAGCGGTTCGCTCTCCACGGGCTGCCAGGCGCGCGCCGAGACGGGGGCGATTTCGGCGAAGGAGGCGGCGGGTCCGCGCCGCCGGGCCGGGGCGGACGGCACGACCTTCCCCGCGACCAGGGAGGACTCGGGGATGCGCACCGAATCCCCGCCGCGGGGTGTGACGGACAGCACACCGTCGTCCCACGATGTGAGAACGCCGACCGTGTCGGTGAATTTCGGCCCGTGGGGGCCGTCTTCGGTCAAACGCCTGACTGATACCCGTTTGCCCACGTCAGCCGGTGCAATTCGGACCTCCAGCCGTCCGCCGATGGTGAATTCCACAGCTCTGTCCGCCCCTCCTGTTCGGTTCGTGCCCGCGAACGGAGATACTAGGGGCGGGCATCGACGACGCCGCGCTCCCGCGCGAGAGCCAACGCCCTACCGAGGAGGAACGACAGCGTGACCTACGTCATCGCGCAGCCTTGTGTCGACGTCAAGGACAAGGCCTGCATCGAAGAGTGCCCCGTCGACTGCATCTACGAGGGCCAGCGGTCCTTGTACATCCACCCGGACGAGTGTGTCGACTGCGGAGCCTGCGAGCCGGTCTGCCCCGTGGAAGCGATCTTCTACGAGGACGACACCCCGGACGAGTGGAAGGACTACTACAAGGCGAACGTCGAGTTCTTCGACGACCTCGGGTCGCCGGGTGGTGCCTCCAAGCTTGGTCTGATCGAACGGGACCACCCGTTCGTCGCCGCGCTGCCGCCGCAGAACCAGTAACAGCGCCCGGCACGTGCGCCGCCGCGGTCCCGTACGGCTCGTCGCCGTGCGGGACCGCGGTGTTTCCCGCCCGCCCCCCGGACCGCCCGCGTGACCCCCGTACGAGAAAGCAGAGAGCCGTGTCCGCAGTCTCCTCCCGCCTCCCGGTCTTCCCCTGGGACAAGCTGGCGCCCTACAAGTCGACGGCCGGGGCCCACCCGGACGGGATCGTGGACCTGTCCGTGGGCACGCCGGTGGACCCGGTGCCCGAGCTGATCCGGCAGGCGCTCGTCGCGGCCGCGGACAGCCCCGGCTATCCGACGGTGTGGGGCACCGCCGAACTGCGGGACGCGCTCACCGGCTGGGTGGAGCGGCGGCTGGGCGCGGCCGGGGTGGCCCACGAGAACGTGCTGCCCGTCGTCGGCTCCAAGGAGCTGGTGGCCTGGCTCCCGACCCAGCTGGGCCTCGGCCCCGGCGACAAGGTCGCCTACCCGCGCCTCGCCTACCCCACGTACGAGGTCGGCGCCCGGCTCTGCGGTGCCGAACCTGTGGTCTACGACGACCCGACCGCGCTCGACCCGGCCGGCCTCCGGCTGCTCTGGCTGAACTCGCCGTCCAACCCGACCGGCCGGGTCCTCGCCAAGGACGAGCTGACCCGGATCGTCGCCTGGGCCCGCGAGCACGGCGTGCTGGTCTTCAGCGACGAGTGCTACCTGGAACTGGGCTGGGAGGCCGAACCGGTCTCCGTGCTCCACCCCGATGTGTGCGGCGGTACGTACGAGGGAATCGTCGCCGTCCACTCGCTGTCCAAGCGGTCCAACCTGGCCGGCTACCGCGCCGCGTTCGTCGCGGGCGACGCGGCCGTGCTCGGCGAGCTGCTCCAGATCCGCAAGCACGGCGGGATGATGACGCCCGCCCCCGTCCAGGCGGCGACCGTCGCCGCGCTCGGCGACGACGCGCACGTGGCCGAGCAGCGCACCCGGTACGCCGGCCGACGCGCCGCCCTGCGCGCGGCCCTGGAGGCGCACGGCTTCCGCATCGAGCACAGCGAGGCGAGCCTCTACCTGTGGGCGACCCGCGACGAACCGTGCTGGGACACCGTGGCACACCTCGCGGAGCTGGGCATCCTGGTGGCGCCCGGCGACTTCTACGGACCGGCCGGCGACCGCTTCGTACGGGTGGCGTTCACGGCCACCGACGAGCGCGTCGCGGCGGCCGTCAAGCGGCTGGGCTGAGCACCGGCGTACGCGGGGGCCGCAGGGAGTACGCACTCCCTGCGGCCCCCGCGTGTACGTGCGGCAGGACGGGCTCAGCCGCCGATCGGCAGGCCCTTGCCCAGGCCGCCGCCGACCGCGTCCGTGAGACCGCCGGCGGCGTCGCCCTGGACCGTGCTCTGTGCGGTGCCGGTGACCTGCTTCGCGGCGGGGGCCGCCTTGCCGCCGACGTCGGTGACGGTCCTGCCCGCCACCGGGAGCGTGGTGCCGACGACCTTGCCGCCGGTCTCGCCCGCGACGTCGGAGACCGGCTGGGCGGCCCCTTCGACCGTCTTGCCGAGACCGGAGCCCTCGACGCTGGTGAGGCCACCGAGGTCCGCGGTCTGCGGGAGCCCCGCGGCACCCGCGGCGCCGGCCGCACCGACCACGGAGGTCGCACCCGCCGCGAACAGCAGTGCGGTACGGGCGATCCGGCGGGTCAGGGGGAGGGACATGATGCTCCTTCGACGGGAGGGGAAATCTGGCTGTCCGTGGCTCGGACGCCCTGACAACCGCCGTGGGGGCGGGTGAGGTTGCGGTACGCCGACGTAAAGACCTGGCAATGCGTCGGATAATCCTCAATGGAGGAACCGGGGCAAACGGTGCGCGCCGTGCCCGACCGCCGAACCGTCACTCCCCTTACGGCACAAGGCTTACGGGCGACGGCGCGCCGATCGCCGGGCCACCGCTCGCGGGGCGCCCGCGGCGCACGGCGGTACGCCCGCACGGGCGAGGGCTCGCACGCGCGCGCGGGCGGTCAGGCGTTGTCCGCCCCGGGGGTCAGCGCACCAGGCGCAGCCGTACCTCGTCCGTGTCGGAGGCCCGCAGCCGCGCCGCCTCGCGAGCCGTGTGCCACCCCTCACCGGCCTTCCACACCCGGCCCCCGTAGGCGACTTCGTCGATGCCCAGCGCCTCGGACTGGGCCACCGCCCAGTGCGCCAGCTCCCAGCCCCGCCGCGGCACCCCGTCCCGCTCGGCGCGGCGGTCCGCGCGCACCGGGACCGTGAGCGCGTCCGCCGCCGCGCCGCCGGCCGCCGGGGCCCCGCCGCCCGCGCCGGACGGCAGGACGTCCTTGCCGAACGCGCTCGTCAGGGCGGCCCGCACCGCGACCGCGTCACCCGTGCCGCCGGTGGTCCTGGGCGGCTCGCAGTCCAGCGCGGCCGGGGTGCGCCCGGTCAGCGCGGCGGCCAGCAGCGCCGCGTCCGGCTCGTGCTTCGCGTACGCCTGCGGGAAGCCACTGCGCTGGACGCGCTGCGCGGCGACGGTGAGCGGCAGCCGCGAGTAGCCGGGCACCTCGGCCAGGTGCTCGTAGAACTTCCCGGACGCGTACACCGGGTCCATGATCTGCTTCGCGGTGCCCCAGCCCTGCGAGGGCCGCTGCTGGAACAGCCCCAGCGAGTCCCGGTCGCCATGGCCGATGTTGCGCAGCGCGGACTCCTGGAGCGCGGTCGCCAGCGCGATGGTCACGGCACGCTCCGGCATCCCGCGCCGGGTGCCGACGGCGGAGATCGTCGCGGCGTTCGCGGCCTGCTCGGGCGTCAGCCGGTAGGTGCCGTCCGCCGACCGCACCGTGCACTGGTCGGAACCCCGCCCGCCCGAAACGTACTGAACGGTCAGATAGCCGGCCACCGCGGTGAGCACGCCGAGAGCGGCCACGATCCGCAGCCGCCGACCGCGGCCGGGACGTCGGGGAGCAGCGGAAACGGTCCTGGGCACGGGCCCACCGTACGACAGGCACTACCCTCCTAGCCATGGCCGAAAGCACGCTTGACCTCACCCTTGACGGGCCCGCCCTCACCGCCGCGCTCGTCGACTTCCCCTCGGTCAGCGGGGAGGAGAAGGACCTGGCGGACGCCGTCGAGGCGGCGCTGCGGGCCCTGCCGCACCTCACCGTCGACCGGTACGGGAACAACGTCGTCGCCCGGACGGATCTCGGCCGCGCCGAACGCGTCATCCTGGCCGGGCACATCGACACCGTGCCGATCGCCGGCAACGTGCCCTCCCGGCTCGACGCGGACGGCCTCCTGTGGGGCTGCGGCACCTCCGACATGAAGTCCGGCGTCGCCGTCCAGCTGCGCATCGCCGCCACCGTGCCCGAGCCCAACCGCGACCTCACGTTCGTCTTCTACGACAACGAGGAGGTCGCCGCCCACCTCAACGGCCTCGGCCACATCGCGGACGCCCACCCCGACTGGCTGAAGGGCGACTTCGCCGTCCTCCTGGAGGGCTCCAACGGCGAGGTCGAGGGCGGCTGCCAGGGCACCCTGCGCGTCTTCCTGCACCTGGCCGGGGAGCGGGCGCACTCCGCGCGCAGCTGGATGGGATCCAACGCCGTGCACGCCGCCGCCCCGGTCCTGGCCCGGCTCGCCGCGTACGAGCCGCGCCGGCCGGTGATCGACGGGCTCGAATACCACGAGGGCCTCAACGCCGTACGCATCGAGGGCGGCGTCGCCAACAACGTCATCCCCGACGCCTGCACCGTCGTCGTCAACTACCGCTACGCCCCCGACCTCGGCCAGGAGGAGGCGCTGGCCCACGTCCGCGAGGTCTTCGAGGGCTGCGGCGTCGCGGAGTTCACCGTCGACGACCACTCCGGCGCGGCCATGCCCGGCCTCTCGCACCCGGCGGCCAAGGCGTTCATGGACGCGGTCGGCGGCACCGCCCGGCCCAAGTTCGGCTGGACGGACGTCGCCCGCTTCGGCTCCCTCGGCATCCCGGCGGTGAACTACGGCCCCGGCGATCCGGTCCTCGCCCACAAGCGCGACGAGCACGTCAGGGTCGAGCGCATCACCCACTGCGAGGAGCGCCTGCGCTCCTGGCTCACCGCCTGACCCACGATCCGACCTCCCGCATTCCCCTGTCCGTAACCGGCGGCGATCTACGCTGGCGGGAGACGGGGGCGCCGCAGGGCGCCTCCGACACAGGCGGAGGGAGCAGATCATGGGCAACCGCGAGGACGCGCGCATCCCCGAGGGTGCGGAGATCCCCGAAGGCGCGGTACGGCCCGAGGAGCAGCGCCTCGGCCCCGTACTGCGCCGCAGGGACCAGGTGCAGCCCGGCACGACCGATCAGCGGCTGCTGGACTCCGAGGACGACTCGGAGTGGGTGCACACCGACCCGTGGCGGGTGATGCGCATCCAGTCCGAGTTCGTCGAGGGCTTCGGCGCGCTCGCCGAACTGCCGAGCGCCATCAGCGTCTTCGGCTCGGCCCGGACGGCCGCCGGGACACCGGAGTACGAGGCGGGGGTACGGATCGGCCGGGCGCTGGTCGAGGCGGGCTTCGCGGTCATCACCGGCGGCGGGCCGGGCGCGATGGAGGCGGCGAACCAGGGCGCGCGCGAGGCGAAGGGCGTCTCGGTCGGCCTCGGCATCGAGCTGCCCTTCGAGTCCGGCCTCAACCCGCACGTGGACATCGGCGTCAACTTCCGCTACTTCTTCGTCCGCAAGACGATGTTCGTGAAGTACGCCCAGGGCTTCGTCGTCCTGCCCGGCGGCCTCGGCACGCTCGACGAACTCTTCGAGGCGCTGACCCTCGTCCAGACGGGCAAGGTCACCCGCTTCCCCATCGTCCTGTTCGGCACGGCCTACTGGAGCGGCCTGGTCGACTGGCTCCGCGACACGGTGGTCGCCGAGGGCAAGGCGTCGGACAGGGACCTGCTCCTGTTCCACGTCACGGACGACGTGGACGAGGCGGTGGCCCTGGTCACCAAGGAGGTCGGCCGCTGACGGCGCGCTACGCCAGGCCCCGGCGGGCCACCGCCGGGGCCCGCCATCCGGCGATCGACGCCACCATGTCGAGCACGTCCCGGGTCTCCGCCACCTCGTGCACCCGGTACACCCGCGCCCCCAGCCACGCCGACACCGCCGTCGTCGCCAGCGTGCCGAGCAGCCGCTCCTTGACCGGCCGGTCCAGCGTCTCGCCCACGAAGTCCTTGTTGGACAGCGACACCAGCACCGGCCACCCCGTCTGCGCCATCTCGCCGAGCCGCCGCGTCGCCTCCAGCGAGTGCCGGGTGTTCTTCCCGAAGTCGTGACCGGGGTCGATCATGATGCCGTCGGGCCGCACCCCGAGGGCCACGGCCCGCTCGGCCAGCCCCGTGGTCACCCGCAGGACGTCCGCCATCACGTCCTCGTACCCCACCCGGTGCGGCCGGGTCCGCGGCTCCGCGCCACCGGCATGCGTGCACACGAGCCCCGCCCCGTACCGCGCGGCGACCTCCGCGAGCTTCGGGTCGACGCCGCCCCACGCGTCGTTCAGCACATCCGCGCCCGCCTCGCAGACCGCCTCGCCGACCTCGTGGCGCCAGGTGTCCACACTGATCACCACGTCCGGGTGCCGGCGGCGCACCTCGGCGACGAAGCCCACCGTGCGGCGGGCCTCCTCCTCGGCGGTGACCTCCTCGCCGGGCCCCGCCTTGACGCCGCCGATGTCGATGATCGCCGCGCCGTCGGCCACGGCCCGCTCGACGCGGGCGAGCGCCGGCTCGTCCCGGAAGGTGGCGCCCCGGTCGTAGAAGGAGTCCGGGGTGCGGTTCACGATCGCCATGACCACCTGCTCGTGCGCCCCGAATTCGCGCCGCCCCAGCCGGAGCACACCGCTCGTCATGCGTGTCCCTTTCCTGTGAATCGGGCCCGGCGGAACCTGCCCGGGGCCAACAGCCGACACTAGCCGCCGGTCCCGCATGGCACGATCGGACCCGGACGAATTCCGCTCCCAGGGGAGATGCGCGTGTTCTTGTTCTTGCTGCTGTCGATGGTGGTGGTGGTTGCCGCGGTCACCCTCGCGGTGGTCGGTGGGGGGAAGGGCGACGTCCTGCGGGACGTGGCGCCCGAACAGCTGACGGACCCGCTGCCCGTCTCGCGCCCGGTCGGCCGGGAGGACGTCGAGGCGCTCCGGCTGCCCGTGGGCGTCCGGGGCTACCGCATGGCCGACGTGGACGAGGCCCTGGGCCGCCTCGGCGCCGAGCTGGCCGAGCGGGACGCGCGGATCGCGGAGCTGGAGGCGGCGCTCGCGGGCGCCCAGGCCACCCGCACCGGCGGCCCCGACCTGTTCAAGGAGCCCCGCGACGAGACGCCCGACGACGGGGCGCCGCACGACGGGGAGACCGGCCGGTGAGCGGCGAGGCCGTGGCGGCGGCGGACGGCGGTCTGCGCTGCCCGTGGGGCCTGTCCACCGAGGACTACCTCTGGTACCACGACACCGAGTGGGGCCGCCCGGTCCGCGGCGACGACGCCCTGTTCGAGCGGCTGAGCCTGGAGGCGTTCCAGTCCGGGCTCTCCTGGCTGACGATCCTGCGCCGCCGCGAGGGCTTCCGCAGCGCCTTCGCGGGGTTCGACATCTCTGCGGTGGCGGCGTTCACGGAGGCGGACCGGGAGCGGCTGCTGGCCGACGAGGGCATCATCCGCAACCGCGCCAAGGTGGACGCGACCATGGCCAACGCCCGGGTGCTGGCCGGCTGGGCCGCCGGTGAGCTGGACGAGCTGATCTGGTCCCACGCCCCCGACCCGCTGGGCCGCCCGGCCCCGAAGACCCTCGGGGACGTACCGGCGGTCACCCCCGAGTCCACGGCCCTGGCCAAGGAGCTGAAGAAGCGGGGGCTGCGGTTCATCGGACCGACGACGGCCTATGCCCTGATGCAGGCGTGCGGTCTGGTCGACGACCACCTCGCCGACTGCGTCGCGCGCCCCACCCCGGTGTAGCGGCGGCGCGTTCCCGGCCGGTCACCGACCGAGATACTTCGGCCTCTCCTTGGCCAGGAAGGCCCGTACCGCGATGCCGTGGTCCTCGGAGGCGCCCGCCCTCGTCTGGAGTTCGTCCTCCTTCTCCAGGGCCTCGCTCAGCGAGTGCGAGGCCCCGAAGGCGAGGGACTCCTTGAGCGCCGCGTACGCCACGGTCGGCCCGTCGGCCAGGGCACGGGCCACGGCGGCCGCCTCGGCGGCGAGATCGGCGGCGGGCACCAGCTTGTTGACGATGCCCAGCTCATGGGCGTCCGCGGCGGAGATCGTGCGCGGGAACAGCAGCAGGTCCGCCGCGCGGCTCCGGCCGATGAGCCGGGGCAGCGTCCAGGAGACCCCCGAGTCGGCGGTCAGGGCGACCCCGGCGAACGAGGTGTTGAACGAGGCGGTGTCGGCGGCCACCCGGTAGTCGCAGGCGAGCGCGAAGCCGAAGCCCGCGCCGGCGGCCGCCCCGTTGATCCCGGCCACGACCGGCTTCGGCATCTCGGTCAGCGCCCGCACGATGGGGTTGTAGTGCTCCTGGACGGTGCTCAGCGCGTTGCCCCCCTCCTGCCCCTGGACCTCGGCGAGCTTGGCCAGGTGCTCCTTGAGGTCCTGGCCGACGCAGAAGGCGCGCCCGCCGGCCGCGGTGAGCAGCACCGCCCGGACACCGGGGTCGGCGGCGGCCGACCGCAGGGCGTCGCGGAGCGCGACCTTGGCCGCCGTGTTCAGGGCGTTCATCGCGTCGGGCCGGTTGATCGTGATCGTCGCGAGCCCGTCGACGATGTCGTGGAGCACCGCGTCGTCGTGATCGGCCATGAGAGGTCCCCTTCGCGTGTCGTTCAGCAGCCTGTCCACACGCAAGCATGGCCGACTTCGCCCTGGGCGGACATGTGACCTGCGTCAAACATTTTCGTGCCGCGAAGGGGCCGCAGGGGCGGGAGTATCCCAGTGAGGTCCCCGAATTGGGTGGTTTTGAGCGAGCGCGTTGCCCAAGCGATGCAGAGCGATGTTGGTCATCGGGGTCGGTGATGCGGGATAATGGCGTGGAAGCACTGTGTTCGATGCCGGTGAGGCAGCGCCTGTCATGGGGCCGCCGGTTGCGATGAGCTGGTTTCAGGAAGGGGAACGAGCATGGCGGCCATGAAGCCGCGGACGGGCGACGGCCCGCTCGAGGTGACAAAGGAGGGGCGGGGCATCGTCATGCGAGTTCCGCTCGAAGGCGGCGGTCGGCTTGTCGTGGAGCTGACGCCGGACGAGGCCGATGCCCTCGGTGACGCCCTCAAGCAGGTCGTCGGCTGAGCTGAGCAGAGGCGCTCACAACTTCATCACTGCCCCGGCGCGGTCCCGTGCCGGGGCAGCGGTGTGTCCGGGGGCCGGTACGCCCCGGAGGCCGCCCGGCCGCCGCTCAGCCGCGCCGGACCGCGCAGAGCAGACCGTCGCCCACCGGCAGCAGCGTCGCCAGCAGCTCCTGGCTCTCGCGGACCGCGCGCAGCAGCTCGCGCAGCCGCAGCACCTCCGCCGGCTGGGCGGCCGAGTCGACCGTACGGCCGTCCGCGAAGACGCCCTCGAAGCAGACGAGACCCCCCGGTCGCAGCAGGCGCAACGATTCAGCGAGGCAGTCCAGGCTCTCCATCCGGTCGCCGTCGCAGAAGACGAGGTCGTAGCCGCCGTCCGCGAGCCGGGGCAGGACGTCGAGGGCGCGGCCGGGGATGAAGCGGGAGCGGTTGGCCGCGAACCCCGCCGCCCGGAACGCCTCACGGGCGAACTGCTGGCGCTCGGGCTCCGGATCGACCGTGGTCAGCACCCCGTCCGGCCGCATGCCGTGCAGCAGATAGATGCCGGACACGCCCGTGCCGGTACCGATTTCCGCGACGGCCTTGGCGTCCGTGGTGGCCGCGAGCAGACGCAGCGCGGCGCCGGTGCCTGGGGACACCGAGCGAAGTCCTGCCTCGCGGGCCCGGTCCCGGGCCCAGCGCAGAGCTTCGTCCTCGGCGACAAAGGCGTCGGCGAACGCCCAGCTCGTCTGCCGGTTGGCGGTAATGACCCTCTCCTGTCCCCTTAGTTGGCGCAACGGTGACTGTATCCGCTGGAGTCGGGAACCCGCAGATGGGACCGGGCGTTGTGAAAGGGCGGGGACATCCTGCGGACCGGGCCCGGTGTACGGGCGCGGCGCGCGGGCCGAGTTCCGGGGCGATCCCCGGCCCCAGCTGGAAAAAGGCTTATCCGGAGCTAACGGGCGAGGTGGTTATGGTAGGGGCTCCACTGGACACCACCAGAGCCGATAGGGGAGGTGCGGCTGCGCCTGTGGATCGGGGAGGAGTGCTGCGGCGCTTTCTCAGGTCGGCGGGTGAGCCGAAATCCGTGACCGACATCGCTGACCGTTCTTCCAAAGACTCCGCACCGACCGCGACCTTCGCCTCCGATGCGGAATCCCAGGCGTGGACCCCGCCCACATGGGAAGAGATCGTCAGCACGCACAGCGGCCGCGTGTACCGCCTCGCCTACCGGCTGACGGGCAACCAGCACGACGCGGAGGACCTCACGCAGGAGGTCTTCGTCCGCGTCTTCCGCTCCCTGTCGACCTACACGCCCGGCACCTTCGAGGGCTGGCTGCACCGCATCACGACCAACCTGTTCCTGGACATGGTCCGCCGCAAGCAGCGCATCCGCTTCGACTCCCTCGGGGACGACGCCGCCGAGCGGCTGCCCAGCCGCGAGCCGTCGCCCCAGCAGGCCTTCAACGACACCCACTTCGACGCGGACGTCCAGCAGGCGCTGGACACCCTCGCGCCCGAGTTCCGGGCCGCCGTCGTCCTCTGCGACATCGAGGGACTCTCCTACGAGGAGATCGCCGCCACGCTCGGCGTCAAGCTCGGTACGGTGCGCAGCCGTATCCACCGCGGGCGCTCCCACCTGCGCAAGGCCCTGCGGCACCGCTCGCCCGAGGCGCGGGCCGAGCAGCGCTCGCTGGCGGGAGCCCTCCTGGCCGGGGAGGGCGGCACGGCGTGAGCGGCACAGATCCGACCCCCGCGGAACAACACCTGGGGGACCGCCTCGCCGCGCTCGTGGACGGCGAGCTCAAACACGACGCCCGCGACCGGGTGCTGGCCCATCTCGCGACCTGCGCCAGATGCGCGGCCGAGGCGGCCGCCCAGCGCCGGCTCAAGAGCGTGTTCGCCCAGGCGGCCCAGCCCTCCCCCTCCGAGGGCTTCCTGGCCCGTCTCCAGGGGCTTCCGGGCGGACCGCCGGGGGGTGACGACGAGCTGCGGGGAAGACCCGCGGGCGACTCCGGGCGATTCGGTGACGGTCTCTTCCCGGGCACGCGCCCGCCGGGCGGCCGGGCGGACCTCACCACCGCCCCCGGCCCCCTGGACGGCTTCGGCTACCTCCCCGCCGCGCACGGCGGGGCCACCGCGCTGCCCGCCGCACCGGCCGGCTCCGGCTTCCGCATCCACGAGGTGGGCCGCGAGGGCGACCGCTCGCCCTGGCGGGGGCGCAGGTTCGCCTTCGCCGCGGCCAGCGCCGTCTCGCTGGCCGCCATCGCGCTCGGCGGCGCCCTGCCGACGAGCAGCGGCTCCGACGCCCCCACCCGCGCCTCCGGCTCGGGCAACAGCGTGACGCCGGTGGGCGCCGATGCCCGGTCCGGCGGCGGGGGAGTGCTCGGCCGGCGCGGCGGCCCGAGCCAGGGCTCGCGCACCGTCTCCGGCCAGGGCGACCGCCCGGCCTCCCTCGCGGTGAACACGGTCTCGGCCGGGTTCGCCCCGACCGCCCCCTCGCTGCTGGGCCACGGCCGACTCACCGCCAACCCGTACGGTCTGTCCCTGCGCTCCGGCGTCTCCGCGCTGATAGGCCCCGGCGGGGCCGGTCCGCTGCTCGCCCGCACCCTGGGCAGCGGGCTGCGTCCGGTCCCGTCGCCCGAGCCGAAGCCCTCCCTGCCGCCCACATCGGCCGCCGCGAAACCGGCTTCCGGCGACCACGGGCTGCCCCTCGCTCCCCGTCGCTGACCCGGCGCCCCGTACGGGCCGCGCGGGTCCGGGCCAAACCTGGTTGAATTCCGGCAGGATTTTCGGGAGGGACGCCCCTGCGGGGGCGTGCGGAGGGCCGGTTGCGGCAGTTGCGGGGAGAGCATGGACGACGGGAAGCCGGCCGGGCCGAAGGCGAAGTGGTGGAGCCGGCCCACACCGGGCGGCGGCGCGCGCACGGAGCCCCCGGCCGCGCCGGACGCCGTGACGGCACCGGACGCCCGGGCACCGGCCCCCACCGCCCCGGACACGCTCGCCGAGCCCCCGCAGGCCGCCGCACAGGCGCCCGCGCCGCACACCCACGCGCTCCACGATCTGGCGCCGCACGACGCCGTACCGCAGGAGACCGCGCCGGACGCCGTACCGCAGGACACCGCCGCACCGCAGCCGCCCGCGCCGGACGCCGCCGCCCCTGACGCCGCCGTGCCGCACGACGCCGTGACCGTGGCGCACGGTGTGCAGCCGCTGCACGACCCCGACCCGTACAGCACCCCGCCCTACGGCGGCCCCGGCCCCTGGGCGCCCGCCCCGCCCGTGCAGCGGCCCACACCGGCCCACGGCACCCCCGTGCCCCCGCCGTACGCGGGCACCGACGGGGCGGGCATCGGCGTCCCGGCCGACCCGGCGCAGGCGTTCCCGCCGCCGGTGGCCCCCGCCCCGGAGGCCGCGCAGCCCTGGCAGAGCTACGACCCCTGGGGCGCGCACCGCCGGCCCCTCGTCACCCAGCCCGGCCCCCCGCTCCCGGACGGACGGCGCGGCAGAAGGCGCGGCGCCCTGCTGGTCGGCGCGCTGCTCCTCGCCCTGGTCGCGGGCGGCGTCGGCGGCGGCATAGGCGCGTACATAGAGCGCAACGGCGGCTTCACCAGCGTCGAACTGCCCCAGGACGAGCGCGACGGCGGCGGCCGGGCCCCGGACAGCGTGGCCGGTATCGCGGCCAGCGCCCTGCCCAGCGTCGTCACGCTGCACGTCAGCGGCGCCGACGAGTCCGGCACCGGCACCGGCTTCGTCCTCGACGAGCGGGGCCACATCCTCACCAACAACCACGTGGTGGCCCCGGCCGGCTCCTCCGGTGAGATCACCGTCACCTTCAGCGGCGGCGAGACCGCGTCGGCCGAGATCGTCGGCAAGGACAGCGGCTACGACCTGGCCGTCGTGAAGGTCAGCGGGGTCTCCGGGCTCAAGCCGCTGCCGCTGGGCAACTCCGACAACGTGCGGGTGGGCGACCCGGTGGTGGCCATCGGGGCGCCGTTCGACCTGTCCAACACCGTCACCTCGGGCATCATCAGCGCCAAGGACCGACCGATCACGGCGGGCGGCGAGAAGGGCGACGGCAGCGACGTCAGCTACGTCAACGCCCTCCAGACCGACGCGCCGATCAACCCCGGCAACTCCGGCGGCCCGCTGGTGGACACCGACGCCCATGTCATCGGCATCAACAGCGCCATCCGCGCCGCCGACGGCGGGTCGGCCGGTGAGGGAGGGCAGGCCGGGTCCATCGGCCTCGGCTTCGCCATCCCGATCAACCAGGGCAAGCTCGTCGCCGAGGAACTGATCAACACCGGCAAGGCGACCCACCCCGTGATCGGTGTCACGCTCGACATGAAGTACACCGGGGACGGCGCCAAGGTCGGCGCGAGCTCCCCGGGCACCTCGCCGGTCACCGAGGGCGGCCCGGCCGACCGGGCCGGCGTCCGGGCGGACGACGTCATCACCGAGGTCAACGGCAAACGCGTGCACAGCGGCGAGGAGCTGATCGTCAAGATCCGTTCGCACCGGCCGGGCGACCGGCTGGAGCTCACGGTGACGCGCGGTGGTAAAGACCTGTCCATAACTTTGACCCTGGGGTCCGCAACCGGCACCTGACGGCCACGGCGAGCTACCGCCCGGACAGATTGGCCGGGTACCGTGTTCGGGGTCCGGACCTCATCCGAGCTTGGTCGCGGAGAAGACGAGGAGCCGCAAGGTGTTCAACGACATAGGCGCACTGGAGCTGCTGGCGCTCGCGATCCTCGGCGTGCTCGTCTTCGGCCCCGACAAGCTTCCCAAGGTCATCCAGGACGCCGCGCGCTTCATCCGCAAGATCCGTGAGTTCTCGGAGAGCGCCAAGCAGGACATCCGCACGGAGCTGGGCCCGGAGTTCAAGGACTTCGAGTTCGAGGACCTCAACCCGAAGACGTTCGTCCGCAAGCAGCTGATGGACGGCAACGACGACATGGGGCTCAAGGAGATCCGCGAGAGCTTCGACCTGCGCAAGGAGCTGTCCGACGTCACCGACGCGGTGAACGGGCGCGGCAGCTCGTCCGTCGAGGCGAAGACCGGCGTGTCGGGCGGGGCGTCCGTCACCGCGGCCAACGGCTCCAAGGGCGCCCCCGACCTGCTGAAGAAGGGCGACCAGCCCCCGAAGGACACCCCGCCGCCCTTCGACGCGGACGCCACCTGAGCCCCGCCAATCCCGGGTCGCCCGGACGGTGTCGCTATTCTCCATCTGTCCGGCTGTGAGGACGCCCGCGGGGGGCGGGCCGCTCCGGACCCTTACGGATCGAGGAGGCGGCCGCTGATGGAGACGACGAGTCGGGTGGGCGCACAGGACGCGCCGGACACGGTCACGGCGGAGGCGGTCCCGGCGGCCCGGCTCACGGTCGAGGGCTATCTGCGGGCGCCCTTCCCCTGGTACGCGCTGGACGAGGCGTTCACCGGCCCGCGCAGGCTGATGCCGCTCGGCACCGCCGCCGACGGCGAGGTCCAGCACGGTTCCATCGGCCACGGCGACGAACCCCTGGTCCGCGGCGACTCCGGCAACGACCGGCAGCGGTTCGCGGTCGTGGTCACCGTCGCCAGCAGCCCCGTACGGCGCAGCGGCGACGGCACCGGGGTCCTGGAGGCGACGACGGTCTCGTCGGCGGCCTGGCTGGCCGGCTCCGGCCTGCTCTCCTGCACCTGGCCCCCGCAGCTCGACCACGCCCTGCGCGACGACTGGCTGGCCCAGCAGACCGAGACGGCGTTCGAACTCGCCGACGATCTGGCCGGCCCCGCCTGGTCGGCGCTGTCCCTGCCGGTCGACGGCGTACCCGTCCCCTTCCACTACCGCGAGTCCGAGTTCGGCTGGGTGCTGGCCGGCTCCGCGCCCGGCGGGGTGCACATCGGCGCCTACGGGCGCGGCATGAGCGCGTACGGGCTGGGCTTCTCGGTGGTCAAGGACATCGAGTCGTACGCGTAACGGCTACGGAGAAGCGGAAGGCCGGGGCCCGAGGGCTCCGGCCTTCCGCTGTCCGTGTACGCGTCAGAACTTGTTGCGCGGGGTGATGCCCAGGGACATGCCCGCCAGGCCGCGCTGACGGCCGCTCAGCTTGCCCGCGATGGTGCGCAGCGCCTTGCCGGCGGGGGAGTCGGGGTCGGACAGGACGACGGGCTTGCCCTCGTCGCCGCCCTCGCGCAGCCGTACGTCGATCGGGATGGCGCCCAGCACCGGCACCTCGGCGCCGACCGTCCGGGTCAGGCCCTCGGCGACCTTGGCGCCGCCGCCCGAGCCGAAGACGTCGACCATCTCGTCGCAGTGCGGGCAGGGCATGCCCGACATGTTCTCGACGACACCGGCGATCTTCTGGTGGGTCTGGACGGCGATCGAACCGGCCCGCTCCGCCACCTCGGCGGCGGCCTGCTGCGGGGTCGTGACGACCAGGATCTCCGCGTTCGGGACCAGCTGGGCCACCGAGATCGCGATGTCACCGGTGCCCGGCGGCAGGTCGAGCAGCAGCACGTCCAGGTCGCCCCAGAACACATCGGCCAGGAACTGCTGGAGCGCGCGGTGCAGCATCGGGCCGCGCCACACCACCGGGGCGTTGCCCGGCGTGAACATGCCGATGGAGATGACCTTCACCCCGTGCGAGGACGGCGGCATGATCATGTTCTCGACCTGGGTCGGCCGGCCCTCGACCCCGAGCATCCGGGGCACGCTGTGCCCGTAGATGTCCGCGTCCACGACCCCGACCTTGAGCCCGTCCGCCGCCATCGCCGCGGCCAGGTTCACCGTCACCGAGGACTTGCCGACGCCGCCCTTGCCGGAGGCGACCGCGTACACGCGGGTCAGCGAGCCGGGCTTCGCGAACGGCACCTCGCGCTCGGCCGTGCCGCCGCGCAGCGACGCGGCGAGGTCCTTGCGCTGCTCGTCGCTCATGACGTCGAGGGTGACGTCCACTCGGGTCACGCCCTCGACACGGGCCACCGCGTCGGTCACGTTGCGGGTGATCGTCTCGCGCATCGGACAGCCGGAGACGGTCAGATACACCGTGACAGCGACCGCACCGTCCGGACCGATGTCGACCGATTTCACCATGCCCAGCTCGGTGATCGGGCGGTGGATCTCCGGGTCGTTCACTGTCGCCAGTGCCTCAAGCACCGCGTCTTCCGTAGCCATACCGACGATGTTACGGCGCCCGGCCCCGGGCGCGGGTGGACCCGTCAGCGGTCTTCGTCACTCTCGGCGGACAGCAGGGCCCGCCGGTCGTCCAGGTCCTTCACCAGGTCCTCCAGCTCCGAGCGGATCCAGTCGCGGGTGGCGACCTCGCCCAGGCCCATCCGCAGCGCCGCGATCTCCCTGGTCAGGTACTCGGTGTCGGCGATGGAGCGCTCGTTCTGCTTGCGGTCCTGCTCGTGCGTGACCCGGTCCCGGTCGTCCTGCCGGTTCTGCGCGAGCAGGATCAGCGGAGCCGCGTACGACGCCTGGAGCGACAGCATCAGGGTCAGGAAGATGAACGGATACTGGTCGAACCGCAGATGGTCCGGCGCGAACACGTTCCACGCCACCCAGAGGATGATGATCAGCGTCATCCAGACGATGAACCGGCCCGTGCCCAGGAAGCGCGCGATGCGCTCCGAGAACCGGCCGAACGCCTCGGGGTCGTACTCCGGCAGCAGCCTGCGGCGCGGCGCCTTCGGCTGGTCGAGCCGGTTGCGCGGCACCCGGGTCAGCGCCGTCGCGCCGTTCGACGCCCTGGCGCGGTCCTCACCGGCCACGGAGCACCCCCTCGCCGCCGTGGAAGTCGGTCTCCCGCCAGTCCTCCGGCAGCAGGTGGTCCAGCACGTCGTCCACGGTCACCGCGCCCAGCAGCGAACCGCTCTCGTCCACCACCGGTACCGACACCAGGTTGTACGCCGCCAGGTAACTGGTCACCACCGACAGCGGGGCGTCCGGCCGGAGCGGCACCAGATCGCTGTCGAGCAACGAGCTGACCAGGGTGAACGGCGGATCGCGCAGCAGTCGCTGGAAGTGCACGGTGCCCAGGTACTTGCCCGTCGGCGTCTCGTCCGGCGACCGGCACACGTACACCTGCGCGGCGAGCGCCGGGGACAGGTCCGACCGGCGGACCCGCGCCAGCGCGTCCGCGACCGTGGCGTCCGGGCGCAGGATGACCGGCTCCGTCGTCATCAGCCCGCCCGCGGTGCGCTCCTCGTACGACATCAGGCGCCGCACGTCCGCCGCGTCACCCGGACGCATCAGCGTCAGCAGCCGCTCCTTGTCCTCCTCCGGCAGCCCGGCGAGCAGGTCGGCCGCGTCGTCCGGGTCCATCGCCTCCAGGACGTCCGCCGCGCGCTCCTCCTCCAGCTTGCCGATGATCTCCACCTGGTCGTCCTCGGGCAGCTCCTCCAGGACGTCGGCGAGCCGGTCGTCGTCCAGCGCGGCGGCGACCTCCGCCCGGCGCTTGGGCGTCAGATGGTGCAGCGCGTTGGCCACGTCGGCCGGGCGCAGCCGTTCGAAGGTGGCCACCAGGGACTCGGCGCCCTGCCCGTGCTCCTCCAGCGAGAAACCTTTCACCGCCGACCACTCGACGGTCAGCGTCTCGCCCTTGCGGCGCAGTGCCCCGCCCCGGCCCTTGCGGACGAAGTACTTGTCGATCTCCCAGTCCCGGCGGGCCGGCAGCTGCTGGATCGCCACGTCCAGGATGGTGACCTCCTCGTCCGTCTCCACCAGCCGCACCCGGCGGTCCAGGAACTCGCCGAGCACCAGGCGTTCGGTGGGCCGCTGCTCGAAGCGCCGCATGTTGACCACGCCGGTGGTGATCACCTGTCCCGACTCCACGCCGGTCACCCGTGTCATCGGCAGGAAGATCCGCCGCCGGCTCACCACCTCGACGACCATGCCGAGCAGCCGGGGCGGCCGGCCGCCGACCCGGAGCATCGCGACCAGGTCGCGCACCCGCCCCACCTGGTCGCCGTTGGGGTCGAAGACCGGCACGCCCGAGAGGTGCGAGACGAAGACCCTGGGTGTGACCGGTGTCATTCCCGCGCCTCCTCGATCGTTTCCGGGCGCCGGTGCTGCCCGCTTCCGACAGTTATCGCTCCGTTATGACGTGATCAGGCTAGCCGGTACGGTCCCGGACCGCCCCGGCGGACCGTCCGGACGGCTCTGCGTCCAATGGCGTAGGCCGCACGGGTACGCTGCCGTCTGCCAACCCCACCATGGAGACGAGAGGCAGTGCGCCTGTGACCTCTTCCGCCCCGGCCGTCCGGGCCCGCCGCCGGACCGCAACCCTCGCCGTCGTGCTCTGCGCGGGGCTGACCGCGGCGCTGGCCGCGTGCGGGAGCGAGGACCCGGACAAGGGGACCAATGGGGTCGGCAAGCTCTCGGCGCCGGAGATCGAGAAGAAGACGCGGACCGCGGTGGACTCCGCCGACGCGGTGCGCCTCGCCGGCACGCTGGTGAGCAAGGGCGGCACGTACAAGATCGACATGCGGCTCAAGGACCGGGGCGGGGCGGGCTCCGTCACCTCGAAGAACAGCTCCTTCACCCTGCTGCGCATCGGCGAGGAGCTGTACCTCAAGGCCGACGCCGGCTTCTGGAGCCACGCCGACGAGGGGAAGACGGACACCGGCGAGGACGGCGCGGCCGCGGCGGACAAGCTGGAGGACAAGTACGTCAAGGTCCCCCAGGACGACCCCACGTACAAGCAGCTCAGCGGGTTCACCGACAAGAAGGTGCTGCTCGACGGGATGCTCACGCTGCACGGCGAGCTGTCCAAGGGCGACCGCGACGAGATCCGCGGGAAGCGCACGATCCGCATCATGGGCGGCGAGGGCGCGGGCGGCTCGCTCGATGTGGCGCTGGACGGCAAGCCGTATCCGCTGCGCTTCGCGAGGGGCGGCGGCGGGGGTGTGATCACGCTCGCCGACTGGGGCAAGGACTTCTCGCTGAAGGCCCCGCCGGAGGACGAGACCGTGGACTACGGCAGGCAGCTGCCCAGGACCTCGCCCACGGCCTGACCGGCCGCTACTTGCGCAGCGAGCGCTTGAGCAGGCGCGGCAGGTTCGCCGGGACGGGCAGCCGGGTCGTCGCCGTCGTCGGCAGCGGCGCCGCCGCCCCGGAGGTCTGCGGCAGCTCGGTGCGCGCGTCCAGCGGCGTGAGCCGTACGACGCGGCACTCGCGGGCCCACCGCTCGGGCATCCGCTCGGCGTCGGGCGCGTTCAGCCGCTTGCCCTTCAGCTCGGCGACGGCGGCCTCCCACGCCTCGGAGTGCGGCGCGAGTTCGGTGACGGTGGCGGACCAGGCGACGAGGCGGCCGCCCTTGTCCTTGCTGCGGACGGTCACTTCGGCCGTGGCGCCCTCGGTGAGCCCGGCCGGGAACGGCTGCTCGCCGGGGCCGTCGCCGACGAGGTGGACGGCGCCCTCGTGCCAGACGTGCCACAGCGCCCGCGCGTGGCCGTTACAGCGCACCCAGACGAGGCCCGACTTCTTGGCGGCCTCCTCGACGAGGGCCGTCCCGAGCAGCGTGTCAGCAGTCATGGGCAGAGCTTAGACCGGCCGGTGAATGGGCAGCGGCGGCGCGGGGGAGGGCGGGGCGGCTCAGAGCCAGCCGTTGCGCTTGAGCATGCGGTGGATGGAGAAGCAGACCGCGCCGATGAAGCCCAGCACCATCGGATAGCCGTAGGTCCACTTGAGTTCGGGCATGTGCTCGAAGTTCATGCCGTAGACGCCGCAGATCATCGTCGGTACGGCGATGATGGCCGCCCAGGAGGTGATCTTGCGCATGTCCTCGTTCTGCGCGACGGTCGCCTGCGCCAGGTTGGCCTGGAGGATGGAGTTGAGGAGTTCGTCGAAGCCGACGACCTCCTCCTGCACCCGTACGAGGTGGTCGGCGACGTCCCGGAAGTACTTCTGGATGTCCGGGTCGATCAGCCGCATCGGCCGCTCGCTCAGCAGCTGCATCGGGCGCAGCAGCGGGGAGACGGCCCGCTTGAACTCCAGCACCTCGCGCTTGAGCTGGTAGATCCGTCCGGCGTCCGAGCCGCGCGCGCTGCCCTTGTCCGGGGTGGAGAAGACCTCGATCTCCACCTCGTCGATGTCGTCCTGCACCGCTCCGGCCACCGCGATGTACCCGTCCACGACATGGTCGGCGATGGAGTGCAGCACGGCGGAGGGGCCCTTGACGAGCAGCTCGGGGTCGTCCTCCAGACGGTGGCGCAGGGCGCGCAGCGAGCCGTGCCCGCCGTGCCGGACGGTGATGATGAAGTCCCGGCCGGTGAAGCACATGACCTCGCCGGTCTCGACGACCTCGCTGGTCGCGGTCAGTTCGGCGTGCTCCACGTAGTGGATGGTCTTGAAGACGGTGAACAGGGTGTCGTCGTAACGCTCCAGCTTGGGCCGCTGGTGGGCGTGGACGGCGTCCTCCACGGCCAGCGGGTGCAGCCCGAACTCCCGGGCGATTCCCGCGAATTCCTCCTCGGTCGGCTCGTGCAGGCCGATCCAGGCGAAGCCGCCGTCCTCGCGCACCTGGAGCATCGCCTCGCGCGGGGAGTGACAGGTGCCCTCCGTCTCGGCGAGGCGGCGGCCGTCGCGGTAGACCGCGCAGTCGACGACCGCGCTGGAGGCGGACGGGTCGCGGGTGGTGTCGTAACTGTTGTGCAGGGCGGCGTTCTTGCGCAGGGAGGGGCGCACGACTGCGCGCAGGTCACGGATCATCGACATGGCTGGCTCCTTCACGGAGGGCCGTCGGCGAGGGCGTGGCACAGCCCGGAATGGGGACGTGGGCTCACATCCGCAAAGCGGGCGGCACCGCGGCGGCACGGTGACGGCGTTCGCTACAGACAGGCAAAGAGGGGCGCTCTTCCGTCACGCGCGACATGCCGTGGCGGCCTCGACCGGGTCATCGGGTCACGCGGAGAGGCGCCGGTCGGAAGAGCGGTCGGTACTGCACGATCGACTTCCATCCACCGCAGCCCCACCTCCTCCGGTCGGTCCCCCGTGAGGGACGACGTTGCGCGGGCTGAGAGCGACGCTTCTGCGTGCTGCCCCGCGACCGACACCCCAGGCTAGCAGCCGGTACAGGCCCAATCCCTTACTTTGCCCGTTCCATACGCGTCCTATGCTCGCCGCATGGCAGAAATTCTTGCTCAGGTCGAGGCCCGGCTACGTACGGCCCTGGGTGAACCGGACGCACGCGCGGCGGTGACCTTCCTCGGGACGGACCGGATCGAGGTGCTCCGTTTCATCGACGGCGACATCGTCCGGTACGCCACGCTCGGCATGTCCGGCCGGCCCATGTCCGACCCGACCGCCGTCCTGGCCGATCCGGTGAAGGGCCCGCGCGCCGAGCTGGTGCTCTCGGTACGGGGCGGGCTCGCCGACACCGACCAGGTGCTGCGCAAGCTGGCGGTGCTGGCGGCCGCGCCGCAGGTGGAGGGGCTGGTCGTGGCGCCGGGCGCCTCGCTGGACGTGGGCGAGCCGCTGTGGCCGGGGGCGCCGTTCAGCTCGGTGCTGGTCGCGGAGAGCGGCGGGCTGGTCGAGGATCTGGAGCTGGACGAGCCGCTGGACCCGGTCCGCTTCCTGCCGCTGCTGCCGATGACGCCCAACGAGGCCGCCTGGAAGCGGGTCCGGGGCGCGCGGGAACTCCAGGAGAAGTGGCTGGCCCAGGGGACCGACCTGCGCGATCCCCTGCGGCGTTCCGCGGCGCTGGACTGACGGGCCCGGACGGCGGCGGCCGGGCCCCGTCCGGGACTCAGCCGGCGAAGACGCCGACGCCGTCCTCCGCGGCGTGCTTCGGTTCGAGCTCGCGCGCCTCGTGGGTGAGCGCGGAGCGCCGTATCCCCACGACGGCCGCGCCGAGCACCGCGGCGACGGCGGCGACGACGAACGGGATGTGGACGTCGCTCCACTCCTCGATCTTCGGGGCCAGATAGGGCGCGGCGGCCGCGGCGAACCAGCGGACGAAGTTGTAGCCGGCGCTGGCCACCGGCCGCGGCGCGTCCGAGACGCCGAGCGCCAGCTCCGTGTACACGGTGTTGTTCACGCCGATGAGCGCCCCGGACACGATGGTGCAGACGATCGCCGCGGTGTGGCTGCCGTAGCCGAGGACCAGCAGGTCGGCGGCGAGCAGGACGAGCGAGGCGCCGAGCACCGCGAGCGAGCCGAACCGCTTCTGCAGCCGGGGCGCGACGAGCACCGAGAAGACCGCGAGCAGCAGGCCCCAGGCGAAGAAGACGCCACCGGACTTGTACGGCGTCATGTCCAGCACGAACGGGGTGAACGCCAGGATGGTGAAGAAGGCGTAGTTGTAGAAGAACGCGGAGGCCGCGACGGAGGCGAGCCCGCCGTGGCCGAGGGCCCGGAGCGGGTCGAGCAGCGAGGTCCTGCGGGCGGGCCGGGGCTGTTCCTTGAGGAACGCGGTGATGCAGAGGAAGCCGATCGCCATCAGCGCGGCCGTCCCGAAGAAGGGGTAGCGCCAGCTGGCGTCCCCGAGCAGGGCGCCGAGCAGCGGCCCGCACGCCATGCCGAGGCCGAGCGCCGACTCGTACAGCAGGATCGCCGCCGAGCTGCCGCCGGCCGCCGCGCCGACGATCACCGCGAGCGCCGTCGAGACGAACAGCGCGTTGCCCAGGCCCCAGCCCGCCCGGAAGCCGACCAGTTCGGCGACGGACGAGGAGGTGCCGGAGAGCCCGGCGAAGACCACCACGAGCGCCAGCCCGGCCAGCAGCGTCCTGCGGCCGCCGATCCGGCTGGAGACGAAGCCGGTCACCAGCATGGCGACTGCGGTGATCAGGAAGTACGAGGTGAACAGGAGGGACACCTGACTGGGTGTCGCCTCCAGGCCCTTGGCGATGGACGGCAGGATCGGGTCCACCAGGCCGATGCCCATGAACGCGACGACCGAGGCGCCCGCGGTGGCCCAGACGGCCTTCGGCTGGCGCAGGATGCCGGCCGGTTCCCGGCCGAATGGGTCCTCTTCCGGCAGTGCCTCTGACGGCATGGGCTCTCCCTCTCCCTGTGATGGCTCCACTGGATCGATGCGTTATGCACAGAATAAGTTAGAGAATCTAATGAATGCAACCTACATCTAAATTGGCCGACGGCGCCCGTGTGCCCCGTGGTGCGGGGCCGCCGCGCCCCCGCCGCGCGCCGCGCGCGGGTGATCGTCCTTGACGCGGGGACGGCCGGGGAGGACCGTTGGGCGGTATGAGGGGCGAACCAAGCTGCCCGAAGTGCGCAGGCCGGGTCAGGGCGCCCGGACTCTTCGCCGACTCCTGGCAGTGCGATGTCCACGGCAGCGTGCATCCGCTCCAGCCGGTCGTCCCGCCGAGCGTCGAGGCGCTCGGCGTCGTGGTGAACCGGGCCCGGGTGCCCGTGTGGATGCCCTGGCCGCTCCCGGTCGGCTGGCTGTTCACGGGCGTGGCCCACGCCGGTGACGACCGCACCGGCGGCCGGGCCACCGCCGTCGCCTGCTCCGGACCCGGACCGCTCGGCGGCATGGGCGAGCTGCTGCTCGTCGCCGAGGAACTGGGCGTCGGGCTCGGCGCGCGCTACGCCGGCATCGACGGACCCGATCCGGGGCCCTCGCTGCGGGTGGACGGGCCGCCCGACTCCAAGGTGCTGGCCGCCGGCCGCCCCACCCCGCTCTGGCAGGTCCGGGACGCCCCCGCCGACCGGGCCGTCTTCGCGGGCGAGGCCTGCGGCCTGTGGCTGTGGGCCATCGTCTGGCCCGAGCAGTCCGCGCTGCTGATGTACGACGAACTGGTGCTGACGGACCTGCGCGATGCCGGGGGAGAGGTGGACCTGGTCCCCTGCGGCGCCCTGACCCCCCGCCTGCTCACCCGCCCCTGACGGCGGCCGGAACGAGCCCGCGCGCCGGTTATCCTTGGGTGTCCCCCCGTCCGCCGTGAGCACTGGAGTCCGTGTCGTGCGCATCGATCTGCACACCCACTCCACCGCGTCGGACGGCACGGACACCCCCGCCGAACTGGTCCGCGGCGCCGCGGCCGCGGGCCTCGACGTCGTCGCCCTCACCGACCACGACACGGTGCGCGGGCACGCCGAGGCCGTCGCCGCCCTGCCCGAGGGGCTCACGCTCGTCACGGGCGCCGAGCTGTCCTGCCGCATCGACGGCGTGGGCCTGCACATGCTGGCGTACCTCTTCGACCCGGACGAGCCCGAGTTCGCCCGCGAGCGCGAACTGGTGCGCGACGACCGGGTGCCCCGCGCCCGCACCATGGTCCGCAAGCTCCAGGAGCTGGGCGTGCCCGTCACCTGGGAGCAGGTGGCCCGCATCGCGGGCGACGGCTCGGTCGGCCGGCCGCACGTCGCCACCGCCCTGGTCGAACTGGGCGTCGTCCCGACCGTGTCCGACGCCTTCACGTCCGACTGGCTCGGCGACGGCGGGCGCGCCTACGCCGAGAAGCACGAACTGGACCCGTTCGACGCGATCCGGCTCGTCAAGGCCGCCGGCGGCGTCACCGTCTTCGCCCACCCGGCCGCCGTCAAACGCGGCCGTACGGTCCCCGAGGCGCGGATCGCCGAACTGGCCGCCGCCGGTCTCGACGGCATCGAGGTGGACCACATGGACCACGACGAGCCGACCCGCACCCGGCTGCGCGCGCTCGCCGGTGAACTCGGCCTGCTGACGACCGGCTCCAGCGACTACCACGGCAGCCGCAAGACCGTCGCCCTCGGCGCGTACACCACCGACCCCGAGATCTACGGCGAGATCACCCGGCGCGCCACGGGAGCCTTCCCGGTGCCGGGCGCCGGAGGACCCACCGCGTAACGTCGTGCGGGCCGCGCCCGCGCCCGTACACCGCACATCACCCAGCGCACCCACGGCCGTCCGGCATGCCCGGCGGCCCTGCGGCGCGCGCCCTTCCCCGCGGCCACCCACCGCATTCCCGCTCACTCCCCACAAGGCTCACCCGTGTTCGACATCGCTGTCTTCGGATCACTCTTTCTCACCCTTTTTGTGATTATGGACCCGCCCGGGATCACGCCGATCTTCCTCGCCCTGACCGCGGGCCGGCCCGCCAAGGTGCAGCGCAGGATGGCGTTCCAGGCCGTCGCCGTCGCCTTCGGCGTGATCGCCGTCTTCGGCGTGCTCGGCCAGCAGATCCTGGACTATCTGCACGTCTCCGTGCCCGCGCTGATGATCGCCGGCGGTCTGCTCCTGCTGCTGATCGCGCTCGACCTGCTCACCGGCAAGACCGACGAGCCGACCCAGACCAAGGACGTCAACGTCGCCCTCGTCCCCCTGGGCATGCCGCTGCTCGCCGGCCCCGGCGCGATCGTCTCGGTGATCCTCGCCGTGCAGCACGCCGACAGCGCGGTGGACCAGGTCTCCGTCTGGACGGCCATCGTCGCCATGCACATCGTGCTCTGGCTGACCATGCGCTACTCGCTGCTGATCATCCGCGTCATCAAGGACGGCGGCGTCGTGCTCGTCACCCGGCTCGCCGGCATGATGCTCTCCGCCATCGCCGTGCAGCAGATCATCAACGGCGTCACCCAGGTCATCCAGGGAAGCTGAACCCGCCGCACACACCGACGCCCCCGTACGGACGGTCCGTACGGGGGCGTTTCGTCTTCGTTGCGACGACCCTTCACAGCGGCAAGGCGTTATGAGGCCGGGCTTTCGGCCGGCCGGATGTAAATGCGCTGGCCCGTTGCGGCGGCCTGCTGCACGATCCGGTTGACGGAGGCGGCGTCCACGACGGTGCTGTCCACGGCGGTACCGTCGACATCGTCGAGGCGCATGATCTCGAAGCGCATAGGGCTTCCCTTCGTCTGATCCTCCTGCTGGAGAACTACTGGGAGGACGGTCTCCCGTCCGCAAGGATGAGGAGCGCCAGGCATGACAGTCGAGCGCCCCACACAGATGCCAACGAGTTGCCCCCTGCAAACATTCCCTACGCTAAGGAAATTTTTTGGATGTCTAACTACCGATTGGTAATCAGGCCCGTGCCCCCGGCCGTCCGCGCGACGGACCGCCCATGAACGACCCGGAGATCGGCGAGCGCCTGGACCGCACCAACGCCCTGCTCGAACGCGTACTCGCCGAGGTCTCGAAGACCCCCTCCACCCACGCGATCTTCGTCGACGCGGGCTATGTGTACGCCGCCGCCGGGCTGCTCGTCACCGGCACCGAGGACCGGCGCTCCTTCGACCTCGACGCCGAGGGGCTGATCGAGGCGTTCATCGACAAGGCCCGCACCATCTTCGCGGACAGCCGGCTGCTGCGCGTGTACTGGTACGACGGCGCCAGACGCCGTATCCACACCGCCGAACAGCAGGCCATCGCCGAACTCCCCGACGTCAAGGTCCGACTCGGCAACCTCAACTCCAACAACCAGCAGAAGGGCGTCGACTCCCTCATCCGCACCGACCTGGAGTCGCTGGCCCGCCACCGCGCCATCAGCGACGCCGCGCTCGTCGGCGGCGACGAGGACCTGGTGTCCGCCGTGGAGGCCGCCCAGGGCTACGGCGCCCGCGTCCATCTGTGGGGCATCGAGGCCGGCGAGGGGCACAATCAGGCGGAGCCGCTGCTCTGGGAAGTGGACAGCCGGCGCACCTTCGACCTGGACTTCTGCAGCCCGTACGTGACCAGACGCGCCGTCACCACCTACGAGGAGGACGCCCCCGCGCCCTCCCGCGAGGAGGTCCGGCTCGTCGGGGTGCGGATCGCCACGGCCTGGCTCGCCGCACGCGGCCGCGATTCCCTGGCGGAACTGCTGCCCGGCCACCCGTTCCTGCCGGGCCCGGTCGACCAGGACCTGCTGCACGAGGCCGAACGGCTCCTCCAGCGCTCCCTGCGCGGCCACCCGCCCCTGCGCAGAGCCCTGCGCGACGGCTTCTGGCAGCACCTCCAGTCGCAGTACTGACGCAGTGCGCGCGACCCGGACCGGCCGGCCGCTACAGATCCGACCAGAACGCGACGAGCGCCGCGGCGGTCTCCACCGGCCGGCCCGTGTTGGGGGAGTGCTCGGCGCCCTCGATCCGGGTCCGGTGCGCGCCCAGCCGTACGGCCATCTCGTCCAGCACCGGCACCGGCCACACGTCGTCCCGCTCGCCCGAGACGACGTGCACCGGCAGCCCGGTGGCGGCCAGCTCGGCCACCCGGTCCGGCTCGGTGGCCAGTTGCCGGCCCGTCTCGATCAGCTGGACCGGGTGGTGGCGCAGCCAGCGCCGCCGCAGGTCCTCGCCGCCCGTGTCCGCCTCGGCCGGCGGGTCGAAGGCGCGCATCGCCGCCCAGACGCCGTCCATCGTCATCGTCGCCAGCGCGTCGCCCAGGATCTTCAGCTTGATCTGCTGCGCCTCCACGACCTCTGCCGGCCCCGAGGACATCAGGGTCAGCGAGCGGAACGGCGAGGCGTCGAGCAGGACGGCGGCCCGACCGATCTGCCCGCCGAGCGAGTGCCCCACCAGATGCACCGGATCTCCGCCGAGCGCGGCCGCCTGGGCGAGCACGTCGCGGGCCAGCTCCTCCCGCGCGTACGACCGGGGGTCGTCCGTGCCGGGGCTCTCGAACTGTCCGCGCCCGTCCACGGCGACCGCGCGGTACCCGGCCCGCGCGAGCGGTTCGAGGAGGGCGATGAAGTCCTCCTTGCTGCCGGTGTACCCGGGCACCAGCAGGGCCGTACCGAGCGGGGCTCCGGAGGGGAGCGCGTCCAGCACGGCGAACTCCCCGCGCGGGGTGGCCAGCGCACGGGACCGGGCACAGGGGGGCGGGGTGAAGGTGGGTGGCCTGCTCATGGAACGAGGTTAAGTCGTCGCGCGAGGGGCGGCCCCCGGAAAGGGCGGGCGGCCCCCGGAAACGGGCGGGCGGCCCCGAGGAGAGGTTCCCCGGGCCGCCCGCCGACGCTGTCCGGTCCGGTCAGCTCTCGGCCTTCGCCGCCGTGCGCGGCTTGGCGGCCGTACGCGTACGCCGGCGCACCGGCTCGGGCTCGGAGATCGGCGCGATCTGGAAGTCGACCTCGTCCTCGACGGGCTTGATCACCCGGGCGCGGCGGCGCGGCCGGGCGACCGGCGCCTCCGGCTCGGCCACGGGCGCGGTCCGGACCGCGGCCTCCTCGGCCACCGGCTTGGCGGCGGCCCGGCTGCGGCGGCGGCGCGGCTTGGTCTCCTCGGCCACCGGCTCGGCGGCCTCGGTCACCGGCTCCACGACGGTCTCCGCCACGGCCTCGGCCTTGGGCTTCGCCGACCGGGTCCGGGTGCGCTTCTTCGGCGCGGCCCCGGCCTCCGGGGCCTCCGGCTCGGCCACCACGGGCGCGGGCGCCTCCGCCACGGCGACCGCGGCCTCGGCGGCGACGGCCTCCGCCGCGTTGACCCGGGTGCGCCGGCGGCGGCGCGGGGTGCGCGCGGCCTCCGGGGCGTCGGCCTGCGCGGCGTCCGCCTCGGCGGCCGGGGCGGGCACGGTCGCGGCGCCCTCGGCGACGGCGGCCCCGCCGCGGGTGCGGCGGCGCTGACGCGGGGTGCGCGGGGCCCGTTCCTCGCGGGCGGCCGGTGCGGCGGACTTGCGGCCCCGGCCGCCCGTCTCGCCGAGGTCCTCGATCTCCTCGGCCCCGAGACCGGCGCGGGTGCGCTCGGCACGCGGCAGGACACCCTTGGTGCCGGCCGGGATGTCGAGGTCCTCGTACAGGTGCGGGGAGGTCGAGTACGTCTCGACCGGGTCCGGGAAGTTCAGGTCCAGAGCCTTGTTGATCAGCTGCCAGCGCGGGATGTCGTCCCAGTCGACCAGCGTGATCGCGATGCCCTTGGCGCCCGCGCGGCCGGTGCGGCCGATGCGGTGCAGATAGGTCTTCTCGTCCTCGGGGGACTGGTAGTTGATGACGTGGGTCACACCCTCGACATCGATGCCGCGCGCGGCGACGTCGGTGCAGACCAGCACGTCGACCTTGCCGTTGCGGAAGGCGCGCAGCGCCTGCTCGCGGGCGCCCTGCCCGAGGTCGCCGTGGACGGCGCCGGAGGCGAAGCCGCGCCGCTCCAGCTGCTCGGCGATGTCGGCCGCCGTGCGCTTGGTGCGGCAGAAGATCATCGCGAGCCCGCGGCCCTCGGCCTGGAGGATGCGCGAGACCATCTCGGGCTTGTCCATCGAGTGGGCGCGGTACACGTACTGCGCCGTGTTCTTGACGGTCGTGCCCTCGTCGTCGGGCGAGGTGGCGTTGATGTGCGTCGGCTGCGACATGTAGCGGCGGGCCAGCGAGATGACCGCGCCCGGCATGGTGGCCGAGAAGAGCATGGTCTGGCGCTTGGCCGGCAGCATCGTGATGATGCGCTCGACGTCGGGCAGGAAGCCCAGGTCCAGCATCTCGTCGGCCTCGTCGAGGACGAGCGCGCGGACCCTGGAGAGGTCCACCTTGCGTTGGCCCGCGAGGTCGAGCAGCCGGCCGGGGGTGCCGACGATCACGTCGACGCCCTTCTTGAGGGCCTCGACCTGGGGCTCGTACGCCCGGCCGCCGTAGATCGCCAGGACCCGCACATTGCGCACCTTGCCGGCGGTGAGCAGGTCGTTGGTGACCTGCTGGCACAGCTCGCGGGTGGGTACGACGATCAGGGCCTGCGGGGAGTCGGTCAGCTCCTCGGGCTTCGCGCGGCCCGCCTCGACGTCGGCGAGGACGGTGACGCGCTCGAGGAGCGGGAGTCCGAAGCCGAGCGTCTTGCCGGTGCCGGTCTTGGCCTGGCCGATGACGTCGGAGCCGGAGAGCGCGACGGGGAGCGTCAGCTCCTGGATGGGAAAGGGGGACGTGATGCCGACGGCCTCAAGGGCCTCGGCCGTCTCGGAAAGAATCCCGAGGTTTCGGAACGTAGTCAGGGTGCTGCCTCTTCTGTGAGACGCGGTCCGAGGCGAACGAAGGGGGTCGTACCGTGCCGGGGGGTTGGTCATCCGGCCGGGATGGGCCGGGTGGCGCGGGACCACTGCCGTCGCTCGAGCGCTCGTGCCGCTGAGGGGGCCCCTCATCTGCGGTCGTACATGAGCACGCACCGCGCGGAGGGCTGTCGGGTCGGAGCCGATCGGGCCACCGACCGGGCATCCTCATTCAATTTCGCGCCACGAGCAGATGCAAAGTGCTCAGTAAGCGCATTACCACTGTACCCCGGATTCGCGCATCTGTGTTGGGCGAATCCTTTGGAACGGTGTGATGTGGGTCGTCGGCCGAAACTCTTGCCCGGTGCGCGGGCGGGCTATTCTGCGCTGCATGGAGACGCCTGACAACGCCACTGAAACCCCCGCGACGACCAGAATCGCCGACCAGGACTGGGCCACCGCGTCCAAGGACCCGCAGTACCGGGCCGCCGTCGTCGATCTGCTGGGCGCCCTCGCCTACGGGGAGCTCGCGGCGTTCGAGCGGCTCGCCGAGGACGCCAAGCTGGCACCCACCCTGGCCGACAAGGCCGCACTGGCGAAGATGGCGTCCGCCGAGTTCTCTCACTTCGAGCGGCTCACCCGGCGGCTGACGGAGATCGAGGTCGAGCCGACCGGCGCCATGGAGCCGTTCGCCCGCGCGCTGGACGAGTTCCACCGCCAGACCGCCCCGTCCGACTGGCTGGAGGGCCTGGTCAAGGCGTACGTCGGCGACTCGATCGCCAGCGACTTCTACCGGGAGGTCGCGGTCAGGCTCGACTCCGACACCCGCTCCCTCGTGCTGGCCGTGCTCGACGACACGGGCCACGGCAACTTCGCCGTCGAGAAGGTGCGCGCGGCGATCGAGGCCGAACCCAGGGTCGGCGGCCGGCTGGCGCTGTGGGCGCGGCGGCTGATGGGCGAGGCGCTCTCGCAGGCGCAGCGCGTGGTCGCGGACCGCGACGCGCTCTCCACCATGCTGGTCGGCGGGGTCGCCGACGGCTTCGACCTGGCCGAGGTCGGCCGGATGTTCTCCCGGATCACCGAGGCGCACACCAAGCGCATGGCGGCGCTGGGGCTGGCCGCGTAACCGCGGGCCCGGCGCTCAGACGGCGGCCGAGCGACTGATCCGGCGGCCGCGCGGCCGGATCAGCAGGGACACCGTCACGGCGGCGATCAGCCCGGCGCCCACCACGGCGAGGGCCGCATGGCCGTCGCCCAGCACCGAGTGCATCAGGGAGGCGCCGAACACGGCGCCGGCCGCCCCGGTGCCGAACACGGTCCGCCGGGCCGGGAGCCGGCCCGGCAGCGAGCGCAGCCCCGCCCAGGACAGGAGCACCGAGAGCACGACGGCGCTCAACGTTTCCACGATCACGGACGATCACCTCGCAGGGATACGGAACGGGGCCTTCGGTCCTGCTGGTCCTACCCGTGAGCAGCCGTTCACAACCCTCCCGGAGCCGGTCATCGCCCGGCCGGACGGGACCCGCCGCGGACGCGGAACGGCCCGGCGGGGACACCCCCGCCGGGCCGTTCGCGGTCTCCGCGTCCGTACGCTCTAGAGAGCGCCGAACCCCACCCGTCGGGTGCTGGGCTCGCCGATCTCCACGTACGAGATCCGGTCGGCCGGCACCAGGACCTTGCGGCCCTTCTCGTCCGTGAGGCTGAGCAGCTGTGCCTTGCCGGCGAGAGCCTCGGACACCGTGCTCTCGACCTCTTCGGCGGAAAGCCCGCTCTCCAGAACGATCTCCCGGGGCGAGTGCTGCACCCCGATCTTGACCTCCACGGCTATGTCCCTCCGACGGTCATTCCCTGCGCGGTGAGCCGCGCCGTACGCAGCACACATTAGCCCGCTGAGGGGGCTCGTCAGGGCGCCCCCGGCCACGCCCGCAGCGAACACGGGGGAACGCCGGGCGGTCAGTGCTGATCGGTGCCGTGCAGGGGGAAGCCGGCGATGCCCCGCCAGGCCAGCGAGGTGAGCAGCTGGACCGCGGTGTCGCGCGGGATGGCCGACCGGCTGGACAGCCAGTACCGGGCGACCACCTGGGACACCCCGCCCAGGCCCACCGCGAGCAGCATGGACTCGTCCTTGGACAGGCCCGTGTCGCCCGCGATCACGTCGGAGATCGCCTCGGCGCACTGGAGCGAGACCCGGTCCACCCGCTCGCGCACGGCCGGCTCGTTGGTCAGGTCCGACTCGAAGACCAGCCGGAAGGCGCCGCCCTCGTCCTCCACGTACGCGAAGTAGGCGTCCATCGTGGCGGCCACGCGCAGCTTGTTGTCGGTGGTCGAGGCCAGCGCCGTGCGCACGGCCTGGAGCAGCGACTCGCAGTGCTGGTCGAGAAGGGCCAGGTAGAGCTCCAGCTTTCCGGGGAAGTGCTGGTAGAGAACCGGCTTGCTGACCCCGGCGCGCTCCGCGATGTCGTCCATCGCGGCCGAGTGGTAGCCCTGCGCGACGAAGACCTCCTGCGCGGCTCCCAGCAGCTGGTTGCGTCGGGCGCGGCGGGGCAGGCGAGTGCCCCTCGGGCGCGCCGCCTCGGTCTGCTCGATGGCTGTCACGCCGCCTCCCAAAATCGT
Source organism: Streptomyces sp. NBC_00525 (assembly GCF_036346595.1). GTDB lineage: Bacteria > Actinomycetota > Actinomycetes > Streptomycetales > Streptomycetaceae > Streptomyces. Next base: position 4,580,655 of record NZ_CP107834.1, read on the forward strand.
GGTCCGACACAGCTGTTCCGTACGTGCCGCGCCATACCGACATCGTACTTTTGGGTAACCCCGGTATGCGCGGCGCGGACGCAGAATTTCACGGACCGGACGGCTGCGGTAGCCGCAGATTGTCCGAGCGGGTGCGCAGAGCGGGACGTATCAGCGGTAATCATCCTCATCCTGTGGAACCGTGCGCGCCTGGTCCGCCGCGTCCGCCTCGCTGGCGCGGTCGCGGTCGAGGTCCGTGAGCGGTTCGTCGTCCTCCGGGCGCAGCGCGGCGTGCTGCTCCGCGGCGTCCGCCTCGGGCGTCTCCTGACCGGGTTCGTCCGGCTGGACGTCCTCGAAGGTCTCCGGCTCCCTCGGGTCGGCCGTCATGGTGACTCCCTTCATCGGGTCGCGCCTGCTGTCGAGCCTAGGAGGTACCCCCGGAAGACGCACGCGAGCGTGTGACGGCGAACACATGAAACGGCATGTGATCATCTCGTAACATTGCCGCATGTCTTCGACCGAGCTGCCGGGAATCAGCGCCGCCGCCGCAGCGGTGGCCCCCACGGTGAGCACCGTCAGGGTCGCGGAGGGGGAGCGGCTGCGCTCCGTCGAGCTGCCCGGTCTGACGCTCACGCTCCGTTCCCGCCCGCCCCGGCGCTCCGGACTGCCGCCCGCCCTCTTCGTGCACGGGCTCGGCGGTTCCTCGCAGAACTGGACGGCGCTGATGCCGCTCCTGGACGACGTGGTGGACTGCGAGGCGGTGGACCTGCCCGGCTTCGGGGACTCGCCACCCCCGGACGACGGCAACTACTCCGTCACCGGGCACGCCCGCGCGGTGATCCGGCTCCTCGACGCGCAGGAGCGCGGCCCGGTCCATCTGTTCGGCAACTCGCTGGGCGGCGCGGTGGCGACCCGGGTCGCCGCGGTCCGCCCCGACCTCGTCCGCACGCTCACCCTGGTCTCGCCCGCGCTCCCCGAGATCCGGGTCCAGCGCACGGCCGCCCCTACCGCGCTCCTCGCACTGCCGGGCGTCGCATCCCTGTTCGCCCGGCTCACCCGTGACTGGAGCGCCGAGGACCGCACCCGCGGAGTCATGGCACTCTGTTACGGCGATCCGGCACGGGTCTCCGAGAAGGGCTTCCGCGACGCGGTGGCCGAAATGGAGCGCCGGCTGGAGCTGCCGTACTTCTGGGACGCCATGGCGCGTTCCGCCCGTGGGATCGTCGACGCGTACACGCTGGGCGGACAGCAGGGGCTGTGGCGCCAGGCCGAGCGGGTGCTCGCGCCGACCCAGCTGGTGTACGGCGGACGGGACCGGCTCGTCTCGTTCCGGATGGCCCGCAGGGCGTCCGCGGCCTTCCGCGACGCGCGCCTGCTGACACTGCCCGACGCCGGGCACGTGGCGATGATGGAGTACCCGGAGGCGGTTGCCCAGGCGTTCCGGGAATTGCTCGACGAATGCGGCGGGAGCTGATCCAGGGCGTGGGACGACACAGTCGGAAGGGCCCCGGGCCCAGCGCGCCCGTGGCCGGGCAGGCGGAGACGAACGAGACGGGCCGCGCGGGCACCGGAGCCACCCCCGGCACCGGACGCCGCAGACGCGCCGCCGGACCCGCCGCCGAATCCTTTCCGGGCACCCCCGAGGTCCGCGGCGGCCACCCCGAACAGCGCGAACCCGGCGGCGGCTGGGGTGCGGGGCCGATGAGCTCCGCAGGCACGCAGGCCCCGCCGCCCGGCCTCCGCCCCGGCGCCCCGCACCCCGCGCGCCACCCCCGGCCCGCCGGCGACCGGCCGCTCATACCGGGCCCGCGGCGCGAGTTCGTCGAGGCCTTCGACAGCCCGCCCGCCCCGCCCCGGCGCCCCGCACCCGAGGACCCGTACCGCTCCGTCACCGAGTGGGACCCGCGCGAGCCGGAGGTCGTCCGGCGCGAAGGGGCGGCTGCCGTCAGGGCGGCCAGGGGCGCCAAGGGGCGCACGATCACCGGGATCGCCGCCGCCGCGGTGACCACCGTCCTCGCGGTCGTCGTGGCCGGCCAGGTCCCCCACGACCGCTCCACCGGCAACGAGACCCCCAGCACCACGGGCGTCGACCGGGAGGACACCGACGACGCCTCACGCTCGGACGGGCGTACGACCCCGTCCCCCGAACCGGCGTCCGTCAAGCCCCTTACGTATGAACAGAAAATGGCCAAGGCCTACCCGCTCTCACCGGCGCTGACCGGCTCGGGCACCTTCGAGACCGTGCCAGGCACCGCCGAGGCGCCCGGCAAGGGGACCACGCACCGGTACCGCATCGACGTCGAGAAGGGCATCGGGCTCGACGCCGACCTGTTCGCCCAGGCCGTCCAGAGGACCCTCAACGACGACCGCAGCTGGGCGCACGACGGCGACATGACCTTCGAGCGGATCTCCGAGGGCGAGCCGGACTTCGTCATCACCCTGGCCAGCCCCGGCACGACCGGAAAATGGTGTGCCAAGTCGGGCCTGGACACCATGGAGGACAACGTCTCCTGCGACTCGGCCGCCACCGAGCGCGTGATGATCAACGCCTACCGCTGGGCCCAGGGCGCGGCCACCTTCGGACCGGAGAAGCTGTTCGCGTACCGGCAGATGCTCATCAACCACGAGGTAGGCCACCGGCTCGGCCACAACCACGCGAGTTGCGGCACCGAGGGAGCCCTCGCGCCGGTCATGCAGCAGCAGACCAAGACGCTGGACCTCAACGGCGTCAAGTGCCGCCCCAACCCCTGGGTGTATCCGGAGGACTGAGCGCGGGCGCACACGGAGCACCGAGCGCCCCCGCACCGCTCCGCCCGTCACCCATTCGGTGACACCCCGCCTCCATAGCGCGACAGAACGCTACGGGGGCGCGAAAGTTACGCCGGTTCACCCCTTTCGGTGGCGCGACGGACAACCGTCCGTCGCGCCACCGGCGTATCCGCTTACGGTCGTCCCGCGAGTCGCCGATCCAGCGGCGGCCGCGTCATACAGCAGATCGGGGGTGCGCTCGTGCGGATCGGACTGCTCACCGACGGTGGTTATCCGTACGCGACCGGTGAGTCCAGGCTCTGGTGCGACCGTCTGGTACGCGGGCTCGCCCAGCACGAGTTCGACCTCTTCGCACTCAGCCGCTCCGCCGAACAGGAGGCGCGCGGCTGGGTACGGCTCCCGGACCGGGTCCGCAGCGTACGCACCGCCCCCCTGTGGACCGCCGACGAGGAGACCCGCGCCCTGCACGCCCCCCGCGGCCCGCTGGCCCGGCTGCTCACCGGCGGCGGCACCCACCGCTACGGCCGGCGCGAACAGCGCCTGTTCGCCACCCACTTCACGGACCTCGCCGCCGCCGTCTGCACCGCGGCCCCCCGCGTCGCGGACGAACGGTTCACGCGCGGCCTGAACGGCCTCGCCGACCTGGCCGCCGACCACGGCGGACTCCCCGCGGCGCTGCGCTCCGAGACGGCCGTCCGCATCCTGGAAGCCGCCTGCCGCGCCCCCGGCACCGGACGCACCGTGCAGACCGCCACCGTCGCCGACCTCCTCGCCTTCACCGGAGAACTGGACCGCGCGCTGCGCCCCCTCTCCCTCGACTGGTACGACGAGGACGGCCTCGCCGCCGTCGACCTCTGCCACGCCACGTCCGGCGGCACCGCCGCACTGCCGGGACTGCTGGCCAAACGCTTCTTCGGCACCCCGCTGCTGGTCACCGAGTACGCCGTACGCGTACGGGCGCACTACCTCGCATCCGGCGACGCCCCGGCCGGTGCGCCGGTGCGCGCCCTCCTCGCCGGGTTCCACGGACTGCTCGCCACCGAGGTCTACCGGCAGGCCGCGCTCATCACCCCCGGCAACACCCACGCCCGCCGCTGGCAGCAGCGCTGCGGCGCCGACCCCGCGAAGCTGCGCACCGTGTACCCCGGCATGGAGTCCGCCCGGTTCGACGCGCTCGGCGAGCGCGAGGACGACGGCGGCCCGGACACGCTCGTCTGGGTCGGCCGCATCGAGCCCGCCAAGGACCTGGTCACCCTGCTGCACGCCTTCGCCCGGGTACACGCCGCCGCCCCGGACACCCGGCTGCGGATCATCGGCGCGCCCACCCCCGACCCGGCGGGCGCCGGCTGCCTGGAGCGCTGCCGCGCCGTGGCCGCCCGGCTGTTCCCCGACACGGACGCGGTCACCTTCGAGGAGACCGGCGGGCCGGGCGTCCCCGATGTCGCCGACGCGTACGCGGCGGGCGGGGTAGTGGTGCTCTCCAGCGTCGTCGAGGGCTTCCCGATCAGCCTGGTCGAGGCGATGTTCTGCGGCCGGGCCACCGTCTCCACGGACGTCGGCGCGGTCGTCGAGGTCATCGGCGGCACCGGGCTCGTGGTCCCGCCGCGCAACCCGCGCGCCCTCGCGGACGCCTGCCTCGCGCTGCTGCGCGACCCCGCGCGCCGGGCCCGCCTCGGCGCGGCGGCGCGCGCCCGCGCACTCGAACTCTTCACCGTCGAGCAGAACCTCACCGCGTTCGACGGGATCTACCTCGACCTGATCGCACGGGCGCCGCGACGCGACTGGGAGCCGCCGGCCGCCGACGAGGGCCCGCGCCCCTTCGCCACCCCGCCGGAGTTCCACATGCTGGACCACTGGCCGGACGGCGCCGACGGGGAGTGCGCCGACCGCGTCCCCAGCCGGGCGGGCGCCGGGAGCGCCCATGCCTGACCACGACACGGCGGGCCGCCCGGACGCGCCCGCGCGCGCCCCCGAGGTGGCACGCCCGGAGCGCCCCGCGCGCCCGGAGCGCCCCGCGTGCCCCGAGCACTCCGCGCGCGCCGCCCACCCGCGCCCCGTCCGCGCCGCCACCGCCCGCAAGGGCACCGCCGTCCGGCGGAACACCGCCGACCCGGTGCGCGCGCTCATGCGCCGCCACCGCGAGCTGTGCGAACGGGCCGTCGATCCGCTGGAGATCGCCGCCGGGCTCGAAGCGCACGGGGTCACCGACCGCACCGCCGCCCGCTACCGGCACCGCGACGTGTTCTCGCTCGCCGAGGAACTCTTCGCACGGGTGCCCGCCGTCCCACGGGAGCCCGCCGCGCCGGGGCCCGCTCCGGCGCGCGACGTCACCACGCGCGCCGCCTGGACCCTGCGCGCGCTGCTGCCCGGCGCCGCCTGCCTGGCGACCCTCCTCGCCCTGCGGCTCACCGAAGGGATGCTCGGCGGCGACGCCCGGCTCGCCCTCGGCTGCGGCGGCGCGCTGCTCACGCTGATCGCCTTACTCCTGGCCGTGCGCACCGGCCCGCTCGGCGCCGCCCCCGCCGCCTCCGGCACCGGCACGCTCTGCGTCTGCTGGCTGCTCGGCTACGTCCTGTACGGCGACGCCCTGCTCCACCAGGTCCTCAGCGGCGGCCCCGAGGGCCCCTGGGACCTGACCCCGGCACCGCTGCCGGCGCTCGCCCTCGCGGTGGTGCCCGCCGCCTGGTGCGCCCACCTCTTCTCGCTGCACGCCCACCGCAGACTGCTCGGCTCCCACGCCCTGGAGGAGTTCGCGGCCGGCGCCCGCCCCCTGCTCTTCGGCGTCGTCGCGCTCTTCCTCGCCGCCCTGGCCGTCCTCCAGTACCTGACCGGTCCGGTGTTCGGGCACGGCGGGGCACCGGCCGGGGCCGCCGCCCTCGGGGTGCTGCTCCTGCTGGCCCGGCTGCTCACCGTGCACGGCTTCCCGGAACCGGCCGCCACCGGACTCGCCGCCGCCGTCGCGGTGGAGGCTGCCGCCCCGGCCCTGATCCTGGCCGGCCGGCTGCCCGGTCTCGACGCGGTGGCCCGCCCGGTCGAGGCGCTGATCGAGGCGGGCGGCACCGGGGCCGTCCCCGCGCTGGCCTGCGGCGCGGCCGCCCTCGGCCTGCTGATCACCGCCACCCTCGCCCTCGCCAGGGCGTCCGCCCACACCGCCCCCTGATGGGGCGGCCCCCGAACCCGTCCGCGGAGCCGACGCCGCGGACGCGTCCCACCCGAACCGTACGCATCGAACCGTACGGAACTGCCACAAGGAGACACACCGACATGACCCCCCAATCCCCCGCACCGGCAGCCCGCCGTCGGCCCCATGGCGGAGGCGGTGCGCGATGAGGGTGCTGCTGCTCGGAGCCAACGGATTCATCGGCCGGTTCGTGGCCGACCGGCTGCTCGCCGACCCCGCCGTCCACCTCACGGCACTCGGCCGCGGCGACGACGCCGACGTACGGTTCGACCTCGCGACCGGCAGCCCCGGAGCGCTCACCCGCTTCCTGGACGCCGTCCACCCCGGAGTCGTCGTCAACTGCGCCGGGGCGACCCGCGGCGGCGCCCGCGACCTGACCCGGCACAACACCGTCGCCGTCGCCACCGTCTGCGAGGCGATGCGGCGCAGCCGCTGCACCGCCCGGCTGGTCCAGGTCGGCTGCGCGTCGGAGTACGGCCCCTCCCAGCCCGGCTCCTCCACGGCGGAGGACGCCATCCCGCGCCCCGGCGGCCCGTACGGCGTCAGCAAGCTCGCCGCCACCGAGCTGGTCCTGGGCTCCGGCCTGGACGCGGTCGTGCTGCGGGTCTTCTCCCCGGTCGGCCCCGGCACCCCGGCGGGCTCCCCGCTCGGCCGGCTCGCCGAGGCGATGCGCCGCACCATGCAGTCCGGCGACGGCGAGCTGAAGCTCAGCGGCCTCGGCGTGCAGCGCGACTTCGTGGACGTACGCGATGTGGCGCGGGCGGTCCACGCCGCGTCCCTCTCCGCCGCGCAGGGCGTCGTCAACATCGGCACCGGGCGGGCCGTCCGGCTGCGGGACGCGGCGGCCGTCCTCGCCAAGGTCGCCGGATACGCCGGCGCGCTCCACGAGCTGGACACGCCCCCCGCCCGGCTGCCCATCGGCGCCCCCCGGACCTCCGCCGAAGCGGTCATCGAGCACCTCTCGGCCACCCCGTCCCCGTACCCGGACGGCTGCGGCGCCTGGCAGCAGGCCGACGTCCGCACCGCCCGCGACCGGCTCGGCTGGCGCCCCCGGATCAACCTGGAGGAGTCGCTCGCCGACATCTGGATGGAGGCGGCGTGCCGTATCTGACCCGGCCCGGCACCGCCCGGTGCCCCGCCGGCACCGGCGGGCCGGGCCTCGGGATTCCCGGCTACGCGCACCCGCTGCTCGCCCCGGCCGAGTGGGCCGAGCTGACCCGCCCCGGCACCCCGCTGCACTGGGCGGTCCTGGACATCGACAACGGCCCCGGCAGCAGGCCCGACCCGCACTGCCTGGAGGTGGCGGGCAGGCTGCGCAACGCCCGCGCCCGCGCGCTGCACGGCGCGGAGCCGCTGGACACCGTCCGGGCGGCGGGCGGCCGGCTGCTCGGCAGGCTCGACCTCGCGCACGGCGTGCGGCTCTTCGCGGAGCTGCTCGCCGACGCCCGGTCCTTCCTGGACTGGTACCGGGTGGACGGCTTCTACCTGGACCGCTGCCCGTCCGACCGGGGCGAGCTGCCCGGTGTCCGCCGCCTCACCGGCACCCTGCGGGCGCTGCTGGGGACGGACGGCGGGCATCTCGTGCTGGGGCACGACACCCACCCGTACCCCGGCTACGCCGAGACGGGCGACCAGCTCGTCACGTTCCGGGGGGCGTGGAGCGACTACCGCTGGTCGCAGGTGGCGGAGTGGACCGCCGCCTACCCGCCGGAAAGGTTCGCCCACCTCGTGCACGGCGTTCCGCGCACCCATCTGGAGGAGGCGATGCGCATCGCCCGCTGGCAGGGCGCGGCCACGATCTTCTTCACCGACCGGGGCGGCGCCCCTGGCCCCGGAAACGGGCGTGGACAAACCGATCCATTCGCGACACTGCCCAAGTACTGGGACGAAATTGTCTCGCGGATCGGACCCGGTCTCTTGGAATGAGATGGGGCGTGGCAGTGTTACGGGAAGAACAACCGTACGTAGTCGAAGTACGTAGAAACCGACCACCTGCATTGTTGAGGTTCCTGTGTCGCTGCCACCCCTGGTCGAGCCAGCTGCTGAGCTCACCGTCGACGAGGTCCGCAGGTACTCCCGCCACCTGATCATCCCGGACGTCGGGATGGACGGGCAGAAGCGGCTGAAGAATTCGAAGGTGCTCTGTGTCGGCGCCGGCGGCCTCGGCTCGCCGGCCCTGATGTACATGGCCGCCGCCGGTGTCGGCACGCTCGGCATCGTCGAGTTCGACGAGGTCGACGAGTCGAACCTGCAGCGCCAGGTCATCCACAGCCAGGGTGACATCGGCAAGTCGAAGGCGCTGTCGGCCAAGGAGACCGTCCAGGGCATCAACCCCCTGGTCGAGGTGGTCCTTCACGAGGAGCGGCTCGAGGCCGACAACGTGATGGACATCTTCTCCCAGTACGACCTGATCGTGGACGGCACGGACAACTTCGCCACCCGCTATCTCGTCAACGACGCCGCGGTGCTGCTGAACAAGCCCTACATCTGGGGTTCGATCTACCGCTTCGACGGCCAGGCGTCCGTGTTCTGGTCGGAGCACGGTCCCTGCTACCGCTGCCTCTACCCGGAGCCGCCCCCGCCGGGCATGGTTCCGTCCTGCGCCGAGGGCGGCGTCCTCGGCGTCCTCTGCGCCTCCGTGGGCTCGATCCAGGTCAACGAGGCCATCAAGCTGCTCGCCGGCATCGGCGACCCGCTCGTCGGCCGACTGATGATCTACGACGCCCTGGAGATGCAGTACCGCCAGGTCAAGATCCGCAAGGACCCCAACTGCGCGGTCTGCGGCGAGAACCCCACCGTCACCGAGCTCATCGACTACGAGGCCTTCTGCGGCGTCGTGTCCGATGAGGCCCAGGAGGCGGCGGCCGGTTCCACGATCACTCCCAAGCAGCTCAAGGAGTGGATCGACGCCGACGAGAAGATCGAGATCATCGACGTCCGCGAGCCGAACGAGTACGAGATCGTGTCGATCCCGGGCTCCCGGCTCATCCCGAAGAACGAGTTCCTGATGGGCACCGCCCTCCAGGACCTCCCGCAGGACAAGCGCATCGTCTTGAACTGCAAGACGGGTGTCCGCAGTGCGGAAGTTCTGGCGGTCCTCAAGTCGGCGGGCTTCGCCGACGCGGTCCACCTGGGCGGCGGTGTCGTCGGCTGGGTCAACCAGATCGAGCCCGAGAAGCCGATCTACTAGAACGACACGAAGGGGCCGGTCCGCATGCGCGGGCCGGCCCCTTCGGCATGCCGGGAGCGGCTACGAGCAGGTCTTGCCGTCCGCCGGAACCTCCCCGTCCAGGAAGTACGAGTCCACGGTGGCCGTCACACAGCTGTTGCCGCCGTAGGCGCCGTGCCCCTCGCCCTTGTTGGTGAGCAGCACACCGACGCCCTCGCCCAGCTCGTCCGCCATCCGGCGCGCCCCCTCGTACGGCGTCGCCGGGTCGCCCGTGGTGCCCACGACCAGGATCGGACCGGCGCCCGGAGCGCTCGCCTCCGGATCGTCGTGCTCGCCCGCCACCGGCCAGCCCGAGCACCAGCCCGCCGTGTCCCAGGCCAGGAACGGCCCGAACACCGGGGACAGCTTCTCGAACTCGGGCAGCAGCGCCTTCGCCTCGGCGACCGTGGGCCTGGCCCTGCCGTCCGCGCAGGAGATGGCCCGCTGCGAGTGGTTCTGGGTGTCGTAGTGGCCGCTCCCGTCCCGCCCGTTGTACGAGTCGGCGAGCCGGAGCAGCGGGGCGCCGTCGCCGTCCTCGGCCCTTGCCAGGGCGCGGGTGAGCGTGGGCCAGCTCTCCCGGGAGTAGAGGGGGAGCACGATGCCGGTGATCGCCAGCGATTCGTTGAGTTCGCGATCGGTGCCGGTGGGCAGCGGCTTCGCGTCGATCCGCTTCAGCAGGGCGGCCACCCGCCGGGTGCCCGCCTCCGGGTCCTCGCCCCGGTCCGTGAAGTAGTTGTCCAGGGCGCGCTGGAAGCCAATCGTCTGATTGCGCGCGTGCCCGGTGCTGTCGGCGGTCGGGTCGACGACCGCGTCGAAGACCGTACGCCCCACCCTCCGCGGGAAGAGGTGCGCGTACGTGCCGCCCAGCTCGGTGCCGTACGACATCCCGAAGTACGTCAGCTTCTCGTCGCCGAGCACCTGGCGGATCAGGTCCATGTCGCGGGCGGCGTTCACCGTGCCGACGTACGGCAGGACCCGGCCCGACATGCGGGCGCAGCCGGCCCCGAAGTCGGCGCCGTCCTTCATGAACGCCGCCTCCTCGGCCGCCGTGTCCGGGGTCATGTCGACGCCCTGGTACGCGGTGTCCTGATCCTGGTCGTCCCGGCAGCGCACCCCGGCGCTCCGCGCCACCCCGCGCGGATCGAAGCCGACCAGGTCGTAGCGGGTGTTCAGGGTGGTGTACGAGGCGGCGGCGCGCGGGAGTATGGAGACGCCCGAGCCGCCGGGCCCGCCGAAGTTGAACAGCATCGACCCCAGCCGCTTGTCCCGGTCCGTGGCCTCCTTGCGGATCAGCGCGATGCCGAGGGTGTCGCCCTTCGGCTTCGCGTAGTCCAGCGGGACCTCCACCGTGGCGCAGCGCCAGTCGGCGCCGGGTGCCTCGCCGCCCTCGGGGGCCTCGCAGCGCTGCCAGTCCGGGCGCTGCGAGGTGAGCGAGGCGGGCAGCCCGTCCGCGCCGGGCGGGGCGTCCGAGGCCGGCGGGGCGGGCGACGCGGCCGTGCCGCCGCCCTTGTCGTCCGAGCCGCCCTCGCAGCCCGCGAGCACCCCCGTCAGCAGCAGTGCGGCGGTGGCGAGTGCCCCGGCCCGTGCGTGTGCGACCACGTCGTACGTCCTCCCCGTCGAGCGCTGCCGGTACGGCAGTTCGCCCATCGTAGGCGGCGTGCGAGTGGGCGCCTCAGCCGCAGACGGTGCCGTCCGCCGGGACCCGGCCGTCGAGCAGATAGCCGCCGACCGCCTTCTGCACGCAGGCGTCGCCGCTGTTGTACGCGCCGTGCCCCTCGCCCTTGTACGTCAGTTCCACGCCGACGCCCTCGCCCAGTTCCTCGGCCATCGCCTTCGCCCCCGCGTACGGGGTCGCCGGGTCGCCGGTGTTGCCGATGACGAGGATCGGGGCGGAGCCGGCGGCGCTGACGTCGGGGGTCTTCCAGGTGCCCGCGGCGGGCCAGTCGGTGCAGCCCATCAGGCCCCAGCCCAGGTAATCGCCGAAGACGGGCGACGCCTCCCGGAAGTCGGGCAGCTTCGCCTTCGTCTGCTCCACGGTGAACCGCTCGCGCGAGTCGGCGCAGGTGATCGCGGTGTAGGCGGCGGCGGAGTTGTCGTAGCGGCCGTCCTCGGAGCGGCCGTTGAGGGAGTCGGCCAGGGCCAGGAGCAGGGAGCCGTTCCCGCCGTCGGCCTCGTCCACACCCTGTTCGAGCAGGGGCCAGGTCTCCTTGGAGTAGAGGGCCGCCGCGATCCCGGTGGTGGCCTGGGTCTCGGTCAGCTTGCGGGCGCCGATGCCCTGGATCGGCTTCTTCTCCAGCCGGTCCAGCAGCTCGGAGATGCCCTGTTCGACCTCCTGCCCGTCGGAGCCGGGCAGCTTGCAGGCGTCGCCCCGGTCCGCGCAGTCCTTCGCGAAGTTGTCCAGGGCGAGCTGGAAGCCCTTGGCCTGGCTGAGCGAGGACTCCTCGGCGTTCTCGGTCGGGTCCACGACCGCGTCGAGCACCGCCCGGCCGACGTTCTTCGGGAACAGGTGCGCGTAGACGCCGCCCAGCTCGGTGCCGTAGGAGATGCCGAAGTAGTACAGCTTCTCGTCGCCGAGCACCTGGCGCATCAGGTCCATGTCGCGGGCGGCGTTGGTGGTGCCGACGTACGGGAGCTGCTTGCCGGACCGCTTGTCGCAGGCGGCGGCGAACTTCTCGGTGTCCCGGACGAACGCCTTCTCCTCCGCCGCGTCGTCGGGGGTGCCGTCCTCCTGGTAGCGGGCGTCGAGCTGCTTGTCGCTCTCGCACTCGACGCCGTCGCTGTTCCCCACGCCGCGCGGGTCGAAGCTCACCAGGTCGTAGCGGGCGCGCAGTTTGTCGTACTCGGTGCCGAACGCGGGCAGGGTGGCGACGCCGGAGCCGCCGGGACCGCCGAAGTTGAAGATCAGGGAGCCGATCCGCTTCCCGGAGCTGATGGCCCTGGCCCGGATGAGCGCGAGTTCGATGGTGTCGCCGGTGGGCTTCGCGTAGTCGAGGGGGACCTTCATGGAGGCGCACTCCCAGTTCGCCCCGCCGGGCAGCGGCGACGGTGGTTTGCCGCCCCCCTGCGCCCGGGAAGGGGCGGGGCACTTCTTCCACGTCAGCTTCTGGTCGGCGAGGCCGGACGGGGTGCCGGTGGCGGCGTTCACCGCGCGGGGTTGCCTTGTCGTCGAGCGGTCGGCCGCTTCCCCGTCACCGCCGTCCGAACAGCCGGCGAGGGGGAGCAGCACGGTCACGGTGGCGGCGAGGGCCGCGGCGCGCAGGGCAGGGGAGGTCCGCATCGCTCCATGCTGCGGTGGTGCCGGGGCGGCCGCACGGGGTGCCGGTCCAAGCGGGTGGCCGGTGCGCCCTTCAGAGTTCGCCCTTGCGCGTGAGGTGGTTGAAGCACAGCCAGCCGGGAAGGACCGGCAGCCACAGGGTCATCAGCCGGAACAGCAGCACGGCCGGAGCGGCGACCTCCTTCGGCAGCCCGACCGCGATCAGACCCAGTGTCAGCGCGCCCTCGACGGCGCCCATACCGCCCGGCGTCGGGGCGGCCGAGCCGAGGGCGTTGCCGGCGAGGAAGACGACCGCGATGCTCGCGTAGCTGAGGTGCGGGGTGTCCGGACCGCTGAACGCGCGGATCGAGGCGTCCAGGCACATCACGAACACGCCGGTCAGCAGGAGCATCCCGCCGATGCCGGTGAGCAGTTTCTGCGGCCGCTGCACGACGTCGAGCATGCGGGGCACGACCCCGGCGAACAGCGACCGGACGCGGGTCACCACGAACTTGCGCAGGAACGGGATCGCGGTGACGACCAGGACCAGCACGGCGACCGTCAGCAGCCCGGCGATCACGGTCCTGGACGGGGTGAGCGAGGAGGGCGTCTTCTCGGTGCCGGTCAGATAGCCGAAGGCGCCGAGCAGCAGGATGTGGCAGCCCAGACCGAACAGCTGCGAGGCGCCCACACTGGCCACCGCGAGGCCCGGCCGCACCCCGGAGCGCTGGAGGAACCGGGTGTTCAGCGCGACCCCGCCGACTGCGGCCGGGGCCACGATCTTCACGAACGACCCGGCGACCTGCGCCAGGACCGTCCTGCCGAACGACACCCGCTCGGGCACGAAGCCCAGCAGGCTCATCGCGGCGGCCACATAGCTCAGCGCCGAGAAGCCCAGCGCGGCGGCCACCCAGCCCCACTCCGCCTGCTCCACGACCGCCCCGAAGTCGGCCTCGGTGACCTGCGAGATCAGGAAGTAGGCGGCGATGGCACCGGCGATGAAGCTGAACAGGGTGCGCGGCTTGATGCGTTCCAGGCGGACCGGCTCGACCGGCGCCTGCGGCCGGATCAGCAGCACCTCGCGGCGGATCTGGGAGAGCAGGTCCTCCTCGCGTGCCTCTTCGAGGGCGTCGTCCATGGCCCGCTTCTCGGCCTGTTTCTCGGTGCGCAGCGACTTGCGGGCCGCCTTGCGGCCGGCGTCCCCGGCCGGATGCGCGTCCTCGGCCCTGGCCCGCTTGGCCGCGCCGGACGCCTCCAGGACGGCGTCGCGCTCGCGCTGGGACCGCTCACGGGCGAGCCGGCGCAGCTGCGCGCGGGTGGAGCGGCTGAGCGCGATGGGCTGGAGCAGCGGCAGGCAGTCGGCGACCGTGTCGGGCCCGAGGACGGCGAGCGCGGCGGCCACGGCCCGCTCCGGGCCCACCCGCAGACCGGTGGTGGTGAGCAGCTGCGCGATGTCCATCCGCAGCACCAGATCACCGGCCGCGATCTCGCCGCCGCGCAGATCGGTGACGAACACCTTGCCGAAACGATCCACCAGGATGGCGTCGCCCGTGAGCCTGCGGTGCGCGATCCGGCGCGACTGGAGGGCCTTCACCTGCTGCCAGGCACCCCGCACCACCTCGTCGGTGATCTCGGCGTCCTCCAGGGCGTCCAGGGACCGGCCGCCGATGTGCTCGTAGACCAGCATCACCGCGTCCGGGCCCAGCTCGCTGGTGGCGATGAGCTTGGGCGCGTTGGCCCCGGCGGCGATCGCCGCGTACGCGAGGAGCGCCTCCTGCTCCAGCGCCTGGCGCAGCGACTGGATGGACCGGCGCTGGGTGAAGCCGCGCAGCGTGAGCCTGCGCCACACCCGGTAGAAGAATCCCTGGGCCTGCTGCTCGCGGTCCACGACGGTCACGTCGAGCGGTGGCCCGTGCTCCAGCGACACCAGATAGCGGCGCCCCCGGTCGCTCTGGTCGCCGGAGTCGGGCGCGTCCTCGGCCCGCATCGCGGTGACCGGCCGGAAGCCCACGTGCCGCAGCCCCGCCATCAGGTGCTGGCCGGTCGGGCGGACATTCGGCGAGCCGACCGCGTACAGCGTGCCGTACGCCACCGTCCAGCCGATCAGCACCGTCAGCACGATGGAGAACGGGGTCGTGTAGCCGCCCACCAGCATCGCGAAGGCGTCCAGCAGCAGCACCACCCACAGCACGACCCGCCAGCGCGGCCGTCTCGCCATGCCGACCGCCGTCATGTACGCGATCACCGGCGCGAGGTAGCCGTGCACCGGATCGGAGAAGGCGTCGCCGGGCTGCGGCTGGGTCAGCGCGTCCTGCACGGTGTCGGAGGCGGACTTGGCGACCCACAGGTCCGTGGCGAGCGTCACGCCGTGCGCCAGCACCGCGGCCAGCACCCCGTCCGCGATCCGCAGTCCGTCGCGTTTGATCAGCCGCTCGATGGCGAAGGCGACCGGCACGAGCAGCACGGCGATGCTGGAGACCAGCCCGGCCAGCTTGATGAGCAGGTCCGGGGCCTGACCCGTCCCCTTGTTGATGTCCTCCTCGAGACCGGTGGTCGTGCCGTGGGCGAAGGCGGCGACGGAGAACAGCACGACGACCGCCAGCACCCCGATGAGCAGGCGCAGCAGGTCGGAGGGGCGGTGCACCCGGGCGGGCAGCAGCGGTTCGTCGCCGGAGACCCGCTCGGCCTGCGCGGCGTCGGCGGAGGCGAGCGTCGAACCCGCGGAGTGCCCGGCGGGACTCTCCGCTTCCTTGTCCGGACGCGGTTCCGCGTCGGAGGCGTCGGCCGCCTTCGGTGGCTGCACGCCCTGCTCCTTCGTCGCCTCTGGTTGGTCTTCGTCTTCTCGTATCACCGGTCACCGCCCGCACGATGGTGGCACGGCCGACGGACGCAGGGGGGCATCAGGGTGCGATGCGGAGGCGTGCGAAGCGCAAGATACGCAACTTTCACGCCGCGCGCACGCTGCGTGTACGCGCGGACACGGCGCCGCCCCGGCTGTCGGTGGCGTACGACAGAATGGGGCGGATGAGCGAACACCCGACGGGCGACGCGCTGCCGGAGTACGCGGAGCGCGTGCTCGACGTCGCCGAACTGATCCCGGCCGGCCGCGTCATGACGTACGGCGACATCGCGGAGTGGCTGGAGGAGGGCGGGCCGCGCCAGGTCGGCCGGGTCATGACGCTGTACGGGGGCGCCGTGCCGTGGTGGCGCGTGGTGCGGTCCGACGGCAGGCTGCTGCCGGGCCACGAGCTGCGCGCCCTGGACCACTACCGCGAGGAGAACACCCCGCTGCGCGAGGCCCCCGCGAGCGCGGAGGGCCACCTCCCGCGCCTGGACATGCGGCGCGCACGGTGGGACGGCGTGACGGGCGGCCCGGCGGACGCGCCCGCCGGCGGTGGAGGAGCTCACACCTGACAGCTTCGGCCATCCGGCGGCGGAACGGGCGCAGCCGGTTCGGCGCGGACGCCGACCCGGCGCGGGGGAGGACCGGCGGGGGGCCGGGCCGTCCGGGGACGGCCGGAGCGGAGCCGCTTCCCGCGAAGAACGTGACGAGCTCCGCAGGCGTCCCGGCGCATTCCGGGGGCGTGCCGGAGTAGCGTCTTCAGTTCGCGGCCGATACCCCGCTCTCACCACCCGTACACCCACCAGGACCGGCGAACCCACGTGAGCACCTCCTCCACCACCCGGCACAGTCCTCACCGTGACGCACGGCCGGGGACCACGGGCCCGTACCGTCTGGTGCGCACCCTGCCGGGTTCGGTGGAGCCCCCTCTCCTGGACGCGGCACAGCGCGCCGTGGTTGACCACCCCGGCGGACCGCTGCTGGTCCTCGCCGGACCGGGTACGGGCAAGACGACCACGCTCGTCGAGGCCGTCGCCGCCCGCATCGCCAAGGGCACCGACCCGGCCCGGGTGCTGGTCCTCACCTTCAGCCGCAAGGCCGCCGTCGAACTGCGCGACCGGATGGCTGCCCGGCTAGGCGCCGCCCGGGGCCCGCAGGCCACCACCTTCCACTCCTTCTGCTACGCCCTCGTCCGCGCCCACCAGGACGCCGACCTCTTCGCGGACCCGCTGCGGCTGCTGTCCGGCCCGGAGCAGGACGTGACCGTCCGCGACCTGCTGGCCGGCCAGCTCGACCTGGAGAAGGAGGGGCGCCCGCACATCCGCTGGCCCGACGAGCTGCGCGCCTGCCTGACCACGCGCGGCTTCGCCGACGAGGTGCGCGCGGTGCTCGCCCGCAGCCGCGAGCTGGGCCTCGGCCCGGACGCCCTCGCCGCCTTCGCCCGGCGCACCGGCCGGCCCGACTGGGGCGCCGCCGCCCGCTTCCTCGCCGAGTACCTCGACGTGCTGGACGCGCAGGGGGTGCTCGACTACGCGGAGCTGGTGCACCGTGCGGTGCTGCTCGCGGAGCGCCCCGAGGTGTCGGCACGGCTCGCCGGGACGTACGACGCGGTCTTCGTCGACGAGTACCAGGACACCGACCCCGCCCAGGTGCGGCTGCTGCACGCGCTGGCCGGCAACCGGGGCAGCGCGCCGGGGGGCGGCGGCGGACGGGACCTGATCGCCTTCGGTGACCCGGACCAGTCGATCTACGCGTTCCGGGGCGCCGATGTGAACGGCATCCTGGACTTCCCCGAGATGTTCCGGCGCGCGGACGGCGCGCCCGCCCCGGTCGGCGTCCTCACCACCTCGCGCCGCTCCGGCGACCGGCTGCTCGCCGCCACCCGGCTGCTCACCCGGCGGATGCCGCTCACCCGGCTGCCCTCGGCGAAGGTCCGGGCCCACCGCGAGCTGGGCGCGGTCCGCGAGGGCGGCGCCGTCGAGGCGTACACCTACCCCACCGCCTCCACGGAGCTGGAGAACATCGCGGACCTGCTGCGCCGCGCGCATCTGGAGGACGGGGTGCCGTGGCACGAGATGGCGGTGCTCGTCCGGGCCGGCGGCCGTACGCTGCCCGCCCTGCGCCGGGCCCTGACCTCGGCGGGCGTGCCGCTGGAGGTGGACGGCGACGACCTGGCCCTGCGCCACGAACCGGCGGTGGGCCCCCTGCTGACGGCGCTGCGCGCGGTGGCGACGGCGGCACTGACGGCCGGAGCCGACCCCTCCGACGACCCCGCCGATGACCTCGCCGACTCCTCCGACCCCGCCCCCTGGCTCGACACCGAGACCGCGCTCACCCTGCTCGCCTCGCCCCTCGGGGCCATGGACGCCGCCGATCTGCGCCGGCTCGGCCGCGCCCTGCGGGACGAGGAGCGGGCGGCCGGCAGCCGGGTTCCCGCGCCCTCCGGCGCCCTGCTGGCCCGCGCGCTCGCCGAACCCGAACGACTCGTCACGCACGACCCGTCGTACGCGCGCGGCGCCCAGCGGCTCGGCGCGCTGCTGCGTACCGCCCGCGAACTGCTGGAAGCGGGCGGCACGGCGGAGGAGGCCCTGTGGGCGCTGTGGTCCGGCACCCCCTGGCCGGACCGGCTGGAGCGCGCGGCCCTGCGCGGCGGCGCCGCCGGGCGCAACGCGGACCGGGACCTCGACGCGGTGTGCGCCCTGTTCGACACGGCCGCCCGCGCCGAGCAGCGCACCGGCGGCCGGGGCGCGCTCAACTTCCTGGAGGAGGTGGACGCCCAGGACATCGCGGCCGACACCCTCTCCCGGCGCGTGGTGCGGCCCGACGCCGTACGGCTGATGACCGCCCACCGCTCCAAGGGCCTGGAATGGCGCCTGGTCGTCGTCGCCGGTGTGCAGGAAGGGCTCTGGCCGGACCTGCGCCGCCGCGGCTCCCTCCTGGAGGCGGACCGCATCGGCCGCGACGGACTCGCCGAACCCCTCACCCCCGGCGCCCTGCTCGCCGAGGAGCGGCGGCTGTTCTACGTGGCGGCCACCCGCGCCCGTGAACGCCTGGTCGTCACCGCGGTCAAGGCCCCCGCCGACGACGGCGACCAGCCCTCCCGCTTCCTCGCCGAACTCGGCGTCGAACCCAGGGACGTCACCGGCCGCCCGCGCCGCCCGCTGTCCGTCGCCGCGCTCGTCGCCGAACTGCGCGCCACCACCGTCGACCCGGCCGCATCCGCCGCGCTGCGCGAGGAGGCCGCCCGCCGTCTGGCCCGGCTGGCCGCGCTCAGCGACGACGAGGGCCGCCCGCTGGTGCCCGCCGCCCATCCGCACCGCTGGTGGGGCCTGTACGAGCCGACCCGCTCCGCCGTACCGCTGCGCGACCGGGACCGGCCCGTCGCGCTCTCCGGCAGCGCCCTCGACCAGCTCGCCAACACCTGCGCGCTCCAGTGGTTCCTCGGCCGCGAGGTGAAGGCCGACGCGCCCGCGACCGCCGCCCAGGGCTTCGGCAACGTCCTGCACGTGCTGGCCGACGAGGTGGCCTCCGGCCGTACGCCCGCCGATCTGGCCGTCCTCATGGAACGCCTCGAATCGGTCTGGGACGGACTGGTCTTCGACGCCCCCTGGAAGTCGCGGCAGGAGAAGGAACAGGCGCGCGTCGCCCTCGAACGCTTCCTGCGCTGGCACGTCATGGACCGGTCCGGCCGCACCCCCGTCGCCAGCGAGCACGACTTCGACGTGACGCTGGAGGCGGGCGCGTACGAAGTGCGCATCCGGGGCTCCATGGACCGCGTCGAGAAGGACGCCGAGGGCCGCGCCTACGTCGTCGACTTCAAGACCGGCAAGCAGGCCCCGACGAAGGACGAGGTCGACCACCACCCCCAGCTCGCGGTGTACCAGCTCGCCGTGCGGGAAGGCGCGGTCGACGACGTCTTCGGCGGTACGCGGCCCGAGCCGGGCGGCGCCGAACTCGTACAGCTGCGCCAGGCCGCCCCCAAGAAGGAGGGCGGCGACACCGTGCCCAAGGTGCAGGCGCAGACGCCACCGGACTCCGCGTGGATCTCCGACCTGCTGGCCACCGCGGCCGGGCGCGTCCTGGACGAACGGTTCACGCCCACGACCGGCCGGCAGTGCGGGCACTGCGCCTTCAAGGCGTCGTGCAGCGCCCGGCCGGAGGGCCGGCACGTCCTGGAGTAGGTCGCGGCCTACGCCTTGCGGGCCACCAGGCCGTACACACTGACGTCCGCGTCGGTGACGTCGTTGATGTCCCGGTAGCGCGTACGGTCCAGCTCGTCCAGGCCCGCCACGAACTCGGCGTCCGGATACCGGGCCTCCGGCAGGTCCACGACCCGCTCCGGCCGCCAGCGGTGCACGGGCACGATGCCGGGCTCCAGCAGTTCCAGGCCGTTGTCGGTGACGAAGCGCTCCATCTGGGCGTACGAGCGGCGCACCATGGCGAAGCCGCGCTCCTTGAACGCCTTGGTGACGCTGCCGACCTGCTCCTCGTTGAGGTCGGAGCTGACGTTGCTCAGCACCAGGACGCTGCCGGGCGCCAGCGAGTCCACGAGCGTGCGCACCACCGGGTAGGCCGTCTCGTCCTCGATGAAATGGGTCACGGCCGCCAGGACCAGGGCGACCGGGCGGTCGAAGTCGAGCGTGCGCCGGGCGGCCGCCAGAATCCGGTCCGGCTCCCGCAGATCCGCCTCGATGTAGTCGGTGCGGCCCTCGGGACCGCTGGTGAGCAGGGCCTGCGCGTGCACCAGGACGACCGGGTCGTTGTCCACGTAGACCACCCGCGACTCGGGCGCGATGGCCTGCGCGATCTGGTGCACGTTCTGCTGGGTCGGCAGACCGGTGCCGATGTCCAGGAACTGCCGGATGCCGTCGCGGGCCGCGAGGGTCACCGCCCGGCGCATGAAGTCCCGGTTGTGCCGCACGGTGAGGTAGCCGCGCGGATGGGCGGCCAGGGCCATCGACGCCGCCTCGCGGTCGGCCGGATAGTTGTCCTTCCCGCCCAGGAAGACGTCGTAGACCCGCGCGGGGTGCGCCTTCGTCGTATCGATGCGCTTCCTCAGCTCGGTGGCGTCGGGGGCGGATGCGTCGGCGCTCATATGACCGTCCTCATAAGGCTGTTGGTGTGACCAGCAGACAATTTAGACCCGTTCGGATGTGACGGGCGCCACCGCGGCCGGGCCGGTCCGGGAAGTTCTCCGGCTTCGCGGGTTGTCGGCGGCGCCGGTTAGCCTCTGTGGAGTGTCCCCGCGCCTCACCGATCCCGAGCAGCTCAAGGAGCTCCTGGGCATCCCCTTCACCCCGGAGCAGACGGCCTGCATCACCGCGCCGCCCGCCCCGCAGGTGATCGTGGCCGGAGCCGGATCGGGCAAGACCACGGTGATGGCCGCCCGCGTGGTGTGGCTGGTCGGCACCGGCCGGGTCGCCCCCGAACAGGTCCTCGGGCTCACCTTCACCAACAAGGCGGCCGGCGAGCTGGCCGAACGCGTCCGCAAGGCCCTCGTCGCCGCCGGCGTCACCGACCCGGACGCGATCGACCCGGACGATCCGCCCGGCGAACCCGCCATCTCCACGTACCACGCCTTCGCCGGCCGGCTGCTGACCGAGCACGGGCTGCGCATCGGCCTCGAACCGGCCACCCGCCTCCTCGCCGACGCCACCCGCTACCAGCTCGCCGCCCGCGTACTGCGCGAGGCCCCCGGCCCCTACCCGGCCCTGACCAGGTCCTTCCCCACCCTCGTCAGCGACCTCCTCGCCCTCGACGCCGAACTCGCCGAACACCTCGTGGACCCCGAGCGGCTCGACACGTACGACACCGAACTGCTGCGCGCGCTGGAGACCGCGAAGCTCAGCAACGAGGAACTGCGGAAGATCCCCGCGACCGCCGAGGCCCGCCGCGAACTGCTCGCGCTGACCCGGCGCTACCGCGAGGCCAAGCGCAGCCGCGACCTCCTCGACTTCGGCGACCAGATCGCCCTCTCCGCCGAGCTGGCCCTCACCCGCCCCGAGGTCGGCACGATCCTCCGCGACGAGTACCGGGTCGTCCTGCTCGACGAATACCAGGACACCTCCGTCGCCCAGCGCCTGCTGCTCTCCGCCCTCTTCGGCAGCGGCCCCGGCGACGAGCCCACCGGACACGCCGTCACCGCCGTCGGCGACCCCTGCCAGGCCATCTACGGCTGGCGCGGCGCCTCCGTCGCCAACCTCGACGACTTCCCCAGCCACTTCCCGCACGCCGACGGCACCCCCGCCACCCGCTACGCCCTCAGCGAGAACCGCCGCAGCGGCGGCCGCCTCCTCCACCTCGCCAACGGACTCGCCGCCCCCCTGCGCGCCATGCACGAAGGCGTCGAGGCCCTGCGCCCCGCCCCCGGCGCCGAACGCGACGGAATCGTCCGCTGCGCCCTGCTGCCCACCCACACCGAGGAGATCGACTGGCTCGCCGACTCGATCGCCCACCTCGTGCGCACCGGCAAGGCGCCCGGCGAGATCGCCGTCCTGTGCCGCACCGCCGGGGACTTCCCGGAGATCCAGGCGGCGCTGGTCGCCCGCGACATCCCGGTCGAGGTCGTCGGCCTCTCCGGCCTGCTCCACCTCCCCGAGGTCGCCGACCTCGTCGCCGTCTGCGAAGTCCTCCAGGACCCCGGCGCCAACGCCGCCCTGGTCCGGCTGCTCACCGGCCCCCGCTGGCGCATCGGCCCCCGCGACCTGGCCCTGCTCGGCCGCCGGGCCCGCCTCCTCGTCCACCGCGCCACCCACGGCGACGAGGACCACGACCCCGACCGCCGGCTGGCCGAGGCCGTCGAAGGGGTGGACCCGGCCGAGGTGATCTCCCTCGCCGACGCCCTGGACACCTTCCTGGACGGCGGCGGCGACGAGGACGACGGGCTGCCGTTCTCCGCCGAGGCCCGCGTCCGCTTCGCCCGCCTCGCCGCCGAACTGCGCGAGCTGCGCCGCTCCCTCGCCGACCCGCTGATGGACGTCCTGCACCGGGTCCTGGCCACCACCGGCCTGGAGGTCGAGCTGTCCGCGTCCCCGCAGGCCCTCGCCGCCCGCCGCCGCGAGACCCTCGGCAACTTCCTGGACGTCGCCGCCCGCTTCGCCGCCGTGGACGGCGAGGCCACGCTCCTCGCCTTCCTCGGCTTCCTGCGCACCGCCGTCCAGTACGAGAAGGGCCTGGACAACGCGCTGCCCGGCGGCGAGAACACCGTCAAGGTCCTCACCGCCCACAAGTCCAAGGGCCTCGAATGGGACGTCGTCGCCGTGCCCGGACTGGTCACCGGACAGTTCCCCAGCACCAGGTCCCGCGAGGCATGGACAGCCCAGCCCCAGATCCTCCCGCACGCCCTGCGCGGCGACACGGCCACCCTGCCCGCCCTGGACACCTACGACGCCAAGGCCCTCAAGGGCTTCAAGGCGGAGATGAAGGAGCACCAGCACACCGAGGAGCTGCGCCTCGGCTACGTCACCTTCACCCGCCCCCGCACCCTGCTGCTCGGCTCCGGCCACTGGTGGGGCCCCAGCCAGAAGAAGCCGCGCGGCCCGTCCCCCTTCCTCCACGCGCTGTACGAGCACTGCGCCGCCGGACACGGCGAGATCGAGGTCTGGGCCGACGCGCCCGCCGAGACCGACGAGAACCCGCTGTCGGCCGCCGCGTCCGCCGACCAGGCCTGGCCGCTCCCGCTGGACGCCACCGCCCTGGCCCGCCGCAGGGCCGCGGCGGACACCGTCCTGGACCTGCTGTCCGGCCCGGCGCAAGCGGCGCCACCGGCTCCGGACGAGGAACCGTTCCCCGACGACGCCCTCCCCCCGCCGGCCACCCACGTCCCGGCCCCCCGCCCGCCCGCCGACCTCACCCCGGAGGAGGCCCGCACCCTCGCCTCCTGGGACCGGGACCTGGACGCCCTCGCCGGAGAGCTGCGCCGGGCCCGCGCCACCGTGCGCGACGTCCTCGTCCCCGCCTCCCTCTCCGCCACCCAGCTGCTGCGCCTCGCCGACGACCCGGACGCCTTCGCGCGGGAGCTGGCCCGCCCCATGCCCCGCCCCCCGGCGCCGGCCGCCCGCCGCGGCACCCGCTTCCACGCCTGGGTGGAGTCCCGCTTCGAGGAGCTGCCGCTGCCCATGCTCGGCCCCGACGAGCTGCCCGGCGGCGACGAGACGGACGCCGACATCGCCGACGAGCACGACCTCGCCGAGCTCAAGGAGGCCTTCGAGCGCACCCCGTACGCCCGCCGCACCCCGTACCGCGTGGAGACGCCGTTCCAGATCACGCTGGCCGGCCGGGTCGTGCGCGGCCGCATCGACGCGGTGTACCGCACGGGCGACACGTACGAGATCGTCGACTGGAAGACCGGCCGCACCCACACCGCCGACCCGCTCCAGCTCGCCGTCTACCGGCTGGCCTGGGCCGAACTGCACGGGCTGCCGCTCGACGAGGTCACCGCCACCTTCCTCTTCGTGCGCACCGGGGAGGCCGTCCGCCCGGCCTCGCTGCCCGGCCGCAGGGAGCTGGAGCGCATCCTCCTGGACGAGCCACCTCCCTCGGCCCGATAAGCTGAAGGTCATGAGCGACACCCCGGACAGCGCCGTCCGTACGTACACCGAGCAGCACCGCACAGCCTTCCTCGACGACCTCGCCGAGTGGCTGCGCATCCCCTCCGTGTCCGCCCAGCCGGAGCACGAGGGCGACGTACGGCGCAGTGCCGAGTGGCTGTCCGCGAAGCTGAAGGAGACCGGTTTCCCGGTCACCGAGATCTGGGAGACCGACGGGGCGCCCGCCGTCTTCGCCCACTGGCCGTCCGACGACCCGGCCGCCCCCACCGTCCTCGTGTACGGACACCACGACGTCCAGCCCGCCGCCCGCGAGGACGGCTGGAGCAGCGAACCGTTCGAACCGGTGATCCGCGACGGCCGGATGTACGGGCGCGGCGCCGCCGACGACAAGGGCCAGGTGTTCTTCCACACCCTCGGCGTCCGGGCCCACCTCGCCGCCACCGGCCGCACCGGCCCGGCCGTGCACCTCAAGCTCGTCGTCGAGGGCGAGGAGGAGTCCGGCTCCCCGCACTTCCGCGACCTGGTCGAGCGGCACGCCGACCGGCTCGCCGCCGATGTCGTGATCGTCTCCGACACCGGCATGTGGAACGAGACCACCCCCACCGTCTGCGTGGGGACGCGCGGCCTCGCCGAGTGCGAGATCGAGCTGCGCGGCCCGGACCAGGACATCCACTCGGGCTCGTTCGGCGGCGCCGTCCCCAACCCGGCCACCGAGATCGCCCGCCTCGTCGCCGCGCTCCACGACGCGGACGGGCGGGTCGCGATCCCCGGCTTCTACGACGGCGTGACCGAACTCACCGCCACCGAACGCGCCCTCCTCGCCGAGCTGCCCTTCGACGAGGCCGACTGGCTGCGCACCGCCAAGTCCCGTGCCGCGTCCGGCGAGGCCGGATACTCCACGCTGGAGCGGATCTGGGCCCGCCCGACCGCCGAGGTCAACGGCATCGGCGGCGGCTACCAGGGCGCCGGCAGCAAGACCATCATCCCCTCGTCCGCCCGCGCCAAGATCAGCTTCCGCCTGGTCGCCGGCCAGGAACCCGACCGCGTCGAGCGGGCCGTCCGCGCCTGGGCCGAGGGCCGCACCCCGGCCGGGACCGACCTGCGGATCACCTTCCTGCCCGCCATCCGCCCCTGCCTGACGCCCCTGGACCACCCGGCGCTCCAGGCCGTGGCCCGCGCCATGGGCAGGGCGTTCGACCGGAAGGTCCTCTTCACCCGCGAAGGGGGCTCCGGACCCGCCGCCGACCTCCAGGACGTGCTCGGCGCGCCCGTCCTCTTCCTCGGCATCTCCGTACCGTCCGACGGCTGGCACGCCCCCGACGAGAAGGTCGAACTGGACCTGCTGTTCAAGGGCGTCGAGACCGCGGCCCACCTCTGGAGCGACCTGGCGGCCGCCCTCCGCTGAATTCTCTGAACGCCCGACCGGGGGAGTAGGAAGCACCTGTGAGCACCTTCGACATCGCCACACCGGACCGGCCCATCGGTCTGACCGCGCCGAGCGGCATCGACCGCGCGGCGCACCACCGCCTCGACGAGGCATGGCTGTCAGCCGCGTGGAGCCACCCGACGACCAGGGTCTTCGTCGTCTCCGGCGGACAGGTGCTGATCGACGACACCGACGACGGCACCGAGCTGGTGATGACGCCGGCCTTCGAGGCACCCGTCACCGAGACCCACCGCTACTTCCTCGGCACCGACGCGGACGGCGTCAGCTACTTCGCGCTCCAGAAGGACACCCTGCCCGGCCGCATGGACCAGTCGGCGCGCCCGGCCGGGCTGCGCGAGGCGGGGCTGCTCCTCGGCCCGCGCGACGCCGCCCTGATGGCCCACGCGGTGGCCCTGGAGAACTGGCAGCGGCTGCACCGCTTCTGCTCCCGCTGCGGCGAGCGCACGGTGATCGCGGCGGCCGGCCACATCCGCCGCTGCCCGGCCTGCGGCGCCGAGCACTACCCGCGCACCGACCCGGCGGTCATCATGCTCGTCACCGATGACCAGGACCGCGCCCTGCTCGGCCGCCAGGTGCACTGGCCGGAGGGCCGCTTCTCCACGCTCGCCGGATTCGTCGAGCCCGGCGAGTCGATCGAGCAGTCCGTGGCCCGCGAGGTCTTCGAGGAGGCCGGCATCACCGTCGGCGAGGTCGAGTACGTCGCCAGTCAGCCCTGGCCCTTCCCGTCCAGCCTGATGCTGGGCTTCATGGCCCGCGCCGCGACGTACGAGATCAACGTGGACGGCGAGGAGATCGAGGAGGCGCGCTGGTTCTCCCGCGAGGAGATGACCGCCGCCTTCGAGTCGGGCGAGATGCTGCCGCCCTTCGGCATCTCGATCGCCTCCCGGCTGATCGAGCTGTGGTACGGCAAGCCCCTCCCGAAGCCGGTGCGTGCCGGGGCCTGACCCCGCCCGGACACGACACCGCCCCCGCCGGTACGCGACCGGAGGGGGCGGGATGCGCGGGCGCGGGGATCAGGCCCCGAGGGCCTGCTTCACCTGGGCCAGGCTCGGGTTGGTCATGACGACGTCCCCGCCGCCGTTCTCGGGAACCACCAGGACGGTCGGAACCGTCTGGTTTCCGCCGTTGGCCTTCTCGACGAACGCCGCCGACTCCGGGTCCTGCTCGATGTTGATCTCGGTGTAGGCGATGCCCTCGCGGTCCATCTGGCCCTTCAGCCGACGGCAGTAGCCGCACCACGTGGTGCTGTACATCGTCACAGTGCCCGGCATGTCTTCGCGCTCCTCTGTCTCATCGGTCCCGGCCCGTCCGTCACACCCGGCTGCCCCGGATGGCACGTCGGATGTGTCACACGGGGGCGGGGCGTGCGGTGCCGCACGTCAGGAGAACGTACGGCGTCCACCCACCATTCCCGGCACCGCGGGTCGGCTCCGCGCCGGTACGAGGCCGGCTCAGCATCGGTACGACAATCACCTCGCCCCTGTGGACGACCGCCGCGCCCGCCCCGTACGACCTGGCAGCATGGCGGGGTGACATCAGCAACGCACTCCACCCTCTTCCCACGTGTCCCGGACACCGCGGACGCCGTCCTGGAAGGGCTCGACCCCGAGCAGCGCGAGGTCGCCACGGCCCTGCACGGCCCGGTGTGCGTGCTGGCCGGGGCCGGTACGGGTAAGACGCGGGCCATCACGCACCGCATCGCGTTCGGGGTACGCGCGGGGATTCTCCAGCCGTCGAGCGTGCTGGCCGTCACCTTCACCAACCGGGCGGCCGGGGAGATGCGCGGCCGGCTCCGCCAGCTGGGCGCCGGAGGTGTGCAGGCCCGCACCTTCCACTCCGCGGCGCTGCGACAGCTCCAGTACTTCTGGCCGAAAGCGGTCGGTGGCGAGCTGCCCCGGCTCCTCGAACGCAAGGTGCAACTGGTGGCCGAGGCGGCGGCCCGCTGCCGGCTCCGGCTCGACCGCAACGAGCTGCGCGACGTCACCGGCGAGATCGAGTGGGCCAAGGTCACCCGGACCGTCCCCGCCGACTACCCGGCCATGGTCGCCAAGGCCCAGCGCGAGGCCCCGCGCGACCCGGCGGAGATCGCCAAGGTCTACGAGACGTACGAGGAGCTGAAGCGCGAGCGCACGGTGATCGACTTCGAGGACGTCCTGCTCCTCACCGTCGGCATCCTCCAGGACCGGCACGACATCGCCGACCACGTACGCCGCCAGTACCAGCACTTCGTCGTGGACGAGTACCAGGACGTCAGCCCGCTCCAGCAGCGGCTGCTCGACCTCTGGCTCGGCGACCGGGACAGCCTCTGCGTCGTCGGCGACGCCGGGCAGACCATCTACTCCTTCACCGGCGCCACCCCCGAGCACCTGCTCGACTTCCGTGTCCGCCACCCCGGCGCCACCGTCGTCAAGCTCGTCCGCGACTACCGCTCCACCCCGCAGGTCGTCCGCCTCGCCAACGGGGTGCTCGCCCAGGCCACTGGCCGCGCCGCCAAACACCGGCTCGACCTGGTCTCGCAGCGCGACGGCGGCCCCGAGCCCGCCTTCGTGGAGTACGCGGACGAGCCCGCCGAGGCCGAGGGGACCGCCCGCCGCGTCCGCGACCTGATCGCCGCGGGCGTCCCGGCCGGCGAGATCGCGGTGCTCTACCGGGTCAACGCCCAGTCCGAGGTGTACGAACAGGCCCTGGCGGACGCCGGGGTGCCCTACCAGCTCCGGGGCGCCGAGCGGTTCTTCGAGCGCCCGGAGGTCCGCGAGGCGGGCGTCGCCCTGCGCGGCGCGGCCCGCGCCGGGGGCAACGACCCCCTCCTGGACCACGCGGACGGGCTGTCCGCCGAGGTCCGGGCCGTGCTGTCCACGAAGGGCTGGCACGGCGAGCCGCCCGCCGGGTCCGGAGCGGTGCGGGACCGCTGGGAGTCCCTGGCCGCCCTGGTCCGCCTCGCGGAGGACTTCGAACGGGCCAAGCCGGGGGCGACCCTCTCCGACCTGGTGGCCGAGCTGGACGAACGGGCCGCCGCCCAGCACGCCCCCACCGTCCAGGGCGTCACCCTGGCCTCGCTGCACTCGGCGAAGGGCCTGGAATGGGACGCCGTGTTCCTGGTCGGGCTGACCGAGGGCATGATGCCGATCACCTACGCCAAGACGCCGGAGCAGATCGAGGAGGAGCGCCGCCTGCTCTACGTCGGCGTCACCCGCGCCCGGCTCCACCTCACCCTTTCGTGGTCCCTGTCCCGGTCGCCCGGCGGCCGCCCCGGACGGCGGCCCACCCGCTTCCTGAACGGGCTGCGCCCCGGCTCCACGGGCCCCGGCGGCCGGAGCACGGCGGGCGCGCAGGGGGGCGCGGGCGTCTGGAGCGGCAGCGGCTCCCCGGCAGGCTCCGGGAGCGACGGCCGGCCGGCCGCGGCCCGGCGCAGGGCCAGGGGGCCCGCCCGGTGCCGGGTCTGCGGCAAGACCCTCACGGTCGCCGGCGAGATGAAGCTGATGCGCTGTGACGACTGCCCCTCCGACATGGACGAGGCGCTGTACGAGCGGCTGCACGACTGGCGGGCGGCCCGCGCAAAGGAGATCGGCCAGCCAACCTACTGCGTGTTCACCGACCGCACCCTGATGGCCATCGCGGAGGCGGTGCCGGGCACGGAGGGCGAGCTGGCCGTGATCTCCGGGGTCGGCGCGCGGAAGCTGGGCCGCTTCGGCGCCGCCGTTCTGGACATCTGCGCAGGTGGCGACGGACGCACGGACGGCACGGATGGTTGCGGCGAAACGTGAGAAAAACTCGTCGGAAAAATAGTTTGCGCCCGCCCCAGTGGTCACCATAGGTTCTTAACCACGGAAACAGCGGCTTCTCTGGAGCCCT
Organism: Streptomyces sp. NBC_00525; assembly: GCF_036346595.1. GTDB lineage: Bacteria > Actinomycetota > Actinomycetes > Streptomycetales > Streptomycetaceae > Streptomyces. The sequence goes on from NZ_CP107834.1 coordinate 4,609,735, forward strand.
GGCTCTGTGCTGTACTTATCCGAATACGCAGGACCGGCCCGCCGGTCCCCCGAGACGCCGAGAGGAGGCGATTGAAGTGATCAGCATCATCGAGAACCAGAAAATGACCGATCTCTCGGTCGTCTCCGCCTGCTCGCTCGGCGATCTCGCCCGCTCCTCGAAGTCCTCCCTGCGCGCCACCGGTGTGTCCGGCATCTTTGCCGTCGCTCCGATGTCCCTGGCCGGTCTTCCCGTGCGGGAGCGCAATGAGCGACCGACCCAGGCACCGGCAGCAGCAGTAGCGAAGGGACAGGCCCCGGCCTATGCCTTTGCGGCCGTCGGTGCGGGAGCGGAAGCCGGCGTCACCGAGCAGACGAAGCAGCACCACACGATGTGGGCCTTCCGTGGGCCTGAACCCTGGAGTGATCCAGCCTGATCAAGATCAGGCCGGCGCCTTCAGGGCCGCGGAACCCCACTCGGGAACCGCGGCCCTTTTGTTTTGTCCCAACGGACGAGACGACGTGAAGGAGCCTCGGGAAAGCAGGACCTGGTACCCAGCCGCCCCCCGGCCAACAGGCCGGAAACGACCAGACGAGGACACCACCACCGTGCAACTCGACACGCACGCCCCGTCCGTACCGCCTTCCGACACGATCTCCCCGCCCGGCCTCACGGAGGACTCCACCTTGACCCCCCTCACCGCGCTCACCGCGCTCGACGACGCCATCGAGAACCTCGGCGTGCCAGTGCCCTGCCGTGCCTACGACCCGGAGGTCTTCTTCGCCGAGTCCCCGGCCGACGTCGAGTACGCCAAGTCCCTCTGCCGCACCTGCCCGCTCGTCGCGGCCTGCCTCGCCGGCGCCAAGGAGCGCCGCGAGCCGTGGGGTGTCTGGGGCGGCGAGCTGTTCATCCAGGGCGTCGTCGTCGCCCGGAAGCGGCCGCGGGGCCGTCCGCGCAAGAACCCGGTCGCAGCGTGACCGCCGATCTGGGGGTCCCGGCCCCCAAGCCCATGAAGCGCATCGGAACCATCGACCGTCCCCTCACCCGCGATCCCCGAAACCAGGCCCCCATGTCCCTCCCCACCGCCGAGCCCGCAGGCTCCGCGACCCAAGACGTCACCATCATCGGCGCGAGCGACTCGCGTCAGAACAGGACCCGCGAAATGCAACTCATCCCAGAAGCCCTGGCGCGTGCGCATATGCACGACCGCATGCGTGAAGCCGACGCGGACCGCCAGGCCGTGCGCCTGATCTCTGCGCGGCGGATGCAGCGCCGGGCGGAGCGCGCCTCGATGCGCGCCCGCCGGGCGCTGGCCATGGCCGTCATGCACTGAGCAGACGGCCGGCCACGGAGGCTCCCGCCGGAGCGCAGCCGCTCTCTGCGCCCCGGCGGGTCACACACCTCCGGCGACACCACGCATCGGTACCCCTGCCTCGGGGCCGGTCCCTCCACGGGGACCGGCCCCGAGGCCGTTTCTGGACGCCCCCGCTAGCCCGCGTCCACGGCTTCGGCCGAAGTGTCCTCCGCGCCCGTGTCCTGTTGCGCGGGCAGGCTCTCCCGCGCTCCCGCACGGTCCTCCTCGGCGTCCTCCGGCGGCAGGAAGCCCGGCAGCCAGGACTCCAGTTCGTCGCGCAGCCGGACCGTCGCACCCAGCTGGCACAGCACCCCGATCGTGCTCAGCGTCACCCGGTGTATCAGCAGATACGACGGCGGCAGGTTCAGCTGCTTGCCCAACTGGTGGGCGGGGGAGCGCGGATCGGCTATCCGCGCGGCCTGATTGCGCATCCAGCCCCGGCTGAACGTGAACTCCTCCACCTTGGCCGGCTCGATGATCGGCAGCAGATAGTCCAGCACCGCGTCCGGCTCCAGGTCGATGGAGTCCTTGACGAACCCCTCCGCCCGCAGCATCTCGTACACCGCGTCCGCGTCGCCCCGCAGCGCCAGGCTCAGCGCGTCCCCGATGGTCTGCGGCAGCCCGCCCGGCAGCCGGTCCACCGTTCCGAAGTCGAGCACTCCCAGCCGCCAGGAACCGGCGTCCCCGGCCTCCGGTTCCTCACCGTCCGCGCCCGCACCGGCCTCCGCGCTCGCACCGGCCTCCTTGGCCACCCCGGCCGGTGGCAGCAGCCGGAAGTTGCCCGGGTGCGGGTCGGCGTGCAGCAGCCCCGTGCGCGCGGGGCCGGAGAAGAGGAACCTGGCCAGCAACTGGCCGGCCCGGTCGCGCTGCTCGGCCGTACCCCCGGCGATCACCTCGGCCAGCGGCACACCGTCGATCCACTCGGTGACCAGCACCTGCGTGGACTGGTGGACCACCTCGGGCACCACCACATCGGGGTCGTCCGCGAACTCCTCGGCGTGCGCCCGCTGGGAGAGGGCCTCCTGCTCGTAGTCCAGCTCCTCCGAGACCCGGTCGCGCAGCTCGGTGATCAGCGGCTTGATGTCCATGCCCGGCACCAGCGGGCCCAGCAGCCGGGCGAACCGGCTGAGCTGCGTCAGGTCCGACAGGAGCGCCTCGCCCGCGCCGGGGTACTGCACCTTCACGGCCACGTCCCGGCCGTCGTGCCACACCGCCCGGTGCACCTGGCCGATCGAGGCGGCGGCCGCGGGCTTGTCGTCGAAGGTCAGGAACAGCTCGCGCCACTCCTCGCCCAGCCGCTCCGCCAGCACCGCGTGCACCGTGGCACTCGGCATGGGCGGGGCCGCCTCCTGGAGCTTGGTCAGGGCCGCGCGGTAGGGCCCCGCGACCTCCTCGGGCAACGCGGACTCGAAGACGGACAGGGCCTGGCCCAGTTTCATCGCCCCGCCCTTCAGCTCCCCGAGGACCTTGAAGAGCTGGTCGGCGGTGCGCTGCTGCACCTCCCGCGCCACCAGCTCCGCCGACTTGCCGCCGATGCGCTTGCCCAGGCCCCAGGTGGCGCGGCCCGCGAACCCCAAAGGCAGCGCGGCCAGCTTGGCGGTACGGGTGACCGCCTTCCGGGGAAGATCAGACATATGCCCCTCCAGTTCCCAGACTGCCGCGCTGCGTGCGGCGGTTACCCGGCCATTGTGTCGTGCGCCGTACCGGCTGCGGAGGCTCGCACCCCCTCAGTTTGACCGGCCGCCCCACAGGGACAGTCGAGATGCGCCCCGATCCGCTGCGACCTCCAGTCCAACAGCGGCAACGCGGCCTCCCACCGGGCGCCGGTGCTCGCGGGCAGCTCGCCGTCGAGGAAGGACAGCGCGTGCGCCGCCGCCAGCCCGGCCACCGCCGTCGCCAGGCCCAGGTCGCACGCCTGCACGGCGCGCCGCCGCCCGGACTGCCACTGCGCCAGCATCCGCGGCCACTGCGGGTCCCGGTCGCGCCGGTTCAGATGGAGGCAGCTCGCGCATGCCGTGCCGCCGGGCAGGACCAGCGGCCCGACGAACCCGGTGGCCTCCAGCACACCCGCGTACAGATGGGGGGTGCCCGAGGCGACCCATGGCTCGGCGGTGCCCGGATCGGGGACGTACCCGCCGAAGCCGTCGCGCGGGGCGACCACGATCAGGGAGAGCCCGGGCTCCCGCGCGCCCGGTCCGGCGCCCCCGGCCCCCGGCGCCCGCGGCCCCGGACCGGGCGTGGCGCGGCGGACCAGCTGCCGGGCCGCCACGTCGCGGCGCTCCCCGACCGCCGAGGCCGGCAGCCCGCCCGGCGCCACATCGCCCGGCTCCGCGCAGCCGCCGTCCAGCACCTCGACCCGGCCCACCCCGGCCCCGGAGAGCACCGCCGCGACCGTCGCCCCGACCCGGCCCGCGCCCCGCACCTGCACCCGCATCGCGCGGCGGGCCGCCAGTCTGCGCGCCCCGCCGCCGGGCTCGGAGTGCACCACGGAGAGCGACGCCAGATCCGGTCGGTGGCGCTCCAGGACATCCGCCCGTTCGCGCAGCGCGTCGGCCTGCGGGCCGCCCGCCCGGACGTCGTCCACCAGACCGGCGTCCATCAGCCGCAGCACCAGCGTGTCCACATGACGCTCGCTCAGGTCCATTGCTCTCGCCTCCTCACGCAACAGGGCCATGCCTCTGGTGCCGTCGAGCAGTTCCATGAAACAGCCCGTCGCGATATCCATCGGGCCGACCTTCACCGCATGTGCGGGCGTCACTCCGAATTGCACGGTGTCCCCGCCCCGCCATGCGCGACGCAGTGCGGGCTTCAACATCGGATGCACGGCTTCCCCCGGTCTGTGCGGCCGCTCTGTCACGGCTGTGCGAGTTCCATTGACAGAATGCGACGGCCTGCCGGGACGTGCGGAAAGTTATCCACAGGTGCGGGGTATTAGTCGTTCAAATGGTGCATGGTGTGGAGTCGATCACGGCTGACCGTGCCGGAGGCGGGACTTCCCCCAGGTGCAGCGGGTAACGTCGGGGCATGCCAGCGGACCCGTCGCCCGGCCTCGCCGGGGAGCCTGCCGTGCCCGATGCCGGATCACGCCGGCGGCGCGGTGCCGACCCGGCCCGCCGCGCCCCGGCGACGAGCGCGGTCGAGGTCCGCAGGAGCGCCCGGCGCAGCAGAACCGTCTCCGCCTACCGTGAGGGCGACCGCACGATCGTGCTCATCCCGGCCCGGATGTCCGAGGCCGAGGAGCGGCGCTGGGTGGATGTGATGCTGGGCAAGCTCGCCGCCCAGGAGAGCCGGCGCATCCCCGGCGACTCGGAGCTGGCCGAGCGCGCGGAGCGGCTGTCCGCCCAGTACTTCGGGGGCCGGGCGATGCCCGCGTCGGTGCGGTGGGTGACCAACCAGAACACCCGGTGGGGCTCCTGCACCCCGGCCGAGGGCAGCATCCGGCTGTCGCACCGGCTGCAGGGCATGCCGGAGTACGTCGTGGACTATGTGCTGGTCCACGAGCTGGCACACCTCCTGGTGCCGGGGCACGGGCCGCGGTTCTGGCGGCTGCTGGACGCCTACCCGCGCACCGAACGGGCCCGCGGTTATCTGGAGGGCGTGGCGGCGGCCGGACGGCTGCCGCATCTGCCCGCCGCGCGCGGCGAGTGACGTGTGGTGGCACCGGGTGAGCAGGGTCGGTTGTTTGTGTACCGGGTCTGTACCGGCTTCGCCCGGGGCCGGAGTTTACGGATAGCCTGACGCGACGCATTCACCTTCCGGATGGGGGACGGTCGTTACGCATGGCCAGGGAATTCCAGCGCGGCCACAAGGCCAAGATCAGCGATCTCACACCGGGGACGGACCTGTACGTAGGGGTGCAGATCGCCGGACCGGGGCTGAGTTTTGACATCAGCTGCTTCGGGCTCGACGCCAATGAGCAGCTCTCCGACGACCGGTATTTCATCTTCTTCAATCAGCCGAAGTCCCCGGAGGAGTCCATTCAGCTCCTCGGCGCGCAGGCCGGTGACACCGAGTCGTTCCGCGTCACCCTGGACCGCATTCCGGCGAACATCCAGAAGCTCTCGTTCACCGCGACGGTGGACGGTGCCGGGCAGATGTCCCAGGTCGGGCCCGGTTACATCCGGATCGTGGCGGGCGGCGAGGAAGTCGTCCGGTACGCGTTCAACGGCTCCGAGTTCAGCACCGAGCGCGCGGTCATGCTCGGCGACTTCTATCTGAAGGACGTCTGGCGGTTCGCCGCCGTGGGCCAGGGATTCGACGGCGGTCTGGAGGCGCTGCTGAAGAACTTCGGCGGCGAGGTCGCCGAGGAGACACCGGCCGCCGCGCCGCCGCAGGCCGCGGCCCCGTCGTTCGCGCCGCCCGCCCAGGCGGCCCCGGCCCCGTCGTTCGGCGCCCCGGCCGCCCCGCAGGCACCCCAGGCCCCGCAAGCGCCGCAGCCCCCGCAGCCCGCGCCGTCCTTCGGCGCGCCGCCCGCCCCCGCGCCCGCCCCGCAGATGCACGCCGCGCCGACGATCATCGCCCCGATGACCCCGCCCGGCGGCACCGTGCCGCCGCCGCCCGCTCCGGCCCCGTACGGCCAGCCGGGCCAGCAGCCCCCGCCGCCCCCGCAGCCGCAGTTCGGCCAGGTGCCGGGACAGACTCCCCCGCCCTACGGGCAGCAGGCACCCGCCCCGTACGGGCAGCCCGCGCCGTCCCCGTACGGTCAGCAGCCCGCCGGTATGCCGCCCGGTCAGCCCGGCATGCCCGGTATGCCCATGCCCGGTGGTGCGCCGCAGGCCGCCGGTGCCGGGCTGGCGGCCGCGCTCCAGCCGTACAAGGAGACCGCGACCGGCCAGCGCTGGACGCCGCAGAACCAGCAGCTCATGCGCGTCGACCTGTCCATGGGCGGCACGCCCGTGCTGGCCCGGCAGGGCAGCATGGTGATGTACCAGGGCAAGATCGACTTCAGCTACAAGGGCGCGGGTTTCGCCGGCCGCATGGTGGGCAACGCCACCGGCCAGGAGATGCAGCTGATGCGCTGCACCGGCCGGGGCCAGGTCTTCCTGGCCGAGGAAGGCTCCCACCTGCACTCGATCGAACTCCAGGGCGACGGCATCTGCGTCTCCGCCGAAAATGTGCTCGCCTTCGACGAGACCCTCCAGTACGAGGTCCGCCGCATCGAGGGCCACGGCATCCCCGGCGGCGCGCTGTTCACCATGCAGTTCCAGGGCAGCGGCACCATCGTCGTGAAGACCCACGGCGTTCCCGTCGTCCTGCCGGTCACCCCGACCACCTTCGCCGACTGCAACGCCGTGGTGGCGTGGTCGTCCGCCTCCCAGGTGATCATCTCCAGCCAGGTCCGGCTGCGCCGCAACGCGTACCCCGGCCACAGCGGGGAGACCGTGAACCTTCAGTTCCGGGGCGCCCCCGGCAACTTCATCGTCGTCCAGCCCTACGAGGTCTGAGGGAGCCCGTCATGAACCAGCAACTCGCGGGCTACGCCCCGACCCCCGTCACGGCACGGATGGAGAACCACGGCCATTCCATGCTGAAGGTCGCCATGGCGACCGGCCAGGACCTCTACGCGCGCACCGGATCGATGGTCGCGTACGAGGGCTTCATCCAGTACGAGCCCAACCCGCCCGCCGTCCGCCAGATCGCCTCGCAGTGGATCACCGGCGAGGGCGCGCCCCTGATGAAGTGCACCGGCGACGGTCTGCTCTACCTCGCCGACTACGGCGCCGACGTCGTCGTCATCAACCTCAACAACGACTCCCTCTCGGTCAACGGCACCAATGTCCTCGCCTTCGACGGCCACCTCACCTGGGGCGTCGAGCGGGTCAAGGGCCTGGCCAAGTTCGCGGGCCAGGGCCTGTGGAACGTCTGCATCTCCGGCACCGGCTGGGTCGCGATCACCTCGCGCGGCACGCCGATCGTCGTGGACTGCGGGCGCGGCGAGGACGAGACGTACGTCGATCCGGACGCGCTCGTCGCCTGGTCCCCGAACCTCAAGGTGAAGGGCAAGCGCAGCTTCAAGGCGTCCTCGCTCATCGGGCGGGGCAGCGGCGAGGCGTTCCAGATGGCCTTCTCCGGCCAGGGGATCGTCGTCGTCCAGCCGAGCGAGGACAGCACCGACCGGCTGCGCGTCCGGAACTGACGGGGGAGGAAGACAGATCATGCAGAGTTCGCTTTTCGGCCTCACGGAAGCGCAGTCCCAGGAGCGCTACGCCCTCCAGAACCCGCAGCTGCTGCGGGTCGCGCTGACCGGTCACGACGACGTCCTCGCCCGCAAGGGCGCCATGGTCGCCTACCAGGGGCTGATGGAGTTCGACGGCGAGTACCAGTCGAGTTCCCAGCGCCGCTCCCGCGCCCACACCGGCGAGGGACTGGACCTGATGCGCTGCTCCGGCCAGGGCACCGTCTACCTCGCCAACCTGGCGCAGTACATCCACGTCGTCGACGTGGACCACGACGGTCTGACCGTGGACAGCTCCTACGTCCTGGCCCTGGACTCCTCGCTGCACACCGAGGTCATCGCCGTGGACAGCCAGTACGGCATCTCCGGCACCGGCAAGTACCAGCTCAACATCTCCGGCACCGGCAAGGTCGCCCTGATGACCTCCGGCCAGCCGCTGATGATGCAGGTCACGCCCGACAAGTACGTCAGCGCCGACGCCGACGCCATCGTCGCCTGGTCCACCTCGCTGCGCGTGCAGATGCAGGCCCAGACGCACTCCTCCGGCGTCTTCCGCCGGCGCGGCAACACGGGCGAGGGCTGGGAGCTCAGCTTCCTCGGGCAGGGCTTCGCCCTGGTGCAGCCGAGCGAGCTGATGCCGCCGCAGAACGCCCAGATCGGACAGGGCCTCGCCGCCCAGTACGGCATGGGCCAGCACGGCGCGCACGGCCAGAACCAGAACAACTCCTGGAACTGAACCGCGCCGACAGCGAAGCGGAGTAAGGGGCGGCCTCCCGGAGGCCGCCCCTTACCGCTGCGGTCGTACGCAGACCGCTCGGCCCGTACGGGCGGCTACCGGCCGCCTTCGAGCACCGCGCGCGTCCGCTCCACCAGCCGCACCACCGACGCGTCGGCGACGCCGGCCACCTCGTCGTAGGCGAACCAGCGCAGATCGATCGACTCCTCGCTGATGCTCTCCGTCGCCCCCGCCGGCGCCAGCGCCGCGTACTGCACGTCCAGATGCCAGTGGCAGGGGGCGGGAATCCGGTGCCGGTCCAGCACCACCGGCCCGCCCGGCAGCAGCGACAGCCCGGCGATACCGGACTCCTCCGCGGCCTCCCGCAGCGCGGCCGAGGCCAGCGTGACGTCACCGGGCTCGCAGTGGCCGCCCATCTGGAGCCACATCCGCAGCTTCCGGTGCAGCGTGAGCAGCACCCGGCCGCGCTCCGGATCGACCACCAGCGCGCTGGCCGTCAGGTGCCCGGCCCCGCAGGACTTCCACATCCCGTCCGGGTGCAGCGCCAGGTGCTCCAGATACGTGTCGCGCAGCTCCTCCTGGGCCGCGCCGGCCCCCGCCCCGTAACCCTTCAGTACGAGGACGGCGTCGTCGTGCAGGCTCACTTGTCGGTGTCGTCCTTGCCGTCGCCCTCGTCCCCGCCGGCGCCGTCCTCCGGGGCGTCCGCACCCGGCTCCGGCTTCCGCGGGCCATTCGCCGCCTCGCCCAGCATCTTGTCCAGCTCGGAGAAGTCCAGCTGCTCGTGGTGGACGAAGCCGTCCGGGTCGTCCAGGTCGTGGGCGGTCGGCAGCATGTCGGGGTGCTCCCAGAGCGCGTCGCGGCCCTCCAGACCGCGGGCGTCCGTCAGCGAGGCCCACAGCCGCGAGGCGTCCCGCAGCCGGCGCGGACGCAGTTGGAGACCGATCAGCGTGGCGAACGTCTGCTCGGCGGGGCCGCCGGACGCGCGCCGCCTGCGCATCGTCTCGCGCAGCGCGTCGGCCGAGGTCAGCCGGGACTTGGCCGCAGCGTGCACCACGGCGTCCACCCAGCCCTCGACCAGCGCGAGCGCCGTCTCCAGCCGGGCCAGGGCCGCCTTCTGCTCGGGCGTCTCCTCCGGCTGGAACATGCCCTGCTGGAGCGCCTCCTGCAACTGCTCCGGCTGCGACGGGTCGAACTGGCCGACCACGTCCTCCAGCTTGCTGGTGTCCACCTTGATGCCGCGCGCGTAGCCCTCGACGGCGCCGAAGAGATGCGAGCGCAGCCACGGCACGTGGGCGAAGAGACGCTGGTGGGCGGCCTCGCGCAGGGCCAGGTACAGCCGCACCTCGTCCTGCGGGACGCTCAGGTCCTTGCCGAACCGCTCCACGTTCAGCGGGAGGAGCGCGGCCCGGCCCGCCGGGCCCAGCGGCAGCCCGATGTCCGTCGAGCCGACCACCTCACCCGCCAGCACGCCGACCGCCTGCCCGATCTGCTGACCGAACATCGCGCCGCCCATCGACCGCATCATGCCGATCAGCGGGCCCGCCATCGCCTGCATCTCCTCGGGCAGCACATCGCCCATGGCGAGCCCCACCCGCTCGGCGACCGGGTCCACCAGCTGCTGCCAGGCCGGAAGCGTCGCCTCCACCCACTCCGCGCGGCTCCACGCCACACTGGAGACGGCACCGGAGGGCATCGACGTCACCCCGTCCAGCCAGAGATCGGCCAGCCGCAGCGCCTCGTCCACCGCGGCCCGCTCCGCCGGGCCCACGCTCGTGTCCTTGGAACCGTCCGGGGTGCCCTGCGACACCGTCTGGCGGGCGATCTGCTTGGCCATGTCCCAGTTGACGGGACCGCCCTCGTAGCTGAGCATCTGCCCGAGTTGCTGGAACGCCGCGCCCAGATCGGCCGGGTTCATCGAACCGAACATGGCGGCGAAGGGATTGTCACCACCTGCTCCGGGGCCGAAGCCGAACGGGTTCGCCGGACCGCCCGAACCCTGCCCGCCCCGGGAGGGGTCGTTCTTCTTGCCCTGGTCGCCGTCGTCCGGCTCCTCCGGCGGAAGGCCGAATCCGAATGGGGTGTCACTCACGGGTTTCCTCGGCTCGTAGGGCCGCCGGTGGGAACCGACGGCGACTGCCCGACATCACCATCCAGCGTAGACACCAAGTCCGCTCAGGGCCTCAGTGCTCCGCCGGCACCGGCCCTGCGGCAGGATGGACGCCACCTGGTACGTACGTGTCACGCGGGTACGTACTGAAGACAACCGCTGGAGACGCCCGGTGAGTTCCCCAGATCCGCAGGTTCGCGCAGCGCGAAACCTGGCCGACCCGTCACCCGAGAAGAAGTCCGAATCCGGCCGTCACCGGAGCCGCGGCCCGGTCGTGGCCGTCACCGGCGCCGCGAAGGGCGTCGGTGAGCTGCTCACCGCACGTCTCGCGGCGTCCGACGAGATCAAGCAGGTCATCGCCATCGACGAGCGCCGGGGCGAGGTCTCCGACGCCACCTGGCACCTCCTGGACGTCCGCGACCCCGCCATCGCGGAGAAGCTGCGCGGGGCGGACGTCGTCGTGCACCTGGCCCTCGACCTCGACCTGGAGACCGACCCGGCCGCGCGCACCGCCTACAACGTGCGCGGCACCCAGACCGTGCTCACTGCGGCAGCGGCCGCCGGTGTCCACCGCGTCGTGCTGTGCACCTCCGCCATGGTCTACGGGGCGCTGCCCGACAACGACCTCCCGCTCGCCGAGGACGCCGAGCTGCGGGCCACCGCCGAGGCGACCGGCGTCGGCGACCTGCTGGAGATCGAGCGGCTCGGCCGCCGCGCCCCGCGCGCCCACCCCGGCCTCCAGGTCACCGTGGTGCGCCCCGCCGTGCTCGTCGGCGGCACCGACACCGCGCTGACCCGCTACTTCGAGTCGCCCCGGCTGCTCGTGGTGGCCGGGTCCCGCCCCGCCTGGCAGTTCTGCCACGTCGAGGACCTGGTCACGGCGCTGGAGTACGCCGCCCTGGAGAAGATCGACGGGGAGTTCGCGGTCGGCTGCGACGGCTGGCTGGAACAGGAGGAGGTCGAGGAGCTGAGCGGGGTGCGCCGGATGGAGCTGCCCTCCGCCGTCGCGCTCGGCGCCGCCGCCCGGCTGCACCGCATCGGCCTGACCCCCTCGCCCGCCGGTGACCTCGCGTACACCATGCACCCCTGGGTGGTCAGCGTGAGCCGGCTGCACGACGCGGGCTGGCGCCCGAGCTGGACCAACGAGGAGGTGCTCGCCGCGCTCCTGGAGGAGGTGGAGGGCCGCCACACCGTCGCCGGCCGCCGCCTCGGCCGCAAGGACGCCACCGCGGCAGGCGCCGCCGGTGCGACCGTCGCCCTGCTCGGCACCGCCGCCCTGGTGCGCCGCGCGCGCAAGGCCCGCCGCCGCATCTGAGCGCCCCGCCGGACGGGCCCGCTGTAGGAGGCTCCAAGGCGCGGCGCGCCCCGCCGGGCGATCCGGCAATACCGCGTCGCCGGTGCGGTACGGCACGATGGGGGTCATGGCACTCACCCACGACCACCCCGGCGAGCAGGCGGCGCAGGACCCGATCCGGCTGCTGGACATCCGTGACACGCCGCTGTCGGTGGACGAGGTCTTCCGCGCGGTCGGGGACGACGCCGCGGGCGGCACCGCGCTCTTCGTCGGCGCCGTGCGCGACCACGACGGCGGGCAGGACGTGGCCGGGCTGGGCTATTCGTGCCACCCCTCGGCCGTCGACGAGCTGCGCCGGGTGGCGGAGAAGGTCGTCGCCGACTTCCCGGTCCGGGCGCTGGCCGCCGTCCACCGGGTGGGTGAACTCCAGGTGGGTGACCTCGCCGTGGTCGTGGCGGTCTCCTGCCCGCACCGCGCGGAGGCGTTCGCGGCCTGCCGCAAGCTCATCGACGACCTCAAGCACGAGGTCCCGATCTGGAAGCACCAGCGCTTCTCGGACGGCACGGAGGAGTGGGTCGGAGCCTGCTGAACGCAAGCCGGAACGGCGGCCCGCCGCCCCGATTTGCGTAACCGCACCCCTGCCACCAGCGTTGGTTTTCCACACGGTTAATCTGCTGATCGGTCAGCGTGACCGCTCAGGGGGTAGGGAGGTCGGCATGGCAGTGCTCGCCTGGTTGTTGATTCCGCTTGTCGCCGCGCTCGGCGCCGCGATATGGGGAGGCTGGGCCGCCCGCAACCGCACGGCCGGGGACGTCACCGAACTCGCCGGGTACGCGCGATTCCGCGAAGCGATGGAGAAGTCGCACTCCGGTTCCGAACCGGTCGAGCAGATATCCAACGTCTGACGCGGAAACCCCCACCCGCTCCGGGCCCGTACGGACCGGCCCCGGCAGTGCACTGACAGGCTCTTCCCGTACTGTCGTTCCATGCCACGCCGCACCGCGACGATGCTCGCCTCCTCGCTGATCCTGATCGCGCTGATCTTCGCAGGCTTGTTCTTCAAAGTGCCGTACTCGGAAATGTCCCCCGGCCCCACCGTGAACACCCTCGGCGACGTGGACGGCGAGCCCGTGCTGAGCATCTCGGGGCACAAGACGTACAAGACGTCCGGCAACCTCAACATGACGACGGTCCGCGTCACCGGCGCCGACTACACCATGAACCTCGTCGAGGCCTTCACCGGATGGCTGGGCCACGACAGCGTCGTCGTCCCGCACGACACCCTCTATCCGAATGGCAAGACGGAGGAGGAGTCGACGCAGGAGAACGCCGAGGAGTTCAGCCAGTCGCAGGAGAGCGCCAAGGTCGCGGCCCTCGACGAGCTGGGCATCCCCGTCACCTCCTACGTGGTGGTCTCCACCGTCGTCAAGGACAGCCCCGCCCAGGGCAAGCTGCACGCGGGCGACATCATCGAGGACGTGGACGGCACGAAGGTCGAGAAGCCCGAGGACGTCGCGAAGCTGGTGACCCGGCACAAGCCCGGCGAGGACGTCGTCTTCACCGTCGTCCCGGCCAAGACCGCGGCCGCGGCCGAGAAGGCCGGCAAGAAGCCCGAGGGCACCGAGAAGATCACCGTCACCACGGCCAAGGCCCCCGAGGGCGACCGCGCGATCGTCGGCATCCAGGCGGGCACGGACCACACCTTCCCGTTCGAGATCGACATCAAGCTCGCCGACGTGGGCGGCCCGAGCGCGGGGCTGATGTTCTCCCTGGGCCTGATCGACAAGCTGACACCGGGGCAGCTGACCGGCGGCAAGTTCATCGCCGGCACCGGCACCATGAACGACCAGGGCGAGGTCGGTCCGATCGGCGGCATCACCATGAAGCTGGTCGGCGCGCGCGACGCGGGCGCCCGGTACTTCCTGACCCCCGACGAGAACTGCAAGGCCGCCGCCGCGGACACCCCCGACGGGCTCACCCTGATCCGCGTCAAGACCCTCGCCGACGCCCGCGCGTCGCTGGAGAAGCTCCGCACGGGGGACACGGCCGGCCTGCCGAGCTGCTCGACCGGCTGACCGCGCCCCGCCGCACGGAACGGACGGGTCAGGACTCGAACGTGGCGGCCAGCGCCTCGGCAAGACCCGGCACCAGGCCGGACCCGGTCAGCACCTCGCTCGCCGAGTCCTTCTCCCGCAGCCGTACGGCCGACTCGCGCGCCCCGTCCCGCAGCACCGCGACCGTCATCCGCACCTCCTGCCGGTCCGGGTGCCCGGCGACCCACGCGGTGAGCCGCTTCTCGTCCAGGCCGTCCGGCACGGACGCCTCGGCGGACGGCGGCAGCATCAGCCGCTCCACGGTCATCGCGCAGCCGGCGACCGCGTCGGGCCAGGCGATCGTGGCGAGGAACTCGTCCAGCGCCGTGCCGGCGGGCAGCTCCTCCTGCTCGACCGGGGTCAGGACGGCGGCCTTGGCACCGTCGTCCTCAAGGCCGAGCTGGGCGGCGAGACCCGGCTCCTGGGCCCGCAGCCGCGCGGTGTCGACCAGGGCGAAGAGGCGGGCGGGCTGGTCCCACCCGAGGTTGGAGACGTACTCGTCGATTTCGAGCACCGCGACGGTGAGCGGGCTCGCGGCCATCGGGGGGCCGGAGGGGGAAACGTTGGACATGGAGAACATCCTGCCTCCTTCCGCCCCGGTAACGGGAACTAGGTAAAGCGTCAGTAAGTTGAAGGGATGGGCTCTACGATCGCTGGGCCCGCTCCACACGACCCGCGAACTTCGAGGTGCGCACGTTGGCTTTCCAGATGCCGGACCGCGGCGGAGGCCCGACCGGGCCACGGATCAGAGTCGGCCGCCCGTCCCGGCGCGCCCGAACCCTGCTCATGACACTCGGCGTCCTGGCGATTCTCGCCATGGCGTTCGTCATGTTCGCCGGGTTCTGGACGGACTGGCTCTGGTACCGGTCGGTCGCGTATTCGTCCGTCTTCACCACCACTCTGTGGACCAAGATCGGACTGTTCCTCGTCTTCGGACTGCTGATGGCCGTGGCCGTCGGCCTGAACATCTGGCTCGCGCACCGGCTCCGGCCGCCGCTGAGCGCGATGTCGCTGGAGCAGCAGAGCCTGGACCGCTACCGGATGAGCCTCGCCCCGTACAAGAAGTGGGTGCTGCTCGCGGTCACCGCGCTCGTCGGTCTGATCGCCGGGGCGTCCGCCTCGGGCCAGTGGCGTACCTGGCTGATGTATGTGAACGGCGTGTCGTTCGGCCAGAAGGACCCCCAGTTCCACCTGGACGTGTCGTTCTACGCCTTCGACCTGCCCTGGTACCGCTTCCTGCTGGGCTTCGGCTTCGCGGCCACGGTGCTCTCGCTGATCGCCGCCGCGCTGACCCACTACCTGTACGGCGGGCTGCGCGTCACCAGCCCCGGCGCGCGGGCCACCGGCGCGGCCACCGGCCATCTGTCGGTGCTGCTCGGTGTCTTCGTCTCGCTGAAGGCCGTGGCGTACTGGCTGGACCGCTACGGCCTGGCCGTGAAGTCCAGTGACTTCAAGGCCACGGACAACTGGACGGGCCTGCGGTACGTCGACGCCAACGCCTACCTCCCGGCGAAGACGATCCTGTTCTGCATCGCCGCGATCTGCGCCGTGCTGTTCTTCGCGACGCTGTGGCGGCGCACCTGGCAGCTGCCGGTGATCGGCTTCGGACTGATGGTCCTGTCGGCCATCCTGATCGGCGGGCTCTACCCGGCGATCGTGCAGAAGTTCCAGGTCCAGCCGAACGAGCAGGCCAAGGAAGCCCCGTTCATCCGGAAGAACATCGAGGCCACGCGCGACGCCTACGGCATCGACGACGCCCAGGTGTCGGACTACACGGGCAAGTCCACCGAGGACGACGGCAGCAAGCTCCGCGCGGCGGCGAATGACGCCGCGAGCTACCGGGTGATGGACCCCAACGTCGTCTCGCCGGCCTTCCAGCAGCTCCAGCAGAAGAGGAACTACTACCAGTTCCCCAAGACGCTGGACGTCGACCGCTACAAGGACGAGTCCGGCAAGGAGCAGGACACGGTCATCGGTCTGCGCGAGCTCAACATCGAGGGCATCCCCAAGCGCAACTGGATCAACGACCACTTCACGTACACCCACGGTTACGGCGCCATCGCCGCCCGCGGGACCACGACCGGCAAGAACCCGAAGGGCTCTCCCGACTTCACCGAGTCCGGCCTGCCGACCACCGGCGACCTGGGCACGTACAAGCAGGAGATCTACTACGGCGAGAAGACCGAGCAGTACTCCATCGTCGGCGGGCCCCAGAAGGAGCTCGACTACGAGGACGACGGCGAGAAGACCACCAGCTACAAGGGCGACAGCGGGGTCAGTCTCTCCAACGCGTTCAACCGCGCCGCCTACGCGGTCGCGTTCAACGAGCCGCAGATCCTGTACTCGGGAGCCATCGGCGAGGGTTCGCGGATTCTCTACAACCGCACGCCCAAGGAGCGCGTCGAGGCGGTGGCCCCCTGGCTCACCATCGACGGCGACGCCTACCCGGCCGTGGTGAACAAGCGCATCCAGTGGGTGGTCGACGCCTACACCACGACCAACGGCTACCCGTACGCCTCGCGCACCACGCTCGGTGACACCACGGCCGACTCGCTGACCACCAACCAGCGCGCCGTCGTCGCCCAGCAGAACCAGGTCAACTACATCCGGAACTCGGTGAAGGCGACCGTCGACGCGTACGACGGCACCGTCACGCTGTACGAGTGGGACACCCAGGACCCGGTCCTCAAGACCTGGCGCAAGGCGTTCCCCGGCACCGTGAAGCCGAGGGCGGACATCCCGCAGGACCTGATGGACCACCTGCGCTACCCGCAGGACCTCTTCAAGGTGCAGCGCGAGCTGCTGACCCGCTACCACGTCACGAGCCCCGCCCAGTTCTACAGCGGCAGTGACGCCTGGCAGGTCCCGGACGACCCGACCAACAAGGAGTCCGGCTCCGTCCCGCCGTACTACCTGAGCATAAAGATGCCGGGTCAGACGGCCCAGAAGTTCTCGCTGACCACGACGTTCACCCCGAAGGGGCGGCCCGACCTGGGGGCGTTCATGGCGGTGGACGCCGATGCGGCCAGCAAGGACTACGGGACGATAAGACTGCTCAGGGTCACCGGTGCGGTGAAGGGGCCCGGCCAGGTACAGAGTGAGCTCAACGGCAACGACGACGTCGCCGAGTTCGTCAGGAACCTCAAGGGCACCGACTCCGACATCGAGTACGGCAACCTGCTGACCGTTCCGCTCGAAGGGGGCTTCCTCTACATCGAGCCGGTCTACACGCGCGGTGGCACGCAGAACTACCCGCTGCTGCGCAAGGTCGCCGCCTCGTACGGCTCGAAGATCGTCTTCGAGAACAGTCTCGGTGAGGCGCTGAACGCCGTCTTCGGGGCCGAGGGCGCCGATACGAGCGAGCCGCCTGGCGACACCACCGAGCCGCCGGACACCACGCAGCCGCCGGCCACCGGCGACAGCGCGCTCAAGAAGGCCATCGCCGACGCGCAGAAGGCCTACACCGAGGGCGAGGCGGCCCTGAAGAAGCAGGACTGGGCGGCCTACGGCAAGGCCCAGGCCGATCTCCAGGACGCGCTGGAGCGTGCGGCGGCGGCCCAGTCCAAGGCCGCGGACGACGGCAAGAACGACGCCGGGGCCGATAAGCCGGACAGCGGTGACAAGGCCGACAAGGCTGATAAGAGCAAGAAGACCGATGCGTCCGCCACATCGGACAAGTCGGGCGATACGGGCGGCGACTGAGCAACCCGGTCAAGCTCCGTCCCGCGTCGTGATACGGTTGTGAACACAACGACGCGGGGTGGAGCAGCTCGGTAGCTCGCTGGGCTCATAACCCAGAGGTCGCAGGTTCAAATCCTGTCCCCGCTACTGCAGACGAAGGCCCGGATCTCTCCAGGGAGATCCGGGCCTTCGTCGTGTCATGGGACTCTGCCGTGAACCGGGCGTGAAGTGCGGTTCACGGGGCACGAGTTGGCCACGAACGTGTTTGACTTGTCTCTCTGTGGGCATGTCGACAAAACGCCGAAGTGACCTAACTGGCCGCGCAATACCAGGTGTGCGCGGGTTGCGGGTGGTGCGACGATGGTATTTATGGGGGACAGGGCAACTCTGTTGAAGACAGGGCGGTTTGCGCGGGGTCACGTCCATCCGGCGGAAAAGATGGCGGACGAGGTGTTTGCCGCTGCCGCCGAGCAGTACAAAGACATCATCGAGAACACCGAGACTGCCGAGCCCCCGGAGAGTGTCGCGACCACCGAGACCGCCCGGAACGCGGAGAGCCACGAGCCCGCGGAAGACTTCGAGACCGCCGACGGCGTGGAGAACGCCGATGCGGCGGCCACCGCCGAGAGCACGGACGGCGCCGACAGCACGGACGAGGCCGAGGCCCGCCACCGCCGCGCCGCCGACGCCGGGGACACCGCCTCGATGAGCGTGCTCGGCGCGCTCCTGCTGCGCCGGGGCGACCTCGCCGGCGCCGAACCCTACCTGCGCGCCGCCACCGCAGACGGCGACCGCGCCGCCGCCAACAACCTGGGCGTCCTGCTGCACCAGCGCGGCTACCCCGAGGAGGCGGCCGGCTGGTGGCGCACCGCCGCCGTCGCCGGGTCCGCCGCCGCGGCGCACGCCCTGGGCCGGCACTTCCGCGAACGCGGCGACGAACCCGCCGCCGAGTACTGGCTGCGCCAGTCCGCCGAGCAGGGCCACGCACTCGGCGCGTACGCCCTCGCCGACCTCCTGGAGCACCGCAGCGACGTCGGCGCCGAGCGCTGGCTGCGCGCCGCCGCCGAACAGGGCCACCGCGAGGCGGCCTACCGGCTGGCCCGCCTGCTGGAGCACGACGCGGCCGACACCGCCCACGACGCGTTCGGCCGCCCCGCTCCCGGCTCCCGCGGCACACAGCCGGCCGCGCCCCGCCGCACCGCCCGCAGCGCCGGCGAGGGCCCCGCACCCTCCCGTACCGGCGAGGCCGAGCAGTGGTACCGGCAGGCCGCGGCGCGCGGCCACCGGCGCGCCGCCCTGCACCTGGGCGCCATCCTCGAACGGCGCGGCGAGCTGAAGGAGGCCGGCCGCTGGTACCTCATCGCGGCCAAGGCCGGTGAGGCGCGGGCCGCCTGCGCGCTCGGCTTCCTGCTGCGCGACGCGGGCGACCGGGAGAGCGCCGCCGTGTGGTGGCTGCGCGCCGCCCAGGACGGCGACGGCAACGCGGCCAACGCCCTCGGCGCGCTGCACGCGGCCCGCGGCGAGCAGCAGACCGCCGAACGCTGGTACCGCGCGGCGATGGACGCGGGCGACGTCAACGGCGCGTACAACCTCGGGCTGCTCTGCGCCGCCCAGGACCGCACCGCCCAGGCCGAGCAGTGGTACCGCCGCGCCGCCTACACCGGACACCGCGAGGCCGCCAACGCCCTGGCCGTGCTCCTGCTCCAGGCCGGTGACCCGGTCGGCGCCGAGCCCTGGTTCTCCAAGGCGGCCGAGGCCGGCAGCGTCGACGCCGCCTTCAACCTCGGCATCCTCTACGCCGGGCGCGACGAGGACCGCACCGCCCTGCTCTGGTACGAGCGGGCGGCGGCGGCCGGGCACACCGAGGCGGCCCTCCAGGTCGGCATGGCGCTCCTGCACCGAGGCGAGGAGCAGGAGGCCGAACGGCATCTGCGCTGCGCGGCGGGCGGCGGCAGCGCGGAGGCCGCCTTCCGGCTGGCCGGGCTGCTCGACGCGCGGCAGCCGCCGCCGGGCCCGCCCGCCCTGGGCGAACCGCTGCCGGAGAAGTCCGAGTGCGAGGAGTGGTACGAGCGGGCCGCCGAGCAGGGGCACCGCCGCGCCCAGGTCCGCGTCGGCATGCTCGCCGCCTCCCGCGGGGACATGGAGAGCGCCGGCCGCTGGTACCGGGAGGCGGCCGAGTCCGGCAGCCGCAACGGCGCGTTCAACCTCGGGCTGCTCCTGGCCCGCGAGGGCAGTGAGCGCGAGGCCGCCCTGTGGTGGACCCGCGCGGCCGCCGACGGGCACGGGCGGGCCGCGCTGCGCCTCGCGCTGCTGGCCGCCCGCCGGGGTGAGCTGGCGGAGGGGCAGCGCTGGTGTGCGCGGGCGGTCGAGCTGGGCCCGGCGGAGGTCGCCGAGCGGGCCGCGCGGCTGCGCGAGGCCCTGCACCAGGAACTGACGGCGTAAGCCCCGCGAGGCCGCGCCGGGCCCTGCAGCCCCGCCGGGCGGCCCCCGTGCCCCGCCGGGCGCCCCCCGCCGCCCCCGCCACCCCTGCCGGAACGAATTTGCACTGGTCCGGAGCGTGCCGTAGGGTTGTGAACACAACGACGCGGGGTGGAGCAGCTCGGTAGCTCGCTGGGCTCATAACCCAGAGGTCGCAGGTTCAAATCCTGTCCCCGCTACTGAAGACAGAGGCCCGGATCTTTTCGAAGATCCGGGCCTCTGTCGTATGCGCGCATGCGAAAGCCGCCCCCGGCCGGAACACGAGTCCGAGGGGGCGGGACGCGCCCGCTCGGTCAGGCGCTCGCGGCGCAGTCCGGGCAGATGCCCCGGTACGTCAGCTCGACACCGGAGATGGTGAAGCCGAATCGCTCACCGGCCGGCAGGTCCGCCAGCGGGTCGCCCGCGGGATGGACGTCGCGGATCGCGCCGCACTGCGCGCACACCAGATGGTGGTGGGCGCGGTGCGCGTTGGGGTCGTAGCGCTTGGCGCGGCGGTCGGTCGAGACCTCGATGACCTCGCCGAGGCTCACCATCTCGCCCAGCGTGTTGTAGACGGTGGCGCGGGAGATCTCCGGCAGCTTGGCCACCGCGCGTGCGTGGACCTCGTCGGCGGTCAGATGCACATGCTCCCCGTCGAGGACCTCGGCCACGACGCGACGCTGCGCGGTCATGCGCCAGCCGCGTCCTCGAAGTCGTTCCAGCAGGTCACTCATGACCGACATTCTAGCAGCGCACGAGCCATGTCTTGAATGGGTGCGACTTTGGATGCCTATTTGACTTGGACTTTGTCCAATGTAGGATCGCTTGCGACGACGGCCGGTGGACAGGATGGCCGGAGCCGAGCACGGCATGAACGCATGACGTGCGGATACGACGCAGGAGGCGCACGTGACGCAGGGACCGCTCACGACGGAGGCCGGCGCACCGGTCGCGGACAACCAGAACAGCGAGACCGCCGGTGTCGGCGGACCGGTCCTGGTGCAGGACCAGTCGCTGCTGGAGAAGCTCGCGCACTTCAACCGGGAACGCATTCCGGAGCGTGTGGTGCACGCCCGGGGTGCGGGCGCGTACGGCACCTTCACCGTGACCCGTGACGTCTCGCAGTGGACGCGGGCGAAGTTCCTCTCCGAGGTCGGCAAGCAGACCGAAACGTTCCTGCGGTTCTCCACCGTCGCGGGCAACCTCGGTGCGGCCGACGCCGTACGGGACCCGCGCGGCTTCGCGCTGAAGTTCTACACCGAGGACGGCAACTACGACCTCGTCGGCAACAACACCCCGGTCTTCTTCATCCGGGACGCCATCAAGTTCCCGGACTTCATCCACACCCAGAAGCGCGACCCGTACACCGGCTCCTCGGAGGCGGACAACATCTGGGACTTCTGGAGCCTGTCGCCCGAGTCCACCCACCAGGTGACCTGGCTCTTCGGTGACCGGGGCATCCCCGCCTCCTACCGGCACATGGACGGCTTCGGTTCGCACACCTACCAGTGGCAGAACGAGGCCGGCGAGGTCTTCTGGGTGAAATACCACTTCAAGACCGACCAGGGCATCAAGAACCTCACCGCCGACGAGGCCGCCCGGCTGGCCGGGGTGGACCCGGACAGCCACCAGCGGGACCTGCGGGAGTCCATCGAGCGCGGCGACTTCCCGTCCTGGACCGTGCAGGTGCAGATCATGCCGGCGGCCGAGGCGGCGACGTACCGCTTCAACCCGTTCGACCTCACCAAGGTGTGGCCGCACGCGGACTACCCGCCGATCGAGATCGGCAAGCTGGAGCTCAACCGAAACCCGGAGAACATCTTCGCCGAGGTCGAGCAGTCCATCTTCAGCCCGGCGCACTTCGTGCCCGGCATCGGCCCGTCCCCCGACAAGATGCTCCAGGGCCGCCTCTTCGCGTACGGCGACGCGCACCGCTACCGCGTCGGCATCAACGCCGACCACCTTCCGGTGAACCGCCCGCACGCCACCGAGGCGCGGACCAACAGCCGGGACGGCTACCTCTACGACGGCCGCCACAAGGGCGCGAAGAACTACGAGCCGAACAGCTTCGGCGGCCCCGCCGAGACCGGCCGTCCGCTCTGGGGAGCCGTCGACGTCACCGGCGGCACGGGCAACCACGAGACCCCGAGGCACGCCGAGGACGACGACTTCGTGCAGGCCGGGAACCTCTACCGGCTGATGACCGAGGACGAGAAGGACCGGCTGGTCGCCAATCTCTCCGGATTCATCGCGCAGGTCTCGCGCGCGGACATCGCCGAGCGCGCCATCGGCAACTTCCGCAGCGCCGACGAGGACTTCGGCAAGCGCCTGGAGGCCGCGGTGCAGGCGCTGCGCGCCTGAGCGCCACCTGCCGTACACGACCGGCCCGCCCCCGCGACGCGTGGGGGCGGGCCGGTCCCTTCGCGCGGGCGGTCAGCTCACCAGGGCGGCGGGCCGGGGGCGGGCCGGGGTCCAGCAGCGGATGATGTCGCGCACCGAGACGACTCCGACCGGGCCGTCCCCGTCGAGCACGATCAGATGGCGGAAGCCGCCGTGCGTCATGGCCGCCGCGGCCTCTTCGAGCGTCCAGGCGGGCGCGGCGAAGACCACATCGGTGGTGGTGTGGGCGGAGGCGGTCTCGGAGTCCGGGTCGAGACCCGAGCCCACCGCGTCCAGGACGTCGCGCTCGGTGAGGATGCCGAGCCCGCAGGTATCGGGGTCGTGGACGACGGCCGCCCCGACCCGGCGCGCCGACATCAGCCGGGCGGCCTGGCGCAGCGTATGGGCGGGGCCGATGGTGAGGATCATCGTGGTCATGGCGTCACGGACGAACATGAAGGGGTGCCACCTCCTCGGTGAACCGGCGCGTGCACCGATTCACAAGTTCACAAGTGGGGGAAACCTCAGAGTGGCACCGAAGGGGAAGGCCGACAAGGGGTCGCGGAGATCAGTGGAGGGGCGCGCGGACGCGCGGCACGCCCCCCGGTGACCCGGCACGCCGACCGGCGTACGGGGGAGCGCTCAGTAGCGCTGGTTCAGATAGCCGAGCAGCTCGCGGTGGAGCGCGCCGTTCGACGCGGCACCGTTCCCCCCGCCGGGCCCGTCCACACCGTCCAGACTGGTGAACCGGCCGCCCGCCTCCTGGACGATGATCGCGTTCGCGGCCATGTCCCACAGCGACAGCTCCGGCTCCGCGCAGATGTCCACGGACCCCTCCGCGACCATCATGTACGGCCAGAAGTCCCCGTAGCCCCGGGTGCGCCAGCAGGCGCGCGTCAGGTCCAGGAACCCGTCCAGCCGGCCCTGCTCCTCCCAGCCCGTCAGCGAGGAGTACGCGAACGAGGCGTCCGCGATCCGCTCCACCTTCGACACCGCGATCCGGGTCGCCGAGGTCAGGCTGCGACCGGTGTACGCGCCGGCGCCCTTCGCCGCCCACCAGCGCCGGTTCAGCGCCGGCGCCGACACCACGCCCACGACCGGCTGGAAGCCGTGCTCCCCGGCCTCCATCAGCGAGATCAGCGTCGCCCAGACCGGCACGCCCCGCACGTAGTTCTTGGTGCCGTCGATCGGGTCGATCACCCAGCGCCGGGGGCCGGTGCCCTCGATCCCGTACTCCTCGCCCAGGATCGCGTCGCGCGGACGCGCCCGGTGCAGATGGCCCCGGATCAGCTCCTCGGCGGCCTTGTCGGCCTCGCTCACCGGCGTCATGTCCGGCTTGGTCTCTACCTTGAGGTCGAGAGCCTTGAACCGGTCCATCGTCGCGGCGTCGGCGGCGTCCGCCAGCACATGGGCGAGGCGCAGATCATCGTGGTAATCGGGCATGCCGTCACAGTATCGACCGGCCGGTGACCGGGGCCACACGGGCTCGGAGGGCGGACGGTCAGTGGGCGGAGCCGGAGAGCTGGAGCCCGATCACACCGAGGATCACCAGCGAGATCGACACCAGCTTGAGCGTGGAGACCACGTCGTCGAGGAAGACCATCCCGTAGATCGCCGTCCCGGCCGCGCCGATGCCGGTCCACACGGCGTACGCGGGCCCCACGTCGAGCTTCTTCAGCGACAGGGTCAGCAGACCGAAGCTGCCCAGCGCGAAGACGCAGAACGCGATGGTCGGCCAGAGCCGGGTGAAGCCGTGCGAGAGCTTCAGACAGACCGCGAAACCGGTCTCCAGAAGTCCCGCGACCACGACCAGCAGCCACGCCATCGTCCGCACCCTCCGCATCGGTGACCGCCCGGCACCAGCCGGTGCCGTTGGGCGTGATTATGCACTTACCGCATGCGAGTGATCGCAAACGTGCACGGCCGGCCGGAGATCAGTCGCCTTCGCGCCGGCCCCGCGTGGACAGCAGCCGCCGCAGCGAGTCCAGCCGCGCCGGGTCGGCGTGCCCCTCCGCCACCCAGGCGTCCAGCGCGCATTCCGGTTCATGGCTGTCATGGGTGCAGCCGCGCGGACACTCCTCGGTGCCGGGCTGGAGGTCCGGGAAGGCGTTGATCACCCGCGACGGATCGATGTGGTTCAACCCGAACGAGCGCACACCCGGGGTGTCGATCACCCAGCCCCGGTAGCCCGGCAGCGGCAGCGCCAGCGCGGATGTGGTGGTGTGCCGGCCCCGCCCGGTGACCGCGTTGACGACCCCCGTGATACGCCGCTTCTCCTTCGGCACCAGCGCGTTGACCAGCGTCGTCTTGCCGACGCCGGAGTGCCCGACGAACGCCGTGACGCGGCCGTCGAGCTGCTCGCGGACCCGGTCGGCCGCGTCCCCGTTCTCCAGCTCCTCGCGGCTGGTGACGACGAACGGCACACCCAGCGGGGTGTACGCGCCCAGCAGCTTGTCCGGGGACGCCAGGTCAGACTTGGTCAGCACCAGGAGCGGCGAGAGCCCGCCGTCGTACGCGGCGACCAGACAGCGGTCGATCATGCGCGGGCGGGGTTCCGGATCGGCCAGCGCGGTGACGATCGCCAACTGGTCCGCGTTGGCCACGACCACCCGCTCGAACGGGTCGTCGTCGTCCGCCGTCCGGCGCAGCACCGAGCGGCGCTCACCGATGCGGACGATCCGGGCCAGCGTGTCCTTGTCGCCGGACAGGTCGCCGACGAGCGACACGGTGTCGCCGACCACCGCCGCCTTGCGGCCCAGCTCGCGGGCCTTCATCGCGACGATCGTGCGATCGCCGACCAGGCAGGTGAGGCGGCCCCGGTCCACGGTGAGGACCATGCCCTCCTCGGCGTCCTCGTGCTTGGGCCGGATATGGGTGCGCGGACGGTTGCCCTTGCGGTTGGGGCGGACGCGGATGTCGTCCTCGTCGGGGTTCTTGCCGTAGCGGCGCATGTCTCAGACCCCGAGCATTCCGGTCCACATCTGCGGGAAGTCCGGCAGGGTCTTGGCGGTCGTCGCCACGTTCTCGATCTCCACTCCGGGGACGGCAAGGCCGATGACCGACCCCGCGGTGGCCATCCGGTGGTCGTCGTACGTATGGAAGGTACCGCCGCGCAGCGGGCGCGGGCGGATGTGCAGGCCGTCGGCCGTCTCGGTGACGTCGCCGCCCAGCTCGTTGATCTCCTTGGTGAGCGCGGCCAGCCGGTCCGTCTCGTGCAGCCGCAGATGGGCGACGCCGCTCAGCGTGGACGGGGAGTCGGCCAGGGCGGCGACGGCGGCGATGCCCGGCGTCAGCTCGCCGACCTCGCCGAGGTCCACGTCGATGCCGTGGATGCGGCCCGAGCCGGTGAAGGTCAGCCCGTGCTCGGTCAGCTCGCAGGAGCCGCCCATCGCGGTGAAGATCTCGCGCAGCGCGTCACCGGGCTGCGTGGTGTGCGCCGGCCAGTCCGGGACGGTCACCCGGCCGCCCGTGACCAGCGCGGCGGCCAGGAACGGCTGGGCGTTGGACAGGTCCGGCTCGATGGTCAGGTCCCGGCCCAGCAGCGCGGAGGGAGAGACCCGCCACACATTCGGCTCGCCGCCGGTCTCCGGCTCGTCCACCCGGGCGCCGACCGCCCTGAGCATGTCCACGGTCATCCGGATGTGCGGCATGGAGGGGAGCCGGCCGCCGGTGTGCCGGACCTCCACGCCCTGGTTGAAGCGCGGCGCGGACAGCAGCAGCGCCGAGACGAACTGGGAGGACGAGGAGGCGTCGATCGCGACCGGACCGCCGTCCAGCGCGCCGCCGCCGTGCACCGTCATCGGGAGCGAGCCCCGGGAGTCGTCCTCGATCCGGGCACCGAGCACCCGCAGGGCCTCGATCACCCCGGTCAGCGGCCGCTCGTAGGAGCGCGGGTCGCCGTCGAAGCGGACCGGGCCGTCGGCGAGCGCGGCCACCGGGGGCAGGAAGCGCATGACCGTACCGGCGTTGCCGACGTCCACCGTGACCGGGCCGCGCAGCGGGGCCGGCACGACGCGCCAGGTCTCGCCGGAGAACTCCGGGCCGGTGGCGTCACCGGTCGCCGACGCGCTGGAGGACACCGTCTCCTCGATGCTGACGCCCATCGCGCGCAGCGCGTCCGCCATCAGCAGGGTGTCGCGGGAGCGCAGCGGGCGGCGCAGCCGGCCCGGCTCGGAGGCCAGCGCGGCGAGCACCAGCGCGCGGTTGGTGACCGACTTGGAACCGGGCACGGTGACGGTCGCGTCGACGGCCCCGCTCGCGACGGGGGCGGGCCAGAGGGCGGGATGCACGGCACTTTCGGTCATGCACTCACTTTACGGGCTCCGGTCCCACCCGGCCGGGGCGTGGTCCTCCGCCTCCCCGGACGGGCCGGGCCGCAGCCCCGGCCCCCGGGTCACAGCCCCACCGGCCGCGTCACAGCCCGCCCTCCGGGTCACAGCCCCAGCAGCCAGCGCCCGCCGCCGATCAGCGAGCACAGCGACACCGCGTGGAAGAGGAACAGCCACAGCGCCGCCGGGACGTCCGTCAGCCGGGACAGCTGGTCGGCGTCCGAGTCCGGCGCCCCGCCGCGCCGCCGCTTCGACTGGAGCTCGAACACCGGGCGCACCCCGCCCATCAGCAGGAACCACACCACGCTGTACGCGAACAGCGACTGCCAGGCCGGCGAGGCCAGCCAGGACACCAGCAGGAACAGCGAACCGGTGAGGATCACCGTCAGCGCCCCGTACACATTGCGGATCGCCACCAGCATCACCGCGAGCAGGGCCGTGGCCAGCCACAGCAGCAGCGTGATCCTGCCGTCCACCAGCAGCCAGGCACCGCCGAGCCCGAGCAGCGAGGGCGCGGTGTAGCCGGCCGCCGCCGTCAGGACCATGCCGATACCGGTCGGCCTGCCGCGGCTCACCGTCAGCCCGCTGGTGTCCGAGTGCAGCCGGATGCCCGCGAGCTGCCGGCCGGTCAGGAGGGCCACCAGCCCGTGGCCGCCCTCGTGGGCGATGGTGATGGTGTTCCGGGACAGCCGCCACACGACGTTCGGGACGACCGCGATCAGCGCCGCCGTCGCGGTCACCACCACCAGCCACTGCTCGGGGGCGGGCTGGGTACCGACGACGCGGTCCCACAGATTGCCGAGATCGGTGCTGTCCATGGGGCGGGCGGCTCCTTATGGGAGTGGGGTCCGGACCGGGGGGCTGTCGTGGCAGTCTGGCACTCATGTGCGGACGGTATGCAGCGAGTCGGCGGCCCGAGGACCTGACCGGACTCTTCCAGGTGGAGAAGTGGGAACCGGCGGAGGCGCTGGAGCCCGACTACAACGTGGCGCCGACCAAGGAGGTCTACGCCGTACTGGAGCGCCCCCTGAAAGACGCGGACGACCAGCGGCCGGTTCGCCAGATGCGCGCACTGAAATGGGGACTCGTCCCCTCCTGGGCCAAGAGCCCGGAGGGCGCCGCCCGGATGATCAACGCACGGGCCGAGACCGTCCACGAGAAGCCGTCCTTCCGCCGCCCCTTCGTCTCCCGGCGCTGCATCCTGCCCGCCGACGGTTATTACGAGTGGGTGACCGGCGCCGAGGAACGGGAGCTGGAGGAGAAGGGCCGGCGCAAGCGCCCCCGTAAACAGCCCTACTTCGTCACGCCCGCCGACGGCACGGTCTTCGCCATGGCCGGGCTGTACGAGTTCTGGCGCGACCGCACCCTGCCCGACGACCACCCGCAGGCCTGGTGGGTCACCTGCACGGTGATCACCACCGAGGCGGAGACCACCCCGCTCGGCGTCGCCCCCGCCGAGGGACCGGCCTCGCTCGCCGACATCCACCCCCGGATGCCCCTGATGCTCACCCCGGACCGCTGGGACGCCTGGCTGGACCCCTCGCACACCGACCCGGAGGCGCTGCGCGCCCTGCTCACGCCCCCGCCGCCGGGCCTGATGCGCGCCTACCCCGTGGCGACCGCCGTCAGCAACGTCCGCAACAACGGGCCCGAGCTGAAGGGCGAGCTGGCCGCGCCCGAGGTGAGCACCCTGTTCTGAGCACCGCGCCCCGCCGCCCCCGCCCCGCGCGCCCCTGTTGGTTGGATGGGCCCGTGACCACCGACGCAGCGACACCCCGCACCGAAACGGTCGAGACCGCGACCGGCACCGCGCGCATCACCTGGCTGACGGCCCCCGCGCCGCGCCTCCTGCTCGCCCTCGGCCACGGCGCCGGCGGCGGCATCGAGGCCCGTGACCTCACCGCTCTGGGCGCCGCCCTGCCCGCGCACGGCGTGAGCGTCGCCCTGGTGGAGCAGCCCTGGCGGGTCGCCGGCAAGAAGGTCGCGCCCGCCCCGAAGACGCTGGACACCGGCTGGCACGGGGTGTGGCCGGCCCTCGCCGCCGCCGGGCTCCCGGTCGTCGCGGGCGGACGCAGCGCCGGGGCCCGCGTCGCCTGCCGCACCGCCGCGGCGCTCGGCGCCCGCGCGGTCCTGGCGCTCAGCTTCCCGCTGCACCCGCCGGGCCGCCCCGAGAAGACCCGCGCCGCCGAACTGCTGGACTGCGGCCTGCCCGCGCTCGTCGTCCAGGGCGGCAACGACCCCTTCGGCAGGCCCGCCGAGTTCCCGCCGGGCGACTACCGGATCGCCGAGGTGCCGTACGGGGACCACGGCTTCGCCGTGCCGAAACGGTCCGGGCTCACCGGCGAACGCGCGATGGAGATCCTCACCGGCGCCGTCACCGGATGGCTGGCCGGAATCGGCTGAACCGGAATCGGCCGCGCGGCCGGGAATGCCCGGCGGGGGACCGCTGTTGTTCCGGACATCGGTACGCCAACGTCGTAAGTGGAGAGGGAGTCCGTCGCATGGGTTCGACCATCTGCCCGCGTCGCACAGATACCGCTGACCTGGAGTGGACGGTCCTGCACGCGGCCACCACCACCCATGAGCGGTCACCCGGCGGCACGGAACGACAGCCCGCGCGGGACCAAGGTCGACTATTCTCCGATTCGAGCGGGTCCGGTGCGGGCTCCGCCCCAGCGTTGGAGGAGGTGGGTCCGGTCACTGGGACCGACACAGGGACCGACGACGGCCGCCCGCAGGAGACGACGGCCGAGCGCAACGCGCGTTTCGAGCGCGACGCCCTCGGTTTCCTGGACCAGATGTACTCGGCTGCCCTGCGCATGACGCGCAACCCCGCGGACGCCGAGGACCTGGTCCAGGAGACGTACGCCAAGGCGTACGCCTCCTTCCACCAGTTCCGTGAGGGCACCAACCTCAAGGCGTGGATGTACCGCATCCTCACGAACACCTTCATCAACTCGTACCGCAAGAAGCAGCGCGAACCCCAGCGCAGCGCCGCCGAGGAGATCGAGGACTGGCAGCTGGCCCGCGCCGAGTCGCACATGTCGACCGGGCTGCGCTCCGCCGAGTCGCAGGCCCTCGACCACCTCCCCGACTCGGACGTGAAGTCCGCGCTGCAGGCGATTCCCGAGGAGTTCCGCATCGCGGTCTATCTCGCCGATGTAGAGGGCTTTGCCTACAAGGAGATCGCGGACATCATGGGGACACCCATCGGTACGGTGATGTCCCGACTGCACCGGGGCCGCCGTCAGCTGCGCGGCATGCTGGAGGATTACGCCCGCGACCGCGGACTCGTCCCCGCGGGCGCCGGTAAGTCGGACGATCGGAAAGGCTCGGGCTCATGAGCTGCGGAGAGCCGCACGAGACGGAATGCTCAGAGGTCCTCGACCACCTCTACGAGTTTCTCGACCGGGAGATGCCCGACAGCGACTGCACCAAGTTCGAGGCGCATTTCGTCGAGTGTTCCCCCTGCCTGGAGAAGTACGGCCTGGAACAGGCCGTGAAGAAGCTGGTCAAGCGCTGCTGCGGTCATGACGACGTACCGGCCGACCTGCGGTCCAAGGTGATGGGCCGGATCGACCTCATCCGCTCCGGACAGGCCGTGCCGGACCAGGACGTCACGGTCTCCGACACCGAGGTGCCGACCGCCGCCGGAGACTGAACCCTCCGGAGCCGGACCACCCTCCGGGACCGAAACACCCTTCGGTTCCGGACCACCCTCCGGAACCGAACCTTCCGCCGCTTCACCCGAACGTGCTAATCGCCCCCATCGGCCCCCGCCCGGCCCGCCCCGCTCGTTAGCGTGGCTCCTTCACGAGCGGAGCTGGGGGGCGAGCGACGGTGGAAGCCACACGCCGGGCCACGCGGGCCCACATCGGAGCCGTCGCCCTCGCGGCGGCCCTGTGCGCCGGGCCCGCCCTGCGCCCCGGCGCAGACACCCCGTGGGCCACGCTCGCACTGCTCACCGGGCTCTACCTCGTCTGCGAACTCCCCGGCCGCTGCCCGTCCTTCGGCGGCTCCGTGCCGCTCGGCGCCGGCTCGTTCTTCCCGCTGCTGCTCGCGGCGGCCTTCCTGCTGCCGCCCCCGGCGGCCGCGCTCGTCGCGATCCCCGGCTCCCTCGCGGGCCGGGTGGACGAGCCGCCCGCCACCGCCCGCCGGATCTGGCGCGCCGCCGAACTGGCCGTCGCCGTATGGGCCGCCGCCTGGGCGCACACCCTGCTCGGCGGCCCCGCCCCCGGCGCCCCGCCCGCCCTGCCGTACGCGCTGCTGCCCGTCTGCGCGGCCGTCCTCGCCTTCAGTGCGGTGCTCGCCGCCCTCGACGGCTCGATCCTGCTCGTCGCGGAACACCTGCCCGCGCGCCGCGCCTGGCGCGGACTGCCGGCACGCTCGCTCGCCCCCCACCTGGTGCACGGCCTCGCCGGGCTGATGATGGCCGTCCTGTGGAACAGTCCCTACGGGCCGCTGGCCGCGCTCTTCGTCCTGCTGCCCATGTACATCTCCTGCTGGGCCTTCGCGCAGTACCACCGCGAGCACGCCGCCCACCGGGCCACCATCAGGGCGCTCGTCCAGGCCGTGGACCTCAAGGACACCTACACCCGGGGCCACAGCGAACGCGTCGGCCGCGCCTCCGTCCTCATCGCCCACGAACTGGGCATGGACCGGCACCGCGTCGAAGTGCTCCGGTTCGCCGGCATCCTGCACGACGTCGGCAAGCTCGGCGTGCCCACCCGCGTCCTGCGCAAGGACGGCCCGCTGACCCCCGAGGAGCGGCGCGTGATCGAGCTGCACCCGGAGTACGGGCACGAGATCGTCCGGGGCATCGGCTTCCTCGGCGAGGCCCGCGCCGCGATCCTGCACCACCACGAACGCCTCGACGGCAGCGGCTACCCCTACGGGCTCTCCGGCCGGGGCATCCCCGAGTGCGCCCGCGTCGTCGCCGTCGCCGACGCCTTCGACGCCATGACCTCGACCCGCTCCTACCGGCGCGCCCGCCCCGTCCCGGCCGCCGTCGAGGAGCTGAAACGCTGCGCGGGCACCCAGTTCGACCCCCGGATGGTCCGGGCGCTGGCCCGCGGCCTGGAACGCTACGGCTGGTGCGCGGCGGTCACCTCGGACGACGCGCCGCCCGTCCCCGCGCCCCGCGAAGAGACCCCCGGCGGACACGGCACCGGCGCCGCCGCCGGCCGGGCGCCCGGCCGCCCGCCCGAGAGCGGGGAACCCCGGTGACCCTCCGGCGGGCCCGGCAGGCCCCCGCCGCCCGCGCCGTGCACGCCGCCGCCCTCCTCCTCGCCGCCACCGGCCTCGCCCACACCCTCTGGTACGGCATCGGCGAACCGGGCCACGCCCTCGCCTTCGGCGCCCTCGTCACCATCGGCGAACTGGCCCGCCGGGGCGCCCGGCCCGGCGAGCGGGAACCCGCGCCGCTCGGTGCCGCCGGGGGCCTCGCGTACGCCCTGCTCGGCCGCAGCGACGGACAGCCCACCAGCCACGGCGTCCTCCAGGTCGTCGCCGTGCTGGCCGCCGCCCAGCTCGTCGCCTCGGTGCCGCAGCTGGCGCGGGGCGACGGACCGGGCGCCGACCAGGTGGCCCGGCGGCTGCTCACCGTGACCTTCGCGGCGGTCTGCTTCCAGCCCCTGTTCAACACCGGCCGCTGCGAGCGCTGGCTCGGCGACGGCCCGTACTACGCGGCGTTCCTGCTGCTCCTCCTCGGCCTGACCGCCCTGTGCGACGCCGTCCTCGCCGCCCTCCTGCTGCGCGCCCGGACCCTGCCCCGCGGCTCCCGCGCGACCCCCGTCCCATACGGGCCGCTGCTCCGCGACGAGCTGCGGGCGCTGAGCGGGATCGGTTCGGCGGTGTGCGCGACCGGGGCCGTCATGGCGCTCGGCGTGGCCGCCGCCGGACTGTGGGCGCTGCCCGTGCTGTGCGTACCGCTGCTGCTCACCCAGCTCTCCTTCCGCCGTTTCGCCGCCGTACGCACGACCTACCGCCAGACCATCGCCTCCCTCGCCAGGGCCACCGAGATCGCCGGCTACACCCCGCACGGCCACGCCCGCCGGGTGGCCGAGCTGTGCACGGCGGTCGGCCGCGAGATGGGGCTGTCCGGGCCCGAGCTGACGGTCCTGGAGTACGCCGCGCTGATGCACGACATCGGCCAGCTCTCGCTGGTCGACCCGGTGCCGGACGGGGCGACGGCCCTGCTGCCGGCCGCCGAGCAGCGCCGGATCGCGCTGCTGGGCGGGGCGGTGGTCCGGCAGACCGGGGTGGACCCCAGGGTCGCCGTCGTGGTGGAACGGCAGGCCGACCCCTATCGCGAGCAGCCGCTGTCCGCCAGGATCGTCCGGGCCGTGAACGCATACGACGACCTGTGCGGGGAAAGTCTCTCCGGGCCGCTGGGTGCGCTGGAACAGCTCAGGCTCGGAACCGGGCACGACTACCAGCCGCAGGTGGTGGAATCACTGGCCCGGGTTCTGGCCAGGGGCGGTGCGGCCCCTGTCCCGCTGGGGTAACCGATGGGTAATGAGCGGGCGTCCGGCCCGGCATGGTTGGATGCGAAGAGAGCGGTAGAACGAGGGTGTCCAGTCGGGACAGGCGGGAATCGTGAGGATCTTCGGGAAGGTACGGCATCGGCCGTCCGCCTCTTGGCGGCAGGCCACGGACCGCGCGTTCACGCTGATCGGCGACGGCCGGTACGAGGACGCGGGCGCGCTGCTGACGCGTGCGGCGGACCTGGAACCCTGGCTCTCCGAGTCGTGGTTCAACCTGGCGCTGCTGCACAAGTTCCGGCACGACTGGGAACAGGCGAGGGCCGCCGGGCTGCGCGCCGTCGCCCTGCTCGACAAGGAGTCCGGCGCCCCGGACTGGTGGAACGTGGGCATCGCCGCGACCGCCCTCCAGGACTGGCCGCTCGCGCGCCGCGCCTGGCAGGCGTACGGGCTCAAGGTGCCCGGCGGCGGCCGGCAGACCCCGGCCGCGGGCAACGAGCCGGTCGGCATGGAGCTGGGCAGCGCGGCGGTACGGCTGTCGCCGGAGGGCGAGGCGGAGGTCGTCTGGGGCCGGCGGCTCGACCCGGCCCGGATCGAGGTGCTGTCCATCCCGCTGCCGTCCTCCGGGCGGCGCTGGGGCGAGGTCGTGCTGCACGACGGGGTCCCGAACGGCGAGCGGATCACCGCGGCCGGCCCGTCCTACCCGGTGTTCGACGAGATCGAGCTGTGGGCGCCCTCGCCCGTGCCGACCTGGGTGGTGCTGCTCGAAGCGGCCACCGAGGCCGACCGGGACGCGCTGGAGCAGCTGGCGTCGGACGCGGGCTTCGCCGCCGAGGACTGGTCCTCGTCGGTGCGGCTGCTGTGCCGCTCCTGTTCGGAGAGCCGGATGGAGAGCGACGAGGGCGACGGCGAGCACCTGGACCCGCACGACCACAGCGAGCCCGGCCACCCCGGCCCGCTGGGGCACCGCACGGCCGGTGAGCTGTGGGTACCGGAGCGCGAGTGCGGCCTGGCGGCCCCGGCCGGTCTGGTGCGCGGCCTGCTGGACGGCTGGGTGGCGGACAGCCCGGACAGCCGGGAGTGGCGGGATCTCGAAGAAGTCTGCTGACCGCTGCCCGTAGGCTGTACGGGCACCGATTCGGGTTTTGAGGAAGGCGTACGGCGGACATGGCGCAGCAGGAGACGGACGAGCAGGTCAACGTCGACGAGGAGGGCTTCCT
The DNA here is from genome assembly GCF_036346595.1 of Streptomyces sp. NBC_00525. GTDB lineage: Bacteria > Actinomycetota > Actinomycetes > Streptomycetales > Streptomycetaceae > Streptomyces. The sequence goes on from NZ_CP107834.1 coordinate 4,644,020, forward strand.
CATCGACACCGAGGACTGTGAGGCGCGCGAGACGGCACACCGCGAGCGCGGCACCTCCCGTCCGATCACGGTCGTGGGCAACCCCGTCCTGCACAAGGAGTGCAAGGACGTGACGGAGTTCGGCGACGAACTGGCCGCGCTGATCGACGACATGTTCGCGAGCCAGCGGACGGCGGAGGGCGTCGGCCTGGCCGCCAACCAGATCGGCGTGGACCTCAAGGTCTTCGTCTACGACTGCCCCGACGACGACGGTGTGCGGCACGTGGGCGCCATCTGCAACCCGGTCCTGGAGGAGCTGCCGCCCGGCGCGCGGGCCCTGGACGACTCCAACGAGGGCTGCCTCTCCGTCCCGTCGGCGTACGTCTCGCTGGCCCGCCCCGACTACGCGGTGGTGCGCGGCCAGGACGCCGCCGGCAACCCCGTCCGGGTGCGCGGCACCGGATACTTCGCGCGCTGCCTCCAGCACGAGACGGACCACCTGTACGGCTACCTGTACATCGACCGGCTCTCCAAGCGCGACCGCAAGGACGCGCTGCGGCAGATGGCGGAGAACACCCCGCGCTACGAGGTCGTCCCCAACGACTGACCGGCGCCCACGCGCGCACGCGCGGGCCCGCCCGGTTCGCCGGGCCGGGCCCGCCCGTCGTTTTCCGGGATGTCAATTGCCATTTCTACACGCGTAGTTGACGCGCGTCGACTCGTCCGCCAGGCTCGGGGCCACAACCTCCACAGCGGTAGGGAGCCCTCGTGATCAGACGATCCGCACGACTGCTGCTCAGCCTTGTCATGACCATGGCGTTCGCCTGGGGTGGTGCGGTGGTCACCGCCGGCCCCGCCCAGGCCGACGGCTGCTACACCTGGACGCGCACCCTGCGTCCGGGGGCCACCGGCAACGATGTCGCCCAGCTCCAGATCCGGGTCGCCGGCTACCCCGGATACAACTCCGTCCTCGCCGTCGACGGCTCGTACGGCCCCGCCACCACGGCCGCCGTCAAGCGCTTCCAGGCCGCCTACGGACTGGCCGCCGACGGTATCGCCGGACCCGCGACCCAGTCCAAGATCTACGCCCTCCAGGACGGCGACTGCACCCCGGCGCACTTCACCTACGCCGAGATGAACCGCTGCAACAGCACCTGGTCCGGCGGCGCGGTCTCGGCGGCCACCGCCAAACAGAACGCGCTGACCACCATGTGGAAGCTGGAGGCGCTGCGCCACGCGCTCGGTGACCGGCCCATCAACATCAACAGCGGGTTCCGGTCGAGGGCCTGCAACAGCGCCGTGGGCGGCGCGTCCAACAGCCGCCATCTGTACGGCGACGCGGCCGACCTCGGCGGGATCGCGTTCTGCACCCTCGCCAAGCAGGCCCGCTACCACGGGTTCCGGGGCATCCTCGGCCCGGGCTACCCCGACCACAACGACCACGTCCACGTGAACCAGGGCCCCAGCCGCTTCTGGTCGGCGCCCAACTGCGGCATCTGAACCCGGGTGGGGCCGCCGCTGCCCGGCGGCCCCACCCGCTCGGCGCCCGGAGGTCAGGCCGCCTCGACGACGGCGGACGGCCCCCGGAAGGTGCGCCGGTACGCCTGCGGAGTCGTGCCCAGCGCCCGTACGAACTGATGGCGCAGCGCGGCCGCGTTGCCGAAGCCGGCCCGCCCGGCGATCGTGTCCATCGTCTCGTCGGACGTCTCCAGCAGGTGCTGGGCGAGCAGGACGCGCTGGCGCAGCAGCCAGCGGTACGGAGTGGTGCCGGTCTCCTGCTGGAAGCGGCGGGCGAAGGTGCGCGGCGACATGTGCGCCTGGGCGGCGAGCTGCTCGACGGTCATCTCCCGGTCGAGGTGGCGCTCCATCCAGGCCAGCGTGTCGCCGACCGTGTCGCACCGGGTGCGGGGGAGCGGCCGCTCGATGTACTGGGCCTGGCCGCCGTCCCGGTGCGGCGGCACCACCATCCGGCGGGCGATGGTGTTGGCCGCGGCCGGTCCGTACGCCTGGCGGACCAGGTGCAGACAGGCGTCGATCCCCGCCGCCGTCCCCGCCGACGTGGTGACCGGCCCGTCCTCCACGTACAGCACGTCCGGTTCGACGCGGGCGCGCGGGAAGCGGCGGGCCAGGTCGTCGGCGTGCCGCCAGTGCGTGGTGCAGCGGCGGCCGTCCAGCAGCCCGGCCGCGCCCAGCAGATACGCCCCGGAGCACACGCTGAGGACCCTGGCCCCCCGGTCCACGGCCCCGCGCAGCGCGGCGAGCACTTCCTCGGGGAACTCCCGGTCCGCGAAGCGGCTGCCGGCCGGTACGGCGATCAGGTCGGCCTCCTCCAGCCGGTCGAGGCCGTGGGGGGTGTCGATGGTGAACCCGGCGTGGGTGCGCAGCCGGGGCCCTTCGCCGGAGACCACGGCGAAATCGTGCACCGGGAGCCCGTCATCGCTGCGGTCGAGGCCGAACACCTCGCACAGCACGCCGAGTTCGAACGGGTGGACGTCATCGAGCATCAGGGCGGCGACGTTGTTCAGCATGGACCCAGTGTGGCAGTAATTCGATGTCCTGTGACAGTCCTGCCACTGCCGCTTCTTCGTCGGAACGAGGACAGTAGAGGCATGAACGCATTCCTGAACTTCCTCGGCATTTCCGCACTTTTCGCCTTCGTTCTGCTGCCGGCCGTGCTCGGCATCGCCCGCGAGCGCCGCATCGACCGCGAGCTGCGCGAAGCGGAACAGGACCGGAGCACCCACCCACCGCAAAGCGCGGACGCCGCGCGGCCGGCGGGGGCCGCACGGCATCCGTACGTCAGGAGCTGGGCGAGGATTTAGCCCTTCCGCCTAGAACTCGTCGTCGAAGGAGACGGTGCCCTCCACCGCCACCTGGTAGGCGGACGGGCGCCGCTCGAAGAAGTTCGTCAGCTCCTGGACCCCCTGGAGCTCCATGAAGGCGAACGGGTTCTGCGAGCCGTACACCGCGGGGAAGCCCAGCCGGACCAGCCGCTGGTCGGCGACGCACTCCAGATACGCGCGCATCGACTCGGTGTTCATACCGGGCAGCCCGTCCCCGCACAGATCGCGCCCGAACTGCAGCTCCGCCTCCACGGCCTCCCGCAGCATGTCGGTGACCTGCCGCTCCAGGGCGTCGTCGAAGAGGTCCGGCTCCTCCTTGCGGACGGTGTCCACGACCTCGAACGCGAAGTTCATGTGCATCGTCTCGTCGCGGAAGACCCAGTTGGTGCCCGTGGCGAGGCCGTGCAGCAGACCGCGCGAGCGGAACCAGTACACGTACGCGAAGGCGCCGTAGAAGAACAGCCCCTCGATGCACGCCGCGAAGCAGATCAGGTTGAGCAGGAAGCGCCGCCGGTCCGCCTTCGTCTCCAGCCGGTCGATCTTCTCCACCGAGTCCATCCAGCGGAAGCAGAACTGCGCCTTCTCGCGGATCGAGGGGATGTTCTCGACGGCCGCGAAGGCGGCGGCCCGGTCGTCCGGGTCGGGCAGATAGGTGTCGAGCAGCGTCAGATAGAACTGGACGTGCACGGCCTCCTCGAACAACTGCCGCGACAGATACAGCCGCGCCTCCGGGGAGTTGATGTGCTTGTACAGCGTCAGCACCAGGTTGTTGGCGACGATCGAGTCACCGGTCGCGAAGAACGCCACCAGCCGGCCGATCAGATGCTGCTCGGCGGGCGTCATCCTCGCCAGGTCCGCCACATCGGAGTGGAGGTCGACCTCCTCCACGTGCCAGGTGTTCTTGATCGCGTCCCGGTAGCGCTCGTAGAAGTCCGGGTAGCGCATGGGCCGCAGGGTCAGCTCGAATCCCGGGTCGAGCAGGTTCTTCGTGGTGTTCTCGGCGGTCATCACTGGCAGGCCTCGCAGGACTCGGGGTTTTCCAGGGAGCAGGCGACGGCGTCCGCGTCGGGCGCCTGCGCCTGCTGTACGGGGACGGGGGCGGCGGCCGACGCCGTCCCGGACGCGGCCCGCGCGATCCGGGTCGCCGGGCGGGACCGCAGGTAGTACGTCGTCTTCAGGCCCTGCTTCCAGGCGTACGCGTACATCGAGGAGAGCTTCCCGATCGTCGGCGTCTCCAGGAACAGGTTGAGCGACTGGCTCTGGTCGAGGTACGGCGTACGGGCCGCCGCCATGTCGATCAGGCCGCGCTGCGGGATCTCCCACGCGGTGCGGTACAGCGTCCGCACCTCTTGGGGAATCCAGGCGAAGTCCCGTACCGAGCCGTTCGACTCGCGCAGCGCCTCACGCGTCCGCGCGTCCCACACGCCCAGCCGCTTCAGCTCGTCCACCAGATAGCCGTTGACCTGGAGGAACTCCCCGCTCAGCGTCTCGCGCTTGAACAGGTTCGACACCTGGGGCTCGATGCACTCGTAGACGCCCGCGATCGAGGCGATCGTCGCCGTCGGGGCGATGGCCAGGAGCAGCGAGTTGCGCATCCCGGTCCGCGAGATCCGGGCGCGCAGCGCCTCCCAGCGCTCCGGCCAGGCCGGCTCCGTGTCGTAGTGGTCGGGGTGCAGCACCCCGCGCGCGGCCCGCGTCCCGGACCAGGCGGGCAGCGGACCGGACCGCTCCGCGAGGTCGCAGGACGCCTCGTAGGCCGCGAGCATGATCCGCTCCGCGATCTTCGTGGAGAGCGCACGGGCCTCGGGGGAGTCGAACGGCAGCCGCAGCCGGAAGAACACGTCCTGGAGCCCCATGGCGCCCAGGCCCACCGGCCGCCAGCGGGCGTTGGACCGGCCGGCCTCCTCGGTCGGGTAGAAGTTGATGTCCACCACCCGGTCCAGGAAGGTCACCGCCGTCCGCACGGTGGCGTCCAGGCGCTCCCAGTCCATCGAGCCGTCCGCGACGAACGCGCCCAGGTTGACCGAACCGAGGTTGCACACGGCGGTCTCGCCGTCGTCGGTGACCTCCAGGATCTCGGTGCACAGGTTCGAGGAGTGCACCACCCGGCCCGGCTCGGCGGTCTGGTTGGCGGTGCGGTTGGCGGCGTCCTTGAACGTCATCCAGCCCTGGCCGGTCTGTGCCAGGGTGCGCATCATCCGGCCGTACAGCTCGCGGGCCGGCAGCGTCCTGCGGGCCAGGCCCCTCGCCTCGGCCGCCCGGTACGCGGCGTCGAACGCGTCGCCCCACAGGTCCACCAGCTCCGGCACGTCCGCCGGGGAGAACAGCGACCAGTCGGCGTCGGCGTCGACCCGGCGCATGAACTCGTCCGGAATCCAGTGCGCGAGGTTCAGGTTGTGCGTGCGGCGCGCGTCCTCGCCGGTGTTGTCGCGCAGCTCCAGGAACTCCTCGATGTCCGCGTGCCAGGTCTCCAGGTAGACGGCGGCGGCGCCCTTGCGCCGGCCGCCCTGGTTCACGGCGGCGACGGACGCGTCCAGCGTCTTGAGGAACGGCACGATGCCGTTGGAGTGCCCGTTGGTGCCCCGGATCAGCGAGCCGCGGGCGCGCACCCGTGAGTAGGAGAGGCCGATGCCGCCGGCGTGCTTGGAGAGGCGGGCGACCTGGTGGTAGCGGTCGTAGATGGAGTCCAGCTCGTCCAGCGGCGAGTCCAGCAGATAGCAGGAGGACATCTGCGGGTGGCGGGTGCCGGAGTTGAAGAGGGTGGGCGAGGAGGGCAGATAGTCCAGCCGGCTCATCAGCCCGTACAGCGCGGCGACCTCGTCCAGGGCCCGCGCGGACTCGTCCTCGGCGAGCCCGGCGGCGACCCGGAGCATGAAGTGCTGGGGCGTCTCGACGACCCGGCGGGTGTGCGGGTGGCGCAGCAGATAGCGGCTGTGCAGAGTGCGCAGCCCGAAGTAGCCGAACCGGTCGTCGGCGCCGTCCGCGAGGGACCGCTCCACCAGGGCGTCCAGCGCGGCCGCGTGCGCGGTGACGAAGGCGGCGGTGCGGTCCGCGATCAGGCCCTCGCGGTGGCCCGCGGCGACGGACGCGGAGAACGAGGTGGCGCCCTGGCTCGCGGCCTCGTCCGCGATGGACCGGGTGAGCAGCCGGGCGGCGAGCCGGGAGTAGGCGGGGTCCTCGGAGATCAGGCCCGCGGCGGCCTCGGTGGCCAGGGCGCGCAGCTCGGCCGCGTCGGACCGGGCGCTGCGGCCGCGCAGGGCGGCGGCCGCGACCCGGCCGGGGTCGGTGTCGGGCAGGTCGGCGGTGAGGTCGGTCAGGGTCCGCAGCAGTGCGGTGCCGGGCCCGTCGCTCGCGGGTCCGGTGGTTCCCGAACCGGCCGCCGCGGCCGGTTGTGCTGGCGCGATGGTCACGTGGTGCTCTCCCTCGCTCGGCTCTGGGCCGGCGGGGAGCGGGGGCAGCCGGGCAGGAGCGGGCCCGGCGCGGGGCGGCACTCCGTACGGCGTCCACCGGCCCATCCCACGAGGCCCGGACGTCTGGGCGCCCGGTTCGGTCGAACCGGACGCGCTGTCGGCAGGTCCTCGGACTCATGGGTGCGCGAAAGCGCACCGAATACACCGTTGCGGGACAGTTCCGGATTCGCACCGGATTCCCCTGCGGCGACAGCGAGGATGAGCATACATGTGGGGGCTGCCCGATCGGGCAGCCCCCACATGTTGTGTCGTGCGGTTCGGACGCAGCCGGTCAGTGGCCGCCCGGCGCCCCCGCGGTGGCCGGCGGGAGCTCGGCCTCGACGCCCGGATCGCCCGCGTCCGCGGTGTAGTCGGCCGGCGAGGTCTCGTCGATGCCCGCGGGCGCCTTGACGGCGTTCAGGACGAACGTCAGCACCACGGTGACCAGGACGTTCAGCACGAAGGCGGTCAGCCCGATGTAGCCGATCTCACCGAGGCCGGGGATCTCGTCGGAGGAGCCGCCGAAGTGCTTCTGGGTCGGGCTGGCGACGCCGTACGCGGCGGCCGTGCCGTAGATCATCCCGGCCGCCCAGCCGGCCAGCAGCGCCCAGCGGTGGAACCAGCGGGTGAACAGGCCGCCGACCAGGGCCGGCATCGTCTGGAGAATCCAGATCCCGCCGAGCAGCTGGAAGTTGATCGCGACCGTTTTGTCCATGGTGAGGACGAAGGCGAGCGCGCCGACCTTGACCAGCAGCGAGACCACCTTGGAGACCTTGGTCTCCTGTTCGGGCGTCGCGTCCGGCTTGAGGAAGTCCTTGTAGATGTTGCGGGTGAACAGGTTGGCCGCGGCGATGGACATGATCGCGGCCGGCACCAGGGCGCCGATGCCGATCGCGGCGAACGCCACCCCGGCGAACCAGTCGGGGAACATGTTCTCGAACAGCTGCGGGATGGCGAGCTGGCCGTTGTCCACCTTGACGCCGGCCGCGATCGCCATGAAGCCGAGCAGCGCCAGCAGGCCCAGCATCAGGGAGTACAGCGGCAGGATGGTGGTGTTGCGGCGGATCACCTCACGGCTGCGGCTGGAGAGCGTCGCCGTGATGGAGTGCGGGTACATGAACAGGGCGAGCGCGGAGCCGAGCGCCAGCGTGGCGTACCCCCACTGCCCGGCCTCGGCGGGCACCAGGCCGCCCGCGCCCGCTTCGGTGAACTTGTCCCGGGCGGCGGCGAAGATGTCGTCGAAGCCGCCGAGCTTGATCGGGATGTAGATGATCGCCACCGCGATGACGAGGTAGATCAGCCCGTCCTTGACGAACGCGATCAGCGCGGGCGCCCGCAGCCCCGAGGAGTAGGTGTACGCGGCGAGCACCGCGAAGGCGATGAGCAGCGGCAGGTCCTTGACGAACCAGTTGGTGTTCTCGCCGCCGCCGACGCCCATCACGTCCAGCACCGCCTGGATGCCGACGAGTTGGAGCGCGATGTACGGCATGGTGGCGAGGATGCCGGTGACCGCGACGGCCAGCGAGAGCCCCTTGGAGCCGAAGCGGCCGCGCACGAAGTCCGAGGTGGTGACGTAGCCGTGCTTGTGCGAGACCGACCACAGCCGCGGCAGGAAGGTGAAGATCAGCGGGTACACCAGGATGGTGTAGGGCACCGCGAAGAAGCCGGCCGCGCCCGCCGCGTAGATCGCCGCCGGGACCGCGACGAAGGTGTACGCGGTGTAGAGGTCGCCGCCGAGCAGGAACCAGGTCACCCAGGTGCCGAACGACCGTCCGCCCAGGCCCCATTCGTCGAGGCTGGCCTCGTTGGCGGCCCGCCGCCAGCGGGCGGCCATGAAGCCCATGACCGTGACGGCCACGAAGAAGAAGATGAAGACGGCGAGCGCGACGCCGTTGACTCCGTCCGTCATGCCGACGCACCCCCCTTGCGGGCGCGCTGGTCACGCTGCCACAGCTTGTACGCGACCATGGTGAGCACGGTGGAGATCAGTACCCAGAGCATCTGGTACCAGTAGAAGAACGGGATGCCGATGAAGGCGGGGTCGGTCTTCGCGTACGAGCCCACCCAGAGCATCGCCACGAACGGCGCGACGAGACAGAGCGCGATGACCACTCTCGTCGGTGTGACGACGGGTGGTTTTCCTTCTGGTTCCTCCGGCATGGCGGTGTCTCCGTCCCCTCGTTGATCATCTGTGATGCGCAGGGAATCTAGGGGGAGGGTCCGGCCGGCGTCACCCCCTGGCGGGGCCGCGGTGCGATGAACGGTCGTTACGGAACGCCGAACGGCCCCCGGAGGTGGGTCCGGGGGCCGTTCACAAGGACATGCGTACGAGGGGTCAGTCCAGCGGCCGCTTGAGCCGGGCCACGAACTTGTAGCGGTCGCCGCGGTAGACGGAGCGCACCCACTCGACCGGCTCGCCCTGCTCGTCCAGCGAGTGCCGGGAGAGCATCAGCATCGGCAGGCCCACGTCCGTGCCGAGCAGTCCGGCCTCGCGCGGAGTGGCCAGCGAGGTCTCGATGGTCTCCTCGGCCTCCGCCAGCCGGACGTCGTACACCTCGGACAGCGCGGTGTAGAGCGAGGTGTACTTCACCAGCGAACGGCGCAGCGCCGGGAAGCGCTTGGCCGAGAGGTGAGTGGTCTCGATGGCCATCGGCTCACCGCTCGCCAGACGCAGGCGCTCGATGCGCAGGACGCGTCCGCCGGCGCTGATGTCGAGCAGCCCGGCGAGGGTGTCGTCGGCGGTGACGTAGCCGATGTCCAGGAGCTGCGAGGTGGGTTCGAGCCCCTGGGCACGCATGTCCTCGGTGTACGAGGTGAGTTGCAGGGCCTGGGAGACCTTCGGTTTGGCGACGAAGGTGCCCTTGCCCTGGATGCGCTCCAGCCGGCCCTCGACGACCAGTTCCTGGAGCGCCTGGCGCACGGTGGTGCGCGAGGTGTCGAACTCCGCCGCCAGGGTCCGTTCCGGGGGAACGGGGGTGCCTGGCGGCATGGTGTCCGTCATGTCGAGGAGATGTCGCTTCAGCCGGTAGTACTTAGGCACACGCGCGGTCCGCGTACCGGCTCCCGCGCCCGTCTCGTTGTCCGTACTGCCCCCGTCGGCACCCATGGCCCGCCTCCCCGACTGCTGCGTTGCTGCCGTCACCGGCTCCTCCGTCTGTCGCGGCTCACATGGTGGCACGGTCCGGTCACGGCTGGTCGCCCTCCCTCAGGTGTCGGTCCTATAACGGACGCGAGTGCACTTCTTATACACCCTTGACACCCCTAAAGGTCTAGGCCAAGCTCCCGGTAACTGGTCTAAACCATTAAAGACCAGGTCCCAGCCCCAGAGGTACTCGTCGACGTTTTCGCGCGGTGGGGAGGGGGTTGCAGCATCCCTGAGGAGGGTGGCGTGAAGCGCAAGCTCATCGCGGCGATCGGCGTCGCGGGCATGTTGGTTTCTGTTGCGGCGTGTGGTGGCTCCGACAGCAAGGACTCGGCGAAGGACCCGAAGGACCGCAAGGAAGACCTGACTGTCTGGCTCATGGGCGAAGCCCAGACGACCTGGCCCGAGCTGGTCAAGGACGTCAACGCCCAGTTCAAGAAGAAGTACCCGAACGTCAACGTCAAGGTTCAGTACCAGGGCTGGGCCGACAAGGTCAAGAAGCTCGACACCTCCCTCGGCGGCGACAAGTTCCCGGACGTTGTCGAGCTCGGCAACACCGAGACGATGCAGTACATCCTCAATGGTGCTCTCGGCGAGATCGACCCCTCGAAGTACGAGAACTCCGACACGTGGATCAAGGGCCTCAAGGACACCTGCTCCTTCGAGGGCAAGATCTACTGCGTGCCTTACTACGCCAGTGCCCGTCTGGCGGTCTACAACAAGGACATGCTGAAGGACGCCACCGGCAGCGACGCCCTTCCGCAGACCGAGGACGAGTTCCTCAAGGCCATGGACAAGGTCTCGGCCAACCTGGCGAAGAAGGACAAGCGCGCTTCGTCCCTCTACTACCCCGGTCGTTACTGGTACGCCGCGATGTCCTACGTCGCGGCCGAGGGCGGCCAGATCGCCAAGTACGACGAGGGTGCGAAGGAGTGGAAGGCCACGCTCTCCACCCCGGAGGCGCAGAAGGGCATCCAGCACTTCATCGACCTGGTCAAGAAGTACAACAAGGCCGACCAGCTGAAGGACGAGCAGGACCACGCCAACGTCATGGCCAACGAGAAGGCCGCGGTCATCTACGGCCAGGCCTGGGAGGCCGGCGGGGTCACCACGGGCGAGAACGGCAACCCGAAGCTCGAGGGCAAGATCGCGACGGCCGGTATGCCCGGCCCGAACGGCAAGGCGCTCCCGTCCTTCATCGGTGGCTCGGACCTCGCGACCATCTCCAAGTCGAAGGTCCAGGACCTCGGCCAGGAGTGGATCTCCCTCTTCACGAACGCGAAGTCCATGGAGGTCCTCGCGTCGAAGAACATCCTCCCGAACAACGAGAAGCAGCTTGAGCCGCTGAAGTCGAAGCCGGAGACGGCCTCCATCGCCAACGCGGTGCCGGACGCCTGGTTCACGCCGATCGCGCCGGGCTGGGCCTCCATCGAGAAGGAGGACATCCTGGAGAACATGCTCCTCGCGGTCCTCAAGGGGACGTCCGTCGCCGACGCCACGAAGAAGGCCGACAGCGAGATCGACGCCCTGATCAACAAGAAGGCCTGAGCCTTCTGATCGCCAGGCGGGGGCCCGGCGCAGCCGGGCCCCCGCTCCTTTTGCACAAGAACGCCGCATTTTCCGGGGCCCTCCCCGGACCCGCGATTGGAAGGTCAGCCACGTGACTGCCGCCGATACCAAGGCCGCCGGGCCACCGGTCCCTGTACCACGTGATCCGAAGGCGGACGGGGGCCCGCTGTCCGAGCAGGGCGGCAACGGCCCCCTCAAGCAGAAGAGGAAGCGGAAGAAGGGCGAACTGCTGCCCTATCTGCTGATTCTCCCGGCGATCGTGGCGATCGCCGCCGTCTATCTCTACCCACTCGGCAAGACCGTAGTCATGTCCTTCCAGGACCTGGGCCGGCGCGAGCTGTGGACCGGAGATCCCGCACCCTGGGTCGGCTTCGACCAGTTCACCAACATCCTCGGTGACTCCGAGTTCTGGTGGGTGACCTTCCGCACCATCGTCTTCATGGCCGTCTGTGTGACGCTCACCATGGGCATCGGTCTGCTGATCTCCCTGCTGATGCGCCGGCTGTCCAACTGGGTGCGGCTCGTCCTGACCTTCTGCCTCATCGCCGCCTGGGCGATGCCGCTGATGGTCGCCGCCTCCATCTTCCGGTTCATGGCCGACTCCGACTACGGCCTCATCAACACCCTCATCGCGAAGGTCGTCGGCGAGGACTGGCTCGGCCACAACTGGTACGTAAACCCGATCCAGGGCTTCGCGATCATCACCCTGCTGGTGGTCTGGGGTGCCATCCCCTTCGTCGTCGTCACCCTGTACGCCGCCCTCACCCAGGTCCCCCAGGAACTGGAGGAGGCCGCCTCCCTCGACGGCGCGACCAGCTTCGGCATCTTCCGCTACGTGACCTGGCCGGTCATCAAGCCGGTGTTCAGCATGGTCGCCACGCTGTCGGTGATCTGGGACTTCAACGTCTTCGGTCAGATCTGGCTGCTGCGCGGCAACAAGCCCGAGCCCGAGTACGAGACCCTCGGCCTCTACTCCTACTCGAAGGCCTTCGAGTCCACCTCCTTCAGCCAGGGCACCGCGATCGCCCTGATCACGGTGATCATGCTGTCCGTGGTGGCCGTGTACTACCTGCGCCAGCTCATGAAGACGGGAGAGGTCGAATGAGCACCACGACCGACACACCACAGGTCCTGCGTCCGGACCGCAAGAAATCCCGCTTCGGGCTCAACATCCTCGGCCTCGTCATCGCGGCCTTCATGGTCTTCCCGGTCTACTGGCTGGTCATCAGCGCCCTGCGGCCCAGCCGTGAGATCCGCTCGTACGACCAGACGCTGTGGCCCTCCTCGTTCACCTTCGACAACTTCGTCAAGGCCACCGAGCAGCCGAACTTCTACACCGCGATCCAGTCCAGCCTCATCGTCACGATCGTCGCCGTCGCCGGCGGCATGATCATCGCCACCCTGGCGGCCCTGGCCATCGGCCGGTTCCGCTTCTTCGGCCGCAAGTCCCTGGTCCTCATCCTCATCCTGGTCCAGATGCTGCCGCCGACGGCGATGCTCATCCCGATCTACACCCTGCTCAACGCCATGGGTGGCATCGACGAGTACTGGAGCCTGATCGTCGTCTACCTGGTCTCCACCCTGCCGTTCGCGACGATCATGATCCGCGGCTTCGTGGTGAACATCCCGGTGGAGCTGGAGGAGTCCGCCATGGTGGACGGCTGCACCCGCTTCGGCGCCTTCCGCCGCGTGATCCTCCCGCTGCTGGCGCCCGGCCTCGCCGCCGCCTCGATCTTCGCGCTCGTGAACGCGTGGAACGAGTACCTCTTCGCCTACATCCTGATCAACGACAACTCCAAGTACACGCTCAACGTGTGGCTGATGACGTTCACCAGTGAGCGCGGTACGGACTACGGTGCCCTGATGGCGGCGTCGACCATGATCGCCCTTCCGGTCGTCATCTTCTTCATGTTCGTGCAGAAGAAGATGGCCGCGGGTCTCACCTCCGGTGCCGTGAAGGGATAACGCCGCCCCATGACCACCCTCGTATCCACCACGGACACCGTCACCCGCGACGCTCTCGCCGTCCTGCAGCCCGGCTTCACCGGCACCACGGCACCGGATTGGCTGCTGCGCCGGGTCGGCGAAGGACTCTCCTCCGTCGCCCTGTTCGGCCGGAACGTCGAGACGCCCGAGCAGATCGCCGCGCTCACCGCCCGGCTCAGGGCCGAGCGGGACGACGTGCTCGTCGCCATCGACGAGGAGAGCGGCGACGTCACCCGCCTGGAGGTCCGCCAGGGCTCCTCCTTCCCCGGCAACCTGGCGCTCGGCACGGTCGACGACGCGGACCTGACCCGCGCCGTCGCCCACGAGCTGGGCCGCCGGCTCGCCGAGTGCGGGGTCAACCTCAACTGGGCCCCGTCCGCGGACGTCAACTCCAACCCCGGCAACCCGGTCATCGGCGTCCGCTCCTTCGGCGCCGAACCGGAGCTGGTCGCCCGGCACACCGCCGCCTACATCGAGGGCCTCCAGGCCGCCGGCGTGGCCGCCTGCACCAAGCACTTCCCCGGCCACGGCGACACCGCGGTCGACTCGCACCACGCGATGCCGCGCATCGACGTGGACCTGGAGACCCTGCACGCACGGGAACTGGTGCCCTTCCGGGCGGCCATCGCGGCCGGCTCCAAGTCGGTGATGAGCGCGCACATCCTGCTGCCCGCGCTCGACCCGGACCGCCCGGCGACGCTCAGCCCCCAGATCCTCACCGGGCTGCTGCGCCGGGACATGGGGTACGAGGGGCTCATCGTGACCGACGCCGTGGAGATGCAGGCCATCGCCTCGACGTACGGGATCGAGCACGGTTCCGTCCTCGCCATCGCGGCCGGGGCCGACGCGCTCTGCGTCGGCGGCGGGCTCGACGACGAGGACACCGTGATCCGGCTGCGCGACGCGCTGGTCGCCGCGGTGCGCTCCGGTGAACTTCCCGAGGAGCGGCTCGCCGACGCCGCCGCACGGGTACGGGCCCTCGCGTCCTGGGCGCGGGAGGCCAGGGGGGCCGGCCGGGAGCCGGGCGCGGAAGTGCAGGAGGGGACCGCGCCCGGCACCGCACGGAGCACCGGCGTCGCCTCGGACATCGGCCTGGTGGCCGCCCGCCGCGCGGTGAAGGTGACCGGCACGCCGGAACCGCTCACCGGCCCGGCGTACGTGGCCGCCTTCACCCCGGTCGCCAACATCGCGGTCGGCGACGAGACCCCGTGGGGCCTCGCGGCCGAGCTGGAGCGCCTGGTCCCGGGCACCGGGACCGACACGTACGACAGCGAGTCCGAGGCCCCGGCCGCGGCCGCGCTGGCGGCGGCGGGGGAGCGGCGCATCGTCGCCGTCGTCCGTGACGCCCACCGTCACCCGTGGATGGGCGAGGCCCTGGACGCGCTGCTGGCGGCGCGCCCGGACACCGTCGTGGTCGAGATGGGCGTGCCCCAGGCCGAGCCGCGGGGTGCCCTGTACATCGCGACGCACGGCGCCGCCCGCGTCTGCGGCCAGGCGGCCGCGGAGATCATCGCGGGTACCGCGTAACACCGCATACGAAAGGGCCGGGACACCTTCACGGTGTCCCGGCCCTTTCGTATGCGCGGAGTGCGCGGGCGGCGGGGGAGCCTACAGCCCCTGCCAGGCCGGCTTCGCGGCCCAGGTCGCGCGGAAGTAGTCCGCCAGCTTCAGCTTCGACGCGGCGGCCTCGTCGACCACCACCGTCGCGTGCGGGTGCAGCTGGAGCGCGGAGGCGGGCACGACCGAGGCGACCGGACCCTCCACCGTCGCCGCCACCGCGTCCGCCTTGCCCTCGCCGGTGGCGAGCAGGATCGGGTGGCGGGCCTCCAGGATGGTGCCGATGCCCTGGGTGATGACGTGGTGCGGCACCTGCTCGATGTCGTTGTCGAAGAAGCGCGCGTTGTCGATCCGGGTCTGCTCGGTGAGCGTCTTGATCCGGGTGCGGGAGGCGAGCGAGGAGCACGGCTCGTTGAAGCCGATGTGCCCGTCGGTGCCGATGCCGAGCAGCTGGAGGTCCACCCCGCCGGCCGCGGCGAGCGCCTTGTCGTACGCCTCGCAGGCCGCCTGGACGTCCTCGGCGGAGCCGTCGGGGCCCATGAACGCGTCCTCGGACAGGCCGAGCGGTTCGACGACCTCGCGCAGCACCACGGAGCGGTACGACTCGGGGTGGCCCGCCGGCAGCCCCACGTACTCGTCGAGCTGGCAGATGCGGGCGCGCGAGGCGTCCACGGCCCCGGAGCGGACCTTGTCCGCGAGGGCCTGGTAGATGGGCAGCGGGGTAGAGCCGGTGGCAACGCCGAGCAGGGCGTCGGGCTTGCGGCTCAGCAGGGCGCCGATGGCCCCCGCGATCAGTTCGCCGCCTGCCTTGGCGTCCGGGACGATGACAACTTCCACGCGGGGCCTGCCGATCCGATCGAAGAGTGACGTCTGTGGTATAGACCAATCAAGTTCCTAATCTAGCAGACTCGGGCCGCCCGGACACGGCCGTCCCGGCCCCTGGACCGCGCCCTGCGGACCCCGCCCGCAATCCCTCCGGACCCCGTCCGCTGGCGGCCCCCGCGCGCCCCGTGCTCGACTGGGCCGATCCATCGCGACCACCGGGAGGCACCAGACATGTCCGCCACGCACCCGGCCGACGACCGCGAGCGGCCCGGCCGCATCATGTCCGGCGAGATGGCCGAGCAGCCCGCGATGCTCCGCCGCATCCTGGAACGCGGCGCCCCGGCCATCCGCCGGACCGCCGAGCGGATCGCGGCCCGCAACCCGCGCTTCGTCCTGCTCACCGCCCGCGGCACCTCCGACAACGCGGCGCTCTACGCCAAGTACCTGCTGGAGATCACGATGGGGCTGCCCTGCGGCCTCGCCTCGATGTCCACCACCACGGCCTACGGCGCCCGGCCGGACCTGCGCGACGTCCTGGTGATCACGGTCAGCCAGTCCGGCGGCTCCCCGGACCTGGTGGCGTCCACCACGGCCGCGCGGGAGGCCGGTGCGGTGACCCTGGCCGTGACCAACAACCCGGACTCGCCGCTCGCGGCGGTCTCCGAGTACCACATCGACATCCTGGCCGGTCCCGAGAAGGCCCTGCCGGCCACCAAGACGTACACCGCCTCCCTGCTCGCGCTGTATCTGTTCGTCGAGGGGCTGCGCGGCGGCGACGGGGCGGCGGCCGCGGTCCTGCCCGAGCGCGCCGAGGAGGTGCTCGCACGCAAGGACGAGGTACGGGCCCTGGCCTCCCGGTACCGCTTCGCCGAGCGCATGGTGATCACCTCGCGCGGCTACGGCTACCCCACGGCCAAGGAGGCCGCCCTCAAGCTCATGGAGACCAGCTACATCCCGGCACTCTCCTACTCGGGGGCCGACCTGCTGCACGGCCCGCTCGCCATGGTCGACAACATCTCGCCGGTGATCGCCGTGGTGACCGACGGCCGGGGCGGCGAGGCCCTGCAGCCCGTGCTGGACCGACTGCGCGGCCGGGGCGCCGACCTGTTCGTCGTCGGCCCCGAGGCGCAGGTGGCGGCGGCCAGCGCGGGCTTCGTGCTGCCGACCGCGGGCGTGGCCGAGGAGGTCCAGCCGGTCCTGGAGATCCTGCCGCTCCAGATGCTGGCGTACGAGGTGACGATCGCGCGCGGCCAGGACCCGGACGCGCCGCGCGCGCTCGCGAAGGTCACCGAGACCCGCTGAGGGGGCTGCGTCAAAGAGGACGGCCCGCGGAAAAACCCGCGGGCCGCGGCGCCGGGCCGGGACCCTCAGCCCGACCAGCACCGCAGCCCGGAGTAGGGCCGCCCTCGCGGGCGGCCGGCTCGGCCGGCGGTGTGCGGTGCCCCCGGCCGGGGGGAGGCGCCGGCGCAGTCAGGGCAGAAGGCGCGGCACCTCGGTCCGCTCTCCTGTGCGGGGAGAGCGGAGGTTCGTACAGTCATCATTGTGGACTAGACCAATAGCCCCTGTCCATCCGCAGGACACGGCAATGCGGGCCCTTCTTCCCTGCACGTACGGGCAGGGTTTTCGGTTCGGAACGGTACGCGTCCACGGGTACGCTCGCACACGTGCCCTCCATGAACGACCTCGTACGCCAGCACACCGCCCTGAGCGACACCGACCTCGAGTGGCTCCATCTGCTGGTTTCGGAGTGGCAGCTGCTCTCCGACCTCTCCTTCGCCGACCTGGTGCTGTGGGTCCCCACCCGCGACGGCACCCGGTACGTGTCCGTCGCCCAGATGCGGCCCAACACCGGCCCCACCTCCTACCAGGACGACATGGTCGGGCATCTGGTGCCGCGCGGCCGGCGCCCGCTGCTCGACGCCGCCCTGGACGAGGGCCGCATCGTGCGCGAGGGGGACCCCGAGTGGCGCGAGGAGGTCCCGGTACGGGTCGAGTCGATCCCGGTGCGCCGGGAGGGCCGGGTGCTCGGCGTCATCGCGCGCAACACCAACCTGCTCACCGTCCGCACCCCTTCGCGGCTGGAGCTGACCTACCTCCAGTCCGCGTCCGACCTGGCGCAGATGATCGCCGCCGGGGCCTTCCCCTTCCCCGGCCAGCAGGTGGACATGGACGCGTCGCCGCGCGTCGGTGACGGCCTGATCCGGCTGGACGCCGACGGCGTGGTGCACTACGCCAGCCCCAACGGCCTCTCCGCCTACCACCGCCTCGGCCTCGCCTCCGATCTGGTCGGCCAGCACCTGGGCCAGATCACCGCCGAACTCGCCCCGTCCCGGGGGCCGGTGGACGAGGCCCTGGTCAAACTGGCCAGCGGTTACGCGCCCCGTGAGTTCGAGGTGGAGTGCTCGGGCGGGGTGATCCAGCTCCGCGCGATCCCGCTCAAGCCGAAGGGCGTCCGCATCGGCTCCCTGGTCCTCCTCCGGGACGTGACCGAACTGCGCCGCCGCGAGCGCGAGTTGATCACCAAGGACGCCACCATCCGGGAGATCCACCACCGGGTGAAGAACAACCTCCAGACGGTCGCCGCCCTGTTGCGGCTCCAGGCCCGCCGGATGGACTCGCCGCAGGGCCGCGAGGCGCTCAACGAGGCGGTCCGGCGCGTCGGTTCGATCGCCATCGTCCATGAGACGCTGTCCCAGAACCTGGACGAACGGGTGGAGTTCGACGAGATCGCGGACCGGGTCCTCGCGATGGTCGCCGAGATCTCGCCGGGCAAGGTCACCTGCCGCCGCACCGGACGCTTCGGGGTGCTCGACGCCGAGGTGGCCACCCCGCTGGCGATGGTCCTCACCGAGGTGCTGCAGAACGCCCTGGAACACGCCTTCTCCGTCGCCGAGTCGGGCACGGTGGAGGTCTCCGCCGTACGGGGCGGCTCACCCACCGAGGGACGGCTGCTGATCACCGTCCAGGACGACGGCTGCGGACTGCCCGAGGGATTCGACCCGCAGCAGGCCGGCAACCTCGGCCTCCAGATCGTCCGCACGCTGGTCGAGGGCGAGCTGGGCGGCTCGTTCGGCATGGTCCCGGCGCCGGAGCGCGGTACGCAGGTCGTCCTCGACATCCCGGTCCGCAATGAGAAGTAGCGGCCCGCCGCACACGGCAGAGAGCCCGGACCGTCGGTGACGGTCCGGGCTCTCTGGTCAAGCGTGCGCTTCGGGGGTACTGCGCGCTGCGACTCGGGGGGCGGGGTGGGGCGTACGCGCTGTCTACGGAGTAATGCCGTCAGGCATACGCACCACCGGGCTGAGGTTCGTAGCGGTGGCGTCGGTCAGGCGCTGGCGTTGCGCGCCCGGTTGCGAGCGGCGCGGCGCTTCATTGCGCGGCGCTCGTCCTCGCTGAGGCCACCCCAGACGCCGGAGTCCTGGCCGGACTCGAGCGCCCACTGCAGGCACTGCTCCATGACGGGGCAGCGACGGCAGACGGCCTTGGCTTCCTCGATCTGCAGCAGCGCAGGACCGGTGTTGCCGATGGGGAAGAACAGCTCCGGGTCTTCCTCACGACAAACGGCGTTGTGACGCCAGTCCATGGCTGCTACCTCTCCTTGGTATTACGTACTGTGGCTTGTGAATGTGAACGCTTTCACGAATCCCCCCGCAGGTGTAGGGCCGACGACCAGAAGGACTGGTTGTGGTCCTGTGAAGTGAGGAGGGGTTCTGGCTCTCAGTGGAGGCCGTTGTTGCGGGCCGTCCCGATCGCCATGTAGAGATTCGCAAACCTCGGCGACGGATACAACCCCTTCTGGAAAGTTTTTTTTGATTCCTCGGTGTCGGCTAGGTCACAGCCGTACTTCTAGAGGGTGGAAGCCAGTCCAAACGTTCGAGTTAAAGGACTTTGGTCCCTTCCACTCACACAATCACACGCAGTGCACGGCGTACGCCTGTGAACGTCACACTCGTACGCACTCCGAGGTGGTCACCGTCCATCTGGAAGGGCAGTGGCACCTTGGAATGCAAGGTGAAGTCCGTCAGGTCGTGCCGGGATACCGCGTGCTTGCCGCGAGGGCCCTTCTCGGGGCTCGACGTGAGCAGCTGGGTGGCGTAGCGGCTGACTGCGGGAGTGGAGAGTTTCCGCAGGCCAAGCACGTCGAGAGCGGTGTCGAAGGACGCCTTCGGGGCCGCGTAGATCGGCCGGTTCCCCAGGTACGTCCAGGGGGCCGTGTTGCAGATTATGGAAAGCGCGAGATCGGTGACCGGTTCCTCGCCGGGCACGTCGAGCGTTATGACGCCCTGCCTGCGGTGCGGCTCGTCCAGGAATTGCCGGACGACCTGCCGGACGTAGAGCGCGTGCGTCGAACGCTTGCCGCGTTCCCGCTGCTGTTCGACCCGGCCGATCACTCCCGCGTCGAAACCGAGGCCGGCGCAGAAGGTGAACCAGCGCTCCGGCACGGATTCGTCCTCCGTGCCCGGCGTACCGCCCGCCAGGCCCAGGCCCACCGTGCGTTCGGTCCGGTTCGCCAGGGCGTCCAGAATGGCGCCGGTCGCCTCCACCGCGTCGTTCGGGAGCCCCAGGGCGCGCGCGAACACATTGGTGGAGCCGCCGGGCACCACGGCCAGCCTCGGCAGCCGGTCGAGGTCCGGGCCCCGGTGCAGCAGGCCGTTGACCACCTCGTTGACCGTGCCGTCGCCGCCGAGCGCCACCACCAGATCGATGTCGTCGCTGTCGGCGGCCCGCCGGCCCAGATCGCGGGCGTGTCCCCGGTACTCCGTGGACACGGCCTCCAGCTTCATCTCGCTGGCCAGCGCGTGGATCAGCACATCACGGGTCCGCGCACTGGTGGTGGTGGCTGCCGGGTTGACCACGAGAAGTGCGCGCATGACCGCCAGCCTACCTACCACGGGGTACCGCCCTGAAGTCCTTCCCGCACACCCTCACGCTCGGTGACGGCTCGGGAGCGGGGCGGCGGCGCGCCGACCCCGGCTTTCCCTTCCGGGCGCCGGGATGCCAACCTGCAAGGGTGAGTACTCAGCAGAACGCGCCCTCCCCGGCCCCCTCGGCGGACCCGGCGAAGCCCGTCAGGATCACGCTGGTGGCCGGGGTTAACGCCCTGGAGGGCGCCGCCCTCGTCGCCGGCGGGATCTACATGCTGGTGATGGGGCTGCTGGGCCGCCCCGACAGCCCCCAGCAGGCGGAGATGGGCGGTCTGACCGTGATCGCCCTCGGCCTGATCCCGGTCTTCGCCGCGCGCGGACTGCTGCTGCGGCGCAGCTGGAGCCGGGGCCCCGCGCTCATCACGCAGATCATCGCGCTGCCGGTGGCCTGGACCCTGCTGCGCTCCCACGACCTGCTCATCCCGGCCGGCATCGTGCTCGCGGCGCTCGCGCTGACCGCGCTCTACCAGCTGGCCCGGCCGGCCACCGTCGAGGCCCTGGGCATCCGCAGGCCGGGCTCGGCGCCCGAGACGGACTGACCGGGCCCGCTGCGCGAAGGAGGCCGCCGGGGACGTCCCCGGCGGCCTCCTTCGCGTACGTACGACAGGGCCGCGCCCTACTCCTCGACCAGCAGCCGCTCGCGCAGCTGCGCCAGCGTGCGGGCCAGCAGCCGCGAGACGTGCATCTGCGAGATGCCGACCTCCTGCGCGATCTGCGACTGGGTCATGTTGCCGAAGAACCGCAGCAGCAGGATGCGCTTCTCCCGCGGCGGCAGATCCTCCAGGAGCGGCTTCAGCGACTCCCGGTACTCGACGCCCTCCAGCGCCTCGTCCTCGGAGCCCAGGGTGTCCGCCACGGCCGGCGACTCGTCGTCCGTGTCCGGCACGTCCAGCGAGAGCGTGCTGTACGCGTTGGCCGACTCCAGCCCCTCCAGGACCTCCTCCTCGGAGATCCCCAGCCGCTCCGCCAGCTCGTGCACGGTGGGCGAGCGGCCGTGCAGCTGGGACAGCTCGGCGGTCGCCGAGGTCAGCGAGAGCCGCAGCTCCTGGAGGCGGCGCGGCACCCGCACCGCCCAGCCCTTGTCGCGGAAGTGGCGCTTGATCTCCCCGACGACCGTGGGCGTCGCGTACGTCGAGAACTCGACGCCCCGCTCCGGGTCGAACCGGTCGACGGACTTGATCAGCCCGATGGTGGCGACCTGGGTCAGGTCGTCCAGCGGCTCCCCGCGGTTGCGGAAGCGCCGGGCCAGGTGCTCCACCAGCGGCAGATGCATCCGCACCAGCCGGTTGCGCAGCTCGGCCCGCTCCGGCGAGCCGTCGGGCAGCGCGCGCAGCTCGACGAACAACGCCCGCGCACCGCTGCGGTCGTTCGGATCGTGGTGCCCGTGCTCGCTCATCTGGCCTGCCCGCTCCGCCTGCGACTGCTCCACCGCGACCGTAGTGCCGGCCGGCACGTCCACCCCGCCCACCGCACGGGGCAGGTCGTCCCCGTCCACCGGATGAGGCAGTGCCTGCTGGTCCGGGATGCCCGCCGCGCGCACCACCCCTGGTCGGATCGTCTCGTCCCGCACAGGACCGTCCCCGTTTCCGTCGCTCACGCCGGCCCTGGTCCCGCGCCGCGCTGTTTGTACAGGCTGATGCTGACCGTACGGTCGTCGGCGACCGAGGAGTCGACCTTCCCGGCCAGTGCGGAGAGCACCGTCCAGGCGAAGGTGTCGCGCTCCGGGGCGCGGCCGTCCGTGGTGGGGGCCGCGACCGTCACCTCGAGTGAATCGTCGATGAGACGGAACACGCAGCTGAGGACGGAGCCCGGCACGGCCTGCTGGAGCAGGATCGCGCACGCCTCGTCCACCGCGATGCGAAGGTCCTCGATCTCGTCGAGAGTGAAGTCCAAACGTGCTGCGAGACCGGCCGTGGCCGTGCGCAGCACCGACAGGTAGGCACCCGCAGCGGGCAGCCGGACCTCCACGAAGTCCTGATTGCCGGGCTCGCCTGCGATCTGGGACACCCTCACCTCCAAGGTGGCACAAACTCATTCGAGGTTCCGGGAAGAACGCCCGGAGCCATGCGGTACGTCTTCGGTTCCAGTCCGGCGACGCTATCGCGATCCATGATGCCGTGTCGCAGGAACCCCTCCCCGTGGACGTCACTCATGGTAGATCCACGAGTACGCACAGTGGCTAGAGGTCTGCGTCGCCCAATTGCGAACACCCGACGCCGGTTTGACGTACCCGGACCTCAGACGATCGAACCGTCGACAAAGCACCATCGCCACTTCTCGCCGGGCTCGAAGCTCCGCATCACCGGGTGGCCGGTCTGCTCGAAGTGGCCGGTCGCGTGCCGTCCCGGCGACGAGTCGCAGCAGCCGACGTGGCCGCAGCTCAGACACATCCGCAACTGCACCGGGTGGGTGCCGGCCGCCAGGCACTCGGGGCAGGTGGCACCGAGCGGCTCGGGTTCGGGGCGCGGCAGGTCCGGGACATGCGGGCACACACTCATACGGCCAGGTTACGACGGATGCGAGGATCGCGGGATGGACGCATTGCCCCTGGTGGCGCTGGTCGCGGGCAGTGCCGCGACGGCCGGTCTGGCCCGCCGCACCCCGGTCCCGGCACCCCTGCTGCTGGTGGCCGCGGGCCTGATCGCCTCGTACGTGCCGGGGGTGCCGACGTACACCCTGGACGCGCACATCGTGCTCCCGCTGCTGCTGCCGCCCCTGCTCCACACCGCCGCCGTGGACAGCTCCTACCTCGATCTGCGGGCCAACCTGCGGCCGGTGGCCCTGCTGTCGGTGGGCTACGTGCTGTTCGCCACCGTCGTGGTCGGATGGCTGGCCCACCTGCTGGTGCCCGGTCTGCCGCTGACCGCCGCGCTGGTGCTGGGCGCCGTGATCGCCCCGCCGGACGCGGTCACCGCCGCCGCGATCGCCCGCCGGGTGGGCCTGCCCGCGCGCGTCACGACGATCCTGCAGGGCGAGTCCCTGGTGAACGACGCCACCGCGATCACCGCGTTCAAGGTGGCGCTGGCCGCCGCCGTGGGCGAGGGCGTGAGCTGGGGCGCGGGGATCACCGAATTCCTGCTGGCCGCGGTCGGCGGGGTCGGGGTCGGCCTGCTGCTGATGGTCCCGCTGCACTGGCTGCGCACCCATCTCAAGGAGGCACTGCTCCAGAACACGCTGTCGCTCCTGATCCCCTTCGTGGCGTACGCGGCGGCCGAGCGGGTGCACGCCTCGGGGGTGCTCGCCGTGGTCGTCGTCGCGCTGTACCTGGGCCACCGCTCCTGGCAGGTGGACTTCGCCACCCGGCTCCAGGAGGCCGCCGTCTGGAAGATGGTCGCCTTCGTCCTGGAGTCCGCGGTGTTCGCCCTGATCGGCCTCCAGCTGCCCTTCGTCCTCAAGGGGCTCGGCGCCTCCTCGGTGGCGGACGCCTTCGGGTACGCGGTGCTGGTCTTCCTCGCCGTCGTCGTGGTCCGGTTCGTCTGGGTCTACCCGGCGACCTATCTGCCCCGGTGGCTCTCGCGGCGCGTCAGGGAACGGGAGCCGGGCATGGACCGGACCTCGCCGCTCATCGTCGGCTGGGCCGGGATGCGCGGCGTCGTCTCGCTCGCCGTCGCCTTCTCCATCCCGCTCGTCACGGCCGACGGAGCCGCGTTCCCGGCCCGCAACCTCGTCCTGTTCCTGACGTTCACCACCGTCATCGGCACGCTGGTGGTGCAGGGGCTGACGCTGCCGGTCCTGGTACGGGTGCTGCGGCTGCCCGGCCGTGACCGGCAGGCCGAGACCCTGGCCGAGGCGCAGGCCCAGAGCGAGGCGTCGGCGGCCGCCGAGGCCCGGCTGGACGACCTCCTCGCCGACGAGCGCAACCGGCTGCCCCAGCCGCTGGCCGACCGGCTGCGCACCGTGCTCGAACGCCGCCGCAACGCGGTGTGGGAGCGGCTCGGTGCGGCCGACCCGGTCACCGGCGAGTCGGCCGACGACACCTACCGGCGGCTGGCCGGCGAGATGATCGAGGCCGAGCGCGAGGTCTTCGTACGGCTGCGGGACGAGCGCAGGATCGACGACGAGATGATGCGGACCCTGCTGCGCCGCCTGGACCTGGAGGAGGCGGCGGCCTATCGCGAGGAGTCGGGCTAGACGCCGGCCGCCTCGTCGGGGCGGCCGGTGATCACGGCCGCGACGGTGCTGCCGGCGGGGAAGGCGCCCTCCGCCACCAGCTCGGTGAGCGCGTACAGCATTTTGGCCACATACAGTCGCTCCACGGGTAGCCCGTGGCGGTCCTCGAAGTCCTGTGCGAAGGCATGCAGGGCCGGTGTCGTACGGGCGTAGCCGCCGAAGTGGAACCGCTCGTCCAGCCACCAGTCGCCCGCCGGACCGCCGAACGCCTCCCGCTGGAGCTCCCGTACCGCCTCGCCCAGGAAGCCGCCGCGCAGCACCGGGACGCCGAGGGCGCGCTGCCCCGGCGCCAGCCCCGCGGCCAGCCCGGCCAGTGTGCCGCCGGTCCCGCAGGCCACCGCCACCACGTCGGCCGCGCCCCGCAGCTCCCGCCCGAGCGCGGCGCAGCCGCGGGCCGCGAGGGCGTTGCTGCCGCCCTCCGGGACGACCGCGCAGTCGCCGTACACGTCGAGCAGCCCGGCCAGAACCGCCGGGTCGGTCTTGGCGCGGTACGTCGCCCGGTCCACGAAGTGCAGCCGCATGCCGTCCGCCGCGCACCGGGCGAGCGAGGGGTTGAGGGGGCGGTGCGCCAGCTCGTCACCCCGTACGACACCGATGGTGCCGAATCCGAGGAGCCGGCCCGCCGCGGCGGTGGCCCGCAGATGGTTGGAGTACGCGCCGCCGAAGGTCAGCACCGGGCGCCCGGCGGCGGCCCCCAGATTGGGCGCGAGTTTGCGCCACTTGTTGCCCGGCAGGTCCGGGTGGATCAGATCGTCGCGCTTGAGCAGCAGCGTGACGCCGTGCCGGGCGAAGCGCTCGTCGTCGGCGGGCCGCACGGGCGACGGGAGCGCCGGACGCAGCCGGGCGAGGCCGGGCGGCTCGGGAGGCGGGGCGGACATGCCCCCATTGTGGGCGGCGGCTGTGGGCGGCGGCGCCCGCCGGGTCTCACTTGAGGCGGTCGTGGACTCGGGACCGCAGGTCGTCCATCGAGAAGCCGCGCGGGTCCACCTTGCCGGGCTGCCACTCGCGGTGCCCGATGACGGACCGGGCGGTCCAGCCGTGGTGCCGGCAGATGGCCGCCGACACCCGCTCGACGGCTTCGAGCTGCTCGTCGGGCCAGGGGTCCTCGCCGTCGCCGAGGTTCTCGCACTCGAAGCCGTAGAAGTGCCGGTTCCCGTCGGTGTTGGCCTCGTTGTCGTGGGGGAGGCGCTTCTTCTCGGCGATCACCGCGCGCAGCACGTCGTCGTCGCCCATGCCCGCGTGGTTGGTGCGCCCGTAGCCCACCAGATGGACCCGGCCGTCCTTGGCGATGACGCCGTGGCACAGGGGCCCCGGCAGATCGGGGTGGCCGTCGCGGCAGACCCGTACGGTGGCGCCGGTGCCGCGGGTGACCGAGTGGTGGATCATCACACCGTTGACGGGGCCCCAGGGGCCCTTGTGGTCGCGATTGTGGCTGCGCCAGTCGTCCACCTCGACGACGGTGAGCCCTTCCTTCTTGAGGGCGGCGAGGAACGCGCTCGCGGACATGGGTGAGGACATGGCCGACTCCTTACGGTGCGTGGGGGGAGGGTGTCCTGGTGGAGCCCTACCCGGCCGCGAGGGCCCCGACCTGTCGCGGAGCGACAGCGGGGCCCTGTTCGGATGCTGTGCGAGCCGATCCGGTCACCTCGGCGCGCGGGGTCGGTTCAGGAGGCCAGCCACAGGTCGGGGCCGAACACCTCGTAGTGGATGTCGGAGGCCGGGACGCCCTTGGCGAGCAACTGGGTGCGCACCGCGCGCATGAAGGGCAGCGGGCCGCAGAGGTAGGCGTGGGTGCCGGAGGGGATGACGACATCGCTCAGGTCGACGAGCCCGGTGCGGTCGGTGGGGTGGCCGTCCTCGGGGTCCTCGTACCAGAAGTGGGCGGCCGCGTCGGGGAGCTTGGCGGTCAGCGCGATGTGGTCGGTGCGCAGCGCGTGGTCGGCGGGGGAGCGGTCGCCGTGCACGACGGTGACCGGTGCGCGGTGCCCGGAGACGGCGAGGTGCTCCAGCATCGACAGGATCGGGGTGCAGCCGATGCCCGCGGAGGCGAGCAGCAGCGGGGCGTCGTCGGACTTCAGCACGAGGTCGCCGTACGGGGCGGAGACCCGGATGCGGTCACCGGCGCGGACCTGGGCGTGCAGGTGGCGGGAGACCTCGCCGTCCGGCGCGTCGTTGCCGTGGACCCGCTTGACCGTGATGGAGCGGAGCGGCGAGCCGGGGGCGCTGGAGAGGCTGTACTGGCGTATCTGGTGGGCGCCGTCCGCCAGCTCGACCTGCACGGAGACGTACTGGCCGGGGCGGAAGGCGGGAGCCGGGGAGCCGTCGGCCGGGCGGATGCGGAACCGGGCGACGTCGTCGGTCTCCTCGGAGCGCGAGACGACCTCCCACTCGCGCCAGACGTCACCCGCGACGACGCCCTGCTCCGCGTACAGCCGCTCCTCGATGGCGATCAGGGCGTTGGCCATCAGCCAGTAGACCTCGTCCCAGGCGGCGGCGACCTCGGGGGTCACCGCGTCGCCGAGGACCTCGGCTATCGCGGCGAACAGGTGGGTGTGGACGACGTCGTACTGGGCGGGGGTGATGCCGAGCGAGGCGTGCTTGTGGGCGATGCGGCTGAGCATCACGTCCGGGCGGGTCTCGGGCTGCTCGACCAGGTGCGTGGCGAAGGCGGCGATGGAACCGGCCAGGGCCTGGCGCTGCGCGCCGGACGCCTGGTTGCCGCGGTTGAACAGGTCGCGCAGCAGCTCCGGGTGGGCGGTGAACAGCTTGCGGTAGAAGAGATCGGCGATGTCCCCGATGGCCGCGCCTACGGCGGGCAGGGTGGCACGAACGGTGGCGGTCGACGACTCGGAGAGCATCGGTGACTCCTCGGAGGTTGAATTGGCATCTCAGATGCGCATTTAAGAGCAGTGTAGGAGCAGGCCCGGCGGCCCCCGACGGCGGGGGTCAGTTTCCGGACGGGCGGCGACTGCTGAGGCTGATGAGGAGGGGGCCGGTCGGCCCGGCGGTCAGCTGCGTGACGGTGAGCGGGTCCAGCGAGGCGTAGAACGCGTCCTGGGCCTGGCGCAGGGCCATGCGCAACTGGCAGGCCGAGCGCAGCGGACACGGTGTCGAGCCCTCGCAGTCGACGACGTCGCCGGGCTCCTCGGGCTCCTCCAGCTCGCGGACCAGGGCACCGACCGACGCGGACCGGCCGGCCTCGGTGAGCGTGAGGCCGCCGCCCCGGCCCCGCCGGGCCTCGATCAGGCCGAGGTGCTGGAGGCGGGCGACGACCTTCGCGGCGTGCGAGTACGGCACCTGCATGGTGGCCGCCACCTCGCGGGTGGTCGGCGGGTCCTCGTGCTTCACGACGGCGAGGCGCATGAGCACGCGCAGGGCCACGTCGGTGAACCTGGTGAGCCGCATGGGCACCAGGCTAGGTGAATTGGCATTACGCATACAAGTTACTGGCCATCAGAGTGCCGTCGACGGGGCATCGCGCGACGCGATGCCCACCCTAACGGCCGATTAATCACACTCTTTTGTGTAATGGCGCGCCCCGCCCTCGTGCTGCAAGTGTTCTTCCCGCAGGTCAGCCGATAGATCGAGAGGGCGAAAGATGTCCGTTGGTGAAGAGGTTCAGAACACGCAGGTGCCGCCGCAGCAGAGTCTCGGTACGGCGGCCGCGCGGAACCTCGCGACGACCACCAAGTCCGCTCCGCAGATGCAGGAGATCACCTCCCGGTGGCTGCTGAAGATGCTGCCGTGGGTCCAGGTGCAGGGCGGTACGTACCGGGTGAACCGCCGGCTGAGCTACGCGGTCGGCGACGGCCGCGTCACGTTCGTGCAGACCGGCGACCGGGTCGCGGTCATCCCCGCCGAGCTGGGCGAGCTCCCGGCGCTGAGGGACTTCGAGGACGAGGAAGTACTCGCCGAACTGGCCCGGAGGTGCGAACAGGTCGAGATCCCCGCCGGAGAGGTGCTGGCCGCGGCCGGCGACCCGGCGGACCGGGTCTACCTGCTGGCGCACGGCAAGGTCGAGAAGGTCGGCAGCGGCCCCTACGGCGACGAGACGGTCCTCGGGGTCCACGCGGACGGTGCCTACTTCGGCGACCAGTCCCTCATCGAGGGCGACGCCGTCTGGGAGTACACGGCCCGCGCCGTCACCGCGTGCACCGTGCTCACGCTCCAGCGGGCGGACGTGCTCAACCTCGCCGAGCGGGCCGAATCGCTCAACAATCACCTCACCGGCCTGCTCGCCCTCCCGCAGCAGCGCACCAACAAGTACGGCGAGGCGGCGATCGACCTCTCCGCCGGCCATGTCGGCGAGGCCGTCGTCCCGCACACCTTCGTGGACTACGAGGCCGCGCCCCGCGAGTACGAACTGAGCGTCGCCCAGACCGTCCTGAAGGTGCACAGCCGCGTCGCGGACCTGTACAACCAGCCGATGAACCAGACCGAGCAGCAGTTGCGGCTCACGGTCGAGGCGCTGCGCGAGCGCCAGGAGCACGAGCTCATCAACAACCGCGAGTTCGGCCTGCTCAACAACTGCGACTACGGCCAGCGCCTCCAGCCGCACGACGGGGCGCCCAGCCCCGACGACATGGACGAACTGCTCTCGCGGCGGCGCGGCTCCAAGCTCTTCCTCGCCCACCCCCGCGCCATCGCCGCCTTCGGCCGCGAGTGCAACAAGCGCGGACTGGTGCCGGAGAGCATCGACGTCGGCGGCCACCGCATCCCGACCTGGCGCGGCGTGCCGATCTTCCCGTGCAACAAGATCCCGGTCAGCGACGCCCGCACCACGTCGATCATCTGCATGAGGACCGGCGAGTCCGAGCAGGGCGTCGTCGGCCTCCAGCAGTCGGGCATCCCCGACGAGATCGAGCCCAGTCTCTCGGTCCGCTTCATGGGCATCGACGAGCAGGCGATCATCTCCTACCTCGTGACGGCCTACTACTCCGCGGCGGTCCTCGTCCCGGACGCCCTCGGTGTCCTGGAGAACGTCGAGGTCAGTCGCTGGCGGTGAGCCACGGGGCCCGGACCGGCAGCGGTCCGGGCCCCCGGCCCCGGCGCACCACCACAGCAACGACAGGGGTGACCGATTGACCATGACCCGAACAGACGCCGCGACCGAGGGCAATGAGGCCGCGGCCCTGCTGGAGTACACCCGGACCCTCGTCGATCCGCATCTGCGGGCGGCGATCGCCTCCCTCCCCGGCTCGATCCGGCGGGTCGCGATGTACCACTTCGGCTGGGAGCACGCCGACGGCAGCCCGGCCTCGGGCGGCGCGGGCAAGGCGATCCGGCCGGCGCTCGTCCTGGCGGCCGCCCGCGCCCTCGGCGGCGACCCCGAACAGGCCGTACGGGCCGCCGTGGCCGTGGAGCTGGTCCACAACTTCACCCTGCTCCACGACGACGTCATCGACGAGGACCACACCCGCCGCCACCGGGCCACCGCCTGGACGGTGTTCGGCGTCCCGGACGCCGTCATCGCGGGCGACGCCATCCTGGCCCTCGCCCAGCGGCTGCTCGCGGAGGACGGCGGAGCGGTGTCGCAGCTCGCCGCCGCCCGCCTCTCCACCTGTGTCATCGAGCTGTGCGCGGGCCAGCAGGCCGACTGCGCCTTCGAGGAGCGCGACCCCGAGCAGGTCACGCTCGACGAGTGCCTCACCATGGCGACGGCCAAGACCGGCGCCCTGCTCGGCTGCGCCTGCGCGCTCGGCGCGCTCTACGCCGGCGCCGACGAGCGGGCCGTGGGGGCGATGGACGGCTTCGGCCGGGAGGCCGGGCTCGCCTTCCAGCTGATCGACGACCTGATCGGCATCTGGGGCGACCAGGCGCGGACCGGGAAGCCGGTCGGCGCGGATCTCAGCGCCCACAAGAAGTCGCTGCCGGTGGTGGCCGCGCTCACCGCGGGTGGCCCGGCGGCTGCGGAGCTGGCCGGCCTGTACCGGGGCTCGATGAGCACCCGCGCCGAGGTCGGCCGGGCCGCGGAGGCCGTGGACCGGGCCGGCGGCCGGGACTGGGCGCAGAGCTGTGCGGCGGACCGGATGGCGCGGGCCGTGCACCACCTCTCGCGGGCGGTCCCCGACCTCTCGGCGGCGGGCGACCTGCTGGCCCTCGCGGAGTTCGTCACGCGCCGCACCTACTGAGGGCGGCAGGGCCGGTGTCGGAGGCAGGGGCTACAGTCCCTGCTCATGACAGATGAGTCGTGGGCAGGGTGGTACCGGGACCGGCAGGGCTCCGACGCCGTCATCCTCACCACAGACGGGCAGCAACTCCGCCTCCGCGTCAGGGGCGTGGACTTCGAGGGCGGCAGCTTCGACGGTCTGCGCCCGGTGGCGGCGGGCCCGGCGGAGAGCGGGATGTTCGCGCTGACGGACGGGGTGCTGGGGGACTGCGTCCTGGAGTGGGATCTGCCGTTCCCCGTCCTGGCGGAGGGGGTGGAGCGCCAGGCGACCCTCAGCTGCCTGCTGTCGCTGCGCAGGCCCGACCCGTACCTCTACCTCGAACTCCGGTTCGGCGGGGCGGCCTTCGCGTCGCAGCGCGCCGAGAGCGACTTCGGCTCCGCGCTGGCCACGATCCAGCGGGAGCTGCCGCCCGGAGTCCACCTGCGGACCTGCATAGCCTGCGCGTTCTCCGACTACTTCCCGGCTCCGGAGCGGGCCCGCGGTCTCTCCGGCGGCCTCGCCTGCTTCCGGGGCGCCAAGGAGGCGTACCGGGACGCGGCCGGGGAACAGGACCTGCTCGGACTGTGGGACCGGCGGACCGGTTTCGTCCAGGAGGTCTGGAGCTGCCGGGAGTTCGAGCCGAGGCCCACGGAGGGCGCGGGCACCGGCCACCGGGGAGCGTTCCCGCTCGAAACCGCCTGACCGCTCCGGCGGAACCCGTGCCGGGCCCCGCCCGGCGCACAGCGTCCCGGGCGCCCTGTTCGGTGCCGCACTTCGCCGCCGCAGCCGGCTTCGTCGTTGCCGTCACCTTCATTGTTCTACTAGCATGCGAACAAGGGAGGTTTTGATGAACCGTAAATCCATCGGTCGCGCGGCCCTCG
Source organism: Streptomyces sp. NBC_00525 (assembly GCF_036346595.1). Taxonomy (GTDB): domain Bacteria; phylum Actinomycetota; class Actinomycetes; order Streptomycetales; family Streptomycetaceae; genus Streptomyces. The sequence continues at coordinate 4,675,495 of NZ_CP107834.1, forward strand.
CCGCGCTGCCGTTCCTGCTCGCGCTCGCCGTCGACCTGATCCTTTTCGCCACCTGCCGGGACCGGCTGCCCGAGCAGCTGGCCAGCCACTTCGTGGGCAACGGCCGGGCCGACGACTACGCCGGCCAGACCTCGTACGTCGTCCTCACCACGCTGGTCCTGCTCGGCATCGGCCTGCTGGCGGTGCTGATGGTGGCGCTGGGCACGTTCACCCGGCGGTCCTACCGGACGACCCTCGGCTTCATCTACGCCATGGCCGGGTTCCTCGGCTACCTCCTGGCCGCCCTGCTGCTGATCAACGTGGACGCCGTCGAGGACGCGCAGGGCCGGGGCCAGGACGTCACGTTCCCGCTGTGGCATCTGGCCGCCGCCCTCGGAGTGGGCGTGGCCGCCTACGGGCTCGGCCTCCTCGCGGCCGCGCTGCTGCCCGTACCGGAAGCGTCCGGGGACGACGGGCCGCAGGGCCGGGGGGAGGGGCCGCGCATCGCGCTGCGCCCCGGGGAGGTCGCCGGATGGGCCCGCAGCGCCGGGTCCTGGCCGCTGCCGCTCGCCGCGCTCCTGCTCCTGGGGACCGGAGTCCTCCTGGTGTTCACCTCGGGCTGGCCGATCGCCGTGCCGGCCTTGGTGCTCGGGCTGCTGATCGCCGCCTTCGCCCGACCGCACGTGACCGTGGACCGGCGCGGAATCACCGTCTCCGGCCTGCTCCCCTGGCCCCGCGTCCGGGTCCCGCTGGACCGGATCGAGTCGGCCGCCAGCCGTGAGATGAAGCCGCTCGGCGACTACGGCGGCTGGGGCTACCGCGTCCGGCCCGGACGCACCGGAGTCATGATCCGCTCCGGCGAGGGCATCGTGGCCCGGCTGGCCGGCGGGCGGGACTTCGAGGTCACCGTGGACGACTCGGCGACCGCCGCGGCGCTCCTCAACACCCTGATCGACCAGCGCCGAACGGACCATTGACGATGCTCTTCCGGGTCGATCCCACCTCCACCGTGCCGCTCGGGGACCAGATCGCCGCCTGTGTGCGCCGCGCCGTGGCCGACGGCGCGGCGGCCCCCGGCGAGCGGCTGCCCGCCGCGCGGGTCCTGGCCGAATCACTCGGCGTCAACGTCCACACGGTGCTGCGCGGCTACCAGCGGCTGCGCGAGGAGGGCCTGATCGAACTGCGCCGGGGCCGGGGTGCCGCCATCGCCGACGGCGCCTCCCCGCACCGCGCCCGCCTCCTCGAACGGGTCCGCGAGACGGTCGGCGAGGCGCGCGGCCTCGGCCTGACCCTGGACGAACTCCTGACCCTGGTGCGTACCGAATACGGCGCCGGCTGACGGCGACGGGCCGCCTCGTCCTGCGAGGCGGCCCATCGGTGCGAGCGGTGCTTCCGGGAAGCGTGCTCCCCGGAAGCCTGCGGTCAGGAAGCGGTCTTGGTCAGCGTGGCCGCGAAGCCGTACTGCCACAGGTAGTTCACCCGGTTCCGCTCCGCGGCGTTCGGGTACGGGTTGGTGCAGGACGTGCCGGGACCGCCGCCCGACATCAGCTCGCTGCACGGACCCGAGTAGTGGTCCGGGAGACCCAGCACGTGGCCGGTCTCGTGGGCGGTGACGCGGGTCGAGTTGTACTGCCGGTTCTGCGCGTAGTCCAGGAGGATGTAGCCCCGCCCGTGGCCGTCCGTGCTCGCGTAGGAGCCGCGCGGGTCGCTGCCCTCGTAGTACGCGAAGTCGGCGTTCGAGCCCTCCTGGAGCCGGACGGTGGAGACCGAGCTGTTCCAGATCGATGCGCTGCTGGATATCTGGGAGCGGAAGCTCGGCGCGTTGGCGGCGCTGTAGACGACCGTGACGGCCAGGGCGTTCGGATGGGCCGCCCGCTTCTCCGCCACCGACTTCGCGACCGCCTCGAAGAACGCCTTGTTGCCCGCGGCGTTCTCCTGCGTACCGGACTTCGCCGTGTACGCCAGGTGGGCGGACGGGGCGGGGGCGGCCACCGGCGCGGCGATCGCGGGGGCGGTGCCCAGCGTGGCGGCGAGCGAGAGGCCGAGGCCGAAAACGGCCGACATGACGGTCCTGGGGTGTCTCATGTGGGGGGTCTCCTACCAGTTACCTGTCAGGGGAACCCGTCCGCTGATCGGACTCGGACGGGAGTGGTACGGAGAGAGTTTCGGGGAAGCGGAGCCCGCGCGGATGATGTCAGCCGGTGATAACGCGGCCCTATCACCTCCGTGCGCCCTTTTCGTGCACACCGGCTTTCCGGTTGCCCAACGCCCGGTGAATCGCCCGCCTTTGGCAGGGTTACGGCCCATGGTGCGGCCGGACGGGCCGCCCTAACCTCGGCAGCATGGAGCTTGAGGTGAGACACCTCAGGGCGCTGTGCGCCATAGCCGACACCGGCAGCCTGCACCGGGCGGCCCGCACCCTGGGCGTGAGCCAGCCCGCACTCACCACCCAACTTCGCCGCATCGAGAACGCCGTGGGCGCCGAACTCTTCAGCCGCGAACGCACCGGCTGCCGTCCCACCCTCCTCGGCCGCGCCGTCCTCAGCCGCGCCCGCCCCCTCGTCGACGGCCTGTCCGCCCTGGTCAGCGACGCCAGGGCGGAAGTCGCCCACGCCGAGGGCCCCCGGCTGCGCATCGGCTGCACCGCGAGCCGGGTCATCGGCGGCTGGCTGCGCCGGCTGCGCCTGCGGCTGCCCGGCACGGACATCTCGCTGCGGGTGGACGTCTCCGCGCACGCCCTGCTCCGCGCGGTCGGCACCGGCGGGCTGGACGTCGCCTTCGTCCACGAGGTGGAGGGCTGTCCGCTCACCGTCCCGGACGGGCTGGAGCAGCGGGTCCTCGTGGAGCGCGAACCGCAGTTCGTCTCCATGGCCCGCGACCACCCCGCCGCCGCCCTGCCCGTCGTCGACCTGGCCGACCTGGCCGCCGACCGGTGGATGGTGGACCCCACGGTGGACGGTGAATGGGACGGGCTGCGCCGGATGTTCAGCGAGGCGGGCGTGGCACCCGTCGTGCTGCACGGCGACTACCTCACCGCCGCCTCCCTCGTCGTGCTGGGCGAGGCGGTCGCCCCCTGCCAGCCGACCTCGGGCCCCCGCGACGACATGGCGATCCGCCCCCTGCGCGACGACCCCCTCGCCGTACGGCTCCTGCTGGTCTCCCGGCCCGGCACGGACATGACCGCCGCCTACGAGGAACTGGAGGCGGCCTACCGGGAGGCGGCGCGGCGCGTGGCCGGATACCACCAGTGGCTGCTGCGCCACCGCAGCCCGCTCGCCCGCTCCTGACCCCTGGTGGGAGTTCCCGGTTCCGGCGGATTCAGCCGAGAGCGTGGCCGGTTCCGCACCGGCCCGGTACGGGGCAGAGTCGTCCCATGAGGCTTCTGATGCTGGGCGGTACGCAGTTCGTCGGACGGGCCGTCACCGAGGCGGCCCTCGCGCGGGGCTGGGAGGTCACGGTCTTCCACCGCGGCCACCACGCGCCCCCGCCCGGTACGGCCGAACTCATCGGCGACCGCACCGCCGGGGACGGCCTGGCCGCGCTCGCCGTCGCCGGGGCGCCGGACGGCGGGGGCCACTCCTGGGACCTCGTCGTGGACACCTGGAGCGGTGCGCCCTCCGCGGTACGGGACGCGGCCCGGCTGCTTGCCGCACGGGCCGCCCGGTACACCTACATATCCAGCCGTTCCGTGTACGACTATCCGGCGCCGGCCGGTCTCACCGAGGACGGCCCGCTGGTCGGGGGCGCCTCGCCGGACGCCGGGGACGGCGAGTCGTACGCGCTGGCCAAGCGCGGCGGCGAACTGGCCGCGCTGGACGCCTTCGGCGACCGGGCCCTCCTCGCCAGGGCCGGGCTGATCCTCGGCCCCTGGGAGAACATCGGCCGGCTGCCCTGGTGGCTGAACCGGATCGCCCGCGGCGGCCCGGTCCTGGCCCCCGGCACCCCGGACACCGACATCCAGTACATCGACGTGCGCGACCTCGCCGACTGGGTGCTCGACGCGGCGGAACGCGGGCTGCACGGCGCGTACAACCTGGTCAGCAGGCCGGGCCACACCACCATGGGCGGACTGCTCGACGCCTGTGTGCGCGCCACCGGCTCCGGCGCCGAGCTGCGCTGGACCCCGGCGGAGACGATCCTCGCGGCGGGCGTCGAACCGTGGACCGACCTGCCCGTGTGGCTGCCGCCGGGGGAGCTGTACGACACCCTCCACCAGGGCGATGTCGGCCTGGCGTACGCGGCCGGGCTGCGCTGCCGCCCGGTGGCGGAGACCGTCGCCGACACCTGGACCTGGCTGTGCGGACTGGGCGGCACGGCACCCCACCGCCCGGACCGCCCGGCCACCGGCCTCGACCCGGAGACGGAGGCGAAGCTTCTGGCCGGTTAGGGGGTGTCGTCCCCGGCGGCCGGGGACGCGCCGACGCGGTCAGGAGTTATCCACAGGGCCCGGCCCGGTGGCCGCCGCCGCGTTAGCCTCGGGCCATGGCTGAACTGCTGCACATCACCGAAGGCCCGCTCTGGGAGGCGGCCCGCGGGATCGGGACGTACGAGATGTCCACCCGCGGCCGCACCCTGCACGAGGAGGGCTTCATCCACTGCTCGCTGCCCCACCAACTGCCCGCCGTGGCCGAGGCGCTGTACGGCGCGGGAAGCCGGCCCGCAGCCGCGGAGCAGGACCTGGTGGTGCTCGTCATCGACTCCGACCGGCTCACCGCCCCGGTGCGGTACGAGCCCGGCGAACCCGGCGGCGAGGACTTCCCCCACCTGTACGGGCCCCTCCCGGTCGACGCGGTCGTGGACGTGCGCCCCTGGCGGCCCGAGGGAGGCGCCCGCGCATGAGCCCCGCCCCCGACACCCCGTCCCGGACGGTCACCGGCGGCCCCCTCACCGCTGTCACCGGCGCGAGCGGCGCCCTCGGCGGCCGGGTCGCCGCCCGGCTGGCCCGCGCCGGAGTCCCCGTCCGGCTGCTCGGCCGCGACCCCTCCCGGCTGCCCGACCTCCCCGGCGCCGACCCCGCGCCGCCCGCCCCCTACGGCGACGGCGAGGCCATGCGCCGCGCCCTGGCCGGGGCCCACACCCTGTTCCTCGTCTCGGCGCACGAGAGCCCCGACCGGGTCCACGAGCACACGACGGCGGTGGACGCGGCGGTCGCCGTCGGCGTCGAACGCATCGTCTACCTCTCCTTCCTGGGCGCCGCCCCCGACGCCACGTTCACCTTCGCCCGCGACCACTGGCAGACCGAGGCGCACATCCGGACCACCGACGTCCGGTACACCTTCCTGCGCGACAGCTGGTATCTCGCCGGGCTTCCCGCCATGACCGGCGCCGACGGAGTGCTGCGCGGCCCCGCCGGTGACGGCCGGGTCGCCGCAGTGGCCCACGAGGACATCGCGGACGCCGCCACCGCCGTCCTCCTCGCCGGCACCGACGCCACCGGTCCCTCGCACGACGGACGCACCTACGACCTGACCGGCCCCGAGGCGTTCACCCTCGCCGAGGCCGCCGAGGAGCTCAGCCGGGTCACCGGACGGACCGTCACCTACGAGCCCGAGACCCGCGAGGAGGCGTACGCGTCCCGGCAGCACTACGGGGCCGCCGACTGGGAGGTGGCCGGCTGGGTCACCTCGTACGAGGCCATCGCGGCCGGCGAGATGGCCACCGTCTCGGACGCCGTACCGACCCTCACCGGCCGCCCCGCCATGGACCTGGCCACCTATCTGCGCGAACACCCCGACAGCTACCGCCATCTGCTCCGGGACTGACCCGGTGCGCACGGAGACCCCCTGGGGCCCCTGGGACCCGCCGCCGCTCGCCGAGGCCGTCCGTCTGCTCACGGCGCTGCGCTCGCCGTGGTGGATCGCCGGCGGGTACGCGGTCGAGCTGGCGGTGGGCCGTGCCTTCCGGGACCACGGCGACATCGACGTGCTCGTGCCGCGCGACGCCCAGGCGGAGGTGCGGCGGGTCCTGCCCGGCTGGGACTGGTGGGCCGCCGACCCGCCCGGCACACTGCGGCCCTGGCACCCCGGTGAGACGCTGCCCGCCGCCGTCCACGACCTCTGGTGCCGGCCGGGCCCGGACGAGCCGTGGCGCCTGCAGTTCATGCTGGACGAGGTGGCCGGCGGGGACTGGGTCTACCGCCGCGACCCCCGCGTCCGCCTCCCGCTTGCCCGGCTCGGCCGGGTATCGGACGAGGGCATCCCCTACCTCGCCCCCGAGGTCCAGCTGCTCTACAAGTCCAGGTCCCGGCGCCCCAAGGACGAGCGGGACTTCGAGGAGGCGCTGCCGGCCCTGGACGACCACGCCCGCGCCTGGCTGACGGAGACGATCACCCTGACGGAGAGCGCGGCCCACCCGTGGGCGGCACGGCTGCGGGCACTGCCGGCGGGCTGAGCCCAGCGGGCCGCCGCCGTCCGACAGGTGTCGGTAGAGCGGCGCCGACACGGCGTACGACCTCATACCCCTTCGACACAGGGCTCGGCCCACGCAATGCGTGCGGTGACACTTCGGTGACCTCGTCGGTCGCTCGGGAATCCGGTCGCGGGAGGGGCACGTAGCCAGGACTCCGCGAAATCCGCAAGGGCATACGCAAAGCGGTCACATCGCGATTAAAGGAATAACTGCCGCCATTGTTGGGGCAGTTGATGTACACTCAAGCGTTATCGCGGGGGGCGGTCCGTCAATGCGGCCTTCAATCAATTCGCCTCGTGATGCACACGCATGCCCGCAATTCCAAACGAGAGGTGCAACTGTGCATAAGTTCGGAACCCGTAAAACTTGGAAGCGAGTCGGTATGGTTGCTTCCGTCGCGACCCTCCCGTTGGCCCTCGCAAGCCCTGCCTGGGCTGTCGTGAAGTACTCATACATAACGGGTGGAGTCGCCGGCTTCACCTCGAAGTATGTGACCGATGATGGGGGTACCGGCCCGAACAAGGTCGACTTCACCGGATGCCATACGGGCTCGGGCGTGACGAAGAGTGTGACTGTTCAGTTGCGACGTGCTGTCATCGGACCCGACACCGGATTCGACAAGAAGACCTACACGGCATGCTTCAAGGGCGGAACCTCGTCCGGCGAGTGGGGTGCCGGAAGCGAAGGTCACGACTACTACTTCCGTATTACCGAGGTCGGTGGCAGTTCGGTAGTGGGCCCGACGATCAGCGTTGATACGACCCGTATGTCTTTCTGAGGGCTGTCCGTCAGGAATCGCGGGTCAGTCCATAGGTGACACTGGATTCTGAATGCCTGGGTGGAGACCTGAAACGCAGGTCTCCACCTGCCTCTTTTTGAAACAGAGAGAGGCACCCCACACTGAAACACCAAGGTGTCGCATGCCCATTTCGATGTTCGAGTGTTCCTTCTCCTATCGGCGTAGACGCCCGGTACTGCGTGATCTCAGCTATACGCTGCCGCCTGGGCGCACCGTGCTTCTGGGGCCGAACGGAGCGGGAAAAAGTACCCTGTTGGGCTTGTGTGCATCTGCGCTGCGTCCTGACTCCGGTTCAGTCACCTATGGCGGCCTGAGCACTGGCCGGCGTCGCGCGCTGCCCGCGTTCCGTAGGCGTGTGGCGTGGATGCCTCAGCAGGTGGAGCAGGTGCCGGGGCTCACGGCCCGGGATCAGGTCGCGTACTCCGGCTGGCTCAAGGGGATGTCCCGGCGCGAGGCGTGGCGTGAAGCTCTCCGAGCCCTGCGTCGCGTGGAGTTGGCCGATCGGGCGGATGACAAGGTGCAGGAGCTCTCCGGAGGGCAGCAGCGGCGCGTCGCAGTGGCTCAGGCCCTCGTGCATGACGCGGAGGTCCTTCTCCTCGATGAGCCGACAGCGGGCATGGATCCCCGGCAGCGGCAGGTCTTCCACCAGATTCTCGCCGATCTGTCGAAGGAGGTGCACATTGTTCTCTCCACTCACGACACCTCCGACATCGCCAACTCGTACGAGTCGGTCGTGGTCCTGTTGGACGGGCAGGTGCGTTTCTCGGGGACGGTGATGGACTTCCTTTCCCATGCGAGCGCGACGGCGGCATCCGACGAGCAGCGTGCCACCTCCGCCTATCAGGCCTTCACCGAGATCGATGGGGCGATCTCGTGGTGAACCGATTCCCCTTCGCCCGGCACTCGGCCGTCATCGGGCTCGGAGCCCCGACGGTGGCTCTTGCCGTATATTTCACCGCCTACCAGCCCAGACCGCTGACCGGTGAGGATTCCATCGTCGTGGTGTCGGTGGCTCTGAGGATCGCCGCGCTGGGAATTGCCTTGGTGGCTGCCTGGGACGCGGGGAGGCTTCGCAGGGCTCGGATTGCGGCAGCTCCGTCCAGCCGTCACCTGCTGCGCGTATTCGTCGATGCGCTGACCCCCAGCCTGGCCCTGGTGATCATCAGCTGGGTGGCGTCCTTCCTGTTGGTGATCAGCTATCTGGGAGGCCACGCACCGGGGTTCCACGACACCGTTCCCGTGGTCCGGAGTCTTGCGGTCCCCTTCAGTGCGGTAGCAGTCGGTTTCTTCCTCGGACTCTCCCTTCCACCTGTTGTCGCCCGCCCCCTTGCGGTGGTGATCACGGCGCTGTGGGTCTTCGTCGCCTATACGCTGGGTGTCCCATGGCTGCGGGCGATATCCGGATTCGACATGAGCACTCCGACTTATACGGATGTCGTGGACCGCGCCTACCTCATGGCACCGGCGATCCTGGCTCTCGGACTGCTGCTCGGCCTTGTCGCGCTGAGCCTGTTCTCACGTCCGGCGCTGCGCGCCGCCGCCATGGCCTGCTGCGTCCTCGCGGGCTTCGGAGCGTCGTACCCCCTGGTGAGTGACGCCCCGCGCTACGCCGACCCCACCGTTCCCCGCACCTGGGCAACGACGTGTGAGCGAACTGCTCCGGTGATCTGTGTCCCCGGCGAGTTCGCCGACGACATCCCCGCGCTGCATCGCTCCGCTCAAGAGGCGCTGCCCCGCCTGCGAGAGGTCGGGTTCACCCCACCCCGGAAGCTGGCCTTCGTCTCGGACGATCTGCCGCTGGCACGCGATACCTGGCGAACCTATCTCCAGAAGCCGGTGACCCGGCACCGCAGCCGGGGCCTCTACGTCAGCGCCTTGGTTCCGTCAGGGCTCCACGACTGCCCCGGCCTTCCTGATGACTACGTCTACCCGGGGCGCGGAGCCGCCTTCGCCTGGGTCGGCCTGACGGTCGGGATGTCGGAGGAAGAGGTCACCCGCAGTTACGGCCCCAGTGGCGCGTACCGTGCACGCTGGGTGCGCAGCCTCCCCAAGGCCAAGCAGTACGCCTGGTACAAACAGGAGTTGAGCTACCTCAAGTCCTGCGACGAGCAGGTCCATGAGAAGGCCCGGGCGGCGGCCAAGGCCGAGAAGGAGCGGGGCCGAGCGCTGGGCCCGCGGCTGGAGAACCCGGCGGACACTGCACCGGGGGTGGCCCGTTGACCCTCTGGGCGCGCACGCGAAGAATCTGGGTGCTGCCTGTGGCGCTGGCTGCCTGGACGCTTCTCCTTGTGCTCGTGCGCGACGACGTGGCAAAGGTTCCGCAGATCGCCGCGCAGGGCACCTTCTCGGTCAAGCTGATGAACTTCGTCCCGCTCATCCTGTGCATCCCGACGATGTACTGCATGAGCCGGCGCCTCATCGCCACCGAAACCACAGCGGCGCGAGCGGTCGCCGTCATCGACCGGCTGGCTCTCCTGCTTCTGGGGGTGAGCGCGACGGGGCTGGGGTTCGTACTCGGGGACTTCCTGGACATGCCGACAGCGGTGGCGGGCGGACGGAACACTGTCATGGTGCTGGGCCTCGCCCTCCTCGTACACAGCTGGTACGGCCCGATGGCCGGTGGCGCGGCGGCGACCATGTTCGTCATGTTCAGCATTGTCACCGGCCTGGCAGGAGACCAGAGGCCGTACCCGTGGGCGGTTCTGCTGATGGAGTCCACCAGCGTCGCGGCCGCAGTCGTGGCGGCGGTCAGCTTTGCTGCCGGGCTGATCACGATGGCGTACCGTCGGCGGATACCGGGCTGACCTGAAAAGACCGCACCCGGTCCGTGATGGACGCCGTGCTCGGCGGCCTGCGGACCGGGTGCGGACCGGTAGGGAGTCCGACCAGCGAAACCGCAGGTCGGACGGCCTAACCAGAGATCAGGCCTTCTTGGTCTCCCAGAAGATCTTGTCGATCTCCGCGATCAGGTCCAGCGCCTTCTGGCCGGTGGCCGGGTCGGTGGAGCCCTTGGCGGCCGAGAGGGCCTTCAGGGTGTCGTTGACCAGCTGGTGCAGCTGCGGGTACTTCTCGAAGTGCGGGGCCTTGAAGTAGTCGCTCCACAGCACCGAGACGTGGTGCTTGGCGAGCTCGGCACGCTGCTCCTTGATGACCACCGCGCGGGCCCGGAAGTGCGGGTCCTCGTTGGCCTGGTACTTCTCCTGGACGGCCTTGACGGACTCCGCCTCGATGCGGGCCTGGGCCGGGTCGTACACGCCGCAGGGCAGGTCGCAGTGGGCGCTGACCTTCACCTTGGGGGCGAACAGGCGGGAAAGCATTGAGCTGTCCTTCCTCGTGATCGTCTTCTCAGGTGGGACATTACTCCGTGAGAAGCCTCTTTCAGCGAGTGCCCCCAGGGGCTTAGGCCAAAAGTCCGGGAAGAGGATGGGACCCACGGCCGAATGTACGAAAGCCTGTCGTGGACGGTGTACTGGACGGATGGGGAAGGTGCGGGAGGAGATGAGCGACGTGCCGGAGGTGCCGGAGCCGGGCGGTGAGCGGCCCGCGCGCGGGCTGTCGGCGCGGGTGCCCTTTCAGGTGGTGGAGGTGACGGGCCCCTCGATGGTGCCCACGCTGCACCACGGGGACTGGCTGCTCGTGCGGTACGGGGCGCCGGTGCGCCCCGGGGACGTGGTGATCCTGCGTCATCCGTTCCAGCAGGACCTGCTCGTCGTGAAGCGCGCCGTGGAGCGCCGGGCCGGCGGCTGGTGGGTGCTGGGCGACAACAGTTACGCGGGCGGCGACTCCACCGACTACGGAACCGTCCCCGAGGAACTCGTGCTGGCCCGGGTCAGCGCACGCTACCGGCCGCTGACCCGCGATCAGCGCACGGTGCGCGGCGTACTGGGCTGGGCGGTCTCCGCGCTGCGCCCGGTCTCCGCGGCGCGCTCGGTCTCCAGGCGCTTGCGGGCCCGGTAGGCCGCCACGTTGGCCCGGGTGGCGCAGCGGTCCGAGCAGTAGCGGCGGGAGCGGTTGGTCGAGGTGTCGAGGTACGCGTTGCGGCAGGGCGCGGCCTCGCACAGGCCCAGCCGGTCCACCCCGTACGAGGTGAGGTGGAACGCCAGACCCATGGCCGCGATCGCCGCGTACCCCGCCGTGGCGTTGGACGGGTGGTCCGCGAGGTGCATGTGCCAGTCCGGCGTGCCGTCCGCGTCGCGCACGTCGTGGCCGGAGATCTGCGGGCTCACCGGGAACTCCAGCAGCAGCGAGTTGAGCAGGTCCACCGCCAGCCGCTCGTCCCCCTCGTCGGCCGCCTCGAAGACCGCGCGCAGCCGGGCCCGTACGGAACGGAACCGGGTGACGTCCGCGTCGGCCGCGCGCCGGGCCGCCTGGGCGTTCTCGCGGAACAGGTCACGGACGGCCTCCACCGACGTCAGGGTGTCCCTGTTCCGGGCCGGCTCCTCGGTGTTGACCAGGCGTACGGCGTAGTCCGAGTACAGGGCCAGTTCCACGAGTCGTCCTTACGGCGTCGGTCCAGGGCGGGGCGGTACGGGGTGGTGCGGGGCGGTATGGAGCGGTGCGGGGTGACGTAATGGGTGGTTAAGGCTACAGGGTATTACATAGCGGGAGGGGGTGCGGCCCATCGAGATTCTTCCGCACACACCGCAACCCGCCGTGCCGCCCACCGCACTGGAAGGGTGAGACGGTCCGCGCCCGCGGGCCGGGGGAAGGACACCGAGGATGCGGAGCGATGACCATGCCGCGCTGCACGCCTTCGTCGAGAGCAGACGCACCGCCCTGTTCCGCAGCGCGTTCCTGCTCTGCGGCGACCGGGACGAGGCCGAGGACCTGGTCCAGACGACCCTGGTCAAGGTCGTGCTCGGCGGGCGGCGGCACGGCCGGCTCGACAACATCGAGGCATACGCGCGCAAAACCCTGGTCAACACCTTCATCGCCGCCCGCCGCCGGTTCTGGCGCCGCGAGCAGGCGTACGGGGAACTGCCCGAGCGGGCCGCGCGGACACCCGACACGGACACCGGCCTGGCGGTCCGGGCGGCGCTCGCCCGGCTCACGCCCAGGCAGCGGGCGGTGCTGGTGCTGCGCTACTGGGAGGACCTGAGCGTCGAGGCCACGGCCGCGACGCTCGGGATGCGGGAGAACACGGTCAAGAGCCACACGGCTCGGGGATTGGCGGCGCTGCGCGCCGAGATGGCGGAGGTATTGGTATGAGCGACGACGTGCGCGAGCTGCTGGGGCGGGCCGCCGAGGACGCCGGGCGGCCGGTCATCAGCACGGAGGCGGTCTACGCCAGGGCCGCACGGGTGCGGTGGCGCCGCCGGGCCGCGGTGTCGGCGGCGGCGGTCTGCACGGTGGCGGCGGGGGCGTTCGTGGTGCCCCAGCTCTCCTCCTCCGCGACCGACACCCCGCAGACCTCGTCGGTGGCCTCATCCGCCAAGGCGCCCGGCGCCACCGACCGGGCCGCCCGGCTGGCCGAACTGCTGCCCTCCGGGGTCGGCGAGGTCGAGGAGGTGTCGTTCGCCGACATCATCAAGCACGCCTCGCCCCTGCCCCCCGAGCCGCCCAGGAACGGGCCGCTGGACGGGCAGTACGCGGTCCGCCGGGACGGCGGCGTCGGCTACCTCACCGTGGACGTCATGGACGCCGCGGCCGTACGCAAGAAGCTCGGGAACAGCGACCCGGCGGCGGACCTGTGCAAGCCGGACAAGGGGGCGCCCGCCCGTACCGACTGCGTGCGCGAGGAGCTGTCCGGCGGCCGGGTGCTCACCATCTGGAGCGACGCCATGGACTACGGCGAGGGCGGCACCCCGCAGTGGGGCCCCGAGCTGGCCGCCCGGCTCGTCCTCGCCGACGGCAGTCTGCTCGGCGTACGCGACAGCACCGGTTTCGAGGCCGACGTGGTGCAGGGGCCGCTGCTGGACAGCCCGCCGCTCACCCGCGCGCAGCTGCGCGAGCTGATGCTGCGTACGGAGCTGCTGCCGGCGACGTGACCGGCGCGCGTGAAGGGGTGGTACGGGCCGCACCGGCCCGTACCACCCCTTCACGTATCCGCCAGAGAACCTTCTAGAGCACCTTCGACAGGAACGACTTCGTCCGGTCGTGCTGCGGGTTGGTCAGGACATCGCGAGGATGGCCGGATTCGACCACCACGCCGTCGTCCATGAAGACCAGCGCGTCGCCGACCTCGCGGGCGAAGCCCATCTCATGGGTGACGACGACCATCGTCATCCCGTCCTCGGCCAGGCCCCGCATCACGTCGAGCACATCGCCGACCAGCTCCGGGTCGAGCGCCGATGTGGGCTCGTCGAAGAGCATCAGCTTCGGCTCCATGGCCAGCGCCCGCGCGATGGCCACCCGCTGCTGCTGTCCGCCGGAGAGCTGCGAGGGGTAGTTGCGCGCCTTGTCCGCCAGGCCCACCCGGTCCAGCAGCCGTTCGGCACGGGCGCGGGCGACCGCCTTGGCCTCGCGCTTCACCTGGACGGGCGCCTCCATGACGTTCTCCAGCGCCGTCATGTGCGGGAACAGGTTGAAGCGCTGGAAGACCATGCCGATGTCCCGGCGCTTCAGGGCGACCTCGCTGTCCTTCAGCTCGTACAGCTTGTCGCCCTTCTGGCGGTAGCCCACCAGCTCGCCGTCCACGTACAGCCGGCCGGCGCTGATCTGCTCCAGGTGGTTGATGCACCGCAGGAACGTGGACTTGCCGGAACCGGACGGGCCGATCAGGCAGAACACCTCGCGCGGGGCCACCTCCAGGTCGATGCCCTTGAGGATGTGCGCGGCGCCGAAGGACTTGTGGACGCCCTCGGCCTTGACCATCGCGGTCATGCGATGCCTCCCTTCGGGCGGCCGACCGACAGCACCGTCGACCGCAGCTTCTGCAACGGGGTGGGTGGCAGGCTGCGGCTCGATCCACGCGCGTAGTAGCGCTCCAGGTAGTACTGCCCCACGCTGAGCACCGAGGTCATGATCAGGTACCAGGCGGCGGCGAGGAAGTACATCTCCACCGGTGCTCCGGACACCTGCCCGATGTCCTGGGCGTTCTTGAAGAGTTCGTAGAACTGCACCTGCGCCACCAGCGAGGTCGTCTTCAGCATGTTGATGACCTCGTTGCCCGTGGGCGGCACGATCACCCGCATGGCCTGCGGGATCACGACGCGCCGCAGGGTCTTGCCGTGGCTCATGCCCAGCGCGTGGGACGCCTCCGTCTGGCCCTCGTCCACCGAGAGCAGACCGGCCCGGCAGATCTCCGCCATGTACGCGGCCTCGTTGAGGCCGAGCCCGAGCAGCGCCGTCAGCAGCGGCGTCATGAAGCTCGACCAGTAGTCCTTGTAGATCGGCCCGAGGTTGATGTACTCGAAGACCAGCCCCAGGTTGAACCACACGAACAGCTGGACCAGGACCGGGGTGCCCCGGAAGAACCAGATGTAGAACCACGCGATCGACGACGTCACCGGGTTCTTCGACAGGCGCATGACGGCGAGCAGCACGCCGCCGACCACGCCGATCAGCATCGACAGGGCGGTCAGCAGCAGCGTCTGGCCGACGCCGTCGATGATGCGATCGTCGAAGAAGTAGTCCGGTACCGCACCCCAGTTGATCTTGCCCTGGCTGAAGGCGTACACGATCGACGCGAGCGCGGCGATGGCGATGAGCGCCGAGACGTAGCGGCCGTAGTGCCGCACCGGGACGGCCTTGATGGCCTCCGGCGCGGACCCCGCCTCGGTGGGGGACGCGGGCGGCCCGCCGGCCGGTCCCGTCTTCTTGATGTCAGTCACGGCTGATGCCTTTCAACTGCCTCTCCGCACCGGACGCCGGTCAGGAACCGCCGTTGATCCTGGCCTCGGTGACCGCGCCGGCCTCGACGCCCCACTTCGCGATGACCTTGTCGTACTCGCCGCTCTTGATGATCGCGTCCATGGCCGCCTTGATGGCCTGGGTCAGCTCGTCGTTGCCCTTGGCGACGGCGATGCCGTACGGGGCCGCCTCGACCTGGTCACCGACGAGCTGGAAGTCGTTGCCGCCGCCCGAGGTCTTCACCGCGTACGCGGCGACCGGGAAGTCGGAGGAGCCGGCGTCGGCACCGCCCGAGCGCAGCCGGGTCTGGGCCTCCAGGTCGTTGTCGAACGGCTCCATGGCGATCTTCTTGCCGTCCGGGCACTTCTTGGACTCGGCCTTGGCCAGGTCGTGCGAGACAGTGTTGCGCTGGACGACGATCTTCTTGCCGCAGAGGTCGGCCCAGGTCTTGATGCCCTGGTCGTCGCCCTTCTTGGTGTAGAGCGAGACACCGGCGGTGAAGTAGTCGATGAAGTCGACGCCCTCGCCGACCTTCTTCTGCGTCTCCGGGTCGATGCCGTTCTGGCGCTCCTTGGTGTCCGTCATCGCCGACATCGCGATGTCGTACCGCTTGGAGCGCAGGCCGGTGATCAGGGTGTCGAAGGTGCCGTTCTCGAACTTGAACTCCACGCCCAGTTCCTTGCCGAGCGCGGCGGCGAGGTCCGGGTCGATACCGACGGTCTCGCCGGACTTGTCCTTGAACTCGACCGGCGGATAGGCGATGTCGGAGCCGACCCGGATGACGCCCTTGGAACGGATCTCCTCGGGCAGCATCTCGGCGGGCGTGAGGGTGCCGGTGGAGGCGGTGGCGCCGGTCTTCGCCGTCGCCGAGCCGCCGGCGTCGTTGCTCTTCGTCTGGTCGCCGCAGGCGGTCAGCAGCATGGTGCCGGCGACCGCGATGGCGCCGACCGCGGCGATGCGGGTCTTCGCGGCCGTACGACGGGCGATACGTGCGGTCATGTTCGGGTTCCTCCGGCAGAGTGGGGACGAGTGACCGGGCGGCGTTGGCACGCAGTGTCGAGTGTCGTCGCCTTGTGTGATTACGGCATGTTGCCATGCGGATTAGCCCGAACAGGGGGCCCGGCATGTCAAAATCGGATAACGGGCGATCCCCGAACCTTCTGAGGCCGGCACACCGGAGCCGGACCATTTCAGGGGTTCACGCGTCGCGGCCGGAGGATCTCCGGCGCGTCCCGCGTGGCGGACTCAGGCAGGGCACAAGGCCGACCTGTTCAGATAGGCGACTATGAGTCATGTCACGGAGTCGATATCGGCTCGTCCGTGGCCGGGTCCGTCCGGTAAGAAAGACCTTTACACCCCTCATCCGGGGCTCAGGGCGCGTGTGCGGCGCGCCCGCGCGTACGTACCTCCCCCTGCCGGGGCGGCCAACCGCCAGGCGCAGGGCGCGTACGCGGTGCCCGCCCACCCCTCCTCAACCAGGAGTGGCCACCCTCAAACGATGAAGACTTAAGGGGTCAACACCATGGCAGCGGAGATCGTCAATCCTCGCAGCGACAGCACCACCGACAGCACCACCGACGAGCCGTTCGATCCGGCCTTCGCCCTTCACCGGGGCGGGAAGATGGCCGTGCAGGCCACCGTCCCGATCCGGGACAAGGACGACCTGTCCCTGGCGTACACGCCGGGCGTGGCGAAGGTGTGCTCCGCGATCGCGGAGCAGCCCGAGCTGGTCCACGACTACACCTGGAAGTCCCAGGTCGTCGCCGTCGTCACGGACGGGACGGCGGTGCTCGGCCTCGGCGACATCGGTCCCGAGGCGTCCCTCCCCGTGATGGAGGGCAAGGCGATCCTGTTCAAGCAGTTCGGCGGCGTGGACGCGGTGCCGATCGCGCTCGCGACCACCGACGCGGACGAGATCGTGGAGACCGTCGTCCGGCTCGCCCCGTCCTTCGGCGGGGTGAACCTGGAGGACATCTCGGCGCCGCGCTGCTTCGAGATCGAGCGCAGGCTCCAGGAGCGGCTGGACATTCCGGTCTTCCACGACGACCAGCACGGCACCGCCGTCGTCACGCTGGCCGCCCTGCGCAACGCCGCGAAGCTGTCCGGGCGCAACCTGGGCGACCTGCGCGCCGTCATCTCGGGCGCCGGCGCGGCGGGCGTGGCCATCGCCAAGTTCCTGCTGGCGGCGGGGCTCGGCGACGTCGCCGTGGCCGACCGCAAGGGCATCGTCAGCCGGGACCGCGAGGACCTGACCGACGTCAAGCGCGAACTGGCCGAACTCACCAACCGGGCGGGCATCTCCGGCCCCCTGGAGGTGGCGCTGGCCGGCGCCGACGTCTTCATCGGCGTCTCCGGCGGTACGGTCCCGGAGGCGGCGGTCGCCTCGATGGCGCCCGGCGCGTTCGTCTTCGCGATGGCCAACCCGAACCCCGAGGTCCACCCCGACATCGCGCACAAGTACGCGTCCGTCGTGGCGACCGGGCGGTCGGACTACCCGAACCAGATCAACAACGTGCTGGCGTTCCCGGGGATCTTCGCGGGGGCGCTCCAGGTCCGGGCCTCCCGGATCACCGAGGGCATGAAGATCGCGGCGGCCAACGCGCTGGCGGACGTCGTCGGCGACGAGCTGGCGCCCGACTACGTGATCCCCTCGCCGTTCGACGAGCGGGTGGCCCCGGCGGTGACGGCCGCGGTGGCGGCGGCGGCCCGTGCGGAGGGCGTCGCCCGGCGCTGAGGCGTTGCGGGGGCCGCTGCCCCCGTACCCCCGCTCCGAGGACAGCCTTGCCGGCGTTCGGGGAGCGGGGGCCGGGGCGGCGTCCCCGGTGCGCGGTGCGTGTCACACCCGCAGCCGGTTACGCGCCGGTACCCCTGCCCCTATCGTCGGCGGCATGTTCGCCGCCTACGCAGCCAGCCTGGACCCCGCCCACCCCCTGAACGGCCTCGAACTGGGCGATCGCCCGGCGCCGCGGGCCCGTCAGGGCTGGACCACCGTCAACGTCCGGGCCGCCTCCCTCAACCACCACGACCTCTGGTCCCTGCGCGGCGTCGGCCTCGCCGCGGACAGGCTCCCGATGATCCTCGGCTGCGACGCCGCCGGGATCGACCAGGACGGCAACGAGGTCGTCCTGCACTCCGTCATCGGCCAGACCGGGCACGGGGTCGGGCCGGACGAGCCCCGCTCCATCCTCACCGAGCGCTACCAGGGCACCTTCGCCGAGCAGGTCACCGTGCCCACGTACAACGTGCTGCCCAAGCCGAGGGAACTCAGCTTCGAGCAGGCCGCCTGCCTGCCCACCGCCTGGCTGACCGCCTACCGCATGCTCTTCACCAACGCCGGGGTGCGGCCGGGGGACTCCGTCCTCGTCCAGGGCGCCGGCGGCGGGGTCGCCACCGCCGCGATCGTGCTGGGCCGGGCCGCCGGGCTCCGCGTGTACGCCACCAGCCGCGACGCGGCCAAGCGCGCGCGGGCCGTGGAGCTGGGCGCCGCGGAGGCGTTCGAGGCGGGCGCGCGGCTGCCGCACCGGGTGGACGCCGTCATCGAGACGGTCGGCGCCGCCACCTGGTCCCACTCCGTCAAGTCGCTGCGGCCCGGCGGCACCCTGGTCATCTCCGGCGCGACCAGCGGGGACCGGCCCTCGCACGCCGAGCTGACCCGGATCTTCTTCCTGGAGCTGAAGGTCGTCGGCTCGACCATGGGCTCCAAGGACGAGCTGGAGGACCTGCTCGCCTTCTGCGCCACGACCGGGGTGCGCCCCGTCATCGACGAGGTGCTGCCGCTGGACCGCGCCCGCGCGGGCTTCGAACGGCTCGCCGCGGGCGACCACTTCGGGAAGATCGTGCTCACTGTCAACAACGGTTGACGCGGTCGGGGTGTCAATGTAGGTTGACATCATGACCGAAGCAACGGATCTCGCCGAGCGTGCGGGCGACCGCGACCCCCGTGTGGGGCTGCGGTCGGTCGCCGCGCTCCGGCGGCTGCTGGAGCAGCTGGAAGCCGTACAGGTCAGGAGCGCCCGCGCCAAGGGCTGGTCCTGGCAGGAGATCGCCGCCGAACTGGGCGTCAGCCGGCAGGCCGTGCACAAGAAGTACGGGAGGCATTGATGTTCGAGCGATTCACCAAGGACGCCCGCGCCACGGTGACCGAAGCCGTGGCGCACGCCGAACGGACCGGGGCCGACACGGTCACCGAGGAACATCTGCTGCTCGCCCTGCTGGACCGGGACGGCGGCCGGGCCGCGTTCGCGATCACCGCCCTGGGCCTCGCGGACCGCAGGGACTCCGTGACCGCCGCCCTCGCCGACGTACGCCGGCGGGGCGGCATGACCAGGGCCGACTCGGAGGCGCTCGCGGACATCGGCATCGACGTCACCGCGGTCGTCGCCCGTATCGAGGAGGCGCACGGCGAGGGAGCCCTGCGCGGCGACCGGGGCGCCCGGCGGCGTTGGTCGGGCGGCCCGTCCTTCTCCCGGAGCGCGAAGAAGATCCTGGAGAAGTCCCTGCGCGTCGCGCTCGGGCGCGCGGACCGGACCATCGGCGCGGAACACCTCCTGCTGGCCCTCGCCGCCACGCCGGGGCCGGTCGCGGAAGTGCTCGCCGATCACGGGGCCGCCTACGGGGCGGTGGAACGCGCGCTGTTCGGGGCGGGCGGCGGCACGGAGGGCCACCGCAAGGCGGGCTGACCCGCCTCGCCGCCCCGCCTCGACGCCCCGGTTTCGTGCCGGGCTGCCCCGGCTCCGCCCCACCCCGTCGCTGCCGCGCCCCGAACGGCGCGCTACTTCGCCCCGTCCCCGCGCAGCGTCGCCGCCATCCGGGCCGCCGCCGTCGCCAGATGGCCGCGGATCTCGCTCAGCTGGGGCTCCGTCACCCCGTGGTCGCGGGCGGTGTCGCGGATCTCGTCACGGAAGCGGTCGAGCAGGCGGTCCAGATCGCGGGCCGGGTCGCCCGTGCCGCCGGCGTCCATGCCCCAGTCGGGGTCGGGGTCCGCGTCGGCCGCGTCCGGCTTGAGGTACGGGGCGGCCCAGTTCCCCGTACGGGCGAAGCCGCCGAGCTGGCCGGTGATCTCGGCCAGGCCCTCGCGGACCCCGGCCGGCCAGTCGCCGCGGGCGAAGTGCTCCTGGACCTGGCGGGCGGCGTTCTGCATCTGCTCGCGCGCCCTGTCCTGGGCCTCCTTCGCCTGGCGGCGGGCCTGCTGGGCATCCTGGCGGGCGCGCCGGGACTCGTCCTTCGCGCGGCGGGCCTGCTCCTTCCACTCCTGCTTCGCCTTGCGCAGCTCCTCCTTCGCGGTGCGCCACGCCTCCTTGTCGCCCAGGTCGCCGAAGGTCGGGTCCTTGAGCCCCGGACCGGCACCGGAACCGGCCCCCATGCCGCCGCCGGAGGTGTGGCGCGACTCGTCGGCCGCCGCCCGCATCTCGCTGCGCAGCTTGCCCGCAGCCCCGCGCACGTCGTCCCGCATCTCGGCGGCCAGCTCGGCGACCGACTCGCGGATCTCCAGCTCCAGATCGGCGAGTTCACCGGTGCGTCCGGCCAGCTCGGCGCGGCCCTCGTCGGTGATCGAGTAGACCTTGCGGCCGCCCTCGGTGGCGTGGGTGACGAGGCCCTCGGCCTCCAGCTTGGCCAGCCGCGGATAGACCGTGCCCGCCGAGGGCGCGTAGAGACCCTGGAACCGCTCCTCCAGCAGGCGGATCACCTCGTAGCCGTGCCGGGGGGCCTCGTCGAGCAGCTTGAGGAGGTAGAGGCGCAGTCGGCCGTGGGCGAAAACGGGAGGCATGTCAGAGCACCTTTCCGGCCGGCTGGGCCTCGTACGGTTCGTCTTCGGCCGGTGGGCGGCGCAGCAGCGCGATAGACCCGGAGACGGTCGTCGCCCGCAGCGTTCCGGTGCCGGAGCCCAGCGTGCCGGTGATCTTCTTCGAGCCCCACTGTCCGCTGACCCGCAGGTCCTCGAAGCCGTTGGAGACGGAACCGCTCGCGGTGTTGGCCTCCACCCTGGCGTCGGCCGGGTGCGGCAGCCGGATGGCGATCTCGCCGGAGACCGTGGTCAGCCGGATGTCCGTGGGCTTCCCGGTCGGGTTGAGATCGAGGACCATGCCGCCGCTGACGGAGTCCGCCTTCACCGAGGCGCCCGCCCCCTCGACGACCGTCAGATCCCCCGACACGGAGTGGAACCGCAGGTCACCGGTGACGGACTGGGCCTCCACGCTGCCGGACACCGTCTCCGCGCCGACCGGCCCGGAGAGCTTGACGAGCGTGGTGTCCCCGGTGACGCCGCGCACCTCGGTGCGGCCCCGGACCCCGGAGACGAAGGCCCCGGCGCCCACGACCCCGACCTCCACGGTCGAGCAGGCGGGGACCGCCAGCGAGACGACCGCGGTGCGCCGCCACTCCTTGCGGTCCAGCCACTTCAGCAGGTTCTGCCAGGCCAGGTCCTCGTAGGCCACGGTCAGGACGCCGTCCTCCTGCGTCACGAGCAGCGGGGGTCCTTCGACGGAGGAGACCTCCAGGCGGGCGGTCGGCTCGTCGGTGCCCACGACGTTGACCGTGCCGTTGACGATGCGCACCTTCAGCGCGGTCACGGGTTCGTCGAAGGTCAGCTTCTGAGGCTCGGCGACGGCCCACGTCGAGACAGGCATGGATCTGACCTCCCGGATAGACGGACGACGCAACATATCGCGTCTCTTGAACAACACGATATATCGCGGATTCGGGAAGTCAAGGAGAGGGTGGGCGGGAAGGCGGCAAGGGGGAGGGTGCGCGGAGGTGCGGGGCGCCGTAAAGGCGTACAAAAAGGATCAGAAGGGGATGAGGTGTCCTACCGTGTGATCCATGGACGCGACCTCACCCGTGGGTGCCCTGCTGCTGTGCCGGACCGTGCCGGACGCCGTGCGCCCGGTCGCGCACCTGCTGCGCGAACCCCTGCTGCTCGCACCGGCGGGGGAGGGCTGGACCGTCCTCGTACCGGAGGGCGAGCCCTGGCAGGGCGGCCGCCGCGCGCGGGCCGGCGAAGGGGAGCGCGCCGAACCCGTCGACCGGGTCCTGGGCGGCTGGGCCACCGCGCTCGCGGTCGGCTCCACCTGGCCGGTGCTCGCGCTCTGGTGGGACGGTGACCGGGCCGGATACACCCTGGCCGCCGGATTCCGCCGCCCGGTGGGCTACGTCTGGCTGGCGGACGGCACCCCGGCCGGTGAGGACGAGGCCATGCGCACGTTCGCCGAGCGCCTCGGGCTCGACCCCGTACTCGACGTGCAGGCGCTCGAAGCGCTCACCCGGCCCGACCCGGACGCCGACGCCCGCGCCAGGCTGCGCGGACTGCTCGCCGTACTCACGCGCACCGGTCTGACGCTCCCGCCCGGCCTCGACCCCGGCGAGCCGCCCGCCCGGCCGGTGCCGGACACCGGGGCATGGGAGAGGGCCGAACGCATCGAGTGGACCGGCTGGCGGGACGCGGTCAGGGTCGACCTCGGCGCCGTGGAGAGCAGCCGGCTCGGCCCCTGGGTGCGCGGGCCCAGGGCACGCGCACTGGCCGGCGTCCAGCTCGCCGCCGGGCTGCCGCTCGCCCTGTGGGGAGCGGCCAGGCGCAGCGGCGGCTGGGCCTTCGCCGGGGTGCTGCTGATGGCGCACGGCGCGCTGGGACTCGCCTACGACCGCATCCGCGACGGCGGGCCCGAGGGGGTGTCCGAACAAGTCCCCGAGGGGGACCGGACGGGCTGACTACTCGTCGTCCTCGTCGTCGTCCAGCCGGGCCAGCCAGGTCGCCAGGCGCTCGACCGGCACCTCGAAGTCGGGATTCAGATCGACGAACGTACGCAGCTGCTCGGCGAGCCACTCGAAGGTGACCTCTTCCTCGCCCCGCCGCTTCTCCAGTTCCTCGATACCGCGGTCCGTGAAGTACATGCCACAAGTCTAGAGCGGCCCCCGGACCCCTCCGCCCCGCCCGTCCACCTCCCGGAGTGTCCTCGTCGATCTACCCCGCATCCACCGACTACGGCCGTTAATCTGCGGGTAATTGGCGAACGGGGGGTTGTCATGAGCGACGGTGGGTCCCGGATTACGCGCATTGAGCTGCCGGACGGTACGCCGGTCTGGGCCCGGATCTCCGGGGCGGAGGAGCTGACCGGGCCCTCGCCCGGCGGCGGGCCGACCTACACGGACACCGGGTTCGGGGACTTCGCGGACCAGGTGCAGGCGCGGGTCGAGAGCCTGCACTCCGTGGTGACCGGTGTGGCGCGCTCGCTCGCCGTGCCGCTGCGCGCGGTGCGGCCGGACGAGGTCAGCGTCGAGTTCGGCATCGAGCTGACCGCCAAGGCCGGCAAGATCGTCGGACTGCTCGCGGACGGCGAGGCCAAGGGCGCCATCACGGTCACCCTCACCTGGAACGGCGGCGGCCCCCCGGTGGACGCGCCCCCGCCCGCCCCCGTGCCCGCGCAGACCTCCGCACCGCCCCCGGAGCCGGGCCCCGCGCCCGCGCCCCCCGTCCCGTTCGCGCCCCCCGTGCCACCCCCGACCGCCCCGCCGGGCGCGGGCGCACCCCCCGGTCACCCGTCCGCCGGGGCACCCCCCGGCGCACCGGCACACCCCGGTGGTGCGGACGACACGGACGGCGGCCGGGCATGACCTCCGAGGACCGAGGGGGCGCAGAGGGGGTGCTGACGCCCGCCCAGGCCGCTCTCATGGACCTCGTGCAGGACGCCACCGTGCGCATCCATCGCCCGCCCTCCGGGTATGCCCAGGACGAACCGGCAGGGGACTTCCTGGGCAGCGGCTTCTTCGTCGCACCCAGCTGGGTCCTCACATGCGCGCACGTGGCGACGCGGGGGGAGGACGGCATGGTGGGCGTGTGGTTCAAGGCGGACCGCTACGGCACCGAACTGACCGAGGTGCCCGGCAAGGTCGTCGCCGCACTGCCCGCGGCCCGGCCGCCGGGGCCGGGCGGCTGGCCCGCCCCCGACCTCGCGCTCATCCAGCTCCAGCGCCCCGTCGAACACCCCTGCGTCTACGTCACCGAGCGGTCCGAGGCGATGCTCCGCAGCCGCGAGGTGCGCTGCGTGGGCTGGGCCCCCGGCCAGGGCGGCGGACTCCAGAACCGCAGCGGAGTCTGCACCGTCAAGGGCTCGTACGGCGGCTCCGGCGACGCCGAGCAGGTGGTGCGGCTCGACGGCGACTGGGTGGAGCTGGGCATGTCCGGCGGCCCGCTGGTGGACCTCGTACGCGGCGAGGTCGTCGGCGTCGTCAAGTCGCGGCTCGACGGCCACCAGGGCGGCACCGCCGTCGGCATCGAGCGGCTGCGCACCCTGGAGGTGCCCGCCACCCCCGTGGAGACCGAGACCGACGACATATACCAGGCCGTCTTCCACGCCCACGACCGCTACCACGCCGACCGCCACACCAGCGCCGCCGGCTCCGAACGGACCTGGACCGACGCACAGAGCGAACTGGCCGTCCCGCCCGGCGGCGTCCTCGGACCCAAGCTGCGCGTGGACCTGCTGGGCCGGCTCGCCGAACTGCCGCCCCCGGCCAGCACCCGCGCCCTGCTGATGCTGCTCGACCGGCTGCCCGGCGTGTACGCCCGCGACCACCGCCCCGCGCCGCGCGGCTGGCGCGACGGCCTCGGCGCGCTGTACGACGCCCGCGCCCGCGACCGCGAGGCCCGGTTCGAACTGATCGTGCGCTACTGCATGGGCGTCCTCGCCGCCGAGCGGCCCTGCGGCCAGCTCTCGGTGCGCAACGCCAAGGCCCTGTGGGGCTGGGTCAAGCGCATCGCCGACGTCGAACTCCCCAGGGACCTGCGCCGCCTGCTCGACGTGGAATGGGCCGGCATCCGGCTGCGCCTGGAGCAGAACCGCCAGAGCTCCGCCCGCGCCCCGGCGGCCGAACCCGTCCTGTACGGCGACCGCGACTGCGTCGTCCTCCATGTGGACCTCCAGGGCTGGTCCCGCGACCAGTACGACTGGCGGGTCGCCGTGGACCGCAGGGGCGGCGAGGCGGAACCGGTGGACGAGGACAGCCGCGGCGCCCCCCTCGGCACCGTCCCGGACCGGCTCGCCGCCGCGCTCACCGAGGCGTTCCGGAGGTGCGACGAACCGGGCAGCCCCGCCATGCTCCAGGTCGTCGTCGCGCCCGCGCTCTTCGGCCTCCCGGTCGACGACTGGGTGCTGCCGCAGTCCGGGCAGCGCCTGGGAGCCGTACGCCCGGTGGTGCTGCGCAGCCCGTACCAGGGCCCGGCGCCGGAGCGCCCGGCCCGCTGGAACGCCGGGCTCGCCACCGGCATCCGGGCCGAGGTCGTCGACTGCGAGGACGAATTGCGGGTACGTGTACCGGAGTCGTCGTGGCTGCGCACCCTGGCCCACGAGACCGTGCCGGTTCTGTGCCGCTACGGGACCCGGCCCGACCCCGACGTCACGGCCGGGGTGGTGCGGCTGCTCGACAGCGGCTTCGGCGTGGCCCTGCTCCAGCGGCGCACGACCGAGGCCGACACGGTCTGCAAGGAGTTCCACCGGCGCGTCGCCGAGGCGGTCTCGGACACCCGCACCCACGACCGGCTGCCGTGGAAGATCCACGAACTGCGCAGAGGGGTGAGCGCCGGGCGGACGGAGATGTACTGGGCCGCGGGCGCCGCCCTCTACTACGACGACCCGCACCGACCGCTGCCGGGCACCGACTTCCTGGAGGCGCCGTGAGCACA
The DNA here is from genome assembly GCF_036346595.1 of Streptomyces sp. NBC_00525. Classification (GTDB taxonomy): domain Bacteria; phylum Actinomycetota; class Actinomycetes; order Streptomycetales; family Streptomycetaceae; genus Streptomyces. The sequence goes on from NZ_CP107834.1 coordinate 4,701,147, forward strand.
CCCGTACCGCACCACAAGGTCAGGCGAACTCGGCTTCCCCTTACGGGGGTTGAACGGGATCGCTACGGTAAGGCACGTTCGGCGGCGGCCGCCGGCGGCGGACGAGTGACAACGAGGAACACGCTATGAGTGAACCCAGCGAGTGGCTCATCTACCGGGGCATCGGCGAACCGCACGACGAGACGCCGCAGCTCCCGCCCCCGCCGCCCTGGCGCGACTTCACCGGCGGACCCGGCGGGGCGGACAGCGCCGACACCGCCGACCGCCGGCTCGGCATCCCCGGCCGCGTCGCCGAGGAGCACCGCCCCGGCGCCGAGGAACTGGAGATGATCAACGCGGCGCTGTACCTGCGGCGCCCCCTGCTGGTCACCGGCGACCCCGGCGCGGGCAAGAGCACCCTGGCCCACTCGGTGGCCCGCGAGCTGGAACTGGGCAAGGTGCTGCGCTGGCCCGTCGTCAGCCGCACCACCCTCCTCGACGGCCTCTACCACTACGACGCCATCGCCCGGCTCCAGGACGTCCAGATCGCCTCGCACGCGGCGGCGGGCGGAGCCGCCGGGGCCGACGCGGCCCAGAGCGTCGGCAGCTACATCCGGCTCGGGCCGCTCGGCACCGCGCTGCTCCCCTCGGACCGGCCGCGCGTCCTGCTCATCGACGAGCTGGACAAGAGCGACATCGACCTCCCCAACGACCTGCTGAACGTGCTGGAGGAGGGCGAGTTCGCCATCCCCGAGCTGGAGCGGATCGCCGACCGGCTGCCCGACGGCGAGGCGGACGTCCTCGACCACGACGGCAACAAGGTCCGCATCAAGGGAGGCCGGGTGCAGTGCCGGGCCTTCCCCTTCGTCGTGCTCACCAGCAACGGCGAACGGGACTTCCCGGCCCCGCTGATGCGCCGCTGCATCCACCTGGAGCTGGGCCGCCCCGACCACAAGCGGCTGGCCTCCTTCGTCAAGGCACACCTCGGCGAGGAGGCGGCCCGCGCCAGCGACGACCTCATCGCCCACTTCCTGGAACGCTCCCGCACCGAACTCCTGGCCACCGACCAGCTGCTCAACGCCATATACCTGACCCACGCCGCCTCACCGGCCGGCCGCGACCGGCTGGCCGACCTGCTCATCCAGCGACTCGACCGGCCGAGGTGAGACCGCGATGTCCGATGGTTCGCAGGCGTACGAGGCCGGGCTGCTGCCCGAGCTGGTCGCACGGCTGCGCGGGGCCGGGCTCGACCCGGACGTCGAGCAGCTCTGCGACGCGCTCTGGCTCGCCCGGTGGACCCGCGGCACCGCCGCGGCCGGCGCCCCCGGTGAACGCGCGGACGGCGACCCCGGTGACCCCGCCCCCGGCGAGCGCACCGCGCCCGGCCGCGCCACCACCCCGGCCCGCCCGGACGGACGCGCTCCGGAGGCGGACGCCCGGCCCGGCGATCCCCGCGTGCCCGGGGACGGCGAGCGGATCTCCCTGCACCCCGTCCCCGGCCGCACCCGGCCCGGCGGCACCCCGGCCCACGAGTCCGGCGCGCCCGACGGCGGACAGCCCGGCCCCGACGCCCGTGCCACCGCGCTGCCGCTCGGCGTACCGGCCGCGCCCGTGCTGCCCGCGCCCCTCGAACTGACCCGCGCCCTGCGCCCGTTGCAGCGCTACCGGACCGTCTCCGCGCCCAAGCGCCGGGTGCTGGACGAGCGGGCGACCGCCGAACGCAGCGCCCGCGCCGGCGGCATGGTCATGCCGGTGTTCCGGGGGGTCCGCCGGGGCGACGCCGTCGTCCAGTGCGTGATGGACGCCTCCTCCTCGATGCTGGTCTGGGACCGGCTGTTCGAGGAACTCCAGCAGATCTTCGCCCAGCTCGGCGCGTTCCGGGACGTGCAGATGCGCTATCTGCACCCCGGCCCGGACGGCGGCTGCACCGTCAGCCGCAGCCCCGACCCCGCCGCCGCCCCGCTGCACTCGGCGGACCGGCTCAGCGACCCCACCGGCCGCCGGGTCACCGTCGTCGTCAGCGACTGCGCCGGACCGCTCTGGCGCAGCGGCCACGCCCACCGCCTGCTGCACCAGCTCGCCCGGCTCGCCCCGGTCGCCGTGCTCCAGCCGCTGCCCCAGCGCATGTGGAACCGCACCCGCCTCCCGGTCACCTTCGGCTCGCTGACACGGGGCGAGGGCCCGGCCGGGGCCACCCTGCTCAAGGTCACGGGCGACGCCGGAACGGGCCCCGCCCACCCCGGCGCCCTCGCCGTCCCCGTGCTGCCCCCGGCGGCGGACGCGCTCGCCGCCTGGGCCCGGCTGCTCTCCGGGACCGGCGCGGCATCGGTGCCGGGCGCGGTCGGCTGGGTCCGGGCCGACCAGCCGCCCGCCCCCGCCCGCCGGCCGGGCGACGCCCCGTCCTCGCTGCAACTGGTCAGCCGGTTCCGCTCGACGGCCTCCCCGGTCGCCGGACAGCTCGCCGTCTACCTCGCGGCGGCCCCCCTCTACCTGCCCGTCATGCAACTCGTACAGCGCACGATGCTGCCCCACTCCGGCCCCTCCGAACTGGCCGAGGTCCTGCTCAGCGGACTGCTCAGGCGCACCGGGGGCGGCACCGGACGCGGCCAGTGGTACACCTTCGAACCCGACGTCCAGGAGGCACTCCTCGGGCCCCTCGGCCGCGACGAGGCTCTGCTCGTACTCAAGCACTGTTCGCAATACATAGAGCAGCGGTTCGGCAAGGGCGGCCCCAACTTCCCGGCCCTGGCCTACGCCCAGCTCGGCGACGGCACCCCGCACGACGCCACCACCGGCCCGGCCACCGCCTGGCCGGCTCCGGGCGAGGCGGACCCGGACGCCGAAGCGGAGGCGGAGGACGCCGACGAGAGTGAGGAGACCGAGGGGAACGGGGGAGACGAGAGACGCGGCGGTCCGCGCGTCCCCCACGCCTTTGCCGAAGTAGCGGCCCGCGTACTGGAGCGATTCATGCCCGTACCCCCCAGATTCGTCACCCGCGAACCCAAGACCTCCGGAAGCCCGCAGACCGGCGGCCTCGCAGTGCGCCGCGCCCGCGAACTCGTCCGCCTCTTCGAGGCCGACAAGATGGTGCAGCGCCTGATCGACGCCGTACAGCTGCTCAGGGGCGCCGCCGAGCACACCCCGCCGCCGTCCGACGACACCGAACTCTGGGCGGAGTACGCCCGCTGCGTGCTGCGTCTGTGGGAGGTGCAGGGCGGCGCCGACCTCCTGGAGGAGGCCGAACGCGCCGCCGAACGGGCCGCCGCCCGCCCCGGCGCCGTACGCGAACGCGCCGTGCTCGCCAAGGTCCTGCACGCCGCCGCCGACGACCGGCGCAGGCGCGGCGACCGGCGCGGCGCGCTGGAGCTGCTGCGCCGCGCCGACCGCGAATACACCGCGGCCTGCGCCACCCCCGGCCTGGAACCCGGCGAAGCCCTGCGGCTCACCCTGGAACGGGTACGCGCCCTGGAGGCGCAGTGGCGGCTCGACGGGGACACCGCCCTGCTGCAGAGCGCCTGCGGGATGCTGGAGGCGTTCGCCGACGCCTGGCCCGACCAGGAGAACCGCCCGGCCGTCCTGCCCCTCCAGCACGGCCGCACCCTGCTGAAACTCGCCCGCGCCACCCAGGACGGCGAACAGTCCCGCGCGTACGCCCGCCAGTCGGCCCGCTCCCTGCGCACCGCGTTCGCCCAGGGCGGCCGGCACACCATGGGCACCGAGAACCGGATCGTCCTCGACCTCGTGGACGCGCTGCTCGCCTCCGGCGCCGAACCGGAGGAGGCCGCCACCCTCACCGCCCAGGCGCTGGAGACCGTACGCGACCAGCGCCAGCGCGCCCAGCTCCAGACCAGGGCCGGCCGCGTCCGGGTCGCCCGCTACGAACACACCGGCGACCCCGCCGAACTCGTCGCCGCCGCCGAATGGTTCGCCCGCGCCGCCCGGGGCATCCCGCGCGACTCCCGCGCCTACACCGACCTGCTCGCCGAGTGGGGCGCCACCCTGCTGCGGCGCGCCGAACTCCCGGACGGCCGCGCCTCCATCGGCGCCGCCGTGCGGGTGCTGCGCGACTGCCGCTCCGAGATGCCGGCCGGCGGCGCCCAGCAGTCCGAGCGCCTGTTGATGCTGGGCCGCGCCCTGATGCTGCGTCACCGCGCCACCGCGGACCGGGTGGACCTGCGCGAGGCGGAGTACCTGTTCAAGCTGGCCGCCGAGGAGGCCACCGTCCCGCTCACCGCGGCCCGCTGCTGGCTGGAGCTGGGCCGCGCCCTCCTCCAGGCGGCCGGGGTCCTCGACCGCCCGGCCCGCCGCGACGAGGCGGCGGAGGCGTTCCGGTCGGCCGCCGACTCCGCGGGCGACGCGCAAACGGAGCTGGAGACTCCGCAACAGCTGCGGGAAGCCGTGGAGTTGGCCGCTACAGCGAACCACTGGCGGGGTATGACGTACGAGAGAGCGGGCCGGCCCAGGGCCGCGCGGGACGCGTACCGGGCGGCCCGGCAGGAGTGGCGCAAACTGCCGGACGGCGGCGGCGCGGCCGGTGAGGCGACCGCCGGGCGGCTGGCCGAGCTGGAACGGTGAGCGGGCGCGGACGCGCCCGGTGACGAGCGGGCCGCCGGCCCGCCGCTTCGGTACGGGGAGGCGTGATGAGCGAGTCGACACGGAACGACGGAACGCGCGCGACGGGACCGGCTGAACTGCCCGACCTGCTGGGCCTCGACCTGGCGACCCTCCGGACGACGGACCATCCGGTGCTCGCGGAGGTCGTCGCGGACCTGCGGGGACGGGCGGAACAGCCGCAGGAGATGCTCTGGGGGTTCAACAACGCCTTCTGAACGGGCGACCGCCCACAGGCGACCGGCCCCGCGACCGGCCTGGCGACCGGCCCGGCGCGCGGGCCGGGCCGGGCCGCGTACCGCACGGCCGGCCCGCGTACCGCACGGTTTTGGCCGGGGGTGCGCCCAATCAGGACATCGTCGTCCGGGACCAGTCTGGCCCCTCCGGCTCCGGGAACACTCACTCCGGGTCGGCACCGGGGAGCGCCCCGGCCGGCGTACAGCACGGGGGTGCTTGAGTGGCTGGACGCACGACGCCCTGGCGGCGGCGAACCGAACGGCCGGCGGAACGGACACCGCGGCCGGACCCCGGCACGCGCCGGACCACCGGCACGGCACCGCACGTCCCGGCCACCGCACCCGTCCCCTTCGGCCAGTTCATCGTGAAGGTGCACGGCCGCTGCAACCTGGCCTGCCGCTACTGCTACCTGTACGAGGGCCCCGACCGCACCTGGCGCGACCGCCCGTCCGCCGCCCCGCCCGCCGTCCTCGACCGCACCGCCGCCCGGATCGCCGAACACGCCGCGACCCACCGCCTCGGCAGCGTCGCCCTCGTCCTGCACGGCGGCGAACCCCTGCTCGCCGGGCCCGGCCGGCTGGCCGCCCTCGCCGACGCCGTCCGCGACCGCGTACCCGCCGACTGCGCCGTCCACGCCACCGTGCAGACCAACGCCACCCTGCTCACCGACCCCGGTATCGCCACCCTCGCCGACCACGGCATACGCGTCGGCATCAGCCTCGACGGCGGCCTCGCCGCCCACAACACCCTGCGCACCGACCACGCCGGCCGCCCCTCCTGGCCCGCCGCCTCACGCGGCGCCCGGCTGCTGGCCGACCGCCACCCCGAGGCGTACGCGGGCATCCTCACCGTCGTCGACCCGCGCACCGACCCGGTCGAGATGTACGAATCCCTGCTCGCCCTGCGCCCCCCGGCCCTGGACCTCCTCCTGCCGCACGGCAACTGGTCCAGCCCGCCGCCCGGCCTGCCCGCCCCGGCGGACCCGCCAGGGGACCCCGGACCGGGCCGCGCCACCCCGTACGGCGACTGGCTGTGCGCCGTCTTCGACCGCTGGTGGCCCGCACCCCGCCGGGAGACCCGCGTCCGCCTCTTCGAGGAGTGCGTCGCCCTGCTCATCGGACTGCCCGCCGCCACCGAATCCCTCGGCCTCGACCCGATCAACGCGGTGGTGGTCGAGACGGACGGGTCCATCGAACAGGTCGACTCGCTCAAATCCGCGTACGACGGCGCCGCCACCACCGGCCTCGACGTCTTCCACCACACCTTCGACGAAGCGCTGCGCCACCCCGGCGTGGCCGCCCGGCAGGCCGGAGCCGCCGCCCTCGCCGCCGACTGCCGGGCCTGCCCGCTGCTGACCGTGTGCGGCGGCGGCCACTACGCACACCGCTACCGCGCAGACAACGGCTTCCGCAATCCCTCCGTCTACTGCGCCGACCTCGAACGGCTGATCCGCCACATCGCGGCCCGGCTCGCCGAAGCAACCGCTGGAGACCCCCCATGACCCCCACCGTCCCGGACCACGTCCTGCGCGCCCTCGGCCGCACCGAGGGCGACGCCGACAGCCTCGGACTGCTCGTCCGCGACCAGGACACCCGCCGCCTCGTCCTCCTGCGCGCCCTGCTCGACGCGGCGGCCGCCGCCCCCGCCGCCGTCTGCCCCCCACCCCTGCTGGACCGGCTCCACGCGGACTGGGCCCTCCTCGAAGCCGCCGAACGCGCCGACCGGGCCGCCACCCGCACCGTCCTCTTCCACCCCCTCGCCGGCCCCTGGGCCCAGCGCCTCCTCGCCGGCCTCATCACCCCGGCCGCCGCCCCCGGCCCCGACCTCCACGCCGACCTCGCCCACTTCACGGCCCTCGCCGCAGCGGCCGCCGTACGGGCCGGGGTGCCATTCGACCTCCGGCTCACCCCGCGCGAGGGACTGGTCCCGCTGCCCACCCTCGGCGCCGTCCGGGCAGGACCCGACCCCGTCCGCCTCGTCCACCGCGACGACGAACTGACCCTCACCCCCCGGCACGGGCCGCCGTTCACCCTCCGCCGCCAGCCCGACCGGACCCTCGACGCGGCCGACCCGCGCTGGCTCCCGGTGCTCACCCTCCGCCCCGTCGTACCCGGCGCCGCGCCCGTCGCCCTCGACGACGTGGACCCCTACGGCATCGGGGCCGGCGACCTCTCCCGCTACGGGCTCAGCGGGGCCGCCCGCGTGGACGACCACCAGCGCAAGGAATGGGCCGGGTCCTGGGCCGGGGTCGAGCCCCTGCTCCGGATCGGCGGCGACCACCGCGTCGCCGAGGCCGCCGCGCTGCTGCGCTGCGTCGTGCCCCTCGGGCACCCCGCCGGAGCCGGGCCGGACGGCGAGGGCGCCGCGCACTGCAGCGGCACCCGGCGGGAGGCGTTCGGGGCCGTGCTCAGCAGCAAGCCCGCCACCCCGGCCTACTTCGCCTCCACCCTCGTCCACGAACTCCAGCACACCAAACTGGCCGCCCTCGCCACCCTCGTACCGCTCCACCGCGAAGACGCGGCCCCGCGCCACTTCGCCCCCTGGCGCCCCGACCCCCGGCCCTTCGACGGCCTGCTCCAGGGCGCCTACTCGCACCTGGCGCTCGCCGACTACTGGCAGCGGTTCGCCCTCCGCGCCCACCGGGTCACCCACCGGGACCTCGCCTGGGCCGAACACGCCCGCTGCCGCGAACAGGTCGGCGCCGCGCTCCCCGCACTCGCCGGATCGGCGGCACTCACCCCCGAAGGCCGCACCCTGGTCAACGAAATGATCTCCGTCTACCACCGTCTGGACGACAATCCGCCCCCCTCGGGGCACCTAGCGCGCGCTCAGGCGTACGTGAGCACCGCCAAGGTGATATGGCAGCAGAGGAACGGCTCGCGAAGGCAGTGAGAAGCCTGTGATTCCCATCGGCGCCGCGAGCGCTCCGGTGTATGTTGACAAGGCTCGTATCGAGGCAGGGAGACGGCTGAATGCCCGGAACGCGTAAGCCAGTTGGAGTAGCCGGGGCGAACACCGTCACGATCAGTTTCGCCGGCTTCAACCGCGCCTGGGCGGCGTGGATCGCGGACCGCTTGGAGCGGCGCGGAGTGGTGGTCGTCCAGCAGCGCTGGGACCCGCCCGTCTCCGTCCCGCTGGAGGAGGCGCTGCGCGACCTGACGCTCGCGCGCGGCCGGGTCCTCGTCGTCCTCAGCGACTGGTACTTCCAGCTCGGCCCCCGCAGCCACGACGAGTGGAACCGCGCACTGCGCTCCGAAGTCGCCCCCGACCCCGACCGGTTCGCCGCGGTGTGCGTCACCACCTCCGCACTTCCCGGAGCCACCTCCGCCTTCGGCGCCGCCGACCTCACCAACGTCGGCGCCGAGGAGGCGGAGCGCAGGCTCCTGGTCCGCCTCGGGCTCCCCACCGACCCGCTGCCCGACGCCGGCTCCGGACCGGGCCCCCGCTTCCCCGCCGACACCCCGCAGGTGTGGGGCGGGGTGCCGCGCCGCAACATCCGCTTCACCGGCCGCGAGGAACTGCTCACCGACACCTACCGGGCGCTCCAGGAATCCGGCGCCGGCGCCGGCGTCGTCGCCCTGCACGGCATGTCCGGCGTCGGCAAGACCCAGCTCGCCGCCGAGTACGTCTACCGCTTCGGCTCCGAGTACGACGTGGTCTGGTGGGTGCCCGCCGACCGGCGCGCGCTCTACCGCCAGAAGCTCGCCGAACTCGCCCCGGAACTGGGCCTGTCCACCGGCGCCGAGTACGGCGAACGGCTGCGCGCCGTACGCGACTCGCTGCGCCGGGGCGACCCGCACGCCCACTGGCTGCTCGTCCTGGACGGCGCCGACGAACCCGACCAGATCTGGGACCTCGTCCCCACCGGCCCCGGCCACGTCCTCATCACCTCCCGCAACCCGGAGTGGGGCGAGCACAACAGCAACCTCGTCGAGGTCCCCGTCTACCGGCGCGACGAGTCCGTCGCCTTCATCCGCCGCCGCGCCCCGCGCCTGACCCAGGCCGAGGCCGACCAGCTCGCCGAGGCCCTCGAAGACCTCCCGCTGCTCCTCGACCAGACCGCCGGCTGGCTCAACGACTCCGACCTGTCCGTCGAGGAGTACATCGAACTGCTCGAAGGCGGCATCGACCAGGACGTCGTCAAGGTCTCCGCCGACTTCCCGCTCGCCTTCCAGACCGCCTGGTCGATACTGCTCAACAAGCTCCGGGACACCGTCCCCGAGTCCGTCGACCTGCTGCGCCTGTGCAGCTTCTTCGCCCCCGGCTCCATCCCGGTGCGGCTCCTCAAGGACATGCCCCCCGGCGACCTGCCCGAGCAGGTGTCCGGGCTGATGAGCGACCCGCTGCTGTGGAACAAGGCGATCAACCAGCTCCGCCAGTACTCCGTGGTCCGGCTGGAATCCCATGAATCGGGCGTCGACCCCGCGTCCTCCGGCGAATCCCTCTACATGCACCGCATGGTCCACCAGATCGTCGGCCTCGACATGACCGAGGAGAACCGCCGGGAGTTCATCGACGTCGTCCGCCGCGCGCTGGCGGCGGCCGATCCGGGGCGCCCCACGGACACCCGCCTGTGGCCCGCGTACGCCGAGATCACCCCGCACCTCAAGTGGGCCGACGTACTGAACAGCACCGAACCTGCCGTGCAGAACCTGGTGCTCAACTGCCTGCGCTACATGTACCTGTCGGGGGAGTACCGGGCCGGCATCAAGCTGGGCGAACGCGCCCTGACCACCTGGCGCGAGCTGCTGGGCGAGAACCACCCCCGGATCTGGGACGTCAGCTACCACTACGCCAACCTGCTCAGGGCCGTCGGCGACTACGCGGCCACCGAGACCATCGAACGCGCCGCCGTGGAGCATCTGCGCGCCGAGCGAGGCGCCCAGGACCTGGAACACCTGCGCGCCGCCACCGGGCTCGCCGCCGACCTGCGCGGACTCGGCCGCTACGACGAGGCGCTGGAGATCTCCACCCGGGTGCTGGCCGGCTACCAGGAACTCCTGGGCGACCAGGACTCCCGCACGCTCAACGCGCAGAACAACCTGGCGGTGACCGTGCGGCTGCTCGGCAGGTACGCCGAGTCCCTCGAACTCAACGGACGCACCCTGGACGCTCGCCGCCAGCTCCTGCGCCAGCGCCACACCTGGACCCTCTTCTCCGAGATCCACTACTCCACCGACCTGCGGCTCCTCGGGCGCTACAACGAGGCGCTGTCGCTCCAGAACCAGAGCGTCCAGGTGCACCGGCGCGTCCTGGGCACGGACAACCCGCAGACCCTGCGCGCCGAGCACAACCTCGCCCTGTGCCACTACCGCAACGGCGAACGGGCCAAGGCGACCACCCTGTTCACCCGCGTCCTGGAGCGCTGCGAACGCGTCCTCGGCGAGAGCGACCCGCTGACGATGATGTTCGCCGCCGGGCAGAGCTGCTTCGCCCGCGAGCACGGCAACATCGACCAGGCCAGGGCCATAAGCGAGAAGGTGGTCAGCGGTTACGCCGACATGCTCGGCGAGGCGCATCCGTATGCCGCGGGCACCCGCTCCAACCACGCGATGATCCTGCGGAACGTGGGGGAGCGGGACCACGCCCACGTCCTGCTGGAGGAGTCGCTCGCCACCATGACCCAGGCCGTCGGCGAGAACCACCCGTGGACGCTGGGCTGCGGCATCAACGCCTCCGCGCTGCGGAACCTCGTCGGCGACCCGGAGGGCGCGGCCGCGCTGACGGACTCCGTCATCACCCGCGCCACCGAGGTCCTCGGCCGCACCCACCCGCTGACGCTGTCGGCGCGCATCGCGCACGCCGCGGACCTGCGGGGCCTGCGCGATCGGCAGAAGGCGGAGAAGGTCGAGAACGAGGCGCTGGACGACCTGGCGACCACGCTCGGCGCCCAGCACACCCACACCGTGTCGGCCCGCTCCCGCAACCGCCCGTACTGGGACTTCGAGCCGCTCACCATCTGAGACCGACCGGTCCGAGCCGCCCGGACCACGCCGAAGGGGCCCGCCCCGCGAACCTCTCGCGGGACGGGCCCCTTCCGGCGTACTGCGTACCGTCTGCCGTGCGGGCAGCCGGGTCAGGCGTCGAAGACCTCGCTGACCAGCTGGGCCTGCTCCGCCTGGTGGCGCTTGGCCGAGCCGACCGCCGGGGACGAGCTGTGCGGACGCGAGATGCGGCGCAGGCGCTCGCCGTGCGGGACGTCCGCGCCGACGGCCAGGTCCAGGTGGTCGATCAGGTTCAGCGCGATGAACGGCCAGGCACCCTGGTTCGCCGGCTCCTCCTGCGCCCACAGGTACTTCGCGGCGTTCGGGTACTTGGCGATCTCGGCCTGGATCTCGGCACCCGGCAGCGGGTACAGGCGCTCCAGACGGATGATCGCGGTGTCCGTGACGCCACGCTTCTGGCGCTCGGCCTCCAGGTCGTAGTAGACCTTGCCGGCGCAGAAGACGACCTTGCGGACGGCGCTCGGGTCGACCGAGTCGTCGCCGATCACCGGGCGGAAGCCGCCGGTGGTGAACTCCTCCGCCTTCGACGCGGCCGCCTTGAGGCGGAGCATCGACTTCGGGGTGAAGACGATCAGCGGCTTGTGGTGCGGGTTGTGCACCTGCCACCGCAGGAGGTGGAAGTAGTTCGACGGCAGGGTCGGCATGGCGACCGTCATGTTGTTCTGCGCGCACAGCGTCAGGAAGCGCTCCGGGCGGGCGGACGAGTGGTCCGGGCCCTGGCCCTCGTAGCCGTGCGGCAGCAGCAGCGTGACGCCGGAGGTCTGGCCCCACTTCTGCTCGGCGGAGGAGATGAACTCGTCCACGACGGTCTGGGCGCCGTTGACGAAGTCGCCGAACTGGGCCTCCCAGATCACCAGCGACTCCGGGCGGGCCAGCGAGTAGCCGTACTCGAAGCCCATCGCCGCGTACTCGCTGAGGAGCGAGTCGTAGACGTTGTAACGGGCCTGGTCGTCCGTGAGGTACAGCAGCGGGGTGTAGTCCTCGCCGGTGACCTGGTCGACGAGCACGGCGTGGCGCTGGCCGAAGGTGCCGCGGCGGCTGTCCTGGCCGGCGAGCCGGACCGGGGTGCCCTCCATCAGCAGCGAACCGATGGCCAGGGTCTCGCCCATGCCCCAGTCGATCGTGTCGTTCTCCACCGAGGCGGCGCGGCGCTGCATCTGCGGCATCAGCCGCGGGTGCACGGTGATCGACTCGGGGATGTTGACCTGGGACTCGGCGATCCGCTTGACGACCTCGGCGGAGACCGCGGTCGACACGGCGACCGGGAACTCGGCCTGCGGGTCGGAGATGTGCGGCTGCGCCGGCTGCGAGGTGGCCTCGCGGACCTCGGCGAAGACCTTCTCCAGCTGGCCCTGGAAGTCCTGGAGCGCCTGCTCCGCCTCTTCCAGGGTGATGTCGCCGCGACCGATGAGGGACTCGGTGTAGAGCTTGCGCACCGAGCGCTTCCGGTCCACCAGGTGGTACATCTGCGGGTTGGTGAACTCGGGGTTGTCGGTCTCGTTGTGACCGCGGCGCCGGTAGCAGATGAGGTCGATCACGACGTCCTTGTTGAACGCCTGCCGGAACTCGAGGGCGAGCCGCGCGACGCGGACGACGGCCTCGGGGTCGTCGCCGTTGACGTGGATGATCGGCGCCTCGATCATGCGCGCCACGTCGGTGGCGTACATCGAGGAGCGGGAGGACTCCGGGGCGGCGGTGAAGCCGACCTGGTTGTTGATCACCACGTGCACGGTGCCGCCGGTGCGGTAGCCGCGCAGCTGCGACATGTTGAGCGTCTCGGCGACGACGCCCTGGCCGGCGAAGGCCGCGTCGCCGTGCAGGGCGACGGGCAGGACGGTGAAGTCCGTGCCGCCCTTGTTGATGATGTCCTGCTTGGCGCGGGCGATGCCCTCCAGGACCGGGTCGACCGCCTCCAGGTGCGAGGGGTTGGCGGCCAGCGAGACCTTGATCTGCTCGCCGTCCAGGCCGGTGAAGGTGCCCTCGGCGCCCAGGTGGTACTTCACGTCGCCGGAGCCGTGCATCGAGCGCGGGTCGAGGTTGCCCTCGAACTCGCGGAAGATCTGGGCGTACGACTTGCCCACGATGTTCGCGAGGACGTTCAGGCGGCCGCGGTGGGCCATGCCGATGACGACCTCGTCGAGGCGGGCCTCGGCGGCGGAGTCGATGACCGCGTCGAGCAGCGGGATGACGGACTCGCCGCCCTCCAGCGAGAACCGCTTCTGGCCGACGTACTTGGTCTGCAGGAACGTCTCGAACGCCTCGGCGGCGTTGAGGCGGCGCAGGATGCGCAGCTGCTCCTCGCGCTCGGGCTTGGGGCGCGGACGCTCCACCCGGTCCTGGAGCCACTTGCGCTGCTTCGGGTCCTGGATGTGCATGAACTCGATGCCGGTGGTGCGGCAGTACGACTCGCGCAGCACACCGAGGATGTCGCGGAGCTTCATCATCGACTTGCCGGCGAAGCCGCCGACCGCGAAGTCCCGCTCCAGGTCCCACAGGGTGAGGCCGTGCTCGGTGATGTCCAGGTCGGGGTGCTTGCGCTGGTGGTACTCCAGCGGGTCGGTGTCGGCCATGACGTGGCCGCGGACCCGGTAGGAGTGGATCAGCTCGAAGACCCGTGCGGCCTTGGTGACGTCGTCGTCGTGCGAGGCGTCGATGTCCTTGAGCCAGCGGACCGGCTCGTAGGGGATGCGCAGCGCCTTGAAGATCTCGTCGTAGAACTCGTTCTCGCCGAGCAGCAGCTGGGAGAGGATGCGCAGGAACTCGCCGGAGGCGGCGCCCTGGATGACCCGGTGGTCGTACGTGGAGGTCAGGGTCATGACCTTGGAGATGCCCAGCTTGTTCAGGGTGTCCTGCGAGGTGCCCTGGAACTCGGCGGGGTAGTCCATCGCGCCGACGCCCATGATGAGGCCCTGGCCGGGCATCAGGCGGGGCACCGAGTGGACGGTGCCGATGCCGCCGGGGTTGGTCAGCGAGGCGGTGACGCCGGTGAAGTCGTCCATGCCGAGCTTGCCGTTGCGGGCGCGGCGGACGATGTCCTCGTAGGCCTGCCAGAACTCGAAGAAGTTGAGCGTCTCGGCCTTCTTGATGGCCGCGACGACCAGCTGGCGGTCACCGTTCGGCTTCACCAGGTCGATGGCGAGGCCGAGGTTGACGTGCTCCGGCTTGACCAGGGTCGGCTTGCCGTCCTTCTCCGCGAAGGAGTAGTTCATGGACGGCATGGCCTTGAGGGCCTGGACCATCGCGTACCCGATGAGGTGCGTGAAGGAGATCTTCCCGCCGCGGGCGCGCTTGAGGTGGTTGTTGATGACGATGCGGTTGTCGAAGAGCAGCTTCACCGGGACGGCGCGCACGGACGTGGCCGTGGGCAGCTCCAGCGAGGCGTTCATGTTCTTCGCGACCGCGGCGGACGGGCCGCGCAGGGTCACGTACTCGGGGCCGCCCTGGGCCTCGGTGTCCGCGCCGGCCTTGGCCTTGGCGGCCGGGGCCTTCGCGGCGGGGGCGGGCGCGGCCTTCGCCGGCGCCTCGGGCGCGGCCGGTGCCGCCGGGGCCGGGGCGGCGGCGGGCGCTGCCGGGGCCTGGGCGGCGGGCTGAGCCGGTGCGGTGGTGGTGGCGGCCGGGGCCGCGGGCGCTGCAGCCCCCGCGGCTGCGGCGCCGGTCTTGTCCGCCGTGCCGGTCTTGCCCGGCTTGTAGTCGGCGAAGAAGTCCCACCAGGCGCGGTCGACCGAATTCGGGTCCTGGAGGTACTGCTGGTAGATCTCGTCGACGAGCCACTCATTGGCGCCGAAGGCGGCGGCCGGGTTGGTGCCCGGACCGGCCTGGTCGGTCGAGATGCTCGAGTTACTGGGGGACTGAGACGACACGGCGGCAACCGCCCTCTTCCGCTTCACAAGGTGATGGACAGCGGGAATCAAGGCTACGCCTCCGCGACCGTTCCCTGCAGTCCGGGGACGCCTTCGTCGTGCAAGTCACATCGAAAGTCGGGTTTCGGCGCAGGAAATGGCGGGAAACAAGCATGGTTCCGCTTCACTCCGGGTACGCGGGGCCGCAACAGCCGCCCCCTGGACCGTACCCCGTGCACAGAACACGCAGAACGCGCCCTTCCGGTTCGAACCCTATGTCAACCGCGCGGTTGAGGAATCCCCGGAAGGGTGACGCGGATGCGACAGCCGCGAGCGGATTCGGCCACTCCGATCCGGCCGCCGTGCAGATCCACCGCCCAGCGTGCGATCGCCAGCCCCAGACCCGTTCCGCCGTCGCTGCCCGGACCGTGCGGGGAGGCCACCTCGCCCCGGTTGAAGCGCTCGAAGACGCGGTGCCGCTCGGACTCCGGAATGCCCGGCCCCTCGTCCAGCACCTCCAGGTGCAGGGACTCCGGCTGCGGCCCGCGCCGGGCCAGCACCGTCACCCGGCCGTGCGGCGGGCTGTGCTTGACGGCGTTGTCGATGAGATTGGCCACCACCTGGTGCAGCCGCTCCGCGTCCGCGTGCGCGGTCAGCTCCGGCGGCGACACGTCCAGGTGCAGATGGACGTCCGTACGCGAGTGGTTCCCGGACCCGGAGGAGAGCCGGCGGTGCGCGGAGGCGAGGTTCGCCTCCTTGAGGACGCCCGAGAGATACGGCCACACCTCGAAGCGGCCCGCCTTCAGCGAGACCACGCCGTTGTCCAGCCGGGACAGGTCGAGCAGCGTCTCCACCAGCCTGCCGAGCCGCTCCGTCTGCGTCAGCGCCGTCCGCATCGTCTCCGGGTCGGCGGAGGACACCCCGTCCACGACGTTCTCCAGGACGGCTCTCAGCGCCGCGATGGGCGTCCGCAGCTCGTGCGAGACATTGGCCACCAGCTCCTTGCGGTGCCGGTCCACCGCCGCCAGGTCGTCGGCCATCAGATTGATGGTCTGCGCCAGGTCCCCCAGCTCGTCGCGCCGGCCCGCGCCGTTCACCCGGCGGGTGTAGTCGCCGTGCGAGATCGACCGGGCCACCGCGCGCATCTCGTCCAGCGGCGCGGTCAGACCGTGCGCCACGAACTGGGTGATGAGCAGGGTCGCGATGACCGAGAACACGGTGATGAACCGCAGCTCGGTCCGGGTGCGCAGGGCCACCATGAGCAGCCCCGTCGTGATGAAGACCGACACCACCACCAGGGTGCCCAGCTTGGCCTTGATCGAGAACGGCCGCAGCCCCGGTCCGGGGGCGCTCATGGCGCGGGGGTCTCCAGCGCGTAGCCGACCCCGTGCACGGTACGGATGCGCTCCGCGCCGATCTTCCGGCGCAGCGCCTTGATGTGGCTGTCCACCGTCCGGGTGCCCGAGGCGTCCGCCCAGTCCCACACCTCGGCGAGCAGCTGCTCGCGGGAGAGCACCGCGCGCGGCGTGTTCGCCAGGCAGACCAGCAGGTCGAACTCGGTCGGCGTCAGGTGCACGTCCTCGGCGCGGACCCGCACCCGGCGCTGCGCGTGGTCGATCTCCAGCTCGCCGAGTCGCAGTATCCCGCTGCGCGGGGTCACGGCGGCCAGCGCGGCCCGCTCCACCCTGCGCAGCAGCACATGCACCCGGGCCGCCAGCTCCCGCATCGAGAACGGCTTGGTCATGTAGTCGTCGGCGCCGACCCCGAGCCCGACGAGCATGTCCGTCTCGTCGTCCCGCGCGGTCAGCATCAGTACCGGCACCGGCCGCTGGGCCTGGACCCGGCGGCACACCTCCAGGCCGTCGAAGCCCGGCAGCATGATGTCGAGCACCATCAGGTCCGGCTGCCACGCCTCGGCGGCGTCCACGGCGGCCGGGCCGTCGAGGGCGGTCTGCACCAGGAAGCCCTCCGCCCGCAGCCGGGCGGAAATGGCGTCCACGATCGTGGCGTCGTCCTCGACCACCAGCACGCGGCGCTGCGCGCCAGGGGTGGCCGCCACGCCGTTGTGGGTGGTGTGTGTCTGTTCCATCGCCCCGCCCCTGCCCGTTCTCACGGAGGCCATTCCCCCGGACGTACGGTTTTCGCTCGTGAATTTCGTGGGTGATCTCGCTATCGCTCAGCAGCGTAGAGGCAGCGGAGGGTTTCCGGCTACGCAGGGTGCAAGCCCGAAGCACCCCGGCGGGTCGCCGGGGGCGGGCGGACTGTCGCGCTTGTGGCGCTTGAACCCCCGGTGCCGGGGCCCATTCGGCACCCGGTGGGGGGTGTCAGTCCCCTCGAATTGCGAGATGGACCACGTCGGGCACACCTCGGGCAACGCCCACTTCTTCCGTCCGTACCCCCTGGAACCCGGCATTCTGTAGGGCCTGGTCGAACGCGGGGGACGGTTGTGCCGACCATACGGCGAGCACGCCGCCCGGACGCAGCCGCGCCCGGCAGTCGGCGAGTCCCGCGGGGGAGTAGAGGTTCCCGTTCTCCTCGGTGACCGTCCAGTCCGGCCCATTGTCGATGTCCAGACACAGGGCGTCGTAACGGTCCGTAGTCGTGCCCAGGTATGCGACGAGGTCCGTGGTCAGGATCTCCGTACGCGGATCGGCGAGCGCCGGTCCGGAGATCGCGGCCAGCGGACCGTCCAGGTGCCAGCCCACGATCGCCTCCTCGCGCTCGGCGACCGCGATCCGGCCCCAGCGCGGCTCATCGGCGGCCCGGACGAGCGAGAACCCGACACCGAGCCCGCCGATGAGCACGGAGGGCGCGGGGCGGTCGGCCGGCAGCGCGGCGAGCGCGGCGTCGATCAGCAGCCGCTCGGACCGCCCGTCCGAGGTGTCCATCAGGAAGCAGCCGTTGGCGATGATCTCGAAGTCCTCACCCCGCCTGCGCAGGACCACCTCCCCGTACGGGCCCTCGCGGCGGTCCAGGGTGACGGGGGCGTCGGCGGCGGGGCCGAACGTGTGGGGCATGGCACTGGTCTCCGGTGGCCGGGGTCGATGTCGTCCCCGCCATCCTGGCCCGCCGGGGCGGACGGGTGCCACCGCGTCGCGCGCGGGACGGGGCCCCCGGCTCAGCCCCGCTCGCGGCGGGCCCCGCCCACCGCGTACAGCGCCGCTCCCGCCGCGAACAGCGCCGAGGCGGTGGCCCACGCCCACACCTGCGGCCCCGGCTGCATCGGCCAGGCCCACACGGAGGCCGCGCCGCCCGGTGTGCGCGGCGCGGCCAGATAGACCGCGCCGCCGTAGACGGTCATCGGCAGCCAGCTGAGCCGGGCCCCGATCAGGGCGGCCGCCGCGGCGGTGACCCCGGTCGCCCCGAGCACGTTGCGGATCATGCCCGGCGCCCCGAACGCCTCGGGATGCCCGGGGACGGCGAGCGCGAGGGCCGCCCCGGCCGGGACGGCGAGCGCCAGCAGATGCAGCAGCCGCCGGGGCCACCAGCGCCGCACCGCCGTCCGGTCGAGCTCGTCGGCGGCGGCGTACAGGCTCGTACCGATGGCCGACGCGGCCAGCAGCGGGGCGAGGACCAGGACCGGCACCCGGGCGCCGTGGTCGAAGTTCGGCTGTGCCACGAGCCAGTGGGCGGCCCAGGCGGCCAGCAGGACGACCCCGCCGAGGGCGGCGGCGGTACGGGGGACGGCGCGGGAGCGGAGATAGAGGGAAGCCGGGTGACGGTTCACAGGACCGGCACCTCCGAGGGGTCGCAGCTCCTGCGGGTGGTCAGGTACCGGCCGAGCCAGGCGCGGCGCTCGGCGTCGGGCATGGCTTCGAGGCGGAGCAGCTCGGGGGGCTTCTCGGCGCCGGGAGCCAGCCCGGCGGGGGCGAGCCAGGTCGCGACAGCGCCGTACGCCACATCCACCGGAGGTCCGTCGGCATTCTGGTGGTGGCTGTTCGGGCACATCCGGTCCATCATGTTGGCCGCCACCTGCCAGGCGAAGTCCTCCGTCCTCTGCAACCGCCCGCGCAGGAGGTACCAGCCCGGATGGGGCGCCGGTATCCACGCCTCGTCCGGGCCGTGCAGCGGAAGCCGGCCGACGTAACGCTTCGGCGCGCCCCGCACCCCCTCCAGCCGCCCGGTCAGCCCCGACAGCGCCTCCGCGACCTGGGGCAGCAGATGCTCCTGGCGCCCGGGCAGGCAGAACTGCGGGCTGCCCTCCGTGCAGACGAGGCGGTCGGCCGCCGGGTCCTCCCGGAACAGCCCGTCGCCCGTGGACACGATGAGCGGGGCGACGGCGGCGGCCACGGCGAGCGGTACGAGGGCGGCGAGCCGGCGCCGGGCCGCCACGGCGGTGAGCGCGGCGACCGCGAGTCCGCAGAGCCAGAGCGCCATCGCGGGGGCGTACCACCACACCGGCAGCCGGTCCTCCTGGGAGGAGTTCATGGCCGGATCGAGGTACCGCGCGGCGGACTCGGTGTACGTGGGCACGCCCAGGACCAGGTACATCAGCGCGGCGACGGCGGGCGCGGCCAGCCGCCACCGGCAGAGCACGCCCGCGGCGAACCCGGCCAGTGCCGCGGCCACCAGGAACGCGCCGTCCGCCACGGCGACGGACGGGGACGGCCCGCCGCCGCCCGCGTAGGGCCGGGTGGCCAGCAGCGAGGCCGCCAGCGCGACGGCGTATCCGGTGACCGCCCACAGCGCGAGCGGCAGCGCGGCCGCCGCCTGGCGCGACCAGCGGGCACGCGGGGTCGATGCCCACAGCTCGCCCGTGCGGCGCCGGTGGTCGCGGGCGCCCTGCCAGCAGGCCGCGGCGGCCACCAGCGGGCCGCCGAGCAGCGTGGCGCCGGAGTGCAGGAGGTCCTGGGTCGCACCCCAGTCGCCCTGCCAGGAGTCGGCCTTGGCGGCCATGGCGACGATCAGCGTGAGTGCCGTGCACACCCCGGTCCACGGGGCGACGCTCCGGCGCGCCTCGGTCCACAGCACGGGGAGCATGGGAAGCGCGGTGCGGAGGGGGCCGCGGCGGGCCGGGCCGTCCCGGCGCTCGTCGGCGGCCGGGCGTTCGGTGAGGGTCATCGGGCGCCCGCCGCCGCCCGGTGGGAGCGCAGGGCCAGGGTGTAGCCGCGCTCGATGGGGCTGCCGCCGTACTCGTGCGGGTCGCCGTCCGCGCCGAGGGCCGCCAGCTCGCGCGTCGTACCCCGGTACGCGACCCGGCCCGCCTCGATCAGCGTCACCCCCTCGCAGGCCGTGGCCACGTCCTCCACCAGGTGCGTGGACAGGATGACCGTGGCGTGCTCGCCCAGGCTCCGCATCAGGGTGCGGAACTCCACCCGCTGCTCCGGGTCGAGGCCGGCGGTCGGCTCGTCGAGCAGCAGCAGCTCCGGTTCGTTGACGATCGCCTGCGCGATGCCGACGCGCCGGACCATGCCGCCGGACAGCGTCCTCATCCGGGAGTCGATCCGGTCCGCCAGGCCCACGCGTTCCACGGCCCGCTCCACGGCGGCCGACGTCCGGGCACCGTCCATCTCCTTGAGCCACGCCACATAGCCGACGAACTCACGGACCGTGAACCCCGCGTAATGGCCGAATTCCTGCGGCAGATAGCCCAGCCTGCGCCGCACCCCGGCGCGGGCGCGGTGGTCCGATGCGGCGCCCACCTCGGCGCCCAGCAGCTCCACCCGCCCGGCGTCCGGCGCGGCGGCCGTGGACAGCACCCGGATGAGCGAGGTCTTGCCCGCCCCGTTGGGGCCGAGCAGCCCGTGCACACCGGGCCCGAAGTCGAGATCGACGGAGTCCAGGGCGGTTCTGCGGCGGTGCCGCACCGTCAGCCCGGACACCACGACGGTCCTGTTCACGCGATCACGCTCATGACGTCTCCAGATGGTCGAAGGATCGGCGGCGCAGGGCCAGCAGCCCCGCGCCGAGCACGGCCGCCACCGCCCAGGCGCCCTGGGCGGGGGACCCGGACAGCAGACGGGTGGCCGTGCGCGCCGCCTCGGCGAGCGGCGTGTGCGAGGTGCCGAGCCCCGGTACGGTCACGGCCGCCGCCCAGGCGGCCGCGACGGCCCAGGACCCGGCGCGGCATCCGACGTACGAGCCGAGGCTCAGCGCCGCCAGGGTCAGGGCGAGGCCGGGCAGTAGCCAGGACAGGGCGCCGGGCCCGCCGGCCGACGCGGGCAGCACGGCCCAGGCCAGCGCCGTCACGGGGACCGCCGTCCCGAGCACGGCGGCGGTCCTGACCAGCAGCAGCCGCAGCCCGCCGCCCGGCGAGGTGGCGATGATCTCGTGCATCGGGTCGGCGTAACGCCCGTACGAGAGGCCCACCCCGGCGACCGGCAGCACCGGTGCGAGCAGCAGCAGCACCGGCCGCGCCTGCATGTCCGGCCCGCCCCCGAACGCCAGCGCCACCGCCGCGCCCACCACCAGCAGCAGGGCGCCCACCCAGCCGCCCCGGAACGCGGGCCCGGCCGCCCACAGCACCCGGCCGAACCGGCGCGCACCGGTTACCCGCCGCCACGCCCCCCGTCCGCGCGGCCCCGCGTCGCCCGCGTCGGCCGCCGGGGCGCGCCCGGCCGGGACGCCCTCCGCCGGGACGCCCTCGGCCGCGGCCGTCGCCAGCACCGCCGCGCGGATCTCGTCCAGGAGGGGGGCCGCGGCCCCCCGCTCGCGTACCGCCGCCGTGACCCGCCGCGCGCACGGCGCGCAGGACTCGACGTGCTTCTCCAGGGACCAGGCGTCCGTCTCGGGGGCCGTGCCCGCCGCGTACCGCCGGGCGAGGTGGTCCGCCACATGCCAGGTCGTCATGCCGTGCCTCCCAGGGGACCGTTCTCCACGACCAGGCGGTCCAGCGCGGCGCGCAGCTCGCGCCGGGCCCGCAGCGCCCGGCTCTTGACCGTGCCTTCCGGTACGCCGAGCAGCCGGGCGGCCTCACGGGTCGTCAGCCCGTCGACGACCGTCGCCCGCAGGACCTCCCGCAGCTCCGGCGAGATCCGGTCGAGCGCGGCGCCCACGTCCCCGTACTCCAGGCCGGCCAGGACCCGGTCCTCGGCGGACGGCACGGGGGCGGCCCACCGCGCCCCGTCCGCCCGCTCGGCCGCCGCCGCCCGCTCCGTCCGGCTCCGGGCCCGCCGCGCGTCCACCAGGCGCCGGGCGGCGATGACCCAGAGCCAGCCCCCGGCCTCGGCGCCCCGGTGGGAGCCGGCGGAGCGCCAGACCGTCAGGAAGGTGTCCTGCACGACCTCGCGCACCGTCTCCGGGTCCGGGCAGCGGCGGTTCAGCCTGGCCAGCAGCCAGCCGGAGTGCCGGTCGTAGAACGCGCCGAGGGCGGCGGTGTCCCCCTGCGCGACGGCACGCAGCAGCGCCTCGTCGCTCCGGTCGTCCCCCGAGGGATGCACATCGCTCACACTCCCTCTATCGCGAACCGGGCGCCGCGCGGTTCACGCGCGACGCCCGGTTCGATGTTCCCCGCCCCCTCGTCAGGGCTCAGGGCCGGGGCATAAGAACCTCGCGCAGGCGGTTGATCTCGGTGTGCCAGGGGCCCTCGTCCGTTTCCTCCCAGAGCTCCAGGGGCTCCGACGGCTCCGTGAGGACCCGGTCCAGCGCCTGGAGCGCGAGGCCGCGCAGCGCGGTGAGGTCCGGCAGGGGCTCGTCCGGGCCGTACGCGGAGTCGACCGGCGCCCCGCCGGGGCACTGGGCCGCGACCAGGGCGGCCGCCGCTATCGCCTCGTCGGCGACGTCCGAGTCGAGGTAGTCCACCGTCTCGGCGGTCTCGGCGAGAGCGGCCCGCACCTTCTCCGCGCGCTCCTCCGGCGCCGCGTCGTCGAGGCCACCGCACCAGTCCGCCGCGGTGTCGTTGTCGAAGGGGCCGACGTCCCACGCACCCATGTGTTTCTCCCTGCCGATCGTTCCGATGCCCGCATCGTGACAGGCACCACTGACAACGGCCGTTCCGGCTGATCGCTCAGAGCGAACACGGGTTGGGGAACATTGGAAGGCTCACAAGCATTGAGTCTGCATAGCTCAACTTGACTGCCGAAGGGGAGATCATGGCTACTGAGTCCAACGCCGTCACACCGCTCACCCTGCCCGTGCTGCCGCTCGACGACGAGGTCGTGCTGCCGGGAATGGTGGTGCCGCTGGACCTGTCGGACACCGAGGTGCGCGCCGCCGTGGAGGCCGCTCAGGCCGCGGCGCGGGAAGGCGGGGGCAAGCCGGAGGTGCTGCTCGTCCCGCGCGTCGACGGGACGTACACCGGGATCGGGGTCCTCGGGACCGTCGAGCAGGTGGGACGGCTCTCCGACGGCGATCCGGGCGCCCTCATCCGGGGCCGCGACCGGGTCAGGATCGGAGCGGGCACCAGCGGGCCGGGCGCCGCGCTCTGGGTGGAAGGGGTCCGGGTCGACGTCTCCGTCCCCGACCCGCTCCCCGGAGCCGTCGCCGAACTGGTCAAGGAGTACAAGGCGCTCGCCACCAGCTGGCTGAAGAAGCGCGGCGCCTGGCAGGTCGTGGACCGGGTCCAGCAGATCGAGGGCGTCTCCGCGCTCGCCGACAACTCCGGATACTCCCCCTTCCTCACCACCGCCCAGAAGGTGAGCCTGCTGGAGACCGCCGACCCGGTCGCCCGGCTGAAGCTCGCCATCCAGTGGCTGCGCGAACACCTCGCCGAACAGGACGTCGCCGAGTCCATCGCCAAGGACGTCCAGGAGGGCGTCGACAAGCAGCAGCGCGAGTTCCTGCTGCGGCGTCAGCTCGACGCCGTACGCAAGGAACTGGCCGGACTCAACGGGGACCCGGAGGACGAGTCCGACGACTACCGGGCCCGCGTCGAGGCCGCCGACCTGCCCGAGCACGTCCGCGAGGCCGCGCTCAAGGAGGTCGACAAGCTGGAGCGCTCCTCCGACCAGAGCCCCGAGGGCTCCTGGATCAGGACCTGGCTCGACACCGTCCTGGAGCTGCCCTGGACCGTGCGCACCGAGGACGCGTACGACATCAGGGCCGCCCGGGAGATCCTGGACGCCGAGCACGCCGGCCTCCAGGACGTGAAGGAACGCATCACCGAGTACCTCGCGGTGCGCAAGCGGCGCGCCGACCGCGGGCTCGGGGTCGTCGGCGGGCGGCGCGGCGGCGCGGTGCTGGCCCTCGTCGGACCGCCCGGCGTCGGCAAGACCTCGCTCGGGGAGTCCGTGGCGCACGCCATGGGCCGCGAGTTCGTCCGCGTCGCGCTCGGCGGCGTCCGGGACGAGGCGGAGATCCGGGGCCACCGTCGCACCTACGTCGGCGCGCTGCCCGGCCGCATCGTCCGTGCCGTCAAGGAGGCCGGTTCGATGAACCCGGTCGTCCTGCTCGACGAGATCGACAAGGTGGGCTCCGACTTCCGGGGCGACCCGGCCGCCGCCCTCCTCGAAGTGCTCGACCCCGCGCAGAACCACACCTTCCGCGACCACTACCTGGAGGTCGAACTCGACCTCAGCGACGTCGTCTTCCTGGCCACCGCCAACGTCCTGGAGGCCATTCCGGAGGCGCTGCTCGACCGGATGGAGCTGGTCAGGCTCGACGGCTACACCGAGGACGAGAAGGTCGTCATCGCCCGCGACCACCTGCTCCCGCGCCAGCTGGAGCGGGCCGGTCTGGAGAAGGGCGAGGTCACGCTCGACGAGTCGGCGCTGCGCAGGCTGGCCGGCGAGTACACCCGCGAGGCCGGGGTGCGGAACCTGGAGCGGTCCGTCGCCCGGCTGCTGCGCAAGGTCGCGGCCCAGAGCGAACTGGGCGAGCGCGAGCTGCCGTTCACGGTGGGCGCGGACGACCTGCGCGGGCTGATCGGCCGTCCGCACCATGTGCCCGAGTCCGCCCAGGACCCGGCCGAGCGCCGCACCGCGGTGCCGGGTGTGGCCACCGGGCTCGCGGTGACCGGGGCCGGCGGGGACGTCCTGTTCGTGGAGGCGTCGCTGGCCGATCCGGAGACCGGGGCGTCGGGACTGACCCTGACCGGTCAGCTCGGTGACGTCATGAAGGAGTCGGCGCAGATCGCGCTGAGCTTCCTGCGGTCGCACGGCGCGGAGCTGGAGCTGCCGGTCGCGGACCTCAAGGACCGCGGGGTGCACATCCACTTCCCGGCGGGCGCGGTTCCCAAGGACGGCCCGAGCGCCGGCATCACGATGACGACGGCGCTGGCCTCGCTGCTCTCCGGGCGGCAGGTCCGCACGGACGTCGCGATGACGGGCGAGGTCTCGCTGACCGGGCGCGTGCTGCCGATCGGCGGGGTGAAGCAGAAGCTGCTGGCCGCCCAGCGCGCGGGCATCACCACCGTGGTGATCCCCAAGCGCAACGAGGCCGACCTGGACGACGTCCCGGCCGAGGTGCTGGAGAACCTGGAGGTGCACCCGGTCACCGACGTCCGCCAGGTGCTGGAGATCGCCCTCGCCCCGGCGTCGGCCCCGGCGGAGCGGAGGGTCGCGGCGGCGGCGTGATCCCGCGGCCCCGCCCGTACCCGGCCCGCTTCCTCTCGTACCCGGCCCGCTTCCGCCCGTACCAGGCCCGCTTCCTCTCGTACGAGGGGGAGCGGGCCCCCGCGCGGTTGCCGGGTCAGGGGCGGTAGATCGTGCCGGGCACCGGCTCGGCGGGCGCCATCAGCTGGGGGACCGTCACGAAGGTGTAGCCCTCCTTCTTCAGGGCGTCGATGATGCCGGGCACCGCGGGCACCGTGCCCTTGTAGATGTCGTGCAGCAGGATGATGCCGTCCTTGCTCGCCTGGTCGAGTATCCGCTTCTTGATCAGCGCGGAGTCGTTCGTCGAGTAGTCCTTGGCGGTGGCGCTCCACAGGATCTGGGAGAGCCCGAGGTCCTTGCTGATCCCGGAGACGGTGTCGTCGGTGCGGCCCTGCGGCGGGCGCATCAGCCGCGGCTTCTTGCCGGTGATCGCCTCGATGGCGTCCTGCGTCTTCTCCAACTCGGCGCGTATCTCGGCCGGCTTCTTGTCCGTGAGGATCTCGTGCGACCAGGTGTGGTTGGCGACCTCGTGGCCCTCGGCCGCCAGCCGGCGGACGGTGTCCGGGTGCTTCTTCACATGGTTCTTGCCGAGCAGGAAGAACGTCGCGTGGACCTTCTTCTCCTTGAGGATGTCCAGCAGCCTGGGGGTGTCCTCGCCCGGTCCCGCGTCGAAGGTCAGGGCTATGCACTTGGCCTTGCGGCAGTCCACCGGACCGAACGCCCCCTTGGCGTCGTCACCGGCGTCCGCGCGGGCCGAACCGGGCGCGGTGGTCTCCATCGAGCAGCCGCTCAACGTCAGCGTGAGGGCTGTCACAAGGGCAACGGCCAACCCCGTACCGATCGACTTCGTCCTACTGGGCACGGCGTGCCACTCCCTCGTGTGAATGGTCGCACTGGCGTGCGACGTAGGACGATGACTATACACGTGGGGTATACACCGGATTTATAGTGGGGCGGGGTCCCTCCGGGCGGTACGGGGAACGCCGGGTCCGGTCCGTGGACGCGGCGAAGCCCGGCAACCCTTGCGGTCACCGGGCTCCGGGGAGGGCGGGAGCGCCGCCGCTATCCGTTGGCGAGCGCCCGTACGCGGTCGAGAGCACCGTTGAAGTGATTGTGGTCACCCACCGTCGGTCCGGACGACGTGTACTGCCACATCGTGTAGAAACCCCAGCCGGCGGGAAGCGTGCCGACCGTCGAGCTGTAGCGGGCCACCCACAGCGGGTTGGTGGTGCCGAAGCTCGCGTTGTTGCCCGTGCAGGTCTGCCACCAGCTGGTCGCGGTGTAGATGACCGCGTCCCGTCCGGTGCGCGCCTTGTACGTGTTCACGAAGTCGCGTATCCACGAGACCATCTGGGACGCGCTCTTGCCGTAGCACTGCGCGCCGTACGGGTTCCACTCGATGTCCAGCACGCCCGGCAGGGTCTTGCCGTCCCTGGACCAGCCGCCGCCGTGGTCCACGAAGTAGTTGGCCTGGGTGGCGCCGCTCGTGGTGTCGGGCGTGGCGAAGTGGTACGCGCCCCGGATCATCCCGACGTTGTACGAGCCGTTGTACTGCTGGGCGAAGTAGGGGTTGGTGTAGTACGTGCCCTCGGTCGCCTTGGCGTAGGCCCACTTGACGCCGCTGTTCCAGAGGGTCGACCAGGCCACGTTGCCCTGGTGGCTGCTGACGTCCACCCCTTCGGTCTGGGTGACCAGGCTTCTGGCGGGCGAGCCGCTCTGGCCGTCGTGGGCGATCACCCCCATGCCCATGGTGGCGGTGCCGCGGGCCGGGCCGGTGGGTTTGCCGCCGGCCGCGTTCGACGCGCCGGGCAGGGCTATGAGGAGGGAGAGGGCTGCGAGCAGGGTGCCGGCCGCGGCGAAGCGCGAGCGGCGGGCCCTGGAGGAACCGGATCTGCGCACGGGCATTGCGTGCCTCCGAGTCTTGGTGGGGGGAAGCGAGGGGGAAAGCTCAGTGGGGGGATTCCGCTGACCCGTGGGGCGCCGCACGGCGACCCCGGAGGCATGTCATGGTGTGAACATGCCACGTATGACGCTACGCACGTAGACCCGCTCGCGGAAGGGGGTCCGCGCTGTGCCGTTGGTCTAATCCTGCGAAATACTGGCCGAGCTGCGGCGATGACCGGCGGCGTAAGGAAAATTTCACCGGCAGGAAAGCTCAAGAGGGGTGTTGACGTGCACGGGAGCGAAAGAGGGCGTGAACCCGGCGCTACCGGAGGAAGTGGTGCGGACCACGAATTCCTCGCCCTCGAACGCGAGTTGGCCGTCTTCCTGCGCCGCGCACGGGCCAACTCCGGGGAAATGGCCCGCGAAGTGCATCCGGAACTGGAGGCCGCCGCCTACGGACTCTTCGTCCGCCTGGAGTCCGCGGGCCGCCAGCGGGCCACCGACCTCGCCGCCTACTTCGGCGTCGGCAAAGCCACCATGAGCCGCCAGCTCCGCGCCCTGGAGAACCTCGGCCTGGTGGCGCGCGAGCCCGACCCGGCCGACGGGCGTGCCTTCCTCGTCCACCTCACCGACGAGGGCCTGGCCCGCTTCCGCAGCGTCCGCGACGCCCGCCGCGACCGCTACGTCCGCAAGCTCGCCGACTGGGACCGCGCCGAGGTCGCCGAACTGGCCCGGCTGCTGCACCATCTGAACGCCCGAGCCGAGGGCTGAGCCGACCGGCGGGGGCCGGGCGCCCCGGCGGTGGGGCGCCCCACAGTCGTACGGGGCGCCTCACAGGCGTACGAAGACCGCCGTGGCGTCGTCGTGCGTCTTGCCCCGCAGATGCTTACGCTCCGTGTCCGCGTCCTCCAGGGCGCGGACCCGGTCGATCAGCCCCTGCGGGCCCTCCTTCTCCAGGACCCCGAAGCACGCCTGCCAGTCGCCCTCGCCGAACATCTCCGTCCAGCGGCTCGCCCCGTCCGTCATCGCCGCGAGGCCCCGTACTCCGGCGCGCGGGGCCTGCCCGACGACCGCCCGCGCCACCACGGCCGGGTCGGCGGCGGCCGTGAAGAACCCGCCCTCCTTGTTGCGCGCACGGGCGTCCGCCACCGCCTCGGACACCAGCAGCTCGGGCGCCAGCCGGTCGAGCCGGTCGTCCAGCACGGCGCGGACCTCTCCCTCGGGCGACTCGAACAACAGCACCGAATCGGACAGCACCAGGTACTCCACGGCGGCCTCGTCCCAACGCGCCACGACCACCGTTGCCTGCGGCGTACGCACGTGAGAAAGGTCACACGAGGAGCGATGGGCGTTTGCGGTGCGCCGGATGGACTCCGCGAGGACCTCCCGCAGGGTCAGATCCCGTCGCGAACCGGACAGTTCGACCAGCGCCCCGCCCAGCCTCGCCGTGAACCATGGAACCGAATGCACACAACCGTCGTCGCCCTCCGGCGGCGTCACGCCGTCCAGGAGCACCAGTCCGCCGCCCCGACCGGAGGCGGGGAGAACCGATGCGGTCCAGTCCTCGTTCGGTCGATCGGGGGCTCCGGCGGCGGTCGCGAGTTCGATACGCATGCGTTCAGTCTGCACGACGTCTTCACCACACCCGCATTCTGCGGGGATCGGTGCGTACCGGCAGGTCAGCGGCCCGGCCGGGCGGAAGCGGCCGCTCCGCCCCCGGATGCGGGCGGGCATCCTGCCAAAGCGGGCGCCGAAGTTCCAGCCGGTGTCCGCACATGACTCCGGCGTGCGCCGGGGAAACTTGTTCGCCAACTCCGGAGTGATGTTCACTCGTTCAGGTGGCGGAGCGGTTGATGCGCGCCCCCTCCCCAAAAGCGCTGGAATGGTCGGAAGCCGTACCAGGGGGCGGGGCGCTCGTTCATGTGACCGTGCGTCACCTCTGCTTCAAGGGCGGACGAGTCAAGATTGCGAGCACCGGTGCAGAAGAAGCGGCCTCGGAGCAAGGGCGGCAGCAACAGCGGTTCCGAGGCGGCGCCGACGACCCCGGCCGGCGGCGGTCGCACCGTACGCGTCCGCAGCCGGCTGGTCGCGGGCGTCGCCGTCGTCGGGATCACCGTCATAGCGGCGGGGACACCGGCCGTGCTCGCCGCATCGGCCGACCTCAACGACTCGCAGCACCTGGTCACCCTCGCCGAGCTGAACCAGCAGGCCGTCTCCCTGGCCCACTCCCTCGCCGACGAGCGCGACGAGATCACCGTGTACATCGCGGGCGGCCGGGACGGCGAGCCGGGCAACCGGGGCGCCCGGGTCGACCAGCAGGTGGACGAGATCCGCGAGGCGGCCCCGCCCGACCTGCTGCGCGACCTGTCCACCATCCCCTCCCTGCGCCGGGACGCGGTCAGCGGCAAGGGCACCGCCCTGGCGGCCCACCAGGCGTACTCCGAGGTCATCGCCAAACTCCACGGCCTGGCCGACGCGCTCGCCCGCGACACCCCGCCGCGCGCGGCCGACGGCGCCCGCACCCCGCGCGCCCTCGGCCGGGCCACCGACCAGGCGTCCGCCACCCGCGGGCTGCTGCTCGCCGCGCTCGCCGTGCCCCGCCCGGAGCCGGCGCCGCCGCGGATCGACCCGTTCACCGGGCTGCCCGTGCAGCCGCAGGACGAGGGCGAGACCAAGGAGGACCGCACCCGCGACGCGCTGAGCGCCGCCGCACAGCGGGCCAGGGTCGGTGAACTCGCCGCGCTCGCCGAGTTCGACCAGTCCACCGGCGCCACCGCCCGCGACAAGCTGTCCTCGATCGTCACCGGACCCGAGGTCAACAGCGCCGAGAAGTACCTCGCCGAGCTGACCGACCGCCCCGAGCTGTCCGACTCCGACCTCGAGGTCAGCGAGAAGAAGGTCGCCGCCGCGCTCTCCGCCCGTGTCGACCGGATGCGCTCCGTGCAGTCCGCGCTCGGCACCGCCCAGGTCCAGCGGCTGGAGCAGCTGCGCGACGACGACGTCACCGCCCTCGAACTGCGCATCGCCCTCCTCGGCGGCTGCCTGCTCGTCGCCGTCGGCGTCTCCACCGCCGTCGCTCGCACCCTGACCCAGCCGCTCGCCGTGCTGCGGATCGGCGCCGCCCGGCTCGCCGCCGAACCCGCCACCGCCGAACCGGTCCGCTACACCGGCCGCAACGACGAGTTCGCCCAGGTCGTCCGCTCCCTCAACGCCCTGCACGGCCGGTCGCGCGAGCTGCTCCAGGACCACGAGGGGCGCGCCGAGAAGCTCGCCGCCGAACGCGCCGGCCTCATCGGCGAACGCGAGAAGCTCGCCGCCCGGCGCACCGAACTCCAGGCCCACACGGACGAGCTGACCGCCCAGCTGGAGAAGCTGCGCGGCACCGTCCACCACACCTTCGTCAACCTCTCGCTGCGCACCCTGGGGCTGGTCGAGCGGCAGCTCGGCGTCATCGAGTCCCTGGAGGAGCGCGAGCAGGACCCGGAACGCCTCGGCACGCTCTTCAAGCTCGACCACATGGCCACGGTCATGCGCCGGCACAGCGAGAACCTGCTGGTCCTCGCCGGTGCCGAGCACGGGCACGGGCATCCGGGCCCGATCCCGCTGGTGGACGTCCTGCGCGCCGCCGTCAGCGAGATCGAGCGGTACGAGCGGGTCACCATCCAGTCCCTCCCGCCGCACGCCCAGATCGCCGGGTTCGCCGCCGACGACCTCAGCCACCTGGTCGCCGAACTCCTGGAGAACGCGACCTCCTTCTCGCCGCCCGACTCCCCGGTCCAGCTCTCCGGCTGGCTCCTGGAGAGCGGCGAGGTGATGCTCTCCGTCCAGGACGAGGGCATCGGCATGTCCGCCGAGCGGATGGACGAGCTGAACACCCGCCTCGCCGACCCGGCCCTCTTCGAGGCCGGCGAACGGAACGCCGGCGGGGAGGGGGCCGGGGCCGGTCTCGGCCTCCAGGTGACGTCGCTGCTCGCCGCGCGGCACGGCGTACGGGTGGAGCTGCGCGAGCAGAAGGGGAACGGGATCACGGCGGTCGTCGTGCTCCCCGAGGCCCTGCTGCCGAAGGCCCTCCCGACCGCGACGCCCCCCGCCGTCACCACACCGGGCGAGGCGCCCGCGCTCAACCTGCCGGGCTCGGTCGCGGAGGCCAACTCCAACACGCTGCCGGGGCGCGGTACGGAGTCGTCGGACGATCCGATGATCGCGGCGGCGGAACGGGTGCTCGCCCAGGCGCAGGCGGCCGACGCCGCCCCGGACGAGACGCCCGTGACCCCGCAGGCTCCCGAGGCAGACGAGCCCGCAGAGGCCCCCGAGGCGGTCACCGAACCGGACCCCGAGCCCGACGCCCTCGACACCGAGGCCACCCTCCAGGTGCGCCTGCCCAGGCCCCCGCAGGCCCCCGAGCCCGAGCCCGCCCCGGAACCCGAGCCCGCCCCGGAACCCGAGCCCGAGCCCGCCCCGGTCCCGGAACCCGAGCCCGCCCCCGACCCCGCCGCCGCCGTCACCGACAAGGGGCTGCCCAAGCGGACCCCGAACATCGTCCGGCCCGCCGGGGCGCCCGCCGCCGAGCGCCGGGGGAGCGTCGACCGCGAGGCCCTGCGCCGCCGCCTCGACAACTTCCAGCAGGGGGCCAGGGACGGCCGCAGAGACGTCGAGGCGGAACTCGCCGGAGACACACGTACCGAACAGGCCGAGCCGGCAGGCCGTACCGATGGCCGGACCGGAGACACGGGGGAAACAGTCGAGGAGGCACGTAGTTGACTGCGCCCAGCACATGCGGGCTGAGTAGCGAGGCCCGGAACCTGCAGTGGTTGCTCAGCAATCTCGTGGAGGAGGTGCCAGGGGTCCACTCGGTCACGGTCGTGTCGTCGGACGGGCTGATGCTGCTCTCCTCCGACCCCGGCCACCGCACGGCGGCCGCCGCCGAACCGGCCCCGCCCAGCGGACCACGCGGTTCCGGCGCCGATCTGGCGACCATCGTCTCGGGCATCGGCAGCCTCACCGCCGGCGCCGCGACGCTGATGGAGGGCGGCGGCGTCAAACAGACCATGGTCACCATGGAGGAGGGCAGCGTCTTCGTCATGTCGATCAGCGACGGCTCCCTGCTCGGGGTGCACGCCGCCCCCGACTGCGACATGGGCGTCGTCGCGTACCACATGGCGCTGTTCGTCGGCCGGGCCGGGCACGTACTCACCCCCGAACTCCGCAGGGAACTGCGCACGTCGTTGGAGAGCGCCCGGTGAGCCCGGCCGCCACCGGACCCGCCGGCAGGCTCCCCGTACGCGGGGCGGGCAAACGGCCCGCACGGGTACGCCCGTACTCGCTCACCGGCGGCCGCACCCGCTTCGGACACGTCCTGCTCGTGGAGACGTTCGTCGCCGCGCTCGAGGCACCGCAGGAGCGCCGCGAACTCACCAACGGCAACCCGTCACGGGTGATGCCGGAACTCAGGGCGATCGTGGAGATCTGCCGCCGGATGCGCACCGTCGCGGAGGTCTCGGCGCTGCTGAGAATGCCGCTCGGCGTGGTCCGGGTACTCCTCAGCGACCTGGCCGACCAGGGAAAGATCCGCGTGTACGGGACCGGGCACGGCCCCGGCAGACCCGACCGCGCACTGCTCGAAAGGGTGCTCGATGGACTCCGTCGTCTCTGAGTCGCCGCTGTTCGCCCCGCGGCAGCCGGGGCCGGACACCCGGCCCGAGGAGCAGACCCAGCCCTGGCAACTGGACACCACCAGGGCCCCGATCGCCACGAAGATCGTGGTCGCGGGCGGCTTCGGCGTCGGCAAGACCACGTTCGTCGGCGCGGTCTCCGAGATCACCCCGCTGCGCACCGAGGCGATGATGACGCGGGCGAGCGAGGACACCGACGACCTCGGCGCCACGCCCGACAAGCTCACCACGACCGTCGCGATGGACTTCGGCCGGCTGACGCTGGACGACGACCTCGTGCTGTACGTCTTCGGCACACCGGGCCAGCAGCGCTTCTGGTTCATGTGGGACGACCTGGTGCGCGGCGCGATCGGCGCCGTCGTCCTGGCCGACACCCGCCGCCTCGCCGATTGCTTCCCCGCCCTCGACTACTTCGAGAGCTGCGGACTGCCGTACATCGTCGCCGTCAACCACTTCGAGGGCACCCCGGCCTTCGAGGCCGACGACGTCCGCGAGGCACTGACCGTACCCGCGCACGTCCCCGTCCTGATCATGGACGCGCGCAGCCGGATCACGGTCGTCGAGTCCCTGCTGGCCCTCGTCGGCCACGCCCTCGACGCCGACCCCGCGTAACCCGCACCCCACAACGGAGAACCGCGATGCGGAAGATACTGATAGTCGGAGCCGGTCAGTCCGGGCTCCAGCTCGCCCTCGGACTTCAGTTCCGGGGATACGAAGTCACCCTGATGTCCAACCGCACGGCCGACGAGATCCGGTCCGGCCGGGTCATGTCCACGCAGTGCATGTTCCACACCGCGCTCCAGCACGAGCGGGACCTCCGGCTCAACTTCTGGGAGTCCCAGGCCCCGCGCATCGAGGGCCTCGGCGTCTCCGTCGCCGCCCCCGACTCCTCGCGGGCCGTCGACTGGGTCGGCAGGCTCGACGGCTACGCCCAGTCCGTGGACCAGCGGGTCAAGATGGCCGGCTGGATGGAGACCTTCGCGCAGCGCGGCGGACAGCTCGTCATCCACGGTGCGGCCGTCTCGGACCTGGACTACTTCTCGCGCGCCTACGACCTCGTGCTGGTCGCGGCCGGCAAGGGCGAACTGGTCTCCATGTTCGGCCGGGACGCCGCCCGCTCGCCGTACGACGCCCCGCAGCGCGCGCTGTCCGTCGCGTACGTCCACGGCATGGGCCCGCGCCCGGAGCACCCGGAGTTCGACGCGGTCCGCTGCAATCTGGTCCCCGGTGTCGGCGAGCTGTTCGTGATGCCGACCCTCACCACCTCGGGCCGGGCCGACATCCTGTTCTGGGAGGGTGTCCCCGGCGGGCCGCTCGACGCGTTCCAGGGCATCAAGGACCCCTCCGAGCACCTGGCCAGGACCCTGGAGCTGATGGAGCGGTTCACCCCCTGGGAGTACGCCCGCGCCACCAAGGTCGAACTCACCGACGCCAACGGCACCCTCGCCGGCCGGTACGCCCCGACCGTCCGCAAGCCGGTCGGCCGGCTGCCCGGCGGCGGTCTGGTCCTCGGCGTCGCGGACGTCGTCGTCGCCAACGACCCGATCACCGGCCAGGGCTCCAACTCGGCGTCCAAGTGCGCCGCCGCCTACCTCGACGCGATCGTCGAGCACGGCGACCGGGAGTTCGACGAGGCATGGATGCGGGCCACGTTCGACCGCTACTGGGCGACCGCCCAGCACGTCACCAAGTGGACCAACGCCATGCTCGGCGCCCCGCCGGAGCACGTCCTGAACCTGATCGGGGCGGCCGGGCAGCTCCAGCCGGTCGCGGACCGCTTCGCCAACGGCTTCGACGACCCGGCCGACTTCGAGAACTTCTTCTTCGACCCGGAGAAGACGAACGCCTATCTCGCCTCGGTGACCGGCCCCGCCGCCTGACCGGGCCCCGCCGCGGCCCCGGTCCTACGAGGCCGGGGCCGCGGCGGAGCCGTAGCCCTCGTCGGAGCCGTCGGTCGCCCCGGCGGGCAGCTCGGGACCCCGGTACGAGGCCAGCGGCGTACCGGCCGGATCGGGCCGGACCGCGCCGAGCACCGGGTTCGACGCCACGGGGGAGACCTTCACCCGCGAGCCCGGCCGGGGCGCCTGCACCACCAGGCCGTTGCCGAGATACAGCGCCACATGGGTCGCCTTCGGGAAGTAGACCACCAGATCGCCGGGGCGCAGCGCGCTCATCGGGATACGGGTCAGCTGCCGCCACTGCTCCTGCGAGGTGCGCGGAATGACGCGGCCGGCGCTCGCCCACGCCCGCGAGGTGAGCCCGGAGCAGTCGAAGGAGTCGGGCCCCTCCGCCCCCCACACGTACGGCTTGCCGATCTGCCGGACCGCGTACCGGACGGCCGCCCCGCCCTGCGCGGTCGGCGGCCGGGACGAGGACAGCGCCCCGGCGAGCGCGCTCTGGGCCCGGTCCGTGTTCTTCCGCTGGAGGCCGTTGACGTCGGCGAGCTGGTCCGGGGAGAGCGTGGCGAGCATCGCCTCGACCTGTTTCAGCCGGGTGCGTACGGTGTCGCGCTCCTTCTTCCGGCGCGCGGTCAGCGTCCGCTGCTCGGCCAGCACCTTGCGGGACTCGCGGGCCAGCTCGTCGGCCCGCTTCTCGGCCGCGCCGAGCCGCCGCACGGCCGCCGCGCGGCCGGCGGCGAGGCGCTGGATGACCTGGCCCTGCGTCAGGGCCGCCTCCGGATCGCGCATCAGCAGCAGCCGCAGATACGCGGAGAGCTCGGACCGGCCCTGGTACTGCTCGCGGGCCAGCCGCCCGGCCGCGTCGCGGCCGTCGGCCAGCGAACGGCGGGCGGTGACCAGGGCCGCGTCGAGCTTCTTCGCCCTCGCGGCCCGCTTCTTCAGCTCGGCCGCCGTGCCGTTGTAGCTCTCGGTGGCCTCTTCGGCCTGCTGGTAGAGCCGCTGCAACTCGCTCAGCAGCCCGGCGACATCACCGGGCGCGGGGGGCGGGGCGGGGGCCGCGACGGCGGTGGCCGGTGAGACCACGACGACGGCGGCCAGCACCGCCGTACCGAGGGTACGCACCAGGGTGCCCGACGCCACGACATCACCTCCGAACCGGGGCGAATCGTGCGACTACCCCATGAGTGAGCGCATTTCGTACATACGCTCACGCCGTGCGGGGTGCGATGCAAGGACCCAGGGGTGTGGCGGCGGGCCACCGCCCCCGGAATCGCCCGGAAGGCGGTGGCCCCGTCCGCCGGACGGGTGCGCTCAGGCCACCGGGAACGCGTAGACGGTCCCGCCGCGCCGGACGACCGCCGTTCCTTCGTACGCCAGCACCTGGTACCCGGCGGTGACGGTCTCGCCCCCGGGGTCCTGGTTGCCGATGTCCTGGAACTTCCACAGCCGCTTGCCGTCGGCCGCCGCGAACGCGGTGACCTGGCCGCGCTCGGCGGCGAGGAGGGTCTTCCCGGTGGAGCTGACGGTGATCGCGGGCGTGCCGTCGCCCGCCGCCTCGGTGGAGCGCTGCCAGACCGCCTTGCCGCTCTCCCGGTCGAGCGCCCCGACGACATGGTTCCGGTTGGTGGTGTACAGCGTGTCGCCCTTCGGCACCGGGACCCCGAAGACGGAGTCGCGGCCGCCCTCGAGCGTCCACCGTGCCTTGCCGCCGGGCGTCGCGAAGGCCCGCAGACCGCTGCCCTCCGCCGCGTACAGCACGCCGTCGTCCCCGCCGACGGCCGCCGCGTCCGGCGTGACCCGGCCGAGCGACTTGGTCCACTGCGCCTTGCCGGTCGCCCGGTCGTAGCTGATGAACCGCGACTTGTTCCTGGCGGCCTTCACTTGCTTCGCCGTACGGGAGGCCGGCCGCTGCCGCACCACGACGGCGTCCTCGCGGACCGCGATCAGCTGGTACGCGGGCGCCGCGTCCCCGCGCCCGTTGGGCAGCGCCGAGCGCCACAGCTCCTTGCGCTCCGCGATGTCGTACGCGAACAGATACGACTTGACGACCTTCTTGTCCTTGCCGCGCTTCTTGCCCTTCTTCGGCTTCGGCGCCTTCACCGTCACCCGGTGCGACCCGGTGAACCAGATGCTCGACCCGTCCGCGCCGACCAGGGTGGCGAGCGTGAGGCCGGGCAGGTCCTCGAAGCCGTCCTCGTACGCCAGCCGCTCGGCGACCTTGCCGTCCTTCGCCGAGATCCACAGGAACCCGGACGCGCCCACCACGAAGCAGTGCTCGTCGTCGGCGGGCAGCGCGGCCCGGTCCCCGGCGCCGTCCTGGCACTCCCAGACCCGGCGCCCGGTGCGCAGGTCCACCGCGCTCGCCCGCTTCTCGTCGGTCAGGACCAGCAGCCGGTCCTTCCAGAGCGCGGCCGTCAGCGGCGCGGGCTCGCCCTCCGGGTGGGTGTGGATCCAGCGCGGCTGCGGGGCGGTGCCGGCCAGGGTCGGCCGGGTGCTGCTGGGCGCGGGCTTCGGCTTCGGCTCCGGGGCCGCCTTCGCGTCGTCGCCGGAGCCGGTCGCGTAGACCGCCCCGCCGCCGATCAGCAGGCCGGCGAGCCCGGCGGCGCCCCCGACCAGCAGCGCCCGCCGGTCGAGACCGGAGCGCGGGGCTCCGGCCGCCGGCGCCGGGGGCGCGGGTACGGGCAGCGGCTCGGGCGGGAGCTGCGCCGGCGGGTACGCCCCCGAGCCCGGCCACGACGCGGGCGGGGCGGCGGGTACGGGCTGCGCGGCGGCCGGCCGGCCGATGACCCCGAGTTGCGTGGTGCGGGTGTCCAGGGCCGGCGCGGGGGCGGCGGGCGGCTGCTGCCGGGCGGGCACGGCCGGTACGGCGTCCTGGACGTCGGCCCCGGCCACCGCCTCCGGCGCGGGGGCCTGCGTCCGGGGCTCCTGCGGGGCGGGCGCGTCGTGTGCGGGCCCCTGCGCCTCGGGCCCCCGCGCCGATCGGCGGGCCTCGGCGCCCTGCGCGGCCACCGCCGCCGCGAGCCGGTCCGGAAGCCAGCCGGCCGCAGCGAGCGCCGCCGCGCCCTCCAGCGCGAGTTCGGCGGCCACCGCGCCCGCGTCCGGCCGGTCGGCCGGGTCCTTCGCCAGGCAGCGGGCGATCAGGCCGCGCAACTCCTCGGGCACCCCGCCCAGTTCCGGATCGGCCTGCGCGATGCGCTCGGCGGCCTCGGCGGGCGGGCCGTCCGCCAGCGGCGTGGCGCCGGTCGCCGCATAGGCCAGCAGCAGCCCCAGCACGAAGAGGTCGGACGCCGGACCGGCCTCCTCGCCCGCGAGCTGTTCCGGAGTCAGGTGCCCCAGGCGCACGGACAGCCGGCCGTCGCGGCCCGCCGCCTCGGCCGCCGCGCCCAGCGGGCCGAACGCGGTCAGCCGGGGGCCGTCCGCGGCGAGCAGCACGGTGCGCGGGGAGAGGCCCTGGAGGGTGGCGCCGGTGGCGTGCACCCGGGCCAGCGTCTCGGCGAGGCCCGCCCCGAGCACCCGGACCGCGCGCTCGGGCAGCGGCCCCGAGGTCCCTATCGCCTCGTCCAGGGTCAGTGCCGGCACATAGGGGGTCGCGGTCCACGGCCGCTCGTCCTCGCCGGTGTCCAGCAGCGGGGCGACCCAGCCGCCCGCCAGCCGGTCGGCGAGGCGCGTCTCCGCGTCGAAGCGGTGCCGGAAGGCGGGCAGCGAGGCGAGTTCGGGGCGGGCGGCGGTGACGACGACGAGGTCCTGTGCGCCGGCTCCGTGTGCCAGGTACTGCACGGCGGTGGCCGTCTCGCGCAACCGCGCCAGCACGGTGTAGGGCCCGAAGCGGCCTGGCTCGTCCTGACGTGGCGCCTCCATGGCGCATCCCCCCTCGTGACCCACCCGGCCTTCCCTGCGCCGGACGACCGATCCTAGTGGGGCGGTTCCTGGCCGCCCCGTCCGCCGTGGCGCTCCGGCTTCGACCACGGCCATCGCACGCGGTGCCGTTCGCGGCCGTCCGGGGCGTACTCGTAGATCCAGCCCCGCTGGATGCCCAGCCGCTTGGTGTGGCCGGCCGGGGTGCGGCGGTACGCGTACACGGTGGGCGGGCCGCCCGCGGCGTCCGGGACCGGGACCTCGTACCACTTGGGCGGGTGGCCGGTCGCGCCGGTGAGGACGGGCAGGACCCGGCCGTCCAGCGGGCCGCCGACGAAGGCGGTGTTCTCGCTTCTCACCGGGCCAGTCTGACCGATCGGCCCGGCCGGTCAGTCATGCGGCAGCAGATGCTCCGCCGCGCCGACCAGTGGGGCCAGCCGGTCCGCGAGCCGGCCGGCCGGGCCCCGCTCCGTCTCCAGCGGGAGCAGCGCGGCCACGGCGGCGGCGGTCTGCGGGTCCGACGCGGAGGTGACCGCGAGCAGGCCGATGAACTGGTCGACCAGCCAGTCGCGCAGCTCGCCGGCGTCCGGCCGCTTGCCCTCGTCCAGCCAGATCAGCGAGGCCGCCTCGACCGCCGCGATCCAGGTGCGCACCATCATGCTCATCCGGGGCGCGGGCTCGTCGCGCCCGTCGTGGCCCAGATGCAGCAGGATCTGCTCGGCCGCCGCCCGGCGCACCTCGTCCACGATGGTGCCCGTCCGGGACGTCTCGGCGACGCTGCCGCCGCGCAGCAGGGCGCTGAACCCGGCGTCGTGCTCGTCGACGAAGGCCAGATAGCGATCCAGGACGCGCGTGACGCGCTCGGTCGGCGGGCCCTCGGCGGGCTCGGCGAAGCACAGCTTCAGCTGCTCGGCGGCGGACCGCAGCGCCGCCTCGTACAACTGCTGCCGCCCACCGGGGAAGTAGCGGTAGACCAGCGGCCGCGACACCCCGGCCACGGTCGCCACCTCGTCCAGCGAGACCTCGTCGGGGGCCCGGTGGGCGAAGAGGGTGAGCGCCGCGCCGAGCAACTGGGCGCGGCGCTCCTCGACGCTGAGCCTTCGGTACGCACGGCCGGGCGGCGCGGCTGCGGCGGCTGGGGTCATACCCCCCAGCGTAAGGGCTGTCACGGTCAGGCCAGCAGGCCCGAGCTCTTCCACAGCCTGCGCCCCACCCCGTTCAGGACACCGATGTCCTCGAAGAAGTCGGTCAGCCGTTTGGCGCCCGTCCGCATGACCTCCGTGCGGTGTCCGCTGGCCCTGACCTGGGCGACGGCCTCGTGGCGGTTCAGCCCCACGTTCTCGTACACCTGCGGGTTGATGAAGCAGACGGAGAAGACGCGGGCCGCCTGGCCGCAGCTCACCCTGGCCAGTTCGCGTTCCCAGCGGGGCGCGGTCACCATCTGGCGGCGCAGCTCCTCGCGGGCGTAGCGGACGTGCCGGGCCTCCTCGATGACGTGGATGCGGGTCACGCCGCGCACCAGCGGCTGCACGCGCTCGTCGGGGAAGGTCAGCCGCTGCATCCAGTCCAGGATCTCCTCGCCGAGCAGCGTCCCGGCGAAGGAGCCGGGCGTGGTGGAGACGCTCTTCAGGACGCGGGCCATGTTGTGGTAGCGGCGCGGCACGGTGTACGTGGGGCCGTTGCCCCAGGTGATCATGCGGCCGAACATCATCGAGTGCCGGCACTCGTCGGCTATCTCGGTGAGCGCGTAGCGGACGTGGCTGCTGGTCGCGGGCTTGTCGTAGATGTGCCGCACGAGCAGTTGCATGAGGATGATCTCGAACCAGATGCCGAGCGAGGCGAGCGAGGCGGCCTCGTGCCGGGCCAGTTCGAGCCGCTGGTCGTGCGACATCCGCTTCCACAGCGGGGTGTCGTACAGGGAGACCAGCTCGGGCGGCCAGAACCACTTGCCGTCCACGGGCAGGGTGTCCCAGTCGAGTTCCCGGTCCGGGTCGAAGGAGTGCTTGGCCGAGGCCTCCAGCAGCCGCTCGGCGATCTGCTCGCGGCCGCGCAGCGGGCCGAGTGCGTCGCGGAGCGTCTGCAGGTCGCTTTCGGTGACGGTCGTCATGGCTGGGGGCACCTCACACATGGGTTACCGGCGGTCACTCATTATGAGACTGCCTGTCAGCAAGACCGTCAATCCCTCGCGCACGACTTGTTGACCACGCGTCTACCAGCGTGTGAACCTGCCAACTGGGCCGGGAGCCCGCCGACTTCCTGATATCCGCGAGGCGAAGGAGCCGTCCGTGTCGACCCACGACCTCTACACCACCGCCCCCGAGGAGCCGCTGTGGACGGTGCCGGCCACCGGCGCCGCCCGTTTCAGCTGGGACTACGACGACGGCCGCGAACGCCTCCTCGCCCTGTACCAGAAGGGCAAGGACAAGCAGTGGGACGGCAACAAGCGCATCGACTGGAGCCTGGAGGTCGACCCGTCCGA
Organism: Streptomyces sp. NBC_00525; assembly: GCF_036346595.1. Classification (GTDB taxonomy): domain Bacteria; phylum Actinomycetota; class Actinomycetes; order Streptomycetales; family Streptomycetaceae; genus Streptomyces. The sequence continues at coordinate 4,742,075 of NZ_CP107834.1, forward strand.
CCCGCTCGGCACCCCCGACGAGGCGCTCACCCTGTACGGCACCCCGCACTGGGCGAAGATGACCGAGAAGGACCGGGGCGAGCTGCGCAAGCACTACACCGCCTGGCAGTTCAGCCAGTTCCTGCACGGTGAGCAGGGCGCGATGATCTGCGCCGCCCGCATAGTCGAGTCCGTCCCCGACCTGGACGCCAAGTTCTACTCCGCGACCCAGGCGATGGACGAGGCCCGGCACGCCGAGATATACGGCCGGTTCCTGCACGAGAAGGTCGGGATGCTCTACCCGGTCAACGACAGCCTCCAGGGCCTCCTCGGCGACACCCTGCGCGACTCCCGCTGGGACATGCCCTACCTCGGCATGCAGGTCCTCATCGAGGGCCTGGCGCTGGCCGCGTTCGGCATGATCCGCGACACCACCACCAAGCCGCTGCCCAAGCAGATCCTCGCCTACGTCATGCAGGACGAGGCCCGCCACGTCGCCTTCGGCCGGATGGCGCTGCGCGACTACTACAAGCAGCTCGGCGACGCGGAACGGCGCGAGCGCGAGGAGTTCGTCATCGAGGGCTGCTACCTGATGCGCGACCGGCTCAGCGGGGTGGAGGTGCTGGAGAACTTCGGCATCGGCCGGCAGGAGGCCAAGGACCTCTCCGAGCACTCCGAATTCCTCCAGCTCTTCCGCAAGCTGCTGTTCAGCCGCATCGTCCCGTGCGTCAAGGACATCGGCCTGTGGGGCGAACGGCTCCAGAAGGCGTACGTGGACATGGGCGTCCTCGAACTCGGCGACTCCAACCTCGACCTGCTGATGGCCCAGGACGAGGAGATAGCCGAGCAGCTCGACAAGGACCGCTTCGCGGCCGAGGAGGAGGCCAGGGTCGCGGAGGTCGCCGAGGCGATCGCCCAGGGGGACGCCGGCGCCTGAGCCGGACGCGCCGCCCTACTCCGAGACCTCCACGATCTTCCCGTCCTCGTCCAGCGTGTGGGTGTTCCAGTACGTCCACCACGTGTCGTCGACGTGCTCCGGGACCTTGCCCTCGGGGTAGCGGGCGTACCCCTTCGGCGGCTCCTCGCCGTCCTTGACGCACGCGCTGCCGGTGCTGCCCACGTACAGCACCGGGTACTCCCCGCCGGAGCAGACCGCGTCCGCCGTCGAGCAGGCGGAGGTGAGCAGGGCCAGCGCCCCGCCCGTCACGGCGAGGGCGGCGGCGGTCCGCAGGCGGCGGCGGGCTGTACGCATGGTGACTCCTGGTTCAGGGGGTGGCTCGTCGCACTCCAGGCTGCCGCCTCGGCGCCGGACCGCCCTGAGTACGCGTACTCACGTACGGAAACGGCGTACTTGTACGAATGAGGCGCGTCCCTCAGCCTCCGGGGCGCGCCCCGCCGCCTCCCGCCGACAGGGCCCGCTCCACCGCGCGGGCCGCGCCCAGCAGTTCCGCGTCCCGGCCCCGGTCGGCCACCAGCTGGAGCCCGACCGGGCAGCCGTCCGCCGTGAACCCGGCGGGCACACTGGCCGCCGGATGCCCGCTCAGATTGAACGCCCAGGTCAGCGCCGTGGAGAAGGTCTCGCCCGGACCCTCGTGGCCGTGCGGGCGGTTGGGCGTGACGGGCGTGAGCAGCAGGGGCGTACGGGCGAAGAAGGCGTCGAGGCGGCGGTCGTTCTCCGCCCGCGACTCCGCCTCGCGCGGTGTCACGTTCCCGCCCCGCACCGCCGTCCAGACGTCCACCGGGTCCAGCAGGGCGCAGCCGCCCCCGGCCGTCCGCACCACCCCGGCCGCCTCCAGCCGCCGCACCGCCCCCCGCACCACGGCCGCCACCTCCGGCTCGGTGTCCGCGAAGCCCAGGTCCGGGCTGTACGCGGCGGCGAGCGGAAGCCGCGGCGCCACCGGCGCGTACCCGTCCAGGACACAGCGCAGATACGTTTCCGCCGCGTCCGCCGACGCCGCCAGCACCCCGGCCGACGCCAGCCCCGAGCGGTCCGGCGAGGGCAGCAGCCCGTTCGTCGTCTTCAGCCCGAACACCCCGCACCAGGCGGCCGGGATGCGCACCGAGCCCGCCCCGTCGCTGCCGGTCGCCAGCGCCACCAGGCCCGCCGCGACCGCCGCCGCCGAACCCGCCGACGAACCGCCCGGCGTCCGGTCGGGCCGCCACGGGTTGACGGTACGGCCGTGCGCGCCGAGTCCCCACGTCTGCCAGTACGTCCCCGGACCGGGCACCGAGGTCGAGCCGACCGGGACGCCACCGGCCGCGATCAGCCGGCGGGCCGCGTACGAGCGGATGCCGGACGGGCCCTTCACCGCGAACGGCAGCCCGGCCAGCGGGAGTCCGGACGCGGCCGGCAGCCGGGCGAGTGCTTCGTCGGGCCAGACGTCGAGGAAGGCGCACAGCTTCCGGTCCGCGCGCTCGATCGCGGCCAGCACCGCGCGCAGTTCCCCGCGCATGTCCTCGTGAGCCGTCACTCGCCCCCCGTTTCGCCGGCCGGTCTCAGTCTCGCAGGGCCGCCTCCATCACGGCACGGGCGATCGGGGCCGCGCTGCCGCCGCCGCTGATGTCGGCGCGGTCGGCCTCGGCGTCCTCCACGACCACCGCGACCGCGACCGCCGGGCGGGCCGCGCCGTCCGCCTGCGCCCAGGAGATGAACCAGGCGTAGGGCAGGTCCGAGTTGTCCACGCCGTGCTGGGCGGTGCCGGTCTTGCCGCCGACCGTCGCCCCGTCGATCGCCGCGTTCGTGCCCGTACCGTCCCGGACGACGTCCACCATCATCTGCCGCAGCCGCGTCGCCGTCAGCGGGTTCATCGCCCGGTGGTACGCCCGCGAGCCGGTGGTGCGGACGGTGGCGCCGTCGTGCCGGGTCGTCCGCTCCACCAGATGCGGATACATCAGCTCCCCGCCGTTGGCGACGGCCGCCGCCACCAGCGCCATCTGGAGCGGGGTCGCCGTGGTGTCGAACTGCCCGATCGAGGACTGGGCCAGCTGGTCGTCGCTCATGTCCGTGTCGAAGTTGCTCGCCGCCACCCCGGACGGGATGCGCAGCCCGGCGTCGTTGAAGCCGAACCGCTCGGCCGCCGCCACCATCCCGTCGAGCCCGACCTCCACACCCAGATGCGCCATGACGGTGTTGCAGGACACCCGGATCGCATCGGCCAGCGACGCCTTCTCGCAGCCCCGCGACTCGTTGGGCAGCACGGTCGAGGTGCCCGGCAGCACGTACGGGGAGGGCGTGTCGGTCGCCGCGTCCGGATCGGTGACGACCTCCGCGTCCAGCGCCGCCGCCGCCGTCACGATCTTGAACGTGGAGCCGGGCGGATACGTCTGCCGGATTGCCCGGTTCAGCATGGGCCGGCTCTCCGCCCCGTTCAGCTCCCGCCAGGCGTCCGTGACGGACGAGCCGGTCCCGGAGAGCCGCCCGGGGTCGTACGACGGGGTGGAGACCAGGGCCAGCACGCGCCCCGTCGCCGGTTCGACGGCCGCGACCGCGCCCCGCCGGTTGCCGAGCCCCTCGTACGCGGCCCGCTGCACCGCGTCCCGGACCGTCGTGACGACGTCCCCGCCGGGCTGCCGGTCCCGGCTGACCTCGCCCCACAGGGGGAGCGGGGCCAGCAGCGGATCGGTGCCCGAGAGCACCGGGTCCTCGGCGTTCTCGATGAGCGTGGTGCCGTACGTCTGCGAGGCGTACCCGGTCACCGGCGCGTACAGGGGCCCGTAACGGTAGGTGCGTTCGTACGCCAGCTGCTCGCCGGTGTCCTTCGAGCCGGTGACGGGCCGTCCGTCCACCAGGATGTTGCCGCGCGGCTGGTCGTAGCGGGCGATGGTGTTGCGCCGGTTGGCCGGGTTGGCGTCCAGCTCGTCGGCCTCGAAGACCTGCACACGGGCCGCGTTCACCAGCAGGGCCACGAGCAGCAGCAGGCAGAACGCGGCGGCGTGCCGGATGTAGCGGATCACCGCCCGCCCTCCGCGACCGGCGCCACGATCCCCGCGTCCGCCTCCTGCGGCGCCGGTCTGCGGGCCAGATCGCTCACCCGGATCAGCAGGGCCACGATGATCCAGTTGGTGACCACGGACGAACCGCCCTGCGCCAGGAACGGCATCGCCATCCCGGTCAGCGGGATCAGCCCCATCACCCCGCCCGCGATCACGAACACCTGGAGCGCCAGGATCGACGCCAGCCCGATCGCCAGCAGCCGTCCGAACGCGTCGCGCAGGGCGAGCCCGGCCCGGAACCCGCGCGCCACCAGCAGCGCGTACAGCAGGAACACCGCCGTCAGGCCGACGTACCCCAGCTCCTCGCCGGCCGTCGCCAGGATGAAGTCGGACTTGGCGGCGAACCCGATGAGGACGGAGTGCCCGAGGCCGAGCCCCGTACCGAGCATCCCGCCGGCCGCGAACGCGAACAGCGACTGGGCGAGCTGGCCCGGCCCCCGCCCGGCGTCGATCGAGGCGAACGGATCGAGCCAGTCCTGCACCCGGCTGTGCACATGCGGTTCGAACGAGCCCACCACGAACGCGCCGACCGCCGCGAGCAGCAGCCCCACCGCGATCCAGCCGGTCCGGCCGGTCGCCACGTACAGCAGGATCACGAACAGGCCGAAGAACAGCAGCGAGGTGCCCAGATCGCGTTCCAGGACCAGCACCCCGACACTGATCAGCCAGATGGCCACGATCGGCCCGAGCACCCGCCCGGTGGGCAGTTGGAGCCGCCAGATCCTGCGCCCGGTGTACGCGAGGGCGTTGCTGTTGGCCGCGAGGTAGGCGGCGAAGAACACCGCGAGCAGGATCTTGGCGAACTCGCCCGGCTGGAAGGAGAACCCGGCGACCCTGATCCAGATCTTCGCCCCGTTCACCGCCGGGAAGAAGATGGGCACGATCATCAGGACGAGGGCGGCGGCGACCGAGAGATACGCGTAGCGCTGGAGCACCCGGTGGTCGCGCAGGAACACCACCACCGCGATGAAGAACGCGACGCCGATCGTGGACCAGATCAGCTGCGTCGTCGCCGCCCGGTCGCCCGGCGTCTCCAGGTCCAGCCGGTAGATCAGCACCAGGCCCAGCCCGTTGAGCAGCACCGCGATCGGCAGCAGCAGCGGATCGGCGTACGGGGCGCGCAGCCGCACCGCGAGATGGGCCAGCAGCGCGAGCAGCCCCAGACCGCCCGCGTACCCCGCGACATCGGGCGGGACCGCGTCGTCGTGGGCGAGACCGACCGCGGCGTAGCCGTAGACGGAGATCAGGACGGCCCCGATGAGGAGCGAGAGTTCCACGCCGCGCCGCCTGGGCAGGCGCGGTTCGGGCGGGCGCGCGTCCGCCGTCGATGCGGTCATGCCCCGCAACGTAGCAAGAGGTGGGGGTTATGTCGGTCATGTCAGGACGCGGAGCCGCCGGGTGCGGGGCTCACGGCGGCTCCGGGGTGTCCGGGCCCGGATAGGGAGGCAGCGCCAGCCGGGCCACCGCCCCGCCGTCCGGCGCGTCGGCGAAGGACAGTTCGGCGCCCATCACCGCGGCCTGGCCGGCCGCGATGGTCAGCCCCAGGCCGTGCCCCCGGGCACCGCCCTCGGTACGGAAGCGCTGCGGGCCGCCCGTCGTCAGGTACTCCGGGAAGCCGTCGCCGTGGTCCCGTACGGTCACCACCGGCCCGTCCACCGTCAGCACCACGGGCGGCCTGCCGTGCCGGTGCGCGTTGGAGATCAGATTGCCCAGGACGCGTTCCAGGCGCCGCTTGTCCGTCTCGACGCGCACCGGCTCCCCGGTCACCTCGACCAGGGTGCCGGTGCCGCGCGCCACCCGTGCGGCGAGCGGGGCCAGCTCGTGGACGTCCAGATCGACCTGCTCGGTGCGGGCGTCCAGGCGGGAGATCTCCAGCAGATCCTCCGTCAGGTCCCGCAGGGCGCGGGCCCGGTCCTGCACCAGTTCGGACGGCCGGCCCGGCGGCAGCAGCTCGGCGGCGGCCGACAGGCCGGTCAGCGGGGTGCGCAGCTCGTGCGCCACATCGGCCGTGAACCGCTGCTCGGCCTGGAGCTTGCGCTGGAGCGCCGACGCCATGGTGTCGAGCGCCCCGGCGACGACGGCGACCTCGTCCTGCCGGCGCGCCGGGTCCGCCGTGCGCGGGTCGTCGACGCGGGCGTCCAGGTCGCCCGCCCCGATCCGCCGGGCCACCAGCGCGGTCTGGTGCAGCCGCCGGGTGACCCGGGTGACGGCGAACGCCCCGACCAGCAGCGTGGCGGCGATCGCCAGCAGCGAGGAGCCGATGATCGCCCCGTCCAGGCCGTTGATCGTCCGGGCGCTCTGGCTGTAGTCGGACCAGGCCGCCAGCGCCCGCCCGCCGTCCGCCGGGGCCGCCGCCCACATCACCGGCCGTCCCCGGAGCCGGCCGACCATCGTGCCCCGCCGGCCGCCCGCCGCCAGCGCCCGCAGCGGACGGGGCAGCTCCGGCGGGTCGACGCCGGAGCGCGGTGGCAGTGCCTCACCGGCCTCGTAGGCGCGGGACACCTCCGTCAGCCGGGTCAGCGACTTCTCGCGGGCGTGGCCCACCGTCTGGCGGGTCACGGCCGTGTGCACCAGGACGCCCAGGAGCGCGGCGAGCGCACAGCACATCACCGTGATGAACACGGCGGCCTTCCAGGTCAGCGTCGCCGTCCAGGCGGGCAGCCGGGGCCGCCGCCCACCCCGCCCGGCCGCCCGGTGGCTCACCTGCGCTCCCCGGAGACCGAGGCGGTGGGCCGGGGCGGGCGCGAGGCCGAGGGGCGCGGGACCGGCGGGCGGGGCCGGGCCTCACCGGTGCGCAGGATCTCGTCCTGCGTCGGCAGCATCGCCCGCTGCCGGTCGTCCCAGGACCACGCCGTGCGGTACTCGTAGCCCGTGATCCCGGACGGCGCCCGCATGATCAGGTCCCGCCCGGCCAGCTGCACGCTGATCACCGCGTCCGAGGTGGACATGATCCGGGTCAGCCCGCCGGACTCCGGCATGTACACGCGCACCGAGAGCTGGCGGCCCGGCATGCGGACGGCGAGGACCATCTCGTCCCGGCCGTCCCCGGTCAGGTCGCGGAAGTAGGGCGGCAGCACCGGGCAGGAGCGCGGCGTGCTCGCACAGGCGCGGACCGCCGCCACCGTCCGCGCCGGCAGGTCGTCGGAGGCGCCGGTCCGGTCCGGCGGTGCCGTGAGGCCCGCCCGCACCACCGCCACCGGGTCCAGCCGGCGCACATCGCCGCCCGGCACCCGGATGCCGGGAACCCGCGCGGTCTCGCCCTCGCCGTAGTCGTAGGGGGCGGCGGAGGCCGGCGGCAGCGTCGGCCACAGGCGCACCGGCCCCACGGCGGCCGGGGCCCGCCCCGCGCTCCGCAGCTCCCCGCCCGTGCCGCAGCCGGCCAGCAGCAGGGCACCGGCGACGGTCACCAGGGCGGTCGGCCGCGCGCGCATGACTTCCTCCGATCCCGAACCCGAGGGACGGGTGAACCCGTGGGATGGGCGAACCCGTCCCGCCGACCTTATTCGGAAGAAAGTCCCTTATGTGTATTCAGTGCCGGTATGCGCTTCGCGCTGACCCGGCCGTCACTGCTGGTACGGGTTCTGCCCCTGGCCCGGCGCGCCCGGTGCGTACCCCGGCTGCGGCGTCCCGCCGAACGGGTTGCCGTCCTGCGACGCCATGTGCTGGGACAGCAGCTGATCGGCCTGCTCCGCGGGTATCCGCTGCTCGCCGCCGCAGAACGTGCACTGCGTGGCGAACTTCGTCGAGATCGGGAACAGCGGCACGAAGAACAGCGTGAACTTCGTGATCCGCTTGCGCAGCGTGTGCGCCGCCGGATTCCCGCACCAGCCGCACACCAGCGTCAGGATCGCCAGCTGGTACAGATAACCCCGCGTACCGAAAATGATCATGTGGGTTCCTTCCCCGTCTTCCCCGCGAGCGCCCGGCGGCACAGCGCCAGCAGCTTCTCGTCCGTGTACGTGTCATGGCTGCCGTGCACCCCGTCGGTGGCGTTGTGACGGCGTACGGAGGCGAGTTCGGCCCGCAGCACCCGCGCCGCGTCCGGCTCCGCACCGGCGGGTCTCATCCGCGCCAGGCACTCCGCCACCCGGACCCGGACGTGCCGGTTCTCCTCCCAGGCCGCCAGCAGCACCGGAAGGGACTCGGCGGCCCGCCCGGAAACCTCCCACAGCGCGATCGCCGCGTCCACCCGCAGCCACAGCTCCCGGTGGCGCAGCAGCCCCCGCAGCCGGGGCACGGCCGTCGCCGCCCGCTCGCCCAGACCGCCCAGCGCGTCCGCCGCCGCACGCCGCGCGTACACGTTGTCCGCCCTCAGCCCGCCCAGCAGCGCGGGCAGCACCGCCTCGGCGTCCCCCTCCACCGCCCACAGCGCCCCGGCCGCCTCGACCGCCTCCTGCGAGCCGTCGCCCCGCACCAGCCGCCGCAGCTCGGGAACCGCGCAGCCGGCCGCGGGCCCGAACGCGGCGAGGGCCCGCAGCGCCGCCGTACGCAGCCACTCGCCCCGGACCTCCGGCGCCTCGCGCAGCACCCGCAGCACCTCCGGCGCGGCCTCGCCCGCCCGCAGCGCCGTGAGCCCGCTCAGCAGCGGGCCGACCCGGTCGTACGCCCGCTCGTCCAGCGCCGCACCGGCCAGCCGGCGCCGCAGCACCCCGGCCAGCGGCCGGGCCACCTCGCCCAGCCGCGCGATGCCCGGCCCCACGTCGTACGGCACCAGCGGCTCGTCCAGGGCCGCCGCCAGGACCGGCAGGGCGCGGGCATCGCCCAGCCGGGCCAGGGCCCGCGCCGCGCCGCCCAGCTGGGTGCGCCCGTCCGGCCACCGCCTGACCCAGCCGGCCGGGTCCGCCGCGACCTGTTCCGCCAGCGCCTCCGCCGCCGGGGCGGCCAGCCCGAACAGCCCCTCCAGCACATGCGCGGCGGCCTCGGCCAGCTTCGGCTCCGGTGCGGCGAGCTGCTCGCCCACCAGCCGGACCAGCTCCGTGTACGAGCCCCGCCAGCCGCCGATCAGCCCGTTGGCCATGCGCACCGCGTCGACGCGCTGCCAGGGGTCGGGGCTGCGCAGCTGGTCGGCGAGGAGCACCGTCCGGTCCGCGACCCGGTCGTCCAGCCCGGCGTGCAGGGTGCGCAGCAGATCGGCGGTCCAGGGCGCCGTCCGTCCGGCGCTCTCCTCGGTGGACAGCGCCCGGATCTGCCCCAGCAGCGTCACCGGGGCGGCCTCGGCGGCGGACCCGGCCGGCTCCGCGCCGCGCGTCCTGGGCCCGCCCGGACCGGGGGAGGCGCGCAGCTCGTCCAGCAGCCCGGTGACCACGGGCACCACATCGCCGGGCAGCGCGCGCGGTGCGCAGCGGGCCAGCTGGGCCAGGGCGGCGAGCCGCAGCCCCGGCGGGTTGGCCTCGGCGACCAGCCGGCCCAGCCAGTCACCGACCGCCCCGGCCAGCGGGCGGTGGCGCAGCGCCAGCCGTCCGGCCGCCTCGACCAGCGCCAGCCGTACCTCCTCGTCCCGCTCCGCCGCCTGCCGGGCCCGCAGCAGGGCCAGCACCCTGGCGGGGTCGTCGTGCAGGGCGGCCAGGGCGAGCGGGGCGCTCTGCCGTACGCCCGGATCGTCGTCGGCCAGCAGTCCGAAGAAGACGCCGGCGCCCGCCGAGACGGCCGCCGCCGCCATCGCGTAGTTGGCCGCGCCCTCCGCCTCGTCCTCGCCGAGCTCCGCCTCGTCGTCCTCGCCGAGGTCGATGCCGCCGATGCTGGTCAGCAGCTCGACTATGTCGCCCCGGTCCGGGACGGCGGGGTCGGTGACCAGCTCCAGCAGGAAGGGGATGCAGGCGAGCGTGCACGGATAGACGTCGCCCTGGTGGTGCACCGCCCCGTACATCCCGTCCAGGGCGCGTTCGCGTTCCGCCGGATCGGGGGACGCCAGCCCCCGCAGCAGGGCGGGCACATCGTCCGCCGGCCCGTAGGCATGCTCCATCGAGGCCCAGTCGACCTCGTCGATCCCCGCGAACACGCCATCGCCTCCCCGCCGACGTCACGCAAGCAGTGTCTGCGCAGAGTGTGCACCACGGGCCGGACAATCCGACCACTCCCCGCAAGCATTTGCCCTGCGGCATGACAAGACTCCCGCGGGTGCGGTATGGCTGCGGTGTGAACCGGCCAACCTGGGCGCGCTGTCCGGGGCGCGGGGAACGCCGCTACGGTGCCGGGATCGGGCAGGACCGGGCGGGATCGGACAGCGGCGCCAGCAGATCGCCGTACCGGTCCAGCCGGCCGGCCAGGTCGCCCGCGAGGAAGACCAGATCACCGGGGGAGCGGCAGCCCTCGATCTCCGCCCAGGTCACCGGCGCCGACACGGACGGCTCGGGCCGGGCGCGCAGCGTGTAGGGCGTGGCGGTCGTCTTGGCCGCGGCGTTCTGGCTGAAGTCCACGAACACCTTGCCCGGCCGCAGCGCCCGCCGCATCCGGTGCACCACCAGATCCCCCAGCTCCCGTTCCGCGCGGACGGCGAGGCCCTTCGCGTACGCCGACACCGCCGCCGAGTCCGTGGGGGTGATCGGGACCAGCAGATGCAGGCCCTTGGAGCCGGAGGTCTTCCCGTACGCCGTCAGGCCGTCCTCCGCCAGCCGCTCCCGCAGCCAGAGCGCGACCCGGCAGCACTCCACGACCGTCGCGGGCGCTCCGGGGTCGAGGTCGAACACCAGCCGGTCGGCCACGGCGGGGGTCGCGGCCCGCCACTGCGGGGTGTGGAACTCCACCACCAGGTTGGCGGCCCACATCAGCGAGGCCAGATCCTGGACGACCACCTGCTCGGACGGCTCGCTCGCGCGGTGCGGCACCGGGGTCCGGTGTACCCAGGACGGCGTACCGGGCGGCGGGTTCTTGGTGAAGAACCGCTGTCCCTGCGGGCCGTCCGGATAACGCAGGAACGACACCGGGCGGTCCCGCAGCTGGGCGAGCAGCACCTCGGACGCCGTGGTCGCGTAGTAGTGCAGCACCTCGCCCTTCGTGGTGCCGGTGGCCGGATACAGCACCTTGTCCAGGTTGCTCAGGGACAGGCGTCGCCCCTCCACCTCCGTGATCGGCGTCATACGATAAGAATCACACGCAAAAGGGATTTTCTTCGCCTCTCCGCTACCCGCGACTACCCGCACCTTCCGACCCAAGGGGTGAACCGGTGAGATCCATCTGGAACGGCGCCATCTCCTTCGGGCTGGTCAGCATCCCGATCAAGCTGGTCAACGCCACCGAGAACCACTCGATCTCGTTCCGGCAGATCCACACCGAGGACGGCGGCCGCATCCGCTACCGCAAGGTGTGCGAGCTGGACGGGGAGGAGGTGACGTCCGCCGAGATCGGCAAGGCGTACGAGGACGCCGACGGCACGATGATCCCGATCACCGACGAGGATCTGAGCCGGCTGCCGCTGCCCACCGCCAAGACCATCGAGATCGTCGCCTTCGTCCCGGCCGACGCGATCGACCCGCTCCAGATGGACGCGGCCTACTACCTCTCCGCCAACGGCGTACCGGCGGCCAAGCCGTACACCCTGCTGCGCGAGGCCCTGAAGCGGAGCCGCAAGGTGGCCCTCGCCAAGTACGCCCTGCGCGGGCGCGAGCGGCTGGGCATGCTGCGCGTGGTGGACGACGTGATCGCCATGCACGGACTGCTCTGGCCGGACGAGATCCGGGCGCCCGAGGGCGTCGCCCCGGAGTCCGACGTCACCGTCCGCGACGCGGAGCTGGACCTTGCGGACGCCCTGATGGACACCCTCGGCGAGGTCGACATGGACTCGCTGCACGACGACTACCGCGAGGCCGTCGAGGAGCTGATCGCCACCAAGGCGTCCGGCGGGACCCCGGAACCGGCCGACAAGGGCGCCAAGGGCGGCGGCAAGGTCATCGACCTGATCGCGGCCCTGGAGAGCAGCGTGCGCGCCGCGAAGGAGGCACGCGGCGAGGACGAGGACGAGGGGTCCGTCGCCGAGGTCACCTCCCTCACCGACCGCAAGAAGCCCGCACCCGACACGGGCACCGCCGAGAAGCGGGCCGCCGCCCCGAAGTCCTCCGGAACGAAGAAATCCGCCTCGGGCTCGAAGAAGACGGCGGCGAAGAAGAGCACGGCGAAGAATGGCACGGCCAAGAAGAGCACGGCGAAGAAACCGGCGGCCCGGAAGACGACCACCGGGAAACAGACGGGCTCCAAGAGCAGCACCCCCCGCAAACGCGCCTCCGCCTGACCGCGTACGACCGTTGCGTGCCCCGTGCGGACGCCCGGTAGGGTGCGAGACGTCGCGACTGGCGCGCACTCCTCGCGGGGTGCTCAGTGGAATCGACCACGAGGGAGCGGCACACCCCGGCGCGTCCGGGGGCGTCATGCCGGAGAGCCGTCCGCCTGGGCATCCGGGTCCACGCCGCAGCCATGCGGCCGACCCGTGAGGAACCCGTGACCGCGTCCGTACCCGCACAGCCCCGCCACCCCGCCCTGCTGGCCGCCGATCCGGAACTCGCCGCCCAGGTGGCCGCCGAGGAACGGCTCCAGTCCGACACCCTGCGCCTGATCCCCAGCGAGAACTACGTCTCCGCCGCCGTCCTCGAAGCCTCCGGCACGGTGCTCCAGAACAAGTACTCCGAGGGCTACCCCGGCAAGCGCTACTACGAGGGCCAGCAGGTCATCGACCGGATCGAGAGGCTGACCGCCGAGCGCGCCCGCGCCCTCTTCGGCATGGAGCACGCCAACGTCCAGCCGTACTCCGGCTCACCCGCCAACCTCGCCGTCTACCTGGCCTTCCTCAAGCCCGGCGACACCGTGCTCGGCATGTCCCTGCCGATGGGCGGCCACCTCACGCACGGCTGGGGCGTCTCCGCCACCGGCACCTGGTTCAACGGCGTCCAGTACGGCGTGCGCCGCGACACCGGCCGCGTCGACCTGGACGAGGTCCGCGACCTGGCCCTCGCCGAGCGGCCGAAGCTCATCTTCTGCGGCGGCACCGCCGTGCCCCGCGAGATCGACTTCGCCGGCTTCGCGGAGATCGCCCGCGAGGTGGGCGCCGTCCTGGTCGCCGACATCGCCCACATCGCCGGCCTGATCGCGGGCGGCGCCCACCCCTCGCCCGCCCCGCACGTGGACGTCGTCTCCACCACGACGCACAAGACCCTGCGCGGCCCGCGCGGCGCGATGCTCCTCAGCCGCGCCGAGCACGCCCGCGCCCTGGACCGCGCCGTCTTTCCCGGCCTCCAGGGCGGCCCGCACAACCAGACCACGGCCGCGATCGGCGTCGCCCTGAACGAGGCCGCCACGCCCGCCTTCTGCTCCTACGCCCACACGGTCGTCGCCAACGCCCGCACCCTCGGCGAGGAACTGGCCGCCCGCGGCTTCGACCTGGTCTCCGGCGGCACCGACAACCACCTGCTCCTGGTGGACCTCACCGGCAAGGACATCCCCGGCAAGACCGCCGCCAAGGCCCTCGACCGCGCCGGCATCGTCGTCAACTACAACACCGTCCCCTACGACCCCCGCAAGCCCTTCGACCCCTCCGGCATCCGCATCGGCACCCCCGCCCTGACCTCGCGCGGTATTCCCGCCTCGGCGATGGCCACCGTCGCGGACTGGATCGACCGCGTGATCACGGCGGCCCGTGCGGGCGACGAGCCCGCGATCACCGCGGTGCGGGCCGAGGTGAAGGACCTGATGGACCACTACCCGGCACCGGGGCTGCCGGTCGGCTGACCCCGCGCACACCGGCGGCCCGGCGGTACTCTCGCAGCAGGCCGCGAGCGCGGGGAAACGCGGAAGGGGACGACGGACCGGTGAACGGCAGAACAGCGCACGACAGAACGGGTCTCCGGGCCGGAACGCTGGCCCTCCTGCTCGAACCGCTGGGCGTGGACGCCGTGGCCGGCCCGGCGGCGCTCCAGCGCTTCGCCGAGGACGTGGCCGCGGCCGCCCGGACCCACGGATGCCCGGACCGGCCGGCCTCCGGGAGCACCCTCCCGCCGGTGTCCGCCGCGGTGGCGGCCTGCGCCGGGGTACACGAACTGATCCGCCTGACGACGAGCCGGGGACGGACCCCGGTCCCGGACGCGGACCGGCATCTCGCGGAGCTGGGACGGCTCGACGGACTGCGGAGCCGCCTGCCGGCCCTGGAGGGCGTGCCGGTGGAGGCGCTCCGGACGGACGCCGCCGCGCAGGCGGCTGCGGAACGGGAGCTGCCCGGAGCGCTGGAGCCGTGCCGTCGCGCGGAAGCGGAATGGCCGCAGGGCGTCTGGCCCTCGATCCGCGACATCGACGTCGAGTCCGCGACGGCCGACCTGAGCCTGCCCCGGACCGGCCGGCGGGCGGCGCGGGCGCGCGAGTCGGTGCTGGAGCACTGCTCCGCCGAACTCCGGGACCTGCGCAACCGGGAACTGGTGCCCCTCCTGGAGAAGGTGCGCGACCTGGCCGCCGCGCGGGAGGCGTACGAGACGTTCCTGACGCAACGGCCGCGGTGGTGGCGGTGGCTCGCGCCGGACATACGCACCGGATTCGACACGGAGCGGTACGAGGCCCTGTCCTGGGTCACCGAGGTCCGGGACACCGGCGCCGTCTCCGCGAGCGCCCTGGACATGCTCGCGGACCCCGACGTGCGCGCGGTGCTCGGACGCGAACCCGCGGCCCCGGCGGACGGAGCGGCCGATACGGCCCCCGCCCTCGGCTCGGCCGCCCGGATCACCGAGGGCTTGTCGGCCGCCGCCTCCCGGACCGGCATCGACGAACTGCGCGCCTTCGAGTCCTGGTACACGAAGAACATCGCGTCCTTCGACCGCGTCGCCGCGGCCATGGACCTGTGGCCGGCCGACCCGGCCCTCCGGGCGGCCCTCGCCCCGCTGGTCGACCGGCTCGCCTCCTTGTCGGGCACGGTGGACCCGAGCCGGCCGGCCTACCGCGACGTCCAGGCCGCCCTGCGGGCCGGGGCCGGGAGCGCCGCGCCGCCCGTGCCGTGCTCCCCGCACGCCGTCGAAGACGGGCGGCTCGTGGCGGTGATGCGCCGCCTCGGAGCACTCGAACGCGAACTGAACGACGCCGTACGGGTCATGCCCGCCGCCGGGGGCAGGCTGCGGGTCGCCGTCGCCGGGCGGACCAAGTCCGGCAAGACCACGCTCCGCAAGGTCCTGACCCGCGACCCGGACCAGGACGGCATAGGGCGGGGAGCACACCGCACCACGCGGGAGACCGCCGCGTTCCGGGTCGGCTCCGTCACGTACCTCGACACGCCGGGCGTCGCGGCCAAGGACGACGACCACGACGCCATGCGCGCCCGCGCCGCCTGCGACGACGCCGACGCGGTCATCTGGAACTACGCCGACACCCTGTACGACGAGGAGTCCGCCGAACTCCTGCGGCTGCTCCGCATGGGCAAACCCCTGCTCGTCGTGGTCAACGTGAAGAGCCGGGTCGTCGAACGGCACCGCCTGGAGCGCTTCGCCAAGGACCCGGACAGGGAGTTCCAGCAGGTCGCCGGGCACACCGCGCGGATCGAGCAGGTCTGCCGCGCCGCCGGATTCACCCCGCCCGCCATCCTCCCCGTCCACTCCGGCGCCGCCCACGAGGCGCTGTCCGTCCCGGACCGCGAGCTGGGTGCCCTGGCCCTCCGGGCGAGCCGGCTGCCCGAGCTGGAGGAGTCCCTCACCCGGCTGCTGGCCGAGCGGGCGCTCCCGCTGCGCGCCGTCCGGCTGGCGGACGCGGTCCGGGCCCCGGTCGCCGCCCTTCACGACCGGCTCGCCCGTGAACTCCGGGGCATCGGTCTCGCACTCGACGCGCTCGAACGCTCGGCGGACGACGACCGGGCCGCCGTGCTCACGGCCGTCCGCACGGCGGGCCGGGACACCCGCGACCGGCTCGACGCCGTGCGGCACCGGGCGGCGGAACGGCTGCCGGACGTGGTCGGGAGCCTGGGCGGCGAGGACGCCGCGCGCACCTGGCGCGACTTCCTCACCGGCCTGGAAGCGGAGGAACTCCTCTCCGGCCTCGCCGACGCGTGCGAGCGGGCGGCGCTGGACCGGGGCATCCTCCTGCGCACGACGGTGGACGTCCCGGACCACGCCGACGCCGCGCGACCGCGGGTACAGCCGTATCCCGGCCTCAAAACCCAGAGCGTGACGCTCGGCACGGCGGCGGCCAAGGGGGCGGCGAAGGCCCTCCTGGGAGCCGCCACCACCAAGGGGCTCACCAAGGCCCTCCCCCCTCCCGCGAAGGCGGCGGTGCACTCGGCGGGGGCCCTGGCCGGAGCGGCGAAGGCGCTGAGCGGCGAGATACTCCAGCTGCGACGGGCGCAGGAGCAGTGGACGGAAGCCGGCACCGCGGCGGCCGCGGCCGGCCTCGACAAGCTGTTCGACACGCTGACGGCCTGGACGGACCGGTTCGAGGCGGAGGTGACGGAGCTGACCGGGGCCCGGTTCGACACCCGGTCCGCCGACATCGCCGCCGCGCGGGAGAGGTACGGCCGGCTCGACCGGCTGCGACCGGCCCTGCGGTCCGCCCTCGACGCGATCGATCTCGTCCTGGCCCGCAGGCTCCTCCAGCTCGCGGGCGGCGCCCCGGAGGCCGTCCGCCGGGCACGCCGGACGCCCGGGGCCGAACTCCTGGTCCGGACGGACCCGTCCCGCACCGCCGACGTACGGGCGCGCCTGCGCGACCACTGCGTGGACGTACTCACCGAGCGGATCGAGATCCGCCCGGACCCCATGGACGAGAAGGACGGGATGCCGCATGACGACCGGAACGAGAGGGGCGGGGGACCGCATGACCACTGACACGGCACCGGCCGGCGCTTCCGGCGGCGAGGACCGCTCCGGGGCACGGGTGCTCGCGCTGAGCGCCCGCGCCGAGAAGCTCCTGGCCGCCCACCCGCGCACCCGCCCGCTGACCGCGGAGCTGCCCCGCGCCGACGGGAGCCCGCTGCGCATCGCCCTGACGGGCCCGTACAGCGCGGGCAAGTCCACGCTCGTCGCGGCCCTCCTCCGGCTCCCCGCCGCCCGGGTCGGCGCCCTCGTCGACGCGGCCCCCAAGACGCAGGAGGCGACACCGTACGAGTGGGACGGAGCGACCCTCGTCGATCTGCCCGGAACCCTGTCGGGCGACGACGAGCACTCCGAGGCGGCCCGGCGCGGTGTGCACCGCGCAGACGCCCTCATGATCGTGACGACGAGCGAACTGCCCGGTGAGGCGGAGACCGGGGCGATCCTGGAGGCGCTCGGCCGGGCCGGGTTCGCCGACCGGAGCGTCGTCGTCGTCAACAAGATGAGCGCGGAGAACAGCGACCGCGAGGTCGTCATCGAGGAGATACGGGCCCGGCTCGGGCCCTTCGCCGGCCGCGTCCCGATCGTTCCGACCGACGCGCGCGACTACGTCGACGCCGTCAACGACCCGTCCCTGCCGGCCGCCGACCGCGCGGCACTCGTCGCCGAGAGCGGCATCGACGCGCTCACCGCCGAACTGAGGCGCCTCGTCGCGCCCGGCGTCGACGGTGTCCGTCCCCGGGCCCAGGCGTTCGAGCTCCTCCGGGTACTGACGGAGGCCGAGCGGCGGTGGGAGCTGGACGGCGACGACCTCCGGGCCGCGCGGACCACGCGGAAGGCACAGGAAGCGGTCACCGGCGCCAGGGAGCTCGTGCTGAGCGCCCTGGACAGGGAGAGCGGCGTCGTCGCCGACCGGACCACCGCGGCCGGAGAGCGGGTCGCCGCCGCGGTCTCGGACAAGAACGGCACCGTCCCCGACCGCGTCGCCCGTGCCGTGGAGGACGAGGAGGAGGACATGGCGGCGGACTTCGACGCGAAGTTCTTCTCCGCGATGCGGACGGCCTTCGACACGCTGGCCGCCGAGTACGGAACCCGGGTGCCGGAGCCCGACGCCTGGGCGAACGACCTCGAAACCTCCGGGACGGCGCCCGCCCCGGCGCCGGAGGAAGACTCTCCGCTGAGCCGGAGCGCCAAGGAAGCGGCCAAGAACGGCATGAAGGCGGGCGCCGCCAAGGCGGGGGAGTGGCTGGAGAAGGTCAAGGACGGCGGCCACGGACCGGGCAGCACCGCCGCCGCGGTCGTGGACAAGCTCAGCAAGAACGGAGTGGCCCGGAAGATCCTCGACGTCGGCGGCAAGGTCACCAACGGGGCGGAGGGGTTCAAGCCCTGGGGCAGGACCAAGGCGGCCAAGAAGCTGGTGGGCGCGGCCGGCAAGGCGCGATGGGCGCTGCTGGTCATGGAGCCGCTGACGGACCTGGTGGGCGTCGCGCGGGAGCAGGGCGAGTGGAAGGCGGTCAACGACCGGCGGCAGACGATCAGGGATCGCTTCGCCGAGCAGGCGCGCGCCCGGCGGGAGGCCCTCACCGACGCCGGCACCCGGTACGTGAACGAGTGGATCGCCCGGGTGGAACAGTCGCTCGCCGGCCTCACGGAGCAGGGTGCGCGCGTCGACGCCGAACGCGAGGCGGCGCTGAGCGCGATCCAGGACCTCCGCGACGAGGCCGCGCGCCTGACCGGCCCGATGGCGTCCTGACATGAAGAAAGGCGCTGACCGACAATCGTCGATCAGCGCCTCATGGCACTTCCTGCGAAGTGCCCCCGGCAGGATTCGAACCTGCGCACCCGGCTCCGGAGGCCGATGCTCTATCCCCTGAGCTACGGGGGCGTTTCGCCGTGTTGCTCGGCGACGGGTGAAACACTACCAGCTTCCGCGGGGTGCCCGTGAACAGGTATTCCGCGTCATCGCGCGAGGTCGGTACGCCCCTCGCACACACATCCGGCCATCCTCGCCGTCCTCCGTCCGGGGACGGAAGTGGGCAAAACCCGGACGCAGCCCCTGCGGCCCGCCTACTCTCGAAGGGTGTCAGGCGCTTGCGGCCGCGTGCTTGTTGTCGACGACAACAAGGTCATCCGGCAGTTGATCAGGGTCAACCTCGAGCTGGAGGGCTTCGAGGTCGTGACCGCGGGCGATGGTGTCGAGTGTCTGGATCTGGTGCACCGGGTCCGGCCCGATGTGATCACCCTCGATGTCGTCATGCCCCGGCTGGACGGCCTCCAGACCGCCGGCCGGCTGCGGTCCGACCCGCGCACCGGGCATCTGCCGCTGGCGATCGTCAGCTCCTGCACGCCGTACGAGGTGGACCACGGGGTCGCCGCCGGGGTGGACGCCTTTCTGGCCAAACCTTTCGAGCCCAGCGAGCTGGTACGGCTGGTGCGCCGGCTCATGGAGCGCGGCCGGCCGCCCGTACTGGACTGCGGGCAGGGCGGCGGGCGGGCGGAGAGCGCCGCCGGCTGACCGCATGGCGAAACCGGTTCGCGAAGGGCCCCCCTCCCTCCCATACGCTTGTCCCGTGACCCCCGTCGATCTCTCCACGACCGTGCTGCGCGCCGTGCGCCGCGCGGTCCGCGAGGACGCCCTCCGCGTGCCCGTGCCCGCGCGCGTCCGGGTGGAGCGGACCCGCCCCGGCGGCCGCGGGGAGTACGCCAGCGCCGTCGCGCTCCAGCTCGCCGGACCCGCCGGAATCGGCGCCCGCGAGGTCGCCGCGATCCTGCGCGACCGGCTCACCGCAGCCCCCGGCGTCGCCGGCGTCGAGATCACCGGACCCGGCTTCCTCAACTTCACGCTCGACGCCGGTGCCGGCGCCGCCGCCCACCGCGACCTGGTGCACCGCGTCCGCGCCGAGGGCGAGCGCTACGGCTGGAGCGACGCCCTCGCCGGACACCCCGCCCGGCTCCACCACGCCCACGAGGTCCGGGCCGCCGTCACCGCGGACGCCGTCCGCCGCCTCCTGCGCACCCAGGGCGCCCCCGTCCACCTCAGCCACGACGGCGGCGCGCCGGACCCCGACTGGCAACGGCTCGGAGTGAGCCCCGAGGGGTACGGGCAGCCGGAGGCGGAAGCGGCGGCGGAGGCGGCGGCCACGCCGGTACGGCCCGTCCCCGCCGGGCACACCGCCGCCGAACTGCTCCGCCGGCTCGGCCCCGACGCCACCCGCTGGGGGCTGCTGCGGCCCGCCGGCCACGACCACGCGCCCCTCGGACCCGAGCTGATCGTCCAGACCGCGGCCAACCCCCTCTTCCGCGTCCGCTACGCACACGCCCGCGCCCGCGCCCAGCGCCGCGGCGCCGACCGGCTCGGCCTCACCGCCGCCGCGCCCGGCGAGGACATCGACACCACCGGCGCCGCCCCGCTGCTCACACTGCTCGACGCGCACCCCGCCGTACTCGCCGCCGCCGCCCGGCAGCACGCCCCGGACCGGCTCGCCCGGCACCTCGAAGCGCTCGCCGGCGCCTTCTTCGACTTCCACGACGCCGCACCCCCGCTGCCCGCCGGGGAGGAGAAACCCTCGGCCGCCCACCGCTCCCGGCTGGCCATCGCCGAAGCCGCCGGGACGGTGCTGGCCGGCGGCCTGACCCTGCTCGGCGTCAGCGCGCCCGAACACCTCTGAGACCCGAGAGAACAGAGCCACACACGATGAGCCGTTCCGCCCACCCCGCCGGACCCCGTCACGCCGACGTGCTGTCCGAGGGCCACTACCTCGCCCCCGCCGACAACCTCAACGCCCTCGACGCGAAGGTGTGGTCCAGCACCGTCACCCGCGACGAGCAGGGCGCCCTGACCGTCGCCGGGCTCCCGGTCGCCCGCCTCGCCGAGGAGTTCGGCACCCCCGCCTACTTCCTGGACGAGGCCGACTTCCGGGCCCGCTGCCGCGCCTGGGCCGACGCCTTCGGACCCGGCGCCGATGTCTTCTACGCCGGCAAGGCGTTCCTCTCCCGCGCGATCGTCCGCTGGCTCACCGAGGAAGGGCTCAACCTCGACGTCTGCTCCGGCGGCGAACTGGCCACCGCGCTCGACGCCGGCATGCCCCCCGAGCGCATCGCCTTCCACGGCAACAACAAGACCGTCGAGGAGATCGAGCGCGCCGTCGCCGCCGGCGTCGGCCGCATCGTCCTCGACTCCTTCCAGGAGATCGTCCGCGTCGCCCACACCGCCCAGCGCCTCGGGAAGCGCCAGCGCGTCCAGATCCGCGTCACCGTCGGCGTCGAGGCGCACACCCACGAGTTCATCGCCACCGCCCACGAGGACCAGAAGTTCGGCATCGCGCTCGCCGGCGGACAGGCCGCCGAGGCCGTCCGCCGCGCCCTGACGCTGGACGGGCTGGAACTCGTCGGCATCCACTCCCACATCGGCTCCCAGATCTTCGACATGGCCGGTTTCGAGGTCTCCGCCCGCCGCGTCGTGCAGCTCCTGGCCGAGGTGCGCGACGAGCACGGCGTCGAACTCCCCGAGATCGACCTCGGCGGCGGCCTCGGCATCGCGTACACCTCCGAGGACGACCCGCGCGAACCGCACGAGATCGCCAAGGCGCTCGGCGACATCGTGACCCGCGAGTGCGAGGCCGCCCGGCTCGCCACCCCCCGCATCTCCGTGGAGCCCGGCCGCGCCATCGTCGGCCCGACCGCCTTCACGCTCTACGAGGTCGGCACGATCAAGCCGCTGGACGGCCTGCGCACCTACGTGAGCGTGGACGGCGGCATGTCGGACAACATCCGCACCGCGCTGTACGACGCCGAGTACAGCGTCACGCTCGCCTCGCGCACCTCGGACGCCGAGCCGATGCTCGTCCGCGTCGTCGGCAAGCACTGCGAGAGCGGCGACATCGTGGTCAAGGACGCCTACCTGCCGTCCGACCTGGCCCCCGGCGACCTGATCGCCGTGCCCGCCACCGGCGCCTACTGCCGCTCCATGGCGAGCAACTACAACCACGCCCTGCGCCCGCCGGTCGTCGCCGTCCGGGACGGCGCGGCGCGCGTGATCGTCCGGCGCGAGACGGAGGAAGATCTCCTGCGTCTCGATGTCGGCTGATGCCGTATTTCCGGGGCCGTACCACGGTATCCCCGTAAAGGTCTCACGATCCGGACGGGTGGCGGGAACGCCCGTCCGGTGAGTGAGACTGGTCCGTACAACAGCTGTAAAGGAAACGAGGTCGGATGATGCGTACGCGTCCGCTGAAGGTGGCGCTGCTGGGCTGTGGTGTGGTCGGCTCAGAGGTGGCGCGCATCATGACGACGCACGCCGACGACCTCGCCGCGCGCATCGGCGCGCCGGTGGAGCTCGCCGGTGTGGCCGTGCGCCGGCCGTCCAAGGTGCGCGAGGGCATCGACCCCGCGCTGATCACCACCGACGCGACCGCCCTGGTCAAACGGGGCGACCTCGACGTCGTCATCGAGGTCATCGGCGGCATCGAGCCCGCCCGCACCCTGATCACCACCGCCTTCGAGCACGGCGCGAGCGTCGTCTCCGCCAACAAGGCGCTGCTCGCCGAGGACGGCGCCGCGCTGCACGCCGCCGCCGAGCGGCACGGCCGCGACCTCTACTACGAGGCCGCCGTCGCCGGAGCCATCCCGCTCGTCCGCCCGCTGCGCGAATCCCTCGCGGGCGACACGGTCAACCGGGTGCTCGGCATCGTCAACGGCACCACCAACTTCATCCTCGACAAGATGGACACCAGCGGCGCCGGCTACTCCGAGGCGCTCGACGAGGCCACCGCGCTGGGCTACGCCGAGGCTGACCCCACCGCCGACGTGGAGGGCTTCGACGCCGCGGCCAAGGCCGCGATCCTGGCCGGCATCGCCTTCCACACCCGGGTGAGGATCGGCGACGTGCACCGCGAGGGCATCACCGAGGTCACCGCCGCCGACATCGCCTCCGCCCGCCGCATGGGCTGCACCGTCAAGCTCCTCGCCATCTGCGAGCGCGCCGCCGACGGAGCCTCCGTCACCGCCCGCGTGCACCCCGCGATGATCCCGCTGAGCCATCCGCTCGCCTCCGTCCGCGAGGCGTACAACGCGGTGTTCGTCGAGGCGGAGGCCGCCGGGCAGCTGATGTTCTACGGCCCCGGCGCGGGCGGCGCGCCCACCGCGTCGGCCGTCCTCGGCGACCTCGTGGCCGTCTGCCGCAACAAGCTCAACGAAGCCCCCGGCCCCGGCGAGTCCGCCTACACGCGGCTGCCCGTCAGCCCCATGGGCGACGTCGTCACGCGGTACCACATCAGCCTGGACGTGGCCGACAAACCGGGCGTGCTCGCCCAGGTCGCCACGGTCTTCGCCGACCAGGGCGTATCCATCGATACGGTCCGCCAGCAGAGCCGGCCGGACAGCCAGGAATCCGACGGCGAGGCATCGCTCGTCGTCGTCACCCACCGCGCGCCCGACGCCGCCCTCTCCGGGACCGTCGAGGCGCTGCGCAAGCTCGACACCGTGCGCGGTGTCGCCAGCATCATGCGTGTTGAAGGGGAGTAAGGACCCATGACCACCAAGGGCACCCACCAGTGGCGCGGCATCATCGAGGAATACCGGGACCGCCTCCCGGTCACGGACACGACCCCGGTCGTCACGCTCCGTGAGGGCGGTACGCCACTCGTACCGGCCCAGGTCCTCTCCGAGCGCACGGGCTGCGAGGTGCACCTCAAGGTCGAGGGCGCCAACCCCACCGGGTCCTTCAAGGACCGCGGCATGACCATGGCCATCACCCGCGCCAAGGAAGAGGGCGCGCAGGCCGTCATCTGCGCCTCCACCGGCAACACCTCCGCCTCGGCCGCCGCCTACGCGGTCCGGGCCGGCATGGTCTGCGCCGTCCTCGTGCCGCAGGGCAAGATCGCGCTCGGCAAGATGGGCCAGGCCCTCGTGCACGGCGCCAAGATCCTCCAGGTCGACGGCAACTTCGACGACTGCCTGACGCTGGCCCGCTCGCTCTCGGACAACTACCCGGTCGCGCTGGTCAATTCGGTCAACCCGGTCCGCATCGAGGGCCAGAAGACCGCCGCGTTCGAGATCGTCGACGCCCTCGGCGACGCCCCGGACATCCACGTCCTCCCCGTCGGCAACGCGGGCAACATCACCGCGTACTGGAAGGGCTACACCGAGTACGCCGGCGACGGCATGGCCACGCACAAGCCGCGCATGTGGGGCTTCCAGGCGTCCGGCTCCGCGCCCATCGTGCGCGGCGAGGTCGTCAAGGACCCGTCGACCATCGCCACCGCGATCCGGATCGGCAACCCGGCCTCCTGGAACTTCGCGCTCGCCGCGCGCGACGAGTCCGGCGGCTTCATCGACGAGGTCACGGACCGTCAGATCCTGTCCGCCTACCGCCTGTTGGCCTCGCAGGAGGGCGTCTTCGTGGAGCCCGCGTCGGCCGCGTCCGTCGCCGGTCTGCTCAAGGCCGCCGAGGAGGGCAAGGTGGACCCCGGCCAGAAGATCGTGTGCACGGTCACCGGGAACGGCCTCAAGGACCCCGACTGGGCCGTCGCCGGCGCCCCGCAGCCGGTGACCGTCCCGGTCGACGCGGCCGCCGCCGCCGAACGGCTGGGCCTGGCCTGACCCGCCGGTCCGGGGGCCGGTCCATGCGGACGGCCCCCGGACCGCACACGCCACCTCGTCCTCACGCGCGACACCTCGTCAGAAACGGCGCCCGACCGGCCCTTTCCGCCCGGGAGAGCGCATCACGGGCGTGCGACACGCATCGTGCGCCTCCTGTGCGCCCTATGTCGCCACAGAACCTTCCTTCGATAAGCTGTACCCAACCCGCCCCGCCGCGTCTGCCGGGGTGCCACCGGGCCGTTGCGGCTCCCCCGAAGAATCCCCGCCCGCAGCTCCTCGGATTCCCCGCCGCCTCACAAGGAGAGTCGTCACAGCGATGGCCGGTCCCGCCTTCCGAGCCGCCGCCGTCCGGGTGCGCGTCCCCGCGACCAGCGCCAACCTCGGCCCCGGTTTCGACGCCCTCGGCCTGTCGCTCGGCCTGTACGACGACGTCGTCGTCCGCGTCGCCGACTCCGGACTGCACATCGACATCGCCGGCGAGGGCGCCCAGACCCTGCCCCGCGACGAGAAGCACCTGCTCGTACGCTCCCTGCGCACCGCCTTCGACCTGCTCGGCGGGCAGCCGCGCGGCCTGGAGATCGTCTGCGCCAACCGCATCCCGCACGGCCGCGGCCTGGGTTCGTCCTCCGCCGCCATCTGCGCCGGAATCGTCGCCGCCCGCGCCGTGACGACCGGCGGGGACGCCCGGCTCGACGACGCCGCCCTGCTGGAGCTGGCCACCGAGATCGAGGGCCACCCGGACAACGTCGCGGCCTGCCTGCTCGGCGGATTCACCCTCGCCTGGATGGACGGTTCCTCCGCCCGTGCGATCAGGATGGACCCCGCCGATTCCATCGTTCCGGTGGTTTTCGTCCCCGGCAAGCCGGTCCTCACCGAGACCGCCCGCGGCCTCCTGCCGCGCACCGTTCCGCACGTGGACGCCGCCTTCAACGCCGGCCGCGCCGCCCTGCTCGTCGAGGCCATGACCAGGCGCCCCGAGCTGCTGCTCACGGCCACCGAGGACCGGCTGCACCAGGACTACCGCGCGCCCGCCATGGCCGAGAGCGTCGAGCTGGTGGGCCGGCTGCGCGCCGAGGGCGTCCCGGCCGTCATCTCCGGGGCGGGCCCGACGGTGCTGGCCCTGGCCGGGGACGGCGAGGCCGACAAGGTCGCCCGGCTGGCGGGCGAGGGATGGGCGGCCAACCGGCTCGCCCTCGACGCGCAGGGCGCGAGCGTCCTGCCGCTCACGTCGTCGTAACCGGCAGACCGCCGGCCGAGAAGTGATTGCCGGTGAGCGAGAGGGGGAATGTTTGTTGGAGCCGGTAGTGTTAACCTCAAGTCTGCAATCGACGTCCATGAGGCGCGTTGCTTCGTGTCCCCTTCGGGACCACCATTTCTTCCGGGAGCCTCCCCAACTGTCAGAGCAGCCTGCCTGAGCAGTTGCGAGCACGCTCCGGAACCGGCACGACACCCCTCGCTCCTCCAGAGAGTGGGCCGAGCAGGGGGATGCTCGCGCCGGGCCCATGCACACCTCATCTCTCCGCCGTTCCATCCGGCGGACCACCGCCCCGGCACGGGCCGCACCAACCGAGGACCGCAGCCGGACAGCACAACCGGTCGCCGAGCCAGAAGGCCGACGTCCGCTCCAGGGAAGGACCCTTCGTGAGCGACACCACCGATCTGATGGGCGTGACTGCCGACAAGAGCGTCGACAGCGCCGCGCCCGCCGAAGGTGCTGCCACTGGCACCACCGCACGGCGCCGCCGCTCCGGCACCGGCCTTGAGGGCATGGTCCTGGCCGAGCTGCAGCAGGTCGCGTCCGGCCTCGGCATCAAGGGCACCGCGCGGATGCGCAAGAGCCAGCTGATCGAGGTCATCAAGGAGGCCCAGGCCGGCGGCGGCGCACCCGCCGCCCAGGCCAAGGCCACCGCGGCCCCCGCCGAGGCGACGGAGACGAAGCCGAAGCGCCGCGCCACCTCCAAGGCGCGCACCGCCGCCGCCGCCGACGAGACCCCCGCCGCCGAGCCCGCCGAGAAGGCCGCGGCCCAGCAGCAGATCGACATCCCGGGCCAGCCGGCCAGCGACGACCAGCCCGCGGGCGAACGCCGCCGCCGCCGCGCCACCGCCCAGGCGGGCAGCCCGGAGACCAAGCCGGACACCAAGGCGCAGACCCAGACCAAGGACCGCGCCCAGGACGAGCCCAAGCACGAGCAGAAGCACGAGGCACCCGCCGAGGACCGCTCCGAGGCCAAGGCCGAGAACGCCGCCGACAACGCCGAGGGCCGTCGCGGCGACCGCCAGGACCGCGGTCAGCAGCGCGGTGACCGCGGCGAGCAGCGCCGCGACCGCCAGCGCGACCGCCGGGGCAAGGGCGACGACCAGGGCGGCCGGCGCCAGGGCGGCGGCCAGAGCCAGGGCGGCAACAACGGCCCCCAGGACGACGGCTTCGACGACGAGGGCGGCCGGCGCGGCCGGCGCGGACGCTACCGCGACCGTCGCGGCCGCCGCGGCCGCGACGACTTCGCGAGCGACGCCCCGCCCGTCAGCGACGACGACGTCCTGATCCCCGTCGCGGGCATCCTGGACATCCTCGACAACTACGCGTTCATCCGGACCTCCGGCTACCTGCCCGGACCGAACGACGTGTACGTCTCGCTGGCCCAGGTCCGCAAGAACGGCCTGCGCAAGGGCGACCACGTCACCGGTGCCGTCCGCCAGCCCAAGGACGGCGAGCGCCGCGAGAAGTTCAACGCGCTGGTCCGCCTCGACTCGGTCAACGGCATGGCGCCGGAGTCCGGCCGCGGCCGGCCCGAGTTCCAGAAGCTCACGCCGCTCTACCCGCAGGACCGGCTCCGCCTGGAGACCGACTCCAACGTCCTGACGACGCGCATCATCGACCTGGTCGCCCCCATCGGCAAGGGCCAGCGCGGTCTGATCGTGGCCCCGCCGAAGACCGGCAAGACCATGATCCTCCAGGCCATCGCCAACGCGATCACGGTCAACAGCCCCGAGTGCCACCTGATGGTCGTCCTGGTCGACGAGCGTCCGGAAGAGGTCACCGACATGCAGCGGTCGGTGAAGGGCGAGGTCATCTCCTCGACCTTCGACCGCCCCGCCGAGGACCACACCACCGTCGCCGAGCTGGCCATCGAGCGCGCCAAGCGCCTGGTCGAACTGGGCCACGACGTGGTCGTCCTGCTCGACTCGATCACCCGCCTGGGCCGCGCGTACAACCTCGCCGCCCCGGCCTCCGGCCGCATCCTGTCCGGTGGTGTCGACTCCACCGCGCTCTACCCGCCGAAGCGCTTCTTCGGTGCCGCGCGCAACATCGAGGACGGCGGCTCGCTGACCATCCTGGCCACCGCGCTGGTCGAGACCGGCTCGCGGATGGACGAGGTGATCTTCGAGGAGTTCAAGGGCACCGGCAACATGGAGCTCAAGCTCGACCGCAAGCTCTCCGACAAGCGGATCTTCCCCGCGGTGGACGTCGACGCGTCCTCCACCCGCAAGGAGGAGATCCTGCTCGGCGGCGAGGAGCTGGCGATCGTCTGGAAGCTGCGCCGGGTGCTGCACGCCCTCGACCAGCAGCAGGCCATCGAGCTGCTGCTGGACCGGATGAAGAAGACCCAGTCCAACGCGGAGTTCCTGCTCCAGATCCAGAAGACCACCCCGGCGCCGGGCAACAACGACTAGTCGGGGCCCCGCCGCCGTCCAGGGCCGCCCCCGCACTCCGGTGCGGGTGCGGCCCTGCACGCGTACCCCCGTACCCCCGCCCCGGCGGGCCGGGGAATAGCCGGGGGCCCACCCTCGTTTTGGGAGATACGGCCGGTCCTGGCAGACTGGTACGTCGGCCCCGGTTCACGGACGCGCAATCCGCGCGTGCGACCCGGTGCCCTCCCGAACCTAGGAGAAACCCTTGAAGCGCGACATCCACCCCCAGTACGTCGAGACGCAGGTCAGCTGCACCTGTGGCGCGTCGTTCACCACCCGCTCCACGCTGGACAGCGGCACCATCCGTGCCGAGGTCTGCTCCGAGTGCCACCCGTTCTACACGGGCAAGCAGAAGATCCTCGACACCGGTGGCCGTGTGGCCCGCTTCGAGGCCCGCTTCGGCAAGGGCGCCAAGGCCTCCGGCAAGTAGCGAGCCGTCCGCGCCGGTCCGCGACGCCCTCATCCGGGGGCGCCGTGGCCGGCGTTTTTTTCCGGTCCGGGACGGGGCCCGTATACCCCCGCCCCGGCAGGCAACCACCGGCCGGCAGGCACGACCAGCGAAGGAACCAGGAGCCGAGATGTTCGAGGCGGTCGAGGAACTGATCGGCGAGCACGCCGATCTCGAGAAGCAGCTCGCCGACCCCGCGGTCCACGCCGACCAGGGCAACGCGCGCAAGCTCAACAAGCGCTACGCCGAGCTGACCCCGATCATCGCCGCGTACCGCTCCTGGAAGCAGGCCGGTGACGACATCGAGACCGCCCGCGAGCTGGCCGCCGACGACCCCGACTTCGCCGCCGAGGTCAAGGAGCTGGAGCAGGAGCGCGAGGAACTCACCGAGAAGCTCCGCCTGCTCCTCGTCCCCCGCGACCCCAGCGACGACAAGGACGTGCTCCTGGAGATCAAGGCCGGAGCGGGCGGCGACGAGTCCGCGCTGTTCGCCGGCGATCTGCTGCGCATGTACCTGCGCTACGCCGAGCGCGTCGGCTGGAAGACCGAGATCATCGACTCCACCGAGTCCGAGCTGGGCGGCTACAAGGACGTCCAGGTCGCCGTGAAGACCAAGGGCGGCAACGGGGCCACCGAGCCCGGCCAGGGCGTCTGGGCCCGCCTCAAGTACGAGGGCGGGGTGCACCGCGTGCAGCGCGTGCCCTCCACCGAGTCCCAGGGCCGCATCCACACCTCCGCCGCCGGCGTCCTCGTCACGCCCGAGGCCGAGGAGGTCGACGTCGAGATCCACGCCAACGACCTGCGCATCGACGTCTACCGCTCGTCGGGCCCCGGCGGCCAGTCCGTCAACACCACCGACTCCGCCGTCCGCATCACCCACCTGCCGACCGGCGTCGTCGCTTCCTGCCAGAACGAGAAGAGCCAGCTCCAGAACAAGGAGCAGGCCATGCGCATCCTGCGCTCCCGGCTGCTCGCCGCCGCCCAGGAGGCCGCCGAGCAGGAGGCTTCGGACGTACGTCGCAGCCAGGTGCGTACGGTCGACCGGTCCGAGAAGATCCGGACGTACAACTTCCCGGAAAACCGGATCTCCGACCACCGCGTCGGCTTCAAGGCGTACAACTTGGACCAGGTGCTCGACGGAGACCTGGACGCGGTGATCCAGGCGTGCGTCGACGCCGACTCCGCGGCCAAGCTCGCCTCCGCCTGAGCCCCACCCGTCCCGCCCCGCTTGTGAACCCGTACGGAGAACCGCGATGAACCTGCTGCTCGCCGAGGTGGCCCAGGCCACCCAGCGGCTGGCCGACGCCGGTGTTCCCTCACCGAGATTCGATGCCGAGGAACTCGCCGCGTTCGTGCACGGCGTCAAGCGGGGCGAGCTGCACAACGTGCCGGACGCCGACTTCGACGCCCGCTACTGGGAGACCGTCGCCCGCCGCGAGGCCCGCGAACCCCTCCAGCACATCACCGGACGCGCCTTCTTCCGCTACCTGGAGCTCCAGGTCGGCCCCGGCGTGTTCGTGCCCCGCCCCGAGACCGAGTCCGTCGTCGGCTGGGCCATAGACGCCGTCCGCGCGATGGACGTCGTCGAGCCGCTCATCGTGGACCTGTGCACCGGCTCCGGCGCCATCGCCCTCGCCATGGCCCAGGAGGTGCCGCGCTCCCGCGTGCACGCCGTGGAGCTGTCCGAGGACGCCCTGAAGTGGACCCGGAGGAACGCCGAGGACTCGCGCGTCACCGTCCACCAGGGCGACGCCCTCACCGCCCTGCCCGAGCTGGACGGCCAGGTCGACCTGGTCATCTCCAACCCGCCGTACATCCCGCTCACCGAGTGGGAGTACGTGGCGCCCGAGGCACGCGACCACGACCCCGGCATGGCGCTGTTCTCCGGCGAGGACGGCCTCGACACGATCCGGGGCATCGAGCGCACCGCCCACCGCCTGCTGCGCCCCGGCGGCCTCGTCGTCGTCGAGCACGCCGACACCCAGGGCGGCCAGGTCCCCTGGATCTTCACCGAGGAGCGGGGCTGGGCCGACGCCGCCGACCACCCCGACCTCAACCGGCGCCCCCGGTTCGCCACGGCCCGCAAGGCGATGCCGTGACACGGGCCCCGCGCGCCCAGAACCCGCCCCACCCGTACACGCTTGAGGAGGCCGGCTGATGGCACGGCGATACGACTGCAACGACGCGACGGACCGTACGACGGGGCTGCGCGAAGCCGCGTCGGCCGTCCGCCGCGGCGAGCTCGTCGTGCTGCCCACCGACACCGTGTACGGGATCGGCGCGGACGCGTTCAGTTCGGATGCCGTCGGCGACCTGCTCGAAGCCAAGGGCCGGGGCCGCAACATGCCCTCGCCGGTCCTCATCGGCTCCCCGAATACCTTGCACGGCCTGGTCACCGACTTCTCCGAGCAGGCGTGGGAGCTGGTCGACGCCTTCTGGCCGGGCGCCCTGACGCTCGTCGCCAAGCACCAGCCCTCGCTCCAGTGGGACCTCGGGGACACCCGCGGCACGGTCGCCGTCCGGATGCCGCTGCACCCGGTCGCCATCGAACTGCTCACGGAGGTCGGCCCGATGGCCGTCTCCAGCGCCAACCTCACCGGCCACCCGGCGCCGGAGGACTGCGACGCCGCCCAGGAGATGCTCGGCGACTCCGTCTCGGTCTACCTCGACGGCGGCCCGACCCCCGGCATCGTGCCGTCCTCGATCGTCGACGTCACCGGCAAGGTGCCCGTCCTGCTGCGTGCCGGGGCCCTCTCGGCGGAGGAGCTGCGCAAGGTGGTACCCGACCTCGAGGTGGCCAATTGACCGCCCCCGAGGGGCGTGGCATAGCGGGGCGGTCCGACACTTTCCGCATCCTCCACGTCAGCACCGGCAACGTCTGCCGCTCGCCGATCACCGAGCGGCTGACCCGGCACGCCCTGGTGCACCGGCTGGGCGACCCGCTCCAGGGCGGGCTGATCGTGGAGAGCGCGGGCACCTGGGGCCACGAGGGCGCCCCGATGGAGGCCAACGCCGAGGTGGTGCTCGCCGACTTCGGGGCGGACGCCACCGGGTTCACCGGCCGTGAACTGCTCGACGAGCACGTCATCCGCGCCGACCTGGTGCTCACCGCGACGCGCGACCACCGCGCCCAGGTCATCTCCATGGGCCACTCGGCCGGCCTGCGCACCTTCACGCTGAAGGAGTTCACCCGGCTGGTCCGGGCGATAGACCCGGCGACCCTGCCCGACGCCCGCGAGGAGGGCGTCGTCGAGCGTGCCCGCGCCCTGGTCCGGGCCGCCGCCGCGCTGCGCGGCTGGCTGCTGGCCCCGACCGCCGAGGCCGACGAGGTCTACGACCCGTACGGGGCCCCGATCACGTTCTTCCGGTCCGTGGGCGACGAGATCAGCCAGGCCCTGGACCCGGTCGTCACCGCGCTGACCGGCGTCTCCGCGCCCCGCTGACGTCCGCCGTGCAACCATCGCGGCCGACTCCGTGTCCTCAACCATGGGACCGACGTAGTTAAGGTGTGGGCTGGGAGCGTGTCCGCCAACACACTCCGAGATGGCCGGCGACATTTGTGGGGCAGCCCGTGCGTGATTACTTGCTGACACTCTGCGTCACGGCCGCTGTGACCTATCTGCTCACCGGTCCGGTGCGCAAGTTCGCCATCGCGGTCGGGGCGATGCCCGCGATCCGCGCGCGCGACGTCCACCGGGAACCGACGCCGAGACTCGGCGGCATCGCCATGTTCGGCGGGCTGTGCGCGGGGCTGATCGTCGCGAGCCACCTGGCCAACCTGGACGGTGTCTTCGAGCTGTCCAGCGAGCCGCGGGCGCTGCTCTCCGGGGCGGCCCTGATCTGGCTGATCGGCGTCCTGGACGACAAGTTCGAGATCGACGCCCTGATCAAGCTCGGCGGGCAGATGCTGGCCGCCGCCGTCATGGTCCTCCAGGGCCTGACGATCCTGTGGCTGCCGATCCCCGGCGTCGGCACGGTCGCCCTCACCCCGTGGCAGGGCACGCTGCTCACCGTGGCGCTGGTCGTCATCACGATCAACGCGGTCAACTTCGTCGACGGTCTGGACGGCCTGGCGGCGGGCATGGTCCTCATCGCCGCCGCCGCGTTCTTCCTGTACACCTACCGGCTCTGGTACGGGCACACCATCGAGGCCGCCGCCCCGGCGACGCTCTTCGCGGCGATCCTGATGGGCATGTGCCTCGGCTTCCTGCCGCACAACATGCACCCGGCCCGGATCTTCATGGGGGACTCGGGCTCGATGCTGATCGGCCTGGTGCTGGCGGCCGGCGCGATCTCGGTGACCGGGCAGGTGGACCCGGACACCATGAAGATCTTCGAGGGCAGCGAGCGCCAGGCGACCCACGCGATGCTCCCGGTGTTCATCCCGCTGCTGCTGCCGCTGACCATCATCGCGATCCCGGCCGCCGACCTGGTGCTGGCGATCGTGCGGCGCACCTGGAACGGCCAGTCGCCGTTCGCGGCGGACCGGGGCCACCTGCATCACCGGCTGCTCAACATCGGCCACTCGCACAGCCGGTCGGTGCTGATCATGTACTTCTGGTCGGCGCTGATCGCCTTCGGCGCGGTGGGCTACTCGGTCCACTCGACGTCCCTGTGGATCGTCCTGGTCATCGTCGGGTTGAGCGCGCTGGGCCTGATCCTGCTCCTGATGCCCCGCTTCACCCCGCGCGCCCCGCGCTGGGCGGAGAGCTTCGTCCCGCCGCGCTACCGTCGCCGCCGGCGCCGGGGGGAGGATGCCACCGGAAACGGTGCCGTGGAGGGCCAACAGGGGCCCGTGGACGGCCAGATGGACCCGGCAGGACCCGACGGGCCGCGGGACGGCGGGAACGAGCCGGAGGGGGCTCCTGCGGCTCCGGTCGCCGCTGGGGTGTCGGGCGTCAACGGAGCGACGGCGATCAGCCATCGTTCGCGTATTTCCGAGCGCCGAGCGGCTGGTTCCACACGTCGCTGAACCGGTCGTGGACGGCCATTAGCAGACAAATCGAAAGAGTTCTGCGCTCACACGTGCTCGTTAGTCCTCACGTGTGACGGCAAGCACACTTTCTTGGTAAAGACCTCATCAAATAGTTTGTGATACCGTTCACGAAGCCCGGTGACGGAGCCGAAGAACCTGATGTAGCGCGGTTCATCGGCGAGAAACATCGACTCGAACCGGGCCTACGCTCGTCCATGACGACACTTTGCCCACCCCCTTGCAAGCGGAGCTGCCCCATGCCGTCCAGCGACGTCCGGACTCTCCTCCAATCCGCCGTACCCACCGCTGCCGCCGGCCTCGTTGCCGCCGCGGTCAGCGCTGGTGTCGCGGGCGGCAAGGGAGCCCTGGGCGCGATCGTCGGGACGGCCGTGGTCATCCTCTTCATGGGGATCGGCCTTGTGGTCCTGCAGCGGACCGCCAGGTCCTTGCCGCATCTGTTCCAGGCCATGGGGCTGATGCTGTACACGGCCCAACTGCTTCTGCTGTTCATCTTCGTCGCCGTATTCAAGAACACCTCGCTGTTCAACCCGAAGGCCTTCGCGATCACCCTGGTCGTGACGACCCTCGTCTGGATCGGCGCACAGGCACGTGCGCACATGAAGGCCAAGATCCTTTACGTGGAACCGGAGTCCGACAAGGGCGACAAGCCCGGAAACCCGGGGTCCGAAGCGTGAAGGGTAGGGGCGGAATAAGTGCGGGGTCCGGACCCTGCTATCGTCCGGTTCCAACTGCGGCACTGCGGGCGCGTGCATGTGAGCTGACGCCTGCTCGATCGCGAGGCTCACATGCCTGACTGCCGCTCACACATCCGAAACACCAGTCCAGTGCCGAACCGCGGCCGCACGCCGCGCCGACACAACGAGGTTGCCGTAC
Source organism: Streptomyces sp. NBC_00525 (assembly GCF_036346595.1). Classification (GTDB taxonomy): domain Bacteria; phylum Actinomycetota; class Actinomycetes; order Streptomycetales; family Streptomycetaceae; genus Streptomyces. Next base: position 4,776,414 of record NZ_CP107834.1, read on the forward strand.
CTATGCGCCACGCTGAAGGAGCCCGCGGTGAGTGCTGACCCGACACAGGTGCTCGCCTTCGAGACCGATTGCCACATCTTCGACGGTTGTGGTTTCCCGGCACCCGGCCTGCACTCGTTCCTGTTCGAGCCCATCTGGGGCGACGCGGACAGCAACTTGTACTTCAACAAGACCATGCTGCTGGCCCTGCTCGGCTCGATCATCATCGTGGGCTTCTTCTGGGCCGCCTTCCGTAAGCCGAAGTTGGTGCCCGGCAAGCTCCAGATGACGGCCGAGGCCGGTTACGACTTCATCCGCCGCGGCATCGTCTACGAGACGATGGGCAAGCGCGAGGGTGAGAAGTACGTTCCGCTCGTCGTCGCGTTGTTCTTCTTTGTCTGGATGATGAACCTCTGGTCGGTCATCCCGGTCGCCCAGTTCCCGGTGACGTCGATCATCGCGTACCCCGCGGTACTCGCGATCATCGTCTACCTCGTGTGGGTCAGCCTGACGTTCAAGCGCCACGGCTTCGTCGGAGCGTTCAAGAACTTCACCGGCTTCGACAAGTCGCTCGGTGCGGTGGCCTACCTCGCCGCCTTCATCGAGTTCTTCTCGAACCTCCTCGTGCGCCCCTTCACCCACGCGGTCCGACTGTTCGCGAACATGTTCGCCGGCCACACGCTGCTGCTGCTGTTCACGATCGCCAGCTGGTACCTGCTCAACGGCATCGGCATCGCGTACGCGGGCGTCTCGTTCGTCATGGTCATCGTGATGACCGCCTTCGAGCTCTTCATCCAGGCGGTCCAGGCGTACGTCTTCGTCCTCCTGACCTGCACCTACATCCAGGGCGCGCTCGCCGAGCACCACTGAGCAAGGCGCTCGCCCCCCCCAATCGTCCGGTGGCCAACCCCCACCGGTCCGTAAAGAGAAGGAAGAACTGGCATGTCCCAGACCCTTGCTGCTGTCACCGGTGACCTCGGCTCCGTCGGTTACGGCCTCTCCGCCATCGGTCCCGGCGTCGGTATCGGCATCATCTTCGGCAACGGCACCCAGGCGCTCGCCCGCCAGCCCGAGGCCGCCGGCCTCATCCGTGCCAACCAGATCCTCGGCTTCGCCTTCTGTGAGGCGCTCGCCCTCATCGGTCTGGTCATGCCCTTCGTCTACTAAGACGAGCTGCGACTAGTCCGTACCGACGAAAGGCACTGACGTGAACCCCCTGGTTCAGCTCGCGGCCGAGGAAGCGGAAAACCCGCTCATCCCGCCGATCCCTGAGCTCGTCATCGGCCTCATCGCTTTCCTCATCGTCTTCGGCTTCCTCGCCAAGAAGCTCCTCCCGAACATCAACAAGGTTCTGGAAGAGCGTCGCGAGGCCATCGAAGGCGGCATCGAGAAGGCCGATGCGGCCCAGACCGAGGCCCAGAGCGTCCTTGAGCAGTACAAGGCGCAGCTCGCCGAGGCCCGTCACGAAGCCGCTCGTCTGCGCCAGGAGGCGCAGGAGCAGGGCGCCGTGATCCTGCAGGAGATGCGCGCGGAGGGCCAGCGCCAGCGCGACGAGATCGTCGCCGCCGGCCACGCCCAGATCGAGGCCGACCGCAAGGCCGCCGCCGCCGCGCTGCGCCAGGACGTGGGCAAGCTCGCCACCGAACTGGCCGGCAAGCTCGTCGGCGAGTCCCTTGAGGACCACGCCCGGCAGAGCGGCACCGTCGACCGTTTCCTCGACGAGCTCGAGGCGAAGGCCGAGGCCGTCCGATGAACAGCGCGAGCCGCGAGGCACTGGCTGCCGCACGCGAGCGCCTCGACGCGCTGACCGACAGCACGTCGGTCGACGCGGCGAAGCTCGCCGAGGACCTGGCCGGCGTCACGGCGCTGCTGCACCGCGAGGTGTCGCTGCGCCGGGTCCTGACCGACCCGGCGCAGCCGGGCGAGGCCAGGGCCGAGCTGGCAGGCCGCCTGCTCGGCGGCCAGGTGGGCGGCGAAGCCGTCGATCTGGTCTCCGGCATGGTCCGCTCGCGCTGGTCGCAGTCGCGCGACCTGGTCGACTCGGTCGAGGAACTGGCGAACACCGCGGACCTCACCGCCGCCCAGCGCAACGGCGACCTGGACGACGTCGAGGACGAACTCTTCCGGTTCGGCCGCATCGTCGCCTCGGACACCGCTCTGCGTGCCGCGCTCAGCAGCCGGACCGCGACCCCCGCCGCCAAGGGCGAGCTGCTCCGCAGCCTGCTCGGTGGCAAGGCGCGGCCCACCACCGAGCGCGTCATCGTGCGGCTTGTCACCCAGCCGCGTGGACGTAGCCTGGAAGCGGGACTCGACTCGCTCTCCAAGCTCGCCGCGGAGCGCCGGGAGCGCATGGTCGCGATCGTCACCTCCGCGGTGCCGCTCACCGACCGGCAGAAGCAGCGCCTGGGCGCGGCCCTGGCGAAGATCTACGGCCGGCAGATGCACCTCAACCTCGACGTGGACCCCGAGGTCCTCGGCGGGATCGCGGTGCGGGTGGGCGACGAGGTCATCAACGGCACCATCGCGGAGCGCCTCGACGAGGCGACCCGTCGCATGGCCGGCTGACACGAGCGCAGCCCAACAGAGACAGGGCAAGACCAGCGGCCCGGTTGGGCCGTGCAGAAATTGCAGAAGATTCCTGGGGGTCGGCCCCCAGACCCCCTTAAGAAACTTCGGGCCCAACAAGGAGAGCAGGGAACCCAGATGGCGGAGCTCACGATCCGGCCGGAGGAGATCCGGGACGCGCTGGAGAACTTTGTCCAGTCGTACAAGCCGGACGCGGCCTCGCGCGAGGAGGTCGGTACGGTCAGCGTTGCCGGCGACGGCATCGCGAAGGTGGAGGGCCTGCCCTCCGCCATGGCGAACGAGCTGCTGAAGTTCGAGGACGGCACCCTCGGTCTCGCCCTCAACCTCGAGGAGCGCGAGATCGGTGCCATCGTCCTCGGCGAGTTCAGCGGCATCGAGGAGGGCCAGCCGGTGCAGCGCACCGGTGAGGTGCTCTCCGTCGGCGTCGGCGAGGGCTACCTCGGCCGCGTCGTCGACCCGCTCGGCAACCCGATCGACGGTCTCGGCGAGATCGCGACCGACAGCCGCCGCGCCCTCGAGCTGCAGGCCCCTGGCGTCATGGTCCGCAAGTCGGTGCACGAGCCGATGCAGACCGGCTACAAGGCCGTCGACGCCATGGTCCCGATCGGCCGCGGCCAGCGCCAGCTGATCATCGGCGACCGCCAGACCGGCAAGACCGCCCTGGCCGTCGACACGATCATCAACCAGCGCGACAACTGGCGCTCGGGCGACGTGAACAAGCAGGTGCGCTGCATCTACGTCGCCATCGGTCAGAAGGGCTCCACCATCGCCTCCGTGCGCGGTGCCCTCGAAGAGGCCGGCGCCCTGGAGTACACGACCATCGTCGCCGCCCCGGCGTCCGACCCGGCCGGCTTCAAGTACCTGGCGCCGTACACCGGCTCGGCCATCGGCCAGCACTGGATGTACCAGGGCAAGCACGTCCTGATCATCTTCGACGACCTCTCGAAGCAGGCCGACGCCTACCGCGCCGTGTCCCTGCTGCTGCGCCGCCCGCCGGGCCGTGAGGCGTACCCCGGTGACGTCTTCTACCTCCACTCGCGTCTGCTGGAGCGCTGCGCCAAGCTCTCCGACGACATGGGTGCCGGTTCGATGACGGGTCTCCCGATCGTCGAGACCAAGGCGAACGACGTGTCGGCGTTCATTCCGACCAACGTCATCTCCATCACCGACGGCCAGTGCTTCCTGGAGTCCGACCTGTTCAACGCCGGTCAGCGTCCGGCCCTGAACGTCGGTATCTCGGTCTCCCGCGTCGGTGGCTCCGCCCAGCACAAGGCGATGCGCCAGGTCTCCGGCCGCCTCCGTGTGGACCTCGCCCAGTACCGCGAGCTGGAGGCGTTCGCCGCCTTCGGTTCCGACCTGGACGCGGCCTCCAAGGCGTCGCTGGAGCGCGGTAAGCGCATGGTCGAGCTGCTGAAGCAGCCGCAGTACGCCCCGTTCCCGGTCGAGGAGCAGGTCGTCTCCGTCTGGGCCGGCACCAACGGCAAGATGGACGACGTCCCGGTCGAGGACATCCGCCGCTTCGAGACGGAGCTGCTGGAGTACCTGCGCCGCGAGCGCAAGGACCTCCTCACCAGCATCCGCGAGGGCGCCAAGATGTCCGACGACACGCTGCAGGCGATCGCCGACGCAGTCGCCGCGTTCAAGCAGCAGTTCGAGACCTCGGACGGCAAGCTCCTGGGCGAGGGCTGATCGATGGGCGCTCAGCTTCGCGTTTACAAGCGCCGCATCCGCTCCGTCACCGCCACGAAGAAGATCACCAAGGCGATGGAGATGATCGCCGCCTCGCGCATCGTCAAGGCGCAGCGCCAGGTGGCGGCGTCGACGCCGTACGCCACCGAGCTCACCCGCGCGGTGACCGCGGTGGCGACCGGCTCCGCCACCAAGCACCCGCTGACCACCGAGGCCGAGACCCCGGCACGGGCCGCGATCCTGCTCATCACGAGCGACCGCGGTCTGGCCGGCGGTTACTCCTCCAACGCCATCAAGGCCGCGGAGAAGCTGACCCAGCGGCTGCGCGGTGAGGGCAAGGAGGTCGACACGTACGTGATCGGCCGCAAGGGCGTCGCCTACTACGGGTTCCGGGAGCGCAAGCTCGCCGACTCGTGGACCGGCTTCACCGACAGCCCCACGTACGCGGATGCCAAGCGGGCGGCCGCTCCGCTGATCGAGGCGGTCAGCAAGGAGACGGCCGAGGGCGGCGTCGACGAGCTGCACATCGTCTTCACGGAGTTCGTGTCGATGATGACGCAGAACCCGGTCGAGGACCGGATGCTGCCGCTCAGTCTCGGTGCCACGGAGAAGAAGGACGGCCAGGGCGAGATCCTGCCGCTCTTCGACTTCGAGCCGTCTGCGGAGGACGTCCTCGACGCCCTGCTTCCGCGGTACGTCGAGAGCCGCATCTACAACGCGCTGCTGCAGGCCGCTGCTTCCGAGCACGCCGCCCGCCGCCGCGCGATGAAGTCGGCCACCGACAACGCCGGTGAGCTCATCAAGACGCTCTCCCGGCTCGCCAACGCGGCCCGCCAGGCCGAAATCACCCAGGAAATCAGCGAGATCGTCGGTGGTGCCAGCGCGCTGGCCGACGCGACCGCGGGGAGTGACAAGTAATGACGACGACAGTTGAGACGGCCGTTGCCACGGGCCGCGTCGCCCGGGTCATCGGCCCGGTCGTCGACGTGGAGTTCCCCGTCGACGCGATGCCGGACATCTACAACGCGCTGACCGTCGAGGTGGCCGACCCGGCCGAGGACGGCAAGCTCAAGACCCTGACGCTCGAGGTCGCCCAGCACCTCGGCGACGGCGTGATCCGCGCGATCTCGATGCAGCCCACCGACGGCCTGGTCCGCCAGGCCCCGGTGACCGACACGGGCACGGGCATCACCGTCCCGGTCGGTGACATCACCAAGGGCAAGGTCTTCAACACCCTCGGCGAGATCCTGAACAAGCCCGAGGCCGAGGCCGAGGTCACCGAGCGCTGGTCCATCCACCGCAAGGCGCCCAACTTCGACCAGCTCGAGTCCAAGACCGAGATGTTCGAGACCGGCGTCAAGGTCATCGACCTCCTCACCCCGTACGTCAAGGGTGGAAAGATCGGTCTGTTCGGTGGTGCCGGTGTCGGCAAGACCGTGCTGATCCAGGAGATGATCTACCGCGTCGCCAACAACCACGACGGTGTGTCGGTGTTCGCGGGCGTCGGTGAGCGTACCCGTGAGGGCAACGACCTCATCGAGGAGATGGCCGAGTCCGGCGTCATCGACAAGACGGCGCTCGTCTTCGGTCAGATGGACGAGCCGCCGGGGACCCGTCTCCGCGTCGCCCTGGCCGGTCTGACCATGGCGGAGTACTTCCGCGATGTGCAGAAGCAGGACGTGCTCTTCTTCATCGACAACATCTTCCGGTACACCCAGGCCGGCTCCGAGGTGTCCACCCTGCTCGGCCGTATGCCGTCCGCGGTGGGTTACCAGCCGAACCTGGCCGACGAGATGGGTCTGCTGCAGGAGCGCATCACGTCGACCCGCGGTCACTCGATCACCTCGATGCAGGCGATCTACGTCCCCGCGGACGACCTGACCGACCCGGCGCCGGCGACCACCTTCGCCCACCTCGACGCGACGACGGTTCTCTCCCGTCCGATCTCCGAGAAGGGCATCTACCCGGCCGTGGACCCGCTGGACTCGACGTCCCGCATCCTCGACCCGCGGTACATCTCCGCGGACCACTACGGCACGGCCATGCGTGTCAAGGGGATTCTCCAGAAGTACAAGGATCTCCAGGACATCATCGCGATCCTCGGTATCGACGAGCTGGGCGAGGAGGACAAGCTCGTCGTCCACCGTGCCCGTCGCGTCGAGCGCTTCCTGTCGCAGAACACCCACGTCGCCAAGCAGTTCACCGGCGTGGACGGTTCGGACGTGTCGCTCGACGAGTCGATCGCCGCGTTCAACGCCATCTGCGACGGTGAGTACGACCACTTCCCCGAGCAGGCGTTCTTCCTGTGCGGTGGCATCGAGGACCTGAAGGCCAACGCCAAGGAGCTCGGCGTCTCCTGAGCCCCGGCTCACCGAGGGGGACGGGTGCTGTCCCGTCCCCCTCACCACGCCCCGTAGAATTGACCCAACACCCGGCACGACCGCCGGGTGGTGACCCGAGGAGCCACCCTTGGCTGCTGAGCTGCACGTCGAGCTGGTCGCCGCGGACCGCAGTGTCTGGTCCGGCGAGGCCACCCTTGTCGTCGCGCGCACCACGTCCGGCGACATCGGCGTCATGCCCGGTCACCAGCCGCTTCTGGGTGTGCTGGAATCGGGCCCGGTGACGATCCGTACGAGCGACGGCGCGACCGTCGTCGCCGCGGTGCACGGCGGTTTCCTCTCGTTCGCCGACGACAAGCTCTCGCTTCTCGCGGAGATCGCGGAGCTGGCCGACGAGATCGATGTCGAGCGCGCGGAGCGTGCGCTCGAACGTGCGAAGTCGGACACGGACGCCGCTTCCGAGCGGCGCGCCGAAGTACGACTGCGTGCGGTGGCCGCACACTAGCCACCCCGCGACATGGCTTTACCCTCAGCCGCGGCCCGTGCCGGAGACGCCTCCGGACCGTGTCGCGGCTGAGGCGATGCAGGTGCAGGTGAAGTTCCGGACGGTATCCGTTTACTCGACGACGCGAGGAGGTCGGTGGAGATGTTCCTCGCACTGTGGGTGGGCGGACTGCTCGTCGCACTGATCGTGGTGGGGCTCTTCGTCTTCGGCCTGCGCCGGCGGCTGATCCAGCGCTCCGGCGGAACGTTCGACTGCAGTCTGCGGTGGAACGTGCCGGCCGAGCCCGATCTGTCGGGCAAGGGCTGGGTGTACGGCGTCGCCCGGTACAGCGGCGACGAGGTCAACTGGTTCCGGGTCTTCAGCTACTCGCCCCGGCCGCGCCGGGTCCTGGAGCGCTCCGCGATCGAGGTGGTGGCCCGCCGCATGCCGGAGGGCGAGGAGGAGCTCGCGCTGCTCTCCGACGCCATCGTGCTCTGCTGCCGCCACCGGGAGACCCGCCTGGAGCTGGCGATGAGCGAGGACGCGCTGACCGGCTTTCTCGCCTGGCTGGAGGCGGCCCCGCCCGGCCAGCGGGTGAACGTGGCCTGAGCCGCGCGTACGCACACCGCGTACAGGCACACCGCGTACAGGCACACCGCGTACTAGCACACTGCGTACAGACATACGAAAACCGGGGAGACAGGGGGCGGACCTGTCTCCCCGGTGCTTTCGGGGGTGAGCCTCGGTTGTGCTACCGGCCTACTTCAGGCCGGTGTTCATCGCGCTCACGAGTTCACCGTTGCTGGTGTCCCCGCTGAACTCCCAGAAGAACGCGCCTCCCAGGCCCTGGTTCTTCGCCCAGGCCATCTTCGACTTGATGGTGGCCGGGGTGTCGTAGCTCCACCAGTTGGTGCCGCAGTGCGCGTACGCCGTGCCGGCGATGGTGCCGTTGCTGGGGCAGGTGTTCTTGAGGACCTTGTAGTCCTCGATGCCGGACTCGTACGTGCCCGGCGCGGGGCCGGTCGCCGAACCACCCGGGGCGGCCTGCGTGACGCCGGTCCAGCCGCGGCCGTAGAAGCCGATGCCGAGCAGCAGCTTCGAGGCGGGCACGCCCTGGGCCTTCAGCTTGGCGATCGCGTCCGCGGAGTTGAAGCCGTCCTTGGGGATGCCGTTGTACGACGTCAGCGGGGAGTGCGGGGCGGTCGGGCCCTGCTTGTCCCAGCCACCGAAGAAGTCGTACGTCATCACGTTGTACCAGTCGAGGGACTGGGCGGCGCCGGCGTAGTCGGCCAGGTCGATCTTGCCGCCCTGGGAGCCGTCGGCCGTGATGGCGGCGGTGACCAGGTAGTCCTTGCCGAACTTGGCACGCAGCGCCGTGGTGAGCTTCTTCAGCGCGTCCGGGCCGCTCGTGTCACAGGTCAGACCACAGGCGTTGGGGTACTCCCAGTCGATGTCGATGCCGTCGAAGACATCGGCCCAGCGGGGGTCCTCCACCAGCTTGTAGCAGGAGTCGGCGAACGCGGCGGCGTTCTGGGAGGCCTGGCCGAAGCCGCCGGACCAGGTCCAGCCGCCGAAGGACCAGAGGACCTTGATGTGCGGGTACTTCGCCTTGAGCTTGCGCAGCTGGTTGAAGCTACCGCGCAGCGGCTGGTCCCAGGTGTCGGCGACGCCGTCGACGGACTGGTCGGCGGTGTACGCCTTCTCGTAGTCGGCGTAGGAGTCGCCGATGGTGCACTTGCCGCCCTGGACGTTGCCGAAGGCGTAGTTGATGTGCGTGATCTTCGCGGCCGAACCGGACGTGTCCAGGTTCTTGACGTGGTAGTTGCGTCCGTAGACGCCCCACTCGGCGAAGTAACCGAGGTTGACCTTGTCGCCGGTCTCGTTGCCGCCGTCGTCGCCACCGCCGCCGGTGGTGTGGACCTTGACCGCGCCGCTGACCGGGCCGGTCTGGTCGGCGGTGTCACGCGCCTGGACCGTGTACGAGTAGTCCGTACCGGCGGTCAGGCCGCTGTTGGTGTACGTGGTGCCGGTGACCGTGGCGACGACCGCGCCGTCCCGCAGGACGTCGTAGTTCTTGATGCCGTGGTCATCGGTGGCCGCCGTCCAGCTCAGCTTCGCCGAGGTGTCGGTGATGTTGCTGGCGGTGGGGGTGCCCGGCGCCGAGGGGGCGTTGTCGCCGGGAATCTCCGGCCCGCCGTCGCAGGAGGCGCCGTTCAGCTTGCAGTTGGTGGCCGAGCTGCCGCCGGAGCCGGTGCCGTTGAAGCCGAAGGAAACGCTGGCGCCCGGGGCGAGGGTGCCGTTCCAGCCGACGTTCTTGGCGGTCCAGTGGTCACCCGTGTGGGTGACGGTGGCGTCCCAGGCGGAGCCGACCGCGGTGCCGCTGGGGAAGTCCCACTCGATGGTCCACGAACTCAGGGAGGTGGTACCGGTGTTCTTCACCGTCCACGAGCCCTCGAAGCCGGAGCCCCAGTCGGACTTCTTGAGGTACGTGGCCGTGGCGGAGGATGCCGCCTCGGCGGGGGAGGCCAGGCCGACCATGACGGCCAGCGGAAGGAGCATCGCGGTGAGGCCCGCGACTGCTCGGGTTCTGGTGGCTTTCCCGGCCCCGATTCTGAATCGGGTCCGGTGGGGGGTCTCAGTGCTCAACGGTGCTCCTCGGGTGAGGTCCGGACATACGGGGTGGTCCGTGGACTACTGACCCTGCGCCGCCCTGAGCCCGCTTTTGTCATGGCAGGCTCACCGCAGTGTGCTCGGTGAGATTAGGAAGGTCTGGACCAATCGTCAAGAGGTCTGGACCAAAGAACGCGGTCGCTCCCCGAATAAACCTCACACGCCCAACTCCTGGGCCAGCACGGCCGCCTGGACCCTGCTCCGCAGTTCGAGCTTCCCCAGCAATCGGCTGACATGCGTCTTCGCGGTGGCCTCCGCCATGGACAGCCGGACCGCGATCTCCGCATTCGACAGCCCCTCGCCCAGGCACCCCAGCACCTCTCGTTCCCGCCTGGTCAGCGACTCCAGCACCGACGGGTCCGGCACCTCCGGCGCCCGTACGGCCGGCGTCCCCGCGAACTCCGCGATCAGCCGGCGCGTCACGGCCGGGGCGATCAGCCCCTCGCCGCGCGCCACCGTACGCACCGCGTCGAGCAGCCCGGCCGCCTCCGTGTCCTTCAGCAGAAAGCCCGCGGCGCCCGCCCGCAACGCCCCGAACACATAGGCGTCCAGGTCGAACGTCGTCAGCACCAGCACGTCCGCCAGCCGCTCCCCGGTCACCTGCCGGGTCGCCGAGACCCCGTCCAGGCGCGGCATCTGAACATCCATCAGCACCAGGTCCGGCCGCAGCTCACGGGCGAGCCGCACCGCCTCCTCGCCGTCCCCCGCCTCCCCGACGACCTCGATGTCCGGCGCGCTGCCCAGGATGAGCACCAGCCCCGCCCGTACCGCCGTCTGGTCCTCCGCGACCAGCACCCGGATCGTCATGTCCCCACCTCACCCTGCCTTCCGTGTACCGGACACGGGCAGCTCCGCCCGCACCCGCCAGATCCCGTCGCGCGGCCCCGCCGCGAACTCCCCGCCGAGCAGCGCCACGCGCTCCCGCATCCCCACCAGACCGGCCCCCGACCCCGGCGCGCGCGGCCCCGGCCGGTCGCCGAGCGCACTGGTCACCTCCACCGTCAGCACGTCGGCCGCCCGCGCGAGCCGCACCGCGACCCGGCCCGGCGCGGCGTGCTTGAGCGCGTTGGTGAGGGACTCCTGCACAATCCTGTACGCGGCCAGCTCGACCGGCGCCGGCAGGGGCTCACCGGCGGCCCTGGTGTCCTCCAGGACACAGCTCAGCCCGCCGGCCGCGGCGGCGGCGCGGTGCTGCTCGATCAGCGCGTCCAGCGAGCCGAGCGTCGGCGAACTGGTGGGCTCCGGATCGCCCGCGCCGGTGCGCAGCAGCCCGATGAGGCGTCGCATTTCGGCCAGACCCTCGACGCTGTTTTCCCGGATCACGCCGAGGGCGGTGCGGGAGGTCTCCGGGTCGCCGATGGAGAGCGCGGCGGTGGAGTGGATCGCGATCGCGGACAGGTGGTTGGCGACCAGGTCGTGCAGTTCGCGCGCCATCCGGGCCCGCTCCGCGGTGACCGCCTGGGCGCGGTCCATCTCGGCGAGCAGGGCGGTCTGGTCGGCGCGCAGCCGCGCGGTCTCGGCGGCGTCCCGGTGGTTGCGGACGCTGACCCCGGTGAGGGCGGGCACGAAGACGACGAGGGCGGTGACGATGCCGATGAGCAGGGCCTCGGCGCTGCGGAACCAGGCCAGCGAGCCGATGGTGACGACGAGGCTGAACAGGAACGTCACCACCGGGATGCGCCGGGCGGCCGCCGGGGTCCCGTACAGCACCGCCGCGTACATGACGTCGGTGTACATCGCCACGGTGGCGAGATTGCCGTGGGTGCACTGGTCCGCGGCGAGCGCGACGGTGCCGAGGGCGAGCGCGGTGCGCGGCGCGGTCCTGCGCAGCAGCTCCGCCGCCGACATCACGACGAGCGGGATCAGCGGCAGCCGGGTGTCCCCGAGGACGTACCCGGTGCGCATGTAGAGGTCGAGCAGCCACAGCACCAGGCCGCCGAACAGCCCGCAGGCCGCGATGAGCACGTCGTCGCGGTGGGGGCGGGACAGGGGGAGAGCCGGCATGCGTCCATCCAACACGTCCCGCCCGACACGCCGCGTCCGCGCCGGGGGCGACCCGCCACTACATCGAAGTATGCAGTCGGGATTCCTCACCGGGGCCGATGATCCGGGCCGGGGCGGCGGCCAGGCTGGAAGGGACCGAAAAGGAGCGGACCGTGATCGTCACACTGATCGTCGCCTGCGAGATCGCCTTCTGGGTGCTGCTCGCCACCGGCCTGGCGCTGCGCTACGGGGCGCGCAAACCGCGGCTGGGGGCCGCCGTGCTGCTGTGCGAGCCGGTGCTGGAACTCGTGCTGCTCGTGGTGACCGCCGTCGACCTGAAGAACGGCGCGGAGCCCGACTGGAAGCACGGGCTCGCCGCGGTCTACATCGGCTTCACGGTCGGCCTCGGCCACTCCACCATCAAGTGGGCGGACGCCCGGGTGGCGCACCGTTTCGCGGGCGGCCCGCCGCCGGTGAAGCCGCCGAAGTACGGGAAGGCGCGGGCCATGTACGAGTGGGTGACCGCCGCCCGGTGGTGCACCGCCGCGGTGACGGCCCTGGTCCTGCTCCAGGCCGCCGCCTGGTACGTCGGGGGAGACGGGGACGTGTCCTCGCTGCGGTCCTGGCAGCGCACGATGCTCCTGGTGATCGGGATCAACCTGGTGATCGCGGTGAGCTACACGCTCTTCCCCAAGCGGGAGCCCGCGGACCGGGACCGGGAGAAGAGCCCGTCCGCGAGGTGAACCGGCTCGCGGACGGGCCTGCGCTCAGCGCTCGCCGCCCGGCACCCACAGCACGTCGCCGACCTCCTTGTTCGCCACCCGCGCCAGGATGAACAGCAGGTCGGAGAGGCGGTTGAGGTAGGTCGCCGTCAGCGGGTTCATCACCTCGCCGTGCACCTCCATCGCGGCCCAGGTGGAGCGCTCGGCGCGGCGGACCACGGTGCACGCCTGGTGCAGCAGGGCCGCGCCGGGGGTCCCGCCCGGCAGGATGAAGCTGCGGAGCTTCTCGACCTGCTCCAGGTAGTGGTCGCAGTCGGCCTCCAGCTTGTCGACGTAGCTCTGCTCCACCCGCAGCGGGGGGTACTTCGGGTCCTCGACGACCGGGGTGGACAGGTCCGCGCCCACGTCGAACAGGTCGTTCTGCACGCGGACGAGGACCTTCACGATGTCCTCGCCGAGCTGCCCGAGGGCGATCGCGGTGCCGATGACCGCGTTGGCCTCGTTGGCGTCGGCGTACGCGGAGATCCGCAGATCGGTCTTGGCGGTGCGGCTCATGTCACCGAGGGCGGTGGTGCCGGTGTCGCCGGTACGGGTGTAGATGCGCGTCAGATTGACCATGCGCCCAGAGTAGTTATGCCCCGGCCTTCGCGAAGGCACGTGTGCCCACCGTCACGGCCAGGGCGGCGAGGCCGAGGGCGACCAGGACGCCGTACAGCATGTGCCCGGTGGCGTACGCGCCGGTGTACGCGTCCCGCACCGCGTCCACCAGGTAGCGGAACGGGGTGAAGTGCGAGAGCACGTCCAGCCAGGCCGGGCCCAGCGTCATCGGCAGCATCAGGCCGGACAGCAGCATGGCCGGCATGGTGAGCGCGTTGATGACGGGCCCGAACTCCTGCGGTGTGGAGACCCGCATGGCCAGCGCGTAGGAGAGCGAGGCCAGCGAGACGGTCAGCAGGCCGACGAACGCGAAGCCGATCAGCACCCCGCCCAGCGGTGCGCGCAGCCCCATCAGGACGGCGACGAGCACCAGCAGCACCGCCTGGAACATGAACAGCAGCGCGTCCCGCAGGACCCGGCCCAGCAGCAGTGCCGCCCGGCTGACCGGGGTCACCCGCATCCGCTCGGCCACTCCGGTGGAGTTGTCGATGATGAGGCCGAACCCGGCGAACGAGGCGCCGAACAGGCTGAGCTGGAGCAGCAGTCCCGGAACCAGGATCTGCCAGGAGTCGCCGTCCCCGCCGAGCGGCAGCCCGGTGAGCAGCGGCCCGAAGAAGAGCAGGTAGAGCAGCGGCATGAGGATGCCGAAGAGGATCTGGAACCTGGAGCGCAGGGTCTGGCGGGCGTAGCGCCCGAAGATCAGCGCGATGTCGTGCGGCATGGGTGTCCCAAGGGGGTGTCAGACCGCGAGGGGCGCGGTGTCGGCGGCGGGGGCCCGGCCGGTGACGGCCAGGAAGGCGTCCTGGAGGGTGGCGTCCGGGGAGCCCGCGTACCGGGTCTTCAGCTCCGCCGGGCTGCCCTGCGCCGCCACCCGGCCGCCGTCCACGACGACCAGCCGGTCGGCGAGCGCGTCGGCCTCGTCGAGGTAGTGCGTGGTGAGCACGACGGTCGTGCCGTGCGTGTCGCGCAGCCGGCGCATCAGGTCCCACAGGCCGGTGCGGCCCGCCGGGTCGAGTCCGGTGGTGGGCTCGTCCAGGAAGAGGACGGCGGGGCGGTGGGTGAGCCCCAGGGCGATGTCCAGCCGTCTGCGCTGCCCGCCCGAGAGTGCGGCCGTCTTCCGGTCCAGCAGCTCCGACAGGCCGAGTTCCGCGGCCAGTTCACCGGCCCGCCGCGCAGCGGCCGCCTTGCCGAGCCGGTACATCCGGCCCTGGGTGACGAGTTCCTCCCGCACGGTGGTGTGCGGGTCCACCCCGCCCGACTGGGCGACGTAGCCGCACCGCGCGCGGACCCCCGCCGGGTCGGCGGCCAGATCGTGTCCGGCGACGGTGGCCGCGCCGCCGGTGGGGGCGAGCAGCGTGGTGAGCATGCGCAGGGTGGTCGTCTTGCCGGCGCCGTTGGGGCCGAGCAGGCCGACGATCTCGCCGGCCGCCACGGTCAGGTCGAGGGAGCGGACGGCCTCGACCTGACCGGTTCTGCTCCTGAAGGTCCGGGTGAGCCCGGCCGTACTGATGATGGGCATGCCCCCACAAAAGCAGAGGCACCCCAAAAATGCAATGACCCCAAATTTTGGAGAACCCCATTCGATCTACGATGGGGGCATGGCTGAGGGACTCAGAGAGCGCAAGAAGCGGCAGACCAGGCAGCAGCTGTCGGACGTGGCCACCGGTCTCTTCCTGGAGCGCGGCTTCGACGCGGTCACGATCGCCGAGATCGCCCAGGCCGCCGACGTCTCGGTCAACACCGTGTACAACTACTTCCCCGCCAAGGAGGACCTCTTCCTGGACCGCAGCCGGGGCGTGGTCGAGCGACTCTCCCGCTACGTCCGGGGTCGCGACAGGGGCGAGTCCGCGGCCGACGCCGTGCTGCGGGAACTGCGCCTCCAGGTCGAGGGTGTCTCGCCCGCGGTCGGGCTGATGGAGGGCTACGAGCGCTTCATGTGGGTCATCGAGGGTGCCGACGGCCTCAAGGCCCGCCTGTGGCACATCCAGCAGGAGGCCCAGCGGCATCTGGAGGCCACCCTGCTGGAGGAGAGCGGTGCCGGGGCCGGTGACCCGCTGCCCGTCCTGGTGGCCGGTCAGCTCTCCTGGGTCCACAGCACGCTCATGGCGTACATCGGGCGCGAGATGGTGGCCGGCCGCCGCCCCGCCGAGGTCTCGCGGGACGCCCTGGTGCTGCTCGACGACATCGAGGACCTGCTGGGCGAAAAGGTACTCAACTACGCCCGACGCGCCGCCGAATGACACCTGCCGGTGTGATGTCCGTCATTTGAGACGTGACGCGCATCTCTTCGCAGCCCCAGCGCGCGCCACGGGTACTAACCTCCGCCGGAGGGCATGGACCAGAACCACCGACACATACAGAGGGGTGCCAACGTGGCCAGGAAGCTCGCCGTCATCGGAGCCGGACTCATGGGGTCCGGTATCGCGCAGGTCTCCGCCCGGGCGGGCTGGGACGTGGTGCTGCGCGACGTCACCGACGAGGCCCTGACCCGCGGCCGCGACGGCATCAAGGCCTCGTTCGACAAGTTCGTCTCCAAGGACCGGCTCGACGCCGCCGACGCCGAGGCCGCCCTCGGCCGGATCACCACCACCACCGACCTGGACGCCGTCGCCGACGCGGACGTCGTGGTCGAGGCCGTCTTCGAGAAGCTGGAGGTCAAGCACGAGATCTTCCGGTCCCTCGAAGGGATCGTCCGGGACGACACCGTGCTCGCCTCCAACACCTCCGCCATCCCGATCACCAAGATCGCGGCCGTGACCGCGCGGCCCGAGCGCGTCGTCGGCGTGCACTTCTTCTCGCCGGTCCCGATGATGCAGCTCTGCGAACTCGTACGCGGCTACAAGACCAGCGACGAAACCCTCGCCACCGCGCGGGAGTTCGCCGAGTCCGTCGGCAAGACCTGCATCGTCGTCAACCGCGACGTGGCCGGCTTCGTCACCACCCGGCTGATCTCGGCGCTCGTCGTCGAGGCCGCCAAGCTGTACGAGTCGGGCGTCGCCACCGCCGAGGACATCGACATCGCCTGCAAGCTCGGTTTCGGCCACGCCATGGGACCGCTGGCCACCGCCGACCTGACGGGCGTGGACATCCTGCTGCACGCCACCGGCAACATCTACACCGAATCCCAGGACGAGAAGTTTGCCGCCCCGGAGCTGATGCGCCGGATGGTCGATGCAGGTGACATCGGGCGCAAGAGCGGGCAGGGCTTCTACACCTACTGATCATTTCCGGTCCGGTCCGGCTGATTCGCTGTCAATCACGCCGGGGCGCCGTTCGGGGAACACCGTCCGGAACCAGCGGCTCCGCCAGGGGCCGCAACCGTCCCGCATCACTCCCCGGAGTGAATTCGGTATCGGTTCGCTTACAGACGGCAACTACCCTGTCGCTGCCGCAGTCAGTTGGGGCAGTAACAGTTTCGGACAGACGGACCGGGCCACGGAGCATCCCAGGGGAGCGCATATGCACATCAGGGGCGACCACGCCGAGCTGGTCGTCGGGGGCCGCCTCGACGTCCGAAGCGCGGCGGACGCCCGTACGGTCCTGCACACGGCCCTCGACGACGGCGTCGGCGATCTGGTGCTCGACCTGACCGAGCTGGATTCGTGGGACGCCACCGGACTCGGCGTCATCATGGGCGCACACCGCAGGGCCGGGCGCGCCGGACGCCGCCTCGTGCTGCGCGGCGTGCCTCCGCAGATGCAACGCCTCCTGGTGGCCACCCGGCTGCACCGCATCCTCGCCATCGAGGGCGGCATCGCCGCGGAGTCCCTGCCACGCGTCTGAAGCACCCGGACGGGGACGCCGCGTACCCCCGGGCGGACCCTCGGTGACCGTACGGCCGAAGCCGCACAATCCTCACGAGACCGTGATCTGTGGGGCGGCGCGCCACCCCGGCTGTTCGTAGATACTGTGCGAAGGTTTAGGGTTCGGCCGTCTGCCGATTGACGGACCCACCCGGCGGACACCGGACCGTGAACGGCATCTGGACGTGCGAGGCCGGGAGGGACAACCGCGCTCGACGCGTCTTGGGGGCTTTGGCGATGGACCCGATACACCGGGGGCCGGAAGAGTTCGGCCACGACAACGAGGGCTCCGCGGAGGATGCCGTACGGCGCCGCCCCTCCCGCGATCCGCTGACTCCGGATTTCGGTCAGCAAACACCGCAACAGGCCCGTGTGGTCACCCTCGTCGCCGGTGACCTGCTGCTCACCATCAACCCGGTCGACGGCAGCGAGGTCGAACCGTGCCCGCCCGGCGGGCAGCCCGCGGACCCCGTCCGCCGCACCCCCGCCGAGCGCGCAGACCGCGCCCGCGCCGCCACGCCCCCCGTGCCGCCCGGCCCGCCCCTGCCCGAACTGCCCCTGCTGCGCCGCGACGCCGAGCGGGAACGGCTGACCCGGCTGCTCGCCCGCGGCCGCTCCGTCCGGCTCATCGGACCGGCGGGTTCCGGGCGGACGGCGCTGCTCGACGCCGTCGCCGCCGCCTGCGCGGACTTCGCGCCGGACGGGGTCGTCCGCCTCAGCGGCCACAAGCGCACGGCCGCGGACCTGCTGTACGGACTCTTCGACGCCGTCCACGACGCACCCCGCTTCCGCCCGGACCGGGCCCAGGTCCTGACGGCGCTGCGGACCACCGGGGCCGTCGTCGTCCTGGACGACCTGGAGTTCGGCGGCGCCGCCCTGGACGAACTGCTGGACGCCACCCCCGAGTGCGCCTACCTTTTCGCCGCCACGCCGGACGTCGCCGCGCCCGGCCCCGACGCGCACCTCGAAGAAGTCCCCCTCGCCGGCCTGGACCGCGCCGCCTCCGTCGAACTCCTGGAGCGGGTCGTCGAACGCCCGCTCACCGAGGAGGAGGCCAACTGGGCCGGAGACCTCTGGTTCGAGTCCGAGGGCCTGCCCCTGCGGTTCGTCCAGGCCGGCGCCCTGCTGCGGCAGCGCGACGCCCTGCGCGTCGACCCCACCGCGTACGACGAGTACGGCTATCTGGCGACCCGGCCCGCACCGGCGCCGGACCCCGAGGACGCCACCGGCACCGAGGACACCACGAGCGCCGAGGACACCGCGAGCACCGGCGCCATCGAGGACACCGAGGCCGCGGACGTACCGCTGCCCGGCCTCGGGGAGGCGGCCGCGCCCGCCGCCCTGCTCGCCTCCCGGCTCGGCGAGGCCGCCCGCGAGACACTGAGGTTCGCCGTCGCGCTCGGCGGCGAGGTGCCCCACCAGGCCCACCTCCCGGCGCTCATCGGGGACACCCACGCCGACGCCGCACTCGGTGAACTGGCCGGCTGCGGGCTGCTCTCCCCGGCAGGCTCCCGCTACCGGCTGGCCGCCGGGGTGACGGCCCAGCTGGTGGCCGCCGGCTACGACGAAGGCGCCGCCGTCCGGGCCCGTACCGCCGCCCAGCACTACACCTGGTGGACCGGGCACCCCTCCGTCACCCCCGCACGGGCCTGCGCCGAGGCCGACGCGATCGTCGCGGCCATGAACCAGCTGGTGCCGGGGGAGGGGGCGGGCCGGACGAGCGCCGCCGTGCTCCTCGCCCGCAGCGCGGCGCCCGTGTTCGCGGCCGGGCTGCACTGGGGCGCCTGGGAGCGGGCCCTGCGGATCGGCCAGGAGGCCGGCCGGCTCGCCGGGGAGGTCGCGGAAGAGGCGTACTTCCACCACGAGTTGGGTGTGCTGGCGCTCTGCACCGGCCACCCCGACCGGGCCAGGACCGAGCTGGAGACCGCGATCGGGATGCGCGGGGCGCTGGCCGACCGCAGGGGCGCGGTGGCGGGACGGCGTGCCCTCGCCCTGGTCGCGGACCGCTCCGGCGGACCGGGCGCGGGTCTGGTGCCGGGCGGCCAGGGTGCGGCCGGGGCGTTCGAGGCGTCGCCGCCGCTCGGTGTGCCGGCCCTCGCCCCGGTCCCGGCGCGGCGTCCGCTCGACGACACGGCCGTGGTGCCGCGGCAGCCGGCGCCGGGACCGGCCGGGTCGGGCAAGGGGTCCGGCCGGCGCGTCGGCGCGCCGGCATACATCGGCGGGGCTCGGCGCAACCTGGTCGCCGCCGGGGCCGGGGTGCTGCTCGCCGGTGTCCTCGGCACGGTGGTGACGCTCGGGCTGACGTCGAGCAGCGACCCGCAGGGCGGCGCCGGTACGTCGACCGAGCAGGAGGTGCCGCAGGACGACAGCATCTACGACGCCGAGGTGACGACCGGTGAGCCGGCGGACGGGAAGCCGACGACGGTCTCGTCCCCGGGGTCGCCGTCCGGGTCGGCCTCGACGGCCGTGACACCGGGGGCCACGGGCAGCGCCACGGCCTCGCCGGGCGGGGAGTCGCCCAGCACGACGCCCTCGGCGCCGGACACGTCCACGTCGTCGAGCACGGCGCCGAAGCCTTCGGAGACCGTGTCGTCGGGCAAGCCGATCACCCCGTCACCGGGCAAGTCCGGTACGAAGCCGAGCGGGTCGACGCCCCCGGACCCGGACCCGGGCACCGGGTCCCCGGAGCCCACGCAGACGCCGACGGAGGACCCCGGGGCCGGAGAGGACGCGGTGGAGTCCGCGAGCGGTGGCCCCGGTCCCGACCCGGCCCTCGCTCAGAACAGCCGGAGCTTGTCGTCCTCGATGCCCCTCAGCGCGTCGTAGTCCAGGACCACGCAGCCGATGCCGCGGTCCGTGGCCAGCACGCGGGCCTGGGGCTTGATCTCCTGGGCGGCGAAGATGCCCCGGACCGGGGCCAGGTGCGGATCGCGGTTGAGCAGTTCCAGATAGCGGGTCAGCTGCTCGACGCCGTCGATCTCGCCGCGCCGCTTCAGCTCGACGGCCACCGTCTGCCCGTCCGCGTCGCGGCACAGGATGTCCACCGGGCCGATGGCCGTGAAGTACTCGCGGCGGATCAGGGTGTAGCCCTCGCCCAGCGTCTCGATGCGGTCCGCGAGCAGTTCCTGGAGGTGCGCTTCCACACCGTCCTTGATCAGTCCTGGATCGACGCCCAGCTCATGGGACGAGTCATGGAGGATTTCCTCCATAGTGATGATCAGTTTTTCGCCCGCCTTGTTCACCACGGTCCAGACGCCCTCGGTGTCACCGCTGCCCTCCTTGAGGGTGCAGGGCGGCGACATCCAGTTGAGCGGTTTGTACGCCCTGTCGTCGGCGTGAATCGACACGCTCCCGTCCGCCTTGACCAGGATGAGGCGGGGAGCGGAGGGCAGGTGGGCCGTGAGCCGGCCCGCGTAGTCCACGGAGCAGCGGGCGATGACGAGACGCATGGTCGGCAACGCTACTCGACGCCGGGGGCTCGACGCGATTCCCCCATCCGGGGGCCCCAGCGCTTTCGGACCTGACACTTTCTGTCTTGCCCCTCTTTGAACCCCTTCGTTATTGGCCGGTTGTGTTCCCAATCTCCTGGTGCGGCCCGGACTGCGCGCTTACCGTGGATGCAGGAGGTCGCCGCGTGTGCACGCTGCGTCGCCGCCCTCCTTCCCTGCCCGTAAGGCTTCGGCAGCCCGCCGGGGCCGCGAGAGGAGAACCCATGTCGCTCGACGTCTCACCGGCTCTGTTGGAACAGGCCGAGCGAGGCGAGGTCGACGAAGCCGACTTCGTCGACTGCGTCCGGACCTCCCTGCCCTACGCGTGGGAGATGATCAGCTCGTTGGTGGCTCAGCTGAAGGTCGACGGCGGGCAGTTCGCCGACAACCAGACGCCGCCGCCCGACGAGCAGGCACGTGGTCAGCTGCTGCGCGCGCTCGCGAGCGATGCGATACGCGGCGCGCTGCAGCGGCACTTCGGGGTGCGACTCGCATTCCAGAACTGCCACCGCGTCGCGGTGTTCCCGCTGGACGCGTCGGTCGACGACCGGCTGGCCAAGTTCACCTCGGTGAGGGGCCAGTTGCTCAACCAGTCGCCCGAGCTCCGGGACTGCTGAACGCTTCCGTCGCCGTTCCGGGCCGCGGGAGGTGCAACTGGTCCGGGGCGGCGGCTCCACGAGTACCCCGCCGTACGTACAACGCGGTACACCGTCGTGCCTGTGCGCGGGGGTCATTCCAGGAGTGGCAGTACCTCCTTGCCCAGCCGCGCTACGTTCTCCTCCGTGGTCACGAGATCCCCGGAACCCTCCACCAGGAGCGCGAAGCGGGTGATGCCCGTGCGCTCGGCGGTGGCGGCGAGACGGTCGGCCGCCAGCTCCGGTGTGCCCACCGGATGAAGGCCGCAGAGCAGCTCCGCGTACTCGACGGGGTCCCGCATGACGCGGTGCCGGCCGTCCACCGTCACATGCGCGTCGAGCCCCTGCCGCAGCCAGCCCGGCATCGCCTTCACCAGCGTCTCGACGGCGTCCTCCGTGCGGTCGGCGATCTGGGCCACGCCCGCCGAGACGTGCCCCGCCGCGCGCACCCGCTCCGGGCTGTGCCCCGCCGCCAGCGCGCGGGACCGCCACAGCGCCACCATCTCCGCCTTGTCCGCGTCCCCGCAGTGCATGCCGAGCAGCATCGGCAGGGCGTGCTCGGCGGCCAGCTCGACCGTCTTACGCGAGGTGCAGGCGACGACCACCTCGGGCCCGCCCGCGCCGTCCGCGCCGTCCGCGTCGAGCAGTTCGCCGGCCCGGGGGACGACCGCCACCTCGCGGAACCCGTACCGCCCGCCCCGGCCCGCCACGCGCGGCTTCCGCAGCCAGTCGAGCAGCAGCTCCAGGGACTCCGGGAAGCCCTTCTCGTACGCCTCCAGGCCGCCGCCGAACACTTCCAGATCCACCCAGGGGCCGCCCCGGCCCACGCCCAAGCTGAACCGGCCGCCGCTGGTGAGGTGGAGCAGCGCCGCCTGCTCGCCGAGCGCCACCGGATGCTGCGTGGGCAGCACACTCACCGCCGTGCCGACGCGGATGCGCCGGGTGCGGCCGAGCAGCTGCGCGGCCAGCGTGACGGCGGACGGGCACACCCCGTACGGCACGAAATGATGTTCGGCCAGCCAGACCGCGTCGAGCCCGGACTCCTCCGCGACCTCGGCGGACCGGATCGCGCGGTGCAGCGCTTCCCCCGGTCCCTGGCCCGGAAACTGGGCCGCCAGTACGAACGTTCCCACACGCATCGCGAATTGCCTCCTTGCGGCCGACGCGGCTCTCCCCATGCTGGCAACAACGTCTGACACGTGCCAAAGGCACGGTCCGGCCCGCAGTTGTTGCGATTTTCCGGTAACCAGTGGCATCACCCGGCCCCGTACGGACAGGCCCACCGCCCGAATGGCCCTAGGCTTGACGGAACCTGTCAGCCCGTTTCCGTGAGGTGAAACACGTGTCCCCGCGCCGCAACCGCCCCAAAGGCGGCGAGAGCCGCAACGACGACAGCGCGAGCGGAGCGGGCGACCGGTACGGCGGGGGCGGGCGTACCGAGGAGTGGCAGGGCGAGGAGTGGTCCGTGCGCCCGGTCAGCGGGGCGAGCGCGGCCGGCAAGCGCTACCGCTGCCCCGGCTGCGACCAGGAGATCCCGTCCGGCGTCCCGCATCTGGTGGCCTGGTCCGAGTACGGCGGGGTGGACGACCGCAGGCACTGGCACAAGGCCTGCTGGAACGCGAAGGACCGCCGCACCACACGGGTGCAGCGGTCCAGGAACGCGCCTCGCCACTGAGCGGCGGCGGGGCTCAGACGTCGCGCTGGTTCATCGACAGGTACGCGCCGCCCATGGCGACCGCGGTGACGCCGATGATGATCCACAGCGGCTCCCAGCCGGACGGGCCGGACGACGTGACCGAGTTGTCGTAGAAGACGCTCAGCTGGTTCGGGATCGAGTACTCCAGCAGGGCGTCCCGGAGCTTCTCCAGCGAGCTGGCGAACATGAAGATGGCCAGCACGAGCGGCAGCAGCACCACGCCGATCATGATGGTGATCGCCCCGGCCGAGTGCCGGATCAGCGCGCCGACCGCGAGCGCGAGCAGCCCCAGCGTCGCCACGTACAGGCCGACGCCGACCGTGGCGCGCAGCCACTCCTCGCCGGTGGGCGACGCCGCGTCCAGCATGGACGTCTGGATCAGGGCCACCAGCGAGGTCATCACCGTGGTCAGGACGAAGGTCAGCAGGAAGAACACCAGCGCCTTGGCGCCGAGCACCCGGCCCCGGCCGGGGCAGGCCGTCAGCGTCGTACGGATCATGCCCGTGCCGTACTCCGAGGCGATCGTCATCACGCCCAGCGTGATCACGCAGATGGTGCCGAGCAGCACGCCGAAGAAGCCGAGGCTCAGCACCGGTGTGCCGCTGATGTCCTGGTCGGACGCGGACACCGCGACGGCCGCGAGCACCCCGATGACCAGCAGCAGCGCGGTCATGATGCCCAGCGTCCACATGGTCGAGCGAACGGACTTGATCTTGGTCCACTCGGAGGCGATCGCGTCGCCGAGCGTCGCGGGGCGCACCGGGATCGGCGAGGTGTAGAAGCCCTGCGGCTGCTGGGGCGCCTGCGGGTACGCCTGCTGCGGCGCGGCCTGCTGGTACGGCGCCTGGGGCGCCGG